>NZ_BSUK01000001.1 GCF_030161555.1 Luteimicrobium album
GCTCGCGTGCAGCGTGCACATGCCCGGGATGCCGGAGTTCAAGGCGATCAGCAGGTCGAACGCCTCGGCCTCGCGGACCTCGCCGATGACGATGCGGTCGGGGCGCATGCGCAGCGCCTCCTTGACGAGACGGCGGAGCGTGATCTCGCCGGTGCCCTCGAGGCTGGGCTGGCGGCACTGCATCGCGACGAGGTCCCGCGCGGCGATCCGGAGCTCGAAGACCTCCTCGCAGGTGATGATCCGCTGCGTCGCGGGCACCGATCCGGCGAGCGCGTTGAGCATCGTCGTCTTGCCGGCCTGCGTCGCGCCCGACACGAGGACGTTGAGCCCGGCGCGCACGGTCGCGTCGAGGAACGACGCCGCCTGCCCGGTCAGGGACCCCAGCGCGACGAGGTCGCCCAGGTGCGACGCGCGCAGGACGTGCTTGCGGATGTTGACCGCCATCTCAGCGCGCGTGACGTCCGCTATCCGATGGGACGCAGAGTGCTCCAGACCGGGACGACGTCGGCGCGCCGCTCCTCGAAGCGCACCTCGACCCGCGCGATCAGAGCCCGCAGCGCGGACCGCTTCGCCTCGACCGGGAGCGTCACCCAGTCCGCCAGGACCTCGCGCGCGATCTTCGACGGGTCGTCGGGCATGCGCACGATCAGCCGCTCCGCCGCGGCGAGGCCGGACGTGAGCCGGTCGCGGCGCTCCATGATCTCGTCGCGCGTCACCCGGTACGCGGCCTCCGGCACAAGCCCCGAGGCGAGGTGCCCGGTGAGGGCGGCGAGCTGGCGGTCCAGGCCGGTGATCTCGCGGGCGATGCGCTGCGCCTCGAGGCGCGCGTCCGATCGACGGCGGCCCGGGCCGCGGTGTTCTCGACGTCGTCCGCGACGTCGCGCAGCCACGCGAGCACGGCGTCCTCGACGAGGCGCAAGGAGATCGACCAGCGCGGCCCGTGTCCCTCGGCGCGGCCGAAGTCCCCGCACCGGTACCCGAGGAACCCTTCACGCTGCCGGTTCCGCGCCGACGGGGCGATGCGGTACCCGTTCATCCCGGCCCCGCACTCGCACCGCGCGATCCCAGACAGCAGGTACCGGCGCTTCACCTGCCGCTCTGCCGCGCGCGCCTCACGCTCGGCCCGGTACGCCTCCCACGTCTCGACGTCGACGATGCCCTGGTGCGCGCCGTCGTGGAGCTCGCCGTGGTAGACGACGTACCCGGCGTGGATCGGCGAGTCGAGGCACTGCACGATCGTCGTGTCGTGCCACGCGGGGGCGTGCATCGGCTTGAGGCCGAGGCCGTTGAACCAGGCTGCGAGCTCGCGGTGCCCTGCGCCGGCGAGGTACCGGCGGTACGCCTGCTCGATGTACGGGGCCGTGTCGGGGTCGGGGGTGACGGCGCCGTCGGCCCAGGCCCACCCCCAGGGGAGCTTCCCGCCGGGTGGGAGGCCGCGGGCGACGCGGGAGGCGTGGACCTCCTGCCACTGCTCGCTGATGCGTTCGGACTCGAACGCGGCGAGCTCGGTCATGACGCCGCGCGCGAACCGGCCCGCGGCGGTGCCGTCGTTGGGTTCGGTGGCGGATTCGATGCGGCCGCCGGCGACGTCGACGCGGTCGGCTGCGATGGCCCAGTCCTTGCGGTTGCGGGACAGGCGGGACCAGCGCCACAGGACGACGACGTCGGCGGCGCGGGTCTCGATCATGTCCATGACGCGTTGAACAGCGGGCCGCTTCCAGGTGCGCCCGGAGATGCCGGGGTCGGCTTCGACGGCGACGACGTCGTATCCGTGGCGGGCGCAGTAGTCGCGTCCGGCGGTCTCCTGCAGCTCGAGGCTGATCGACTCCTCGCGGTAGGTCGACTGGCGCAGGTAGAGGACCGCGCGCGGCGGCGTGTCGGGGACGGGGCGGAGGCCAGCACGAGGAGTCATAGGCGGGTCAGAACTTCCACTCCCAGCCCGTGTCGCCCTGGCCGTTGAGGCTGTACACGACGACCCCATGCTTGGTCTTGGAGTCGAGCACGACCAAGCCCTTCGCCTTCTGTGCTGGGCCGATCGATGTGGGGATCACTTCGGAGTCATCTGCGCATGCGAACGCGGCTGCTGTCGCGGGGTTCGACTGGTTGTAGCCGTCTGAACCGATGAGCGACCAGGTGGCTGGACCGATACCGAGAGCCGTGCCTCCGGTGAGCGACAGCGCCTTCACGAGTTCCTTCGACGTGCGCGCTTCGACCGTGAGCGCGACGAGGTGGCCAGCTTTCGACTTGGTGGCGAACTGGCCGTCGCATGTGGGGTCGACCTTGATCTTCGTGACCCGGATCTGGAATGCCGCGTCCCCGAGATTGTCCCCGTTCGAACCTGACACCCAGCCCCACTCCCCGGCCTTCTTCTCCACGTTCCCTCGCGCGCTCGTCGGAGCCGCGGTCGGTGTGACCTCAGCGGTGGGGGTCGGCTTGAGCTGGGCTTGGACTGTCTGAGTGACGGTCGCCGTCACCGTGACGGGCGGTGCACTGGGGCCCGATGACGAGCACGCGGCGAGCGTCCCAGCTGCGACGACAGTGATGGTTGCGAGAGCGTACTTACGAGGCATGGACGGATCATCCCGTACCGCGCCGAGGCGACGAACCGTGCGAACGGGTGAAGTCTGTGAGCGCGTCATGCGGGGTCGTCTTGGTTGAGGATCATCGCGGCGACGCGACCCTTCTCGTCGTCGGTGAGGTGTTCGATCCTGGCGCGGAGCGTGTCGACGTCGACCCACAGCTCGTCAGCCAGCTCAGCCTCGGACGTCGCCCACTTCCATGCGGCGAGGAGGTCGTCGAGGTCGATGAGCCGCCGGGCGGCCAGCGCACGTGCTGCCTGTTCGTCACGGCGCCGGCATCCGTCCGTGTGGCCGAGGTCGACGTGTGCGAGCTCGTGCGCGAGGGTGCAGCGGCGCTGCACCTGGGTCTGGTGCGGGTGCAGAACGATCATGGTGCGGCCGTCTGTGAAGCCGAGGAGTCCAGGTAGGACGGCCCAGTGGAGTCGGATGTGGGGCCGGTTCGCGAGTGCACGCCAGGGATGGAACATCGAGGTGAACGTACCGCCGCCCGAGGCCACTGTCGAACGCATGTTCGAATCTAGGCGGTGTGGCGCACCGTTAGCTCCGGAGGTTCGCGGCGCTGCAGTTCGTCATCAGCTTCACGAACCGCCGGATCCACGTTCGCTTCGTACCCCTCGAAGACCGTGTTGACGATGAGGACAACCAGGAGGAGCACGTAAGCGCCGAGTCCGACAGCGAGGCTGTTCCAAAGGCGCGTCGGCGCCAATCCAGCCTTGACGAAGACGGCGACCGCGGTCGCAGCGCAGCAAGCGATGACACCCACGAGAGCGTGAGCGGCCGCTGCGTCGACGGATCTCCGAGCTGGAGCCTCTGACGCGGGGCGCCGGCCAGCCCGTTCGTCGAGGCGGCTTCTCCAGGCCGCAATCTGAGCGAAGACCGCTATGAGGACCCCGCCAAGGAGGGCGAAGCCCCCGATCAGGGCATCGGCAACTGTCGCTACGGACCAATGGCGCCAGAACGCTACTGCGGCCAGTGCGACCGGGATGCCGTAGAGGAACCCACGGGACCACCAGTCGGGTGCTCCGCCCCGGTGGTTCCTGAGATCGGCCAGTCCCTCCCAGTGTCGCAAGAAGAGCTCGGCCGGACCCATAGGCATCGCGTCACGCTCCTCAGATCGGCTCCCTGGTTCAGATGGTTATATCGGTGCCCTCTGACAGTGTCCCACTGAGGAGGGAGCGCGCACTTGCGATCCAGGAGTCGTCGTCGAGCGGTAGATCCGCGCTGAACTCGTACGTGAACAGTGCGCGGATCGAATCGGGCCGGATCGTCTTGCGGCCCTCGTCATTCTCGACAACCAGAGCGGCATCGTCGAACCGGAGGCCAGTCTCATCGAGAGCCTCTGGGCTGTAGCCGGCGATAGATTCGATCCTGACGACGTACTCGGAGTCACCGCCACCCTCCGCCCATCGGAGGGCCTCGCGAAGGAGACCCTCACGCTCGTAGTCCGCGTCGACGTGGTGCGTCAGCTTGGTGGCGACAGACCTTCGACGCCCCGGTTCGCTGGGCCGGTACTGCCGCAGTTCTGCGGTGACCTTCTCGGCGTTCCGGATGAGCTCCATGATCCGGCGACGATCCGCAACCTGGTTGACCTTGGGACGCAGCCACCTGTCAGCATCGAGCCGAAAGCCTTCGTAGCCCAACCATCGAACCAACATCGTGATGGGGCATGTCCTCGCGATCGTTTCAACCACGAGACGCCCTTCGGGTCCTGACTCAGGGACAAACAGCAGGGCTCGGTATTCGTGGACTGGGGCACGCTGCGAGATGTCGACCGCGCCGTCGCGGCCTAGCGCTTCGTCGAACTCGCCGTGGTAGCCGTGCTTCAGCTTGTAGAGCGTCTGCCCCGGGCCAACGGCGCGGACGTCGTCACAGCGCAGTTGGGGAGTCTCGCGTGGAGGGTGCGGGTCCTCCTCCCACTCGGCAGGTCGGCGAAGATCCGGCACCCCGGAGACCAGCCCGCGCGTCATCAGCGACTCGCCGCACGCCACCAGAAGGTCTTCCGCAGAGGCACTGGCGCTCCCCGGCTCGCCGAGATCGAGGCGCGTGCGCTTCGATGGTCCCCGCGTCACCCAGAACTCGAAGACTCGTGCTCCGAACACCTGCTACCCCTATCTATCGCCTGGAGCTGTCGCTCACGACGGCTCATCCGAGCCTGAGTCCTGCGACTCCTCCCCCGATGTCGCGTCAGGCGCGGCGGCCGGCACTCCGGGGCGAGCCGCTAGCGCAAGCGCGTCGGGGGCGAGCGCGGCGGAGGACTCTGCATCGCGGCGCGCCTCGTCGAGCTCACGATTGGACCGCGCGAACTGCCGCACGATGTCAACGACCACGCGACGCTGGTCGGCGGAGAGCAGATCCGCGTCAGGCGGCAGGAGTTCGGCGAGCGGCTGCACCGGAAGCGGTTCACGGGCAGCCAGCAGGACCTCGACGAGCGGAACGCCGGAAAGCTCGGCGAGCGCTTCGAGGGTGCGGCGCGTAGGCCGAGAGGTGTAGGTGCCCGCGATGATCTTGTCGACCGTCGTGTACGAGAGTGTGAGGCCGCGCCGTTTGGCTTCGCGATCGAGCGCTCGCCCTTGCAGCCCTCCAGCTCGCTCCGATGCCCTGAGCGCAACGTCCCTCAGCGTGAGTGGATTCTTGGTCACGGTCCCGATCCTGTCGGCGCTGTTCTCGCTGATGCCACCTTCGGCCCTAGGGGAACACACAAGTGACAGCGCCACCTTACGGCCTGACCTGCAAGTTCGTGCGCACCTCTTGACAAGTGCGTGACAAGCGCGGCAGGCTCCACTTGTCACCCGGGACAAACGGAGGCACGATGGTCACCCGACGACCGAAAGTCAGATTCCTCAGGGAGGTGTGGATGCGAGTCAAGGACCCCGGTGCGATCCGTCGCGCAAGGCTCCGAGCCGGATACACCCAGTACGACCTCGCGGCGCTCGCGCGCTGCACGCAGGCGGCAATCTCGGCCCTAGAGACAGGCGCCATGCGCGGCTGCTCGCAAGATCTCGGCAGCACGATTGCGAAGTACCTCGACCGCGACGTGGAGGACCTCTTCGAGGCCCATGTCGGATCTCGCGCGCATCGAGTGACAAACGCGGCCGGCTCCGTTCGTCAGGTGGCGGTGTGACGACGCGTGACGAAGCGATCGCGAAGGCGGGTGCGTGCATCGCGGAGGGACGGCGTGTCCGCGACTCCCTGCCGGTCGCGGAGGCTGCGCGCCGCGCCCACGTCGCCGGCGGGCCGTCCATCGAAGAGCTCGAGCAGCTCATTGCCGCCCAGCGCGGCCAGCAGACCCAGACCGCACCCGACGCGGCCTGAACCCAAGCAGAACACAACGAAGCCCGGCACCCCTACCACGAGACACCGGGCTTCATCGATCGAACAGGAGACATCGTCCCATGAACACCCAGCACCTCCCCCGACACGCGAAGCCCGGGCCCCTCACCGGCAAGCTGCAGTTCCAGGAAGAGCGCGCGAAGCTCGCCGCCCGCAACGGCGAAACCTGCCCGCCCGTCCCAGGCCGTCACCGCGGTTCCCCCAAGCACACCGTCGTCACCGTCACCTCGACGCTGAGCATCCCCGACCGCGCGCGACGCGCCGGCGCGAACGCCATCACCGGCGAGTGGTGGGACCCCGAGACCAACACCTGGTACCGCCTCGACCGCACCGACTTCGGGTTCGCCGTCACCGACCCGTCCGAGGTCGACGCGCCGATCGACTACGAGCTCACCGAGCAGGCCGCCTGATGGGCGGGCGCTGGCAGTTCAGCTCCCACGCGGCCGACCGCGCGCCTGCCGAGGTCCTCGACCTCCGCGCCGCCCGCGCCCACCGCCTCGACGCGCACCTCGCCGAGCAGACCGCCGCCGCCGTCGCCCGCGTCCAGCAGGCCGACGGTCCGCCCCGGCACGCCCGCCGCCCCGCGTCGGGCCCGAACCCGCTCGGCGTCGCGATCGTCGCCGCCGCCGCGTTCGGCCTCATCGCCGCCGGCCTCGTCCTCGCCCTGTCGGCGCGGAACCTGTCCGCCGCGCACTTCACGGCCGTCGGGCTCGCCGCCGCGGGCTTCGGCCTCCTCGTCCGCCTGCACGTCGTCAACACCCGGAGGCCCCGATGAAGACCGCCCGTCCCCCGCGCGCCGCCGCCGTCATCGAGGACGCCGAGTTCCTCGCGTCCTGGGGCGTCGGCCTCACCGCCGCCGCGAAGCGCCTCGGGTACTGCTCCGCGAACTCGCTCGAGAAGACCCTGCACCGCCTCGGCCGGTACGACCTCGCCGCCCGGCTCCGCACCTTCGAGCCGCTGTCCACCCACGCCCTCGCCGCCTGAACGGAGACCCACAACCATGACCACCAACGACATCGCCACCCCGACGTCGGACGGCCTCACCGACGACCAGCTCGTCGTCGTCGAACAGCTCGCGATCCGGAAGGCCAAGCTCCGCGACGAGAAGACCTCGATCGACGAGGAGATCGCCGCGATCGACACCCAGCTCCGCGCGCTCCTCCCGGACGGGACGACGCAGGCCGGGCAGCTCAAAGTCATCGTGACCGTCCCGGCGCGCCTGGACACGAAGAAGCTCGCCGAGGCGTTCGGGCCGGCGCAGCACCCGGTGCTCTACCGGGCCGCGATCGACACGGCCGCGGTCAAGGAGCACATGTCCCCCGCCCAGCTGCGCCCCTTCCAGGTCGCGGGCGCGCGCACGGTGACGGTCCGATGACCGCCGTCGCAGCGCCCACGACCTGCGCCGAGTGCGGCGTCCCGCTCCGCGTCCGCGGTCTGCCGCGCGACGAGTGGCCCGCCGGGTCCAAGCAGCTCGCCGGTCACGGGAAGTGCGGCGCCTGCTACAGCCGCGAGCTCGCCGGCGGCGGTGTCATCCCCGTCATGCCGAAGACGATCGCGACGAAGGTCGTCGAGCCGCACGTCGCGGCGCGCCGCGCCCTGGCCGGCGACTGGGTCGAGTCGGCGGTGTGCAGGTCCCTCGACCCCGATCTGTGGTTCTCCGAGGCGCCGTCGGACGTCGCCCGCGCGGCAGCGTTCTGCGCGGTGTGCCCGGTCAAGGCCCTGTGCGCCGAGCGCGCGGAGGCCGCACGGGAGCAGTACGGGGTGTGGGGCGGCGTGAAGCGCAACGCCAAGCCGGAGCGCGTCCACGTCGTGGCGGTCGCAGCATGACCGGCGACGAGCAGCCCACCGTGCACCCGCCGTCGTCGCAGGCGGGCCTTCCCACGATCCGCGCCGGCGCTCGCGCCCGCGGCGCCGTGCAGTGCGGGGCCGAGCGCATCACGGACTCGATCGCGTACCTGACGCAGGCCGGCCACCCGATCTACCACATCGCGGTCTGCGACCGGCGGCCCGGGCACGACGGCCCGCACCAGGACAAGAGCATGCGCGCCTACGCCTGGTCCGACGACCGGGTCGTCCCGTGACGGCCGTCCTGCGGGCCCGGCACCGCCTCGCCCGCATCGAAGCCGCCGCCGCGGACGGTGCGACGACGCTCGCCGTCGCCGCAGACCTCGGGTGGCTCCCCCGCCAGGTGCACCGCTACCTCGAACGCCACAAGCGCCGCGACATCGCGGCCCAGCTGTCCCGCAACGACGCCAGGAAGGACACGTACCGATGAGCACACTGCCCCCGATCAGCGTCGGGCAGCTCCGGGAGATGAACGCCGAGACGCGTGCTCGCGTGATCGCCGCACGTGGCGCCGAGACGCGCCGAGCGCTCGCTCACCTCGCCGGCATCGCCGCGCAGAACAACGCCCACGCGGCCGCCGAGTACGCCCAGCTGGTCATCGAGCTGACGCGGGGCGAGTCATGACGGCCATGTCCGCGCTCGCGACCGAGTACCGCGACGCGTACCTGCACACCGGCACCGCCCCCGACGTCGCGTTGCGCGAGCTGCGCACGCTCGTCGAGGACGCGATCGCCAACAAGCCGCGGAACCACCAGAAGATCATCGGGCCCTCGGAGATCGGCACCGACTGCGACCACTGCCTCGCCGCGAAGCTCGCGCAGTGGGAGCAGCTCCCGAGCACAGCGTGGCTCCCGTACGTCGGGACCGCGATGCACGAGAACCTCGAGCGCGTCCTCCTCGACCGCGAGATGAACGCCTGGCTCAACCAGCGGCCGGGCCGGTACCTCGTCGAGGAGAAGACGATGGTCGGCCACATCGGCGGCCAGGAGATCTGGGGATCCACCGACGCTCTCGACGTCGCCGCCGGCCTGACCATCGACTGGAAGCTCGTCGGCGCGTCCACCCTCACCGCCGCCAAGGTCGGACCCTCGCCCGTCTACCGGGTCCAGGCCGACCTCTACGCGAAGGGGTGGAACGACGCCGGGATCCGCGTCGAGCACGTCTCGATCGTCTACCTGCCCCGCAACAGCGTGCGCGGACTCGACGACGCGATCTGGTGGCACGCCCCCACGACCGCGCCCGCGCCGTCGCCGCCCTCGACCGCGCCAACCGCCTCCACGACAACCTCCGCGCCCTCGAGGACGCCCTGGGCGTCGAGCAGCGCGACGCGTGGATCACCAGCCTCCCCAGGGCGCGGCACTGCTACGACTGCGCGCGCTTCCCCGACGGCGCCGGGCTCAACCCGCCCGGCCACCACGCTCCCGAGAAGGCGTTCGCCGACCTCCTCGGGTGACCCCAACCCACCGCAGTACCGACACCACAAGGAGCACCACCATGACCGACACCAACGACTTCCTCATGGGGTCCGGCTCGAAGTCCGCCTTCGGGCGCGACGACGCCGTCGGCTACACCGTGACCGGCAAGGTCCAGTCCGTCGAGGTCCGCCAGCAGACCGACCTCGACGGGAACCTCCTCACCTGGGACAACGGCGACCCGCGCATGCAGCTCGTCGTCACCCTCGCCACCGACCTGCGCGACGACCCCGAGGACGACGGCGTGCGCGCCGTCTACGTCAAGGGCTCCAAGGCGCCCGGGTCGAAGTCCGTGCACGACGCCGTCCGCGCCGCCGTGCAGAAGTCCGGCGCCAAGGGCCTCGAGGTCGGGGGCACCCTCACCGTCTCGTTCGTCGGGACGGAGCCGTCGAAGACCCGCGGGTACTCCGACCGCAAGCTCTGGGAGGCCCAGTACGCCGCCCCGGACAAGGCGGCCCAGTCGGGCGACTTCCTCGGCACCACCCCGGCCCCGACGACGACGCCGGTCCAGGCAGCGCCGCCCGCCCCCGCGCCGTCGGGCTCCGACGCCGGGGAGAAGGCGCGGCAGCTCGTCGCGCTCGGCCTCGACGACGCCACGATCGCCGGCGCCACCGGCCTCGACGCGTCCGTCATCGCGCTCCTGCGCACCGCCGCCTGACCGCGGCACCCCGCGCGCGCAACCGGCGCGCCCCAGCCCGTTCGATCCGGGGCGCGGGGACCACCAGCACCTCCAACACCTTCGACGTCCCGGGAGGACGACATGACCGACACCAAGCTCCCCCAGCCGTTCCGCTCCGGCGACGTCCGACCCGGCAACGTGCTCGCCGTCGACGGTCTTCGCGGTCGCTGGTCGGTGTGGTCTGCCGGGCCCGAGTCGTCGACGTGGTGGCTCCTTCCGATCGACGACGCGGCGCGGGCCGACGTCAACCGGAACGCGGCGTCGATCCTGCACCGGTCGGCTGGCGCCATCGCCGTCGCGACGAAGAGCCTCCGGAACGCGCGATGACGACGCTCGCGGCCGCCGCACACACCACCTTCTGGCGCGCCCACGACCTCTGGGAGACCGAGCACCCCGACCCGCCCGACAACGAACTCGACGACGACCGCATCGACCGCCTCACCGAAGACGACCAGGAGCCCCAGTGACCAACGACGTCCTCACCGCCGCCCTCGAGCTGCTGGACGCCGGCTACTCCGTCATCCCCATCCGCGACGACGGCACCAAGGCCCCCGCCCTCACCGCCTGGAAGCAGTACACCGACCAGCGCCCCGACGACTCCCGGGTTCGCGCCTGGTTCACCCACCCCGGCTACGACCTCGGCGTCGTCCAAGGCCACGTCTCCGGCAACGCCGTCATGATCGAGATCGAGGGCCGCGCCGCCCACCACCTCCCCGACCTCGCGCAGCTCGCCACCGACACCGGCCTCGGCGACCTGTGGGCCCGCGTCACCTCCGGGTGGCTCGAGCACTCCCCGTCCGGCGGCGTCCACTTCCACGTCCGCACCGACTCCCACCAGCCCGTCCTCGGCAACCAGAAGCTCGCGCGGGCCGCCGACGGCCTCGTCCTCGCCGAGACCCGCGGCGAAGGCGGCCAGGTCGTCGTCGCCCCGTCACGCCACCACGCATCCGGGCGCCCGTGGGTGCGGCTCGCCGGCGGTCCTGCAGACGCTGCCGTCCTCACCCCCGAGGAGCTCGACGCGTTCTGCGCGATCCTGCGCACCCTCGACGAGCAGCCCGAGCACGCCACCACGTCGACGCCCGTCGCCCCGCACGACCCCACCCAGGGCGTCACACCCGGCGACGACTACGAGAACCGCACCGACTGGGCCGACATCCTCACCCCCACGGCTGGACCCTCGTCTCCGCCCGCGGCCGCACCCGCTACTGGCTCCGCCCCGGCAAGGACCGCGGGCAAGGCATCAGCGCGACCACCGGGCACGCCGACGACCGCGACCGCCTCTACGTCTTCACCTCGTCCACCGACTTCGCCCCCGAGGTGCCGTACACGAAGCTCGGCGCGCTCGCCGTCCTCGAGCACGGCGGCGACCACACCGCCGCCGCCAAGGCCCTCGCCGCCGCCGGATTCGGGCAGCGCGCCACCGCTCTGCGCCCCGTGCCCGACCACCCGACCGCCGACGACCTCGCCGGCCTCATCGCCCCCACCGCCGACGGCGCGCTCCCCGTCCCGCCCGCGCCGCGCCCGCAGCTCCACGTCGTCGACGAGCCCGCCCCCGAGCAGGTCGCCGACCGCGTCGCGACCCCCGACCAGGACAACACCGCCCTCCTGTTCGTCGACGCCCACGCCGACACCGTCCGCTACGCCACCGGCCGCGGACGATGGCTCACATGGACCGGCCACCACTGGTCCGTCGACGACCGCGAGCTCGTCCGCGAACACGCCCGCACCCTCGTCCGCCGCCTCCCCGGAGGCGAAGGCTGGGAGACCTACCGCAAGAAAGCCCTCAGCGCCCGCGGCGTCACCGACGTCCTGCGACTCGCCCAATCCGACCAGCGCATCGTCGTCGCCGCGAAGGAGCTCGACGCTCGCCCCTACGAGCTCAACACCCCCGCCGGCATCGTCGACCTGCGCACCGGGACACTGTCCCAACCCGACCCCGCGGCCCTGCACACCCGCACCACCACCGTCGCGCCCGACTTCGACGCGTCCCACCCCTGTGGGACCGGTTCCTCGCCGACACGTTCGCCGGCGACCCCGACATGATCGCCTTCGTCCAGCGCGCCGTCGGCATGTCCCTCGTCGGCGCCGTCCTCGACCAGGTCTTCTTCTTCGCCCACGGGTCCGGCGCCAACGGCAAGTCGACGTTCATGTCGACCCTGCAGCACATCGTCGGCCTCGGCGCCGACGGGTACTCCGGCCAAGCGCCCGCCGAGATGCTCCTCGCGACCCGCAACCACGGGCACCCCACCGAGCTCGCCCGACTGCAAGGACAGCGCCTCACCGTCACCTCCGAGATCAACGAGGGCCAGACGTTCGACGAGGCCCGCATCAAGTCCCTGACCGGCAAGGACACGATCTCCGCCCGGTTCATGCGCGAGGACCTCTTCGACTTCACGCCCACCCACACCCTGTGGGTCCTGTCCAACCACGAACCGGAGGTCCGGGTCGGCGGGCTCGCGTTCTGGCGGCGCGTCGTCATGGTCCCCTTCGTGCACACCGTCCCCGAGGGCGCCCGCGTCAAGGACCTCGAGGAACGCCTCATCGCCGACGAGGGCCCCGCGATCCTCGCGTGGGCGATCCGCGGCGCAGCCGACTACTTCGCCCGCGGCCTCGCCGCCCCCGACGCCGTCACCGCAGCCACGAAGGCGTACGAGACCGAACAGGACACCGTCGCCGGGTTCGTCACCGACTGCTGCGTCACCGGCGACCCGAACCGGCAGGACCTGCGCGTGCGGTCCGCGCAGCTGCGCACCGCGTACGAGCGGTGGTGCACCGACGCCGGCGCAACCCCCATGTCCCCGAAGACGTTCACCGTCGCGCTGCGGTCGAAGTACGGGATCCGCACCGAGCGGTCGAACTCGGCCCGATACCTCGCCGGCATCCGCCTCAACGACATCGAGGACGACGGCCCCGACGCGTCACGGGACGCGTCACCGACCCTCGACGAGCGCCTCGACCAGCAGGGGTGGCGGTAGCCCATGGCAACGAATCGTGACGCGTGCGTGCCTGTTCGTGACGCGTACCCACAGCACGCGTCACGCGCTCTGACCTGCAGTTATGACGCGTGGTGACGCGATGACGCGACTTTCCAACATGACGCCCTACGCCCGCACGTACGTACGTGCGTTGCCGTCATACCCAACCCACGCATCACGCGTCACGACCACCACGACGGAGGAACCCGATGAACGACCCGGCCGCCTCGGTGCCTGACCCTTTCTGGGCCGACCGCCTCGCGAGCTCCAGCACCGACAAGGAGCTCATGGGGTACGCCTGGTCGTACCTCCTCGCGACCCTGGCCGCGACGCCGCCCAGCAACGCCGTACGCCGCAACGAGCTGCACCGCGACGTCGCCGCACTCCTCATCGAGGCGGCGAAACGAGCATGACTGCCCTGTTCGACCTCGAACCCGACGACCTCGACGCCGCCGCGACCTCCGAGCCCGCCTGGGTCACCGCCTTCACCACCACCCACGGCGCCACACCCACCCTCGCCTCCGGACGAGCCCTTCCACGCCCCTGCCCCCGCTGCGCACGCTGGACCGTCGTCGGCCTCGACGCACCCCGCTGCGCCGGCCTCGCACGCTGCGACCCCCACCCCCTCACCCCACAACTCGAAGCCGCCGCCGTCATCCTCGACACCCCCACCTGGCAGCTCTGGACCTTCGCCGGCCGCCACGAGCTCACACCCCGCCACGAACCCCACGTCCCACCCCTGGCCCGCCTCGCACCCGCCGACCACGTCGTCGTCCTCGCCGCCCACGTCTGCGGGCGCCCACCCCTCTCACGCGCACCCCTGCGCCTCCGCACCACCCGCACCGCCGACCCCATGCACGGCGAACCGCCGTACTGACCCCAAGGAGCACCCCATGCCCAACCTGCCTTCGAACAGCCACGCCGACCGGGCCGGAGACCGCCTGGACCGCGCCTACACAGCCGACCCGGACCACGCCCGGTACCTGCTCGCCGAGGCCCAGACGGAAGCGAGCCTCGCCGTCGCCCACGAGCTGCGCACCGCGAACATGCTCGCCGCCCTCGCCACCACCTTCGCCGACGGCTCCGCGAGCTTCCCCGGAGAGACCGACACGCTACGGGCCGACATCCTGAGCAGACTCGGCTACGACGCCGCCTGGTACGGGACACTGGAGGCGCACGCGTGAAGATCGTCGGCCTCGACCTCTCCTCACCTCCACCGGCGTCGCCGTCATCGCCGGCCGCCACGCCGCTGTCGACCGCATCCAGACCAAGCCCGACCACGACGACCTCCACGGCCGCCACAACCGCCTCCGCCGCATCGTCGCGAACGTCGCCTCCTGGACCGACGGCGCCGACCTCGTCGTCATCGAAGGCCTCGCCTACGCCGCACGATCCCCGCACGCCACCGAACGCGCCGGCCTGTGGTGGCTTGTCATCGACCGCATCGTCCAGCACGTCGACGCCGTCGCCGTCGTCCCGCCCACCACCCGCGCGAAGTACGCCACCGGCAAGGGCAACGCCGGCAAGGACCAGGTGCTCGCCGCCGTCATCCGCCGCCACCCCACCGTCGACATCACCGGCAACGACGAAGCCGACGCCCTCATCCTCGCCGCCATGGGCGCACGCCACCTCGGCCACCCCATCGACGACGTCCCCGCCACGCACCTCGCCGCCATGAACGGCGGCCAGTGGCCCGATCTCGAGGAGCTCGCTGCGTGAACGTGACCTTCACCGATACGGTGACGCCGTGCAGATCACCGAGGCAGTCACGACCGTTCAACGCGCCGCCGTCCAGCGGCTCTTCGCGAGTGCGATTCACGGCATCGCACCCAACGCCGTGCCCGCGCCGGAGCACGACTACCTCTACGCCCCCGTCATCGCTCAGGCCCGCGACGAAGACGGTCACCTCCTCGGCGCTGCACTCTCGTGCCGTGCACAAGTCGCGGCCGGCTCCGCGATCCTGGGGAGCCGAGGACCCTACGCGAACGTGCTGGACAAGCACAGCGAACTCGACCTACTGGCGGTTGAGCCGAACGCCCGCGGCCGCGGCATTGGCGGCGCGCTCGTGCACCACCTCGAGACTCGCCTCGCCTCCACAGGCGTCCGCGCATGGTTCGGCGTCGTCACCGCAGACCTGCAGGCGGACCAGCTCGAGAAGTTCTACCGTCGCCACGGCTTCACCATCACCGAGCCTGGCCAGCCGCTCCCGAACCTGCTCGGCAAGAGGTGGTTCCCCGAGCGTGGCGCCGACGAGGTCGCGTTCTACTTCTACAAGCGCCCCGCGGCACAGAGCTTCCAGTAGCAGAGTCGTCGCCGGGACGTCCCATGGGCGTCCCGTGTGTGTTGACTGCAGTGTGGACGATGGGTCCATGGTCGGTGTCACGATTCGCTCACATCGCGGCGATGTCACGGTTTTCGCGCGTTGGCAGATTCATTGGCTGCGTCGAAGCCGCGAGTTACGGGTGGTACTTCTTGACAGCCTCGTCGTTGATGTTGGCGGCGAGCCGACCCATCAGATCGACACACTCCGTTGCGTTCTCGACGGTCAGGCTCGGCCTCATCCCTCGATGCACGATCTTGTGTCTCATCTCCGTGAAGTGTTCGACGCGCGCTCGCCAGTTCGTCGGCAACCCCACCTCCGACAAGTCAACGCCGCAGTACTTCAGCCCGTTGACGACCGCGCTGACTCCGTGGAAGGACTTCGATTCCAGCCACTTATCGAGCGCTGCTTGCAACTCCTCACGCCGACGCTCAGGCGTCGGTGCCAGCGCAACACGGAGCGCGAGGGCCGGGTCGTCTCTCGCGATGTTGCGAAGCGGCTCGTGCAGCGCGTCACCGTTTCCGCCGAACCGGGGCACAATTTCGAGGATCAGTTCGTGGACAAAATTGTCCAGCGCCCCGATCGAAAAGACGACTGCACCCTGCAGCAGAGCGCGCTCGATCTCCTGCGGCCGCCCAGCCTTCCGAGCCAGCGTGAAGTCCTGGATCAGAAAGCTTGCTCGCGCGTTGTTCTTCTCGAAGATCGCGAAGGACTCGCACTTCTTCTTCTTCGGCCCCATGCCGAGACGCTCCATCCGAGAACGCCACGTGTCAAGGATGGAATCCACGAGCAGGAGGAACCGTGATCGCTGTCGACGAGCTCTACACCACCGCCCGCACCCTCACCGCCGCACCCCACGGCCTCCTCCGCCGCGTCAACGCCCTCATCCCCCACGCCTCGAACACCGTCGCGGAGTCGCAGCTCGGCGGGCGCGCCGACATCCACCGCATCCCCTGGAACGGGCCCGCCGCGAACCTCGCCCTCGACATCGCCGCGGCCGTCCGCCGCCACGAGTCCACGCTCACGCTGCTCCTGTTCCAGCAGGCGCGGTTCCGGCCCGACGGCGACCGCCAGACCCTCGACGCCATCGGGCGCCTGCCCGTGCTCGTCGACCACGCCATCGCGTCAGGGCACGGCGGCCGGCCCCCGGTCCGCGACGCCGCCCACGACCTCACCGCCTGGGCGCGTCGCTGCCGCGCGCTCCTCGACGAAGCCCACGACGACGAGCAGCCCTGGACGCCCGCACCCTCGGCGCTCCCGCCGTGCCCTGACTGCAATCGGCGCCTGTACCTCGCGCCCGGATGGCAGTACGCCGGCGACGCCGCCGATGTCTTGTGCCGCACCTGCCGCGACGACGACGGACAGCCCCTGCGATGGGACGCGGGGACGTGGCTCGCCGTGCTCGCGCACCGGAGCGCGGCCACCGCGGCGTGAGGTGGGCGGCGGCCGGTACGCTCCGGCCCATGCAGGACACCACCACGACGTGGGACGTGCTCTCGTCCATCGGATCGTTCGGCGCGCTCGTCATCGTCGCCGCGTCCAGCGTCGTCGCACTCGTTCGCTGGTGGGTCACGCGCGATGACCGCGAGCGGGCGCGCGAGGTCCGCGTCGCCGAGCAGATTGCAAGCGACACGGCTGCGCGCCAGGCGCAGGCGCTCAGGGTCATCGCCTGGCATGAGGTCCAGCAACGCGAGGTCGGCCCTCGGCTGGGCTCGACGTTCATGACGTCAGTGGACGCCGCAGTCGTCTTCAACGGCTCGGAGCAGACCGTGTTCGACGTCGAGGTCGGCCTCGTCACCGACAGCACGAATCGTTGGATCGAGGTCACGCACTGTGCCGTCCTCCCACCTGGCGCCCCCATGGCCTACGTCGCACCCGAGCGCGTGCTCGAAGCTGACGGGCGCGCTCGTGCCGTTATGACGTTCCGCGATGTGGCCGGTCGGTGGTGGCGCCGCTTCGAGAACGGCGGGCTGCAGCGCGTCGACGAGCACGGCGTGCCGAGCGACGACACGCCGGACTGACCTGCGCCTTGACCCCTTATCCACAGGCCCGCATACTGGGCGTGCGTTCGGCATGCCCGAACACACCCACACGACCCCCGTCGAGCCCACCAGCTCCGGGGTCGCCCCATGTCCGCGCGACGTCAACAGCCCGCCCGGCGCGGTGAGACCAGCCCAGGCAGGTGACGAGCGATGCCCGCTGCCCGCCCCTGGACCGCCGCCGACGACCAACACCTGCGCGACCTCGCCGCCGCCGGCCACTCCGTCCGCGACATGGCCGCCGAGCTCGACCGGTCCAAGACCGCCGTCGGGCGCCGCATGCAGCACCTCGGGATCCTCGTCGACCGCACCGCGACCCTCGCCGCGACGACCGCGAACGTCACCGACGCCCGCGGCCGGCGCGCGGCGCTCGAGCTCGCGCTCCTCGAGGACGCCGAACGCCTGCGGTCCCAGCTGTGGAGGCCGCACCTGTACTGGGACTGGGGCGGCAAGGACCACGACTACGACGAGAAGGAAGCCCCGGAGCCGATCCCCTCGGACAAGCTGAAGCTCGTCCAGGCCGCCGGGGCCGCGATCGACCGGTCGCTGAAGATCGCCGTGCACGACGCGGACGGCGGGATCGTCGACGCCCTGTCGATGCTCGACGGCATCGCGAACGCGATCACTGCCGCCGCCGACCAGGATGGTGCACCATGACGCCCGTCGCGACCGCGACGCCGGCCGTCGTCGCCGCCGTCCGCCAGCAGCTCTCCCCGCGCAGATCCGCTCTATCGCCCACGCGGACGCCCGCGTCGTCCAGTGGACTGGGAGCATCCGGTCAGGGAAGACGATCGCGTCGCTGCTGCGCTGGCTGCTGTTCGTCGCGAAGGCCCCGCGCGGTGGTGAGCTCGTCGTCGTCGGCCGCACCCGCGAGTCCATCGCCCGCAACGTCTTCGGCCCCCTCAAGGACCCGTCCCTGTTCGGCACCCTGGCACGGCACGTCGCGTACACCGCGGGCGCACCGACTGGCGTCATCCTCGGGCGGACGGTTCACGTCCTCGGCGCGTCTGACGCCCGCTCCGAGGCCGTGCTGCGTGGCCTGACCGTGGCCGGCGCGTACGTCGACGAGTCGACCCTCGTCAGCGAGGCGTTCTGGACGCAGCTCCTCGGCCGCATGTCCGTGCCCGGAGCGCAGCTGTTCGCGACGACGAACCCCGACGGGCCCGCGCACTGGCTCAAGCGGCAGGTCATCGACCGCGCCGCCGAGCTCGGCTACCAGGTCCACCGGTTCCGCCTCACCGACAACACGCACCTCGACCCCGCTTACGTCGAGCAGGTGCAGCGCGAGTACGTGGGCCTCTGGTACCGCCGGTTCATCCTCGGCGAGTGGGTCCAGGCCGCCGGCGCCGTCTACGAGCAGTGGGACCCAGCCCGCCACGTCATCGACCCCGACGCGCTCCCCACGATGGACCGGGTGCTCGCGCTCGGCGTGGACTACGGCGACCAGCACGCGACCCGCGGCTACCTCCTCGGCGTCGGGCCCGACACGCGCGACGGCGCGACCGGGGACCGGCTGTACGTCCTCGACGAGTGGGCGCCGGGGCACGCGACGATCGGCGAGCACGCCACCTCGCTGCGCACTTGGCTCGCCGCCCGGCCGCACGACGCGTGGCAGCGACCCGAGTGGGTCGCCGTCGACTCCGCCGCGGCGTCGTTCCGGCACCAGCTGTTCCACGACGGCGTCCCCGGCGTCCGCAACGCCCACAAAGCCGTCCTGCCCGGCATCCAGCTCATCGCGTCGCTGCTCGCCGTCGACAAGCTCGTCGTGTCGGCGACGTGCCCTCGTCTGATCGAACGGATCACCGGGTACGTGTGGGACGACAAGGCCACCGCGCGTGGTGAGACGGCGCCGGTGAAGGCCGACGACGACGAGGTCGACGCCCTGCGGTACGCGATCTACACGACCCGCCACGACTGGCGTTCCGCCGTCCCCGTCGCACCCGCGATGGACGACGCGCCCGGCGCCGACACGACCGACTGACCGGCTACCGACCGCGGCGACGCTTCCGAAGCTCCGGGTTGTCGCGCCTCCGGATGTACACGGTGTAGGCGATCGGCACGACGAGAAGCACGACCAGATACAGCCAGCTCACACCGTCCACGGCCCGAGCGTCCCACACCACCGAGGAGGCCCGCATGCCGCTGCCCCAGAACGGCACCGCGTGGCCCCCGAAGGTCCTCGCCCCGATCCGCACCCAGCAGGACGTCTGGGACGCCTGGTACGTCGGCACCCCCGACCGCCTCACCGCGGCGTACCGGACGGCGCAGCGCGACGACCGCGCGTCCACCACACGCCGGGCCCAGTACGCCGGCGGCGTCGTCGGGTCCCTCGCCAGGTTCTGGTGGGGCCGACCCGACAACGGGCTCGCGCAGCGCCGCGACCAGACCCACGTCCCGATCGCCGCGGACCTGTGCCGCGCGTCGGCGGACCTGCTGTACGCGGAACCGCCCGTCGTCACGACCGACAGCGAGGACACGGCGACGAACGCGCGCGTGGCCGGGTACGTCGACGACGCCCTCGCCACCACGCTCGCCGCCGGGGCGGAGCTCGGCGCCGCGCTCGGTGGCCGGTACCACCGGGTCACGTGGGACCCGCAGCTCGCCGACGCCCCGTTCGTCACGACGGTCGACGCCGACGCCGCGCTCCCCGAGTTCCGGTGGGGGCGCCTTGTCGCTGTCACGTTCTGGCACGTCGTCGGTCACCACGGCGGGACCGTGTGGCGGCACCTCGAGCGCCACGAGCTCGACCCGGCCGGCTTCGGGCTGGTCTTCCACGCCCTGTACGAGGGCACCGGCGACAACCTCGGCCGCGGGGTCCCGCTCGTCGAGCAGCCGGCGACGGCGCCGCTCGCCGACCTCGTCGCAGCGGACGGTGCGCTCGCCGCGGGCCGCACCCCGGGCCTCGCCGTCGTGTACGTGCCGAACCAGACACCGCAGCGGCGGTGGCGGGACCACCCGATCGGCCGCGCGCTCGGCCGCTCGGACCTGGACGGCGTCGAGGGCCTGATGGACAACCTCGACGAGACGTGGTCGTCGCTGATGCGGGACATCCGCCTCGCGAAGGCCCGCCTCATCGTCCCGACGACGTACCTCCAGGACGCCGGGCCCGGCAAGGGCGCGTCGTTCGACCTGGACGCCGAGGTGTACGAGGCCGTCAAGGCCCCGCTCGGCGACGTCAACGGCGCGCTCGCAATCACGGCGCAGCAGTTCGCTATCCGCGTCGACGAGCACCTGCGCACCGCCGACAGCCTCGTCGCACGGATCATCCAGTCCGCCGGGTACGCCGGTGCGACGTTCGGTGAGGACGGCGGCGACGGCGGGGCGATCACAGCTACCGAGGTGCATGCCCGGGAGCGGGCGTCGTTCCAGACGCGGGACCGGAAGATCCGGCTCGAGCGGCCCGCGGTGCAGCAGCTCATGGGCAAGATGCTCACGATCGACGCCTCGGTGTTCGGCACCCAGCTCGACACGAGCGCGCACGTCACGGTCACGTTCCCGGACTCCGTGCAGGACAGCGTCCTGACGCTCGCGCAGACCGCGCAGGCCCTCGAAGCCGGCCGCGCCGCCTCGACCCAGGTCAAGGTGCAGCTCGTGCACCCGGACTGGGGCAAGGAGCAGGTCGACGAGGAGGTCGCCCGGATCGTCGCCGAGCAGTCGTTGACGTCCCCGGACACCGTCCCGACGTTCTGACGGGAGGCCCGTCGTGCCGGTCGACCCGTCGTTCGGTGAGCGCCTCGCGCGCCGCGTCTCCACCCTGTACGCGCAGGCCGAGCTCGTCGTCCTCCGCCTCATCCGCGACCGCGTCGCACGAGGCCTGGACGCACCGGACTGGGCGGAACAGAAGGCGCTGCAGCTCGAGGCGCTGCGCCGGGAGATCGCCGAGCAGCTCGCGACCGTGCAGGACGCGGCGACGAAGGAGCTGCTGCAGGTGATCCTCGACGCCGCGGCGGCGGGCGAGGGCGCGGCGGCCGCCGACCTGACCGCGCTCGGCCTCGAGGTGCCGTCACTGTCGCCGGCGGCGCAGGCCGCGGTGCAGCAGATCGCCGCGGAGACGACGTGGAAGCTCCGCGCCCTCCCGGCGACGGTGCTGCGGGCGTCGACGGACGCGTACCAGCGGGTCGTCGCGCAGGCCGCGTCGACGGTCGTCGTCGGGGCGCAGACGCGCCGGCAGGCCGCGCAGCAGGCGATGGACGGGCTCCTGGGTCGCGGGATCGGCGGGTTCACGGACTCGGCCGGGCGGCGGTGGCAGCTCGCGTCGTACGTCGAGATGGCCGTGCGCACCGGCGCCGGCGGGGCCGCGATCCAAGGGCACGTCGCGACGCTCTCGGCGTCGGGCCTGGACCTGGTGCTCGTGTCGGACGCGCCGCGGGAGTGCCCGCTGTGCCGACCGTGGGAGGGCAAGGTTCTCTCGATCAGCGGGCAGTCCGTCGGGACGGTCGAGGTCCGGTCCGCGACGACGGGCCAGCCGGTGAAGGTCCACGTCGCCGGGTCGGTGGCCGAGGCGCGGGCGGCGGGGTTCCAGCACCCGAACTGCCGGCACAGCTTGAACGCGTACGTGCCGGGTGCCACGGTCGCGCCGAAGCCGCGCAGCTCGCCTGAGGGGTACGAGGCGCAGCAGCGGCAGCGAGCGCTCGAGCGCGGGATCCGAACGTGGAAGATGCGCGAGGCGATCGCCCTCGACGAGCCCGGCCGCCGGGCCGCGGCGGCGAAGGTCGCGGAGTGGCAGGCCGCACTCCGGGCTCACCTGGCGGCGAACCCGGAGCTGAAGCGGCAGTCGGCGCGCGAGCAGATCGGGAAGGCGCGCTAGCTCAGTGCGGCTGCGCCGGGTTCAGGAGCCACGCGCGCGCTTCCGCGAGGTCCTTCGCCGCCGTGGAGTACTCCAGGGCGTGTGCCCCGGGCGCCTCCTGCGCCTTCGCCGCGAGCTTCACGATCGCTGCCTCGAGCGCGTCCGCGCTTGCCTTCTCTGCCATGTCGTCCGATCCCTTCGTTGGTCGCGCGCCTGGTGCGTGCGACCTGGCCCGAACCGTAGGGCCGACCACCCACAACAGCGCCCGGGAGGCACTGGACCATGTTCCACACCACCAGCATCACGCACGTCACCCTGCCCACCCCGGGCATGCCCCGCCGCTTCGAGCGCCTGCGCTTCTTCTCCGCGCCCGCCGACGCCATCGCCGGCCCCGACGGCGCCAGCCAGGAGAGCGCACCGGGCGACGACGGGCAGAAGCCGACCACGCCGTCGCCCGCTGACCTCGCCGCGGCCGTCCAGCAGCGCCAGGTGCAGCAGCCGAAGGGCGACGACGGCGGCGAGTGGGACGGCAAGGTCGACTCCCTGCCGCCCGGCGTCCAGAAGCTCATCGGCGACCTGCGCAAGGAGGCCGGCGACGCCCGCGTCAACGCGAAGCAGAGCGCCGCGCAGGAGGCCCGCGACGCCCTCGCCCAGGAGATCGGCAAGGCCCTCGGCCTCGTCAAGGGCGACGAGGCACCCGACCCCGCCAAGCTCGCCAAGACCGCCGCCGACTCCGCGTCCGAGGCTCGGCAGGCGCGCGTCGAGCTCGCCGTGTTCCGCGCCGCCCCCGGCCTCAAGGCCGATCCCGGCGCCCTCCTCGACTCCCGCGCCTTCCTGACGAAGGTCGCGGACCTCGACCCCACCGACGACGGCTTCGCCGACGCGGTGAAGACCGCCATCACCGACGCGGTCAAGGACAACCCCAAGCTCGCGACCCAGGCGGTCGGAGCGTCCAGCGTCGACCACGCCGGCGGGACCGGCGAGAAGACCAAGCCCAAGTCCCTCGCCGACGCCGTCACCGCGGCGTACGGCCAGTAGCCCAAGGAGCCTACCCATGCCCGTCACCCTCGTAGAGGCCAAGAACAACACCCAGGACGACGTCGACGTCGCCGTCATCGACGAGTTCCGCAAGGAGTCCGAGATCCTCGACTCCCTCGTCTTCGACGACGTCGTCAACCCGTCCGGCGGCGGCGACACCCTGACCTACGGGTACCGCCGTCTCGTCACCCAGCCCACCGCCGCGACCCGCGCGATCAACAGCGAGTACACGGCCCAGAACGTCACCACGACCCGGTACACGACCGACCTTGCCGTCATGGGCGGCAGCTTCGAGGTGGACCGCGTCGTCGCGAAGCTCGGGCCCGCCGCGTCGGGTGCCGTGACCCTCAACCTCAACCAGAAGATCAAGGCGACGCGGACGAAGTTCCAGGACCTCGTCATCAACGGCGACACCGCGACCGACGCCAACGGCTTCGACGGTCTCGACAAGGCCCTCACCGGGTCTGACACCGAGATGAACGTCGACGTGGTCACGGACTGGTCCTCGTTCTCGGACGCGAACGCCGCGAACGTGGCGCTCGACGTCATCGACGAGTTCCTCGCGCTCCTCGACGGCACACCGACGATCGTGCTCGGCAACGCGAAGGCGCTCGCTCGATTCCGGGCCGCGGCCCGCCGCGCCGGGATGTACACGCAGAACCCGGTCGACGGGCTCGTCGGGCAGAACGGGCGCCCGATCGTCCGCGAGCAGTACGGGTCGATCGTGTTCGCCGACCCGGGCGCGAAGGCCGGGACGAACGACCCGATCATCCCGATCGAGACCCGCACGGTCGCGACCGTTTCGACGACTGGCCTGACGGACCTGTACGCGTACCGCGTCGGGCTCGACGGGTTCCACGGAATCTCGACCGTCGGCGGCCAGCTCGTGGCCACGTTCCTGCCCGACTTCACCACGCCCGGCGCGGTGAAGAAGGGCGAGGTCGAGCTCGGCCCGGTCGGTGTCGCTCTCAAGGCGACGAAGGCCGCGGCCGTCCTGCGCAACATCAAGGTGCAGGGCGACTGATGGCTACCGTGCGCACCCCCGTAGCGGGGTTCAACGGGACCGTCGTCGGCGTCGACTTCAAGGACGGCACCGGCGAGACGGAGGACGCCGCGGCGCTGGCGTACTTCGCGCGCCACGGCTACACGGTCGAGGCGCCTGAGACGCCGCCCTTCCCGGAGGGCGACCCGTCGGCGAGCTGGAAGGCCCCCGAGCTCAAGGCGTACGCCGCCGAGCACGGGGTCGACCTCGGCGGCGCGACCAAGAAGGAGGACGTCCTGGCCGTGCTCGTCGGCAAGGCGGCCTCCGACGAGCAGACCGGCGACGGCGAGCAGCCGACCGAGTGAGACCGCGCCGGGCCAGGGAGACGGCCACGCACCCTGGCCCGGCGCACCCACCGACACGAAGGGCACGACGATGAGCCTCGTCTACGCCACACCCGCCGACCTCGCCGCATGGACGGGCACGGCCGCGCCCGCGAACGCGGTGACGCTGCTGCGGGTCGCGTCGGGCCTCGTACGCCGCGCGACCGTCACCGCCTGGTACGCGACCAACGACACCGGCGCACCGACAGACCCCGACGTCGTGCAGGCGTTCAGCGATGCGACGTGCGCGCAGGCCGCCACGTGGGCCACGCTCGGGATCGACCCGACGACGGCCGGCGTGGACACGGGCACGGGCGGGCGGGTCGTCGCGTCGAGGGCCCTCGGCCCGGCGAACATCTCGTACGCCGGCGCGGACGACACCGCGGCGCGGCGCGCGCAGCTCGCCGACGACCTCACCCCGGAGGCGCTGGGGATCCTCGCGGATGCGGGCCTGGTTCGTGGGGTCCGCACCCACGGATGACGCGTGCATGACGCGACCGAATCTCACGCGTCACGCCTCTGACCTGCGCGTATGACGCAGATGACGCGATGACACGACTTTCTAGGTTGCGGCCCTACGCGCCCGCACACGCCTGAGAGCAACCCGCAGACGCGTCATACGCGTCATACGCGTCATCGGAGGCGATCGTGAGCGAGCTCGACGACTTCTTCGTCCACACCGTGACCCTCACCCCGAAGACCGGAGACAGCGGCTACGGCCCCACCTTCGGCACCCCGACCGACGTGGCGTGCTTCGTCGACGACACCGTGCAGCTCGTCCGCGCCCCCGACGGCGAACAGGTCGTCTCCTCGTCCACCGTCTACGCGCCGCCCGGTGCACCCGACGGGCCACCCGGGTCGACGATCACGTTCCCGGACGGCCGGGTCTCGACCGTCATCACGCAGGCTCGCCGCACGTCTGGGCCGCTCGACCTGCCCGACCACGTCGCATGGACGGTGACCTGATGGCGAGCATGCAGCCCGGCAGGTACCGGCCCGGCGCCCTGCGCGCCGCCATCGAGCGCGGTCTCGGCGTCGCAGCCGAGCACGTCCTCACCGTCTCGAACGCCCGCGTCCCGCACGAGGAAGGCACCCTCGAGCGGTCGGGCGCGACCTCGCAGAACGGCACGACGGTCGCGATCTCGTACGACACGCCGTACGCGGTCCGCCAGCACGAGGACCTGTCACTGCGGCACGACGAGGGCCGGCAGGCGAAGTACCTCGAGTCCGCGCTGAACGACGAGGCCCGCACCGTCGGGGACATCGTCGCCCAGGCGGCTCGCGAAGCCCTCGGGAGCAGCTGATGGGCTGGACCACCGACCTCCTCGAAGGCGTCGCCCAGATGCTCGCTGACGCGGGCGTGGGTGTGTGGCGGCCCGATGGGCCGGCGTACACCGCGTCCGAGGTCGGGATCGTCGTCGGGCGCATGCCCGCGTCCCCCGACCAGGTCCTCGCGATCACCTCCTACCCCGTCACCTCCAGTGCCCTCTCGGACACCGTGATCGGTGTGCAGGTCCGCGCCCGCGGGCCGCGTGGCGCTGACCCGCGGCCCGTCAACGACCTCACGGACGCCGTGTACGAGCACCTCCACGGCGTCGAGCAGCTCACGTTCGGAGGCGTGTACGTGGCGCACGCCTGGCGCGCGTCCCTCGCGCTCCTGGGCGCCGACGACGCCGGCCGCGAGGAGACGAGCTCGAACTTCTACGTCACGACCGCGCACGCGTCCGTGTACGTCACCGACTGACCGCCCCGGAGGCGGGACACGTCGCGCACCGCCCGGGCGGCGGGCGCACCCACACGACCACCAGCACACCCCACCACCGGGAGACACCATGCCCATCGAGGCCCTCAACCCGACCGTCAACACGACGTGGCGCTGCGACGTCGACGTCGCCTCCGACCCCGACAACCCGTCGTGGGTGCAGGTCCGCGGACTCAACGCCCTGCAGCCCGTCGTCAACCCGACTACCCAGGACGCATCCGACTACGACTCCCCTGGCTGGGGCTCGGACGCCGTCACGCAGCGCAAGTGGCAGCTGACCGCGACCGCGCTCCGCAAGATCGACTCCGCCGGGGCCTACGACGTCGGCCAGGAGTTCCTGCGCGGCGCCGCGGACTCCTCGAGATCGTGCACGTGCGCTGGTACGAGCGGCAGGGCTCCGACGGCGAGGCCTACGAGGGCGACGCCCTCGTGCAGTGGGCACCGAACGGTGGCGACCCGACCGGCCTCAACTCCGTCGCGATCACACTCCTCGGGCAGGGCGCCCGCGAGCCGATCACGAACCCGACCGGGGAGGCGACCCTGCCGGCCCTGACGTCCGCGTCGCCGTCGGCGGCCGCGCAGGGCGCGCAGGTCGAGATCCGCGGTGCATACCTGGGCGGTGCGACGTCGGTGAAGTTCGGGGCCACCGCGGCCACGAGCTTCCTCGTCGTCAACTCGGCCACGATCGTCGCCGTCGTCCCGGCCGGGTCGGCGGGCGCCGCGAACATCACGGTCGTCACGCCGGCCGGCACGTCCGACGCGCTCGCGTACACGCGCGGCGCCTGACCGACGAGGAGAGCTGACCCGTGGCCGAGCAGTTCACCGACCTGTCCGACGTCCTCGACGGCAACCTCCTCGAGCTGCCGGTGGCGGGGCGCACCTTCGTGGTGCCCTCGCCGCCGGCGCTCGTCGGGCTCCGCCTGCAACGCGTCTTCGCCGCCGCCTCCACGCCGGCGAAGCAGCGCACCAACGCCCAGCGCGACCTCCTCGCCCGCGACGAGGAGGAGTTCATGCGCGACGCCCTGGGACCCGTGTTCGACGAGATGGCCGACGCCGGCATCACGCTCGAGGTCCTCAAGCACGCCGCGTACACCGCCTACTTCGCTGTGGTGACGAACGTCGACGTGGCGCGGGCGTTCTGGGAGCGTCCGCTGGGGGAAGCGGAGACGTCGACGAGCACCGACCCCGAACCGTCGACGACTACGCCCGAGGCGACGACGGCGACGGGATCCCCGAGTACTACGACATCCCGCCCGAAGAAGAAACACGCCTCCTGACACCGTCCGTCCAGGTCACCTGGGCGGCGATCCTCGACGCGTGGGACGACGTCGAGGTCGACCTGCACGCACGGTTCGGCCTCGACGTCGCCACCCCAGGTCTCCTGGCCGCCCGGTCGTGGCGGTGGCTGTCTCTGCGGGTCCTCGCGCTCCTCGACCCCCCGTACACGACCCGGCTCGCGAGGGCCCTCGGACTCACGGAGGCGTGACGCATGAGCCTGGACCTGGGGACCCTTGCAGGCAAGATCAGCATCGACGGCGCGGACGCCGCGGAGAAGTCGATCTCCGGGGTCCAGGCTGCGATGGCGAAGCTCGCGCAGACACAGGACCCGAAGGTCAAGGTCGGCGCCGACACCGCGGCTGCAACCCAGGGCCTGACCGGGGTGCAGCGCCTCGTTCAGGACCTGTCTGCGGCGAAGGCGTCCCCGACGGTGGTCGCGGACGCCGCACAGGCACATGCGGACCTGGCGGCGCTCGAGGCGGAGCTTCGGAACGTGAACCGGACGCGCACCGTCGCGGAGATCACCGCGGACGCGCAGCAGGCGATGCGGACCGCGGAGCAGGTCGACGACCAGATCAAGGCCCTGAGCAAGAAGAAGGTCGAGATCCCGGTCGACATCGACCAGCACACCACCGAGCGGGGTCTTCGCGGGGCGTCGGAGTCGGTGGAGACGTTCCGGGACGAGGCGAAGGCGAACCTGTCCGAGGTCGCGTCCTCGTTCCAGGGGTCGATGGACTCCGCCGTCGACGTCGTGCAGGGCACCCTCGGCGGTGTTGTCGCGGACCTCGGGCCCGCTGGCCTGATCGGCGGCGCGCTCGCCGCGGCGGGGATCGGTCTCGGGAAGGCGCTGCTGTCGGGGACCGCGGACGCGGTGAACCAGGCGAAGCAGGACGTGCAGGACCTCGCGAAGGACATCGTGTCCGCGGGTGGCGAGATCAACTCGGTCGACTGGGACTCGAAGCTCGTCGACTTCGGGACGACGATCGTGGACCAGAAGTCGTGGTGGGAGGTCTGGCAGAAGGACGCCGTCACGAACCTCGACAAGGTCCGCAAGGAGTCCGAGGCGACCGGGCAGTCCATCGGGACCCTGTTGCAGGGTGAGGCCGGCGGCGACCTCGCCGGCGCGAAGAAGACCCTCGACGAGCTCACGAAGTCGTCCTCGGACCTCGAGACGCAGATCGGGCTCACGACGAAGACGATCGCGACGTCGACCGGTCCGATCATCATCCGCGACCAGGCGCTCGTCGACCAGAACGACGCCACCAAGGACGCGATCAAGGCGATCTCGGCGCACGTCGACGAGCTCCAAGACGCCGCCGACGCCGCGGACGAGCTGACGGCCGCGACACAGGGCGTCACGGTCGAGCAGGTCAAGGCGAACCGGGCCATCGACGACTCGAACAAGGCCCTTCGCGAGCATGCCGCCCTGATGGGCGACACGAAGTCCGCGCAGCTCGACTACGAGGACGCCGTCGCGAAGGTCGCCGACGGCGTCGCGAAGTACCGCACCGAGCAGATCAAGGCCTACGAGGCGCAGGAGAAGGCCGCGAACGGCGGCAAGAAGCTCACCGACGCCCAGGAGAAGTCCGCGATCGCGCGAGCCGACGCGGACGTCAAGGCCGGGAAGGCCCTCAAGGACTCGACGCAGGCCGGCCGCGACAACCAGCGCGCCCTCCTCGCGCTGTCCCAGGACGTCCTGGCGTACGCGGACGCGACGGAGAAGCAGACCGGGTCGCAGACCGAGGCGAACCGCATCATCGCGAAGGGCTACGACGCGTTCGTCGAGCAGGCTCACGCCGCGGGGATGAGCGAAGCCGCGGCGAAGGCCTACGCGAAGCAGCTCGGGCTCGTCCCGGAGAAGGTCAAGACGACGTTCGACCTGGACACCCACGAGGGTCAGCTGCAGCTCCAGGCGTTCCTGCAGAAGATCAAGTCGGCCCGCCCGACGCTGCTCGTCGGCGTGAAGAGCTCGCAGTCCGTCGTCGGCGTGCATGTCGCGAACGGGAAGGTCGACCTCTACGCGGGCGGAGGGAAGATCAGGGGCCCGGGCGGCCCACGGGACGACAAGATCCTCATCGCCGCATCGAACGACGAGTTCGTCGTGAACGCGGCTTCCTACCGCAAGCACGCCGCACTGGTCGAGGCGATCAACAACGACACTCTGCCGAAGTACGCGGGCGGAGGAAGGTCAGCAAGACCCCGACGTCGTACAAGGGTCACAGCTTGGAGTACTGGCAGGACCGGTACGCGTCTGGGTCGGACTACCTCGAGCTGAAGCAGACGGTCCGTGACGACAAGCGGGACCTCGCCGAGACCGAGAAGTACGGGCCGAAGGACAAGCACGGTAAGCAGCACAAGACCCGGTACGTGCTGCGCGGACTGGACCGGTCGGTCGCGACAGCGAGGAGCACGAGGACAAGAAGGCCCTCGAGGACGCGGACACCGCCCGGGCGTTCGTGAAGAAGTACGGCAGCCTCGCGGCCGCGATCAAGCAGCGCGACAAGGACAAGGCCGCCGCTAAGGCCGCGTCGGACAAGCAGAAGGCCGACACCGCCGCGGCCAAGCAGGCGGCGGCGGACTTCAAGTCTCTGGGGTCCGATCTCAAGACCGACATCCGCCGTGGGGACGTCGCTGACGCGATCACGGGTGGGCTCGACTCCGCGCTCGGGGTTACGGACCAGGCGCGGCAGGAGGCCACGTCGTCGACGCTGTCGAAGAAGCAGAAGACCGCGCTGACGACGGCAGCGAACACGGCCGAGAAGTCGCTCACGAGTCTCTACGCGGCGGCGGACAAGTACCAGGCGGCGCTCGACAAGGCGAACAACCACCTCGCGGACATGAAGTCGCTCGCCGACTCGGCGGCGTCAGCGGTGAAGGGGACGTTCGACCTGTCGGCGGCCTACGTCGCGCCCACCGACGCGACGTCGAACCAGATCCAGCACTCCGACAAGTACGGGAACGTCTGGTACACGACCGACACCACGGCTGCGACCAAGGGCGGCTACACGGGCGCCGGCATCACGTCGGCGGCGGACAAGCAGGCGAAGGACGCCACCACCTTCACCAACGCGCTGCAGGCCCTGCAGAAGAAGCTCGGGACCTCCCCGGCCTCGGAGGCGATCGTCAACCAGGCGCTGTCGATCTTCGCCTCGAGCCCCGAGCAGGGCATCCAGTTCGTCCAGGCGCTCAACACCATGAGCGTGAAGGACCTCGGCGCGGTGAAGTCGGACTACAACACCGTCGCCAAGGCGGGGACGTCAGCAGGCCAGTCGCTCACGTCCGCGAACACCATCGGCGGGCTCACCGCGGCGACGACAGCGGTCAACTCGCTGACGAAGTCGCTGACCGACACGAACAACGCGATCGCGAAGGTCGGCAACACCCTCACGAACGCGATGCTCAAGCCCTTCGGGCTCAAGCTCGACGCCAAGGGCAACGTCGTGAAGAAGGCCGGCGGCGGGCTCGTCGTCGGCGGGCAGGCCGGCGCGGACTCCGTGCACGCCCTCCTCATGCCGGACGAGTTCGTGTCCACGACGGCGTCCACGGCCCGCAACCAGTCCGCGCTCGCCGCGGGGAACGCCGGGGCGGTGCTCACGGTGCAGCGGCCCTCGTCGACCCCGGTACCGGCCGCGGCGGCCGGGCAGCGCGTGGAGGTGACGATGCCGCGCGAGCTCGTCGTCGTCGACACCGATGGGGCGCTCGTCGGGCGGATGAAGGTGGAGGCGTCCCGCGTGGTCGTCGCCCACACGGCCCGCCAGGACGCTCAGGCCGCCTACTCCACAGGGAGCCTGTGATGACGTTCGCTTCGACGTTCGACACCGCGAGGAACCTGGTCCAGCTCGTCATCGACGGGCGCGACACCGGGTGGTCGACGGCTACCTCGGTGACGGTCACGCGCACGGTGGCTGGGGCGTCCCCGGTCCCCGTGCGCGGGTCTGTCGCCGTGGCCGTGGTGGGTGGGGTGCTGCTGTCCTCGGACAACGAAGCACCCATGGACTCCGCGGTCACGTATGCGGCGACCGCGGTGGGCGACGACGACCCGGTCGCGCTCTCGGGCACCGTCGAGACGACGGGTGCCGCGTGGGGACTGTGGGTCAAGGTGCCGGGCCGCGCGGACCTGAACTGCCGGGTCCCGCTGCGCGACTTCGGTCAGGTCACCCGCCAGACGCAGGGCGGGTCCTGGCAGGTCCCGGGCGGGCAGCGAGTCGCCGAGTCGTCCGGGCTCGCGCAGGCGTCCTCGACGCTCGAGGTCGCGACCAGGACCCCGGGGCAGCTCGCCGCGCTCGCAGCGGTCCTCGAAGGCGCACCCGGTGGGGTCGTGCTCTTGCAGACCGGGCAACCGGCCGAGCCGGAACTCCCGTCCGGGTACTACCAGGTGACGTCGTGGTCGACGTCGAACCCGGGCCGTGCACGCTCGGACGTGTCTGGGTGGCGAGTCCACACCCTCACGGTCGACCAGGTCGCGATGCCCGCCGGCGACGCCACGGGCTTCTCGGGCATGACCTACAACCAGGTCGCGGACCGGTTCGCGACCTATCAGGACCTCCTGGACGGTGTGCCGACGTACCTGGACCTGGCGACGGGGAGCTACTGACATGTGGCCTGTTCCCGGCGGTTACGGGGAGACCCTGGTCGCCTCGCACGGGCTGCGGGTCTTCGCCGACGTATGGCGGGCCGGCCAGCCGGTGCGCTGGCCTGACGGGTCGGTGGTGTCGCTGCCGATCACGGGCGGGTCCATCACGGTGGACCGCACCCAGTCGGCGCGGCGCAGCATCAACATCACGGTGCCGCCGTTCTTGCGGTCGGGCACCTACACCCAGGTCCCGGCGCTCCCGTCGCTGCCCTCGGACGTCCTGGGCCACTACGGCCAAGAGCTCCGGGTCCGGCACGCCCTCGTCGCTGCGGACGGGACGCTGCTCGTGGTCCCGGTCGGCCGGTTCCGCATCGACTCCGGCGCCGGGTCGGACCTTGGCCTGACGGAAGTCACGATCGCCGGCGTCTCGCGTGAGGCCTACGTGGTCGACGACATCTTCACCGCGCCCCGCACGTTCTCGAACCCGTCGGGGATCGCGATCATCCGCCAGCTCATCCTCGAGACCCTGCCCGACGCGGAGGTCGCGGTGCTGACCCGCCGGGACCGCCGGGTGACGCCGACGACGTGGGATGACCGGTGGACGGCGATCAGCGAGCTCGCGGCGTCGCTGTCCGTCCAAGTCTACGCCGACCCGACGGGCCGGTTCGTCATCACGGACCTGCCGACCCTGGCCACGAAGCCGGTGTGGCGGTTCCAACCCCAGGCGGGTGGGTCGCTCCTCGAGGCGGCGCGGACGTCCTCGCGCACCGGGGTCTACAACCGGGTCGCGGTGCAGGGCTCGACCCCGGACGGTGCGACGGTCGCGACCACGGGCGTCGACTGGGACAAGGACCCGACGTCCCCGACGTTCTACGGCGACCCCGACACGGGCGCCTACGGGAAGGTCACCAAGGTCGTGTCGATGCCCAGCCTGACCACGCTCGCCGACTGCCAGGCTGCCGCGTCCACCCAGCTCGCCCTGTCCACGGGCGGGGCGGAGTCCCTGGACCTGGCCACGATCCCGCACGCCGGGCTCGAAGCCCTCGACGTCGTCGAGATCGTCACCGACCCCGGCCGGGTGTTCGCGACAGCACGGCGGCACATGGTCGACAACTTCACGTTGCCCCTCGTCCCGGGCGGCCAGTTCTCCGTGGCGACACGCGACGTCGGGGCGGTGACGGACTCATGACCTCCCCCGCCGCGATCCGGCGCATGGTCGCCCAGATGCTCCCCGCCCAGCCCCGGTTCGGGTTCATCACCGCCGTGGACACCGGCCAGCAGCTCGTGACCGTCGCGTTCGAGGACGGGTCCACGACGACGTCCTTGTCGTGGGCGTCGTCGGCCTACCCGTCCCCCGCGGTCGGTGACCGGGTGTCCGTGGTCCCGCACACCACGGGCTGGCTCGTGGTCTCCAAGGCCACCCCGCGTCCCGTGCTCGTGCCCGACCAGCAGGTGCTCGTGCTGCCGTCGCACAACTACGGCGGCGAGCAGGAGATCCCGACCGACGGGTCCGCGCCCGGCGCCTGGTGGTGGGCCGACACCGACGCCACCGACTCGGACTTCTCTCGGACGTTCATCGAGCAGGGACTCTCCGACGCCCAGGCCGGCGACACCGAAGGGCACCGGCCGCCGTACAACTACCTCCACGCCACGGCGCTGACCTACCCGCTCGCGGCCTCCGTCCCCTCGGGCGCGACGATCTCCCAGGTCCAGATCATCCTGCGCTGCTCGTCCACGTTCGCCGGCGGCTCCGGCTCGGCCCACCCGGTCGCCCCGATCATGTACGCCCACACCTACACCGCACTGCCCTCAGGGGCGCCGGCGTGGGCGCCCGGGTACGGGCCGATCCGGTTCCCGACGTTCATCATCGGCGAGATCCAGGTGCTCACCGTGCCCGCCGCGTGGGTCACCGCGTGGCTCGCCTCGACCATCGCCGGGATCGGGTTCTACGCCCCCGCCACGTCCCTGGACGCGTTCTTCTCCCACCAGGACAGCGACGGCGACGACAGCGGTACCGGGCAGCTGCTCATCACCTACTCGGGAGGCTCCTGATGACCGACACCCCAGACGGGGCGAGCGACGACACCGCCCAGGCCGCCACCGACCCGACACCCGTGGACAACACCACGCCGCCCGTCGACGTGCTCCGGGCGCTCGGCTTCGACCCCGACACGGTGCGGTCCGTGGTCATCACCTCCACGTCCGTGGTCGCGGTCGCGGCCGACTACCCCGACCCACCCGTCCCCGCGCAGCCCGAGGAGCCCACCGATGCAGACTGACCCGCGCCAGGGATTCACCGGCCTCCCGGACTACAACGACCCGCCCAAGGTCCCCGACCACCTATCCGGGCTGTTCAGCTTCCTGCTCGACAGGTCCACCGAGCAGTACCCGACCCTCACCGCGCTCCAGTCCGCGATCCCCTCCCCAGCCGACGGCATGTTCAAGGCCGTCACGGGTGAGAAGGCGCTCTATTACGCGATCGGCGGACAGTGGCTCCTCGTCTGGAAGAGCACTCCGGCGGTGTTCGGTCGCCGCTTCCAGAACTCGGTGGCCGGCCAGTCGATCCCGTCCGGAACCGACACGCTGTACACGTTCGCAGGAGCGACGGGCTCCGAGCTGTCCGGCGGCGTGACCCTGGGGACCGGGTCACAGGTCGGGTGCTTGATTGTTCCCAAGGGCCTGTGGTCGCTGTCCGCGCAGGCTGCGTTCCCGTCCAACGCAACCGGGGTCCGGTCCCTGTACCTCAGCGTGGTCAACTCCGACGGCAGCTTCGGAGCGAACGTCGCACTCGCCCAGGTGAAGAGCTCCGGGTCCGTCGACTCGCTGAACGTCAGCTCGGTCTACCGCGCATCGACGGGCGGAATGGCGTTCGGTATCAGGCTCGGCCAGAACAGCGGCAGCGCGCTAACCATCGCCTCCGCCTACTACAGCCCATTCCTCACGGCCGTGAAGATCGCCGACTGACACCCACGCGCCACCCCCACCACGCGAGGAGGACCCCGCATGCACCTGGTCGTGACCCTCTGGGCCGAGTTCGCCGACGACACCGCCGCCCCGGCGCCAACCGGGCACGACTGGCTGATCGCGACGATCGGGTCCGTGGTCATCACGGCGATCGTCGCGCCGGTCCTCGCGAGGCTCTTGAACCGGCGCACGCACCGCGAGCTCCGCCACCACGGCGAGGTCCTAGCCGAGATCCGCGAGCAGCAGTCACGCGCTGAGCAGACCTCGGAGACGATCCGCGCGCAGGTCCAGAACGACCACGACCGTAACCTGCGCGACGACGTCGACCATCTGACAGACGCCGTCGAACGGGTCGCGAAGGCCGCCGCACAGAACGCCGGCGCGCAACGCCGCACCGCCCGCACGCTCTCCCGGGTCGAGGCCGCAGTCACCGAGGTCGCCGAACGCCTCGACGAGCACCTCACCCGCGACTGACCCACCCCACCTTCACCCCGCCGTCGCCCGACGTCGGGGCCCTTCGCCCTGCCCAGGAGGCACCCACGATGAGCACGCTCACCACCATCGACAAGGCCGGCCACCGGCTCATGCCCGACGCCGCGGCGTCGTTCGCGCGCATGCAGAAGGCCCGTGGGTCGGCGTTCCACGTGACGTCCGCCTACCGGTCGACCGCGGACCAGCAGGTCCTCTACGACGGGTACAAGGCCGGGAAGCCGGGCTACAACTTCGCCCTGCCGCCCAGCCAGTCCAACCACTGCCGGGGCGAGGCGGTCGACTTCGGGTCCGCGGACTACGCGTGGCTCGAGGCGCACGCCGCCGCCTACGGGTGGATCCAGGACAAGAACGAGCGGTGGCACTACGACTACGTGCCGAGCCGGGACACGCACAAGCCCGCCCCCTCGAAGCCCGCGAAGGCATCGAGCTCCGTGCTCAAGAAGGGCTCGACCGGCACGAAGGTCAAGAACCTCCAGCGCGGCCTGAACAAGAAGTTCCCCGCGTACGCGAAGCTCGCCGTCGACGGAATCTTCGGCCCGAAGGTCGAGGCCGCCGTGCGCGAGTTCCAGAAGCGCGCGGGCCTGGTCGTCGACGGCATCGTCGGCCCGAAGACCGTCGCCGCCCTCAAGACCTACGGGGTGACCCTGTGAGCATCACGATCCCGAAGAAGTACCGCAAGGCCGTCTACGTGATCGGCGTGGTCGCCGGCGTCGTGACCCTCGGGCTCGGCATCGTCGACCCGTCGCTCGCAGCCGACGCGTCCGAGCGCGCCCAGTCCGTCACCGACTGGCTGACCTCGCTCGCCGGCGTCGTCGGCGCCGCGGGCGGTGTCCTCGCGCTCCTCCACCTCACCGCCGACAAGCCCGCCGACCAGGCGCCGCCCGCGGTCCCCGACGACGGCACGGCGGTCATCTCCGACCCCGACGTCACCAACCCCTCACCGGACTTCACCCCCGATGCCTGACGGCCGTGACGTGATCATCACGAAGTGCCCACACTGCGGGGCCGTGCTCGCTGTCAACGAGGCCGCAGGCGCCATGCCAGTCCGGTCGTGCTGCGCCGGGGGCCGCGACGACGACCTCACGACATCTCGAGCGACCCGTCGTTGCGGCCCGGCACCGGAGGCAACGTGAACTCGGTGTAGTTCCCGTTCTCGTCGACGTACCGCGGCATCATGGATCCGCTGACGAACTTCAGCCCCGCGCGGCGCCCTCCGGGCCCGAACATGTCACTCGTCATCCGGAGCAACGTGCTGGCGACCTCGAACTCGGGCTCCTCACGGGCAAGCATCCCGACGATGTTGCCCTCACCGTCCCCGAGGACGTCGTTCCGGAAGACCGCTCCATCGATGAGGTCCTCGACCTCGACCTCGAACTCGTAGACGAACCGCATGAACCTGCGCTCAGTGGACATGCGCGGAGCCTGCCACCGTTCGAGCCAGCGGCACCAGATGCCACCGGAAAGTATCACCCCGCACACGACACCGCCCCCGCTCACCTCTCGCGAGGTGAGCGGGGGCGTTGTCGTGCTACGTGTAGTCCTTGCGATCTCTTGCTCTGACGAAGGCGTCTCCATGCAGTCGGGTGTGCCAGACGCGTCGGCCCGGCACCCTGAGCACACGACACCCGTCCCAACCTGCCGTCTCGACTCCGACCTTGCCGCTCTCGAAGGCAGCTGCAAGCGCGGGCTCAAGGTCAGTGTCGTGAGATGCCAGGACGACGACATCGGCGTCACCCCGATCGGCTGAGCGGACGAAATCCAGGGCTACGAGAACGTCGACGCCCTTCTCCTGGGCGTGCCGCTCCCCGTTGACCCAGCTGTAGCGAAGTCCGCGATGGATGACCTCAACGCGGGGGTCGCGGGTCCACTCCGACTGCTGCGCCAGGTTCCTCCGGTACGCGTTCGGGTTCTCCGTGTTCGACGGCAGGCCGCGATAGACGACGACCTTCTCGATCACGTACTGCACCGGATCGTCATGGCTTGCGATCGCGGTGCTGGCGAGCACATGGTTGCGCACGGACAGCCACTGATTCGCGAAGTAGAGGGGTGAATGAGCGACTCGTGCCGCGGCACGGAGTCCGGCACAAACACGCCATGGCCGGTGAGATGGATGTTCTGGTAGTCGATCACCAGCTTGACCGAGCGACGCTCCATCGTGCCCCTCCGGGTAGAAAAAGCCCCACCAGTCCCGGAGGACGGTGGGGAGCTATGCGAGGACCATAGCAAGTTCGCTCGGCGGATGGTGTAACGAAGCCGTAACGGTGTCGGAACTCACACCGTCAACTCGACGCCTCGAGCCGGCACGTCCGGCATCGTCGCCGCCCGTCGGACGGGTACACGATCGTGTTCTCGGGGGTGTACTCGTGCCCGTGGGGGCAGTGGGTCTTGGCGCGCTGGTGCTCGCCGCCGGTCCGGGCCTCGGTCGACCCGTGGCGCCAGACACGGAGGTAGTGGGGGTGGCACATCCCCTTCGCGGAGGCGCGCTCGTCGCACCCGTCCACGCTGCACACCGCCGGGGTCCTCGTGTCCCACGTGCGGACGTGCTCACGGATCAGGTCGGCCTGCTCGTCCGTGAAGAGCCACGCGTGGCCGGTCCGCTCCCAACCCCAGGTACGTGCGAGGCGTGCGACCCGGTGCTCGCGCACGCCGAGCTCGCCGGTCAGCTGGGCTGCCGTCCAGGTCACCGCCGCGCCTTGCGGTCCATGCGGCGCTTCGTCAGGACGGCCACGGGCACCACGACGACGACGCTCGCGAGCCACCACAGAACGGCGTCCAGAGCTTCCACGCCGAGAATCGTGTCACACGCCGTGCATCGGCCGGACCGGGCGTGCGTCGAGCGCGGCTCGCGCGGCGGCGCGCACGTCGTCGTCGAGATCGAGCGCCAGGACCTGCAGGGTGGGGTCGTGCGCGTCGGACCGGCGTGCTAGCAGCAGGCGCACCCCGGCGTCGCGGTGACCGACGTACCGGCCGGCGATCGACCCGCTGCACACCGGGTTGCCGAGCACGGCGTGCACGAGCTCGAGCGCGGCGTCATGGTCGAACCACTCCGGCGCGACGATCGCGAGCACCTCACGGTCCGTCGTCGTGCGCGCGATCTTCAGCCGCTCGACCGGGTCATGCCGCGTCGCCCGCCACGCCGCGGTGAACTCGTCCTGCCTACCCATGGCCCCGAGAGTCCCCGCCGCCACCCACACGGCGCCGCGCGATGGTTGAAGCCTCAACCCTTGATTCGGGCAACTTAAGTCGGAGGCCTTGTTCTCACCCGGTCAGCACTCTCGGCGTCGCCGGTTTCCGTCGGGGATGACCACGTGCAGCCGCTCGCCCCCGGGCAGGGCGGCGTCCACGAACGGGCTGGACAGGTCGAGGCGGCGGCCGCTCGACGCGAGCATGCGCTCGACGAGGTCGCGGAGCTGCTCGGGGCTGAGGATCGTCGTGGTGAGCTCGGGCTCGCCACGGCGGGCCACGAAGACCTGGGCGGGTCCGTTCACCCAGACCTCCTCGACCTCCGGGTCGTCGAGGTACGGCTGGAGCGGGCCGAAGCCGGCGACGGCGTCGAGCACCCGCCGGGCGACGGCCTGCGGGTCGTCGAGCGCCGGGACGACGCCCTGAGCGGTGCGCTCGTCGTAGTCGCTCAGTGCGTCGGCGACGAGCTGCCGCGCGGCAGCCGCGTCGCGCGTGGGGTCGATGCCACGCCGGCGCACGAGCTCGCGCACCTCACGCTCGAGGATGTCCCCGCCGTTCACTCGACCCCTTCGTCGCGCCCCCTGCGGGCGTCGGACCGACCACCGTCGCGTCGTCCGGTCACCGTAGCGGGGGCGTGGCCCCGCGTCGGCGGCCTGTGGAAAACCGGGACGCGGCGCCGAGGTTGCCAGTGCAAACCGTGACCCGTCCACTCGTTGTCCACGATGTGGGACATCTGAGGTTCGTCTGAGGGGCGGACGAATGAGCGGGGCGTCAGGCGGGCAGGAGCGCGCGGGACGCCTCGAGCCCTTCGCGGGTCGCGCGGACGGCGTCGAGGGTGCGGGCGTCCCGCGCTCCCCGACGACGGCGCACGCGACCCCGACGCGCTCCAGCTCGCCCGCGAGGCCGGCAACGGGCTCCTGCCCCGCGCACACGACGACGGTGTCCGCGGGGACCTCGCGAGCCGCGCCGTCGGCGGCGACGACCTCGAGGAAGCCGGGCCGGATCCGCGTGTACGAGACGCCGGTGAGCATCTGTACACCAGCGTCCCGGAGCGCACCGAGCACGACCCAGCGTGACGTCACCCCGATGCCGGTCCCGATCTTCCCGGAGCGCCGCAGCACGGTGACCTGCCCGCCGGGACCGGGCTGCGTCATCGGGAACCGGGCGGCCGACGGCGCGGGCCAGCGCTGGTCGCGCGACCCTCCGACGAGCCCGCCGAAGGGCGGCAGACCGAACCGGGCGGCGAACCGCGCGGCCCGCGCGCGTTCGTCGTGCTCCTCGACGAGGAACGTCGCGACGTCGACGCCGACGCCTCCCCCACCGATGATCGCCACGCTCCCGGCGGGCACGCCGTCGCGCAGCGCGGTCTCGTAGTCGACGACGTGCGGCAGGTCCGCCCCGGGCAGCCCGCCGGGCCCGGCGTCGAGCCGTCGCGGCCGGACGCCGGTGGCAACCACGACGCCGTCGAACCCGACGAGGTCTTCAACCCGCGCGTGCACCCCGACCCGGACGTCGGCGCCGAGCTGGTCGAGCTCAGCGGCGAGCCCGGCCACCGCCGCCGCGTAGTCCTCCTTGCCGGGCACGCGTGCGGCGAGCTCGAGCTGCCCCCGAGCACGTCCCGCGCCTCGAACAGCGTGACGGGATGCCCTCGCCGGGCGGTGTCGACGGCTGCTGCCAGCCCGGCGGGCCCGCCCCCGACGACGGCGAGCCCTCGCCCGCCCCGCCGACCAAGTGGATTCCGCGCCGACCAAGCATGATTTCCCTGCTTGCTCGGCGCAGACTCCGCTTGCTCGGCGACAGGGGGCGACCCAACCCCACGCGAACCGGACCATGGCTGCGCACCCGCCCACAACAAAGGCAGCGGCAGCTCCACCTCGCGTCCCGCCCGGGGGTTGACGAGGCACGACACGCGCTCCCCGACGAGCGACCGGTCGATGCACGCCTGGTCGCAGCCGAGGCAGGTGGTGACGAGGTCGAACCGGCCGGCGAGCGACTTGGCGACGACGGCGGGGTCGGCGAGGAACGGCCGGGCCAGCGCGACGGCGTCGACGGTGCCGCGGGCGAGGACCGCCTCGACGTCGCGCAGGTCGGTGAAGCGGTTGCTCGCGATGACGGGGACGTCGGGCCGGGCACTGGTCCGGACCGCGGTGGCGACGCGTTCCGCGACAGGGATCCAGGCGCCGTGGGGCACGGAGGACTGGACGGTGGGGACGGTGGACTCGTGCCAGCCGACGCCGACGCTCACGGCGTCGGCGAGGGGCTCGTCGACCGTCCCGACGAGCGCGCGCACGAGCGCCGCGACGTCGTCGGGCGTCGAGGACCCGGGCATGAGGTCGTCGCCCGACACCCGGACGAGCACAGGGACGTCCGGCCCGACGGCGGCGCGCACGGCCCGCACGACGGCGAGGGGGAACGCCCGGCGGCGCTCGGCGTCACCGCCCCAGTCGTCGTCGCGCAGGTTCGTCAGGGGTGAGCAGAACTGGTTGAGCAGGTACCCCTCGGAGGCCATGACCTCGACGGCGTCGAACCCGGCGCGCACGGCGGCGCGGGCGGCGTCGGCGAAGTGCTCGACGGTCGCCAGCACCTCGGCGTGCGTGAGCTCACGGGGCACGGCTCCACGCGCGGCGCGCCAGGGCACGGGCGACGGCGCGACCGCCTCCTCGGGTTCGCCGGACGCCCCGACGACGCCCCCGAGCAGCGCGTACCGCCCCGCGTGGAAGAGCTGGGCCGCGACGAGCCCGCCGGCCGCGTGGACCTCGCCCGTGACGGCGGCGAACGCGTCCACCACCGCCGCCTCGGTGAGGACCGCGTAGTCCGCTCCCCCACGCCCCGGGCCGTCGACCGCGAGCCCGCCCGTCACGACGAGCGCCGCGCCGCCCTCGACGCGCTCGCGGTAGAACGCGGCGAGGGCCCGCGCGTCGGGCACGGCCGACCAGGCGCCCGGCGCGGACGCGCCTGCCGCCTCGAGCCCGGTGTGCATGGACCCGAGGAGCACGCGGTGCGGCAGCTCGAGGGCCCCGAGCCGCCACGGCCGCCGGGTCAGCGGAAGCGGGTCGGCGCTCACGCCTGCTCGGGCGTGGCGGCGTCGTGCGCGTCGTCGGCGCCGAACACGGCGGCCCGGAGGTCGCCCGTCGTGTCGGACCAGAACGGCGGCGCGATGACGGTGAGCCCGCCGTCGACGGACAGCACCTGACCGGTGATGTACCCGGCCTTGTCGGACAGGAAGAAGTCGACGGCGTCGGCCATGTCCTCGGCCGTTCCGGGGCGCTGGAGCGGGAGCTTCTCGAGGACGGTCTCCATGGGCGCCATACCGGGGACGCGCTCGTAGAAGTAGTCGAGCGAGTCGGTGTCGATGAGCCCGCCGTTGACGGCGTTGACGGTGATGCCGCGCGGCCCGTACTCGGTGGCCATGTAGGTGACGTAGGACTCGGCCATGGCCTTCGCGGCACCGAGCGCGGCGTACGTCGGGAAGGCGCGCAGCGAGCCGTAGCTCGATACGTACACGATCCGCCCGCCGCCGGACATGAGCTCCGCGGCGCGCTGCGCGCCCAGCACGAACGAGCGCACGTTCATGGCGTAGCTGCGGTCGAGGTGGTGCAGCTTGAGGGCGGCGACGGGCTTGAACGCGGACGCCGCCGCGTTCGCGACGAAGTGATCGAGCCGGCCGTAGCGCTCGCGTACGGCCGCGAAGAGCGCGTCGATGTCCTCGGGCGACTCCATGTCGGCGCGGACGGCGATCCCGTCGGCGCCGGCGTCGCGGACCTCGGCGAGGGTCTTCTCGGCGAGGTCCTCGTTGGTCTTGTAGTTGACGACGACGTCGACGCCGCGCTGCGCCAGCTTGAGCGCGAGCACCTTGCCGATGCCGCGGGATGCGCCGGTGACGACGGCGACCGGCGCCGGGTTCGGGGTGGTCATGCCTGGTGTTCTCCCTCGGGTGGACGGGTTCGGGTGCGAGCTCAGAAGCCGGCGGTGCCGTCAAGGACGGCCCGCGCGACGACGAGCTTCTGGATCTCGTTGGTGCCCTCCTCGAACCGCTGCGCCCGCGCGTCGCGGTACACGCGCTCGATGGCGTTGCGGTGCCAGTAGCCCTGGCCGCCGTGGATCTGCAGGGCCTTGTCCGTGACGCGGGCAAGCATGTCGACGGCGACCATCTTGGACGCGCTCGACAGCGCGCCGGCGTCGGGGGCGCCGTCCTCGTAGGCGTGGGCGGCCTGCAGGACGAGCGCCCGCGCGGCCGCGATGTCGGCGTAGTTCTCCGCGAGGTAGAACTGCACGGCCTGGCGGTCGCGCAGCTTCTTGCCGAAGGTCTCGCGCCGGTTCGCGTAGTCGATCGCGAGCTCCTGGGCGCGTTCCGCGAGCCCGACGCAGCTCATCGCGACGGACACGCGCGACGGCAGCAGGAAGCCCCCGAGCGCGACCTCGAGCCCCTGGCCCTCGTCTCCGAGCCGCGCCGACACCGGCACGGGGACGTCGTGGAAGCGCAGGATCGCGTGGTCGGTCCCCCGCACGCCCATGGTGTCGGAGTCGTCAATCACCTCGGCACCCGGCAGGCCGGTGTTCGGGACGAGCAGCGCGACCGTCCCCTCGTGCCCGCGCGTACCCTCGAGGCGTGCGGCGAGCAGCCAGTAGTCGCAGCTCACGCCGAACGTGATGAGGTGCTTCTCGCCGTTCAGGTAGTACGTGTCGCCCTCGCGCCGGACGGTCGTGCGGATGTCGGCGCCCGTGCCCGCGGTGGGCTCGGTGAGCGTGAACGCGACGAGCCTGTCCCCCGCGACCGACGGCTTGACGACCTCCTCGAGCTGCCGCGGCGTCGCGTACGGCGCCATGGCGCGCCACGTCCCGTTGATCACGTGCACGAGCATCCGGATCGACGCGTGCGACCGGGAGACGATCTCCATGAGCTCGAGGTAGCGCGGGAACGAGATCCCCGGCCCCCGAGCTCGGACGGTGCCGCGAGCGACAGGTATCCACGCTCGCGCAGCTCGGCGAACAGCTCCGGCGGGACGTCGCCGGTCGCCTCGATCCGCTCGGACCACTCCTCGCCCGGTCCCGTCACCCACGCGGTGAGCTCCGCCTTGAGGTCCGCGAACGCGGCCTCGTCCAGCGCGACCGGCTTCTCGACGACGGCGCTCACGCGCGTCCTCCTTCGCTCTCGGCGACGACGAGCGCGGCAGCGCGCTCCCGCAGCACATTCTTCTGGATCTTCCCGACGGCGTTGCGCGGCAGGACGTCGACGTGCTCCAGCCGCTCCGGCCAGTAGTACTTCGACAGCCCGGCCGCCTCGAGGTACTTCTGCATCGACGTGAACCCGAGGTGCTCGTCGGCCCTCGCGGGCACGACGAACGCGCACGCCCGCTCGCCCAGCCGGGCGTCGGGCATGGCGACGATCGCGACGTCCGCGACGAGCGGGTGCTGGTAGAGGAGGTTCTCGACCTCGACGACCGGCACCTTCTCCCCGCCGCGGTTGATGACGTCCTTGACGCGGCCCGTGATGTGGAGGAACCCGTGCTCGTCGACGTGCGCGAGGTCGCCCGTGCGGTACCAGCCGTCGGGCGTGAACACGTCGGCCGTGAGGTCGGGCCGGTCGAGGTAGCCGTCGAACATGGTCGGCGAGTGCAGCTCGTAGTTCCCGTCGGTGCCGGCGGGGACCTCGCGGCCGTCGTCGTCGACGATCCGGATCCGGATTCCGGGCAGCGGCCGCCCGTCGGTGCCCCAGGCGTCCTCGGGCCGGTCACCCGGGGCAGCGAGCGTGCCGAGGCACGTCTCGGTCGTCCCGAACGCCCCGAGCATCGCCGAGCCCAGGACGTCGCTCGCGCGGCGGGCGAGCGCCCGCGGCACCGCGGCTCCCGTGGGCACGAAGATCCGCAGGGTCGACGGCGCGGGCGCACCCGCCTCGACGGCACTCACCAGGTCGGTGAGGAACGGCGTCGCCGCCTGGACGAACGTCGCGCGGCCGGCGTCCTCGCGGGCGCCGAAGACCTGGTCGAGGGCGACCTGCGCGTCCCAGTCGGGCTGGATCACCGCCGCGACGCCGAGCCGCCACGCGAGGAGCATCCCGTAGAGGAAGCCCGTCTGGTGCGCGAGCGGCGACGGGACGTAGACGCGGTCGTCGCCGGTCAGCCCGAGGTGGGCGACCTCCATCGACGTGGCCCGGGCGAGCGTCCGGTGCCGGTGCTGGACGCCCTTGGGCTCGCCGGTCGTGCCGGAGGTGAAGAGGAGCTGGCAGCCGTCGTCCGGGCGGACGACGCGGCCCGAGGCTTCGACCCGCTCCGCTGCCGCACCACCCACCGAGGCGAGCGCCGCGTCGTAGTAGCGCCACGTCCACTCCTGCGCCTGGCGGGACTCCGCGGCCTCGACCGGCAGCGGCGGCTCGCCGACGCGCGCGCCCGGGTTGCGTCGCGCCTCGGTCCGCAGGACGACGACGTGCTCGACGGACACGGGTCGCCCTGCCGCCCGAGCCTCCTCCGCCGCCTCGAGGAGCTCGAGCGGCGGTCGGCGCCGGCGGTAGGAAGTGGGGAGGAACACGACGCGCGCCCGCGACCGCTGGAGCGTCATCGACGTCTCGCGCGGGCCGAAGACCGGCATGATCGGGGTCACGACGCCGCCGACCTGCATGACCCCCAGCGCGATCGCGACGAACTCGCGCCAGTTGGGGAGCTGGAGCGCGACGGGCTCGCCGTGCTCGACGCCCAGGTCCAGCAGCAGCGCGGCGACGCGGTCGGCCTCGTCCTGCAGCTCGCGCCACGTGGTCGCCACCGGCCCGGCGACCCCGACCTCGACGACGGCGGTCGCGTCCGGGCGGGTGCGGGCCAGCTCACGCACGCGGTCGGACAGGACGAGCGGGCCGTCGTCGGGCGTCGCGTGCGCGCCCAGACCGCCCGCCTCGGCCTCCGACACCACGTCCGTCGCCGTGCCCGACGCCGTCCATTCCTCGACCTCCGAGGCCGCCTGCGCGCTGTCGACGACGGAGAGATCCAGCCCGACCGACGTCATGGCCGTGAGGAACTCGGGGTAGGAGATGCGGTACGCGTGCGGGTAGGTGAGCGTCGAGACGCCCTCCGCGCGGGTCGCCGCGACGGACAGCGCCATGAGGACGCGGTGGTCGTTGAACGACGAGAGCGGTGCGCCGCGCAGGCGTCTCCCGCCGGTGACGTGGAGCTCGTCGCCGCGCACGAGCCCCGCGTCGGCGCCGAGCCGGCCGAGCTGGAGCATCGCGCCGACCCGGTCGGACTCCTTGAGCCGGACGTGGCCGGCGTTGCGGAACCGGCTCGTCCCCTCCGCGAACGACGCCATGGCCGACAGCACGGGCAGCAGGTCCGGGATGGGGCCGCAGTCGACGTCGACCGGGCGCAGCGGCGAGCCGTCGTGCCGCACGCGCACGAAGCCCGTGGACCGGTCGCGCTCGAGCGGGACGCCCATCGCGGCGGCGAGGTCGAGGAAGTCGGCCTCGGGGTGGTCGGTGTCGGCGGCCGTCGTGGCGCGCAGGCCCCGCAGCAGCACGTCGGACGGGTGGGCCGCCGCGGCCGCGATCCCGAACGCCGCGGACCCGATGTCCGGCGGGAGCTCGTAGCGCGCGGGCGTCGGGGTCTGGTTCGCGGGGACGTGGAAGGTCAGCCAGTCGTCGGACGGCTCGACGACCAGACCGAAGTGGCGCATCATCCGCACGGTGAGCTCGACGTAGGGCCGCTCGTTGAGCGTGCCGCCCGTGACGTGGATCGTCGTGTCGTGCTCGGCGAACGGCGCCACGAGCAGGAGGCCCGACAGCCACTGCGACAGCGTGCCGGCGATGTGCGCCTCGCCGCCCCGCGGCCGGCGCGGCTGGACGGTGATGGGCGGCCGGTCGGCGTCGGACTCGAGCTCGATGCCCAGCTCGCGGAGCGCGTCGAGCAGGGCCTTGATCGGCCGGCGCCGGAAGTACTTCATGCCGGTCAAGGTGACCGGGCGGTCGGCGAGCGCCGCGAGGCCCGTCATGAAGTAGAGGGTCGTGCCCGACGACCCGACGTCGAGGATCCCGTCCTCGGCGTGCGACCCGTGGTCCACGAGGTTCCCGGCGCGCGCCGTCGAGTACGGCCCGCCGTCGACGACGTAGTCGTCGCCCACGACCTCGATCCGGGTCCCCAGGGCGCGCAGCACCCCGATCGTCCACTCGACCTGACGCGTGCGTGACACCCCCGTCACGACGCTGCGTCCCGGCGCGAGCGAGGCCAGGACCAGCGCGCGGTGCGCGTGGTACTTCGAGACGGGGACCTCGAGCTCCCCGACCACCGCGTCGTTCGTCCCCGCGACCCGTAGCTGCATCGTCGACACCCTCCGCTCTCACGTGGTGCGGACGTGACGAGCGGCCCGCGTCGGACGCGCGGCGGACGGACGGGGTGCTCCCCGTCGTCCGTCGTGGAGGTCTGGCGCGGCGTCGTCGCACGTCCAGCCTGGCTCTGCGGAGGTTACCCCTCCGTAGGCTTCGGCACCGTAGGTTGGCCGCTGGGCGGGACGCGTGTCGGGGCGCGCGGGTGCGCGGGAACCGCGGGATCTCAGTATTCGCCGCGCCCTCCGATCGTGAGGAGATCTCCGTCCGGGAGGACCACGTACGCGGTGTCGCTGACGCCCGTCGACGTCTCGCCGAGGATCTCGTGCACGACGGCGAGCGCCTCGTCGATGTCGATCGCGTAACCCTCGACGTCAGCGGTCCCGCTCGTCGCGGCGGTCGTCAGCCCGACGACCTCGCCGTCGGCGTCGAGCAGCGCGCCGCCGGAGTCGCCGGAGACGACGTCCGCGTCGACCTCGATGAGGCCGGTGAGGGTCTCGCTCGTCTCGCCGTACTCGGGCGACGTCGTGATGGTCTCGTCGAGCGCGGTGACGGTGCCGTCGGCGGCGCGCAGGACCCCGGTGCCTTCCGAGTTCCCGACGGCGGTGACGTCGTCGCCGACGGCGAGGTCGTCGTCCTCGTCGAGCGTCGCTGTCGTGAGCCCGGAGGCGTCGGCGAGCTGCAGGACGGCGACGTCGTGCGAGGTGGACTCGCCGGTGATCGTGGCCGTGTACGTCGTGCCGGTCGCGGTGTCGACGACGCGGACCTCGGTCGCGCCCTCGACGACGTGCGCGTTGGTCAGCACCTCTCCGTCCGCGCTGAGGACGATGCCCGTCCCGGCGGCCTCGGCGCGGCCACCGTCGACGATCGCCTCGACCACGACGACGCCCGCCGCCTCCGACGACGTCGCCGTGGTCTGCTCCAGCGCGGTCGAGGTGCCGGACGCGGCCCCGGACGACGAGCCCGAACCCGTGTCCGGTGCCGAGCCGGTCCCGTCCGAGCCCGTCCCGTCCGAGCCGGGGCCGGTCGCGCCGTCGGGGGCGCCGGACGGCATCTGCCCCTGGCCCCAGCCGCCCTCGCCGGTGCCGCTGCTGCCCTGGTCGGGGACGTCGCCGCCACCCGGCCAGCCGACCTGCGCTCCGGACGCGGACCCGCTGGCGGCCTGCGCGGACTGGCCGCCGCTGACGAGCGCGGTGACGCCCGCGCCGCCGATCGCGCCGACGACGAGGGCGCCGGCGACCGAGCCGGCGAGGACGCGCCGCGAGCTCCGGGCGTGCAGCGAGGGGGCGGCCGGCTCCGTCTGCTCGGCCGCGCCGACGAGAAGGCCCGGCGGGACCGCGGAGACCGCCTGCGCAGGTGCGGGCGGAGCGAAGGGGGCGTGGGTGCAGCTACCGGTACGGGCGGCGGCGGGACCGGCCCGACGCCCTCGGGCGTGCGCTCGTGCTGCTGCTCGTGGTCGTGCTCGGTGCTCATCGTGGTCCTCCTGGGTCCGGCACCGATCGGTGCCTCGATCCCTAGACCACTCCCCGGACGTGGGCCCACCGTCGGCCGCGCTCCTGCGCCCCCTGTGAGTCCCCTGCCTGCTCCCTGGGAACCTGGACGGCAGCAGGGAGCACCCGCTCGCTACGCTGCCGCCATGCCGCCCGAGACCCTGCCGTCCCCGCCCGGCCGCTGGCGCGACGTCGCCCGCGCGACCGGCCTCCTCTCCCCAGACGGCGCGGTTGCGTCGACGGTCTTCGCGGAGATGAGCGCGCTCGCGCTCCGTACCGGCGCCCTCAACCTCGGCCAGGGCTTCCCCGACGTCGACGGGCCGTCGTGGGTCCGCCGCGCCGCCGCGGACGCCATCGCACCCGACGCCGAGCGCGGCGCCAACCAGTACCCGCCCGGCCCCGGGATCCCGGCGCTTCGCGAGGCGGTCGCAGCCCACCAGGCGCGGCGCTACGACCTCCACCTCGACCCGGACACCGAGGTCCTCGTCACGACCGGCGCGACCGAGGCGATCGCGGCGGCGCTCCTGGCGCTCGTGGGCCCCGGCGACGACGTGGTGACCCTCGAGCCGTTCTACGACTCGTACGCGGCGGGGATCGCGCTGGCGGGGGCACGCCACGTCACGGTCCCGCTGGTCCCCGGCCCGGAGGGCTTCCGGCTCGACGCCGACGCTCTTCGTGCGGCCGTGACACCCCGCACCCGGGTGATCCTGCTCAACACGCCGCACAACCCGACGGGCGCGGTCCTCACGCGCGCCGAGCTGGACGCCGTGGCGGCGGTCGCGCGCGAGGCGGACGCCGTCGTCCTGACGGACGAGGTCTACGAGCACCTCACGTTCGACGGCGTCGCCCACGTCCCCCTCGCGACGCTCCCGGGCATGGCCGAGCGCACGCTGACCGTGTCGTCGTCGGGCAAGACGTTCTCGCTGACCGGTTGGAAGATCGGCTGGGTGACCGGGCCCGAGCCGCTCGTCACGGCCGTCCGGACGGTCAAGCAGTTCCTCACGTACGTGTCGGGGGCGCCGTTCCAGCCCGCGGTCGCCCTGGCGCTCGCCGACGACACCTACCCGCGCGAGCTCGCCGCCTCGCTCGCCGCCCGCCGCGACCTGTTGTGCGAGGGGCTCGAGGCGGCCGGTTTCGGCGTCGTGCGGCCGCAGGGCACGTACTTCGTGCTGGCCGACGCCGCCCCGCTCGGGTTCGACGACGGCACCGACCTGTGCCGCCGGCTCCCCGAGCTCGCGGGCGTCGTGGGCGTGCCGGTGGCGGCGTTCTGCACACCGGGCTCAGCGACTGAGCGCGCCCTGCGGTCGTGGGTGCGGTTCACGTTCGTCAAGCGTGAGGACGTGCTGCGCGACGCCGTCCGCAGGCTCGCGGCGCTCGCCGGGTAGCGCTCAGCGCGCGACGAGCGAGACCGCGACCAGCACCATGACGACGGCGATCACGCCGTCGAGCACGCGCCACGCCGTGGGCTTCGCGAAGACGGGCGCGAGGGCGCGTGCGCCGTACCCGAGCCCGGTGAACCACACCCAGCTAGCGACACACGCCCCGACCGCGAACGCCCAGCGCAACGTGCCGTGCCCGGCGGCGACCGAGCCGAGCAGGAGCACCGTGTCGAGGTAGACGTGCGGGTTGAGCCACGTGAGCGCGAGCGTCGTGAGGGCGGTGGCTCCCAGCGCCGACGGCGGCCGCTCGCTCGTCGGGTGCAACGCCCCGGGGTCGCGCCGCGGCAGCGCGCGCAGCGCCGACCGCACGCCGTAGCCCACGAGGGCAGCGGCACCCACCCAGCGCACCACCTCGAGCACCGCGCCGGACCGCGCGACGACGGCGCCGAGCCCTGCCGTCCCCGCCGCGATCAGGACCACGTCGCTCGCCGCGCAGATCACGACGACGGTCCCCACGTGCTCACGGCGCACGCCCTGCCGCAGCACGAACGCGTTCTGCGCGCCGATCGCGACGATGAGCGACAGGCCGAACGCGAGGCCGGAGAGCGCAGCGGTCACGGAGGTCACGAAGAACGACGCTAGCGGCGACAGCACCCCCGCGGGGCGTCGTCGAGGCTGAAGTACCACGATGATTCCTGCACACTCGTTAGCATCGCTTCATGGACTGGGATCTCGCGCAGCTCCGGGCTCTGGACGCCGTCGTCGGCCACGGGACCTTCGACGCGGCCGCCCGCGCGCTGCACGTGACGCCGTCGGCGGTGAGCCAGCGGATCAAGGCGCTCGAGGCGCAGGCCGGGCGGGTGCTGGTCCGCCGGAGCAAGCCGGTGGCGGCGACCGAGGACGGGCGCGAGCTGCTCCGGCTCGCCCGCGAGGTCTCCCTGCTCGTCGCCGAGGCGGAGGTCGCGCTCGCCGGGACGGGCGGCTCGGACCGCAGCGAGGGCGCCGCGCCGCGCGTCGTGCTCCCGGTCGCCATCAACGCGGACTCGCTCGCGACGTGGGCCGTGCCCGCGCTCGCCGGGCTCGGGGACGGCGTCTACGTCGACGTGCGGCGCGAGGACCAGGACCACTCGGTCGAGCTCCTGCGCGACGGCGAGGTCATGGCCGCGATCACCACGCAGGCGCGCGCGGTCCAGGGTTGCACCGTCACGACGCTCGGTGCGATGCGCTACCTGCCCGCCGCGTCGCCCGCGTTCGCGCGGCGGTGGTTCGGCTCGCGCACGGCACCGGACGTCACGCCCGACGCGCTGGCCGGCGCGCCCGTCGTGGTCTACGACCGCAAGGACGACCTGCAGGACCGGTACCTGCGCCGTCAGACGCGACGACGGATCGACCCGCCGCGGCACCACGTCCCCGGCTCGACGGCGTTCGCCCAGGCCGTGCGCCTCGGCCTCGGCTGGGGGATGCTTCCCGAGCAGCAGGCGACCGAGCTCGTCGCGCGCGGCGACCTCGTGGTGCTGGACGAGGCCGGCGCGGACGACGTCCGGCTGCACTGGCAGCAGTGGCGGGTGCGCTCGTCGGCGCTCGACGTGCTCGCGGCGTCGGTGCGCGAGACCGCGGCCCGGTCCCTTCGCCCACCGCGCTGAGGCCGGCTCAGGACGACGCCGGGACCCCCGCGTGGAAACCACCCTCGCGCCGGAACGCCGGGGTGGCGACCGCCAGCACGAGGATCGCGACGGCGATCGCGCCGAGCATGACGGAGCTCATGGCCGCGGCCGTGGCGCCGAGCACCCCCACGAGTGGGCTGACGACGCCGGCGATGCCCGTCTGGAGCGCGCCGATGACCGCCGAGGCGGTGCCCGCCATCTCGCCGTGCCGGGTGAGCGCGAGCGCCGAGGCGTTCGACGGGACCATGCCCTGCATCGCGAGAACGAGCCACAGGCCCGCGAGCACGCCCAGCAGGCCGCCGACGCCGGTGACCGCGAACGCGACGAGCCCGGCCGCGAAGACGAGCTGGACGACGAGCGCGGTGCGCAGCAGACGGATCGGCGCGATCTTGCGGACGAGCGCCGCGTTGACCTGCGCGGACGCGACGAGCGCGAGGCCGTTGACCGCGAAGAGCAGCGAGAACGCGCCCGACGACAGCCCGAAGTGCTCCTGGAACACGAACGGCGAGCCGGACACGTAGCTCATGACGACGGCCATGCCGAGCCCGGGCACGACGGCGAGGGCGAGGAACCGGCGGTCGCGGACGAGCGTCCGGTAGCCGCGCAGCGCGGCGGGGAGCCCGCCGGTGACGCGGCGCTCGACGGCGAGCGTCTCGGGCAGGGCGCGCAGCACGACCGCGCCGAGCACGACGCCCATGAGCGCGAGGACGAGGAAGATCCCGTGCCAGCTCCCCCAGCCCTCGACGAGCGAGCCGACGGTGGGTGCGAGGAGCGGCGAGAGGCCGATGACCAGCATGAGGCGCGAGAACATCCGCGCGGCCTCGGCGCCGCTGAACCGGTCGCGAATGATCGCCATGCTGGTGACGGACGCGGACGCGTTGAAGAACCCCTGGATCACGCGGAGCACGATCAGCATCGTGATGTTCGGAACCATGATCGACAGCACCGACGTCACGACGTGACCGGCGAGCCCGACGAGCAACGGCCCACGGCGGCCGAACCGGTCCGAGAGCGGGCCGATCACGAGGGTGCCGAGCGCGGCGCCGATGAGCATCGCGGACATGGTGACCTGCGCGCCGGCGTCCGTCGTGTGCAGGTCACGGGCGACGTCCGGCAGGGCCGGCAGGTACATGTCGGTCGTGAAGGCCGGCAGCGCGGAGAGCGAGCCGAGCAGGAGGATCCATGCGGCGGTCGAGCGGGGACCGGTGCGAGGGCCCGCGAGGAGCCGGGTGCGGAGGCTCGCGCGGGGCGCCGGGACGGGGGCTGCGGCGGGGCGCCCGTCGTAGTGGGAGTGAGGTCGGCGGTGGGGTTCGGATCGTCGGGGTCGTCGGCACGCGTCACGACGGCCATCATATCGAATCGTTTCGAGCCTGCCGAGTCGATTCCCGCCGGAGGATGTGACGACCGTGTGGGAGGCGTGCGCGACCATGGACTCATGTGCGGCCGCTACGCCTCCTTCCGCGAGGCACAGGACCTCGCCGACGCCTTCGCGATCGACGCCGCCCTCGTCGAGCCCGCCGTGCGCGAGCTCGCGCCGAGCTGGAACGTCGCCCCCACGCAGGACGTGCGGATCGTCGTCGAGCGCGCACCCAAGGGTGAGCCCGACGGGCCGGTCGAGCGGTCGCTCCGCCTCGCCCGGTGGGGGCTCGTCCCGAGCTGGGCCAAGGACCCGTCCGTCGGGAACCGGATGATCAACGCGCGCGTCGAGTCGCTCACCGACAAGGCGGCGTTCGCCAAGCCGTTCGCCGCCCGGCGCTGCATCGTCCCCGCGGACGGGTACTACGAGTGGAAGAAGCTCGAGCCGGCGCCGGGCTCGAGCCCCTCCGGCCGGGCGCGCGTCCCCAAGCAGCCGTACTACATCACCCCCGCCGACGACGACGTCGCCGCGCTCGCCGGGCTCTACGAGTTCTGGCGCGACCCCAGCCGGACGGCGGACGATCCCCGGCGCTGGCTCGTGTCGACGACCATCGTCACGATGCCCGCAAGCGAGGACCTCGCCTCGATCCACGACCGCATGCCGCTGGTGCTGCCCCGGTCGGCGTGGGACGCGTGGCTCGACCCGTCCGTCGGCGCCGAGGGCGCGTCGGCGCTGCTGGCTCGTACGCCCGAGCTCATGCGGTTCCGCGAGGTGTCGTCGCTGGTGAGCAACGTGAACAACGACTCCCCCGCACTGCTCGCGCCCGTCGGCTGACGGTAGGGCTGCCGCGGACGCGCTGGCGCGACCGGGCGTCGAGCACGGCACACCGCATCCCACGGACGCGATGGCGAGATACCCCCAGGGGTATGATCGACCCCGTTCCGCGACCATGCGACCTCGTCCAGCCGCGGACGATGCCCGACGCGCGCCGATCGCGAGGACCCCGACCATGACCAGCCCCGACGCCGACGCCCGGCGCAAGATCGTCAACCGCCTGCGCCGTGCGCGTGGGCAGCTCGACGCCGTCCTGGCCGCGGTCGAGGGCGACGCCCCGTGCCGCGAGGTCATCACGCAGCTCGCCGCCGTGTCGAGCGCGCTCGACCGAGCCGGTTTCGCGATCGTGTCGTCGGCGATGAAGGACTGCGTGGACGAGCCCGAGGACGGCACGGACGGGCTCACCGCCGAGGAGCTCGAGAAGCTCTTCCTCATGCTCGCCTGATGCCCGCCTGACCGCCCGCCCCCGCCGGCCGGGGCGAGCGACCCGTCCGAGCCCACCCAGGAGACGAACGAACGATGTGCTACCCGATCACCTGCTCGACCTGCGGAAAGACCACCTGGACCGGGTGCGGCCAGCACGTCGACGACGTCCGCCGCGACGTGCCCGCGGACCAGTGGTGCGACGGCCACCCCGACGCACCGAAGGACACGTTCTTCGCCCGCCTCCGGCGACGCTGAGCCCTCCCGGCGCTTCGGGCGCTCAGAACGGCGCACCGCCTGGCGCCGCGAGCCGGACGAGAGTGCGGCCCGGAGCGCGCAGGACGCGGGCCACGCCGACCGTCGCGAGCGTGCGAGATCGCGCCCACGGGACTGCCGGGAGGCTGGTCAGCGCTGCGGCCGACTGTTAGAATCGAACACATGTTCGACTCCGGTGGTGGCGGTGTGCCCAGCGATGAGTCGCTGGACGGTGCGCAGATCTGCGCACGTGCCGACGTCGCCGGCCCGTCGGTCCTGGAGCTCGCGTTCGCGCACCTCGTCGCGCGGCTGCTGGAGGTGCCGTCCACGGGCCGCGAGCCCGCTCCCGGCGACGCACTGACGGTCGCAGCGGGCGCCAGCGCGGAGACGAACGGCGACGCTGGCACGCTCGTGGGGTCGGTGCCCCCGCCCGAGGCGATGATCGCGACGGCTGCCGAGCCGCTCGGCGGCACGGGACTCGCGACGGGCGCGCCCGCTCGGGCCGAAGCCTGGGCGGCGCTAGACCTCGCGGGGGCGCCGGACGACGTCCTGGTCGACGCGATCGTGGGGTGGCAGCAGGTGGTCTCGTGGGCGGCGGCCGAGCAGGCCCGGGTGGTCGGGGAGCTGTTGGCCCGGGGCGGGTCCTCGTCGCGAGCGGCGGACGCGGTCGTGCACGAGCTCACGGCTGCGCTGGTGACGTCGCGGCGCACCGCGACGGCCCTCGTCGGCCGAGCGGCCGGGCTGGGCCGGGCACCCGAGGTAGCCGACGCCCTGGCCGGCGGGTGGATCGACACCGCCCGCGCGGACGTCCTGGTCTCCTACGACGCGGTCCCGGTCGCGGTGCGTGAACGGGTCGCAGCCGACCTGGTTGGCACCGCGGACGCGCCGGGCCCCGCGATCGGGCTGACCCCGGCCCAGCTGCGTGAGCGGCTGCGCCGGGCCGCGATCGAGGCCGACCCGGGTGCCGCGAGCGTGCGGGCGCAGGCCGCGGCCGCGGATCGCCGGCACGTGTGGATCGACCCCGCACCGGACCAGATGGCCTGGCTGACCGCGCTCCTTCCCGCGGCGGATGCCGCCCGCGTCTGGGCACGGGTCGAGGACCTCTCACGTACCGCGGTCTGCGCCCCGGGCGAGACCCGGACCCTGGCCCAGGCCCGCGCCGACACCCTCACCGACCTCGTCACCGGCACGACCGGCACCGAGACGACGACCCAAGACGGCGCAGCGCAGACCACCATGACCGGCAGCGATGTCCCCGGCAGCGATATCCCCGCCACCGGTGCGACCGGTTCGGTCGGTTCCATCGGCTCAGGGGCGGTCCGGACGGTCGTGAACGTGACGGTCGCAGCCACGACCCTGCTCGGGCTCGATGAGTCCCCGGCCGTCCTGGCCGGGTACGGCCCGGTCCCCGCCGCGGTGGCCCGGGTCCTGGCCGCGGGCGGCGACGCGACCTGGCGCCGGATCCTGACCGACCCCGCCACCGGCGTCGCCACCGACGTGTCCCGCACCGCCTACCGGCCCGGCGTGGTGCTCGGGGACCTGGTCCGCACCCGCGACGCCACATGCACGTTCCCCGGCTGCCCCGTCCCCGCGACCCGGTGCGACCTGGACCACCTCGACCCGTTCGACCCCGCCCGCCCCACCGCCGGGCAGACCCGCGCCGACAACCTGCACCCCGTGTGCCGGGCCCACCACAACGCCAAGACCCACGGCGGATGGACCACCAGCCGCGACCCCGACAACACGATCACCTGGACCGCGCCCTCCGGACACCGCTACACCACCCCGGCCCGACCCACCGACCCCACCCTGCCCACCGGCCCCACCCGACACGGGCCACCACCCGCTCCAGAGGCGCCGCCTGCGACACAGCTGCCGCCGCGCACCCCACCGCACCAGGCGCGACCGACAGCAGCAACGCCGTCGAGACCCACAGCACCGGCAGCGCCATCGACCGCCAGACCGCGGTCGGGATCAAGGCCGTCGCGTCCCGAGACCACCACGCGCGACGACGGCGACCCACCCTTCTGACTCACCCTCCGAGGGCGAGTCCTTCTGAGCACCCACGGTTCCTGAGCGCCCATGGGTTCGCCGTCTTCGCGTCAGACGCTCGGGCCGCGACCGTCCGCCGTCGCCCGCTGCTCGTCGCCGGCCCGCTCGAGTCGTTCGGTGAGCGATCGCATCGTCCGTTCGAACGCGTCCTCGAGGTCCACGCCGTAGGCGTCGGCGAGCACGCACAGCGACCACAGGCAGTCGGCGAGCTCGTGGGCGACAGCCTCGTCGAGGTCCTCGCGCGGCCGCACGCCGGCCTTGCCGAGAGCGTGCTTCGCGAGGTCCCCGACGTCGCCGACGAAGCCGCGCACGAGCTCCTCCGCCGTCCCGGTGCGACGGTGTGGCGGGTGTGTTCACGGGCGTCGTCGAACCGCTGCACCGCGCGGGCGGTGCGCTGGATCTCGCAGAGCTCCTCGCTCAGCCCCGGTACGCCCGCTGCAGCTGTACGGGCTCGATCATCCCCAGCCCCTGCACCTCCACGCCGGGCCGCGCGGTGAGGGCGAACCGCGCGTCGTCGGCGAGGAGGCCGGCGGTGCCGCGATCGACGAGCACCGTGCCGGGGTCGGCGATGTCGACGAGCCGGGCGGCGAGGTTGACGCTCGGCCCGAACACGTCGCCGAACCGCGCGAGCACCCGCCCCCAGACGAGGCTGACGCGCACGGGCACGCCGTGCTCGCCGCGCGTCGCGGGCGCCTCCGCGAGCCCGAGCGCTACCTCGGCGCCGGTCGCGACGTCGTCGGCGACGTAGAGCACGGCGTCGCCGATGGTCTTCACGACGCGCGCGCCGGCGGCCGCGATGACGTCACGCGCGCCCGACTCGAAGTCCTGCACGAAGTGGGCGAGCTCGATCGACTCGAACCCGGCGGTCCGCTTGGTGAAGTCGACGATGTCGGCGAACCCGACGGCGCGGGCGAGCCGGAGCTCTCCCTGCCCGGCGCCCCCTCTTCGCGTGCGTGGGAGAACTCGACGGCGTATCGCCCGGCGTAGGCGGCGAGCTGGCGCCGCCACGCGTGGGTGAGCTGACGTTCGAGCACGGGCGCGATGCCGGGCAGCCGGTCGAGGAGCTCGAGGCGCGCCGCCACGGGCTCGTAGCCCTGCAGCTCGACGAGGTCGCCGACGAGCGCCTCCGCCTGCCAGAGGACGAGGCGGTCCATGGTGTGGCCGGTCGACCGCAGGAGCGTGGTCACGGTGCTCTCGTCGAGGTGCTGCGCCTCGGCGAGCTCGAGGATCTCGCGCAGGGCGCGCACGTCCTCGGCGGTGAAGATCCGTTCGTCCTCGTCGACGGCGGGGAGCCCGAGCGCCCGCCAGGCCTCGTGGACGAACTCGACGCCGGTGCCCAGCTCGCGGGCGACCTCGGCCGCGGTGCGGGCCGCGGGACCGCCGAGGAGCTCGTCGTCGAGGCCTGGTCCGGGGTCGCCCCGTCCGGTGTCCCGGCGACGTCGCCGTGCGGGTCCCGATCGTCCGTCGTCACCCGCCCAGGGTAGCGGCGCCGCCCGCCCGGACGTGGCGTACGTCACCGGAGACGACGGCGTGCTCGGTGCCGTCGTCGGCCCTGACCAGCAGCTCGCCGTCGGCACCCAGCCCGTACGCGTCGCCGTCGAGGCTCGTCCCGTCGACGAGGTCGACCGCGACCCTCGAGCCGACCGTGACGCACACGTCCGCCACGGCGTCGGCGAGCGCCGCGTCGCCCGTCCCGTCGTCACCCGGCAGCCGGGCGGTGCGGGCGTCCCCGGCAGCGGCGCGCCACACGTCGAGGATCCGCACGAGCTCGCCGACCTGGGCGACGAGCAGCGTGGCACGGTCCGTGGTCGCAGCCCCCGACAGCGCGAGCGACGTCGCGCTCGGTACGGGCAGCTCGTCCGCGGCCTGGGTCACGTTCACCCCGACGCCGACGACGGCCCGCCCGTCCGCGAGCACCTCGACGAGGATCCCCACGGCTTTGCGGTACGGACCCCAGCCGGCGACGTCGACGCCGTCGACTGCGGGCAGGAGCACGTCGTTGGGCCACTTGAGGACGGCTGCGAGCGACGTCGTCGACCGCAGCGCACGCACGACCGCGAGGCCCGCGAGCAGCGGGAGCCACAGCAGCCGGTCACCGGGCACACCCGGATCGACCAGCAACGACGACGTCAGTGCGGCGCGTGCCGGCGTCTCCCAGGTCCGGCCGGCGCGGCCCTTCCCGGCGGTCTGGTGGTCGGCGGCGAGGAGCGCGGGCGCCGGCCAGGCGCCGGGCGTGCGGGAGGCGGCGGCCACGAGGTCCACGTTCGTCGAGGCGGACGTCGCCACCACGTCGAGGCGGGCCAGCGGGCCGTGCGGCGTCAGGAGGGCGGACGCGAGGGCGTCGGCGTCGAGCGCGGGACGAGCGGCGGCGGGAGCGTCGGTCATGCGACCAGTCTGCGACCCGGTACGACCGTGTGCCCTCGCAGCGTGCGCCCCGCGCCACGGCCCACCCTTGTCGACTTCCTCCAAAGCCTCCCGCGGAGCCCGCGCGTCGTCCCCGTCGAGTTGGCGGCAGCCACCAACTAGGCTCGCAGGGTGACTCAGGACCCAGCCGCGACCGTCGACGCGGCCATCGCTCCCGCCCGCCCGACCGGCACCGCGGCCAAGCTCGCGGACCTCGCCGAGCGCCGTCGGGCCGCCGTTGAGCAGCCCGAGGAGAACGCCCGGACCAAGCAGCACGCACGGGGAAGAAGTCGGCGCGCGAGCGCATCGAGGCGCTCCTCGACGAGGGCAGCTTCGTCGAGCTCGACGCGTACGCGACGCACCGGTCGGTGAACTTCGGCCTCGACAAGAAGAAGGTCGCGGGCGACGGCGTCGTCACCGGGTACGGGACGATCGACGGCCGCCAGGTGTGCGTGTACAGCCAGGACTTCACCGTCTTCGGCGGGAGCCTCGGCGAGGTGCACGGCCAGAAGATCACCAAGGTGCAGGACCTCGCGGTGCGCACGGGCGTCCCGATCATCGGCATCTCCGACGGCGGCGGCGCGCGCATCCAGGAGGGCGTCGCGGCGCTCACGCAGTTCGCCGAGATCTTCCGGCGCAACGTCGCGGCGTCGGGCGTGATCCCGCAGATCTCCCTGATCCTCGGCCCGAGCGCGGGCGGCGCGGTGTACTCACCGGCGCTCACGGACTTCGTCGTGATGGCCGACAAGACGTCCCACATGTTCATCACGGGCCCGGACGTCATCCGCGCCGTGACCGGCGAGGACGTCGGCTTCGAGGAGCTCGGCGGCGGCCAGACGCACAACGAGCGCTCCGGCGTCGCGCACTACCTGGGCGCGGACGAGGACGACGCGATCGACTACGTCCGCCACCTCGTCGGCTACCTGCCGCAGAACAACCTCGCGGACCCGCCGCAGTGGATCCCCGACGACGTGCCCCTCGAGGTCACGGACGAGGACCTCGAGCTCGACACCCTGATCCCGGACTCCGACTCGCAGCCGTACGACATGCGGACCGTGATCGAGCACGTGCTCGACGACGGCGACTTCTTCGAGGTCCAGCCGCTGTTCGCGAAGAACGTCCTCGTCGGCTTCGGTCACGTCGAGGGGCAGAGCGTCGGGGTCGTCGCGAACCAGCCCCTCGCGATGGCGGGCACGCTCGACATCAACGCCGCCGAGAAGGCCGCCCGCTTCGTGCGCACGTGCGACGCGTTCAACATCCCGGTGGTGACGCTCGTCGACGTCCCGGGCTTCCTGCCCGGCACGGACCAGGAGTGGAACGGCATCATCCGCCGCGGCGCGAAGCTCATCTACGCGTACGGCGAGGCGACCGTCCCGCTGGTCACCGTGATCACGCGCAAGGCGTACGGCGGCGCGTACATCGTCATGGCGTCCAAGCAGCTCGGCGCCGACGTGAACCTCGCCTGGCCGACGGCGCAGATCGCCGTCATGGGCGCGTCGGGCGCGGTGAACATCCTCCACCGGCGGACGCTGGCCGACGCCGCGGAGGCGGGCAAGGACGTCGAGGCGGAGCGCCTGCGCCTCGTCGACGACTACGAGGAGGCGATCGTCAACCCGTGGGACGCGGCCGCGCGCGGCTACGTGGACGGCGTGATCGCGCCGTCCGAGACGCGCGTGCAGGTCGTCCGGGCATTGCGGGCCCTGCGCACCAAGCGGGCGAGCCTGCCCCCAAGAAGCACGGGAACATCCCCCTGTGAGGAGGGTCCGATGAGCGACCACGATGACATCACCCACGGCCCCGCCCCCTCGGCGCGGTCGACGCGACGCCCCTGCACGACGCCGTCGACGAGCTCGCGCGCGCCCTGCACGAGTACGTGGACACGGCCGTCGGTGTGCGCGCGGAGTTCGGGGCGGCGGAGGCCGACGAGGACCCCGGATCCTCGCGCTCGAGACCCGCATCGCGACGCACAACGCGCACGTGTTCGACGCGCTCCACGAGACGCTCGGCATGCACCCCGACCTCACGACGCTGACGTGGGGCGAGGACGAGGCGGCCGAGCACGACCACGAGCACGCGGAGGGCGAGGCCGAGGAGGCGGAGGTCTTCTACCTCGGCTTCGTCGTCACTCCCCCGACGCGCCCCACGGACTCCTCGATGGGCACCGTGATCGACCTGCTCGACGAGGCCGGCGAGGAGACCGTGACGAAGCTCGTCGACGCGGGCTTCGACGTCGTCGAGTGGGCGGCGTCCCGCGGCGAGCCCGGCCTGTTCGACGACGAGGACGACGATGACGAGTCCTGACGGCACGGGCGAAGCCCCGGAGGCCGCGACGGCCGCCGCGCAGGTCCGGGTCGTCCGCGGCGCCCCCGACGAGATCGAGGTCGCGGCGCTCGTCGCCGGGCTGGCGGCCGCGGCGGCCGGGCTGACCGTCCCCGCGGACGCAGCACCCGTCGACGAGTGGGTCAACCGCACGCGCACGATGCGCGGGAACGGCGGGACGGCCAAGAGCTTCGGCGGGCGCGCGGGCCGGCACAACGCCGACGCGTGGCGCTGGAGCCTGCGCTCGTAGCGCGTGCGTCGGAGGGTGGCCGAGGTCAGGCGGCGCGCGTCCGGAAGACGGGCCAGGCGACCTCCGTGCGGTGCCGTCCCACGTCGGGCGTGTGGACCGCGGACACCACGAACGTCTCCTGATCGGCCCGTCGACGCCGAGCGCGCGACGTGCGACGTAGCTGCCGAGCGCCCCGTACGTCCAGTCGATGTCCGCGCACGTGCCGCGGTGCACCATGACCGCGACCTCCGTCTCGCGCAGGCGCACCGGTCGGACCTCGACGGACCCGTCGCCCGTGTCCGCGAGCGCCGCGAGGGCGTCCGGCGCGGGCCGCTCGGCCACGGGCACGTACGCGACGAGCGTGCCCTGCTCGCGCTCGAACAGGTCCGGGTAGAACAGGGCCCCGTGCACGCCGGACTGCTCGGCGCCGACCGCCTGGACGGCCGCGTCGATGGCCGCGTACGCGGGGGCGGTCCACCCGGCCATCGCGAGCGAGAGGCGGGTGCGGGCCGCGAGCGCCCACGTCGCGGGCTCGAGCCGGAACTCGACCTCGCCGCCCGCCGCGTCGGTCGTGTCGGCGTCGAGCAGGTGGTCGAAGGTCCGTCCGGACGCGGGCGCGCCGCCGTCGGGCGAGGTGTCGATCCCGAGCAGCGCCCGGAGGGTGTCGACGGCGCCGCGCACCTCGTCGAGCTGCTTCTCCATGCGGTCGAGGTGCTCGCCGATGCGGACGGTGCGCTCGGTGACGTCGTCGGTGCCGACGACGGACCGCACCTCCTCGAGCGGCATCCCGAGCGCGCGCAGCCGGCGCACGACCTGGGCGAGCGGCACCTGGGTGACGCTGTAGCTGCGGTACCCGGTCACGTCGTCGACGTGGTGGGGCACGAGCACGCCCTGGGCGTCGTAGTGGCGCAGCGCCTTCACGGTGAGATGGGTCATGCGCGAGAACTCGCCGATCGTCACGAGCCCGCTCCGCGGGCCCCGTCCGCTGCCGGCCATCCGTGCTCCCCCGTCCCGTCCTGTCCTGCCGTCACGCGTCCGCCTGCGACCTCGCGACGACCGCCGCCAGCAGACCGACGGCGGCGAGCGCGACGGCGCCGACGATGGCGAGCACGACGAGGCTCGCGCCGAACGCGTGGGCCACGGTCCCACCCGCGGCCCCGAGGACACCGTAGAAGACGACACCGACGACGGCGACGCCCACGCTGTTCCCGGCCTGCTGCGCCGTCTGCAGGGCACCCGACACGGACCCCGCCTGCCGGGGGTCGGCGTGCGCGAGGACCTGCGCCGTCAGGGGCACGATGCACAGCCCCTGCCCCGCCCCCGCGAGCAGGAGCCCGGGGACCAGGGCGGCGACCGTGGCACCCGTGCCGTGGGGCGCCGCCGCCAGGGCGAGGCCGAGCGCGCCGTACCCGGCGAGGATCGCGGCGAGACCCACCACGATGACGCGGCGCCCGTGGCGGACGGCGAGGCCCGGTGCCCGGAAGGACGTCGCGAGGTAGCCGACGGCGAGGACCCCGAACACGAGCCCGGCGTCGAGCGGTGCGAGGCCCAGGCCGTCCTGGAGGTAGAGCGCGAGCACGAAGTAGAAGGACGCCTGGCCGCACCAGTAGACGAGCTGCGCGACGAGGCCGAGCGACATCGACGGCCGGCGGAGCAGCGACGGCGGGAGCAGCGGCTGCCCGCCGCGCCGCTCGACGCGGTCCCCGTGCCGGTAGGTCACCGTCCCGAGGACGGGCACGAGGGCGAGGCTCACCCAGGTCCAGAGGGGCCAGCCGGCCTCGCGGCCCTCCACGAGGGGCAGCACGAGCAGGACCATGGTGAGCGCGCCGAGGACCATCCCCGCGACGTCGAGGCGCCCGGACCGCGTGCCGCGGGTGGCGGGGACGAGCCGCGGCGTCAGCGCGAGCGCGAGGACCCCCACGGGGACGTTCACGGCGAAGATCGCGCGCCAGCCCAGGCCGGCGACGTCCGCGGCGATGAGGGCTCCGCCCACGAGCTGGCCGCCCGCGGCCGCGACGCCCAGCACGGCGCCGTACCAGGCGAGCGCCCGGGCGCGCGCCGCGCCGGCGAAGCTCACGCCCACGATCGACAGGACGCTCGTGCCGATGAACGCGGCACCGACGCCCTGCACGACGCGCGAGACGACGAGCACCGTCGCGCCGGGGGCCGCCGCGCACACGAAGGACGCCGCGGTGAAGACCGTCAGGCCGACGACGAACCCGCGGCGGTGGCCGACGTGGTCGCCGAGCCGCCCCGCGAGGAGCTGGGTGGCGGCCATCGCGAGCGCGAACCCGGCGACGACCCACACGATCGCGCTCGGGCCGGCGTCGAGCTCGGCCGCGAGAGACGGCAGCGCGACGTTCACCCCGAAGAAGTCGAGGACGACGAGGAACGTCCCGGCGAGCAGCACGGGGAGGGCGCGCCACGGCGGCGCGGGCAGTCGTCCGGTGTCGTCGGTGGACAGGTCGGTACGTGCTCCGGTGGTGGTCATGGCTCTGTTCTCGACCCTCCCCCGAGGGGAGGGTCAAGCAGGTCGTCGCCCGTTCACCCAGCGTTCCCCGCGCGTCCGTCCGGGCGCCGACCGCCCGGCACCGGGCGTCCCTACCGTCACCGGTGATGACCGAGCTCGCCACGACCCGTGCGGCGCCCGACGGCGCCGACCGGGCCGGCGCCGCCACCACCGGTGCCGCTACCACCGGCCCTGCGAGGCGCCCCCGGCGCGAGCGCGACCCGGCGCGCACGCCGCCGCACGTCGTGGCGGTCGCGGTCGTGCGCGACGAGGAGCGCTACCTGCGCACCGCCGTCGACGCAGTCCTCGACCAGACCTGGACGGGCCCCCTCGACGTCGTCCTCGCGGTCGGGCCGTCGCACGACCGGACCCGCGAGATCGCCGACGAGCTCGCTGCGCGCGACCCGCGCGTCCACGTCGTCGACAACCCGTCGGGCTCCCGCAGCGAAGGGCTCAACCTCGCGGTCGAGCGGGTCGCGGCGATGCCCACGTCCGACGACGCCGACATCATCGTCCGGTTCGACGGCCACGCGGTGCTCCCCGTCGGCTACGTGCGGCAGGCGGTGCGGGTCATGGAACGGACGGGCGCGGACGTCGTCGGCGGGATGATGGTCCCCGTCGGCCGCACCCCGTTCCAGAGCGCCGTCGCCCGGGCGATGGCGCACCCGGCGGGCATCGGCGCGACCTCGTTCCACACGGGCGGCGAGGCCGGCCCGGCACAGACCGTCTACCTCGGGGTGTTCCGCCGCACGTCGCTCGAGCGGGTCGGAGGGTACGACCCGACGCTCGTGCGCGCCGAGGACTGGGACCTCAACCGCCGGATCCGCGCGGGCGGCGGGCTCGTCTGGTTCGACCCCGGGCTGCAGGTCGTCTACCACCCGCGCCGCACCGTGCGGGACCTCGCGCGCCAGTTCTGGCGCACCGGGATGTGGCGCCGGGAGATCGTCCGCCGGCACCCGACGACGGCGTCCCTGCGCTACCTCGCACCCCCGGCCCTGGTCCTGGGGCTGGTCGCGTCGCTGGTGCTCGGCGTCGTCGGGCTCGTGGACGCCCTCGTCCCCCGGCGCCCACCGCCTGGCTCGGGCTCGCCCTGCTCGCGCCCCTGCTGTACGCGCTCGTCGTCCTCACCGCGAGCGCCCATGCGGGCCTGCGCGAGCCGCCGGCGGTCAAGCTCCGGCTGCCCGTGGTCCTCGTCGTCATGCACGTCGCGTGGGGCGTCGGGTTCCTGCGCGGGGTGTCGCGGCACGCGAGGACGGAGCACCGGACGTGAAGGAGGACGAACGTGGTGGAGAACACCGGATGGAGGCGAGCTCAGTGACGAACCGCCCGGCCACGGCCCTGCTGCTGGTGGCCTACGACTCGCAGCTCCGGTGGGCCGCCACCGTGGGGGCGGAGCTGGCCGCGCGCGGCTGGGAGTGCCGGTACGCGGCGCCGTCGGACGTGCGGAGCTTCGTCACGCCCGAGCTCGAGCGCGACCTCGGGGTCGACGTCGAGCGGGCGCCGTGGGCCGCGCTGGTCCGCCGCGCGGCCGGGGCGGGCGCGCTCGTCCTCGCGCTGCAGGGGCCGCTCACGTCGCGGTTCGTCCAGGACGTCGCGGCGGGCACGGACCCGGCGGGCACGGACCCGGCGGACAGCGACCCGTCCGTGGCGCGTCCCGTCGTCGTGACGGGCTGGGTCGGGGTGATCGTCGAGAAGCTCGTCGCGGGGTACCTCGAGCGTTTCGCGTCGGACGTCGTCGCGGTGAACTCGCGCGAGGACCTGCGGACGTTCCAGGCCGCCGGCGCCCAGCTCGGGCTGCCGACCGACAACCTCGTGCTCTCGGGCCTGCCCCTGCTGCCGGGGCAGCCCGCCTCTCCCCGCCGCGGGCCGGTGCGCACGGTCCTGTTCGCCGACCAGCCGGCCGTCCCGGCGTCGCGCGCGGACCGCGACTACCTGTACGGGCGGCTCGTCGAGCACGCCCGCCGGCACCCCGAGCGCCGGGTGCTGGTCAAGCCGCGGCACCGGCCGGACGAGGACCCGTTCCGGACCGTCCGCCACCACCCCGCCGAGCTCCTAGGCGGCGTCGACCTGCCGCCGAACCTCGAGATCATGTACGAGCCGTTCCCGGAGCTGCTGCGGTCCGCCGACGTGGTCCTGACCGTGTCGTCGACGGCGGGGCTGGAGGCGGTGGGCGCCGGGGTCCGGACCGTGTTCGTCGCGGACCTCGGCGTCCACGAGAGCCTCGGCAACCACGTGCTGCTGCCGTCGGGTCTCGTGCGGACCCTCGACGTCCTCGACGGACCGGACGCGGAGCTGCCCGAGCCCGACCCCGCGTGGCTGCGGGACTGGTTCGTCGGCGACGACGACCCCCGCCCGCCGGCCCGGCGCATCGTCGACCGGGTCGTCGAGCTCGCGGCCGTGCCCCCGGCGAGCGCCCGCTCGCGCGCACGACGGCGACCCCGGCGTTCCGTGCCCGGGTCGCCGTGGCGGGACACCCGCCGGGTCCGACGGCAGACGCCGTGCGGGCGGCGGGCGAACGCGCCGTGCGGACCGTGCAGTGGCGCCAGGGCGTCCGTGGCCGGGTGCTGCTCGCGTGCCACGCGGTGCTCCCCAGCGGGTGGCAGGACTGGCCGCTGGTCGACCGGCTCCGGCGGGCCTGACGGGCCGGACGGCGCTCAGGCGGGACTGCGCCCGACGACGACGGTCGCGTCGCGCTCGTCGTCGCGGACGACCCGGACGTCCGCGAGCCCCGCGGCACGGAACGCGCCGGCGCTCGCCGCGGCCTGGCGCTCGGAGGTCTCGATCAGCACGGCCCCGCCCGGTCCGAGCCACGCGGGGGCGTCCGCGAGGATCCGTCGCTGGACGTCGAGCCCGTCGGCCCCGCCGTCGAGCGCGACCGCGTCCTCGAAGAGGCGCGCCTCGGGCGGCATCGTCGCGATCGCCTCCGTCGGGACGTAGGGCGCGTTCGCGGCGAGGACGTCGACGGCGCCACGGATCGCGTCGTCGAGGGCGTCGAACAGGTCGCCCGCCGTCACCCGGGCCTGCGGCAGGTTCCTCCGGGCGACCTCCACGGCGGCGCGGTCGACGTCGGCCGCGTGCACCTGAGCCCCGGGGACCCGCGCGGCGACCACCGCGCCCACCGCACCGACGCCGCAGCACAGGTCCACGACGACGGGCGCACGGCCCCCACGCTCGACGTCGGCGGCGAGGAGCGCGGCCTCGTCGGCGAGCAGCGCCGTCCGCTGTCGTGGGACGAACACGCCCGGCGCGACCGCCAGGCGCAGGCCGTCGAAGTCGACGCGCCCGACGACCAGCTCGAGGGGCTCGCCCGCGACCCGCCGGGCGGCCAGCGCGTCGAGCAGGGCCTCGGACCCGGCGGCCGCCTCGACCAGCACCGCGGCCTCCTCCTCCGCGAACACGCAGCCTGCGGCGCGGAGGCGCTCGACGAGCGCGTCGGACGTCATGCCTCGTTCTCGGCGAGCTCCGCGAGGCGGTCCACCGACGCTTGGAGCCGGTCGGACGTCGTCGAGCGGGCCCGGACGAGGCGCTTGGTGTCGGTGAGCCGCGTCCAGTCGTACGTGTGGGTGACGGTCGTCGCGCCCGGGCCCGCGGGCTCGAGCTCCCAGCGCCACAGCTGGCCGATGGGCTCACCGCCCGGCTCGGCCGGCATCCAGGCGACCCGGCGCCCCTCCTCGAGCTCCACGACGTGGTTCTCACGGGCCGCACCCGTCGTGAGGCCCATGACGAACACGTCGCCCACCTGCCGCACCCGCTGACCCGGGGCCGCCTCGGCGAGGTTGTCGTTGCCGTCCCAGCGCGGCTGCTGCGCGGGGTCGGCGATGAGCTCGAAGATCACGTCGGCCGGTGCGCTCACGGTCCGGCTCGCGGAGACGACGCGGGGCGCCTGGTCGCGGGGGTTCTCGTCGGTCATGGACGCATGTCTAGCACCCGGCGTCAGCACCGACGAACGGATTGCGCGACCGGTGCGGGCGCGAGCAGCCGCGCGAGGGCGCGCAGGTCCGCCGGGCCTCGCAGCCCGGGGGCCCCGGGGCCCCGGCACCCGCGCCGTGGGTGGCGTCGAGCGCCGCGCGGAGCGCCGCCGGGAGCTCGGACGGGGTCGCGTGGAGCCCGTGGGCGTCGAGCCAGTCGCCGTCGGCGACCGGACCGCCCGCGGCCAGCACGGCGGGGAGGTCGGCGAGCCCGACGAGGAGCCCGCTCCCCCGGAACGCGGTGTTGATGAGCTCGTCGCGCACGCCGAAGTCGTCGACGAGCGCGACCGGGACCCCGGCCGCGAGCGCCTCGAGCGCGGCCGTCGAGCTCACCGTCACGAGCGCCGTGCCCGGTCCGAGCCAGGGCGCCAACGGCCCCGTCTCGAAGCGGAGCCCCGGGGCCCCGCCGGGCCGGGCTGCGGCGAGCTCGTCGAAGGGCCAGCGCTCGTCGTGGGTCTGCCGTTCGACGTCCCGGCCCCGGAGCTTCACGACGACCTCGTAGCCGGCCTCGGCGATCCCGACGAGGCCGTCGACCAGGCGCTCCCGGTCGGGGCGCGACGCCGGGACCAGGGCCTGCGGCGCGAAGACGACCCGGCGGACCGGGGGCCGTCCGCCGTCGGGCCCGTCCGTCCCGGCGACCTCCCCGGCGGCCGGCGGCGGCAGGAACGGCAGCCGGGACAGGACGACCTGCGTCCCCGGCGCAAGCCGCGCGGTGACGGGCTCGAACGCCTCGCGCTCCGCGCGCGAGTGGGCCACGAAAAGGTCGGCGCCGCGGCGCAGCGCGACCGCCTGGGACGACACCGGCAGCGCCCACCCCGGCAGCCCGACGACGGTCACCGGCCGCGGCCGGACCCGACCCGCGAGAGCGAGGACGACGCGCGCCGTCGGGCCGGTGCAGGCGACGAGGAGCACGTCCGGCGGGTCGCGCCGTAGCCGCCGGACGAGCCCCCGATGCGCTGGACGGCGGGCGGTGCCGGCGCGGTCTCCCCGACCGCGGCGGCGACCTGCGCGTCCGACGGGAGCACGGGCGACGCGACGAGCACGAGGCGGCCGGAGAATCCGTCGCCCAGCCCGTCGAGCGTCGCCGCCGCCCACTTGAGGTACGAGTCGGAGTCGGCGACGGCGAGGACGCGTGCGGTCATGCCGAGCCGCCCGTCACCCGGCGGCCCGGACGATGCTCACGAGGTGCTCGCGCAGGTCGTCGTCGACGCCGGGCGCCCACCAGCCGGCCTCGGGGACCGTCGCGTCGAGCCGCACCCCGGCGCGAGGGTCGCGGGCAGCAGCGCGATCGCCGACGTCGGCAGGGCCGCGACCCGCTGCGGCGGGCGCAGGCCGGCCAACCGCAGCTCGATCGGCAGTCCCGCCCGGTCGACGACGACACCCGGGATCGCGGCCACGTGGGCGAGCACCCCCGCGTGCTCACGCCGGTGCGGCAGGTACCGGACCCTGCCGTGCTGCGCCTGCGCCCGGACCCACGCGAGGTACGGCTCGCGACGCAGCAGCCCGTCGACGACGAGCGCCGACCCCACGACCACGACCGGCTCGCCGATCCGCCCTGCCACAGCGGGCGCGACCCGGACCGCCCACTGCAGACGGGCGCGCGCGATGCGGACGCCCGCACGCTCGAGGGCGTCGCGCACGTCGTGCGGCGGCTCGAACGCGGTCACGAGGCGCAGCCGCCCGAGCTCGGCCCGTCGCAGCAGGCCGTCGCGGGCGGCGAGCCCAAGCGCGTCGCGGCGGGGAGTCGGGGGCGTCCCGAGCCGGACCAGGGGCCGGCGGTCGGGCGACGCGAGCACGCGCGCGAGGTGCGCGGTCGCGAGGCCGTCGTCGACGACGACGACCCGGCAGGCCGCACCCGCCGCGCCCGTCCACCGGTCCCGAGCCGCGAGCAGCGCCTGCGCGCGGCCCGAGAACGCGTCGCCCAGGACGAGGGTCGTCGCACCGAGGCCGGCCGACGTCGACCGCACCCGGCCGCGGACCTCGAGGTCCACGGTCGGGGGCAGCGGCAACGTCCCGAACGCGCGGACCGCGTCCTCGAGCCCCGGCACGCCACGCCGGGCGTGCACGGCCACCGGGCCGCGCACGTGCCCGGCGTCGACCGCCTCGACGGTCATGAGGAGCTGGAGCGGGGACTCGGCGAGGGCGAGCGCGTGCCTCTCGGCCGCGCCCGGGTCGCGTGCGATCACCTCGGGAGCTCTCTCGGCCCGCGGGTCAGTCGGTCACGCGGCGCAGGCGCTGCATGGGCGCGACCTCGCCGGGCATGACGCGCTTGACCCCGTCGCCCATGGCCTGCTCGAGGATGCGGATGTCGCGCACGAGGTGCTGCAGGCCCTGCGGCTCGAGCGACGACGCGTGGTCCGAGCCCCACATGGTGCGGTCGAGCGTGATGTGCCGCTCGACCGCGACCGCGCCGAGCGCGACCGCGGCGATCGAGATCTGCAGGCCGCGCTCGTGGCCCGAGTACCCGATCGGCACGCCGTAGCGCGCGCGCAGGGTCTCGATGACCCGCAGGTTCGTCTCCTCGGGCGGCAGCGGGTACGTCGAGGTGGCGTGCAGGATGACGAGCTTGTCCGTGCCGAGGATCTCCACCGCCTCGTCGACCTGCTCGAGCGTCGACATGCCCGTCGACAGGATGATCGGCTTGCCCGTCTCGGCGAGCGCGCGGAGCAGCTCCTTGTCCGTCACGGACGCCGACGCGATCTTGTGCGTCACGACGCCCAGGTCCTCGAGGAACTCGACGCTCGGCACGTCCCACGGGGAGGCGAACCACTGCAGGCCGCGGTCGGCGGCGTGCTGGGCGATCTTCTCGTACGAGCCGCGGTCGAGCTCGACGCGGTGCTTGTACTCGAGGTACGTCATCTCGCCCCAGGGCGTCTGGCGCATGACGTCCCGCTGCTCCGGGGGCACCGCGAGCTCGGGGTCCGCTTCTGGAACTTCACGGCCTGGACACCCGCCTCGGCGGCGACGTCGATGAGCCGGCGCGCGATGTCGGGGTCGCCGTTGTGGTTGATCCCGATCTCGCCGATGACGTAGACGGGTCGGCCGTCGCCGACGACGAGGTCGCCGATCTCGACGGCGGGGGCGGTGCTCTCGGTCACCTGCGCGTTCATGGTGTTCCTTCCGGTGGTGGAGCGGGTCGTGCGGGTGGAGACGAGGTGCGACGCGGTGTGCGTCGGCTCAAGGGGGACACGGGTTTGCGCGTCACGCGGGTGGCGGCGGGCGCGTCGTTCTCGCCCAGGCCCGGCTCGCCGCGGGCCGCGAGCACGAGCTCGGCGAGCTCGCGGACGGCGCCGTGGCCGCCGGGGCGCGCCAGGACCCGCCGGGCGACGGACCGGACCTCGTCGCGCGCGTCGGCGACGGCGAGCGGCCAGCCGACGAGCCGCAGGGCGGGCAGGTCGTTGACGTCGTTGCCGAGGTAGGCGACGCGCGCGGGGTCGAGCCGGTTGACCGACAGCCACTCGCGCAGCGCGGCCTCCTTGTCGTCGACGCCGTGCAGCACGTCGACGCCGAGCTTGCGGGCGCGCGCCGCGACGACGCCGTCCCGCTCGGTCGACAGGACGAGCACGGGGACGCCGGCGGTCCGCAGGGCCGCGACGCCGAGGCCGTCACCGCGGTGCACGGCCACGTGCTCGGTGCCGTCCGCGGTGATCCAGGCCCGGTCGTCGGTGTGCACGCCGTCGAAGTCCGTGACGATCGCGTCGACGTCCACGGGCTCGTCCCACGACGGCGTCGGCAGGACGCCCGCGAGGCGGCGCGCGAGCCACAGCTCGTGGGCGTCGTCGATCTCGATCGCGGTCCGCGGGTCGACGAGGTGCAGACCGATCTCGCCGAAGAACCGGCGCCCGGTCGCCCGCAGGCCCGACGTGCGCATGGCGTAGAAGGCGCCCGTCTCGCGGTAGTGCGGGTCGCGGTCCTGGCGGCGCGGGCGGTGCAGGACGCTGTGCCCGACGGCGCGCACGGCGTCGTCGTCGGTGCGCCACCAGAACTCGTGGGTCGCCGCCACCGAGAGCACCACGTCGGGGCCGGAGCCGTCCTCGATCCGGGCAAGGACGCGGCGCACGGCCACGTCGACGTCGTCGGGGTCGATGAACGGCGACGTGCACTGGACGAGCACGGTCACGACAGGGTCGGGCCACCCGATCACGTCGAGCGCGTGCAGGACGGCGGCCTCGGAGCTCGCGGTGCTGCCGGCGATGGCGGCCGGGCGCTGCACGACGCGCGCGCCGGCGGCCGTGGCGACCGCGGCGATCTCGTCGTCGTCGGTCGAGACGACCACGAGGTCGACGGACGGCGCGGCCAGGGCGGCGCGGACGGCGCGCTCCACGAGGGGGACGCCCCGACCTGCTCGAGGTTCTTGCGCGGCACCCCGACGGAGCCGCCGCGCGCGGGCACGACGGCCACGACGCGATGAGCGCTGTCGGGCGCGGCGACGGATGCAGCGGGCTGTTCGATGGTGCTGGTCACGGCCGTGACGCTAGGGAGACGGGGTGTCGCGACCGTGGCCCGGGCGTGACCGCGACACGAACGTCTCCGTCCGGGAGGTGAACGGACGGTGCCGCGGCCGCCCTCCCGCTCGCCCGCGGCCGGCGTGTGCGTACCACCCGGTAGCCTGCTCGGGTGACCACAGCGACGACGCCCGGCACCGCGGGCGACCCCTCATCCACGCCCGCAGCGACGCGCGAGCCGACCGCGATCGACGCGGTCGCGAACGCCTACGTGCAGACCATGGCGCGGCTCCAGCCCCTCTTCGCGACCGAGGTGGGCATCAAGGGCCACGACCACGAGCTGCCCGACCTGTCCCCCGCCGGACACGCCGCGCGCGCCGACGCGACGCGGGCCGCGCTGCGGGACGTCGAGGCGGCTGCTGCCGCCGCGCCGCTCGACGACGTCGACCGGGTCACCGTCGCCGCGATGCGCGAGCGCCTCGGCCTCGACCTCGAGAAGCACGAGGCCGGCGACGACCTCTCCGACCTCAACGTCATCGCATCCCCGCTGCAGGCGCTCCGCGACATCCTCGACCTCATGCCCACCGCGACGACGGAGGACTGGGAGAACGTCGGCGCCCGCCTGAACGGGCTGCCGGGGGCGATGGCCGGGTACGTCGAGACGCTGCGGGCCGGGATCGCTGCCGGCAACGTCCCCGCTGTCCGCCAGGTCCGCGAGGGCATCGACCAGGCCCGCGAGCTCGCGGGCGACGAGTCCTTCTTCACGGCGCTCGTGCACGGCAAGGAGGCCGACGCCGTCCTCGACGAGTCGGCCGCGTGCTCGCTCGTGCGCCGCGACCTCGAGCTCGGTGCCACCGCCGCCCGTGAGGCGTACGCGACGCTCGCCGACTTCCTCGAGTCGGAGCTCGCGCTCGTCGCCCGCGCGGAGGACGCCGTCGGGCGCGAGCGGTACGCGCGCGACTCCCGCTACTTCCTCGGTGCTGCCGTCGACCTCGAGGAGACGTACCGGTGGGGCCTCGAGGAGCTCGCGCGGGTCGTCGCCGAGCAGGAGGCTGTGGCCCGCGAGATCGCCGGCCCGGGCGCGACCGTCGCCGACGCCGTCGAGACGCTCGACGCCGACCCCGCCCGGATCGTCCGCGGCACCGACGCGCTGCGCGCCTGGATGCAGGAGACCTCGGACGCCGCTGTCGAGGCCCTCAACGGCACCCAGTTCGACATCCCCGAGGCGCTGCGCACGCTCGAGTGCCGCATCGCCCCGACCCAGACGGGCGGCATCTACTACACGCCGCCGTCGGACGACCTGTCCCGGCCGGGCCGCATGTGGTGGTCCGTGCCCCCGGGCGTGACCGAGTTCGGGACCTGGCGCGAGAAGACGACCGTCTACCACGAGGGCGTCCCCGGCCACCACCTCCAGTTCGGGCAGGCAGCCGCGCAGCGCGGCGTCCTCAACGACTGGCGTCGCCTCGGCTGCTGGGTCTCGGGCCACGGCGAGGGCTGGGCCCTGTACGCGGAGCGGCTCATGGAGCACCTCGGCTACCTCGACGACCCGGGCGACCGCCTCGGCATGCTCGACGGCCAGCGCATGCGCGCCGCGCGCGTCGTGTTCGACCTCGGGGTGCACCTCGGGCTGCCCGCGCCGGCCGAGTGGGGCGGCGGCACCTGGGACGCCGACAAGGCGTGGACGTTCCTCAAGAGCAACGTCAACATGCCCGAGGGCTTCATCCGGTTCGAGTACAACCGGTACCTGGGCTGGCCCGGGCAGGCGCCGTCGTACAAGATCGGGCAGCGCCTGTGGGAGGAGGCCCGCGACGCGTCCAAGGCCGGGGCCGAGGCGCGGGGCGAGGACTTCGACCTCAAGACGTTCCACTCCCGCGCCCTCGCGCTCGGCAGCGTGCCGCTCAGCGTCCTCACCGACGAGCTCGCCCGGCAGGCCTGAGGCCCGTGAGCACGCTGAGCCTCCTGCTCGCGTCCGCGTCGCCCGCCCGCCTCACCACGCTGCGGGCCGCGGGCGTCGAGCCCGAGGTGCTCGTGTCGGGCGTCGACGAGCCCGCCGTGCTCGACGCCGCCCGCGCGGACGGGCCGCTCTCCCCCGCCGACGCCGTCCTCGTCCTCGCGCGCGCCAAGGCGAGGGACGTCGTCGGGCGGGTGCGGGGCGGTGGCAAGGACCCGGCGCCCGACCTCGTCCTCGGTTGCGACTCGATGCTCGAGCTCGACGGCGAGGTGCTCGGCAAGCCCGCGTCGCCGGGCGAGGCGCGTGACCGCTGGCGCGCGATGCGCGGCCGGACCGGCGTCCTGCACACCGGGCACTGGCTGGTCGACCTGCGCGACGACGGCGACCGGGCCCGGGACCTGGCGGCACCCGGGCCAGTACCCGGCGACCGGCCGCACGAGCTGGGCGAGACGAGCTCGACGTCCGTGACGTTCGCGGACGTGACGGACGCGGAGATCGACGCGTACGTGGCGACGGGCGAGCCCCTGCACGTCGCCGGGGCGTTCACGATCGACGGGCTCGGCGGGGCGTTCGTCGAGCGGGTCGACGGCGACCACCACGGCGTCGTCGGGCTGAGCCTGCCCACGCTGCGCCGGCTCCTGCTCGCGCGCGGCGTCGTGTGGACGGACCTCTGGAGCGCGTCCTGACCGTCGACGAGATGCTCGTGCTGATCCGGCTCGCGGCGGGCTGAACAGGGGCGTCCATTGTCGGGCCACCACAACGCACGCGACCCTCGACGCCCTCTGCGCGGCCCGCGTTCGTGGGAGCCTACAAAGCACGTCGGGCGCCCTTGGAACCTTCGCCAATCTTGCCCGGCGGTGCCCGCACAGCCCCGATCCGCCGTCGGGCGCGCGTTACGGTAAGCCGTGCCCACTCCGCCTGACGTGTCCGCCGCCGCCACCCGTGCCGTGACGAAGGTCCTCATCGCGAACCGCGGCGAGATCGCCGTCCGTGTGGCGCGGGCCTGCACCGACGCCGGGATCGCGTCCGTCGCCGTCTACGCCGACCAGGACCGCGACGCGCCGCACGTCCACCTCGCGACCGAGGCGTACGCCCTCGGCGGTGCCCGCGCCCAGGAGACGTACCTCGACCAGGCGAAGCTGCTCGACGTCGCGCGCCGTGCCGGCGCCGACGCCGTGCACCCCGGCTACGGCTTCCTGTCGGAGAACGCCGAGTTCGCGCAGGCCGTGATCGACGCCGGACTCGTCTGGGTGGGCCCGCCGCCCGCCGCGATCGCGTCGCTCGGCGACAAGGTCAGCGCCCGCCACATCGCGCAGCGCGCCGGCGCACCCTCGTCCCCGGGACGTCCGACCCGGTCGAGAGCGCCGCGGAGGTCCGCGCCTTCGCCGCCGAGCACGGGCTCCCCATCGCCATCAAGGCCGCGTTCGGCGGCGGCGGGCGCGGCCTCAAGGTCGCCCGCACCGAGGACGAGATCGACGAGCTGTACGACTCCGCGGTCCGCGAGGCCACCGCAGCGTTCGGTCGCGGCGAGTGCTTCGTCGAGCGCTACCTCGACCGTCCGCGGCACGTCGAGACCCAGTGCCTCGCCGACGAGCACGGGACCGTCGTCGTCGTGTCGACGCGCGACTGCTCGCTGCAGCGCCGCCACCAGAAGCTCGTCGAGGAGGCGCCCGCGCCGTACCTCACGCCGGAGCAGGAGGCCGAGCTGGACCGCGCGTCCAAGGCGATCCTGTCCGAGGCCGGCTACGTCGGCGCGGGCACGTGCGAGTTCCTCGTGGGCCTCGACGGCACGCTGTCGTTCCTCGAGGTCAACACGCGCCTCCAGGTCGAGCACCCGGTCTCCGAAGAGGTCACGGGCATCGACCTCGTGCGCGAGCAGCTCCGGATCGCCGCGGGCGAGCCCCTCGGCTACGACCGGACCGAGCCGCGGGGCCACTCGATCGAGTTCCGCATCAACGGCGAGGACCCGGCCGCGAACTTCCTGCCCGCCCCCGGCAAGGTCACGAAGCTGCGCTTCCCGAGCGGGCCGGGCGTGCGCGTCGACTCGGGCGTCGTCGAGGGCGACACCGTCTCGGGCGCGTTCGACTCGATGATCGCGAAGCTCATCGTCACCGGCGCGACCCGCCGCCAGGCCGTCGAGCGGGCCCGACGCGCGCTCGCCGAGCTCGAGGTCGAGGGCATCCCGACGGTCGTGCCGTTCCACCGGGCGGTGCTCGAGGCGCCGGAGTTCGTCCCGGCGAACGACGACGAGCCGTTCACCGTGCACACGCGCTGGATCGAGACCGGCTTCGCCGACCGCCTCGCTTCGCTCGCGCCCGCCACGCCGGCCGCGCCCGCCGAGCAGGAGGAGAACGAGCCGCTCACCGAGCGCGTCGTCGTCGAGGTCGCGGGCAAGCGCCTCGAGGTCGTCATCCCGGCCGGCCTCGGCATGGTCGGGTCGCGCGCCCGGACCGCGAACGCCGCCCGCCGTCCCGCGCGCCGGAACGGCGCCAAGGCCGGCCCCGCGGCCAGCAGCACGTCGCTCACGTCGCCCATGCAGGGCACCATCGTCAAGGTCGCCGTCGAGGACGGCGCCGTCGTCGAGGCCGGCGACCTCGTCGTCGTGCTCGAGGCCATGAAGATGGAGCAGCCGCTCGTCGCGCACCGCTCGGGCACCGTCCGGTCGCTCAGCGCCACGGTCGGCGCGGGCGTCAGCTCCGGCACGGTCATCTGCGAGATCGTCGACTGACGACGACCCAGGGCGGGTGACGGCGACCGGCGGGCCACGGCGATGAGCGCGAGAGCCTCGGAGTCGGCCCTGCTCGTGGCGCTTGCCGGGCTCCCGGGCAGCGGCAAGAGCGCCGCCGCCCCGGCCCGCGACCAGTGGCGCGCGCTCGCCGCCCGCACGGGGGCGCGGCTGCGGTTCGTCGAGGTCGTCTGCCCTGACCCCGCCCTGCACCGGGCACGCCTCGAGGGACGACGTCGCGACCTGCCCGGCTTCCCCGAGCCCACCTGGGCGGACGTCGTCCGGCTCGAGGGCGAGGTCGCGCCGTGGACGGACCCCCGCCTCGAGCTCGACAGCAGGCGCCCGCTCGACGACCTGGTCGCCGTGGTGCTCGCCGACCTCGCCGCCCCGCCCCACGAGGAGCCGCCCGGCCCCTAGGGTGGGAACGTGCCCGACGACACCCGATCTCCCGACGCACCGCCCCGCCACCTCCTCCACCGCCAGCCGGGTGACGGCTGGGTCACGTGCGGCGACCATCGCCACTGGGGGCTCCACGGCGCCGGCGGGCTGTTCCTCGCCCGCGGCGAGCGCGGCACGCCCGTGACGCACGTCGCGCTCCAGCACCGCGCCGTCTGGTCCGACCAGGGCGGCACCTGGGGCATCCCGGGCGGCGCCGTCGCGACCGGGGAGACCGCGGTCGACGGCGGTCTGCGCGAGGCCCAGGAGGAGGCCGGGATCGGCCCCGGGGACGTCGACGTCGTCGGGACGCACGTCCTCGACCACGGCCCCTGGTCCTACACCACGGTCGTCGGACGCGAACGCGCCGGGGCGCACGTCGACCCGCGCGCGACCGACCCGGAGGGGATCGAGGTGCGCTGGGTCGCGCTCGCCGAGCTGGACGCGCTCCCCTGCTCCCCGCCTTCGCCGACGCGCTCCCCGCCCTGGTGCGGATCGCCGACGGCGAGGCCTGAGCCCGCGCTGGAAGCTCCCGACGTCGTCGTCTAGTGTTCGACGGGTCAACAGCTTGCCGGTCGACAACGACGTCGCGGACCACAAGCCCGGTGCCCACGATCGGAGCATCCCTGTGTTCGCAGCCCTCGGCCGCCTCGTCGTGCGTCGACCCTGGTGGGTGATCGGCGTCTGGCTCGTGGCGGCCGTCGCGATCGTCGGCCTCGCCCCGAAGCTCACGGCCACGACCGACGAGGCCAGCTTCCTGCCCAGCCACTACGAGTCGATCCAGGCACAGGAAATCCAGCAGGCGGCGTTCCCGCAGGCGCAGACCCCGGCCGCGATCATCGTGTTCGCACGGGAGGACGGCGGCAAGCTCACCGACGCCGACCAGGCCAAGGTCGCGTCGATCGTCGACGACCTCCAGGCCGCGAAGATCGACGACGTCACGACGATCGCCGTCACGCCCGTCTCGGGGAACGGCCTCGTCCAGATCGCCCCCGTCGTCATGCCGGACGTCACCAGCCCCTCCGACACGTCCCAGACCGACGCGGTCAAGGCCCTGCGCGACGCCCTCGCCCCGCAGGTCGAGGGCACCGACCTGCGCGCCGGCATCACCGGCAGCGCGGCCCAGCAGCTGGACTCGCAGGCGTCCGGCGACCGCGCGTCGGCGATCATCGGCATCGCCACGATCCTGCTGATCCTCGTCCTGCTGCTCGTGATCTTCCGCAGCCCGATCATCGCGCTCCTGCCGATCGTGGTGATCGGCGCCGTCTCCCAGATCGCCACCGGCCTGATCGGCTGGGCGGCCGAGGCGTTCGACCTCAAGATCGACAGCTCGGTCACCGCCCTGCTCATCGTCGTGCTGTTCGGCGTCGGCACCGACTACATCCTGTTCCTCATGTTCCGGTACCGGGAGAGGCTCCGGGCCGGCGACGACCCGAAGACCGCGATGATCTCCGCCGTGGCGCGCGTCGGCGAGGCGATCACGTCAGCCGCAGGAGCCGTCATCGTGGCGTTCCTCGTCCTGACCCTGTCGACGCTCGGGCTGTTCAAGTCGCTCGGCCCGGCGCTCGCCATCGCCGTCGCGGTCACGCTGTTGGCGGGTCTCACGCTCGTCCCGGCGGTCGTGTCGCTGCTGGGCACGAAGGTGTTCTGGCCGTCGAAGGCGTGGAAGACCGAGCCCACGGGCGCCCGGTTCGCGGCGATCGGCGACGCGATGGGCCGTCGACCGGGGCGGTTCGCGCTCGCGTCCGGCGGCGTCATGGTGGTGCTCGCCCTCTTCGCCTTCGGCTTCTCCTCGAACTTCGACCTGAGCGCGGGCTCGACGGCGTCGAACGCCGAGTCGACCGTGTACCAGGACGTGCTGCTCACGAGCCTGCCCGCGGGCTCGACCGAGCCGTCGAGCGTGTTCCTGCGCTCGGACGACGGCGCCCCCTGGACACGGCCGAGGTCTCCGCGTTCGGCGACGCGCTCGCGCAGGTGCCCGGGGTCGGTGAGGTCGCCCAGCCCCAGCTCTCGGCCGACAAGTCGGTGGCGGACTTCTCGGTGACGCTCAAGGACGACCCCTCGTCCCACGCCGCGATCCAGACCGTGAAGGGGCCGCTGCGCGACACCGCCCACGACGCCGCGCCGGCGGGGACCTCCGCGGTCGTGGGCGGGATCACGTCGGTCTTCGTCGATATCCAGGCCGCGGTCAACCACGACTACACGGTGGTGTTCCCCGTCGCCGCGCTCATCATCATGCTCATCCTGGGCCTGATGCTGCGCAGCGTCGTGGCGCCGTGGTACCTCATCGCGTCGGTCGGGCTCGGCTTCGCCGCGACGCTCGGCGCGACGGTGCTGGTCTTCCAGGTGTTCGGCTCCGAGCCCGGCCTGATCTTCATCCTGCCGGTCATCATGTACCTCTTCGTCGTCGCGCTCGGGACCGACTACAACATCCTCATGGTCGCCCGACTACGCGAGGAGGCACGCGAGGGCAGGTCGCCACGCGACGCGGCCGCGATGGCGGTGCGGCACGCCGGCCCGACGGTCGCCGCGGCCGGCGTCATCCTCGCGGGCACCTTCGGCTCCCTCATGCTCGCGGGGAACGCGACCCTCACGCAGATGGGCTTCGCGATCTCGTTCGGCATCGCGATCGCCGCGTTCGTCATGGCGCTGTTCTTCACGCCGTCCGTGACGGCCCTCATCGGCCACGCCGCCTGGTGGCCCGGCCACGGCGACCGGCGGGCCGCGGCCCCGGAGCCCACCGTCGACGCGGGCGACGGGGCGTCTGCGGCGCCGCACTGAGCCCGCGCGTCAGGCGATCCGGAAGGACGGATCGACCTCTCCGTCGACGACGATCCGCCCGCCCGCGAACGTCAGCCCGGTGACGTGCAGCCCCGGCGCCCGCTGGGCGAGCACCTCGGCGACCTGGACCCGGACGAGCGGGTCGCCGTCGCCCGTGACGATGGTGACGGCGTCGGCCGGGAGGCCCTGCTTGACGAGCGCGCCGCGCAGCGGGCCCTCGACGAACCCGAGGAGCCGCTGCACGGGCAGCCCCGCGGCCGTCGCGGTCGCCCGGAGCTCGAGGACGCCCGAGCCGTAGGACTCGTACCGGAGCGCCGCGCGGACCGTCGGGGTGAGGGCGACCGCGAAGCGCAGCGCCGCAGGCGGGTGCGGGACCTGGCGGAGGTCGATCGTCGCGTACACCGTGTCATCCTCGCAGGTGAGCGAGGTGAGCACGGGCGGCAGGGGCTCGCCGTGGAGGGCGAGGATCCGGGCCTCGTCGAACGTCAGGTCGATGCGCATGGTGACCATCCTCACCCGACACCGACCCGTTCGCAGGAATGATCGCCCGCGGCACGCGCTGTCTTTCGTGGCAGGGATCTTCACGACGGAAGGACTTCACGTGCGCATCAGCGTCCTCGGCGGGACCGGGTACGCAGGCGGCCACATCGCGAGCGAGGCGGCGAGCCGCGGGCACGAGGTCGTCTCGTACTCGCGTTCCGTGCCCGACGACGGGCACGACGGGGTCCGCTACGAGACCGCCGACGCCCGGGACGCGGACCACCGGACGCGCATCCTCGACGGCGCGGACGTCGTCGTCGTCGCGCTCTCGCCCCGCGGGGACATGTTCGACGCGCTGCGCGGCGCGACCGCCGACCTGGCCGACGACGCGCGTGCCGCGGGCGTGCGGTTCGGCGTGATCGGCGGTGCGGGCTCGTTCCTCGTCGAGGCGGACGGCCCGGCGTTCGTCGACACCGGCGCGTTCCAGCCCGAGGAGGCCAAGCCGGAGGCCAGGATCCTCGGCGGCGTGCTCGACGACCTGCGCGCCGCGGACGACGACCTCGACTGGTTCTTCGTCAGCCCGGCACCCGTCTTCGGCTCCTACGCGCCCGGCGAGCGCCGCGGCACGTACCGGCTGGGCCGCGACGTGATCGTCGCCGACGAGGACGGCGTGTCCGCGATCTCGGGCGCGGACCTCGCCATCGCCGTCGTCGACGAGCTCGAGCAGCCGGCGCACCGCCGCGTGCGGTTCACGGTCGCCTACTGAGCCCCGGGCTCTTCCGGTCAGTCGACGGGGTGGTGGAGCATGCGCGCCACCTCGGCGATCGACCCGGACAGCGACGGGTAGACGGTGAACGCCTCGGCGACGTCGTCGACGGTGAGCCGGTGCGAGACGGCGAGCGTGATCGGGAAGATCAGCTCGCTGGCGCGCGGCGAGACCACGACACCGCCGAGCACGACCGCCGCCTCGGGGTGCGCGAAGAGCTTCACGAAGCCGTCGCGCATCCCGAGCATCTTGGCGCGCGGGTTGCGGGACAGCGGCAGCGTCGTCGTGACGTACTTGGACCCCGCGGCCTGGAGCGCGGCCTCGGACTTGCCGACGGTCGCGATCTCGGGCGACGTGAAGATGTTCGCGGCAACGTCGGGCACCCGGATGGGCTTCACCGCGTCACCCAGGACGTGCTGCATGGCGATGCGCCCCTGCATGGCCGCCACCGACGCGAGCGGGAGGACGCCCGTGCAGTCGCCGGCCGCGTACACGCCGCGCGCCGTCGTCCGCGACACCTTGTCGACCACGACGTGGCCCGACGGCGTCAGCGTGACCCCGGCCTCCTCGAGCCCGATGCCGCGCGTGGCCGGGATGGCCCCGACCGCGACGAGGACGTGCGAGCCCTCGACGACGCGCCCGTCCGCGAGGCTCACGGCCACGCCGTCGGCGGTCCGCTCGGCCCCGGCCGCGCGCGAGCGTGACAGGACGGTCATGCCGCGCGAGCGGAACACGCCCTCGAGGAGCTCGGCGGCGTCCGCGTCCTCGCCGGGCAGCACGCGGTCGCGGCTGGAGACGAGCGTGACGTCGACCCCCAGCGCGTTGTAGGCGCCCGCGAACTCGGCGCCCGTGACGCCCGACCCGACGACGATCAGCTTCTCCGGCAGCTCCTGGAGCCCGTAGAGCTGGGTCCAGGTGAGGATCCGCTCGCCGTCGGCGGGCGAACCGGGCAGCTCGCGCGGCGTCGCACCGACGGACACGAGCACGGCGTCGGCCTCGAGGACGACCTCGGGCTCCCCGCCCCGCGGCCGGACGACGACGCGGCGGGGCCCGTCGAGGCGGCCCTCGCCGAGCAGCGTGACGACGCCCTCGCGGTCGAGCCGGGCCCGGATGTCGGCGGACTGCGCGGCCGCGAGCGCCATGACGCGCTGGTTCACGGCGGCGAGGTCGACGCTGATGCCGGGCGCCGTGCTCTCCCCGGGCTCGGACCCGGCGGCCGGCACCCCGAAGCGGATCCCGAGGCCCGCGGCCCGCTCGGTCGACGTCATCCACTCGGCGGCCGCGATGAGCGTCTTGGACGGGACGACGTCGGTGAGGACCGCGGACCCGCCGAGCCCCTGCCGTTCGACGACGGTCACCTCGGCCCCGAGCCGGCGGGCCACGAGGGCGGCCTCGTAGCCGCCCGGCCCGCCGCCGAGGATGACGATGCGCGTCGCCTGCAGGTCAGGTCCCTGGGAAGTCACGGTGACCATTCTGCCCGGGACGGCGGACCGCTTCGGTCCAGGCGGTCCGCTCGGCGGGCGAGCAGAACCACGGTCGCTCGTGTGAGAGTCGAGGAGCAGGGAGGTCCGGGGAGAGGACGCATGATGAGCGACAGTCGGGTGGCCGTGGTGACGGGAGCGGCACGAGGGATCGGGCGTGCGACGGCTGTCGCGTTCGCGCGGGCAGGCTACCGGGTCGCCGGCGCCGACATCGCAGGGCTCGCGAGCGCTGCGATGGACTACGCGCCCGCCACCCGTGAGGACCTCGACCGCACGGGTGAGCTCGTCGACGAGGCCTGCGGACAGTGGCTGCCGGTCGTCTTCGACCAACGGGACAAGGCGGCCGTGCGCGACGGCTTCGCACGGGTTGTCGAACGCTTCGGCGGCGTGGACGTGGTCTTCGCGAACGCGGGCGTGCAAGGGTTCGCTCCGCTGCTGGAGATGAGCGACGGGCTCTGGCACGACCAGATCGACATCAATCTGACCGGCACGGCGAACGTGCTGCGCGTCGCCGCGCCCCTGCTGGTCGAACGCGGTGGCGGGCGCGTCATCATCACCTCCTCCACCCAGGGCCAGCACGGCACCCTCGACGGGAGCGGCTACTCCGCCTCGAAGTGGGGCCTGATCGGGCTGATGAAGTCCGCCGCCCTCGAGCTCGGCCGGTACGGCATCACCGTCAACGCGCTGATCCCCGGCCTGATCGACACGGCGCTGACCCGGCACGAGGACCGCTACGCCCAGATCATCCGCACCGGCGGCAACGACCCCACCGGTGACGGTGCCGAGGACGAGCGGACGGCGGCCGACGCCCAGCGCAAGAAGCTCCCGCTCGGCGTCCCGTGGATCGAGCCCGAGGACGTCGCACCCCTCGTGGTGTTCCTCGCCTCCGAGGAAGCCCGGATGGTCAGCGGGACGAGCTTCGCCGCCACCGGCGGCGACAGCGCCAACGTCACGGCGTGACCGACGCCGGTCGGCCCACGGACGGCACGTGCCCCGCCGACGCGGTGCCGACGGGGCACGGGCAGCGCACGCGACCTCAGACCGCGGACCACCCGTTGTCGACGGGCAGGATCACGCCGTTGACGTTGCTCGCGGCGTCGGACGCGAGGAACACGATCGCGGCGGCCTGCTCCTCGGCTGCGGCGGGCTGCCCGACGTTGCCCATGTACCGACCCATGACGGCGGGTCCGCCGGCGGTGGGGTCGGCGTCGACCTGGATGTTCGTCGCGGTGCCTCCGGGGGCGATCGCGTTGGTGCGCACGCCCTGGTCGCGGTACATGACGGCGAGGGACTTGGTCAGCCCGGCGACGCCGTGCTTGGAGACCGTGTAGGCCGTCCCGGCGGCGGACCCGCGCAGCGACGCCTCGGAGGCGGTGTTGACGATCGCGCCCTTGCCGGTCGCGAGCAGGTGCGGCAGGGCGGCCCGCGTGAGGAGGAACGGCGCGTAGAGGTTCACGCGCAGCACGCGGTCCCACTCCTCGTCGCTGGTGTCCGCGGCGGCCGACATGCGGTCCATGATCCCGGCGTTGTTGACGAGCACGTCGAGGCTGCCGAACGTGTCGACGGCGGTCGCGACGACCTGGTCGACGACGGCCTGGTCCGCGAGGTCCCCGGTCACGGCGACGGCTTGGCCGCCCGCGGCCTCGATCTCCTCGACGACGGCGGCCGCCCGGTCGGCGGCGATGTCGGCGACGACGACCTTGGCGCCCTCGGCGGTGAACGCGAGGGCGGTCGCGCGGCCGATGCCGGAGCCGGCGCCCGTGACGACGACGGTCTTGCCTGCGAGTCCTGTGCTGCTCATGGTGAGTCCTTCCACGTTAGTGTCACGCAGTGCCACTATTCTAGATCAGGGAGGATGGCGAGCGACACCCAGCTGGAGGCCCTGTGAGCACCCCGACACCCGGCCGCCCCGGACGGCCCCGCCGTACCGCCGCCGAGCTCGCGGCCGAGCGCCGCCGCGTCGCGCACGAGGCGCTGCGCCTCTTCGCGCTGCACGGCGTCGCGGCCACGTCCGCCGACGACGTCGCCCGCGCCGCCGGGGTGTCCCTGCGGACGTTCTGGCGCCTGTTTCCCCGCAAGGAGGACGCGGTCCGGCCGCTTCTCGAGGACGGCGTCGCGACCGTCGCGGCGAACGTCCGCGCCCGCGGTGTTGCCGGGTTCCGCGCCGACGGGAGCCCCGTGCCGGACGAGCCCTTGTCGTCCGCCGAGCCCGTCCGCACGCTGGTCCGCCTCACCCGGAACGAGCCCGCGATCCGGGCCGCCTGGCTCGACGTCTACGACAGCGCCGAGGCCGTGTTCGCCGACGCCCTCGCGGTGAGCCGCGGCGAGACCGAGCCGGGCCTGGGCACCCGGACGACGGCCGCCGTCGTCAACGCGGCGCTCCGCGTGGCGGTCGAGGAGTGGGCGTGGCGCGACAGCCCCGCGGACGCGCTCGCCCGGCTCACGGACGAGGCGCTCCGCCAGGCCGCGGACGCGCTCGACGGACGCGCCGACGGCCCCACCAGGACGGCGGAGGCATCGCGCGCCGACTAGCCTCGGTGCCATGGCTCTCACCTCCCCTCCTCCGTCGCCGCCACCCCGGGCGACCGTCTCGACGACCCCGCGACCGACCCCTTCGACGTCGCGCGCGAGGCGGCCGCGTTCATCGCCGAGCGGACCGGCGTCGAGCGGCACGACGTCGCGCTCGTCCTCGGCTCGGGCTGGGGCGGCGCCGCCGACCTGCTCGGCGAGACCGTCGCCGAGATCCCGTCCGAGGAGATCCCCGGCTTCTCCACGCCCGCGGTCGCGGGCCACCGCGCCACGACGCGCTCGATCCGGATCGAGGGGTCCACGCACGACGACGGCACGCCCAAGCACGCGCTCGTCCTCGGCTCGCGCACCCACCTGTACGAGGGCCGGGGGTCCGCCGCGTCGTCCACGGCGTCCGGACGGCCGCCGCGACCGGGGCGGGCGTCGTCGTGCTCACCAACGGGTGCGGCGGGCTGAACCTCGACTGGGCCGCGGGCACGCCCGTGCTGATCTCGGACCACATCAACCTCACGGCCACGAGCCCGCTCGAGGGCGCGACGTTCGTCGACCTGACCGACCTGTACTCGTCGCGCCTGCGCGACCTCGCGCGCACGGTCGACGCCTCCCTGCCCGAGGGCGTCTACGCCCAGTTCCGCGGACCGCACTACGAGACGCCCGCCGAGGTCCGCATGGCGGGGCGGATGGGCGCCGACCTCGTCGGCATGTCGACGACCCTCGAGGCCATCGCCGCGCGCCACGCCGGTCTCGAGGTGCTCGGGGTCTCGCTCGTCACGAACCTGGCCGCCGGGATCAGCCCCGAGCCGCTGTCGCACGCCGAGGTGCTCGAGGCGGGCGCCGCCGCGGGGCCGCGGATCTCCGCCCTGCTGGCGTCCGTGGTCGCCCTGGTCTGAAGCCACCGGTCCGAAGGAGCACGTCATGAGCAACCCCACCGACCCGGCGACCGGGCCGCACCTCAGCGAGCGGGCGCACGCGCGCGCCGACGACGTCCACGCGGCGGACGACGACCGGTTCACCGAGCCCGGCGCCGTCGCCGAGCCGCACGCCCCGCTCGACGGCCTGCTGGTCGAGCGCGTCGAGGCATGGATCGCCGACGACGTCGACGACGTCGACCGCGACGAGCTCCGCGGCCTCCTCGAGCTGGCCCGGAGCACCCCCGACGACCTGCGTGCCACGGTCCGGGCGAACACGGCGCGCGCCGAGCTCGTCGACCGCTTCGCCGCGACGCTCCAGTTCGGCACCGCGGGGCTGCGCGGCGAGATGGCGGCCGGCCCGAACCGGATGAACCGGGCCGTCGTGCGACGCGCCGCGGCCGGGCTCGGCGGCTACCTCAGCCAGGTCCTGCCCGCGGAGGCCGCGCGCGTCGTCGTCGGGTACGACGCGCGGCACCGCTCGCGGGACTTCGCGATCGACACCGCGGGCGTCCTCACCGCTGCGGGGCACGACGCCCTCGTCCTCCCGGGGCCGCTGCCGACGCCCGTGCTCGCGTTCGCGGTCCGCCACCTACGCGCCGACGCCGGCGTCATGGTCACCGCGAGCCACAACCCGCCCGCCGACAACGGCTACAAGGTGTACCTGGGCGGCCGCGTCGTCGAGGGCTCGGGCCAGGGCGCGCAGATCGTGCCGCCGTTCGACGCCGAGATCGCCGCACAGATCGCGGCCATCGGCCCCGTCAGCGAGATCCCCGTCGCGACGGACGGGTGGACGACGCTCGGCGACGACCTCCTGCGCGCCTACCTCGACGCCGTCCACCGGCTGTGGGACGGCAGCGACGACCGCACGCTGCGGATCGCGACCACGCCTCTGCACGGCGTCGGCGGCCCCGTCCTCGCCCGGGTCCTCGCGGAGGCGCACTTCCCGGACGTCGCGGTCGTCGACGAGCAGGCCGCGGCCGACCCGGACTTCCCGACCGTCGACTTCCCGAATCCCGAGGAGAAGGGCGCCATCGACCTCGCGCTCGCGCTCGCGCAGGACTGGGGCGCCGACCTCGTGATCGCCAACGACCCCGACGCCGACCGGTGCGCCGTCGCCGTCTACGACCCGCGGGGCGGTTCGTACCGTGGCAAGGAGACCGCCCAGGCGCAGGGCTGGCGCATGCTCCACGGCGACGAGGTGGGAGCGCTGCTGGGCGAGGAGGCGGCGCGGCGCGCCGAGGGCACGGGCGGCGTGCTCGCGAGCTCCGTCGTCTCGTCGAGGCTGCTCGGCCGGGTCGCGGCCGCGCACGGTCTGCGGCACGCGACGACGCTCACGGGGTTCAAGTGGATCGCCCGCACGGAGGACCTCGTCTTCGGGTACGAGGAAGCGCTGGGCTACTGCGTCGACCCGGAGTCCGTCCGCGACAAGGACGGCCTGAGCGCCGCGCTCGTGATCGCGCAGCTCGCCCAGCGGCTCAAGGCCGAGGGATCGAGCCTCGTCGCCGAGCTCGACGCGATCGCCCGCCGCTACGGCCTCTACCTCACCGACCAGGTCTCGGCCCGGTTCGAGGACCTCAGCGAGATCGACGACACCATGGTCCGCCTGCGCGAGACGCCGCCCGCGACCGTCGCCGGCGCGGCCGTGACGTCGACGGCGGACCTCGCCGACGGGTACGAGGGGCTGCCCCCGACCGACGGCGTGCTGTGGCTCTGCGCCGACTCGACGCGCGTGATCGTGCGCCCGTCGGGCACCGAGCCGAAGGTCAAGGCGTACCTCGAGGTCGTCGTGCCCGTCGGCGAGGACGACGACGACGAGCAGGTCGCGCGCGCCCGCTGGGTCGCGCGGCAGCGGCTCGACGACGTCGCGAAGGACGTGCGCGCCGCGCTCGGCCTCTCCTGAGCCCGAGCGCGGCGACGCCCGCTACTTCAGGGAGACCTTCACGCCGCCCGAGAACGCGGAGTCGTGCAGCTCGAGCCTCGCGTCCTTCGGCACGTCGAACACCACGATCCCCTTGACCGTGTTGCCGGGGTTGATGTCGTGAGGAACGCGTTCGAGTCGTCGAGGTAGATCCCGGCCTCGCTGTCGGCGTCGAACTTCCGGCCGTCGGTGTCACGGAGCGTCTGGTTGCCGTCGTAGAACGTCTGCGCCTCCTTGCCGATGTTCTTCACCGTCATGTGCACGAGGACGAACTGGCCCTGCGCCTTCTCGTTCAGGTACTCGTCGCCGACCTTCGCGACGCCCTTCTCGACCTTGGTGACGGTGAACTCGAACTTCCCGTCGCGGACCGCGTCGCCCACGCCCGGCGTCTTCGCCTCCTTGGCGGGCTTCTCCGGAGCGGGCTTCTCTGCAGCGGGCTTGTCGTTCGTGGTAGCCGTCTGCCGGGTGCCTGACGACGGGGCACCGGCGTCCGGCGCGTCACCCGAGCCTCCCCGTTCGACACGACCGCGATGACGACGACGAGCGCGACGGCCGCGCCGAGGCCCGTCAGGACCTTGTGGCGCGCGAACCAGGAGCGCTTGCGCGGGGCCGTCGACGGCACGAGCGGCGGCCCCGCGGGGGTCGCGGTCGAACCGGGCACCGCCGGGACCTGGTACTGCTCGGTCCAGGTGGTGCCGTCGTACCAGCGGAGCTGGCCCGTGCCGGCGGGGTCGGGGTACCAGCCGGCCTGCGGCGTGGGGTTCTCGGTCATCTCGGTTTCCTCCTCTCACGACCACCGCGCGAGGGGTGGTCCGATGCTGCGGCCGGGACGGGCCGCGTCGACCGCTCCAGGCTGTCGTCCGGCTCCCCTGGTCCACGTCGCCCGGACCGCACGACCTCGCGCGACGAAAGTCGTACGCGCCCGCCGCGCGCCCGCTCCGGACGGGTGACGCCGTCGACGGCGGCGGACCCTAGGCTGACCGGCGTGACCGTTCCTCCGCCCGCCCCGGCCGGCGGCCCGCCGCCCGGCCCCGGGCCGGCGTGGCCCGCCAAGCCCACCGCTGCGCGACGGCGCGGCCACGCCTGGTCGGTCGTGCTCACCGTGCTGCTCGTGACCGTCACGGCGTTCTTCGGCCTCGTCTTCTCCGTCGTCTGGTACGACGACGGCGACAGCGGCCTCGAGCTGTTGCTCAGCGTGGTGTCCGCGGGCTACGCGCTCGGGCTGGGCGCCGTCGTCGCGTTCCGTGCCCGCTACCCGGTCGCGCTGACGCTCCTCGGTGGGTTCGGCGCGCTCGTCCTCCCGGTCGGCCCGGTGGCCGCGCTCGTCGGGCTGACCTCGGTGATCGCGACCCGCGACCGGCGCACCGCCTGGTGGCTCGGGGCGCTGACCGCCGTCGCGACGGCCGTGAGCCTCGTCCGCGACGCGGTGCGATCGCCCGACGACGCCGTCTTCGCCAGCGTGCCCGAGGGCGGCACCGTCCCCGTCCAGGCGTCCGTGTGGGGCTATGTCGCCCTCGGGGGCGTGGGGTTCGTCGTCGCGGTCAGCATCGGGCTCGTCCGCCGCAGCCAGGGCGACGCCGCACGCGCCGCGCGCGAGACGCAGGCGCAGGTGCAGGTCACGGAGGGCTTGCGCACCCAGGTCGCACGGCAGGACGAGCGCGAGCTCATCGCGCGCGAGGTCCACGACGCCCTCGCGCACCGGCTGTCGCTCGTGTCGCTGCACTCGGGCGCGCTCGAGGTGTCGGTCCCCGCGGACCAGCCGGAGCTCCAGCAGGCCGCCCAGGTGGTCCGGGAGAACGCGCACCGGTCGCTCGAGGACCTGCGCGACCTCGTCGCCCTGCTCCGCGACCCGGACGGCCTGACCGCCGCGACCCCGCCGGGCGGATCGGCGGTCGCCGTGGGGCTCGCGACGATCCACGAGCTCGTCGACGCGACGCGGTCGTCCGGCGTGCCCCTCGTGGCCACGGTCGTGCTCGAGGACCCGTCCGCCGCGTCCCCGCAGCTCGGCCGCGCCGCCTACCGCATCGTCCAGGAGGCGCTCACCAACGCGCGCAAGCACGCGCCCGGTCTCGCGGTCGACCTCGACGTGCGCGCGTCGGCGGCCACCGGGGTGAGCATCCGGGTCGTGAACCCGCTGCCGCCGACCGCGGCGGTACCGCCCGGGTCGCGGACCGGGCGCGCGGGCATGCTCGCGCGGGCCACCCAGCTCGGCGGTCGCGCCCACGCCGGGCCCCGCACCGGCCCCCGGGGACCCGAGTTCATCGTCGAGGCCTGGCTGCCGTGGATCGCGGACGGGAGCCCGCGCCCTGACCTGCGGCGCGACGTCGGTGGTCGCCCCTGCGATGGCGGCGTGACCCGCGTCCTCCTCGTCGACGACGATCCGCTCGTCCGCACCGGGCTCCGCATGATCCTGCAGAGCGACCCTGAGATCGAGGTCGTCGCGGAGGCGTCCGACGGCTCCGAGGCCGTGCCCGCCGTCCAGGCTCACCGCCCCGACGTCGTCCTCATGGACCTGCGCATGGCGCGGCTCGACGGGATCGCCGCGACCGCAGCCGTGCGGGCGCTGCCCGACCCGCCGGCCGTCGTCGTGCTCACGAGCTTCGACGCGGACGAGAACGTGCTGCGCGCGCTCGAGGCCGGCGCCAGCGGCTTCCTGCTCAAGGACGCCGCCCCGCGGGAGATCGTCGACGGCGTCCGCGCGGTCGCAGATGGCGACGCGGTCCTCGCACCGCGGGTCGCCCGGTTCGTCGTCGCGCACGTGGCGACGTCGCGCGTCGGCGAGGAGACCGTCGCCGCCCGGCACGCGCTGGCGCAGCTGACCGACCGCGAGCGCGACATCGCCGGCCTGGTCGCCGAGGGGCTCAGCAACGCCGACATCGCGCAGCGGGTCTACGTGAGCGAGGCGACCGTGAAGACGCACCTCGGCCGCGTCATGACGAAGCTCGGGCTCGCCAACCGCGTGCAGGTCGCCCTGCTCGTCGAGCGCGCGCGCTGACCAGCAGGACGACCTGTCGCGACGGCACGCCGAGCAAGCGGAAACCCGCTCGAGCAAGCGTCCTTCGGCTGCTTGCTCGAGCGGGTTCGTGCTTGCTCGGTGGTGGGCCGTCGTCAGGCGAGGGCGTCGAGCTCCGCGAGCACCGCGGCGCCGCTGGACATCCCCAGGCGGGTCGCGCCGTGGTCGATCATCGTCAGCGCGTCGGCGAGCGTCCGGATCCCCCGGACGCCTTGACGCCGAGGCGCCCGCCGACGGTCTCGGACATGATCGACACGGCCCGCGCCGACGCACCGCCGGAGGGGTGGAAGCCCGTCGACGTCTTGACGAAGTCCGCTCCCGCAGCCTCCGAGGCGCGGCACGCCTCGACGATCTCGTGATCCGTGAGCGCCGCGGACTCGATGATGACCTTGAGCACCCGCCCCTGCGGGACGGCCGCCCGGACCGCCGCGATGTCGAGCTGCACGTACTCCCACGCGCCCGCCTTCGCGGCGCCCACGTCGATCACCATGTCGACCTCGTCGGCACCGTCCGCCACGGACCGCGCGGCCTCGGCGGCCTTGATCCCGCTGTGGTGCTTGCCCGACGGGAAGCCGGACACCGTCGCGACCTTGAGCGCGGTGCCCTCGGACCCGGCGTCGGGCACCGTCAGCGGGAGGAACGACGGCGAGACGCACACCGCGTACACGCCGAGCGCGGCGCCCTCGGCGACGAGCGCCTCGACGTCGGCGCGCGTGGCCTCGGGCTTGAGGAGCGTGTGGTCGATGAACTGCGCCAGGCCCGCCCGGTCGAGCCCACCCGTCGTCGTGCTCATACCTGCGCTCCTTCGATCTCCGCGTACTTCGGTGCGATGAGGTCCTCGACGAGACGGCGGCGCTCGTCGTGGTGGACGAACGCGTTCCAGGCCGCGGTGACGGTGACCTCGTACAGGTCGTCGAGCGTCCAGCCGGCCTCGGCGACGAGGAGCGTCATCTCGCGCGTCATCGACGTCCCCGACTGCAGCCGGTTGTCCGTGTTGACCGTCACGGCGAACTCGAGCTCGAGCAGACGGGTGATGGGGTGCTCCGCGATCGACGCCGCGGCGCCCGTCTGGAGGTTCGACGTCGGGCACAGCTCGAGCGGGACCTGGCGGTCCCGCACCCACGTCGCGACCCGACCGAGCGTCGCGAGGGGCTCGGCGTCCTCGTCGCGGTCGCCGCTCGGGTCGAACGCGATGTCCTCGACGATCCGCACCCCGTGCCCGACGCGCGCCGCGCGCCCCAGGTGCACGGCCTGCGAGATCGAGTCGACGCCGTCGGCCTCGCCCGCGTGGATCGTGACGGGGAACCCGGCGTCGTCCAGGGTGGCCCAGATCGCCGGGTACCGGTCGGGCGGGAAGCCCAGCTCGGCGCCCGCGATGTCGAACCCGACGACGGCGCCCGGCGAGTCCGCGAGCGCCCCCTCGACGCGGTTGGCGAGGGCGAGGTCGGCGATCTCCTCCCAGCGGTCGGCGTGGCGCATGGCCGTCACGAGCTGCCCGACCCAGATGGTGCGGCCGTCCTTCGCGGCCTCGGCGACGCCCTCCGCCAGGCCCTCGCGGACGGCGTCGACGGTCTCCTGGAGCGTGAGCCCGCCCGCCAGGTGCTGCTCGGGCGCCCACCGCTGCTCGGCGTACACGACGCCGTCGGCCGCGAGGTCGAGCACGGACTCGCGCGCGACCCGGCGCAGGTGGTCGGCCGTCTGCATGACGGCGATCGTGTGGTCGAACGTCTCGAGGTAGCGGGGCAGGTCACCGGACGTCGCCGCCTCGACGAACCAGGTCCCCAGCGCGTCGGGGTCCGTCGTCGGGAGCTCGTGGCCGGCCTCGGCCGCCAGCTCGACGATCGTGGCGGGCCGCAGGCCGCCGTCGAGGTGGTCGTGCAGGACGACCTTCGGGAGCTGCGCGATCTGCTCGCGCAGCGTCGAGGGCAGGTGCGACACGCGGGCGTCGTCGCCGTCACCCGGCGTGCTCGTGGCCGCCGGGGAGGTGGGGGATGTCATGGCTCCCACGGTAGCGGAGCGGTGTCGTCCGCGTCCGTCAGCCGCGCGCGTCGTCCTCGTCGTCGGGCACCTCGTCGGCCTGCTCGACGACGTCCGCCTCGTCGGCCTCGCCGTCCAGGTCCGGACGGGGGACGTCCGGCTCGTAGTCGGCCTCGTCGAGGGCGTCGGGCTCGGGGAGCCCCCGGTGCGTGAGGTGGTCGACGTCGTCGCGGGTCACGGTGTCGTCGGGAACCAGCCCCCGTCGCGGAGCGTGTCGTCGCCGGGCGTGGTGCTCATCGGTGCCTCCTTCGACGTGCCGTGCGGGCACCTCCATCGTCGCGCGGGACCAGTCCGTCCGCGCGTCCTCAGGTTCGCGGCAGGAGGGCCCAGACGACGTGGGTCCAGCGACCGAGCGCGTCGAGGGGCCGCTCCCCCGCCCAGAGCGCCGCGTGCGAGACCGCGTGCACCGCGCCCGAGCCGGGCTCGTAGACCAAGACGGCGTCGTCGGGCCCGCCCGGCAGGACGAGGACGACGTGCCGCGGCACGGCGGCGCCCACACCTCCGGCCGTGTCGCCGCCTGTGTAGAGCGGGACCGGGATCCCGCGCGCGAGCGCGGCGTCGACGGTGGCCCGGACGCGCGCGAGGTCGGCCGGATCGGTGTCGTCGACGACACGGTGCCCGTAGCGCACCCCACCCCACCGCGCGGCCCGGGCCGCGGCCCACGGCGGCGTGCCGAGCGCGCGCGGCCACGGGAGCCCGAGCAGGGCGGTGCGCGTGGTGCGGCGCTGGACCGCGCGCTGCAGCGCGGCGAACCGGGCGGCTGCGCCCGACGGCGGGTCTCCCCGTGCAGCCAGGCGGCCACCGCGGGGTCGCCGTCCGCGGCGAGGAGGACGAGCACCGCGGCGCCGCAGGTCGTGCCGTCGACCTGCGCCGCCGGCGCGCGCTCGGGGCCGAGCAGCACGGGCCAGGGCGCGTCCGTCCGCCCTGCCCGACCGCGCCCGAGCGGGTCGGCGGGCGCCCGGTCCACGGGGCGCGGCGGCGGGGAGGTGCCGCGGACCGGCGCCGTCGGGAACGTCGTCCACAGGCCCGCCCGCCGGAGCAGGCTCGTGAGCTGCACGCGGCCTACCGCACCGCGCCCAGCACGGACGCGGCCAGGCCGAGCGCGGCGAGCAGCACGACGGCGCCCGCACCGGGGGCGAGCATCCCCCAGGGCCGTCGGTCGGCGCGGGGCCAGTGGGCCGTGCGCGCCCGGACCGCCCCGGTCACCGTCGCCGCACCGAGCAGCACGCCCGCGATCGCGAGCCCGGGGTCGCGCTCGCGCAGGGCCGCGAGCGCCAGCACGGCGCAGCCGAGCGCGACGCCGAGCGCCGTGCGCTGCCACGCGAGCGCGGTCCGCTCGGCCGGCTCGTCGTGCGGGACGCGGGTGTTCGGCTCGCCGGTCACCGGGTCGACCCGCTCCAGATCGCGTACGCCCCGACGAGCGCCGCGAACGCCACGATGCCCACGACGATCACCGGCAGGGCGCTGGGCGGGGGCAGCGGCCGCCCGAGGCGCATCGCACGCTCGTTGCGGCGCCACGCGACCAGGGCGTACGCGGCGAGGCACCCGCCGCCGACGCACGCGACCGCGGCCACGACGTCGAGCAGGACCGACAGGTCGGCGAACGAGGCGAACGACGTGAGCGCGATCCCGCCCGCGACGAGCCCGAGGCCCGTGCGGAGCCACGCGAGCGCGGTGCGCTCGTTGGCGAGGGAGTACCGCACGTCGGGGTCGCTGCCCACGCCGTACACCGAGCGGGGGCGACGGGCGTCCGGCTCCTCCGGCTCGTCCTGCGGGCTCACGCCACCCGGTCCAGCACGACCGACGAGCGCTCGGTCACGAGGCTCACGTCGGAGACGCGGAACGCGCCGTCGAGCGCCGCCGCCCCACGCTCGAACCGCTCGGGCGTGTCCGTGTGCAGGGTCGCGAGCGGCTGGCCGGCGACGACGACGTCCCCCGGCTTGGCGTGCAGCTCGACGCCCGCCCCCGCCTGGACGGCGTCCTCCTTGCGGGCCCGCCCGGCCCCGAGGCGCCAGGCCGCGACGCCCACGGCGAGCGCGTCGACGTGGGTGAGCACGCCGTCGGCGGGGGCGGTGACGGTCTCCGTCTCGCGTGCGGTCGGCAGCGGCGCGTCGGGGTCGCCACCCTGCGCGCGGATCATGGCCTTCCACACGTCCATGGCGCGGCCGTCACCGAGCGCCGCGCGGACGTCGTCCTCGGCCTGCGGGCGGCCCGCGCCGGCGAGCATCTCGACCGCGAGCGCGACCGTGAGGTCGACGACGTCGGACGGCCCGCCCCCGCCAGCACCTCGACGGACTCGCGCACCTCGAGCGCGTTGCCCGCGGTCAGGCCGAGCGGCGTCGACATGTCGGTGAGCAGGGCCACCGTGCGCACACCCGCGTCCGTGCCCAGGTCGACCATGGTGCGCGCGAGCTCGCGGGCGTCGTCGGCGGACTTCATGAACGCGCCCGAGCCCACCTTGACGTCGAGGACCAGCGCGCCGGTGCCCTCGGCGATCTTCTTGCTCATGATCGAGCTCGCGATCAGCGGGATCGCCTCGACGGTCCCGGTGACGTCGCGCAGCGCGTACAGCTTGCGGTCCGCGGGCGCGAGGCCCGAGCCGGCCTGGCAGATCACCGCGCCGACCGACCCGAGCTGCGCCATCATCTCGTCGTTGCTCAGCGCGGCCCGCCAGCCGGGGATGGACTCGAGCTTGTCGAGCGTGCCGCCCGTGTGCCCCAGGCCGCGCCCCGAGAGCTGCGGCACCGCGACCCCGAACGACGCGACCAGCGGCGCGAGGGGCAGCGTGATCTTGTCGCCCACCCCGCCCGTCGAGTGCTTGTCGGCGGTCGGCCGGTCGAGGCCGGAGAAGTCGAGGCGCTCGCCGCTCGCGATCATCGCGGACGTCCACCGGGAGATCTCGCCGCGGTCCATGCCATTGAGCAGGATCGCCATCGCGAGCGCCGCCATCTGCTCCTCGGCGACCACGCCCCGCGTGTACGCGTCGACCACCCAGTCGATCTGCGCGCCCTCGAGGCGCTGCTCGTCGCGCTTGGTGCGGATCACGTCGACGGCGTCGAACGGTTCGGTCGTCCCGGCGGTGGTGCTCAACTCATTCTCCTCGGCGCAGGTCGTCCGGCCCGAACGCGTCGGGCAGGACCTCGGTCATCGGGCGGACGCCGGACACGGTCTCCACGAGGAGCTCCGGTCCCCCGTGCTCCCACAGGAGCTGGCGGCACCGCCCGCACGGCATGATCACGCGCCCGGCGCCGTCGACGCACGTGAACGCGACGAGCCGCCCGCCCCCGCCGACGACGAGCGCCGACACGAGCGAGCACTCCGCGCACAGCGTCACGCCGTACGCGGCGTTCTCGACGTTGCAGCCGACGACGACGCGACCGTCGTCCACGAGCGCGGCCGCGCCCACGGGGTAGCCCGAGTAGGGCGCGTACGCCCGTCGTACGACGTCCGTCGCCTCGGCCCGCAGGGCGTCCCAGTCGATCGGTGGGACCACTCTCACTCCTTGACGTACGGCACGCCGTCGGCCGCGGGGCCGCGCACACGCCCCACGAGCCCGGCGACGGCGAAGATCGTCACCACGTACGGCAGCATCAGCATGAACTGGTTGGGGATCGCGGTCCCGAGCACACCCAGGACCTGCTGCAGCTTGTCGGAGAACCCGAACAGCAGCGCGGCGCCGAGCGCGCCCCACGGGGACCAGCGGCCGAGGATCATCGCGGCGAGCGCGATGTAGCCCTTGCCGGCCGTCATCTCCTGCGAGAACGCCCCCACCGACCCGACGGTGAAGAACGCGCCGCCGAGCCCCGCGACCATCGACCCGAGGAGCACGTTGCCCCACCGGGTCCGGTTCACGTCGATGCCGACCGTGTCTGCGGCGGCCGGGTACTCGCCCACCGCACGGACCCGCAGGCCCCAGCGCGTGCGGAACAGCGCGATCGCGCCCACGACGATCGCCACGTACAGCAGGTACACGAGCAGGGTCTGGCGGAACAGCACCGGACCGATCACCGGGATGTCCCCGAGCACGGGGATCGGGAGCGTGGGCAGGCGGGGCGGGCTGTTGAGCGTCGCCGCGTTCTCCTTGAGCACCGACGAGTACAAGAAGCTCGTCAGGCCGACCGCGAACACGTTGAGCACGACGCCGACGATGATCTGGTTGACGTGGTACTTGACCGTGAACAGCGCGAGGAGCGCGCCGATGACGAGCCCCGCGACGGGTGCGGCGACCAGCCCGAGGTAGGCGTTGGACACTATCGACGCGAACACCGCCGCGCCGAACGCGCCCGTGAGGAGCTGGCCCTCGATCGCGATGTTGACGACGCCGGCACGCTCGCCGATCAGGCCGCCGAGGGCGCCGAACGCGAGCGGCACGGCGAGGAACAGCGAGCCCGCGAGCAGCGAGACGAGCGACGTCGACTTGCCGGCCACGGCCCACGTGAGGAACGCGAGGACCCACAGGACCGCGAAGACGATCGTCACCCAGCGGCCCACGCGGCGGGCCCGCGAGACGCACCAGCCCGCGTACGCGGCCGCGAGCAGGGCGAGGACCGACAGGACGACCGCGGACGCCTTCGACGGCACGGTCACAGGGCCGAGGTGGACGAAGTCGCTCGACGTGGAGAGACCGAACGTCGTCTCGCGGCCCCCGGCGGGGAGCAGGCCGAACAGCACGAGGGCGAGCAGGCCGAGCACGCCGAGCGTGATGGGCAGGCGCCACGCCTTCCGGGGACCGCCGCGGCGGAGGTCGCGGCGCCGGGGGCGCTGGTCGGCGAGCCGGCCGGCTCGAGGGTGGCGGCGCTCATGCGCGTGCTCCCTTCGCGTCGGGGCGTGGCGCCGGCAGGCGGAAGATGGCCCGCACGAGCGGCGGCGCCGCGATGAACAGGACGACCAGGGACTGGATCACGAGCACCAGGTCGATGGGCGTGCCGGTCGCTGCCTCCATGGACCGGCCGCCGACGTCGAGCGCGGCGTACAGCAGGCCCGCGAAGAAGATCCCGAGCGGCTTGGACCGTCCGAGCAGGGCGACCGTGATCGCGTCGAACCCGAGCGAGCCCGCGATGCCACCCGTGAGCGACTTCTCGGTGCCGAGCACCTGCACCGCACCGGCGAGGCCCGCGAGCGCGCCCGAGACCGCCATGACCGCGATGAACGTCGTCGCGACGCCGATGCCCGCGTTGCGCGACGCGTTCGGGTTGGACCCGACCGCGCGGAACCGGAAGCCCCACGTGGAGCGCGTCATGAGCCACCACACGAACACCGCGGCGAGGATCGCGACGAGGAAGCCCGCGTTGAGCCGGAAGTGGTCGCCCAGCAGCAGCGGCAGGTTCGCGTTCGGCCCCACCGCGGGGCTCTTCGGCTGGTTCGACCCGGACTGTGTGAAGAACCGCGTCGTCAGCAGGTAGGCGAGCAGGTAGAGCGCGACGTAGTTGAGCATGATCGTGACGATCACCTCGTGTGCGCCGGTCCGGGCTCGCAGGACGCCCGCGATCGACGCCCAGATCGCGCCGCCGAGGAGCCCGCCGACGAGCGCGACGAGCACGTGCACGACGACCGGCAGGTGCCAGGTGAACCCGATGTACCCGGCGAACGTCGCGCCGAGGATGACCTGCCCCTGGGCGCCGATGTTGAACAGGCCCGCCCGGAAGGCGACCGCGACGCCGAGCGCCGCGATGATGAGCGGCGTCGCGACCGTCATGGTCTCGGTGAGCGGCGTGAACACCGTCCTGAAGTCCCAGCCGCGGTCGTTGATCACCGCGCCGCGGAACATCGCGACGTACGCGTCGCTCACGGCCGACCAGGCGGCCGAGAAGAAGTCGCCGGGCTTGGAGAAGAAGTAGCTGAGGGTCGACGTCACCGACTCCGTCGTGAAGACGATCAGGAGCGCGCCGATCACGAGGGCCAGCACGAACGCGAGCACCGTGACGCCGAAGCTTCCGGTCGCGGCGTCCCGCAGGGCGCGCGCCGCGCGCGACTCCCCGACTCGGGCGGCGCCCCGTCCGGCCGCGACGGCGCCCGGCCGGTCAGGTCGGCGCCGGGCTCGGAGGCGACGACGTCCCCGCCCGGCTCCTGAGCGCCCGGGGTGGCGTCCGGGGCCCTGCCCGGCTCGTCCGGCTGGCTCACTGCTGCGCTCCTGTCTCGTGCGTGTGCTCGTCGGCGAGCTGGTCGAGCTCGGTCTCCGTGGCCTGCTCGCGCGCCTCCTCGGCACCCGCGCCCGCCATCATGAGGCCGAGCACCGCGCGCGGGGTGTCGGCGGGCACGATCCCGACGATCTTGCCGCGGTACATGACCGCGATGCGGTCGGCGAGGGCCGCCACCTCGTCGAGCTCGGTGGACACGATCACCACGGGGGTCCCGTTGTCGCGCTCGGCCACGATCCGCTTGTGCAGGAACTCGATGGACCCGACGTCGACGCCACGCGTCGGCTGGCTCGCGACGAACACCTTGAGCGGGCGCGACAGCTCGCGCGCCACGACGACCTTCTGCTGGTTGCCGCCCGACAGGCGCCCGACCTCCTGGGCCGGACCCTGCGTGCGGATGTCGTACTCCTCGATCCGCTCCCGGGCGTTCTTGCGGATCGCCCCGAGGTCGAGCGCGACCCCGCGCGCGAAGGGCTTGCGGTCGTGCAGGTCGAGGACGAGGTTCTCGGCGACCGTGAAGTCGAGGACGAGGCCGTCGACGGTGCGGTCCTCGGGGACGAAGCCCACACCGGCGTCGAGGATCTCGTGCGGGCTCAGGCCGACGAGCTCGCGGCCCTCGAGCCGGATCGAGCCGGTCGCGGGCACGAGCCCGACGACGGCCTCGCTGAGCTCGGTCTGCCCGTTGCCCTGAACCCCCGCGACCGCGAGGATCTCGCCGCGCGCCACGGAGAAGCTCACGTCGTCGACGACCGCGATGCCGTTCGCGTCGCGCACCGTGAGGTGCTCGACCTGGAACGTCTCCTCGCCCGGCTCGGCGGGAGCCTTGTCGACGCCGAGGCTCACGGCGCGGCCGACCATCATCGCGGCGAGCTCAGTCTCCGCGGCGTCAGGCGACGCGGAGCCGACCACGGCACCGCGGCGGATCACCGTGATGACGTCGGCGACCGCCTTGACCTCGCGCAGCTTGTGGGTGATGAAGACGATCGACGTGCCCTGAGCCTTGAGCTCGCGCATGATCGCGATGAGCTCGTCGGTCTCCTGCGGGGTCAGGACCGCGGTCGGCTCGTCGAGGATGAGGACCCTCGCGTCGCGCACGAGCGCCTTGACGATCTCGACGCGCTGCTGCACGCCGACCGGGAGGTCCTCGACGACCGCGTCGGGGTCCAGCCCGAACCCGAACCGGTCGGACAGCTCCCGCACGGTGCGGCGAGCCGCGTCGAGGTCGAGGAGCCCTCCGCCGCGCGTCGGCTCGTGGCCGAGCATGACGTTCTCGGCGACCGTGAAGACGGGGACCAGCATGAAGTGCTGGTGGACCATGCCGATGCCCGCGGCGAGCGCGTCGCCCGGCCCCTTGAAGGCCACCGGCTCGTCGTCGACGACGATCTCGCCCTCGTCCGCCTTGTAGAGCCCGAACAGCACGTTCATGAGGGTCGACTTGCCCGCACCGTTCTCGCCGAGCAGGGCGTGCACCTCGCCGGGCTCCACGACGAGGTCGATGTGGTCGTTCGCGACGAGCGGTCCGAACCGCTTGGTGATGCCGCGCAGCTCCAGCTTCACCGCCGGGCCTCCTTCGGGTCAGGGCGCGGGCCGAGCGGAACGCCGGCAGCCTCACGCTAGCCACCTCGCGCCGCTCGCGCGCGTGGACGGCGACGGGCCGGGAACCCTCGCTGGGGCCCCGACCCGTCGCGGTCACGGTTCGGTTCGGTCAGCTCACTTCGGCGAGCTGGGCGACTCGACCTTGATCTTCCCGCTGATGATGTCCTGCTGGAGCTGGGTGATCTTGTCCTTGAGGTCCTGCGGGACCTTCGAGTCGAAGTCGTGGAACGGCGCGAGGCCCACGCCCTTGTTCTCGAGCGTCCCGACGTACGGGTCGTTGGAGAAGCTCCCGTCCTTGGTCGTCTTGATGACGTCCTCGACGGCCGCGCCGATCTCCTTGACGACCGACGACAGGATGATGCTCGCGGAGTCGGGGTTGGCGACGGCGCCGTCCGAGTCGACCCAGATCACCGACACGTTCTTGCCGTCCGAGTTCGCGTCCTTGGCGGCGGCGAGGGTGCCCGCGCCGACCGGGCCTGCGACCGGGAGGATGATGTCGGCGCCCTGGTCGATGAAGGTCTGCGTGAGCTGCTGACCCTTCGACTGGTCCTCGAAGTCACCTGTGAACGAGCCGTTCTGCTTCTTCACGTCCCAGCCGAGCACCTTGACGCTCTTGCTGTTGTCGCTGTTGTACTGGGCGACGCCCTCCGCGAACCCGTCCATGAAGATCGTCACGGTCGGGATCTGGATGCCGCCGTAGGTGGCGACCGTGCCCGTCTTGGTCATGCCCGCAGCGAGGTAGCCGGCGAGGTACGCGGCCTGCGCGGTGTCGAAGCTGATCGGCTTGACGTTGTCGAGCGTGATCTCCTTGCCGTTGGCGTCCTGGGCCGTGGAGTCGACGATCGCGAACTTCGTGTCCGTGTGGGTCTTGGCGGCGTCACCCGTCGCGGTGGCCAGCAGGAACCCGACCGTGATGATCAGGTTGCAGTTCTGCTGCTCCATGTTCGAGATGTTCGGCGCGAAGTCGGACTCCTTGGTGGACTCCGCGGTCGCGGTCTGGATGCCGAGCTCCGACTCCGCCTTCTTGAGCCCGTCATAGCCCGACTCGTTGAACGACTTGTCGTTGAAGCCGCCCGAGTCGGACACCATGCAGGCCTTGAAGTTGCTGGCGCTCGCGCCGCCGGTGCTGGTGCCCTTGTCGTCGCCCGGCGCCTGGCCGCAGGCTGCGAGCGCCAGCGCGCCGGCCACCGCCAGCGCACCCAGCTTCATGAAGCTCTTCGATGTCGACACTGTCGAAACCCCTCCGTCGTCGTCCTGTCCGAGACTCCCCGCCCCACGGTTCTGGGGGCGTGCCGGGGCCGGTGCGCACGTCGTCGGACGGACCCGCCCCGGGTCTTCAAGTGAACTCTAAGCACCACCAGGGTCCCCGCACGTTACCGGCGGGTAATAGCGCAGGTACCGATACCAAAGTGTGACGATCGGAGCCGCCTCCCGTTCGCCGGCGGTGACGCCGGGTTCGCTGACGGTGACGTGTCGTGGTCGGGTCGCGGGCGGGCACGGCGAGGTGGTTCGGGCTGTCGTGCTTCGGCCCCGGGGGCCGTGCGCACTCCTTGACGCCCTTCACCACCTCCCCGCACCCACCCGCTCGGCCGTCCGCTCACTTTCCCCGTGTCCCGGCATCCGCGCGGTCGTCGTCCCACCTCCCTGCGCCCGCCCCTGCTCACGTGCGCCGCGCCGGCCCGCGCGGCCGTCGTCTCACCTTCACCGCGAGTCAGCGCGTTTCCCCAGTCAGCGCGAAGTTCACGCTGACTCAGGTGATTCGCGCTGACTCGGCGACACCTGATGCCCTCGGCGCCGCCCGTGAGCCGGTCAAGACCGGCATCGGGCCCGCTCCGAGGCTGCCGATCCTGACCTCTCGAGCCCGGGCCACGCCGTCGTCGGTGCAGGTCCGCCCGCCGAGCATGCGATCTGCCACCGTCGCCCGCGCCGAACATGCGAGCACACCCCTGCTCGGCATCGGGAGGGTGCCTGTTCCCATGGTCGGCGATCCCGGGGGTGGCTGATCGCATGGTCGGCGGCGCTTGGAAGCGGGGAACTGGGTGTCGCCGACGCAGAGTCTCGTGCCGGCGGGGCGTGGGTGGGCGACCGGTCGTGGACGTGACCCGACGGCGAAGGGTGGGGCGGGTGGGGTGCGCGCGGTCGTGGCGGGTCTGGCGGGAGCCGAAGCGAGGAACGAGCGAGGCGGATGGAAGACCGCGCGCACCCCGCACCCCACCCACCCCACCCGCCCCGACCACGCGAGCGTCACCGTCGGCGAACGCAACGTCACCGTCGGCGAACACGACGTCACCGTCAGCGAGCGCCCCTCAGAGGGTCGCCGCGCGGGCCAGGAGCCCCATGCCCACGCCGATCGCGCGCTCGTCGACCTCGAGGTCGCCCTGGTGGATGTCGAACGTCCGCCCGCCCGGGGTCCGGGTCCCCAGCCGCGCCATCGCCCCGGGCACCTTGGTCAGGTACCAGGCGAAGTCCTCGCCGCCGAGCGACTGCTCCGTCAGGAGGACGGCGTCCGGACCGTGGAGGTCGCGTGCGGCCGCCTCGAGCCGGGCCGTGGACGCCTCGTCGTTGTCGACGGGCGGCACCCCGCGCACGTGCTCGAGCTCGACCTCGACGTCGTACGGCGCGACGACCTGCTGGACGGCCTCGTCGAGGACCTCGCCCGCGCGCTCCCAGGCGCGCACGTCGAGGCAGCGCAGCGTGCCCGCGACCGTCCCGGTGCCGGGGATCGCGTTGTGCGCGACGCCCGCGTGCACGGCGCCCCACGTGAGGTTGACGCCCGAGCGGGGGTCGAGCCGGCGGCCCAGCACGGCGGGCACCTGCGTGATGACCTGCCCGAGCGCATACACGACGTCGCCCGTGAGGTGGGGGCGCGACGTGTGCCCGCCCGGCGAGGTGATGGTCACGGTGATCGCGTCCGACGCCGACGTGATCGGGCCGATGCGCGTGCCGACCTTCCCGACGTCGATCTTCGGCTCGGCGTGCACGGCGAAGATCCGCTCGACGCCGTCGAGGCCGCCCTGCTCGACGACGTCGAGCGAGCCCCCGGCATGACCTCCTCGGCCGGCTGGAAGATCAGGCGGACCGGGCGGGGCAGGAGGCCGTCGTCGTGCAGGCGGGCGAGCACGAGGCCCGCGCCGAGGACGACCGCGGTGTGCACGTCGTGCCCGCACGCGTGGGCGACGCCCGGGACCGTGGACGCGAACGGCAGCCCGCACGCGTCGTCCAGAGGCAGCGCGTCGATGTCGGCGCGCAGCGCGACCGCGGGGACCTCGGACCCGAACCCGTGGTCGCCGTCGCGGCCGACGTCGCACACGAGGCCCGAGCCATCGAGGAGGCGCGGCGCGAGGCCGGCGGCGCGCAGCCGGTCGGCTACGACCCGCGTGGTGCGGACCTCCGTCCGCGCGAGCTCGGGGTGCGCGTGGACGTCGCGGCGGACCGCCACGAGCTCGGGCTCGAGCTCGGCGACGAGCGCGGCAACGCGTGCTGCGAGGGCGTCGGCGGCCGGCACGGGCGCGGTCGCCGTCACAGGAGGTCGTCCAGCCCGCGCTCGTGCAGCTCTTGCACGACGTCCTTGACCTGCTGGGCGCGGGCGCGCGTGGTCACGAGGATCGCGTCGGGGGTGTCGACGACGACCACGTCGTCGAGGCCCAGGACGGCGATCGGCCGGCCCGCCGCCGGCACCAGCACCGAGCCCGCGGACTCGACGCGGACGACGTTCGCCTCGTCGCCGAGGATCTTGGTCCCCGTGCCGTCGAGCGACGGCAGCAGCGCGGCGAGCGAGTTGAAGTCGCCGACGTCGTCCCACCCGAACGTCCCGGGCACGACGGCGACGTCGCCCTCGGCCGCGACGGGCTCCGCGACCGCGTGGTCGATGGCGATCTTCTCGAGCCCGGGCCACGTGTCCTCGAGCACGGCGTCGCGCTCGGGGGTGCCCCAGGCGGCGGCGATGCGCACGAGGCCGTCGTGCAGGGCGGGCCGCAGGCGCTGCAGGTGCCCGAGCAGCACGGACGTGCGGACGAGGAACATGCCCGCGTTCCAGCGGTAGTCCCCCGTCGCGAGGTAGGCGCGCGCGGTCGCGGCGTCGGGCTTCTCCGTGAAGCCCACGGCGTGCAGTGCGGACGGCGCGCCCGCGACGCCCAGGGGTGCCGCTGCGCACGTAGCCGAACGCCGTCGACGGCCGAGAGGCCGCGATCCCGACGGTCACGACGTACCCCGCACGGGCGGCCTCGACACCCTCGCGGACCGCGCGCTCGAACGCGTCGGGCCCCGTGATGACCTGGTCCGCGGCGAAGGACCCGAGCACGACGTCGCCGTGGCGCTCCTGCAGGATCGCCGCCGCGAGCCCGATGGCGGCCATGGAGTCGCGGGGCGACGGCTCGGCGACCACGACGTCGTCGGTGAGCACGGGAAGCTGCTCCTTGGCGGCGGCCACGTGCGCGCGGCCGGTCACGAGGACGACGTGGCCCGGTCCCGCGAGCGGCTCGAGGCGGTCGACGGTCGCCTGCAGGAGCGACCGGCCGGAGCCCGTGAGATCGTGCAGGAACTTCGGCGCGCCCGCTCGTGACAAGGGCCACAGGCGGGTTCCGGCACCTCCCGCGGGGACGACGGCGTAGAAGCCGGGGATCGGGCCGTCGGCGCCGGGCGCGCTCGGCGCCCCGCCAGGGGAGGTGGACTGCGGCATGGACCGAGCATAGTGAGCGCGAAGCCTGTGCGATGCGTCACAAAACCTTCACGATCGGCCCGCGACGCCCCGCCGTCGGCGCTCGGACCTGGCGTCGTGTCATTACAGTGGGGCGCAGTGGGGTGGTGTCCTGGCCCTCGTCCCGACGGCGTCGTCGAGCAGGCGGCGAGCATCGAGAGGACCGCGGGCGCCGCTCACCGAGAGCTCATCCGGCCCTCGGACGAACTCGCCACAGGAGGCCCCCGAAGTGCCCAGTGCACCCGCAGGCACGCTCTACCGCGGCCATGAAGGCATGTGGTCGTGGGTCGCGCACCGCGTGACCGGCGTGCTGATCTTCTTCTTCCTTCTCGTGCACGTGCTCGACACGTCGCTCGTGCGCGTCTCGCCCCAGGCGTACAACGACGTCATCGGCACGTACAAGAACCCGATCATGGGCCTCGGCGAGGCCGGGCTCGTCGCCGCCATCGTGTTCCACGCCTTCAACGGCATCCGCATCATCCTCGTGGACTTCTGGGCCAAGGGCCCCAAGTACCAGAAGAGGATGCTGTGGATCGCGCTCGCGCTGTGGGTCGTCGCGATGGCCGGCTTCCTGCCGCGCCACCTCATGAACGTCTTCGGGGGAACTGACATGGCCGAGACCACGACCGAGAAGCCGGTCATCGCGTCCCCGCGCGACCCCTACAAGCGCCGCAAGACGACGCGCGGCAACTACGAGCTGTACTCGTGGGTGTTCATGCGCGCGTCCGGCGTGCTCCTGATCGTCCTCATCTTCGGCCACCTGTTCGTCAACCTCATGGTCGGCGACGGCGTGCACGCGATCGACTTCGCGTTCGTCGGCGGCAAGTGGTCCTCGCCGTTCTGGCAGGTCTGGGACCTCCTCATGCTGTGGCTCGCGATGCTCCACGGCACGAACGGCGTGCGCACGGTCATCAACGACTACGCGGAGCGCGACGGCGTGCGCATGACCCTCAAGGTCGTGCTGTACCTCGCGGCCGTGATCACCGTCGTCCTCGGCACCCTCGTCATCTTCACCTTCACCCCGTGCCCGACGGGCGAGCCCGCGGACCTCCTGCCCGCCTTCTGCTCCGCCTGAGTCCCCCGACAGGCCCGGCCCAGGCCCCGCCGGCACCCACGGGACCCCCAGGACTCCCCGAACACTCGCCAAGGAGGCATCGGCACCGATGCAGACCCACCAGTACGACGTCGTCATCGTCGGCGCGGGCGGCGCCGGGATGCGCGCCGCGCTCGAGGCCTCGGGCCGCGCGCGGACGGCCGTCATCTCGAAGCTCTACCCCACGCGCTCCCACACCGGCGCCGCGCAGGGCGGCATGTGCGCCGCGCTCGCGAACGTCGAGGAGGACAACTGGGAGTGGCACACGTTCGACACGGTCAAGGGCGGCGACTACCTCGTCGACCAGGACGCGGCCGAGGTCATGGCCAAGGAGGCCATCGACGCGGTGCTCGACCTCGAGCACATGGGCCTCCCGTTCAACCGCACCCCCGAGGGCAAGATCGACCAGCGCCGGTTCGGCGGCCACACGCGCAACCACGGCGAGGCCGCCGTGCGCCGCGCGTGCTACGCCGCGGACCGCACGGGCCACATGATCCTGCAGACGCTCTACCAGAACTGCGTCAAGCAGAACGTCGAGTTCTACAACGAGTTCTACGTGCTCGACCTCATCGTCGACCACGACCTGTCCGCGGGCCACGTGCCCGAGGGCGAGGAGGTCAACGCGACCGGCGTCGTCGCCTACGACCTCGCGACCGGCGAGATCCACGTCTTCCAGGCGAAGTCGATCGTCTTCGCGACCGGCGGCGCGGGCAAGATCTTCAAGACCACCTCGAACGCGCACACGCTCACGGGCGACGGCATGGCCCTCGCGCTGCGCCGCGGCTTCCCGCTCGAGGACATGGAGTTCTTCCAGTTCCACCCGACCGGCCTCGCCGGCCTCGGCATCCTCCTGTCGGAGGCGGCCCGTGGCGAAGGCGCGATCCTGCGCAACTCCGAGGGCGAGCGCTTCATGGAGCGCTACGCGCCGACCATCAAGGACCTCGCGCCGCGCGACATCGTCGCCCGCTCGATGGCCAACGAGGTCCGCGAGGGCCGCGGGTGCGGCCCGAACAAGGACTACGTGCTCCTCGACCTGACGCACCTCGAGCCCGCGCACATCGACGCGAAGCTCCCGGACATCACCGAGTTCGCGCGCACCTACCTCGGCGTCGAGCCGTACACCGAGCCGGTGCCCGTCTACCCGACGGCGCACTACGCGATGGGCGGCATCCCCACGAACATCCAGGCCGAGGTGCTGCGCAACGACCAGGACGTCGTCAAGGGCCTGTACGCCGCGGGCGAGTGCGCGTGCGTGTCCGTCCACGGCTCGAACCGTCTGGGCACCAACTCGCTGCTCGACATCAACGTGTTCGGCAAGCGCGCGGGTCGCGCGGCCGCCGAGTACGCGCTGACCGCCGAGTTCCACGACCTGCCCGAGGACCCGACGGCGCGGGTCGTCGCGGAGCTCGAGGCGATGCGGTCACGCCCGGACGGCGAGCGCGTCGCGGACCTGCGCAAGGCGCTGCAGGAGACCATGGACCGCAACGCCCAGGTGTTCCGCACCGGGGAGTCGCTCACCGAGGCCCTCGACGACGTGCGCGCGCTGCAGAAGCGGTACCGCAACGTGTCCGTGCAGGACAAGGGCCGGATGTTCAACACCGACCTCCTCGAGGCGCTCGAGCTCGGCTTCCTGCTCGACATCGCCGAGGTCACGGTGGTCGCGGCGCTCAACCGGAAGGAGTCCCGCGGCGGTCACTTCCGCGAGGACTTCCCGAAGCGCGACGACGTGAACTACATGAAGCACACGATGATCTACCGCCGCCCCCTGGCCCAGGAGGGCGAGGCCGCGGAGGTCTTCGACGGGTCCGACGAGTACTTCTCGCACTCGGAGGAGTTCGACGACTACCAGGTGGTGCTCGGCTCGAAGCCGGTCACCGTGACCCGCTACCAGCCGATGGAGCGTAAGTACTGATGACTGCCCTCGCTGACCGCCCCGCCGCCACGGACGCCGAACCGAAGGCCGGCGCGATCCCCAGCTTCGACGTCACGCTGCGCATCCGTCGGTACCTGCCCGAGTCGAGCCATGGCACCGAGTCCTACTGGGACGAGTTCACCGTTACCGTGCACGGCACGGACCGCGTGCTCGACGCCCTGCACCAGATCAAGTGGGACCACGACGGCTCGCTGACCTTCCGCCGCTCGTGCGCGCACGGCGTGTGCGGCTCGGACGCGATGCGCATCAACGGCCGCAACCGGCTCGCGTGCAAGACGCTCCTCAAGGACGTCAACCCCGACAAGCCCATCACGATCGAGCCCATCAAGGGCCTGCCGGTCGTGAAGGACCTCGTCGTCGACATGGAGCCGTTCTTCGCCTCCTACCGCGAGATCATGCCGTTCCTCGTCACGGACGGGCACACCCCCACCAAGGAGCGCCTGCAGTCTGCCGAGGACCGCGCCCGCTTCGACGACACCACCAAGTGCATCCTGTGCGCCGCGTGCACGAGCTCGTGCCCGGTGTTCTGGAACGACGGCCAGTACTTCGGCCCGGCGGCGATCGTCAACGCGCACCGGTTCATCTTCGACAGCCGTGACGAGGGCGCCGCCCAGCGCCTCGAGATCCTCAACGACAAGGAGGGCGTGTGGCGCTGCCGGACGACCTTCAACTGCACTGAGGCGTGCCCCCGTGGCATCGAGGTCACCAAGGCGATCCAGGAGGTCAAGCGCGCGATGATCACCCGCGCCTTCTGAGCCTTCCCGGCCGCAGCCTGCCGAGCAGGCGCGACCACCACGACGGGCGGTCGTCCTCCTGCGGGGGCGGCCGCCCGTCGTCGTCGCCGGGTGCCCAGCCCCCGGCCCACGGCCCGCTTTCCCGTGCCGGCGACGCCGCGCGCCGGCGACGTACCGCGCCTCCCCCGTGACGCCCGACGCGTCGGTCGCGCTCGCGACCCGCGCCACCTCGCCCGGGCCGGCCAGCCGGCGCTCGGGACGCGGGTAGACGTCGTCGGGCGCCGGGTCGGAGATCCACGCGGCGACGAGCAGGAGCACGCGCGCGACGAAGTTGACGAGCAGCAGCACCGTGACGATGGCGGCGAACGACCCCAGCAGCGCGTTCCTCGAGGCGCTCCCGACGATCACGCTCGTCCCGAGGTAGCGCAGCCCCCGAGCACGACGGCGGCCACGACGGCGCCCCGCAGCGTGTCCGTCCAGCCGGCGCGCGAGCCCCCAGGACGCGCAGCACGTAGACCACGACGAGCACGTCGATCACCCCGGCGACAGCGAGGCCGACCGCGGACACGAGCCCGCTCACACCGTCGGGCAGGCCGAGGGTCCGGACGAGCCACGACGACGCGGACGTCGCGACGACACTCACCGCGGACGACGCCACGACCGCCACGAGGAGGACGAGGAACGCGCTGAGGTCCTTGGCCTTCCCGACGACGAAGTTCACCGGCTCGCGCGCGAGTCCCAGCATGATCCGCACCGCGCCGCGGAGCGCGCTCATGAAGGACATGACGGTCCACAGCAGCACGAGCGCGGCGATCACGCCGGCGAGCGAGCTCGCGGTCAGAAGCAGGGCGTCCGGCTTGATCGCACCGCCGCTGCCGTCGCCGATATCGATGAGCCCGGGGATCGCCTTGTTGATCTCGCCCAGCAGGTCGCCGCGCAGCCGCTCGTTCCCGCCGAGCACGGCCATGAAGATCGTGTAGCCGATCGCGAGGGCGGCGAAGAGCGCGAACAGGGCCGTGTAGGCGAGCCCCCGCACAGCAGCCCCCGCGCGAGACGTTGAAGCGGGCGAGCGCCCGCGCGAGCCGCGTCTGCTTCCACCAGGCGAGGACCGCCTCCTCGCGGTGGACGGCCGTCGCCACGCGCCGTGCCGTGGGCGCGGGCACGAAGGCCGGCAGCCACGTCGGGCGCGCGCCCGGCGCCGGCCGCCCGAGCAGGGCGACCTGGAGCTCCCGCGCCGACCGGCCGAGCGTGCGGTGGTGCCGCACCGCCCCCTGGTCCCGCCGGGCTCCGGGCGGACGACGGCCCGCGACCCGGGTCGCGCGGGGGCCGTCGTCGGGCCACGCCGCATCGGCGCCGGGGCGCGTGCGGCGTACGACCCGGCGACCCATGGTCCGACCGTAGAGGGTGCTCGGCCCGCGCGCGCTGCGGCTCAGCGGGTCGGCGCGTCTCCGAGCGGGAAGCCCTGGACCGGGCGCCACACCCCGTCGTCACCGTGCTCGAAGAGGTGCACCTCGTCGACGTCGAACGCGGCCTCGTAGTCCGCCATGCCGTCGAAGGCCGCGTCGAGGAGGTCGTCCGCGACCTCGTGGGCCACCGTCACGTGCGGGTGGTAGTTGAACCGCAGGGGAAGTCGAGCGGGCCGGTGCGGACCGCGGCCTCGAGCCGCTCGCACTCGGCGATCCCGACGGCGACCTGCGCGAAGACCACGGGCGACACCGGCCGGAACGTTCCCGCCCCCGCAGGACGACGTGGAACGGCTCCTGGCTCGCCGCGGCCTTGCGCAGGTGCTCGATCGCGTCGTCCAGGTCGTCCCGCTCGAGGACGCTCGGGCCGAGCACGGTGATGTGCGGCGGGATGGAGTCCGCCTGCGGATCCCCGAAGCGCCGCCGGGACTCGCCCAGCTCGGCCCCGAACGGCGGGGGCACCGCGATCGCGACACCGATACGCACCTGCGCGTCCGTCCGGTCCGGTAGGTTCGGCATCCCCACATTCTGACAGGCTCCGGGACCGGTCTCGAAACCGGGACCCGACGCACGGGCCGGGGCGTCGGGCACGCTCAGGTGGCCTCGTCGTCCCACGGCACGGGCCCCGAGCCCGGGACGAAGGCCGCACCGGCACGGAACGGCATGGACGCCGTGGGGTCGAGGGCGGCCGGCGCCGGGGCGCCCGCCGGGACGCCGGGGGCGGCGGGGTTCGCCGTGGCCTTGGCCGCGCCGGCACCGCTTAGCCCGACGGCGTTCGCGACGTCGGAGAGCGTGCCGCGCGTGTCGTCGTCGAGCAGGGCGTCGCGCACGATGCGGCGCGGGTCGTAGCGGCGCGGGTCGAGCGCCTGCCAGTCGACGCCCGCGCCCTCCCCGAGCTCCTCGTCGAGACGTGACCGCGTCGAGGTCACGAACTCCCGGCCGCGCTTGACGAGGCGCGCGAGCTGCTCGGCGTAACCGGGCAGGCGCTCGGGCCCGATCACGATCACGGCGACGACGAGGAGGACGAGCCACTCCCCGCCGTTGATGTCGAACACGCCCGCCAGGGTACCGTCCGGACCTGGACGCCCGACGAGCCCCGCACAGTAGGAAGGGCCGCCGAGATGCCCGAGAAGTCCGTCCACGCCCGATCCTGCCGTTCCCGGCGCGTCGGACCCACCCCGGTAGCATCGCCGTGGCACCTGCGCCGCACGCGCGCCGCAGGCAGGAGGCCGGCGGCAGGCCCGCCCGGCGGAGCGCGGGAGGTCACCATCACGGGCGAACGGTTCGGTGGTCCGCAGGGCAGGGACCGGACGGGCAGCGGGGGCCCTGGCACCGCGGCTGGCACGGACGGGTCGGCGCGCGCGCTCACGTGGACCTACTGTGAGGAGTTCGTCCCCGAGGACGAGCACCAGCTCCGTGCGCGGGAGCTCGCCCTCGAGCTCGACCGGCCCGCGATCCTGCCCGGGACGGGCAGCGTCCTGCGCGTGCTGGCGGCTGCCCTGCAGGCACGCTCCGTCGTCGAGATCGGCACGGGCACCGGCGTCGGCGCCCTGTGGCTGCTCGGTGGGATGCCCGACGACGGCGTCCTCACGACCATCGACCCCGACGTCGCCCTCCAGCGGGCCGCGAAGCAGATCCTGTCGGGGGCGGGCGTGCGTCCGTCGCGGCTGCGCGCCATCGCGGGCCGCCCCGCGGACGTCCTGCCCCGCCTGGCCGACGGCGCGTACGACCTCGTGCTCGTCGCCGGGGACGTCCACGGGTACCCCCAGGGCGTCGAGGAGGGCCTGCGGCTGCTGCGTCCGGGCGGCGTGCTCGCCGTCGACGCGGCGCTCGGCCACGACCGGGTCGCGAACCCGGCCCGCCGCGACGAGACCACGACCCTGCTACGGGACGTGGGCCGCGCCGTCCGGGACGACGAGCGCCTCGTCCCCGCGCTCGTGCCGTCCGGCGACGGGCTGCTGCTGGGCGTGCGCCGCTGACCGGTCGCCCGACCTCTCAGGGCAGCAGGTCGAGCGCGTCGAGCAGGAGGCGCGCGCCGAAGCCCGTCGCGCCCTCGACGACCTCGTGCCGGCCCTTCGAGGAGCGAGCGGTCCCCGCGATGTCGAGGTGGGCCCACGGCACCGCGCCGGTGAACTCGCGCAGGAACAGCGCGGCGGTGATCGACCCCGCGTCGCCGGGCGGCTGGGCCGGGACGTTGCGCAGGTCCGCGACCTCGGAGCGGAGCGCGTCGGCGTAGTCGGCGACGAGCGGCATCCGCCACACCCGCTCCCCGTCCGCGCCGCGGCCTGCTCGAGCGTGCGGGCCAGGGCGTCGTCGGTCGCGTAGAGCGCGGCGTGCCTCTCGCCGAGCCCGACCGCCGCCGCACCGGTGAGGGTCGCGACGTCGACGAGCACGTCGGGCGTGAGCTCGCGCACGGCGAGGTCGAGGGCATCGGCGAGGATCAGCCGCCCCTCGGCGTCGGTGTTCGCGACCTCCACGGTCGTGCCGCCGTGCAGGCGCAGCACGTCCCCGGGCCGGTAGGACGCCGCGCCGAGGTGGTTCTCCGCGAGCGGCAGGACGGCCGTGACCCGGTGCGGCGAGCCGGCCTCCGCGGCCGCGAGGACCACGGCCAGCGCGACGGCGGCGCCCGCCATGTCGGTCTTCATGGGGACCATCGCGGTGCGCGGCTTGAGCGAGAGGCCGCCCGTGTCGTAGGTGACGCCCTTGCCGACCACGACGACGTGCCGGCCGGTGGCGCCGTCGCCGGGCTCGGGCTCGTGGCTCACGACGACGAGCCGCGGCGGCCGCGACGAGCCGCCGCCGACCGCGAGGATCCCGCCGAAGCCCTGGGCCGCGAGCTCGCGCGGTCCGAGCACCCGCACGTCGAGCCCGGCGGACGTGGCCAGGTCGCGGGCGCGCTCGGCGAGCCACGCCGGGTCCTTGGTGCTCGACGGGGTCGCGGTCAGGTCTCGCACGAGCCAGGTCGCGCGGGCCGCGCGGCGTGCGCGGACGAGGACCGGCTCCGCGTCGGACGCGGGGTCGAGGAGGACGAGCTGCTCGGCGGGGCGGGGGCGCTCGTCCGGCGCCCCGCTCCAGCGCTCGGGCCGGTAGGCGGCGAGGAGGTAGCCCTCGGCGAAGGCGCGCACGCCGTCGTCGGACGCGCCGGCGGTCGCGACGGACACGACCCGTTCGAGCCCGGCGGTGCGGCGGGCGAGCGCGGCGCCGGCGCGGCGGAGGTCGGGGGCGACCCGTCCCCGATGCCGAGGAGCACCATGCGGCGCGGCAGCTCGGACCAGGGGAAGGACTCGGCGGCACCGCGGTGCGGCCGAGGCAGGTCGACGACGGCGGCGTCGCCGGCACGGCCCTGCAGGCCGTGGCGCTCGGCCATCTCGCCGAGGTCCACGTGGTACAGCGCGGACGCGTCCACCGTGCCCGCGCGGGGCTGCGGCCCCTCACCCGGCTCGGGAGGAGGCGCGACCGCGACGACGACGGCACTGACGTCGTCGTCGGTCAGGAAGGTGCACCCGGGAAGGCTCCCGAGTGCACCGACGACCTCCGGGAGGTCGCGTGACATCAGCCGACGACGGCCTGGAGAGCCTCTCCGAGCTCCGAGGCCTCGGTCGCGTTGAGCTCGACGACGAGGCGGCCACCACCCTCGAGCGGAACCCGCATGACGATGCCACGCCCTTCCTTGGTGACCTCGAGGGGTCCATCACCCGTACGTGGCTTCATCGCGGCCATGAGCGGCTCTCCGTTCGTCGTGGTGCTTCGCGGTGTTCGTGGCGTCCGCCGCGTTCGCGACGTTCGCTGTGCTTGGTGCTGGTTGCTGCTGGACGTGCGTCAGGGTCGTGCCGGCCCCGGATGGTGCGAAAGGGCCACGGACATTCTAGTTCACGTGACCCACACCACCGACGCACCCGTCCTCCATACCGGTCCGCGGACGGTCAGGGCGCCCAGTCGGCCGGCGGCTTGAAGCGCCACAGCTCCCAGACCCAGTCGACCTGCCCGTACAGGGACAGCGCGACGAGAACCGTGAGCACCCCGGCGAACACCCACCGGCGCCGCGCCCAGCCGACGAGGATCGCGAGGTAGGGGAAGGCCAGCAGCGCGAAGCGCCAGGTCGACGTCCAGGGGTCGGTCACAAGCACCAGGTACGCCGTGTAGGCGATCGTCCAGCCCTGGAGCTCCGCGCCCAGCCGGAACGCGACCGGGCTGAGCGCGAGCGCCACGAGGACCACGAGCACGACCGCGAGGACGAGCGGCCCCCGGTCGTGGAAGAGGATCTTCGCGTTCGTGATCCACGGCGTGAAGTAGTGGACGGAGCCGGAGCGCCAGGCCGCCTGCGTCGCGAAGTACGCGTCGCTGCGCCCCGTGACCCGGCCTGCGATCACCTGCCACGCCACGCCCGCGACAAGGCAGGTGCCCAGCAGCGTCCCGAGCCCGGCGACGTCGCGCACCGAGAACCGGTCCCGAGCCGCGCGCTCCGGGTCGCGCCGAGTCGTCGGCCCCCACGCCCCCACACCCGCCACAGCACGTGCCACACGACGACGCACGCCATCGGCAGCGCGACCGCGCGCGTGAAGCCCAGGAGGACCACGACCGGCACGGCCCAGAAGTACCGGCGCACCGCCAGCAGGTACAGCGCGGACGCGATGAGCAGCAGCGCGAGCGCCTCGGTGTACGCGGTCTGCAGGACGGGCGACGACGGGAACACGCTCACGAGCAGCACCGTCGCCAGCGGCAGGCCGGGCACGAGCGCCGTGGCCCGGTGCCCGCCGCGCTGGACCAGCCGGTAGATCACCAGCACGGCGCCCGCACCGAGCAGGAGCGACACCGTGGGCGCGAGGAACGTCCACGACAGCCCCGTCACCGCCATGAGCGCACGGAGCACGAGCGGGAACAGCGGGTAGAACGCCCACGCGTTCTGCTGGACCGCACCGTCCTGGCCGAGCGGGAGCGCGTGCGGGTAGCCGTGCTCGGCGATCTGCAGGTACCAGGTCGCGTCGAACATGCGGCCCACGTAGTCCGCGTACGACGGGTCGCCGCCCGTCCAGCCGTTCGCGACCTGGTGCGTCGCGACCCGCACGAACACGACGGCGGAGAACGCGCGCGCCAGCCCGTAGACGACGAGCACCTGCGCCCACCAGGGCCAGGTGCGGGGGTCGGCCCTCCTCACTCGATCCCTCGCACGGCGGCCGACGGCGGCCGGTCGCCCCGGATCGCGGCGACCATGTCGACGACGCGGCGTGTGGCGCGCACGTCGTGGGCGCGGAAGACCGTCGCACCGAGCCACGCCGCGACCGCGGTCGAGGCGAGCGTGCCCTCGAGCCGTTCCTCGGCGGGCAGGTCGAGCGTCTCCCCCACGAAGTCCTTGCGGGAGAACGCCATGAGCACGGGGTACCCGAGCGCGACGATCGGCTCGGTCCGCCGGACGAGGTGGAGCGAGTGCCACGTGTTCTTGCCGAAGTCGTGCGTCGGGTCGACGAGCACGCTGCGCGGCGGCACCCCGCACGCGACCGCGCGCTCGGCGCCCGCCCGCAGCGTCGCGAGGACGTCCAGCAGGACGCCGTCGCGCGGGTCGACCGGCCCCACGCCTTCGGGCAGGGGGTCCGGGAGCGGCTCGGGGAGCGGGTAGGAGACGCGGTACGGGTCGGTGCGAGGCGGCTGGCCGCCCGTGTGCGAGCACACGACGCCGACGCCCGCGCGGCCCGCGACCTCGGCGAGGCGCGGGTCGTGGCCCGCCCACGTGTCGTTCACGAGGTCCGCGCCCGCGTCGATCGCGGCGTCCGCGACCTCCGCGCGCCACGTGTCGACCGAGACGAGCAGGTCGGGCAGCTCACGCCGCACCCGCGCCACGAACGGCACGACGCGTGCGATCTCGTCCTCGGCCGTGACCTCCGGCCCGACGCCCGCGCGCACGCCGCCCACGTCGAGGATCTCCGCGCCGTCCTCGGCCGCACGCTCGGCGGCCGCGAGCGCCGCGGCGTCGTCGGCGTGGCGCGCGCCCGCGTAGAACGAGTCCGTCGTCCGGTTCACGATCGCCATCACCACGGGGGCGTCGCGTCCGAGCTCCTGGCCGCGCAGGACGAGCGGCACCGACGACGGCGGGACGGGCGTCACGTCGCCGACGACTGCGACTCCGGGGTCGCAGCGGGTTCGTCGTGCGCCCGGGTGACGAGCCGCACCGCCTCGGCGGGGTCGTCGACGACGTGCAGGAGGTCCAGGTCGGCCGCGCTGATCGTCCCGTGCGCGACGGCGGCGCTGCGGAGCCAGTCGACGAGCCCCGTCCAGTAGTCGCTGCCGACGAGGACGATGGGGAACTGCGTGACCTTGCGGGTCTGGACGAGCGTGACGGCCTCGAAGAGCTCGTCGAGCGTGCCGAAGCCGCCCGGCAGGACGACGAACCCCTGCGCGTACTTGACGAACATGGTCTTGCGGGCGAAGAAGTACCGGAAGTTCACGCCGAGCTCGACCCAGCGGTTCATCCCCTGCTCGAAGGGCAGCTCGATGCCGAGGCCGACCGAGACGCCGCCGGCCTCGCACGCGCCCTTGTTGGCGGCCTCCATGATGCCGGGACCGCCGCCGGTGATCACGGCGTAGCCGGCGCCCGCGAGCCCGTGCGCGATGTCGACGGCGCGCGCGTAGTCGGGGTGGTCGCGGCCCGTGCGGGCGGACCCGAACACGGAGATGGCGGGGCCGAGCTCGGCGAGCGCGCCGAAGCCCTCGACGAACTCCGCCTGGATCCGGAGCACGCGCCACTGGTCCTGGTGCACCCAGCCCGCGTCGCCGCGCGACTCGAGGAGGCGCTGGTCGGTGGTCTCACGGGGGACCTGGTTCCCGCGGAGCATGACGGGACCCTTGCGGTACGCGGCGGGGCTCTCGTCGGGATCGGGCTGTGCCGGGTCGGTCGGGGCGGCGGGATTGGCCATGGGGCTCTCCGGTGCGGCGGTACGGGGCGGTCGGTGGGTCGGACGGGACTCGGTCAGCGCGTCAGCCAGGCGCGCAGGGCGTCGTGGCAGAGCGTGATCTGGGCGGCCGCGACGTGCTCGTCGTCCTTGTGGGCGAGCAGCGGGTCGCCGGGGCCGAAGTTCACGGCGGGCACGCCCAGCTCGCTGAACCGGGCGACGTCGGTCCAGCCGTACTTGGGGCGGGCTCCCCGCCCGTGCGTTCGAGGACGGTCTTCGCGAAGTCGGCCGCGGCGGGGGCGTCGAGACCGGGGCGGGCGCCGGGCGCGGCGTCGGTCACGGTCACGTCGAAGCCGTGGAGGACCTCGCGGACGTGCGCGGCGGCGTCCTCGACGCTCCGGCTGGGCGCGAAGCGGTAGTTCACGGTCACGACGGCGCGGTCCGGGATGACGTTGCCCGCGATACCCCCGCTCACCCCGACCGCGTTGAGCGACTCGCGGTAGGCGAGCCCGTCCACGTCGACGGTCTGCGGCTCGTACGCCGCGAGCCGGCTCAGCACCTCCCCGGCGTGGTGGATCGCGTTGTCGCCCATCCACGCGCGCGCGGAGTGCGCCGCGACGCCCGTGAGCACGACGTCGGCGCGCAGCGTGCCGTTGCAGCCGCCCTCGATCCCGGCGTTGCTGGGCTCCCCCACGACCGCGAAGTCGCCCGCGAGGAGCTCGGGACGGGTGCGCGCGAGGCGCCCGAGGCCGTTGAGGTCGCTCGCGACCTCCTCGTGGTCGTAGAACACCCAGGTCACGTCGTACGACGGTACGGCGAGCTCCGCGGCGAGCGCGAGCATGATCGCGACCCCGCCCTTCATGTCGACCGTGCCGCGGCCCCACAGCTCGGCGTGCGCGCCCTCCCCGACGACCCGCACGGGGAGGTTCGCGGCGACGGGCACGGTGTCGAGGTGGCCCGCGACGACGACGCGCCGGTCGCGACCGAGCGTGGTGCGCGCGACCACGGCGTCCCCGTCCCGCACGACCTCGAGGTGCGGCAGCGCGGACAGCGCGCCTTCGACGACGTCGGCCAGGTCCTTCTCGTTGCCGCTGACCGACTCGACGTCGCAGATCTGCCGCGTCAGCACGACGGGGTCGTGCAGCGCGAGCGGGAACGTCGGGTACGGCTGGGGGAGAGCGGGGTACCGGTCACGCCCCGACCCTACCGGCGCCTGCGGTGGCACCGCCGTCGGACCGCAGAGAATCTCCTACGCTGTTGCCCATGACCGCACGCACCGCATGGGGCTACGGCCTCACCACCGTCACCGGCTCCGGGACGGTCCTCGACAGCTGGTACCCGTCTCCCGCGCTCGGCGCGCGCCCGGCCGACGCCGCGCCGCCCGACGTCCTTGCGACCGCAGAGCGCACCGACGCGCTCCGTGGCGTGCGCACCGAGCTGGTGCTGACCGAGATCGACCTCGACGCCGCCCCCGCCTCGACCGCGGACGTGTACCTGCGCCTCCACCTGCTCTCCCACCGCCGCGTGCGCCCGCACGAGGTCAGCCTCGACGGTCTCTTCGGCCTGCTCGCGAACGTCGTGTGGACGAGCGCCGGACCGTGCGCCGTCGAGGGCTTCGAGGAGGTCCGGGCGCGCCTGCGCGCCGCCGGGCAGCACGTCACCGTGCACGGCGTCGACAAGTTCCCCCGGATGGTCGACTACGTGCTGCCGTCGGGCGTGCGGATCGCCGACGCCGACCGCGTCCGCCTCGGTGCCCACCTCGCGTCCGGCACGACCGTCATGCACGAGGGCTTCGTCAACTACAACGCCGGCACCCTCGGCACCTCGATGGTCGAGGGCCGGATCTCGTCGGGCGTCGTCGTGGGCGACGGCTCGGACGTGGGCGGCGGCGCCTCGATCATGGGGACGCTGTCGGGTGGCGGCAAGACCGTCGTGTCGCTGGGCGAGCGCTGCCTGCTGGGCGCGAACTCGGGCCTCGGCATCCCGCTCGGCGACGACTGCGTCATCGAGGCCGGCCTGTACGTCACCGCGGGCACGAAGGTCACGGTCGTCGGCTCCGGGGAGCCGGGTGCCGGCGAGGACGACGTCGTGAAGGCCAGCGAGCTCGCGGGCCGTGACGGGCTCCTGTTCCGCCGCAACTCGGTCACCGGCCGCGTCGAGGTCGTGGGCCGCAAGGGGTGGGCATCGAGCTCAACGCCGCGCTCCACGCGAACTGACCGCCGCGTGACCGCGCCGCGTGGCGCCGGGGCCGAGCCCTGGCGCCAGGCCTCCACCCACCGCCGACGACGGCGCCGCGCCCGCCGCGCCGTCGTCGGGTTCGTCGTGGCCGTGCTGGTGCTCGGTGGTGCCGTGGCCGGGATCGTGGCCCTGCTGGACCGCCTCGACGTGCGGCACACGCAGGCGATCACCGAGGGCTGCACCGCCGAGCTGGACGGCACCCACTGGTGGCTCAGCCCCGAGCAGGCGGACAACGCGGCCACGGTGACGGCCGTCGTCGTGCGGCGCGGCCTGCCCGCGCACGCGGCGACGGTCGCGCTCGCGACGGCCGTCCAGGAGTCGAAGCTGCGGAACCTGTCGTACGGCGACCGCGACTCGGTCGGGCTCTTCCAGCAGCGGCCGTCGCAGGGCTGGGGCACCGCCGACCAGCTCCAGGACCCCGTGTACGCGACGAACGCGTTCCTCGACGTCCTCGTCAAGGTCGACGGCTGGCAGGATCTCGCGGTCACGAAGGCGGCCCAGAAGGTGCAGCGCTCGGCGTTCCCGGACGCCTACGGGCAGCACGAGACGCAGTCGCGGGCCTGGGCGTCCGCGCTCACCGGCCACTCGCCGGCCGCTGTGACGTGCACGCTCCGCCCGGTGCCCGACGACGTCGACACGGCGTCCGACGCCCGCGACCTCGGGGCCCGGGTCGCCCGCGACTTCGGGACGGCGGTGACGGTGTCGGGCGCGGCCCCGACGCTGACCCTCGACGCCGGCGGGCTCCCCGGCACGGACACGACGAACGCCTGGTCCGTCGCGCAGTGGGCGGTGGCCGTCGCGCACGCCTACGACGTCGAGCAGGTCCGGGTCGCCGACCAGATCTGGACCCGCGACGCGGCCATCTGGTCGAAGGCGACGCCCGCGACGAAGGGCGCGCCCGCGTCGAAGGTCCCGGCGGGCAAGGTCGCGATCACGCTGGCAACCCCGCCGAAGTAGCGCGCGGGCGGTCCGCCCCGACCAGGAGAAGGCTCAGCGAGACCCGACGGGCACGTACGCCCGCTCGGTCTCCCCCACGTACACCTGACGCGGCCGACCGATCTTGGTCTGCGGGTCGTTCATCATCTCGCGCCACTGGGCGATCCACCCGGGCATCCGGCCGAGCGCGAACAGCGGCGTGAACATGGCCGGCTCGAACCCGAGCGCCTTGTAGATGAGGCCGGTGTAGAAGTCGACGTTGGGGTACAGCTTGCGCTGGATGAAGTAGTCGTCGTTGAGCGCGATCTCCTCGAGGCGCTTGGCGATGTCGAGGAGCTCGTCGTTCTTGCCGAGGGTCGCGAGGACGGCGTCGGCGGACTTCTTGACGATGGCGGCGCGCGGGTCGTAGTTCTTGTAGACCCGGTGCCCGAAGCCCATGAGACGGACGCCGTCCTCCTTGTTCTTGACCTTCTTCATGAAGGTGTCGACGTCGTACTCGGCGCTCTGGATCTTGTCGAGCATGAGGAGCACGGCCTCGTTGGCGCCGCCGTGGAGGGGGCCGGAGAGGGCGTTGATGCCGGCGGCCACGGACGCGAAGAGGTTGGCCTGCGCCGAGCCGACGATCCGGACGGTCGACGTGGAGCAGTTCTGCTCGTGGTCGGCGTGGAGGATGAGGAGCTTGTCGAGGGCCTCGATGACCGCGGGGTCGGCGTCGTACTGCTCGTAGGGCCGCGCGAACGTCATGCGCAGGAAGTCCTCGACGTACCCGCGCGAGTAGTCGGGGTAGAGCAGGGGCTCGCCGACGCGGCGGCGGTGCAGGTACGACGTGATGGTGCGCGTCTTCGCGAGCAGCAGGACGGTCGCGAGCTCGACGGTCTCCGGGTCGGACGGGTCGAGCGACTCGGGGTAGAACGTGGCGAGCGCGTTGACCGCGGAGGCCATGACGGCCATGGGGTGCGCGTTCCGGGGGAAGGTGCCCATGAACGTGCGGAAGTCCTCGTGCACGAGGGTGTGGCGGTTGACGCGCTCGGTGAAGGCGTCGAGCGTCGGCTGGTCGGGCAGCTCGCCGTGGATGAGCAGGTACGCGACCTCGAGGAAGGTGGACTGCTCGGCGAGCTCGTCGATCGCGTAGCCGCGGTAGCGCAGGATGCCCTGGTCGCCGTCGATGTACGTGACCGCGGAGGTGCAGGACGCGGTGTTCATGAAGCCGGGGTCGACGGTGACGAGCCCGGTCTCCTTGAGGAGCGACGAGACCACGATGCCGTCGTTGCCCTCGGTGGCGTGCACGACCGGCAGCTCCCGGCTCGTGCCGCTCACTTCGAGCTGCACGGCGTCGGGCGCGGGGGCGCTGGGGGTCTGGGTCATGACTTCCTTCCTGAACGCTCGGACGGCAGGTGGCGCGGTGGCCGCTCGCGCGAGCGTCGACGCCCGGTCCGCGGCGGCCTCGCAGCAGCACGGGCCTGTCGTCCGAGACTACGCGCCGGACTCCGTCGTGACCAAGCCGCTCCCCACCCCTGACCGACACATGGGAATGTGTCCTGCGTCACACGCCCGACGGCACGCGCCCTCAGCGGCGCACCAAGCGCTCACCGCCGGTGCGTCACTCCCCGAGAGCCGTGCGGCGGCCTCCGCGACCCGCTCGTCGGACGCGGTGAGCGCGACCCGGACGTGGGACAGCCCGGCGGCGCCGTAGAACGCCCCGGGGCCGACGAGGATGCCGAGCCCGGCGAGGTCGTGCACCGTCTGCCAGCAGTCCTGGACGTCGCCGCCCGGTGCCGCGGCGGGCCGCGCCCACAGGTAGAGGCCGGCCTCGGAGTCGTCGATCCGGTAGCCGGCCGCCATGAGACCGCCCTCGAGGAGCCGGCGACGACGGCGGTAGGTCTCGCGCTGCCCGACGACGTGGGCGTCGTCGTCGAGCGCGGCGACCATGGCCGCCTGGACGGGCGCGGGCACGATCATGCCGAGGTGCTTGCGCGTCGCGAGCAGGGATCCCACGAGCGCCGGGTCCCCCGCGACGAAGGCGGCGCGGTACCCCGCGAGGTTCGACTGCTTGGACAGCGAGTACGCGGCGAGCAGCCCCTCGTGGCTCCCGCCGCTGACACGCGGGTCGAGGATGCTCGGCACGCCCTGCGACGCCCACGGCTCGGACCACGGGAGCAGCGCGTAGCACTCGTCGCTCGCGACGACCGCACCGATCTCCCGCGCCGCCTCGACGACGCGGCGCAGCTCCTCGACCGACGCCACCCGGCCGGTCGGGTTGCCCGGGGAGTTGACCCACACGAGCTTGACGTCGGCGCGCCCGGCCCAGGCCTCGACGTCGTCGGTCGCGAGGGGCGAGGCCCCCGCGAGCCGGGCACCGACGTCGTACGTCGGGTACGCGGTCGCGGGGTGCACGACGACGTCGCCCGGGCCGAGCCCGAGCAGCGACGGCAGCAGGCCGACGAGCTCCTTGGAGCCCACCGTCGGCAGGACGGCGTCCGGTTCGACGTCCGGCACGCCGCGCGTCCGGGCGAACCAGCCGGCGACGGCCTCGCGCAGCGCGGGCGTGCCGTGCGTGGTCGGGTAGCCGTGCGCGTCGGACGCCGCGGCGAGCGCGTCGCGGACGACGTCGGGCGTCGGGTCGACGGGCGTGCCGATCGAGAGGTCGACGAGCCCGCGGGGGTGCGAGCGAGCGGCCTCGACGACGGGCGCGAGCGTGTCCCAGGGATAGGGGTCGTCGAGCGGGTGGAAGCCCATGGTCGTCAGCGGAGCTCGGCGCGGCCTGCCGGCCCCGTCATGCCTGCGGGGGCAGGGCGGCGATCATGGCGTCGTCCTTGTCGATCTGGCCGAGCTTCGCGGCGCCGCCGGGCGACCCGAGGTCGTCGAAGAACTCGACGTTGGCACGGTAGTAGTCGCTCCACTCCGTCGGGACGTCGTCCTCGTAGTAGATGGCCTCGACCGGGCAGACCGGCTCGCACGCACCGCAGTCGACGCACTCGTCGGGGTGGATGTAGAGCGAGCGCTTGCCCTCGTAGATGCAGTCCACGGGACACTCCTCGATGCACGCCTTGTCCTTGACGTCGACGCACGGCTGAGCGATCACGTAGGTCACTGCGAGGATCCTTTCGGGGCGAGGCCGCGGAGGCGGTTCGGGTCTAGTATCGCGCAGTCTGGAGGTGGCTCGACGTGGCGTTCGAGATGCGGTCGTGGCGCGGCTGGTCGGTCGGTGACCGGGTGGTCGTGCGGCGCAGGCTCCCGCCGGACGAGCCGTCCGGACACCTGTACACCGACGTGGTCGGCGTGGTGCTCGCCGTGGGTGACGACGGCGTGACGGTGCGCCCCGATCCCGCCTGGCCCGGGCGCGCCGGGCTCGGGCCGGTGCACGTCGCGGCGGGCGACGTCGTCGGCGCCAAGCGCGTCCCGCCCCGCCCCCGCCGCCGGGGGCCGCACCGGACTGAGCCGGCGAGACGCTCAGCCGTGCACGATCAGCCACGTCGCGACAGCGGGCTCGTCCGAGGTGTTCGAGAGCCGGTGCGGCGTGGAGCAGGCGTAGGTGATCGAGTCCCCCGCGTCGAGGACGACGCGCTCGTCGGGGAAGTCGACCGTGAGCCGTCCTCGGGTCACGGTCCCGACCTCGTAGCCCTCGTGCGTGATGAGCTCGTGCTCGCCGCCCCCGTCGCCCCGGGCGGGTAGGTGGACTCGAAGAAGTCGACGCCGCGCGTCGGGCCGGGTGACAGGCGCCGGAACGTCACGCCGCCGCGGAACCTCACCGTCTCGTCCTCGTGCGCCCGCCGGACGGTGTGGACCCCCGGCTCGGGCCGGGGCGGGTGCGCAGGCGGCGCACCGGTCGCAGCGGACACGGCGGCCTGCGGGTCGTCGGAGAAGACGTCGAGCACCGACCCGTCGAGCACCGTCACGACGGCCAGGAGCCGGTGCACCGACGGTCGCAGGACGCCGCGCTCGATCTGCGAGAGCGCGCTGGCGGAGATGTCGAGGCGACGCGCGGTCTCCCGCAGCGAGAGCCCGCGCGCGGTCCGGAGCGCCCGCAGCCGTGCTCCGAGGACCTCGGCGTCGAAGGACTCGAGCGAGCCTGCGGACGGGTCGGTGGGCGCGTCCGGCTCCATGCCTCCTCCTCGGGTCCGGCGTCGAACGGGGCACGGGAAGCCTACGGGCCGACGCGGTCGAGCGAACGTCACGAACGGTTTACACGACAGAAACCGGCCCCAGCGTGTGAAGCCATAGATTCACGCAGGTCACCTCCGAACGACCGTCCCCCGTCCACCGGACCCTGCGAGGCCATCATGACCGCCCCTACCGAGAACAGCCCCAACTACGACGCCAAACCCCACGACCTCGTCGAGGCCGCGGGCATGCCGGTCGGCGCCGGCGAGATCAAGGTCACCTACGACCCGCGCCTGACCAACGAGGACCTGGCCCCGCTCAAGGACCAGACCTGGTCCTCCTACAACATCTTCGCGTTCTGGATGTCCGACGTGCACAGCGTCGGCGGCTACGTCACCGCCGGGAGCCTGTTCGCGCTCGGGATCGCGAGCTGGCAGGTCTTCGTCGCGCTCGTCGTCGGCATCGTCATCGTCAACGTGTTCGCGAACCTCGTCGCGAAGCCCAGCCAGAAGACGGGCGTGCCCTACCCCGTCATCAACCGGGCCGTGTTCGGCGTGCTCGGCGCGAACATCCCCGCGATCATCCGCGGGCTCATCGCGGTCGCCTGGTACGGCGTGCAGACGTTCCTCGCCGCGCAGTCGCTCACCATCATCTTCCTCAAGTTCTTCCCGTCGTCGGAGAACCTGCTGCACCACTCCTTCCTCGGGCTGAGCGCGCTCGGCTGGATCTCGTACGCGATCCTCTGGCTCGCCCAGGGCGCGCTGTTCTGGACCGGGATGAACACCATCCGCCGCTTCATCGACTGGGCGGGCCCCGCGGTCTACGTCGTGATGTTCGCCCTCGCGACCTACCTGGTCTCGAAGGCCGGATGGAGCAACATCTCGTTCAACCTCTCGACCAAGCAGCTCTCCTTCGGGGCCTCCATCCCGATCTGGATCGGGGCTGTGGCCCTCGTCGTGTCGTACTTCTCCGGGCCGATGCTCAACTTCGGCGACTTCGCGCGCTACGCCCGCTCGACCCGCGCCGTCAGGCGGGGCAACTTCCTCGGGCTCCCGATCAACTTCGTCGTCTTCTCCCTGCTCACCGTGATCTGCGCGTCCGCGACCGTCCCCGTCTTCGGCCGGCTCATCACCGACCCCATCGAGACCGTCCAGACGATCGACTCCACGTTCGCCATCCTGCTCGGCGGCCTCACCTTCGTGACCGCGACCGTCGGCATCAACATCGTCGCCAACTTCATCTCGCCCGCGTTCGACTTCTCGAACGTGTCACCGCGCCGGATCAGCTGGCGCACGGGCGGCATGATCGCCGCCGTCGGGTCCGTGCTCCTGACGCCCTGGAACTGGTACGACAACGACCAGGCGATCCTCTACACCCTCGGCATCCTCGGAGCCCTCATCGGACCGCTGTTCGGGGTGCTCGTCGCCGGGTACTACCTCGTCGGCAAGCAGCGCGTCCACGTCGACGACATGTTCACCCTCGCACCCACCGGGAGCTACTGGTACCGGCGCGGCTACAACCCGAACGCGGTCTGGACCGTCGTCGTCGCGGGCCTGGTCTCGGTCGCGTCCGCGGTCGTGCCGAACATCCTGAAGAACGCGGGCGTCGCGGACCTCACCCAGGTGTCGAGCTACTCCTGGTTCATCGGCTGCGGGCTCGGCCTGGTGCTGTTCGTCGCGCTCGAACGTCGGCGGCCGCAGATGAGGCTCCTCGACCCGGTCGACCCGCACGTCTCGGTCGGCACGGGCGACGCCCCCAAGGCCCTCGTCAGCCACCACCTCCCGGCCGCCGAGCCCGAGCACGTCCCCACGGCGGTCTGATGCGCATCCGGGTCGTCAACCCCAACACCACCCGGGCGATGACCGACCTCGTCGGTCGGTCCGCCCGGGCGGTGGCGTTCCCGGGCACCACGGTCGAGGCGGTCCAGCCGACCATGGGGCCCGCGTCGATCGAGAGCCACTACGAGGAGGCGCTCGCGGTGCCCGGGATCCTCGAGCAGGTCGCGCTGGCCGAGGCCCTGCCACCCGCCGAGCGGCCCGACGCCTACGTGCTCGCGTGCTTCGGCGACCCCGGCCTCGACGCGGCGCGCGAGCTCGCGTCCGGTCCCGTCGTCGGGATCGCCGAGGCCGCGATGCACGCCGCGACGCTGGTCGGGCGGCGCTTCGCGGTCGTCACGTCGCTCGGACGCACGGTGGCACGAGCGCGCGAGCTCGCCGCGCGCTACGGCTTCGCCGAGGCCTGCGTGGCGGTGCACGCCTGCGAGCTGCCGGTCCTCGAGCTCGACCGGCCCGGCTCGCAGGCTCGCGAGACCGTCACCGAGTACTGCCGGCTCGCGGCCGCAGCGGACGACGTGGACGCGGTCGTCCTCGGGTGCGCCGGGATGGCGTCGCTCTGCCGGGAGATCGGCGCCGAGATCGGCGTGCCGGTCGTGGACGGTGTGGCCGCCGCGACCACGCTCGCACAGTCGCTCGTGGCGCTGGGGCTGAGCACGAGCCGGGCGGGCGAGTACGCCCCGCCTCCCCCAAGCCCGTGACGGGGCTGCTCGCGGGCTTCGAGCTCAGGCCTGGTCGTCCTGCACGCGCAGCCGGTGACCCGTCAGGGCCACCACGAGGCTGAGCACGCCCGCGACGAGCATCCCGACGCCGACGCCGTGGTCGGCCCCGCCACGCAGGAGCAGCGCGCCGACGCCCGCACCGGCGAGGATGAGCACCACCGCGAGCAGGCGGCGCGCCCAGTTCTCCGACGAGCCGCCGCCCAGGCGGGAGTCAGCGGCGAGCCCGGTCAGCGTCGAGGTGACCACTACGGTCGTCACGTCCTTCACGCCGATCCGGCGCGCCGACGCGGCCTGCAGCCCCATCGCCATCGCCAGCATGGCCGTGATGACGAAGGCCCAGACGGTGTGCTCGACGGGGACGGCCACCACGGCGCACACGCCCAGCACGGTCGCGACCACGCCGGTCGTCGCGAACGCCACCGTCGAGCGCGAGTTCCAGAGGGAGGGCCGGCCGCGCAGCAGCCGTCCGCCCGTGGCGGCACCCAGGGCGAACCCGAGCAGCGCGAGCACCGGTCCGAGGACAGGCAGCCCGTCGCCCCCGCGAGGGCCATGCCGAGGATCACGACGTTCCCCGTCATGTTCGCCGTGAATACGCGGTCCAGCCCGAGGTAGCCGACGGCGTCGACGATCCCCGTGGTGAACGTGAGGGCCAGCATGAGGACGAGGTGGACGCCGTCGGGTTCGCCGAGCAGGCGGCGGGGTGAGCTCACCGCGCCATGATGACGGGGACCCGGCCGCGGCGTCCACCCCGCGGCACCCCGCCCACGGGATCGCCAGCCTGCGTGCGACGCACCGTCGAGGTGGGACCATCGCGCCATGACGACGTCACGCGAGGTGCAGGGTCCGGGCGAGACGACCGGGTCGGGTCGGCCGGAGGGGCGGTCGCCGTCCCGGTCGGAACCGCATGTGACGGGCGTTACAGTGGGGCACATGTCCCAGACGAGCGACCCAGACGCGACGACGACGTCGGCCACCCCGCCGCGCGCGCGCCGCGCGCGCGCGCGGCACCGGCGCCGCGGACCGTACGCATGCCCGTCGCCGAGCGGCGCCAGGCCCTGCTCGACGCCGCCACCACCGTGATCGCGCGCGACGGCGTCCGCGCGGCCAGCACGCGCGCGATCGTCCGCGAGGCAGGCATGTCGCTCGCGAGCTTCCACTACGCCTTCGAGTCCCACACCGAGCTCATGCGGCACGTGGTCGAGCGCGTGCTCGTCGACGAGGTGCACTCAGTCACCGAGGTGCTCGCCGGCGCCGCGGAGCTCACCGAGGGGCCGGTCACGCTGCCCGAGCTCCTCGGGGCCGCGCTCGACGGGTTCGTCGCCGCGGTCGAGGCCGACCCGGCGCGCGAGCAGGCCATCCTCGAGCTGCACCAGTACGCGCTCCGCGAGCCCGAGCTCGCCGACCTCGTCCGGGCCGAGTACGCCGCGTACGACGAGGCCGCCGCGGGCGTGCTCACGGCCGCGGCGGCCGCGACCGGCACCCGGTGGACGCGCTCCGTCGAGGAGCTCGCCCGCTACGTCGTGACCCTGACGGACGGGCTCACGACGTCGTGGCTGTCCTTCCGGGACCCGGAGCGCATCTCGGCGGCGCGCGAGTACGCCGTCGCCGGGATCCTGCAGTTCTCCGAACCCGACCCCGACGCATGAGCGCGCCCGCCGTGAGCACCGCCGCCGGGACCGTCGAGCCCCGCACCTTCGTCCCGGGCGCGTGGATCGCCGCGTTCGCGACCGCCTGGTTCGGCGTCTGGATGGCGCAGCTCACCCCGATCCAGCTCCTGCTCCCCCAGCAGGTCGACGACATCCTCCACCCGGTGGACTGGGTCGCATCGGTCCGCGGCTTCGGCGTCGTGTCCGCGATCGCGGGCGTCTGCGCGCTCGTCGCCTACCCGCTCGCGGGAGCCCTCTCGGACCGCACCACCTCGCGCTTCGGCCGGCGCCGGCCCTGGATCGCGGGCGGCGCCGTGCTGTTCGCCGTCGCGCTCGTCCTCCTGTCCGTCCAGCACACGATCGCCGGCGTGGCGGTGTGGTGGTCGATCACGCTCATCGGCTTCTGCGTGCTCACGGCCGCGCTCACCGCGACCATCAGCGACCGGGTGCCCGTCGACCAGCGCGGCACGGTGTCCGGGTGGATGTCGGCGCCGCAAGCCCTCGGGATCCTCGTCGGCGTCGCGCTCGTCGCGCTCCTCACGCTCAGCCAGGTCGCGGGCTACGTGCTCGTCGCCGTCGTGCTGCTCGTGTGCGTCGTCCCGTTCCTGCTGCGCCTCGAGGACCCGCCGCTCGCGCCGGACTCGGTCCCTCCCCTCTCCCTGCGCACGATCGTCACCGGGTTCTGGATCAGCCCGCGCGACCACCCCGACTTCGCCTGGACCCTGACGAGCCGCATCCTCGTCATGACGGGCAACGGCTTCGGCACGGTCCTGCTGCTGTACTTCCTCGAGTACGGTCCGATGCGCCAGAGCAAGGACGACGCCGAGAACGGGCTGCTGTTCCTCACGGCCGTCTACATGGTGTTCGTGATCGTCGCGGCCCTGGTGCTCGGGCGCCTGTCGGACCGGCTCGGGCGCCGCAAGGTCATGGTCGTGGTGTGCGCCGCCCTGCAGGGCCTGGCCGCGCTGCTGCTCGCGTTCGTGCCCGTGTTCGGGGCGGCCCTCGTCGGTGCCGCGCTGCTCGGCTTCGGGTTCGGGGCGTTCCTGTCCGTGGACCAGGCGCTCGCCACCCAGGTGCTCCCGAGCGCCGCCGACCGCGGCAAGGACCTCGGCATCATGAACGTCGCCTACGCGGTCCCCCAGGCCCTCGCGCCGCTCGTCGGCGGCTGGCTCGTGGCGCAGACCCACAGCTTCACCCCGTTGTTCCTCGCGGCGGGGGTGCTCGCGATCGGCGGCGCGTTCGCCGTCGCACCCGTCAGGAGCGTGCGATGACCACCCTGCCCCCGCTGCCCGCCACCGCCCCCGCGACCGTGGGCCGGCCCGACGGCGCCCCCTGGGCGGCGCCCGCGTCGTACTGGCCCGCGCTCACCCGGGCCACGACGGAGCTCGACCCTCCGTACGCGACGCTCGACCTCCGGGCCCTCGCGCACAACGCCCACGACATGCTGCGCCGCGCAGGCGGGATGCCGATCCGGGTCGCGTCGAAGTCGGTCCGGGTGCGCGGGGTCCTGGACGCGGTGCTCGCGCTCGACGGGTACGCGGGGATCCTCGCGTACACGCTGCCCGAGGCGCTCTGGCTGGCCTCCGAGCCCGACCCGGCGGACCCCGCGGCGGGCGGCCTCGGCGTGACGGACGTCGTCGTCGGCTACCCCACCGCGGACCGCGCGGCGCTGCGCCGCCTCACGAGCGATCCCGTGCTCGCCTCGCGCGTCACGATCATGGTCGACGACGTCGCTCAGCTCGACCTCGTCGACGCCGTCGCCCGGCCGGGAGAGCGAGAGGACGTGCGCGTCTGCCTCGAGCTCGACGCGTCGTACGACGTGCCCGGGCTGAGCGCGCTCGCGGGCGCCGCCGCGCACGTCGGGGTGTTCCGCTCCCCGGTGCACTCGCCCGAGCGGGCGCAGGCCCTCGCCCGGCGCGTCGCGGAGCGGCCCGGGTTCCGGCTCGTCGGCGTGATGGCGTACGAGGCGCAGATCGCGGGCCTCGCCAACGCGACGCCCGGGCGGGCGGCCCGCTCCGCCGTCGTGCGCCGCCTGCAGGCCCTCTCCGGGGTCGAGCTGCGCGACCGGCGCGGGGCCGCCGTGGCCGCGGTGCGTCAGGTCGCCGAGCTCGAGTTCGTCAACGGCGGCGGCACCGGTTCGCTCGAAACCACCTCGGCCGACCCGGCGGTCACCGAGGTCGCCGCGGGCAGCGGGCTCTTCGGCCCGCACCTGTTCGACAACTACGTGCAGTTCACGCCCGCCCCCACGGTCGCGTTCGCGCTGTCGGTGGTGCGCAACCCCACCCCCGGCGTCGCGACGCTGCTCGGCGGCGGCTGGGTCGCGTCCGGCCCGCCCGCCGCGGACCGCCTGCCGCGCGTCGTCTGGCCCGAGGGCACGCGGTACGTCGGGAACGAGGCCGCGGGCGAGGTGCAGACGCCTCTGCGCGGCCCCGGGGCCGCGGAACTGCGCCCCGGCGACCGCGCGTGGCTGCGCCACACCAAGGCCGGCGAGATCGCCGAGCACGTGACCGAGCTCGTGGTCGTCGGAGGCGCCGACGACCACCCGTACGACCCCGAGGGACCCGCGACGGTCCTCGGCACCGTCCCGACCTACCGGGGCGAAGGAAAGGTGTTCCTGTGACGAACGAGACGACGGCCGGAGCGTCCACGACGCTCCCCTGGCGCCCCGCGACGACCTGGCAGAACTGGGGGCACAACCAGTCGGTCGTGCCGCGCGGCGTCGCGCGCCCCGCGTCCGAGGACGACCTGCGGGACGTCCTCGAGGCGGCCCGGGGCGAGGGCCTCACCGTCAAGCCCGTCGGCGCGGGCCACTCGTTCACGGGAATCGCGGTCGCGCCCGGCGTGCAGCTCGACCTCACCGGCCTGTCGGGCCTGCGCGCCGTCGACACGGCGTCCGCGCAGGTCACGCTCGGCGCCGGCACCCGGCTGTTCGAGATCCCTGGGCTGCTCGCCCCCTACGGCCTCGCGATGCCGAACCTCGGCGACATCGACCGCCAGACCGTCGCGGGCGCCGTCTCGACGGGCACGCACGGCACGGGCGCCGGCTTCGGTGGGATCGCGACCCAGATCGTCCGGGTCCGGCTCCTCACCGCCGACGGCCGCCTCCTCACGGTCAGCGCCGACGAGAACCCGCAGTACTGGGGCGCCGTCCAGGTGGGCCTGGGCGCGCTCGGCGTCCTCACCGAGGTCACGCTCCAGTGCGTCCCGCAGTTCGCCCTGCACGCGGTCGAGGCGCCGGCGCCGTTCGCGCAGGTGCTCGAGGAGTGGGACGCGCACTGCGCCCGCGCCGACCACTTCGAGTTCTACTGGTTCCCCGGCACCGACGTCGCGTCCACCAAGACGAACACCCGCCTGCCCGGCGACGCGCCCCTCTCCCCCGTCCCCCGGTTCAGCGGCTGGGTCGACGACGAGCTCCTCGCCAACGGCCTCTACCGGGCGATCTGCGCCGTCGGGACCCGGGCCCGCAGCGTGGTCCCGGTCGCCAACAAGGTCGCGTCGCGGCTCATGGCGCGCCGCGAGTACACCGACCTGTCGCACCGGGTCTTCGCGACGTCCCGGACCGTCCGCTTCCGCGAGATGGAGTTCGCGGTGCCGCGCGAGGCGGTGCCGTCGGTCGTGCGCGAGCTCGACGCCATGATCCGCGCCAAGGACCTGCGCGTCTCGTTCCCCGTCGAGGTCCGGGCGGCAGCGGCCGACGACCTGTGGCTGTCGACGGCGCACGGCCGCGACACCGGCTACGTCGCGATCCACCGGTACTTCCGCGAGGACTACCACCGGTACTTCACGGCGGCGCAGGACATCTTCCGCGCGCACGGCGGCCGCCCGCACTGGGGCAAGCTGCACTTCCTGGGCGCCGACGACTTCGCGGAGCTGTACCCGCGCTTCGACGACTTCGTGCGCGTGCGCGACGAGCTGGACCCGGACCGCCTGTTCGCGAACCCGTACCTCACCCACGTCCTCGGCGCCTGACCTCGCGAGGCAGACCGGCCGCCGTACTACGTCGCGAAGCAGGCCTCCCGGGGGCTACTTCGGCGAGGGCGGCGGGACGGCGAGGGTGATCGCGTCGCGTCCGGTCCGCGCGACGACGGCGCCCGCGGCCCCGAGCGAGACGAGCCGCTCGCGCCACCCCGGCTCGCCGAGCGCGACGGTCTCGGTGCGCGGCGACGCGTCGCCGGCCGCTGCCTCCGCCAGTGCCGCACGGACGGGGTCGGCGGCGTCGAAGAACGCCGTGACGGCCGCGTCGTCGCCGCCCTCGAGAGCGTCGGCGAGGGCGTCCAGGTGCCGGGTGGCGTCCCGCAGTGCCCCGACGACGGCGTCCGCGTTCCCGGCGACCATGGCCTGCGTCCGGCGCGGGTCGGTGCGGGCGACGCGCGTGCCGTCGCGGAAGGATCCGGCCGCGAGCCCGAGCGCGAGCGCCCGGGCGGGTGCTGCCGTCGTCAGGTTGAGCAGCTCGGTCGCGAGGACATGCGGGACGTGCGACACGAGCGCCACGGCGGCGTCGTGGGTCGCGTCCTCGACGACGCGCGCCACCCCGCGCAGCGGCCCGGCGATCAGCGCGAGCACCCGGAGCAGGTCGCCGGCCGCCGTCGTCGGGGCGACCGTCACCGCCCACGTGCAGCCCGGGAGCAGGTCGTCGCGGGACGCGGCGAAGCCCGACTCCTCGGTGCCCGCCATGGGGTGCGCGCCCACGTAACGGTCCTCGAGGCCCGCGACCCGGGCCGCGGCGCGCACGGGCGCCTTGACGCTCCCGACGTCGGTGAGGACGGGCAGCGGGCCGCCGTCGGCGACGAGGCGGGGCAGCTCCGCGGCGAGCTCGGCCAGCACCGCCGGCAGCGCGGCGAGCGGCGGGGCGAGGACCAGCACGTCGGGGCGCTCCACGAGCACCTCCGCCGCACTGCCCACCGTCCGGACGCCGGCGTCCCACGCCTGGGCGCGGGTCGCGCCGTCGGGGTCGGTCGCGACCACGTCGACGCCCGCGGCCACGAGCGTGCGAGCCACGGAGCCGCCGATCAGGCCGAGCCCGACGACCCCCACGCGGGTCACGGCCAGTGGCGCCTCAACCCCGGTCACCACAGCAGCTCCCGCGCGACGTCGGCGGTGGCCGCGCTGCCGTCGACCGAGCCGGACGGGACGTGCTCGAGGTCGAGGACCTCGGCGCGGTCGACGCGCTCCGGGAACGCGGCGAGGGTCTTGAGGAGGTGGCCGTCGTCGAGCAGGCCCTGCAGGACGACGCGGAGCGCGAGGTCCACGGGCGCCGCGTCGACCGTGAGGACGAACACGTAGCGGCCCGCGACCTTGAGCGGCCGCGTGATGAGGCTGGACAGGTTGAGACCGCCCGCGCCGAAGGCCGCCAGGATGCGCGCGAGCACGCCGGGGCCCGCGACGACGGGCGTGACCGCGACCATGGTGCGCCACCGCGCGCCGGGGGCCGCGTCGGCGGCCGAGGCGAGGGCGGCCCGCGCGTCGGACCGCCGCGCCAGGAGGAGGAACTGGGTCCGCGCGCCCGCGAAGTCCTGCACGTCGCGCTCGTACGTCTCGAGGCCGTACAGGTCGCCGCACAGGCGTGGACCGAGCGCGACCTGGTGGGGCGTCGCGTCGCGGCAGGCGGCCGCGTTCGACGCCGCGGGCACGGGCGCGAGGCCGGTGCGGGCCACGAAGCCCTGGCACTGCGCGAGCCCGTGCGGGTGCGCGGAGACCTCGGTGAGCTCCGTGGCACCCGGGCGGACGAACGCGTCGAACGCGATCTCGAGGACGGCCTCGTCGATCCCGACGACGTCCTCGGACGCGAGGAGCGCGTCGAGCGACGGCACCACGTACCCCTCGACGGTGTTCTCGATCGCGACGACGCCACGGTCGGCGCGGCCCTCCTCGACGGCGCGGTACACGTCCTGCACGGTCGGCAGCGCGACCGGCGTCGTGCCCGGCCAGGCCAGTGCGGCGGCGTGCGTGAACGTGCCCTCGGGGCCGAGGTAGGCGACCGTCGTCATGCGGGCACCGCCGTCTGCGCCCAGCGGGGCGTCACGGCGTCGGGCCCGGGCTCGAAGCTCGCGCCCGGGAGGACGGCGAGCACGCGGTGCGCGACCGTCCGCGCCGCGAGCTCCCCGGTGAGGGCGTCGAGGACGTCGTCGGACGGGCACGAGAACGAGCTGAAGAAGACGTGCGGCCCGGCCTCCGAGCGGTGCGAGCGCAGGTGCTGCAGGTCGATCCCGGCGTCCGCGATCACGCCGAGCGTGTGCTGGAGCGAGCCGCGGTGGTCGTCGCGCGGCCCGAACGCGAGCCACACCTGGGCCGGGCGGTCGAACGGCTCGGGCCGACGGTCGGCGGTGACGAGGCCGTACCAGAGGGGCGTCGGGTCGGCGAGCCGCTCGGACTCGGGCAGCTCCGCGAAGCCGTCGGGGATCGCGGAGCGCTCGACGAGCAGCGTCCCCGCGGGGCCGGCGAGGGCGATGCGCTCCGCGACCGGCGTGCGCGTCGGCACGAGCCGCGGGCTCGCGCCCAGCGCGCGCAGCCGGTGCCGGCAGTCGCGCATGCCCGCCTCGTCGACGACGACCGCACCGGGGGTGCGGTGACGCGCCCGCCCGCACGCCCGACCCACGCCCACTCGCGGGCCACGCCCACGCTCGCCGTCACGACGACGTTCGAGGGCGCCGCGAGGAGCGCGCGCTCGAGCTCCGGCCCGGGCTGCTGCGGGTGGTCCAGGTACATGACGGCTGCCAGGTCGGCGAGCTGCGACACCGTCTCGAGGGTCGCCGTGGTGCTGCCGAGGTCGAGGAGATCGCCCCCGTCCCCCCAGCCGACCGCGCGCGCCGCGGCCCGCGCGTGCGGCCCCGACTCCCTCTCGCTTCGCCCGAGCACGAGCGTCACCCGTCACCTCCACCAGACGTGCAGACCCTGCGGTCCTGCGGCTTGTAGGTCCACTGGTTCGTCTCGTCCTTCACGACCGAGCCGTCGCGCGAGACGAGGCGCCGGACACTCACGTGGAACCCGGGCTGGCCGCCGGCGTCGGCGACGCAGCCCGCGGACGAGTCGTGGACCGTGGACGGCTCGACGACGTTCGTGCGGGGGCTCGTCGTCGTCTGGACCGTGTAGTACTTCGTGCTCCACAGGGCGACGTGCAGCTTCGCGTCGTCGAGCCAGGCCTGCACGACCACCCCGTACGGCGTGTCGTTCGCGAACTTCATGTCGATGAGGCCGACCGCGATCGTCGCCTCGCGCCCCTCGGGGTAACGCGGGATCCAGTACGAGTGCGGCTGGTGGGTCACGATGTCGAGCCCGGCGAAGAACGCCGCGTTGTAGGTCGTGGTGGCGACCTGCGAGAGCCCGCCGCCGATGCCGTCGACGAGCCGGCCGCCCTCGATCACGTGCGCCTCGTGGTAGCCGCCGGCCGTCGTGATCGGGCTGAGCGCGTCGACGAGCGAGAAGGTCTGGCCGGGCTTGACCAGGTCGCCGGTGATCTTCGCGGCGCCGACCTCGAGGTTCTTGGTGCGGACCGGCTCGTTCGTGAGCGGAGTCGCGAACTCGGAGACCTTCTCCGTGACGCCCAGCTTCTGCAGGTCGGCCGTGGTCGTGGCGGGCTCGACGGTCGTGAGCTCGACGGTCGCGGTCCGCCCGCTGTCCTTCGCGGCGGCGGCGGTGACCGCCTTCGCGAGCGCGTCGGCGTCGAGCCCCGTGCCGTTCTTCCCGTCCGCGATCGTCGGCTTGTCGTCCGTGAACGTGAAGCGGGCGTCCTGGGCGGACGTCAGGAGCTTGGTGCTGCGCGCGAGCACGTCGGTCCGGAGGGTCTGGGCGTCGAGCTTCAACGTGAGGGTCGACCCGTCCGGGACGAAGCTCGCCGCGCCGGCGAGGACGTCGCCCGGCAGGCGGACCTTCTGCCCGCCGACCGTGAGGTCGACGGGCGAGGACGTGACCGTCCCGGCGAGCACCATGGCGTTCTGGACGGCGTCCGCACCGACCTCGGGCCGGACGGTCGTCGTCGGGAGCTCGAGCGCGCCGCTCGCGGTGAGCCACCCGTCGGTCACGACCTTGCGGGCGGCGCCGCGGTCGAGCGCCGTCCCGTTGCGTGGCGCGACGCTCGTGGCCGCACCGTCGGAGAACGCGACGGAGCCGTTCCGTGCCTTCACCTCGACGGCGTCGCCCACCGTGCCGAGGGCCGCCGTGAGCTTCGCGGTGTCGACCCTCGTGACGGGCGTGACCTCGGACCCGCCGAAGACCGCGTGCCACAGCCGCGACGGCGCGAGCGTGAAGGAGACGAGGGGGTCGACCGTCGCGCGGGCGTCGAACGTCAGGCCGGCCTTGCGGGGGTCGAGCTGCGCCTTCTTGCCGGCGGCGACGACGGCGACCGGCTCGGTCGCGCGGTCGCCGAGGCGATCGTCGAGGGTCGCGGCGGCGTCGTCGACGGTCTTCCCGCCGATCTCCACGCCCGCCACCGTGGTGCCGTGCGCGATCTTGTCGGAGACGAACCACTGCGCGGCGACGTAGGCGCCGACGAGCGCGACGACGACGACCCCGAGCGCGACCAGCGTGCGACCGGTGCGGCCGGGCGCGGGCTCTTCGCCCAGACCGCGCAGGATGTCGTCGGTCGGGGGTGCGCCGGTCGGCCCGCCGGGCGGGACGGGCACAGCGGCCGGGACGGGCGCGGGGGCAACGGCACGGGCGGGATCACGACGGTCGCGTCGTCGGGCGTGTGCGGGGGCGGCGGGGTGGGCCCGGGCGCCCCGTCGGGGCGTTCTCCGGTGCCGGTGGTGGCGTGCTCGTCCATGGGTGCTCCTGCGCTGACCGGGCCCGACGGCGCGGTGGGCGTGCGCCGTGGGTCGGCGTGTGGCGATTCTACGAGGTGGGCCGGCGGTCTCTGGGCTCGTCCGAGAACCACCCGCGCGGCGCGAACGCGCTGGCCGCGACGAGGAGGAACCCGCCGTACATCCACAGGCTGGCCCAGCGCTGGTGGGCGCCCGCGAGCACGTCCCCGCCGGGTCCGTGCACACCGGACAGGACGATGACGACGACGAGCCACCCGACGGCGTACGCGGTGTACGCGCCGTAGCCGCCCCAGGCGCGCGCGAGGATCGCGGCGGCGACGCTGAGGGCCAGCGTGAGGACGAGCCCGACGGGCCACGACGAGGCGGCGCTGACGTGGTCGGTGACGCTCCCCGGGAGCAGGGCGGCGAACATGAACGTCCCGACGGCGCCGACGAGCACGCCCAGCAGGCCCGAGAGCACGGCCCGGACCCAGCTCGTCCGCGCGCGGGGGCCGCGGGCGTGAAGCGCACCGGCGGGACCGGGAGGCCCGTCGCCGGTGGAGGTACCTGTCCCTGACGGTCGTCGGGGGAACTGTCGCGCTCACGGTGCCACCGTACCGGGCGTGGCTGTGCCGGCCCGGAAGGGCGCGTAGTGCTCGGCGGTCAGCAGCGGGGCGAGGACGTCGTTGCTGAGGGCGTACCACCCGACGAGCGCCTCCCCCGCGGCCGGGTCGGCCACCGTGACCGCCTGGACCTGGGTGGCGTGGGCGAGCAGCGCCGCGGCGACGCGGTCGAGCACCGGCCGGAGCGGGACGGCGACGAGCGCGTCGGCGTCGCCACGCCACCAGGTGACGACGGGCGGGAGCACGGCCTCGTCGGGGTCGGGCACCGCGAGGTCCGGCAGCCCGGGGGCGGCAGCGAGAGCGCGTCGAGCGGCGCGCACGTCCGCCTCGGGCTGGACGACGCACCACAGTGCGGGCACCGAGGCCCCGTCGCGGGCGAGCAGCTCGAGCGCCCGCACGGTCACCTCGTGCGTGCGCACGTGGTCGGGATGCCCGTACCCGCCCTGCGGGTCGTCCGTGGCGACGACGGCGGGCCGCCGCTCGGCCAGCACGACGGCGAGGCGGCCGGCGGCCTCGTCGAGGTCGACCCCGACGAACGCCCGCGGGGGCAGCCCTTCGACGGCCTGCGCCGCGATCCCGGGCGCGACCCACGCCATCCCGGAGTCCTCGTACCGGACGGAGGGGCCGTCGTCGGGCAGGGCGACGGTGTCCAGGAACACGTGATCCTTCACGCCGAGCGCGCGAAGCGCAGCGCCCAGCTCCCCTCGCGATACGCGGCCAGCGCAGGGCCGTCCCCTTCGAGGCGCCCGACGCCGGTGGGGTGCGCAGCGGTGTCGATGACCTCGCCGCGCTCCCCGGGTACAGGTCACCACGGTCACGGCCTCCCCAGCGGCAGCCCACGTGGCGACCAGCGCCCCGGTCGCCAACGTCTCGTCGTCGGGATGAGCATGCACGACGACGAGCCCGCCGGACGGCTCCACCATCCGGCTCTCCCCGCGCCCCCCGAGCGTCACGCGCACCGCCGGGCGAACCTCAACCCGCGCGGAACGCCCGCGCGGCCAGAACGAACCGCGGCTACGCCGTCGTGCACGAAGGCGACGGACAAACGAAGCGGCGGGCGGGGGTGTGCTGCGCCGTCGTGGCGGGGCTGGCGGGAGGCCGCGAGGAACGAGCGGCCGGATGGTAGACGGCGCAGCACACCTCCGTCCGCCGCGAACGCAACCCCGACGCCCCTGCCCACGAGAAGACTCAGCCCCGCTTCGCGCGAGCCGTAGCGCGCGCCCGCTCCTGCTGGTCGAGGATCACCTTGCGGATGCGCACGACCTCGGGCGTGATCTCCACGCACTCGTCCTCCCGCGCGAACTCGAGGGACTCCTCGAGCGTGAGGTGCTTCGGCGGGACGAGGTTCTCGAAGTTGTCTGCGGTCGACGAACGCATGTTCGTCAGCTTCTTCTCCTTGGTGATGTTGACGTCCATGTCCTCGTTGCGGGAGTTCTCGCCGACGATCATGCCTTCGTAGACCTCCTGGGTGGGGTCGACGAAGAAGGAGCCGCGCTCCTGGAGGTTGATCATGGCGAACGGCGTGACGGACCCGGCGCGGTCGGCGACGAGGGACCCGTTGTTGCGGGTCTCGATGGGGCCGGCCCACGGCTCGTAGCCCTCGGCGATGGAGGACGCGATGCCGGTGCCGCGGGTGTCGGTCAGGAACCGGGTGCGGAAGCCGATGAGGCCGCGGGCGGGGACGACGAACTCCATGCGGACCCAGCCGGTGCCGTGGTTGGACATGGTCTCCATGCGGCCCTTGCGCTGCGCCATGAGCTGGGTGACGGAGCCGAGGTACTCCTCGGGGACGTCGATGGTCATGCGCTCCATGGGCTCGTGGACCTTGCCGTCGATGGTCTTGGTGACGACCTGCGGCTTGCCGACGGTGAGCTCGAAGCCTTCGCGACGCATCTGTTCGACGAGGATGGCGAGGGCGAGCTCGCCGCGGCCCTGGACCTCCCAGGCGTCGGGGCGGTCGGTGGGCAGGACGCGGAGCGAGACGTTGCCGATGAGCTCCTTGTCGAGGCGGTCCTTGACCTGCCGCGCGGTGACCTTGTGGCCCTTGCCGCCCTTGCCGGCGAGGGGCGACGTGTTGATCCCGACGGTCATGGAGATGGCGGGGTCGTCGACGGTGATGAGCGGGAGGGGCCGCGGGTCGTCGGGGTCGGTGAGCGTCTCGCCGATGGTGATGTCCTCGATGCCAGCGACGGCGACGATGTCGCCGGGGCCCGCGGACTCGGTGGGGACGCGCTCGAGGGCCTTGGTCTCGAGGAGCTCGGTGATGCGCACGTTCTGGAGCGAGCCGTCGTGGCGCGCCCAGGCGACGGTCTGGCCCTTGCGCAGGGTGCCGTTGAAGATGCGCAGGAGGGCGAGGCGGCCGAGGAACGGCGACGCGTCGAGGTTGGTGACGTGGGCCTGGAGGGGCGCGTCCTCGTCGTAGGTGGGCGCGGGGATCTTCTCGAGGATGATCCGGAAGAGCGGCTCAAGGTCCTCGTTGTCGGGCAGGCCGCCGTCCTCGGGCTGGTCGAGGCTGGCGCGGCCGACCTTCGCGGCGGCGTAGACGACGGGGACGTCGAGGACGGCGTCGAGGTCGAGGTCGGGGACCTCGTCGGCGAGGTCGGAGGCGAGGCCGAGGAGGAGGTCGGTGGACTCGGCGACGACCTCGTCGATGCGTGCGTCGGGCCGGTCGACCTTGTTGACGACGAGGATCACGGGGAGCTTCGCGGCGAGGGCCTTGCGGAGCACGAACCGGGTCTGCGGGAGGGGGCCCTCGGACGCGTCGACGAGGAGGACGACGCCGTCGACCATGGACAGGCCGCGCTCGACCTCGCCGCCGAAGTCGGCGTGCCCGGGGGTGTCGATCACGTTGATGGTGATCCCGCCGGGCTGCCCGACGGCGGCCGCCGCGGGGCCGGCGTACCGGACCGCGGTGTTCTTCGCGAGGATGGTGATGCCCTTCTCGCGTTCGAGGTCGCCGGAGTCCATGGCGCGCTCGTCGACGTGGGCGTGCTCGCCGAAGGCCCCGGACTGCCAGAGCATGGCGTCGACGAGGGTGGTCTTGCCGTGGTCGACGTGCGCGACGATCGCGACGTTGCGCAGGTCGGGACGCACGGCGGCGGTCACGGTGGCCTCAGGCATGGAGGAACCAATCTTCGAAGAGGGAGGCGGCGCGGGGGCGGGCCCCGTCGCGAGGCGCGCTCACGAGGGTGGGCGCGCGCTGATCGACCCCTATCTTACCGGCCGCGCCAGGGCGCGCGTGGGCATCCGTTCGGCTGCTTCCCCAGGCGAAGAACAGCCGAACGGATGCCCACACGAGGAGCTCGGCGCGCGGCGCCCCGAGCCGCTCCGTCGACCCTCTCGGTCAGACCTTCTCGAGGAGCACGGCGCGCAACTCGCGGCGCTCGCGCTGCTTGTCGGGGTCGGGCAGCGGGACGGCGGCGATGAGGCGCTGCGTGTACGCCTCCTGCGGGTTGCGCAGGATCTGGTCGCGCGTGCCCTGCTCGACGATCCGGCCGTGCTGCATGACGACGATCCGGTGCGCGAGGACGTCGACGACGGCGAGGTCGTGGGTCACGAACAGGCACGCGAACTGCAGGCGCTGCTGCAGGTCCTGCAGGAGCTCGAGCACGTGCGCCTGCACCGAGACGTCGAGCGCGGACGTCGGCTCGTCGGCGACGAGGAGCTCGGGCGACAGCGAGATCGCGCGGGCGATGCCGACGCGCTGCTTCTGGCCGCCGGAGAGCTCGTGCGGGTACCGGTTGCGGTAGCTGCGCGGGAGCTCGACCTGGTCGAGCAGCTCCTCGATCTTCTTCTGCAGGCCGGCGCCCTTGGCCACCCCGGCGAGGTACATCGGCTCGCCGATGGACTCGCCGATGGGGAGGCGCGGGTTCAGCGACGACGACGGGTCCTGGAACACCATGCCGACCCGACGACGGAGTGCCTTGAGCTTCTTGCTGGTGGGCTGCGTGAGGTCGGTCCCGACGACGCTGAGTTGGCCTTCCACGACGGGGAGGAGCCCGACGGCGGCACGCCCGATGGTGGTCTTGCCCGAGCCGGACTCGCCCACGAGCCCGACGACCTCGCCCGGGCGGATCACGAGGTTCGCGCCCTCGACCGCGCGGAACGCGGCGACACGACCCTGCTTGGGGTACTCGATGGCGACGTCGCGCAGCTCGAGGATGGGCGCGGGTCCACCGTTCTGGGCCTCGCGTGCGGCCTTCTCGGCCTCCTCGAGCGCCCTGCGGTTCTGGGCCTCGCGCCGCGCGAGCTCCTCGGCGGAGACGTCGACGACGAGGTCCTCGTGGTGGCTCGCCGCCGCGAGCGCGGCCGTCACGTCGATCTCCTCGCCCTCCTCGGCGACACCGAGGTGCGGCACGGAGGCCAGGAGCTCCTGCGTGTAGGGGTGCTGCGGCGCGGAGAAGATCTGCTGCGCCGTCCCCTCCTCCACGATCAGGCCCTTGCGCATGACGACGATGCGGTCGGCCAGGTCCGCGACCACGCCCATGTCGTGCGTGATGAGGATCACGGCCGAGTTGAGCTTGTCGCGCAGGTTGCGCATGAGGTCGAGGATCTCGGCCTGGACCGTGACGTCGAGCGCGGTGGTGGGCTCGTCGGCGATGAGCAGCAGCGGGTCGCAGGACAGCGACTGCGCGATCATCGCGCGCTGCCGCTGGCCGCCCGAAAGCTGGTGCGGGTACGAGTTGAAGGCCTTCTGCGGGTCGGGCAGCTCGACGAGGCGGAGCAGCTCGAGCGCGCGGTCCTTCGCCTCGGCGGGCGAGATCTCGTTGTGCAGGCGCAGCGCCTCGATGATCTGGAACCCCACGGTGTAGACGGGGTTCAGGGCCGTCATGGGCTCCTGGAAGATCATCGCGATGTCGTTGCCGCGGATGTCGCGCATCTTCGAGCCGCCGAGGCCGCGGAGCTCCTGGCCCTGCAGCTTGATCGACCCGGAGATGCGGGCGTTTTTGGGCAGCAGGTCGAGGATCGCCATCGAGCTGACCGACTTGCCCGAGCCCGACTCGCCGACGATGGCGAGCACCTCGCCTGCGTGGACGGTGTAGTTGAGGCCGATCGCAGCCGGCACCCACTTCTTGTCCACGCCGAAGTCGACGGACAGGTCGCGCACCTCGAGCACGGCCTCGGTCGCCGTCGCCTGACGGTCGGTCCCGATCGTTTGGGTCATCGTGTCGCTCCTGGGATCATGCGCATATGAGTTCGGGTCGAGATGCCGGCAGCGTCCAGTCGTTCTGGCCCCGCAGCAGCCCCTGGCTGACGGGGGCGTCGTGGCTGCTCGCGGCGGGCGTGACTGCCACCCAGTGGCAGCAGCACGGCCTCGGCGGCCTGCTGCGCGTCGCACCGTGGGCGGTGGGCGCCGGCTATCTCGCGTGGCTGGTGTTCTGGCGTCCGCGGGTCCGTGTGGCGGAGGACGCCGTCGTGGTCGTGAACCCGTTCCGGACCGTCCGGGTGCCGTTCGCGGCGCTCGTGGACGTGAGCACGCAGTTCGCGCTGACGCTCGTCACGCCGCACGTGCGCGTCCGCGCCTGGGCGGCGCCCGGGCCGGGCCGCCACAAGGCCTTCACGGCGGGCCCCGACGAGCTCGACAGCCTGCCGGTCAGCTCGTACGACGCCCGGAAGTCCGTCCGGCTCGGCGACCTGCGCGGCTCGGCGTCCGGCACGGCCGGCGAGCTGGTCCGCGCGCGCTGGCAGCACCTCGTCGAGACGGAGGCCCTGGAGCTCGGTGTCGCCGACACCACGCCGGTCGACACGCGCTGGGACCGCACGGCGCAGGTCGTGCTGGCGGCGTGCGTCGTGCTCGGCGTGGTGGCCCAGCTGGTCTGAGCCACCACGCGCGTGCTCGGCGGACGTCATGGCCGTCCCGCTCCCGGCGCCTCCGAGGTGCCGTCCAGGGCGTCGTCGATCGGCGACTCGAGCGGGGCCGGTGCGACGCGCTGGTCGCCCTTGTCCTTCTTGAGGCGGAACTTCTTCTGCCGGGGGTCGAACGCATCGCGCAGACCGTCACCGACGAAGTTCACGCAGAGGCAGATGACCACGATGAACAGGCCGGGCCACCAGAACAGCCAGGGTCGCGTCGAGAAGGCGGCCTGGTTGTCGCTGATGAGCTTGCCGAGCGAGATGTCGGGTGCCTGCACACCGAGACCGACGTAGGAGAGCGCGGTCTCCGTGAGGATCGCCGACGACATCAGGAGCGTCGTGTTCACGGTGATGACGCCGATCGCGTTCGGCAGGATGTGCTTGAAGATGATCCGCCGGTTGGACGCGCCCGCGAGCCGGGCGGCGTCGACGAACTCACGCTCGCGCAGGGTCAGGAAGTCGCCGCGCACGAGGCGGGCCATGCCGGTCCACGACACGAACCCGAGGAAGATCGCCAGGAACCAGATCCCGCCCAGGTGCTGCGACGACTTCGCGATCACCGCGGCCGCGATGAGCGACGGGATGATGATGATCATGTCGGTGAAGCGCATGAGGATCGCCTCGGTCTTGCCGCGGAAGAAGCCCGAGGAAGCGCCGATGAGGATGCCGATCGCCGCCGCGACGATCCCCACGATGATCATGATCGAGATGGAGATCTGCGTACCACGCATGGTCATCGCGAACATGTCGCGGCCCACGCGGTCCTGACCGAACGGGTGCTCGCCGAGGTGGAACGGGAAGAGCTGCAGGGTCGGGTGCCCGCCGTTCATGATGTCGGGAGTCTCCTTGTAGGAGAACTTCCACCAGCCCGGGATCGGGCCGAGCCCGATCGAGCTGACCGCGAGGATCAGCACGAGGATGAACACGATGATCCCGATGACGGCGCCTCGGTGGTCCATGAAGCGCTTGAAGACGATGCGACCCTGCGACAGGCCGCGGACCTGCTCCTCGGGCTCCGGGGTCGCCGGAGCCGGGGAGACCTCGTCCATGTTGCTCAGTGGCGATGTCATGCCTTCACCCTCACTCGCGGGTCCAGCGCGGAGTACGCCAGATCAGCCAACAGATTGAACACGACCGCCGTGATGCCCGTCACGATCGCGACGCCCATGACGGGGTTGGGGTCCGTAGCCTTGATCCCCATGAGGAACAGCTGCCCCATGCCCTGGAACGAGAACACGTTCTCCGTGATCACCGCGCCGCCGATCATGCCGCCGATGTCGAACGCGACGATCGTCGCGAGGGGGATCAGCGCGTTGCGGAACGCGTGACGCGTCACGACGACCCGCTCCGACAGACCCTTGGCGCGTGCCGTGCGCACGTAGTCCTGCCCCATCACCTCGAGCATCGACGCGCGCGAGTAGCGCGTGTACGAGGCGAGAGAGATGAGGATGATCGAGATCGTCGGCAGGATCAGGTGCGTCATGGTGTCGAGCCCGGTGATCCAGAAGTCGCCGTCGAGACCGGGGATCTTCGATCCGATCGTCGGGATGGGGCGGCCCCGTACGAGCGGGTTGTCCGAGTAGGCCTGCCAGGACTGCATGAACCGGTCGATCACGATGAGGAGGCTCATGCCGAACGTGGTGAGCATCGCCGCGCGGATGGACTGGGTACGGTCGTAACCGCCCATGAAGTGGCCGATCGCCCAGGCGACCGCCAGTGCGACGACCAGGAGGCCGACGAGCCCCCAGAAGCCGGTGTGATCGAGCAGCGGCTGGAGCGCGAAGTAGGCGACCAGGCCGACGCCCACGCTGATCAGCGCCGAGTACAGCGCGCGCCTGTTACGCAGCCCTGCGAACAGCACGGTGGCGCCGTAGGCGATCGCGACGCCGGTGACGGCGATGACGACCGGACCGAGGGACGGGGTCTGGAACCACTTGGTCGCCGACAGGAAGACGAGCACGAGCGCTGTCACACCGGCCGCCACCACGAAGGTGATGCCGCGGCGCCGCCAGGTCCCGGCGACGATCACCGCCCAGACCAGGCCCGAGACGAGCGCGATTGCGACGATGACCCCCGGAGCGATGGTGGCCGTCGCGAGGAAGTTGTTGAACTTGATCGCGCCGAACTCCTTGAGGAGGACGGCGACCCAGAAGACCGGGAGCGAGAAGAACAGGAAGCTGATGAAGGTGACCGCGTAGTCGAGCGTCGAGTACTGGCGCAGCGCAGTCACGACGCCGATGGCGATGCCGAAGACGATCGCGAGCAGGGTCGCCGCGGTCAGGAGCTGCAACGTCGCGGGGATGGCCTGTCCCAAGGCCTCCGTGACGGGCTGGTTCTGGAGCGTGACGCCGAGGTCACACTGGCCGATGAGGCACTTCGACGCGCCGCCGAGCCAGATGAAGTACCGCAGTACCGGGGGACGTTCAGGTGCAGCATCTCGGTGCGCACGGCGATCTGCGTCGCCTTGCTGGGCGAGTTGCTCGAGCGGATCTCGGCGAGCGGGTCACCGGAGTACGCGATGAGCAGGTACACGATGAACGATGCACCCAGCAGGATGAAGACGGAGGCTACGAGCCTCCGGACGATGTACGAGAGCATCGGAGAGGGATTCCCGTCTTGACAGGGCCGGCCGCCACGGGGTCGCCGCGACGATGGGCAGCCTTTGAAGTCTAGGTCAGCGACCACGGTGCTCCGAATCGGGACCCGGGCGGCGGGGGACGACGATGTCCGCCTCGTTCCGTCGTGTCCGGGTTCGTCGGAGAACCCCGTGCCGACCGCTGGACCGGCGAAGGCGCCGGGACCCCGAGCGAGGTCCCGGCGCCTTCAGACCGGGTCAGTCATCGAGCGTCAGCTCTTGACGGTCCACTCCCAGACGTTCCACCAGACACCGTTCTGGTTCGGGTTGAACGTGTCGATGCCGGAGACGCGCGACGACTCCGCGTCGACGCCGATCGACTGGAACAGCGGCAGGCCGTAGGCGTCGCCGAAGATGTCCTTGTCGATCTGCTGCTGCAGCGACGTCTGCTCCGCCTTGTCGGTGGTCTGGATCAGCTTCGACATGGCCGCGTCGGCGTCCTTGTTGGAGTAGCCGTTGAAGTTCGAGCTCTGGCCGGTGCCGAAGATCTGCGGCACACCGGAGACGCCCACACCGGACGAGATCCAGCCGAAGATCGACGCGTCGTACGAGCCGTTGCCGAGACGCGAGCCCCAGTTCACGTCACCGTCGTTCTTGATCTTGAAGCCGGCCTTGGAGGCGGACTGCGAGATCAGCGTGAACGCGTCGACACGGTTCGGGTTGTCCGAGTTGTAGAGGATGTCGACGGTCGGGGTCGCGCCGTTGAGGAGCTTCTTGGCGCCCTCGATGTCGACGTCCGCGTAGTTGCTCGAGCCGTTGTTGGCAACCGAGTCGGCGTAGCCCTCCTGAGCCGGGACGAAGAGCTGCGAGTCGAGCACCTTGGCGCTCGAGTCGAGCGGCGTGATGATCGCGTCGAGGATCGCCTGGCGCGGGATCGTCTTGAGGAAGGCCTCACGGACGTTCTTGTCCTTGAACACACCGCTGAAGTTCAGGTCGATGTGGTCGTACGACAGCTGGTTGCCCTTGTGGATCTGGACACCGGGGACCTGGTCGAGCGCGGCCAGCGTGTCGGCGTTCGCCTGCGGGGCGATGACGTCGACCTCACCGTTCTGCAGCGCCTGGATCTGCGCCTGCGGGTCCGCGATCGTGCGGATGACGATCGAGTCCAGCTTGGCGGTGTGGTCGCCCTGGTACTTGGTGTTCGGGACGAGCGTCAGGGACTTGCCCTGGTCGATCGACGAGACGATGTACGGGCCGTCCGACAGGTACAGCGACGGGTCGCTCGGCAGCGTCTTGGAGTCGAAGCCCGTGTTGAAGTAGTCAGCGATCTTCTTGAGCGTCGCGTTCGTCTTCGCCGGCTTCGACGGGTCGCCCTTCGGCTGGTTCTGAAGCAGCTTGATGAAGTCGTCCTCGCTCGCGAGGCCCGCGTGCTTCCAGATCACGTGCGCCGGGGGATGCCCTGGATCGAGAAGGCGGTCTCCCAGTCGGCGAACGGCTTCGTGTACTCGATGGTGATCGACTTCTTGTCGTCGCTCACCGTCGGGAACTTGGTGTCGTTCAGACCCAGGGTCGAGCCGGCGTAGTCGAAGTAGTTGGTGCCCTTCGTGACCTTGCCGTCCGCGTCGGTCGTGCCGTCGTTGTACCAGCCCGACTCGACCGCCCAGGTCAGGAGCAGGTCGTCAGCGCTGACCGGCGTGCCGTCCGACCACTGCGCCTTGTCGCTCAGCGTGTACTTGACGGTCAGCGGGTCCTGGCTGGTGACCTCGTACGTGCCGAAGCTCGTGTCCTTCTGGACCTGGAGCTTGTCGTCGATGTAGTTGAAGCCCGACTGCGTCGCGAGCGACACCTTCGAGTTGATGTCGGTGTTGCCGTTCGCGGTGAGCGAGTTGAACGAGAAGAACGCGTTCACCTCCGCCACGGTGATGGTGCCACCGGTCTTCGTCTCCCCGGAACCCGTCGTCGTCGTCGACTTGGGGCTGTCGTCGGACGAGCTGCAGGCCGAGAACAGCAGGGCACCTGCGGCAGCGACCGCGACCGCGACGCCATATCGCCTGATCTTCAATGTTCCTCCTCGAGGGTGGACGTGCCCTGCACCGGGAGCCTCGCCGCGAGGGCGGCGGGGCTCCACGCCAGCGCGCAGGACCGTCGTTCGTGTGGGGCCACGGTACCCACGGTTGCGGTACCGGGCGGTAACCGCTACTGGCTGGTACGTTCGATCGTTATTGATTTGATACTGGCCGGTACGATCCGTTCACACGAGGTCCCGTCGAGAAACATGCGTGTAACAACAAACACGCATCGTCGCCCCACCAGCGCCTGACGAGACGGACGAAGCCGGCGGTCCGGTCGTCAGCGCGTCGCGACGACCGCGACGACGACGCCCACCACGGCCACCGCACCGCCGGCGACAGCCGCCACCAGCCCGCCGCGGGCGTTCGCGTCGAGCGCGGACTTCCACCCGGAGCCCGCGAGCACGGTGTCGATCCAGCGGGGCACGTCGGACGACGAGAAGTCGACGTCCACCTGACGCCCGACGCTGCCGTCGGTCCCGATGCCGTAGTCCACCCGCCGGTGCCGGGACCACACCCGTCCCGACTGCACCCGCCCGCTGCCGCGCAGCCCACCGACGCCGCCGGACCACTCGACGTCGTACAGCGTGTCGTTCCGGGCGTAGCTGCCGGGCTTCCTCGGGTGCAGCCGGCACACGAACGTCGACGTCAGGCGGTGCGCCTGGAAGAGAGTGAACCAGCGGGCGTTCGCGACGTCGTAGGTGACGTCGACGCCGCCGTCGGGCAGGGGCGTGACCGCGAAGGGCGCGTCCTCGGCCGCGCGCGCGAGCTGCGCGACGACCTGCTCCCACGGCCATGGGACGGGCAGGAGGCGCGGGTCCGCGACGGGGGCGGGCGCCGGGACGGCGAAGGCGGCGTCCGGCGCCGCGGGCAGACGCTTCGCCCGGCGCCGCCGTCCCCAGACGACGAGCCCCACGAGGATCCCCACCGCGATCACGAGGAGCCCGACCCCGATCCACAGCAAGACACGCGCCGTCGTCTTCGACGTCGTCTCAGCCGTCACCGCCTTGTCGGGCTGTCCCGGCGGGTAGAGCAGCTCGACCGTGTCGCCCACGTGGGGGTCCCGGTGGTCACGCCCTGCAGCCGCTTGCGCGTGAAGCTGTGGCCGTCCGCCTCGTAGTCGACGTAGATCCGGTACGTCGAGCTGCGGTGGTGGGTCCCCCTCCCCGGTCTCGCGGACGACGTCGCTGATCGTCGCCGTCGCCCGCTCCGTGTACGCCGTGTAGTCCTTCTGCGACACGCCGACGAGGACGCCGCCGAACAGCCCGAAGATCAAGGCGAAGAACACGCCGACGGCGACGAGGATGCGGGACTGCCGGGAGAAGCGTCGGGCGGGCGGCGTCGAGGTCACGCGCAGCATGATGGCACGGCCGCCCGTGCGGCCGGGAGGCGGTCCGCTCACGCGCGGGTCAGCCCGCGTCGGTCTCCGGGACCTGGTGGATGTCGCCCGCCTTCTCGGCGAGCTCGTCGAGGTGCGCCACGTAGGCGCCCCACCACGCGGCGTCGCGGTCCGGGAGGTTGCTGTTCGTCGCGCCGAGCCCGACGGCGCCGTCGAGCAGCTCGCGCACGATGTCGGCGTGCCCGGCGTGCCGGTCCGTCTCGGCGATCACGTGGACCAGGACCCGGTGCAGCGTGACCTCCGGCGTGCCCCACCACGGCACGACGCCGGGCGCGTCGAGAGGCAGCGCCTCGACCGTCGCGTCGGAGTGCGCCTGGACGCGGCGGTAGAACGCCAGGACGTCGCCGATCGACTCGTCGGCCGTGGCCCACATGTCGGAGTTGGGCTCGGCGTCGTCGTCCATCCACGGCATGGGCTCGGGGAAGGGGTGGCCGAAGCACGCGCCCAGGTACTCGGCCTCCGTGGAGGCGACGTGCTTGACGAGCCCCAGCAGGTTCGTGCCCGTCGGCGTCATCGGCCGACGCGCGTCGCGCTCCGACAGTCCCTCGAGCTTCCACTCGAGCGCCCGGTGCCCACTGTCGAGGTAGTGCCGGAGGGTCGCCTTCTCGGCTGCTGCGTTCGCGTCGGTCATGGACCCACGGTCGCACGAGCCGCCGACGAGCGCGCCGGAATTCTCCTGGTCGGTCGCCCCTGGCATCATCGGCGCATGAGACGCGGCGGTCGGGCAGCACGGGCAGTGCGGGCGACGCTGGCCGTCGGGACGCTGGCCGCCGTCTGCCTCGTCCCGACGGGATGCACGGGCGTCTCGTGCAACGGGCCGGGCGCCTTCTTCCCTACCGTGTCCGTCGACGCGAGCGCGTGGTTCACGGCGCACCCCGGCGCCTCCTCCGGGCGGGCGTGCCTCGGCGACGTCTGCGACGACCTCTCGTCGGGCGACGCGACGGCCCGGTTGGAGGTGTCGCGCGGCTCGTACGACGACCCGCAGCACGTCACCGTCACGCTCCCGACGGCGAAGCGCACGTCGACCGGCGAGCTCACCGTCACCCTCGGCTCAACCAGCGTGACCGGACCGTGCGGAACCGTCACGAACCGCGGCCGCGTCGTCGAGGTGGCCGGCGACGGCACGCTCACGGCGGCCGGCGTACTGCCCTGACCGCGACCGCTCAGACGCGGCGCGCCAGCACGATGAGCTCGCCCACGCCCTCGCCGACCGGCTGACGGTCCCACCCGCCGTGCACCTGCTCGACGACGAACCCGGCGGCGTCGAGGTCCGCGCGCAGCCGTGCCTCCGAGCGGAAGACCAGCTCGCCGACGTCGACGACGTGCGTCCCGTCGGGCAGCAGCGTGTGCTCTGCGAGGTGGACGAGCCACGTGTCGGGAGGGCCGCCGTCGGGCCCGCTCTCCTCCACGCCCGTGACCTCGTGCCACCCCTCGACGGACGTCCCGTCGGGGAGGGTCGTCGTGCCGCGCGAGCGCTCGGGGGTCCACCGTTCCCACGCGCGGTCGGCCGGGTCGCGGGAGTCGAACGCCAGCAGCCCGCCCGGCACGAGGGCGGCGTGGAGGTCGTCGAGCGTGCCGCGCCACATGCCCTCGTCCGTGATCGCCTGGGCGACGTGCGCCGTCATGAGCGCGGTGTCGAAGCCCGCACCGGGAGGGACCTGCTCGGACGTCCCCGCCACCCACACGACGGCGTCGGCTCCCGGCTTGCGGCGCGCGGCCGCGACCGCGCCGTCGTCTGGGTCGATGCCCGTGACCCGGTGCCCCGCCGCCGCGAGCGCCAGGGTGAGCCGACCGGTCCCACAACCCAGGTCGAGGACGCGTGACTCCTCACGTCCGCCGACGAGCGCGAGGAAGAAGTCGTCGTCGGCCGCCCAGACGTTCTGGGCGTCGTAGAGCGCGGTGCGGTCGTCGTCCGACAGGGTCGGCGTCGTGGGGGTCATGGCTTCGACGGTAGACGGCGCGCTCCCCCGCGGTCCCGTGAAATGCGCTCTTGTCTCACGCAGCGGCCGGAGGTCACGCCGCCCCGCGACGGCGACCATCGACACCGCGACGAGCGCGATGACGCCCGAACCCACCACGCTCACCACGACCGCGCGCGTCTCGCCGCGGGGCGCGGCAGGCGCCGTCGGGCGTGAGGACAGGCACGGGCGGCTCGCCTCCGCATCGCAAGAGGTCGCGCGGACAGGCATGGCCTGACCGCGCCCGCCAAGGACCGTCGGCCGGTCCGGCGCGCGGTGCCATACCGGTCCGGCGCGGTTCAGCGCGGCCCGGTCCGCTCGTTCCCACGCCGGTAGTTCCCGGTGACGCGAGCGAGGAGCTGCTGGTCGGTCGCGTCGGCGACGCCGAGGCGCTCGACGAGCCTCTCCGCCGCCCTGCCCGCGACGGTCACGACCTCCCGGCCGCCCCGGAAGATGCGCACGGTACCGGCCTTGGTCACCTCGTAGTCGAAGGGGTCGTCGTCGAGAGACATGGGCACCTTCCTGTCAGTGCGACCAAGCGGGCGGCGGCAGCCGCCGGACCTCCGACGTCCTAGACAACCGCGGGACGCAGGCGGCGCAGCGCCATCGCCTGGCTCCACGCGAAGAGCGCGACGTCCACCGCGACCCCGAGGACCGCCAGCAGCAAGAGCACCGTCGCGCCGGTCGTCGAGAATGCCGCGATCCCCAGGGCGGCGACGACGTTCGCGCTCAGGACGCACCGGAGCGCGGCCCGCAGCGACAGCCGGGCCAGCAGGAGCAGGACGACGCCCGCCCAGACCGCCACGGCGACCCCGATCGCCACCACTGCCGCGACGGGCAGCGGCAGCGGCCCCGCGATGAGCGGGGCGGCGAACGCGACACCGATCCCGAGGACCGTGCAGTACGCCGCGTCCAGGCGCAGGCTCAGCCTCCCGATCCGCTCCCCGCTCCAGCGGCCGTCGGCGGGCGTCGCCCGTCCCTCGTTCGTCGATCCCATCGCGGCCTCCGTCTCCCCGGGCGTGGTCCTCGCACGAGGCTACGCGAGCAGCGCGGCGTCGTCGTGCGGGCCTGCGTTGCTAGCCTGACGGGATGGGCGAGGCGTTGGACGACGGGCCGTTCTACCACGGCACGAAGGCGCAGCTGCAGGTCGGGGACCGACTCACCGCGGGCTTCCGCTCCAACTACCGGCCCGAGGTCGTGATGAACCACGTCTACTTCACCGCGCTGCCCGACGGCGCAGGGCTGGCCGCGGAGCTCGCCGCCGGGGACGGGGAACCGCGGGCGTACGTGGTCGAGCCGACCGGGGAGTTCGAGAACGACCCCAACGTCACGGACAAGAAGTTCCCCGGCAACCCGACGCGCTCCTACCGCACCGCTGCGCCGCTCGTCGTCGTCGGGGAGGTCACCGACTGGACCCGCCTCGCACCCGAGGCGCTCCAGGGATGGCGCGACCGGCTCGCCACCATGGTCGCCGAGGACCGCGCCGAGATCATCAACTGATCGGCGCCGGTCACGGGGCGAGCAGAGCCAGTGGGACGACCGCCACCCCGTCAGGTCTCCGGTACGCCGTCTTCCCGGTCGTGATCACCACGAGGTCGACGACGCGGTCGGGGAGCTGTTCGCGGAGCCATTTCAGGTGCCGCACGTCGGAGGTCGTGACGTCCGGTGCCAGCTTGACCTCGATGGCGACGATCTGACCGTCGACACCCTCGACGACCAGGTCGACCTCGCGGTCTCCGCCCAGCAGCCGGAGGTGGCTCACGGTCGCCTCGGCGGCCTGAGCCATCACGCGGACTCCCAGCGTCACGAGCGACTCGAAGAGCGGACCTGCCATGTGCGCCCCCGCGGAACCGAGCAGCGCCGACGCAGAGAGGTCGAGAAGCCGCGCGGCCAGCGCCGGGTCCGCCAGCTGGTGCTTCGGCGCCTGCTGAAGACGACGGATGGGGTTGTTCGCGGTTATCCAGCCGGGGACGGGATCGAGCAGCCAGAGCTGGCTGAGGTGGTCGCGGTAGGCGATCGTCGTCGTCTTAGCGGGCTGGGTCCCGTCACCGGCGGTCGTCGCGTCGAGGAGCCTCGAGTAGGCGGTCGTCGTCGACGACGCCGCCGCGTACGCCGCCAGCCAGCGGCGCAGCGTCTGCGGGCGGCGTACCTCATAGCCCTGGTCCGGCAGGTCACGGTCGATCACGCGCTGGAGATAGGCGTCGAGGAGACCGCGTCTCAGACGCGGCGCCCCTGCCATGATCCCCGGGAACCCGCTGTCGACGATCGCATCCGCGTAGTCGCGGAGCGCGAACGTCGTGCCCCCTTCGACCCGAGCGGCCTCGCCCGCCAGCATGGCCGACAGGGACACCGTCGGCGTCACCGCACCACGCTCGTGCAGACCCATCGGGCGCATGCGCAACGAGAGGATGCGCCCCGCCCCGCTATGGGTGCCGGCCGGGTCCGCCGGGGTGGCCGAGCCCGTCAAGAGGTAGCGACCGGGGGCGCACCGTCGTCGACCCGTCGACGGACCGAGTCCCAGATCTGGGGAAGCCTCTGCCACTCGTCGAGCAGGAGAGTCCCCTCCGGTGCCGACGCCAGGTCGAAGTCCGCACGCGCGACCTCGCGCTGGGCCGGGTCGTCCAGGTACCAGACGGACGTCGCCCGACGCCTCGCCGTGTCCGTCTTCCCCACACCCTTCGGGCCGTCGAGCGCGATGGCCGCCGCCATCGCCATCAGTTCGTCGAGCTCCCGGTCGATGGTGCGCGAAAGGTAGGGCATAGCCGTCACACTACCGGACGAGGCGCCACTACGCTACCTTTCACGGCGCTTCTACGCTACCTTTTACGGGCGTTCGACCCTACCCCTCACGGCCCAGCGCAGAACGGCTCAGAAGTCGGCATCGGACAGGCGCAGCAGCCGCCATTGCTCGGCAGCCTCGTCCTCCGGCAGCCACGCGAACTCGAACACGCGCCGCGGACCCTCGCGAAGGGTCGTGCCCAGCCATCCGCGCTTCGTCACGACGGACGGTCCGTGGTGCTCGAGGAACCCGGCGTCGAGCTCGCGGACGACGTCCCAACCGGGGCCGTAGTCCTCGAAGGGAGGCTCCTTGGTGCCGTCGGCCCAGACGACCACGAACCACGGCCACGGAGACCTCGACGGGAAGGTGATCGTTCCCACGACGCTCGCCAGGTACCCCTCGACGACCCCGTCGACCGCGAGCGTCCCGACCCCGTGGTCGTAGGCCCGCAGCTCGGGGTCCGGCAGGACGTAGCGGCGTTCCACCCGGGCGCGGCGCCGAGCGGCCGCACGCTCCTGCCGGTCGGTCCCCACGGCCCGAGTATGCAGCCCCGCAGCTGCGGGCGCGGCGTCACCCCGCCTGGCGACGCGTCAGGTGGAGCAACGGGTAGGGGCGGCCGTCGCCGTCGAGCGCGCTCCTGCCCACGACGTCGAACCCGCGCCGCCGGTAGAACGCAAGAGCCTGCGAGTTCTGCTCGTTGACGTCGACGGCAGTCACGCCGAGCCCGACGGCCTGCGCAAGCAACGCCGAACCCGTCCCGCGGCCGCGCTCGGCGGCGTCGACGAACAGCATCTCCAGCCGTTCCTCGACCCTGCCCGCGAACCCTACGACGGTCCCGTCGCGCTCCGCGACGTGGAGCTCGACGTGCGGGAAGTACTCGGACGCCAGTCGAGCCTCGATCGCGTCGCGGTCCTCGGCGGCGAGGAAGTCGTGCGTGGCGTCGACGGCGCTCCGCCAGACCGCCACGAGCCGCGGGTACTCCTCCGGCCCGCGCACGCGGCGGACCGCCACGCGGGACACCGACTGCGTCGTCATCGCCTCCTCCGACCCTTCGGGACCGCGCGACAACCCACCATGCGGGGGCAGGACCTGTTTCGGTAGGTCGCCGGGTGCGTCGATCGGCCCGCCCCCGTCACCGACGGCTCGCTCGTAGGCGGCGGCCAGCCGTTCGCTGGGACGTGGCGCGTCGGGGTCCGGTCGCGGGATGCGGAGGTGGAGCTCGCGGAGCTCGTCCATCAAGGCATCGAGGAGCTCGGGGCCGCCGTCACGCAGCAGTTCCGCGCGTACGCGCAGGCGCCGCTCACCGGTGCGATGAGCCAAGCCCCAGCTGCCGAGCGCGACCATCACCGGGAGGACTTCGATGCCGGACTCGGTCAGCGAGTACGCCGCCCGTTGACCGCGGTGCGCCTCGTCGCGGGTGAGAAGACCGGCCTCGACGAGTCGCTTCAGCCGGCTGGCGAGGATGTTCGAGGCGATGCCCTCCTCCGACCCTGCGAGGATCTCCCGGAAATGCCGGCGGTTGCCGAACACGATGTCGCGGAGCACCAGCATCGCCCAGGGGTCTCCGAGCACCTCGACGGCGGCGTTGATCGGGCACCCGGATCGCGGCGCCTGCGGCATCCTGCGCCTCCGAGAACTAGTGCTTGCAGGTGAAAACCACCTGTGCCTACATTATCGAGACAGGTTGCAGACTGCAATCAGTTGCCACGGAGGCCAGGACGATGAGCCACTACATCATCTACTTCAATCAGCAGTGGGTCGGTGATCACAGCGCCGAGTGGTTCGCCGAGCGCGGGCCGCTCGCGAACGCCGTCGTGTCCGAGATGCGCGATGCCGGGGTTCTCGTTTTCGCCGCGGGTGTGGACGAGGACGTCGACGCCGCCCTCACCGCCGACGCGACGAGCGGCGCGGTGGCGATCACCGGCGGCTTGTACGCACCGGCGGAGCAGTACATAGGCGGGCTGACGATCGTCGACGTCGCCGACGAGGAGGCCGCGAAGGAGTGGGGCGGCAGGATCGCCGAGGCCTGCGGCTGGCCGCAACAGATCCGCCGCGTCTACTGACGCCTCGCCGCGGACCGGCCCAGCAGATCAGACGTTGAAGCGGAACTCGACCACGTCGCCGTCGACCATCACGTAGTCCTTGCCCTCGATGCGGGCCTTGCCGGCCGACCGGGCGTTCGCGACCGACCCCTGCTCGACGAGGTCCGCGAACGAGACGACCTCGGCCTTGATGAACCCGCGCTCGAAGTCGGTGTGGATGACGCCGGCGGCCTGGGGCGCCGTCCAGCCCTGGTGGATCGTCCAGGCGCGGGCCTCCTTGGGCCCGGCGGTGAGGTACGTCTGCAGGCCGAGGGTGTGGAACCCGACGCGGGCGAGCTGGTCGAGCCCGGACTCCTCGAGCCCGGCCTCTTCCAGCATCTCGGCGGCGTCCTCGGGCTCGAGCTCGGCGAGGTCGGCCTCGAACTTCGCGTCGAGGAAGATCGCGTCCGCGGGCGCGACGAGCGCACGGAGACGGTCCTGGAACTCGCTGTCGGCGAGGCCGGCGTCGTCGGTGTTGAAGACGAAGATGAACGGCTTGGCCGTAAGGAGCTGGAGGCTCGCGACGTCGTCGAGGTCGAGCTTCGCCTCCGCGGCACCGCCCGAGAGCGTCTTGCCGGACTCGAGGATCGTGTTCGCGGTGCGGGCGGCCTCGAGGAGCTTCGGATCGCCCTTCTTGATCTTGTTCTCCTTCTCGAGGCGCGGCAGGGCCTTCTCGAGGGTCTGGAGGTCGGCGAGGATCAGCTCGGTCGTGATGGTCTCGATGTCGCTCGCCGGGTCGACCTCGCCGTCCACGTGTACGACGTCGGGGTCCGCGAAGGCGCGCGTCACGAGGCAGATCGCGTCGGCCTCACGGATGTTCGCGAGGAACTTGTTGCCGAGGCCCTCGCCCTCGCTGGCGCCCTTGACGATGCCCGCGATATCGACGAACGACACGGTCGCGGGGACGATCCGCTCGCTGTGGAAGACCTCCGCGAGGGTGCCGAGCCGCGCGTCGGGCAGGGGCACGACGCCCACGTTGGGCTCGATCGTCGCGAACGGGTAGTTCGCGGCGAGAACCTGGTTGCGGGTCAGCGCGTTGAAGAGGGTGGACTTGCCGACGTTGGGCAGTCCGACGATGCCGATGGTGAGAGCCACGGGAGACGAGTCTACGGGGGTAGCCTCTGGCGGATGTCCTCGCGCCCTGCCGACGCCGCCGTCCTCCGCACCGACCGCCTTCTCCTCCGTCGCTGGGACCCCGCCGACCCGGCCGACGTCGACTTCCTGTTCGACACGTACTCCCGGTGGGAGGTCCAGCGCTTCATCGGCCGCGTGCCGCGCGTCATGGAGCACCGGGACGAGGCGCTCGCGCGGGCGCAGGCATGGGCAGACCGCGGCGACGAGCCGCCCTACGGCATCTGGGCGGCGACCCGCGCGGACGACGGCTCCCGCCTGGGCAGCGTCCTGCTCAAGTCGATCCCCGCGTCCGGCCCGACCGAGCCGCTCGAACCGTCGGGCGACACCGAGATCGGCTGGCATTTCCACCCCGACGCGTGGGGGCACGGCTACGCGTCGGAGGGAGCAGCAGCCGTTCTCGCCGCAGGGTTCGCGGCCGGGCTCGACCGCGTCGTCGCGGTGACGAACCCCAAGAACCTCGCGTCGCAGGCCGTCTGCCGCAGGCTCGGGATGACCGCGCTGGGGCTCTCCGACGCGTACTACAACGCGACGTGCGCCCTGTTCGAGATCATCGAGACGAGCAAGTGACAGGCGTGTCATTCGGGTCGTGTCGGTGGCCGCTGGCACCCTGGCCGGTATGACGACGGTTCTCGTGGGACTCGGGGCCCTGCTGGTCGGGGTCGTGGTGGGCTACCTGCTCCAGGTGGTGCGCGCGGGCGCGCACGGACGCGACCTCGAGGTGCGCGCGGCGCGCGCGGAGGAGTCGCTCGCGGCGCTCCAGCGCTCCACCGCGGCACAGCTCGAGGGCGCGCGCTCCTCGGCCGACCAGCAGGTCGAGCAGCAGATCCGGCAGACGGCGGCCCAGGTCGCCGCGCTGCGCCAGCAGGCCGACGAGCGGGTCGCCCAGGCGCAGCGGGCTGCCGACGAGAAGGTCGCGCTCGCCGAGAAGGCGGCCGCGCAGCGCGTCGCGGCGGTCGAGGCCGACCAGGCCCGGCTGGCGGAGCAGTTCCAGGCCGTCGCCAACAAGGTCCTCGCGGTCAACAACGAGCAGTTCCTCGAACTCGCGACGCAGCGGCTCGGTCAGGCCAGCACGGCCGGCGCGGCGGACCTCAAGGCGCGCCAGGAGGCCGTGCAGGCGCTCGTCGGGCCGCTCACCGAGAACCTCGAGAAGATCCGCGTCCAGGTCGAGGAGACCGAGAAGCAGCGGCTCACCGGGACGCTCGACCTCAAGCACCAGGTCGTCGAGATGCGCGCCGAGGCGGAGCGCCTGCGCAAGGAGACGAGCCAGCTCAAGAACGCGCTCGGCAAGTCGCAGGTCCGCGGTGCGTGGGGCGAGCTGCAGCTCAAGCGGCTCGTCGAGGCCTCCGGCATGCTCGACCGGGTCGACTTCGAGGAGCAGGTCCGCGTGTCCGACGGCGCGCTGCGGCCCGACCTCGTGGTCCGGCTCGCGGGCGGCAAGTCGATCGTCGTGGACGCCAAGGTCTCGCTCGCCGCGTTCATCGAGGCGCAGGAGACCGAGGACGACGCCGTCCGCGCCGACCGGCTCGCCGCCCACTCGCGCCACATGCGCCAGCACGTCGACGACCTGCACAAGAAGGAGTACTGGGAGCAGTTCTCCCCGCGCCCGAGTTCGTCGTCATGTTCGTGCCGGCCGAGTCGTTCCTGTCGGCGGCGATGGACCAGGACGCCGCCCTGCTGCAGTACGCGCTCGAGCGCAACGTCGTGCTCGCGAGCCCCATGACGCTGCTCGCCCTGCTGCGGACCGTCGCGTACGCGTGGCGGCAGGAGGCGCTGGCCGACAACGCCCAGCAGGTCCTCGACCTGGGTCGCCAGTTCCACAGCCGCCTCGTCGCGATGACCAAGCACGTCACCAAGATGGGCCGGTCGCTGACGTCCGCGACCGAGAGCTACAACGGCTTCATCGGGTCGCTCGAGCGCAACGTCCTGACGTCGGCGCGCCGGTTCGCGGAGCTCGAGGTCATCGACTCGTCGCAGGTCATCGGAGAGCTCGAGGGCATCGACGACGCCGTCCGCCCCATCACCAAGGCCGAGCTGCTGCCCGCCGAGGCCGGGGACGTCGTCTCGATCGACGACAAGCCCGACGAGAGCATCACGGGGTCGCGCGCAGCCGGCTGAAACGCGCACCGCCGCTGGACGAGGCGGTCCTCGACGTCTCAGCCTCGACCGCGTCAGCGACCGACATCGGCGTATCGGCGGTCAGCCTCGCCGCTCAGCCGTGGTCCACGAGCGGCTGGACCTGCACCCCGCTGTGGTCGTGGGTCACCTCGGCGAGACTGGCCGCGAGATCGAGCGCCGCGTCGAGGTCCGGGACGTCCACGCCGTAGAACCCACCGAGGACCTCCTTGATCTCGAGGAACGGTCCGTCGGTGACGCTCGGACCGTCGCCGTCGTCACCGAGCGGGCGGGCCCGGAGCGTGGTCGCCGTGCTGCTCGGCTCGAGCTCGCCCGACGCCAGGATGCTTCTCCCGGCACGTTCCCGGAACTGCCGGTGACCCTCGTCGATCTGGGCGCGCTCGGCGGCCGTCATCGTCTCCCAGCGCTCCTCGTCGCCGTAGATGAGAAGCAGGTACGTGGCCATCGTCGTGTCCTTCCGTCCGGCCCCCGGCGGGGCGCTCATGAGAGACGACGAAGTCGGAGCGGTCGGATCGACAGCCCGGTCAGCTCGGCTGGACCCCGAGGCTCCGGCGCCCACCGCGCTCCGGCCGGCCGGCGGTCTCGACGCCCTCGAGGTCGGCGCGCAGCTCGCGGGGCAGCGAGAACATGAGGTCCTCGGTCGCGGTGCGGACCTCCTCGACGTCCCCGTAGCCCCGCGCCGCGAGGTACGCGAGGACGTCCTGCACGAGGATCTCCGGGACGGACGCACCGGACGTGACGCCGACGGTCGTGACGCCGTCGAGCCACGCGGGGTCGATCTCGGCCGCCCGGTCGATGCGGTGCGACGCGCGGGCCCCCGCCTCGAGCGCGACCTCGACGAGGCGCACCGAGTTCGACGAGTTCGCCGAGCCGACGACGATCACCAGGTCGGCGTCCGGCGCGAGCTTCTTGACCGCGACCTGGCGGTTCTGGGTCGCGTAGCAGATGTCGTCGCTGGGCGGGTCCTGCAGCGTGGGGAACTTCTCGCGCAAGCGCCGGACGGTCTCCATCGTCTCGTCGACGGACAGCGTCGTCTGCGAGATCCAGACCACCTTGTCGGGGTCGCGGACGGTGACCTGGTCGACGTCGTCGGGCGAGTTGACGACCTGGATGTGCTCGGGGGCCTCGCCGGCGGTGCCCTCGACCTCCTCGTGGCCGGTGTGGCCGATGAGGAGGATGTCGAAGTCGTCGCGCGCGAAGCGCACAGCCTCGCGGTGGACCTTGGTGACGAGCGGGCACGTGGCGTCGATCGTCTCGAGGCGGCGGGCCGTCGCGGCCTCGCGGACCGCGGGCGAGACGCCGTGCGCGGAGAACACGACGCGCGCGCCCTCCGGGACCTCGTCGGTGTCGTCGACGAAGACCGCGCCGCGCTCGGACAGCGTGGCCACGACGTGCTTGTTGTGGACGATCTCCTTGCGCACGTACACAGGAGCGCCGTAGTGCTCGAGGGCCTTCTCGACGGCGACGACGGCACGGTCGACGCCCGCGCAGTACCCGCGGGGGGCGGCGAGGAGCACGCGGCGGTGCTGCGTCGTCGGGCCGGTGGAGGGGACCGTTGCGGTCGGAGAGGTCACGCCCCGAGTCTAGGCGAGCGGCCGCACCCGGCCCCGAGAGGAAGGTCACGTCCGCGACACCGCCACAGCACCTCCGCGTACGCCGACGGCGACGCCGCGTTCGCCGACGGTGACGCCCGCGTGGTCGGGTCGGGTGGAGCGGGTGGGGTGCGCGGCCAGGGCGAGACGACGGCCGAGCGGGTCGGTGCGGGGAGGTGGTGAAGGGCGTCAAGGAGTGCGCACGGCCCCCGGGCCGAAGCACGACAGCCCGAACCAGCTCGCCGCGCCCACCCGCGAACCCGACCACGTCACCGTCGGCGAACACAGCGTCACCGTCGGCGGCGGGTGGGACGTGTGGGCGGGATAGGGCAGGGTGGTGCTGTGACCGCCCTGCCCGAACGAGCCCTCGACACGAGCGTCGAGCATCCGTGGCCCGTGCGGCTGCTGTCGAGCAAGATCGCCGCGTACGTGGACCGCATGTCGCCGGTCTGGGTCGAGGGCCAGGTGGTGCAGCTCAACCGTCGTCCGGGCTCGGGCTACTGCTTCCTCACGCTCCGCGACACCGAGGCCGACGCGTCCCTGCCGGTCTCGATGCTGGCACGCGTGCTCGAGGCGCCGGGCGACGCGGTGCACGAGGGCGCGCACGTCGTCGTGCACGCGAAGCCCACGTTCTGGACCAAGCGCGGGACGCTCCAGCTCCAGGCGTCGGCGATCCGCGCGGTCGGCGTGGGCGAGCTGCTGGCCCGGATCGAGCACCTCAAGCGCATCCTCGCGGCGGAGGGCCTGTTCGACGCGGACCGCAAGGTTCCGCTGCCGTTCCTCCCGGCGGTCGTCGGGCTCGTGTGCGGGCGGGAGTCGAAGGCCGAGCACGACGTCGTCGTGAACGCGCAGGCGCGCTGGCCACAGGTGCGGTTCGAGATCCGCGAGGTCGCGGTGCAGGGCCAGGGCGCGGTCCCGCAGGTCGCCGCGGCGATCGCCGAGCTCGACGCGCGGCCCGACGTCGAGGTGATCGTCGTGGCGCGCGGCGGCGGCGCTGTCGAGGACCTGCTGCCGTTCAGCAACGAGACCCTGGTGCGCGCGGCGGCCGCGTGTCGGACGCCGCTCGTGAGCGCGATCGGCCACGAGACCGACGCGCCCCTGCTCGACCTCGTCGCCGACTACCGGGCTTCCACCCCGACGGACGCCGCCAAACGGATCGTCCCGGACGTCCGCGAGGAGCGGCAGCGGCTGAACCAGGCGCGGACGCGGCTCCGCGGGGCCGTGCACGCACGCCTGGCGCACGAGGGCGAGCGCCTGGCCGCGATCCGTTCGCGCCCGGTGCTCGCCCGTCCGGAGACGATGGTCGAGGTGCGCGAGCTCGAGCTCGGACGGCTGCGCACCGCCGGCCGGCGGGCGCTCGACGGCGCCCTCGTCCGGGCGTCGGGCGAGGTGGGGCGCCTGGCGGCGCAGGTCCGTGCGCTCTCCCCCGCCGCGACACTGGAGCGCGGGTACGCGGTCGTCCAGGGCCCGGGCGGCGGCGTGGTCCGCACGCCCGACGACGTCGCCCCCGGGGACGCGCTCCGGGTCCGGGTCGCGGGGGCGAGCTCGCTGCGGAGGTAGCGGGCGCGACGGCGTCGGAGGCCCCCGAAGGCGGGGTGCCCGCGCCTCGGACGAAGCACAAGAAGACCTCCGATCGTGTGGAAGGATCCATCGCGTGAGCACCGCAGCACCCCGACCATCGACTGACAACGCTGTCGCCGCGCTGAGCTACGAGGAGGCCCGCGACCAGCTCGTCGACGTCGTCTCCCGGCTCGAGGCCGGCGCCGCCACCCTCGAGGAGTCCCTCGCGCTCTGGGAGCGCGGCGAGGCCCTCGCCGACCGGTGCCAGCAGTGGCTCGACGGCGCACGCGAGCGCCTCGACGCCGCACGCGGCGCAGCACCCGCCGGCGCGTCCGACGACGACGCCGACGACGCGGAGGCGTCGCTGTGACCCGGGCCGTGGCGGGCGACGCGCTCGTCGTCGGGGAGGCGCTGATCGACGTCGTGCACCGCGCCGACGGGACCGTCGACGTGCACCCCGGCGGCAGCCCCGCCAACGTCGCGCTCACGCTCGGCCGGCTCGGCCGGCCCGCGCGCCTCCTCACCTCGTTCGGCACCGACGCCTACGGCGACCGCATCCGGTCGTGGCTGCGCGCGTCGGACGTCAGCGTCGTCGAGGGCTCCGACGGCGCCGCGCGCACCTCGGTCGCCGCGGCGCGCCTGTCGGAGACCGGCTCCGCGACCTACGACTTCGAGCTCGAGTGGGCCCTGCCCGCCGTCACGCTCGACCCGGCGGAGGCCGCCGTCGTGCACACCGGCTCGATCGGCGCCGTCCTCGAGCCTGGTGCGACCAGCGTCCTGTCGGTGCTCGACGCTCACCGCGCGCACGCGACCGTCACCTACGACCCGAACCTCCGGCCGTCGCTGATGGGCTCGGCCGCCGCCGTCGCGCCGCGCGTCGACGAGCTGGTGCGCCGCTCAGACGTCGTCAAGGTCTCGGACGAGGACCTCGCCTGGCTGGCGCCCGGCCGCGACCCGGTCGACGTCGCGCGGGGCTGGCTCGCGCTCGGCCCGTCGCTCGTCGTCGTGACGCTCGGTGGCGACGGGGCCGTCGCGGTGACCACGCAGGGAGTCACCGGTGTCCCGGCCGAGCGCGTCGAGGTCGTCGACACGGTCGGCGCGGGCGACTCGTTCATGGGCGCGCTGATCGACGGGCTGTGGCACGAGGGCCTGCTGGGCGCCGCGAACCGTCCGGCGCTGCGCGCGATCTCGGGCGACGCCGTCGAGCGGGTCCTGGCGCGCTGCGTCCGGGTGGCCGCGATCACGGTCTCGCGCGCGGGCGCCAACCCGCCGCGCCGCGCGGAGCTCGACGCGACCGAGCTGTAGGGAGCGCCGGCCGTGGGCTACGCGGCCGCGCCCTCCTTGGACGCACGCTCGCGGGCCCGCGCGATCGACGCCTTGCGGTCGGCCTCGTTCTCCTCGTCGAGCCGGGTCGCCTCGGCCTCGTCGTAGGTGAGGTTCTCGGTCGACTCGGGGTCGAAGACGAGCATCTTCGTGGGGTCGAACCACAGTGACGCGGTGTCGCCGTCGCGCACGCGCGACGCGGAGTCGAGGTTGACGACGAACTGCGTGCGCAGCGCCTCGGAGTCGAGCTGCCGCTCCAGCTCGGCGAGCTTCGCCTCGACGGCCTTGTGCGTCTGGAACGGCACGTACGCGTAGAGCTCGGACCCGAGCCACTCGGTCACGTCGACGGTCGCCTCGAACTGGAACGACCCGTCACGGGGCTGGGTGAGCTTCGCGTCCTCGAACGCCTCGGGCCGGATCCCGACGATGACGAGCGACCGGTCCCCCGCCGCCTTCGCGATCCGGTCGGGCAGGTCGAACTCGCCGAACGGCAGGCGGATCTTCCCGTCGCCGAGCTCGCCGGGCAGGAAGTTCATGGGCGGCGACCCGATGAACCCGGCGACGAACAGGTTCACGGGCTGCTCGTAGAGGGCTCGCGGGCTCGCGACCTGCTGCAGCTCCCCGGCGGACAGGACGGCGACGCGATCGCCGAGCGTCATGGCCTCCGTCTGGTCGTGGGTCACGTAGACCGTCGTCGTCGCGAGCGAGCGCTGCAGCCGCGCGATCTCGGTGCGCATCTGCCCGCGGAGCTTGGCGTCGAGGTTCGACAACGGCTCGTCGAACAGGAACGCCTGGGCGTTGCGGACGATCGCCCGTCCCATCGCGACCCTCTGCCGCTGCCCGCCGGAGAGGTTGGCGGGCTTGCGGTCGAGGTGGTCGTTGAGCTCGAGCATGTCCGACGCGCGCTCGACCCGGCTCTTGATCTCCGCCTCGCTGAACTCCCCCGATGCAGGCGGAGCGGGAACGCGATGTTCTCGCGCACCGTGAGGTGCGGGTAGAGCGCGTAGTTCTGGAACACCATGGCGAGGTTGCGGTCGCGTGGCGCCTTCTCGTTCATGCGCTCGCCGCCGATGAGGAGCTCGCCGTCGGTGATGTCCTCGAGCCCGACGATCATCCGCAGCAGGGTCGACTTCCCGCAGCCGGACGGCCCGACGAGGATCATGAACTCGCCGTCGGCGATGTCGAGGCTGATGCCCTTCACGGCGAGGAAGCCGTCGCCGTACTCCTTGACGATGTTCTTGACGTCGATGGATGCCATCAGCGGACTCCTCGGGTGCGCTTTGCGGGGGCAGGGCGAGCGGGGCGGGCGGTCATCCCTTCACCGCCCCCTGGGTCAGGCCGGACACGATCTGACGCTGGAACAGGACGACGAGGATCACCACGGGCACCGTCACGACGACGGCGGCCGCGGAGATCGCGCCGGTGGGCTGGTCGAAGTAGGACGCGCCCGTGAAGAACGCGAGCGCCGCGGGGACCGGCCGTGCCCGGTCGGTCGAGGTCAGCGAGATGCCGTAGACGAAGTCGTTCCAGGCGATGAAGAACGCGATCAGGGCCGTCGTGAAGACCCCGGGCGCGGCGAGCGGCACGATCGCCTTGCGGAACGCCTGCCAGGGCGTGGCGCCGTCGACCTCGGCGGCCTGCTCGAGCTCCCAGGGGATCTGCCGGAAGAACGCGGCGAGCGTCCAGATGGAGATCGGCAGCGTCAGGGACAGGTACGGGATGATCAGGCCGAGCCACGTGTCGTACAGGCCGATGTTGCGCCACAGGTTGAACAGGGGCGTGACGATCGAGACGACCGGGAAGATCGACACGCCGAGCGCCGTCGTCAGGATGAGCCGCTTGCCGGGGAAGTCGAGGCGGGCGATCGCGTACGCGGCGAGGGTCGCCAGGACGACCGCGATGAACGTCGAGATGAGCGAGATGCCGACCGAGTTCCGCAGGGCCGAGAGGAACAGCGTCTGTGCGCTGCCCCCGGACGACAGGATCTGCTTGTAGTTCTCCGTGCTCCAGTGGGGCGGCAGGAACGTCCCGGAGTTGATCTCGGACGACGACTTGAAGCTTGTCGCGATGATCGACGCCACGGGGAACAGCGCGAAGACGAGGACGACGATCGCGATGACCGTCCACCAGAACCGCTGCCGGGCGGTGAGTGCGGCACGCATCAGGACTCCCCTCGCCCCGGCCAGGTCGACCCTGAAGAGCTTGATCGCGATGAAGCAGATGAGGACGACGCACAGGAACAGCAACACCGAGACGGCGGCCCCGAGGCCGATCTGGAGCTGGCTGATGGATTGTCGGTAGGCGAGCAGGGACAGCACCTCGGTGCCGTTCGCGCCCTTGGTCATGATGAAGACGTTGTCGAAGATGCGGAACGCGTCGAGCGCGCGGAACAGGACCGCGACCATGATCGCGGCCTTCATGTTCGGGATGATGACGCGCGACAGGCGCTGCCAAGCGGACGCGCCGTCGACCTCGGCCGCCTCCTCGAGGTCGCCCGGGACCTGCGCGAGGCCGGCCAGGAGCAGCAGCGAGATGAACGGCGTCGTCTTCCAGACCTCGGACGCGATGATCACGAACAGGCTCGTCCCCCGCTCGGCGAACCAGTTGAGGTCCGGGCTGATGCCGGGCACCCAGTCGAACCAGTGGTTGACGTACCCCGACGTGATGTCGAACGCGTAGAACCACGCGAACGCCGAGACGACCGTGATGATCCCGTAAGGCACGAGGATCACGGTGCGCAGCAGCCCCTTGAGCCCCCGCACCGCGCGGTGCATGATCAGCGCGAGCGCGAACCCGATGACCAGCTCGATGATCACGGTCACGACCGTGATGAGGATCGTCGTCCAGAAGTCCGACCACCACACCGGGTCGCGCAGGATGACCCAGTAGTTGCGCAGTCCGATGAACGCGCGGTCGTCCGGGGCCGTGAGCTGGTACCGGAACAGCGAGTCGTAGACGGCCTGCAGGATCGGGTACGCCGTCACGGCCAGCATGACGACGAACGCCGGGCCCGCGAGGTACCAGCCGAGGCGCGCCTCGGACTTGGCCCGGTCGCTGGCCTTCGGCTTGTGATGACCCGCGGCCCGCGGCTCCTCAGGGGTGTCGGGCGTCCGGGCCGGGACGGTGGCGGCGGTCATAGCAGTCGGTCCCCTCGCAGCACGGCGGTGATGAAGTCGGACGACGTCCGCGGCGTCTTGTCCGGGTCGATCCGCGAGACCGGGTACCAGGTCTGCTGCAGCCCGGTCGACACCTGGTTGTAGAACGGCGACTTGGGTCGGGGCGCGGCGTCCTCGAGCGACTTCCGGATCAGCGCGTACATCGGGTACGCCTTCTGGACCTTGGGGTCGTCGTACGCCTTGAGGCTCGCGGCCGGGTTGCCGTCGGACATGAAGTACTGGGCCTGGTGCTCGGGCGAGACGATGCACTCGGCCGCCTCGAACGCGAGGTCGGTGTGCTTGCTGAACGCCCCGATCCCGAGGTTGATGCCGCCGTACGGGGGTCGCGCCTGCTTGCCCTCGGTGGTCTGCGGGTACTCGGCCCAGCCGATGTCGTCGAGCACCGACTGGTCGAGAGCCTTGGACTGGACCGCGGTCTGCGTCGAGGTCCAGACGAACGGCCAGTTGACCATGAACGAGCCCTTGTCGCCCTGGAACAGCGTGAGGGACGCGGGCTCGTCCTCGCTCGGCAGACCCGGTCCGCCGACGCCGGACGTCCCGATCATCGACATGATCGTCGCCGCGGCCTTGCCCTCCGGGGTGTCGAGCCCGAGCTTCGTGTCCGTCGCGGGCGCCTCGGGGTTGGTGATGATGTGCCCGCCCGCGGACTCGATCAACGCGTTGATCCACACGGTGAGCGACTCGGCCTTGATCCCCTGCACCGCGAGGTACTTGTTCTGCTTCTTCGCGGCGTCGATGAGCTGGTCCCACGTCACCGGCTTGCTCATGTCGAGGCCGGCCGCCTTCGCGACGGACTTGCGGTACCAGAGGAGCTGCGTGTTCGACCAGAACGGGATCGCGACGATCTTGCCGCGCCACGTCGCCGAGTCGATCGCGCCCTGTGCGACGTCCTGCGTGGTCGCCTTCGCGACGTCGTCGGGCACGGGGGCCAGGAAGCCGGCCTCGGCCTGCTCAGCGACGAACACGGGGTCGAGGCTCATGAGGTCGATCGACGAGTCGTGCGCCGCGAGCCGGCGAGCGAGCTGCTCGCGCTGCGACGCGGCGTCGCGCGGCAGGAGCTGCGTCACGACCTTGTACTTCCCGCCCGACGCCTCCGTGCACTGCTGCGCGATCTTCGCCTGCCCCCCGTTGTCGGGGTTGATGTACCAGTCGAGGGTCGGGACGCCCGAGCCCGTCGACGCGCACGCCGCGAGCGGCGCCACCACCCCCAGCGTCACCGCGACGGCGAGCCACCTGCGGCCCGCTCGGCTCTGCCTTCGCTGCACCCTCACCACTCCCCGGGAGGCAACCTCGCCCCCGATCCGCACGCTCCGGTCCTCTACCAGAGGTACACCCGGTGAGACGAGGCCGCACCCGCGACGGCCGTGCGGGAGGATGAAGCCATGCGTAGCACTCCCACCGAGTCCTGGTCCGCACTCCGTGCGGGCAACGCCCGGTTCGTGCGGGACGAGATGGAGCACCCGTCGCAGGACACGACGCGGCGACACGAGACGGCGCTCTCACAGCATCCGTTCGGCGTGGTGTTCGGCTGCTCCGACTCGCGCGTCGCGTCCGAGCTGATCTTCGACCAAGGTCTCGGCGACCTCTTCGTCGTCCGGAACGCGGGCCACGTCGTCGACCCTGCCGTGCTCGGCTCGATCGAGTTCGGCGTCGAGCTCCTTGGCGCGAACCTCGTGGTCGTGCTCGGGCACAGCTCGTGCGGCGCGGTCGCCGCGGCCGCACGCACGCTGCGGACAGGCGAGGAGCCGCCCGGCTTCGTCCGCGCCGTGACCGACGGCGTGATCCCCTCGATCGTCGGGCTCACCGCCCAGGGACCCGAGGCGTTCGCCGCGATGGACGAGAAGGTGCTCCTGCGCGAGCACGTCCGCCACACCGTCACGACCCTGCCGGCGTACTCGGCCGCGTTGCGTGCCGCGGTCGACGAGGGTCGCTGCGCGATCGTCGGCGTCGAGTACGACCTGCGCGACGGCGCGGCCCGGCTCGTCGCGCTGGAGGGCGAGGTCGGCGAGACCCCGGTCTCCTGATGCGCCGCGTCACCGTCCGCAACGCCACGTTCCAGCAGTGGGAGACGCTGCTGACCAACCGCACCAAGCGGCACCGCGCGGGGCACGTCCTCGTCCAGGGCGTGCGCCCCATCACGGTCGCCGTCGAGTCGGGCCTCGCGGTGCGCGAGTGGCTCGTCGACGGCGACCGCACGCTGTCGTCGTGGGCCAGCGAGCTCACGGCGCGCGTGCGCGCCCCGCGGTACGCGGTCTCGCCCGAGCTCCTGCGCGAGCTGGGCGGCAAGGACGACGCCGCGCCCGAGGTGCTCGCGGTCGTCGCCCTGCCGGACGACGACCTCGCGCGCCTGGCCGCCCGCGCTGCCGACGACGGCGCACCCCTCCTCGCGGTCGCGCTCGACCGGCCGACGAGCCCCGGCAACGTGGGCACGGTCGCGCGGTCCGTCGACGCGTTCGGGGGCACGGCGTCGTCGTGACCGGGCACGCGGCCGACCCGTACGACCCCAAGGCCGTCCGCGCGAGCACCGGCTCGGTGTTCGCGGTCCCCGTCGTGACCGCGGCGTCCGCGGGCGCCGTCATCGAAGGGATGAGGACCGCGCGGCTCGGCCGCGATGCACCGCTCCAGGTCGTGGGCACCGACGAGGCGGGCGAGGTCGAGCTCGCCCACGTCGACCTCACGCTCCCCACGCTCGTCGTGACGGGGAACGAGACGCGCGGCCTGAGCGCCCAGTGGCGGGACGCGTGCGACGTCGTGGCGCGGATCCCCATGCGCGCGAGCGCGGCGAGCTCGCTCAACATGGCGAGCGCGACCGCCGTCGTCCTCTACGAGGCCCTGCGTCAGCGCGCTGCGATGTGACACCCCTCACACCCACCGGGCGCGCGCCCCGGGGCACCCCGTCGGCTGCGGCACGATAGGGGGCATGACTTCTTCACCGACCGCAGTCGAGGGCGACAGCACGGGTACCCCCGAGTACCGCATCGAGCACGACACCATGGGCGAGGTGCGGGTCCCCGCGGCCGCCCTGTACCGGGCCCAGACGCAGCGCGCCGTCGAGAACTTCCCCATCTCCGGCACGCCCCTCGAGCGCTCGCACATCGAGGCGCTCGCCCGCATCAAGAAGGCCGCCGCCCGCGCCAACGCCGAGCTCGGCGTCCTCGACCAGGACGTCGCGGACGCCATCGTCGCGGCCGCCGACGCCGTGGCGTCCGGTGCGCACGACGGCGACTTCCCCGTCGACGTCTACCAGACCGGCTCCGGCACGTCGTCGAACATGAACACCAACGAGGTCCTCGCGACCCTCGCCACCCGCAGCCTGGGCCGCGGCGTCCACCCGAACGACCACGTCAACGCGTCCCAGTCGTCCAACGACGTCTTCCCGACGTCCGTGCACGTCGCCGCGACCGCCGGCGTCGTCCGCGACCTCGTCCCCGCGCTCACCCACCTCGCCGAGGTCCTCGAGGCCAAGCGCGACGCGTGGGCCGGCGTGGTCAAGTCCGGCCGCACCCACCTCATGGACGCGACCCCCGTCACCCTCGGCCAGGAGTTCGGCGGGTACGCCGCCGCGATCCGCTACGGCATCGAGCGCCTCGAGTCCGCGCTCCCCCGCGTCGCCGAGGTCCCCCTCGGCGGGACCGCCGTCGGCACCGGCATCAACACGCCCGCCGGGTTCCCGCAGCGCGTCATCGCCCTCCTGCGCGAGGACACCGGGCTCCCCTCACCGAGGCCCGCGACCACTTCGAGGCCCAGGGCGCCCGCGACGGGCTCGTCGAGCTCTCCGGCGCGCTGCGCACCATCGCCGTCAGCCTCACCAAGATCTGCAACGACCTGCGCTGGATGGGCTCCGGCCCCAACACCGGCCTCGGCGAGATCGCCATCCCCGACCTCCAGCCCGGGTCGTCGATCATGCCCGGCAAGGTCAACCCCGTCATCCCCGAGGCCGTCCTCATGGTCGCCGCCCGCGTCGTCGGGAACGACGCCACCGTCGCCTGGGCCGGGGCCAGCGGGTCGTTCGAGCTCAACGTCCAGATCCCCGTCATCGCGCAGGGCGTCCTCGAGTCGCTCCGCCTCCTCACCAACGCGTCCCGCGTCCTCGCCGACAAGACCGTCGCCGGGCTCGAGGCCAACGTCGACAAGGCCCGCGCCTACGCCGAGTCGTCGCCGTCCATCGTCACGCCCCTCAACCGCGTCATCGGGTACGAGGCCGCCGCCAAGGTCGCCAAGCACGCCGTCGCCGAGGGCGTGACCGTGCGCCAGGCCGTCATCGACCTCGGGTTCGTGGAGAGGGGCGAACTGACGCTCGACCAGCTCGACGGGGCGCTCGACGTGCTGTCGATGACGCGTCCGCCGCAGGGCTGACACGCGGCCGTTCCCACCCCTTCCGTCGCCGCAGGCCACGAAGCCTTGGAGCTGCTGCAGCAGCAGCGTCGTTCGGTCGGCGAGGAGCTCGCCGTGGCGTGCGCCCATCCGGCTCAAGCGTTCCAGACCGCTCGCCCCGTCCTGTGCCTCGGCGGCGGCGCCGCGCATGCCGTCTCGCTGAACCGGTCGAACGCGGCGCCTACGAGCTCGAGGAACGGCGCCCTCTTTGTGCCGAGCGTCCGGAACGCGTACGCCTGCGTGATCCTGGCCTCGCGAGCAGCTGCTCGAGACGCGCTTCTTTCGCATCCGTTCTGCCACGAGATTCGACGCAACTCGTCAGCAGCTACGACTTCAACAAGCGCCTGACCACCCCCGACGCGACCGCGCGGCGGCCGCGCGTGCACGTTCGAGGCCTTCCTCCTACGCTCGGGAACCTGGAGGGAAAACGCAATGCGGCGTCAACACACGAGGATCAACGCCTACCTCACCGAGGACCTCGGACTCGAGATCACCAACACGCGCTGGTCGTGGCAGGCCCAGTCACAAGACGGTCAGGTCGTCGTCCTGATCGTCTGGGACGACGAGAGCGAGCGCCGCAACGGAGTCGATCACGTTCGAGTCTGGACCAGCGAGAACTCGCGCGGTGCGGCCGAGGGCCGGCCGGGCCCCCGCCAACGTCGCCGGTCTGTCAACCGCCTTCGAGCTGGCGAACGTCTCTACGCGATCGTGCGCGCGGGAGCGGGCACCGCGCAGCCAGGCGACAAGAGGGACTACGACGCGGGACAGATCCTCGCTCTGGGGCGCCCCGCACTCGAGTCGGACGGTCGCGAGCTCGCTCCCGTGGTCGACGTCCTCACCGCAGACCGGTTCCAGCGGTCATTCCGCCGGAAGCAAAGCTGATCCCGACGACCGCTCGGATCGAGCGTGCACAGGACGAGGCCGAGCCGCACCCGCGCGTCGCGATCGAGCTCACCGACGACAGCAGCCTCGCGTGCGACCTACGCGACGAACAACTGGTCGACCAGCGCGATGCCCGCGGGCCTGAACGAGACGAGGACGCCGCGGCGGTCACGCCGGTTCGGGCCTAGCCACGCGAGCACCTCCTGCGCGCGGTCAAGCATGGCCCGGACCACCGGTTGTCCCGCCGAGCATGACGTCGTACCCCGATCTGGCTCGTGATCGAGGGACGACATCATGCTCGGCAGCACGACCGGGGGCACTCGCATGTTCGGCACCGACCCGAGGCCGCCCTCCATGCTCACCCTCAGACCTCGATCTGCTCCAGCATCTCGGTGACGAGCGCCGCGACCGCGGACCGCTCGGACCGGGTCAGCGTGACGTGCGCGAACAACGGGTGCCCCTTGAGCGACTCGATGACCGCGGCGACGCCGTCGTGCCGGCCCACGCGCAGGTTGTCGCGCTGCGCGACGTCGTGCGTCAGCACCACGCGCGAGCTCTGCCCGATCCGCGAGAGCACGGTGAGCAGGACGTTCCGCTCGAGGGACTGGGCTTCGTCGACGATCACGAACGCGTCGTGCAGCGAGCGCCCGCGGATGTGCGTGAGGGGAAGGACCTCGAGCAGGTCCCGGTCGAGTACCTCCTCGACGACCTCGCGCGACACGATCGCACCGAGGGTGTCGAAGACGGCCTGCGCCCAGGGGTTCATCTTCTCGTTCTCGGTCCCGGGCAGGTAGCCGAGCTCCTGGCCGCCGACGGCGTAGAGCGGCCGGAAGACCATGACCTTGCGGTGCTGCCCGCGCTCCAGCACGGCCTCGAGGCCCGCGCAGAGCGCCAGCGCCGACTTGCCGGTCCCGGCGCGCCCGCCGAGCGAGACGATCCCGATCGCCTCGTCGAGCAGCAGGTCGATCGCGACCCGCTGCTCCGCGGACCGACCGTGCAGCCCGAACACGTCCTGGTCCCCGCGGACGAGCTGCACGTGCTTGTCGGCGGTGACCCGGCCGAGCGCGGAGCCGCGCGGGCTGTGCAGGACGAGCCCGGTATGGCAGTGCAGCGGCGCCGCGGCCTCGACGGTCGTGGGGTCGAGCGAGGCGAGCTCGACCGACTCGGCCTCCCACAGGTGGTTCATCTGCTCGTCGGACAGGTCGAGCTCGGCCATCCCGGTCCAGCCGGAGTCGACCGCCAGCTCGGCCCGGTACTCCTCGGCCCGCAGCCCGACGGCCGACGCCTTGACCCGCATCGGCAGGTCCTTCGAGACGACGGTGACGACCGCGCCCTCGGAGGCGAGGTTCGCCGCGACGGAGAGGATCCGGGTGTCGTTGTCGCCGAGCCGGAAGCCCGCAGGCAGGACGGTCGGGTCCGTGTGGTTGAGCTCGACGCGCAGCGTGCCGCCCGCGTCGCCGACGGGGATGGGCGCGTCGAGCCGCCCGTTCTTGATCCGCAGGTCGTCGAGAAGCCGGAGCGCGCTGCGCGCGAAGTAGCCGAGCTCCGCGTGATGGCGCTTTCCTTCGAGCTCGGTGATGACGACGATCGGCAGGACCACGTCGTGCTCGGCGAACCGGAGCATCGCGCGGGGGTCCGACAGGAGGACCGACGTGTCGAGGACGAACGTCCGGCGACCGTCCGGCGCGTCGTGCGCGTCCGTCGAGCTGAACTTCTCCGTCGTGGCGGGCGAGGTCTGGTCCACGGCAGGCTCCCTCATGCGGGTCTGCGGTCGGCCGGCCCGTGCCCGACGCCGTCGGGCCGGGACCGGCCCTCCCGCGCCTGGACCGCGAGAGCTCGCGGAGCACGCATCATGGGCTGGCCTCCCGTGGGCGACGAGGCGTCGCCCATGTCCGCAAACTACGCCCGTGTCATTCCGGTGGCACGGTGGGCGGCCGTCGTGTCGCCAAGCCGTCACAAGAAGTTAACCCGACGCCGACGGCCCGGACCCGCGCGCGCGGGACCGGGCCGTGCGGACGGCACCGCAGGTCAGACGACGGCCGGCTCCTCGGCCGACTCGCCGGCGTCCGCCACGGGGGCGGCGGCGTCCGCCTTGCGGCGCGTCGGCGACATGAACAGCGCCGCGAGGCCGCCGACGACGAGCGCCCCGACCACGAGGAGCAGCGTGTCCTTGACGGCCACGGTGAAGCCGTCGCCGACGGCCTGCTGCGCGGCGGCGCCGATCTGCTGCGCCGCCTGGCCCGTGACGCCCGCGGGCGGCTGGAAGCCCTGCTGGATCGTGTCGGCGGACAGCTCGCCTCCGGAGAAGATCTTCGCGAAGGGCTGCTGGAGATCACCCGGGAGGCTGGACGCGACGCTCCGTGCGGCATCGGGGATGGTGGTGCTCAGCCGGCCGGTGAGCATCGCGACGATCGCCGCGGAGCCCACCACGCTGCCGACCTGGCGGATGGTGTTGAACGCACCCGCGCCCGCGCCGGCGGTGCGGTGGTCGAGCCCGGCGGTGGCCAGATTGACCATGGGTGAGAACACGAGGCCCGTGCCGAAGCCGAACGGGATCATGCACCAGATCAGCGTCGCCTCGGAGACGTCCGGCGAGAGCACCGCGTAGACCAGCATGAGCGAGACGGCGATGAAGCCGAAGCCCACCGCGACGACCCACTTGCCGTTGATGCGGTCGGACAGGCGCCCGGCGAACGGCGCGACCACGCCCGACAGCAGCGACGCGGGCAGGTTGACGAGCGCCGCGTGGAGCGGGCTGAGCCCGAGGATCGACTGCAGGAAGATCGTCAGCGGGAAGAAGATCCCGAGCATCGCGAACGAGATCATGAAAGCCGACACGTTGGCGAGCGAGAAGTTCCGGTAGTGGAACAGCCGCAACGGGAGGAGCGCCTTCTCGCCGAGGCGGTGCTGCCAGAAGACGAACACGCCGAGCACGACGAGCCCCGCTCCGATGAGCTCCCAGATGCCGATCGGGCCGGCGATGCTGCCCCAGTCGTAGGTGTCGCCCTCCTGGAGGCCGAACACCAGCAGGAACAGCCCTGCGACGGCGAGCACCGTGCCGACGACGTCGAAGTAGCGCTTGTGCGTCTCGAGGTGCGGCACGGTCGCGACGGCCCACACGACGGCGACGACCCCGACGGGGATGTTGACGTAGAAGATCCACTCCCAGCCCCAGCTCTCGACGAGCAGGCCGCCGAGGACCGGGCCCGCGATCGTCGCGAGGCCCGCGACCATGCCCCAGATGCCGAGCGCAGCGCCGCGGCTCTTGGGCGGGAAGACGCGGGTGATGACCGCCATGGTCTGCGGGGTCATGAGCGCCGCACCGACGCCCTGGATGACGCGCGCTGCGATGAGGAAGCCGATCGAGCCGGCCAGGCCGCAGGCGGCCGACGCGACGGTGAACAGCACCAGGCCGGAGATGAACAGCGCGCGGGGCCCGTAGCGGTCGCCGAGGCGGCCTGCGGGCAGCATGAGCACCGCGAACGACAGCAGGTAGCCGCTGTTCACCCAGCCGACGTCGGTGATGTTCGCGTCGAACGCCTTCTGCAGAGAGGGCACGGCGATGTTCACGATGGTCGTGTCGACCATGATCATGAAGAAGCCCAGGACGAGCGGCGGGAGCACGCTCCACGGGCTGCGACCCTTGAGGTCGACGAGCGGGGTGGTCATACGAGGTCCTTCTCTGGGGACGAGGTGGCGTCATCGGGCGTGTTGCTGTGGATGTCGATCCCGTGCGTCGGGAAGTGGGGCGTGGTCCAGTCGAGCTCGCCGGACTCGATCTCGGCGACGGTCCGCTCGATCCAAGCGATCTGGGTCGCGCGCTGCTCGAGCTCGTAGAAGGCGTCGAGCAGGTGCCGGCGCGGGACGCCCCGCGCGACGATCGAGCCGAGCGCGGCGTCGTACGCGGCGTGCTCCTCCCGGACCGTGTCGAGCCGCTCCCGCAGGAGCGCCACGACCTCGTCGGCCTCGAGCGAGTCCGCCTGGCCGAGCCCGACGTCGAACGCCGGGTACTCGGGCTGGACGGTCCGCAGGAGGTCGCGTGTGCGGCGGCGGTGCTCTGCCCGGCCGTCGTCGGTGATCTCGTACGTCGTGCGCTCGGGCCGGGCGCCCTCGCGGGCCGTGGCCAGCGGGACCGCGTAGCCGTCGCGCTCGAGGCGCTCGACCGCGTGGTAGATCGAGCCGACGCTCACCGGCAGGCGCAGGTCGTCCCGGTGCTTGCGCATGATCCGGAGGATCTCGTACGGGTGCAGCGGCCCCTGGTCGAGCAGGCCCAGCACGATCAGCGCGATGGACGACAGCTCGCGGCGAGCCATCCTTCACCCCTAGCGACGCCTAATGATGTTCCGGTTGGAATAATGCTTCAAGGAATATAGATCCGGAGGCGGACTCCGTCAAGATCTCCACCCTGCTCCCGGCCACCCACACGCCGCTAGGGTCGAGGGGTGACCGAGCTCCACGACCTCGACGCCCTGGCCCTCGCAGCCGCGCTCCGCCGCGGCGACACCTCCGCGACCGACGTGGTCGAGCACACGCTCGAGCGCGCCGAGCGGCTCGGCCCGACCGTCGGGGCCTTCGTCACGCTCACGCCGGAGCTCGCGCGCGAGCAGGCACGAGCCGCCGACCAGGCGCTCGCGGCCGCCCGGCACGACGGCACCACGGACGCCCTGCCCCCGTTCCTCGGGGTACCCCTGCCGATCAAGGACCTCACCACGGTCGCGGGCGTGCCCATGGCGGCCGGGTCGGCCGCGCTGCAGGGGTTCGTCCCGCCCGTCGACGACGGCGTCGTCACGCTCCTGCGCGAGGCCGGCACCGTCATGGTCGGCAAGACCAACACCCCCGAGCTCGGCCTCCCGCCCTACACCGAGCCCGACGTCGCGCCGCCCGCGCGCACGCCGTGGGACCTCGCGCGCTCGGCCGGGGGCTCGAGCGGCGGCGCCGCGGCCGCCGTCGCGAGCCGGATCGTGCCCGTGGCGCACGGCAACGACGGCGGAGGCTCGCTGCGGATCCCCGCGAGCGCCACGGGGCTCGTCGGGCTCAAGCCCAGCCGCGGACGGGTGAGCTGGGGGCCGCACGCCGTGGACGGCGTCGGGCTGGCCGCGCACGGCGTCCTCACGCGCACGGTCCGCGACACGGCCGCGTTCCTCGACGTCCTGGCCGTGAACCGGCCGGGCGACACGTTCGTCGCGCCCGGCGGCCCCGGCCCGGCGGGCAGTTACCTCGCCGCGTGCGACACCCCGCCACGGCCCCTCCGCGTCGGCGTCCTCACGGCGCCCGTGATCGCCGACGACGCCGACGTCGACCCGGCCTGCCTGCACGCACTCGACCACGCCGTCGCGCTCCTGGACGCGCTCGGCCACGACGCCGCCGAGGCACCCGTGCCGTTCCCGGCCGAGGACTGGGGAGCGTTCGCCGCGCTCTGGTCGGTCGGGGCGCTGTCGGCGCCGGTGCCGGCCGACGCCGAAGACCTCCTCACCCCGCTGACCCGCTGGCTGCGCGCGGCCGGGCGCGACCAGAGCGGGCTCGCGTACGCGCAGGCGCACGCCGGCATGCAGCGCCTCACCCAGCGGGTCGCGACGGCATGGGACGCGTTCGACGTCGTCCTCACCCCGACGCTGGCGCAGCTCCCGGCCCCGATCGGGTCACTGCGCGACGACGCGGACCCGGCCGGCGACTTCGCGGCCCAGTGCCGGTTCACCCCGTGGACGAGCGTCGCGAACCTGACCGGGCGACCGTCGGTGAGCCTGCCGCTCGGCTGGACGGACGACCCGCTGCCGGTCGGCGTCATGCTCACGGGACGGCTCGGCGACGACGCGCTCCTGCTCGCACTGTCCGCGCAGATCGAGGCAGCGAGCCCCTGGGCGGCCTGGGTGCCGCCCGTCGCGTGACGCTTCAGGCGCCGCGGCGGTTCCGCAGGACCAGCCCGGCCGCCACGACCACCCCGACGACGCTCGCGGCCGCCGCGACCCAGAAGGCCGCGGTGAACGGCCCGGCCGGGTCGGCGACGGTACCGGTCGCGAGGAGCGCGGCGACGACGGGAGCCGCCGCGGCCGAGCCGACCGTGCGCACTACGCTGTTGAGACCGGTCGCGGCGCCCGTCTCCTCCGGGGGCGACAGCGTCACGACGAGCTGAGCGCAGATCGCGTACCCGATCCCGTTGCCCAGGCCGAGCACGCCGAACGCGACCACGATGGCCCACGGCGACGTCGGCCAGAGCGCGAGCCCGACGGAGCCGACGGCCATGACGCCGGCCGCGAGCACGGCTGCGACGCCGGCCCCGGCCCGCGCCACGACCAGCGGTGTGAACCTCCCGCCGAGGAACACGAGCACGGCGCTCGGCAGCATGGCCAGCGCGGACACGGTGACGCTCATCCCCTGCCCGTAGCCCGTGCTCTCGGGCGCCTGGGTGAGGATCGGCAGCGCCACATAACAGACGTATGGCACGAAGCCGACGGCGACGGTCAGGAGGCTGACCAGGACGATCGGGCCGTGCCGGAACGTCCGCACGTCCACGACGGGCGCGGCCTTGCGCAGCTCGACGAGCACGAGCGCGACCAGGAGCAGCACGCCGCCAAGCCCGAGGGCGACGGTCCGGGCGGACGTCCAACCCCACGACCCGCCCTGCGAGACCGCGAGCAGGACGCCGACCAGCCCGCCCGCGAGCAGGACGATCCCCGGCCAGTCGGTGCGCCGGACGACGGCCGGGGCGGCGTCCGTGGGCACCCACGCCGCGATCATCGCCGCCGCGACGGCGATCAGGACGGCGGCGAGCACGAAGATCCAGCGCCAGGACAGCGCCTCGACGATCAGCCCGCCCAGCACGAGCGCGGCGCCTGCGCCGAGCCCGATCATCCCGGCGATCCAGCCGAACGCCGCGGCGAGCCGGCGTCCGTCGAGCATTTGGCGGGCCAGGGCGAGCGCGAGCGGGAACGTCGCGGTGCTCACGCTCTGGAGCACCCGGGCGCCGAGCAGGACGGCGAGGCTCGGCGCAGCCGCGGCGAGGAGGGTCGCCGCGACGAACACGATGACCGTGCCGAGCAGGACGCGCCGGTGCCCGACCCGGTCGCCCAGGTTGCCGACGACGGGCGCCAGCACGGCCCCCGCGAGGAGGAACGCGGTGAGAATCCAGCCGGTCCCCTGCGAGCTCGCGCCAAGGTCGTGCCCGATCGTCGGGAGCGCGGGGACGACGAGCGTCTGCATGAGCGAGAACGACAGCACGACGGCGCTGAGCGCGAGCGTGACGAGGCCCGGGCGGCGGGTGGTCGACCGGGGCTCGAGGGGGCGGGTTGAGGACACGGCGGAACTCGCTCTCGTCGTCGGCGTTTAATCGGACCGGATTCTCCGTTCCGATTGAGGATAGCAGCGCGCCACGCGTTACGGTGAGCCCATGCCCGCCCCCGACGACGCCACCGCCGCACGGCTGCCCGGTCGCCTGCGCGAGGCGCGCGCCAACGACACGGCCGTCCTCGACGCCGCCCGGGAGCTCTTCTCCGAGCAGGGGAACGCCGTCTCCATGGCCGACATCGCCCGGCGGGCAGGGGTCGGCGTCGGAAGCGTCTACCGGCGCTACCCCACCAAGGACGCGCTCGTCGACGCGCTCAGGCTCGAGGGCGTGCGCGACGTGGCCCGGCTCGCGGCGAGCATCGCCGACGCGCTCGATGCCGCCGGCGGCAGCACGCCCAGGGAGCCCCGGGGACCCGGCGCCGTCGAGACGTTCGTCGCGCGGCACATCACCGGAGCCCGCGGCCCGATGCTGCGTCCCACCGGCGCCAGGCGCCCGCTGTCCCCCGAGCTCGCCGCCGCGTCGGAGGAGCTCCGCGCCGCGCTCGAGCGCCTGGTCGCGCACGACCGTTCCGCACGCCTGGTGCCCGAGGGCTTCACGACCGCCGACGCCATGCAGCTCCTCGTCCACCTGCGTCCGCCGCTCCCCTACCCGCGTGCCCAGGTCGACGCACTCCACCTGCGCTACCTGGCGCTCGTCGTGCGCGGGCTGCGCGAGGCCGCGCACGAGGGCACGACGCTCGAGGGAGGCCCGCGCTGGGACGAGTGGGTCGGCACGTGGCAGGACTGACCACCGGGTAGCCTGACGAGCGGTGAGCCGGGAAGTCTGGTCGGCACCCGTCGCCGCGCGCCTGGAGGTCCCGTGCCCCGCGTTCCCCTGCTCACCCGTTCCCGCCGCTTCGTCACCGACGAGCGCCGCGGCGGCGCGCTCCTCCTCGGGGCCGCGCTCGTCGCCGTCGTCTGGGCGAACACGCCCTGGCGGGCCACCTACCGGACGATCGTCACCGCCGTCCCGGGCGGCGACGCGCTCGCCGGCCTCCACCTCGACCTCAGCCTCGCGGCCTGGGCGTCCGACGGCCTGCTCGCGATCTTCTTCTTCGTCGTCGGGCTCGAGCTCAAGCAGGAGGTCGTCGCCGGCTCGCTCCGCGACCCGCGCCGCGCCGCGGTACCCGTCCTGGCGGCGGTCGGGGGCATGGCCGCGCCCGCGGTGCTCTACGTCGCCACGACCCTCGTCGACCACGACGGCGGCGCGAGGGCCGGGTGGGCCGTCCCGACCGCGACCGACATCGCGTTCGCGCTCGCGGTGCTCGCGGTGTTCGGCCGGGGCTGCCCGCGCCCGTGCGGACGTTCCTGCTGACGCTCGCCGTCGTCGACGACCTGCTCGCGATCGTGATCATCGCGTTCGTGCTGACGGCCCACGTCGCCGTGGGCGCACTGCTCGGCGGGCTCGCCTGCGTCGTGGCGTTCGGCGTCGTGGCCCGGCTGCGGCGCGCGCCGTGGTGGCTGCTCGTCCCCCTCGCGGTCGCGGCGTGGGCCTTGGTCCACGCGAGCGGCGTGCACGCGACGATCGCCGGCGTGCTCCTGGGGTTCGCGGTGCCCACCCGCGCGGTGCACGGCGAGCTGGTGGGCCGCGCCGAGCGAGCCGAGCACGCGTGGCGGCCCGTCGCCAACGGCGTCGCGCTGCCCGTCTTCGCGTTCTTCGCCGCGGGGGTGACCGTCGTCGGGACGGGGATCGGCGAGGTGCTCGGCTCGCACGTCGCGATCGGGGTCATGGTGGGGCTCGTCGTCGGGAAGCCGCTCGGTGTCCTCGGGACCACCTGGCTCGCGGTCCGCCTCACTCCCCTGCGCCTCGCACCCGGCGTCGGGCTGCGGGACATGCTCCCGGTCGGCGCGCTCACCGGGATCGGCTTCACGGTCGCGCTGCTCGTCGCGGAGCTCTCGTTCGACGCGAGCACCCCCGACGGCGCCGCGCGGGTCGCCGAGGCGAAGGTCGCCGTGCTCGTCGCGTCGGTCGTGTCGGCGGGGGTCGCCGCCGTCCTGCTGCGCCGTGACGCGAGCCGGGAACGCCCCGCGGACGTCAACGAGGACGGCGTGCCCGACACCGAGCAGGGGCCGTACGGGACCCTCTGAGTCCGGCGACACCAGCACCTACGCGGGCGTAACCTGAGCGGCGCAGGAGGGATGTCTGGGAGGACGCCCCGGTGAGGGCGCCCGGAGAAGAGGATCACCACCCATGCCCTACGACGCCTCACGGCTCCGCCGCTACCTCGAGCACGACTTCACCTACGAGGCGGGATTCCTCCGCAACGTCCACCGGTTCGGCCGGAACGTCGCGGTCGTCGACCCGCCCACCGGCCGGACCCTCACGTACGCGGAGCTCGACGCCGTCGTCGAGCGCGCGGCGTCGGCGCTCGCCGAGCGGGGCACCGGCCGCGGCGACCGCGTCGTGTACCAGCTGTTCAACTCGGTCGAGTTCGCGGTGCTCTACCTCGCGACGCAGCGGCTCGGCGCGGTCGGGGTGCCGGTCAACTTCCGGCTCGCACCCGCCGAGACCGGGCACATCCTGCGCGAGTCCGAACCGACGGTCTTCGTCTACGACGGGACGCTCGCCGCGCCCGCGACGCAGGCGCTGGAGATCGCTGAGGTCGCGCCGGCGCTCTTCGTCGTGGGCGAGCCCGGCGAGGGCGGCCCGAACGGCGCGGTCGCCTTCGACGACGCGCTCGCATCGGCGAGCGCCCCCGTGCCGCCACTGCCCGACGACTTCTCCACGTACGAGGAGACCACCCGCCTGTACACGTCCGGGACGACCGGCCTGCCCAAGGGGGTGTCGCTCCCGTCGATCGTCGAGGTCATGTCCGCGCACGACGTGATCATGCATTTCCCGCTCGGCCCGACCGACCGCACCCTCAACATGACGCCCTGGTTCCACCGTGGCGGCCTGTACTCGGGCGGCCCCAACCCCGTGTTCTACGTCGGCGGGTCCGTCGTGCCGCTGCGGGCGTACGATGCGGCGACCGTCCTCGACTGGGTCCCCGAGCACGGGATCACGTTCCTGATCGGGGCACCGACGACGCTCGAGCTGCTCGCCGACGAGCAGGAGCGCAGCCCGCGCGACCTGTCGGGCCTGCGCGGCATCGTGACGATGGGCGCGCCGCTCGACCGCGCCGCGGCCCTGCGCTACCAGCAGCTCCTCACGCCGCGCATCTTCAACGGCTACGGCACGACCGAGGCATTCTGGAACACCTTCCTGCGACCCGAGGACCTGCCCGAGCACGCGGGCTCCGCCGGGCGCGCATGCACCGACGACGACGTCCGCGTCGTCAAGGTCTTCCCGGACCGCAAGGCCACGCCCGACGAGACGGTCGCGCCCGACAGCGCCGAGATCGGCGAGGTGATCATGCGGACGCCCAAGTCCGGGTTCGCGTACGTGGGGATCGACGACGACGAGAAGTTCGTGAACGGCTGGCTGTACCCGGGCGACCTCGCGACGTGGGACGCCGACGGCTTCGTGACGATCCTCGGTCGCAAGGACGACATGATCATCACGGGCGGCGAGAACGTGTACCCCGTGCAGGTCGAGGAGGTGCTGGCGGAGCACCCGAAGGTCCGGGACGCGGCCGTCGTCGGGGTGCCCGACGAGCGCTGGGGGCAGCGCGTCGTGGCGTACGTCGTGCCGCACGACCCGGCGGAGCCGCCCACGCCCGAGGAGCTCGACCGGCACGCGCTCGAGCACCCGGGGCTGGCGAACTTCAAGCGCCCGCGGGCGTACCGGGTCGTCGACAAGCTCCCGATGACCGCGACCGGCAAGAAGATGCACTTCAAGGTCGCGGAGCTCGCGTCGACGGACGACGCGGCCGGGAGCCTGACCGCCACCCCCTGACGACGCCGAGCAAGCGGGAACCACGTCGACCAAGCGGCATCCCTCCGCTTGCTGGGCGGGGTTCCCGCTTGGTCGGCGCTGCCCCTCGACCGCCTACTCCCCCGCGCGGGGCCGGTGCCGCTCGAGGAACGTGTAGACGTCCCACGTGTCGACCCCCGGGAACGCGCCGGTGGGCATCGCGGCGAGCATCGACGCGTGCGGGGCGGGCGCGGGCCAGACGTGCCCGTCCCACCGGTCGGCGATCACACCCTCGGGCCGGCGGCAGCACGTCTCGTCGGGGCACCGGGAGACGTCGCGGTGGGGGTGTCGCGGCCGAGGAACCACTTGACCTCGGCGAACGGGACGCCGACGCTCACCGAGAACTCGCCGTCGGCGGTGCGCTGGGTGCGCGTGGCGCACCAGAAGGTGCCCGCGGGGGTGTCGGTGTACTGCGAGAAGGGGCTGAGCCGGTCCTCGACGTCGAAGATCGTCCGGGCGGTCCAGTGCCGGCACACCGGCTGCCCCTCGACGGCGCCGAGGGGGTCGGCGGGGAACCGGACGCCGTCGTTCTCGTAGGCCTTGTGGATGACGCCGGACTCGTGGACCTTCATGAAGTGCACGCGCAGGCCGAGGCGCGCGGTCGCGAGGTTCGTGAACCGGTGGGCCGCGGCCTCGTAGGAGACGGCGAACGCGTCGCGGAGGTCCTCGATCGAGATCTCGCGGCGGCTCTTCTGCCCGCCCAGGAGCGCTGCGGCGTCGTCCTCCGGCATGAGGACGGCCGCCGAGAGGTAGTTCGACTCGACGCGCTGGCGGAGGAACTCGGCGTAATCGTGGGGCTCGGTGTGGCCGAGGACCTCGGCGGCGAGCGCCTGGAGGACCGCGGTGCGAGAGAAGCCGCCGCCCCGCGAGCCGCCCGGCAGGTAGAGCCGGTGGTGGCGCTGGTCGATCACCGACCGGGTGGTCTGCGGCAGGTCGCCCACGTAGTGCAACGAGTACCCGAGGTGCTCGGCGATCTGGGACGCGACGCGCTGGGAGATCGGGCCTCCGGCGTGCCCGACGGCGGTGAGCAGCTCGCGCGCAGCCTGCTCGAGCTCCGGGAAGTAGTTGTCCTGCGCGCGCATCGACGCCCGGAGCTCGGTGTTCGCGCGGCGCGCCTCCTCGGGCGTCGAGGCACGCTCGCGGTGCAGGCGCTCGATCTCGCGCTGGAGTCCGACGAGGGCCTCGAGCGCGTCGCCGGGCAGGCCCTTGCCGACCCGGACGGGCGAGATCCCGAGCGCGTCGAAGAGCGGACCGCGCTGCGCACGCTCGAGCTCGATCTCGAGCGCCGCGCGACGGCTGGGGGCTCGGTCGAGAAGAGGTCGTCGAGCGTGGCGCCGAGCGCCTTGGCGATCTGCTGGAGCTGCGTGAACCGCGGCTCGCGCTTGCCGTTCTCGAGCATCGACACCTGCGACGGCGCTCGGTCGATCGCGGCGGCGAGCTCGTCGAGCGTCATGCCCTGCTGCGTGCGCAGGTGCCGGATCCGGCGGCCGATCGTGAGCGCGTCGGGCTCGTCGGCGAGCGCGAGGTCGGGTCCTCGGGTGGGTGCGACTGCCATGACTCATGCTGACACCCGCGACGCCTTCTGTCCAACAGAAGAAACCCGAAACTTCTTCGTCGGATGTGCTGCTCGAAGGGTTGCAGCGGCGCGAAGGTCGTTCTACAGGCGGTTCCGGCAGAAGTTCCGCCGGACCGGCACCCAGCCCGAAGGAGACCACCGTGAGCACCCCGACGATCGTGACCCGCCGCCCCGAGCCCCGTCCGACGCCGCGTCCCGGCGACCAGCGCGAGACCGCGGCCGAGCTCGAGCGCACCTGGAAGACCGACCCGCGCTGGGCCGGCGTCGAGCGCACGTACACCGCCGAGGACGTCGTCGCGGTCCGGGGACCCGTCCGCGAGGACCGGACGCTCGCCCGCCGCGGCGCCGAGCGCCTCTGGGAGGAGCTGCACGCCTCGGAGCGCTCCGGCCGCAACGAGTGGGTCGCCGCGCTCGGCGCCCTCACCGGCAACCAGGCCGTCCAGCAGGTCCGCGCGGGCCTCAAGGCGATCTACCTGTCGGGCTGGCAGGTCGCCGCCGACGCGAACCTCTCCGGCCAGACGTACCCCGACCAGTCCCTCTACCCCGCGAACTCGGTGCCCGCCGTCGTGCGGCGCATCAACAACGCGCTGCTGCGCGCGGCCCAGGTCGAGGCGACCGACCCGAGCGGCGAGCACGCCCCGAGCGACTGGATGGCCCCGATCGTCGCCGACGCCGAGGCCGGGTTCGGCGGCCCGCTCAACGCGTACGAGCTCATGCACCAGATGATCGAGGCCGGCGCGGCGGGCGTGCACTGGGAGGACCAGCTCGCGTCCGAGAAGAAGTGCGGCCACCTCGGCGGCAAGGTGCTCATCCCCACCCAGCAGCACGTGCGGACGCTCAACGCGGCCCGGTTCGCCGCCGACGTCGCCGGGGTGCCGTCGATCGTCGTGGCCCGGACCGACGCGCTCGCCGCCGACCTGCTGACGAGCGACGTCGACCCGCGCGACCAGGAATTCACGACCGGCGAGCGCACGAGCGAGGGCTTCTACCGGGTCCGGGGCGGCATCGAGCCCGTCATCGCTCGCGGCCTCGCCTACGCGCCGTTCGCCGACCTGCTCTGGGTCGAGTCCGGCGAGCCCGACCTCCAGCTCGCCCGCAAGTTCGCCGAGGCCGTGCACGCCGAGTTCCCCGACAAGCTGCTCGCCTACAACTGCTCGCCGTCGTTCAACTGGAAGCGCCACCTGTCCGACGCCGAGATCGAGAGCTTCCAGCGCGAGCTGTCGGCCATGGGGTACAAGTTCCAGTTCATCACCCTCGCCGGCTTCCACGCCCTCAACCACTCGATGTTCCAGCTCGCCCGCGACTACAACGAGCGCGCGATGAGCGCCTACGTCGACCTCCAGGAGGCGGAGTTCGCCGCCGAGGCCGACGGCTACACGGCCACCCGCCACCAGCGGGAGGTCGGCACCGGCTACTTCGACCGAGTCGCCACGGCCCTCAACCCCGACAGCGCCACGCTCGCGCTGGCCGGGTCCACCGAGGCCGCCCAGTTCTGACGACGGATCCCCTGAAGGAGCCCGACATGACCACCACGATCGACACCCCCAGCCCTACCAGCACCGACACCGGCACGCTCACCGTGACCGGGACGCCCGGGACCCGGTACGACGAGATCCTCACCCCCGAGGCCCTCGACTTCCTCGCGACCCTCCACGACGCCTTCCTCGCCCGCCGGCACGACCTCCTCACGGAGCGCCAGCGCCGTCGTCGGCAGGTCGCGGACGGCATCGACCCGGACTTCCGTCCCGAGACGCGGCCCGTGCGCGACGACCCGAGCTGGGAGGTCGCCGGGCACCGGGGCGCCCCGGGCCTCGAGCGGCGGCTCGTCGAGATCACGGGGCCGACGGACCCGAAGATGACGATCAACGCGCTCAACTCGGGCGCCGACTGCTGGCTGGCCGACGCGGAGGACGCGTCGAGCCCGACGTGGGAGAACGTCGTCGGCGGGCAGCTCGCCCTGCACGACGCGATCCGCGGGCGCCTCGAGTTCACCGGCACCGCCGCGCCCGACGGGACGCCCGGCAAGCAGTACCGCGTCACGGCGGGCGACGGTGGCCAGGACCTGGCGGGCCTGCCGACGATCGTCTTCCGGCCGCGCGGCTGGCACCTGACCGAGAAGCACCTGCGCTACACCGACCGTGCGGGGCGTCCCCAGCCGGCCTCGGCGTCGCTCGTGGACTTCGGGCTGTACTTCTTCCACAACGCGGCCGAGCTCGTCGCGCGAGGCCGCGGGCCGTACTTCTACCTGCCGAAGCTCGAGGGCTACCGCGAGGCGCGGCTCTGGAACGACGTGTTCGTGCTGGCGCAGGAGCTGGTCGGGATCGAGCAGGGGACGATCCGGGCGACGGTGCTGGTCGAGACGCTGCCCGCGGCGTTCGAGATGGAGGAGATCCTCTACGAGCTGCGCGAGCACTGCGCCGGGCTCAACGCGGGCCGCTGGGACTACCTGTTCTCGGTGATCAAGAGCTACCGGACGCGGGGGCCGCGCTACGTGCTCCCCGACCGGTCGCGCGTCACCATGACCGTGCCGTTCATGCGCGCCTACACCGAGCTGCTCGTCGCGACGTGCCACCGGCGCGGCGCGCACGCGATGGGCGGGATGAGCGCCTTCATCCCCGACCGCCGCAACCCCGAGGTGAACTCGACGGCGTTCGCGCAGGTCAGCACCGACAAGGCACGCGAGGCGGGCGACGGGTTCGACGGCACGTGGGTCGCGCACCCCGACCTCATCTCCGTCGCGCGGGCCGAGTTCGAGGCCGTGCTCGGCGGGCGTCCGCACCAGCTCGACCGGCAGCGCCCGGAGGTGCACGTCGAGGCCGCGGACCTGCTCGACGTCGCGTCCGCCCAGCCCGCCGACGGCACCACCGGCGTCACGGCCGCGGGCCTGCGGGCGAACGTGTCCGTCGGGATCCGCTACCTCGAGTCCTGGCTGCGGGGCGTGGGGGCAGCGGCGATCGACCACCTCATGGAGGACGCCGCGACGGCCGAGATCTCGCGCTCGCAGATCTGGCAGTGGGTGCACAACCGCACCACGACCGAGACCGGGGTGCCGATCACGCGTGAGCGGGTCGAGGCCCTGATCGCCGAGGTCGCGGACGACCTGCCCCGGACTCCCGGGAACCGGGTCGACGACGCGGTGGCCGTGTTCCGGCACGTCGCGCTCGACGAGGACTACCCCACGTTCCTCACGATCCCGGCGTACAACCAGTACCTGGCCTGAGCCGGCTCCTCAGGCGTGTGGGCATCCGTTTGGCTGTTTCCGCCCCCACCGAACAGCCAAACGGATGCCCACAGCGTCGCCCGACGCACACCACCGCCATCGCGCCGCCGGGCGAGCGGGCGCTCAGCCCAGGAGCCTGCGCTCGTACGCGACGGCCACCGCGGCAGCGCGGTCTCGGACCCCGAGCTTCTCGTACAGGTGGAGCAGGTGGGTCTTGACCGTCGCCTCGCTGATGAAGAGCTGTCGGGCGGCCGAGCGGTTGGTCGCGCCCGACGCGACGAGCCGCAGCACCTCGAGCTCGCGCGGGCTGAGCGTGGGCTCGTCCGCCGCGGGCGCCCCGACGAGCCCCATGAGCGTGCCCGCGACCGACGGAGCGAGCACCGGGCGGCCCGCGGCGGCGGCCCGCACCCCGTCGACGAGGACGTCGCGCGGCGAGTCCTTGAGCAGGTAGCCCGTCGCACCCGCCTCGATCGCCGGGAGGACGTCGCGGTCGGCGTCGTAGGTGGTCAGGACGAGGACCCGCACCGCCGGAAACCGCTCCCGGACGTGCCCGATCGCCTCCACCCCGCCCATCCGCGGCATCCGAAGGTCCATGAGGACGAGGTCCACGCCGGGGTCGCCGTCCGCTGCGGCGCCCGCGAGCGCGGCCAGGCGCACGAGCGCCTCCTCCCCGTCGCCCGCCTCCCCGACGACGTCGACGCCCGGCTCGGCGTCGAGGACGCCGCGCAGGCCGTCCCGAACGACGGGGTGGTCGTCGACGAGCAGCACCCGGACGGTCCCGGTGGACGTGGTCATCAGAGCGTTCCCTCCTGTGTGGGCACCGACGCGCTGAGCGCGACCCCCTCGCCCGGCGCCGCCTCGATCGTGAGCGTCCCGCCGACCCGCGAGAGCCGGGCCACCATGCCGACGAGACCGTAGCCGTCCCCCGGCGCGGACACCGCGCCGCCACGCCCAGGTGTCCGCTCCCCGGCTCGAAACCGACGCCGTCGTCGCGCACGTCGAGCACGACGACGTCCGGGAGGTACGTGAGGGTCACCCCGACCCGGGACGCGTCCGCGTGCTTCGCGACGTTCGTCAGCGCTTCCTGGGCGACACGGAAGAGCGCCGACCCGACGTCGTCGGGCAGGGGCAGGACGGCGCCCGTGATCTCGACCTGCACCGGGACCCCCGACGCGCGGGTCCACCCGACCGCGTGCTCCGCGAGCGCCTCGCCGAGCGTGGCGCGCTCGAGCTGCTCGGGCCGCAGGGCCCGCACGGACCGGCGCGCCTCCGTCAGGCTCTCCCGGGCCAGGGCGCGGGCGCGGTCCAGGTGGGTGCGACGGACGCCGTCGTCGGGGGCGCCGTCAGCGGCCTCGAGCTGGGTGACGATGCCCGCGAGGCCCTGCGCGAGCGTGTCGTGGATCTCGCCGGCGAGCCGCTGACGCTCGTCCTGGACCCCGGCCTCGCGTGCCTGCTCCAGGAGCTGCGCGTGCAGCCCGGCGTTCTCAGCGATTGCCGCTTCCAGGCGGAGGTTCGCCTCGGCGAGCTCCGCGTTGCGCTGGACACCACGCTCGGTGACCACGAACAGCGACATGGCGATGCCGTAGTTCACAGCGCCGACGAGCACGCAGGCCAGCCATCCGGCGAGGTCGTGCGGGTAGCCTCCGAGCTGGGAGGCCGCGAGCACCAGCGCCACCGGGACCATCGCCCAGGGCAGGGCCCGGTGCGGCACCCGCTCGTCCGCGATCACGAAACCCGTCCAGGCGAAGATCGCGAACCACGGGTTGAACCCGACGAGCACCGCGCTCAGCGCGACGTGGACCGCGAACACCGCGGCATCGCCGGCGGTGCCGTAGCGACGGCGCCGCATCGGCACCAGCACCACCCAGACGGCCGTGACCGCCGCGAGCAGCAGCCCCGCCCGCAGCCTGCTCTCCGTGCCGTAGCCCGCCTGCTGCGAGATCGCGGCGAGCACTGCGGACACTGCGAGCGCCGGCAGGAGGAGGCGGCGGCCCACGCGGTCGAGCCGCTCCCGCCACAGGTCCTCGGTGGGCGACCCGTTGGCGCTGACGCGCTCCGGCGGGCCGACGACGCGGGCCGTGGCGGTCCGGGTCGTCGGCATGCCGGGGACGCGGGCGACCCCGCCCCCGTCGTCTGTGCTGCTCACGATGACGATGGTGTCACTCCCAGCGGAAGGTGCGGGCCGCGACCACGCCGGACACCACGGCCCAGCCGGCCATGACGAGCAGGCTCGACACGGGCGGCCAGTTGCCGTCGACGGTCGCCTGGATCGCGCGGACCCCCGCGCCGAGCGGCGTCCAGTCGCTCACGGCGCGCAGGCCGGACGGCATCGCGGCCCGCGGGATCCACAGGCCCGCGAAGAACATCAGCGGGAAGAACAGGAGCGTCGAGAGGGCGCTCGCGACCCGGGTGCTGGGGGCGAGGGCCGCCACGACCAGGCCGAGGCCCGTCGTCGCGGCGCCCACCAGGACGAGCGCGAGCGCGAAGCCGACGAGCTGGTCGGGGAGGCGCACGTCGTAGGCCGCGACCGCGACGACGAGCAGGACCACGGAGACCAGGACGCCGAGGCCCGCGTAGATCGTGGCCTGGGCACCCAGGAGGCGCGACGGCGAGACGGGCGTCGTGGACAGGCGGCGCAGGATGCCCTTCTCGCGGTAGATCGCGAGCCCCGGCGGCATGAGCGTGACCACGGAGATCGTCAGCGAGAACATCATGAGGATCGGCAGGTAGGTGTCGAGGACGCTCCGGCCGCCCAGCCCGTCCTGGGGCGTGCGGGTGCCCGAGATCGAGCCGATGACGACGAGGCCGGCGACCGGCAGGAACGCCGACCAGAAGACGGCGGCGCCCGAGCGCCAGGCGAGGAGTGCCTCGCTGCGCAGCAGGTTGCGGAACACGCGTCCCGACGGCGCGGTCGCGGGCGTGGCGTGCAGGGTTGCGGTGGTCATGACTGCTCCTGGGTGTGGGTCGCGGTCTCGGCGGCGGCCGGCGTGGTGTGGCCGACCATGGCGAGGAACGCGTCGTCGAGGCTGGGCTGCTGGACGCGCAGGCCCTCGGCGACGATCCCCGCACGGGCGAGGGCGGTGACGACGGCGCCGAGGACGTCGCCCGTGCCCGTCACGTGCACCTCGCCACCCCGCCGCACGACGCCGTCGACCGGGCCGAGGTCTCCGAGCAGCGCGTCGTCGAAGGGCTGGGAGGGGCGGAACCGCAGCTCCTGCCGGGTGTCGAGGCGCTCCACGAGGCCTCCGGGCGTGTCGATCGCGACGACCTCGCCCGCGTCGATCACGGCCAGGCGGTCGCACAAGCGCTCGGCCTCCTGCATGAAGTGGGTCACGAGGACGACCGTGACGCCGCGGTCCCGGACGCTCTCGATGAGGTCCCACGTCTCCCGGCGCGCGGCCGGGTCGAGGCCCGTCGTGAGCTCGTCGAGGATCGCGATGCGCGGGTTGCCGACGAGCGCGAGCGCGATCGACAGGCGCTGCTGCTGGCCGCCCGACAGCTTGCCGAACCGCGTCCCCAGGCTCGGGCCGAGCCCGAGGACGTCGACGAGCTCGCGCCAGTCGGCCGGGTCCGGGTAGAAGGACGCGTACAGCGCGAGCGCCTCGCGCACCGTCAGCTTCGCCGGCAGCTCCGCCTCCTGGAGCTGCACGCCGACCTGGGCGCGGACGGCGTCACGGTGGGTCTGCGGGTCGGCACCGAGGACGCGGATCGAGCCGCCGTCCCGGTGACGGAGGCCGGACACGCACTCGACGGTCGTCGTCTTGCCCGACCCGTTGGGGCCGAGGATGCCGAAGATCTCGCCCTCCTCGACGGACAGGCTGACGTCGACGACGGCACGCTTGGTGCCGTAGGACTTGCTCAGGTGGTCGATCTCGATCACCGGCGGGGTCGTGGTCATGGTGGGTTCCTCTCGGTCCCCACCAGCGTCGCGTCCGCGCAGGTCAGACGGTATCGGCCGCCGGGGTCTACCGGAGGGCCGTCCGGTGGGCGCCCCCATCCACCGATCGGTGGATGGGGGCACCGTTCGGGCGCGGCTCTCACTCGTGACAACCCGCCAGCTGTCGCCCGCCGGCTCGCGCGAGAGCCGCTACCGTGGGTCGGTGACCGCCCTCCCGGACCTCGTGCGCGCGGCGTTCGTCGAGCGACGCGGACCGGCGGACTCGATCCGCATCGGCGCCCTTCCCGTCCCGGAGCCGGGACCCATGGACCTCCTCGTCCGGGTCGACACGGTGGCCGTCAACCACGTGGACACGTTCGTGCGGTCGGGCGCGTACCAGACGCCGCTGCCGTTCCCGTTCGTCGTCGGGCGCGACCTGGTGGGGACGGTCGTGGCGGCCGGTCCGGGCACGCCGGGCTTCGCCGTCGGCGACCGCGTGTGGACGAACAGCCTCGGGCACGCGGGCCGGCAGGGCGCGACCGCCGAGTACGCCGTCGTCCCCGCGGACCGCGCGTACCGGGCGGCGGCGGGCCTCGACCCGACCACGCTGGCCGCCGTCGTGCATCCTGCCGCGACCGCGTACCTGGCGGTCGAGCTCCACGGCGCCGTACGGCCCGGCGAGACCGTGCTCGTGGAAGGCGCGGCCGGGCACGTGGGGCGCGCCGCGGTGCTGCTCGCCGCGCGGGCCGGGGCGCGCGTCGTCGGGACGACCCGGGCCGCGGACGCCGACGACGTCCGCACGCTCGGGGCCGACGCGGTCGTCGACTACCGCTCCCCCGACCTCGCGGACGAGCTCCGCACCGCCGCCCCCGACGGGGTCGACGTCCACGTCGACACGACCTCGACCAGGCCGTCGCCCTCATGGCGCCGCGCGGGCGGATCGTGCTGCTCGCCGGGATGGGCGCCCGGCCCGAGCTGCCCGTCGGCGCCGTCTACACGCACGACCTGCAGCTCCGCGGCTTCGCGATCTCCATGGCGCGCGCCGACGAGCTCGCCGACGCCGCACGCCGGATCAACCAGCTCGGCGCGGACGGGTCGCTCCGCCCGCGCGCCGTCGAGGTGCTGCCGCTCGAGGCGGCCGCCGACGCGCATCGGCGCCTCGAGGCCGGCCAGGTCCGCGGGACGCGGCTCGTCCTGCGACCCTGACAAGCCGACGGCCGGTGGTTCCTCTCGTGAGCGCGCGGAGTCGCGAGCGCAGTAGCCTCGTCTCCGTGCCCGACGACGCCACCTCCCCCGCGACCGAGCCCACCTTCCGCCCGGCTCCCCCACGTACGGTGCGCCGCGCTACCTGGAGGACTTCGCCGTCGGGCAGGTGCTGACGACGCCCGGCCGGACGATCACGGAGGCCGACGTCGTCTCGTTCGCGGCGTGGACGAACGACAACAACCAGGTCCACACCGACGCGGAGTTCGCGGCCGGGACCCGGTACGGGCAGCGGATCGTGCACGGCATGCTGGGCGCGTCGCTGTGCCTCGGGCTGATCGCTCGGACGGGGATGTTCGAGGGCACCGCGGTCGCGCTGCTCGGCATCGACGGGTGGCGGTTCGCGGCGCCCGTGTTCATCGGGGACACCCTGACGTGCACGGTCGAGATCGTGGGGGCCCGGCCCACGAGCAGGGGCACGAACGGGATCGTCGAGCGTCTGGTCACCCTCCGCAACCAGCACGGCGAGACCGTCCAGGAGGGTCGGATGGACGTCATGGTGCTGCGCCGTCCCGGCCTCGAATGACGTGTCCGATCCTCGCCAGACGCACGCCGCCCGCGAGGTGACGCTGGAGGCATGACCTCCACGGAGACCACCACCACCGCGTCGACCCGCTCCCGCACGCACGCCGTGATCGACCCCGCGATCCTCTACTTCGGGACGCCCGTCGTCCTGCTCAGCACGGCCGACGCGGCCGGGCACGCGAACCTCGCGCCCATGTCCTCGGTGTTCTGGCTGGGCAAGACCGCGGTCCTCGGCCTCGGCGCCCGCTCCCAGACCGCGCTCAACCTCACGGCCACGGGCGAGTGCGTCCTCAACCTGCCGTCGCCCGAGCAGGTGGACGCCGTCGACCGGATCGCGCTCACGACGGGCCGCGACCCGGTCTCGGTGCGGAAGGCCGCCGCCGGCTACCGGCACGAGCCGGACAAGTTCGGCCGGGCGGGCCTCACCCCGCTCCCCTCCGAGACGGTGCGGGCGCCGCGAGTCGCCGAGTGCCCCGTGAACCTCGAGGCGCGCCTGGTGCACCGGCACCCGCTGGAGCGCGACGCGCCCGACGCCGGCTCGATCGTCGCGTTCGAGGTCCAGGTCACGCGCGTGCACGTCCACGAGGAGATCCGCATGCCCGGCACGGCGCACCGCGTGGACCCCGACCGGTGGCGGCCCCTCCTCATGAGCTTCCAGCGGTTCTACGGGCTGAGCGGCGAGGTGCACCCGTCGCGCCTCGCCTCGATCGACGAGGAGTGGTACCGCTGAGCCCGACGGCGCGACCCGGCGTCCGGCCCGGCGACGTCACTCCTTGCCGTAGAGCGCGCGCAGCTCGTCCTTGGCCCGCTCGAGGACTTCACGCTGCTCCGCGTCGAGGTCCTTGCCGGCGCGGTTGACGTAGAACGTCAGCATCGACATCGCGGACCGGTACGGCGAGCTCTTGCGGCGGCCGCTCGCCTCGGCGGAGTCGCGCAGCGACCGCGCGATCCGCTTCGGGTCCTTCCACGTGAACACGCCCTCGTCGAGGTCGAGCGCGTCGGAGTGCTCGGTGACGTCCTGGGACCAGCGCCCGTCGTCGTCGGAACCGCGCTTCGGCATGGGGACCACCTCGGATTCGTCGTGCCCGCCCGCTATCCTCAGGCTCGCGGACCACCAGCCCGTTCGCACCTCACGATCGGAGCCCCATGAACCTCGCGCTGTGGATCGTCGCCGGCCTCCTCGCGGCCGTCTACCTGGGCACGGGCATCACGAAGCTCGCCTACTCGCGCGAGCGCCTCCACCCCCAGATGCCGTGGGTCGACGACTTCTCCACGACGACGGTCAAGCTCATCGGGCTCGCCGAGGTGCTCGGGGCGATCGGGCTGATCGTGCCGCAGGCGACGGGGACGGCCGAGATCCTCACCCGGGTCGCGGCCGTGTGCCTCGCCGCCCTGCAGGCGGGCGCGATCTCCGTGCACGCGCGTCGGCACGAGACGGAGAACCTGGCGCTCAACATCTTCCTGCTCGTGGCCGCCGTCTTCGTGGCGCTGGGGCGCGCGCTCGGCTGGGGAGTCTGACCACGGACACGTCGTCTCGCTGACTGAGACACCCCCTGTCAGCGGGTCCGTCCCGGCCGTACAGTGGGCCCCATGCCTGCCGCACTGGACACCAGCTCCCCGAAGATCAACGAGTACGCGCATCCTGAGCGCCTCGTCACCTCCTCCTGGCTCGCCGAGCACCTCGGCGACCCCGACCTCGTCGTCGTCGAGTCGGACGAGGACGTCTTGCTCTACGAGACGGGTCACATCCCCGGCGCCGTGAAGATCGACTGGCACACCGACCTCAACGACCCCGAGGTCCGCGAGTTCATCACCGGCGCCCAGTTCGCGACCCTCCTGGGCTCGAAGGGCATCGGCCCGGACACGACGATCGTCATCTACGGCGACAAGAACAACTGGTGGGCCGCGTACGCCGCGTGGCTCTTCACCATCTACGGCCACGCCGACGTCCGCCTCCTCGACGGCGGCCGCAACCTCTGGGTCGCCGAGGGCCGCGAGCTCACCACCGACGTCCCCGCACCCGAGGCCGTCGACTACCCCGCCACCGAGCGCGACGACGTCACCTACCGCGCGTTCAAGGAGGACGTCCTCGCGCACATCGGCCAGGGCCCGCTGGTCGACATCCGCTCCTTCCCCGAGTACACGGGCGAGCGCCTCCACATCCCGGACTACCCCGAGGAGGGCGTCCTGCGCGGCGGCCACATCCCGACGGCGCGCAACGTGCCGTGGGCCACGGCGGTCGCCGAGGACGGCACCTACAAGTCGCGCGACGAGCTCCAGGGCATCTACCAGGCCGGTGGCCTGGGCCTGACCGACGACGACGCGATCATCACCTACTGCCGCATCGGCGAGCGCTCCAGCCACACCTGGTTCGCGCTGCACTTCCTGTTGGGCCTCGAGAACGTCCGCAACTACGACGGCTCGTGGACCGAGTGGGGCAACGCCGTGCGCGTCCCGATCGCCAAGGGCGAGGAGCCGGGCGAGCTCGCCGCCTGACCCCCGCACCGTCCGACGGCGCCCCTCCCCCGCGGAGGCGGGCGCCGTCGTCGCTCGTGAGACAGCGCCCCGCGCCGGCCCGGCCGGTGGAAGGATGAACCCGTGACCGAGACGCCGCTCCCGCCCGTGCTCGCGGAGATCCGCGACGACTTCCTCGCGCTCGGCGAGCGCGACCGGCTGCAGCTCCTGCTGGAGTTCTCGCGCGAGCTGCCCGAGATCCCCGTCCGCTACCAGAGCGCCCCCGGGCTGCTCGAGCGCGTCGAGGAGTGCCAGTCGCCCGTGCGCGCGTTCGCGGAGATCGACGGCGAGCAGCGCGTCCACCTCTACGCGACGGCGCCCGCGGAGGCGCCGACGACGCGCGGCTTCGCGTCGATCCTCGCGCAGGGCCTCGACGGGCTCACCCCGCAGGAGGTGCTCGACGTGCCGGACGACTACCCGCTCAGCCTCGGCCTCACGAACGCCGTGAGCCCGCTGCGCCTGAACGGCATGTCCGGCATCCTCACGCGCGCCAAGCGGCAGGTGCGCGAGCAGCTCGCCGCCGCGTGACGGCGTCGGGCGGTCAGCGGAACAGCGCCTCGCCCACGTAGCTGCCCGACGCGGGCGCCGGGGGCACCGCGAACACGCCCGACCCGACGTGCGCGATGTACTCGTTGAGCTGGTCCACGCGCCCGAGCTTCGTCTGCAGGGTCACGAACGCGGCAGGGTCGTTCATGTAGGCGACGAACAGCAGACCGGCGTTGATCTGCCCGTTCTCGTTCATCCCGTCCGTGAAGTTGTACGACCGGCGCAGGATCCTCAGGCCGCCGTTGTTCTCGTGCGCGGCGAGCGCCACGTGCGACGTCGCCGGGATCGCGAGCTCGCCGTCGGAGCCCTTCTTCGCGAAGTCCGGGACGTCGAACTCGTGCGTCCCCGACAGCGGCGCACCCTCCTGCTTGCTCCGGCCGAACACGGACTGCTGGTCCGCGATGAAGTCCGAGTCCCAGTTCTCGATGTGCATCTGGATCTTGCGCGCCACCTGGTAGGTGCCGCCCTTCATCCACGCCTGGTCCGCGCCGTCGTGCCACACGAAAGCGTCGAAGTCGGCGTCCTCCTTGATGTTCCGCGTGCCGTCCTTGAAGCCCATGAGGTTGCGCGGCGTGGTCTGGCCCTTGCCCGCCGACGCACGGCCGAAGCCCATGACCGTCCAGCGCACCGTCGCCGTGCCCTGCGCCATGCGCGACAGGTTGCGGATCGCGTGGTAGGCGACCTGGGGGTCCTCGGCGCACGCCTGCAACGACAGGTCGCCGCCCGTGAGCCTCGGGTCGAGCTGGTCGCTCGGCAGCGCGGGAAGCTTCGCGAACTTCGCGGGCTTGCGGTCGGCCAGGCCGAAGCGGTCGTCGAACACGCCCGGGCCCAGCCCGATCGTCACCGTCAGTCCGGCCGGCTCGAGGTCCGCCGCCTCCCCCGTGTCGGTCGGGACCGCGCTGTCGCGCGTCGGCTCGACGGCGCCGAGCGACCGGCCGCGCTGGAACTGGGCGATCGCCGCCGACCACCGCGCCAGCAGGACCTGGAGGCTGCGTGGGTCGCTGACGGTGAGGTCGTAGGCCGCGAAGATCGCGTGCCGCTGCTGCGGCGTCTCGATGCCGCCCTGATGAGCCTGCCCGTAGAACGGGTACGCCGTCGTCGATGGGACACCGTCGGACGGGAGCGCGCTCGCGCCGTCCGCGTCCGCGTGCGCCCACGCCACGCCGCCGGCGCCGCCGAGGGCGCCGACGGCAAGACCACCGATCCCCGCGCCGAGGAATGCTCGACGCGAGAACCGGCCGTCGTCGTGGGAGGTGGTGCTCACTGGGCGGTCGCGACCTTCTCCGCGACCTTCGACAGCGGCTGCTGGAGTGCCTGGATCGCCTGCGACAGCTTGGTCGCGTCGGTCTTGCGCAGCTCCGGGGTCCACAGCTCGTAGCCGCCGAGGACGCTGGTGTCCTGGTAGGTCTTCAGCGTCGCCTTGACGGCGTCGAACTGCGCCGTGACCTGGGCGGCGAGGTCGGGGTCGATCTTGTCGAGGCCGGGCTGCAGGTCCGCGAACGCCTGCTCGGCGCCCTCCACGTTCCCCGCGAACGTCGACAGGTCGAGGTGGCTGTACTTCTCCTCCTCACCCGTGATCTTGTTCGCCTGGACCTCCTCGAGCAGGCCTGCCGCGCCGTTCGCGAGGTCCTCCGGCTTGAACTCGAGCGTCTTGGACAGCTCCTGGAGCTTGCCGACGTTGGTCGCCAGCTCGGCGGCGTACTTCTTGGTGCCGTCGTCGATCTTCTTCTTCTCGAACAGGTCCCGCTCGACGGCGTGGAAGCCGTGCCAGCCGACGGCCGGGTCGAGCGACGACGCGCGCATGTCGATCAGGTAATCGAGGTTGCCCTTGTTGTCGGTCGCCTTGAAGCCCGGCAGGACGAAGCCGTCGACGTCGGACTCGATCTTCTCGTAGAACGGGCGCGCGGTCGCGTACGCCTTCTGCGCCTCCTCGAGGTTCCCGGAGTCGACGGCCTTCTTCAGGTTGTCGACGCCCACGACCATGGCGTCGACCTGGCTCGTGACGAACTTCGAGTACTCGTCCACGCCTTCGGCGAGGAGCGCCTGGGTGCTGCCGGTGGGGGTCGCTGCAGCCTCGCCGGTGACGGTGAAGGCAACCGTGTCCTTCTCCGCTCCCGGGCAGTAGATCTCGTACGCGCCACCGTCGAGCGTCGAGGTGAAGCTCACCGGCGACAGGCCGGGCGCGAGGTTCTCCTTCTCGCCGACGATCCGGTTGTTGAGCTGGAGCTCGACCTCGTTGATCGCGGCCGAGTCCTTGTTGGTGACGGTGAAGGTCACGGGGCCCGCGGGCACCGAGTCCGTCGAGAGCTGGCACTCGTCGGTCCCGCCGGCGGCCGTCAACGTGATGTCGACCTTCGAGACGCCGTTCGAGCTCGGGGTGTCACCCGGCTTGCCGGTGTCGTCGTCGGACGAGCACCCGGCGGCGACGAGCGCCACGACGCCGAGCACGCCGGCAAGACCAGCGACGACGCGCACCGGGCGCGTGCGGAGGGAGAGGGTGGACTGCATCGTTCGTGCTCCTACGTGTTCTGGGCGCTGAGAGGGGTCGCGCCGGGGGCCGCCTGGGGCGAGGCGAGGACTGAGGGTTCGGCCGCTTCGGCCCGGGCAGCGCGTGCGAGCGCGCTCCGCCTGCGCAGCGCGGCGAGCGTCAGGCCGACGGCCGCCACGGCGAGGACGAGAGGGAGGTAGACGCGCCACAGGTCGCGGTCGTCCGCGGCCAGCTCGGCTGCGGTCGTGCGGCGTGCGACGTCGTCACGGTGGCTCGGCGCGACCGTCCAGTCGGCGACGGCGTCGAGCGCGCCGGGCGCGACCGTCAGCGTCCGCGGGGAGCTGAGGCCCCCGCCGTCGAGCGTGAGGACCGTCGTGGTCGCCTGCGTGGCGTCGAGGAGCGTGTCCGTGGAGGTGATCCACACCGTCGTGGCGCGATGCTGTGCCCACGACGCGTCGAAGGGGCCGGGCGTCAGGTCGGCGCTCACCCCGACGGGGAGCTTGCCGCCGCCGTAGCGCAGCAGGTCGTCGAGCGTCACCGTCGTCGGGAGGCCGGCCGCGTCGACGTCGTCGTCGGTGCTCGTGCGCTGCGCGGCGACACCCGCGTGTCGCTCCGTCTCGCGTTCCCCGGTGAGGGGCGTGCGGACGGCCGTGCTGCCGTCTGCGGGCGTGACGACGAGCGTCTGGCTCGCGCCGGCGCCGTCGAGCGCGGCCGTGCCGACCTGCGTCGGATCGCCCGACGACGTCCCGGCCGCGACGACCGCGGCAGGCATCGTCGAACGGTAGGCGGGGACGGTCGGGACGAGGACCGCAAGCAGGACCGCGGCGACGGCCACCGACCCCGCGAGCACCCACTCGAAGCGCAGTGCCGCGTGCCCCTGGAGGCGACGCTTCGGCGGCCAGACGACGAGCGCCAGCACGGGGACGAGGTACAGGAACCAACCGAGCACTTCGATGACACGGGGGTCCGCGGGGATCCCGAGGACGCCGGTGATCAACGCGGCCCGGACGGAGCCGGCAGGTGCCAGCCAGGAGAGGTCGACCGTGGTGCCCTGTCCGATGGTCAGCCAGCCGGCCTCGTGGGCCGTGCGGAGCATCGTGATCACGAGGCCGGCCGCCACGAAGACGAGGAACACGCCAGTGATCTGGAAGAAGCGCCCGAGATTGAGCCGGATCCCACCGTGGTAGAGGCCGACTCCGAGGCACACCGCAACGAGGATGCCCAGCACCGCGCCGACGACCGCGGCCGTGGTGCTCGTCGACGCCTGGAAGGTCGCGAGGAGGAAGACGGAGGTCTCGAACCCCTCCTTGACGATCGCCAGGAACGCCATGCCGGCGATGGCCCATGCCGTGCCTTCACGCAACGCCTCGCTGGCGCTCGCCTCGAGCTCCTTCTTGAGTCCGCGCGCGTGGGCGGTCATCCACACGATCATCGTGGTCACGAAAACGATCGCCACGGCGGTGATGACCGTCTCCATGCCCTCCTGGGCCTTCTGCGGGAGGCTCGACGACACCACCTCGAGCGTCACGCCCACCGCCACCGACAGCAGCACCGCCGCCGTGATCCCGATCCAGAGCGGACGCATCGACGCGCCGTTGCGCTTGAGGAACGCGGCGAGAATGCCGACGATCAGCGCGGCCTCGAGGCCTTCACGCAGGCCGATGACGAACGTTGCGAGCACGGGGACCCCGGGGTCTGGCGGGCGAGTGGTTGACGGCCGGGGCACGAGCCGGGGTCGCGGGGGTAAGCGTAGCCTCACCTCCCCGGGTTAACGCAACGGTCGCGTGCCGAAAATGAGACGTGACGTGTGCCACTCGCTCGCCGGGGCGGTGTGTCGCGCGGGTCCGTTCCGGGTGGGCGGGGGTGTGTCGCGCGGTCTTCCATCCGCGTCCCTCGTCCCTCGGGCCGCTCCCGCCAGACCCGCCACGACCGCGCGACCCCACACCGACCAAGCGGGTCCCACGCCGAGCAAGCGGCAACCGCCCGCTTGCTCGGCGCGAGATCCTCTTGCTCGACGACGACGGCGACGCCACAGACCCGACGCAACCCACCGCCGCCCCTTCCCCAGCGAGCGAGGGGACGCACCTCGTCGGAGACGAGACCACGCGGGTCGTGCGCGGAACTCACCGCGAGGCCGGGTCAACCCGGTGCGCCAGGGCCGGGGGTCGGGGGCTTCGCGCGGTCGTGGCGGGCCTGGCGGGAGGCCGCGAGGGACGAGCGGCCGGATGGTAGACCGCGCGAAGCCCCCGACCCCCGGCCCACCCGACCACGACGAGCCCAGCCCCCGAAGAGATCAGCGCACGACCCGCGCGCCCCCACCCCCGACGAGCCGCTTCACCTCGGCGAGCGTCGCCATGGAGGTGTCTCCCGGCGTCGTCATGGCGAGGGCGCCGTGCGCGGCGCCGTACTCGACGGCGTCGGCGACGGATCCGAGCTCCATGAGCGCGTACGCGAGGCCGGAGGCGAAGGAGTCGCCGCCGCCCACGCGGTCGAGGATCTCGAGGTCGGGCCGGTGGGTGGCTTCGGCGAAGCCTTCGCGCCGGGACCAGGCGATGGCCCCCAGTCGTTGCGGGTCGCACTGCGGACGGAGCGGAGGGTGGTGGCGATGACCTGGAAGTTCGGGTAGGCCTCGGCGGCGCGACCGATCATGGCGCGGAAGGCGCCGGTGTCGAGGTCGGTGAGGTTCTCGTCGACGCCTTCGACCTCGAGGCCGAGGGATGCGGTGAAGTCCTCTTCGTTGCCGATCATGACGTCGACGTGCCGGGCGAGCCGGGTGTTGACCTCCTGCGCGCGGGCGGGTCCGCCGATGCCGGCCCACAGGGAGGGCCGGTAGTTGAGGTCGTAGGACACGATCGTGCCGTGCCGGCGGGCGGCGGCCATGGCGGCTTCGGCGACGTCGGCGGTGGACTCGGAGAGGGCGGCGAAGATGCCGCCGGTGTGGAACCAGCGCACGCCTTGGGAGAAGAGGGCGTCCCAGTCGACGTCGCCGGGCTGCATGGCGGCGATCGCGGTGTGGCCGCGGTCCGAGACGCCGACGGCGCCGCGGACCCCGTAGCCGCGCTCGGTGAAGTTGAGGCCGTTGCGGACGGTGCGGCCGATGCCGTCGTAGGGCAGCCACCGCACCCAGGAGGTGTCGAGGCCGCCGGTGAGCATGAGGTCTTCGACGAGACGCCCGACCTCGTTGTCGGCGAGCGCGGTGACGACGGCGCCGCGGAGCCCGAAGCAGCGGCGCAGCCCGCGTGCGACGTTGTACTCGCCGCCGCCTTCCCAGACGTCGAACCGGCGGGCGGTGCGGATGCGGCGCTCGCCGGGGTCGAGGCGGAGCATGACCTCGCCGAGGGCGACGACGTCGTAGCGGCAGTCGGCGGCGGGGCGGACGTCGAGGGCGGTCATCGGTTCTCTCCGGTGGTCTGCGCGAGGGTGACGGCTTCGGCGGTGCGGCGGGTGATCTCGGCCCAGTCGCCGGCGGTGACGAGGGCCTTGTCGACCATCCAGGACCCGCCGACGGCGAGGACGGACCGCTGCGCGAGGTAGTCGGGGGCGCTGGCGGCGGTGATGCCGCCGGTGGGCACGAAGCGGAGGTCGGGGAACGGGGCGGCGAGGGCCTTGACGGCGGCGACGCCGCCGAGGACGCCTGCGGGGAAGAGCTTGACGACGTCGAGGCCGAGGTCGAGCGCGGCGATGATGTCGGTGGGGGTGGCGACGCCGGGGACGATCGGGACGCCGTGCTCGTGGGCCCGTTCGACGACGGCGCGCGAGAGCCCGGGCGAGACGAGGAACCGCGCCCCGGCGGTGACGGCGTCGTCGACCTGCTTGACGTTGACGACGGTCCCGGCGCCGACGAGGACGTCGGGGAGCTGGTCGGCGACGGCGGCGACGGCGGCGCGCGCGCCGGCGGTGCGGAACGTGATCTCGGCGACGGGGAGCCCGCCGGCGACGAGCGCGCGGGTCACGGCGACGCCGTCGTCGGGGCTGTCGACGACGACCACGGGCACCACGCGGGTGATGCCGACGGCGTCGAGGACGAAGTCGCGGGCTGCGGCGAGGTGGTCGGGCGCGGTGGAAGCGCCGGGGGCGGTGGTCATGGACGGATCCGTCCTGCTCGGCTATCGCGTCGCGACGCGGCACGTCGTGATAGCGTTTCGTCAGAGTGAACGCGCGTTCCGCGTTGCGAATCGCACCTTACACCGGAGGCCCCGTGGAAGCCCAGGCCAGCCCGCTGCCCGCGGTCGACAAGGCGCTGCGCGCGCTCGAGCTCCTGTCCGACGCCGGTCCCGCCGGGCTGCCGCTCGGCGCCCTCGCCGAGGCGCTCGGCCTGCACAAGTCGTCGGTCCACCGCACGCTCGCCGCCCTCGCGCACCGCGGCTACGTCGACCGCTCCACCGACGGCGCGTACCGCCTCGGCGCCGCCGCGCTCGCGCTCGGCGCCACCTGGGCACCGGCGGAGCACCTGCCGGCGCTCGTCCACCCCGCGCTCGTCGCGCTGTGCGAGGCCAGCGAGGAGCTCGTCCACCTCGGCGTGCTCGTCGGCGCCGACGTGCTCTACCTCGACAAGGTCGAGCCCGAGCGGCCGGTGCGCGTGTGGTCGGCGGTCGGGCGCCGCCGTCCGGCGGCCCGCACCGCGCTCGGCCGCGCTCTGCTCGCCCTCGGCCCCGAGCCCGCGTCCGACGCCGCCCCCGCCGACGCCGCCGCGATCGCCCGTGCGCGGGAGACGGGCTACGCCGTCGAGCGTGAGGAGAACGAGCCCGGCATCGCGTGCGTGGGGCTCGCCCTCGTACGCGCCGGCGCGCCCGTGGGCGCGCTCAGCGTGACCGTCCCGGCGGAGCGGATGAGCGCGGAACGCCCGGCCGAGCTCGCCCGGCTCGCGCGCGCTGTCGTGCCTCCGCTGCTGCCCCCGGGGCTCGCGCTCGCCACCACCCCCTGAGCCCGCGGCGCCGGGCGACCCGCCGCCGGACCCCGCGCGCGGGGGTCGCCCCATGGGACAGAATGGGGCGCGTGACGGTGCTCCTCGCGTACAACCTGACCCCTCAAGGCGACGCGGCCCTGCGCGTCGCGGTCGACGAGGCCCAGCGCCGTGGCACCACCCTCACCCTCCTGACGCTCAGCGTCCCCGGCGCCGACCGCTCGGACGGCGTCGACCCCGAGGACGAGCTCGCCCACGCGCGCGAGCAGCTTCCCGCGGGCCTCGCCGACGCACCCGTGCTGCGCCGCGACCCCGACGTCCTGCCGGCAGAGGCGATCCTCGACGCCGTCGACCAGGTCTCCCCGAGGTCGTCGTGCTGGGCGCCCGCAAGCGGCCCGACGTCGGGACGTTCCTGCTCGGCACCACCACGCAGCGCGTGCTGCTCGACGCGCCGGTCCCGGTGCTCGTCGTCAAGGGCCCGCGCTAGCCCCGGCGCTCAGGCGCTCACGACCTCGATCGTGTTCGCCCACGGGTCCTCGAACCGCAAGGCCGTGCCGTCGTGACGCGTGGCGACCCCCGCGTGCTGCAGGCGGTCCGCGAGCGCCGTGACGGCGTCGTCGGACGGGAGCCGGACGGCCACCGTGCCCAGGCCGAGCGTGGACGCGCGCGGCCCGGCGCCCCGCGACTGCCACGTGTTGGCGGCGAGGTGGTGGTGGTACCCGCCCGCCGAGACGAACAGCGCGCCCGGGACGCGCGCGGTCTCCTCGAACCCGAGCGTCCCGACGTAGAAGCCGCGGGCGGCGTCGACGTCGCCGACCTTGAGGTGCACGTGCCCGACGACGGCGCCGGGCGCGCGAATTTCGGTTACCGCCTCCTCCTCGCGGAGGTGGCGGGCGAGGAACTCGTTCGGGTCGAGGTGGAGCGTGTCCATGCGGACCTCGCGGCGGCCGTCGGCCTGCTGGTCCCAGGACCACCGGTCGCGGGGGCGGTCGTGGTAGAGCTCGACGCCGTTGCCCTCGGGGTCGGTGAAGTAGAAGGCCTCGGAGACCAGGTGGTCCGCGGAGCCGATGAACGTTCCAGGGGCCGTGCGCGCGGCGGACGCGAGGGCGTGCGCGAGAGCCGGGGCGTCGTCGAACAGGACGGCGGTGTGGAAGAGCCCCGCGTCGCCGCGGCGCGCGAGAGGCAGCCCGGGCTCGCGGCGCAGCACGACGACGGGCACGCCGCCGCGCCCGAGGACGACGGTCTCGCGCCGGGTCGCGCCGGTGCCGCCCGCCCCCAGCGCCTCCGGCGAGGCGAGCTCGTCGGGGACGGTGCCGTCGTCGAGCACGTCGAGGGACAGGGCGTCGCGGTAGTAGCGGGTCATGAGGTCGAGGTCGCGGACGAGCAGGGTGACGGCGGCCATCGAGGTGGCTGCGGGCAGCAGGTCGGCGGCGGTCGGGGTGGGCACAGCTTCCTCCAGAGGCTTAGTTGTTCCTACAACCTTCTGCGAGGTTCCCGCATTCCCGGGCCCCGTCGTGTGACGATCCCACCATGGACCCGAGCGAGCCCACGGTGCCGCGCCGCCGCGTGAGCACCGCTGTCGTCGTCGCCCTCGCCGCGCTGCTGGCCGCGGTGATCGCGATCCCCGTGCTCGTCGCGGTCTCTCTGCGCCCGGCCGACGGCGACCGGCTCGCGCGCGACCTCGCGGACCGCGTCGTCGTGGGCATCGCCGACGACGTCGCGACCGACGGCCGAGCCGCCGACGCCGAGCGGCTCGCCCAGGAGGCCACGACCGACCCCCGCCTGCCCAGCGACGTCCCCGACGCGACCTACGAGGTCGCGCCCCTCGCATGGTCCGGGCGGACCGACGACGCCGACGGGGCGCGCGTCGACCTCACGGTCGCCGTGGACGTGCCCGGCACGTCGGCCACGGCCGTCTTCGGGAAGAGCCGGTCCGCGGGCTCGACCCGTGCCTGCTGGCGGCTCGTCGTGCACCCTGGCCAGGACGTCGCCGACCACCACCGCATCGCGTGTCCCGACGGGACGCCCACGGCCACGCCGTCCCCCGCGCCGCTGCCGACGTTTCCTGCGACCACGGAGCGCGACGTCCGGGCCGCCCTCGAGGCGCTGCCGGCCGAGGTGAGCGGGCCCGCCGCGCAGGACGCGCTCGCCGCTCGCTTCGCGGCACCGCTCACGGTCCGGGTCGCGCGCGAGGGCGACGAGCTCGTCGCCGCGGTCGGCCTGACGACGACCCTGGACTGCGTCGTCGGGGTGCGGGCGGGCGACGGCACCGCCCGGACGTTCACGGGCTTCGACCGCGCGCTCCTCGCGCCGGGCGAGGTGGGCTGCGCGCCGAGCCTGTACCTCGCGCCCGTGACGACGCACTGAACGGCGCTCACGCGGACGGCGACACCCACGGGCGCGGCGGCAGCGCGGCCGGGAGCGCCTCGACGCCCGGCGAGCACAGCGACGACCGCTCGCCGAAGAACCGGAGCACCGCGGTCCCCAGCAGCGCGGCGATCAGCGACCCCGCGAGGATCCCGACCTTGGCCTGGGCCTTCGTGGCCTCGTCCGTGAACGCGATGTCCGTGACGAACAGGGAGATCGTGAAGCCGATCCCGCACAGGATCGCGCCGCCCAGGAGGTGGCCGTAGCGCACGCGACCTGGCAGCACGCCGACCCCGGTGCGCAGCGCGACGAACGACGCCCCGAACACACCGACGAGGTTTCCGGCCACGAGCGCGATCGCGATCCCCAGCGCCACCCGGGAGTGCAGCGCGTCCTGCAGCGCCGCGCCGTCGAGCCGCACGCCGGCGTTGGCGAGCGCGAAGATCGGCACGATCACGAACCCGGACCACGGGTGCAGGACGCGCTGCAGCCGCTCGTTCACGGGCACCGCGGCGCGCCCCGCGAGCTCGGCCTGGTGCTCGCGCTCCGCCGTCGTCTCGAGCTCGAACAGCCGGACGAACCGCGCGACGTCCTGGACCTGGCGGCGGCGCGGGGCCGCCGTCGGGACGAGCAGGCCGAGGACGACGCCCGCGAGGGTCGGCTCGACGCCCGACGCGTGCACCGCGAACCACAGGGCGATCCCCGCCACCACGTACGGCAGGAGCTGCCAGACGCCGAGCCACCGGAGCACCAGGACGGCGACGGCGATCCCCGCCGCGACGAGCAGCGGCACCACGTGCACCGACGGCGTGTAGACGACCGCCATCACGGTGATCGCGCCGATGTCGTCGACGACGGCCAGCGTCAGCAGGAACAGGCGGAGCTGGTCCGGGCAGCGCGGGCCGAACAGCGCGAGGATCCCGATGAGGAACGCGGTGTCCGTCGACATCACGGCGCCCCAGCCGTGCACGTCGCCCGTGCCGTGCGTGAACGCGACGAACACGAGCGCGGGGACGGCGAGGCCCGCGAGCGCCCCGAGCGCGGGCACCGCGACGGTCCGCCGGTCGCGCAGCTCGCCCGTCGAGACCTCGCGCGCGATCTCGAGCGCGATGACCAGGAAGAACACCACCATGAGGCCGTCGTTGACCCACTCGCCGACCGTGAGGTCGAGCCGCATGTCGCCGACGTGCGCCCCGGCCTCCGTGGACCAGAAGGACCGGTAGCCCGACGGCCACGCGTTCGCCCAGGCGAGCGCCGCGACCGTCGCGGCGAGCAGGAGCGCCGCGCCGCCGGCCTCGGTCGCGAGGAAGCGGCGCAGGCTCGGCGCCACGGGGCGGATCTGCACGCGCAGCGGGGGCCCGGCCGCGGCGGGGTGAGCGAGAGCGCGAGGGGTTCGGACATGCGGTGCGGACCTCCGGGACTTGTCAGAACGTGGCGGGGGTAGAGCGTGGCGAGCTTCTGACAGGTCGCACGCGCCGGCTCAGCGCGCGACGGCCTTGGTGAGCTTGAGCGCCTCGACGGCGGCGCGCAGGCGGTCCCGGGTCACCCGCCCCTCGAACCGCACCCCGTTGACGAACAGCGCGGGCGTCCCGGCGACCTGGTGCGCGAGCCCGTCGGCGTAGTCGGCCTCGACGACGTCGCCGTACTGCTGCGCGGTCTCCCCGACGACGCACTCGTCGCCCACCCCGACCTGGCGTGCCAGGGCGACGAGGCCGGCGTCGGACAGGTCGTCCTGGTGGGCGAACAGCGCGTCGTGCATCTCCCAGAACCGCCCCTGGCTGCTCGCGGCCTCGGACGCGAGCGCGGCCGTGAGCGCGTACGGGTGCACCTCGAACAGCGGGAAGTGGCGCCACACCAGCCGGACGTGCCCGTTCGACGACTCGACGAGCTCGTCGAGCACGGGGGCGGCGTCGCGGCAGAACGGGCACTGGAAGTCCCCGAACTCGACGATCGTCACGGGGGCGTCGGGGTTGCCGCGCACGTGCGGCTGGAGCGGGACGAGAGCGTCGCGGTGACCCATGGCCCCATCCTCCGCCCTGGCAGCCCGCCGGCGCAGCCGTGTTCGCCCTCAGCGGGTGCCCACGATCCGGCCGCGGGCACGAGTGGTACGGACAGGTGGGTACCCTCGGACCCGTGATGTCGAACGACGTAGAACGCGGACATGCCCGGGACGAGATGCCCGAGCCGCTGCGCGCGGACGTCCGGCTGCTGGGCGAGATGCTCGGCACCGTGCTCCGCGAGTGGGGCGGCCAGGACCTCCTGGACGACGTCGAGCGCCTCCGGGCGCTGACCATCCAGGCGGCGTCGGAGAACGGCACGTCGACCTCCATCGAGCAGGCCGAGGAGCTCATCGCAGGCTTCTCGCCGCAGCGCGCCGAGGACGTGGCGAAGGCGTTCACCGCCTACTTCCACCTCGTGAACCTCGCGGAGGAGAACCACCGCGTGCGGGTGCTGCGCCAGCGCGAGGCGGGGCTGTCCCCGACGGAGGCCCGCGCCGAGGACTCGCTCCCGGCCGCGTACGCGCAGCTCGTGAGCGAGGTCGGGCCCGGGGAGGCTGCCCGCCGCCTCAAGGCGCTCGAGTTCCGCCCGGTCCTCACGGCCCACCCCACCGAGGCCCGACGACGCGCGGTCGCCGCCTGCATCCGTCGCATCACGGTCCTCATGGAGCGGCGCGAGCTCGAGCAGCTCGGCGGGGTCGCGCTCGCCGACAACACGCGCCGGCTGCTGTCGGAGGTCGACGAGCTGTGGCGCACCGCGCCCCTGCGCACGAGCAAGCCGTCCCCGCTCGACGAGGTCCGGACCGCGATGGGCGTGTTCGACGAGACCCTGTTCACGGCGTTCCCGCAGGTCTACCGCCGCCTCGACGGTTGGGTGAACGGCGACCGGGCCGGCGCGGAGCCGCCCGCCGTCGAGCCGTTCGTCAAGCTCGGGTCGTGGATCGGCGCCGACCGCGACGGCAACCCGAACGTCACCGCGGACATCACGCGCGAGGCCGCGGCGATCGCGAACGAGCACGTGCTGCACGCCTACCAGAACGTGGCGGTGCGCATCGGCCGCGCGACGACGGTCGACGCGGCGACGACCCCGCCGTCCGACGCGCTGGTCGCCCAGCTCGCCCGGTTCCGCGAGCTCGACCCGGCCCTGGCCGACGAGGTCGAGGCCCGCTCCCCCGACGAGCCGCACCGCCAGGCGATCCTCGTGGTCGCGCGGCGCCTCGCCGCAACGCTCGCCGACGAGTCCCCGCTCGCGTACGGCACGGCGGACGAGCTCCTCGCCGAGCTCGTCACCGTGCAGGAGTCGCTCGTGGCCGCGGGTGCGTACCGCGTGGCGTACGGCGACCTGCAGGACTTCGTGTGGCAGGTCCGCACGTTCGGCTTCCACCTCGCGGAGCTCGAGGTGCGCCAGCACTCTCAGGTGCACCGCGAGACGCTCGCCGAGATCGAGAAGGTCCTGGCCGACGGCGGCCGCACCCCGAGGGCGGCGTCGACGAGTCGCTGCTGAGCGACCGCAGCCGCGAGGTGCTGGCCGTCTTCCGGGCCATCGTGGACGTCCAGGCGCGCTACGGCCTGCTGGCCAGCCGCCGGTACATCGTGTCGTTCACGCAGAGCTCCGCCGACCTCGCGAACGTGTACACGCTCGCGGAGCACGCCGTCGGGCCGGACGGCACGCCGCCGGTCATCGACGTGATCCCGCTGTTCGAGACGTTCGCGGACCTCGAGGCGAGCCCGCGCATCCTCGGCGAGATCATCCACGACCCGCGCGTCGAGAAGCGCCTCGCGCAGACCGACCGCCGCATGGAGGTCATGCTCGCGTACTCCGACTCCTCCAAGGACGTCGGCCCGGTCTCCGCGACCCTCGAGCTGTACACCGCGCAGAGCCGGATCGTGGCGTGGGCCGAGGAGAACCACATCGAGCTCACGCTGTTCCACGGCCGCGGCGGCGCCGTCGGGCGTGGCGGCGGCCCCGCGAACCGCGCGGTCCTCGCGCAGCCCCGGGCTCGGTCGAGGGCCGGTTCAAGCTCACCGAGCAGGGCGAGGTCATCGCGGCCCGCTACGGCAACCCGGTGATCGCCGTCCGGCACATCGAGCAGGTCGCCGCCGCGACCTGCTGCACGACGCGCCGTCGATCGAGCAGCGCAACGCCGGCGCAGCCGAGCGCTTCGCGGAGCTCGCGCGGGGCCTCGACGAGGTCTCCCGGGCACGGTTCTTCGAGCTCGTGAAGTCCGACGGCTTCCCGCAGTGGTTCGCGCGCGTCACGCCGCAGGAGGAGGTCGGGCTCCTGCCGCTCGGCTCGCGTCCCGCCAAGCGCGGCCTGTCGGTCAACTCGCTCGACGACCTCCGCGCGATCCCGTGGGTGTTCGCGTGGACCCAGGCACGCATCAACCTCACCGCGTGGTTCGGGCTCGGCAGCGCGCTCGCGGGCGTCGGCGACCTCGAGCTGCTGCGCACCGCGTACCGCGAGTGGCCTCTGTTCGCGACGATGATCGACAACATCGAGATGTCGCTCGCGAAGACGGACACCCGGATCGCGCGCCGGTACCTGGCGCTCGGCGACCGCGACGACCTGGCGGAGCTCGTGCTGAACGAGCTCGAGCTCACCAAGGAATGGGTTCTCAAGGTCACGGACAAGGACCGCGTGCTCGCGAACCTCCGCGTGCTCGGGCGGGCCGTCCAGCTCCGCAGCCCCTACGTCGACGCGCTGTCGCTGCTCCAGCTCCGCGCCCTGCGCGCGCTGCGGGCCGGCGACCTGCCCGCCGACGAGGTCGCGACCCAGCAGCGCCTGCTGCTCCTCACGCTCAACGGCGTGGCCGCGGGCGTCCAGAACACCGGCTGACCCGGGCGACCGGGGCGCCCGCGCCGGCCCGCCGACGACGACGGCGCCGCTCCCCGGATGGGGGCGCGCCGTCGTCGTCCGCGAGGTAGTACGGCCGCCGTACTACTTCGCGGAAAGGCGGTCAGGTGAGCTCGACCTGACGCTCGTCGCCGTCCTCGAACGCGATGCGCTCGACGGGCAGCTCGCCGCCGTCGACGAGCCCCCGCCACCACCCGATGTTCACGGCGTCGCGCTGGTACGCGGACCCCGGCACCTGGCTCATCCAGTCGGCGTGCGAGGCGATCGCGGTCCGGTACTCCTGGGCGGGCGCGTGCGGCGCCTCGAGCCCGGCGAGCACGCGCCGCCAGTGCCCGCGCCCCCGCCGGAACCGGGGGTGGCGGTGCAGCGCGCTGAACAGGTTGAGCGTCCCGAACAGCGCGCCGGGACCGGGGTGGCTGAGGAAGCGCGCCTCGGGCTCGACCTGCGCCTCGATCCGGTCCGGATCCACGACGAGCCCGGCCGCGACCGCCTCGCCCACCATCCAGCGCAGCGCGACGTCGGACAGCCCGCGGTGCGCGGTCCCGCCGCCGACCTCGCTGTGCGAGCCCGGGAACCAGACCTGCTTGACCCGGCCGGGCGGCTCGTCGACGGGCACCTCCCACAGGCTGGGCTCGAACTTGATCCGCCGGTCGTCGATCGACAGGGCCTGCCGCGCGCACCGGACCGACGGCGAGAGCGTCACGTCGTGGAACTTCGCCTTGCGCAGGAACGGCAGCGGCACGCCGAGCGCGCCGACCGTGTCGAAAACGCCGAGGAACGTGACCGGCGTGCTGTCGTAGCAGCTCGCGGCCTTGAACGCGGCCCGCCGCTCGGCGCCGGCAGGCCCGTAGTCGCGGTACGCCTGCTCGGCCTTGGCGAGCCCGTCCCGCAGCAGGGCCTCGGGCCGCAGCAGCCCGACCGACGCGATCATCCCCGCGACCGACCGCGCCGTGTACGCGCCGCGCGAGAACCCGAACACGAAGATCTCGTCGCCCGGGTCGTAGTTCATGGCGATGACGCGGTACCCGTCGACGACGTTCGTCGTGATCCCGTACCCCCACGCCCCACCGAGGATCTTGTCCGCGAGGTAGCCGCGCGCGCCCACCCCGCCGATGTAGAAGACCATCTGCTGCACGCCGTCGACGGGCTTGTCCGTGCGGATCGACCGCGCGATCTTCTCGATGTTGGACACGCTCGGGTTCACCGGCGAACCCCACGTGCCGTCGCAGCACACCACGAGCCGTTTCATCGCGTCCTCCCAGGCCCGACCGCCCCATCCAGGATGGTGCCTTGTCGGGACGGAGGGCGGGGCGGCGCGCCGTGATACGCGCGCGGTCCTCAGGCGACGACGACGTCCGCCCGGTTCTCCCCGGGCGTCACCTCGATCGTGGCTCCGTCCACCGCGTACCGCCCGGCGAAGCCCCGCACGTCGACCGTTCCGGCGTCGTCGGTGCGCACCGTCGTGGGCGGCACCCACCACCGTCCGCGGACGAGGCTGCGGAGCGCGTCGTAGGCGGGCTTCGGCGTGCCGTCCCGCCGCACGAGTCCGGACGGCGCGCCGAGCCACGCGGTCGCGTCGGTCATGCCCCAGTAGGTGAGCGACTCGACGGCCGGGTGGGCGAACACGGTCTCGTAGTGCGCCACGACCTCCCGGGCCTGCCGCTCCTCGCCCTCGGGCGTGGACGGCCAGTCGTCCACCTGGAAGTCGTTGAGATCGACGATCTCCGGTGGCATGAGCTCGCCGGACACGAGCGACGTCTCGGTGAGCTGCAGCGGCAGCCCGAAGCGCGCGAAGCGGTCGAGGATCCCCTGGACGGCCGCCGCCCCGCGGAACCCCTGGTGCATGTGGGTCTGCAGGCCGAGCGCGTCGATGCGGATCCCGGCCTCGAGGCAGTCCTCGATCAGGTGCTCGTAGTCCTCCGACAGGTCGAAGTCGTTGAGCACCAGCCGGGCCGCAGGGTTGGCGGCGCGGGCGGTGCCGAACGCGAGCCGGACCGTCTCGACCCGGCCGCGCGACCGCGCGAGCCGCGTGACCGCGTTGTCCTCCTTGTCGAAGACCGGCAGGATCACGACCTCGTTGATCGCGTCCCACAGGTCGACGAGCCCGGCGAACGCCGTGACGTCCCGCGTGATGCGACGCCTGATCGCGTCCTCGACCTCGGCGCCGGACCGGCCGAGCAGCCAGCGCGGCGCGAGCGTGTGCCAGACGAGTGGGTGCCCCTTGACCGTCACCCCGTGCTCGACGAACCACCGCGCGGCCCGCAGCATCCGCTCCGTGTCCGGCTCCCCCTCACTGGGCTCGAACCGCGCCCAGTAGAACGGCAGGGTCGCGGTGTCGAAGAGCCCGAGCCACTGCGCGACGACGGTCGCGGCCGCGGCGTCCTGCGCCGGACCGTCCGTGTCCCCGACGCCCGCGAGGTGCAGGAGGTCGGCGCCCGTGCAGCCGAAGCCGAACGCGTGCGACTCCTGCGCGACGGTCACCAGCTCGCCGGCCCGCGGGCGCCCGGCCGCGTCGAGGACGCGCAGACGCGTCGTCCCGACCCGGTGGGCGTACCGCGCGTCGGACGCGCCCTCCGCCTCGACGGACGTCACCGGACCTCCGCCGTCGTCCAGCGCGGCGAGGCCACACCGACGCGGTGCACGTCGCCCACGAGGCGGGTGCGTGCCTGCACGTCGCGCTCGGCGCTCGTGCCGACCCACACGTCGAGCTCGCCCGGTTCGACGACCCGCTCGAGGTCGCGCCCCGCGAACGCGAGCCGCGTCGTCGGGACGCGCAGCTCGACGACCGCCGACTCGCCCGGCTCCAGGTGCACCCGCCGGTACCCGAGGAGCTGGGCGACCGGCCGCGTGACCGACGCGACGAGGTCACGCCCGTAGAGCTGCACGACGTCGTCGCCCGCCCGGTCGCCCGCGTTGGTGACACGGACGCGCACGTCGAGGACGCCGTCGGTCGGAGTCTCGGCGTCGACCTCGAGGTCGGAGTGCACGAAGGTCGTGTACGACAGCCCGTACCCGAACGGGGCGGGCGAGGTGGTCGCGAGGTTGCTGACCTCGTCGCCCTCCCCGAGCGCCGGGTGCAGGTACGAGTACGGCTGGGCGCCCGCGGACCGCGGCAGGCTCACAGGCATCCGTCCCGACGGGTTGACGTCGCCCGTGAGCACGCGCGCGACGGCGGCGCCGCCCTCCTCGCCCGGGAAGAACGTCTGCACGACGGCGGCGCAGCGCTCGAGCGCCCAGCCCACCGCGTACGGGCGACCGGTGAGCAGCACGAGCACGACGGGCGTCCCCGTGGCGAGGACCTCCTCGACGAGCGCCCGCTGGACTCCCGGCAGCTCGAGGTCGTCGGTGTCGCAGCCCTCGCCCGAGGTGCCACGGCCGAACAGCCCGGCCTGGTCGCCCACGACGACCACCGCCACCTCGGCGTCGCGCGCGGCGGCGACGGCCTCCGCGAAGCCCGACCGGTCGTCGTCGTCGACCCGGCAGCCGGCGGCGACGAGGAGCTCGGTCCCGTCGAGCTGCTCGCGCAGCGCCTCGAGCACCGTGGGCGCCGCGATGAGCGGGTCCGTCCCGGGGTGCTGCGGCAGCACGTGGTTGACGAACGAGTAGCAGCCGAACAGCGCCTCCGCGCGGTCCGCGTTGGGCCCGACGACGGCGACGCGCGTGGGCGCGGTCCGTCCCGGACCCGTCAGGGGCAGGACGTCGTCGTTCGCGAGCAGGACGACCGACTCCTCGGCGAGGCGCAGCGCGAGCGCCCGGTGCTCGGGCGGGTCGAGGTCGATCGGGGCCGCGCCGTCCGCACCGTCGAGGGAGTCGGCGAACCCGTCGTCGAGCAGCCCCAGCTCCTCCTTCTGGCGCAGGACCCGCAGGACGGCGACGTCGACGAGCTCCTCGGGCACCGTGCCCGAGCGCACCTGCCCGGCCAGGGGCCCGACGTACGCGTCCCCGGTCGGGAGCTCGACGTCGACGCCCGCCTCGAGGGCGAGCCGCGCCGCCTCACCGAGCGAGTCGGCGACGTGGTGCAGGTGGTGCAGGAACGCCACGCCGTAGTAGTCGGCGACGACCGTGCCGTCGAAGCCCCACCGGTCGCGCAGGAGGTCGGTGAGCAGGCCGCGGTCGGAGGCCACGGGCACGCCGTCGATCTCGGTGTAGGCGTGCATGACGGACCGGACGCCGCCGTCGAGCACCGCCATCTCGAAGGGCGGCAGCAGCACGTCGGCGAGCTCGCGCGGGCCGACGTGCACGGGCGCGAAGTTGCGGCCCGACTGCGACGCGGAGTAGCCGACGAAGTGCTTGAGCGTCGCGTGCACGCCGGCGGACTGCAGCCCGCGCACGTACGACGTCCCCACGGTGCCGACGAGGTACGGGTCCTCGGCGATGCACTCCTCGACGCGGCCCCACCGGGGGTCGCGGACGACGTCGAGCACGGGCGCGAGACCCTGGTGGATCCCCAGCCGTCGCATCGAGTCGCCGATGGCGGCGCCCATCCGCTCGACCAGCTCGGGGTCGAACGACGCACCCCACGCGACCGGCGTCGGGAACGTGGTCGCGCCCCACGCGGAGAGTCCCGTGAGGCACTCCTCGTGAACGATCGCCGGGATCCCGAGCCGCGTGTGCCGGACGAGCCGGCGCTGGAAGGTGCGCAGCCACGTGGCGCGCTCGGCCGCGTCGACGGGGCGCGTGCCGTAGGCCCGCGTGAGGTGGCCGAGCCCGTCGCGTGCGAAGTCGTCGAGCCCGGTCGGCGCGTCGAACTCGCCCTGCAGCGGCGCGACCGCCTCGCCGTCCTCCTTCTCCCAGAAGCCCACGATCTGGGAGAGCTTCTCCTCGAGGGTCATGCGCGCGAGCAGGTCGCGAGCGCGCCCCTGGCCCGGGGCGGTGGTGTCGCTCATCCCTTCACCGCCCCCTGCAGGCCGCCGACGATGCGGCGCTCGAACAGGGAGAAGAACACGAGGGCCGGGATCATCGACAGCGACGTGAACGCGAGCACCTTGGCGGTGTCCTGGGAGTACTGCGACGAGAACGCCTGGACGCCGAGCGGCAGCGTGTACTTGCCCTGGTCGTTGAGGATGAACAGCGGCAGGATGTAGGAGTTCCAGCTCGCGACGAACGCGAGGATCCCTGTGGTGAGCACACCCGGGAGCGAGAGCCGCAGGACCATCCGGAAGAAGAACCCGAGCCGGCCGCACCCGTCGAGCCAGGCCGCCTCCTCGATCTCCTCCGGGATGGCCCGGAGGAACGGCACGAGGATGATGATCGTCGTCGGCAGCGCGAACGCGATCTGCGGCAGGATCACGCCCGCGAGGTTGTTGATGAGCCCGATGTTCTTGATCAGGATGTACAGCGGCGTGATCGCGACCGTGATCGGGAACATGAGGCCCGCCGCGAAGAGCGAGTACATGGCGCCGCGGCCGCGGAACCGGTACCGCGCCAGCACATAGCTGGCCATCACACCCAGCACGACGACGCCCACGGTGGTCACGAGCGCCACGAGGGTCGAGTTGCCGAGCTGCTGCCAGAACACCGAGCTCTTGAGCACCTCGGTGTAGTTGGAGACCACCCACGGGGCCGGCAGGCCGGAGGGGCTCTCGGTGATCTGCGAGTTCGTGCGGAAGCCGCCGAGGACGATGTAGGCGACGGGTGCGAGCGTGATCGCGACCAGGACGAGGGCGATGAAGTACGTGGTCGGGCTACCCCATGCGCTCTTCTTGTTCGTGCGGACGGGGGCCTCGGGCGCGTCCCGGTAGGCGAGGGGTGGGGCCGTGGTGGCAGCCATCACGTGCTCCTTCCGGTCAGGGCGCCCTCGGTGTCGCGACGGAGCACGAACCGCTGGTAGACGAGCGCGACGATCAGCGAGATGAGGAAGAGCACGACGGCGACCGCGGAGCCGTAGCCGAAGCTTCCGGCGTTGCGGCCGTACTGGACCATGTAAGTGGCCATCGTCGAGACGCCCGCCGTGCCGGCCACGTACTGGCCCCAGATGATGTAGACGAGGTCGAAGAGCTGCAGCGAGCCGATGATCGACAGGAACGCCCAGATCCGGATGGTCGGGCCGAGCAGCGGGAGCGTGATGCGCCGCTGCGTCTGCCAGTAGCTCGCGCCGTCGAGCGAGGCCGCCTCGTAGAGCTCCTCGGGGATGTTCTGCAGGCCGGCCATGAAGAGGATCACGGCGAAGCCGATGTACTTCCACGTCAGGATCGCCATGAGCGACCAGAGCGCGATGTCCGGGTTGGAGAGCCACTCCGCCTGGAGGTGCCCCAGGCCGATCTTCTGCAGGAGGTCGTTGACGGCGCCGTCGGTCTGGAGCATGGGGCTCCACCCGGTGCCGGCGATGACCTCGGAGACCACCCACGGCACGAAGATCAGGACGCGGATGAGGGAGCGGCCGCGGATCTTGCGGTTGAGCAGGAGCGCGAGCAGGATCCCGACCGGCCCCTGGATGATCAGGGACAGGACGAGGATGAAGCCGTTGTGCAGGAGCGCCGAGTGGAACTCGGGATCCGTGAGGATGATGACGTAGTTGTGGAAGCCGACGAAGTCGGTGGGGGCACCGAAGCCCTTCCACTTGTAGAAGCCGTAGTAGGCGGCGAGGACGACCGGCAGGATCACGAAGCCCACGAACACGACGATCGCCGGGCCGGACAGCACCGTGATCTCGAGTCGCTGCCGCCAGCCGATGCCTCGGCGGCGGGGCGGGGACGGCGCGCGGCGCGCGCCGTCCCCGGTGGAGGAGTGATCCGCGGTCGGAGCCTGCAGGTTCCCGACCGAAGACTCGCTCATGGTCTCGTCGTCATCCCTTCGCAGCGGCCGAGTTCACGGTCGAGATGATGTCGGCCACCGAGCCCTTGCCGGCGAGGAGGTTGACCACCGCGGTGTTGAGGGCGTTGCCGACGTTCGCGCCGTAGAGCGTGTCGAGCCACAGGGAGACGTAGGGCGCCTCGTTGTAGGCCGAGATGGCCGACTTCAGGTAGGGCTCCGTGACGACCGCCTGCGCGTCCTTGTTCACGGGAGGCGCGTCGAACGCCTTGTAGAACTGCTCCTGGGTGTCCTTGGTGACGAGGAAGTTCAGCACGTCGGCGCAGGCCTGCTTGGGCGCCTTGGCCGAGCACGAGAAGCCGTCGACGCCGCCCATGATCGCCTTGGGGTCGCCCTGGCCGCCGTTGACGGCCGGGAAGGCGTAGAAGCCGAGGTCGGCGAGGGCTTCTGGTCCGGCGTCAGCGACGCGACGACGCCGGGCTCCCAGGCACCCATGAGCTCCTGGGCGGCCTTGTGGTTCGCGAGCAGGCCGGCCGAGCTGCCGGCGCCCTGCTGGGCCGAGGTCGTCAGGAAGCCCTTGTTGAACGGCTGCGTGTCGGCGAACGACTTGAGGTCGTCGCCGGCCTTGGTCCAGCACGGGTCGTCGAACTTGAGGCTCTGCGCGGTCGAGTTCAGCGTGTCCTCGGAGCACTCGCGCAGCGCGAGCCAGTAGTACCAGTGCGCGGCCGGCCAGGCGTCCTTGCCACCGAGCGCGATCGGTGCCACGCCGCTGACGCCCTTGAGCTTGGTGACGGCGGCGTTCAGCTCGTCCATCGTCGCGGGCGGCGTCGTGACGCCGGCCTGCTTGAACAGGTCCTCGCTGTACCACATGCCGCCCGGCGTCACGGTGTACGGCATGGCGTACGTCTTGCCCTCGATCTGCTCGGACTTGAGGACGCCCTCGCCGATCGCGGTCTTCGTCTCGTCGGTGATGAGGTCGGACAGGTCGAGAACCTGGCCGGCGTCGACCATGTCGCCCATCTTGCCGCCGCCGCGCTGGTAGAAGATCTCCGGCGCGGAACCCGAGTTGATGGCCGTCTGGAGCTTGCCGTCGTAGTTCTCGTTCTGGATGTTCTGGATGTCGAGCGTGATGTTCGGGTACTTCGCGTGCACGTCCTTGGCGAACTGCGCGAAGTACTCGGCGCCGGGTCCGGTCGAGGCGTTCGTCCACATGTGGAGCGTCACGGGAGAGGTCGTGTCCTCGCTCCCGCCGCCACCGTTGCCGTCGTCGCCGCCCGAGCAGGCGGTCATCGCGAGCGCTGCGCTCGCACCGAGCGCGATCAGGGCCGCGCCACGGAACTTTCTGGTCATCGTTGAGCCTTTCGTCGTCGTCGACGGGGGTCTGTCGGAGGGTGACGGCAGTGAGTCTGTCGCGCCGGTCGCTGTCGTGTCAACCGTTATCGATAACGTTTTAGCGACGACAGCGATGCCACCTATGATCAGGGTGTGAACCTCGCCCCCGGGTCAAGATGGCCGACGTCGCCCGCGAGGCCGGCGTCTCCGTGGCCACGGTCTCCAAGGTCGTCAACGGCCGGTACGGCGTCGCTCAGGAGACCCTCGACCGCGTGCAGGGCGTCATCGAGCGCCTCGGGTACGAGGCGAGCCTCGGCGCGCAGAGCCTCCGTTCACGCCGCACGCACGTGCTCGGCATCCTCGTCGCCGAGTTCGAGCCGTTCTCGACCGAGCTCCTCAAGGGCGCCTCCGAGGCCATCGCCGGCACCGGCTACGAGCTGCTCGCCTACTCGGGCGGCAGCCGCGGCGCCGACGTCGGCTGGGAGCGGCGCTACCTGTCCCGCCTGTCCGGGACGCTCATCGACGGCGCCGTCCTCGTCACGCCGACCGTCGTCGACACCAACCACGGCGTCCCCGTCGTCGCCGTCGACCCGCACACCGGGCCTTCCGGGCTGCCCACGATCGACTCCGACAACTACGCCGGCGCCGTCGCCGCCACGCGGTACCTGCTCGACCTCGGACACTCCCGGATCGGCTTCCTCGCGGGGCGCGGCGACCTCGAGTCCGCGCGCCTGCGCGAGGCCGGCTTCCGCCAGGCCATGGCCGACGCCGGCCTCGACGTCGACCCCAGCCTCGTGCGCGTCGGCTCCTACATCCGCGACGCCGCCGCCGGCCCCGCGCGCGACCTCCTCAGCCGCCCCGACCGGCCGACCGCCATCTTCGCGTCCAACGACCTGTCGGCGCTCGCGACCATCGACGTCGCGCACGAGCTCGGCCTCGCCGTGCCCGACGACGTCTCGATCATCGGGTTCGACAACGTCCCCGAGTCCGCGCTCTCCACGCCCCCGCTGACCACCATCAGCCAGCCCCTGCACCAGATGGGCGCCGAGGCGCTGCGCCTGCTCGTCGACGTCATCGACGGCGTCGAGCGCGACGTGCACGTCCGGCTCCCCACCGAGCTCGTCGAGCGCGCGACCTGCCGGAGGATCGGCGCCCCCGTCGCCTGATCCCCCGCTACGACCCGCCGGACGACGGCTCCCCGGCTCCCGGGCCCCGGTCGACGTCCACGCGGACCACGTCGCCGGGCGTGCCGTCGCCGCACAGCCAGGCGACGAGGCCGTCGACACCGGCGCGCGATCCCGTGGCCGTCACGACGACCGTCCCGTCCGCGAGGTTCTCGGCCGAGCCCCGCAAGCCCAGGCGGGACAGCTCGCGACCCACCGACCAGCGGAACCCCACGCCCTGGACGCGGCCGTGCACGACGGCGCGAAGCCGCTCCCCGCCGGCGTCGCGCCGGCCGTCATGCGTGCACGTGCGAGTGCTCGCCGGTCGCGTGCGCGATGTCCTGCTCCGCGTCCCCGAGCAGCCGCGACGCCAACCGCCGCAGCGCCCGGCCCACCGCGAGCTCGTCGCCCACGAGCGGCAGGTCCGGGTCCCCCGGCGCGCGGCGCGCCTGCCCGACGGACCGGAGCTCGTCGAGCCCCGCACCCAGGTCCTCGCCCGGCGCCACGAGCAGCGCCTGCGCGTGCGTGTGGCCCCCGTGCTCGAACACGTCCACCTGGATCCGCCACGTCGTGTGCGGCACGGCCGTGGGTGCGGCCGCTGGCACGACGGGTGGCGCGCCGTCGTCGTGCTCGAGCACCGTGTCCGGACCCGGGAAGACCACGCTGCGCTCCCCCGTGTCCGCCCACTCGACGACGAACGGCGGCGACCCGTCCAGGTGGCGCGGCTCGACCACCCGGCCCTCGCGCGCGGCGGTCCCGACCGTGCCCGACACCGTGATGACGCGATCCCCGACCGAAGCCTTCATCGGTCTCACCTCCGTCACCCCATCATGCGCACGGCGCCCGCCCCCGCGCGACGTCGGGCGGCTCAGCAGGTGGTCGCCCGCGTGCCCGCGTCCACCACTCCGGCTCCTCCGCCGAGCAAGCGGAAACCTCACCGAGCAAGCGTCAGACGCCCTCTTGCTCGGCGAGGAACATGCTTGCTCGGCGCGACCCGACGACGACGATCCCGGGCAAGGCGAAAGGCCCCCGACCGTTTCCGGTCGAGGGCCTTTCTGTGGTGGCGGGGGCGGGATTTGAACCCGCGACCTCTGGGTTATGAGCCCAGCGAGCTACCGAGCTGCTCCACCCCGCGTCGACTCCGTAACCATACGTGAAGACCGGGGGCGGGACCAAATCGGCCCGCCCCCGGTCGTCATGTCGCCCGCGCTGAGAGTTCGTCAGCCGCCCGAGCCGGTCGTCGCCGTGGGTGAGGAGGTCGGGGACGACGTCGGCGAGGAGCCGCTGGCGTCCAGCTCCTGGGACGCCTTGGTCGCCGCCTCGAGCGCCGTCTGCAGGCGCTTCTGCGCCTCCCCGTACCCGGCGAAGTCGCCGGCACTGAGCGCCTTCTGACCGTCTTGGATGGCCTGGTTGGCCTCGGCCAGCGCAGAGTCGAGCGCCGACTGCGCCGTCGGGTTCGTCGTCCCCGAGCCGCCGGAGCCCTCCGACCCCTCCGAACCGCCGGACTGGCCGGAGCCCTCCCCCGTCCCCCCGGTGCCCTGGTTGCTGTCGTCGGCGCTGGTGCCGGAGTCCCCCTTGAAGACCTGGTCGAGGGCCTCGTCAAGCGTGTCCGCGAACCCGACCTGGTCGCCGAAGCCGACGAGCACCTTGCGCAGCAGCGGGAACGAGGTGTCGCCTGTGGACTTGAGGTACATCGGCTGCACGTAGAGCAGGCCGCCGCCGACCGGAAGGGTCAGCAGGTTCCCTTGCAGCACCTGCGCGTTCGACCGCTGGAACTGTCCGACCTGCTCCGACACCGCCGCGTTGGTGTTGAAGTTGTTCTGCACCTGGCCAGGTCCGGGCACGGTCGCGTTGCGCGGCAGCTCGAGGAGCCTGAGCTTGCCGTAGCCGGACGCGACCTTGCCGTCCTGGTCGCCCGCGTCGGCGTCGACGGCCAGGAACCCGGTGAGGATCTGTCTGTCCGTGTTGCCGCCCGGCACGAACGTCGAGGTCAGTGAGAACGACGGTGACTTTTGGTCCGGCATCTGCAACGTGAGGTAGTACGGCGGCTGCAGCGGGGCCGTGACACCCTGGGACGTCGATGCGGTCGGGTCCTTGGGCACGCTCCAGAAGTCCTGGCCCAGGAAGAACCGCGAGGCGTCGTCGACGTGGTAACGGGCCAGCAGCGTGCGCTGCACCTTGAAGAGGTCCTCCGGGTAACGCACGTGGCTGATGAGCGCACCCGACATCTTCGAGAGGGGCTCGACCGTGTTCGGGAAGACCGACTGCCACGCCTTGAGGACCGGGTCGTCATCGTCGAACGCGTAGAGCGTGACCTTTCCCGTGTACGCGTCGACGGTCGCCTTCACCGAGTTGCGGATGTAGTTGACCTCCTGTGGCGCGAGCGCAGCGATCACGTCGGAGCGCTGGGTGAGCGCATCCGCCGTCGCGGAATCGAGGGCGGTGCCGGTCGAGTACGGGTAGCCGTTCGACGTCGTGTACCCGTCGACCATCCAGACCACGCGACCGTCGACGACCGCAGGGTAGACCCGGCCGTCGAGCGTGAGGTACGGCGCGACCTTCTGGACGCGCTCGCGCGGGTCGCGGTCGTAGAGGATCTGCGAGTCGGACGTCACCCGGTCGGAGAACAGGAGCTGCTCGTCGCCGAACTTGATCGCGTACGCGACCTTGGCGGCCAGGTTGCCGACGGAGGGGCCGCCGTCGCCGGTGTAGGTGTAGTTGACCTGCCCGTTCGACGAGTCGTCCGGGAAGTCGAGCTCCCACGGCTGCGTGCCCTGGGGCGCGCCGACGACCGAGTAGCCGGTCAGGTTCTGCCCGAAGTAGATCCGGGGCTCGTAGGTTCCGAGCGCGCCGACCGAGGGGATGTCGCGCTCGAAGAAGGCCGGCTGACCGTCCGACGTCGTCGTGTTGCCGTAGGCCGCGACGACGCCGTACCCGTGCGTGTAGACGGTGTGCTCGTTCGTCCAGTTGCGCTGGTCGGCGCCGAGCCCCGCGAGGTTGAGCTCGCGCGCGGCGATCACGGTGTCCTGGCTCTTGCCGTCGATCGTGTACTTGTCGACCGCGAGCGTGTCCGGGAAGTCGTAGTACTGCTTGTTCTGCTGGAGCTGGCGGAACGACGGACTGACGATCTGCGGGTCGAGGAGGCGGATCTGCGCGGTCGTCTGCGAGTCCTTCTTGAGCGCGCCCTTCTCGGCCGTCGTCGTCGCCGGGTACTGCTGGTCGTCGACGTCGTCGAGGCCGAAGGCCGTCTTGGTGGCGTCGATGTTCCGCTGGATGTACGGCGACTCCTTGGCCTGCTCGTTCGGGTTGACCGTGAAGCGCTGGACCACGGCCGGGTAGATGCCCCCGATCGCGATGGCGGCCACGACCATGAGCCCGACGCCGATGACCGGCAGACGCCAGTCCCCGGAACGCCGTGATGACGAAGATGACCGCCACGAGCACCGCGATGCCGGCAAGGATGAGCTTCGACGGGAGCACGGCGTTGACGTCCGTGTACCCGGCGCCCGCGAAGTCCGTGCCGTTCTTCGTCAGCAGCGAGTAGCGGTCGAGCCAGTAGTTCGCGGCCATCGACAGCAGGAGGAGCGCCGCCGTGATCGAGAGCTGGACCCGCGCCGCACGGGTCGTGGCCAGGCGCCCGCCCGCGCTCGCGCCGACACGGATCCCGCCGTACAGGTAGTGCGTGACGATGGCGACCAGCCCCGACACGATGATCGCCGCGACGCAGAACCCGACGACGAAGCGCCAGAACGGCAGCGAGAACACGTAGAAGCCGAGGTCGAGGTGGAACTGCGGGTCCTTCGTGCCGAAGGACTGCGCGTGCAGCGCGAGCTGCACCTTCTTCCAGGCACCGGCGGCCGACGCACCGGCGAAGAGTCCGATCAGGATCGGCAGGCCGATCGTGACGACCCGGCGCAGCGGCTCGATCGCCTCCCGGTACTGGTCGAGGGTCGCCTGCTCGGGCGTGCTCGGCGCGTACAGCGGCCGGTTGCGGTACGCCAGAGCGATCGACGCGTACAGCGCCCCGCCCATGACGAGGAAGCCGATCAGGAACAGCAGGAGGCGGGTGCTCCACTCCGTGAGGAGCACCCGGCCGAACCCGAGCTGGTTGAACCACAGCACCTCGGTGCCGAGCTGCGAGGCCACCACGACGATGACGACGACCGCCACGAGGACGAGGAGGGTGATGAGGAGGGGGCTGCGCCGTCGGGGGCGCGCCCCGGGCGCGGGCCGACGCGGTTGGGAGGGGGACGAGGCGAAGGACAAGGCGACCTCTTCGGGTGGCTGGGACGCGGGGTCTCGTGCGGCTGCCCCCAGGCTCCCACAGGTGGACGGATCCGGACGGGTCGGGACGACCTGTCACCGGGCTCCGCTGCGGGTCCGGGGGCGACGAGCCCGTCAGGGTCCTTGGCAGGTCGGCAGGCCGGACGCCGTGCCGTTCTGGATCGAGAGGAGGTCCTCGCGGGCCTCGTGGAGCGTCCCGACGGCGATGACGCGCATCCCGTCCGGGACGTAGCCGACGACCTCGTCGCAGTTCGTCTTGGGGGCGAGGAACCAGGTGGCGCCGTCGCGCCGGGCGCCCACCATCTTCTGCCGGATGCCCCCGATCGCGCCGACGGTCCCGTCGACGTCGATGGTCCCGGTGCCCGCGACGGTCTTGCCCTTCGCGAGGTCGGCGGGGGTCAGCTTGTCGACGATCCCCAGCGAGAACATGAGGCCCGCGCTCGGCCCGCCGACGTTGGCGAGGTTGATCGTGACGTCGACCGGGAAGTCGAACGTCGGGTCGATATAGACGCCGAGCTGGGCGTTGCCGTCGCTCCCCGGCTCGTCGTGACGGTCAGGTCCTTGCTCGCGCCGTCGCGCGTCACCCCGAGGGTCACGTCGTCGCCCGGGTTGACGTCGTCGAGCGCCTTGAGGAGACCGGTGTAGGTGGTGACGGGCTTGCCGTCGAAGGTCGTGACGACGTCGCCCTTCTCGACCACGCCCTCGGCACCCGACTTCGGCACCGCGCCGATGATCGTGAGCGTCGCGGGGACCTCGTAGCCGACCTCGGTGAGCGCGGCGACCGTCGCCGACTCCTGCGAGGAGACCATCTGCTGGTGGGACTCCTCCTGCTCCTGCTCCTGCGTGGTCCCGGGCGGGAACACGAGGTCGCGGGGAAGGATCACCGTGTCCTTGCGGAACCAGCCCTCGACGGCCTGGTCGAGCGTGACCGAGAAGCCGGGGCCGCCCGCCTCGAGCACGGTGACGAGCCGCAGCTCGCCCGTGGTCGGGTAGGTCTTGGCGCCCGAGATCTGCAGGACGGGCTTGCCGCCGGACTCGCCGAGCGTGTCGAACGTCGGGCCGGGGCTGTTGACGACGAACGGGGCGGGCAGGAAGACGAGCACCGCGAGCAGGAGGACCGTGACGAGCCCCGCCCACGACAGCGTGCGGGTGCGCGGCGTGACGACCGGCCCGGTCTCGGGCGACGGCATGCTGCCGCTCCCCTGCGGGCTCACCGGTCCGGACACAGGGCACATCCTGGCGGATCAACCTGGGAGGACGCGAACCGGCGGGCCGGCGAGCGCGTCATCGGTGCCCGTGCCCGCGGGCCTGGCGCCACACGGCGGCCGTCCCGAGGAGCGCGACGGCGGCCCCCGCGGCCCCCAGCGCGGCGGCGTCGCGCGCACCGACGCGCCGCCCGGCGAGCGTGAGTCCCGACCGCAGCCCCTCGACGAGCGCGCCCACGCCGCGCGCCGACGACCAGGAGGGCCGCCATCCCGCCGCCACGAGCCTTCTCGGGTCGACGGTCCACGGGTAGACGGCGAACGCGAGCTCGTCCGGCGGCGCCGGGACCGCTCCCACGCGGTGCAGGTTCTCCGCCAGCGCGAACGCGGTCGACGCCGGGAGCGTGAGGAGCCGCTTGCCCGCGAGCTCGGCGGCCTCCGCGGACGTGAGCGCGTCGGGCGTGCCGTCGTCGTGCACGGGCCCGACCACGAGGACGCCGGTCAGCTCCTCGGCGAGCGCCGTGCGGACCGCCGAGACGAGGTCGTCGACGTGCAGGAGCTGCCAGCCGCGCGCGGCGTCGCGGACCACGAGGAGACGCGGGGCCTCGAAGTGCCGGGTCACGAGCGTGTCGACGCCGGGCCCGACCAGGGCCGCGCACCGCAGGATCGTCGACCGGTGCTCACCCGGCTCGGTCGACAGCTCGGCCTCGAAGGCGCGCTCGAACGCGGCGATCCGCCCGACGACGCCGGGCGAGGTCGACGCGACCTCGTCCCGGGGCTCGTCGTCGCCGATCACGGGGCGCCCGGGCGACGCCCCGCACACCATGGCCGAGCTCACGACGACGCCGTGCAGCTCGTGCGCGACGACGGCGCGGGCGGCCCGGCGGGCCCGCTCGACGAGCCGTTCGCGGCGGTTGCGCTCGGTGGTCTCGAGCGCGAAGTCGGCGGTGTGTCCGACCGCGACGAGGGCGCCGACGTCCCTCAGCAGGTCTGCGGGGTCGTCGGGGAGCTCGGGCACGTGGGTGGCCCCGAGCCCGACGGCGACGCGCTCAGCGAGGCGACCGTCCCCGACGACGACCACGCGGCTGCGCTGAGAGCGAAGTCGGGCGTCAGGCACGGTACACCACCACCCTCCCGGCCCCCGCAGCGGCTACGGTGAAAGACGACCGGAGCCGCCCACGTCACGGCCCCTGACGGCCAGATATGACCAAGGTAACACCGACGTCAGGCGCAACCGCGGATCTTCCCAGGAGGACTCATGACCGACCTGCCCGACGACGCCGCGCACGGCGGATCGCCCGACCGGTCCGGCTGGGAGGAGCTCCTGCGCTCCGTCTTCGGCGCCGACGCGGACGAGGCGATGCGCGAGCTGCGCGCCCACGGCTTCGACCCCGAGGCGCTCGGCGCGAACAGCGAGCTCGCCGCGAACCCGCAGCTCCTCGGCCCCATCCTCGAGCGTGTCCAGCGCATGCTCACCCAGCCCGGTTCGGGCCCCGTCAACACGGACCTCGCGCACGACGTCGCCCGCCAGGTCGCGGTGACCGGCGGGGATCCCGTGGTCACCGCGGGCGAGGCACGCGCCGTCGTCGACGCGCTGACCGTGGCTGACCTGTGGCTGGACACCGCGACCGAGCTCCCGCCCGCGGGCGGCGCCCGGGCCGCGTGGAGCCGGTCGGAGTGGGTCGAGCGGACGCTGCCCGCGTGGAACACGCTCGCGGCCCCCGTCGCCGCGTCCATGGCCGACGCGCTGGCCGGCATCCTCGCCGACCAGCTCGGTGACCTTCCCGAGGGCGAGTCCGGGCTGCCGGGGCTGAGCATCCCCGGGCTCCCGGCCGGTGCGCTGGGCGGCCTCGCCGGCCTCGACCCGGCGACGATGATGCGCTCGATGGGCAGCGCGATGTTCGGCATGCAGGTCGGGCAGGCCGCGGGCACGCTGTCGCGCGAGGTGTTCGGCGCGACCGACATCGGCCTGCCGCTGCTCGCCGAGCCGCTGACCGTGCTGCTCCCGCGCAACGTCGCCGCGTTCGCCGAGGGGCTCGACGCCCCGCTCGAGGAGGTGCGCCTCTACCTCGCGCTGCGCGAGGCCGCGCACGCCCGCCTGTTCACGCACGTCCCGTGGCTGCGCGCGCACCTGCTCGGGCTCGTCGAGGCGTACGCGCGGGGCATCACGATCGACCTCCGGGCGCTCGAGGAGAAGGTCGCCGACGTCGACCTGTCCGACATGGACGCCCTGCGCGGCGCGCTGTCGGGCGGCGGCGTCTTCGGGCCGCAGCACACGCCCGAGCAGACCGCGACCCTCGCCCGCCTCGAGACGACGCTCGCGCTCGTCGAGGGCTGGGTCGACGAGGTCACCGCCACCGCCGCGCTCCCCCAGCTCCCGCACGCCGTGCCGCTGCGCGAGATGCTCCGCCGACGCCGCGCCGCGGGCGGGCCCGCCGAGCAGACGTTCGCGACGCTCGTCGGGCTCGAGCTGCGGCCGCGCCGGTCGCGCGACGCCGCCGCCCTGTGGGCGCGTATCGGGGCCGACCAGGGCCCCGAGGCTCGCGACCAGGTGTGGGACCACCCCGACCTGCTGCCCACCGCCGAGGACCTCGACGACCCCGCCGGGTACGCCGCGCGCCGCACGGAGGCCGACGCGTCGTCGGCGGACCTCGACGCCGCGCTCGCGGAGATCCTGGGCGGTGACGCTCCCGACGACGGCGCCGAGCAGGGCGGGGCCGTCGCGGAGGGCGACGGGGCGGAAGGCGAAGGGCCGGAGGACGAGCAGCCGAAGGGCTGAGCTCGACAGACGCTACGACGTCTTGCCGAAGGTGACGCCCTCGAGGTAGCCGCGCGCCCGCTCGGTGCGCGGGTACGCCTCGAGCAGCTCCCAGAACTCGGGGCCGTGCCCGGCGTGCAGCAGGTGCGCGAGCTCGTGCAGGAGCACGTAGTCGAGGACCCAGCCCGGCATCCCCTGGACACGGTCCGAGATGCGGATCGAGCCGTCGAGCAGGGTGCACGAGCCCCACCGACGGCCCTGGTTCGACGACCACCGCACGCTGGACGGGTGGGCCCGTCCGTCGAGGTACCGCTCGGAGAGCTCGGTCGCGCGCTGGAGGAGCTGCTCGTCGGACGGACGGCGCCGCTGCTCCTTCTCCTCGAGCCGGGCCAGCATCCGCTCGACCCACTCACGTTCCTGGGCGCGCGAGAAGCGCGCCGGGATAGCGACGATCGTGCGCTCGCCGTCGCGGTACGCGCTGACCGTGCTGACCCGCCGCCGGCTACGCCGCACCTCGACCGTGCGCGTGACGTCGGTCACGTCCCGACCATAACCGTCCTTGACCTCGGACGAAAGGACCGCGGCGGGCGCGTCGGCCGCGCGACCAGGTCGGACGGCCCCCGGGCCGGACCTGTGGACGACCGTCCGGACGTGCCGCCGACATGCCACGGTGGGGGCCGAGCACCGCCCCGCCAGCCGTCCGGAGGTCCACCATGGCCGCACCTTCCGCCCGCACGTCGACGACGACGCGCCTCGAACGGCTCCGGCTGCGGCCCGGCCTCGAGGTCCTGTGGCGGTCGACGGGCGAGCTCCAGCTCGGGTCCGACCCGCGCAGCGCCGTTCGCCTCGACGGTCTGGCGCCGCACGAGACGCGCTGGCTCTCGACCACGGGCGACAAGCCGCTCCTCGTCTCCGCGACCCGGGTCGGGGTCGACGCCGACCGGGCTCGCGACCTCGTCGCGCTCCTCGACCGGGCGGGTGTCACGGTCGGGCCGCACCGCTCCGCGACCGTGACCGCACCGGGGGCGGGTGCGGGCGACGCCCCTGCTCTCGGCGCGGTGCACGTCCGGGACGGGCTCGACGTGCTGGAGCGTCGCGCCCGGCGCACCGTGCTGGTGTCGGGTACCGGCCGGACGGGGGCCGCGCTCGCCCGGACCCTCGCGACCGCGGGCGTCGGCGCGCTGCTGCTGCAGGACGCGCGGCCGGTCCTGGCCAGCGACGTCGGCGTCGGCGGCCTCGTGCTCGCGGACGTCGGCGAGCGCCGGGACGAGTCGCTCGCGGCACACCTCGCCGCCAGCTCGCCCGCGACCGTCGTGCGCACCGGCAATGCCGCGACGTCGGGCGAGCCCGACCTCGTCGTCCTCGTGAGTCACCGCGCGCACGACGTCGCACGGGCCACCCGGCTCGTCGCGGCGGGGACCGACCACCTGGCCGTCGTGCTCGAGGAGGCGGGTGCCGTCGTCGGGCCGCTCGTGGTGCCCGGCCGCACCCCGTGCCTGCGGTGCGTCGACCTGCACCGGCGGGACGCGGACTCCCGCTGGCCCACCATGGCCGTCCAGCTCCGCCAGCGCTACGAGGGCGCAGCGGCACCCGAGGAGACCGTCACCGCGGCCACGGCCGCGGCGCTCGCCGCCGGGCAGGCGCTCGCCCACCTCGACGGGGTCCCGGCGACGACCCTGTCCGCGACCCTCGAGCTCGGGCTGCCGGCCGCCGTCCCCGGGCACGACCGTGGCACCCGCATCCACGATGCGGGTGCCACGGTGTGGATCTACCTGTCGATCAGTGAGTCTCGATCGAGCCCTTGCCTCAGGCCGCCTCGGCGGGCCGCACCTTGCGCGGCCGGCCACGGCCGCGCTTGGTCGCGACGACCACACCGTCCACGAAGACCTGACCGCCCCACACGCCCCACGGCTCGTGGCGCTCGATCGCGCCGGCCAGGCAGCCCTCCATGAGGGGGCAGTCGTGGCACAGAGCCTTGGCCCGCTCGACGTCGGCCTGGCGCTCGGCGAACCAGAGCTCGGCGTCGTTCGTACGGCAGGGCAGGATCTCCGCGAGGATGCGGTCGAACTCGGCAGCGGTGCTACCGACGCCCTCGTTCGCGGTCAGAGGGGCGAGGGTGTCGGGGGCGGGGTTCCACGGTCCGGAACCGCCCTGCGGGATCGAGTCGAGCAGCGTCGTGAGCCGCACGATGTCCTCCAGTTTCGTCCTGTCGTTGCTTGTGGTGATTGCTTCGACGGGTTTCCGGAGGGCCTCTCGGAGGCACCGGCTCGGCGCCTGCCTCATGAGAAAGGCCGCGGATCCCTGTCGGGGCTCCGCGGCCTGGAGGCTGTTCGGTCGGTTCGACCTACAGAGGGGTCCAGGGTACGGAGCTGGGTGCGGGGAGATCGCTTCGCGTCCCGCGCTTCCAGGAACGCGCGTAGACAGAGTTCTGGCCCGCAGACGGCACAAAGCCGGTCGCCGGGGTCATGATCTCGATCGTCGAAATGTTCATCGGTGCACCCACCTCCTCTCTCGTTCGGCACCGTGCGGAGCGTCCCGCACGACACCCTCGGGCATCGGACTCGTCGACCGTACGCCCCGGTCCGCAGGGCGCACAACTTATTAACGGACGAGTTCTCCAGAAATTCTTCGCGGGTCCCGACGCCGGTCAGGACGGGCCGGCCGCCGCCCGGACGAGCTCGAGCAGGGTCGTCCCGTAGCGGTCGATCTTGGCCGGCCCGATGCCGTTCACCCGGGCCAGCTCGGCGACCGACGACGGGCGGGTCTCCGCGATCTCCGCGAGCGTCGAGTCGACGAGGACCGTGAACGCCGGCTTGTCAATCTCCCGAGCCACGCCCGAGCGCCACTCGCGCAACGACTCGAACAGCGCCTGGTCGTACTCGCCCGTGAGCTGGACGCCGCCACGAGAACCCCGGCCGCCCGACCGCGACCCCCGCCCGAGGACCGTGAGCGTCGTGCGCGGTCCGTCGGGTCGTCAGGCCACAGCCCGTCGAGGAACCGGGTGCGCTTGCGCGTCGCCCGGCCCCCGGGTGCCGCGACCGCGCGAACGACAGCTCGAGCCGCTCGCGGGCACGCGTGATCCCCACGTAGAGGAGGCGTCGCTCCTCCGCGACGGCGTCGTCGGTCTCGGCCAGCGAGATCGGCATCAGCCCCTCGCTCATGCCCGCGAGGAACACCGCGTCCCACTCGAGCCCCTTGGCCGCGTGCAGGGACGCAAGCGTGACGCCCTCGACCGTCGGCGCGTGCTGGGCCGACGCGCGCTCGTCGAGCTCCGCCACCAGGTCCGGGAGCGTCGCGCCCTCGGGCAGGTCGTCCGCGAGCGCCACGAGCGCCTGCATGGCGTCCCAGCGCTCCCGGACGGCGCCGCGCGCCGCGGGCGGCTTCGGCGCCCAACCGACGGTGATCAGGACGTCGCGCACCGCCTCCGGCATGGGCTGGTCGGGATCCGCCGAGCGGGCCGCGCCGCGCAGCAGCACGATCGCGTCGCGGACCTCCTTGCGCTCGAAGAACCGGGCGCCCCCGCGCACGAGGTAGCCGATGCCCGCATCGGCGAGCGCCTGCTCGAACGCCTCCGACTGCGCGTTCGTCCGGTAGAGGACGGCGATCTCGCTGACCGGCACGCCCTGCTCGACCAGGCGCCCCACCCGGGCGGCGATGCCCGCAGCCTCGGACTCGTCGTCGTCGTACGCCGTGTAGGCCACGGGCGGGCCGGACGGCCGCTGAGCGATCAGCTCGAGCGGCGCGCCCGGGCCGCGGCGCCGCCCCGTGCTCGCGAGGAGCCGGTTCGCGAGGGTCACGACCTCGGGCGTCGAGCGGTAGTCGCGGACCAGGCGCAGGACGTGCGCGCCCGGGTAGGTCTTGGAGAACGTCAGCAGGTGGTGCGGGGTGGCGCCGGTGAACGAGTAGATGGTCTGGCTCGGGTCACCCACGACGCACAGCTCCTTGCGGCCGCCGAGCCACTGGTCGAGCAGGAACTGCTGGAGCGGCGAGACGTCCTGGTACTCGTCGACGACGAAGTGCCGGTACTGGCGCCGGACCTCGTCCGCGACCGCGGGCGTCGAGCGCAGCATCTCGCCGAGCAGGAGCAGGACGTCCTCGAAGTCGATGACGCCGCGCTCGGTCTTGACCTCCTCGTAGGAGGCGATCAGGCGGGCGATCGTGGTCGGGTCGTAGCCGGCAGGCGTCTCCCGGTCCACGGCCACGCACGCGCGCTCGTAGTCCTCGGCGGTGACCAGAGAGACCTTGGCCCACTCGATCTCCGACGACAGGTCGCGCACCGCGACCCGGTCGACGGCGACGCCGAGCCGCCTCGCCGCCTCGCCGACCGCGGGCGCCTTGTACTCGAGGATCCGCGGCGGGGCACCGCCGACGACGCGCGGCCAGAAGTACCCGAGCTGGCGGAGGGCGGCCGCGTGGAACGTGCGCGCCTGGACGCCCTGGACGCCGAGCTGGCGCAGGCGCGTGCGCATCTCCCCGCGGCGCGCGCGGTGAACGTGACCGCGAGGACGCTCGTCGGCGTGTAGACGCCCGTGCGCACCCCGTACGCGATGCGGTGCGTGATCGCGCGCGTCTTACCCGTGCCCGCGCCGGCGAGCACGCACACAGGCCCCTGCAGGGTGACCGCGACGTCACGCTGCTCGGGGTCGAGGGCGTCGAGGATGGCGTCGGCGGTGCGCGGCGGGACCGGCGCTTCGGATCGGGGCGAGGACGTGGCAGGCGTGGACATCGCCTGCGATTCTCGCAGCCGCCGGTGACACGTGCGGCGACCGTCCCCAGGCGGGTGTCGTCGGGTGCGGGCCGCCGGGAAGAACAGCGCGAGTCCGCGCGTTGTACGGGGTTGGCGTGGGAGTCGCCGCGCCGCACGTGCACCAGCTGAGGAGTTGCTCCGTGACCGAGACCGCCATCTCCCCCGTCCTGCCCGAGCCCGGGACCGTCGTCATGTACTCGACGACGTGGTGCGGCTACTGCCGCCGCCTCAAGACCCAGCTCGACTCCGCGGGCATCGGCTACACGGTCGTGGACATCGAGCAGCGGCCCGAGACGGCGTCGTACGTCGAGCAGATCAACAACGGCAACCAGGTCGTCCCGACGGTCGTCTTCCCAGACGGCACCGCCGCCACGAACCCCAGCCTCGCCGAGGTCCGCTCGCGTCTCTGAGCACGGCCCCGACCCCCGCGCCGACCATGTGATTGGCCCCCGGTACCCTCGCGCCGGACATCGTCATGGTCGACGAGACGCCGGGTGGGTCACCCCATGGTCGGCGATCGGCGAAAGGGCCGATGATCAGGCCGTCGGGCGTCGGCCGTGGCCGAGCAGGGCGACGTGCGGGAGCGCCAGGAGGCCGTCGTCGCTGCGGAAGTCGTCCGCGAGCCGGTCGAAGTGCGCGCGCGCCGCGGCCTGCGCCTCCGGCGCGGCACCGGCGAGCGTCTTCCCGATCGTCGCGACGCCCGACGCCGGTCCCGCCCACCACGTGTCCGCGTCGACCCGGTGGTCCCACCGGTGCTCCCCGACGACGACGTCCACCAGCCCGGCCCCGCGCAGCACCTCCGCGAGGCCGTCGGCCGTGCGGGGGAAGTCGTCGTCGGGGTCGAGCGGCGGGAACGTGCTCGGACGTTCGATCCCCGCGGCCGCGACCGCACGCCCCACGAGCGTCTGACCCGCGCCCGGCGGGCTCGCCCAGATGGTCGCCGCGACGCGCCCGCCAGGCCGGGCGACGCGCACCAGCTCCGCGGCCGCCGCGCGCGGGCGCCCCACGTGGTTGAGCACGAAGCCCGCCGTGACGGCGTCGAACGACCCGTCAGCGAACGGCAGCGCCGGGAGCGCGGCCACGATTCCGGCGAGCGCTCCCCGCAGTCCCCGTGACGCTCCGTCGGTGGCCTCGCCGGTCGCGAGCGCCACCATGCCGGGATCCGCGTCGCACGCCACGACGGCCGCACCCCGGTCCCGGGCGAGGCGCGCGACGGTGCCGCTGCCCGTCCCGACGTCCAGCACCCGCACCGCCCCGCTGTGGGCATCCGTTCGGCTGTCCGCGCCCTCGTCCGAACGACCGAACGCATGCCCACACGGCTGGACCGGGGCGAGCTGGACGGCGTCGAGGAGGTCCGGCGCCAGGTGGGCGCACAGGTGGGCGAACGACCGGGCGTAGGCGTCCGCGGAACCGCGCCAGATCGCGCGCTCCGAGCGGTCGAACGGCGTCGCCAGGTCGGTCGCGGTCATCGGTGAGGCCCGGTCGACGAGGTCGGCAGCGGCCCGCCGAACCATTCCTCGATCAGCGCACGCGCGATCGAGACGCGCCCCGGCGGGAGCAAGGTCCCCGCCGCGACCTGCTCCGCCAGCTCCACCCGGCTCACCCAGCGCAGCTCGGCGAGCTCGACCCCGTCCGCGCGCAGCGCCGTCGTACGGGCGACGCCGCGGAAGCCGAGCATGAGCGACGACGGGAACGGCCACGGCTGGCTCCCGCGGAAGACGACGTCCCCCACCTCGACGCCCGACTCCTCGCGCACCTCGCGGCGCACCGCCTCCTCGGCCGACTCCCCCGGCTCGACGAACCCGGCGAGCGTCGAGAACCGGCCCGCGGGCCACGCCGTCGAGCGGCCCAGCAGCAACCGGTCGTCCGCGTCGACGACCGCCATGATCACCGCCGGGTCCGTGCGCGGGAAGTGCGTGATCCCCTCGGTCTCGCACCGGCGCACCCAGCCGCCGTCCGCCACCACGGTCGGCTCGCCGCAGTGCGGACAGCGGGGGCTGCGGTCATGCCACTGCGCCAGCGCGGTCGCCTCGGCCGCGAACGCCGCCTCCTCGGCCGGGACCGTCACAGCGGCTTCCCGGACCGTGCGCCACGCGCGCCCACGGAGCAGCGCCGACCACGCGTCCTGCGGGGCGATGCCCTCGATCCCCGGCGCGGACACGTCGGCGGCGTCGGGCACGACGAGCCCCAGCAAGGTCGCGCCGTCCGTCTCGCCCAGCAGCAGCCACCGGGCGACCGGCTGCGCGTCCGACGGCGCCCCGAACGCACGGTCTCGGACCGCGGCGGCCGGAAGGAGCTCGAGGCGCTCGGTCGCCGTCGCCTGCGGACCCGCGCCCCAGCCGACGTCCTCGGCCGGCGCCTCCGGGCCGCCCGTCGACGCGACCGGGACCTGGGCCCGGTGCACGAGAAGGACGCGGGTCGCGTCGTCGGCGAGCGCGCGGGCGAGCTCACCGGGGACCGCCCGACGCTCGGCCGCACGGGCCAGCGGGGTGGCGAGCGGCAGCGCAGACGACAGGTCGAAGGGCACGGGGTGGACGGCATCGGTCACCGGGTCACCGTAGCCGCAGCCAAGCCAGCCGTGTGGGCATCCGTTCGGCTGATCTGCCGCGTCGGAAACAGCCGAACGGATGCCCACAGCGCTCGGGGCGGGGCGTCCGGGCGGGTTGAGGGGCTGCACCCGGCCCGCGCCCGCTACCGTGGGCGGGTGACCCGCTCGCCCCTCGTCCTCGCCGCGCTCTCGACCCAGGCGGTGCACGGGCTGCAGGCGGTGACCGCCGAGCCGGTGCGCGACCGTGGGGACTACGACGTCGCCGTCGTGACCGACGAGGACGGCGCCCGCTGGGTCGTCCGCGCCCCGCAGACCGTCGCCGCCGGGGCGGCCCTCGAGGCCGAGGTCGCGCTGCTCGCCCGGCTGGTCCCCTACGTCGACGCCGGCGTCCTGCCGTTCGCGGTCCCCGCGCCCCGCGGCTACGCACGGCTGCCCGAGGGCGGGCGCGCCGTCGTGCACGCCGCGCTCGACGGCGCACCCCTCGACCTCGACCGGCTCGGTCCCGGCCCCGGTCTCGCCGCCGACCTCGGGCGAGTCGTCGCGGCGATCCACGAGCTGCCCGCGAGCGTCGTGGCCGACGCCGGCCTCCCCGTCTACACCGCCGACGAGTACCGGGACCGCCGGCTCGCCGAGCTCGACGACGCCGCCGCCACCGGGCACGTCCCGGCCACGCTCCTGCGCCGCTGGGAGGACGCGCTCGAGGACGTCGCGCTGTGGAAGTACCAGCCCGTCGTCGTGCACGGCGACCTCGGCCCCGAGCAGGTGCTCACGTCCGGTACCCGCGTGCGCGCCGTGACCGGCTGGTCCGACGCGCGCGTCGCCGACCCCGCGGACGACCTCGCCTGGCTTCTCGTCGCCGCCCCCGAGGACGCGACCGACTCGATCCTCGAGGCGTACCGGCTGCGCCGAACCGAGCTCGCCGACCCGCACCTCGAGGAGCGCGCGCTGCTCTCGGGCGAGCTCGAGCTCGTGCGCTGGCTCCTGCACGGGGTGCGCACCGGGCAGGACGACGTCGTCGCCGACGCCGTCGACATGCTCCGCGAGCTCGAGGAGGCCGTCGAGGACGGGGCCGGCGGCTCGTAGCGGTCGCGGCCTCAGCCGTCTCCGCGCACCAGCGCCTCGAGCGCCGACTCGTCGAGCAGGTCGACCGGGCGCACGACCGTGTCGTCCGCGACGTAGTAGAACGCCGCGGACACGTCCTCGAGCGGCAGCCCCGACCACCGCGACCACGCCAGCCGGTACGCCGCGAGCTGGACCTCGCGCGCACGGCGCGAGGCGTCGTCGTGCGGGGCGCGACCCGTCTTCCAGTCCACGACGACGGCCGCCGACCGGGTGCCGTCGGGGTCGTCGCCCCGCGGCTCGGCCCGCTCGGGGAAGACCGCGTCGATGCGGCAGCGCACCACGACGCCCGCGACCGGCGTCTCGACGTCCACCTCGATCGCGAGGGGCTCGCGCGACGCCCACCCCGAGGCGAGGAACGTCGCACGCAGCGCCTCGAGCTCCTCGTCCGTGCGGACGTCGGCGTCGTCGGCGCCCGGGAGGTCCTCGACGTCGAGCAACGCCGCGGCGCCGAAGTACCGCTCGACCCACGCGTGGAACGCCGTGCCCCGACGTGCGTGCGACGAGGGCCTCCGCGGGAGCGGGCGGCGGCGCGCCAGGGCGAACGCGTCCCGGTCCGCCGCGAGCGCCACGAGGCCCGACGCCGACACGTGCGCCGGGAACGCGACCTCGGCGCGCGCGGCCTCGTGCGTGGCGCGCTCGGCGAGGAGCAGACGCGCGAGAGCGGCCAGGCCCGACGGGTCGTCGGCGGCGGAGTCCGCGTCGTCGGCGAGGGCCGAGGCACCCGACGCGACCGCCTCACGGACCGCGAGGGCGGCGGCCCGCACGGCGCGCACGGCCGGTGAGGGACCGTCGTCCGCGGCGCCGCCGGCCCCACCGTCCGGTGCGTCGTCTCCGGGCCGCGCGGGCCACCAGCCCGTGCGGACGCGGTCGGCGAGCGGGTTCGACGCGCCGTCCTCGGGGACGTCGGCCCACGTGTCGGGGTGCAGGCCGGCGTCGACGAGCTCGGTCAGGAACACCGACGGCTCGCTCGGCCGGGTGCCGGTGCGCCACCACGACCCCGACAGGTGCAGCTGGTGCCGGGCCCGCGTGAACGCCACGTACGCGAGCCGGCGTTCCTCCGCGAGCTCGTGCTCGCCGCACGCGAGCTTGAACGCGGCCAGGGCGTCGCGGAGACCGGTGGCGTCCTCGGCGTCGTCGTACGCCAGGTGCGGCAGGTCACGGGCGTCGCCGCGGAGCGGGTACGGCAGGTTGCCGAGCCCGGTGAGCCAGCCCGAGTCCGTCGGGCCGTCGTCCCCGAACCGGACCTGCGGGAACGCCTGCTGCACGAGCCCGGGCACGACGACGAGGTCCCACTCGAGACCCTTCGCGCCGTGCACGGTGATGACCTGGACGGCGTCCGGGTCGACGTCGCGCAGCGGCAGGTCGAGTCCGCCCTCCTGAGCCTGGGCCGCTCCGAGCCACGCGAGGAACGCACCGAGCGTCGGGACGTCCGCCGACTGGGAGAACTCGACCGCCACGTCGCGGAAGGCGTCGAGGTGGGCGCGGCCGAGCTCGCTGCCGCCCTGGGCGCCCGCGTCGAACAGCGCGCCCGCGACGTCGACCTCGATGTCGAGGCCGAGCGCGCGCTCCGCCTGCGTCACGAGCTCCGGGAGCGACAGGTACGTCTGTGCGCGGACGGCCCTGAGGTCGCGGGCGAGCGTCGCCAGACGGGTGTGCGCCGCCGTCGTGAGCGTGCGGCCATCGCGCGCCGCGCGCCCCGGGGCGGGCAGGTCGTCGAGGGCGTCGACGAGCGAGCGGTGGTCGACGACGTCGCCCTCGAGGATCGCGGGCTCGTCGTCCGCGGGACCGTCGGGGACGTCGCTCGTCCCGGGCGCCGCAGCGGGGCCGCCACCCGGCACCGCGCCGTCCGCGGCCCGACCGGCCCTGCGGTCCTGGGCGTCGGCGAGGTCGCGCGCCCGGCTCGCGAGCGCGAACAGGTCGGCCGCGCCGAGGTTGACGCGCGGGCCCGTGAGCAGGCGGGCGAGTGCGTCGCCGCGCGACGGGTCGTGCGCGACCTGCAGGAACGCCACGAGGTCCGTGACCTCGGGCGTGGACAGGAGGCCGCCGAGCCCGACGACCTCGACCGGGATCCCGCGCGAGCGCAGCGCCGCCTCGACGGGGAGGAACTGGCGCCGCGCGCGGCACAGCACCGCCGCGGACGGCATCGACCGACCGGCGGCCGCGGCGTCGTCCCGTGCCCGCGCGACCACGTCGGCCAGGTGCGCGGCCTCCTCGTCCTCCGTGGCGTGGAACGTCACGTGGACGGCTCCCTCGCCCGCGCCGGGCCGCGCGGCGAGCCGGTCCACGGGGACCTGCGACGACGCGCGCAGCGGCTCGGCCGTCCGGTTCGCGACGTCGAGGATCGCGCGGTCGTTGCGCCACGACGTCGACAGGCTGAGCACCCGGGCGCGCGCGCCGTGCGGACTCGCGGCCGTGGGCGTCTGGCGGAACCGCTCGGGGAAGCGTCCGATGCCGCCCGCGCTCGCACCGCGCCACCCGTAGATCGACTGGTTGGGGTCGCCGACCGCCGTGACCCCGTGGCCGGCGCCGAACAGCGCCGCGAGGAGCTCGACCTGGGCGTGCGAGGTGTCCTGGTACTCGTCGAGCAGGACGGCCCGGTACCGGCCGCGCTCGAGCCGCCCGACGACGGGCACCTCCCGCGCGAGGCGGGCCGCGATCGCGACCTGGTCGCCGAAGTCGAGCGCCTCGAGCCGCCGCTTGCGCTCGGCGTAGGCGGCGACGACGTCGAGCAGCCGGGCCCGTTCGCCGAGGCTCGCGAGCAGGCTGGTGACGTCGGCGTAGTGGGTCTTGCGACGCCCGAGCGGGACGGCGGCGATCCCGTCGACGAGCCGCTCGAGCCGCGCCCTCGCCTCGACGGGGTCGAGCAGGTGCTCGGCGAGCGCACCGGAGAGCGACCGGACCGCGTCGATCACCGACGACACGGCGGCGTCCGTGCCGAGGTCGCCCGCCCAGGACTCGACGACCTCCGCCGCGAGCTGCCACTGGCTGGCCTCGCTGAGCAGGCGCGAGCCCGGCTCGATCCCGAGCCGCAGGGCGTGGTCGCCGACGAGCCCCGCCGCGTACGCGTTGTACGTCGAGACCGTCGGGCGGTCGAGGAGCGCGAGACCGTCGGCCGCCGCCCCCGTGCGCCGCGCGAACTGCGCGAGCCGATCCTGGACCCGCACGGCGAGCTCGCCGGCCGCCTTGCGCGTGAACGTCAGGCCGAGGACCTCCTCGGGCCGCACGTGCCCGTTCGCGATGAGCCAGACGACGCGCGACGCCATCGTCTCCGTCTTGCCCGAGCCGGCCCCCGCGATGACGAGCAGCGGCGCGACCGGTTCCGCCTCGATCACCGCGACCTGCTCCGGCGTCGGGGCCGGCCGGTCGAGGATCTCCGCGATCTCGAGGGCCGCGTACCGGCGACGCGCGTCCGGGGCCGACCCGCCGTCCGCCACGGGGACGAGCATGCGCTCGAGCTGCTCGGTCATGCGATCACCTGTCGTCCCTCGGGCTGCGCGGGGCACGTCCGGCGCACCGGGCACGACCCGCACAGCCGGTTCTCCTGGGCGAGGAACGCCGACCCCGCCATCGTCCGTGCCACGCCGTCGACGAGCTCCGCGGCCCACGCGCCGCCGTCGGGCTGCTCGTCGAGGGCGGGCTGGTCCCGCAGGGCGGCGTTGCGCCCGGTGCCGAGGTAGACGAGCCGCGCTCCGGCCGGGCGGGCCCCGTCGGGCAGGTCCGCGCCCGGCCCGCCCTCGGGCTGCTTCGAGCCGTCGAGCCCGCCGAGCTCGACGGCGAGCTGGTACGCACCGAGCTGGGCGTGCTGCTCGGTGTCGGCCTTCGAGGGCGCGTTGCGGCCGGTCTTGAGGTCGACGACCTCGACGGCGCCCGGATCGTCTGTCGCCTCGACCCGGTCGATCACCCCGCGCAGGGTGGCCCGTTCACCGATGTCGACGCGGAACGGGACCTCGACCGCGAGCGCCGTGCGGTCCTTGAGGTACCCCGCCAGGCGCTCGACCATCGCGTCGGCCCGGCGGCGCGTCTGGGTCGCGGGCCAGCCCGGTGTGAGCCCGAGCTCGGGGAAGCGGCGGTCGAGCTCGGCCGCGAGCGCCGCGTGACCGCCGTCGGGCAGGGCCTCGGCGACGGCGTGCACGAGCGTGCCGAGCGTCTGGACGGTCGCGTCGGGTGCGGTGCCGCCGGCCGTCTCGAGCGCCCAGCGCAGCGCGCACGCGTCGACGAGCTCGACGCGCGACGGCGACACCACGACACGCTCGTCGCCCGGGTGGAGCGGGGCGTCGCTCGTCACGTCGCCCGCCCCGTACCAGCCGGCCGGGTCGGCGCCGCTCACGCCGGCGCGGGCGAGGTCGGCGAGCAGGGCGGCGGCGTTGCGCGGCTCCGCGGCGCCGGGCCCGGCCGAGCCCGCCGTCACCGCGTCCTCGACCAGGTCGCGGCGCAAGGACGCGACCAGCCCGCGCAGGTCGAGCGAGGCCTCCCGTCGCCGGGGCGTGCGTCCCTCCTCGGGCGCCGCCTGGACCAGGTCGAGGAACACGGACGGACGCTCGTCGGCGTCGTCGACCGCGGTCACCACGAGGCGCCGTCGGGCGCGCGAGACGGCCACGGCGAACGCGCGCAGCTCGTCCGCGAGGACGGCACGGCGCGCCGCCGCCCCTGCCTCACCCTCGGTCCCGCCGAGCTCGCGCCGGGCGAGCAGCTCGACGAGGGCCTGCGAGCCGAGCAGCGAGTCACGCAGCCGCAGGTCCGGCCACACGCCGTCCTGCACGCCGGTGACGACGACGACGTCCCACTCCCCGCCTGCCGCGCCGGCGGGCGTGAGCGCGGACACCGAGCCCGCGCCGACGGCCTGGGCGGCGAGCGTGTCGGCCGGCAGGTCCTGCGAGCCCAGGTAGTCGAGGAACGCGCGGGCCGACGCCTGCGGGAGCCGGTCGACGAACGTCTCGGCCGCCCGGAACAGCGCCAGGACGGCGTCGAGGTCGCGGTCGGCGCGCGCACCGGCCGTTCCACCCTCGAGCGCGAGCCGCTGCCAGCGCTCGGCCAGGCCGGTCGCGTCCCACGCGGCCCAGAGCACGGACTGGGCGTCGGCGTCGGGCTCGCGGGCCGCCACGCGCGCCGCCTCCACGACGCGCGCGACGCGTTCGGCGGGCGTCCGCACGGTGGCGGGGAGCGTGGCCGCGCGGCTCGGGTGCTCGACGACCTCCGCGAGCAGCGCGTCCGACGCGCGGCCGCCGCCGCCCGCCCGCTCCTCCGCGCGCAGGGCCCGGCGCAGGCGCCGCAGCCCGACGACGTCGAGCCCGCCCACGGGCGACGTGAGCAGGTCGGCGACCACGTCCGGGTCGACGGGGGACGCCGCGTCGACGTCCGGGTCGACCGCCGCCTCGAGGTCCAGCGCGATCCCGACGACCTCCAGCAGCGGACGGACCGCGGGCTCGTCGCGCAGCGGCACGTCCGAGCCCAGGAGGTTCACGGGCACCTGCGCCGCGAGCAGGCCACGACGCAGGGCGGCGAGCTGACCGCCCGCGCGCGCGACGACGGCCATGCGCGCCCACGGGGTGCCGTGCAGCAGGTGCTCCGAGCGCAGGACCCGCGCGACGTGCGCGGTCTCCTCCGCCCCGGAGACGAAGGTCGCGACGTCGACGACCGGCTCGGTCGGGTCCGCGCCGTCGACCTGCTCGGCCGGCGTCGCGCGCCGGTGCGCCGCGGCGCCGAGGGTGGGGATCGCGGCCGTGACGCGCGCGACCACGTCGCGCAGGCCCCCGGGTGCCGCCACGTGGTCCCGAGGTGCACGGTCCGGGCGTCGAACGCGCCGACCTGCCCCGACCCGCGGCCCGGGCGGGCGCCGGCCTGCCCCAGCAGCGCGGGGCTCGCGCCACGGAACGTCTGCACCGCGACGTCGGGGTCGCCGAGCAGGACGAGGCGGGAGCCGTCGTCGCGCAGGACCTCGAGCAGGGCCGCGGTGGCGGCGGTGGCCTCCTGGTAGTCATCGACGACGACAAGCCGCCACCGCGGGCGCGGCACGCCCGGCAGGTCCGCGTCCCAGGTCCGCAGCGCGTCGGCGGCCTCCGCGACGACGACCGCCGGGTCCACCCGTGCGCCCCGGTCCGGGGTGCCCGCGCCGAGCGCCGTGACCGCGAGGTACTCGTCGTACAGCTGGGCGGCGAGCTCCCACTCGGGGCGGTCGTGCAGACGGCCGAGGGCGGCCAGCTCGGACGGCAGCAGGTCGTGCTCGGCGGCGCGCATGAGCAGGTCGCGCAGCTCCTGCCGGAAGCCGCGCAGCCCGAGGACGTCCTCGGGCAGACCGGGCGGCAGGCGCAGCGGCACCCCGACGCCGGCCACGTGGCCCGCGAGGAGCTCCGACAGCAGGAGGTCCTGCTCCGGGCCCGAGACGAGCGTGGGCAGCGGGTCGCCCAGCGCCTCCGCGCGCGAGCACAGGACCGCGAACGCCGCCGACGCCGCCGTCCGCACGAGCGGCGCCGAGAGCGTCCTCGCGGCCCGATAGGTCAGGACGTCGCGCAGCGAGCCCGCGGCGCGTCGGGACGGCGCGAGCACCAGCACCTCGTGCGGCGCCAGGCCCCGGGCCAGCGCGAGCGCGGCGACCTCCACGGCGAGGGTCGTCTTCCCCGTGCCGGGTGCCCCGAGGACGACGAGCGCCTCCCCCGAACCGAGCCCGACGGCCGCCTCCAGCGCCGCCGTCTGCGCCGGGTCCAGGCCGCCGTCCGACGCCGCGGTGCGCAGCTCGGGGGGCGCAGGCGGCAGGAGGCTGGCGGCGGGAGCGGGCGGCACGGCCTCATCCCACCACGCACCGCCGACATCGACTCACTCGCGGGGGCGGCGCACGACGAGCGGGAGGACGAGGATCGCGACCGCGCCGGCAGCGCCCGCACCGAGCGTCGCCCAGCCCGCTCGCCACGGCCAGGCACCCGCCTGCTGGCACCCGTCACGCAGGTCCTGCCGGACGTCGTCGGACATCTCCCCACCCGTGACCGCATACCCGCTCCCGGGATGGACCCGGAAGGCGGTGCCGCAGATGCCGCCGCCGACCTCGACGTCCCAGCTCCACGACGCGCCCGTCATGACGCAGCCGAGCGCGAGGACGAGCGCCGCCCGGCGCAGCCGCGTCCGCGGAGCGGGACGTCGCCGGGCGCCGGGGTCCGAGAGCACGCCCCAGCGTCGCACACGCCGGGTGGTCGCACTCTCCATGTGACGCACCTCTCATGAAACGAACGTTCATGCAGGTCAAAGCCATGTCGTCTCACCTGGTGTGCAAGCCCTTGGACGGGCCCGCACAGCGCTCTACCATCCGAACACCGGCTCGCAAGCCAGGCCCGAAGGGGGAACGTCGTGCCCGCCACCACAACGCTGACCCACCGGATCCCGCGCGCCGCACGCCGGGTCCAGCTCCTCGGAATCGCCACGCGCTTGTTCGCGGCGCGCGGCTTCCACCACCTCTCGATGGACGACCTGGCCGACGAGGCGGGGGTTTCCAAGCCCGTCCTGTACCGCCACTTCCCGTCCAAGCTCGCGCTCTACCTCGCGGTGGTCGACGCCCGAGGCGACGAGCTCGTCACCGCCGTCGACGCAGCGCTCGCGCCCGCCCGGCAGGCGCATCCGACCGTCACCTTCGACGGCGGCGACGTCGTGCGGGCCGTCGTCGAGGCCTACGTGTCGTTCGCCGTCGACGCGGGACAGTCCGCGGCGCTCCTGTTCGAGTCGGACGTCATGCGCGACGATGCCGTCCGCGAGCGCGTGCTGCGCCCCGACGCCGTGAACGCCGACGCGTTCGCCGACGTCCTCGTCCTGCGCTGCGGGATGGAACGCGACCAGGCGCTCGTGCTCGGTCGGACGTGCACCGCGATCGCCCGGTCCGCCGCGACCGAGGTCGCCGAACAGGCCCGGCTCGCCGCGCGCCGGAACGAGCAGGGTCGCGGCAGCCGCATCGGCGTCGACGACGCCGCGATCAGCAGCCTGCTGTCGACCTTCGCGTGGAGGGGTCTGCGCTCGTTCGTCGCCCCTGCGACCTGAGCCCCCGCGCCGTGCGCCTCCTGGGGTGAGTGCGCTCGGTCGGGTTCGCGGGTGGGTGCGGCGAGCTGGTTCGGGCTGTCGTGCTTCGGCCCTGGGGGCCGTGCGCACTCCTTGACGCCCTTCACCACCTCCCCGCCCCCACCCGGCCGGCCGTCGTCTCACCCTCGCCGACGGTGACGTTCCGCTCGTCGATGGTGACGGTGGCGCCGGGGGTCAGGTCCCGTGCGTGCCGAGCACCGGGTTGTGCACGTTCCGACGTGCCGAGCACGGGTTTGTGCACCCGTTGAGCGACGCATCGGTGCACAAGCCCGTGGTGGGCGGCGAGACCGTGCCTGATCGCATGGTCGGCGGGCGGTAGGCCGACCGTGAAGGGCGGGGCGGGTGGGGTGCGCGCGGTCGTGGCGGGTCTGGCGGGAGCCGAGCGAGGAACGAGCGAGGCGGATGGAAGACCGCGCGCACCCCACTCGCCCCGCCCGCCCCGACCACGCGGGCATCACGATCGGAGAACGGGGCGTCACCGTCGGCGTTCAGCGCTCAGCGATCAGGGGCCCGGCGGGCGCCACCGGGCGCGCGCCCCCGCATAGGATCGTCCGAGGTGGTAGGCCCGTCGGCCCACCGCGAGACGATCGAAAGGAACCGTGGTGGAAGTCACGATCGGTGTGAAGCACCTGCCCCGCGAGCTCGTCATCGACACGGACCTGACGGCCGACGAGGTCGCCGCCGCGGTCTCGGCCGCGCTGAAGAGCGACGCCAACACGCTGGAGCTCAAGGACTCGCGCGGGCGCCAGTACCTGGTCCCGGCCGCGTCGGTCGGCTACGTGGAGATCGGCACCGAGGAGACGCGCCGCGTCGGCTTCGGCACCCTCTGATCGCGGGCGGCTCAGGCCGTGAGGCCGAGCCGTCGCATGCGCAGCGCGTGCCGTTCGGTGAGCTGGCGCAGCGTCCAGGTGTGCGTGTCCGACCCGGCGTCCTTCGCGGCCGGGTCGGACTCGGCCTCCTCGCGACCGCGAGCAGGTGCACAAACGTGCCGCTCTCGGTGAGCAGCGACTGCGCGAGCCGTAGCGCCTCCCCGACGAGGCGGCGCCCCCACAGCGCGAGGCGGGCCGAGAGCACGCGGTCCGCGGCGGCGGCCTCGGCGAGCTGCTGCACGGCTTCCTCGTCGGCGACGCTCGCCTCCATGACGCCGAGGACGACGTCGCGCGAGACGGGGTCGAGCGCGGGCGCGCAGAGCCGGCAGAAGTCTTCGGCGACGGAGCGCCCGACGAACTCGCGCAGCACCTCTTCCTCCCAGGTGCTGGCCTGGGTGCGGTCGTCGAAGTCGTCGAACGCGCCGTCGAACGGCGTCATCGCGGCCACGGGTGACGCGCCGAGCTCCTCGATCCGGACGAGCACGCGCTCGCACCGGGCGAGCGACGCCCCGGCGCGCCGGCTGTACGCGAGGCGCCCCTCGACGTCGAGCGCGTCGGCCGCCTCCGCGGCGAACCGTGGTACGTCGTCGAGCTCGAAGGCTGCGACGAGTCCGAGGAGCTCGACGATCTCGTCGAGGCTCGCACCTCCACTCGCGCCCCCGGCCGGGCCGTCGCCGGTGCCGGGCGTTGGGGTGTCGGCGGGGGACGCGGAGCTCGTGACGGCCATCCGTCCAGGATAGGCAGGGCCGCATCCGATACCATGGCCCAGTACCTCGGTTGCCCGGTCGTCTAGCTTCCTGGCCCGCGCTCGTCCTGACGCGCGGTCCGCATCGACCATGACGCCCCGGACCTGGTCCGGTTCGTCCCGCCACGACGGCGGCGCATCTCCACGATCGGCTGCCGGCCCCTGGCGCACGCGTCGCCCCGGACACCGCCGTCCCGCACCCCGGCCGCCCCTCATGGGCGCGAGCCCGGCGCGGGAGACCGGTCCGCGCGCGACGGCGCCCCGACGAACACGAGGAACCGTGACCAGCACCACCGACACGCCCGTCGCCCCGACGGGCGCCGAGAGCGCCGACACCGGGCGGGACGACGTCGCCACGACGGATGCTCCCACCACCCCGGCCGACGCCCCCACCCCGACCTTCGCCGACTTCAAGGTGCGCGCCGCGATCGTGGACGCGCTCACCGACGCCGGCATCGTCCACCCCTTCCCCATCCAGGCGATGACGCTGCCCGTCGCGCTGTCGCGGCACGACATCATCGGCCAGGCCAAGACCGGCACGGGCAAGACGCTGGGCTTCGGCGTCCCGCTGCTCGAGCACGTCGTCGCACCGGACGAGGAGGGCTTCGACCGCCTGGACGCGCCCGGCAAGCCGCAGGCGCTCGTCGTCGTCCCGACGCGCGAGCTCGCCGTCCAGGTCGCGAACGACCTGACCACGGCGTCGCGCCGTCGCACGGTGCGCGTCGCGCAGATCTACGGCGGCCGCGCGTACGAGCCGCAGATCGCGCAGCTCGCCGCGGGCGTCGAGGTCGTCGTCGGCACGCCGGGCCGGCTCATCGACCTGGTGAACCAGCGCCACCTCGACCTGTCGCACGCGACGACCGTGGTGCTCGACGAGGCCGACGAGATGCTCGACCTGGGCTTCCTGCCCGACGTCGAGAAGCTCATCGCCGCGACCCCGCCGCGCCGCCACACGATGCTCTTCTCGGCGACCATGCCGGGCGCCGTCGTCGCGATGGCCCGCCGGTACATGACGCAGCCGACGCACATCCGCGCGAACGACCCCGACGACGGCGGCGCGACCGTCAAGAACATCAAGCAGGTCGTGTATCGCGCGCACGCGCTCGACAAGGTCGAGATGCTCGCGCGGATCCTGCAGTCGGAGGGCCGCGGCCTGACGATCGTGTTCGCGCGCACCAAGCGCACGGCCGCGAAGGTCGCCGACGAGCTCGTCGAGCGCGGGTTCGCCGCCGCGGCGATCCACGGTGACCTGGGCCAGGGCTCGCGCGAGCAGGCGCTGCGCGCGTTCCGCTCGGGCAAGGTCGACGTCCTCGTCGCGACGGACGTCGCGGCCCGCGGCATCGACGTCGACGACGTCACCCACGTCGTGAACTACCAGTGCCCCGAGGACGAGAAGACGTACCTGCACCGCACGGGTCGCACCGGCCGTGCGGGGCACAAGGGCACCGCGGTCACGTTCGTCGACTGGGACGACATCCCCCGCTGGGGCCTCATCGACCGCGCGCTCGACCTCGGCATCCCCGAGCCCGTCGAGACGTACTCGTCGTCCCCGCACCTGTACACCGACCTCAACATCCCCGAGGGGACGAAGGGCCGTCTGCCCAAGGACAAGCAGGTCCGCGCCGGCCTCGGCGCCGAGGTCCTCGAGGACCTCGGCGAGACCGGCAAGCGCGGCGGTTCGCCCCGCGGGCAAGGCTCGCGCGGCGGCTCCGGCGGTTCGGGCCGGTCGAGCCACCGGTCCGACGACGGCGCTCGCGACGGACGCTCGCGTGACCGCGGCGGCCGGGGCGGTTCCGAGCGGCGGCAGCAGGACGACGCAGGCAGCGGCACCACCGAGCCGAAGGCGGCCGCCGCCTCGGCCGGGCCGGAGAGCGGCACGCAGGCGGCGTCGTCGGGCGAGGGCGGCGAGCGCACGCGCACGCGCCGTCGTACGCGCCGACGCCGTTCGGGTGGTTCCGCCGAGGGCGGCGCGCCGTCCGGCGAGTGACGACCCCCTGCAGCACTGCTGACGCAGCCCGTCCCGGCCTCGGCCGGGGCGGGCTGCTCGCGTGTCAGCCCTCGCGCGTCAACCCCAGTCGAGGTCGGGCACCTCGGTGTAGCCGATCCCCTCGGCCTTCCACCGGGGCGCCTGGGCGACGAGCCGGGTCTTGAAGTCGCCCGGGTGGCGCGCGCTCTGCGCGGTCCAGGCGACCTCGGCGATCGCGGGCAGACGCGGGAAGGCCTTGGCGTCCATGTACTGGTCGACGGGCATGAACTCGTCGGTCGACGTGGGCAGGTGTGTCAGGGAGCCGGGGTAGGTGCGGTCGGCCCACAGCGCGGCTTCGACGCCGTAGACGTGCCCGGTGAGGTCGACGCCGTCGTCGGCGAGCACGGTCTCGGGTTCCCAGTCGTAGGCGTGCTCGACGTCCGTGATCCCCGCCCACTCGAGGCCGAGGTCGTCGATCGGGCTCTCGTGCATGTCGAGGTAGGTGCGGTCGGCGGGCGCCATGAGGATCTTTGCGCCCTGGGCGACGGCGCTCTTGAGCTGGGTGACGTTGTCGGGGGTCCAGGCGTTGCGGTCGGAGCCGGTGCCCCAGTACTCCATGACGCTGCCCTGCGGCAGCGGCGCCCCGGTGACCCACTGGTGCCAGGCGATCACCGTCTTGCCCGCCGCGGCGGCGGACCGGTTCGCGGCCGCCGTGTAGCTCTCGTACCAGCCCTTCGGCGGGTCGGGGACCTCGTCGCCGCCGAGATGGAGGTACGGGCCGGGGTTCTGCGCGACGACCGCTCGGGTGACGGCGCGCAGGTAGGAGCGGATGTTCGCGAGGTTAGCGTCCGACGCGCAGACCATCGGGTTGCCCACGTCGAAGCCGCTGTAGGGCTTCGCGCGCGTGCCGTCGCAGCGCAGCGAGCCGATCGACGCCTGCGCCGCGAGTGTGTGGCCGGGACCGTCGATCTCGGGCACGACCGTGATGAATCGCCGGGCCGCGTACGCCACGATCTGGGCGTACTGCTCCTTGGTGTAGTACCAGGGGCCGCCCGTGCCGGGCGCGAAGCCCGACTGCGTGGACGCCCCGACCGTCGTGAGCGTCGGCTCGCCGTCGACGACGATCCGCCAGCCCTGGTCGTCCGTGAGGTGCAGGTGGAGCGCGTCGATCTTGTACTGCGCGATGTCGTCGATGTACCGCTCGACGTCCTTCACCGGGTAGAATCGGCGCGCGACGTCGAGGAGCGCGCCACGGTACGCGAAGCGCGGCTCGTCGGTGATGCGCACCGCGGGCACGGTCCAGCCGCCCGACGGCGCAGGCTGGGCGTCCGGGGCCGCCGACGACGCCGGGAGCAGCTGGCGCAGGGTCTGCACGCCCCGGAACAGACCGGCCGGGGTCCCCGACGTGACGACGACGCCGCGTGAGTCCGCGTCGAGGGTGTACCGCTCGAGGGTCGGGTCGTCGAGCGGAGCGTCCAGGTCCCACGTCGCGGCCTGCGGGCCGGAGAGGCGCAGGGTGATGGTCGAGCCCTCGGGCGCGGGCGAGGTGCTCGCGCCCGACGACGTCACGGTCGACGTGGGCAGCGCGAGCCCCGTCGAGCGGCGCAGCTGCGCGGCGAGGTCCTCCCCGACGCCGGGGGTCGCCTTGCGTGCCGCGGCGTTCGCGGCCGGGTCGACCTCGGTGACGACGCGCGTGGTGCCGTCGAGCGCGAACGCCGGGCCGCTCGTCCGCTCGACCTTCGACGGGAGCGGGATCAGCGAGAGCGGGGCGCTCGCTCCCGTGGCGGCAGGGGTCGCCGGGCCGTCGTCGCCGCGCGTCGCGAGCACGACGCCAGTCACCCCACCGGCGACGACCACGGCCGCCACGACGGCGACCGTGACCCAGCGGCGGCGGCCGGTACGGGGCGGACGGCGGTCGGCCGAGGGCGGCACGTCGTCGTGCGGGCTCATGGATTCTCCGGACGGCGGGGCGGACGACGCGGAACAGTGCTCGCGAGTGCGACAATCCTCGCGAGCCGGGTCGGCCGGGCTCGACCGCACGCCCCTAGTGAACCATCCGTTCGCGGCCCTTGCATATCCCTCTTGGAGGCATCGATGCCCTCGACCCCGACCCTCTGGCGCGTCCACGGCGACGGCCGCCACGTCACTCCCGGGCAGGTCGTCGCGCCCGACGAGCGCCTGACCTGGCCGCGCACCATCGGTCTCGGCCTGCAGCACGTGGTCGCGATGTTCGGCGCGACGTTCATCGTGCCCACGATCACGAAGTTCTCCCCGCCACGACCCTGTTCTTCTCCGCCATCGGCACCGCGCTCTTCCTCGCGATCACGCGGAACCGGCTCCCCAGCTACCTGGGGTCGAGCTTCGCGTTCATCGCCCCCATCGGCGCGGCGACGCTCGCAGGCGGCAAGCACCTCGCCGTCGGCGGGATCCTGCTCACCGGTGTCCTCCTCGCCGTCGTGGGTCTCGTCGTGCATCGCGCGGGGACCGGGTGGATCAACGCGCTCATGCCACCCGTCGTCACCGGAACGATCGTCGCCCTGATCGGCCTCAACCTCGCGCCCGCCGCGTGGGGCAACTTCAAGGTCGAGCCGTCGTCGGCCACCATCACGCTCGGTGTGATCCTCGTCGTGAGCGTCTTCTTCCGGGGCATCCTCGGGCGCCTCTCGATCCTCGTGGGCGTCGTCGTGGGATACCTCGTGACGTGGCTCGGCGGGAACGTCATGGGCTGGAGCACGTTCGGGTCGCTCGACTTCAAGACAGTCGACGAGGCGAAGTGGTTCGGCTTCCCCGAGTTCACGACCCCGCACTTCTCGTGGTCGCTGCTCGGGCTGTTCGTGCCCGTGGTCCTCGTGCTCATCGCGGAGAACGTCGGCCACGTGAAGTCCGTCGCCGCGATGACGGGCAAGGACCTCGACCCGCTCACTGGCCGGGCACTCTTCGCCGACGGCGTCGCGACCACGCTCGCGGGCATCGGCGGCGGCTCCGGCACCACGACGTACGCCGAGAACATCGGCGTCATGGCGGCCACGCGCGTCTACTCGACGGCGGCCTACTGGGTCGCGGCCGCAGCCGCGCTCGTGCTGTCGCTCTCCCCAAGTTCGGCGTGCTGATCGCGACCATCCCCCACGGTGTGCTCGGCGGCGCCACGACCATGCTGTACGGCATGATCGGCATCCTCGGCGCGCGGATCTGGGTGCAGAACAAGGTCGACTTCTCCGACCCCGTGCACCTGGCGAGCGCCGCGGTGCCGCTCGTCGTCGCGATCGCGAACTTCGACTGGAAGATCGGGAACCTCGAGTTCACGGGGATCGCGCTCGGCGCCGCGTCCGCTCTCGTGATCTACCACGGCATGCGGTGGGTCGAGCGGTGGCGCGGGACCGGGCAGGAGCCCGCGAGCCCGGCGTCCGTGCCGCTCCCGGACGAGGGCGCCGCCCGATAGCGTGCGCGACGACGTCAGGACGCGGTGCGGACCTCCGCCGGTCCGGGCGGCTCGTGGCGCGGGTCGCTCGTGCCCTCGGGGGCGCCGTCGGGCCCGGCGGTGACCTCGTCCCGGATGCGCTCCATCGTCTGGTCGAGGGTCATCGCGACGTCGGCGGCGAGCTTGAGCGCGTCCGTGATGTGGTGCGGCACCTCGCGGTCGTACTTGTAGTAGATCTTGTGCTCGAGGCTCGCCCAGAAGTCCATGGCAATGGTCCGGAGCTGGATCTCGACGACGACCTCCTCGACCCGGTCCGACAGGAACACCGGGACGCGCACGATGAGGTGCAGGCTCTGGTAGCCGTTGGGCTTGGGGTGGGCGATGTAGTCGCGCTCCTCGATGACCTCGAGGTCGCGCTGGCCGACCAGCATGTCGCGGACGCGGTAGATGTCCGTGACGAAGCTGCACGTGATCCGCACGCCGGCGATGTCGAGCATGTGCTCGCGGATCGCCTGGGGCGTGAGCGCGATGCCCTTGCGGCGCGCCTTGGCGACGATCGAGTCGACGGACTTGAGGCGCGAGCCGACGTGCTCGATGGGGTTGTCGTCGTGGAAGTGCTTGAGCTCGTCGCGGAGCACCCCGACCTTGGTCATCACCTCGTCTATGCCGAACTTGTACGTCATCATGAGGCGACGGACGTCCTTGGCCGTGGCGGGGCTGAGCGACGGTGCGCGATCGGTCGGGTGCTGACTCACGTTCCTTACGGTACGCGGATCAACCTGAGCGCTCCCTGAGCGTGACGTCGCGGAGACCTGCGAGGCTGGGGGACGCCGTCGTCAGCCAGCCGCCGACGCCCGGTCCGTCCGCCCGAGGAGAAGCACCGTGCCCGAGACCCAGCAGCTCCAGATCGACGTCCCCGAGGACGTGGAGGTCGGCCTCCCCGCCGACTTCGCGTCCCTGTGGCACACGCCGGCGACGTTCGTCATCGACTTCGTGGCGCTCAAGCACCCGCCGCAGCCGGCGGTCGACGAGTCGACGGGCGAGACCCGCCCCGTGGTCTCGGGGCGGGTCGTCACCCGGGTCCGGATCCCGCCCGAGCAGGTCTTCGAGCTCGCCAAGGCGCTCACGACGCAGCTCGACGCGTGGGAGCGCGAGACCGGTCGACGCGCGGACGGAAGCGCCCGGGGTCCGGCCGGAGCCTGACCGGATCATCCCTTCCGGAAGTCCCGCACCGCCTGGTAGGCAGCAGCGTTCACGTCGTCCGGCGACGGTGCGGCGACAGGTGTCGCGACGCCCGTCGGGTCGGGGCGGGACACCCGTGCGGGGCGAACGCGGCCCCGGCGACGCGTGAGCCTCCCGACGAGCGAGCACAGTGCGAGCAGTGCCAGCCCGACCCAGGCGCCGGTCCAGCCGCGCGAATAGCCCCACGCGCACGTCGCCGCCGTACAGCTCGGCGCCCGCGGATACTCGCCGAACACGGAGCCCAGCAGGGCCGACATGATCGTCGAGACCAGGACGAAGTATCCCGCGAGGCCCAAGCCAGTGGACAGCGCCCCGACGACGCCCCAGCGCGCCCGCGAGATCACCAGACCGGCGAACAGGGCGGCGAAGACCAGCACGGTGATCATCGGGAGGACCATGAGCACGTCCGTCCAGTCGGGATCGGCCCTCAGCTCGTAGGCGGCGAGCGCCACCGCCCCCGCGAGCACGACGACGCCCGCGAGCACGGCCGCCGGCCCCGTGCCTCGCAGATCCTTGCCGCCTCTGCGTCGGCGGGCGGCCGAACGCAGGGCGGGGACGACGACCGCCAGCGCGAGGAGCAGCGTCGCGAGCGCCGCGATCGCGTCGAGCGGCGCGTCTCCTGACCCGTCGGCATCGCGGTACCCCTCGGGGCGCGTCGTCTGGGTGAGGTCGGCGTGGGAGAGGATCGTGCCGTCGACGCTCGCCCCCGTGAGGTCGGCCTGGGTGAGGTCCGCGTCGGTGAGGTCGGCGCCGTCGAGCCGAGCTCCCAGGAAGTCGGCCTGGCCGGCGTGCGCCTCGCGCAGGGTCGCACCCCGGAGATCCGCCCCGGTCAAGGTCGCCTGGACGAAATCCGCCTTCGCGAGGTCGGCGCTCACGAGCACGGCGTGCTCGGCGTGCACCTGAGTGAGGTGCACTCCTCGGCACGCACCGCGGTCAGATCGGCACCGGTGAGGGTCGCCTGGCCGAGCTCGGTCCCACGCAGGTCAGCGCCCGCCAGCCGCGCACCACGCAGGTCGGCCTGCGTGAGGTCGAGCCCCGCGAGGTGGGCGCCCCGCAGGTCCGCGCACCGCAGGTCGCGCCCGTCGACATCGTGCTGCGTGAGCTTCTTTCCCCGCAGCGCCGCACCCTTGGTGGTCCCGCAAACGGCGGCACGCGCGGCGGCGACCGTCGAGGAGGCGTCAGGCGTCGGACCAGGCGTCGCCGCCGACGCGGGCGACGTCCACGCACCAGCGACGAGAAGGACGAGCATCGCGAGCACGACCGACCCGAAGAGGGCGGCATGCGGGCGGGCGGTCGGGCGGCGGAGCCGCTGGGTGTGCTCAAGCACAGGTCAGGTCCTCACGGTCGGACGACGTCGGGTCGGCGGGACGGGCGGGTGCGGGAACCGCACCGAGGAGGGCAGCGGTCAGGCCGCCTTCACGAACGCGGTCACGGCGTCCGCGATCATCTGGACGGCGATCGCGGCCAGCAGCAGACCGGCGATGCGTGTCACGAGGGTCGTCCCGGACTCGCCGAGCACCCGGTGGATGACGTTCGCGAACCGCATGGCCAGCCACAGGCAGAGGCACACGGCGACGAGCCCGGCGAAGATGGCGACGTAGTCCGCGGCGCCGTCGGCCCCCTGGACGAACACCATGATCGAGACGATCGCACCCGGCCCGGCGAGGAGCGGGGTCCCGAGCGGCACGAGCGCGACGTTCCCGCCGCGCGCGCTCGGCTCGGGCTCCTCGGCCTTGCCGGTCAGCAGCTCCATCGCGATCAGCAGCAGCAGCAGCCCGCCCGACGCCTGCAGCGCGGGCAACGAGACGTGCAGGTAGTTGAGGATCGACTGACCGAACAGCGCGAAGACGACGATCACGCCGAGCGCGACGAGCACGGCGGTCAGAGCCGCCGACTTGCGCTGCTTCGAGGTCATCGAGCTGGTCAGCGCCAGGAAGATCGGCACCGTCCCCGGGGGGTCCATGATGACGAACAGCGTCACGAACACCCCGATGAACAGCCGTCCGTCGAGCACGGCGTCCATCAGCTGCTCACGACCTGATCACGGCGAGCGTCCCCATGTCCTCGATCCTCTCCAGCACTTCTGGTGCCGTGGTGTTCTCCGCGAGCCGGTTGGGTTTACCGCTCCCGTGGTAGTCGCTCGACCCGGTCACGAGCAGACCGAGCCGGGCGGCGAGCCCCACCAGGTGGTCGACCTGGTCCGGGGTGTGGTCACGGTGGTGGGCCTCGAGGCCCGCGAGGCCCGCGTCCGCGAGCTCCTCGATCACGCTGTCCGGCACGACGCGTCCGCGGGCGGACGCCGCAGGGTGCGCGAACACCGGCACCCCGCCCGCCTCACGGACCCGGCGCACGGTGTCGACGGCACGCGGCGCGTAGTGCGGCACGTAGTACGGGCTGCCCGCGTGCAGGACGGTCTCGAACGCGGCCGACCGGTCGGGCACGACGCCGAGCCGCACGAGCGCGTCGGCCAGGTGGGGCCGCCCCACCGTCGCGCCGGGCTCGGTGTGCGCCTCGATCTCGTCCCAGTCGACCGGGTAGTCACGCGCCAGCAGGTCGACCATACGCCGGGCCCGGTCGAGGCGGGCCGTGCGCACGCGCTCGCACTCCTGCGCGAGCGGCGCGTCGGCGGGGTCGTGCAGGTAGCTCAGGATGTGCACCGAGACGTGGCGCTCACGGCCGCCCGCGTCGAAGACCGCCTGAGCGGACAGCTCCGCGCCGCGCACGAGCGCGATGCCGCACCGGCGCGCCGCAGCGGTCGCGTCGGGCCAGCCGGCGACGGTGTCGTGGTCCGTCAGCGCGACGACGTCGAGGCCGGCCGCCGCGGCGTCGGCCACCACCTGCCCCGGGGCGTCCGTGCCGTCGGACGCCGTCGAGTGCGTGTGGAGGTCGATGAGCACCGCCCCAGGGTATCGAGGAACGCGCACAGGACGTCCGCAAGCGCTCCGCGCTCCTCCCCACGCGGCGCCCGCCGCGCCCAGGTTGGGGTGCCAGGATGGAGGACACCCGAGATCGTGAGGCCCCTGTTGGACCCGAGCACCACCCCCACCCCGGCGACGACGCCACCCCGCAGCCCGCCGCCGTGCGGCCGTCCGTCGTCTTCGTCCACGGGATGCGGACCTCGGGAGCGATCTGGGACGCGCAGCTCGACGCCGTGCACGACGCCGGGTACCGGGCCACCGCGATCGACCTGCCCGGGCACGGCGTGCGGCGTCGCGAGCGGTTCACCATGCAGGGCGCGTTCGACGCCATCGACGAGGCGGCCGCCGACCTCGCCGACCCCGCCTCCGAGGCACGTGCCACCCCGCTCGCGCTCGTCGGCCTGTCTCTCGGCGGCTACACGTCGCTGGCCTACGCGGCCCGGGCCCCGGAACAGCGCGGCGGGCTCCTGCGCGGCGTCGTCGCGGCGTCGTGCAGCACGAACACCCGCGGTCTGCCGCTGCGAACGTTCCAGGCGGGCCTGCACGGCTCCCTGGCGGCCGGACGCCTCACCCGCGAGCTGGGCGGGCGCGCGGCCGCACGCCTGTCCCGGCTCGTCCTCCCGCCACCCACGCGGCGGGCGCTCGCCGGCGGACGCCCGCCGGCCAGCCCGCCCCTCCCCGTCGTCCGCGCCTCGCAGACACCGGGCTGGGACCTCGTCGCCGACGCGCTGCGCCACCTCGCGGGCGAGTCGTCGGTCCGCAACCTGCGCGCCTCCGACGTGCCCGTCTGGCTCGTCAACGGCGCGCGCGACCAGCTCCGCATGCAGGAGCGGCGCCACGCCCGTGCCGCGGCGCGGCTCGTCGTCGTCCCGGGCGCCGGCCACGACGTCAGCCTCGAGGCGCCCGCGGCGTTCAACGCGGCCGTGCTCGACGCGCTCGCGGCGTTCGGGCCCACCCGCGCCTGAGCCGCCCCGACCGGGACCGCGGGCGCCGCGGTGCGAGACTGGACGCATGACGACGTCCCCCGCTTCCGAGAACCCCCGACCTCCGAGACGGGCGCGCCCGCGGACGCCCAGTCCGTCGAGTCGCGGAACGAGAACCGGTCGCAGCGGCCGCAGTCGGAGGCGTTCCGGTCCTTCATCACGAGCGGCTGGGGCCCCCGTGCCGCGACGGGCACCACGCGCTCCGCGGCCGCCGACTACGCGGCGGTGCGCCGCGCCCGCCTGTCCGCGCGGTTCCCCGGCGTGCGCCTCGTGATCCCCGCCGGCGGGCTCCGGACCCGCTCGAACGACACCGACTATCGGTTCCGCGCGCACTCCGCGTTCGCGCACCTCACGGGCACCGGGACGGAGCTCGAGCCCGACTCGGTGCTCGTCCTGCACCCGGTCACCGGGACCGACGGCGCGGGTGGCACGACCGAGGGCCACGAGGCCGTCCTGTACGTGCGGCCGCTCGCGGGCCGCGACACCGAGGAGTTCTACGCCGACTCCCGCTACGGCGAGTTCTGGGTCGGCGCGCGCCCGAGCCTCGACGACGTCGAGGAGCTCACCGGCATCCGTGCCGAGCACGTCGACGGGCTGCGCGACGCCCTGGCCAAGGACGTGGGGACCGGCGGCATCCAGGTGCTCGTCGTGACGGACGCCGACGAGGCCGTCGAGGACCTCGTGGACGAGGTGCGCGCGTCCGAGGGCGTGGTGGAGGAGGCCGCGGCGAAGATCGAGCAGCACACCGACGACGCGCTGGTCGAGGCTGTCTCCGAGCTGCGCCTCGTCAAGGACGAGTACGAGGTCCAGCAGATGCGCGACGCCGTCGGCGCGACGATCGACGGGTTCGAGGAGGTCGTGCGCGAGCTGTCCGCCGCGGCCGCGCACCCGCGGGGCGAGCGCGTCGTCGAGACGACGTTCGACGCGCACGCACGCCTCGCCGGCAACGCGGTCGGCTACGAGACCATCGCCGCGTCGGGCGAGCACGCCACGACGCTGCACTGGATCACCAACGACGGCGTCGTCCGCGAGGGCGACCTCCTCCTGCTCGACGCAGGCGTCGAGGTCGAGTCCCTGTACACCGCGGACGTCACGCGCACCCTGCCCGTCGACGGCACCTTCACGGACGTGCAGCGGCGCGTCTACCAGGCCGTGCTCGACGCCGCCGACGCCGCGTTCGCCGTCGCCGTCCCCGGCGCGAGGTTCCGCGACGTGCACGCGGCCGCGATGGAGGTCATCGCCGCGCGGCTCGAGGAGTGGGGCCTCCTGCCCGACGGCGTGAGCGCCGCCGCGTCCCTCGCGCCCGAGGGCCAGTACCACCGGCGCTGGATGGTCCACGGGACCAGCCACCACCTGGGCATCGACGTGCACGACTGCGCCCAGGCGCGCCGCGAGCTCTACCTCGACGGCGTGCTCGAGCCGGGCATGGTCTTCACCATCGAGCCGGGGCTGTACTTCAAGGCCGACGACCTCACCGTCCCCGAGGAGTACCGCGGCATCGGCGTGCGGATCGAGGACGACGTCCTCGTCACCGCCGACGGCAACGAGAACCTGTCCGCCGCGCTCCCCGCCGCCCCGACGACGTCGAGGCGTGGATGGCCGGCCTCCGCTGACTCGCGAAGTACCCCACCGGGAGGCCTACTTCGCGGGGTCGTCCGGGCCCGACGACGTCCCCTCCTCGCGCTCCGAGCCCGCCTCGGGCTCGGGCCGGGCGGGCACCGGGGGCTCGTCCTGCGGGGTCGCGCCGTCGGGCGCCTGCGGGGCGGCCGGTGCGGCCGGCGGCTCCTCGGCGGGCTGAGCCGGGGCGGCGGGCTGCTGGGGCTGGGGCGCCGCGGGCTGCGGGGCGGCCGGTGCCGCGGGCGGGGCGACGTCCTCGAGCCGGCGGCCGTACCTCGGCTCGCCCGTCGGCGTCTGGAACCGCGACGAGACGGCGGGTGCCGCCGGTGCGGCCGGCTGAGCGGGCGGCTGCTGACCGGGCGTGCCCGGGGCCGGCGTCGGCGGGACGGTCCAGCCCGACGCGCCGGGCGTCGTCGGCGGCTGAGGGGCCTGCGGTGCGGGGCGCGCCGCCCCGGGCTGTCCGAGCCCGAGCTCGCTGAGCACCTGCCGCGCCTCGCCCGCGCGCTCGGCGACGCACAGGATCGCGTACGAGGTCGCGACGATCTGCGACTGCGACGTGAAGTCGCGCTGATTGCCCGTCAGGGCGTAGGAGATCAGCCCGAAGAGCACGCCGAACGCCGCGCCGATACCGATCGCCGCGACGATCGTCGCGGCCGCGTTGCCCCCGCCGAACAGCGACAGCAACAGGCCCACGAACAGGCCGAACCACGCGCCGGACGCGAGCCCGGCGATCGCGACGCGCGAGTACGTGAGCCGCCCCGTGATCCGTTCGACGGCCTGGAGCCCCTCGCCGACGATCGTGACGTTCTCGACGGCGAAGTGCTTGTCGGACAGGAAGTCGACGGCCTTCTGCGCCTCGAGGTAGGTGGGGTAGCGGGCGATCTCGACACCCGTCGGCGGGGTCGGGACGCGGGGCACGGCGTTCGCGCGCGGCATGGACATGCCACCCAGTCTGTCCCAGATCGGGCCCGATTGCCGAGGCCGACCGGAACAGGAGGCGCCGCAATCATCCGCGAGACGCTACGCGGCGATGCCCAGGTCGGACGGGACCGGCCGTCCCGAGGCCTGCCACGCGAGCAGCGCGGCGCCGAACGTGCCGGCCTCGGCGCCCAGCCGGGCGGTCCGGAGCTCGGGGACCGGGTGCACGGTGAGGCGTGCGCGGACCGCGCGGTCGAGGGGGTCGAGCAGGGCGTTGCCGGCGAGGACCAGGCCACCGCCGACGACGACGGTGCGCAGCCCGAGCGTGCGGACCAGCCCGGAGACGAGGTCGGCGAGCCCGTCGACGCCGTGCTGCCAGACCTCGGCGGCGACCCGGTCGCCGGCCTGCGCACGCTCGAGGACGCCGCGTGCGCCGTCGGGCACGGTCCCGGTGCGGGCCGTGTACTGCCGGGCGATGCCGGAGGCCGACCCGTAGGTCTCGACGCAGCCACGGCCGCCGCACGCGCAGAGGTCGCCCGTCGTCGCGCCGCCGTGGCCGATCTCGCCGGCCCAGCCCCCACCCGGGAAGACGCGGCCGCCGAGCACGAGCGCCGCCGCGATCCCGGTGCCGACCGCGAGGAACGCGTGGTCGCCCGCGCCCCGGCCCGCGCCGAGGCGCCACTCCGCGAGCCCGGCCGCCCGCGCGTCGTGCCCGAACCCGACGGGGACGCCCGTGGCCTCCTCGACGAGCGCGCGCAGTGGCAGGTCGCGCCAGCCCAGGTTCTCGGCCCCGACGACGACGCCCGCGTCCTCGTCGACCAGGCCGGGCGTCACGATTCCGACGGCCGCGACGTGCCGCTCGGCCGGCACCGCGGCCCACAGCTCACGCACGACGCCGAGGACCGCGTCCGTGGCGCCGTCGGGATCGGTGGGGCCTCCGCCCGTCGGTGCGGAGCGGCGGGCGACGATCCCGGCCGCGTCCACGACCGCGCCCTTGACGGACGTCCCGCCCACGTCGAGCGCGAGGACGACGGGCTCGGTGGCACGAGGGGCACGGGGGCGCACCGAGTCGCCCTCAGCGGGGACGTCGGGAGGGACGTGGGGCACGGTGGACCGTCCGGGGGTGGGCAGGGATCGGGAAGGAGCGAGGCTCGACGGTTCCCGGCGCTGCGAACCGGGTCTCAGGTTACAGCCGTGTTTCGGGCTCCGCCGTGCGCGCCCGCCCGCCGTGCGTCGCGCCGCGCCCCTAGGCTGAGGGCGTGAGCGCCGCCACCAGGGTCTACGTCGCGCGGCTCGCCGGAACCGCCGTGTTCGATCCGAACGGCGACCAGGTGGGTCGGGTCCGCGACGTCGTCGTCCTCCTGCGCGACCGCCGCGCCCCGCGCGCGGTGGGTCTCGTCGTCGAGGTGCCCGGCCGGCGGCGCGTCTTCCTGCCGCTGACCCGCGTGACCAGCATCGACGCCGGGCAGATCATCTCGACGGGCCTCGTCAATATGCGCCGGTTCGAGCAGCACCCGCACGAGACCCTCGCGATCGGGGAGCTGCTCGAGCGTCGGGTGCAGCTGCGGGACGGCTCGGGCGAGGTGACGGTCGAGGACCTGTCGATCGCGCAACAGCGCAACGGCGACTGGGAGGTCGACAAGCTGTTCGTGCGCCGCGCGGCGACGCACAAGGGCGCGATCGGCATCCGACGACGCGGCGAGACCCAGGTGGTGGACGTCGACGCCGTGACCGGGCTGGCCGGCAGCGGCTCGGCCCAGGCCGCGACGCTCCTGCTCGCCGCCTACGACGAGCTCAAGGCCGCGGACCTCGCCGACGTGCTGCACGACATGGGCGGCACCCGCCGCCTCGAGGTCGCGACCGCCCTCGACAACGAGCGCCTCGCCGACGTCCTCGAGGAGCTGCCCGAGGACGACCAGGTCGCGATCCTCCAGAGCCTCGAGACGGCCCGCGCGGCCGACGTCCTCGAAGCCATGCAGCCCGACGACGCGGCCGACCTGCTCGGCGAGCTCCCCGACGACCAGCAGGCCGAGCTGCTCGAGCTGATGGAGCCCGACGAGGCGAAGGACGTCCGACGGCTCCTCGCGTACGAGGAGAACACCGCGGGCGGTCTCATGACGACCGAGCCCGTCATCCTCGGGCCCGAGACCCCGATCGCGCTCGCGCTCGCGCACGTGCGCCGCAAGGACGTCCCGCCGGCGCTCGCCTCGATGGTCTTCGTGGTGCGCTCGCCGATCGAGACCCCGACCGGGCGCTTCCTCGGCGTCGTCCACATCCAGGCGATGCTCCGCGAGCCCCCGCACCAGTCGATCGGGTCCATCCTCGACACCGACATCGAACCCGTCGCGCCGGACGCGTCCCTGACCCGGGTGACCCGGTTGCTGGCGACGTACAACCTGCTCGCGGTGCCCGTCGTCGACCCCGAGCGGCGCCTGGTCGGCGCGGTCAGCGTCGACGACGTCCTCGACCACATGCTGCCCGAGGACTGGCGCGAGACCGACGACGACGAGGACCCGGGCCCGGCCGGACCACCGGGCACCGCCGCGCAGGAGGCGACCCGTGGCTGAGCGCTCCCGCCTGGATCTGCCCAAGGAGCAGCGGCGCGGTCTCCTGCCTCGGTTCGAGGTCGAGGACGACACGGTCGGCCGGGTCAGCGAGGGCATCGCGCGGTTCCTGGGGACGCCGCGCTTCATCGTCTACCTCACGGTGTTCTGCATCGCCTGGCTGGTGTGGAACTCGTGGGGTCCGGAGACCCTGCGCTTCGACTCGGCGTCGAACGGGTTCACGGCGCTCACGCTCGTGTTGTCGCTGCAGGCGTCGTATGCGGCGCCGCTCATCCTCCTCGCGCAGAACCGGCAGACGGACCGCGACCGGGTGAGCTCGGAGCAGGACCGGCAGCAGGCCGCCCGCAACCTCGCGGACACCGAGTACCTGGCGCGCGAGATGGCGGCGCTGCGGCTCGCGCTCGGCGAGACCGCGACCCGTGACTTCGTCCGCGGCGAGCTGCGCAACCTCCTCGAGGAGCTGTCGACGCGCGACGAGCCCGACGCCGGCGAGGAGCCGACGGCGAAGGGCAGCGCGAGCCCGGCGTAGGCGCGGCCCGCTCAGGCCGAGCGCGGCCCGGCGAGCGCGACGTGCAGGGCGCTCTCGCCGTAGCGCGGGGCGCGCGCGTCGAACCGGGCGGCGATGGTGTCGAGCGTCTCCATCCGAGCAGGTTAGCGACGAGCCTGCGCTCCGTACGATGGAGGCGTGCCCGACTCCGCTCCCCCGCTCCTCGACGCCGTCCGCACCGCCCTGCGCGTGGTCATCGACCCCGAGATCCGGCGCCCGATCGTCGACCTCGGCATGGTCCGCTCGGTCGAGGTGCACCCGGGCGAGGCACCGAGCGGGGAGGCGCGCGCCGTCGTCGGCGTGGACCTGACGACCCCCGCGTGCCCGCTGCGCAGCACCCTGGTCCGCGACGTCACGGCCGCGGCTCTCGCGGTCGAGGGCGTGGACGACGTGAGCGTCGAGCTGGGGGCGATGGACGCCGAGCAGCGTCAGGCCCTGCGTGCGCAGCTGCGCGGGGGCGACGGGACTCCGCGGATCCCGTTCGCCGAGCCGGGCTCACTGACCAAGGTCTTCGCGGTCGCGTCGGGCAAGGGCGGGGTCGGCAAGTCGTCGGTCACCGCGAACCTGGCGGCCGCGATGGCGGCGGACGGCCTGCGCGTCGGCGTGCTCGACGCCGACATCCACGGCTTCTCGATCCCCCGTATGCTCGGGGTCACGTCGAAGCCGACGCGGGTCGACGACATGCTGCTCCCGCCGATCGCGCACGAGGTCAAGGTCGTGTCGATCGGGATGTTCGCACCCCAGGGGAAGGCCGTGGTGTGGCGCGGGCCGATGCTGCACCGCGCGGTCGAGCAGTTCCTGTCCGACGTGTTCTGGGGCGACCTCGACGTGCTCCTGCTCGACCTGCCGCCCGGCACCGGGGACGTCGCGATCTCGGTCGCGCAGCTCCTGCCCGGCTCGCAGATCGTCGTCGTCACGACGCCGCAGCTCGCCGCCGCGGAGGTCGCGGAGCGCGCGGGGCTCGTCGCGGCGCAGACCGAGCAGGACGTCGTCGGCGTCGTGGAGAACATGGCGTGGCTGGACCAGCCGGACGGGACCCGGCTCGAGCTGTTCGGCTCGGGCGGCGGAGACGCCGTCGCGGCGGGCCTGACCGAGACGCTGGGCCACGACGTGCCCGTCCTGGGCCGGGTCCCGCTCGACGTGCGGCTGCGCGAGGGCGGGGACGCCGGCGTGCCGGTGGTCGTCGCGGCGCCCGAGTCGCCCGCCGCCGTCGCCCTGCGGGACGTCGCCCGCTCGCTCGCCGCGCGTCCCCGCGGGCTCGCCGGCCGGTCGTTGGGGCTGTCGCCCGTCTGACGGCCCCGCGCCCGGACCCGCGCCGTCAGCGCGCGGCTGCGAGGACCGCGGACAGGTCCGTCTCGACGGTGAACTCGTGCACCATGCGCCACTCGCCGTCGGCGAGCCGCCAGACGAACTGGTAGAGCAGGGGCTTGCCGTCCTTGACACGGCGCAGCGCCACGGAGCCGTGGTCGCCGTACCGGACCGCCGCGAGGTACTCGACGTCGTCGACCGGAGGCATAGATCCGTCACGTTCCGGCGCCTGCAGCAGGCCCTGGGTGTGACGGCGCCGTCGATCTACTGGCGCTTCGCGAACAAGGAGGCGCTGCTCGGTGCCGTCGCGGACGCCGTCTTGCGCGAGGAGTTCGGCGACGAGCCGCTCGTGGCCGAACAGCCGTGGGCACCCTGGTTCCGGGGGTCCTGCTGCGCCTGCGCCGCGCGATGCTCGCCTACCCCAACGGCGCCCGCCTCGTCACGGGCGCGCGGCTCGACCACGCGCCCACCCTCGCCCGGATCTCCGAGGCGGCGCTGACCGGAGCGCTCGCGGCCGGGCTCGACGTCCGGTCGAGCAGCGTGGTCGTCTACACCGCCCTCCACCTCACGTACGGCCACGTGATCGAGGAGCAGGAGCCGCCGGCGCTCAGCGCGGAGGAGATCGCCGCCGCGCTCGCGCCCTACCCGTCGATCCGCCGGGCCGTCGCGCAGAGCGACGTCGACGGCTTCGACGCCGAGCACGCCTTCGCGGCGAGCCTCGACCTCATCCTGCACGACGCGTCGACCTGACCCGCCCGCGCGTCCTCGGGGTGGCCTGCCACCCCACATCAGCAGCCGTGTTGTGTTCTGTGCGGTCATGTTGGAAACTGTGTCCATGCTTGCGACTGTCCGCCAGGACCGCATCCTCGCCGCGCTCGCCGCGCGCGGCTCGGTGCGGATCACCGACCTCGCCACCGAGCTCGACGTCTCCGACATGACGGTCCGCCGCGACCTGTCGGAGCTCGCGGGACGCGGCCTCCTGCGCAAGGTGCACGGGGGCGCCGTCGCCGCCGACCAGCACCCCGCGTCGTACGAGCCCGGGTTCCAGGCCAAGGCCGACCGCGAGGGCGCCGAGAAGGACGCCATCGCCCGCGCCGCCGCCGAGCTCGTCCAGCCCGGCTCCGCCGTCGCCCTGTCGGCCGGCACGACGACGCACGCGCTCGCCCGGGTCCTCGCGAGCTCGTCGCGGCTGCGCCCCTCACCGTCGTCACCAACTCGCTCCCGGTAGCGGACACGCTGTTCCGCACGGGTGACACGACGGTCACGACCGTGCTCATCGGCGGCGAGCGCACCCCGTCCGACGCGCTCGTCGGGCCGCTCGCCGAAGCCGCCCTCGCGACGCTGCGCGTCGACGTCGCGTTCCTCGGCGCGCACGGCATCAGCCCGAACGCGGGCCTCACCACCCCCAACCTCGCGGAGTCGGCCACGGACCGCGCGCTCGTCGCCAGCGCCGCCCAGGTCGTCGTCCTCGCCGACCACACCAAGTGGCGCGCGACCGGGCTCTCCCGCTGGGCCGCGCTGGACGACGTCGACGTCCTCGTGACCGACGACGGCCTGTCCGAGCCGGACCAGGCCGAGGCCCGCGAGCTCGTGGGCCGGCTCGTGGTCGCGGAGGTGGCCCGGTGAGCGCCGCCACCGAGACCGGAACCACCGGGACCAAGGGCACCCGCACAGCGACGCACCTCGCCGACGGTCGCGAGCTCATCTACTTCGACGACGCACCCCTGCCCGGCGAGGCACCGCGCGCGCCCCACGCCCTGCACGACCCGCGCCCCCTTCCGGACCGCTTCGCGCCCGTCGACGGCGCGCCGTTCCAGGGCCCCCGCATGCGCCGCGACCCGCTCACGGGCGACTGGATCCCCATGGCGACGCACCGCATGAACCGCACGCTCCTCCCGCCCGACGACGCGTGCCCGCTCTGCCCCCGCCGCCCCGGCGCCGACTACACCGACGGCGAGGTCCCCGACACCGAGTACGACGTCGCCGTCTTCGAGAACCGCTTCCCGTCCCTGCTCAGCGTGCCGGGCGAGGACCACGGGCCGGAGTCCGTCGTCGACGCGACCCCCGCCGCGGTGCCGGGTGGACTGTGGCTCGACGCACCGGCTGCGGGCCGCTGCGAGGTCGTGTGCTTCTCGAGCGACCACGACGCGTCGCTCGCGTCGCTCGGCGCGCGCCGGGTCCGCACGATCGTCGACGCCTGGGCCGACCGCACCGCCGGGCTGGGAGCGCTCCCGACCACGCGCGAGGTGTTCGTCTTCGAGAACCACGGGCGCGAGATCGGTGTGACGCTGACCCACCCGCACGGCCAGGTCTACGCCTACCCGTACCTGACGCCGCGCACCGAGCGGCTGCTCGCGCAGGCCGCGGCGCACCACGAGGCCACCGGCCGGTCGCTCCTGCGCGACGTCCTCGACGCGGAGCTGGCCGACGGCCGCCGCGTCGTGCTCGAGACCGCGCACTGGGTCGCGTACGTGCCGTTCGCCGCGCGCTGGCCCGTCGAGGTGCATCTGGCGCCGCGCCGTGACGTCCTCGACCTGCCCGGCCTCACCGACGCCGAGCGCGACGACTTCGCCGCCGCGTATCTGCGCGTCCTCGCGGCGCTGGACCGGTTCTTCGTCAGGCCCGACGGCGGCCCCGTCGCCCTCCCGTACATCGCGGGCTGGTCCCAGGCCCCCGCCCGGGACCCGCGCCGCGAGCTCGGTCGCCTGCGCCTCGAGGTGTTCTCGGTGCTCCGCGGCGCCGGGAAGCTCAAGTACCTCGCCGGGTCGGAGTCGGGCGCCGGCGCCTGGATCTCCGACACCACCCCCGAACGCATCGCCGCCCGACTCACGGAGGTCCTCGCGTGAGCGAGCAGCCCGTCGCCCCGCCGCAGTGGGCGACCGCGTGGCCTGAGGCCGAAGGGGCGGAGCGGGCTCGCACCCTGTTCCGCGACCGGCTCGGCCACGAGCCCGACGGCGTGTGGTCGGCACCCGGCCGCGTCAACCTCATCGGCGAGCACACCGACTACAACGGCGGCCTCTGCCTGCCCACCGCGCTCCCCCACCGCACGTACGTCGCACTGTCCGTGCGCGACGACGACCGCGTCCTGCTCACGTCCGCGCAGGCCGACGGCGGCGCCGTCTGGGAGGGCCGGACCGACCGGCTCGGCCCGGGCGATCTGCACGGCTTCCCGGCCTACACCGGCGGCGTCGCGTGGGCCCTGACGCACGACGGCGTCCTCCCGGCCGTCCCCGCGTTCGAGGCCGCGGTCGACGCGTGCGTTCCCTTCGGCTCGGGGCTGTCGTCGTCGGCGTCGCTGAGCACCGCGGTCGCGGTCGCGCTCGACGACGCCGCGGGCGAGAGCGTCGGGGCGACCGACGCGGGCCGCGTGCGGCTCGTCGCGGCGTGCGTGCGTGCGGAGAACGACGTGGCCGGGGCGCCGACCGGCGGGCTCGACCAGTCCGCCGCGCTGCGCTCCGCCGAGGGGCACGCGCTGCTGCTCGACTTCCGGCCCGGCCTGTCGGCGGAGGAGTCCGCCCGGCGCGTGCCGTACGACCTCGCGGCCGCGGGGCTCGAGCTCCTCGTCGTCGACACGCGGGCGCCGCACGAGAACGCCGACGGCCAGTACGCCCGGCGCCGCGCGACGTGCGAGGCCGCCGCCGCCAGGCTCGGCGTCGCGACGCTGCGCGACGTCAGCCCGGACGGCCTCGACGCCGCGCTCGCCGCCCTGCCCGACGACGTCGCACGCCGCCGGGTGCGCCACGTCGTGACCGAGGTCGAGCGGGTCGAGCGGTTCGTGTCGCTGCTGGAGTCCCCCGGGGGCCTGGGCGCCCACGCCGACGAGCTGGGCGCACTGTTCGTCGCCTCGCACCGGTCGCTGCGCGACGACTACGAGGTCTCGTGCGCCGAGCTCGACGTGACGGTCGAGACCGCGCTCGCGGCCGGCGCCGTCGGGGCGCGCATGACGGGCGGCGGGTTCGGCGGCTCGGCCATCGCCCTCGTGCCGGCGGGCCAGGTGGAGGACGTGGCGCGCGCCGTCGTGCGGGCGTTCGCGGAGCGAGGTTTCGCGGAGCCGCAGTTCCTCACCGCCGAGCCCTCCGGCCCGGCCCACCGCGAGCCCTGACCCCCTCCTCGTGAAGCAGGCCTCCCCGGGGGCCTACTTCGCGGGAGGCGGCGGGGGCCGGCGGCGCGACGGCGCTGGGCGTCCTCGTAGAACGCGTAGAAGACGGCGTAGGGCTCGCCGCCGGGGTCGGGCTCCCGGTCGGCGTACTCCTGGAAGAGCGCGACGACGCGCTCGGTGAGCTCGGCGCGGCCCGCCTCGTCGAGGCGCAGGCCCAGGCGGACGAGCTGGGTGGACTCGGGCGGCGCCTCGCCGACCTCCTCGACGAACGCCTCGACCAGCACGGGGTACTGGGACGGGGGCAGCGGCGTGAGCCACGAGCGCCCGGTCGCGAGGTACGGGACCTCGCGGGACCCGCGTGGGCCCTCGCGTTCGGGCAGGGCAGCCAGGAAGCCGCGCGCGACGAGCGTGCGGACGTGGTGGAGCATGCTGCCCGGGTTCCGCCCCAGCGCGTGCGCGATCTCCTTGTTGGTGCGCGGCTCGTCGAGGCACAGCCGCAGGATCCGCAGACGCAGGGCCGAGGCGAGGGCGCGCGCGTCGGCGTCGGGGTCCGGGTCCGGGTCGGGTTCCGGGACGGGGCCGAGCCCGAGTGCTCTCCATGCCGACGTCGTCATACCCCTCATCCTACCGATTGACTTTTCTCAATCAGTCGCGCCACGATGGGCCGGTGAGCACCGAGACCCCCGCCCGACGCCGCTCCCTCGCCCGGCACCCCGACTTCCGCGCGCTCTGGGCCGGCGACGCGTTCGGCCAGCTCGGCGCCCAGCTCGCCATGCTCGCGATCCCCGTCCTCGCCGTGAACACGCTCGCCGCGAGCGCGTGGGAGATGGGTGCGCTCACCGCTGCCGAGTCCGCGGCGTTCCTGCTCATCGGACTGCCCGCCGGCGCCTGGGTCGACCGCCTGCGCAAGCGGCGCGTCCTCATCGGGGCCGACCTCGTCCGCGCGACCGTCCTCGCGGTCGTCGTCGCGTGCGCGCTCACCGACACCCTCACCATGCCGATCCTCTACGCGGCCGCGCTCGTGATGAGCTGCGCGACCGTGTTCTTCGACGTCGCCCACCAGAGCTACGTTCCCTCCTCGTCGGGCTCGACCACGTCGTCGAGGGGAACGCCAAGCTGCAGGCCACCGCGTCCGTCGCACAGGTCGCCGGACCGGCGCTCGGCGGCCAGCTCCTCCGGATCGTCTCCGCGGGTGCCGTCGTCGGGGTCAACGTGGTGACCTACCTGCTGTCCGTGGTCTTCGTGTCCCGGATCCGCGCCGTCGAGGAGCTGCCCCCGCGCGAGGAGCGCAAGCCGATCCTCCACGAGATCCGCGAAGGGCTCGCGTTCGTCGTGCACCAGCCGCTGCTCGTCCGCATGGTCGCGTGCACGTCGATCGGGAACCTCGGCTGGTCCGTCATCAGCGCGCTCGAGACCCTGTTCGTCCTGCGCACGCTCGGGCTCAGTCCGGCCGCCCTCGGGACGGCGCTCTCCGCGGCGTCCGTCGGCGGCCTGCTCGGCGCGCTCGCCGGGGAGAGGGCGGCGCGGCTCGTCGGCGAGGCACGCCTGATCCCCGTGTCCGCCGTCGCGATGGTCGCGCCGGGCGTCCTCATCCCCTCGCCGGCACCCTGCCCTGGCCGCCCGTCGCGAGCCTGATCGTCGGGCTCGGGCTCACGTTCTTCGCGATGGTCGTCTACAACATCGCGACCGTGAGCTTCCGCCAGCGGCTGTGCCCGCCCCGTCTGCTCGGGCGCATGAACGCGTCGGTCCGGTTCATCGTCTGGGGGTCCATGCCGATCGGCGGCCTGCTGGGTGGCTGGCTCGGTGCGTGGCTCGGCGTCGTCCCGGCCCTGTGGGTCGGGGTGGGAATCTCGGCCGCCTCGAGCCTGCCCGTCGTGCTCTCACCGCTCCTCACCATGACCGCCCTCCCCCGCTACGAGGAGGAGCCGGCCACGGAGCCCGAGCCTCAGACGTCGTAGGTCGCGACCACCGGCGCGTGGTCGGAGAACCGCGCCTCATAGGTCTCGGCGCGGTCCACTTCGACCGACTTCGCCCGGGCTGCGAGAGCCGGCGTCGCGAGCTGGTAGTCGATCCGCCAGCCCGAGTCGTTGACGAACGCCTGCCCGCGCCACGACCACCAGGTGTAGGGGCCTTCGACGTCGCCCGCGAACCGGCGGCCGAGGTCGACCCAGCCGAGGTCGTCGAACCAACGGTCCAGGTAGGCACGTTCCTCGGGCAGGAAGCCCGCGGCCTTCTTGTTGCCGCGCCAGTTCTTGAGGTCGGCCTCGTGGTGGGCGATGTTGAGGTCCCCGGCGACGACGGCGAGCCGCTCGGGGTCCGCGACGAGCTCGCCGAGCCGCGCGGTGACCTTCTCGAGGTAGGCGTACTTCTCGTCCATCTTCGGTGTCCCCGCGGTGCCCGAGTGGATGTACGCCGAGACGAGGGTCACGGCCTCCGCACAGCCCGGGACCTCGACGTCGACCTCGACCCAGCGGCCCGTGTCGACGGGCGGCTCCGCCGCTCCGTCCGGGTGCAGGTGCTCGAGCCCCACGCGCACCGCGGACACCGGGAGCCGGGACAGCACTGCGACGCCGGCGCGGCCCTTGAGGTCGCTCGCCTGGTGCGCGACGTGCCAGCCCTCGGGGAAGAACCCGTCGAGGATCTCGTCGGTCGCGCGGACCTCCTGCAGGAGCAGGACGTCCGGCGCGCGGCCGGCGAGCCAGTCGAGCATGCCGCGCTTCACGGCGGCACGGATTCCATTGACGTTGACGGTGGCGACGGTCAGCACCGGGACATCCTCTCCTACGCCCCTGACAACGCCGTGAGTGCGGGACTTTTGTGCGACACGCCGGGCGTGTCGCACAAAAGTTCCGCACTCACGGGAGGCTCGGGCGGGCGGTGGTGGCCCGGCCCGCAGCGCTCTCGGCGGCCTCGCGCTCCTGGGCCGCCTCCGCCGTCCGGCCGAGGCGCTCGAGGACGTCCGCGAGCTCGAGGCGCGTCACGGCCTCGCCGTCCGCCTCGCCGGCAGCGGCGAACTGGTCGGCGGCGGACCGGTAGACGGCGGCCGCCTCGTCCTCGCGCGTCGCCTCGAGCAGCGCCCGGGCCGCGAACAGCAGCGAGCCGGCCCCGCTGCGGGCGTCGCCCGTCTCGGCGAACAGGTCGGACGCCTCGAGCGCGGCCGCGACGGCCTCGTCGAGGTGGTCGAGGGCGACGAGGGAACGGGCCCGGGAGTCCGTGACGTCGGCCACGAGCCACGAGGCGTCGTGGCGTCGCGCCAGGTCGAGCACCGCGTCGAGGTCCTGCAGGCCCGCCGGGTCGCCGTCGGCGCAGCGCGCGCCCGAGCAGGTGCAGGACGTCGACGAGCAGGCCGAGCTGCTCGGCCTCGCGCGCCTGCGCCACCGCCGGCTCGAGCAGCTCGACGGCGTCGCGCGCGTACCCGGCCTGGAAGTGGAGCGTCCCGTTGGCGAGCCGCACCCGCGCCGCGCCGACCTCCGCGTCGTCCTCCTCGAACAGGTCGACGGCCCGCGACCAGGCGGACGCCGCGGCGCCGGGCTCGTCCGCGTCGTGCGACGCGTGCCCGAGCGCCTCGAGCGTCTCGGCCCGTGCCGCCGGGGGTGCGCCGTCCGCCTCCTCCTGGTCCAGCACGGTCTGCAGCACCTCGACGGCCTCGGCCGCCGCTCCGACCGCCGCGAGCTGTCGCCCGAGCGCGTACCGCGCGCCGACGACGCGCGGGGACTCGGCGAGCTCCGCCTGTCGCACGGCGAGCCGCAGCCGCGCGACGGCCTCGTGCGGGCGCTCGAGGTCGGCGAGGATCGCCGCTCCGAGCATCGCGGCGTCGGTCGCACGCTCGCGGGCGCCGAGCGCGAGGTCGAGCTCGAGCGTCGCCGACGCGTCGGCGAGCCCCCGGTCGAGGTCGCCCGCCCCGGCCCGCAGGCGGGCACGCAGGCGGTGCGCGTCGGCGAGCCGGGCGCGGTTGCTGCCGGGCGCGGCGTGCAGCGACGCGACGAGCTCGTCGAGCGCCGCCAGCGCCTGCTCTCCGCCCGACGGTCCGGCGCCACCCGGCGCGCCGGGCTCGGCCGGGGCGCTCTGCGCGAGCGACAGCGCCAGCACGAACGTCGCCCCCTCCCACAGCTCGTCGACGCGCTCGGCACCGCGCGGAGCGAGGACTGTCGCCCGGCGAGCCGCCTCCACGATCTGGGGGCCGACGACCGCCGCATCGCCGTCGTCCTCGGCCGACCGCCCGAGCAGGACCGCGAGCGTGAGGGACGCGTCGGCGGCCGCCGCGGGCTCGCCCGCCGCCTGCGCCGCCTGCGTCTCGGCCTCGAGCCGGGCTACGTCGTCGGGCACCGCGGTGCCGAAGAGCACGAGGCCGAGTCGCTCCTCGAGGTCCGCCTGGTACGCCTGCCCGGAGGCGCGCAGCGCCGCGATGCGCTCGGCGAGCACGAGCCGCGCGTCGTCGTGGTGCTCAGCGGTCACGAGGATCCCGAGCTGGGTGCCGAGGAGCGCGGCGCGCTCCCTGGCGCCGGCGATCGCCAGGCCACGGTCGACCGCGGCCAGCGCGCCGACCACGTCCCCGACGATCGCCCGCTCGCGGGCCCGGACGCCCCAGCCGCGTGCGTCCGCCGGGTCGGGATCGGGCACGACGACGGGGGCCGGCGCGGGCGCGTCCGTCTCGACGGGCACCTCGTACCGCTCGTCTCCGAGCGCGCGGAACCAGGCCAGCCGGCCGGCGAAGTGGTCGTTCCCGTTGCGGGTGTCGAACGCCTCGGCGATCCGGGCCGCCGCCGCCCACGCGCGGGGCGCGAGCTCGGCGGCGCTCCAGCGCCCCTCGTGCTCCCCCACGAAAGGCGCGAGCTCCGCCCCGTCCGAACCCCGGACGGGGGCGTCGCCGTGACCTGCCGTCGCCACGGCGTCGAGCAGCAGCGCGGCGGACGCGAGCGCCTCGAAGTGCTCGAGCGCGTTGAGGCCGTCGTGCCCGAACCACGGCAGGTGCCGCTCGAGCATCGACAGGCCGCGCGCCTCGTTGCCGGTGATCGCACAGAACGCCAGGTGCCGCGCGACGATGCCGAGGTTGCCGGCGTTCCCGCGGGCGTCCCGGTAGCTGCGCAGGTGCGCGGCGCGGGCGTCGTCGAACCGGCCCGCCCGCAGCATCGGGACGAGCGCCTGCGACAGCGCCCGCTCGGGCTCCTCGCCGCACGCGTACCCCTCGGTGACCATCTCGTCGTACAGGCGCAGCGCCTCGTCCTCCCGCCCGACCGCGGCGAGCCAGTCCGCGGTCTCGGAGCGCACGCACGCGTCGCAGTGGCTGTACTCGTCGTCGGGGGTGACCTGCAGCTCGGCGTACGCGGCCTCGGCCTCGTCGGCCCAGCCGTTCGCCGCGGCCGCGCCGAAGCGCGCCATCACGACGCCGCTGCGCCCCACCCCGGCCCGGTCGTACCGCTGCGCCATGTCGTCGAGGACCGCGTGGATCTGCTCGGCCGGGAAGACCGGGTTGAGGGACAGCGCGCCCGACATCCACTTGTAGTGCCACAGCAGGTCCCCGCCGATCTCGGGGCCCGACGTCGGGAAGCGCTCGGGGTCCCGGTCGTGCATGCCCACGCACCACGCGAACGACGACAGCACCGTGTCGGTGTCCCCCGTCATGTTCGCCGACGCGGTGAGGCGCATGCGGGCGCGGTACTCCCGGACCTCGTCCTCCCCTCGACGGCGAGCGCGAGCGCCTGGTCGAGCAGCGCGCGCTCGTGCGGCCCGAACGGCGTCTGGTCGACCTCCTCGAGCAGGGCGTCGATCCGGCGTCCGGCGGCCTCGGCGTCGGAGGCGTGCGTCGTCATGGTTGCGGTCATTCCTTCGGTTCGGTGCGGTGCGTCGTCGGGTGCGGGGTGCGGCTCAGTGCGCGGCGCTGAGCTGGACGAGGTCGGTCAGTGCGCCGGTGAGCAGCGCGCGGTCTCCCGGCCGCAGCGGCCGGTGCCCGGCGAGCAGCGCCTGCACGTACAGGAGCTGGGCGGTCCGGGCGAGGACGGCGTCGTCGTCGGTCGCGGCGAGGGTCCGGACGAGCGGGCTGGACCAGTTGAGGCAGAGCCGGGGCCGGGTGGGCGCCGCGGGACCGCCGCCCGGCGCGGCCTCCGACGCCTTGCCGAGCACGCCCGCCCACAGGCTCGGCGCGACCCGGCGCGCGGCCCCGCGGTCGACCGCGCGCAGCGCGTCGCGGCCCGCCAGGTACAGGGCGGGCACGTCCGCGGGCTCGTACCGGCGCACGACGACGTCGCACCCGACGGCGTCCAGGACGGTGCCCGCGCGGTCCTCGAGCCGGGCGACGGTGGCGCGGTCGTCGAGAGGGGGCACGTCGAGGGCGTCGAGCGCGTCCTCGACGGTCGCGCGCGCGACGCGCACGCCGTCGAAGACGTCGGGCAGGCGCCGCACCACGTCGGCGTCGTGGACGTAGCCGCCGTTGACGACGGGCCGGTCCGGCGGGGCGAGCGCGGCGACCTGCCGGAACTCGTCGACGGTCTCGGTGTAGCGGACCTCGGGGTACCGGGTGACGAGCTCGTCGACCGTGAGCACGCCCACGGACGTCTCGAGGCGGAGCCAGCGCAGGACGAACGAGGCGAGCTCGTCGTCGTGCACGACGAGGCCCTTGAGCGAGCGCTCGTGCACCGCCACGAACTCGGCGAGCCGCGCGGGTCGGCGCAGCCCGAGGTCGAGGACCCAGCGGCGCACGGCGGCGCCGAGCTCGGCCCGCGTGTGCTCGAGCGCGTCGTCCTCGACGAGCGCCTCGCGGGACGCGGTGGGGCGCAGACCGGTCGTGTCGACGACGGCCCGGACGAAGAACGCCCAGTCGGGCAGCAGCCCGTCCCAGCGCTCGTCGAGGAGCATGCCGCCGAGGTGCACGACGCTCGCCTGCCGTGCCCCGGGCGGCGGCGCGAACGGCAGGACGTAGGCGGTGCCGCGCGTGCCGGTCGCGGGGACGGAGAGCTCGATCGCGTCGAACGGCTCGGCTCCGACGAGGTCGCGCCCGAACGCGCGGACCTGCTCGGCGAGGTCGGCCCGCCGCTCCCCCGTGGCCGCGAACACCGGCTCCTGCGTGACGGTCTCCCAGGCGCCGTCGGGCCGCTCGACCCGGACCGGCACGTCGAGGAACCGCGCGTACGTGCGTGCGAGGCCGAGCGCGCCGTCGTGGTCGAGGAGGGCGACGTCGTCGGGCCGGGCGGTGAGCCGGACCTCGTTGCCGACGGGGACCCCGGCCGCCTCGTCGCCGGTCAGCTCGCGCACGGAGAACGTGCCCTCCGCGCTGCCGACCCACTCGACGGGCGGAGCACCCGTGGCCGAGCGCGACCGCACGACGATCTCGTCGGTCACCATGAAGCAGCTCAGGAGGCCGATCCCGAACCGGCCGAGGAGCCCTTCGCGCGGCAGGTCGAGCAGGTCGCGCTTGGAGCTGCGCCCGACGGTCGCCAGGAGGTCCCCGACCTCGGCCGCGGTCAGCCCGGCGCCGTCGTCGACGACGCGCAGCACGCCGCCCGGACCGCCGGTCGGGTGGATGCGCACCTCCCACGGGCGGCCCGCGCCGTCGGGCTCGAGGTCCGCGCGGGCGCGGACGGCGTCGCGGGCGTTCTGGACGAGCTCACGCAGGTACACGCGCGGCCCGGAGTACAGGTGCCGGCCCAGGAGGTCGACGACGCCACGGAGGTCGACCTGGAAGGGACGGGTGGCGGGCGTGGTCTCGGTCATCACGGTCGATCCTGCCAGACGCGACCCACACCCCGGAAAAGCGCTGTGGGCATCCGTGCGGCTGTCCCGGCGAGAGCCGGACCAGCCGAACGGATGCCCACAGCGGTGGTGGGGCTACGTCGTCAGCGGTGGGCGGTGAGCCGCACCGCCGGCGACGTGGCCTTCTCGACGTACTCCGAGGACGGTGTGAAGACCGCCTTGACCGTGATGATCCGCGTGTACGTCCGCGGCAGCGTGATGGTCGCGCGGCCCTCGTCGGCCGACGTGAGCTTGACGCTCTTGACCGTGTCGCCGTCGACCCGGATCTCGACGGTCCCCACCGGCCAGGCGCCATTGGAGAGCTTCGCGACCCGGACCTTGACCGTCGGGTGGGTCCCCGACCGGAACGACGAACCGGTCACGTCGACCGCGGTCGTGGCCTTCGCGACGCGGAACGGCGTGTGCGAGGGTCGCGACGCCGCGCCGTCGGCCGTCCCGGTCGCCCCGAGCACGGCCACGACGTCCCGGTAGGTGCCCGGCCTGAGCGTCGACGACAGGGTTGCCACCGCTCGGTAGCCCCAGCCGCTCCGCTCGACCTTGGCGTGGCCGAGCACCGTGGAGCCGCTGCGGAACGTCACGGTGCCGTTGGTGGCGCCGGTGACCCACGCGGTCACCTTCGCGACCTTGCTCGAGCCGTAGACCTGCGACGGCTTCGAGAAGGCCGGGACACCCACCGCGGTGTGCGCCTTGGCGACCGTCACCTTGACGGTCTTGCTCGTGCTGCCGGCGTACACGTCGTCACCGGCGTAGCGCGCACTGTAGGCGTGCGTGCCGACCCCGACCGTGTCGAGCGTCAGCCGCGCCTTGTGACCGACGATCGCGACCAGCCCGAGCGACGTCGTCCCGTCGAAGAACTCGACGGCACCGGTCGCGTGGTTCGTGACGTCCGCGGTGAGCTTGACCGGGTCACCGAGCGTGACCTTGGTCGCGTTCACGCTCAGGGTCACCGACGACGCCTTCTTCGCGTGCTCGACGACGACGCTCGCCGTCGCGGACGCCTGCGAGTCGCGCCCGACGGCGAGCACCGGGTAGGTCCCGTCGTCCGCCTTGGCCGGGATGGTCTTCGTGGTGGTGAAGGACCCGCCCTTGTCGGCGACGACGCCCGGCTGGGCGGCGAGCGAGCGGGCCGAGGTGGCGACCGGTGTGGCGCTGAGCGTCACGTCGACCGTCTCGCCCGGCTCGAAGCCGGTGCCCTTGATCGTCACGATGCCACCGGGGTGGACCTTCGCCGGGGTGACGGCGAGGGCCGCGTGGTACTCCGTCTTGACGACGACCTTCGTGGTCGCGACGACGCTCTTCTCGCCGTCGTCGACGGTCACCGAGACGGTGTAGGTGCCGGCCTGCGCGTAGGTGTGCGTGCCGGTGACGGTGCCGTCCGCGACCTCGGCGGCGTCGACGGGGGTCTCGTCGCCCCAGTTGACGGTCGCCGTGTCCTGGCCGCCGAGCCCGCCGGTCACCGTGGCGAGCGCCGCGGTGAACTCCTGGCCGGTGGCCTGCTGGGCGACGTCCGTGCCCTCGGCCGCGAGGGCCGGGTGCGTGGTGCGCTGCCCGTTCGAGGCGATCGCGACGACGTGGATCAGGCCGTCGCCGAGACCGTTCTCCTGGTCGGGCAGGGTGATCGACGCGACCGTCTTGCCTGCCGGGATGTCGACCGGTGCGGTCGAGAAGACCGCGGCGGCCTGGTTGTCGCCGGCGCCCGAGCCCTTGAGCCGGTCGTCGGAGAGCGCCACGGCGATGTTCCCGAACTGCGGGCTCTTCGCCGCGCCGACCCAGTCGCCGTAGTCGATGGCGAAGTCCTGCGTGCTGCCGTCGGTGAACGTCAGCGTCGCCGTCCCGTGCTGCGCCGTCTCGTTCGCCGTCCCGATGACGGAGAGCTGCGTGGCACCGGTCCCGAGGTCGAGCGCGATGCGCTGACCCTTCGCCACCGCGGTGTCAGGCTTGCCCGCCGCGACCTTCGGGAGGTCGAACGTCAGGTCCGTGCCGGGCACCGCGACCATGGTGCCGGGCACGTAGCCCTTGGTCGCGAGCGACGCGGCGTCGAACGTGTACCCGTTCCCGTCGCAGTCGCCGCTGATGCCGGCGCCGAGCGTCGTGAAGCAGGTGATCGAGTACGCGCCGACCAGGGAGTCGTCACGCGACACCGTGACCGTGACGGGCTCGGAGGCCTGCTTGTCGCCCTGCTTCGCCCAGACCCGCGCCGTGTAGACGCCGGCCTTGTCGAACGTGTGCGGTGCCGTGATCTGGAGCGCGCCGAGGCCCGACTTGGTGACGGTGGCCGCCTGCGGCCCGTTGCCGTCGAGGAAGTCGACGGTGGCGGTGAAGTCCTTCGGGTCGGTCGAGGTGCCGCCGGTCACGGTCGCGTACGCGCCCGTGAACGAGGTCCCGACCTTGCCGGCGAGCTTCTTGCCCGGGTACAGGGCGAACGTGTCGGACTGCACCGTCGTGTCGACGAGCAGCTCGAGCTCGGCGAGCGTCGGCGCGCTGCCGTCGCTCGTCGCGGTGACGTGCAGCCGGTACTGGGAGTACAGCGTCGGCTTCGCGACCGTGAACGGCCGGGTCTGCGTCGCCCAGGCGAACTTCTGGTCCGTCCGGGTGTCGAGCGCCGTCCAGCTCTCGCCGTCGTTGGAGCCCTCGAGGGTCCAGGCGGTGGGCGTGGAGCCGTTCGCCCCGTTGGTGAGCGTGTAGGACGCGACCGCGACCGGCCCGCTCGTCGACGACCACGTGACCGTGGGCGTCGCCGAGGAGAACGTCACGGCGCTGCGGGAGTTGTCGTCCACGAGCGAGCTCGTGTCCGTGCCGTCGTCGGAGGACGTGTCGCCGTAGGACGGCTTGGTCCCGTCGACCTCCGGCGTGCGCACGCCCGTGTCGCTCGTGCGCTCGCCCCACGAGGTCGGCGTGGCGCTCATGTCGAACGTGAGCGTGCCGCCGTCCTTGAGCGCGGACTCGTCGAGGTTCACCCCGTCGAGCGCCTTGCCGTTCAGGCTGACCGACTTCACGTACACGTTCTGCTTGCTGTTGTTCGCCGCCTTGATCGTGAGGTCGCCGCCCTTGAGGTGGACGGTGGCGTCGCTGTAGAGCGGCGAGCCGATCGTGTACTGGCCGGAGCCGAGCGCGAGCGGGTAGAAGCCGAGGGCCGAGAAGACGTACCACGACGACATCTCGCCGTTGTCCTCGTCGCCCGGGTAGCCCTGCCCGATCTCAGACCCCACGAACAGCCGCTGGGTGATCTCGCGGACCGCCGCCTGCGTCTTGGACGGCTCGCCGGCCGCCGCGTACAGGTACGGGATGTGGTGCGAGACCTGGTTGCTCATGCCGAGCTGGCCCATCCGGACGTCACGGGCCTCCTTGGCCTCGTGGATGCCGTAGGTGCCCTTCTCGGGGGTCGAGAAGAAGGTGTCGAGCTTCTTCAGCAGGCCGTCCGTGCCGCCGTACAGCGCGGCGAGGCCGTCGATGTCGTACGGCGCGTGGAACGCGAAGTTCCAGCCGTCCGTCTCGGTGTAGTCCCCGCCCCACTGGGTCGGGTCGTACGTCAACGGGTCCTTGGCGAACGTGCCTGCCGGCGTCTTGCCCTGGAAGAAGTTCACGGCCGGGTCGAACATGTTGACGTAGTTCGTGGCCCGCTTGGTGAAGTACGACGCCTCCTGCGTGAGCTCGGCGACGCGCGACTTCGGGGTCTCGGGGTCGGCGGCCAGCTTCTCGGCCATCTTCCCGATCGCGAAGTCGTTGATGTACCCCTCGAGGCCCCACGAGACGCTCTCGCCCGTGGCGTTCGAGGTGTAGCCGATGAACTCGGACGTGTCGAGGCCCTTGCGGCCCACCGCGTTCGACGTCGGGAGCACGGTCGCGTTCTTCACGGCCGCGTCGTACGCCTCGAGCGCGAGGTCCGTCGGGATCGCGCCGGACAGGTACGACTCCGCGAACGACGCGTCGGAGCTCGTGCCCGTCATGAGGTCGGCGTAGCCCGGCGAGGACCAGCGGGCGATCCAGCCGCCGTCGCGGTACTGCTGAACGAACCCGTTCACGAGCTCGGTCGCGACGTCCGGGTAGAGGAACGAGTACAGCGGCCAGACGGTGCGGTACGTGTCCCAGAACCCGTTGTTGACGAAGATCTTCCCATCGACGACCTTGGCGTTCGTCGCCGTGTCGGTGGCCGTGCCGCTCTTGGCCGAGACGGGGCTGGCGTACTGCCACTTCGCAGCGTCGGCGGTCCCGGTGTTCTCGGACTGCGAGTTCGGGTACAGGTTGAGGCGGTACAGGTCGGAGTACAGGTTGATCTTCTGCACCTGCGTCGCGTCCGGGACGTCGATCACGCCGAGCCGGTCGTTCCACTGCTTCTGGGCCGCGCTGCGGACCTGGTCGAACGACTGGCCCGTGACCTCGAGGTCGGCGTTGTGCTTGGCCTGGTCGAGCGAGATGAACGACGTCGCGATCCGGAGCTCGACCGAGCTGTCGGACGACGTGTCGAACCGCGCGAACTGGGCCGTCGTGCGGCCGGTCGCGGTGCCGACGGCGCTCGGGGCGCGGTCGAACTGCCCGTACACGAACATCCGGCTCGCGCCTGCGGAGAGCCCGCTGCCGCCGTCGACCCAGCCGCTCACGGTGCCGTCCGCGGCGACCTTGAGCGACGACGTGCCGGCCACCTGGTCGACGATCGCCGTGCCGCTCGCGGCGCCTGACGGGAACGTGAAGCGGTACACGCCGGCGTGGTCGGACGGCGTGACCTCGGCCTGGATCCCGTCGGTGAACTTCACCGAGTACAGGTCGGGCTGCGCCGTCTCGTCGTCGTGCGAGAACTCGAGCCCGCGGGCCGACAGGCCGGCGTCGGGGTCCCGGTCGCGAGCGACGGCATGATCGCGAGCTGGTCGCGGTCACCCATCCAAGGGCTCGGCTCGTGCGAGATGCCGATCGCCTGCAGGACGGGCAGGTTCTTCGCGTCGTTGCTCGACGCGTAGTTGTAGAGCCAGCTCTGCGAGCTCGCGTCGGTCATCGGGGTGAAGAAGTTGAAGCCGTTCGGGACGGCCGTCGCGGGGATGTTGTTCCCGCGCGAGAAGCTGCCGCTCGCGTTCGTGCCGCGGCGCGTGTCGACGTAGTTCGTGCGGCTCGAACCGTCGATCGTCGTGGCGTGCTGGACGTCGACGTCGTCGAGCCAGCCCGAGAACACGGTCTTCGCGGTGCCGCCCGGGTTGTCGTACGAGAGCAGGATCTTCGTGATGTGGCGGCCGGCGAGCGACGACAGGTCGACGCGCACCTTGTTCCACTGGTCCGCGTAGAGCGCCTTCTCGCGGCCCTGGTCCTTGGCGTCGGCGCCGAAACCGTACTGGTCGGTCAGGTCCTTCGCGGACATGAGCGTGCCGTCGTCGAGCTGGAGGTCGACGGCGACGTACGTGGCCGGGTACTCGAGGTCGCTCGGGTTCATCGTCGGGAAGACGGTGTAGGACAGCTCGCTGTCGGAGCCGATCGGGATGTCGACGTCGGAGTAGAGGACGTCCGTCGAGGACGCCGTGCCGTCGGCGAGGTGCGAGCCGGAGTAGAACAGCGCCTGCGTCCCGCTGAAGCCGGCCTTCGTCTTGGCCGTGGGCGACGACACGGGCCCCGCGCCGACCTCGGTGTGCATGGGGCTCGCGGGGACGGGGTTGTCGGTCCCGTCGAGGATGTCCCAGTCGCCGAGCTGGATGAGGCTGTCGCCGCTGTTCTTGGTGATGTTGAGCCGGTAGTACGCGTAGGAGCCGGGGTTCGCGACGGTGTACGTGTTCGTCACGAAGCGGTCGGAGAACGTCTGGCCGGTCTGGCTGTCGACGTCGACCCAGGTCTTCCCGTCCGTGGAGCCCTGGACGGTCCACGCCTGGGGGTCGCGCGTGGGCGAGTCGTTGGCCGAGGTGATCGTGTACTGCTTGACCGTCTGCGCGGCGTCGAGCTGGTACTGCAGCCAGCCGGTGTTGGTCCGGACGAGCCACTTGGTGGAGCTGTCGGCGTCGGCGGCCTTGACTGCGGTCTCCGACGGCGGGTTCTCGCCCGACGCCGTCACCCCGGTGACGTGCGGGAGCAGGCTCCCGTTCGCGTACCGCGCCCCGGTGACGTTGACCGGGTCGCTGAACGCGGTGCTGAGCAGCGGGGCGGCGTCGCCCTGCTCGAACGACGACGCGAACGTGCCCCCGGCGGGGCGTCGTCGGCGTGGGCTGCGGGTGCGACCAGGCCGCCGAGCGTAGCGACCAGAGCGGCGCTGACCGCGCTCACGGTACCGACGCGGGCGGCGGAGACCGCTCGTCTCCGGGTGCGACCGGGCGGCCGCCCGGCATCGCTGAACTGCAGGCTCATCCTCGACTCCTGGGGTCCGTCGTCAATGACGTTCGATCCGGTGCGGCCCGCACGGGCTGCGCCCCTCTGACATCGCTGTCAGTCAAGCCAGACAGTAGACAGCCCGAAGGAGGGTGTCAACAGGGGCGAGCCGTCACGGCCGCAGCCGGCCGTCCCTCGTCGAGTGGGCCGCGCACGCCGGGTCGGTGCGCGGCGCGTCAGGAGGCGGGCGGACGCTCACCCGAGCCGCGGGCGACCAGGCGCGTGGGAAGCACCCACGTCTGCGGGTCCTCGACCCGACGGCCCTGCCGCGCGAGCAGCGCGCGGGCGGCCTGCCGCCCGATCTCAGCGGGGTCGTAGGACACGGTCGTCACGCCCAGCAGGTCGGCGAGGTCGAAGTCGTCGAAGCCGACGAGCGCAAGCTCGGGGCGACCTCGGCCATCGCGTGCAGCACGCCGGTCGTGATGCGGTTGTTGGCGGAGAACACGGCGGTGGCGTCCGGGTCGTCCACGAGCAGCGCCTTGACCGCCTCGGCCGCGGACTCGGCGTCGTGCGCGCCCTCGCGGACGAGTGCGCGCCAGTCCACGACGCCCGCGGCCTCCATCGCGTCGCCGAACGCACGCTGCCGCTCGCGCTGCGGATGCAGGCGCGCGTAGTCGCCCACGTACGCGATCCGACGATGCCCGGCCGCGAGCAGGTGCTCGACGGCGGCCCGCGTGCCCCCGTAGTTGTCCAGGAGGAACGCGTCCGCGTCCATGCCCGCCGGTGGACGGTCGACGAAGACGATGGGGACACCACGCTCCTGGACGTCGGCGAACGACGCGTGGGACGTCAGCGTCGAGGTCAGGATGAGTCCGCGGACCCGGCGCAGCGCGAACTCGTCGACGAGCGTGACCTCCGCGTCCGGGTCCTCGTCCGAGCTCGCGATCGTCAGCTGGAGCCCGAGCGCCCGGACCTCCTGCTCCACGCCCTTCGCCATCACCGAGTAGAAGGGGTTCGCGAGGTCGCCCGTGATGAACGCGACGACACCAGGGACCACGCCGCGCTTGAGCAGGCTGGCCATCGGGTTCAGGCGGAACCCGAGGTCGTCGGCGACGCCCAGGACGCGTTCGCGGGTCTGCTCCGCGACGTAGCGCTCGCCGTTCATGACCCGGGACGCGGTCTTGAGGCTCACGCCGGCGCGTTCGGCGACGTCGGCCAGCGTCGGTCGTCGCCCCGTGCTCGTCGCGGCGCTCGCGCCGTCGTGCTGGTCCGCCCTGACGCCGCTCTCGGTGCCGTCCGCGCCCATTGAGCCCTGCCTCTCCCGCGCTCCCGATGGTCGCGCCAGCCTACCGCTTCAGGCGTTGACGTATCGGATGGGGTCGACCATCATCGTGACAGCGTTGTCACGTTGCAGTTCGTCGTCGAGCTCAGTGACAGCCGCTCCCCGCTTCACCTGCGCTGCGCACGACGCACCTGGCGTAGCCCCGCCCAACGTCGAGACGGAGATGCCCTGATGAAGTCGCACCGGACACCATCCACCCGCGCTCCCCGCGCCCTCGGGGGCCGCACGCTCCGGCGCGCGGGCGCCTTGGCCACCGCGCTAGGCCTGGGGCTCGCCGGCGCTCTGGTCGCCGCGCCGGCGGAGGCGGCCGCCAGCACCCCGACCGCCCTGACGGCCGGCGGTTACTGGTCGGCCTCGTACGAGACCGGGACGCCCCAGCCAGCCGGGTTCCCGGCGGCCGGGAGCACCGTCGAGGTGCGAGGAGACCAACTCGTCCCGTCGTCGTCGATCACCTCGGTCGTCTCCGCGCACGCGAACGCCGAGAGCACGACCGAGCACGTCCAGAGCCTCGCCGACCGCGACCCCTCGACCAAGTGGTACGCGGCCGGGTCCGGTGCCCCGTCCGAGACGTCGCCGCTGTCCGTGGTCTACACGCTCGCCACCAGCGCGCGGGTCACGACGTACGCCGTCACCGCCGGCGGCGACAGCGCCACGTTCCCCGAACGGGACCCGAGGTCCTGGACCGTGCTCGGTACCGACGACGCGGCCGTCGCGGCCGACCCCGGCTCGTCCGGGTGGCAGACCGTGGACACACGGACGGACCAGACGTTTGCCTCGAACGGCCTGACCCGCTTCTACCACGTCGAGCAGCCGGCGTCGTACCGCTACTACCAGCTCCGCGTGACCGCCAACGCGGGCGGCGCAGCGAAGAACGCCAACACCCAGATCGCGGACTGGACGCTCCGCAGCCAGGACACGACTGGCACGGCCCCGCTCGGCGCGTCCGTGGAGAATGCCGACACGGTGCCAGGCGGGGCCGGCACGCGCGCGGTCCGGTGGTCGGCCGACGTGCTCGCCGACGGCAAGGCCGCGTCGACGGTCGTGCTCCAGTCCGGTCTCGACGTCCCCGTGGGCTCCACGACCGATCTGACCTACCTCGTCCGGCCGACCGATGCAGCGTCCGCGCACACCACGGTCGACGTCGCCTACACCGATGTCGACGGCGGCTCGCCCCACCGGTTCACCGCACCGGCGACGACGACGCCCGCTCCGGGACGGTGGGACGAGGTCACCGTCAGCCTCGCGGAGCTCGCGGGCAAGCACGTGACCGAGCTGCTCCTGGGCTACGCGGACGACGACGCCCACGCCGGACCGCTCGAGGGCTGGATCGACCAGGTGCGGCTCGGCCGGCCGCTCGTCGACGGGTCGACCACCTGGACCTACCTGGACGCCGGGAACGTCGATCCCGCGGGGAGCGCCACGGACCGGACCGCCTGGACACGGACGGACGCCACCCTGGGCGACGGCTGGAGGGACGCGAGTGGCCCCTTCGGCGTCAAGGGCACGGGGACCGCCCTCGGCTCCGGCTACCCCGTGACGACCAAGCTCCGCCTGTACACCGACGGCTCCGCGGCGCCGGACGTCCCCGCGTACTTCTTCCGGACCACGTTCACCCTCGACGCAGACGCCCTCCGCTCGCTGCCGGACCTCGTCGGCACCCTGACCTACGACGACACAGCGACCGTCTACCTCAACGGCGAGCGGATCGCCGGCTGGAACGACGACAAGGTCACGAGCAACCTCCAGTACGAGACGCCCGACGGCACCGCAGGTGGGGGCGACCCCGTCACCAGCACGTTCACCGTCCAGGCCGCCGACCTCGTCGCGGGCACGAACACGCTCGCGGTCGAGGTCCACCAGTGCAACAGCACGAGCTCTGACGCCTACTTCGGGCTCAACCTGGCGCCGTCCACCGCGGCCACGGGGTTCACCACCGACCAGCTCGCCCCGACCTACGCCTCGGACACGCTCCCCGCGGCCCCGGACGGCGCGGACTACGACACGTGGCTCCTGCGGTCCTTCACGGACGCCGAGCAGACCCCCAGCATCATGGGTCCCAACACCATCTACCCGACGGGCACCACCGTGGACGACCTCCAGGCGCTCGACGACACGAAGGTGGTCGAGATCAACAACGCCTACACGAGCAAGAGCGACCCGCAGGTCGTCAAGGCGCTCGACGACGGCGCGCACAGCCCGCACCAGACGATGGCGGACGGCCTCGGCAGCGTCCTCGGCCCCCTGTACACTCAGGCGCTCGCCGACGACGAACTGCCGAAGACCAAGGCCCTGCTCTCCTACCGCGTCGAGAAGGCGACGTCGTCGTCGGGTGACAGCTACCAGACCGCGAAGAACAGCTACCAGTACAAGCGGCCGTTCGTGCGGATGGGCTTCACCTCCGACGGCGGCCTGATCAAGCAGTGGGACAGCGCGGGCGGCTACGCCGGTCTCGCGGGCGACGGGTCGTTCCCGAGCGGCCACACCTCGCACGGCTACTCGCAGGGGATCACGCTCGCGACTCTCCTTCCCCAGCTCGCGCCGCAGATCCTCGCGCGCGCGTCCGAGTACGGGAACAACCGCATCGTGCTCGCCTTCCACTACCCGACCGACATCATGGGAGGCCGGATCGTCGGGGAGGATACGACGACGAGGCGCTGGTCGGACGCGGGCTACCGCACCCTGCTCACCGCGGCGCGGACCGAGCTGCAGTCGGTCCTCGCGCAGAAGTGCCGGGAGGTCGGGGCCGGCAGCACGCTCACGGCGTGCATCGCCGGGCAGCAGCAGTACCTCCCGACGTCCGACGCCCTGAGCGTCTACCACGAGCGCCTCACGTACGGGTTCCCGCAGGTCGCAGCGACGGACAAGGCTCCGTCGGTCCCGCAGGGCGCGGAGAACCTGCTCCTGAGCGCGTTCCCCGACCTCACCGCGGCCCAGCGCCGGACAGTCCTGGCCGCCACCGAAGTCCCGTCGGGCTACGTGCTGGACGACGAGTCCGGCGCGGGCAGCTACCAGCGGCTCGACCTCGCAGCCGCGATGGCGGCGAAGGTCACCGTGAACCACGACGGCACGCTCACCGTCGACGGGACCCGCGTCGGCGCCGACGGGCTGCCGGTCACCGCACCCGCACGGACCAGGCTGCACGCGACGGCGCAGCGCACCGGCTACGGCGAGAAGGCGTCGGTCCTGGTCACGGCGAGCGCGGCCCACGGGGTCGTGCCGCGCGGCACGGTGACGGTCCGCGAGGGCCGCACCACGCTCGGCACGGCCCGCCTCGGCGCGCGGGGCATCGCCATCGTCGCGCTGCCGCGGACCCTCGCGGTCGGGAGCCATCACCTCGCAGTGCGGTTCGTGCCTACCGATCCGGTCGTGACGACCGCGGCCACGACGACGGCGACCCTCCGGGTGACGAAGGGCACGGTCCGGATCACGCGGGTCGCCGTCGGCTCCGGGCACCTCCGGAAGGGCGAACGCGCCACCGTGACGGTCCGGCTGGCCGGGCCGGGCTCGGTCCCCCCACCGGAAGGGTGACGCTGACGGTCGACGGACGGACGGTCGGAAGCGCCCCGGTGCGCACCCGCGACGGGGTGAGCTCCGCGACGGTCCGCACCGACGTCCTGCGGCGCACGGGCTGGCTCGAGGTGGTCTACGGCGGCAGCGTCTCGCTGCGGGCGACGACGTCCACGACGGACCGGTACGTCAGGAGCTGATCGCAGCCCCGACCGCCACGTGCGCGCGCCTCAGGATCCCATGCCCAGGTGCGCTCCCCCGGCGACGTCGAGGCTCACGCCGGTGATGTAACGGTGCGCCGGGTCCGTCAGGAACAGGACCGCCTCCGTGACCTCGCGCGGCTCGGCGAACCGCCTCATCGGCAGCTGCGCCGCACGAGCACGCCGGGCGGCGTCGGCCTCGCCGGCGTCCGCCGCCTTCTGCGCCCACATCGCCGTGTTCACCGGACCGGGGCAGACCGCGTTGACGGAGATCCCGTCGGGTCCGAGGATCCCGGCGAACGAGAACATCACGTGCAGCACGCCGATCTTGCTGACGTTGTAGGGCATGTAGTCGGTGCGGGCCTCCTTGGCGGCCACGGAGGAGAAGAAGAGCATCGTGCCGCCGTGACCGGCGGCACGCATCGCCGCACCCACCTCGCGAGCCATGGTGAACGTGCCGACCGTGTTGATCCCGAGCACGCGCTCGAACTCGGCCGTGGTCGTCTCGAACGGGTCCGGCGTGGCGCCGAGCACGCCGGCGGCGTGCACGAGCGCGTCGATCCTCCCGTGCCGCTCGACGGTCCGCCGCACCACGTCCCGGCACGATCCCTCGTCCGTCACGTCGAGGTGCATCGAGTCCGGTCCCTCACCGACCCCAAGATCGGCCTCCATCACCACCGCGCCCTCGTCCCGAAGGGTCCGGACCACGTCCTGCCCGATGCCGCCCGCCGCGCCCGTCACCAGGACGACCTGGCCGTTCCTGCCGCTCATCCGTCCATCTCCTCGTTCGTCGGGCCCCGCGGTCGCGGGGCCGTGGTCGGACTCAGCGCCGCGCACGGCTCCGCCAGACGCGACCGGGCTGCTCCGTCGTAGGCAGGCCGGCCTCCGTCAGGATCATGTCGAGCAGCTCCTGCGTGCGCACCGCCTCCCGCCCGCTGGTGAGGGGCTCGCCGCGATCGCGGACCCGGTCGAGGAAGTGACGGACCGCCGCGGCGAACCCGAACGTCTCGGTCGCTGTCGCCCAGCCGAACGCCTCGGGCGACATCGACCGCACCGACGTCGCGCCGTCGCGCGTGACCGCGACCACGTCGGGTGCCTCGACGTGCACGCTCACACCGCCGCCGTGCGCGTCAAGCCGTTCCGACCAGGCACCCGCGTCACGCGCTGCGACAAGCACGCCGGTGTTGCCGTTCGCGAAGCGCACGTGCGCCGACAGCCCCTCCTCCTGCCAGGGGTCGTCACCGTACGCCCGAGCGCTCACGGACTCGACCTCGCCGCCGCAGTACCAGCGCAGGAGATCGACCATGTGGACGGCGTTCTCGAACGTGGCACGGTACTCCGAGCCCGCCCGATTCTTCTGCGCGACGCAGATGCGTGCCCCGCCGCGACCGAAGGCCTCGTGCCCGGCCACATAGGTGGGTGCGAACCTGCGGTTGAAGCCGACCATGAGGACCCGGTTGGCTGCCTCGGCGAGGTCGGCGAGGCGAGCCGCCTCGGCCGTGGTCGGCGCCAGCGGCTTCTCGCAGAACACGTCGAGGCCCGCCGCGAGCGCGACCTCCACCGCGTGAGCGTGCGCGGACCTCGGGGTCAGGACGAAGAGGGCGTCGAGCTCGTGCGCGGCGACGGCCTCCTCGACCGTCGGGCTGACGGCGACGAACCCCATCGTCGGCGCAACGGCTCAGGGTCGAGACGTCGCGACACGAGCGTCGTCAGCTCGACGTCGTCACGAGCAACGAGCGTGGGCAGCTGCGCCACCGACGCGATGTTCCCGGCGCCGACGACACCGACCTTCAGCCGGCTCATCGGGCTCCCTCACGCACCGCCGCGAGGAAGCCTCGCAATACGTCGGCCGAGCGCGCGAAGCCCACGGCGGGCGCCTCCAGATCCTGTGGATGCCACCGGTACTCGTACTCGATCGAGAGCAGCCCGTCGTATCCGAGGCCCGCGAGCTCTCCGAGGATGCTCCCCCACGGGACGATCCCGTCGCCGACCACACGTGAGGTAACGGCGCGCTCGTCCTCGCGGACCCGCGCCGTCTCGCTCGCGACGAAGGGCCGCGACGCATCCTTGAAGACGAGATCCTTCACGTGCACGTGCGCTACCAGGTCTCCCTGTACGGCGAGCGCCTCGTGATAGTCCTCGTCATGGGTGAAGGTCAGGTTCGCCTGGTCGTAGAGCACGCGGACGCGCGGCGACGAGACCTCCCGCACCAAGCGCGCCGTCGTCTCCGCCGTCCGGGTCATGGTCCCGAAGTGGTTCTCGACGCAGAGCACGACGTCCGTGCCCTCGGCGTGGTCGGAGAGCTCCACCATCGACTCGACGAGCGCCGACCAGTGGCGGTCGTGGTCCGACCGCCCCTCCTGCCACTCCCCCGTAGACGCGGACGCGCGTCGCCCCGAGCTCGGCCGCCGCGTCGACAGCCGCGCGCAGCTCGTCGACGGCGTCGGTCCGCACGCTCGCCGCGAGGGCGTTGATGGCCGTGGTGTAGGGGGTCAGGGCGACGATCTCGACCCCGGTCGCGTCTGCGGCGCGCGCCGCGCGCCGTACCGAGCTGCGGTCCGCGGGAACGATCGCCGCCGGATAGTCGACCTGGCAGATCACCTCCGCGGCGTCGAGGTCCGCCCCACGGAAGAGCTCGAGCGCCTCCGGGAGGTCGAGGTGGGGCGTGCCCAGCGTGTGTCCTGCGATTCTCATCCGTCCGTCATCCTCGTGTCGTGGTCAGGTCCGGCCGCCCGCTCGTCCGCAGGCCCGATGAGGTCGGGTGGGTGACGCACGCGCGACCGGTCCACGAGCTCGATCAGCAGGCCCCAGGGGGTGGTGACATACGTCCAGCGGTTCCCCGCGACCCTCGGGCTGTCGCCGCCGACCTCCTTGCGGCCACCGAGAACCCGAACCCCGGGGACCGCCTCGAGCCGTGCGATCGCCTCGTCGACGTCGGTCACCGAGTAGCAGAGGTGGTGGCCGCCCGGATCGCAGTGGCGGGGCCGGTCCGCCCGCGCGTCCGCCGACCACCACTGGAAGAGCTCCAGGTTGAGGTTGGGCGGCATGCGCAGCATCGCCAGCTCGAGGTGCGCGTCCGGGGGCACGCCGAAGTGCTCGGGCATGAAGTCGGGGTCCGGACCGCGCCGGGACCGGTAGAGCTCCTCGGCGCCGAAGACGTCACGGAAGAAAGCGACGCCCTCGTCGAGGTCGGGCACGGTGAGCGCGACGTGGTCCACCCAGGTGACCAGGTCCGCGACCCCCGTCGACGAGGTCACGATGTCACTGCTCTCGTCGAGTCCCGCACCAGGAGAGACGGCTCGAGCACGATGTGCTCGGCGGGATCGCCGGCGATCAGCCGCGACGCGAGCTGCAACGCGATCTCCCCCATCGCGTCGATGGGCTGGCGGATCGTCGTGAGCCGCGGGTTGGACCTCGCTCCGAGGTCCAGACCGTCGAACCCGATCACCGACACGTCGTCCGGCACACGGACCCCGCGCCGTGCGAGCTCGCCCACCAGCGCGAACGCGACGACGTCGTTGGCCGCGATGATTGCGCTGGGTCGGTCGTCCGAGGCGGCGTACTCCGCCGCGGCCCGCGCACTCGCGCCGGGGCCTCGCCCCTGACCGAGCAGGCGCGCGCCGGTCCCCGCTCGGCGGAGAACCGTTCGAAGGCCGCTCGCCGGTCCGCGGCCGTATGGGTGCCCACGATCCCGGACACGTAGCCGATCGACCGGTGCCCGAGCTCGGTCAGGTGGTGGAAGGCGAGCTCGATCCCACGCGTGCTGTCGACGGTCACCGTCGGCACCGCGCTGTCCTCGTCGAACCGGTCGATGACGACGACCCGGTGGCCGAACGCGGATCCCTCAAGCTTGCCGGGGTCGATCCGCGTCGACGGCGCGACGATCGCGAACGGGGCGTAGAGGCTCTGCATCGACTCGAGGTAGTGCTCGGTCCGCTGCTCGTCACCATCGGTCACGCACAGCACGAGCTGGTACCCGTGCGCCTCGGCGGCGGCCGTCATGGTGCGGGCGAGCTCACCGAAGAACGGGTTGGTGATGTCGGGCACGATGAGCGGGACGAGGTTCGACGTCTTGCGCCGCAGGGCCTGCGCGAGCGGGCTGATCGTGTACCCGAGCGACTCGGCGACCCGGATGATGTGCTCGCGCGTCTCCTCACGGACGACCTCGGGGCGTGAGAACGCACGCGACACCGTCGACTTGTGCACCCCGGCCGCCCTCGCGACTTCCTCGATGTTGGGGCCGTTCATCGGTCGCTCGCTCCCTCGGTCGTCGTGGTCCCCGCGGCCCGGTAGGCGGCCCAGACGATCGACATCGCGGCATGGAGGTCGTCGAGCGTGGGGAGCCCGTCGAAGTCGCGTGCCACCGTGCGCGCGACGTCCCGGACGAACGGAGCGTAGAGCGGGTCGCTGTCCACGTCGATCCTGCGCTCCTCGCGGCGCCCGTCCTTCCTGACGAGCTCCGCCTGGCCGCGCTCGTCGATGCTCGCGAAGCCCTCCTCTCCCGCGACGGTGAACGAGCAGTACCGCTTGCTCGGCGCGTCGGGGAACGCGTAGCCGACCTCGATCAACGCCTCCCGACCCGAGCCGGTCGCGACGACCAGGCTCGCGTGATCCTCGACGGCCTCCCCGTGCATCGTCGACCGCAGGCTCGACGAGACGAGCGAGGCGCCCTCGCCGACGTGGGCGAGGAACAGGTCGACGAAGTGCGGGCCGAGGTTGGCGAGGCATCCGCCGCCTGCCGCGACGGGGTCGAGCATCCACGGGTTCCCGTTCACGCGATAGCGTTCCGGCGGCCCCGCGATGAAGCTCGTCCGCGAGTAGACCGGGCGTCCGGCGCGACGCAGCCACGCGTCGACGGGCCCGCCGCGCTGGACCAGCGGGACGGTGGCCGGCACTCCTGCAGCCGCCGCGGCGTCACGGACCTCCTCGAGTGTCCCGAGGTCCGTGCCGAGTGGCTTCTCGACGACGAACGGGACTCCCCGGCGGATCAGCTCGAGGCAGCGGGCTCCCATCGAGTCGTGACGCCCGAAGACGTAGGCGAGCTCGATGTCGGGCAGGTCGAGGATCGCGTCCTCGGTCAGCGCGGGCGCGCCGAACATCCGGCTCCCGGCGACGGCGGCCGCCGGGTCGGCGTCGGTGACGGCGACGACGTCGTGGTGCTCTCGCATGGCCGCGGCGTAGAGGGGGACGTGCCAGTGCGACGTGCCTATGACTACCGTCCTCGCGCCGCTCATCGGGTGCCCACCGTCCTTCGGTCGTCTGCCAGGAGTTCGTTGATCGACGTCGCGAGCTCGATCGGCGCGACCGCGGCCTCGATCCCGACGTCGGGAGGCCCGCCGCGCGCGAAGTCGAGGGCGCTCCTCGCCTGTGCGGCGAAGAGGTCCAGCGGCTCGACCAGGTCGACCCGCTCACGTTCGCCGCGGTCCCAGCTCCGCAGCGTCCAGTTGCGCCAGTGCCTCCTCGAGCCGGTCGCGACGGCGTCGATCTCGAGGTCGAAGTCCCGGTCGTTGAGGCCCTCGTCGTTGAGCCAGGGCGACCAGTAGGTCTCGAGCTGCACGTGCACCGCGCCCCCGATCCGGTAGGAGGCGTGCACGAGCTCGGGCACCCCTGAGCCGTACAGGCCGGAGCTGCTCCAGGCGTCGAGCACCTCGACCTCGCCGGGGACGGCCGCCCCGACGAGCTCGAGCGCGTGGACGGCGTTCACGACCACGACGCCGCCCCCGGAGGCGTCGGCACGCCAGGCGGTGACCTCGTCCTTGTGCGCGACGGTACGGATCCGCACGGCGCGGACGTCCGCACGGGCCGCCCAGGACGTGAACGCGCCGAAGAACGGGTGGTGGTGCAGCATGTAGCCAACGGCCAGGTTCTCCCGCGCCCGCCGCTGCACGCCGAGAGCAGCGACCGCACCGAGGTCGGCCCCGACGGGCTTCTCGCACAGCACTCGCAGCCCTCGAGCGAGAAGCAGGGCGCACACGTCCGGCTGCACCTGGGTCGGCAGCGCCACGACGACGAGGTCGACGTCACCCGGCTCGAGCTCGTCGGCGCGGGCTACCCGGGCTCCGAGTCGACGTGCGAGGTCGGCCGCTCGCGGGTCCTCGTCCACGATCGCCGTGACACGAGCCCCGACCGCCCGGAACGCCTCGAGCTGCCTGGACCCGGCCCACCCGCACGCTCCGACGACGGCGACGCGCACGACCGGTCGCGCTGCTGAGGTCGCGCTCATCCCTTGACTCCCCCGACGTCATCCCGGCGATGAACCAGCGCTGGAAGGCGACGAAGACGGCGAGCACCGGTGCGAAGCTCACGATCACGAACGCCGCGAAGAGGCCCCAGAAGTTGCCGAAGCCGGTCGTGATGTAGCGCACGATCCCGTTCTGCACGGTCTTCATGTCCTCGCTGGTCGCGAGCACGGTCGACACGAGGAAGTCGTTCCAGACGAAGACGAAGATGAAGACCGCGATCGCGGCGATGCCGGGCCGCACGAGCGGCAGGACGACGCGCAGCAGGATCTGCCGACGGTTGCAGCCGTCGATCGCGGCGGCCTCCTCGATCTCCACCGGGATGTTCTCGAAGAAGTTGCGCAGGAACAGGATGGCCTGCCCGGAGATCAGGGCCGTGTAGACGACGATCAGCAACGGATACGTGTTGATCAACGAGGTCCGCACGAGCATCGCATAGAGCGCGATGAAGACCACGATCCCCGGAACCATCGTGAGGACGAGCACGACGGTCATGAGCGCCTCGGTGCGCCCGGACCGGAACCGCGTGGCCGCGTAGGCCGCGGGCACGCAGATCACCAGGGCGAGCACGATCGAGCCGACGGCCAGCACTGTCGAGTTGATCAGGAACCGGACGTTGGTGATCGTGTAGATGCCTTCGTACTGTGCCCAGGAGAAGGGGTTCGGGATCCATCGCGGAGGGAAGCTCACCGTGTCCGCGTCACGCTTGAGGGAGGTCGACAGGACCCACGCCACGGGTGGGAGGACGATCGCTGCGGCGAGCAGCGTGACGAGCCAGCGCGGGACGGCGCGGATCAGCGCGCCTCGCCTTCGACGGGTCTGGGCGGCCTCGTCGGTCGGGCGGTCGGCGACGACGTGCCTGGGTGCCGTGGTGGTCACAACGACTCCTTCCGACGGAACCTCACGGCGACGAGCGTGAGGACGATGTTGATCGCGAAGAGCAGGAGCGCGGTCGCCGCCGCACCCGACATGTTGAAGTCGACGAACATCTCGTTGTAGGTCCGCATCGCGAGCGTCTCCGTCGAGTTGAGCGGACCGCCGCGCGTCGTGACGAGGATGATCGTGACCATCTGGACGTAGAGCATCAGGAGCACGACCACGACCGAGACGATCGCGTTGCGGATGTAGGGCAGCGTGACGTTGCGGAACGTCTGCCACGCGTTCCCGCCGTCTACGCGCATGCTCTCCTTGAGCTCGACGGGCACGGTCTGGAGTGCGCCGAGGAAGAGCAGCATCGCCTGGGGGTAGGACCACCAGGCCGTGATCAGGGTCACGGCGACCAATGCCGCCGTCGGGGTCGAGAACACGTTGGTCGGCCCGAAGCCGAGGGCCTTCGTCAACTGCGTCGCCGGCCCGTAGTTCGGGTTGAGGAACCAGAACCAGATCGTCCCTACGGTCGCCTGGGACATGAGCCACGGGAGGAGGAAGAGGCTGCGCACGCTCCGCTTGAGCCGTCGCGCGTTGTTGACGACCACGGCGCTGACGAGCCCGACCGGGAGCGCGACGACGAGCGCCCCGACGGCGAAGACGAGCGTGGTGACCACCTCGTGGCCGAGGTCGCCGTCGCTGAACAGCTTCGAGAAGGAGTCGAGCCCGGAGTAGCTGCCGATCTCGTAGTAGCTGGTGTGGTGGGTCGCGGTCCAGACCGTGTAGCCCAGTGGGATCACGAAGACGAGCAGCGCGACCACGCAGACCGGGGCGAAGTACCACCAGAGCGTGGGCGTGCGGGGCCCGCGGGGAGCCGGCTGGCGCCGGTCCCCGCGGACGCGACGCCTCCCGAGGCGTCGGCCAGGCCCGCGGTGTCGGACGAGACCGTGAGTGAAGACATCGCTTCGCCTTTCCGGCGGGGTGCCCGCGGGGGCGTCCCGCGCTGATTCCTGGCCGTCAGCCGTTCGCTGCGGACTGGGCGGACTCGAGGAACTGCGCCGCGGTGCCGCCCTTGAGGTACATCTGCTGTGCCGCGTTCGCGAGTCCGTTGGCGATGGACAGCCAGTTGGCGGAGTACTCGCGCGGCTCGCTGTTCTTGGTGACGTAGTCCTTGATCGCGAGGACGAGCTTCGCGTCGTCGGTCTTGAAGTAGGGCTGGTCGTAGGTCGAGGAGCGGACGGGGACCTCACCACCGGTCGCCATCCGGGCCTGAGCCTCGGGACCGGTCATGTACTCGATGAACTTCCAGGCGGCGTCCGCGTGCTTGCTGCTCGACCCGATCCCCAGCGTCCAGCCGAACGTGGTGCCCTTGGTGCTCCCGTCCGACGACGCGGGCAGGGGGCCCAGTCGACGTCCTTGTTCACCGACTGCACGGTCTGGATGCGGTGGGTGCCGATCACGGCCATCGCCGTGGTGCCGTTCGACAGGCCGTCGGTCACGTTGGTGTACTGGTCGGAGACGACGCTCTTGCCCAGCCCGCCGGCCTGCTTGAGGTTGATCAGGAACTGGCTGAACTCCTCGGCCTTCGGGACGGCGAACGATGCCTTCCCGTCCGTGGAGACGGGCACGTCGAGCTCGCTCATGAAGCAGTCGAACAGCTCGGAGATGAGCGAGGAGTTGTCCTCCTCGGAGAAGCCCGCCCCGAAGCCGACGTACCCGGCCTTGGCGGCCTTGCCCGCGACGTCGACCACCTGGTCCCAGGTCGTCGGCACCTTGGCACCGATCTTCGACAGGATCTTCTTGTTGTAGACGAGGGAGCAGGTGCGGTACTCGTACGGCACAGCGATCTGGGCCTTCTTGGCGTCCGTGAACGCGGAGATCGGGCGGAGCCAGTCCGTGATCTGCTTGTAGTCGTCGGGCAGCGCCTGGTAGACGCCGGCGTCGGCGAGCTGCGGGAGCATCGGGCTGTACATCTTGATGACGTCCGGCGTCTGTCCGGCTGCGGCCGCCTGTGGCAGGCGGCTCAGCATGTCGCCGAACGAGACCACCTCGAGCTTGACGTCGATCGTGGGGTTCGCCTTCTCGAAGGCAGCGACGTTCTCCTTGAGCGCCTCGGACCGCGCGTTGTCCTGCGTCGGGTCGATGAAGTCCCAGTAGGTGAGCGTCGTCTTGCCGCCGCTACCGTCGCCACCGTCCGAGTCGTCAGCCGGCGAACAGGCCGCCAGGGCGACGACCGCGGCCGTCACGGCGACCGCGACGAGTGCGCGAGTCCTCTTCATGCGTCTCTCCATTGAGTCGGCATTTGCTCCGCGAGAGCAATGCGATCGGTTGCTGCAATCGGTTGTATGATGGAAGCACCGCCCCACGGCGCATGTCAACCCCCGCTCCTGTGACCGTCGAAGGAGACCTCCACATGGGATTTGCCAAGCTCGCGACGCTCAGCTCGATCGTCGACACCGGGACCGTGCTGATCGTCCGCCTGGACACTGCCGAGGAGTCGTACGACGTCGCGCTCGCCGCCGCGGACGGCGGTGTCCGCGCCGTCGAGATCACGCTCACGACTCCCGGCGCCCTCGGCGTCGTCGAGCGGCTCGCCCGCGAACGACCCGAGCTCCACGTGGGCGCCGGCACCGTCCTCGACGAGCACGCCGCATACGCGGCGATCGAGGCGGGGGCGCGCTTCCTCGTGAGTCCGCAGCTCAGCCCGGCGATGCTGCGCGTCGCCAATCGCTACCAGGTCGCGACGGTCGCGGGAGCCATGACCCCGACCGAGATCCTCGCTTCCGCCGAGGCCGGAGCCGATCTCGTCAAGGTCTTCCCCACCGAGGCCATGGGCGTCGCAGCGACCCGCGCGGTCCTCGCGCCCCTGGCCCACATCCCTCTGGTCCCCGCCGGAGGGGCCACACCCGACAACGTGCACGAATGGGTCCGCGCCGGCGCGACCGCGATCGGCGTCGGTAGCTGCATCACCAAGGCACACCGTCCGGACGGCGACCTCGGCGCCGTCACACGCAGCGCCCGCCGGTTCCTCGACGCAGTCGCCCAGGCCCGATGACGGCGACGCGGGACACGAGCCCTCCGCTCCCCACGGCGTGGCTCGTCGTCGGACCGGCAGGCTCGGGAAAGAGCACTCTCGCGCGCGCTATCGCGGCACGCTACCGCTGCGGACTCGTCGACAAGGACCGGCTCGCGCCGCTGGTCGAGGAGACCCTGCGCGCCCACAGGACGTCACCTGCCGATCGCGAGACGAGCACGCTCTACCGGTCCGTCGTGATGCCGCTGGAGTATCGCTCGTTGTTCCTGCTGACGGGCGACTGCCTGCAGGCCGGCGCCGACGTCGTCGTCGACGCACCCTTCGCGGGCCTCACCGAGCAGGACGACTTCCTCGAGCGGATGCGCACGCAGGCAGGGTGGCCCCCGCACGCGTGGTGCTCGTCCGGGCATCGGCGGCGTCCGGGGTGGTGCGCGAGCGAGTGCACGCGCGAGGTCTGCAGCGGGACGGTGCGAAGCTCGCCGCGTGGGACGAGTTCTGGGCGCGTTACGGGGACATGCCCTGCCTGTGGCGGGGCGTCGACCGTCAGATCGAGATCCGGACGGACGCGCCCGAGCTCGACCTGACGTCGCTCGATGCCGTGGCCGGCACGCTCGCCCCGTGAGCACGGAACCGGCGGATCACTTCCTCGCGACGGGAACGGTGCGGCCCGTGACGACCCGGAGGTCGGGGTGCCCGAGTGCGCTCACGACGACCGCTGCGGTGATCCGCTTGCCCGCCTGCGCCTTCGTCAGCACGAGCGTACCCTCGTCGGCGCCGGCGATCTGCTTGCCGTCCGCGTACCAGGAGTACGCGAACGTCGGGTCAGCCACCGAGTAGGTCCCCGGGTGGATCGTCAGTGTGCCCCCGACGACGACGACGCCCGAGATCCACACGGGGTCCTTCGCGACGATGGGCGCGGGCTCGAGCCGGTCGTACGCGGACCGGAGGTTCGCGAGCGCCGTCTCGTAGGCGCGGTGGCTGCTCGTCGCCGGGTCGAGCGCCTCGGCGGCAGCGACCGCCTTCTGCAGCCTCGCCCAGGACGCCGCGGTGACGTCGTCCTGGTCGACCGTCTTGGCCTGGGCCAGGAGCTCGGTGACCTGCTTCGTGACCTTCCACTCGAGCTGGCCGGCCGAGACGGTGAGCGCGCGCAAGGCGGTCGCGACCTCGTCCGCCGTGGCGTCGGAGTCGCCGTCGACGGCCTTCGCGGCGGCAAGGGCTCGGGTGAACACCCCGAAGTCGGTGGCGAGATAGAGGTCGGCGTCCTTCGTGAGACCGGCGTCCTTCGCGATCGCCGCCTCGAGCGCCGTCTTGTCGACGCCGTACCCGAGCACGAACCAGTCGAGGTTGCCCACATAGGGCTGGCTCGACGTCGGCGTGCTGTGGAGCGCGACGTAGATCGTGTGGCTGCCGGTGAGCTCGGACGGCAGGGTCACCGTCGCGGTGCCGTAGGTCCCCCAGCCCGAGCCCGTGGCCGCCAGCGGCACCGTGACGAACGGCTCGCTCCCCGACGACGGCGCCGCGTCGACGTAGAACGCGAGGCTCCCGTCGACCACCTTCGTGGTCGGCGCGTCGTACCGCACGCTCAGCGTCGTGGCGCGGTGGGAGCCCAGGTCGACGCCCTGGTACCGGACCCAGGCGCCGTCCTTCGTGCCGGCGAGCTGACCGCCCACGGATCCGGCCTCGGTCTTGAGGTCGGCCCCCGAGTAGTCGGTCCCGGCGACGAGCCCCGAGTCGGCCGCGTTCAGCATCCCGTACCCGCTGCGGATCGACTCGAACTGCACGGTCTTCGAGGTCTCGACCGTGTCGGCCTTGGCCAGGAACTGGAACCAGTCGACGTTCGCGACCCAGCTCTGGCCCGCGGCCAGGGCGCCGGTGAAGACGAAGTAGACGTCCTGGGTGCCGTCGAGCTTCGCGGCCTCGTCGGCCGTGAAGGTGTGGGTCAGGGCCGTGTAGTTGGCCCAGCCGTTCGTCGTCGGGAGCTTGATCGTGGTGACGAGCGGGCCGGTCGCCGAGCCCGTGTGCAGCTCGACGGCGGAGCTCGCCGACGCGGTGCCCGGGTTGTGGGAGTAGTCGATCACCACGGAGTCGAGCGGGGCGTCGGACAGGTCGAGCCCGCGGAAGGCGAGCCAGGACCCGGGCGAGACGCCGCCGACGTCGGTCCCGCTGCCGCCGTTCTCGGTCTTGAGCGTGCCGCCCGACCACTGGTCGTAGTCCTCGGCCTGCAGGACCCGGTAGCCGTCGCCGCCGATCTCGAGCCCGTCCGCGGCGGACCTGAGGATCGCGAGCGCCGAGGAGAGGCCGTACTCCGACGCGGCCTTGTCGGCCAGGGCTGCCTTCGCGCCCGCGACAGCGGACTCGAGGGTCGCGAACGACGCAGCCGAGTAGTGGTCCTGCGTCACGAGCCGCGCGTCGTCGTACAGCCTCTGCAGGTCCGCGCGGGTCGTGGTCGGAGCGCCGAGGGTGAACGGGTCGAGCGCCGTCGTCCCTGCGCCGGTCACCTGCGCCGCCTTCGCGCCCGCGAGCGCCGAGTCGGCCAGCCGGACGGTGAAGTGGGAGGTCGCGGCGTCGCGCAGCCTGCCCGTGAAGGTGACCGCGGCGGTCGTGGCGCCGGTCTTCGCGATCCGGGCACTGACCTCGCTGTCCAGGCCGGGGAAGGTGACCGCGCCGTGGCCGAGCGTGGCGTGGTTCCGCCCGGCGAACGTCGCGCCGCCGGCGAGCGTCAGGTCGACCACGGCGTGCACGACGTGGTGCGTGTCGGCCGTCAGGGTCGTCGTGCTCGGGGTGAGCGTGTAGCCCGCGAAGCGGACCTGGAGCGTGAGCGCCCGATCGGCGGCACTGGGCGCGGTGCCGTCGAACGCACCGGTGCCCAGCGTGACGGCGAGGCCGTCGGTCGAGTCGTCGACGAGGTGACGGCTGGCGTGTCCGGTGAGCGTGAGCGAGAGCGTGCTCGGACCCGTCTTCGTCGCCTTGAGCCGCAGCCCCTTCGGCACCCCGGTCACGGAGACCTTCGACGTGAGGTCGGCGCCGTCCTTGCCGGTGAGCGTGGCACCGGTGACCGTCACCGTGATCGGGGCCGCGATCGAGCCGTCGTTGGCGCCGGACTCCTCGAACACCTGGGACGACGCCGAGACCGCGTCGCCCGGGTGATAGAGGGCGCTGGAGACGTGCGCGTCCGCCGAGTCCTCGGAGACGCCGTCGGCGCCCCACGACGAGGGCTTCGAGCCCATCGTGAAGTGCAGCACGCCGCCCGCGTTCATCTCGGCCGCGGTGAGCCAGGTGCGGTTCAGCCGCGTGCCGTTGAGCGTCACGTTCTGGATGTCGTGCTTCGCGGCGCTCACCCCGGGCGCCTCGATCACGAGGTCCTTGCCGCCCGGGTAGTGGATCGTCGTGCGGTCGAAGATCGGCGACGTGATCTGGAACGTGTCGCCGCCGGCCTTCACCGGGTACAGCCCGAGCGCGCTGGACACGAAGTACCCGGACATCGTCCCGGCGTCGTTGTCCATGGTCGCGAGCATGCCGTCGGGCGCGTTCTGGTAGACCCACTTCTTCGACGCGGACGTCGAGGACCCGTCGGCCGTGTAGCTCGTGCAGACGGGCTCGGTGAGCGTGCGGTAGGTGAGGTCCTGCGTCTGGGCGGGCTCGCCGACGTAGTTGAACAGGAACGGCGCGTGCACCGAGATCTCGTTCGCGTACAGGTGCAGGTTGCGCGAGCAGTCGTCGGTGTAGGTGCCGAAGAAGTAGTTCACCGCCTTCGCGGCCTGCTGCTTGCCGCCCATGAGGTCGACCATGCCGCCGAGGTCCTGGGCGTCGTACCAGTTGTACTGCCAGATCGTGCCCTGGTAGAGGCCCGCGGCCTGCCACGTCTCGGGGTCGGTGTACGTGAAGGGCGCGGTGTCGCTGTTCGACGAGCGCGGCATGAGCAGCCCCACCTGGTCGACGCCGGCCGCGGCGCCGGTCGCCGCCTTCGCGCGGGCGTCCGTCGTCAGGGCGTCGGAGTCGTAGTCCTTGGCCCAACGGGCGGCCTCGTCACGGTAGTGCGCGGCGTCGGACGTCTTGCCGAGCGCGTCCGCGATCACCGCGAGCCCGTCGGCGTCGTAGGAGTAGCCGAGCAGGCCGCCGGCGCGGGAGTCGAGATTGGTCAGGCTGGCGGGGCCGCCGACCTGCGCGACGAGAGCCGGGTAGGCCTGCGCGAGGCCCTGGAGCTGGACCCCTTGGAGACGGCGTCGGCCACGACGACGGGCGCGCGCTCCCACCGGACGGTCGGCACGGACTGCAGGAGGCTGCCGACGCCCTTACCGCTCGTCCCGACCTCGGCGTAGAGGTCGACGAGCGACTGGACGACGTCGCGGTAGACGTCCGGGTAGACCGACGCGACGGCCGCGTACTTGTGGAAGTCGTCCCACAGCGACCACGAGTCGTAGTGCGTGTAGCCGTCCGCGTGGTAGATCACGCCGTCGGCGCCCCGGTACGTCCCGTCGGTCGACGTCGCGTTCATGGGGGTGTCGGCCAGCCGGTACAGGTGCGTGTAGAACTCCGTCTTCAGGTCGCCTGTCGGGTCGTTCGTCGTGCTCGCGTCGACGTCGACCTTGCCGAGGCGATCGTTCCACTCGGCCTTGGTCGCGCTGCGGACCTGGTCGAACGTCTTGCCCCCGACCTCCACGGCCGCGTCTCGCTTCGCCTGCGCGGCGCTCACGGGCGAGAGCGTGACGCGGAGCCCGACGTGCTCGCCCGCGGTCGCGTCGAAGTTGAGGACGGCGCCGATGTCCGTGCCGTCCTGGGAGGTCTTCGTGCTGCTCAGGCCGCCCGCGCCCCAGGTCTGCACCGAGGACGTCGGGACCGTCGTCTCCGCGTAGTAGTAGAGCTTGTAGGCCGAGTTGTAGAAGTAGCCGGTGAACGAGCCGGAGAGGGTGGCGCGACCGTCGGAGATCGTGCCGACCTTGAGGTCCGTCGCCCGCCGCCCGTTGCCCGTGTGCTGGAGGTCGACGACGAGCGACGCGTGGCCCGCGGAGTCGAACGCGTAGTCGTGGACGCCGGTCCGCGTCGCCGCGGTCACCTGCGCGTCGATGTCCTTGCCGGACTCGTCGAGCCCGACCTGGTAGGAGCCGGCGGTCGCCGACTCGTCCTTGGCGCCGTCCTTGGTGCGGATGTCCTTCTGGTAGCTGCTCGTGGACGGCCGGGACGTGTAGCTCTGGTAGGTCGGCACCACGAGCACGTCGCCGGCCCCGCCCCCGCCCCCGACGCCGTCGAGCGCGACGTTCGTGAAGCCGAGGAGCGTGTCGGACGTGTACTCGTAGCCGACGTGGTTGCCGTTGGTCGTCGTCGGGGTCACCGTCGCGAGCCCGTACGGCGCGAACGCGCCGGGCCCGTCCTGCCCGTGGTCGCCCTCGGTCCCGATGAACGGGTTGACGTACTGCGTGTAGTCCGTGGCCGCCTTCGCGGGCGCGGCGCTGGCGGGCCCCGCGAGAGGCACCACGGCGGCGCTCGTGACGAGCGCGATCGCCGCGGGCAGCACGGCACGCCGGAGGCGTGCGGGGCGGAGCGTGCGGGGAGACGTCGGGGCAGAGCCCTCGTGCGACAACGCTGTCATGAGCGGGACTGTACGCAGGTTCACGCGCCGGAGTCAATCAGCGCCGCGAGCGCTGCAGGCGACCCGGACGAGGCGCCCGGATGAATGTTCTGGACGTCGGCCTTCGCGATACCGCGAAACGGCCGAGGTACCGCTGCAGACGCGGTATCTCGGCCGTTCCCCGCCATCTCGGCGGGTCAGCGCACCGGGGTCGACGTGGTGACGCCGACCCGCTCCTCGTAGCCCGCCTTCGTCGCGGTCACGCGCACGCTGAGCCGGTGCCCGCGGTCCGCCTGCCCGACGACGTAGCGAGAGTCTCGCTCGCCGCGGACCTCGCGCCCGTCACGCAGCCACTGGAACGAGACCTTGACGCCGTCGACGTCGTACGCGCCCGCGGTGACCCGCAGCGTCGAGCCGACCCGCGCCGTCCCGCTCACGGCCGGCTTGGTCGTGATGCCGATCGTCGCCTTCTCGACCGGGACCGTCCGGCCCGTCGTGACCCGGAGGTCCTCGTGACCCGGAGCGCTCACCACGACCGCCGCCGTGATCCGCTTGCCCGCCTGCGCGAGGCCGAGCACCAGCGTGCCGGCGTCCGCGCCCGCGATCCGGCGACCGTCCGCGTACCAGGAGTACGCGAAGGACGGGTCCGTCACCGAGTAGGTCCCCGGGTGGATCGTCAACGTGCCCCCGACGACGACGTCACCCGAGATCCACACCGGGTCCTTCGCCGTGATCACGGCAGGACGGACCCGGACGGCGGACGAGGTGACGGCGCCGTCGAGGTACCCTCCGCACGGCCGACGGCCGTGACCACGAGCTTCTTGCCGACATCCGCGGCCCGGACCTCGTAGTCCGCGCTGCTCGCGCCGTCGACCGTCGTCCCGTCGAGGCTCCACCGGTAGGTGGTCGCCGCGCCGGCGACCTTCCACGTCGGTGCGACGGCATGCACCGTCTCCCCGACGCGCACCTTGCCGGCGATCCTCATGGGCTTCTTCGCGACGACCGCGGCAGGCCGCGCATCGGAGGCGACGGCGAAGACGTGGAGCTTGGCGTTGGTCGACCACGTGATGCTCGCGAGGTGCTTCCCGGACGCCAGCGCGACCGGGTCGGTCGCGAACAGCCCGCACGCGACCGAGTCGGTGCCGGTGCCGCCGCCGGACGAGCGGTGTGCCGTCCGCCCGAGCAGGACGTTGCCCTGCGCGGGGCTGCCGGAGCACCAGTCCGTGAGCGTCACGGAGACCTTCTGGGTGGTGCCGTCGGCGTAGTCGAGCGTCAGGTCGCCGGTCTGGTTGCCGCTCGCCCCGGCTCCCACGAACGCGATCCGGTGCGCCTTCCCGAGCGCGGCGGACACATCCGTCGTCGCCGGCGTGGCCGAGCCGACCACGTTGTCCGGTCCGGTCTTCGCGCCGCCCAGGACGTACGTGAGGTCGGTGCCGGGCACGGTGTGCTCGCCGCCGGCCCAGAGCCCGGCGCCCGCCATCTCGTCGCGCAGGAACGCCCAGCCGAGGCCGTCGAAGTCGCCCGAGGCGGCCTTGCCGCGGTCCGCGATCCCGGCGTCGTTGAACGCCCCTTGCAGCGGGGAGCTCCCGGCCACGACCACCTCGATGGTGTCGCGGATCGTCGTCCCGGCGGAGTCGCGGACGGCGATCTTCACCTCGTGGTTCCCGAACGTGGTGTCGGGCGCGAGGTGCACCGTGACGTCGACCGAGGTCTGGGCGGCGCCGCCGTCGGCGGTCACGGACCACGTGCCCACCCCGGTCGCCCGCAGGCTCCGGTCCTTGGACGTCGCGGTCACGGTGCCGTGCCGCGTGCCCGTGCCCTGGGCCAGGACGGCGACGGGGATCGTGACGTCGGTGCCCGGCGTCCCGTAGACGGCGGGGACGGACACCCCCGCGGTCAGGCGGTCGGGGATCGACGCACCGGAGACCAGCGCACCGGGAGCGGCGTCGTCGCCCGTGGCCCACGACGACGGCTTCGAGCCGACCGTGTACGCGAGCGTCCCGGCCGACGTGAGTTCGTCGCCGGTGAGGTACGCGCGATCGACGGAGTCGTCGGCGCCGCCGGCCCGCGTCGTCAGGGACTGGACGTAGTGCGAGGAGTCCGAGACGCCGTCGGCCGTGATCGTGAGGTTCCCGGCCGGGTAGTAGTCCGTGTCGAGCGCGATGTCGACCCGGTCGAACACAGGCGTCGAGAGCCCCCAAAGGTCGGCGCCGGGCTGGATCGGGTAGATCCCGAGCGACGACGCGACGTCCCACGCGGACATCTCACCGAGGTCGTCGTTGCCGGTCACGCCGGTCGGCCCGTCGGTGAACAGGGTCAGGGCGGCCCGCACGACGTCGGTCGTCTTCCAGGGCTGCCCGGTCCACAGGTAGCTGTAGGGGGCGGCGAGGTCGGGCTCGTTGTTGGGGTTGTACTTGTCCTGGTTGTAGTAGTCGTACGACCCGCTCACCCAGACGTTCTTGGCCGTGCCCGCCGGGTTCGCCAGCACCTTGTCGTAGGCGAAGAAGTCGTCGAGCCGCTGCTCGGCCGCATCCTTGCCGCCCATCAGCCCGACGAGCGAGGGCATGTCCTGCGGGACGAGCCACTGGTACTGCACGGCCGTGCCCTCGTGGAAGCCCGGCGCGCTCGCCGGGTCGGTCTCGGCATCGAAGAGCCCGTCCGCGCCGCGGGCACGGAACGACTCCGTCGTCGAGTCCCAGATCGACCGGAAGTTCTCCGCGCGGTCGGCGTACCGGGCCGCGTCGTCGGTGTGACCGAGGCCCTGCGCCATCACCGAGAGCGCGGCGTCGGCGAGCGCGTACTCGAGCGTCGCGGACCCGCCGTGCTGGAGGTCGTAGTCGCCGGGCTTGCCCGACGCGCTCGACTCGTACGGCACGTAGCCGTCCGCGATGTACGTCTCGTTCCCGGCGCGCCCGTTCGACGGCGACGACGCCGGCGGAACCCCGTCCGCGTTCTGCTTCAGGACGGCGTACGCCTCGTCCTCGTGTCCCTTCAGCAGGCCCTGGGTCCAGGCGTCGACGAGGAACGGCGTGACCGGGTCACCGGTCATGATGTTGGTCTCGACGGGCCCGTAGCTCCAGCGCGGCGCCCAGCCGCCCTGCTCCCCCTCGAGGACCACCGAGTACGCCATGTCGGCGGACTGCTCGGGCGCGAGGAGCGAGAGGAGCTGCTGCTGCGTGCGGTAGGTGTCCCAGAGCGAGAAGTCCTGGTAGTACGTGAAGCCGTCGGCCGTGTGGACGTCGCCGTCCCAGCCGCGGTAGCGGTGGTCGACGTCCGTGCCGGTGTTGGGCGCGAGGAACGTCCGGTAGAGCGCCGAGTAGAACGTCTTCAGCTGCGTCTGCCCCGCCTCCGAGGTGTCGGACGACGTCACCGCCACCTGGCCGAGACGGTCGTCCCACGCCTTCGTGGCCGCGGCGAGCGCGTCGTCGAAGCCCGAGGCCTCGGCGGCCAGGTTGGCGGCCGCGCCGTCGGCGTCGACGTAGCTGAGCGACGTCTGCGCCTCGACGACGCGGGCGCCGTCACCGCTCCCGGTGGTGTCGAACTGCAGGTACGCGCCGGTCCGCTGGGTCGAGCTCGCGGAGGCGGACCCGGCGGTCACGGTGTCGCCCGTCCACGTGCCCGACGCCGTGAACGGCCGCGAGAACGTCGTGCGCGTGTAGACCGTGAACGGCTCGGTGTCCTGGCAGAACCCGTGCACCGTGGTCGCGGTCTCGACCGTGCGGTCGTCGACGATCTTCACGCTCGAGCTCGACACGCTCGACAGGGCCTGGCCCGCGTCGACCAGCACGTCCGCCTTGGTGGTGGCCGGGAACGTGTAGCGCTGGACGCCCGTGTGCGCGGTCGCGGTGAGCTCGGCCTTCACCGTGCCGTCGGGGGCGGCGAGGCCGACCTCGTACGAGCCGGGGAGGCGGTCTCGTCGTCGTGGCTGAACTTCAGGGCGTACGCCGCGTCGTCGGTCTTCGTGACGTCGCCCGTGGTCGGGAGGATCGGCACGAACCCGCCGAGGCCGCAGCCGACGCCCGACAGGTGGACCTGGGAGAAGCCCCGGATGCTCGACTGCGTGTAGTCGTAGCCGGTGTTGTGACCGGTGTCGGGCGAGAGCTGGACCATCCCGAACGGCACGGTCGCGCCGGGGTAGGTGTTGCCCTCGTCCTGGGTCCCGGTGAACGGGTTCACGTAGGACGCGGGGTCCGCGACGGCCCCCGCGGACGCCGCCTGCGCGGCGGGCGCGACCGCAAGCGCCCCACCTCCTGCCAGTACGAGCGCGGCGAGGCCGCCGACGATGCCGGTCCTGGGTGTCATGGCTCCTCCTCGAGCACGGCTCCACTACCTGGGTGATGACCGCCCGGATCGCGCGACCCGACGTGACTGACAACGCTGTCGGACCGGCACGCTGATGTCAAGCGGTGGCCTGATCCGGACACACCGCGGGCCCGGCGCCCCGAAGGACACCGGGCCCGCGACGTCCGCGTTCGGCGCCGTCCGGCTCAGCCCAGAGGACTCAGCCGAGCGCCCAACGCTGCGCAGCGGACGCGTTGCACGTCCACAACCGCAACAGCTGACCGTCGTTGAACTGCCCGTTCGGCACATCCAGACACTTGCCCGACTGCGGATTCCTCAACGCCTGAGACCCCGCGTCGTACACCCACTGCTGAGCCCCCGTCCCGTTGCAGTGATACACCTGCACCACCGTCCCGTCCGCAGTCCCCGAACCCCGCACGTCCAAGCACGCACCCAACGCCCGCACCGTCCCGTCCGAACCCCGCGACCACGTCTGCGCACCATTACCCGAACAGCTCGCGATCTGCACCTGCGTCGAGTCCGCAGGATTCGCCCACGGCACGTCCACGCACAAGTTGTGCCCCACCGACGTGATCGCACCCGAACCCACCGGAAGACCACCCGAACCCGGGTCGGTCGTACCACCGTCACCCGGGTCGGTCCCGCCACCGGACTCGCCCAGCGCCGGCGCCGAGCCGGTCCGCGGGTCGAGCTGCATGTAGGCGGCGGTGACGTCGGGCTGGTGGACCAGCGACTCCTGGTGCGTGACGTCGTCGTACGGGAAGCCGTACGCCTTCGCGTCGACCATCTGCGCGTGGATCGCCTTCGAGTACAGGTTGGTGGGGTTCGCCTGGTAGAAGGCATCGACGTTCGTGATCGGGTGCGTGCCCGGGTTCGAGAGCACCGAACGGTGCAGGTCGGCGCAGATCGTTCGCTTGATGACCCCGTCGACGGCGTTGTGGTCGGCCAGCGCGCCGTTGCACAGCAACGCGTCGCTGGTCGAGGGCTTCGCGATGGCGGAGACCTCGTTGCCCGCCCCGTCGCGCACGTGCATCACGCCGTCACCGCCGACGCGACCCACGAACTGATTCGAGGGCTGGTCCTCGTACGGCACGAAGACGAGGTCGTGGCTCGTGTAGTAGCTCCACGCGTCGTTGATCGACGAGTCGAGGAGCGAGCCGGACAGGCCCCGGCTCAGCGAATGGCCCGGGGACAGGACACGCAGCACGCTGCCGCCGGACTCCACCACGCTCGCGTTCCACCCGGCGCTGCGCACGGCGTCCACGACGTGCTGGAATCCGTCGGTCTTGAGCCGGCCCTCGGAGTGGATGGTGCCGGCGCCGTCCTTCGCGCCGACCTGGTACGGCGAGCCGAACATGTCGACCTGGGTGCTGTTGATCCACAGGCCGCCCGCGTCGAACGTGAGCTCGGACCAGTTGAAGTCGACGTTCGCGTTCTCGTCCTGCGGGTTGTCCAGCGACGGCTGGACGAACTTCGAGTTGTTCACCTTGAACAGGTGCAGAGGCTGACCGTACGAGAAGTAGATCCGGCCTGACATCTGCGCGAGGGTGATCGTCTTCGACTGGCGGTTCGCGGGCCCCGCGATCCGCACGGCGGAGTCGTCGATCCGCACGGGGGTCGGACCCGCGTCACCCCAGGGCGTGAAGTGCCCGGAAGCGTCGAACCAGCCGTCGACGTCGGGCGCCGAGAGCTGGTGCCCGAGGACGTAGACGTAGACCGCATCGCCGCGGCCCGAGTCGTTCGTGATGGTAAACGGGATGGTGCTCGGCGCGGCGTGGGCCGGGGCCAGCCCGACGAGCGCGCCCGCGAGCAGGGCGGCAGCCCCCAAGGCGGCCGTCACGAGTCTTCGAATGGAACGCATAGCTTTGCCACTTCCTCTTCTGTGAGTGATCTCAGGGCTCGGGTGCGTCGCGGCAACGCTGTCAGGCGGCCCGTGAGGGGTCAAGCAACCGGCAGGGACGTACGGGAAATCCCCTACGTGTCCGCGCGCCACGCCACGAACTCTGCGGTGTTCCCTCATGGCGTCAGAGGCCGGGACGTACCACCATTTTGTTCACCCTGCTCACAGATTCGGCGCCCAGGGAGGGTGGCCGGGTCACCGAACTCGAGGACGAGATATGCAGCTCACCCTCCGGCGACGAGGCGTCGCCACAGCGCTGGCGGCAACGACCGCCCTGACGGGATCCCTGCTCGCAGTGGCTCCCTCCGCCCAGTCCGCGACCATCGCCACGGCGGTATCGCCGTCCGACACTCCCGACACCCCGATCAACGGCTTCCGCAACGTCGCCTACTTCGCCCAGTGGGGCGTCTACGGCCGCAACTACCAGGTCGGCGACTTCGAGCGGTCCGGCGCCGCCGACAAGGTCAACGTCATCAACTACGCCTTCGCGAACATCGGCCAGGACGGCCAGTGCTTCGAAGCGATCAAGGCGGTCGGCACCGGAGGAACCGCCGACGACGGCGTCGGCGCCGGCGACGCCTACGCGGACTACGGCAAGTCGTACGACGCGGCCACGTCCGTCAGCGGGACCGCCGACGCGTGGGACCAACCGCTCGCCGGCAGCTTCAACCAGCTGAAGGAGCTGAAGGCCAAGCACCCGGGGCTCAAGGTCGTCATGTCGATCGGCGGCTGGAGCTACTCGAAGTTCTGGTCGCAGGTCGCCGCCACCGACGCGTCCCGCAAGAAGTTCGTGTCTTCGTGCGTCAACATGTTCATCAAGGGCGATCTCCCCGTCATCGACGGACGCGGCGGCTCCGGTGCGGGCGCCGGCGTGTTCGACGGCTTCGACCTCGACTGGGAGTGGCCAGGCACCAACAACGGCCTGACCGGCAACATCGTCGACCCGGCGAACGACGGCAAGAACTTCGTCCTGCTCGCCAAGGAGTTCCGCACCCAGCTCGACGCCTACGGCGCGGCCAACGGCAAGCGCTACATCCTGTCGGCGTTCGCACCCGCCAACCCCGAGGACATCACCGCGGGGCACTGGAACGACCCCGCCCTCTTCCAGTCGCTCGACTACGCGAACGTGCAGGGCTACGACCTGTGGGGCGCCTGGAACCCGTCGCTCGACGGCCACCAGATCAACCTCTACGACGACCCCGCCGACCCGCGCGACTCCGACAAGCAGTTCAGCGTGGACAAGGCGATCAAGCAGTACACGGACGCCGGCATCAAGCCCGCCCAGCTCGGCCTCGGCATGGCGATGTACGGACGGGGCTGGACCGGGGTGACGTCGTCCACTCCGTGGTCGTCGGCGACAGGCGCCGCCAACGGGACCTACGAGAAGGGCATCGAGGACTACGACAAGATCAAGAACCTCGGTACCGGCGGGTTCGACGCGAACGTCGGCGCGGCGTGGCGGTACGACGGCACCAACTGGTGGAGCCTCGACACCCCGCAGACGGTCGCGCTCAAGGCCGACTACATCCGGTCGAAGGGCCTCGGCGGCGGCATGTGGTGGGAGCTCGACGGCGACCGCAGCGGTGAGCTTCTCACCGCTCTGATGGCCAAGCTGGGCACCGGCGCGACCGGTCCCCTCGCAGGCGGCGGCACCACCGACCCCACCGACCCGGGCACCACCGACCCCACCGACCCGGGCACCACGGACCCCACCGACCCGGGCACCACCGACCCGGGTGACTGCTCGGCAACCGCCTGGGACGCGACGAAGGTCTACACCGGCGGCGACACCGTCTCGTACGACGGGAAGATCTACACCGCCCAGTGGTGGACGCAGGGCGACAAGCCCGGTGCGTCGGGCTCGAGCCCGTGGAAGGCGACCGGCACGTGCAGCGGGACGACGGACCCGACCGACCCGGGCACCACCGACCCGACCGACCCGGGCACCACTGACCCGACCGACCCGGGCACCACCGACCCGACCGACCCGGGCACCACCGACCCGGGTGACTGCTCGGCAACCGCCTGGGACGCGACGAAGGTCTACACCGGCGGCGACACCGTCTCGTACGACGGGAAGATCTACACCGCCCAGTGGTGGACGCAGGGCGACAAGCCCGGTGCCGAGCAGTGGGGCCCATGGGCCCTCAAGGGCACCTGCTGACCGCCTGACGAGGTGGCGCGAGGGCGTCGTACCCGCAATGGGTGCGGCGCCCTCGCGCGTGGGGCGGGAGAAGGCCCGCGCTCAGCGGGCCGACCGTGCCTCGGCTGCAGCCAGGAGGACGCAGGTCGCGACCCCGTCCATCGCCTCGCGCAGCTCCTCGACGGGCGGGAAGCTCGGGGCCAGGCGGATGTTGCGGTCGCGGGGGTCGTCGCCGTGCGGGTACGCGGACCCGGCGGGGGTCAGCGCGATCCCGGCGTCCTTGGCGAGCTCGACGACCCGGCGTGCGGTCCCGTCGACGACGTCCAGATCGACGAAGTACCCGCCGAGCGGCTTGCTCCAGGTCGCAACGCCCTGCCCCCCAGGCGCGTCTCGAGGATCTCCTGCACCGCCGCGAACTTGGGGGCCAGGATGTCCCGGTGCCGCCGCATGAGAGCGCGCACCCCCTCGGCGTCCTGGAGGAACCGCACGTGCCGGAGCTGGTTGAGCTTGTCGGGCCCGATCGACCCGTACGCGAGGTGCTCCAGGTACCACGCGACGGTGGCGTCCGACCCGGCGAGGAACGCCACGCCCGCGCCCGCGAAGGTGATCTTCGACGTCGACGCGAACACCACGAACCGGTCCGGGTGCCCGCTGCCCGCGGCCAGCCCCAGGATGTCCACGGCCTTGGCCTCGTCCTCTGTCAGGTGGTGCACCGCGTAGGCGTTGTCCCACATCACCGTGAAGTCGGGCGCCGCCGCGGGCATGGCCGCGAGCCGGGCCGCGACCTCGAGCGTCGTCGTGTCGCCCGTCGGGTTGGCGTACGTGGGCACGAGCCACATGCCCTTGATCGTCGGGTCGGTCGCGACGAGCCGCTCGATCGCGTCCACGTCGGGCCCGGTCTCCGTCATGTCGACGGTGACCGTCTCGATGCCGAGCGCTTCCAGCATCGCGAAGTGCCGGTCGTAGCCGGGCACCGGGCACACGAACCGGACGGCCTCCTCGCGCCCCCACGGCCGCGGCGAGGCGTCGCGGCCGTGGAGCAGCGCGTACGTCAGGACGTCGCGCATCATCGTCAGGCTCGACGCCCCACCGGCGACGAGCTGAGTCGTCGGGATACCGAGGAGCTCGGACCAGATCGCCCGCAGCTCGGGCAGGCCCGCGAGCCCGCCGTAGTTGCGGCAGTCCGTCCCGTCGGCGGCGCGGAAGTCGTCCTCGCCGGGCAGCGCGAGCAGCACGTTCGAGAGGTCGAGCTGCTCGGCCGACGGCTTGCCGCGGGTCAGGTCGAGCCTCAGCCCGCGGGCCTGCAGCTCCGTGTACTGCGCCACGAGGCGCTCGTGGAGCTCCGCGAGCGCCTCGGGGTCGAGGGCGTCGAGCGTGGTCATGCGGCCTCCTAGGCGATGCCGGCGGCGCGCTCCGCCGCGGCGACGACGTTGCTGAGGAGCATCGCGCGCGTCATGGGCCCGACGCCGCCCGGGTTGGGCGACAGCCAGCCCGCGACCTCGGCGACCCCGGGGTCGACGTCGCCCGCGAGCTTCGCCCTGCCCGACGCCGCCGTGCCGACGCGCGTCACGCCGACGTCGAGCACCGCGGCGCCCGGCTTGACCCACTCGGGCTTCACCAGGTGCGGCACCCCGACGGCGGCCACGACGACGTCCGCCCGGCGCACCTCGGCCGCGAGGTCGCGCGTGCGCGAGTGGGTCAGCGTCACGGTGGCATCGACGCCCTTGCGGGTGAGCAGCAGCCCGAGCGGGCGCCCGACCGTGAGACCGCGCCCGATCACGACGATGTGCTGCCCGGCGAGCGGGACGTCGTGCCGCCGCAGGAGCTCGAGGCAGCCGGCGGGCGTGCACGGCAGGGGTGTCGTGATCTCGCCGTCGACGCCCAGCACGAGCTCGCCGAGGTTCGCCGGGTGGAGCCCGTCGACGTCCTTGGCCGGGTCGACCGCGACGAGCGCGGCGTGCTCGTCCATCCCCGCGGGCAGCGGGAGCTGGACGATATAGCCGGTCACGGCGGGGTCCGCGTTGAGGCGTTGGATGGTCGCATGGACCTCGTCCTCGCCGGCGTCCGCCGGGAGGTCGACCCGGATCGACTCGACGCCGATCTCCGCGGAGTCGCGGTGCTTCCCACCCACGTAGCTGAGCGAGCCGGGGTCCTCCCCACGAGCAGGGTGCCCAGGCCGGGCACCACGCCACGCTCGCGCAGCGCCACGACCCGGACCCGCAGCTCGTCCTTGATCGCGGCCGCGGTCGCCGTGCCGTCGAGGCGCTGCGCGGTCACTGCTGCAGCCCGGGGTAGAGCGGGAACTGGGCGGTGAGCGCGTCCACGCGCTTCTTCAGACCCTCGACGTCGGACGACGCGCCGTCGCGCAGCGCCGTCGCGATGATGTCGGCCACCTCCGCGAACTCGGCGTCGCCGAACCCGCGGGTGGCGAGCGCCGGCGTGCCGATCCGCAGACCCGAGGTCACGCGCGGCGGGCGCGGGTCGAACGGCACTGCGTTGCGGTTCACGGTGATGCCGACGTCGTGCAGGAGGTCCTCCGCCTGCTGGCCGTCGAGCGCGCTGTGACGCAGGTCGACGAGCACGAGGTGGACGTCGGTGCCACCGGTCAGGACGGACACGCCCTTGTCGGCGACGTCGGTGGATGCGAGGCGCTCGGCGATGATCTGCGCGCCGCGGAGCGTGCGCTCCTGGCGGTCCTTGAAGCCCTCGCTCGCGGCGACCTTGAAGGACACGGCCTTCGCGGCGACCACGTGCATGAGGGGTCCACCCTGCTGGCCCGGGAAGACCGCGGAGTCGATCTTCTTGGCGAACTCCTCCTTGGACAGGATGAAGCCGGAGCGGGGACCGCCGATCGTCTTGTGCACGGTCGAGGAGACGACGTCGGCATAGGGCACGGGGCTCGGGTGCAGCCCGGCGGCCACGAGGCCGGCGAAGTGCGCCATGTCGACCCAGAGCTTCGCGCCGACCTCGTCGGCGATCTCCCGGAACGCCGCGAAGTCGAGGTGGCGCGGGTACGCCGACCAGCCGCCGATGATGACGTCGGGGCGGTGCTCGAGCGCGGCCTCGCGGACCTTGTCCATGTCGACGCGGTAGGTCTGCGGGTCGACACCGTACGCCGCGACGTCGTAGAGGCGGCCAGAGAAGTTGATCCTCATGCCGTGCGTGAGGTGCCCGCCGTGCGCGAGCTCGAGGCCGAGGATCTTGTCGCCCGCGTTGATGAGGGCGTGCAGGACCGCGGCGTTGGCCGTCGCGCCGGAGTGCGGCTGGACGTTCGCGTGCTCGGCACCGAAGAGGGCCTTGGCGCGGGCGATCGCGAGGTTCTCCGCGATGTCGACCTGGTCGCAGCCGCCGTAGTAGCGACGGCCGGGGTAGCCCTCGGCGTACTTGTTCGTGAGGACGGAGCCCTGCGCCTGCAGGACCGCGCGCGGCACGAAGTTCTCGGACGCGATCATCTCGAGGGTGTCGCGCTGGCGGGCGAGCTCGCCGTCGAGGACCGCCGCGATCTCGGGGTCGAGCTCGGCGAGAGACTGGTCGAGGACGTCGTTCTGGCTGGGCTGGGCGCTCATGCTTCTCCCTGTCGGGGCCGGTGTCCCGCGGACTCGCGTCGACGGAACGAGGGTCGGAGACCGGGGCCCAGGCGAACGACCCGTGTTGCGTCGGTCAGAAAGCACGTCGCTCCCCGGTGGTGATCCACCTGATGCGCCAGTCGCGACGCGTCCCATGCTAGCCGACCTCCGCCGGACGGGAAGCCCCCGACCCGGCTCGGGAGCCCGCCCCGGCTACGATGTGAACGTGCCTGAGCCACGACGCCCCACCGGCAACCAGGCCGCGCTCCGGGAGGCGAATCGCAGCCGCATCATCGACGCGGTCAAGCACCATGGCGCCCTGACGCAGGTCGAACTCGCCGGAACCACCGGCCTTTCTCCCGCGACCGTCTCGAACATCGTCAAGGAGCTCAGCACCTCGGGTGTCCTGCACACCGCCCCCAGCACCCGCAGCGGGCGCCGCGCGCAGCGCGTCACGCTCGCTCACCAGCTCGGGCTGACCGTCGGGATCCACGTCTCGACGCGACACATGCACGTCGCCCTCGCCGACACCCGGTACACGGTCGTGACCGAGCACCGGATGCCGCTCGCCCGCCACCACCGGGCCGACAGCGAGCTCGACAAGGCGGCGCTCCTCATCGCCGACATGATCGAGTCGGTCGACGCGGACCGCGAGGAGATCCTCGGCGTCGGGATCGCCGTCGCCGCGCCCGTGGACCACGGCACGGGCATGATCGCCCGCCGCGGGCTCATGCGCGGCTGGGACGGCATCCCCATCGCCGAGAGCATGGCACAGCGGGTCGGCTGCCCCACCTACGTCGACAACTCCTCCAACCTCGCGGCGCTCGCCGAGCTCCGGCTCGGCGCTGCACGCGGCCGGTCCGACGTCGTCGTCCTGGAGCTGAGCGACGGGATCGGCGCGGGGATCGTCACCGGCGGCCGGGTGCTCGCCGGGCAGCACGGGACGGCCGGCGAGCTCGGCCACGTCGTCGTCGATCCCCACGGGCCGGTGTGCCGGTGCGGCAACCGAGGGTGCCTCGAGGCGGTCGCGGGCATCGACGCGGTGCTCGACGTCGTCAACTCCGGGCGCAGCCGCGCAGTCAACTTCACCGACCTGGTCGTGGCGGCGCTCACGGGCGACGACGAGTCGATCCGCGCGATCGCCGACGCGGGTCGCGCCGTCGGACGCGCCGTCGCCGGTCTCGCCAACGTGCTCGACCCCCAGCGGGTCGTCGTCGGCGGAGAGTTCGCACGCGCGGGCGAGCTGCTCGTCGGTCCGATCCGCCACGCGTTCGAAGCCGGTCTGCTGCGCGACGTCGGGGCCCTTCCGGAGCTGGTCCAGACCGAGCTCGGCGGCCGAGCTCCCGTGCTCGGCGCACTGGCGCTCGCGATCGATGCCCTCGACATCCAGGACCTCGTGATCCATGACGAGTGAGGCCCGCGCCCGACGCCGATGGCGCCCGGCGCGCGGTCCGCTCGTCCGCGTCATGGCGGCGTCGGCGGTGGCCGGAGCGCTGGTGACGCTGACGGCCTGCGCGAACGGGGTCTCCCCGGAAGGCTCCCGGACCGGCACGCGCCCAGCCACCGAGGCGAAGATCGGCCTGCTGCTGCCCGACAGCGTCACGCCGCGGTACTCCACGGCCGACTACCCGCTGTTCAAGGCGGCCGTCGCGGAGCGTTGCCCGCGATGCCAGGTGCTGTACCAGAACGCCGCGGGGAGCGCCGCCGCCCAGCAGCAACAGGCCCAGGCGATGATCACGCAGGACGTCTCCGTCCTCGTGCTCGACCCTTTCGACCGCCAGGCCGCGGCGGCCATCGTCACCCAGGCCCGGGCCAAGGGCATCCCGGTCATCGCCTATGACCGGCTCGTCGACTCGGGCGGCCTGGCCGCCTACGTCTCGTTCGACAACGAGAAGATCGGCGAGCTCCAGGCACGCTCCCTCGTCGACCGGATGCGAGCGCTCGGGCTGCCCGACGACGCAGGGATCCTCGAGATCAACGGCTCGCCCACGGACAACAACGCCAGGCTCTACCAGCAGGGCGCCAGGAACGTGCTCAAGACCACCGGGTACCGCGTGCTCGGCTCGTTCGACACGCCCGGCTGGGACCCGATCAAGGCGCAGCAGTGGGCCTCCGGCCAGATCGCCAAGGTCGGCGCCGACGAGATCAAGGGCGTCTACGCCGCGAACGACGACCTGGCCGCCGCAGCCATCTCCGCCCTCCAGTCCGCCGGGGTCGCGACGCTCCCGCCCGTGACCGGCCAGGACGCCTCCCTCGCGGGACTCCAGCGCGTCATCGCCGGGGAGCAGTACATGACCGTCTACAAGGCCTTCAAGCCCGAGGCCACCAAGGCCGCCGAGCTGGCCCTGGACCTCGCCGCCGGCAAGAGCGTCTCGCTGCCGACGACCGCGACCACCGCGACCGGGCAGGTCGTGCCCGCGATGCTGCTCGACACCGTGCCCGTCACGGCGGACGACATCGCGGACACGGTCGTCAAGGACGGCGTCTTCACGGTCGAGGACCTGTGCACCGCGCCCTATGCCGCGGCGTGCGAAAGGATCGGCCTCGAATGAAGCGAGCCATCGCCGACGAAGGGTACGACGGGTGACCACGACCGAGCTCGACCTCAGACCGCGGGTCCCGGCGACCGAGCCGGTGATGTCGCTGCGCGGCATCACGAAGCGCTTCGGCGCGGTCCGCGCACTCTCCCGGGTCGACCTCGACGTCTACCCCGGCGAGGTCGTCGCGCTCGTCGGCGACAACGGCGCGGGCAAGTCGACGCTCGTCAAGATCCTCGCCGGGGTGCACCAGCAGGACGACGGCACGATCACGTTCGAGAACGCCGTCGTGAGCATCACCGATCCGGCCGCCGCCAGGGAGCTCGGCATCTCGTCGGTGTTCCAGGACCTGGCGCTGTGCGACAACCTCGACGTCGTGGCCAACCTGTTCCTCGGCCACGAGGTCACGACCGGCGGCGTCATCGACGAGGAGGAGATGGAGCGTCGCTCGTGGGAGCTGCTCCGCCAGCTGTCGGCACGCATCCCGTCGGTCCGCACGCACGTCGCGGCGCTGTCCGGCGGCCAGCGCCAGAGCGTCGCCATCGCGCGTGCCCTCGTCGGCGAGCCGAAGGTCGTGGTGCTCGACGAGCCGACCGCCGCACTCGGCGTCGCGCAGACGGCCGAGGTCCTCAACCTGATCGAGCGGCTGCGCGAGCGCGGCCACGGCGTCGTGTTCGTCAGCCACAACCTCGCGGACGTCCAGGCCGTCGCGGACCGCGTCGTCGTCCTGCGGCTCGGGCGCAACAACGGCACCTTCAACACGCGCGACATCAGCTACGAGGACATCATCGCCGCCATCACCGGCGCCACCGACCACGGCGCCAGCCGCAACCCGTTCACCGAGGAGCCTGCATGAGCGCGCCGCTCGCCACGACGCGCCCCGCCATCCCCGGCGGCCCCAGCCTGCTCACCCGGCTCACGACGCGCGTCCGGCACGGCGAGCTCGGCCCTCTGCCCGTCGTCGTCGGTCTCGTCATCATCTGGGCCGTCTTCGGTGTGGCCACGGGCGGGGACTTCTTCGGGGCGGAGAACCTCGTCAACCTGGCCGTCCAGTGCGCCGGACCGGGGCTCATCGCCGTCGGCGTGGTGCTCGTCCTCCTGCTGGGCGAGATCGACCTGTCCGTCGGCTCCGTGAGCGGACTCGGTGCGGCGGTCCTCGGCGTCGGGCTCGTCAACCACGGCTGGCCCTTCCCGCTCGTCCTCGCGGTCGCGCTCGGCGCCGGGGCCGTGATCGGTCTCCTCTACGGCTTCCTTTTCGCGCGCTTCGGCGTGCCGAGCTTCGTGCTCACGCTCGCCGGGCTCCTCACCTTCCTCGGGGTCCAGCTCGCCCTCCTCAACACGAGCGGTTCGATCAACCTGCCGGCGGACTCGTTCATCGTGCGGTTCTCGCTCTTCGAGTACCTCCTCCCCTGGCAGGCCTACCTGCTCGCCGTGCTCGGCGCGGGAGGTCTGTTCCTGTCCGACCTGCGCACGAGCAGGCGCCGCGAGCGCGCCGGGCTGGCGAGCCGCCCGCTCGCCGTCTCGGCGCTCAAGGCGGGTCTCCTGCTCGCCGTGCTGCTCGGGGTCGCGGCATACCTCGCGACGGACCGCGGCACGGGAGTCTCCTTCGCGTTCCTGGTCGTGGTCGTGGTCGTCGTCAACTTCTTCGTCGGGCGCACACGCTGGGGGCGGTCCATCTACGCCGTCGGCGGCAACGTCGAGGCCGCTCGGCGCGCAGGCGTACGCGTGCACGTCGTGTATCTCACCGTCTTCATGCTCTGCTCGGTCTTCGCTGTGGTCGGTGGCCTCGTCTCGGCCGGCAGCCTGACCGCGGTCACGCTGTCGGCCGGGACCGGCGACGTGAACCTGAACGCCATCGCGGCTGCCGTGATCGGCGGGACGAGCCTCTTCGGTGGTCGTGGCAGCGCGTGGTCCGCCCTCCTCGGGGTCATCGTCGTGCAGTCCATCGCCAACGGGCTGAGCCTGATGAACTTCCAGGGTGACGCGCCGCGGTTCATCGTCACCGGCGTCGTCCTCCTGCTCGCCGTGATCGTCGACTCCGTCTCGCGTCGCAGCCGCCAGAACCACGGGACCGTCTGACGACGGCTGCGAGACGACGACTGGCTGCCATCATCTGGCTTCCACCCGGCTGCCACCCGGCTGCCACCGCACCAACCTCACCGCCGTCGTGCGACGTCGCCAGCCACGGCGGCCTTGCAGACCGCACGGACGCGGCGCGCGACGCGGCGCACGACACGGCGCACGACGAAGGGCCGCGGTCCGAAGACCGCGGCCCTTCTGGCCGTCCGGGGCTCGCGGTGCGGGCCCCGGACGGGGAACTCACTTGGTGAGCGGCGCGAGCGTCGAGTCGTTCGCGTAGACCTCGGCAGCGTTGTCCTTGGTCACGATGATCGGCTTGAGCAGGTTGGCCGGGACGACCTTGACACCGTTGTTGTAGGACTTGGTGTCGGTGACCGTCGGCTCGTCGCCCTTCTGGTACGCGTTCACCGCGTCGATCGAGGCCTTCACGAGCTCACGGGTGTCCTTGTAGATGGTCGAGTACTGCACGCCGGCCATGATCGACTTGACCGACTCGACCTCGGAGTCCTGACCGGTGATCACGGGCACCGGCTTGCCGGCCTGCTTGGCGGACGTGAGGGCCGCACGCGCCAGCGTGTCGTTCGGGGACAGGACACCGTCGAGGTCCTTGTCCTTGTAGTTCGCCGACAGGATCGTGTCCATGCGGTTCTGCGCGTTCTCGGGCTTCCACCCCTGCGTCGCCGTCTGCTGCTGGGTCGTCTGACCCGAGACGACCTTGAGCGTGCCGTCCTTGATCTTCGGGTTGAGCACGCTCATAGCGCCCTCGAAGAAGGGCTTCGAGTTCGCGTCGTCGGGCGAGCCCGAGATGAGCTCGATGTTGTAGGGCCCGCCGCCCTTGCGCGCCTTGAGCCCGTCGAGCAGCGCCTGGCCCTGGAGCTCGCCGACCTTGAAGTTGTCGAACGCCTCGTAGATGTCGACCGCGTCGGTGTTGAGCAGCAGGCGGTCGTAGGCGATGACCTTGACGCCCTGGTCGGCCGCGGCCTTGAGCTGGTTGCCCAGCTGCGAGCCGTCGATCGCGCCGACCACGATGACCTTGGCGCCCTTCTCGACCATGGCCTGGATCTGGTTCTGCTGCTCCGACACGCCGCTGTTCGCGAACTGGACGATCGGCTTGTAGCCGGCGCTCTTGAGCCCGTCCTCGAAGAGGTTCTGGGCGAGCACCCAGTTCTCCGAGGTCTTCTGGGGGAGCGCGACGCCGATCACGGAGTCCTGAGCGAACCCCTTGGCGTCGGACGTCTTGTCCGAGTCGCCGCCGCGGTCGGAGCTGGAGCAGCCCGAGAGCACGAGCGCTCCGGCGGCACCGAGGGCGAGGATCGTCGATGCGACCTTCATCTTCATGGTGTTGTCCATCCTTCTGTGTTGCGGGACCCTTCGTCGGGCCCCGGTGTGGACGATCTGGGGATTACTGGCGTGGGAATGCTGCCGTGACGGTCGGGCTCAGCCCTGGGCAGCCGTCGCCCCGTCGGCGACGGGAACCTCGGGTCGTGGCTCCTCGAGACCCGGGGTCGTGCCCGTCTCGCGACCCTTGCGAGACGGGAAGATCTTTCCGATGATCGACGGCCGCCCCTGCGACTTGGAGTAGACGTCGAACGCGACCGCGACCAGGAGCACGAGGCCCTTGATGACCTGGGTCTTGTCCGAGCCGACGCCGCTGAGCTGGAGTCCGTTGTTGAGGACCGCCATCACGAGACCACCGATGACGGAGCCGAGGACGGTGCCGACACCGCCCGACACCGCGGCGCCGCCGATGAAGACGGCCGCGATGGCGTCGAGCTCCCAGCCGGTTCCGTCGGCCGGGCCCGACGAGGTCGCGCGACCGACGAAGATCATCCCGGCGAGGGCCGCGAGCACAGACATGTTCATCATCACGAGGAAGTTCGTCCGGCGGATGTTGACGCCTGACAGCGCAGCAGCCGCACGGTTGCCGCCGACGGCGTAGACGTGGCGTCCCTCGGCGGTCTTCGACGCGATGAAGTGGTAGACCACTGCGACGATCAAGAGGATGATGCCCGGGATCGGGAACGAGGTGCCGTAGCGGCCGCTGCCGAACAGGTAGGTGACGTAGCCGATCACGACGATGCTCACGACCACACGCGTCACCGCGGCACGGGTCGAGGGCGGTGCGATGCCGAGGCGGATCGCGGCGCGCCGACGGCGGACCTCTGAGTACACGATCCAGACGGCGACGAGGATGCCGAGCAGCAGCGTCGAGTTGTTCAGCTGTGTGTTCGGACCCCACTCGGGCAGGTAGCCGGCGCCGAAGTCCTGCAAGCCCTGAGGCACCGGCACCGAGTTCGACTGGCCGATCCACTGGTTCGCACCGCGGAAGAGCATCATGCCCGCGAGGGTGGTGATGAACCCCGGGATGCCGACGTAGGCGACCCAGAAGCCCTGCCAGGCACCGATCACGGCACCCACGCCGAGGCCCAGCAGCACGCCGAGCCACCACGGGATGCCCCAGTCGCGGATCGCGAGCGCCACGATGATGCCGGTGACTGCGGCGACCGAGCCGACCGACAGGTCGATATGGCCCGCGATGATGACGAGCACCATGCCGATCGCGAGGATGAGGATGTAGGAGTTGCCGATGATGAGGTTCTGGACGTTCGTCGAGGTCAGAACGTCCCCGCCCGTCGTGATCTGGAAGAACAGGATCAGCACGATCAGGGCGAGCCCCATGCCGAACTGGCGGATGGAGGACATCGTTGAGTTTCCTTCGCTTCTGCCGGGTGCCGGGTTTGCGTCGGGCACCCGGACCTGGTGGTCGTGGGGCGGGGTACTGGCGCGGTCAGCGGGCCCGCGCGAGCCCGGTTCCGGTCATGAGCCGCATGAGCTCCTCCTGCGTGGCGTCCGCGCCACGGATCTCGCCGGTGACCCGGCCCTCGAAGACGGTGTAGATGCGGTCGCACAGCCCCATGAGCTCGGGCAGCTCCGACGAGATCACGACGACGCCCTTCCCGCTGTCGGCGAGTCGCTGGATGAGGCCGTAGATCTCGTACTTCGCGCCGACGTCGATGCCGCGGGTCGGCTCGTCGAGGATCAGCAGGTCGGGCTCGGTGAACATCCACTTGGCCAGCAGCACCTTCTGCTGGTTGCCGCCCGACAGCTTGGAGACGCCCTCCTTGACCGTCGGGGTCTTGATGTTGAGGGACTTGCGATACTCCTCGGCGGCCAGGTACGACCGGTCGTCGTCGATGACCGAGTGCTTGGACACGCGCGGGAGGTTGGCCGAGATCACCGTCTCCTGGATCGTGTCGAGGAGATTGAGGCCGAGCGCCTTGCGGTCCTCTGACACGTAGGCCACACGATGCTTGATGGCCGACAGGACGTCCGGCATGGAGATCTCCTTGCCGTCCATCGTGATCGTGCCGGAGAGGAACCGGCCGTAGCTGCGGCCGAAGATCGAGCGCGCCAGCTCCGTCCGGCCGGCGCCCATGATGCCGGCGAACCCGACGATCTCGCCGCGCCGCACGTGGAACGTGGAGTCCTTGCAGACGAGGCGGCCGGGAACCTCGGGGTGCTCGACCCGCCAGTCCTTGACCTCGAAGAACGTCTCGCCGATCTTCGGCTCGTGCTCGGGGAACCGCGAGGACAGCGATCGTCCGACCATGCCGCGGATGATGCGGTCCTCGTTGATCTCGCCGGCGCGCACGTCGAGCGTCTCGACCGTGTGTCCGTCCCGGATGATGGTGATGGAGTCCGCGATCTCCTCGATCTCGTTGAGCTTGTGGGAGATCATGATGCTCGTCAGGCCCTTGGAGCGCAGCCCGCGGAGCAGGTCGAGCAGGTGCTCGGAGTCGTCCTCGTTGAGCGCGGCGGTGGGCTCGTCGAGGATCAGCAGGCGGACGTTCTTCGACAGCGCCCGGGCGATCTCCACGAGCTGCTGCTGCCCGACGCCGATGTTCTTGATGAGGCTGTCCGGCGAGGCGCGCAGGCCGACCCGGGCGATGAGCTCCTCGGCACGGCGACGCGTCTCGCCCCAGTCGATGCCGAACCGTCCGCGGACCTCGTTCCCGAGGAAGATGTTCTCCATGATCGACAGCTCGGGGATGAGCGCGAGCTCCTGGTGGATGATCACGATCCCGACGTGCTCGCTGGAGCGGATGTCCTTGAACTCGACGAGCTCGCCCTGGTAGTAGATCTCACCCTCGTAGGTGCCGTGCGGGTAGACCCCGGACAGGACCTTCATGAGGGTGGACTTGCCGGCGCCGTTCTCGCCGCAGATCGCGTGGATCTCGCCCAAGCGCACGGTCAGCGACACGTTGTCCAGGGCCTTCACACCAGGGAACTCCTTGGTGATGGACCGCATCTCGAGCACGGCGGGTGCTGCAGCCATCGCTCCTCCTTCTCCACACTGAACAGGTCGTCGACATCGAACGGCGAGCGGGAACGACGGTAGGTCGTCGGCGATCTTGTCGTCAACTCCTGAACTCAAGCGGAGTGTCGCTCGGACCGTGACGGCGCGGCCTGGCGCACCGGAGCCCGGTCAATCGTTCAAGCAGTGAACCTCGAGTGCCACACGAGCTCCTCTCGCCCCGCCGCGCACCGTCCGAATGACACCGTTGTCACATCGAGACGAGCATCGTCGCAGGTCAGAGCATCGGCAGACCGTACGACGCAAGGTGAAAGCACCACCCTCGTGAACCGGATCCGATGTCCGCACCCCCGCCGAGCGTCGTCCAGGTCTTTCTGGCATGGCCAGGATCTCCCGAGATCGCTGACCAGTCACGGCGAAAACGTCACGGAATCACAACGATTCTCCGAGCCGCCCGCACGAGGTCGGACGAACCGCCCCCGAGCGGCTCTCCTCAGCCGGCAGAGCGGGCCTGCGCCTCACCGAGGATCCGCCGCAGATACGTGAACGTCAGGTCGCCGGCCGCCTTGTCGTACTGCTCCTCGTAGCCCTGGCGCTGGTACATCGCGAGGTTCTGGAGCGAGTCCTTGCCCGTGAAGACCCAGATCTCCTTGGTCTCCTCCGGCAGGTACGGCAGAACCGCCCACATGAGCTGCGTGCCGACGCCGTGGCCCTGCTGGTCGGGAGCGACCGCCAGCCGGCCCAACGTCGCCTTCTGCCCCTCGATCTCGACACGCACCGACCCCACCAGCCGGTGCCCCTCCCACGCGCCGATCGTCGTCACGTCGTCGCGCGCCAGGTCCTCGCGCAGCTCGTGGAGCGTCTGCGTGAGCGGCGGGATGTTCGGGTCGCCGTACTGCTGGGCCTCGGTGACGAACGCCGCACGCCTCAAGGTGAGCAGCTCGCCGGCGCTCGCGTCGTCGACGAGGTCGATCCGGATCTGCTTCTCACTCATGGCTCTATCGTCGCAGAGAACCGTGGGCCCGCGCGTACCCTGGGCGGGTGCATCCGGCGAACGACCCCGCAGCCCCCTCGGCCGGGCCCGAGTGGGTGCTCACCCTCTCGTGCCCCGACCGCCCCGGCATCGTCCACGCCGTCTCCGGCGTGATCGCGGGGCTCGGCGGGAACATCACGGAGTCCCAGCAGTTCGGGTCCCCCGTGACCGGCCGGTTCTACATGCGCGTCCAGGTCGCCCTCCCGGGCGCGCCCGACGACGGCGCGGCGGCGCTGCGCGACGCGCTCGGCCCCGTGGTCGCGGAGTTCGACCTGGTCTGGGGCCTCGACCGTGTCGGCCGTGCCGTGCCCACCGTCATCATGGTCAGCAAGGAAGCGCACTGCCTCAACGACCTGCTCTTCCGGCAGCGTGCGGGCGACCTGCCGCTCGACGTCGTCGCCGTCGTCGGGAACCACCCCGACCTCGCCGAACTCACGACCTTCTACGGCGTCCCGTTCCACCACGTCCCGGTCACGCGCGACACCAAGCCAGAGGCCGAGGCCGAGCTGCTCCGCATCGTCGCGGGCACCGGCGCCGAGCTCGTCGTCCTCGCCCGGTACATGCAGATCCTGTCCGACGAGCTGTGCGCCCGGCTCGCCGGGCACGTGATCAACATCCACCACTCGTTCCTGCCGAGCTTCAAGGGCGCGCGTCCTTACCACCAGGCGTTCGAGCGGGGCGTCAAGCTCATCGGTGCGACGTCGCACTACGTGACCGGCGACCTCGACGAGGGGCCGATCATCGAGCAGGAGGTCGAGCGCGTCGACCACACCCGCAACCCCGCCGAGCTGGTGGCGCTGGGCCAGGACGTCGAGCGTCGGACGCTCGCGCGGGCCGTGCGGTGGCACGCGGAGCACCGGGTCCTGCTCGACGGGCTGAGGACCGTCGTCTTCCGTTGACCGCCAGCCCGCGAGGTATACCGGCGGCCGTACCACCTCGCGGTCAGGGGGCGGTGAGCAGGGTCCGGAGGCGGGCCGCCAGATCGGCGTCGATCAGACCGGCCGCGGACGCGTCGACGTCGAGGACCTTGTCGCGTGACGTCTGACCCGACACGAGCGTGACCGCGCGTCGCCGGACGCCGAGGGCGTCCGCGACCGCGGCGAGCACCGCCTCGGTCGCCTTGCCGTCGACGGCGCGGGCGCTCACCGCGACCACGAGCCGCGCGTCGTCGCCGTAGCTGCCGCCGACCCGAGTGCGCGAGGCGCCGGGGCGGACGCGGACCGCGACCCGCATCAGGCGTCCGCCAGCTCGGCCTCGCTCCGAAGGACGCAGAACTCGTTGCCCTCGGGGTCGCCGAGGATGGCCCAGCCGAGCCCGGTCGCGGGCTCGCGCCGGTCGGCGACCAGCGTCGCCCCGATCCCGAGCAGCCTCTCGACCTCCTGGTCGCGTGTGCCCTCGCGCGGGCGCAGGTCGAGGTGGAGGCGGTTCTTGACCGACTTCGGCTCCGGCACCTCGACGAACAGCAGCCGGTGGCCGGTGTCGGGATCGAGGACCAAGCATTCCTCGTGCCCGGGAGCGTTCGGGTCACCGTCGAGGTCGACGTACCCGAGGACCTGCTTCCACCACTCCGAGAGCGCGTACGCGTCGCGGCAGTCGACGGTCGTGTGGGCGACGAACGAGGTCATCGGCCCACGCTAAGGCCGAGAACGGGATATCGGCCGGCCGAGGGGGCGAGGCTCAGACGAGGACACCCTCGTGCTCGAGCAGCCACACCTTGCGGTCGAGGCCGCCCGCGTACCCGGTGAGCGCGCCGTTCGCGCCGACGACGCGGTGGCACGGCACGACGACACCCAGCGGGTTGCGCCCCACCGCCCCGCCGACGGCGCGCGCCGCGCTCGGCGGGAGGCCGAGGTCGGCGGCGATCGTGCCGTAGGTCGTGGTGACGCCGAACGGGATCTCCCGCAGGCGCAGCCAGACGGCCCGCTGGAAGTCGGAGCCCCGTGGCGCGAGGTCGAGGTCGAACGACGTGCGGTCCCCCGCGAAGTACTCGCGCAGCTCCCGCACGGCACCGGCGAAGACCGGGTCGTCCACGGACACCTCGTCGCCGAGCCGCGCGTCGGGCGGCAAGTGCCGCTGCGCCGTCATGTACAGGGCGGCGAGCCGACCGTCGTCGGCGACGAGCGTGAGCGCGCCGAGCGGGCTGTCGATCACGGTGTGCACGGTCGTGGTGGTGACGGTGTTGATGGTCATGCCGCGTCCCCTTCCTGGTGGACAAGAACATTCTGGTCGGTGGGCATGCGGTTGACGGCGTGGTCTCCGGTCGCCCACAGGTGCTGGACGGCGTACGCGCGCCAGGGCCGCCAGGCCTCCGCGCGAGCGGTCAGGGCGGCGGGCGACGTGGGCAGGCCGAGCGCGCCGGCCGCGCCGCGCACGCCCAGGTCACCCGGGACGAACGCGTCCGGGTCGCCGAGAGCGCGCATCGCGACGATCTCGACGGTCCACGGGCCGATGCCCCGCACCTCGCCGAGCCGGGCGCGCGCACGCTCCCAGTCGGCGCCCGCACCGAGGTCGAGCTCGCCGGAGGCGAGCAGCCGCGCCACGGACAGGAGCGTCGCGCGCCGCGACGCGGGCATCGCGAGCGCGGCGCCGAGCGCGAGGGACGTCGCCTCGGACGGGTCGTCGGCGGCGCGGACGAGCCGGTCCGGCGCGGGGAAGACGTGCGTGAGCCCGCCCTCCGCGTCGACGAGCTCGTCACCGAGCGCCCGGACCAGGCGTGCCGCGTGCGTCCGGGCCGCGGCCGTCGAGACCTGCTGGCCCAGCACCGCCCGCAGCGCGAACGCGTCCGGGTCGAGCGTGCGCGGCACCCGACGCCCCGGTGCGGCCGCGACCAGCGGGGCGAGCACGGGGTCGGCCGCGAGCGCCGCGTCCACGGCCTCGGGGTCGGCGTCCAGGTCGAGCGCGCGACGGCAGCGGCCGATCGCTGCCGCGAGGTCGCGCAGGTCGGCGAGGTGGAGCCGGGCTTCGACGTGCCCGTCGCGCGGCGCGAGCGCCACGATCCCCGGGCCGTGCGGGAGCGCGACCGTGGACCGGTACGCGCCGTCCCGCCATTCCTCGACGCCCGGGACGGCGGTCGCGACGAGGTGCCCGAACAGGTTGTCCGGCGTGAGCGGCCGGCGGTACGGCAGACGCACCGTCAGCGTGGTCCAGACGGTGTCGCCCCTGGGGCGCCGGCCACCGGCTCCCCCGCGCCCGGGTGGGCCGTCCGGCCGGGGCGAGCGACGTCGTCGGGCACGACGGCGCGGCCGCGGCGGATGCCCTCCTGCGCCCGACGGCGCAGGTCGCCCGGGGTGAGGGCGTACACCTCCTGGACGGTCTCGTTGAAGGTGCGCAGGCTGCCGAAGCCGGCGGCGAACGCGACGTCGGCGAGCGGGAGGTCGGTGCCCTCGGCGAGCAGGCGGGCGGTCTGGGCGCGCTGCGCGCGGGCGAGCTGAAGGGGGCCCGCGCCGAGCTCCGCCGCGAGGTGACGCTGGACCTGGCGGGGCGAGTACCCGAGGCGGTGGGCGAGGCCGGGCACGCCCTCGCGGTCCACGACCCCGTCGCCGATGAGGCGCATGGCCCGCCCGACGACATCGGCCCGGACGTCCCACTCGGGCGACCCGGCCGTGGTGTCGGGGCGGCAGCGCTTGCAGGCGCGGTAGCCGGCGCGCTGGGCGGCGGCGGCGGTCGGGTAGAAGGTCATGTTCTCGGCCCGCGGGGTGGGTGCCGGGCAGCTCGGCCGGCAGTAGATGCGCGTGGTGCGCACGGCCGTGAAGAACTGGCCGTCGAAGCGGGCGTCGCGGCTCGCGACGGCCCGTACGCAGCTCTCGGTGTCGGGGACCATGCGTCCATCATGCGCGGTCACGCCGACAGATACTCGCGAGTTTCGGACACGACTGTGGAGGCGGCCGGAGCGTGCCCGACCCGTATCCTGAGACGTGCCCAGGCCTCCCTCTCCTGCCGCCCTGCGCGTGCCCGTCCGTGCCCTGGTCGAGCGGACCCTCGTGCGGCGGCTGCGCCGCGAAGTGGCGCGGCGGCCCGTCCCGCGGCACGTCGGCATCATCATGGACGGCAACCGCCGATGGGCCCGGAGCCTCGGGGTCACGGACGCGCGGTTCGGGCACCGCGCCGGGGCCGACCACCTCGACGACGTCCTCGGCTGGTGCGCCGACACCGGCGTGCGCGCGGCGAGCGTGTACGTGCTGTCGGCCGACAACCTCGCCAAGCGTGCGGGCGACGAGGTCGCGTTCCTCCTCGAGCTGCTGCGCACCACCATCCCCGACCGCGTCTCCCGCCCCGGGGGCCTGTGGGCGCTCGAGGTGTCGGGCGCGCCGGACCTCCTGCCCGACGACGTCACCCGCGCCCTCAAGGACGCCGCCGACGCGACGCGCGGGCGCCCGCTGCGCCTCACGCTCGCGGTCGGCTACGACCCCTACCGGGAGATCGTCGAGGCCATCCGGTGCGTGCTCGACGACGCTGCGGACCACGGGCTCGGCGCCCTCGCGGCCGCGGAGCTCGTCAGCGCCGACGCGATCGACGAGCACATCGCCTCACCGCGCAACGACATCGACCTCGTCATCCGGACGAGCGGCGAGCAGCGGCTGTCGGGGTTCTTCCCGTGGCGCAGCGCGAACGCGGACCTGGAGTTCTGCGACGTGTACTGGCCCGCGTTCCGCGAGCTCGACCTGCTGCGCGCCCTGCGCACGTGGGGGCGTCGCCACGGTGCGTGAGCCGGGCGCGCTGACGTAGCGGCGCCCACCCCCACAGAGGCCGACCACACAGGGCAATCACCGGTGCTTCTGTCCCGATATGCCAGATATCACGGCACCTCGCAACAGCCGCTGTGGTGGTGGGTCCCGCTACGCTGCCGCCCCTCAGACCAACCCGAGGGCGCGCACCGCCTCGCGTTCCGCCTCGAGCTCCGCGACGGACGCGTCGATCCGCGCGCGCGAGAGCTCGGACAGCTCGAGGCCCTCGACGACGCTCCACCGGGCGGCGTCGGGCCCGAGCGCCGGACCGCCGTCGGAGATCACGGGGAACGAGCAGACCAGCCCCTCGGGCACGCCGTACTCGCCCCGGGAGACCAGGCCGGCGCTCGTCCAGTCGCCGACCGGCGTCCCGAGCACCCAGTCGCGCGTGTGCTCGAGGGCCGCGTTCGCAGCCGACGCGACCGACGAGCCGCCGCGCACCTCGATGACGGCCGCGCCGCGCTGGGCGACGGTCGGGACGAAGGTCTCGGTCAGCCAGCCGGCGCCGTCGTCGGGGACCTCGAGCACCTCGGGTGCGGGCCGGTCGCCGACGGTCGCATGGAAGACGTCCGGGTACTGGGTGGCCGAGTGGTTGCCCCAGATCGTGACGCGGCGGACCTGCGACACGGGCACCTCGGCGTGCTTCGCGACCTGGGTGAGGGCGCGGTTGTGGTCGAGGCGGGTCATCGCGGTGAAGCGCTCGGCGGGGACGTCGGGCGCCGCCGCGCGCGCGATGAGCGCGTTGGTGTTCGCGGGGTTCCCGACGACGAGCACCCGGACGTCGTCGGCGGCACCCGCGTTGATCGCGGCGCCCTGCGGGCCGAAGATCGCGCCGTTGGCCTCGAGGAGGTCGCTGCGCTCCATCCCCGGGCCGCGCGGGCGGGCCCCGACGAGCAGGGCCAGGTTGGCGCCGTCGAACGCGATGCGGGCGTCCGTGGTCACGTCGACCCCGGCGAGGAGCGGGAACGCGCCGTCGTCGAGCTCCATGGCGACGCCCTCGGCGGACCGCACGGCCTGCGGCACCTCGAGCAGCTTGAGCCGGACCGGCACGTCGGGGCCGAGCATGTCGCCGGCGGCGATCCGGAAGACGAGCGCGTAGCCGATCTGGCCTGCCGCGCCGGTGACCGTGACGGTGACGGGTGCGGCGTTCGCGGGGATGGCGGGCATGAGCCCACTGTGTCAGGCGAGGGTGCGCCCGGCACCCGGAGCGGTCACCCGACGAGCGTGCTGACGATCACACCGGCAGCGCCTGCCTCGGCGTCGCCGCCCGTCCCGACCGCACGCCAGACGTTCCCTCGCCCGCCGACGACGAGCCCGCCCTGCCCGACGACGAGCACCGTGTCCTCGTCGACGGCCACGCCGCCGTCCAGCAGCCCCGACTCCACGGCCGCGACCAGCCGCGACAGGTTGCCCCACTGGGCGGCGTGGACGTCGACCGTCACGTCGACGAGGCCGAGGCCGGGCACGACCGTGACGTCGTCGAGGTCCTCGGAGCCGTCCTCCGGGCTGACCTCCACGCCCCCGATCCGCCACCCGCCGATCAGCGCCTGGTCGGGCGCGATCATCGCGCCCGCCGAGAAGCCGAGGTACGGCGCACCCGCGACGACGTGCGCGCGGATCGCGTCGGCGTGCGGGGCGACGGCGTCCAGGTAGGCGGGCGTCAGCCCTCCCCGACGACGATCCCGTCGACCGGGTTGCCCTCGGGCGCGAGCGCCTCGCCCGGCAGCGGCTCGCCCTCGGCGACCGCGACGGGGACGACGGTGACGTCGACGTCGAGCGCGTCGCCCGCGGCACGGAGCACCGCCTGGAGCTTCGCGGCGTGCTCGACCTGGTCGCCGTCGCGCACCGCCACGACGACGACGCGCGCCGTCCGGGAACCGCGAGCCGTCGCCCGCTCGCCGGCCTCCTCGACGAACCGCCCGAACACGTCGGGCTCGACGCCGACCGACCAACCACCGCCGACGAGGTGAACGCTCATGACCCGAGCCTACGGGTGCGGCCCGTGCACCGTCGGCGAAGGCGGGACGAGTGCGCGCGATCGTGGCGGGTCTGGCGGGAGCGCGCGAGGACGAGCGCGCGGATGGAAGATCGCGTGCACTCGTCCCTCGGGCGGGGCGTACCAGAGCTAGGCGAGGCGCGCCTTGAGGTTCTCGTCGAGCGTGCCGAGGAACTCCTCGGTCGTCTGCCAGCTCTGCTCCGGGCCGACGAGGAGCGCGAGGTCCTTGGTCATCTTGCCGGACTCGACCGACTTGATGACGACGTCCTCGAGCGTCTCGGCGAAGCCGGTGACCTCGGGGGTCGAGTCGAGCTTGCCACGGTGCTTGAGCCCACCGGTCCAGGCGAAGATCGACGCGATCGGGTTGGTCGACGTCGGCTTGCCCTGCTGGTGCTGACGGTAGTGGCGCGTCACGGTGCCGTGCGCGGCCTCGGCCTCGACGGTCTGGCCGTCAGGCGTCAGGAGGACCGACGTCATGAGGCCGAGCGACCCGAAGCCCTGGGCGACGGTGTCCGACTGGACGTCGCCGTCGTAGTTCTTGCACGCCCAGACGTACCCGCCCTCCCACTTCATGGCGGAGGCGACCATGTCGTCGATCAGACGGTGCTCGTAGCTCAGGCCCTTCGCGGCGAACTGATCCTTGAACTCGGCGTCGAACACCTCGGCGAACAGGTCCTTGAACCGCCCGTCGTAGGCCTTGAGGATCGTGTTCTTCGTCGACAGGTACACGGGGTACTCGCGCTGCAGGCCGTAGGCGAAGGACGCCCGCGCGAAGTCACGGATCGACTCGTCGAGGTTGTACTGGACCTGCGCGACACCACCGGCCGGGTACTGGAACACCTCGTGCTGGATCGGCTCCGACCCGTCCGACGGGGTGAAGGTGACGGTGAGCGTGCCCTCGCCGGGGACCCGGAAGTCGGTGGCACGGTACTGGTCGCCGAACGCGTGGCGACCGATGATGATCGGCTTGGTCCAGCCCGGCACGAGGCGCGGCACGTTGGAGATGATGATGGGCTCGCGGAAGACGACGCCACCGAGGATGTTGCGGATGGTCCCGTTCGGGGACTTCCACATCTTCTTCAGGCCGAACTCCTCGACACGGGCCTCGTCGGGCGTGATCGTGGCGCACTTCACGCCGACGTGGTGCTCCTTGATCGCGTTCGCGGCGTCGATGGTGACCTGGTCGTCGGTCGCGTCGCGGTTCTGGATCGACAGGTCGTAGTACTTGAGGTCCACGTCCAGGTAGGGGTGGATGAGGCGGTCCTTGATGAACTGCCAGATGATGCGGGTCATCTCGTCGCCGTCGAGCTCGACGACCGGACCTTCGACCTTGATCTTCGCCATGCGCGGGTCACTCCCGGGGTATTCGCCTGGATTGCTGGGGCCCGAGGCCCGAGCACCGATGACGGGACGTCGTTCGTGCCGCACGTCGGCGCCCGCACCGCGCGGGCCGGCCCGCGATCGCGGGCACCGTAACCCAGATTACTTGATGTCAAGAGACTTCGGCACGGAGCGCCGGCGGGCAGACCGAGCAGGAGTAGCCACGGAGCGGCCGCTTCCCAGGAGAAACACACGCTCGGACGGGAAGATCTGCGGGTTTGCGGGTGAAGCAGGTGGCAAGATGGCGCCTGCATGCCCTTTCGCCGCGTGGCGATCACCGCTGCGCCTCACCAGAACGGACAGGTCAACCTTATGTCGCAGGAGTCAGTCGCCCCGGCGCCCGCGGAGGCGGCGCCCCCGGCCCGGACGGAGTCGTCGCTCGCCGCACGGCTCGGAGCTGAGGCGTTCGGAACGTTCGGCCTCGTGCTCGCGATCGTCGGTGTCGCGCTCTACAACCGGTTCTCGAACGGCAGCTACGTGTTCCCGGTCGCGATCGCGGGTGGGCTCGGCGTCGCGGCGCTCATCGCGGCGGTGGGGCACGTCTCGGGCGGGCACTTCAACCCGGCCGTGACCTTCGGCCTGACGATCGCCGGGCGCGCCCAGTGGCGTGACCTGGTCCCGTACTGGATCGCCCAGGTCGTCGGCGGTACCGCCGCGACCGCCCTGCTCTTCGCGACCATCCCCGACACGCTCGTCAAGGCGCTCAGCGAGAAGAGCACGCGCTCGCTGTTCTCGGGTACCGCCAACGGCTGGGCGAACCACTCTCCGCTGTCCGGCCTCTCCTCCGGCCAGGCGCAGTTCTCGCTGACCGCCGCACTCCTCATCGAGGTCGTCGTGACGGCGGTCTTCGTGGGCGTCATCATCGGCGTGACGGACAAGCGAGCCAAGATCAAGTTCGCGCCGATCGCGATCGGCTTCGCGCTCTTCGCAGCGATCATCGTCTCCGGCCCCATCACGAACGCGTCGGTCAACCCGGCCCGCTCGACGGCGTCGGCCATCTTCTCGACGGGCAACATCTTCACGCTCGACGGCGTCGCGGGGCAGCTCTGGCTGTTCTGGGTCGCCCCGCTCGTGGGCGGTGGCATCGCCGCGCTGTTCTACCTGGCCTTCGCCGCACCGCGGCGCGCCGTCGCCGACGAGCCGCTGAGCCCGGTCACCGCCGCCGTCGAGGCAGCGGAGGAGAAGGTCGAGGAGGCCACCGCGGAGCTGCGCGACACGGTCGAGGCAGCCGCGAGCACCGAGGCCGCCGAGAGCACCGAGGCCGAGAGCACCGACAAGCCGCAGGCCTGATCCACCCGAACCACACCCGAGAGTCCGGTCGCCGCCAGGCGACCGACTCTCGCGCGTTCGGGGTCCGCACGCGCCCACGTGCGAAGGGCCGGCCTGCGGCTCAGGCGACGAGGCTCGGCGACGTGAAAGCGAGCACCGCGATGGCCGCACCGAGCAGCAGGTAGCCGACGACGTCGATCACCCGCCCGCGCACCGCCACCCCCGGCAGACCGGGCTCCGGCCCGACGGCGCGCGCGATCGCCAGCGCGAAGAGCACACCCGCCACGACCGAACACCCGGCGCGCGGCCCGACGACCGCGAACGTGACGGTGGCCGCGACGACCGCGACGACGACGAGCCACACGGCCGCGCTGGTGCGATGCGGGACGACGATCTCGTCGGTCGGGGGCGGTGCTCGGACACGCAAGGGCTCCGTACGGTGCGGGGGGCTGTCGCCCTGAGCCTACCGGTGCGGGGGCGCGGCTACGGTGGGCGGGTGACGTCAGATCGTGAGGGTTCCCTGCGCAGCGTCGTCGTGGTCGGCGGTGGGCTCGCGGGCGCGCAGACGGCCGCCGCGCTGCGCGCCCAGGGGTTCGACGGCCGGGTCACGCTGCTCGGAGCCGAGGGGCGGGCGCCGTACGACCGCCCGCCGCTGTCCAAGGAGCTCTTCGAACGCGATTCCCCCGCAGACCTCGTGCACGAGGTGGGCGTCGACGTCGCGGCCCTGGCCGACGACCTCCGCCCCGCCGAACCCGCGCACGCGCTCGAGGTCCGGCCGGACGGGGTGGTCGTCGCGACGTCGTCGGGCGAGGTCGAGGCCGACGCGGTGGTGCTCGCCGTGGGGTCGCGACCCGTGGTCCCGGCCGGCTGGGAGGCCGCGGCGGTCCTGCACACCTGGGACGACGCCGCCCGTCTTCGCGCCCGCCTGACACCCGGCGCGCGGCTCGTGTCCGTCGGGGCGGGGTGGATCGGCGCCGAGGTCGCGGGCGTCGCCACGAAGGCGGGCTGCGAGGTCGTCGTCGTCGAGGCCCTCGACGTCCCGCTCGAACGCCAGCTCGGCGCGGACGTCGGGAAGCACCTCGCTCCCTGGTACGCGGCCGCAGGGGTCGAGCTGAGGCTCGGCGAGGCCGTCGTCGCGATCCGGCCCGACGACGGCGGAGACGGCGCGAGCGTCGAGCTCGCCTCGGGTGCGGTGCTCCACGGCGACGTCGTGCTCGCTGCGGTCGGTGCGCGCCCGGCCACCGACTGGCTGCGCGACACCCTGCCCGTGGACGCTCGCGGGTCGATCGCGGGCGACGCCGTCGGGCGGGTCGCGCCACGCGTCTACGCGGTGGGCGACTGCGTGACCCGGCACGGCACCGTGTACGGCGACGTGCCGGGAGGGCACTGGTCCGCCGCGCTGCACGACCCCGAGAGCACCGTGCGGGCGCTGCTCTCGGACCTGGGGCCGGGCGCCGGGGCCGAGAGCGGGGTGCCGGGACACGCGCCCTACGTCTTCAGCCAGCAGCTCGGACACGACCTCGCGCTCTTCGGCACGCCGTCGGCGTTCGACGAGGTCGTGCTCCGCGGGCTGCCCGGGCACGACGACGGCTGGGCCGCCCTCTACCTCGACGGCGACAACGCGCAGACCCACGACGGGCGGCCGGTCGCACGGCTGCGCGGCGTGCTCGTCGTCGACCGGCACCGCGAGGTCGGGGCGCTGCGGCGCCTGCTGCGCGCCGGCCTGCCGCTCGTGGACGTCGAGGCCGCCGCAGACCCCTCACGGCCCCTCAAGGACGCCGTCGTCATCCTCCCCTGACGCGGGACCACGGCGGGCAGGCCCGGCGTCAGGCGGCCGTCACGATGTAGGCGTCCTCGTCCTCGTCCCACCGCAGCTCCACGACGCCCGCCTCCGCGGCGGCCTTGCAGAACTGCAGGAAGCCCCGGAACCCGAGCGCCTTCTCGCTGAACGCCGGACGGCGCTTGCGGAGCTGGTCCTTGAGGCCCGACATCACGGCCGAGCCACCGTCCTCCGCGACGACGGACCGCAGGAACGAGAACGCCCCGGCCGTGTCCCCCTGGGCGGGCAGGGACACCGACGGGTCACCCGCGGCGGGCCCCGTCCCGAGCTCGACGATCCCCCGGTCCGCGAGGTAGCGCACGAACTCCCCGAACGACCGGAACCCGTACTCCGACTCCGAGAACGTCGGGTCCTTGCGCAGCAGCGCCCGCTTGAGCGCCGACGCCGTGACGTCCCCGCTCGTCGACGACTCGAGGTCTGCGAGCGTCTGCGCGACCCGGACCTCCATGGTCGGGCCCTCGGCCACCTCGTCGTCGTTCTCGTCGGTGTCGTCGGCGACGCGGTCCGCGGTGGGCTCCTCGGCCTCGACAGGCTCGGGCTGGGCCGGCGCTTGGGCCTTCGAGCCCTTACGGGTCGAGCGCCGGGCACCCGAGCCGGCGCTCTTCGCGGGCGCCTCCGCCGAGGTCTCGGTCTCCGCCGGCTCGGCGACCGGCTCCGCACCCGCCGGAGCCTCCACCGCGGCCTCGGCTGCGCCGTCGGGCACGGCCTTGGCCTTGCCCCGGCCGCGGCGGGCCGGACGCGACGACGACGCGCGCGACGACTTCGACTCCCCGGCTCCGGGACGTCCACGCCCTCGAGCCGGTCGTAGAACAGGAACTCGTCGCACGCGGGCGGCAGCAGCCGCGACGTCGACAGCTCGACGCCCACCCCGATCACACGCTTGTTCAGCTCGCGCAGCTTGTGCACCAGCGGCGAGAAGTCGCTGTCGCCCGTGCACATGACGAACGTCGAGATGTAGTCCCGCTCGAACGCCATCTCGATCGCGTCCACGACCATCTTGATGTCCGCGGCGTTCTTGCGGGACGCACCCATGCGCTGCGGCATCTCGATGAGCTCGACCTGGTGGCGGGTCAGGGCGCGACGGTCCTCGTCGAAGTACGACCAGTCCGCGTACGCGCGTCGCACCACGACCCGGCCGCGCACCGCGAGCGCGTCAGCGATCGGCCCGAAGTCGAACGTCATCCCGCCCAGGTGCTCCCGCGCCCCGAGCGCCAGGTTCTCGTAGTCGAGGAAGACGGCCAGACGTTCTTCGGTATCCATGCACGTCAGCCTACGGGGGTGCGGTGGCGCCCGCGTCGTGGTGGTGGCCGGCGCCGTGTCGGGAGGTGTGCGCTCGGGTCGGGCGCGGCGACCGGACCACGAGAGCCCGGCCGCCGCGAAGCCTCAGTGGGCGAAGTGGCGCGTGCCGGTGAAGTACATCGTGACGCCCGCCTCCTGGGCCGCCGCGATCACCTCGTCGTCGCGGATGGAGCCCCCGGGCGCGACGACGGCGCGCACGCCCGCGTCGAGGAGGATCTGCAGGCCGTCGGCGAACGGGAAGAACGCGTCCGACGCCGCGACCGAGCCGCGCGCACGCTCCTCGCCCTCGCCAAGGGTGTTGGCGCGCTCGACGGCCAGCTTGCACGAGTCGACCCGATTGACCTGGCCCATGCCGATGCCGACGGCGGCCTGCTGGTCCGCCAGGAGGATCGCGTTGGACTTCACCGCGCGGATCGACGTCCACGCGAAGGCGAGGTCCGCGAGGGTCGCCTCGTCGGCGGCGTCACCGGCCACGAGGCGCCAGCTCTGCGGGTCGTCGCCGCCCGTGACCTGGCCCTCCGTGTCACGCACGACGGCGTCCACCTTGTCGACGGTCTGGACGAGCACGCCGCCCGAGATCGCGCGGAACTCGATGGGGTCCTCCGTGACGTCCGCGGGAAGCACGAGGACGCGGAGGTTCTTCTTGCTCGCGAGGACCTCGAGGGCCCCCTCCTCGAACCCGGGCGCCACGATCACCTCGGTGAACACGGGCTTGAGGGCCTCGGCGAGCTCGGTGGTGACGAAGCGGTTCGACGCCACGACCCCGCCGTACGCGGACACGGGGTCGGTCGCGTGGGCCTTGCGGTAAGCGTCGGCGATGTCGTCGGCGGTCGCGACACCGCACGGGTTGTTGTGCTTGACGACGGCGACCGCGGGCCCGGCGTGGTCGTACGCGGCACGGCGGGCGGCGTCGGCGTCGACGTAGTTGTTGTAGCTCATCTCCTTGCCCTGGAGCTGGGTCGCCGTGGCGAGCCCGCCGCGCCAGTGGGTGTAGAGCGCGGCCTTCTGGTGCGGGTTCTCGCCGTAGCGGAGCACCGCGGACCGGTCCCACGTGGCACCGGTGAAGGCCGGGAAGCCCTGGCCCTCGGCGTCGGGCGCGTAGGCGCTGCCGAACCAGGACGCGACCGCCACGTCGTACGCCGCGGTGTGCGCGAACGCCTGCGCCGCGAGGCGCTTGCGGGCCGCGAACGTGAAGCCGCCCTCGGTCACGGCGGCGAGCACGTCGCCGTACGCGGCCGGGTCGACGACGACGGCGACGCTCGGGTGGTTCTTTGCGGCCGCGCGGACCATGGAGGGGCCGCCGATGTCGATCTGCTCCACGCACTCGTCGGGAGTAGCGCCCGAGAGCACCGTCTGGCGGAACGGGTAGAGGTTCACGACGACGAGCTCGAACGGCGCGACGCCGAGCTCGTCGAGCTGGGCGAGGTGCTCGGGCTTGCGCGAGTCGGCGAGGATGCCGGCGTGGACGCGCGGGTGCAGCGTCTTCACGCGGCCCTCGAGGCACTCGGGGAAGCCCGTCAGGTCCTCGACGCGGGTGACCGGGATGCCCTCGGCCGCGACCGTCGCGGCCGTCGAACCGGTGGACACGAGCTCGACGCCCGCGACGTGCAGGCCGCGGGCCAGCTCGACGAGGCCGGTCTTGTCGTAGACGGACAGCAGGGCACGACGGACCTCACGACGGGAATCGTCGGCGAGCTGGACGGGGGGCAGCGACGGGGCGCCGGACATGGTTCCTCCTGAGCGGTGGCGGTCGCCCGACGATCGTCGGGCGGGTCCCCGGCGCCCAGGCGGACGACGTCGGGTCTCAGAAGGTTCCGGCCGCTCCCCGGTGGTCGATCCCACCTGTCAACGCCAGTCGCGGCCGCCGCCAGTCTAGCGGGCACGGATCGGGCCGGCCGAGCCGGCCCGGCGGACGTCGCCGGGCCGGCCCGTGGCGGTCAGCCGCGCGGCGACCGGATCAGCGGCCGCCCGTCGATCACCCGGTCGATCGTGTCCCGCGACCAGCGCCGGTAGCCCCCTCGAAGCCCGCGCCGAGCAGCACGAGAGCGAGCGCCAGCCACAGGAGCCACAGGTCGCCGGCACCCGTGTGCGCGAGCGCCGTCGGGACTGCCGCGGCGATGTCGGACGCGGTGATGCCCGTCCCCGCGACGGCACCCGCCGGCGACGCGTCCGACGGGGCGCCGGGCGTCACGTAGGCCGCGGTCTGCGTGCCTCCCGTGCCCGAGCCGGACGGCGTCGTCGAGCCGCTCGCCGAACCCGGCGCGCCCGGGTTGCCGGGCGTCCCAGGCGTGCCGGGGTCACCAGGAGCCCCGGGGTTACCGGGGTCGCCGGGGTCACCGGGCGTGACGGCGTCCGTGCCGCAGCCCGCGGCGTCGCCCAGGACGGCGACGGCCGTGCAGCCCACGGTCACCGGGAGGGTGACCGGGACGTCGAGCGCGACGGACGGCACGGCACCGAGGGCGTCCGGTACGGCCGAGTCGAGGCTCAGCCCGTCGTCGGTCGCGTGGTCGAGCAGTCCGCCGTCAGCGAGCAGCGCGTCGGTCGTCCCGCCGGGCTCGGCGACCTGCTGGACGAGGCCGTCGGGCCCGAGGAGCTGGTCGGTCAGGCCTGCGGGCGCCACGACCGCGTCGACCGGGCCGTCGGCGTCGAGGAGCTGGTCCACGGTGCCGTCGTCGCCGAGCAGCGACCGGGTGAGGCCCTGCTGGTCGACGAGCGAGCCGAGGATCCCCTTCTCGCCCGTGGCCGCCGCGGGCGCCGTGGTGTCGTCGCTCGCCGACGCGTCGCCGAGCACCGCCGCGGCGACCCCGGAGACCGTGACAGGGACGGTCACGGGCGCCTGCACCGACTGCGCGGGCAGGTCGGTGAGGCCGCTCGACAGCACGTCGTCGACGGCGCCACCGTCGCCCACGACCGAGCGCACCACGTCGGCCGGGTCGGTCCTGCCCGTGAGCAGCTGCTCGACGGAGCCGTCCTCGCCGAGGGTCCCGTCGGCAGCACGGGCGACCGCACCGTCCCGCGAGAGCAGGTCGTCGACCACACCGTCCGTTCCGAGCACGTCCGTGACCGCGCGATCGACGGTGCCGCCGTCGCCCAGCACCTGGTCGGCCTCGTCCCGGACCGACCCGAGCGCGTGCTCGACGTCCGGGAAGGTGGCGCTGCCGACGACGTCCGTCAGGACGTCCTCCGCGGTCGCGTCGCCGGAGGTGAGGTCGTCGACGAGCCCTCCCGTGCCGAGCGCCGCGTCGAGCACGCCCTCCACGCCGGTGCCGGTCCGGCCGAGCACGCGGGGCACCAGGCCGTCGCGGTCCGACCCGGTCGGCGAGCCGGCGCTCGCGTCCCCGAGCACGGCCACGGCGACCTGGTGCACCGTGACGGGCACGCGCAGCGGAGCCGCGACGTCCACCCCCGTGGCTCCGGTGCCCGACGACGCCGCCGCGGGCTGCGCGTCCGGCGTGGCCGTGGTCCGGGTGGGAGCGGGCCGGGCCGCGACGGCCGTCGCGGAGGCCCGCCTCGTGGTCGCGGCCGTGGTGGCCGACTTCGTCGCTGCGGCCCGAGCACCCGAGCCCGACGACCGGTGCGTGGCCCGGGCGTCACCGAGCACGCCGACCGCGACGTGGTGCACCTTCACGGGGACGCGCACGGGCGCGGTGACGTGGACGCCCTTCGTCGCGCCGGCCGACGCCGACGACGGGCCGGACGCCGCCGCGCCCGTCGAGGCTCCGGCCGGGTGCGTGGCCCCGTGGCCCGTCGTCGTCGGTGACGACGCGTGGGTCATGGCCTTCGCGGTCCCGCCGACCGACGCGACGACATCGTGCACGGTCACGGGCAGGGAGACGGGCGTGTCAACGGACACGTCCGGAAGGAGCCCGCCGAGCAGGCTCGTCGACTGGTGCGTCGCCGCCCCCGAAGGGGTCGGTTCGGCCGTGGGACCGTCCGCGGCGTGGGCCGCGGCCGTCCCGGCGAGGCAGAACCCGCCGGCGACGAACGCTGTCTGCAGCGCTCGCCTGAGCATGATTCGCATGAGAGTTCTCCTGGTCTGACGTCGATCCGGCGACGGGTGTCGCCAGTGGCTCGCGCCGCTCCGAGGGAGCGGCCGGCCGGACGTCAGGCAGGAGAGGCGGGAACCTCGAGGAAGACGCTGAGACGACGGGCGAACGACTCGGCGGCACCGGCGACCCACGAGGCCAGGCCGGTCAGCCGGGTGTTGGTGAGGAGTGCGGCGTCCGAGCCGCGGGCGGAACGGACGCCCGCGCCGTCGGACCCAGCACCAGCGGACGCCCCACCGGGGGCCGCGGGCTGGGCGGGCGGCGTCGAGGGCGCGCTGCCCGCCCCGGGAGGCGCCGTGGCGCCCGCGACCGTCCGCGGACGGGCGGTGACGTCCTCGCGCGACGCCGTCACGGCGGCCGCGTCGTGCCCCGAGGTCGCGCCGTCGAGCGTCGCGGCGGACGCCCCGGCGCTCGCCGAGCGGGTCGTGCGCGCGGCCGTCATCGTCGCATGGGCGCCGGGTGCGCGGACGCTCGCCAAGGGGCCGCGGGCTCGGCGCCTCGCGGGACGGCGGGCGCCGAGGGGGTCGACGCACCAGGGTACGGGCCAGGATCGTGGCTGCCACCACCGCGACCGTCTGCGCCGGAGCCGTCCCGCCGGGCGTCGCCCCGGGGCCGGGAAGGCCCGGCACGATCGGGTCGGTGACGGGGCGGAGCGGGTCGGTCACCGGGGACAGGGCGTCGGTCACGGGAGCGACGACGCCGAGCACGGGATCGAGCGCGTCGGCCACGGGCCGCAGCGCGGGCGTCAGCGAGTCCGTCACGGGCGCGACCACCCGGGCGACGGGTCGGAGGACCGAGTCGAGCACCGGAGCGACGGGGCGCGTCACGACGTCGAGCGTCGGGCGGAGCGTCGAGACGACGGAGTCGATCACCGGGGTGACGGGTGCGGCGACGTCCGCGACGGACGACGTCACCGGGTGCACCGCCGCGCCGACACGCTCCGGCACCGGGGCGACGGCGTCGGCGACCGACCCGACCACGTCGGTGACCGGGTGTCCTGCGGACGGTCGCTCGCGGTGCGGGGACGCCGTGGTCGTTGGCGTGCGCACGGTGGCCGGCTGTCGTGGCGCCGCGCTCGACCCATCCTTCGCGCCGGTGTGCGTCCCCGTGGACGACGCGTTGCTCGGGCGGTCGGTCGTCGCGGTGCCGTGAGGGGCGGTCGCGTGGGTGGTCGAGCTGGACGACGACGGCGCCTTCGTCGCAGGCGCGGGCCGGGCGGGAGGCGCGAGCTTCTCGGAGTGTGCGTGCTTCTCGTCGGCCGACGGACCCGAGGTCCTCGGGAATGACGGCGCGACGGTCGTCACGACGCCGTCGACGACGGGCCCCACCACGTGGTCGGTGACCTGCTGCACCGTCTGCGTCACCGGCGACAGGAGGCCTCCGAGGTCCGGGTCGGTGTGCTCGTGCGCGGACGCCGACGACGCCAGGACCACACCGAGCGCAGCGCCTCCGACGAGCCCCGCCGCGGCGCCTACCGCGCGCAGCGTCCACCGCCGGAGGCGTGTCGCCCCCGGCGTGCGCGGCGCGTGCTGCGGCACCCCGGCCCCCTTCGACGTCGTCGACGAACGAGCTGCTGCTCCATTTCGAGGATCCGTGCAATACGGGTGTTACGCAACCAGGACAACGATGTTTCACCCGGGTAGTGCGGTTGCCCAGCGAGTCGCCCGAGGCGAGCGTGGAGCCATGAACCTCGTCGTCCGGTCCGCGCTCGTGGGCGTCGCCGCCGGCTCGCGCAGCACGCTCGGGCTCGCTCAGCCCTTCCTCACCGCCCGGCGCCGCGGCCTCCGCGTCCTCGGTCTGCTCGCGGTAGGCGCGGAGCTCGTCGGCGACAAGCTTCCGACGGCCCCGAGCCGCCTCGACCCGCCAGGGCCGGCCTCGCGGGCCGGCGCCGGGGCCGTCGGGGCGGTGACGCTCGCGCGCAGGTCGGGCGCCCGCTCGGTCCCGGCCCTCGCGGCGGCTGCGGCGCTCGGCGCGGGCGCCTCCACGGCGGGGACGTTCGGCGGCGCCGCCTGGCGACGGCTCGCGGCCGAGCGCGGCTGGCCGGACCTGCCCGCCGCCCTCGGCGAGGACGCCGCGGCGGTCGCGCTCGCGCTCCTCGCCCGGTAGCCCGCTCGCGGGCTGGGCCTAGGGCCTGTTTCGGAATTGTGATGTGACCTGCGGTTTCGTCATGATTGAGGTCGTGGGCGATGGGCCGGGGCGGCATGATCTGAGCGATGAGGCGTGGGCGGTGCTGGCGCCGTTGCTGCCGGTCAGGGCGCGTGGACGCAAGGCGCGGTTCTTGCGTCGGCAGATCGACGGGATCCGGTTCCGGGTCCGCACGGGGTGCCCGTGGCGGGACGTTCCTGGCGACCGGTACGGGCCGTGGGGTAGCTGCTATCGCCGGTTCCGGGACTGGCAGCGCGACGGGACCTGGGGGCAGGTGATCGACCGGTTGCGCACGATCAGCGACGGGGCCGGGCTGATCGGGTGGGACCTGAACATCGACTCCACGATCGCTCGCGCTCACCAGCACGCCGCCGGTGCTCGCCGTGACCCGCAGGCGCAGACCGAGCCGCCGGGCGCCGAGCCGGTCGACCACGGGCTGGGGCGTTCCCGGGGCGGGTGGACCACGAAGGTGCACGCGGCCGCCGAGCAGGGGCAGAAGCTGATGGGCATGGTCGTCACGGCCGGGCACCGCGGCGACAGCCCGCAGTTCGCGCCCGTGCTCGCCACCGTCAAGGTGGCCCGTCCCGGTGGGGTCGGTCGCCCGCGCACCCGCCCGGACCGAGTCCGCGCCGACCGGGCGTACACCTCGGCCACCAACCGGGCCCTGCTGCGTGCCCGTGGGATCGCCGCGACGATCCCGGAGAAGGTCGATCAGCAGGCCAACCGCAAGAAGAAGGGCTCGGCCGGTGGGCGACCGCCGAAGGTCGACTTCACCGACTACAAGCTGCGGTCCGCGGTCGAGTGCATGTTCAACCGCCTCAAGCGGTGGCGGGCGGTGGCCACCCGGTTCGACAAGCTCCAGGTCCGCTACGAGACCACCGTGACCGTTGCCGCGATCGACGACTGGGTGGCCGCGATCGTCCGGGCCGCCTGAGCGCTGGCATCCTTGCGGGCGTGGAGTACTACGCCGCCCCCGAAGGACGCGACGACGTTGATCAGCCCGACCGGGGCGACCTGATCGACCTCGTCAACGAGCTCGACACCGACACCAACACGTTCTTCATCGTCTTCCCACGTGACGACGACCTCGAGTGGTCCTACGCCGTCTCCAAGAAGATCAGCGCATTCGGCGGCTTCGAGCTCGACCGCTTCGATCCCGCCGCCGGCGCCCACGACATCACCACCGCCGCCGACCCCCACACCATCGCCGAAGACATCCTCACCTGGATCCGCCGGCGCTAACCCATTCCGAAACAGGCCCTAGGCCGACGCGTCCCGGGCGACCCGCTGGACGAAGCCGACGACGACGTCCGGGTACCCGGGCACGAACGCGTCGTCCGCGTCCTGAAGCCGGTGGTCGCCGCCGGGGAGCACGGCGACGTCGAGCAGGTCCGGCCGGACGGCCGCGCGCAGGACGGCCCCGCTGCGCTCGACGGGGACGACGCCGTCGGCGGACCCGAAGACGGCCAGGAGCGGGACGTCGAGGCGCCGCAGCGCAGGGACGGGGTCGTGCCCGACCAGCAGCACGGCCAGGCCCCAGATCTCCTGCGACGGCGGCACGAACGCGCCCAGGTCCCCCAGCCGATCGAGCAGGTCGCGCCGCTCAGGGGCGTCGGACCACGCCCGCGCCTCGTCGTAGCCTGCGCCCCGCTCCGCGAGCGCCATCAGGCCGTCGAAGACCGCGAGCGCCGCGTCGGTGTCCGCGGGCGGCCATCCCGCGCGGCGCAGCGTCGTCACCGTCGAGTACCGCTCCTGCTCGCCGGGCGGCACCGCCGGGCCCGAGCTCGTGACGACGCCGTCGACGTCGGCGCGGCCGGCCGCCTCGAGCACGACCCATCCGCCCTGCGAGTGTCCGAACAGGATCGCCGGCACGTCAGAGGCGCCTCGACCGACCTCGTGGGCGAACGCGGCCCGAGCCACCGCGAGCCCCGCGAGTGCGTCGTCGGCCTGGTCGCGGATCCCTGCGGTCAGCCACGACCCCTCCGACTCCCCCACGCCACGCTTGTCGTACGACGCGACCGCGGCCCCCACGGCGAGCAGCGCGGCGCGGATCGGCGGGAAGAACACGTCGTTGTCGCGGTCGGACGGCCCCGAACCGGGGTGCATGAGCACGAGGCCCCGGACCGCGCCGTCGGGCAGCCAGAGACTGCCGGCGAGGGCGCCGCCTCCACCACGCGCGACGAGCGGGAGCGGCGGCGTCACGTCAGCGTCCGAAGCGCGTGCGGCGTCCCTCGACGACGAGCCCCTCGCGCGCGGCCCGCCCGACGACGTCGACGAGCAGCGCGCGCTCGGCGACCTTGATGCGCTCGTGCAGGCTGTCCTCGTCGTCGCCGTCCTGGACGACGACGGGCACCTGGGCGACGATCGGGCCGCTGTCGACGCCCTCGTCGACGACGATCAGGCTGCAGCCGGAGACCTTGACCCCGTACGCGAGCGCGTCGCGGACCCCGTGGGCGCCGGGGAACGACGGCAGCAGTGCCGGATGCGTGTTGAGGATCCGGCCGCCGAAGCGCGCGAGGAACGGCGCGCCGACGAGCTTCATGAAGCCGGCGGCCACGACGAGGTCCGGGGAGAAGACGGCGACCGCCTCGGTCAGCGCCTCGTCCCACGCCCCGCGGTCGGGGAAGTCCTTGAGGCTGACGACCGCGGTCGGGACCCCGGCTTCCTGCGCGAGCTCGAGCGCCCGGATGCCCGGCCGGTCCGCGACGACGCCGACGACGCGCGCCCCGTACGCGAGGTCGTCGTGCGCGGCGAGGAGGGCAGCGAGGTTGGAGCCGGCGCCGCTCACGAGGACGACGAGGCGGGCGGAGGTCGTGACGTCCACGGGGTGGCCGGAGGGGGTCTGCACGGCCCCACCCTAGCGGCGGCTCAGCGCCGCGAGCGGCCCCGCAGGTCGAGGAGGCGCCACCCCACCGTCAACGCGACGCCGAGGCCGACCCACAGCGCCGCCAGGGCGCCGACGAGCCACGGCTCCGCGCCGACGTGCCGCATCGCGCCCGGCCCGACGGCGCCGCCCGCGACGCCCTCGAGGCCCGCCACGAGGAGGCCCGCGACCACGGCCGCGGTCACGACGGACGTCACGAGCCCGGTCCACGTGGTGCCGCCCGCGAACGCGTGCGCGCGCCACAGGTAGACCCCGGCGACCACGCCGGCCGCGACGACCACGACCACCGACGCCTGCGCGACCGGGTTCGCCCACCCCGCCCCCGGGAGCGTCCCGACGAGCGGCACGAGCGGGAGGGCGCCGTCGACGTGGGACGACGGCGCGTACGACGACCCGACGCCGACGGCGAAGCCGGGGCCGACGAGCCAGGCGAGCGCCCACGCGAGCAGGTTCGGCACGAACGCGAGCTGCGCGACGCCGAGCAGCAGCCCGGAGGCCGTCCCGGGGTCGAGGGCCCGCAGGACGTCGCCGATGGTCGAGCGGCCGGAGACCGCCCAGACGACCAGCAGGACGCCCGCCGCCGCGACGGCGAGCAGCACCGCGACCACGCCGGCCGCGGCGCCCCGGCGGACGCCGTCGAGCGCGACGGCGGGCACGGGCAGCCGGGGCTCGAGCGCCTCCTGCAGCCGCTCGGCCACCTCGCCGAGCGGTGGCGCGTCGGGGCGGGTGGTCAGTCCGAGGCCGAGGCCCGCGAGCGCGAGGAGCGCCCCGCCGACCGGTGCCCAGAGGACGCCGCCGGGCGCGACCGTGCCGGTCACGACCGCGACGGCTGTGACGACCGCGGCATACCCGAGCACCGCGAACGCCAGGGCAGCCGCGCGTGGGCGCAGGGTCCGCCGTCCGACGGCGAACGCCACGAACAGCGCGAGCGCCGTCGCCCCGAGCGGGACGATCGTGAGGGTCGCGCCGCTCGCCTCGACGGGGACGCCGTGACCCAGCAGCCACGTGGACGCCGTGACCGTTGCCGCGCCGGACCAGCCCGCACCGGTGGGGCTCGCGACGAGCACCGCCCCCACGACGAGCACCAGGACGAGCATCGTCAGGACGACGCACTCGACGACGACCACCACGGCCGACAGGAACGACGCGACGAGCTCGGACGGTCCCCGGCGACGCCGGTCGCCGTCGGGCGCGTCGAGCGTGCGCGCGCGGGGCGAGCGCGTGGGGGTGCCGGTGGAGCTCACGACCCCATCGTCCCCGACGACGTGGTGCGCGCGGGGCAGGCCGCGCCGTCGGGCCCGGGTTCGCTCCCCCAGACGCACGGAGGCCCGGCCCGCCCACGAAGGGCGGACCGGGCTTCGGCGCGATCCGGCTCGGGCTCAGCCGAGCGCGGTGAGGATCTCCCGCATGAGCGAGGCGGTCTCGGACGGCGTCTTGCCGACCTTCACCCCTGCGGCCTCGAGGGCCTCCTTCTTCGCGGCGGCCGTGCCGGACGAGCCCGACACGATGGCGCCCGCGTGACCCATCGTCTTGCCCTCGGGGGCGGTGAAGCCCGCGACGTAGCCGACGACCGGCTTGGTGACGTTCTCCTTGATGAACGCGGCCGCGCGCTCCTCGGCGTCGCCGCCGATCTCGCCGATCATGACGATCGCCTTGGTCTCCGGGTCGGCCTCGAACGCGGCGAGCGCGTCGATGTGCGTGGTCCCGATGATCGGGTCGCCACCGATGCCGATGGCTGTGGAGAACCCGAAGTCCCGCAGCTCGTACATCATCTGGTAGGTCAGCGTGCCCGACTTCGACACGAGGCCGATGGGGCCCGAGCCCGTGATCGTCGCGGGCGTGATACCGACGAGCGACTCGCCAGGCGTGATGATGCCGGGGCAGTTCGGGCCGATGATCCGGGTCTTGTTGCCCTTCTCGATCGCGTAGGCCCACGCCTCGGCGGCGTCCTCGACCGGCACGCCCTCGGTGATGACCACGAGGAGCGGGATCTCGGCGTCGATGGCCTCGATCATGGCGGCCTTGGTGTGCGCGGCGGGCACGAAGATGATCGACACGTCCGCGCCGGTCTTCTCGATCGCCTCGGCGACGGCCCCGAAGACGGGGAGCTCGACCTCGGCGCCTGCGTTGTCGGTGTGCGTCACGGTCGTGCCGGCCTTGCGGGCGTTGACGCCGCCCACGACCTGCGTGCCGGCCTTGAGCATGAGGGCGGTGTGCTTGGTGCCCTCGCCGCCCGTGATGCCCTGGACGATGACCTTGGAGTCCTTGTTGAGGAAGACAGACATCGTTCTTTTCCTTACTTCGCAGCCAGCTCGGCGGCCTTGTCGGCGCCCTCGTCCATGGTGCTCGCCAGCGTGACGAGCGGGTGCGCGGCCTCCGCGAGGATGCGCCGGCCCTCCTCGACGTTGTTGCCGTCGAGGCGGACGACGAGCGGCTTGTTGGCCTCGTCGCCGAGGATCTGCAGGGCCTTGACGATGCCGTTCGCGACGGCGTCGCACGCGGTGATGCCGCCGAAGACGTTGACGAACACGCTCTTGACCTGGGCGTCTCCGAGGATGACGTCGAGACCCGCGGCCATGACCTCCGCGGACGCGCCGCCGCCGATGTCGAGGAAGTTCGCCGGCTTCACGCCGCCGTGGTTCTCGCCCGCGTACGCGACGACGTCGAGCGTGCTCATGACGAGGCCCGCGCCGTTGCCGATGATTCCGACCTCGCCGTCGAGCTTGACGTAGTTGAGGTCGTTCTCCTTGGCCTTGGCCTCGAGCGGGTCGGCCGCAGCCTTGTCCTCGAGCGCCTCGTGGTCCGGGTGGCGGAACGCCGCGTTGTCGTCGAGCGACACCTTGCCGTCGAGGGCGACGATGTCGCCGGACGCCGTCTTGACGAGGGGTTGACCTCGACGAGCGTCGCGTCCTCCTCCTTGTAGACGGTCCACAGCTTCTGGATGACGTCGGCGATCTTCGGGGCGACCTCGGCGTCGAAGCCCGCGGCCGCGACGATCTCGTCGGCCTTGGCCTGATCGATGCCGGTGAGGGCGTTGACCTCGATGCGCGCGAGCGCGTCGGGGCGCTCGACCGCGAGCTGCTCGATCTCCATGCCGCCCTCCTTGCTCGCCATCGCGAGCAGGGAGCGGTTGGCCCGGTCGAGGAGCACGGAGAAGTAGAACTCCTCCTCGATCTGCGCGCCCTGCGCGATCATCACGCGGTGCACCGTGTGGCCCTTGATGTCCATGCCGAGGATCTCGGACGCGCGCTCAGCGGCCTCGTCCGGGGACTTCGCGAGCTTGACGCCGCCGGCCTTGCCGCGGCCGCCGACCTTCACCTGGGCCTTGACGACGACGACTCCGCCGTCCTCGCCCGTCAGCTTCACTGCGCCTTCGCGAGCCTCTTCGGGGGTCGTCGCGACGACGCCGCCCAGCACCGGTACACCGTGCTTCTCGAAGAGGTCGCGCGCCTGGTATTCGAACAGGTCCACCCTGGTGCGTCCTTCCATCGACAGGTTTGCGGGTGTCTCGACGTCAAGACACCGCGATCCAGGGTAGCCCCCGGTGCACCGCCCTTCCGTCCGCCCTGGTACCGCGCGTGACGAGCGCCACACCGGGCGCGGGCCACAACCCACGATCGTCGACGCCGAGCAAGCGGGTTTCCCGTCGAGCAAGCATCCTTCTTCTGCTTCTTCGGCGTGGAACACGCTTGCTCGGCGGGCTGCAGTGCGCCAACCCTGTTGTCAATAAAGGTTGACAACACAAGCGGTGTCAACCTAAGTTGACACCATGATCGACGCGAGCCCCCGAGACCCCGGCCCCGCCCCGCCCGACGCGACCGCCGCCGTCTCCGACGACCCCGCCGTCGGGCTCCGTGCGGTGCGGTCGCTCGCCACCCTCGCCGAGCGGCTCGAGGCCCTCCAGGTCGGCCGCGCCCGGTCGCTCGGCTGGTCGTGGCAGGAGATCGCCGACGAGCTCGGCGTGAGCCGCCAGGCCGTCCACAAGAAGCACGGCGCCACGCTGCTCGACGGCCGCGGCGCCCGGACCCGGAAGGACCGATGATGTTCGAACGCTTCACGCGCGACGCACGAACCGTCGTGAACCTGGCCGTGACCGGCGGTGAGCACGGTGCCGCCGTCGTCGACGGCGTCTCCCTCCTGCTGGCCCTCGCCTGGCTCGACCCTCGCGTCGACGGCGGGCCTGGCGCCGCCGTCCTGCACGACGCCGGCCTCGACCGGGCTCGCCTCGAAGAGGCGGCCTCGACCGTGGAGCGCCCGGCGGCCGCGACGCCGGCCACGCCTCCCCGGACGCGGCCCGGCCACGGGACCCGGACCTCGACCCGGCCGCGCTCGCCTCGCTCGGCATCGACCTCGACGCGATCCGCGCCCGGGCCGACGAGGTGTTCGGCCCGGGCGCGCTCGACGTGCCGACGCTCGGTGAGGCGCGCCGCCCCGGACGGGTCCGTCGAGCCCGCTTCACCCCCGACGCCAAGAAGTCCCTCGAGCTGGCGCTCCGAGAGGCGGTGCGCCTGCACGACCGGCAGATCACGAGCGCTCACCTGCTGCTCGGCCTGCTGCGCGACCCGTCCTCCCCCGCGGCCCGCACGCTGGCGGCGGCGGGCGCCGACCTGGGTGCACTCCGCGCGTCGGCGGAGTCGTCGCGCCGCACCGACGCCGCCTGAACCCCGCGCCGCCGACCGTTCGACCGCCGAGCAAGCGGGTCTCAGCCCGAGCAAGCACCCTGTGTCCGCTTGCTCGACGCCGGACCCGCTTGCTCGGCCGACGCCTCAGCGCAGCATCACGACGCGAGCAGCCACACGACCGCGGCCAGGTTCACGACGGCGGTGGCCGCCGGCCCCACCGTCTTGAGCCGGTCGGGGATCGTCGTCCCGACGACGGCGTCGAGCGCCTGGACCACGACCATCGCGAACCCGACCGCGACGGCGAACCCCACCGACCCCGAGAAGAGGCCGGCGACGGCGACGGCCGCGAGCGCCACGCTCCGGACGGCGGCGTAGCGGGAGGCCAGAAGCTCGGCCGGGCCGCCGGCCGCGCGGAGCGCAACGACCGAGTACGCCAGGCTGACCGCGGCGCTGACCAGGGTGACGAGTCCGCAGACCCAGAAGGCGACAGGCACGCCGACGACGATAGCCGCGCCCCGACTACGCGCCGGCGACCTCGCGCAGCGCGGCGTCGACGACGTCCGCGTACACGTCGATCCCCTTCATGTTCGGGTGCGTCCGGTCGGCGTGCAGCAGCCCGGGCTTCCCGCGGACGGCGGCGTTCCAGTCCGCGACGACGACGTTCGGGTGCTTCGCGGCGATCTTCGCGAGCTCCTTGTTCGCGGACGGCACCCAGTAGCTGATGCCGACGGTGTTCACGAGCACCACGCGGCGGTCGGGCCCGAGGACGTCGAGCACCTTCTCGAGCGCCGTGTCCGAGCCCTTGAACTGGAACCCGCCGTTGGTCCCGAAGTTGAGGACGACGTAGGGCCGGAGCTTCCCGGCGTCGGCGGCCTTCTGCACGAGGGCGGGCGCGTCGACCCACTTGCGGATCGGCTTGGCGTCGAGCCCGATGCCGGGGAAGTGGCTGAGCATGGCGGGCGCGGCGCCCGAGAGCACGGAGTCACCGAACCCGACGACCTGCCTCCCGTCGACCTTTCCCTTGACGAGAAGCGGGGGCAGGCCCGACGACGCCGCTCCCCCGCCTGCACCGGGTCGGGTGGGTCCGGGGCTGGGCCGGGAGCCGGTGGCGGGCCCGCCCGGGGTCGCCCCGGGGATCGTCAGCGGGGGCAGCGCAGGGTCGGTGGCGCCGACACCCGTGGTGTCGATGGCGCTCAGCCCCTGCTCGATGGACCGTTGCGCCCCGGACTCGGTCGGTGCGGTGACGACGACGCCCCCGGCCCCCACGACCGCCAGCACGCCGACGACCGCGACGGCGGGCACGACCCGCGCCCCGGGGCGTCGCACGGCCGCGGTGACGCGGGCGACGGTCGCACGGAACCCGTCACGGCGGATCGGGGTCTCGACCCAGCGGTAGGACGCCCAGGAGAGCGCGAACGTGAGCGCGACGGCGGCGACGCTCGACCACCACCAGCGCGCGGTGCCGGGCTCCGCGGGGACGGCTGCCCACGCGAGGAGCAGCAGGGGCCAGTGCCACAGGTAGATCCCGTAGGACCGTTCCCCCACCCAGCGGGCGGGCCGGAGCTCGAGGACGCGCACCGTCGTGGTGGCGCCCCCGGTGCAGCCCGCCACCACGCCCAGGGCGAGCACGGACCCGAGGGCGATCCCGCCGCGGTAGGTGAGGTCGGCGTCGTCGTGCAGGGTGAACATGAGGACGAGCAGGCCGGCCAACCCGAGGACGGGCACCCAGCGGTGTGCCCAGGGCGCCGCGAGCAGCCGCGGGCGCGTGGTCCACCAGAACGCGGCGGCCACGCCGAGCAGCAGCCCGAACACGTGGGTGTCGGTCCCGTAGTAGACGCGCGTGGGGTCCGTCCCGGGCGTGTAAAGGCCCGCCATGAGCAGGGCGGACGCGACCGCGCCGGCGAGCGCGACGCGCGCCCGGGTGCGGCCGGACGTGGTGAGCGCGACGAGGAGCGCGAGGAGCAGGGGCCACAGGACGTAGAACTGCTCCTCGATGGCGAGGGACCAGAACGTCATGAAGAGGTCGGGCGCGGTGCGGTCGAAGTAGCTCGCTCCGGACGCGATCTGCTCCCAGTTGCTGGAGAACGTGAGCGCACCGAGCGTCTGCCGGCCGATGCCGACGAGCAGGTCCGGCTCGACGACGCGGGCCGCGAGGATGCTCGTCACGACGACGACGCCCAGCGCCGGCAGGAGCCGACGGGCCCGGCGCAGCCAGAACGACGGCAGGCTGAGCCGCCGGGTGCGCTGCAGCTCGCGCAGGAGCAGCGTCGTGATGAGGAACCCGCTGACCACGAAGAACACGTCGACGCCGAGGAACCCGCCCGGCAGCCAGCTCGGCTGGACGTGGTAGACGACGACGGCGACGACCGCGAGCGCGCGGAGACCGTCGAGCCCGGCGATGCGGCCGCGGGCCTGCCGGGAGACGGCGCGACCGGCGACGGTGGGCGTGACGTCGCGGTCGGTGGCGGGATGGATCCGGACGTCGTCGGCGACGCGCAGGCTGGGCCGTTGAAGCGCGGGCGAAGGAGGTGGTGGCGGTGGCACAGGGCCGACTCCACCGCGCGTCGCGGTCCCGTCGACGTCGTCCACGGCTCTCCCTCCCGGCAGGCGCAGCCCTCAGCGTAACGAGCGCCCGCAACAGCCCGTCGGCGCCACGCGGACGACCCCGGGAGCGGGGCCGTCGCTAGATCGGCGCGACGGTCAGGCGCACGAGGCAGTTCGTGACGCCCGTCGGGCGGACAGAGGCGAACCCGTAGCGCGACGTTGCCCCGGCTTCTCGGCCCTACCCCGAGAGTTCCGCGGGACTGCCGGGCCACCGCGACGGGCGGATCTGCGCTTCGGCGGGGCACTGAAGAACAGAGTTCCCCGTCTCGACGTACCAGCACCCCGCTACGGCGCGGTGCAAGGTACGGCCTTCGAGGTCCCGAGCGGGGTCACCGCCGCGGCACGGCACCGAGTTCCCAAACGCTCTCTTACAGCTTGGTGACGGGCGAGAACCGCAGCAGCAGCCGCTTGGTCCCGTCGGCGCCGAAGTCGATCTTGGCGACCGCGTTCCGCCCGGAACCCTCGAGCGCGACGACGGTCCCGAGCCCGTACGCGTCGTGCGTGACCTTGTCCCCGACGCCGAGCGAAGGGATGCTCGCGTCGTCCCGAGGCGTGGCGGACCCGAACGACGGCGCCGGCTCCTCCCGTGCGCCCAAGCGGTTCGACGAGCGCCCGTTGCCCGCGGCGGACCCACCGCGACGTGTCGGCGACCCGTAGCCGGCGCGGTCCTGGGGGACGACGACGGATCGTGGCGGGTCTGGCGGGAGCGGCCCGAGGAACGAGGGCCGCGGATGGAAGATCCGTCGTCGTCCCCCCAGGACCGCGACCCAGACCACGACGAACCCGACCCGTACAGCGACCCGCCGGCGCGCAGCGTCTGCATCGACGACTCCGCGCGCCTCCAGTCGACGAGCTCCTCCGGGATCTCGTCGAGGAACCGGGACGCCGGGAACTCGTTGGCCATCCCCACGCGGAGCGCACGGCGGACCGCGACATGTAGAGCCGTTCGCGCGCCCGGGTGATGCCGACGTAGGCGAGGCGTCGTTCCTCGGCGAGCTCGCCGTCGTCGTGCAACGAGCGCATGTGCGGGAAGGTGCCGTCCTCGAGGCCGGTGAGGAAGACGACGGGGAACTCGAGGCCCTTGGCGGTGTGGAGGGTCATCAGGGTGATGACACCGGGGTCGCGCGTCTCGCCGTCGTCGGCGCCGTCGCCCGCGGGGATCTGGTCCGAGTCGGCGACGAGGGACACACGCTCGAGGAAGTCGGCGAGGGTGCCGTCGGGCTCGTCCTGCTCGAACTCGACGGCGACGGCGTGGAGCTCGGCGAGGTTCTCGACACGGCTGGCGTCCTGCGGGTCGTCGCTGTCGCGGAGCTCGGCGAGCATGCCGGACCGGTCGAGGACGGCGCCGAGGACCTCGGCGGGCCCGACGCCAGTGGCCGCGAGCTCGCGCAGGCCGGCCATGAGGTCGCGGAACCCTTCGAGCGGGCGCAGGGTGCGCGTCGTCATGGCGGGGATCTCGTCGAGGCGGCCGAGGGCGGCGCCGAACGAGATGCGCTCGCGCTCGGCGAACGACGCGACGAGGGCCTCGGACCGTTCGCCGATGCCACGCTTGGGGACGCCGAGGACGCGACGGAGGTTGACGTCGTCGTCGAGGTTGTCGACGGCGCGCAGGTACGCGATGGCGTCCTTGATCTCGCGGCGCTCGTAGAACCGGGTGCCGCCCACGACCTTGTAGGGCAGGCCGACGCGGATGAGCACCTCCTCGAGCGCGCGGGACTGGGCGTTGGTTCGGTAGAACACGGCGACGTCGCCGGGGCGGACGCCGTCGCTGTCGCCGAGCCGGTCGATCTCCTCGGCGACGAACCGGGCTTCCTCGTGCTCGTTGTCGGCGACGTAGCCGATGATCTTGGTCCCGGCGCCCGAGTCGGTCCACAGGCGCTTCGGCTTGCGGTCCGGGTTGCGCGCGATCACGGCGTTGGCGGCCGACAGGATGGTCTGGGTGGACCGGTAGTTCTGCTCGAGCAGGATGGTCCGCGCGTTCGGGTAGTCTGCCTCGAACTCGAGGATGTTGCGGATCGTGGCGCCGCGGAACGCGTAGATGGACTGGTCAGCGTCGCCGACGACGGTCAGCTCGGCGGGCGGGACGGGCGCCACGTGGTGCTGCTCCCGGTCGTCGCCCTCGACCGCCTCGGTCTCCTCGGCGCCCACGCCGGCGAGCTCGCGCACGAGCACGTACTGGGCGTGGTTGGTGTCCTGGTACTCGTCGACGAGGATGTGCCGGAACCGGCGGCGGTAGTGCTCGGCGACCGCGGGGAAGGCCTGGAGCAGGTTGACCGTCGTCATGATGAGGTCGTCGAAGTCGAGCGCGTGGGCCTGTTGGAGGCGCTGCTGGTAGCGCACGTAGACGTCGGCCAGGACGCCGTCGAACGCGTTGGCGCTCTCGCTGCTCGCCCCTGACGTCGTCCGGTAGGTCTCGGGGTCGACGAGCTCGTTCTTGAGGTCGGAGATCTTGTTGGCGAGCGAGCGCGGCGGGTACTTCTTGACGTCGAGGTCGAGCTCGCGGCACACGAGCGTCACGAGGCGCTGGCTGTCGGCGGCGTCGTAGATCGAGAACGTGGACTTGAGGCCGAGCTGGTCGTGCTCGGCCCGCAGGATCCGCACGCACGCGGAGTGGAAGGTCGAGACCCACATGCGGCGGGCCACCGGTCCGACGAGCGCCGCGACGCGCTCGCGCATCTCCGCGGCGGCCTTGTTGGTGAAAGTGATGGCGAGCACCTCGCCGGGCGTCGCGCGCCCGGTCGCGAGGGCGTACGCGATGCGGTGGGTGAGCACGCGCGTCTTGCCCGACCCTGCCCCGGCGACGATGAGGAGCTGCCCGCCCTCGTGCACGACGGCCTCGCGCTGCTGCGGGTTGAGCCCCTCGAGCAGCGTCTCCGGGTCGCGCCGGCCGCCGGCCGCTCCCCGCCCGACGCGCGGGGCGCGGCCGCGTACGACGGCTGGGCCTCGTCGTCGGGCAGCGGACGCGCGGACGAACCGGCGGAGGAGGGCAGGCGTGCCTCGTCGGGGACGCCGGAGAGCCCGGTGGTGGTCGCGCCGAAGGTGCTGAGGCCGGGCAGGGGCAGGTTCTCGAAGAGCGGGTTCATCTCGGGGACAAGCCTAGGCGTCGCCGCCCACGCCCGGGGCGTCCTCCACCGGCACGGCGGGCCCGTGCCACCACCAGGTCGTGCCCTCGCCGATCTGCCGGAACCCGCACGTCTCGTACAGCAGCTTTCCCTCGGGGGTCGCGTTGAGGACGGCGTGCGTCGCCCCGGCGTCACGCGCGGCCGCGCAGACGGCGCCGAGCAGCGCCGTCCCGAGGCCCCTGCGCCGGAAGGGCGGCCAGACCGCCATGTCGAAGACGCCCGCGAGCCCGCCGTCGAGGAACGACCACGAGCGCCCGGCGAACCGGCGGCCCGGACCGACGTGCGCCGCTGCGTACCAGGCGACGCGTGGGCGCAGGCGGGCGAGCGCGAGCTGCTCGCGGTACTCCGCGTGCTCGCCCCCGTAGTCGTCGGTGTCCTCCTCGAGCGCGACGCGCGGGTCGGGCTTCCGAGCGGCCTCCGCGACCTCCGCCAGGTCGGCGACCATCCACCACGGCGACCAGCCGCGCTCGAAGCCTGCCTCGGCCAGGGCGGAGGCATCGGTGTCCGCGCTGAGCCACGCGCCCATAGACGTCCGCCCGACGGCGCGCGCACGGTCGAGGCCGCGACGCACGGCCACCGTCGTCAGGGCCCGGGGAAAGAGGAGGTTGAAGCCGTCGAGGCCGTCGGTCCACACGAGGCCGTCGTCGTCGCTGACCGTGCCGCCGAGCGTCGTTGCACGGAGCCGGAACCAGGAGCTCTGGACCCGTTCGCAGTCGGCCACGGTCACCATGGACGACCATCCTGCCGCGGATTGGACCTCACCTCTCCACTTTCAACGTATAACGCACAGGGGTCTTGCGGCAAGACCCCGGCGGCGGCGGAGAATCGCTGGCCGCGGCCCGTCCGGCCGCGGCCCCCGAGCGGAAGCCGAGACGTGACTCACCCCTCCACGGACCTGTTCGCCCTCCCCCATCACCTCGCCGCCAAGGCCGATCCCGAGCTCGTCGCGCGCGACGCGCGGCACCTCGCGGACGTCGCCGCGTGCCTCGACAAGACCGTCGCCGACCTCTCCGACCGCCTCGACGCCGCCCGGCGCGCACGGGTCGGCGGTGGCCAGCAGGCGCTCGACCGCGACCAGGAGGTCCACCGCCTCACCGCGCGCCTGCGCACGCTTCGCCGGTTCGGCGCCGACCTGTGCCTCGGCCGGATGGTCCGCACCGACGACCCCGAGCCCGTCTACGTCGGGCGGCTCGGGCTGACCGACGACGACGGACGCCGGCTCCTCGTGGACTGGCGCTCCCCCACGGCCGGGCCGTTCTTCGGTGCGACGCTCGCCGACCCGATGGGCCTCGCGAGCCGGCGCCGCTACCGCTGGACCGCCGGCCGGATCACGGACTACTGGGACGAGGTCTTCGCGACGCACGGGCTCGACGGCGTCCGCGGCCCGCTGAGCACCGCCTCGCTCGACGACCAGTCGGCCTTCGTCGCGAGCCTCGGCGGCGCCCGGTCGGCGCGCATGCGGGACGTGCTCGGCACGCTCGCCTCGGACCAGGACGCGGTCATCCGCGCGCGCGCCGCGGGCCGCTCGTCGTCGACGGCGGGCCCGGCACCGGGAAGACCGTGGTCGCGCTGCACCGCGCCGCCTACCTCCTGTACGCGGAGCCTCTGGTGGACGCGCGGCGCGGCGGGGTGCTGGTCGTCGGGCCGCACCAGCCGTACCTCGACTACGTGGCCGACGTCCTGCCGAGCCTCGGCGAGGAGGGCGTGCAGCTCACGACGCTCCGCGACCTCGTGCCCGAGGGCGCGCGGGCCGGCGTCGAGACCGACCCCGAGGTCGCGCGGCTCAAGGGGTCGGCCGAGCTGGTCCGGGCGGTCGAGACGGGGATCCGCTTCTACGAGGAGCCGCCGACGCGCGGACGCACCGTCTCCACGCCGTGGGCCGACGTCCGCCTTACGGCGGGCGACTGGGCGGACGCCTTCGCCGCGCCCGAGCCGGGAACGCCCCACAACGACGGCCGCGACGAGGTCTGGGACGCGCTCGTCGCGATCCTCGTCGACAAGCACGACGACGAGGCGCCGCCCGAGCAGGTGCGCCGCACCCTCGAGCAGGACGCCGAGCTCCGGGACGCCCTCGGCGAGGCGTGGCCGCTGCTCGACGCGGCCGACGTCGTCGGGGACCTGTGGTCCGTGCCCGCGTACCTGCGGCTGTGCGCGCCGTGGCTGTCGTCGGACGAGGTCCGTGCGTTGCAGCGCCGCGAGCCGCAGGCCTGGACCACGGCCGACCTGCCCTTCCTCGACGCGGCCCGGCAGCGGCTCGGGGACCCCGCCGCGTCGCGTCGGCGACGTCGGGAGCGAGCGGAGGCCGACGCTGCTGCGGCCCGGATGGACGACGTCGTCGCGGACCTGATCGAGACCGACGGCTCCGAAATGCAGGTGATGGGCATGCTGCGCGGGTCCGACCTGCGTGACGCGCTCGGCGTGACCGAGTCGGCGCCGCGGGTCGACGCCGACCGGCTCGCGGGGCCGTTCGCACACGTCGTCGTGGACGAGGCGCAGGAGCTCACGGACGCCGAGTGGCAGCTGCTCCTCGCACGGTGCCCGTCGCGCAGCCTGACGATCGTCGGCGACCGCGCGCAGGCGCGGCACGGGTTCACGCAGACCTGGCAGGACCGGCTGGCGGGCGCGGGGATCTCGGGCGCCCGGGTGGCGGGGCTGGGCATCAACTACCGGACGCCGTCGGAGGTCATGGCGGAGGCCGAACCCGTGATCCGCGCCGCGATCCCCGACGCCAACGTCCCGACGTCGGTGCGATCGAGCGGGCTCCCCGTCGTGCGCGGGAGCGTCGGCGACCTCGACGATGTCCTGGACGGCTGGCTCGCAGCGCACGACGGCGTCGCGTGCGTCGTCTCTCTCGCGCCCGACGACGCGCGGCGGTTCTCCCGTGAGCCCGATCGGCAGCGGGTGCGGTGGCTCGATCCCGTCACCGCCAAGGGTCTCGAGTTCGACCTCGTGGTCCTCGTCGACTCCGAGGGCTTCGGCGCCGGCGAGGGCGCGGTCACGGCAGCGGTCGACCGGTACGTCACGATGACCCGCGCCACCCAGCAGCTCGTCGTGCTGGAGCCCTGAACGACGACGGCCGCCCGTCGCGAGGACGGGCGGCCGGTCAGAGGACGTGCCTTGGCTCAGGAGCTCAGAGCCAGAAGACCGCGATGACGATGTTGACGAGCACGAGGGCGCCGACGCCATGCTTGACCCACGCGGGCGTCTGCTCCTTCTTGCGCTGCGCGACGAACGCGAGCACCGCGACTATCAGCGCGAACACGAGCTTCACGCCGAGCGCCGCCTCGGAGAGGTGGTAGCCGAGGAGGTCCTTGTTGGACTCGTAGATGCCCATCATGACGATGCCGGCCACCACGGCGGTCGCCGCGCCGTGGAACACGCCGACGGGCAGCCCCGGCTTGCGCATGCTCGTGAGGTACCCGCCGAGGACGATCGCCCAGCCGACGAAGTGGAGGATCAGGAAGATGTCGAAGAGGACCTTCATGGGCGCGATCGTATCTTTCTGACACTCGTGTCGTGAAACGGGCGCGGCGTGGGATGCGCCACGTCAGTTCAGGGCCGCGACCGTCCGTGTCAGCCCCTCCACCCAGGGGTCGTGACTGCCGGCGAGACGAGCCTGCCGACGGCGAGGCCCGGCACGAGCGTGTCGACGTCGTCGGGCGGGAGCGGGACGTGCTCGATCCGGGTGTCGACGCCGAGCACCGATCCGACGTCCTCCGCGATGCGCTGAACGCTCAGACGCGGCCCGGCCCCGACGGTGACCGGTTCACGACGCTCGCTCGCGGCGTAGTCGAGGAGGCCGTTAACGACGTCGTCGACAAAACACACCTGGCGCCTGTGCCCACCATCCCCCGGAACCGTGAGAGCGTTTCCATGCCTGGCCTGGTCGACGAACGTCGGGATCATCCGCCCGTCGTCCGTCCGCATGCGCGGCCCGTAGACGTTGTGCATGCGCACGACCCCGCCGTCGAGCCCGCGCGACGCGAGCCACGTCCCGGTCTGCGCCTCGGCGAACCGCTTGGCCTCGACGTAGACCGACTGGGGCGCGGCGCCGTCGGCGGTCGTCCAGGTCGAGCAGAGGCGGTAGGCGAACTCGGGATCGGTGTCGAGCGCCGAGGACGATCCCAGTACGAAGCGCGCGCCGACGGACTTCGCTGCCGCGAGCACGTTCCGGGTGCCGACGGCACCGGCCTCGAGCGTCTCCACGGGGTGACGCGCCGAGTCGACGGTCGAGGCCGCCGTCGCGAGGTGGACCACGAGGTCCGCGCCCGCGAAGAGCCGTTCCGCGCGTTCGAGCGCGAGACGGCGAACGTCGATCTCCTCGCACCCGAACCGCGGCTCGGAAGCGAACCCGGTGAGCTTGTGCTCGGCGCCGGTCGAGAAGTCGTCGAGGCAGAGCACCTCCACGCCCTGCGCCAGCAGCGCCTCGCAGACGTGGCTCCCGACGAAGCCCGCGCCGCCGGTCACGACGGCGCGCGCGAAGCGCCGGGCGGGCCCGACGGCCGGGCGTTCGTCGCGGTCCGCGCGCGCCGCGGTGACGTCGGGCGCGCCCACCGGCGACGCCGCGGCGTCGAGGCGATAGCTGAACACCTGTGACGACCGGTCGAACAGCCGGAACCATGCGGGCCAGTCGACGAGGGTCAGACCGGCGCCGTCACCGGGCAGCGCGAAGGTCGGCTCCGCACGCCTGCCCCGCCGGCCGGCGTACACCACCGCGGGCAGCGCCCCGTGCACCGAGGCCCAGGCCCGGATCTCCTCGTGGTCGGTCGTGTGTCGTGTCGCGGCCGAACGCCGCGGCATGTCGGTCATGAAGTTGCCCCTCTTCCTGCCGCCGCCCTCGGCGGGCCCTGCTCACGTCACCGGCCGAAAGGACGCCTCGTTTTTCGTCCCGCCGGTCGCTCGACGTGCCCCTACGGTGACACCTTGGTGGGTTTCACGCCACCAGACACTCCAAACGATTCGGCCAAATCGCGACGCGACGTTACGTTTCACCCGGGGATGCGCGAAACCTGGGCCCAGATCCCGAGATTCCGTTCCACCATCCGGACAGCGCCTAGGCATCGCTCGGCCGGGCGACTAGCGTCTAGCCCATGACCGCATCCGCACGCCCCCTCGCGCCGGTAATCCCGGCTGCCGTGGTGTGCGCGGGCACGCGCCCGGGTATGCGCCCGGTCGCCCCGTGTTGTTGTTGACCAGCCCGAACTCGGTCCTGCCGCTGCAGCGGCACCATCCCCCGAGCGAGGGCGCGCGACAGCGGTCCTCGGCTCCCCCGGTCCTGCCGGCTGAGGCTCCCGCCCCGCGCGTGCTCGCGGCCCCAAGGAGCCCGATGACCACGACGTCCGCCCCCGCGACATCGGCCGTCCGCCCGTCCCGCAACAACCGGCCCAACGGCCAGTGGAAGGTCGACGGCCCGGCCCCGCTCAACTCCAACGAGGAGCTGAAGGCCGCCGACAACGGCCTGAACGTCCGCGCGCGGATCGAGGAGATCTACGCGCGGGAGGGCTTCGACTCCATCCCTGGCGACGACCTGCACGGCCGTTTCCGCTGGTGGGGGCTGTACACGCAGCGCAAGCCCGGGATCGACGGCGGCAAGACCGCGACGCTCGAGCCCGAGGAGCTCGAGGACCGCTACTTCATGCTCAGGGTCCGGGTCGACGGGGGCGCGCTGACGACCAAGCAGCTCAAGACCATCGCCGGAATCTCGATCGAGTTCGCGCGCGACAGCGCTGACATCACCGACCGTCAGAACATCCAGCTCCACTGGATCCGCGTCGAGGACGTCCCGGAGATCTGGCGACGACTCGAAGCTGTGGGGCTGTCCACCACGGAGGCCTGCGGCGACGTGCCGCGCGTCATCCTCGGCAGCCCCGTCGCAGGCATCGCCAAGGACGAGCTGCTCGACCCGACCCCGCAGATCCGGGAGATCTACGACCGGTTCATCGGGGACCCCGAGCTGTCCAACCTGCCTCGCAAGTTCAAGACCGCCATCACGGGCCACCCCAGCCTGGACGTCGTGCACGAGATCAACGACATCGCCTTCGTGGCCGTGCGGCACCCCGAGCTGGGCGTCGGCTACGACCTGTGGGTGGGCGGTGGGCTGTCCACGGCCCCGCGGCTCGGCGAACGCCTCGACGTGTTCGTCCGGCCTGACGAGGTCGCGGACGTCTGGCACGGGGTCGTCCGCATCTTCCGCGACTACGGCTACCGACGGCTGCGCAACAAGGCGCGACTGAAGTTCCTGCTCGCCGAGTGGGGGCCTGCCAAGTTCCGGGAGGTCCTGGAAGGCGAGTACCTCGGACGGGCGCTCCCCGATGGCGTCGCCGCACCAGCACCGGTCCAGCCCGGCGACCACGTGGGCGTCCACGAGCAGCGCGACGGCCGCTTCTACATCGGCGCCGCCCCCACGGTGGGTCGCGTGTCCGGCACGGTCCTCAAGAATGTCGCCAACCTCGCCGAACGGCACGGCTCGCGACGTGTCCGGCTCACCCCCACCAGAAGCTCCTCGTCCTCGACGTCCCCGCTGACCACGTCTCCCACATGGTCCGCGGGCTGACCCGCAACGGACTCGACCCCTACCCGAGCCCGTTCCGCCGCACCACCATCGCGTGCACCGGCATCGAGTTCTGCAAGCTCGCGATCGTCGAGACCAAGCAGACCGCGGCACGCACGATCACCGCGCTCGAGGAACGGCTCGGCGACACGTCGCACCTGCGACCGATCTCGCTGCACGTCAACGGCTGCCCGAACTCCTGCGCGCGCATCCAGACGGCCGACATCGGCCTCAAGGGCCAGATCCTCACGAACGAGGACGGGACCCAGGAGCCGGGCTTCCAGGTTCACCTCGGCGGGGGCTGGCATCGACCGAACGCGACGAGGCCGGGCTCGGTCGTACCGTCCGCGGCCTCAAGGTCACCGCTGCGGATCTGCCCGACTACGTCGAACGCCTCGTGCGCCGCTATGAGAAGGAACAAGAGCCCGACGAGAGCTTCGCGTCCTGGGCGCACCGCGCGGACGAGGAGGCACTCCGGTGACGACCGAACCGACGACCGCCGCTGCCCCGACCGACCCGCTCGCCGCGCTGCGTGCCGCGGCCCAGGAGCGGACCCGCGCCCGCGACGCCGCCAAGGCCGCCGACGCCGAGCGCCGCGCCGCCGAGGCCCGGCCGAAGCGCTCCGCTGCCGAGCTCAAGGAGATCGTCCGGCGCGGACAGGCCGAGCTGCACGGGCCGGGCTGGCCGGGCGCGTCGCCCGACGCGACGCGCGAGGCCACGGCCGAGGAGGTCGTCGCCTGGGCCGCCCGCGAGTTCGGCGACTCGATCGCCGTCGCCTGCTCGATGGCCGACGCGGTCCTCCCCCACGTGATCGCGGCGATCAAGCCGTGGGTCGACGTCCTGTTCCTCGACACCGGCTACCACTTCGCCGAGACCTACGGGACGCGCGACGCGGTCGAGACCGGGATGGACGTGACGATCGTCGACGTCACGCCCCGGCAGACGGTCGCCGAGCAGGACGCCGCGCACGGCAAGGACCTGTGGTCCCGCGACCCGGGCCTGTGCTGCCAGCTCCGCAAGGTCGAGCCGCTGCACGACCGGCTCGCCGGCTACGAGGTGTGGGTCACCGGGGTGCGCCGCGAAGAGGCACCGACCCGGTCGGCCACCCCCTTGTGACCTGGGACGAGAAGAACGGGCTGGTGAAGATCAACCCGCTCGCCGCCTGGACGTTCGACGAGCTGCTCGCCTACGCGACGAAGCACGGCGTGATCCTCAACCCGCTCCTGAACGACGGCTACCCGTCGATCGGCTGCGCGCCCTGCACCCGGCGCGTCGCCCCCGGAGAAGACCCTCGCTCGGGCCGCTGGGCCGGCCTCGACAAGACGGAATGCGGACTGCACGTATGACACTCACCGACACGATCGACGCCACCGTCGCCACCACGCCCGAGGGCACCACGCCCGACGGCGCCACGACCGGCGACGAGCACCGTCTCACCCAGCTCGAGGCGCTCGAGTCCGAGGCGATCCACATCATCCGCGAGGTCGTCGCCGAGTTCGAGCGTCCCGTGATGCTCTTCTCGGGCGGCAAGGACTCCGTCGTGATGCTGCACCTCGCGGCCAAGGCGTTCTGGCCGTCGCCCGTGCCGTTCCCCGTCCTGCACGTGGACACCGGGCACAACTTCCCCGAGGTGCTCGCGTTCCGCGACGCCACGGTCGAGCGGCTGCGCCTGCGGCTCGAGGTCGCGAGCGTCCAGGACTACCTCGACGACGGCCGGCTGCGCGAGCGCGCCGACGGCACGCGCAACCCGCTCCAGACCCAGCCGCTGCTCGACGCGATCGCGGGTCACCGGTTCGACGCCGTGTTCGGCGGCGGACGGCGCGACGAGGAGAAGGCCCGCGCCAAGGAGCGCGTGTTCTCCCTGCGCGACGAGTTCGGGCAGTGGGACCCGCGCAACCAGCGCCCGGAGCTCTGGAACCTGTACAACGGGCGGCACCGGCCGGGCGAGCACGTCCGGGTCTTCCCGCTGTCGAACTGGACCGAGCTCGACGTCTGGCGGTACATCGCCGCGGAGGACATCGCACTTCCCGAGCTGTACTACGCGCACGAGCGCGAGGTGTTCGACCGGGACGGCATGCTGCTGGCCGTCGGCCCGTACTCGCAGCCGAGGAACGACGCCGAGGCCGCGAGCGTGCGCACCGAGACCGTCCGCTACCGGACCGTCGGCGACATGTCCTGCACGGGTGCGGTCGACTCCGACGCCCGCGACGTCGACGCCGTCATCGCCGAGGTCGCGGCCACCCGCATCACCGAGCGCGGGGCCACCCGCGCCGACGACCGGATCTCCGAGGCCGCCATGGAGGACCGCAAGAAAGAGGGCTACTTCTAAATGGGCACCCCTACGCTCCCCACGGGCACGCTCCTGCGCCTCGCCACGGCCGGCTCGGTCGACGACGGGAAGTCCACGCTCGTCGGGCGCCTCCTGTTCGACTCCAAGTCCGTCCTCGCGGACCAGCTCGACGCCGTCGAGCGCGTCTCCCGGGACCGCGGCCTCGAGACCACCGACCTGGCGCTCCTCACCGACGGCCTGCGCGCCGAGCGCGAGCAGGGCATCACGATCGACGTCGCGTACCGCTACTTCGCGACCGCGCGACGCTCGTTCGTGCTCGCGGACTGCCCCGGGCACGTCCAGTACACGCGCAACACGGTCACGGGCGCGTCCACGGCCGACGCCGTCGTGCTGCTGATCGACGCCCGCAAGGGCCTGCTCGAGCAGACCCGCCGTCACCTGGCCGTCGTGAGCCTGCTGCGCGTGCCGCACGTCGTCGTGGCCGTGAACAAGATCGACCTCGTCGACTACTCGCAGGAACGGTACGAGGAGCTGGCGGCGCAGATCCGGGAGACCGCGCGGTCCCTCGGCGTCGCCGACGTGCACACGATCCCCGTGTCCGCGCTGGTCGGCGACAACGTCGTCGACCACGGCGAGAGCACGCCCTGGTACGACGGACCGACCCTGCTCGAGCTCCTCGAGGAGCTCCCCGCGGGCGACGACCCCTACGCCGAGGCCTTCCGCCTGCCCGTCCAGGTGGTGCTGCGTCCGCAGGGCGCCGCACCCGACGAGCGATTCCGCGACTACCGCGGCTACGCCGGCCAGGTCGCGTCGGGCGTCGTCCGGGTCGGTGACGAGGTCGTCGTGCTCCCGTCCGGACGGCGCACGCGCGTCACGGGCATCGACACCGCCGACACCCTGCACGACGCGGCCGACCCGTTCGCGGGCCTGACCGAGGCGTGGGCGCCGCAGTCCGTCACGCTGCGTCTCGCCGACGAGATCGACGTCACGCGAGGCGACCTGATCGCCTCCGCGGTGGACGTACCCGACCTCACGCAGGACGTCGAGGGCACCGTGGCGTGGCTGTCGGACCGACCGCTGCGCCCGGGCGCCCGGGTGCTGCTCAAACACACGACCCGCACGGTGCAGGCCGTCGTCCGCGACGTCGTCGGGCGGCTCGACCTGGACGCCGCCGAGCTCACGCCGGCGGAGCAGCTCGACCTCAACGACATCGGGCGCGTCACCCTCCGGCTCGCCTCGCCCGTCGCGGCCGAGGAGTACCTGACCTCGCGCCGGACGGGCGCGTTCCTGCTGATCGACGCGCACGACGGCGGCACGCTCGCGGCCGGGATGGTCGGGGACGCGCTCGCCGCGACGCGCCACCCGGAGCAGCGCCCCGTGCAGTACGCGATCTGACGCGTGGGTTGAGCGCCATGAGCCACGCCCTGTACCCGCTGGGCCTGCGGGTGTCGGGCCGGCGCGTCGTCGTCGTCGGGGCCGGGCCGGTCGCGGCCCGGCGGCTCCGGGGCTCCTCGACGCGGGCGCGGACGTGCTCGTCGTCGCGCCCGACGCCGTGGACGAGGTCGCCGCGCACGCCGGCGCCGACCGCCTGCGCTGGGAGCGCCGCGCGTACCGCCCCGGGGACCTGGTCGGGGCGTGGCTCGTGCACGTCGCGACGGGCGACCCGGCGGTCGACGCGGCGGTGGCGGGCGACGCAGAGGCCCAGGGGACCTGGTGCGTGACCGCCGCCGACGCGGGGCTCGCGACCGCCTGGACCCCCGCCGTCGCGCGGACCACCCTCGACGACGGCGGCGAGGTCACCGTCGCCGTCAACGCGGGCGGGGACCCGGGCCGGGCACGGGCGGTCCGCGACGCGGTCGCCGTCGCGCTCGAGACCGGCGAGCTCCCGCTGCGCGCAACCCGGCCGGGTACCACCGGGAGCGTCGCGCTCGTCGGCGGCGGCCCCGGCGACGACGGCCTGCTCACCGTCCGCGGGCGGCACCTCCTCGCCGAGGCGGACGTCGTCGTCGTCGACCGGCTCGCGCCGCGTGGCGTCCTGGCACGCCTCGCACCGGACGTCGAGGTCGTCGACGTCGGCAAGACCAGCGGCCACCACCCCGTGCCCCAGGACGAGATCAACCGGGTCCTCGTCGACCGGGCGCTCGCCGGAAGCCGGGTGGTCCGGCTCAAGGGCGGCGACCCCTACGTCTTCGGGCGGGGCGGCGAGGAGGCCGAGGCGTGCCGCGCCGCCGGCGTGCCCGTCGAGGTCGTGCCCGGCGTGACGAGCGCGGTCGCGGTGCCCGCGGCCGCCGGGATCCCCGTGACGCACCGCGGGCTCGCGCGAGGTTTCACGGTCCTGACCGGGCACGAGTCCGTCGGCGCCGTCCCGGCCGCGCCCGACCACACCCTGATCCTCCTCATGGGCGTCTCGCACCTCGCCGCCACGGCGGACGCGCTCGTCGCGCACGGCCGCTCGCCCGACACGCCGGCCGCCGTCGTCGAGGACGGCTACGGCCCCGGCTTCCGCACGACCGTCGCCACCCTCGGGACGCTCGCCCGGACCGTCGAGGAGGCGGACGTGCGACCACCAGCCGTCGTCGTCGTGGGGGACGTCGTGACGCTCAGCCCCGCCTGGCGGGACCGCGCCTAGCTCTCCGGCACGTCGACCGGCTCCTGCTCGCGCTCCTCGTCGCGCGTGAAAGAACGACATCTGCCCGTTCGCCTCGAGCACCGCGACCCGGATGTCGCGCACGTGCTCCACCCCGTGCTGGCGGGCGGCATCGAGCAGGTCGTCGATCGACACGCGCTCGCGCTTCATCACCTCGTAGGCGGGCTCGCCGTCGGACACGATGACGACGGGCGTGCCGTGCACGACCGTCCGCGTGCGCGGGAACCGGACGCCGATCCACGTGAGCAGGATCGTGAGCACGGCGAACGTCCCCACCGCGAGGACGACGGCCGTCACCGAGTAGTCCTGCTGCGTGACCCCCTGCTGCACCAGGTCGCCCATCGTCACGAACAGGACGAGCTGGAACGTGCTCAGCTCGCCGAGCGTCGAGCGGCCCACCACGCGCGTGACGAACCACAGGAAGCAGAACATGACCAGGGCGCGGACGACGATCTCCATGGCTCCTCCTCGGTGTCAGGGCAGCAACGTGGTGCGGAACGGCGTGGACGCGACCTCACGCCCGTGGACGAGCACGGCGACCCGGTCCGACGCACCCCGGTGGCTCGACGGCTGGATGTAAGCGTCGAACGCGACCTCGAACGTGTCGCCCTCCGGCGTCTCGAACGTCCAGGTGTCGTCGGTACCGTCGGACGTCTCGTCGCTGGGCTCGGGGTCGAGGCCCTGGCTCTCGAAGATGTCGAAGTACGCCGTCGTGACCCGGAGCTCGACGTCCTTGCCGAAGCCGCCCGGGTGCTCGACGGTGACCTCCCAGGGTGCGTCGAGGCCGGCGCGCGCGATCCGGGCGTAGTGGACGCTCACCGTCCAGCCGTCCTCGGAGGTCGTGGTGGTGGTCGTCCAGAGCCCGAAGAGGTTGAGGGCACCCGCCACGACGACGAGGACCAGTGCGACCGTCCCGATCCGGCGGGCGAGGACGGGCCGGGGTCCGTCGTCGACGGCGCGCGGCGGGTCGAGGGTCGCGAGCGGTCGCTCAGGCTCCGTGGTCACGTCTCGATCGTGGCCCGGCGCCCGTGCGGGCGCACGCCCAGACGGTCAGCGCGCCGAGGCCTCCACGACCTCGGCGTACACGCCGAAGTACGGCTCCCCAGCGGCGTTGCCCGGACGGTACGCAGCGAGCGCCTTGAGCACGCCGCTGCCGCGACGACCCGTGTCGGGGTCGAGGTCGACGACGGCGCACCGGGGAACCGCCGCACCGACCCTCAGCCGGACGCCGTCCGCGACCACCTCGCGGCCCGACCAGGTCTCCTCGACGTACGGGACCTCGGTCTCGACGACGAACGTCGCGCGGAAGCGGGACGCCTCCGCGACCAGGTCCGGATGGCCCGCGCGGCCGCCGAGGTCGTCGAGCGACGCCGTCGCCACGAGCGTGACCGGAGCTCCGTAGACCACGCACCCGCGCGGCGCCAGCGCGAGCCGCACCGGTCGGCCGAGCCACTGCGACAACAGCCCGGCGTGGGGGCCGTCGAGGAGCGCCAGCTCGACGGGCCGGCCCCAGTAGCTGCAGACGAGCGTCTCGCCGGCGGGCTCCGGCACGGCGCGCACGGTCGGCCCGTCCGGGGTCGCGAGCGCCAGGGTCGTCCCGTCCCACCGCGCCTCCACAGCGAGCAACGAGGGGTTCTGTACGGTCTTGAGCACGCGTCGCCGCTCGGTGTCGACGAGGCAGTAGAGCCGGTCCCCCACCGGGCCGTCGGCGTCGAAGGACGCCTCGGGCTGCGGGACGTGGCGGGTGCCCTTGACCGGCGTGAAGCCGACGCTCCGGACGTCCAGGACCTCGGTGCCACCCACTCCCGCTCGCCCCCTCGTCAGAGCGACGAGACAGCGTCGAAGCGGTCGAGCACGACCTGAGCCAGCTCGGGGTCGGGGGCGAGCGGCGCCGACACCGCGTCCGCTCCCGCGCCCGCGAGCTGGTCGTGGAACCAGCCGGGCGCCAGGAGGTACGACGCGACGACGACGCGCGAGGCCCCGGCGGCGCGCGCGGCGGCCACCGCCTGCGCGACCGTGGGTCGCGCCATCGACCCGTAGCCCACGGTCACCGGCCCGTCCCAGGTCCGCGCGAACGCCTCGACGACGGCCTCGACGTCCGCGACGGCGCGCGCGTCGCTCGAGCCGGCGGCCGCGACGACGACGGCGTCCCCGGGCTCCGCACCCGCCTCCACCGCACGACGGCGCAGCAGCGCGACGAGCCGGTCGTCGGGCCCGAGGGCGTCGGCCGTCACCGTGTCGGGACGCGCGCCCGCGGCCTCCGCGATGTCGACGTAGACGTGGAAGCCCGCCGAGAGCAGCAGCGGCACGACGACCGCGGGGCTCCCGTCGGGAACGGTGCCGAGGACCTCGCCGACCTGCGGGTGCTGCACGTCGACGTACGTCTCGAGCACCGCGAGCCCGGGGCGGGCGTCGCGCACGTCGTCGAGGATGCTGCGGATCGCGAGCTGGCCGGCACGGTTGGCGGTGCCGTGGGAGCAGCCCACGAGGGTGGGGGTCGTCGTCACGACGCCCACCCTAGGGTGCGCGCGGGATCGCCGAGCAAGCGGTCCGCGGGTCGACCAAGCGGTCCCCGCCCGCTTGCTCGGCGTCGGGCCCGCTTGCTCGGCGACGGTCAGGCGCGAGGCTCGCCCGCTGCGCCCCCTCGGGCGCCGTGCCGTCCTCGAGGCGCGTCGGTGCGGGCTCCATCGGGCCGGCCTCGGTCGGCGACTGGACGGCCGTCTCCTCATCGGTCCCGGCCGACGGCGTCTCGGGCTCCGTCGGCAGCGGGCCGCGCGGGGCGGCGGACGGAGTCGCCGGCGGCTCCGGCTCCGCGGTCGTCGGGCTCTCGGCGACCGGGGGTGCCGGCTGCTGCACCGGGGTCGGCGCGACGGCCTCCGCGGGAGCAGCGTGGCGCGAGGACGTCCGCTCGGGCGGGACGACCCGCGCCACCGTCTCGGTCGGACGGGCCGGCGTCACGGGCTGCGCGGGCACGACGGGCGCCGCGGGAGCGACCGGCCCGGCGGACGCGGCCTGGCTCGCCGGGACGACGTCGAGCACGCTCACCTCGCCCTTGCCCAGCCGCCTCAGCGCGATCCCGACGAGCAGGAACAGGACACCCAGCACGACCACGAGGACCGCGACGCCGAACGCCACGACCGACGTGAACAGCGACGCCCGGAGGAACGACGCGTTCATGACGGTCGCGCGGCGCGGGTCGTCCTGCGGGAGCTGGGCGTAGGTCTGCCCGTCGGTCATCGCGAGCGCGTGCTTGTTGATGACCTCAGCCTGGGAGTAGGCGGTCAGCGGGTCCTGGACCCGCCAACCGGCCAGGAACTGCGCGTCGTCGGACACGGTGATGTTCTCGTCGCGGAGCTGGGACGTGACCATCCCGTACGTCGTGCCGCCGGCGAGGATCATGATGATCCCGACGATGATCGCGAAGAGGCCGATCCCGCGCACTCCGCGCACGGGCCGGACAGTGACGCTGCTGGACATTTCCGTTCCCCTCGTGTGGTGGGTCACTCACGTGCCAGTGCTGGGCGGGCGTCTGACCTGCCCTGACACCAAAGTAGACCGGGCCCGGAGGGTCGCGCGGCGGCGGGGCTGTCCCTTCGCCGACGGCGACGTTGCGTTCGCCGACGCCGACGCCGACGGTGACGGTGACGGTGACGTGGTCGGGTCGCGGGTGGGCACGGCGAGGTGGTTCGGGCTGTCGTGCTTCGGCCCCGGGGGCCGTGCGCACTCCTTGACGCCCTTCACCACCTCCCCGCACCCACCCGCTCGGCCGTCCGCTCACTTTCCCCGTGTCCCGGCATCCGCGCGGTCGTCGTCCCACCTCCCTGCGCCCGCCCCTGCTCACGTGCGCCGCGCCGGCCCGCGCGGCCGTCGTCTCACCTTCACCGCGAGTCAGCGCGTTTCCCCCAGTCAGCGCGAAGTTCACGCTGACTCAGGTGATTCGCGCTGACTCGGCGACACCTGATGCCCTCGGCGCCGCCCGTGAGCCGGTCAAGACCGGCATCGGGCCCGCTCCGAGGCTGCCGATCCTGACCTCTCGAGCCCGGGCCACGCCGTCGTCGGTGCAGGTCCGCCCGCCGAGCATGCGATCTGCCACCGTCGCCCGCGCCGAACATGCGAGCACACCCCTGCTCGGCATCGGGAGGGTGCCTGTTCCCATGGTCGGCGATCCCGGGGGTGGCTGATCGCATGGTCGGCGGCGCTTGGAAGCGGGGAACTGGGTGTCGCCGACGCAGAGTCTCGTGCCGGCGGGGCGTGGGTGGGCGACCGGTCGTGGACGTGACCCGACGGCGAAGGGTGGGGCGGGTGGGGTGCGCGCGGTCGTGGCGGGTCTGGCGGGAGCCGAAGCGAGGAACGAGCGAGGCGGATGGAAGACCGCGCGCACCCCGCACCCCACCCACCCCACCCGCCCCGACCACGCGAGCGTCACCGTCGGCGAACGCAACGTCACCGTCGGCGAACACGACGTCACCGCCGGCGAGCAGGCGTGCCGAGGGTCCCCCGATGCGGAGTCAGAGGATGCGCCGCGCCGCAGCCCACCGCGTCAGCTCGTGGCGCGACGAGAGCTGGAGCTTGCGCAGCACAGCCGAGACGTGCGTCTCGACCGTCTTGACGGAGATGAACAGCTTGCTCGCCACCTCGCGGTACGTGTAGCCCCGCGCGATGAGCCGCATGACCTCCTGCTCGCGGGCGGACAGCCGGTCGAGCTCGTCGTCGGCGATCGCGACGTCGCCCATGCCCGTGCCGAACGCGTCGAGGACGAAGCCCGCGAGCCGGGGCGAGAAGACCGCGTCGCCGGCCGCGACGCGCTGCGCCGCGCCCGACAGCTCGGGGCCCGTGATCGCCTTGGTGACGTAGCCGCGCGCCCCGGCGCGGATCACGGCGACGACGTCCTCGGCGGCGTCCGACACCGACAGCGCGAGGAACCGCGTGCCGGGCGCGAGGTCCGCGCACCGGCGGGCCACCTCCGCGCCGCCGCCCCCGAGACCGCCGGGCAGGTGCACGTCGAGGAGCACCACGGCTGGGCGCAGCGCGTGCGCCGCCTCGACCGCGGCGTCGACGTCCGCGGCCTCCCCGACGACCCGGACCCGCTCGTCGAGGCTGGCGCGCACGCCGGCGCGGAACATGAGGTGGTCGTCGACGATGAGCACGTCGACGGGCTCGGTCGTGGGGGTGTCGGTGGTGGTCACGCGGTCGTCTCCTCGTTCGCGTCGTGCTGCTCGGGCGCCCGCGCGGCGGGCCCGTTCGATCCGGCCTGGGGCGCGCGGGGCATCTCGAGATGGACCTCGGTGCCCCAGCCGGAACCGCTCTCGACGACGGCGCGCCCGCCGCGCCGCTGCACCCGGCCCACGATCGACTCCCGCACGCCGAAGCGGTCGTGCGGGACGTCGTCGAGGTCGAAGCCGTCGCCGCGGTCGCGGACGAAAACCTCGACGGCGCGGTCGCTGACCTCGAGGTAGAGCGACACCGGCGGCGCGCCGTGACGGACCGCGTTGAGCAGCGCCTCCCGGGCTGCGCGGAGCAGGGCGGACGTGCCGTCGTCGGGCACGCAGTCCCCCACGACGACGACCTCGACGGGCACGCCGTGCGCGTCCTCGACCTGCCCGACGAGCTCGCGGACGTCCGCGGCGAGCGATGTACCACTGACGGCACGGTCGGTGTACAACCACTCGCGCAGCTCGCGTTCCTGCGCGCGGGCGAGGCGGGCGACCTGGTCGGCGTCGTCCGCCGACGCGCGGATCAGCGCGAGCGTCTGGAGCACCGAGTCGTGCAGGTGCGCGGCGATGTCGGCGCGCTCGGCCTCGCGCGCGCGGGCGGCCCGCTCGTCCCCCAGCGCCCGGGCGAGCCGGAGCCACCACGGCGCGAGCACGAGCGCGGCCCCCGCGAGCACCGCGACGGCCGCGACCCACGCACGCGCCATGTCGGCCGTCGACGACGTCCGCCCCACCAGCAGCAGCACCCCGACGAGCACGAGCAGCAGCCCGCCGCCGAGGCGCAGGACGGATCCCGGGGTGCGCCCGCCGGCCTGTGAGAGCATGCGGCCGCGCTGCGCCGCGTCGAGCTGGCTCCAGGCGAGCGCGAGGCCCGCGAGGAGCACGAGGACGGGGAGCGCCCAGCCCGCGTCGAGGTGCCAGCCGAGCCGCTCGCCCACCAGCACGCCGGCCGCTGCCAGGAGGATCGCCCCGGCGAGCACGTCGCGGACCGGGAAGGTGCGCCGTTCGCTCCGGAGGCGGCGCGCGAGCCGCTGCAGCTCGGCGGGCCGGGACTCCTCGGCCGCGACGTGCGGGTCTCCGACCGGGATGGTGATCCACCAGAACACGTAGAGAACGATCCCGACGCCCGACAGGCCGGCGAGGATCATCGCGAGCCGCACCGTCCGCACCGGGATGCCGACGTGTGCCGCGACCCCCGCGCAGACACCGCCGACGCGTCGCCCGGCCTCGGGCCGCAGGAGCGGCGGACGCGCCCGGTCGACCGTGGCGGAGCCTGCGCCCGACGTGGCGGCCGGCGACGGCGCAGGCGGCGGTCCGGGCGGGGAGGTCATGCCTCGATCGTGGCACGGGAGGCGGCGCGCGCGGGCATCCGGAGGCGCCCCCGGGCTCGAAATCAGGGCTCCGCCCCGCTCCTCCGGCACCCGGTCAGGGTCAGATCAGGGCTCCACCGCATGGTCCCTCGTACCCCCGCCCGACGACGATGGGGCCATGGACACGACGACTGGCACCCCGACGGGCGGCGAGCCCGGGGGCGCGACGCAGGGGCAGGTTCCCCTGCCGGACGGCACGCCGCCCGCGGGCGGGCCACGGAACGGCACCGAATCGTTCTTCGAGTGGATCGACCGTCTCGGCCTGCGCCGCACCGACGAGCGCTGGCTCTCCGGTACAGCGGGCGGCGTCGCCCGTCGGCTGGGCGTCGACCCCTTGATCGTGCGCGGCCTCTGGTTCGTGCTCTGCCTCGTCGGCGGTGTCGGCCTGATCCTCTACGCGATCGGCTGGGCGCTCCTGCCGGACGACCGCGACGGCCGCAGCCTCGTCCAGGACGCCGTCCACGGCCGGTTCCGCGGTGAGCTCGTCGGCGCGATCATCGCCTTCGTCCTCGGGGCGAACTGGCGGTTCGGTGCGTGGAGCTGGTGGCGCGGCGACGACTGGGTCGCCGGCATCTTCTGGCTCTGCCTGTTCGCCGGCGTCGCCGTCGCCGTGGCCGCCGTCCTCGGGTCGCGCGGCAGGAACGGCACTCAGGGCGCGCAGCAGCAGGGGCAGCCGTACCCGGGCCAGCCCTACCCCGGCCCGCAGCAGCCGTACCCGGGCCAGCAGTACCCGAGCCAGCCCTTCCCGCCTGCACCGACGCCGTCCGGCGACGTCCCTGCCGCCGCGACGCCCGGCGCGCCGACCGCCGCGTTCACCGCTCCGGCTCCCTACCCCACCGCGCCGGTGCCGCCCGCACCTGCGTACGCCGCGCCGTCGTACGCCGCCCCGGCACCCACGCCGCCGATCCCGTCGCCCGTCGCCACCAAGCACCACGGCGACGCGAAGCAGGGCCGCCCCCGTGACGGCAGGCGGTCGGGCGCGGTGGCGAGCGCCGTCGTCGGGCTGTGCCTGGTCGCGGGCGCGATCGTGTTCGGTCTGGACCGGGCCGGCCACGTCGACTCCCCGTGGCTCGTGTGGGGCGGGGTGAGCCTGGTGCTCCTCGGCCTCGGTATCGTCGTGGCTGGCCTCCGTGGCCGGGGGCGGGCGGGCTGACGACGCTCGCGATCCTGCTGGGTGTCGTCGTGCTGCCGGTCGCGGCGCTGGACCACACCGGCGCGTTCGACGGCGACGTCCGGGCGATCGCCCCGGACACCACGGTCGTCGCGACCGACGTGGCCACCGCCGAGGACGGCTACACGTACTCGGTCGGCGACCTCACCCTGGACCTCACGTCGCTCCCGCTGCCTGCGGCCGGCGCCGACCCGGTGAAGGTGCCCGTCCGTCTGGGCGCCGGGGAGACGGTCATCCAGGTGCCGCACGGCGCGGAGGTCCGCGCCGTCGTGCACCTGTGGGCGGGCGACGTGTACTGGCACGTCGGCAGCGAGGACCAGTACCGGTCGGACCACGACGCCCGCACCGGCTCGATCACCTACGAGACCCCGGCCGTCGCCGCGGGCGGCACACCACAGCTCGTGCTGGACGTCACCGGCGCCGCGGGCACCGTCACCATCGAGGAGAAGTGATGACCATCCACGAGCCCGGCAGCGAGCCGGAGCGTCCCGACCGCGCGGGCGACGACGACACGCAGCGCCTCGATCCGGTCGCGGAGCCCACCGCGCCGCAGGAGCCTCCGACGGCCCCGCTGGCAGCGGCCGACGCCGCTGAGGACGACACCGTGCGGCTCGACACCGTGCGGCTCGAGAAGCTGCCTCCCAACGAGGCGCAGGACGGCGAGACGCGCGTCCTGCCCGCCGACGCGCAACCGTCGGGCGTCGATTCCCTGTGGGACCTGGGGTCACCGGAGGCGGCGCCGTCGCCCGCCGCGCCGCAGCCGGCATTCGCGAGACCGCCGCTCGCGCCGTCCTCGACGCCCGGGGTGTCGGCGCCCGAGGCGGCCGCGCCCGAGCCCACGCGCAGCCGACGCCGCTCGGTCCGGGTCGGGACCGTCGTCTGGGGTCTCGTGGTCGTCGCGTGCGGGGTCCTCGCGCTCGCCGCGGCCAGGGGCGCGAGCATCGACGGCGGCACGGTCGCGATCGCGATCCTCGGCGGGGCGGGCGTCGCGCTCGTCCTCGGCTCGATCGTCACGGGCGTGCGGCGCCGCGACCGCGCCTGACGCTCCGTGTGGGCATCCGTTCGGCTGTTTCCAACGCCCGGAAACAGCCCGACGGATGCCCACACGGCTTGAAAGGGGTCGGCTTGACCCGGCGAGCGGCGACGGCCTACCGTGGCGTCGCTCGCTCGTGTGACCTGCGGCACATGCCGCACGTCCTGCGGGCGTGCAGTCCGAGACAACGACGTCCCGGACTTCCACGAGTGTGGGAGCGCTTCCATGACGAACGGCACCCTGCAGAGCACCACTCCTCACCTCGCCCGGCGTGGGCGGCGCCGCCTCCTCGGGACCACGGCCGCCGCGCTGACCGGCGCGCTCGCCGTCGCCGCCCTCACCGGCCCGCCGGCGACCGCTGCGACGCCCCACGAGGCGTCCCCGCCGACGACCCTCTGGGTCGATCCGGACAGCACCACCGTCCAGGCGGCGCGCACGCTCACCGGACAGGCCCGGGACGACGCCGTCCTCCTCGGCTCGTTCGCCTCGGCGAGCTGGATCACGTCCGGCACGCCCGCGCAGGCGAGGGCGGAGGCCCGACGGATCACGACCGCAGCGGCAGGGGACCACGCCGTTCCGACGATCGTCGTCTACGACATCCCGTACCGGGACTGCGCGCAGTACTCGGCGGGCGGCGCCCAGGACACCGCGGCGTACGAGGCGTTCGTCGACGGCGTCGCCGCAGGGATCGGCGACCGGCCTGCGATCGTCGTCCTCGAGCCCGACGGGCTCGGCGTCATCCCCTGGAACACGGACCTGAGCGGCAACGCCGAGTGGTGCCAGCCCGCCGACGTCGACCGGGCCACGGCCGTCAGCGACCGGTACGCACAGCTCAACCATGCGGTCGACGCCCTCAAGGGCGGCACGCAGACCAAGGTCTACCTCGACGGCACGCACAGCGGCTGGCTCGGTGCGGGCGACATCGCGGACCGCCTGATCAAGGCGGGCGTCGAGCGGGCCGACGGCTTCTTCCTCAACGCCTCGAACTACGAGTCGACCGATCACCTGGTGAAGTACGGCACGTGGATCAGCGACTGCATCGAGCTGTCCACCCGCTCGTCCTGGTACCAGCCGAGCTACTGCGGCAGCCAGTACTACCCGGCCAGTCCCGGCGACTTCTCGACCTGGGCCCTCACCGACCAGACGTACGCGGACGACTTCGCGTCCACCGGCCTCGCTCCCGACCCCGCGCACCAGGCGCACTTCGTCATCGACACGAGCCGCAACGGCGTCGGGCCGTGGACGCCGCCCGCGGACAACGGCTGGCCCGACGCCCAGGTGTGGTGCAACCCGCCCGACCGCGGTGCCGGAGCGCGCCCGACGCTCGACCCCGGCGTCCCGCTGGTCGACGCCTCCCTGTGGATCAAGGTGCCCGGCGAGTCCGACGGGCAGTGCGACCGCGGCACCGGCGACACCGACGCGGCCGGCCGGTCGACGGACCCGGCGCGCGGCGGCAACGCCGACCCGGCCGCGGGCGCGTGGTTCGCGCAGCAGGCGCGCGAGCTCGTGTCCCTCGCCTCGCCGTCGTTCGCAGCGCCGACCTGCCAGGTCACCTACCGTGCGACGAAGGTCACGTCACGCGCCTGGGCCGGGACGGTGTCGCTCCGGAACACGGGGACGTCGGCCCTGCGCGACTGGCAGCTCACGTGGTCGTACACCGACGGGCAGAAGGTCGCGCTCCCCCTGGGCGCGCGCGTGCACCAGTCCGACGACGACGTCACGGCCTCGCCCGTACTGCCCACCCTCGCGCTGCGGCCGGGCGCCACGACGGCGTTCGTGCTGACGGGAACGGCCCCGAAGGCGCCCGGCGACCAGCCGATGCTGTTCCGCCTGGACGGGAAGGCGTGCTCGGTGCGCTGACCACCGGCGACGCACCGGTCCGGGCCTTGCCGCCGCCCGGGCCGGTGCGGGAACCTCCCGTCGTAGGCTCACGCCATGACGCGCAGCTTCCTGGTCCTGCACGGCTGGGGAAACCACCGGCCGCCCGAGCACTGGCAGCACTGGCTCGCGGTCGAGCTCGCCGCCCGTGGTCACGAGGTGCGGTACCCGCAGCTCCCGGATGCCGACGGGCCCGACCTGGACGCGTGGCTCGACGCCCTCGTGGCCGAGCTGACGCTCCTCGACCCGGCCGCCACGACCGTGGTCTGCCACAGCCTCGCCGTCCCGTTGTGGCTGCGGGCCGTGACCGACCGGCGGGTACCCGCCGTCGAGCGGGTGCTCCTCGTCTCGCCGCCGGCGTCGACCGTCCTCGCCTCGACGGTGGTCGCGCCGTTCGTGGCGGTACCTCCGACGACGACGGGCGCCGGGTCGGCGCTCATCGTGACCGGGGAGGGCGACCGGTTCAGCCCCGACGGACCGTGGGACGAGTACGCGTCGTCGTTGGGCGTGGAGGTCGTGACGGTCGCCGGGGGTGGCCACCTGTCTCCGTCGGACGGCTTCGGCCCGGCCTGGCCCGAGGTCGTCGAGTGGCTGGTGCCGCCCCCGGAGGATGTCGTCGCGCTCTGACGCCCGGCGACCTCGGGCTCAACGCGCGGTCGCTCCGGCGAGGGCGACGGCGCGCTCGAGGACCTGGGCGACGCCGTCGTCGGTGTTGGCGGGGCACACCTCGTGGACCGCGTCCTGCACGGACCTGCGCGCGTTGGCGACCGCGAACGACCGCCCGGCCCAACGCAGCATCGGCAGGTCGTTCGGGGCGTCGCCGCACGCCCAGACCTCCTCGGCGCCGATCCCGCGCGACGCGAGCCAGGTCGCGAGCGTGGACGCCTTGCTGACGTCGGGGCGTGAGACCTCGCCGAGGTCCGCGGCACCGGAGTCGGCCACGGTCGCGAGGGCCCCGAACGCGTCGGTGAGGACGGCGTGCAGGTCGGGGCGCACCGTCCCGGATCGCACGAGCAGCTTGAGCGTGGAGCCCGGCAGCAGCTCTTCGAGCCGGTCGACGAACGGCGTCCCGGGCGGGACGGGGTGCTCTGTGACGAGGGCGTCGTCCATGCCGTGCTCCTCGAGCACGGTCAGACCCGGGGCACCTTCACCGCGTCACTGCTCGCGACGCCGTCGTGCACCGGGAGCCACCGGCGCACCCGCCGAACCACGCGGGCATGAAGGGCGCCGCCTGCGGACCTGTGGTCGAGGCGGGGCTTCGGGGAGGTGGTGCGGGTCGTGGCGGGGCTGGCGGGAGCCGGAGCGAGGAACGAGTGGAGGCGGATGGTAGACCGGCACCACCTCCCCGAAGCCCCGTCACGACCACCCGCTCACTCCCACTCGATCGTCGCCGGCGGCTTGCTGGTGACGTCGAGGGTGACGCGGTTGACGTCGGCCACCTCGTTGGTGATGCGGGTGGAGATGGTGGCGAGGACGTCGTAGGGCAGGCGCGTCCAGTCGGCCGTCATGGCGTCCTCGGAAGACACGGGCCGCAGCACGACGGGGTGCCCGTAGGTGCGGCCGTCGCCCTGGACGCCGACGGAGCGGACGTCGGCGAGGAGCACGACGGGGCACTGCCAGATCTCGCGGTCGAGGCCGGCCTTCGTGAGCTCCTCGCGGGCGATGGCGTCGGCGGCGCGGAGGGTGTCGAGGCGTTCGGCGGTGACCTCGCCGATGATGCGGATGCCGAGGCCGGGGCCGGGGAACGGCTGGCGCCAGACGATGACCTCGGGGACGCCGAGCTCGAGCCCGACGGCGCGGACCTCGTCCTTGAAGAGGGTGCGGAGGGGTTCGACGAGCTCGAACTGGAGGTCGTCGGGCAGGCCGCCGACGTTGTGGTGGGACTTGATGTTGGCGGCGCCCTCGCCGCCGCCGGACTCGACGACGTCGGGGTAGAGCGTGCCTTGGACGAGGAACTTGACCTCGCCGCCGGCCTCCCCGGCCGACTCGACGATCTCGCGCGCGGCGTCCTCGAACGCGCGGATGAACTCGCGCCCGATGATCTTGCGCTTGGTCTCGGGGTCCGTGTGCCCGGCGAGCGCGGTGAGGAAGCGCTCCTTCTCGTCGCGGATCACGAGGTTCACGCCGGTGGCGTCGACGAAGTCGCGCTCGACCTGCTCGACCTCGCCCTCGCGCAGGAGCCCGTGGTCGACGAACACGCAGGTGAGCTGGTCTCCGACGGCCTTCTGGACGAGCGCCGCGGCGACGGACGAGTCGACGCCGCCGGACAGTCCGCAGATGACGCGGGCGTCGCCGACCTGGGCGCGGATGGCGGCGACCTGGTCGGCGATGACGTTGCCGGGCGTCCAGTCGGGGGCGAGGCCTGCGCCGTCGTACAGGAAGTGCTCGAGGACGGTCTGGCCGTGCGCGGAGTGCTTGACCTCGGGGTGCCACTGGACGCCGTAGAGGCGACGGCTGCGGTCCTCGAAGGCGGCGACGGGCGAGCCGGACGAGGTGGCGAGCACCTCGAAGCCGTCGGGCGCGCGGTGGACGGCGTCGCCGTGGCTCATCCAGGTGGTCTGGTGGCCCGGGGTGCCCGTGAGCAGGACGCCGGCCTCGCAGACCTCGACCTCGGTGCCGCCGTACTCGCGCAGGCCGGTCTGGGCGACCTCGCCGCCGAGCGCCTGGGCCATGGCCTGGAACCCGTAGCAGATGCCCATCACGGGGACGCCGGCGTCGAAGAGCGCCGGGTCGACGAACGGGGCCCCCTGCGCGTACACGGACGACGGCCCGCCGGAGAGGATGATCGCGGCCGGGTCCTTCGCGAGCATCTGCTCGACGGTGAAGGTGTGCGGCACGATCTCGGAGTAGACCTTGGCCTCGCGCACGCGACGCGCGATGAGCTGCGCGTACTGGGCGCCGAAGTCGACGACGAGCACGGGGCGCGGCGTCGCGGGCCCGGCGGCCTCGGCGGTGGGGGTGGCGAGCGGGGCGGCGGAGGCTTCGGTCACGTACCAAGTCTACGGGGGCCGGCCGTCTGCCGGACCGGGCGTCCGCCACGCCGCGACGTCATCCCAGGGCGGTGCGCAGGGTCCGTGCGGCGGCCTCGGGGTCGTCGGCGGCGGTGATGGCGCGGACGACGACGACGCGCGTGGCCCCGGCGGCCACGACCTCCTCGACCGTCTCCGCGTCGATGCCGCCGATGGCGAACCACGGCGTCGACGGCCGCGACGCGGCGACCCGGCGGACGAGGTCGAGCCCGACGCCGGGCCGGCCGGGCTTGGTCGGCGTCGCCCAGACGGGCCCGACGCAGAAGTAGTCCACGTCGGGGTCGGCGTCCGCGGCTGCGGCCTGGGCGTCGTCGTGCGTGGAACGGCCGAGCACGACCCCCGGCCCGACGAGCGAGCGCGCGGCGGCCACGGGCAGGTCGTCCTGGCCGGTGTGGAACACCGGAGCCGCGGTGAGCATCGCGACGTCGGCGCGGTCGTTGACGGCCCAGAGCGCGCCGTGCCGCGCCGCCACGTCGGCGACCAGCCCGCACAGCTCGAGCTCCTCGCGGGTGTCGATCGACCGGTCGCGGAGCTGGACGACGTCCACTCCCCGCGCAGCGCGGCGTCCAGGAACGCCTCGAGCTCACCGAGGTCCCGGCCGCCCGGCCTCGCGTCGGTGCACAGGTAGAGGAGGGCGTCGGCGACCGTCCGACGCGCTGGTGAGGAGGAGGCGGCCATGCGGCGCGAGTGTAGTGTGACGCGTGCACGGGAGCCCCTCCCGCCCGGTCGTCGGAACTCCGACGCCGTCCGGGGCCGGGGCTGAGAGGACGCCGGCGAAGGCGTCGACCGTCGAACCTGCTCTGGGTCATGCCAGCGAAGGGAGCATACTCGTGCCCGCCGTCCCCCTGCCGCGTTCGCGCGTCCCCGACGTCCTTGTGGTCGGGGGCGGTGTCGTCGGGCTGACGTGCGCCTGGTACGCCGCCCGGTCCGGCGCCCACGTGACGGTCCTCGACCGGTCTCCCGGCGACGGCGCCACCCACGCCGCCGCGGGCATGCTCGCGCCCGTGGGCGAGGCCGAGCCCGACGACGGCGCCGCCACCGCCCTGCACCTCGCCGGGGCCGCGCTGTGGCCGGGCTTCGCGGCCGAGCTGCGGGCGTCGTCGGGCCGGGACCCGGGCTTCGAGCCGGCGGGGTCGCTGCTGCTCGCCTACGACGCCGGGGACCGCACGGACCTGCTCCGACGCCTCGACCAGCACGCCGCCGCCGGGCTGCGGTCCGTCGCGCTCACGGTCGCCGACGCGCGCCGGGAGGAACCCGCTCTCGGGCCCGTCGCCGGCGCGGCGCTCGCCCCCGACGACCACCGCGCCGACCCCCGCGCCACGCACCGTGCGCTGCTCGACGCCGTCCGGGCGGCGGGGGTGCGACGGGTCCCCGCGTCGGCGGTGCGCCTCGTGCGCGAGGGCCCACGCGTCGTCGGCGCGGTCGACGACACCGGTCACGTGCACCTCGCGGGCCTCACCGTCCTCGCGGCCGGCACCCCGTCGCGGACCCTCGCCGCAGACGCGGGCGCACCGGCGGTCCCGGTGCGCGACGTCGTCGGGCAGACGCTCCGCCTCGCCGCCGGGCCGGATCTGCCGCTCACCCGGACCCTCCGCGGCCAGGTGCAGGGCCGGCCCGTGTACATGGTGCCGCGGGCGCCGGGGCCGGACGGGACGCGCGAGGTCGTGGTCGGGGCGACGAGCGAGGAGACGACCGACGCCAGGCGCCCGCGCGCCGGAGGGACGTTCGCCCTCCTGCGTGACGCCCGCGCCCTCGTGCCGGGCCTCGACGAGACCACGCTCGTCGACGTCACGCAGCGCGCCCGGCCCACCACGCCCGACGGGCGCCCGCTCGTCGGGCCGTCCGGCCTGCCCGGGCTGTGGCTCGCGACCGGGCACGGGCGGGGCGGCGTCCTGCTCGCGCCGCTCACGGGGGTCGCGCTCGCGGACGCGCTCGGAGCCGTCACGCCCGGGCTGCCGAGCGGCGTCCTCGGCCGTGCGCTCGCCGCCACGAACCCGGACCGCCTCACCGCCCCTGACCACCGGAGGACCGCATGACCACCCTCGAGACGCTCGTCAACGGCGCTCCACGCCGCCTGGACGCGCCGCTGCCCGTCGACGCGCTGGTCGCCGACCTCGTGCCCGCCTTCGCGGCCGACCGCACGGCGCGCGGGATCGCGGTCGCCGTCAACGACGCCGTCGTGCCGCGCAGCGCCTGGGCGAGCACCGCCGTCCTGCCGGGCGACCGGGTCGAGATCGTCGGGGCGGTGCAGGGTGGCTGACCTGACGATCGCCGGGGTGCCGCTGCGCTCGCGCCTGGTGATGGGGACGGGCGGCGCATCGAGCCTGCTCGCGCTCGAGGACGCGCTCGTCGCGTCCGGCACCGAGCTCACGACGGTCGCGCTGCGGCGGTTCTCCCCGGGACCGCGACGGGCGACCACGGCGTCTGGGCGCTCCTCGAGCGGCTCGGCATCCGCGCCCTGCCCAACACGGCCGGCTGCTTCACCGCGCGCGACGCCGTCCTGACCGCCCGGCTCGGGCGCGAGGCGTGCGGCACCGACTGGGTCAAGCTCGAGGTGATCGCCGACGACGTCACGCTCCTGCCCGACCCGCTCGGCCTGGTCGAGGCGGCGGAGACGCTCGTGCGGGAGGGCTTCGTCGTCCTGCCCTACACCAACGACGACCCGGTCCTGGCGCGCCGGCTCGAGGACGTCGGCTGCGCGGCCGTCATGCCGCTCGGCTCCCCGATCGGGTCGGGGCTCGGGGTCGCGAACCCGCGCAACATCGAGGCGATCGCGGCCCGCGCGGGCGTGCCCGTGATCCTCGACGCGGGCGTCGGGACGGCGTCGGACGCGGCGCTCGCGATGGAGCTCGGGTGCGACGGCGTGCTGCTGGCGACGGCCGTCACGCGCGCGACCGACCCCGTGCGGATGGCGCGCGCCATGCGCCTCGCGGTCCAGGCCGGGTACGACGCCGCCCACGCGGGTCGCGTGCCGCGGCGGGAGCAGGCGCTCGCGTCGTCGCCCGTGGACGGCGTCGTGCGCGCGGGCAATCTCGACCTCGCCCTCTGACCGCGAAGCAGTAAGGCCGCCGTACTACTTCGCGGGGACGGGGCGGGCGCGCCAGGCGAGCATCCCGCCGTCGACGGTGCGGGCGTCGACGCCCTCGGCCCGGGCGACCTCGGCCACGCGCTCGGCGCGGTGGCCGGCCTTGCACAGCACTGCGACGACGACGTCGCGCGGGAGGTCCGCGAGCGCGGCCCGCGCGTCTCCCGCGGCGACCCGCCCGAACGGCAGGTGCCGGACGTCGGCGTCGGCGCCGGGGTCGAAGGGCTCGGCCGCGAGCTCCCAGTCCTCGCGCACGTCGAGCACGACGACGTCGCCGCGCCCGAGCCGGTCGGCGAGCTCGTCGGCGTCCATGCGGTCGGGGGTGGTGGCGGGTTCGGGGGCGGGCACCGCGCACACGACGGGCTCGGGGTCGGCCAGCGCGGTGACGGGCTCGCGGGCGGGGTCGGCCCGGACGGTCAGGTAGCGCCACTCCGCGTCCAGCGCGTCGTACACGGCGAGACGGCCGAGCAGCGTCCGCCCGACGCCGGTGATGAGCTTGACCACCTCGGTCGCCATCGCGGTGCCGACGGTGCCGCAGACGACGCCGAACACGCCGGCGGTCGCGCAGTCGGGCACGGTGCCGGGCGGCGGAGGCTCGGGGAACACGTCGCGGTAGGTGACGCCGGGCAGCGCGGCGCGCGAGCCGTCGTCGGACGCGGGCAGGCCGGCGGCGGAGAACACCGCGACCTGGCCGGAGTACTGGTGGATCGCACCCCAGACGGCGGGCACGCCGACGAGCTCGGCGGCGTCGGACACGAGGTAGCGGGCCTCGAACGAGTCGGTCCCGTCGACGACGACGTCGTACCGGGCGAGCAGGTCGAGGGCGTTCGTCGCGTCCAGTCGGAGGTCGTGCTCCTCCACGTGGACGTGCGGGTTGACGCGGGCGACGGCGTCGCGGGCGGACCCCACCTTGGCGTGTCCCACCTGCGCGTCGCCGTGGATCACCTGGCGGTGGAGGTTGGAGGTGTCGACGACGTCGTCGTCGACGATGCCGAGCGTCCCGACGCCCGCCGCGGCCAGGTAGAGCAGGACCGGGCTGCCGAGGCCGCCCGCGCCCACGACGAGCACGCGCGCGTCGCGCAGGCGCTCCTGGCCCTCGAGCCCGACGCCCGGGAGCGCGAGCTGGCGCGCGTAGCGGGCGAGCTCGTCGGGCGTCAGGTCGGTCTCGGTCGCCATGCTCTCCCCTTTCCGGCTTCCCCGCCGGCCGCGGACCGTCAGACGCCGTACTGGTCGGCGAGCGCCTGCAGCTTGGCCTCGGCGTCGCGATGGACCCGCTTCTCCACGATGAAGCTCATGACCGGGACGACGCCCGCGAGCACCTGGGCGACGAGCCGGCCGAACGTCCACCTCATCTTGGACCACAGGTCGACGACGGTCACCAGGTAGATCACGTAGATCCAGCCGTGCGCGAAGGGGATCCAGCGGATCGCGTCCTCCCAGGACACCTTCACGACATAGTTCAGGATCAGCTCGACGCACAGCAGCAGGAGCATGACACCGGTGACGATGGCCATGACGCGATACCGCGCCAGGGCGCCACGCGCCTTGCGGATCGCGGTGCGGGCGGCGTCGGCCGACGGGTCGGCGGCGTTCTTGTCGACGGGGGTCGTGGGGGTGGTCATGCGGTGCCTGCCTCGGGCTTCGTGTCACGCACGACGGTGCGCGGCTGAACGTGCGCTGTGGGAAAAACCATGGGCTTCGTGTGGGCGGCCCGACCTAATGTTACGAGGTGCGAACCCTCCCCTTCCCGACCCGGGCACACCCCCGCTCGGATCGCCCGCCCGCGCCCTGTGGTGGCAGGCGTGGCGCCAGCGCGGCATCCTGCTCGCGTCGCTCGTCGCGGGCACCGCGACCATGGTGTCGCAGGCCCTGACGCCGCTGTTCATCGGCCGCGCCATCGACGACGGGCTGACCCACGGGTTTGGCGCCGACCTGGTGCGCTGGTGCCTGATCATGCTGCTCAACGGCCTCGTCATGGTGGCCGGCGGCCTGTTCAGCCACCGCTTCGACGTGCAGAACTGGCTGCGCGCCTCGTTCTCGTTCTCGCAAATGGTCGGCTACAAGGCCTCGCGCACCGGCCACCGCATCACCCAGAAGCTCCCGACCGGTGAGGTCGTGTCCGCGGTCGCCAACGACGCGCTGCGCATCGGCGACGTGTTCGCCATGACCGGCCGGTTCGTCGGCGGCGTGCTCGCCTACGTGACGGTCGCCGTCGTCATGTGCACGCAGTCGCTCAAGCTGGGGCTCGTCGTCGTGGTCGGGCTGCCGGTCGTGGCGGGCATCATGGCGCTGCTCGTCAAGCCGCTGCAGTCCCGCCAGGCGACGCAGCGCGAGGCCCAGGGCCACCTGACCGCGCTCGGCGCCGACACCGTCTCCGGCCTGCGCATCCTGCGCGGGATCGGCGGCGAGGAGGTCTTCACGGGCCGCTACGTCGAGCAGTCGCAGAAGGTGCGCCACGAGGGCGTCCGGGTCGCGACCGTCCAGTCCGTGTTCGACGGGCTCCAGGTCCTCCTGCCCGGCCTGCTGGTCGCGCTCGTGCTGTGGCTCGGTGCGCACGCCGCGGTCGCCGGCGAGATCACCCCGGGCGAGCTCGTGACCTTCTACGCCTACGCGGCGTTCCTGTCGTGGCCGCTCCAGCTCGCCACCCAGATGCTCCAGATCACGACGCGCGGCCTCATCGCCGCCGGCAAGGTCCAGGCCGTCCTCGGCACGCGGTCCGCGACCGAGACCGCCGACGACGCGGCGCTCGCCGAGGCCCCGGTCGCGGGCGTCGAGCTCGTCGACGACGCCAGCGGGCTGCGCCTCGAGCCGGGTCGCGTCGTCGGGCTCGTGAGCGCCGACCCCGACGAGGCGGCGCGCGTCGCCACGCGCCTCGGCCGGTTCGACGACGAGGACGAGGCCGACACCCCCGTCCGCCTGGGCGGGGTGCGGCTCGCCGACCTCGACAAGGACGCGCTGCGCCACCGCATCGTCGTGTCCGAGGCGACGACCCACCTGTTCTCGGGCGTCCTCGGCGAGGAGCTCGACGCGCGCGGCCGGGCCACCGAGGAGGACCTGCTCGGCGCCATGATGGCGGCCGACGCGCAGGACGTCCTCGACTCCGTGCCCGGCGGCCTGACCGGCGAGCTGCCCGAGAAGGGCCGGTCACTGTCCGGCGGCCAGCGCCAGCGCGTCGCGCTCGCGCGCGCGCTGCTCACCGACCCCGAGATCCTCGTGCTCGTCGAGCCGACCAGCGCCGTCGACGCGCACACCGAGGCCCGCATCGCCGAGCGCGTCGCCGAGGTCCGCCGCGGGCGCACCACGCTCGTCGTCACCGCGAGCCCGCTCGTGCTCGACCACGTCGACGAGGTCGTGCTCCTCGAGGACGGCCTCGTCACCACGCACGGCCGCCACGCCGACCTGCTCGCGCGCACCGATGCGGCCGCCACGCGCTACCGCGACGTCGTCGGCCGCGGGATGGGCGACGACGAGCAGGAACCGGACGAGCCCGCCCGACTGCAGACCACCGGAGGAACCCGATGACCGCCACCGTCCTGCCCATCGCGGACGGACCCACGACCCGCCGCGCGACCGTGTCGCTGCTGCGCGCCCACCGGCGTGCGCTCACGCGCGTCGTCGTGCTGCACACCGTGGCCGCCGTCGCCGGGCTCGTCGGCCCGTGGCTGCTCGGGCGCATCGTCAACGACGTCACGGGGGCACTACCGACGCCGCGGTCGACCGGATGGTCGCGGTGCTCCTCGGTGCCGTGCTCCTGCAGGCCGTCGTCATCCGGTTCGCCCAGCAGGCCTCGATGGTGCTCGGCGAGCAGGTCTTCGCCGAGCTCCGCGAGGAGTTCATGGACACGGTGACGCGGCTGCCGCTGTCGACCGTCGAGCGCGCCGGGACGGGCGACCTCGTCGCCCGCACGACCAACGACGTGAACCGGCTCCAGCACGCCGTCCGCTTCGGGGTGCCGCGCATCATGGTGTGCGTCGTGACGATCGTCCTCACGCTCGCCGCGTCGTTCGTCATCGCGCCGCTCGTGTCGATCGGGCTGCTCGTCGGCGTGCCCGCGATCGTCGTCACGACGCGCTGGTACCTGGCGCGTGCGACCCCGGCTACCTGCGCGAGTCCGCGGCCTACGCGACCGTCAACGGCACCATCACCGAGGCCGTCGAGGGGGCCCGCACCACCGACGCGCTGCACCTCGGCGCCCGGCTGCGGCGCCGCGTCGACCGCAACCTCCGCGAGGCCTTCGAGGCCGAGCGGTACACGCTGCGGCTGCGCAGCGTGCTCATCCCGTCGGTCGACGCGGCGTTCTCGTTCGCGCCCGTCGCCGTGCTGCTGTGGGGCGGCTGGCTGCTCTCGCAGGGCTACACGTCCGTCGGTGCGGTCACGAGCGTCATGGCGTTCGGCATGCAGCTCGGCGGGCCCGTGTTCGACCTCATCTTCTGGCTCGACGAGCTCCAGGTCGCCGGCGTCTCGCTGTCCCGCGTGATCGGCGTCCGGCTCGTCGACCAGGACCGTGAGGCCGGCACCGCGGTCCCCACCGACGAGCACGTCGTCGGGACGAAGGTCCGCTACGCGTACCGCGAGGGCCACGACGTCCTCCACGACGTCGACCTCGACCTCCGCGTCGGCGAGCGCCTCGCCATCGTCGGGCCGTCGGGCGCCGGCAAGTCGACGCTCGGCCGCATGCTCGCGGGAATCCACCCGCCCACGGGCGGGTCGGTGACCGTCGGCGACGTGCCGCTCGTCGAGCTGCCGCTCGAGGACCTGCGCCGGCACGTCGCGCTCGTCACCCAGGAGCACCACGTCTTCGTCGGGACGCTCGCCGACAACCTGCGCCTCGCCGACACCGACGCCACGGACGAGCAGCTCCTCGACGCGCTCGAGGCCGTCGACGCCCGCACCTGGGCCGAGGCGCTTCCGGACGGGCTCCGGACCGACGTCGGCTCCGGCGGGCACGCGCTGACCGCGGCTCAGGCGCAGCAGATCGCGCTCGCCCGGCTCGTCCTGCTCGACCCGCACACGCTCGTGCTCGACGAGGCGACGTCCCTGCTCGACCCGCGGGCCGCCCGGCACCTCGAACGCTCGCTCAACGGCGTGCTCGAGGGCCGCACCGTCGTCGCGATCGCGCACCGCCTCCACACGGCGCACGACGCGGACCGCGTCGCCGTCGTCGACGGGGGCGGATCACCGAGATCGGGCCGCACGACGACCTCGTGGCCGCGGGCGGGGACTACGCGCGGCTGTGGCACTCGTGGCAGCACGAGTGATCGTGCCGGTCGTCGTCTGACTCACCGCCGAGCTGGTGGGCGGCGAGGTGTCTCGGACTGTCGTCCTGCGGCCCGGGGGCCGTGCGGACTCTTTGACGTCCTTCGACACCTCCCCGCCCACCAGCCCTCGTCCGTTCCCTCGCCGCTCGCGTCGCTCACTCGTGATCAGGCGGGAGAATGGCGCGCGTGACCCGGTACGCCTTCCTCGTCTCGCCGTCGCACAACCGCGTGTACGCGCAGGCCGCGCCGCGGCTCGCCCTCGCGGAGCTGAGCGCGGTCGCGGAGCGTGCGTTCGACGGACGGCTCACCGACGTCGGCACGACGACGCTCGGCGGGCTGCCGTACGTGACGTTCGCGCTCGACGACGCCCCCGCCGGGCCCGACGCAGCGACCGTCGAAGCCACGGACCTCGCGCTGGTGTCCACGCTGTCGTCCGTCTATGCGCTCTTCCGGGTCGAGGGCGGCCGGGACGACGCCGGCGAAGCCGTGCTCCGGCCCGTCGCGCGGGCCGGCGTCGATCTGTTCGACTCGGACCTGCTGACCGTGCAGAAGTACGCCGGGAAGACGAACGAGGACTTCACGCGCCTGCTCGTGAACGTCACCGTCGCGGCGACGGACCGGCCGCGCGACCTCGCCGGCCCGTGGACCACGCGGCCCGACGGCGCCCGACGTCGGCTCCGGGTCCTCGACCCGATGGCGGGGCGCGGCACCACGCTCAACCAGGCGCTCGTGCGCGGCTGGGACGCCGCGGGGATCGACGTCGACGCCAAGGACGTCGAGGCGTACGCCGTCTTCCTGCGCACGTGGCTCAAGAACCACCGGCTCAAGCACGGCGCGTCCCTCCAGACACAGCACCGCGACGGGAAGAGCCTCGGGCGTCGCTTCGCCGCGACCGTCGGCGCGACGCCCGCGGAGTACCGCGCCGGCGAGACCATCGGCGTCGAGCTGGTCAACGCGGACACGGTCCGCGCCGCGGAGCTGTTCCCCGCCGGGCACTTCGACGCGATCGTCACCGACGCGCCGTACGGGGTCCAGCACGGCAACCGGGCGTCGGGCACGCGCGGGCGCGACGGCCGGTCCACGTCCCGGGACGAGCTGACCCGCTCCCCGGTCCCGCTCCTCTCCCGGGCGCTGCCCGGGTGGGTCCGCCTGCTGCGCCGGGGCGGCACCGTCGGGATCGCGTGGAACGTCAAGGTTGCGCCACGTCGCGACCTCGTCGACGCGCTCACCGACGCCGGCCTCGAGGTGCTCGGCGGGGGACGCGACGACGCGGCGCCCGACCCCTGGCAGGGGTTCGAGCACCGCGTCGACCAGGCGATCCAGCGCGACCTCGTCGTGGCCCGCAAGCCACGCTGAGCAGACCGTCAGGCGGAGACCGTCTCGCGCTCGGGCTCGGTGGCCTCCTCGTCGTCGGTGTGCTCCTCGGTCGAGCGCGAGTTCGTCAGCGTCGAGGCGCCGAACGCCGCGACGATCCCCACGACCACGGCCAGCACGATGTAGGTGACCCGCTCACCGTGGAAGAACGAGGCGACCAGCTCGTTGCTCCACGTGCCGGCGGGGAGCTGGCTCGCGACCAGGGTCGCGATGAGCGTCCCGACGACGGCGGTGCCGACGCTCGTCCCGACCTCCTGGGCGGTGTCGTTCAGCGCGGTGCCCATCGAGGTGCGGTTGGCGGGCATCTCGTCCACGAGGGCCACGGCGCACACGGTCATCACCGTGCGCAGGCCGACGGTCATGACGACCATCGCGAGGGCGATCGCGACGTAGCCGTGCTCGACGCCCCACGCGAGACCTCCGACGCCCGCGGCGAGGAAGCCCGAGCCGACGAGGCAGGCGACCCGGTGCCCGAACCGCGTGACGAGCCACTCCGAGAAGGGCGTCGCGCCGAGCATCGTGATGATCATCGGGAGGTTCGCCAGCCCGGCCTTCACGGGGCTCCAGCCCCACGCGTACTGGAAGTGCAGGATGAGGCCGAACATGACGCCCGCCATCGCGACGGCGGTGCCGATCTGCGCGATCGACGCGCCGCGCACGGTGCCGTTCGAGAAGAGCTTGAGGTCGAGCATCGGCGCCTTGGAGCGGCGCTCGTGCCGCACGAAGAGCACCGCGGCGAGGACGGCGCCGACGACGCAGCCGAGCGTGATCGCGGAGGTCCAGCCGTGCTGCACGCCGCTCGTGAGGGCGTAGCACGCGAGGCCGATCGTCGCGATGCTGAAGGCGGCGCCGGGCAGGTCGAGCCTGTCGTCGGTCAGGCCGTCCTTGGCGTCGGCGGCGACACCGAGCCGGACGCCGATCCAGGCGATCAGCGCGATCGGGAAGTTGACGAGGAGCAGCCACTGCCACGAGACGTGCGCGAGCGCGGTGCCACCGAGCAGCGGGCCGAGGATGAACCCGGACATGCCGACGACCATCATCACGGTGATGGCCCGCATCCGGAGGGCCTTGTCGTCGAACAGGCGGAACACCAGCGAGTTCGTCACGGGCGCCATCGCCGCGGCCGCCAGGCCCAGCAGGGCGCGCAGGGTGATGAGCTCGCCGCTCGTCGACACGAGGGCGGCACCGAGGCTGATGATCCCGAACGCCGCGAGCCCGACGAGCAGCACGCGGCGCCGGCCGAACCGGTCGGCGATCGAGCCGGCCGTGAGGAGCAGCCCGCCGAACGTGAGCGAGTAGGCGCCGCTGACCCACTGCAGCGCCGTGGTGCTGCTGCCGAGGTCGCGGCCGATCGTCGGGAGGGCGATCGACATGAGCGTGTTGTCGACCATCTCGACGAAGAAGGCCAGGCAGAGGGCCGCCATCGGGATCCAGGCGGCGCGGAGCGACGAGTAGGTGCGCGACACGGTCGGTCGCGGCGTAGGTGCGGTCGTGGTCATGCAGACGATGTTCGTCCCGTCGGTTGACACGGCGCTGACACGACCCTGCCGCTGCTGACATCTCGCTGACAGCGGCCCCGGGGACCCAGGTTCGCGGCGTCAGTGCCGGGCCGGGAGCCCCGCGATGCCGTCGTCGCCCCGGCGGACCTGCGGCGTACGCCCGGGCGGCGGCGCGTCGTCCGGTGCGGCCGTCGTCCCCGCGAGGGCGGCGTTCTCGTGGTCGCGCTGGTCGCGGACGATCCTCCACCACACGAACACCGCGAACACCGCGAAGAGCCACCACTGGAACGCGTACGAGAGGCTCTGCAGGTTCACGTCGCCCGAGCCCTCCACCCGCGGCCGCGGGAGCACGGCGATCGCCGGGTCGGCGGCGGGGTCCGAGTCGCGCAGCACCACGTACCCGCTGTAGATGGGACCGCCCCACCGGTTGGCGAGCTGCGCCGACGACACCGAGTCGACCTGCCCGTCGGGCAGCGTGTGCCCCGTGCCGTCCGTGGCCTCCGAGGCCTGCAGGTACCCGTTCACGCGCACCGTGCCCGACGGCGCAGCGGTCGCTTGCTCGGGCGTCGCCACCCAGCCACGGACCACCGGCACCACGGGCGCGCCACCCGACAGGGACTTCCACGACGCGCCGGACGTGCCGTCGTCGGACACCCGGAGCGGGGCGAGCACGAGGTAGCCCGTGCGGCCGTCGAGCGCGCGGCCGGGCACGAGGACCTGACCGTCCGGCTCGTAGGCGCCCTCGACCCAGACCAGGTCGCCGACGAGCTTGCCGGTGAACGTCGTCTGCGGTGCGAGGACCGTGCCGAGCCCGTCCGGTCCACGCGCCTCCTCGGCCGCGAGCTTCGCGTCGAGCTCCTTCTGCTGGGCGGCGTCGCCGCGCGCGTACGCACGGTCGAGCTGCCACGCGCCGAGGCTCCCGCACAGGGCGGCGAACGCGAGGAGGACGGCGAGGAGGCCGATCATGCGGGGCCGGCGCACGACCTGCCCCCACGTCAACGGCCCCTGGACGCGCGGCGGCTTCCCCGGGCGCGCGGGCACGGGCGACGGCGCGCTCGGGCCGAAGGAGGTCGGCGTCGTCGGGGGGCCGGGGAAACCACGGGTCCACGGTAACGGGGCTGCCTGGGAGCCCGGTGCCCGGGACCCCGCCACCAGCGCCCCCGGGGTCCGTCGGGTTCGTCACCTCCGCCCGGCGCGCGACGAGGGACCTCCTGCGATGGAATGAAGGGACCATCAGCTCAGCTCTGAGGAGTGTGTGATCGATGTCCTCCTGGACCGCCCTTCCGGACAACGCAGTGAGCGACGAGACCGTCGCCCGGATCGACCGGTGGTGGCGTGCCGCCAACTACATGTCGGTCGGCCAGATCTACCTGCTGGACAACCCACTCCTGCGGCGCCCGCTCACGCGCGACGACGTCAAGCCTCGCCTGCTGGGCCACTGGGGGACGACGCCGGGCCTGAACTTCCTCTACGCGCACCTCAACCGGGCGATCGCGGAGCGCCAGCAGTCGACGATCTACGTCGCGGGCCCGGGCCATGGCGGCCCCGGCCTGGTCGCGAACACCTACCTCGACGGCACGTACTCCGAGCTGTACTCCGACATCACCGAGGACGAGGAGGGCCTGCGCAAGCTGTTCCGCCAGTTCTCGTTCCCCGGCGGCATCCCCTCGCACGTCGCGCCCGAGACGCCCGGCTCGATCCACGAGGGCGGCGAGCTCGGGTACGCGCTCTCGCACGCGTACGGCGCGGCGTTCGACAACCCGGATCTGCTCGTCGCGGCGGTCGTCGGCGACGGCGAGGCCGAGACCGGCCCGCTCGCGACGAGCTGGCACTCCAACAAGCTCGTCAACCCGTCGCACGACGGCGTCGTCCTGCCGATCCTGCACCTCAACGGCTACAAGATCGCGAACCCCACGATCCTGGACCGGATCGGCCAGGACGAGCTCACCTCGCTCCTGACGGGGTACGGGCACAAGGTCCACTGGTTCGAGGTCGCCGACGGCACGGACGAGAGCTTCGACAGCATCCACCGCAGGTTCGCCGCGACGCTCGACGAGGTCCTCGACGAGATCGCCGCGATCAAGGCGGCGGCCGCCGAGCAGGGCGAGGACCTCCCCGCCCGGCCTGGCCGATGATCGTCTTCCGCACCCCCAAGGGGTGGACGGGCCCCGCGTACATCGACGGCAAGAAGACGGTCGGCTCGTGGCGCGCCCATCAGGTGCCGCTCGCCAACGCGCGGGACACGCCGGAGCACCTCCAGGTCCTCGAGGACTGGCTGAAGTCGTACCGGGCGGAGGAGCTCTTCGACGACGACGGCGCGATCGACGGCGACATCCGCGAGCTCGCCCCGGCGGGCGACCTGCGGATGAGCGCGAACCCGCACGCGAACGGCGGGGTCCTGCTCCGCGACCTGCGGCTGCCCGACTTCCGCGACTTCGCGGTCGACGTGCCGAAGCCGGGGTCGGGCGTCGTGGAGGCCCCTCGCGTCCTCGGCGAGTTCCTCACCGAGGTGATCCGTCGCAACCCGGACAATTTCCGGATCTTCGGCCCCGACGAGACCGCGTCGAACCGGCTGCAGGCCGTCTACGACGTGACCGGCAAGCAGTGGAACGCCGAGTACTTCTCCCCGAGGTCGACGAGCACCTCGTGCGCGTCGGGCGGGTCATGGAGCAGCTCTCCGAGCACCAGTGCCAGGGCTGGCTCGAGGGCTACCTGCTCACGGGGCGGCACGGCCTGTTCACCAGCTACGAGGCGTTCATCCACATCATCGACTCGATGTTCAACCAGCACGCCAAGTGGCTCAAGGTCACCAACCACATCCCGTGGCGGCGGCCGATCGCGAGCCTCAACTACCTGCTGTCGAGCCACGTGTGGCGCCAGGACCACAACGGCTTCAGCCACCAGGACCCCGGCTTCATCGACCACGTCGTGAACAAGAAGGCCGAGGTCGTGCGGGTGTACCTGCCGCCGGACGCCAACACCCTCCTGTCGACGTATGACCACTGCCTGCGCAGTCGGCAGTACGTCAACGTCGTGGTGGCGGGCAAGCAGCCGGCGCCCCAGTTCCTGTCCATGGAGCAGGCCGTCGCGCACTGCACGCGTGGGCTCGGGATCTGGGACTGGGCGGGCACGGAGACCGAGGGCCAGGAGCCCGACGTCGTCCTGGGGTGCGCGGGCGACGTCCCGACCCTCGAGGTGCTCGCCGCGGCCGAGATCCTGCGGCACCGGATCCCGGACCTGCGGGTACGCGTCGTGAACGTCGTCGACCTCATGCGGCTCCAGGACGAGAAGGAGCACCCGCACGGGCTGTCCGACAAGGACTTCGACACGCTCTTCACCCGCGACAAGCCGGTCATCTTCGCCTACCACGGCTACCCGTGGCTCATCCACCGCCTCACGTACCGCCGCACGGGGCACGCGAACCTCCACGTGCGCGGGTACAAGGAGGAGGGCACCACGACGACGCCGTTCGACATGGTCATGCTCAACGACCTCGACCGGTTCCACCTGGTCATCGACGTCATCGACCGCGTGCCCGGGCTCGCGTCCCGGTACGCCGGGCTGCGGCAGGAGATGCAGGACAAGCGCCTCGAGGCCCGCCAGTACACGCGTGAGCACGGCGACGACCTGCCGGAGGTGAGGGACTGGGTGTGGCCCGACGCGCAGGACCTCGCCGACACGACCCAGGTCGACGCGACCATCGGGACGGGCGGGGACAACGAGTAGCCAGCACTCCCCGACGTCGAGCAAGCGGGCCCGGTGTCGAGCAAGCGGACCTCCCTGCTTGCTCGACGCCGGGCCCGCTTGCTCGAGTCCGGTCAGGGGCCGAGGAGCGCGAGCGGGACGACGGCGACCCCGTCCGGTCGACGGTAGGCCTGGCGACCCGTCGTGAGGACGACCTTGTCCACGAGGTCGTCCCCCAGACGTTCTCCGAGCCAGTGCAGGTGCCGGACGTCCCGGTCGTCCGGCGTCGCTGCGAGCTTGACCTCGATCGCGAGCGTCCGACCGTCCGGGGCGTGCACGACGAGATCGATCTCGCGCTCGCCGCGGGCTGTCCGGACGTGCGAGACCGACAGCCCGAGCGGCTGTGCGTAGACCCGCACGCACAACGTCGCCAACGACTCGAACAGGTTCCCCACGAGCGGACCATCGCGCAGCCCTGCGAACTCGCGTCCCGCTGAGCTGTCGAGGAGGGTGTCGGGGCCGATGTCGAGCAGGGCGCCGACGAGCGCCGGGTCGGCGAGCTGGTGCTTCGGCATCTGTCCCAGCGTGCCGAGCCTGTTCCTGCTCAGCGCGAACGCGGGGACGGGGTCGAGCAGCCAGAGATGCTCGAGGACGTCGCGGTACGCCCCGATCGTCGTGCGGGTCGCTCGCTGGTCGTCCGGAACCGCGCCGGCGATCGACTCGTACGTGGCCGTCGTCGAGCTGGCGGCCGCGTAGGCGCGGAGCCACTGCGCCAGCGACGCCGGGCGCTTGGGGACGAATCCGAGCTCGGGGACGTCGTGCTCGAGGACGCTCTCCACGTAGCCCTTCAGGAGCGGCGTGCGGGCGCGCTCCGGACCGAGACGGATAGCGGGGAGACCCGAGCCGAGGATCTCGGTGACGTAGTCGGCGAGCACGAGGGACGAGGTCCCGCCGACCTCGCCCCGCTGCTTCCACAGCCCGGCGAGGCTCACGGTAGGTTCGGCGGAACCCCTCTCCGCCAGGCTCATGGGTCGCATCCGCAGACGGACGACTCTGCCGGCACCCGAGTGCACGCGTACGTCGCGCGGGTTGGCGCTGCCGGTGAGGAGGAAGCGACCCGGGGACGGGTCGGCGTCGACAGCACGACGCATCGCCTCCCAGATGTCGGGGTCGTGCTGCCATTCGTCGATGAGCACGGGTGGCTTCGCTCGGGCGAGAGCCTCCTTGCGCGACGCCTGGACGACGACCCGTTCGTCGACGTCGGCCAGGTCGAGCACGGAGGCGGCCAGCCGGCGCGCCGACTCCGTCTTCCCGATCGCCTTGGGCCCGACGAGAGAGACGGCGGGAACCGCCTGCACCAGCGTCGCCAGCTCGCCGTCGATCACTCGTCCTCGATACGTCATCTCGCTCGCTTCCTGCATACCGACCAGATGAGCAACTCCATACTAGACAGATATGCGAGTTCAAACTAGACAATCTTGCGCCCTCATACTGGACAGTTCTGCACATCGGTGTCCGACGTGATGCACCCGACTCCGGAGACCGACCGCCGCGTGGCCCGCGACACTGCAGCCCGTGCGGCGATGCGATGGAATGAGTCCGTGAGCGAGTCCACCCGCAGCGTCTACATCACCTCCCCCGAGGGGAGACCGGCAAGTCGACCGTCGCGCTGGGCGTCCTGGAGCTGCTCCAGCGCCGGTTCCCGCGGGTGGGCGTGTTCCGCCCCGTCGCACGCAGCGCCGAGGCGAACCCGCGCGCGGGCCGCGACTACGTGCTCGAGCTGCTGCTCGCGCGGGACAGCGTCGACCTCGGCTACGAGCAGTGCGTCGGGGTCACCTACGACGAGGTCCACGACGACCCCGACGCCTCGCTCTCCCAGATCGTCGCGAAGTTCCACGACGTGGCTCTCGCGTGCGACGCCGTGCTGGTCCTGGGCAGCGACTACACCGACGTCGCCGGGCCCACCGAGCTGTCCTTCAACGCGCGGGTCGCGGCGAACCTCGGGTCGCCCGTCCTCCTCGTGATCTCGGGTTTCGGTCGCACGCCCGACGACGTCCGCCAGCTCGCCGAGGTGAGCCTCGCCGAGCTGCGGGCGTTCCACGCGCGGCCGTTCGGCGTCGTCGCGAACCGGTGCCGTCCGGACGACCTCGACGCGGTCGGCGAGGCGCTGGGCGGCCTGGACGTGCCGGGCGCCCCGACGTCCCCGCTGCCGGTGTGGACGATCCCCGAGGAGCCGTCGCTGTCCGCGCCGACCGTCGAGGGGCTGCGTGAGGCCGTCGAGGGCACGCTGCTGCTGGGCGACGACGAGCTCCTCGCACGCGAGGCGATGGGCGTGCTCGTCGGGGCGATGACGCTCGAGCACATGCTGGGGCACCTGACCGACGGGGCGGTCGTCGTCACCGCGGGCGACCGCTCGGAGGTACTCATCGGTCTGCTCGCGGCGCACTCCGCGCCGTCGTACCCGTCGCTCGCCGCCATGGTCCTCACGGGCGGCCTCGAGCCCCGGAGTCGATCGCGCGCCTGCTCGACGACCTCGCGCCGAGCCTCCCGATCCTCACGACGCACCTCGACACGATCGAGACGGCGAGCCGCGCGTCGCGCACCCGGGGCCGGGTCAGCCTCGACGCCCCCAGCAAGGTCGACACGGCTCTCGCCCTGTTCGACCGCGCGACGGCGAGCGCCGCGCACGGCGGCCTCGCGGCCGCCCTGGACGTGCCGCCGTCGGACGTCGTGACACCGCTCATGTTCGAGTACGAGCTCCTCGCCCGTGCTCGCGCGGACCGCAAGCACGTGGTGCTGCCCGAGGGCGACGACGACCGCATCCTGCGCGCGGCGTCGACCCTGCTGCAGCGCGACGTCGCCGAGCTGACGATCCTCGGGGACGAGTCGGCGGTCCGGGCCCGCGCCGCCGAGCTGGGCCTGCGGCTCGACGGCGCGCACGTCCTGTCCCCGCACGACCCGGGGCTCGTCGAGCGGTTCGCCGAGGAGTACACGCAGCTGCGCGCGCACAAGGGCATGACCGTCGAGCGCGCACGGGAGATCGTTACGGACGTCTCGTACTTCGGGACGATGATGGTCCACCTCGGCCTCGCGGACGGCATGGTGTCGGGCGCGGCCCACACGACCGCCCACACGATCAAGCCGTCGTTCGAGATCATCAAGACGGCGCCCGGCGTCTCGGTCGTGTCGTCGGTGTTCCTCATGTGCCTCGAGGACCGGGTGCTCGTCTACGGCGACTGCGCGGTCATCCCCGACCCGACGTCCACGCAGCTCGCCGACATCGCCATCTCGTCCGCGGCCACCGCCGCCCAGTTCGGTGTCCCGCCGCGGATCGCGATGCTGTCCTACTCGACCGGCGAGTCCGGCTACGGCGCCGACGTCGAGAAGGTCCGGGACGCGACCGCGCTCGTCCGCGAGCGCCGCGCCGACCTGTCGGTGGCCGGCCCGATCCAGTACGACGCCGCCGTGGACGCCTCGGTGGCGGCGTCGAAGATGCCGGGCTCCGACGTGGCAGGCAAGGCGACGGTGTTCGTCTTCCCGGACCTCAACACGGGCAACAACACGTACAAGGCCGTGCAGCGCTCGGCGGGTGCGGTCGCGATCGGGCCGGTGCTCCAGGGGCTCGCGAAGCCCGTCAACGACCTGTCGCGCGGGGCGCTCGTCCACGACATCGTCAACACGGTCGCGATCACCGCGATCCAGGCCCAGGCCGGGACCGCAGCCTCGGCCGGGTCCGCCGGAGAAGGAGAAGCATGAGCATCCTGCCCGAGTCCGAACGCCCCAACCCGTACTCCGCGTACGGCGCGCACGGGTCCGTGCTGGTGCTGAACTCGGGCTCCAGCTCGCTCAAGTACCAGCTCGTGAACCCGGTGGGCGGGGAGGCGATCGCGTCGGGGATCGTCGAGCGGATCGGCGAGTCGTCGAGCCCGGTGAAGCACGTCTTCGGCGGCAACACGACGAAGCGCGAGGCGAAGGTCGCCGACCACGGCGAGGCGCTGCGGGTCGCGCTCGGGCTGTTCGCGGAGCTCGGCCCGGACCTCGAGAAGGCCGGGGTGCACGCCGTCGGGCACCGCGTGGTCCACGGCGGCTCGGTGTTCTCCAAGCCGGTCCTGATCGACGACGACGTGGTCCGTCAGATCCGCGACCTGTCCCCGCTCGCGCCGCTGCACAACCCGGCGAACGCGACGGGCATCGAGGTGGCGCGCGAGCTGATGCCCGACGTGCCGCACGTCGCCGTCTTCGACACGGCGTTCTTCCAGTCCCTCCCCGAGCACGCGTACACGTACGCGCTCGACCGCGGCGTCGCCGAGGAGTACGGGGTGCGGCGCTACGGCTTCCACGGCACGAGCCACCAGTACGTCGCCGGGAAGGTCGCGCGCGTGCTCGGGCGCCGGGTCCAGGACCTCAACCAGATCGTCCTGCACCTGGGCAACGGCGCGTCGGCGTCGGCCGTCGCGGGGGCGTACCGGTCGAGACGTCGATGGGCCTGACGCCGCTGGAGGGTCTCGTGATGGGGACCCGGACGGGCGACATCGACCCCGCCGTGGTGTTCCACCTGTCCCGCAACGCGGGCATGAGCATCGACGAGATCGACGACCTGTTCAACAAGCGGTCGGGCGTCAAGGGTCTCGCGGGCGAGAACGACTTCCGTGCCGTCCGGGAGCTGGCGGACGGCGACGACGCCGAGGCGGCGAGGGCCGCGAGGCTCGCGCTCGACGTCTACGAGCACCGGCTGCGCAAGTACATCGGGGCGTACCACGCGGTGCTCGGCCGGGTCGACGTGCTGGCGTTCACCGCGGGCGTCGGGGAGAACGACGCCGCCGTGCGCGCCGAGGTGCTCGACGGCCTCGAGCCGCTCGGGCTGGCCGTCGACCCCGAGCGCAACGCGGCGCCGTCGTCGTCCGAGCCGCGCATCATCTCCCCGGCGTGGACGAGCACGCTCGTCATGGTCGTGCCGACCAACGAGGAGCTCGCGATCGCGCGCCAGTGCATCGAGGTCGTGGACGGCCTCGCGTCCTGAGAGGAAGCCCACCATGAAGCCTGTCCGGCTGCTCGCCCGTGTCCTGACCGGGTCCACGTACGCCCTGCTCGGGGCGGACGCGGCCCGCGAGCCCGGGGGCCGTGTCACCGCGGCCGGTCCGACGCTGGAGGCGATCCGCCGCATCGTCCCCCTGCCCGACGACGACACCGTGCTGGTCCGCACCAACGGCGCGGTCATGGCCTCCGCGGGCACCTTGCTGGCGCTCGGGATCCTCCCGCGCACGTCCGCCGTGGTCCTCGTGGGCTCGCTGGTGCCGACCACGGTCGCCGGTCACGCCTTCTGGAAGGTCGACGACCCCGCCGCCCGCAAGGCGCAGCGCGTCCAGTTCCACAAGAACCTGGCGATGATCGGCGGCCTGCTCCTCGTGGCGCTCGACCGCGGCTGACGCCCGCCAGGCCGGCCCGTCAGAGACCGAGCGCGTCCGCGACGCCCGGGGCCAGTGCGGCGAGCGCGGCCGCACGGGCGCCGGGAGCGTCGTCGGCGGCGAGGGCCGCCTGCCCGACGGCGCGCGCCTGCTCGAGCGTGTGCGCCTTGACCGCGTAGCGCACGGCGGGCACGGCGACGGGCGCCATGGACAGGCTCGTGATCCCGAGGCCGGTCAGGACGACGGCCATGAGCGGGTCGGACGCGGACTCACCGCAGACCCCGACGTCCTTGCCCGCCCGCTGCCCGGCGGCTGCGGTCGCGGCGACGAGGTCGAGCACGGCGGGCTGCCACAGGTCGATGAGGTCGGCGAGCTCGCCGCGCAGCCGGTCGGTGGCCATCGTGTACTGGGCGAGGTCGTTGGACCCGATGGACACGAAGTCGACCTCGCGCAGAATCGCGTCGGCGCGCAGCGCGGCGGCCGGGATCTCGACCATGACGCCGACCTTCGTGAGGCCCTGCGCACGGGCCGAGGCGGCGAAGTCCCGCGCCTCGCCGGGCGTCGCGATCATGGGCGCCATGACCCACGGCTCGAGGCCGGTCTCGCGGCGTGCGTCGCCGAGTGCCTTGAGCTGGGTGGTCACGACCTCGGGCACGGTGCGCACGAGCCGGTAGCCGCGGACCCCGAGCGCGGGGTTCTCCTCGTCCGGCTGCGTCGCGAACTTGAGCGGCTTGTCGGCCCCCGCGTCGAGCGTGCGGACGACGACCTTGCGGTCGCCGAACGCACGGAGCGCGCGTGCGTAGGTCGTGGCCTGCTCCTCGCGCGTGGGCGCGGTCTCGCGGTCGAGGAACAGGACCTCGGTGCGGAACAGGCCCGAGCCCTCGACGGCCTGGGCGGCGGCCCGCTCCGCATCCTCGGCGGTGCCGATGTTGGCGAGCAGGAGGATGCGGTGGCCGTCGGCGGTGACACCGGGCGCGTGGTCCTCCGCGAGGCGCGCCGCCACCTCCGCGCGCTGCGCGAAGGCCTCCGCGACCTGGGGCGCCGGGTCGACCTCGACGGTGCCGGCCGCGGCGTCGACCGCGACGACCGCTCCGTCCGGGAGCCCGGTGGCCCCGGCGACCCGCACGAGGCACGGGATCCCGAGCTGCCCGGCGATGATCGCGGTGTGCGACGTGGGGCCGCCGAGCTCGGTGACGATCGCGAGCACGTGGCTCACGTCGAGCGTCGCGGTGTCGGCGGGCGCGAGGTCCTTGCCGACGACGACGGACGGCCGGGTGAGCGCGGGGACGCCGGGCTCCGGGACGCCCAGGATGCGAGCGGCGACCCGGTCGCGCACCGAACGCAGGTCCGTCACGCGCTCGGCGAGGTAGCCGCCGGCCTGCTCGAACATCGTCACGAACCCGTTCACCGCGGCGTCGAGGGCGGTCACCGGGCCGGACCCGGCCGCGACGCCGGCGGCGGTCTGCTTGCGCAGCGCCTTGTCGTCGGCCATCTGGGCGGTCGCTCCGAGCACGTCCACGGCCGCGCCCGACGCTGCGTCCGCCTGCGCCCGCAGCCCCGCCGCGACGGCGTCGAACGCGGCGGTGACGCGCTCCTGCACCGCCTCGACCTGGTCGGGCGCGGTGCCGGGCTCGTCGGCGGGCGCCGCGGGCGCACCGGCGACCTGGACGACCGGGCCCACCACCCCGGCCCTGCCGACCCCGACACCGTGGAGCACGGTCGTGGGAGTGTCGGCGTTGTCGGGGGCGGCGCTGGTCACGTGCGACATGGTTCCTCGATCCTCAGCGACAGAGTGGTCTAGACCAGATCGTATCGCCCGGCACGGTCCCCGGCCACCGCGCCGCGGCTACGGCAGGCGCGTGGCCTTCATCGCCCGGAACGCCCGGGTCATCAGGCCCGTCCACTGCTCGCCCGGCCGCTCGTACAGCGTGTCGAAGCTCAGGCCCCGCGCGACGCCCCGCTCGACCGCGACGGTCTGCACCTCGGTCACGGCCTCGATGCCCTCGCGCCCGTGCCTGCGGCCGAGCCCGGACGCCTTGAACCCGCCGAGCGGCGCCGAGACCGAGCCCCACGCGGCCGCGTAGCCGTCGTTCACGTTGACCGACCCCGCCTGCACCCGGGCCGCGAGCCGGCGCCCGTGCGCCGTGTCGCCCGTCCAGATGCTCGCGTTCAGGCCGAACTCGGTGTCGTTCATGGCGTCGACCGCCCCATCGTCCGACGCCACCCGCCGGACCGACACCACCGGACCGAACGTCTCCTCGCGCGCGCACACCGCGTCGTCGGGCACGCCGTCGAGGACCGTCGGGGCGTAGAAGTACGGGCCGAGATCGGCTCGGTGCACGCCCCCGGCGAGGACGGTCGCGCCGCGCGCGATGGCGTCGTCGACGTGCGCGACGACGCGGTCGAGCTGCGCCTGCGACGTGAGCGACCCGACCTGGTGCCGGTAGTCGAGCCCCGGTCCCATCGTGAGGTCGCGCACCAACGGCACGAACTCGTCGAGAAACTCGTCCGCGACGTCCTCGTGCAGGATCAGCCGTTCGATCGACATGCACAGCTGGCCCGTGTTCGCGAAGCAGGCCCGCACGACGCCGCTCGCCGCCGACGCGACGTCGGCGTCCGCCGCGACGTACAGCGGGTTCTTGCCGCCGAGCTCGAGCGTGGCGCCGATGAGGCGCTCGCCCGCCTGCGCGGCGACCGTCCGGCCGACCGCCGTCGAGCCGGTGAAGACGATGTGGTCGACCGATGCCGTGAGCGCGCGGCCCACCTCCGGCCCGCCGTAGACGACCTGCACGACGCCAGCCGGCAGCCCGGCGTCCTCGAGCGCCTCGGCGGCCCAGAGCATGGTCAGCGGGGTCTGCAGGTCGGGCTTGACCACCGCCGCATTGCCCGCGACCAGCGCGGGAATGATGTCCGAGAGCGTCAGCGTGAGCGGGTAGTTCCACGGGGCGATGACACCGACGACGCCCACCGGGTGGCGCAGGATCCGCGTGCTCGTGAGCCCGGGGATCATGCCGGGCACGCGCCGCGTCCTGAGGTAGCGGTGCGCCCGCACCCCGTAGTGCCGTGCGACCTGCGCGACGTCCATGACCTCGTCGAACGCGCTCGTCCGCGACTTGCCGTTCTCGAGCTGGAGCAGGTCCAGGACCTCGGACTGCCGGTCGAGGACGACGTCGTGCAGCCGCAGCAGGACCTTCTCACGCGCCGCGACCGGGACCTCGGCCCACGCGAGCTGCGCCTCGCGTGCGCGCCCGACCGCGTCGGCGACGTCTTGCTCGGACGAGAGCGGCACCGCGACGAGAGGCGCCCCCGTGAACGGGGCGACGGTCCGGTGCTCGCCCGCCCCGCGCGAGCTCGCGAGACGGCCCAGAAGAGGCGCGACGACGTCGGGCTCGAGGGCGTACGTCGCGGTGGGGCTGTCGGGGTCGAGGAGGCCGTCGACGCTGACGTCGTCCGTGCTGTCTGCCATGCGCCCAGGCTACGCGTCCGGTACCGCGAGTCCTAGGTGCCCGCGGCACTCAGCCGACGTCCGGGCCGCCCTGTGCGACGGGGAAGCGACGACCCAGGACGGTGGTCTCCTGGTCCGTGTAGCCGAGCGCCTGGTAGAACCCGACGGCGGCCACGTTCGTGTGCCGCACCATGAGCTGGACCTTGGGCGCGCCCTGCGCCGCGAGCCACGCCTCGGCCGCGACGACGGTCTCGCGGCCGAACCCGCGCCCCTGCCACGCGGGGTCCACGGCGACGTAGTACAGCCAGCCCCGGTGCCCGTCGTAGCCGGCCACGGCGCTGCTCACCACGACCTCCGCGCCCGCCACGTCCACGTGCCCCACGAGCACGGTCGACGTCGCGGTCGAGCGAGCGTCCTCGATGTCCCGCTCGGGGTCGTTCCACGGGCGGGTGAGGCCGCACGCGGTCCACAGCGCGACGAGGGGCGCGACGTCGTCGTCGGTGGCCTCGGCGAGGCGCAGGACAGGCGTGGGCAGCCGCAGCCCGACGCCGTCACGCGTCCCGGACGGGCCCGAGCCGGCGGGCGTGGGGGGCATGACGGCCTCCGGTCAGCGCGGCTGGTAGGGCGAGACGACGACCTCGACGCGCTGGAACTCCTTGAGGTCCGAGTAGCCCGTCGTCGCCATCGCACGGCGCAGCGCGCCCACGAGGTTGAGTGTGCCGTCCGCCTGGCGGCCCGGGCCGAACAGGATCTCCTCGAGCGTCCCGGCCGTGCCGACGCGCACCCGCTCGCCGCGCGGGAGCTGCGGGTGGTGCGCCTCCGAGCCCCAGTGCCAGCCGGCGCCCGGCGCCTCCTGCGCGCGGGCCAGCGCGGCGCCGAGCATCACGGCGTCCGCCCCGCACGCGACCGCCTTGACCAGGTCGCCCGAGTGCCCGACGCCGCCGTCCGCGATGACGTGCACGTAGCGGCCGCCCGACTCGTCGAGGTAGTCCCGGCGTGCGGCCGCCACGTCCGCGACCGCGGTCGCCATCGGGGCGTGGATGCCGAGCGAGACGCGGGTCGTGTGGGCGGCACCGCCACCGAAGCCCACGAGCACGCCCGCCGCGCCCGTGCGCATGAGGTGCAGCGCCGCGGTGTAGGTGGACGCGCCACCCACGATCACGGGCACGTCGAGCTCGTAGATGAACCGCTTGAGGTTGAGCGGCTCGGCGTTGGACGACACGTGCTCCGCGGAGACGGTCGTGCCGCGGATGACGAACAGGTCGACGCCCGCGTCGACCACGGTCTGGGAGAGCTCCTGCGTGCGCTGGGGCGACAGAGCGCCCGCGACCGTGACGCCGGCGGCCCGGATCTCCTTGAGCCGCTGCGTCACGAGGTCCGGGAGGATCGGGGCCGAGTAGATCTCCTGCATGCGGCTCGTCGCCTGCTCCGCCGGCAGGGTCGCGATCTCCTCGAGCAGCGGGCGCGGGTCCTCGTACCGGGTCCACAGGCCCTCGAGGTCGAGGACGCCGAGGCCGCCCGCGTTGCCGAGCGCGACCGCGGTCTCGGGGCTCATCACCGAGTCCATGGGGGCGGCCATGATCGGCAGGTCGAAGTGGTAGGCGTCGATCTGCCAGCCGACCGAGACGTCCTCGGGGTCGCGCGTCCGCCGGGAGGGGACCACGGCGACGTCGTCGAAGGAGTAGGCACGGCGTCCGCGCTTGCCACGGCCGATCTCGATCTCGTTGCTCACCGGTCCAGTCTAGGGGCCGGTCCCTCGCCGTTCCGGCCACCGCCGCGCTGTGGGCGGCGGGTGCGATCCTGACCGCATGAGCACGGCCATGTGGACGACAGCACCGCTCCTCGGCTTCGACACCGAGACGACGGGAGTCGACCCTGCCGCCGACCGGATCGTGTCGGCGGCGCTCGTCCACCGCACGCCGGACGTCGAGACGACCGTACGCACCTGGCTGGTTGACCCCGGCATCGAGATCCCCGACGGCGCCGCCGCGATCCACCGCATCTCGACCGAGCAGGCGCGTACCTACGGACGGCCGCCGCGCGAGGCGCTCGAGGAGATCGCCGCGGTGCTGCACGAGGCCCTCGCCGAAGGCGTGCCCGTGGTCGCGTTCAACGCGGGCTTCGACCTCGTCCTCCTGGACGCGGAGCTGTCGCGGCACGGGCTGCGCACCCTGCCCGAACGCCTCGGCGGCCCGGTCCCGGCGGTCGTCGACCCGCTCGTCCTCGACCGCGCGCTCGTCCCGCTCCGCCGGGGCGGGCGAACGCTCGGCGCGCTGTGCGCCGCCTACGGTGTCCTGGACCTCGACGGCCCCGAGGCCGCCGGCCTGCACGCCGCGGATGCCGACGTCGTCGCGACGCTCGACCTGCTCGCGGCCATGGTCGCCGCGTTCCCGCAGCTCGCGGCGATAGACCTCGCGACCCTGCACGCGTACCAGGTCGACCAGCACCGCGCCTGGACCGCGGAGCTCGAGCGGTGGCGTGCCCGGGAGGCCGCGAGCAGCAGCACCGCTCCGCCGACCGGCCGCCCCTGAGACGCCCCGGACGCACGCAGGCCGCCGGGGTCCGGTGACCCCGACGGCCTGGTGGCGGGCGGCCCGACGGCGCCGCGGACGCGTCAGCCGCCCTGGTAGTTGGGCGCCTCGACGGTCATCTGGATGTCGTGCGGGTGCGACTCCTTGAGGCTCGCCTGCGTGATCCGGATGAACTGGCCGCGCTGCTGCAGCTCGGGCACGGTTCGCGCCCCGACGTAGAACATCGACTGGCGCAGCCCGCCGACGAGCTGGTGGGAGACCGCCGAGAGGGGGCCCGGTACGCGACGCGGCCCTCGATGCCCTCGGGCACGAGCTTGTCGTCGCTCGTGACCTCGGCCTGGAAGTAGCGGTCCTTGGAGTACGACTTCTTGCCGCGCGAGCTCATGGCCCCGAGCGAGCCCATGCCCCGGTAGGCCTTGAACTGCTTGCCGTTGACGAAGATGAGGTCGCCCGGCGCCTCGTCGCAGCCCGCGAGGAGCGAGCCCAGCATGACGGTCTCGGCGCCGGCGACGATCGCCTTCGCGATCTCGCCCGAGTACTGGAGGCCGCCGTCCGCGATGACCGGGACCCCGGCGGCGCGTGCCGCGAGCGAGGCCTCCCACACCGCGGTGATCTGGGGCGCCCCGACGCCCGTGACGATGCGGGTGGTGCAGATGGAGCCCGGACCGACCCCGACCTTGATCGCGTCCGCGCCGGCGTCCACGAAGGCCTGCGAGCCCTCGCGCGTCGCGACGTTGCCGCCGATGACCTGGACGTGGCGGGTCGCGGGATCGGACTTGAGGCGGCGCACCATGTCGAGCAGGAGGCGCACGTGGCCGTGCGCGGTGTCCGCGACGAGGACGTCGACGCCGGCCTCGACGAGCGTCGTCGCGCGCTCCCACGCGTCCCCGAAGTAGCCGATGGCTGCACCGACGCGCAGGCGGCCCTCGCCGTCCTTCGTGGCGTTCGGGTACTGCTCGGTCTTGACGAAGTCCTTGACGGTGATCAGACCGCCGAGGCGGCCGCCCCCGTCGACCAGCGGGAGCTTCTCGATCTTGTGCTTCGCGAGGATCGCAGCGGCTTCGTCGCGCGCGATGCCGACCGGCGCGGTGACGAGCGGCATGGGCGTCATGACCTCGCGCACGCGGCGGGTCTCGTAGTCGGCGCTAGCGACGAACCGCAGGTCGCGGTTCGTGATGATCCCGAGGAGCACGCCCTCGCCGTCGACGACGGGCAGGCCGGAGACGCGGTACTGGCCGCAGAGCGCGTCGAGCTCGGCGAGCGTCGCGTCCGGGCCGACGGTGACGGGGTCCGTCACCATGCCCGACTCGGACCGCTTCACGACGTCGACCTGGTGCGCCTGGTCGGCGATCGACAGGTTGCGGTGGAGCACGCCGATGCCGCCCTGCCGCGCCATGGCGATGGCCATGCGTGACTCGGTGACGGTGTCCATGGCCGCACTGACCAGCGGGATCGCGAGAGAGATCTCCCGGGTGAGCCGCGTCGTCGTGTCGACCTCGCTGGGCACGACGTCGGTCTCTCCGGGCAGGAGCAGGACGTCGTCGTAGGTCAGACCGATGCGCGAGAAGGGGTTCGGCGGGTCGGCGGGGAGCGGCTGGCCGGGCGTCGAGGCGTAGGGGGCAGGCACGTCCGTCATGTCAAGAGTCTACGGTCTGCGGGCGAGATCCATTCCCGGCCGTCCGGACGTACGGGACCGATGGCGCGCGGTGCGACGCGTCTCACACGCGGCGCTCTCAGCCCTCCGCGACGGCCAGCACCTCGTGGAGCAGGCCGGGGAAGCTGCGCGCCCGGTGCACCTGGTGGGCGAGCGGGACGGCGGTCTCGTCCTGCTCGCGCCCGAGCCCGACGAAGATCGGGAGCGACGGGTGCGCCTCGTGGATGGCCTCGACGAGGTGCCACGGCGGCTGGGTGAGCCCCGAGACCGTGACGACGGCGACCGGCTGGACCATCGTGACGAGCTCGATCGAGCGATGGGCGCCGGCGGGACCGGTGACGACGCGCGCGGTCACGCCGTGCGCGACGAGCGCCGCCGCGAGCGCGTGCGCCACGACCGGGACCGGCTCCCCGATCGCCGAGAACACGAGCACGATGCGGCCGAGCCGGGACGGGTGGGACACGGGCGGCCCGGAGCGCTCGGTCACCTCGTCGCCGTGCTCGGCCTGGAAGACGCGCAGCGCGTGCAGGGTCGCGTTGTTGAGCAGGACCTCGGGTGCCTCTCCCGGCCCCGCCAGGACGACGCGTGCGAGGAGCCGTTGCCGTGCCGGCTCGACGACGTCGGCCCACCAGGCGGCCGGGTCGCCGCCCGGCGCGATCCGCAGGAGCTCGTCGCAGCGCGACTCGTCGTAGGCGATCGCGGCGTCCACGATCTCGGTCACGAGCGCGTGCGGGTCGACGGCGGGGCTCACGTCCCGGCCGGCGCCGGTGTCCCGGCCGCCCGCGATGGCACGCAGCACCGGTCGGACCGCTGCCGGCGCCTGGCCCGACGTGACGACCTCGGGGTCGTCGTGCAGGTCCTCCGCGGCGAGCGCCCGACGGCGCAGCTCGTCCTGGCCCGCAGCCAGCGCGGTGCGTGCGGCCTCGGCGGGGGCGACGCCGTCGAGGGTCAGCTCGCGCATGAGCAGCAGCCGGTCGACGTCCTCACCGGTGTACCGGCGGTGCGCACCCGCGACGTGCGAGGACGGGCCGAGGCCGTAGCGCCGGTCCCAGGTCCGGAGGGTCGCAGCGGCGACGCCGAGCCGACGAGCCACGCTGGCCACCGTGTAGCCGGACGCCCGGGCACCGCCCGTCGTCTGGCTTTCTGTGTCGCCGTCGTCGTGTCCCGGACCCGGGACGCTCGTGGGCCTGCTCGTGCTGCCGCCTGTCACCCCTCGATTGTGCTCAGGGTCCGGCGTCCCCGCCACCGGCGAACCGCGCCAAGAGCGCGCCAGCACCGCGCCATTTCGCCGAGGAACAAGCGCGCCAAGAACGTTGCGGAGGGGACTTGAACAATCTGTGAAGCGATTGCTAGGTTGTGTGAACACCGACGACGAGGCCGGGCCGAACACGAGGAGTCCGGGCCCCCGAGCAGGTGGAGCAGTAACGCAGCGTGGATCCCAGGGGGCCACGTCCGCATCGTTCGCCACGCGAAAGGACGACGACATGACCGAGATCTCCCGCCTTCCCGGCCCGGTGATGGACCTGTGGGAATGGCAGTACCAAGGGGCCTGCCGCCAGACCGGCGACGAGGTGTTCTTCCACCCGGAGGGCGAGCGGGGATCGAACAGGCGCAGGCGCGACGAGGCCGCGAAGGCGGTCTGCGCGAGCTGCCCGGTCATGGAGCTGTGCCGCGAGCACGCGCTGCGTGTGCGCGAACCGTACGGGGTCTGGGGGGCCTCACGGAGGACGAGCGCACGACGATCCTTGCCGAGCGCGACCGCCAGGCGCTCAGCCGGGTCGGCTGAGGGGCGCGTCGTCCGCAGGCAGGGGAACCGCAGGGAAGAAGCACGAGGCCCCGCACCCGTGAGGGTGCGGGGCCTCGTGCGCTCGGCCGTGAGGCCGCGAGACGGCCGGTATCAGCCGACGACGACCGCGAGGACGTCGCGCGCGGAGAGCACGAGGTACTCCTCGCCCGCGTACTTCACCTCGGTGCCGCCGTACTTGCTGTACAGGACCTTGTCGCCGACGGCGACATCGAGCGGGACACGGTTGCCGTTGTCGTCGATGCGACCCGGACCCACCGCGAGGACCTCGCCCTCCTGGGGCTTCTCCTTCGCGGTGTCGGGGATGACCAGACCGGACGCCGTCGTGGTCTCGGCCTCGACGGCCTTCACGACGATCCGGTCCTCGAGCGGCTTGATGGGGACCGACACAGCGGGCCCTCCCTTTCGCTGAGAACTACCTGATGACGATGGGTTCGTGCGCACGCAGGCCGTCGTCGCGGGTGCCGGCAAGCGAGAGCACGCGGCCCGCGGCGCCCTCGCGGGTGCCGCTGACCTCGGGTCCCAATCTAGGTGGGCGTTAGCACTCGGTCAAGGCGAGTGCCAACCACCGGCCGCTCGTGCGGCCGTACGGGCGGCGACGGGCGCCCAGCCGACGAACGGCGACGTCGCGGCGCGCACCAGCGCGCCGTACCCCAGCCCGAACCGCAGCTCGTCCCCGACCGCGATGGCGAGGTCCCCGACGTCGAGCACCAGATGGTCCCCGCTGGCGCCGAGCACGGTGGCGCCCTCCGGCGGCGTGATCCCGTCGGGGTCCACGTCCTGGCGCCCCAGGGCCACGAGCGCCTGGCGGACCGTGCCGTGCCCCCGCCGCGCCGGGGCGTCCCCGTAGGCCGCCTGGGCGATCTCCCCCACGGCTGCGCCGGCTTGACCTGGACCTCGATGACCTCGGCGACCAGGACGAACGCATCCGTCCGGAGGTCCTCGACCGGCCGGCGCGTCAAGGGGTCCGTGCCGAGGAGGAGCGACTCGCCGAGCCGCAGCTCGTCGACCCGCCCCACGTCGTCGGCTCCGAGCACCCAGCCCAGCGAAGCCGAGTTCCCGCCCGAGACCACGGTCAACGGACGGCGGCAGGCAGCCTCCACCTGCTCGGCGAGGCGCGACAGCTCACCCATCGCGCGCGGGCCCGGCACGACGCCGCTCTGGCAGGCGAGGTTGGTCCCGATCCCGGCGAGCCGCACCCCGGGTCGACGCCCGACCGACCGCGCCAGGTCGACCAGGTCCTCGGCGGGGACGCCCTCGCGCAGGTCGCCGAGCTCGACCATCAGCACCACGTCGTGCCGCACGCCCCGACGCTCCGCGGCGGCCGCGAGGGCGTCGAGCGTCCGGCGCTCGGTCACGAGGCTCGTGGTCGCGAGGCACACGACGTCGTCCGCCTGGCTCGGCATGGGCGAGCGGATCAGCGTGAGGGGCACGTCGGGCGGGACCTGCCCGGGGTCGGCCGCCCGCAGTCGTGCCAGGTTCTCGACGCGCGAGTCGCCCAGCCCGACCGCTCCCCCGGCCAGCATCGCCGCGGCGACGTCGGGCCGGCCGAGCGCGGCCTTCGTCACCCCGACCACGCGGACGCCGCGCGACGCGAGCCGGTCGACCAGCGTCCGGGTGTTGTGCGCGACCGCGCCCAGCTCGACCTCGAGGCGCGGAGCGCTCACCGTCCGCTCGGCGCGAGCGGCTGCTCCGCGACGAGCGCGCCCGCCTCCGCGGCGGCCTCCACGGATCGCGAGAGCGCCGGGAACGCGAGCAGCACCATGTCGACGAGCCGGTCGAGCGGCCTCGTCAAGGGGTCCGTGACGGGCAGGCCGAGATCGAGCTCGAGCTCGTCGATCGCGGCCCCGACCTCCGCGTCGTCCATGTGCTCGTGGTTGAGCGTGACCCCGATGACCCGGGTGTCGGCGAACGCCTCGATCAGGGCGATCTCGCTCTGCACCGTCGGCATCGCGACCATCGGGAAGTCGCCCAGGAACTCGCGCCTCGGCGCGTGCTGGACGACGACGCCTGCGGGCCGGCTCCCCGCAGGATGTGCGCCGACGTCAGGTAGGCGGGGTGGCTCAGCGCGCCCTGGCCCTCGACGACGATGACGTCGGGGTCCTCGCCCTCGAACGCGGCGACGACGCGGTCCTCGACCTCTCCCGAGCAGAACTGCGGCACGAGCGCGTCGAGCGCGACGCCGTACTTCCCGCCCTGGATGAGCGTGGTCTGCCCGGTGCCGACGAGGACCGCCTTGATCCCGCGGGCCACCAGCGCCTGCACGAGCAGCGTGGCGGTCGTGCGCTTGCCGATCGCGCCGTCGGTCCCGAGGACCGCGATCCGCGGGCACGTGACGTCGAAGACCCGGCCCGAGAACAGGTGCAGGTCCTTCGTCTCCTTCGGGCGCCGCACGTCGGTGATCGTGACCCCGGCGAGCAGGGCCGCGGAGACGAACTCCGCGTCGTCCCCGAGGAACTCGTGGAGGCCGTTGACGATGTGCATGCCTCGGGCGATGCCGTCGAGCAGGACGACCCGCTGGGCCGACGACAGCAGCCCGTCGGCGGGTGCGACACCGCAGACCAGGTGGTCGGGCACGTACCCGGCGTGCGCGATCGCGTCGGCGAGGCTCGCGACGACCGGGATCCCGTTGGGTACGCCGTCGAGGAAGGCCCCTGCGTCGGCGCCCGCCTGCCGGCTGTCGATCACGGCGACGATCGCGTACTTCTCGGAGTGGCGGACGAGACCGTTGGCGGTCTTGCCGTCCTGCTCGCCGAACTGGCCCTCGCAGTAGACGACGGCCGACGCGGACGTGGGCAGGGCAGGACGGGACGACAGCGGGGGCATACGGCTCCTCGAGAAAGGGCTCAGAGGAGGGCGACGGCACCAGGGGCGGGGCCCGGGGCCCGACTGCCAGCGAGGGCGACTTTCGCTGAGTACCGGACGTGTCTCCGGCGCTGTGAACGTTATCAGCGCTACCTGGGAGCGACGGGCCGACGTCGCACCCGCCACGTCTGCGAGGATCGACGCGTGGACCTCGAGACCGTCGACCTGCTCACCGCACCGGCTGGGCGCGCCCTGCTCGAGGCCCTCCCGCCGTACGACGAGGCGCAGGCGCTCGCCCTGTCGGCCGGCCTCCGGGAGCGCGGGATCGACCCGGCGCTCGCGGCGGCCGCGCTCACGCAGACCCGTCTGCGCGACAAGGCGCGCGCCAAGCTCGGCCCGTTCGCGGACGGCATGCTCTTCACTCCCGAAGGTCTCGAGCAGGCCACGCGCCTCGTCGTCGCCGCCCGGCACGCGCAGCGCTACCTCGCGGCCGGCGTCACCCGCGTGGCCGATCTGACCTGCGGGCTCGGCGCCGACGCGCTCACGTTCGCGGGCGTGGGCCTGCGCGTCCTCGCGACCGACGTCGACCCCGCGACCGCGGCCCTCGCCTCACACAACCTCCGCGCGTTCCCCGAGGCGGAGGTGCGCTGCGCCGACGGCCTCGCCCTCGACCTGCCCACCGAGGGCGTCGACGGCGTCTACGCCGACCCCATGCGCCGGACGCGCACGGGCACGCGCGTCCTCGACCCGTCCGCCTACGCTCCCCCGCTCGACGCCGTCTGGGCGCTGCGCGACGTCGTGCCCGCGCTGGGCATCAAGGTCGGCCCCGGCATCGCGCACGCCGGCCTGCCCGACGACGCGGAGACCCAGTGGGTCTCGGTCGACGGGGACGTCGTCGAGGCCGCGCTCTGGTTCGGCCCGCTCGCACCCGACGGGCCCGGACGCACCGCCCTCGTGCTGCGCTCGACCGCCGACGGCCGCGTCGCCGCACGCGAGCTCCGCGGCCCCGCGCCCGGCCAGGACGAGCCCGTGCCCGACGTCGGCCCCGTCGGCGCGTACCTCTACGAGCCCGACGGCGCCGTCATCCGGGCGGGCCTCGTCGCCCAGGTCGCCGCCGGGCTGAGCGGACGCCTGCTCGACCCGACCATCGCCTACGTGACGTCGGACGCCGAACCGGAGCCTGCGTCGTCGGGCGCGGGGGTGCCGGTCGCCACGGCGTACCGCGTGCTTGACGTGATGCCGTTCGGCCTGAAGCGCCTCAAGACCTACCTGCGGGAGAACGGCGTCGGGCGGGTCACCATCAAGAAACGGGGTACCGCCGTGACCCCCGAACAGCTGCGCCGCGACCTGGGTCTGAAGAACACGCCGGGGAGCGCGGAGGCGACCCTCGTCCTGACCCGCGTCGGCGGCCGACAGAGCGTCCTCGTCGTGGAGCCCGTTACCCGCGCGTGACGTCCGCGCCGTGGAAGAGTAAGCGCATGCATCTGCCGTTCGCGCAGTCGGAGCGGTCCACGGTCGGCATCGAGTGGGAGCTCGCCCTCGTGGACAAGGACTCCGGCGACCTGCGCCAGGTCGCCCAGACGGTGCTCGACGCCGTCCGGCCCGAGGGCCGCGACGCCCATCCGCACATCGTGCAGGAGCTGCTGCTCAACACGGTCGAGGTCGTGTCCGGCGTCGGGCGCGACGTCCCCGACGCGGCGGCCGACCTGGAGCGCGCGGTCGAGGAGATCCGCGCCGTCACCGACCCGCTGCGCGTCGAGCTCATGTGCGCGGGCACCCACCCGTTCGCGCAGTGGTCGCACCAGAAGGTCACCGACAAGGCTCGCTACAACACGCTCATCGACCGGACCCAGTGGTGGGGCCGGCAGATGCTCATCTACGGCGTGCACGTGCACGTCGGCATCGAGGACCGCCGCAAGGTCCTCCCCATCCTCCGGGCGATGCTGACGTGCTTCGCGCACCTGCAGTCGCTGTCGGCGTCGTCGCCGTTCTGGGGCGGACGGGACACCAACTACGCGTCGAACCGCGCGCTGATGTTCCAGCAGCTCCCGACGGCGGGCCTCCCGTTCCAGTTCCAGGAGTGGGAGGAGCTCGAGCGCTACGCGTCCGACCTCGAGCACACGGGCGTGATCGACGGCTTCGACGAGGTGCGCTGGGACCTGCGCCCCTCCCCCGCAACGGCACCCTCGAGTCGCGGATCCTCGACGGCGTCACGAACATCAGCGAGCTGCGTGCGCTCGCCGCGCTCACGCACTGCCTCGTCGAGAGGTTCTCCCGCATGCTCGACGACGGCGTCGAGCTCCCGACCCTGCCGCCCTGGTTCGTGCAGGAGAACAAGTGGCGGTCGGCCCGCTACGGCATGGACGCCATCATCATCCTCGACGCGTACGGCAACGAGGAGCTCGTGACCGACGCGGTCGCGCGTCTGCTGACCGAGCTCGAGCCCGTGGCCGAGGGGCTCGGGTGCTCCGAGGACCTCGACGGGGTGCGGACCATCCTCCGCAAGGGCGCGTCGTACCAGCGCCAGCGCGCGGTCGCGAGGCGTGCGGGCGGCGAGCTGGACGCCGTGGTCGCGTCGCTCGTCGCGGAGATGCGGGCCGGCCGGCCGCTCTGAGTGCGCCGGGCGGCGAAGGCTCAGACGGTGACGGTCGTGAGCGGCATCGACGAGTCGACGCCGATGTCCAGGTTCGACGGCGCCACGCCCGCAGCGACGACGGCAGACCCGAGCGCGGCGATCATGGCGCCGTTGTCGGTGCAGTAGCGGACCGGCGGGATGCGCAGCGTGATGCCCTCGGCGGCGCACCGCTCCGCCGCCATGTCGCGGAGCTGCGAGTTCGCGGAGAACCCGCCGCCGACGACGAGCGTCTCGACACCGTGGCGGTGGCACGCGGCGATCGTCTTGGCCGTGAGGACGTCGGCGACGGCCGCGGCGAAGGAGGCTGCGACGTCGGGCAGGGGATCTCCTCGCCGGCGTCGCGCTTGGTCTCGACCCAGCGCGCGACCGCGGTCTTGAGGCCGGAGAAGGAGAAGTCGTACGCGTGCTTCTCCTGGTCCTTGGCGGCCGTGAGACCCCGCGGGAAGCGGATGGCGTCAGGGTTCCCCTCGCGCGCGAGGCGGTCGATGTGGGGGCCGCCCGGGTAGGGCAGGCCGAGCAGGCGGCCGACCTTGTCGAAGGCTTCGCCGGCGGCGTCGTCGAGGGTCGAGCCGAGCTCGGTGACCTTCGTGGCGATGTCGTCGACCAGCAGGAGCGAGCTGTGCCCGCCCGAGACGACGAGTGCCATGAACCGCTCGGGGAACGGCCCGTCGACGAGCACGTCGACGGCGGCGTGGCCGACCACGTGGTTGACGCCGTAGAGCGGCTTCCCGAGCCCGAGCGCGAGCGCCTTCGCGGCCGACGCTCCGATGGTGAGCGGGCCGACGAGCCCCGGGCCCGCGGTCACGGCGATCGCGTCGACCTCGGACAGCCCGACCCCGGCGGTGTCGAGCGCGCGCTCGATCGTCGGGATCATGGCCTCGAGGTGCGCGCGGCTGGCCACCTCCGGGATGATCCCGCCGAAGCGAGCGTGCTCGTCCATCGAGCTGGCGACCGCGTCGACGAGGAGCTGGTCGCCGCGGACGAGCGCGACGCCCGTCTCGTCGCAGGACGTCTCGATACCGAGGACGAGCGGGGCTCCGGACTGGTCAGGCATGTCCCCAGGCTAGTGGTGGTCCGGCCGGGATCGGTCATTGCCGTGTGGCAGACGTCACGATCGCCCAGGGATGAATACTTGTCTCCGCAACTGTTGTGCCGGTCATGAGCATCGACACCAAGACCGACGACCTCGACCGCGAGCTCGAGGCGCTCGAGAGCGCCCTCGCCATCGACGACGCCACCGCCGACCTCCTGTTCCGCGAGGCCCACACCACCTACGGCTACGCCGACGAGCCCGTCACGGACGAGCAGATCCGCGCCGCCTGGGACCTCGTCCGCTGGGCGCCGACCATGATGAACTCCTCCCCATGCGCCTGCTCGTCGTGCGGACCGACGAGGGCAAGCAGCGCCTCGCCGCGCACATGGCCGAGGGCAACCGCGACGGCATCCTGAATGCTCCGGTGACGATCGTCGCCGCGGCAGACCCGGCCTTCCACCGGCACTTCAAGACGCTCGCGCCGTTCCGCGAGGGCGCCGAGGAGCAGTTCGAGGCCATGGGCGACGCGCGCGAGGGCATGGCCCGCACGTCGGCCCTCATCCAGGTCGGCTATCTCATCGTCGGGCTGCGAGCGGCCGGCCTGGCCGTCGGGCCCAAGGCCGGGTTCGACGCTGCTGCCCTCGACGCCGACCTCTTCGCCGAGAACGGCTGGAAGTCCCTCCTCGTGATCACGGCCGGCGTGCCCGCCGCCGAGGACGCGCACCGGCCGCGCCAGGCCCGCCTCGACTTCGACACCGTCGCCGAGGTCATCTGAGCCGCAGCCCGGCGCACCTTCCCGTGAGTGCGGAGCCTTTGTGCGACACGCCCGGCGTGTCGCACAAAGGCTCCGCACTCACGGCCGTTCGGGGTCGCTCGGAGCTCCAGGCGCATCGTGTACGCGTCGACGTCCTCGGGCTGGTAGTAGCGCTTGCGGATCCCGAGCTGCTCGAAGCCGTACTTCGCGTACAGGTTGAGCGCCGGCGCGTTGTCGACCCGCACCTCGAGCAGCACCGCCTCCGCGCGCAGCTCGCGCGCCCGCACGATCAGCGCCTCGAGGAGCTTCGAGCCGATCCCGTGGTGCTGGTAGCGCTCGTCGACGCCGATGGTCATCACCTGCACGACGTCCCCGTCGAACCACAGTCCCGCATACCCCACGAGCGGCTGCGGGCCCGCCGCGTCGATCCGCACCGGCTCCGCGGCCACGTACCGGCGGCCGAGGGCCGCGAGCTCCTGCGCGAACATCCCGTAGCTCCACGCGCTGGGCCCGAACAGCTCGACCTCGAGCTGGACGACCCGGCGCAGGTCGGACGCCCGCAGGGGCCGGATCCGCGTCCCCACGACGCCCGGGTCGGCGGTCGGCGTCGCTCCCGTGTCGATCTCGGTGTCCACCATCGTGGCCTCCCTCAAGCGCTCGCGCGCTTCGGCGTGCCCGGGACCTGGGCGTCCGGACGACGCAGGTACAGCGGCGTCGTGGGCAGCTCCTCGCCCGCGGCGTGCCTGGCCAGGGCGAGTCGTGCGAGCACGACCGGGTCGGGCACGTCGGGGGCGTCGCCCGAGGCCTCCGGGTCGGTCGCGGCCGCCGAGGCGGCCTCCCCCAGCTCCGGGTACAGGGCAACACCCCGCCCGACGACGACGGCGCCGTCCGCGTGCCCGGCAGCCACGACGTCGACGGCGCGCGCCACGTCCGGGCCGGCGACGGTCTCGACGACGGGCACGCCGTGCGGGCCCTCGTGCGCGACGACCCGGTAGCGGGCCCAGTAGACCTCGCGGCGGCGGGCGTCGGCGGCGACGAGAACCTCGTCGTCAGGCTCGAGCCCGAGGTCGCCGACGGCCTGGGCGGCGAGCGCGTCGAGGCTGCAGACGCCCCAGACGGGGACGCCTAGCGAGAGCGCGAGCGTGCGCGCCGTCACGAGACCCACCCGGAGGCCGGTGAACGGCGCCGGACCGGTGCCCGCGACGACGGCGGTCAGCTCGCTCCGGTGGACCTGCGCCTCGTGCAGGACCTCGGAGACCAGCGGGGCGAGGAGCTCGGCGTGCCGCCGCTGCTCGTCGACGACGTGCGACGCGAGCCGCTCGCCGCCTTCCCCGACCAGGGCGACGGCGACGGCCGCTGACGTGTCGACTGCAAGAACTGCCACGACACCAGCGTAGGTGCTGCCGCCCGCTCCCGGGTCAGGGCGCGACCGGCTCCCCGGGCAGCGAGGCGTCGGCCCAGCGCTCCCCCACGGCCGTGACGGTCGCGTGCCGGACGCCGACCTCGGCGCCCGCGTCGTCGGCGGCGCCCGTGAAGCCGCCGTGCGGGCGCTCGAGGCGCACCTCGAGGCGGTCGTCGGCGAGCTGCTCGACGAGCCCTCACCCCACTCGACGACGGTCACGACGTCGTCGAGGCTCGAGTCGAGGTCGAGCGCGTCGACCTCGTCGAGCGAGCCCAGCCGGTACGCGTCGACGTGGACGAGGCCCGGGCCGGGGGTCACGGGCGGGTGCTCGCGGGCGATGATGAACGTCGGCGACGCCACCTGCCCGCGCACCCCCAGGCCGCTGCCGATCCCCTGCGTGAGCGTGGTCTTCCCCGCCCCGAGGTCCCCGGTCAGGACGACGAGGTCGCCCGCGCGGAGCACGGCCGCGAGCGCCCGGCCGAAGGCACGGGTCGCGTCGACGTCGGGCAGGTCGAGGGTGTAGCTGCGGCTCATGCGTTCTCCGCCCGGGACACTCGGTCCTCCGTGTCGACGTGGACGCGCGGGATCCGGGACCCCAGGCGCGTGGTGATCTCGTAGCTGATCGTGTCTGCGGCGTCGGCCCAGTCCTGCGCCGTCGGCGCCGTGCCTCCGCCCAGCAGCGGCTCGTCGACGCCGAACAGGCGCACCGTGTCGCCCGCCCGCTCGGTCGTGTCGGGGCCGAGGTCGAGCACGACCTGGTCCATGCACACGCGCCCCGCGATCCGCACGACCCGGGCCGCGTCGTCGGGCCCGACGAGCACCGGGCCGCCGGGACCGGCGCTGCCGCCCGACGCGTGGCGCGGGATCCCGTCCGCGTAGCCGAGCGGGACGATGCCGAGCGCGGTGTCCTGCGTCGTCGTGTACAGGTGCGCGTAGGACACACCCTGGCCGGCCCGGACCCGCTTCACGGTCGCGAGGTCGGCCTCGAGCGTCATCGCGGGGACGAGGCCGAGGTCGCCCGGGGACGCGAGCTGCGGCACCGGCGACATCCCGTACACGGCCAGGCCGGGGCGCACGAGGTCGTAGTGCAGCTCGGGCGCGGTCAGGGTGGCGGCCGAGTTCGCGAGGTGCCGCACCTCGAGCCGGGCGCCGGCGCGCTCGGCGTGCTCGAGCACGTCGTCGAAGACGACCCGCTGGGCACGCACGCTCGGGTGGTCGGGCTCGTCCGCCAGCGCCAGGTGCGACCAGAGGCCCACGAGCCTCACGGTCCCCTCCGCCTCGGCCTTGAGCAGCGCGGGCAGGACGGAGTCGACGTCCTCGGCCATGACGCCGTTGCGGCCGAGGCCGGTGTCGACCTTGAGATGCACGCGTGCGGTCCGGCCGGTGGCGCGGGCCGCGGCGACCACGTCGTCCACGGCCCAGGGTGCGGCGACCGACACGTCGACGTCCGCCTCGAGCAGCGCGGCGAAGTCCACGCCGGGGACGTGCAGCCAGGTGAGGACCCGCGCGTCGTCGGGTCCGACCCCGGCCGCCCGGAGCGCGAGGGCCTCGGTCGCCTGCGCCACGCCCAGCCACGTGGCGCCGCCCGCGAGCGCGGCGCGGGCCGACGGGACGAGTCCGTGCCCGTACGCGTCGGCCTTCACGACGGCCATGACCGCCGCCCCCGGCGCGCGTTCGCCCAGGGTCCGCACGTTGTGGCGGATCGCGGCGAGGTCGACGACCGCCCGGGCGGGATAGGTGCTCACGGTGTCCCATCCTCGCACTCCGCGCCGACGGGCCAGGCGGCGCCGGACCATGCGTCGAGCCGGCGCCGGGAGGTGAAGCGACGACGCTCGCACGTGAACGGGTCGGTGAACGCGACCGACCGCGCGAGGAGCTGGAGGGGGTCGGACCAGTCGTCCTCGGGGACGTCGCGCAGGACCGGGTAGAACGGGTCGCCGAGGATCGGCACGCCGAGCCGGGCCAGGTGGAGCCGCAGCTGGTGCGTGCGGCCCGTGCGCGGCTCGAGGCGGTAGAGGCCGAGGTCCGCCGCGTCCGGGACCCCCGGCGGGCGCGGCAGGGTCTCGGGCCACGGACGGGTCGCGACGAGCGAGACACGGCTCTCGGCGTTCGCCTCGCCCGGCACCTCCGCGGCGCGCAGCACGCCGCGCTCCTTCACGATCCGGCTGCGGACCACGACGGGCAGCTCGAGGTCCGGCCGCACGGGCGCGACCGCGAGGTACTCCTTCTCGAGGCCGCGCGTGTCGAGGAGCTGCTGGTACGCGCCCCGCACCTCGCGGCGCACCGTGAACACGACGACGCCCGCGGTGACCCGGTCGAGGCGGTGGATCGGCGACAGCTCGGGCAGGTCGAGCTCGCGTCGGAGCTGGACGAGCAGCGAACGCGCGACGTATGCCCCGCGCGGGAGCGTCGCCAGGAAGTGCGGCTTGTCGACGACCAGCAGGTTCTCGTCGCGGTGCAGCACCTCCGCGCGGAACGGCAGCGCCGGCTCGGCGGGCGGGTCGCGGTAGAGCCACACGGTGTCGTGCGGGCGGTACGGCGTCGCCTCGTCGACCGGGGTGCCGTCGTCGAGCAGGACCTCCCGCGCGGCGACCTTCTCGCTCAGGCGGGGCTCGTCGTCGGGGAACCGGCCGACGAGGTACGCGAGGACCGTCGGGGCGCCGTCCGCGCCCGAGGCCGGGGCCGGGGCGGGCAGTCGGAGCCGGGTCGGGTTGAGGCCGGCGCGCACCGGGAGAGGCGGCGGGGTCCTGCGGCGGGGCACGCTCCACCGTAGCGCCCGCGTCGGGCGTCGCGGGCGTAGCGGCATCGACCACCACATCGAGCGCGCCGACCGGCGCGTCGCACGGCAACGCGCGGGAGGAATCGCCCATCGACGGTGAGGTGGTGCCCAGTTGTGGTGACTGGTGCCGCTACACCCCACGCAGGAGGCCGGCGACGACGCCCGGGACCGCGTCGGCGACCGCGAGCGCGTTCACCGGTCCGCCGGGGTTGGCGGCGTGGGCCGCGAGCCCGTGCACGCTCGCGGCCGCCGCAGCGAGCGCCGCCGCGAGCGACGGGGCGCGCAGCACCTCGTCCGCGCGGGCGGCGAGCAGGGTCCCGAGCAGCCCGGTGAGCACGTCGCCCGCGCCGGCGGTCGCGAGCCACGCCGGCGCCTCCGCCTGCGCGTACAGGGCGCCGCTCGCCCCGACGACGACCGTCACCCCGCCCTTGAGCAGGACCGTCGCGCCGGTCAGGTCGTGCGCGAGGCGCGCGTGCTCGAGCGGCGCCGCCTCGACCACGGCTCGCTCGACCTGCTGCCCCCGCGAGCGCAGCAGCGTCGCGAGCTCGCCCGCGTGCGGGGTCAGCACGACGGTCGGCGGCACCCGGGCGGGCAGGAGCGACAGGGCGCCCGCGTCCACGACGACGGGCACGCGCCCCTCGTCGGCGGTCGCGGCCGCGAGGGCCACCCGGACCTCGTGGTGCTGGGCGAGGACGTCGGGCTCGACCGGGGCGTCGGCGTCGGGCGCCGCCGCGGGCAGGCCCGGTCCGACCGCCCACGCCTGCACCCGCCCGCGCGCCGGGACGACCTCGGGCCGCGCCCCGACCACCGCGTGCGCCACCGCGTCCGGCCCGACGTAGCGCACCATCCCGACGCCGGCGCGCACGGCCGCGGTCGCCGCGAGCACCGCCGCCCCGGGGAACTCGGACGTCCCCGCGACGAGGCCGAGCACCCCCGGCTGTACTTCTGGGACGCGGCGCCGGGAACGGGCCAGAGCTCCGCGACGTCGTCGGGCTCGAGGCGGCACAGCGCCCAGCCGGCGCCGGGCCGACGGGCCCGGGTGGCGCCGAGCCCGAGGCCGATGTCGACGACCTCCACGCGACCCGCGAGGTCCGCCGCGGGCGGGAGCAGGAGCCCGCGCTTCGCCGCGCCGAACGTCACGGTGACGTCGGCGCGCAGGGCCGGTCCCGGGACCGTGCCGTCGTCGACACCGATGCCGCTCGGCACGTCGACGGCCACGACGAGCGGACGCCGCGCAGCGCCCGCGAGCGCGTCGTCCAGCCGCCCGACGACGTCCGCTCCCGCCCCGCGCAGGGCGCCGCGCGACCCGGTGCCGAGGAGCGCGTCGAGCACCGCGTCGCTCGCCGCCGCGTCGGCCGCCGCCCGGTCGAGCGCCGGCCCGGGCGCGGCCCCTCCTCGGCGGACGCACCGTCGCCCGAGAGGTCCACGAACCGCCCGCCGGCACGCAGCAGGGCGTCGCGGCCGCCGTCGTGCACCCGGGAACCCGTGCCGTACGCGGTCACCGCGACCCCGCGACGCCGCAGGTACGCGCCCGCGAACAGCGCGTCCCCGCCGTTGTTCCCCGACCCCACGAGGAGGACGACGCGCGCCCCGACGACGCGCCCGCGGCGAGACTCGAGCTCGCGCAGGACCGTCCGCGACAGCGCGAACGCCGCCCGCTCCATCAGGGGCACGCCCGCGTCGAGGAGGGGCTGCTCAGCGGCGCGCACGACGGCGGCGGTGTGGGCTTCGATCACCCCGTCATCATGCGACGCCGCGCGCCGCCCTGCCGTCCGGGCTCCCCGCGGTCCGGCAGGGCACGAACCGATTCGACCGGGGTACGGTCGTGCCATGCGATTCGGACTCTTCATCCCCCAGGGCTGGCGCCAGGACCTCACGGGCATCGAGCCTGCGAAGCACTGGGAGGTCATGCACTCCCTCGCCCGCCGCGCCGACACCGTCTTCGCCGGCGAGGGCCTCCCGGGCGCCCAGCACGCCTGGGAGTCCATCTGGGTCTACGACCACTTCCACACGGTCCCCGAGCCCACCCACGAGGCGACGCACGAGGCGTGGTCGCTCATGGCCGCGTTCGCGGCGTCGACCGAGCGCGTGCGCCTCGGCCAGATGTGCACGTGCATGGCGTACCGCAACCCCGCTTACCTCGCGAAGTTCGCGACGACCGTCGACCACGTGTCGGGCGGCCGCATCGAGATGGGCATCGGTGCCGGCTGGTACGAGCACGAGTGGCGGGCGTACGGCTACGGCTTCCCGCGCGCCGGGCTCCGCCTCGACGCGCTCGCCGAGGGCGTCGACATCATGGCGCAGATGTGGCGCACCGGTGAGGCCACGCTCGACGGCTCCGTCTACCAGGTCTCGGGTGCCCGCAACTACCCGCAGCCGCTCCAGCACGCGGCCGGCGAGGCCGCCGGCCCGAGCATCCCGCTGTGGATCGCGGGCGGCGGCGAGAAGCGCACCCTGCGGATCGCCGCCGAGTACGCGCAGTACACGAACTTCGCGGGCGACCTCGAGACGTTCCGGCACAAGTCCGAGGTGCTCGCCGGCCACTGTGCCGACCTGGGCCGGGACTTCGGCGAGATCACGCGCTCGGGCAACTTCAACGTCGTCATCGCGCCCACCGAGAAGGAGGTCCAGGACCAGCTCGCCTGGATCGACTCCCACCTGCGCAAGACCGTCTCGGACGTGAAGGCCGACGGCGAGATGGAGGGCCTCCGCAACGGGCCGATGGTCGGGACGCCGGAGCAGATCGTCGAGCGGATCGGCGAGTTCCGGGACGCGGGCCTCGCGTACACGATCGGGTACTTCCCGGGCATCGCGTACGACACCACGGGTGTCGAGCTGTTCGAGCGCGAGGTCATCCCCGCCTTCCAGGCCTGACCCTTCGACGACGCGGCCCCGCCCCCGGACACGGCGGCGGGGCCGCGCTGTGTCAGCCCTCCGCCACGACCATCGCCGACGCGATCCCGGCGTCGTGCGAGATCGACAGGTGGAAGGTCACGATGCCGAGCTCGTCCGCGCGGGCCTGGACGGTCCCGCGGATCTCGACGACGGGCGCGCCGCCCTCGACGCGGTGGACGGTCGCGTCGTGCCACCGCATCCCGCCCGGTGCGCCGAGCGCCTTCGCGATGGCTTCCTTGGCCGCGAACCGGGCCGCGATCGATGCCGGCGGCAGGTCCCGCTCGGCCTCCGTGAACAGGCGCTCCCGCAGCGCGGGCGTGCGTTCGAGCGTCGCCATGAAGCGCGCGACGTCCACGACGTCGATCCCGACCCCGATGATCATGGTTCGAGCCTATTGTGTCGGGGTGACCGTGCCCCGTATGTCCGACGTCCTGGTTCCCGGTACCTACCCCGGCCGCGTCGTCGTGCTGGCGCGCACGCCGGTCGGCGAGCTCCTCGGCGGGGTCGCGCTGACCGGCCGTTCGCGACGCTCGCGCGAACGGGTCCTCGTGCCCGACGACGGCGCTCTCGTCGTGGCCCCAGCCTTCCCCGGTCCGGGGTCGGGTCGTGCGGCCGGTAGTTCCCTCACCGCGCGGGACCCGCTGCGCCACTACACCGCGGCGGTCAGCGACGACACGTGGACGGTCTTCGGGAACGGCGACCACGTCGAGACCGTCGCGAAGCGCCTCGCCACCGGAACGGACCCGCGGCTCGCCCTCGACGGACTCGAGTACGAGCCCGACCCGCCGATCTTCACGCCCCGGATCACAGCGGTCGTCGAGCGTGCCACGGGGCACGCGTGGCTCGGCGCCGCGCGGCACGCCGAGGGCCTGCGGTCGGGCACCGACGTGACCGTGACGACGCTCGGGGACCTGGGTCCCTGCGAGGGCGTCGTGCTGACGACCTACGAGCCCGACGTGTCCGACGCCGAGCCGTTCCCCGTCGCCTCGCGACGTCACCGGGACGTCGTGACGCGCGCGGGCGGGGCGATCACGCTCCTCGACGAGCTGTGGTCCGCGCTCCGCGGGCCGCACCGCGTGGCGGCGTCGACGTTCGTCCCGCGTGACGGCGTCCTGGGCCCGGTGCGTCTCGGGGACGCCGACTAACCCATCCCCACCTGCCGGACGTGGATCGCGTGGTCGGCGTGAGAGCGGGTGCGGGGCGGGGGTGCGCGGGAGGGGCGGGTGCGGGGCAGTCAGGCCTCGAGCCGGTCCTCGGGCTCGATCAGGTGCCGCCAGCGGAACCACTTGCGCTCGATCTCGGTGTCGAGGTCGACGTCGAACCGGCGCGCCACGAGCAGGAGCTGGGCGAGCACGTCGGCGAGCTCGGCACGGAAGGCCGCGTCGACGTCGTCGGGCGCGGCACCACGGTCCCGGGAGCGCCCGCTGCGCTCGAGGTAGGCCTGCGTGAGCTCGCCGACCTCCTCGTGCAGCTTGAGCACGAGCCAGTCGTCGGTCCGCTCGACCCCGTACCGGCGTGCGTACACGCGTGAGATGACCTCGAGCTCGTCGCTCAGCTCCCGCAGCTCCATCCCTCGAGTATCCGCGACACCCCCGGCGGGTGCTGCGGCCCCGCGCCCATCCGGCCTACTCGACGGTGACGGACTTCGCGAGGTTCCGCGGCTGGTCGACGTCCAGTCCACGCGCCGTCGCGAGCTCGCACGCGAAGATCTGCAGCGGCACGACGCTCAGCAGCGGGGACAGGAGCGTCGGCGCCTCGGGGACCCAGAACACCTCGTCGGCGTACGGCTTGACGTCCTCGTCGCCGTCCTCGGCGATCACGAGGGTCCGGGCGCCGCGGGCGCGGATCTCCTGGATGTTGGAGATGACCTTGGAGTGCAGCGAGTCGCGGCCGCGCGGGGACGGCACGATGACGAACACGGGCTGCCCGGGCTCGACGAGCGCGATGGGCCCGTGCTTGAGCTCGCCGGCCGCGAAGCCCTCGGCGTGGATGTACGCGAGCTCCTTGAGCTTCAGCGCGCCCTCGAGCGCGACGGGGTACCCGACGTGCCGGCCGAGGAACAGGACCGAGTCGGAGTTCATCCAGCGCGCGATGACGCGGACGTGGTCGCCGCGGTCGAGGACCGTCTGGATCTTGCCGGGCATGGCGCGCAGGTCGGCGAGCTCCTCGGCGATCTCGTCGGGGAACTTGTTGCCGCGGACCTGGGCGAGGTAGAGCCCGAGCAGGTAGGTGGCGGTGATCTGCGCGAGGAACGCCTTGGTCGAGGCGACCGCGATCTCGGGGCCGGCGTGCGTGTAGAGCACGGCGTCGGACTCGCGCGGGATGGTCGAGCCGTGGGTGTTCACGATCGACAGGACCTTGGCGCCCTGCTCCTGCGCGTGCCGGACGGCCATGAGCGTGTCCATGGTCTCGCCGGACTGCGTGATCGCGACGACGAGCGTCTTCTCGTTGACCACCGGGTCGCGGTAGCGGAACTCGTGCGCGAGCTCGACCTCGACGGGGATGCGGCACCAGTGCTCGACGGCGTACTTGGCGACGTGCCCGGCGTAGGCCGCGGTGCCGCACGCGACGACGACGATCTTGTCGACCGCGCGGAGCACGGACTCGTCGATGCGGAGCTCGTCGAGCTGCAGACGGCCGGCGGCGTCGGTGCGGCCGAGGAGGGTCTCCGCGACCGCCTGCGGCTGGTCGTGGATCTCCTTGTCCATGTAGGTGCGGAAGCCGCCCTTCTCCGCCGACGACGCGTCCCAGTCGACCGTGTAGCGCTTCGGCTCGACGACGCGCCCCGCGAAGTCGGTGACGACGACCGCGTCGGGCGTGATGGTGACGACCTCGTCCTGGCCGAGCTCGAGCGCCTCGCGCGTGTGGGAGACGAACGCGGCGACGTCGGACCCGAGGAAGTTCTCGCCCTGGCCGAGCCCGACGACGAGCGGCGAGTCGTGCCGCGCGCCCACGACGGTGGACGGCTGGTCCGCGTGGACGGCGAGCAGCGTGAACGTGCCCTCGAGCCGGCGCGCGGTGTCGCGGATCGCGGCGGCGAGGTCGCCGGTCTCGCGGTACGCCTTGGCGAGGAGGTGGCCGGCGACCTCGGTGTCGGTCTCGGACAGGAACTGGACGCCGTCGGCGAGGAGCTCGTCGCGCAGGGTCGCGAAGTTCTCGACGATGCCGTTGTGGATGACGGCGAGGCGGCCGTCGTCGGCGAGGTGCGGGTGGGCGTTGACGTCGGTGGGGCCGCCGTGGGTGGCCCAGCGCGTGTGGCCGATCGCCGCGGTCGCGTCGGGGAGCGGGTCGAGGCTGATCGCCTCGACGAGGTTCGCGAGCTTGCCCGCCTTCTTCCGGCTCGCGACCCGCTCGGCGCCGGGCGCGACGAGGGCCACGCCCGCCGAGTCGTAGCCCCGGTACTCGAGCCGGCGCAGGCCCTCGAGGACGACCTCCAGAGGACGCTGCGACGGCGCGTCGGCAGCGCCGACGTAGCCCACGATTCCGCACATGACGCCGAGCGTAACAAGGCAGAAATTCGTTATGGGCCCTGCAATTCCGCGGGTCCCGGGCCCCCGAGGGTGGGCACGACCGCGCGGACCGCCGCCTCCGCACTGGCACAATCGTGCGGGTGACCGACCCCCTCGACGACACGCTGGACTCCCCGGGCCCCGCTCGGCACCCCTGGCCGACCCGCTGCGGAGCGCCTCCCCTACGTGGACCTCGATCGTGCGGCCTGGGCGCGGCTGTCCGAGTCCACCCCTCTTCCGCTGACCGACGCGGACGTCGAGCGGCTGCGCGGGCTCGGGGACCCGATCGACCTGGCCGAGGTGGACGCCGTCTACCGACCCCTCTCCCGGCTGCTCAACCTGCACATCGCGGCGACGGCGCAGCTCCACGAGGCCACGAGCACCTTCCTGCGCGAGGACTCCGGGGGCACGCCCTTCGTGATCGGGATCGCCGGGTCCGTCGCGGTCGGCAAGTCGACGACGGCCCGCGTGCTCCGGGAGATGCTGGCCCGCTGGCCCGAGACGCCGCACGTGGAGCTCGTCACGACCGACGGCTTCCTCTACCCGAACGCCGAGCTGCAGCGCCGTGGCCTCATGGAGCGCAAGGGCTTCCCCGAGTCGTACGACCGGCGCCGGCTCCTCCGCTTCCTGTCGCGCGTCAAGGCCGGCTGGGACGAGGTCACGGTGCCCGTCTACGACCACCTGACGTACGACATCGTGCGCGGGCAGGAGAAGGTCGTCCGTCGCCCCGACGTCCTCATCGTCGAGGGGTTGAACGTCCTGCAGCCCGCCCGCCCCATCCCGTCGGGCATGGCGGACGACTCCGCGACGGCCGTGAGCGACTTCTTCGACTTCACCATCTACGTCGACGCCCGGACGCGGAACATCCGCCAGTGGTACGTCGACCGCTTCCTCGCCCTGCGCCGGACCGCGTTCGCGAAGCCCGAGTCGTTCTTCCACCGGTACGCGTCGCTCACCGACGAGCAGGCCGTCGAACGCGCGCGGGAGATCTGGGACTCGATCAACGCCCCGAACCTCGAGCAGAACATCCTGCCGACGCGCGGGCGCGCGACGCTGGTCCTCACCAAGGGCCAGGACCACGCCGTCCAGCGCGTGCGTCTCCGCAAGCTCTGACCGCGACGAAGTACCCCTCCTGGGGCCCACTTCGCGAAGGGGCCCCCAGGGGCCAACGGCGCGGGATCAGTCCGGGTCGGTCGGGTCGAGGGGCTCGTGGTGGTCGCGGTTGGTGACGCCACGCTTCCAGTAGCCGTCGACCTTGACCTGGTCGTGGACGAGACCGAGCTCGCTGCGCAGGTAGCGGCGCACGGGAACGAGGGTCGTCGCCTCGCCGGCCGCCCAGACGTACGTCGTGGCGTCGATATCGAGCGAGCGCACCGCCTCCTCGACCTGGCCGGGCCCGTCGATCCGGTAGAGCCGCTCGACGGACACACGCGCGAACGGGCTCGGGCCGCCGTCGGGGGCGGGCGCGTCGACGTACGCGTCGGCCTCCTCGTCCGCGAGGTCGAGGATGACGGTGACCCCGACCCCCTCGGGTACCTGCTCGATCCACCGGGCCGCGGCCGGCATCGCCGTCTCGTCGGCGACGAGCACGAGCCGGTCGATGCCGGCGGGCACGCCGCGGGACCCGCGCGGCCCCGCGACGACGAGCTCGTCGCCTTCCGCGGCCGACGCCGCCCAGGACGACGCGGGACCGGCGGGCGCGCCGTCGTCGACGCCGTGGAGGACGAGTTCGAGGTCGAGCTCGGTGCCGTCCGCGGTCGCACGCACCGCCCGCGGGGTGTAGTCCCGGGAGATGCTCACCCCCGACGTCGGACGCTGCAGGGCGCCGTCGACCATGCGCGGGGCGTGCAGCTCGCCCGTCGCCGGGTCGGGGAAGAACACCTTGACGTGGTCCTCTGGCCCCTCGGCGGGCAGGTCGGCGAGCTCGTCCCCGGCGAACGTCACGCGGACGACGCTCGGGGCGAGTCGTGCGACGCGCGCCACGCGTGCGCGGCGGGCGGCCAGGTCGTGGCGGGAACCGGTGCGTTCGAAGGTCACCGGACGAGTGTGCCACCGTTGGCCACCGCGCCGACCGGCGCTGCCGTGGCCCCGTCGGCCGCGACCTCGGACACGGCGGCCCGGGCGGCGCGACGCGCCCACACGACGGTGACGACCCGGTCGATGCCGAGCCCGAGCACGAGCCCGACGACGACGCCCGCGGCCATCGCGAGGAGCGGCCGTTCCCCGAGCCACGCGGCGGACGCCAGCCCGACGAGGACGGAGCACGCACCCCAGAACACGGCGGCCAGGCCGGAGACGGCCATGAAGCGTCGACGGGGGTAGCGCAGCGCCCCGGCGCTCATGTTGACCGCCACGCGGCCCACGGGCACGTACCGGGCGGCCAGGATGAAGGTCGCGCCGCGTCGCTCGAGCGCGTAGCGCGCCCACGCCACGGCGCGCCGGCCGCGTGGCCCGCGCAGGAGCCGGACTCGGTCCGTCCCGACCCACCGGCCGAGCTGGTAGGCGACCTGGTCGCCGCTCCAGGCCCCGACGACGGCCGCGGCCAGCAGGAGCCAGAGGTTCGGGTCGTGGCCCGTGGTGGCCGCGACGGCCAGCGCGATGACGACCGACTCGGACGGCACCGGCGGGAAGAACCCGTCGACGAGGCAGAACAGCACGACCGCGGGGTAGATCCACCAGAGGCCTGAGGCCGCCAGGATCCCGTCCTGCAGGTGCTGGAGCAGCTCGCCCATCAGGTTCCCCTCTTCGTCGTCCCCTCGACAAAGCCGCGAGCGCGACCCGTCCCCCTCAGCGTAGGGATGCGGAGGGTGCCTCGGCATGGGGAAAGCCCCCGAATCACCCCGGGGGCGGACCCTGACCCGACCCGGGTCGGACAGGGGTTCCGCACGGCGTCGTCCCGAGGGCCGACGCGCTACTCGACGTGGAAGCCCAGCAGCTCGCCGACCTGCCCGGTCGGCACCCCGCCCCACAGGCGGGCGGCGTTGTCGTTGGTCATGAGCGAGCGCGTCTCCACCCGGTCGACGTAGACGACGCCGTCGAGGTGGTCGGTCTCGTGCTGGACGATCCGGGCCGACCAGCCAGTGACGATCTCGTCGACGTCCGCGCCGCGCTCGTCCTGCGCCACGAGCCGGACCGACCGGAGCCGTGCGACCACGCCCTGGTATCCCTCGAACGAGAGGCAGCCCTCGGCGAACGACCGCCGCTCGACCCCGAGGCGGGAGCCGTCGTCGCGCACCGCTCCGGGAGTCGGCACGCCCTCGTAGCGCGGGTTGACGAGGGTGCGGTGCGGGAGCGGGGCGCGCTCGCGCTCGGCCGCCGCCTCCTCGTACCCGGCGGGGAACCCGGGATCGTGCAGGACGGCGATCCGCAGCCCGAGCCCGATCTGCGGCGCGGCGAGCCCGACCCCCGGCGCCGCGACCATGGTGCTCCGCATGACCTCGAGCAGCAGCGGCAGCGCGTCGCCGAGCTGTCCCGTGTAGGGGACGGCGGGGCGGCGCAACACGGGGTGACCGAGCTGGACGATCGGCAGGACGCCGTCCTGCGCGGTGTCGAGCAGCCGGAGCACGTCCTCGCGCAGCCGGTGGTCGACGCCGCCGGACCAGGGTCCGGCGTCCGTGCGGGTCGGGTCGGCGGTGCGGGGTTCGGGAGTGCTCACCCGGTCAGCGTAGCGACGCCCCGAGGGCCGGCGCTCAGAGCGCGAGCCGCTCCTTCACGGTGCCGGCGAGGAGCGCCGCGACGCCGTCGGCCTCGGACTGGGTCGCCGCCTCGACCATCACGCGGACGAGCGGCTCGGTGCCCGACGGGCGCAGGACCACACGACCGGTCTCGCCCAGCACGGCCTCGGCGCGCGCGATCTCGGCACGGAGCTCCTCGTCGTCGTCCGCGCGCGCCTTGTCGACGCCGGACACGTTGACGAGCGCCTGCGGGAGCTTCTCGATCTCGCCCGCGAGGTCGACGAGCCGCCGTCCGCTCTGCTTGACGTGCGCGGCGAGCTGGAACGCGGTCAGGATCCCGTCGCCCGTGGTCGCGAACTCGGACACGATGATGTGCCCGGACTGCTCGCCGCCCAGCGAGAACCCGCCCTCGCGCATCGCCTCGAGCACGTAGCGGTCGCCCACGCCCGTCTGCACGGTGCTGATCCCGGCACGCTGCATGGCGAGGATCAGGCCCAGGTTGCTCATGACGGTCACGACGAGCGTGTCCCCCGCGAGGCGTCCTCGGCGGCTCGCGCGAGCGCGAGGATGCCCATGATCTTGTCGCCGTCGACGAGCGCGCCCGTGTGGTCCACGGCGAGGCAGCGGTCGGCGTCACCGTCGAACGCGACCCCGAAGTCCGCCTCCGACGCCACCGTGACCGCCTGGAGCTGCTCGGGGTGCGTGGAGCCGCACTTCTCGTTGATGTTGCGGCCGTCGGGGCTCGCGTTGATGACGACGACGTCCGCCCCGGCCGCGCGCAGCGCCTCCGGGCCGACCTCGCTCGCGGCGCCGTTGGCGCAGTCGACGGCGATCCGCAGGCCCTCGAGCGACCCGTCGATCGACTTGGTGAGATGCTCGACGTAGAGGCTCCCCGCCTGGCCGGTGTCGCGGTGGATGCGGCCCACGTCGGCGCCCGTCGGGCGGTCCCAGGGCTCCTCGAGCCGCTGCTCGATCGCGTCCTCGACGCTGTCCTCGAGCTTGAGGCCACCCCGCGTGAAGAACTTGATGCCGTTGTCGGGCATGGGGTTGTGCGACGCCGAGAGCATGCAGCCGAGGTCGGCGCCCAGGGCGTCGGTCAGGAACGCGAGCGCGGGCGTCGGGAGGACCCCGACGTCGAGGACGTCGACCCCGGCGCTCGACAGCCCCGCTGCGACCGCGGCCGAGAGGAACTCGCCCGACGCGCGGGGGTCCCGTCCGACGACGGCCCGCGGCCGGTGTCCCTCGAACTCCCCGGCGGTGCCGAGCACGTGCGCCGCCGCGACCCCGAGGTCGAGGGCGAGCTCCGCCGTGACGTCCTTGTTGGCGAGGCCTCGCACCCCGTCCGTGCCGAACAACCGACCCATGTGCTAGATCCTGCTCCCTCGTACGACTCGCGGTGACCCGCAGCGGTCCTGACAAACCCCGAAAACACCGACGGCCCCGACGGAACGAGTCCGTCGGGGCCGTCGGCCGGCGCTGGGATCAGCGCTTGGAGTACTGCGGCGCCTTGCGGGCCTTCTTGAGACCGGCCTTCTTGCGCTCCACGACGCGGGCGTCGCGGGTCAGGAAGCCCGCCTTCTTGAGGGTGGCGCGGTTGCTGTCCTCGTCGATCGCGTTCAGGGCGCGGGCGATGCCGAGGCGAAGCGCACCGGCCTGGCCGGAGATGCCGCCGCCGCTGATGCGGGCGATGACGTCGAAGCGGCCCTCGATGTCGAGGATCGTGAACGGCGAGCTCACGAGCTGCTGGTGCACCTTGTTCGGGAAGTAGTCCTCGAGGGTGCGGCCGTTGATCTTCCACTGGCCGGAGCCGGGGACGAGGCGAACGCGGGCGATCGCCTCCTTGCGGCGACCCAGGGCCTGCCCGGGCGCCGTGAGGGACTGGCCGCGGCCGGTGGAGGCGGCGGCAGTCTCGGTGGTGTAGGTGCTGGGAGCGTTCTCGTCCAGCGTGTCGGTGTCGACGGTGGTCTCGGCCACTGTGGGTGTCCTCGCGTCCTTGTGCTTGTCTGTCAGCGAGCCGAGCTCACTGGGCGACCTGAGTGATCTCGAACGGCTTCGGCTGCTGAGCGGCGTGCGGGTGCTCAGAACCCGCGTAGACCTTCAGCTTGCCGAACTGCGCGCTGCCGAGGCTGGTCTTCGGGAGCATGCCCTTGACTGCCTTCTCGACGGCCCGCTCGGGGTGCTTCTCGAGCAGGTCCGCGTAACGGGTGGCGCGCAGGCCGCCCGGGTAGCCGGAGTGGCGGTACGCCAGCTTCTGCTCGCGCTTGTTGCCGGTCAGGGCGACCTTCTCGGCGTTGATGACGATGACGAAGTCACCGCCGTCGACGTGGGGCGCGAAGGTGGCCTTGTGCTTGCCTCGCAGGAGGGTCGCCACGTGGCTGGCCAGACGGCCCAGGACGACGTCGGTCGCGTCGATGACGTACCAGTCGCGCTGGACGTCGCCGGGCTTCGGGGTGTACGTACGCACGGTCGTAGCCTTCGTTTCGGTTCGGTCTTCTTCGGCGCAGCGAGCTGCGACCGACGAGTGTTCGTCTGAGCGCTCCAGAAGCCTGCCTCCGACCATGAGCCGGACGTGACGGGCCAGCGAGTGGGCGCACGGTTTCCGTCAGCGGTTCGAACAGGGGGTCGGGCAAGGAAGCACAACGACTGTCAAGAGTACCGTGGCGCCCGCGGCGGGGTCAAAGCGGCCGGTCCGGCACCTGCCCCGAGCCTACCCGCCACCGGACAGCCCGGCCATGAGGCCCGCAGCCTGTGCTGCGCCGCGCCCGCCGGTGCGCGGGCAGGCGGAGGGTGCGACGCTGGACGCATGAGCGAGAACTACCCCGACGGCCTGCCCGAGGGCCTGGACGACCGCGACGACTGGTCCGAGAGCGAGACGGAGCAGCTCGACCCCGAGGACACGCTGATCGACCGCGGCCTCGCGGACCCCCTCGACGAGGGCTACGACCCGCTCGACCGCCCGCGCACCAACCACTTCGGCGAGACCGAGGAGGAGGAGCGCGAGGGCGAGAGCCTCGACCAGCGGCTGGCAGAGGAGGAGCCCGAGGAGTGGGACGAGGAGCCCGTGGTGGACGAGGGACGGGCGGGCCGGCTCGCGGAGGACGACGACGCCGCGGGCGGGCGCGACAACGACGTCTACGGCGTCGACGAGGGCATCTCGGGCGCCGGCGCGAGCGCCGAGGAGGCAGCCGTCCACTACGTGGAGGACGACGAGGGCTGAGGGCTGGGCTCAGGAGGACGCCGGGGCCTCCCAGACGTCCTCGTCCATGCGCATCGCCCGGATGCGCTCGGCCCGTGACGCGAGCTCGGCGTCGGGCGGGTAGGCGACCGCGTCGAGCACCAGGCCGTGCGCCGGCACGACGCCGCCCGCCGCGTCCCGTCGGCGCGCAGCCAGGACCTCCGCGAGCCACGTGACGGGACGCCGCCCCTCCCCCACGGCCAGGCTCGCGCCGACGAGCGCCCGCACCATGTTGTGGCAGAAGGCGTCGGCTCGGACGTGCGCGACGACGAGCCCCGCGTCCGGCCCGTCGTCCGGCCGCTCCCACCGCAGCTCCTGGAGCTCGCGGATCGTCGTCGCGCCGGGCCGGGGCTTGCAGAAGGCGGCGAAGTCCCGCACCCCGAGCAGCGGACGCGCGGCGGCGTCCATCGCCACGACGTCGAGGGGCCGACGGGTCCACAGGACCCAGCCCCGCCGCAGCGGGTCGCGCAGGTCCGGCCGGTCGGCCACCCGGTAGGTGTAGCTCCGGTGCAGCGCGGAGAACCGCGCGTCGAAACCCGCGGGGGCGGGCGCGGCCGCCCGCACGACGACGTCGTGCGGGAGGACGCCGCCCAGGCGTGCGACGAGCGCGTCCCCGGGCGCCCGGTCCGACCGGCCCGGGAGGCTCGCCCACTGCCGGGCCGTGAGGTCGACGTGCGCGACCTGGCCCCGCGCGTGCACCCCGGAGTCCGTCCGCCCGGCGACCTGGACGCGCGGCGTCGCCTCGCCGTTCGCCTCGGCGCGCAGGACGGTCGCGAGGCCCTCCTCGAGCAGGCCCTGGACCGTGCGCAGGCCGGGCTGGCGCGCCCACCCCGCGAAGCCCGCGCCGTCGTACGCGAGGTCGAGGCGCACCCGCAGGCCGGGCTGCTCTGGCGTCGGGGCAGGCGTGTCGCTCACCGCCCCATTGTCCGCGAGCCCCGTGACTTGTCAGAACCTCGCGCCCGTCGACGGGGTCCAGGTTCTGACAACTCGCCCCCGAGGGGCCTACCGTGCTCGCATGCCCGAGCCCCGCACGCCCGACCCGGGCCAGACCACGCGCCGCCCGCCCGCGCCCGACGACGCCGGCACGATCACGCTGTCCGTCGACTGCGGCGGGAGCGGGATCAAGGCCGCCGTCCTCGACGCCGCCGGCACGGCGCACGCCGAGCCCGTCCGCGTGCCCACCCCGTACCCGCTGCCGCCCTCGCGGCTCGTCGAGACCATCGCCGAGATCGCCGCCACCCTGCCCCCGCCCAGCGCGTGACCGTGGGGCTGCCGGGCATGATCCGCCGGGGCGTCGTCGTGCACACGCCCCACTACATCCGCCCGCGCGGCCCGCGCACCGCGATCTCGGCCGAGCTCGCGGACGCCTGGCGCAGCATGGACGTGCAGGCGGCCGTCGGCGAGCGCCTCGGTCTGCCCGCGCTGGTGCTCAACGACGCCGAGGTGCACGGCGCCGGGGTGATCGCCGCGTCCGGGCTCGAGCTCGTCCTCACGCTCGGCACGGGCCTGGGCTCCGCGCTGTTCCTCGGCGGGTCGCTCGCGCCGCACCTCGAGTGGTCGCACGCCCCCGTGCGTCCCCGCACCACCTACGACGAGTTCGTCGGTGAGCCCGAGCGGCGCCGCCTCGGCAACGCCCTCTGGTCGCGGCGCGTCCTGCGGGTCGTCGAGGGGCTGCGGCCGGTGTTCTGGTGGGACCGCCTCTACCTCGGCGGCGGCAACGCCCGCCAGATCACCCGCGGCGTGCTCGACCGGCTCGGCGACGACGTGGTGGTCGTGCCCAACTCGGCGGCGCTCGTCGGGGGCGCGCGGGCCTGGTCGCTCCCCCGCTGACGGCGGGCGGGCTCAGGCCGCGAGGAGCTGGGCGCGCCGCTGTACCACGAGGCTCTGGACCCCCAGGACGACGCCCAGGTACAGGACCAGCGATGCCGAGCCCAGTCCCGACAGGCCGTGGTCCACGTGGTCGATCAGCACGTCGAGCCCGAGGTGCACGCCGACCGCCACGAGCCACAGCAGCACGGTGAGCGCGGGGCCCTGCCGGACGACCGTGCCGTCCGCGTCACGCCACACGCGGACCTGCGATCCGCGCCACGCGGCGAGCGCCCCGCCGATCACGACGCCCAGCACGAGCAGCGCCAGAACCGTCACCGGGACGCCCTGGGCCGGCGCGGAGTCCTGCAGGAACGACACCGTCTCGTAGAGCCCGACGGCCGCGAGGATCACCGGCGCACGGAGCGAGGACGGCTTGGCGGGCCGCTTCTGCACCTGGCGCGACAGGATCCAGGCGAGGGCGAGGAGCCCGAGGACCACGTTGACGGCGAGGCTGGAGTCGGCTGCACTCATCATGGCTCCAGCCTTCCGGCCGGCGGCGCGTTGCGGGAGGGTCGGACGTCACGGGGGCCGCATGACATCCGTCATCGACCACGGCGCGGCGCGGCGCTTGAGCGGAGGGTCTCGGGCCGGGATGCTGGGACGATGACCAGGAGCATCGCCGTCGTCGGCGGCGGCATCGTCGGGGTCGCGCTCGCCCGCGCGCTCTCCCTGCGCGGGGACGACGTGACGGTGCTCGAGAAGGAGGACCGCCTCGCGCGCCACCAGACGGGTCACAACTCGGGGGTCGTGCACGCCGGCCTCTACTATGCGCCCGGCTCGCTCAAGGCGACGCTCTGCGCCGCGGGGCGCGTCGCGCTGCACGACTACTGCCTCGAGAAGGACCTCCCCTACCGCGAGCTCGGCAAGCTGGTCGTCGCCGTCGACGAGAGCGAGCTGCCCGCGCTCGCAGAGATCGAACGGCGGGCGCGCGCCAACGGCGTTCCCGACCTGCGCCGTCTCGACGGCGCGTCCGCGCTCCGCGAGATCGAGCCGCACGTCACCGGCGTCGCGGCCGTGCACTCGCCGCGCACGGCGGTCGTCGACTACGCGGCCGTGACCGAGGCGATGGCGCAGGACGTCCGCACCGCGGGCGGGCGCGTCCTGCTCGGTCACGAGGTGACCGGGCTGACCGTGGCGGGTCCCGCCGACCACGTCCGCGTGATCACCCCCGGCCTCGACGAGACGTTCGACCGGGTCGTGGTCTGCGCCGGGCTCCAGTCGGACGTCGTCGCGCGCCTCGTGGGCGCCGACCCCTCACCGCGCATCCTCCCGTTCCGCGGCGAGTACTGGACGCTCGCGCCCGACCGCGCCTCGCTCGTCCGCGGGATGGTCTACCCCGTGCCGGACCCCCGCTTCCCGTTCCTCGGCGTGCACTTCACCCGGGGCGTGTACGACGCCGTCCACGTGGGTCCCAACGCCGTCCCGGCCCTGCGCCGCGAGGGCTATGGCTGGTCGCAGGTCTCGCTGCGGGACACGTGGGACTCGCTGCGGTGGCCCGGCGCCGGGGCCCTCGCGCGGCAGCACTGGCGCATGGGCGTGGACGAGATCGGCGGCTCGCTGCTCAAGCCCCTGTACTACCGGCGGGCGCGCCGGTTCGTGCCCGAGCTGCGACCGTCGGACCTGGCCGAGCGCCCGCCCGCAGGGGTCCGGGCTCAGGCGTGGGCGCGCGACGGCTCGCTGGTCGACGACTTCGCCGTCGACCAGGTCGGCCCCGTGACGCTGCTGCGGAACGCGCCGTCTCCCGCCGCGACGTCGTCGCTGGCGATCGCGGAGCATCTGATCGAGCACCATCTCTCCTGAGCCCTCGGACGCCCCTCCCTCTCCCGTGAGCGGACGACGAAGGGGTCCGTCCCGCACCTGCGGAACGGACCCCTTCGGGCGTACGAGCGGAGGCTCAGGCCTCGGACTTCTCCTCGGCCGCAGCCTCGGCGACGGGGGCCTCGGCCTCGACGGCCGGGGTCTCCTCGGCCGACTCGGCGGCAGGGGTCTCCTCCGCGGCCGGCTTCTCGTCGGCAGCCTTGGCGGTCTTCTTCGCCGCCGGCTTCTTGGCAGCCTTCGTGGTGGCCTTCTCGGCCTCCTTGACGACGGCCTGCTTGGGGCTCACGGGCTCGAGGACGAGCTCGATGACCGCCATGGGGGCGTTGTCGCCCTTGCGGTTGCCGACCTTCGTGATGCGCGTGTAGCCGCCCTGGCGCTCCGCCATCGTGGGCGCGATCTCCGTGAAGAGCGTGTGCACGACGCTCTTGTCACGGACAACGGTCAGGACGCGACGACGCGCGGCGAGGTCGCCACGCTTCGCGAAGGTGATGAGACGCTCGGCGAGGGGACGCAGGCGCTTGGCCTTCGTCTCCGTCGTGGTGATGCGGCCGTGCTCGAAGAGGCTCGTCGCGAGGTTCGCGAGGATGAGGCGCTCGTGAGCCGGGCCACCGCCGAGCCGCGGGCCCTTGGTGGGGGTAGGCATTGGGTTGTGCTCCTTCGTGGGCTGAGGCCTGGCCGGCCAGTCCTCAGTGCGGGATGGTGGCCTGCGGCGCCGCGGCGCCGCAGGCCAGACTCATCGACTGCTCGGTGGACGTGTCAGAAGGTCTGCTCGTCGTCCGTGTACTCGTCGTCGCCGTAGTACTGCGCGGCGGTCGGGTCGAAGTCCAGCGGCGAGTCCTTGAGCGACAGGCCGAGCTTCGCGAGCTTCTCCGTGACCTCGGTGATCGACTTCGCGCCGAAATTCCGGATGTCGAGAAGGTCGGCCTCGCTGCGCGCCACGAGCTCACCCACGGAGTGGATGCCCTCGCGCTTGAGGCAGTTGTATGACCGGATCGAGAGGTTGAGCTCCTCGATCGGCAGCGCCAGGTCGGCGGCGAGCGCCGCGTCCGTCGGCGACGGGCCGATCTCGATGCCCTCGGCCTCGACGTTCAGCTCGCGGGCGAGACCGAACAGCTCGGTGAGCGTCCGGCCGGCCGAAGCGAGGGCGTCGCGCGGCGAGATCGCCGGCTTCGTCTCGACGTCGACGACGAGCTTGTCGAAGTCGGTGCGCTGCTCGACGCGGGTGGCCTCGACCTTGTACGTGACCTTGAGGACCGGCGAGTAGATCGAGTCGACCGGGATGCGGCCGATCTCCGAGTCGTACGCCTTGTTCTGCGCGGCCGACACGTAGCCGCGGCCCCGCTCGACCGTGAGCTCGATCTCGAGCTTGGCGGAGTCGTTCAGCGTCGCGATGTGGAGCTCGGGGTTGTGCACCTCGATGCCCGCCGGCGGGACGATGTCGGCCGCCGTGACCACGCCGCCGCCCTGCTTGCGCAGGTACATGACGACCGGCTCGTCGTTGTCCGAGGACACGACCAGGCCCTTGATGTTGAGGATGATCTCGGTGACGTCCTCCTTGACCCCGGGGATCGTCGAGAACTCGTGCAGCACGCCCTCGATACGGATCGAGGTGACGGCCGCGCCGGGGATCGACGAGAGCAGGGTGCGACGCAACGAGTTGCCGAGCGTGTAGCCGAAGCCGGGCTCGAGCGGCTCGATCGAGAAACGGGAACGGTGCTCCGAGATGACCTCTTCGGTCAGGGTGGGGCGCTGTGCGATGAGCACTGGTGGGTTCCTTTCGGTGTGCGTCCGCCATATGACGCATCACGGTGAGGGTGCAGATGCACGCCCGACGCGGGGAGCCGGAGCCCGAGGGCTCCGGCCCGGCCACGTCCGGACGTGCGGTGCCGCGGGGCGCGTCAGCGCCCCGCGGCGACGAGCGAGGTCAGACGCGGCGACGCTTCGGCGGACGGCAGCCGTTGTGCGCCTGCGGCGTCACGCCCTGGATCGAACCGACCTCGAGGCCGGCCGACTGCAGCGAACGGATCGCCGTCTCACGACCCGAGCCCGGGCCCTTGACGAAGACGTCGACCTTCTTGACGCCGTGCTCGGCAGCCTTGCGGGCCGCGGCCTCGGCGGCCATACCGGCCGCGTAGGGGGTCGACTTGCGCGAGCCCTTGAAGCCGACGTCGCCGCCGGAGGCCCATGCGATCACGGCGCCCGACGGGTCCGTGATCGAGACGATCGTGTTGTTGAAGGTGCTCTTGATGTGCGCCTGGCCGAGCGGGACGTTCTTCTTGTCCTTGCGGCGCGGCTTGCGGCCGGCGGCGGCGCGGGTCTTGGGAGGCATGTCCTGAGGTTCTCCTGGGGTGAGGTGTTCGGACCGGCGGACCGTCGACGTGCGCGGGCCGACGTGGACGTCGGCGCGACGGACGGGTCCGGCACGGACTGCTGGTTAGCGGGCCTTCTTCTTGCCGGCCACGGTGCGCTTCGGACCCTTGCGGGTACGCGCGTTGGTCTTGGTGCGCTGACCGCGGACGGGAAGGCCACGACGGTGGCGCAGCCCTGGTAGGTGCCGATCTCCACCTTGCGGCGGATGTCGGCGGCCACCTCACGGCGGAGGTCACCCTCGAGCTTGTAGTTGCCCTCGAGGTAGTCACGGAGCGCGACGAGCTCGGCGTCGCCGAGGTCCTTCACGCGAAGATCCGGGCTGATCCCGGTCGCGGCCAGCGTCTGCTGGGCGCGGGTACGGCCGACGCCGTAGATGTAGGTGAGCGCAACCTCGAGGCGCTTGTCGCGCGGGAGGTCGACGCCGACGAGACGTGCCATGTGCCTGACGGCTCCTTGTACTTCGGTCGGAGGTCTGCCGCACCGCCCTCCCGCTGCCGTCACTGCTGCGGGCCCCGGCCTCCGACCGGGGTTCCCTCGTCCGGCTGACCGGACGGGTTCGTGGTGGTACGTCGTGAGCGGATCGCTCACCGGGTGGGTCGAGCGCGCCTCGTCGAGCGAGGCACGGCGCTCAGCCCTGGCGCTGCTTGTGACGCGGGTTCTCGCAGATGACCATGACGTTTCCGTGCCGGCGGATCACCTTGCACTTGTCGCAGATCTTCTTGACGCTCGGGTTGACCTTCATCGTGTTCCTCCGCCGCCGTACGCATCGCGGCCCGGGCGCGCCCGGGCCTGTCACGACGGCGCCCTCGATCGGACGGGTTACTTGTAGCGGTAGACGATGCGACCGCGGGACAGGTCGTACGGGCTCAGCTCGACCACCACCCGGTCCTCGGGGAGGATCCGGATGTAGTGCTGTCGCATCTTGCCTGAGATGTGCGCGAGCACCTTGTGGCCGTTGGTCAGCTCCACGCGGAACATCGCGTTCGGCAGCGCTTCGACCACGCTGCCTTCGATCTCGATGACGCCGTCCTTCTTCGCCATGTCCTCCGCTAACTCTCGTGTGACTGGACCCACGCGGGTCACGGCACGGCACGCGCGCCGGACGTCGACCCAGTGTGGACTGCGCGTGGAGCATCCTGCCGGACCCCGGAAGCGCGGCTCGAGCCGGACGTCCGTGGCCGCGGCCCGACGCCTGTCGACCGTCATTGCTGACATCTCGACCGGACGCGCCGTCTCCACACCCAGCCATCCATCTTACGGCATCGCGCAGCACGAGGGAAACACGGCCGAGGTGCGCCGCGTCACGCCCGACGGGTCACGCGATCAGACGAGCGGGGCGACGGTCACGCCGAACGGCGCGAGGCCCGCGGCCCCGCCGTCGGGCGCCGTCAGCACCCACAGGCCTTCTTCCAGGACGGCCACGGTGTGCTCGCAGTGCGCGGCCCGGGACCCGTCGTCCGTGACGACCGTCCACTCGTCCTCGCAGAGCTGGGTCGTCGCGTCGCCTCGCGTCAGCATCGGCTCCACGGCAACGCACAGACCGGGTCGCACGCGCGGGCCGCGCCCTCGGGTCCGGTAGTTGGGGACGTCCGGGTCCTGGTGCATCTGCGTACCGATGCCGTGCCCGACGTAGTCCTCGACGATCCCGTACGGGCCACCCTCGGCGCCCTCGGCGACGTCCTCGACCGCCGCCCCGACCTCGTCGAGCCGGCCTCCCACGGCCAGGGCCGCGATCCCGGCCCACATCGCACGCTCGGTCGTGTCCACGAGCGCGACGTCCGCAGGGTCTGCCGCGGCGCCGTCGGGCCCGGGCAGGACGACCGAGAACGCGGCGTCACCGTGCCACCCGCCGACGACGGCGCCCGCGTCGACCGAGACCACGTCACCCGGGCGCAGCACGCGCTCCCCCGGGATGCCATGGATGACCTCGTCGTTCACGGACACGCAGATGGTCGCGGGATAGCCCTCGTAGCCCAGGAACGACGACGTCGCCCCCGCTGCGCGGACCACGTCGGCGGCGACGGCGTCCAGCTCGGCCGTCGTGACGCCCACGGCCACGGCGGCACGCACCGCGGCGTGGACGTCGGCCACCACCAGCCCGGCCCGTCGCATCAGCCGCACCTGGTCAGGTGTCTTGTACTCGATGTGGTCGCGTCCGAACATGCTCGCCACCTCCCTGCTCACCCGCGCCCGGACCGTGCCGGGGCGGGAGGCGGAGTCAGGAGACCCGGCCGTCCAGGGCCGCGACGAGACGCTGCGTGACCTCGTCGATCTCGCCGATGCCGTCCACGCGGACCAGCAGCCCGCGCTCGGCGTACGCGTCGGTGAGCGGCGCCGTCTGCTCCGCGTAGATGTCGAGGCGGCGCGCGATCGCCTCCTCGGTGTCGTCCTCGCGGCCCTCGATCTCCGCGCGCTTGCGCAGGCGGGCGAGGAGCTCGTCGCGGTCCGCCACGAGCTCGATCACGCCGTCGAGCGCGACGCCGGCGTCACCGAGGATCGCGTCGAGCTCGGTCACCTGGGCCGCGTTGCGCGGGTACCCGTCGAGGATGAAGCCGTCGACCGCGTCCTCCTGGGCGAGCCGGTCGCGGACCATGTCGTTCGTGACCGAGTCGGGCACGAGCTCGCCCTTGGCCGTGTACGACTGCGCCAGCACACCGAGCTCCGTGCCGCCCTTGATGTTGGCGCGGAAGATGTCGCCCGTCGAGATGGCAGGGACGGCGAGGTGCTCCGCCAGGCGTGCCGCCTGCGTGCCCTTGCCCGCGCCCTGCGGACCCATGATGACGAGACGTGTGCTCAACGGAGGAACCCTTCGTAGTGCCGCTGCTGCAGCTGGCTGTCGATCTGCTTGACGGTCTCGAGGCCCACGCCGACGACGATGATGATCGAGCTGCCGCCGAACGGGATGTTCGTCGTCACGTTCAGCAGCACGAACGCGATCGTCGGGATCAGCGCCACGATCGCCAGGTACAGCGAGCCGGCCGTGGTGATGCGCGTGATCACGTAGTCGAGGTACTCGGCGGTCGGCCGGCCCGCGCGGATGCCGGGGATGAAGCCGCCGTACGTCTTCATGTTGTCCGCGACCTCGTCCGGGTTGAACGTGATCGCCGTGTAGAAGAAGCAGAAGAAGATGATCAGCACCGTGTAGAGCACGAGGTGCAGCGGCGCGCTCGTCGACGCCAGGTTCTGGGTCACCCACTGGACCCAGCCCGCGGACTGGTCGGCGAACTGCGCGATCAGCCCCGGGATCGCCAGCAGCGACGACGCGAAGATGATCGGGATCACGTTCGCCATGTTGATCTTGATCGGGATGTAGGTGGACGAGCCGCCGTACATGCGCCGTCCGACCATGCGCTTGGCGTACTGCACCGGGATCCGCCGCTGCGACTGCTCGACGAAGACCACGAGCCCGACCACGACCACGCAGAGCGCGATCACGATGATGAACTTGCCGACTCCGCCGTTGCCACCGGCGATCGACCACAGCGCGCTCGGGAAGCTCGCGGCGATCGAGGTGAAGATCAGCAGGGACATGCCGTTGCCCACGCCGCGCTCGGTGATGAGCTCACCGAGCCACATGATCAGGCCGGTACCGGCGGTCATCGTGATGACCATGATCGCGAGGTTGACCACCGAGTCGTCGGGGATGACGGACTGGGAGCAACCCTGGAAGAGGACACCGGTGCGCGCGGTCGTGATGATCGTCGTCGACTGCAGGATCGCGAGCGCGATGGTGAGGTAGCGGGTGTACTGCGTGAGCTTCGCGGTACCGGACTGGCCCTCCTTGTGCAGGGCCTCGAACCGGGGATCACGACGCGCAGGAGCTGCACGATGATGCTCGCCGTGATGTACGGCATGATCCCGAGCGCGAACACCGACAGCTTGAGGAGCGCCCCGCCGCTGAACAGGTTGACGAGGCCGAGCAGGTCGCTGTTGCCCGCCGTCTCGTCGATGCACTGCTGGACGTTCGGGTAGCTCACCCCGGGGTGGGGATGAACGAGCCCAGCCGGAAGATCGCCATGATCGCGATCGTGAACAGCAGCTTGCGCCGCAGATCGGGCGTCCGGAAAGCCCGGCCGAATGCGCTGAGCACCTATCCTCCTGGTCCGCCGTGGGCGGGTTCATCAGCGACCGACGAGGTCGTCGGCCGTCACGCGGCACGCTGTGGCGTGCGTCGCACCGTCGGCACCTTAGCCGCTCTGGCCCAGGATCCCGCAATCCGTCTCGGAAGCCTAGGGCCCGGTGCGTCGACCGGCAGATCACCGGTCAGGAGAGACACCAGGGCCGACGGCGCATGCGCACCGCCGGCCCTGGCCGTCATTCTCTCAGTCCTCGGAGACCGAACCGCCGGCGGCGAGGATCTTGTCCTTCGCCGAGCCCGACAGCGCGTCCACCGCGACGTCGAGCTTCACCGAGAGCTCGCCGGTGCCGAGCACCTTGACGAGCTGGCCCTTGCGGACCGCGCCCTTCGCGACGAGGTCCTCGACGGTGACCGAGCCACCCTCGGGGTACAGCGACGCGAGCTTGTCCAGGTTCACGACCTGGTACTCGACGCGGAACGGGTTCTTGAAGCCGCGCAGCTTCGGGAGGCGCATGTGGAGGGGCATCTGCCCACCCTCGAAGCGCTCCGGAACCTGGTAGCGGGCCTTCGTGCCCTTGGTACCACGGCCGGCCGTCTTGCCCTTCGACGCCTCACCACGACCCACGCGGGTCTTGGCGGTCTTGGCGCCGGGGGCCGGACGAAGGTGGTGCACCTTGAGGGTGCCACCGGCGCCGACCTCGGGCTCGGGCTTCGCCGCGGCCTTGGTCGCCTTGGCGGCGGGCTTCTTGGGCGCCTCCGCCTCAGCAGCGGCCTCCGCCTTCGTGGCGGCCGGCTTGCGGGCCGGCGCCTTCTTGGCGGGGTCGCCTCGGCCGAAGCCTCGGCCTTCTTCGCCGGGGCCTTGCGGGCCGGCTTCTTCGGCGCCTCGGCCGTCTCCGGCGTCACGTCGTCGTTCTTGTTCTCGGCCATGATCACTCGACCTCCTCGACGGCGACGAGGTGCGCCACCGTCTTGACCATGCCGCGGATCTCCGGGCGGTCCTCCTTCACGGCGGTGTCGCCGATCCGCTTGAGGCCCAGGGTCCGCAGCGTGTCACGCTGATTCTGCTTGCCGCCGATGGCGGACTTGGTCTGGGTCACCTTGAGACGAGCCATCACGCACCCACCTTCGCCGCGGCGTCGGCGCGACCAGCGGCCTGCGAGCGCAGGAGCGCGGCCGGGGCCACGTCCTCGAGCGGCAGACCACGGCGGGCGGCGACCGCAGCGGGCTCCTCGAGCCCACGGAGCGCCGCGACCGTCGCGTGCACGATGTTGATCGAGTTCGACGAGCCGAGCGACTTGCTCAGGACGTCGTGGATGCCCGCGCACTCCAGCACGGCGCGCACCGGACCGCCGGCGATGACACCGGTACCCGGAGCGGCCGGACGGAGGAACACGACGCCGGCCGCGGCCTCACCCTGGACGGGGTGCGGGATGGTGCCCTGGATGCGGGGGACGCGGAAGAAGCTCTTCTTCGCCTCCTCGACACCCTTGGCGATCGCCGCGGGCACCTCCTTGGCCTTCCCGTAGCCGACGCCGACGGTACCGTCACCGTCGCCCACCACGACGAGCGCGGTGAAGCTGAAGCGACGGCCGCCCTTGACGACCTTGGAGACGCGGTTGATGGTCACGACGCGCTCGACGAAGGCGTTCTTCTCGGCGTCCTGACGACGGTTGTCCCGACGGTCGCCGCCGCGGCGGCCACCCCGGTCGTTCGAGCGCTCGTTCGAGCGCTCCTCGGTAGCGGCGCCCGGGGCGCCGGTGTTGCGCTGCCCTGCAGCCATCAGAAAATCCTCTGCTTCCGTGCGTACGTCGTCACAGCGACAGACCACCCTCACGGGCGCCGTCTGCCACCGCCGCGACCCGGCCGTGGTACTTGTTCCCGCCGCGGTCGAACACGACGGCCTCGACACCGGCCGCCTTCGCGCGCTGGGCGACGAGCTCGCCGACCTTGCGCGCCTTGGCGGACTTGTCGCCGTCGAGCGCACGCAGGTCCGCCTCGAGCGACGAGGCAGACGCGACGGTGTGCCCCACGGTGTCGTCGACGACCTGGGCCGTGATGTGACGCGACGAGCGCGTCACCACGAGGCGCGGACGGGCGGGGGTGCCGGAGATCTTCTTGCGCAGGCGCAGGTGACGGCGCGTGCGCGCGATCTGCTTGCCCTTGCCCTTGACCGTGACAGCCATGATCACTTACCAGCCTTTCCGACCTTGCGGCGGACGACCTCGCCGGCGTAGCGCACGCCCTTGCCCTTGTACGGCTCGGGCTTGCGGATCTTGCGGATGTTCGCTGCGACCTCGCCGACCTGCTGCTTGTCGATGCCGCTCACCGAGAACTTGGTGGGGCTCTCGACCGCGAACGTGATGCCGGCGGGGGCCTTGACGACCACCGGGTGCGAGAAGCCGAGCGCGAACTCGAGGTCCGAGCCCTTCGCCGTCACGCGGTAACCGGTACCGACGATCTCGAGCTTCTTCTCGTAGCCCTCGGTCACACCGGTGACGAGGTTCGCGAGCAGGGTGCGGGTCAGGCCGTGCAGGGCGCGCGAGGCACGCTCGTCGTCCGGACGCGTCACCACGAGGGTGCCGTCCGACTGCTCGACCTTGATGGGGGCGGGGATCGTGTGCTCGAGAGAGCCTTTGGGGCCCTTCACGGTCACGAGCGCGCCGCTGACGGTGACGTCCACGCCGGCCGGGACCGGAACGGGGATCTTGCCGATACGAGACATTGGCGTATCTCCTTTCCGTTACCAGACGAAGGCGAGGACTTCCCCGCCCACGCCCTTCGACTGGGCCTGACGGTCCGTCAGGAGGCCGGAGGACGTGGACAGGATCGCCACGCCGAGGCCGCCGAGAACCTTGGGCAGGTTGGTGGACTTCGCGTACACGCGCAGACCCGGCTTCGAGACGCGGCGGACGCCCGACAGGGCGCGCTCGCGGCTCGGGCCGTACTTGAGCGTGATGGTGAGGTTCTTGCCCACGGGAGCGTCCTCGACGCTCCAGCCGGTGATGTAGCCCTCGGCCTGGAGGATCTCAGCGATGTGAGACTTCAGCTTCGAGAACGGCATGGTCACCGTGTCGTGGTGGGCCGAGTTCGCGTTCCGCAGACGCGTGAGCATGTCTGCGATCGGGTCGGTCATGGTCATTGGGCTTCAGCCCTTCCTCGTCGGGGTATCCGCCACGGTCGTGCAGGACGTTCGTCCCGCCGGTTCCGCACGGACCTGCGACGTAGTCGTTACCAGCTGCTCTTGGTGACGCCGGGGAGCTCGCCACGGTGCGCCATCTCGCGAAGGCACACGCGGCAGAGACCGAACTTGCGGTACACCGAGTGCGGACGACCGCACCGCTGGCACCGGGTGTAGGCGCGGACCGCGAACTTGGGCTTCGCGGCCGCCTTGTTGATCAGGGCCTTCTTCGCCATGTCAGTTCTCCTTGAACGGGAAGCCGAGACGGCGCAGCAGGGAACGACCCTCGGCATCCGTCGTCGCGGTCGTCACGATCGTGATGTCCATGCCGCGGACGCGGTCGATCTTGTCCTGGTCGATCTCGTGGAACATGGACTGCTCCGTGAGGCCGAACGTGTAGTTCCCGTGCCCGTCGAACTGCTTGTCCGACAGACCGCGGAAGTCCCGGATGCGCGGGAGCGCGAGCGACAGCAGGCGGTCGAGGAACTCCCACATCCGGTCGCCGCGCAGCGTGGTGTGCGCACCGATCGGCATGCCCTCACGCAGCTTGAACTGCGCGATGGACTTGCGGGCACGCGTGACCTGCGGCTTCTGACCCGTGATCAGGGCCAGGTCGCGGATCGCGCCCTCGATGAGCTTGGAGTCCTTCGCGGCGTCGCCGACACCCATGTTCACGACGACCTTGGTCACGCGAGCGACCTGGTTGACGTTCTCGTGGTCGAACTCCTCGCGCAGGCCGGCGACGATCTCGCTGCGGTAGCGCTCCTTGAGGCGCGGGACGGTCGTCACCGGGGCCTCGGTGGTCTCAGTGGTCATCAGATGTCCTTACCGGAGCGCTTGGCGACGCGCACGCGAACCGTGCGCTTGCGGCCGTCACGCTCGACCTCTTCGGTGCGGTACCCGACGCGGGTCCCCTTCTTCGTCTCCGGGTCGACGACCATCACGTTGGACACGTGGATCGGCGCCTCGACGGTCTCCAGGCCACCCGTGCGCGTACCGCGGTCGTTCTGGCCGACCTTGGTGTGCTTGGTGACGCGCTGGACACCCTCGACGATGACGCGGTCGGAGTCCTTGAGGATCTCCAGGACGCGGCCCGTCTTGCCCTTGTCGCGACCAGCGATCACGAGGACCTGGTCGCCCTTCTTGATCTTCGCCATGGTCAGAGCACCTCCGGCGCCAGCGAGATGATCTTCATGAACCGCTTGTCACGGAGCTCACGGCCGACAGGGCCGAAGATGCGCGTGCCACGGGGGTCGCCGTCGTTCTTGAGGATCACGGCGGCGTTCTCGTCGAACTTGATGTAGGACCCGTCGGGACGACGACGCTCCTTGACGGTGCGGACGACGACGGCCTTGACCACGTCGCCCTTCTTGACGTTGCCGCCCGGGATCGCGTCCTTGACGGTGGCGACGATGACGTCGCCGATTCCGGCGTAGCGACGGCCGGAACCGCCGAGAACACGGATGCAGAGGATCTCCTTGGCACCCGTGTTGTCGGCGACCCGAAGTCGCGACTCCTGCTGGATCATGTCAGTGAACTCCTGTTGTCGAGCCGGTTCTCGCCTCGCGGCGAGCCTTGCCGAACGGATAGTGGTCTGTGGTGCCGACGGGCCGGCCGTGCTTGCGCACGGCCGGCCGGAGCCGGCGGCGTCCCGCCGCGGGGCGGCGGGTCAGCGACTACTTGGCCTTCTCGAGGATCTCGACCACGCGCCACCGCTTGGTGGCGGACAGCGGCCGGGTCTCCATGATCAGGACGAGGTCACCGACGCCGGCAGAGTTCTGCTCGTCGTGGGCCTTGACCTTGCTCGTGCGACGCATGACCTTGCCGTAGAGGGTGCTTGACCCGGTCCTCGACGGCGATCACGACGGTCTTGTCCATCTTGTCGCTGACGACGTAGCCGCGGCGCGTCTTGCGGTGAGCGCGGTGCTCCTCGGCTGCGGTCTCGTCGGTCTGCTGTGTCTTCTCGCTCATCTCAGCCTCACTCACTCGCTCGCGCTCGGGGCCGTGCGGATGCCGAGCTCGCGCTCACGCAGGATCGTGTAGATCCGCGCGATGTCGCGGCGCACCGCCTTGAGCCGACCCGTCGAGTCGAGCTGCCCGGTCGCCGACTGGAAGCGAAGGTTGAACAGCTCTTCCTTGGCCTTCTTCAGCTCGGCGACGAGCTTCTCGTCGTCGAACGTGTCCAGCTCGCTCGTCGCGAGCTCCTTGGTACCGATAGCCATCAGCTAGCACCACCCTCGCGCACCACGAAACGGCACTTCATCGGGAGCTTGTGGATCGCACGGCGCATGGCCTCGCGGGCCAGTTCCTCGTCGACACCGGCGAGCTCGAACACGATGCGTCCGGGCTTGACGTTGGCGACCCACCACTCGGGGAACCCTTACCGGAACCCATACGGGTCTCCGCCGGCTTCTTGGTCAGCGGACGGTCGGGGTAGATGTTGATCCAGACCTTGCCACCACGCTTGATGTGGCGGGTCATGGCGATACGAGCAGCCTCGATCTGGCGGTTGGTGACGTAGGCGGGCTCAAGAGCCTGGATGCCGTAGTCGCCGAACGAGATCGTGGTGCCACCCTTGGCCGCGCCGGAGCGCTTCGGGTGGTGCTGCTTGCGGTGCTTGAGCCTGCGGGGGATCAGCATGACTCAGGCCTCCGTTCCGGACTCGGGGGCCGACTCCGTCGCCTCGGCGGGAGCCGAGGAGGCGGCGGGGGCCTCAGCCGCAGCCGGCGCGCCGGCGGCGGGACGGTCGTTACGACGGCCGCCGCGCGGACGGTCGCCGCCACGCTCGCCACGGCCACCACGGGCCGGACGACCGGCGGAGGACGCCTGCTGCGCAGCGAACTCCTTCTCGGTCATGTCGCCCTTGTAGATCCACACCTTCACGCCGATCCGGCCGAAGGTGGTGCGGGCCTCGTAGAAGCCGTAGTCGATGTTCGCGCGGAGCGTGTGCAGCGGCACACGGCCCTCGCGGTAGAACTCCGACCGGCTCATCTCGGCGCCGCCCAGACGACCCGAGCACTGCACGCGGATGCCCTTCGCGCCGGCGCGCTGCGCGGACTGCATGCCCTTGCGCATCGCACGACGGAACGACACACGGCTCGCGAGCTGCTCGGCGATGCCCTGCGCGACGAGCTGGGCGTCGATCTCGGGGTTCTTGACCTCGAGGATGTTGAGCTGGACCTGCTTGCCGGTGAGCTTCTCGAGCTCGCCGCGCAGGCGGTCCGCCTCGGCGCCGCGGCGGCCGATGACGATGCCCGGACGCGCCGTGTGGATGTCCACGCGGACGCGGTCACGCGTGCGCTCGATCTCGACCTTGGCGATGCCCGCGCGCTCGAGACCCGTGCTCATGAGCTTGCGGATCTTCACGTCCTCCTGGACGTAGTCGCGGTACCGCTGGCCGGGCTTCGTGCTGTCGGCGAACCAGCGCGACCGGTGGTCGGTGGTGATGCCGAGTCGGTACCCCAGCGGGTGAACCTTCTGTCCCACTATCGGGCCCTTCCCTTCTCGTCGTCACGCGGAGCCACGACCACGGTGATGTGGCTGGTCCGCTTGAGGATCTGGCTCGCACGACCCTGCGCCCGCGGACGGAACCGCTTGAGCGTCGGCCCCTCGTCGACGAACGCGGCGGTCACGACGAGCTGCTGCTCGTCGAACGCCTGGCTCGCGCGGTCGGCCTTCACCCGTGCGTTCGCGATCGCGGACTCCACGACCTTGCGGACCGGCTCGCTCGCGGCCTGCGGCGCGAACTTGAGCACCGCCACGGCCTCGGAGGCCTGCTTGCCACGGATGAGGTCCACGACGCGCCGGGCCTTCTGGGGCGTGACACGGACGAACCGCGCCTGCGCCTTGGCTTCCATTGCTGTCCTACCTTCTTGTCTCTCGACGACCGTCAGGTCCGTCGCTGCGCTGTCGCTGCGTCGTCGGGCTGGGCCCGGCGCGCTGCGCTCAGCGGCGACGACCCTTCTTGTCGTCCTTCACGTGGCCGCGGAACGTCCGCGTGGGCGCGAACTCGCCGAGCTTGTGGCCGACCATCGCCTCGGTGACGAACACCGGGGTGTGCTTGCGACCGTCGTGCACGGCGAAGGTGTGGCCGAGGAAGTCGGGCGTGATGACCGACCGACGGGACCACGTCTTGATGACGTTCTTGGTCCCCTTCTCGTTCTGCACGTCCACCTTCTTCTGAAGGTGGTCGTCGACGAAGGGCCCTTCTTCAGGCTACGAGGCATCTGTCAGGCTCCTATCAGCGCTTCTTGCCGGTGCGGCGACGGCGGACGATCAGCTTGTCGCTCGGCTTGTTGGGACGGCGGGTACGGCCCTCCGGCTGGCCCCAGGGGCTCACCGGGTGACGTCCACCGGACGTCTTGCCCTCACCACCACCGTGCGGGTGGTCGACCGGGTTCATGGCGACACCACGGACGGTCGGGCGCTTGCCCTTCCAGCGCATGCGGCCGGCCTTGCCCCAGTTGATGTTCGACTGCTCGGCGTTGCTCACCTCGCCGACCGTGGCGCGGCAGCGCAGGTCGACGTTGCGGATCTCACCGGACGGCATGCGCAGCTGGGCGTAGGCCCGTCCTTGGCGACGAGCTGGACGCTCGTGCCGGCCGAACGGGCGATCTTCGCGCCGCCACCGGGCCGCAGCTCGATCGCGTGGATGACCGTACCGGTCGGGATGTTGCGCAGCGGCAGGTTGTTGCCGGGCTTGATGTCCGCGCCCGCACCGTTCTCGATGCGGTCGCCCTGACGCAGCTTGGTCGGCGCGATGATGTAGCGCTTCTCGCCGTCCGCGTAGTGCAGGAGCGCGATGCGCGCGGTGCGGTTGGGGTCGTACTCGATGTGCGCGACCGTGGCCGGCACGCCGTCCTTGTCATGGCGACGGAAGTCGATGACGCGGTACTGGCGCTTGTGGCCACCGCCCTTGTGGCGCGTCGTGATACGACCCGAGCTGTTGCGGCCGCCGCTCTTGGAGAGCGGACGGACGAGCGACTTCTCGGGCGTCGAACGCGTGATCTCGGCGAAGTCGGCCACGCTCGAGCCACGACGGCCCGGCGTTGTCGGCTTGTACTTACGGATTCCCATCGGGGTCTGTCCTCACTTGCCTCTCGTCCGGCTCAGCCGAAGATGTCGATCGTGCCCTCGCGGAGGGTGACGATCGCGCGCTTCGTGTCCTTGCGCTTGCCGATGCCGAACCGCGTGCGACGGGTCTTGCCCTTGCGGTTGATGGTGTTGACCGACGCGACCTTGACCGAGAAGACCTTCTCGACAGCGATCTTGATCTCGGTCTTGTTGGCGCGGGGGTCCACGAGGAACGTGTACTTGCCCTCGTCCAGGAGCCCGTAGCTCTTCTCGGAGACGACCGGCGCGATCAGGATGTCGCGCGGGTCCTTCTGCACGGTGGTCACTTCTCGGTCTCCTCAGCGTTGTCCGCGGCCTCGGAACCCGACGCGACGGCCTTCACCGAGCGGCCCGTGGGCGGGCCGGCGAGGAACGCCTCGAGCGCACCCTGGGTGAACACCACGTCGTCCGAGATCAGGACGTCGTACGTGTTGAGCTGGTCGGCCGGGAGCAGGTGGACCTGCTCCACGTTCCGCAGCGACTTGACCGCGAGCTCGTCGCCACGCTCGTGCACGACGAGCACGTGGCGCCGGGACGACACGGTCGTGAGCACGGCGACGGCGGCGCGGGTCGACGGGGCGTCCTCGATGCCGAAGCCGGTCACGACGTGCACGCGACCCGCGCGGGCGCGGTCGGACAGTGCACCGCGCAGCGCGGCGGACTTCATCTTCTTGGGCGTCCGCTGGCTGTAGTCGCGCGGGGTCGGGCCGTGGACGACGCCACCCCCGGCGAACTGCGGCGCACGGGTCGAGCCCTGACGGGCGCGGCCGGTGCCCTTCTGCTTGTACGGCTTCCGGCCACCACCCGAGACCTCGCCACGAGACTTCGTGTCGTGGGTGCCCTGGCGGGCCGCGGCGAGCTGCGCGACGACCACCTGGTGGATCAGCGGGATGTTGGTCTGGACGTCGAACACCTCGGCGGGAAGGTCGGCGGTGCCGGCCTTCTTGCCCTTCGGGTCCAGGACGTCGACGGTGAGCGTGGCCATGACGGTCAGGCCTCCTTCACGGCGCTCTTGGCCGCGGTGCGGACGAGGACGACGCCGCCCTTGGGGCCGGGCACGGCACCCTTGACGAGCAGCAGGCCCTTGTCGGCGTCGACCTTGTAGACGGTCAGGTTCTGGGTGGTCTGGCGGTCGTGGCCCATACGACCGGCCATGCGCAGGCCCTTGAAGACGCGCGACGGGGTGGATGCCCCGCCGATCGAGCCGGGCTTGCGGTGGTTGCGGTGCGAACCGTGCGAGGCGCTGACGCCCTTGAAGCCGTGACGCTTCATGACGCCCGCGGTGCCCTTGCCCTTCGTGGTGCCCACGACGTCGACCAGCTGGCCGGCGTCGAACACCTCGGCGGTGAGCTCCTGGCCGAGCTGGTACTCGGCGGCGTCCGGCGTGCGGACCTCGGCGACGTGACGGCGCGGCGTGACGCCGGCCTTCTCGAAGTGGCCCTTGAGGGGCTGCGTCACCTTGCGCGGGTCGATCTGGCCGAAGGCGAGCTGGACGGCGCTGTAGCCGTCCGCGTCCTGCGTGCGCACCTGCGTCACGACGTTCGAACCGACCTGGACGACGGTCACGGGCACGAGGCGCCCGTTCTCGTCCCAGGTCTGGGTCATGCCGAGCTTGGTGCCGAGGACGGCCTTGACGGCGCGCTCGTTCTGCTGGGTGGTCATTGTCGTCTCCTCCCCAGCCTCAGAGCTTGATCTCGATGTTCACGTCGGCCGGCAGGTCGAGTCGCATGAGCGAGTCATCCGCCTTCGGCGTGGGGTCGATGATGTCGATGAGACGCTTGTGCGTCCGCATCTCGAAGTGCTCGCGGCTGTCCTTGTACTTGTGAGGCGACCGGATCACGACGAACACGTTCTTCTCGGTCGGCAGCGGCACCGGACCCACGACCGTCGCACCAGCGCGGGTCACCGTGTCGACGATCTTGCGCGCCGAACTGTCGATGACCTCGTGGTCGTAGGACTTGAGCCGGATGCGGATCTTCTGTCCCGCCATGGCGTCGTCTGACTCTCTCTCTCGAACCGCTATGTCTGTCCGACCCCCGCGCTCGGGCGTGTCGCTTAGTGCGACGCACCTCGGCGCGTACCACCTGGGTACTGGGGCCGTGGTTTTCGGGTGTCACGCTCCCCCGGGCTCAGGCCCAGGGCTGCGACGACGTCCCTCAACGTGCGCTCGCCTGCTCGAAACATGTGTTCCACGGGGCTCGATCTGCGTCGTCCAGCAGAGTCGGCGCCCGGCCGGGTCAGAGAGACCCGCCACCGCGGTTCAACACACTGTTCGATACATGAAGGAGCGCACCTGTAACAGGCAACTGGACTAGTCTGCCACACGGACCGCCGTCGACGCCAATCGGCGTGGTGTGACGTCCGTCGGCGCACGAGGGCCCCGGCACACGGACGGTGCCGGGGCCCTCGTGAAACCACCGGGTGCGCGGGACGAGCCCGCGCGGGCAGGTCAGCTCAGATCACTTGAGGATCTTGGTGACACGGCCCGAGCCCACGGTGCGGCCACCCTCACGGATGGCGAAGCCGAGGCCCTCCTCCATGGCGATCGGCTGGATGAGCTCGACCGTCATCTCGGTGTTGTCGCCGGGCATGACCATCTCGGTGCCCTCGGGCAGCGTGATGACGCCGGTGACGTCCGTGGTCCGGAAGTAGAACTGCGGACGGTAGTTCGAGTAGAACGGGTTGTGACGGCCGCCCTCGTCCTTGCCCAGGATGTAGACCTGAGCCTCGAAGTTGGTGTGCGGCGTGATCGAACCCGGCTTCACGACGACCTGGCCGCGCTCGACGTCCTCGCGCTTGATGCCGCGGAGCAGGAGACCGGTGTTGTCGCCGGCCTGCGCCTCGTCCATCTGCTTGTGGAACGTCTCGATACCGGTGACCGTGGTCTTCTGCGCCGGGCGGATGCCGACGATCTCGACCTCGGAGTTGATGGCGAGCGTGCCACGCTCGACCTTGCCGGTGACGACGGTGCCACGACCGGTGATCGTGAAGACGTCCTCGATCGGCATGAGGAACGGCTTGTCGAGCTCGCGGACGGGCTCGGGAACGTTCTCGTCCACGGCCTCCATGAGCTCCAGGACCTTCTTGGTCCACTCGGGGTCGCCCTCGAGCGCCTTCAGACCCGAGACGCGCACGACCGGCGCGTCGTCACCGTCGAAGCCCTGCGAGGAGAGGAGCTCACGGACCTCCATCTCGACGAGCTCGAGGATCTCCTCGTCGTCGACCATGTCGGCCTTGTTGAGCGCCACGAGCAGGTAGGGCACGCCGACCTGGCGGGCGAGCAGGACGTGCTCACGCGTCTGGGCCATCGGGCCGTCGGTCGCGGCGACCACCAGGATCGCGCCGTCCATCTGGGCGGCACCGGTGATCATGTTCTTGATGTAGTCGGCGTGACCCGGGGCGTCGACGTGCGCGTAGTGGCGCTTCGGCGTCTCGTACTCGATGTGCGCGATGTTGATCGTGATGCCGCGCTGCTTCTCCTCGGGCGCCGCGTCGATCTCGTCGAAGTTGCGCTGCACGTTCGCCGGCAGGTCGGGGTACGTGTCCGCGAGCGTCTTCGAGATGGCCGCCGTCAGCGTCGTCTTGCCGTGGTCGACGTGACCGATCGTGCCGATGTTGACGTGCGGCTTGGTCCGCTCGAACTTGGCCTTAGCCACTGGGGTCCTCCTGGGACTCGGGGTAGGTGCGCCGGAGCGCGTCGCTACAGGTTGATGTGGTGATTCTAGGTGGTCGACCTGTGGGGACTCACTCGCCCCGGGTCTTCTTGATGATCTCGTCCGCGACGTTCCGAGGAACCTCGGCGTAGCTGTCGAACTGCATCGAGTACACCGCGCGGCCCTGCGTCTTGGAACGCAGGTCCCCGATGTAGCCGAACATCTCCGACAGCGGCACCTGGGCACGGACGACCTTGACGCCGGTGGCGTCCTCCATCGACTGGATCATGCCGCGACGCGAGTTGATGTCGCCGATGACGTCACCCATGTACTCCTCGGGCGTACGCACCTCGACGGCCATGATCGGCTCGAGCAGAGCCGGGTCCGCCCGCTTGACGCCCTCCTTGAGGACCATCGAGCCGGCGATCTTGAACGCCATCTCGGACGAGTCGACCTCGTGGTACGCCCCGTCGAGCAGCGTGGCCTTGACGCCCACGAGCGGGAAGCCCGCGAGGACACCCTGCTGCAGCGCGGACTGGATGCCGGCGTCGACGGAGGGGATGTACTCGCGCGGGATGCGACCACCCGTCACGGCGTTGTTGAACTCGTAGAGCTCGCCCTCGGACGTGTCGAGCGGCTCGAAGGTCACCTGGACCTTGGCGAACTGGCCCGAACCACCGGTCTGCTTCTTGTGCGTGTAGTCGACCTTCTCCACCGTGCGGCGGATGGTCTCGCGGTACGCGACCTGCGGCTTGCCGACGTTCGCCTCGACCTTGAACTCGCGGCGCATGCGGTCCACGAGGATGTCGAGGTGGAGCTCGCCCATGCCGCCGATGACGGTCTGGCCGGTCTCGTCGTCCAGGCGGACGCGGAACGTCGGGTCCTCCTCGGCGAGCTTCTGGATCGCCGTCGAGAGCTTCTCCTGGTCGGCCTTCGTCTTCGGCTCGATGGCCACGTCGATGACCGGCTCCGGGAACGTCATCGACTCGAGGATGACCTGCGCGTTCGGGTCGGACAGGGTGTCACCGGTGGTGACGTCCTTGAGACCGATGAACGCGTAGATGTGACCGGCGGTCGCCTCGTCGACGGGGTTCTCCTTGTTGGCGTGCATCTGGAAGATCTTCCCGATGCGCTCCTTCTTGCCCTTGGTCGAGTTCACGACCTGGGCGCCCTGCGTCACCTTGCCCGAGTAGACGCGGATGAAGGTGAGCTTGCCGAAGAACGGGTGCGCGGCGATCTTGAACGCGAGGGCCGAGAACGGCTCCGTGGCGTCCGCGTGACGCTCGATGACGACCTCGGGGTCCTTGACGTCGTGGCCCTGGATGGCCGGGACGTCGAGCGGCGACGGGAGGTAGTCGACCACGGCGTCGAGCATGGGCTGGACGCCCTTGTTCTTGAACGCCGAGCCGCACAGGACCGGGAACGCGTCGCCGGCGATCGTGAGCTTGCGGATCCCCGCCTTGATCTCGGGGATCGTCAGCTCCTCGCCGCCGAGGAACTTCTCGAGCAGCTCGTCGTCGGCCTCGGCGACGGCCTCCAGGAGCTCCGAGCGGTACTGCTCGGCCTTCTCCGCGAGGTCGGCCGGGATCTCCTCGATCTCGTACTTGGCGCCCATCTGGGTCTCGCCACGCCACACGAGCGCACGCATCTCGACCAGGTCGACGACGCCGATGAAGTCGTTCTCGGACCCGATCGGGAGCTGGATGACCAGCGGCTTCGCCTTGAGGCGGTTGACGATCGTGTCGACGGTGAAGTAGAAGTCGGCGCCGAGCTTGTCCATCTTGTTGACGAAGCAGATGCGCGGGACCTCGTACTTGTCCGCCTGGCGCCACACCGTCTCGGACTGGGGCTCCACGCCCTCCTTGCCGTCGAAGACGGCGACCGCGCCGTCGAGGACGCGCAGCGAGCGCTCGACCTCGACCGTGAAGTCCACGTGACCGGGCGTGTCGATGACGTTGATCTGCGTCTCGTTCGACTTGCCCTTGTTCCAGAACGCGGTCACAGCAGCGGACGTGATCGTGATGCCACGCTCCTGCTCCTGCTCCATCCAGTCGGTCGTCGAGGCACCGTCGTGCGTCTCGCCGATCTTGTAGTTGACGCCCGTGTAGTACAGGATGCGCTCGGTCGTCGTCGTCTTGCCGGCATCGATGTGCGCCATGATGCCGATGTTGCGGACCTTGTTCAGGTCGGTCAGCACGTCAAGTGCCACGGTGTCTTACCCCTTGGATCGTGGGTGGGTGCGGGGGCGCAGCTGCCGGCATGGTGCGGGAGCCTCCCCGGCCCCGGCGTTGCCGGGGCCGCGGGGCGGACTACCAGCGGTAGTGCGCGAAGGCCTTGTTCGAGTCGGCCATCTTGTGCATGTCCTCGCGGCGCTTTACCGCGGCACCGAGGCCGTTCGAGGCGTCGAGGATCTCGTTCGTCAGGCGCTCGGTCATCGTCTTCTCGCGACGAGCGCGCGAGTAGTCGGTGAGCCAGCGCAGCGCGAGCGTGGTGGAACGCGCGGGACGGACCTCGATCGGGACCTGGTAGGTCGCACCGCCGACGCGGCGGGACTTGACCTCGAGCGCCGGACGCACGTTGTCGAGCGCGCGCTTGAGCACGACGACCGGGTCCTGGTCGGTCTTCGCCCGGACGCCCTCGAGGGCGCCGTAGACGATGGCCTCGGCGGTCGACTTCTTGCCGTCGCGCAGGACCTTGTTGACGAGCTGGGTGACGATGGGCGACCCGTAGACGGGGTCGACGACGAGCGGCCGCTTGGGGGCCGGACCCTTACGAGGCATCAGGCCTTCTCCTTCTTCGCGCCGTAGCGGCTGCGCGCCTGCTTGCGGTTCTTCACGCCCTGCGTGTCGAGCGCGCCGCGCACGATCTTGTAGCGGACACCCGGGAGGTCCTTCACACGGCCACCGCGGACGAGCACGATGGAGTGCTCCTGCAGGTTGTGGCCGACGCCGGGGATGTAGGCCGTGACCTCGATGCCCGAGGACAGCTTGACGCGCGCGACCTTGCGGAGCGCGGAGTTCGGCTTCTTCGGGGTGGTGGTGTACACACGCGTGCACACACCGCGGCGCTGGGGCGAACCCTTGAGCGCGGGCGTCTTGGACTTCGACGCCTTCGATGTCCGCCCCTTGCGGACGAGCTGCTGGATCGTAGGCACTACGTCTCCGTGTCTTCTCGAGCTGCTCGAGGCGGCTGCCTCGACAGTGGTCTGTGTCTGGGGCGCCGGCAGCAGAGGCGCCAGCAGCACCTCAGGTGCTGCTACAGCCACTTTCCACCGGCCCGATGGTCTGTCCGCGACGGCCAGGCCGGCGGAGCAGATCGCCCGCGCGCTCACATCAGGCCTAGATCCGAGTGGGCACCGGGTGCCGCCGACGGGGTCGGCGGGCGGTCAGGGACCGATACGAGATCGTCCCGATCACCCTGGTGCATCAGAGCAGGCCCGACGGCGCGGGCAACAGTCGTCAAGTCTACGTGCCCGTGCAAGCCGCGTCAAAGAGCGGGAAACCCTACCCGACGGCGGGCGGCACGTGCACGCGCGTCCGGCGTCCGGGAGCTCCCCGGACGCGCCCGAGGGGCCCACCGCACGCGGCAGGCCCCTCGGGGTGATGACGGGTCGACGTCAGCGGAAGTCGCCGAAGTCGATGTCGTCGAGCGGGATCGCCTCGCCCGTGCCCATGCCGAGCGGCGAGAAGTCGATCTCGTCGTACCCGAACGTCGGGAACAGCTCGGCGCGCGCCTGCTCGGTCGGCTCGACGTCCACGTCGCGGTAGCGCGGGAGACCCGTGCCGGCGGGGATGAGCTTACCGAGGATGACGTTCTCCTTGAGGCCCAGCAGCGGGTCACGACGACCGCTCATGGACGCCTCCGTGAGGACGCGCGTGGTCTCCTGGAAGGAGGCCGCGGACAGCCACGAGTCGGTCGCGAGCGACGCCTTCGTGATGCCCATGAGCTCCGGACGACCCGAGGCCGGCTGACCGCCCTCGGCGACCGCACGACGGTTCGCGTCCTCGAACCGGGCACGCTCGGCGAGCTCGCCCGGAAGGAGCTGCGAGTCGCCCGAGTCGAGCACGGTCACGCGACGCAGCATCTGCCGCACGATGACCTCGATGTGCTTGTCGTGGATGTCCACGCCCTGGGAGCGGTAGACCTCCTGCACCTCGTCGACCAGGTGCTTCTGCGTGGCACGCGGGCCGAGGATGCGCAGCACCTTCTTCGGGTCGACGGCGCCCTGGACGAGCTGGGTGCCGACCTCGACGTGGTCGCTGTCGTTCACCAGCAGGCGCGAGCGCTTGCTGACGGCGTAGGCGATCTCCTCGGAGCCGTCGTCGGGCGTGAGCACGATCCGGCGGGTGCGCTCGGTGTCGTCGATCGCGACGCGACCCGAGAACTCCGCGATGGGGCTCTCGCCCTTCGGGGTCCGGGCCTCGAAGAGCTCGGTGACACGCGGCAGACCCTGCGTGATGTCCTCCGCGGAGGCGACACCACCCGTGTGGAACGTGCGCATCGTCAGCTGCGTGCCGGGCTCACCGATCGACTGCGCCGCGATGATGCCGACGGCCTCGCCGATGTCGACGAGCTTGCCGGTCGCGAGCGAGCGGCCGTAGCACTTCGCGCACGTGCCGACGCGGGACTCGCAGGTCAGGACCGAACGGACCTTGACCTCCGTGACCCCGGCCTCGAGGAGGCGCTCGATGAGCACGTCGCCGACGTCCTCGCCCGCGTGGGCGACGACGTTGCCGTCGGCGTCCTCGACGTCCGAGGCGAGGCTGCGCGCGTACACGCTGGTCTCCACCTTGGGGTGGCGGACCAGGGTGTCGCCGACCTTCTCGGCGACCGGCAGCGGGAGCCCGCGCTCGGTGCCGCAGTCGTCCTCACGGATGATGACGTCCTGCGACACGTCGACGAGACGACGCGTGAGATAGCCGGAGTCCGCGGTACGCAGCGCGGTGTCCGCGAGGCCCTTGCGGGCACCGTGGGTCGCGATGAAGTACTCGAGGACGGACAGGCCCTCGCGGTAGTTGGACTTGATCGGGCGCGGGATGATCTCGCCCTTCGGGTTCGCCACGAGACCGCGCATACCGGCGATCTGACGCACCTGCATCCAGTTACCACGCGCACCCGAGCCGACCATCGTGAAGACCGTGTTGCGCTCCGGGAAGGACTCCCGCATCGCCGTCGCGACCTTGTCGGTGGCCTGGGTCCAGATCTCGATGAGCTCCTGACGGCGCTCGTCGTCGGTGATCAGACCCTTGTCGTACTGCTGCTGGACCTTGAGCGCACGCTCCTCGTGCTCGGCGAGGATCGCCGGCTTCTCGGACGGCGTCGCGACGTCGGAGATCGCGATGGTGACACCCGAACGGGTGGCCCAGCGGAAGCCGGCCTCCTTGAGCGCGTCGAGCGACGCGGCCACGTCCACCTTGGGGTAGCGCTCCGCGAGCTCGTTCACGATCGTCGACAGACGCTTCTTGTCGACGATCTCGTTCACGTACGGGTAGTCGACCGGCAGCGTGTCGTTGAAGATCGCGCGGCCGAGCGTCGTCGTGTACAGGAACGGCTCGCCGGGCACGTAGCCCTCGGGCGCCGTCGCCGGGTCCAGGACCAGGTCCGGGATCCGCAGCTTGATCTCGGAGTTGAGGTCGAGCGTGCCCTGGTCGAACGCCATGATCGCCTCGGCGACCGAGCTGAACGCCCGGCCCTCGCCCTCGGCGCCCTGGTGCTCGTTCGTCAGGTGGAACAGACCGATGATCATGTCCTGCGAGGGCATGGTGACCGGACGGCCGTCCGACGGCTTCAGGATGTTGTTGCTCGACAGCATGAGCACGCGGGCCTCGGCCTGCGCCTCCGCCGACAGGGGCAGGTGGACCGCCATCTGGTCGCCGTCGAAGTCCGCGTTGAACGCGGCGCATACGAGCGGGTGCAGGTGGATGGCCTTGCCCTCGACGAGCTGCGGCTCGAACGCCTGGATGCCGAGACGGTGCAGCGTGGGCGCACGGTTCAGCAGCACCGGGTGCTCGGTGATGACCTCTTCGAGCACGTCCCACACGACCGGGCGGGCACGCTCGACCATGCGCTTCGCGGACTTGATGTTCTGCGCGTGGTTGAGGTCCACCAGACGCTTCATGACGAACGGCTTGAACAGCTCGAGCGCCATCTGCTTCGGCAGGCCGCACTGGTGCAGCTTGAGCTGCGGGCCGACGACGATGACCGAACGGCCCGAGTAGTCGACGCGCTTGCCGAGCAGGTTCTGGCGGAACCGGCCCTGCTTGCCCTTGAGCATGTCCGAGATCGACTTCAGCGGACGGTTGCCGGGGCCCGTGACCGGGCGGCCGCGGCGACCGTTGTCGAAGAGCGAGTCCACGGCCTCCTGGAGCATGCGCTTCTCGTTGTTCACGATGATCTCGGGCGCACCGAGGTCGAGCAGACGCTTCAGGCGGTTGTTGCGGTTGATGACGCGGCGGTACAGGTCGTTGAGGTCCGACGTCGCGAACCGGCCACCGTCGAGCTGCACCATCGGGCGCAGGTCCGGCGGGATGACCGGGACGGCGTCGAGCACCATCGCCGTGGGCGAGTTGGTGGTCGTGAGGAACGCGTTGACGACCTTGAGGCGCTTGAGGGCGCGGGTCTTGCGCTGGCCCTTGCCGGTGCGGATGATCTCGCGCAGCGACTCCGCCTCGGCGTCCAGGTCGAAGCTCTCGAGGCGCTTCTGGATCGCCGCGGCGCCCATCGAGCCCTCGAAGTAGCTGCCGTAACGGTCCTGGAGCTGGCGGTAGAGCAGCTCGTCGCCCTCGAGGTCGGCGACCTTGAGGTTCTTGAACCGGTCCCACACCTGGTCGAGGCGGTCGAGCTCCGCGTCGGAACGCTTGCGGATCTGCGCCATCTCGCGCTCGGCCGAGTCGCGGACCTTGCGGCGCGCGTCGGCCTTGGCACCCTCGGCCTCGAGCTCGGCCAGGTCGGCCTCGAGCTTGGTGGCGCGGGTGTTGATGTCGTTGTCGCGCCGGTTCTCGATCTCCTTGCGCTCCAGGTCGATCTCGTTCTGGAGGTTCGGGAGGTCTTCCTGGCGGCCCTCGACGTCGACCCACGTGATCATGTAGGCCGCGAAGTAGATGACCTTCTCCAGGTCCTTCGGGGCGAGGTCCAGCAGGTAGCCGAGGCGACTCGGCACACCCTTGAAGAACCAGATGTGCGTGACGGGCGCGGCGAGCTCGATGTGGCCCATGCGCTCACGGCGGACCTTCGAGCGCGTCACCTCGACGCCGCAGCGCTCGCAGATGATGCCCTTGAAGCGCACGCGCTTGTACTTGCCGCAGTAGCACTCCCAGTCCCGGGTGGGGCCGAAGATCTTCTCGCAGAAGAGTCCGTCCTTCTCGGGCTTGAGGGTGCGGTAGTTGATGGTCTCGGGCTTCTTGACCTCGCCGTGCGACCAGGCACGGATGTCGTCGGCCGTGGCCAGGCCGATGCGCAGCTCGTCGAAGACGTTGACGTCGAGCAAGGTTTCCTACTTCCTTCGTCTCACCGTGGGGCCGTGGCCCCGGTGGTGAACAGTGCAGGGAATGTCTGGAGCGGTGGGGGCGGCCCGGCCGGCGTCGTGCAGGACGGCGCACGGCCGGGTCGCGTTCGTCAGATCTCTTCGACGCTGGAGGCGTTCGGGCGACGCGACAGGTCGATCCCGAGCTCCTCCGCGGCGCGGTACACCTCGTCGTCGGACTCGCGCATCTCGACCGTGGTGCCGTCCGAGGAGAGGACCTCCACGTTCAGGCACAGCGACTGCATCTCCTTGAGGAGCACCTTGAAGGACTCCGGGATGCCCGAGTCGGGGATGTTCTCGCCCTTGACGATGGCCTCGTACACCTTCACACGGCCGGGGACGTCGTCGGACTTGATGGTGAGGAGCTCCTGCAGCGTGTACGCCGCGCCGTAGGCCTCGAGCGCCCACACCTCCATCTCGCCGAAACGCTGTCCGCCGAACTGCGCCTTACCACCGAGCGGCTGCTGCGTGATCATCGAGTACGGACCCGTCGAGCGCGCGTGGATCTTGTCGTCCACCAGGTGGTGCAGCTTCAGGATGTACATGTAGCCGACCGAGACGGGCGCCGGGAACGGCTCGCCGGAGCGGCCGTCGAAGAGCTGCGCCTTGCCGTCGCCGCCCACGGTGCGGACACCGTCGCGGTTCGGCAGCGTGGTCGACAGCAGACCCGTGAGCGCGTTCTCCTGCAGGCCGTCGAACACCGGGGTCGCGACGGGCGTGTTGGGCTCCGCCTTCGCCGCGATCTCGGGGACGTCCTCGCGCCAGGACAGGTCGTCGCCCTCGGCGAGCGAGATGTCCCAGCCCTGCTTGGCGACCCACCCGAGGTGGGTCTCGAGCACCTGGCCGACGTTCATACGACCGGGCACGCCGAGCGGGTTGAGGATGACGTCCACCGGCGTCCCGTCGGCGAGGAACGGCATGTCCTCGACCGGCAGGATCTTCGAGATGACGCCCTTGTTGCCGTGACGGCCGGCGAGCTTGTCGCCGTCCGTGATCTTGCGCCGCTGGGCGATGTACACGCGGACCAGCTGGTTCACGCCGGCGGGCAGCTCGTCGCCGTCCTCGCGGTTGAACTCGCGCACGCCGATGACCGTGCCCGACTCGCCGTGGGGCACCTTGAGGGACGTGTCACGGACCTCGCGCGCCTTCTCGCCGAAGATCGCACGAAGCAGTCGCTCCTCCGGGGTCAGCTCGGTCTCGCCCTTGGGCGTGACCTTGCCGACCAGGATGTCGCCGGCCGCGACCTCGGCGCCGATGCGGATGATCCCGCGCTCGTCGAGGTCCGCCAGGGCCTCCTCGGAGACGTTCGGGATGTCCCGCGTGATCTCCTCCGGGCCGAGCTTGGTGTCGCGCGCGTCGACCTCGTGCTCCTCGATGTGGATCGAGGACAGGACGTCGTCCTGCACGAGGCGCTGGCTGAGGATGATCGCGTCCTCGTAGTTGTGGCCCTCCCACGACATGAACGCGACGAGCAGGTTGCGGCCGAGCGCGAGCTCGCCCTCGTCCGTCGCCGGGCCGTCGCCGAGCACCGAGCCGACCTCGACGCGCTGGCCCTCGTCCACGATCACGCGCTGGTTGTAGCTCGTGCCCTGGTTGGAGCGCTGGAACTTCTGCGCCCGGTACGTCGACGTGGTGCCGTCGTCGTTGATGACGGTGACCAGGTCGGCCGACACCTCGGACACGACACCGGGCTTGGTCGCCACGATGACGTCGCCCGCGTCGACGGCGGCACGACGCTCCATGCCGGTGCCCACGAGCGGCAGCTCGGAGCGCACGAGCGGCACGGCCTGGCGCTGCATGTTCGCGCCCATGAGCGCGCGGTTCGCGTCGTCGTGCTCGAGGAACGGGATGAGCGCGGTCGCGACCGACACCATCTGGCGCGGCGAGACGTCCATGTAGTCGACGTTCGTCGCGAGGACGTCGTCGGTCTCCCCACCCTTGATGCGCACGAGGACGCGGTCGGTGACGAACGTGCCGTCGGCCGCGAGCGGCGTGTTCGCCTGGGCGATGACGTGCCGGTCCTCGTCGTCCGCGGTCAGGTACTCGACGTCGTCGGTGACCCGGCCGTTGATGACCCGGCGGTAGGGCGTCTCGATGAAGCCGAACGGGTTGATCCGCCCGTACGAGGCGAGCGAGCCGATCAGGCCGATGTTCGGGCCTTCCGGGGTCTCGATCGGGCACATGCGGCCGTAGTGCGACGGGTGGACGTCACGGACCTCCATGCCGGCGCGGTCGCGGGACAGACCACCCGGGCCGAGGGCCGACAGACGCCGCTTGTGCGTCAGGCCAGCGAGCGGGTTGTTCTGGTCCATGAACTGCGACAGCTGGCTCGTCCCGAAGAACTCCTTGATGGAGGCCACGACGGGGCGGATGTTGATCAGCGTCTGCGGCGTGATCGCCTCGACGTCCTGCGTCGTCATGCGCTCGCGCACGACGCGCTCCATCCGGGACAGGCCCGTACGGACCTGGTTCTGGATGAGCTCGCCGACGGCGCGGATGCGACGGTTGCCGAAGTGGTCGATGTCGTCCGCCTCGACGCGGACCTCGACGGCCTCGCCGCCCCGCTGGCCCGGGAGGGTCGCGACGTCGGCGTGCAGCGCGGCCAGGTACTTGATGGTCGCGACGACGTCGGCCTGGGACAGCGTGGAGTCGGCGAGCGGGACGTCGACGCCGAGCTTCTTGTTCAGCTTGTAGCGGCCGACCTTCGCGAGGTCGTAGCGCTTCGGGTTGAAGTAGAAGTTCTCGAGCAGCGCGCGGCCGGCCTCGACGGTCGGGGGCTCGCCCGGGCGGATCTTGCGGTAGAGGTCCAGCAGCGCCTCATCCTGGGTGTGGACGTGGTCCTTCTCGAGGGTGTCGAGGACGGACGGGAACTGCGCGAACTCGTCGCGGATCTCCGACTCGGTCATGCCGAGCGCCTTGAGGAGGACGGTGACGGACTGCTTGCGCTTGCGGTCGACGCGCACGCCGACGGCGTCACGCTTGTCGATCTCGAACTCCAGCCAGGCGCCGCGCGACGGGATGACCTTCGCGCTGAAGATGTCGCGGTCGCTCGTCTTGTCCGCGACGCGCTCGAAGTACACGCCCGGGGAGCGGACGAGCTGCGAGACGACGACACGCTCGGTCCCGTTGATGATGAACGTGCCGCGCTCGCTCGCGAGCGGGAAGTCGCCCATGAAGACGGTCTGGCTCTTGATCTCACCGGTCGTGTAGTTGACGAACTCGGCGGTGACGAAGAGCGGCGCGGCGTACGTGAAGTCCTTCTCCTTGCACTCGTCCGCCGTGTACTTGGGCGGCTCGAAGCGGTGGTTGGAGAAGGAGAGGGACATCGTCTGGCCGAAGTCCTCGATCGGCGAGATCTCCTCGAAGATCTCCTCGAGGCCGGAGGTGTCCGGGACGTCCTGACGCCCGGCCTCGGCAGCGGCGGCGACACGCGCCTGCCACTTCGGGTTGCCCAGGAGCCAGTCGAAGCTGTCGGTCTGAAGACCGAGCAGGTCGGGCACACCGAGGGGCTCGTAGATCTTGGCGAAGGAGACGCGGGGGAGGCGGTTCGGTTCGCGATGGCGTCAGCGGACGGAGCAGAAGGGGTGCGCGAGGCAGCCAAGAGGGGTCCTTCCCTGCAGATCGAAAGAACGCTGCACCGCCGGGCCGGGATCGATCACCGCCGCCTCGACCGCAGCGCGACGCGCACGTACGTCGCCGGGAGGTCGAGGGGTATCTGAGATCGGGGGCACAGGACAGCGCAAAGCGCTAGCATACCCGGAAGTTGCCTCCAGGTCCAGCCCCTGTCGTCGGGCACCATCGCCCGACGCATCAACCACGGTGTTCGCCGACGGTACCCGACCGCGATGACGCCCCCACGTCCTCCGTGTCTCCTGCCGCCGGCCCGGCCGCACGTCGCTGTCCTGCTGGTGCGCCAGGCCGTGCCGGCCCCGACATCGTGGCACACCGCCCCCGGTTCGTGAAGTCGGCCACGCCCGGTTGTGCACGACGGCGCCCGGCCGCGTACACGACGAGGCCCCCACCCGGACGGGTGGGGGCCTCGTGCGACGGTTCGCGAACCGCCCTCAGGTGGCCCCGGTCGCGGGGCCGAGATCACGAAGGAGTGATCACTTGAGGGTGACGGTGGCGCCGGCGCCCTCGAGGGCAGCCTTGGCCTTCTCCGCGGTCTCCTTGTTCGCACCCTCCAGGACGGGCTTCGGGGCGCCGTCCACGAGGTCCTTGGCCTCCTTCAGGCCGAGGGACGTGAGGGCGCGCACCTCCTTGATGACCTGGATCTTCTTGTCGCCGGCGGCCTCGAGGATGACGTCGAACTCGTCCTTCTCCTCCTCGGCGGCGGCGTCGCCACCGGCACCGCCGGCGGCGGGGGCGGCAACCGCGACGGCGGCGGGGGCGGCGGCGGTGACCTCGAAGGTCTCCTCGAAGGCCTTCACGAACTCGTTGAGCTCGATGAGGGTCAGGCCCTTGAACTGCTCGATGAGCTCGTCGGTGCTGAGCTTCGCCATGATGGCGTTCCTTTCGTTCAGTGCTCGTCAGCGGCCCGGTGCCGGGCCCGCCAGAAGCAGGGGTTGTGCGTGCGCTGAGCTGGTCCGTGCGGGTGCACGGATCAGGCGGCAGCGCCCTCCGATTCCTGCTTCTGACGCAGGGCATCGATGACGCGGGCGGCCTGGGCGGTGTTCGCGGTGAAGACGTAAGCAGCCTGGAACAGCTTGGCCTTCATCGCGCCGGCCGCCTTGGCCAGCAGGACCTCGCGGGACTCGAGGTCCGCGAGCTTGGTGACCTCGTCGCTCGTCAGGGGGCGTCCGTCGAGGACACCACCCTTGATGACGAGCGCGGGGTTCGCCTTGGCGAAGTCACGCAGACCCTTGGCCGCCTCGACCGGGTCACCGGTCACGAAGGCGATCGCCGACGGGCCGGCGAGGTCGGTGTCGGCGATGTCGACCCCGGCCTCCTTGGCCGCGATGGCGGTCAGCGTGTTCTTCACCACGGCGTAGGTTGCGTTGCCGCTGAGCGACCGACGCAGCGTCTTGAGCTGCGCGACGGTGAGCCCGCGGTACTCGGTCAGCACGGCAGCGTTCGACTCGCGGAACGCGTCCGTGAGCTCGGCAACTGCGGCTGCCTTGTCCGGCCTCGCCATGGCAATCCTTCCGATGGTGGTGCCGCAGCGCGCCGTGCCGAGAACCTCGGGAAACGAGAAGAGCCCCGCGCAGGGCGGGGCTCTCAGGAACGACCGGCGTCCGTGGACTGGTCATGAGGCTCGCACCTGCGCCGGCCTCCGCTCGAGAGCGGGACTTCGGTGACGTCTTCCCGTGCCCCCGGCGAACCGGGTTCCGGGCAGGCGTCGACGACCTGCGGTCTTGGGTACCCGTCCATGGTAGGGCACGCGGCGACCACGGCCAAACTGCGCCGGACACCCCGGTCAGGGAGCGGCGCCGACGAGCTCGGGCTCGCCGGACGTCCCGTCATCCACGGGAGCCGCGGCGGGCGCGTCTTCCGCGGCACCCACGGCGCGCGCCACCGGACGGGCGGTGAGGGCCGCGAGGACCGTCGCGAGCCCACCCCCGAGGACCAGCGGGAGCCGGAGGTCGATCCGCGACAGCACGCCGCCCACGAGGGTCACGAGCGGCACGAGGACCCAGCAGACGGTCCGCCACGTGCCGGAGACCCTTCCCAGCTGCTCGTCCGGGACGCGGCGCTGGCGCACGGAGGCCGACAGCGAGTTCCAGACGGTCACGCCGAGCGTCATGCCGGCGAACGCCAGGGCCGCCACGACCACGCCGGCGACCGACGCCGGAGCGAGGCCCGTCACGACCAGCAAGGGGCCGCACAGGACCGCCGACCCTGCCATGACCCAGGGCCGGCCGACCCGGCGCACGACCCGCGCGAGCAGGACGGACGCCGCCACGCTCCCGAGTGCCCCGACGGCGAGGAACAGCCCGACCGTCGCGTCGGGGACACGCAACGTGCGCACCAGGAAGACGACCAGCGCCGCCTGCGCGAGCGTCAGGCAGGTCGCGGAGCCGGTCGTCACGACCAGGAGCGTGCGGAGCGGCCGGTCGCGCCAGAGGAAGCGGGCGCCGTCGTCGAGCTGGCGGAAGAACCCGTCCTCCGCCGTCCGCGTCGACGACGCCTCCGCGGGTCCGGTCGCGCGCGGCAGGAGCAGGGCCAGGCCACCGGCGACCGCGAAGGCTGCGCCGGAGACGAGAAAGGGCGCCACGGTGGCCAGCGCGAGGAGAGCGGCCGCCGCCGACGGCGCCACGAGCCCTTGCGCCACCTGGGTGCCCGCAGCGACCCGGGAGTTGGCGGCGTCACGCCCCGCGACGTCGACGACGCGTGGCAGGAGCGCCTGGTTCGCCTCCTCCACGAGCGTCTCGAGGACCCCGACCACGAAGATCAGCGCGACGAGGCCCCACACGGGCATGCGACCCGCTGCGACCAGTGCCGCCGCCGCGACCAGGACGGCAGCCCGCGCGAGGTTGGTGGCGCCGAGGAGCCGACGACGGTCGAAGCGGTCGGCGGCGACACCCGCCGCGACGCCGCACAGCAGCCACGGGAGGTAGGACGCCGCGGAGATCGCCGACACGGCGAACGGGTCCTGCGTGAGGCGCACCGCGAGCAGCGGCGCAGCCGTCCAGAGGAGCGCGTCGCCCAGGTAGCCGGCCATCATGGACGACCACAGCCGACCGAAAGATCCCCCACGTCGCACGCGCACGGCCCGAGGCTAGCCGACCGGGTCCTGCCGCAGAACGGCCCCTACCCGGACGCCAGGCCCGCGACCGACGAGAAGCAGACCAGCGGCACGGGCTCCGCGACATCCGCGAGCGCCAGGGCCAGGGCGCCCTCCGGGTCGTCGGACGCGCGGAGCTCGGCGTGCAGGCGCGGCATGATGTCGGCCGCGACGACGTCCGGCAGGGGCGCGACCGAGGCGATCACGGCGCGGGCGCCGAGGCGCAGCAGGACCGAGGTGAGGCCCAGGACCTCACCGCCGAGTCCGGGCGTCACGCCCCCGACCTCGCACGCCGACAGGACCACGACCGACCGTGGGAGGTGCAGCCCGTCGAGCTCGTGCGCGAACAGCGGTCCGTCGGCGAGCTCGATGCACGCGAAGAGCGGGTTGTCGGCGTCGTGACGGCCGTGCGCGGCGAGGTGGACGACGTCGTGGTCCTCGAGGGCGCGCCGCACGGCGTCGGTCGAGGCGTCCGCGCCCGTGAGCGCGGTCCCGTGCTCCCAGCCGCCGGCGACGTCCAACGCCTCGCGGTCGGCGTGCTGGACCCCGGGCCCGGCGACGGCGAGGACGCGGGGCGCGCGGCCGTCGCCGTCCACCGCGCGGCCCCGCGCCACGTGCGAGTTCACCGCCGTCCGCAGACCGCGACGCGACGGGAACGACGACCACGGCAGCGCGATGAGCGGGTCCCGCGCCGCGACGTAGAGGTCACCCTCGGCGGCGAGGGGCCGCACGAGGAGGTCGTCGAGGCGGCGCAGGCCCGTCGTCAGCGAGGCGGCGGCGACCGCGTGCAGCGGCGCCGGGATGAGCTCATTGGACGCGATCTGCAGGTCGGCGCGGACGCGGCGCACCCGCTCCGTCACGTCGGCGGCGTCGGCGAGGTCGAGCAGCCGGGAGCCGCGCGCATCCACGCGGACCGCAAGGACCCGACCGCCGAACACGGCGAAGTCGGCCACGACCGCGCCGTCGCCCCGGTCGGCGAGCAGCCGGACGAGCTCGCGGTTCGTCACCGCGTGCGCCACCTCGGCGTCGCCCGTCCGCTGCCAGGAGCGCTCGCGCAGCCGGTCCTGCAGCGCGCGCGCCCGGCGGTGGAGCTCGGCCCGCTCCTTCGCGGCTGCCGGGTCGGTGTCGACGGGCAGCTCCCGGGCGCGGGCCAGCAGGGCGCGCGCGGTCGCCAGCAGCTCCGCCGACTCGGGGTCCTCCGGGGCGTGACGCGCGCGGCGCCCGCGAAGGTCGCGCGACCGCGCTCGACAGCGTCGAACACCGCCGACGCGCGGCCCGTCGCCCGGGCCGCGGCGACGTCCGTCCAGTTGAGGCCCACCGCGTGCACGGCGGCCGCCGCGACCGAGTCGACCGAGCCCAGGCGCGCGCGATGCTCCGCGAGGATCCCGAACCCGCGCTTCACCGCCCGGAGGCCCGCCGCACGGTCCCCCGCCGCGAACGCGAGCTCGGCAGCGACCGCATAGCGCTGGACACGGAGCGTCAGGGGCGCGCCCTGCAGGTTGGACGGCACCTCCGCGAGCACGCCGCGCGCCGCCTCCACGTCGCCCGCCGACACGAGCCACTGCACCGCGATCAACCGCGCGCCGACCGACGGCTCGCGGCCGAGCACGGCACCGGTCGCGCTCCCCGGTCCGCCACGTCCAGCGCCTCCAGCGCCCGACGGCGGCACGTGCGCGCCGACGGGACTCCCTCCTTGCGCGCTCGGGAGAGCTCGATCTCGAGCTCGAGCACGCGCGCGACGACCGCCCACGACGCGTGCCCGCCCGCCTCGAAGTGTCGTCGAGCCTGCGCCGCCCAGCGCTTCGCGTCGGGGTACCGCTCCAGGCCCAGCAGGGTTCGCGCCCGGAAGTACTCCGCCTCCGCCCGGTCGAGCCGCAGGCCCGCGCGCTGGAGCTGCGGGATCGCCTCCTCGAGCGCCGCGTCCGCCTCGGTCCACAGACCGGCCTCGACCAACACCTCCGCCTTACCCAGGAGAGGGATGCCGTCGTCCTGCTCGGGGGCGTGGGTGCGAGCCTCGTCCATCGCGGACAACGCGCCAGGGAGGTCGCCGAGCATGTGCTTCGCATACCCGACGTTGTGCATCGAGAGCGCGATGTAGAGCTCGTGTCCCAGCGCCTCCGCATGGCCGTGCGCTGTCCGGTAGTCGCTGAGCGCTCCGCGCACGTCCCCCAGTTCGGCCGCAGCATTGCCACGATTCATGAAGCTGATCGCCCGCTCGCGATGGTTGTCCTTGGACACGCCGGCGAGGCCACGGGTGATCGCGTGCCATGCGCCTTCCGTGTCGCCGGCACGTGCCAGCAGAAAGCCACGCTGACCTTCGATCGAACCGATGATGTCCTGCTCATCCGCGAAAGGCGCCAGGACCGCCGCACGATTAAGGAGTGCGAGTGCGCGAGGAGGCCCGCGTTGTCCGAATGCAACGCGCCGGCCTGACCGACGAGAGCCTGGCAAGTGAGCGTAGCGGCACGTCCGCGATCATCGACGGTGAGGTTGGCCGGGTCGAGCGTCTCAAGTTCGCGCACTAGCTCTTCGAACATCGTCGACGCGAGGCCCGAACGCGCTCTGGCGTTGAGATCACGAGCACGCGCGAGGCGGTCGGCGTACCGCGACCAGTCCGGGTCCGTCACGCCGACCGCCTCTCACATCAGGACGCGGGCACCGCCTGATACAGGTCGCCCACAGCGACCACAGCATCCCATGCCGCCGCGACGCGCGACGATGTCTCACGCCCGTTGACGCGAAGGTCGAGCAGTGCGTCGGCGAGCTGGCCCGCGAGGACAGGCGCTGCGAACGAAGTCCCGCTCCACAGCGCGAAGCCGCCCCGGAAGTCGTCCGGGTCGATCGACTCGCGCATTCCGTCCGCCGTACGCACCGTGGGAACCTCTGGCCCGTCGAACGTGGTCGGCATCGTGCTGAGCGACTTTGCCCCGGGGCGAACGGCCGTGACCCATGGCCCGTCGTTGGCGAAGTCCGCCAGCGTCCCGTTGGGGTTCGACGCCGTGACCGTGAGCAGCGGGGTGTAGTCCGCGACGAGGTCGCCAGGCACCTCAGGCACGACGGTTCCGCCAGGCACGCGGCGAACCGATGGCGCCCACGCCGCGGGGAAGACCGGTCGCGTCGAGCCGTCGTTCCCCGCCGACACGACCACGAGCAGGCCGGCCTCGCGCAGGTCGCGCAGGACTCCGCGGAGCACGCCGTCGTAGTCGTCCTGGTCGACCTCCTCGGGGTAGTAGCCGAACGGCAGGATCACGACGTCAACCGCGGCGCACGCTGCGTCGCCCGCGACCCCACGCAGATGGAAGTCGAGCAGCCGCTCGAGGCTGCGCGCGACGTCCCATTCGGTTGCCTCTCCAGTGCGGCCGGAGACGCGGACGGGCAAGATCACCGCGTCGGGGCAGACCTGGTGCACCACACCCGCGATAAACGTCCCGTGCCCTGAATACTCGCCGATCGTGCCCTCGGCAGTGCTGCCCGGCTCGGCGTCGCCATCGGGCTCGCGGTCGTCATACGTCCCGATGGGGGCGCCATCCAACATGACTCCGCGTGCGACCACCTGGTTGGGCGCGTCGAACCACGGGTGCTGCCCCACGCCGGTGTCCACGATCGCGACGACCGGACGCGCCACCCCATCGGCCGTTTTCCAAACGTCGCGATCAGCGTGGGCTCGGCGGGGCGCGGGCCCGACAAAGGTCGCCGGCTCCCGGGTTCCTCGACGCCGTGGGGCGTCCAGTTTCGGTGGCCCTGAAGCACGTGGTCCAGGCCTACCCGCGCGACCTCCTCCGACGCCCCGAGACCCCCGGCAACCTCGTCCAGCAGCTCCCAGGCGTCGACGTCGCCGCCCTCGACGTGGACCGCCGCACCTTGACGCGGCGTGCTCTGGCGAGCCTCGGCGACCGGCGCCTCGGTCACCCGCACCTCCAACCCCCGACGCCCCGCCGCCTCACGCACCGCCGCCACCAGCGCGTCGTCTGCCGCGCCGTCGGGCGCCGTCCGCACGATCAGCCGGTCCGCCACGTACCGCGTCGGAGCGACCCGCCGCGGGCGCCGAACCCGCGCCCGGACCGGATCCAGGTCACGTACCTCGTGGACGACGCCGTCGTGGTCGCGCAGGGTGCGGACGTGCCGGCCGAGTCGATGCTCCTCGGGCGTGCCGGGGTCGCCGGTGCCGGGCGGGATCTCGCTCACGGTGGTGCCTCTCGTTCAGGACGACGCTCGCCGCGTCGTCGCGTGCGGTGGTGAGGTGCGGTGCCGAGCGCGACGAGGCGCCGCACCGGGCGGATCAGGCCGCCCTCAGAGCTCGATGACGGGTGTGCTGACGGCGGGGCCGTCGTCGGGCCGGGCGACGAGGCTCGCGGGACCGGGCGCGACGGCGTCGAACGCGAACCGGCCGTCCTCGTCGGTCCGGGTCGTGACGACCTCGTCGTGCGGGCGATGGAGCTCGATGTCGACCTCTCCGGTCGGCGCGATCCAGCCGTCGATGCGGACCCCGTCCGGCCCGGGGGCCACGGTGATCATGACGGTGCGGGACGTCGACGTGAACGTGATGGTCCGCGCCTGCGTGGGTGCGGCCTCCGCGGCCCGCACGCCGGCGGCCTCGGGCATGCGCTCGAGGGTCATGAGCTCGGTCTCGAGCGCCGCGAGCGTCATCGCGAACAGCGACCGGTCGACGAGGTCGGGCGGCACGGGGTCCGCGAGCAGCGCGATGCGTCCGAGCGCGGCGAGCGTCGCCTCGTCGTTCGCGTCGAACGGCTCGTCTGGCGAGTACGGCGTGCTCATGCGTGCCTCCAGGTGTCGTCGGCGCCGCTCTCGTCGAGAAGCGTGCGCAGCTTGGCAAGGCAGCGGCCTCGCGTCGCTCCGATGCTGCCGACCGGCATGCCGATCGCCTCGGAGATGTACTTGTAGTCGGGTCGGTCTGCCAGCGAGACGAGCCGGAGGAGCTCCTTGCACCGGTCCGGGAGGTCCTGGAAGACGGTCCAGAGCGTCCGGTCGCGGTCGTTCGTCGCGACGACGGCGTCTGGTGCCGGGTCCGCCGACGGCACCTCGCGGTGCGCACCGGTCTCGGGGTCGGGCCCGTCGTGCAGCTCGGTGCGGTTCTTCTCGTCCCGCCGACGACGACGCACGGCCTCCCAGGCGCCGCGCCGCGCGGTCACGAGGAGCCACTTCAACACGGCGTGCGGCTCGGCGATCGTGTCCATGTGCCGGACGAGCGCCACCCAGGTGTCCTGGACGACGTCGTCGGCGGCCTGGGGCTCGACGCCCTGGGCGCGCACCGTGTGCCAGAGCAAGGGCGTCATCTCGCGGACGACCGCCTCGAGCGCCGCGGGTCTGCCCTCGCGGTACTCGAGCACCGCGTGCGCGGCCCGGTCCCCGAGGCTGACCTCGTCCGGGTCACGCACGGTCTTCTGCCTGCTCTCAGCCATCGCGCTACCGACGCCTCCCGGTCCGGTCGGTTCTCCGCTCAGATCGACGCTGACCTGCGGTTTCGACGATTCTACGAGGGCCCGGTCCGTACGGCGAGGAGCGAGCGGGCGATCTTCGACCATCACGCCACCACCTCTCACGTCGTCCTCGGCGCCTGCGCCGACCGTCTCGGCCTGCCGGACGGGTGCCCCGCTCCCCTCTGCCGCGGGGCGCCCGTCCCCCACCAAGGCGAGAGCGCCGCGGCGCCCTGGTGATACGGCCATCGAGAGTGACCTGGGTCACATTCGCGTTCTACGGGAGATCTCGTACATCGAGTCCGCGACGGTGGAAATCCCTCATACCGGACCGGATCGCCGCTGACCTAGCCTAGTAAGGCCCCCTGACAAAGGAGTTCACATGGACCTCACCCGCAACGCCGCGGGCCGTCGGCGCGTGCTCGGCGCCGCGGCCGCCGTCGCCCTCGGTGCCGCCGCAATGGCCGGCGCAGGCCTCCCCGCGACCGCCTCCCCGCTCGCCGGCAACGGCGCGCTCGCCGCCGCCACGACCGGCGGCAGCCAGTGGCTCACGGGCTACTGGCACAACTTCGACAACGGGTCCGGCACGATCCATCTCGCCGACGTCCCGTCTCAGTACAACCTCGTCGAGGTCGCGTTCGCCGACGCATCGGCCTCCTCCCCCGGCGGCATCGAGTTCAACCTCGCGACCACGGACTTCGGCGGCACCTACAGCGTCGACCAGTTCAAGGCCGACGTGCAGACCCTGCACGCCCAGGGCCGCAAGGTCGTCCTGTCCATCGGCGGGCAGAACGGCACCATCAACGTCACGAGCGCGACGCAGGCTGCCAACTTCGCGACCACCGCGTACGCCGTCCTGCAGGAGTACGGGTTCGACGGCGTCGACATCGACTTCGAGAACGGCATCGACGCGACCTACACGGCGAACGCGCTGCACACGCTCGCGTCGAAGGTCGGCCCGTCATTCATCCTGACGATGGCGCCCCAGACCATCGACTACCAGGCGACGTCGATGGCGTACTACCAGCTGACGCAGAACGTGAAGGACATCCTCACCGTCGTCAACACCCAGTACTACAACTCGGGCTCCATGCTCGGGGCCGACGGCAAGGTCTACTCCCAGGGCAGCGTCGACTTCGTCACCTCGCAGGCGGCGATCCTCCTCGACCAGCTCGGGCTGCGCCCCGACCAGGTCGGGCTCGGCTACCCCGCGACGTCGCAGGCGGCCGGAGGCGGCTACCAGACGACCGCCAACGTCATCGCGGCGCTCGACTGCCTCGAGAAGGGCACGAGCTGTGGCTCCTTCAAGCCGTCCAAGGCCTACGGCAAGCTCGGCGGAATCATGACGTGGTCGGTCAACTGGGACAAGACCAGCGGGTACGCGTTCGCCGACGCCGTCGGCACACGGCTCGCGACCGGCGGCGGCACCACGGACCCGACCGACCCGCCCACCGACCCGACCACCCCTCCGACGGACCCCACGACCCCGCCCACCGACCCCACGACGCCCCCGACCGACCCGACCACCCCGCCCACCGACCCCACGACCCCTCCGGCGGACTGCTCGGCGGCGGCATGGTCGTCGTCGACGGTGTACACGGGCGGGAACACCGTCTCGTACGGCGGCCAGGTCTATCAGGCGAAGTGGTGGACGCTCGGCGAGACCCCTGGTGCCGCCGAGTGGGGCCCCTGGGCGGTCGTCGGCACCTGCTGACACCCCTTCGCCGGCGGCGGGACCCGCCGCCGGCGACCGGCCCGACGAGGCCGGAGACCTCGGACGCTTCTCGCCTGGGTCTAGCACGGGTTGATCGCACGGTCCGCTTGGGCGACCGCCCGCACCTACCCCGCGAGTACCCCGCGAGAACGGGGTCTTCGCCCCGCGAGAACGCGGTCCGCGCCCGCCGGCTCGCGATGACGGGCGCGGAGCCCGTGTTCGGCACGAGACAGGGGTGCGGAACGACGAACGGCGCGGCCCCCGCGGGGGTCGCGCCGTTCGTCGTCGGGAAGGAAGTGGCCTGGATCAGGCCGCCTCCTCCTCGAGGAGCTTGGTCGTCCGGCTCTGGTCGAGCGGGATGCCGGGGCCCATCGTCGTCGTGACGGTCGCCTTCGTGATGTAGCGGCCCTTCGAGGACGACGGCTTCAGACGCAGGACCTCGTCCAGCGCGGCACCGTAGTTCTCGACGAGCTGCTCGTCCGAGAACGACACCTTGCCGATGATGAAGTGGAGGTTCGCGTGCTTGTCGACGCGGAACTCGATCTTGCCGCCCTTGATCTCCTCGACCGCCTTGGCGACGTCCATGGTCACCGTGCCGGTCTTGGGGTTCGGCATGAGGCCACGCGGGCCGAGCACGCGGCCCAGGCGACCGACCTTGCCCATGAGGTCGGGCGTCGCGACGGCGGCGTCGAAGTCCGTGCGGCCCTTCGCGACCTCGTCGATGAGCTCGTCGCCACCGACGATGTCCGCACCGGCGGCGCGGGCCTGCTCGGCCTTCTCACCGTTCGCGAACACGAGGACGCGGGCCGTCTTGCCGGTGCCGTGCGGGAGGTTCACCGTGCCGCGGACCATCTGGTCCGCCTTGCGCGGGTCGACACCGAGGCGGAACACGACCTCGACGGTCGCATCGTACTTGGTGGTCGACGTCTCCTTTGCGAGGCGGACGGCCTCGAGGGGGCGTAGAGGCGCGTGCGGTCGATCTTCTCGGCCGAGGCGCGGTACGCCTTGCTGTGCTGAGCCATTGCTGCTTCTCCTTGCAGTCGTGGTCGGTCGGGTCCGCCGACGGCGGTCCCTCCCACTGTTCTTCTGCTCTGTGGTGCTGCTTGCCGGCCGGGGCGTCAGCCCTGGACGGTGATGCCCATCGAGCGCGCGGTGCCTGCGATGATCTTCGCGGCGGCGTCGATGTCGTTGGCGTTGAGGTCCTCGAGCTTGGTCTGCGCGATCTCGCGGACCTGGTCCGCGCTGATCGAGGCGACCTTGACCGAGTGGGGCGTGCTCGAGCCCTTGTCGACGCCCGCGGCCTTCTTGATGAGCTCGGCAGCCGGCGGCGTCTTGGTGATGAACGTGAACGAGCGGTCCTCGTACACCGTGATCTCGACGGGGACCACGTTGCCGCGCTGCGACTCGGTCGCCGCGTTGTAGGCCTTGCAGAACTCCATGATGTTCACGCCGTGCTGACCCAGGGCGGGGCCGATCGGCGGGGCCGGCGTGGCTGCGCCGGCCTGGATCTGGAGCTTGATGAGGCCGGAGACCTTCTTCTTGGGAGGCATGTCGCACTCCTCGCTTTCTGTTCGTGGGCCGACGCCATGGGCGATGACCCGGTTGCAGTGCTGTCGTCGCGCCTGTCAGCCACCGGTCCTGGACCGGCCCGACGGGCTGCGGGAACTCAGATCTTGGCGACCTGGTTGAACGACAGCTCGACCGGGGTCTCCCGGCCGAAGATCGAGACGAGCACCTTGAGCTTCTGGCTCTCGGCGTTGATCTCGGAGATCGTGGCGGGCAGCGTGTCGAACGGACCGTCGGTGACGGTCACGGACTCGCCGACCTCGAAGTCGACCGCGATCGGCGTCGCGGCCTGGGCGCCGCCACCGGCGGCGGCGCGCGCACCGGCCTCGGGCTTCGGAGCCAGGGACGGGGCGAGCATCGAGAACACCTCGTCCGACGTCAGCGGGACCGGCTGGTGGGTGTGGCCCACGAAGCCCGTGACGCCCGGCGTGTGGCGCACGGCACCCCACGACTCGTCGGTGAGGTCCATGCGCACGAGCACGTAGCCCGGGATGCGCACGCGGCGCACCGTCTTCTTCTGCGCGTTCTTGATCTCGGTGACCTCTTCCATGGGCACCTCGATCTGGAAGATGAAGTCCTCCATGTTGAGGCTCTGGATGCGGGTCTCCAGGTTGGTCTTCACCCGGTTCTCGTAGCCTGCGTACGAGTGGATGACGTACCAGTCGCCGAGCTGGGTCCGCAGCTCGCGCTTGAAGGCCTCGACCGGGTCCTCCTCGGCCTCAGCCTCGGAAGCAGCGTCCTCGTCCTCGACCTCGTCGGTCTCGGGGGCCGCGTCGGCCTCGACGGTCTCGCCCTCGGTCACCTCGACCTCGGCCTCCGGCGCAGCGTCGGGCGTGACATCGGACGCGGCGTCGGCGAAGGGGAGAGCTCCTCCGCGTGGTCCTGCGACTCCTGGGACACGAGCGAACCTGCTTTCGTTGGCGTTGCCGGCGACGGCGTAGGGGTGTGCTTCAGACGACGGGTGCTGGCGTCAGTCGCCGAACACCAGCAGCACGAGCTTGCCGATCCCGAAGTCCAGCAGCGTCACGAACGCCATGATCGCCGCCACGAAGACGATGACCACGGCCGTGTACGTGAAGAGCTCCGAGCGAGTCGGTGTGTGGACCTTCTTGAGCTCGGCGATGACCTGCCGCACGAAGAGGGCGATCCGGCCGAAGAACCCGCGCTTGTCGGACGACGCCGAGCGCTTCTTCGCAGCCGGAGCGCTGGCGCTCACGGACTCCGACGGCGATTCGCTCACTTCGTTCCCAACTGTCAGGTCCAACGACGGACACGCACCTCGTGCGTCGTGCAGGGCAGACAGGACTCGAACCTGCAACCTGCGGTTTTGGAGACCGCTGCGCTACCAATTGCGCCACTGCCCTTCGTGGAGTTCCTCCACCAGGGCGCACTCCGAGAAGCACCTCCGACGAGGGGTTCACGGGGCACGTCCCGGATCATGCGTCTCGCGCCCTCGGGCACGACCCAGCATGGCGGAAGTCAACCACCGGAGCCCTACTCTACGCGACGCCGGGCGGTGGGTCGAACTCGTCCGGGGTGGCAGCATGCGGACATGGCCTCCGACCCCGGGATCCGGGCGCTGCCGCTGCGCGAGCGCCCCTTCGACATCGGCTTCGCGCTCGTCTTCAGCGCGTTCACGATCACCTCGATCATCAGCGACATGCTGCCGACGCTCGGCGTCGACATCTCGCACCCGTCCTCCAACCCGATCGTCAACAGCAACTACTGGTACGCGCACGACACCGACCCGCTGTTCATGCACCCGCCCACCTGGATGCGGATCTGCACCGGCCTGTCGGCGTTCGTGTACCTGCCGTTCTACGTGCTGCTCGTGATCGCGCTGATCCGGGGCTGGCAGTGGATCCAGCTCCCGGCGGTGATCTACGCGACCATGATCGTGACGCTCACCGGGATCGTGATCTTCGGCGTCGAGCTGTTCGGCGAGCCCGAGTGGGTGACGCCGCGGCCCGGCAAGTTCCTCGCGTTCAACGTCCCGTACGTCCTGCTGCCCCTGCTGCTCCTCGTGCGGATGCGCAAGCCCGACCCGTTCTCGCGGCGCTTCTGAGCAGCGGGCCGCAGCGGCCGCGAACAGCACCCCAACGTTTGCCTCGCTGAAACCGTGCAGTAACGAAGCACCGGCACGCTGGGAGCCACGCACCACCGCTGCGCCAACGGCGTCGAGTCGGCTCACCGTCGAGCATCAGCCCCCGACGGGACCGACGCGAAGAGGACGCCATGAGCCGTGCACTGACGCCCATCCTGATCGACCTGACCGACCGGACCCTCGCGAGCGCCGCTGCCCGGAGGCTGCGCGGGCTCGGCTTCCCGGCGGCCGCGCGCGCCGACGACGCGCCCGACGCTCCGCCGCTCCCCCGCCATCCCTCGTTGGTCGTGGCGGACCCCCACACCGCCGTCGACCTGTGGGACGACGACGGAGGGCTCGGTCCCGGCGTCGACGTGGTGGGCCGGACCGCGCTCGAGCACCACGACCTCGTCGTCGCGCACGTCCTGCGCCGCGCCCCCGAGCTCGCCCCGGCGCCACGGCCGCGGGCCGACGAGCCGGCGAGCCCCGCCGAGCTGGTCGCCGCGATCGAGCCGTTCGTCACGGACGGCGACGGACCGGGACCGGCCGGCGGCCGCTGGACGGTCCTGGTGGTCCGCGCGTTCGAGCTGCCGCGGGTCGCGCAGCGTTACGGTCCCGCGGTCGCGGACCGCCTCGCCGACCACCTGCTTCAGTGCGTCGACGACGACCTCCCGGGTGTCCACCCGGTGGGCTTCACGGCGTCGCGCGACCTCGTCGTCGTCCTCGACCGCCAGCGCGTGGGCCGCATGTCGCGGCGCCTCGAACGACTCGGGACCATGCTCGCGCGTCGCCGGTACGGCAGTGACGTCACCGGCGAGCCGCAGGCGGACGCCCTCTCGCTCACCCCGCTGCTCGGGTACGCCTCGCTGCGCCGCGGCGCCCGGCGGGCGCTCGCCGGCGCGCTCGCGGCCACCGACCTGTCCGCCGGGAGGCTCGACCTCGAGCCCACCAAGGCGCCCGACATCCTCACCGGGGCGCAGGTGCGTGCGCTGCTCGACGAACCCGAGCCGCCCGAGCTGCCGTCGGCGCCCTCGCCCACGACGTTCCCCGGCCACCTCGTCCACGTCGTCGGCGAGGCCGTCGCGCGCACCCGGCAGCAGGTCCGCGAGACGCTCGCGTGGACCCGCCGCCCCGGTGTCCGGCTCGCCTGGCAGGCCGTCGGCACCTTCGCCGTCGGGACGCTCGTGCCGTACCTCGCCTACGTGACGTTCGACCGTGCCGGGTTCGACCTCACGGCTCTCACCTACGCCCTCGTGGTCGCGGCGCTCGTCGTCACGACGGTCGCGATCGTCGCGGAGAGCATGCTCGCCGTGCAGGAGGACCCGCTCGACGGTGTCCCCGAGCCCGACACCTGGCCCCGGGTCAGCGCGGTGATCGCCGCCTACCTGCCCAACGAGTCGGCGACCGTCGAGTCCACGCTCGCCGCGTTCCGGCGCCTCGACTACCCCGGCGAGCTCCAGGTGGTCCTCGCCTACAACACGCCGCAGGACCTCCCGGTCGAGGACGCCCTGCGCGCCGTCGCGGCCGCGGACCCGCGCGTCGAGCTGCTGCGCGTCGACGGGTCGACGTCCAAGGCGCAGAACGTCAACGCGGCCCTGCAGATCGCGACGGGCGAGGTGGTCGGCGTGTTCGACGCCGACCACCACCCCGGACCCGGCGGCTTCCAGCGGGCGGTCCGGTGGATCCGGGCGGGCTACGACGTCGTGCAGGGGCACTGCGTGGTCCGCAACGGTGACGCGTCGGGCCTGGCGAGCGTCGTCGCCGTGGAGTTCGAGTCCATCTACGCCGTCTCCCACCCGGGCCGCGCCCGGCTCCACGGGTTCGGCATCTTCGGCGGGTCGAACGGGTTCTGGCGGGCCGACGTCCTCCGGTCGGTCCGGATGCGGCCCCGGATGCTCACCGAGGACATCGACGCGTCGATGCGCGCGCTCGAGTCCGGCGCGCGCATCGCGTCCGACCCGCGGCTCACGTCCTACGAGCTCGCGACGACGACCGTCCCGCAGCTCACCGCCCAGCGTCTGCGGTGGGCGCAGGGCTGGCTGCAGGTGTCGGTCACCCACCTGCGCTCGCTGCTCGCCTCGCCCCGCCTGACCGTGCGCCAGAAGATCGGGGCCACGTACCTGCTCGGCTGGCGCGAGGTCTACCCCTGGATCTCGCTGCAGATCCTGCCGATCCTCGTCTTCGCGATGACCCACGGCGTCGGTGGGTCGAAGAGCTGGTTCATCTCGCTGTTCGTCCTCACGACGGTCGCCACCACGCTCGTCGGACCGCTGCAGACCCTCATGGCGTACGTGCTGGGCGAACCCTCCGTCCGGGCCCACCCGGGGTGGTTCTGGCGGTACCTGCTGTGGGCGATGGTCTACACCGAGTTCAAGAGCGCCCTCACCCGCATCGCGCACCTCAAGGAGCTCACGCGCGAGCGCGTCTGGCGGGTCACGCCGCGCGACGTCCGCGCCACCGCGACCGGCGCCGTCGGCCCGCGCCCCCTCCCCGCGAAGGCGGCCTGACATGACCACTCCCGACGCCCGACCGCCGCGCCTCGAGGACACCGTCCTGCGCGACCCCTCCGCCGCGCTGCCCGTGAGCGACGCGCCGCCCCGGATCGACAAGCAGCGCGCCGTCCCCGGCAACACCGGCACCCGATTCGAGGACCTCGAGGGCTACCGCGGGCTCGCCGCGCTCGGCATCGTCGTCTTCCACGCGTACCAGTTCTGCCGGGCCGGCACGTCGTCCTCGTACGCGTACCAGGACACGTGGGGCTACCACGTGCTCCTCAACCTCGACGGGCTCGTGAGCATGTTCCTCGTGCTCTCGGCGTTCCTCCTGTTCCTGCCGATCGCCCGCAAGGTGCTCGCGGGCCAGGACCCGGGATCGTGGCGACTCTTCGCGACGCGGCGCGCGCTCCGGATCCTGCCGCTGTACTGGGTGGCGATCCTCGTCGTCTGGGCCTACCGGAACCCCACGCTCCCCGGCAACTGGCAGGACCTCGTCGAGCACCTCACGTTCACCCAGATCTTCGACCGCGAGCGGATCTTCTACACGATCGGGCCCGCGTGGTCGCTCGCGGTCGAGGTGTTCTTCTACGCGTTCCTGGTCGTCCTGCTCGCGGTCTACGGCCGGGTCCGGGCGCACGAGCGCTCGCCCCGCGTCCGACGCGCGCTCGTCTGGGCGCCCGTCGTCGGGGTGGGCGTGGCGTCGCTCGCCTACCAGGGCTGGGCGCTCGTCACGCACGTGCCGTCGACGCACTACGAGGTCTGGTTCAACCCGCTCGCCAAGGGGACCGTGTTCGTCGGCGGGATGGTGCTCGCGCTCGCAATGATCGCCTGGAACAGCGGGCACGCGGCGCTCCCGCTGCCGCCGCGCGCGCTGTGGGCGCTCCGGCTCGGAGCGCTCGCGCTGCTCGTCTGGGGGTGCGCGATCCGGACCGAGTCCGCGGCGTCGTCCCTGTGGTGGCAGCAGCTCTCCACGGTCGCGTTCGTCCTCCTGCTCGCGTCGTCGGTCCTCGCTCCGACGACGGCGCGCTGGCGGCGCTGGATGGCGTCCTCCGTCCTCGTGTGGTGCGGCCTGATCTCCTACTCGGTGTACCTGTGGCACGAGCCCGTGCTCCTGTACCTCGACGCGCACGGCCGGCTCTCCCACGACCAGTCGGCCTTCCCCTTCGTCGCCCTCACGCTGCTCGTCGTGGCGGTCCCGGTGGGCTGGCTCAGCTACTGGGCGATCGAGTACCCCGTCGGGCGGCTGCGCCTCCTGAGGACGCCCGGCGGAGCCAAGCGCAGCTTCTACCCGAGCGCGCGGCTGTTCGCGCCCGAGGAGGAGGGCCGGGGCTGAGAGTGCGAGACTGCCCGGGTGCGAGACCTCGCCGCCTTGCCCAAGGCCCACCTGCACCTGCACTTCACGGGCTCGATGCGGCCGTCGACGCTGCTCGACCTCGCCGAGCGGTACCGCGTCCGGCTGCCGCCCGCGCTGCTCGACGCCGACCCGCTCCGGGTGCCGTCGACCGAGCGCGGCTGGTTCCGGTTCCAGCGCCTCTACGACGCGGCCCGCGCCTGCGTGCGCTCGGGCGACGACATGCGGCGGATCGTCGACGAGGCGGCCGAGGACGACGCCGCGGAGGGCTCGGGGCGGCTCGAGATCCAGGTCGACCCGACGTCGTACGCGCCGTTCCTCGGCGGCATCACACCCGCCGTCGAGCTCGTCCTGGACGCTGCGCGCGAGGCGTCGGCCCGGCACGGGCTCGAGGTCGCCGTCGTGGTCGCGGCCTCGCGGCTCAAGCACCCGCTCGACGCGCGGACCCTCGCCCGCCTGGCGACGCGGTACGCGGGCGACAGGCCCGGGCAGGTCGTCGGGTTCGGGCTGTCGAACGACGAGCGCCGCGGCGACACGCAGGAGTTCGCGCACGCGTTCCGGATCGCCGCCCGGGCGGGGCTGGCGTCCGTCCCGCACGGGGGCGAGCTGCTCGGCCCGGCGCACGTGAGCGAGGTCGTGGGGGCGCTGCGTCCCGACCGCCTCGGGCACGGCGTGCGCTCCGCCGAGGACCCGGCGCTCCTGGCCGGGCTCGTGGAGGCCGGCGTCGCGCTCGAGGTCTGTCCGGCCTCCAACGTGTCGCTCGGCGTCTACGAGGACCTGGGCGACGTGCCGCTCCCCTCGCTCGTCGCCGCCGGCGCGACCGTCGCGCTCGGCGCCGACGACCCCCTGCTCTTCCGGTCGCGGCTCGTCGACCAGTACGAGACCGCCCGGCACGTCCACGGCTTCGACGACGACGCCCTCGCGGACCTCGCGCGGGCGTCGGTCCGGGCCAGCCGCGCGTCGGGGGCCACGAAGCGCCGCCTCCTCGCGGGCGTCGACACGTGGCTCGCGCAGGACCCCGCAGACGAAGGGACCCCCGATGAGCGACCTCCCGCGACTCGAGATCGACCCCGCCTCCCCGACACCGCCGTTCGAGCAGCTGCGACGCCAGGTCGTCGCGCACGTCGAGGCCGGGCGCCTCGCGCCGGGCGACAAGCTGCCGCCGATCCGGGGTCTCGCCACGGACCTCGGCCTCGCGGCCGGGACCGTGGCCCGCGCCTACCGGGAGCTCGAGGCCGAGGGCGTCGTCGTGACCCGGCGACGCGCGGGGACGGTCGTCGCCGACGCCGCGCTCGCCGTCACGACCCGGGTGCAGCGCGCGGCGGCCGACCTGGCCGCCGTCGCGCACGAGGCGGGGCTGGACGACGGGGCGGTCGTCGACATCGTCCGCGCCGCCCTGCGCTCTCGTTGACCCGCCCGCGGGGTCCCGGCGGGGCATGGACGAGCCGGGACGCCGCTGCGCACGTTCTGTAACGATTCGGGTGCCACCTGGGCCGTAGCCGCGGCCGTGGCACGGGAGACGGCCGCTCCCGTACCAGAATGGGTCTCCGGCCTGCGCCCACGACGCACGCCGGAAGAGGAGGAGGGGGCATGCGTCCGACCACGACGCGCACGGGCACCACGCGAGGGCACGTCCGTGCCCGGCTGATCGCGCTCGGCGCCACCGGTCTGGCCGTCGCGCTCGTCGCGGCCGGCTGCGGCACGGGCAGCACGCCGACGCCGCAGGCGCCGGTCGTCACGTCCGCGTCCCCGGCCGGCTCACCGACCGAGACCCCGGACACGTCGAGCTCCCCCACGGACTCCGCGACTCCGTCGGACGCCACGCCGTCGGGCGACGGGTCGACCGAGCCCACGCCGACCACGGGGAGCACGTCGAGCCCCACGAAGGGCGCGACCCCGAGCACCGCCCCGTCGAGCGACGGCAAGGGCAGCAAGGACAAGGGCGGCGAGGACAAGCCGAAGAGCACCGAGCACGCCGACCTGCGGTCCGGCGACCACGGCGCGCGCGTGAAGAAGCTGCAGCAGCAGCTCCTCGACGCCGGCTACTGGCTCCCGTCGGCCGACGGCTCGTTCGGGCCGTCCACCCTCCAGGCCGTCTGGGCCGTGCAGAAGGCGGCGGGGCTCCAGCGGGACGGCGTCGTCGGGAAGATGACCCGGCAGGCGATCGAGAAGGGCGTACGCCCGACGGCGCGCACGCACCACGGGCACGTGATCGAGGTCGACCTCACCAAGCAGCTCGTCCTCATGGTCGACGACGGCCACGTGAGCACGATCCTCAACGCGTCGTCCGGCAGCGGGAAGCCCTTCAAGGACAAGGACGGCCACCAGTACGTCGCCCACACGCCCACCGGCACCTACCGGATGGGCCGCCAGCACGACGGCATGTACACGTCGAACCTCGGCCTCGGCACGATGTGGCGACCCAAGTTCTTCAACGGCGGCATCGCGCTGCACGGGCTGGGCTTCGACGTGCCGCCGTACCCCGCGTCGCACGGGTGCGTGCGCATCTCCAATCCCGCGATGGACTGGGTGTGGTCGACGAACAAGGCGCCGCAGGGCACCCAGGTGACGGTCTACCGCTGATCAGAGGCTGACGCCGACCAGCACCGGCTCGGGCTCGAGCTCGATGCCGAACCGCTCGCGGACGCCGTCGCGCACGGCGCGCGCGAGGGCCACGAGGTCCGCGGCGGTCGCGCCGCCGCGGTTCGTCAGGGCGAGCGTGTGCCGCGTCGACAGCCGCGCCGGGCTCGCCTCGCCCGCGACCCCGAACCCCTTGCCGAAGCCCGCGTGCTCGATGAGCCACGCGGCCGACGTCTTGACGAGCGTCGGGTCCACGGCGCCGAGGCTCGGGCCCGTGCTCACGGCGGGCAACGGGGACCGCACCTCGAACCGGGGCGCTCCCTCCGGCAGGTCGTCCGCGACCGAGGCGGGGACGACCGGGTTGGTGAAGAACGAGCCGGCGCTCCAACGGTCGTGGTCGGGCTCCCCGACGAGCCGGCCACCCTGCACCGCCGGGTCGAGGAGCATGCCCTTGCCTCCGCGCAGCTCGAGGACGGCGGCGCGCACGTCGGCGCTCGGCGCCCGCTCACCGACGTCGACACCGAGCCGGCGCGCGAGCTCCGCGTACGCCACGGGCGCGGACAGAGTCCCCAGCCGGAGCTGCATCGACACGTCGAGCACCACGTACCGGGGTGACGGGTACCAGGGGCGCGGGGGTCGTCGTCGGAGTCGCCGACGTACCCCGCCAGGCCCAGGTGCATCGACCGCTTGAGCCGGGACGTGCGGTAGCCGAAGCCCAGCTCGCCGTTCGCGAACGTGCGGACACAGTTCTCGCCGCGGTCCCAGACGCGGACCGTCGAGATCACGCCCGCGACCTCCTGGCCGTAGGCGCCGACGTTCTGGACGGGCGCGGCGCCGAGCGTCCCCGGGATGCCGGAGAGCGCCTCGATCCCCACCCAGCCGGCGTCGATCGCCTGCACGACGACGTCGTCCCAGGGGTGCCCGGCCGGGCCGCTCATGCTCGCGCCGCCGCACGTGTCCTCCGACTCGACGCGGAGCCCCGTGCGCACGTCCTTCACGACGACGCCGCTGAAGCCCTCGTCCGCGACGAGCAGGTTGGAGCCGCCACCGAGCACGAGCAGGGGCTCGCCGGCGTCGTCGGCGGACCGCACGACGTCGATCAGCTCGGCCTCGGTCGACGTCTCGACGTACGTGTCGACGTCACCGCCGACGCGCAGCGTGGTGAGGTCCGCCAGCGTCGGCTGGGTGTCGGGCCGGGAGAGTGCGGAGACCGCGGGGGCGGCGGGCGAGTCGGGCACCCGACCAGCCTACGGGGCGGTCGCGGGCTCGGTGCCCTGCCCGACGGCGCCCGGCAGCGGGCGCACCGCGTTCATCACGACGAGCCCGAGCGCGATGGGGATGCCGACGAAGAGCAGTGCGTGGCGGTACCCCACGTGGTGGGCGATGAACCCGATGAGCGGCGGCCCGACGAAGAACGCCGAGTATCCGATCGTCGTCACGACGCTCACCCGGGCGGCCGCACGACGGGGGTCGTCGGACGCGGCCGAGATCCCGACCGGGAAGCCGAGCGCGGCCCCGATGCCCCACAGGGCGACGCCGACGAGCGCCCCGACGAGGTGCGGCAGCAGGGCGAACGCGAGCACGCCGAGGAGCGCGGACGCGGCGAGTGCGCGGAGCACCAGGACGCGGCTGAAGCGGTCGAGCAGCGGCGTGCCGAGCAGGCGCATCGCCGTCATCGCGACGAGGAACACGCCGAGCGCCACCGCTCCCACCGAGTCGCTCGTGTCGAAGCCGTCGACGGTCGCGAGCGAGACCCAGTCGTTCGCCGCGCCTTCCGTGAGCGCCGCCCCGAGGACGACCAGGCCGATCATCAGGGTGCGCGGCTCGGTCCACGCCTGCAGCGCCCGACGCCGTCGGGCGCCCTTGTCCCCGGCCGCACCGGGCGTCGGGAACGAGTCCGCGGGGTCGCCGGTCGTGTCGGAGGCGACGCGTGCGGGCTCGTGCTCGTGGGCCGGGTCCGGGAGGAAGAGCCGCACCGCGAGCAGCACGCCCACGACGGCGACCACGACGGCGATCGTCAGGTGCAGCGGGACGGGCACGTGGAGCGCGGCGAAGAGGGCACCGAACCCCGCGCCGGCCACCGTCCCGAAGGAGAAGCCCGCGTGGAAGCGCGGCATGATCGCCTTGCCCAGCTGCTGCTCGACGTGAGCCCCCTGCAGGTTCATCGACGCGTCCCACACGCCGATGCCGACCCCGGCGACGAACAGGCCGACGCGGGCCAGGCCCACGCTCTCCTGCGCGACGGACAGCGCGACGACGAGCAGGCCCACGCCACCCACGCCGGCGAACGTCTCGACGGCCCGCCGGGAGCCGAGCCGGTCCACGACGAGCCCGGCGAGCGGGAGCGCGCAGATCGAGCCGATCGCGGAGAACAGGAGCAGCAGGCCCATCTGGTTGGGCTCGAGGTCGAGCTTGTCGCGCACGGTCGGGAGTCGCGACGCCCAGCTCGCGAACGCGAACCCGTTGAGCGTGAAGACCAGGAAGACGGCCCACGACGCGTGGCTGATGCGCGCGGCGGTGGGCGCGCCGTCGGCGGCGCTCCGGGGCTCGGGGCGGGGCTGGTTCACGCGAGGACCTCCTCGGGCAGGCGGGCGGAAGGCCCGGGGTGGGGCGGGACGGACTCGGGGGCCGCGTCCGCCGGGGCTGCGCCGGCCTGGGACGACACGGCCAGGCTAGCGGGGGCTGCGTCGTCGGACCTACGGCGCGGCGCCGCGACCTGGGCGGCGAGACCCACGCTCAGGACCATGGCGAAGGCGATGAGCACGAGCGCGTGGCGTGCGCCCATCGCCTCGGCCGCGAGCCCGAGCAGCGGTGGGGCAGCGATGCTCGCGAGCGACGAGAACGACGAGACGACCGAGACGCGGCCGGCGGCGCGCAGCGGGTCGTCGGAGGCGGCCGCGATGCCGATCGGCACCGCGAGAGCAGCACCCACGCCCCACGCCACGACGCCGACGACGGCGAGGGGGAACGACGGGGCGAGCCCGAACGCGAGCAGGCCGGCGAGCGAGACGAGGCCGGACACGCGCAGGACGCGCACCCGCCCGAAGCGGTCGATCAGCCGGGTCCCGAGGATCCGCACGACCGTCATCGCCGCCACGAACGTCCCGAACACCACGCCCCCGACGGCCTCGGTGCGACCGAAGCCGTCGACGACGGCGAGGACAGCCAGTCGTTCGCCGAGCCCTCCGAGAGCGCGGCCGCGAGGATCACGAGCCCGACCAGCAGGGTCCGGGGCTCGCGCCAGGCGCCCAGGGACGCGGCGAGCCGGGCGCGGCGCGGCGGCCGGGCGTCGTCGGGCGTGGCGGGGGCGGGCACGGCCGGTCCGCGGGTGGACTTGCGCGCGGTGTCGTGCACGACGACGGGGAAGGTGAGGAACCGCCACACGGTGGCGATCGCCGCGGTGACGCCGAACTGGACGAGCAGCGGGACGCCGCCGGCCGCGCAGGCGGCCCCGAGGAGCGAGCCCACGACCGCGCCGACGGAGAACGCGGCGTGGAACTGCGGGATGACGGTCCGGCCGAGGCGGCGCTCGATGCCCGCGGTCTCGACGTTCTGCGGCACGTTGGCCAGCGCGAACGCGACGCCGTTGAGCAGCACGCCCACGGTGAGGAGGGCGACCGAGCCGACGGTCGGGCCGAGCCCGAGGAAGACGTAGGCGAGGGCGGCGACCACGGCTGCGGTCGAGAGCGCGGCCCGGCCCCCGACGCGCTCGACGACGGCCCCCGCGACCGCGACGGTCGCGAGCGCACCGACCGAGCCGGCGAGCAGCACGACGCCGAGCTCGGCGGTGCTGATCCCGAGCTCTGCCTTGACGGTCGGGATGCGGGCGAGCCAGCTCGAGAAGGTCAGGCCCATGAGCAGGAAGAGGCCGAGCAGGCCGAGCCGTGCCGGCCAGAGCGCGTCGGGCGGTGCATGGTGAGGTCGAAACGATTCGAACCGCATGCCACGCCCGCGCTTCGAATCGTTTCGAGGCATGGTGTCGATTGTGCGGGTACGCTGGCCGCGACGTCAACCGGACCAGCGGACACGCCGGTCCCGACGCCGCCGACCACGGCGCGCCGCGCGCCGCGACCCGCCCGGAGGACCCTGTTGCCGACGCACCCCCAGCCAGGCGCGAACACCCCGCCCGACGCACCGAAGGGCGGTCGCACCACGCTGTCCGAGGTGGCGGCTCTCGCCGGGGTCTCCGTGTCGACCGCGTCCCTCGCGTTCTCCGGCTCCGGGCCCATCGCCGACGCCACCCGGGACCGCGTCCTCGCCGCCGCGACCGAGCTCGGGTACACCGGCCCTTCCCCCTCGGCCGCCAGCTCCGCTCCGGCCGGTCCGGGATCGTCGGTGTCGTCATCGGCGACCACGTCTCCCGCACGTTTCGTGACCCCGTGTCCATCAAGGTCCTCGACGGGCTCGTCTCCGAGCTCGGCACCCACGGCGTGGGCGTCCTCCTGATCCCCGCCGTGCCCTCCGACGGCACCGCCGACCCGCTCGTCGCCTCCGCGGCGATGGACGTCGGGATCCTGGTCTGGGGCGCACGCCGCGAGGACCCCACGCACGACGCGCTCGTCCGCCGCGGCATCCCCGTCGTGATCGGCGAGGGCACCGCCAAGCCCGCCGCGCCCGTCGTCGGGCTCGAGGACCGCCAGGGCGCCGCCGAGCTCGGCCGGCACCTGCGCGAGCTCGGCCACGAGCGCGTCGCCGTCGTCGCGCTCCCCGTCACCTTCCCCGAGCGCACCGGCCTCGCCGACGCCGCCCGCCTCGCCGACGTCGAGAAGACGCCCACGCGCAACCGGCTCGACGGGCTCGCCGACGCGGGGATCGTGCCCGTCGCCGTGTGGGAGACCGAGGCGTCGCTCGTCGAGCACGGGCGCACCGCCGGCCGCGCGCTCCTCGACGTGCCCGCGGGCGAGCGCCCGACGGCGGTCGTCGCCCAATCGGACCTCCTCGCCGCGGGCGTCCTGCTGGCCGCGCGCGAGCTCGGCATCGACGTACCGGGCGAGCTGTCCGTCGCCGGCTTCGACGGCGTCGACCTGCCCTGGCTCGGCGCGGACGTCCAGCTCACGAGCGTGCGGCAGCCCTTCGAGGAGAAGGGCGTCGCGCTCGGCCGCTCGGCGCTCCAGCTCGTCGCGGGCGACGACGTCGAGGACGTCATGCTGCCCGTCGAGCTCGTCGTGGGCACCACCACCGGCCCGGCCCCGCGCTGACCCGCCCTCGCGAAGCAGTACGGCCGCCGGCATACCTCGGCATGGGGGCGCGTGCCGTCGACGGCCAGCGCCGGAGGCAGAAGAACGACGAGGGCTCGGCTCAGGTGAGCCGCACGACCGCCTGGGTCTTCGCGAGGACGCGCACGCCGTCGAGCGCGACGGTGAGGTCGATCCGGGCCGTCCCGGCCTCGGCGTCGAGCGCGCCCACGACGCCGGTCACGGTGAGCGTCGCGGTCCCCGGGTCGGGCACGGGGACAGGACGCGCGAAGCGGGTCTGGTAGTCGACGACGCGCCCCGGGTCACCGGCCCACTCCTCGACGAGCGCTACCGCGACTCCCATGGAGAGCATGCCGTGCGCGATGACGCCGGGGAGCCCGACCTCGGTCGCGAAGCGCTCGTTCCAGTGGATGGGGTTGAAGTCGCCGCTCGCACCGGCGTAACGGACGAGGCGGGCGCGGTCGAGGACGACCTCACGGGTGCCGATCTCCTGGCCGACCTCGAGGTCGGCGAGCACGGGGGCGCTCACGCGTCCTCCTCGGACGGCGAGCGTCGACACGACCGTCGAAACGGGCTCGCCCGGGTTCCCTGCGTCGTCGGCGGCGAAGATCTCGCACCGGGTCGACACCATGGTGATGCCCGCACGCTCCCGCAGGGAGTCGACGTGCAGCACCGTCACGAGCTCGTCACCGGCGACGATGGGCCGGTGGTGGGTGAAGCGCTCGTCCGCGTGGACCACACGCGAGAAGTCGATGCCCGCGGCGTCGTCCTCGATGTACTGGGCCTCGGCGCGCTGCGCGACGACCACGGCGAACGTGGGGGCGCGACGACGTCCGGATAGCCCGCACCCCGCGCCACGGTGACATCGTGGTGCGCGGGGTGGGTGGACCCGACGGCCGCGGCGAACTCGCGGAGCTTCTCACGCCCGACCGCGTACGGGGCGGTCGGTGGGTACTGACGGCCTTCGTACTCCGGGTTGACGGGCACGAGCGCTCCTTGCAGGTCGCCGGCGGGTCAGCGCCGGGTGGGTGCTACGAGATCGCGACGGAGAGTCAGCGGGTCTCGCGGTGCGAGGTGTGCTTGCCGCAGCGCGGGCAGAACTTCGCCAGCTCGAGCCGGTCAGGGTCGTTGCGGCGGTTCTTCTTGGTGATGTAGTTCCGCTCCTTGCAGTCCACGCAGGCGAGCGTGATCTTCGGGCGAACGTCTTGGCTCTTGCTGGCCATGGCTGGTGCCACCTCTCGCGCCCCCGGAAGGCGCTTGTGCTGTGCAGGGCACGACGCCGGCCGTCGTACCACCAGGTCTGCGGCGCGGACCCGAGGGTCCGTCCACCAGAAGGAACCGCGCGCGCGACGTCGCCGCGAGCACACCGTTCCGTGGTAGCGGAGGCGGGGATCGAACCCGCGACCTCACGATTATGAGTCGTGCGCTCTAACCATCTGAGCTACCCCGCCGCGTGGGCACCGCAGCGCCCGGAGGACCTCATGGTCCCACGGCCGCATGCACGGCACCAACAGAGCCCCCGATGGGAATCGGACCCATGACCTCAGTCTTACCAAGACTGCGCTCTACCACTGAGCTACGGGGGCAGCGCGGAAAACTCTACAAGACGCAGGGCCCCGTCGTGAAATCCGCGGGCGCCCGCGGGCACGGTGGTGCGAGCCTCGAGGGATGACGAGCCCGACGGACCCACCCAACCACTTCGACGAGGACGTCGCGGCGACCTACGACGCCGACGTCGCCGCGATGTCCGCACCCGAGGTGCTCGGGCCGACCGTCGACCTGCTGGCGGAGCTCGCGGGCGACGGAGCGGCGCTCGAGCTCGCGGTCGGGACCGGCCGCGTCGCGCTGCCTCTGGCCGCCCGGGGCGTGCCCGTGCACGGCATCGAGCTGTCGGCGGCCATGGTCGCCCGGCTGCGCGCCAACGACCCGGGGAGGACGGTCCAGGTGACCGTCGGCGACATGACCTCCACGCGCGTGCCGGGCACGTTCCGGGTCGCGTACCTGGTCTTCAACACCGTGGCGAACGTCACGACGCAGGAGGGACAGGTCGCCTGCTTCCGGAACGCCGCGGCGCACCTGGAGCCGGGCGGGTGCTTCGTCGTCGAGAACGGGGTGCCGCAGCTCCAGCGCCTCCCCTCGGCGAGCGGTACGTCCCGTTCGAGGTCACGCCCGAGCACCTGGGCTTCGACGAGTACGACGTGGTGACGCAGCAGATGTGGTCGCACCACTACCGGCCGCGCGAGGGACGCAACATGAGCGTCCCGTTCCGCTACGCGTGGCCGGCCGAGCTCGACCTCATGGCGCAGCTCGCGGGACTGCGCCTGCGCGACCGCTGGGCCGGCTTCGACCGCGCGCCGTTCACCGCGACGAGCCCGTCGCACGTCTCGGTCTGGGAGAAACCGGAGCGCTGACCGCACCGGGTACGACGAAGGCCCCGGACCATGAGGTCCAGGGCCTTCGACCGAGCGTGGCAGGTGAGGGATTCGAACCCCCGAAGCATGACGCGGCTGATTTACAGTCAGCTCCCTTTGGCCGCTCGGGCAACCTGCCGTGGCGAGCCAACGATACCCAACGCGGGCGCTGCTGAGAAATCCGATCCCGCCGTAGGCTCACGAGGTGACGTCCGCCCCTCCCCCGCAGCCGGACGACGCGGACGAGCACGCGCGTCGCGAGCACCGCCGCGGGCTCGCGGCCGGCTTCGCGGCGTACCTCCTGTGGGGCGCGATGCCGCTCTACTTCCCGCTCCTGAAGCCCGCCGCGCCGCTCGAGATCATCGCGCACCGCGTCGTGTGGTCGCTCGTGTTCTGCGTGCTGCTCCTCGTCGTGACCCGAACGCTCCCCCAGCTCCGAGCGGTCCTGCGGGACCGGCGTCTGCTCCTGACGCTCAGCCTCGGCGCAGTGCTCGTCGCCGTGAACTGGAGCATCTACGTCTGGGCGGTCCTCGAGGACAAGGTCCTCGACGCGGCGCTCGGCTACTTCATCAACCCGGTCGTGACCGTGCTGCTCGCGGTGCTCGTGCTCCGCGAGCGGCTCCGGCCGCTCCAGTGGGTCGCGATCGCGCTCGGGCTCGTGGCCGTCGTCGTGCTCACCGTCGGCGTCGGGCACGTGCCGTGGATCTCGCTCGCGCTCGCCTTCTCGTTCGGCCTGTACAGCCTCGTGAAGAACCGGGTGGGCGGGCGGGTCGCCGCCGCGCCGGGTCTCGCCGCCGAGACCCTGGTGCTCACCCCGCTCGCGATCGGGTACCTCGTCTACCTGCAGGCCCAGGGCGAGAACACCATGACGACGCACGGCACGGGGCACCTGCTCGCCCTCGCCTCCGCAGGGGTCGTGACGGCCGTCCCGCTCCTGCTCTTCGCGGCGTCCGCACGACGCGTCCCCCTGCGCGTCGTCGGGCTCCTCCAATACCTGACGCCCGTGCTGCAGTTCCTCGTCGGGCTCCTCGTGTTCCACGAGACCATGCCCGTCGCCCGCTGGGTCGGGTTCGTCCTCGTGTGGGCGGCGCTCGTCGTCCTCACGACGGACGGGCTGCGCGCGGCGCACGCCCTCCGCCTCGCCGACCCGCGCCGTCGGGCGGCCCCGTCAGCCCGGGCCGACGACGCCGCAGCCGATACGGTGGAACCCATCACCTGACCCGTCCCGCGCCCGCCGGCGCGCGGACCCTGCCCGAGGAGCAACCGTGGCCGATTCGTCGTTCGACGTCGTGAGCAAGGTCGACCGCCAGGAGGTCGACAACGCCCTCAACCAGGCCGGCAAGGAGATCTCGCAGCGCTACGACTTCCGCAACGTCGGCGCCTCGATCTCCTGGAGCGGCGAGAAGATCGTCATGGTCGCGAACTCCGCCGAGCGGGTTCTCGCGATCCTCGACGTGTTCGAGACCAAGCTCATCAAGCGCGGGATCTCCCTCAAGTCGCTCGACGCGGGCGACAAGGAGCCCAAGCCGTCGGGCAAGGAGTACCGCCTCGAGGCCTCCATCAAGGAGGGCATCGCCAGCGACCAGGCGAAGAAGATCACCAAGATCATCCGCGACGAGGGCCCCAAGGCCGTCAAGACGCAGATCACCGGCGACGAGGTCCGCGTGACCAGCAAGTCGCGCGACGACCTGCAGGCCGTCATCGCTCTGCTCAAGGGCGCCGACCTCGACGTGGCGCTGCAGTTCGTCAACTACCGCTGACGTGCGGCTCCTCGTCCTCGGGGGCGGGGCGTTCGTCGGGGGCGCGGTCGTCCGCGCCGCGCTGGAGCGGGGCGACGACGTCACGACGTTCACGCGCGGCGTGCGCCCGGTCGCCCCGGGCGTGCGGCACGTGCGGGGCGACCGCACCGCGCCCGACGACGTCGCGCGGCTGGTCGCGACGGCACCCGGCGGCGGGTGGGACGCCGTCGTGGACACCTGGGCCGGGGCGGCGGGCGCCGTCCGGCTCGCCGCGACCGCGCTGGCTGACGTCGTCGGACGCTACGGCTACGTCTCCAGCCGCGCGGTCTACGCTCCCCGCTCCGCGCCGGCATGGACGAGACGCACGCGACGCGCGCCCCGGCAGCCGACGCGACGACCGTCCGGGACGCGGAGTACGGAGCGGTCAAGCGTGGGGGCGAGGTCGCTGCGACCGACGCGTTCGGCGAACGGGCGCTGCTCGCGCGGTGCGCACTGATCGTCGGTCCCGGGGAGGAGCCGGAACGGCTTCCCGTCTGGCTGCGTCGCGCGGCCCGCGGCGGCACGCTCGTGGCACCCGGCGACCCTGACCAGCCGTGGCGCCTGGTCGACGCCCGCGATCTCGCGGCGTGGCTGCTCACGGCGCTGGAGCCCGGCTCCGTCGTGAGCGGGCCGGTGAACGTCGCCGCACCCGAGGATCACGCCACGACCCGCGGCGTGCTCGACGCCGTCGTCGACGCCACCGCGGCCGACGCCGTCCGCACCAGCGGGGCACCGGCACGCCTCGACTGGCGTTCGTGGGCGGAGCTCGAGGAGTCCGGCGTGGACCGCTGGGCAGAGCTCCCGGGGTGGGTCCCGCGGACCTCTGCGACCGAGGGGCTGATCAGCACCGACATCGGACGCGCGGTCGCGAGCGGGCTGCGCTGCCGACCCGTCGAGGAGACGGTCCGCGACACGTGGGCCCACGCGTCGGCCTCCTGAGGCGGGCGTCACGACCCACGCCGTTCTTCACCCGGTCCCGGGTCCGTCGGCCGCACGAGCGCGCCTTACGCTTGCCGCCGTGCCGAGCCCGACGCCCCTGCCCGAGACCGCCGCGGACGCGTGGGCACGCCAGCTTCCGTGGTGGGTCTCGAGGATCCTCGCGCCGTGCGTGGTGGTCGTGGCCATCGTCTGGAGCACCCTCGTCGACGACAGCGACGCCCTGACCGCCGCGGAGGCGAGCTCGATCGCCTCCCTCTCGCAGGCGGTCGTGCTCAGCGCCCTCGTCGCGGCCGTCCTGCTGCTCGTGCTCCTGCCCCCGGCGGGCGAGCGACTCGGGCTGGTCGCCGCAGCCGTGATCGCGGGGTTCGACGATGGCGCGCCGCGGCTCGCCTGGTGCGTGGTGACCGCCCTGCTCGCGGTGCTGGTCGTCCTGCGCGTGCACCAGCGCGCGCTCCAGCGGACCGCCGGGCGCGCCGCGCCCGTCGGGACCGTCGCCTGGCGGCGGCCTGAGGTCGACGGAGAGGCGCGCTCCGTCCTGCTGGCCTTCGATCAGCGCTGGGTCGGCCTCGCGGGGGCTGCGCTCGTCGTCGCGGCGATCGGGGGCGGCCTGTACGTCCACGACGTCGTCGCGGTGCAGTCCTTCCGGGGTCCGCCGCGGTATCACCAGCTGTCGTGACGAGTGCCGACGACGACGCAGCGCACGTGACGATCGGCGGCCGCACGTACGCCGTGCCGTGGTCGACGCGTCAACCGAAGGCCGGGGAGACCGTCCAGGTGCGGTACGACCCCGACGGCTCGCGGGCCGAGCTGACGGACGACGTCTTCGACCCGACCCTCGCGCTCCTGCCGTTCGTCGGAGGCGGGCTCCTCGGCGCCGCCGCGCTCGCGCACGAGCGACGGCGGCGCGCCGCGATCCGCGCTCTTCTCGACGACGGCGGACCGGCGTGGCTCGTCCGGGTGTCCCGCGGCCGGCACGATGCCGCGATCAGCGTGGCACCGTGCGGCGACCCGACGCGACCGTTCGCCCGCCTCGGACCCCTCGTGCCGGGCTCGCTCGGTGAGACCGTGCTGCCTGCGGACGAGGTGACGTCCGACCTGCCGCCCGCCGCGTCGCTCACGGACGCCGAGCTCCTCGAGGTGGCGCGCCACGGGCAGCCGCCGGAGGACGTCGACGCCGCACCGTCGTTCGCGCCGCCGCCCTGGGACAGCGCGGCCGTGACGATCGTCGGCCTCGGCGACGACACGAGACCCGTGGCCCTGAGCGACGGAACCGGCTGGTGGGTGTCGCTGCGAGGAGCCCGCACCGTCACGACCCGCGGAAGCGCTCCGATCGAGACGACGCGTCGCAGCCGCCCTTCGACGCCTGCGCCACCCCTCGTGGCTTCCGACGCCGACCCGGCACCGGAGTCCGGTCGTCGGAGCGCCGACGGCCTGAGGCGTCGAGACGCCGACGCCGCACCCGTTCGTGCGACGTCGTCCCTACGGAGCCTCGCCCGACGGACGGGACCCTGGCTCTCGTGGCCGGCCGCGTGGCTCGCGGCAGTCCCGCTCGGCATGCTCTTCGCTGCCGGAGACGTGGGGTGGTGGCATCTGATCGTGCCCGTCGGCCTGCTGTGGCGCGCCGGACGTTCGTGGGCACTGGCCTGGGTTCGGCCGCTCTCCGTGAAGCCCGCCGGGCTCGTGGCGAGCGGCCCTTGGTCGAGCGAGCTCGTCCCGTGGCGCGAGATCACCGCGGTGGTGGCCGACGAGCACGCCCTCGTGGTCCGTCTGGACGACGCTCTCGAGGGCGCGGGCGATGCGCTCCTGTTCGCCGCCGACGACGAGGGCGCAGCGCTGCTCGCCGGTGCACGCTCCACCGAGGAGGCGCGCGACCGGATCGACGAAGCCCGGCGCGCAGCGCTCCCCGACGCGCACGCTCCACGCGTACGCCGTCGGCCTTCACTCGTGCTGCTGGCCGGTGTCTGGTGGGCCGCTGCGGCGACGCTCGCCGTCGCGGGCGTCGGTGGCTGGTTCTGATGCGGCCCTGTTCGTCCGCCGACGTCCGCCCTACCGGAAGGCCCCGACCCGTCCCGACGAGCGGCGGCGGGCGTAGGCGACCGTGAGCGCGCCGAGGAGCGGGCCCCACGCGAGGAGCGGCACGTAGGCGGCCAGCGCGACCGCGCCCTGCCAGTCGTGCGGGTCGAGCGGGAAGTCGGCGCCGAGGGCCCGGCCCCGGATGTCGCGGCCCAGAGCGAGCGACACCCCTGTCCAGGTCCAGAGCGCGGTCAGCACGACCGCGCCGAGGGTCGCGGGGATCAGGGCGGCGAGCGTCGGGACGCGGCGGCCGCCGAGAACGGGGACCCGGCGCGGTACGACCTCGCCCCAGCGCGCGACGAGCCCGACCGCGGTGAACGCGAGGAGCTCCGACGCGATCGAGAGCAGGACCACGTACAGCCCGAGCGGCATCCAGGCGGGGAGGGTGCCCCGCGCGTCCGGACCCGTCATCGAGGTGTCGGTGATCGGCAGGTGGAGCGTGACTGTCGCGATCCGCCAGAGGCTCGACGGCAGCACGGTGAGCGGGACGACGAGCGCCGCCACGCGCGCCCAGCGCGGGACGCCGGGGACCGGCGCGTGCAGACCGTGCCAGAGGCGACGCCACGGCAGGGCCGGAGGACGGACGAGGGGGAGAGAAGAGGCCATGCCTCGACGTTCGTCGCCCGGGACGCGCCGCACCTCACCCGCGAACGTGAACCGCGTCCCCCACGGGGGTGAGTCGAGCCCCGCGAGCACGCGATGGCCGCCCGCCGAGCACGCGACGTCCGCCCGTCCGCGGTACAGGACGGACGCAGACCCCGTGCTCGGCGGGTGGGTGGGTCAGCCGACGGTGACGTCGAGCTCCACGTCCACGTTGCCCCGGGTCGCGTTGGAGTAGGGGCAGACCTGGTGCGCCGCGGCCGCGAGCGCCCCGGCGTCGTCGGCCGTCAGGCCGGGGAGCTCGACGCGCAGCACGACGGCGAGCCCGTACCCGCCCTGCCCGTTCGGGCCGATCGAGACCTCGGCGGTCACGGAGTCGTCCGCGAGGGTGAGGCCCTTCGACCGGGCGACGCCGCGCAGCGCCGAGTGGAAGCAGGCGGCGTACCCGGCGGCGAACAGGGCCTCGGGGTTGAGGCCTCCGCCCGGGCCGCCCATCTCCTTCGGGACGGCGAGGTCGACGTCGAGCGTCGCGTCGGAGGTGCGGACGTGGCCGTTGCGGCCGTCGCCGGTGGACAGGGCGGATGCCGTGTAGAGGATCTCCATGCCTGTACGAACAGATCCGCGGTGCCAGGGCTTCCCGGCTCAGGCCTCCGAGCGGAGCGCCTTCTCGAGGTGCCGGAGCTCCTTGGCCCGGGCGCGCGGCGTGCCGTCCGCGCGGCGGTACGACCGTCCGACGACGGCGACGAGCCAGTCCGCGAGGTACCCCCACGGGTCCGGCGAAACCAGGAGCCAGCGGCGCTCGTCCTCGCACGAGCCGTCGTCGAGCAGGAGGTCGGCGACCATCGCGACCCCCTCGACGTCCACGGCCACGCCCACGGTCTCGAGCACGCGCGCCCGCACGACCGGACCCAGGTGGTCGGCGACGTCGCGCCGGAAGCGTTCGCGCTCGTCGTCGGGCACGTCCTCGCCGCGCCAGTCCACCTCCACCCGGCGCACGAGCTCGCGCAGCGCGGCGCCGTCCATCTCCCTGCGTCCCACGGCGGGGAGGTTAGCACCGCGCCGCCGGCGGGCACGACGAGAATCCGCTTCCTGTGAGGTTCATGTGCACATGGCAACGACTCGTGGTAGGTCCGACGGCGCGCGGGCGACGCCTCGATGAACTCTTCCTGAACCCCGGCTGTTCACCCGCCCCGCGTCCGTACGGTCGTCCGGGAGCGCGTCCGTCGCGCCCCGAGGGGAGAGGCGAGGGCACATGCGAGACCGGTCCGGCCAGGCGGCAGACGACGCGGGGGCGTGTCCCCGCCACCAGGCACGAGGCACGAGCGTCGCGGCCCTGCTCGCCGCGGGCGCCATCGCGGCGACGCTCGCCGGCTGCACGGGCGGCACCGGGTCGACGGCGGACGCCGCGGCCTCGCCGTCGACCACGCCCACGGCACGCACCGCGAGCGTGACCGCCGGGCAGAGCGACTGCGGCGCCGGGTGGGGCGGCGGCACCGCAGGAACCTGGCGGTTCGACGCGAGGAACACCTCCACGGGCGGCATGGACGTGGTCGTCGCCGACGCCGCCACGGACATGACGACGGCGCGCGAGTACCTCGAGCTCGAGGCGATCGGGGTGGGCGGAGCCGCATCGGGCGACGTGACGCTCGGGCCCGGGAGCTACCGGGTCGTGTGCGTCCAGGCCGACGAGGAGCCCGTCCTCGGGCCCGTCGTGAAGGTCACCGGGACGCTGCCCGCAGGCACGACCTCGACCCCCGGCATCGTCCCGATCACGCGGGCCGACCTCGTCCCCGCCGTCAAGACCTACGAGACCTGGGTCGCGGCCCACCTCGCCGTCCTCTCCCGCCAGGTCACGACGCTCGACGACGACGTCGCCCGCGGCGACCTCACGGCCGCCCGGCGGGACTGGCTCACCGCCCACTCGACCTACGGGACGCTCGGCGGCGCGTACGACGCGTTCGGCGACCTGGGGGACGCGATCGACGGCTTCCCCGCGGCCGGCACGACGGCGCTCGCCGACCACGACCTCACCGGGTTCCGCCGGATCGAGGCGCTGCTCTGGGCCGGCCGGCCCGCGAGCGCCGTCCGGCCCCTGACCCGGACGCTCGTGAAGGACGTCGCCTCGCTGCGCGCCGACTTCCCCGCGGCCCAGGTCGACCCCATGGACCTGGGGATCCGGGCGCACGAGATCCTCGAGGACGCCGTCCAGGTGCAGCTCAGCGGCGCTGCCGACGGCGCGAGCGGGACGACCCTCGCCGAGATCGAGGCCGGCGTCGTGGGCACCCGGCAGCCGCTCGGCGCGCTGCGACCGCTCCTCTCGGCGCGCGGCGCGGACCTGAGCGACGTCGACGACGCCCTCGCCACCCTCGAGCACACCCTGCGCGGCTACGACGACGACGGTCGCTGGACGCCCCGCGCCGACCTCACCACCGCGCAGCGCGAGCGCCTCGACGCGGAGGTCGACACGTGCGTCGAGCGTCTCGCGACCGTCGCCGCGCTCGCCGACCCCGGAGGGCCCTGTGAACCACGCCGACACGACAGCACCCACCTGCCCCGCGCACCTCGGCCCCGCCGACCCGGCCACCACGACCGGGCTGGGGCGACGCACCTTCCTCCGCTCGGTCGCGGGCGCGGCGGGCGTCGTCGGGCTCGGGGCGCTCGCTCCGCGCGTCGCCCACGCGGACCCGACGCCCACGGCCCTGCCCACGACCGACGACACCGCCCGGTCCGTGGTCTTCCACGGCCCCACCCAGGCGGGCATCCTCACCCCGCTGCAGAAGCACGCGGCGTTCGTCGCGCTCGACGTGACCGCCGGGTCGAGGACCGAGCTCGAGGAGCTGTTCCGCACGCTCACCGACCGGGCCCGGTTCCTCACCACCGGCGGCACGCCGGCCGGCGCAGGCCCCGGCGCTCCGCCGGCCGACTCGGGCGTCCTCGGCCCGGACGTGGTGCCCGGCGGCCTGTCGATCACCACGTCCGTCGGGGCGTCCCTGTTCGACCACCGGTACGGGCTCGCCGACCGCAAGCCCGGCCGGCTGCGCGCCATGGACACGTTCCCCGACGACGCGCTCGACCGCGCCCGCTGCGACGGGGACCTGCTGCTGCAGGTCTGCGCGGACGACGTGGACGTCGTCGTGCACGCGGTCCGTGACATCGCCCGGGCGACCCGCGGGGCGATGCAGGTGCGCTGGCGGCAGGACGGCTTCGCGTCCCCGCCCCGACCGAGCGGCACCCCGCGCAACCTCATGGGCTTCAAGGACGGCACGGCGAACCCCTCGACGAACGACGCCACCGCCATGGGCGACGTCGTGTGGACGAAGGCGGGGAAGGTGGCCGCCTCCGACGGGCTGCCCGCCGTGGTCGAGCCGGGCTGGACCACGGACGGGAGCTACCACGTGGTGCGGCTGATCCGGATGCTCGTCGAGTTCTGGGACCGGGTCTCGCTGCACGAGCAGGAGAACATGATCGGCCGCCGCCGCGACACCGGCGCCCCGCTGACGGGCACGCACGAGTTCGACGACCCGCACCTGGAGCTCGATCCCACGGGCGACGCCATCCAGATGGACGCGCACATCCGGCTCGCGAACCCGCGCTCCCCGGCTCCGACCGGCTGCGGATGCTGCGCCGCCCCTACAACTACGACGCCGGCACCGACGCCAACGGCAACCTCGACATGGGCCTCGTGTTCGTCGCGTTCAACCAGGACCTCGACCGGCAGTTCGTCGCGGTGCAGAAGCGCCTCGCGGGCGAACCGCTCGTCGACTACATCTCACCCTTCGGGGACGGCTACTTCTTCGCGCTCCCGGGGGTGAGGGCGGCAGACGACTGGTACGCCAGCCGGCTGCTCGCCTGAGCACCGCCCCCATCCCCCACAGAGAGGCACCCCCATGGCTCTGTTCGCCAAGCGGACGCGCACCGTCGCGTCCGCCGCCGCGATCGCCGGCCTCGCGCTCGCCGGCGGAGGCATCCTGCCTGCCGTCGCGTCGGGACACCACGCGAGCGCCCGGAGCACCGCGACGACGTCCTCGTCGTCACGGTCGAAGGGCTCGTCGACGACCACGCCGATCCAGCACCTCGTCGTGCTGTTCGACGAGAACGTCTCGTTCGACCACTACTTCGCAACCTACCCCCAGGCCGCCAACACCGACGGCACCACCTTCAAGGCGGCCCAGGGCACCCCGAAGGCCGACACCGTGAAGGCCGCCGGCCTGCTGACGAAGAACCCCAACCTGTACGCGCCGGCCCGCCTCTCGCCCGACGAGGCCGTCACGTGCGACCAGAACCACAACTACGGGCCCGAGCAGCTCGCCGAGAACAACGGTCGCATGAACCTGTTCGTGCAGAACACGAGCACGGACACCTGCACCGGCCAGTTCGGCGCCCCCGGCCTCGGGATGGACTACTACGACGGCAACACCGTCACCGCCCTGTGGAACTACGCCCAGCACTACGCCATGAGCGACAACAGCTGGGACACCACCTTCGGGCCGTCGACGCCGGGCGCCCTCAACCTGGTCTCCGGCCAGACGCACGGCGCGATCTCGTACGACTCGACGACGGGCAAGAAGACCTCGACCCCCGACGCGTACGGTGTCAAGTCCCCCGACGCGAAGGGCGTCGGCTCCGTCACCGCCGACCCCGACCCCGTCTACGACGACTGCGCCGACGCCGACCACACGTCGACCAACGCGCTCGTCGGCATGCAGGGCAAGAACATCGGCGACCTGCTCAACGCCAAGAACGTCACCTGGGGCTGGTTCCAGGGCGGCTTCCGCCCGACGACGACGTGGGACGGGCAGGCGGGGCACTACGCCAAGTGCGACGCCACCACGACCAACATCGCCGGCGCGTCCGTCGTCGACTACTCCCCGCACCACAACCCGTTCGCGTACTACAAGTCGACGGCCAACCCCCACCACCTCGCGCCGTCGTCGGTCGCGAAGATCGGGCAGACCGACCAGGCCAACCACCAGTACGACCTGACCGACTTCGACGCGGCGCTCGCCCACGGGTCGCTGCCCAGCGTGTCCTTCCTCAAGGCCCCCGAGGCCCAGGACGGCCACGCGTCGTACTCCGACCCGATCGACGAGCAGAAGTTCCTCGTCAAGGAGATCAACGCGATCCAGAAGTCGCCGTACTGGTCCAGCACGGCGATCGTCGTCGCCTACGACGACTCGGACGGCTGGTACGACCACGTCGCCCCGAAGATCGCCAACGGGTCACACGACACTGCGAACGGTGACACGACGCTCTGCACCTCGGTGAAGACCGTCGCCGGCGGGTACGCCGACCGCTGCGGGCCCAGCCAGCGCCTGCCGCTCGTCGTCATCTCGCCCTACGCGAAGACGAACTACGTCGACCACACCCAGACGAACCAGGCGTCCGTCCTGCGGTTCGTCGAGGACAACTGGAAGACCGGCCGGATCGGCGACGCGTCGTTCGACGCGACCGCCGGGTCGATCCAGTCGATGTTCAGCTTCGCCAAGGCCAAGGCCCCCAGGTCGTGCTCAAGGACGACGGCGCCGTGAAGTCCGTCGTCCCTGCGTCGCACGACGACGGTCACGGCCAGGGTCACGGCAACGGCCAGGGCAGCGGGCACGGCAAGCCATCGAAGCCCGGCCACGGCAAGGGGAACGGGTCGGGCCGCGGCTCGCCCGGCTGCCCGCGGTGGTTCTGACGGTCACCGCTTCCGCGTGACGGCGGCGCCCGGGTCGGTGGCGGCCCGGGCGTCGTCGCGTACCGACGGGACGTTACGGACGCCGACGCCGACGCCGAGCAAGCGGATGCCACGTCGAGCAAGCACCGTTCGTCCGCTTGCTCGGGAGAATGTCTGCTTGCTCGACGACCAGGCCTCTGCCGGCGTCCAAGCCGCGTCCGCGGGCCGGGTGGGTGGGGTCAGAGGGCGGTGAGGATCAGGGGCCCGTCGTCCGTGATCGCGATGCTGTGCTCGACGTGCGCGGCGCGGCCGCCGTCGCGCGACAAGAGCGTCCAGCCGTCGTCGGCGTACCTGTAGGCACCCGAGCCGCCGAGGATGAACATGGGCTCGATGGCGATCGTCATACCCGCACGTAGCTCGGCGCCCTTGTGACGGCGACCCTCGTTGGGGATGAACGGGTCCTCGTGCATCGTGTGGCCGATGCCGTGACCGCCGTGGTCCTCGAGGTTGCCGTAGCGGCCCTTGCGCGCGATCCTGTCGATCGCGTAGCCGATGTCGCCGATCCGGTTGCCCACGGTCGACGCCGCGATCCCCGCCTCGAGCGCGCGCTCCGTGGTCGCGATGAGCTCGAGGTCCTCGGGCCGAGCGTTCCCGACGACGAACGACACCGCCGCGTCGCCCGTCCAGCCGTCGAGCGTGGCGCCGCAGTCGATGCTCACGAGGTCGCCGTCGGCGATCGCGTACTCGGTGGGGATGCCGTGGACGACCTCGTCGTTCACGCTCGCGCAGATGACGCCGGGGAACGGCGTGGGCGCCCAGGACGGGTGGTAGTCCAGGAACGGCGACGTGGCGCCCGCACCGAAGATGACGTCCCGCGCGACCTGGTCGAGCTCCTTCATCGTCACGCCGACGGCGGCCGCGTCGCGGCACGCCTGCAGGGCGCGGGCGACGACGCGCCCCGCCTCCCGCATTCCGTCGATCTCACCGGGGGTTTTCAGTGCCACAGGGTGCGCTCCAGTCGGTCGTGGTGCTCAGTAGTAGGTGATGCCGCCCTGCTGCCCGGCCATCGCCTCGAGGCGCTGGATCCGCTCCGCCATGGGCGGGTGGGTCGAGAACAGCTTCGAGACGGCGCCGGCCTTGAACGGGTTCGCGATCATGAGGTGCGAGACGTCGACGAGCTTCTGGTCGGCGGGCAGCGGGGCTGCCTGGGTGCCGCTCTCGAGCTTGCGCAGCGCCGACGCGAGGGCCATCGGGTCGCCCGTCAGCGTAGCGCCGTCCTCGTCGGCGTCGTACTCGCGCGTGCGCGAGATCGCGAGCTGGATCACCGTCGCGGCGAGCGGCGCGAGGATCGCCAGGGCGATCGCGGCGATCGCGTTGCCGCCGTTGTTGTCGCGGCGGTCGCCGCCCCCGCCGAAGAAGAGCAGGAACTGCGCGAGGGAGGTGATGACGCCCGCGACCGCGGCGGCGATCGACGACGTGAGGATGTCGCGGTTGTACACGTGCATGAGCTCGTGCCCGAGCACGCCGCGGAGCTCGCGCTCGTCGAGGATCTGGAGGATCCCCTCCGTGCAGCACACCGCCGCCTTCTGGGGGTTGCGGCCCGTGGCGAACGCGTTGGGCGCCTGCGTGGGCGACACGTAGAGCTTCGGCATCGGCTGGTTCGCGCGCGCGGAGAGCTCACGCACCACGCGGTACATGACGGGCTGCTCCTGCTCGGTGACCGGGTAGGCCTGCATCGAGCGGATCGCGATCTTGTCCGAGTTCCAGTACCCGTACGCGGTCGAGGCGAGACCGAGGAACACGAAGAACCACAGCATGCCGACCGAGTTGCGGAAGAACAGCGCCCAGATCGCCAGGAGCACGGCCCACAGCACGCCGAAGAGCAGCGCGGTCTTGAGGCCGTTGAAATGACGGTGTCCCATGGACCCACGCTACCCGGGCATGCTGAAGGCCGGCTGGGCGTCGTCGGTGGACGACACCCAGCCCGCCTCGCGGCTCTCAGTCCTGCTGCGCGGCGCGACCCAGCGAGATCTCGACCTGCTGGTCGCGGGGCACGACCTTGATGCGCTTGCGGCCGTGCGGCTCGCCCAGCGCTCGCTCGTGCCCGTCAAGACGCAGCCAGCCCGTCCAGTCGATCGCGTCGACGCCCCGCTCGGCGAGGAAGTCGAGGATCGCCTGCGGGTCGCGGTGCACCGCGTCGTTCAGCGGCGTCGTCGGGACGCCGTCCTCGCCCGGCGTGCCCGTCGCGTCCTCGACGAGGTGACGGATCGTCTCCGACGCGTCCGACTTCGTGTGGCCGATGAGGCCGACCGGTCCGCGCTTGATCCAACCGGTCGTGTACACGCCGGGGATGTGCTCGCCGTCGATGTCGATCACGCGGCCCTCGCGGTTCGGCACGACGCCCTTGAGCTCGTCGAACGGGATCTCCGGGAGCGGCGACCCGAAGTACCCGACGGCCCGGTAGACGGCCCCGAGCTCCCAGTCGTGGAACTCGCCCGTGCCGGAGACGGTGCCGTCGCCGTTCAGCCTGGTGCGCTCCGTGCGCAGGCCCGTCACGCCCGACTCCTCGTCGCCCAGCACCTCGACCGGCGCGTGCAGGAAGTGCAGGTGCAGGCGGCGCGACGCCGTGAACGACGCCGGGTCCTTGAGGGTCCAGTCCGTGAGGGTCTTGACGACCTGCTTGGTCTGGTTCGACGAGCTGATCGCGGCCATCGAGCCGTCGTCGAACTCGAAGTCCTCCGGGTAGACGATCACGTCGACGTCCGGCACGTGGCCGAGCTCGCGCAGCTCCAGCGGGGAGAACTTCGCCTGGGCGGGGCCGCGGCGCGCAAAGACGTGCACGTCGGTCACAGGGCTCGCCTTGAGGACCTCGTACACGTTGGCCGGGATCTCGGTGGGCAGGAGGTCGTCCGCGTGCTTCGACAGGACGCGCGCCACGTCGAGCGCGACGTTCCCCGCGCCCAGCACGGCGACCTTCTGCTGGTCGAGCGGCCAGGTGCGCGGCACGTCGGGGTGACCGTCGTACCAGGACACGAAGTCCGCGGCGCCGTACGACCGGGGCAGGTCGATGCCGGGGATCGGCAGGGCCGCGTCCCGGATCGAGCCCGTCGAGAAGATGACCGCGTCGTAGAACTGGCGCAGGTCGTCGAGCTTGAGGTCGACCCCGTAGTCCACGTTCGCGATCAGACGGATGTCACCCCGGCCCAGCACCTTGTGCAGGGCGTCGATGATCATCTTGATGCGCGGGTGGTCGGGCGCGACGCCGTAGCGCACGAGACCGAACGGGGCGGGCAGACGCTCGAAGAGGTCGATGCTCACGTCGAGGTCGGTCTTGGACAGGATGTCCGAGGCGTAGATGCCCGCGGGGCCGGCGCCGACGACGGCGACGCGCAAGGGCCGGTTGCTGCTCACGTGGTAGGACGCCTTCCGTGCTGAAGTGTTCGTGCACCGGATGCTCGGACACTGTGCTGTTCCGACGCCGTCCGCGACCGCTGCGACTCGCCCGGAGGGGAGCCGGGGCACCGGGGCCGGGGCGGCTCGGCGGTGCAGGCGCGAGCCCGGACGGTAGGGCCGAGGCGGCGTCGTCGGGTGTGTGCTCCCCCGAGTCTATGACGCCTGCCCCGCCCGACCAGTGTGGCGTCCGTCTCGCTCGCTGGATAGGGCGTCTCAGGACGCGGACAAATGTGTCGCCGTGAACTCTTGCAGGCAGCGCTCGAGATCGGCCCGCATCAGCCGCGCAGACCCGCGGCGAGCTGCGTGTCGACGTCCTGCAGCGTCTGAGCCGCCTGCTCCAGGAAGTGCGCCATGCCCTCGATGCCCGCGATCGCCTTCGTCGTGCCCGACGTGAACTCCTGGTACGACTCCTGGAAGGCGCCCGAGGCGTGGTCGGTCACGAAGCCGCCCGCCACCAGGTCGTCGACCTGCTGCTGGAGGTGCTGCAGTGTCTCCGTCGCCTGCTGCTGGCCTCCGCGCAGCCGGGTCGCCGCACCCTGCATCTCGTCGTACGTGACGTTGACGTTCGCCATGGTCCGAAGCTCCTTCTCGAGGTCGCACGAGGCCCCTGCGGCCCCGGTCGACGCCACCGTAGCGGCGTCGCACCCCGCCGTGCCGCCGATCCACAGGCCTGTGGACGACGGCGTCCGCGCAGGTCAGCCCACCCGCACCAGGCGCCCGTCACGCTCGGCTCCGGACGCGTCGAGGCCCGCGGTGACGTCGTCGAGCACCCACGGCACCTGGACACGGGCGACCTTGCCGCGCGCCACCCAGGCGCCGCGGCCCGGTGGGAGCTCGGCACGGGCGACACGCGGGAGCGGGGTCCGGAGGATCACGTCGCCGTCGGACGGGTCGGGCTGCAGGAGCAGCCCGCGGCGAGCGGCCTTGAGCTCGGCGAGCAGGGGCCACGGGCCGCTCCAGGCCGACGTCTCGCCGTCGGCGACGAGCAGGTGACGCGTCGGGCGGACCGCCTTGGCCAGGGCGACGATCGCGCGGTCGGCCGGCGTCTGCAGGTAGTCGCCCACGGACTCGACCACGACGACGAGCCGCCCGGCGACCGCGTCGTCCGGCACGAGCCGCGTCAGCTCCTCCACCAGCGTCGCGACCTCCTCCGGACCCGAGGCGCAGCCCGCCCAGGGCGCGACGCCCGCGAGCGCCGAGCGGGCTGGCCCGACCCGGTACGCGCGGGCGTCCGGGTCCGCGCGGAGCACGGAGCGGACGAGCCAAGCCAGGGCGTTCGTGCGGCCCGACGCGGGCGGTCCCGCCACCAGGAGCGTCCCCTCGGGCGCGAACCCCACCGGCTCGAGCGTGACCGTGTCGAGCCCCAGGGCGGGCGCCCCGGCGACGTCGGCGGGCAGGTCGGACGCCGCGTACGAGGTGGGGGCGACCCGGACGCCCGGCGCGTCGGGGACACCTGCGGCACGCAGCCGGGCGGCCAGGGCGGCCGTCGCCGCGGCCTGCGCGGACGCCGACGGGTCGCCGTCCAGGACCCCGACCTGCACCTCGACGTCGTCGAGCACCGCGCGGCCCGCGGGCGAGGCCGGTGTCAGCACGTCCCGCGGCGCGCCGAACGCCAGGTAGCCGTCGTCCACGAGCCGGTGGAGCACGTTCCTCTGGACGAACGAGCGCACGTAGCTCGGCACGGCGCCGGGCCGGTCGGCCGTGAACACCACGTGCACCCCGAGGCGCCGGCCGTTCGCGAGGACGTCCCGGAACACCCCGAACCACTCCGCACGGCCGGGTCCGGCCTCGTACCGGTCGCGGAACTCCGCGAGGTTGTCGAGCAGGACGACGAGGCGCGGGACGTCGGTGCGGCCTGCGCGCCACAGCTCGTCGACGCTCGAGGCGTGCGCGGCGGCGAACACCTCGGCACGCGCCTCGAGCTCGTCGCGCAGCAGGCGCAGGAGCGCGACGACGCGCTCGCCGTCCTCCCCGTCGACGACGGCGCCCACGTGCGGCAGCGGCTCCAGCACCCGCAGGCCCCCGGCCGCGAAGTCGAGCGCGTAGACGTGGACGCGACCGGCGGCGTCGCCCGACCCGGCGCAGGCCCAGCCGGCCGCAGCCGCGACCGCCCGCAGCGTCGTCGTCTTCCCGGCGCCGCTCGTCCCGTACACGCCGAGGTGCCCGTCGACGTCGGGGGCGAAGCCCGCGGGCCGCTGGACCTGCTGGTCCGGCAGGTCGGCGAGCCCGAGCGCAAGGGTCCTCGGGCTCGCCACCGCGCCGGCCGACGCGACGAGCGGGGCGAGGTCGAGGACCGCCGGCAGCTCGTCGTGCCAGGGGCGACGGGGCTCGGGCACGGCAGCGGCGCCGGCCGCCGCCACCACGGCCCGCACGAGCCGCTGCTGGTCCGTGGGGCCGGGCTCGTCGTCGGGTGCGTCGTCGGACGGGCGGTCCGGCTCCTCCCAGCGCACCTCCGTGCCGAACCGCAGCTCGGCCACCTCGACGTCGCGGCGCTCCGGGTCCGGGGAGGTCCACCCACCCGCGTACGCCGACTGGAACACCTGCAGCCGGCCCGGGCCCGTCGCGGCCACGGCGCGCCCCGGCAGAGCCGGGTCGAAGTGCGCCGGGTCCGGGACCTCCACCACGTCGACCGCGTCGCGCTCGTCCGCCATGCGCAGCGCGACGCGCAGGTTCGTGTTGGCGCGCAGGTTGTCCTTGATGACGCCCGCCGGGCGCTGCGTCGCCATGACGAGGTGGATCCCGAGCGACCGGCCGCGCTGCGCGACGTCGACCACGCCGTCCACGAACTCGGGGACCTCCCCGGCGAGCGCCGCGAACTCGTCGATGACCAGCACCAGGGCGGGCGGACACTCGGGATCGCCGCGCCGCTCCAGCTCGAGCAGGTCCTTCGCCTGCTTCCGGTTCAGCAGGTGCTCGCGGTGCCGCAGCTCGGCCCGCAGCGACGTGAGGGCGCGTCGCACCAGGTGCGGCGACAGGTCCGTGACCAGGCCCACGCAGTGCGGCAGGTCCACGCAGTCGGCGAACGCCGAGCCGCCCTTGTAGTCCACGAACAGGAACGTCACACGGTCCGGGCTGTACTCGGCGGCCAGGGCGAGCACCCACGCCTGCAGGAACTCCGACTTGCCCGACCCCGTCGTCCCGCCGACGAGCGCGTGCGGACCGTGCGCCCGCAGGTCGAGCTGCATCGCGTCCACGCCCGCCGACCCGACCGTCGCACGCAGCGAGCCGGCCTTCCGGCGGCGCGGCACCGCCCCCGGCGTGCGGTCGTGGACCGACCGGTTCTGGCGCCACCGGTCGACGACGGCGTCCGCGGACGCCGCCAGGTCGTGCCCGAGCAGCGACAGCAGCGCCACCGACCGGGGCAGGTCGCTCGCGTCCTCCGCCACGGCCCCCGCGTCGAGGACCGGAGCCATGCGGCGCGCGTAGTCGTGGGCCGTGTCCCCGTCCACGACGTCGTCGCGCACGTCGACCAGGTCGACCCGCTCGCCCAGCCGGACGAGCCCCGCCCGGGCGGCGCCGTCGTCGTCGAACGCGAGGAACGTGCGGCAGGCGCCCGGCAGCCGCTCGACGTCGGGTGCCAGCCACACCACGTAGACCCCCGCGTCCGGCCCGACCTCCGCGAGCTGCGTGAGACGCGCGCGGTCCACGTCCGCGTCGTCGGACACGACGACCACCAGCGCAGGCAGCGGCGCCTGCGTCCCGTCGGCGTCGGACCCGACCGTCGCGCCGCGGTCGAGCGCCGCGTCGGCGACGCGGAGCGCGCCCCGCCGGCGCACCCCGCCGCGGGCGAGCCGGGAACGGATCACTCCCTCGAGCTCGGCCAGCAGCACGGCCGCGCTCGACGGCGAGTCCGCCAGGTGGGGTCCGGTGACGGGCGACTGCGGCGACGACGTGTGCGGTACCCACGACAACCAGTCCAGGTCACGCGACCAGGCGGGGCTCACGATCGCCGCCACCGCGAGCTCGGCGGGCGAGTGCAGCGCACTGAGCTGCACGAGCAACCCGTGCACCGATCCCAGCGACCGGTCGCGCGGGCCGGCGACCCCGAGCGCGCCCACGTCGTGGAGGTTCTCGATGACCGGCACCCCGGCGACCGTGCGGTAGCGGGACACGAGCGCGTCGAGCCGCTCCGCGTGCTCCGGCAGCAGGTCGCCGCGGCTCCCCCGGCCGACGGTCGTACGGCTCGGCATCGCGCCCAGGCCCAGCCGCACGTTGAGGAACGACCAGTGCTCCGGCCTCCGCGTCCACAGCAGCGGGCCACGGCGGACCGCCTCGGCCAGCGCGACCGCCGTCGACGGCGCCTCCGCGAGCCGGCCCTCCCGTTCGGCGACGGCCAGGGACGCGAGGGTCCGCTCGAGGCCCTCGAGGCGCTCGTCGAACCGGGCCAGCAGACGCTCACGCCGTCGACGGCGCTGCCGCTTCTGGGTGCCGAAGCTCCCCGCCAGCATGAGCGGCGTCATAAGGACGAAGATCAGCGACGTCGGGTTGTGCGTGAGCATGAACATCGCGCCACCGACGAGGAGCGGTGCGAGCATCCCCACCAGCGGAAAGGGCTGGCGGTCGTCCTCGGCCGGCGCCTCCGGGGCCGTGAGCTCGAGGCCCTCGTGGCGCGGTTCGACCCGGGGCGAGCGGTTGAACGGCACCGGGCCGGCGGACGCGACCACGTCGCTCAGCACCGCCCGGGCCGGCTCGACGACGAGCACCGTGCCGCCCAACGTCACCCGGACCGGTGCGTCCACGCGCAGCCGCTGGACCAGGCCGCCGTCGACCTCCACGCCGTTCGCCGACCCCAGGTCCACGAGCTCCAGGCCGCGCGCCGCGTCGATCCGCGCGTGCCGCTTCGAGGCGAGCGCGTCCGTGAGGCGCACCGCCGAGCCGGGAGCCCGGCCCACCGTCCAGGTCCCCTCGGGCAGCTCGACGTGCAGACCGGTGTCCGGGCCCCCGACGACCCGCACCACGACCCGCGGCGTCCGCCGCCCCAGGCCGGCCTCCGGCCGGTGCGTCCCAGCGGCGACGACCGCCACCGTCGCTCCGGACCCGATCCACGCCTCGCCGATCGGCGCGTCCGGCGGCAGGACGACCGGCCGCTCCTGGCCCGGGAGCCGCGCCTGCAACGTCAGCCCGCCCCGCGGCCCCCGCCACCGGCACCCGTCCCGGGGCGTCGCGGGTCGACGCGGGCGATCGTCTGCGCCACGTCGGCCACGGTCGTCGCCGCGTCCGCCGTGACCACCACGTCGTCGTCCGTACCGTCCGCGCGCACCAACGTGAGCTTGAGCCGCATGCACCCTCCCTGCCAGGTCCCGCGAGAGCCTAGACGGAGGCCCCGGTGTCGCGGGCACGCCTGTGGACAACCTCGACGACGCCCGCCAGCAGGGATGTCATGCCCTCTCGTCTGTGGTCGGGTCGGGCGCCCTGTGGTCGGGTCGGGTGCCCTGTGGTCGGGTCAGGCGGGGCGGGTGGGGTGCGCGCGGTCTTCCATCCGCCTCGCTCGTTCCTCGCTTCGGCTCCCGCCAGACCCTCCACGACCGCGCGCACCCCACCCGCCCCACCCTTCGCGGTCAGCTCACCTCCACAACCGGTCGCCCGCCCCAGACCGCTGCGGCGACGAGTCCGCCGTCGGCGACATCCAGTTCCCCCGCTTCCAAGCGCCGCCGACCATGCGATCAGCCACCCCCGGGATCGCCGACCATGACGTTGCCCACCACCTCACCGCTGACCAGGGACGCAACCCCATGCTCGGCCCGAGGGAACGGGCACAACCGCATGCTCGGCGGTCGGACCTGCACCGACGACGGCGTCACCCCAGCCCGAGAGGCCAGGACCGGCAGCGTCCGAGCAGCCGGCTCAGGAAGCTTGCCAGCAGGTTCGGTACTGGTCGTGCCCGGCTCACGACGGCACACGTCCCGACAGCGGGGGCACCAGGCGCCGCCGAGTCAGCGCGAATCACCCCAGTCAGCGTGAACTCCCCGCTGACTCGGACGAAACGCGCTGACTCGCGTCGAGGAAGAGGCGGCGACGAACCGGACGGTCGGGAACGTGGCAAGGGCGAGACGACGGCCGAGCGGGCGGGCGCAGGGAAGGCGAGACGACGGCCGAGCGGGCGGGCGCAGGGAAGGCGAGACGACGGCCGCGCGGACGCCGGGACGCGAGGAAGGTGAGCGGACGGCGAAGCGGGTGGGTGCGGGGAGGCGGTGAAGGGCGTCAAGGAGTGCGCACGGCCCCCAGGGCCGGAGCACGACAGCCCGAACCACCTCGCCGCACCCACCCGCGAACCCGACCACGACACCTCACCGTCGGCGAACGGGTCAGACAGCGATGCGCAGGCTGTTCTGAACGGCGCGGATCTCCGGCCACGCGACCTCGACCTGCGGCGCGAGGCACGAGCCCGTCAGCTCCACGAGGTCCGCGACCGGTCCACGCTCGACCCGCACGAGCCGCAGCGCCTGTGCCATCGTGGCGCCGGACCGGGTGTCCGTGAACGCGACCTCCACGCGGAACGCGGGCCAGCCGTCGACCTCGAGGGTCTCGCGACCGATCTCGGCGAACCCGTCGAGCGGGGTGAGCCGCGCCATGGCGGCCCCGACGGCGGCGTCGAGTGTGTATGCCGAGCGGATCCGGGTCACGACCGCGACGACGTTGGGCCGGAAGTTGTCCTCCGGGACCCTCTTGGCGACGGCGAGCGGCAGTGCGACGTCGGGCAGGGTGTGCCAGTCGTCGGGGATCTCGACGGTCAGCTGCGCGGGCGCCGGGAAGTCGTCGCCCGGGCTCGTCACCTGGAGGGTCATCGGGGGTGGTCCTCTCTCGTTCGCTGCAGGGGATGAGCTGTGTGGAAGCCTAGAAGCCGAACCAGCCGCCGATGTCGTCGACGAGCTTGGCGGGCTCGATGTCGACGTCGAGCGAGATCTTCCCGCCGATGCCGAGCGCGGCGCCGAAGTCGATGGTGCCCTTGATGCCGTCGGTGCCGACGTCGAGCGACGCGTTCGCGGAGAACCCGATGCCGGCGTAGCCCGTGGCGGTCGCGCCCACCTGGGCGCCCTCGATGCCGGCCGAGCCGGACACCGACGCCTCGGCCCCAGCGAACGCGTCCACGCCGACGTTGGCGCTCACGCCGTTCGGTCCCACGGAGGCGCCCGCACCGGCCTCGGCGCGGGCGCCCGCGAACGCGGTGGCCTCGCCCTTGGCCTCGAGGATGCCGTAGCCGACCGAGCCGCTCGCGCTCCCGCCGGCGCCGACGGCGGCCGACCCGTAGGCGGTCGCCGCAAGTCCTGCGGCACCGATCGTGGCACCGGCCCCGACGTCGCCCTTGGCGCCGGCCCACCCTTCGAGGGAGCCCTCGCCGTGGGCGCCGTCCTCCGTGCCGAACTGGCCGGACGTCTCGCCCTGGAGCCCGAGGACGCCGCCCGCGCGCACGCCTCCGAGCTTGACGGCGTCGTCGAGCGGGCTGCTGCCCTTGTCCTCGCCCTCGGGAGCGTCGGCGTCCCGCACCTCGACCGACGCCTGCCCCTGGACCGTCGCACCGTCGGTGTGCTGCCCGGGCAGCGACTCGGCCAGGATCCCGTGGTCGTCGTCGTGCAGGAGGTAGCGGCCGTCGTCGTACGGCGACTCGGCGTCGTCCACGGACTGGCCCAGGCCGTAGTCGACGCTGCCGCCGGCGCCGAGAGGCCCGATCCCCACGAAGCCTTCCTTGCTGCCGCTCAGGGTGTCGGCGACGCCGGTGGTGGCGCCCGGGTCGTCTCCATAGCCGCCGCCCCCGCCGCCGCCACCGCCTCCGCCGGAGTACCCGGTGCCGGTCGAGCCCCCGCTCCCGGCGCCCGCCCCGGTGAGCGTCGCGCTCGTCTGCCGCTGGTCGTCGGCGTTGGACTGGAGCGTCTTCGCGGCCGCGGCGAGCAGGTCCCGGGCCGCGAGGATCTTCGCCTCGTGCCCCGACCACGAGTGCCGGAAGTCGTCCGCGTCCGGCCCCGACCAGCCGCTCGAGCGCACCGACGACGCGACCGTCGTCCGCAACGACTCCAGCCGCTTCGACGCCTCCGTGAAGCGTTCGCCGAGCTGTGCCAGCTCGTCGACGTCCGCACCGACGAACCCCATGACGCCCTCCTGCCCCGGTCCCGCGCTCAGCGCTCGAGGAGCCGGCTGAACCAGTTGTCGTGCTTGGGCCGCCAGCCCCGGTCGCGGAGCGCGCCGAGCACGGGTTCCTTGACCGTCTTGGACGAGAACGTGCCCGACCACGAGCGGCCCGTCCCGTCCTGCCACGTCACCGACGGCGCCTTGACCGTCGAGTGCTCGCGCACCACGAACTTGCCCTTGGTGTGCGACGTCGTCCGGTTCGCGGACAGGCCGTCACCCACGGCGCCCGCGCCCTCGCGCACCTCGGTCGACCGCTCGGTGAAGCGGTAGTTCCCCGTCTCCGCGTCGAGCGTCACCTCGAGCTCGTAGTCCTTGGACAGGTGGCCCGCGTTGAGCAGGCTGCTCCAGCGGGTGTCCCAGACCTTCCAGGTGGCGCGGACGACGCCGCCCGCCTCCGTGCGCTCGGTCGTCACCGTGAACGGGGCGTCGTCGGAGTTGAGCGCCTCCACCGCGGCGAGCGCGGACTGCACGTCGAGCGCCATCTCAGGCCTCCTCGTCGGTGATGCGGATGCTCGCCTGGATCTCACGGATCTCGGGCCAGGTGCTCTCGACCTGCGGCGCCAGGCAGCTTCCCGTGAGCTGGACCAGGTCGCGGACGGGGCCGCGGTCGATCACGAAGAGGCGGATCGCCTGCGCCATCGTGGCGCCGTGCTGGTCGGAGAACGTCACCTCGATGCGGAACATCGTGCGGCCGTCGACCTCGGTGGTCTCGCGGCCGACCTCGGCGTAGCCGTCGAGCGGCGTGAGCGCCTCGGTGACCTCGCGGATCGCGTCGTCGAGCGAGTAGGTGGACCGGACGCGCGTGACCACGGCGATCACGTTGGGCCGGAACTGGCCCTCCGGCACCTCCTTGCCGACGGCGAGCTGCGTGGCGACGTTGGTGAGCGGGCGCCAGCCCTCGGGGCAGTCGAGCGTGAGCGCCGGCGGTGCCGGGAAGTCCTGCGAGGGGAACTGCACGGTGGTCATCGGATGTCCTTCGTGTTGTCGTCTCGTCGTGCGGGTCGTGTCGGTCCGGCGGTGCGCCCGGACAGACTAGAAGCCGAGGCTGTGGAGCATGCCGCTCGCGAGCTTCTTCGGGGACACGTCGACGCTGAAGTCGAGACCGCCGCCGATGCCCAGCGCAGCGGCGAGGTGCACGTCGACCTTCGTGTCCTCCCAGCCGATGTCGGCGCTCGTCTTCGCCTCGAAGCCGATCCCTGCCTTGGCCTCGACGCCCGCGCCGACCGTCGCGCCGTCGATCCCGCCCTCGGCCTTGGCCTCCGCGGACGCCCCTGCGAACGCGTCGACGCCCGCCTCAGCGCTCAGGCCGCCGGGACCGATCGACGCCTTGGCGTCGGCGTCGGCCTTCGCGCCCGCGAACGCGTTGCCCTCGGCGGAGCCCTTGAGGATCCCCGCGTGGGCGTCGGCCTTGGCGTTGGCCTCCGCGCCGGCCATGGCGTGCGCGCCCACGGCCGCGCTGATCCCGGACAGCCCGGCGGCGAACGTGGCGTCGGTGCTCGCCTTCGCACCCGCGAACGCGTCCGCCTCCCCCGAGACCCCGAGGTCCTCGCCGTAGCCGATCGAACCGGACGCGCTGGCGCCCGCTCCCGCGGCGGCCTCCGCCGAGGCGTCGGCCGTGAAGTTCTTCCCGTCGAAACCGGCGTGCGCGCCCGCGTCGGCCTTCGCCCCCGCCCACGCCTCCGCCTCGCCCTGCCCGTGGAGGCCGTCGTCGGAGCCGAACTTGCCCTCCGCGCTCGCCTCGGCGCCCGCGAAGGCGCTCGCGTCGGCCTTCGCCGCCCACGGGTCGTCCTCGGTGCCCGAGCCCGACGCCGACGCGCTGCCGTCGGCCCGCGCTCCCGCGAACGCGCTCGCGCCGCCCTCCTCGCCCGAGCCACCGGAGGCGGTCGCCGTCGCCGTGGCCCCGGCGAACGCCCCCGCACCCACGAGCACGGCGCTCGTCTGGCGCTGGTCCTCCGCGTTCTTGACCAGGGTCTTGCCCGCCTGGCTCAGCAGGTCACGCGCCGCGACGATCTTGGCGTCGTGCCCCGACCACGAGCCCCGGAAGCCGTCCGCGTCGGGACCGGCCCACCCGCTCGACCGCACCGACGACGCCACCGTCGTCCGCAGGTGCTCCAACCGCGTCGACGCCTCCGCGAACTGCTCCCCGAGCTGCTTCAGCTCGTCGACGTCCGCCCCGACGATCCCCATCGCCCCTCCTCCTGCTCACGCACTACGCCGTCCGCTGCCCACGTGCTGGTGCCCGTCGTGTGGCCCTCCTGCCGCCCACGACGAACGTGCCGCGCGGCGGGCACCGGAGACGGTGCCCGCCGCGCGGTCGAGTCACGACCGAGGTCGCGTCCCTCGGCTCAGAGAGCGCTCGAGGTCTGCTGCTGGTTCTGCGCGTTCTTCTTGGCCGTCTGGCCGGCCTGCTGCAGCGCGTCCGCGACCTTGTTGAGCTGCGTGACGTGCTGGTGGTGCCACTCGTCGCGGAACTTGTCGCCGTCGGTGCCCTTCCACTGCACGCCGTTGAGCGCACCGTTGAGCTTCTGGACGAGCTCCTTGATCTCCTGCGCGCCCTGGTTCAGCTTGTCGCCGAGTGCGTTGACCTGCTCGACGTCAAGACCGATCATTCCCGCCATGTGACTGCTCCTTCGTCGTGGCCGCCCCCTGCGGGCGACCGTCCGTTGTTCTCGACACCGAGAACTCAACCATGGGCCCCCGCACCGGGTCGATGGGGAGGACTCCCCATCCGCCTGGCACGTGTGCCCGGACCTCCCCGTGCCCGCGTCAGACGGGCTCCGGGAGGGCGACCTGCAGCTTGCGCGCGACCCCGCCGGTGACGAGGAACCCGCGCCCGGGCGGGAAGTCCGCCCGGCGCACCCGTCCGAGCCCGGTCGAGAGCAGCGTGTCGCCGTCGCCCTCGTTCGGGGTGAGCAGGAGACCTTCGCGACCGCCCTTGAAGGGCTGCGCGAGCGACCACGCCTGGCTCCACGTCGACGCCTCGGCCTCGCCCACCACGAGCTGGTCGGCGCGCACCATGGCGCGCACGAGCCGCTCGAGCGAGCTCTCGACGCTGCTGCCCGTGAACTCCGTGACCGCCTCGATCACGAGCACCATCTGGCCGCGCGCCAGGGTCCCCGACTCGGCGAGGGTCACGAGCTCGTCGACGAGCGGCGCGACGTCGTCCCCGACCGCGGCCGTCGACCAGACCGGCAGCCCCGACACGTTCCCCGCCCGCGGCGCCAGGTACACGACCCGGGCCGCCGGGTTAGCGCGACGCACCGCCTGCGCGAGCGTGACGAGCGCCGTCGTGCGGCCGGAGCCCTGCGGGCCCGAGAGCATGAACGGCCCGCGGTCCGGGAGGACGACCGGCGCGAGGTCGAGGTCGTCGAGGCCGACCACGGCCCCGCCGCCCGTGTTCGCGGGCAGCGACCCGAGCGGGATCGAGTCCGGGAGGCTGAGGATCGGCGGCGCCTGCTGGACGCCGTTCGCGACCATGACGCCGCGCAGCCGGGCCAGGGCCCGGGACTGCGTGGACACGTTCGAGTCCCCGCCGAGCACCGCGACCTGCAGCTCGGCGCCGTCGAGCATGGCCCGGCCCGGGGGCGACGCGACCGTGAGGACGTCCCGCGGCATGTCCATCGCGAGGTAGTCCTCCTCGCGGGCCAGCCGCAGGACGAGGCGCTTCTGGATCGTCGAGCCGAGCGACGTCGGCACGGACATCGGCCGGTCGCCCGAGACCACGACGTGTACGCCCACCGGCCGACCGTCCGTCGCGACCTGCTGGAACGCCGCGAACACCGGGAACCACGGCGTCGACTTGTACTCGTACTCCTCGCGGAACGCGCCGATGCCGTCGATGAGCAGGATGATCCGCGGCTCGGCCGGCGCGCTCGCCAGGCGGCGGTACTCGCCGATCGTCGACGCGCGGACCTCCGCGTACCGTGCGGCGCGCTCGTCGACGACGTCGCGCAGCATCCGCACGAGGCGCGTCACGCGCTCGGAGTCGTCACCCTGCACGACGGCGCCCACGTGCGGCAGCTCCTCGAGCATCCGGAGGCCGCCGGAGCCGCAGTCGATCGCGTACACCTGCACGGGTCCCCCGCGGGCCGTGATGGCCGCCGAGACGGCGATCGTCCGCAGGGCCGCGCTCTTGCCGGACCCGCCCGTGCCGAACACGGCCAGGTTGCCGTCGCGGTCGGGCTCGTAGAACGCGGTGGGCTGCGACTGGGTGTGCGGGTCGTCGACGACGCCGAGCAGCAGGCGCTCGTCCGTGCGGGGGTTGGGCAGGCGGGCCAGGTCGTAGGCGCGCGCGAGCTCGGGGAGCCACGGGCGTCGCGGCTCGGGGACGCCCGCGTCGCGCGCGGCCTGCGAGACGGTCGCGACCGTGCGGGCGATGTCCGACGGGCCCTTGTCGAGGTCGGGGTCGACCACCGGCCCCGGGACCTCCCAGGCCGCGCCCGTGCCGAACCCGACCTCCTCGATGTCGATGCGCGGGCGCTCTGGCTCGTTCGACGTCCAGCCGCCGGCGTAGGCCGTCTGGAACGTCTGGATGCGGCCGGGGCCCGTCTTCACGGCGCCGCGGCCCGGGATCGACGGGTCGAAGTGCGCCGCCATCGGGAGCCCGAGGATGTCCGAGGAGTCCGCCTCGTCGGCCATGCGCAGCGCGACGCGCAGGTTCGTGTTGGCGCGCAGGTTGTCCTTGATGACGCCCGCCGGACGCTGCGTCGCGAGGATGAGGTGCAGCCCGAGCGACCGGCCGCGCTGGGCGACGTCGACGACGCCGTCCACGAACTCCGGGACCTCGCTGACCAGCGCCGCGAACTCGTCGACGACGATGAGCAGGCTCGGCGGCGTGTCCGGGTCGCCGGTCCGCTCGAGCGACACGAGGTCCTTGGCCTTCTTCGCGTTGAGCAGGTGCTCGCGGTACCGCAGCTCTGCCCGCAGCGACGTCAGCGCCCGACGCACGAGGTGCGGGGACAGGTCGGTGACGAGCCCGACGGTGTGCGGCAGGTTCACGCAGTCCGCGAAGGCCGCGCCGCCCTTGTAGTCCACGAACAGGAACGTCACCCGGTCCGGGCTGTGCGCGGCCGCCATGCCCAGCACCCACGACTGGAGGAACTCGGACTTGCCCGCGCCCGTCGTCCCGCCGACGAGCGCGTGCGGGCCCTGCGTGCGCAGGTCCAGGTAGAGCGGTTCCGTGCCCGAGTGCCCGACGAGCGCCCGCAGGGTCCCGGGGTGCGGCGCCGGCGGGGCGCCGAGCCGTCGCGGACCGTCAGCGAGTCGTTCTCGCGCCAGCGCTCGACCAGGGCCGCGGGGTCCTCGCCGAGCTCCGTGCCGGCCAGCGTCAGGAAAGAGACCGCGCGCGGCAGGTCCGAGTCGTCCTTGACCGTCGCACCCGCGTCGACGACGGGCGCGAGCGACCGCGCGAACGCGTGTGCCGTCTCGAGGTCGACCTGGTCGACGGCGACCGGGTACGTGAACCGGCCGATCCGGATCTCCCCGACGGCCGAGCCCGTGTCCCCGAGCTGGACGAACGTGCGGCACGCCGCGGGCAGCCGCTCGACGCGCGGCGCGACCCACACGACGTGGACGCCGGCGTCCGCCCCGCGCTCCGCGAGCCGGGTCAGGCGCGCCCGGTCGAGGGGGACGTCGTCCTCGACCACGACGACGACCGACGGCAGGAGCGGCGGCGGCAGGTCCTTGGCGGGCTTCGACTCGTCGACCGGGGGCCGCGGCGTCGCGCGCTCCTCGATCGTGCCCGACCGGGTCTCGACGACCTCCTCGAGCTTCGCGAGGAGGACCGCGCCCCCACCCGGGTTGTCGGCGAGGTGGTCGCCCGAGATCGGGCTGTGCGGCGAGCCCGTGTGCGGCAGCCACCGGAGCCACTCCCAGGCGTCGCGCGAGCGTGGCGACGTAAGCCCCACGACGACCAGCTCGGCGGGCGAGTGGAGCGCCGTGAGCTGCACGACCAGGCCCCGCGCCGCGCCGCTCACCCGGGCCGGGGACCCAGCGATGCCGAGGGCGCCGCTCGACCGGAGCTGGGCCACGGTGGGCACCTCGGTGATGGTCGCGCACTGCTGGCGGACCTCCTCGACCTGGGCCCAGAACCGCGGCAGCGTCGAGTTCTCGTCGAGCTCGTCGACCTGCGTCCGCGACCGGGCGCTGCCCAGCCCCAGCCGCACCGAGAGGAACTCGCGGTGCTCCGGGCGGTGCGTCCACAGGAGCGGGCCCAGCCGGCGGGCCGACTCGAGGGCCTCCCCGACCGACGGCGCCTCCTGGAGCCGGACGCCGCGCTCGGTCGCGTGCTCCTTCTCGATCGTCTCGCGGAGCGCGGCCATCGAGGCGTCGAACTGCTCGACCTGCTCCCTGAACGTGCGCCGCGACTCGAACTTCTGATCCAGGTACGTGCCGATCATGATGATCGGGCTCAGGGCCACGAAGATCACCGAGAGGATCGTGTGCTGGATCGCGAACAGGATCGCGCCCATGAGGAGCGGTGCCAGCATCGCGATCACCGGGAAGCGCGCGCGGTTCGGCCGCTCCGGCGGCTTCGGCGGCTTGAGCACGTGCTCCGCGAACCGGGCGACGGCGCGCGGCGACCGGTTGAACTCGATCACCGGATTCGTCGGCGCGAGGTCCGCGCTGTGCTGGAGCGGCGTCACCGCGAGGGTCGTGGCGCCGAGGGTCACCTGGTCGGCCGCCGTGAGGGTCGCGCGCGTCACCCGCTCGCGGCCGATGACCAGCCCGTTCGCCGAGTTCGCGTCGATGATCTCGACACTCTCCGCGACCGACAGCCGGGCGTGCTGCTTGGACACCAGCGGGTCGGACAGCCGCACGTCCGCCTCGATGCCGCGGCCCACCCAGCTCGTGCCCGCGGGCAGCGGGAACTCGGCGCCGGCGTCCGGGCCGTCGAGGACCCGCAGCATCGCGACGGCCGCACCCCGGTCGTGCCCCGGGGCCACGAACTGCTCCGGGACCTGCACGAGCGAGACCGTCGAGCCCGCCCGCAGGCCCGCCTCGAACAGCTCGCTCGCCGGGTCCAGCACACGGGTGCCCGACGACGCGACGTCTCCCGAGATCTGCAGGCTCAGGCGCGGCGGCGCCTCCGCGCCCCCGCGGGCCGGGTCGCCCGAGTAGAGGGCCTCGGCGACGTCGCGCACGGTGGCGGTCGCGTCGGCGGTCACCGCGACGTCCGTCGCGGACGCGTCCGGACGCTGCAGGGTCAGCTTGATGCGCACTCAGGGATTCCTTAGCGTCAGGCGTCGTCGTCGGGCAGGTCGAGCAGGGGCAGGTCCTCGACGGTCACGAGCCGGCTCGCGACCGCGTACTCCACGAGCCGGGCGCGCCGGTTCTTCGCGTGCGACGCCGGCCCGCCACGCAGGCCCTTGACCCCGATCCGGTCGAGCTTGTCGCAGACGTTGTCGAGCTTCCGGTTGAAGCGCGTCGTGGTCCAGCCGAGGCGTCGCGCCGCGTCGACCGACGACGGCAGCTCCGACAGGCCCGTGCCGCTCTGGCGCAGCAGCGGCTCCGCGAGCGCCACGATGAGCTGGCGCTGGCTCGTCGTGAACGGCACGACGCCGATCGTCACCGTGCCGTCGCCGTCCCCGTCGCCGCGCAGGTCGTCCGCGCGGACCTCGTCGTACGGGGCGTCGGCGAGCTCCGCGCTCAGCTCGTACGTCGTCGGGCCGGCCGTGAAGACGACCGTCGTGTGCGGGAAGACGATCGGCAGCCGGGTCCCGGGCGAGACCCAGGACTGGACGCCGCCCGTCGCGTCGCACACCGTCGCCGACAGCAGGGTGCCCACGTTCGCGAGCCACCAGATGCCGTGCTCGAACGTGATCCGCAGGAAGCGGCGGTGCAGGTAGGGGTTGTCGTCGACCTCGAGGTCCCCGTCGCGCCCGATCTCGAACGGCACGTCGGGGTCGACGTCGAACCGTTCCCCGCAGAACTCGACCCTCAGCCCCGACACGTCAGTCCCCCTTCAGGCAGGCACCGACCGAGGGCGACGGCTTGCCCTCCCGCACCGCCTCGACCTTGATGCACACGTTCCCGTCGCTCCCGACGGCTGCCACGGCCTCCCGCTTCGACGTCGGCTGCGACTTGCCGGCACCCAGCGCGGTGACCGTCTGCCACCGGAAGGTGTCGCCGTCCTTACCTTGGTAGTCCCAGGTGAACGTCGCGGTCTTCCCGCCCTTGTCGGCTTTGCCCTTGAGATGCGTCACGGCCGGCACGAGGTCACCCAGGTTGTCGTTCGCGGGGCCGTCGTCGGCGGTCCCGGCGGGGTGCTCGCGCGTCGACGTGGTCTCCTGCGCGTCGGCCTTCTGCGCGTGGCCGCGCGTCAGGGCGTACGCCGTCGCGCCGCCGCCCGCGAGCGCGACGAGCGCGACGACGGCCGCGACCGACTGCCAGACGGGGCGCTTGCGCGGGGTCTCCTCGACGGCCTCCTCCGCCTCCGCGGGAGCGGCGCGCAGGACCGTGTCCTCGACCGGCTCGAGCGGCGTGGCCTGGGGCGCGGGCATCCCGGGGACGTCGCCCGCCCAGCGGGGCGCTGCCGGGGCCGGGGCCGCCGTCGCCGTGGACGTGGCCGGTACCGACGCCGCCGGCACGCCCCGGTCCAGCCCGGGTCGACGACCGCGACGGGCCGGGGCTCCGCAGCGGCGGGCCGGACGGGCTCGGGCGCGGGCACGAACACCGGCGGGAGGCCCGGGTCGCGCCGCGCCGGCGTCGCGGGGGCCGGCACGCCGACCCGGGGCGCGCCGGGCCAGGCGGAGCCCGTGCCGAGCCGCTCGACCGGGCCCGCGGCGTCGCGCGGCTTCCCGGGCGCGCCCGGACCGGCCGGGTCGATCGAGACGACGCCGCGCAGGCGCGTCCCCGGCTCGTCGTCCGGTTCGTCGAGGTCGTCGTCGTCCACCACGACCACGCCGGAGTCGTCCAACAGGTCGATGGGGGTCACGCCGAGCGCGAGCTCGATCTGGACCTGCTGGAGCGCCCGGGCGAAGTCCAGGACGGAGGGGTAGCGGGCCGCAGGGTCCTTCGCCATCGACGTCGCCAGCACCAGCTCGAGGGACGCCGGCACGTCCGAGCGGCCCGTGTGCGCGAGCGGCTGCGCGCAGATGCGCTGCACCAGGTCCGCGCTGCCGTTCGACGCCCCCGGGACCTCGAACGGCGACCGGCCCGCGAGGAACGAGTAGAGGGTGGCGCCCAGCGCCCACACGTCCGTCCCGACGCCCGCGACGGGCGGGTCGGCGAACGACTCGGGCGGCGACCAGGGGATGGACAGGCCCTCGGCGCGCGCGACGTCGTCGAGCGTGGAGGAGATGCCGAAGTCCGTGAGGACCGGGTGGCCGTAGTCGGTGCCGAGGATGTTCGCCGGCTTGATGTCGCGGTGCAGGATGCCCGCCCGGTGCGCCGTCTCGACCGCGCCCGCGATCTGCACGACGACGCGCAGGCACTCCGCGACGCCCAGCCGTTCCGTCCGGTACCGCGTCCCCAGGCTGGGGCGGGAGCAGTACTCCATCGCGAGGTACGGGCGCCCGTCGGACGCGATGTCGGCCTCGTAGATGGTCACGATCGACGGGTGCGTCGACAGGCGGGCCATCAGGTCCGCCTCGGCGTCGAACGCGGCGCGCTGTTGCGCGTTCGCCCACTCGTGGAGCAGGACCTTGATCGCCACGCGGCGACGCGGTCGCTTCTGCTCGTACAGGAAGACGTCCGAGAAGCCGCCCGAGCCGATCAGCGAGACGTGCTCGAAGCCCGGGATCGCGGGGGCGCGGTCGGGTTGCGGCGGGGGCTCACGGGACGTCCTCGAAGGCCAGCGCCACGCCGTCACCGAGGTCGACGACGTCGCCCGACACCACGAGCAGCGGGTCGCCCGGGTGCATGCGCAGCGGGGTCTGGCCGGGGCGCAGGAGCGTCGTGCCGTTGGTCGTGTTGAGGTCCACCGCGAGCACGTTCCAGCCCTCCAGCCGGACCTCCACGTGCGACCGCGAGATGTCCTGCTGGGGGCTCGGCACCGTCACGATCCGGTGCAGTGCGCCCTCGCCGCCCTGGTTGGCGCCCTTCGGGGAGCGCGGACGCCGCCCGACGACGAGCGGGCGGTCGAGCGGGAGCACCTGCGGCTCGCCGCCCTCGCCGATCGTCACGCGCACGCGGCCCAGCGCGGGACGCGCGACGGCCCGCGTCTCGCCGGACAGTGCGAGCCCGCACACCGCGCAGCGCTCGCGCGACGGCGGGTTCGCGTGCCCCGACACGCAGAGCCGGGCCACGAGCTGAGGCCCGGCGACGGGCTGCTCGCCCGGCGCCGCGGCGGGCGGCCCGGACGGCGCGGGAGGGGCGGGCGGGGCGGAGAACGCGGGCAGCTCGCTGGACGCCGCGAGCTGGGCGGCCGCCGCGGCCGCCACCGCCCGCAGGTCCGAGACCGACGACCCCATCACGGTGTGGCCGTCGTGGTCGAACCCGTCGGGGCCGTCCGGGTCGACGGGCGCGCTCGCGGACGGGAGGTCCTGCGGGACCCCCGACACCAGCCCGCCGGGCGACGGCTCCGCACCCGTGGACGGCGCGCCCTCGCCGGACTCCTCCGCCTCGTCGATGCGAACCGCGGCCTCCTCGACCGACCGGTGGATCGTCGTCTCCCAGAGGGACTGGTAGTCGTCGCCGGCGTCCTCGGCCGGCGGCTCGGCGGTGCCCGGGCCGTCGACCTCGGCAGGCCCGACGGCGTCCGTGGCCGGGGCGTCCGGCACGTTCGCGCCCGGGGCGATGGTCTCCATCGGCGCGAGCGTGAGCTCCGACGGCACCTCGACCGTGCCGACGACCTCGCCCGCCGCGGGTGCGGGGGCGTCGTCGGGACGAACGCGGGGAGGCCCGGGACCGCGGTCACGAGACCCGGGACGGCCTGCGGGAGGTCGCCCGGTGCCGGCGCTGCGTCGGCCGCGGCCGGCGCGTCGGCCGGCGCGGCCGGTTCCTCGGCCGGCGCGGCCGGTTCGGACTTCGCGAGCGCGACGGTGGGCGGCGCGTCCTCGGCGTCCGTGCCCGTCGCCGTGTCCTGCGCCCACGTCGGCGAGCCCCAGGTGACAGCCTTGGCGCGCACCACGCCGCCGACCAGCGGCAGGGTCGTCGGCCCGGCGTCGGCGTCGCCCGCGGACCCCGACGACGCCCCCAGCCGGACGCGCACCCCGTCGACCCCGTCGACGGCCCGCTCGGTCCACGTCGACACGTCGCGGCCGTGCAGCTCGGCCCGGCCGTCGCGACCGTCGACGTGCACCTCGACGTCGCCCCGGACGAGCACGTGCGCCCGGCCGCCCGACGTCAGCACGACGACCGCGAACGGCGGGAGCGCCGCGAGCCCCGCGTCGAACGTCCCCGACAGGACCTGCAGCGCGTCCATCACGCCCGCGGCGCCGTCGAGGGCGTCCCACACGGCCGCCGCCCGGTCCGCCGGCGCGTACGGCAGCGCCACGAGCACGTCGCCCCGCAGCACCACGTTCCCGGCGCCCGGCACGTAGCGCGCCGTGCGTCCGGGCGTCGTCCCTGCCCCGCTCATACGTCTCCTCCGGTCGTCGCGAGCGCCGCGGCCGCGGGTTCCTCCGGCGTCCGGGCGGGCGACGCGTCGTCGGCCACGCCCTCCTGACGCGGTCGGGTGTCCTCGTCCGGCGGGGGCGGCGGCGGGGCGAGCACGATGCGCGGCGCCGTGCTCTCCGCGTCCGGGCCTGCGTCGACCGCGTCGACGACGAGCACCGTGATGTTGTCGCGGCCGCCCGCGGCGAGCGCCGCCTGCACGAGCGCGTCGGCCGCGGCCTGCGGCTCGGCGTGCGCCACGAGCAGCGCGGCGATCCGGTCGTCGTCGAGCTCGGTCGTCAGGCCGTCCGAGCACACGAGGAGGCGGTCCCCGGTGCTGAGCGGCAGGTACCAGTAGTCGGCGTCGGGCCGCGCCGCCGCGCCCAGGGCGCGCGTGACCACGTGCCGGCGCGGGTGGTGCGCCGCCTGCGCGGGCGTGAGAGCTCCAGCGTCCACGAGCTCCTGCACCTCGGAGTGGTCGACGCTGATCTGCTCGAGCCGCCCGTCCACGAGGTGGTAGGTCCGCGAGTCGCCGACGTTCGCCACGAGCCAGTACGGCAGGCCGTCCTGCTCCGACACGACGACGCCCGTGAGCGTCGTCCCCGCACCCCGGCCCTCGGGCGCAGCGATGCCGGACACGTCGTCGTGCGCGACGTGCAGCCGCTCCTTGACGTCGTCCGCGGTCACGACGCTGAGCCAGGACAGCGGGCGCAGGGCGTCGATCGCCATCGCGCTCGCGACCTCGCCGGCCTCGTGACCGCCCATCCCGTCGGCCACGAAGAACGCCGACGGCGACGCCAGGTACGAGTCCTCGTTGAGCTTGCGCCGCGCGCCACGGTGGGACGACGCGCCCCAGCGGACCGACACGGGCGCGTCCTCGCTCACCACGAGCCCCCAGCCGAAGGGGGCGGCGGGCGCTGATCACCGTCGACTCGTCGAAGCCGTCGTCACCGCCGCCGACCGCGACGACCGCGTCGCCGACGCGCAGGACGGAGCCGGCGGGCACGCGCACCCGCTCGCCCGGGGTGGCCCGCACGGGGGTGGCGCCCGGCGCCTCGACGGTCGTGCCGTTGGTCGAGCCGCGGTCCACGAGCCACAGCCCCGACGCGTCGACACCGAGCTCGGCGTGCGTCTTGGAGACCGAGCGGTCGGGGACGGCGACCAGCAGGGGCGCCGGTCCCGTCGTCGTCGGCGGCAGCGCCGGGTCGCGGCCGAGCAGCGCGGCACCCGCGACGACGACCGTCGAGCCGCCCGGGAGCGTGAGCGTGACCCCGGCGGGCGCGGCGCCCTGGGGCGCCGCGGCGGGCTGGGGCGACGGCTGCGCGGCCGGCTGGCCCGCTGCCCAGGTCGTCGGCGGGGTCGCCGGAGCGTTGCCGACCGGTGCACCGGGCACGCCCGTGACGAGACCGTTCGGCGCCACCGGCGGCGTGGCGCCTGCCGGGGCCACCGACGGCGCGGCGGGCGGGGCCCAGCCCCCGGAGACCGGGTCCGGGGCGGCGGGAGCGGGGGCGTCGGCGCGGGTGCTGCCGAGCCGGGCACGGGGGCGACCGGCGCGGCCGGCGCGCCGGGCGCCCCGGGGTACGCGGCCGGGCCGGGGTACGCGGCGGCGGCCGGGCCGGCCGTCGCCGTCGGACCGGGGACCGGCGCCTGACCGGGCAGCGGGCCGCCGGGCACGAACGACGCCCGCGGCGCCGGCGCCTTCACGGGCACGACGACGGCGCGCGCGGCCTTGTCGAACCAGCCCTGGCGGCGCGGCGACTTGTCGAAGAGGGGGCTCAGCAGCATGACGAACAGGCCGATCCCGCACGCGAGGCTCGACACGCCGAAGACGAGGCCGCGGACGATCCCGCGCCCGACCCCGATCGGCTTCCCAGTCACGACGTCCTGGGTGCGCAGGCCCAGCGCGAGCTTGCCGAGCGTCCGGCCGGTCACGCCCTCGACCGTGACGATCACCAGCCCACCCACGAGGAAGATCCCGAAGACCGCGAGGTACAACGGCGTGATGTCACCGACCGAGACCTGGTAGGTGCCGTCCCCGAGAGGGGTTCCCTTGTCCTCGATGCCCGGGAGCATGAGCAGGACCACGACGACGGCCGGGACTGCGAGGACGAGGTGGTCGATCAGCCACGCGAGCACGCGCTTGCCCTCGGTGGCCCCGACCGGGCCCGCGGGGGCGGGCGGCGGCGTCGGGAACCCCGGGAGGGTCTGCGCCGCGAAGCCCGCCGACTGCGGGACCCGCACCGCCGGGCCGGGGTGCCCCGGGGCCGGCACGGTGCCCGGCAGCAGGACGGGCTCCGTCGTGTGGCCGGACGGCACGCCGACGCCGGCGGCCGCGCCGAGCGGCGCCGCGCACGACGGGCACAGGCTCGCCCCCGGCGGGACGGCAGCCCCGCAGCGCGGGCAGGTGGTGACGGAGCTCATCGTGCTTCTCCTGAGGGTCGCGACCACCGGCGCCGGGGCCGGGGGTCGGGCGTCGGCGTGAGCGGGTCGTCCGCGACCGCCGTGGTCGAGGGGGTGGACCGCGAGCGGCGGACCGAGCGCAGCGAGAGCCGCGCCGCCACCCGTTTGCGCCACGGGACCGCGGCGCGCATCTGTGCGACCGCGGCCTCGATGCCGCCCCAGTATGCCTCCACGTCGGCGTCGCTCGGGTCGCCCGTCCCGAACACGCTCGCGTCGGCGTGCCGGGCGAGGGTAAGCGTCCCCGCGGCGGGGTACGACGCGTCGAGCGCTCCCCGGTCTCCTGCCGGGTCGCGCCCGCGGTGACGGGGTGTCCGAGGTCGACGGCGGCGTCGACGATCTCGTGCCAGCCGCCCGAGATCTGGTCCGCCGGCGCGCCCGTCCGTCGGCGGCGAAGCCGCCGGCGCGACTTGTAGCCGAGGAGGAGCACGAACGGCAGGAGGACGATCACGATCGGGATCGCGACCGCCGCACCGACGGCGGCCGCATGGCCCCAGTCGAACGGCGCGCCGTCCTGCTTGTCGTCCTTCTTCTTGTCGTCCTTGGCCTTCGCGGTGTCCGCCTGGTCGGGCTCCGACGGCGGCTCCGGGTCCTGCAGCACCGGCGGCTTGGGCACCTGCTGGCTGCGGGGCTGCGGCTGCACCTTGTTGTCCACGTCGGGCACGGCGTCGAACGTGACCCAGCCCTTGCCCTGGAACGGGACCTCGACCCAGGCGTGGACGTCCTTGCCGGTCGCGGTGAAGGCCGTACCCGGCTTCCAGCCCCCGCGGCGTCCGGGTAGACGCCCATGACGACGCGCGCCGGGATCCCGAGGGACTGGGCCATGAGCGAGTAGGCGACGGCGAACTGCTCGTCGTCGCCGACCATGGTCTCGCTCGCGAGCAGTGTGTCGATGCGGTCCGCGGAGTGGCCCGGGCGCGACGGCGGCTGGTCGCCGATGCCGCTCGAGTACGTCCCGCTCTTGAGGAGCGCGTCGCGCAGGCGCTGGAGCTGGGTCAGCGGGTCGGTCGCGCCGCCGACGAACTGCTCGGCCTTGGCCTGGACCGACGCGGGGACGTCGGTGGGCTTCGGGAGCGCGACGTCGGCGATCGGGACGCCCTTGAGGTCGGCCTCCTTGGGCTGCGCCTGCTCCACGGCGCGCACCGTGTAGGTGTCGCCGTCGCGCAGGAGGCCCGTCGTGATGGCCGTGCCGGTCACGGCGTCGTAGTAGGTGCCGTCCTCGAGGTCCTTCGCCCGGTCGCCTCCGAACGTCACCCCGGTCAGGGAGCCCAGGTCCGGGATCCACGGGCCGCTGTAGCCCTTGACCTGGACACCCAGCGTGACGGGGGTGCCGGTGGCGTCGGTCGCGATCTTCTCGCCGACGCGCACGAACGACCCGGAGCTCTTGTCGTCGCTCGTCGCCGAGTACACGACGCCGTCGTACGCGTCGAGCGTCGCGAGCCGCACCCGGGCGCCCGCGGGCAGGCCCGAGACGGTCAGGAGCGCGTCGTCCTTCTGGTCCTTGACGTAGTGGCGGAACGACGCGAGGGGCGTCACGTACTCGTGCAGGTCGGGCGGCGGGACGACGTCCTCGCGCAGCACCACCCGGCCGTGGTCGGGTGCGACCACGGGCCCGAGGACGACGGCGGCGGCCGCAGCGACGGCGAGCACGATCGCTCCCGTGCGGGCGCGGTGCAGCGTCAGCCGTCGCAGCGCCTCCTCGGACGCCTCGGTGGTGGTGTCCCGGTCGCGCAGGCGGCGCTCGGTGGTGCGCCAGGCGGACCACAGCAGCGCGACCACGCCGAGCACGGTGCCCTGCACGACGGGGCGGGCGGGGACGATCGTGCCGAGGAGGATCGCGGCCACGAGCCCGACGAGGACCGGGACGAGCGCCCACACGGGTCGCTTCGAGCGCCACGCGATCGTGCCCGCGACGACGCTCGTCACGAGGAGCAGCACGAACGGGACCAGGGCGAGGTCGGGGAACGACGACAGCGGGGGCGCCGTCGTGACGAAGGACTTCCACGAGAAGACGGCGCCCCGGAGCAGGCCGCGGGCCGTCTCGGCGGTCGGGACGACGCCCGCGACGGTCGAGCTGCCCAGCGCGAGCGCGCCGCCCGCCACGAAGTAGACGACGACGGTCGCCGCGGCCACCGCGAGGGTGGACCAGCGCCACGCGGCGCCCAGCCAGGCGACGAGCAGCCCGAGCACCAGGCCGCCGACGGCGGGAGCCAGGTAGCCCTGGCTGCCCCACACGGGCTCGAAGCCGATGACGACCACGCCGAGCATGACGACGAGCGCCGCGAGGTCGAGCATCCCGGCGCGCGTGCGGGCGCGCGGGGGCGAGTAGCGCGGGTCGTCGTGCGCGAAGCGCTCGCCGCGCGGGTGGCGGTCGGTGCGCGCGCGGGCGGGGGCGGCGTCGGGCGCGAAGGTCGAGGTCCGGGGGCTCATGCCGCGGTCACCCGCCGCATCGCCGACCCGAGCTCGTCGAGCGCGCCGATCGTGAGGACGACGAGCTCCGCGATGTTGCGACGGGCCGCGGACTCACCGGGCACGCAGCGCACCGCGATGACCCGCACGTCCTGCGGGAGGCGCGCGGACGCGGCCCGCAGGTCCGCGGGCGAGACGCGGCTGCCCACGAGGACGGCGACCACGGACGCGTCGGCGACCGACTGCGCCGCGCCGCGCGCAAGCTGGGCGATCCCCTCGGCGAGGGACCGCGTCTGGACGCCCGCGAGGTCGTCGAGGAGGCGCGTGCGGGAGTCGCCGCGGAGCTGGGCGTCGTTGCTCAGGACCGTGAGCCCGCGGTCCTCGCGGATCGCCTGGAGGCCGAGCGAGCCGCAGACGCTCACCGCGAGCTCGAACTCGTCGGCGTGCGCGTAGTCCTCGGTGCGGGTCGACAGGATCACCGCGAGGTGCGAGCGGCGGGTCTCCTCGAACTGCCGGACCATGAGCTGGCCCGTGCGCGCCGTCGTCTTCCAGTGCACGTGCCGCCGGTCGTCGCCCGCGACGTAGTCGCGCAGCGCGTGGAACGAGACGTCGGAGTTCGACAGGTCCTGGGTGCTGCGCCCCTCGAGGTCGCGCAGGAAGCCCGACGACGAGCCCGTGAGGCTCGTGGTCCGCGGGTGCACGTAGAGCTTCTCCGCGTCCGTCCAGTCGACCTGGCGGCGCAGGAGCCCGAGCGGGTCAGCGCGCACCGAGCGCACCGGCCCGACGGGGATCACCGCGCGACGCCGCGTCGGCACCGCGAACACGTCCTCGTGGACCGCGCCAGACCGCAGGCGCGGGACCGGGAAGCTCGCGAGCCCCACCCCGACCGGCAGCTCCATCACCGCGGGCAGCAGCGGGCGAGACGTCGGGTTGGTCACCTGGATCCGTCCGACCGCGCGCTCCCCCACGACGACGCGGTGGCCCGCGAGGTCGAGCTCGACCGCGTACTGGAAGCGCCCCAGCACGAACACCACGGCCGCGAGCAGCACGACGGTGCCTACCAGCGCGAGCACCACGAGCTCGGCCCAGTGGTACCGCAGCCCCGCCCACCAGGCCAGCAGCGTCCCGACGGCGACCGTCCAGCCCAGCGGGCTCACGACGTCCGTGACCGGGCGCGCCCACCGCGCGACGGTGCGCGCCGCCGGCGTGACCGCCTCCACGACGGGCGCCGCCGCGTCACGCACCGGCGCGAGCGCACGCGCCAGCCGTCTCGACCTCTTTCTCATCCCTGCCATCCCAGCGAGCTCGTGAGGGTCCGGCCGCGGTCTCCGACCGACCCCGGTCAGACCGTCTGACGTTCCTGCGGTGCGGGCACGTCCGCGAGGACCCGCGCGAGCACGCCCTCGGTCGTGGTGCCCGTGAACTCGGCCTCCGGGTCGAGCACGATGCGGTGCGACCAGACCGGCAGCGCGAGCTGTTTGACGTCGTCGGGCACGACGTAGTTGCGACCCTGGCTCGCCGCCCACACCTTGATGCAACGCGTCATCGCGAGCGCTCCACGGATGCTCACTCCCAGGCGCACCTCCGGCACGCTGCGCGTCGCCTCCGCCAGCCCGGCGACGTAGTCGAGGACCGCCGGGTCGACGTGGACGGTCGCCGCGAGGTCGGCCATCTCAGCGACCGCCTGGGTGGTCACGATCGGCGCCAGCGCCGCCGAGCGGTCCTTCTGGGCCGAGCCCGCGAGGATCTCGACGGCGGCCGCGCGGTCCGGGTAGCCGAGCGACGTCTTCATCAGGAAGCGGTCGAGCTGGGCCTCGGGAAGGCGGTACGTGCCGGCCTGCTCGATCGGGTTCTGTGTCGCGATCACCATGAACGGGCGGCCCGCGGTGTGCGGCACGCCGTCGACCGTGACCTGGCCCTCCTCCATGACCTCGAGCAGCGAGGACTGGGTCTTGGGCGAGGCCCGGTTGATCTCGTCCGCGAGCACGATCGACGCGAACACCGGGCCCGGGTGGAAGTCGAACGCGCCCGTCTTCTGGTCGTAGATCGTCACGCCCGTGACGTCCGACGGCAGCAGGTCCGGCGTGAACTGGATGCGGCTGTGGCTGCCCTGGACGGACGCCGCGATCGCACGGGCCAGCATCGTCTTGCCGGTGCCGGGCGCGTCCTCGAGGAGGACGTGGCCCTCCGCGAGCATGCACGTGAGCACCAGGCGCACAGTCGTCGGCTTGCCCAGGACCGCCTGGCCGACGTTGCCGGCGAGGCGGTCGAACGTCTGCGCGAACCACGCGGACTGCTCGGGTGTCATGGTCATGGTTCGGTCCTTCTCTGTGGTGTGTCTAGTTCGGCCACGTGATCGCGTCCTTCTCGTAGGACTTCCCGTCGACGGTCACCCAGGCCTTCGCCCCGTCATGGTGCCCCGCGACGCACGGCATCGTCACGGTGACTCCTGGCGTCAGCTGCGTGCCCGGATAGCCGTGGCCGGTGACCGAATGCGTGGAACCGCCGTAGGTCCAGAAGCACTCGACGGTGTAGGAGCCGGCGGGGAAGGTCGAGTTCGGCGTCACGTTGAACTTGTGACAGACGGATCCGTTGCAGCCGGTCACGTCCGACCGCGGCCCGCTCGACACGACCACGGCAGGATCGACCGGCTTCGGTTTCTCGCCTGTCTTCTTGCTCGCACACGCCGTCTGTTTGGCTCCCCTGCCGGGCGTCACCGTCACGCACATCTTCGCTTGCGCCGAGTAGCCCACGTTGAAGGTCTTCGAACCTGATGCCGCCGCTGGTGAGGCGTTGGCGATGACGGCGCCTGACACTTCGTACGATGTCGTGTACGCGTTGCCGTTGCCTGACGTCGACCAGGTGAACGTGATCTTCTGGCCGTCGACCGTCGCGCTCACGTTTGGCGCAGGGATAGGGCCGTAGGGCGACTCCGACGCTGGAGTGGACTCGCCTCCCGCCTCACTCGTCCCCTCGACGGTTGCCACGGCGCGGACCTGGAACGTGTAGTTCGTGCCGTTGTTCAGGCCAGTGACGACGCGGCCGGCGGCCAGGGAGTTCCATCCGTTCCCGACCGAGTACTGGTAGGAGATCTCGCCCGAGTTCAGGCCAGTGCCCGACAAGACCGAGTCGGTGAACGCAAGCTGAACCTGACCGTCGGCGCCCGTCGCCGTCGCCTTGAGCGACGTGGGAGCCGGCGGCAGGGCGAACGCACGCACGGCGGTGGACTGCGCGCTCCAGTCGGCGTCACCGAACTTCACGGTCGCCTTGTTCTTCGCCCGCACCCGGAACGTGTAGTCCGTGGTGTTCGCCTGGACGTCGATCGTCGCGCTCGTCGCCGAGGCGCCGGCTGTCACGGTCTTGACCGACGACCCGCCGCGCAGGACCTCGACGTCGTAGCCCGTGAGGTCGCCGCCGTTGTCGTTCGGCGCTTGCCACGCCACCTGCATCTGCGACGTCGTCCCGAGCGAGGTCCGGGTCACCGTCGGCGTCGCGGGCGCGGCCGGCTTGCCTGCCGGCGTCTCGGTCGCCGACCACGCGCCCCAGTCGGACGGTTCCGGCGCCTTGTTCACGGCCTGGACCTGGACCTTGTACGCGACGCCGTTCTGGAGCCCCTTCCACACCGTCGTCGTGCCCGTGACGCCCTGCAGCACGGTGCGGCCGTCCGGTGCGGCGGGCGAGATCTGCAGGTTGACGGACTCGATCGCCGAACGGTCCGCGTAGGTCTTGTTCGTCCATGCGACCGTGAGCTCACCGTCGCCGAACTCGAGCGTCGGCGCGTCGGGGGCGTCCGGACGCTCGTCCGGGCGGGCGACGTCCGACTCGGGCGACGGATCGGACGCGCCCGCCGCGTTGTTGGCGACGACCGTGAAGGTGTACTCCTGGTCGTTCGTCAGCCCGGTGATGGTGCACGTCGTCGTGACGCAGTCCTGCGGCGCGCCCGCCGACGGTGTGACCGTGTACGAGGTGATGTCGGCACCGTTGTTGTTGGGCGGCGTCCACGACAGCGTCACCTGGTGCGACTCGATCGTGCCGATCTCGGGCTTCGCCGGGGCGTCGGGGTGGCCCTGGACGGTGATCAGGACCTGACCGTCGACCTGGCGGTCGGGGTCCTTGGTCGCGTCCTGGATCGTGTAGCTGAGCGCGATCTGACCGTGGAAGTCCTTGTCGGGCGTCACGACGACGTCGTCGCCCTTGACCACCGGCGAACTCGCGTCTCCGGACTCGAGGACGACACCCACAACCGTCAGCGCCTTGCCCTCTGCAGCGAACGGGTTGCTGTCGTTGGCGAGGACGGGGATCGTGAGCTCCTTGCCTGCGAGAGCCTTGTCCACGTCGTCCTCGGTCGCGACCGGCAGGTGTCGGGTCGAGGCGACCACGGCTACGCGCACCTCGCCGGACACGGCCGGGTTGTGGCCGTCGGAGGCGGAGACCGTGACCGTGCCGGAGGTGCCCTTGGCGACGTCGGCGTCAGCGGTCACGCTCAGCGTGCCACCGCTCACCTGGGCGTGGAGTCCCGACGAGGCCTTGGAGACGTCGAAGGTCAGGTCGTCGTCGTCCGGGTCCGTCGCGGCGCCCGCCAGGTCCGCCGTTCCGGGCTTGGTGTCGCCTGCGCCGACGGAGACCGTCGGGTTCCCGGTGAAGGTCGGCGGCTGGTTCTTGGGCGCGACGACCGTGATCGGCACGCTCAGCGTCGCGGTGTGCCCCTTCGGGTCGCCGGCGCTCGCGCCGTCCGTGACCTCGAAGCTCAGAGACGCCTGTCCCGCGAACTTCTCGTCCGACGTGAACGTCACGGTGTGCGCGTCGTTCACGACCCGAGTCCCGTCCACGACCTTGACCTTGGCGTCCGTCGTCAGCCGCGGCGTCTTGCCGTCGGCGACTCGGACCAGGGCACGGATGTCGATCTTCAACGGCTTGCCGCTCTCGACCTTGAGCGGCGGGGCGTCAGGACGCAACGTCGGTGCCGTGGTCTGCAGCGCAGGCACCCAGACGAACGCCGAGTCGGTCAGCCCGTCAGGATCCGTCACCGTGTATCGGAAGACCTGGTCGGACTCGGTCAGCGGCACGGAGAGAACACCGCCCTCGCCGACGGTCACACCCTTGTGCGCGGTGGTGACGGTCAGCGCGCTCGCCGCGCCGTCGGGGTCGGAGTCGTTCGCCAGGACCGGTACGGAGATCGCCTTCTTGCCGACGACGTCGGCGCCGGAGATCACGTCGTCCTTGGCCACAGGCGGCTTGAGCGGGGCCTTGGTGTCGACCGTGACCACGATGGCTCCCGACGCCCGGGCACCGTGGGTGTCCTGGATCGTGTAGAAGACCGTGGTCGTGCCCGCCTTGTCAGGCGCCGTGAAGGCGACGAGGTTCCCGTCCGCCTTGACCTTGAGCCCGTCCTGGGCCTGGAGGCCCGAGGACACGAGCGCGATCAGATCGCCGTCCGGGTCGGAGTCGTTCACGAGAGGCGCCAACGACACCGCCCGTCCCGGACGGACGGTGACCGCGTCGTCGACAGCGACGGGCGGCTGGTTGGTCGAGGGCGGGGACGCGATCCCGACCCGGACGGTTCCCGTCGCCTGCTGACCGCGGCGGTCCTCGACGGTGTACTGGAAGGTATCCGTGCCCGTCGCGCCCTTGGCCGCCGTGTACACGATGGTCCCGGCCGTGACCTTGGCGGTTCCCTTCGACGCCGGCGCGCCGATGCCGGTGAGCCGCACCGAGTCGCCGTCCGGGTCGATACCGCTGAGCGACGGGGTGATGGTCACCGAGCCGCCCGAGAGGGTGCGCGCCTCGACGGTCGGTGGCTTGGGCGGCGAGTTGTCGTCGCCGCCGATGACGTGCACGGTGACCTCGGCCGAGTCCTCCTGGCCGTTCTTGTCCTGCACGCGGTAGATCAGGTATGCCGTCCCGGCCTTGGAGCCGGCCTGGAACCGGACCACCTGGTCCGACACGAAGGCGGAGCCGAGCGCTGCGTCGGGCTGCCGGGCCAGCTTGGGCTGGAGGTACAGCTGGAGCCCGTCCGGGTGGGTGTCGTTCGCGAGCACGGGAATCGTCACGACGTCTCCCGTGTGCACCGTGGCCTCATCGGCGGCGGCGTTCGGCGGGTGGAGCTTGTTGGGCGGCGGGACCGCGACGACCCTGACCTGACCGACGGCCGAGTCGGTGCCGTTGGAGACCGTGTAGTGCAGGGTGACGGGCTTGTCCAGGCTCCGGACCTGCGTGATCCGCAGGACCGAGTGGCCGAGCACCGCGACCGTGACGCCCGCGCCGTCAGGCACGTCGACCGACTGCACCACGAGCACGCCGCCCGAGGGGTCGGAGTCGTTGGCCAGGACGTCCACGAGGGTCTGACCGCCGGACGGCACGAGCGCCGTGTCCGGCACCGCGACCGGGGGCCGGACGACTTGTCCGGGTCGACGACGTCGACGCGCACGACGCCCGTCGACGCCGACGGACCGTCGCTCACCTGGTAGGTGAAGACGTAGGAGCCCGGCTTGTCGGCGGCGAACTGGAACGTACCGGCGTCGTAGTTGGGCGTGATCTTCGCCCCGGACGGCTGGTCGACCTTGGCCAGGCGCAGCGTGTCGCCGTTGGGGTCGGTGTCGTTGCGCAACGGGGACACGGTCACGGGCTGCCCCGCACGGGTCTCAGCGTGGTCGCCGACGGCGACCGGAGGCTGGTTGTCCGCGCCCTTGACGTCCACCCACAACGTGCCCTCGACGGTCCCCCCGAGCCCGTCCGAGACCGTCAGCGAGACGGCCTTGCGGCCTGTCGACGCTCCGGCGTCGCGGTACTCGACCGTCCCGTCCGACTCGAAACGGACCTCGTCGCCCTTCGTCTTGGCCGTCGCGTCCGCCAGCAGCAGGTCGTCGCCGTCGGGGTCGCGGAAGAACGGCAGGACCTTGATCTTCCCGGTCTTGCCGCGCGCCAGGGTCAGCACGGGCTCCCCGGTCTGCTCCGGCTTGGTGTTCTGGCTGTACGGAACGACCTTGAGGCGGACCGACGCGGCGTCCTTGCCGCCGCGACCGTCCGTGACCTGGTAGCGGAACGTCGACGAGCCGCCGGCGTCCTGGTCCGTGGTGGCCAGCAGGGCGTCGCCACCCATCACCTGCGAGACGCGGGCGTTCGTCGGACCGTCCCCGTCCAGGGCGGCTGCCATGACGTCGCCGTCCGGGTCGATGTCGTTCGACAGCACGGGCAGGATCGTCGAACGACCCGGCCGGACGCCGTAGGAGTCGTCCTTGGCGACGGGTGGGCGGTTCTTCTCCGACCGGTTCTTGATCGGCTTGTCGACCTGCTCGGGCTTGTCGTTCTTGGCGTCCGTCTCGGCGCCCTTCTTGTTCTCCGGGATCTTCTGCTCCCAGTCGTCGACCTTCTGGAACTGGTCGGCGGCGAGCCAGACGGTCCCGGACGCGAGGTCGTTGAGCACGACGTTCGAGCGATTCACGCGATAGCGCAGCGACGCGGAGGGGTCGAGGCCGGCGAGCCGCTGGTCGAGGTCACGCGTCGTGCCCTCGCAGTCGCGCACGACCTGACCGGTCGTGGACCACGCGCCGTAGGTGCAGCCCGCCACCTGGACCGGCGCGGCAGGTCGACCCGAGGCCTGGTGGACCGTCGCCTTGCCTGCGCCGAGGGGCTGGGAGACCAGGCCCGACGTCGTCGCGTACGCGACGGTGTCCGACGCCGCCGACGGCTGCTGCAGCACCGCATCCGTCCCGGCCACGGGGACGGTCTTGCCGGGCAGGTACAGCGTGGCGGTGTTCTGGTCGAGGACCACGGCCCGGTCGCCGACCGCGGTGATCGCGAGCGTGTCGTTCGCCCCGACTCCCTTGAGCTTGGAGCGGCTGGTCCGCTCCGCCGTGCCCTTGTCCGTCGTCGTGAGCGTCGTGAGCGTCCCGGAACGGTCGGCCACGTGCACCGTGCCACCGGTCCCGACCGCGAGGACGGCCCCTTCCCGACCTTCGCCACGGGCTTGGTGACCTTCGTGTCGAACGACGCCACACCCTCCGCCGGCACGACGTAGACGAGACCGCTGTCCGGGGCCAGGATCGCGGTCGCCGCACCACCGAGCCCGACCTGGGCGTCCGTCGGCAGCTTGGCGGTGCCCCGCAACCTCGAGTCCGCGACGTCCACGGGACTCAACGTCCCCAGGCTCGGGTCGTACGCCAGGACCGTCTCGGCCTGCTGCAACACGTCCGCAGACGTCCCCGACGACACCAACGTCGTATCCAACGCCTGCGCCGCCGTGTTGAACCGGCCCAGCTCCGCCCCCGTCCCCCGCGTCACCCACACGCCCGAGTCGTTGAGCTCCACCTTCGCGGTCGGCTCGCCGTGGTAGGTAAGAGCGAGCGCGACCATGGCCGTCGAGACGACTGACACTGTCCCGACCGAGGTCACGGTCTTCTTGTTGCTGCTCAGGGCGCGCAGTATGCCCACAGATTCGTCCTACGAGGGTTCGGGGGTACACGGTCTGGTCGGCGATCAAGGGTTGCTGCAGGCTCTGCCCGCGGCTGCCACGATAGCCGACCGTCCCCCGGGACGATCCCACCGGGCAATGGGGAGAACTCCCCGTCGGGCCGATTCACCCGTTGCCTGAGGCCATCAGAGATCGAGCTCGACGCTTCGCACGCCTCGACTCAGGCGGCGCGGTCGGCGAGCGCCTGCGCGAACGCCTCGAGCGCGTCCCGCACGGGCCCGACCGGGAGCTCGCGGAGCTCGTCGACGGCGTCCTGCGCCCACGCGAGCGCCTGGGCCCGCGTGCGCTCGACGACGGGGTGCGCCCGGAGCGCGGCGACGGCCTCGGCGAGGACGCCGTCGTCGTCGAGGTCGCCGTCGAGCAGGGCGAGGAGCGCGCGGTCCTCGTCGGTCGCGGCGGGCGACGCGACCAGCTCGCGCAAGAGCAGCACAGGCATGGTGGGGACGTGCTCGCGCAGGTCCGTGCCGGGCGTCTTGCCGGACTGCGAGCCGTCGGACACGACGTCGAGGACGTCGTCGGCGAGCTGGAAGGCGACGCCCGCCTTCTCCCCGAACCCGGCCACGGCGTCGACGACGGCGGCCGGGGCGCCCGCGAAGAGCGCGCCGAAGCGCGCGGACGTCGCGAGGAGGGACGCCGTCTTGTCGGAGAGCACCTGCAGGTAGTGGGCGACGGGCTCGTCGCCCGCGCGGGGCCCGACGGTCTCGTGGAGCTGGCCGAGGCACAGGCGCTCGAAGGTCCGGGACTGGAGCAGCACCGCCTCGGGCCCGAGGTGGGAGACGAGCCCCGACGCGCGGGCGAACAGCAGGTCCCCGGTGAGGATCGCGACCGAGTTCCCCCAGACCTGGTGGGCGGCCGTCGTGCCGCGCCGCACGGACGCGGAGTCCATGACGTCGTCGTGGTAGAGCGACGCGAGGTGCGTGAGCTCCACGACGGTCGCCGCGGTGAGCACCTCGTCGCGCGCGCCGTCGCCGAGCTCGGCCGTGAGCAGCGTGAGGTACGGGCGCAGGCGCTTGCCGCCCGCGGCGAGCAGGTGGCGCGAGGTCTCGTCGACCAGGGCGTCCTCGTTGGCGACGGCTGCCTGGAGCCGTTCCTCGACGAGCTCCATGCGGGCGGCCAGCCGGGCGCCGAGCGCGTCGTCGACGACGGGGAGGACGGCGGTCACGGGACCGGCGGGTGTGGATGTCACGGGCACGACGATAGTGGGCCGTCCGGCACCACCGCGCCCCGACGCACCCGGCGTGGGCCGCGTCACGCGCTGGGCACGAGCCGCGCGGCCGCCGCGACGGTCCGGTCGACCCAGTCGCCGCCGTGCGGGTCGTAGCAGTCGGAGAACAACCGGAGGACGACGTCCATGACGGCACGGCGCGGCAGCCCGTGCCGCACGGCGAGCCGCTGGAGCGCGGGCTGCTCGATGAGCCGGGTGAAGTACCGGCCGAGCGTGTAGAAGCCGCCGAGCTCGGCGCGCACGCGGGCGTCGTAGCCGGTCAGGAGGCGTTCGCGCTCCGCGGCCGACGGCGCGGCGAGCGCCTTCGCGACGACGTCGCCGACGATCCGGCCGGCCTGGAGCCCGAACCCGATGCCCTCGCCGTTGAAGGGGCTGACCATGCCGGCCGCGTCGCCCACGAGGAGCGCGCCGCGCGTCGCGAGCGGGGTCCGGTTGAGCCCCATGGGGAGGGCCGCACCACGGACGGGCGCGACCCGGTGCTCGACGCTCAGCCCCAGGCCGGCCGGGAGCCCCGCGACCCAACGGTCGAGGGTGCGGCGGTGGTCGGCGTCGGCGGCGGACTGGCGGGCGGGGGTCGAGTGGACGGCACCCAGCCCGACGTTGACGGTCCCGTCGGCGAGCGGGAACAGCCACCCGTAGCCGGACAGGGGCGCCGACGTGCGCGGCGCGCCCTCCCACAGCTCGACGTGCGACTCCATCCACCGCTCGGTGCCGTCGCCCACGGCTCCCCACGGCGACGTCGCGGGCGGCTGTGCGTACGTGCGCACGGCGACGCCGATCGGCCGGTCCTCACGCCGCTCGACGCCGAGCGCGACGGCGAAGCGCGAGGAGACGCCGTCGGCGGCGACCACGACGGGCGCGCGGTAGGTGGCGGGGTCGCCGACCGCACGCCCGCGCTCGTCCGCGGCCCGGGCCACCACCCCGACGACGCGGCCCGAGCGCGGATCGAGCTCCGGTCCGACGACGTGCGTGCGCTCGAGCAGCGTCGCGCCCGCGCGCTCGGCGTGCCGGGCGAGCGCCTCGTCGAGCTCCGTGCGAGCGAGCGCGAGCCCGTAGGACGGGAAGCCGGGGACGTCGGGCCAGCGCAGCTCGTGCGCGCGCCCGTCCGCGACGAGCCGCAGGCCCGCGTTGCGGACGGCGCGCGGGAGGCTCACGCCGAGCCGCTCGAGCTCCCCGACCGCGCGGGGCGTGAGCCCGTCGCCGCAGACCTTGTCGCGCGGGAACGCCGACCGCTCGAGGAGCAGGACGTCGAGCCCGGCGGCCGCGCACCAGGCGGCCGTGGCCGAGCCCGCGGGGCCCGCGCCGACGACGATCACGTCGGCCGAGCCGCCGGACGTGCCGGGGCGGCTCACTCGGGGCGCGTCCCCCGGTGCAGGGCGACGACGCCGCCCGTGAGGTTGAGGTAGGCGACCTTGCCCCAGCCCGCCCGGAGCATGAGCTTCGCGAGCCCCACCTGGTCGGGCCAGGCCTCGATCGACTCCGCGAGGTAGTCGTACGACCCGCCCTCGCGCGTGATCGCGCCCGCGACCTTGGGCAGCGCCTTGACGAGATACTCCGAGTACGCCTTGCGGAACGGCGGCCACGTCGGCGTCGAGAACTCGCAGACCACGATCCGCCCGCCCGGCCGGACGACGCGCAGCATCTCGCGCAGCGCGCCCTCGGTGTCCGTGACGTTGCGCAGCCCGAACGAGATCGTGACCGCGTCGAAGCTCGCGTCCGCGAACGGCAGCGCCGTCGCGTCGCCCGCGACGAACGGCAGGTCGGGGCTGCGCTTCTTGCCGACCTGCAGCATCCCGACGGAGAAGTCGCACGGCACGACCTGGATCCCCTGGTTCGCGTACGGCTCGCTCGACGTGCCCGTCCCGGCCGCGAGGTCGAGGACACGCTCCCCGGGCCGGGCATCGACCGCTCGCACCGTGGCCTTGCGCCAGCGGCGGTCCTGGCCCACCGAGAGGACGTCGTTGGTGAGGTCGTAGCGGCCCGCGATCGAGTCGAACATCGACGCGACGGCGTCCGGGTCCTTGTCGAGGCTGGCGCGAGGCATGCGGTCAGCCTACTGGGGCGGACTCGCCCGCCCGCGCGTCAGGCCGCGAGCCGCACGCGGTCGCGTCGCACCCACCGGGCGCGCAGCCACGCCGTCACACGTACGGCGCGCAGCTCGGCAAGGCGCGCGGCCCGACGGCGCTCGGCGTCCTGCTGTGCGTGCAGGGTCTCGGCCTGGAACAGGGCCTCGAAGCTCATCGTCGTCTCCTCGTCCGGTCCGCCGTCCGGCGGGCTCCGCGTGCCGGGGATCCCCGACACCGACCACGTTCCCGCTGAGCGGTCGGCCGCCGCATCGGGCGATCGCCCGGTCTTCACGTTCCCCCGGCGGCCGCCGGCGCGTGTGCGGTACCTCACGCACGCCCTGAGGTACCTCACTCCCACCCGGCCCGCCCCTGAGCCCGTGCGCGCCTACGCTGGAGTCGATGAGTACCGTCCCGGCGGGGAGCCGCACCTCGAGCCGCACCGCCCGCGACCTGCCCGGCGCCGCCCCCGCGCCGCTCGTCGTCCGCACCGCCGAGCTCGACCCGAGCCTGCTCCCCGACGACGACGGCGCCCTCCTCGACCTCCTGCCCGACGCCGACACGCCCCTCGCGTGGGTCCGGCGCGGCGAGGGGATCGTCGGGTGGGGCGAGGCGCTGCGCTTCACGACGTCCGGCACCGACCGCTTCCGTGCGGCCGAGGACCTGTGCCGCGCGACCCTCGCGAGCGCCGTCGTGCGCGACGAGGTCAAGCTCCCCGGCACCGGCCCGGTCGCCTTCGGGGCGTTCGCGTTCGGGCCCGGCGACGGCACGCGCAGCGTCGTCGTCGTGCCACGCGTGGTTGTGGGCCGTCGAGGCGGCCGGGCGTGGATCACCACGATCGACCCCGCCGGCTCGATCGGCCCCGCCCCCTCCCCCGCGCTCCTCGACCCGGCGGCCCGCACGGCCGTCGTCGCCCCCGGCGAGGTGCGCTACGCCCCCGGCGGGCGCGACCCGCGGGCGTGGGTGGACGTCGTCGGGCAGGGCGTGGCCCGGATCCGCGCAGGCGAGCTCGACAAGGTCGTCCTCGCGCGGGACGTCGTCGCGACGACGCAGCGGCCCGTCGACCCGCGCCACCTGCTCGGGCGCCTGTCGCGGGGGTACCGGAGCGCGTGGACGTTCAGCGTCGGCGGGATGGTCGGCGCGACCCCGGAGCTGCTCGCCCGGGCCGAGAAGGGCTCGTGACGTCACGCGTCCTCGCGGGCACCGTCCGCCGGACCGGCGACGACGACGCCGACCTCGCGCGCGCCGCCCACCTCGCCCACTCGTCCAAGGACCTCGAGGAGCACGAGTACGCGGTCCGGTCCGTGGCGCGAGCCCTCGAGCCGTATTGCTCGTCGATGAACGTGCCCGAGTCGCCGTTCGTGCTCGACCTGCCGAACGTGCTGCACCTCGCGACCGACGTCACGGGCGTCCTGCACGAGCAGGCCTCGAGCCTCGCGATCGCCGCGGCGCTGCACCCGACGGCCGCCGTCTGCGGCACGCCCACCGACGCCGCCGCGGCTCTGATCGCCGAGATCGAGGGCATGGAACGTGGGCGGTACGCCGGGCCGGTCGGCTGGTTCGGCGCCGACGGCGACGGCGAATGGGGCATCGCGCTGCGGTCCGCGGAGCTCGCAGGCCCCGGTGACGACGGCGATCCGGGCGCCGCGCACCGCGTCCGCCTGTTCGCGGGCTGCGGCATCGTCGCCGCGTCCGACCCCGAGGCCGAGCTGCACGAGTCCGACGCGAAGCTCGAGCCCATGCGCTACGCCCTCGCCTGAGTCCCAAGCCGCCCTCCCCGCTGCTGAGTGCGGGCGGCGTCCGGGCATGAGGACGCCCGCACGGTGAGGGGAGCACCGTGCGGGCGTCGGGTCGCGCGCGCCGGGGGACGGCGCTGCTGCGACGGTCCCGGCCGGGCGGAGGGGATCGCGCCGGCGGGACGTCGGGGGTGACCTACCTCAGCCCTGACCGCCGAAGAAATCACCGAACGGGTTGTCGTCCTGGCCGGAGCCGTCGCCCTGCTGACCGTCCTGGCCCTGCTGGCCGTTCTGGTCGCCCTGGCCGCTCTGACCGTTCTGGTCGCCCGAGCCGCTCGGGGTGCTCGACGCCGTCTCCTGCTTGACCGCGAGAGTCGCGTCCACGTCGATCGACTTCCCGTCGCGGACGATGGTCAGCTTCACGACGTCGCCGGCCGCGTGGCCCCGGACGAAGCCCGTGAGGGACTCCGACCCCGGCGAGGCGACGCCGTCGATCGCGACGATGACGTCACCGGTCTTGACGCCGGCCTTGTCCGCGGGCGACCCGCTCGTCACGTCGTTGACCTTCGCGCCCTGGCGGGTCACGCCGTCGGCGGTGGCCGTGGCGTCCGTCAGGGTGACGCCGAGGAACGCGTGCTCCGCGGTGCCGCTCTTGATGAGCTGCGACGAGATGTTCTTCGCGAGGTTGACCGGGATCGCGAAACCGAGGCCGATGGACCCCGACTCGCTGTCGCCACCCAGGCTGTTCTGCGAGAGCGTCGCGATCGACGACGTGATGCCGATGACCTGGCCCTGCGCGTTGAACAGCGGGCCACCCGAGTTGCCCGGGTTGATGGCCGCGTCGATCTGGATCGCGTTCGTCACGACGGCGTCGCTCGAACCGCTGCCCGACGAGTCGCTCGACGACGTCGAGACCGGCCGGTTCAGCGCCGACACGATGCCCGTCGTGGCCGTGTTCGCGAGGCCCAGCGGGTTGCCGACCGCGAGGACGGCCTCACCGGTGGTGACCTTCGACGAGTCGCCGAGCGTCGCGGGCGACAGGTCGCTGGGGGCGTCCTGGAGCTTGACGACTGCGAGGTCCGTCGACGAGTCCGTGCCCACGATCTTGGCCTTGAAGATGCGGCCGTCCGCGAGCGTGACCTGCACGGACTGCGCACCCGACACCACGTGGTTGTTGGTGAGGATGTGGCCGTCCTTGTCGAGGATCACGCCGGAGCCCTCGGCCTCGCCGTTGCTCAGCGTCACCGAGATCGCGACCACGGACTTCGAGACCGTCGAGGTCACGGCCTCCCAGTTCGGGTTCTGCGAGCTCGAGCCGGAGACCGGGACCGTCTCGTCGCCCGAGGACTGCTGGCCGATCGAGGCGATGCTCGAGGGCGTCGAGTTGTCGTCGAGGGCGTTGACGGCGACGGCCGTGCCGCCCGCGGCAAGGACCGCGGCGACGATCGCCGCGACGGCGACCGGCACCCAGGTGCGGGTCTTCGTCGTGGTCTTGGCCGGGTTCTCGTTGCCCGACGGCGGCTGGGGCGGCAGGCCGAACGCCGCGCCCGTGTACGGGTCGTGGGGGCTGGGCCGGCTGGCCGTAGTGGCCCTGCGGCGCCTGCTGGCTGTACGGGGGCTGCTGCGGGTGCTGCGCCTGCGGCGCGGCCTGACCGTACTGCGGCTGCGGCGGCTGCTGGGCGCCGGGCTGCGGCGTGGGCTGCGGGGCGTACGCGCCGTAGCGGGGCTGCGGCGGCTGGGCGGGCTGCTGCGCGGCCGGCTGGGCCGGGGGCTGCGGCGCCGGGGGCACGAGGCGCGGGAGCTGCTGGGTGGGGTGCTCCTGCGGCGCGGGCTGGGACACGGGCGGCTGCGGCGCGGTGGGCTGCTGCGCCGTCGGCTGGTCGGCCTGAGGCTGCGCGGGCGCCGGCTGCGCGGGCTGCTGTGCCTGCGCGCCCTGCGGAACCTGCTGCGCGTCCTGGTTCTCGTCGTTCGTCGGCTGGCTCATGACCTCTACTTCACACGATCGTTCTGGAACCGGACTGGAGCGAACCTGGGAGTTCGCTCCGAGAACGGAGTGTTTCTGGATTCTCGCCCAGGGAGCCCACCGCCGCATCGACCGCGTCCTGCACGCGCCGCGCCAACGCGTCCGCGGACGCCGGAGCGCGCCGTGACCGGTCGACCAGCACCTCGACGACCTGGATCCCCCGCACCGGGCCGGCGAGCGTCCCCTCGAGCTCGGCGACCGCCGCGGGCACGCCGGCGTGCCGCGCGTCGACGCGCACGTGGGACGCCCCGTACGCCCGAGCCAGCAGACCGAGGTCCACGGCGTGCGGCGTCGAGAAGACGCGCTCGAACGTCGACCGGCGCCCGACGCCCGACGCCGCGAGCGCCCCGGGTTCGAGCGTCGCGAAGATCGAGCCGCCGCCGTCGTTCGCGACGACGACCTGCAGGTCCACGTCGTCGCCCGCGAGGTGCAGCCCGCCGACGTCGTGCAGGAAGGTCAGGTCGCCCAGGTACGCCCGGGTCGGTCCGAGGCCCGCGCGCCGGGCGGCGACCGCCACCCCGACGGCGGTCGAGATGCTCCCGTCGATGCCCGCGAGCCCGCGGTTCGCGACGACGCGCGGGGGCTCGGCCCACGCGGCGACGAGGTCGAGGTCGCGTACGGGGCTGCTGGCCCCGACGACGAGCACGTCGTCGGGCGCGCTCGCCCGGGCCACGGCGTCGGCGACGACCACGGGGTCGAGCGCGCCGCCGTCGGCCGATCGCAGCTCGCCGACCGCGTCGCGCACGGCCTGCGACGCCGCGGCGCCCGCGGCGCGCCAGCGGGCGGCCCACGCGGACTCCTCCGACCCGGGCTCGAGCCAGGACCCTGGGACGCCGGGCAGCACGTGCGCGGCCGCGCGCGCGGCGTCGGGCCACGGCCCGGAACCCGGCGCGACGACGATCACCTCGACCCGCTCGCCGGCGGGCGCGAGCGCACCGCCGAGCAGGCGCTGCACGGGGCGCGAGAGCGTCGGGTTCCCGAGCACGACGACGCGTCGCACCTGCGGCCCCAGGACCTCGAGGACGAGCCGGTGGGCGGCCACGATCTGCGGCCCTCCCAGCGCCCCCGACGACGGCTCCGCCAGCAGCGGCCAGCCCCGCGCCTCGGCGAGCCGCCGCGCGAGAGGGCCGGCGCCGTCGCCCGCGACGACGACCGTCGCGGGCGCGACGTCGAGCAGGGGGCGGGGACGTCGTCGGGCGACAGGACCGCCGACGGCGCCGCCGCGACCGTCGAAGGTGACGCCGCGCCCACCGACGGTGACGCTCCGTCCAGCGGCGGTGGCGTCGGGACGAGGGGCTCGCGGTACGCGAGGTCGAGGTGGACCGGGCCGGGCCAGCCGGACCGCGTCCCCCGGGCGGCGGCGACCGCGCGCGCGGCGAGGTGGTCGAGGTCGCGCAGCTCGGTCGGGAGCCCGGCGGGGGCCGGCACGTCGACCGTGAGCCGGGTCGCTCCCGCGAAGATCCCGACCTGGTCGGTGGTCTGGTTGGCGCGCGTGCCGCGCAGCTCGTGGGGGCGGTCGGCGGTGAGGAGCAGCAGGGGGACGCCCGCGTGGTGCGCCTCGAGGACGGCCGGGTGGAGGTTCGCGACCGCCGTGCCCGACGTCGTCACGACCGCGACCGGTTCGGGCACCCCTCCGCGCAACGCGCTCCCGCGGGCGAGGCCGAGCGCGAGGAACCCGGCGTCGCGCTCGTCGACGCGGACGTGCAGGTGGAGGCACCCGGCGTCGGCGAGGGCGCTCGCCGCGTACGCGAGCGGGGCACTGCGGGAGCCGGGGGCGACGACGACGTCCCTCAGCCCCTGCGCGACGAGGGCGTCGAGCAGGCGCCGGGCCGCTGCCACGGCGGGCGGGTCGCCTGGTGCGGCGTCCTCGGGGTTCACGTCTCGAGGCTATCCGCTCCCGGGTACTGCCTCCGCCCGGACGGGCACAGCCGGGCGCCGCCCCGAGTCTCCGGATCCTGCCGTCCCCGGTACCCGGTGGCAGCAGGATCCGGAGTCCCGTGCCGACCGGGTCGCGCGGTGCTTCAGGCCGCGGAGTAGCGCCGTCGCGCCGCTTCCCCCGTGGTCCCCAGCGCGACGCCGACCTGGTGCCAGGAGATTCCTTCGGCGCGCGCCTCCGCGACCAGCTCCGCCGCACGGCGCTCGAGATACGAACGCTGGTACCGCACCTGCCGCAGCGCGATCAACGGTGGCACATGGTGCGACGAGTCCGGACTGAACGACTTCTCGAAAACATCGGCGGCGCCCTCTCCGAGCCGTACGAGCTCGGCCTGCTGCTCCGCAGGCAGTTCGTCGAAGCGTGTCATCCGAGTCCTCCTGCTCGTAGGTACTTGTCGCGCGCCGGTCTCATGCCGTGCGCGATGGCCGTCATCCCGAACCACTCGATCACCCCGACCTCGATCAGGTCGGTTCCCGTACGCCCGGGACCGAGGAACATCACCATCCCGTCCGGCTGTGTCAGCACAGCTACCGGCATGGCGTAGGCGTGCAACAGGTCCTCCTCACGCACTCCGTGCCACAGGGCGCTCGGCAGGAGCAGCGGCTCGTCGTCCATGACGACAACCATAGTAGGCAAAGCGAGTTGCCAAGGTCGAGAGGTTGCCCGGTAGGGCTCACCCGCCCGTCACACTGCGTGAGCGCGGAACCACGGCTCGTTGAGGACAGCGTCGACGGTGCGCGCCAGCCCGCCGGGGGCGTCGTTCACCAGCACCACGGAGGCACCGACCGCAGCCGACGCGCCGTCGTTGCCCTCCCGCCCCACCTGGCGGACCCGAACGTCGACGCCGAGCTCTGCCGCGCGTGCGCCGTCGCGCGCTGCGTCCCACCTCCGACCGGGCGGCACTGGCAGCCACAACCAGCAAGCCTGCCTCCCGGACGGCTCGGGGACGGGAACCGGGAGGCCCGCCTGCAGCCGGAGGTTGGCGATCTCGAGCTGGACGCCCGCGTGGACGAGCGCCAGCTCCGACACCCCCGCACCGGGAGCCCGCGCCGCGGTCTCCAGGACGACCAGCCGTCCGTCCGGCCTCGCGACGAACTCCGTGTGGACGACGAAGTCACCGTCCGTGCCGAGCACGTCGACGACGGCCCGGTTCAGTGCGTGCGCACGAGCGGCCCACTCGCTCCCGGCGGGCACCGTCCAACCGCCGAGGGCTCGTCCCTCGCCGACGCCGAGCAGCGGCCCGAGGTAGCGCCCGGCCTGGACGGGCTCGACGCGTCCGTCTCGCACGATCGCGTTGACGTGCCCGAGGTCCCCGGAGACGAACGCCTCGAGCTCCCAGCCCGGCTCGCCGTCGTGCCGGGCCAGCCAGGCCTGCACCGCCCCGGCGTCCTCCAGCATCTCGACGCCGCGGGAGTTGGCCTCGCGACGTGGCTTGGCGACGACCGGGAGCCCCAGCGTCGAGACGGCGCGCTCGGCCGTGTCCCGCGCCGCCACGACGACGGGATCGAGGGCCACGGCCTGGGGAACCGGGACGCCGGCCGCGGCCAGATGGCACTTCATCACGACCTTGTCGAGGTAGCCGTCGACGTTCGTCGGGTGTCGGCGCGGCAGTCCCACCACGTCACGCAGCCGAGCGCAGGCCGCGACGCAGTACTCGTCGTTCGTGACGATCTCGACGGCGTCCGGCGGCATCGACGTCACGACCGAGTCCCACTCGTCGCGGGCAGCGCGGACGACGGTCACCGGGCCGGCCTGGACGTCCTCCCGCAGGACCTCCTGCGCAGTGCCGTCGGTGACCACGACGACGTCGTAGCGGTCCGCCGGGAAGGCGTGGGCCGGGTCCGTGGTGAGCGGCTGTCGCGACTGGAGGACATAGACGCGGGTACGTTCGGAGGATGCGTCCGAGAGCGTCATCGGGACAGGCTAGGCCGAGGAGTCGCGCGGTCGACGCCGACGTCGAACCGACGCGGATTGTCGCCCCCAGCCTGCGTGGACGACGATCCGCGTCAGTTCGGCGCGACGCGGACCAGGCCCACGAGGTGCGAGTAGCGTTCCCGCTCCGCGAAGTCGGACCATCGTCAGGTCGCCGGGTGGCCGACCTCGGCGCACAGGTGCAGGAGCACGTCGCCGACGACGACCGCGACGTGTGCTCCCCAGGCGTTCTCCGACCGGCCGAAGAGCGCGAGATCGAGGTCGCGAGCGTCGTCGCGGGGCGGGTGCCCGAACCGCGGGTCCGCCCAGAGCTCGCTCGACCGGTGCGGTGGCACCTCCCGGGCGAACAGCGCGAGGACCGCGTACGCGTACCGCTGACAGTTGGCACCCTCGCCCAACGGTCGCGGATCGGCGGCGCCGGGGTGCGCGTCCGAGAGGTAGGGCGCGCACGATACCCAGGCGGGCCACCCGCCGGACGGCGCGAGCCGGTCCAGGGCGTCCGCCGTGACCACGGCTCAGCCCTCGACCGTGTCCCGAGCCAGCCGCTCCCCCGCGAGCGCCCGGACCCGGGCGAGCCGGTCGAGCCAGGCGGCCCGGACGTCGTCGGGCGGGGCCATGGCGACCAGGCGCTCGACGTCGGGCGACGGCCGGTGCCCGGGGCCGCGCGGCACGGGGATGGCCCCGTGGACCGGGAGCAGCGAGGGCGCGACGTCGCGCTCGAAGAGCTGCGCGGTCGCGAGCCCGCACGCGTACGGGAGCTCGGGCAGGGCGGCGGCGAGCGCGAGGCCGGCAGCGAGCCCGACGGACGACTCGAGCGCCGACGATACGACGACCGGCAGCCCGACCTGCTCGGCGAGGTCCAGGCAGGCGCGCACGCCGCCGAGCGGCTGCACCTTGAGCACGACGACGTCCGCGGCGTCGGCGCGCACGACGGCGAACGGGTCCTCCGCGCGACGGATCGACTCGTCCGCGGCGACGGGGACGGCGACGACGCGCCGGACGGCCGCGAGCTCGGGCACGGTCGCGCACGGCTGCTCGACGTACTCGAGCCCGCCGGCGGCGCGGTCGAGCAGCGGCAGGCGCCGGACGGCCTCCTCGACGGACCACCCGCCGTTGGCGTCGACGCGGATCCGGCCGCCGGGGCCGAGCGCGTCCCGCACGGCCTCGAGCCGCGCGATCTCGGCCTCGACGGGCTCGGGAGCGCCGCGCGTGCCGTCGGGCAGCGGCGACCGCTCCGCGACCTTGACCTTCGCGGTGCGGCAGCCGCCGGACGCGAGGACGATCTCGCGCGCCCGCTCGGGCCCGACGGCCGGCACGGTCACGTTGACGGGGATCGCGGACCGTCGCGGTTCGGGCCAGCCGACGGTCGCGGCCTCCTCGGCGGCGCGCCACCAGGCGAGCGACTCGGCGTCGTCGTAGTCCCAGAAGGGCGAGAACTCGGCCCAGCCCGCCGGGCCGCGCACGAGGAGCCCGTCGCGGACGTCGAGCCCGCGGAAGCGCGTGCGCAGGGGGTCGACCAGACGACGACGGGCTCGTCGCCGCCCTCCGGCCCGGTCACCACTCGCCCCGCTGGTGACGCTCGGTCCGCTCGACGACTTCTTGGGCGAGCTGGAGCGCGACCGGCCGGACCGACCGCCCCTCGGACAGTGCCGTGAGGGCCGCCCCGTCGACGATCGCGACGATGAGCTGAGGCGAGACGTCGAGGCCGAGCTTGGCGAGGAGCTCGGAGACGGCGTCGTCGAGCCCGTTGCGGGTCTCGGCGTAGGCACGGCCGAGCGCCGCCGAACGGCCTGCGGCGACGAGGTGCTCGTAGAACCCGCGGACGGCGGCGTCGTCGCCGCTCGGACCGATGGCGTCGACGATCCGCTCGGCCTTGCCGGCGGCGGTGGTGGGGAGGTCGTCGCGCTCGACGACCTCGCGCGTGTGCGCGGTCCAGCGCTCGACGAGGAGGCGGCCCGCGGTCTCGACGAGCTCGTCGAGACCCGAGAAGTAGTAGGTGGTCGCGGCGAGCGGGACGTCGGCCTGCGCGGCGACGGTCCGGTGGGTCACGCCCGCGGGACCCTCGGAGAGGATCAGCTCGGCCGCGGCCCGGACGATCGCGTCGCGACGCTGTGCGCCGCGGCTCTGCCGCCGTGGCTCGCGGGGTTTGCGCGGCCCGCGGGCGCCCGTGTGCCGGGGCGGCTGCGCGGGCTCACCGGGTCGCCCGGGGCCCCGAGGCCTGTCGGGGTCTGCTTGGGTCATGCGTGTCCTCCCCTGCGAGGTTCAGTCCGACGATCCCTGCGACGACGAGCGCGAGGGACACGATCTTCAGCATCGTGACAGTCTCCCCGAAGAGCGGGATCGCCAACAGGGCCGTCGCGGTGGCGCCGACGCCCACCCACACGCCGTAGGCGACGCCGACGGGCAGGGAGCGTAGCGCATACGACAGGCCGACCATCGACGCGGCGAGCAGGACGACGAACCCGACGCTGGGCCAGAGCCTGCTGAACCCGTACGAGGCCTTGAGGCACAGCGCCCACCCGGCCTCGAACCCGCCCGACACGATGAGGACGGCCCAGGCGAGCCCGGACCCGGTGCTGGAGATGGCGTTCACGTTCGCCTCCGCGGATGACGACGCGCGACCCCGGGTGTCAGGTCCGCCGTCGGGTCGCGCGAAGTGGTACTAGCGTACCATAATGCAGCGTCGGCTAGGGTCGTGCCCGGCTCGACCCCTCGGGAAACCTCCATGACCTCACTCGGCTCGCCTCACCCTGCGCACCCGCGCACCGGCCCGCTCCTGGCGCTCGTGTGCGTCCTCGGCGGATCGTTCGGCGTGCAGCTCTCGGCCGCCCTCGCCTCCACGCTGTTCCCCACCGTCGGCACGGTCGGCGTCAGCGGCCTGCGGATGGCGGTCGCCGCCGCCGTCCTCCTCGTGGTGACGCGCCCGAGCCTGCGCGGACGCTCGGCGCGCGCCTGGGCCGGGATCGCGTCCTACGGGCTCGCGATGGCCGCGATGAACGTCCTGTTCTACAACGCCGTCGACCACCTGCCGCTCGGCTTCGCCGTCACCCTCGAGTTCCTCGGCCCGCTCGCCGTGGCCGCGCTCGGGGTGACGCGGCGCCTCGAGCTCGTCCTTCCCGCGACCGCTCTCCTCGGCGTCGTGCTGATCAGCGGGCCGGGCGGCGAGGCGGACGTCGTCGGGATCCTGTTCGGCCTCGGCGCGGCCGTCGCGTTCGGCGCCTACACCCTGCTGGCCGGCCGGGTCGGGGGCGACACGAGCGGCCTGGACGGGCTCGCGCTGTCCGTGACCGGCGGCGCGGTGCTGCTGCTCCCCTTCTCGATCGCGTCCGCACCGCACGTGGACGCGGCCGGGTGGGGGCGCCTCGCCGCTTCCGGGATCCTCGGCGTCGCGATCGCGTTCAGCCTCGACTTCCTCGCCGTGCACCTGAGCTCGCCGCGGGTCGTCGGCACGCTGTTCGCGATGGACCCCGTGGTGGGTGCGCTCGTCGGGGCACTGGCGCTCGGGCAGGGGCTCGCACTGGTCGCCGTCGTCGGGATCCTCCTGGTCTCGTTCGCCGGTGCCGCGACGATCTGGCTCGCCGGCCGCGTCGGCGCGCGGCGCACGCTCGAGGACGTCGAGCCCGACGACGCGCGTCCGTCCGCTCACTAGCATGGACGCCGTGACCGACGACGCCGCCCCCTCCCCCACGAACCCCTCCGACCTCCCGGAGCGCGTGTCCGAGACGTTCGACCCGAGCCGGTGGCGCACCGTCGACGGCTTCGAGGACCTCACGGACCTCACCTACCACCGGGGCGTCCAGCGGGAGGTCGCGGCCGACGGTGCGACGACGACGCAGGACCTGCCCGTCGTCCGCATCGCCTTCGACCGGCCCGAGGTCCGCAACGCCTTCCGCCCGCACACCGTCGACGAGCTCTACCGGGCCCTCGACCACGCCCGCATGACGTCCGACGTCGGGACGGTGCTGCTGACCGGCAACGGCCCGTCGCCCAAGGACGGCGGCTGGGCGTTCTGCTCGGGCGGCGACCAGCGCATCCGCGGCCGGTCCGGCTACCAGTACACGACCGCGCCCGACGGCGGAGGCGACGTGCACACCCGCGACGCCGTCGACCCCGCGCGCGCCGGGCGCCTCCACATCCTCGAGGTGCAGCGCCTGATCCGGACCATGCCGAAGGTCGTGATCGCCGTCGTCAACGGGTGGGCCGCGGGCGGCGGGCACTCGCTGCACGTCGTCGCGGACCTGTCGATCGCGAGCCGCGAGCACGCCCGGTTCAAGCAGACCGACGCGAACGTCGGCTCGTTCGACGGCGGCTACGGCTCCGCGTACCTCGCCCGGCAGGTCGGCCAGAAGCGCGCCCGCGAGATCTTCTTCCTGGCCCGCGAGTACTCCGCCCAGGACGCCTACGACTGGGGCGCCGTCAACGAGGTCGCCGACCACGCCGACCTCGAGGACCTCGCCCTCGAGTACGCGCGGACCATCGCCGCCAAGTCGCCGCAGGCGATCCGCATGCTCAAGTTCGCGTTCAACCTCGCCGACGACGGCCTCATGGGCCAGCAGGTCTTCGCCGGGGAGGCGACCCGGCTGGCGTACACGACGGACGAGGCCGTCGAGGGGCGCGACGCCTTCCTCGAGCGCCGCGAGCCGGACTGGTCACGCTTCCCGTACGCGTTCTGAGACGTCCACCGGTTCCGCTGCGGCGACCAGGGCCGCGGCCAACCCCGCTCGCCCGCCCGCATGACCCGCGCGTGAGACCACGCCGCGAGCGGCCGGGACAGCGGGCCGACAGGGTCGAGCCACCACCGCGCCGTCCGCACGTCCCAGTGCACGACGACGACGGTCGCCCCCGGTCCGGCGTCCGACAGCGTGACCAGGCCCATCCCCACGAGGTCACCGGTCACCGCGAAGCACGCCGACGACGGCGGCTCGACCGTCGTCGCCTCGAGCTCGAGCCGCAGCCGCCGCCCGAACGGCGTGCGGAAGGCGAGCGCGGCGCGCGACCCCTGCCGGGCGCCGTCGTCGGTGAACGCGACGACCTGGCCCCGCAGGCCCGGCCACCAGCGCGGCCACGACAGCTCCGGGTCCGCGAGCACCGCCCAGCACGCCTCGCGCGGGGCCGCGAGAGCCCAGCACGAGACGAAGGCGTACGCACGCCCGGTCCTCGGTGACGGCACCCCGCCAGTCTGCACCTGGCGGGCGCGGACACGCCCGGGACGGCCACAGGTGCAGACGAACCACCCAGGTGGAAGGGTGGTGGTGATGCCCGACACGACCGCCCCGCCCGCACCCCGCTGGGTCCCGCCGCGCTGGCTCCTGTGCACGGTGGGCGTCGTCCTCGCGGTGGTCGCGTGCACCGCGTGGGGCGTGACGACCGCGAGCGCCGACCTGAGCCTCGGCCCCCACGAGGCCCGCTACGAGGTCACCACGGACGGGCTGATCGTCGTGGACCTGGGCCCGCTGGGGACGGTCGAGCTCGACTCGCCCGCGCCGCTGGGCCTCGGGGCGCGCGTCGTCGTCAAGGAGATCCCCACCGAGCTGACGTCGGTCACGCCGGCGCAGAACCTCGACGCGCTCGGCACGGACGTCCAGTCGTACCTGCAGTTCTTCGCGACCCCCGACATCACGGTGCACCGCGCCGTGCGGGCGCTCGCGGTCGACGCGGTGTGGCGCACGCTCGCCGCGCTCGCCGCGGTCGCCCTCGCCACGACGGCGGTGGTCCTGCTCCTCGGCCGGGCCCGACGGCGCGAGCTCGCGGCCGCGGCCGGGCGCCACACCTGGGAGCTCACCGCGGGGCTCGTGGTGGTCGTGGCGACCGCGCTCACGCTGAGCTCGTCGGAGCCCGGCACCTCCACCACCACGGCCCAGGAGGGCAGTCCCCTGTTCGCGGGCACGCCGCTCGCGGGCGCCAGGATCACGGGCCGCCTCGCCGGGGTGGTCAACACGTACGGCGAGCAGCTCGTCACGGCGTACCAGAGCTCCGAGGACTTCTACGCGAAGGCGAACCGGAACCTTCAGGCCGCGTGGGACGAGCGTGACGACCTGCAGGACGCCGAGGACGCGCTCGCACAGGCCACCACGACGACGCCGCCCACCGTGCCGGCGACCGGGACCGAGGGGACGGCCACGCCCAGCCCCAGCCCGACGGCGTCGTCGGACCTGGTGACGCTGCTGGTCGTCTCGGACCTGCACTGCAACACGGGCATGTCGCCGCTGATCCACACGGCCGTCGAGCGGTCGGGCGCGCAGGTCGTGCTGAACGCCGGCGACACGACGATCAACGGGACCGCCGTCGAGCAGGTGTGCGTCGACAGCTTCGCCAGCGCGATCCCCAGAAGATCCCCACCGTGATGGCGAACGGCAACCACGACAGCCCGCTCGTCGCGAAGTTCGCGCGCGACGCCGGCTGGACCGTGCTCGACGGCGACGTCGTCGACGTCAAGGGCGTGCGGATCCTCGGCGACCACGACGTCCTGCAGACCCGTATCGGGGTCGCGTCGCACCAGTCGGGCGACGTGAGCCCCGGCGAGCAGTCCCAGGCCCTGTCGGACAAGGCGTGCGACGCCGAGAAGGACGGCATGCCCGGGGTCGACCTGCTGCTCATCCACGACCCCACCATCGGCACGGTGCCGCTCGAGTCCGGGTGCGTGCCCGCGCAGGTCTCGGGGCACCTGCACCGGCGCATCGACCCGACCCAGATCGGGCTGGGGATCCGGTACGTGAACTCCTCGACGGCGGGGGCGACGCTGGGCCAGGCGACGGTCGGCCCGCTGCACGGCACGGCCGAGATGACGGTCCTGCGGTTCGACACCCAGACCCACCGGTTCGTCGACTGGCAGCTCGTGTCCGTCACGAAGAAGGGGTCGCGTCGGTGTCCGAGCGGCAGCCGTGGCCCGAGCCGACGAGCGCCGAGGTCCCCGCGTCGCCGCTGCCGCCGGGCGACTGAGCGGGCGGCGGCGGGAGCGCGGAGCCCAGAGCACGATCGCCGTCGACCTGGGCGACCTCGACGAGGGCATCCAGCACCACATGAAGTGACGCGACCACTCAGCCGGTGACCTCGCGCCGGTGGCCGCCGCGCTCCTCACCGACGCCTCCCGCCTGGTCGACGCGCGACCCCCGCGCCGGGGCGGCGGGTGAGGCGGCGTCCACCTGGGTCCTCGCACGGGCCGAGCGGATCGCGGATCCGGCCCTGCGCGCCCGGTTCCTCGCCACGCGCCCCCAGTCCCGGCTCGTCCGCTCACCGGCCGGACCCGACGAAGCCGGCCGCTGACGCGTGCCAGGATCAGACGCGTGCCGACCACCACCCCGGAGATCCGTCCCGCCGTCCCCGACGACCTGGCCGACGTCGCGCGCATCTACGCGCACTACGTCGAGCACACGCTCGCGACCTTCGACACCGAGCCCCCGACGCTCGAGACGTGGCACGACAAGCACGCCGCGAGCGTCGGCGCGGGCTGGCCGTTCCTCGTCGCCATGGGCCCGCTCGCCGACGACGACCCGGAACCCCAGGTGCTCGGCTTCGCCTACACGTCCCCGTACCGCCCCAAGGCCGCCTACCGGTACACGGTCGAGGAGACCATCTACCTCGACCCGGCGGCGACGCGACGAGGCCTCGGCGGGCGTCTGCTCGACGCGGTGCTCGACGCCGCCCGTGACGCCGGTGCGCGCGAGGCGATCGCAGTGATCGCCGACGCCGTCGACCCGGCCGACCCGCGGGGCACGGTCACGCGGACGCCGTCGAGCGTGCTGCACGAGCGGCACGGCTTCCGCGCGGCCGGGCGCCTCGAGGGTGTCGGCCGCAAGCACGAGCGGTGGGTCGCGGTCACCCTCTACCAGCGGAGCCTGCACCCGTCGGCGTGACCGCGCCGTCGACGGCACGGCGGAGCGCCGACAGGACCCCGGGGGCGTCGATCGTGCCCACCACGGCCCCCGGTCCGCCGTCGGCGACCTTCCCGTCGACGACGGCGACGACCCCGTCGGGCGCCTCGGCGACCGCCTCGAGCGCGGTGGCGAGCGTCGCGTCCAGCTCGACGACGGGGCCGGCAGGTCGCGTCCGCCCGTCGGCCGGCTGCACGTCGCCCCGCTCGACGTGCGTGATCCCCAGCAGCCGCACGGGCGCACCGTCCCCGACGAGCGCCCGGACCGCGTCCGACGCCGGTCGCGCCAGGACCTCGACCGGGTCGGCGAGCTGTTCCACGTGCCCGCCACGCGAGAACACCGCGACCCGGTCGCCGAGCCGGACGGCCTCGTCGATGTCGTGCGTGACGAACATGACCGTGGTGCCGAGCTCGCGCTGGATCCGCCAGAACTCCGCCTGCAACCGGCGGCGGCCCGCCGGGTCGACCGCACCGAACGGCTCGTCCATCAGCAGGACCGGCGGGTCCGTCGCGAGCGCGCGGGCCACACCGACACGCTGCTGCTCGCCGCCCGACAGCTCGTGCGGGTAACGCTTCGCGTACCGGTCCGGCGGGAGGCCGACGAGGTCGAGCAGCTCCGCGACCCGGTCCTTCGTGCGCCTCCGGTCCCACCGCAGCAGGCCGGGCACCGTCGCGACGTTCTGCGCGACCGTCCGGTGCGGGAACAGACCCACGTTCTGGATCACGTAGCCCATCGAGCGCCGCAGCCGCACCGGGTCCGCCGCGAGGACGTCCTCGCCACCCACCAGGATCCGGCCGCCGCTCGGCTCGACGAGCCTGTTCGTCATCCGCAGGGTCGTCGACTTACCGCAGCCCGACGGCCCGACGAGTGCCAGGATCTCGTGCTCCACCACCTCGAGGAGAGGTCCTCCACCGCGACGGTCCCGTCGGGGTACTCCTTGCGGACGTGCTCGAAGACGATCGCGGCGTCGGCCATGGATCGAACCTACCCGGATGCGCCGACGGTGACGCCCCGTTCGCCGAGGGTGACGCCCGGCTCGCCGCCCGCCGCCCGCCACCCGCCGCCCGCCGCCCGCCGCCCGCCGACCGCCGCCCGCCGACCATGCGATCAGGCACCGGTCTCGCCGCCGAACACGGGCTTGTGCACCGATGCGTCGCGGCGGATTCTCGTGGTGGTCGCAACACCGTGATGGTTTAGACGCTGGTCAGTAGATCACGGAGGCGCTCGGCTGGGGTGTCCCAGTCGAGGGTCTTTCGTGGTCTGCCGTTGAGCTCTTGGGCGACGTGCTCGAGATCCTCAGGGCTGTAGATCGACAGGTCGGTGCCCTTGGGGAAGTACTGGTGCAGGAGCCCGTTGGTGTTCTCGTTCGATCCGCGTTGCCAGGGCGAGTGCGGGTCGCAGAAGTAGACCGGGACGTTCGTGGCGATCGTGAACTGCTTGTGGGCGGCCATCTCGGTTCCCTGGTCCCAGGTCAGCGAGGCCCGCAGATGGGCGGGCAGGGCCGCGATCAGCGGGACCAGGACGTCCCGGACCTCTTCAGCGCTGTGCCCGCCCGGCAGGTGCCCGAGCAGGACATACCGGGTGCTGCGCTCGACCAGGGTCACGATCGCGGACTTCGAGGCGGTGCCCACGATCAGGTCACCTTCCCAGTGCCCGGGCACGGCCCGGTCTTCGACCTCCGCGGGCCGTTCGGAGATCATGATCATCTCGTCCACGAACCGGGGCGTGCGCTGGTCCGCTTTCTTGTGGGGTTTGCGGCGGGTGCGTCCGGTGCGCAACGCGTTAGCGACCTCGCGGCGCAGGCCGCCGCGGGCCTGGACGTAGATCGCCTGGTAGATCGTCTCCGTACTCACCCGCATGTCCTCCTGGTCGGGGAACTCCTTGGCAAGAGCATGGCTGATCTGCTCCGGGGACCACCGCTCGGCGAGCTTGCCGGCCACGTACTCGCGTAACGGCCCGTCGGTCGCGAGCTTGGACGCCTTGAACCTGGGCCGGGACGCGGCCCAGGCACGCTGGGCCGCATAGGGCAGGTAGACCCCGTCGGTGCTACGGGCATCGAGCTCGCGTTTGACCGTCGAGGCCGGCCGGCCCAGCTCACGCCCGATCGCCCGCAACGACGCACCGGCGCGGTGCAGGTCCGCGATCAGCTCCCGCTCTGCCAACGTCAAGAACCTGCGGTCCAGGACCGCTTCCACCTCGGCGAGCGACGGATCAACAGGGACATCGACGCGGGCATCGACGAGAGCGGTCACGCCACCAGACTCGTCCCCGCCACGGGCCCGGTCCGGGTAGACCCGACCGGCCCCGACCCAACGCACGCCCCGGTCCCACTCCTGGGCCGTGCGCACATGGATCCCGACCCGCCCCGCCGCCTCGGCTCGCGCGACCCCACCCGCCCGCAAACGCTCGTACTCGGCCCGCCCCGGATGAGGCGCCCGCCGCACCCCGAGCTTGGCACCCGAGGGCCCCCGCCCCCGGATACCCAGCTTCTTCGTCCACGTGAACGCCGTCGCCGGGTGCACCCCGACCTCCCGCGCGGCACCCGTGATATTCCCGTCCAACCGATCAAGCGCAGCGAAGAACGCCTTCCTGACCTCCACCGACACCAACGTCCTCTTCGACCCCAACGCAACTCCCAACAGCCAGAGTGTTGCGGGGACCGCTAGAACCCGCCTCGCTCAACGGGTGCACAACCCCGTGCTCGGCACGCAAGGGACCTGACCCCCGGCGCCACCGTGACCATCGACGAGCGGAACGTCACCGTCGGCGAAGGTGAGAGACGGCCGAGCGGGTGGGTGCGGGGAGGTGGTGAAGGGCGTCAAGGAGTGCGCACGGCCCCCAGGGCCGAAGCACGACAGCCCGAACCACCTCGCCGCACCCACCCGCGAACCCGACCACGACACCGCACCCACCCGCGAACCCGACCACGACCCACGAGGCCCACCCCGCACGCGAACGTCACCGGTGGCCGGTAGGTTCGGGCGGGTGGCAGCCAACCCGTGGTTCTCGTGGGACTACGTCACCGCGAACTGGGACGCGATCCGTGAGGCGCTGATCATCCATGCGTCGTTGACCGTCGAGGCGGTCGCCATCGCGATCGTCGTGTCCGTGCCTCTCGCGGCGCTGGCGACGCGCGTGCGCTGGCTGGCGGGGCCGGTGGTGGGGTTCGCGTCGACGCTGTACACGATCCCGTCGCTCGCGCTCTTCGCGATCCTGGCGCCGTTCATGGGGATCGGGCGCGCGCCGGTCCTGCTGGGCCTGGTGCTGTACGCACTGGTGATCCTGGTGCGCACGGCGGTCGCGGCGCTGCAGGGCGTGGACCCGGCCGTTCTGGACGCGGCGCGGGGACTGGGCTACGGCCGGGCCCGGCGGTTCTGGACGGTCGAGCTGCCGAGCGCACTGCCGGGCATCGTGACGGGGGTGCGGCTCGCCACCGTGTCGACGGTCGCGCTGGTCACGGTGGGGGTCGTCGTCGGGTACGGGGGTCTGGGGAATCTGTTGTTCCGCGGCTTCCAGAGCTTCTACCGGGCGGAGATCACGACGGCGACGGTCCTGTGCCTCCTGCTCGCCCTGGTCCTGGACGTGCTGCTGTGGCTGGTCGGGCGTGCGCTCACGCCGTGGCTGCGTGGGAGGGCCGCATGAACGTCGTGCAGGAGGCGATCACCTGGCTCAACGACCCGCTCAACTGGTCGGGGCCGGGCGGCATCTGGGCCTTGACGCGTGAGCACCTGCTGATGACGCTCGCCGCGGTGCTGCTCGCGTCGGTCGTCGCGATCCCGCTCGGCATCTGGCTCGGGCACAGCCACCGGCTGCAGCGTGGCGCGGCGGCCGTCATCGTCGTGGCCAACACGACGCGTGCCCTCCCGACTCTCGCGATCATCATCATCCTGGCGACCGCGGGCCTGTTCGGGGACACCGCGACGGTGATCGCGGCGGCGGTCTTCGCGCTCCCGGTGCTCCTGTCGACGACGTTCACGGGCGTGCGGGGCGTGGATCCCGCCGTGACCGACGCGGCCCGCGGGATGGGCATGGGCGGCGGGCGCGTCGTGGGGCGGGTCGAGCTGCCGCTCGCCGTGCCCTACCTGGCCGCGGGCCTGCGGACGACGATCGTCCAGGTCGTCGCGACGATCCCGCTCGCGGCGCTCGCCGGGGGCGGCGGCCTGGGCCAGATCATCTCGCTCGGGTTCGGGACGCAACGCTACGGCCAGGTGCTCGCGGGCGGCGTGATCGTGGCCGTGCTGTGCCTGCTCGTCGACGGCGTCCTCGCGCTCGTCCAGCGGGCGGTGACGCCGGCCTCGGTGCGGGCCGAGTCGCGCGCGGCGGCGCGCGCCGTGTGAGCCGTCCGGGCCCGACGACGGCGCTCGCCGGCCTCGTTCGCGGCGCCCGGCGGGCGTATCCCGGTTGCCTGTGTCGGTGGCGGGCGGTCGAATGGGGCAATGCGTACCCGAACACTCGCCGCAGGACTCTCGGCCGTCGCGCTCGCGTCGGTCCTCGCCGCGTGCGGCCAGGCCGGTTCGTCGGGCTCCCACCCGACGTCCTCCGCCAACGCCTCGAACGCCTCCGTCCCGACCTGTGAACCTGTCGCGGGCGACACGCTCGTCGTCCTCGAGGACGACAAGTTGCTCCAGAACGCCGACAACGTCATCCCGGCCCTCAACGCGAAGGCCGTCGCGGACGACGACGCCATCATCCCGTTGCTCGACACGGTCTCGGCCGCGCTCGATACCCCGGGGCTCATCGCCCTGAACAAGGCCGTCGACGTGGACCGTCAGACGTCGACGCAGGCCGCCCAGGACTTCGTCGACCAGCACCAGCTCGCCGCGAAGGACAGCTCCGCGGGCAAGGGCACCAAGGTCACGATCGGTGCCTCGAACTTCTCGGAGTCCGCGACGCTCGCGAACATCTACGCGGACGTCCTGAAGTCGGCCGGCTACTCCCCGACCGTCCGTGACGTCGGCTCACGCGAGACGTACCTCAAGGCCCTCGAGAACGGCCAGCTCACCATCGTCCCCGAGTACACGAGCACCCTCACGACGTTCATCAACGCGGCCAAGAACGGCGCGGACTCGACGAGCCCGGCGAGCGGCGACCTCGACAAGACGGTCGCGGCGCTCACCGACCTCGGCAAGCAGGTGGGCCTGGTCTTCGGCAAGCCCGCCGCCGCACAGGACCAGAACGCCTACGCGGTCACGACGGCGTTCGCCGACAAGAACGGCGTCAAGACGCTGTCGGACCTGGCGGCCAAGTGCGGCGGCCTGATCCTCGGCGGCCCGCCGGAGTGCACCACCCGCGACTACTGCCAGCCGGGCCTCGAGAAGGTCTACGGGCTGCAGTTCGCGAGCTTCAAGCAGCTCGACACGGGCGGCCCGTTGACCAAGGCGGCGCTGCAGAAGGGGCAGATCACGATCGGTCTGGTGTTCAGCTCGGACGGTCAGCTCGCGTCGACGAGCTGACCCGCCCACGGCCCGGAACGGCCGCGGCCCGCCACCTCTCGGGTGGCGGGCCGCGGCCGTCTGCGCGAGGGACGTCGGAGAGTCGGGCTGCCGCGGAGGGCGCCGTCAGAGCCCGTCGCGGTCCGGGTTGAGCGTCAGCAGCATGTGGCCTCGCACGGCGCCCTCGGGTCGCAGCGAGGGGTCGGTGCTGCGCCCGGCGAACCGCTCCAGCAGCGCGAGCGCGTCGTGGGCGAGCTGCTCCATCTCGTCGGCGGTCGCCCAGATGCCGGCGGTGGACACCGTGACGGCGCGCACCCATGCGGGAGGCAGCGGCCTCGGGTCGGTGAGGAACTCGGTGAGGCGTGCGGCCTCGTGCTGGACGTACCCGGCGGAGATGACGCCCGACTGGCGCACCGCCGTCGCGTCGTTCGCGTCAGGCTCGATGCTGCGCTTGCGGTGCGCCGAACGCCACGGCTTCTCGCGCCCGCGGGGCTCGGCGCGCTCGACGTACCCGGCCTTCTCGAGCGAGCGCAGGTGGAAGGAGCAGTTGGCGACGGTCTGGTCGGTCCGCTCGGCGATCTCGCTCGCCGTCGCCTCGCCGATCTCGTCGAGGATCGCGAGGATCTCGATGCGGAGGGTGCGCCAGGGCCCGCAGCATCGCGGGGTCGCTCGTGGTGAGCGACTCCTGCGACGAGATGCTGGTGCGCTTGGTCTGGGTCATCCGTGCCTCCTCAGCGGCCCCACCACAGCGAGGCGGTGTCGCGGTACCGTTCCGCGTCCTGCTCGGCCCGCTGGCGGGCGAGCGCCGCGTCGTGGCGGCGGGTCTCCTCCGCGCGGTTCGCGGCGCGGTACGTGGTGGTGGTGCGGGGTGCGTGCTGTCGTCCGAACATGATGGCCTCCCTGAGCGTCCGCCGGGTCCCTCGCGACCCGACACACGCAACACTAGTTGCGCAACATCCATTGCGCAACCCCTATTGCGCAACCCCTATTGCGCAATGGATGTTGCGACCAGTGTCCGGCCGCCTCAGAGCCCGTACGTCTCCAGGAGCCGCAGCCACACCTCGCTCACCGTCGGGTACGCCGGCACGGCGTGCCACAGCCGCTCGAGCGGCACCTCCCCGACGACGGCGACGGTCGCCGCGTGCAGCATCTCCCCCACCTCCGGCCCGACGAACGTCACGCCGACCAGCACCCGTCGGGACTCGTCGACGACCGCGCTCACCCGGCCCGCGAACGACTTCCCCGTGACGTGCGCGCCCGCGACCCAGCCGAGGTCGTACTCGACGACGCGGACCTCGAGCCCCGCCTCGCGCGCCTTGCGCTCGCTCAGCCCGACCCACGCGACCTGCGGCCGGGTGAAGACGACCTGGGTCTGCGCCGCGTGGTCGGCGCTCGCCGCGAACCGGCTCCACGGCTCGGCCGCCCGCGCGGCGGCACGGTTCTCGTCCGTCGCGGGCACCGGCACCCCGTCCCCGGACTTCCCGCCGTCCTCGGGCGAGGCTCCGAACGTCGCCGCGATGACGTCGCCGGCGACGCGTGCCTGGTACTTGCCCTGGTGCGTCGTCGCGACGCGCCCCGTCACGTCGCCGGCGGCGAAGAGCCAGCCGCCGTCGACGCCCCGGACCCGCATCGCGTCGTCGACCTCGAGGCCGCGCGCGATCTCGCTCAGACCGACGGTGTCCAGCCCGACGTCCTGGGTGCGCGGGACCCGCCCGGTCGCGACGAGCAGCTCCGCGGCCGTGACGTCGTGCTCACCCGACCCGTCGCCGTACGTCACCGTGACCGGCCCCCGACGCCGTCGCGCGCCACCCGCACGGGCGACGCGCCGAGCCTCACGTCGACGCCGAGCTCCCGGAGCGAGTCGGCGACCGCCTCGCCCGCGAACGGCTCCGCCGCGCCGAGCAGCCCGTGCCTCACCAGCAGGGTCACGTGCGCCCCGAGGTCCGCGTACGCCGTCGCCATCTCGCACGCGACGACGCCGCCACCCACGACCACCACCGACGACGGCACCTCCTCGGCAGCCGTGGCCTCACGACTGCCCCACGGCGCGGCCTCGGCCAGCCCGGGCACCTCCGGCAGGACGGGCACGCTGCCGGTCGCGACCGCGACCGCGTACCGGGCCTCGACGACCGTGCGCTTCCCGTCCGGGTCGGTCACCTCGACCCGGCGCGACCCGACGACCCGCCCGTGCCCGCGGAGCAGCGCGATCCCGGCGCCGTCCAGCCACTCGACCTGGCCGGCGTCGTCCCAGCCCGAGGTGACCTCGTCGCGCCACGCGAGCACCGGCGCGGGATCGATCGCGGGAGCGACGGTCAGCCCGGGGACGTCCTTCGCGGCCGCGAGCGCCGCCCCGGGACGCAGCAGGGTCTTGGACGGCATGCACGCCCAGTACGAGCACTCCTCCGACCAGCTCCGCCTCGACGATCGCGGTCGAGAGACCGGTGCGGCCGGCGCGGTCGGCGATGTTCTCGCCGACCGGACCGGCGCCGATGACGACGACGTCGTAGCGGAGGGTGCCGGCGTCGCCGGCCTGACGGGTGCTCTCGCCCTGGGGGCTGCTGTTCTCGGCCATGGCCCCATCGTCACCCGGGCCCCGTCCCAGCGCGCCCGGGGTAGTCCCTGGTCGACCCCCGGGCCCGTGCGTGGGGTGTCCGGGGGTCAGCTCAGCGCGACGCTCCCGCTGCCGGTCGGGACGAGCTCGACCCACGTCTCGCCGGGCGCCAGGAGGACGTCCTCGCCGTCGGCGGTCACGCGCAGCACGGCGCCGGTGGACTTCTTGGTCCACGTCCCGGTCACGGCCTTGCCGCCGGACAGCACGGTGGCGGAGCCGGTGCCCTCGAGCACGGTGTCGGGGACGGGGTTGCCGGCCGGGTCCTTGTACTTCGTGTTGACGACCTTGACGCGCAGCACGACGACGTTCACCCCCGACAGGCGCACGCCGTCGGCCGACTTCGACGGCACGCCGCGCTCGTCGCGCAGGTACACCTTCTTGCTCGCGTCGTAGGTCCAGCCCGGCACGTAGCCGCCGGACATGTGGATGGTGGCCTTGGTCGCGGCCTTCCCGGAGGTCACCGCCGTCGACTGCTCGAGCGACCGGGCGAACCGAAACTGCTCGGGCGGGGCGCCGCCGTCTTGGACGTGTCGGCCTGCGCGAAGAGGTCCTTGGTGTCGGCGAACACGTTGTGCGGGGCGACGCGGTTCGGGTCGCGGTGGAAGCCCGGGCTGCCGCCGTCCATCGTGATGACCTGCGAGACCTTCTTGGCCGCGTTGACGAACGGCGGCTGCCCGCCGGAGAACGCGAACAGCCCGTGCAGGGTGCGACCACCGCCGCGTCCATGGGGCGGACGGACCGGATCGGCTCGATGCGTGACGGCGTCTTCGACTGGAAGACGGCGAGGAAGCGCGTGATGCCGCCCTCGACGACCTCCTCCCACACCGTGTCGGCCTGCTCGAGCCCGTACTGGGGGCGGGCGTCGGTCGAGTTCTCGATCTTCACGGCGAGCGCCGGGCGGTCCGCGACCTTGTCGGTCTTGACGCCGGTGAGCGGCCACACGGTCGGCGTCGCGGGGCTCGGCGGGGCGGTCTTGTCCGCCGTGGGGACGCCGCCGGTGACGGTCTCGGTCGGCGCGGGGGACTTGCTCCCCGAGCACCCGGCCACGAGCCCCACCGCCGTGACGGTCACCGCGACCAGCGCGGTCCGTGCGCCGCGGCGCAACCGGGCGGGCGTCGTCGTCGCAGCGTGCATGTCCACTCCTCGCTCGACCGTTCTCGCGCACACCCTACGTGCGCGCGGACCGCATCCGCCGGACGCCTACGCTGGACGGGTGCCGCGCGTCGTCGTCCCTCGTTCCGCCGCCGACCTGTACGCGTCGTTGACGCGCGCCCTGGGCGCGGACGACGACGTCACCGTCACCCTCGAGCCGCTCGCTCACGACGAGGGCGCGCTTCCGGAGGACGCGGTGCTCGTCGTGCGGACGTCGGGCTCGACGGGTTCGCCGCGCGAGGTCGTGCTGACCCGGGCCGCCCTCCGGGCGTCCATCGACGCCACGGCGGCACGCCTCGGCGGGCACGGGCGCTGGCTCCTGGCGATCCCGTGGCACCACGTCGCCGGCGCGCAGGTCGTGGCCCGCTCGGTCGTCGCGGGGACGCACCCCGCCGACCTGCCGGACGCCCCGTTCACCCCGGCTCTCCTCGCCGAGCACGCGACGGCGTTCTTCGACGACCCCGCCACGCAGCGCGCGTACCTCTCGCTCGTCCCGACCCAGCTGCACCGCGTCGTCGAGGCCGCGCGGGCCGCGGATCCCGCCGGCGTCGCCGCGGCTGGGGCGCTCGCGCGGTTCGACGCGGTGCTCGTCGGCGGGGCGGCGTCGTCCCCGACCTGCTCGACGCCGCCCGGTCGCTCGGCGTCCCGGTCGTCACCACCTACGGGATGTCGGAGACGTGCGGCGGCTGCGTGTACGACGGCGTCCCCCTCGACGGCGTCCGGGTGCGCCTGGGCGAGGAGGAGCGCGTCGAGCTGGGCGGCCCGGTCGTCGCGGCGGGCTACCTGGGCGAGCCCAGGTCGCCGGCGTTCCGCACCGACGCCGACGGCACGCGCTGGTTCGTGACCTCCGACCTCGGGTCGCTCACCGCGCTGCCCGACGACGGCGCCTCGCCCGCCGGGCCCGGCGTCCGCCTGCGGGTCCTCGGGCGGGCGGACGACGTCGTCGTCACGGGTGGCGAGAAGGTCGCGCCGCTGGCCGTCGAGCACGCGCTCGCCCCGCTCGGCGAGACGTGCGTCGTCGGGGTGCCCGACCCCGAATGGGGCCAGGCCGTGGTCGCGGTCGTCGTCCGCCCCGAGGTCGACGGGGCCGTACCCGGGGAGCTCGGCCCCGCCGACGACGACCTCCGCGACCGCGCGCGCACGCTCGCCCGCGACGCGCTCGGCCCGCACGCCGCACCGCACCACGTCCTCGTCGCGGGCGCGCTCCCCTGCGCGGCCCGGGCAAGGTGGACCGCCGCGGCGTCGCGGCCCTCGCGGACGCAGTCGTGCGCGGCGAGCAGCACTGACGCACGGATAGCCTGGTTCCATGGCCACACCCTCCGAGTGGGTCGCGGGCGCGCGTCCCCGCACCCTGCCGGCTGCCGCGACCCCCGTCATCGTCGGCTCGGGCGCCGCTGCGCAGACCGACGGGTTCTGGTTCTGGGGGCGCTCCTCGCCCTCGGCATCGCGCTCGCGCTCCAGTTCGGCGTGAACTACGCGAACGACTACTCGGACGGCGTCCGCGGCACCGACGTCGACCGCGTGGGTCCGACGCGGCTCACCGCGACCGGCCTCGCGCGGCCCGAGCGGGTCCGTGCGGCGGCGTTCGCGTCGTTCGCCGTCGCCGCGGTGCTGGGCCTCGTGCTCGTGTGGCTGTCGGGCACGTGGTGGCTGATCGCCGTCGGGGTCCTCTGTGTGCTGGCCGCCTGGTACTACACGGGCGGCAAGAACCCGTACGGGTATCGCGGCCTCGGCGACGTCGGGGTCTTCGTCTTCTTCGGGCTCGTCGCCGTCCTCGGGACGACGTACACGCAGCTCGCGTACAGCGACAGCCCACGGATCACGTGGCCGTCGGGGCTCGGGGCGGTGGCCGTCGGGCTGCTGGCCTGCGCGATCCTCATGGCCAACAACATCCGCGACATCCCGACGGACCTGCCCGCCGGCAAGCGCACGCTCGCGGTGCGCCTCGGCGACTTCCGCGCCCGCCGCGTCTACGTGGCCGAGCTGTGGATCGCCCTCGCGCTCGGCGTCGTCTGCGCGTTCTGGGCGCCCTGGTCGCTGCTCGTCCTGCTCCTCCTGCTGCCCGCGATCCTCCTGTCGATCCCGGTGCTCGTCGGGGCGCGCGGGCGCGCCCTGGTCCCGGTGCTCGCGGCGACCGGCTTCTTCGAGCTCGGCTACGGCGTGCTGCTGGGGTTCGGCCTGTCGATCTGAGCGGTCGTCCGCACGACCTCCCCCGGACGTCCCGCACGACGGCGCCGGTCACCGCGCCCGACAGGCCGCGCCGTCCGAGCGTGAACGGGACCGCGACGACGGCGACCACGGCGAGCGCGACCTCGACCACCCGGGCGACGTCCACGACGTCGGGCAGGTCCCACGCCGCCGGCACCGAGGCGAGGACGCCGCACAGGCCCCACAGCCCGCCCGGGACGGCGGCACGAAGAAGCCGCCGCGGACGCCCCGGCCACCACGGGGCCAGCCAGACGGCCCGTTGGCCCCACGACGCCCCGCTCCCGACGAGCGCCGGCCATACGAAGACGACCACGAACGGCACGACGCTGCCGACCAGCCAGTCCGTGAGGTCCTGCCCGGTCGGGACCGGGCGCCCCGCGGCCACGAGCACGAGCCGGTAGCCGACGTCGAGCACGAACCCGAGCCCGACGAACGCCACCGCGTCGAGCGCCATGCCGAACCACCGCCGCCAGACCGTCACCGGTCTCGGGTCGCCGCGATGCGTCGCCAGGTCGTGGGCCTGCGGCATCCACCGCAGCACCACGGGCGCTGCGAGCGCGCCGAGCAGGCCGCCCAGCGTGTTGGTCAGGAGGTCGTCGACGTCCCCGACCCGGTACGAGCACGGGATCAGGCCGAAGATCCCCGTGTACTGCGTCGTCTCGATCAGGAGCGAGGCGCCGAACGCGCTGAGGACCGTGGGCAGCAGCCGCCAGCCGAGGAACCGCCGCACGATCACGCCCCACGGCACGAACAGCACCACGTTGAGGACGACCTGCAGCACCGCGGGGCTGCGCAGCGCCGTCGTGAGCGGCTCGCCGGCCGTCGCGTCCCGGATATCGTCCACGAACTGGAGGGGACGGAGCTGCGCGCCGTCGTACCCGTGGGCGGCGCACCAAGCGTCCAGGTCGCCCGTGGGCAGCGGGAGCAGCGTGTACGCGACGAGCGCGACCCCGTAGACCGCGACGGCGGCTGCACCGATGAGACGCCGCGCGTCCAGCGCCCCGTACCGACGGACCTGGAACAGCAGGATCGGGACGAGCAACACCCCGAAGAGCAGGACGCCGCCCACCACGCCCACGTACGCGGGCCAGGTCCAGGTGCTCACCCGGTGACGTTACGGCCGATCGTCGGGGGTGCGCGCGCCGTCGGAGGTACGGGGGCGGGCGCGGCATCCTGCCCGGAGGCCGCGGCGGCGTCGATGGCACGGTCCTCGACGTCCGCGTCGTCCTCGATCCCCGACGCGCGGGGGCCCTTGGCTGCCCGACGCCGCGCGGCACGGTCGGCGAGCCAGCGCGCCGCCGCGTCGCGGGGGCCGCGGAACGCGAGGTAGGCCACCATGAGGCCGATCAGGATGGCCGCGGCGAAGGCGATCGGCCAGCTCAGCCCGGCGAGCCACAGCACGACCCACACGACCGCGATGAGCGCGAGCCGGACGAGGGTGTAGACGACCAGGGGCATGTGCTCAGCCTACGGGCCTAGGCTGGGACCCATGTTCCGCGGTCTCCTGGTCCTCGCCGCCATCGGCCTGCTCGTGTACGCGCTGACGGACTGCGTCACGTCGCAGGACAAGCGGCCCGCCGGCGCTCCGAAGGCGCTGTGGATCCTGGCGATCATCGTGCTGCCCGTGCTGGGTCCGGTCCTGTGGCTCGTGCTCTCCCGGGGCCCGGGTGCGGAGGCGGGGACGCCCCCGGCGCGCGGTTCGCGCCCGTCGGGCCCGGTCGCGCCCGACGACGACCCGGACTTCCTGCGCCGCATCGACGAGGAGCGCCGCCGCCGTGAGCAGCGGGACCGTCGCTCGGCCCCGCACGACGACAACCCGGACCCCTCGGCCTGACCGGCGCCGCGCCGTCGTCGGCGGCGGGTATGGCCCAGCCCGCCCGCGACGCCGACCGCGCGATCACGCACGCAGGCGACCGCCCCCGGCGCCGACCATGCGGTCACACCCCCGTCCGAGCCGAGAACGGTGCACCACGTCATGCTCGGCGCACGGCGTGGTGCACAACAGCATGCTCGGGCCGGAAGGCGAAACACGGGAGATCGGGGAGCACGTCACCGTCGGCGAGGGTGACGGGGAGCACGATAGCGCGGGCGCGGGACGGGGACGAAGGACGTCAAGGAGCCCGCACGGCCCCCAGGGCCGAAGGACGACAGTCCGAGACACCGTGCCGCGCCCGCGCGGACGCAACCACGACGAACCGACGTGCGACGAAGAAGATCAGCTCGTCAGACCCGAGTACGAGTGCTTCCCGTCGAAGATGAGGTTCACGCCGGTGAAGTTGAACAGCACGCACGCGTACCCGACGACCACGAAGTACGCGGCCCGGCGCCCAGACCATCCGCGCGTCGTGCGGGCGTGGAGGTACCCGGCGTAGACGACCCAGACGATGAACGTCCAGACCTCCTTGGGGTCCCATCCCCAGTACCGGCCCCAGGCGTGCTCGGCCCAGATGGAGCCGGCGATGAGGGTGAAGGTCCACAGGACGAACCCGACGGCGTTGAGCCGGAAGCTGAGGGTCTCGAGCTGCCCGGGGGTAGGGAGCGCGTCGAGCCACCGGAACGCGCGGTGGTTCAGCAGCGCGGAGCCGTTGTCCCGGGAGTCGCGGAGGAGCTGGAGCACCGAGGTGAGAAACGCGACGGTGAGGATGCCGGCCGCGGTGATGGCGACGCCGACGTGGATGACGAGCCAGTAGGACTGGAGGGCGGGCTGGACGCCGTCGGCCTGGACGAAGAAGACCTCTTGGGCGAGCGCGAGGAACACGACGGCGAGGAACGTCACGAACGCGCCGAGCCACCGGATGTCGCGGAACCTGCTGACGAGGAGGAACACCGTGAGGGCGACGAACGCGCCGACGAGCGTGAACTCGTACATGTTGGCCCAGGGCGTGCGCCCTGCGGCGATGCCGCGCGTGACGATCGCGGCGAGGAGGAGGAGCCAGCCGAGGGTCGTGGTCGACATCCCGATGCCGGCGGCCTTGCGGCTCGCGGGCCGCTCGGCGGTGCCTGCGTCCGGGCCGTCGGCGTCCGCGGCCCGAGGGGCGCGTCCGCGAGCGAGGCGGCGACGTCGTCGGACGCGGCTCCCACGCCGACGAGCTCCTTGCGGCGCGTGCCGAGGCGGGCGACGGACACGAGCTCCTGGCGGGACTCGCCGAGCCGCGTCAGGTCGACGAGGAACGCGATCATCGCGATCGTGAGGACCGTCAGCGCCGCCCAGACGAGGTGGGTGCTGAGCTCTGCGTAGCTCATCGGGGAGCCTTTCTCGGAAGGGTCGGCGTGGCGGTGGTCGACGGGTCGGCGGGTGACCGTCCGGCAGCGCTCTGGACCGCGGCGTCGACCTCGCGCTGGAGGCCGGAGTCGTCGCCTCGGGCGAGACCGGCAGCGTCTATCACTGTACGCGGGCGGGTCTCGCCCGACTCGTCGTCTCGGACGTCCTCGGTCCAGACCCGGAGCCAGACGCGGCGGCGGGGCGTGAACAGCGAGAGCGCGAGGCCGAGGAGCGCGCCGAGCGCGAACACGAGGATCCAGGTGAGCGCGGGGTCGTAGCGCAGGTCGAGGGCGACGTAGCGGGGCAGGGAGTCGAACGTGACGGTGCCGAGCCCGTCGGGCAGCTTGACGGTGTCGCCGGGCTGAATGGTGAGGGTGACGGGCTTGCCGTCCTTGGTCGACTCCGTCATGTCGCTGGTGTCGAGCCGGTAGACGTTCTGGGGGTGCCGTCGTCGAGCCCGAGGTTCCCGTGCCAGACGTTGAGCACGAGCATCGGGTTCAGCGGCTGCGGGTAGATGGACGCCTGGGTGGGGTCGTCGCTCGCGGCGGTCGGGAGGAGGAAGCCGACGAGGCCGATCTGGTCGAGCCCGTCCGAGACGTCCGGGACCTTGACGACGCCCTGGGACGTGTAGTTGGTGTCCTGCGGGATGAACACGACGGGCCCGGAGTACGCGACCTGGCCCTTGGCGTCCTTGACGGTGATGTTCGGCGCGTAGCCGTTGCCCTGCAGGTAGACCTTGGCGCCGCCGACGTCGAGCGGGTGGTTGACCCGGATCTTCTCGGCCTTCTCCGGGGCGCCGGGCTGGCGGACCGTCACGAACGCGGTGAAGCTCCGGGGCTCCGCGGTGGCGGTCGTCGTGAACTCGGACGTGAACTTGTCGAGGGTCATGCTGAACGGGTCGAGCGAGCTCGCCCGCCAGAACGCGCCCGACTCGAAGGTGTCGTAGTCGACGACGGAGTTCGCGAAGCCGCGCCCTCGGACACGATGACCTGGGCCCGGTAGTGGAGCACCTGGCCGGTCCCGACGGCGACCAGCAGCCCGAGCAGGCACAGGTGGAACAGGATGTTCCCGGTCTCGCGCAGGTAGCCGCGCTCGGCGGCGACGGTCCGCCGGCCCTGGGCGTCGGTGCCGGTCTCGACGCGGAAGGTCGGCAGCCAGCGGATCGGGCCGCGCAGGTGGCGCACGGCCGCGGCGACGACGGCGTCCGGCTCGGTGTCGGTGGTGGCGTGGCCCTTCGCGGGGAAGCGGGTGAACCGGACGGGGGTCTTGGGCGGTCGCTGGCGCAGGGCCTTGGTGTGGGCGAGCGCGCGCGGCACGATGCAGCCGACGAGCGACACGAACAGCAGGATGTAGATCGCCGAGAACCAGACGGACGAGAACACGTCGAAGAACCCGAGCTTGTCGAGGATCTTGCCCGCGGTCGGGTTGTCCTGGAGGTACTGGGTCACGCCCGACGGGTCGATCGACTGCTGCGGCAGGATCGAGCCCGGGACGGCGGCGACCGCCAGCAGCATGAGCAGCATGAGCGCGACGCGCATGCTGGTGAGCTGGCGCCACATCCAGCGCAGCGTGCCGCGCCAGCCGAGCTTGGGCATGACGGGCGCGGCGCCGTCGGCACCGGACTTGCGGCCGCGACCCGTGCCGGCGTCGTCGCCTGCGGGGGCGTCGTCGTCGTCCGCGACGAACGCGTCGTCGATGCCCTCGGGGCGGTACCCGCGGCGCGTCTCGTCGCGCTCGGTGGTCTTGTCGGTCTCGGTCACACCTGCACCCCGTACCTCGACGCCCAGCCGCCCAGCGCGGCCGTCCACGTGCCCCACACCCCGGTCACCATGGCGAGCCCGATGAGCACGAGCATGCCGCCCCCGATGCGCAGGAACGCCAGCCGGTGCCGGCGCAGGAAGTCCAGCATCCGCTTGCTCGACTGCAGCCCGAGCGCGACGAGCACGAACGGCACCCCGAGCCCGACGCAGTAGGCCACGGCGAGCGCCGCCCCTCGGACGAGGGTCGCCTGGTCGAGCGCGAGCGCGTACACGGCGGTGAGGGTCGGCCCGAGGCAGGGCGTCCAGCCCAGCCCGAACACGATCCCGAGGAGCGGTGCGCCCCACAGGCCGGCGCGCGGCGTGACGTGGATGCGTCGTTCACGCTGCAGGAACGGCAGCGCCCCGAGGAACGCGAGGCCCATGAGGATCACGACGACGCCGAGCACTCGGATGAGCACGTCCTCCGCCTGGCGCACCTGCGTGCCGAGAGCGCCGACGAACCCGCCGAGCACGACGAACACGAGCGTGAACCCGGCGACGAACAGCCCGACCCCTGCGACGACGCGTGCGCGGCCTCGGGCGACGCTCGCCGGGCCCTCGGTCCGGGCGCCCGCGGCCGTGCCGCCCGGGAGCGCGTTCACGCCCGCGTTGGTCGCGGCCCAGCCGCTGACGTAGCCGACGTAGCCGGGGACGAGCGGGAGCACGCACGGGCTCGCGAACGACACGAACCCCGCGACGACGGCGACCGGCACCGCGAGCAGCATCGACCCGCTGAACGCCGTGGTCGCGAACCCCGACGACGCCTGGAGCACCCCGTCCGCGAGCATCATGGCGCTCACGACGTCGCGGTGGCGGTGTCGCTCGCCCGCACGTCGTCGACGAGCCCGGCGAGCGTGGCCTTCGTCGTCGACCCGAGGACGCGGGCGGCGACCCGCCCCTCGGCGTCGAGGACGACGGTCGTCGGCACGGCCTGGACCGGCACGACGCCCTGGAGCGTGGCGATGACGGAGCCGCTCTTGTCGGAGATCGACGGGTAGGTGAGCTTGAAGGTGCGCTGGAACGCCTCGGCGGCCCCGGCGTCGTCCGTGGAGTTGATACCGACGAAGTGCACGCCGTCGGTCTCGCTCGCCGCGAGGGAGGCGAGGTCGGGTGCCTCCTTGCGGCAGGGCGCGCAGCCCGCGTACCAGGTGTTGACGACGACGACGTCGCCGCGCCAGGCGGAGGTGTCGACCTTGGTGCCGTCGAACGCGGTCCCGGTCAGGGTCACGGGCTTCGAGCGCTCGCTGGGCGTCCAGGTCTTGACGGAGCCGTCGCCCTGGACGAAGCCGAGGTTGCCGCCGTCGTTGCCCGAGCTCGACGTGCAGCCGGTGAGCGCGAGGCCCCCGGCGACGAGGACGGCCGCAAGGGCGGCGAGGCGGGCAGGGCGAGGGCGCGGCACGGTGCCACCGTGCCGCCGCAGCCTGGACGCGTCCTGGGAATCCGGTGCCTCCAGGGCCCTGGAGGGAACGTTCGTGACCACCGTCACGCCCCCGGGACCGCGGAGGCGCCCGGCAGGAGGTCCGCGGCAGGCTCGGCGTATTCGATCCCGACGAGCCGGTCCCCCTCGAACGTGAGCGACGTGACGGACGCGAGCGCGCACTGGCGACGGCGCGGGTCGTGCCAGAGGCGACGGTGCTCCGCGGACAGCCGCGTCACCCAGACGGGGAGCTGGTGGCTGACGAGGACGGCCTCGTGCCCGCGCGCCGCCTCACGGGCGCTGTCGACTGCGGCGCGCACGCGCGCGGCCTGCGCCCGGTACGGCTCGCCCCACGACGGGCGGAACGGGTTCCACAGGTACTTCCAGTGTCGCGGGTGGCGCAGCGAGCCGTCGCCGACGCCGAACGTGAGGCCCTCGAAGTGGTTCGCGGCCTCGATGAGGCGGTCGTCGCTGCCGAGCCCGAGGCCGAGGGCCTCGGCGAGTGGCGTCGCGGTCTCCTGAGCGCGCTGCAGCGGGCTGGCGACGACGTGCGTGACGTCGTGGCCGTCCGAGAAGTGCTCGGCGATCCGCTGCGCCATCGCCCGCCCGCGCTCCGACAGCCGATAGCCGGGGATGCGGCCGTAGAGGACGCCGTCGGGGTTGTGCACCTCGCCGTGGCGCACGAGGTGGACGACGGTCACGAGAGCGGCGGGGTCAGGGCTGGGCACGTCCCCGATTGTCGCAGAGGCGCCTGAGGAGGCCGTTCCGCACGGAACGTCAGGTTCAGGCGAGGGCGGCCGCGCAGGCGTCGCGCACGCGCGCCATCGCGGCGCCGAGCGAGAGGAGTTCGTCCCGGGTCAGCACGTCCACGAGGTAGGTCCGAACGATGTCGACGTGCGTGGGCGCGGACGCGACGAGGGCGTGCCAGCCCGCGTCGGTCATGGAGCAGTGGACGCCGCGCTTGTCCTCGGCGGCGGCGACGCGGCGGACGAGCCCCGCCCGCTCCATGCGCGAGACCGTGTGCGTGACGCGCGAGCGGGAGTACGCGAGGCGCTCGGCGAGGCGCGACATGCGCAGCGACCGGTCGGGCTGCTCGGAGAGCTGGACGAGCACGTCGTACTCGGGGACGGACAGGGGCAGGCGGCGGTCGTGCTCGCGCACGAGGACCTCCTGGAACCGGCCGACGCCCTCGAGGAAGTCGCGCCAGGCGGCCTGTTGCTCGGTGTCGAGCCAGCGGTGGTCGGTCGGGGTGTTCACGGCGGCATTGTGTCCATGACGTGCGGAGATGTCCTAATGCCGCGTCGTCGACGACGCCGTTCCGGGGAGAGCGCGGTGTGACGCACGCCACATCGACCCGGGGAATGTCCGCGCGGACCGTTCGGTTCAGTTGTATGTTCAACCAATACAGCGGCCCCGAGCCACGCCCTGAGGAGAACCCATGACCGCCACCGCTCTGCCCACCGGCGTCGTCCCCGGCACGTACGAGATCGACCCCGCCCACTCGTCCGCGAGCTTCACCGTCCGCCACGCCGGTATCTCCAAGGTCCGCGGCACCGTCGCGATCACGAGCGGCACGATCGTCGTCGGCGACAGCCTCGAATCCTCGACCGTCACCGCCGAGCTCGACGCGCGCTCCGTCACGACCGGTGACGCCACCCGCGACGGCCACCTCCAGAGCGCCGACTTCTTCACCGTCGAGAAGTTCCCGACCTGGACGTTCACCAGCACGTCCGTCTCCGGCTCGGGCGACGAGTTCGTCGTGACCGGCGACCTCACGATCAACGGCGTGACCAAGTCGGTCGAGCTCGAGACCGAGTTCACCGGTGCGGCCGTCGACGCGTTCGGCAACGAGCGCGTCGCCTTCGAGGCGAAGACCGAGATCTCCCGCAAGGAGTTCGACATCACGTGGAACGCGGCCCTCGAGGCCGGCGGCGTGCTCGTCTCCGACAAGGTCAAGATCGAGCTCGACCTCTCGGCGATCGTCAAGAAGGACTGACCTCCTTCCGACCTCCCGCGAGCGGGTTGTCAGAACGTGGTGAGTCTCGACGCTCACCACGCCCTGACAGCCCGCTTCGTCGTCCCCGGGCTCAGCGCACCGCGAGCGCCCGGCGCACCCGGTCGCCGTCGAGCCGCCAGTAACCCTGCCGGACGCCGTCGACCGTCACGACGGGCACGAGCTCGCCGTACTCCGCGCGCAGGGCCGGGTCCGTGTCCACGTCTCGCTCCACGAACCGCTCCCCCGCCTCGGCGCACGCCTGCCCGACGACGGCGCGCGCGTCCTCGCACAGGTGGCACGCCTCGCGCACGTACAGGACGACGCGCGGCGAGGCGCCGCCGTCGGGCGCGACCGGGGGACGGCAGGAGCGGGTTCGGGGGACGTCACCACCCCAGCGTAGGTGGCCCGTGCAGGTGGTGTGCAGGACCTGCAGCGCCCCTGGCCGCTCGTCCGGAACGCCCAGGTGCCGCGCCTAGGGTTGGGGTCATGTCGGACGACCGGAGCACCCAGCGCGCCACCCCCGCGCGCCCGGGGACGAGCGCCGGCACCACCGCGGACCCCTCGACGGTGGCCGCGTTCTTCGACGTCGACAACACGCTCGTGCGCGGAGCGAGCACGTTCCACCTGGCCCGCGCGCTCCACGCGCACGGCTTCTTCCGGGCCCGGGACATCGCTCGGTTCGCGGTGCACCAGGCGCGCTACGCCGTCTACGGGGAGAACACCCAGCACCTCGACAAGGTGCGGTCCAAGGCGCTCTGCCTCGTCGCAGGCCACTCGGTCCACGAGGTCTGCAGCATCGGCGAGCAGGTGTACGACGACGTCCTCGCCCTCCGGATCTTCCCTGGCACGAAGGCGCTCCTCGAGGCGCACCTCGCGGCCGGCCACCAGGTGTGGCTCGTCACTGCGGCGCCCGTCGAGGTCGGCGGGCTGATCGCGCGCCGGCTCGGCGCGACGGGGGCCCTCGCGACCGTGCCCGAGCACGACGCCGACGGCGTGTACACGGGACGGCTCGACGGCGAGCTCATGCACGGGGCCGCCAAGGCGCGGGCGGCCCGCGACCTCGCCGCGCGGACCGGGATCGACCTCGACCGCTCGTACGCGTACGGCGACTCCATGAACGACGTCGACCTGCTGGGCACCGTCGGGCACCCGTGCGCCGTGAACGCGGAGCCGCGGCTGCGGCGTCTGGCCCGGGCGAACGGGTGGGACGTGCGCGAGTTCCGCCAGCCGACCCGCCGCGCCGCCCGGACGGGCGTCAAGGCCGGCGGCTGGGTCGCGGCCGGCTGGGCCGCCACGTCGCTGCTGCGCCGCGCCGCCCGCCGCTGACCCCCTGGACGCACGAAAGGGCCCGACCGCACGCGGCCGAGCCCTTCTCGCTCACGCCCGGCAGGCCGGGCGGGGCGTCACTTCTTGTTGCGACGCTGGTGGCGCGTCTTGCGAAGCAGCTTGCGGTGCTTCTTCTTCGCCATGCGCTTGCGGCGCTTCTTGATGACGGAGCCCATGGGTCCTCGCAATGATCGAAGGTTGTCTGATCGCCGCCTCGTCCACCATGTCCCCCTGGGCTGCGACATGACGGCGAGCTGACGAGCTGACGACGGCGGTCGAAGACGGTGGGACGAGACGAGACGAAGTCCGTGGGCCAGCCTACCGCGCCGACCACGCCCCGCCGAAACCGGGTCAGTCCAGGTAGGGGTCGAGGCCGAGGAGCGGGAAGACCTCGCGACGGGTCGCGAGGATCGACCGGTCGAGGTCGTCGGCCGGGTCGTAGCCCTGTGACCAGGCACGGAACGTCACGGGGTGGTCGCCCATGCGGCGCGGCGGGTCCTCGCCCGCACCCTCCGCGACGTCGCGCCGCCACCCGTCCGGGAGGGGGTGTCCGGGTCGAGCGGGCGGTGCACGACCTCCGCCACGACGTTCGCCCAGGCCCGCGGCACCACGTCGATCACGGCGTACCCGCCGCCGCCGAGCGCGACCCACCTCCCGTCCGACAGCTCGTGCGCGAGCGCGTGCACCCGCTCGACGGCGATCCGCTGGGCGTCGACCCCGACGTGCAGGTCGGTCAACGGGTCCTGCGCGTGCGAGTCGCAGCCGTGCTGGCTGACGATCGCCTCGGGTGCGAACGCCCGCAGGACCGCAGGCACGACGGCGTCGAACGCACGCAGGAACCCCGCGCCGTCGGTGTGCCGCGGCAGGGCCACGTTGACGGCCGAGCCCTCGGCCCGGGGTCCGCCCGTGTCGGTCGGGAAGCCCGTGCCCGGGAAGAGCGACTGGCCGCTCTGGTGCACCGAGACCGTGAGGACGCGCGGGTCGTTCCAGAAGACGCTCTCGACGCCGTCCCCGTGGTGTGCGTCGACGTCCACGTACGCGACCCGGGTGGCGCCGTCGTCGAGGAGGCGGCGGACCGCGGCGGCCGCGTCGTTGTAGATGCAGAAGCCCGACGCCGCGTCTCGGCGCGCGTGGTGCATCCCGCCCGCGATGTTCACGGCGTGCTCGACCTCGCCCGCCCACACGGCGCCCGCGGCGAGGTACGACCCGTGGAAGATCCGCGCGGCGGCCTCGTGCATGCCCGGGAAGACCGGGTCGTCCTCGGTGCCGAGCCCGCGCAGCGGGTCCGTGGTGCCCTTCTCGGACGCGGACCGCACGGCCGCGACGTAGCGCTCGTCGTGCACGAGCTCGAGCTCGGCGTCACTCGCCGGCGCGGGGTCGGTGAGCTCGACGCCCGGCGCGTCGAGCAGCCCGAGCGACCGCACGAGGCTCATCGTGAGCTGCAGGCGCGACGGCGCCATCGGGTGTCCCGGACCGAAGTCGTAACCGAGCAGCTCGGGGCTCCAGACGACGAGCGACCGGTCCGCGAGCCCGTCGGCGGGGGCCCGACGGCGCCGTCGCCGACGGGGTCGGGGGCCGCGGTGTCGCGCGCGTCGAAGGGAACCGGCACGGGGATCACGCTAGTCTGCCGGGGCGGGCGCGGCGAAAAGCCCGGTCCGGCAGACGGAGGAGGGACGTGGCCGAGGCCTTCAGCAGCCAGCTCGTGAGCGCGCGAGGCCTCGTCGACCGCCTCGCCCGGCGCTCCCCCGCGCGGCTGGCGGTCTCCTCCTTCGCGGGCGTCGTGGTGGTCTTCACCTTTCTCCTGCTCACCCCGTGGGCCACCCGGTCCGGGAAGGGCGCGTCGTTCGTCGACGCCCTGTTCACCGCGACGTCCGCGGTCTGCGTCACCGGGCTCACCGTCGTGCCGACGGGGACGTACTGGTCGGCGTTCGGGCAGGTCGTGATCCTCGTCGCGATCAAGGTCGGCGGCCTCGGCGTCATGACCCTCGCGTCGATCCTTGGGCTCGCCGTGTCCCGGCACCTCGGGCTCACGCAGCGCATGCTCGCCGCCACCGAGGTCAAGACCACCCGGCTCGGCGAGGTCGGCTCGCTCATCCGGGTCGTCATCATCACGTCGACGTCGCTCGAGCTGCTCGTCGCGCTGGCCCTGTTCCCCCGGTTCGTCGTGCTGCGCCAGACCGTCGGCGAGGCGGCGTGGCACTCCTGTTCTTCGGGATCTCCGCGTTCAACAACGCCGGCTTCGTCCCGACCGCGGAGGGGCTGAACTCGGCCGTCGGCGACTGGGCGCTGTGCATCCCGCTCATCATCGGCACCTTCATCGGGTCGCTCGGCTTCCCCGTGATCCTCAACATCATGCGCAACCGCAAGCGCCTCGACCGGCTCTCGCTGCACGCCAAGCTGACCCTGGTCACGGGTGCGGCGCTGGTCCTCTTCGGGGCCGTGATGTTCCTCGCGCTCGAGTGGACGAACCCGCACACGTTCGGCCCGCTCAACGTCGGCAACAAGGTCCTCGCGTCCGTGTTCCAGGGCATCATGCCGCGCTCGACCGGCTTCTCGACCGTCGACATCGGCCAGCTGCACGAGACGAGCTGGCTCATCTCGGACGCCCTCATGTTCGTCGGCGGCGGCAGCGCGTCGACGGCCGGCGGCATCAAGGTCACGACGCTCGCCGTGATGCTCCTCGCGATCGTCGCCGAGGCGCGCGGCGACCGGGACATCGAGGTCTTCCGACGGCGCATCCCGCCCGAGACGATCCGGCTCGCGATCGCCGTGACGTTCGTCGGTGCGACGGCGGTGCTCGTCTCGAGCCTGCTGCTGCTGGAGATCACGGGGTGGAGCCTCGACGTCGTCCTGTACGAGGTGATCTCCGCGTTCGCGACGGTGGGGCTCTCGACGGGCGTCACGCCGCACCTGCCCGAGGCAGGCAAGTACGTGCTGGTCGTGTTGATGTTCGTCGGACGCACCGGGACGATGACCTTGGGCGCGGCGCTCGCGCTCCGCAGCCGCCGCCGCGTCATCCGGATGCCCGAGGAGAGGCCGATCATTGGTTGACAGCACCACCGCGAAGAGCGTGGACCCCGCGTCCGCGAGCTCCGGCCCCGCGCCGAGGGGCGTGCCGCCGGTGCGCTCGTGATCGGCCTCGGCCGGTTCGGGCAGTCGATCGCGACGTCGCTCGACCGGCTCGGCCAGGACGTCCTCGTCGCCGAGAAGAGCCCCGACCTCGTGGCGCAGTGGTCGGGCCGGCTCGCGCTCGTCGAGGCCGACGCGTCCAACCCCGAGGCGCTCGAGCAGATCGGGGCGCGCGACTTCTCGGTCGCGATCGTAGCCGTGGGGACGGCGCTCGAGGCGTCCGTCCTCATCACGGGCAACCTCGTCGACCTCGGGACCCCGCAGATCTGGGCCAAGGCCATCTCCGCGGAGCACGGACGCATCCTGCAGCGCATCGGCGCGCACCACGTCGTCTTCCCCGAGGCCGACGCCGGGAACCGGGTCGCACACCTGGTCTCCGGGAAGCTGCTCGACTACATCGAGGTCGAGGACGGCTTCACGATCGTGAAGATGCGGCCGCCGAAGGAGACGCACGGGTTCACGCTCGAGCAGTCGAAGGTCCGGTCCAAGTACGGCGTGACGATCATCGGCGTGAAGTCGCCAGGCGTGGAGTTCCAGTACGCGACGCCCGAGACCCGGATCTCCCCGACCGACCTGCTCATCGTGTCGGGCCCCGCCGAGCTGCTGGAGCGGTTCGGCGCACGTCCCTGAGGGTGTCAGGGACGTGCGGGGTGCGGCCGGGTTCGACCCCCGGGTCGCCGTCAGTCCCGACGAGCGGAGGGCCCGACAGCTCGTCGGGCGTCGTGAGGCGCCGCAGCAGGTCTTCGAGCCGCTCCACCCGCACGGCCCACGGAGCCTCGAGGACGGCGTCGCGTGGGACGACCCCGCTGGGGTCGGCGAGTGCCGCGAGAGCGCTCGCGAGCGTCGGGTTCGCGCTCTCGAGCGGGCGGACGTCCACAGCAAGAGCACGTGAGGTGCTGACGGCGGCGTCGACGAGGGCGAGCCGGCGCCTGACGTCGCGCGGGCGGCTCTCCCAGAGCGGGTAGCGCACGAGCGGCTCGGCGGCCAGCCTGAGGTGCCTGACCGCCGCGTCCGCTCCGAGCGTGCGTGCGTCGAGCTCGAGTGCCGTGGCTCCACCCGGTCCGCGTGCGTGGCGGGCAGCAACCGCGACGAGCTCGCGTAGCTCGTCCAGGACGCCTCGCTCCGCGAGGGCGACGGCGTCACGCGTGCTGACGGGCGCGACGACGAGCGCGACGACGACACCGATCGCGCCGCCGACGGCGGTCTCGACGAGTCGTGTCAGCAGGAGCGCGTCCGAGAACTCGCCGAGGATCCCGTACAGCTGCGACACAATGATGGTGACGAAGAAGATCATGTAGGCGTAGGAGACCCGGACGAGGTAGAAGCCGCAGAAGATGCTCACGACGATGATCGCGAGGGACCACCGGACGTCGCCGGTCGTGAGCATCGCGAGGCCGATGCCCGCGACGAGCCCGGCGAGCGTGCCAAGCACGCGGTTCGCCGACTTGCGCACCGTCTCGAACCGGGTTCCGGTGCCGGTGAAAGCGACGAAGGCCGCGATCACGGCCCAGTAGTAGCGCTCCGGGTTGACGAGCATGCCCGCGACGATGGCCAGGGCTCCGGCGAGCGTGACCTGGAGCGCCTGACGCGTCGTGAAACGCAGCCGCGACAGGCGGCGCCACAGGCGACCGCGGAGCTCCACGTCTCCCGCGACGGACGCAGGCCCCGGCAGGACACCGAGCGAGAGCGCGGCTGCGGGCTCGTAGGGCATATCGTCCGCGGCGGGCGCGCCCTGAGGTGGCGCGGAGATCTTCGTCAGCGCCGTGACTGCGGACACGAGCCTGGCCGCTGCCCGCTGCACGGCGTCCGGGGCTGCGACAGTGGCGTCGAGCAGCGCGCAGCCTGCCGTGGCGGTGTCCGATCCACTCGCGAAGTCGTCCAGGAGCGCGGCGGCGGCTCGGCGGGTCACGTGGTCCGCGGTGGCAAGCACAGCGGACGCGTCCGCGAGCCTGTCGAGGCCGACCTGCAGGTCGATGAGCCGACGCCGGAGTGCCGGCGCCGACCAGCCGTCGGGGAGCGCCGGGGAGTGGGCGGCCCAGCCGTCGCTCATGAGCACAGCCTCGTGGACGGCCGCCTGCAGGTCCAGGACGCGGCGGGCCGCGCGGTCGCGGTCGGCCCGGTCGGCGGCGGTGACGACGGCGGCGCAGGCGGCTCCCAGCCTCCGCGCGAGCGCTCGCAGGCTTCGTGCCACCCTCGCGAGAGTGCGGTGCGGGCTGGTGCGCAGCACGCTCACGCTGAGCCCGAGCACGACGACCGTCCCGACGAGGGTGCCGAGGAGCATCCGAGGCAGGTCGGAGAACGTGGCGTGGAGAAAGGAGGTGAAGAAGAATCCGACCCAGGCCATGAAGCCGTAGAAGAAGAACGCGAGCCCGAACCTGCGGACGTAGACGGCGAGGAACATGACCGCGACGAAGGTCGCGAGCGTGAGCAGGTGGTTGCCCGAGACGAGCACGCCCGCGAGGAAACCGACCCCCATCGCGACCGGGAAGAACGCGGCGGCACGGACGTTCCAGGCCACTTCGTGCCCTGCGAGGGCGTTCGAGCCCATCATCGCGACCACGCTGCCGAGCAGCATGAGCACGGTCGCGCCCTGCGGACCAGCCCCGGTCCCCTCAGCGACGAGGTACTCCGCGATGAGCGCGACCGCGACGCAGACGGCACCGGAGAGGCCCATCCGCAGTCGTGTGAGGCCCGGGTCCGATGCGACGAGAGCGTCGAGCCCGTGAGCGATGCGTCGCCGGATGACGCCTCCTTCGGGCAGTGGTGGGGTCGGCCCGCGTGCGTCGCGACGATGCGCGGCGTCCGCGCCAATATCGGTATCATACCGATAATCTGGCGACGTCACCGTTCAGCCGGGAGGATCGGTCCATGGCAGGGGTGCAGGAGAGTCGAACCGTCGGCACCGGGCCCGCGCTCGCCGACGATGGCGGGCCGATCGGTGTGATCGACGTCCAGCTCGCCGTCACAGCCCGCAACACCGAGCTCCTGCGCCGACGCGCGCGTGAGCCCGGCGAGCTCGACCGCGCGGCCTACCTGATCCTGCGGGCGCTCGGCCGCCTGTCCTCGGCGGACATCAACGAGCTTGCGACCGTCCTCGGCCTCGACGCCTCGACGGTGGGGCGACAGGTCGCGGCACTCGCCGACCAAGGCCTCGTGCGCCGCGAACCCGCGCCGGACGACCGGCGTCGCAGCGTCGTGTCCGCGACGGCCGACGGGCGCGACCGCGCGGCACTCACCAGCGCGCTGCGCCAGGGTCGGACTCGCGAGCTCCTCGCCGGCTGGGACGACGAGAGCCTCGCAGAGTTCGCAGGCCTGCTCGCGCGCTACAACGCGGCGGTCGCTGCGCACTACATGACGGGCCTGCACCTCGACTCCACCGGGCCCGACGAGGCGGACTGAGAGTCGGTGGGACTTCCGCAGCCGCTCACCGCCGCTGCGTGGCGTCACGCAGGTGCCCCGAGGAAGCCGCGCTACGCGGTCCGCCGGCGCAGCGTGAGGCCGCCGACGACGACGGCGCCCGCGAGGAACGCGACGATGACGGTGACGTCGCCGGCGACGTCGCCCAGGGACTTCCCGGCGGCGAGGCGCTGCATCGCGTCGACGCCGTAGGTCAGCGGGAACGCGCGGGAGATCCACTCGAGGACCGTCGGCATCTCGTCGCGCGGCATCAGCAGCCCGCACACGACGAGCTGCGGGAAGACGATCAGCGGCATCATCTGCACGGCCTGGAACTCGGTGCGCGCGACCGCGGAGGCGGCGAGCCCGAGCGCGGCGCCGAGGACGGCGTCGAGGACGGCGACGAGGACGACGGCGCCGAGCGAGCCGCGCACCTCCATGCCGCACACCCACACCGCGAACCCGGTCACGACGAGCGCCTGCACGACGGCGACCGCCCCGAACGCCAGTGCGTACCCGCCGACGAAGTCGCCCTTGCCGAGCGGCGACGCCATGAGCCGCTCGAGCGTCCCCGAGGTGCGCTCGCGCAGCGTCGCCACGCTCGTGACCAGGAACATCACGATGAGCGGGAACAGCGCGACGAGGATCGGCCCGAACTGGTCGAGCACGGGCGTGCCGTGGAACATCCAGGCGATCAGCCCGAGCAGCACGCACGGGAGCAGGACGATCAGGGCGATGGTCCGCGGGTCGTGGCGGAGCTGGGCGAGGACGCGCCGCGCGGTCGCAGCGGTGAGGGCCGGGGTCATCGTGCGCCCTCCTCGACGAGCGCCAGGAACGCGTGCTCGACGTCCTCCGCGCCGGTCCGCTCGAGCAGCTCCGCCTCGGTCGCGTCGGCGACGACGGCGCCGCCGCGCATGAGGAGTAGCCGGTCGCAGCGGCTCGCCTCGTCCATGACGTGGCTCGACACGAGGAGACTCGTGCCGTCGTCGCGCAGCCGGCCGAACAGGTCCCACAGGTCGCGGCGGAGGACCGGGTCGAGGCCGACGGTCGGCTCGTCGAGGACGAGCAGCTCGGGCGCCCCCAGCAGGGCGACGGCGAGCGAGACGCGCGACCGCTCCCCGCCCGACAGGTCGCCGACGCGGGTCCGCGCGTACCGGACCAGGTCGACCTGCTCGAGCACGCGGTCCGTGTCGCCCGACGGCGCGCGCAGCACGGTCGCGAAGTACCGGAGGTTCTCGGTCACGGTGAGGTCCGCGTAGACGCTCGGCGCCTGGGTCACGTACCCGACGCGGCGTCTCAGCTCGGGGGCGCCCGCAGGCCGGCCGAGCACGGCGACGGTGCCGCCCTGCACCTCCTGGACGCCGACGATCGCGCGTATGAGCGTCGTCTTGCCCGCGCCGCTGGGCCCAAGGAGCCCGACGACCTCGCCCGCCGGGACCCGGAGGTCGAGTCCGTCGAGGACCGTGTGTGCACCGCGCCTGGCCGTGAGCCCGACGACGTCGACGGCAGCGGCCGCCTGGTTATTCCCCATGTGAGGAATTCTGCTCCTCCGTGCCGCCCACGGCAAGGTCTCCGGTCAGGTAGTGCTGGAGTGTCGGCCCCACGAGCGCCACGACGTCGTCCGCAGGCAGCGACGCGAGCGGCTCCAGCCCGATCACGACCCGGGTGACGAGCAGCCCGACCACCTGCGAGGCGACCAGGCTGACCCGGAGGTCCGCGTCGGGTGCGTCGAGCCCGGCCGCGAGGCTCCCGAAGACGGTCCGCCGCAGGTAGTCGACGAACACCGCCGCCGCGGGGTCGGCCGACAGCGCGCCCGACAGCACCGCCCGCAGCCGCGCCCGGCCGTCGGGCGTGTCCCACACGCGCAGGACGAGGCGAACGAGCCGCTCGCCGACGACGTCGCGCGGCCCGGCCGCGACCGCCCCCACGACGACGCGCGGGTCGACACCGCCCGGCACGAGCCCGGCTGCGAGCAGGTCCGCCTTGGAGTCGAAGTAGTGCCGGACGAGCGCAGGGTCCACGCCCGCGCGGCGTGCGACGCCCCGCACGCTCGTCGCGTCGAACCCGCGCTCGGCGAACTCGGCCCGCGCGGCGTCGAGGATCAGGCCGCGCGTGTCCTCGCCGGCCGGACGTCGGCCGCGCCGCCCCTGCTGCGGACTCGGTCCCACGTCACCCGGCATGCGCCCAGCCTAGGTCGCGCGCCTCCGCCGCGACCGTTCGTCGACGGTGACGTTGCGTTCGCCGACGATGACGTGGTCGGGGTCGCGGGTGGGTGCGGGGAGGTGGTTCGGGCTGTCGTGCTCCGGCCCTGGGGGCCGTGCGCACTCCTTGACGCCCTTCACCACCTCCCCGCACCCACCCGCTCGGCCGTTGTCTCCCGTTCGACGTACGGTGACGGCACCGTCAGCGGTCCCCACGTCACCGTCGGCGGTCCCAGCGTCACCGTCGGTGTCAGGAGGAGACCGAGGCGAGGCCGGGGCGCAGCGGCACGAGCCGTGTGAGCTGCGTGACGTGCGCGGGCGTCAGCTCGTCGAGGCTCGCGACCTGCAGGAGCTTCATGGTCCGCACGACCTGGTCGCGCAGGATCTCGATGGTCCGGTCCACGCCTGCGCGTCCGCCCGCCATGAGCCCGTACAGGTACGCCCGCCCAACGAGCGTGAACCGGGCCCCGAGCGCGATCGACGCCACGACGTCGGCGCCGTTCATGATCCCGGTGTCGATCGCGACCTCCAGGTCGCTCCCCACCTCCCGCACGACCTGCGGGAGCAGGTGGAACGGCACGGGCGCGCGGTCGAGCTGGCGCCCGCCGTGGTTGGACAGCACGATCCCGTCGACGCCGAGGTCGGCCAGCCGGCGGGAGTCCTCGACGTTCTGGACGCCCTTGACGACGATCCTGTTCGGCCACAGCTCCCGGATGATCGCGAGGTCGTCGAACGAGATCGACGGGTCCATGGCGGCGTCGAGCAGCTCGCCGACCGTGCCGCCCGTCGACGTGAGGGACGCGAACTCGAGCGTCGGCGTCGTGAGGAGGTCGAACCACCACCAGGGCCGCGGGGCGGCGTCGAGCACGGTGCGCAGCGTGAGCTGCGGCGGGATCGAGAAGCCGTTGCGCTTGTCGCGCAGCCGCGCCCCAGCGACGGGCGTGTCGACCGTGAAGAACAGCGTGTCGAACCCGGCCGCCGCGGCCCGCCGCACGAGGTCGTAGGACACCTCGCGGTCGCGCATGACGTAGAGCTGGAACCAGTTCCGGCCGTGCGGGTTGGCGGCCCTGACATCCTCGATGGAGGTCGTGCCGAGCGTCGAGAGCGTGAACGGGATCCCGGCCGCTCCGGCCGCACCGGCGCCCGCGATCTCGCCCTCGGTCTGCATGAGCCGTGTGAACCCGGTCGGCGCGATGCCGAACGGCAGCGCCGACGGCCCGCCGAACACCGTCGTCGACGTGTCCACGGTCGAGACGTCGCGCAGGATCGACGGGTGCAGCTCGACGTCGCGGAACGCCTGCCGCGCGCGCCCGAGCGAGATCTCGCCCTCGGCGGCGCCGTCAGTGTAGTCGAACGCGGCGCGCGGCGTTCGCCTCTTGGCGAGGGTGCGCAGGTCCTCGATCGTCAGCGCGGCGGCGAGCCGACGGCGTCGGGCGTCCAGGTCGGGACGCTTGAAGCGGACGAGCTCGCGGAGCTCGGCGGGGCGGGGCAGCTGGCGCTGGACCACGGGTGGACCACCTATCGGGTCTCGTAGCGGACGGGAGGAAGGAGTCGGCGACGACGGCGCGCAGCGACTCGAGGTCGCCGCTCACCAGCCCGTGCGCCCGGGCCTGGACGAGGACGTTGCCGATCGCGGTCGCCTCGACGGGCCCCGCCAGGACGGGCAGGCCGGACCGGTCCGCGAGCGCCTGGCACAGGAGCGTGTTCTGCGCTCCTCCGCCGACGACGTGGATCGCCCGCACGGGTCGTCCGGCGAGCCGGGAGGCGGTGGCGACGGCGTCGGCGAACGCCTGCGCGAGGCTCTCGACGATGCTGCGCACGAGCGCGGGCCGGGACGACGGCGCGGGCTGCCCGCGCTCCGCGAACCAGTCCGCGATCCGCGCGGGCAGGTCGCCGGGCGCGAGGAACCGGGCGTCGTCGACGTCGAACACGGGGACGGGCTCGGTCACCTCGGCGGCCGCGGCGAGGAGCGACTGGAGCGTGCTGGACTGCTGGGCCGCGGTTGCGGAGCGGTCCCACGAGCGGATCGACTCGGACAGCAGCCACAGGCCCATGACGTTGTGCAGGAACCGCACGCGGCCGTCGACCCCACCCTCGTGGGTGAAGCCGGCGAGGCGCGCGTCCTCGGTGAGCACGGGCGCGTCGAGCTCGAGCCCGACGAGCCCCCAGGTCCCGCAGGACACGTACGCGACGTCGCGGTCGGTCGCGGGGACGGCGACGACGGCGGACGCCGTGTCGTGCGAACCGACCGCGGTCACGGGCAGCGCCCGCCCGACGACGTCCGCGACCTCGCGCGAGAGGACGCCCCGCCCCGCTCCGGGCTCGACGAGCGTCGGAAGCACCCGCTCGGGCACGCCGACGAGCCGGGCCAGGTCGCGGTCCCACTCCCCGTCCGGACGTCGAGCAGCCCGGTCGTGGACGCGTTGGTGCGCTCGGCTCCGACCTCGCCGGTCAGCCAGTAGGTCAGCAGGTCGGGCACGAGCAGCACCTGGTCGGCGACGTCGAGCAGCCCGCGCCGCCGGTCGGCCGCGAGCTGGAACACCGTGTTGAACGGCAGGTGCTGGAGCCCGTTGCGGGCGTAGAGCTCCGCCGGCCCGACGACGGCGTGGACCGCGTCGACGCCGGCCGCCGTCCGCTCGTCCCGGTAGTGGTACGGGATCCCGAGGACGGCGCCGCCGCGCAGGAGCGCGTAGTCCACGGCCCACGAGTCCACCCCGACGCTGACGATCTCGCCGGGCTGCTCCCGCTCGGCCTGCGTGAGCCCGGCGAGGACGCCCCGGTACAGGCCGAGCAGGTCCCAGTGCAGGCCGTCGCGCGTGCGGACCGGGTCGTTGGGGAACCTCGCCACGTGCTGGAGCTGCAGGCGCGGCACCCCGCGAGCGCCGCCGTCGGGATCGAACGTCCCGACGACGACGCGGCCGGAGGTGGCCCCCAGGTCGACCGCGACGACGGCGGCCCCGCCTCCGCGCGTGCTGCTCATCGCGACCCTCAGCGCAGGAACGCCGCGGCGACGCCCGCGTCGACGGGGACGTGCAGCCCGGTCGTGTGGTCGAGGTCGGACGTGCAGAGCACGAACACGGCGTTCGCCACGTGCTCGGGCAGCACCTCGCGCTTCAGCAGGGTGCGCTGCGCGTAGAACTCGCCCAGCCTCTCCTCCGGCACCCCGTACACGGCGGCGCGCTTGGCGCCCCACCCGCCCGCGAAGATCCCCGAGCCGCGCACGACGCCGTCGGGGTTGATCCCGTTGACCTTGACGCCGTGCTCGCCCAGCTCGGCCGCGAGGAGCCGGACCTGGTGCGCCTGATCGGCCTTGGTCGCGGAGTACGCGATGTTGTTCGGCCCCGCGAACACGGAGTTCTTGGACGAGATGTAGACGATGTCGCCGCCGAGCCCCTGGTCGATCAGGACGCGCGCCGCGGCCCGCGAGACCAGGAACGAGCCCTTGGCCATGACGTCGTGCTGGAGGTCCCAGTCCTTCGTCGTGGTCTCGAGCAGCGGCTTGGAGATCGACAGGCCGGCGTTGTTGACGACGAGGTCGAGCCCGCCGAACGCGAGCACCGCGGCGTCGACCGCGGCCTGGACCTGGTCCTCGTCGGTGACGTCCGCCTGGACGCCGACGGCGACGTCGAGGCCACCGAGCTCGGCTGCGGCCTCCTGCGCCTTGGCCAGGTCGAGGTCGGCGATCACGACGCAGGCGCCCTCGTCCGCGAGCCGCGCGGCCGTCGCCTTCCCGATGCCCGACGCCGCGCCCGTGACGAGCGCGATCCGGGTCGCCAGGGGCTTGGGCTTCGGCCGGCGTGCGAGTTTGGCCTCCTCGAGGGCCCAGTACTCGATCCGGAACTTCTCCGCCTCGTCGATGGGCGCGTACGTGGACACCGACTCGGCGCCGCGCATGACGTTGATCGCGTTGACGTAGAACTCCCCGGCGACCCGCGCGGTCTGCTTGTCGGCGCCGTAGCTGAACATGCCGACGCCCGGCACGAGGACGATCGCCGGGTCGGCCCCGCGCATCGCGGGCGGCTCCTCGCCGCGCGCCCGGGCCGCGGCGGCGCCGCGCTCGTAGTAGGACGTGTAGTCGGCGCGGTACGCCTCGTGCAGCTCGGGCAGCCGCGCCACGATCTCGTCGACGCTCGCGGTCGCCGGCAGGTCGACGACGAGCGGCCTGACCTTGGTGCGCAGGAAGTGGTCGGGGCAGCTCGTGCCGAGCGCGGCGAGCTCCGCGAGACGCTCGGAGGCCAGGAACTCCAGCACCTCCGGGCTGTCGGTGAGGTGCCCCACCTGCGGCCGGTCCGACGACGCGAGGCCGCGCAGGTGCGGGGCGAGCGCTGCCGCCCTGGCCCGGCGGGCGTCGTCGGGCAGGGCCTCGAAACCGGGGCGGACCGCGCCGAACGGGTCCGGGCGGCCGTGCTCGGCGAGATAGGCGGCGGCAGTGCGGATGATCCAGAGCGAGCGCTCCTCGGCCTCGTCGGACGTGTCGCCCCACGCGGTGATGCCGTGGCCGCCCAGGATCGCCCCGACCACGTCGGGGCGCTCGGCCTTGATCGCGGCGATGTCGAGCCCGAGCTGGAAGCCCGGCCGGCGCCATGGCACCCACGCGACCCTGCCGCCGAAGATCTCGGCCGTGAGCGCCTCGCCGTCCGCGGCGGTCGCGATCGCGATGCCCGCGTCGGGGTGCAGGTGGTCTACGTGCGCGGCGTCGACGAGCGCGTGCATCGCGGTGTCGATCGACGGCGCGGCGCCGCCCCGGCCGTGCAGGCAGTAGTCGAACGCCGCGACCATCTCGTCCTCGCGGTCGACCCCCGGGTAGACGCCGGGCAGCGCGCGCAGGCGGTCGAGGCGCAGGACCGCGAGGCCCGGCTCGGTGAGTGTGCCGAGGTCGCCGCCGGAGCCCTTGACCCACAGGAGCTCGACGTCGGCGCCCGTCACGGGGTCGGGCGCGATGCCCTTCGCGGACGTGTTGCCGCCCGCGTAGTTGGTGTTGCGGGGGTCGGCGCCGAGGCGGTGCGAGCGGTCGAGCAGCTCGGTCACGGTGGTGTGCGTCATGTCAGGCACCCCAGCTCGCCGCGGTGCCGCCCACGCGGTCGGCCTCGATCTTCTCCTGGTAGCCGCTCGCGAGGTAGGCGGCCATGGGGTCCGCGGGCAGGCCGCGGTCCTCGCGCCACGCGGCGAGCGCGGCGCGCACGTCCGTGTTGTAGGCGTCCATGAAGACGGCGTTCGCCGCCAGCACGTCGTGCGCCTCCTGGGCCGCTCCGAGCGCGTCCAGGTCCACGAGGAGCGCCTTCGCGGTCGCCTCCTGGACGTTGAGGACCGACCGGATCTGCCCCGGGATCTTCGCCTCGAGGTTGTGGCACTGGTCGAGCATGAACGCGACGTCCGGGTTCGCGTACCCGCCGCCCTGGATGACCTCGAACAGGATCCGGAAGAGCTGGAACGGGTCGGCCGCGCCCACGATGAGGTCGTCGTCGGCGTAGAAGCGCGAGTTGAAGTCGAACGAGCCGAGCTTCCCGAGGCGCAGGAGCTGGGCGACGATGAACTCGATGTTCGTGCCCGGCGCGTGGTGGCCCGTGTCGAGGCAGACCTTCGCGCGGTCGCCCAGGGCCGCCGTGTGGACGTAGCTCGTGCCCCAGTCCGGGACGTCGGTGTGGTAGAACGCCGGCTCGAAGAACTTGTACTCGAGCACGAGGCGCTGGTGCTCGCCGAGCCGGGCGTAGATCGTCGCGAGGGACTCGGCCAGGCGGTCCTGCCGGGCGCGGATCGAGTCCTGGCCCGGGTAGTTGGTGCCGTCGGCGAGCCAGATCTTCAGGTCCCGGCTGCCCGTGGCGTCCATGACGTCGACGCACCGCAGGTGGTGGTCGATCGCCTTCTGCCGGACGCGCGGGTCGGAGTGCGTGAGCGAGCCGAACTTGTAGTCGTCGTCCTGGAAGGTGTTGGAGTTGACCGTGCCGAGCCGGACGCCGTTGTCCTCCGCGTGCCGCGCCAGGTCCGCGTACGAGTCGACCTCGTCCCACGGGATGTGGATCGCGACGGCCGGCGCGAGGCCCGTGAACCGGTGCACCTGGGCGGCGTCGGAGACCTTCTCGTAGGGGTCACGGGCCGTGCCCGGCGTCCCGAACACCCGGAAGCGGGTGCCCGAGTTCCCGAACGCCCACGAGGGGAGCTCGATGGCCTGGGCCGCGAGGGCGTCGGCGACCGCTGCGGGGAGGGAGGGATCAGTCATCATGCACACCTTCGGATTCGAGTTGCTCTTCGAGCTGGAAGACCTGCCGCAGCTTCGTGAGGCCCTGGTCGGGGCGCCCTTCGAGGTCCGCGAAGAAGCGGGCGGAGTCCCGCTCCCAGGCCGTGGCGACGGGCGAGCGCGCGAGGTAGTCCTCGGAGGCCGCCAGGTCGTCCGTCTCGAAGTAGCCGACGAGGAGCCCGTCGGGCCGGAGGAAGATCGTGTAGTTCCTCCGGCCCGACGCCGCGATCTCGCGCAGCATCGCTGGCGGGACGGACCGGTGACGGGCCACGTACTCGTCGAGGAGCTCGGGCCGCACGCGGAGCTCGAAGCAGACACGCTCCGTGGAGGCGGGCTGCCCGGCGGGTGTCGTCATCGGTCTCGTCCCGGCCGGCTCAGAAGTTGAACTGGTCGATGTTGCTGGAGTTGAACGCGGTAGGGTCGCCGAGCAGCACCTCGCCGTTCGCTCCGACCTTGTAGTCGCCGAGCTTGCCGGCCTTGAAGGAGTCGCCCTCCTTGCCGGTGATGCTGCCGTCGGCGAGCGCCGCCGCCGCGTAGGCGGCGAGGTAGCCGAGGTCGCTCGGGTTCCAGAGGTAGAACTCCTTGACGGTGCCGTCCTTGACGTACTCCTTCATCTGGTTCGGCGTGCCGAGCCCCGTGAGCGCGACCTTGCCCTTCTTGTCCGACGTCGACAGGTAGCGTGCCGCGGCTGCGACGCCGACCGTCGTCGGGCTGATGATGCCCTTGAGGTTCGGGTGGGTCTGCAGCAGGGCCGCCGTCTTGTCGAAGGACGTCTGGTCGTCGTCGTTGCCGTAGACGGTGTCGACGAGCTTGACGTTCGGGTGGTCGGCGGCGAGGTCCTTCTTCATGAGCGCGATCCAGGCGTTCTGGTTGGTCGCGTTGGCCGCGGCCGAGAGGATCGCGATCTCGCCCTTGTCACCGATCTGCTTGGCGATGCCGTCGACCTGCGCCTTGGCGATGCCCTCGGGCGACGCCTGGTTGACAAAGATGTCGCGGTACTGCGGGTCCGTGTCGGAGTCGAACGTCACGACCTTGGTGCCGCTCTCCTTCGCCTGGGTGAGCGCGTCGCCGATGGCCTTGGGGTCGTTCGCGGAGATGACGATCGCGCTCGCGTGCTGCTGCGCGGCCGTGTTGATGTACTGCACCTGCGCGTCGGGGCTCGCCGTCTGCGGGCCGACCTGGGAGTACTTCCCGCCGAGCTCCTCGACGGCGGTCTTGCCGCCCGCGTCGGACGCGTCGAAGTAGGGGTTGCCCAGGTTCTTCGGGATGAAGACGATGTTGAGGTTCTTGCTGCCGCCGCCGGTGCCCGAGCCGGAGGGCGAGTCGCCAGTCGAGGCCTTCGAGCAGCCGGTGACCGCGAGCGCGATCGTGAGCGCGGTGGCACCGAAGACGGCGGTGCGCCGGGTGATGGTACGCATCGGATGAGGTCCTTTCACTTCACTGTGGGACGACGGACTGGGGTACTGATGACGCGCGCCTGGCCCTCCTGCGCCTGGCGACGAGATCGGAGACGCGCGCGAGGACGGGCGTCGAGATCACCGAGACGACGAGCAGGAGCCCGATGATGATGCTGATGACATTGACGGTCACGCCCTGCAAGCGCAGCGCACTGGACAGGACCCCGATAAGGAGCACACCGGCGATCACTCCTGGGAGCCGTCCGCGGCCCCCGAAGATCGACACACCGCCGAGCAAGACGGCCGCGATGACCTGCAGCTCGAGCCCGTTCGCGTTGTCGCCGCGGGCGCTGCCGTAGCGGAGGGTGAAGTAGATGCCCGCGAGGGCCGAGACGGCCCCGGTGAGCACGAACAGCACAAGCTTGGTGCGCTTCGCGGACACGCCGCTGAACGTCGCGGCCTCGGTGCTGAGGCCGATGTCGTAGACGCCCCGGCCGAAGGGCGTGAAGTGCAGCAGCAGGACGAACACGATCGCGAGCACCGCGAACGGGACCATGACGACGGGGATCCCGCTCGACCCGATCACCTCGGAGGCCTTGCTCGTCCAGTCCTTGGGGAAGTCGGTCACCGCCGTCGTGCCGAGCAGGCCGACCGCGATCCCTCGGTAGAGGGCGAGGGTGCCGATCGTGACCGCGAGCGACGGGAGCCCCACGTACCCGACGAGGAATCCGTTGAACGCCCCGCAGACGACGCCCACGAGCAGCGAGATCACGCAGGCGAGCGCCATGCCCGTCCCGTGCTCGTGCAGCAGGCCCATCGTGGCGCTCGAGAGCCCGACCACGCTCGCGACCGAGAGGTCGATCTCGCCGGTCACGATCACGAGAGTCATGGGCAGCGCGATCAGGAGGATCGTCGTGCTGTCCAGCAGGAGGTACTTCAGCGTGTCCGTCTCGCCGAAGTAGGGCACGTTGCTGTAGGCCCACATCGCCACGATCACGACGAGCGCGATCACCGCGGCCTCGCGGGTGAGCAGGAGGCGGCGCCACCAGGGGTGCGCGTACGCCCTGTACTGCGTCCTGGCGCCCGAGCCGACGGGCGTCGGGTTCTGTGCCGTCGTCGTGGTCACTGCTCGTCCCTCGCTTCGATGAGTTGGCGGGCCTGTCTGGCCGCGAAGATCCGGTCGAGCACGATCGCGCCGATGATGAGGGCCCCGACGAGGGCCTGCTGCCAGAAGTCGGAGATGCCGACCATCGGGAGTGCACGGTTGATCGTGACGAGAAGGACCGCGCCGACCGCGGCCCCCAGACCGTGCCGCTTCCGCCGAAGATCGCCACACCACCGATGACGGCGGCGGCGACCGCCTGGAGCTCGATCCCCGTGCCGGCGTCCGAGCTCACCGTGCCGTAGCGCGCCGCGTAGATGACGCCGGCGAGGCCCGCGAGCGCGCCGCTGAGCACGAACGCGCCGATCACGCGGCGCCGCACGGGCAGACCGTAGAGGACCGCGGCGTCGGGGTCGGAGCCCACGGCGTAGAGCTCGCGTCCGCTCCGTGCCGTCTGAAGGAAGTAGCCGACGATCACGACGATCAGTGCCGCGAGGACGAAGAGGACCGGGATGGAGAGAATCTGCTTGGTCCCGAGGCTGAGGAAGCTCTCCGGCATGTCGGATGCGTTGATCCTGCTGCTTCCGGCCCAGGTCAGGACGATCCCGCGGTAGATGTACAGGGTGCCCAGCGTGATGACGAGGGCGGGGACCCTGCCGAGCGCCACGACGAGACCGTTCGCAAGCCCGAGCACACCGCCGACGGCGAGCCCCGCCAGGAAGACGAGCACGACCGGGGTGCCGGGATGGTCGATGAAGATCCGCCCCGTCAGGTACGCGGTGAGCCCGAGCACCGAACCCACGGACAGGTCGACGTTGCGCGTGATGATGACGACGGTCTGACCTGCGGCGAGGACGAGCAGCATCGACGGCGTGAGGAGCAGGTCGCGCCAGCCGCTCGCACTGAACACGAATCCCGGGTTCTTGATCGTGGCCGCGAGGACGATCACGACCAGCACCGCGAAGATCGAGATCTCCCGCGAGTGCAGGAGCGTCTTGACCAGGCGCTCGCGTGGAGGGCGAGCTGGGCTCGACGAGGAGCGTGGTCCCGTCGTCGTGCGCGTCGGGTACCGCGTCGGGGCGCGTCTGCGTCTGCGGCGCCATCAGGCGGCCTCCTCGTCGTTCCGGTCTCGGGTGGCGGCGGCCATCACACGCTCGGGGGTGGCCTCGTCGCGGGGCAGGTCGGCCGTCAGCCGTCCTTCGCGGACCACGAGGACCCGGTCGGCCATGCCGAGCACCTCCGGCAGCTCCGACGAGATCATGAGGATCGCCAGGCCTCGCCCGGCCAGCTCGGACAGGAGCCGGTGGACCTCGGCCTTGGTGCCGACGTCGATGCCGCGCGTCGGCTCGTCGATGATGAGCAGGTCGGGCTCGGTGGCGAGCCACTTCGCGAGGACGACCTTCTGCTGGTTCCCGCCGCTCATGGTCTTGGCGGCCATGTCGAGCGCGCCCGTCTTGACCTCGAGCCGCGCGGCCCACGGGGCGACCGCCCTGTTCTCGCGGGCTCGGGTCAGCAGCCCGGCGCGCGTCAGGTGGGTCCGGATGACGGAGGCGATGTTCTCCGCGACCGTCCCCTCGGTGACGAGGCCCTGATGACGGCGGTCCTCGGGGACGAACGCCATGCCGGCCCGGATCGCGGCGCGGGGGTCGGACGCCGGGACGGCCTTGCCGCGCATCGTGACGGAGCCGGCGTCGTACCGGTCGACGCCGAAGACGGCGCGCGCGATCTCGCTGCGGCCCGCGCCCACGAGGCCCGCGAGCCCGACGATCTCTCCGCGCCGGACCGTGAACGAGACGTCGTGGAACACGCCGGTGGACGTCAGCCCCTCGACCTCGAGGACGACCTCGCCGACCTCGGTCTCCTGCTTGGGGAACAGGTCGGAGACCTCGCGCCCCACCATCAGCCCGACGATCTCGGGGACGTCGGTCTCCGCCGTCGGGCGCGTGGCGATGTAGGCGCCGTCGCGCATCACGGTGATCGTGTCGCAGAGCGAGAAGACCTCGTCGAAGCGGTGGGAGATGAAGACGATCGCGCGGCCCTCGTCACGCAGGCGGCGCGCGACGGCGAAGAGCCGGTCGACCTCGACGCCGGACAACGCCGCCGTGGGCTCGTCCATGATCAGGACCCTGGCGTCGAGCGAGATCGCCTTGGCGATCTCGATGATCTGCTGGTCGGCGATCGACAGGCCGAGCGCGGGACGCCGCGGGTCGATCCGGACGCCCAGGCCCCGGAACAACCGGTCGGCCTCCGCGTACATGGCGGGCTTGTCGATGCGGCGACCGCTCTTGAGGAGCTGGCGCCCCATGAAGATGTTCTCGGTGACCGACAGGTCGGGGAAGAGCGTGGGTTCCTGGTAGATGACGGCGATGCCCGCGGCTTTGGAGTCGGCCGTCGACGTGAAGTCCACGTCCTCGCCATCGAGGCGGAACGTGCCGCCGTCGCGCCGGTGCACCCCGGCAGCGATCTTGACGAGCGTGGACTTGCCGGCGCCGTTCTCGCCGACGAGGGCGTGGACGGAGCCGCGCGAGACGGCGAGGGTGCCCGACCGCAGCGCGACGACCGCGCCGAACGACTTGCTCACGTCACGGAGCTCGAGGACGGGAGCGTCCGGGTTCGAGGCCATGCGCATCGCCTCCCTTCTTCGTTGAAAGGTTTCACAACACGAGCAATCTACGAAGCCCACATCGTGGTGTCAAGGCTCCCTGGCGCGCGCTTCTGCACTACGCTGCAGTTTGAGCGTTTCAGTTTGATAACGAAGGGACCTCACCGTGGTCGAACCCTCGCCCGGCCCCGGCCGACGCGCGTCGGTCAAGGACGTCGCCGCCGCCGCCGGCGTCTCGCTCGGCACCGTCTCCAACGTCCTCAACCGCCCCGAGCGCGTGAGCGCCACGACCCGCGACCGCGTCGAGCGCGCCATGGCGGACCTCGAGTTCGTCCGCAACGAGTCGGCGCGCACGCTCCGCGCGGGGCACAGCAGCACCCTCGCCTACGTCATGCTCGACGCCGGGAACCCGTTCTTCACCGACGTCGCCCAGGGCATCGAGCAGGTCGCCGAGGCCGCCGGGCTCTCCTTGTTCCTCTGCACCAGCGACAACCGCCCCACGCGCGAGGTCGCGCACCTCCAGCACCTCCAGCAGCACCAGGCGCAGGGCGTCCTCGTCACCCCCGTCGACCCCGACTCCCCCGCGCTCGACGAGGTCGTCGGACGTGGTACCCCCTCGTCCTCATCGACCGCGCCCGCGCCGCCGACGACCTGTGCTCCGTGTCCGTCGACGACGAGCTCGGCGGACGGCTCGCCGTCGAGCACCTCGTGGACCTCGGGCACACGCGGGTCGCCTTCGCGGGCGGGCCCCTGACCATCGGGCAGGTCCGCGACCGGTACGAGGGCGCCGTCGCCGCCTGGCACGACGCCGGCCTGCCGCCCGAAGACCTCACACTCATCCCGTGCAGCGCCCTCACCATCGCCGAGGGCCGGGCCGCCGGCGAGCAGCTCGCCGGCGTGCCGCGCAAGCGACGCCCCACGGCGGTCTTCTGCGCCAACGACCTCATCGCGCTCGGGCTGCTCCAGCAGGCCATCGGCCGCGGCTGGAAGGTCCCCGACGACCTCGCGATCGTCGGCTACGACGACATCGTCTTCGCCGGCGCCGCCGCCGTGCCGCTGACGTCCGTCCGCCAGCCGCGCGAAGAGCTCGGCCGCACCGCCGCGCGGCTCGTGCTCGACGAGTCCGGCAACCCCGAGCACCGGCACGAGCAGGTCGTGTTCACGCCCGCGCTCGTCGCGAGGGCGTCCACCATCGGCTGACGCTCCGTTCGCTGCCGAGGTGACGTGGTGGGGTCCACGAGTCAGCGGGTTTCGTCCGAGTCAGCGGAGAATTCGCGCTGACTCGGACGAAACACGCTGACTCGGCGACGACGACGGGCCCGACGCCGCGAGGAGCGACGCCGGGCCCGTCGACCCGCCGGTCGGGTCAGCCGAGCTTCTTCCAGGGGCCGTTCGCGGCCCCGGCTTCTCGTTCCGCGTCCACCACTGCGCGACGTAGGCCACGCCGTCGTAGACCGCCTTGTCACCCGCGTCGAAGATCCGCGACGGAGTCCAGGCCGCGGTCCCGTCCGCGGTCGTCGCGATCTCCTGCCACGGCCCGTTCACATCACCGGGCTTCTGGTTCTGCGTCCACCACGACGCGAGCCACGTCGACCCGCCGTAGGAGACCTCGTCACCGGTCGCGTAGGCCGTCGACGCGTCCCACGCCGGGGTCTTCGGGGCGTTGTCGACACTCACCTTCTCGGTGACCGTCGTCTTGTTCCCCGCATCGTCCGTCGCCGTCACGAGCAACGTGTGCATCCCGTCCGCGACCGTGGTCGAGTCCCAGGTGAACGTCTGCTCGCCCGCCTTCGGCGACGCCGCATACGACAACCCCGCCGAGTCGACCCGCAGGTTGTACGCCTTCAGACCCTGACCGGCCAGGTCCACCGACACCGCGACCTTCCCCGACACCGTCGCCCCGTCCTTCGGAGTCACGAATGACAACCGCGGGGCGTTGTTGACCGTGAACGAGACCTTCTTCTCGGTCGTCTTCCCGTTGGTCCCCACCGCGTCGACCTTCAACCCGTACGCACCGTTCGCCAGGGTCGTGGTGTCCACCACCAGCGTCGGGTGCAGCCCCGCGTTCGACGAACCCGGAGCCTTCGTGTTGTCCGTGACCCACACCTGACCCGAGCCCTTGTTCAGCTCGACGTACGTGTACGACACGTCCTTCGCCTCACCACCCAGATCCACGGTGAACGTCACCTTCCCCGACACCGTGTCACCGTCACCGACCGACACCTTGTCGATCGACGGACCGACCTCGTCGCCCCCGTCGTCGCCGCCCGAGCCGACCGTCACCGTGGCCGAGGCCTTGATATCGGTCCCGTCCACGGTGCCGGCGACCTGGAACGTGCCCTCCTTCGCGTACTGCGCGGGGTCGACCGCCGCCCACTGCACGGCCACGCCGCTCTGGCGCGTGCCGTCGTTGTACTGGACGGTGACAGTGGCAGGCAGCTGCGGCGCCTTTCCGACGGCCGTCGTGACCTGCACGGGGCTGACGGTCGTGATCGTCTGCCCGAGGGCCGACCGCACCCAGACCGTCGCGGTGGCGGCGAGCGTGGTGCCGGCGACCGTCCCGGAGACCGCGACGGAGCCCTCCTGCGCAAGGTCCGCCGGGTCGACGGCGTCCCACGTCACGGGCGTCGCGACGCGCGCCCCGTCGGGGTACACGACGTCGACGCTCTTCGGCAGCGTCGGCGCCTTGCCGATCGTGGTGCGCACGTCGACGGGGTCGATCGACTCCGCGGAGGCCGCGAACACCCGCCACTCGCTGACGCCGACGGCGGAGTAAGCCGAGCCGGCCGCGTTGGGCAGAGCGTCGAACGTCGCCCGCAGGCGCGTCGTCGTGACCGCGTCGAACGTGACCTCGTTCGTGGCGTCCCGCTTGACCCCGTACCCGGACGGGTTCGTGACGTCGGCCCAGTCGCCGGCGCCACTGGCCGCCGAGTCGTCCCAGTACTGGAGCCTCCAGCCCTTCGGGACGGACACGCCGCTCCCGCCGGACGTGCTGTCGTACCAGAAGTCGATCGACGTCCGGTCGACCCGCACGGGCTGGTCGAACGTGTACTGGAGCCAGCGCGTCGCCGGCTCGGCACCCGTCCACGTGCCCCACAGGTCGGTCTGGTTGCCGCCCGAGTAGAACGCCGGCTTGCCGTCGTTGACCGCGTTGACGCTGTTCCACGACGCCGTGTAGCTCGCCGTGGGCTTCCCGTTCGGCGCGATGTTGATCTCGCCCTCGGCGAGCGCCGTACCGTGCACGACGACGTCCGCGGTGTCCGTCTTGTCGCCCTGGCTCGCAGTCAGCCGCAGCGTGTAGCTGCCTGCCTTCGAGAACCGGACCACCGTGGAAGCCGCGTGCTCGCTCACGAACGACGCCTTGCCGCCGTCGGGCGCGGAGACGACGCTCCACTGCGCGGTGACGGGCGTGGCGCTCGCGCCCGCGCCCTGGGCGAGACCCAGGAGGCGCGCCGACCCGGTCTGGTTGTAGGTCGAGTCGACCCACGCGTCCGCGTGCGGGCCCGTGGCTGTCGGGGCGGGCGCCTGGGCACCCGTCGAGAACGCCTGGACCTCCTTGATCCCCGTCTTGGCACCGGCCGCGTGCTGCACCGTGACGCGCAGCTTCTCGGCCTTCACCTGCGGGAACTGCACGTGGTTGTAGTTGGCCTGCGGGTAGACGGGGCTGCGGGCCTCGTCAGGCACGGGCTTCCAGCCGGAACCGTCGTCGTACTCGACGAGGTACTGCGACGGCGCCGCGTACCCGGGGTCGGTCCCGCTCGACGACGTCCGGTAGAAGTACACGCGCACGTCGTCGACCGGCACGGCGGCCCCGCCGTCGGCGAGGTCGATCGTCAGCGAGTCGCTCGCGTTCGACGAGCCCGCGGTGCCCCAGTAGGAGGTCATCGTGGTCAGGCCGTCGACGGCCTGCTTCGCGGCGTGGCCGCTCGCGTCGAAGGTCGACGTGACTGGCTTGCCCGCCGCGACGTCCGTGGCCTTCTCGTCGCTCGGAGCGGCCGCGGTCCCGGCCTTCGCCAGGGCGTCGACGACGCGCGAGCCGGCGGCCAGCGGGACGTCCTGCGCGTCCGTGAGCCCCGCCGTGGACACGTTGCTCGCGGTCACGCCGTCGTCGGTCTGGACCGTCCCCGTGGTCGGGTCGTAGACGACGTGCGACAGCTTGTCGACGGTGAAGATGAGCTTGCCGTCCAGGAACGCCGAGTAGCCCTCGGGCACGTCGTCGCCGTAGTACTTCGTGCCGCCCGGCTCGTCCCACGTGATCGTGAGGTTCTTGCCGTGGTAGCTGAGGTTGTCGGCGGCGAAGTGGTCCCAGTCGATGTCGATCGGGTCCAGCTCGAGCTTGTCGTCCGTGCGCGGCCGCAGACCCATCGCGTCCTCGATCATCGTCCAGTTCGTGGTGCCGAGCTGGGTGTGGTGGATCCAGGAGCGGTAGCCGATGTTCTGCGGGTCGGCGCTGCCGTCGGACCAGAACTCGTTCTGGTCGGGGTACCGGTTGTCGCCGTTGTTCTGGTAGTGCGCCCAGGCGTTCCAGTAGAGCAGCTTCTTGTACGAGTCCGCATCGATCGCGTCCGTCGGGTAGTTGTGCAGGACGCTGTCGAACAGCCGGAACGTCACGGTCGAGTTGATGATCGAGAAGTTGTTGCTCCCCGGGTGCCCCGCCGCCGCTGCCTCGGCCTTGTCGGACTGGTCCGCCGTGTAGAACGGGAAGACCGGGAACTCCTTGTCGTCCGCGAAGAGTCGCAGGGCGTCGTCGTAGTCGTCCGTGTAGTCCGCGTCACCCGGCTTCGGCATGAGGCCGACGCTGTACGGGTAGTAGTTGTTGATCTCCTTCCACGGCACCTGGGTCCCCGAGACCGTGCTCGACAAGAGCAGCTTGTCCTTCGAGTCCCAGAGCGTGTCGAGGACGGCGTCCTTGACCTTCTGGGCGGTGTCGTCGAGCGCGGCGGCACGGTCGTCGTCGCCCGCGACCCGGAACGCCTCGGCGCCGGCCTTGGCACCGCTGAACACGTACGCGCTCTCCGGCCGGTCGAGCTTCTGACCCGGCTGGTAGTCGAACGACACGGCGTCGGCGTCGTTGCCCGTCCACGCGTTCCAGTTCGTGTCGAGCAGGTAGTTGTGGTTGCTGTCCATCGTGGCCAGCTCGCCCGCCGTGTCCCGCTCGGCGTAGGTGCCGATCTGCTCCGCGACCGACGCCGGGCCGCCGTGGACCTGGTACGACTGCCACGCCGACTCGGAGATGTACTGCGTGTGGCTCGCGCTCCAGTTCGCCGGGTCCCCCGGGTTGTCGCGGTACTGGCCCTGCGAACCGGCGGTCTCGCCCTGCGACAGCCACGTCCCGTACGAGTACGCGGGGTCGCGCAGGTACTTGAGGTCGTCGATGAACATGCCGGCCGTCAGGTCGATCGCGTTGTTGTAGCCCAGCGCGCCCTCGACGGACGTCGGGAACTGGTAGTCGTTGCCCGGCACGTTCGCGTCGAGGAAGTTGAAGCGCAGGAGCCACCAGCGGTAGAAGAGCGTCTTGTCGATGTTGTCCTCGGGCGTGTCCAGGTAGGGGATGTTGTCGACCCACCACTGGTTGTACGCCGTGACGTGCTTCGTGTACGCGGCCGCGGGCGTGGCGTCGCGGTAGGTGTCGTAGTCGGTGCGCGACTCGGGGATCTCCTTGGTCACGAAGCCCATCTGGACCTTCGTCGTGACCGAGCCCGTCGCGGGCACGGACAGGTCGCGGGTCAACGCGCCGTCGTCGGGGGTGAACCCGTCGCCCGACAGCCGCGGGAAGACGGTCGTGATGTTGTTGAGCGCGGTCACGGAGCCGGTCAGCTCGTCGCCGTCCTTCTGCGTCGCGAACGCCGACGATGCCTGAACCGTCACGGTCCGCGCCTTGCCGTCCGCGGAGCTCACCGCGAGCTCGGTGATCGCCACGTCGTTCTGCGTGATGAACTTCGTCTCGACCACGCTGAGGGTCTTGTCGGCGCTGGTGAACGTCGAGCGCCAGTACGACGGCGTCTGCTTGCGTTCCGCCGGGACCTCGGTGAGCGTGACCGGCTTCCCGTCGACGAGCACCTTGAGCGTGTAGGCGCCCGTGCCGCCCGAGATCGTCTCCCAGTACGCCACCTCGCCACCGAAGCCGAGGGTGCCGGGGGTGTGCGTCTTCATGAAGACCGCACGACCGCGCGAGAACAGGTACTGGTTGGCGTCGCCGTTGGAGCCGCCCGGCTGGTTGCCGGTCCGGGCGAGCATCTTGTCGATCCAGAAGTCGTGGGCCGTGTCGGTCCCTGCGCCTGCGGCCTTGTCGGCGTCGAAGATGGCCTGGAGCTGACCCTGGGGGTGGAAGCCGGTGCCCTCGTCGGGCACGGGGTGGTCGCTGCCGGAGAACGTCGGGAAGCCGATGTCGGCGTTCGCCGCGTCCGCGCGCTGCGGGGTCAGAAGACCGAAAAGGCTTGTCGCCGCCAGGGCGGCGGCTGCTGTGCCGGCGGTCAGACGGGCGGCTGCGCCTCCCGTGGGGAGGGCCAGGGCCGACAGCGACGACGCCGCTCCTCCTGGCCCTGACCTCCCTGACAGCCTGGCTGAACTGCGCGTTCGTCGGTGCGCGTGCATGCTCTCTCCTCGTCGAGATGGGCTGGTCAGCGTCGAACATGCCATACCCGAAAGAGTGACGCAATGGTTTTCGGTGTTTTCGGTCGTTCACGATGGTGGCCGGGTCCGCGGGTGGGTGCGGCGAGGTGGTTCGGGCTGTCGTGCTTCGGCCCGGGGGCCGTGCGCACTCCTTGACGCCCTTCACCACCTCCCCGCACCCACCCGTTCGGCCGTCGTCTCGCGTTTCCGACGCCGACGGTGACGCGCGCCGTCGTGACCGGTCACGATCGGCACCGAATACGCCCGGACGCTGCCGATCGCGCCCTCTCGCTCGCCGACGACGACGCCGGCCGCGCCCGAAGTGACGTGGCTGCTGATCCCATGCTGGGCGCCGTGGGCCTCTGGTCGACCTGGTGTCCGGGTGCACGCGCGAGGCGGCGCTGTCAGCGTCGGCGCACGGGGCTCGCCGACGCCGAACCGGGCGCCGCTGCAGGTCCTGGGCGGGTGACCGGTCGTGGAGGTGGGCCGACGGCGGCGGGTGGGGCGGGTGGGGTGCGCGCGGTCGTGGCGGGTCTGGCGGGAGCCGAAGCGAGGAACGAGCGAGGCGGATGGAAGACCGCGCGCACCCCACCCGCCCCACCCGACCAAGCCACAGGACGCACGGCCCGACCACAGGACGCGCGACGCCACCGCAGACGGAGCGGAACCGACGGCCCTCAGCTCGTCGGCGTCGTCGAGCCTCGCACCATGAGCCGGCACGGCAGCTTCTCGACGCCGTGCGTCGGCGAGCCGCCGATGGCGTCGAAGAGCATCCCCGCGGCCCGGCGGCCGAGCTCCTGGAGGTTCATGTCGATGGTCGAGAGCGGGGGACGCGCGTTCATGGCGAGCACCTCCCAGTTGTCGTGTCCGATCACGGCGACGTCGTCGGGGATCTCGCGGCCCAGCTCGCGGAGCGCGTCCATCGCGCCGCGGGCGATCTGGTCGCTGCCGCAGATGAGCCCGTCGAGGTCGGGGCGCGCTTCGAGCAGCACCCGCGCGGCCCCGCGCCCCCACCCTTCGGACCACGAGCCGAACAGGGCGTCCTGGACCGGCTCGACGCCGGCGTCGTGCAGCGCGGTGAGCGCACCGGCGAGCCGGTCGTGGGCCGCACCGTAGCCGCGGTCGCCGGTGACGATGCCGATCGACCGGCGACCCGTGCTGAGCAGGTGCTCGGCCGCGAGCCGCCCGCCCTGCACGTTGTCGCTGGTCACGGATGAGTCGTCGGGGTCCTCGGAGGGCGCGTACGCGTAGACGACGGGGACGTTGATGTCGCCGGCGAGCGACGGGCGCGGGTCCGGGCGCGCCCCCACGACGATGAGCCCGTCGACGTGGCGCGACAGAAGTGCGCGGACCTGGTGCTGCTCGCGGATGGCGTCGCCACGCGCGTCGCACAGGAAGACCGACGTGGAGCCGGCGCCGAAGGCGTCCTCGGCGCCCATCATGATCGGGATCGAGAAGCGGCCTTCCAGGTCGGAGGTGAGGAGCCCGACGGTCCCCGTCGTGCCCGAGAGCAGGCCACGCGCGAGCGGGTTCGGCACGAAGGACAGGGCCTCCGCCGACCGCATCACCTTCTCACGCGTCGACTCGCGGACCTGCGCCCGCCCGTTGAGCGCCTTCGACGCGGTCGCGATGGACACGCCTGCCAGCCGGGCCACGTCGCCGAGCGTGGCCGGCTTGGTCTTCTCCACCATCCTGAGCCCCCTGTCCGAGGTCACCGTGCAAGGTTTTCGCCGAGGTTAACAGAACCCGACCCCTTGTCCTGCTTGACGTGCTGTAGTCACGATGCTAGCGTCCGCGAAAAGCATTTCGGTAGTTTCGAGATGCACCGGCCGTGGACAGCAGGCGGGCGCCGCGGCCCCAGGCCAGCCGGATCTCAGAGTCGAGAAGTGAGAGGCACACGATGAAGCACAACGCACACGGGCGAGGCCGCGGGCGGATCGCCCTGGGAGCGGTGGCCGCCGTCACCGGCGTCGCGCTCACCCTCGCCGGCTGCGGCAGCAGCAGCGGCGGAGACGACGACAAGGCCGCGTCGGCGATCCCCACCGGCGGGACCGACGACGGCACCTCGCTGACCATGTGGTCGCGCGCCCCGCTCGAGAAGCAGGCGACCAACGCGGTGAACGAGTACAACAAGACGCACAAGAACCAGGTCAAGCTCGAGCTCCTCCCCAACGACGACGTCGAGGGCAAGGTCGGCGCGGCCGTCCAGACGGGCAGCCTGCCCGACATCCTCGCAGGCGACGTCGTCCGCGTCCCCTACTGGACCGAGCAGGGCATCTTCATGGACCTGACCAAGCAGATCGACTCGCTCCCCGAGAAGGCCGACCTGCAGTCCGGCCACATCAAGGCCGGCACGGTGGACGGCAAGGAGCACACCCTGCCGTTCGTCACCGACATCTCCGTGATGGTCTGGAACAAGGACCTCTACAAGGAGGCCGGTCTCGACCCCGACAAGGGCCCCACCACCCTCCAGGAGTTCGAGGACCAGGCCATGGCCGTCGCGAAGCTCGGCAAGAAGGACGTCGCCGGCACCTACCTGGCCGGCCAGTCCGGCGGAGCGCTCGTCTTCACGCTCTTCCCCATGATCTGGGGCAACGGCGAGAAGGCGATCAACGACGAGGGCACCGAGTCCCTCATGGCGAGCGACTCCGCGAAGAAGCTCTACGCGGCCTACGCGGACCTCGCCAAGACCCCGAACGGCCTCGGCGCCGGCTCCAAGGAGGAGACCGGGGCGACGTGGACCGCGCCGTTCCAGAACGGGAAGATCGGCGTGATGCAGTACCCGGCCACGGCCGTGAGCGCACTGTTCGACACCTCGAAGTTCGACATCGGCGTCGCCCCCATCCCGGGCGTCGACGGCGGTTCCTCCACGTTCCTCGGCGGCGACGCCATCGGCGTCTCCAAGGACTCGAAGCACGAGGCTCAGGCCTGGAACTTCCTGTCGTGGCTCATGACCGAGGACGCGCAGCAGAAGGTCTTCGCCGACAACAACGACACGGCGTCGAACCTCAAGGTGCTCGAGAACGGCTACAAGGACGCCGACCCTCGCACCGTCATCGCGAACAGCACCATCAAGGACGGGCAGACGCCCATCGCGGTGAACTTCAACGAGGCGTTCAACGCCGCCGGCAGCCCCTGGCAGATCCTCGTCCAGGATGCCGTCTGGGGTGACGCGTCGAAGGTCGACAGCGACAACGACGCCATCACGTCGACGCTCGGCCAGTAGTCCACCGCACGCGCGCGGCGGGCGGGAGCCCCGAGGCACCGCCCGCCGCGCACCCGCCCAACGGAGGGTCCCCATGAGCCAGTCCACCTACGCGGAGCCGGTGGTGGCGCCGTCGCCCCTCGCGACGTCGTCGTCCGGACGACGACGTCGCACCGCGACCCAGCTCGAGAATCGACGCGGCTGGCTCTTCGCCTCGCCCACCGCGCTCCTGCTCGTCGTCCTGTTCGTCGCGCCGGTCGTCGTGGTCGTGGTGATGGCGTGCTCGCACTGGACGCTGCTGGGCGGCGCCCAGGGCGGCAACTTCCCTGACAACTTCACCAAGCTCTTCTCCGACCCGCTGCTCGGCAAGTCGATCGGGTTCACGCTCAAGTACACGGCCCTGACGACGCTGATCCTCATGCCGATCGCCTACGGGCTCGCGCTCCTCGTGCAGGAGTCGCGCCGCTGGAACACGTTCCTGCGGACCGCGATCCTCGTGCCCTCGGCGCTCGGCATCGCGTCGGCGTCGCTGCTGTTCTACGCGCTGTACTCGCCGCAGGTCGGCCCGATCAACGGGATCCTCGAGAAGGTCGCGGGCACGGAGGCCGGCGCCTCGATCCTCGGCACACCGGGCGGTGCGCTCTGGGCGACCGTCGTGCTCGTCGTCTGGCGCTTCGCCGGGTACTACATGCTGCTCACGATGGTCGGCCTGCAGGCCATCCCGTCGGAGGTCTACGAGGCTGCGCGCATCGACGGCGCGGGTCGCCTGCGGACCCTGCGCTCCATCACGCTGCCGCTCCTGCGCCCGACCATCGCGATGACGATGATCCTGTCGATCACCGGCTCGCTGCTGGCGTTCGACCAGTTCTACATCCTCACCAAGGGCGGGCCGAACAACTCGACCCTCACGATCGTCCAGCTCATCTACCGCGACGCGTTCGAGACGCGCAAGGACCTCGGCCTCGCCGCCGCGCTGTCCGTGCTGCTGCTGCTCGCGCTCGTGATCATCAACATGATCCAGCTCCGGGCCCTCAAGCTCGACGCGGACGAGAAGTAGGAGTCCCGCGATGAAGAGGTCCAACGCGGCCGGCCGGTCCGCCGCCTACACGCTCACCACCGTCATGGCCGTCGTCTTCATGCTGCCCCTCGTCTGGGCGGTCGTGAGCTCGGTCTCGCCGAGCCCCGGCACGGCGCAGACCGACGGCTTCGGCTTCGGCAACTACACGACGATGTTCAGGTACGGGCTCGGCTTCCCGACGTACCTGAAGAACTCGCTGGTGGTGTCGGTCGGCGCGACCGTCGTCACGATCGTCATCGCGGCGACCGGCGGCTACGCGTTCGCGCGGTTCCGGTTCCGTGGGCGCAGCGCCCTGTTCGTCCTGGTCCTGTCGGTCATGATGATCCCCTACGCGGCCCTGCTCATCCCGCTGCTCGTGTGGATGAAGGACATCCACCTGCAGAACTCGCTGATCGGCGTGGCGCTCGTCCTCACGCTGTTCCAGGTCCCGTTCTCGATCTTCATGATGCGGAACTCGTTCGCGACGATCCCGCGCGAGCTCGAAGAGGCCGCCTACATCGACGGCTGCAACGCGTTCCAGGCGTTCTACCGGATCATGCTCCCCGCCGTCCGCCCCGGGATCGTGACCGTCGGCCTGTTCACCTACCTGGCCGCGTGGAACGACTTCATGGTCTCGCTGTACCTGCTGAGCACCGAGAAGGCGCCGCTCCCCTCGCCCTCGTCAACATGCGCCAGCAGACCATGGGCGTCATCGACTACGGCTCGACGACGGCCGGCGTGGTCGTGCTCACGCTCCCGGCGATCGTCCTGTTCCTCGCACTCCAGCGCTACTACATCCGCGGCTTCACGTCAGGCGCGGTGAAGGGATGACTTCCAACGTGACTCCACTGACCACGTCGAGCCCTCGCCCCACCGGGTCCCGGCACCGTCAGGTGATCGCCCCCGTCTCCCCGGCACGGGCGCCCTGCGACCGCTCGGCCTCGACGACGTCCGCATCGACGCCGGGTTCTGGGCCGACCGGCAGACGCTCAACCACGACGCGATCGTCCCGCACATCGCGGCCTGGCAGGAGCGTACCGGCTGGCTCGCGAACTTCGACGCCGTGGCCGCGGGCACCGTCGCGACGACGCGGCGCGGCCGCGAGTTCTCCGACTCCGAGATCTACAAGCTGCTCGAGGCGATGGCCTGGGAGATCGGCCGGACCGGCGACGAGGCGCTCGAGACGCGGCTCGAGGGGATCGTCGCGCGCGTCGCCGCGGCCCAGCAGCCGGACGGGTACCTCAACACGCGGTTCGGCAACCCCGGCCAGCCCGCGCGCTACACCCAGCTCGACTGGGGGCACGAGCTGTACTGCTACGGCCACCTGTTCCAGGCCGCCGTCGCGCGGCTGCGGACCGGCCGGAGGGACCGCCTCGTTGACGTGGCGCTCCGCGCCGCGGACCACGTCTGCGACACGTTCGGCCCCGACGGCATCCAGGGCGTGTGCGGGCACGCCGAGATCGAGCCGGCGCTGGTCGAGCTGTACCGGGCCACCGGCGACGAGCGGTACCTCGCGCAGGCCCGGCTGTTCCTCGACCGGCGTGGCCACCACACCCTCCCCGACGTCGAGTTCGGCCGCGCCTACTTCCAGGACGACGTCCCGATCCTCGACGCCACCGACCTGCGCGGGCACGCCGTCCGGGCGCTGTACCTGTCCGCGGGGGCCGTCGACGCCGCCGTCGAGCAGGACGACGCCGCGCTCGCCGAGGCCGTGGAACGCCAGTACCGTCGCGCGCTCGAGCGGCGGACGTACCTGACCGGCGGGATGGGCTCGCACCACCAGGACGAGGCGTTCGGCGACGACTACGAGCTCCCGCCCGACCGCGCCTACTGCGAGACGTGCGCGGGTGTCGCGTCCGTCATGGTCGCGTGGCGGCTCCTGCTGCGCACGGGCGACCTGCGCTACGCCGACACGATCGAGCGGACCTTGTACAACGTCGTCGCCACGTCACCCCGCGAGGACGGCCGGGCGTTCTTCTACACGAACCCGCTCCAGCAGCGGGTCGCCGCGCAGGAGACCGACCCCGACGCCGTCAGCCCCGCGCCCACGCGCAGCTCCGGGCGCCGTGGTTCGAGGTGTCGTGCTGCCCGCCCAACGTCGCCCGCACGCTCGCGCAGCTCGCGACGTACGTGGCCACCGTGTCGGACGACGGCGTCCAGCTCCTCCAGTACGTGACCGGGCAGGTGCGGGCCGAGCTCGCGGGCGGCACGGTCCGTCTCGAGATCGCGACCCGCTACCCCGCGGACGGCGTGGTGGCGGTGACCGTCGTCGAGGCCCCCGACCGGCCGTGGGACCTCACGCTGCGCGTCCCCGTCTGGGCCGAGGGCGCCACCGTCGAGGACGGCGGGAGGGTGGCGCGCGCCCAGGGTCCGGGCCACGTGGTCTCGAACCTGGCGGCCGGGGACGTCGTCGTGCTGCGGCTCCCCCTGACGCCGCGGTGGACCTATCCCGACCCGCGCATCGACGCGGTCCGCGGCACCGTGGCCGTCGAACGGGGTCCTCTGGTTCTGTGCGCGGAGTCCGTGGACCTGCCCGACGGCGTGGACCTCGAGACGCTCTGTGTCGACCCGATGCTCCCACCGCGGCCCGACGGGGACGGCGCCCTCGTCGAGGCGACCAGCGTCGCGTTCGCCGAGCCCGACGGCGCGCCGTACGGTCCGCTGCCGGTCCCGAGCGCCGTCCGCTCCGTCGAGTGCCGGCTCGTGCCCTACCACCGCTGGGCGAACCGTGGCCCGAGCACGATGCGGGTCTGGCTACCTCGGGGCTGACGGCGAGGCCGCCGTCACCCGGTTCGGCGGGGCGGGGCCGTAGAGCTGCGGACGACGAGCTCGGGGACGGACAACGCGTCCGGACCGGTGCTCTCGGTTCTGTCGATCGCCGCCACGACTCGTGCCACAGCTTCTCGTCCGACGGCGACGAAATCGAAGTGCACGGTCGTCAGCGCCGGTTCGAAGTACCCCGCCTCCGCGATATCGTCGAAGCCCACCACGCTCACGTCGTCCGGCACCCGGACTCCCGCCTCGTGGAGGGCCTTCACGAACCCGAGTGCGAGGCGGTCGCTGGCGGCCAGGACCGCAGTTGGCGCGCCGCTGCGCTCAAGGTACTTTCGCCCGGCCGCGTAACCGGCCGCGGCGCTCCAGTCGTCTGCCCGGATCATCTCGCGTCCCGTGCGCTCCGCCAACCTCAGCTCGCTGTCCCAGCCCCGTGCACGCGCGTCGCTCGCCATCCACCCCACGGGACCCGCGATGTGGAGCACCTCCCGATGCCCGAGCTCGATCAGGTGACGCGTGGCGAGCTGCGCGCCGTACACGTCGTCGATCCCGACCGACGACGCGCTCGAGGCCATGCCCTGCTCGAAGACGGCGATGGGTAGCCCGACCGAGATGCCACGCATGACCTCGACGACCTCTGCCATCGGAGCCAGCACGACCACGCCGTCGACGGCATCGAGCCGGAACTGGTCGAGCGCGCGCTGGAGGCTCGCACGGTCGAGGTCGTCCAAGGGCGTCAGGTGGGTCGAGTAGCCACGCCGACGCGCCTCGTCGGTAACCCCGAAGAGGGCGTCGGCGGGGCCGTTCACCGAGAGCGCGAAGCAGACGACGCCCAGGCCCATCGTCCGGTTGGTTGCGAGGGCACGGGCCGTGGAGTTGCGTCGGTATCCCAGCCTCTGGATCGCTTCCTCGACCCGCTGGCGGACGTCGTCGCTGACGTTCGGGTGGTCGTTGACGACCCGTGACACCGTCTGCTGCGACACTCCGGCCAGTCGTGCCACGTCGAGCATGCGCGGCGGGCCTCCCGTCGCCCGGGCCCGCGATCCGCCCGCTCGCCCACCGTCACCAGAGGTGCGCTGACGGGCGGTTCGTGCGGGCGTCGTCGAGGTCACCGTCCCATTATCCCGTGCCGGGGCGGGCCCGAACGGCACGATCGCCGTCCGGGCCCGCCCGTCCGCTACTAGCGCCAGCCGGCGCGAGTGACGCGCGGGTCGTTCTCGTAAGGCCACTGCGCGTCGACGATCAGGTAGTCGATCGTCGTGTACGTCCCATCGGTCGTGGCACGCAGCGTCTCGGGCCCGTCGAACCCGATGACCCGCCAGCCGATGCCGCCGGCGTTGCCCCCGTAGACAGGATCGGCGTAGAAACCCTGGCGGGTGTTGAGGACGAGGAGAGAGAAGAAGTCGAGCAGGTCCTCGTCCATCGGCTGGTTCCCGGCCGGGGCGCCGCCGGTCCCGCCGGCCTCGGCCCCGTCGAGACGGTATCGGGCCGGCTTGGGCCCGCCCAGCTCCTCGAGCACCGCGTCCTGCTCCTCCTCCCGGAGCGACACGAACGGCTGCCCGAATCGTGATCGTGCGAGCTCGTCGAGACGGACGACGCCGTCGTCGTACAGCGCCCGGCGTGTCTCGACCCGCTCGAGCCACGCCTTCTCCTCGAGCCCGTCCATCCGGAGGAAGCCGGAACCGTCCGCCGATGCGTACACGAACTGCGTCCCTGCGAGCATGCGGTCGATGAAACGCACCGCGCGGGCCTCGCGTGCTCCCGGCTGACGGTCGGTCGGGATGATCCGTGCCGTCGCCGCCTCGATCGTCCTCCAGGCATGGTCGTCGAAGTAGAGCGGCTCGTCCGACGCGTTGGCGTCGAGCGGAACCACCACCCAGTCGGCCTGTCCCATGATGATCTCCTTCCTTGCTGCCTCAGTCGGTCCAGCCGCGGGCGTCGTACCGGACGATGTGCTCCGAGCACCGCCACGAGTTCGCCATGATCGTCAGTGCAGGGTTGATGCCCGTGGCCGTGGGGAAGACGCTGGCGTCGAAGACGTAGAGGTTGTCCACCTCGTGCGACCGGCACCAACGGTCGACGACCGACGTGGCCGGGTCATCGCCCATCCGGACCGTGCCGAGCTCGTGCGACGTGTTGCCGGTGATGCGCTCCATGTTCACAGGGATCACCCGGCTGGCACCGGCCGCCTCGAGGATCTCTCCGTTCTTCGCCACCTGCCATCTCTCCTGCGCGTAGTCGTTGGGGTGCGGGGTGTGGGTGATCCGGGCGACGGGGAGCCCCCAGGCGTCGACGACGTCGGGATCCAGGTCCACCCGGTTCGACTCGACGGGCAGGTCGTGCAGGAGGACGCCGATCTTCATCGAGTGGTTGAAGAAGTCGCGGTCCGCGTCCTTGCTCGCCTGCCCCCAGGACGGGCGCCCGGGGAAGCTCCAGTTGACCGGGTGCCCGATCATCGACGGGAAGATCAACGACCCCAGGACGTGCCCGCGCGACGCGTCGGTCTCGTAGAAGTCCATCGACGCGAGGTTGTTGTAGTGGCCGGAGAACCCGTACAGCGGGTCGGATACCTCGTCGTCGAACAGGCCGATCGCGAACGAGTACTGGTGGAAGGTCGCGTGACGGCCCACCATCCCCGACCCGTTCGCCAGCCCGTCCGGGAACTGCGCCGAGCGCGACAGCAGCAGCAGCCGCGGCGTCTCGATCCCGCCGCCGCACACGACGACGGCCTTGGCCTCCTGCAGGAGCTCGTTCCCTGCGCCGTCCTGGTACAGGACGCCGGTGGCGCGCCCGTCACGTCCGACGACGACTTCCCTCACGTAGCAGTCGGTCCGGAGCTCGAATCGTCCGGTGGCGAGCGCGTCGGGGATGAAGGTGATCAGCGTCGACGACTTCCCGGTGCCCGGGTCCGGGTACTGCTGCCAGAACCCGTTCTCCGAGAAGGGCTGCCGGCCGCGGTACGGCCGTGAGACCGCACCGGTAGGCATCGGGAACGTGGAGTGCCCGAGCTCCGCCATGCCCTTGGCGAAGCGGTAGCCGATCCGGCTCAGTGGCGTCGGGGGTGGGGTAGTCGCGGGTCCGCGGGCCCTCGAAGCGGTTGGCTCCGCCCAGCCCGGACGTCCCGAACTCCCACTCCACCTTGGTGTAGTAGGGCTCGAGGTCCTCGTAGCCGATCGGCCAGTCGACCACCGAGGCACCGTCGACGTCACCCAGGAGCGTTCGCATCCGGAAGTCCGTCGGCGACAGCCGCGGCACCATCCCGCCCCAATGAGTCGTGCCGCCACCCACGACCTGCGGCGTGGCGGAGAAGTTGGTCACGACCGCCTTCTCGGACTCGTCGGTCCGGAACGTGCGTGGCTTGATCTTGGGGTCCTGCCACAAGTAGTTCCGATTGAGGTACTTCAGCTCGTCCCCCGATGCATGGTCGGGGCGCAGCCACGGTCCCCGTTCGAGAGCGACCACCCGCAGGCCCGCCTCGGACAGGACCTTGGCCGCCGTCGCTCCTCCTGATCCCGAACCGACGATCACCACGTCGACCGGCTCGGGCTTCCTCGCCCTGTTCATCGATCTCACCGCTCTCTCACTCGTTGGTGTCTTCGTGACCAGCAAGACGCCGCCTCACGCGAGGACTCCCACCGCACCCGGCTCCACCAGGGGTCGCAGCGCGTCCCAAAGCTCGTCCGGCACGACTGTCTCGAGGAGCCCGAGCACCTCGTCGACCCGCGCCGGTCTCGACATCCCGACGACCGTGGACGTGACCCGTGGGTCTCGGGTCGAGAACTGGAGTGCCGCGGCCGCGAGGGGCACGCCATGCTCGGAGCAGACGCGCTCGATCGCGTGTGCCCGTGCCAACGTGTCGCGGTCCACGGGTCGGTAGCAGTACGTCGGCACCTGCGCCGGGCCGCGTGCGAGCATCCCGCCGCCGAACGGGGCGGCGTTGACGAAGGCCACCCCCGTCGCCACGGCCTCGTCCATCAACCGTTCCGCACTCTGGTCGATCAACGTGAACCGGTTGTGGCTCAGGACCACGTCGAAGTGGCCCGTCTTCAGGAAGGCCAGCTCGAGGTCGATCGGTCCGGCTGCGACCCCGAGATGGCGGATCAGTCCCTCTTCTCTCAGCTCGACGAGGGCTTCGACGGGCCCGCCGGCGGACGTCGCCTCCTCGAACGAGATCTTCTCCGGGTCGTGGAGGTAGACGAGCGGCAGCACGTCCAAACCGAGCCGCTCGCGGCTCTCCTGGACGGAGCGTCGTACCCGCGCCGCGGAGAAGTCGGCGCTCCCAGGAAGAGGATCGACCTTGGTCGCGACGACGAAACCGTCGGGATAGCCCCCTCTCCCCGCTGCCGCGAGTCCGACCCGACGTTCCGCCTCGCCGTGACCGTACTCGTTGGACGTGTCGAGGAACGTGCACGCGCTGTCGAACACCCGCTCCACGGTGCGGACGGCAGTGTCCTCGTCGATCTCGTATCCGTACTGCTCGGGGAAGCTGCCGAGGGCGCTCGTCCCGAGGCACAGGCTGGACACCTCGAGCTCGGTCCTTCCGAGTCTTCTGCGTTCCATCTCTTTCCTCACATCGTCGTAGGGATAGCTCGGACACCGGACGTCATCCCGGTGGTGCGCTGCTGGCTCTCGTGACGACGCGCGGCACGGGCGTGCTGCGCGCCGCGCCCGCCTCGTCGTCCCCCATTGCCCCGAGCAGCGCGTGGACCGCGAGCGCCCCGAGGGACGCGAAGTCGAGGTGCACCGTCGTCAGCGGAGGATCGACGTAGGCGGCCTCGGGGATGTCGTCGAACCCGACGACGCTGACGTCTCCGGGCACGGCCACGCCGTGCTCCTTCAACGCTCTGATGACGCCGATCGCGGTCTGATCGTTCGCAGCGAAGACGGCAGTAGCTGCCCTCTCGCGCGCGATCACCTGCCCGACCTGGTATCCCGAGGCGGCGGACCAGTCGGCGACGTGGGGCGCGAGCATCACGCGGCCGCGATCGGATAGCGCCTCACGCCAGCCGCCCAGCCGGGCCTCGGTCCCAAGCCAGCCGGGCGCGCCCGTCACGTGGATCACGGTCTCGTGTCCGAGATCGAGCAGCGCCGCCGTCACGAGGCGCGCGCCGAGCACCTCGTCGAGGCCGAACGCCGACCGCTCGCTGCCTCGGCCGGGTGCGAACTCCACGAGCGGGACAGCGACCTCGAGATGGTGCACCACCTCGATGGCGGGCTCGACCGGGGCGAGCAGGACGATGCCGTCGACGGCGTCGTCGACCAGGTGGCCCAAGGCGGCGCGCGCGGACGCCGGGTCAAGGTCGCCGAGGCCCGCGAGCATGGTCGCGTAGCCGTGGACGCGCGCTTCCTCGACCAGCCCGGTGAGAACGACCGACGGGCCGTACTGGGCCAGGCCGTACGAGAGCACACCGATGTTCATGGACCTGCTCGTGACGAGTGCCCGTGCGGCCGGGTTGGGCCGGTAGTTGAGCTGGGCGACCGCGCGCTCCACTCGCGCGCGAACGTCTGCCGAGACGCTCGGATGCGCGTTGACCACCCGTGAGACGGTTTGCTGGGAGACGCCGGCCAACCGTGCGACGTCGATCATGCGCACGGCTCGGTCGGTCACCGTCGTGCCTGGCTTCATCGCCCATCCCTGACGTGGACGGGAGCACCCGTCTCGACCGAGCGCGCGAGGGCGAGCACCGCCGCAGCCGTGTTGGCGTTGCGCCGCAGGCTCGTCGGTGGTTCCGCGCCGCCCCGCACCGCACTCAGGAAGGTGTCGAGGACACGCGTCAGATCGTCGTGGGCGTCGTCGTCGGCAGGCGTCTCCTCCTGCCAGAGCACCTCGGTCCCGGATCGCGTCGTGAGGGTGAGCTCACCCGCGGTCGCCCGCAGCACCCGAACCCTGTCGCGGACCTCCCACTCGCCCTCCCAGCCGGTCACCGTCGCGTCACAGTCCCAGCTCCCCTCGTAGAGCACCGGGATCCCGGTGCTCGTCTCGAGAAGGGCGTCCAGGTCGGGTGCACCGGGGTACGGGGACGTCGCCGCCCGCCCGAGACGCCCGGCCACACGGACGAGGTCCGTGCCCAGCACGAACCGGACGAGGTCCAGGTGGTGGACCGCCATGTCGTCGAGCAGCGGCCTGGGCATCTTCGCGACGCCCGGCTCCAGGAACGCCGGTCGCCGAAACCGCACGGAGACGTGCACCGGCTCCGGGACGTGTGCGAGCACCGCGCGTCGGACACGGGCAGCCCACGGCCGGGACCGGTAGTTCTGGTCCACGACGACGACGCGGTCGGGCCGACCGGCGCTGGCGTCGAGCAGGGACCGCAGATCGTCGATCGAGGTCGTGGCGGGCTTCTCGCACAGGACATGGAGCCCGCGGGCGAGGCAGCGCCGCACGGCCTCGGCGTGGAGCGCGGCCGGGAGGGCGACGACGGCCGCATCCGCGTCGACGCGGTCGAGCAGGTCCTCGTAGTCCGGGCACTCGACGTATCCGTCCGCACGCCCGACGTGCTCCGGTGCTCCGGTGCGGCCGGCCGCGCCGACGATCTCGACGTCCGTCCGGCCGTCGAGGACGTCCAACCAGACGTGTCCCCACCGACCGGTGCCGAGCACGACGATCCGCGTACCGTTCATCCCCTCCTCCTCCCCGGTGGGCGGATGCCCCGGCATCCGCCCACCGAACCCCGGCTCAGTGCTCGTCCGTCGCCCGCGACGGAGGAGTGAGGACGCCACGATCGACGAGCAGCTCGATCGTTCGCGCGCGCGTCTGCTTCTCCCGGTCCAGCCAGCCCTCGGCAGGTGGCGCGGCGGCGTACTGGTTCTTCGGGTAGATGGGGCGGTCGTAGATCGCGCGGTACTGCTCGGTCCGGAGGTCCTTGAACTGGTTGTGCAAGCCGTTCGCGATCCGATGGCGGCGGAGCGCCTCGAGGTCGATGGTCGTGCAGACGAACGAGTCGCCGCTGGTCCATCCGGTCTGCTGCGCCACGATCGTCCCTCGAGGGTCGACGATCATCGATCGGCCGCCGAACAGGTCCTGCATGCTCCCGTCTTCCCGCACCTCTGGTCCGAGGTTCGGCGCGACGACGTAAGCGGCGTTGAAGAGCGCGTGCGCACGGTTCTGGATCTCCCAGCCGCCCTGCATGATGGCGGGCTCGATCAAAGTGGGGCGGATGATGATCTCGGCGCCGTTCATGGCGAGCCCGCGGACGACCTCGGGGTACACCCCTTCGTGGCAGATGGCGATCCCGATGTTGCCGATCTCCGTCCGTGCCACCGGGAAGATCGCGTCCATGACGTCGCCGCCGCGACTCTCGATGAACTCGTCCCAGATGTCGTGCGGGTTCATGTTGCCGAGCATCCCGCCCTCGTACGCGTCGCTCGTCGCCTTATAACGCTTGTAGACGACCTCGCCGGACGGGTCGATGATGAACGCCACGTTGAAGTAGCGGTCGGGGAAGTCCTCGTCCTTGACCATGTACAGCTCGGCGGCGATGTAGGTGTCGAGCTGGCGCGCCTTCTTGCCGAGCTCGTCCGTCTCCGGCCCAGGGATCGTGACGGCGAAGTGACGCTCGCGCTCGCGGTTTCCCGGCGTGTTCGCGATCATCCCTTGAATCGCCATCTCGGGGAGCACGACGAGCCGCACGGGGGCGCCCTGCCACTCGCCGACCATGACGGCCGTGTCGATGAACTCGTTGATCCGCCGGACGTTGCGGAGCGCGTCGCCCTTCTCCTTGACGGTGATGGTGCGCGGCGAGACCGCCACGACGGCGTAGGGCTCAGTCATCTCACATCTCCTTCTTCGTGGTTTCGTGACCCCGTCACCGGATACGGCGACCGGGGCTCGACGACGTCAGTAGGAACGGCTCGCGTCGTAGTACTTCGAGGCGTCCGCTGGCGTCGCGAGGAACGTGTCGACCCAGAGGTGCCCGCCAGGGCAGACCGCGTCCTGAGACTTCCCCTTGACCGCGTCGACAGCCATGTCGACCGCCGTCTGACCCTGCTTGTAGGGCTCGTTCGACGCGTCCGCCTGGACCGGTCCGTCGGGGTCGTCGATCATCTCCTTGACAACCGACATCTGGCCGTCGTAGCTACCGATCAACGTCTTGTCGAGAATCCCTGCGTCCGTCAGCCCCTGCTTGACACCAGGGAGCATCACGTCGCTGAGGTTGAAGACGATGTCGAGATCCGGGTTGGCAGTCGCGATGTCGCGAACGGGCGTCAGGGCCTTGTCGGGGAGCCACTCGCCGTAGCGAGTCGGGAGGTACGTGATCTTCGGCGCGCCCGCTACGGACTTGTAGCCGGCGATGACGCCGTCGTTGCGGACCTGGGTGACGGTCTCGCCGGAGTACCCGCCGACGACCACAGCCTTGACGGGCTTGTCCCCGAACTTCTTGATGGCCGCCTTCGCGATCGTGGCGCCGAGCTTCTCGGCCACAGCCGACTGGTCTTCGGCGACATAGCAGAACTGCTTGGGTGCGAGCTCGTCCGAGAGGTTGCTATTGACCACGACGAGGGGAAGCTGTGCGCTCGCAACTGATGCGACGGCCGGCGCGACACCAGTCGGATCCTGCGGGTTCAGGATGATCGCGTCGACCCCTTCGTGATGAGGGTGTCGACGTCGGAGTTCTGCTTGACGGTGTCGCCGCCGGCGTCGGTGACCTCGATGCTGACGCCGAGCTCCTTGGCGCGGTCCTGCGCGCCCTGGAGGAGCGTCTTCCACCAGTCACTGCCGGCGAGGCGGCGTTGGGAGAAGCCGAGGACGATGCTGTCGCCGGACTTCTTCTCGTCGGCGCCGGGATCGCTCGAGCAGCTCGCTGTCAGGGCCACCGCCAGGCACAGGCCTGCGCCGGCAATCGTGGTACGCACTCGCATGGTCGTTCCTTCCTCATGGCACGTCTTCGTGCGCTGGGTTTTCAATGGCGGGCCACGGGATGTTCCGCCACCGGGCGTCGACGTCAGGGGACGCCCGGGGAGCGATCCCTGAACCGTGAGCGGTCGGGACCGGGACTCCGGCGCTGGCCGGTCTCAGGACTGCCGCGACGACGCGGTCTCGACGACGCCGGGTGCCTGCTCGATCCCGTCCTGCGACGGAGCCGTGCCCGGGTCTGCCGCGCCACCGCCACGCCGACGTCGACCCCGGCCGCGTCGCAGGAGCGCCGTGCCGCCGCCGGACGTCAGGAAGACGGCGACCAGGATGACGACACCGCGGATCACGAGCTGGGGCTCGGACTGGATCCCGGCGAGGTTCATGATGTTGCTGATCATGCCGATGATGAGCGCACCCACCACGGTGCTGATGGGGTCACCGACACCCCCGAAGAGCGAGGTCCCGCCGACGACGGTCGCGGCGATCGAGTCCAGCTCGTACCCCTGGCCGACCAGCGAGCTGCCCTGCTGAAGCCGCCCGGCGAGCACCAGCCCGGCGAGGCCGGCGAGAAGCCCGCTGATGACGTAAGCCGTGAGCTGATCACGCCGGACCGGCAGTCCCGACAGCCGCGCGGCCTCCGGGTTGCCGCCGAACGCATACAGCCGCCGGCCGACGGTCGTGAAGCGCATCACCGCGGCCGCGAGCACGGCGACGACGACGGCGATGAGGACGGGATTGGGCACGGCACCGGTCTTGCCCCCGAAGACGTGCAGGAACGACGAGTTGCTGATGACGATGAGCGTGCCGACCTGGATGATGAAGGCGACGCCGCGAGCGATGCTCATCATCGCGAGCGTGACGACGAACGGCGCGATGCGCCCGAACACCACCAGCGCCCCGTTGACCAGGCCGGCGAGGGCACATGCGAGCAGAGCGAGCAGCACGGCGACGAACGCGCTGTGGCCCTGCCGGAGCAGGACCGCGACGATCACCGTGGCCAGGGCCGCGATCGAGCCCACGGACAGATCGATCCCCCGCGTCACGACGACGAAGAACTGCGCGACGCCCAGGATCGCGACGACGGAAGCCGCCACGAGGATGTTCTCGATGTTCCGGACGCTCAGGAAGTGTTCGGAGACCAGGCTCCCGATGATGCCGACCACCAGCAGGACGACGATCAGGTAGCCGAGGGTGCCGAGTCGGAACGGGATCCGACGGCCCGTGCGAAGCACGTCCCCGTCGAACCGGGCGGGCGTTGAACTCATGGTTGCCTCCTCCTTGAGGACTTGTGGGCTCGAGAAGGCTCAGCGCAGGTGGCCGAGCAGGTCTCGACTGTTCTGGAGCTCTTCGTGCGTCGCCTCGGCGACGACCCGGCCCATCGACATCACGAGGACCCTGTCGCACAGCGACGCCTCTGCGACCTCGGAGGTGACGAGCAGCACTGCTCCGCCGCCCTCGAGGTAGGCGCGGACGAGTCGGTAGATCTCTTCCTTCGCCCCGACGTCGACACCGCGGGTGGGTTCGACCATGACGAGCACCTCGCTGGACCGGACGAGCCAGCGGGCGAACAGCACCTTCTGCTGGTTTCCACCCGACATCGTCACGACCCTCTGTCCGACGTCCGTGCACTTGACGTGCAGCTCGTCGACCAGCTTCTCCGCTGCGTGCCGCTCTCGGGCGCGGCGCAGGAAGCCGCCGTGGGAGAAGGTACCGAGCGACGCGAGCGTGGTGTTGTCACGGACGCTCATGCCGAGGACGAGGCCCTCCGTCTTGCGGTCCTCGGGGATGTAGCCGATCCCGGCAGCGACGGCCGCGCGGGGACTGCGCACGGGTGTCTCCCGCCCGTGGCGCTGGATCTTTCCGGCACTCACCGGCCGTGACCCGAACAGCGCCTCTGCCAGCTCGTTCTGGCCCGACCCCAGGAGCCCGGTGACGCCGAGCGCCTCGCCCTTGCGCAGCTCGAACGAGCACGGCCCGAACCTCTGACCGTCGGCGAGCCCCTGGACGCTGAGGACGACGTCGCCGCGCACCTGGCCGCCGATCCGGCCGGCGCCCGTGTCGGCGGCGGCCGCGGCGAGCGAGTTCTCGTACCTCTCTCCGATCATCGCCCGGACGATCTCGCGCGGCGCCGGGACCGACTCGAACCGTGTGACCTTACGGCCGTCGCGCAGGACCTCGACGCTGTCGCAGATCGCCGTCACCTCGTCGAGACGGTGCGAGATGAAGATCAGGCCCACCCCTGAGGTGGCGAGCGACCGCATGAGCTCGAGGAGCTTGTCGACCTCGCGAGGCGGCAGCGTGGTGGTCGGCTCGTCGAGGAGGAGGACCGAGGGCTGGCCCTTGAGGGCCTTCGCGATCTCGACGAGCTGTTGCTGCGCGAGACTGAGGTCGCCGACGCGGTCACGCGGGTCGACTCCACCACCGAGCGAGTCCAGGATCTCCACCGAGCGCCGCTCGAGGTCCCGCTGGCGCACGACGCGACCACCCTGGAGCTCGTCGAGATAGATGTTCTCCGCGACGGAGAGCTGCGGCACCAGGCTGAGCTCTTGGAAGATCGTGTAGACGCCGGCGGCGCGGGCTTCGTGCGGGCTCACGAAGTTCACCGGCCGCCCGTCGACCCAGATCTCCCCGCCGTCGGGCGCCTGCGCGCCCGAGAGGATGTTGACGAGGGTCGACTTGCCGGCCCCGTTGGCGCCCGCGAGGCCGACCACCGCTCCTCGCTCGACGTGGAGATCCACCCCGTCGAGCGCGACCACGCCCGGGTAGGTCTTCCGTAGCCCGCGCACGTCGAGCGCGAGCCCGTGATCTGGTTCGAGGACCACTGCGTCCACCACCTTCGCCATCGCTTGCTGGATTCCCAGTTGTTAGCGCTCACAATGAGCGTAACAGCGCGACAAGGACGCCACAACCCCTGACTTTTCGTTGGAATCTCAACACTCTGATCTATCGTGTCGCCCGAGCCTGGCACGAACAAAGTGAGCGCTCCCTTGAGTCCCCAGCGACATCAGCGCGCGATGTGCGGCGCAGCTGAAGAGCGGGGACGCACGGGCACGTCGTCGACGGAGTACCCGACGATCGAGGCGCCCGGCCCGTCGGAGCAGGAGGATCAGAGCCTCCGGCGCTGCCGAGCGGCAGGGGAAAAGGGATGGGACGCTCCGTGGCACGACCGCGCAGGCCACCGTCCAGAGCGCCGGTGTGACACCGCAGGCCGACGACCCCACGGCTGCGCACGCACGACGCGGGCCTCACCGCCCCGCGTCGCGGCGCAGCACGACGGCGCTCGTCGCGTACCGCAGTGGACGGCTCGCCCGTCCTGGACTTCGCGCCCCCGCTGCGGAGCCGACGACGCCGGGACCTCAGTCCTCGTCGTCGACGAACCGGTAGCCGAGCCCCCGGACGGTCAGGAGGTGCTGCGGGTTGCCGGGGTCGGGCTCGACCTTGGCGCGCACGCGCTTGACGTGGACGTCGAGGGTCTTGGTGTCGCCGACGTAGTCGGAGCCCCACACGCGGTCGATGAGCTGCCCGCGCGTCAGCACGCGGCCGGCGTTGCGCAGCAGCAGCTCGAGCAGCTCGAACTCCTTGAGCGGGAACGACACGGGCTCGCCGCTGACCGTGACGGTGTGCCGGTCGACGTCCATGCGGACGGGGCCGGCCTCGAGGACGTCGTCGTCGATCTCGTCGGGGCCTGCGTCCCCGCACCCGCGGACGGCTGGGCGGCGGCGCGACGGCGCAGCACGGCTCGCATGCGCGCCAGCAGCTCCCGGAACGAGTAGGGCTTGGTGACGTAGTCGTCGGCACCGAGCTCGAGACCGACGACCTTGTCGATCTCGGTGTCCTTGGCGGTCAGCATGATGACGGGCACGTCGCCGCGGCGCCGGAGCTCGCGGCACACCTCGGTCCCGTCGAGCCCGGGCAGCATGAGGTCGAGCAGCACGAGGTCGACGCCGCCCTGTGGCTCGAGCGCGTCGTACGCCGTGAGCGCGTCGGGGCCGGTCGCGGCCGACGCCACGTCGAAGCCCTCGCGCTCGAGCTGGTAGGTGAGCGGGTCGCGGTAGGACTCCTCGTCCTCCACCACGAGGATGCGGGTCACGCATCCACCTCCTTGGTTCGGTCGATCGGTCGGTCGGGCCCGTCGAGGTCATCGGCGCCGTCGGGCCGAGCTCGGGGGACGTCGTCGGGCGCGGCGGGGATGCGCAGCGTGAACGTCGCGCCGTGCCCCGGCTCTGACCAGACTGTCACGTCGCCACCGTGGTCGGCGGCGACATGCTTGACGATGCTGAGGCCGAGCCCGGTGCCCCCTGTCGCCCGCGACCGGGCGGGGTCCACGCGGAAGAAGCGCTCGAACACGCGCTCCTGGTCTTCGGGCGCGATGCCGATGCCTTCGTCGACGACGGCGATCTCGACGAGGTCGTCGGCCTGTCGCACCCCGACGGACACCTGGGAGTGCTCGCCCGAGTACGCGACCGCGTTGTCGAGGAGGTTGCGCACCGCCGTGACGAGCAGGGCGTGGTCGCCGTAGATGCGGGCGTCGAGGTCCCCTCCGACGGAGATCCGAACGCCTTTGGCCTGAGCGGTGGTGCGGGCGCGCGCCGCGGCCTCGTCGACGACGGCGCGCGCCGGCACGACCGTGACCTGCTGGGCCGCGCTCGCGGCCTGCAGGCGGGAGAGCTCGATGATCTCGTGCACGAGCGCGGACAGCCGTTCGGCCTCGGTCACGATGCGGCCGGCGAAGCGGCGCACCGCCTCGGGGTCGTCGGCGGCGTCCTGCACCGTCTCGGCGAGCAGCGCGAGAGCACCCACGGGGGTCTTGAGCTCGTGCGACACGTTGACGACGAAGTCACGGCGGATCGCCTCGGTGCGGCGCGCCTCCGTGCGGTCCTCGGCGAGGACGAGCAGGAGGTGGGGCGTCACCTGCGCGACACGTACCTGCAGCACCACGGTCCCCCGGCCGACGGGTCCACGGGGCAGCTCGAGCTCCTCGTCGCGGATCACACCGTCCCGGCGGACCGCCGCCACGAGATCGCGGATCGCGGCGTGCGCGACCTCGGACGACCGGACCACGCCCAGCGCGTACGCGGGCGGGCTGGCACGCACGACCCGGTCCTCGTCGTCGAGCACGACGGCCGCCGAACGGAGGACCGCGAGCGCCCGGACGAGGCCCTCGTCCAGCTCCGGGCCTGGCGTGGTCTCCTCGGCACCGGGACGCGGGGTGCGCGCAGGGCGGGAACGCTGCCGTTCGCTCGTCCGGAAGGCGAGCGCGGCCGACACGCCCACGAGCAGGCCCACCAGCCCGGCCGCGAGCGCGCTCCAGCCCCCGTCGAAGAACTCCACCCCACCAGCGTACGGACGTGCGACACCCGGCCCGGCCGCAGGTCCACCCCATGGTCACCTGCCGCGAAGTGTTCACCAGCCGTCGGCCGGGCGTTCACCGAGCAGCCGGACGGCGGGCGCCCGCGCGTGGGACCGTGGCGCGCATGAGAGAGATCTTCGAGGCCGAGCTGCGCCAGGTGGGTGACGACCTCACCGCGATGAGCGGGCTGGTCGAGCGCGCCATCACGGACGCGGGCCAGGCCGTCCTGACCGCCGACCTCGCCCTGGCCCAGGAGGTCATCGCGTCCGACCGCGAGATCGACGGGCGCGAGCGCGAGCTCGACGAGCAGTGCGTCCGCCTGCTCGCGCAGCAGGCGCCGGTCGCGACCGACCTGCGCGTCGTCGTGACCGCGCTCCGCATCAGCTCCAGCCTGGAGCGCATGGGCGACCTCGCACGCCACCTGGCCCAGCTCGCGCGCCGCAGCTACCCGGCGCACGCGCTGCCCCCGACCGTCACCGACACGTTCACCCAGATGCACGACGCCGCCACCCGCGTCGCGCGCCGCACCACCGCACTCCTCGAGACGCGCGACCTCGCGCTCGCCACGACGGTCGAGCGGGACGACGACCTGCTCGACGTGCTCCACGAGCAGACGTTCGGCGCGCTGCTGTCGGCGGACTGGATCGGCTCGGTCCAGGAGACCATCGACGTGACGCTCGCGTCGCGCTACTACGAGCGCTTCGGCGACCACGCGGTCTCCGTGGCGCGCCGCATCGCCTACCTGGTCACGGGCGAGCCGGCGGAGCTCGCCTGACCCCAAGCCCCCACCCCTCCGTGAGTGCGTAGCTCTTGTGCGACACGCCGGGCGTGTCGCACAAAAGTTACGCACTCAGCGGGACCGGGGCGCTCAACGGGACGGGCCAGACGTGAGGCCCGGCACCCTCAGGGTGCCGGGCCTCACGCGTGTCGGGTCAGCGAGCCGCGGGGCTCAACGGCCCTGGTTCGCGACCGCCGCGATGGCGTCCTTCGCGGCCTCGGGGTCGAGGTACGTGCCGCCCTGGGTGACGGGCTGGAGGTCCTCGTCCAGCTCGTAGAGCAGCGGGATGCCCGTCGGGATGTTGAGGCCGGCGATGTCGTCGTCGGAGATCCCGTCGAGGTGCTTCACGAGCGCGCGGATCGAGTTGCCGTGCGCCGCGACGAGGACGGTCTTGCCGGCCTTGAGGTCGGGGACGATCTCGCCCTCCCAGTACGGCAGCGCACGCTCGAGGACGTCCTTGAGGCACTCGGTGAGGACCTGCGGCGCGTCGGCGTAGCGCGGGTCGGTGTCCTGGGAGAACTCCGAGCCGGGCTCGATGGCGGGCGGCGGGACGTCGTAGGAGCGGCGCCAGAGCATGAACTGCTCCTCGCCGAACTGCTCGAGCGTCTGCTTCTTGTCCTTGCCCTGCAGGGCGCCGTAGTGGCGCTCGTTGAGGCGCCAGCTCCGCTTCACGGGGATCCAGTGGCGGTCCGCGGCGTCGAGGGCGAGGTTCGCCGTCGTGATCGCGCGGCGCAGCAGCGACGTGTGCACGACGTCGGGCAGCACACCGGCCTCCGTGAGGAGGGTGCCGCCGCGCTTCGCCTCCTCGGTGCCCTTCTCGGTGAGGGGGACGTCCACCCAGCCGGTGAACAGGTTCTTGGCGTTCCAGTCGCTCTCGCCGTGGCGGAGGAGCACGAGGGTGTAGGTCATGGAACCCATTTTGCCGCACCCGGAATGCGCGCGTGCGGCGAGGACGTTCCGTGGACATGCCGCTGACCGGAGAGTACGTACCCAGCACGTCCGCCCGCACCGCCGACCAGGTCGCCCTGTACGAGTCGTCGGGCGGCACGAAGGGCACCACGCTGCGGGGGATGCCCGTGATCATCCTGACGACGACGGGCGCACGCTCGGGCAAGGTCCGCAAGAACGCGCTCATGCGCGTCGAGCACGAGGGCGCCTACGCCGTCGTCGCCTCGCTGGGCGGCGCCCCGAAGAACCCGCAGTGGTACGCCAACGTCGTCGCCCACCCGGAGGTCGAGCTGCAGGACGGCCCCGAGCGTCACGACTACACGGCACGCGAGGTGCACGGTGCCGAGCGGGACCTGTGGTGGGAGCGTGCCGTCGCGGCCTACCCCGACTACGCGGAGTACCAGACGCGCACCGACCGCGTCATCCCCGTGTTCGTGCTCGAGCGTTCCTGACCGCCCGAGCGTCCGCGTAGACGGCGAGCATCTCCTTCGCGGCGCGGTCCCACCCGAACCGTGGGCTGGCCGCGAGCCCGGCCTCGCGCAGCGCGGCCCGGCGTTCCGGGTCGTCGAGCAGCCCGCCGATCGCCTCGGCCCAGGTCCACGACGAGTGGTCGCCCACGAGAACGCCCGTCGCGCCGTCGTCGAGCACGGTGGGGAGCCCGCCGACGGCGGCCGCGACCACGGGCGTGCCCGCGGCCTGCGCCTCGGCCGCGACGAGCCCGAACGACTCGGAGTGCGACGGGACCGCCACGAGGTCCGCGGCGCGCATGTGCGCGGCGAGCTCGTCCGCGGGGATGGGGGCCGGACGACGAGCCGGTCCTCGACGCCGAGCTGCGCGGCGAGCGCCTGGAGCTCCCGCACCGCCGTCGGGCGGCCGCTCGCGCCGCCGAGCACGAGGAGCGTGGGGACGAGCCGCTCGTGGTCGCGCAGCACGCCGAGCGCACGGACCAGCACGTCGGGGGCCTTGAGGAGCTGCACGCGGCCCGCGAACAGGACGAGCGGACGGTCCGGGGGCAGTCCCAGCGCGGCCCGGCGGGCGCGGCGGTCGGCGTCGACGACCGCCGCCGCGGCACCGCGGTCGAGGCCGTCCGTCGAGACCAGGGCGGGCCGGAAGACGTCGAGGTCGACACCCGGCTCGACGACGTGCACGTGCTCCGGGTCCGCGCCGTACAGGCTCGTGAGCTCGTGCGCCTCCTGCGCGGTGCTCGCGACGAGCGCGTCGGCAGCGTCCACGACCTGCTCCTCGCCGATCGCCCGGCCGGCCGGCTCCGGGGTGTCCCCCGGCGCGAGGGCGGCGTTCTTGACGCGCGCGAGCGTGTGCATGGTCCCGACGAGCGGGACGTCCCAGCGGTCGGCCGCGAGCCAGCCCGCCTGCCCGGACAGCCAGTAGTGCGCGTGCACGACGTCGTACCAGCCGGCCTCGCGCCACGCCTCCGTGCGCAGGACGCCCGCGGTGAAGGCGCAGAGCTGACCGGGCAGGTCGTTCTTGTCGAGGCCCTCGAACGGGCCCGCGCTCACGTGGCGCACGCACACGCCGTCGGCCAGCGGGACCACGTCCGGCTGCGCGCCCGACGTGCGGCGCGTGAAGATCTCGACCGTCGCCCCCTCGCGGGCCAGGGCCCGCGCGAGTCCCGTCACGTACACGTTCATGCCGCCCGCGTCGCCCGTGCCGGGCTGGTCGAGGGGCGAGGTGTGGACGCTGAGCATCGCGACGCGCAGCGGTCGGCGGGGGTCGGTCACCCCTCCAGTATCCGCCGCTCGACGACGCACGCCGGGCTCGGCAGCGACAGCGACGCCAGCGGGTCGGAGCCGCCGTCGGACCGGACCCGCAGAGCCTCGAGCGTCGACGAGTTCTGCCCGGCCACGACGAGCACGTCGCCGGCCGCGGTGTCGAGGACCGCGAAGTGGCGGGGCCAGACGCCCTCGAGCGCGGCATCCGAGCGGTGCACGAGGCGCACGCCGGCGTCGTCGCGCACGAGGTCGAAGACCGCGACGACGTCCGGGCCACGCACGGCGACGTAGAGCCGCGTCCCGTCCGAGCTCAGCGCGACGTGCGACGGGAACGCCCCCACACCCTCCGGGCCGGGCGTGACGCACGCCGGGACGGAGGTGACGGCGTCGGCGGCGAGGAGGCCGTCGTCGTCGGTGCGCAGCGCGAGCACGTGGACGCGGTCGTCCAGCTCGCCGACGACGAACGCGAAGCCCTCCCCCGGCGTCCCCGGCGCGCCGAAGACGAGGTGGCGCGGGCCGGTGCCCGGGGGCAGCGCGACCGCCGTGCCGGCGGGCTCGACGCCCGCGCCGTCGGCGGTGACGCGGTACCGGCGGACCCGATCCGCACCCAGGTCCACGACCCACGCGGCCGAGCCGTCCGGCGTCGGGGCGACGAAGTGCGCGTGCGGGCCCTCCTGCCGGTCCGTGACCGGTCCCGTGCCCTCCCCGGGTGCACCGCCGGCTCGCCCGCGAACGCACCGTCGCCGCCGACCGGGACCGTCGTGAACGTGCCCGACGAGTAGTTCGCCACCCACGCCGCGTCCCCGCGGGCGACCACGTGGCACGGGTCGGCTCCGCCGCTCGGCAGGGTCGCGAGGAGCTCGAGCCGGTCGCCGTCGACGGCAGCCCCTGTGGCCACGGTGCTGACAGTGCTTGCAGTGAACGCCGACACCATGCCCTCGGCCGTCTCCCCCACCGCGTAGAGCGTCCGCTCGTCCGGCGACAGCGCCAGGAACGACGGCGACGGCGTCACCACGACCTGGCGGGCGCCGTCGAACCGGCCCGCGGTCACGTCCAGGTCCACGCGCCACACGCCCTCCCCGCTGCCCGACGGCGTCCCCGGCGCCGGGTAGGTCCCCAGCCAGAGCCGGCGGACGTCGGACATTGGGGGCTCGACGGTCGGAGAGGTCATGCGGAAAGCGTAGCCAGACGCGGCAGGGGCCCGGCACCACCGGTGCCGGACCCCTGGACGCCGTCGCGTCGCTCGATGAATGCAGCTCAGTGAGCGGCGTCGTACTTCGCCTTGACGTCGGCCGGGATGCGGCCGCGGTCCGAGACCGTGAACCCGTTGGCGCGGGCCCACTCGCGGACCTGCGTGGCCTCGGAGGCGCCGCCACGGGCCGACCGGCGGGCGGGGCGTGCGGCGGCGCGGCCCGTCACCTTGCGCGCGTGACCGATCCACGTCGCGAGGGCCTCACGCAGCTCGGCGGCGTGCTTGTCGTTGAGGTCGATCTCGTACGAGACGCCGTCCAGCGCGAACGTCACCGTCTGCTCGGCCGTGCCACCGTCGAGATCGTCGACGAGGAGGACCTGAACCTTCTGAGCCACAAGGGCACCTCACGATTCCTGCATTGTAGGAATATTGCATCAACAGACCTGAAGATGATGCCACCCACGGTGCGCGACGTCAAAGACGACGCGCAAGCACTTCGCGGATTCCCTACCGAAGAAAATGCGCGAGCGACGCGGCTCCCGCTCGGCGAGCCAGGGATGAAGATGTTCATCGAGTGACATGCCGGTGCCTGACGAAAGGCCCCGTGGGTGGCCCGACAGCCGCGTCTCCTCATGCGCTCCGCCGTTGGTGAATCACGAGCCGGCCGGAGAAGCAGCACCGACAACACTAGGATCAGGGCTGTGTCGGGAAAAAGGAGAATCGCTCTCACCGCGGAAATGGTCGTGCTCGGCGCGCTCTTCGTCGATCTCGTCGTGCGTTCGCCTGCCCATCAGCGCACCGGGGACCTCATGCTGCACGTGTGCGGCGTGGGTGCACTGATCATCGTCATGATCGTGGTCATCATCCTGACGAGTCGTCATCGGCCCAGGCCCGAACGTCCGCAGGGCGACTCGCCGCACGAGACCCACACGGGCGGGACCGCACGGAGTCCGCGACCGAGTCGGTTGATCTACCCCTCGACGCCGACGGAAACCCGCAGATGCCTAGCGAACCCATGCCCCACGAAGGCTGGTTCAACGGCAACGGCGCGGGCACGCTCCAGGGCCCCACCAGCCCGTGGGGAGGGGTTGGCATGGGCATCCTGATGACGATCTTCGGGATCGCCCTGCCCGTCGCGTCCCTCTGGGGTGCGACCCACCGTGCCAGCGACGCGACGCACTGGGGTGCAGGGACCTGGGTGGCGACGATCGCGTTCGTCACGATCTTCGCCGCCGCCGCCATCCTGTTCGGCGTCGTCGTGTTCCGCTTCGCCGCAGCCCAGCTCGCGTGGGCCCGGCGCCACGGTGTGCGCTACCGCGATGCAAGGTTCGACATCGCCCTCTACATCGTCGCGCCGTCCGTCGGGGCGGCAGCCTTCGGCCTCATCACCCTCTGGGACCACGTCCACGGCCGCGCCTGAGACGGGTGCCCCTCGAACCCTGCACCATCCGCCCGGGATCCGTGGTCAACGACCGACTTCACAACGACGTCGCTCGCCACCACCGCCGCGTGCCGGGCAAGCCCAGCAGCCGGCAGGTCACTCCGGCTTCTGCGGCTCCGTCGTCGGCTGGGTACCGACCGTTCCCGGTTCCGAGGCCGCGAGGCGCCGCTCGGCGAGCTGCAGGTCCTCCTTGGCCCACAACGCCGCCATCGCATTCCGTTCGTTGCGGTCCGCGCGCACCACGAAGCGCATCACGAGCCAGAAGATCAGGCCCACCGCGATCGAGGGGATGACCGCCTCGAGAACACCGACCATCGTCACGCCACCTTTCGGCCGAGCAGCTCGTCCATCGTTCTCACTGCGCCGGCTTGACCAGCGGGAAGAGGATCGTCTCCCGGATGCCCTGGCCCGTGAGCGCCATGAGCAGCCGGTCGATTCCCATCCCCATGCCGCCCGACGGCGGCATCGCGTACTCCATCGCCGTGAGGAAGTCCTCGTCGAGGCGCATCGCCTCGACGTCCCCGGCTGCCGCGAGGAGCGCCTGCGCCTCGAACCGCTCGCGCTGGATCACCGGATCCACCAGTTCCGAGTAGGCCGTCGCGAGCTCGAAGCCGCGCACGTACAGGTCCCACTTCTCCACGACCCCGCGGATCGTGCGGTGGTCGCGCGTGAGCGGCGACGTCTCGACCGGGAAGTCCCGCACGAACGTGGGCGCCACCAGGTGGTCGCCCACCAGGTGCTCCCAGATCACCTCGACGAGCTTGCCGTGGCTGGCGCGCTTCGGGTCGTGCACGACCTCGAGGCGCTCCGCGAGCTTCGACAGGTGCTCGACCGACGTCTCGGGCGTGATCTCCTCACCCAGCGCCTCCGACAGCGACCCGTACATCGTGAGCGTCGTCCACTCGCCCCCGAGCTCGTACTCCTCGCCGTCCGGCAGGGTGACCGTCGTGGTGCCGAGCGCGTCCTGCGCCGCCGTCTGCACGAGGTTCCGCGTCAGCGCCGCCATCGTGTCGTAGTCGCCGTAGGCCTCATAAGCCTCGAGCATCGCGAACTCCGGAGAGTGCGACGAGTCCGCGCCTTCGTTGCGGAAGTTCCTGTTGATCTCGAAGACGCGTTCCACACCACCCACGACCGCCTTCTTGAGGAAGATCTCCGGGGCGATCCTGAGGAACAGGTCGATGTCGTACGCGTTCATGTGCGTCTCGAACGGACGGGCCGCCGCACCGGACGCCACGGTCTGCAGCATCGGGGTCTCGATCTCGAGAAAGTCGCGCCGGTGGAAGTTCTCACGCAGAGAACGCACGACGGCCGCGCGGAAACGCACCATGTCCCGTGCGGCCGGGCGCGCGATCAGGTCGACATAACGCTGCCGGACGCGCGATTCCTCCGACAGGTCCTTGTGCAGCACCGGGAGCGGGCGCAGCGCCTTCGCGGCGATCGTCCACTCGTCCGCGAACACCGACAGCTCCCCGCGGCGGGAGCTGATCACGCGCCCGTGGAGGAAGAGATGGTCGCCGAGGTCGACGTCGCCCTTGAAGCGCGCGAGCGACTCCTCGCCGACGACGGCCTGGCTGAGCATGCCCTGCAGTCGGTTGCCCTCGCCGTCCTGCAGGGTCACGAAGCAGAGCTTGCCCGTGTTCCGCAGGAACACGACGCGGCCGGCGACACCCACGACGTCGTCGGTCTCCTGGCCGGCCTCGAGGTGCCCGTAACCCGCCACGACCTCGGCGATCGTGTGCGTCCGCGGGACCGACACCGGGTACGCCGCGGTGCCCTCCTCGATCAGCCGGTCGCGCTTGGCGCGGCGGATCCGGAGCTGCTCGGGCAGGTCGTCCGCGGCGGCCTCGGGGGTGTTCGTGGCGGGCGAGCTCGTGGGCACGGCGGGACGCGCGGGGTCGGGGGAAGTCACCCCGTGATTCTACGGGCGACGCCTGCGAGCACCCGAAGGACGGACCATTCGGGCGTCCGGTCAGGATGCGCGCAGGTCCAGGGCGAGGTCAAGGATCGGCGACGAGTGGGTCAGCGCCCCCACCGACAGGTAGTCGACGCCGGTCCCCGCGACCTCGGCGGCGCGGTCGAGCGTGAGGTTGCCGGTGGCCTCGAGCTCGACGTGCTCGGGCACGGTCGCACCAGGGACGCCCGACGCCGGGGTCCCCTGCCGGGCGCGGACCGCCGCGACCGTGGCGGCCAGGACGGGCGTCGGCATGTTGTCGAGCAGGAGGAAGTCGGCGCCGGCGTCGACCGCCTCGACCGCCTGTTCGGTCGTGTCCGCCTCGACCTGGACCGCGACCTCGGGGAACCGCTCGCGGACCGCCGCGACTGCCGCGGCGACCGACCCGGCGGCGACGACGTGGTTGTCCTTGACCATCGCGACGTCGTACAGGCCCATGCGCTTGTTCGTCCCACCGCCCGCCCGGACCGCGTACTTCTCGAGCGCGCGCAGCCCGGGCGTCGTCTTGCGGGTGTCGAGGACGAGCGCTCCGGTCCCCTCGAGCTCGTCCGCCCAGCGGCGCGTGTGGGTCGCGACGCCGCTCGCCCGGCTCGCGAGGTTGAGGAGCGTCCGCTCGGCGACGAGCAGCGCCTGGGTCGGCCCCTCGACGGTCGCGAGCACCTGGCCCCGACCGACCCGGTCGCCGTCCCGCGCGACGAACGTCACGGCCGGCGCCTCGAGCCCGAACCGCCGGGCCACCTGCGCGAGCACCTCCGGCACCACCACGAGCCCCGCGACGACACCCTCCTCGCGTGCGACCAGGTCCGCGGTCCCCCGGGCGCCGACGTCGACCGTCGCCTGGGTGGTCACGTCGCGTCCGGGCTCGGCCCCGAGGTCCTCGTCGAGCGCGGTGCGCACGACGGCGGCCACCCACGCCGGGTCGAGCCCGTCGTCGAACGCGGGCGAGCGGGTGGTGGACGGCGTCGAGGTCTCGGTCACGGGCCTCACGCTATCCGCTCCGCGACGTAGTCCTCCGCGCGAGGTACCTCGGCGAGCGGGACGATGGCGAACGGAAGACGGCCCGCAACCCCGACCACAGCAAGCGAGCCGGGCTCAGGAGACGACGAGCTCCCCGTCGTCGCCCAACCGCACGACGACACGCCGCGCCCAGGCGGGGTCGACCGCGGGGAAGTCGGACCGGAAGTGCCCGCCTCGGCTCTCGGTGCGGCGCAGCGCGGCCTCGGTGAGCGCCGACGCGACCTGGTGCACGTTGGTGGTCTCCCACTCGGCGAGCTGCGGTTCGGCGACGACGTCGCCCTCGTCGGCGGCGTCGAGGACGGCGGCGAGGTGGGTGCGGGCGCCGAGGAGTCCGCGCTCGTCGCGGATGACGCCGGGCCCGGCGGTGGCGATGGCCTGGACGCGGGAGCGGGCGGCCGCGGGCACGAGGCCGGGCGCGCCGTCCCGTTCGACGGGTTCGTGCTGCACGAGGTCGCCCGCAGCGAGGCGGGCGGCGATGTCACGGGCGGCGCGGGTCGCGAACACGAGCCCTTCGAGGAGCGAGTTGGAGGCGAGCCGGTTGGCGCCGTGGACGCCGGTGCAGGCGACCTCGCCGACGGCGTAGAGCCCGGGGACGTCGGACCGTCCGTCGACGTCGGTCACGACGCCGCCGGAGTGGTAGTGCTGCGCGGGGGCCACGGGCACGGGTTCTTCGGTCCAGTCGATGCCGGCGTCGAGGAGGCGCGCGGTGATGGTCGGGAAGCGGCGCGCGAGGAAGTCTCGCCCCCGTGCGGTGGCGAGGCCGCGCGCGTCGAGCAGGACGTGGTCGGAGCCGGTGGCGGCCATCTGCCGCACGATGGCGTGGGCGACGACGTCGCGGGGCGCGAGCTCCGCCATCGGGTGGACCGCGGGCATGAACCGGGTGCCGAGCTCGTCGAGGAGCACCGCGCCCTCGCCGCGGACGGCTTCGGAGATGAGCGGCAACTGGCCCTTCGCGCCGGACCCGAGCCAGAGCACGGTGGGGTGGAACTGGACGAACTCGAGGTCACCGACGCTCGCGCCCGCGCGCAGGGCGGCGGCGATGCCGTCTCCGGTGGCGGCGGGCGGGTTCGTGGACGAGCGGAAGACCTGACCGATACCGCCGGTCGCGAGGACGACGGCGGGCGCGAGCGCGGCCCCGACCCCGTCGCGCGACCCCGCCCCGCGGACGTGGAGGGTGACGCCGCAGGCCGGCGCGCGCCCGTCGGGCCCGGGGCTGCCGGTGAGCACGTCGAGAACGAGCGCGTTCTCGATCACCTCGATGCCGGGGTCGGTGCGGACGGCCTCGAGCTGGGCGACGAGGGCCCGCGAGATCTCGGCGCCGGTCGCGTCGCCGCCGGCGTGCGCGATGCGGTCGGCGTGGTGCCCGCCCTCGCGGCCGAGAGCGATGCCGCCGCCCGAGTCGGTGTCGAACACGGCGCCGCGCGCGACGAGCTCGCTGACGCGCGCGGGGCCCTCGGTGACGAGGACCTCGACGGCCCGCGGGTCGCAGAGCCCACCGCCCGCGGCGAGCGTGTCGGCGAGGTGCGCCTCGGGCGAGTCGGTCGGGTCGAGCGCCGCGGCGATGCCGCCCTGCGCCCACACGGTCGACCCGGACGACAGCGCGCCCTTGGTGACGAGCAGCACCCGCGGCACGCGCGTCCGGAGCTCGAGAGCCGCGGTGAGGCCGGCGATCCCGCTGCCCACGACGACGACGTCGGCGGACGCCGTCCAGCCCGGCTGCGGCGCGCGCAGCCGCCGGTGGAGGCGGGCCACTACCAGGCGGCCAGGGCGTCGTCGCCGGCGAGGGGCGAACCCTGGGAACGGGTGCCGAGGACGCCCTCGCTCCCCTGCACCTGCTCGAACGGGACCCCGCTGGGCTCGAGCCCGTACCCTCCGGGCACCTGGCCCGGGTCGTCGCCGATCTCGACGATCTTGTTGTGCTCGTCCACGAAGACGACGTTGGGGACGAAGGTGCGGGCCTCGTCGTCGGCGAGGGTGCCGTACGCGATGACGATGACGAGGTCGCCGGGCTTGATGAGGTGCGCGGCGGCGCCGTTGATGCACATCTCGCCGCTGCCCCGCTCGCCGGGGATGACGTACGTGGTGAGCCGGTGGCCATTGGCGACGTCGACGACGTCGACCTGCTGGCCGGGGAGCAGGTCCGCGGCGTCGAGCAGGTCGGAGTCGACGGTGAGCGAACCGACGTAGTGCAGGTCCGCCTGGGTCACGGTCGCCCGGTGGATCTTGGCGATCATCATCGGACGCCGGAGCGTGGTCGCACGCTCGTGCGGGCGTCGGGTCACAGTGCTGTGCCTCCGAGTGCGAAGTGGTCATGGAACGTCGGCATGGTGCCGGTGGGCCGCAGCCGGCGGGCGCGCTACGCGAGCCGGACCGTGGTGTTGTCGATCAGCCGGGTCGAGCCGACACGTGCCGCCACCAGCAACAACGCCGGACCCGACGCGACGCTTCCGGCGAGGGTCAGGTCCTCCACGGTAGTCGGGTCGACGAGCGCGAGGTAATCGACGACGACGCCCTCGGCGTCGTTGAGCACGGTCGCGGCGGCTCCCACGACGTCGGTCGGGCTGCCACCCGCCTCGGCGACGTCCGCCGACGCGCGGAGGGCCGCACTGAGCGCGAGGGCGCGGGTCCGCTCGTCGGCGCTGAGGTAGGCGTTGCGCGAGGACCGCGCGAGGCCGTCGGGCTCGCGGACGATCGGGACCCCGACGATCTCGGTGCGAACGTCCAGGTCACGCACCATGCGGCGGACGAGGAGGAGCTGCTGAGCGTCCTTCTCGCCGAAGAGCGCGACGTCGGGCCGGACGAGGTGCAGGAGCTTGAGGACGACGGTCAGCATGCCGTCGAAGTGCCCCGGCCGGGCCGCGCCCTCGAGGATCGTGCCGAGCGAGCCGGCACTGACCCGGACGAGCGCGTCGCCGTCGGGGTACATCTCGTCGAGGTGCGGCGCGAAGACGACGTCGACGCCCTCGGGGGTGAGCAACCTCACGTCGCCGTCGACGTCGCGCGGGTAGCGGTCGAAGTCCTCGCCCGGGCCGAACTGGAGCGGGTTCACGAAGTCGGTCACGACCACCTGCCCGGCCGGTCCGACGAGCTCGCGGGCGCGCCGGACGAGCGTGAGGTGCCCCTCGTGGAGCGCGCCCATGGTCATGACGACGGCGCGGCGGGGCCGGTCGGGTCGGTCGCCCGGGCCGCGGGCGGCGTCGAACGGTGCGAGGGCGTCGTCGAGGTCGGCGACGGTCGAGGCGACGAGCGGACTGGTCATGCGTCACTCTCCGGACCGGGGGCGGGTGGGGCGTCGTGGGGTGCGGCGGGTGAGGCCGGCTCCGTGAGCGCGTCGAGCAGCTCGGCCGCCTGCCGCTCGCCGATGCGGCCGGCGGCGAGGGCGCGGACGGTCGCGCCGCGCGCCAGGGCCCGGTACGCGGGCGGCAGGTCGGGTGCGTCGGCGGCCTGCGCGCCGAGGACCTGGAGGTGGGCGCGCACCGTCCCGACGTCGCCGCGCGAGACGGGGCCGGTGAGGGCCCCGATCGCGGCGGCACCGGGCGCGCCGAGGCCGAGCGGGTTGGCGACCGGCACGTCCACCCCGCCGTCGGCCCGTGGCTCCGTCGCCCCGTCGACGTCCGCGTAGCGCAGCGCGCCGTCGAGCGCGGCCCCGAGCAGCGGGCCGAGCGCCCGGCCGGGCCGCTCGATCCCGGCTGCCGCGAGCGCCTGCGCGGCCTGCGCGACGAGCACCACGAGGTGGTTGGAGCCGTGCGCGAGGGCCGCGTGGTAGAGCGGGCGGGCCTCCTCGGCGACGACGGCGGGCTCCCCGCCGAGCTCGACGACGAGCGCCTGCGCGATGGGCAGCACCGGGGCGGCGGCCGTGACGGCGAAGGTCGTGCCCTCGAGCCGGGACAGGTCGAGGGAGGTGCCCGTGAAGGTCATCGCCGGGTGGATCGCGAGGGGGATCGCCCCGGCGGCCCGGGCCGGGTCGAGGACCCGCACGCCCTGGCTGCCCGCCGTGTGCACGACGAGCTGCCCCGGCTGCCACGCCCCGACGTCGGCGAGGCCCCGGACCAGGGGCGCGAGCTCGTCGTCGGGCACGGTGAGGAGGACCAGCTCGGCACGCCGGACGACCTCGGGGACCTCGAGCACGGGGACCCCGGGCAGCATGACGTCGATGCGCTCCCGGCTCGCCTCGGAGACCCCGCTCGCCCCGACGACGGCGTGCCCGACCGACCGCAGCGCGCTGCCGAGGACCGCGCCCACGCGGCCCGCCCCGACGACGCCCACGCCGAGCCGCACCGGCCCGCCGCCCGCCGTCATGCGCGCGCCCCGGGCGGCTGGAGCCACCGCTCGCTGAGGTCCTGGGAACGCGCCTCGCGGGCCCGGACGGACTGCTCGTCGAGCAGCACGCGGGCGTCGCGGGCGTCGAGGTGCGGCACGTCGGGGTGCACGGACCCCGGCGTCGAGTGCAGGACGAACGACGCCAGCCCGAGCCGGCGCTGCAGCGGCCCCTGCTCGAGTCCCAGCGACTGCGTCCGCTCGTGCGGCACCACGACGAGCCGACGCCGCACCCGGCCGCTGCGGGCGAGCACGGCTCGGGCCGTGACCGCGTAGCCGTTGCGACGCCAGCCGACCGGGTCGAGCCAGCGCGACCGCCGGGGCGCGGCCGTGAACGCGTCGCTCGGCCCGGCGCCGTCGAGCGCCTCCCCGAGCAGCGCGAGCGGGTCCGGCGTGCCGAGGTCCGGAAGGACCAGCCACAACGCCGTCGTCGCCTCGGCGCGCGAGCCCACGGGGAGCAGCACCGTCGTCGGGCCCTTCGCGTTCGCCTCGCGCCCGTAGCCGGCCACGTTGACGTGCACGCGCCACCAGCCGAACCGGCGCCACAGGAACGGCTGCACCAGCTCGACGGCCTGCACGCGGCCCGGCGGGATCGTCTGCGCACGCGTCTCGGTGAGCCCGTGACGCAGCCGGATGCCGTCGGGCGACGTCGCGGCGCGGAACGCGAACGACCGGTTGAACCGGCCGAAGAGCGCGGAGCCGAAGCCGATCACGATCGGCAGGAAGCTGAACAGGACAGCGGGGTCCGGGCAGCCGTGGCCGCGACGACCGCGCCCACGACGACGAGCACCAGGACCCACGCCTCGACGGTCAGGAAGGTCGACGCGACCAGCCGCCCCGACGGCACCTCGAACAGCGGCTGCTCGGGGGCCTCGGCCGCGTGGAGCGTCGGCGCAGCGCCCTGACCCACCGTGGGCGCCGGCGCGACGCGGTCCGGCTCGCCCGCCGCGTCGGCACCCGGGACGGGCGCCGCGATGGCCGCTGCCTGCTTCCCGCCCGACGACGGCGCCCCCAGGCCCGCCGCGCGCGCCAGCAGGTCCGCGCGCAGCTCCTGGGCGGTGCGCTCCGTGAGGTAGCCGATCGACACGCCCGACCCGTCGCCGCCCGCGACCTCGACCTTGACCTCCGCGAGCCCGAAGATCCGCGCGGCGAGGGGTTGACGCACCTCGATCGCCTGGATCCGGTCGAGCCGGGCCTTGCGGTGCTGCTTGAACAGGATCCCCGACCGCATGTGCACGGCGTCCGGGTCGATCGCGTACGCCGTCACGCGCCATGCCAGCCACGAGTACGCGCCCGCCACCACGACGATCGCCGCGACCCCGAGCACCACCCACGCGAGGTGGTGCAGGGCGAACCGGGTGCTGTCGCCCCCGCCCTGCTCCGCCGTCGAGCGCAGGAGCCCGAGGACCACGACGACGAGGACGAGCCAGCCCTTCACCAGCGGCGTCACGGGGTGGACCCGCTGCCAGGCGAGGGCCGGCGGCGCGCTCACGCCCTCGGGGGCGGGCCCGGCCACGCCGCCGCTCACAGCCCGGCCAGCCGCGCCTCGCCGCGCGCGGCGAGCTGGTCGCGCAGCCGCTCGGCGACCTCGGCGGGCAGCCCGTCGATGCTGGCGTCCGTGCCGGCGGACGCGGTGTGGAGCTGGAGCGACGCGAGGCCCAGCGCGCGGGTCAGCGGGCCACGCTGCACGTCCAGGTACTGCATGCGCCCGTAGGGCACGACGACGAGCGTGCGGAACATGATGCCCTTGCGGATCAGCAGGTCGTCGGCCCGCTCGGCGTAGCCGATCGCGTGCACCTGGCGCGGCACCAGCCACAGCAGCCAGAGCGCGAGCAGCACGAAGAACGCGGGGAACACCCAGACCCAGGCCGCGCCCGTGGCGAGCGCGACGACCGCACCCACGACGGCCAGCAGTCCCACCGTGGTCAGCGACGGGACGAGCCGCGCGGTCACGAGCTTCCCGGACACGCGCGACCACTCGAGCCCCGGCGGGTCGAACGGGTCGGCAGGGGCGCGAACGGCAGGGGCGTCGTCGGTCACCCGCCCATCCTCCCATCCCGGTCGGGCGCGTCCCAGGCCCGGCTCAGGCGCGCGCGTCCATCTCGGGCGAGCCGGGCGGGGTGCGGCCCTCGTGCTCCTTGCCGTCGTCGTCGGAGGGCGGGAGCTGGCAGAACCGCTCCACGAGGACCCCGACGACGCACAGGACCAGTGCGGCGCCGACCGCCCACAGGGCCGCGAGCCCGTGCGCCTTCCTGGACTCGACGTCGAGGTCACCCAGGACGACGAGCACCTGCGCCAGGTACCACCCGACGAGGAGCGAACCCGTCACGGCTGCGGCCTTGCCGAGCACGTACGTGCGCGCGGCGCGGAGGGCGTCCAGGTCCGGACGACGGCCACGCTGGTAGGCCCGCACCGTCCAGCCCGCCCAGAAGACGGCGCCCGCGAGCAGGAGCAGCGAGACGTCGACGACCCAGGGCACGTCCGCGAGGTACGTGCCGCGTGACTCCAGGAGCCAGAGCACGAGCCAGCCGACGAGCGCCGCGGCCACCGCGAGCTCGACGAGCCACCGGATCGGGGTGCGCCTCATCGCGTCGGCGGCTCCTCGCGCGTCGGCGGGAAGAGCGGCGCCGCGGGACGGGTCGGGTCGGCGGGTGCGCCGAAGCCGGGGACCTGGTCGGCGCCGGGAGCATTGCCCGGGGCCGCGAACGTCGGGGCACCCGGGGCACCCGCGAAGAACGCCGGGCCGCCGTCGCTCGACTGCGCGGGGACGGGCTGCCCGGTCCTGGGCTGCTCGGTCCGTGGCGGCTCGACGGCGCGCGTGCCGCCGCTCACGGGCGGGAACGACAGCGGGACGCCGGTGAGCAGCCCGCCCGCAGGCTGAGCCGGCGCGACCGGCGTCGCGGGTGCGACCGGCTGCGTCGCACTAGCGGGGGCGGCGAACGGCGCGGGAGCGGCGACCGGCGCGGGGCCGGTCCCGGGCGCCGTCGGCGCGGTGGACGAGGGCGGCACGAGCGCGTCGGCCCACGACCCGGCCGGCGCGTCGAGCACCGCGGGCGCGGCCGGCTCGTGCGGGTCGACGAGCACCGCCGTCGGCGCCACGACGTGCCCGACGACGCCCGCGGACGTCGGCGCGAAGGGCTGCACCTCGGCGTGGCGGACCGGCGGGAACACGACGGGCTCGGCGGACGGGACCGCGAGCGGGTCGGACGCTCCCCCGGTGGACGGGGCCGACGCGGCCTGGTGCGCGCCGACCGGCGGCGTCGCCGCGGGCGCCCCGAAGAGGCCTGCGGGCGCGGACGTGGCGGCGTCGACGGGTCCGTGCGGCAGTCGCTGCGGGTCGTCGTCGGCGGAGGCCGGAGCCGTGGGCTGAGCGGGCGGCGCGGCCTGCGCCGGCTCGACCGCGTGGGTCGGCACGGGTGCGACGGGCTCGACGGCCGGCGGCGGCGCGACCGGCTGCGCGGGCGCCGGCGCGAGCAGCGCGTCGAAGGACTCCGGCGCGGCCGGCGGGACCGGCGGCGCCTGCTCGGGGAGCGTCGGCCGGGCAGCCACGGGCTCGGCGGGCGGGTAGCCGGCGACGGGCTGCGGGTCGCTCCCCGGCTCGGGCAGGTGCGTCGGCGTCGACTGGGTCGGCGCCGACGACGGCTCCGGCAGCAGGTCGGCCGCGGGGGCGGCCTGGACGACGGGCGCCGCCTGCGTTGCGGGCACCGGCTGTGCGGCGAGAGTCGCCTCCGTCGAGGGGGCCCGCTGCACCACCGCCGGCGTCGCCGTGCTCGCAGGCCCGCTCGGGGCCGCGTCGCGGGGCGCCGTCTGCTGCTCGGCGTCCGCCGGCGCGACCGCGACGGCCGGGGCCGCCGCGGGGCTCTGCTCCGCCTGCGGGTGGGCGTCGGGGGCCGCCGACTCCTCGTCACCGAGCCAGTCGAGCGCGAGCCAGCGGATCCCGGCCCGGTCGGGCGCCGTCGCCGCGAGCTGCGCGACGGGACCGCCGCCCAGACCCGGGAGGACGGCGTCGGGCTGGACCTGCGACCAGGGCTCGAGCACGAACGCGCGCTCGTGGGCTCGCGGGTGCGGCAGCTCGAGGTCCTCGGCGACGTCGGTCAGCGTGCCGTAGACGATGAGGTCCACGTCGAGCGTGCGCGGCCCCCAGCGCTGCTCCCGCACGCGCCCGAAGCTGTGCTCGACGTCCTGGCACGCGTGCAGCAGCTCGCGCGCCGACATCGACGTCCGGGCGACGACGACGGCGTTGAGGAAGTCGTCCTGGTCGACCCCGCCCACGGGCGCGGTGCGGGCGAGCGGCGAGACGTCGAGGACCTCGATGCCGCCGATCGCGTCGAGAGCGCTGATCGCGTCGCGCAGGGTCTGCTGGGGGTCGCCGACGTTCGAGCCGAGCGACAGCACCACGTCCACGGGGGACGCGGGGATCTCGTCCATCCGGTCCTGGGTGCGCAGGGCGGCGAAGGCTGCGTCGTCCTCGTCGGCAGGATCCACGAGGACGTCGTCGTCGGCCGGCCCGGGCGCGACCTCGGTGACGAGCGGGACATCGGCCTCGACCGGACCGACCTCCTCCGCCGGCTGCGACGCGACCGAAGCGACGTCGTCGGGCAGGGTGACGGGTGGGAGCGCGACGGGCGCGACGACCGCGGCGGGCGCTGCCACGGCGTCCGGGACCGCGGCGTCGCCCGGCGGGATCGTCGGGGGCAGCGCGACCTGGGCGGCGTCGCCGGCCAGCGGCTCGGCGACCGGCTCCGACGGCACCCCGACGACCGGGGGCGCGTGCGCGAGCGGCGCACCGCGACGACGACGTCCTCGAACGGCACGGTGATCGGCGCCTCGGGCTTGTGGAGCGCGACGTCCACCGCGACGGCTGCGGGCTCGGCGAGGACGACGGCCGCGATGCGCTCGGCCACGGTCTCGATGAGGTCCACGGGCGACGAGCTCAGGACCGCGGTCACCCGCTCCGCGAGCTCGCCGTAGTGGACGGTGCGGGCGAGCACGTCCCCCGCGGCGGCGGGCCGCGTGTCGAGGTGGACGACCACGTCGGCGACGAACTCCTGGCCGTTCACGCGCTCGTGCTCGAACACCCCGTGGTGGCCGATGGCGCGCAGTCCGACGAGCCGGATCTGGTCCAGCACCTCGCCGTCGTCGTCGTGGACGGGTCCGGTCCCTGGCAGCGTCACGATGGTCGTCCTTCCTGCTGTTCCCCTGGCAGCGCTCCCCGGATGGCCTGGAGAACGCCGCACGGGATGCTCTCACGTCCTGCCACCGCGCGACCACCCGCACCGCGTCCGCGGACGGGCGCACGTCGTGCACGCGCACCGCCCACGCGCCCTGCGCCGCGCACAGCGTGGTGAGGGCCGCGGTCGCCGCGTCGCGCTCGGTGGGCGGTACCGGGTCGACGCCGGGCCGGGCGAGCAGGTGGCCGAGGAAGCGCTTGCGGCTCGCCCCCACGAGGACCGGCAGACCGAGTGCCTGGAGCACGTCGAGGTGGGCGAGGAGCGGCCAGTTGTCCACACCGGGCTTCGCGAAGCCGAGGCCTGGGTCGAGCACGACCTGGCGGGCGTCCACCCCCGCCCCGACGAGGGCGTCGACGCGTGCGGCGAGCTCGTCGCGGACGTCGAGGACCACGTCGTCGTAGTGGGCGTTGGCGTCCATGACGTCGGCGTGCCCGCGCCAGTGCATGACGACGAAGACGGCGCCCGAGTCCGCGACGACCCGCGCCATCGCGGGGTCCGCGAGCCCGCCCGACACGTCGTTCACGATCCGGGCTCCGGCCTCGAGGGCACGCTCGGCGACACGCGCCCGTGTGGTGTCGATGCTCACGGTCGCGCCTGCGGCCGAGAGCGCCTCGATCACCGGCAGGACCCGGCGCAGCTCCTCGGCCTCGTCGACCCGGACGGCGCCCGGGCGGGTGGACTCGCCGCCCACGTCGAGCAGGTCCGCGCCGTCCGCGAGCAGCTCGTGCCCGTGGGCGATCGCCGCGTCCGGCTCGAACCACTCGCCCCCGTCCGAGAACGAGTCCGGCGTCACGTTGACCACGCCCAGCACGAGCGTGCGGTCCAGCGCCGTCAGCGAGGCCGGCAGCGGGAGACGCGCGGAGGTCGGGTGGAGCACTAGCGCCCCAGGATGAGGCTCATCGCCTCGGCGCGGGTCGCGCCGTCGCGCATCTGGCCGCGCACCGCCGACGTGACCGTCCGCGCACCCGGCTTGCGGACCCCGCGCATCGACATGCACAGGTGCTCGCACTCGACGACGACGATCGCGCCGAGCGGCTGGAGGTGTTGGACGAGCGCGTCGGCGACCTGCGAGGTGAGCCGCTCCTGCACCTGGGGGCGCTTCGCGTACACGTCGACAAGGCGGGCGAGCTTGCTGAGGCCCGTGACCTTGCCGTCGCGCGGGATGTAGCCCACGTGCGCAACGCCGTGGAACGGCACGAGGTGGTGCTCGCAGGTCGAGTACACCTCGATGTCCTTCACGAGGACCATCTCCTCGTGACCGATGTCGAACGTCGTCGACAGCACGTCGGCCGGCTCCTGGCGCAGGCCCGCGAAGATCTCGCGGTACGCCCGGGCGACGCGCGCCGGGGTGTCCTGGAGCCCGTCCCGCTCCGGGTCCTCGCCCACCGCGAGCAGCAGCTCGCGCACGGCGGCCTCCGCGCGAGCGACGTCGAACGCGCCGTCGTGCGTCACGCTCAGCCCTCCGTGGGGTGCGACGGGTCAGGCTGATGATCGACCGGCGGGGCCTGCACCACGAAGCCCGCGGTGTCGCTCACGCGCTGGTCCTCGGGGACCTCGCCGACGGGCTCGGCCGGGTGCTCCGGCTGCGCGGCCGCGGCCTCGTCCTCGGGGATGACCTTGCCGTTGCCCAGGGCCTTCTTCTCGGCCTCGGTGAGCACGGGACCGTCCGGGGAGACGGCGCGCTGCTCGCTCGAGAGCCAGACCTCGCGCGGCGACCGCTTCACGACGGGCGAGAAGACGTCTGCGAGCTCGTTCTGGTTGAGGGTCTCCTTGTCGAGGAGCCGCAGCACGAGGTCGTCGAGGACGCGGCGGTACTGGACGAGCACCTGCCACGCCTCGTCGTGCGCCTGCTCGACGAGCTTGCGCACCTCCTCGTCGATGACCCCCGCGACCTCTTCCGAGTAGTCGCGCTGGTGGCCCATGTCGCGGCCCAGGAACGGCTCGCCCTGCGCCTGGCCCAGCTTGATCGCGCCGACGCGCTCGCTCATGCCGTACTCGGTCACCATCTTGCGGGCGATCGCGGTGGCCTTCTCGATGTCGTTGCTGGCGCCCGTCGTCGGGTCGTGGAAGACGATCTCCTCCGCGACGCGCCCGCCCATGGCGTAGGCGAGCTGGTCGAGCAGCTCGTTGCGCGTCGTCGAGTACTTGTCCTCGAGCGGCATGACCATCGTGTAGCCGAGGGCGCGGCCGCGCGGGAGGATCGTGACCTTCGTGACCGGGTCGGTGTAGCGCATCGCCGCCGCCACCAGGGCGTGGCCGCCCTCGTGGTACGCGGTGATCTTCTGCTCCTTGACGTTCATCACGCGCGTGCGCTTCTGCGGGCCGGCGACCACGCGGTCGATGGCCTCGTCGAGGGCGCGGTCGTCGATGAGCTGGGCGCCGCTGCGCGCGGTGAGCAGCGCGGCCTCGTTGAGCACGTTCGCGAGGTCGGCACCCGTGAAGCCGGGGTGCGGCGCGCGACGACGGCGAGGTCGATCTCGGGGACCATCGGCTTGCCCTGGGCGTGCACGCGCAGGATCGCCTCGCGGCCCTTGAGGTCCGGGGCCTCGACGGCGACCTGGCGGTCGAACCGGCCCGGGCGCAGGAGCGCCGGGTCGAGGATGTCGGGGCGGTTGGTCGCGGCGATGAGGATGACGTTCGTCTTGACGTCGAAGCCGTCCATCTCGACGAGGAGCTGGTTCAGCGTCTGCTCGCGCTCGTCGTGGCCGCCGCCCATGCCCGCGCCGCGGTGGCGCCCGACGGCGTCGATCTCGTCGACGAAGATGATCGCGGGTGCGTTCTGCTTGGCCTGGTCGAACAGGTCGCGCACGCGGCTGGCGCCGACGCCCACGAACATCTCGACGAAGTCCGAGCCGGAGATCGAGTAGAACGGCACGCCCGCCTCGCCCGCGACGGCGCGCGCGAGCAGCGTCTTGCCGGTGCCGGGGGCCCGTAGAGCAGCACGCCCTTGGGGATCTTCGCGCCCACGGCCTGGAACTTGGCCGGGTCCGCGAGGAACTCCTTGATCTCCTGGAGCTCCTCGACCGCCTCGTCCTCGCCTGCGACGTCCGCGAACGTGACCTGCGGCATGTCCTTGGTGATGAGCTTCGCGCGGGACTTGCCGAAGCCCATGACGCGGTTGCCGCCACCCTGCATGCGGGACAGCAGGAACCAGAAGATCAGGCCGATGATCAGGAAGGGGATCACGAGCGAGAGCAGCGACGACCAGAACGAGGCCTGCGCGATCTGCGAGTCGTAGCCCTTGGGCGGGTCGGCCTTCACGACGGCGTCCACGACCTGGCTGCCCTGAGGCTCCACGTAGTAGAACTGCACGCTCTTGCCGTAGTTCTTGCCGTCGGCCTCGAAGTCGGACTTCAGGTCGAGCTGGACACGCTGGTCGCCGTCGACGATCAGCGCCGACTCGACCTTGCCCTCGTTCAGCAGCTCGATGCCCTGGTACGTGTCGATCCGCTCGACCTTCGGTCGGGCCAGGACGCTGAACGCCGCCCAGAGCACGATCAGGGCCACGACCACCCAGATGATCGGGCCGCTGAGGATTCGCTTCATGTTCATAGGTGCCGGGGCTGTGCCCTCGTCCCTCCGCTCGCACTCGTCTGCAGCGAAACTACACGTTCGCGCTGCGAGGACCCCGGGGTGTTCGCCCAGGGCACAGCGCCGCGACGGCGCACGTCCCTACCTGCCCGACGACGTCACGCGACGGGTCCGGGACGTGCACCGTCCGCTCACCCTCCGTACACGTGCGGGGCGAGCGTCGCGACGAACGGCAGGTTGCGGTACTTCTCCGAGTAGTCGAGGCCGTACCCCACCACGAACTCGGTCGGGATGTCGAAGCCCACGTAGCGGACCTCCACCTCCACCTTGGCGGCATCCGGCTTGCGCAGCATGGTCGCGATCTCGACGGACGCCGCCCCACGGCTGCGCAGGTTGGACGTGAGCCACGACAGCGTGAGGCCGGAGTCGATGATGTCCTCGACGATGAGGACGTTGCGACCCGTGAGGTCCGAGTCGAGGTCCTTGAGGATCCGCACGACGCCCGAGGACTTGGTCCCCGAGCCGTAGGACGACACGGCCATCCAGTCCATCTCGACGCTGTGGTGCAGGCGGCGCGCGAGGTCCGCCATGACCATGACGGCACCCTTGAGCACCCCGACGAGCAGGAGGTCCTGGCCGCGGTAGTCCTCGTCGATCTGGGCCGCCAGCTCGTCGAGCCGGTTCTGGAGCTGCTCCTCGGACAGCAGCACGCTCGACAGGTCGGCCGCGACGTCGGATCGGTCCACGACAGCTCCTCAGGGTCTCGGGGGTGGGGTGCGCGTCAGGGGTGGGGCGCCGGGTCGGAGCCGGGGGACGGGGTCCGGGCGGCGCCCACGGCGCGCAGCACAAGCCTGCCACACTCGCGCGACCCGAGGACCGGGCCCGGCAGGTGCACCGGCCCCTGTCCGTGCCATCGCGTGACGAGCGCGTCGAGGGCCTCGGCGTGCGCCGCCGAGAGCGCTCCGGGCACCGAGCCGGCCCGGGTCGCCGCGCTCCGGAGCGCCCGGGTCCGGAGCGCCCGGGGTGCGTCCGCGAGCGCCCCCACGTCGAGCACGACACCCCCGCCGACGGCGACGCTCCGTTCGCCGACCGTGCGTCACCGTCGGCGGGCGAAGTGTCGCCCTCGGCGAGGGTCGCTCGGGCCAGGAGCTCGGCGGCGAGGACGTCGAGGACGTCGGCGTCGTCGCGGAGCTGCGCGGCGGTCCGCGCGAGCGCCGCCGGGACCCCCGGGCCGAGGACGCGCTCGAGCTCGGGCACCAGCTCGGTGCGCACGCGCGACCGCAGCGGCAGAGCCGTCGCGTCGACCTGACGCGGATCGTCGCCCGCCGCGGCGCCGGGCGACGATCCGCGTCGGTTCGACGAGCGGCCGGACGGACGCACGGGACCGTTGGTCGGGTCGTGCCACCAGGGGAGCCCGACGGCGCGGCAGACGGCCTCCGTGTCGGCCCGCCGCAGGCCGAGGAACGGCCGGCGCAGCACGCCCCGCACGGACGGCATGCCCGCGAGCGACCGCGCCCCGGACCCGCGGGCGAGCCCGAGCAGCACGGTCTCGGCCTGGTCGTCGAGGGTGTGCGCGAGCAGGACGGCGGCCGCCCCGTGCTCCTGGGCGGCCTCCTCGAGCGCGGTGGAGCGGGCCGTGCGCGCCGCCGCCTCCGGCCCCCGGCGTCCCCGGCTTCACCGACGGTGACGGTGCGCACCTCCACGGGAGCCAGCCCGAGCCCGCGGCACGCGTGGGCGGCGGTGGCGGCGACGTCGTCGGACCCGGGCTGCAGGCCGTGGTCGACGACGACCGCCCCCGCGCGCAGCCCGGCGCGCGGCGCGACGAACGCGGCCGTCGCGGCGAGGGCGAGCGAGTCGGCGCCGCCCGAGCACGCCACGAGCACGAGGGCGCCGGGCGGCAGGTCCGCGAGCGCCGCGCGCAGGGCGACGCGCGCGGCGGCCTCGGACGACGTGGGGCCGGCCATGTGTCGCGCCCGCCGTCAGCCGTGCACGCGCCGCACCCAGGCGCGCGGGTCGGCGATCTCGCGGGCCGTGGGCAGGGTGTCCGGCGAGGTCCAGACGGCGTTGAGCCCGTGCTGCCCGACGCGCTGCGTGACCTCGCGGACGAACGCGGCGCCGTCGCGGTACTGGGCGATCTTGGCGTCCATGCCGAGGAGCCGGCGCAGGACCTGGTCGGCGCGGGTGCCGCCGCCGTCGCGCCGCGCCTCGAACCGGGCCCGGATGTGCGCGACCGTCGGGACGAGCGCGGGCCCGACGGCGTCCATCGCGACGTCCGCGTGCCCCTCGAGGAGCGCCATGACGGCGGTGACGTCGGCGAGTCGATGCTTCTGCTCGTCGTCGACGATGCCGGTGAGCAGCGCCTGCCCCTCCCCGCGGACGGCGGCGAGGACGGCGCGGCCGACCGTGGCGAGCTTGTCGCGCACGCGCGACTCGGAGAAGTCCTTGGACGACCGGGCGACGTCGCCGATGAGGTCGCGGGCCCGGCCGGCGAGGTGGTCGGCGAGCCAGGGCGTCGACGCGAACTGGAGCGCGTGCGTCTGCTCGTGCAGGCAGACCCACAGCCGGAAGTCGGCCGGGTCGACCCCGAGCTGGCGTTCGACGCCGAGGACGTTGGGGGCGACGAGCAGGAGGCGCCCTGGTCCGCCGGGGCGGCTGTAGGGGTCGAACTGGCCGAGCACGCGGCTCGACAGGAGCGCGAGCGTCGCGCCGACCTGCGCGCCCCCGACCAGTGCGGTGACGGGCTGGGCGTCGTCGAGCAGGTCGTCGAGCGCGCCGCGCGTCATGTGGTCCATGACCTCGGTGTTGGCGCGCGCCCAGCGGGGCCGGTCCACGACGTACACCACGCTCAGCGGCGCGGCGGGGTCGGCGGGGACGAGGCCGGTGACCTCCTCGACGGGCCCGACGGCGCGGCTCGCGGCGTCCCGCAGGCCCGCGACGAGCCGGTCGAGGTCAGCGCGGGGGCGGTCGGCCCGGGGCGGGCGAGCCGCCCGGCGACCGACGCCGCGGCGGACCAGTCGACCAGGCTCACGGCTCCGGGCTGCACGTCGGGGCTCATCGCCCCACCCTACGAGCAGCCGCAGGACGCGAGCGTCGACACGAACGCGTCGAGCGCGGCGCGCGGGCCCCACTGGCCGACGGCGCCGGTCTCGTCGGCCATGACGACGAACAGCAGCTCGCGCCCGTCCTTGGTGACGAGAGTCCCGGCGAGCGAGGTGACGCCGTTGAGGCTGCCGGTCTTGGCGCGCACCATGCCGCGCGCGTCGCTGTCGAGGAAGCGGTCGTCGAGCGTGCCGCGCAGCCCGGAGATGGGCAGCATCGAGACGATGCCGGTGAGCTCGGGGTGGTCGTCGGACGTGATGAGCGCGAGCACGTCGCCGAGCTGGCGGGGGCTGAGGCGCGAGCCCTTCCCGAGGCCGGAGCAGTCGACGAGCCGGGCGCCGTCGAGGTCGACGCCGAGCCGCCCGACGGAGGCGAGGACCGCCTTGGTCGCACCGTCGAAGCTCGTAGGCAGCCCGCCGGCGTCGGCGACGAGGCGGCCGAGGCCCTCGGTGATGGTGTTGTCCGACAGCTCGAGCGCGTAGGCGACGACGTCACGCACCGGCGCGGACTCGACGCGGCCGAGCTCCGCGCCGTTCGCGGGCGCCTCACCTCGCTTGATGCCTTCGACCTCGACACCCGCCTTCGCGAGCGCCGCCGCGAACGCCTCGGCGGCGTTCATGGCGGGGTCGTCGTAGCGGTGAGCGTACTCGTCGTCCGTCATGCGTCCCTCGTCGACCGCCAGCGCGCTGACGTGCGCGACGTACCCGTCGTCGAGGAACCCGGGGTCCCACGTCGAGCTCGCCGAGGGACCCGTGAAAAGCGAGTCGTCGAGCGCGAGGTGGACGGTGGTCCGCCCCTGGAGCTCGAGGGCGTCCGCGACCTGCGTGGCGAGGTCGGCGAGCCCGGCGCGGCCCTCGACCTTCGACGCGGACCCCTTGCCCGCCGCGAGGAGCTGGTCCCCGCCGCCCACGAGGACGATCGTGCTCCCGGATCCCTGGACGACCTTCGTGGTGAGCGTCGAAGAGGGGTCGAGCTCGGTGAGCGCGGCGACGCCGGTGAGCAGCTTCTGCGTCGACGCCGGCACGTAGGTGTCGTTCGCACCGGACGCGGCGAGCACGTCCCCGGTGAGCCGGTCGACGACCTGCACCCCGACGTGCGAGCCCATCGCCTTCCCGTGCACCAGCGTCGACGTCGCTGCGGCCACGGTCGCCGACGACGGCGCGGGTGCGTCCTCGGAGAGCCCTGCCGCGGGCGACGGCTTGGCCAGCGCGGACGCGGCGGGCGCCGTCGGGAAGGGCGGGGGCGGCGTCGGCTCCGGCGCGGTCGTGAGGACGCCGGGGACGACGTCGTTCGCGTCGGCGACGGCGTACCCGCCCGCGAGCACGACCGCCGCCGCGACGGCGATCGACGTGACGCGGAGCGTCCGGCCCATGCGGCTCCCCCTGAGCTTGCTCGTGGCGGGCAGCGGCCCCGCCTGTGACATGTCGCACACGTCCGCACCCGTTTTGGCCCGGTGCGAGAAGCGTCCCAGGCCGGATGGGTGGACGTGCGCATGACACACTAGAGCCCGACGCACGGCACGGAGGAGAACAGTGGAGTTCGACGTCACGATCGAGATCCCCAAGGGTCAGCGCAACAAGTACGAGGTGGACCACGCGACCGGTCGCATCAAGCTCGACCGGATGCTCTTCACCTCGACGCGCTACCCGGACGACTACGGCTTCATCGAGGGCACCCTCGGCGAGGACGGCGACCCGCTCGACGCGCTCGTGCTGCTCGAGGAGCCCACGTTCCCGGGCTGCCTCATCCGCTGCCGCGCGCTCGGCATGTTCCGCATGAGCGACGAGAACGGCCCGGACGACAAGGTCCTCTGCGTCCCGACCGGTGACCAGCGCGCCGCGTGGCGCCAGGACATCGACGACGTGTCGGACTACCACCGCCTGGAGATCCAGCACTTCTTCGAGGTCTACAAGGACCTCGAGCCCGGCAAGTCCGTCGAGGGCGCGCACTGGGTGGGCCGCACCGAGGCCGAGGCCGAGGTCGAGCGCTCGTTCCAGCGGGCCAAGGACACCGGCTACTACGAGCACAACGCGCAGACCCAGGGCCTCCCCGGCCACTGACGGTCCGCCGCACCGCACGAAGGCCGCCGCCCCGCGAGGGACGGCGGCCTTCGTCGTCCCCGCACCGCGCGCGTCGTCGGCGCGGCCGAGGTCCGGGACCGGCCGCTCGGGAGGTGAACCGTCCCCGGCGCCTCTAGCATGGCGGTCGGGCGATGGATCCCGCCCGGGCGCTGACGCCCGAACCGCCGACCCGGCCGATGGTTCCTGACCGTCGTGCGACGGCGGGCAGGAGGCTGCCCGCGAGAGGTGGCTCGGTGAGCAGCACAAGCGTTCCGCAGCCCGGCGTCGATCGGATGGTGCCCTTCCCCGGGCACCCGCTCGTCGTCGGCGTGGTCGAGGACCAGGATCCCCTGGTCGTCAGTACGGCCGTCTCCCTGGCGCGTGCTCTCGGGGTCCGGGCCTACTTCGCGTTCGTCGACACGTCACGTTTCGCCGTGGAGGAGCACGAGGACGGGAGCGTGGACCACACGGCGCTCGACCCGGACTCGGTCGACGACCGCTGGGAGGAGGTCGACGCCAACCTGCGCCGCCACCTGACCGAGACGCTCCGCGGGGAGACCCTGGACTGGGAGTTCCGGTACCTCGCGGGCCGCCCCGACCGTGCCCTCACGCACCTGGCACGGGCCGTCGATGCCAGCGCGATCGTGGTGGGGACGCGGGCCCCGGGCGGAGGTCGCCACATGCGCGAGATCCTCGAGGGGTCCGTGGCCGCGCACCTGGCGCACCACCAGCACCGCGCCGTCGTCACGGTGCCGCTGGCCGTCGTGGACTGGAAGGAGCTCCGCGCGCCCTGGGAGCACTGACGGACAGAGGGGTGGCGCACGGAGCCGGAACGGAGAGAACGGCTCCGCGCGCCACCCGCCGGCGCGTAGGTCCGGCACGCGCCGGGTACGAGGCGGTTCGCGCGCGGCCGATCGCTGACCGCGCACCGCCTCCGACGGCCCGGGCGATCGGTAGCCCGGGCCGCCAGTCCGGGTCAGCTGGTCACGCGCACCGCGTGACCAGCCGGGGCGGCGAGCGCCGACGCGGTGTCGGCCGGCGCGCACACACTGCAGAACACGCAGCGGCCCGGGAGCTCGGTCGACGAGGGATTGCCCATCGAGTGGGTCTCGACGCGCTGGTGGCCGACGCGGGCGTGCTGCTCGCACACGCCGACGCCGCAGACGGAGCAGACGCCGACGGCGGTCGCGGAGCCGTAGGAGACGGCGACGGTGCGGGAGTGGGCGGTCATGCAGTCGAAGCAGTTCATGGGTATCTCCTGAGCAGACGAGGGGGTCGGGCTACGGACGGGGGACGAGCCCGTAGGGCAGGGACGGGTCAGCCGCCTCGATCTCGAGGACCCGGTTGTACTTGGCGACGCGTTCACCGCGGGAGGGGGCGCCGGACTTGAGCTGCCCGACGCCGGCCCCCACCACGAGGTCGGCGATGAAGGCGTCGAGGGTCTCGCCGGAGCGGTGGGAGACCATCGATCCCATGCCGTGCCGGCCGGCCGCGCGGAGCGCGTCGAACGTCCCGGTCACGGTGCCGGTCTGGTTCGGTTTGATCAGGACCGCGTTGGTCTCGTGGTGCTTGGCACCCCGGTCGATCCGCTCGGCCGAGGTCACGTACAGGTCGTCACCGACGATCTGTACCTCGTCGCCCCGGTGGGCGGTGATGGCCCGCCACGACTCGTGGTCGCCCTCGTGGAACGGGTCCTCGAGACTCCACACCGGGTAGTCGCGGGCCAGGCGCGCATAGAGGTCGAGCATCTCGTCGCGCTCGTGCTCCCGACCGGAGAAGACGTAGATCCCGGTCCGGGTGCCGAAGCCGTTCGCGGCAGGGTCCATGGCGATCGCGACGCCCGTGCGCGACGCCGTGTACCCGGCGTCCTCGATCGCGCCGACCAGCAGGTCGAGCGCCTCCTCCGGGGCGTCGATGTCGGGCGCGAACCCGCCCTCGTCGCCCACGCCCGCGAGCTTGCCCTGCTCGCGCAGGCGCCCGCGGAGCGCGGCGTACACCTCGGCGCCGGCGCGGACGGCGTCGGCGAAGGTCCGGGCGCCGACCGGCGCGATCATGAACTCCTGGAACGCCAGCGGGTTGGGCGCGTGCGCGCCGCCGTTGAGCACGTTGAAGTGCGGGACCGGCAGCCGCGGCGTCGCCTCGAGCGCGTCCGCGACCCAGCGCCACGTCTCGCTCCCGCCGAGGTGGGCGAACGCGCGAGCCGCGGCGATCGACACCGCGACCGAGGCGTTCGACCCGATCCCGGCGAAGTTGTCGGTGCCGTCGAGCTCGCGCAGGAGCTCGTCGACGTCTCCGATCGAACCCCAGGTCCGCGCCGCGAGCGCGGGCCCGATGCGGTCGACGACCGTCCGGACGACACCGCGCAGGAGCGCGACCTGTGGCACCTGCACGCGGGGGACGCCTACGTGCGGGCCGTCACGGCGCTCGCGACCACGCTGCCGGCGGCGCTCGAGGAGGCGGGAGCGACCTCGGACGCGCTCGCCGGGCTTGCGCGGCACGTGCAGGCGTACGTCGCCTCGACCGCGTTCGAGGAGCTGCGGGACCGGGTCGCCCGGCTCGTCGAGGGCGTCGCGGGCGTGCGCGTCGACATCCTGGTCCGCGGGGCCAAGGTCACCGTCGCACGGTACGACGGCGAGGCGGACCTCGAGCAGGAGGTCCTCGAGACGTTCGCGCGGTTCCGCCAGGACGCACCGGCGAGCCACCCCCGGCCCGTCGGGTCCGACCTGGGGCTCGACCACGTGCAGGCGGCGATCCTCGGCGAGGTCGCGCGCCTCTACCCCGAGCTGTTCGCGGACCTCGAAGGCTTCGCGCGAGACGTCCCGGACGTCGTCGAGCCGGTGCTGCGGCGCGCGGCGGGCGAGCTGCTCTTCTACACCGCCTACCTCGAGCTGCTCCGCCCCCTCGAGCAGGCCGGGCTCGCCACGTGCCTGCCCGACGTCACCACGACCAAGGCGCTCCACGTGCGCGACACCTACGACCTGGCGCTGGCCCGCGTGCGCGTCTCGGAGCACAAGCCGGTCGTCGCGAACGACCTCGAGCTGCACGACGCCGAGCGGATCCTCGTCGTCTCGGGCCCCAACCAGGGCGGCAAGACGACGGCGGCACGCACGTTCGGCCAGCTCCACCACCTCGCGGCGCTCGGCTGCCCCGTCCCCGGCCGGGACGCACGCGTGTTCCTGGCCGACCAGGTGCTCACCCAGTTCGACCGCGAGGAGTCGCTCGACAGCCTCGAGGGCCGGCTCGGCACGGACCTCGCGCGCATGCACCGGCTCCTCGACACCGCGACGCCGCGCAGCGTCGTCGTGCTCAACGAGGTGTTCTCGTCGACCACGCTCGAGGACGCCCGCTTCCTGACCCGGACGGTGCTCGAGCGGCTGATCGCGCTCGACGTGCTCGCCGTGTGCGTGACGTTCATCGACGCCATGTCGCGGCTCGGGCCGCAGACCGTGTCGGTCGTGGCCCAGGTCGATCCCGACGACCCGACGCGCCGCACGCTGCGGATCGAGCGTCGCGAGGCCGACGGGCGCGCGTACGCGCTCGCGCTCGCCGCGAAGCACGGGCTGACCGACGAGCACCTGAGGCAGCGCCTCGCACCGGGAGACCGCGAGACCCAGAGGACGGAGGCGGCGTCGTGAAGGTCCACCTGATGCACGCGGACGCGGACTTCGTGCCGTCGGCGGGCGACCGCCGACCGCCCTCCTGGGCGGCCGACGCCGAGCAGGACCTCGAGCTCGGGTTCGTGCTCGACGCGGCGGCCGCGGGCAACGCGCTCGTCTGGTCCGCCGTGCGCACCGCCCTGCTCGTGCCGCTGACCTCGCGCGCCGCGGTGCGCTACCGGCACGAGGTCCTCGAGGACGCCCGCGCCCACCCCGACGTGGTGCGCGCACTGTACGACGTCGCGGGCAGGGCGATCGCGGCGGACAAGAGCGTGTTCTCGTCCGTCTTCAGGCTGCGCCCGGAGCTCGTGCTGGACCGGTCGCTGCGCGTCCTCGCGCTGCTCGTCGACGTCGTCGAGGAGCTCCGTGCCCTCGTCGCCGAGCACGGCGACGCGTTGCGCTCGCGAGGCCTGCGTGGCTTCGTCGCCACGGTCCGCCGCGACCTCGACGACGCCTACCTCGCCGAGCTGCGCGAGACCCTCGACCACCTCGCCCGCAAGGACGGCCTCGTCATGTCGGCCGGGCTCGCGACCGGGGGCGCCACGACCGAGCAGGTGCCGCGCCTGCCGCGGGTGGCCGGACGGTCCCTGTTCAGCCACGTCGCGCTGCGCAAGCCCACGTACTCGTTCACGATCCCCGACCGGGACGAGGCCGGCTTCGAGGCCCTCGGCGCGCTGCGCGACCGCGCGCTCGTCGGGGTGGCCGCGGCGGCGGCGTCGGCGGTGGACCACGTCCTGTCGTTCTTCGTGACGCTGCGCGGCGAGGTCGCGTTCTACCTCGGCTGTCTCGCGCTGGCCGCGCGGCTCGAGGAGCTCGGCATGCCCGTGAGCCTGCCCGACGTCCTCGAGCCCGGGACCGACACGCTCGACGCCGCGGGGCTGTACGACCCGTGCCTCGTGCTGCGCACGGAGAAGCCCGCCGTCCCCAGCGACGTGCACGCCGAGGGGTGCGCCTCGTCGTCGTGACGGGAGCCAACCACGGCGGGAAGTCGACGTTCCTGCGGTCCGTGGGCGTCGCGCAGCTCCTCGCGTCGGCCGGCGCGCACGTCCCGGCGCGCGAGCTGCGCGTCTCGCTCGCCGGACAGCTCTTCACGCACTGGGCCCGGGAGGAGGACACCGCGCTCGAGCACGGCAAGCTCGACGAGGAGCTCGCCCGGATGAGCGGCATCGCCGACCGGATCGAGCCCGGCGACCTGCTGCTGTCCAACGAGTCGTTCTCCTCGACCAACGAGGTCGAAGGCTCCGAGATCGGGCTGCAGGTACTGCGGGCGCTCACGCGGGCCGGGGTGCGCGTCGTCGCGGTGACCCACCTCTACGACCTCGCACACGAGCTCCAGATCTCCGACGATCCGCGGGCCGTGTACCTGCGCGCGCCCCGGCGCGAGGACGGCAGCCGGTCCTACCGGCTCGAGCGCGGCGACCCGCTGCCGACGAGCTTCGCCCGCGACCTGTACGACCGGGAGTTCGCAGCCGAGACGCCGGTCGGAGCGGAGCCCGAGGTCAGTGCGACCGGTGGAACTGCAACACGGCACTGACCTCGTAGTGGTCCGAAGGCGCCTTCTTGCTGTTCGTCACGTGCACGCGGTACGACGTCGCGACGACCTTGCCGTTCATGATGACGTGGTCGATGGGCTTGTCGTTCGCGCGCGCACCGTCGAAGTCGTGGAACGACGCGTACTCGCCGTCCGTCGAGCTGCGTGCGGTGAGGTCGGCACTCGTGTACCCGGCAGCGGCGAGGACGTCGAGGGCGTGGTCGCCCAGCGGCCCGGGTAGGAGTTGTAGTCGCCCGTGAGCACGACGGGCTCGCCGCTGCGCCGGTGCTGGCCGATGAGCTTCACGAGCTGCTTCGCCTCGGCGGCGCGGGCACGCTGGGCGGTCGCCGACGTCGAGGAGTGCGTGCTCGTGTACGCGGTCAGGTGCGCGTTGACCACGAGGACCGGCTGGTGGCTCTTGCGGTCCTTGAGCTCGACCCAGGTGGCGTAGCGGGCGTCGATGCCCTTCGTGCCCTTCGCGGAGATCTTCTGGTACCCGCAGTGCACCACGGTGAACTTCCCCGCCGCGTACAGCACCGGCTGGTTCTGCGTCGTGCAGGGCTTCGAGCCGTGGGGGTGCTTCGCGACCGTGAGGTGCGCGGCCTTCGCGACGACGCTCACGGGTCGCTTGCCGTCGACCTTGCCCCAGCCCGTCTCCTGCAGCCCGGCGATCCCGACGCCGCGGAGCTGCTTGCCGGACAGCGTGAACCGCTTCGTCCAGGACCGGCCGGCGTCGTCGTCGAACTGGGTGCGCAGCAGGTTGTAGGTGGCGACCGTCGTGGTGAACGCGACGGGCGTGCGCGCGTTCCCCGCGAGCACGGTCGCCGTGCGGGGCTTCGAGGAGTGCTTGACGAGGCCCCAGCGGTCCGCGACGACACGCACGTAGAAGATGGGGCGCAGGTGCATGGCCTTGGGTCGGACGCCGTCGAGGGTCACGCTCGTGTGCGTGGTCGTGAGGACGGTCCGCTGCTTCGACGACGCCGTCGAGGCGAACGTCACGGTGTACCGGGTCGCGTTCGTGACGGGCTTCCAGGACACCGTGACCGTGGAGGCGCTGAGCGGGCGGACCGTCGGGGTCGTCGGCACGCCGAGCTTCTTGAGGGGCGTCGAGAATCCGCGGACCCGGCTGTCGGGTCCCCGCACGACCTGCTCGTCGCCGTCCTCGCTCGCGTGCGCGGGGCCGCGGACGGTGCGCAGGAGAACGTAGTAGCGGGCGCCGTCGCGCAGGTTCACGCGGTACTTCATGCCGTGCACGACGGCGGACGTGTGGAGGACCTTCGTCATGGCGACGTCGCTCGCGACGACGACCTGGTAGCCGGTCGCGCGGGCCGCCGCCCCCAGCTCACCGTCACGCCGGACGTGTCGGGTCTCGTCACGACGTCGGTCACGGGCGACGGCGGGCGGAGCGGGGTGTGCACGGCGAGCGGCTGCGTCGTCGAGCCGGTGACGCCGTGCCACGTGGACGTGACCGCGACGTAGAGCTGCTGGTCCTCGGTGATGCCGCGCCCGCCCACATGGACGTGCGGGTCGGCGGCGTCCACCGTCCGCGTCCAGACGACGTGGCGCAGCGCGGGGTCCGTCGCCACCCGGACGAGGTATGCGGTCGCGCGGTCGCCGGTCGGCTGCCAGCGCACGTCCGCGCCGTCGAACGTGATGTTCGCGGCCGTCAGCGCCGTCGGCGCGGGGGCCGGGGTGATCCCGTCGCCGCGCGAGACCAGCAGCACGCCCGCCGCGACGAGCGTCGCGAGCAGCAGCAGGAAGGCGAGCCGCAGCCGGGGGTGGCGGCGTCGCCACGGGCGTGCGCCCCGCGTCGGGAGGGGCGCCGACGACGGCGGCGCGGGCGGCGGACTCCACCGCACCTCGGCCTGGGGTGTGGGCGGGGCCGGTGGCGCCGACGGCACCGGCGAGGGGACCACGGGGGCGCGCGGGGGTGCGAGCAGCAGCGCGGGGACGACGGTCTCCTCGACGACCTCCGCGACCACGGCCGTCTCGCCGACCACGACGGCGGCCGCCACCTCGGTCAGCGTCGTGGTGGTGGTGGTCGTGGTGAGCCCGGCGATGCGGCGCATCACGGCCGGGAGCGTGACGGCGCCGTCAGGAATCGCGAGGCTCTGGGCGAACCCGGGCGGCTCGGGAGCGGATGCCGGGCGGTCACGGGGCACCCAGAGGCGCCGCGGCACCACAGGCCGGCGCGGGGGCCGCGCGGCCCGTTCGAGGATGCGTGGTCGAGACTCCGCCTCCGGGACCGGGGCGGGAGTGACGACGACCACCGCCCGAGCCTACGAGACCTCGTCCGCGTTCCTCCGCAGCCACGCGTCGGCCCAGGGCACTCGGCGTGTCCGCAGCGCGCGCTGGCCCTCGACGTGCAGCGCTCCCGGTGTCGAGCCGCGCGCCGGCGCCGGTCCGGCGGCCGATGTGGTCCGCGGCCGAGGCGGTCCGGCGCACGTCGGGTATCCATCAGCCGACGAGACCGGCACGTGGTCGGGACTGGCATCTCGGTCGACATCCTGGCATAATCGAACACATGTTCGAATGTGCAGGAGACGAGGCTTGCGGACGCTACGCGTCGCCGTCCCCCTGCGCGGACGGCCCCTGGGCCGGCGACCCTTTCGCCCATGATCACCGGTACGAGTCCCTGATTCCCGAGTCCTTCGTTCCCGAGTCCTTCGTTCCCGCTGTTTCCATCGACCCCGAGCTCACAGGCCTCGAGGACCAAGCGCCCGGCCCCGAGCTCGCGAACCTTCTGGCGCGGCTCGAGCTCGCCGACCTCACTGACGACGCGCTCGTTGAGGTGGTCGCGGCAGCTGAGCGACTGCGGTCGTGGACGCTCGCCGTCCAGGCCAGAGCAGCCGTCGAGCTGAGTGCCCGGGCGGGCGGGTCCAGCACGGCCCTCGAAGGCGCCTCACTGCAGATCGCGGCACGACTCTGCCTGACGCGCCCTGCCGCGGACACGCTCCTGGGCCTCGGCGCCGGCCTCGACGACCTCCCGGTGGTCGCGGACGCTCTCGCGACCGGTCGTCTCGACCAACGGCGCGCGAACGCGATCCTCGACGGCCTGGCCGAGGTCGACCGGGAAGGCCGTCACGAGATCGCCGCGGCGCTCGTCGGTTCGGCGACCGCGCCCGGCCCCGCCTGCCGAGTGACACCCCCGCGTGTACGCGAGCGTGTGCGACGCCTGGTCGCCACCCGCGACCCGGCAGGTGCCGAACGTCGCCGGGTCCGCGCACGAGCCGACCGGCACGTCCGTTTCGATCCGACGACGGACGGCTCCGTGTTGCTGTCCGCGCTCCTGCCCGCCGACGACGCGGCGCGAGCGCGAGCTCATCTCGAAGCGGTCGCCGTCGCGACGCACCGTTCGACGGGCGAGTCCCGAACCCTGGACCAGGTACGGGCCGACACCCTGGTGAAGCTCCTCACGGGCGCCCGCCCGTTCACCCCGTGCGGCGGCGACTGCATCGCCGGTCGCGCCCCGCGCGCCGACGACGCCGCACCGACCGATCGCCCGACATCCTCCTATCGCTGGGAAGCCACCGGATCACGCCGTGCCACCACGTGGCCGCCGGCCGAGGCGGCCACCGGCGTCGCCTGGACGGCGCCGACGGTGCGGACCGTGGTCCACGTCACGGTCGCGGCGTCCACGCTGCTCGGGCTCGACGACGCTGCAGGCGACCTCGCGGGTGTCGGCCCCATCCCCGCGGACCTGGCTCGCCGGCTGGCCGCGGGGCAGGACACGACATGGCAGCGCATCCTCACCGACCCGGCGACCGGGATCGTGACGGACGTGTCGCGTCGCACCTACAGCCCCGGCCGCGTGATGGGGGACCTCGTCCGCACCCGTGACGCCACCTGCACGTTCCCCGGCTGCGCCGTCCCGGCGTGGCGCTGCGACCTGGATCATGTCGAACCGTTCGACCACGCTTCCGATCCGACCGGGGGCGAGCCACCGCCCGGCCAGACCCGGACCGACAACCTGCACCCCGTCTGCCGACGACACCACAACGCCAAGACCCACGGCGGCTGGGCCACGTCCCGGGACGGCGCAGGCAACGTGACATGGACAGCCCCCACTGGGCACACGCACCAGGTCGGCGCGCACGTCGCCGACCCCGCACGCCGTGACCGCGACCTCTCGCGCATCGACACCTCCGCCATCGTCGCCGCCAACAGCCCGAACGAGAACTCGCCCGTGAGCGCCAGGACCACCAGCCTGGCGCGCCGTGCCACCACGGCGCACTCACCGCTCGACCCTGCGATGCCGTGCGGGGTAGCAACCCCTCACGGCATCGTGTCCCGACGACGGCGTCACGCACGCCCGGGGACGGAGCCGGAGCCGTCGGAGCCGTCGACCGAAGCCGGCACACCCCCTTCTGAGCATTCGCCTGGAACGCCTGTCGTGACGCCGGGCTCGGCCGCTGACGAGACGTCCCCGGCAGCGCCGCTCGTCCGGCAGCGCCACCTGCCGGACAGACCCCGCTTCCATCTCACATGATGGTCTCACCATGCGAGATGGGGTGGACGAGCGTGAGACGCCGTCGTAGCGTCGCCACCATGTCCCGTCGAATGTGTCGCTGAGAACGCACCCGCGCAGGCCGCCCGCCGGCCGCACCGGTGATCCGTTCCAGCAGCCGTTCGTCGCCCCGGGCCGACCCGGACCTGAGAAGGTCCCCGCCCCTCGGACGCTCCGGACGCACGGGCCTCGCCCCGACGGATCGCCGCACCCCTCCCCCGCCGCACCGTCCACCCCTTCCGCCAGGAGCAGCCATGTCGAACGCCGCCGAGACCACGCCGCAGTGGTCCTTCGAGACCCGTCAGATCCACGCCGGCCAGCAGCCCGACCCCGCCACCGGGGCCCGCGCCCTGCCGATCTTCCAGACGACGTCGTACGTCTTCCCGTCCGCCGAGACCGCCGCCGCACGCTTCGCGCTGCAGGAGCTCGGGCCCATCTACACGCGCATCAACAACCCGACCCAGGAGGTCGTCGAGAACCGCGTCGCCGACCTCGAGGGCGGCGTCGGCGCCCTCCTCGTCGCGTCGGGCCAGGCCGCCGAGACCCTCGCGATCCTCAACATCGCGGAGGCGGGCGACCACGTCGTCGCGAGCTCGAGCCTGTACGGCGGCACGTACAACCTCCTGCACTACACGCTCGCGAAGCTCGGCATCGAGACGACGTTCGTGGAGGACCCGCACGACCTGCAGCAGTGGCGCGACGCCGTCCGCCCGAACACCAAGCTGTTCTTCGGCGAGACGATCCCCAACCCCAAGACGGACGTCCTCGACATCGAGGGCGTCGCGGGCGTCGCGCACGAGGTCGGCGTGCCCCTGATCGTCGACAACACCGTCGCCACCCCTACCTGATCCGCCCGCTCGAGTGGGGCGCGGACGTCGTCGTGCACTCGGCGACCAAATACCTGGGCGGGCACGGCACGGCCGTGGGCGGCGTGATCGTCGACGGCGGCTCGTTCGACTACGCCCAGCACCCCGAGCGCTTCCCGAACTACAACACGCCCGACCCGTCGTACAACGGGCTCGTCTACGCGCGCGACCTCGGCGTCGGCGGGATCTTCGGCGTGAACCTGTCGTTCATCCTCAAGGCGCGCGTGCAGCTCCTGCGCGACCTCGGCACCGCGATCTCGCCGTTCAACGCGTTCCTCATCGAGCAGGGCATCGAGACCCTCTCGCTGCGCATCGAGCGCCACGTGGAGAACGCGCAGAAGGTGGCGTCGTGGCTCGAGGGCCGCGACGACGTCGTGCGCGTGCACTACGCGGGCCTCGAGTCGTCCCCGTGGCACGCGAACGCCCAGAAGTACGCGCCGAAGGGTCCGGGCGCGGTGCTCGCGTTCGAGCTCGACGGCGGCGCGGACGCCGGGAAGGCCTTCGTCTCGGCGCTCCAGCTCCATTCGAACGTCGCCAACATCGGCGACGTGCGCTCGCTCGTCATCCACCCGGCCTCGACGACGCACAGCCAGCTCACCCCCGAGGAGCAGGCGCTGTCCGGCGTCACGCCGGGCCTGGTGCGCCTCGCCGTCGGGATCGAGAACGCCGAGGACATCCTCGCCGACCTCGAGCTCGGGTTCACGGCCGCCAAGGCGACGCTCGGTGCCAACGCGGCGACCTCGGACGCGCAAGCCTGAGGCCGAGGGTTCGATCCGTGGACGCCCGCACCCCCTCCGACTGTCCGTCCGTAGGCTGGACACCAGTGACCTCCCCGACCTGTCCCCCTCGTTTCCGCACGCCCGCCGACGGCGCGCGGACGCTCGGCCGCGACCCGGCGCCTCTCGCGCGACGCGGTCCCCGTGACGAGCGCGTGGCGCGTGGGCGACCCGGTCGGGCGGCGGCAGTTCGCCGACCTGGCGACGCTGGACCTGGAGGGGGCGGGCGTCTGCCCGTCACGCTCGCGTACGAGACGTGGGGCGAGCTCAACGAGGCCCGCGACAACGCGGTCCTCGTGCTCCACGCGCTCACGGCCGACTCGCACGTGACCGGCGACGCCGGGGACGGGCACCCGACCGCCGGCTGGTGGTCCGAGATGGTCGGTCCGGGGCGACCGATCGACACGGACCGCTGGTTCGTCGTCGCGCCGAACGTGCTCGGCGGCTGCCAGGGCTCGACGGGACCGGCGTCGAACGCGCCCGACGGCCAGCCGTGGGGCTCCCGCTTCCCCGTCGTGACCGTGCGCGACCAGGTCACGGCCGAGATCGACCTGGCCCGCGAACTCGGGATCGGGTCGTGGGCGCTCGTCGTGGGGGCGTCGATGGGCGGGCTCCGCGTCCTCGAGTGGGCACTCATGGGTCCCGAGGCCGGGATCGGCGTCGACGCCGTCACGGTCATCGCCTCGACCGCACAGTCGTCTGCCGACCAGATCGCGTGGGCCCACAGCCAGCTCCTCGCGATCCGCGCCGACCCGAGGTTCCGTGGCGGCGACTACTACGACGCCGAGGACGGCGACGGGCCTCACGTCGGCCTGTCGATCGCCCGGTCCATCGCGCACACGACCTACCGCAGCGCGCTCGAGCTCAACGAGCGCTTCGGCCGCGTGCCGCAGGGCGGCGAGGACCCGCTGCACGGGGGCCGGTACGCCGTGCAGTCCTACCTCGACCACCACGGCGACAAGCTCGCCCGCCGGTTCGACGCCGGCACCTACGTCCGGCTCACCGAGTCGATGCTCACGCACGACCTCGGGCGCGACCGGGGCGGCGTCGAGACGGCGCTCGGGCAGATCACCGCGCGCGCGCTCGTCGTCGCGGTCGACTCCGACCGGCTGTTCCTGCCCGCCGAGTCGGCACGCATCCAGCGCGGCATCCCCGACGCCGAGCCCCTGCACCTCATGCACTCGGACCACGGGCACGACGGCTTCCTCATCGACTTCGACCAGCTCGGCCCGATCGTGGCCGAGTTCCTCGGCACGCCCGACCGGGTCTCCTGACCGTGGACGGCGCCGGCGCGCAGCCGGCTGTCACGACGCCGGCCGCTCCCGAGGCGACACCCTCCCCGCGCCTTCGGCCTCCCGGTCGCGCCCGCCGCCGCCCTCGCCTGGGGGCTCCAGTTCGCCTTCTTCAACCCGGCCATCGCCCTGATCCTCGCCGACCGGTTCGGTGCGAGCGACGGGCAGATCGGCCTCGCGCTCGCGCTCTACAACGCGAGCGGGTTCGTGAGCTCGCTCGTGATCCCGGTGCTCGCGGGCAGGCTCACCGCCCGGTACTCGAACCTCACGCTCATCACGGCGTCCTGCGTGCTGGGCGCCGGCTACTACCTCGCGCTGGCGCTCGCCCACGGGCCGGTCGAGCTGGTCGCGTCCCAGGTCCTCAACGCGGCGTTCTTCGCGATCGTCGCCGGCATCGGCCTGACGTTCTTCCAGGAGATCATCCCGGCGCCCGGCCTGGCGTCGGGGCTGTTCTCGAACGTCCGACGCGTCGGCGCCGTGGCGGCCGGTGGGATCGTCGCGCTCGCAGGCGTCCTCGGCGGGTACCGGCACGTGTTCCTCGTGTGCGCGGCGCTCAGCGTGCTGGCGCTGGCGATCGTCGTGCCGATCGGCCTCCTCGGGCCGCGCCTGCGCCGCCCTCGCCGCGCCTGACCGCGGGCGCAGTCGCCCGCGGCGTCACCCGGTACCCGCCCGACCGCGCACGTAGCGTGGGGACATGCTCGCCGCCTACGTCGCACGCTTCTCCCCCGACGACCCGCTCGCCGCGCTCGAGGTCGGTGACCGGCCCGAGCCCGCGCCCCCGGCCGACGCCGCGCCGTTCTGGACGACCCTCGACGTGCGCGCCGCGAGCCTCAACCAGCACGACCTGTGGTCGCTGCGCGGCGTCGGCCTCCGCGAGGACCAGCTCCCGATGGTCCTCGGCACGGACGCGGTGGGGCGGACACCGGACGGACGGGACGTCGTCGTGCACGGGGTCGTGTGGGGCGACGGGCAGGCGACCGGGCCCGAGGCCGGCGACCGGCGCACGCTGCTCTCGGAACGGTTCGCGGGGACCCTGGCCGAGCGGGTCGCCGTGCCGACCGCGAACCTCGTGCCCCTTCCCCAGGGGCTCTCGCCGGAGGAGGCCGCGTGCCTCCCGACGGCGTGGCTCACCGCCTACTCGATGCTGTTCCGGGCGGCGCGGGTGCGGCCGGGCGACCGGGTGCTCGTCCAGGGGGCGGGCGGGGGCGTTGCGACGGCGGCGATCACGCTGGGCGCGGCCGCGGGGCTCGAGGTGTGGGCGACGTCGCGCTCGGAGGCGAAGCGCGCGGAGGCGCTGCGCCTCGGGGCGGCGGCCGCGTTCGAGTCGGGCGAACGGCTGCCCGGGCGGGTCGACGCGGTGGTCGAGACGGTCGGGAAGGCGACGTGGTCGCACTCGGTCCGGTCGCTCCGCCCGGGCGGGACCCTCGTCACGGCGGGTGCGACCACGGGCGACCCGGACGCCGTCGAGCTGAGCCGGATCTTCTTCACCGAGCTGCGCGTCCAGGGCGTCACCATGGGGTCGCGGGCGGACCTGGAGTCGCTGCTCGCGTTCGTCACACGGACCGGCGTCCGGCCGACGATCGACTCGACCTACCCGCTCGCGCGCGTCGCCGACGGGTTCGCGCGCCTCGCGTCCGGCGAGCACGTGGGCAAGGTCGTCGTGACGGTGTGACGAGACCCGCCGCCCGCCCGGTCTCCCGGGCGGGCGGCGGTCCTGGTCGACAGGCGAACCGTCAGCCGAGCTTCTTCCAGGGACCGTTCGGGTCCCCGGGCTTCTGGTTCCGGGTCCACCACTGCGCGACGTAGGTCGCACCCTGGTAGACCGCCTCGTCACCCGAGCTGAAGATCCGCGAGGGCGTCCACAGCGCGGTGCCGTTCGCGGCCGTCGCGATCTCCTGCCACGGGCCGTTCACGTCGCCGGGCTTCTGGTTCTGGGTCCACCACGAGGCGACCCAGACCGAACCGCCGTAGGACACCTGGTCACCGGTGTCGTAGACGGCCTTCGCGTCCCATGCCGGAACCGTCGGCGCGTTGTGCACCGTCACCTTCACCGTGACCGTCGACTTGTGCCCGGCGGCGTCCGTCGCCGTCGCGAGCAGCGTGTGCGCACCGTTGGCGACCGTCGTCGAGTCCCAGGAGAAGCTCTGGTCGCCGGCGGTGGGCTTCCACGCGTACGACAGACCCGCCGAGTCCACCCGGAGGTTGTACGCCTGGAGGTCGGTCCCCGCGAGCGAGACGGTGACCGGCACCGTCCCCGACACCGTCTCCCCGTCCTTCGGGGTCACGAAGGCCAGCTCGGGCCCGGACGACGGCGCAGCCGTGACGAGCTGGGCGACGTCGTCCGCGGTGAGCGCGCGGTCGAACACCCGCGCGTCGTCGACGGCCCCCTGGAGGAAGTCGACGCCGTTGCCCTGCCACTCGCCTCGGCCGATCGAGACGGTGCCGTTCGTGGCGTGCGTCTCGGTCGTCTTCTGGGTGCTCTGGAGGGTGCCGTTCACGTACAGCGCGATGGTGCCGGCGTCGGCGTCACGGACGCCGACCAGGTGGTACCACTGCCCCACCTGGACCTTGACATCCGAGGCGATGGCTCGCGGCCCGTTCGGGAAGCTGAACGCGAAACCCTGGCTCGGGTTGTTCGACCCGCTGTACTGCAGGAAGAACGGGCTCGAGCCCGTCGCCTGGACGCTGTCCGCCGCGACCGCCGTCGAGTACGCGGTCGGGAGGGCGTCCATACGGACCCATGCCGAGACCGAGTAGCTCTGCGTCGTGTCGAGCTTCGGCACGGACGCCGTCGCCTGGCCGGTCTTCCCGTCCAGCGAGACCGCCTGGCCGTACTTGCCGTCGGTGAGCGACGCGCCACCGGCGAGCTTCGCCGGGCTCGCCTGCCCGCTCAGGTCGGGCGCCGTCGTACCCGACGCCGCGTCGAAGTTCCACGAGCCGACCCCGTCGATGCCCGGTCGTCCGGTGGCCGCCGGCTCGCCCGCACCCGCGGCGATGACCTCCTCGTTGACGGCCCTCACACGAGCCTGGTCCATCTTCGAGACGCGGCGGTCGTAGGTGAAGAAGCCGTTGAGCTCGCCCTCGACATCGGTGAGCTGCGTGTAGACCGAGCCGGACAGGTGGTCGCGCGCGAACCCGACGAGCTTCGCCGTGTTCTCCACGTAGGCGTCGGTGAGGCTCTTGGAGTCGGTCACCTCGCCGTAGGGGTTGATCGAGCCACCGGCCCACATGTGGCCGAGGGTCGCGAGCGAGAAGCCGCCGTGCTCGCCGTCGATCGCGGCGCGCGTGGCGTCGGGCTCGGGGTCACCGGGGCCCGTGTAGTCGTGGTAGTCGATGATGTCGCCCGAGTTGGTGTCGCCGGGCATGTTGCAGCAGTTCTGGCCGCTGCGGGTGTTGACGAGGCGCGAGGGGTCCTGCGCCTTGATCGACTTCGCGACGTCCGCGGCCTGCGGGATGCCCCACTGGCCCCAGCCCTCGTTGAAGGGGATCCACCCGATGATCGACGTCGTCGAGATGTGCTGGTCGATCATGCGCTTGAGCTCGGACTTCCACTCGTCCTGCTGGGCCGTGTTGCTGTTCGACCCGGACGGCATGTCCTGCCAGACCATCATCCCGATCTTGTCGGCGTCGTAGTACCAGCGCTGCGGCTCGACCTTGATGTGCTTGCGGATCGTGTTGAAGCCCAGGTCCTTGGTGGTCTGGATGTCCCACGCGAGCGCCTCGTCCGTCGGCGCGGTGTACACGCCGTCGGGCCAGAAGCCCTGGTCCAGGGTCGACAGCAGGAAGGTCTGCTTGCCGTTGAGCACGATCCGGTTGGTGCCGTCGATGCTCTTGATGCCGATCGACCGGACCCCGACGTAGCTGCCGACGGTGTCCTTGCTCGTCCCGTCCTGGAGCTGGACCTTCAGCGTGTACAGGTACGGGTCGTCGGGCGTCCAGCGGTGCGAGCCGGCGATGGGCAGGTCGAGCTGCTCGTTCGCGCCGCCCGAGGTGGCGCCGACCTTCTTGCCCTTCTCGTCGAACGCCGTCACGACGACCGACGCGTCCTTCGAGGCGCCCGCCGCGTTCGCGGTGACCTGCACGGAGTCTCCCGTGCCGTCGTCGGACGCGGAGAGCTGCGGGGTGAGCTTGAGCGAGTCCACGTGCGCCTGCTGCACCGGCTCGAGCCACACCGTCTGCCAGATGCCCGACGACGGCGTGTAGAAGATCCCGGACGGGTTCGCCGACTGCTTGCCCGTGGGCTGGGCGCCGGTGGTGTCCGTGACGCGCACGACGATGTCGTTCGTCCCCTGCTGCACCGCGTCGGTGATGTCGGCCGTGAACGCGTCGTAGCCGCCCGTGTGGTCGGCGACGACCTTGCCGTTGACGTAGACGGTGGCCTGGTAGTCGACGGCGCCGAAGTTGAGCTCGAGGCGCTGTTGACCGGCCTCGTCGCCGATCTTCCACGACGACGGCACCGTGAACGTGCGGTGGTACGCGAAGTGGTCGTAGTGCTTCTGGATGCCCGAGAGCTGGGACTCGATGGGGTACGGGACGACGGCGGTCTGCGCGTCGTCCCACGCGGTGGGCGGCGCGGTGTCCGCGGCGGCGAGGGGCTCGAAGTCCCACTTGCCGTTGAGGTTCTGCCAGTCGTCGCGCGTGAGCTGCGGGCGCGGGTACTCGGGCAGCGGGTTGTTCGGGTCGACGTCCTTGGCCCACTGGGTGGTGAGCTGGTAGGTCGAGGCGTTGTCGATCGCGGCGTTGAAGCCGGAGACCTTGTCCCCTCCCGCCGTGAGCGAGCCCTCGCCGTCGTAGACGACGCGGCCGTAGGCGTTGCCGAGCACCGAGGCGCCGAGCGCGATCGTGACCCGGTCGCCGCTCGCCGTCACCGAGGTGATCGGGTAGTCCGTGCCGTCCACGGGCACGCGCAGGTGCTTCGCGAGGTCGTCGACGTTCGCCACGGCGCCGGGGAACGTCAGGACGACGCTGTCGCCCTGCGACGGGATCGCCGCGTCGACGTCGTACGGCGTGAAGTCCGACGGCGGGGTGAACGCGGAGGCCGGCACGGCCTCCTTGGCGACGCCGGCGTCAGCCGAGGCCCAGCTCAGGTGGACGTTGGCGCCGCCCGTGGCCTGGAACTGCTCGAACGTGAACGGCACCGGCTGGCCGGCCTCGAGGTGCACGGTGTGGGTCGCGGTCTGCTCCGTGTCCCACTGGTTGACCCAGAAGTCGATGAGCAGGTCGGACGCGTCGCTGCCGCCGACCCACAGCCGGAAGCCGTTGTCGCCGATGGCCGAGAACGTGTAGTCGCCGGTCTTGGCCGCGGTGACGAAGCCCGACCAGCGCACGCCGACGTTCTCCGTCGCGCCGGTCATCGCCTTGTAGACCGGGATCATGTCGTTGACGTCGACGTCCGGGTCGAGGACCGACGCCTTGAGGTTCGCCGGGTCGAGCGCGAACGTGCTCGTGTTGGTGATCGTGTAGTAGTCCGCGCGGAGCCCGCTGCGACCGGTCTGGTCCACCTTCGGCGTCGCGGCGGACGCCAGGGCGTCGGCGACACCCGTGTGGGTCCCGGCGGTCGCCGTCGGGACGACCGTGACCGCCGTGGCGAGCGCGAGGACGCCGATCGCTGCGGACCGCAGCAGCCGGGTCCCGTGGCTCGTGGCCCGGGTGGGGGTGGGTCGAACATCTGCCTACCTCTTCTCATCGTTGAGCCGGAACTCGGCGAGGTGCGTCTGAGCCGGTGGGCGCCCCGCTCGATCAGGTTTCGCTCACCAACGAGACACAGTCTGACAACGGTGACCAGAAAAGGCAACAGTTACGAGCAATCAACGACAGTTCCCAACACAGAACATGTCGCCTTCTGAGCGAACTGCCCGCTCCGGTCACGCGAGCGCCGCGACCTCGCTGCTCGTGAGCGCGCGGCCCCACACGCTCACCTGGTCCACCGCACCCGGCCAGAAGTCGCTCGGACCGCCGCCCGAGAAGCCACGGCCGATCGCGAACCGGCCCGCGGCGGCGTCGCCCGCCGCCTGCGCCCAGACCTTGGCCTGCCTGACCCCGTCGACGTACAGCGTGTACGTGCCCTGGTCCGCGTCGTGAACGCCCACCAGGTGGTACCAGCGGCCCGTCTCCGGAACCGCGTCGGCGAGCGCCCTGCCCTCGCTCGTCGAGAACGCGAAGCGGTTGTCGGCCTGCGAGTACTGCAGGTAGAAGCCGCTGGAGACGTCGCCGTCCTGGCTCACGGCCGTCGCCCACGAGCCCAGGCGGTCCAGCCGGACCCAGGCGCTGGCCGTGAAGCTGCCGGCGGTGTCGAGCACGGGCACGTTCGTCTGCGCGGCCTGCCCGCTCCCCGAGAGCTGGAGCGCGGTGCACGCGGCCGCGTCTCTGCCGGCCGTCCACGTGGCGCCCCCGGTGAGCGTGGCGTCGTGGCCGCCGGCGACGTCGTGCGCGACGGTCCCCGAGCCCTCGTCCAGCGACCACGCCCCGACCGGGTTCTGGTGGCCGGGCGGGAACGCGACGCGCAGCGCCTGCCGCCGGTGCGTCGACTCGGCGGCGGGTCCGGCGCGGTAGGTGGCGGTGGCGGTGAGCGTCGCCGCCGAGCCGGGTGCGGCGTCCGCCGGCGCGGCCACCGTGAACCGCCAGGTCGCGTCGCGGCCCGCGTGCACGACGCCCGGCCGCGAGCCGGTCGGCCTCGCCGTCCACCCGTCGGGCACCGCGAGCGCGACACGCGGAGACGTGAGGCTCCGCTTCCCCGTGGCGCGCACCGTCACGGAGACGGTCGTCGCGTCGCTGACGACGACGGAGCCGCTCGCGCCGGCGCCGCCGACGGTCACGGCCGCGTCCGTCGAGGACGCCGACCACGACTGCAGCTCGCTCACCCCGACGAACGCGCCGCTCGGGTTGGTGAAGAGCAGACGGATCTTCGACGTCGTCAAGGCCGGGAACGTGATCCGGTTGAGGTCGTTGCCGACCGGGGCCTTCGTCGACCTCGCCTGCCGGGGCACATCCTGCCAGGCGGACCCGTCCCAGTACTGCAGCCGGTAGTCCGCCGCGGGCCTGACTCCCCGCCGTCGTCGTAGCCGTACCAGCGCACGTCGCTCACGACGGTCGGCGCCCCGAAGTCGACGCCGTACCAGTCCTGCGCGTTCGGCGACGAGTAGTTCGTCCAGCGGGTGTCCTCGGGGAGGTTCGCGTAGAAGATCTTGCCGTCCAGCGCGTTCCAGGCGTCGTCGTACCGCCACGTGTACGACGCGATCGGCTGCGGATAGCCCGTCCGCAGCGGGTTGGCCGCGTCGTTCACGAGGTGGGTGCCCGACGACGTCGCGACCGTCCGCCCGACGCGCAGCGTGAGGTCGCGCAGCGTCCGCGAGGACTCGGCGAGGCGCCCGTCGACGTACACCCGCAGGCCCGCGCCCTGGTGGTAGTGCGAGCCGTCGCGGTCCCACAGCAGGGTCACGTTGTGGCCGTGGTACGGGACGTTCTCGGCCGCGAAGTGGTCCCACGACGCGGGCACGAGCGGCTGGATCTTCAGGGTGTCGCCGGCTTGCGGGCGCAGGCCGAGGAGGCCCGAGAGCACGAGGTCGTCGAACGTCGAGTGGTTGTAGTCCTCGCTGTGGTTCGTGCCGTCGTAGATCCAGCGGTCCGCGTCGGGGTCGTGCGCCTCGGCGACGTACGGCTTCCCGTTCTTCGTCTGGGTCTTCGCGTAGGTCAGCAGAGACGCGGCGTAGTCGTCCTTCGTGATCGTCCTCTGCGCCGGGTAGTCGTCGAGCAGGTTCGCGAGGCCGGTGAGGGTCTGCGAGGTCGAGAACGGCCAGCTCGGGCCGTCCCAGCGACAGCAGCTCCCGGCGTCCTTCATGAACAGCGGGCTGCGGCGCTCGGCGGTCGTGGGTCCGAACGCGCTCGCGAAGCCCTGCGGGTCGAGGAGCTGGGCCCACGCCGTGGCGTCCTGCGGCTCGGCCGCGCCGAACATCCAGGGAACGTAGCCGATCTCCTCGCGCGTGCTCGAGAGGTGGTGGTCGGGGTTGTCGTCGCGCGGCATGGCGTAGTAGAAGTGCCGGCTCGGGTCCCACAGCCACTTCTGCATCGACGCCTGGATCGACGACGCGCGCTGGGCGTACTCGCGCGCCGTCGCCCGGTCGCCGAGCAAGCCCGCGATCGCGCTGATGGCGCGGGCGTCGCCGTACTGGTACGAGTTGAGGGTCGGCCGGTAGCCGGCGCCGCCGTGGTACGGGTCGGACGACTCGTACGACGACGCCGAGTACTCCATCGCGTCCCAGACGGGCACCGACCAGTAGAGGCCGAGCGTCTTGTCGTACTGGCCGTCCCAGCCGCGGTACTGCTTCACGAGCGCGGGCAGCAGGTCCTCAGCCCGTCGACGTCGCCGGTCACCTGCGCCTGCTCGTAGGCGGCGGTCGCGAGCCAGACGCTGTACTCGTGTGCCCAGTCCGTCGTGTCCTTGTTGACGTCGTCGGTCGCGGGCTTCGCGCCCGCGCCCGGCCCGGTGAGCCAGAACCGGAGGTAGTCGTCCGCGTAGCTCGTGTCGCGCAGCCACCGGTTCTCGGTGAGCTGGTGCCCCGCCGCCGCGTTGATCGCCTGGTACGGGGCCGCGTAGCCGCAGCAGTCGAGGAACTCGGTCGAGATCCAGCCGTTCTCCGGGTCCGTGTAGCGCAGGTGCTCCTTGGCGACCTGCCAGCGGTAGTAGTAGACGTCCTGGATCGTCTGGTCCGGCAGGTCGACGAACGGGATGTTCGCCTCGTACCACTCCGGCTCGTCGAAGCCCTGGAGGTACGACGCGTCGTCGAGCACGTGCGTGCCCGCCCCGACGGACGGGTAGGCGGAGGCCGGGGCGGACGCGCCGCCGTGCGGTGCGCCGTCGGGCGGTGTGCCCGGCCGGGCGTGGGCGTTCGCGCCCGCCGCTCCGACGAGCGAGAGACCGGCCACGAGCGCGAGCACGCCGGCGGTTGCGACGGCGCGGCGCCAGCGCGCACGAGGCCGTGGGTCACGGGAGTGGTGCGTGATCATCGTCAACCTCCACGACAGCGTTGTCAGATTGGTGGGACGAGCAGGGCTGATGCCCCTGCTCGGCCGGCGGGCGCCGAGGCACCCGCCGGCCGAGCCGCGGTCAGGGAAGACGCCTCACGCGGGTGAGCGTCGTCTGGATCAGCACGACGACCGCGAGGAACAGGCCGTTGGCGAGGTCGGACGCGGACGAGCCGTACTGCGACAGGTGCACCCCGATGAGGTTCTGGATCACGGCGAGGAGCAGCACGCCCGCGGCGGTGCCGAGGATGGACCCCGCGCCGCCGGTGAGCAGCGTCCCGCCGATGATCACGGCCGCGATCGCCGTCAGCTCGTACCCGACGCCGATGTTCGTGACGCCGGACTGCAGACGCGACGCATTGAGCATCCCGGCCGCACCCGCGATCGTCGCGGACAGCACGTAGACGAGCACCTTGGTACGCGCCACGGGCAGGCCCATGAGGAGCGCCGCGTTCTCGCTGCCGCCGATCGCGAACAGCGCCTGGCCGAACCGGGTCCGCATGAGCAGGATCCCACCGAGGACGAACAGGATCACCGCGGTGAGGATCGGGCGCCACGTGCCGTCCCCGAGCCACAGGAACGCCGAGCCCTTGGGGACCAGGTACGTGTCGGTGCCCTCGGCCGAGATCGCCTGCAGGAGCCCGCGGGCGAACAGCATGCCCGCGAGCGTCACGATGAACGGCGCGAGCCGGGCCTTGGCGATGAGCGTGCCCTGCAGCAGCCCGAACAAGGCCGCCACGACGAGCGGCAGGAGGATCGCGACGAGGACGCCGCCGTGCCCCGCGCCCCAGGCCGCGAGCACGCCGCCCAGCGCGAACATCGAGCCGACCGACAGGTCGATCCCGCCGGTGAGGATGACGAACGTCATCCCGAGCGCCAGGAGCGAGGTGTACGCGTTGCCGACGAGGATCGACTGGAAGTTCCCCCAGTCGGCGAACCCGTCGGAGAACGCGCACGCCGCCACGAACACGATCACCAGGGAGACGAGGCCGCCCTGCTGCTGCGCGATCCCGGTGATCCGCTCGAGCCGGGTCTCGCCGGTGACGTCGACGTTGACCGCGGGGTCCGGGCCCGCCGCGCTGGTCGGGCTGAGTGTGCTCATCGTCCGCTCCGTCCCCGCGCCGCGTACACGGCCCCGATGATGATGACGGCCTCGACCATCTGGCTGTAGGAGTTCTTCACGTTGTTCTGGATCAGGGTCGCGGCCACGAGCTGCATGAAGACGGCGCCCGCGACGGTGCCGAGCACCTTGATCCGTCCGCCCGTGAGCGGCGTGCCGCCCACGACGACGGCCGTGATGGCGCTGAGCTCGTAGTTCAGGCCGTAGTTGGACGGGTCCGCGTAGCCGCCGTGCCCCACGAGGAAGACGCCCGCGATCGCCGCGAGCAGGCCCGAGATGATGTAGACGGCCACGAGGACGCGCTTGACGGGAAGCCCGGCGAGAGCGCTCGCTGCCCGGTTGTCGCCGATCGCCGTGAGCCGCCGGCCGAACGCGGTGCGGCGCACCACGAAGGCCACGACGAGCACGATGACGACGGCGATCCACACCTCCTGGGGGATCCCGAACCAGCTGTCGAGGCCGAGCGCGCCGATCGTCTCGTCGGTCACGGACTTCGCGCTCGCGCCGTTCAGGATGACCGCGAACCCGCGGACACCGATCATGAGTGCGAGGGTCGCGATGATCGGCTGGACGTTCGCGACCGCGACCATGAGGCCCGCGAGCAGTCCCGAGACGCACCCGGCGACCAGCGCGATGACGATCGACAGCCACGGCCCGTACCCCAGGTACAGCGGGATCACGGCCGACGACAGCGCGATCACGGCACCCACCGAGAGGTCGATGCCCTCGGTCGTGATGACGAGCGCCATGCCGAGCGCCACGATCAGGACCGGGACCACCTGGAAGGCCTGGACCCGGAAGTTGTCCATCGAGAAGAACGACGGCTTGATCGCGGTGTTGATCGCGATCAGCACGGCGATCGCGGCGTACACGCCGTAGTCCTGCAACCAGGTGACCACCCGGTTGCGGTCGAGCACGGCCGGCGTCGGCCGGACGGCGACGTCAGTCATGCCTCTCCTCCTCGGTGGTGTCCGGCTCAGGTGCGCCCGGCGCACCGAGGTCCGGCTCGGGCGGGGCCTCGGCCAGGGTCGTCATGAGCGTGTCCTGGCTGACGTCGTCGCCCGTGAGCTCGCCGACCACGCGGCCGTCCTTGAGCACGACGACGCGGTCGGAGCCCTCGATGAGCTCGTCCAGCTCGGACGAGATGAGGAGCACGCCGAGGCCCTGCTCGGCGAGCTCGTTGATGACGCCCTGGACCTCGGCCTTGGCGCCGACGTCGATGCCGCGCGTCGGCTCGTCGAGGAGCAGCGCCTTCGGGTCGAGGCACAGGCATCGGGCCAGCAGGACCTTCTGCTGGTTCCCGCCCGAGAGCTCCGACACCCGCTGGTCCGGGCTCGACGCCTTGATGCGCAGTCGCTTCATGAAGTAGTCGACGATCTCGTCCTGCTTGGCCCGGTCGACCAGGCCGGCGCGCGTGATCCGCGGGAGCGCCGCGAGCACGATGTTCTCCCGCACCGACAGGCTCGGCACGATCCCCTCGGCCTTGCGGTCCTCGGGGAGCATGACGACGCCGGCCCGGATCGAGGCGGCGACCGTGCGCCGGGTGGTGGTCCCGCCGACCTCGACGGACCCGCCGTCGAGCGGGAGGGCACCCATGATGGCCTTCGCGGTCTCGCTGCGACCCGAGCCGAGCAGACCCCCGAGGCCCACGACCTCGCCGGGCCGGATCTCGACGGACACCCCGTCAAGCTGGTGACGCCGCTGCAGGTTCCGCGCGGCCACGACGGGCGCGCCCTTGACCTGGTGCTCGGCGTCCGCGAAGCCGGTCGCGCCGTGCGTGCGCACGTCGCCGATCTCGCGGCCGAGCATGAGCGAGACCAGGGTGATGCGGTCCACGGCGGACATGTCGTCGACACGGACAACGGCGCCGTCCCGCATCACCGTGACGCGGTCGCAGACCTGGTACAGCTCGTCGAGCCGGTGGCTCACGTAGACGATCGCGATGCCCTGGTCGCGCAGGCGGCGGATGACGCCGAACAGCGTCTCGACCTCGCGCGCCTCGAGCGACGACGTGGGTTCGTCCATGATCACGACGCGCGCGTCGATCTGCACGGCCCGCGCGATCGCAACCATCTGCTGCGCGCCGAGCCCGAGCGAGCGCAGCGGGCGCGCCGGGTTCACGTGCACGCCGTAGTCGCGCAGGATGTCGCGGGCCTCGCGCTTCATGCGCGTCGAGTCGATGAGCCCGTACCTGCGCGGCTCGCGCCCGAGGAACAGGTTCCGCGCGACGCTCATCATCGGGACGAGGTTGACCTCCTGGTAGATCGTGGAGATCCCCGCCTCCTGCGCGGCGAGCGGGCTCGCGAACGCGACCTCCTCGCCGCGGAGCCGGACCTCGCCCTCGTCGGGCTCGTAGACCCCGGTCATCACCTTGATCAGGGTCGACTTCCCGGCGCCGTTCTCGCCGATGAGCGCGTGCACCTCCCCGGGCGCACCGCGAAGTCGACGCCGCGCAGGGCGTGCACGCCCGTGAACGACTTGTGCAGCCCCGTGACCTCGAGCACGGGAGCTGGGGCGGCCGTGCCGCCTGGCGGCGCGGCGGTCGGCTCTGCGGCCACCGGCTGTGCGCCCTGTGGTTGGACCATCGGTGAGGCCTTTCTCAGCATCGCGGGTACGTCGTCGTACACGGAAGAGGGTGCCTGTCTCTGCGGGCCGGCCGCACGGGTCCCGTGGTCCCGGGAACCCGTGCGGCCGGCCGCACCCTCGTCGGCGCGTCCGTCAGTAGACGTCGCCGTTGTCGAGCGCTTCCTGGGCGTTGTCCTTCGTGAAGTGGTGGTCGGCGATGATGATGTTCGTCGGCGTGCCCTTGTCCGAGTAGAAGTCGGTGAGCGCCTGGAAGGCCAGCGGGCCGAACCGCGGGTTGGTCTCGACGTCGGAGAACATGACACCGGCGGCGACGTCCTTGACGGCGTCCTCGGTGCCGTCGATGCCGATCACCTGGATGTCCTTGCCGGGGGTCTTGCCCGCGGCCTTGATCGCCTGGATGGCGCCGAGGGCCATGGTGTCGTTCTCGGCGTAGACGCCCTTGATGTCCGGGTTGGACTGGAGGATCTGCTCCATGACCTTCTGGCCGGTCGCCTGGTCGAAGTTCGCGGTCTGCGAGGCGACGACCTTGAGGTTCGGCGACGACGCCGCGATCTCCTTCGTGAAGCCGTCCGTGCGCGCCTCGGCGACGTTGTTGCCGGAGGTGCCCTGGAGGATCGCGATGTTCCCGCCGTCGGGCAGGGCCTTGGCCATGTCCTGCGCGGCGATCTTCGCCTGGCCGGCAAAGTCAGAGCCGATGAAGCCGATGAAGTCGCTGCAGGCCGAGCCGTTGACCGTGCGGTCGATGGTGAGGATCGGAATCTTCTTGGCCTTCGCCTGGGCGAACGCCGGCGCGAGGCCGTCCGAGTTCTCCGGGGCGACGATGAGGACCTTGGCACCCTGGGCGATCATGTCCTGGATGTCCGTGTTTTGCTGCTGGACGTTCGCGTTCGCGTTGCGCTGGATCAGCTTGATCCCCTGCGCCTTGGCCTCGTCGGTGATCGACTGGGTCTCGGTCGCGCGGAACGGGTTGCTCGTGGACTCCGACTGCGAGAAGCCGACCGTGACGTTCTTGAGGTCGATCTTGTCCGCGCCGTAGGTGGTGTACGTGCAGCTGTCGCCGGAAGAACCGGTCGACTGGACCTGCTGGGCGGCGGCACTGTTGCCGGCGGCCCCGCCGGTGGGCGAGCTCCCGCCGCTGTCATCCGCGCTCTTGGAGCAACCCGTGAGCGCGAGGGCGAGCGCCGTGCCGGCGACCACGACGACGGACGCGGTCCGCCGCTTGGAGGTGAGAGCCATCATGTCTCCTTTGATCTCGATGGTTCGCGCGACTTCGCGCAAGTTGGGTGATGCGACCTCCATATTGAACACCAAACGATCAGAAGGTGGCAAGGATCGATCGTCAACGCGTCAGGTTCGTGACCAAACCGTGATCGCTCTGGCAGCTACGCCGACGCGTCGACGGGTGCGACGTGCACGGAGACGCCCAGCGGACGGAGCTGTGCCAGCAGGTCCGGGTCGGCGTGCTCGTCCGTCACGAGGTGCGTGATCGCCTCGACCGGGACGGTCTGCATCATCGTGTCGACCCCGAGCTTGGTGTGGTCGGCGAGCACGACGACCTCCTGGGCGGCGCCCACGATCGCGCGGTCGATGCTCGCGGACTGGGCGTTCGGCGTCGAGAGCCCGCGCGAGACCGTGAAGCCGTTGCCCGACAGGAACGCGCGGCGGACCCGGATGCCCTGCAACGAGGACTCCGCGGCGCTGCCCACCAGCGCGAACGTCGAACCGCGCAGCGTGCCGCCCGTCATCACGACCTCGACCGACGAGCGAGCCAGCTCCTCCGCCACGAGCACCGAGTTCGTCACGACCGTGAGGTCCTGGAACTTCGCCAGCAGGCGTGCAAGCTCGCGCGTCGTGGTGCCGGCCCCCAGCACGACGGCGTCTCCCTCGGACACCAGGTCCGCCGCGACCGCCGCGATCGCCGCCTTCTCAGCTGCAGCCACCTGACTCTTCTGCTGGTACGTCTGCTCGTGCGTGAGACCACCGGGCCAGGCCGCTCCACCCCGCCGGCGATCGATCACGCCCTCCTGCTCCAGGATCCGCACATCCCGCCGGATCGTGACCTCGGACGCGTCGACGGCCGACGCGAGCTCACGCAGGAAGCGAGCCCACGGCTTCGCACCTGCTCGACGATCGCCTGCCGACGTTCGAATGCGTGCACGACCAGCTCTCCGTTCCCTCAGCAGCGACGCTCCATCGCCTCGTCGCGACCACCGTACGCGATCTTGATCGGTTAGCGATCATGTGAGCACGAACGTGACCGAATCGTGCTCACAGAGTGCCCAGATCCTCCGGACCCCGGTCAGTGGGCGCGGGACCCGCCCGCGCGCCCGTGCCGAGCACGGACTGACGCACCGACTCGGTGTCGAACGCATGCGCAACGCCGCGCTCGGCGACGCGCGAGGTGTGCGGGGCCGTGCTCCGCGACGCGAGAGGCCACGATCGGCGACCTCGGGGGCGGGGAAGGTGAGCCGGACCGACGGAGCCGGAGGCCGCGAGGGTGGGACGACGGCCGAGCGGGTGGGTACGGGGAGGTGGTGAAGGGCGTCAAGGAGTGCGCACGGCTCCCAGGGCCGAAGCACGACAGCCCGAACCACCTCGCCGCACCCGCCCGCGAACCCGCCCACGGCCCCCGCGAACCCGACCACGGACCTCGCGAACCCGATCAGACGTACCGCCGCCGCTGCAACCACCGCAGCACAAACCACCCCGCGAGCACCGGCAGCCAGCAGGTGAGGAACCGGTAGAAGAACGCGGTGGGCACGGCGACCTCGGACGGCACGCCGAACGCGGCGAGCCCGCCGATGAGGGCCGCCTCGACGGCGCCGACGCCGCCCGGCGTGGGCGCGGCGGTCGCGAGCGTCGCGCCGACCATGGTCACGAACGCCGCCGCCACGAACTTGTTGCCGCCTCCGAACGCCAGGAGGCACGCCCAGAGCGCCGCGGCGGACGCGAGCGTCACGCCGCACGACCCGACGACGGCGAGCGCGAGCCGTCCGGGCCGACGGGCGAGAGACCCGAGCTCGACGACGACCTCCCGGAGGCGCATCCGTGCCTGGGTGAGGACGGTGCGGCGCAGGCGCGGCACCGCGAGCACGACCCCGACGACCGCGAGCAGCAGCGCGATGACGAGGAGCACGAGGGACTTGCCGGGGACGAGGTGCGAGAGGTCGAGCGTCTGCCCGGCGACGACGGCAAGGATCGCGAGCAGCCCGACGTGTGTGACGACCTGCACGACGCTCTGCAGCGCGATGACGCCGGACGCCGCCGCGATGGGAAGGCCGCCGGTCTGCGTGAGGTACCGCGCGTTGAGGGCGAGGGATCCGACGCTCGCGGGGGTCGAGGTCCCGACGAACGACGTCGCGACCTGGACGGCGACCGTCCGGCCGAGCGGGAGCTGCGCCGTCGTGCAGGAGCGCAGGGACAGCGCGGCCGCCACCGGGCCGAACGCGGCGATGACGAGCGCGACGGCCGCCCACACGGGGTTAGCGGTCCGGACGGCCTCGATCGTGCGCGGGAGCTGCCCGACGAGCGGCAGCGCCACGTACGTGAGCCCGACGAGCAGGACGAGCTGGACGAGCTGGCGGCGGCTGAAGCGCGAGAGCTGGTACGTCTGCACGGCCTGGACGTCGCACTGCCGTTCGACCTCGAGGCGGACGTCCTCGATGAGTGCGTCGCGCGCGTGCTTCGGGCCGCGGGCCTCGCGCGGCACGACGACGGGTCCGAGCCCCTGTGCGCCGCGCACCACGAGGTCGGGGCCCAGCCGCGCGACGGCGGTCCGCACCGCGGCCTCGGCGCCCGCGACGAGCGCCGCGGTGTACAGGCCCTGGGCGAGGTCGAGGTCGAGCTGGGCGTCGGGCGCGGCAATCTGGCCGGACCGGAAGTCGGTGAGGACGAGCCGGCCGTCGTCGCGCACGGCGAGCGCGGCGGGACGCACAGCGCGGTGGGCCACCCGCGCCCGGCGCAGCGTCGCGATGTCGTCCCAGAGCTGGTCGAGCAGCTCCTCCGCGCTCGGGGTGGGCACGATCGCGTCCACACCGTCCGGGGTCGCCGCTGCGGCCGGTGCCGCCTTGCGCCGCCGACGTCGCGCCGTCGCGTCCGGGAACAGTGCGGTGAGCGGCGTGCCGACGGGCTCGGTGGTGCCGAGCATCATCCAGCTCGCGGTCGGCTGGCCCACCAGCATCCGTCCGGGCGTGACGACGCCGGCCCGCTCGGCGGCGAGCGCGACGAGGGCCTCGTGCTCGACGGCGCGGCGCAGCGACGAGAACGGCACCGTGTCGCCCGGCCGGCGGAGCGTGACGAGGCGTCGGAGGCGGGCCAGCGCGTCGGCGGTGCGGTCGTCGTCGCTGAGCACCTCGAGGCGGAGCCGGTGCGCGGTCCCCGTGCCGCTCCACTCGTCCTTGGCGAGCTCGACGTGCGCGACGAACGGACCGCGCGCCGGCGGGTCGAGCCGCACGGCCTCGACCTCGAGCCCGCGGCTGGTGAGCTCGTCGAGGACCGCATCGAGCGGCAGCAGGCACGACGGCGAGCGCACGGCCAGCAGCACCACCGCACCGACGAGGTTGCCGAGCCCGAGCGTGACCAGCAGGGACGCGAGCTCGGTGCCGCCCGCGATGAGCAGGACCGGGACGTAGAGCACGAGCAGGGTCGGGCAGGCCCACCGCCACCGGCGCGGGAGCCACGGCCGCGCCACCGTCAGCGCGCCGGCCGCGGCGGCGACGAGGCGAGGGTCGAGCGCGATCCCGACCGCGGTCCGGGCCGCCGTCTCGTCGACGACCACGAGCCCCGCGACCACGCCGACCGCCGCGACGCCCGCCGCGAGGACCGCGGCGACGGCCGCGCTCCAGGCCCCGACCCAGCGTCGTCGGACGAGGACACCGACGAGCAGGACCGCTACGGAAATGCCCGCGATCCCCGCAAACGTCGCACGGACGGCATCGAGCAGGGGCGCGGGCATCCGGCCGAGGAGCTCGGACAGGTCGGCGACGGACAGCTCCCACGTGGTCCGCCCCAGCACGCGGATCGCGATCGCCGCCGCCAGCCAGAAGCACGCCGCGACGATGCGGGTCTGGTCGTGCGTGCGGTAGCGGCGGGGGCGCAGGAGCGTGCCCTCGACCTCCGGCGCGGGCGCGCGTCGGTCCGGGACGGTCGTCGGGGAGGTCGAGATCGGTGCTCCGAGGCTCAGGCGAACTGCTCGCGGAACAGGTCGGTCAGCGAGGGCCCGGCGTCACCGAGCCGCCACACGTCCCAGCCGTCCTCGCGGCGCGACCCGACCGCGGCCGTCGCGGCGGCGTCGGGGTTGCGGTAGCGGCCCGTCCCGGGGAGCTCGATCTGCCCCTCGGGATGCAGGATCGCCTCGAAGCGCTCGCCGCGCCGGGGCCGCGCCCACACGAGGTGCGTCGGCGCGGCAAGGTGCTGCGCGAGCATGAACAGGTCGGGGTCGTCGTCGGCGGGGTCGCCGTGCAGCGGGAGCTGCGGCGACGGCACCGGGAGCGGCGACGACACCGGGCCGGAGAGCGTGAGCGGCGGCGAGAGGCGGTGCACAGACGCGTCGAGAGGAGCGGTCGCGTGCTCGGTCGGGTGCGCCGGGCGCGCCTCGGACAGGGGCACGACGCCGGCGCCACGCGCGGGTGCCGGGGTCGGCGCCGGTCCGGTGAGCGGGTCGGAGCCGTGCTCCGCGGCACGACGGCGCTCGGCCCGCGAGCGCCGGGACGGCAGCGGTGCCGCCGACTCCTCCGCGCGTGGCGCGAACGAGGCGTTCGACGACGACGGCGGGGCGGGCACGGCGGGGCTCGTGGGCGCGGGCAGCGAGAGCGACGACAGCTCGGCCGGGTCCTGCTGTGCGGCGGCTCGGACGGCCGACCGGCTCCGGGGCGGGTCGTCCTCGACGGGCGGGCGGGACAGCACGGGCGGCGGGGGCACCGGCGCGGACGCCGCGGCGGCGCGCGACGCGGCCCGGGTCGAGACGCGCGTGGGCCCGGGCCCCGTGGCTGCCGTGGGCCCGGAGCTCGGTGCGGGCGCGGGCTCGTTGGTGGCCGCGGACGCCGCGGGGCGACCTGCTCGGTCGTCGAGAACGACCGGCGGTTGGGCAGTCCGTACCGGTCGGACAGCGCGGAACGCTCGGGCAGCGCCGAGACGCGTTCCGGGGCGCTCGCGGGGGCGAGCGCGTCGTCGGCCGGGGCGGGCACGGCGGCACCCGTGGTCGCCGTCGTCCCGTTGACGGCCGTGGGCGAGACCACCGGACGGCGCAGGGCGGGGCGGATCGTGGTCGCGTCGGCGAGGTCGTCGTCGGGCACGGCGTCCGGGCGGGCCGCGGCGGCGCGCGACGGGGCGTCCGCGCCCTCGTGGCGGCGCGCGCCGTGCAGCGGCTCGACCTCGACGAGGCGGCGCCCGTCGGGTCCCGTGACGACGCCCAGCCGGAGCGCGGTGACGGCCCGGTTGGTGACGCGAAGGAAGTCGAGCGCGTCGGTGACCGCCGGGTCGACCTGGGCGCAGAGCAGGAGCAGGCGCGAGCCCTCGCGCTGCCCCCGGGTCCGCGCGATGGGCGACGTGCGGCGGAACTCGTCGTACGCGCGCTCGAAGGCGGGCAGCCCCTCGGGGAAGCGTTCCGCGACCTCGGCGAGGGTCAGCCGGCCGGCTCGGCCCGCGTGCGCGAGCGCGAGCGCGAGGGACGCGGCGTCGAGGCGCGCCACCATCTCGATGACGACGGGGTGCCCGGCCGCATCGAGCGCGAGCAGGTGCGGGGCGTCCTCCGGGCGCTGGCCCGGGGCTCGCCCGACGACGGGGAAGATCTGCTCGCCGAGCAGGCGCGAGACGTGGTCGTCGACGACGGGCTCGGCCGTCCGGATGAACGCGGTGTCGCCCGGGGCGAGGGGTTGCACGAGGGCGGAGCGGCGCGCGTCGACCTCGAACAACGGCATGACTCAGCTCCCACGTGCGGCGGACCGGCCTCGGATGATGTCCGATAGCGTAGCCGCTCGCGCTCGACGGTCGAGGGGCTGGTCAGTCCTCGTCGGCGAGGAGCCGCTCGACGCGCCGGACCTTGCCGTCGAGCTCGCCCACGTGACCGGGCCGGATGTCGGCCTTGAGCACGAGCGACACGCGCGGCGCGCCCTGGCCGGCGGCCTCCGTGGCGCGTCGGACGACGTCCATGACCTCGTCCCACTCCCCTCGATCTCGGTGAACATCGAGGTGGTGCGGTTCGGCAGTCCGGACTCCCGCACCACGCGGACGGCGGCCGCGACCGCCTCGGACACGGAGCCGTCCTCTCCCGCCGTGCCGGTCGGGGAGACGGAGAACGCGACGATCATGCGGCCATCGTGCCACGCACACCCGCCGCCCGACGCGGCACAGGCAGCCCGGACCGTCCGGCGCCGTGGCTCAGAGCCGCTCGGCGAGGAGCTGCGCGAGCGCCTTGCCCTGCACGTCGGCCAGGTCGGACGCCTGCGTGCGGCACGAGAACCCGTCGGCCAGGTAGACGCGCTCGCCGTCGTCGGACCCGCGCGACGGCAGGTCGCGCAGCGCGGGCAGCAGCGCGTTCTCCGCGACCGCGACGGACGTCTCGTAGTGGCCCTTCTCCATGCCCCAGTTGCCGGCGAGGCCGCAGCACCCGGCGAGCACCTGGATGTCGGCGCCACCCTCGCGCAGGAGCCGCTCGTCGGCCTGGAAACCCATCACCGAGTGCTGGTGGCAGTGCGGCTGGACGACGGCGGTCACGTCGGACAGGTCGGGGACCTTCCAGCCGGACGCGGCGTGGGGAGCGGTCGCCGGGTCGGTGAGCAGCTCGGCGAGCGTCCGGGTCGCGGCGGCGACGGCCTGGGCGCGCGGGTCGTAGGGGAACAGGTCGAGCAGGTCCGAGCGCAGCACGGCGGTGCACGACGGCTCGAGCCCGACGATCGGCAGCCCGTTGACCGCGAACGGCCCGAGCACCTGCAGGAGGTTCTCGAGTCGCTTCCGGGCGCCGTCGAGCTGGCCCGTGGTGATCCAGGTGAGGCCGCAGCACGCGTCCTGCCCCGGCACGACGACGTCGTACCCGGCGGCGTCGAGGACCTTCAGCGCCGCCTGCGGCACCTCGGGCGAGAGCCCGTCGCTGAACGAGTCCGCCCACAGGACGACGCGCGGGCGCTCGGGCGCGTCGGTGCGCGCGCCGCCGGACCGCGCGTCGGGCACGCGGCGCTCGGACGCGACCTCGACGGGCACGCCGTTCGTCGCTCCCCCACGGCGGTACCAGGTGCGGAAAGGGATCTCCGCGAACGGCAGCATCTGGCGGCGCGGGTCCATCCCGCCGGACCACAGCACGGCCTTGGCGATCGTCCGGTTCGACAGCACCTTGTTGACGAGCCGCGGCGCCACGTTGACCACGCGGAGCCAGCGCGGCAGCCAGCCGAGCACGTAGTGCGTGACCGGGCGGACCCGGTTCTTGTACGCGCGGTGCAGCACCTCGGACTTGTACTGCGCCATGTCGACCCCGGCCGGGCAGTCGGACGAGCACGCCTTGCACGAGAGGCACAGGTCGAGCGCGTCGTGCACCTCGGGCGCGCGCCAGCCGCCGGTGACGAGCGAGCCGTTGATCATCTCCTGCAGGACGCGCGCGCGACCGCGGGTGACGTCCTTCTCGTCCTTCGTCGCCAGGTACGACGGGCACATGAACCCACCCGACGCCGACGTGTCGGCCCGGCACTTGCCCACGCCGACGCAGCGGTGCACGGCCTGCGTGAAGTCGCCGTGGTCGTGCGGGAACGCGAAGCCGATGGGCTCGCGGTACGCCTTGGGCTTGGCGAGCACGGGCGCGGCCTGGGGGCGGCGGAGGTCGACGTCGAGCGGGTTGGGGCGGACGAGCACGCCGGGATTGAGCAGGTCGCGCGGGTCGAAGAGCCCTTGACGCCCTCGAACGCGGTGATCGCGCTCGGCGAGTACATGACGGGGAGCAGCTCGGACCGCGCGCGGCCGTCGCCGTGCTCGCCGGACAGCGAGCCGCCGTACTTCGCGACGAGCATCGCGGCGTCGGTCATGAACGTGCGGAGCACCGAGCCCGAGGTCTCGAGCGGGATGTCGAGGCGCAGGTGCACGCAGCCGTCGCCGAAGTGGCCGTAGGGCAGGCCGTCGACGCCGTACTGGGCCATGAGGGCCTCGAGGTCGCGCAGGTACGCACCGAGCTGCGCGGGCGGGACGGCCGAGTCCTCCCAGCCGGGCCACGCCTGCTCGCCCGCGGGGGTGCGCCCGGCGAGCCCGGCGCCGTCGGCGCGGATCTGCCACATGGCGGAGGCCTCGGGGCCGGCGGGAAGGATGCGGGTCGCGCTCGAGCCCGACGCGGCGACGATCTCGCGGGCCCGCGCCATCGCGAGGTCCGCGGTCTCGCCGCCGACCTCGACCATGAGCCAGCCACCGCCCGGGGGCAGCGCCGGGACCGTGTCGGCGCCCTTGGCCCGCCGCACGACGTCGACCAGCCGCGCGTCGAGGCCCTCGATCGCGAGCGGGTGGTGCTCGAGGAGCGCGGGGACGGCGTCGGCGGCCTCGGCCATGTCGGGGTAGCCGAGCACGACGAGCGTGGGTGCGCCCGCAACGGGCACGAGGTTCACGGTCGCGCCGAGGACCGTGACGAGCGTCCCCTCGGTCCCGACGAGCATCTTCGCGAGGTCCGAGCCGCGCTCGGGGAGCAGGTGCTCGAGCGAGTACCCCGAGACCTGGCGCCCGAAGCGCCCGAGCTCGGTGCGGATGAGCGCGAGGTTGGACCGGACGAGGTCGGCGAGGCCGGGGATCGCGCCGAAGGTCGCGTCGCCCGCCCCCGCGGTGAAGCGGTGCCCGCGGCCGTCGACGGCGTCGAGCTCGACGACGTTGTCCGCCGTCCGCCCGTACGCGACGGCGTGCGGGCCGCACGCGTTGTTGCCGATCATGCCGCCGAGGGTCGCGCGGTTCTGCGTCGACGGGTCGGGCCCGAAGCGCAGGCCGTGCGGCGCTGCGGCCTTCTGCAGCGTCGACATCACGACGCCCGGCTCGATCCGGGCCGTGCGCGCCTCGGGGTCGACGTCGAGGATCGCGTTCACGTGCCGGCTGAAGTCGATCACGATCCCGGGACCCACCGAGTTGCCCGCGCAGCTCGTCCCCGCGCCGCGCGACGTCACCGGGACGGCGTGCTCGCGCGCGACCTCGAGGACCGCCTGGGCCTCGTCGACGGACCGCGGCAGCACGACGACGTCGGGCACAACCCGGTAGTTCGAGGCGTCCGTCGAGTACTCGGCCCGGCGCAGCGACGAGGTGTCGACGACCAGTCCCCGGGGACTTTCTGCCGCTTCGCCTCGTGCGGGACGCCCAGCGCGCGCCGCAGCGCCGTCGCGAGCTCGTCACGGGCACGTTCGGAGGACAGGGACCGCGTGGCGCTCGAGCTCGGGTCGGTCGGGGACGGGCGCTGAGGCAGGTCGACGGTCACGCGTCGATTCTGACACCGAGCCCGCGTGCGCTTCGCGCGCGCTCAGGATCCGGCCGTGCGCACCCAGCGGTTCATCGTCTCGAGAGTGCCGCCGCGGGCCGCCGTCGTGACCGTGTCGCGCGCCACGAAGCCGGCGCGACGCGCGACCGCCTCGCTCGCCGCGTTGCCGTCGAGCGTGGAGAGCCAGACCTCGTCGTGCCCGGCCGCCAGCGCCCAGTCGCCGAGCGCCGCGACGGCACGGGTCGCGAGGCCCAGCCCGCGCCCCGCGGGGAGCAGGGCGTAGAAGACCTCGGGCACACCGTCGGGGGTCGTCGTGCCGACGGACCCGACGACCTGGTCGCCCGGGCCGACGACGGCGTACCGGTACGCGAGCCCGTCCCGTGCCCGCTCGAGCGAGCGGTCGACACGACGGCGAGCGTCGTCGTCGGACAGGTCGGGCGGGTAGTAGGTCCACCGCGGCACATCCGGGGTCCGCGAGAGCTCCTGCTCGAGCCGCCAGTCCTCGGCGACGAGCGCGCGCAGGCGCCCGGGCGGGTCTCCGGGCAGCAGGACCGACGACGGCGGTGCGGTCGCGAAGCGCGGCGCGCCTTCCGCGGGGGTCGCCGCGGGTCCGGTGGCTGCGGCCACGGGGTCGCGCCGCGGGGCGTCGGGCGTGGCGTCGTCGGGCACGGAGACAGCCTACGGACGCCCGAGCCGACGACGCCGCGCTCATCGCGGAGTCCCGCCTGCCTCGCGCGGACCCGTGACGTCCCGCGGACCCCGGCCCTAAGGTGAACGTGTTCATTGAACATGTTCACCGAACGGAGCCCGCATGGTGCCCACCCGCCAGAAGCTGCGCGCCGAGACCCACGCGCGCGTCGTCGCCGCAGCCTCCCGGCTGTTCCTCGAACGGGGCTACCGGGCGACGACCGTCCGCGACGTCGCCGCCGCGGCCGGCGTGAGCGTCGGCACCGTCATGACCGTCGGGGACAAGGACGCGCTGCTCGTCGCGACCTTCGACGCGCTGATCAGCGACCTCCAGGACGGCCTCCCCGTCCCGGACTCGGAGCCCGCACGACCCGGCGCCCCGGGCGACGTCGTCGACGCCGTGCTCGCGGTCGTCGGACCGTTCCTCACCCTGTTCGCCGAGCATCTCGACCTCGCCCGCGAGTACGGCGCGGTCCTCATGTCCGGACGGCACCCGGGCGGTGTGTTCGGCGAGCTCGTGCCGGGGTTCCTCGCCCGGATCCAGGCCGCGCTGGAGCGCTCGCCCGACGGCCCGCGCGACCCCGCCGCGGGCGCCCGGACGATCTACCTCGCCTACCTCGGCTCGCTCTTCGCGTGGGCGGGCCAGGGCAACCCCGACGCCGACGCCGCCCGCGAGGCGCTGCGTGACGTCATCACCTTCGTGGCCGGCCGAGACGCCGCCCGCCCGACCCCAGGAGCTTCCTCATGACCCACGCCCCCGACGTGTGGTGGCCCGCCGTCCTGCTCGCGGCGGCGCTCCTCTCCGACGTGCTGATGTCGCTCCGGCCGCCCGCGTTCATCCGCGACTGCCTCACCGGCGTCGGGTTCCCGCGCGACTGGTGGTGGGTCCTGATCGTCATCAAGCTCGGCGCGGTCGCGGGCCTGCTCGTCGGGCTGAGCACGCCCGGACTGGCCGTCGCAGCGAGCGCCGGCGCGGTCCTGTACTTTCCTCGTCGCGGCGGTCTCGCACGTCCGCGCCCGGTTCCTCACGTCGGCGTTCTGGGTCAACTGCCTGGGGATGCTCGCGCTTTCGGTGCTGGCGCTGGTGGTCTCCGCGGGGACGTCCTGACTCCCCCACCTGCGGTTCCCGCGTCCGCGCCGACCATGCGAACAGGCACCATCTCGACGCCGAACAGGTGTCTGCCCGCATGCTCGGCGCGGCGGACCGTGCACGATCGCATGCTCGACAGCTCGGAGGCTGCGGGATCGACGCCGACCGCGACCCCTCACGACAGCCCACGTCCCGCCCCGGAAGAATCCAGACGCCGCCGAGTCAGCGCGAATCACCCGAGCCAGCGCGAACTCCCCGCTGACTGGGACGAAACGCGCTGCCTCGCGGCGGGGACGACGACCGAGCGGGTGGGTGCGGGGACGAGGTGAAGGGCGTCAAGGAGTGCGCACGGCCCCGGGGCCGAAGCACGACAGCCCGAACCACCTCGCCGCACCCACCCGCGAACCCGGCCACATCACCATCGGCGAACACGACGTCACCGTCGGCGCGGGTTCAGACGGTATGAGGGTCCGGCGCGTTCGTGTCGGATGGCTGGGACGGGGCCTCGCTGCGAAAGTCGTGGGTTGCCGAGCAGATTGCCCTGCCCGGCCTATCCACATTCGTAGGAGGCCCCGATGTTCACCGAGCGTACGAGTGTCGGCCTGGACGTGCACGCGAGATCGATCCGGGCGAGCGCGATCGACACGGCCACCGGCGAGCTGTTCGAGTTGACCCTTGCCCCGGCCCGGAGTATCGGCCCGTCGTGGACTGGATCAGGCGTGTGCCCGGACCGGTTGCTGTGGCCTACGAGGCCGGCCCCACGGGCTTCGACCTCGCCCGCGTCCTGACGGGCGCGGGGATCCGATGTGTGGTCGCCGCACCGTCGAAGATCAACCGGGCGCCCCGGGGCCGGGTCAAGACCGACGCGAGGGACGCACGGCTGCTCGCCCGGCTGCTGCGCGTGGACGACCTCGCGCCCGTCGTCGTGCCGACCCTCGAGCAGGAATCGGCCCGGGACCTGGTCCGGCTCCGGTTCGACAACCGCGCAGAACTGATGAGCGCCCGCCACCGGCTCGGCAAGCTGCTGCTGCGTCACGGGCACATCTACTCCGGTGGGCGGGCGTGGACCGGAACCCATGAGACCTGGCTGAACCAGATCACGTTCACCGAGCGCGGGACCCGCATCGCGTTCGCGGAGTCACGTGAGCTCGTGACCCACCTCCAGGCCCGCCGCGACCGCCTGGACGCGCAGATCGCCGACCTCGCCGCGGTGTCCTCCTTCGCCCCGGTCGTGACCCGGCTGTGCTGTCTGCGCGGGATCGCGACCCTGACCGGGTTCGCTCTCGCCGTGCAGATCGGGGACTGGCACCGATTCACCGGCTCGAGCATAGGCGCGTTCCTCGGCCTGACACCGTCCGAGCACTCCTCCGGGGGCTCGCGCCGACTCGGGTCGATCACCAAGGCCGGGAACACCCACGCCCGCCGACTGCTGATCGAGTCCGCGTGGCTGCACAAGCCCCGCTACGTCGTGGGCAAGGTCCTGCAAGAACGCATGGACGTCGCCCCACCCGCCGCACGCGAACGAGCCGACCTGGCCAACCGGCGCCTGCACCACCGGTGGGTCAAGTTCGACGCCCGCGGCAAGAAGCACACCGTGGCCACGACCGCAGTCACCCGTGAGCTCGCCGGGTGGTGCTGGTCCCTGGCCACCCTCGACACCCCAGACACCCACGACTACCGGCCCACAGGACCGGACAACCAAGCTTGACCTTGCCGTGCACCACCGGTGCTCAGCGCGAGGAGCGACCCACGCCTGCTCCGTGAGCAACCCACCCGGGCGACGCTCGACCTCAGACACATCGATGGTCCCGCTCCTGCCGAAACACCGTCATGCGGTACCCAACCCGCGCATATCAGTCTCGACCACGCGTCGACAACGACACGCTGCCCCGGACACGCGCACACCAAGGGCAAGAGAAGCGCCCGCCCCGAGCCACAGCCCAGGACGGGCGCTTCACCCTGCCACTTGACAGAACGGGACTACATATCAGAGCACGAGCTCGGGCTCGAGCTGCAGCGCCCGCCAGACGCGCTGACGCCGCGCTGCCCACGTCGTGAGCCCGACGGCGACGACGAGGAACCCGACGATCACGGCGACGTCCCGCCAGACGGTCCCCATGTTCCCGCCGAAGAGGAGCTGCCGGAGCCCCTCGACGGAGTAGCTCATGGGCAGGAAGCGGTGGAACGTGCGGAGCGGTTCGGGGATCGTCTGCCACGGGAACGTGCCGCCGGCGGTCACGAGCTGGGTCAGCATGAGCACGAGCCCGAGGAACTGGCCGGCGGCGCCGAGGTAGACGTTGAGGGTCTGGAGGATCGCGGCGAACGTGATCGCGACGAGCGCGAGGAACAGCCCGGTGAGGAGCACGTGCTCGACGTGCACGCCGACGGCGAGCGCCGTGACCGAGAGCATGACGACGACCTGCACGATCGCGAGGAGGGCGGGCGTGAAGAGCCCGCCGAGGGTCGTCCGGAGGGCGCTCCGCCCGACCGCGAGCGCGCGCTTGGACAGCGGCTTCACGATGAGGAACGTGACGTACGCGCCGATCCAGGCCGCGAGCGACAGGAAGAACGGGGCGAGGCCGGCCCCGTAGCTGCCGGCCTTGGAGAGCTGCTGGGACACGACCTGGACCGGGTTGGCGATCGTCGAGGCGGTGGCTTCCCGCTGGTCGTCGCTGAGGTTCGGCACCTGGCCGAGGCCCTGGCGCAGGCCGTCGGCGAGCTGCTGGGTGCCGTCGACGAGCGAGCCCGCGCCCGTGTGGAGGGTGTGAGCGCCGTCGGCGAGGTCGCCTGCGCCGTCGGCGACCTTCGCGGTCCCCGACGCGAGCGAGGACGCACCCGACGCCAGGGTCGCGGTCCCGGACGCGAGCGACGCGGCTCCCGTGTCGAGCTCCTTCGCGCCGGACGCGAGCCGTCCCGCACCGTCCGACGCCGCCTGCGCACCAGTAGCGAGCGACGAGGCCCCGGTGTGGAGCGTCGTGGCACCCTCGGCGAGCGTGTCGGCACCCGTCGCCGCTTTCGCGATGCCCTGCGTGAGCGCGGGCGTGCTCGACGCGAGCGTGGACGCGCCGTCGGCGACCTGCTGCGCGCCCGTCGCGAGCTGGTCGACCTTGCCGACCTGGGTGTCGAGGTCGCCGACGCCGTCGCGCACGGCCTGCCCCGCGTCGTCGAGCCGGGCCAGGACGTCGTCGGCCTGGGCGCGCGTGAGGACGCCCAGGTCGACGAGGTCGTCGAGCTGGTCGGACACGGTGGCGCGGGCGTCGTCGAGGTTGTCGACGGCGGTGTCGGCCGCGTCACGGACCTGGTCGGCGGCGCCCGCGAGCTGGGCGTTGCCGTCCGCGACCTGCCGGGCACCGTCCGCGAGCTTCGACGTCTGGACGGGCAGGTCGGCGGTCTGGGAGCGCAGCGTGTCGAGGCCGCCCGCGAGGGTCCCGGCGCCGTCCGCGAGGTCGGACGCCCCGGCCGCGACCTTTGTCGCCCCCGATGCGAGGGCTGGCGTCTGCGACGCGAGCTGCGACGCGCCGTCGGACAGGGCCGACGTGCCCGAGGCGAGCTGCGTCGCCCCGGCGTGCGCGGACGCAGCCCCGTCGGAGACCTGCCGCGCGCCGTCGGCGGCGTCGCCCGCGCCCGTCGCGAGGGTGGCGGCCCCCGAGTCGAGGGTCGCGGCGCCCGTGTCGAGCTTCTTCGCGCCGTCCAGGAGCTTGTCGGCCCCGGTGACGGCGTCCGCGAGGTTCGTGTGGATCGACGCGAAGCCCTGCAGGAACGTGTCCGCGGCCTGCGTGCCGACCTTCTGGGCGAGCGTGTCGCGGACCTGCCCGACGATCGTGTCCGCGATCGTCCGCGCCAGGTAGTTGTTCGCGTCGTTGGTGACGAGGACCAGGCTGGCCTGCCGCGGGTCCGACGACGCCGGCGACGCGAGGTCCGCCGAGAACGTCGGTCCGAGGACGAGCGCCGCGTCGAACCGGCCCGACCGCACGCCGCGCTCCGCGTCGTCCTGGGTGGTGCGGACCCAGTCGAAACCGCCGCTCTTCGTCAGCTCGTCCGCGACCTCCTCGCCGTAGTTGTGGTGCTCGGTCTTCGACGTGTCGGTGCCGACCGCGACGTCCGTGCCCTCGTCCTGCACGACGACGGCCGCCGGGACCTTGTCCAGGTGGCCGTACGGGTCGAAGTTGGCGAAGAGGTAGAGCCCCGCGTACAGCGACGGGATCACCGCGAGCGCGATCATCGCGAGCTTCGGCAGCGTGCCGGACAGGTTGCGGCGGACCTCGGACCAGCCGAGTCGGAACACGGTCATCGGTCGGCTCCTTCGGCGGGTGCGTCGGTGCGCGGCTCAGGTTCGACGACGTCAGGCGGCCCGGCCGCAGGCTCGGGCTCGGGCTCGGGCTCGGGCTCGGGCTCGGGCTCGGGCTCGGGCGGAGCGAACGCCGCCCGGAGCGCGACGAGCGGCGGCTCGCGCCGCGGGTCGACGGTCACGTCGGGCGGGATCTCGGCGCCGAGCAGTCGCGCCGACGCGCGCGAGCACTGGACCAGGACGCCGTAGCCGGCGGCTGCGGCGTCGCGCGCGACTCCCCACCAACCGGCGGGTGCGCCGCCGTGGCGGTCGGGCAGCGTGAGGACGAGGAAGTGCACGTCCACCCGCTCGGCGGCGAGCGCCACGAGCATCCGCGTGCGGGTCAGCGCGTCGAGCTGGTCGACGCGGAGGCCGGCGACGTCGTCCAGGCCGTGGGATGCGACCCAGGCGGCGACGTCCCGGGGCAGCGTGCGCCGTCGGGCGAGCGCGAGGTCCTCGGCGACGTGCGTGCGGACCGGGATGGACTCGACGGGCTCGGACACGCCCGGCACGTCGACGACCGCGGTGACGTCGGCGAGCGAGAGCGGCGGGTCGGCCGGCGGCGCGCCCTCGAGCCTGACCGTGCCCGACGACGGCACGAGCCGGCCGGTCGCGGCGAGGGCGAGCGCGGTGTGCCCGTGCCCGGGCTCCGCGGCGACGAGGACGGCCTCACCGGTGCGCCAGGTGAGGTCGAACGGCGCGAGCATCGGGTCGCGCCGACCCTGCACGGCGACCCCGTCGAGAACGATCTGCATGCGTCCACCTCGATGAGAGAACTGGGTGCCACTTCACCAGCGGTGCGCGGGGCAGGCCACCCGGAAGCGTGTTGACCCAAGGTCAACGGCAACGGTACTACCCTTGTTGACCAAGGGTCAACGATGAGGAGGGCTCCGGTGACGACGGACCAGCGAGCGACACCCCGGCGCCGTGCCGCGGACGACCGCCGCGACGAGCTCCTCAGCACCGCGCACCGCATGGCGCGCGGCGGCGGGCTCGACGCCGTCACCCCCGCCGACGTCGGCGCCGCCGCGCACGCCTCCAAGGCGCTCGTCTTCCATTACTTCGGCTCGACCGTCGAGCTGCGCCGCGCCGTCGCCGCGATCGCGATCGACGCCCTCGACGACGCCCTCGGCCAGACCCCCGACGCCGATCCGGTGCCCGACCCCGCGCTCGGCACCATGGGGCTCGGGGCGCAGCGGGCCGTCGTCGTGCACACGCTGCTCGACGCCGTGCTCGCCGAACGCCAGCTCTGGACCGACATCTGGTCCGGGGCCCTCCGCGACGACGACGCGACCGTCGCCCGCCTCGACGAGGTCCGCGCCCACCTGTTCTCCCGGTTCACGCGCGCCGTCGGGAGCAGCCTGCCCGCGCCCGACGACGACGCCCGGGGCCGGCTCGACCTGCTCGCCGCCGGCTGGGTCGGGTTCGTCGAGGCGGTGATCGCCCGATGGCTCGCGACGGGGCGGCACGACCGCGAGACCGTTGAGGCCGTCGTCGTCGACAGCCTGGCCCACCTCCTGCCCTGAACGGACGCACCGTCAGGTCGACACCTCGCGCGGGACGGGGTACCACTGAGGGGTGCGCATCGCCATCACCGGGGCCAGCGGGAACGTCGGGACGGCGGTGCTCCGCGCCCTCGTCGAGGAGCCGGTCGTCACGTCGATCGTCGGGATCGCGAGCCGGGTGCCCCGCGCCGACGGCTCCAGCACCGTCGCGTTCCCCCACGACCGTGCCGACTGGGTCCGCGTCGACCTGGGCGACGACTCCCCGAGAGCCGGGACAGGCTGCGCGGCGCCCTGAACCACGCGGACGTCGTCGTGCACCTCGCGTGGGCCACCGCGCCCAGCCACGACGCCGACCGTCTCGACGCGGTCAACGTGGACGGGACCCGACGCGTGCTCGATGCCGCGGCCGCGGGCGGGGCGCAGCACGTCGTCGTCGCATCGTCCGCGGGGGTATACGCACCGGCTCCGGACCCGCTCCCCCGCGACGAGCAGTGGGCGCGCACCGGCATCCCCGGGTCGCTGCACAGCATCCAGAAGCTGGCCGTCGAGCGCGAGCTCGACCGCTTCGAACGCAGCCACGCCGGCATCACGGTCACACGGGTCCGGACGCCGCTCGTCCTCCACCCCGACGCCGCGACCGAGCTCGGTCACGTCTACCTCGGCCGGCTCCTGCCACCGCGCGTCCTGCGGCGCGACCACCTGCCGGTCCTCCCCTGGGTGCACGGCATGCGGCTCCAGGCCGTGCACGCCGACGACCTCGCGGCCGCGTACCGGTCGATCGTGCAGGGCCGGCATCCCGGCGTGTTCAACGTCGCCGCACCCGAAGTTCTCGACGGGCACGCCGTCGCGGCCGCCACCGGGGCGTCGTCGCTCCGGGAGGTGTCGCCGGGTGTCGCCCGCGGCGCCCTGGCCCTGGCGTGGCGCGCCCACGCCACTCCGCTGTCCCCCGACTGGCTCGACCTCGCCCTCGGCATCCCCGTGCTCGACGCCGGCCGCGCGGCGACCGTGCTGCGCTGGGCACCGCGGCACGAGACGGCGGACACCCTGCGCGAGGTGACCGCCGCCGTCGGGCGGGGGCGCGGCTTCCCGAGCCCGCCGCTCGTCGGCCGCAAGCTCTGACGCCCCCGGCGGGCAGGCCGACTCAGCTCTCGAGCCGCGCGTCCAGGGTGATCGTGGTCCCGGTGAGCGCCTTCGACACCGGGCAGGACGCCTTCGCGGCGTTGGCCGCCTCGAGGAAGCCCGCCTCGTCCAGGCCGTCGACCTCGCCCACGACGCGCAACGCGATCCCCGGGATCCGGAAGCCACCGGCCGGGTCCGGTCCGAGCGACACCTCGGCCGTGACCTCCAGCGACTGCGGGGTACCCCCGGCCTCGGCGATGAGCGCGGAGAGCTGCATGGCGTAGCACGCCGAGTGCGCGGCCGCGATGAGCTCCTCCGGGCTCGTGTGCCCGCCCGCGTCGTCGGCCGAGCGCGTCGGGAACGAGACGTCGAACGTCGCCAGGTGCGAGCTGCTCAGCTCGACCTGGCCGGACCCGTCCTGCAGCCCGCCGTTCCAGGCGGTGCGCGCGATACGTGTGGGCATGGGTACGTCCTCTCTCACGGTCGTCGCGCGCACCGCACCCCGGGCGGCGGGCGGCCGGGGGCGAGCAGGTCAGCTCCTAGGGCGGTACACGATCGACGACGCCTCGTCGTTCATCGTGTCACCGACGTACGCGGTGTCCACCTGGTAGGTCTTGCTGGTGCTCTTGTAGTTCGCGTCCTTGTAGAGCGTGGTCGCGCAGTTGAGGTAGGTCGTCAGCGAGCTGATCGTATCGTTCATACCGAACGAGCTCGTGTGGGGGAACCCGTACGTCGTCCCCCGTAGCACCCCGAGCCGTTCGCGGCGTAGAGCAGCTTCGCGCTGCCCGACCAGTTCTTGTTCTTCCAGACCGCGCCGAGCACGGGCAAGGTCGACGACGACGCCGCAGCCGCGGTCAACGAGGCCGCGGACCGCAGGCTCGGCGCACTCGCTGCGAGCACCTTCGCGTTCGCCGCCAGCACCTGGTCGTTCTGCGCCTCGATGGTCCGGTCGATCGCGGCGTGGTCGCCGGCGTCGACGGCCGGGTCCGTGACCTGTTCGCCCGTGATCGACTCGAGCGCCTCGCTGAACGTGTCGAAGCAGTGCTGCTCGCCGGTGCCGGCAGCGACCGTGCACACGTCGCCTTCCTGCGCCGTCGGGCTGGAACCGCTGGCGGCCCCCGTCGTCGCCAGCGCCGCCGCCGCCGCGAGCGTCACACCCGCCACCATCGTTCGTACCGTCCGTCGTCCCGTCATGGGGCGCCTCCCTGCGCTCTCGCTCGGTCGTTACACGTCACTTCTTTTCAGATCGGTGGTGCGCGATCACCTTAGCGGGCATCCTCAGCGCGTGCGCAAGCACGGATATCGCCCTGTGGACGACGGCGTGGGGGTCGAGCACGACACGCTGGGCGAGAAGAGTTCGCCCGGCGCGTGTCCCGGGCGGCGGCCAAAGTCTGCGAGGCTTGTCCCGTGGCTGAGACGTCAGCGCTAGAGCGCCCCCAGGTCGAGGAACCGGCTCGTCAGCGCGCGGGCGCGCTCTCGGTCACGCTCGGCGTCCTGGGCGAGCTGCTCATCACCGCCGGGATCCTGGTCGGGCTCTTCCTCGTCTGGCAGCTGTGGTGGACCTCCGTGCCGGCCGAGCGCCACGCGGCCCAGCAGGTCCAGGCCTTCTACGCCCAGGTCGAGCCGGCGAACCCCAAGCCCGTCGACAAGAACGCGCTGCACACCGACCACGTCCCCGTCGTCAAGGCCGTGCCGTACGGCCAGATGATCGGCGTGCTCATCGTCCCGTCCTGGCAGGGCAAGACCCGCAACCGCATGCCCATCGCCGAGGGCACGACGCTCGACGTGCTCAACAAGGCCTACGCCGGCCATTACACGGACACGGCGCAGGTCGGCCAGATCGGCAACTTCTCGATCGCGGGACACCGCCGCACCTACGGCAACAACTTCTTCCACCTGCCCGACCTGCGCAAGGGCGACAGCGTCGTGGTCGAGACCGACGACTACTGGTTCGTGTACCAGGTGACGGGGCACGAGCAGGTCCTGCCCGACCAGACCGACGTCGTCGCCCCCGTGCCCGGCGACCCCGGGGCGACCCCGACCGAGCGGCTCATCACGCTCACCACGTGCAACTCGGTTCGGCTGGGGGCCTACGGCAACGACCACCGGTGGATCGTGCACGGCACGCTCGAGGGCTGGCTGAAGCGGTCGGAGGGGACGCCGAAGGTCGTCTCCGCGATGAAGGGTTAGCGTCGGCCCGGGCCGGGTGCGACGACGCCCCGGCCCCAGCCGGAAGCAGCGTCAGCCAGAAACACATCAGGCCCGGAACCGTGAGGTTCCGGGCCTGACGGTCTGAGCCGCCTAAGAGAATCGAACTCTTGACCTATTCATTACGAGTGAATCGCTCTACCGACTGAGCTAAGGCGGCCTGCGTCCGGTGACGACACCCCGGAGGGCGCGCCGTCGAGCGCGGGCCCTACTCTAGCGGGCCGGAGGCCGAGACTCCAAAGCGACTCCAGGCGTCACGAGCACGTGGTGTCGTCGGCGGGGACGTCGCCGTCCACGAGGTAGCTCCCGACGGCCTTCGCGATGCACGTGTGGTCCGCGCTGTACGCCGTGTGGCCCTCCCCTCGAAGGTGAGCAGCACGCCCGAGTCGAGGGTCTTCGCGAGACCCTGCGCCCAGCGGTACGGGGTGGCCGGGTCGCCGGTGGTCCCGACGACGACGATCGGCGCCGCGCCCTTGGCGTGCACGTCGAAGTCCTGGGCGACCTGCGGGTACGGCCACGGCTTGCAGGTGAGCCCGCCGTACGTGAAGAACGACCCGACGGTCGGCGCCTGCTCCTCGATGGTCGCGGCCTGGGTCTTGAGCGTCGTGAGGTCGCTCGAGCCCGGGTCGTCGAGGCAGCCGACGGCGCGGAACGCCTCCGCGGAGTTCGTCGAGAACGTGCCGTCCGCGTTCCGGTCGTTGTAGAAGTCGGCGAGCGCGAGGAGCTGCGTCCCCGTCCCCTTCGTGATCGCCTCGGACAGCGCCGACGTCAGGTACTGCCACGAGTCCTGGCTGTAGAGCGTGACGGCGACACCGTAGAACGCGAGCGTGGCGGTGAGCGGACGGTTCGCGTCACCGGTCCGCAGGGGCTGGTGCTCGGCCTGCAGGAACAGGTCGTGGATCTGTTCCATCCCGTGGTCCACGCCGCCCGTCAGGGGGCAGCCCTTGCCCGACTCGCAGTCCTTCACGTACGAGCGCAGCGCGTCCTCGAAGCCGACGGCCTGCTCGAGCCCCATCTCGTCCGACGACAGCGTCGTGTCGATCGCGCCGTCGAGCACCATGCGGCCGACCTTGTCCGGGAAGATCCCCGCGTAGGTCGCCCCGAGCTGCGTGCCGTAGGAGAAGCCCAGGTAGTCGAGCTTCTTCTCCCCCAGCACCGCACGGATCAGGTCCATGTCCCGCGCGGCGGACTGGGTGTCGACGTGCGCGAGGACCGGCCCGGTGTTGGCCTTGCACGCGTCGGCCCACGCGGCGGCGGCCTTCTCGCTCGCTGCGAGGCCCGCGTCCGTGTCCGGGTACCAGGCGGAGAGCTGCGCGTCCTTGTCCTTGTCGTCGAGGCACACGACGGGCGTGGACTTGCCGACACCCCGCGGGTCGAAGCCCACGACGTCGTACGCCTTGAGGACGTCCGAGCCGAACAGGCCGGGGACGGAGTCCATGAAGTCGAGGCTCGACGCGCCAGGCCCGCCCGGGTTGGTGAGGAGCGCGCCGACGCGCTTGCCGGTCGCGGTGTGGACCTTGATCGCCAGGTCGATGTCGCCCGACGACGCGTCCTGCCACGAGACGGGCGCCTTGAGCGTCGCGCACCGGAAGCCGTCGCCGCACTTCGACCACGTGACGTCCTGGCCGTAGTACGACTCGAAGCCCTTCGGCGCGCTCGCCGTGTCCGCGGCGCCGGACGTCACGCTCGGCGTCCCGCCGTCGTCGTCGGAGCCGGACGTGCACCCGCTGAGCGCGGTCACGAGCGCCAGCACCGCGGCCGCAGCGGCCAGGGGTGCCCGACGACGGCGCACGAGGGCGGCGGTGCGGGTCGAGGAGGGGCGAGGGGTGCGTGGGAGGCGAGCGAGGACTCGGCGAGCACGGGTCACCGGGACACCGTACCGGCCGGTGCTGACCGTTCCCGCTGGTGGCCGGTGCCGGGACGTCGTCAGCCCTGCGGACGCAGCGCCACGGCCATCGCCTCGACCGCGAGCAGCGGGGCGACGTTCGCCGCGAGCCGTTCCCGCGCCGTCCCGATCGCGTCCATCCGCCGGAGCGTCTGCTCGGGCGTCGAGTCCGCCGCGAGCGTGCGGACCGCGTCGGCGAGCTCGACGTTCACCAGGTCGATCCCCCGGCCGCCGGACGCGCCGTCCGACGCCCCGAGCTGCACCAGGAGGACGTCGCGGTACAACGACAGCAGGTCCGTCATCGCGCGGTCGAGGACGTCACGCTGCGCGCGGGTCGCGCGGCGCTTCTGCTCCTCCTCGAGGCTCTTGAGCTGGGAGCGGAGCGCGGGCGGCAGCGGCTTGCCCTCCTCGGCGCCGAGCGCCCGGTAGAGCCGCGACTTCTCCTCGGCGTCGCGTTCCTCCGTCGCGGCCCTGGCCTCGGCCTGAGCGACCTCGACGAGGTCCCCGGCCGCGAGGACGGCGTCGGGCACACCCCGGATGCGCCGGGCGAGGTCCAGGACCTCGCGCCGCCGGGCGCGGGCCTCCGGGTCCCGGGCCAGGCGCCGCGCCAGCCCGATGTGCGACTGCGACGCGTGCGCGACGGCGTCCGCCAGCTCGGGTTCCACCCCGTCCCGCTCCACGAGGAGGCGGGCCACGGCATCCACGGGCGGGACCCGCAGCACGACCGACCTCGAGCGCGACCGGATCGTCACGAGGACGTCCTGCGGGCTCGGCGCGCACAGCACCCAGACCGTGCGGGGCGGCGGCTCCTCGATGGCCTTGAGCAGGACGTTGCCCGACGTCTCGTTGAGCCGGTCCGCGTCCTCGATCACGATGATGCGCCACCGCCCGCCCGACGGCGACCGCTGCGCGAGCTGGACGAGCGGCTCGACGTCCTGGCGGCGCAGGATGGTCGCCTCGGTCGCGACGACCTCGACGTCCGCGTGGGTGCCCGCGAGCGCCGTCGTGCACTCGTGGCACTCGCCGCACCCGCCGCGCGGGCACAGCAGCGCGGCGGCGAACGCGCGGGCCGCGTTGGACCGTCCGGAGCCGGGCGGGCCCGTGAGCAGCCAGGCGTGCGTCATGGCGCTCGGGTCCGCGACCGCGCCCCGGAGGACGGCGACCGCGGCGTCCTGTCCGACGAGGTCGTCCCACACGCTCACGACGCTGACCCCCGGTTCTCGGCCGTCTCCGCCGCGCCCAGCCCGAGGCGCGCGGCGACGTCGACCCGGACCTGCGACTGGACGTCGTCGACGGTGCCCGTCGCGTCGACGACGACCCACCGGTCGGGCTCGGCCGTGGCCCGGTCGAGGAAGGCCTCGCGGACGCGGGTCGCGAACTCGGCGCCCACGGACTCGAGCCGGTCGAGCGCGCCCTTCCCCTCGACGGAGGCGCGACGCGACGCCGCGACCGTGGGGTCGGCGTCGAGCAGGACGGTCACGGCGGGCAGCAGGCCGCGGGTCGCCCAGAGGGAGATCCGCTCGACCTCGTCCGGGGCGAGCTCGCGCCCCGCGCCCTGGTAGGCCACCGACGAGTCGAGGTACCGGTCCGTGACGACGACGGCGCCCCGCTCGAGCGCGGGCCGCACGAGGGTCGCGACGTGGTGGGCGCGGTCCGCCGCGTACATGAGGGCCTCGGCACGCGGGTCGACGTGGTCCCCGTGCAGGACGGCGTCGCGCAGCACCTGGCCGAGAGGGGTGCCCCCGGGCTCCCGGGTCAGCACGACCTCGCGGCCGGTCACCTCGCCCAGCCATGCGCCGAGGAGGCGCGCCTGCGTCGACTTGCCGACGCCGTCGCCGCCCTCGAAGGAGATGAAGATGCTCGGCCCGTCCACGGGCACCACCCTATCGGGGGCCACCCCCACGGGCCGTCCCCCGTCGGCGTCCGTCACTCGCCCGGGTAGACGACCCCGACCTGACGGCGGACCTCGTCGAGCGTGCGCATGACGTCGAGCGTCGCCTGCCAGGGCATCCGCTCGCTCTCGAGGAGACCGACGTCGAGGCAACGCGCCACCTCGGCGGCCTGGTACTGCTTGCCTTCGCCACGGAAGCCGTCGTACCGGCGCTCGGTGCCATCGCTGTGGACTACGGTGAAGCCCCCGCCGGAGTAGGTGCCCGAATCGGTCGTGAGGTACCCCTCGGTCCCGCCGATCTGGACCGCGCCCGGCGTCCTGACCCAGAGCGACGACTGGAGCGACGCGAAGCGCCCGTCGCCGAAGTCGAGCCCGACGACGCTCTGCCCGTCCACCCCGGTGTCGGTCAGCGTCCCGGTGGCACCCACGCGGACGGGCGAGCCGAGCAGGTCGTGAGCGAAGGAGACCGGGTAAACCCCGACGTCGAGGAGCGCCCCGCCGGCGAGGTCCGGGTTGTAGAGGCGGTGCTCTGGGTCGTAGGGGAACGCCTGGCTGAAGTCGCCGAGAACGGTGCGGACCTCACCGATCTCCCCCGCCTCGATCGTCCGGTGGATGGCGGCGACGTGCGGGAGGAACCGCGTCCACATGGCCTCCATGGCGAAGAGCCCGGCCGAACGGGCAGCGTCGAAGACGTCGCAGGCCTCGGCGTGCGAGCGCGTGAACGCCTTCTCGACGAGCACGGGCTTGCCGGCGGCGAGAGCTAGGAGCGCGTGCTCGCGGTGGTGGGAGTGAGGTGTGCCGACGTACACGACGTCGACGTGCTCGTCCTCGACGAGGTCCTCGTAGCTGCCGTGGGCGCGCCCGGCGTCGTGGGCGGCGGCGAACGCTTCGGCCTTGCGCTGGTCGCGCGACCCGACCGCGGTGACGGTCCCGGTGGTGAAGCGCCGCACGGCCTCCGCGAACGACCCGGAGATGCCACCGGCGCCCAGGATGCCCCACCGGACGGGCGGCGCCGACCGGGGTCGGGGGCCAGCCCCGCGGCGGCTGCGGCCTCCTGCGCGGCCAGGACGACGTCGTCGGTGCTCATGCCCTCAGATTATCCGTGCGGACCCCGCCGAGCCCCACCGCGAAGTACCCCGGCATCTCGACGACTTCACGAAGCCCCTCCCGGAGGCCCACTTCGCGGGGAGGGCCGGCCGCACGGGTGGTTCCTGCGCTCCCCACCAACGGAACCCGACGCGACGCACCCTCGACGCGGGCGGTGCGCACACCGAGGAGAGGTCACCCCGCCCGCCCCAAGCGACGGAAGGCGCCCTACTTCGCCTTCGCGGTCGACCGCGCCGAAGCACGTCGCGCCGGCTTCTTGGCCGGCCCCTTCGCCCTCTTCTCCGCGAGCAGCTCCTGCGCCCGCTCGGGGGTGATGGCGTCGACGGCGTCGTCCTTGCGGAGCGTCGCGTTGGTGGTCCCGTCGGTCACGTAGGGCCCGAAGCGCCCGTCCTTGACGACGATGGGCTTACCGGAGACGGGGTCGTCGCCGAGCTCGCGCAGCGGCGGGGCGGCGGTGGCGCCGCGGCCGCGCTTGGGCTGCGCGTAGATCGCGAGGGCCTCGTCGAGGGTGACGGTGAAGATCGCTTCCTCGCTGGGCAGGGTCCGCGAGTCGGTGCCCTTCTTGAGGTAGGGCCCGTACCGGCCGTTCTGTGCGGTGATCTCGGTGCCGCTCTCGGGGTCCGTGCCGACGACGCGTGGCAGCGACAGCAGTGCGAGCGCCTCGTCCAGCGTGATCGTGGCGAGCGACTGCGACTTGAGCAGCGAGCCGGTGCGCGGCTTGGGCAGCGCGGCCTTGGCCTTCTTGAGCGCGGCGGCGGACAGGCCGGGGTCGAGCGTGGGCTGCGGCAGGACCTCGGTGACGTACGGGCCGTAGCGGCCGGCCTTGGCGATGATGGTGTGCCCGCTGGCGGGGTCGACGCCGAGCTCGCGCCCGTCGTCGGCGCCGGCGGCGAGGAGCTCGCGGGCCTTGTCGACGGTCAGCTCGTCGGGAGCGACGTCGTCGGGGATGGAGGCGCGGGGCGGGGTCTCGCCCTCCTTGACCTCGGCGCCGTTGTCCTCCACGTAGGGGCCGTAGCGGCCGATGCGGACCTGGAGGCCCTCGCCGATGTCGATCGAGTTGATGCCGCGCGCGTCGATCTCGCCGAGGTTGTCGACGAGCTCCTTGAGCCCGGGGTCCCCGGCGGCGTCGCCGCCGAAGTAGAACTCGGTGAGCCACGCGACGCGGTCCCGCTGACCGGCGGCGATCTCGTCGAGGTCTTCCTCCATCGTGGCGGTGAACCGGTAGTCGATGAGCTCGCCGAAGTGCTCTTCGAGGAGCCGGACGACGGCGAACGCGATCCAGCTCGGGACGAGCGCCTGGCCGCGCGTGGTGATGTACCCGCGGTCCTGGATGGTGGAGATCGTCGACGCGTACGTGGAGGGGCGGCCGATGCCGAGCTCCTCGAGCTTCTTGACGAGGCTCGCCTCGGTGTAGCGCGCGGGCGCGGAGGTGCTGTGGCCGGCAGCCTCGAGGTCGCTGCCGCTGAGGGCGTCGCCCTCGGCGACGCGCGGGAGCCGGGCGTCGTCCTTCGACCCCGCGTCGGAGCCGGTCTCGGCCTCGTCGGTGCCCTCCTCGTAGGCGGCGAGGAACCCGCGGAACGTGATCACGGTGCCCGACGCCGCGAACACGGCGTCCGTCCCGGCGTGCGCCCCGGCGCCGGTGACGGTGCCGGCGAGCCGCAGCGACGCCGTCGAGCCCTTCGCGTCGGCCATCTGCGACGCGACCGTGCGCTTCCAGACGAGCTCGTAGAGGCGGAACTCGTCGCCGCGCAGCTCGGACGCGACCTGGGCGGGCGTGCGGAACGAGTCGCCTGCGGGGCGGATGGCCTCGTGGGCCTCCTGCGCGCCCTTCGCCTTCGACGCGTACGACCGCGGCGACGCGGGCACGTACTCGGGGCCGTACAGCTCGGCGGCCTGGCGGCGCGCGGCGTCCGTGGCTTCGGCCGACAGCGCCGGCGAGTCCGTACGCATGTAGGTGATGTAGCCGTTCTCGTACAGCGACTGCGCGACGCGCATGGTCTGCCGCGAGGACCAGCGCAGCTTGCGCCCGGCCTCCTGCTGGAGGGTCGAGGTGGTGAACGGCGCGGTGGGGCGGCGCGTGTACGGCTTGGTCTCGAGCGAGCGGACGGCGAACGGGACGTCGTCGAGCCCGGCGACGAGCGCGTCGGCGGCCGACTCGTCGAGGGTGACGACGTGGTCGCGCGTCGCCGCGGCGGTGAGCTGCCCGCGGTCGTCGAAGTCGCGGCCGGTGGCGACGCGCGCCTCGCCGAGCTGGACCAGCCGGGCGGTGAACCGCTGGCCCGCGTCGGGGCCGTCGTCGGGCGCGAAGGCTCCCGTGAGGTCCCAGTAGGCGGCGGGCACGAACGCCATGCGCTCGCGCTCGCGCTCGACGACGAGTCGCGTCGCGACGGACTGGACGCGGCCCGCGGACAGGCCCTGGCGGACCTTGCGCCACAGGACGGGCGAGACCTCGTAGCCGTAGAGGCGGTCGAGGATGCGGCGGGTCTCCTGCGCGTCGACGAGGTTCTCGTCGAGGTCGCGGGTGGTGTCGAGCGCGCGGCGGATCGCCTCGGGCGTGATCTCGTGGAAGACCATCCGCTTGACCGGCACCTTGGGCTTGAGCTCCTCGAGGAGGTGCCAGGCGATGGCCTCCCCTCGCGGTCCTCGTCGGTCGCGAGGTAGAGCTCGTCGGCCGACTTGAGCATCTTCTTGAGCTCGGAGACCTTCTTCTTCTTGTCGGGGTAGACCTCGTAGTAGGGCTCGAACCCGTGCTCGACGTCGACGGCGAACTTCCCGAACGGGCCCTTCTTCATGTCCGCGGGCAGCTCGGACGGCTGCGGCAGGTCGCGGATGTGCCCGACGCTCGCCTCCACGTCGAAGCCGTCGCCGAGGTAGCCCGCGATCTTGCGGGCCTTCGTCGGCGACTCGACGATCACGAGCTTGCGGGATCCGGGCATGCTTCCTGCTTCCGTTGAGACCGGCGGACGGGGCGTGTGATCACGCGGCAGCGTGCCGGACCGGGTGGGGTACCGCGGCTGCCGCCGGCACGGGGCGCGACGTGGTCGCAGTGAGCTGGCGCACGGCGAGGATGAGCGCGAAGACCAACGAGGTCGCCGCGAGCACGCCGAACGCGCCACCAATATACGCAGTCACCTCGGTGGACCGCCGGACCGACCACAGGGCCCCGGCCATCGCGCGGACCGCGGCGTCGACGTCGTGCAGGGCGCTCAGGGCGACCGCGCCCGACAGCCCGGCCGCGCCGATCAGGACGATCGCGGCCACGTAGGAGCCCGGGCTGCGGCGCGGGGCGCCCTCCCGGTCGAGCCGCGGGACGTCGAGCGAGGACCGGGACGTGAACGCGCAGACCAGCCCGGTCCACGCCGACACGACGAGCAGGCCGGCGACGACGTCGCTGGGCCGGTGCCACTGGCCCACCAGGGTCGAGACGCCGGTGGCCGCGGTGTACGCGCCGCCCAGGAGCGCGACGACCGGACGCGCGCCGCGCGGGACGACCAGCAGCAGTGCGACCGACACCGACGCCGCGACCGTGGTGTGCCCGCTGGGCAGGGTGTTCGCGCCCGTCCAGCCCTCGGCGAGGTGCGGACGGGTGAAGACGTCGGCCTTGAGCACCTGGGTCGTGAGGTTCGCCCCGCCGACGAGCACGGCGACCTGGAGAGCGAGCCACCAGCGGCGACGCAGGAGCGCCACCCCGATGGCCACGACGATGCCGAGCGCGACGAAGCTCACGGAGACGACGTCGAGGACGGGTTCGGCGAGCCGCCACAGGTGGCCCTGCCCGTAGGTGGCGCCGCGCCGCGCGAGCTCGTCGACGCGCTGCCCGCGGGCGCTGTTCACGAACAGCTCCCACAGCACCCACACGCCGGTCGACGAGAGGACCGCAAGCGCGAGCGCGGCGGCACGCCGCAGCCAGTCCGGCGCGCTGCCGGCCGTGACCCAGGGCCCGTCGGCGGTGTCCGACCCGTCGCCGGGCCGGGAAGCGGGCACGGCCGCGGCCGGCACGCCCGCACGGGCGGCACGGGGGTCAGCGGAGGCCTGCATCGTCACCCGATCACCGTAGGCCACGTTCGTGGGGATCTTCGTGAGTTTCCGGCGCCGGAACGTGGACGACGACCGGTCCCGCGGCTGCGGGATCGGTCGTCGCACGCGGGGTCAACGCCCGGTCGTCTGCTCCGCGAGCTCGGGCGGGACCGTGTGCCCCGGGGTGTGGAGCAGGCACGCGACGGTGCGCCGCTCCTCGCCGAACGCCGTCGGCTCGAGCTCCGGGTGGATCTCCGCGCACTCCGGCATCGCGTGCGCGCACCGCGTCCGGAACGGGCATCCGCTGGGGAGGTTCTGCAGGTCCGGCGGCGAGCCCGGGATGCCCTGCAGCTCACGGCGCGGGCCGTGCAACGGGGGAAGGAGTGGAGCAGCCCGTACGAGTACGGGTGCCGGGGCTCCTTGTAGACCTGCTTCCCGCTCGCCTCCTCGACGATCTCGCCCGCGTACATGATCGCGATGCGGTCCGCGACCTCCACGAGCAGCGACACGTCGTGCGTGATGAAGATGACCGAGAAGCCGAGCCGGTCGCGCAGGTCCTGGATCTGCTCGAGGATCTGCCGCTGCATGACGACGTCGAGCGCCGTCGTGGGCTCGTCCATGATGAGGACGCGCGGCTCGAGCGCCAGAGCCATCGCGATCATCACGCGCTGACGCATGCCGCCCGAGAGCTGGTGCGGGTAGGAGCGGATCCGCTCGGGTGCGATGCCGACCATGTCCAGGAGCTCACGCGCCCGCTCCTCCCGCTCCTGCGACGTCGAGTCGCGGCGGTGCGCCTTGATCGCGTCCATGAGCTGCCGGCCGACCCGGTACACCGGGTTGAGCGAGTTCATCGCACCCTGGAACACGACCGCGATGTCCTGCCAGCGGCCGGCTCGCAGGTCGGCGTCCGACAGGCGCAGGACGTCGACCGGCTCGGCGCCGTCCTCCGGGTAGTAGAGGACCTCGCCCGCGCTGATGAGCCCCGGCGGGGGCAGCAACCGCGTGGCGCCGTAGACGAGCGTCGACTTGCCGCAGCCGGACTCACCGGCGAGGCCGAGGACCTCGCCCTCGTGGAGCGTGAGGTTCACGCCGCGCAGTGCGTGCACCCGGTCCTCGCCGTAGCCGTAGTCGACGGCGAGGTCGCGGATCTCGAGGATCGGCCGACGGTCGGACGACCGGGCCGCGGCCCTGTCGGTCCGGACCTGCGTGGTGGGCGGGGTCATCGGACGGTCTCCTTGGGCTCCGGTGACGAGGTCGCGGCCACCGGCGTGGCGTGGGCGACGGGCGTCGGGTGGGCGTAGGTGCGCGGCAGGTCACGGACGCGGGCCGTGAACCCGATGCGCGGGCGGATCCCGCTGCGGCGCATCTGGCGGGCGGACATGCCGGCGAGCCTCAGCCGCGGGTTCACGAATTCGTCGATGCCGAAGTTGATCAGGGTGAGGGCCATGCCGAGGATCGCCACGAGCAGACCGGCGGGGACGAACCACCACCACGCGCCGCGCGACAGGGCCTGGTTCGCCTGCGCCCAGTACAGGACGGTGCCCCAGCTCCAGTCGTCCAGGGGCAGGACGCCGATGAACGACAGCGTGGTCTGCGACAGGACCGCGAAGGTGACCGTCGAGACGAAGCTCGACGCGATGATCGCGGTGAGGTTCGGCAGCGTCTCGAACCACACGATGCGCCAGGTCGACTCGCCCGTCGCTCTCGCGGCCTCGATGAAGTCCCGCCCTCGTAGCGACAACGTCTGGGCCCTCAGGACGCGAGCGCCCCACGCCCACCCGGTCGCCGCGAGCACGGCCGCGATGATGAGGCTGTTCACGTTCTTGAGCTGCGTCGCGATGATGATGATCAGCGGCAGGGCGGGGAGCACCAGGAAGATGTTCGCCAGCGCGGACAGCAGCTCGTCCGTGACGCCGCCGAGGAAGCCGGCGCTCACACCGATGAGCACCGCGAGAAGCGTCGCGCCGATGCCCGTCACGAGGCCGACGATCATGACCGACCGTGTGCCGACGAGAAGCTGCGAGAACACGTCGCGACCGAGGTGGTCGGTGCCGAGCCAGTGCGACCCGGACGGGCCCGCGAGCAGGTCGAGCGTGGTCTCGTTGGGGTCGTGCGGCGCGATCCACGGGCCGATGAGCGCCAGGACCACGAACACGACGAGGATCACGATGCCCGTGATCGACTTGGCGTTCCGGACGAAGACGAACTTCTTCTTCTTGCGGTGAGCGGGGTCCGTCGAGGGACCTTCGACCGCGCTCGAGACGAGGCTCTCGGTGTCGACCGGGACTGCGGCCGCGGGATCGATGGGCAGGTTCGACATCGTCAGCCCTCCTGACGGGTACGCGGATCGAGGAACACGTAGACCACGTCGGCGACGATGTTCGCCAGCAGCACGGCCACCGTGATCACGAGGAAGATGCCCTGCATGAGCGGGTAGTCCTTGGCACCGATCGCCGCGAACAGCTGCGCGCCGATGCCCGGGTAGGAGAACACGAGCTCCATGACGAGGGAGCCGGAGACCACGAACCCGAGCGAGAGCGCGAAGCTCGAGACCTGCGGCAGGACGGCGTTGCGGGCCGCGTAGCCGTACATGACGCGCCGCTCCGGCAGGCCCTTGGCCTGGGCTACGGTCACGTAGTCCTCGGACCCGACCGTGACCATCATGTTGCGCATGCCGAGGATCCAGCCGGCCACGGACGACAGGACGATCGTCAGCGCGGGCAGGAAGCCGTGCTGCACGACGGACTGGACGAACGCGAAGCTGAACGACGGCGTCATGCCAGGCGTGTAGGCGTTGTTGGCCGGGAAGATCGGCACCGCGATCGCGAGGAGCGCGATGAACAGCAGGCCGAGCCAGAAGTAGGGCACCGACGAGAAGAACGTCATGACGGGCAGGATCGAGTCGGCCCAGGTGCCGCGGCGCCAGCCGAGGTAGGTGCCGATGAGCGTGCCCAGCACGACGGCGATGATCGTCGCCATGCCGACGAGGGCGATCGTCCACGGCAGGGCGTCCTTGATGACCTGCGAGACGGGCTCCGGGAAGAACGTGAACGAGATCCCGAGGTTGCCGTGCAGGATCTGGTTCCAGTAGTCGACGTACTGCTGCCAGAGGCTCTGCTTCTTGTCGAGCCCGAAGAGCACGTACAGCGAGTGGACGGCGTCCTGGTCGATCTGCCCCTGGTAGCGGTTGATGAGCGCCTGGACGGGGTCGCCCTTCATGACGCGCGGGATGAAGAAGTTGAGCGTGACGGCGGCCCACGCGGTCAGCACGTAGAAGCCGAGGCGGCGGAGCAGGAACTTCACCGGGTCACCTCCGAGGTGGTCGTGGCGGCGGTCACGGGTGCCGCTGCGTCACCGAGCTCGGGAAGCTCGGCCGACGCGGGCAGGCCGTCGGTGCCTCCGTCGACTCGCGACGCGTAGCCCCAGCAGGCGACCTGGCGCCCGGTGCCGATCTGCAGCAGGGGCGGCGTCGCGGTGCGGCACACGTCCGTCGCGAACGGGCAGCGCGGGCTGAAACGGCAGCCCTCGGGCGGGTTGACCATGTTCGGCGGCTCGCCGCGACCGCCCGAGCGCTCCTCGCTGACGAGGTCCTCGGGGTCGGGAGCCGAGCGGACGAGAAGCTGGGTGTACGGGTGGGCCGGCGACTGGGTCACGGACTCCGAGTCACCGATCTCGACCGGCTTGCCTGCGTACATGACGTAGGTACGGTCCGCGAAGTACCGCGCGGACGCGATGTCGTGCGTGATGTACAGGATCGCGATGCCGAGCCGGTCGCGCAGATCCTGAAGGAGGTTGAGGATGCCGATGCGGATCGACACGTCGAGCATCGAGATCGGCTCGTCGGCGAGCAGGACCTCAGGGTCGGCGGCGAGCGCCCGGGCGATCGCCACGCGCTGACGCTGGCCGCCCGAGAGCTCGTGCGGGAACTTGTCGATGAAACGGTCGGGGTTGAGCTGGACGCGCTCCAGGAGCGCATGGAGCGCCGCCTCGAGCTCCGCGCCGCTCAGGCCCTTCTTGTGGATCTTGACCGCGCGCGTCAGCGTGTACCGCACCGTGTGGACGGGGTTCAGTGACGCGAACGGGTCCTGGAAGATCATCTGCACCCGACGCGCGTAGCGACGGAACGCTGCGCCGCGCTTCGCGGTGACGTCCTCCCCGTGCAGGCGGATCGTGCCCGCCGTCTGGGGGTACAGCCGTGCGAGGAGACGCGCGACCGTCGACTTGCCCGAGCCGGACTCGCCGACGAGGGCGATCACCTGGCCGGAGCGGAGCGCGAGGTCGATCCCGTCGACCGCGTGCACGGCGCCCGTGGCGCGCAGTCCGCGAAGAGGAAAGTGCTTGGTCAGGCCGACGGCCTCGAGCACGACGTCGTCGCGGGCGACGGTCGGGCGCGTTGCCTTTCGGCTGGTGGCACCGGCACGGCCGGCGGAGTCCGCGCGGCCGCCGGAGCCGGCGGGGTCAAGAGCTTCGTCACTCATCGGTCACCTGGGGGTCGGTACCGCCGGCACGGCCGTGGACGCGGCGACGGGGAGGGGCACGGCACGGCCGCCGTCGTCCACGCCGGGCGTGACGCCCGGCGTGGACCGGCGGCCGCAGATACTGCGGGATGGGGGACGGCCCCGCCGACCGACGCACCGAGGCCGGCGGGACCGTCACCCGGCTCAGGACGCGGGCTTCAGCTTGGTGAGGATGAGCGACGCGTTCTTGTTGGTCGGCTGCGGGTCCGCGTACGGGTTCTGCTCGTCCGGCCAGCCGACGTAGTTCTTGGTCGAGTACTCGGCCGCGGACGGGCGGGCGTCGACGCCGATGGCGGGGACGTCGTTCACCCAGAAGTCCTGGAGCTTGTCCATGGCCGCCTTGCGGGCGGTGTCGTCCGTCGCCGCGATGTACTCGTCGAACGTCTTCTTGGCGTCCGGGTTGTTGTAGCGACCGATGTCCCACGTCGCGTTCTTGCCGAGCGGGACGTAGTAGTTCGGGTCGAACATGCTCGAGTACATCTGGTACGGGGTCGAGCCGCCGTCGGTCCAGTGCAGGGCCGCGTCGAAGTCACCCGTGTTGAGGTTGGCGGTCCACGCGTCGACCGTGGGGGTCTCGACCTTCGCGTCCACGCCGATCGACTTGAGCGACGTCGCGATGAGCTGCAGCGACGTGATGTAGTCGTTCCAGCCCGCCGGGTCCTGGAGGACGACGGAGACCTGCTTGCCGTCCTTCATGAGCTTGTCGCCGCTGTACGTGTAGCCGTTGTCGGTGAGCTGCTTCTTGGCGCCGTCGACGTCGATCGAGTAGTTCTGGCCCTTGTACTTGTCGGCGATGAACGTGTCGCCGGCTGGCGTCGGGATGCCCGTCACGCTCGTGAGCTGCGGGAACAGGCCGGACTCCGCGATCTTCGCCGCCTTCTCGCGGTCGAGGACCATGTTCAGCGCCTTGCGCAGGTTGATGTCGCTGAACGCGCCCTTCTCGTTGTTGAGGACGAGCTGGTCGATGCCGAGGCCGGTCGCCGAGTAGACCTTGTTGTGGTCGGGGTCCTTGGCGACGTACACGTTCTCGTAGTCCGCGATGAACACCCAGGACCAGTCGGACTGGCCGGTCTGGAGGGCCGCGATCTGGGGGTCGTTGCCGCTGTAGCCCGTGTAGCGCAGCTCGGGGACGGCGAGCTCGCCACCCCAGTAGTCCTTGTTCGCGTCGAGCGTGACCGTCTGGCCCGAGAAGTTCTTGAAGACGTACGGGCCGGTCCCGACGGGGTTCTGGACGAGGTCCTTCGTCGGGTCCTTGATCTGCGACCAGATGTGCTTCGGGACGACGATCAGGCCGTACACCTTGGCCTGGTTGACGAACTGCGAGCTCTTGAACGTCACGGTGATGACGCCGCCGTCGTTCGTGACGCTCTTGTACGGCAGACCCTCGGTGTTGAGGGCTTCGTTGTCGATCCGGAGCTGGATCGAGTAGGCGATGTCGTCCGCCGTCATGGGCGTGCCGTCGCTGAACTTCACGCCGTCGCGCGGCGTGATCTTCACCTCGGTGTAGTCCTTGTTCCACTCCATGCTCTTCGCGAGCCACGGGGTCGGCGGGTCGGCCGGCTTCGTGTCGTTGATCTGCATGAGGGGTTCGTAGATCACGTTGGTGTAGCCGAGCGCGGCGCCCGCCGACGTGTTGAGGAACGGGTTCGAGATGTTCTTGACCGGGCCGTTCGGCATGCCGATGTTGAGCGGCTGGGTGCCCTGGCCGGAGCCGCCGGCGCCCTGCGTGCTGGCGCCGGTGCTCTTGGTGTTGTCCCCGTCACCGCCGCCGCAGCCTGCGACCACGAGGGCCAGGGCTGCCGCGCCGACGACCGCCGGTGCCATGATTCGGATCTTCACGGATGTGCCTCCTTGCACTGTTGCTCTTCGAAGTACGGTCCGACGAGCGAGCCGGCAGGTTACCGGACGCAGCTCGACGGTTCGGGTTATGGGGGTGCGGTCAGTCCTCCGAAGAAGGGTCGGGGCCGGTGGACCGGCCGCTGGTCTGGAGCGGATCGGGCGCGGGCGCCGCGGCGAGCGAGACCCTGAGGTCCGCCACCGAGCGTCCGGCCCGGAGGAGGTGGTCCCCTGCGGGCAGGGTCCACGTGTGTGTGGCGACGTCCCACGTCTCGAAGGCGCGACGCGGCACGCTGACGTGCGCGACGACGCTCTCGCCGCCGTCGGCCGCGACGGTCGCGAAACCGCCGAGCCACCGGACGGGCCGGTCGGCGTCGGGCACGGGCGGCTCGACGTAGACCTGGACGACCTCGTGGCCGTGGCGGGCCCCCGTGTTGCGTACGGTGACGTCGAGCTCGACCGCCTCGGTGGTGACGGCGGTGAGCGTCGCGCCCTCGTACTCCCACGTGGTCCAGCCGAGGCCGTGACCGAAGGGTGCCGCGGGTGTCGGTCCGCCGTCCTCGACGATCCGGCGCTCCCAGCCGCGGTAGCCCACGTCGACGCCCTCGATGTAGTGGACGACGCCGTCCTGGGGGATCGCTGACGGAACGGGCACGTCCTGATAACGAACTGGGAGGGTCCAGGGGAGGCGCCCTGAAGGTTCGGTGAAACCTGCGAGGACGTCCGCCAGAGCGGCCCCGCCCTCCTGTCCGGCGAGCCACGCCCAGAGCACCGTCCTGGCGTCGTCGAGCCACGGAAGCTCGACCGGAGCGCCGGCGTTCACCACCACGATCGTGCGCTGGTTCGCCGCGATCACACGGCGGACGAGCTCGTCCTGGTTGCCCGGGAGCGCGAGCGAGGTCCGGTCGTAGCCCTCGGACTCGACCTCCTCGGTCGTGCCGACGACGACCACCACGAGGTCGGCGGCGGCGGCGAGCCCGACGGCGGCCGCGAGGTCCTCCTCCGCCGACGGCCCGGGGAGCCGATGCACGATCTCGCCTCGGACGAACGAGTCGTAGCCGACGGGGTGGACGACCTGGAGGCGCGCGTCGAGTCGGACGGTGCGGGGCTCGGCGACGTCGATCTCGACGACGGCGGCCGCGGGGTTGTTGTGCTCGGACGCGAGGATGACCTCCTCGGCCACGACGTGGTCCGAGGTGGACACGACCCGCGCGTCCACGACGGTCTCGTGCCGCCCGACGGTGCCGACGCCGAGCTCGTGCGTGCCGGGCTCGTCGACGCGCACGTCGGCGACGACGCGCAGCGTCACGGCGCGGGGGTCGGTGTTCGCGAACCAGCCGCGCCACGTGGGGTCGGTCCGCGTCTCGAGGACGCGGTCGTCGGCGTCGAGCAGCTCGAGGCGCACGCCGGGCTCGCCGGTGACAGGGTCGGTGCAGCGCTCGGCGGCGTCGATCTCGGGCGGGTTGAGCCGCGAGCGAGCGCCGGCGTGGACGTCGAGGCGGACCCCGCCGGGCAGCGCCGCGCGCAGCGCGGGCACGGGGAGCTCGAGGCGGTCGGGGTTGACGAAGCCGGACCCGCCGCCCTGGACGAAGGGCTCCACGGCCGCCGGGCCGAGCAGCGCGACGACGCCGGGCGTCCCGTCCGGACGGACCGCGAGCGACTCGAGGTCGAGGGGCAGCAGCCCGGCGTCGTCCTTGAGCACGACCATCGCGCGGGCGGCGAGCTCGCGGAGCAGCGCGGGCGTCTCCGGAGCCGCGCCGGCGCGATGCCCTGGGGCGGGGGCGTCGCGCCGGCGACGCCGAGTGCGCCGACCCGGTCGGCGAGCCGGAGGATGCGGACGACCTTGTCGTCGAGCTCGGTGACGTCGACCTCGCCCGACCGGACGGCGTCGAGCAGCCCGTCGCCCCAGGGCCCGTCGGGGCCGGGCATCTGCAGGTCCAGCCCGCCGCGCACAGCGGGGGCGACGGACTTGGTGGCGACCCAGTCGCTCACGACGACCCCGTCGAAGCCCCACTCCCCTTGAGCACACCCTCGACGAGGGGTGCGTGCTCGGTGAGGGGCGCAGAGGTCTCGCCGTCGTCGAAGCCGTTGTAGGCGGCCATGACGCTCCACGCGCCGGTGTCCTTGACGAGGCGCTCGAAGGGGCGAGGTAGACCTCGCGGAGCGTGCGCTCGTCGACGCGGGCGACGTACCGGGTGCGCTCGGTCTCGGAGTCGTTGGCGATGTAGTGCTTGACGCACATCCCGACGCCGCGGGCCTGGGCCTCGCGGACGAGGGCGTCGGCGATGGCGCCGGTGAGGACCGGGTCCTCGGAGTAGCACTCGAAGTGGCGGCCGCCCACGGGGGTGCGCTGGAGGTTGATCTGCGGGGCGAGGACGACGTCGACGCCGTGGCGGCGGGCCTCGTCGGCGAACAGAGCGCCGACGCGGGCGACGAGCTCGAGGTCCCAGGTGGCGGCGACGGCGCTGGGTGCGGGGAGCGACGCGGACGTCTCGCCGGGGACGTCCCCGGTCCCCCGGACACCGGCCGGGCCGTCGGAGACGACGACGCCACGGAGCCCGACGTGCTCGACCGGGGTGGTCGACCACATGCCGGCGCCGACGACGAGCGCGACCTTCTCCTCGGTCGTCAGCTCGGCGGCGATCGCGGCGAGCTCCGCATCAGTGCGGGCTCGGGCTGCGGTCTCCAGTGACACTCGCGTGCTCCCGTCCTTGGGGGTTCGTGGCCCGGCTCCGACGCCGTGGCTCGTTGACGTGCGCCATACAACCACACTTACTGACTCGTTAGTAACTCCCGTCGGGTCACGATATGGTTGCGGTCATGAAGAGCGGAACAGACGACGCGGTCTCCGCCGCCGTCGCGACCATCCCGGCGCCCCCGCCGGCCGGAGAGGGACAGGCACCCACGGGTGCGTCGCGCGCACGCCGTCCCCGCCGTGCCACCGCCGAGCGCCGCGAGGAGATCCTGCGCGCCGCGACCCGCGTGTTCGGCTCGAGGGGCTACCACAACGGCTCGCTCCACGAGGTGGCCGCCCAGGTCGGGATCACCCACGCGGGCGTGCTCCACCACTTCGGCTCGAAGGACCGCCTGCTCTGGGCCGTCCTCGAGTACCGGGACCAGGTCGACGTCGAGCACCTCGAGGGCAAGCACATCCCCGGCGGCCTCGACCTGTTCCGCCACCTCACGACGACCGCGCGCGTCAACGCTGCGCGGCGGGGCATCGTCCAGACCTACACGGTCCTCACGGGCGAGGCGGTCACCGACGGCCACCCCGCGAGCGACTGGGTCCGAGAGCGCTTCACGATCCTGCGGGGCAACATCGCCGACGCCCTGCGCACCGTCGTCCACGAGCGGGCGGCCGCGCGCGGCGAGACCGTGACGGACCCCGAGCTCGACGGCGTCGCGCTCGACCGGGCCGCCAGCTCGATCATCGCCGTCATGGACGGTCTGCAGACCCAGTGGCTCCTCGACCCGTCCGCCGTCGACCTCGCCGACTCGACCGCGTTCGCGATCGAGGCGATCCTCACCGCGACGCTCGCGGGCAGCGACCGCCCGCACCCCACCGCGGGAACCGGGCCCGTGCCGCCGGAACCCACCGCCTGACCGTGGCCCGGGAGACGGCCGCCGACGACGACCGCACGGCGTCCGCGCTGGCCGCCGCATCGGCCGCCGTCGGGCTGCCCCTGACCGACCCCGTCGACCTCGGCGGCTCCGAGCGCTCGCTCGTGCTGCGCGCCCGGGGCGCCGACCGGGACGACGAGACCGTCGTCGTCAAGCAGTTCCTCCCGGCTCGGGGCGACGGGCCGGCCGCCGACACCCCCGACGGCTACGTGCGCGAGCTCGTCGGGCTGCGCACGCTCGACGCGGCCCCCGACCTGCTGGCCCACGACGACGCCAGCCGGCTCCTCGTGATGACCGACGCCGGCACCTGGCCGACGCTCGCCGACCTGCTGCTCGCGCCCGGCGCACCCACGGACCGCGACCGGGCCTGGGCGGAGTCGCTGTCGTGGGCCGGCACGCTCGGGCGGACGGTGGCGGAGAGCGCCTCCCGGGCCTCGCACGTCCGCCGACTGCTCGACGAGCACGGGGCGAGGGACGAGGACGTCGCGGCGCTGCTCTCGCGCGGCGCGCACGCGCTCGACGACCTCGCCGGCGGCACCGCCGACGACGACCGCGCCCGCCTCGACGACGAGGTGGCGCGCATGGCCGCGCTGTTCGCCCCCGGCGCCGCGGACGTCGTCTCCCCCACCGACACCTGTCCCGACAACGCCCTGCGGACGCCGTCGGGCTGGACCTTCCTGGACCTCGAGGGCACGAGCGTCCACCACCTCGCGCTCGACGCCGCGTACACGCTGCTGCCGTTCGCGACGTGCTGGTGCGTGTTCGACGCGCCCCACGGCTACCCGGACGCGCTTCTCGAGGCGTTCGAGGACGGCGCTCGCCCGCACCTTCCCGGCGTGGTCGACGGCGCCGGGTGGCGCACGGAGGTCCTGACCGCGTGCGGGGCGTACGTCCTCGCGGCGGGCGCCTGGCTGCTCGCGAGCGCGCACGAGGACCGGCCGACGGTCGGACCCGAGGGCCGGTCGCCGTCGTACCGTGAGCTGCTGGTCCAGCGCTGGCGGTGGGGCTCGGCCCACCTGCGCGACGAGCTGCCCGCGACCGCGGCCCTGTGCGCCGCCGCGCTCCACGCCGCGGACGAGCGCTGGGGCGGGACGCACGGACCCGGGCCGTACCGGGCCTTCTCCCGGACGACGCCCACCCCGATCTGATCTCCCAGGCACGACACAGGTTCGCTTCAGCGTCGTTCCACACACGGGGTTCACAGTGGCCGCATGACCACGGTTTCCAGCGCACCCCGCCTCACCCGGACCGACGGCTCTCCCGTCCGCGTCCTCGTCGTCGACGACGAGCCCAACCTCGCCGAGCTGCTCACCTCGGCCCTGCGGTACGAGGGGTGGGACGTCCAGGCCGCGCTCGACGGCCAGGGCGCCATCAAGCTCGCCCAGCAGGTCGACCCGGACGTCGTCGTCCTCGACATCATGCTGCCCGACCTCGACGGCCTCTCCGTGCTCCGGCGGATCCGCCAGACCCACCCCTACCTGCCCGTCCTGTTCCTCACGGCGCGCGACGGCGTCGAGGACCGCGTGGCCGGACTCACCGCGGGCGGCGACGACTACGTGACCAAGCCGTTCAGCCTCGAGGAGGTCGTCGCCCGGATCCGCGCGCTCCTGCGCCGCAGCGGGTCCGCGACCGCGCAGCGCGACTCCACGATCACCGTGGGCGACCTCGTGATGGACGAGGACGCCCACGAGGTCACGCGGGACGGCCAGGAGATCCACCTGACGGCCACCGAGTTCGAGCTGCTGCGGTACCTCATGCGCAACGTCAAGCGCGTGCTCTCCAAGGCCCAGATCCTCGACCGCGTCTGGCAGTACGACTTCGGCGGCCAGGCCAACATCGTCGAGCTCTACATCTCCTACCTGCGCCGCAAGATCGACGCCGGCCGCGAGCCCATGATCCACACGCTCCGCGGCGTGGGCTACGTGCTCAAGCCCGCCGTGTCGCAGGCCGGGGCCCCCGTCGGGGCCGGCACGCGCGGCGCGTGAGGCTGCCCCGGGCCGCCGACGCGCGGGGGCCCCTGACCCTGCGCCGCCAGCTCGTCCTGGTGGTCACCGGGGTCCTCGTGGCCTTGCTCGCCGTCCTCGCCGTGGTCTCCGCGCTCGCGCTGCGCGGTTCCCTGAGCGGGCAGCTCGACGATCAGCTCCGCGCCGCCTCCGAGCGGTCGTCGAACTTCCCGGGCCGCGGGGGTGGCGCGACGCCCGGCTCGGGGTCCGGGCAGGGATCGGCAGGCGGCGGCGCGACCGGCTCGGGCTCGACGAGCGCCGACCCCGACGACGGCGGCGCGGCGTCCGGCAGCACCCCGGCGACCGTCGGACCCAGTACGCGCAGGAGCTCGCCGCCCGCTGCGGCGACACCTCGAACCTGCCGGGCGGGTCGACGCCGCCACCCGGGCAGGGCGCGGGCCAGATCGTCGTCTTCTACTCCGGCGGGACGGTCGTCGACGCGGGCTTCTTCGACGAGTCGGGCTGCTTCGTCGCGCTCAGCGACGACGAGGTGGCCGACCTGGTCGCGGTGCCCCACGACGGCAAGGTCCACCAGGTCTCCGTCGGCGACCTCGGCTCGTACCGGGTCATCGCGACGACCACCCGCACCGGCCAGCCGTCGATCACCGCGCTCCCCACCGCGACGATGGACGCCACCATCCAGAAGTTCGTGCTCCTCGAGGTCGCGCTCGCGCTCGGCGGCCTCGTGATCGCGGGGGTCGTGGGTTCGCTGCTCGTGCGCCGCTCGCTCGCCCCGCTCGACCGCGTCGCCGACGTCGCCGAGCACGTCTCCCAGCTCCCGCTCGCCGAGGGCGAGGTCGGGGCGCTGCACGGCGTCGACCCGCGCGACACGGACGAGCGCACCGAGGTCGGCAAGGTCGGTGCGGCTCTCAACCGCATGCTCGACAACGTCGGCACGTCGCTGGCCGCGCGGCACCGGTCCGAGACGCAGGTCCGCCAGTTCGTGGCCGACGCCAGCCACGAGCTGCGGACGCCCCTCGCGTCGATCCGCGGCTACGCCGAGCTCGTCCGCCGCTCCCCGAGTCCCTGCCGGACACCACCGCGCGTTCCCTCGACCGGATCGAGTCCGAGGCGTCGCGCATGGGCGTGCTCGTCGACGACCTCCTCCTGCTCGCGCGCCTCGACGCCGGACGCCCCCTCGACAGCGTGCCCGTGGACCTCACCGCGCTCGCCGTCGACGCCGTGACCGACGCGCACGCAGCCTCCCCGGACCACCGCTACGAGCTCGACCTGGGCGGCGACCCCGACGACGGCGCGGCCGTCGAGACCGTGGACCTCGCCACGCTGGACCTCGACGCGCTCGACACCCTCGAGACCGTGGACGACGCCCGGGACGACCTCGTCGTTGTCGGCGACGAGGCCCGGCTCCGCCAGGTGCTGACGAACCTGGTCGGGAACACGCGCGTCCACACCCCGCCCGGCACCCGGGTGCGGGTCGGCGTGCGCGCGGACGCGGACGACGTCGTCGTGATCGTGCAGGACGACGGCCCCGGGATCCCCGCGGACCTCGTGCCTGACCTCTTCCAGCGCTTCAGCCGGGGCGACACGTCGCGCAACCGCGTCAGCGGGTCGACGGGGCTGGGGCTGGCGATCGCGCACGCGATCGTGCTCGCGCACCACGGCACCATCGAGGTCGAGAGCACGACCGCGTCGAACGGCCGGCCCACCGGCACCACCTTCACCGTGCGGCTCCCACGCACCCGAGTCAGCGCGAATCACGCGAGTCAGCGCGGATTTCCCGCTGACTCGGACGAAACGCGCTGACTCGCGTCGAGGCGACACACCCGCGACCCCAACCACGCAACGTCACCCTCGGCGTTCATCGGCGGCTCACAGGACCTGCCGGGGGTGGCTGAGGTCCGCGGCGGATCGTCGTGGGCATGACGACGACACAGCTCCCCCACGAGGCGGCCCCGCCGCCCGAGGTCGCGACGTCCGGGCCGCCGGGACCGACACCCCGACGCCTTCCCGCCGGCGCCGCCGGCGAGCACCCCGCCACGGGTCTCGCGCTCGACCTCGTCATCCCCGTGTACAACGAGGCCCGCACGCTCGAGGCGTCCGTCCGCCGGGCGCACGCCTACGTGACGGGCGGACTGCCGTTCCCGGCGCGCCTCACGATCGCCGACAACGCCTCGACCGACGGCACGCTCGCCGTCGCGCTCCGTCTCGCGGACGAGCTCCCCGGCCTGCGGGTCGTGCACCTCGACGCCAAGGGCCGGGGCCGCGCGCTGCACGCGGCGTGGGGCTCGTCCGACGCCGCGGTGCTCGCCTACATGGACGTCGACCTGTCGACTGACCTTGCGGCCCTGCTCCCGCTGGTCGCCCCGCTCCTGTCGGGGCACTCGGAGGTCGCGATCGGGTCCCGGCTCAGCGCGAGCTCGCGGGTCGTCCGGGGTCCCAAGCGCGAGCTGATCTCGCGCGGGTACAACCTCCTGCTGCGCGGCACGCTGCACGCCCGGTTCTCCGACGCGCAGTGCGGCTTCAAGGCGATCCGGGCCGACGCCGCCCGCCAGCTCCTTCCGCTCGTCGAGGACACCGGCTGGTTCTTCGACACCGAGCTGCTGGTGCTCGCGGAGCACGCAGGCCTGCGGATCCACGAGGTGCCCGTCGACTGGGTCGACGACCCCGACAGCCGCGTCGACATCGTCGCGACCGCGACCGCAGACCTCCGCGGCATCTGGCGCCTCGTGCGCGACCTCAACGCCGGCCGGATCCCCCTCGACGAGGTCCGGGCCGCGCTCCCGCGGCGCGCGTCGGACGCCCAGCCTGCGCTCACCCGCCGCCAGACCCTGCTCAACCAGATCCTGAGCTTCGGCGTCGTCGGCGTCGTGTGCACGCTCGCGTACGCGCTGCTGTTCCTCGTGCTCCGCGAGCCGCTCGGGTCGCAGTGGGCCAACTTCGTCGGCCTCGCCGTCACCGCCGTGCTCAACACGGGCCTCAACCGCCGGCACACGTTCGGGATCCGCGGGCGCACCGGAGCCGCCCGGCACCACGGCCAGGGTCTCGTGGTCTTCGCCCTCGGCTGGGCGCTCACCGCCGGCTCGCTCGCGGTCCTGCACGCCGCGTCCCCCGGGGCGTCCGGTTTCGTCCAGCTGGTCGTCCTGTGTGCCGCGAACCTCGTGGCCACGCTCTTGCGCTTCGTCCTCTTCCGCTCCTGGGTCTTCGCGCCCCGCACCTCGGAGGTGTCCCGATGACCGTCCCCTTCACGACCCACGTGTCGCCCCCTGCCGGGCCCGCCACCGTCTCTCCCGTCACCCCCGCCCCGGCCGGGACGGTGCAGGCGGGCGAGGGACCGGCGTCGGGCCTGCCCACCCCGCCCGACGACGGCGCCCGCCCCGGGCGCCTGAGCCGCCCCGCGCGCTTCGGGGTGCTCGGGATGCTCGTGGCGACGGCCGCGTTCTGGCTGATCAACCTGGGCTCGAACGGGTGGTCCAACTCGTTCTACACGGCCGCGATCCAGGCCGGGTCGCAGAGCTGGTCGGCGTTCCTGTGGGGCTCGTCGGACGCGGCCGGGTCGATCACGGTCGACAAGCCGCCCGCCTCGTTGTGGCTGCCCGAGCTGTCCGTGCGGGTCTTCGGGCTGAACACGTGGTCCGTGCTCGTGCCCGAGGTGCTGCTGGGCGTCGCGAGCGTGTGGCTCGTGTTCGCCGCGGTGCGCCGCTCCTTCGGGACGAGCGCCGGGTTCCTCGCCGGCGCGGCCCTCGCGCTGACGCCCGTCGCGACGCTCATGTTCCGGTTCGACAACCCCGACGCGCTCCTCGTCGCGCTCATGGCCGCGGCGACGTACTGCGTGCTGCGTGCCGTCGAGGACGGCCGGACCCGCTGGATGCTCCTCGCGGGAGCCGCGATCGGCCTCGGGTTCCTCACCAAGCAGCTCCAGGCGTTCCTCGTCCTGCCCGGGCTCGGGGTCGCCTACCTGTGGGCGGCGCCCGTCTCCGTCGGGCGGCGGATCCGGGACGCGCTGCTCGCGGTGGGCGCGCTCGTCGTCACCGCGGGCTGGTGGGTGCTGCTCACGGTCGTCGTGCCGGCGGGGTCCCGGCCCTACATCGGCGGCTCGCAGAACAACTCGTTCCTCGAGCTCACGTTCGGGTACAACGGCTTCGGCCGGATCACCGGGAACGAGACCGGGTCCGTCGGCGGAGGCGGCGGGGGCACGGGCGGCGGCATGTGGGGCGCGACCGGCCTCGGGCGCCTGTTCGGCTCCGAGTTCGGCGGGCAGATCGCGTGGCTCGCGCCCGCGGCCGCGCTCTTCCTCGTCGCCGGGCTCGTGCTCACGGCGCGCGCCCGCCGCACCGACCTGCGCCGCGCGTCGTACGTCGCGTGGGGCGGCTGGCTCGTCGTGACCTGGCTCGTGTTCAGCTACATGTCGGGCATCTTCCACGCGTACTACACCGTCGCGCTCGCCCCCGCGCTCGCGGCGCTCGTCGGGGCCGGGGCGGCCGAGTGGTGGCGGCGCCGGGACTCGTGGTGGGCCGTCGGCCTGCTCGCCGTCGCGACGCTCGGCACCGCCGTCTGGTCGTACGTGCTGCTCGACCGTTCGTCCTCGTTCGTGCCGTGGCTGCGGGTCGTGGTGCTGTTCGGCGGGTTCGTCGCGGCGGTCGCCCTCGTCGCGGGCCGACTCATCGGGACCCGCGACCCGGCGGGGCGGGTCGTCCTGCGCGGGGCGGCCGCGGTCGCCGTCGTCGTCGGGCTCGCCGGTCCGGCCGCGTACTCCGTGCAGACGCTCACGGAAGGCCACACCGGCTCGCTCCCGACGGCGGGCCCCTCCGTCGAGTCCACCGGATTCGGCCCGGGCGGGGGTGGTGGCGGGTTCCCCGGTGGCGGTCGTGGAGGCGGTCCCGGCGGCCAGGGTGGTCCTGGCGGCGCGGGCACCGGCGGCCAGAACCAGCTTCCCGGCTTCGGCGGCGGCATGGGCGGCCTGCTCGACGGCACCTCCGTGGGCAGCGAGCTCACGACGCTCCTCCAGACCGACGCGGACGAGTACGACTGGGCCGCGGCCACCACCGGGTCGCAGAACGCCGCGAGCTACCAGCTCGCGTCCGGCGAGTCCGTCATGCCGATCGGCGGCTTCAACGGGTCCGACCCGTCCCCGACGCTCGCCCAGTTCCAGACGGACGTCGCCGAAGGGAAGATTCACTACTACGTCGGATCGGGATCCGGCGGATTCGTAGCCTCGATGGGCGGGTCGGACGCGGCGTCGCAGATCGCGTCGTGGGTCGAGGAGACGTTCCAGTCGCAGACCGTCGGCGGCGTCACGATCTACGACCTGAGCAGCGGCGCGACGGACTCGGCACGGTGAGCTCCGCCCCCGCTGAGTGCGGAACTTTTGTGCGACACGCCGGGCGTGTCGCACAAAAGTTCCGCACTCAGCGGGGCGGGCGGTGTCCAGGGTGCTCACGGTGTGCTTCCGCCGAACTCCCAGGCGTGGTCGGAGGCACCGAAAATCAGTGGCAAGATCGTCTCCACCATGACCGCGACGACCTCGGCGCCGAGGCCGACAGGGCCTCCGGCGGTGACGAGCCAGGCGCACCGCTCCGTGCGGCGCGTCCACCGCTCGACCCCCGGAACGTCACCCACGCGGCTCTCCGCACCGCCCCGGGCGTGAGCCTCGACGTGGGCTCGGACGCCCACGAGGAACCCGTCGCCGGGACCACCGGCAACCTGTGGGGTGCCGCCGTGCTCGTCCGCGACCTGGTCATCGGGCGCGTGCCCTTCGCCGTCGTCCAGGCCGCGCTGCCCGGGCGCGTCGCCAAGCGCGGGCCAGGCCACGCGCACGCGCACGCCGCCCACCCGCACGCGGCGCTCCTCGCCCAGATGCTCAGCTTCGTGAGCGTCGGCGCGCTCTGCACGACGGTCTACGCGCTGCTCTACCTCACGCTGTCCGACGCGTGGGGCGACCAGACCGCCAACTTCGCGGCGCAGCTCGTCGCCGCCGTCCTCAACACCGCGCTCAACCGCCGGCACACGTTCGGCGTCCGGGGACGCGAGGGGGCCGCCAGGCACCACGGGCAGGGGTTGCTCGTGTTCGGGCTCGGCTGGGGGCTGACGTCGGGCGCGCTCGCGCTCCTCGGCGTCCTGGTGCCCGGCTCGTCGCACGTCCTCGAGCTCGGCGTGCTGTGCCTCGCGAACCTCGCCGCGACCGCCCTGCGGTTCCTGCTCTTCCGGTTCTGGGTGTTCACGCCGCGCGAGGCGTGCTCCACCCCCACCCGCTGACCCCTGCGACTTTGGCCCCCGGCGGGGTATCTCGCGAAGTAGTACGGCGTCAGAGGAGCGGCAGGTTGCGGTCGAAGACGTTCTCCGGGTCGTAGCGGCGCTTGAGGTCGCGCAGCCGCTCGAGCGTCGCACCCGGATAGACCCGCTCGATCCGTTCCGGACGGCGGTCCGTCGACAGGCTCACGTACTCGCCGTGCGCGACGGGGTCCATCGCGGTGTCCCAGGCCGCGTCGAGGAGCCCCGGGTGCCCGAAGCCCACACCCGACACGTCGAACTGCTGCCCGTCGCGGTGCGCGTACGCGGTCGCGTCCGACGCCAGGTCGTTCACGGCCCCGCCGACGGCGCGCACCTGGAACATCTGGAATCCGCCGGTCTCGAACGCGTCGGCCGCGGCGCGCGCGGTGCGGTCGTCGAGGTGGTCGACGAGGGTGTTGCGGAACGTGCCGCCGGGGCCGTCGGACACGTGCGGGGCGTCCTGCGGCGCGACGACCGCCGCGTACGGCGCGAGCTGCGCCTGCTGCTGCAGCACCGGCCCGACCCGGAGCAGGGGCTCGAGGGCCCGCTCGGCCAGCCGGACGTCGTCGGACGCGATCACGGTCATGGCCTGCGCGAGGCCCGGAGTCTCGCCGCGCCCCGGCTGCAAGGTGAGGAAGCTCGTGAGCTCGCGCGGCGCCTCCTCGACGGCCGTGCCCCACGCCTCGAGGAGCCCGCGCGCGTCCGACGCGTCGTAGAGCATCACTGCGAGCACGACGGGCGGGACCTCGTAGACCTCGAGCTCGACCGCGGTCACGATCCCGAGCCCGCCGCCCGCGCCGCGCATCCCCCAGAAGAGGTCGGGGTGCTCGTCGGCGGTGGCGTGGACGAGCGTGCCGTCGGCCAGCACGACGTCGTACGCGACCGCGTGGTCGATCGTCAGGCCGTGCTTGCGGCCCATGAACCCGATGCCGCCCGCGGTCGCGAGCCCGCCGACGCCGACGTCGCCGAAGTCGCCCGAGCTCATGCCCCAGCCGTGCTCGGCGAGCGCCTCGGCCACGTGGCCCCAGGTCGCACCGGCACCGATCCGGACGCGGCGCGACGCCGGGTCGAGGACGGTGACCTCGTCGAGGGCCTTGAGGTCGAGGACGATCCCGCCGTCGTTCGTCGACAGCCCGGAGATGCCGTGGCCGCCGCTGCGGACCGAGAACGGGAGGCGGCCGGCGCCGTCCCACGCGCCGCGCGCCTGCTGCTCGCGCGCGAAGCCGAGGCCCTCGACGACGTCCTGCGCGTCGTGCGCCCGCAGCACGAGGCCGGGGTTGCCGCCGCGGATGTAGCCGGAGCGCTGGTGCGCGTAGTCGCGGTCCCCGGCTCGACGGCCGCGTCGCGCAGCCGAGCGGGGATCGCGTCGTAGTCGATGCCGGCGCTGCGGAGCGCGAGCGCGCGTGGGCTGCGCACGGGTCCGGTCGCCGTGCCCGACGACGCACGCTCGGCTGCGACCTGCTCGCGCACCGCGGGCGCGACCTCCTGGGCGAAGATGGTGAGGTCGTGCGGGTCGTCCGACCCCAGGATGAATGTGCCGACGCCGTCCTCGAGCGCGAGCTGCACGAGCTCGTCGACCCAGTGCGCGACGGGACCGTCGATCGCGCCGCCGCCGTGGGTCGTGCCCGAGCCTGCGCCGTCGGGCCGGAACCGGCCGTTGACGTTGAGCAGGCGCCGCACCTCGCGCGGGTCGCGGCCCGCTGCCTGGGCCGCCTCGTCGATCACGGCGTTGCCGCGGGCCAGGTCGCCGGGCTGCAGGTAGCCCATGGACGGGAGCCAGCCGTCGGCCCGGGAACCGGTGAGCCGGAGCATGCGGGGCTTGTACGCGCCGAGCCACAGGCCGATCGCATGGTCGGGACGCGGCCCGCGACGGGCGCCCGCGACGTGGTGGTGCTCGCCGCCGGCGCGCAGGACGGTGCGGTCGTCGGCGTCCCAGATGCCGCGGATGACGTCGATGGCCTCCTCGAGCGCGTCGACGCCCTCGCCCGGGGTCAGCCGGGTGCCGCCCATCGCGGCGACACCGTCCCAGAACGCGCCCGAGCCCAGGCCGAGCTCGGCGCGGCCGTGCGAGAGCAGGTCCAGGCTCGCGGCGGCGCGCGCGAGCACGGCCGGCGGCCGCAGGGGCAGGTTGGCGACGTTGGGCGACAGGTGCACGCGCTCGGTGCGGGCCGCGGCGAACGACAGGAGCGTCCAGGTGTCGAGGAACCCGGCGTTGTAGGGGTGGTCCTGGAACGTCACGAGGTCGAGGCCGACCTCCTCGCTCAGGACGGCGAGGCCGACCACGTCGTCGGGCGAGCCCGCCTGCGGGGTGAGGAAGGACCCGAAGACGAGGTCGTGGCCGTAGTCGCTCATGCTGCTCCGTTCGCTGTGGCGGTCGGTCCGCCCAATCATCTGTTCGGCAACTGATCTTCCCAACAGACTATTCCAGCGTATCCTGGTGTCGTGACCATGACGAACCTCGGTACCCCGACGAGCCCGGCGGCGTCCGGCTCCTCCGTGAGCGACGCCTGCCGCCGGGTCGACCTCGGGCAGTCCCTCGGGATCCTGCTGCGCCGCTGGCACGACGCCGTCGACCTCGCGCTCGCCGGCATCCCCCACGGCCCGCGCGGGTTCCAGGTGCTCGGCGCCGTGGTGCACGACGAGCCGCCCACGCAGGCCGCGCTCGCCGAGTCGCTCGGCATCGACCGGACGGTCATGACCTACCTGCTCGACGACCTCGTCGCTGAGGGCCTCGTCGAGCGGCGCGAGGCCGAGCACGACCGGCGCGCGCGCCGGGTCGTCGCGACCGCCAGCGGGCGCGCCGCGCTGCGCCGGTTCGAGGACGCCGTGCGCGTCGCCGAGGAGTCCGTGCTCTGTGGGCTCGACGACGACGAGCGCGAGCTCCTGCAGCGGCTCGTCCGGCGCTCGGCGCACGCGTCGTCGTCGCCGGCCTGAGGTCGTCAGCCACCGCCGAGCCGCACCCGGCCCGGCTGCCGGTCCTCCGTCAGGGAGCCGGGGTCACGAACCCGTCCTCGACGAGTCCCCGGACCGCGGGGAACAGCTCACCCGCGAGGTCGCCGGCCGGGACGTCGAAGAGCGCAGCGATCGCCGACGCGATCTGCCCGACCGTGAGCTCGCCGTCGCACGCACCGGCCAGGGCGGCGAGCGCCGTCGAGGCGTGCACCGCCCTCCCGAAGCCGTCGCCCTGGCGCAGCAGCACCACGTTCGGGTCGGCGGCGCCGGGCGTCAGGTAGCGCTCCTCCGTCACGTCCGCGGCGACCACCAGCCGCGCGCCGGCGAGAGCCGCGAGCGAGGCCGCGTCGTCGGGCCCGCCCGACGGCGTCCCGGCCGACCCGAGCCCGACGAGCCAGTCGTGCGCCCGGAGCGTCGCAGCGAGGTGGCCGCCCAGCGGCTGGCGGACGGAGCCGGTGTGCTCCTCGAGACGACGCAGCGTGACGCGCCCGCCCGCCGGCCCGGCCGGGTCGGGGCGCCGCAGCGTCACGATGCCGAAGCCGATCGCCTCGACGTCGCGGCTCGCGAAGTCGTCGAGCCACGCGCCGTAGGCCTGCGCCCAGGCCGCGGGCTCGCGCTCGGGCGTGGTGCCGCCGTCGCGGATCCACGTCTCCGCGTACTCAGCCGGGTCCTGGACCTCGCGCTGCACGACCCAGCCGTCGAGCCCCGCCTCGTCCAACCACGCGCCGACCCGCTCGGTCCAGGGCTCTCCGCGCCGGTGCTCCCAGTTGCCGAGGAGCTGCGCCACGCCACCGGGGGCGAGCACGCTCCCGACGTCGCGCACCAGGTCCCGCACCACGGCGTCCCCCGCGCGCCCGCCGTCACGGTACTCGTAGTCGGGCAGCGGCGAGCCGGCGTGCGGGGTGATGACGAACGGCGGGTTGGAGACCACGAGGTCGAACAGCTCGCCGGCGGCCGGCTCGAGCATCGAGCCCTCGCGCAGCTCGACGTCGGCCACGCCCCCTCGCCGAAGCAGGCCTCCGGGCGGGGAACTTCGGCGGCAGGGGTGCGGTTGAGGGCGACGTTGAACGCGGCGAAGGCGAGCGCCCGCGTCGAGATGTCGGTCGCGACGACGTGACGCGCGTGGCGGGCCGCGTGGAGCGCCTGGATGCCGCAGCCGGTGCCGAGGTCGAGCACGCGCCCGACGGGGGTGCGCATCGTGACCTGGGCGAGCGTCGTCGACGCTCCGCCCGCGCCGAGGACGTGGTCGCCGGCGAGCCGCTCGCCCGTCTGGAGCTCGCCGAGGTCCGACGCGAGCCACCACCTCGCGTCACCGGCCGCGTCCACGGCCTCGTAGGGCCGCAGGTCGACGGCGGCGCGCACCTCGTCGTCGGCGTCCGCGCCCGACGCCGCGGCCAGCCCCAGCCGCACGGCACCCTCGACGCCCAGACCCGGGAGTGCGTCGTCGAGCAGGCGCCGCGGGACGCGACGGCCGAGGACGAACGCGTGGGTGAGGACGGCGACTGCGTCGGGGCGTGGACGGGCCAGGGCGGCCGTGGTCGCCCGGACGGCGGGGACGTCCTGCTCACGGTGCAGCGCGGCCGCGGCGAGAGGTCCCAGGACCGACTCGACGCCGCCCACGGTGAAGTGGGCGGCGTCGAGGTCGGCACGGAGCGCGTCGAGCAGACGCGATTCGGCACTGGGGGCGGTGCGGGGGCTCATGCCCCCATCCTCCCGGTCAGCTGCAGTTCTTCGACACGTAGGACGAGATCTTCGTGGACGCGCTCGACATGTCCGCTGCCTCGGACTGGATGTCCGAGTCGGTCAGCGCCTTCGCGTAGGCGGCGGTGTCGCTGACGTCCACGCCGTCGAGGGCCTTGACGTAGTCGCCGAAGAACTTCTTGACGTTCGTCCACTCGGTCTTGATCTCGTCGGGCGCGTCGACGTCCTTGATCTTGTCGTTGACCTTCGCGATCGCGTCGACCGCGGCCTGAGGGTCGTCCAGGTCGGCGCCGCTCAGGGTCTTCTCGAGGTTGTCGTCCTTGTTGAGGTTGCAGAACTGCGACTTGGCGTCGTCGCCGCCGGACGAGCACGCGGCGAAGAGCGGCGCGCTCAGCGCGAGGACGGCGACGGGAAGTGCAGTACGGAGGATGCGGTTGCTGATCACGACCTGATGGTTCCCTATGACGACGGCGTGGGTCTACCACCGACACGCACCTTCACCCGGAGAGACCTCCCCATCGACCCCGCCCCGCCCCGCTGCTACGTGTCCACCCCACGGCACGGTGCACGTCCCCCTCGGAGGGCTTCCCACCGAACGGATCCGACGGGACGGCGCCCGTCCCGGACGACCGGGACAGGCGCCGTGACGGACCCAACAGCGTCAGTCGACCGGGACGGCCGCGCAGTGCGTGGAAGCCCAGTCGTCGACGCGCGAGCCCGCGCCCTGGACGGTCGTGAGGTCGGCCTGCGTCAGGCCCGACGAGCCGAGTGCCTGCTTGACGGCCGCCTCGTCGCTCGTGTCCACGCCCTCAAGGGGCGCGACGATCTTGTCGAAGAACGACACGACGGCCTTCCAGTCCGTGGCGATCTCGTCGGGCGCCACGACGCCGTCGAGGTCGTCCTTCGCGTCGAGGAGCCCCTGGGCGTAGTCCTGGGTCTCCATCGAGGACGGGTCCTGGAGCACGTTCATCTCCTTGGTGAGCCGGGCGTCCGCCTGGCAGAACCTACGGGTCGTCGGGTCGTTGGCGCCCTTGACGGCGTCGGCGATGTCGTCCCCGTGGCTGGCGAAGACGCTGACGACGATCGCCGCGAAGGCCACCGTGAAGAAGATGCTGAGCCCGAGGCCCCAGGCGGCGAGCGGGTTCTTCCGCCCGGCACCCCTGGACTTCGAGAGGCCGATCGCGCTCAGGATGATGCCCACGACGGGCACGAAGAACGCGCACACGAAGCCGGCGATCCCGATCCCGCGGCCCGGGTCGACGTCACCCGGCCGGCCGGGGTAGACGGGTGCACCCGGGTAGCCGGGCTGCGCGGGATATCCGGGCTGTGTCGGATATCCGGGCTGAACCGGCTGACCAGAGCCCTCCTGGCCCGGGTAGCCGCCCTCGTAGCCCGCGTAGGGCGGCGGTGTCGGCGCGGCTCCGCCGGCGGGAGTCCCTTCGGGTGTGGGCGGGGCGTACGGGTCGGGGGCCGGCTGGTTCGGGTCCTGCTGGGACATGCGTGCTCGTTCCTCGTGAAGCGCGTCAGCCGTGCGGACGCACGACGCGCCTCGCATGATTCCCTGTGAGGACGCTGCACGTCCAGCGTCCGAGACGGGGAGGTCTCCCCGTCCCGGGTCTGCGGGCCGGCGTCAGCCGAGCGGCAGGACCTCCGCCACGACGGGGAAGTGGTCGCTGGCCCGGGCGACGCCGTCGAGGTCGACACGCCGCGCGACCGCGCTCAGCCGCTCCCCCGTCAGGACGACGTCGAGCCGCTTGCGCGGGCTCGTGGTCGAGAAGGTGGGACGTCCGTCACCGGCGCCGGCGTCCGCGAGGTCGTGCGACTCCAGCGCCTGCCAGGCGGGTCCGCCCGGTTCCTCGTTGAGGTCGCCCGCGACGACGACGTCGCCCCAACCCTCCGGTGCCAGTCCGGCGACCGCGGCCTCGATGCGCGGCAGGTGCCCGGCGCGCTCGTCGACGTCCAGCGACAGGTGGACGGAGGCGACGGTCGCCTCCAAGGCGCCCCCGTGCTCCGTCTCGGGGAACCGCAGCCGCGCGACGGCAACGCCCCGGAGCGTCGGGAACCAGTGGCTGCGCCGCACGAGCCGGAGCGGGAGCCGCAGCGCCCGTGCACCGAGGACCTCGACCCCCGGGCGGACGAGGAGCGCCGTCGTGCGCGCGCCTGCGATCCCGCCGGGCACCGCGACCTTGAGCCCCGCGTCGCGGGCGAGCGCCTGCAGCCGCACGGTCGACGCCCACCACTTGGGCGGCTCCTGGAGCGCGACGACGTCGGCCTCGGTGTCGCGCAGGACGCCGAGCACGGCGTGCCGGTCCTGCTTGAGCGAGCGCACGTTGTAGCTGAGGATCCGCACGATGCCAGCTTAGGGATGCGAGGCCGGGGCTGCTGTCGGCGCCGGGACCGCCTCGAGCAGCGCGGCCGTGAACGCGACGCCGCGGCCGAGCGCGGCGACCGTGACGTGCTCGTCGATGCCGTGGATCGACCCACGCTGCGCCGTCGTCAGGTCGAACGGCGAGAACCGGTACACGTGGTCGGAGATCGCGCAGTAGCGCCGCGAGTCCGACGCCCCGAGCTGCACGTACGGGGTGAGGACGGCGTCCGGGTAGGACGCGGCCAGCGCCGTGCGCAGCAGCTCCCACTGCGGGCCTTCGGCAGGCGAGACGGGCGACGGGTCCTCGCCCGAGACGACGCGCAGCGTGATGGTCGGGTCGTCGATCACACGGGTCAGGCGCGCGACGACGGACGCGACGGTCTCGCCCGGCAGGATCCGGACGTTCGCGTTGGCCCGGGCCGTCTGCGCGAGGACGTTCGCGCCGGGGCTGCCCTCGAGCTGGGTGACCGCGACCGTCGTCCGGACGAGCGCGTTGGGCTCGACGCCGAGGCGCGTGAAGGCCCTCGCGACCAGGGGGCGAGCCGGCCCGCGTTCGCGAACACGCGACGCATGGGCCCGTCGGCGTGGTCCGCCAGCGTCGCGAGGAGCGCGCGGACCGGCTCGGACAGCCGCGGCGGGAACGGGTGGTCGTCGATGCGCGTGATCGCGCGGGCGAGGCGCACCGTGGCGCCGTTCGCGGCGGGCGTGGACGCGTGGCCGCCGTCGTCGCGCGTGGACAGCTCGAGGTCGAGGATCCCCTTCTCCGCGATCCCGACGACGGCCGTCGGGGCCGCGACGCCGGGCATGGCTCCCTGCACGACGGCGCCGCCCTCGTCGAGCACGAGCCACGGGCTGATCCCGCGTCCGGCGAGGCGGGAGACGGCGGTCCGGGCACCGTCGCCGGCGGTCTCCTCGTTGTGCCCGAACGACAGGTACACGTCGCGTGGCGGGGTCCAGCCGGACGCCGCGAGCGCCTCGACGGCCTCGAGCACGACGACGAGCGCCCCCTTGTCGTCGAGCGTGCCCCTCCCCCAGACGACGCCGTCCTCGACGACGCCCGCGAACGGGGGTGGCTCCAGCCCGGCACCGCGGTCTCGACGTCGTCGACGGGCACGGGCAGCCCCGGGACGGCGACGACGTCGTAGTGCGCCATGAGGACCACGGGGTGCCGCTCGCCCTCCTCGCCGCCGGTCCCGCGCCACCGGAAGAGGACGCTCCGGCCGTCGGTGACGTCGGGCGCGCGCGAGACGAGCTCGCGCTCGAGGACGCGGTGGACGTGCGGGTACAGCGTCTCGAGGAGCGCGACGAGCTCGTCGAACCGCGCCCCGTCGACCTCGTCCGGCACGCGCGAGGAGACCGTCGGCACGCGGACGAGGGCGGACAGGCGGGCGGCGACGTCGTCGGCGGCGGGCAGGACGGGTGCTTCGGCAGACGCTGCGGGCTGGGTCACGGGGTCGCTCCAGGGACGGGGACGGTGGGGCCGGGGCCCGCGACAGCGCCCGCCCCGGCGTCGTCGGCCGGGTCGGTGTCGCTGAACGCGAGGCGCGGGACGAACGCGAGCAGCACGGCCGAGACGAGGGCGGTCAGCCCGCAGATCAGCCACACGGCGTGGTACCCGCCGAGCGAGCCGGCGGTCCCCTCGCCGCCGGTGAGCGTCGCCGTCGTGCCGGTCACGAGCGCGAGCGCGAAGACCGCGGACGCGAACGACCCGCCGATGGTCTTGGTCGTGTTGGTGAGGCCGGTCGCGACGGCGGTGCGCTCGCGGGGTGCGGCCGCGGCCGCCGCGGCGGGCAGGGCCGCGACGAGCGCCCCGGACCCGAGCCCGGCGACGACCATGTTGACGACGACCTGCGCCACCGAGTCGTGGAACGGCACGAACAGCAGGTACCCGACGGCGACGAGGAGCGCGGCCCCGATGAGCGTGCGACGCGGCGTGAGGACCGCGGAGACCCGCGCGAACAGGAGAGCGCCGACGAGGCACGAGATCACGTACCCGCCGATCAGGTAGGACACAGTCGCGGCGTCCGCGCCGAGCCCGTAGCCGTAGTCGGCGCGGTCGGTGCGCGCGAACGTCGAGAGGGCGTCCTGCGCGCCGAGCACGCTGATGCCGAAGAGGCCCGACGTCACGAGCACGGGCCAGAGGGTGGCCCGACGCATCACGCGGAGGTCGACGAGCGGGTCGTCCTGGCGCAGCTCCCAGCGGCCGAACGGCCACAGCAGCGCCAGCCCGACGGCCATGAACGCCCACACCCACCACGTCCCCGGGCCTTCGACCCGCAGGTACATGAGCCCGGCGCTCACACCGAGCAGCGCGAGCGTCAGCAGGACGGCGCCGCCCGTGTCGATGCGGCCGCCCGCGACGTCTGGGCTCTCCGGCACCTTGAGCAGCACGACGACGAACGCCGCGGTCACGGCGAGCGCGGGGACGGAGAGGGTGATCCACAGCCGGTCGCGGCCGAGCGCGTCGCCGAGCTGGCCCGCGAGCAGCGCCCCGACGATCGCCCCGGCCTGCAGCGCGGCGACGATGAGCCCGGTGGCCCGCCGGGTGAGGCCGCGGGCGTCGGCCTTGCCGCGGGCGCGGTGGTGGATGAGCGCGACCTCGAGGGGCAGCCACACGGTGTACGTGCCCATGAGCGTCCAGGCGATTAGGTAGGTCACGAACGACGGCGCGAAGGCGACGCCCCACGCCGCGAGGGCCGTGGCCGCCGTCGTCCACAGGAGGACCCGCCGGTACCCGACGACGTCGCCCGCCTTCGCGAGGACCGGCACGCACAGCCCCGAGAAGAGGAGCTGGGCGGCCTGGAACCAGTTGACGTCGGCGTCGTGGATGCCGAGGTGGCGCGCGACGTCCGTGAGGAGAGGCGTGTAGTAGCCCTGGATGATGCCGCTCGTCAGCTCGACGAACACCAGGAAGCCGACGATCCCGCCCAGCGCGGCGAGGCGGCTGCGGCGGTCGCCGGGCGCGCGGGGACCCGCGGGGTCGGGGGCGCCACGGGCGCGGACCTCTCTGTCACGCGAGCAGAGTACCTGAGACCCCGGGTTCCATCTTCTTGCGGTGCACCGGACCGGCGTCGACCAGGGGTCGTGCACCATCTCGAGGAGAGAACGGTGCACGACCCCCTGTTCGGCGCTGCTGGACCGGACGACCTCAGGGGACGCGCGTGACCTCCGGCTCCGCGTCCCGCGCGTCCTGCGCCTCGGCCTCGGCGAGCTCGGCCTCGTCGGCCCTGGACGCCCGCAGCCGCGACATGATGATCGCGCCGAACGCGACGATCGCCGCGACGCACGCGATGCCGATGCGGAGCACGTGGTTCGCGTCGTGCCCCGCGCTCAGCATCACGACGGCAGGCGCGATCAGCAGCGACACCAGGTTCATGACCTTGATGAGCGGGTTGATCGCGGGCCCGGCGGTGTCCTTGAACGGGTCGCCGACGGTGTCGCCGATGACGGTCGCGGCGTGGGCCTCGGAACCCTTGCCGCCGTGGTTGCCGTCCTCGACGATCTTCTTCGCGTTGTCCCAGGCGCCGCCCGAGTTGGCGAGGAACACGGCCATGAGGACGCCCGCCGCGATGGCCCCCGCGAGGAAGCCGGCGAGCGGCCCGACGCCGAGCCCGAACCCGACGGCGATCGGCGCGCACGCGGCCAGCAGGCCGGGGGTGGCGAGCTCGCGCAGTGAGTCACGGGTGCAGATGTCGACGACCTTGCCGTACTCGGGGCGCTCGTCGAACGTCATGATGCCGGGGTGGTCGCGGAACTGGCGGCGCACCTCGTAGACGATCGCCCCCGCGGCCCGGGTGACGGCGTCGATCGCGAGACCCGAGAACAGGAAGACCGTCGCGGCTCCGAGGATGACCCCGACGAGGGTCACCGGCGAGATGATCTCGTAGCTGAGCATCGACGACACGATGCTCCCGAGCCCGCCGACGTCGACCTTGTCGTCCGCGAGCGCCCGCCCGACGGCGTCGGCGTAGGACCCGAAGAGCGCGGTCGCGGCGAGGACGGCCGTCGCGATCGCGATGCCCTTGGTGATCGCCTTGGTCGTGTTACCGACGGCGTCGAGGTCGGTGAGGGTCTGGGCGGCGTCGTTGTCCTCCGCGGCCTCGGGGTTCTCGGAGTCGGTGCCGACAGCCATCTCGTAGATGCCCTGCGCGTTGTCGCTCACGGGGCCGAAGGTGTCCATCGCGACGATGACGCCCACCGTGGTGAGCAGGCCGCAGCCGGCGAGCGCGACGAGGAAGAGCGCGAGCCACACCGACCCGCCGGCGAGCAGGAACGCGGCGAGGATCGCGGCCGCGACGACGCCCGCCGTGTAGACGGCGGACTCGAACCCGACCCCGATGCCCGAGAGCACGACGGTCGCCGCACCCGTGCGGGAGGTGGCGGCCACGTGGAGCGTGGGCTTCGACGTCGTGCCGGTGAAGTACCCGGTCAGCCACAGGATGACGCCAGCGAGCACGACCCCGACGACGACCGCCAGGCTGGCGACGATGCGCGGGTCGGCGGTGACGCCGGTAAGGTCCGCGGTCCCGCCGAGGCCCGCGAACGAGTCGGGCAGGTACACGAACGCGGCGACCGCCGCGAGGACCGCGCCGACCAGCGCGGAGATGTAGAAGCCGCGGTAGATGGCCCGAAGCCCGTTCTCGGTGCCCCGCACGCGCGTGATGAGCACCCCGATGACGGCGACGAACGCCCCGACCGCGGTGACGATCAGCGGGAAGACGAGCCCCTTCTCCCCCATCACGGCCTTGCCGAGGATGAGCGCCGCGACGAGGGTCACGGCGTACGACTCGAAGAGGTCGGCGGCCATGCCGGCGCAGTCGCCGACGTTGTCGCCCACGTTGTCGGCGATGGTCGCGGCGTTGCGGGGGTCGTCCTCGGGGATGCCCTGCTCGACCTTGCCGACCAGGTCGGCGCCGACGTCCGCGGCCTTGGTGAAGATGCCGCCGCCGACGCGCATGAACATCGCGAGCAGCGCGGCACCGAACCCGAAGCCCTCGAGGACGCTCGGTGCGTCGCCCTGGAAGATCAGCACGACGACCGCCGCCCCGAGCAGCCCGAGGCCGACCACCGACATCCCGACGACCCCACCGGTCCGGAACGCGATGCGCGCGCCCTCGGTGCGTCCGCCGGGCTTGGTGGCTGCGGCCGCGACCCGAAGGTTGGCGCGGGTCGCGAGCCACATGCCGAGGTAGCCGATCGCGGCGGAGAAGCACGCGCCGAACAGGAACGCGACCGACCGGCCGACCCGGATGCCCGCGTCGCCCGGCAGCAGGAACAGCAGCCCGAAGACCACGACCGCGAAGATCGCGAGGGTCCGGAACTGCCGGCTCAGGTACGCGCTGGCGCCCTCCTGGACCGCCTGCGCGATCTCCTGCATCTTGGTGGTGCCCTCGGCCGCCTCGAGGACCTGTCTGCGCAACGTGTACGCGACAGCGAGCGACGCCAGCGCGATCACCCCGATCACGACGACGATCGTGACGCTGGAAGAACCCAGATCGAGCATCCGTCCTCCTCGACGACTGCTGAGAAGCGGCGGGCCTCGCTGCCCCCGCATGTGCGCCGAGTGTACGCAGATCGGTAGGAGGGGTAACAGAGGGAGCGGGGGAATCCGTCCGGTCGCGGCACGGTTCGACCGGCATGAGGATCGTGCGGCCGACGACGTTCGGCGGACCCGAGGTGCTGCAGCTGCTCGACGAGGACGGGCGCACGCACCGTCGGGCGTCGACGCGGCGGCCGACCTTGTGGGCACCGATGAGGCGGTCGCGACGTCGCTCGACCTCGTCGCGGACCACGACCGGGTCGTGACGATCGTCCAGGGCGCCGCGTCCCGCGAGGCGGGCGTCCGGGCGCTCGGCGGCGGGCCCGGCTCCGACCCGGGCACCGACGTGCGACAGGCCTCCGTCCCCGTGCTGCTGCGCCTCGCGGGGAAGGCCGGCTGCGCGTCGCCGTGACCGCGACCTACCCGCTCGACCGCACCGCCGACGCGCACCGCGCCGGCTGCGACGGGCACACGCGCGGCAAGGTCGTCGTCGTGCCGTGAACCCCGCGTCCGCCCGTAGACTCCCGTGCCTGAGGTCGAGGTGAGGGGGGCGGCGTGGCGCAGTGGGAGGACGACCTCCGGGTCGTCGTCGAGCACCGGGGCGCCGCCCTGGTGGAGCACGCGCGCGGCCTCGTCGCGGCACCCGAGCCGGACGGGCCCGACCCGGCCGTGGCGCTCACCGCCGCCGCGCTCGAAGCCGCGTTCCGGCGCGGCGGGCGCAGGCCGACCGGTGAGCACGGGAGCGTGCGGCTCGTCTCCGACGACGAGCTCGACGCCCTCGCGGCGCTCGTCCGGCGCGAGCAGGAGCGCCTCGCGCGTTCCCGCGGCGACGCGGCGGGCCCCGCACCCTCCGCTTCGAGGCCCGACGACGGCCCGTCCGAAGCTCTCACCGCACACCTTGCCACGATGGTCACCCACGTCCGGGAGGCTCGGCGACGCGGACGGCGACGCGGGCTCGTCGGGTCCGCGGCCGTCGTCGTCGTCGCGGCCCTGGCGACCACCGCCTTCGCCGCGCGCCCCTGGGACCGACCCACGCCCGACCCCGCGCCGACCACCACCCCGTACGCCGGGGCGTGCGGTTCCCGGCTGCCCAGCGGACGATCGCTCGCCCCCGTCACCTACGACAGCTCTGCCAGCGTCACCGGTAACACGGTCGTTCCCGACGGCTGGTGGGCACCCGCCTACGTCGGCGGTCTAACGGACCCCACCAGCGACGAGCTCGACGTGCTCGACCACCTCAAGCCCGAGGTCGTGCTGGTGCGCGACGGCACCATCGTCGCCCTCGGCGTCGACGCGACAGCGTCCTCCGGCGACGGCACCATCGTCGCCCTCGGCGTCGACGCGACAGCGTCCTCCGGCGACGGCGGCACCGGCGACGCACGGCCGACCTTCGCCGACCTGGCGCCGGACTCGCCGCTCTACGTCCCGGTCCGGTTCGCGGCCTGCGACGGGGGCGACGTCGAGCCGGGCACCTACCAGGCCTACGCCTTCGCGACCACGGACGACCAGCGCACCCACGTCCTCTCCGACGCGACGACGCTGACCGTCCTCGACCCGTCCGCCGAGGCAGACGGATACCAGCCGACATGGCTCGCGGGCTCACCGCTCGCGTGCGGCGAGAAGGCCGACGACTTCGTCGCGCGGGCCGCGGCGTACCCGGTCGACCAGCTCGACCAGACCGGGAGCGCCCTCTACGACGACGGCGAGGCCGTCCTCCTGCGGAACAACGGCAGGACGGCGCGCAAGGTCAAGGTGCCGCGGGGCGCCGTCGCGTGGGTGCAGGACGGCCGGATCGTCGGTGTGGGGCCGGACGAGCGCGCCACCACCGCCACCACGATCGGTCGCGGCAAGCAGGTCGAGGTCTCGGTGCGGCGATGGGACACGACGAACTACTGCGCCCCCACGTCCGGGGGCGAGCCCGGGCATCTGCCCGCGGGCACGTATCAGGCGATCTTCTACGGCCGCATCCCCGCAGACGACCCGTCACAGCCCGACGAGTGGGTCGTCGAGGACGATCGCGGCAACGACCTTCTCGTCCACGACGACGGCACGGTCGGCTACGACGACTCGACCAGCACCGAGGCGCTCGCGTTGGCGAAGACCGGCTACCAGCCCTCGTGGGTACGCGGTGGCCCGCTCGTCTGCCGGATGACCGACGAAGAGTTCACCGAGGCGGCCACCGCTGACGCGGTGGTCGGGATCGACGGGACCTTCAGCGTGGACGAGGAGGGCTCGACCGGCGTGCTGCTCGCCGAACGGGACGGGAAGACGGTGACGGTCACCACCCCTCGGAGAGCCGGCCTCGCGTGGTTCACGGACTTCCGGGGAGCCGGACCGACCGGCTCGTCTCTTTCGGCGCTGACCCCGGGCCGGGGCGCCGGACGAAGCTCGACGGGGACACCGAGCAGCAGGCGATGTTCGACGCGACCGACTCGTGCGCACCAGCGGCCCACGGGACTTCCACGCGGAAGCTGCCCGCCGGGAACTACCTGTTGGCCCACTACACCTGGGTCGCGGAGCCCGGCGGCGAACGCCAGTGGCTCGTCGACGACGGCATGCAGGGCGTCACCGTCCGCGATGACGGCTCGGTCGTGAGCCGCTGAGAAGCCCGCCCCCAACGATCCGGTACCGTCGCGCGTCACCCAGCATGACGACGTCGAAGCGTGCTCACAGGAGCCGCTGACGCCGTGAGGTAGGTATCGAAGGGGTTCCATGAGGGCTTGGGAGTCGGAGCTCGCCGGGCTGGTCGAGCACCGGGGCGCCGCGCTGCTGCGGTACGCGACGATGCTGTGCGGGAACCCGCGCGACGCCGAGGACCTCGTCCAGGACGCCGTGGTGAAGGTCTTCTCGCGGTTGCGCGGGCCCGCCGGGCGCTCCGACGGGCACGCGGAGCCCGGGGCCGTCACCCTCGTCACCGACACCGCGCTCACGAACCTCGAGGCGTGCGGCGCGCGATCCTCACCGGCTACCTGGACACCTACCGCCGCCGACGGCGCTGGGCCGGGATCCGGCACCTGTCCGCCCGCCCGGACCACGTCGCCGGGACCGAGGACGGCGTCGGCGACCGCGCCGACGTCACCGCGGCTCTCGCCGCGCTCACCCCGACGCAGCGCGCGTGCGTCGTCCTGCGCTTCTACTCCGACCTCACGGTGCCGCAGGTCGCCGCCGAGCTCGGGTGCGCCGAGGGCACCGTGAAACGGCACCTGCACGACGCGAACGCCACGCTGCGTGGCCGGCTCGGCGTCCTCGACGACGACCCGCCCGGCCGGCGCGCCGCGGCGCACCTGACCGCCTCGCCCGCACCGACCGAGGGGAGCGCCCGATGACCCCGCACGATCTCGACCCCCGCCGTGGCGACCTCGCGACACGGCTCCACCGGCTCGGCTCGGCCGACGACACGACCGACGGCCCGCTCGCGGGCGTGACCGCCGGTCTGACGGCGCGCGTGCGTCGTCGCCGTCGGCAGCGCGCCCTCGGCTCGGGGGCGGCCGTCGCGTCCGCCGTCGCGGCCGCGCTCGTCCTCGTGCCCGGCTCGCCCGCCGCGCTGCTCGACCGGCCCGCGCCGCAGCCCGCCACCACGGCGGGCGTCGGCGTGGACGGGCTGTGCGGCCTCGCGCTCACCCCCGGGTACGACGCGCCGGGCTCGGCGCCGATCGCGCTCTCCGTCGCCGGCGAACGCACGACCGTGACCACCGACGAGACCTGGTCCGCCGACGTCACGCACGGCGTCCTTCCCGGCGACGACCCGACGTCGGTCACGGAGACGCTGACGTGGGGCGACACCGAGCTCACGCTCCTCGCGACGCAGGGCGCCGACGCAGGCCGCGTCGTGGGTGTCGGGAGCGTGCCGCTCCAGCGGGGCGGCGGCTTCGACACCGCCGACGGCACGGGGGCGTGCGCGCCCACAACTCGACGGGGTTCGTCGGCTGCGACGGCGAGCCCGTGCCCGCCGGGCAGTACCGCGCGGTCGTCGTGGACCTCGTCGACCCTGTGCGCGCCGCCGCGACGCGGCTCACCGGGCTCAAGGGCGTCGAGCGGACGTCGCAGGCGCTCCCCCTCACCGTCCGCGAGCCGAAGAGCACACCCGAGGGCACCACCCGACCGGCCTGGCTCGACGGCACGTCGCTCTGGTGCGGCATGAGCGAGACGGACCTGTTCCGGGCGATGCCCGTCCTCACGGACGCCTCCGTGACCATGAGCCCGTCACCCGTGAGCGACGTCGACGACCCGAGCGACCTCGCACGGCCGGGCATCAGGCTGCAGAACCTCGGCCCCCACGACGCCAGCGTGACGGTCGGCAAGCACCCGGTGATCGCGTGGATCGACGCCAGCACGAAGAAGGTCGTCACGTTCGGCCCGGACGAGCTCGCCTCCACGCGCACGCTGACGGTCCCGAGCGGAGGGGCGCTCGACTACCGGACGACCGGCTACGACCCGACGGACTACTGCGCCACACCCGACGACGGCGCCTCGCCGCCGGTACCGCCCGGGCTCTACGAGCTCGTGGTCTACACGCGGGTCCCCGAGGGCGCGGCGGACGGCTCCATCGCCTTCCTCTACGGCTCCGGGCCCGAGGTGCGGGTGCGTCACGACGGGTCGGTGACCACCGACCTGGGCGACGTCGGCGACGCGGCCGCGGCGCTCGCCCTGACGACCACCGGGCACCAGCCCTCGTGGATCGAGGGCACCGGCAGCGGCCTCAGCTGCGGGATGACGGCGTCGTCGTTCGCAGGCCAGTCCTGGCCCGACGAACCTCTGACGATCTCGGGGTTCGTCCGACCCGGGGACGGGCAGGTCGGTGGCGAGCTGAGCCTCACGGAGGGCAGCAGCGCGCGCGTCACGACGTCGCGCGACGTCGGGATCGCCTGGTTCACCACCACGCCGGACGACGAGCCGGGAAAGCTCGTGTCGTTCGGCGCGGACCCCGGGCCCGACCGCACGACCACCGTCACGAAGCAGGGCCTCGTGCTCGACGGCTCCCTCGAGGCGCCGGACAGCTGCGCACCCGACGCCGACGGCGCGTACACGCAGCACCTGCCCGCAGGCGACTACTGGATCGAGCTCTACGTCCGGCTGACCACCGCCGACGGCGGACACCCGTGGCTGACCGACAGCGCCGCGATGGGCGTCACGGTGGACGCGGACGGGGCGGCCACCGAGCGCTGAGCGGCCACGCGACGCCCGGCCGCCGAGCCGAGCACGCACGCGCTCAGTAGGCTCGGAGCCAGACGGACCGCCCGGTGAACCGCCGGGCGGTCCGCATCGTCGGACCACGGGGACGCCGCGCGGCGCCCGCCGGTCCGGACGGTCGTGGAGGCGCCATGGCGCGGTGGCAGGACGAGCTGCGACGGCTGGTCGACGAGCGCTCCGGCGTGCTCCTCGACGCCGCCCACGGCGACGTGGCCGCGCTCGAGGACGCGCTGGTCGAGGTGTACGCGGCCGCGCCGCACCGGGAGCCCCGACTCCCCGCGAGCGACCTCGCCTCGCGGGGCGCCGCGCGTCGGCGGGCCAGGTCGCGCTCGAGATCGACGACGAGCTCGACGGTCCGGCGACGCTCGTGGAGGCGGCGCTCGCGCGTGCCGCGGAGAGCCGTACCCGGAACGCCGAGACGCCCCCCGACATCCAGCCGGACGGGCCCGCGTCCGACGACCAGGGAGCGGACACGGAGGAGCCGGCGACGGTCGACGTCGCCGCCGTCGAGGCACGTGTCGTCCGCGCCCGGCACCGCCGTGCCGTGGTCGGGTGGACGGCGGCGGGCGTCACGTCGGCGGCCGTCGTCGCGCTGGTGCTCACCGCACTCCTCGGCCCGTCCGCTGCGGGCCCCACCGTCACCGACGCCTCCCCGACCGCGGTGCCGCTCACCTCCTCGCCGTGCGGGACGTCGTCGGGCACGACGCTTCCCGACGACGGAGCCCGCACCCTGCCCGTGAGCCTGACCAGCCAGACGGAGGTGCTCACCCCGGGCGCGACCTGGGTCGGGACCGTCATCGCGGGCGCCGCGCCGCCGGACGACACGACGGTGGACCTCGGGCGGCTCGCGCCCCGGCCGCTGCTCCTCCGGGACGGGGTCGTCGTCGGGACCGCGGCCGACCCGGCGAGCCCGCTCGCGGAAGGTCCCTCGTTCGCGGAGGCTCCCTTCGCGCCCTGCCCGGGAGCGTCGCTCGCGCCCGGGACCTACGAGGTCGTCGTCGACCAGCCGGTCCAGGTCGGCGGCGCCACGTACCGGGTCGTGAGCAACACGGTCCCGGTGCACGTCGTGACCGCGAAGCCCGCGGGGTACCGGCCCGCGTGGCTCGACGGCAGCCCGATCGCGTGCGGGTCGACCCTCGAGGACCTCGGCGTGCGTGCTGGCGGGACCACCCCGGCTCGGCTCCTCGTCGACAGCGCCTACGTCGACGCCACGGGCATCACGTGGGCGTTCCGCAACCCGGGCGCCGCCGACGTCACCTACAGCGGGAACCGGGAGCTCGGCCTGCTCTGGCTCCAGGACGGCGTCGTGCGGTCCGTCGGGCACGACCTGTCCCCGAGCGACGGCACGGTGACGGTCCACGGCCAGACGACGCTGCGGCTGTCCGCCCGCTGGGACACGACGGACTACTGCCGCCCCGCGGCCGACGGGCGCACCTACCCGCACCACCTGCCCGCCGGCGCCTACGAGGTGTACGTGTACGCGCGCATCACACCGCCGAGCGACCTCCCCGACAGCACCGCCTGGTTCGTCCAGACGACCGGTCCCACCTACGTCCGCGTCGACGCGCACGGCGCCGTGCTCGGGAGGTGACCGTGCCCGACGACGAGGCGTGGCGCCACGACCTGCACACCCTGCTCGACCGCCGGGGCGCGCAGCTGTGGGCGCTCGCCGTGCGGGCGGCGGACGGCGGGGACGACCCGGACGCGGCCGAGACCACGCTCGTCGAGGCGCTCGTGAAGGTCTTCGTCCCATACCGGCCGACGCGTCCGGGCGACGGTGCGGTCCGCGGGTCGCAGACGGTGGTCGTGGTCGACGACGACGCCGACCTCGACGGCCTCGAGACCGCGGTCACGGCGGTGCTCGCGTCCTGGGCCCGGAATCGTGCCGGGGCCGGTCCCGCTGAGCGAGGAGCGCCGACCGGCACGGACGCCGACGAACCAGACCCGTCCGACGGCGCCCCGGACGACTCGGACGCGAACCGGCCGGCGCCGTCCGACGTGGCCGCCGCGGTCGAGCCGAGGGTCGCGGCCGAGCGGCGTCGACGGGCCGGGCGGCGACGGGTCCTCGGCCTCGCGGCGGCCGGCGCGGTTGCGGCGCTCGTCGCCGGGCTGGTCTGGGGTGCCGGGTACGGGCCGGGCCACGGCTCACCGGCTCCGACGGCGACCGTCGCGGAGGACGTGGCCGACCTCGCCGCGATGCCCGCCTACCCGCAGTGGACTCCGGTCGGGTGCACGTCCGAGCTGGCCGTGCGTGGCTCGGGCACCGGCGCTCTCCCGCTGCACGTGCGCGACAGCGCGCCGAAGATCAGGCCCTCAGACCTCTGGACGGGCCGGCTGTCGATCGAGACGAACGACTCGATCCGATCCCACGCCGTCCTCGCCGGGCCGCCGCAGGTCGTCCTCGTGGACGTGCACGGCGCCTCGGTCGCGGCCGTCGGAGCGGGCGACGTACCCAAGATCGATCTGAGCACGCGGCCAACCGTGCAGGCGGCGGTCCGGTTCACGGAGTGCGGGGGGCCACAGCAGCTCCGCCCCGGCACCTACGACCTGGTCGCGGTCCAGAGCTACCAGGACCGGTCGGACGGACCCTACGGCCCGGTCCTCACCGCGACGAGCCCGCCGGTCCGGCTCACGGTGTCCCGCGCGGCCGCCCCGAGCGCCGACGCGGAAGCCGGACAACCGTCGTGGCTCGCGGGCACGGCCCTCGCGTGCGGCATCCCGGCGGCGTCGCTCGCGGACCTTCCCGGCTACTTCCCGCAGTACCTCGACGACCTCGCGACGCCGGCCGACCAGCCCCTCGGCATCGTCGTCCTCAACGCTGCGGGCGGCCCGGCGCCCGTCACGACCGGACGGCGGGCCGCGGTCGCGTGGGTCCGGGACGGCCGGGTCGTGAGCGTGGGGCCCGACGTCCTCGCCGACCCCGTCACCCGGGTCGTGCCCGTCGGAGGCCAGATCACCATCCGTGCGCGCCTCGACCCGACGGACAGCTGCGGGCCCGACGACGGACGCTCGCCGCGCCGTCTGCCGGCCGGGACCTACCTCGCGGTCCCGTACGCGCAGGTCGTCACCGACCGCACGGTCGCGTCGGGCTCCGCCGCCGAACGCGCACGCAGCACGCTGGGCTGGCTCGTCGGGGTACCGCGCGCCGTCGTCGTCCGGCCCGACGGCACTGTGCACGACGCCCCGGCGCAGGACGGCTGACGGCGCCCGAGGTGCGAGGATCGGGGTGCCCGACAGCCCCGCCCCCACCGTCCTGAGCCCCGACGCCACCGCCCACCTCGACGACCTCGCCGCGTTCGTCGTCGCGTCGCCGTCGTCGTACCACGCCGCCGAGGAGGTCGCCCGGCGCGCCGAGGCCGCCGGGTTCGTGCGGCTCGCGGAGACCGACGCGTGGCCGGACCCGGCCGCGGGCGGGCGCTACGTCGTCGTGCGCGACGGGGCCGCGATCGCCTGGACGGTCCCCGCGGGAGCGACGCCGACGACGCCCGTCACCGTGATCGGCACCCACACCGACTCCCCGGGTTCAAGCTCAAGCCCCGCCCGACGACGAGCGCGCACGGCTGGCTCCAGGCCGGCGTCGAGGTCTACGGCGGGCCGCTTCTCAACTCGTGGCTCGACCGCGAGCTCGAGCTCGCGGGCCGGGTCGCGGTGCGCGGCGCCGACGGCACGGTCACCGAGCACCTCGTCCGGACCGGACCGATGCTGCGGGTCCCGCAGCTCGCGATACACCTCGACCGCGCCGTCAACGACGGGCTCGCGCTCGACAAGCAGCGCCACACCCAGCCCGTCTGGGGGCTCGCGACGCCCGGCGTCCCCGGGTCCGACCCCGAGGGCGACGTCGTGGCGGCGCTCGCCGAGGCCGCGGGCGTGGCGCCGGACGCGGTCGACGGGTTCGACGTCGTCGTCGCGGACACCCAGCCGCCGCGCCGGTTCGGGGCGCGCGGCGCCCTGTTCGCGTCCGGGCGCCTCGACAACCTGCTCTCCACGCACGCGGCCCTGACGGCGCTGCTCTCCGCCGGCGGTGACGCCGGGTTCGCCGGCGGTGACGCCGCGCGGATCCGGATGGTCGCGGCGTTCGACCACGAGGAGCTCGGGTCGGAGTCGCGCTCGGGTGCGGCGGGACCGTTCCTCGCGGACGTCCTCGACCGGGTCTACGCCGGGCTCGGCGCCACCGCCGAGGACCGCCACCGGGCGATCGCGGCGTCGTGGTGCGTGTCGAGCGACGTCGGGCACGCCGTCCACCCCAACTACCCGGAGCGTCACGACCCCGCCAACCACCCGGTCGCCGGCGGCGGGCCGATCCTCAAGCTCAACGCGAACCAGCGCTACGCGTCCGACGCCGTCGGGTCCGCGCTGTGGCAGGCCGCCTGCCGGACGGCCGGCGTGCCGAGCCAGGCGTTCGTGTCGAACAACGCGGTGCCGTGCGGCTCGACGATCGGCCCGATCACCGCGACGCGGCTCGGCATCCGCACCGTCGACGTCGGCGCGGCCATCCTCTCGATGCACTCGGCACGCGAGCTGTGCGCAGCCGTCGACCCGTGGTACCTGAGCCGCGCGATGCGTGCGGCGCTCGACGTCAGCCTCGTCTGAATTCCTTGTCGGTGCGCCGCCGCCCGCGCGTACTGTCGGGAAGATGGACGTCCGCCTCCTCGCCCTCCAGCTCGACGCGCCGGACCCGTCGGTGCCCGCGGCGTTCTGGTCTGGGCTGCTCGGGCGCGCGGCCGTCGTCGAGCCGGCGGGGACCCTGCTGCCCGGCGACGGGACGCAGGTCGGTCTCCGGTTCGTGCCCAGCTCCGAGCCGAAGGTCACGCAGAACCCCGCCCACCTGCACCTGACGAGCACGGGCCTCGCCGACCAGCAGGCGACCGTCGCGCGGGCGCTCGAGCTCGGCGGGCGGCACGTCGACGTCGGACAGCGACCCGAGGAGGGGCACGTCGTCCTCGGCGACCCCGGCGGCAACGAGCTGTGCGTGATCGAGCCGGGCGACGCGTTCCTCGCCGGGACCGGGTTCCTCGGCGAGGTCACCTGCCGCGGGACGCGCGCCGTCGGGCTGTTCTGGAGTGCGGCGCTCGGCTGGCCGCTCGTGTGGGACCACGACGAGGAGACGGCCGTCCAGTCGCCCGACGGCGGCACCAAGGTCTCCTGGGGCGGCGAGCCCGTCGACCCTGACGCGCCGCCGCAGCGGCAGCTCCTCGAGGTGGCGACGACCGGCGACCTCGCCGCCGCGGTCGACCGTCTGGTGGCTCTCGGCGCGTCGCGGGTCGACACCAACCCCGACCCGGCGAGCGACGTCGTCGTGCTCGCCGACCCCGACGGCCAGGTGTTCCACGTGCACCCGGAGCGTGCAGCTACTGTCACGTCATGACCCTGGACCTCGAGTCGATCTACACCGACCTGCACCGCAACCCTGAGCTCTCGTACGCCGAGCACCGCACCGCGGGCGTCGTCGCCGACCACCTGACCGCGCTCGGCCTCGACGTACGCACCGGGGTCGGCGGCACCGGCGTCGTCGGGGTCCTCGCGAACGGCGACGGACCCACCGTGCTGCTCCGCGCCGACATGGACGCCCTCCCCGTCCAGGAGGAGACCGGCCTCCCCTACGCCAGCACCGCGCGCGGCACCGACCCCGACGGCAACGACGTCCCCGTCATGCACGCGTGCGGCCACGACGTGCACGTGACCTGTCTGCTCGGCGCCGTCGACGCGCTCGTCGCGGACCGCGCGTCGTGGGCGGGGACCGTCGTCGCGGTGTTCCAGCCCGCCGAGGAGCTCGGCACCGGCGCCCAGGCGATGGTCGACGACGGCCTCTACGAGCACGCGCCCCGGCCCGACGTCGTCCTCGGGCAGCACGTCTCCCCGCTCCCCGCCGGGGTGATCGGGCTGCGGCCCGGGCCGTCGTTCGCGGGCGCCGACGCGGTCCGCGTCCGGATCTTCGGGCGCGGCGGGCACGGGTCCCGGCCCGAGACGACCGTGGACCCCGTCGTCCTCGCGGCGTCGATCATCATGCGGCTGCAGACCGTCGTCGCCCGCGAGATCGCCGCGACCGACACCGCGGTGCTGACCGTCGGGACCGTGCACGCGGGCACCAAGGAGAACATCATCCCGGACGAGGCCACCCTCGGCCTCAGCCTCCGCAGCTACACCCCGGAGGTCCGCGAGCGCCTCCTCGGCGCGATCCGGCGGATCACCGCCGGGGAGGCCGCCGCGGCGGGCGCGCCCACCGCCCCCGAGGTCACGGTCCGCTACTCGCTCGCCGCGCTCGTCAGCGACCCGGCGGCGACCGACCGCACGGGTGCCGCCTTCCGCGCCGCGTTCGGGGACCAGGGCGTCACCGACCCCGGCCTCGTCACCGGCAGCGAGGACGTCCCCGCGCTCGCGACCGCCGCCGGTGTGCCGCTCGTGTTCTGGCTGTTGGGCAGCGAGGACCCGCAGAAGTTCGCGGCCGCTTTCGCCGCCGGGACCCTGGACCGCGACATCCCCTCCAACCACTCCCCGCACTTCGCGCCGCAGCTCCACCCGACGCTCGAGCACGGGGTCGAGGCGCTCGTCGTCGCGGCGAAGGAGTGGCTGGGCTGACGGCGGCTCGCCGTAGCGACACCCACCACCACAGCGCCCTGGAGCAGGCGGCGCGTCTCGGGCGACACGCGGATGCAACGGACATTTCGACGCCCTGCGGCCGGGGCTGTGGTGCTGGGTGTCGCTACCGGCTCACGTAGGGTCGAGACCATGCCCGACGGCGCCCCCAGCCCCCTGCTCGACGTGCTCCTCGGCGGGGGTCGCCGCGCCGAGTCGGTGCGTCACGTCGAAGTGCTGCCGGCACGCGAGGGCGTGCGCGCCGACTGGCCTTCCTGGGCGGACCCCAGCTCGTCGCGGGATACCGCGAGCTCGGCGTCGAACGCCCGTGGGCGCACCAGGCCACCGCTGCCGACGCCCTGCACGACCGTCGGCACGTGGCGCTCGCGACGTCGACGGGGTCGGGCAAGTCGCTCGCGTTCTGGCTGCCCGCGCTGACCGCCGTCCGTGAGGACGCCCTCGACCGGGCTGCGGCGTCGGTGCTCGAGGCCGGGCGGATCGAGACCGCCGCCCGCCGCGGGTCCGTGCTCTACCTCTGCCCGACCAAGGCGCTCGCCGCCGACCAGCTGTCCGCGCTCGACCGGGTCCTCGAGGCGTCGCGCCGCGCCGGGGGCGGGGCCAAGGTCGACCTGCGGGTCGCGACGTGCGACGGCGACACGGGCTTCGAGGAACGGCAGTGGGTGCGTGAGCACGCCGACGTCGTGCTCACCAACCCCGACTTCCTGCACTTCGCGCTCCTGCCCGACCACAAGCGGTGGGCGCGTCTGCTCCGGAGCCTGCGGTACGTCGTCGTCGACGAAGGGCACGCGTACCGCGGCGTGTTCGGGGCGCACGTGGCGCTCGTCCTGCGTCGGCTGGGGCGGCTCGCCGCGTACTACACGCGTGTCCCGGGCGCGCCCGGCACCTCCGGTCCGACGTTCGCGGTCGCGTCGGCGACGACGGCCGACCCGTCCGCGACCGCCGCCCGGCTCATCGGCGTCGCCCCCGAGGACGTGCTCACGGTCGACGACGACGCCAGCCCCGTCGGGCGCAAGACGTTCGTCCTGTGGGAGCCGCCCGAGCTGCCCGGTGGCGACCCGCTCGAGGCCGCGGCCGCGCTCCGGCACGCGGGCGAAGCGGATGCGGCGCTCGTCGAGTCGCTCGTCGTCGACCCGACGGCGCACGACGACCTCGGGCTCGTCGACGAGCCCGACGCGCCCGCCGTCGTCGGGGACGCGCCCGACCGGCCGCGACGGTCCGCGACCGCCGAGGCCGCGCACCTGCTCGCCGACCTCGTGGCGTCCGGGGCGCGGACCCTCGCGTTCACGCGGTCACGCCGCGGCGCGGAGTCCGTCGCGTCCGCGACGCAGGACCATCTCCGCCACGCACTGGGGAGCGGGTCGGGGAGCGACGGCGAGGTGGCAGCCGCGTCCGTCGCCGCCTACCGCGGCGGGTTCCTCCCCGAGGAGCGGCGCGAGCTCGAGGAGGCGCTCCGCACCGGCCTCGTGCGCGGGCTCGCGACGACGAACGCGCTCGAGCTGGGCGTCGACGTGTCGGGCCTCGACGCGGTGCTCGTCGCGGGGTGGCCCGGGACGCGGATGTCGCTGTGGCAGCAGGCCGGCCGCGCGGGGCGGGCCGGCGCCGAGGGGCTCGTCGCGTTCGTGGCGCGCGAGGACCCCCTCGACACCTACCTCGTGCACCATCCCGAGGCGATCTTCGACGCGTCGCTCGAGGCGACGGTGTTCGACCCCTCGAACCCGTACGTGCTCGCGCCGCACCTGTGCGCGGCCGCCGCGGAGCTCCCGCTGCGCGCCGACGAGCTGATGAGGTTCGGCGACCCCGCCCACGTGCGCGAGCTCCTCGACGTCCTGGTCGCCCGGGGCGCGCTGCGCCGTCGGACGTCCGGGTGGTACTGGACGCACGCACGCTCCGCCGCCGCGATGGCCGACCTGCGGGGTCCGGCGGCCCGCCCGTGCGGGTCGTCGAGGAGGAGACCGGACGGCTGCTCGGCACCGTGGACGCGGCGTCGGCCGACGGGTCCGTCCACCCCGGCGCCGTGTATGTGCACCAGGGGAGGACGTTCGTCGTCACGGCGCTCGAGGCCGGGCCGTCGGGCGACCTGGAGGTCGCGATCGCGGAGCCCGGGACCGTCGACTACGGCACGTGGTCCCGCACGACGACGACCATCCGCCTCGCGACCGAGGAGCCGCTGCTCGCCCGCACCTGGGCCCCCGCGCCGCCCTCTGTCGACGGTGACGCACCGTCGGCAGGGGGTGACGTTCGCTGGGGCTACGGTCCGGTCGAGGTGACGAGCCAGGTCGTGAGCTTCCAGCGCCGACACCTCCCGGACCTGCGGATCCTGTCGACCGAGGAGCTCGACCTGCCCGAGCGCACGCTGCCCACGATGGCGGTGTGGTGGTCGGTCCCCACCGGGCTGCTCGGGGACGCCGGCCTCACGGACGAGAGCGTCCCGGGAGCGCTGCACGCGGCGGAGCACGCGTCGATCGGGCTGCTGCCGCTGCTCGCGACGTGCGACCGGTGGGATCTGGGCGGCGTGTCGACGGCGCTCCACGTGGACACCGAGCGGGCGACGGTCTTCGTCTACGACGGCCTCGCGGGCGGTGCCGGATTCGCGGAGCGCGGCTACCACCTCGGGGCGACCTGGCTCCGCGCCACGCGCGACGCGATCCGGTCCTGCCCGTGCCCCGACGGCTGCCCCGCGTGCGTGCAGTCCCCCAAGTGCGGGAACTACAACAACCCCCTCGACAAGCACGGTGCGCTCCGCCTCCTCGACGCCGTCCTCGCCCTCGCGCCGCCAGACTGACCCTCGACGTCCTCGAGCTCTCGCCTGCAATCACGTCGACCTGGCGGATTCCGTTGCCGAGACGCCGAGCCGGCAACGGAATCCGCCAGGCCGAAGGCACCGAGGTCGCCGGTCCCTGTCACGCGCAACGGGCGGAGGCGGGGCCGGCGCGGGCTGCGGCGGTCGCGCGGGCACCGGAGCCGACGAGCCGAGCCACCCCGGGAACGTCCCGGTGCACCCCGACCCGCAGGACGCCGCCGCCCTCGTCGACGCACGCGTCGACGGTCCCGCCGTTGCGCGCTGCCACGTCCCGGACGACGGCGCACGCGTCCGCACCGTGCCGCAGCGCGTCGGCGCCCGCGAGCGCCGCGAGGTCGGCCGCGCCCTGAGCGGAGGCGTGCGCCGCCTGAGCCTGGCCGAGACCTGCGAGCACCGTGCCGAGCAGCACGACGACGGCGGCAAGCCCGAGCATCAGCACCGTGCCTGATCCGCGCTCGGCAACCGGGCCGGAGGATCGGGGAGCGGTCATGGTTCGACCCGCGCGACGGCGTGCCCCGTCGCGCGCAGCGGCCCGGCACCCAGGGGACCCAGGCGTCCGACGACCGGGACCTCGACGTCGGCCGTGACCCAGTCGCCGTCGTGCGCGAGACGGACGGAGGTCCCTGAGCCGCCGACCCGCACCGCGGCGGCCCGCTGGGCGGCGGCGTCCTCACCGAGCGCGGCGCTGCGGGCGGCAGCCGACGCGGCGTCCACCGCGCGCAGCCGCGCGACGGACGCCGCGCCGACCGTGAGGACGAGCGCCAGCACCAGCACGACCGCGGGCAGCGCCACCGCGAGCTCCGCGGTGACGCTCCCCGCTCACGCCCCGGCGCTCGTGTCGTGGCCGCTCGTCCCGTCATGGCGCCCGCCTCAGCCGACCGACAGGGCGGACGTGATGATGCCGAGGAGCAGTCCGCGCACCTCGGCGGACTTGAGGATCACGAGGAGCAGACCGGCGAAGCCGACGGCCGCGAGGGTCGCAATGGCGTACTCGGCGGTCGCCATCCCGGCTTCACGACCGGCGGCGCGCAGGCGGCCCGACGTGGGTATGGCGAGCCTCCTGCGGGCGCGGGTGAGCCGGGCCCGGACGGCCGCCGTGAGCGTCTCGAGCGGGGTCCGGGTTCGACGCGCGGCGTCGACCGCCGGCCGTGGTCGCCGTGTGGGCGGGGTGTCGAGGGCGTGCATGGGTGTCCTTCCGTCGGGCGGCACGGCGTGCCGCGGGACGGCCAGACTGGCGGGTCGCCCGCACCCCCTGCGTGCGGGCGACCGGCCGCTGTGCACGACGCCGGTCAGGCGGGCACTGTGGGTGGCTCCCCGACGGCGGCGACCGGGCTGTGGGCGCGCCGGAGCGCGACGAGGTTGAGCGCAGCGGCCGCGAGCAGGACGACGCCGGTGGCCACGAACACGGACCGGAGGCCGAGCTGTGCGGCGACGATCCCCCGAGCACCGGCCCGGCGCCCTGCCCCACGTACTGCGCGGACACGCCGTAGCCGAGGAGTCCGCCGACGGCGTCGGGTGGGGCGAGGTGCCGGACCGCGGCGGTCACGGACGGCAGCAGCCCGCCGAGGCTCAGCCCCAGCAGGACCCGCGCCACCCCGAGCTCGACGACGTTCGTCACCACGGCCTGCACGAACGCGAGCAGCCCGGCCGCGAGCAGGCAGCCGACGACGACGCGCACGTGGCCGATGCGGTCGGCGAGCCGTCCGACCCGGGGTGCGGCGAGGATGCTGCCCACGCTGGTGAGGGCGACGAGGATCCCGGCGACGCCTGCGGCGTGGGTGCGCTGCCCCAGGTCCCCGACGTACACGGTGACGACGGGTTCGATCGACATCGTCGCGAGCAGCAGCAGGCTCGAGGTGGCGAGCAGGACGAGGACGGCGCCGCGGTGGTCGACCTGCGCCCAGACCCCGGCCCGACGGCGCCCGCGCACCCGGGGCGCACGGGCGGCCGGCCGGTCCTCGCGGAGCAGGAAGAGGGTCGCCAGGAACGCGAGGAAGATGAGGCCTCCCGCGACGAGGAACGTCGGCCGCACCCCGACCCAGCCGGGCACGAACCCACCGACCAGCGGCCCGACGACGTTGCCCGCGAGCACGCCCGAGGACACGACGCCGAGCGCCCAGGCGCTGCGGTGGGACGGGGTCTGCGCAGCGACGAGGATCGTGGCGCCCGACGCGTACCCGCCGAGGACACCGACGAGCAGGCGGACCGCGACGAGCTGGTCGACGGTCTGGACGAACCCGAGCAGCGAGATCGCGACGGACATCCCGAGACTGGCCCGGACCAGCATCGACTTGCGGCCGAACCGGTCGCCGAGCCTGCCCCAGAGGGGCGCGGTGAGCGCGGCGGTCAGGAAGCACGCCCCGTACGCGATGCCCGACCAGCGCACGACGGCCGCGTCGCTCTCGACCCCGAGCTCGCGCACGAAGACGGGCAGGAACGGCACGAGGAGCGTCATGGCGACGATCGTGGTGAACGCGCCGACGGTCGCGACCGCGAGGTTGCGACGCCAGGAGGGATGCTCAGCGGTGGGGGTCTCGAGGCTCGGTGCGGTCACTCCCCTTGTCTACACCCGCCGTCCGTGTGGCGATACATTTACGCTCACTATGTGAGACGCCAGGAGAAGGGCCCGCGGAATCTCGGGCCTTCTGACGAGCGAAACATCCTCGCTTCACCCGCTCCGCAGCAGCCCGGCGCCGTACGACACGAGCACCGGCACCAGCCCCACGAGCACGAACGCCGGCAGGTAGCAGAGCCCGAGCGGGAGGACGAGACGGACCCCCAGCCGGCCTGCCGCCGTCGCGGACCGTTCGGCCCGGTCGCGCCGGAGCCGATCCGTCGCCGCGCGCAGCGCAGGCTCGGGCGGCGACCCGTGCTCCCACGTGGGGCGCAACGCGTCGCACACCACGCGCGCGACTCCGGCCCCCGCGGCTCGCCGGCCAGGGTGCGCTCCGCCTCGACCTGCGCCCCGCGGGCCGGTGCCACGCGGGACAGAGCCGCGCGGGACCGGCCGGTCCGCCGACCACGCGTCGTCCCACCCGGCGCCGAGGGCGAGCCGCGACGCCGCGGACCGCAGGGCCTCCCCGTCCGGCCCGACGAGCGCTGCCCCCACCGCGTCGAGGGCCCGCACAACGCTCGCACCCGACCGGCACGCGGCCGCGACGAGCGCGAGCACGACCTCGCCGTCGACCCGGCCGTCCGGCCCACCCACCTCGCCCGGGCCACGCACCCCGTCCGCCCCACGTCCCCCGCCCAGCCCCCGCGCGCCTGGCCCGCCGGCGCCACCTGACCCGCCGCCGTCGGGCACGCCGCCGTCGGGCACGCCGCCGTCGGGCACGCCGCCGTCTGGCCCGCCGCCGACCAACGCTCTCGCACGCTCCACGGCGGCGTCGCCGCGCACCCACCACGGCGCGAGCGCCACGAGCGCGAGGACAGCGGTCGCGACACCCGCCCCCATCCCGCTCACGCCTCCTCGCCCGCCGCGCGCGCAGCCCCACGAGCGCGCCGGTCCACCGGCGCCCGACGAGCACGAGCGCTGCCGCGGCGAGGAGCGCGAGCGTCCCGATCCCGCCCCCGAGCAGCACCCCGACGGGGTCGGCGCCGAGCGCGTATCCGAGCAGCAGCCCCGCGCCGGGCAGCCAGGCGAGGACGCGCGCCGTGGCCCGCGGCCCGGCGAGCGCCGTCTCTCGCGCGACCCGTGCGGCGTCCTCGGCGAGGGTCGCCTCGACGACGTCGTCGAGCACGGCGGCGAGCGGTGCCCCGACGTCGACGGCCAGCCGCACCCCCGCGACCACCGCGGGCACCACGCGCGGCGCCCCGAGGACGCGGACCGCGTCCCGGGCGTCGGGGACGCCCTGCGCGTCGCACCGCACCCCGACGGCGTCCCACGCACGACCCGGCGGCAGCCCGGACCGCAGCAGCGCGGCGACCTGGGTCACGACGACCACCGCGTCACCCGCGGTCGCGTCGACCCGCCGCCGGCGCCGGACGGCACCGATCGCCCCCGGCGTCGCGTCGTCCACGAGCATGTCCGCCCCGCGTCCATGCCTCCCGAGCAGGGCGCGGACCGCGACGGCGACCAGGACCCCCACGAGCACCGCCGTCACGGCTCGACCACCTCCCACCGCGGGCCGCGCCGCGGGACGCTCGCGCCGCCGCCCCAGGTCGCGGCGGCCTCGACGACGAGCTCCCCGCGCCCGTCGCGCCCCACGGCACCCAGCTCGGCGACGTAGCGCACCCGCGTCACGGGGTCGCGGCGCAGGTGCACGACGACGTCGAGGGCGCTCGCGGCCTGCGCGGCCACCGCGTCGCGGCCGAGCCCTGCGAGCGCGGCGAGCGCCTCGAGGCGTGCGGGGACGTCGGCGGCGGTGTTGGCGTGCACCGTGGCCATGCCGCCGTCGTGCCCGGTGTTGAGCGCGAGCAGCACGTCCCGGACCTCGACGCCGCGGCACTCGCCCAGGACGATCCGGTCGGGCCGCATCCGGAGCGCGTTGCGCACGAGCTCGTCGAGCCCGACGGCCCCCGACCCCTCGACGTTGGCGCGCCGGGTGCACAGGTGGACGACGTGCGGGTGCCCGGGCGCGAGCTCGCGGGCCTCCTCGACGCACACCACCCGCTCGGACGCCGGGACGAGCCCGAGGAGCGCGGCGAGCAGCGTCGTCTTGCCCGTGCCGGTCGCCCCGGACACGAGGACGTTCGCCCGACGCCGCACGAGCCCCTCCAGCGCGGGCGCCCAGGAGCACGGCAGCGCGCCTCGGGCGACGAGCTCGTCGAGCGTGAACGACCGCGGCCGGTGCGTCCGCAGCGAGATCGCGGCGCCGTCCTCGCACAGCGGCGCGACCACCGCATGGAGTCGCGTCCCGTCGGGCAGGCGCGCGTCGACCGTGGGCTGCTGGTCGTCGAGCCTCGTCCCCGACGCCGCCGCGAGCCGGACCGCGAGCGCCCGCACGTCCCGAGGCCCGCCGAGGCGGTGCGCCCAGCGGGCGAGGCCTGCGCCGCGGTCGAACCAGACCGTGCCGTCGGGGTTGACGAGGACGTCGGTCACGTCCGCGTCGTCGAGCAGCGGCTGGACGGCGCCCGCCCCGACGAGCTCGGCCCGCACCTGCCGGGCCAGCCCCGCGAGCACCTGGGACCCGACGACCCGGCCGCTGCGGCGCAGCGCGTCCTCGACCTCGCCGAGCGTGGGTGTGCCCCCGGCGTCGCCGAGGGCTGCCCGCACCTGGTCGACGAGCGCCCCGTCCGGCCCGGTGTCCACGCTCACCGGTCCACCCTCGCGACGGCTACGTCCAGCACCCGCTCGGCCGCACGACGCAGCGCGGTGCCGTGCCCGACGGGCGGTCCGTCACCCCGTTCGACGGCGGCCCGCGCCCCGCGGACCCGGCCGACGTGCGCGGCGACGGGGATGTCGAGAGCGGTGGCGACGTCGTCGGGGGCGAGGCGCCCGGGCGCAGGCCCGCAGGTGACGACGAGCTCGACCGGCTCGACGGCACCGACGGGCGCACCCGTCCGCACGGCGCGCCACGCGAGCGCTCCGGCGAGCCCGGGCACGGTCAACGGCACGACGAGCACCACGTGCGTCGCGGCGTCGGGCACCTCGCCCCGGCCGGCGTCCACGACGACCGTCCGGTGCCGCGCGGTCAGAGCACGGAGCACGTCCGCGGCCACCGTTCGGTCAGGCGGCGCAGGGCGCCGGCGGTCGGCGCTGAGGACGCCGACGCCGCGTCGGTGCGGGAGCGACGACGCCAGCAGGTCCGGGTCGACGTCGCCGCGGGCGGCCGCGAGGTCGGGCCAGCGCGCCCCCTCGCTGCCCTCGAGCCCGAGGAGGACGTCGATCCCGCCGCCCCCGCGAGGTCGACGAGCGCGGCGCCGTCGCGCGCGGCCACCGCCAGCGCGACGGCGAGGCTCGACGCCCCGACCCCGCCGACCGCACCGACGACCGCGAGGACGAGCCCGCCGCTCGGCTCCCCGCGCGTCGAGGACGACCGGCCGAGCAGCGACGAGACGGTTCCGGGAGCGAGCACCATGCGCGACAGCCTGACCCACCCAGCCCCGCCGCCTCCTCAGGTCGGCGCACGGATGTGCACAGGATCCCCCGCGCTTCGCCCTGTGGTCGACGGTGGGTACCCGGATACCCTCGCATCGTGACGAAAGCGACGGCGGCGGCGTTCTTCGACCTCGACAAGACGATCATCGCGACGACCTCCACCTCGGCGTTCGCCCGTGACTTCTACGCCCACGGCCTCGTCTCGCGCGCCGACGCCCTGCGCAGCGCCTACGCGCACTTCCTGTACCTCGTCGGGAGCGCAGACGCCGACCAGACCGAGCGCCTGCGCGCCCAGCTCAGCACCCTCGTTGCCGGGTGGGACGTCGCGCAGGTCAAGGAGATCGTCGCCGACGCCCTCGACTCGACGATCAACCCGCACGTCTACCAGGAGGCCGTCGAGCTGATCCGCCGCCACCACGACGCCGGGCTCGACGTGATCATCGTGTCCGCGTCGGCGTCGGAGCTCGTCGAGCCGATCGCCGCGGTCCTCGGCGCGGACGGGTTCGTCGCGACCCGCATGGAGATCGCCCGCGGCCACTACACCGGCAAGATCGACTTCTACGCGTACGGCGAGCACAAGGGTGAGGCGATCCGGGAGCTCGCCGCGCGGCGCGGCTACGACCTCGGCGCCAGCTACGCCTACTCGGACTCCATCACCGACCTGCCGATGCTGGGCGTCGTCGGGCACGCGTTCGCCGTGAACCCCGACAAGGCGCTGCGGGCCGCCGCGCTCGAACGTGGCTGGGGGTCCTCGCGTTCGGGCGTGCCGTGACCCTCCGGTCAGCCCTCACGTCCCGACCCGCGCTCGCCGTGGCCGGAGCGATGACGCTCGCCGGGGTGGGCGCCGTCGTCTGGCGGGCGCTGCGCCGACGGAGCGCCTGAGACCGCACCGGGACGCCTGGGCAACGGTCGAACACGCTGTGCGCTCGAACACGGTGTGCACGTTCGTGCTTCCACCCGGCCACGGGTTGAGTTCCGCGCGCCGTCGGCGTCCCATGGAGGGACAGCACCACAGAGCGGGAGCGGGACCCACGCCCGACCTGTCCGTCTACGTGACACGTCGACCGGGACGCCAGGACACGTTCCACGGCCACCCGTCGCGACGGCTTCGACGACACGGCGCCTGATCCCCGCCCCGCAACGCTGGCGACGTCGGCGTCCCCGGTCCGGGGCGCCGCCTTCGTGTCTCAGGCGGAGACCTCGCCTTCATAGAGGTGGAAGAAGACCCGGGGCATCGCAGGCTCCGACGTTGCCATGCGGACGACGTGCAGCCCTGCCTCCTCGCACATAGCCGGGACGTCGCGGTCCAGATGGCAGCCACCGGCGAGGTGGGGCCACCACCTGGTGGTGCTCCGCTGCCGACGCGCGACCCGCTCCTCACCCGCGAGACCGTGCTCGAGCAGGTGCAGCGTCCCGCCCGGTCGGAGCACCCTTGCCACCTCGCACAGCGCGGCAACGGGATCGGGGACCGTGCACAGCGTGAACGTCGTGAGCGCGAAGTCGACGCTCGCGTCGTCGAGCGGGATGGATTGGGCGTCCGCTCCGGCCCGGAGGACCTGCACGGGGGACGCTGCTCGCAGCGTCCCGGACCGGCTCCACGCCGCGTCCGAGGGGTCGACGGCCAGGACGCGCCGCACGCCCGCCGGATACCAAGGCACGTTCGTCCCGGTCCCGAACCCGATCTCGAGGACCGTTCCCGCCAGCCCCGCGCACACACGCTCGCGGTACGACGACACCGTGCGCGAGCCGAGCAGCCGCGCGGCGACGCGCGCGACGACCTGGTCGTCCCACCATCCCATGCGGCCTCCTCGCCCGTGACGCGACCATCGTCGCGCGATGAGGCGCGGTCCGTCGACCACCGGCATTTGCGACCACCCCGACCGAATGCAGGTACAGTGCAGGCGACGTGACCGCCGTCACCCGGGCGCACTACGCTCGCGGGACGACGACCGCACCAGAGTCGATGCGAATACGGAGGACGACGTGCCCGAGAACTCGAGCCTCGAGAACCTGCTCACGGAGACCCGGAGCTTCCCACCCAGCCCCGAGTTCGCCGCGCAGGCGAACGCCCAGGCAGGCATGTACGACGAGGCGCGCGCCGACCGGCTCGCGTTCTGGGCGAAGCAGGCCAACGAGCTGCTCACCTGGAAGACCCCGTTCACCCAGACCCTCGACTGGTCCGATGCGCCCGTCGCACGCTGGTTCGCCGACGGCACGCTGAACGCCGCGTACAACGCGGTCGACCGGCACGTCGAGGCGGGCCGGGGCGACCGGGTCGCGATCCACTTCGAGGGCGAGCCCGGCGACACCCGCACCGTCACCTACGCCGACCTGCAGCGCGAGGTCTCGCGGGCCGCGAACGCGATCGCCGCGCTGGGCGTCGAGTCGGGCGACCGCGTGGTCATCTACCTGCCGATGCTCGTCGAGTCGGTCGTCGCGATGCTCGCGTGCGCGCGCCTCGGCGCCCCGCACTCCGTCGTGTTCGGCGGGTTCTCCGCGGACGCCCTGCGCAGCCGCATCGCCGACGCCGAGGCCAAGCTCGTCATCACCGCCGACGGCGGCTACCGGCGCGGCGCACCGTCCGCCCTCAAGCCCGCGGTCGACGAGGCGCTCGAGCCCCGCGACGGCGAGGCACCGACGACCGTCGAGCACGTCCTCGTCGTCAAGCGCACCGGCCAGGACACGGCCTGGACCGAGGGCCGCGACATCTGGTGGGACGACGCGCTCGAGTCCGCCGACGTGCGTCACGAACCTGTGTGGGTCGAGGCCGAGCACCCGCTGTACATCCTCCACACGTCGGGGACGACGGGGAAGCCGAAGGGCATCCTCCACACGACCGGCGGCTACCTCACGCAGGCCGCGTTCACGCACAAGAACGTGTTCGACCTCAAGGCCGAGACCGACGTCTACTGGTGCACCGCGGACATCGGCTGGGTCACCGGCCACTCGTACGTCGTCTACGGGCCGCTCATCAACGGCGCGACCCAGCTCATCTACGAGGGCACCCCCGACACCCCGCACCGCGGCCGCTGGTGGGAGCTCGTCGAGAAGTACAAGGTCTCGATCCTGTACACGGCTCCGACAGCCATCCGCACGTGCATGAAGTGGGGCGAGGACATCCCCGCGAAGTTCGACCTGTCGTCGCTGCGGGTCCTCGGCTCGGTGGGCGAGCCCATCAACCCCGAGGCGTGGATGTGGTACCGCCGCGTCATCGGCGGCGACAAGGCGCCGATCGTCGACACGTGGTGGCAGACCGAGACCGGCGCCATCATGATCTCCCCGCTCCCCGGCGTCACCGCGACGAAGCCCGGCTCCGCCCAGGTGCCGCTGCCCGGCATCGTCGCGGACGTCGTCGACGACGAGGCGCACTCCGTCCCGAACGGCGGCGGCGGGTACCTCGTCCTGTCCGAGCCGTGGCCTTCCATGCTGCGCGGCATCTGGGGCGACCTCGAGCGCTACAAGGACACGTACTGGTCGCGGTTCCCCGGCATCTACTTCGCGGGCGACGGCGCCAAGAAGGACGACGACGGCGACATCTGGCTGCTCGGCCGGGTCGACGACGTCATGAACGTGTCCGGGCACCGGCTCTCGACCACCGAGATCGAGTCGGCGCTCGTGTCGCACGAGATCGTCGCCGAGGCCGCCGTCGTGGGCGCCGCGGACGAGACCACCGGCCAGGCCGTCGTCGCGTTCGTGATCCTGCGCGGCGAGCACGCCGACCGGGCCGCGACCGAGGACGGCTCGACCGAGGTCCAGACGGCGCTGCGCAACCACGTCGCCAAGGAGATCGGGCCGATCGCGAAGCCGCGCCGCATCCTCGTCGTCCCGGAGCTCCCCAAGACCCGGTCCGGCAAGATCATGCGCCGCCTGCTGCGCGACGTCGCGGAGAACCGCACCGTCGGCGACGCGACCACCCTCGCCGACTCGTCCGTCATGGACCTCATCTCGGCCGGGCTCGCGGGACCCGCGGCGTCGTCGGAGGACTGACCGCTCCCCGCCCCTGGCCGACCACGGGATCCGCGTCCTCGGCGGTTCAGCTCCCCGCGGCGTCGAGGACGCAGATCGCGACCTGCACCCGGTTGTCGACGCCGAGCTTGGTGAACACGTGCCCGACGTGCGCCTTCACGGTCGGCACGCTCAGGTACAGCTCCTGCGCGATCTGCGCGTTGCTGAGCCCCGGGCGACGGCGTCGGCGATCTCCCGCTCGCGGTCCGTGAGGAGGGCGAGCCGCTCGCGCGCGTGCGCGGCCCGGCCCGGCCCCTGCTGCGTCGTGACCCGCTCGATCAGGGTCCGGACGACGGCGGGCGAGAGCATCGGCTCCCCGAGGCGACCCGACGCACGGCGTCGACGATGTCCGCGGGCGGCGTGTCCTTGAGCAGGAACCCGGCGGCGCCGGCGCTGAGCGCCCGGACGACGTGGTCGTCGGCCCCGAACGTCGTGAGCACGATGACGCGCGGCGGCATGGGCACCGACCGCAGGCGCGCGGTGGCCTCGATCCCGTCCATGACGGGCATCCGGATGTCCATGAGCACGACGTCGGGCCGCTGCTGCTCGACGAGCGCGAGTGCCGCGCGGCCGTCGTCGGCCTGCCCGACGATCTCCAGGTCGGAGGCCCCGCCGAGGATGAGGCCGAGACCGCTGCGGACGAGGGGGTCGTCGTCGACGAGGACGACCCGGATCACTGCTGCCACGGCAGCCATGCTTCCAGGACGAACGCCCCGGGGTCCTCCCGGACCTCGAGCCGCCCGCCCGCGAGCTCGACGCGCTCGCGCATGCCGACGAGCCCGAGCCCCGCGCCGGTCGCGGCGGTCGGGTCGGCGAGGCCGTTGCGGCCGTTGCGCACGACGACGCGCAGCCAGCCGTCCGGTGCCCCGCCGACCGCGACGGTGACGGGCGAGCCGGGCGCGTGCTTCCGGGCGTTGGTCAGCCCCTCCTGGACGAGCCGGTACACGGTGCGGCCGATGCGGTCGGGCACGGCCGGCCCGTCGGGGACGTCGACGTCGAGCAGGACCCGGACCCCGGCCGCCGTGGCCTCGTCGGCGAGCTCGCGCAGGTCGGCGAGGGTCGGCTGGGGGCGGGTCGGCTCGCTCTCCCGCAGCACGCCGAGCACCTCCCGCAGCTCGACGAGCGCCTCGTGGGAGGTCGAGGAGATCAGCGCCGCGGTCTCGTGGACCCGCTCGGGCGGCAGGTCAGTCCGGTAGGCGAGCGCCCCGGCGTGCATGCTGATGAGCGAGATCCGGTGCGCGAGGACGTCGTGCATCTCGCGCGCGATCCGCTCGCGCTCGAGGGCGCGCGCCCGCTCGACCTGCAGCTCCTGCTGGCGTTCGGCCTGGTCGGCGCGATCCCGCAGCGACCAGAGAAGCTCGCGCCGCGAACCGACGTACAGACCCCAGACGACGAACGCGGCGGTCACCACGACGGCGAACACGAGGTTGACCCACCAGGAGTCGTCGGTCGTGTGCGGCACGACGAGGTTGAACACGAGCCCGGAGGCGACGCTCACGAGACCGACGCCGACGAGGCGCGGGACCTCGCGCCGCGTCGCGAGCGACACGAGCGCGAGCGACGCAGGACCGACGGACGACGCCGACAGCACTCCGAAGCAGGCCAGCAGGAGCGCGATGGCGAAGGGGTTCCGTCGCCGGTTCACCACGAGGACGAAGGACAAGAGCCCGAGCACGAGGTCGGCCCAGAACACCCACGGCCGGTGCGTGGCCTCGGCGTCGGCGACCTGAGACCAGGTCAGGAGCGAGACGAGGAACGCAAGGACGAGCCGCCACGTCTGACCCCACCGCGTCAGCGGCGGGGCGTACTGGTCAGGAGGGGCGGGCACCCTCACACCCTAGGAGCGCCGTCCGCCCGCGGCAGCGATCGCAGGTCTCGGGAGGGCTGCGACTTTGGTATCGGACACGTCCAGCCCGTGGTCCGATGCGCCGACCCGTGCCGGGCCACGAGGCTGGACGCATGATCAGCTTCGAGAACGTGAGCAAGAGATACGGCGGCTTCACCGCCGTCGACGACGTCTCGTTCGTCGCCCGGTCAGGTCGGGTGACAGGCTTCCTCGGCCCGAACGGCGCGGGGAAGTCGACGAGCATGCGCATCATGGCGGGACTCACCCTGCCGGACCGTGGCATCGCGACGATCGGCGGGCACAAGTACGCCGACATCCCCAATCCCGGTCGGCACGTGGGCATCCTGCTCGACGCGTCCGCCCAGCACGTGGGCCGCACGGGCCGCGAGGTCCTGACCATCTCGGCGATGACGATGGGCCTCCCGGAGTCCCACGTTGACGAGATGCTCGAGACCGTCGGGCTCACGCCCGCTGAGGCCAAGCGCCGCGTCAGGAACTACTCGCTCGGCATGCGGCAGCGGCTCGGCATCGCGAACGCCCTCATCGGCAAGCCGTCCGTCCTCATCCTCGATGAGCCGGCCAACGGGCTCGACCCTGCCGGCATCCACTGGATGCGCGGCCTCTTGCGCGACTTCGCCGCCGACGGCGGGACGGTCCTGCTGTCGTCGCACCTCTTGCACGAGGTCGAGATGATCGCAGACGACATGGTCCTCATCGGTCGCGGCCGCATTGTCGCGCAGGGCGCGAAGCACGAGCTGCTGCGGACGGCGGGGACATTCGTCCGCGCTGAAGACCCGGCGCTCCTGGCCAAGGCGCTGGTCGGTGCCGGCATCTCCGCCTCGGCCTCGGGCGACGGCGGGCTGCGCACCGATGCCGAACCGATCGCAGTCGGCCGGGCGGCTGCTGCCGTGGGAGCCGTCCTCCTCGAGCTGCGCCCCGCCGAGGGCGCCGGTCTGGAGGAGATGTTCCTCCAGCTCACCGCGTCCGACGCCCGTGAGTCCGTGACCACCCAAGGAGCCTCGGCATGACCTCCGTCGCCACCAACCCGAACTTCCCCGCGACCAACGGCGGGGCCCGAGACACGCTCGACCTGTCCTCGACCCCCACCGTTCCGCTGACCCGTCTCATCCGGGTCGAGATGCGCAAGATGCGGGACACCCGAGCCGGGACGTGGCTCCTGGCCGTCGTCGGTGTGGTCGCCGTCGCCGTCATGGTGGGCGTCTTCGTCTTCGGCGACGAGGAGGACCGGACGTTCTTCAACCTGCTCGGTGTCGCGTCCGTGCCGTTGAGCTTCATGCTCCCGGTCCTCGGCATCCTGCTGGTCTGCTCCGAGTGGGGTCAGCGGACGGCCCTCGTCACGTTCACGCTCACCCCGCACCGGGGCCGCGTGCTCGGCGCCAAGGTCGCCGCAGCCCTGCTCTTCGCTCTCAGCGCGATCGTGGTCGCCGCGATCCCTGCTGCGGTCCTCGCGCTCGTCGGCGGCGCGGCAGACCCTGGGCCGACGTGAGCGTCGGGATGCTGGGCCGTGTCCTGCTGGCGTTCGTGCTCGGCGTCGCCTGGGGCCTCGCCTTCGGTGCCGCGCTGCTCAACTCAGCGCTGGCGATCGTCGCCTACTTCCTGGTGCCGACCCTGATCAGCATCGTAGGCGGGATCTGGAGCAGCCTCAGCGACAAGATCATCTGGTTCGACCTGAACCAGTCCAGCTCGGCGCTGTACGGGACGGACTCCATGACGGGTTCCGACTGGGCGCACATCGGGACGGGCGCGCTCCTGTGGATCGTCGTGCCGGGCGTGATCGGCACCTGGCGCGTCCTGCGCTCCGAGGTCAAGTAGATCCGTGCCCGCCCGACGACGGCCGCACGCCACCCGCTGGGGGATGACGTGCGGCCGTCGTCGTCGGCAGACTGGGACGATGCCCACCGCGCCGCCTGACGCCGCGCCCGCCGCGCGCCCGCGGTGGGGAGCGCGCACCGTGCGGGCGAGCGTGCTCCTGCTGCTCGGCGGCATCGTCGCGGCCGCGTACGTCCTGCTCGCGCAGGCGTTCGTCTCGATGCTGTCCCGGCCCGAGAACCCCGTCGTCGCGGTCGCCGTCCTCGCCGCGGTCACCGCCGTGCTGGGGGCCGTCCCGCCGTTCCTCGCGTCCGTCCGGACGCTCGAGGTCATGGCGGTCCGCACCTTCCTCGACGTCGACGTCCCCGTCCCGTCCGGCACCCCGACCCCCGCGACCCGGTGGCGCGCCGCCTGCTGGTACGGGCTGCATCTGGTCCTCGGGGCCGCCGTCGTGGGCGGGCTGCTCATCCTGGTCCCCATCGCCCTCGAGCTCGGGTTCAGCGCTCTGGGCGTCGACCTGCTCGGCGACGACACGACCTTGCCCTGGGACTCGCTCCCGCCGGCCGGACTGGTCGCGGTCGCCGCCGCGATGGTCCTCGCCGTCCCCCTCGTCACGGTCGCGAGCGCCGCCGTCCTGCGTCAGGCCGCCCCCGCGCTCCTCGGCCCCGACCAGGCCGAGCGGATCGCCGAGCTCGAGGCGGGCGGGCGCCGCCTCGCCGAGCGCGGGCGGCTCGCGCAGGAGCTCCACGACAGCGTCGGGCACGCCCTCACCGTCACCACCCTCCAGGCGGCCGCGGCCGCGCGCAGCCTCGACCGCGACCCCGAGGCCGCGCGTCGGGCGCTCACCGCGATCGAGGAGACGGGGCGGTCGGCGCTCGCCGACCTCGACCACGTCCTCGGGCTGCTCCGCGCGGACCCGCGCACGCCAGCGCCCGACACCCGGCGCACGCCCGGCACCCTCGACGACGTCCCGGCCCTGGTCGCGCAGGTGCGCGCGGGCGGGACGGACGTCACGTTCGACGGACTGCCTCCCGGACGGTCGGCGCCGCCCCGGGCCGTGTCGCACGAGGCGTACCGCGTCGTGCAGGAGGCCCTCACGAACGCCGTCCGGCACGCGCCCGGAGCGGCGGTCGCCGTCCGGGCGACGTCCGACGGCGGCGCGCTCGTGGTCGAGGTCGCCAACACGCTCGACGGCGTCGCGGGCGAGGACCGGTCGCGGAGCCGCAGCGCCGGCGGCCGCGGCGTCACCGGCATGGCGGCCCGCGTCGAGGCGCTCGGCGGCCGGCTCGGCATGGGACCCGAGCCCGACGACGCCGGTGGCGGACGATGGGTCGTCCGCGCCACCTTCCGCGTCCCGGAGGCACCATGACGACCCGTGTCGCGCTCGTCGACGACGAGTCCCTCGTCCGCGCGGGCCTGCGCGCGATCATCGTCGCGGAGGACGACCTGGAGGTCGTCGGCGAGGCCGGCGACGGGTCGGAGGTGCTCGCGCTCGTCGCCGAGACGCGGCCCGACGTGCTGCTCCTCGACGTCCGGATGCCTCACGTGGACGGCATCACCGCGCTGCGGGCGCTGCTCGCCCGGTACCCGGACGCGCGCGTCCTCGTCGTGACGACGTTCGAGAACGACGACCACGTCCTCGACGCGCTCGCGGCGGGCGCCCACGGCTTCCTGCTCAAGCGCGCCCGCCCCGAGGAGATCGTGCACGCGGTGCGCGTCGTCGCGCGCGGGGACTCGCTCGTCGTCCCCGCGACGGTGCGCCGGCTCGCGGTCGGCCGGCCGCCGTCGGGCGACCTGCGCGCGGAGGCCCGGCTCACCGACCGCGAGGCCGAGGTGCTGCAGCTCGTCGCGACGGGCCGGTCGAACCAGGAGATCGCGGACGACCTGTTCCTCGGCGTCGAGACCGTCCGCACCCACGTCGCGAACGTCCTCGCGAAGCTGGGGGTGCGGGACCGGACCCAGGCCGTCGTCCGGGCGTACGCGTCGGGGTTCGTCGTCCCCGGCTGACCCCTCGTGCCGGCTCACCCGCGCGGGTGACGTCCCCTCGGGAGAGTTCCCCGCCGCGGGTGATCCGGCGGCACCGCGCCGCGACGAGGGTCGAGACATGAGCACCCGAACCCTTTCCTCCCCCGCACCCGTCCTCCGCTCCGACACCGACCCACCGGACCCGCCGCGCCCGACGCCGGACCCCGGGTCCCTGCGCATCGGCCGTGGCGCCGTCGTCGCCCGCGTCGCCGCCGGGTGGTGGGCCGCCGCGGCAGCCGTCGCGCTCGTCGTCGCGCTCACCGGGCACTCGCTGCCCGTGGGCGCTGCCAGCGGCGAGGAAGGCACCCTCTCGCGCACCTCGACGGCGGCACGCTGACCGTGTGGACCGGCGTGCTGGCCGTCGTCGGTGCGCTCGTCGCGACGGCGTCCCTGCGCCTGCCCGGGCTCCCCGGCGCCGTGGTGACCCGGCGCACTCGCGCGGCGGTGCTCGCGGCCGGCGGCGCCGTCCTGGCCGGGGTGGTCGCGAGCACCGATCTCACCGTCCTGGCGCGCCTCGGCTATCTCCCCGCGATGCTGATCCTCGCGCCGTTCGACGACGACTTCCGGGACGCCCTGCTGCACAAGACGGTCACGGGGGTGTCGGTGTTCCAGACGGCGGTCCTGGTCGGAGGTGCGCTCCTCGCCGTCGCGGTCGTGCGGTTCGACCGGGCCGCGCGGGCCGCGCGGGCCGCGTGCGCGTCGTGCGGCAGGCACGACGACGGCCGTGACCCCGCCTGGACGACGCCCGCCTCCGCGGCCCGGTGGGGCCGACGCGTCACGGTCGCCGCTGCCGCGGTGCCCCTGGTGTACGCGGCGACACGACTCGCGTGGGTCCTCGGGATCTCGCTCGGATTCGACGACCTCGGCGAGCTGCGGAACTCCGACGGCTGGATCGCCGCCCTCGGGCTCGGCTCGTTCGCCGTGGTCGGTGCGGTCCTGACGCTCGGCCTCACGCAGCGCTGGGGCGAGCGGTTCCCCCGCTGGGCGGTCGGCCTCGCCGGCCGTCGGGTGCCCGTCTCGCTCGCCGTCGTCCCCGCGACCGCCGTCGCGGTCGCGGTCATGCCGGCGGGGTTCACGCTGATCGGCGGGGTCCTGGACGCCGAGCTGAAGCTCGGCGGCGGCGGGCTGGCCGCGTTCGGGCCCGCGTTCCTGTGGCCTGCCTGGAGCGTCCTGCTCGGCGCCGCGACCTACGCGTACTGGCTGCGCCGCCGCGGCACCTGCCAGGTCTGCCACCGCGGTTGAGCGACGACCCCTAGGCTCGCGTCGTGACCCACGCCGAGCCTCTTGTCCTCCCCACCCCCGACGACGTCGCGCAGCTCAGCGAGGTCCTGATCGCATGCGTGACGGACAGCGCGAGCGTCGGGTGGGTCGCACCTCCCGGACCGGACGCCGCCGCGGCATGGTGGAACGCCTTCCTCGCCGACGCGTCGACCCGGACGTGGGTCGCCCGCGACGAGGCCGGCCGGGTCGTCGGGACCGCGTCGCTCGTCCTGGCGGGCCAGGAGAACGGCCTGCACCGGGCCGAGGTCGTCAAGGTCCTCGTGCATCCCCGTGCCCGACGGCGCGGGCTCGCCCGGGCGCTGCTGGGCGCGGTCGAGGACGGTGCCCGGGCGGCCGGGCGGTCGCTCCTCGTCCTCGACACCAACGAGGGCAGCGACGCCGAGCGCCTGTACGTCCGGTCGGGCTACCAGCGCGTGGGTGCGATCCCCGACTTCTCGGTGCAGACGGACGGGACGCTCCACGCCACCGTCGTCTACTACCGGCGGGTGGGAACCGGGCAGGGCGAAGTCCGTCCCCAGGGGGACCGCATTCACAGCGAATCGTGATGGAATCGTGACATGAATGACTTCACGTCCGCCGTCGCCTCGATGTTCGCGGTCGGACGCACCCTCGAGTTCACCGTCGAGGACCGGCGAGGCCCCCTGTCCCCCGAAGACGCGCTGGCGGTGCGCGCCCTCGCCCGCGAGGCCGAGTCCAACGACGGCGTCGCGCCCCTCTCCGAACAGCCCCTCCTCTCGCTCGAGACCGCCGAGGCTCCCGTGCGGCACGTCCTCGCGCGGGCGTCGTCGTCCGCGGAGAACCGGCCCGCCGGGCAGCGGGGTGCCCGCGGCCCGCGCGGCCAACGGCTCCCTGCGCTCCTCGCCTACGCGCAGGTCGACCTCGGCGGCACCTCGCGCGCCGGTGCGGAGCTAGTCGTGCACCCGCTCGTCCGGCGGCGCGGCATCGGTCTCGCCGTCCTCTCGCGCGCCATGCACGTCGCCGCGGCGCGTGACCGCAGCCTCGCACTCTGGGCGCACGGCGACCTTCCCGCCGCGCGCCGGCTCGCGCGGAGCCGCAACCTCGCCGTCGTGCGCGAGCTGTGGCGCATGGAACGGCCCCTGCCGGCGCTCGACGATCTCGCGGCCGAGGGGCTCGCGGCGGGCGACGCCCCGGACGGCTACCGGGCACGCGCCTTCGTTCCCGGCCAGGACGAGCCGGCCTGGGTGCGCCTCAACTCGCGCGTCTTCGCGGAGCACCCCGAGCAGGGCCGCGTCACGATGGCCGACGTCCGGGCCCGGGAGGCCGAGGACTGGTTCGACGCGGACGGCTTCGTGCTCGTCGAGCGCGCCTCCGACGGTGAGCTCGTCGGCTACTGCTGGACCAAGGTCCCACCCGAGACCCCGCGGACCGGCGAGATCTACGTGCTCGGCGTCGACGCGTCCGCGCGCGGGACCGGACTCGGCGGGTGGCTGCTGCGGGCCGGTCTCGAGAAGCTCGCCGGGCGCGGCACGACCACGGTCGAGCTGTACGTCGACGGGGACAACGAGGCCGCCGTCGCCGTCTACGAGCGCGCCGGGTTCAAGCGCGCCGCCGCCGACGTGCAGCTCGCCGTCGGGTAGCGCTCGGCTAGGCCGGGGCGACCGGCTGGCGCAGGATCGTGCGGAGCCTCGCCGGGTCCGCGCGGCGCGGGTCGCTCAGGTAGATCTCGTGGTGCTTGCCGGTCGGACGCAGCCCCTGCTCGGGGACGAACCGGTCGTGGAGGTCCGCGAGGACCGGACCTTCGTCGTCGTACGGACCGACGTGGAGGGTCTGAACGCACAGGCCCTCGTCGAGACGCTCACGACGGACCTCGTCGAGGACGGGTGCGCCGCCCTTCGAGCGGACCTTGGCGCGTGCGGCCTCCACGTGGCCCGGCCCGAGCCAGTCCGGCACGAGGATCATCAGCGTCCAGTCCCAGCGGGACTTGTCGCGGGCCGAGGTGAACGTCGCCAGGTCGTCGGCCCACCACAGCGCCTCGAGCGGCATCACCGCGTAGTCGCGGCCCACCTCGATCTTGCTCAGGAACTTCAGCGCGTACGCGAGCGGGTACAGCGACGCGAGCGCGTCCCGGTACGCCGGGGCCGTGTTCGGGTCGCCGTGACCGTCCACCATGAGGAACCACAGCGGCGGGACGGTCACGACGTCGAACCGTCCGCGCCGGGCCGTGTAGGTCGGGAGCTCGCGCTTGAGGTCCACCTTCATGGGTCGCTCCTGTCGGGTCGGTCCGCGCGCCGGGTGGACCACAGTCTGGACGACGAGCACCGGAACGTCTCGCCCCCAGGGCGACCTCGGCGCGCGTAGGCTCGCAGGGATGACGCTTCCAGCTGACGTCACGACGGTCGGTGAGCTCCGTGCCTCCGGGCACGTCCAGCGGTCGGTGCGTGACGAGATCCGGACCAACCTGCTCTCCGCGCTGCGTGAGGGCCGCGACCCCTGGCCAGGCCTGCACGGCTTCGAGTCGACGGTCGTCCCCCAGCTCGAACGCGCCCTGCTCGCGGGCCACGACGTCGTGCTGCTGGGCGAACGCGGCCAGGGCAAGACGCGCGTGCTGCGCACGCTCGCCGGCCTGCTCGACGAGTGGACGCCCGTGATCGCGGGCTCGGAGCTCGGCGAGCACCCCTACGACCCGATCACGGCGGCGAGCCGGAGACGCGCGGCGGAGCTGGGCGACGCGCTCCCCGTCGCGTGGCGTCACCGCGACGAGCGCTACGTCGAGAAGCTCGCGACCCCCGACACCTCGGTCGCGGACCTGATCGGCGACGTCGACCCGATGAAGGTCGCGGAGGGCCGCAGCCTGGGCGACCCCGAGACCATCCACTTCGGTCTCGTGCCGCGCAGCCACCGCGGCATCGTCGCCATCAACGAGCTGCCCGACCTCGCCGAGCGCATCCAGGTCGCCCTGCTCAACGTCATGGAGGAGCGCGACATCCAGGTTCGCGGCTACGTGCTGCGTCTCCCGCTCGACGTGCTGGTCGTCGCGAGCGCGAACCCCGAGGACTACACGAACCGCGGGCGCATCATCACGCCCCTCAAGGACCGCTTCGGCGCGGAGATCCGCACGCACTACCCGGTCCGGCTCGAGGACGAGGTGGCGATCGTCCGGCAGGAGGCGGACCTCGTCGCGGACGTGCCCGACCACCTGCTGGAGATCCTGGCCCGGTTCACGCGCGCGCTGCGCGAGTCGAGCGCCGTGGACCAGCGCAGCGGCGTCAGTGCGCGCTTCACGATCGCGGGCGCTGAGACGATCGCCGCGGCTGCGCTGCACCGCGCCACCCGGCAGGGTGAGGCCGAGGCCGTCGCACGGCCTGTCGACCTGGAGACGGCGGTCGACGTGCTGGGCGGCAAGGTCGAGTTCGAGGCGGCCGAGGAGGGCCGCGAGGACGAGATCCTCGACCACCTGCTGCGGACGTCGACCGCGGAGACGGTCCGTTCGCACCTGCGCGGCGTCGACCTCGGGCTGCTCGTGGACGCGCTCGCCGGCGGCCGCATGGTCACCACGGGCGAGCAGGTCACGGCGCGCGACTTCCTCGCGAGCCTGCCCGCGCTGGGCGAGTCCGAGCTGTACGACGACGTCTGCGAGCGCCTGGGCGCGACGACGGACGGCGAGCGCGCGGGGGCGATCGAGCTCGCGCTCGAAGGCCTGTACCTGGCGCGCCGGATCAGCAAGGAGGCCGGCGACGGCGAGACGATCTACGGCTAGGGAGCCGCTCCATGGCTAGGCCGAACCGGCGGCTCACCCGCCGCACGCGCTACGTCGCGTACACGGACGGGCCCGACCCGCTCGCTCCCCCGGTCGACCTGTCGTCGGCGCTCGAGGCGATCGGCGAGGACGTCATGGCTGGGTCGTCGCCCGAGGCGGCGCTCCGCGAGCTCCTGCGCCGCGGCACGGGCGACCGCGCCGGTCTCGACGACCTGGCCCGCCGCGTCGCCGAGCGCCGCCGTGAGCTCACCGACCGCCACCACCTCGACGGGACGTTGCAGGAGGTCAAGGAGCTGCTCGACCGGGCGGTGCTCGCCGAGCGGAAGCAGCTGGCCCGTGACATCGACCTGGACGAGGGCGACCGGGCGCTCTCGCAGCTGCGGCTCGACGCCCTGCCGTCCTCGCCCGCGGCGGCAGTCGGCGAGCTGAACGACTACCCGTGGCGCTCGAGCGAGGCCCGTGCGGACTTCGAGCGGATCAAGGACCTGCTCGGCCGCGAGCTGCTCGACCAGCGCTTCGCGGGCATGAAGCAGGCGCTCGAGGGCGCGACGGACGCCGACCGGGCCGCCGTCGGGCAGATGCTCGAGGACCTGAACGCGCTGCTGGAGGCGCACGCCCGCGGGGAGGACACTCCGGAGCAGTTCGAGGCGTTCATGGAGCGGCACGGCGACTTCTTCCCCGAGGGTCCGCGTGACGTCGACGAGCTCCTCGACGCGCTCGCGAGCCGGGCGGCCGCGGCGCAGCGCCTGCGCAACTCGCTGAGTCCGGACCAGCGGCGCGAGCTGGACGCGCTGGCCCAGCAGGCGTTCGGCTCGCCCGAGCTGATGTCCTCGCTCGCCCGGCTGGACCAGGCGCTGCAGACCCTGCGCCCCAGCGAGGACTGGGGCGGCTCGGAGCGGCTCGACGGCGAGGAGGGCCTCGGGCTGGGCGACGGCACGGGCGTCCTCCAGGATCTCGCGGACCTGGACGCGCTCGCCGAGCAGCTCGCGCAGTCGTACCCCGGCTCACAGCTCGACGACGTCGACCTCGACGCGCTCGTGCGCCAGCTCGGCCCGGACGCCGCGGTCGACGCCCGAGCCCTCCAGCGGCTCGAGCGCGCGCTGCGCGACTCGGACACGATGCGGCGTGCGAGCGACGGCAGGCTCATGCTGACGCCGCAGGCGATGCGCCGGCTGGGCCGGACCCTGCTGCGCGACATCGCCGAGCGGATGTCCGGCCGGGCCGGCGCCCACGACCTGCGGCGGGCCGGTTCCGCGGGCGACCTGTCCGGCGCGACGAGGCCGTGGTCGTTCGGGGACACCGAGCCGTGGGACGTCACGCGCACGCTCACGAACGCCCTCACGCGCCGGTCCGCCTCGGACGCGGGGCGGACCGCGCCCGGGGGAACGGCCGGGAGCGGACCGCGCGTCGTCGTCGGGCTGGACGACGTCGAGGTCCAGGAGAGCGAGGCGCGGACCCAGGCGTGCGTCGCGCTGCTCGTGGACACGTCGTTCTCGATGGCGATGGAGGGGCGCTGGGTGCCGATGAAGCGCACCGCGCTCGCGCTGCACACGCTCGTCTCGACCCGGTTCCGCGGTGACGACCTCCAGCTCGTCGCGTTCGGACGGACGGCGCAGGCGATGGAGATCGAGGAGCTCGTGGACCTCGACGCGCTGTGGGAGAAAGGCACCAACCTGCACCACGCGCTGCTGCTCGCGAACCGTCTGTTCCGGCGGCACCCGAACGCGCAGCCGGTGCTCCTCGTCGTCACCGACGGCGAGCCGACCTCGCACCTCGAGCCCGACGGCGAGCCGTGGTTCGACTACCCGCCGGCCCCGGTGACGATCGCCCGCACGGTCCAGGAGCTCGACGCCTCGGCCCGCCTCGGCGCGCGCACGACGTTCTTCCGGCTGGGCGACGACCCCGGGCTCGCGCGGTTCGTCGACGCCATGGCCCGGCGGGTCGACGGCACGGTCGTCGCGCCCGAGGCGGACGACCTCGGTGCCGCCGTCGTCGAGTCGTACCTGGGGTCGCGGCAGGGCGGCGCGTTCGGCGGCTGGGGCGACGACGACCGGCCCTGGTGAGGACCGGGTCAGAACAACGGCCAGGGCACGGACGGCATGTCGCCCTCCGGCGCGGGGAACGTCCGGGTGCGGAGCAGCCGCTCGCAGCGCAGGGCGAGCGCCACGAGCTCGTCGTCGCTCAGCAGCGGGCCGAGCGCCCGGGCGAGCGGCCCGTCCAGGTCCGGGCCCAGCCCGGTCCGGACCCGCTCGACGCCGGCCAGCTCCGACGCGTCGAGGTTCTCGCCCAGCCAGCCCCACAGCACCGTCCGGAGCTTGGGCTCGACGTGGAACGTGACGCCGTGGTCGACGCCGAGCCGGCGGCCGTCGGGCATCGGCAGCACGTGCCCGCCCTTGCGGTCCGCGTTGTTCAGGACGACGTCGAGCACCGCCATCCGGCGCAGCGCGGCGGAGTCCTCGTGGACCAGGCAGACGGGCCGGTCGTCCTCGTCGGCGCCCTCGAGGACGGTGCGCCAGCCGTCCCGACCCGCCCGCCGAGCGGGGACCACGTTGACCGGGTCCGCTCCCTCGTCCTGGACCTGCCAGAGCTGCACCATGCCGGGCCCGAGCGGGCCGTCCCGCAGCCACGTGCGTGGCACGACGTTCCACCCCGTCGCCTCCGACACGAGGTACGCGGCGACCTCCCGGTCGGCGAGCGTCCCGTCCGGGAAGTCCCAGAGCGGCTTCTCGCCGGCGACCGGCTTGTAGACGACGTCGACCTCGCCGATCCGGGCGAAGAACGTCGCGTTGGACGCCACCTGGATGCGGCCGACGACCTCGAGCGGGGCGGACTCGAGCTCGTCGGAGCCTGCCCCGACCCCGGTGTCCTGGTCGGTCACGCAGCGCCCGGCTGGGCGTCGTCGGGCACCGCGCAGTCGTGACCCTCCGGGTCGATGGGCTCGCCGCACCTCGGGCAGGTCGGCCGCCCCGCCTGGACCACGGCCATGGTGCGCCGGACGAACGCGCGTGCGGCACCGACCGGGATCCGCACGCGCAGCATCTCGCTCGGCTCGTCCCCCTCGTCGGGGTCGGCGTCGTCGTCGAGCGAGAACGCCTCGATGAGCACCTGCGCGGTCCGCGGGTCCCAGCCCAGGTGGATCGCCCCGGTGCGGAAGTCCTCCTCGACGGGCTGGTCGAGCGGGTCCTCGTCGAGGAGCTCGGGCGGCACCTCGGCCGGGACGGTGAGCCCGTCCTGCGTCGCGAGCTCGTCGAGCATCTCGTCGATCGTCTCGGCGAGCACGGCGGACTGCTGCTTCTCCATGGCGACGCTCGTCGTGCGGGTACCGGTGCGCGCCTGGAGGTAGAAGGTGCGTTCGCCGGGTCGGCCGACCGTCCCGACGACGACCCGGTCGGGCCAGTCGAACTCGTGCACGAGGGTGGGCATGCCTCCACCCTAAGGAGCGGACGCGCCCGCTGTCAGGAGGGTGCGTGCCCGGAACCGCCGCCGACGGGCGCGTCCCCGACCGGTGCCGCGGCGCGCAGCCACGACAGGTCGCCCGCGTCCGTGTTCACGGCGACCACCTCGGGCCGGTGCGGCCCGTAGCGCACGACCGAGACCGACGCCGGACCGACCGCGATCCGCTGGAACAGATCGAGGTGCATGCCGAGCGCGTCGGCGAGGACGGCCTTGATGATGTCGCCGTGCGCGACCGCCGCCCACACCGCCCCCGTGCCGTGCCGGGCCTCGAGGTCGGCGTCGTGCCGGCGGACCGCCTCCACCGACCGTGCCTGCATCGCCGCGAGCGACTCGCCGCCCGGGAACGCGGCCGCCGACGGCTGGCCCTGGACCACCGTCCACAGCGGCTCCTTCGCGAGCTCCGCGAGGGCACGGCCCTGCCAGTCGCCGTAGTCGCACTCGGTGATCCCGGGCTCCACGGTGAGCGACGGCTTCCCTTCCTGCTGCCCGACGACGGCCCGCGCGGTCTCCCGGCACCTCACCAACGGGCTGGTCACCACCGCGACCAGGGGGACGGCCGCGAGGCGGCGCGCCGTCGCCTCGGCCTGGGCGCGCCCGGTCGTGTCGAGCCGGACGCCCGGGGTGCGGCCCGCGAGGATGCCCTGGGTGTTCGCGGCGGTGCGGCCGTGGCGGACGAGGAGGACGGTGGCCATGGGTGGAGCCTGCCACGTCGTCGACCGTCGCCGCGCGCGTGCAGCCGCCGGCGCGAGAATGGTGCGAGCACAGCCGTGACAACCGGCGCACGGCGACCGCACGGTGAGGCAGACCCGTCCAGAGCCGGACTATGGAGCGTCGAATGATCGCCGATCTGATCTGCAGCACCTGCTCGACGGACGCGGACGTCGAGGCGGTCGGTCGGGCCGAGGACGGACGTATCCAGGTACGTTGCACCCGGTGTGGGGGCGAGTGGACACGCGGCAGGGCTACGGAACGACGCGTCGATCACCATCCCGTGCTGCCGACGTTGGAGCAGCTCAGGGAGAGGTTCCCGGGACCGGGCGACGTCGAGCCCGCGCGTCTCGCCCGGGTCGAGCAGCTCAAGCACGAGTTCCTCGAACGGGTTCAGCCGCACCCCGACCCCGCCGTCGCACGGCACTGGGCGACGTATCAGCAGATCTTCAGCGCAGACGGTCCGGTCCGAGCGAGCCCCGCGGACCTCAAGGCATTCGCCAATATCCGGCTCGGCGCGCACCCCGGAAACATGTCCGTCTTCAACCGGGCCTGGAACGAGCTGGGCGACTCCGACGCGGCCGACAAGCTCCGCGGCGTCATCGAGTACCTCCTTCGCGGACCTCGGGACGTCCCCCTCGAGGATCGCCTCACGACCCTCATCACCGACCGCGACGCCGGGATGAAGGGCTTCAGGGAGTCGCTCTTGACCAAAGTGCTCTGCGTGGTGGAGGACAGGGAGTACCTGCCGATCCTCACCTACACCAGCCCAGCGAGCGCCGGGAAGCGTGAGGTCGCCCAGGACGTGTGGGGGCTCGCTCTTCCTGATCCCCATCGCGTCACCTGGACGATCGGCCGGCTGATCGTGTGGAGCAACCGCCTTCTGCTCGTGCTCGCGGGCGACGGGTTCGCGACAGTCCACCATGCCGCCAAGTTCCTCTGGTGGGCGAAGGACAGGGACATTCGCGCACGCTGAGGCTCGTTCGCGGCCTAGACCACGACACCGCTCGAGGTCGCGCACGCACGTGCTCATGTGCAGCTCCGGGTCCTCGGCGAGTAGCACTCCAGCGGGGGACCTCGTCGCCCCGCGAGATAGTGGCACAGGAGCAACTGTCCCGGCGGAACCCTGCGGCCTTACGGACCGAGCAGCGCAGCCGGTACGACCGCGACACCGTCACGGCGTCGGTAGGCGTGCCGTCCGGTGCAGATCACCGCCATGTCGACGAGCTGGGGGCCGAGTCGTTCCTTCAGCCACAGCAGGTGACGCGCGTCCTTGTCCGTCGGGACCGCGGCGAGCTTGACCTCGAGAGCGACCACCCGACCGCCGCGGCCCTCGATGACGAGGTCGACCTCGTGCCGACCGTCGCGGTCGCGCAGGTGGTGGACCCGCGCTTCGGCGCCCTGGGCGAAGACCTGGGCCTCGAGCGTGATCAGGGACTCGAAGAGAGCCCCGAGGATCGTGCGGTGGTCGATCGCCGGGGAGCCCTGCTGGCCGGCCAGCAGGGCGTCCGCGTCCAGGTTCAGCAGCCGGGCCGCGAGCGCGGGGTCGGCGAGCTGGTGCTTCGCCGCCTGACCGAGCCGCGACAGGTGGTTGGAGACAGGCATCCAGGCCGGCGTGGGGTCGAGCAGCCACAGACCCGACAGCGCGTCGCGGTAGGTGAGGGTGGTGACCTTGGTGGGCTTCTCGCCCTGGTTGGGTGTGGCGGCGTCGAGGATCTCGGAGTACTTCGCGGTCGTCGAGCTGGCCGCAGCGTAGGCCGCGAGCCAGGCCCGGAGCGATTCCGGACGGCGCACCGGATAACCGGCCTCCGGGAACTCTCGCTGCACGATGTTGTCGATGTAGGTGTCGAGCGCGAACCGTCGGAGCCTCGCGGTCGCCGCCCCACGAATGCCGGGGAAGCCGGACGCAGTGATCTCTTCGACGTAGCCGGCGAGCGCCACGTCCGTCTCTCCGTCGATCGTCGCAGTCCCGGCGAGCATCGCACCGAGGCTGACCGTCGGGATCTCGACCCCGCGCTCCGACAGGCTCATCGGCCTCATCCGGATCCCGACGATCCGCCCGGCGCCCGAGTGCACCGCCACGCCCCGCGGTGCCGAGCTGCCCGTGACCAGAAAGCGCCCGGGTGCTGCGCCGTCGTCGACGGCGCGCCGGATCAGGTCCCACGAGGAGGGCCAGCGCTGCCACTCGTCGACGAGGAGCGGGCCGGGAAGATCGCGGAGGAGCTGCGGGGCCGCACGAAGCCGCTCGGCGTCCGCCGGCTCGTCAAGAGCAAGCACCGAGGTCGCCCGTCGGCGAGCGGTCTCCGTCTTGCCGACGCCCTTGGGCCCATAGATCGAGGTGGCCGGAAGATGCGGCTGCAGCTCGTCGAGCAGCTCGTCGACGACTCGCGGGGCGTAGGGAGACACGTCGGACCTCCGGTGTGCGGGACTCCATCATACCTGGCGCGCACCCTCTACTATACCTGACGCGCATCGCCAAACTTCCCTCGCGCGCACGGCGCACTGTGCCTCACGCGCACCCTGTACTGTCACCGCGCAACGAGCAGAGGAGGGTCGAGGGTGAGCACGACGCACGGGGCGCCCGTCGGGCAGGGCGCGCTCGCCCTCGACGGCACCCAGCTCGACCTGTTCGACGTGCTCGCCGCCGACGGCGGCGAGGCGAGTGCCTGGGGGCGCCGGCGCCGTCGGGCACGGCGGAGCCCGAGCCGCTGGCGCTGCGCGGCTCGGACTCGGCGTTCACGACGCGAGGCGTCGACCGGTTCCTGCTGAGCGAGGCGTTCACCGCGGTGGCCGAGCTGGACCGCGCGTCGGCGCCGCTCACGGACGTGCGGCTTCACGTCGAGGTGCGCCTGCCGGGCGCGGGCCACGTGCTGACGGTCGCGGCGACGCTCGAGCGTGAGGTCCGCCGCCTCGAGTCGGTGACGAGCGGCGCCACCGCGTGGCCCTCCGACGGGGCGCTCGCCGGGGCGATCGCCGCGGCCGGGCCGCTGTCGAGCGGGCCGAGCGGCCTCGCCGTCGCCGGTGCGGGCGGCGGCGCCGCGGCGCTCATGCTCGCGCTCCAGCCCGTCGACCCGGCGTCGACCCCGCTGACCCGGTGGCCGCGGCTGGCGCTCGCGCTCGCGGCGTCGGCGGTCGCGGACCGGGGCTTCCGGCTCGCGGACGGCTCGAGCCCTCAGCTCGTGGTCGACCTCGTCCGGCCCCGGTACCGCGCCGTCGCCGGCGGTCTGCCCGACGAGGCCGTGACGATGATCCTGGTCGGCCGGCAGGCCGGGGTCACGCGCCAGGTGCGCGTCGTGACGACGGGTGACTGAGCCCGCCGACTTCATCCGTCACGCCTGTGACCCCGCGTTGACACCGCTGAGCGCCCGCCGCACGATGAGTGCCTGCCCCATGGTGATCTGAGTCACACTTGGCAACCATCCCGCATGGACGACGCGCCCCCTCTCGCGCCTCTCACGCGTCCCGCGCGTCTCGGCGCGCCGCCATCCCTGCATCTCGTCACACTCTCGACGGGGAGAGCTCATGCGTACCTCCAAGAAGCTGGCGGCGCTCGGCGTCGTCGCGCTCGCCTTCGCGACCCCGGCAGCGGTCGCGTCCGCGCACGGCAAACCCGTGCACACGCCGAACCCGGTGGTCCAGTCCGACCAGCTCGCGGCACCCTTCAACCTCGACCTCTCGTCCGGCAAGGTCTACTTCGCCGACGGCGGCCTCAACCTGGTCGGCAGCCTCGGCAAGGGCGGGGCTCCGGTCACGATCGCCGCGGACCAGCCGGGCGCGTCCGGCGTCGCACGCTCCGCCGACTACCTCGCGTTCACGACGACCGTCACGAACGAGGAGACGTTCGAGAACTCGGCCAGCGGCCTCGACATCTGGGGCCCGCTCGGCAGCCGCCTCTACGCGGACACCCACGCGTTCGAGGTCGCGAACAACCCGGACAAGGTCAACCACTACGGCGTGACGAACCCGAGCCAGTGCGTCACCGACGCCCTGACGGCCGCCGGTCTCCCCGTCTCGTACACGGGGCAGGTCGACTCGCACGCCTACTCGGTGGCGTCGTACGGGCGTGACTGGGTCGTCGCCGACGCCGGCGCGAACGTGCTGTTCAAGATCAGCTCGACGGGCACGATCCGGACCCTCGCGGTCCTGCCCCCGCAGCCGCACCGGGTCACCGCCGCCGCGGCGGCCGCGCTCGGGCTGCCGTCGTGCGTCGCCGGCGTGACGTACGCGTTCGAGCCGGTCCCGACGGACGTCGAGGTCGGCCGCGACGGCCAGCTGTACGTGACCACGCTGCCGGGCGGGCCGGAGGGCCCGCAGCTCGGCGCCCGCGGCGCGCTGTGGCGCGTCGACCCGCGCACCGGCCACGTGACGAAGCTCGCCGGCGGGTTCCTCGGCGCGACGAACCTGGCGATCGGGTCGCGCGGCGAGGTCTACGTCGCCGAGCTGTTCGGCGGGAAGATCTCCAAGGTCGACCACGGCCGGGTGTCCTCGTTCGTGACGCTGCCGGGCGTCGTCGCCGTCGAGACGGCGAAGGACGGGTCCGTGTGGGCCGCGACCCTGGCGAACGACGACCCGCCGGCCCCCGGCACGATCGTCCAGATCACGAAGGGTCACACGCACTGGCGGGGCTCGGTCCACCGCTGATCGCTCGTCGGGCCGACCGGCTCCTCGAGATGGGGAATCCGTTCTTCGGGAACCTCCCGAAGAACGGATTCCCCGTCTCGGCACTCCCCTTGATGTACGTGCTTGTCCATCGACGTACCCCGGAAGTCGCGACGGCCGGGCTCACACCCGAGCGCGCCGACGAGCTCGTGACCCGGATCCGCGCCGACCGCGACGCCCGCTGAGGATGACGACCGCCTTCGACGCCGACGTCCTCGTCTATGCGGCGGCCCCCGCGCATCCGCTCGGCGCGCGGATCGCGCCGCTGTTCGACCCCCGCCCGACGACGGCGCCGTCCTCACGAACAACCGCAAGGACTTCCCTCGCTCGATCACCGAGGTCGACGTGGTCTATCCCGACGACCTGCCCGTCGCGTAGTCGCGTGGCACGTGCATGTAAACTGCATGCATGGTGGCTCTGCAGATCCGCGACGTGCCCGACGACGTCCGCGACGTCCTCGCCCGCACCGCGGCCGCACGCGGGCAGTCGCTCCAGGCGTACCTCCTCGACGTCGTGCGACGCGAAGCGCGGGCCGTCGGGAACATCGACCTGTTCCACGCGACCGCCGGGCTCCGCGTCGAGATCCCTGACGCGTCGACGCTCGCGCACGTCGTCCGTGAGGGCCGCGACGGGGGCTTCACGGTGGATCGTGGTGGGGACGACCTCCCGGCACCGCGTGGACGCCGCCGGTCCGCACGGTGATCGTCCTCGACGCGAGCGCCTGGGTGTGTGCCCTCGTCGACGCCGGGGACCAGGGCGACGCGTCGCGCGCCGTCCTCGAGGCCGACCCCGACTGGCTGGTCCCGGCCCACGGCCCGATCGAGACGCTGCGGACCGTGCGACGCTACGAGCAGGCGGGGGTGCTCGGCCGGGACGCCGCGCAGTCGTTCGGGGACGCCGTCGTCGCGACCCAGCTTCGCGTCGTCGGGCCCGAACCCTGGCTTCTCGCCGAAGTGTGGGAGCTGCGCTACACCGTCAGCCCGTACGACGCTCCGTACGTCGTCCTGGCCCGACGGTTCGACGCGGCGCTCGTCACGATCGACTCGCGACTGGCACGTGCGGCGTCCGACCTCGACGTGCCGACGGTCGTCCCGGGGTCCTGAGGTCCGAGCGGGGCGTGGTCACGACCGCGGCGCGATCCACTCGATCGTGTGGAGCAGGTCCTTCGACGACCGGCTGACGCCGTTGTTGTGCCGCGGCTTCGCCTTCCTCCCCCACGCGTCGTCGCCCAGGAAGTCGGGCACCCCGAACGGCAGGTCGCCGCGCGGGATCCGCGCGTAGTCCGACTCGAGGAACGACGTGCCGTAGTTCGGGAGGGCGAGCCCGGCGGCGCCGTCGGGATCGGGGGTGACGACGGCACGCAGCCGCAGGACCGCCGCCCGCCAGGCCGTGAGCAGTGCGGACGCGCTCCGCGACGACGGGTGCGGCACGCGCTCCACGTGGACCCCGGCGGGGAGCCCGGCCCACAGGTCGAGCGCGCCCTGGGCCTGCTCACCGAACGCCACGACCGCCTGGAGCTTCGGTCCCGTGATCAGCGACAGGAGCGTCGCGCGCCACGCGACCTGCTCGGGCAGGGGCAGCACCTCCGTCAGGGCGCGCGACGCCTTCGACGGCAGCAGCGCGTACGCATAGGCGTTCACGCACACGTACGACGACGTCAGCCCGAGCTTGGCGAGGAAGCCCTGGACGCGCTGCCCGGCGTCGCCGACGAGCGTGCGGTGCGCGACGCGCTCGGTCGGGCCGGGGTCGGACGCGAGGCACAGCACGCGCGCCGAGCCGTTGAGGCGGCCGCGGTAGAGGATCGGCCCCCAGTCGTACCAGAACAGGCCGGCGTGCGCCGCGTACGACGGCAGCGCCGCGAAGTGCCGGGCCACCGCGCTGGGCGGGCCGGGGTCGAAGGTCGGGGTGGTCATCGTTCCTCCTCGGGTTCGCGGGGTCACTCGTCGCCGAGGACCTGGGCGCAGAAGCGCAGCAGGTCGACGTTGCCGTCGAGCAGGTCCCGCTTGGTCATCGTGTAGGGCCGTCCGGCGACGCCGAGGTCCTCGAGCGGGATCCCGTCGCCCGCGGCGGACCGTACGGCGCGTCGGACGGCGACCGTCAGCCCGCAGCCGGCCGGGAGCGCGGGCAGCGGGTCGTCCGTCCCGGCGGACGCGTCGCGGAGCTGCGCGTACGTCCAGACGGTCGCCCCGCCGCCGCCCGTGGCGTGCGTGCCGGGCCCGGCGCCGACCGCGACGAGCGGTCCGACGCCGTTGTCCACCCACCCCGCGGCGAACAGGTCGCCGGACGAGTAGGTCGTCGCGTCGACGACGGCGACCGCGCGCCCCGGGTACACGCGCCCCCGGTCGCGGCACCAGCCGGGGTCGGTCACGGGCAGCGGCTGCGCGTACACGTCGCCCGTGGTGACGGCGTCCTGCAGGGACGGGCTCCACGCCTCGAGCTCGAGGCGGTTGAAGGGGCTGTCGGCGAGCTGCCGGGTGAGCGGCGTCGCGACGAGGCTGAACCGGACCGGCAGCACCGGGCCGTCCGTGAAGAGCTGCAGGAGCCGCTCGGCCGCCCACACGAGCCCGCCCGGGTTGCCGCGCAGGTCGACCACCACCTGCTCCTGCGGGAGTCCCTGCAGGAGGCGGCTCACCTCGTCGAGGTAGGCGTCGTCGTCCTGCACGTCGAACGACCACAGGCGCAGGTACCCGGTGCGGTCGTCGAGCGCGCGGGCCGACACGGCGTCCTGCATCGGGGCCGTCGCGGCGTCGCCCGCGTCGGCCAGCCAGAGGTCGGTCGAGAACTGCATCTTCTTCGCCCGGCGGACGGCCTCACCGGCCGGGTCGACGGCGAGCTTGCGGGCCAGCCGCGCGTCGCTCACGGCCGTCGCCGCGCGGCCCGGGGCCAGCACGCGCCAGTCGAACCGCGCCTCGCGCACGGCGCCCAGCCCGCCGCGCGCACCGACCGGCCGGTACCCCACGACCACCCACCACTCGTCCGGCGGCGGACCGAAGTCGAGCGCCCGGAACGTGAGCGACTCGAGCGCCCGAGCGCGGCGCGCGTCCGGCCGGCCACCCGTCTCCACGTCGGCGTGCAGCTCGACGGCGCGCGCGATCGGCACCCCGTTCCACGACACGATCTCGGCGCCGGCGCGGAAGTCGCCCGGCAGCTCGCCCACCGCCCGACCCGCCGAGTCAGCGCCTTCCCCGCGACTCAGCGGGGATTCGCCGCCGACTCGCGGGAAACCCGCTGACTCGGCGGAGGTGGCGGGGGTGGGCGACGTGACCTTCGAGACGACGAACGTCGGCCCCGCCCCGTACGCCTCGACGAGGAACGGGAGCGCGGCGACCCGGCCGTGGAGCGGCGTCGGGCCGGTGTACCGGGTGTGCCGGTCGCGCAGCCCCGCCACGATGCGCGTCAGGGCCAGGTGGAACTCCGCGTCGCTCAGGTCCCCCGCCCGACGGCGCAGCAGCGTGAGCGCCTGCACCGGGTCCGTCGCGTACGCGGCGCGCTTGGCCGGCAGGTGGGCGTAGACGCCGTCGAGGACGGTCGCGAGCGCGTCGATCACCTGGAGCCGCTCGCCGCCGTCGAGGTGGGCCGCGGCGGCGAGGCGAGGGGCGGCGTCGGCGAGGAGCGTGCCGCGCAGGGCATCAGCGCTGCGGACGGCACGGGCGTGGGTGGTGGCAGTCATGGCCGGTCACCCGTAGAACGTCCCGAGCCCGTCGAGCAGGCCACCGTGGAACCCGCGGCCGTGCACCGAGGCCAGCCAGTCGGCGTCGTGCACGAGGGACTGCAGGGGCGGGACGACGACCTGCCCGAGGTCGTGCGGGAGGCCGCCGACCGGGCCGACGCCCGTCGGCATGTCGAGGGCGAGCTGGAGGCCGAGGTCGGGGGTCGCGTCGAGGCCGTCGGCCCCGAACGCCGACCCGCGCTGCTGCGCCACCTCGATCTCGTGCTTGGGGTCGACACGCACGGCCTCGAGGCGCGCGACGACCTGGTCCCACGTCCACGGGGTCGTGCCGTCGGTGGGGTCGGTGAGGACGAGGCCCATGGCGCGCGCGCCGACGCGGACCGTGGTGGGCGCGGGCGCACCGGCCGGGCCCGCGGCCGCGAGCGCCGTCGTGAGGAGCGCCGGCTCCCCGTACGCGGGACGGCCCGCGACGGCGACGAGTCGGACGTCGTCCTCGGTCGCGCGGACGAGCGCCCGGTACGGGGTGGCGCGGGCCGTCGCGTCGAGGACCAGCAGGTCGGCGAGCGCCCCCGGCTCGAGCCGCCCGACCTGCCGCCCCCACGCGCGGAACAGGACGTCGCCGGGTGCGGACGTGACCATGCGGGCGAGGTCCTCGTCGGTGAGCCCCCAGCCGAGGTGGTCGCTCACGAGCCGCGCGACCTTGAGCTCGCCGAGCACGTTCTTGCTGCCCGACGGCGCCCAGTCGGCTCCGAGGCAGACGCTCAGCCCGGCGGCGCGTGCGGCGGGGACGTCGGTGGTCTGGCCGTAGAGCCAGAGGTTGGAGAACGGGCTCCACGCGACGGCGCCCGCGTCGGTCCAGTCGGCGAAGCGGCCGGCGGGCACCGAGGTCGCGTGCACCGCGACGAACCGGGGTTGGAGGCATCCTGCGGCCTCGGCGTCGTCGTACTCGCGCGCGACGACGCTGCCCTGCTGACCCTCGCCGCAGTGGTAGACGAACGCCGACCCGGCACGCATCTTGTTCGCGCGGTCCGCGAGCACGGCGGGCGTCGCGGTGAGGACGGACGCGAGGACGAGGTTGCGGTTCCCCGTGCCGAAGGACTCGTCGTCGACGTTGCGCACGAGCCAGCCGTCGCGCGGGCGGTTGCTCGGGGGCGAGCCCTGGGTCGACGTCGTGCCGCCGACGAGCGCCTTGACCTCGACGTACGCGAGCAGCTCGGCGGGGCAGGCCGTGATGAACGCGTACGCGGGCCAGGTCGTGGACGCGGCGTACGACGCGGCTCGCGGCCAGGCGTCGTGGTGCGCCCACGGGGTCGCGCGGGTCGGCTCGGCCCACAGCGGCAGGGTGTCGTACGCGAGGTGGTTGTGCAGGTCGACGAGGCCGGGCAGGACGAGCGAGTGCCCCACGTCGACGACGGGCGCGCCCTTCAGCTCCGCCGGCCCCTTCGCGGTGCCGTGCGTGACGGCCGCGATCGTCCCGTCGTCGCGGACCCAGACGCGGCCGCTGAACGCGGCGGGGCCGTCGTCGGCCATCGTGACGATGCGTCCGTGGATCGCCCAGCCCGACATGTGCGCCTCCTTCGGCACAGCACTCCTTGTGGGGAGAGAGTCGTGCACGGACGCGCTCGGGACCGCTGCTGCGGGTGAAACAGGCGCGCGCAGGCCGTCCACACGACCGCCCGGCGGGGGCCTGTGCACAGGGGTCGGTTCTCGCGCGGGTCCCGCAGCCACGCGTCGGCGGTCGCTGCTACGGTCCGGGACATGACGACCACGGCGCAGCCCCCGCCTCTCCTCGAGGTGCCGCGCGCGGGTCGTCTTCTCGTCCACACGTCGGAGCGCGCAGACGTGCTGGTCGGTGAGCTGGCTGCGGTCCTGGCCGCCGATCCTCCCGCCGACCCGTTCGCGGCCGAGGTCGTGGCCGTGCCGACGCGGGGCGTCGAGCGGTGGGTCGCGCAGCGGCTGTCGCACCGGCTCGGGGCGCTCGGGTCCGAGGCGGGCGTGTGCGCGAACGTCGTCTTCGACTCGCCGTCGCGCGTGCTGCACCGGGTCGTGGCGACCGCGAGCGGCATCGACCCCGACGCCGACCCGTGGGACCGCGAGCGCCTCGCGTGGCACGTGCTGCGCGTGGTCGACGCCGCGGTCGCGTCGGGTGAGGCGTGGGCCGCGCCGCTGGCCCGCTTCCTCACGGACCCGCCGGGGCAGTCGGCGTCCGACGGCGTCCGCGAGGCCCGACGCATGCGCCTCGCCCAGCGGGTCGCCGCCCTGTTCGCGGCATACGGGTCGCAGCGCCCGTCCCTGGTCGCGTCGTGGGCCGACAGGCTCGACGACGACGGCGCGGGCGGGCCGCTCCCGCCGGACCTGGCGTGGCAGCCACCGCTCTGGCGTGCGGTGCGCGAGGCCACCGGGGTGCCCAGCCCCGCCGAGCGGCTGGCCTCCGCGACGGCCGTGCTACGCGACGACCCGGGGGTCGTGGACCTGCCGGCGCGGCTGTCGGTGTTCGGACCGACGCGGCTCCCGGAGGCGGAGCTCGACGTCCTCGATGCGCTCGCCGCGCACCGCGAGGTGCACCTGTGGCTCCCCCACCCCTCGCCGGCGCTGTGGCGCCGGGCGACCGCGGACCTCGGCCACGACGCGCCGGACGGGTCGCACCCGGCGCCGCGCCGGGCCGACGTCACGGTCTCGGCGTCGCACCCGTTGCTCGGCTCGCTGGGCCGCGACGCGACCGAGCTGAGCCTGCGGCTGGCCGCCCGCGGGGTCGAGGCGACGCACCACCCCGCGCCGGTGCCCCCGGCGACGGTCCTCGGGGCTCTCCAGGGCGCGCTCCGCGCCGACGAGCGCCCCGCGCCCGGGTCACGGTCCCTCGCCGCCGCCGACGACCGGACCGTCCAGGTGCACGCGTGCCACGGCCGGTCGCGGCAGGTCGAGGTGCTCCGCGAGGCGGTCGTCGGGCTGATGGCCGACGACCCGACGCTCCAGCCGCGCGACGTCGTCGTGCTGTGCCCGGACGTCGAGGCGTTCGCGCCGCTGGTCACAGCCACGTTCGGAGCTGCCGCGACCGACGACGCCGACCCGCACCCCGGCCGCACGCTGCGCGTCCGGATCGCGGACCGGTCACCGGCACGCACCAACCCGCTGCTGCGCGTGGTCTCGGACCTGCTGACCCTCGCGGGGTCGCGCGTGACGGCGTCGGCGGTCGTCGACCTCGCGGGCCTCGACGCGGTGCGCCGCCGGTTCGGGTTCGACGACGACGCCCTCGAGCGGCTCCGCGCGTGGACCCTCGAGTCGGGGGTGCGGTGGGGTGAGGACGCGGGCCGACGCAGCCGGTTCGGGGTGCGCGTCGGGCAGGGGACCTGGGCGGCGGCCATGGACCGTCTGCTGCTGGGCGTCGCGATGTCCGACGACGACTACCGCCACCTCGACGCGACGCTCCCGCTCGACGACGTCGGCAGCACCGAGGTGGACCTCGCGGGCCGGTTCGCGGAGCTCGTCGACCGGCTCACGGGCCTGCTGGCGGAGCTCGAGGGTCCGCGGCCCGCGGCGGCGTGGTTCGACGCGCTCGACCGGGCGCTCGTCCTGCTCACCGACACGGTTCCGGCGGACCAGTGGCAGCGCGTCGAGGCCCGCAGCGTCCTGGCGGACGCTCGCGCGGCGGCGGGCACCGTGTCGACGGGCGCCGCGTCGTCGGACGGCGGCGCGCTCCTGCGCCTGCCCGACGTCGTCGCACTGCTCGAGCGGCGGCTCGCTGGGCGCCCCACGCGGGCCGGGTTCCGCACGGGGGCGCTCACGGTGTGCTCGCTCGAGCCCATGCGCGCCGTCCCGCACCGCGTCGTGTGCCTGCTGGGTCTCGACGACACCGCGTTCCCGCGGGTCGGCGCGGTCAGCGGCGACGACGCGCTCGCACGCGATCCCCTCGTCGGCGAGCGTGACCGCCGGTCCGAGGACCGCCAGCTCTTCCTCGACGCCGTGCTCGCCGCCACGGACCACCTCGTCGTCGTCCACTCGGGCGCCGACGAGCGGACCGGCCGCCCACTGCCGCCGGCCGTCCCGGTGGGCGAGCTGCTGGACGCGGTCGACGAGTGCGTCGTCTTCCCCGCGGGACCGGGCGGCGCGACGCGCGACGCGCGCGCGGCGCTCGTCGTGCACCACCCGCTGCAGACCGTGGACGAGCGCAACTTCGTGCCCGGCGCGCTGGGGCGTCGTGGGCCGTTCAGCTTCGACGACCTGGAACGGCGTGCGGCGCTCGTGGGCCGCCGTGAGCGGACCGGCCGTCGGCCGCTGCTCGAGTCACCCCTGCCTCCGGTCCTCGACGACGACGCGACGGTGGGTCTCGAGGGCACGACCGGGCTGGTCCCGACTCTCGAGCACCCCGTGAGGGCCTTCGTCCGCGGACGGCTGGGGGTGTCGCTCCCCCGCGACGAGGACGACCTCGAGGACCGGCTGCCGCTCGAGCTCGACGGCCTCGACGGGTGGGTCGCGGGTGACCGCATCCTCGCGGCCGTCCTGGACGGCGCCGACCTCGCGGTCGCCGCGAGCGCCGAGCGTCTGCGCGGCCGGATGCCCCCGGGGCGCCTCGGCTCGGCGGCGCTGCAGGGCATCGCGGACAACGTGGCGGCCGTCGCCGCGGAGGCGACGCCGTTCGTGCGTGCCACGGCGGCGACGCTGGACGTCACGGCGTCGCTGCCCGATGGCCGCACGGTCGTCGGCACGGTGCCGGGGGTCAGGGCCGGCGAGGGCGGCGGCACGGTCGTGCGCGCGCTGTACTCGCGCCTCGCCGCCAAGCACCGGCTGCGTGCCTGGGTCCAGCTCCTCGCCCTGGTGGCGAGCGGTGCGCCCGTGACCTCCGCGGTCACGATCGGCCGTGGTCAGGGTCGTCGGCCGTCGGCGGTCGCGCGACGGCTGGTCGCCCCGAGCCGCGACGAGGCTCGCGAGCTGCTCGCACGCCTCGTCGCCGTGCGCGACCTCGCGCTCCGCGAGCCCTTGCCGCTGCCCGTCGACCAGGCGGAGCGGTACGCGAGCCGCCGCGCCGACGGCGAGGAACCGGGCGTGCTCCTGCGCGACCTCGACGACCGGATGGTCGGCGACCGCCGGTTCCGGGAACCCGACGCGTACGAGGTGCTCGCCTGGGGGGACGGCTGGCGGCTGACTACGGTCGCGGGGCTCTCGTCCGGCGCCGAGAGCGGACTCGTCCGTGGCGAGCCGACCCGGTTCGGGACGCTCGCGCGCGCCGTGTGGGACCCGCTGCTGGCGCACGAGCGGGCGGAGGGGTCGGCATGAGCGACCCGACCACCGGGCTCGGCTCCGTGGGCCTCCCGGACGTCTTCGACGTGTGCGGGCCGCTGCCCCGCGGCACGACTGTCCTGGAGGCGAGCGCGGGCACCGGCAAGACCTTCACCATCGCGGCCCTGGTCACCCGGTACGTCGCGGAGGGGCTCGCGGAGCTCCCCCAGCTCCTCGTGGTGACGTTCGGGCGGATGGCGACGAGCGAGCTGCGGGACCGGGTGCGCGAGCGCCTCGTCGCCACCGAGCGCGCCCTGCGAGACCCGAGGGCGCGGACGAGCGAGGACCCGGTCGTGCGGCTGCTCGCCGACGTCGACGACGACGAGCTGGCCCGGCGCCAGGCAAGGCTCGCGCTCACGCTCACTCAGGTCGACGCGGCCACCATCACGACGACGCACGGGTTCTGCCAACAGATGCTCGCCGCCCTGGGGACGTCGACGTCCGGAGGCGTCGTCGAGCCCGGGACGCCGCTCCTGCCGGACGTCGCGGACCTCGAGGCCGAGGTCGTCGACGACCTGTACCTGCGCAAGTACGCGGGCACGGACCAGGCCGCGCTCACCGTCAAGGACGCGCGCGCCGTCGTGCGGAACGCGATCTCGGACCATGCGGCCGTCCTCGCGCCCGACGACGCCCCGCCGGGCAGCGCGGCTGCCGACCGGTTCGGCATCGCCGGGGCCGCGCGCAGGGAGCTGGACCGACGCAAGCGGGTCGCCCATCTCCTCGACTACGACGACCTGCTCGTGCTTCTGCGAGACGCGCTCACCGACCCCGTCTCGGGCGCGGCCGCCGTGGAACGGGTGCGCGACCGGTACCGGATCGTGCTCGTCGACGAGTTCCAGGACACGGACCCGGTGCAGTGGGAGATCCTGCGCGCCGCGTTCCACGAGCGCCCCGAGACGGCGAGCGCCCTCGTCCTCGTCGGCGACCCCAAGCAGGCGATCTACGCGTTCCGCGGCGCCGACGTCCACACGTACCTGGCGGCACGCGCCGACGCGACCACGTCGACGCTCGGGCGGAACTGGCGCACCGACGCGCCGGTGCTCGAGGGACTGTCGCACCTGTTCGGGGGCGCCGCGCTCGGCGACCCGCGCATCGTCGTGCACCCGGTCGATGCTGCACGTCAGGGCCGTCGGCTCGACGGCGGCCCGCCGGTCCTGGTGCGGCGCGTAGCCCGGACGGCGGTCGGTGCGAGCCCGAGCGGGAAGGCGCCGCGCGTCGACCCTCTGCGCGAGCTCGTCGTCGCCGACGTGGCGGCGCAGGTCGTGCGGACGCTCGAGAGGGCGCACCTCCGGGACGCCGGGACGACCGGCCCGGCGGACGGGAGCGGCCCGACCGGAACGGGCTGGCGGCCGACCGTCCCCGGGGACGTGGCCGTGCTGGTCCGCACCAACGGCCAGGCGCTGGCCGTGCGCGAGGCGCTGACGGGCGCCGGGGTGCCCGCGGTGATCTCCGGCCTGTCGAGCGTCTTCGGGGCGCCGGCGGCACGGGACTGGCTCGTCCTGCTCAGCGCGCTCGCAAGCACGGGCGACGCCGCGAAGGTCGCGGCCGTGGCCCTCACGCCGTTCGTCGGGTGGGACGCGGACCGGCTGGCCTCGGCCGACGACGCGGCCCGCGAGGACCTCGCCGACCTCCTGCGGGCGTGGTCGCACGTGCTCGACGAGCAGGGCGTCGCAGCGCTCGTCGAGGCGACGACGGCGCACGGGCTCCACGAGCGGCTCCTGCGCCGGGTCGACGGCGAGCGCACGCTCACCGACGTGCGGCACGTCGCGGAGGTCCTGCACGCCGCGGCCCGCGACGCAGGGCTCGGCGCGGCGGCGCTCGTCGAGTGGCTGCGCGGCCGCATCGACGACGCGTCGTCGGACTACGCGGAGGAGCGCAGCCGCCGCCTCGAGACGGACGCGGCCGCCGTCCAGGTCGTGACCGTGCACGCCGCGAAGGGCCTCGAGTACCCGGTCGTGCTCGTGCCGTTCGGGTGGGACAGGTTCGTCAAGCGAGACCCCGACGTCCTGCACTTTCACGACGCCGAAGGAACGCGGCGCCTGCACGTGGGAGGGAGCGGGAGCTCCGGCTATGACGACGCTCTGGGCCTGCACCGCACCGAGGAGGCCGGCGAGGACCTGCGCCTCGCGTACGTCGCGCTGACCCGCGCGTCGAGCCAGGTGGTGGTGTGGTGGGCGCCGAGCACGGTCTCGGGGGCCGGTGCCGTCGGGCGCCTGGTGCTCGCCGAACGGGACCTCGACGGGACCCCCGCAGCCACCGCGCCGGTGCCCTCCGACGCGGACGCGGGGCGGGCGTTCGACGCCCTCGCCGCGGCGAGCGGCGGCACCGTCCGGCACGAGACCGTGGACGCCCGCCCTCCGGCGCCGCACTGGGCGCCGCCGGCGAGCGACCGTCCCGATCTCGCGGTGGGCCGCCTGGGGCGTGCCGTCGACACGGCGTGGCGGCGGACCTCGTACTCGGGGCTCACCGCCGCCGCGCACGACGCCGGTCCCGCGGGAGCAGGCACACCGGCGCGGGCCGGGGTCGCGGACGAGCCCGAGAACCCCGGCATCACCGACGAGCCGGACGAGCCGACCGAGGCCGTCGAGGCGCTGGTCCCTGGGCTGCCGGAGGCCCGCGACGAGGCCGAGGGGGCCCTGCGCTCCGTGCCCTCGCCGCTCACGGACCTCCCCGGCGGCACGGCGTTCGGGACGCTCGTCCACGCCGTCCTCGAGCACACCGACACGACCGCCGCCGACCTGCTCGCCGAGGTCCGCGCGCGCTGCGAGGAGACCGGCCTCGCGCCGGGCATCGGCGTCCAGCCGACGCGGCTCGCCGAGGCGCTGCTGCCCGTCCTGCACACGCCGTGCGGTCCGCTGCTGGGCGGGCGGTCGCTCGCGGACCTCGCGCCGTCCGACCGGCTCGCCGAGCTCGACTTCGAGCTGCCGCTCGCGGGCGGCGACCTGGGCGGTCGAGGGGACGCCGCGAGTCCCCGGGGTGCCGGGGGCCAGCGCGCCCCGCGGCTGCGCGACGTCGCCGACCTGCTGCGCACCCACCTCGACCCGGACGACGTCTTCGCGCCCTACGCCGAGCGGCTCGACGAGCTCGGCACCGAGGAGGTCCGCGGCTACCTCACCGGAAGCATCGACGCGGTCCTGCGTGTCGCCGCCGAGCCACCGGCCACCGGCGCCCCCACCGGACCCCGCCCGGGGCGACGCACCCCGCGGACTGCCGCTACGTCGTCGTCGACTACAAGACGAACCGGCTCGCGCCGCCCGACGAACCGGTCACGGCGTGGCACTACCGGCCGGGTGCGCTGGTGGCGGGGATGATCGACTCCCACTACCCGCTGCAGCTCCTCCTCTACACGGTCGCGCTGCACCGGTACCTGCGCTGGCGGCTGCCCGGCTACGACCCCGACCGGAACCTCGGAGGGGGCGTCTACCTGTACGTGCGCGGCATGTGCGGGCCGGACACGCCCGTGGTGGACGGCTGGCCGTGCGGGGTGCTGTCGTGGCGACCGCCGACCTCGCTCGTCGTCGCGCTGTCGGCGCTGCTGGACGGAGGACGGTCATGAGCGTGGTCACGGCCGAGGTCGACGGCGACCCCCGCGTCCCGTGGCGGGCGGGTCCGCTGCTCGGGGAGTTCGCTCGGGCGGGTGTGCTGACGTCCGCGGACGTCCGCACGGCCGAACGGCTCGGGCGGCTCACGGGCGAGGCCGACGAGGCCGTGCACCTGGCCGCTGCCCTCGCGGTCCGGGCGGTGCGGTCCGGGTCGGCGTGCGTGGACGTCCGCGACGTGCGGACGCTCGTCGCCGAGGACGTCACCGACGACGCGGGCGAGAGCGGCGTCACGGGCTCCGGCGCCACCGCCGATGACGACGCGCCTGCCGTTGCAGACCTCCCCTGGCCCGACGACGCCACGTGGGAGACCGCCCTGCGGCGCAGCCCGATGGTCGCGGACGGCGTCGACGGCCCGTCGGACCGGCCGGTGCGCCTCGTGGACCACCGCCTCTACCTCGACCGGTACTGGCGCGACGAGCAGGTCGTCCGCGCGGCGGTCGAGGAGCGGCTGGCGTCTCCGCTCCCCGTCGACGAGCCTGCGCTCCAGGCCGCGCTCACGCGGTACTTCCCGGGCGAGGCCGACGACCGGCAGCGGCTCGCCGCCGCCACGGCCGCCCGGTCCCGGCTCACCGTCCTGACGGGTGGTCCCGGCACGGGCAAGACCACGACGGTCGCGCGCCTGGTCGCGACGCTCCGGGACGTGCTCGACGAGCCGGCCGCGCGCGGCGGCGACGCCCCCGCCCCGCTGCGGGTGGCGTTCTGCGCGCCCACCGGCAAGGCGGCCGCGCGGCTCCAGGAGGCGGTCGACACCGAGCTCGCCCGGCTGGGCGCCGGGTCGGTGCATGCGACCACGATCCACCGGCTGCTCGGGTCACGGCCCGGCTTCCGGACCCGGTTCCGGCACGACCGGACGAACCGCCTCCCGCACGACGTCGTCGTCATGGACGAGGCGTCGATGGTGTCGTTGCCGCTGCTCGCGCGCGTCCTCGAGGCGCTGCGGCCCGACGCGCGGCTCGTCCTCGTCGGCGACCGTCATCAGCTCGCGTCGGTCGAGGTCGGCGCCGTCCTGGGTGACCTCGTGGACCGGCTCGCGTCGCCCGTCGACACGGCCCACGTGCCCGGCACGCTGACCGACCTCGACCTCGAGCCGGGCACCCCGGCAGCTGGCGCGCATCCGGGGGCGGTCGTCGAGCTGGTGGTGCGGCACCGGTTCGGCGAGGAGCTCGGGGCGCTCGCCGACGCGATCAACGCGGGCCGCGCCGACGACGCGCTCGCACTGCTGCGTGCCGGCGGCACACACGTGGAGCTCGTCGAGGTGGTGGAGGACGTGGTCCGCGAGACGGACATGCCGCAGGTGCGGGACGACGTCGCCGCCGCCGGGTCCGCGCTGACCTCGGCCGCCCAGGCGGGCGACGCCGCCGCGGCGCTCACCGCGCTGGGTACGCACCGGCTGCTCGTCGCGCACCGGCGCGGCCCGGCGGGCGTCGTCCGGTGGGCGGCGCTCGCGCAGGGCTGGGTCGCGGAGGCCACAGGGCTGCGCGAGACGGGTCCCTGGCCCGTCGGTCGCCCCGTGCTCGTGACGACGAACGACCGCACGACGGGTCTCTCCAACGGCGACACCGGGGTGGTCGTCGACGACGGCGAGGGCGGGGTCGTCGTCGCGTTCGGCGAGCCCGGGAACCCGCGCCTGGTCCGACCGCACCGGCTGCCCGCGGTCGAACCGGTGCACGCGATGACGGTGCACCGGGCGCAGGGCAGCCAGTTCACGCGCGTCACCGTGGTGCTGCCCGGCGCCGATTCGCCCCTGCTGACCCGCGAGCTCCTCTACACGGCGGTCACGCGTGCGCAGGAGCTGGTGCGGGTCGTCGGGACGGCCGACGCCGTGCGGGCGGCGGTGGCGCGGCCCGTCCGCCGGGCGAGCGGCCTGCGGTTCGCCCGCTGACGGAGCCGCGACGAGCGGTCAGCCGCAGAGCGCCGCCGCCAGCGCCGTGAGGCGAGCGTGCACCTCGGCCATCCCCGGGTTGGCGCGCCGCGGGTCCTCGGGGGCTCGTCCGGCGAGCAGCGCGTCGAGGTACCGGCGGTCGGCGTCAAGACGGGCCGCACCGTCCGACGTCGGGCGCCCGTGCCCCGGCACGACGACGCGCGCACGCGCCACGTACGGCGCGAGGCGGTCGAGCCCGGCGAGGTAGGCGGGCAGGTCGTCGGGGTCGAACGGGAGCGGCAGCTCGACGTCGCTCAGCATGTCGCCGGCGAGCAGCACCCGGGCGCCGCTGAGCCAGACGGCCGCGTGGCCGGGTGCGTGGGCGTCGTGCACGACGAGCTCCGGCTCCCCGGCAGCCCCGCTGTGGGCGAGGGCGCCGGGATCACCTCCCCGCCGAGGGCCAGCAGCTCCGGCGTCCAGGGCTGGGAGCCGACGTCCTCGGAACCCTCGCCGTCGGCGACCGCGGCCCGAATCTCGGCACGGCCCGCTCGCGCCAGCTCGACCGTCCGGGCCGACGCCCATCTCGGGACGTCACCGAACCGCGGGTGCCAGAGCAGATGGTCGTGGTGGACGTGGGTCGCGATCCCGGCGACGACGCGGAGTCCCCGCGCGTCGAGCGCGTCGGCGAGCCCCCGAGCTCGTCGGGGTGCCAGGCGGGGTCGACCAGGAGCGCGTCGTGACCACGCGCGACGACGGTCGAGGTGGTCGTCATGGTCCGACTGGTCGCGACGAGCACCCCGGGCGCGACCTCGACGAGCTCCCGTGGCACGGCGCGAACGTAGCGCGCACAACGTTCGGGCGCCACCCACCGACCCGCGCGCGGGGCGGCTCTGCACAACGCCCGTCCGGCCCGACGCACGCACCGCCGTGGCGCACCAGACTCCCCGCATGACACCGACCACGACGAGGCCCGCCGCGCGGCGCCGGCCGCCCGACCGCGGCACAGGCCGCCCCGACCATCGCTCCATGCACGCACCACGGGTGCCCTCGCTCCGGGCGGTCTGGCAGTCGCACCTCGACGAGCACGACCCCGACGACTGCGGCCGCTTCGGGACGCCCGCGCCGGACCACCACCACGGGCACCTCCTCGGGTCTACCGTCCCCGAGCTCGTCGAGCCGTTCGTGCGCGGCCTGCTGGTCGACCTGCCGGGCCCGACGGACATCGTCCCCTTCACCCGGCTCGACGGGGACGCGGCCGCCGAGCTGCTCGACGTGCTCGCCCCGCCTGACCTCGACGGCCGGCAGAACGACGCCCCGACGCTCCGCGCGATCCTCGAGGCGACCGCCAGCCACCCCGACCGTCTGGACGTGCACGGCTACGCCGTCGGGCCCGGTCGCTGCGACGAGCGCCTGACTGCGGAGGGCGTCCACGTCCGGTTCGACGACGACGTCCGGCTCCCCGCCGCCACGACGACGGGTGCGACTGCGAGCGCCTGTGGTCGTACGTGGTCGACGAGCTGGGTCTCGACGGCGCACGCCGCCCGGACGAGATCTCCTCGGTGTACCGGGCGGACGACGAGCGGTGGTGGCGGCTGTGGTGGGACTGACGCGCACGACGTGGCGGGGGCTCACCGGGCGAGCGCGGCGCCGTGACCGGCTGGCCGCCGGCGTTGCGGGTGCGGCCCTCGTCGTAGGGGTGCTGACGGTGGCGGCGTTCGCGGCGCACGACGGCCCCGCACGGCCGGCGACCGTGGCGGTCTCCGCCCCGGCACGGCCAGCGGCTCTCGAACGCTCCGACGAGCGCGGGGCGTCAGCGGCCGCCGTCTACGTGCTCGAGCTCGAGCCGTACGGCCTGCTCAGCGGCGACTGGCACGACTTCGCCGCCCTGTGCTCGACCGCGAGCGGCTGGTGCCGGGACAAGACCACGTCGATGCGTCTGGTCGAGGCGGGGACGGTGCGGTACGCGGGGTGCGCGATGCGGGCCGAGGCGGTGCGGACGACCCCGACCGACGCGCCGGACACGTTCGTGGTGACGGTGGCTCAGCGGCAGGAGGCCTGCGTGCGGCACGAGACGGCGAGCAGCAGGCCGAGCACCGACCCGCCGACCGGCGACCCGGTACCCGGGGGCGACGGCGTCGACGTCTACGGCGGGAACGACGACCCGGACTCCCCGCCCGACCTCCTCGACATCACGGTGCGGCACGGTGGCGACGGCTGGCAGGTGGTGCGCGCAAGCCTCGCGTGACCGCGTGACCGCGTGACCGCGTGACCCGCGGGAGCCCGACGTCAGGCGGCGGCGAGGAACGCACGCATCCCGGCGACCACGAGCTCGTGGTCCTCGTGCTGCGTGAGCCCGGAGACGGCGACCGAGCCGACGACGCCCGCCCCGGCCACCCGCACCGGGAAGGCGCCGCCGGCCGCCGCGTACTCGAGGAACGGCAGCTCGTGCGCCTGCCCGAACGTGCGACCGCGCGCCACCTCGCGCAGGTTCGCGAGGTACGTCGACACGCCGAACCGGGCGACGACCCGCGCCTTGCGCTGGACCCACGAGTCGTTGTGCGCGCTCGTGCCCTCGAGGGCGGCGTGGAAGAGCTGCTGCTCCCCGCGCCGGACGTCCACGACGACGGCCAGGCCCTCGGCGCGGGCACGCTCGACGAGCAGGCAGCCGAGGCGCCAGGCGTCGTCGTTCGTGAAGGTCCGGAACACCAGCTCGCGCTCCTGCTCCTGCAGCGCGGCGATCGTCGCGGACAGGTCGGCGTCGGGCATCGGGGTGGCGTGCGCGTCCGTGGTCATGGACGCATCGTGCCACTGGTCGGCACACCGGTATGCTCCGACCACTCGCTCCAGCGAAGCATCGACGGAGGAACATGACGGTCCCGGCACCGGGGTGGTACCCCGACCCCTACCGCCCCGGGATGCTGCGCTGGTTCGACGGTCACGGGTGGACCGAGCACGTCGCTCCCCTTCCAGCCGCCTCGCACCCCGGCGCGGATCCGTTCGAGAGCCCACCGATCCCGCCCGGCGGCGCAGCCACCGTCTCCCCGACGCCGAGGCGCCTGACCGACCACGTCCGCGCCCTGATCGCCCTCGGCGCGCTCGCGGTCGTCGTCCTGGTCTGCGCGCTCGGGGCGGTCGTGGCCAGGGAGTTCGGCCAGGCATGGGATCGTGCGGTCGTCACGGCCCAGGACCAGCAGGGCGGCGCCCCCACGGCGCCGACAGCCCGGAACCCGAGTCCCCGGCCGACGTCGGGATCGTGACGTGCGACGACGTGCGTTCCGAGATCGTGAACCACGCCGACGACTACTGGGAGCAGCCCGAGCTGCGCCCGCTGACCGTGACGAACCCCGAGGTCGTCCAGGATCGCCAGCTCACCACCGACGTCCCGGCCCCGGGTGAGCCTCCCGTCTGGGTGCTCGACTGCCGGTTCGACGCGACGTTCAATGCCGGGCGCACCGCGGACGTGTGGGCGGAAGTGCTGCTGTACCCGGACGGCGGCCTCGAGGTCCAGGTCGACTGAAGGACCGGACGGGTCCCAGCAGCCGGCCCGCGTCGACCGGCGCGTCAGGAACCCGGCCGCCCGCCCTCCCTCCCCAGGTCGGCTGTTCCACGCCGGCGCCCTCCTACAGGACGGAGCCCCCGTGGCGCGACCGATCGAGATCGAGGTGTCCGTCGACGTCGACGTGCCGGCCGAGCGCGCGTGGCAGGTCGTCGCGAACTACCGGTACGACACCGCCTGGCGGGCCGGCGTCCGGTCCATGACCCAGGAGCTGCCCGCGGCGTCGGGGCGAACGGGGGCACCGTCCTCGACGGCACCCGCACCGTCGAGCACTACCGGATCCTCGGGACCCGCACCGTGAACGTCGCGCGCATCTTCGACGTCGACCCCGGGCGCAGCTTCGCGTGGCGCACCGTGAGCGGCACGGACGCCGACGGTACACGGACCGTCGTGCCGTCGGGGCCGGGCCGCTGCCGCGTGGTGCTCCGCACCGTCTCGCGCCCGAGCGGCGCCCTCGAGACCGTCCTGCGCCCCCTCGTCGCGCGCGCCCTGCGTCGTCAGCTCGTCACGTCGACCGGCCGCCTCGCCGACCTCCTGCGCACGGACGAGCCGGTCGCCCGGACCGACGCCTGACGAGGCCGGGCCGGCCGGGGACAGACCGGCTCAGCCTGCCGTCCCCGCCGACGGGCACCACGCCGCCACCGAGCACCCACCACAGTTCGGCTTGCGCGCGAAGCAGCACCGCCGCCCGTGGAAGATCAGCCGGTGCGACATCATCGTCCACTCCGGTCGCTCGATCAGGTCCCCCAGGGCGGTCTCGATCTTCACCGGGTCGGTCTCCTCGGTCCAGCCGAGCCGGCGCGACACCCGCTTCACGTGCGTGTCCACCGTGATCCCCGGCACCCCGAACGCGTTCCCCAGCACGACGTTCGCCGTCTTGCGACCCACCCCGGGCAAGGTCACCAGGTCCTCCAGCCGCCCCGGCACCTCGCCGCCGAACCGCTCGACGAGCGCCTGCCCGAGCCCCATGAGCGACGCCGACTTCGCCCGGAAGAAGCCCAGCGGCTTCAAGATCCCCTCGAGCTCTTCCCGGTCCGCGGCCGCGTACGCCGCCGCGTCCGGATACCGGCGGAACAGACCCGGCGTCACCTGGTTCACCCGCACGTCCGTCGTCTGCGCCGACAGCACCGTCGCGACCAGCAGCTCCAACGGGTTCGTGAAGTCCAGCTCGCACCGCGCGTCCGGGTACGTCTCCGCGAGCTCCCGGTCCACCCGCCGCGCCCGACGCACCAGGCCCAGGTGCGTCGTCGGCGGCTTGGCCGGGACGATCCGCGGCACCGCGGCGGACGAGGAACCCTTCGGGGAAGCGGCCATGGCGTCACCCTACGGTGCGACCTCCGACGCCTCCCGTCGGGCGGCTCGGTGCTCCTCGGCGGGCCGGACGTTGTGGTTCCGCGCGAACAGGTTGCCGGGGTCGTAGCGGCGCTTGACCTGCGCGAGCCGCTCGTAGGTCGCCCCCGGGTAGGAGGCGGACACGTCGCCCTCGGTCGCGGCCGTGAGGAAGTTCGCGTACGACCCGCGGACGTGCGGTGCCAGCGTCGCCCACAGCGAGTCGAGACCGGGGACGGCAGCCTCCACCATCGGGGGCGGGCCGCCGACGGTCGTGGCGACCATGAGCTCGGCGCCACGGTGCGCGTAGGCCGTGGCGTCGTCGGCGATCCTCGACACCGCTCCCCCGATGCTCCGCACGGACACGGCCGGCGCACCGGGCGACGTCGCCGCATCGGCGAGGACCCGCACGACCTCGTCGACCCCGGCTCGGTCGACGAACGCGTTCCGGCTGACGAACCGCACCCCCAGCGGCGGCAGCACACCGTCGACCAGGACCTCCCCGTAGGGCACGAGCGCGACGTCGTCCGCGAGCACCGTGCCGAGCGCGCGGATGGGGTCGAGCGCCTCCGCCGCGAGGTCCGTGTCGTCCCCGTCGAACACCACACCGACGGCGACCGGCGCGTCCGGACCACCGGCGAACGGGTTCGCGAGCTCCATGATCGACGTCAGCTCGAACGGAGCATCACGCAGGTATTCCGCCCAGCCGTAGAGCACGCCGTACGCCTCTGCCGCGGGGAAGCGGATCGTCCCGTGGAAGACCTCGGTCGACGGGTGAGCCCGGAACTCGAACGCGGTCACGATCCCGAAGTTCCCGCCACCACCCCGCAGAGCCCAGAACAGCTCCGGGTGGTCCGTCGCGCTCGCGCGCAGCACACGCCCGTCCGCCGTGACGACGTCCGCCGCGACGAGGCTGTCCAGCGCCAGCCCCCGGTTCCTGACCTTCCAGCCGATCCCGCCGCCCAGGGTGAGACCGCCGACGCCGACGGACCGGGTGTCGCCCGACGAGATCGCCAACCCGTAGGGCGCCAGCGCGTCCGCGACCGCACCCCAGGTCGCGCCGCCCCCGACCCGGACGGTGTGCCGCTCCACGTCGACGACCTCGACGTCCCCGAAGTCCGCCAGGTCGACGACGACACCGCCGTCGTTCGTGCAGAGCCCGGCGAAGCCGTGGCCGCCCCGCGCACCGACAACGGCACCCCGGTGTCGGAGGCGAGACCGAGCGCCGCCCGCACCCCCTCGACGGCACGGGGCCGGAGCACGACCGCGGGGCTCCCCAGCGAGAGCAGCGCACGACGCCCGGTCTCGTACTCGGGCGAGCCGGGTGCGGCGACCACGCCCGGGAAGTCACGGCCAAAGGATTCGAGCGGCAGATCCATGAGTTCGCTCCTGAGAGTCGTCACCCCGCCACCGGTGGTGCGCGGGCTTCGGCCGCAGGCGTGCGTCCGATGCCAGGATGACGCGCGCGAGCCGTGCGACGTGACGACCGACCAGGCCGACCGACCGACCCGACCCGACACTCCTCGCTTCCCGCCTGGCCGCATGACCTCGCAGGATGCGGCAGACTGTAGGTGACCGCGACGGCGTCGCGCCGGACAGCGGCCACCCCCAGCCGGCCCCCAGAAGCACCGGCGACGACGACGAAGGACCAACGGCGTGGACGACGAGGTTGTTCTCAAAGCCCCCTCTTCGCAACCATGGAACCCGAAGAGACGCGCAAGCTCTTCGAGTCGATGCAGAAGGTCACGCTCGGTCGTGGCGACGTCCTCTTCCACGAGGGCGAACCCGGCGACCGCCTCTACGTGATCGCGCGAGGCAAGATCAAGCTCGGACGCCGAGCACCCGACGGGCGCGAGAACCTCCTGTCCGTGCTCGGCCCCGGAGAGATGTTCGGCGAGCTCTCGCTCTTCGACCCCGGCCCCCGCACCGCCACCGCGTCCGCCGTGTCCGACGCCCTGCTCTACGAGCTCCACAACAAGCAGCTCATCGCGTGGCTCACCGAGCACCCCGGCGTCTCCGGCCACCTGCTCCGCGCCCTCGCGCAGCGACTGCGCCGCACCAACGACTCCCTCGCCGACCTCGTCTTCTCCGACGTCCCCGGCCGCGTCGCCAAGGCGCTCCTCGACCTCGCGAGCAAGTTCGGCGAACCCACCGCCGACGGCGTCCGCGTCGCCCACGACCTCACGCAGGAGGAGCTCGCGCAGCTCGTCGGGGCGTCCCGCGAGACCGTCAACAAGGCCCTGGCGGACTTCACGCAGCGGCACTGGGTGAGGCGCGAGGGCCGGGCGGTCGTCCTCCTCGACGTGGACCGCCTGGAGCGTCGGGCGCGCTGAGTCGTCGTTCGGGTCGCCTCCACCGGGCCCCGGGGAGTGTTGTCGCGGATCTTCCATCCGCGTCCCTCGTTCCTCGGGCCGCTCCCGCCAGACCCGCCACGATCCGCGACAACACTCCCCGGCTCCCGGCTCCCGGCTCTGCGGTCCGGTCACCTCTGCGGCTCTCTGCACGCACGACGACGGCGGTCGCCCTTCGTGGGCGACCGCCGTCTCTCGCTGGGGTGCTCGGGGAGCCGGTGGCCGGTCAGGCCGGGAGCTCTGCGATCAGCTCGACCTCGACCGGGGAGTCGAGCGGGAGGACCGAGACGCCGACCGCGCTGCGGGCATGGATGCCCGCGTCGTCGAACAGCTCGCCCAGCGCCAGGCTCGCGCCGTTGATCACGCCCGGCTGCCCGGTGAAGGACGGGTCGGACGCCACGAAACCCGTGAGCTTGACGATGCGGACGCCGTCGAGCGAGCCCGTGATCGACCGGACCGCGGCGAGCGCGTTGAGGACGCACACGCGGGCCAGGGCTGCGGCGTCGGCGGGCGGGACCAGGCCCTCGCCCTCGCCGACCTTCCCCGTGACCGGTAGTGCGCCGTCCACGAACGGGAGCTGGCCGGACACGTACACGTGGTGACCGCTGCGGACCGCCGGGACGTACGCCGCGACCGGCGGGGCGACGACGGGCAGGGTGATGCCGAGCTCCGCGAGGCGGGCCTCGACCGACGCCACGCGGCTCACTCCCCGTCGGGCGCTTGAGGTAGGCGACCAGGCCGTTGCCGTCGGGGCCGGTCACCACCTGGACCAGTTCCCACCCGTCCGCGCCCCACTGGTCGAGCACAGCCTTGGTGTTGTGGATGATGAGGGGGATCGTCGCGTACTCCCAGGTCTTCGCCATGACCCGAGCGTAGCCGCGCCGTGCCAGGACGCGCCTCACACGAAACCCGCACAACCCCGTCGCGTTCACCGCCCGGGGAGGCGCAGGTGCCTCACGTAGCCTAGGCATTATGGCTTCTCCTGCGGCTCCGCCTCCTCGCCCCCGCGGCCACAAGGTCAACGCCTTCCAGCTCATCGCCTTGCTGCTCGCTTTCGTGCTCGTCGCGGCGGTCGGCGGCGTGCTCGCGGCCGGGCTGTTCATCCCCGCCGTGGCAGGCGCGAAGGCCGTGACCGACACGTCGATCGAGGTCTTCAACGACCTCCCGACGGAGCTCGAGCAGAAGCCGCTGCCGCAGACCTCGACGGTCTACGCGAGCGACGGCAAGACCGTCCTTGCCAGGTTCTACGACCAGAACCGCACGGACGTCTCCCTCAAGCAGATCTCGCCGTACATGCAGCACGCGATGGTCGCGATCGAGGACAAGCGCTTCTACCAGCACGGCGGCATCGACGTCGAGGGCACGCTCCGCGCCCTGGTCAACAACGCAACGTCGGACGACACGCAGGGTGCGTCGACGCTGACGCAGCAGTACGTCAAGAACGTGCTGATCCAGAACGCGCTCGCGGAGACCGACCCGGCCAAGAAGGCGGCCGCGCTCGAGGCCGCGCGCGGCAAGACCAACGAGCGCAAGCTCCGCGAGGCGAAGCTCTCGATCTCGCTCGAGAAGAACATGACCAAGGACCAGATCCTCGAGGGCTACCTCAACATCGCCCAGTTCGGTCTCAAGGTCTACGGCGTCGAGGCGGCGGCCGAGTACTACTTCTCGACGACGGCCGCGAAGCTCACGCCGATCCAGGCGGCGACGATCGCAGGCATCACGCAGCGCCCCGGCGACTACGACCCGACCGTCGACCCGAAGGAGTCGCAGCGTCGCCGCAACGTCGTGCTCAACGACATGTACCAGCAGTCGTACATCACGAAGAAGCAGTACGACGAAGCCGTCGCGACCCCGATCGAGAAGTCGCTGAAGATCGACAACACGGCGATCACCAACGGCTGCCAGCCTGCGCAGATCTCGGCCGTCTTCTGCGACTACGTCACGCGCGTGATCGCCAACAACGACGACGGCGCGTTCACCGCCTGGGGGAAGACCTCCACCGCCCGCCTCGACACCCTCAAGACCGGCGGCTTCGACATCGTCACGACGCTTGACCTCGCCGACCAGAAGAACGCGACCCAGAAGGCGCGGAACGCGGTACCCATCAACAAGCTCAGCACCACGACGGACAAGAACGGCGATCACGTCAAGCTCCAGATGGAGAGCGCGATCTCGTCGGTCGAGCCCGGCACGGGCAAGATCATCGCGATGGCCCAGAACCGCCCGTTCGATGCGTCGTCGGATCCGATCAAGGGCGCCACGTCCTTGAACTACAGCGCGGACTACAACCACGGCGGCTCGAAGGGGTTCTCCCCTGGTTCGAGCTTCAAGCCGTACGTCCTGGCCGAGTGGTTGGCGACCGGGCACTCTCTCAACCAGGGCATCAGCGGTGACATCCCCGCGTTCGCGCCGTCGACCTTCCACACCACGTGCGGGTCCGTCGGCGGGAAGACGTGGACCGTCAGCAACTCCGAGGGCGGGGCCAAGGGCAACATCTCCGTCGAGCAGGCGACCGCGGACTCCGTGAACCGCGCCTACGCGGCGATGGCTACCAAGCTCGACCTGTGCGAGATCGGCAAGATGGCGGTGTCGATCGGCTGGCGCGGGTCGAACCCGAACGACCAGTTCAAGGGCAAGATCGGCGTCTACCCGTCGATGATCCTCGGCCCCCAGCAGACGTCGCCGCTCTCCCAGGCCGCGGCGTACGCCACGTTCGCGTCGGGCGGGACCTACTGCGAGCCGATCGCCATCACGTCGATCAAGAACGCCAAGGGCAAGAAGATCCAGGTCCCGAGCGCTCACTGCGACTCCAGCGCGCTCGACCCCAGGATCGCTTCGACGATCACGTACGCGCTCAAGGGCGTCCTGCAGCCGGGCGGTACCGCACCCGGACAGGGCTTGGACGGCGGACGCCCCGCGGTCGGCAAGACGGGTACCGCCCAGTCGTCCCGGCAGACCTGGTTCGTCGGCTACACCCCCAGCTCTCCACAGCCGTCTGGGTGGGTAATGCCGAAGGCGACATCGACCTCCACAACGTCACCGTGAAGGGCTCGAAGTACGCGCCGACCAAGCAGGAGTGGCTCTACGGCGGCACGCTCGCCGCGCCCACCTGGAAGGCCTACATGGATGAGGCTCTCAAGGGTGAGCCGAACGAGGCGTTCCCGTCGCCCGACCAGTCCCTTGTCGGCCAGCCGAAGAAGGTCACGCCCCCAAGACGTCCGGGGACGACGACAAGGGCAAGGACTCGAGCAAGGGCGGCGACGACAAGAGCGATCTCGGCGACCGCATCAAGGACCTCCTGAACGGCGGCGGATCGAAGGACGACAACGGCAACGGCAACGGCAACGGCAACGGCGACAAGTCGGGCAGCGACAGCGGCGGATCCGGTGGTGGCAGCACGTCGAGCCCCGGCAATGGCGACAAGCACGGCGGGGGCAAGTAGCCGGTGACCACGGGACGACGCGCGCTCGGCGCGCTGGGGCTCGTGGCGGCGTCGGAGGCGGCTGGGCTGGGGTACGCGCTGTGGGAGGCGCGCCAGTACACGCTGCGGGACAGGACCGTCCCGGTCCTGGCGCCGGGCCAGCCCGACCTGACGATCCTCCACTTCTCGGACCTGCACCTGGTCCCCAGCCAGGCGGACAAGATCGCGTGGGTGCGAGACCTGGCGGCGCTGCGCCCGGACTTCGTCGTGGACACGGGCGACAACATGGCGCACCGCGACGCGCTGCGACCGTTGCTGCACGCGCTCGAACCGCTTCTCGGGACGCCCGGCGCGTTCGTCATGGGTTCGAACGACTACTACGCGCCCATGCCGAAGAACCCGGCGCGGTACCTCAAGCGGGACGCTCGCAAGGGGCCCGTCGTCAACCCGCCGAACCTCCCGGCAGCCGCCCTGGCCGCGGCCCTGCGGGGAGCGGGCTGGAAGGACCTGACGAACCGGCGCGACGTCGTCGACCTGGACGGCCGGCCCGAGGGCGCCGCGCGCCGGATCGAGCTGGTGGGCGTCGACGACCCGCACCTGGACCGCGACGTCTTTCCGCCCCGCGTGCCGGCCGAGCTGCTCCACGACGCGTGGACCGACGCGCCCGGCTCTGACTCGCCGCCCGACGCCGAGCCCCTCGTCCGGCTCGGGGTGACGCACGCGCCGTACGCGCGGGTCCTCGACCAGATGTACGACGACGGCGCCGAGCTGATCCTCGCCGGCCACACGCATGGTGGGCAGCTCTGCGTCCCGGGCTACGGCGCGCTCGTCACCAACTGCGACGTCGACCGCGAGCGCGCGAAGGGCCTCCACGGCTGGCCGGGGGCCCGCCCGGACACCCCGGCGGGTGCCGGCTCGACGTGGCTCAACGTCTGCGCGGGGCTCGGCACGAGCCCCTACACGCCGGTCCGTTTCGCCTGCCGCCCTGAGGCGGTCCTGCTGCGGCTCACCGCCCGCGCCTGAGCGCCCGTCAGGGGCGGGGCGGCAGCACGTCCGCGACGTGCGCGGCGAGGTGCGCGCCGACGTCGAGCGTCCGGTCGTACATCCACTGGATCTGCAGGCCGTCCCAGAGCGCGACGAGCCAGACCGCCTCGTCGACCGGGTCGCGGTGCGCGGGCAGGTCGCCGTCGGTCTGCGCCGCCTCGAACACACCGGTGAACGCGTCGAGCGTGCGTCTGTAGCGCCGCCGGAAGTAGGGGTGGGCCGGATGGTCCGACGCCGTCGCCTCGCACGACAGGACCGCGTACACCTCGACCAGCCCGGGCTCGTCGGCCGCGTTGGACCGGGCGCCGTCGGCGATCGACTCGAGCAGCTCGCGCGCCGATCCCGCGGACGCGAGGGCCACCGAGTCGGCGATCTGGGCGTCGCGCGCGGTCAGGACCGCGCCCAGCAGGTCCTCCTTGGACGCGAAGTGGTGGAACAGCGTCGACTTGGACACCCCGACGCGCTCGGCGACGTCCCGCATGCTCGTGTCGCCGTAGCCCACGGCGGCGAACAGCCGCGTGGCGTCGGCGATGATCCGCGCCCGCCGTTCGCGCCCCTTCGCATACCCCTCGACGACGTCGTCCTCGGCGACGAGTCCGACCGCCGGGAGCGGGGCAGGGGCGTCGGGACGGGGTGCGGTGGCGGCCCCGAAGCCCGGCGGCCACGCCAGCAGCGTCTCGTGCCGGGCGAGCGCGGGGACCACCTGGACGCATTCCGGGAGGTAGAGCTGGAGGAGCTGGAGCCCGTCCCAGGCGGCGGTGAGCCGGAGGGCCTCCGCACGCAGGTCGCGTCCCGCCCCGACCGTCCCCTCGGACTGCGACCAGGCCAGCCAGTCCGTCGCGACGCTCACGATCTCGGCGTACCGGGCGCGCATGCGCTCGTGGGCGGGGTGCGTCGCGACGGCGGCCTCTCCCGCGAGCGCCGAGAACAGCTCGAGATACCCGGGTCGCGCGGCGTTGCGTTCGGCGATCGTGACGACCCCGAGGCCCTCGGAGACGTCCGCGGGAGCGTCGAGGTCGATGCTGCCGTACCGCTCGACGACGGCGAGGAGGATCTCGTCCTTCGACTCGAAGTGACGGCGAACGGCCTGGTGGGACAGCCCGACGGCGGCGGCTATGTCGCGCAGGGAGGTCGCCCGGTAGCCGGGGGTGACGAAGAGGTCCTGGGCGGCGTCGAGGATCGCGCTCCGCGTGACGGCGCCGCGCGCGCTCCGTGGAGCGTGTCGCTCGCCGGTCGGTGCTGCTGCCTCCGTCGCCACACCTGTGATGTTACCAAGAGGTCGGGCTTGTGTTACCGATCGGTCGGGATGTGCTGGTACCGTCAGACCGCGACGCTGCGCACGCACCCGCAGCACCGGACGAAGGAACCACCATGACGACGACGTCTCCCCACACCCGGCCTACGCCGACCCCCTGCCGACCGACCCCGTGTCGGCCGGCGCCACCGCTCCCGGCGGGGCACCCGAGCGCACACCTCGGGGCTACGCCCCGGCCCTCGCGAGCGCCAACTTCGGCGTCTACCTCGCGCTGCTCACGCCCGTCCTGGTCTCGATGGCGTTCAAGATCCAGCACCTCACGTCGACCGACTCCGAGGCCTCGAGCCAGCTCGGCCTCGTGCTCGGCGTGGGCGCGTTCTTCGCGCTCGTCGCGAACCCGCTGGTCGGGCGGCTGTCCGACCGCACGATGTCCCGCTGGGGCATGCGCCGGCCGTGGATCCTCGGCGGCGCGCTCGTCGGGCTCGGCTCGTTCGTCCTGATCGGCGCCGCCACCTCGGTGTGGGTGGTGCTGGTCGGGTGGTGCCTCGCTCAGACGGCCATGAACGCCCTCCTCGCGGCCGCGAACGCGACCCTGCCCGACCAGGTGCCCGTCGCGGGCCGCGGCAAAGTCTCGGGGATCGTCGGGATCACCACCCCGATCGGCATCCTGGCCGGCAGCTTCCTCATGAACTTCATCTCGAGCGACCTCTTGCGGTTCGTGGTCCCGGCGCTCATCGCGACCGTCCTGGCGGTCGTCTTCGTGGTCCGCCTCCAGGACCGCGTCCTGGCCGAGAAGCCCGCGCAGCGGTTCACCGTCCGCCAGTTCTTCGGCTCGTTCGTCTTCGACCCGCGCAAGCACCCCGACTTCGGGTGGACGTGGCTGACGAAGTTCCTCATCTTCTTCGGCTACGCGGGCGTCGCGACGTACCTGCCGTACTACCTGCAGGACGACTTCGGCCTCAGCGAGGACAAGACGATCTCGACGATCCTCGTCGCCAACGTCGCGTCCATGGCCGGGATGATGATCTCGAGCCCCTCGGCGGCGTCCTGTCCGACCGATTCGGCAAGCGCCGGCCGTTCGTCGCGATCGCCGGGCTCGTCATGGTCGTCGGGCTCGCCGTCCTCGCGTTCGCGCCGAACATCGGCACGCTCGTCCTCGCGGAGGCGATCATCGGCTTCGGCGCCGGGTCGTTCCTGTCGGTCGACCTCGCGCTCGCCACGCAGGTCCTGCCCAACCCCGACGACACCGCCAAGGACCTCGGCGTCCTCAACATCGCCAACGCCCTGCCGCAGTCCATCGCCCCGGCGATCGCCCCCGCGATCCTCGCCGTCGGCAACGCGATCGGCCTCGGCGGCTACACCTTCTGGTACCTCGTGGGCGCGGTCGTCGCGCTCGCCGGTGCCGTGCTCGTCTACCGCATCAAGGGAGTGAAGTGAGATGACCACCATGCCCACAGCCGCCACCGCCGCTGAGACACCCGTGTCCGACGACGTCGCCGGGCCCGCGCGCCCCTGGCTCGACGCCGGCCTTCCGGTGGCCGAGCGGGTCGAGCTCCTGCTCGACGCGATGACCGTCGAGGAGAAGGCCGGGCTCTTCTTCCACACGATGATCACGATGAGCCCCGACGGCGAGCTCGCCGAGGCGAACCCGCAGTTCGGCCTCCCCTCGAACCGCGAGTACGTCGTCGACAAGCAGATGACGCACTTCAACCTGCTCAGCGTGGCACCCGACGGCCGGACGATGGCCACCTGGCACAACAGGCTCCAGGAGCTCGCGGCGTCCACCCGCCTCGGGATCCCGGTCACGATCTCGACCGACCCGCGGCACTCGTTCACCGACAACCCGGGCGCCGCGCTCATGGCCGGCCCGTTCTCCAAGTGGCCCGAGCCGCTCGGCCTGGCCGCGACCCGCGACGCCGAGCTCGTCCGGCAGCACGGCGACGTCGCCCGCCGCGAGTACACCGCCGTCGGCATCCGTGTGGCCCTGCACCCCCAGGTCGACCTCGCGACCGAGCCCCGCTGGTCGCGCGCGCTCCAGACGTCCGGCGAGGACGCCGACCTCACCGGCGAGCTCGGCGCCGCCTACGTGCGCGGGTTCCAGGGCGAGACGTTCGGGCCGGGCTCCGTCGCGACGATGGTCAAGCACTTCCCGGGCGGCGGCCCGCAGAAGGACGGCGAGGACCCGCACTTCGCCTACGGGCGCGAGCAGGTCTACCCCGGCGGGAAGTTCGACCTGCACCTCGAGCCGTTCAAGGCCGTGTTCGCGGCCGGCGCCCGCCAGGTCATGCCCTACTACGGCATGCCGGTCGGCACCGAGCACGAGGAGGTCGGCTTCGGCTTCAACCGGTCCGTCCTGACCGGCATCCTGCGCGAGCAGCTCGGCTTCGACGGCATCGTCTGCACCGACTGGGGCCTCGTCACCGACGCGGAGATCTTCGGCACGCCCTTCCCTGCGCGGGCGTGGGGCGTCGAGCACCTCACCCCCGAGGAGCGGATCGTCAAGATCCTCGACGCCGGCGCCGACCAGCTCGGCGGCGAGTCGTGCGTCGAGCTGCTCGTGGGGCTCGTCCGCGACGGCCGGGTCACCGAGGACCGCCTCGACGTGTCCGCCCGCCGCCTGCTACGCGAGAAGTTCGAGCTCGGGCTCTTCGAGAACCCGTACGTCGACGTCGAGGCGGCGGCCGCCGTCGTCGGCGCGCCCGAGCTCGTCGCCGCGGGCGAGGCCGCGCAGCGCGCGTCCGTCACGGTCCTCACCAACGCGGGCGGCGTCCTGCCGTTCGCGCCCACGACCAGGCTCTACGTGGAGGGCGTCGACCCCGAGGTCGCTGGCCGGTACGGCACGGTCGTCGCGACGCCCGCCGAGGCCGACCTCGCGATCCTGCGCGTGCAGGCGCCTTACGAGGACCGCGGCTCGGTGTTCGAGAACTTCTTCCACGCCGGCTCGCTCGAGTTCACGGGCGAGGTGCTCGACCACGTCCGCGAGGTCGCCGCCGCGGTGCCGACGGTCGTCGACGTGTTCCTCGACCGGCCGGCGATCCTCGCGCCGGTCGTGGACGCCGCGGCGTCCGTCGTCGCGACCTGGGGCGTGAGCGGTCCCGCGCTGCTCGACGTCCTCAGCGGTGCCTCACCAGCCGGCGGCCGGCTCCCGTTCGACGTCCCCCGCTCGACCGCGGCCGTCGACGCGTCACGCCCCGACGTCCCGTTCGACACCGCGGACCCGCTGTTCCGCTTCGGTCACGGCCTCACGCTCTGACGCCGGTCAGTCGACCGCCGTGCCCCGGCTCGTCACCCCGTACGGGTGGCAGGCCGGAGCGCGTCCGCGTCAGCTCTCGAGCGCCGTGAGCGAGTCGATCCCACCGGGGAGGATGTCGCTCTTCGGCGGCGCGGCGATCGTGACCGGCTCGCCCCAGTGGCTGAAGGTCACCCGAACCTGCGTCCCGGAGACGTCGGACTCGATCTTTCGGACGAGATCGTCGTCCCCGATCCAGTAGGTGTAGGTGACGGACTTCGGCAGGTTCGCCGCCGCCGCACCGATCTGGTTCTTCAGTGCGGCACCGATCTTCGCAGAGTCGACGGTCACCGCGTACCGCTGCGCCTTCACACCGTCGATAGTCTCGAACGAGCCGCTCGGCTCGAGCGACGTGACAGCGCCCTTGAGCGCCTCGACCTGCTGCGTGGGATCACCGCCGTCGAGCAGACCCTTGAACTGGGAGGCGATCGGATCACTGGCGTCAGAGGGATCGAACTCGATCCACTTGCCGTGAGAGGCCTCGCCGACGTTCATGTAGACCAGGCCGTCGGCGGTCCTCACCCTCATCTCCGAGAGCGTGCCCGGCATGTTCACCACCTCGTCCATGGCGATCGACGAGCCGCCCATGTCGACCGAGCCGTGCACGCTGATCTGCTGGCCCGCTGCGACGGTCATCATGTCCAGCTCGACGGACTTCATCGCATGCTGCGCGGCCGTGAGACGCACGGAGAAGTTGTCAGCGGTGAGAGCGGTCGTCGCCGCCGTGCCGCCACCGGCGGCCGGGGTCTTGCCGTTCACCGACGCGGCCGATGACGCCGCAGGGGACGCGCCGTCGTCGGTGTTCCCGGCGCAGCCGGCGAGGGTCAGCGTCGCGCCGAGCGCGAGGGCAGTCAGGCCGTAGAAGGAACGACGACGCACAGGGACCTCCGGGGAAGCACGGAGCGGAATGGTCGTCACACCCTACCGGCGCGCAGCCCCAGGCCCAGGCCGGCACCCACGACCGCGACACCGACCCACACCCCGCCGCTCGAGGCACCGAGCCCGCCACCACCCCGGCCAGCGCGGCGGACACGGGAGCGATCCCCGTGAGCAGCCCGGCTCGGTCGGCGCCGAGCGCACCGACCGCGCCGTACCAGAGCACGAAGGCGGCGGCCGTCACGAGGACGGCCAGGAAGGCGACGGCGGCGAGGTGGCGCGCGTCGAGCCGGGAGGCCGCGGCCCAGCCCTCCGCCGGCACCGCGAGCGCCGCGAAGAGGGCTGCGAAGAGGGCTGCGCCGATCCAGACGGCGTGGAGGGACACGCCCCACGCGCCGTGCCTGCCGAGCACGGGGACGGCGAGCAGCGTGAAGCCCCCTCGCAGGCGAGCGCGACCACCGCCCAGCCCACCCCGACGGCGTCGGCTCGTCCGGTCCCTTCCACCACCACGGCGCCGACGGTGACGACGACGGCGGCCAGCACCACCCGGGACCGCGGCCTGCGGTGCTCCAACAACGGGCCGACGACGCCGAGCAGCACGGGTGCGCAGGCCACCGCGACCGCGAGCACGGCGGGCTCGGCGTGGGCGCTGCCGCGAACGAGGGCGACGTTGAACAGCACGAGGCCGGTCGCGGCGACCGCAGTCAGCCAGACCCATTCGACGCCCCGGGGCCGGACGACCCGGACCCCCGGACCCGGGCCACGAGGAGCAGCACGACCGCCGCAGCCGCGTACCGCAGCGCCTGCGCCGTGAACAGCGGTGCGTCGACGAGGACGTGCGAGACGGCCGCACTCCCTCCGACGAACACCATCGCGACGGCGCCCGACGTCACCGGCCCGAGCCGTCGCCGGCCGCGAGGAGGTGTGTCGGGCGACGTCGCCCGCCCAGGGGCGGCCGACGTGGGGGCCGGTGCTCTGCGTGGTCACGCTTCGAGCCTGCGGGCAGGATGGACCGGTGAACAGGTCCAAAGACGCGCCCGCGGACTGGTCCAATGGTGCGACGGACTTCCTCCAGCTCGACCGGTCCGCCGCCCGCCCCGGCGATCTCGCGGGCTGGCTCGCCGCGGCGGTCCGGGAGGCGGTCCTCGACGGGCGGCTCCCCGCAGGTGCGACCCTCCCCGCGACCCGCACGCTGGCCGCCGAGCTCGGCGTGGCCCGCGGCACGGTGACCGAGGCCTACCGCCGGCTCGAGGAGACCGGCGAGGTCGAGGGCCGCGGACGGGCAGGGACCGTCGTCGTCGGTGCCGCACGGCCCCCGCGGACACCTCGGGGCCGCCGCAGCCGAGGCCGCGCGCGCTCGCGGCTCGGGGACCGGCCGACGACGCCCGCGCATGGCACGGCTCCGTGTTCGACGAGCTGCGCGCTGCGCATGCGGAGATCGAGCTCGCACCCGGCGTGCCCGACGTCGCCGCCTTCCCCCGCTCCGCCTGGCTGCGCGCGGAACGTCGTGTGCTCGCCGACCTTCCGGCGAGGGCGCTCGCGTACGGCGACCCGCGCGGCGAGCGTGCGCTCCGGAGCGAGGTCGCGGCCTGGCTCGCACGCTTCCGGGGCCTGCGGGTCGACCCCGAGCTCGTGGTCGTGGTGGAGGGCGTCGCTCAGGCGCTCTCACTGCTGGCCCGTGTCCTGCAGGCAGCAGGACACGGCACGGTCGCCGTCGAGGACCCGGGCTCACTCGGTGCGCGCGAGCTCCTGACCTCGTGGGGTCTCGCCACCCCACCCGTCGGGGTCGACGACCGCGGCCTCCGGGTCGACGAGCTGCGACCGACCGGGGCCGACGTCGTGCTGACGACCCCCGCGCACCAGTTCCCCCTCGGGGTCGTGCTCGACGGCGGCAGGCGACGTGAGCTCGCGGCCTGGACTGCGGGCGGCGGGCTCGTCATCGAGGACGACTACGACGCCGAGCACCGTTACGACCGTCGCCCCGTAGCCGCCGTCGCGGCCACTCTCCCCGGCTCGGTCTTCTACACCGGCAGCGTGTCGAAGCTCCTCGCCCCGGGGCGCTACGGCTCGGGTGGCTGGTCGTCCCGCCGCGGTGGCACGAGGCCGTCGTGGAGGCGAAGCGCCAGACCGACCTCGGCAACCCGGTCGTCCCGCAGCTGGTTCTCGCTTCGCTGATGCGCTCCGGCGAGCTCGAGCGGCACCTGCGGCTCGCCCGTGCACGGTACCGTCGCCGTCGGGACGCCGCGGTCGCCGCCTTCGCGCGCGAGCTGCCCCGCGCGCGGGTGCACGGGGCAGCCGCGGGCCTGCACCTCACCGCGACGTTCGACGACATACCCGGCCTCGACGACGTGGCATTGGCGCGCGCCGCCCTGAACCATGGCGTGGCGCTCCATCCGCTCTCGTGGCACCGTCTGCGGCCGGAGACGCCGGGCGTCGTCCTCGGCTACGGAGCGACGGGGGCACGCAGGGTCGACGAGGGAATCAGCCGACTGGCTCTCACCGCCCGACAGCTCCGGTCGGCGTCAGCCGGCCGCTGACGACAGCGCGCCGAGACCGCCCGGCAGCAGCTCGCTCTCGGCCGGAGCCTTGACCTCGACCGGAGCACCCCAGTCGGAGAACTTCATCTCGACGTCGGAGCCCGCCACCGATGTCGAGACCTTGCGGACGAGGTCCTTGTCGTCGACCCAGTACTTGTACGTGAAGCTGTCCGGCACCGCGGACCCTGCCGCGTCCAGCTGTTCCTTGGCCTCGCCGGTCACCTTGGCGGTGTCGACGACGAGGTCGTACTCCTGCGCCTTCACGCCGTCGACCGTCGCCGGCGCGCCGATCTTCTTGACCGAGGTGATGGCCTTCTTGAGCTGGTCGACCTGCGCCGCGAGGTCGGTGCTCTGCGCGGTCGACCCGAACTGCACGGCGAGCGGGTTGCTGGTGTCGGACGGGTCGATCTTGATCCACTTGTTCTTCGATGTGGCCCCGAGGTTCATGTACATGAGTCCGTCGACCATGCGGATCTCGAAGCCCTTGCCCGCAGCGGTGACCTTCTCGGTGGCCTCCGGCGTGGAACCGGTCATCTTCATCGCGCCCTCGACGGAGATCTTCTGCCCGGCGGCCGTCGTCGTCATCGAGATCTTCGCCGTCTTCGCATCCCGCATGGCGGTCGCCGTGCGCTCGGCGAAGTTCTCCGCAGTGAGGTCACCGCCCGAGCCCGCTCCCGCTTCGGACTGGTCGTCCGCGTTCGCGGCGGCGCTGGGGGCCGTCGTGTCCACCGAGGTCGTGGCGGCGTCCGAAGCGGCCGCGGCGGACGGCGCAGAGCTCTTCGGCGAGTCGCTGTCACCACCCGAGCAGCCGGCGACGGTGAGCGCGGCAGCGACCGCAGTCACGACCAAACCGGAAAGGGGACCACGACGCACAGCTACCTCCAGGCGAACTCCGAGTGGGTTGACACGAAGATATCGTGCCGCGAACCGACTCGTCTGCTCCTGGTCCGCTGTCCGCGGTCGAATCACCCGCGATTCGCCCGTCGGAGCGAATTTCGCGGAGCGGTCACGCGTCGGCTATCCTGAGCAGGCTCCGGAAGCGGTTCGTCGTTCGCGACGCGCGCCCGGCGCACGACCTCGGGGTGTGGCGCAGCTTGGTAGCGCGCCTCGTTCGGGACGAGGAGGTCGCAGGTTCAAATCCTGTCACCCCGACCAGCCGGAAGGCCCGGAACCGCAACGGTTCCGGGCCTTCTGCCGTTTCCCGCGCCGTCCGGTCCGGTGCCGACGACGCGGCGCGGCCGGCTCAGCGCGGCGCGCGGAACTGCTCGGGTCGCTCGCGCGGGGCGTCGGCGAGCGCCCGCACGACGCCGTCAGCGTCCAGGTCCGCCCCGTACACGGGCGTCCCAGGCTGCTGGCGCCACGACTCGGCGAGCGGGCCGGCGTCGACGGGGTCGAACCCCAGCGCGTCGACGACCTCCGAGACGAGCCGCCTCCCGGCGTCGTCGTCGCCCGCGATCGGCAGGGCGATCCGGCCCTCGGTCCCGGGCGCGGTGCCGCGGTCGCGCAGGTGCGTCCAGTTGATGCCGTTGAAGATCTTGAAGACCGGTGCCCCGATGACGGACGACACCCACACGCTCTCGGGGACGTCGGGGTCCTCGATGCCGTCGATGCGCCCGTCGCGCTGCCAGTAGTAGTTGTTCGTATCGATCACCGGTGCGTCCGGGCGCCGCGCGTCGACGATCCCCGGTGCGAGGTCCGGTACGGCCCGCTCGGGGATGCTGATGATCACCAGCTCGGCGTCGTCGGCCGCGTCCTTCGCCCAGACGGGCGTGGCGCCCGTCTCCGCCGCGAGCTCGGCCAGCGTCTCGGGCGCGCGCGAGTTCGCGACCCGCACGTCGTGCCCCAGCGCGGTCAGCTTCCGCGTGAGGGTCCCGCCGATCTTGCCTGCTCCGATGATGCCGATCCGCATGATGCGCTCCTTCTCGTCGAGGTCACCTCCTGCAATCACGACAGGCGCGGCGATGTTCCGATCGGAGCGTCCTCGCTCTCGGCCTCGTCGGGCACGCGCGAGTGCCGCCGCCCGTACCAGAAGTAGACGACGAAGCCGATCGCCATCCAGACGAGGAACCGCAGCCACGTCTCGACCGGCAGGTTGAGCATGAGGTAGAGGCACGCGAGCACGGACGCGATCGGCAGCACGGGCACCCACGGGACACGGAACGCACGGTCGAGGTCGGGCCGGGTGCGCCGGAGCACGATGACCCCGATCGACACGACGACGAACGCGAACAACGTGCCGATGTTGACGAGCTCGGCGAGCGCCGAGAGCGGGATGAACGCTGCCAGCACCGCGACGACCGCGCCGATGAGGATGGTGATCCGGTACGGGGTGCGGAACGTCGGGTGGACGGCGGCCAGGCCGCGCGGGACGAGGTTGTCGCGCGACATCGCGAACAGCACGCGCGACTGCCCGAGCATGAGGATCATGACGACGGTCGTGAGGCCCGCGAGCGCGCCGATCGTGATGATCGTGGCGGCCCAGTCCGCGCCGACGGCCTTGAAGGCCTGGGCGAGCGGCGCGTCGGGGTCGAGCTCGGAGTACTTCTGCATGCCGACGACGACGAGCGACACCCCGACGTACAGCGCCGTGCAGATGACGAGCGACCCGATGATCCCGCGCGGCACGTCGCGCTGGGGCTTGCGCGTCTCCTCGGCGGCGGTCGCGACGACGTCGAACCCGATGAACGCGAAGAACACGATCGCGGCTGCGGTGAAGACCCCGACGATCCCGAAGTTCGCGGGCGCGCTGCCGAGGATCGTCTGCCAGAGCGTGGCCTGGAGGCCGGTGGTGCCGGGGGCGGGCTTCGACGGCGGGACGAAGGGGTGGTAGTTGGCGGCCTTGACGAAGAACAGGCCGGCGACGATGACGAAGAGCACGATTGCGACCTTGATCGCGACGATCACCGAGTTGACGCGCGCGGAGAGCTTCACCCCGAGCACGAGTACCACCGTGAGGACCGCGACCACGAGCAGGGCGGGCAGGTCCATGAACGCGTCGTCACCGCCCGCGATCGAGGTGGGCAGGTGCCACCCGATCGTGTCGAGGAGGCTCGAGAAGTACTGCGACCAGCCGACTGCGACCACCGCCGCACCGAACGCCATCTCGAGCAGCAGGTCCCAGCCGATGATCCACGCGACGATCTCGCCCGACGTCGCGTACGCGAAGGTGTACGCGCTGCCGGCGACGGGCACCGTCGAGGCGAGCTCGGCGTAGCACAGGGCCGCGAGCCCGCACACGATCCCGGCGACGACGAAGGACAGCGCGACCGCGGGGCCGGCGTGCTCCTTGGCCGCGAGGCCGGTGAGCACGAAGATCCCGGTCCCGATGATCACGCCCACCCCGAAGACGGTGAGGTCGAGGGCGGACAGGTCACGTTTGAGCTGGTGCTCGGAATCGTCGGCGTCGGCCATCGACGCCTCGACGGACTTCGTGCGGAAGACGCTCATGGCACTCCTTCGAACCGCGCCGGTCGACGGTGTCCTGCCGTTCCACTGTCACGCGGACGCCTGACGTCGGCAAACGCTCGGCGGCGCGCTACGCGGGGGCGACCTGCAGCTCGCGGGGCACGAGCCGGGGTTCGAGCAGCCGGTGCCGCGGGTCGCCGACGGGCTCGCCGTCGTGCCGGACCCGCCCGCCGTGCGCGCCGGTGAGGAGCTCGAGGACGCCGGTCGCAACCTGCTCGAGCGGCTGGTCGACGCTCGACATGCCGATCGACGCGGCGACGGGCGTGTTGTCGTACCCGATCACGGGGTACCGGCCGCGCGCGGCGAGCAGCGCGCCGAGGGCGAGCGAGTCGCTCGAGCAGACGACGCCCTCGACGGCGCCGCCGGTCGCCGCCTCGACGGCTCGCAGCGCCTCCGCCCCGTGCGGCACGCCCTCGGGCGTCCGTGCCTCGAGGGCGTCGAGCTCGTCGTCGTCGAGGCCGGCCTCTCGCATGGTCTCCCGCCAGCCGGCGTGCCGGTCGTCACCGGTGCCCGACGGGCTCGGCCACCCGACGTACGCGATCCGGCGCAGCCCCTCGTCGAGCAGGTGCCGCGTCGCGGCCCGCAGGCCGGCACGCCCGTCGACGTCCACCCAGAGGTGCTGCGGGTCCTCCATGTCGTCGACGCCCCACGGCCGGCCGAAGGTCACGAACCGCTGCCCGTGCTCGATGAGCCACTCGGTGCGGGGGTCGCCTTCGAACGTCGAGGTGAGGACGAACGCGTCGACGTCGGCACCGTCCGAGAGGCGGCGGAACTGCGCGATCTCCTCCTCCGGCCCGGCCGCGGTGAACAGCATGACCCGGAGCCCGAGCGCGTCGGCCTGGGCGGTGAGGGCGTGGAGGAACCGGTCGAGGACGACGCCGGAGATACCGTCGGTCATGGGGTCCAGCCGGATGCCGATGGTCGAGCTCTGCTGGGTGCGCAGGCGCCGGGCCGAGGCGTGCGGGCGGTAGCCGAGCTCGGAGACGGCGGCGAGGACGCGCTCGCGCGTCTCGGGCCGCACGACGTCGGGGGCGTTGAGCACGTTGGAGACGGTCTGGCGCGAGACGCCGGCCGCGGTGGCGACGTCGGACACCGTCGGCAGACGGGTCATGCGGGCCTCCCCTCGGCGCGCGGATGGATCGTTCAAAGACGCGCCCACCCTAGCGCCGCCGCAACCGGTTGACACCGTCGGACGACGCTGCCTACGGTGGCAGGCATGGGCATTTGATCGATCAAACCCACCGGGGTGCCCGACGGTTTGATCGATCCAAACTCCACCACCGGTGCCCACCCGAACGAGGAGACAACGATGCAACGAAGCACCTCGCGCTGGCTCGGCGGCTGCGCCGTCGCCGCGACCGCCGCCCTCGCCCTCAGCGCCTGCGGGTCCGGATCCGGGTTCAGCGGGAACGATGACACCACCGGCGGCAGCACCGGTGGCGCGACCTCGACCGCGAACCTCACGTCGTCCGACAGCGCCCTCACCGTCATGATCGGCTCGAGCGGCGACGCCGAGGCCACCGCGGTGAAGAAGGCCGTCTCGGACTGGTCGGCGTCGTCGGGCACCAAGGCGAGCGTCGTCGCGGCCACCGACCTCAACCAGCAGCTCGCCCAAGGCTTCGCGGCCAAGAAGCCCGCCGACGTGTTCTACCTGTCGACCGACGCGCTCGCCGGCTACGCCTCCAACGGCTCGCTGCTCCCCTACGGCGACCTGCTCCAGAACAAGGCGGACTTCTACCCGTCGCTCGTGAGCTCGTTCACCTACCAGGGCCAGCTCTACTGCGCACCCAAGGACTTCTCGACGCTCCAGCTCGTCATCCGCGACGACGACTGGAAGGCCGCCGGGCTCACCGACAAGGACTACCCGAAGTCCTGGGACGACCTCGAGGCCCTCGCCAAGAAGCTCACGACCGGCAAGACCGTCGGCCTCAGCACCAACGGCGAGTACGCCCGCATCGGCGCGTTCATGGTCCAGGCCGGCGGGAACCTCATGAACGACGACTCGACCCAGGCCACCGCGAACAGCGACGCCAACGTGCAGGCGCTCACCTTCGTCAAGAAGCTGCTCGACGAGGGCGTCTACAAGTACGCGAAGGAAGGCCTCGGCGAGGGCGACGGCGGCCAGGCGCTCGGCTCGGGCAAGGCCGCGATGACCATCGAGGGCAACTGGGTGACCGGCGAGCTGAAGAACGACTTCCCGGACGTCAAGTACACCGTCGTCCCGCTGCCGTCCGGCCCCGCGGGCCAGGGCACCCTCCAGTTCTCCAACTGCTGGGGCATCGCGAAGGACAGCCCCAACCAGGCGGCCGCCCTCAAGCTCGTCGAGCAGCTCACGTCGACCGACGACCAGCTCGCGTTCTCGAAGGCGTTCGGCGTGCTGCCGTCCATCCAGTCCGCGGCCGACGCCTGGAAGACGGACAACCCGACGCTCGTCCCCTTCCTCGACGGCGCGAACTACGCGAAGGGCGTCCCGACCGCCAAGGGCGCCTCTGACGTCGTCGCCGACTTCAACTCCCAGCTGACGAACCTCGCGAAGAGCGGCCCGAAGACGATCCTGGACACCGTCCAGAAGAACCTCGAGGCGCTCGGCCCGTAACGAGACCACCGGACGGCGGTCGGGCCGGGCACTCCGCCCGGCCGCCCCGGTTAGGACACGTCAGGAAGGCACGTCATGACGACGACCGCTCCGGCCCTGCGCCGTCGCCACGGTGGGATCCACCGCGGCGAGGCCGCCTCCGGCTGGCTCTTCACCGCCCCGATGATCGTGCTGCTCGGCCTGTTCCTCGTGATCCCCGTGCTCATGGCGCTGTGGGTGAGCTTCTCGGACTGGAACGGCAACGGCAGCCCCTTCGCGTCGGGCGTGAGCTTCGTCGGGACCGACAACTACCACGCGATCCTCGCAGGCGGCGGGCTCGCCGAGCAGGACTTCGGCACCGCGCTGCGCAACAACGCCTGGTACGTCGTGCTCGTGGTCCCGCTGCAGACCGCGCTCTCGCTCTACCTCGCGGTCCTCGTGGACCGGCGGATGCTGCGCGGCCGCGGGTTCTTCCGCACGGCGTTCTACTTCCCGTCCGTGACGAGCTCGGTGGCGATCACGGTCCTGTGGCTGTTCCTGTTCAGCGCGAGCGGGGCCGTCAACCAGGTGCTCTCGTGGTTCGGCGTCCACGGGCCCAACTGGTTCAGCGACCCCAGCGGCGTGATCCACGACGCGCTCCAGCCGCTCGGCGTCGACCAGGGCCCGGCCGCGCTCACCCAGCACGGCTTCCTGGGCGTCTCGTGGTGGGACTGGATCGGCGGCCCGTCCGTCGCGATGACCGCCTTCATCCTCATGGCGATCTTCACGACGAGCGGCACGTTCATGCTCGTGTTCCTCGCCGCGCTGCAGAACCTGTCGTCCGAGGTCACCGAGGCCGCGATGGTCGACGGCGCGAACGGCTGGCAGCGGTTCTGGCGCATCACGCTCCCCCAGCTCCGGCCCACGCTCTTCACCGTGCTGACGCTCGGGCTCATCGGCGGCTGGCAGATCTTCGACCAGATCTACACCGGCACCCAGGGCGGCCCCGCGAAGACGACGCTGTCGCCCGCGTACCTGTCGTACCAGACTGCGTTCACCAACCAGCAGTGGGGTCAGGGCGCCGCGATCGCGTTCATCCTGTTCGTCATCATCGTGGCATTCACGCTCCTGCAGCGCTGGGTGCTGCGCGAGCGCGGGGTACCGCGCCGCAAGCGGTTCGGACCCGTGACGCCCGGCCCCGCGACCCCCGGTGCGACCCCTGCCGCGCCCGCCACCGCCTCGGAGGTGACCCCGTGACCACGGCGACCGAACCCACCCCGACCCTCGCGACGTCGTCGGGCGGCGGGAAGCGGACCACGAAGCCGCCGCGGCTGCGCGGGCGCGGGACCACGCCGGGGCGCCTCGCGGGACGGTCGTTCCTCTACGCGGTGCTCGTCGTCACCGCGATCGTGTACATCTTCCCGTTCCTCGTGCAGATCGCGACGTCGTTCAAGACCAACGCGGACGCGACCGCGCACCCGCTGTCGCTCGTCCCGACGACGTGGACCACGGCCGCGTACCACGACCTCTTCCAGAACTCCGACTTCCCGACGTGGTTCAAGAACTCGGTGATCGTCACCCTGTTCGTCACGGCGGGCCGGGTGTTCTTCGACTCCTCGCCGGGTACGCGCTCGCGCGGCTGCCGTTCAAGGGGCGCAGCGTCGTGTTCGCCGGGCTGCTGGCCGTGATGAGCGTGCCCGCGGTCGTGCTGCTGATCCCGAAGTTCCTCGTGCTCAACCAGCTCGCCCTCTACGACTCGTACGCGGGCATGATCCTGCCGCTGCTGGTCGACGCGGCGGGCGTCGTGATCATGAAGGGCTTCTTCGAGTCCATCCCCGCGAGCGTCGAGGAGCAGGCGCGGATCGACGGCGCCGGGACGTTCCGGGTGTTCTGGTCCGTCGTGCTGCCGATGGCCCGGCCCGCGCTCGTGACGATCATCATCCTGTCGTTCCAGGGGTCGTGGAACGAGCTGTCGCACTTCATCGTGTCGGCGCAGAACCCGGCCCTCACGACGCTCACCAAGGGCGTCGCGTCGCTCACCGCCGGCCAGCTCGGGCAGGGCAACCAGTACCCGCTCAAGCTCGCCGCCGCGCTCATCATGACCATCCCCGTCGCGGCCGTCTTCTTCGTGTTCCAGCGCCGGATCATGAACACCAGCGAGGGGGCGGTCAAGGAATGAGCACCCGGCCCGACGACGACCCGACCGCCACCACTCCGAGGAGAACCCCGCCCGTGCCCGACCCCCGCCCGCTCCAGCCCCTGCTCCACGACAGCGTCGTCCTGCTCGCCGCGCCCAGCCAGGCGTGGTCCGCCGACGACGGCGACGCGGGGACGCGCGCGATCCACGGGTTCTACCACTCCGACGTGCGGGTGCTCGACCGGCTCGCGCTGACCGTCGGCGGGGCCGGGCTCGAGGCGATCGGGCACGCGCTCGTCGACGCGGGGACGGCGACGTTCACCTCGCTCGCGCGGGCCGTCGACGACCACACCGCCGACCCGCGCGTCCGGGTCGTGCGGCGACGCGTCGTCGAGCCGGGCGCGCTGCGCGAGGACGTCACGCTCGAGAACGCACTCGATGGGCCCCTCGTCACGACCCTCGAGCTCGTTGCCCGCGCCGACCTCAGCCCCATGCACCTCGTCAAGGCGGGGCTCCCGGGCGGCGCCGGACAGGCCCGGCCGGACGTCGTCGTGCGCGACGGCGCCGCGCACGTGGACGGCGGCGGCGTGCGGGCGACGCTGAACGCACCCGGGGCGCGGGTCGAGGCGACCGGGCCGGACGTCGTCGTGCGGTGGGACGTGACCGTGCCCGCGCACGGGACCGCCCGCGTGGGGTGGCGGCTCGACGCCACGGACGACGACGCGGTCGTCGGGCCCGACCCGGCCGCCGCGGACGCCTGGGACGACGCGCGGGTCACCGGCGGCGACCCCCGGCTCGCGGCCTGGGTCGATGCGGCGCTGCGCGACCTGCGCGGGCTGCGCATGGTCACCGTGGACCGCCCGGCCGACGTGTTCCTCGCGGCCGGCGCGCCGTGGTTCTTCACGCTGTTCGGACGGGACTCGCTCTGGGCGGCGCGCATGCTGCTGCCGTTCGGGACCGAGATCGCCGCAGGCACCTTGCGGGTGCTCGCGGGCCTCCAGGGCACCCGTGACGACGCCGCGACCGGCGAGCAGCCGGGCAAGGTCATGCACGAGCTCCGCCCGCGCACCCAGACCATCCCCGGCGAGGGCGTGACCCTGCCGCCGCTCTACTACGGCACGGTCGACGCGACCGCGCTGTGGATCGTTCTGCTCCACGACGCCTGGCGCTGGGGCCTGCCCGACGCCGAGGTCGAAGCCCTCCTGCCCCATCTCGAGGCCGCGCTCGCCTGGATGCGCGACCACGGCGACTGCGACGGCGACGGGTTCCTCGAGTACGTCGACACGACCGGCCAGGCCCTCGCCAACCAGGGCTGGAAGGACTCCGGCGACTCCATCCAGTGGCGCGACGGCACGCTCGCCGAGGGGCCCATCGCGCTGTGCGAGGTGCAGGGCTACGCGTACGAGGCCGCCGTCGGCGGCGCGGCGCTGCTCGAGCGGTTCGGCCGCCCGGGCGCCGCCGCGTGGCGCGAGTGGGCGACCCTGCTCAAGGAGCGGTTCGCGGCCGCGTTCTGGGTCGACGACCCGGCCGGCCCCTACCCGGCCGTCGCGCTCGACGTCCACAAGCGCCGCGTCGACTCCCTGACCAGCAACATCGGGCACCTGCTCGGGACCGGGATCCTCGACCCCGACGACGCACGGCTCGTCGCGGCGCGGCTCGCCTCGCCGCCGCTCGCGGGCGGGTACGGGCTGCGCACGCTCTCGTCGGACGACGCCGGGTTCTGGCCGCTCAGCTACCACGGCGGGTCGGTGTGGGCGCACGACACCGCGATCGCCGTCACCGGGCTGCGCCGCGAGGGCTTCGTCGACGAGGCGGCCCGCCTCGCGCGAGGGCTCGTCGACGCCGCCGAGGCGTTCGGCTACCGGATGCCCGAGCTCCACGCCGGTGACGCGCGGACCGACGTCCCCGAGCCGCTCCCCTACCCCGCCGCGTGCCGGCCGCAGGCGTGGTCGGCGACGGCGTCCGCCGCGGTCCTCGGCACGCTGCTCGGGCTCGACGTCGACGGGGCCGGGGAGCTCGTCGCCGACCCCGTCGGCGGCGTCGGGGGTCGCACGGGCTGACCGTTCAGGGCCTCCGCGCCGGGGGCCGGGCAGTGCGGGTCCGCGTCGAGCCGGACGAGGCGGTGCACGTCGAGGAGGTCGGCCCGGCGTAGCAACACCCACCACCACAGCCCGGCCCCCGGTCTGCCGAGCTTGCCCGAATTGGAGTGAAGTTCGGGAGCTGGGCGGTGCATCGGCGGGGGCGCTGTGGTGGTCGGTGCCGCTACGACAGACCGAGAGCCCGACACGGGCGCCGCTAGGGTGTCCCGGTGATCGCCAGCTCCTCGTTCTGACCGCCCGACCGCCCGGAGACCCACCGTGACCACCACCCCCGACCCGCTCGCCGGAGACGTCCCGACCGAGCCCGCGCCCCGGACCGGCTGGCGCCGGTTCACGCCGTGGCTCGCCGCGCTGCTCGCCGTCGTCGTGGTGGTCGGGTGGCAGGTCGTCTCGCGCAACCCGTCGCTGGAGGCCGAGGGCACGACGTGGAGCTCGCCCACCACCGTCACCTGTGGCGATCGGGGCGTCTCCCTCCACGCGTCCGACGACGAGAACGTCACCGACGGGTCGCCGCTCTACGCGGTGCTCGTCCGGAACGCCTCGCAGTTCCCCGTCAAGCTCTCGACAGACTCACCGGCCGGTTTCCGGGTGACGTTCAGCGGAGTCGTCGACGCGCAGGCGCCCCGAGGCGAGGTGCCGAAGGCCACGACCGACACGCTCTCGCTGCCCACCGGACAACTCGCCTACCTGGTCGTCTCGGCTGCGTCACCGCTCCCCGAGACGCTGGACGGCGGGGGCACGGTCGCCGAGCAGGTCAAGCTCCACACCACCACCCTCGGCACGACGACGTCGCAGTCGTTCGAGCTCCCCGACCAGGTGATGATCTACGCAGGCGACACACCACCCCAGGGATACAGCTGCTCGTGAGCCGTAGAAGCGGCCGTGGGGACGGCACCGTCGAGGTCGTCGTCGAGCCCGACGACGGCGGCACACACGCGGATCCGCCCCCGCGCCGGGTCAAGCACCCGTGGCGCTGGACGACGGCGCTGGTCGTGGTCGTCGCCCTGCCCCTCGGCGCCGTGCAGTGGCAGCGGCTGGGACGTGAGGTCGACGTCGTCGACGCGGGCCTGGGCTGGACGTCCGGCTTCACGCTGAGCTGTTCGGGCGGCAGCCAGTCGATCGTGCACTGGGCGGCAGATCACGACAGCACGGGCGATCCGGCAGATGCAGCGAGCCTCGGTGACGAGCCGCAGGACATCGTCACGCTCACGAACATGGGCGCCCGGACGGCAACTCTCCGCCTCGCGGACCCGGCGTTCGGGGCGTTCGAGCGTCACGTCGTCGTCGGGACCGCCCCAGGCGCCCCGAGCCCGGACCGGGTCGCGACGGCGGATCACGTCGTCGTCCCGGCGGGCGCGAGCGCGCGACTCCGGCTCGTGACGACGGGGCCGACCGTGACCGGCGCACGCGGCGGCTCCGGGCTCGTCTGGGTGTCGTCGGTGGTCCTGCGGGTCACGACTCTCGGCGTCACGACGACCCGCGAGGTACCGCTGACGACGCGGATCGCGGTGCTGGGGTCGGTCGACTCGGGCCGGTCCTCGAACGAGACGGACACTGGGACGCCGTGGCCGTTCGCCGACGACCTCTGCGGCCCGCCGACCGACTGACCCGGACCGCCCGACGAGCGGCTCAGCGCTCCGGCACCTCGCGCTGGTCGGGCCCGGAGTACGCGGACAGCGGCCGGATGAGCGCGTTGCTCGCGTGCTGCTCCATGACGTGCGCGGTCCACCCGACGACGCGCGACGCGACGAACAGCGGCGTGAACGTCGGGGTGTCGAAGCCCATGACGTGGTAAGCGGGGCCGGTCGGGTAGTCGAGGTTCGGCAGGATGCCCTTGCGCTCGGTCATCGCGGACTCGAGCGCGTCATAGAGCTCCGCGAGGTCCTGGCGGCCGGTGTGCTCGAGGAGCTCGTCGAGGGACGCCTTCATCGTGGGGACGCGCGAGTCGCCGTGCTTGTACACGCGGTGCCCGAAGCCCATGATCTTGCGCCGCTCCGCGAGCGCCTCGTCGAGCCAGGTCTCGGCGCGGTCGGCGGTGCCGATCTCCTCGAAGGTCGCCATGACGGCCTCGTTGGCCCCGCCGTGGAGCGCGCCCTTGAGTGCCCCGACGGCGCCGGTCACGGCCGAGTGCAGGTCCGACAGCGTCGACGCGATGACTCGTGCCGTGAACGTCGACGCGTTGAACGAGTGCTCCGCGTACAGGACCATCGACACCTCGAAGGCCCGCACCACGACCGGGTCGGGCACCTCGCCGAACGTCAGCCACAGGAAGTTCTCGGCGTACGTGAGGTCGTCGCGGGGCTCGACCTCGTCGAGCCCGTGCCGACGGCGCTGGTCGAGCGCGACGACGGCGGGCAGCACGGCCCACAGCCGCAGCGCCTTGGCCTGCTCGGCCTCGGGCGAGGAGTCCTCGGCGTGCGGGTCGTTCGCGCCATGCACGGAGACCGCGGTGCGGACGACGTCCATGGGGTGGCACGTCGTCGGGAGCGCGAGGACGGCGTCGCGGACCACCGATGCCAGGGCGCGCGACGCCCGCTCGGTGGCGGTCTGCTCGGCGAGCTGCGCCGTCGTCGGGAGCTCGCCGTGCCACAGCAGGTAGGCGACCTCCTCGAACGACGCGCGGGCCGCGAGGTCCTGGACCGGGTACCCGCGGTAGAGCAGGGAGTTGGTGTCGGGGTTGACCTTGGAGATCGCGGTCTCGTCGGCGATCACGCCGACGAGACCCTTGCGGATCGCGGGCGGGTCGGCGGGGGTGGTGGTGCTCATGGGTGGTGGTCACTCCTTCGTGGTTCCCGGGTTGTCAGAACGAGGTGCCTGGATACGGGACCCTCGTTCTGACAACTCGCAGGGGGTCAGGGGCGGTAGGTGAAGATGCTGGTGTCGAACGTGTTGTAGCCGGCGTAGTCGATCAGCTCGTACAGCCGCGCGCGGGTCTGCATGCCGTCGACGAGGCCGGTCTGCGTGCCCTCGGCGGCGATCTCCTCGAGCCCCCGCTCGACGGCGCCCATCGCGATCCGCAGGAGCGTCACCGGGTAGATGACCATCCGGACGCCAGCGTCGGCGAGCTGGCGCGTCGTGAAGAGCTCGGACTTGCCGAACTCGGTCATGTTCGCGAGCACGGGGACGTCGACGGCGGACGCGACGGCCTCGAACTCCTTCAGGTCCTTCATGGCCTCGGGGAAGATCGCGTCCGCGCCCGCGTCGACGAGGGCCCGGGCCCGGTCGACGGCGGCCCGCATCCCGGCCTCGCCGTCGAGCGACCCGCGCACGTCGGTGCGGGCCATGACGAGGAAGCTGGGGTCGCGGCGGGCGTCGGCGGCGGCGCGGACCCGCTTGAGCGCGGTCTCCAGGTCCACGACGGACTTCCCGTCGAGGTGACCGCATCGCTTGGGGTTGACCTGGTCCTCGATGTGGCAGCCCGCGAGCCCGGCGTCCTCGAGCTCCTGGACCGTGCGCGCCACGTTCATGGGCTCGCCGAACCCGGTGTCGGCGTCGACGAGCGCGGGCAGGCTCGTCATGCGCGCGATCTGCCCGGAACGCTGCGCGACCTCGGTCAGCGTCGTCAGGCCGATGTCGGGCAGGCCGAGGTCCGCGGACAGCACGGCTCCCGAGACGTACACGCCGTCGAAGCCCTTGTCCTCGATGAGGCGCGCGGACAGCGGGTTGAACGCGCCCGGGAACCGCAGGACGCGCCCCTCGCTCCCGGCCGCAGCGAGGGCGTCACGGAACGCGACCCGCTTGTCGGACGCCGTCGTCGTCGCGTACAGCATCAGTTGCCTCCCAGCTCGAAGAGCCCGCGCGGGCTCGGGACGGACTCCAGCACGCCGGGCGCCGCCACGACGGTCAGCTCGCGCAGCTCGCCGGCCGCCAGCTCGGGCAGCCGCTGCGCGAGGTCGAGGAACCGCTCGACCTCCTCGGGCTCGACGAGCCCGTCGGCGAGGGTGCGGAACTTGCGGACGTAGTCGGCGCGGGCGAACGGGCGCGCACCCAGGGGGTGGGCGTCGGCGACGGCGAGCTCGCGGACGATCCGGCCGCCGTCGGCGAGCTCGATCTCGACGCGCGCGCCGAACGCCTTCTCGGCCGGGTCCGTCGCGTGGTACCGACGGGTCCACTCGGCGTCCTCGGCGGTCGTGACCTTCTGCCACAGCTCGACCGTGTCGGGACGCGCGGCGCGCTCGGGTGCGTAGGACACGACGTGGTGCCAGCCGCCGTCCTGCAGGGCGACCGTGAAGATGTACGGCACCGAGTGGTCGAGGGTCTCGCGGGACGCCTTCGGGTCGTACTTCTGCGGGTCGTTCGCACCCGAGCCGATGACGTAGTGCGTGTGGTGGCTCGTGTGGATGACGACCCGCGCGACGTTCGCCGGGTCCGCGAGGTAGGGGTGCTCGGCGTGCAGCGCACGGGCCAGGTCGATGAGCGCCTGGGCCTGGTACTCGGCCGAGTGCTCCTTGGTGAACGTGTCGAGGATCGCGGTCTTGGGTTCGCCCACGCCCGGGAGCGTGACCTCGTACGACGCGTCGGGGCCGTCGAGGAGCCAGGCGATCACGCCGTCCTCGCCCTCGTAGATGGGCTCGGGGCTGGTCTGGCCGCGCATCGCCCGGTCCACGGCCTCGACCGCGACCTTGCCCGCGAACGCCGGGGCGTAGGCCTTCCACGTGGAGATGCGGCCCTTGCGCGACTGGCGGGTCGCCGTCGTCGTGTGCAGGGCCTGGCCGATCGCCTGGAAGATCACCTGCGCCGGGAGGCCCAGCAACGTCCCGATGCCCGCGGCCGCCGACGGCCCGAGGTGCGCGACGTGGTCGATCTTGTGCGCGTGCAGGCTGATGGTGCGGGCCAGGTCGACCTGGATCTCGTAGCCCGTCGCGACGCCGCGCACGAAGTCGCGACCCGACGTCCCCGCGTGCTGCGCGACCGCGAGCACCGGCGGGATGTTGTCGCCCGGGTGCGAGTACTCGGCGGCGAGGAACGTGTCGTGGAAGTCGAGCTCGCGCACCGCGACCCCGTTCGCCCAGGCCGCCCACTCAGGGCTCGTGCGGGTGGTCAGCGGGCTGCCGAACACGGTCGCGCCCGGCACGTACGGGTGGGCGAGCGCCTGCCCGCGGGCCGCGACGACGGGGGCGCGGGTCAGGCTCGCGACCGCCACCGACGCGTTGTCGATGACCCGGTTGATCACCATGTCCGTCACCTCGGGGGTGACCTCGACGGGGTCGGCGGCGAGCTCCGCGAGCTTCCAGGCGAGCTGGTCCTCGCGGGGCAGGTCGTCCGCGCTGGGGTGCACGCGGACGGTGTGGGTGGTGGGCATGGTGCCTCTCTTCCGGTGGTGCTAGAGCCTGGGGTCGTCGGGCGTCGTGGTACGCGCGAGCGCGCGGGTCGCCATCGCGGCGCTCTGGTCGATGTGGGCGCGCATCGCGTCCTCGGCGGCGTCCGGGTCGCCCCCGACGACGGCGCGCGCCACCGCGCGGTGCTCGTCGACGTGGGCGGTGGTCCCGACGCGCTCCCGGGTGGCGAGCGTGCGGTAGCGGTCCACGTGGCCGCGGATCTGCCGGAGCAGCGCGGCGCACAGCCGGTCGTCGGCGAGCCGCTCGACGACGGCGTGGAACTCCGCGCCGATCCGCAGGACCTCGTCGTCGTGGTCGCGGACCGCGTCCATGAGCTCGACGAGCCGGACCAGGCGGGCGACGTCCGCGGGGTCGGGGGCACCGTCGTCGGGCGCTTCGGCCATGGAGCCGGCCACACGCTCGGCGGCACGGCGCGCGAGCAGCCCCTCGAGCCGCGCCCGGACCTCGTAGACCTGACGGGCGTCGGCGACGTCGAGCGGCGCGACCCGCACCCCGCCCGTCGGCTGCTCGACGACGAGCGTCTCCGCCTCGAGCCGGCGCAACGCCTCGCGCACGGGGGTTCGCGACACCCCGAGCCGGGCCGCGAGCGCAGGTTCGGAGAGCCGCTCGTCGGGCGCGAGCGTGCCGTCGATGATCTCGGTCCGCAGGGCGTCGTAGACGGCCCGCGCCCCGGACTGCCGGGGGCTGAGCGTCGTCGTCATGAACCCATCCTCGCACGGTGATGTGCACGTGTATACAACAGGCGATGCCGGAATCTTCCCGCATCGCGTGCGGGATTCTTCGCCACCACCATCGTTCACGCGCCCCCGATGTCACACGGGCCGGGGCTGCGTCGTCGGAAGGGCATGGACACCACCGACACCACCACCAGCACCGCTCGGCCCTCCACCGGGGGCACTCGCACCCTCACCGTCGCCGTCGTCGGCGGCACCGGGACGCTCGGCCGCCAGGTCGCCGCGGTCCTGCGTGCCGCCGGGCACGACGTCCGCCCGCTCTCACGCCACTCCGACCACCCCGTCGACCTCCTGACCGGCCGGGGCTCGCCGCCGCGCTCGCGGGCTGCGACGTCGTCGTGGACGCTGCGAACGCGGGCGGCACCAAGCGCGCCTCCGGGACGCTCGTCGACGGCACCGAGCGGCTGCTCGACGCCGAGGCCGCGGCCGGGGTCGGGCACCACGTGTCGATCGACATCGTCGGGTGCGAGGCTGTGCCCATGGCCTACTTCGAGCTGAAGACGGCCCAGCAGCACCTCGTCGAGTCCGGCCCCGTCCCGTGGAGCACCGTCAGCGCGACGCAGTTCCACGAGTTCGCGGTGGCGACCCTCACGAGCTACACCCACCTGGGCCTGACGTTCGCGCCGCCCATGCGGGTGCAGCCGGTCGCGTCCGCCGAGGTCGCGGCGGTCGTCGCAGGGGTCGCCCAGCGCGCGTCGTCGGGCACGCGGACCGTCGTGACCGGACCCGAGGTCCGCGAGCTGCGCGACCTGGCGCGGGCCTGGAAGCGCGGCACCGGACGGCACTCGCTCGTCACGCCCGTCGTGCTTCCAGGCGCGGCCGGGCGCGCGCTCCGTGACGGGGCGCTCACCTCGGACGAGGCGGACGTCATCGGACGCACGACCTTCGAGCAGTGGCTCGCGAGCGACGGACGCGCATGAGCGACGACGACCTCGCGCACGCCTTCGAGGCCGAGCGGCCGCGCCTGCTCCGCCTCGCGTACACGACGACGGGCTCGTGGTCGGACGCCGAGGACTGCGTCCAGGAGGCGTGGCTCCGGCTACGACGCACCGACACCGACGCGATCGAAAACCTGGCGGCGTGGCTCACGACGACGGTCGCGCACCTCGCGCTCGACGTGCTGGGTTCCGCGCGGGTCCGGCGCGAGCGGTACGTGGGCACGTGGCTGCCGGAGCCCGTCGTCGCGCCGCTCGCGCCGTCGTCGGGCGGGACGGCAGCCGGCGCCGACGTGGCGGACCCCGCCGACCGCGTCACCTCGACGAGTCCGTGAGCATGGCGCTGCTCGTGGTGCTCGAGCGGCTGTCGCCGGCGCAGCGCGTGGCGTTCGTCCTGCACGATGTGTTCGGCCTCGCGTTCGAGGAGGTCGCGGAGATCGTCGGACGGACGCCCGCGGCGGTGCGGCAGCTCGCGGCACGAGCGCGCCGCGACGTGGGCTCGGGCGTGCCGAGGTTCGAGCCGACGGCGGCCGACCAACGGGCCGCGCTCGACGCGTTCGTCCGCGCCTGCGCCGAGGGGGACGCGGCCGCGCTCGTGCACGTCCTGGCGCCCGACGTCGTGCTGCGCGGCGACGGCGGAGGACGCGTCCCCGCGCTACGGGCCCCGGTCGCGGGGGCGGACGCGGTCGCCCAGGTCCTGCTCGGCTGGCGGCTTCCGCACGCCGTCGAGCCCGCGCTGGTCAACGGCGCCCCTGGGCTCGTGCTCCGCGACGCCCAGGACGTCCTGTCGGTCGTGGCGCTCACCGTGCGCGACGGCGTGATCACCGCGATCGACGTCGTCCGGAACCCGGACAAGCTGCGCGGTGTCGTCGCGCCCTGAGCCCGTGCGCGTCAGCGGGTGATCAGCGCGACCAGCTCGTCGGCGACCGCGTCGGACCCGAGCACCCGGCCCGTCAGCACGCGGTACCAGATCACCCCGAACACCACGTCGAGCAGCGTGTCCGCCGACACCCCGACCGGGAGCTCGCCGCGCCCCGCGGCCCGCTCGAGCACCGTCCGCAGCGCAGCGCGGCGGTTCTCGATGAAGCCGTCCCAGAACCGGTGACTGAACGCCTCGTCGAGCTGCGCCTCCGCCATGAGCGCCCGCAGGATGGCGACGACCTGGGGGCGCGGCCGAGCGCGACGCTCGCATCGAGGAAGGCGCGCAGGTCGGCGCGGAGGGAGCCGTCGTCGGGCACGGGGATGTGGAGGTCCGCCTTCTCGACGAGCGCCTCCATCACGACGTCCGCCTTGGTGGGCCACCAGCGGTAGATCGTCTGCTTGCCGGTGCCGGCGCGGGCGGCGATCTTCTCGACGGTCAGCGGCCCGTAGCCGTGCTCGGCCACGAGCTCGACGGCGGCGGTCAGGATCGCGCGGCGGCTGTCCTCGCTGCGGCGGCGCCCGGGGCGGGAGGGGTGGCGTCGTCCATGCGTCGATGCTAGCGTAAAGCGAACCGAGACGGTTCGTCTCGCTTTCTCGTCCTCCAGGAGCACCCCATGTCCGACCGCATCGCACGCACCGCCCTCGTCGTCGGGGGCACCTCCGGGATCGGCCTCGCGACTGCGCATCTGCTCGCCGACCGCGGCTACGACGTCCACGTCGCCGGCCGGTCCGCCGAACGTGTCAAGGCCGTCACCGACCTCGACCCCCGGATCACCGCCCACCAGGCCGACGGCAGCGACCGCGCCACCGTCGCCGACCTCGCCGCGCAGCTCGCGCCGCTCGACGTCCTCGTCGTCACGCTCAGCGGGTCGCTCGGCATGGGCACGCTCGCCGAGCTCGACCTCGACGTCCTCCGCCAGGCGTTCGACGCCAAGTTCTGGGCGCACCTCGCCACGCTCCAGGCGGCGCTCCCCCACCTCGCGCCCGACGCGTCCGTCACCCTGCTCGGGGCGATCTCCGCGCACGCCGCCATGCCCGGGACCGCAGGGCTCAGCGCGCTCAACGCCGCGGTCGAAGGGCTCGTCCGGCCCCTCGCCGTCGAGCTCGCACCGATCCGCGTCAACGCCGTCTCGCCCGGCGTCGTCGACACGGGCTGGTGGTCCGGCCTGCCCGACGACGCCCGCGCCGCGTTCTTCGACGCCACCGCCGCCGCGGTCCCCGTGCGGCACGTCGCGACCGCCGACGAGGTCGCGGAGGTCGTCACGCTCGTCGCGACGAACCGCAACCTCAGCGGCACGGTCGTGGAGGCGGACGGCGGCGCGCGGCTCGTGGCGCTCTGACCCTCACCACCCGGGCTTGTCAGAACCTGAACCCGCTATACCGTCACCAGCTTCTGACAACTCATGTGGGACCCGGGCTTGTCAGAACCTGAACCCGCTATACCGTCACGAGGTTCTGACAAGTCCCGCCGACGACGGCGGCGCTCGCCTCCCTAGGGTGGGCGGGTGCGCCGCTCCCCGACCGTCCTCGCAGGTGGAACCGTCGTCGCCGTCGCTGCCCTGGTGCTCGCGGGTTGCGCGGCCGAGCCGGCGACGACGCACGGTGGGACCGTGAGCGGCCCGTCCGCAGCGCAGGCCGCCCCGACCGACCTGGCGGACCGGCTCGCCGCGCGGGCGCGCACCCTGTCCGGCGTCACCGACGCGACGGTGGAACGGCCGTCGGGGCGGCCGCGCGTCGTCGTCGTCAACGACGCGACCCGCGGGGCGCAGGGGACGGCGGAGCTGGTCGGCACGCTCGTCGCCGAAGCGGCCGACCCGTCCGGCACGTCGGCGACCACCGATCCCGAGGTGCCCGAGATCTGGGTGGCCCCGACGACCCCGGCGGGTGCCGACGTGCGCGTTCTGGCGTGGACCCCCACAGGCGACGCGACGACGGGCCCGGCGGGCGTGCCGCTCGCGTCGGAGGCGATGCGCGCCGCGTACCGGCTCGCGCTGACGCCGGGCGTCGTCGGGGTCCGCGCCGACGGCACCGGGCCCGTCGAGGTGGCGGTCGCGCGAGCGTCCGACCTCGTGCCCGTCGCGGACGTCGCGCGGGCCAACGGCATGCCTGTCGAGCGGGTCACGGTGCGCGGCGGCGGGAAGTCGCTCCCGGTCGCCGACGCCCCCGGGCACGCCACCGTGGACGCGGGCGCCCGCTGGGCCGACGACCCAGACGCCTCGGCGTGCCGCCCAGCGGACCTCGACCTCACGCTCGTCGGGCAGGACGCCGGGCTCGGGCACCGGGCGCTCGTCGTCGGGGCGACCAATGCGTCGGACGCGCCCTGCGCGCTCGACGGCTACCCGGAGATCGGGTTCGCCACCCTGACCCACGCGAAGCTCGATGTACAGGTGAGCCACGGGAACTCGTACATGGCCCAGGACCCGGGAGCGCACCGTGTCGTCGTGCCCCCGCGCGGGCGGGCGTTGGCGGTGGTGTCGTGGGACGCGTCGTCGACCGCGCCCGACTCGACCGGGCACGTCCCCGCGACCACCGCCGAGGTCCGGCTCGCCGTCGGACCCGGTGCGCCGACGACGACCCGGCCCGTCACCTCGATCGCCCCGGAACCCGGGGCCGTCAGCGACCCGCCGACCGACCTCGACCTGCTCGCCGGCGGCCACGGCACCGTGACGGCCTGGGCGCCCGGCACGTCGCACTTCGGCTGACCCGACCTGTCAGAACGTGGTGCCCCTCTGTGTGCACGACGTTCTGACAGCTCGACGGGCGGGCGAGCTCAGAGCGCCCGACGCGCGCGGACCGAGCCCGCGAGCTCGCGGAGCAGGTCCGCCGTCGTCGGCCAGTCGATGCACTTGTCCGTGACGGACTTGCCGTACACGAGGCCGCTCGGCGCCGGAGCCTGGGCGCCCGCCTCGATGAAGCTCTCCATCATGAGACCCGTGATCCCGCGCTCCCCCGTCGCCAGACGCGCGGCCAGCTCACGCACGACCTCCGCCTGCCGGACGTGGTCCTTGCCCGAGTTCCCGTGCGACGCGTCGACGACGACCCCCTGCTCCACGGCGCCCCCAGGTGCGAGGCGCGCGCGACGTCGAGGGCGGACGCGACGTCGTCGGCGGCGTAGTTGGGGCCACCCCGCCCGCCACGGAGGATGACGTGGCAGTCGGGGTTCCCGGTGGTCTCGACGGCGGCGGCACGCCCGTCCGCGGCGAGCCCGAAGAACGTGTGCTCGCTCGACGCGGCGATGCACGCGTCGACGGCCGTCTGCACGTCGCCGTCGGTCGCGTTCTTCATGCCGACCGGCATCGACAGGCCCGACGCGAGCTGGCGGTGCACCTGGCTCTCGACGTTGCGCGCGCCGATCGCGCCCCACGACACGGCGTCGGCGATGTACTGGGGGCTGGTCGGCTCGAGGAACTCCGTGGCCGCCGGCACGCCCGCGTCGAGGACGCCGAGCAGGACCTTCCGCGCCAGCTCGAGCCCGTGGCGCACGTCGTGCGAGCCGTCGAGGTGCGGGTCGTTGATGAGACCCTTCCACCCGACCGTCGTGCGCGGCTTCTCGAAGTACACGCGCATGACGACGAGGAGGTCGTCCGCGAGCTCGTGCGCGACGGCGGCCAGTCGCCCCGCGTAGTCGAGCGCGGCGACGGGGTCGTGGATCGAGCAGGGGCCGACGATCACGAGGAGGCGGTCGTCGTCGCCGGAGAGGACGTCACGGATCTCGCGGCGCGACTGCGTCACGAGGTCCGAGCGCGCCGTGCCGAGGGGCAGCTCGTCGAGCATGTCCCGGGGCGGGACGAGGGCGTCGATCTCCCGGATGCGCAGGTCGCTGGTGCTGGCCTGCAGCTCGGGACGGGTGGGGTCCGCGCTCATGTCGTCGACGGTACTGCCGTCGGGCGTGGTACTGGCGCTCGTGCTCGCGGCAGTGATGGACATCGGTGGCTCCTTCGGGTGCGGCAGGGCTGGTCGGTCGTGTGCCGTCCAGCCGGGATCCGCTCACCGGCTCGCCCGAGCCGGCCCGTCTGAACGACGAAGGGCCCGGACGCGTCGCGTCCAAGGCCCTGTGCTGGCTCCGGGGGTGTTGGTCAGGCGCAGGCCCGCCAGGCTCCACCCGGAGCCGGCGTAAAGCGCCAATACCAACGGTTGATCACGTCCAGCACCGTAGCACGACGCTCACGACGGCGGCCGGTGCGTCCACGGTGTGGGCACGGCGCCCAGGCGGGTCAACGGGCGAAGAGCTCGACGAACCTGGCCACGATCCGGCCCGGCACGGTGACGTCCTGCCCCTCGACCGACGCGACGACTGCGTCCACCTCAGCCGGCGGGTAGTAGCCGTCGTACTGGTACGCACGGATCCGCTCGACGATGCCGGGCACGTCCAGCTCGGGGTGGAACTGCGTCGCGTACACGTTCCGGCCGAGGCGGAACAGCTGCACCGGGCAGGCCGGCGAGCTCGCCAGGAGCACCGCGCCCGCCGGCAGCTCGGTGCAGGCTTCCTTGTGGCCGACGAACGCGTCGAACGTCGGCGGGAGTCTCTCGAGCAACTGGTCGGCACGCCCCGCGTCGGTAAGCGTCACGGGGACCGCGCCGATCGGCTCCGCGTACGTGCCGTCGACGACCCCGCCGAACCGCGTCCCCAGCAGCCCCACCCCGTAGCACGCGCCGAGCAGCGGAAGGTCACGGGCCACGACGTCATCGAGGACCCTGCCCAGCTCGGCCTCGACCCGGAGCTGGACGGCGGACTTCTGCTCCGGCGGGTCGCTCGCGTTGAACGGTCCGCCGCCGATGATCACGCCCGAGTGGTCGGCCGGGTCGAAGCCGGGGAGCGCGTCCTCGAGCGGGGTCTCCTCCAGGCGGACCCGCACAAGCTCGCCCGGTTCGAGCCCGCCGTAGCGCCGGAACGCCTCGTACTCCGCGTCGGCGACGGCGTCGTCGGCGCGCGTCGCCAGCAGGACGAACGGCCTCACCCGGCGAGCGTAGGCGGGTCGGCCGGCGCTCGCAGGAGGAGCACAGTGCCGGGCAGAACCCGGCTTCGCCGGGCATCTCGTCGTTGGTGGACCTCGACTCTCCACGAACGTCCGCCCGCACCTACAGCGACACCGTCGGCGACGATCCGCCCGACGGCGGGGCCAACGAGCCCGACGGCGATCAGCCGGTCGGGCAGTAGCGGTCGCCCGCAGGGCTCGTCGAGGCGGTAGCCGAACGCGTCGATCGTGTGGTCGGGGCGACACGCTCACCAGTCGTCGACGCCCTCGCCCTCCCCTGTCAGCATGTCCCGCTCGTCCATCAGTGCACGACGACGCTCCGAGACAAGCAGATCTGCGGACCCGAGCCCGTAGCCACCTCGCCACGAGGGCGCCGCGTAGGGATTGACGCCGAGCGCCTTCAACAGGGGTTGGGCCCGTTGGGACACCGACCCGCCCGTCCCGAACGCCTCGATGAGCTCGCCCGCCTCGAGCCCGTGATACGGCCCGACGGTGTCGTTCGCCCGGCACACAGCCCACGCGACGGCCGCGGCTCCGCGCTCGACGGAGGCCCGACGTCGGAAGATCGCAGGGTCCGCGGCGGCGACCCGCGCGAGGAACCGCCGCATCGCCGTCTGGTGCTCGACGTCGAGGAGCCGGTCCGCGACGTCGTCGCACAGAGCGAGCATCTCGCCGACGCGTTCGTGCACGTCGTCGGGGATCCCGTCCCACGCGAACGGCTCGTCGGGGAGCGGCTCGTCGTCGAGGGTGTCCAGCGCCTCGCGCCCGCCGACGAGCGCGGCGAGCTCGTCGAGCAGGACGCCCTCGGGGTCGGCGAGATCGCGCAGCGCGGCGAGAACCTCGCTCCGGTACTCGGAGCCGACGAGCTCCCGGTACACAGGTTCGAACTCGTCGACCGACTCGAGCGCCTCGACCGTGCTCTGCGCGGCGACGCCCCGGCGTGCGTGCGCGAACGGGATGATCGCCCGCAGCAGGTCGGGGACGACGGCGAGGACGTCGTCGGGCACCATGACCCTGGACGGGACGAGCTGGGCGAGCAGGATCTCGACGTTCACGGCGCTCCACCGCAGCGGGTCTCCACCGGTGTAACTGCTGACGAGCTCGAACAGCAGCCGCGGCATGCCGCGCGCGGTGGCGTCGCTCCCCAGCTCCTGGCCGAACGACGACGCGAAGAACTCCCCCTCGAGCGACTCGAGCTCCGCGGGCGTCCACTCGCGCAGCTCGGGTGCGCGACCGCCGTCGGGCAGGAGGGTGAGGACCCACTCGACGAACGGGCGGCTCAGCGGCCAGGTCTCCGACTCGACCTGCGGGTACGTGCTGAGGCTGAGGCGATTCGCGTCGTCGACGACGGCGCGCGCCTCGGCCGCGTCGGTGGGCGCCAGGGTCTGGCTCGGGGCGAGGTTGGTGCGCATCGCGTCGAGAACGTCGTCGAGCGGGGCGTCGAGAGCGAACGCGTCCTTCACGAGCCCGCCCATGTTGTGGTCGACGTACACGACGGTCGTGAGCGGCTCGCCCGTGGGCAGGACGAGCGGGATGACGTAGTCGTCCCCGTCGCGGGTGTCCTCCACGAGCTTCCACACGTCGCCGACGACGCGCGCCTGGGCGAGCGTCGGCAGCCAGGCCGGCATGGGGTGGCGTCGGGTCCGGAGCTCGGTGTCGACGGCGGCGACCAGGTCGGCGGCGTCGTCGGGCAGGAGGACACGCATCACGGTGAGCGCCGCGGTGGTCTCCGCGTCGGTCAGGTCGATGAACGACGTGACGAACGACGCGCGGGCCGCGGCCACGTCGTCGGGCGACCGGTCCGGGGCGACGACGCGCGGATCATGGAGCGCGAGCATCCCGCTGACCAGCATGAGCAGCTCACCCGGGGCGTCGGCGCGCAGGCCGCGACGGATGGACTCGAACAGCGCCTGCTCCTCCGTGCCCGAGATCTGCCGGTTCAAGTGCGCGGGCTCCCGACGGCGCTGCGGGCGCGGGTGCGGACGGTTGCGGCGGGACTTCGGCACGGGTCGAGCCTACGAGCGGGGCATCAGGCGGGGAACCTCGCCCCGCGACGCTACAATGCGCGGAGCCGAGCGATGTTGCTCGCCGGCGCCGGTGCGGGAGGCTCGATTCGATAGCCCAGCTCCCTCAAGATGTCGACCGCATCCTGGGGCGCGTCGCGGACGACGCTGCGCGTCTGTTGTCGTCGCCACTTCTCACGACCCCGGCGAAGCGCCTCGCGTCCCTCCTTCGAGCAGTCGACGCCGAACTCGGAGACCAGCATCTCGAGGAGGTCCTCGAGGCAGGGGCGGAACGGATGGCCACCGAGCGGGAAGTGCAGCTCAGCAAGATGCGGTACGGATGCCTTCTTCGCTCGGCGCTTCCCACGGGCTGACAACGTGCCGGTCTGTGCCATAACGTAGGCGATCGCATCGCGGTGAGCGTGCAGTTGGAGGTGGGCGGCCAGGATCTCCGACACCGGCGACCGGACGTAGTCATAGCGGAACAGTGGCTCGCCAGCGGCCCTGTCGCCCTCGTAGACCACGAAGCTCGAGCTCTCAACAGCGAGGTACTGACCGGACGTATCGCCCTCAAGGCGCATCACGACCTTGAGCGTCAGAAGCGGTCGCCCAGTCACCCGCAAGGGGATGCCGGTGTCAGGCTCCTGCTCGACCGCGATGCGGCGCCCGACACTCTGAACCGAGAAGGGCGCGCAGTCAGGCACGAGGCCCTGCACCGTGGCGGAGAGCTCGGTGGCGAATTGCCGCGCCTCGCCGATCAGCCCCTCGTCGTTCACTCCCCGAGGAGGAAGTCGAGGTTCTCCAGCTCGTCGTACAGCGCGAGCTCCTCAGCGGACAGCAGATACACCTCCGCTCGGTCACGGAACGCCGACTCGTCGCCGCCCACACGACGGACGATCTCCTCGCGCCGGGCTCGTGCCTCGGCGGGTGTCATGCTGGTGACGACGATGGGGACTATGCCCAACTCCTGCTCTCGACGGTAGGTGAACGGTAGCCCTCACCACCGACAGTAGCCCGCGACTAGGGACCGCGCTCAGGGCGCCCCTGGACCGCCATCCAGCAGAGCACGCGGACATCGTCGAGCTCGATCTCAGGCAGCGGCTCGACGGGAACAGGGATCGGTAGCCGCAGCGCGTCGGCGAGCTCCGCGAGCGCCCGCACTCCTGCCTCGGCCTCACCCTCGTAACGCCGTAGCGTTCCTCGGACATCGCGCACGATCCGGTTGTCGACGACCTGACCGTAGCGCTGGACGAGAGCGTCCTGGCGTTCACCTAGGAATCCCCCGTGCCATCGGATGAGCTCGCTCGCGTCGAGCATCGCGCGGGGAATCGATGGCTCGACGGTCGCAGGGTCAGCCTGCGCCATCCAGTCGTCGTAGATCGCCTGCTGGACGAGCGGCCACGTGTCGAGGACGGCGTCATGCAACTCTCGCGGGAGTACCGCCTCCGCGTCCGGGCTTCTTGGGTCGGCATGAGTGAGGCAGGCGAGCAACCTGTCGACGATCTCGGGCTTGCCTTCAAGCCGTCGCGGCTCGTAGTGCCCGTCGTCGGCATGCTCGAGCGGCACGTACCGGAATTGTGGCCTCGGATGGTCCGCGATCCGCACGCAGTACACGATCCCCGGTCCGTCGCCGTCACGAACGATTCCCGAGCCCGCACCCCAGGGGAGGTTCTCGACGGCCCTCTTGGTCACGGGTGACGAGGAGAACGCTCGCGCGAGTCGCCGCTGGAACTCCTCCGATGAAGCCGCTGCGCCGACCTCGTCGCCGAACAGCGAGGCCTCCTCCTCCCGTAGCCGGGTGATCTGGTCGCGGGTCTCCGCGAGGACACGGTCGACCTCCTCGACACCGGGGAGGATCGCCGACGTGCCGAACGCTGCCGCCGCCTGGTTGATCTTGCGTTGGAGGCGCGCCTCCAAATCGAGCAGGTCCTCGAGCTCGTCGTCAGGGAAGAAGCACGCCAGGTAGATGTGACGGTGCGGCGACCCGATGCGGTCGACTCGGCCGTGCCGCTGCACAAGGCGCATGGGGTTCCACGGCAGGTCGTAGTTGATGATCCGGCCGGCCTGCTGAAGGTTGACCCCCTCGGAAAGGACGTCGGTCGCAACGGCAATGTCGAACAGGTCCTCGTTCTGGGCGGTGCCCGCTGTGCGTGGAGCAAAGCCGACGATCGCCTTCTGGCGCTCGTCGCGGTCGCGTCCCGTGGCCATGACGAGGCGTCCTCGATAGGCCGCCAGACGCTCGTCGGTATCGATGCGATGGCAAAGCGCATCGTGGATGTGCTGCGCCGTGTCGGCGAAGTACGTGAAGATCAGGACCTTGCGCCGATCGCGGGTGTCCTCGTCACCGATCCCCTCCTGCCGCGCGGAGTGTGCGATCTCGGCGAGTCTCTCGACGAGTGCGTCGATCTTGGGGTCGTTCGCTGCCGTCACGGTGCCCGACGCGGCGGCGAGCCGGTCGAGCAGGGCTCGGTCGGACTCGACCGCCGCACGCAGCGCGGCGACGTCGTAGGTGGTCGCGGGCTGTGCGTTGTCTCGCGCTTCGTCGTCGAGCTCGGCGACCAACTGGTCGACGTCGTCGGTGTCGCTCGCAACCCAGGACCGCAGTGCGTCGCCCGTCAGCACCCAGCCGCCGTCGAGCGCAGCGAGGAACTGGTCCTGTGACGCGATCATCGTGCGGACGGTGCGCGTGAAGGCGATGGCCGACGACTCGAACCGCTTGAGCAGGGCGGACTGGAGCAGCCCCGCATTCTGCACTTGGAACTGCTCCTCCGGGGCCGAGCCGAGGAGGAAGCGCGAAGGCACGTAGCGCGCCATCGTGAGGACGTCCGGGTCGGGCTCCCCGCCAGGGCGGACCGCACCGATCTCGTCGCGGTCAGCGCCCAGCGCGTGCGCGAAGATTCCGAAGAAGCCCGGCAGCACCGCGTCGAGGTCGTAGTCGACACGCTGGACGACGGCCTGTGGGAACACGATCGGCTTGCCGTTGATCAGTGCGTTCGGGTACTGGGTCTTGATGAAGCGTCGGGTGCGACGGACTGCGATGGCGTCGAGCAGCTCGAAGAGGTGCTGTCCGCTGAGTTCCTCAGGGTCGAGCGCCATGGCGGTGCCGATGTACTGGCGGACGCTGCGTACCCCGACGTCGGCGAAGGCGGTATCCGAGGGGCTGATGTAGCCGACGAGAGTCTGCAGATCCTGGAGGCTGTTGTTGACCGGAGTCGCGGTGAGGAGCAGCAGGTCCTTCCCCACCGATCCGCCGAGGAGCTCCCGCATCGCGTCAGCACGCTGGGTCGCGGCGTTGCGGAGGTTGTGCGCCTCGTCGACGACAACCATCGCGTACTCGTCGAGGTCCTGAAGTTTCGACGCAGCTGTCCCGGCGGTGTCGAGCTCTCGGACCAACTCTTCATACGAAACGACGTCAGCGCGAATGTTCTTCTCGCGCAGGAACGGGTTCCAGGTCGAGTCTCGCAGAGTCGCAGGAGCGATGACGAGGACCTTTTGCCGCCGGACAACCGCCGCCTGCCGAATGAGTTCACCGGCGATGAACGTCTTGCCGAGGCCGACCTCGTCCGCGACGATCACGCCGCCCCGTCGGTCGAGGATGCGCTGCGCGCGCCACACACCGTCTACTTGGAAGTCCGACAGTCCGAGCTCGTTGGTTGTCTTGAGGTCGGTGTCGAGGTCGTTGCCGTAGAGAGCGAGCAGCATACGCAGGAAGACGTGCCAAGGGTTGTGCGGAACGCGGCGCGCCTCGTAGAGATCCGCGAGGTCGAAGTCCTCGGCCTCGCCCCACTGCTCCTCGAACCACTCGTGGACCCGGTCGACGGTGGACGGGTGGTAGACCCCGAGAACAAGCTCCTTGTTCCGCGCGAGCCCCGCGTACGTGAGGTTGGCCGACCCCGCGAGAGCTGCGTCGCCGTCGTGTCGGAGGATGAAAGCTTTGCCGTGCAGGAACCCCCGGGTGAGACGCCGGACCTCGACATCGCCCCGACGCAGCCAGGTGACGAGGCGTTCGGACGCCGAGTCAGCCTCTCGACCGAAGCCCACGAGGTCGCGGTCCTGGGCGAGCGCGCCGAGGTAGGCGGCATTTGCCTCGTCTCGTCGCGGGTCGCCTCGGTGCGCCTCGCGGACGCTCAGCGGGGTGATGGTGCTGCGGACCTCGAACTCCGACGGCTCGCTGCCGAGAAGCAGACGAACCGGACCGACGGTCTCAAGCGCCTCGGCCAACAGGTTGAAGCCCCCGACGTTGAAGTACGCCGTTGCAACGTCCAACCGCGGAGGCTCCTTGAGCTTGGCGACCAGTCCGTCGACGAGGCCCGTGATCGCATCAGCGACCGTCTCTCCCGGAATCGCCGAGCCTGGCGCCACCGGATTGTTGGTGGCGAACTCCGGACGATTGCTCATACGACATCGCCCGCCAACCACTTCTCGCGGTAGCGCCGAACGTCCGCGACGGATGACCGAGTGGGCCGGTCGAAGACGAGCTCAAGCTGCGCGTCGTACAAGCCATACAGAAGCGAGGCGATGGCATCGAGCTCTGCGATCGACTCAGCGCGTTCACCGGGATCTTCAATAGGGCGTCCAAGGGCGACCCACTCGCCGTAGTCGCCTTCACTCATGAGTGCGAGGCGGCCCGCGAGTGTTGCGAGTCGGGCAGCGCGGTCGTCGCGAGCGTCGAACAAGGGAATGGGAATGGTGTTGAAAATGAAGAAGTTCAAGTTGAGATTTATGCGAAGATGACCGAACCAATCGCAGGTCGCCGATCCCAAGACGCCCAGCAGATACGCCTGCACGATCAGCGGCGTGTTGAGAAATACGAGGTACGGCGCCTTGTTGGTAACGATGACATCCGCTGGCGCGAGCGCCGCCCAGACCTTGCGCGGATTCGACGAATGCACCACATCACGAATGAGGATCCGCGGGTTTCGCGCAGGCAATGTCGAAGCATCCGCAACGACGTCACGCGGGATTCCACGCATTGGAGAGTCGTTACGCGTGAACGTATTCAAACGCCGACGCTGCAATTCTGCCGTGGCAGATGCCCAATCCACATGGTTGAAGGCACCAACACCGGGTTCAAAGACGAAATGCCCGACATTGAGGTGATTATAGACCGGCCAGTCCGAGGCCCGGTTCGTAAAGAAGCGCTTCTTCCCATCGTTCGTGGCATGGAGTTCTGTGGCTGGTCGCACATCAAAATCCGGCCGCGCCGCTCCGATTGGCGGATGTGTGATGAGCTGGGCGAAAATGCCGAGCGCCTCGTCACTGTCGACAACCGGCACGCACATGAGCGGATCGACTTCAGCCAATCGAGCGATCGGGATGTCGGTGGGAGCACCCGCTCGGCCACGTCCGAAGGACCGCTGGTCGCGGTACGGGCCCGCCACGCGCAGCAGGGGGTCGCGGCACCGACCTGAGAGGTCATCAGTGCAACTGGCCAGCCAGGGTTGACGTCGGTGAAGATCCATTCCTTCTCATTCACCGCAAAGTAGATCGTCGTCGCAGCCGACGGAAGGAGCGACAGTCGCCAAGGCGCCGAACCCTTGGTTGCGAAGGGACTTCGAGGAGGACCACGCCAATCCGCCCTTGGCTCCGAACGAGACTGGAGAACCGCCAGCAGAACGCTTTGTAGAGGTCGGGGTCCCCCGTGCCCATCCCGGGATACGGGCCGTTGAGAAGGTAGTGGCGATACCTTTCGGCAACCGCGCGCTGATTGTCGAGCTCGGCAACGAGGTCAGGGCGGGCTCGCCGCAGGACCTCGATCCTCTTGCTGGACTCGGCCGAGGAGGCAGCGCGGAGATGTGGGTCATGCATCCCCCAGAACTTGTCTTCTTCGACGGTGGCTTCCTCCCATGGCGGGTTGCCAAGGATCACGTCAAACCCCGGTCGAACTCGCCCCGGCCGGAAGGCTTCGGGGAACGCGACTGGGAAGTGGACGGGCTTCAACGAGCCGACGACCTCCCGGACATCGGCTCGCCCTCCGGCCGCGACAAGTCGCTCCCAGCCCATCGCCGCGATCTCCCGCAGGCGGAGCGCATGTACGCCACCACGTGCGGCCACGATCGCATCGAACACGCGAGCAACGGGAGCGACCTCCGCAGCAGCGTTGGCCGCGAGCTTCTCCGCCTCGAGCGTCTCAGCGACCGAGACCTCGCTGATCCGGGCCGCCCGCGCGAGCGGCTCACCGGTCGCAGCCATTGCATCCGCAATAGCGTCGCCGAAGAGGCTCTGGACCCCCGCGAACCCGCCGACCCGCTCCGGCTCCAGCGCGTCGAGCGCCTCGTCGATCGTGCCGATTCCGGTGAGTGAGTTCCCGTGGACCAGCCCGTGATCGAGGGAAGACATGGGCAGGCCGGGGACGAACGTGTGGATCCACAATGCCAGCCGCGCGAGGTCGACGGCGATCTCGTTGATGTCGACGCCGTAGATGCAGCGTCGAGCGACCTGACGGCGAAGAAGCGCCTCGTGTGTGATCTCGGGAGCATCGGCACCGCTGATCCCGACGGCTGCGAGCTTTTCGAACGCTGCGGACCGGATCCGATCGAGTTCCGCTCGCACCTCTGGGATCGGTCGGCGATCGAGGAACCCACTGATCGCTGCCGCGAGGTGGTCCACCGCAGCGACCAGGAAGTGGCCCGATCCCATCGCGATGTCAGCAACACGGAAGTCGAAGAGCGCCTCGGCGGCGTCCCCTTCCTTGCCGTCGTCGAGGAGCACCGCGACGCGGTCGAGATGTTCGGCGAGCGTGGGGTCGAGCGCCGTCTGGAGCAGGTGCTCGACCGCGAATTCCTTCGTAAAGTAGGAACCGGTGGCTTTGCGCGCCCCGGACGCATTGTGGAAGTAGACCTTTCCTGGCTCATCCCAATCGAGGGTGTAGTCGGGGTCTGAAGCCGCCGGTCTCCAGGAGGGATCTGGCGATGTAGTTGGTCAGGTTGCGGAATCCGAGGGCGGACCCGCGGAGGTGTTCGAGCCGGCCGTTCAGGGCCTCGGTCGGGCCGTTGGATGTGCCGGGCCGGTCGAAGTAGGCCAGCACGTCGGCGGCGCGCTTGGTCAGCGTCCGGCCCAGCGTGATCAACTCGGTCAGCGTCTTCGGGACGCCGGCGCTCAGGTCGGTGATGAGCTTGTCCATCAGCTCGCGGCCACGGCGACGATCTTCGTGGCGGTAGGCGGTGATCATGCGTTGGTAGATGCCCCAGGTCGCTTCGACCTCGACGTGTTGGTCGTCGGTGAACAGGGCAGTGATCCGCTCGACCTGACGGTCGGTGAGCAGGCCGGCGCCGGTGTGCAGGGTCCGCCTGGTCTTGTAGAGCGGGTCGTCCTTGAACCCGCGGTGGCCAAGGATCCGCAGCTGGACGCGTCGCCGACACCGGTCGAGGGCGTCGCCGGCCAGCCGCACGACGTGGAAGGGATCCATCACTGCGACCGCGTCCGGGACCTCCTCAGCGGCGGCTGTCTTGAACCCGGTGAACCCGTCCATCGCAACGACCTCCACGCCGTCACGCCACGCCTTCGCCCTGGCCGCGAGCCAGGTCTTGAACGCGGACTTGGAACGGCCGGCGACCATGTCCAGCAACCGCGCGGGCCCGGTGCCGTCGCGGACCGGGGTGAGGTCGATGACCACGGTCACGTACTTGTCACCCCGCCTGGTGTGCCTCCACACGTGCTCATCGACGCCGATCACGGCCACACCCTCGAACCGGGCCGGGTCATCGATCAGGACACGCTGCCCTTCGCCCAGAACGGCGTCGTTCGCGGTGTCCCACGCGACTCCGAGACCTTCGGCGACACGGGCCACGGTCAGGTGCTGCACGACGATCCCTTCCAGCGCCCACCGCAGCCCGGCTCGCGACAACTTCGCGCGCGGTTCGGCCGCCGCGGTGGTGTCTTGTCGCCACACGTGTCCGCACTCGCGGCACCGGTAGCGGCGCACGAGGACTTCGAGGACGGTCGGGCGCCAGCCCAGCGGCTCGTGCGCGAGTCGCCGAACCACGCTGTCACGTGCAAGACCTTCCCCGCCGCAGCGGCGGCACCAGCGGTCGGGCTCGACAACGCGGCACGCGAGGACGGCACGGTCGAGCTCAAGGCGCTGGCCGACCACAACCAGGCCGAGGCCGTCGAGTCGGGCGAAGGTCGTCAGGTCGGGGTGGCCGAATCCAGCCGGCGGGGTAGCGTCAAGCACGTCGAGGTCTTCCAGATGGTGAGCGTCAGAACTTCCATCTTCGGGAGACCTCGACACCTACCCGCGGACCGACGCGCCAGCCCGACCTACACCCTCATCTGGGAAGAGCCCCTTTCCTGCCGGGACGATCACCTCGTCGCCCGGCTTCGCGGGCACGTACGCATCGTTCTTGTCGAGCGTCAGGTCTGTCGGCGCGAGCGAGAGCGACGACTCGAGCAGCCCCTCGTAGATCGTTCCGAACTCACGCACCGACAGGGCCTGAAAGTCCACCGGGCCGAGCGTCCCGTCACGACCGGTGTCGACCAGCAGCGCCACGAGCGCCGGCTCGATCTCCCGGTTGCTCAGCGTGATGCCGGCGAGCTCCCGGCCTGGACCGGAGTCCTGGCGGAACAGGGCACCGCCATACTCCGGCACGCCCCAGCTGACGTGACCGTGGTAGACGCCGTCCCCGATCGATGTCAGGTCGTCCCAGACGTCGGTCGCGTGACCGTCATACCTGGGAGTCACGCCATCGCGGAGCTGATCCGCGTAGCCGATTGCCCGAGTCTTCAAGGATATCCGTGTATACACGGCCCCCGCGGGAGTGCGAAGGCCGTAGGGAAGGAGGCCGCGGTCCTCCGCGTAGGCGACGAAGAGCAATCGGAACAGCACGACGAGCGTGTGGTGGTAGGCATCGTCGAGCCCCTTCTCGTCCAGCTTTCCGAGCTTCGCGGCGATCGTCTCGGAGAGGTCCGGGATGACGTCGCGGTAGATCCGCTCTCGCAACCGCTCGCCAAGGCTCGTGGCATGCTCGCGCGAGTCACGCAGAATGTCCCCCGCGGTACCGCCGACTTCGAGCGCTTGCGGCGTGAGCAGGAGCCACACGTAGGCGAGACTGTCGTCGTCGAGTAGATTGACGGTGAGCTCGGTGAAGGATGCAGCTCCCGTGCGTGTCACGCCGACGTCCGGATCGGCCGCATAGAGTCGAACTGTCGCACCGCGAACGGCCAGCACCCAGGGAAGCTCCTGCTGGCGGGCGACCTCCAGCCCGTGCTCAACCGGCGATACGCCGAGACCATAGCGGAACGCGGGACGATCGAAGACCTCATCCCCCTCGAGCAGCACTGCGACAGCACGATCGCGTTCGCGCCCCTGGGGCCGGAGCAGCAGATCACCGCCCGCCGGCGTGATCGCCCAGCCGAGCGCACGCAGCAAGTCCTCGCCGCGCGTTCCGCGCACCACTCGGGCCGATGAGGCGGCTTCGCCCCAGTCGCTTCGCTCCGGTGTGTTCACCTCGAGCGCGTGCGATGCGAACAGGCCCTTGTTACGCAGCCCCTGTACGCCGCCCTCTGCGATCTCGAAGAGGCCGGTCATCAGCTCCTGGGCCTCATGGACGGCCGCGGCGTCGAGCGCCTCCGCAAGGCGGCGCTCGATGAGTGACAGCTCGAGATCGGCGACAGAGCCGTCGTCGTAGAGGCCGACGACCTCCGCACGGTCTTCACCTTCGGAGCCGGGGTAGATGACGACCAGCAGGACACCAGTCGACCGTCCACGGTGCCGCTCGTTCCACAATCGCCGAGCGTCCGCCTTGGTCGGCTTCGACTCCGCATGTGCCACTGCGACCTCGAGCGCTCGACCCGAAGCTGGACTGTAGTACCCGAGCGGCTTCAGCCCGGCGACAACCTCGCCGTCCACCGCCCAGTGACGCCGCCGGAAGTCCGCCAGGAACGAGTCGGAAGCTGGCATAGCGGTGTCCCCCAAAGGTGGTGCGCGAGGCTGAAGGGACCGCATCAGCACGGCCTCCCGCCCGGAGGCTAGCCACGCTAATACCGTGTTTACAAGGCTGACGCGCCGTGCATACCCGGCGAGGGTGAACAGGTGCCCCAGGAATCGCAGCTCGAGCGTCGGCTTGCCGACGCCCTTGCCGATCGGCTGCGTGCCTTGCGCGCGGCAGCGGGGCTGACGCAGGAACAGGTCGCCCACCAGGCAGGCATGAACCGCAACCACTACCAGCTCCTCGAGTCCGGCCTGTCAGACCGGACTAAACGAACGCCCGCGAACCCCCGCCTCTCGACGCTCGTAGCCCTCTGCGACGTGTACGGCACATCTGTCCCGGCCTTCGTGATCGACATCTTCCAGAACCGTCCCGGTGGGATCACGATCGAGGTCCCCGAGCCGCGCCGCTCACACTGAGTCACGTCGCGCCAGCGGACGCCGCGTCCGGCCGGCGCTGTGTGACGCGAACGCCGTTGGGGACCGGAATCAACAGGCGGCAACACCAACGAGTGCGGGACTCTGGTGCCATCGATCGAGAGGAGCGCATCATGCCCACCCCCGAGTACCCCAACCCCGCGTGGTTTGACCTCCCCGAGTCGGAGCGCGTGATCTACCTGAGCCCCGAAGAAGCGGACCGGCTCGAAGCCGTTCTCGACGAGGAACCCCGCGTCATCCCCGAGCTCGCGGCGGCCATCCGCAAGGTGCGCGAGCAGTTCCCGGCGTTCGCGGTCGACCGCACGCGGTCTGACGATGAAGGGCCTGACACTGCAGGCTGAGCATCATTCGGCCGCGAGATTGAAGGCTGAGGCCGCCTCAACCTTCAATCGCGGGCGGCCCAGACGTGCCTGTGTCCCGATAGGTAAAGAATGGCGCCCGATTTTTACACGTCCGAGCGACGTGTCAACGAGCTTTACCTATCCCCGCGACCGCCACCGAGGCCTACCTCACCACCCGCAGCCCGTGGTCGGTGTTGTTCAGCCGCCGGACGCCGTCGTCGGTGACGGTGACGATGTCCTCGATCCGCACCCCGAACTCCCCGGCCAGGTAGACGCCGGGCTCGACGGAGAAGCACATCCCCGGCACGAGCGGCTGAGTCTCGCCCTCGACCATGTACGGCGGTTCGTGGGTGGTGACGCCGATGCCGTGCCCGGTCCGGTGGAGGAACTGCGGCCCGTACCCGGCCTCGGAGATGACGGCTCGCGCGGCTCGGTCGATGTCCTGGCACGCCACCCCCGGCCGGACGGCGTCGACCCCGGCCTGCTGGGCGGCGCGCACGACGTCGTGCACCTCCTGCTGCTTGGCGCTCGGCTCCCCGACGCTCACGGTGCGCGTGGTGTCGGACCCGTACCCGTACCGGAGCCCGCCGAAGTCCAGCACCACCAGGTCGCCGTCGGCGATGACCCGCGAACCCGCCTCGTGGTGCGGGTTCGCGCCGTTCGGTCCCGACCCGACGACCGTGAAGTCGACCTGCTCGTGCCCGAACTGCCGCAGCAGGTCGGCGAGGTCCGCCGCGACCTCCGTCTCCCGTCGACCGGCGAAGCGCACGCCGACGATCTCCTCGTACGCGTGGTCCGCGGCCTCCCCGGCCGCCGCGAGCCGAATCAGCTCGTCGGGACCCTTCACGGCCCGCAGCATCGGCAGCCCCTCGGTCAGCGCGACGTACGACGAGCCGGGCAAGGAAGCCTGCAGCCCGAGCAGGTGCAGCGCCCACGCCGAGTCGGACACCCCGTAGCGACCGGTGGCCCGGAGCAGGCCCGACGCCGCAGCGTACGGGTCGTCGCCGTCCGCCCAGTCGGCGAAGGTCACGGCCGGTGCACCCGCGGAAGCCTCGGCGTCGCCCCGCTCGAGCCTCGGCACGAGCAGCGACGGGGACCGGTCCGGGGTGAGCGCGAGCAGCGTCAGCCGCTCGGTGATCGCGGTCGGCTGGTATCCCGTGAGCCACACGAGGTCGGGGCCGGGCGTGACGAGGACGCCGTCGAGACCGGCGTCGACGGCCTCACGCAGCGCGCGCTGCTGGCGCGCCGCGAAGTCGTCGGCGGTGAACGGAACCGGTGCTGCGTCATCGGACATGGTGACCTCCCGGCACCAGCAAACCACCCCCGCCCGAGCGTCACCCGCCGTGCGCGGTGAGGACCTCCTCGTTCAGCACGGGCCACAGCACGCCGTGGATCTCGGACCGGAACGAGCGGGCGCCGAGGAACGCGGCCACCAGGCCGGCCTCGGGGTCCACCCAGACGAAGCTGCCCGACTGGCCGAAGTGCCCGAAGGTCGCCGGGGAGTTGGAGGCCGCGGTCCAGTGCGGCGACTTGTGGTCCCGGATCTCATAGCCGAGGCCCCAGTCGTTGTGCTCCTGACGCCCGAACCCTGGCAGGACCCCGCTCAGGCCGGGAAACGCGACGGTGCGGGCCGTCTCGCCGAGCTCGGCGGAGATCAGGGTGGGCGTGAGCATCTCGAGGCCGAGCGCGAGGACGTCGTAGGTGGAGCCGCTCGCGGCGTGGGCGGGGCTGCCGTCGAAGACCACGCTCGTCATCTCGAGCGGCTCGAGCACGGCCTCCCGGGTCCACCGGGCGAACGACATCCCGACGGCCGCGGCGACGTGCTCCCCGAGGACCTCGAAGCCCTGGTTGGAGTAGACCCTCCGCAGCCCCGGTCGCTGCAGCACGGCACCGGCCTCGAACGGCAAGCCGGAGGCGTGCGCGAGCAGGTGCCGCACGGTGGAGCCCTCGGGGCCGGCGGGGTCGTCCAGGGAGACCTTGCCCTGGTCCACCGCCACCAGCGCGGCCAGCGCCGCGAGCGGTTTGGTGACCGACTTCCAGGCGAACACCCGCTCGACGTCGCCGTCGTCCGAAAGCACCTCGTGCGCCGAGGAGACGGCGAGCGCCACGGGGAAGTCGAACCGGTCGAGGGTGGGGTAGGAACCCATGGGCTCAGCCTGCCATGCGCGCTCGCGCACCCCGCCGTCGAGCGCCAGGTTCAGGTCGAGGCGGGCTCCCGCAGCCGCTCGGCCACGAGCTCCGCGATCTGCACCGCGTTGAGCGCGGCACCCTTGCGCAGGTTGTCGTTGGACACGAACAGCACGAGCCCGCGCCCGTCGGGCACGGACTGGTCTCGCCGGATCCGCCCGACGAACGACGGGTCCTGACCGGCGGCGGCGAGCGGCGTCGGCACGTCGGCGAGCGCGACCCCGGGTGCGCCGTCGAGCAGCTCGCGCGCCTCGGCGGGCGTGATCGGCCGCGCGAACTCCGCGTGGATCGCGAGCGAGTGCCCCGTGAACACGGGCACGCGCACGCACGTCCCGGCGACGGGCAGGTCGGGGAGCCCGAGGATCTTGCGGGACTCGTTGCGGAGCTTCTTCTCCTCGTCGGTCTCGCCCTCGCCGTCGTCGACGATCGACCCGGCGAGCGGGATGACGTCGAACGCGATGGGCGCGACGAACTTCTGGGGCTCCGGCAGCGTCACGGCCGACCCGTCGTGGACCAGCCCGACGAGGTCCTGGCCCTCGGCAGCGGCGAGCTGCGAGCGCAGCTCCTCGACGGCGGCGAGCCCGCCCCCGACACGGCCTGGTAGGTGGCGATGACGAGCCGCTCGAGCCCGGCGGCGTCCGCGAGCGGCTTGAGCACGGGCATGGCGGCCATCGTGGTGCAGTTCGGGTTCGCGACGATCCCCCTGCGGGCCTCGCCGAGCGCGTCGGGGTTGACCTCGGACACGACGAGCGGCACGTCGGGGTCCATGCGCCACGCGGACGAGTTGTCGATGACGACGGCGCCCGCCTCAGCGAACCGCGGCGCGTGCTCCTTCGACGTCCCGCCACCGGCGGAGAAGATCGCGACGTCGATGCCGCGCAGGTCCTCGGTGGGGGTGTCGGGCGTCGACTCGACGACGACCTCCTCGCCCTTCCACGGCAGCGTCGTGCCCGCGGAGCGCGGGGAGGCCAAGTAGCGGATCTTCGCGACGGGGAAGTCACGCTCGTCGAGCAGGCGGCGCAGCACGCCACCCACCTGCCCGGTCGCGCCGACGACGGCGACGGTCAGTCCGCCTGCGAGGTTCGGGTTGCTCATGGTCCTGGCTCCCTTCAGCGGCCGGTGCCGCCGTAGACGACGGCCTCGGAGTCGGCGGCGTCCAGGTCGAACGCGGAGTGCACGGCGCGGACGGCGTCGTCGAGGTCGTCGGCACGGGTCACGACGGAGATGCGGATCTCCGACGTGGAGATCATCTCGATGTTGATGCCCGTGTCGCGCAGTGCCCCGAAGAGCTTCGCGGAGACGCCGGGGTGCGACTTCATGCCCGCGCCGACGAGCGACAGCTTGCCGATCTGGTCGTCGTACTGGAGCGAGTCGAACCCGATCTCGCCCTGGATCGCGGTGAGCGCCGTCATCGCGACGGCCCCGTCCCCCTCGGGGAGCGTGAACGAGATGTCGGTGAGGCCGGTGCGGGCCACGGACACGTTCTGGACGATCATGTCGATGTTCGCGCCCGACCCCGCGACGACCTCGAAGATGCGGGCCGCGGTGCCGGGGACGTCGGGCACGCCGACGACGGTGATCTTGGCCTCGGAACGGTCGTGCGCGACGCCGGAGATGATCGGGGCTTCCATGACGAGCTCCTCGGGGACGAGGTCGGAGGGTGCCCTCAGGACGGGGGCGGAGGGGTCGAGGGTCGCGGCGGAAACGGCGCCGTACGCGTTCGCGCTGACGAACGTGCCCTCCTTCGCGGAGAACGACGACCGGACGTGGATGGGAACGCCGTACCGGCGCCCGTACTCGACGCTACGCAGCGCAAGGACCTTGGCGCCCGACGCCGCGAGCTCGAGCATCTCCTCGTACGTGATGCGGCTGATCTTGCGGGCGCTGGAGACGATGCGCGGGTCGGCGGTGAACACGCCGTCGACGTCCGTGTAGATCTCGCAGACGTCGGCGTCGAGGCCGGCCGCGAGCGCCACGGCGGTCGTGTCGGAGCCGCCGCGACCGAGCGTCGTGACGTCGTTGGTCGACTCGGTGACCCCCTGGAACCCGGCGACGATCGCGACCTGGCCGCGCTCGACGGTCTCGCGGATGCGGTGCGGGACGACGTCGACGATCCGCGCCTTGCCGTGCACGGCGTCCGTGATGACGCCGGCCTGCTGGCCGGTGAACGACTTGGCCTTGACCCCGAGGTTGTTGATCGCCATCGCGAGGAGGGACATCGAGATCCGCTCGCCGGCGGTCAGGAGGATGTCGAGCTCGCGCTGCGGGGGAAGGGGGTGACCTGCTGGGCGAGGTCGAGGAGCTCGTCCGTCGTGTCGCCCATGGCCGAGACCACGACGACCACGTCGTTCCCGGCCCTCCGGGTCGCCGCGATGCGCTTCGCGACCCGCTTGATTCCTTCGGCGTTCGCCACCGACGAACCGCCGTACTTCTGCACGACAAGTGCCACTGTCTGCTCCAATGTCGCCGGCCTCCGTCTCTTTCAACGGCCCGCCGGGGCGTGTGATGCGTGAGCCATGCTACCGGGTCGCGCTCGTCGGCATACTGCCTCCATGGATCGCACCGGAGCGCCACGGGAGTCCACCGTCCACGAGAAGGGGCGCCTGCGCCTGCGTCCGTGGCACGTCGAGGACGCCGTGTTCCACCGTGCGCTCTGGTTGGAGCGCGACCTTCGCGTCCCGGCGCACCGTCGCGTCGGTGCCGACGGTCGGCCCACGGTCGCCGACCTCGAGGGCTGGATCCGCCGCTACGTCCCGGAGCCGGCACCCGGCCTGCTCGTCGTGGAGCTGCGGGGCTCGGGCGAGCCCATCGGGTATTGCGGCCTCGTCGCCAACAGCGTCGGTCGGCCCGACGAGCCGGAGCTGGCGTTCGAGTTCCTGCGCTCGTCCTGGAACCAGGGATTCGCGACCGAGGCGTCGCGCGCCATGCTCGAGCTCGCGGGCAGCGTGGGGTACCGGCAGCTCGCGTCGACGGTGCGCGACTGGAACGGCGCGTCCCTGCGGGTGCTCGAGAAGCTCGGGTTCGTACGCACGGGCCAGGTGGAGCGCGACGCCGACCATGGCGACTCACTGCTGCTGCGGTTGAACCTCCGTCATGGTGATGCGGACGCACCCGACCCGACGTGAGACGCGGGACGGCGGCGTGTCAGTGATCGCGCCAGTCGACGACCCGTAGCCCGTCGACGCGCGAGAGCTCTCGCACGTTCCCCGTCACGAGCACCGCCCCGACGGACCGCGCGTGCCCCGCGATGAGGACGTCGCCGCCGCCGATCGGGGTACCCGCAGCGGCGAGCGCACCGCGGATCTCCCCGGCGTGCGCTGCCGCGACGGCGTCGAACGGGAGGACGTCGAGGAACGCGAGAAACTCGTCCACGGCCGCTCGGTTCGACGACGGAGCGCTCGATCGCGCCGCCCCGTACTGGAGCTCGGCGACCGTCATGGCGGAGACCGCGAGAGCGTCGTCGTGCTCGGAGAATCGCTGCAGCAGGACCGGCGACCGCGATCGAAGGGCGTCGATGACGACGTCGGTGTCGAGCACGAAGCGCTGCCGAGCCGTCACCAGGTGCGCTCCTGGGTCTCGGGCTGGTCCCGGTGCGACATGAAGTCCGTCGAGACCTCGAGCCCGTGAGCGAACCAGAACTCCCACCGCCGTCGCGCCGGGACGATGACCCGCGCGTCCCCGACGGCGACGATCTCGACCTCGTGCACGTCGTCGGGCAGCGCGACGGCCTTGGGCAGCCTCACCGCCTGGGTGCGGTTGCTGTGGAACACCGTGGTCGTCACCATGACGCCTCCCCGGATCGATGGGATATACGTCAAGGATATACGCGCCCAGACCCCGTGCTCGGCAGCAGGAGGTGGGCGCTCAGGCGTGCAGCAGGTCCCAGCCCAGCTTGCAGATCAGCGTCCCCACGACGACGACGAACACCACGCGCACGAACGCGCTCCCCTTCGCGACGGCCGTCCTCGCCCCCAGGTACCCGCCGCACAGGTTGGCGACGCCGACCATGAGCCCGAGCCCCCAGACGACCGCCCCGTAGGGCACGAAGAACAGCAGCGCGCCGAGGTTGGTCGCGAAGTTGGCGATCTTCGCGATCGCCGACGCCGGGAGGAACGCGTACCCGAGGACGCTCACGCACGCGAGCACGAGGAACGTCCCGGTGCCGGGCCCGAGGAGGCCGTCGTAGACGCCGATCACCAGGCCGATCCCGACCGCCGCCCAGCGGTGCCCGTTGCCCGACCACCGCAGCTCGGTGTGCGTCCCGAGCCGCGGCCGGGCGAGCGTGTAGACCAGCACGGCGACGAGCACGACCAGGATCACGGGCTTGAACGCGGACGCCGGGATGTGGGACGCGAGCGCCGCTCCCCGAACGCCCCGACGAGCGCGGTCGCAGCCATCGGCGCAGCGGTCCGCAGGTCCGGCCCGACCCGGCGGTAGTACGTCGCTGCCGAGACCGAGGTCCCCATGATCGCGGCGAGCTTGTTGGTCGCGAGCGCCTGCACGGGGCTGATCCCGGGCACGAGGAGCAACACCGGGAGCTGGACGAGCCCGCCGCCCCCGACGACCGCGTCGACCCAGCCCGCGACGAACCCGCCCACGACGACGAGCACGATCGTCCAGGTGTCGAGGTCGAGCCCTCCGAGCGTCACGACGTCGCGTCGGCCCAGAACGCCGACCACGCCTCGGCCGTCGCGGCGGGCTGGTCCACCTGCGCGCTGTGCCCGGCCCCCGGCACGACGGTGTAGCGCGCGCCGAGCCGCTCGGCCATGTCGCGCTGCCACGCGACCGGCCAGGCGTCGTCGGCGTCACCGTGGACGACGTGCACCGGGATCCCGTGGGCGCGCGTGACGGCGGCGAGGTCGTCGGTCGTGTCGGGGACGGTCTGGAGGGTGAGCAGCCCGACCTCGAGGCCGGGCAGCGCGGCGTCGGCGAGGCGGGCGGTCGCGAACCGGGCAGCCGCGTCCAGACCCTCGAGCCCCGTCCCGACGGCGGCCCGCGCGAGCGCGACCTGCTCGTGCAGCGTGGCGAGGGCCTGCTCCTCGGTCGCGGGGCGGTCGTCGGGCAGGTCGTCCGTGAGCGCCCAGCCGCGCGGGCCCGAGCAGAACATCGTGTAGCTGGCGAACGGGGTCGCGTCGGCGAGCACCGCGGCGCGCGTCACGATGCCGCCGTAGCTGTGCCCGAGCAGGTGGAGCGGGAGGCCCGGGGCGATCCCGGCGCGGACGAGCGCGGCGACGTCGAGTACGTCGCGGCCCTCGAGCTCGACGGCGTAGTCCTCGCGACCGCCCAGCGCGACCGAGTCGGGCTGGCCGCGCCGCGAGTGCGCGACCACGAGCCAGCCGGCGTCGGCGAGCGGACGCAGCACGGGCAGGAAGTCCTCCTTCGAGCCCGTGAAGCCGGGCACCAGCAGGACGGCGCCGCGCGCCGGACCGTCGGGAGCGGCGACGAGCGCGGTCAGCCGCCCGACGGGGACGTCCAGCCCGACCACGGCCACGCCGTCGGGCACGGGGAGGTCGCCGTAGGGCGGGACCGGAGGAAGCCCGGCCGCCCAGGCGGCAACGGGGGCGGGGTCGGTGACGGCGTCGTCGAGGCTCACGCACGGAAGCCTAAGAGACCGGCCCGCCCGACCAGTCCGACAACCGGCGCGAACCGTGCACCGAACCTCCACCGTTGCGCGTCCACAGGAAACGCTCAACGACGGTAGATTCCCCGCATGTCACGCGCCGATGCGTCGCCTCCCGCCCCGCCCGCCCCTCTTCCGGACCGCACGGGCTCGCCCGGTGACGCGACGTCGGACGGCATCGTCGCCGTCGGCGTCCGCCGCAGCTTCGGGTCGGTGCGCGCGGTCGACTCGATCACGTTCACGGCACGCCCCGGCCGGGTGACGGCGCTCGTCGGGCCGAACGGCGCGGGCAAGACGACGCTCCTCCTGATGCTCGCGGGACTCCTCGTCCCGGACGCAGGCACGATCCGGGTCGCAGGCCACGACCCCGTGACGGAGAACGTCGGTGTCCGGGCGGGCACGGGCTGGATGCCCGACACGTTCGGCACCTGGGACTCGCTGACCGCGCGCGAGGTGCTGGTGACCGTCGGCGCGGCGTACTTCCTCGGTGCCGACCAGGCTCGGAAGCGGGCCGACGAGCTGCTCCGCACCGTCCACCTGGACGACCTCGCGGACGCGCCGGCGCGCGTGCTGTCGCGCGGGCAGAAGCAGCGGCTCGGGCTGGCGCGGGCGCTCGTGCACGACCCGCGGGTGCTGCTGCTCGACGAGCCGGCCTCAGGCCTGGACCCCCGCTCTCGCGTGGACCTGCGCGTCCTGCTGCGCCGGCTGGCGTCCGAGGGGCGGACGGTCCTCGTGTCGAGCCACGTGCTGACCGAGCTCGACGAGCTCGCCGACGACGCAGTGTTCGTCTCCCACGGCCGCACGGTGCGCGAGTCGTCGCTCGCGTCCGCGACCGGTGAGCGTCGGACGTGGCGGCTCCGCGCCCTCGACCCCGCCGTCCTCACCGCGTGGCTCGAGGACACCGGGGTGTCGTTCCGCCGGGCCGCCGACGCCGCGAGCGACGAGCCGGGCCTCTCGACCGCCCCCGACGACGGATCGGTCCACGTCGACCTGGACGACGACGAGTCCGCGGCCGGCCTGGTCCGTGCCGCGGTCCTCGCGGGCGTCCCGCTGGTGTCGGTCGCGCCCGCGAACGGCGCGTTGGAACAGGTCTACCTGTCGCTCGAGGAGGAACGTCGATGAGCCACGTCGTCGAGGTCACGCCGGAGCCGGGCGAGGCACCGACCGCCCCGGAGCCGCACCGAGCACCCCGGCCCTCGGAGACCTGGAGGCTGCGGTGGCACGGCGTACGCACGGTCGTCGCGCTCGAGCTGCGCCAACGCGTCCGGTCCGCGCGATGGCGGGTCGCGCTCGGGGCGTGGTTCGTCGTCTGCGGGCTCGTCACCTGGCTGACGTTCCAGGCGTCGGCGCAGATCGTCGGCCCCGGCTACGTCGGGTACGCAGACTACGACACGGATGACGGCTTCGGCTCCAGCCTGGACGTGACGTTCCACGTGCCCCGCGGCCCGCTGATCTTCGGCCTCATCGTCTTCTTCGTGCTGCTCGCGGGCTTCCTCGTCGCACCGACGCTGAGCGCGGGTGCGATCAACGGGGACCGGGACGCGGGCACGCTCGCGACCCTGCAGGTCACGCTCCTCAGCCCGGCCGAGATCGCGATCGGCAAGCTGCTCGCGGGCTGGGCGGCCGCGGTCGCGTTCCTCGTGGTCGCGCTGCCGTTCGTCATCGTGTCGCTCGCTGCGGGCGGTGTCCGGGTCGTGTCGCTCGCCGTCACCCTCGTGCTCCTCGTCGTGCTGCTGGGCGTGGTGTGCGCGATCGGCCTCGGCTTCTCCGCGCTCGTCTCCCGCACGACGGCGTCCGCGCTGCTCACGTACCTGACCGTCCTCGCCCTCACCGTCGGCACGGTGATCCTCTTCGCGCTGACGTTCCCGCTGATCACACAGACCGACGACGTGCCGACCTACGAGTCGTCCGCCGTCGACGGCGCCTCGTGCACCTGGACGACCGAGACCACGTCGCGTGCCCACACCGAGCGGACCTGGTGGCTGCTCGCGGCGAATCCGTTCGTCGTCGTCGCTGATGCTGCGCCGGCTGCACCTGCCGCGGCCCGCTACGGCGTTCCCGACCCCCTCGGCGCGATCCGGGACGGCGTGCGCGAGGCCCGCAACGGACCGGCGGCCCGCGAGGACTGGTGCGGCGACGCCTCGGTCGCGGAGACGAAGGGCTCCACGGCGCCCGTGTGGCCGTGGGGCCTGGGCGTGGACCTGCTGCTGGGCGTGGGGGCCGTCTGGCTCACGGTCAGGCGCCTGCGGATCCCGCAGGGCACGCTTCCCCGGGGCACACGCGTGGCCTGAGGTGCGACGCCCTCCCCGGTGCTACGGCTGGAGGGCGTCGTACTCGGCCTCCGCGGCGACGTCGTCGTCCACGTCGAGGCGCAGGTGCGCGAGCAGGAGCTGGAGCATGCGCAGCGCCGACGACGCCCGCTCGCCCCAGCTCGACAGGTAGGAGAACTGCCACCACCACAGCGCCTCGACGTGGTCGCCGGCGTCGTCGTGGGCGATGCCCTGGGTGAGGGCGTCGGCGACGGTCGCGAGGTCGGCGGACAGGGACGCCTGGCCGGTCTCCGGGCCGAGCACCGGGTCGACGACCTCGACGTAGCCGTCGAGCCCGTCGAGCACGCGGGCGAGCGCGGTCCGCAGCGGGTCGAGGTCGAGGTCGACCTCGCAGTCGGGCTCGAAACGCTCGTCGGGCACGACGTCGACCATCGCCCCGAGCCGGGCGCCGACAGCGAGCAGGTCGGACGTCGCGAGCAGGAGCAGCGGGATCGCCGCGTCGACGGCACGCCCGGACGCGACCTCGGCGACCGTCGCGACGAACGCGCGCGCGTGCCGGCTCGTCGAGGCCGCGACCTCGGCGAGCTCGTCGGGCGCCATCGTGGGCGTCGCGTCAGGCACCGATCACCCTCCTGCCCTCGAACGCACGGCCGAGCGTGACCTCGTCCGCGTACTCCAAGTCTCCGCCCACGGGCAGGCCCGACGCGAGGCGAGTGACCCGGACCCCCATCGGCGTGAGGAGCCGGGCCAGGTAGGTCGCGGTCGCCTCGCCCTCGACGTTCGGGTCGGTCGCGAGGATGACCTCGGTGACCGTCCCGTCGGCGAGGCGCGTCAGCAGCTCCTTGATGCGGAGGTCGTCCGGCCCGACGTTCTCTATGGGGTTGATGGCCCCTCCGAGCACGTGGTACCGGCCACGGAACTCGCGCGTCCGCTCGATCGCGACGACGTCCTTGGGCTCCTCGACGACGCAGATCGTCGCGGGGTTACGGCGCGGGTCGCGGCAGATCTTGCACTGCACGTCCTCCGCGACGTTGCCGCAGATCTCGCAGAAGCGGACCTTCTCCTTGACCTGCGTGAGCGCGTCGGTCAGGCGGCGCACGTCCGCCGGGTCCGAGGCCAGCAGGTGGAACGCGATGCGCTGCGCACTCTTCGGCCCGACGCCGGGGAGTCGGCCGAGCTCGTCGATCAGGTCCTGGACAGCGCCTTCGTACACCCCGCAAGCCTATGCGCCGCCGCCCACCCCCGAGTTGTCAGAACGTGGCCCCCGCATATATGCGCGTGGTTCTGACACACGGTGGGCTCGCCCCGACTGTCAGAACGTGGAGCACGCATACGTGCGCGTCGTTCTGACACGTCGCCGACGTAGGTACCTGGTACCGAACTTACCACCTGTTAACTTCGGGGCTAGCGTGCCTGTGTCCGCACCGCCGCGGCCGGGCTCCCGACGAGCATCGACCCGCTCGACGTCTTCGGCGACCTGGTCGGTGGCCCCGCGAAGGCCGAGGTCGACCTCCCCGGCACGACGGCGCAGTGGTCGTCGGGCGCGCTCGACTCCGCCCTCGACGTCGCCGGCTCCCCCAGCCTGCATCTCGCGGTGAGCGCTCCGGCGAGCGTCGCGACGCAGGGCCTCGGCCCGTCCGGACAGCTCGTCGTGTTCGCGAAGCTCCTCGACGTCGCCCCCGACGGCACGAGCACGCTCGTCGCGGACCAGGTCGCTCCGGCCCGGATCCCCGACGTGACCAAACCCTTCACGGTGACGCTGCCGGCCGTGGTCCACCGGTTCGCGGCCGGGCACCAGCTCCGGCTCGTCGTCGCGGCGGGGTCGGCCAACTACCGCGGCGGCCTGTTCGCGAACCTCGTGACCGTGACGACCGGCACGACGTCGCAGTCGCTCACTCTCCCGGTCGTGGGCTGACGTCCTCGAGGACGGCGACGAGCTCGACCTCGAAGCCGTCGCCGTCCTCGAGGTAGCCCGCGTAGTGGTCGGGGCCGCCCGCGTGCGGGTAGCGCTCCGCGAAGAGCTGCCGCCACCCGTGCCCGACGGCGTCCCTCACCAGCGCGTCGACGTCGCCCGGACCGCCGGCCCAGAAGGCCAGGTGGTTGACGCCGGGGCGCACCCGGTCGTGCGGGACGGGCCGCACGTCGGGGCCCGACTCGAGCACGACGTACGTGTCCCCGAGGTCCCAGCGGGAGCCGTCGGTCCACGTCGACGTGCACGCGTAGCCGAGCCGGTCGAGCAGCCAGCCCCACGGTCCCAGCGCCCGCTCGTGCACGGGCACCCAGAGCTCGACGTGGTGCAACCCACGCGGGGCCGACGGCCCACCGAGCGCCGCCGTCACTCGCGGTGCTCGACTATCTCGTCGATCACGGTCCCGCCGAGGAGCTGCGCGACGAGCGCCGGCCCCACGAGGTTGAACGGGGCGGCGCCGCCGGGCGCCCCGTTCCCTGACCTGCCGGGTCCGCGTCCGCCCTGCGCGCGAGGGCCGGGTGCCGCGTCGTCGTCCCAGGGCGGGCCGTCGTCGTCGGGGGCAGGGGCAGGGCGCGCCGCTGCGGGGGCGGCCGCCTGCGGTCGAGGGGCCGTCGCGGCGGCACGGGCGGCCGCCGCACCGGTCAGGGCGGGAGCGGGCGCCGCTGCGGGAGCCGGGGACGAGGACGGGGGCGCGGCCGACCGTGCGGGGGGCGACCTCCTGCGGCAGGGGCGCCACGCGGAGCCCACGACCCTCCGTCGTCGGGGAACGGGCCGTCGTCCGGCGGCTCCGCGACGGGGATGCCGTCGTAGAACGCCGGGTCGGCTGGAACGGGGCGCGCGTCGGCGTCGGTTCGGGCGGGTGCCGCAGCTCGCGGAGCCTCGCGGGTCGCGTCCTCGGCTGCCCCGTCGGTCTCGGACCGCACGGTCGACGAGGTCGCCGGCGGCGCATCAGCCGGCGACGCGTCAGCCACGTCGTCCTCCGCCGCGCCCTCCGGTCCCGGGGTCTCGCCGCGCGGGACCGACTCGACCGGAACAGCCTCAGCCCGCTCGTCCGCGTTCGACGTGTCTGCGCTCGACAGATCTGCGCCGACGGCGTCGGACGCACCCGGCGGTTCCGCGTCGCCGTCGTCGGCACCTGAAGAGGGAACGGGGGTGTCCGGCACGCTGGACGCGGGCCGGGGCGTGCCCGCGAGCCAGGCTGCGTCCGCTGCCGACACGGCGTCGGACCGGGCCGGCGACGGCGTCGGGGCGCTCGCGGCGCGCTGGTCTGCGGCAGCCGCGTCACCGACGACGCCCGGGGACTCCGTGGCGGGACCTCGCGGGACCTCGCCTCGATCGCCGGGGGTGTCGGAACCGCTGTCGTCGTCGGGGGTCGACTGACGGTGCTCGGCCCGGGGCCGGGCCACGGGCGCGGGCGCTCCACCGACGATCGCACTGACCTTGACCGGGAAGCCGAGGGTCTCGTAGACCGCCTTCTCGACCGCCTCGGACTTGCCGCTCTGGAGCGCGCGCTGCAGGCCCGGCGAGCCGAACGAGAGCGTGAGCACGTTGCCCTCGAGCGACGCGACGGTGGCGTTCGGTGCGACGAGGCTCCACGCGCTCCGGCTGGACCTGGCGAGCGTCGCGAGGACCTCGTCCCAGCGCCGCCGGATCAGCTCGCTCTCGACCTGCGCGACGCCCGCCCCGCCGACGGGCACCGCGGGTGCGGCCGGCGGTGCGGCGGGAGCAGCCGGCGCGGGCACGGCCTCGGGCGCCGGCCGGTCGGGCTCAGCCGGTGCATCCTGCGCATCGTCCATGTCCGCCGGCTCGCCCTCAGGGCGTCCCGGCTCCGGCGGAGCGCTCTCACGCCCCTCCGGCGCGCCCGCGGGGGCCGACGCGGCCGCTCCCGGCTCGCCGTCTGCGGGTCCGGAGGCGGGTACGGGCGCCGGTTCGGGGGTCGCCGGGGGCGCGACGGGAGCCACGGCCGTGGGGCGCTCCGCGCGCGCCGGCACGTCGACCGGCCGTACGGCGCGCGGCGACGGCACGTCCGCGAGCGGCGCAGCCACCGACCCGCCACCGCCGCCGACCCAACCCCGCTCGAGCCGGTCGAGCCGAGCGCCGAACCCGGCTGCGCCGTCGTCGGCCCCGGGGAGCAGGAGCCGTGCGCAGAGCAGCTCGAGGTGCAGGCGGGGGGACGTCGCACCGGTCATCTCGGTGAGCCCGGAGTTCGCGAGGTCCGCGGCGCGCGAGAGCTCGCCGAGGCCGAGCGCGGCGGACTGCGACCGCATGCGGTCGAGCTGGTCCGTGGGCAGGTCGCCGAGCGCCGCGACCGCCTCGCCGTCCGCGACGGCGAGCACGATGAGGTCGCGCAGGCGCTCGAGGAGGTCCTCGACGAACCGCCGCGGCTCGTGGCCCGACTCGATGACGCGCTCGACGACCCGGAACATGCTCGCGCCGTCGCGGGCTGCGAGCGCCCCGACGACGTCGTCGAGCAGGGTGGCGTGCGTGTACCCGAGCAGGGCGACGGCCTGCTCGTAGTCGAGGACGCGGCGGCGCTCCCCGGACTCGCCCGTTCCCGGGGCCTCGTCGGCGCCGGCGATGAGCTGGTCGAGCACGGAGAGCGTGTCGCGGACGGACCCGCCGCCCGCCCGCACGACGAGCGGCAGCACGCCCGACCCGACCTCGACGCCCTCCGCGCGGCACAGCTCGTCCAGGTACGGGACCAGCACGTCCGGGGGGACCAGCCGGAACGGGTAGTGGTGGGTACGGGAGCGAATGGTCCCGATGACCTTGTCGGGCTCCGTCGTGGCGAAGATGAACCGGACGTGCTCGGGCGGCTCCTCGACGATCTTCAGGAGCGCGTTGAACCCCGCCGACGAGACCATGTGGGCCTCGTCGATGATGAACACCTTGTACCGGTCGCGGCTCGGCGCGAAGGTCGCGCGCTCGCGGAGCTCGCGGGCGTCCTCGACGCCGCCGTGGCTCGCCGCGTCGATCTCGACGACGTCGAGGCTGCCCGAGCCGCCGCGCGCGAGGTCGACGCACGAGGGGCACTCGCCGCAGGGCGTGTCGATCGGGTGCTCGGGCGTGTTCTGGTGGCAGTTGAGCGTGCGGGCCAGGATGCGCGCCGACGTCGTCTTGCCGCAGCCGCGCGGCCCGGAGAAGAGGTACGCGTGGTTGACGCGGCCCGTGCGCAGCGCCTGCATGAGCGGCCCCGTCACGTGCTCCTGACCGATGACCTCGGCGAAGGTCTCGGGGCGGTAGCGGCGGTACAGGGCTGTGCTCACCCCGGCAACTGTAGACGCCCCCACCCACCCACCGGCAGGCCGGTCCCCAGGGCCCTCTGGGGGCGCGGGGGCGCCGTCGGGCATAGCGTTCCGCCATGACGAAGAAGGATCGCCGGGCCAAGGCTCGCAAGCTGCCCGACGACGTGTACGAGGCCGAGCTGTTCCGTCTCCAGGCCGAGCTGGTCAAGCTCCAGCAGTGGGTCCGCGCGACGGGGGCGCGCGTCGTCGTCGTGTTCGAGGGCGTGACGCGGCCGGCAAGGGCGGCACGATCAAGCGGATCACCGAGTACCTGAGCCCGCGCGTCGCGCGGATCGCGGCGCTTCCCGTGCCGACCGAGCGCGACAAGACCCAGTGGTACTACCAGCGCTACGTCGCGCACCTGCCCGCGGCGGGCGAGATCGTCCTCTTCGACCGCTCCTGGTACAACCGGGCCGGCGTCGAGAAGGTCATGGGCTACTGCACCCCGCAGGAGCACGCCCGGTTCCTGCGCCAGACGCCGATCTTCGAGCAGATGCTCATCGACGACGGCATCCTGCTGCGCAAGTACTGGTTCTCCGTGTCCGACGCCGAGCAGCTCAAGCGGTTCCGCTCGCGCCTCACGGACCCGGTGCGACGGTGGAAGCTGAGCCCGACGGACCTGGAGTCGATCCACCGCTGGGAGGACTACTCGCGCGCCAAGGACGAGATGTTCGTGCACACGGACCTGCCGGGGAGCCCGTGGTTCGTTGTCGAGTCGGACGTCAAGAAGCACGCGCGGATCAACATGATCAGCCACCTGCTGTCGACGATCCCGTACGAGGACGTCGCCGCCGGCGAGGAGATCGAGCTGCCTGAGCGGCCCGCTGCGTCGCGGGGCTACGAGCGTCCGCCGCGTGAGCTCAGCACCTACGTGCCCGACGTCGCGCTCTCGCTCCTCGGGGACCCCGAGCGCTCGCTCTGACCCCGGGCAAAAGTAAGGACCCCCGCACACCCGTCAGAGCCCGCCTGCCCTTGCTACCTTCCGGTCCTGGGGGAGTTCAGCAGGATGACGCCGCACGAGGGGTCTGCGGACCAGGGTACCGGACCTCGGGCCGGGTCCCGGACGCCGGGGCCTGCCCCGGAGCCCGGTTTCGGCGGGGCCCCGTCCGTCCGGTATCCTCGTGAGGCCGCAGTGCGTGCCGGGCCCGCCCGACGACGCAGCGCGGCGAGGAGGATTCGCCTAGTGGCCTATGGCGCACGCTTGGAAAGCGTGTTGGGTTTAACAGCCCTCGGGGGTTCGAATCCCCCATCCTCCGCAGAACGGATGTCTCGGACATCAGCGAAGGCCCCGGACCACGCAGGTCCGGGGCCTTCTGCGTGGCTGACCCGGTCGTCGAGCTGTAGGGGATCGGGTGTGCCATCGTTGGCCGGCGGCACACCTTCTACCTGGAGCGCCGCCAAGCCGCCCGCCCCTGACGTCCGGGCTCGGGTCAACTCGTCGAGACGGGGGAATCTGCTCTTCCGCGGCCCTCCGAAGAACAGATTCCCCCGTCTCGACGGACCCTCGAGCGTCGGGACCCGGCGTCAGCCCGCGGACCCGGCCTCGGCCCGCTCGCGCAGCGCCTCCGCGACCGCCTCCTCCACGCGCGCCTCCTCGCGCGCCCGACGGCGCCCCCTCCCACGCCGCACGCCCCGGACCACCAGCACGACGACGGCCGTCGCCACGACGAGCACGAGGAGCAGCACCCACGGCACCGCCCACCCGTGGGCGGACCCCTCGACGAGCGAGAGCGACGACGTGGAGCCCGACGCGTCGGTGACGACGGGCGTCACGGCCACGGCTGCGCTCAGGCGCCCGCTCCCGACGACCCCGGGCAGGGTGACGGACACCGGCCAGGACTCCCCGGCAGCAGGTCGGGGGCGGCCGTGGCGGGCGCGGCATCCTTCGAGAACCAACCGAACGGCCCGCTGACCCGGACGGCCTGCTGCGCCGACACGACCGTGTTGCCGGTGTTGTGGAGCGTGTAGGTGACGGTCGCGTCGCCACGGCCGAGCGGGTCCGCCGTGGTCGCGTGGTGCACCCGGACGTCCTCGACGGCGAGCGCCGGTGTCGCCGCGCCGCTGACGTGGAGCGTGAGGCGCACGCCGAGCCGACGGTCGACGTTGATGCCCTCCGCGTCGTCCTTCTGCCGCAGCGACGTGACGACGCCGCCGACGTAGTCGCCGGGGGTCGCGTTCTTCGGGACGTCCACGGCGAAGGGCACGGTGGCGGTCTTGCCCGGCTCGACGGTGATGCTCTTCTTCGCGGCGGTCGTCCACGCGCCGACGCCCACGGACTTCTCCCCCGCGACGAGCAGGTCGAGCCGCCCGTCCTCGGTGGTGCGACCGTCGGCGGCGTAGACGGCGAGCGTGAGCGCGATCTTCCCGTGGTTCGCGACGACGAGGCCGTCGGTCGTGCTGCGACCGGGCGCGAGCGTGTAGGTGAAGCTCGTGCGGTCGGCGCCGCGGTCGTTCGACGCCGTCCGGACGGTCCAGGTCACGTCCTGGTCGCCCGACGACGCCGCGACGAGGCGCGGCGCGGCCGTCACGGGCGTCGTGACGGCGAGACCGACCACGAGCGCGGTCAGCAGGACGACGACGGCGCGGGCGACGCGCGGGAGGCTGCGCCGTCGGGCACCCGGACGGGACGCGGGGGCGGAGGGGACGGTCGGGAAGGTCATGGGGTCCTCGGGGTCGTGCGGGTGGCGGGTAGCCCGGTGGGGTGGACGCCGCACGGCGCCCACCCCACCGGTCCCTGACGGGAGTGCGCTCAGCTGCTCAGCGCGGTGATCGTGAGGGTGGCGCGGTAGCTGCCCTTGTCGACCGTGTCGGGGAGCTGGAGGTCGAGGTCGGCCCCGAGCTTCGCCGTGCCCTTGTCGTGGCCCTGGGCCGCGGAGCCGAGGCCCCGCGACGAGGCGAGGCCGTTGCCGCCGGCGAGGCCGGAGCCCACCGGGGCGCCCGCCTTCGCGCCCGCACCCGACTGGACGAGCTTCGGCGTCCAGCCGAGGTACTTGCCGCCGAACGACTTCGAGCCGTCGGTGAAGTCACCGACGGACGCCGAGACCGACCACGGGGCGTGGGAGCGACGCGTGTCGGTCACGGTGATCGGGTTTATCGCACCCGCGGCCTCGAAGTGGTCGCCCTTGTCGGTGGCCGTGCCGAGGTCGACGAGGCCGTTGTAGCCGTCGATCGTCCAGCCGAACTCGCCCGGCGCGGCCTTCGGGACGGCGACCTGCAGGTCCTCGCCCGAGCCGTGGTACGGGTGCACCGTGACCTTGTCGACGACCGAGCCGACCGGCTGTCCCTGGTCCGTGTTCTTGCACCACGAGACGTTGCCCAGCTCGACGGCCGCGTTCGGCGCCGCGCAGGTGCCCGAGCGCACGTCGGACACCGTGAGCTTGTCGGCCTTGACCTCGACCTTGACGTAGCTGCGGACGTGCTCCTGGTTCGCCACGGAGGCGTACCAGTAGTTGTTCGGGTTCAGCGGGTCGGCGTAGTTGTCGGGCTTCGACGCCGAGGCCGGCACGGGCGCGGTCAGGTCGTAGTACTTCGAGCCCGACGCCGAGTTCGCCGTCACGTACAGCACGCCGCCCGGACCCGGGAAGACGTCGGCCTGGCCGGGCTTCTCGTCGGCGTCCGCCTTCTTGTTGCTGTTGACGAGGTAGCTGCGGGCGTAGCTGTGGTCGTGACCCTGCAGGACGATGTCCACCCCGAGCTTCGAGAAGGTGGCGGGCAGGTCCTTGCGACGCTGGATGTTGTCCGAGTCCTGCGCGTGGTCGGCGACGGAGTACACCGAGTGGTGGTAGACGAGCACCTTCCACTTGGCCTCGTCGCCGTGCTGCTTGATGACGTCGCTCACGTACGCGATGTGCGCGTCGTCACCGCCCCGCCCTGCGAGGTGGCGTAGCTGTTCGAGTTGAGGTCGATGAACAGGACGTCCTTGTAGATGTACCAGTAGTCGCCGCCGGACGTGTTCGACGTCGGGCTGCCGTTCGCGTAGTACGCGGCCGACCGGTCGGTGTTGGGCGTGGAGAAGTGCTGCTCGTATGCCTTGCCGCCGACGTCGTGGTTGCCGATGGTGGCGGCCCACGGGATCTGGCGGAGCTCGTCGGGCGCGAGGAACGCGTCCCACTGCGCCTCCGTGTTGGCGGTCTCGACCTGGTCGCCGCCCGAGACGAGGAGCTCGGCCTTCGGGTTCGCGGCGGTCGCGACGTCGAGGGTGTCCTGCCAGCCCGCCTGGTCCTTGGCGACGTTCCCCGACGACCCGATCTGCGGGTCGCCCAGGAACAGGAAGTCGAAGTCGCCGTCGAAGTCCTGCGTCTTGAAGGAGTAGGTGGGCGACCAGCTCCCCGCCGCACCGACGCGGTACGAGTAGGTGGTGTCCTCCTCGAGGCCGGTGATCGTGGCATGGCGGTTGTAGCCGCCGCTCGTCGCGATGTTCGCGGTGCCGGTCGCGGTGAACTCGGCGCTGTCCGCGGGGAAGGCGCCGCCGTCGAGCGATGCGGTGGGCGCGAGCTGGACCTCCTGGGCGGTGTCCGCGCTCGAGTACCAGCTCACGATCCGCTGGGACTCGTCGGCGCCGACGCCGAGGATGATCCCCTTGAGGGTCGTGGGTGTGTCGTCGGCATGCGCCGGCAGGGCGGCGAGCGCGCCGAACCCGGCGGTCAGGGCGACCGTCGAGGCTGCGGTGAGACCCAGGAGCCGGCGTCGGGCCGGTCCGTGGGGAAGTGCCGCACGGGTCAAAGACATGGGGTGTCCATCCTTCGATCGATGAGTGCTGCTAGGGGCGAGCACAACGTGACGAACCGGGGTGAACGCGGCGTGAACGCGCGGGTGCCGGCGCGGGGCACGCGCGGGAACTCCCTGCCGGCTCACAGCGGCCTCACCCGGTGGTCACACGTTCGAGAAACCACACGAGGCCCATGACGGCGACGCCCGCAGCGACCAGTCCCGTCACCCACGCGCCGGCCCGGGGCGAGCGTCGGCGCAGCAGCGAGAGCAGCGGGAAGACGGCGAGGATGATCCCCAGCTGGACCGCCTCGATCCCGACGTTGAACACGAGCAGCGACCACAGCAGCGACCCGGAGAGCTCGCGGTCGAGGCCGAGCGCTCCCGCGAAGCCGAGCCCGTGCACGAGCCCGAAGCAGAGGACGACGCCGAGCCGGAGCCACCCGGCCCGGTCGAGCCCGAGCGGCCCGCGCGCGAGCTCGAGGCCGGCGTACCGCTCGGCGGGCGAGCGCAACCGCCACAGGTGCCACGCGGCGACGACCGCGATCGACAGCGCGATCACCGGCTCGACGACGCGGGCCGGCACCTCGACGAGCCCCGTCGCCGCGCACACGAACGTGATCGAGTGGGCGACCGTGAACGCGGTCGCCGCGAGGACGATCTCGCGGAGCCGGCGCGAACCGACGATCACCGCGAGCAGGAACAGGATGTGATCGGTGCCCGTGAGCAGGTGCTCCGCGCCGAGCCGGAAGAACGTCCACGTCTCGGCGAGGAGCGACTGGTCGGTCGAGAACGACGGGTGCGACCCGTCGAGCGCCGCTGAGCCGTGCTGCTCGTCGAGCTCGTACGTCACGACGGTCTTGGCGTCCTTGACGTAACCCTCGGAGTCGGGGAACAGCCGGCTCGTGAGCGTGTGCGAGCCGTCCGACGGCGGGCAGGTCTCGTCGAGGACGAGCACCGCGTACGGCACGCCCTCGCGCCGGGTCATGGTCACGGCGCCGTCCTGGACCGGAGTGCACGCGACGTCGCCGGACGAGACGGCGAACCGCCCGGTCACATAGGCGAGGACGGGCGCGGCATGGTCGGCGAGGGCCCGCGCCATGGCGTCCGTGTCGCCGTCGTCGAACGCGGCCTGGCCGGCCTCGTAGAGCGCGTCGACGTGCTGCGTGTCGGCGACGGAGACCACGAGGAGGTCGTACTCGAGCCCGAGCTCGACCCGCACGTGCCCGCGCTCGGGCTGCGTGGCGTCGACGTAGACGGTCGTGCTGAAGCCGTGCGCGGACGCGGTCTGCGCGGGCCACAGAGCGAGGGCGAGCAGCACGAGGACGGGCGCGAGGCGGGTCAGGCGGGCGAGGAAGGCGGTCCGGGCGGTCGTCCGGGGTGGCATGGCGGTCCTTCGTGTCGGGGAGGCGCTCGCACGATGTCGTCACCCGATGAACGCGAGACGGAGGGCGGACGAACGCTCGGCGAACGATCGGCCGCACGGCGTTCGCGCAGGTCGGAGGGTCCGACGCGTGGGGTAGGAAAGGACCGTGCCCCACCGTCCCCGCACCCTGCTCGCCACCGTCGCCGGTGCCCTCGTCGCCTGCGGCCTCGCCGTCGGGGTCGCCGTCGCGCGCGGGGGCGACGACTGGTCCGGTCCCCACGTCGCTCCGACGGCCTCGGGCGTGCTCGCCGCGGACTTCGTCCGCCCGACGGGGACGCCGAGCCCCGAGGCGACGATCACGCCCGCGCCCGGCTCCTGGGACGCCGTCCGGCCGTCCGGGCCGCTGCGCGTCGTGCTGCTCACCACCGACGACGACGGCCCGACCGCCGCGGTCGCGGCCGCGGTGCGCGACTGGGCGGGCGACGAGGATGTGTCGCTGCGGACCGTCGTCTCCCGCGACGCCGCGGACCGGCTCCCGGCCGCGCTGCGGGCGATCGACCTGCACCCCGACCTCGTGATCTCGGCGGGCGAGGCGCTCGTCGACCCGCTCGCCCAGGTGACGCCGAGCCACCTGGACCAGGAGTTCCTCGTGGTCGGGGCCGAGCTCGCGGAGCCGACGGCGAACGTCACGGCCGCGGACTGGTCGGGCGCGTCGTTCCGTGGCGAGGGGCTGGGGGCCTCGTCCGCGTACGACGCCTCGTCGTTCACGCCCGAGCGGTGCGGTGCCGCCGTGCGGGCAGGCGTGGCCTCGGTGCTGAGCGGGCTGACGGGCATCGTGGTCTGGCTCGACGACGCGCCGGCCTGAGACCGGCTGGTTCCGACGGTCGGTGACGACACCGGGGCCGCCCCTCAGCAGAGGAAGCGGCCCCGGCCGGTCGTGGTGGGACCTGCTACTTCTTGGTCACCCGCACGCTCACCTTGTGCGACGTGGAGCCCGCGACGGTGCTGCTGCCCGCGTAGGTAGCGGTCACCTTGTGCGTGCCCTTGCCGGACAGCTTGACCGAGACGCTGGCCTTGCCGTGCGACAGGGCGACCGTCTTGATCGTCTTGCCGTCGACCTTGATCGCAACCTTCCCCGACGGGGTGGATCCGCTCGCGGTGACCCGGACGGTGGCCGTGACCTTGCCGCCCGACCGCACCGACGCGTGGTTCACCTTCAGCGTGGTGGCCGAGGTCGCTTTCGTGACCTTGACCGCCACAGCGCGCGAGGTGGACCCGGCGATGGTGCCGCTGCCCGCGTAGGCCGCGCTCACCTTGTGGGTACCCGTCGTGGCCAGCTTGACCGACGTCGAGACCTGGCCACGCGACAGGCTCACGGTCTTCACCGTCTTGCCGTCGACCTTGATCGCAACCTTCCCCGACGGGGTGAGACCCACCGCGGTCACCTGTGCCGAGACCGTCACGGACGCGCCGGCCTTCACCGATGCGTGGTTCGCCCGCACGACGGTGCTCGACGTCGCCTTCGCGATCTTCGACGTCGACGCCGAAGTCACCGTCACCGTGTCGAACCCGCTCTTCGAGCCCGTCACCGCCACCGAGAGACGCTTGCCGAGGTCAGCCGCGGCCAGGACGTGCGTCGTGCCGGTCGCACCCGTGATGGGCGTCCCGTCACGCAGCCACTGGATCTTCGTGGCGACGCCCTTGGTGTTCCAGGTCCCCGTCGAGGCGGTCAGCCTGGCGCCGACCTTCGCGGTCCCGGACACCTGCGGAGCGACGACGGACTGCAGCGTGTCGACGTCCGAGAGGGTGACCGTCGTGGAGCGCAGGGTCTCCACGTTGCCGGCGAGGTCCGTCGAGGCGTACTCGACGACGTGCTCCCCGAACCCGTCCACCTCGATGGCGTCCGTGCCCGCCTTCTCCCAGGCGCCGCCGTCGACCCGGTAGGTCGTGGAGGCCACCCCGGACAGGGCGTCGGTCGCCGTCAGCTTCAGCGACGCCTGGTCGCTGTGCTCGTTGCCGGAGCCCGTGCTGACCGACAGCGTCGTCTCCGGCGCCGTCTCGTCGATCTTCACGCCGATCGTCCCGGTCGCGCGGTTGCCCGACGCGTCCGTGGCGCGATACGAGAGCGTGTGGTCGCCCTCGCCCGACAGCGCGACCGGACCGGTGTAGTCCTTCCACCCGTCCGTGAGCCCGTACTGCAGGCTCGGCGCCGCGTCACGGGTGTCCGCCGCGGAGACCGCGACCGACACGTCACTGCTGTACCACCCGTCGGTGCCACCGGAACCGGAGACCACCTCGGCGCCCACCGCCGGAGCGGTCGTGTCGGCACCCGCCGGGACGACCCAGAGGTCGGCGATCGACGGGTCTCCGTATCCCGTGGCGTCCTCGGGATACGTGAACGTCACGCGCACGTTCCCGTCGCTGCTGAGTGCCCCGGCGTCGTCGACGAGCAGGTCCGTCGTGACCGTCCCGCCGTTCGCCCCCGTGTTCTTCACGTCGATCTCGCCGAGGTCGACGCCGTTGACGTTCACGTCGAACCGCTTGGTGATGGCGTGGTCGAACGTGCTGATCATGCGCAGCACGTACGGCTGGTCCTTCGGGACGTCGACCGCGGCCGAGAAGTACTGCCCGACCGTGGAGAACGAGTAGCGACGCGTGAGGCCGGCCTCGACGCTCGTGCTGCTCTGCGGCGACGCCTTCACGTCGTGCGCCTGCTCCGAACCGCTCTCGCCGAAGTCGACGTGGTCCGTCGAGTCTGAGGGCGGGGTGGGCAGCATGTACGACAGGGTCTGCTTCGACGTCGCGAGCACAGCGCCTGAGCGGCGCACCTGCAACGTCACGTCGACCTCGTGGTCGGAGTGCTCCTCGGGCAGTGCGACGGGCACGGTGACCTTCTCGGTCGCGCCCGCGGCGAGCACCACGGTCGTGGACGGCACCGACGACCAGCCGTCAGGAAGCTGGGCCGCGACCTGCAGACGCACGGCATGGTCCGAGCCGTTCGTCAGCGGGACGGTGATCGAACCCGACTCGACGGGGACGGTCGTGGCCACGTCGAGCGACCCGTCACCGATGGCCACCCCGGACGTCACCGTCGCGAAGTCGCTGGTCCGCCCGGTGAGCGTGTACGTGTGCCCGTCGACCGTGAAGGTCGTCGTGAAGGTGGCGTCGAAGGAACCGGGGTCCACACCCGACAACACCGGGATGGTGACAGGAACGGTCGCTGTCGCGCCGCCTGCCACGTCGTCCGCGGTGATCGCGGCACTGCCGAGACCCTTGACGTCGACCTTGCCCGAGATCGCGGTGACGGCCTTCTCGCCGTCGTTCACGAGCTGGAGCTGGCACACGGCCGAACCGCCTGCGACGACCGACTCGTCGATCGGCATGAGGGCCACCTTCACGCCCAGCGCCTGGGTGGTCGCGGTCTGGAGCTTCGTCTCGACGTCGGAGAGCGCCGCGTCGATGGAGCCACGGACCGGACCGTCGACCGCCGCCGAGGTCAGCCAGGTCCGAAGACCCGTGACGGCGTCGAGCGCGGACTGCAGCGAGGCGATCTCGTCGGCGGTCTTGCCCGCCACCGCCTCGGCCAGCGCGTCCGACACGTCGGACCGGGCGTCGGCGAGGACGCCCTGGAGGTGGTCGCCCTCCTCCTGCGCGAGGTCACCCGATGCGAGGTCCGTGCTGACGTCCGTGGCGGCCCGGTCGATCGCGTCGAGCGCCTTGCCGATCGTCGCCAGGTCGTCCTGGACCGCGAAGTGGTACGTGCCCGAGCCGATCGAGATCGTCACGGTGCCGCCGGACGCCTTGACGTCCGTGACCCCGTCGGCCTTGTCGAGCGACGAGCCGCCTTCGGTGACCGCCCACTGGTTGTCCGCGTCCAGCACGACCTTCGCGGTGGTGTTGACGGGGACGGTGACCGCGAGGTCGAACTCGCCGTCGGTCGTGCTCCAGTCGGTCGAGATCTCGCCGTACGCGGACTGGTAGGTCTCCGCCGCGTGCGTGAGTCCCCCGCCCGGGACGGGCTGGATGGTCATGGTCTTGTAGCCGGCCGACGTCGAGGTGACGCCACCGATCGTCTTGTACATCCAGTCACCCACGGCGCCGTAGGCGTAGTGGTTGAAGGAGTTCATCGCCGGGTCCTCGAACGACCCGTCCGCGCGGATGGAGTCCCAGCGCTCCCACATCGTGGTGGCACCGTTCTCCACCTCGTACAGCCACGACGGGTACGTCTTGTTGCCGAGGAGCTGGTAGGCGACGTCGTTGCGGCCGACGGCGGTCAGTGCGGGCAGCAGCCAGGGCGTGCCCACGAAGCCCGTCGTCAGATGGTCGCCGTCCTCGTGGATCTTCGCGACGAACTTCGCGCCCACCGCCTCGATCTGCGCGGCCGGGACGAGGTTCATACCGAGCGCCATCGCGTAGCCGGTCTGCGTGCCGTTGCCGACGGTGCCGTCAGCGGCCACGTAGGCCTTGGCGAAGGCCGCCCGGACGCGCTCGGCGAGGTCGGCGTACGTCGCGGCGTCATCAGTCTTGCCGATCGCGGCCGCCATCTTCGACATCATCTCGGCGTCCTGCGCGAAGTACGCGGTCCCGAGCACCCCGTTGGGCGTCGACCCGCCGAGGCTCAGCCAGTCGCCGTAGACGCCGCGGTCGGAGTCGATGAGGTCGGCACCCGCGGAGGACTCGACATGACCCATGAACTTCTTCATGGCGTCGTAGTTCTCCTCGACGATCGAGGTGTCGCCGTACGCGTCGAAGACCGAGTAGGGCACGGTCACCATCGCGTCTTCCCAGGCGATGCCGCCTGCGCCGCTCGCGACGCCGTTGAAGTTCGGGGCGACGCCGTCGAGGTGACCGTCGTCGTACTGGGTGTCACGCATGTCGGCCGTGAACTTCTTCATGAAGGCACGCGTGTCACGCAGGTCGGCCGCGGTCGGCGAGAACACGTTGATGTCGCCGAGCCACCCGAGCCGCTCGTCGCGCGCCGGGGTGTCCGTGGGCACCGACAGGAAGTTTCCGCGCTGGCCCCACGAGATGTTGCTCAGGAGCTGGTTGAGCTGGGCGTTCGAGGTCGTGAGCGAACCGGACTGCGCGAGGTCGCTGCCCCACACCTCCGTCTTGACGTCCGACAGCGCGGGCGCCGAGGACAGGCCCGTGATCTCGATGTAGCGGAAACCGTGGAACGTGAAGGTCGGCGTGTACGTGACCGTCCCGTCCTCGGCGAACGTGTAGTGGTCGGTCGCCTTCGCGGACCGCAGGTTGGTCGTGTAGAGCGTGCCGTCCGGGTTGAGCACCTCGCCGTAGCGGAAGGTGACCGTCTGGCCCTTGTGACCCGTGATCGTGAACTGGCCGACGCCGACGGCGTTCTGACCCATGTCGTAGATGTACGCGCCGGCCGGGTGCTCCGCCACGCTCTGCGCGCCGAGCACGTCCGTCGTGCGGACGGGCTCGTCGGGCTGCGGGACGAGCAGCGCCGTCTCCTTGTCGCTGTTCGGGATCGTCGACGCCGCGTTCCAGCCGCTGGCGTCGAACGAGGCCGTGTCATAGCCGTCCTGCGCGGCGGCGGCGTCGTAGGTCTCACCGTCGAGGTTGTCGGCGACGTCGAACGGGCCGTCGTGCCATGCCCAGCTCGGGTCCGTCTCGACCACCTGGCTCGTCCCGTCCGTGTAGTCGATCCGCAGCTGGGCGATGAGAGCGTTCGTCGAGCCCCAGAAGTCCGGCGAGAGCCAGGCGTTCTTGCCCGAGTACCAGCCCGAGCCGATCGCGGCGCCGATGGCGTTCTCACCCGAGGCGATCAGGTCGGTGACGTCGTACGTCTGCGACTGGATGCGGGAGTCGTACTCCGTTTCCCCCGGCGCCAGGTGCTGGTCGCCGACCGCCTTGCCATCGATCGAGAGCTGGTAGACGCCGAGCGCGGAGGCGTAGAGGCGAGCGGACTTGACCGTCTTCCCCTGATCCGTGGCGAAGGTGTCCCGCAGCAGGGGGAGCGGCTTGGTGTACGTCGCTTCCTGCCCGTCGGCCACCACAAGGGTCGATCCGGAGACCGTTCCGCCCGTGAAAGGATTCACACCGGCGCCGAAATCGGTCGACAGCAACGACTTGCCTGCGGCCGATTCGACACTGACGGACTGCACGGTCGCGGACTCGCCCGCCGAGCTGCGCAGGCCGACGTAGCCGGAGGCGAACGTCGTGTCGGTGCGCGTGTCGACCTCCTTGCCGTCGAGCAAGGTGGTGATGGTCGAGCCAGAGGTCGTGATCGTGAGCGTGTGCTCGCCCGCGAGCAGGTCCTTCGCGCTCACGACGCTCGAGATGTCCTTGTCCTCGAGCACCGTGAAGGAGCCGTTGACCTTGACGTGCATCCGCAGGTGCGCGGCGCCGGTCACCGTGGTCAGCTGCCACATGTAGCCGTTGCTCGCGTCCTGCGAACGGAAGTAGACGCCGGCAGCGACCTTGTCGATGTGGAGCTTCGTGGTCACCGTGTAGTCGGCCCAGCCCGCCGCCGCGGCGTCCCCGCCGTTGGTGATCCACTGGGCCGACCAGTCGTCCGGCGAGAGCATGCCGGTCTCGAACGATGCGGCTTCGCTCCAGTCGGACTCCTGACCGGCGCCGTCCCAGATCTTGGCCTGCCAGGTGTAGCGGGTCTGGGAGGCCAGCTTGCTCCCGCCGTAGGCGATCGACGTCTGGGCGTCGGACGTCACCCTGCCGCTGTCCCAGACCTTCTTGCCGTCCCCGTCGAGGACGCGGATCTGGTAGGCCGACTGCGTGACGCCCCGTGCGGCCGACCGGGTGGTCCAGCCGAACGCCGGGTCGTCGGCGATGCCGAGCGGGTCGACGCGGCCGTTGACGGTCAGGCCGGTCACGGTCTCGCCTGAGTCCGCCGAGGCGGGTGCTGCGAGGGCTGTGGCCGGTATGGCGACGCCCGTCAGGCCGAGTAGTAATCCTACGGAAACGGTGATGCCCGCAGTTCTTCGCATGGACTGGGCCCCTTCGGTCTCGACATTGAGAGGGAATCGCTACTACATTGAAACGATTCAATACGGAAATATATCAGGCGCCATTGCAGAGGTGCAAGGGTTTGCCCTCGAATAGGTTCCCCACGCCACCGCCGGGGCGCAGGTGCCGCACCCGACGCGCCTTCTTCGGCGCCCCTGCCGTCTCGAACGAGCACAACCTTGCGGTTGTGCAACCGCCCGGATGTGCTTACAGTGGGGGCGTGGACCCCCCGACGACCTCGACCTCGTGTTCGCCGCGCTCGCCGACCCGACCCGGCGCGCGATCGTCGAGCGCCTGACGCACGGCGACGCGACCGTCAACGAGCTCGCGGAACCGTTCGCCATCTCGCAGCAGGCCGTCTCGAAGCACCTGCAGGTGCTCGAGCGCGCGCGGCTCGTCTCCCGGACGCGCGTCGCCCAGGCGCGACCCGTCGCGCTCGACGGCGCCCGCCTGGCCGAGGCGACGAGCTGGATCGAGCGCAACCGGCTCGCCTGGGCCGAACGCCACGACCAGCTCGCCGCGCACCTCGCGTCCCTCGACCCGGAGGCCAGCCGATGACGCCTGACGCGCCCCGCAACGGCGCCGCCAAGCTCGGCGAGCTCACCTACACGCGGGTGCACCGCGCGTCGCCCGCGCTGCTCTTCGACTGCATGACCGACCCGGCGCACCTCAGGCACTTCTGGGGCCCCGCCGGGACGACGACGCCGGTCGGGGGCATCGTCGTCGACCTGCAGCCCGGCGGGGTGTTCGAGACCACGATGGTCTCCGACGCCGACGGCACCGCGTACACGATGCGCGCCGTCTACGTGGAGGTCCGCCGCCCCGACCTGCTCGTCTGGTCGGAGCCCGACAGCGGCATGACGACCACCATCACGTTCACCGACCGGGGTGACGGGACGACCGAGGTCGTCACGCACCAGACGAACGTCCCCGAGGCGTACCGCAGCCCGCAGGCACGTGCGGGCTTCGCGACCAGCCTCGACCGTTGCGACGCGTACGTCGCCTCACTCGTCGGGAGGACGCGATGAGCACCACCACGACCGGCACGACCACCTCGCCCGACGGCACCCCGATCGGCTGGACCCGGACCGGCGACGGCCCGGGCGTGGTCCTGGTCGACGGTGCCCTCTGCTACCGCGGCGCCGGCCCGCTCGACGCGCTCGCCGCCGCGCTCGCCGGCAGGTTCGCCGTCTGGACCTACGACCGCCGCGGGCGGCGCGCCAGCGGCGACACCCCGCCGTTCGCGGCGGAGCGCGAGATCGAGGACCTGCGCGCCGTCGTCGGGCTGGCGGCCGGGGACGGCGCGAGCGGCGTCGGGCTGTTCGGGCACTCGTCGGGGGCCGCGCTCGCCCTGCTGACCGCTGCCGAGGAGCCCGTGGTGACCTGCCTCGTGCTGCACGAGCCGCCGCTGCTGACCGCCGTCCTCGGCGAGGGTACGCGCAGCGCGCCCGGGCGTACACGGAGGCTCTGCGCGAGGCGTTGGAGCAGGGGCGGCGCGGGGACGCGGTCGCGCTCTTCATGGCGTCCACGGGGATGCCGGACGCGGCGATCGCCGGGGCCCGCTCCGGACCGGGCTGGCCCACGCTCGAGGCGATCGCGCCGACGCTCGCGTACGACGACGCCGTCCTCGCCGGCGGCGGGATCCCGTCCGCGACGGCGCGCATCGCCGTCCCGACGCTGGTGTTCTCCGGGAGCGCGAGCCCCGACGTCATGCAGGACGCCGCCCGGGCGACCGCCGCAGCGATCCCGGGCGCCGAGCACCGGAGCCTGCCGGACCAGACGCACGCTCTCGTCCCGGAGGTCGTCGCGCCCGTGCTGACCGGCTTCTTCGCACCCGCCTGACCGCACTTCCCCGGCGGAGGACTTGTCGGGTGACTGAACGCGCGTATAGCTTATTGAACGTGCGTTCAGCCGACGACGACCTCACCGCCCGCGCCCGGGTCCGCGACGCCGCGATCACGCGGTTCGCTGCCGACGGGTTCGGCGTCGGGCTGCGCACCATCGCCGCCGACGCCGACGTGAGCCCCGGCCTCGTGATCCACCACTTCCGGTCCAAGGAAGGCCTGCGGCGCGAGTGCGACGCGCACGTGCTCGCCCAGATCCACGACGCCCGCGCCGAGGCGCTCGTCGCCGCGGACCCCGCGTCGTCGATCCTCCGGCTCGCGGCCGACACCCACTACGCGTGGCTCGCCACCTACCTGCTGCGCTCGCTCCAGGCCGGCGGCGACCTCGCGCGCCGCTTCGTCGCGGACCTCGTCGACGAGACGCGCACCAACCTCGAGGACGGCGTCGCGGCCGGCAGCATCCGGCCGTCGCGCGACCCCGACGGCCGCGCCGACATGCTCACCGGCATGAGCCTCGGGTACCTGCTGCTCGCGTACTCGCTCGAGCCGGAGCCCCCGACGGACCTCGCCGCCTGGGTCGTCGGGCTGTCGACCCGCGGCACGCTCGCCGGTCTCGAGGTCTTCACCGAGGGCCTGTTCACCGACAGCCGGTTCCTCGACGGCTACCTCGCCCAGACGGGCGGGCCGTCGTCGGACCCCCACCCGACCACCGCCCCCACACCCCCGCACCCGGAGGACCGATGAACGCGTCCACGCCAGTCGAGGTGCACGACCTGCGCAAGAGCTTCGGGACCGTGCAGGCGCTCGACGGCCTGGACCTCACCGTCGAGCCCGGGCAGGTCGCCGGGTTCCTCGGGCCCAACGGCGCGGGCAAGTCGACGACGATCCGCGTCCTCCTGGGCGTCCTCCTGGGCCTCCTCCACGCCGACTCGGGCACCGCCCGGCTGTTCGGCAAGGACCCGTGGACGGACGGCGTCGGGCTCCACGAGCGCCTCGCCTACGTGCCGGGCGACGTGACGCTCTGGCCGCAGCTCACGGGCGGCGAGACGATCGACCTGCTGCTGCGTCTGCGCGGCCTGCGCGTCGACGAGGCCCGCAAGGCCCGGATGCTGCACCGGTTCGAGCTCGACCCGACCAAGCGCACCCGCACCTACTCGAAGGGCAACCGGCAGAAGGTCGCGCTCGTCGCGGCGTTCTGCGCGGACGTCGAGCTGCTGGTGCTCGACGAGCCGACGTCCGGCCTCGACCCGCTCATGCAGGCGGTGTTCCAGGACTCGGTCCGCGAGGCGACGCAGGCCGGGACGAGCGTCCTGCTCTCGAGCCACGTGCTCGCCGAGGTCGAGGCGCTCTGCGACACCGTGACGATCATCCGGGCGGGCCGCACGATGCAGACCGGCACGCTCGCGGAGCTGCGCCACCTCACCCGGTCCGCGGTCACCGCGCGCGTCGAGGACCCCGACGCGGCCCGGGCCGCGCTGGAGAAGCTCGACGGCGCCCACGACGTCACGGTGCCGGACGGCGAGGACGGCACGCTCACCTTCCACCTCGACGACGCGGCCACCCCCGCCGCGACGCGCGTCCTCGCCGACCTCGGCGCGCACGGGCTCACGGTGTCGCCGCCGTCGCTCGAGGAGCTGTTCCTGCGCCAGTACGGCGACGAGCTCGAGCTGCTCGAGGACGACGGCGCGGCGGTGCGGCGATGACGACGACCGCCGCCTCCGTCCCCGCCGGGCAGGAGACCCGCGCGACCGTCTGGCCCGGGCGCCCCTGGCGGGCACGGGGATGCTGCTGCGGCTCGCGCTGCGCCGGGAACGCGTCACGCTGCCGCTGACGGTCGTGGTGCTCGTCACCACCTTCGCGGTGACGATCGCGTCCGTGAGCACGGCGTACGGGACGCAGGCCGACCGTGACGACGCCGCCGCGACGCTCGGCACCAACGCCGCGTTCCGCGTCCTGCTCGGCCCGCTGCGCAACACCCAGTCCGTCGCGAGCGTGAGCCAGTGGCGCATCGGCCTGTTCATGCTCGTCGTCGTGGGGGTCCTGGCCGCCATGACCGTGGTGCGCCACACCCGCAAGGAGGAGGAGGCCGAGCGCCTCGAGCTCGTGCGGGCCGCCCCCGTCGGCGCGCTCGCCCCGCTCGCCGCGGGCACCGTCGTCGCGACGATCCTGAGCGTCGTGACGACCGCCGGGATGGCGGGCGCGCTCGCCGCCGTCTCTGAGGCCCCGGGCGACGGCGCGGGCGTGGTCGCCGTCGGGGTTCAGTACCTCGCGATGGGCCTCGCCGGCGCCGGGCTGGGCGCGGTCGGCGCCCAGGTGGCGACGCTCTCGCGGACGGCCAACACGATCGCGGTGCTCGTCCTCGTCGCGGGGTACGCGCTGCGCGGCGTCGGCGACGTCCAGGACGGGCTCGAGTGGCTGCGCTGGCTCTCCCCGTCGGCTGGGCCGAGGAGATGGACCCGTTCGGTGCGAACGCGTACGCGCCCGCCCTGCTGAGCCTCGCGCTCGCCGTGGTCTGCCTCGCCGCGGCCGCGCGACTCGCCGTCGGGCGCGATGTCGGCGCGGGCATCGTCCAGCCACGACCCGGGCCCGCGGACGCGCCCCACCTCGACTCGCCGCTCGCCCTGACCCGGCGCCTGCAGGGCGTGTCGCTCGCATCCTGGGCGTACGCCGTCGGCGCCTACTGCTTCCTGCTGGGCCTGATCCTCAGCTCGGCCGACGACATCGTCGGCGGAAACGCCGACGCCGCGAACCTCATCGAGCAGCTCGGGGGCAGCGGCCGTCTGCAGGACGTCATGGCGGCGCTCGTCCTCGGCTGGGTGGGAATCGCGGCCGGCGCCTGGACCGTCACGTACGCGACGCAGCTCCGCGCCGAGGAGGCCTCGGGACGGACGGAGGTCCAGCTCGCCACCGGCGTCACCCGCGCCCGATACCTCGGCGTGGCCGTGCTCGTGTCGGTCGTGGGCGTCGTCGTGATCCTGGCCGCCGCGGGCGTGCTCATGGGCCTCGGCCACGGGATCACGGGCGGGTCGTGGGGCAGCGCGTTCGCCGACGCCGTCGGGGGCGCGGCGGTCCAGGTGCCGGCGGCGCTCGTCGTCGGCGGGCTCGTGGTCGCGTGCTACGCGTGGTGGCCGCGGTACGTCGCCGCCGGGTGGGGCGTGATCACCGCGATCCTCCTGCTCGAGGTCGTCGGAGACGCCCTGAACCTGCCGCAGTGGGTGCTCGACCTCTCGCCCTTCACACACACGCCGCGCGTCCCGCTGGACGACGCGGAACCCCTGCCCCTGGTGGTCCTCACGCTCGTCGCGGCCGCGTTCTACGCGCTCGCCTACGCCCGGTTCGCGGGCGTCGCGCGAGTCCGGCGGCGGGACGTCCCGGGCGTCTGACGCCCGCCGGACGGCGCCGGGGCGTGCAGCACGCTCACCGCATCTTCACGGGCGACCCGCAGGTCGTTTCGTAGACTGCCGCCCATGATCTTCAAAGCCGTGGGAGACGGTCGGCCCTACCCGGACCACGGCAAGGTCACGCCCAAGGACTGGGCGGACGTGCCGCCGCGCATGGTCCGGCTCGACGAGCTCGTCACCACCAAGCGCACCCTCAACCTCGACAACCTCCTGTCGGAGGACTCGACGTTCTACGGGGACCTGTTCGCGCACGTCGTCGAGTACAAGGGGTCCTCTACCTCGAGGACGGCCTGCACCGCGCGGTGCGGGCCGCCCTCCAGCAGCGGCCGGCGCTGCACGCGCGAGTTCTCATCCTCACGTAACGATTCGCCCACCAGGGCCGCGCGCCCGGTGGGCCGAGGCGCCCCCGACCTCGTACGCTCGTCGCGTGGCGAACCAGCACCAACCCCCGACCCCACGCGAGCTGCGGCGCCGCCACATGCACGAGCGCCAGGCGGTCGTGTTCGGTGTGCTCATCGCGGCCCTCGCGCTCGTCGGTGTCGGGGCGGCCGGGATCATCACCGGCGCCATCAGCTCCCCGTTCAACCGTCCCATCGCCACCCCGACCGTCACCGACGACGCGATGACCACCGCCACCCCCTGCCTCGCGAAGGGCACCAAGCCCGTCCAGTACGCGAAGATCACGCTCAACGTGTACAACGCGTCCGGCCAGCCCGGGCTCGCGCGCAGCACGTCCGACGCGATGGCGGAGCGCGGGTTCACCGTGAAGAAGGTCGGCAACAGCACCGTCGACGTCACGGCGCCCCGCATCGTCTTCGGCCCGAAGGGGCTCGCCCAGGCGTACACGGTCGCCGCGCAGTTCAAGGACGCCAAGCTCGCGCTCGACACCCGCAAGGACGCGTCCGTCGACGTCGTGCTCGGGTCCGAGGCGCACGTGCTCCTCGGGACCAAGGACGTGCACCTCAGCGCGAAGAAGGCGATGACCTCCGCGCCGGGCTGCGTCGCGCTGTCGAAGGTCAAGCCGCTCCTGCCCGCGCCGAAGGCCACGTCGACGCCATCGGGCAAGTGAGACGTCCGGGCACTCGTCGGCCGGACGGTAGGTTCACCGGGTGACCACGCCCGTCCCGCCCCTCCCGATCCGTCCCGTGCACCCCGACGACGACGCCGAGGTCGACCGCGTGTACGACGTCTGCCTGCGCACGGGCGCGTCCGGCGCGGACGCCACCGACCAGTTCGCGGACCCCCGGCTGCTCGGCGAGGTCTACGCGGGCCCCTACCTGCGGTTCGCCCCGGACCTCGCGTTCGTGCTCGACGGCGGCCCCACGGCCGGGGTCGTCGGGTACGTCCTGGGCGCGGCGGACACCGCAGCCTTCGAGAACGAGCTCGAGCGGTCCTGGTGGCCGGGCCTGCGCCGTCGGTACCCGCGCGGCACGTTCCCCGAGGGGAGCCCGGACGAGGGCGTCGTCGGGCTGATCCACGAGCCGCCGCGCGCCGCGCCCGAGCTGCTCGCCGACTACCCGGCGCACCTGCACGTCGACCTCCTGCCCGAGGCCCAGGGAGGCGGTAACGGACGGCGCCTCATCACGACATTGCTCGACGCGCTGCGCTCGCGCGGGGTGGCGGGCGTGCACCTCGGCGTCGCCGCCGACAACGTCAACGCGCAGGGCTTCTACGAGCACGTCGGGTTCCGCCGCGTCGACGTGCCCGGCGTCGTCTACGGGCTCCGCCTCACCTGATACCCCTCCCGCCCTTCGCGAGCTGTCAGAACGTGGTGCCCGTATCCGGATACACGGCTCTGACACACGGGATGATGTCGGTGTCTGTCAGAACCTGGTGACCGTCGACGGTCACCAGGTTCTGACAGCTCGGCGGATCAGCTCGCGTAGACCCCCAGCTCCGAGAGCTGCGCGGCCGGCCAGCCCGTGTTGCCGGTGAACGTGAGCCGCACGTACCGCGCGTCGGACGCCGGGAAGGCGACCGTCACCGTGTTGCCCGACGCCGGGTCGAACCGGTACCCGGCCGACGCCTCGAGCGTCCGGAACGTGGTGCCGTCGGTGGAGCTGAGCACCGAGAGCGTCTGCGTGCGTACCGCCCACGCCGTGGCCGGCGGGAGCTGCAGCACGAGTCGCGACACGCTCTTCGAAGCCCCGAGGTCGACTGTGATCGACTGCGGGAACGCGCCGTCGGGGCTCTCCCAGTAGGTGTTCGCGTTGCCGTCGACGGCGTTCGCCGGGACGTAGACGTCCGCGTGCCCCGCGGTGACCGTCTTCCCGAGCGCGAGGTTCGTCCCCGCCGGATCGGTGGGGGTGTCGGTCGGTGTGCCCGTCGGGGTGCCCGTGGGCGGCGTCGGCGGCGTCGAGCCGCCGTCCGCCGTCCCGTAGACCTCGAACAGGGAGAGCTGGGCCGCCGGCCAGCCGGTGTTCGCGGTCACGGTCACGCGCACGTAGCGCGCCGTGCCGGACACCGGGATCGTGACCGTGTTCGACGCGGAGGCCGGGTCGAACGCGTAGCTCTTCGACGCGGCCAGCGAGCTCCACGACGAACCGTCCGTCGAACCCTCGACCGTCAGCGTCTGGTTGCGCTTCTCCCACGACGCCGGGAGCCCCAGCACGACCTTCGTCAGCGCGACGGGCGCGCACAGGTCCACGCGCAGCGACTGCGGGAACGCGTTGTTGGCGCTCTCCCAGTAGGTGCCGGCGTCGCCGTCGACGGCGTTCGAGCCTGCGTACGTCTGGACGTGGCTGGACTCGACGACCGTCTTGCCGCGCGCGACGTCACCCGTGCCGACGCAGGCGGTCGGGTCGGTCGGCGTCGTGGGCGGGTCGGTCGGGTCCGTCGGGTTCGTCCCCGGATCCGTGGGGTCCGTGCCGGGGTCCGTCGGCTGGGTCGAGCCGCCGCCGGTGTAGACGTAGTTCGGCGCCGGCCACGGGCCGCAGTACGGCGAGTCCGTGTACCAGCCGGAGTTGCCGCTGCCGACCAGGGTGATGCCGGTGTTCACGGCGCCCTGGCAGGAGTAGATCGCGTTCGAGTACCCGATGTGCTGCGCCGTGACGCCCTCGAAGGTCGCCGCGAACGTCGCCTGCGCCTGGATCGCGAACGTGCCGGTCCCGTCGATGTCGACGTTCTTGAAGTGGACGGTCTTGGTGCCGCCCTCGATGAACTGGATCGCCTCGTACGAGCTGTCGATGATGTCCGTGTTCGACACGTTGATGGTGGCGTTCACGGCCTCGTTGAGACCGTCGAACCACATCGCTCCGACGCCGAACTGCCAGTTGTAGTCGGAGTTCCCGGCCCGGATCAGCGTGTTCGAGTCCGCGGTGATCGTCCCGCCGATGGCGGCGCCGCCCTGGACACCCGGATACCGGTTGGCGATGTGGATGCCGCCGCCGTTGGTGACGGTGTCGGAGACGACGTTGTGCGAGACGGTGATGTCGGTCCCGCCGTAGATCGCGATGTTGTTGGCGAGCACCGGCGCGACGATCGTGTTGTAGGTGAACGTGTTGTCGTGCTCGGGCTGCTCGGCCCACTCGGCGATGCCGTCGTCACCCGTGTTCCGGATGAAGTTGTTGGTCGCGGTCGAGTTGGTGACGCCGAGGTGGAAGTTGATGCCGTCGGCCGTCTGGTCGAGGATCCGGCTGTTCTTGATGGTGAGGTGGTCCATCGGGCCGTCCATCCAGGCGCCGACCTTGGTGTGCTGGATCCAGACCGAGTCGATCGTCGAGTCGCTCATGGCGCCGCCGAACCCGTTGACCTGGTCGTTGTCGTTGCGCTCCTTGACCTCGCCGAAGATGGCGAGGTTCGAGACCGTCACGTCGTGGCTGCCCCCGGCGGACGCGTCCTTGCCGTAGAGGCCGACGCGGTTGCCCGTGAGCACGGAGTACCACTGGCCCGCGCCCGTGAGGGTGACGTGGTCGAGGATGACGTGGTCCGTCACCTTGAACCGGCCCTCCGGGACGTACACGGTCTTGCCCTGCGCGGCCCCGGCGTTCACCGCGTTCTGGATCGCCTGCGTCGCGTCGGCCGCGCCGGTCGAGTCGGCGCCGAAGTCCGTGACGACGTTGAGCGAGCCCGCCGGCTGGGCGATCGGTGCCGCGACCTGCTCGAAGTCGCCGAGGTCGATCGTGAAGCTGGGCGACGCCGCCGTCGACGACACCTGGAGGCGGATCTTCGTCCCGATCGGCAGAGTCGAGGAGAAGGTCGTCCGGACCTCGTCGTAGAAGTGGTGCGGGTTGTCGCCCGGGGAGTTGTTGAACGGGTACCCGCCGTAGAACCAGCCGTACCGCGACGTCACGGGCAGGTCCTTGACCTTGGTGCCGTTCACGTCGAGGTCGAGCGTCGCGTCGCGCCCGGTGCCCGACGCGTTGTCGGGGATCGAGTACCGGAAGTCCGCCGCGTTCGCGGGCTTGGTGAGCGTGAACTCGACGTACTCCCCGACCGCGTCGAGCGTGACCGCCTTGCGGCCGGACGCCTCGGAGGGCAGGTGCCCGTACGTGCGGTCGGGGCCGATCACGGTCCCGTTGGTGGCGACGTCCTCGGCCTCCTGCTCGACGAACGGGACGGTCGCCCCGCGGCCGGCGATGCCGACCGGCGACGGCGACCCCGCCGTCTGGTCCGCGGTCGCGGCGTTCGCGGTGAGGGCGGGGACGGCGGCGACGCCGGCGCCCACGAGCCCGACGACGGCCACGCCGACCCCGACGCCGCACAGGCGCCGGAGCCGGCGGACTCCGCCGGGTGACTCGGGTTGGTGCAGGGGTGTTGCGCTACGTGCTCTGTTCACGGTCGGACTCCTCTGTCCGTCGTGCCTGCGTCGTCGTCGGCGCAGGGCGGTGGGTGACAGGAACCGGGCACGCCGCAGGGCACGCCCGGGTTGCAACCCACCGACCGTACGGTTTTCGACAGAAGCACGCAAGATCATGACAAGCGTAAGAAATACGCAAGCATGGCAAGCGGCACGCAAGAAGACCCGCGCGCAGGATCAGGACAAGCGGGGCACCACCTCGCGCGCGACCAGGTCGAGGTGGTCGAGGTCCTGCAGATCGAGCGTCTGCAGGTACAGCCGGCTCGCGCCCGCGGCCCGCACCCGCTCGATCACCTCGACCGCCTCGTCGACCGTCCCGGCGATGCCGTGCTCGCGCAGCTCGTCGGGCTCGCGCCCGATCGCCGCGGCCCGACGACGGAACTCGGCCTCGTCCGCGCCCACGCACAGGACCAGCGCGGCCGAGTAGCGCAGCTCGTCGGCGTCGCGCCCGATCGCCTCGCACGCCTCGCGCACGCGCCCGAACAGCGTCGGGACGTCGTCGAGCTCCGGGAACGAGGCGTTGTACTCCGACGCGAACCGGGCCGCGAGCGCCGGGGTCCGCTGGGGCCCGCTGCCCCCGACGATCACGGGGATGCGCGGCTGCACGGGCTTGGGCAGGGCCGGCGAGTCGACGACCTGGTAGAGGTCGCCGTCGAACGAGTAGGCGTCGCCGAGCGGCGTCGACCACAGTCCGGTGACGATCTCGAGCTGCTCGGTGAGGTGGTCCATGCGGTTCTTGGGGTACGGGATGCCGTAGGCGGCATGCTCGCGCTCGAACCAGCCCGCGCCGAGCCCGAGCTCGACCCGTCCGCCGGACATCTGGTCGACCTGTGCGACCTGGATCGCGAGGGCCCCGGGGTAGCGGAAGGTCACGGGCGACACGAGCGTGCCGAGCCGGATGCGCTCGGTGTCGCGCGCGAGGCCGGCGAGCGTCGTCCAGGCGTCGGTCGGGCCGGGCAGGCCGTCCGTTCCCATCGCGAGGTAGTGGTCGGAGCGGAAGAACGCGTCGAACCCGAGCCGCTCGGTCGCCTGCGCGACGGCGAGGAGGTCGTCGTAGGTGGCGCCCTGCTGGGGCTCGGTGAACACGCGGAGCTGGAAGGGGTGATCCGTCATGCGTCCTACTCTGCCAGGGGCCCCACTAGGGTGGTGGCCCATGAGCGAGCCCGCGTCGACCGACCCCGCGGGCTCCCGTCCCGAGCCCCGTCCCGCCGTGCTCTCCGGGTCGGAGCGCGCCCGCGCGGCGCTGCACGTCGCGACGGGACGCGTCGGCGTGTGGGTGGCGTTCGTCGTCGTGCACGCGGTGCTGTTCTGGGAGGCGAGCCACCACGCCCAGGCACTGTTCGGCGACCCGGAGCTGTACCGGCAGTGGGCCGCGGGCGGTGTGCAGGACGGCGTGTGGCCGGTCCTCGACATCTCGTGGGTGTACCCGATCGGTGCGCTCGTCCCCGCCACGCTGCCGGCGCTGGTGTCGGTCGACGGCGAGGCGTACCGGTACCTGTTCATGGTGCTGGTCGCGGTGCTCGACGGCCTCGCGCTCGGGTCGCTCCTCCACGCGGGCCGCGGGCGCACGCTCGGCGCGTGGTGGTGGCTCGTGTTCCTGCTGTTCCTCGGCCCCATCACGCTCGTGCGGCTCGACGGCATCTCCGCGGCCCTGACCGCGATCGCGCTCGCCCAGCTGATCCCGTCGGCGCGACACCCCGAGGGGCGCACGAGCGTCGCGAGCGCCGTCGCGGCGGCGGGCGCATGGGTCAAGATCGCCCCGGGGGCCGTGCTGGTCCCGCTCGCCCTCACGGCGCGGCGTCCGTGGCGGCGCGTGGTGCTGCCCGCGGTCACGGTGACGGCCGTCGTCCTGGGGCTCGCGGAGCTCGGCGGTGCCGGCTCCCGCGTGCTGGGCTTCTGGGGGACGCAGGACTCGCGCGGCCTCCAGGTCGAGTCGGGGGCGGCGACCCCGTTCTCCCTGGCGCGCCTGTGGAGCGGCGAGTACCGGGTGTTCTACAACGCGCCGCTCAACGTCCTCGAGATCACGGGGCCAGGGACGGCGTGGTTCGCGCAGGCGCTCGACGTGCTCCTGCTCGCGGCGGTCGCACTCACGACCGTGGTGACGTGGCGCGCGGCGGTCCGGCTGCGCCGCGACGTGCCCGACGTCGTCGAGCGCCGGACGCCGCAGCTCGAGCTCGTGCTGCTGTCGACCCTGGCGCTGACGCTCGTGCTGTTCGCGTTCGACAAGGTCGGGTCGCCGCAGTACGTCGCGTGGTTCGCGCCGCCCCTCGCGGTGGCGCTGACGGCGCTCCCGGAGCCGACGTGGTGGCCGGGCCGGCGGGGACCGACCGGGCCGCACCAGGCGCGCGCCCGCGTGTGGGAGACGTTCGCGGTGGCGCTCCTCGTCGTCGCCCTGCTCACGCACCGGCTGTTCCCGGACCACTACGACGACTTCCTCGGGGCCCGGCCGCTCGACACCGTCCTCGAGGCGGCCCGCAACGTGCTCGTCCTGGCGCTGGCGGTGGGCTCGCTGGTGGTACTCGGACGGCACGCACGGCGCGGGATGACCCGAACGTCCGATTCCCGAGACCCTCGGTACCGGGAGAGTTCCTCCGGGCCCTCCTGATCTGGTCCAATGGGGCCACGGTCGCGGCAAGGTCGCCGCGCGCCGCGCGTGGATCGAAGGAGATGCACCATGTTCCGTGGCCCCTACCCCGACGTCGAGATCCCGAACCTCAGTGTCTTCGACTACCTGTTCGCCCACCTGTCGGACGACGACCTCGAGCGCACCGCGCTGATCGACGGCCCGAGCGGGGCCCGCTGGAGCTACCGCGACCTGCGGGACCAGGCGGTCGCCGTCGCCGGGGCGCTCGCGGCGCGCGGCCTGCGGCCCGGGGACGTCGTGGGGCTGCTGTGCCCGAACACGCCCGCGTTCGCGGTCGTCTTCCACGGCGCCCTGCGTGCGGGGCTGACCGTCACGACGATCAACTCGCTGTACACGCCCGACGAGATCGCCGCGCAGCTCACCGACTCGGAGGCCCGGCTCCTGATCACGGTCAGCCCCCTCGCCCCGGGCGCGTCCGCGGCGGCCGAGAAGGTCGGGCTGGAGACGGGCGCCGTCGTCGTGCTGGACGGACCCGGCGAGGCCGCGGACGGGCACCCGAGCCTGCGCGACTGGCTCACGGCCGGGCAGCCCGCGCCGGACGTCACGATCGACCCGGTCACGCACCTCGCGGTGCTCCCCTACTCGTCGGGCACCACGGGCCTCGCGAAGGGCGTCATGCTCACGCACCGCAACCTCGTCGCGAACGTCGCGCAGTCCGCGCCGACGCTCGAGATGGTGCCCGACGACGTCGTCCTCGCCCTGCTCCCCTTCTTCCACATCTACGGCATGACGGTGCTGCTCAACCTGGCCCTGTCGCAGCGCGCGGCGCTCGTCACGATGCCGCGGTTCGACCTCGAGCAGTTCCTCGCGCTCGTCGAGCAGCACCGGTGCACGTACCTGTTCATCGCCCCGCCGATCGCGGTCGCGCTCGCCAAGCACCCGCTCGTCGAGGGGCACGACCTGTCGAGCGTGCACACGATCTTCTCCGGCGCCGCGCCACTCGACGCCGCGCTCGGCCACGCGGTCGAGGCCCGCATCGGCTGCCGCATGAAGCAGGGCTACGGCATGACCGAGCTGAGCCCGGTCTCGCACGCGATCCCGCCGTCGGTCGACCTGCCGCTCGACTCCGTCGGGTACACGCTGCCGAACACGGAGTGCAAGCTCCTCGACCCCGCCACGGGCGAGGAGGTCCCCGTGCCCGACGACGGCGAGTCGGCTCCCGGCAAGCTCCTCGTCCGCGGGCCCCAGGTCATGGCCGGGTACCTCAACAACCCGCAGGCGACGTCCGACACCCTCGAGCCCGACGGCTTCCTGCACACGGGCGACATCGCGACCGTGACGTCGGACGGCGTCGTGCGGATCGTCGAGCGGCTCAAGGAGCTCATCAAGTACCACGGCTACCAGGTCGCGCCTGCCGAGCTCGAGGCGCTGCTCCTCACCAGCCCGGACGTGGCCGACGTCGCCGTCATCGGCGTGCGCGACGAGGACGGCGAGGAGGTGCCCAAGGCGTACGTCGTCGTGCAGCCCGGGCACGAGCTCGACGAGCAGGGCGTGCGGGACTACGTGGCCGCGCGCGTCGCGCCGCACAAGAAGGTGCGGAAGGTCGAGTTCGTCGAGGCGATCCCGAAGTCGTCGTCGGGGAAGATCCTGCGCAAGGACCTGCGGGCCCGCGAGGCGGGCCGCCTCTGACCCCACCCCTTCGACGTCGAGCAAGCGGCCCTCGTGCCGAGCAAGCGGGTTCTGCCTGCTTGCTCGGCGCGGGAGCCGCTTGCTGGGCACAGGGGACGTCGGCGCCGTCGATTTCGCGCGCGCTCTTGTGACGACGGCGCACCAGGGCTAGCGTCAGCCTTGCGTTCGTTAGGCGCGCTAACACATGGCGGAGGGCCACTCACCGGCACCCCGCCAGCACCCCGGTCCGCCGACGACGACGGACCCGAAGGAGAGGCAATGAAGCGTTCCGTCTTCCGCACGGGGGCCAGCGTCGCGCTCGCCACCGTCCTCGCCGCCGGCCCCCTGGCGGCCACCGCGCTCGCGTGCGGCCTCGGCTCGCACGGCCACGGCGGTTCCGGGAGCCACAGCACCCCCGGCAGCCACCACGTCCCCGGTCACCCCGGCCACGGCACGTCCCCGCTCAAGCCCGGCTCGAAGCTCCCCACACAGGTCTTCGCGCCCTACCTCGACGTCACGGCCGTCGATTCCATCGCCCAGACGTCCAAGGACTCCGGCGCGAAGTACGTGACCCTGGCCTTCCTGCAGGCCGACAAGCCCGGCTCGTGCGACCTGTACTGGGCCGGCGACCCCGACCAGTCCGTCGCGAGCCGTGCGCTCGGCGACGAGATCGCCAAGATCCGCAAGGCCGGCGGCGACGTCATCCCGTCGTTCGGCGGCTACAACGCCGACACCGACATCATCACGTGGGCGGGTGACCCCGCGAACCTCACCGAGATCGCCGACTCCTGCACCGACGTCCACAAGCTCGCCCAGGCCTACGAGAAGGTCGTCACGACCTACGGCGTGCAGCGCCTCGACTTCGACATCGAGTCCGACTCGATCAACAACGCGCCCGGCGTCGACCGCCGCAACGCGGCCATCGCCGAGGTCCAGCAGTGGGCCAAGAAGAACCACCGCACCGTCGAGATCTCGTACACGCTGCCGTCGACCCCGAACGGCCTCGCCGCCTCGGGGCTCGCGGTCCTCCAGTCGGCCGCCGCGCACGGCGCCGTCATCCACAACGTCAACATCATGACCTTCGACTACTGGGACGGCGTCGAGCACGACATGGTCGCCGACGCCGAGAGCGCCGCGACCGCCCTGACCGGACAGCTGAAGGCCACGATCCTCCCCCACGCCTCGCAGGCCGAGCTGTGGCGTCACGTCGGCGTCATCCAGATGAACGGCACGGACGACTACCGCACCGCCGACGGCGTCGCGACCGAGGTCTTCACCCCGGCCCAGGCCGTGACGTTCGAGAAGTGGGCGGCCAAGCAGCACCTGGCGTTCCTCGGGTTCTGGGCGCTCCAGCGAGACAACGGGTCCTGCCCCGACGCGACCGTCGCGCAGAACGACTGCTCCGGGATCGACCAGAAGACCTGGGCGTTCACCAAGGCGTTCAAGCCGTTCACGTCGGACGGGTGGGCGGACCGGCACTGACGTTCGAGGATGCACGAAGGGCCCCGACCGCTATGGTCGGGGCCCTTCGTGGTGGGCGGTAGCGGTGAGATTCGAACTCACGGTGGACTTTCACCCACACACGCTTTCGAGGCGTGCTCCTTAGGCCGCTCGGACACGCTACCTCGCCGGTTGTACCCGGCCGAAGAAGGATACCTGCTCCCCCGCCGGATTCCGAATCCACCCGTAGGCTCGATGCCGTGGAGACCCTCGCCGCGGCTCGCGCGGCCGTCCAGGACGTCGTGCCCGTGCTGCGCGGTCGCCGCGTCGCGGTCCTGACGGGTGCTGGGATCTCGACGGACTCGGGCATCCCGGACTACCGCGGCCCCGACTCGCCGCCCCGCAACCCGATGACCTATCAGCAGTTCGTGGGCGACGAGGGCTTCCGCCGCCACTACTGGGCGCGCAACCACGTGGGCTGGCAGCACGTGCGCCGCACGGCGCCGAACGCGGGCCATCGCGCGCTCGTCCGGCTCGAGGAGGCGGGTGTGGTGACGGGGATCATCACGCAGAACGTCGACCTCCTGCACGAGGACGCGGGCTCCCGGAACGTCATCGACCTGCACGGCCGCTACGACCGGGTGATCTGCCTGCAGTGCGGGCGCGTGATCTCGCGCGAGCACCTGGCCGAGCGCCTCGACGCGTTGAACCCGGGCTTCGTGGAGTCGGTGGCGGGCGACGTCGCGGACATCGAGATCGCGCCGGACGCGGACGCGGTGATCGAGCAGACCTCGCACTTCCGGCCGGCCCCGTGCGAGTTCTGCGGCGGGGTCCTCAAGCCGGAGATCGTCTACTTCGGTGAGAACGTGCCGCGCGAGCGCGTGGACCGGGCGTTCGCGCTCGTGGACGACGCCGACGCGCTCCTCGTGGCGGGGTCGTCGCTCACGGTCATGAGCGGGCTGCGGTTCGTGCGCCGCGCCTCGAAGGACGGGCGGCCGGTCGTGATCATCAACCGTGGCCCGACGCGCGGGGACGACCTCGCGACGGTCAAGGTCGACGCCGGCACGAGCGAGACGTTGACCGCCCTCGCCGAGGCGCTGACGTGAGCACCGAGGTCCGGACCCTCGACGGTCGGGCGCTCGTCGTGCACGACACGGGCGTCGTGGGACGCGACGACGACCCGGTGCTGCTCTGGCACCACGGCTCACCGGCGACGGGCGCGCTCCTGCCGCCCGTCGTCGCGGCCGCCGGGGTGTGGGGCGCCCGCGTGATCTCCTACGCCCGTCCGGGCTACTGCGGGTCGACGTCGTCCCCGGGCCGCGACGTCGCGTCGGCCGCCACGGACGTCGTCCAGATCCTCGACGCTCTCGGCATCGATCGCGTGTTCGCGCTCGGGCACTCGGGCGGCGGGCCGCACGCGCTCGCGTGCGCGGCCCTGCTGGCGGACCGGGTGCCCGCGGTCGCTGTCCTCGCGGGCGTCGCCCCGTTCACGGACGACGCCCCGTGGTGGGAGGGCATGGCGGCTCCCGGTGGCCTGCGCGCGGCGACGCACGGCCGCGAGGCTCGTGCGGTGTACGCGCTCACGGAGACGTTCGACAAGAGCGCCTTCGTCGACGACGACTGGGCGGCCCTGGAGGGGCCGTGGGCCGCGTTGGGGGACGACGCGATGCAGGCCGAGTCCGCGGGGCCGGACGGGCTGGTCGACGACGACGTCGCGTACGTCTCGCCGTGGGGTGCGGACCTCGGGGCGGTGGTGCAGCCGGCGCTCGTCGTGCAGGGCGGCCGGGACCGCGTGGTCCCGTCGACGCACGGGACGGCCCTCATCCAGCACCTCGCGCGGGGCGAGCTGTGGCACCGGCCGCGCGACGGTCACGTCTCGGTCCTCGCGGCGGTCCCCTTGGCGATCGACTGGCTGCTCCAGCAGCGCTGACGCCCGGAGGGCGGCCCACCGGGGCCGCCCTCCGGGCGCTTCCTCAGGCGGTGGCCCGCAGGTGCCGGACGAAGAACCGCACCGCGCTGTCGGCCTCGAACCGCGGCAGCTCCTTGTGCCGCCCGGCGTTGGTGTGGAGCGTCTTCTCGGTCGACGCGAACGCGTCGAACAGCTCGAGACCCGAATGCCGGTCGATGTGCTCGTCGCCCCACTGGAGGTCGAACTCGATCGGCACCGTGATCCGCCGTGCCAGCGGCACGAGAGTGTCGGGCCAGAACTGGCCGAGCACGGCCGCGCGGATCCGCGGCTCGGCGACCAGCAGGGGCACGCCGATCGCGGTGCCCATGTTGATGCCGAAGTAGCCGACCGGTCCGCCGACCTCCGGCAGCCGCAGGAGTGCGTCGAGCATCGTCCGCCACTCGGGCACGGCCTGCTCGGCGAGCGCCCCGTTGTCGCGGACGAAGATCGGCCCGACCGGTTCCCCGGCCTCCATGGCGCGCTGCATGGCGTCGATCTCGTGCTCGTCGTGCGCGGTGCGTGGACGCCCGCCGTGCCCGGGTGCGTCGAGGGACGCGGCCACGAGGCCGCCGTCGACGACGAGCCGCCTGGCACGGCCGACCATCGCCGGCGCGGTGCGGTGCGTCCCGCCGCCGTGGCCGAGCAGGACGAGGGCGCCGGACCGGCGGCGTCGGCCGCCGACCAGAGCGCCCCGGTGAGCTCACCGACGGTGAACTCGCGCTGCACGACGCCGTCGACGGTCGTCGTGCTGGTGAAACGAAGGGTGTGCAGAAGAGTGTTCATGGGTCTGTTCCTCTCGGGAGCGCCGGTGCTCCCGGGGGTCCCTACGCCACCCGGTCCGCCGCGACCGCGGGCGGAGCACCTGTCGTTGCTGCGGACATCGGGCACCACCTCCTCGGTCGGGTCACGGCGCCTGGAAGGCTACTCCCCGCCCGACGACGGCCCACGCATTTTCCGGTCCGGCCGTCAGACCGCGACGTCCGCCTTGGGCGGCCCGCCCCGGCGGACGAGCGAGCTGCCGTCGGTGAAGCGGACGGCGTCGTCGAACCGGGCCTCGACCGTCCCGGACCCGAACTGCTCCTCGTACAGCCGCGCGTAGAGCCCGCCGCGCTCGAGGAGCTCCGTGTGCGTGCCCTGCTCGACGAGCACGCCGTCCTCGATCCCGAAGATCACGTCGGCGTTCATGATGGTCGACAGCCGGTGCGCGATGGCGAACGTCGTCCGGTGGGCGGTGGCCCTTTCGAGGGCCTCCTGGACGAGCCGCTCGGTCGCGGTGTCGAGGGCGCTCGTGGCCTCGTCGAGGATCAGGACGCGCGGGTCCTTGAGGAGCACCCGCGCGATCGACAGGCGCTGCTTCTCGCCGCCCGAGAGCCGGAAGCCCCGTTCCCCCGTGACGGTCTCGTAGCCGTCCTCGAAGCTCATGATCCGGTCGTGGATGTTCGCCGCGCGCGCCGCCTCGACGACCTCCGCGTCGCTCGCGTCCGGCCGCGCGTACCGCAGGTTCTCGGCGATCGTCCCGTGGAACAGGTACGGCTCCTGGGTCACCATCCCGACGACGTCCGCCAGCGAGGAGAGCGTCGCGTCCCGGACGTCGACGCCGTCCACGAGCACGGCGCCCCGCGTCACCTCGTGCAGCCGCGGGACGAGGTACGTCAGCGTCGTCTTGCCGGAGCCGGACGGCCCCACGATGGCCGCGAGCTGACCGGGCCGCACGTGCAGCGAGATCCCGCGCAGGGCCCAGCGCTCCTCGGCGGGCGTCTCCGGGTCCGACGGCGAACCGTCCGTCTCGCGCACCGCGACCGCCGGCGCGAGCCCCGGCACGGCGGAGGGCGGCAGGACGTTCGCGGCCGCGGCGTCGGCGACGACGGTGACCTCGGGCACGACGAGCGCCCGGGCGCCTCCGCGCGCGCCCTCGCGCCCGGAGCGACGCCCGCCCCTGCCCGACCGCCCGCGGGTCGCCGAGCTCTCGAGCATCACGGGCTCGGGGTAGCGGAACCACACGTCGCGGAGCTCGACGTCGCCGCGCGCCCGCGCCGGGTCGAGCGTGACCGCGCCCGGACGGTCCTGGATCGCGGGCTCGAGGTCGAGGTACTCGAACAGGCGCCGGAACAGGGCGAGCGACGTCTGCACGTCGAGGGTGACGCGCATGAGCTGGACGAGGGGCATCTGCAGGCGTGACTGGAGGGTCGTGAAGGCGATGATCGTGCCCGCGGTGAGCGACGGCCCGGAGACGCTGCCGCCGTTGATCAGCAGCCCCGCGACGAGGTAGACGATCGCCGGGGTCAGGCCGAAGAACGTGCTCACGACCGAGAAGAACGTCTGCCCCGTCATGGTCGCCCTGAGCTGCAGGCGGGTCTGCCGGCGGTTCTCCCCTGGTAACGCTCGACCTCCGCGTCGGACCGGTTGAAGACCTTCGCGAGCAGGATGCCCGAGACGCCGAGCGACTCCTCGGTGATCGCCGTCAGCTCCGACAGCGACTCCTGCGTGCGGCGCGCGAGCCGCTGCCGCCGCTTGCCGACCCGGATCTGCACGAGCACGAACACCGGCATGAGCACGAGCGTGATGATCGTGAGCTGCCAGGACAGCAGGATCATCGACACGAACGCCGCGACGACGGTGACGACGTTCTGGAGGATCGTCGTCGCCGTGCTCGTCAGGACGTTCCGCAACCCGGCGACGTCGTTCGCGAGCCGGGACTGGATGTCGCCGGTTCGCGTCGACGTGAAGAACGCGAGGTCCATCTTCTGCAGGTGGGCGAACAGCGCGATGCGCAGGTCCGCCATCGCACCGTTGCCGACCTTGGTGGTGAGATAGGTCTGCCCGACGCCGATCAGCGCCGACACCACCGGGATGGCCACGAGGCCGCCCACCAGCCACCACAGCAGCGTCATGTCGGGGCCGCCCGACGGCGGGAACAGCGCGTCGTCGAACACCGCGCGCGTGAGGAACGGGGCGACCGATGTCAGCGCCGCGCTCACGACGACCGCGACCGCCACGAGGAGCAGCGACCACCGGTACGGGGCGAGGAGGGTGACGATGCGCCGCAGGACCGGCGCCGGTTCGGGAGGTGCCGCGACGTCGTCGGACATGAAGCCATGCTCGTCCCGGCCGCGGTGCGCGGCGACCGGAACCGGACCGTCAGCTCTGTGCCGCCGTGATCGCGGCCTCGCACGCGGCCTTGGTGCTCGGGATCTCGGAGGCGTCGATGCCGTCCGTGGCCCGGTTCTTGGGGGTCGCCGGCGCGGTCGGCATCTTCGTGCTCGGGGTCTTGGTGCTCGGGGTCGTGCTGCCGCTGGTCGACGACGCGCTCGAGTGCGTGCTGCTCCCCTTCGTCTCGGAGGCCACGAGGGGCTTGTCCTCCTTGAGCTTCTTCCACACCCCCGTGGCCGACGGCGCCCACTGGACCCGGTTGTGGTTCAGCGGGTACTGCTCGTAGGGGATCGTCAGGAAGACGACGTCGTCGGGCGACAGGTGCCGGACGCTCCAGCCGAGCCCGACGAGGTTCTTGAGGCTCGAGAGGTTGCTGCTCGTGGTGAGGGACTTGGTGGCCGCGTCGAGGAAGTTCAGGAGCTTGGGCGCGGACGTCAGCACGTTCTGGTCGACGAGCTTGTTGACCATGGCCCCGACCATCTCCTGCTGCCGCAGGATGCGGCTCGTGTCGCTGCCGTCGAGACCCTTGCCCTCGCGGGCCCGCGCGTAGCCGAGGGCCTTCTTGCCCTTGAGCGTCTGCCAGCCGGGGTCGAGCACGAGGTGGTTCGCATTGGGCGAGTCGATGTGCCGGGTGATGCACATGGGCACCCCGTCGAGCGCGTCGATCATCCCCGCGAACCCGGCGAAGTCCACGACGACGAACCCGTCCAGGTGGAGTCCGGTGTCCTGCTCGACGGTCTGCCACGTGCACAGCGCACCGCCCGCGATGCTGCCCGTCGCGTCCGCACCGTACGCGAACGCGTTGTTGAACATGTCGGCGTGCGTGGCGCGCGTCGTCGTGCCCTTGGTGTCGACCTTGCACGCCGGGATGTCGACGATCGAGTCGCGCGGGATCGAGACGACCTCGATCCGCTTCCGGTCGGCCGAGAGGTGCAGGATCATCGCCGTGTCGGAGCGCTGCCCCTTCTCTCCGTCCCCGACCTCCTCGGCGTTGTCCCCGGCCCGGGAGTCGGAGCCCAGCACGAGGATGTTCAGGTCGTGGCCGGCGTCGGGATCGTTCGGGTCGTCGGGGGTGTGCGTCGGCTTGCCCAGCACGGCCTCGACGTTCACACCGGTCACGTTGCCCTGGTAGTGGCGGGCGAGCGCCCAGGCGCCCGAGCCGACGGCGGCCACCGCCCCGACCACGACGAGCGCCACCACCTTGACCAGGCGGTGGGTGTGCGCGGCACGCGCGTGCGCCGGCGGGCGGGCAGGTCCGTCGTCGGACGCAGGCGGCGTGGCGGTCGTCACATTCGCAGCCTAGGCCCGGTTCGCGAGGTTCTCCCGGCAGACCGCGTGCTGGAACTGTGAGGGCCCTGGGCAGGCGTGTGCGCAGGTCAGCGCTGGTTCTCGAAGAACGCGCGCAGCAGCCGGCCGCACTCGTCCTCCCGCACCCCGCCGACCACCTCGACGCGGTGCACGCTGCGCGGGTCGCGCACGACGTCCCACACCGATCCCGTGGCGCCGGCCTTCGGGTCCCACGCCCCCAGCACGACGCGCGGAACCCGCGCGAGCACGATCGCGCCCGCGCACATCGCGCACGGCTCGAGCGTGACGACGAGGGTGCAGCCGTCGAGCCGCCAGCGGCCCAGCGTCGCGGCGGCGGCGCGCAGCGCCAGGACCTCCGCGTGCGCGGTCGGGTCACCGGTCGCCTCGCGCGCGTTCCGGCCCGCCCCGACGACGGCGCCGCCCGGGTCCACGACGACCGCGCCGACGGGCACGTCCCCGGTCGCCGGGGCGGCGGCTGCCTCGACGAGCGCGAGGCACATGAGGTCGTCGAAACGTCGCGGGTCGCCGTACACGGTCCCAGCCTCCCAGACGCGCGCAACTCCGCGCCTCGCAGCCCCTGCCGCCGGTACCGTGGGGGCATGCGCACCATCGTCGTCGACCACCCGCTCGTGGCCCACAAGCTCGCCGTGCTGCGGGACGCGAGCACCCCTCCCCACGTTCCGCAGCCTGGTCGACGAGCTCGTCACGCTCCTCGCCTACGAGGCGACCCGCGAGGTCCACGTCGAGGCCCGCGAGATCCGGACCCCGGTGGCCGTCACCCAGGGCGTCTACATCGCCGACCCGCCGCCGCTCATCGTCCCGATCCTCCGCGCCGGCCTCGGCATGCTCGACGGCATGACCCGCATGGTCCCCAAGGCCGAGGTCGGGTTCCTCGGCATGGTGCGCAACGAGGAGACCCTCCAGGCCACGACGTACGCGAACCGCCTGCCGGACGACCTCACGGGCCGCCAGTGCTTCCTCGTGGACCCCATGCTCGCGACCGGCGGCACGCTCGTCGCGGCGATCGACTACCTGCTCGACCTCGGCGCGCGCGACGTCACGGCCGTGTGCCTGCTCGCCGCCCCGGAGGGCCTGGCCGCGGTCGAGGCCGCCGTGGGCCACCGGGCCGAGGTCACCGTGGTCGTGGCCGCCGTCGACGAGCGTCTCGACGAGCGCGGCTACATCGTGCCCGGCCTCGGCGACGCCGGAGACCGGCTCTACGGCGTCGTCTGACCGCATCGGACACGTCACGATGTCTCGCATCGCGAGACATCGGTGCCGACCACTTGGCCCGCACCGTGAGACGTGCGACTCTGCCTCTGTGAACGAGCAGCCGACCCCCGCAGCGCCCCTGAGCGCTGCCGTCGGCATGCCTCGGTGCTACCGCGTCTGTTGTTGCGCCTGACTCTCGCCTCCGGCGACCCCGCGCACCACGCGTCCGACGACGCACCCAGACGCCCGCCCCGGGCCACCAGGCCCGGCCGCACCCCGAGGTTCACCCATGACGCTCGTCTCCGACTCCCGTCCCACCACCCAGCGCAGCTCCCGCACCACGCCGCCCGGCTTCGTGCTGTACGTCGGCGTCGACCCGCGCACCACTCACCGCAGCGGCGAGCTCGTCGAGCTCGCCGAGACCCTGAGCGAGTTCGCTCGCGAGTGGCTGCCCGACGCGGAGACCTACACGGCCCTCCGCCTCGCCGACGGCGGCACCCTCGCCCCCGCGCGTCGCCCGCGAACCGACGCGCCCGCGACCGCCCCGGCTCGCCTGCCCCGCGCCGAGCCCGCGCCCGCGTTCCGACAGGACGACGTGTCGGCGTTCCGCGAACGGCTCGCCCACATCTCGACCGTGCCGCGCCTCGTCATCGACGCCCGGTCCAGGACCGTGACGGTCGACGACCGCCCCGTCCACCTCACGTACAAGGAGTTCGAGCTCCTCGTCCACCTCGCCCGGTCGTCGGAGCGGCCCGTCACCCGTGACGAGCTCCTCGACACCGTGTGGGGCCGCGACGCCGTCCGGGAGGGCACGCGGACCATCGACGTCCACGTCCGCCGGGTCCGCGAGAAGCTCGACATCGGGCACGTCATCACGACCGTCCGCGGCGTCGGCTACCGGTTCGCGACGGCCGCGGAGGTCGTCCTGCACGTCTGACGACGAGGATCGACCTGGGCATCTCGGTCGACGGTCCTGGCTTCCCGTCCGGTGCTCGGTCCCTCCCCGCGGTGGTCAGCGCTCTCGGTGCTCAGTCCTCGCGCAGCCAGGGCTCCGGCACGCGGAGGAAGTCGGGAAGACGGTCCACGAAGAGGTTGGCATCGGCTGGTGACAGCAAGGAGAGACGGTACGTCCCCAGCACCCCGTGGACCAGCCGCCAGACGTGACCGTCCGACGTGACGCGGTCACCCACGCGGTACAAGTCCGGTGACCACCGTGGCACGCACTGCACGCCGTCGACAGGCAGCCTGAACGTCTCACCGGCCGCTCTCACCGTGTAGACCGCGTCCTGCTCGCCGACCGTCCGTTGGACCTGCGCCGTCGCGCCCGCCTTCACCAGGGCGCCGTCGCCTCCCGAGACCCGGAACCACACGGGGACGGAGGACTTGCTGTTCTCGAGCAGGATCGTGACCGGCGCCGACGACTGCTGCGAGCCACGGTCGAACGTGCACTGGCCGACCGATGCGACGGACGCGGCTGGGTGGGTGCAGTCGGGCGCGTCGTAGGTGGCGTCGGTCGCGGTCGTGAACCCGTCGTGCTGGAAGGTCACGTGCACGGTCCCGCCCTGGACGACGCCGTGGTGACGGTCTGCCCGGACGGCCACGTCACGCGAGCCGTGCCCGGGCACGCGGACCGACTGACCGTCGACCGTGGCCCACACGTCGTCGGCGGACCCGTTCGTCAGGGTCACCGTCACGGTCCGGTCGCACTGGGCGACGGCTGTCGCGCCGACGGGCCAGCGCGCCTCCGTGGTGACGCGGACCGCCGCGCTCGACGGCGCAGCTCCGTGGGCGTCGAACGTCACGCCGACGGTGTCCTGAGCCGCGGCGTCGCGGCGCACGTCGACGGTGAGGTCGAGCCGCAGCGTGGCGGTCTGGCCGGGCGCGAGCGAGCGGTCGGCGACGACCGAGCGGCCCTCGCCGTGGAAGTCGCCGCCGACGCGGTCCACCGTGTAGCCGGCGGGCAGGTCGAGCCGGGCGACGACGCCGTACGCCCGGGCGGTCCCGTCGTTCTGGACCGACGCCGACACCGTCACGTGACCGGGGTTGGTCGCGGTCGCGTCCGTGCCGTCGTGCGCGTCGAGCACCGGCTTGCCGGGGCAGGGGTTCTGGACGTATCGCACGGTGCGCGTCGTCGTCTGCCCGTCGCGGGTGACGGTCACGTCGACCGATGCCCAGCTCCGGTGCCGGCCGTCGTACCAGCCGTGCTGATGCTGGTAGGTCACGGGGACGTCGACGAGCTGCCCGCCACCGGTGCCGATCTTCTGGGTCACGCCGTTCGCGATCGCGGTGAACGCCGCGACGGAACCGTTGCCGACGTCGATGGTCAGCGTGCCCTTGCCGGGGCTCTGCCACCCGACGCACTGCACGGCACCGTGCGCCGTCGCCGTCGCACCCTTCCACGGGATCTCGACGACGAGCTGCTGCGTCGAGGGCACGCTCGGATGCGTCGCGCTCGCGTCGCCCGGGTTCCCGACGGCGAAGGTCACCTGGAGCGTGCCGGACGCCGCGCCGTCGCGTGTCGTGAGGGCGAGCGGCAACGACGCGGTCCTACCTGCGAGCAGTGGGCCGGTCCGGGTCCACGTGGCGTCGCCGGTCTTGGTCCAGCCGTCGCCCACCGCGTAGGTCACGCCTGCCGGGACCTGGATCGTCGCCGTCACACCCGTCGCAGCGACCGAGCCGTTGTTCGTCACGGACGGCGTGAGCGTCGTCGTGTCCGGGTTCGCGAGGGTCACCGACGTGGCGGGCGAGGTCGACGCCAGGTCGGGAGCGCACGGGTCGGCCCGGTAGCTCACGGCCTGCGCCGGCGAGATGCGGAGAACCCCCGCGACGGTGCGCTGGAACGTGACCGTGAGGCCCTGGTTGCCGCTGCCCGCGTAGGTGACCGGCACCGAGACGGAGGGCGGCGCGCTCGACACCCCCGCGTCCCCGGCGACGGCGTCGCGCGTCACGGTCGCGGTCGTCGCGACGCTCGAGCCGTTCGCCACGGGCACCGTGACCGTCGCGCGGCCCACGCTGTCCGGCCCGACGCACTGCAGGGTGGGCGTCCCGGCCGTCGCGCCCTGCCACGGCTGCTCCACGGTGAGCCCGGTCGAGACGGCAGGCGTCGTGCTGTCCGCGACGGCGCCGCGTACGGCGAGCGTCGCCTGCCCCGCACCCGCGGGCGCCGTGCCCGAGGCCCCGCCCGGGCCGTCCGCCACCACGTGCGCGGTGAGCGTCGTCGAGGTGCCGTTCGGCAGCGAGAACCCGGCAGGCACCTGCCAGACCGTCCCTCCGAAGCCGTCGACCGCCGTCCAGTCGCCGCCGCCGGTGAGGCTGGTGACGTGGACGCCGTCGGGCAGGGACAGGGCGACGGTCCCGCTCGACGGGACGTTCGCGTCGCCCGTGTTGGTGAGGCCGAACGTGATGTCGCCCTCGCCCGGGTTACCGACTGTGACGGCTGACGGCGCGGAGGGCACCAGGTTCGCGCTGTGGACCGTCGTGTCCTGGGGAGCCCAGCTGCCCGTCCACGGGGCGGTGTAGCCCTCGGCGGAGATCTGCCAGGCGAACCCGCCGAAGCTGCGCGAGTGCGGCGTCAGGCTCACCGTCACCCCGACCTTGGCACCCGCGGCGAGCGACGCCAGGTGGCAGCTGACGACGGGACCCGTGGTCGCACCGGAGGGGGTCACGCTGCAGGTTCCGTCGGGCACGTCGAGGCGGACCACGCCGCCCGTGAGCCCTCCGCCCGCGCCGCCCGTCCCGCCCGGGGCGAGCGAGGCCGCGCCGGCGTCAACCGACCGCGGGAGCTGCAGCGTCACGTCGACGTCCTGCGCGGCGGTGCCACCGCTGTTCGACGCCGTCAGCGCGACCTGCGTCGCGGAGCCCACCGTGAACGTGGGCGCGCTGTCCAGGCCGAGCGCGAGGTACGCCGGTGCCGGTGGGGGCGTCGGCGTGAGGGGCGGCGGTGTCGGGAGCGTCGTCGGCTGCGACACGACCGGCACGGTCGGAGCCACCGTCGGGTCGTCGGCCGGGAAAGTGGGCGCGACCGTCGTCGGCGACGTGAGGTCCGGGGTCGCGGGCGCGACCACGGGCGCCGCCGTCTCCGCGGGAGCGGTCGAGGTCGCCAGCGGCGTCTGGATGGACGGGAGCGGTCCCGCCTCCGGGGATCCACGATGCGAGAAGGCGCCCAGCCCGGCGGCGACGCCCAGGCCGACGGCGGCCGTGAGGCCGACCGTGACGACCGTCGCCGTGACGGGCGCGGCCGCGAAGAACGCTGCGAGGCCGGTCGCGCCGGCCGTGGCGGTACCGCCCGCGCCGGCCGCTGCGGCGCCGCCGGTGGCGCTCGCTCCCGAGGCCGCCGCACCCACGCCCGAGCTCGCCGCTGCACCACCTGGACCGACGGCGGCACCCCCGGCGCCGGCGCCAGCACCAGCGGCGGAACCCGTGCCCGCGGCCGCTCCGCCCGCCACGCCGGCGCCACCGACCGCACCACCCAGCGGCCACGCGTGCCCGACGAGCGCCAGCGCACCGGTGCCCAGCACCAGCGGCGCGACGACGCCTCGCATGCCGTGGGCGACGTCACCGAGCTCGAGGACGAGCGCGCGACAGTCGCCGCAACCACCGAGGTGGGCCTCGACCTGGGCGGTCTCACGCTTGGCCAGCCCGCCGCGGACGTACGAGCCGAGCAGCCCGTTGACGGTGCGGCAGCCCTCGTCCGCGGACCCGTTGAGGTGCTGCTGCAGGTACGACTGACGCAGCCCCTCGCGGGCGCGGTACGCCAGGGCGGAGACCCCGTTGGCCGTCAGGCCGAGGAGGGGCGCGATCTGCGCGGGCGTGAGGCTCTCGACCTCCGTGTACCAGAGCACGGCCTGCCAACGCTCCGGCAGCTCGCGGTACGCGCGCGCGACGACGGACCGCTCGAAGCCCTCGAGCGCCGGCTCCTCGGTCGACGCGGCCAGCCCGAACGAGGACTCGTACATCGCCCAGTCGTCCGTGGGCCGCTGTCGCCTGCTGCCCTCCGTCAGCCCGTACGAGGTGTGCCGCACGACGGTGAACAGGTAGGCCCGGAACGCGACGTCGGGGCCCCCGCCCGACTGCAGCACCGACAGGACCTTGGCGAACGCGTCCGAGACGACGTCGTCGGCGTCCGCGGGGCGTGGCACGTACTGCCGCGCGACGGCCGCGGCCGCGGCGCTGTGCCGTTCCCACAGCTCGCCGTAGGCGTGCTTGTCCCCGGCACGGACTGCCGCGATGAGCTCGGCGTCGCTCGCCGCGCTCGAGGTGCCGGGGTCGAGAGCCGTCATACGGGGGTGTTGCTCCAGTCTTCGGACGCCCCCACATCGTAGACTCGCGCGCCCTCGGTAACCATGCCGCGAGCGGGCGAAACACTGAATCGTGACCTTGCGCCGCGGCAACCGCCGACGGCCGCGTTTCACCCGCTCGCACCGCGTCATAGATCCGTTCCAGGTCTGTCTCATCTCCATGACCCACGGACGACTGCCGCCGCTCGAGGCGCCTGCGCAGCGTCTACGCGACCGCTGGCGGGACGAGAGCCTCGCCGCCGTCTGGCTGCACGACGGCGACTGGTACCACCCTGCCGTGGATGCCCTCGTCGAGGGGATCGTCGAGCAGCGTGACGTCACCGGCGCCGCGGAGAGACTGGGACGCGCCCGCGCGCAGCTCGGCGTAGGCATCGGCGAGGCGATGGACGACATCACCTGCCTGTACGCCGTGAACGGGGCCGAGGCCGAGCCCCAGGTGCTGCGGGCGGTGAGCGTCGGGTGGGTCGTCGGGAACGAGACGGCCCCCGCTCCGGTCGGCCTGGTGGACCCGTGGTCCGGCCTGCCGACGCTGGACTACCTGCTGCTGAGGCTGCGCGAGACGTACGGCGAGGCGGCACGTCAGGGGAAGGACGTGACGACGACGCACGCGCTGGTCGTCGTCGACGTAGCGGTCGACCAGCTCACGAGCTTCCAGCGCCTGGCACGGGCGGCGACCATGGGCAAGGTCATGAACGACGTCTTCGGCCACGGCCACCCCATGGCCACCACGACCCAGGGCATCTACGTCTCGCTCGTCTCTCGCGACGGCGTGCTCGGGTCCACGCTGCGGTCGCTGCGTGCCGAAGTGGACCGCACGGCCGAGGAGCGAGGAGTCTCGTCGATCTTGCGGCGCCCCCGCGCGTATGGGTGGAAGGGCTACCACAGTCTGTGGAAGACGTCCCAACCCTCCTGGGTGCCTCCGCGACCTGACCGTCGGAGAACGGCGCCCGGCCCCGGCACGACGACGCGCCTCGCGCTCACCGCGGCCGGCGAGGGTCGCGGGAGCGCGGGGCGCGCTGCTGGGGGTCGGGTCGATCAGCGCGGGTTGAACGTGAGGCAGTCCGCGTGGTCGGCGCTCGCGGCGCCGGGGCCGACGCGGACGGACGCCGCGCCGCACTCGAGGTGGTCGTTGTGAGTGCAGTCCGTGCGCTGGCAGGCGCCCACGAACGTCATGACCTTCGGCAGGCCGCCCTTGACGTCGAGCGGGATGAAGGTCGCGCACTCGGCCTCGCCGGAGTCGCGTCCTCCGATGGTGACCGCGGCGGCGTGGCACGCGGTGTGGTCGTTGTAGGAACAGCCGAGCACGGTGCACTCGGTGACCCGAGGCATCTCCATCGTGGCCATGTCTTCTCCCGGGGTGTGGTCTGGGCGGCTTCCGCTCCCCACGCTATTCCCCGAAAATACATTTCGCCACCAAGGCAGGACTGCCTTACCGGTGCTATTGCGAAATGTCTTTAGGTCACATTCTGCTTGCGTTATTCACGCGGTCGGCCGCACCCCTCAGAACGGCGACCAGCGGACGAGCGCCCCCGCTCGTCGCCCTCGGGCACGCTCGCCCGGCGCCCCCGGGGCACGATGACGACGTCGCCGGACGACGCCGCCGCGAACACCCGACGACCCGGGTCCGCCCGGAGGGCGAGCGCCTCGAGCATGCCCTCGAGCCGCTCCACGCGTTCCTCCAGGGCCAGGATCTTCTTGATCCCCGCGAGGTTGATGCCCTCCTCGTGCGAGAGGCGGTACACCTCCCGGAGCTTCGCGACGTCGCGCGGGGAGTACCGGCGCCCCCGGCCGCGGGCGCGGCGCGGGGACACCAGTCCCAGCCGGTCGTACTGGCGCAGCGTCTGCGGGTGCATGCCCGCGAGCACCGCCGCCTCCGAGATCACGAACCGTGGCTCGTCGTCGTTCACACCGCACCTTCTCCCGCGGACCGCGTCACTGGGCCGCGCGCTCCGCGAGGTCCGCGCGGACGTCGTCGCCCGACGTCTGGGCCGCGAACTCCTCGACGGCCTGCTTCGCGGCCTTGGAGAGCTTCTGCGGCACGGCGACCTGGACGGTGACGTACAGGTCCCCGGTGCCCTTCGCCGTCTTGACGCCGCGCCCCTTGACGCGCAGCGTCCGGCCCGACGGCGTCCCCGCCGGGACCTTGAGCCGCACCGTCTGCCCGTCGATGGTCGGGACCTCGAGCGTCGTGCCGAGGGCGGCCTCGGGGAACGTCACGGGGACGGTCATGCGCAGGTTCTTCGGGTTCGCCGGGTCGAGCGAGAACACGGGGTGCGGGGTCACGTGGACCGTGACCACGAGATCGCCGGCGGGGCCGCCCGTCATGCTGGTGCGGCCCTTGCCGGCGAGCTTGATCTTCTGGCCGTCGCGCACCCCCGCGGGGATGCGCGTGCGGACGGACCGCCCGTCGACGTCGAACGTCACCTCGGCGCCCTCGACGGCCGTGCGGAACGCGAGCGTCGTCGAAGCCGCGATGTCCTGGCCGCGCACCGGCGCCTGACGCCCGTACGGGCCGGCGGCCCCGCCTCCGAAGAGGCCGGACAGGATGTCCTCGAAGCCTCCACCGCCACCGCCGCCGGTCGAGTAGCGCACGCGCTGGCCGCCGGAGGCCCCGCCCCCGAACATGCCGCCGAACACGTCCTCGAACCCGCCGGTGCCGCCGCCCCCGCCGCCCGCGGAGAACCGGGCGCCGCCGCCTGCCATCGCCCGGACGGCGTCGTACTGCTGCCGCTGCTCGGGGTCCGACAGGACGGCGTACGCCTCGCCGATCTCCTTGAACTTCGCCTCGGCGTTCGCGTCACCCTGGTTCTGGTCGGGATGCCACTGGCGCGCGAGCTTGCGGTACGCCTTCTTGATGGCGGCGTCGTCCGCGTCCTTGGGGACGCCGAGCGCCGCGTAGAAGTCCTTCTCGAACCAGTCCTGCCCGGTCACGGCGTCTCCCTCCTTCTCGTTCCGATCGTGTCGTCCTTCGGTGTCAGCTCTCGGGCCCGACGACGGCGACGTTCGCCGCGCGGACCACCTTGTCGCCGATCTTGTACCCGGCCTCGATGACGATGCTGATCGTCGTCGAGGTCGCGTCCGCGTCGGCCTGGTGCATGAGCGCGTGGTGCAGGTTCGGGTCGAACTCCTCGCCGACCTGCCCGAACCGCTCGACGCCGTACTTGGCGAGGACGCCGTCGAGCTTGTCCGCGATGGCGGCGAACGGCCCGGTGAGGTCGCCGGCCGCGCGGGCGCGGTCGACGTCGTCGAGCACGGGCAGCAGGGCCACCAGCACGTCCTCGACGCCGCGCGAGCGCGCCGCCTCGGACTCGCGCTTGGCGCGGTTGCGGAAGTTCACGAACTCCGCGCGCTCACGCTGCAGCGCGTCCAGGTGGGCGGACGCCTCGGCCTGCGCCGCGGCGAGCTCGCTGTCGACACCCTCGAGGGCGTCGCCCTCCTGGGGCTCGAAGTCGAGGTGGTCGATGCCCTCCGGGCCGGAGGAGGAGGGGTTCTCCTCCTCCGGCACGTCCGGGGTCCCGGTCGGGTCCGTCACTTGGTCTCGTCCTCGTCCACGATCTCGGCGTCGACGACGTCCTCGTCAGGAGCGGAGCCCGCGCCCGCCGCGGCGGTCGCGTCGGCGTCGGCCTGGGACTGGTCGCCCGCGGCCTGCTCCTGCTCGGCAGCCGCGTAGAGCGCCTGGCCGATCTTCTGGCTCGAGGCACCGAGCTTCTCGTGCGCGGCCTTCACCGCGTTCGCGTCGTCGCCCTCGAGCGCCTTCTTCACGTCGGCGATGTCGGACTCCACCTCGGACGCGACGTCCGCGGGGATCTTGTCCTTGTTGTCGTTGACCAGCTTCTCGGTCGAGTACACGAACGCCTCGGCCTGGTTGCGGGTCTCCGCCTCCTCGCGACGCTTCTTGTCCTCGGCCGCGTGCTCCTCAGCCTCCTTGACCATGCGGTCGATGTCCTCCTTCGGGAGGGCCGAGCCGCCCGTGATCGTCATCGACTGCTCCTTGCCCGTGCCGCGGTCCTTCGCGCCGACGTGCACGATGCCGTTCGCGTCGATGTCGAAGGTGACCTCGATCTGCGGGACGCCGCGCGGGGCTGGGGCGATGCCGGTCAGCTCGAACGTGCCGAGCGGCTTGTTGTCGCGGGCGAACTCGCGCTCGCCCTGGAAGACCTGGATGAGCACCGACGGCTGGTTGTCCTCGGCCGTCGAGAAGACCTCGGAGCGCTTGGTCGGGATGGCCGTGTTGCGCTCGATGAGCTTGGTCATCACGCCGCCCTTGGTCTCGATGCCGAGCGAGAGCGGAGTCACGTCGATCAGGAGGACGTCCTTGCGGTCGCCCTTGATGACACCGGCCTGCAGCGCGGCACCGACGGCCACGACCTCGTCCGGGTTGACGCCCTTGTTGGGCTCCTTGCCGCCCGTGAGCTCCTTGACGACATCGGTCACCGCGGGCATGCGGGTCGAGCCGCCGACGAGGACCACGTGGTCGATCTCGGACACGGAGACACCCGCGTCGGAGATGACCTTGTGGAACGGGGCCTTGGTGCGGTCGAGGAGGTCCTGGGTCATCTGCTGGAACTGGGCCCGGGTGAGCTTCTCGTCCAGGTGGATGGGGCCGTTCTCGCTCATCGAGAGGTACTGCATGGAGATCGTCGTGCTGGTCGCCGACGACAGCTCCTTCTTCGCCTGCTCGGCGGCCTCGCGCAGACGCTGCAGCGCGATCTTGTCCTTGGAGAGGTCGACGCCCGAGCTGTTCTTCACCTGCTTGATGAGGTGCTCGACGATCCGGTTGTCCCAGTCGTCGCCGCCGAGGCGGTTGTCGCCCGAGGTCGCGCGGACCTGGATGGTGGAGAAGTCGTCCTCGTCCTTGCCGACCTCGAGGAGCGAGACGTCGAACGTGCCACCGCCCAGGTCGAAGACGAGGATGAGCTCGTCCTCCTTGCCCTTCTCCAGGCCGTAGGCGAGCGCGGCCGCGGTCGGCTCGTTGACGATGCGGAGCACGTTGAGGCCTGCGATCTGACCGGCGTCCTTGGTGGCCTGGCGCTCGGCGTCGTTGAAGTATGCCGGGACGGTGACGACCGCGTCGGTGACGGGTTCGCCCAGGTACTCCTCGGCGTCGCGCTTCAGCTTGCCGAGGATGCGGGCGCTGATCTCCTGCGCGGTGTACTTCTTGTCGTCGATCTCGGTGGTCCAGTCCGTGCCCATGTGGCGCTTGACCGACGAGATGGTGCGGTCCACGTTCGTGACCGCCTGGCGCTTCGCGACCTCGCCGACGAGGACCTCGCCGGTCTTGGAGAACGCGACCACGGACGGGGTGGTGCGCGACCCCTCGGCGTTCGCGATGACCGTGGGCTCACCGCCCTCGAGGACCGCGACGACCGAGTTGGTGGTGCCGAGGTCGATGCCGACTGCACGTGCCATGTGTGTTGCCTCCTGTGTTGCCGGGGTGCGCCCCCGGCCGGGTTGAGTCTGCTGCACTCAAGGTAGACACGCCGTCGTCGGGCACGCAAGCCCGTGGCTGCCAAACTTGAGTCTGTATGGCTCAACTCTTGCGAACTCGGGGGTATTCCCCGTCGGCAGTTCTCTCGCAGCCCGTCTGAGAACTCCTCCCGACCACCGGTCCGCCGAAAGGGCGAATCCGTTCCTCGGCTCAGGCGTGAAGAACAGACTTCCCCTTCTCGGCGCACCACCGCGGCGCAATGCGATGGCCCCGGCGGCAGCCTGCCGTGCAGTATCGGGTTGTGGAACCGACCGTCGACGCCGGAGCATTCGTCGCAGACCGATACCCGGAAGCCCGGTGGGCGCTGCTCACGGGCAGCGTCGTGGACGCGTCGGCGCGCACCGCAGGGTCGGACCTCGACGTCGTCGTCTGCCTCACCGACGGCGGGATGGGCCACCGCGACTCGCTGCGCTGGCACGGGTGGCCGGTCGAGGTATTCGCCAACCCCGAGAGCGGCCACCGATGGTTCCTCGAGAAGGAGGGCGCCCGAAGGAAGCCGATCCTCTGCCGGATGATCGCCACAGGAGTTCAGGTCGCCGGCGAGCCGGGCGCGTCGCTGGCCCTCCAGTCCGAATGCAGGGCGCTGTTGGACGCCGGACCGGGCGCACCGTCGGACACGATGCTCGAGGACCTTCGCTACGCCGTCACGGACCTGCTCGACGACCTCACGTACACGCGTGACGCCGGCGAGGCGATCGCGGCTCGACACGTCCTCTGGGAACGAGTGGGACACTTTGCCCTGGCGGCCGCGGGTCGTTGGGACGGCGGTGGAAAGTGGCTCCTGCGCGAGCTGCGCGCCTGGGATCCCGGTTGGGCTGCCCGCTGGCTCGCCGCAGTAGAGCATGACGAGACGATGACCACACTCGCGCACGAGACGCTTCGGGCGGCCGGTGGGCCACTCTTCGAGGGATACCGGCGGACCGCGCCGGCCATGGGCGAACCAGACACGGATCACCGCTGACGCGCGAGGCAGCCAGCGGGCTGCCGAGAACAGCTGCTCTCAGCCCCTTCGCCAGGCACCGCACCCCGCAGGTGGGCGAGCGACGTCGACGCGTCGATGAAACCGAACCCGCGGTCGGCGTCGAACCATCGGACGTTTCCCTGGGGCACCGTGGACTCCTTGTCTCGACAGACGTTGCCGTCGTCCAGTGCTTCCGCAAGGGCCGCCCGCTGACCCCCACGCGGAGGACGGGTGCGGGTCAGCGCTCCGAACGCGGGACCGCGATCAGCGCGCTGGCCGTCTCATTGCCGGCACGCACCGCGTCGGCCAGGGTCGCTCCCGCGGCGAGGCGAGACGCGACGGTGCCGGCGAAGCAGTCGCCCGCCCCCGTCGTGTCGACGGGGGCGACTGGAACCACCGGCACCTCGACGACATCGTCGCCTGCGGCGACGAGCGTGGCCTCGCCCCCGAGCGTCATGACGGTGCTCCGGGTCACGCCGGCCAGCGCGCGCACGACCGTGTGTGGATCGTCGCCGTCCCCTCCCCCAAGGAGGCCGAGCCTTCGTGCGCGTTGACGATCAGGGGGTCGGCCACCGCGAGGAGCTCGGACGGCAGCACACGCGCCGGGCTCGCGTTGAGGATGAGTCGCACGCCGTGTGCGACACACCAGCCGGCAGCCGCTTCGACCGCCGACAGCGGGATCTCGAGCTGCGTCAGGACCACCGCGGGGCGGAGCTCGTCCAGCGCGTGCACGACGACCGGCCCGTCGACCAGGTCGTTCGCCAGCGGCGCGACGATGATGCTGTTCTCGCCGTCCGGCGTGAGCGTGATGAGAGCCCGACCCGTCGGCGCCGTGGTCTCGGCGAGGTACCCGGCCGCGACGCCGGCGGCCGCGAGCCGCGCTCGGGCGCGACGACCCGGCTCGTCGCGCCCGACGGCGCCGACGAACGCCGTCGGCCCCGCCGCAGCCGCCCCGAGGGCCTGATTCAGCCCCTTGCCTCCCACGACCTCGACGAAGCCGTCGCCGAGGACCGTCTCACCGGGTCCGGGCCGACGCGGGGCCGTGACGACCAGGTCGATGTTGGTGGAGCCGACGACGACCACACCTACCACGGGGATCACTCCTTGCTTCCGGTGCTGGCGACCGAGGTGACGAAGTACCGCTGCAGCGCGAGCAGGACGCCCGCGGGGATGACGGCCAGGATCGCGGTCTCCGCAAAGACCCTGCCATAGTCGGTCGAGAACCCGCCGAACGCCTTGGAGATCGTCACCGGTGCGAGGTCGAGCGAGCTGTGGGAGATGATCAGGAGCGGCCACAGGTAGGCCTGCCACTGGAACAGGAACAAGATGAGCCCCGCCCCGATCAGGGCCGGTTTCGTCAGCGGCAGGTAGACGGACCAGAACGTCCGGAACGGCCCGGCACCGTCGAGCTTGGCCGCCTCTGCCAGGGACGGCGGCACGCCGAGGAAGAACTGCCGCAACGTGAAGACCACCAACCCGTTGCCGAGCCCGGGCAGGATCAGCGCGACCAGCGAGTTGCTCAGGCCCCAGTCGGAGAACGACTGCGACAGCGGGATCGCGATGGCCTCGAACGAGACGAGGAAGCTGAGCACGACGATCGTGAAGACGGCGCTGCGGCCACGGAACGGGATGACGGCGAGGGCGTAGGCCGCCATCGCGCTGATCGCGAGCCCGACGACGACCGTCACGCCGGCGACGACGATGCTGTTCCCGAGCGAGCGGAGGAAGCCGTTGTCGATCGCCGAGCTGAGGTTGACCGTCGTCCAGTGCTGCGGCCAGAGCGTCGACCAGCCGACCGGGGAGCTGTTGGCGAAGGTCTCGGTCGCCGTGCGGAACGTCGAGGCGACGAGCCAGAGCACGGGCGCGAGGAACAGCAGGGACACGATCACGGCGACCGCGGTCATCGTGATGCGGAAGGTACGCGAGGCGTGCATGTCACTCCTCCCCGTCGTCGGTGCGAAGGAGCCGGAACTGCACGGCGACGATCGCGATCATGAGGACCAGCAGGAACAGGAGCTCCACCGACGCCTGGTACGGGTTCGAGAGTTCGTAGCTCTGATGGAAGATGTCGAACATCAGGAAGTCGGATTTCCCGTTCGGCCCGCCGTCGGTGAGGATCTGGACGGGCGCGAAGAGCACGAAGTTGGACACGGTGTCCGCGACGAGGACGAACAGCAGCGGTCGCCGGAGCATGGGGATCGTGACAGAGAAGAATTGCCGGATCGGCCCCGCTCCGTCCAGGCGGGCGGCCTCGTAGTAGACCGGCGGGACGTCGTTGAGGCCGGCGATGAGAAACATCATCCAGTAGCCGATCCCGATCCAGCTCGCCAGGATGATCATCGACAGGACGACCTGGTGGGGGCTCGTGAACCAGGGCTGGGCCGGCAGCCCGAACAGGTCGAGCACGCCGTTGACGGGGCCGTCGGGCCGCAGGGCGAGTCCCCACACGATCGTCGACCCCGCCATCGGAACGGCCGCCGGCAGGAAGATCAGCGTGCGCCAGACCCCCGCGCCGGGATGTTCCTCGTCATCACGACGGCGAGGAGCAGCGCTAACACGATCTGCAGCGGGTTGACGATCACGTTGAAGATCAGGGTCTGACGGACCGACCGCCAGAAGTCGGGGCTGCTGAGCACCTGCCCGTACAGGTCGAGGCCGACGAACTTGGCGGGGATCAGGCTCCCGGGCAGGCCGGAGTGCATCGACGTGTTGATCGCCTTGATCGTGGGGACGAGACGGAGCACGACGATGAGGACGACGGTGGGCGCGAGGAAGGCGACGGCAGCCAGCGCGTCGGCGCGGCGCGCGGTGCGACGGCGGCGCACGGGGACCGGACGGTCGCCGGTGGATGTGGTGCTGTGCTGCATGGACAGGCTCCGGTGGTGGGGTGCGGCCCGGCTCGCCGGGCCGCACCCCGGACGGTGGCGGCTACTTCTTGTACTTGGCCCAGGCGCTGACGAGGTCGCTCGACGCCGACTTCAGCGCCTGGGAGGCGTCGGTGCCGTTGATGATGTCGTCGAAGGCCTTGGTCATGGTGTCCTCGAACTCGACGTACCCCACGGTCTGCAGTCGCAGCGTCGCGGTGTTCTCGAGCTCGTACTTCATCAACGGGACGACGCCGGCGAACCGCGGGTCCTTGAACGTGGCGCTCTCGTAGAACTTGGCGCTGCCCTCGTTGTTCGACGGTGGCACGGTGAGCGACGTGAGGTACTGGGAGTAGCCGCCGTCGTCGATCCCCATGAACTTCATGAAGATCAGGGCCGCGTTGGCCTTCTCCTTCGAGTCGTTCGGGTTGAGACCGAGCGACCAGCCACCCGTTGGCGTGCTCGCGGTACCGCCCTCGAACTCGGGGAAGGCCGCGACGCCGAAGTCGAGCTTCTTCTCCGCTGTGAACTGGGCACCCCACCAGGGGCCCCCGACGAAGTAGGCGACCTTGCCCGCCGCGAAGAGGTTCGGCGTGTCGGCGACCTTCACGCCGCGCGGCGAGACGCCGTCGGCGAACAGCTGTCCGTACCAGGTGAACGCCTTGGTCCAGCCGGCGTCCGTGACGGCCGGCGTAAGGTTGCCGTCGCCGTTGCCGCCGGCGCTGCCCCCGGCCGAGATCGCGAGAGGCTCGAGCTGGTAGTAGCGGTCGATCTGGTCGAAGACCAGCCCGTACTGGGCGCCGCCGGCGCTCTGCGCCTTCTTCGCGTCGGCCGTGACCTGCTCCCAGGTGAGCCGAGCGGACGCGTCTGCGGACGGCGTCTCGATGCCGGCCTTGTCGAGCAGCGTCTTGTTGTAATACAGGATGTTGGTCGACGTCTGGTACGGCATCGCAACGAGCTTCTCGTCGACCGTGGCCGCTTTGAGGCTGGCGGGGTCCACGTCGTCCTTGAGCTCCGGGAACGTCTTCGTGAGGTCGGCAAGGTAGCCACGGCTCGCGTACGCCTCGGTGCGCGGCATGTCGACGTCGTACACGTCGATCGACTTCTTGTCGCTCGTCAGACGTGCGGCCAGGACGCTGTTGAAGTCGTCGAACGGCTCGGCCTCGTACTTGACGGTGATGTTCGGGTGCTTCGCGTGGAACGCGTCCAGGACGGGCTGGATCTGGTCCGCCGCGTAGGCGGCGCCCGCGTAGGTGATCGTGACGGGCGAGGTCGGCTCGGTGAGCGTGGCAGGCGCCGCGGCGTTCGAGCCCCCGTCGTCCGAGCCGGAGCTGCAGGCAGCGAGCGCGGTGGCCGCGACGGTGAGGAGCGCTACGACGGCCAGAGGTCGTCTCACACCGTTGTGATGGCTCATGGTGAGTCCTTACGGTCGGATGGATCAGCGCCCGGTGGGACCGGGCTCTGGGGTGGGATTGGTGATGCGGGACAGGAAGACGTCCCGGAACCCGTCGACGTCGGTCTCGACGGCCACGGTGGCGTTGAAGCAGGTCGGCCGCTGAAGAGCGAGGCCGCGGTCGGCGACGACGAGGCCCCGAGCGAGCTCGCTCGTCGTCTCGGCCGTTACCTGGGCGGGCTCCCAGCGGAGCAGATCGGGATGGGTGACCGCGCCGACGACGAGCGGGTCGTGCAGGAAGCACGCGTCGACGTGCTCGGGCCGGGTGGGGAACGCCCGGTGGAGGAAATCGACCCACGCGTCCGTGCAGTCCGCGACCCACTGCGCGAACGGCTCGGCCGTCTCGCGCAGGCTCGCGGCGTCGCTCCGGCGCAGCATGACCTTCGACGTCTGGTCGAGCCCGACCATGCGTATCCGCGCCCCCGACCGCAGTACCTCGTCGAGGGCCTCGGGATCGGCGTAGGCGTTGAAGTCGCCGACCACGGTGACGTTCTGCGCGAACGTCGTCGCGCTCCCCGCCATGAGCACCAGCTCGCGGACGTTGGTCGCGAATGCGGGGTCCTGGCGCAGCGCGAGGGCGAGGTTCGTCATCGGGCCGATCGCTATCACGACCAGCTCGCCGGGACGCTCCGCGGCGGCCTCGACCAGGAAGTCCGCCGCCGTCTCGGCACGAGTGGGTCCGAGGAGCTCGTGTGACGGTCCGCGGTCTCCCGCGGGCAGCACGGCGTCGAAGAGCGCCCGGAGAGGGCGCATGTCCCGTTCGAGCGGCGCGTCGGCGCCGGCGACGACCGGCACGTCCTTCCGTCCCAGCCGGGTGAGCAGCCGGCGGGCCACGTCGACGCCCGTGCCGAGGTCGACGTTGCCGTTGACGACGGTGAGGCCCAGGACATCGAGCTCGGGCGACCGCAGCGCGAGGGCGATCGCGAGCCCGTCGTCGATGTCGCTGCCGGGCTCGCCCAGGCCGGGGTCGGTGTCGATCACGACGGGGATCATGCGCGGGCCTCCGCGGCGTCCGCGACGAGGCGCAGCGTCCGTTCGGCGAGCTCCGCGACGGGGATGCGGTCGAAGCCCGGGATGCTGCTGCGCAGGTGGACGTGGGTCGTCCCGACGAGCTCCTGCGGGATGCCGTCGACTCCGTGCAGGGCGCCCCAGACGCTGCCCACGGTCGCACCGGTCGAGTCCGTGTCGCGACCCGAGCCGATCGCGATGCCGGCGGCCTCGAGGAAGCTCTCGCCCCACAGCAGGCCGACGCTGATGATGGCGGCGTTGTTGACGGTGTGCACCCAGTTGTAGTGACCGAGCTCGGTGTCGACCCAGTCCGACACCTCGTCGAGCGAAGCTCCACGCCGGTGCAGCGCGAGGACGGAGCGCAGCGCGGCGGCGAGCCGACTCCGCTCCGGCACCACCCCGACCGCGGCCTCGAGGGCAACGCGTGCGTCCGTCGTCGCGAACGACGCCGCCAGGAGCGCGGCCGCCCACATCTCGCCGTAGACGCCGTTGCCGACGTGGCTGAACGTCGCGTCCGGCAGAACGAGGCGCGCCGCCGCGCCGGGGTTCCCTGGACGGACGTACCCGAAGACGTCACCGCGGATCAGGGCGCCGATCCACTCCCGGTAAGGGTTGTCGACCCGTGCCGCGGCACTCGGGGCGACGCCACGCACCACGTTGCGATAGACGGCGCGCTCGGCGGTGAACGTTTGGGTGAACGGTAGTTTGTCCAGCCAGGTGGCGGCGATGGCCTCGGTGGTGAGCTCGGCGCCGAGCTCCTCGAGCATCCACAGCCCGAGCACCGTCCAGTCGAGGTCGTCGTCCCTCGGCACGTCGGTGAAGAGGCCGGCGGAGGCGAAGGGCGCGGACTCGTGCAGGTGGCTGACGCCCTCCGGCAGCTCGGGTAGGAGTGGCACGTACCCGCGAAGGGGCCACTGGCCCGCCGCCCGCAGGTAGCGCTGCACCTCGTCACGGGTCAGCCCCTCGACCGGCTTGCCCAGCGTGTTGCCCACGCAACGGCCCAGCCAGGCACCGTGGACCCGGTCCGGCAGCTCGTGGGAGGCGACCGGGAGCGGATCGACCTGCCGCGCGAGCCGCTCGAGGGCCCCGAGGTCGTCCGGCTCGTCCCACGGCCAGCTCGCTCGGCGGTCCAGTGCCGAGAGCCGCTGCCGGATGTCGGTCAGGGCCGCGTAGTCCGACCGGTCGGCGGCCTGCCGCGCCTCCGCCAGGAGCGACTCGGCCGGGAAGCCGGAGTGCAGCAGCTGTTGGGCTTCGTCGGGAACGAGATCCCGATCATCGAGGACGTCGTGCACGGTGGCTCCTAGACGGTCTGACGGTGGACGAGCTGGTGCCCCACGACGATGTGGCGGGGCGGGGTCTGGTCGCCGACCGCGATGCGGTCCTGCAGCATGCGGCCGGCGGTGCGTCCGATCTCCTCGGCTGGCACGCGGATCGTGGTGAGTGCCGGACGGACGAGGCTGGCGGCCTCGATGTCGTCGATGCCGATGATCGCGACGTCCTCGGGGACCCGCAGCCCGGCCTCGAACGCCGCATCGAGGGCGCCGATCGCCATCAGGTCGTTGGCGCAGACGACGGCCGTCGGGCGGTCGCCCGCGGCACCGCCCATGAGCTGGCGGAACGCCCGGGCGCCCGACTCACGGTTCCAGTCGCCCTCGACGATCCGGGTCGGCGCGGTCCCCTGCTGCACGCGCAGGAACCCTTCGCGACGGCTCTCCCCGGCTCGACGCCGGCCGGCCCGCTGATCAGGCCGATGCGCGTGTGCCCGGCACGCTGCAGGACGGACGTCGCGTCGGCACCGATCCGGGCGTCGTCGGCGCTCACCCAGTCCACCGGAACGTCGTGCCCGCCGGCGCCGATCGCGACGACCGCGACGCCCGATCGCTGGAGCAGCTCGATCTCGGCGTCGAAGCCGCCGACGGCAACCACCACACCGTCGGCCCGGCGCTGCTGCAGGTTGTCCACGAAGGTCTTGGTCAGCGCACCGCCTGCGGTGGCGTCGAACAGCATGACGACGTCGCCCGACGCCGCCACCGCGGCCTGCAGCCCTCGGGCGAGCGCCGGGTAGTACGGGTTCGTCAGGTCCTGGACGATCAGGCCGATCGTGTGCGTGCGCGTCGAGTTCAGAGCCTGCGCGTAGAAGTTGGGCCTGAAGCCGAGCTCGTCCATCACGCGCCGGACGCGCGCCTGCGTCTCGGGGGCGACCGGACGCTTGCCCGACAAGACGTGCGACACGGTCGTCTTGCTGACCCCGGCAGCCTCGGCCACTCGCTGGATGTTCGGGCTCGATGCAGCCCCGCGCTCTTCCGTCATGACAGACAAACTAGTTCACCTCCTCCGTTGCAGATCCGCCCAGCACACGCTAGAACAGAACTACAAGAGATGCAAACTAGTTTGTGTCACAGCTCGATATCGCTCGAAGGAGAGCTCATGCTGCGCACCGCATCACGGCTGGTCGCCGGACTGGTCACGACCGGCCTGATATCCGCCCTGGCCGCCCTCGGGACGGCCTCCACCGCGTCGGCCCAGACCCCGCAGTCCCCGCTCACCGGGGCGCGCGTCGTCACGACAGGGTCCCCGCACGCCGGGCACGGGGGCCGGGTCTACTACGTCGACGCCACGTCCGGGAAGGACACCAACAGCGGCCGGCGACCGTCATCGGCGTGGAAGAGCCTCGCCCGCGTCGACGCGGCCACGCTCGCGCCCGGCGACGTCGTGGCCTTCCACCGCGGCGACACCTTCGCCGGATCGGCCACCATCTCGGACGCGGGCACCGCACAGCGGCCCATCACCCTCACCGCGTACGGGCACGGCGACCAGCCCGTGCTCACCAACCCCGGGCAGTGGAACATGCTCGTGCTCGACGCCCCGCACGTCCAGGTGAAGAACCTGGCGTTCCAGGACGGGGCCGTCTTCGACAACGCCGACCAGCAGGGCATCCGCGGGCCGAAGTACGAGCTCAGCGGCGCGATCGCCATCACGGCCAACGGCTCCGACACACTCGTGCAGGACGACACCTTCACGGACGTCGGCGTCGGCGTGAAGACCTACGGCGCGGGCAGCACGATCGACCACAACACGTTCAAGGACCTGCGGATCGCGTTCCGCGGCGTCGACACCCTCGGCTGCGGCTGCGAGACGTCCTACGGCGCCATCGGCGTCAGCGTCGACAACAGCAGGGTGCACCTGACGTGGAACGACTTCATCAACTGCCGCAGCACCGACAGCCCCTACGGGGCCGACGGCGGAGCGGTCGAGATCGAGGGCTTCGACTTCCCGAAGGACGACATCGTCATCGGCCACAACTACTCGCTGGCCTCGCAGGGGTTCGTCGAGGTCACCGAGACGTCGTCCAGCCACGTGCGGATCGACTACAACGTCAGCGACGACTACCAGCAGTTCCTCGCCTGGGACACCACCACGACGCCCAGCGACTACCTCGCGACGAACAACACGATCGTCCACCAGCGTGACCGCTCGCAGCTCATCGCCCAGTACTACTACCGCGAGGACGGCCCGGCGCCGTCCGCCTCATGGGCGACGTTCCGGAACAACATCTTCGACAGCCGCGGAAGCTGGAGCTTCTACGACTTCCCGCACGACCACAACCTGTACACCGACGCATCGAAGCTCGCAGGCTTCGCCCTCGGCACCGGTGACCTCGTCGCAGACCCCGAGTTCGCCGACCGGACGACCGACGACCTGAGGCTCACGGCAGGCAGCCCGGCGATCGACGCGGGCGTCAGGATCCCGGGGGCGACGCGGGACCTGGTCGGCCATCGCGTGCCCGCCGGGTTCGCGCCGGACCTCGGCGCGTACGAGTACCGGTCGCACGGCTTCGGGCACCGCGCCTAGCGCGCCACGCGCGGGCGGGCCGCCTAACGCCCGCCCGCGTGCTCACGCTCATGGCACCCGACCTCGACCCGGTCGACGTCGCAGCTCGGTCACCTCTTCACCGGCTGCACGCGCGTGGTGCTGGCGGTGCCCGTGCCGCGAGCGACACGACCTCGAAGTGCAGTACGAGCTCGAGACGTCAGAAGGCGACATCCTCGACATCGGACGGTGAGGACGTGCGTACCGGGTCGGGCAGACGACGGAAGGCTCGAAGCGAGACGGACACCGCGGGGCAGAAGCGACTTCTCCTCGGACCCCGGCCAAGACACCCGGCGCCGCGATCGTCGGCTCAGAGCAGCTCGACGCCGTCGGCCTGCGGGCCCCGGTCGCTCTGACGGATCTTGAACCGGACCCGGTCGCCCTCCTCCAAGACCTCGTCGCCGCGCACGACCGACACGTGCACGAACAGGTCGTCGCCTCCGGCGTCCGGCGCGATGAAGCCGAAGCCGCGGTCCGCGTCGTATCGCGCGACGGTGCCCTCACCCCCGCGCACGGGCTTGCCCGACGGCGCGGGGCGGCCCGGCCGGCCACGCTCCCGGCCCGCATACCCACCCCGGTCGCCCCGGACCAGCCGGACATCGCGGGCGTTCGGCCCCCGGTCGCCGTCGACGACGTCGAACGTCACGCGCTCACCCTCGGCGAGCTCGGTCAGCCCTCCGGCGAGCGCGCTGACGTGGACGAAGACGTCGCCGCCGCCCGAGTCGGGGACCACGAACCCGAAGCCCTTGACGTCGTCCCACCAGGACACGGTGCCGTCAGCACCGTCGGCCGCCGGCTGTGCGGCCTGCGCCCCGAGCGGGAGCAGGTGGTCCGCCTGCGGGCCCTTCTCCCCGTCGACGACGAGGAACGCCACCCGCTGCCCCTCCGAGATCACACCACCCCCGACGATGGCCGAGCTGTGCACGAAGATCTCCGGACCGCCGTCGTCGGGCGCGACGAAGCCGTAGCCCTTGGTCGGCTCGTACCAGTTGACCGTGCCGAGCACGCCCAGGGGCGCGTCGGCGGCCCGGCCACCCGTGACCCGGACGTGGCGCGCCTGCGGGCCGCGGTCACCCTCGCCCACCTCGAACTCGACGGCCTGCCCCTCGCGGAGCACCTTCGGACCGTCGTCGCCGACGATCTCGGACGCGTGCACGAACAGGTCCTCGGACTCGTTCCCGAGGTCGATGAAGCCGAACCCGCGGTCGGCATCGAACCATCGGACTGTTCCCTGGGGCACCGTGGACTCCTTGTCTCGGCAGACGTTGCTGTCCTCCAGTGTCTCCCGACAGCGCCTCGGACGAGTACGCCCGGCGCCGCCCGGCGCGCGCGACACGTACCATTTTCTGGGCCTGCGAGACCGCGACGGGCCCTTCCCCATGCAGGACGGACGCCGCATGAGCGCGCACTCGACGACGTCGGCGGGACACCCCGACGCCACGACCACCGAGCAGCCGGGCATCGACCCGGCCGACTTCGCGACGTTCCTCCGCGTCATGGACCAGGTCGCCGTCCTGCCGCAGACGCACACGCAGCACGCCGCGGCCCGCCGCGCGTCGTCGGCGTTGTTCAAGGCGGCCAAGAAGCACCGCCGGACCGAGCGACGTCGGCTGGAGGCCACGGCCGACGCAGCCGTCGTCGCCGCGACCGCGACCGGGAGCCCGGGGCGGATCGACGACGAGACGAACGGCCTGCCCCTGACGTCGGCGTCGACCGGCGCGGTCGCGGGCACCCTGCGCAAAGCCCGAGGCTGCTACGTCTGCAAGCAGGACTACACGGTCGTCGATGCGTTCTACCACCAGCTCTGCCCCGACTGCGCGGCGCTCCACCACGCGAAGCGCGGCGCCCGCACTGACCTCACGGGACGGCGGGCCCTGCTGACCGGCGGTCGGGCGAAGATCGGCATGTACATCGCGCTGCGGCTGCTGCGGGACGGAGCGGATCTGACGATCACGACCCGGTTCCCGCGCGACGCCGTCCGGCGGTTCAGCGCGATGGAGGACGCCGGCGACTGGCTGCACCGGCTGCACGTCGTCGGGATCGACCTGCGCGACCCGGCGCAGGTCGTGGCGCTCGCCGACCACGTCGCGTCACAGGGCCCGCTGGACGTCCTCATCAACAACGCCGCGCAGACCGTGCGCCGCTCGCCCGGGGCGTACACGCGGCTCGCCGACGCGGAACAGGCGCCCTTGCCCACCGAGGCCGCGGGCATGATCACGACCTTCGGGCACACGAGCGACGCCCACCCCCGCGCGCTCGCCGGTTCCGTGAGCGAGCTGACGAGCCCCGCGCTCGCGATCGAGCGTGCGGCCCGCGCGGCCGCCGACGAGCTCGTCGCCCAGTCGCTGACCGCCGAGGCCGCGAGCCTCGAGCGGCTCGTGGCCGGGACCTCGATCGACGCGGGCGGGCTCATCCCCGACGTGGCCACCACCAACAGCTGGGTCGCCACGGTCGAGCAGGTCGACCCGATGGAGCTGCTCGAGGTCCAGCTCTGCAACCAGACGGCGCCGTTCATCCTGATCAGCCGGCTGCGCCCGGCGCTGGCTGCGTCGTCGGCCCGGCGGACGTACATCGTGAACGTCTCCGCGATGGAGGGTGTTCTCGCGCCGCTACAAGGGCCCGGGCCATCCGCACACGAACATGAGCAAGGCCGCGCTGAACATGCTGACGCGCACCAGCGCGGAGGAGATGCTGACGGACGGCATCCTGATGACCGCGGTGGACACGGGGTGGATCACGGACGAGCGACCCCACACCACGAAGGTGCGGCTCGCGGAGGAGGGCTTCCACGCCCCGCTCGACCTGGTCGACGGCGCGGCGCGGGTCTACGACCCGATCGTCCGGGGCGAGGCCGGCGAGGACCTCTACGGCTGCTTCCTCAAGGACTACGCGCGCGCCCCGTGGTGAGCGCGCGTCACTCCAGCGACCGCACCACCCGCCCCGGGTTGCCGACGGCGACCACGTTCGCGGGCAGGTCGCGCACGACGACGGACCCCGCCCCGACGACGGTGTTCTCGCCGATCGTCACTCCCGGGCACACGATGACGCCGCCGCCCAGCCAGACGTTTGTCGTGGGAGGCTGGCCACGTGGACGCGTCCGAGCCTGCTCCGTACCCGCTCCCGCCGATCCCTGGCCGTGTCCCCGCCCGCGAGCGCCGGGTGAGCGTGGTGACGCATCCGGAGGCGACGCATCACATGGAGGGCTTGGTCGGAGGCCAGTTCGACTCGGAGCTCACGGAGCGAGGCGAGCGCGACGCCGATGCGATCGCGGTCGCGCTCCACGACCGCATCGACAGGCATGCACGCGTGGGGATCACGACGTCGGACCTGCGGCGCACCCGCCGGACCTCGGAGGTCATCGCGCGGGCCCTGGGCACGGAGCCCATGCTCGATCCTCGGTTGCGCGAGAAGTCGTACGGGGAGGCAGGCGGCCGGCCGCAGTCCTGGCTCGATGGACGGTTCGTGCCGCCGCCCGCTGTCGGTGACCGCCTCCGCCATCACGACGGCGTGGCGGGCTCGGAGACCAGGCTGGACGTCGCCTGCCGTGTCTACGAGGCGATGACGGAGCTGCTCGCGCTGGACGTCGACGAGCTTGTCGTCGTGACGCACGGCTTCACGGCAGGGCTGGTCGTCAGCGCTTGGATCGGCATGCCCATCGGGGCCGCGGGTCACGTCGCGTTCCCGGTTCCGTCCGGCAGCATCACGACGCTGCGGGAGGACAAGTACTTTCACAACCGCGCCGTCGTCACCGTCGGCGACGTCTCCCACCTCCGGACCTGACGCCCGCCCCGCCGGTCTGGGCACTGTCACTAGAATCGTTTCGATCCCCATGACCGAGACCGCCCCGCCCTCCGCGCCTCCCGCCGTCGTCCCGCCCGTGGACGAACGCCGCGCCACCGTGATCCTCCTCGCGATGGCGCTGTCGACGTTCCTCTTCGTGACGGTCGAGTCGCTGCCCTCCGGCCTGCTCACCCTGATGGCACCCGACCTCGACCGGTCGACGTCCCAGATCGGGCTTCTCGTCACCGGGTACGCACTCGTCGTGCTTGTCGCCTCGGTGCCCCTCGCGCACTGGACGCGCCGTGTGGCACGGCGATGGGTGCTCTCCGCCTGCGCGGGGCTCGCCGCGCTGTCGACCCTGTGGGCGGCGCTCGCCCCCAGCTACGAACAGCTCCTTGCCGCGAGGCTCATCACCGCCGCCGCACAGGCGCTGTTCTGGGTGGCCGTCATCCCCGCGACCGTCGGCCTCTTCCGGCCCCTCGTCCGCGGCAAGGCGATGGCACGCCTCTCCATCGGCAACTCGCTGGCGCCGGTGCTCGGCGTGCCCGCGGGGACGTGGCTCGGGGAGCAGACCTCGTGGCGGTGGACGTTCGCCGCGGTCGCCGGGCTGTCGCTCGTGGTGACGCTCGTCGTGCTCGTGCTGTTCCCCACGATCCCCCGGCCTCCGGGGGCGCGAGCCACGCGCCGCACCCGAGCGCCCGGCGGTTCGGCTTCCAGATGGTGACGACCGTGCTGGTCGTCACCGGCGCGTTCGGGGTCATCACGTTCGTCACGCAGTACCTCATCGACGTCGCGGGCTTCGCCCAGGACGACATCCCGCGGCTCCTGCTGATCCAGGGCGCCGCGGGGGTCGCGGGCACGATCGTCGTCGGCCGATTCATCGACGCGCGTCCCGTCGGCGTGCTCGTCGGCGCGATGACGCTGCTCGTGGTCGCCCTCGCCGGGTTGTGGGCGCTCGGCGATCGGCCCGTCGTGGCGGTCGTGGCGCTCGCCCTGTTCGGCTTCGCGTTCTCGACCGTCCCACCGACGCTCTCGCACCGCGTCATGCTCGTCTCGCCCCGGTCCACGAACATGGGCATGGCGGTGTCGTCGTCGCTCTTCAACCTCGGCATCGCGGCCGGGTCGGGTCTGGGCGCAGTGCTGGTCGCCGTCGTCGGAGTGCGGTCCGTACCCCTGGTGAGCGCGGTGGCGGTGCTGCTCGCGCTCGTCGTCGCGGTCGCCGAGGAACGCTTCAACCCGCCGCTCGCGGGCGGGCCACGGCGCGGCGACGGCCGACGATGATCCGGCACGATGAGGCCATGGACGACGACGCACGCTGCCCCTGCCTCTCAGGCGAGACCTACGGAGCGTGCTGCGGGCCGCTGCACCGTCGTGAACGGGACGCCGCGACGGCGGAGGCTCTGATGCGTTCCCGGTACAGCGCGTTCACGGTCGGCGACGCCGCCTACCTGAGCGCCACGTGGCACCCGAGAACCCGTCCCGCGTCGCTCGAGCTCGACGCCGACCTGCAGTGGCGGCGGCTCGACGTGGTCGCGACCAGCGCCGGTGGCCCGTTCGACGACGCAGGGATGGTCGAGTTCGTCGCCCACCACCGCGACGTCACGACCGGCGAGCGAGGCCGGCTGCACGAGGTCAGCCGGTTCGTCCGCGAGGCCGGGCGGTGGCTGTATCTCGACGGGGACGTGCGACCCGACGACGCGGTGTCGCCAGCATGAGCGGGCAGCCCTGGCCGCCCGAGCCGATCCGCACCGCGCGGCTCGTCCTGCGTGAACCCGACGCCCACGACCGGGCGGCACTGGTCGACCTGATGTCGTCCCCGGAGGTCGGCACCTACGTCGGCGGGTCTCGTCCACGCGACGAGATCGAGCACGCCCTCCCCGACCCTCCTCAGCGGCGGCCCGGGCTGTTCGTCGTCGAGCACGACGGCACGACGATCGGCATCGTCACCGTCGACCCGCGCGACACGGACCGCCCCGGCCCCGGGGCCCGGAGCTCGGTGAGCTTGAGCTCGGCTACCTGTTCCTGCCGAGCTCGTGGGGGCACGGCTTCGCCACCGAGGCGTGCACGGCGGTGCTGGGCTGGTTCGACGGCGCGCACGCCGGGGAGGCCATCTCCCTGTGCACCCAGACGGCCAACCGCGCCTCGATGCGCCTCGCGGCGAGGCTGGGCTTCGACGAGGTCGAGCGGTTCGAGGCGTACGACGCCGAGCAGTGGCTCGGGGTGCGACGACCGAACCGACCGTGACCGGAGCACGCGGTACGTGGGCGAGCTCGTGGCGTAGCGCCGGGACGCCGCGTCGGGCGAGCGTGGCGGGGTGCACGAGGTGCGACAGTGGCGGTCGGCTGTGTGGCGGCTCGGTCAGAACGGTGGGTCGTCCGCCGGGAGCGTGATGGCAGGTCGGGTGACGTGTTCTTGTCCGGTGGGCGAGGTCCAGGCCAGGGTGCCGTCGGTGCCGGTGTGGCGCGCGTCCCAACGGGTGGCGTGCTTGAGACGGTGGTGGGTGCGGCACAGGTGGGCGAGGTTCGTGGCGTCGGTGGTCCCGCCGGTGACGTAGGGCACGGTGTGGTCGGTGTCGCAGCGCCCCGCGGCCCGCGAGCAGCCGGGGAACCGGCAGGTGGCATCGCGCAGGCGCAGGTAGGCGCGTAGGTCCGCCGGGACGGTGTAGGTGCCGCGTCCCAGCGCGAGGACGGCCCCGGTGTGGGGGTGGGTGAGCAGGCGCCGGAACGAGGGTGCCCGGGCCGCGAGGAGGGTCGCGGTGTGGTCGTCGATCGGCCCGTACCCGTCCAGGTGCGCGACCTGCGGGCACGCCGCCTCAACGACCCGCGACGGTGCCGGTGGTGGCGGCGGTGACGATGACGCCGGTAGCGGGCCGGCCGAACGTGGTGGGGTCGTGCGATCGTCCAGGCCGGTGCCCTGCGGTGGTTCGCCTTGGGTGGTCAGGGTGCGAAGCAGGGTGAGGACGGGGACGGTGACCGTGACGTGGGGCACGATGCTGCGCGCGATCCGGGCCATCGCCTCCCGGGTCGCGGCCACGCGCCGGGCAGAGTCGTCGGGCTCGAACGTGGCGTGTTGCAGCCGGTCCCACAGCTCCCGCACCCCGGCCGGGCCCCTCCTCGGGCCGCTCGGTGCCTGAACCGTCCGGGCCGCCGGGACGATGGCTCGGGTCAGTGTCCAGGCCGGTGTCGGCGACTGGCACCTGGAGGCTGAGGGCGGCCAGGTCGAGGGTGCCGTCGTCGAGCAGCAGCGCGGACAGCACGTCCGCGCGCAGCTGGTCGACGGTCCGCGGCTCATCCGGGCCACCCAGCACGGCCACGGCCCGATCGATCCGGTCCTCGACCGCGCACGCCGTGGCCGCGGGCAGGTACGCGGTGAGGAACGCCATCCCGTCCCGGGCCGGTTCGACCCGCACCCACCGGCGGGCCGCGGCCCGCTCGTGGCGGACGTTGACCGGTTCGGCGAGCCGACGCTCCCGGCACCGGGCGACGTGGCGCCCGAACGCACCCGGCGGCATCGACCCCGCGACCGGCAACGCCGCGGTCTCGACCTCGGCCCGGTCGGAGGGGTCGAGGTCGCCGGTGTGCTCCACCACAGCTTGGGCGTGGCGGTAGGACACCCGACCCGCCCGCATCCCCGCGACCGTCGCAGGCAGGGCACCCACCAGGACCTGCGCCTCGTCCAGCAACCGCGACGCGGTGCGTTCGTGCACCGTGAGAGCCGTCGCGACCTCGGCGACCAGGGCACGCTAAGCCAGCGTGGCGTCCTCGGACCCGGACCACGCATCCGGAGCCAGGTCCGGGGCCAGCAACGACCCCGGGTCGGACTCGACCAGCCGCCGCGCGACCTCCAACAGCTCGGTCCGCCACCCGGTCGCGGTCCGGATCATCGACTCGACCTGACCGATCGCCCGCACGACCCCCGCCACCGTGGCCTCGTCCTCCCCCAGACTCAACGACGGCACCCCGCCCTCCGGGCCGGAATGGGAGGGCACAGCGAGATCAGAACCCGCGCCCGCCGTCGTCGTCATGCCCCCAGTCAACACCGACCCACCGACACCCACTCGAACAGGCGTTCGAACTGGTCCTCTACCGCACCATCGCCTACCGCACCATGCGGAACGCCGCGATCCCACCGAACGTGGCGCCGTCGTCGGTCGCGCCGTCGGGCTCGAAGCCGTTGCGCCGGTAGAACCGCTCGGCCCGCGGGTTGCCGCGCGCCACCCAGAGCTGGGCGGGCGTGCCCGGCCGCAGGACGGCATCGAGGAGGGCCTGCCCGGCGCCGCTGCCGTGGTGCGCGGCGAGCACGTAGAGGTTGCTGAGCTCGCGATCGCGGACCGGCGGGTGCCCGCCCGACTCCCGGCTCTCGCCCGCGAGCGCGAGCCCGACGATCTCGCCGTCGACCTCGGCCACGGTGGCCGGGTAGCCGCGCGCGATCATCTCGCGCCACCAGGTGCCGCTGCGCTCGGCGGACGCCCGCTCCCAGAACTCCGGGCTCGCGAGGCCGGTGTACGTCTCGACCCAGGACGTGTGGTGGACACGCCCGACGGCGGCCGCGTCGTCGGGCGTGGCGATCCGGAGCACAGGCGCGGGGCGTGGCATGGCGGCAGCCTAGCCGCGCGCCGGACGGGACCTGCGGTCGTGTCGGAGTGCCGTGGAACGCTCGGACCATGCCCGCTGCAGAGACGCTCCTCGCCCTGACGACGGCCATCGACGAGCACCGTTGGGACGACCGCGCCCCCTGCTGGACGCGTCCTTCACCTGCCGCTACGTGCACACGGGCGAGACGCTCGACCGCGACGGGTGGGTGCGGCTGAACGCCGAGTATCCGGGGTTCGAGCGGCTCGTCGTCGAGGACCTCGTCGCGGACGGCGACCGGGCCGTGTGCCGCGCGCACGTCACGCGCCGGGGCGACGGGGAGCTCGAGCACTTCGAGGTCGCGACGTTCGTGACCGTCCGCGGCGAGCTCGTGACCGAGATGACGGAGGTCTGGACGGACGTCGGGCAGGACGTGCCGCCGGGCACCCGCCCCCGACGCACCGCCCACCGACGAGTGAGGGCGGCCCGATGCGCTGGCCCCTCGACCTCCCCGCCGAGCTCGCCGTCGGCTCGGTCGCGCTGCACCCCTACACCGACGACGACGCCGGGGCACTCTTCGACGCCCTCGACGACCCGCAGGTCTGGGAGCACATCCCCCGAGCCGTCCCGAGCCGGGCCGCAGACCTCGACGCCGAGATCCGGTCGAAGCTCGCGGACGGGAACCGGGTGACCTTCGTGGTGTGGCGGGGAGACGCCGTCGTCGGCAGGACGTCGGTGCTGCACGACCCGGCCGACCCGGACGGGGCGGAGATCGGAGGGACCCAGCTCGCCCGAGCGGAGTGGGGGACCGGGCTCAACCGGGCGGTCAAGCAGCTCCTCCTCGACCTCGTCTTCGCGCAGGGCGCGTCGTGGGTCCAGCTCCGGACCGACGAGCGCAACGGGCGGTCCGCAGCGGCCATCCGCAAGATCCCCGCGGTGCAGGAGCTCGGTCTGCGCCCGGACGAGCGGACCCGCCGCGACGACAGCCGGCGGCTGAGCCTCATGTTCCGGATCGCGAACCCCGCCGGGCCGTGAACCCGCGCGTCGGCGATGGGACGGCGGTCGTCAGCGAGTCGGCGGGGCCGCGTACTCCGCCTCGGTGACGTGCTCGAGCCACGTCGTCGTGGTGGCGGGGTCGTCGGTGTTCTCGAGCATCGCGAGGTGCTCCATGAAGTCGTCCGCGGTCGCGCCGTGCCAGTGCTCCTCGCCGGGCGGGCAGTAGACCGTCTCACCGGGGTGCACCTCGACGACGGCCTCGCCGCGCGACTGGACGAGCGCGACCCCCGAGACGACGTGCAGCGTCTGTCCTCGCGCGTGCGAGTGCCAGGCCGTCCGGGCGCCCGGCGCGAACCGGACGAGCGCGACGGTCATGCGCTGGTAGGCGTCCTGCGGGGACGCGATCGGGTCGAGCCACACATCGCCCGTGAACCGCTCGGGCGGGTTCTTGGCGGTGGCGGGCTTGGCGAGCTTCTGCACGGGTTCAGTCCTTGGTCGGGGTCGTGCCCGACGACGCCGCGGCCGTCCCGCGGCTCGCGTCGTCGGGGCGGGGGTGGCGAGGGTGGTCGCGGCCCAGGACGCGAGGAGCGCGACGCCGTCGGCGGACGGCGAGCCGGGGACCGCCGAGTAGACGTTGAGCTGGAGGCCCGGGTCGGCGGGGAGCACGAGCGCCTCGTAGTCGAGCTCGAGCAGCCCGATGGCGGGGTGGTGGAAGACCTTCGTCCCGCTGCGGTGGAAGCGGACGTCGTGCGAGGCCCACATGCGGCGGAAGTCCTCGCTGCGGGTCGACAGCTCGCCGACGAGCTCCATGAGCTTCCGGTCGCCGGGGTTGCGCCCGGCCTCGGCGTGCAGGATCGCGACGGCGTCGTGCGCCATCCGGTCCGCGCGGTTGCCCCAGAACGCGGCCGCGCCGTCGGGGTCGAGGAAGTGGAACCGCGCGGTGTTCACGGGCCGCCCCGGGGTGCGCGACGGCGAGTCGAAGAGCGGGGCGTACAGGGCGCGGCCGAGCAGGTTCGTGCCGAGGACGTCGAGGCGGCCATTGCGCACGAAGGCGGGCGCGTGCTCGAGCGAGTCGAGGATCCGCTGCACGACGGGCCTCAGCACCGGTGGCGCGGCCCGGCGCGCACGTGAACGCGCCGCGCCCGACGTGTTCGCCGCGCGGGCGAGGTCGAACAGGTGGGCGCGCTCGGCGTCGTCGAGCTGGAGCGCCTCCGCGAGCGCCTCGAGGACCTCCTCCGAGACTCCCGAGAGGTTCCCGCGCTCGAGCCGCGTGTAGTAGTCGACGCTCACGCCCGCGAGCATCGCGACCTCCTCGCGGCGCAGCCCCGGCACGCGCCGGTTCCCACCGTACGCGGGCAGGCCGGCTCGCTCGGGGGTGATGCGGCCGCGACGCGACACGAGGAACTCGCGAGTGTCGGCTCTCAGGTCCATGCCTTCGACCGTACGACGGGCGCCCCGGGCCGAGGGAGGTTCTGCCAGTACCGGGAAGACCCGGCACTCCCTCGCCGCGCCGCTTGTTCCTACGGTGGGAGACATGACCACGATCCCCACCCTGACCCTGAACAACGGCGTGACGATGCCGGCCCTCGGTTTCGGCGTGTTCCAGACGCCGCCCGACGAGACCGTCGCGGCCGTCCGCACCGCGCTGGAGGTCGGATACCGCCACGTCGACACCGCCGCCGCGTACGGCAACGAGCGGGAGGTGGGGCGCGCGATCCGCGAGTCCGGCCTCGACCGCGACGACGTGTTCGTCGAGACGAAGGTGTGGGTCTCGGACTACGGCTACGACCAGACGCTGCACGCGTTCGAGAAGGCGACCGGCAAGCTCGGCATCGACCGGATCGACCTGCTGATCCTGCACCAGCCGGCACCCGCCCGGTTCGACGCGACGCTCGACGCCTACCGTGCGCTCGAGAAGCTCCTCGCCGACGGCGCGGTCCGCGCGATCGGCGTCAGCAACTTCATGCCCGGTCACCTCGACGCGCTGCTCGACGCCACCGACGTCGTTCCCGCCGTCAACCAGGTCGAGCTGCACCCGTACTTCCAGCAGCCCGCGGTCCAGGCCGCGGACGAGCGCCACGGCATCGTGACGCAGGCGTGGTCGCCCATCGGCGGCATCACGTTCTACCCCGGCTGGGGCGACGACGACCGGCGCAGCACCCTGAGCGACGCGACCATCGGTGCGATCGCCGCCGCGCACGGCAGGACGCCCGCGCAGGTGATGCTGCGCTGGCACCTCCAGGAGGGCCGGTCCGCCATCCCGAAGTCCGTGACCCCGAGCCGGATCGCGGAGAACCTCGACGTGACCGGCTTCGAGCTCACCGCCGACGAGCTCGCGTCGATCGACGCCCTCAACACGGGCGTGCGCGGGGCCCCGACCCCGACGTCGACCGACCCGACGCGTTCGTGCGGGTCATCCCCGACGCGTGAGCCCCCCGCCGCTGACCGATGTCGAGCCTCCGGAATCTCGACGGCCGGGGTGGTCGGTCCCCACGTCTACGGTGGCGGTATGCCCCGACACCAGGTGGTCGCCGGTCTCCTCGTCGACGACGGCGCCGTCCTCCTCGCGCTGCGGTCCGCCCACCGGCGCTGGTTCCCCGGGGTGTGGGACCTGCCCGGCGGGCACGTCGAGCCGGGCGAGGACGCGCGCGACGCTCTGGTCCGCGAGCTGCGCGAGGAGCTCGGGGTCGCAGCCGAGGTCCCGGCGTTACCCGCGGCGCATGTGGCCGGCGAGGACTACGACCTCGACGTCTACCGCGTCGACCGGTGGGCTGGCACGCCGCGCAACCTCGCACCCGGCGAGCACGACGAGCTCCGGTTCGTGACCCCCGACGACGCCCGCGGCCTCCCGCTCGCGGACTCGCACCTGTTGCCGACGGTCGAGCGGATCCTCGCGCGCGAGCAGCCGGCGGGCCGCTCGTAGAGTGAGCGGGTGCCCACGACGAACCGCCCGCTCCGCCGCCTCGGCTTCCTGACGATCGGCCTGTTCGACCCGGCCGACCCGCGGGCCGGCCACGAAGCCACGCTCGAGCTGATCGAGCTCGGCGAGCGGCTCGGCTACGACAGCGCGTGGCTCCGCCACCGGCACCTGCAGCACGGCATCTCGTCGCCGGTCGCGGTGCTCGCGGCCGCGTCGCAGCGCACGTCGCGCATCGAGCTCGGCACCGCCGTGACGCCGCTGGGATGGGAGAACCCGCTGCGGCTCGCGGAGGACCTGGCGACGGTCGACGTGCTGTCCGGCGGGCGGCTCAACCCGGGCGTGAGCGTCGGCCCGCCCATGCACTACGACGACGTCAAGGACGCCCTCTACCCCGACACGGCCGACGCCGAGGACTTCAGTTACGAGCGGGTCCTCCGCCTCGTGCGGCTCCTGAAGGGCGAGCGGGCGTCGTCGTTCTCGGGGACGCAGGGCATCGAGACCTTCTCGGAGCGCGTCGAACCCCATTCCCCGGGTCTCGCGGACCGGCTCTGGTACGGCGCGGCGAGCATGCGGTCCGTCGTCTGGGCGGCCGAGCAAGGGCTCAACCTCCTGACGAGCAGCGTGGTCAGGGCCGAGGACTCCGACGACTTCGAGGAGACGCAGCTCGCTCAGGTCCGTGCGTTCCGCGCCCACCACCCGGCCGGCGAGGCGGCACGCGTGTCCCAGGGGCTCGTCGTCGTGCCGACGGACTCCGCGAGCCGCGACCAGCGCGAGCGCTACGAGGCGTACGCCGCCTCGCGGCTGCCGCGCACCCGCGAGCCGCAGGGGCCGGCGCGCATGATGTTCGCCCCCGACCTCGTCGGGACGTCCGAGCAGATCGCCGAGAGGCTCGAGGCGAACGCCGCGTTCCGCGAGGTCGACGAGGTGGCCTTCGCGCTGCCGTTCACGTTCGAGCGCGACGACTACATGCAGATCGTCACCGACGTCGCGGAGCACCTGGCCCCGGCGCTCGGCTGGGTGCGCACGGGCTGAGTCAGACCGTCGGCGCGGCGTCGGGCCGGGCCGGGCGCGGGCACGTCGGGGCCCGCGCCACCGCCACCGACGCCTGACCGCGCCGCCCAGCGTCGCACGTCCCGCGGGTGGCACGAGCGTCCCGGCCCGGCGACGATGGTCGGGCCCCGGCAACGACGACGACCCGCAGGAGGCGAGCACCCGATGGCGCGACCGCACGACGCTCCGGCCCGGACCCGCGGCGTGACCCCGGGCACGCCGTCGTCCCCTCCCCGGACGCGCTACGTCGTCGACGGTCACCTGTCCTTCGCACCGCCGGGGACGACCGTCGCGGACGCCCTGCACTTCGCCGACGCCGCCCCCGAGCGCATGGCGCTCGTCCTCTTCCCCACGCCGACCCCCGCCGCGATCGACGAGCTCGCCGACGCGTGGGACCTGCACCCGCTCCTCGTCGAGGACCTCCAGCACGCCGGGCAGCGCCCCAAGCTCGAGCGCTACGGCGACGTCCTGTTCCTCGTGGTCCGTTCGGCCCGCTACGTCGACGAGCTCGAGGACGTCGACTTCTTCGAGTTCCACGTGGTCGTGCGTGGGAACGCGATCGCGGTCCTGTGCCAGGACGGCCGGTGGATCGACGGCTCCGACGAGGCCGCCCTCCCGGGCGCCACGGACGGGACCGGCGACGCCGACGACGCCGACGACGCCGACGACGCCGACGACGCCGACGACGCGACGCTCCTCGACGACGAGAAGCTCCTTCGCCTCGGCCCCGAAGCGGTGCTCTACCGCCTGCTCGACGCGATCGTCGACGGCTACGTGCCCGTGCTGCGGGGCCTCGCCGTCGACAAGGAGCAGATCGAGCGGCAGGTCTTCAGCGGCGACGCCGCGGTCACCGAGCGGATCTACCGTCTGAGCCAGGAGGTCATCGACCTGCAGCACGCGACGTCGGCGCTCACGGACGTGCTCGAGTCGCTGCGGCAGGGCTTCGACCGGTACGGGATCCCCGAGGCATTGCAGAGCTACCTGCAGGACGTGGCCGACCACCTCGCCCGCGTCGACTCGCGCGTCGAGAGCCTCCGCGACGCGCTGTCCCAGATCCTCAGCGTCAACGCCACGCTCGTCGGGCAGCGGCAGAACGAGGACATGAAGAAGATCTCCGGCTGGGCGGCGATCCTCTTCGCGCCGACGCTGATCGGCGCGATCTACGGCATGAACTTCGACCACATGCCCGAGACGCACTGGCTGCTCGGCTACCCGCTCGCCCTCGCGGCGATGGTCGCGTTCGGCGTCGCCCTGTACATCGTCTTCAAGCGCAAGGACTGGATGTGAGCGCGTACGCTGCTCGCATGCGCACCGTTCGACTCCTCCTTACCTAGCCGCGTCGACCCGGCTCCCACGGGCACTCTCGACGCGGCTCGCCCCTCCCCGGAGGGGCTTTTCGTGCCCGGAGCCAGCCCGACCGTGGAGGAGTTCCCGTGACCAGCGCCGAGCGCACCGACCCCCGTCCCGTCCCGCCCGAGACCGAGCGTGCCTGGCAGGAGCGCTGGGCCGCGCTCCAGGCCGACCCCGGCGTCCGGCTCTTCCGGCCCGACGACGCACCCCTTCGCCACGCTGCTCAACCAGGGCCAGGTCGTCAACGCGGGCAAGGCGATGAGCAAGTCGCTCGGCAACGGCGTCGGCCTGGGCGAGCAGCTCGACCGGTACGGCGTGGACGCGGTCCGCGTCGCGCTGCTGTTCTCCGGCCCCCGCAGGACGACGTGGACTGGGCGGACGTCCGGCCCGCCGCGATGCAGCGGTTCCTGCGGCGCGCCCTGCGCCTGTCCGACGACGTCACTCGCCTGGAGTCGCCGGCCCGCCCCGGGCGCGGCGAGCGTGAGGCGACGGTGGCCGGTCGCGACGGGGACGACACCGCGGCCGACGTGCGCCGCACCGTCCACGACCTGCTGACCGAGATCGAGGCGCTGGTCGAGACGGACCGGTTCAACGTCGCCGTCGCGAGGCTCATGACACTCGTCGGGGCGCTGCGTGCGGCGGCGTCGGGCGCCGGCGACCCACCGGCCGACGCGGTGGCGCACGCGGTCCGTGAGGGGGCCGAGGCCGCCGCCGTCGTGCTGTCCCTGTTCGCCCCGTACACCGCGGAAGAGCTGTGGCGGCGTCTCGGTCACGGTCCGAGCGTCGCGCTCGCGCCGTGGCCCGTGGTCGAGGCGCCGCCCGAGCGCGCGGCGACGGTCGTCGCCGTCGTGCAGGTCGACGGCAAGGTCCGCGACCGGCTCGACGTCGACCCCGGTATCGGTGACGACGAGCTGCGCGCGCTCGCGCTCGCGAGCGACACCGTGCGTCGGCGGGTCGACGGTGCGGCCGTGCGGCGCGTCGTCGTGCGGGCTCCGCACCTCGTCAACGTCGTCACCGGACCGTGAGCGGTGGGGCGGCCCGGCGCGCGTAGCGGCCCGGGCCTGCCTACGGTCGGGGGACGCGACCGAGGAGGCGCCCATGTGGAAGCTGCTCAAGGTGCGTCTGCGGACGCTCGTGATCGTCGCGGTCCTCGTGCCGCTGGTGGGCTGGGTCGCGCGGCGGCTCGCCGAACGGACCGAGCAGAAGCACGCCGGCCCGACGACGACGTCCCGCGTGCTGCGCGGGGTCTACGCCACCGCACGCAAGGCCCGGTCGTTCGTCTGAGTGGCGGAGCGCAGGCTAGCTCGACGCGCCGTCCGCCGGTCGTGTGACGGCGACGACGTCCACCAGGCCGTCAAGCCCGGCGAAGTCACCGGGGTTCGTCGTGTAGAGCGGAAGACCGTGGACGGCGGCGACAGCCGCGATCATGAGGTTCGCGACCCGGCGACGAGGCGTCCTGCCGGCGTCGCGCACGGCAGCGCTCAGGCGGCCGAACATCCGCGCCGCCTCCACGTCGAACGGGATGGGGTCGAACTCGTTCTCGACGCGCTGGAGGACGTCCGTGCGCCGGGCTCGCTCGGCTCGCGCCTCGGCATCGTCACCGGCGACCAGCTGGACGCCCGCTGAGAGCTCGGCGAGCGTAACGGCGCTGATTGCCACCTCGTCGGGGAGGACCGCAGGGTCGACCCACCGGCGGAGGACCAGGATGTTGGTGTCGAGGAGCCCCGGCTGCGCTCACCGGGCATAGGGGTCGTCCAGGTCTCCGTCCAGCACGGCCTCCTGCTCCGCACGAAGACGCTCGAGGTCGAAGCCCGGCGAGGTGCGGGACATCGCGGCGAACTCCGTGCGGCTCACGAAACGACGACGACGGCGCAGCGGGACGAGCTCACCGATCTCGCGACCGTCGCGCGTGACCGTGTAGCTCTGCCCGTCCTCGACCGCGTCCATGATCTCCTTCGACCGGAGGCGAAGGTCGCGTTGGCTGATCTCGGGTTGGAGGGACACCGCTTCAGCGTAGCAACGTGTAGCACACAGTGCCACGCCTTCAGCGGAGCATCGCCTCGAGGACGTCGGCGCGCAGCCGCGCGACCGCCGGGACGTCGAGGCGGTACGTCACGTAGCGACCGCGCCGCTCGACCGCGACCAGCCCGGCGTCGCGCAGCACCGCGAGGTGCCGCGAGATCTCCGGGGCGGACACGTCCCAGATGTCGGCGAGCTCCGTCGTCGTGTGCGGGCCGGCGACCAGGCTGCGCCCGAGGCGCAGGCGCATCGGGTGGTCGAGCGCGCGCAGGCGCTGCTGGACGTCGCCCGACGCCGTCTGCTGGGCGTAGCGACCCGCGACCGGGTAGCGCACCAAGGGCTGCCAGCCGGGCGCCTGGACCACGAGCAGGTGGGGGTCGCCGAGCACGGTCGGCAGGAACGTCACGCCGGCGCCGCGCGCCGAGACGTGCACGTCGATGAGCTTGTCGACGACGATCCGCTGACCCTGCTCGTCGAGCCGGACCGCCGGTGCGACGGCCGCGACCGCACGCGCCGGCCCGTGGTTCCACAGCAGGTCGGTCTTGTGCCGCGCGTCGACGGTGAGGTGCGCGACGAGCGTGCGCCACACCTGGTCGAAGAAGGCCTGCTGGCAGTCCTCGAGGAGCAGCCGCACCTCGCCCCGGACCTTGACCGGGTCCTCGAGGATCCGGTTCACGAACGCGAGCGCGGCCGGCCCCGACGCGGCGGCGCGATCCCGGGCCAGCTCGACGGCGCGGTCGTCGGCGAGGACCGACCCGAACCCCATCGAGCGGGCCAGAGCCCCGCAGCGGGAGGTGACGAGGACGTTGTCGACCCAGGCCTCGTCGTCGAGCTCGTCGATCGCGTCCAGCTCGAGCGCGAGCGTCGCGGCCGGGCGGGCCGGCAGGAGGAAGTCCGCGCACGACTTGTCCCAGAGGTGACCGAACGCCGTCGCGCGGTCGACGAGGTCCTGGCCGGCGGCCGCCGACATCGCCTGCACCTGCGTCGACTGCGCGGGGTGGTGCTAGGGCTCGACGAGCAGGTGCAGGGCCGCCGTCAGCTCGGACACCGGCGACGGGGCGAAGAGGTACGACGTCGCGGGCAGCCCGGTCACGTCGATCGTCATGGTCACGGGACCATCGTGCCCACCGGGACCCACGCCGGCCGCGCCGATTGACGACGATCGTCAATTCGCTCCCGTGCCGTCAGTGGGCGGGGGCACCGTGGTGGACATGACCACCGCCGACCCTCACTCGCTCCCCTCCTGCCCTCCCGTCACGGACCGCGCTCTCGGGTCGGCCCGCGACACCTCCTCGACCCGGTCCACCGCTCCGGCCGGGCGTCGTCAGCGTCCCGAAGACGGGGGCGCTCTGCGCCGGCTCGGCCGCTGGGCTCTCGAGGAGCTTCGTGACGGCGCCGAGATGTCCGCCCGGCGCGACGCCGTCCGCACCTCCGACGAGCGCCGGTACCTCGAGCGTCCATGACCCTCGCCTGTCTCGGGGCCGTGAGGGGGCCGATGAGTCGCGGGAAGCCGCACGGTCGGTACGGGCATGACGAACGAACCCCGGGTCGCCGAGCGGCCCGCCACCCCCTACGTCGCCGTGACCCGGTCCGTCCCGATGCCCGGGCTCCCCGGCGTCGCGGACGAGATCCCGCGCGTGATCGGCCAGGCGGACCGCCCGGGCCTCACGGTCGACGGGCCGCCGTTCTTCCGGTATGTCGTCATCGACATGGAGCACGAGCTCGTCGTCGAGGCGGGCGTCCCCCTCACCTCGCTCGTCGCGGCCGGAACGGACCTCGGCGACCTCGAGGCCGGCGTCCTGCCCGCGGGCCGGTACGCGACCGTCGTGCACACCGGGCACCCGGACACCCTCGCGGACGCGACCGGGCGCCTCCTGCGCTGGGCCGACGACGCCGGGCTGCGCTTCGACGTCCGGCCCGGCGACCGGGGTGACGTGTGGGGCTGCCGGCTCGAGAGCTACCTCACCGACCCGCGCGTCGAGCCCGACATGAGCCGTTGGGAGACCGAGCTCGCGTTCCGGCTCGCCGACGACCCCGCCTGAGGCGCAGGCTGGTCGCATGACCGATGCGCAGCCCTCCGTCGAGATCCGCACCATCGCCTACACCGTGTCCGCGGACTACCTCGCGAGCGTCGGGGGCGACTTTGACGCGCGCGGCGTCGACGACGCCGTCCTCGACCGTCTCAACGCCGACCTGCCCGAGGGCGTCGAGGTGCGCCGCGACGGACGAGTGTTCGCGACGCCCGAGCTCGTCGCGACCGCCCGCGAGATCGACTTCGACCAGCTCCTCACGGGAATGGACCTCGACCAGATCCTCGCCGAGCACGGTCGCTGAAATACGCCGAGACGGGCCGTACCCCACAGGGCCCGACCCGCCTCAGCGGCGCTCGCCTACTTGTCGAAGGCGTCCTTGACCTTGTCGCCGGCCTGCTTGACGTTGGCCTTCGACTGGTCCTTCTTGCCTTCGGCCTCGGTCGAGGAGTCGCCCGTCATCTTGCCGACGGCCTCCTTGACCTTGCCGGTGGCCTCCTCGGCGGCGTGCTCGATCTTGTCTCCGATGCCCATCTCATCTCTCCTTTCCAGACGGACCCGGTGACTCGGGCCCGACATCTGTGTGGTTGTGGGCCGTGCCTGCTAGCCGACACGGCGTGCCGTCGCCCCTCCCCCGACGGCGATGTGGACTCGCCCGGCGAGGTCGTCGAGACCGGTGACGGCGGCGAGCTCGTCGAGCGCCTCGGCAACGTGGCGCGCGACCGCGTCGATCGCTGCTCCCGGGTCGACGCGGACACGACCGGTTACGACGACGCCCTCGCGCTCGCGCGCGAGCGCCAGCGACGCCGAACGCACCTGGGGATCCCGCTCGATCACCTGGCACGCCGCAGCGAGAACGCCGTCGGTCGCGACGCGCAGCCGCGTCCCTGTGACGCCGCCCGAGAGCGTCACGGCCCCGAGCCGTGACGCGGGCCGGTGCGCCAGCAGCCACCACGCCGCGAGGGCTGCGACCACGAGCGCTCCCCCAGCGAGCGCCCAGGGCCACCATTCCTCCTCGCTCCAGCCGACGACACGCGACGTCGAGGCGACGTCAGGAATCTGCGGCCAACGATCCTGGACCCAGCCGGAACCGAGCCCAACGAGCAGGATGCCTGCGGCCACGAGCGCGACTCCAACGACGACGCCGATGACGCGGTCCAGGACCACCACGCCTCTGCGCGACCGTCTCATCGGCGCACCCCCGTCACGTCACCCTGTTCGAGAACCACGGCGTGGCGCTGGACCCTCGACCGGTCTCGGCGACCGGCCCGCACCTCGACCGCGGGCACCGCGGTCAGCGCGGCGAGACGCCCCACGACGGCACGCTCGACGTCGGCTCGGACCGCCGCAGGGTCGAGCGAGGTCACGTGCACGACGACCTGCCTGCTCGACGCCGAGGACGACGCGTCGAGCACGCCGCCCACCTCCGACGCCGCTCGGGACGCGACGCGTGCGACGTCCTGGGGCTCGAGGTACAGGGCAGGGACGTGCAGGAGCACGCTCAGATGCCGCCGACGGCGGGCGCACGCGACCACGACACCGACGCCGAGCACGACGCAGCACACCCCGGTGAGCAGAGGGACACGACCCCGCGCGTCGCGGCCGTCGGCCCATCGAGCAGCCTCGACGACCCAACTACCGGACAGCGCGCCCCACGCCACGAGCGCCGCCTGAGCCGCCAGGACAGCCGCGCCCAGCAGGACCAGCACCCCGAGGACCGCGACGGTCCGGGGGCCCGCTGTATGCGGCGGCACGAGCGCCGAGCAAGGTCCGCGGACCACGCCCTCCTCCTCACCGGACACGTCGACCACCACGGACCGGAGCCACGTCGTAGCCGTCCACGAGAACGTCGACGGCGCAGTCGTCGAGGCTCGCGTAGGTGCCGAGATCGGACCGGACGCGGTCCGCGACACGGCGCGCCACCTGTGCCGCCGGCTCCGGCCAGACCGCACGAACGCGGACGTCGACCCGAGGCACACGCCCCGTGCGACCGAGCGACACCTTCGCCTGCCGTCCAGATGCTGCGGCGAGGTGCCCGAGCACCGACCGGGCGCCGTGCTCGGCGATCCGGGCGAGCGCACGGTCGGCGACCGTCGTCTCGCCGGAGACCACGGTGTCGTCAACCACGGCGACGACCGTTGACGAAGGCACCGAGGTCGACCCGGCCGTCCAGGACGGCGCCGACGACGAGGCCGATCGCGCCGAGCACGACAGCAAGGAGGAACCCGGCGAATCCGCCCGTGGTCGCGGCCACCGCCAGCAAGAGCCCCACAAACAGGCCTGCCACCGTCATGTTCATCTCAGTCTCCTTCTTCGAGCTCGTCGACGGCGCGCACACCGTCGGTGCCGCGGGCAGCCCGCCCGGTCGGCACGTCGAGGTCGTCGACGTGGACGACCACCGTCCGGGCTCCCGGCCCGCGCCGGCCCGGGTCGGAGGTGGCCAGGTCGACCGCCTCGTGCACCCGCTCGGCGACCTCGCGGATCGCGGCGGTCGCCTCGATGACCACGTGCACGTGAAGCTCCGACGGGGTCAGGCGGATCCCCGGGACGTTGCGCCTGCCGGGAAGATAGGTCGCGATCTCCCCGAAGGGGCCGGTCGAGAGCCGCGTCACCCCCTCGACCGTCAGCGCGGCCTCACGGGCTCGCACCGCTGTCGTCGTCCACGCGTCGGGTTCGGCGGGCGCCGGGCCCGACGGTCCAGTGATCGAGCTCCGTCGGGTGTCGCTCACTGGACCCTGGGCTCGTCGTCGGCCGACTCGTCGTCGTCCTCGGGCAGGTGCACGTCAGTGACGTTGATGTTGACCTCGATCACCTTGAGCGCGGTCATGCGCTCGATCGACGCCGCGACGTTCTTGCGCACCGCCTGAGCGACGTCAGCGATCGCGACGCCGTAGTCGGCCACGAGGTCGACGTCGACGGCCGCCTCCTTCTGCCCGACCTCGACGCTCACACCCTGGGAGTAGTTGGTCGAGCCGCCCGGGATCCGTTCGCGGATCGAGCCGAAGGCTCGCGCGGCTCCACCACCGAGCGCGTAGACGCCGGTGACGTCACGCGCCGCGATCCCGGCGATCTTGCTGACGACGCCGTCGGCGATGGTCGTGACGCCGTGATCGGTCGCCAGAGGGCCGTCCTGCTGGTTCGTGCCGCTCGTGGCGGGGGTCTTGTCGTCGGCCATGGTGCCGTCCTCTCGTTGCGTCGCCCGTCCCGCACGGTGGTGCGAGCCGGGTGAACTGAGCCGCCTCACGCGATCGTGCCGTGCGAAACGACGTCGTTGTGCTGACACTGGTGAGTGCCCGAGACGACGAGAACGTCACGCGGGGAGGTGAGTGATCTGCGTCACAGCCCGGCTCATGAGGCCGAGGCCGACGACGAGCTCGCGCGTCGCGCCCGCCTGGGCGACAAGCGCGCGTTCGCCGACCTCGTCGACCGGCACGGGCCGGTCGTGCACCGATTCGCTGCGCGCCTCGTCGGACCCGACGAGGCGGACGACGTCGCACAGGAGACCTTCGTGACGGCGTGGACCTCGCTCGACCGCTACCGCGGTGCCTCCGCGTTCCGCACCTGGCTCCTCGGCATCGCTGCCAATCACGCGCGACACCGGCTGCGCTGGGACGCGCGACACCCCCGCGGCCCCCTGCCCGACCCGGACGAGCCGGCGACGGTCCTCGGCGCCCACGACGCGGGACCTGACCGTCGGGCGATCGGAGACGCCTTCGTCGACGCACTCGAGAAGGCTCTCGACGAGCTTCCCGTGATGCAGCGCGCCTGCTGGATCCTGCGTGACGTGGAGGGCCTGAGCTATGCGGAGGTCGCCGAGGTCCAGGCGACCACCGTCACGGCCGTGCGCGGGGCGCTCCATCGTGCGCGCACGGCGCTCGCGAGCAGACTGGAGCCGTGGCGATGAAGGACGAGCACGAGACCGTGCCGCCGAGCGGCGACGAGCTTCTCGCGCGCGCCGCGAGCACGCTTCGGGCGCTCACCGACGACGGCTGGGTGCGCGCCCACCCACGCGTGCTCGAGCGGGCACTCCGGGTCGTGCGCCCCGCGCGCTCGGTGGTCGGCCGCCACGCTCACGGGACGTTCGAGGTCGCAGTACCGGTCCTCGTGACCCGCATCCGCGAGCACCTCGACGACATCGGTGACGTCCGAACGCTCAAGGTGACGTGCGTCGTCGACGACGACGACGACCTGGACTCGGTGCGTGTCGAGGTGTCGGTCGCCTTCGGCTCCGCGATCGCAGCGGTCGCGGAGCGGGTTCGCACCGAGGTCCGCCACGTGGTCGCCGCGGCGACCGGCGTACGGCTGGACGCCGATCAGGTCGCGGTCGATCTCATGGTCGAGGACGTCCACCGTCCGACCAGCTGAGGGGCGGCACGCCGTCCGCCCGAAGAACGACAGAGAGGAACAGACGATGTGGTTCTTGTCCTGGATCGTGATCGGCCTGATCATGGGCGCCATCGCGCGGGCCGTCCTGCCCGGGCGGGCGGGCGGCGGCTGGTTCATTTCCCTGATCGTCGGCGTGCTCGGCGCGATCGTCGGCGGGTTCATCGGCCGCGCGTTCGGCGCGAACCCGAACCAGCACTTCTGGTCGCTGTCGACGTGGTTCTGGGCGTTCGTCGGGTCGCTCGTCGTGCTGTTCCTCTGGGGTCTGGTCGCGGGCCGACGACGCACCTGACGGCGGACGCCCGGCCCGCCTCAGACGGACAGCGGGCTCAGACGACAGCGGGCTCGGGCGCCGGCTCGGCCCGGCGAGCCCCGTCGTACCGACGGTCGGGGCCGAACGCGCTCCCGGGCGGCCCTGACGGCACGACGAGCGGCGTCCCGGCGACAGGGTCCGCGAACACGTGCGCGGGCAGCCCGAACACCTCGTGGACGAGCTCGGCCGTCACGACGTCCGCCGGAGAGCCCTGCGCCACGACGCGCCCGTCGGCCATCGCGACGATGTGGTCCGCGTACCGGCACGCGTGGTTGAGGTCGTGGAGCACGGCGACGAGCGTCCGCCCGCGGTCGACGTTGAGGTGGCGGAACAGCTCGAGGAGCTCGATCTGGTGCGCGACGTCGAGGAATGTGGTCGGCTCGTCGAGAAGCAGCAGGTCGGTCTCCTGCGCGAGCGCCATCGCCACCCAGACGCGTTGGCGCTGCCCGCCTGACAGTTCGTCGACGAGCCTGCCGGCGAGCGCCGTGACGCCCGTTGCCGCCATCGCCTCCTGCACGACCTCCTCGTCCTGCGTCGTCCACTGCTGCAGCAGCCGCTGGTGCGGGTGGCGGCCTCGTGCGACAAGCTCCTCGACGGTGATCCCGTCAGGTGCGACGGAGCTCTGGGGCAGCAGCCCGAGCCGTCGTGCGACCTCCTTGGCGCGGTAGGAGTGGATGTCGCGCCCGTCGAGCACGACGCTCCCCGCGGACGGCCGCAACAGCCGCGCGAGGGCGCGCAGCAGCGTCGACTTGCCGCACGCGTTGGGCCCGACGACGACGGTGAACGCGCCGTCGGGCACGTCGAGGTCGAGGTGCTCGCTGATGAGGCGGCGGTCGTAGCCGAGCGACGCGTCGCGTACCTGGAGCCTGGTCATGAGCGGATTCCCTCCTTGACGAGGAGCCAGACGAAGTAGCTGCCGCCGAGGACGACGGTCACCACCCCGACCGGCAGCGGTGTGGTGGGCACGAGGTGCTGCGCGGTCCAGTCGGCGGACTGGAGCAGCACGGCGCCCGTGAGGGCGGACCCGACGAGCGTCGTCCCCGGCGACGCGACGAGGCGACGCGCGACCTGCGGCGCGACGAGCGCCACGAACGCGATCGGCCCGGCGATCGCCGTGACCGTGGCGGTGAGGCCGACGCCGACGGCGACCAGGAGGAGCCGGGTGGGCTCGGCCGGCACGCCGAGCTGACGGGCGGCGTCGTCGCCCATCTCGAGGAGGCGCATGCGCCGCCCGAGCGCGAGCACGGCGGGGACGAGCACCCCGAGCACGGCGAGCGCCGCCCAGAGCTGCCCGTAGCCGACCTCGTTGAGCGATCCCGCGCCGAACGCCGCCGCGCCCATCGCGTCCTGGAGCCGGCTGGTCAGGATGAGCCACGTGTTGAAGGCGCCGAGCATCGCGCTCACGCCGATGCCCACGATGATGAGCCGGAAGCCCTGGACGCCGCGGCGGTAGGCGAGCAGGTAGACGGCGCACGCCGTCGCGAGGCCGCCGACGACCGCGGCGGTCGTCTGCTGCCCGACGCCGCCGTGCCACCACAGCATGACGACGAGCGCGCCGGTGTAGGCGCCCGAGTCGAACCCGATGATGTCGGGGCTGCCGAGCGGGTTGCGCGTGAGCGACTGGAACACCGCGCCCCCGAGCCCGAGGGCGGCGCCGAACAGGAGCGCGAGCGTCGCCCGCGGCAGGCGCCAGTCGAGGACGACCGTCCGCACGAGGCCGTCGGCGTGGCCCGTGAGCGCGCTGGTGACCTGGCCGAGCGTGAGCCGGTAGTCGCCGGTGGCGAGCGAGACCAGGAACAGCACGACCACGACGGCGGCGAGGATCCCGCACACGAGGACCGTCCGCGGGTGGACGCGGGTCGAGAACCCGGGGAGCCGGACGACGTGCGTCCGGGCGACCGCGGGTGCCGCAGCCGGCGCGCTCACAGTCCGCTCGCCTTCGTGCGCCGAGCGAGCGCGATGAGGATCGGTGCGCCGACGAACGCGGTCACGATGCCCGCGGGCACCTCGGCGGGGTGCAGGACGACGCGTCCGACGACGTCGGCGGCGATGAGGAGGCTCGGCGAGAGCGTGAGGCAGAAGGCGAGGATCCAGCGCTGGTCGGGGCCGACGAGCCAGCGGGCGACGTGCGGGACCATGAGCCCGACGAACCCGATCGGCCCGGAGGCGGCGGTCGCGGCCCCCACCAGGAGCGTGACGGCCGCGATGACGAGGACCCGGGCCCGCACGACGCGCCCGCCGAGCGCGTTCGCGAGGTCGTCGCCGAGGGCGATGACGTTGAGCTCGCGCGAGACGAGTGCCGCGCACCCGAGCCCGACGACGACGAACGGCAGGACCTCCCCGGTGACCGACAGCGGCCGTCCGGACACCGAGCCGGCGACCCAGCTCCGCATCGAGTCGAACGCGCGCGGGTCGAGGAACGTGATCCCGGTCGACACGCCGCCGAGGACGGCACCGATCCCGACGCCGGTCAGCGTGAGCCGTGCGGGCGTGCCGCCGCCGCGGCCCGCCGACCCGACGACGAGCACGACGAGCGTCACGACGGCCGCACCGGCCATGGCCCACCACACGTAGCCGGTGACCTGCGTCGCGCCGAAGAACGCGACCGCGACGACGACGAACAGCGACGATCCGGTGCCGACACCGAGGATGCCCGGGTCGGCCAGCGGGTTGCGTGTCAGCGCCTGGATGAGCGCGCCCGCGACGCCGAGCGCCACGCCGGTGACGAGGCCGAGGACCGTGCGGGGCAGGCGGAGGTCACGGACGACGAGCGCCGGCCCGCCGGCGTGCGGGTCGAACAGAGCCGTGAAGGCCGTGCCCACCCCGAGATGCTTGGACCCGACGAGGACGCTCGCGAGGAGCACCACGAGCAGGAGCCCGAGCGACGCGAGCCACCAGGCGCCGCGCGTCGTGGTCGCGCGGGCCACTCCGCGGGCGCGCTCTCCCGCGGCCCCCGGCCGAGCCGCTGCTGCGGTCCGGTCGGGGGCGGCCGGTGCGGAGACCGCGGTCACTTGGCCTTCAGCTCCTCGAGCCCCTTCTGGAAGTCGTCCAGGAGGGCGTTCGCGATCTGGTAGCTGCTCGAGAAGAAGTAGTTCGTCGCGACGACGTGACCCTCCTTCGCGGCCTTGGTGGCCGCGAAGACGGCGTTAGACGTGACCGGCGCGATCGCCGCCTCGTCCTTGCCCGCGACGAAGATCAGATCGGTGTCCTTCAGGAGGTCGTAGTGCTCGGGCGAGTACTGGACGAAGCCGTCCTTCTGGTTCGCCGCCGCGCCGAGCCGCGCCCCGCCGTCGACGAGCACGCGGCCGTGGGACGAGCCCTCGGAGTAGAGGAACCAGTTGTTGGCGTCGCCCGAGACGAGGTCGACGGTGTGCGTCGCCAGGACGTCGGCGAAGTCCTTCTTGATCTGGTCGGCGTGCGCCTCGTAGCCGGCCTTGAGCTTGTCCAGCTCGGCGGTCTTCCCGACCGCTTCCGCGGTGCCCTGCGCCTCGGCCGGCCAGTTCCCGGCGGCCATCTTCCACTCGAGGTCGACGGTCGGCGCGATCGCGGAGAGCTTGTCGTAGGTCGCCTTGTCCTTCTTGTCGGCGAACTCGTCGATGAGGATCAGGTCCGGGTGGGTCGCTGCGATCTTCTCGAGGTCGGGCTTCCCGTCGGCGTCCTCGACCACGGGCACGTCCTTGAACAGGGTCGTGTAGGCCGGGAGCTCCGGGATGTAGGTGGGCCGTCCGACGGGCGTGATGCCGAGGTCGGCGAGCGCGGTCGCCTCGGGGAAGCCGAGGGCGACGATGCGGGTCGGGTGGGCGGGCACGGTGACGGGACCCCAGAGGGTCTCGACCGCAGCACCCGTGGTGGACGGGCTCGACGCCGCGTCGGAGACGTCGCTCGAGCAGCCGGAGGCCAGGAGCGCGACGGCGCCGGCGACGGCGGCTGCCGCGAGGAGGCCTCGCGTGCGGGGCCGGCGGGACGGGAGGTGCGGGCGGGACGGGCACGGACGAAGCGAGGTCATACGTTCCTTCCGGAGGGCGGCGCGGGGCGCCGCGAGGCTCAAGTGGCGGCCCGGTGCAGCCTGCGCCGCGTCGCTCGGCGGCGACGCGAAGTTAGGTAAGGCTTAGCAAACTGGGCGGGTCGAGAGTAGCGGGCGACCAGGTGTCGCGTACACACCGTGTTCTCGCCGTCGGATGTCGCCCATCCGACACGGCAGGCGCTCCAGGACGGGCGGCCGTCCGGAGCCCAGGAGCCACCTCGGCTAGCCCTGCGGCGCGAAGTACGCGCCCGGAGTCCGTCCGGTCACGCGTCGGAAGGCAGCCACGAAGGCACTCGACGTCGTGTATCCGACACGTGTGGCGACACGGCTCACAGGCTCGCCCGAGGCAAGCATCGCCACCGCGCCCTGGAGGCGCGCGTGAGCACGCCACTGCGCGAACGTCATGCCGGTCTCGGCCACGAAGAGGCGGAGCAGGGTGCGTGCGCTCGCCCCGACCTCGCGGCCCAGGACGTCGAGCGAGGCGTGCCCCCGGGGTCGCCCAGCACGAGCTGGGCGACGGCACGCGCGCGGTCGTCGCTCGGCATCGGCAGGTCGATCGTGGCGCCGTCGACGGGCTCGAGGACGTCGAGCAGGACGCGCTCGGCGCGGCCGCGCTCGGCCGCGCGCAGGGTGCCACCGAGGTAGCCGAGGAGCTCGCGCGCGAGCGGCGTCATCGCGACCACGGTGGGCTCCGCCCAGCGGTCCGTGGCGGCCGGCTCGACGTAGACGCCCTCCATCACGGCCTCGTGGACGGCGATCGTCGCGTGCCACGTCCCGGCGGGCACCCAGAGCGCGAGCGACGGCGGCAGGACCCAGTAGCGGTCGCCGACCTCGACCATGAGGACGCCCCGGCTGACCCACGCGAGCTGGTGCTCCTCGTGGACGTGCCGCCGGAACTGCTGGCCGCGCTCCATCTCGAAACGCGTGATCCCGATCGCCCCCACGGACACGGGCACCCCTCCCGACGGCGGCGGGCGACCTGTCCCGCGCTCACGACCGATACTCGACAGCACCTGTCGGGCTAGCTGGTATCCGCCAGCCCACCCCGGACCCTAGCGTGGCACGGTGGATCGCACACCCCGCCCGCCCGACGCGGCCCCCGGCATCCCTCTGCTGCGCATCGCGCTGGCGACGCACCGACGCGACGTCCTGGGCGCGAGCGTCCTGCTGAGCCAGCACCAGCTCGGCGAGGCGCTCGTCCCGGTGATCGTCGGGGCTGCCGTCGCGGACGCCGTGGCGGGCCACGACGGCGTGCGGCTCGCGCTCTGGCTCGTCGCTCTCGTCGCCGACTTCGTCTTCCTGTCGCTGTCCTACCGGTTCGGTGCCCGCGTCCGCGCCCGAGCACGGGCGAACGTCGCGCACACCGTCCGCCTGCGGGTCGTGGGCCGTGTCCTCGACCCCGCCGGCGGCGCCGACGCCGCCCCCGGCGACCTGCTGGTGCGCTCCGACGCAGACGCCGAGCGCGTCGGCGACCTCGCCGGAGCGATCGCGTCCACCGCCTCGGCAGCGTGCGTCGTCGTCGTCGCGGGGGTCGCGCTCGCGTGGACGTCGCCCGTCCTGGCGCTCGTCGTCGTCGGCGGGACGATCGCGCTCGTGCTGGCCGTCCGCAGCGCGTCGCACCGCCTCGACCGCGCCTCGCACACCGAGCAGGAGGCCGCCGCCGACGCCGCGACGAGCGCGGAGGACACCGTGCGCGGGCTGCGCGTCGTCCACGGGCTGCACGCCGGGCGGACGGTAGGCGCGCGGTTCGCGCTGCTGAGCGACCGCGCCGCGGCGGCCGCGATCCGTGCCACGACGACCGAGGGCACGATCGACGGGGTCGCCGCGCTGCTGACGGGCGCCTACCTCGCTGCCACCGCCACCGTCGGCGGGTTCCTCGCACTGCGAGGGTCGCTCGGCCTCGGGGCGCTCGTCGCCGCCGTCGGGCTGGCGCAGGTGCTCGTCGACCCGCTCGAGACGCTCGCCGGCGCGTCGAGCGCCTGGGCGAGGGCCCGCGCGTCCGCGGCACGCGTGGAGGCCGTGCTCTCCCGGGACCGTGCCGTCGCCGACCAGCCGCCCGCAGCCGGGGAGCCCGCCCCGCCGGTCGGTGCGCCGGCCCTCGCGTTCGTGCTCGACGACGCGGGGCCCGGCTCCGGACGCGGCGCGCCGGAACGGCTCGTCGGCTGGCGGGCCGAGGCCGGCGAGCTCACCGCCCTCGCGACCCGCGACGCCGCCCTGGCGCGCGACCTCGTACGGTTCCTCGCCCGGGAAGCCGATCCGCCGTCAGGCAGGCTCACGCTCGACGGCACCCCGTTCGACGCGTTCGCGCTCGACGACCTGCGCCGCGCGGTCCTCGTCTCGCCCCACGACGCCCCCTGCTGGCGCCCACCCTCGCGGGCAACCTCGGCGTGCTCGCCTCGGGAGTCGCCGACCTGCCGAGCCTCGTCCGCTCGGCCGCGCTCGACGACGTCGTCCAGGCCCTCGAGAACGACCCCGACGCGCCGCTCGGCGAGAACGGTCGCACGCTCTCGGGCGGGCAGCGCCAACGGGTCGCGCTCGCCCGCGCGCTCGCCGCCGAGGCGCCGGTGCTCGTCCTGCACGACCCGACCTCGGCCCTCGACCCCGTCACGGCAGCCCAGGTCGCCGAGGGGCTGCGTGCGGCGCGGGCCGGGCTGACGACGGTCGTCGTCGCCACGAGCGGCGTCCTGCTCGCGCGCTGCGACCGGGTCGTCGACCTGGACGCGGGACGCGAGCCCGCGCTCGATCCGCTGACCACCGGAGCGCCCGCGGGGCACGTCGGGGCCGTCGCATGACCGGCCCGGCGATCGGCCGCGCCGCCTCGCTGCTCCCCGTGGCCGCTCCCGACACGGTCCGCGGCTACGTCCGCGGCGCACTGCGCGGCGCCCGGGTGCTCACGACGCTCACCACCCTCGCCGTCGTGGCCACCAGCGTGGTCCCGCTCGTCCCGCCCGTCGCCGTCGGCCGTCTCACCCAGGCCGTCGTCGACGAGCGCGGCACGGAGGCGCTCGTGGCGCCCGTCGTGCTGCTCGTCGTCGCGGCGGTCGCGGCCGGCGTCCTCGTGCGGACCTCGCAGGCGCTGCTCGCGCGCCTCGTGCTCCCCGCGTCGCGCGACTGCGCACCGAGGTGCTCGACGCCGCGCTCCGGCTTCCCGCCGAGACCGTCGAGCGCACCACGACGGGCGACCTCGTCGCGCGGGTCGCGGGCGACTCCGACCAGGTCGTGCAGGCGGCGCAAGGAGCGCTGCGGACGTTCCTGGGTTCCGGCTGCACGATCCTGCTCACGGTCGGAGGCCTCGCGACCCTGGACTGGCGCTTCGCCGTCGCCGGGCTGCTCGCGGTGCCCGTGCAGGCATGGACGCTGCGGTGGTACGTGCGCGCCGCACGCCCCTGTACGCGGGCTCGCGCACCGCCGACGGCGCCCGCACGGCCGCCGAGCTCGCGGCCTTCGGCGCGCTGCCGACCGTGCGGGCGCTGCGGCTCGGCCCGGTGACGCACGACACCGTCGCGACGGCGTCCACGGAATCCGTCGCAGCCCGCCTGCGCACCGTCCGCGCGTCTACCCGGTTCTACGGTCGGCTCAACGTCGCCGAGGCGATCGGCCTCACGGCCGTCCTGACCACGGGCTTCCTCCTCGTCCGGGCCGGTGAGGCGACGGCCGGGCAGGCGACGACCGCCGCCCTGTTCTTCGTCGGCCTCTTCGGCCCCGTCAACGGGTTCCTCGCGACGTTCGACACCGTCCAGCAGGCGACCGCGGCGCTCGCGCGACTCGTCGGGGTGCTCGACGCGGCACCCACCACCTCGGCCGCGCCCGGCCCGCCCTCCGAGCCGGCGGACCCCACCGTGGCGCTCGACGTCGTCGGGCTGACCGCCGGCTACGGCGAACGCCCAGACGTGCTGCACGGCGTCACGCTCCGCCTGCGGGCCGGGGAACGGGTCGCGCTCGTCGGGCGCAGCGGATCCGGCAAGTCCACGCTCGCGAGCGTCGTCGGCGATCTGCACCCCGCCCGCGAAGGGCTCGTCCGACGTCGTGGCGACGTGCTCGTCGTCACGCAGGACGCGCACCTGTTCGCCGGGACCGTCGCCGAGAACCTGCGACTCGTGGCGCCTCGCGCCACCGACGAGGAGCTGCGCACCGCGCTCGCGAGCACCGACGCGCTCGCCTGGGTCGACGCGCTCCCCGACGGTCTCGCGACGCGGGTCGGTGCCGGCGGGCACCCTCGACGCCGCCCGCATCCAGCACCTCGCCCTCACGCGCGCCCTGCTGGCCGACCCGGGAGTCGTCGTGCTCGACGAGGCGACGTCCGAGGCCGGCGAGCTCGGGCGCGGGCTGGACGCCGCGGTCGACGCCGTCGCCGCGGGCCGCGCCTGCCTCGTGGTCGCGCACCGGCTCGGACAGGCCGAGGCCGCGGACCGGGTGGTCGTGCTCGACGACGGCCACGTCGTGGAGGAGGGCACGCACGACGAGCTCGTCGCACGCGGCGGCCGGTACGCGCGCCTGTGGACGGCGACCACTCAGACCAGGCCCGCCTCGTAGGCCGCGATCACGAGCTGCACGCGACCGCGGCAGCCGAGCTTGCGGAGCACCTCGGACACGTGCGACTTCACGGTCTCCTCCCCGATCACGAGCTCGCCCGCGATCTCGGCGTTCGACAGTCCCCGCGCCACGGCGAGCAGCACCTCCGTCTCGCGCGGGGTCAGGTCCGCGAGACCGGGCGCGTCCGACGGCGCAGGGCCGCCCGACGGCGCACGACCAGCCGACGACGCCGGGTGCGACCTCGCGGCGACGTCCTGGACGAGGCGTCGGGTCACGTTCGGGCCGAGGAGCATCGAGCCGTCCGCGACCGCCCGCACCCCCTCCACGAGCCGCGCCGCCGTGACGTCCTTGAGCAGGAACCCCGACGCCCCGGCCTGCAGGGCGTCGTAGACGTACTCGTCGAGGTCGAACGTGGTGAGGACCAGCACCCGGGTGTCCGGGTGCTCGGCGACGACCCGCGCCGTCGCGGCGATGCCGTCGAGCACGGGCATGCGCACGTCGACGACCGCGACGTCGGGCTGCGTCCGCCCGACGAGCGCCACGAGCTCCTCGCCGTCGGGCGCGGTGCCGACGATCTCCAGGTCGGGGGCCGCGGCGAGGATCGCGGCGAACCCCTCGAGGACCACGGGCTGGTCGTCCGCGACGACGACGCGCGTCACCGCTCCCCTCGCCCGCGGCCAGGGGCAGGCTGACGCTCAGGACGAACGTGCCGTCGTCCACGGCGTGGTCCGCGGCCCCGCCCAGCGCCTCGGCCCGCTCGCGCATCCCGAGAAGGCCCCGTCCGGCGTCCGGGGTGCCCGACCCGGCGTCGGCGAGCGGATTCGTGACCCGGACCCCGACGACGCCGGACCGCACCGCCACCTCGACCCGCACCACGCGGCCGGGCGCGTGCCGGCGCGCGTTGGTCAGCGCCTCCTGGACCGCCCGGTAGACGACGTAGCCCTGCGCCGCCGGGAGGGTCGGGACCGGCCCGGCGAGCTCGACGTCCTGGCCCGCGGCCCGCGCGTCGGCGACCAGGCTCGCGACGTCCGCACTGCCCGGCTGCGGGAGGCGGGGCGCGTCCTCGTGGCCCGCGCGCTGCAGGATCGTGAGGACCTGCCGGAGCTCGTCGAGCGCGTCGCGGGCGTCGTTCGCGATGTCGCCGAGCACCGCGCGCGCCGTCGCGTCGAGCTCCGGGTGCACGTACGGCGCGCTCTCCGCCCGGACCGCGACCAGCGACACGTGGTGCGCGACGACGTCGTGCAGGTCGTGGGCCGCGCGCGCCCGCTCGGACGTCGCGGCCTCGGCCTGGAGAGCCTCGCGCGCCTCGGCCTCGGCGATCTCCGCCCGCGAGCCCACGCGCTGCTGCCAGCGCAGCAGCGCACCGGCGATCCCGGCCAGCCCGACGACGACCGTCACGCTCGCGAGGTAGAGCTCGACGTAGGTGCCCCACATCGATGGATCGGTGCCCGCCGTCACGGCGCCGACGGGCGTGAGTGCTGCCGCACCCGAGACGCAGTACCAGACCGCGACGGCGACCACCGCGGCCAGCGTCGGCCAGAGTGCGACGACCCCGTCGTACGCGAGGACGGCGGCCGCCAGGAGCGCCGCGAGCCACCAACCCCAGACGAACACCCCGACGAGCGGCGCGACGGCGAGCGGTACGACGACGAGGATCATGGCGAGCAGCGGTCGGGCGCGGGACAGCGCGACTCCGGCGACAGCGCACAGCCCCATCGGCACCGTGACGAGCAGCACCAGGGTGGGGACGTAGCCATCCCCATAGGCGAGCCGCTGCGTCTCCCAGAACGAGGGCAGCACACCACCGGCATCGGCCCACGTGAGGGGGTCAGCAGCAGGACGATCCCGGCAACGAGCCCCAGGGCCACGGGAGCCACCCAGGTGCTGACGCTGCGCGCGGACTGGCCGGACCACGCCCCCTTCCTAGCGTCCGCGCGCGCGGACGCGAGGTGGCGAGATCAGGGGGTGCAGTGGCGGCGTCGAGCATGGGCCCGATCCTCCCGGGTCGCGGAGGACGCCCACCACCCTCGCCCGAGGGATCTTGCGTCCTCCCCTGCCCGAGGGCCATCTGACTCGGCAACCAGATCGACTGGCGACGTTGCAGGTCGGTCACGAATGCGGGCGGGAGGCTGCGCCGTCGGGCGGGCGGTGGGAGGCTCGCCGCATGACGACGCAGACGACGTCGACACCCGCCCAGCGGCCACTCCCGGAGCGGCCGGCGGTGCCGGAGTGGAAGCGCGTGAAGCGTCGCCGACGACGCCGCGACCTGCTGGCCGTCGGGGTGGTGGTGGCGCTCGGCGCGGGCACGCTCGCGGGGTTCCGCATCGAGCACGGCCTGGCGTCCGGCCCGCTCGCGGTCGCGACGCTCCCGAAGCCCCCACTGTCCGGTTCCGAGCCGGACACCGCGCTCGTCACGGAGACGCTTCACGGCTCGGTTGGCACCGGCGCCGCCGACGGCACGGCGTGCTTCTGGTTCGTGCGGCCCGACGGGGTGCGCGGGTACGTCGTCTGGCCGCACGGCTGGTCCGCCGAGGACCGCCCGCTCCGCATTCTCAACGACTGGGGAAAGACGGTCGCGACCGTCGGCGACCGGGTCGAGGGCGGCGGTGCCTGGGCACCGGACCGCGCGTCGTCGGTCGACGTGAACGGCTGCCCGGCCGAGGGGACCTCGGTTGCGGTCGGCGACGTCGCACGCGCGGGCTGACCCGCCCTCAGGGGGCGAGCCAGCCCGTCGGGGTCAGCGCGCCGACGTCGCCGCGAGCGTCGGGAGCAGCTCGTCGAGCCGCTCGTAGCCCTCGGTGAGGCCGGTCTCCATGCCGCTCGCGACCATCCCGTCGCGGTCCTCGACGCTCTGGTAGACGGAGTGGGTCGTGACCCGGGTCCGGCCGCCGTCGAGCGCCTCGAGGGTCGCGGTGTCGAGCGCGACGTGACCGGGGTAGCCGTCGAACTCGAAGGTCTGGACGAGACGCTCGGGCGTGACCTCGTGGAACGTGCCGCGGAACCCGTACTCCCTCCCTGCGGGTCGCGGTGGGTGTAGGCCCAGGAGCCGCCGGTACGGGCGTCGTAGTGGTCGACGACCATCTCGAGCGCGCGCGGTCCGATCCACTGCGCGACGAGCTCGGGCTCGGTGTACGCGCGGAAGACGAGCTCCGGCGGGGCGTCGAACTCGCGGACGACGTCGATGAACGGGGTGCCGGGCTCGGCGGTGACGGTGGTGGGGTTGGTGCTCATGACTCCTCCTGCTTCAAGGACGCCAGGACGGCGTCGAGGCGGCGGTGGCTGCGCTCGGTGGCGAGCCGGAGCCCGTCGATCCACGACGTGAGCTCCTCGAGGGCCGCGGGGTCGAGGTGGCACGGTCGGCGCTGGCCGTCGCGCGTGCGGGTGATGAGCCCGGCATGCTCGAGGACCTGGACGTGCCGTGACACGGCCTGCTTGGTGATCGGGAAGAGCTCGGTGAGCTCGTTCACGGTCGCGGGGCCGCGCGAGAGACGGGCGACGATCGTGCGGCGCACCGGGTCGGCGAGGGCCGTGAAGGCCTGGTCGAGCCGGGAGTCGCGGGCGTCGTCGTCGGTCATCGCATCCTTCTTAGTCAACCTGCATGTTTATCAACTGATACGTTGACCATAGGTCTCGCGCGGGCCGCCGTCAACCCCTCCCGGTGTCCCTCACCGGCAATGTGCCGAGCACGGGATCTGCGCCCGCCGACGACGGGCTCGGAGGGGTGGGACGCTGTGCACGTGGACGTGACGACGACAGCCGGTGCCGTGGTCGCCGTCGTCGTCCTCGTGGCGGTGCTGGTGTTCGCGGTGGTCCGGCCGTACGGCCTGCCGGAGGTGGTGGGGGCGCTGCCCGCCGCGGTCCTGGTGATCGCGCTCGGCCTCGTCCCGTGGCACGACGCGCTCGACGAGGCCCGCACCCTCGGCCCGACGGTCGGCTTCCTCGCCGCGATCCTCGTGCTCGCGGAGCTGGCCCGTGAGGACGGGGTGTTCGCGTGGGCGGGCGGCGTGATGGCCTGCGCGTCGCGCGGCAGCCCGCGGCGCCTGCTGGGCGCGGTCTTCGTCGTCGCCTCGGTCACCACGGCCGTCCTCAGCCTCGACGCGACCGTGGTGCTCCTGACCCCGGTCGTGCTCGCGACGGCGACGCGGATCGGCGCCCGCGCGCGCCCCGGCGTCTACGCGAGCACCCACCTCGCCAACACCGCGTCGACGCTCCTGCCCGTCTCGAACCTCACCAACCTGCTCGCGTTCGGCGCGAGCGGGCTGACGTTCGCGGGCTTCGCGGGTCTCATGGCGCTCCCGTGGCTCGCGACGGTCGCCGTCGAGTACGGCGTGTTCCGCTGGTGGTTCCGCGGCGATCTCGCCACCCCGGTCCACCGCGTGCCCGACGACGCCGCCACCCCCGCCCCCCGGTTCGCCCTCGTGGTCCTCGCGGCGACGCTCGTGGGGTTCGCCGTCGTCGAGCCGTTCGGCGTGGCGCCGGCGTGGGTGGCCGCCGCGGGGGCGCTGGCGCTCGCGGCGCCCCGGCTGGTCCGCTCCCCGCGACGCGAGGCGACCGCGGTGGTGCGGGCGGCGAACGTGCCGTTCCTCGTGTTCGTGCTCGCGCTCGGCGTCGTCGTGCTCGCCGTCCGGAACGGGCCGGTCGGCGACGGCGTCGCGCACCTCGTGCCCGCCCGCACCGACTTCCTCGGGCTCCTCGCGGTCGCCGGGCTGGCCGCCGTGCTCGCGAACCTCCTCAACAACCTGCCCGCGACGCTCGTCCTCGTCCCGCTCACCGCGCACTCCCCGGGCTGCTGCTCGCGGTGCTGCTGGGCGTGAACATCGGCCCCAACCTCACCTACGTCGGCTCGCTCGCCACCCTGCTGTGGCGCCAGGTGCTGCACGCGCACGACCACACGCCGTCGGCCGGGAGGTTCGTGAGGCTCGGCCTCGCGACGGTCCCCGCGTGCCTCGTCGTCGGGGTCGCGGCACTCTGGGTGGGGCTGCGGGTCACCGGACGATAGGGAGAAGCATGCGGGTGCTGGTCTGGCTCACCGAGGGCACGTGGGAGGCCGCGGTCGACGCCGCCCGCGAGCTCGCCGAGGGCCGTGACGCGGACGTCGTCCTGCTGCACGTCGACGACGCGGCCACCGCGGACGCCTGGCACGCCGGCCCGGCGGGGCTGCTCGGCCGTGGCGGGCCCGCCGTGACGGGCACGCCCCTGCACGACGCCGTCGCGCACCTCCTCGAGGACGCGCAGGTGCGGCTGGGGCTGCCCTCGAGCACCGACGAGCGCAGCCCGCACGGGCACGAGCGCGTCGAGACCGTGGTGGTCGACGCGTGCCGCGACGCCGACGTGCTCGTGTGCTCGCGGGACGGCGACCGCCCGGGGCCGCACAGCCTCGCCCCACCCACGCGGTTCGTCGTCGACCACGCACCCTGCGACGTCGTGCTGGTCTGGGCACGGGGCTGACCTCCTCTGCACCCCGCCGAGGCGGCACCGGCCGGTGTCACGGAGCCGCGGCGAGGCCGACGCCCGTGCTCGCACCCACCGGTGCGGCGTCGTACAGGACGAGGGCGATGTCGTCGGGCGCGCCGTCCGGGCGCATGGCACGCGTGAGGAGCTCGCCGACCTCGCGCCGGTCCGCGTCCCGCACCACGGGCGCCCCGACGGAGGCCAGACGCGCCAGGCCGGCCCGCAGGCTCTCGCCGCGCCGCTCGACGAGCCCGTCGGTGAAGAGCAGGAGCGCGTCGCCCGGCCGGAGGCGGTGGGTCGCCTCGGTCCGCGGCCGCTCGTGCAGGGCGAGCAGCCCGCCGCGGCCCCCGCGCAGCCACGCGTGCCCGTCCGCGCCGACGACGAGCGGGAAAGGGTGCCCGGCCGCGGAGTACGTGAGCTCGCCGGTCGGCTCGTCCACGACGGCGCACACGACGGTCGTGAACTCCGAGCCCGGCACGGTGCGCGCATAGCGGTCGAGGCCCTCGAGCGTGGCAGCCGGGCCGCGACCGGTCAGCAGGAGGGCGCGCGCCGCAGCCCGGAGCTGCCCCATGTGGGTCGCGGCCTCGAGCCCGTGCCCCACGCAGTCGCCCACGACGACGCCCCAGCGCGAGCCGCCCAGCGGGACCACGTCGTACCAGTCGCCACCGACCTCGAGCGACGACTCCGCCGGCTCGTAGTGCACGTGCCAGCGGCCGGGCGGGAGCGGGTCGGGGAGCATCGCACGCTGGAGGACCTCCGACACCGAGCGCAGGTGGTCGACCTCCCGCTCGTGCGCGAGCGTGACCCCGACCGCGTTGCCGAGCTTGGACGCCAGGAGAGCCTGGAACTCGCGGTTGCCGTGGTCGAGCGGGCGGGTCGGCGCGGCCCGGACCGCGAGCGCCCCCGTGACGTCGCGCCGCAGCGCACCGAGCGGGTGCACCCGGACGTCGCCGTGCTCGACGACGGTCCTGCCCCGCGCGACCTGCTCGAGCAGTGCCTCGGGGACGAGGGGCCCGGTCCCGGTCGCCGCGTGGACGACCTCCCGCTCGTCGTCCCCTCCGTGCTCGACCCACACCTCGGCGGCCCCCACGTCCGCGCTGGCCGCGAGCTCCTCGACCGCCGCGTCGGCGACCTCCTGGGCACCGCCCTCGATCGCGAAGAGCCGGGTCGCGAGCTCGCTGATGGTGTCGAGGCGTCGGGCGGCGACGACGTGGGCGGTGGTCTCGGCGGCGATGTCGAGCACCCCGCGGACCTGGCCGTCGTCGTCACGCAGCGCGGAGTAGGAGAACGTGAACGAGGTCTCCTCGTCGTAGCCCGACCGGTGCATGAGCAACGGCATGTCGACGCGCCAGACCGCCTTCCCGGTGGCGAGGACCTCGTCGCACAGCGGGCCGACCTGGTCCCAGATCTCCGCCCAGACCACCCGGAAGGGAGCCGCGAACGCGGCCGGGTGCTTGGCGCTCCCGAGCATCGCGCGGTAGCCGTCGTTGTAGATCATCGTGAGCTCGGGGCCCCAGGTGACGACGACCGGGAACCGGGTGCTGAAGCACAGCGTGACGGCGGCGCGCAGCTCCGACGGCCACGTAGCCGGGTCGCCGAGGGGACCGGCCGCCCAGTCGTGCGTGCGGGCGAGCTCGGCGCACTCGCTCTCGCCGAGGGCGCGGAGGGCGTCGTCGAACCAGGTGTCCATGGGGCTCCCGCCTCGTGGGCCACAGGCGCCCGTTGCTGGAGAGCCTGCGAGGAGCATAGGTGCTCCCGCCGCCCCGACCGCAGTTATCAGATAAGATAATCCCATGGTGAGCGAGGAGGGTCGCGCCGCATCGGGGCGCGAAGGGGACGACCGGTTCGACGATCTGCTGGACTCTGCGGCCCGCCTGCAGGAACTCGTGCCCGACGCCGTCCTCGTCGGCGGGAGCGCCGCCGCGCTCTACGCCCGCCACCGGTTCTCGCTCGACCACGATCACGTCGTCGCGAACCTGCGGGATCGTTTCGACACCGTCCTCGAGGCTCTCGAGCGTGAGGGGGACTGGGTGACCAATCGCGTCACCCCCGGCAAGATCATCCTCGGCGAGCTCGGCGGCATCGAGTCCGGCGTCCGTCAGCTCATCCGCACGAGACCGCTCGAGGTCGAGACGGTACGACTCCGCTCCGGCCGACCCCTCCGCGTCCCGACCATGGACGAGACGCTCCGCATCAAGGCGTTCCTGATCGTGAAGCGCAACCAGGCGCGCGACTACCTGGACGTCGCCGCGCTCGCCGACGCAGCCGGGCTCGAGCACGCGGCCGCCGTCCTGACCGAGATCGACGACTACTACACCGACGGCGTGCACGACGAGGCACCGGTGGCGTCCCAGCTCGTCGCGCAGCTCGCCGATCCACGCCCACGGGACTCGACGGTCGTCCGCAGCTTCGCGTCCTACAAGGGCGTCGCACCGAAGTGGCAGCGCTGGGACAACGTCGTCGCGACCTGCCAGGCGCTCGCAGACCTCATGGAAGGTGCACGATGACGATGCTCCGGTTCCGCAACATCGACGCCACTCCCGACGACCCGGTCGAAGACTGGGGGTTCGAAGGGCTCCTGACGGCGGTCGAGCGTGGCTCACTGCCCCACTGGCGCCGCATCGTCTCCTCCGTACGGCGCGACCCGTTCGGCAAGGTCGCCGCCGAGCTCGAGGAGGTTCTCGGCGTGGCCGAGCGCGAGGGAGTGGTCGACTCGCTCCGGCGCAATCTCGACCGCGCCAGGGCGGGAGAGCGCGGAGCCGTCGCCGAACGGGTGCGGCGCGCCGTCGTCCGCTCCGACCTGACCGCAGCAGCGTTCGCGCGGACGATCGGAACCTCGCCCTCGCGACTCTCCACGTACATGTCGGGGCAGGTGACGCCGTCGGCGGCCCTCCTCACGAAGATGGAGAGGACCGCCGACGACCTCGCGCTCGAGTCCTACGTCCGGTCGGTGCGGGAGCGGTAGCCGGTCACGGCGTGACGATCGGGAAGTCCGGGTCGAACTCATCGAGCAGCGCGCCGTAGGCTTCCAGCACCGACGCGTCGCCGTCGATCGTGAGCTTCCCCGCCACCGCGAGCTTCCCGGCTACGGCCGGCTGGAGCACCGCCCCGACTACGGCGCTGTTGGGCCCCGCGACGGTCACCGACGGCTCGCCCCAGAGCCCCTCACGGGCGTTGAGGACGCCGTTCCCGACCCAGGCCGTCCAGGTCGTGCCAGATGACGCTGAGCGTCTGCGGCGCTGACGGCTACTTCGCACCCAACGATCTCGGGGTCAACAACGTGAACGCGGTCTTCGCCGTCGCCGGCGACGACGGCTCCGTCACCGTGCATCTCGGCGCGTGGGACGCGGACGTCCCGAACCGGATCCCGCTGCCCGAGGGCTGGAACCTGTTGATCCGGCTCTACCAGCCCCGTCTCGATGAGCTCTCGACCTGGCAGGTGCCTGCGGTGGAACCGGCCGACGCCTGAGCCGCCCGAGGACCACCCACTGCGGATGAGGCGGAGCGAGGTCCGCGTGGCCGAAGGTGGAGGAAGACGAGGAGGTGGGCCCGTGATGTACAGCGTCCGGGTGCGGGGGCGTCTCACCGGCATCCCCCTGCACGACTACATCGAGGTCGTCGAGCGGCGCCCGGGGGACGCTCCCGACGAGACCGCGCTCACGTGCCGTGTCGCTGACGCCGCCGCGCTCACGGGGGTCGTCGCGCTCCTGCACGACCTCGGACTGACCGTGACGGAGATGCACGCCCTGCCCGACGTCCCGACGTCCTGACCCGGGAGGAGCACCGGTGACCACCCAGACCGTCGCTGCCGGCGACGACGCCACCGACGACGCGTACGGGCGCCCCCTGCAGCACGACTCGAGGCGCCCGCCCCGGTGGTTCGCGCGCGGGCTCGTGATGGCGGCGGTCGCGGTGTTCGTCGCGGCGTTCGCGTGGCACGCGTTCTTCCAGCTCAAGGGCCTGATCGTCAACGTCCTGATCGCGTTCTTCATCTCGCTCGCCCTCGAGCCGATCGTCCTGTGGCTCGTGCGGCACGGTTGGAAGCGCGGCCTCGCGGCGGGGGCCGCGCTCGTCGGGACGATCCTCTTCGCGCTGGTGATCGTGGCGCTGTTCGGCAACCTGTTCGTCCAGCAGCTCCTCGCACTCTTCAAGAACGTCCCAGCGATGTACTCCGACCTCCAGGACTGGCTCTCCCGGACCTTCGACGTGACCATCCCGGACTCCGGCGAGCTCATCAAGGACGCGATGGGACGGTGGGGCGACGACGTCGCGTCGGGCGTCCTGCTCGTCGGCTCGACCGTCGTCTCGGCACTGTTCGCGATCACGACGATCCTGCTCGTCGTCTACTACCTGTCGGCCGCGGGTCCGCGGTTCCGGGCGGCGGTGTGCGCGCGGCTCACGCCGAACCGGCAGACCGAGGTCCTCACGCTGTGGGAGACGGCGCAGCGCAAGGCGTCCGACTTCATCACGTCGCGCGTCGTGCTGGCCGCGCTGTCGAGCGCCTTCACGTTCGTCTTCCTGACGATCCTGCGGACCCCGTACGCTCTGCCGCTCGCGCTCTTCACAGGGATCGTGTCGCAGTTCATCCCGACGATCGGCACCTACATCGGCGGCGCGCTGCCCGTCGTCGTGGCGCTCACGTCGCAGGGGATCCCGCAGGCCGTGGCGGTGCTGGCGTTCATCATCGCGTACCAGCAGATCGAGAACTACATCTTCTCGCCCAAGGTCTCGGCCAAGGCGCTCGAGATGAACCCCGCCGTCGCGTTCCTCGTGGTGCTCGCGTTCGGCGCCGTGTTCGGGGCGATCGGCGCGTTCCTCGCGCTGCCCGTCGCCGCGACCGTCCAGGCGGTCATGGACACGTACTGGAAGCGGCACCAGCTCGTCGAGTCCGAGATGCTGCGCGACCCCGAGCGGACCGCACCGAAGGATCGCTGGCAGCGCGTGCGCCGTCGGGCGGAGGACGACCCTGCCGACGACGACGGCGGCATCGCCGACGACGAGCAGCCCCCGCGGACGACGGCACCGACGAGCGATGAGCGGTGCGGACGCGCGCGCGACGCCCGGTCCTCTGACGCTCCTCGCCCGGTGGGCGCGCTCGGCACGTCCGCGGCGCGCGGCCCTCCGCGACGACGTCGTCGCCGGGCTGACCGGCGCGATCAGCTCGGTCCCCGACGGCATGGCCTGCGGTCTGCTGGCGGGCGTGAGCCCGGTCCACGGCCTCTACGCGAACACGGTGGGGCCGGTCGGCGGCGGTCTCACGAGCTCGACGACCCTCATGCGCGTCACGACGACGAGCGCCGCGGCCCTCGCCGCCGGGTCCGCGCTGGCCGGCGTCCCGGACGACCGGCGGTCCGACGCGATGATCTGGCTGGCCCTCCTCGCGGGCGCGTTCATGATCGCCGCGGGCGCGCTGCGCCTCGGTCGGTACGTCCGGTTCGTCTCGCAGTCCGTGATGCTCGGCTTCCTCACGGGCGTCGCCGTGACGATCGTCCTGGGGCAGCTCGGCAAGCTCACCGGGACGTCGCCGCAGGGCGACCTCGCGCTCACCAAGGGCTGGCAGGTCGTGGCGCACCCCGGGACCTGGAGCTGGCCGTCGGTCGCCGCGGGCGTCGGGGCGCTCGTGCTCCTGATCCTCCTGGGCCGCACCCGGCTGTCGCCCTTCGCGGCGCTGATCGCTCTCGTCGTCCCGACCGTCGTGGTCATCGTCACCGGCGCGGCCGTCGCGCGGGTCCACGACACCGCGGACATCCCCGCCGGCCTCCCGCTGCCCGGCATCCCGGCGCTGTCCGCGCTCAGCCCCGACGTCGTCGTCGGGGCGCTCACCGTCACGATCGTCGTGCTCGTGCAGGGTGCGGGCGTCGCGGAGGCCGCGCCGAACCCGGACGGGTCGTCGTCGCGGACCAACACGGACTTCGGCGCCCAGGGCACGGCGAACGTCCTGTCCGGGCCGTTCGGCGGCATGGCGATCGGCGCGTCCGTCAGCTCGACGGCGCTCAACGTGGCCAGCGGTGCGCGGACGCGGTGGGCCGCGATCTTCTCGGGGCTCTGGGCGCTGCTCATCCTCGTGGGGCTGTCCGGGCTCGTGGGGAAGGTCGCCATGCCCACGCTCGCGGCCGTCCTGATCTACGCGGCCGTCTCGTCGCTGCGCCCCCGCCAGGTCCGCACGATGATCCACGCGGGCAGCACCCCCGCGATCGCGCTCGTCGTGACGTTCGTGGCGACGCTGCTCCTGCCCGTCGCGGCGGCCGTCGGGGTCGGCGTCGTCGTCTCGCTCCTCCTCCAGCTCAACCGCGAGGCCGTGGACCTGCGCGTCGTCCGCCTCGTGCCGCACACCGACGGCAGCGGACCGGTCGAGCGCCCCGCTCCGCGCACGCTCCACGACCACGACGTCGTCGTCCTCGACGTCTACGGCTCGCTGTTCTACGCCGGCGCCCGGACCCTGCAACGCCAGCTCCCCGACCCCGCCGGCGCGGCGGACGCCGCGGTGGTCCTGCGGCTGCGAGGCCGGACGACGCTCGGCGCGACGTTCTTCCTCGTCATCGCCCAGTACTCCGACACCCTCGACGCCGGCGGCAACCGCCTGTACCTGTCCGGGCTCTCACCCGAGGTCCTGCACGTCTGGGAGTCCCGCGTGCTCGCCGAGCACCTCGCCAACGTGCGGCTGTACCCCGCGACGGACGTGGTGCTCGGGTCGACGCACGCCGCCTGGCTCGACGCCCGGGCGAGGCGGGTGGGGCGCCCGGCCCCTCCGCCGTCGTCCTGACGCCCGCGCGTCTGGCACGATGCTCCGCATGGCGCTACGCGATTCACACCTGACCGAGGGCGAGGACGTCGTCCTGGAGCTGCGCACGCACCTCAAGGCGCTGTTCTGGCCGATCGTCCTGCTGGTCGTCCTCGTCGCGGCGGTCGCGGTCACGGCCGCTCTGGGCGCGCCGGCGATCGCCGTCGAGGTCGTGGCCGTCGTCGCGTTCCTGCTGGCCTGCCTCGTGGTGCTCCCGCGCTGGACGCGCTGGCTGACGACGCGCTACGTCGTCACGACCAAACGGATCCTCGTGCGGGCGGGCATCGTGACGCGCACGGGCCGCGACATCCCGCTGTACCGGATCAACGACGTCGCCTCCGAGCAGGGGATCCTCGACCGGGTCTTCGGCTGCGGGACGCTCGTGGTGTCCGACGCGAGCGAGAAGCCGGGCCTCGTGCTGCACGACGTCCCGCACGTCGACGACGTGCAGGTGCGCCTCCACGAGCTGCTCTTCGCGCACGACGACAACTCCGACGAGGGCGAGTTCCCGCCCGGCGAGCCGCAGCGCCGTGGGGCGCGCTGACCCTCTCGCCTTCGGTTGCCTCAGCCCTCCCGACGACGGCGCAGCAGCACCAGCCCGAGGCCGAGGCTGAGCAGCGCGAGCACCGCCAGTGCGGGCTGCGCCGGCGACGTGCCCGTCGCCGCGAGCGTCGGAGTCGTGGGCCCGGAGCCACCGGACCCACCCGAGCCACCGGACCCACCCGAGCCGCCCGGAGTCCCCGGCTTGCCCGGCTTGCCCGGCTTGCCCGGTGTAGCCGGGTCGAACCGGTTGGTCACGGTGATCTCGAGGGGCTGCAGCTCGTCCGAGATCCCGACCACGGCGGCGTCGGTCGCTGTCGCGTGGTCGACGGTCGACGCGTCGGCGCCGCCGTCGTCCGTCTCGGTCGCGAAGCACCGGGTGCCCAGCGGGAGCTTGACGGGGTTGCCGTCGGCGTCCTCGGCCGTGAGCGTCTCGCCGCCCTTGATCGCGACCGGCTCCGAGAACAGCGTCAGCGGCTCGTCACCGCCCGCGTCGTACTGGCAGGTCAGCAGGACGGTGAACGTCTTCTTCTTGACGCTCGCCGTGACTCCCTCGCCCGTGAGCTTCTTGGTCAGCGAGATCGTGCCCGCGGAGAACGGGTTGACGAAGCCCGCGACGACGACCTGGGGCGTGCCCTCGTCGTCGACGTCGGGGATCGTCACCGTCACGGGGGCGGGGTCGAGTCGGCCCCGCCGTCGTCCGTCTCGCGGACCACGCACACTGCGCCGACGGGCAGCGGGCCGAGCACGTCGGACTCAAGCTCCGACGTCGTGCCGTCGCCCTCGAGGGTCACGGTGTCCTGGTACGCGGCGTCGTCCCCGTCGAACGAGCACGTCACGTCGAACACGAACGGCCCAACCGACGCCTCGGGGGCGCCCGGCCCGTCGACGAGCTTGGCGACCTGCAGCCCGCCCGCGCGGTACTCGTTGGTGATGCCGATCGTCACGGGGTCCTCGTCGGCGGGCCCGACGGTCACGACACCGGACTGCGTCGCGTCGCTCTCGTCGGCCGGGTCGTAGGTCACCGCGGTCGCGCTGTGCGTGTCCGTCTCGGCGACCCGGCACTCGGCGCCCACGAGCGCGTCGACGCTCGTCGTCTCGCCGGGCGTCACGGTCACGGTCTGGGGGAAGCCCGGGAGCGTCTCGCCGTCGGCGGTGCACGTGACGTCCGCGGTGAACGAGTCGGCCGCGAAGTCCGCCGCGTCGCCCGTGACGGCCTTGGTCAGGTGCAGCACGCCGGGGTCGAACGTGTTGGTGACCGTGACCTCGGCGACGTCCTCGCCGGAGCCCACGACGACCGGCTCGTCGGGCGAGATCGAGGTGGAGGTCGCGCCGCCGTCGTCGGTCTCGGTGACGACGCACGACGAGCCCGTGGCGACATGCTCGATCGTGTGCGTGAGCGGGTCGTCGCCGCCGAGCGTCACGTCGCCGGACCAGGTGGTGCGGGTGCCGGACTCGTCGTCGAGCGTGCACTCGACGTGGACAACGAACGGTCCGGCGCCGTAGGTGTCGGCGGCGTCGCCCTCGACGTGCTTGACGATCCGGAGGAGCCGTCGGCGAACGTGTTGTGGACGACGTCGGTGTTGGTGCCGTCGGTCGTCGGGGCGAGCTCGACCGTGGCACTGTCGCCGTCGGTGGTGGACTCGTCGCCGCCGGCCGGCGTCACGTCGTGCGTCGTGGTGACCGCGCCGTGGGCGTCGTCCTCGGTCACGTCGCAGCTCGCGCCCGCCGGGAGCCCCGTGAGGTGGAGGGTGTCGCCGTCGGCGATCGTCGCCTCCATGGGGTTGTCGGCCGAGTAACCGTCCGCGTAGACGGGGTCGCCCAGGAACGTGCAGTCCACGGTCACGTGGAAGGGCCCGTACGCGACCGGAGTTCCGTCCTGGTCGACGGCGGGCGAGTCGACGGACTTCGTGATGTCGAGGCTCGCGAACTGGTAGTCGTTCGTCAGAGTCACCAGGGGCACGACCGGTGACGTCGTTCGCTCCGCGACCACGTGGTTGACCGTCGACGACGTCTGACCGTTGTCACCCTCGGAGACGGTGCAGTCAGCGTGATACGGCACACCGCTGATCGTGAGCGGTTCGTTCGGTGTGAGGGTCACGGTTCCCTGGTCGCCGAGGTCCACAGGCTCTCCGACGGACGTACAGTCGACCGTCGCGCGGAACGTTCCCGGCGCGTAGGTGTCCGCCGCCGGCCCCGTGACCTCCTTGACGACCTGGATGCGTGCCGTCGCGAGTGCCACGCCGACGCGCGGAGGCTCGGTCGTGAGGGTCCACAGCGTCTGGCCGTTCGGCCGCACAGCCTCGCCCGACGCCCCGACGGTGTTGTAGGCGATCCTGTCCTCGCCGACCGTCTGCGACTGAGCCGGAGCCTTCATCGGGACGTTCACCGAGAACGTGTCGGTCGGTTGCAGCGGTGTCGTCGGGTCGAACACGAACAGGAGACCGGTGGCGGTGGCGGGATCCGGCGCAGCGGCGTCCGTCCATTCTGTCCAGCTTCCGCACGAGAGGGGATTCGACGTCCCCACGCCGTCCGCACAGAAGTCGTCCGGGCCGTCGTCCGTGAAGTAGACCGTGAGCGTGCCGTCACCGCTCGCCAGAGTCGGCTTCTCGCCGGAGAGCACCGGGCGCCACTCGCTGCCACGGTCGAGCGGAGCAGTCGCCAGCTGGTCACCGAGCGCGGGAAGCCGGTCGACCGAGGAGACTTCGTCGATCGGCAGGTTGCCCGTGTTCTGGTAGCGCAGCTGCCAGTCGACAGCCCCACCGGGAACGGCGATCGGGACACAAGGACGTGCGTAGTAGCCTTGCGCATCCGCCTTGCAGTCCGCGGGGTCCGCGGTCGTCAGCGGATCCGTCAGCACGCCCAGCTCGTCGGAGCCCTCGGCCTTCACGGCCTTGCGGACGCCCAGAGCACCGCCCTCGAGCACGCTGTTGGTGGCCGACGCCCGGCACTCCCCGGTGGCAGCGTCGAGCTCGCCGTCGCACTCGTCCCACGGGCGGTCGCCCACCACGCCGAAGGAGTTCGTGAACTTCGTGTCAGACGGCAGACCGACACGAGTCTGCATCGGGAAGGTGATCGTGTAGGTCTCGCCGGGCTCGAGCGTCGTCCCCGCGGGGAACGTCCACCGGATCGACGTGGGGGCACCCGTGCCTGCGTCGTTCGTGACATCGACCGTCACCTGCGTCGAGTCGGTCGGCATCGGGCTGTCGTTGTCACCGACCGGGTCCTGCAGGTCATAGGTGTAACGGTCGTCCTCGGAGGTGTTCGGGTCGAAGACCAACAGAGGGCCTTGCGGATCACTGGGGAGCCGGTCGGTCACGACGGGATCGACGATCGGGACGAGTCCGGAGTTCTTGATCGTGAGCGTGTAGGGGAACGGCGCACCCGGCTGCTCGAGGTTGCCGTTCGGCGACTTGCTCACCGAGACCGCGTTGGCGAGGTGCTTGTACGTGATCGTCGCCGACGTGTCTGCGGACGCGGTGAGCGGACCGTTGCTGTCGACGTCGTTGCTCGTCACCGTCGTCGTGATGTCGTTCGTCGCGACGCCGGGCTTGGTCTCCGACGGCGCTGGCTGATGGTCGGCCTGGTCCGTCTCGAGCGGTCCGCCCGAGCGCAGCTCGGCCCGCCGCACGACCTGGAACTTCACGGGCTGGTTGGGGCTGGCGGGGTTCTCCCAGGCAGCTTCGTCCGCGCGCGTGAAGGTGAACCGGAGTCCCTGCACGTCCGCGGCGTTCACCCCGTCCGGAAGAGCCGCCGTCGCCGATGGCGAGCCGGTCGTCCAGGAACCGCCGGTCGCCACCAGGTTGCCGTCGCCGTCCGTGGTGAACGTCGCGCCGGTGAAGGCGTCGACCTGGACACGGTCGATCGGATGGGTGAAGTCCGGCTCCGTCAGCGACGACAGGTCGTACTGGTTCCAGAACGTCGGGGACACGTCCTCGATCACCATCTGCACCGTGCGCGAGGTGCCGGTGGGCTTCCCGGACAACGTGACGGTGACAGGGCTGTTGTCGCCCTCGTTCTGGCTCGCCGGGTCGAACGACTTCGTCGTCACGACCCCGATCCCCTGGTCGACGACCTGGATGGTCGCCGTGTCGCTGTCGGTGACCGGGTTTTTCTCGTAGCCCGGGAAGTCGACCAGATCCTCGACGGTGTCCGTCGCGTAGTCCGTGTAGGTGCCGGTCGTGACGGGCGCGCCGGTCGTGAGGGTCGTCTTCCGCAGCTGCGCGTCGAACGTGACGTTCGCGACCGCCCCCTTGTTGATCCGCCCCGTGTACACGACGGTGAACCCGGTGACGTCGGTGAGGGTCGCGGGGTCGAGCGCCTGCGCCTCGGCGCGGGTGTACGTGTTGGTGCCGCCACCCTGGCGCGTGAGGGTGATCGTGACGCCGGTCGCACCGATCGGCGCCGGGTCGGGGATCGTCACGAAGCCGTGGAACGCGAACGAGTCGAACGGCGTCGCCGCACCCGGCGCCGAGCTCGCGGCATGGTCGTCGATCGTCAGCCGGTCGACCTTCTGCGGCGAGGTGTTGGTCGCCTTGAGCGACACGCGCGTGGTCGGGTAGTCGGCCGGTGCCACACCGTCGTCCGGCAGGCCCACCGGGCCACCGGTCCACGTCTTGTCGAGCGTCGTCGCAAGGTTCGACTCGGTGATGCTCACCGCGTCGGAGTCCGTGTCGAAGTAGGTCTGCGTCGGCGTGTAGGCGTCGGCACGCACGGTGTTGTTCACGGCGCCCGGGTCCTCGAGGTTGAAGTCGACCTCGCTCAGCACGGGCACCGTCGGGTCGGAGCGCTTGGTGTCACGGACCTGGAACACGGGGTGGATCGTCCGGTGCGTGCCCTGCGTCGACCTGGCGACGCCCGAGCCCACGGCCGGGTCCCCTACCCCGGGGTTCTTCGCGGCGCGTGTCGGGCTCTCGACGTAGGTCAGCCGGAAAGACGTGGCATCGGCCTTCTCGCCGGCCGTGAGCGTGTAGCCGGGGAAGGTCCCGTCGCACGCGGACGGGCACGGGTCGTTCGTCGCCTCGGCCCAGGCGCCATCGATGTAGAGCTCGACCTTGGTGACCTGGTCCCACTTGAGCAGCGGGTCCTGGGCGGCCGTGATGGGATCGATCTTGACGAGGTCGAACGCGTCGTAGACCGACGTCGCGACGTCGGCAGCGGGGTTCGAGACGTCCTGGACGACCTCGTGGTCGACGTTGGAGAAGCCGCCGGTCGACCAGGTCAGCGTCGCGCCGATCTGATCCTGGCTGCGCTCCTGGACAGCCCCAGGCTCGTCCCACGCCTTGTCGATCAGATCGCCCTCGCCTGGGTCGACGTGGTTGAGGTCGATCGTGTCGCAACCCGCGGGATCGGCAGTCGCTGAGATGTCACCCGCCGAGACACCCGACCCGGCGCAGTTCTCCACGGTCTGGTCGACGTTCTCGACGGTGTCGTTGAGCTCGACCCGGACGTTCGGGTTGACCTCGGTGCCCGGGGGAAGCCGTCCTCGTCCGTGGAGTTGTAGACGAACTGGACGCCGTGAGCGTCGACGCCGTCCGGGAAGTTCGCCGAGTACGGGCTCGCGCTCGACGGGAGGTCGGTCATCCCGGGAACGGGGACCCACGCGCTGCCGTTCCAGTAGTTGACGGTCAGAGTCGCGTTGTCGGGGATCGGCACTGCGACCACGCCCGTGGCGTCGAACACGTCGTAGAACTCGGAGTCGTTCGGGTCGCCCGAAGGGTCGGAGACGACGATCTGCTGGGCGTTCGTCGTGGACGCGGGGAACTCGTCGACCTTGCCCGAGAGCTGGATCGTGGCGTCCTGGCCGGGAACCGCAGGGATCTCGCCCGGCGTGATGCGCTTCGTGACGCTCGTGCTCAGCCGGTCCTCGTACTTCGTGAGTGTGTCGTTCGCGGTTGCCTCGGGCGACGTCTGGTCGCCGCGTCCGGTCACGACGCCGATCTCGTTCGGGAAGGTCTGCTGCTCGGTGCCGTCCTCGTCGGCCTGCACCTGGAACGGCGCGGTCGCCTCGGCGCCCGCGACGATCTCACCGTGGAAGGTGACCGTGAAGCCCGTCGGCGTGCACCCGTCGGGCGGCGCCGGAAGCGTGTCCTTCTCGGTGGTCGTGAGCGGACCACCGGCGCAGCCCTGATAGGTGATCTCCGCGGACGTCGCTCCGGTCGGCCAGACGATGCCCTGCGAGCCGCCGCCGTCGGAGCCCAGACCCGTGAACGTGAACCCATCGGGGAAGGAGCCGCTCTCGGGCTCGGTGATCGTCAACGTGTCGACCGGCACGGTCGAGGTGTTCGTCGCGCCGAGCGTGGCGGTGCTCGTGTCGCCGGACGCGATCTCCTTGGGATCCCACGACTTGCTCGCGCCGGCCTCGATCCGGACGGGGACGACCGTGTAGGTGGCGTCGTCCTGCGAGTCGGCCGTCTGGTCGCCCGCGGTCACGACGGTGCCTGCGGTGTTCGTGTAGGCCGTCTCGTCGGTGAGATCACCGGTCCCGCTCTGCTCGACAGGAAGCTGGATCGTCGCCGAAGCACCCGCGAGGATCGTCCGCCCGTCGGGCGCGTCGAACGCGAACGAGATGCCTGCGACGTCGGACCAGCCGCCCGTGCAACCCGGCGGCAGCTGCGGGGTGGCCGCCGGCTCGGACGTGGACCATGCCCCGTTGCAGTACGCCGTGACCGTGACGGTGTCGGCGTTCTTCGGCAGCGTGACCGTCGGCGCGCCCGTGAGCGGGAGGTGCTCGAACGGGTTCGAGGAAGGTGCCGCCGGCGGAGCAGCGTCGGCCGGGTCGCTCACGACCATCGAGTCGGCCCCGATGTTCGACGTGTTCTTGCCCGTGATGGTGAACGTCGCGGCCGTTCCCTCCTCCGCAGGGGCGCGCTCGGGTGAGACGGACTTGGTGGTCGAGGACCCGATCTGCTCCTCGACGGTCGGGGTCACCGTGGCCGTCGCGCTCTTGTCGGAGGCGTTGTCGGCACCGACGGTCGCCGTGTTGTCGATCGGCCGGCCGCTCTGGTCGGCCGAATAGTCGGGCGAGACCCGCACCGGGATGGTCAGCGTGTACTGGACGCCCGGCTGGAGCCCTTCCTGGCCACCGCCCAGGTCCTGGTGGAACTCGACCTTGACCGTGTTGCCGTCGACCGTGATCTCGGAGTTCGGGGCGGTGGTCGTCGGTTGGGCGCCGGGCACGATCTCGATCCCGTCGGGCAGCGGGTCGGTCAGGACGGCGTTGACACAGCCGTCCACCTGACCCGCGGTGCACTGGAAGGTGATCCGGTACTGGAACTCCTGCCCGGGAACCAGGTCGGTCTCGGTCGCAGTCTTGGTGATCGAGAGCGACGCCGTGTCGGCCGCCTGGGCCGGCAGGGCTCCGCCCACGCCCATCGTCACGACGAGCGCGAAGGCGCCCAGCACGGCGGCGATCCTCGACCGGTGCAGCCGTCGACCGATGCCTCGCCAACCGCCGGAGCGCCGCGCGCCCCGATGCCGTCCGTGTTCCGCCGTCACGAGCTCACCTCTCGTCCCACCTCACGTCCGCCGGCAACCACCGGCCTTCGCGCCGACGCCCCCGCTAAGGGTCGACACTTACCCCCGCGGTCACCTTGCCATCGACGCTTCGCCCGCGCGACAGATAGCAGATGATTCACCCGGATGAGACGACTCGTCGATACCGGTATCGAACGGTGTGGATCACCCGTACGATGCGGATCGTGCCCACGCCGGACAGCCGCGTCCCGACCACGCCTGCTCAAGTGCGCCTCATGGAGGCCTGCGAGCGCGTCGTGGCACGTCGTGGCCTCGGCGGCACGACCATCGCCGAGGTGACCCGCGAGGCCGACCACCGCAACCACGCCGCCGTCCGCTACCACTTCGGCTCGCTCGAGGCGCTCGTCCGGGCGATGTACGGCTGGCGCGCGGCTCCGCTCGACGCGGCGCGGCGCCACGGGCTCGAGCGCCTCGACGAGGCCGGCCGCGGCCACGACGTCCACGCTCTGCTCGCGTTGTTCGTGACGACCGCGCGCGAGAACCTCCAACGGCTCCGGCCGAGCGCGTGGGCCCGGGTCCAGGTCGCGCTCGCCGCGGACGGCCCGTACGTGTTCTTCCGTCGCATCGACGACGACCGCGCCGCCTCCGGGGCGAGCCGGCTCCCTCTCGACGCCTCCCGCGAGATCTTCGGGCGCCTCGCCGACGGGGCGCGCGCCAACGGGGTCGCCGAGCCGACGCTCGCGACCGCGACCGCCGTCCGGTCCATCAACCAGGTCTTCGCCTGCTGGGAGACGGACGACGAGAACCCCGACGCGACCGCTCCGCCGCTCGACGCGCTCACGGACCAGGCTCTGCGGATCGGCGGCGCGATCCTCGATCCCGGCCCGGTGGCGTGCTCTTCCCAGCCCTAGGGCCTGTTTCGGAATTGTGATGTGACCTGCGGTTTCGTCATGATTGAGGTCGTGGGCGATGGGCCGGGGCGGCATGATCTGAGCGATGAGGCGTGGGCGGTGCTGGCGCCGTTGCTGCCGGTCAGGGCGCGTGGACGCAAGGCGCGGTTCTTGCGTCGGCAGATCGACGGGATCCGGTTCCGGGTCCGCACGGGGTGCCCGTGGCGGGACGTTCCTGGCGACCGGTACGGGCCGTGGGGTAGCTGCTATCGCCGGTTCCGGGACTGGCAGCGCGACGGGACCTGGGGGCAGGTGATCGACCGGTTGCGCACGATCAGCGACGGGGCCGGGCTGATCGGGTGGGACCTGAACATCGACTCCACGATCGCTCGCGCTCACCAGCACGCCGCCGGTGCTCGCCGTGACCCGCAGGCGCAGACCGAGCCGCCGGGCGCCGAGCCGGTCGACCACGGGCTGGGGCGTTCCCGGGGCGGGTGGACCACGAAGGTGCACGCGGCCGCCGAGCAGGGGCAGAAGCTGATGGGCATGGTCGTCACGGCCGGGCACCGCGGCGACAGCCCGCAGTTCGCGCCCGTGCTCGCCACCGTCAAGGTGGCCCGTCCCGGTGGGGTCGGTCGCCCGCGCACCCGCCCGGACCGAGTCCGCGCCGACCGGGCGTACACCTCGGCCACCAACCGGGCCCTGCTGCGTGCCCGTGGGATCGCCGCGACGATCCCGGAGAAGGTCGATCAGCAGGCCAACCGCAAGAAGAAGGGCTCGGCCGGTGGGCGACCGCCGAAGGTCGACTTCACCGACTACAAGCTGCGGTCCGCGGTCGAGTGCATGTTCAACCGCCTCAAGCGGTGGCGGGCGGTGGCCACCCGGTTCGACAAGCTCCAGGTCCGCTACGAGACCACCGTGACCGTTGCCGCGATCGACGACTGGGTGGCCGCGATCGTCCGGGCCGCCTGAGCGCTGGCATCCTTGCGGGCGTGGAGTACTACGCCGCCCCCGAAGGACGCGACGACGTTGATCAGCCCGACCGGGGCGACCTGATCGACCTCGTCAACGAGCTCGACACCGACACCAACACGTTCTTCATCGTCTTCCCACGTGACGACGACCTCGAGTGGTCCTACGCCGTCTCCAAGAAGATCAGCGCATTCGGCGGCTTCGAGCTCGACCGCTTCGATCCCGCCGCCGGCGCCCACGACATCACCACCGCCGCCGACCCCCACACCATCGCCGAAGACATCCTCACCTGGATCCGCCGGCGCTAACCCATTCCGAAACAGGCCCTAGCACCTGGACGTCCGATCAGTCCGGCGTGACGATCGCGAAGTCCGGGTCCCCCGGCGACAGGAGCCCCGCGAGCGTGTGCAGCACGGACGCGTCCCCGGTGATCTCCGTGCCCGACGCTGCGAGCTTCTCGGGCGTGAGCCCTCCACCCAGCGCGACCGCGGGGAGAGCCCGCTTCGTCGTCGTGATCGTCACGTCGGCGTCTCCGCGCTGCGGTGCCCCGCTGTAGGTGAGCGCACCGTTGGCGAGGCGCAGGCGATACCGCTCGTCCACGTCGGTGAGCACGACGTCGATCGTGAACGCCGAGTCCCAGGCGCGCGGCCCGTCGATCTGGATCGCGAGCGCGTCGAAGAGCATCGCCGGCGTGAGGGCACCGACGATGTCAGGCGCGGCCGCGACGGTCGGCGTGCCGAACGCGCCGTCCCGCAGCTCGGTCGTACCCGACAGGAAGAAGTCACGCCACGTCCCGTTCTCCGACCCGTACCCGAGCTGCTCGTACGTGTCGGCGAGCAGCTCGCGCGCCCCCGGGTGGTCGGGTTGCGCGAAGACCACGTGGTTCAGCACCTCCGCGACCCAGCGGTAGTCGCCCGACTCGAACGCGGGCCGCGCCTTCTCGACGACGGCGTCCGCGCCGCCCATGAAGTCCACGTACCGCTTGGCCTTCTCGACGGGCGGGTGCTCCCACAGGTGCGCGGGGTTCCCGTCGAACCAGCCCAGGTACCGCTGGTAGATCGCCTTGACGTTGTGGCTGACCGACCCGTAGTAGCCGCGCGTGTGCCACGCGTTCTCGAGCGCCGGCGGGAGCTGGATGGTCTCGGCGATCTCCGGGCCGACGAGGCCCTGGTTGAGCATGCGGAGCGTCTGGTCGTGCAGGTACGCGTAGAGGTCGCGCTGCAGGCCGAGGAACTCGACGACGCGCTCGTTGCCCCAGGCGGGCCAGTGGTGCGACGCGAAGATCACCTCGACGTCACCGCCCCACAGGTCGATCGTCTCCGTGAGGTACTTCGACCACACGTGCGGGTCGCGCACGACGGCGCCACGCAGGGTCAGGAGGTTGTGGAGCGTGTGCGTGGCGTCCTCGGCCGCACACAGCGCCTTGCGGTCGGGGAAGTAGAACAGCATCTCGGCCGGGGCCTCCGTGCCGGGCGCCAGCTGGAACACGACCCGGACGCCGTCGATCGTCAGCTCGTCGCCCGTCTTCGCGACGTGCTCGGTGGGCTCGATGAGCGTCACGGTGCCGGTCGAGGTCGTCTGGCCGAGGCCTGCGCCCACGCCGCCCTGAGCGTTGCGGGCCAGGGCCGCCCCGTACATGTAGCCCGCGCGTCGGGCCATGGCCGTCCCCGCGTACACGTTCTCGGCGATCGCGGGCTCGAGGAAGCCTTCGGGCGCGACGATCCGGACCGTGCCCGCGTCGACGTCCTCCTGGCTGGTCACGCCCTTCACGCCGCCGAAGTGGTCGACGTGGCAGTGCGTGTAGATCACCGCCACGACGGGCCGGTCCCCGCGGTGGTCGCGGTAGAGCGCGAGCGCCGCGGCCGCGGTCTCGGCCGAGATGAGCGGGTCGATGACGATGACGCCGGTGTCACCCTCGACGAAGCTGATGTTCGACAGGTCCTGGCCGCGCACCTGGTAGATGCCGTCGGTGACCTCGAAGAGCCCCGACGTCGCCACGAGCTGCGACTGGCGCCACAGGCTCGGGTTCACGGTGTCGGGGGCGTCGCCCTCGAGGAAGTCGTAGGTGCCGTTGTCCCAGACGACCCGGCCGTCGTCGGCCGTCGTGGGGCCGGCGAGCGGGGCGATCAGACCCCGTTGCGCGTCCTCGAAGTCCTGGGTGTCGGAGAACGGCAGCCGCTCGCGGAGCGCCGCCTGCTGCTGGACGATCGCGGGAGCGGCCGGCTTGGGTGTCGTGGGCATACCGGCAGCATCGCAGCGCGCCGCGCACCCGTCGCCTCCTGGGACGCCAAATCATCCTCAACGGATGAGGGTTACTCGAGCAGCCCCGCTGCGAGCGCCGCCTGGAGCGCCTCGCGTCGTCCGCGCACCCCGAGCTTGCGGTAGATCGAGCGGGTGTGCGTCTTGACGGTGTTGACGGACAGGTACAGCGCGGCCGCGATCTCGGCGGTGGACCGGCTGGCGCGCAGCTCGCGCAGCACGTCGAGCTCGCGCGCCGAGAGCTCCTTCGCGACGACGGGCTGCCGAGGGGCCCGGGGACGGTCCCCCGCGGCAAGCAGCTCGCCCACGAGCGCGGCGTGCCGGGTGCCGCGGGCGAGGTGGTCGCGGAGCAGCGGGCCGACGTCGTCCCGTTCGGCGAACGGCCGACGGATCCCGCGGTCGGCGGCGTGGTCGAGCGCCCGGGCGAGGTGGCCGTGGGCCGCCTCGGTGTCGCCCTGCCCCCAGGCCAGCATCGCCGCGGTGAGCTCCCAGTTCACCGAGAGCTGCGCCCCGCGCTTGGACTCGTCGACCTGCGCGAGCGACCGCCACGCGTCGTCGCGCCGGTCGGCGCGCCGGTAGACCTCCGCCGCCCAGACGTGGCCGACGGCGAGCCGAGGACCGGCGGGCAGCCGGTCGAGCGCCTCGGCCCCGAACCTCGCGCGGCCCCCGAGCGCCTGGTCGAGCGCCTCGATCACGCCCGCGCAGTCGACGATGGCCGCGGACGACGCCGCGTCGGGCGCGAGCACGATCGCGCGGGCCCGCAGCAGGCCGCCCCGGTCGCCGAGCCCGACGTACGCCGCCATGAGCGCCGCGCCGGCCCGCGACCGCGCGACAGCCGCGCTCGGCGGCAGTGCCGCCAGTCCGTCCTCGAGATAGCCGCACGCGTCCTCGAGGCGGTCGCGCATGTAGCTGACGAAGCCGCGCACGACCTGCGGGCTCGCGAGCAGCTCCGGCGAGTGCCACCCGGCTGCCGCCACGCGGGCCTCGACCTCCTCGGCGAGCGCCCACGCGCCGTGGAGGTCGCCCGTCCCGACGAGCGGCAGGGTGCTCTCCGCCAGGCACGCGAGCTCGAGGGCGGTGAGCCCCTGCTCCGCGGCCAGGGCGGCGCCGCGCCGCAGGTGCGCGAGCGAGCGCGTGTCGTCGTACTCGCTGTACGCCTCGGCGCGTCCCACGAGGTACGCGGCGAGCGCCGCCGCCGACGGCGCGAGGACCGCCTCGTCCTCGAGGATCGACCGCCCCCGGTTCACCGCGTCCGTGAGTCCCGCGCGCGACGCGAGGAACAGCTCGACGAGCGTCGCCGTGGTCCCGACGGCGGTGCGGCGGTCGTCGGGCAGCTCGCCGAGGGTGCGGCGGGCGTGGGCGAGCTGGTCGGACGCGAGGTCGGGCCGGCCCTTGACGGCGGAGACCGCCGCGTCGACGACCGTGAGCTCGGGCCCGTCGCGCCACGGAGACGGCACGAGGCCGAGGAGCGCGCGCACGGTCTCGTGCTCGCCCGCGACCACCCGGTCCGCCCACCGGTCGCTCAGGATCCGCGCCGCGAGCCCGCCGTCCTCGGCGGCGCTCGCGTGCGCGACGGCCGCCGCGAGGTCCGTGGCCTCGCGCGCGCGGGCGCGAGCGTCCGGTGCGTCGCTCTGTACGCCTCGGGATCGGTGCGGCGCAGGATCGCCTGGCACTGGGCTGCGAACAGGGCGTGCCAGCGCAGCACGACGTCGTCGTCGCGGTCGCCGACGGTCGTGAGGAACAGCGCGCGGCGCCGGCACTCCTCGAGCATCCGGGGCCCGTCGGGGCCCCCGACGAGCGTGGCGGTCGCCGCGTCAGCGGTCTCGGAGCACGTGGCCCGGAGCACGAACGACGCGAGCTCGTCGGGCAGGCCGCGCAGCACCTCCTCGACGAGGTAGTCGGCGAGCGGGACGTCCGGGCGCTCCATCGCGCCGAGCGTCGAGGACGGCGGCGCACCGTGGTCCGCGGCGCCGCGCAGCGCGGTGAGGGTGAGGCGCAGGGCCACCGGCCACCCGGCGGTGAGCTCGCGGAGGCGGTCCACGTCCGGGTCGGTGAGAGGAGTGGGCTCGGTGGCCGCGAGCGCCGCGACCTCGCTGCGGTCGAACGCGAGCGCGTCCTGGCGCAGCTCGCCGAGCAGGCCGTCGCCCCGCAGCCGCCGCAGCGGCAGCGCCGGGTCGGACCGGCTCGCGAGGACCAGGCGGACGTTCGGCGGCACGTCCTCGACGACCGCCCGCACCAGCCCGACGGAGCCCTTCCCGCCGAGCTCGTGGACGTCGTCGAGCACGAGGACGAGATCGGTGCCGAGCCCGCCCAGCGCGTCGACGAGCGCCGCGACGTGCTCGTCCGCGAGGCTCTGGCCGAGCGCGGGCGTCGCGAGTCCGTCGAGAGCGGACACCGACCCGACGGCGATGCGGAGCGCCTCGAGAAGCGCGCGGTGCAGGCGCGCGGGGTCGTCGTCGAAGCGGTCGACCGAGAGCCACGCGACCGGCACCGTGCTGCCCGCCGCCCACGCCGCGAGCGCGGTCGTCTTGCCGGACCCGGCGGGGGCGACGACGAGCGTCAGCGGGTGCGCCGCGACGAGGTCCGCAAGGAGCGCGTCCACGCGGGGGCGCCCGACGACGGCGGCGGGCACGGAGGGGACGCTGACGCGCGCCCGGGGCTGACGGCCCTCGGGCGCGGCCGCAGCGGGCGTCGCCATCCCGCCAGCCTAGGAGCGCGGCGGCGCAGGTGGCGGCCGACACCCCGCTCGGCGGACCCCGGCGGCCGCTCAGATCGCGGTGATCCCGTCGCCGATCATCTTGAAGCCGATGACCAGCAGCAGGATCGCCATGATCACGGCGTTGTTGTGGATCATCCAGGTCTTGAGCTCGTCGAGGATCTTGGCCGCGCGCGACCCCATCGCGAGGTACACGACGATCGGCGCGGCCACCCCCAGCGCGGCCACGACGGTGAACACGGCGAGCGCGCCGAGCTGGGTGCCCGTGTCGCCCGGGGCCGCCGCGGAGATGGCCGCGGCACCCGAGACGACGAGCAGCAGGTTCTTCGGGTTGACCGCCCCCAGGAGGACCGCCAGGCCGAACGCGGCCGGCGGCTTGAACGTGTCGATCGCGCTCATCCACTTCGGCGTCGGCGGCTCGGCGTCGCCCTTCGGGCGCCCCGACCACTGGCGGAAAGCCACGAACAGGAGCAGGAGCCCGAGCACGATCTTGACCCAGGCCACCCAGCCGGGCTTGTCGTCGCTCGGGGTCGCCGCCCCCGCGACCAGCACGACGATCGCGCCGAGCACGTAGATCCCGACGAGCCACCCGAGCAGGAACGACAGCGCGTTCGCCTTGGCCCGCGGCGTGACGAGCATGAGCACGACCGCCACGATCGGCAGCGGGCTCACGAGCACGCCCACCGCCACGGGTAGCGACTGACCGATCGCAGCGCCCACGCGAGCCTCCTCGACGACGCCCGGGCGACCCGGTGCCGGCCCGACGACGTCCTCCCACCGTGCCCGGCCGCCGTCGGGCGCGCCTCATCCCCTGCGGATGAGCCGCCGCTCCCTCCCGACGGCGCACGCTGGGGCCACTGGATCATCCGACGAGGGGACGACCGACCATAAGCACACCCGCCGTACCGTCGCCGGGGCAGAAGGTCACTGCCGACTACGCGAGCGCCGTCGGGCACGCGGCCTACCTATGGGGGTGGGCGCTCGTGAACCTGCACAACCGCCGCGACCTCATGGCGCAGGTGCCGGCACCCGGCCTCCTCGCGGGGATCGTGCCGGCGGCACCTCCCGGGCGGCTCACGATGCTGACCGACTACGTGAGGCCGGAGGAGCGGCTCGTCGCGTGCCCCAACCAGGACGTGGCGTACGGGTTCGGCACCCTCGACGCCGAGCGCGGCCCCTCCGTGATCCAGGTGCCCGACTTCGGTGACCGGTTCTGGGTGTACCAGGTGGTGGACCAGCGGACGGACTCGTTCGTCGAGCTCGGCGCCATGTACGGGACGAAGCCCGGGCACTACTTGCTGGCGCCCGCGTCGTGGGACGGGGACGTCCCCGACGGCATCACCGGCGTGTTCCGCTACGACACACGCGTGGGCGTCGCGGCGCCGCGTGTGTTCCTCGACGACACCGACGAGGACCGCGCCCTCGTGCGGGGCCTGGTCGACCGGATCAGCATGTACCCGCTCGACGAGTTCGACGGCACCCTCAAGGTCGTGGACTGGAGCGCCGTGCCGTCCTACGGCGGAGGCTCCGCCACCGGGGACGGCGGCGAGACCCCCGCGGTCGACCCCGACACCTTCTTCGACGCGCTCCCCGACGTGCTCGACGAGGCGCCACCCCTGCCGGGCGAGCAGGCGCTCTACGACTGGTTCCGCGCCGTGCTCGAGGCGTCCGCGCGCGACGGGGAGGTCGCCGCGGCGCTGCGGCAGGCCGCCCGCGACGCCGACGCGACCGTCGCCGAGCTGTTCGAGTTCCGGAACTACGGGCTGCCCCTGGACCACCACTGGACCACCCAGCGTGCGGGCGCCCAGTTCGGCACGGACTACCTCCTGCGCACGGCCGTCGGGAAGTCGAACATCTTCGTCAACAAGCCCGAGGAGACCGCGTACTTCTACCTCGACCTGGACGCCGACGGGCAGCGGCTCGACGGTTCACACGCCTACTCGGTCACCTTCGCCGCAGGCGCGCTGCCTCCCGTGCGAGGCTTCTGGTCGCTGACCGTCTACGACAAGCACCACTTCTTCCACCCCAACGAGCTCGACCGCTACTCGCTCGGGACGAAGAACCAGCACCTGACGCACGGCGACGACGGTTCCCTCACGCTGACCGTCGGCGGCCCCGCACCGTCCGACCCGGCGGCGCTCGCGAACTGGCTGCCCGCTCCGGCCGAGGAGTTCACGCTCTACCTGCGCGCCTACTGGCCGGGCGCCGCGATCCTCGACGGCTCCTGGACCCCGCCCGCGGTGAACCGCTCCTGACCGACCCGGGCACGCGAGCGGGCGATCTGCTCCTGGTGCTCCACCGCCCAGTCGGCGACGGCGGAGAGCGGTCCGAGCAGTGACCGGCCTAGGTCGGTCAGGGCGTACTCGACCGACGGCGGAACCGTCGGGAAGACCGCGCGGGACGCGAGTCCGTCCTCCTCGAGCCCGCGCAGGGTCCGCGTGAGCATGCGCTGGCTGATGCCGGGGATCCCACGGTGGAGCTCGTTGAACCGGTAGGGCCGCTGCCCGAGGACCACCACGACGAGCACCGTCCACTTGTCGCCCACCCGGCGCAGCACGTCGGTCACGGGGCACTGCTCGTACTCGTCGGCGACGACGGGCAGCACGAGCGGCGTCGCGACCATCGAGGGCACATCGGTGTGCGTACCGGACATCGAACTGCCTTCTTCCGCGCGAGGCCCCGGTTCCCGAGGATGGGGTGCGTACTGATCGTAACTACCCCGGGAGGGACCATGGCCGAGCAGGCCGGCAGCCGCACGATCGTCGTGAGCGGTGGCACCGACGGGATGGGGCGCGCGTTCGCGCTCGCCCGCGCCGACCGTGGGGACCGCGTCCTGGCCGTCGGCAGCAACCCGGACAAGGGCGCCGCCCTGGTGCGCGACGCGGCGCACGCGCCCGGTGTCGTCGAGTTCCTCCGGACCGACCTCACGACCGTGCACGACGCCGACGCGACGGTCCGCGCGGTCCTCGACCGGACGGAGCGGGTCGACGCCCTCGCGCTGTTCGCCAACCGTCAGGCGCCCCGTCGAGTCGAGACCCCGGAGGGCCTCGAGGCGACGTTCGCCCTGTACTACCTGAGCCGCGCCGTCCTGGGCGAGGGGCTGCTGCCGGCGCTACGGCGCAGCCCGGCGCCGGTCGTGCTCAACGTCGCCGGGGTCGGCATCACCAAGGGGCACATCCACTGGGACGACCTGCAGCTCGTGGCCGACTACAGCATGGTCGCCGCGCAGCTCCAGGCGGCGCGGGCCGACGACCTGCTCGGCGTCCACCACGCCGCCACGCACCCCGACGTCCCGTACGTCCTCTACCACCCGGGCTTCACGCGTAGCGGCGACCTCAGCGTGCTCCCGGCCGTTCTCCGCACGGCGATCCGCGCCGCGGCGCGCGCGTCCGCACGACCCGTCGCCGAGTCCATCGCACCCCTGCTGGAGTACGTCGACGCACCGCCGACGGTGCCCCTCACCGCACGCGACCGGGACCGGACCGTCCCCCTGACCCTGGCGACGCTCGACCCGGGCGACGCGCGGCGGCTCGCCGAGGTGACCGCGCGGATCCTCGAGCGCCTGCGGACCCTCGCGCGCGCGCCGCGCGAGTCGTAGGTTGGCGAGGTGACGCAGCCCGCTATCTCGTTGCCGACGTTCGACTTCGCGGCCTTCACCACCGCTCTCAACGCGCGACGCCGCGAGGTCGGCCGTGACTGGTACCAGCTGGCGGACGACCTGTGGAACCAGTCGTCGGACCTGAACGCCGCCCTCGACGAGGGTCACACCATGTGCGGCGGGGCGTTGTCCCGGCTGCCGAGCCGGGACGACACCTCGTGCCAGTACGCGATGTTCGCGCTGCGCTGGATGAACCGAGCACCGGAGGACTTCCTGACCGGACCGGTCGTCGACGTCGGCGACACCCGCCTGCCGCAGGCCGACTCCGACAGCCGCCTGCGCTGGGACCTCGCCGAGCTGTACGCCGCCGTGGACGAGCAGCGGCGCGAACACGGCCTGACCTGGACCGCCCTCGCCGGCGCGCTGGGGTGCACGCCCGCCCGGCTGACGAACCTGCGCACGGCCCGTCAGGCCGACCTGGCGCTGGTCGTGCGACTGGCCCAGTGGGTGCACCGACCCGCGGCGTCGTTCATCCACCCGACGCGGTGGTGAGCTGTCAGGGGTGGCCCGGCGCCTCGTGAGCGGCGTGAGGCGCGACCACTCGCAAGCCAACCCGACCCGTCATCGCAGATTCGCTATGGTGGATGCATGGACACCTTCGGCGAGTTCCTTCGCGCCCGACGATCGGCGGCTGGCCTCACCCAGCAGCGCCTCGCCAAGATGAGCGGAGTCCAGCAGTCGACGATCGCGGCGATCGAACGCGGGCGGCGGCAGCCATCGGACGACGCCCGTCGGCGACTGTCCGCCGCCCTCCGCATCCGGCCGCGAGAGATCCTCCTCAACCGGCGTCGCGACGTCGTCGCCACGGCGGCTGACCGCGGACTGCGGGACGTCAAGGTCTTCGGGTCGATCGCACGCGGCGAGGACACTCCTACTCGGACGTCGACCTCATGGCGACGTACCCACCCGGATTCGACCTCGTCGACAAGGCCGAGCTGATCGCCGAGCTCGAGCGACTCCTCACGGTGCACGTCGACCTCGTCTCGCGGACCTCCAGCGGCGCCGCGGCCGCCGAAGCCCGCAACGAAGCGGTCGCCCTGTGACCGACGGCGCCGACCAGCACCTTCGCGACGAGGCCGACTATGCAACAGACGACGAGGAGCGGACGTACCGGGAGGATCGCGGCTACCCGAAGAACGCCCGGCCCTTCTCGAGCCAGCAGACGGTGCGCCGGCTGAGCGATCTGCTCGACGTGGCCGACCGCTGCGCGCAGATCGCCCGACGCGGCGAGCCGGCCTTCTTCGCCGACGACATCGACGGCGAGCTCCTCCGAGCGGCAGCCGAGCGCTACCTCATCAGCCTCGGGACCGTCGTCGAGAAACTTCACAGCGACTACAAGGATGCCGTCCCCGACGTCCCGTGGCGTGCTGTGACAGCCATGCGCAACCTCATCGCGCATCACTACGACAAGGTCGACGACGAGGTCGTCTGGCAGTCCATCTCGCGTCGTGTCCCCGAGCTGGTCGACGTACTGGGTCTCACCGGAGGCGTCAGCGACGCCGTGCTGCCGCCCCATCTCCGCGGGCAGGCGCCCCGCTCGTCCGACCCGTTCCCTGACTCGACGCCGTAGCGCCGCGAACCGATCACCCCCTGGGGTGAGGCCACTCAGGGGTGGCCCGGCGCCTCGTGAGCGGCGTGGCTCGCGGGCTCGAGCTGGAACGTCGAGTGCTCCACGGGCACGTCGAAGCGGGTCGCGACGCAGGCCTGGAGCGCGTCGAGGATCTGGGGCGCGTGGCCGTCCCGGAAGCACCCGGAGTCGACGACGACGTGCGCGCTCAGCGTGGGCAGCCCGGTCGCGATGAGGGACGCGTGCAGGTCGTGGACGTCGCGCACGTGCTCGACCCGCAGGAGCTGTGCGCGCACCTCGTCGAGGTCGAGTCCCGTCGGCGTCGTCTCGAGGAGCACCGACGCGGTCTCACGGAGCAGCACGAACGCCCGCGGCAGGATGAGCGCCCCGATGACGAGACCCGCGACGGCGTCGGCCCGGTACCAGCCTGTCATCGCGATCACGATCGCCGCGACGATCACACCCACCGACCCGAGCGCGTCGTTGAGCACCTCGAGGAACGCCGCGCGCAGGTTGAGGCTGGCCGACCGGCCGCCGCTCAGCACCGCGAGCGACACCAGGCTACCCACGAGCCCGACGACGCCGAACACCACGAGCGCCGTGGACGGCACCTCCGGCGGGTGGAGCAGGCGCAGGACGCCCTCCACCAGCACGTACACCCCGACGGCGAGCAGCACCGCCGACTGCGCGAGGGCCGCCAGCACCTCCAGGCGGCGCAGACCCCAGGTGCGGCGCGCCGTCGGCGGCCGAAGCACGAGCCGCGACGCGACGAGCGCGACGAGCAGACCGCCCGCGTCGGTGAGCATGTGCGCGGTGTCGACGAGCAGCGCGAGGCTCCCCGTGACGAGGGCGCCGACGGCCTCGGCGACGAGGATCGCCGTCGTGATCCCGAACGCGACCGCGAGCCGGCGCCAGTGCCCGGCGTCGGCGACGTCGCCCGCGCCGTGCGCGTGGTCGTGGACGTGGCTCACCGGACGGCCCTGGCGGCGGGGACGCTCGCACACCCCAGGACCGCGAAGCCGGTCGCGTCGAGGAGCCGCAGGGTCGCGTCGAGCAGGCCGCGCACGAGGTCCGGATGGGCGAGGCGGTACTCGACGGCCCGGCCCACCGGGCGTGCCTCGACCAGCCCGCACTCGCGCAGGCACGCGACGTGGGCGCTCACGGTGCTCTGGGCGAGGCCGAGGTGGTCGACGAGGTCGCGGACGCGGTGCGGGCCCTCGAAGAGGTGCTGCAGGATCGTCAGCCGCGCGGGTTCGCCCGCGGCGCGCAGGAGCGCGCTCACCGCCTCGGGGGCGCCGAGCCCCGCATCGCTCGAGCCTGGATCGTCCACAACCGATGTCATCGCCATGGACCGATGTTATCGACCGTCGCTCGCCGCCGGGACACGCACACCCCCGCCGTGTGGGCATGCGTTTGGCTGTTTCGCGGGCGCGGAAACAGCCAAACGCATGCCCACACGGTTCGGGAGGGGCCGCATCGCTAGGCTGACCGACAGACGACGGAGAGGTGGTCCGCGTGGGTAGCACGCCCGTTCCCCAGCCCGGCCTGGACCGCATGGTCCCGTTCCCGGGCCACCCGCTCGTCGTCGGCGTCGTCCCCGGCCAGGACCCGCTCGTCGTGCGGACGGCCGCCTCGCTCGCGGCCGCGGTCGGCGCCCGGATCGCCTTCGCGTACGTCGACACCTCGCGGTACGTCGTGGAGGAGCACGCCGACGGCGCCGTGCGACACGCGCCGATCGACCCCGAAGGCATCGACGACCGGTGGGAGGACACCGAGGACTCCCTGCGCGCGGGCCTCACCGACCTCCTGCGCGATGACGACCTCCACTGGGACTTCCGCTACCTCGCGGGCCTCCCCGACCGAGCCCTGACCCACCTGGCGCGGGCCGTGGACGCGTGCGCGATCGTCGTCGGGACGCGCGTCGCGGGGACCGGGCACCACATGCGCGAGCTCCTCGAGGTCTCCGTCGCCGCGCACCTGTCCCACCACCAGCACCGGCCGGTCCTCACCGTGCCGCTCGCCGTCGTGGACTGGAAGGAGATCCGCGCCCCCTGGGCGACGCGCTGAGCCGTCAGTCCGCGCGCTCGCCCGGCGTGACGCCGAGCGCGGAGAGGAGCCCGACGACCCGTCGGCGGATCTCGTCGCGGATCGGGCGCACGGCGGGGGCGTCGAGACCGGCCGGGTCGTCGAGCTCCCAGTCCTCGTAGCGCTTGCCGGGGAAGATCGGGCACGCGTCCCCGCAGCCCATCGTGATCACGACGTCGGACGCCTGCACGGCGTCGACCGTCAGAACCTTGGGCTGCTCGGCGGTGAGGTCGACGCCGACCTCGGCCATGACCTCGACCGCCGTCGGGTTGATCCGGTCCGCGGGCATCGAGCCGGCGGAGCGGACTTCGACGGCGTCGCCCGCCAGCGCGCGCAGGAAGCCGGCAGCCATCTGCGAGCGCCCGGCGTTGTGCACGCAGACGAAGAGGACGGTGGGCACGGAGGATGGGGTGCTCATGGGGGTTTCTCCTCGGAGGTCAGACGGCGGGGGCGCCGAGACCGATCGTGACGGGCTGCGGCCCGGCGGGCGTGCCACAGCACGAGCCGCCCTCGACCCCGAGTGCCAGGTCGCTCGAGCAGACCCCCGTCGCAGGGAGGTTCAGCTCGACGGCGTCCGCCGCGGCCCGGTCGCCCGCGAGCGCCGCCGCGATCGAGCGCACCTGCTCGTACCCGGTCGCGAGCAAGAAGGTGGGCGCCCGGCCGTAGGACTTCATCCCGGCGAGGTAGAACCCGTCGTCGGGGTGGCGCAGGACCCGTTCGCCGTGCGGGGGACGGTCCCGCACGAGTGCAGGTTCGGGTCGATCAGCGGCGCGAGCGCGCTGGGGGCCTCCACGACGGGGTCGAGGTCGAGGCGTACCTCGCGCAGCATGTCGAGGTCGGGGCGGAACCCGGTCACGTCGACGATCGCCTGCACCTCGAGGTCGAGGACGTCGTCGCGCGAGGTCCCCAGCACCCGCACGGTGTCCTCGCCCGGGACGAGCCGCTCGATCGCCGTCCTCACCAGGAGCGTCAGCCGGCGGGCGTCGACCGCCGCCTTGAGGCGGGTGCCGAGCAGGCCGCGCGCCGGGAGCTCGTCGTCGGTCCCGCCGCCGAACAGCCGCCGGGCGGAGCCGCCGCGGATCGCCCACGTGATGCGCGTGCCCGGCGCGGTCTCGGCGAGCTCGACGAGGCTCAGCAGGGTGTTCGCGGCGGAGTGTCCCGTCCCGACGACGAGCGTGCGGCGGCCCGCGAACCTCGCCCGGTCACGCCCCAGCACGTCGGGCAGGGGGCCGGTCACGAACTCCGCGGACTCCGCCTCCCCGGCTGCGGGGAGGCCGGAGACCCCGAGCGGGTTGGGCGACCCGAAGGTGCCCGACGCGTCGATGACGGCGCGGGCGTGGACATCGGCGACCCGGCCCGAGCCGTCGACCGTGCGCACGAGGTACCCACGGCGCTCGCGCCCGAGGGACCGGGTCTTGTCGGCACCCTCGCGGGCGACCGCGACCACGCGGGTCCCCGGCCGGACGCGCGGCGCGAGTGCGGGGGTCGCCGCCAGCGGCTCGAGGTACTGCTCGACCAAGTCATGACCGGTCGGCGTGCCGTCGGGATCCGGTGCGGTCCAGCCCGTCGGCGCGAGCAGCCGGCGCGCCGCGGCGTCGACGTCGTAGCGCCACGGCGAGAAGAGTCGCACGTGGCCCCACGAGGCCACGGCCGCTCCGACCTTCTCCCCGGCCTCGAGCACCAGCGCGTCCAGGCCGCGCTCGAGCAGGTGCGCCGCCGCCGCCAGGCCCACCGGCCCGGCCCCGATCACCACGACCGGAAGCTCGTCTCTCGCCACGCCCGCCACCCGCTCCCATCGATGCACTTCGATACGACTCGTCCGAACAACGTATCGACACTTCTCGATGGCTGGCAAGATGGAGCCATGAGCCTCGACCTGACCGACGTCAGCACCCCGGACTGCTGCGCGACCGTCGTCCGCGAGTCGCTCGACCCCGCCGCGGCAGAACAGCACGCCCGGGTCTTCAAGGCGCTCGGCGACCCGACCCGCCTCCGGCTCCTCTCCATCGTCGCCGCGCACGACGGCGCCGAGGCCTGCGTCTGCGACCTCACCGAGCCCGTCGGGCTCGCCCAGGCGACCGTAAGCCACCACCTCAAGGTGCTCGTCGACGCCGGGCTGCTGACCCGGTCCCAGCGCGGGAAGTGGGGCTACTACGCGCTCGTCCCCGGCGCGCTCGACCAGGTCGCACGGTCGCTCGCCGACGTCGCGCCGGAGAGCCTCATCCCCCACGGATGAGGCGCGAGCCCTCCCGCCACGCCACCGTGAAGGGGTAGGCACGACGACCGCCGCCCCGCGACGCGGCCGGGCGCACTTCGAGGAGGAACCATGGCACAGAGGGTCACGGGCTGGGTCGGCTGGATCTGGTTCGCCGGCATCGTCATGTTCATCGCCGGCGTCTGGAACTTCTTCTACGGTCTCGCGGCCGTGCTGGGCCCCGACAAGGGCTACGTCGCGACGAGCGGCAAGCTGCTCGTCCTCAACCTCAACGGCTGGGGCTGGGCGCACCTGATCTTCGGGATCGTTCTGGCGATCGTGGGCCTGGTGGTCCTGAGCGGTGCGGCGTGGGCGCGGATCCTGGCGATCCTCCTCGTCGCGCTCAACCTCATCACGCAGTTCATCTGGCTGCCCGTGCAGCCTTGGTGGTCGCTGCTCGTCATCGTCCTGGACTTCTTCGTGATCTGGGCGCTGATCGTGCACGGCGAAGAGGCCGAGCGGGTCTGACCCGGTGGACGGAGCGCCGAGCACCGCGGGCGCCGCCGGCGGGGACCGCGACGACGCGGCTCTCGCCGGCGCTCCCGCGCGTCGCCGTCTCTTCCAGGGCTCCGGCGCCGCCCTCGCGGGCTTCCTCTTCGCGATCCTCTTCACGTGGGGTTTCGTCCTGCTCGACCACGGCCCGGGCCGCACCGCCGACGACGCCGCCCTGGTCGCGTACTACCAGGGCTCGGGCGGGACGTCGCTGATCGTCGCGGGCTTCTACCTGGTGCCGTTCGCCGGCCTCGCCTTCCTGTGGTTCATGGCGGCCTCCCGGCACCGGATCACCCAGCTCGCGCTGCGCGAGGACGCCCTGCTGGCGACCGTACAGCTCGCGTCGGGGATCGTGTTCGTCGCGATGTTCTTCGTGGCAGCCGCGGCGGCCGTCTCGGGGGTCGCGGCCATCCGCGTGGGCGATGTCGACTCGGCCGACCTGGCGAGCGCGACCCGGACCATGCTCACGTACGGCGACGCGCTCCTCATGGTGTTCGGGTTCCGCATGGCGGGCGTCTTCATCCTCACGTCCACGACCCGCGCGCTCCGGGCGCAGCTCTTCCCCCGCTGGTTCGCCGTCCTCTCCTACGCGGGCGTCGCCGTGCTCCTGTTCTCGCTCAGCTACGTCCGCTGGATCGTCCTCATCATCCCGGTGTGGGTCTTCGCCGCCACGGCGATCATCCTGTTCCGGCGGATCGTCGGGCAGAGGGCCGAGGCATGAGCATCGGCTCGTGGATCGACTTCGACTCGATGTCCGGCTGGACGGTCGTCTGGCTCGTCGTCACGGCCGTCGCCACGTGGCCCGCCGCACGCTACGGCCGCCTCGTCCACCTCGTCCACCTCCCCAACGGTCGTGTCCTGTTCGAGCCGCTGGTCAACCACGCGTCGTCGAGCGGCAACCGGTCCGAGATCGAGGTCCGCACCACGGCGCTCGACCACGTGGACGGCCTGCGCGACACGCTCCTCGGCGCCGCCCGGCACACGTCCGGGGTCCGGTCCGACCCCCGCCCGATCTCGTCTGGGTCGCGAGCAGCCCCAAGGTCTCGTCGGGCGCCTCCGCGTCTGGCACGCGCCACCCGACGGGACGTCCGTCGTGTCCGCCGTCGTGCTCGCCACGTCCGAGGCGCTCCGCGACGCCGGGCTCACCGCGAGCCTGACCTCTCCCCCGCCGCCACCACCGTTCACACCCCTCCGGAGCTGTGATGCCCGACGACGTCACACCGGCCGAGCGTCCCGCGCGTCGGGGTCCGTTCGCCGCGCTCGTCCGGACGGTCCGCCGGACGGACGACTTCGTCCTCGTGCTCGTGCTGCTCGTCGCGAGCTACGTGCTGTACGCGGCGAGCGGGCACGGGGTCGTCCGCACGATCGTGACCGTCCTGTACGCGGCCACGTTCGTGATCGCGTTCCGGGCCACCGACCCGACGCGACGCCAGCGACGGGCGCTGGTCGTCACGTTCGCCGCCGCCGTCGTCGTCGTGGGGCTCTCCTACGCGTTCCTCCCGGAGGCGGACGCCGACGGCATCGCCAACATCTTCGTCACCGCGATGCTCCTGGTCACGCTCGTCTCGACGCTCGCACGCGTGCTCCGCCACCCCCGCGTCACGCTCCAGACCATCGCCGGGGCGCTCAGCGCCTACCTGCTGGTCGGCATGACGTTCAGCACGGTCTTCGCCGTGGTCTCGTGGCTGGGGCCGCACCCGTTCTTCGCGGGCGGCGGCAGCGAGGACCTGCGGGCGTTCCAGTACTTCTCGTTCAGCACGCTCACGACCACCGGGTACGGCGACCTCGCCCCGCTCAACCCGGCCGGCCGGGGCCTCGCGAACATGGAGTCGCTCACGGGCCAGATCTTCCTCGCGACCCTGGTCGCGCGGCTCGTCGCGTCCTACCGGATGCTCCCGCTCCGGGGCCGCCGACCCGCCCCCGCCAGCGCGTCCACCCCGGACGACGCCGCCCCGTCCTCCGCGGGCGGCGACGGCTCAGGCGCCGGTCAGTAGCCCGCGGTCGAACGCGGTCCGCACGGCGTCGCGCCGCCCCATCACACCGAGCTTGCGGTAGATCGCCCGCTGGTGCGTCTTCACGGTGTTGACGGACACGAACAGCGCCGCGGCGATGTCAGCCGCCGTCATCGGGGAGCGCAGGTAGAGCAGGATCTCGCGCTCGCGCTCGGTGAGCTCCCAGAACGCGGCCGTGCGGCGCGTGTCGTCGTGCGCGGCGAGTGCGCTGAGCCTCGCCCCGATGAACGCCTCGTGCCGGGTCCCCCAGGCGAGGTGCGAGCCGAGCAGGTCGACCAGCTCGGGTCCACGTTCACCGAAGGGCCGCAGGATGGTCCGGTCCTCGGCGTCGTCGAGCGCGGCCTCCAGCGCCTCGTGCGCCCGGCGCGCGTCACCCGCGGCGTCGTGCAGGAGAGCGGTGGTGAGGTCGAACGTCACCGACAGCTCCGCACGCCGACGCTGCGCGGGCACCCGGGCGAGCGCGGCCCACGCCTCGTCACGCAGCCCGGCCCGGCGGTAGACGTCGGCCTCCCACACCCGCACGACCGACATCCGGGGGCCCGGCGCGATCGACCGCAACGACCCGACCGCGCCCGCGGCGTCGCCCCCTCGAGCAGCACCCGCGCCTCGATGACCCGCGCGACGTCGGCGATCGCGGGCTCCGCCGCGTGCAGGTCGGCCCGCGGCTCGACGATCGCGCGCGCGTCCGCCAGTCCCGCGGCGTCGCCCCGCGGCGAAGCACACCGCCATGAGGACGACGGCGGCCCGGAGGCCCACGACCCGGCTCCTGACCTGCGTCAGCGCGGCCGCCCGGCGCAGGTGCTCGGCGGCCTCGGCAAACCGGTCCTGCGCGTGGTCGACCAGGCCGAGCGCGACGAGCGCCGGCGCGATCGCCGCGGTCTGCGACCAGCCGAGGCGTTCCGCCCGTCGCAGGACGTCGCGCGCGACGCGTTCCGCCCCCGCCACGTCGCCGACGCCGAACATCGACGCCGCGCACTCGGCGAGGCACGCGAGCTCGATCGCGGCGTAGCCGGCCTCAGCGGCGAGCCGCGCTCCTCGCTGAGGTGGACCAGGGCGACGGTGTCGTCGTAGGCGAGCCGTGCCTCCGCCGAGCCGACGAGGTAGTAGGTCAGTGCTCTCGTCGACGGCGGCAGGTCGTCCGCCGCCGCGAGCAACGCCCGGCCACCCTCGAGAGCACCCGTACTCACCGTGCCGGCGCCGCGCTCACGGGCGACGTAGAGCGCGACGAGGGCCTCGGCGACGTCGAACGCCGGTCGCCGGTCGGCCGGCAGCGCCGCCCTCCGGTCCCGGGCGAGCTCGAGCAGCGCGTCGGCGGACGGGTCGTCGTCGAGGGCGCGGCACGCCGCGTCGATCAGCACGATGTCGGCCGCGTCACGGTCACCCCCGCGCACGGTGTCGACGAGCGTCCGCAAGGTGGCTGTCTCGCCCGCCACGAACGCGTCCGACCAGCCGGCGAGCAGGAGCCTCGACGCCAGCCCCTGCTCACCCGCTCGCGCGGCGTGCCCGACGGCGGCCGCCAGGTCCCCCGCGGCGAGCACCTCCGCCGCGGCGCGGTGCACCCGGGCGAACCGGGCCGGGTCGGCGCGGCGCAGCACCTTCTGGCACTGCGCGGCGAACAGCTCGTGCCAGCGGTACGCCGTCGGGACGCCCGCCCGCTCGAAGGCGGTGAGGAACAGGCCCGAGCGCACGCAACGCTCCAGCAGCGCGGGACCGGTCTCGCCGTGCAGCGCCCGCGCGAGCTCCGCGTCGATGCGCCCCACCGCCGTCGCGTCGAGCACGAACGCCGCGAGCTCGGGGTCGAGGGTCTCGACCACCTCCTCGAGGAGGTAGTCGGCGAGCGGCGTGGGGGCGACGGCCAGCTCGCGGATGCGTGCGGCCGGGTCGGGCGCGTCGCGCAGTGCGAGACCCGTGAGCCGGACGGCGGCCGGCCAGCCGCCGGTCGCCCGCGCGAGCTCCTCGACGGCGTCCGCGTCGACGTCGAGCCCCAGCTCGGCGACGACCAGCTCGACGTCGTCCGGCGCGAGCGCGAGGTCCTCGCGACGCAGGACGCCCAGGTCGCCGGACGCCTGCAGGCGCTGCACGGGCAGGGGCGGGTCGTACCGCGCCGCCATGGCCAGATGGACGCCGTCCGGTGCGTACCGGGCGAGGCTCGCGAGCAGGTCGCGCGCGCCGGGCGCGTGCAGGACGTGGACGTCGTCGAGCACGACGACGAGGGGCGTGCGCGCCTCCTCGAGCGCGACCAGCAGCGCGTCGACGTGGGACTGGCGCAGCCGCGCGCCGGCCCCGGAGGGCGCAGACCGTGCAGGGCGCGGAAGGGGTGCGCGTCGGGGGTACCGGCGTCGTCGGCCGGCTGCGGGAGCGCGGCACGCAGCGAGGCGAGGAGGCCACCGAAGAACCGGCGTGGGTCGTCGTCGAACGGGTCGAGCGACAGCCACGCGACGGGACGCGACTCCTTGTCCGCCCACTGCGCGAGCGCGGTCGTCTTGCCGTAGCCCGCCGGCGCGGACACGACGACCACCCGGTGGTCGCGCGTCAGAGCGTCGAGTCGCAGCCGCAGCGCCGGACGGTCGACCGTGCGCGCCATCGCGTGCGGCACCGTGATCTTGACGCCGGGGTGCCCTGCCCCTGTCATGGCTCGACGGTAGCGATACCTTTCGGGACGCGCGCGGGGAGCGTCAGCTCACCCCGCCCGGGGGCCTACGTCGCGGGGAGGGAGGCGACGGCGTCGTCCACGTCCCTGAAGACGGGCGGCTGCTCGTCCCGGTCGAGCGCGGCGCGGAGCTCTTCCCGCACCTGCCCGACGTCGCGCGCCACGGCGAGCCGCGCATCCTGCCGTGCCAGGTCCTTCTGCAGGGTCGCGAGCATCTCGGCCGCGTCGACGTCGACGAAGGGCACGGTCGCGGCGTCGACGACGACGAGCCGCGGGTGCTGCTGCGCCACCAGCGCACGGACCGCCGACCGCACCCGGTCGGCGTTCGCGAAGAACAGCCCCGACTCGGGCCGGACGACGAGCACCCCGTCCACCGGGTGCGAGGGGCGCCCGAGCTGCGAGGCCCGATCCGCGTCGACCCATGCTCCGGCGTCGTCCCGGACGAGCACCGCGACCCGCGCGTGGGACGCGCGCACGAGGAGCAGGAGCAGCGAGAGGACGATGCCGATCACGAGCCCGGGCAGCGTGTCGAACAGGAGCACGCCGAGCGCGGCGGCGAGCGCGGCGTAGAAGTCGTCGCGGGCGGCGGAGCCGTAGAGCGTGCGGACCGTCGGGGTGGCGAGGCGCCACAGGCGGCGCAGCGCCGCGACGTCCACGAGCTCGATCACGGCGGCGATCACGACGGCCGCGAGCGTCGCCTCGGGAAGCGACTCGAACAGCGACGTGAGGAACAGGAGGGTGAGCAGCGTGAGGACCGCGGCGGTGAGACCGGACACCTGGCTCTTCGCGCCCGCTCCCCCGTTGACGGCCGTCTTGGAGAGCGACCCGTTGACCACCATGCCGGACGCGAGCCCGGAGCCGATGTTCGCCGCCCCCATGCCGAGGAGCTCGCGGTTGGGGTCGATGTCGTAGCCCTCGCGCGCCGCGTACGTCTTGGCGGCGCCGAGCGCCTCCGCGAACCCGATGAGCATGACCCCGACGCACGGGCCGACGAGGTCGGTGTACTGGGTCCATGTCGCGCCGGGGAGCCCGAGCGCGGGCAGCCCGGAGTCGATGTGCCCGACGATGTCGACGCCGTGGTCGTCGAGGTGGAAGACCTTGACCGCGAGGACCCCGATGACCGCGACCACCAGCGAGCCGGGGATCTTCGGGGCGACGCGCTTGAGCACGAGCAGCACGGCCAGGCAGCCGACGGCGAGGGCCGCCGTCGTCCACTGGATGTCCCCGAGCTCGGTGAGGATGTGCCAGAGCTTCTCGAAGAAGTTGCCGTCGCCCTTGTCGACGCCGAGCGCGGCCGGGACCTGCCCGATGATGATCGTGAGCGCGAGCCCGATGATGAAGCCCTTGAGCACCGGCTCGGAGATGAAGGACGCGAGGAAGCCGAGCCGCGCGATCCCGGCGACGACGCACAGCAGCCCCGTCACGAGGGCGACGGCCGTCGTGAGCGTCACGAACAGCGCGTCGTCGCCCTTCGCGAAGGCTCCCACCACGCTCGCGGACAGGGCCGCCGTCGCCGACATCGGCCCGACGATCAGGTGGCGGGAGCTCCCGAGCGCCGCGTAGAGGATGAGCGACGGGACCGCGGCGTACAGGCCGACGACCGGCGACACCCCGGCGATCCCCGCGTACGCGAGCGACTCCGGGACGAGCACCGCCCACACGGTGAGACCGGCGATGACGTCGCCGCGCAGCCACGACCTCCGGTAGCCCTGCAGGGACCCGAAGACCCACCAGGCGCGGGGCGGCGCAGGCGAGGGCGAGGGAGCGGCGCTGGGGTGCGGGGCGGTCGCGGTCACGTCCCCCACCCTCCCGCGCAGCCCCGGGACGCGGATCACCCGCCAGGGATGAGCCGGACGACGGCGGCGCGGGTGAGGCTGGGGTCGAGGGGCGCTGCGCCGGCTCCCCGGTCTTCGACGAGAGGAACGCGATGAGCGACACCATCTACGGCCCGGCGGACTTCTATGCGATCAGCCTGTCGAACGGCGACGTCGACGACGGCGTGCGGCAGGCCGTCGTCGACCTGCTGGGGAACGACGCGATCACGGTCGTCGACCTGCTCGTCGTGCGCAAGGGCGAGGACGGCACGGTCGACGCGGGCGAGCTCGCGGAGGGCGTCGTGCCCGGCGTCGACGAGCTCGGCGAGACCGGCGCGCAGCTCGCGAGCGAGGAGGACGTCGAGGCCGTCGCCGAGCTGCTCGAGCCGGGGAGCGCGGCGCTCGTCGCGGTCATCGAGCACACGTGGGCCCGGGGTCTCGTCGAGGCGCTCGGCAAGGCCGGCGCGGAGGTCGTGCTCGCGGAGCGGATCCCCGCCGAGGTCGTCAACGCCAGCGCCGATTCTCTCGGCTGACCCACCCCATCGACCCGTCGACGAAGGAGCAGACCATGATCGGACGAGCCAGGATCGGACGCGGCGGCCTCATCGGGACCGCCGCCCGCACCGCGGTCATCGCGGGCACCGCGACCGCGACCACCGGAGCGGTGGCGCGGCACCAGCAGCGCAAGATGTACGACCAGCAGGCCGCGTACGAGCAGCAGGCCGCGCCCCAGCCCGTCTATGCGGAGCCCGTCCAGGCGGCACCGGCCCCGGCACAGGTCGAGGCCGCGCCCGCAGGCGGCGGTGACGACCTGTACGCCCAGCTCCAGCAGCTCGGGCAGCTCCACGCCCAGGGCATCCTGAGCGACGAGGAGTTCGCGCAGGCCAAGGCGAAGATCCTCGGCTGAGGCCGGCGCCATGACCACCTTCACCGTCTGGAAGTACGACGACGCCGGCCGCGCCGACGAGGCCGAGAAGATCCTGCGGGACGCCTCGCGCGAGGGCCTCGTGGAGATCCACGACACCGCCGTCGTGTCGTGGCCCCAGGGTGACGCACGACCCACCACGCACCACGGTCACGAGGACACCAAGAAGGGCACCGGCTGGGGTGCGCTGTGGGGGTTCGTGTTCGGGCTGCTGTTCTTCGTACCGTTCATCGGCGCCGCCGCGGGCGCGGCGATCGGCGCCGCGGCCAAGTCGCTGAACGGGCTCGGGATCAAGGAGTCCGACCTCGACACGCTCCGCGCCCAGATCACGCAGGGCACGTCCGCCCTGTTCGCGGTCACGGAGGGCGCGGACCTCGACCGCCTCGGGGAGCGCGTGCACGGGCTCGGCGGCACCCTGCTCCTCACGAACCTCACCGACGCCGAGAAGAAGAACCTGCTCGAGGTGGTGGGCTGACGGCCTCCCCGGCCGTGTCGACGCGCGTCGTCTACGCGGCCGGGGTCAGCGCCCCGAGCAGCGCCAGCACCGCGCGCGTCGTCGAGCGCGCCAGGGTCTCGTCGACGGGCTCGGAGCCCGGCAGGAGCGAGCGCGCCATGATCGGGCCGACGAGCATGTCGCAGATGAACGGGACGTCGTCGTAGCCCGAGATCTCACCCCGTGCGACGGCGGCCTCGAGGACGTCGGCGACGCGGGCCCGGCGGGGCAGGATGAACTGGCTGGCGTACGTCCCCGAGAGGACGGGGTCACCCAGGACGGACTCGAGCAGCCCGGACAGGTTCTTGCTCATGAGCGGGTCCGCGAACATCGCGACCTCGGCGAGCTGCAGCGCCAGGAGGTCACCCTCGAGCGAGCCGGTCTCCTGCGGGGGCTCCGCCCCGAAGTGCCGCCGGATCACGTCGAACGCGAGGTGGGACACGTTGCGGTACCGGCGGTAGAACGCCGGCCGCGTGGTGCCGATCTCGCTGCAGAGCGACTCGACAGTCAACTTGGAGAAACCTTCGGTCACCATGACCCGTTCCGCAGCATGCAGGAGCGACTCGCGGATCGCTGGGTCAAGAGGACGCCCTACCGGCCGAGAAGACATGCGCACGACGGTACCAACTGTTCGGCCTGTCACAAGACACCGAGTGGCGTAAATCGTCGATAGCATCAGCAAGACCGGTCTGATGAGAGGACATGCCATGCCCGAAGCACTGCACGACGGACTCCTGGCCAGCCTCGAGGACCTCCTCGGACCGAGCGAGGGCCGCTACTTCGCGGCCGGCTACCGCAACGTCCGGCACACACTGTCGACTCCCCGACCGGAGGGCAGCACGCTCACGGCGACCGCGACGGCCCACTACCCGCGCGACTGGTCGACCGACGGGTCGGGCCGGCCCCGCACGCCGCACCTCAGCTCCGTCGACGCCGTCGTCCTCACGACCCTCGCGCTCGAGGACGCCCTGGGGCCCGGGGCCGCGCGCCAGTGGGTCCGCGACGTCGAGCTGCGCAGCGGCACCGAGCCCTGGTGGGACCTCGACACCGTCCCGGTGACGGTCAGCTCCGAGCCCTCCGACGACGGCGCGCGCTACCGCGGGACCGTCGGCAACATCCGGGCCGTCGTGCACCTGGCGGGCGAGGCCGCCGCCTCGTCCGGCGCAGCCGTGCCGCCCGACGTCGGCCCGTCCGTCTACCACGACGCCTACCGGCGGACCGAGTGCACCACGTGGGTCCGCCCGGTCGACCGGGTGGCGCAGGACGTCCGGGCGACGCACGAGTTCGCCGTCGACGGCCCGGACGCCCCGTCCGGCGCGTCCGGGATCGAGTCGGCCTACCACCCCGCGCTGACGGTCGTCGACTACCTCGTCACGATGGGCCAGCTCACCCAGGTCCTCGTCTACGAACTCGCAGGCACCGCGCGGGCCGCCGTCGGGAACCTGTGGATGCGCAGCCTGCGCATCCTGGGCGTCCCCGCCCGGCGCCGCTCCCCGTGGCCCTGACGACGACCACGACGCTCGTGCACGACCGGCTCGTCACCCGCGGCGGCGCGGGGCTGCACGACGTGCTGGTGCGGTCGGAGTCGTCGAACGGCGTGCACGCGGAGGCCCGCCTCGCGTGGAGCGTCGCCGCGTGAGCGACGACGACGCCGCGCGCGTCGTGGCGGCGGCCGCGGGCCTGTTCGCCGAGCGCCCGTACGCGGAGGTGCGCCTCGACGACGTCGCGGACACCGCCGGGCTGACCGTCGACGAGGTCGTGGCGCGCGTGGGCGACCTCCACGCCGTGGCATCGGCGGTCCTCACGGCCGAGGGCGGCAGCATGCGTGCCGCGATGGCGGCGGCGCGCGAGCGGTCCGACGACCCCCTGGACGTCCTGGCGACGACGTTCCGCCTCGTCGGGGAGAACATGGCGAGCCGGGTCGAGGTCCGGGCCGGGATGCGGCTCGCCGCCGAGTCGCACCGGCACTTCCCCGAGCGGCGCATCGACCCGTACCGGACCTGGCGGGCGTTCGTCGTCGGGCAGCTCACCGAGGCCACGAAGCGGGGGCTGCTCCGGCCCGGGGTCGACGTCGACGAGGTCGCCTGGCTGCTCGTGTCCGGCGGGATGGGGACGAAGGGCCTGCTGGAGTTCCGCGGGGCGTGGGACGAGGCCCCGCGCCGGCTCGCGGGGATCGCCGACGCGGTCGTGGGGCTGATCGCGGCCCCCGCGGGCGACGCGTGCTGACGCGTCACCGCAGGTCAGCGCACCCGAGCGGGTGAAAAATCTCGACGGCCTCCGTTTTGCTTCGTGTTACGGGTTGTCACATATCACAATGGATGCGGCAGCGCTGTCGGCCGAGCGACGCAGGGGGTCGCTCGGCCTCGGCCTCTCAGCTCGCCGCGGCCTGTGCCGGGGCATCCTCCGTCGCCGCGTCCGCGCGCGGACGCTCGCGCAGGCCCAGGGCGCACAGCGCGCCCACGACGAGGATCGCGGGCATGATCCACAGCGCACCGCGGTAGTCCGAGAGGTCCGGGGTGCCGCTGGGCAGCAGCCGTCCCGGGACCGCCTCGAGCACGCCGCCGATGATGAAGCAGAACCCGTTGACGATCGCCGACGCGCTGCCGATGAGGCTGGGCGGCACGGACTCGCCCGCGATCGTGAAGCCCAGCATGTGCGTGCCGGCGAGCAGGCCGACCGCGAACATGACGACCACGCTCACGCCCTGGGACTGAGCCGGGCCGTAGATGAAGAACGCGACGGCCACCGCCTGCAGGACCAGGCCGTAGACGGACGGCCACTTGCGCGAGTGCCACCGGTTGGAGATCACGTTCACCAGCGGCGCGCCGAGCGCGAGGCCGAGCCAGGCGAGCGCGGAGAGGATCGCGGCCAGCCCCGCGGACGCACCCCGCGCCGCCTGGACGCGCGGGCCCCACAGGACCCCCACCGCGAGCATCGTGCCGAACGACGCCCCCGCGAACAGCGCGGAGAGCACGACCTGACGGTTGGCGAAGCACTGGCCGAGGTCGTGCACGATCTCCGCGAACACGTTGCGGCCCGCGTGCTCAGCCTTCGCGGCCGCGATCTCCTCGGGCGTCGAGACCGGGTTGCGGACGATGAACACGAACGCGACGAGCAGCAGCACGCCAAACGCCCCGAACCCCGCCAGGAGCTGCTCCCAGCTCATCGAGCGCAGCAGCGCCGAGATCGCGGGCTGGCTCACCGCCGAGCCCAGGGACGCGAACATCTGGACCATGCCGAACATCAGCCCGTACTTGGCCGCGGCGAACCACTTGCCGCCGACGTAGCCGGCCCCGACGCACCCGAACGACGACCCGATCGCCAGCACCACCTGCGCGCGAACCAGGGTCCCGAAGTTCGTCGTCGCCGAGTAGAGGAACGCGCCCGCAGTCACGAACGCGACGGCGATCGCGAGCAGCGGCCGGGTGCCGTAGCGGTCCAGCAGCGAGCCGGAGAAGAACTGGCAGACCGCGAACGCCCACGTGTAGATCGAGGCGGCCAGGCTGACCTGCCCGATCGACAGCGAGGCGTCGTGCTGGATGTCGGGCGAGACGATGCCGTAGCCCGTCTGGATCGCGAAGAGCCACACCACGAACACCGTGGCGAGGATCCAGATGGTCCACGCCTCGGGGCCGCCGGGCCGGTCGTGCGGACGCTCCTGGTCGTGCTTGCCGAACATGGAGGTCGTGGCGTGCACGTACCCCGCGTGACCCGTGGACATCAGGACTCCTTCCGAGCGTGGACGAGGCGGCCGCCCGAGTAGGTGGCGGCGACGGTGCGGTCGTCGGACATGATCGACAGCACGAACAGCAGCTCCTCGGTCGACTCCGCCCGGGCGGAGCGGTACGCGAGCAGCGGCGTCGCGGACGGGTCGAGGACGACGAAGTCCGCCTCCTTGCCGACCTCGAGCGAGCCGATCTTGTCGTCGAGGTCGAGCGCGCGGGCCCCGCCGAGGGCCGCGAGGTAGAACGACTTGAGCGTCGTGCACGTGAAAGAGCCCGCTGCCGAGGAACAGGTTCGACGTCGGGCAGTGCGCGATCGCCGTCTGCGTCTCGCTCACCCGGCGCCGCTCGGACGCCGTCAGGTGCACGCCGTGCGCGAGCACCGACCGGCGGCCCAGCAGACCGTAGTGGTCGTACACGTCGAGGTAGCCCTTGCGCTCCGGGAACAGCGAGTGCACCCACTGGATCTCGCCGAGGTTCTCGGACACGTGCGTGTGCACGAAGGTCCCCGGGTGCTCCTTCCACAGCGTCCCGGCCGCCTCGAGCTGCTCGGGCGTGCTCGTCGGGGCGAACCGCGGCGTGATCGCGTAGAGCTGGCGCCCCTTCCCGTGCCACTTCTCGATCAGGGCCTTCGAGTCGTCGTAGCCCGACTGCGCGGTGTCGAGGAGCGCGTCGGGGGCGTTGCGGTCCATCAGGACCTTGCCGCCGATCATCCGCGTGCCGCGACGCTCCGACTCCTCGAAGAACGCGTCCACCGACTGTGGGTAGACCGCGCAGAAGGTCACGGCCGTCGTCGTGCCGTTACGGAGCAGCTCGTCGAAGTACACGCGCGCGACGTCGGCGGCATGGCCGGCGTCCGCGAACCGCTGCTCCTCGATGAACGTGTAGTGGTTGAGCCAGTCGATGAGCTGGGAACCGAACGCCCCGATGATGCCCGTCTGCACGTAGTGCACGTGCGTGTCGATGAAGCCGGGGCAGATCACGGAGCCCGGCAGGTGCGCGACCTCGACGCCGTCCGGGACGTGCTGCTCGGTCTCCTCGTACGGGCCGAACGCCGTGATGAGGCCGTCCTCGCTGACGACGAGCGCGTCCTCGATGTCGACGAGGGCGTCGTCGGAGTGGAACGGGTCGGCCTTGAACGAGACGGCGTGCCCACGAACGGCGGACACGTTTCCTGCGGGAGATATCTGACCTCCTCGGTGCGCACCGGGAGTGCTGGGACCGGTGCCGGCCGTCGAAGCGGGTGGTGCGGACCACTCCAGCGTGACGCCACCTGCGGGAACGCGCCTCATCACCGGCGGATGATCTGCGCACGCCGCCGAGGCACCCCGGACGCGCAGCGCGGGCGGCGGTGGTAGGACTGCCTCATGCCGGCGGCCACGCGACCCGCGATCGCCTGGTCCTGGCGCAACGCCGGGCTCGGTCTCGCCTATGCGGTGCCGGCGGTCGTCGTCACCGCGGCCGACCCCTCTGCCGGGCTGGCCTGGGCCGTGGGCGTGCTCCCCGCGGCGGCGCTCGGGCTACCGGGCCCGCGGCGTGCGCGCGTGGTCGTCGTGGTCGTCGGCGCCCTGGCCGGTGTCTCGATGGTGCTCGGCTCGCTCGTCTCGGGGACGCCCGCGCTCGCCGTCGCGACCGTCCTCGCGCTCGCCGTCGTCGTCGCCCTCACGACGGCGAACCCGCGTCGGCGTCTCGCGCCCCTCTCGCTCGCCCTCGGACTACCGCTCGTCGGTGCCGGGCTGAGCGAGGACCCCGCGTCCGGGGTGGGCGCGGCACTGCTCATCCTCGCCGGCTCGGTCTACGCGTGGCTCGTCTCGCTGCTCTGGCCGGGCGGCGCCGCGCGGGCCGGGCGCCCCGCGCCGTGCCGGCGCGGGCGGCCATGCTGCGCTACGGGCTGCAGATCGGGGTCGCGGGTGCGGGCGCCGCGGCGATCGGGCTCGCGTCCGGCTTCGACCACCCCGGCTGGGCCTGCACCGCGGCGCTCCTCGTGAGCCGGCCCGACGAGGGCGCCCTCCACGCCCGCAGCGTCGGCCGCGCGGCCTCGGTGCTGCTGGGCGCGCTCGTCGCCTGCGGGCTCGGGGCGCTCGACCCGCCCAGCGGGGTGGTGGCCGGCCTGGCCGCCGCCGCCCTCGCCGGAGTGTGCGCCACCGTGGGCAGCCGCTGGTACGTCATGCCGTTCTTCTCGACGACGATCGTCCTGTCGATGCTGGTGGCGCGCGGCGACGAAGGCACCGGGCACTGGTTCGCCGAGCGCGTCGGCGAGACGCTCGTCGGGATCGTGCTGGCCCTCGCGGCGGCGTGGGTCGCCTCGCGCCTCGCACCCCGGCGGCACGCGGCACCGAGCTCCTGAGCGCGGCAGCCCCGCACCACGGCGCGCGCGTCCACGCTGCCGCTGCCACGATGAGTTCGACGTGCCCGCCGAGGGGCGCGCGGGAGGGGGCACCATGTCCACCGCGGTGCTCGGCGGGCGGCAGGCATGACGTCGTCAGCACAGAAGCCGTCCGGGACCGGGATGGCCCTGGGGGTTCTCCTCGCCACGTGCCTCTCCAACCTGGTCGTCAATGCCAACACGTCCGCCGTCGGCATCCTGCTCCCGGCCATCAGCCAGGACACGGGCACCTCCGTCGACACGCTCCAGTGGGCGGTCACCGGCTACTCGCTGATGGGAGCCGCGGTCATCGTCACCGCCGGCTCGCTCGGCGACGTGTTCGGCCGCCGTCGCGTCTTCCAGCTCGGCCTGCTGCTGTTCGTCGCGTCGTGCGTCCTGATCGCCCTCTCGCACACCGGTACCGGGGTGATCCTGGGCCGGGTCGTCCAGGGTGCCGCCGGCTCGACCATCCTGGCGTGCGGACTGAGCCTGCTCACGGTGGCCAACAGCGGCGACGCCCAGCTGCGCTCGGTGTCGCTCTGGGGCGCCGCCGCGGCGGTCGGCCCCTGGTCGGGGGACTCCTGGTCGACGCCACCGGGTGGCAGGGCCTGTTCTGGATCGACGCCGTCGTCGCGGTCGTCTGCATGCTGATCGCGGCCGTGACCGTGCACGAGTCGCGCGACCCGCACCGGTCGCGCGACATCGACTACACCGGTGCGTTCCTGGTCGCGCTCACCCTCAGCCCCGCCATCCTGGCCGTGAGCAAGGGCTCGGCCTGGGGGTGGGCGTCGCTGCGGACGATCGGCTGCCTGGCCGTCGCCGCCGCAGCCGGGCTCGCCTTCGTGGCCGTCGAGAGGCGCGTCCGGGTGCCCCTGCTCGACCTGGCGCTCCTGCGCAACCGCGTGCTGGTCGGGTCGACCGTCGCCATCCTCATCGGTGCCGGCACCATCAACGGCCTGATGTACCTGCTCAGCCTCTACTTCCAGAACCCGGCCGCACTCGGCATGTCACCGCTGGAGGCCGGGCTCGGCACCCTGCCCGCGACCGTCGGTCTCGTCGTCGTGGCACCCCTCGTACCGAGGTTCGCCGCCAGGCTCGGGGGCCGGCAGGTCGTCGGGCTGGGCTTCCTGGTCACGGCCGTCGGCTTCGCGGTGGTCGGCTTCACCGACCCGTCGTGGAAGTACGGCGCCTTCGTGATCCCGCTCCTCGCGATCGCCGTGGGCAAGGGCCTGTCGAACGGGCCCGCCTCCTCCGCCGCGACCGCCAGCGTCTCCGCCGACCAGGTCGGCGCCGCCTCCGGGATCTCGAGCATGGCCCGGTACGTCGGCGCCGCCGTCGCGACCGCGCTCGCCGCCAGCGTCAACGCCTCGGTGATCACGGACCGCACCGTCTCCGGACACTCGACCTCCGAGGCGCTCGCCTCCGGCCTCGCCACGGCGTCCTGGGTGATGGCCGCGTTCAGCGTCGCGGGCGTCCTGATGGCGATGCTCATGGGACGGCGGTACCGCGCCGAGAAGGGCACGCTGCAGGACTCTGCCGCCTCTGCCGTGGCCCATCTCCACACCCTCCCCACGACGGCGAGCGGCGCCAGGGCCTGACGGCTCACAGGCCCGGCGCGTCCCACCCGCCCAGCGCGGTCGTGGCCCGGCTCGCCGACCGCCGGGAACACCAGGACGTCGGCTGCGGTTCGGTTCGTTCGTGGCAAGCAACTCCTCCGGCGTCTCCCGCGCCTCCGTGGGCCTGCGCTCCGGGCGCGGCCCGATCCTGCTCTCCCTCATGCTGTCGACCGCGCTCGTCGCGCTCGACTCCACCGTCATCGCGACCGCGATCCCCACCATCACGGCGGACCTGGGCGGGTTCACGCAGTTCCCGTGGCTCCTGTCGATCTACCTGCTGGCCCAGGCGGCGTCGACCCCGATCTACGGCAAGCTCGCCGACATCGTCGGGCGCAAGCCGCTCATGCTGGCGGGCGTCGCCGTCTTCCTCGCGGGCTCGGTCCTGGCGGGCTTCGCCTGGTCGATGCCGGCGCTCATCGTCTTCCGCGCGGTCCAGGGCCTCGGCGCCGGCGCGATCATGCCCATGTCGATCACCATCGCGGGCGACATCTACACGGTCGAGGAGCGCGCGACCGCGCAGGGCTATCTCGCGAGCGTATGGGGTGTCTCGGCGGTCGCAGGGCCGCTGATCGGCGGCATCTTCTCCGAGTGGGTGTCGTGGCGCTGGATCTTCTGGGTCAATATCCCCCTCTGCCTCGTCGCGGGCTGGATCCTCACGCGGTCGTTCCACGAGAAGGTCGAGCGGCGCCCGCACCGCGTCGACTACCTGGGGGCGACCCTGCTCACGGCCTCGTCGATCCTCGTGCTGCTCGGCCTGCTCGAGGGCGGGCAGGCGTGGGCGTGGGGTCCGCCGCCGGGGTGGCGGTGCTCGGCGGCGGGGTGGTGCTGGGCGTCCTGTTCGTGCTGCGCCAGCGCGTCGCGCCAGAGCCCGTCCTGCCGCTGTGGGTGTTCCGGCGCCGGATCCTCGTCACCACCACGATCGCCTCGCTCGCGATCGGCGCCGTCGTCCTGGGTCTCACGTCCTACGTGCCGACGTTCGTCCAGATCAGCCTCGGGACGGGCGCGCTCGTGGCCGGCTTCTCGGTCGCCACGATGACGCTCGGGTGGCCGGTCGCCGCGTCGCTCGCCGGGCGCGTCTACCTGCGCTGGGGCTTCCGGACGACGTCGCTGCTGGGCGCCGTCATCGTCGCCCTCGGCGCGGCCCTGCTGCTCATGCTCGACGACACGTCGACGCCCTGGGAGGTCGGCGCCTTCTGCCTCGTCGTCGGGGTCGGGATGGGATTCAGCGCCGTCCCCACGATGGTCGCGGCGCAGTCGAGCGTCGGCTGGTCGGAGCGCGGCGTCGTCACGAGCGCCAACATGTTCGCCCGCTCGATCGGCTCGGCCGTGGGCGTCGCCGTCTACGGCGCGGGCGTCAACGCGACCCTCGGAACGCACGCCGGCCACCCTTCGGGGCCGGAGCTCGCGACCGCCGTCCACCGGGTGTTCGTCGGCGTCGTCGCAGGCGCTGCTCTCCTGCTGGTGGCCGTGCTGCTCATGCCGCGCAAGGTGCCGACGGACGCGGTCGTCGTCCCCGCCGACGATGGCGCGACCGTGGCCGACGAGGCGCCCGGGCAGACGGTCGGTGGCGCCGCGTAGGTTGGGCTCCATGCGCATCGGAGCTCACGTGGACCAGCACGACGCCGTCGCCCAGTCTCTCGACATGGGCGCTGCCCAGGCCCAGGTGTTCCTGGGCGACCCGCAGGGCTGGAAAGGCCCGCAGTTCACATTCCCCGTGCACGGGTCCGACGACGCCGCCCCCGAGGAGCGCGCCGCGGCCCTCCGGGACGCCGCGAAGGCGGCGGACCTCGACCTCTACGTCCACGCGCCGTACGTCATCAACGTGGCGAGCACGAACAACCGGATCCGCATCCCGTCCCGCAAGCTCCTGCAGCAGATGGTCACGGGCGCCGCGCTGATCGGGGCGAAGGGCGTGATCGTGCACGGCGGGCACGTCGGCAAGGGGGACGCGCTCGAGGTCGGCTTCGACAACTGGCGCAAGGCGATCGAGCCGCTGGAGTCCGAGGTCCCCGTGCTGATCGAGAACACCGCGGGCGGTGACGGCGCGATGGCGCGCGGGCTCGAGCGTATCGAGCAGCTCTGGTCCGTGGTCGCGCCGGCGGCGGAGAAGGCCGGCGTGCCGCTGGGTTTCTGCCTCGACACGTGCCACGCGTGGGCGAGCGGCATCGCGCTGGAGACGGCGCCCGCGGACGTGAGCGCCGTCGTCGGGACGGTCTCCCTGGTCCACGCCAACAACAGCCGGGACGCGTTCGGGTCGGGCGCCGACCGGCACGCGAGCCTCACGGACGGTCAGATCGACCCGGCCGTGCTGGTGTCCCTGGTCGAGGCCGTGGGGGCGCCGGTGATCTGCGAGACGCACGCCGAGGCCCCGCGCGACGTCGCGTGGTTGGAGAACCAGCTCGAGGGGGCGCACTCGTGACCACGCTGCGTCTGCGGGAGATCGTCCTCGACTGCCCCCAGCCGCGCGAGCTCGCCGAGTTCTACCGCGAGCTCCTCGAATGGCCGTACGCGCCGGGCCACGCCGAGTGGGACCCCGACGGCGACGACTGGCTCGTCCTCGTCGCCCCCGACGACGGCCCTCGTCTGGCCTTCCAGCGCTCCACCGCGACCCCTCCGCCGTGGTCACGGGACTCGACGGTCGGTCGCGTGCACCTCGACGTCGCCGTCGACCGGCTCGAGGACGCGCACGACGCCGCGGTCACGGCGGGGGCGCGGCCCATCAGCGGCACGCCCGAGGAGGACGGCCACCCGGCCGACCGGTTCCGCGTCTACGCCGACCCGGCCGGACACCCGTTCTGTCTGGTGCAGGACGTGCAGTAGCTCACCACCCAGGAGAGGGGGCGCCGACGTGCGTCCGGGTCGGGGGCGCACGCACATCGACCTGTCGCTGCCCGCCGAGCTCACCGAGGAGCGCACGCGCGCTGCGGTGGCGACCGGGGGTCGCGTGGTCAGCGGCGAGTTCCTGCCGAGGACCTGGACGGTCGCGTCCCCGGAGAACCACGGCGTCGACATCGCGGGCTGGGCCGATCTCGAGGCCTGAGCACGGCCGCGGCCCGGCGGGAGGATCCCACCGGGCCGCGGCCTTCGTCCAGCGGTGTGTCAGTCGTTCGCGCCCCTCAGCGACCACGCGTGCGTGTGGCCCTTGAGGTGCGAGTACGACGGCGCGTGCTCCTTGCCGTGCGGCGCGGCCTTCGGCTTGGACGCCTTGGGCAGGTGCACCACCTCGGCACGCTTGCCCTTCGTGCCCTGCAGATGCAGGACGAGCGCGTCGGTGCCCTTCTTCGCGACGTCCGAGCCGAGCGAGTACACGATCGAGCTCCCGCCCTGGTCGACGTACAGCGGGCTGGAGACGACGACCCCGGGTCGGCGACGTCGAACTGGATCGCCGACGAGTCGTCGATGTCGGCGCCCGTGTACCCGGAGTACGTCCCGATCTGGTAGGTGATCGGGAACGACGTGTCGGTCTTCTTCACGCCGATCGCCGCCGGGTCGACGGGGACCAGCAGGACGTTGTTGTCGAACACGTTGGTGTCGACGTCGCCCTCGTTGTAGTTGACGGGCGAGACGCTCACCGGCGTCGGCGCACCCGTGTCCGGATCCCGGTCGTTCAGGTCGAGCACGAGCGCTTCGAGCAGGTCCGTCGACGTGGCGTTCTGGACGTCCACCTCGTAGTCGGCCTTGCCGTCGCCGTTCGTGTCGATCACCACGTACGGGATGACCATGTTGCCGATGGTCGCCCAGTCGCCCCACGACGCGATGCCGAAGGTGAGCGTGCCGTCGGCGTAGCCGTGCAGCCCCTTGGTCGAGCCGGCGCCGACGTACCGCAGGTCACCCGAGGTGTCCGTGGTGTTCGTCGTGCAGCCGTCCGTCTGGGTGCCGCGGCAGACCGGCAGCCTCGGGCTCTTCGCCCCGAGCTGGAGCACGGACGCCAGAGACGTGAACGCCGTCGAGCCCTTGCCCTGCGCGACGCCGTGGCCCTTGAGGGTCAGCGCCGTGAGGGTGTTCTTGCCACTGCGGAACGTCGTCGCCTTGGTCGACGTGGTCGACGTCGGCTTCGCCGCCCCGTAGACCGGGACCCGAAGAGCAGACTTGCCCGCGGGCTTGACGAGCAGACGACCCGACGCGTCGGCGACGTACTGCCGGGCCTCGGCCGCACCCGTGTACGGGTTGGTCTGGGTCGCGGCCATGGTCGGGTCGAGCGTCTTGCGCAGCGACTTGGTGACGATCGTCATGGTGACGGTCGCGGTCCTGCTCGAGTGCGCCTTGAGGTTCATCGCGGCCGGCCTCACCGTGTAGGTGACACCCGGCTGCTTGACGATGCCCTGGTACCTGAGCGTGACCGTCGTCGCCTTGCTCCCGGTGTTCTGGACCTTGACCGTGCGCTTGAGCGTCTTGACGGCCTTGGTGACCGGCACAGCCACGACGCCGAAGGACGCGGAGACCGCACCCTTGACGTCGGTGTCGTACGCCAGCACCGAGGTGTTGACAGCGCCCAGCGCGTCGACGCGGCCGGAGCCCACGCGGGCCGGGCCGAAGATGTCGCCCGTCTTGTCGTCGCCCGTGTACAGGTCGTGGTCCGCGGTGTTCATGATCGCGGCCTTGAGCTGCTCCGTGCTCCACGTGGGGTGCGCGACCTTGACGAGCGCGGAGATGCCCGCGACGTGCGGGGTGGCCATCGACGTGCCCGACTCGACCAGGACTCCGTTGCCGGTGCCCAGGCCCGCCGAGGCGACGGTGTCGCCGGGCGCCGTGACGTCCGGCTTCACGACCCCGAGCGAGCCGTGGGTGCCGCGCGAGCTGAACGAGCTCACGGTGTCCGTGATGGACGGCGTGACGTCCTTGATGGTCGCCGCGAGGGACCCGTCGAACGTGACGTTGAGCGTGCCGGCGTCCACCGCGGACTGCAGGCGGTCGGTCGCCGTCTTCGGGAGCTGGATGACCGGGATCTTGTCGTCACCGAGGATCCCCGCGCCGAACACGTCGAGGCCGGACGTGAAGATCGCACCGGAGGCTCCGGCAGCGGCCACGAAGTCGGCCCGTGCGGCCGAGCCGCACTTGCGCGTCGCGTCGTTGTCGTCCCAGACGAGCCAGGCGATCTTGCCCTTGACCTTCGCGGCGTCCTCGGCGGACAGCGCGGCGCAGCCGTCGGCGTTCGCACTGGACAGCGTGACGACGTCGGCCGTCACGGGAGCCTTGTTCGCCCAGTCGTAGGCGGTCGAGAACTGGCCCGCGACCGTGCCCGCGACGTCGGAGGGAGCGTTGACCTTCAGGCCGTCCCGGAGCTGGTAGGCGTCCACCGAGCTCGCGACGGCGAGCGAGCGGACCGCGTTCCCGGGCGCACCGCCCGTGTCGGTGAGGTCGCCGTTGTTGCCCATCGCGATGACCGGCAGGACGCCGTGCTTCGCGAGGTTGTCGATCACGGCGTTCTCGGGGTCGTCCACGACGCCGTAGTCCGAGCCCAGCGACATGTTGACGATGTCGAGGTGGTCGGAGAAGTTGCCGTCACCGTTCGGGTCGAGCGCCCAGTCGAGCGCCGGGATGACCTCGTCGGTCGAGCCGTCGCAGCCGAAGACCTTGAGCGCGTACAGCGACGCCTCGGGGGCCATGCCGGGGCCGATCTTCATCGCCGCGAGCTTGTCCGCGGTGAGCTTCTTGTAGCTGCCCTTGAACGTCGAGCCGTCGGCGTTCTCCCCGTACCCGGCGACCGTGCCGGACACGTGCGTGCCGTGGTCGTTGCAGCCGAGCGGGTTCGCGTCGGGGTGCGGGACCGGCTGGTACGTCTCGTCCTGCGGGTCGGCGTCGTAGTCGTCGCCCACGAAGTCGTAGCCGCCGACCACCTTGGCGGTCGGGGTCCACGCGCCCGCGCTGTCCGCGTGCGCCGCGTCCCAGGCCGCGACCGTGCCCGGCCCGCCGAAGTCGGCGTGCGTGTGGTCGATGCCGGTGTCGATGATGCCGACCGACACGCCCTTGCCCGTGTTCCCGTAGTCCTGCCACGTCGCCAGGGCCTGGGTGAGGTTGGCGGTGCTGGCGTTCGAGACCTTCTTGGGGACGAGCGGCGTGATCTTCACGACGTCGGAGCGCTTCGCGAGGGCCTCGATCGCCGCACCGTCCGCGTTGACCGCGACCCCGGGGACGGCGTTGGAGACCTCGAAGAGCTTCGTGGCGTCGTCGTCGTGCGCCTTGGCGGTGCCGACCACCGACGACGCGGTCCTGGCGACAGCGGACCGCCGCGCCTTCGCAGCGGCCTTCTTCTGCGTCGTCGTGCTGCTCGCGTCGGCGGAGGCGTCGGCGGCGCCGTGGCCGGCGAGCTGGACGAAGACGGAGTGGCGGCCCTTGACCGACGTCCCGAGCGAGCCCGCGAGCTTGGTGCTCGGGTCGACGGCGTGAGACGTCGCGACAGGTGCCGGCGTCGCGTTCGGACCTCCGTCGGCGGCGGTCGCGGAGGCAGCAACGCCGACCGACGCGACGAGGGTGGCGGCAACGGCGGCCACCACCCTCACTCCCCTGCTGTCAGTTCTGAGATGCCGGTCCCGTCCGGCTCGATTGCTTGATGGCGTCATGCGCGGTTATCCCCTTCGACTCCGGGTTGCGGGAGGCCAGGGCACCTCGGTCCGACCGGGGTCACCGGTCGCCTCGGACACCGTCGTCCACCGGACCCGACGCGGGTGGACCTGGCCGTGCTGCGTCGTCACGCTACGTCGCGTGCGACGGGCTGAGAAGAGCCCGGACAGCGCTGTCGCGAGCATGTTACTCACCCGTAACACAGAGCGCGCGGCCACCCGGCCGAGCACTTCGCCGTACGATGCGGAAATGCCGCTCGACCTGGATCTTCGCCCCTCGTCCCAGCCGGTCCCCGCCGCGGAACGCGCCGCAGCCCTGGCAGACCCGGGCTTCGGCCGGTACTTCACCGACCACATGGCGACCGCCCGCTGGACGTTCGACGACGGCTGGCACGACGCCGCCGTGCACCCGCTCGAGCCGTTCACGCTCCACCCCGCGGCCGCCGTCCTGCACTACGGGCAGGAGATCTTCGAGGGCCTCAAGGCGTACCGCCACGCGGACGGCAGCGTGTGGCTGTTCCGGCCCGACCAGAACGCGCGGCGCTTCGCGCGCTCGGCCCAGCGCCTCGCGCTGCCCGTGCTCGACGAGGACGACTTCGTCGCGGCGGTCGAGGCGGTCGTGCGGGCCGATGCCGCCTGGGTCCCCGACGCGCCCGACGGCCAGGAGACCAGCCTCTACCTACGGCCCTTCATGATCGCGACCGAGGCGTTCCTCGGCGTGCGGCCCGCGCACGAGGCGACGTTCGGGGTCGTCGCGAGTCCCGCCGGCGCGTACTTCAGCGGCGGCGTCCACGGAGTCAACCTCTGGGTCACCGACCGGTACGTCCGCGCGTCACGCGGCGGCACGGGCGACGCCAAGACGGGCGGCAACTACGCAGCGAGCCTGGCCGCGCAGGCCGAGGCTCGCGACCGCGGCTGCGACCAGGTCCTCTACCTCGACGGCGAGGAGCACGCCTGGCTCGAAGAGGCCGGCACCATGAACGTCTTCCTCGTCACCGCCGACGGCGAGCTCCTCACCCCCGCGCTCGGGAGCATCCTCGAAGGCGTGACCCGGGACAGCCTCCTCGAGCTCGCCCCCGACCTCGGCCTCACGCCCGTGGAGCGGCGCGTCGGGCTCGCCGAGCTGCGCGAGCGCCTCGCCGACGGCTCGGTCACCGAGGTCTTCGCCGCGGGCACGGCCGCCGTGATCACCCCGGTAGTCGGCATCCGCGGCGAGGACGGCACCGGCGCGGGCTACGAGCAGCAGGTCGGCGACGGCACGCCGGGAGCCACGAGCCTCCGGCTGCGGTCGACGCTCCTCGACCTCCAGTACGGGCGCACGCCCGACCTGCGCGGGTGGCTCCGCCGCGTCGTCTGACGGGAAACCCGTACGGGAATCGCACGATTGTGCCGGTTCTCTCGCTTCCCTAGCGTGAAGTGGTCAGGTCGAGCTGGGGCGCGCGGCCGTGGGGTCGGCGCCGGGCCGACACCTCACGCAAGGAAGCGAGAACCCATGACCCGCATCCGAGCCACGCTCGTCGCGATGGCCGCGGCCGCCGCGGCGCTGCTCACCCCGCTCCTGGCCGCACCGGCCGCGAACGCCCACGGCTGGATCACGTCCCCCGAGAGCCGCCAAGGGTTCTGCGCCGAGGAGAGACGTCCTTCGACTGCGGCCAGATCAAGTACGAGCCACAGAGCGTCGAGGCCCCCAAGGGCTCCACGCAGTGCAGCGGGGGAAGCAGCTACACGATCCTCGACGACGCGAGCCTGCCCTGGCCCCGGACGACCACCGGCACCACCGTGACGTTCCAGTGGAACCTGACCGCGGCGCACTCGACGGCGTCGTGGGAGTACTTCCTCGACGGCGTCCTGTACCGGACGTTCGACGGCGGCAACGAGCAGCCCGCCTCGAACATCTCGCAGACCATCGAGGGCCTGCCCACGGGTGACCACACGATCCTCGCCCGCTGGAACATCGCCGACACGGCGAACGCGTTCTACTCGTGCGTCGACCTGCACGTCGTCGCGGACGGCACCGACCCCGGCGACGGTGGCACGCCGACCGACCCGACCACCCCCACCGACCCGACCACGCCGACCGATCCCGGCACGTGCAGCGCCGCCGCGTGGGCGTCGTCGAGCGTCTACCTCGGCGGTGACCTCGCGTCGTACGACGGGAAGATCTGGCGCGCGAACTGGTGGACGCAGGGCCAGACGCCCAGCAACGAGCAGTGGGGACCCTGGACGCTCGTCAGCTCCTGCTGACCCGCCTCTCCCTGAGCTGTCAGAAGCTCGTGAGCCTCGAGGCTCACGAGCTTCTGACACGTCCGGGCCCGACGACGGCGTCAGTCGCGGCCGCGCAGATGATCCAGCGCGCGGCGGTCGCGCTTGGTGGGGCGGCCGGTCCCGCGGTCGCGGACCCCGGCCGGCGCGACGTACTCGCGCGGCAGCGGAGCCGGCGAGCGGTCGACGTACGCCCCGACGGCCTCGGGCGCGCCGACCCGCTTGGGCAGCAGCGCCACGACGTCGACGACGCGGTCACGGTCGGTGCGGAACTCGACCGTGTCCCCGACCTTGACCGACGATGCCGGCTTGACCCGGGACCCGTTGACCCGCACGTGCCCGGCACGGCACCACGCCGTCGCGACCGACCGGCTCTTCGCCAGCCGGACCGCCCACAGCCACACGTCGACCCGCATCGCCCCATTGTCCAACGCCTCACCGACCGGGTTGTCAGAACGTGGTGAGTCTCGAGCCTCACCACGTTCTGACAACCCGGTCGGTTAAGCGGTGGACCGGCCCGGCGCCCGCGCGCACGCTGGAGCGATGGCACCGACGCTCCGGCTCGTCCAGCTCACCCCCGACGACGCCCCCGCCTCGCTCGACGACCCGGCCGCCTGGCTCGTGCACGGCGTCGCCCGGGTGGACCGGGCCGTGCAGCTCGCGTCGCGCGGTCATGCCGATGCCGCCGACCCGGTCGCCCAGCGGCTCGGGCAGCTGTGGCACGCCGACTACGTGCGCACCCAGGCCGTCGTCGCCGTCCTCGTGCCCGACGACGCAGCCGCCTCCGTGGCCCCCTCGCCCGACGACGTCGTCGGGTTCGTCTGGCTCCGCGCGCTCCAGACGTCCAACCCGGACGCCGTCGAGATCGAGCTCGACGTGCACCCCGACCACCGCCGCCGCGGGATCGGAGCGGCCCTGTGGGAGGCGGCCATCGATCTCGTGCGCGGCATGGGACGGCACGTCGTGCAGGTGTGGTCGAACGTCCCGACCGAGCCGCCGGACGGGCCGGGCGCGCTCGCGCCCTCGACCGGCTCGGGCCGCATCCCCGCCGACGACGACGCCACGCGCTTCGCGCTGGCCCGCGGGCTCGCGTTCGAGCAGATGGAGCGGATGTCACGCCTCGACCTGCCCGTCGACCCGAGCCTGCTGCGCCGCTTCGCCGAGGCCGCCGCCGAGCACTCCCGCGACGACTATCGGGTCCGGACCTGGGACGGGGACCTCCCCGAGGAGGTGCTCGCCGACGTCGCTGCCCTCGAGAGCCGGATGATGACGGACGCGCCGTCGGGCGGGCTCGAGGTGGAGACCGACCCGTGGGACGCCGACCGCATGCGGACGTGGCTGGCCCGGTTCACGGAACGCGGGCAGACGGTCCTGCTCAGCGGCGCCGAGCACGTCCCGACAGGCCGGCTCGTCGGCTACACCGCGCTCGTCCTCGCGGCCGAGCCCGACGACGCGCGCCCCACCGCCGACCAGGACACGACCATCGTCGATCCCGGGCACCGGGGCCACCGGCTCGGGATGGCCCTCAAGGTCGCGAACCTGCAGGCGCTGGCCGAGCGCCGACCCGACGTCCGGCGCATCGTCACGTGGAACGCGGAGGAGAACGGGCCGATGCTCGACATCAACGTCGCGCTGGGGTTCCGGCCCGACGGCGGGTGGGCGGGCTGGCAGCTCCGCCTCCCGTCCTGACCGCTCCCCGAGCTGTCAGAACGTGGTGTCCGTATAGGCGCACCACGTTCTGACACGTGGGAGAGGCCGAGCTCAGTCGCCCGGCCACTCCCCCGTCCACCGCTCGAACGCGCGCGCCCCGGCCCGATCGACGAGCGCCTTGACGCCCGCGAAGATCGCGCCCTGGATCAGCGCCCCGATCACGACCTGCCGCGCGGTGTAACCGGACTCGAGGGGCTTGGGCGCCTGGTCCTCGGGCCCCGGGACGGCCCGCCTGTAGATCAGCCGGAACACGCGCGCCGCGACGAGCCCGCCGACGATCGAGCTGACGATGCCGAACGGCTTGTAGAGGATCTTGGCCGCACGACGACGGTCCTGCGCGCGGGCGGGGTCCTCCGGCGCGTCCTGGGTGGAGTCGGTCATGGTTCGACGGTAGCCGCGCCCCCGTCCCCCGGCACGGCCTGCGGCCGACTGTGGGGAAACTGTGGCGGTCCCGGTCGGGGGCGGGCGCGGCCTGGCCACGGACCCGTCGACAGGCGCAGGATCGGGGTATGAGCCTCTTCACGCGCCACCCTCGTGCCCGGTGGATCGTGCCGGGCGCGGCCGTCGTCCTCGTCGCCGGCGTCGCGGTCGGGGCGAACGCGGCCACGACGGCCCGCTCGTCCGGCAGCCCCGACCTGCCCCCGACGACGGCCGAGCAGCTCCTCGTGGACCTCCAGCAGCCGACGGCGCAGTCCCTGCAGGGCACCGCGACCGTCAGGGCGGACCTGGGCCTCCCGAGCGTGCCGGGCCTGACGGACGCGGCCGGCGTGACGGGCGCCGGCGCCCAGGGCACGACGGGCGCGTTGTCGCTCCTCACCGGCACCCACACGGTGCGCGTGTGGACCGACGGGCAGGACCGTTCGAAGGTCGCCGTCCTCGCGGACGGCAGCGAGTCCGACGTGATCCGCGACGGCTCGGACGTCTGGCTGTGGTCGGGCGCGGACCGCACGGCCGCGCACGCGACGCTGCCGTCGTCGTCGGGCACGGAGAAGCAGAAGCGGAGCGCCGAGGGGCTCGCCGGGCTCACGACCCCCGACGCCGTCGCCCGGGCCGCGCTCGACGCCGTCGACCCGACGACGAAGGTCATCGCGGACGGCACCACCCGCGTGGCCGGGCACGACGCCTACGAGCTCGTGGTCGACCCGAAGACGGACGACACGCTGGTCGACAAGGTCGCCCTCGCCGTCGACGCCAAGACCCACGTGCCGCTGCGCGTCGAGGTCTACTCGACCAAGCGCACCGCACCCGTCGTCGAGGCCGGGTTCACGTCGGTCAGCTACCGGACCCCGGCTGACTCGACGTTCGAGTTCACCGCCCCGAAGAGCGCGACCGTGAAGCAGCTCGAGCTCCCGACCGCGGGCGACCTGCCCCTGGCCGAGCTGCAGGCGGGCGCCCAGAAGCCCGACGTCGTCGGCCAGGGCTGGGACGCCGTCGCCGTCGTGACGCTCACGACCGAGCAGCAGAACGCTCTGAAGAACGGCGAGGCGGGCTCGCTCGTGAACACTCTGCCGACGGTCTCGGGTGACTGGGGCAGCGGGCACGTCCTCGCGGGCACGCTCTTCACCGCCGTCCTCACGGACGACGGACGCGTGGCGGTCGGCGCCGTGCCGACGTCGGTGGTCACGTCGGCCCTCGCGCAGACCCAGTGAGCGTCGCCGCCGACGCCGCAGCCGCACCCGTCCTCGCGACGTCGGGCCTGACCAAGAGGTTCGGCGGGAAGACCGGACAGACGGCTGTCGACGCCGTGGACCTGACGGTGCCGCGCGGCGCGGTCTACGGGTTCCTGGGGCCGAACGGGTCGGGCAAGACGACGACCATCCGGATGGTCCTGGGGCTCGTCCGCCCCACCGCGGGCGACGTCCGCCTGCTCGGCGGCCGCATGCCCGACGACGTCGCGACCGTCCTCCCGCGCGTCGGGGCCCTGGTCGAGGGGCCCGGCTTCCACCCGTACCTGAGCGGGCGCGCGAACCTGGCCCGGCTCGACGCCGCCGACCGCCTCGCCGACCCGCGCACGTCCGCGCAGAGGGTCGACGAGGCGCTCGACCGGGTGGACCTGCTCGGGTCGGCGCGCAAACGGTTCCGCGCCTACTCGCTCGGCATGCGGCAGCGCCTCGCGATCGCCGCGACCCTCCTGCAGCCGCGCGACCTGCTCGTGCTCGACGAGCCGACCAACGGCCTCGACCCGCAGGGCACGCGCGAGGTCCGCACCCTGATCGGGCGGCTGAACCAGGAGGGCGTGACCCTGCTGGTGTCGAGCCACCTGCTGTCCGAGATCGAGCAGGTCTGCACGCACCTCGGCGTGATGCGGACGGGGCGGCTGGTCGCGCAGGGCTCGTCCGCCGACGTCCTCGGGTCGACCCGCCCCTCGGCGGAGGTCACGACCCCGGACACCACGCGGGCAGCGGAGGTCCTCGCCGGCCTCGGCCTCGCGGACGTCTCCCCCACACCCGACGGCGTCACCGCGACCCTCGACGGCGTCGCGCCCGAGGCGGTGGTCGCCGCGCTCGTGGGGGCCGGCGTCGCGGTGCGCGGTTTCGTCGTCCGGCACGCGACGTTGGAGGACCGCTTCATCGAGCTCACCGGCGGAGGTTTCGATGCCGACGAGTGACGCTCTCCCGGCCGCGCCCGCGGACGCGCCTGAGGTCGTCGAGCCCGTGGACGCCGTCGGGCGGGCCGAGCAGGGCGCGCGTCCCGGCGCCGTCGGGGCGTGGCTGCGGTTCCTGCGCTCCGAGCTGCGGCTGATCCTCGGGCGTCGGCGCAACCAGGTCGGGCTGGCGGTGCTGGCCGCGGTGCCGGTCGTCATCGCGATCGCCGTGAAGGTCGCGGACCCGACATCGAACGGCGACGACGCGACGTTCCTCAACCAGATCACCGGCAACGGGTTCTTCGTGGCGCTCGCCGCGCTCGCGCTCGAGATCGGCCTCTTCCTGCCGCTCGCCGTCGCCGTGCTCGCCGGGGACGCGGTCGCGGGCGAGGCGAACGTCGGGACGCTGCGCGGGCTGCTCGTCGTGCCCGTGACGCGCGGGCGGCTGCTCGCCGTGAAGTACGTGGCGCTCGTCCTCGGGGCGCTGCTCGGGGTCGTGCTGGTGGCGGTCGTCGGGCTGGTCGCGGGGGCCGTGCTGTTCGGGCTGCACCCCGTCGTCACGCTGTCCGGGACGACGCTCGGGCTCGGCGCCGGACTGGTCCGGCTGCTGCTCGTGGTCCTCTACGTGACCGCGTACCTCGCCGCGCTCGGGGCGCTCGGGCTGTTCGTCTCGACGCTCACCGAGCAGCCCATGGGCGCGACCGTCGGGATCATCATCCTCAGCACCGCGATGTGGATCCTCGACTCGATCGAGCAGCTCCACTGGCTGCACCCGTGGCTGCTCGTCGACCACCAGCTCGCTCTCGTCGACCTGCTCCGCGACCCGGTCTACACGCACGACCTGTCGCTCGGGCTGCTGACCGACCTCGCGTACGTCGTCGTGTTCCTCGCCGCCGCGTGGGCGCGGTTCACGAGCAAGGACGTCACGAGCTGACCGGCGTCCACCGCGTTGCGGCGACTCATCGCACGGGGTGGACACTGTGCCGGTGATCCGAAGGGACTGCTGCACGGATAGGTGACACCTCACTTGTGGTGCCGTGAGGCGTCACTGGAAGGATGTGCCTTGTGCCCGCACCCCATCCCAAGGAGTTCCGCGACGATGTCGTGGCTGTCGCCCGTCGCGGCGAGGCCCCGGTCAAGCAGATCGCGAAGGACTTCGGCATCTCCGAGTCGTGCCTGCGCAACTGGATGCACGCCGCTGACGTCGAGGACGGCGCCAAGCCCGGCGTGACCGCGTCCGAGTCGGCCGAGCTGCGCGAAGCACGTCGCCGGGTGCGTCTGCTCGAGCAGGAGAACGAGGTGCTCCGCCGGGCTGCGGCGTACTTCGCCCAGGCGCACCTGCCGGGAAAATGAGCTACCCGCTCGTCCGTGAGCTCGCCGGTGACGGGATCCCCGTCGCGGTGACGTGCCGGGTGCTCGAACTCGCTCGCCAGCCCTACTACCGGTGGCTCGCGCAGCCGGTGACCGACCGTGAGCTGGAGCAGGCCTACCTCGCCAACGCCCTGTTCGACGCCCACCGTGACGACCCGGAGTACGGGTACCGGCTGCTCGCGGACGAGGCCCGCGAGGCCGGGCACGAGGCGTGCGACCGAACCATGTGGCGTCGCTGCGCAGAGAACTCGTGGTGGTGCGTGTTCGGGAAGAAGAAGGGCAAGGGCGGCAAGCGACCCGGGCCGCCCGCGCATGACGACCTCGTGAACCGGGACTTCACCGCCGAGGCACCGAACGAGCTGTGGCTGACGGATATCACCGAGCATCCCACCGGCGAGGGAAAGGTCTACCTGTGCGCTATCAAGGACGTGTACTCGAACCGGATCGTCGGGTACTCCATCAGCGACCGGATGAAGTCCTCCCTGGCCGTCCGGGCGCTCGAGAACGCCGTCGCCCGGCGGGCCGTGGACGGTGCCGACGTGGCCGGATGCATCGTCCACTCCGACAGGGGCAGCCAGTTTCGAAGCCGGAAATTCCTGGCCGCGATGCGACGTCATGACCTGGTCGGATCCATGGGCCAGGTCGCCTCCGCCGGTGACAACGCCGCGATGGAGTCGTTCTTCGCGCTCCTGCAGAAGAACGTCCTGGACCGGCGCAGGTGGTCCACCCGCCACGACCTGCGAATCGCGATCATCACCTGGATCGAACGCACCTACCACCGGCGCCGTCGCCAGCAGCGTCTGGGACGTTTGACCCCGATCGAGTTCGAGACCATCATCACCACTCAGGTCGCACTCGCCGCCTGAGATCACCTGTCACCCGTTCGTGCAGCAGTCCCGAACACGCGTGGCAGTCGTCGCGGTGGCGTCGCCGCACAGACGACGGCGCAAGCCGAAGCCGGCCCCCGCGACCACGCAGACGTCGCTGCCCCCTGACGCCGCGTCGGTCAGCGCCTCGGCCACTTGCGTCCGTGCCTCGAAGCACTGCTCGAAGGGCCTCGACCTCGTCTTCCGCGCCCACGGCGACGTCCGCACCACCGCGGTCGCACGGCCCGACCACGGGGCGGGCGTCGTCTCCGTCGGGCTGGCCGTCCCGGACGGCGCCACCGCGCAGCTCTGGGCGTACGACGACGGCCGCCGCGTGGAGTACGGCTGCATCGAGGACAGCAGCAACCCGTGCTCCCCCACGACCGGCACCGCGAGCCCGGCAGGCTGAGGCTCGCGGACTTCACGTCCCCCGCCGGCCTCACGCCGAGCAAGCAGGTTTCCTGCCGAGCAAGCGGCCGTTCCCCGCTTGCTCGGCGGAGAATCTTCTTGCTCGGCGGGCTGCGCGACGCCGTCGCGCGACCACCGCAGGCAGACCGTAGTAGCAACAACCGATTCCCGCACGTCGAAACGGTTCGACGTGCGCGATCGGGTGAAGTTCCACACCATGGGTGAATGACTCGTGCGCAGGGGAGAATCCGCGCGTGGCTCGCCGCGGTCGTCGTCGCCGGAGCCACGCTGTTCGTCGCACCGAGTGCGGCACACGCGTCCGGGCCGGGCACGCTCGCCGCGGACATCAACGCCGCGCGAGCCTCCGCAGGCCTGAGAACCCTCAGATATGACGGTTCCCTCAACGCGGTCGCCCAGTCGTGGGCCAACCACATGGCGGCAACCGACACTCTCGCTCACAACCCGTCGACCCCGTCGCGGATACGCTCCGGCTGGTCCGCATGGGGTGAGAACGTGGGCTTCACGACCACCGGCAGCGCGAAGGTCTTGCACCAGGCGTTCATGGCGTCCGCGGGGCACCGCGCGAACATCCTCAACCGTTCGTTCACGTCCCTCGGCGTCGGGTGGGCCACCAAGAACGGTCACACCTACGTAGCCGAGGTTTTCGCGGCGTACCCGCAGGCGAAGTCGGCCTCGAAGCCTACGAAGGCCTCGCCCAAGCCCAAGCCCACGTCGAAGCACACCAAGGCCTCGCCCAAACCCAAGCCCACGTCGAAGCGCACCAAGGCCTCGCCCAAACCCAAGGTCGCGTCCAAACCCACCACCGGGTACGAATCCCGCTCGTCAGACCTCCACTCGACGGGCACGAGCGGGCACACGCCGACCACGTCGTCGCCGCGCGCCAGCACCCACGGTCTCGCCCTCGGAGCCACCGGACCTCAGGTGCGCGCAGTACAGGTCCGCCTCGGCGTGCACGGCCATCCGGTCCGCGTCGACGGCAGGTTCGGTCCCGCCACCTCCCATGCGGTCCGCGCCTTTCAGCACGACGCGGGGCTGAAGGTCGACGGGGTGGTCGGGAAGCAGACCGCCTCCGCGCTCGCCAAGGCGGCCCGCACGAAGTCGGTGGTCAAGAGGGCCGCCGTCGTGAGCGCGTCCGCAAAGCTTCGGTGGCAGGCGGACACCGCGTCCGCCGAGTACCTCGCGGTCTCGCCTGGGCCGCGGATTGTTCAGCCGCCGTCCTGGAGCTCTGTCGAAGCGTCGCCGCCGGTCGTCGCCTCGCTGATCTGCTCGGCCGTGCACAACCTCACGACAGGGAGCGCACCCGATCAGACGGGTACGCAGACCTCACCTATCGCGCCGAAGCCTGCGTTCGCGACGACGGCATCATTCTCGTCCGGTCAGCTCCGGGTGGCCGACGCCTTCACGCGGATGCCGTCGCCTGGGCGGTGAGGACGGCGTCGTGCGCGACGGCGGGCGACCTCACGGTCGCTCGGAAGCCTCGCCCCGGCCGGCGGCGCCGCGCGGCGGCCAGACGACGGCGTCGTCGGCCCAGGTGTCCGGCGTTCCGATCCTGCGGATCGAGCGCACCGACGCCACGATCGCCCAGCTCGCGGCGAGGCCGGCCGCGAAGATCCCGAAGGTCCAGGTCGGACCCCAGACGCTGAGCATGACACCCGCGAGGAACGGGGAGAGCGGCGTGAGGCCGGCCGTGCACAGCATGAGGACAGCGTTCATCCGCCCTTGGAGGGCGCCTGGCGTGATGGCGGCCGCGTACCCGATCAGCCCTGCGTTGAGGGCCGGGACCGCGAGGCCGGCGATCGCCATCCCGACGAGGTAGCCGGCGTACGCCCCTGAGAAGGCGATGACCGCAGTGCCCACGACGACGACGAGCAGCAGGACGACGGCCAGCGGGCCGACGCGGAACCGCGCGATCAACCGTCCGGCGGCGAGCGAGCCGAGGAGCATCGCCGCGCCGCCCACACCGTCGATCAGGCCGATCCGGAACGGAGGGGTGTGCAGGTCGGCGAGGTGCAGGTTCAGCCCGGCGTAGAGCCCGTTGAACGTCAGGTTGACCAGCGCGAACACCCCGAGCGACGCGCGCAGGAACGGGATCGACATGACGTAGCGCCAGCCCTCGTCGAACTCGCGACGCATCGGCTCGCGCTCGCTCCGGTGCCTCACGGGATCACCCAGCGGTACCCGCACCGCGAGCGCGCAGACCAGCGCGACGAGGTGCCCGACGGCGCCCGCGAGCGCCGGCAGGACGCGTGAGACGGCGTAGAGGAGCCCGCCGAGGGGACTTGCCACGAGGCTCGCGACGGCCGACCGGCCCTGGACCGCGGCCATCGCGGAGCCGAGCTGCGGCGTCGGGACGACGTGCCTGATCGCTGCCGACTCGGACGGCTCGTAGACCGAGCGCGCGACGGCCGCGAGGAACGCGGCGACCGCGAGGTGCCCGGTGGTGATGCCGCCGAGGAGCCAGGCGACACCGAGGCTGCCCCAGGCCGCGAGCCCGAGGACGCTGCACGCGACGACGATGGTGCGACGGTCCCAGCGGTCCGCGATGACCCCGGCGGGCATGGTCGCGGCGAGCGCGCCGATCTGCGCGACGGCCCCGATCACACCCGCGACGACCAGCGAGCCGCTGAGCGCGAGCGCGAGGAGCGGCACCGCGAACGTCGCCATCCCGGAGCCCACGACCTCGACGGTCTTGCCCGTCATGAGGAGCATGTAGGGGCGGTTGTGCCAGAGGGACGGCGGCGGCGTCGCGACCGCCTCGTCGGCGCGTCCCGGTGTCGTCGTCGGCTCGATCATCCAGACACGATATATCGCGTCTTGCGGGAGGTCTACCCCTCGCGAGGGCGCGCCGGGCACGCCCTACGGGGTGGTCGGGACGGACTCCTGCGGCGCGGGCGCCTCCCGCCCGACGACGGCGCAGCCCGCCCGGTCCAGCGCGACCCGCACCCGCGTCCCCGGCTGGGGCGCGGTGGTGCCCGCCACCGCCACGAGCCGCTCCACGCCGACCGGGCCGTCGACGTCGACCGTGACCTCGACGCCCCGCGGCCGGAACAGCGACTCGACCACGGTCGCGGGCCAGGTGTGCGCGGTGGGCGCTGCGCCGTCGTCGGGCAGGACGCGGAGGCCCGTGGGCCCGACCGCCACCGACCTGTCAGAACCACGCTCCCGTATACGGGCATCAGGTTCTGACATGTCGCCCCGCTCGAGCGCGGAAGCCGGCCAGGACGCCTGATAGCCCAGGAACTCGGCGACCGCGCGCGACGCCGGGGCTCGCCACAGCTCGGGCGGCGTCGCGACCTGCAGCACACGCCCATGCGCCATCACGGCGACCCGGTCGGCGACCTCGAAGGCCTCGTCGTGGTCGTGCGTCACGAAGACGGCGGTCGTGCCGGTCTCCCGCAGGGCCACGCGCAGGTCGGTCGCGAGGCGCTCGCGCAGGCCGCGGTCCAGCGCGGACAGGGGCTCGTCGAGCAGCAGCAGCCGCGGCCGCGGCGCGAGCGCGCGGGCCAGCGCGACCCGCTGCCGCTCGCCGCCCGAGAGCGTCGCGACCTGCCGGCCGCCGTACCCCTCGAGCCCGACGACGCCCAGCAGCTCCGCGACCCGCTCGCGCCGCGCGTCGCGCGGCGTCCGCGCGACCCGCAGCCCGTACTCGACGTTCCCCGCGACCGTGTGGTGCGGGAAGAGCTGGCCGTCCTGGAACATCAGCCCGAAGCCGCGCCGGTGCACGGGCACGCCGTCGAGGTCGGAGCCGTCCCACGTCACCCGGCCCGCCACGACCGGCTCGAGCCCCGCGACCGCCCGCAGCAGGCTCGACTTTCCGCAGCCGCTCGGCCCGAGGAGCGCGAGCACCTCCCCGAGCGCGACGTCGATCGACACACCGTCGACGGCCGTCACGGCCCCCTTGCCCGTGTCGTACCGGACGACGACGTCCCGCACCGCCAGCCCCTCGCTCACAGCTCACCTCCGTCACGCTCGCCGCGCAGCTGCTCGGCGGCCAGCATCACCGCGGCCGTCAGGGCCGCCAGCACGCACGACGCCGCGAGCGCCATGCCGTAGTTCCCCTGCCCCGGGCGGCCGATCAGGTCGAAGATCGCGACCGGCAGCGTCGCGGCGTCCGGGCGCGCGAGGAACGACGTCGCCCCGAACTCTCCCAGGCTCGCCGCGAACGCGAAGCCCACCGCGAGGCCGAGCGACCGGGCCGCCAGAGGCACGTCGACCGTCCGCAGGACGCGCCCGGGCGCCGCGCCGAGCGTCGAGGCCGCCTCGCGCAGCCGCGGGTCGATGGCCCGCAGCACGGGCAGCACGGTCCGGACGACGAGCGGCACCGCGACGACCGCCTGCGCGATCGGCACCAGGAGGCCCGCGGTCCGCAGGTCGACCGGGAGCCCGAGCGGCTTGTCGAGCGTCACGAGGAACCCGAAGCCCACCGTCACGGCCGACACCCCCAGCGGCAGCATGAACAGCGAGTCCAGCGTCGCGACCGCTCGGCGCCCGACCCGGCGCCGCGGGCGCCGGGACACGACGAGCGCCACGAGCCCGCCGACCACCAGCGCGATCACCGTCGCGACCAGCGCGATCCGCACCGAGTTCCACGTCGCGGCCCACACCGTGACGCTCAGGGCGCCCCGGTCCCCCGTCGAGCCCAGCGCCCGGTAGTTCCCCAGGGACCACGCGCCGTCCACGTGCAACGACCGGACCAGCAGGTTCACCAGCGGCGTCGCCAGCAGCACCACCACGACGACGACCGTCACCGCGAACGGCACCAGATCACCCCCAGCACCGACCGCGTGCCGTCCGGGCCCCGCCCCCACAGGCGCAGCCGCCGGTCCGACGCGCGGTCCGACCCCAGGCTCAGGGCCCGCTCCCGACGCGCCCGCGTCCGCGACGCCACGAGCAGCACCACCGCCACCACGACGAGCTGCACCACCGACAGCACCGACGCCGTCCGCAGGTCCAGGAACTGCGTCGTCTGGATCCAGATCTCGGTCTCGATCGTCCCGAACTGCAACCCGCCCAGGACCAGGACCACCCCGAACGCCGTCGCGCAGAACAGGAACACGATGCTCGCCGCGCTCGCGATCGCCGGCGCCAGCGCCGGCAACGTCACCGTGCGGAACGCCCGCCACGACGACGCCCCCAACGCCCGCGCCGCCTGCTCCGCCCGCGGATCCAGCCGCGCCCACAACCCGCCGACCGTCCGGACGACCACCGTGTAGTTGAAGAACACCAGCGCCAGCACGATCGCCGTGAACGTCCCGTCCAGGTGCAGGAACCCCAACGGGCCCCCTCGACCAGCAGCGACCGGAACGCCACCCCCACCACGACCGTCGGCAGCACGAACGGCACCGTCACCAGCGCCCGCACCAGCCCACGCCCCGGCCAGCGGCACCGGAACAGCACGTACGCCCCCGGCACCCCGAGCAGCACCGACAACACCGTCCCCAGCACCGCCTGGCCCAACGTCAGCCCGACGATCCGCCACGTGCGCAGGGTGCTGAACACCTCACCGAACCCACCGAGGTCCAGGTGCCCGTCGACGACGAACCCCTTGCCGACGAGGGTGAGGACGGGCCACGCGAAGAAGATGACGAGGAACGCGAGGGGAACGACGACGGCGAGCCCCCACAGCGTCGCCCGGGTCGCCGTGGGCGCGATCCGGTGCGGACGCCCGGTTCCGTCCGGGGTCGGGAGGGGTTCGTGCGCGCGACCTACCATCCGGACCCTCGTTCCTCGGGTCCTCCCGCCAGAACCGCCACGGTCGCGTGCACGAACCCCTCCCGACCCCTTGCTGTCAGGTCGCCTTCGCAGGCCCGCACCCGGGCTCGCCAGGGCGCCGCGGGGCTCGCCGGCGCGTACGCCTCGCGTTCCTGCTGGGGCGCGCCGACGACCCGCGTAATCCGGTTCGCCGTCGGGCGAGGTGCTGTTGTGGCGGGCTGCCCGACGGCGCAGCCCGCGAGATGCGGTGATCTGCAGTTCCGCGGCGCGCCGTCCGCAGATCTCCGCATCTCGGCCCGCAGCCGGACGGTGGGTACGACCGAGCGGTCACGTGCTGCGCTCACGGCTCGCCCTCCCTGCCGATAGCGCCCCCTCGCGAAGCAGGCCTCCCGGCGGGGTACCTCGCGAGACGGGGGAATTTGTTCTTCCGAGCCAGGTCGAAGCGGATTCCCCCATCTCGGCGTGCTCGCCCGGCCCGACGGCGCAGCCACAGCCTGAGCGTCGCCCCGGGCGCCCGGGCCATGCGCCGTCGTCGGGCAGGACCGGAACCCGAAGACCGACGCAACCCGCATGCCCGGGCGCCGTCAGACGGAGGGATGCGGACGCCAAGGCCAGGCCCGCGTGGTGCAGGACGGGCGTCGGGCGGGGGTGTCGCGCGCGATCGTGGCGGGTCTGGCGGGAGCCGAGCGAGGAACGAGCGAGGCGGATGGAAGATCGCGCGCGACACCCCCGCCCGGCGCCCGGGACCCGACCGAGCACGACATCAGCCAACGACAGCAGCCGTCCAGTCCTTGATCCACTGCTCACGGTGCTGCGTGATGTCCGCGGCGGGCACGTCGAGGGGCTTCGTCGCGAGCGGCGCGAACTTCTTCCACGCGGCGGGGATCGTCGCGGCCGGGTCGACGGGGTACATGTACATGAGGTCCGGGATCGTGGACTGGACCTCGGTGGACTGGAGCCAGTCGACGACCTTCGCGGCGGCGGCCGGGTTCTTGGCGCCGTTCAGGACGCCGGCGTACTCGACCTGCCGGAAGCAGGTGTCGAGGAGCGCGCCGGTCGTGGTGGACGTCTTGTCCTTGCTGAGCGTGAACGCGGGCGACGACGAGTACGACAGCACGATCGGGCGCGGACCCTTGCCGTCGGCGCCGGAGAAGTCGGTGTAGTACGCGTCCTCCCAGCCCTGGTCGATCTTGAGCCCGTTGGCCTTGAGGGCCTTCCAGTAGTCGAGGTACCCGTCCTGGCCCTTGGCGCTGATCGTGGCGAGGAGGAACGCGAGCCCGGGCGACGACGTCGCGGGGTTCTCGACGACGGTCAGGTCCTTGTAGGCGGGCTGGGTGAGGTCGTCGAGGGTCTTCGGCTCGGCGACGCCCTTCTTCGTGAACCAGGTGTGGTCGACGTTGAGGCACACGTCGCCGTAGTCGATCGGGGTGAGCTGCTGCTTCCCGTCGCTGCCGTCGACGGCGTACTGCGCGGCCTCCGACGGCTGGCCGGCGGGCGTGTGGTCGGCGAGGACGCCGGCGTCGACGGCGCGGGTCGCGAACGTGTTGTCGATGCCGAACACGGCGTCGCCCAGCGGCGAGTCCTTGGTGAGGACGAGCTGGTTGGTGAGCTGGCCGGCGTCGCCCTGCTTGACGAGCTTGACGGTGATGCCGGTCTGCTTCTCGAAGGCGGCGAGCTGCTTCTTGTCGACGGCGAACGAGTCGTGCGTGATGAGGGTGACGGGCCCGGTGGACGCGGCGACGGGGGCGGTGCCGCTGCCCGACGGCGCCGCTGCGCCGTCGTCGCTGCTGCAGCCCGCGAGGGCGAGACCGAGGGCGAGGGTACCCACGCCCGCCATGAACGCGGCGCGGCCGGTGATGTGCTGCAAGGTGTCCTCCACATGGTGCTGGAGGGGCGTGCGTGGCGTCCGCCGGGCGGCTGCTCGACGAACGCCACGACGGAAGAGATTCCCGACTTCCTCCACCGGTACTAACCGGGTCAGGTTCGAGGGTCTGCGGTGGTCCCGCACTCTCAGCGCCCATCCGCCGGGGCGGACGACGCTCCCCTGTCGTTCAGCCCCAACCCTAGCGCCTGGGCACACCTCGAGGCGTGGCAGGTGCCCGTCTCGGCCGCGCCGCCACCGAGCCCGACGCTCACCGACCCGTGAGTCGCGCGTCCCGCCACAAGTCGATGCCCGCGTCGACCGCGAGCCGGTCGATCTCGGCGAGCTCGGCCGAGGTGAAGCTCAGGTCCTCGAGGGCGAGGACGTTCTGGTCGAGCTGCTCCGGCCGGCTCGCGCCGATCACGAGGGAGGTCACGCGCTCGTCGCGGAGCCCCCACGCGAGCGCCAGCTGCGCCAGGCTCTGTCCGCGCCCGCGGGCCAGCTCGGCGAGACCGCGCAGGTTCTGGACAGTCTCCGGCGCGAGCAGAGCGGGGGCCAGCGACTTCGACTGCGTCGCACGTGAGCCCTCGGGAATCCCGTCCAGGTACTTGTCCGTGAGCATCCCCTGCGCGAGCGCGCTGAACCCGATGACGCCGACGCCCAGCTCTGCCGTGACATCCAGCAGCCCGTCCTTATCGACCCAGCGGTTCAGCATCGAGTACGACGGCTGGTGGATCAGCAGCGGGGTGCCCAGGTCCGAGAGCATCGCCGCGATCTGTCTGGTCTGCTCGGGTCCGTAGGAAGAGATCCCGACATAGAGGGCCCGGCCCGACGTGACCGCGGTGTGCAGTGCACCGGCGGTCTCCTCGAGCGGCGTCGAGGCGTCGGGGCGGTGCGAGTAGAAGATGTCCACGTAGTCGAGGCCCATCCGCCCGAGCGACTGATCCAGACTCGCGAGCAGATGCTTGCGGCTCCCGCTCGGTCCTCCGTACACGCCGTCCCACATGTCCCAGCCCGCCTTGGTCGAGATCACGAGCTCGTCACGGTGGCCGCGCAGGTCGGTACGCAGGAGCTGGCCGAGGGACTCCTCGGCCGAACCCGGCGGCGGCCCGTAGTTGTTGGCGAGGTCCAGGTGGACCATCCCGTGCTCGAACGCGCGGCGGGCGACGGCCCGCTGGCGTTCGAAGGTCACGTCGTGGCCGAAGTTGTGCCAGAGCCCGAGGGAGAGCACCGGCAGGACGAGGCCGGACCGGCCCACGTTGCGGTACAGCATCAGTTGGCCTCCCGGTCGGCGGGCCCCGCGGTCAGAGCCTCGGTGGACGGCGGCATACCGGCAGCGCCGGTCACCTGGGCCACCAGCTCGACACCGCTGATGTCGGATACCCGCTCCCCGTTCACGACCTCGCCGGCCCGCATCACCCAGACCTGCTGGGCGAGGCGCATCACCTGCTCGAAGTTGTGGGAGATGATCAGCACGCTCGTGCCCTCGTCGACGATCCGGCGGATGAGGTCCTCGACCTGCGCGGTCTCCCGGAGGCCGAGCGCCGCCGTGGGCTCGTCCATGATCACGAACTGGCGCGACCACATGACCGCCCGTGCGATGGCGATGGCCTGCCGCTGTCCGCCGGACAACCGCTTGACCGTGCGGGTCGCCGACGGCACGTTGACGGCGAGTCGCTGGACCAGGTCCTGCGAACGGCGCCTCATCTCGGCCCGTCGAAGTATCCCGATGCCTTTCGGGCCCCAGGTGAGCTCGCGGTTGAGGAAGACGTTCTGCCAGACGGTGAGCTGGTCCGCCAGCGCAAGATCCTGGTAGACCGTCTCGATCCCGGACCGGCGCGCCTCCAGCGGGGAGGCGAACCGGACGGGCTGACCGTCGATCAGGATCTCCCCGAGTCCGGGCTGTGGTAGCCCGATAGGCACTTGATCAGCGTCGACTTCCCGGCACCGTTGTCCCCGACGATCGCGGTGACCTCGCCGACGTTCGCGAAGAGCGAGGCCCCCTTGAGCGCCTGCACGCTTCCGAACGACTTGCTGATCCCGCGCAGCTCGATCTTGGGCGTCCCGGCCTCGGCTGTCGTGGTGGTTCCCATGGTCACTTCCTCCCTCGCATCAGGGTGGCGGCCGCGAGCACGACCACGCCGACCACGGCGGGCTCGTAGAACGCATCGACGCCCACCATCGTCAGCCCGGTCTGCAGGACCGTGAGGAGCAGAGCACCGAGCGCGGGGCCCCAGACGGTCGCACGCCCGCCGAACAGGCTCGTGCCCCCGAGGACCGTCGCAGCGACGGCCTTCATGACGTAGTCGGTGTTCGTCGCCGGCTGCGAGGCACCGACGTAGAGCACGAGGAAGACGGCCCCGACACCGGCCATCGTGCCGCAGACGATGTAGCCGACGAGCTTCACCCGAGACACGCGTAGGCCCATCGCCTTGCTCCCGTCGGCGTTGTCGCCCACAGCGAGCAGGTGGGTGCCGACAGGCGTGTGAGCGAGCAGGACGTGCAGCAGGAGGACGATGCCCGCCACGATGAGGAAGTTGTAGCGGAAGATCCCCACCGAGTCCGACGCGATCGTGGTCAGGACATGGTCGGAGACCGGCTTCGGCACACCCTTGGACCAGATCAGACCGATGCCCTGGACGAGGCCCATCGTGCCGAGCGTGACGATCATGTCGGGAATCTTGACCCTGCCGACGAAGAAGCCATTCACCGCGCCGACCGCCGCGCCGACCGCGATCGCGGCGAGGACGCTGAGGACCAGTCCGCCGCCGTCGTAGACGGCGCCGAGAACGACCGAGGCGAGCGCGAGCGTGCTCGCCATCGACAGGTCGATGCCCGCCAGCATGACGGCGAACGTCATGCCGACCGCGAGCAGGACGGGGATGGCGGAGTCCGCGAGCATCCCGTCCAGGTTGTCCCAGGTGAGGAACGTCGGGCTCAAGATCGTGAAGATCACCATAGCCAGCACCAGTGACACGGGTGCCGCGATCTTCATCCAGAGCTCTTCGCCACCTGCGCGGCGGACCAGCCCCCGGAGTCCTGGGCCGGTATCCACCCGGGCGGTCAACGTGTTCGTCGTCGCCGTCATGCTGAACGTTCCTTTCTCTCTCGCCGGGCTCTCAGCCCTCGAACGGGTTGGGGACCTCGAAGCCCTCGGGCGGCTGCGGGGACGCGTCGAGCGCAGCCTTGGCATTGTCCTTGGTCACGGCGAGCACGGGGGTGTCGACCGACGCGGGGAGCGTCTTGCCCTGGGCCGCGGCCTGGCAAGCCTGGACCGCCTGCGACCCCATCAGGTAGGGGAACTGCTCGATCGCAGCAGCGAGCTTGCCCTCGGAGATGGCCTGCAGCTCCTCCTTGGTCCCGTCGATCCCGATGACCTGGACTTCACCCGACCTTCCTTCCTGGTCGACGGCCTCCTGGATGCCGAGCGCCTGGGTGCCGGCCACGGTGAAGAAGCCCTTGATGTCCGAGTGCGCGCGCAGTATCGCCGCGGCGCCGTTCTTGGCCTTGGCCCGGTCGGCGTCGGCCGAGATCGTCTGGACGATCTCGAGCTTGCCCTGCACGGCCTCCTTGAAGCCCTTGATGCGCGCGAGGCTGCCGGCGTCCGAGGCGAGTGCGCCGACGACGGCGACCTTGGAGCCCTCGGGCACGAGCTTGAGCAGCTGCTCCCCGGCAGCCTTGCCCGCGTCCTCGTTGACGGTGCCGACGTAGGTCGAGACGGTGACGCCCTGCGCCGCGGCCTTCTCCTTGTCCATCACGAGGTCGACGTTGACGACCGTCGCATCCTTGGCCTGCGCGAGCGGGGCGATGAGGTTGGTCGGGCTGGTCGGGTTCACGATGTAGCAGTCGTAGCCGGCCGACACCAGAGCGCTCGCCTTCGTCGCCTGTCCCGAGTCGTCGCTGACATTCTGGGCGGCCGAGGTGGTGAGCTTCGCGCCGATCTTCTTCGCCTCGTCCTGGGCTCCCTCGACCATCGAGCCGAAGTACACGTTGTCGAGCGGCTTGGTGACGAAGGCGATCTTGAGCGTCTTCGCCGTCGAGTCGCCTCCGCTGCCGCCGGAGTCACGGTTGCACGCCGTCATGGCGGTCGCGACACCGAGGGCAACACCGAGCGCCAGGGTGCCGCGCAGCACCTGGCGTGAACGGGTGAGCTTCATCGATCTTCTCCTCATTGAGTGTGTCCCGAGCGGGACGGTCCGTCGGGTACGAGCCAGATCCCGTCTCGTACCGCCAGAGGTTAGACAGATTCTGACATCGTTGTCTAGCAGAAGCCCGTTTTCTGTCCGATCCGAGGGTCAATTCACAGGATCTCGTCCCGGCCGGCCGGCCGTGGGACACCATCGCCGACCGGCATCCCGGCAGGCGTCGACCACCACCCCAGAGCGACGCCCGCGATGGCGGCGGCCCCGCGTCCTGCGGACTCGACCCCGGAGGCCGTCACGAGGGGCTCGCCGACGGCACGCACCTTTGCACCCATCCAGGCCGCCGACCGGGTGCCACCCCCGTGAGCACGACGGCGCCCTCCACCCGCGCGACGTCCCGGACCGTTCGGACCCCGTCCGCGGCGGCCTGGGCGTAGTAGGTGACCAGAGCCGCCCACGCCCGGTCGTCGGCCCTTCCCGGGCCGTGGCCTTCCTCCCACAGGACCGCGTCTTCGCGGCTCGTCGCGGCCGCGCCGACGACCGGCACGCCCTCGAGCTCGGACCGCGGACGGCCCGATGCCCGCTCGAATGCGGCCATCGCCAGTCCAGGGCGCAGTCCCTCCCAGATCAGCGCGACCTCGTCCGCTCCGGCGCCCGGGCGAGGCTCGATGGTCAGGCCGAGCGCGACGGCGTGCTCTGCCCACGCGACGCGACCCTCGCCCGGGGGTGTCGTCCAGGCGATCAGCCCCTCGCTGGTCCCGACCGAGTCGAGCACCTCGCCGTCCGCCAGGCCCACACCGACGGCGCCGACGAGGTGGTCGTGACCCGCGAGCACCACCGGCGCGCCGGGTTGCAGGCCGATCCGCTCCGCGACGCCCGTCACAGCCCGTGCACCCGGCCGGGCCGCCCAAGGCACCACGACGCCCTGGCGTTCCAGCCCGCCGAGCTCCCACACATCAGCGACGGGCCTCCGCGCGATCGGGTCGTAGGCGCCGGTGGTCGACAGGAGTCCGGCCTCGGCGACGACCGACCTCGTCATCCGCCAGACCCACGCGGCCCCGATCCCGAGGAACGTCCCCGCCGGGAGTCGGCTTCGCCCGGCGAGCCAGGACAGTTTGGCCAGGCTCGACGTCGCGCGCAGGTGGTTGCCCGTCAGGCCAGCCACCCTCTGCTCGCCGAGCGTGCGCGCGATCACCCGGACGACCTCCTGCCCCCGCATGTCGTACCAGGCCGGGAAGTGGAGATCGGCGAGGCCGCCATCGGTCAGCACGGTCCCTACCTCACCCATCGTCGCGACTCCCACAGCCGCCACGGCCGCCGGTCCGAGGCCGAGGCCGCTGACGGCTTCGTCGGCGGCCTCCAGCGCCGCGGCGACGGGGATGTCCACCCCGTCGCTGGTCCGCACGGTCGGGGTCACGACACGGCTCGTCCCGACGAGCGAACCGTCTGGACGGAAGGCACTCGCCTTCACGCTCGAGCTCCCGAAGTCGAGCCCGACCACCACCTGCACACCCATGCACCGCACCTCCACGTCGACGGCCCTAGCCCACCCCATCCGAGTCGCGGATTCGACTCGAAGCGGCATGTCTGTCTGTTCGCGCTATTCTGTCTATCGTTGTCAGACTGCGGCAAGCAGTGGCACGGGCCAGAACCAGCCCGCCGGCAGGCTCCCCGAGCATCCCGGCGGCACTCAGAGAAGAGGAAGATGACACTCATCACGCTGCGCCGGGCGCTCGACGAGGCACGTACGGGCGGCTACGGGATCGGCGCCTTCAACGTCACGGACCTGGTCCAGACGGAAGCCGTCCTCACCGCTGCGAGCGAGACCGGCTCCCCCGTGATCGTCCAGACGATCGCGGGCGCGTCCGCGCACGGCAGTGACGAACTGTTCTGGTCGTTGCTCCAGCGCACGATCGACCACTACCCGGACGTGCCGACCGTGCTCCACCTCGACCACGGCCCCGACCCCGACACGTGCCGCCGGGCCATCGACGCCGGCTTCTCCAGCGTCATGATCGACGGCAGCCTGGACCGCGTCACCCATCAGCCGGCGACCTTCGAGGACAACGTCGCCGCCACGGTCGAGGTCGTCGAGTACGCGCACGCCCGCGGCGTGTCCGTCGAGGGCGAGCTGGGGACCATCGGCGGCTCGGAAGACGGCACGGCGCATGCCGAGATCGTTCTCGCCGACCCGGAGCAGGCGGAGTCCTTCGTGAACCTCACGGGGGTCGACGCGCTCGCCGTCGCCATCGGAACGTCGCACGGCGCCTACAAGTTCACGAGCCCGCCCGACGGGACGGTCCTCCACATGGACCTCATCACCGAGATCGCCCGCAGGGTGCCCGACACCCACCTCGTCATGCACGGCTCCTCCTCGCTTCCGGCGGACCTCCGCACGGTCATCAACGCGCACGGCGGCACGCTGCCCGAGTCGTGGGGGTCCCGGAGAGCGAAAAGGCACGCGCGACGACCCTCGGAGTCACCAAGCTCAACCAGGGGATGGACTCGCACATGGCGTACATGGCTGCCCTGCGGACCGCGCTCGACGAGGACGGTATGACGGTCGACCCGGCTCCGGCCGAACGGGCCGGACGCGTGAGGATGCAGGCCCTCCTCGAGGAGCGCATGCGCATCTTCGGCCAGGCAGGCCACACGGGCGACTACGCCCTCGAGCCCTTCCGTCCTGTCCAGGCGTGATCCTCACGGCGCGGACCGGCGGTGCGTCCGTCTACCCCCTCGGGGAGAGACGAAGGCCCGCCGGTCCCGCCGAGGCCACCCGGCAACACCGTGCCCTGGGAAGCTCACTCACTAGGATCCACCCATGACCGATCCCGAATCGACCTCCGCGCGCTTCGGACGCCCGGTCCGTCTGTCCGACGTCGCAGCCCAGGCCGGGGTCTCGGTGAAGACGGTCTCACGCGTGCTCAACGGCGAGCAGTACGTCACCGAGACCATGCGTCAGCTCGTCCTGCGGACCGCCGCCGAGCTCGGCTACGTCGGCGACAGCCGCGCTCGCACCCTGCGCACCAACCGCTCCGGGTTCCTCGGCTTCGTCGTCCCGGACATCCGTAACGGGTTCTTCGCGCGGCTCACGCAGTCGATGGAGACCCGGGTCGCCAACGCCGGTCAGACGATGCTGCTCGGAATCTCGGACGAGCTCCCCGAGAAGGAGGACCGATACCTGCGCCTCTTCCGCCAGCAGCGGATCGACGGTCTCGTCGTCGTTCCGGCCGGAGGGCCCTCGCTCATCGACGTCTCGCACCGACTTCCCGTGGTCGTGCTCGAGCGCACCACCGAGGAGTTGCAGGGCAAGGCCGACCACGTCTTGGTCCAGAACTTCGAGGCGGCACAGCAGCTGACCCGGCACCTGGCGGGGGCGCACGGCCTGACCGAGCTCGCGATGGTCGGAGGCGAGTCGACGGTATCGAGCGTGATGGAACGCCGGCGCGGCTTCGTCGAGGCGGTCACCGAGCTGGGCCTTCCCTTGCACGAGTCGAACGGACATCTGTCGATCGAGGATGCGACCGCAGGCGCCTTGGCGCTCTTTCGCACGCTCGAGCCACCGTTCGGCGTGTTCGCCACCGGAAGCCGGATGTACTGGGGTGTGATGGCCGCGATCGCCCAGCTCGGACTGCGCATCCCGAAGGACGTCGCCGTCGTGACGTTCGACGGCACCGGCGACGTGAACATCTCTCCGGTGATGCCGACCCAGGCCATCCTGCCCGTCGAGACGATGACGGCGCGGGCGATGCAACTGCTCGTCGAGCGCACTGCGAGCCCGGAGCTGGAGCCGAGGACGAGGTACGTGGAGTGCGACATCATCTACGGCACGACGTGCGGCTGCGTCGAGTCGGACCTGACCGGACCGCTCGTGGTCCGCGGTCGCGCCTGAGGCCCCTGTCGGCACTACGGTGGGAACCGACAGCCCGCATCACCACCGGAGGCAAGCCGTGGCCGACCCGAAGCCCCAACCCAAGCCGACCGCGACGTCGCAGATCCTCACGGCGGTGCTCACCGCGGGTGCGGGCTGGGCGGCCCAGAAGCTCGTCCGTACCGTGTGGGCGAAGCGCGCCGGGTCGGCCCCGAAGAACGCCGCGGACCCGAACGTGTCGGCGGTCGCGGCCGTCGTGTTCGCGGCCGTCGCCGCCGCCGTCGGGGCGATCGCGCAGCGCGCGGCCACGCGAGGCGCCGAGCGGGTCGCGGCGCGGATCCACGCGCCCGGCGCCGACGCGGTCGAGTCGACGCTGCACGACTCCTCGCACGCGGAGCTCTGACGTCGTGGCGATCGTGAGCGACGCGACCCCGCTCGACGACCTCCGCGGGCTGTACCCGGAGATCGAGCCGTACGCGAGCGGCATGCTCGACGTCGGCGACGGGCAGCAGGTCTACTGGGAGACGTCGGGCAACCCGGACGGCAAGCCGGCGGTGTTCCTGCACGGCGGCCCGGGCGGCGGCACCACCCCGCCCACCGGCGCCTGTTCGACCCTGAGAAGTACCGGATCGTCCTCGTGGACCAGCGGGGCTGCGGCCGCAGCATCCCGCACGCGAGCGAGCCCGACGCCGACCTCGCCACCAACACCACCTGGTACCTCGTCGAGGACCTCGAGGTGCTGCGCGAGCACCTGGGCATCGAGCGCTGGCTCGTGCTGGGCGGGTCGTGGGGCTCGACGCTCGCGCTCTCGTACGCCGAGACCTACCCGGAGCGCGTCACCGAGCTCGTGCTGCGCGGCATCTTCACGCTGCAGCGCCGCGAGCTCGACTGGTACTACGAGGGCGCGGCCGGCCAGCTCTTCCCCGAGCGCTACGCCGACTTCCTCGAGCAGGTCCCGGGCGTCGCGCCCGGCGACCGGATCGCCGCGTACCACCGGCTCCTGTTCGACCCCGACCCCACGGTCCACGTGCCCGCGGGCAAGGCGTGGACGACGTGGGAGTCGTCGACGTCGTCGCTGTTCGAGAACCCGGACCGGATCGAGGAGTCGACGCTGGCCGCCCACGCGACGGCGTTCGCGCGGATCGAGAACCACTACTTCGTCCACCACGGCTTCTTCCGCGAGGGCCAGCTGCTCGACGAGGCGTCGGCGCTGCGCGACATCCCGGGCGTGATCGTCCAGGGCCGCTACGACGTCGTGTGCCCGCCGATCACGGCGTGGGAGCTCCACCAGGCCTGGCCCGGCTCCGAGCTCGTGATCGTGCCCGACGCCGGGCACGCGTTCGACGAGCCCGGGACGCTGCACCAGCTCATCGAGGCCACGGACCGGTTCGCCTCGCGCTGACCCCCTGACGACCGCGGACGCCGCGGTGCCCGGCCCGGGCGCCGCGGCGTCCGTCGTCGGCGGGGAAACTCACCCGCGGCGGCGTGTCACGTCTCACCCGGCCGGTCCGTCTCTCGAGGAGAGGCCCACCCGGGACCGTCGGCTCGACCGTCGCGACCGCCAACCGTTGACCTGCCAAAACACTTCGCTGCGAGCAAACGGAGGCAGTTTCCATTTACTGTTGACGTGCGCCCGACCGGCTGCTGTGCTGGAACCTCACCGCCTCTCCGCCGTCCCTTCACGACGGCGCCCGGCCGGCTACCCACCCGATGACGAGTCCCTGGAGGACGCGTGTCCGAGCACCCATCGGTGAGCTCCCTGGAGGAGCCCGCCCCGACGGCAAGCGTCAAGGCCGTCGACGAGCACGTCGCCCCCGACACGGGGACGGCGCCCACCGAGCTGTCGAACTACCCGCGCCGCTGGGCCGCGCTCGCCGTGATCGCCGCCGCCCAGCTCGTGATCATCCTCGACACCTCCATCATGAACGTGGCCCTCCCGTCCGCGGCGAAGGACCTGGCCATCCCCTCGTCGGACCTTCAGTGGGTGGTCACGGCCTACACGCTGGCGTTCGGCGGACTGCTGCTCCTCGGTGGACGCATCGCCGACTACGCCGGCCGCAAGCGGATCTTCCTCCTCGGCCTCCTGGGATTCGCCGCGGCGTCCGCGCTCGGCGGCGCCGCGCAGAACGAGGGCATGCTCATCGGCGCCCGCGCCATCCAGGGCGCGTTCGGCGCCCTGCTCGCGCCCGCGGCGCTCGCCCTGATCACTGTGATGTTCACCGAGTCGCACGAGCGCGCCAAGGCGTTCGGCGTGTTCGGCGCGATCGCGGGCGGCGGGTCCGCGGTCGGCCTCATCCTCGGCGGGGTCCTGACCGACTCCCTCGACTGGCGCTGGTGCCTCTACGTGAACGTCCCCGTCGCGATCATCGCGGCGCTCTTCGCGCTTCGCCTCGTGCCGGAGTCGAAGGCACACGGCGACACCAAGCTCGACATCCCGGGCGCGGCGCTCTCGATCGTCGGGCTGGCAACGCTCGTCTACGCGTTCACCGAGGCGTCGAAGCAGAAGGTCCTGCCGAACGGCAGCGTCACGACGGTCGGCTGGACCGACTCGCTCGTGCTCACGCTCCTCGCGGTCGCCGTCGTCGCGCTCGTCGCGTTCGTCGTCGTGGAGACCCGCGTGAAGAACCCGCTCCTGCCGATGCGCGTCGCCCTCGACCGCAACCGTGGTGGGTCCTACCTGATCTTCCTGCTGGTGGGCGCCGGGCTGTTCGCGATGTTCTTCTTCCTCAGCCTCTTCCTGCAGCAGGTCCTGGCCTGGTCGCCGCTCAAGTCCGGCCTGGCGCTCCTCCCGTTCAGCCTCGGGATCATCGTCATGGCGGGCATCGTGTCGCGGCTCCTGCCCCGGTTCGGCCCGCGGCCCCTCATGATCGTGGGCCTCGCGCTCGCGACCACGGGCATGCTCCTGCTGATCCGGACGAGCCCCGACGCGTCGTACGTCAGCACGGCCCTGCCTGCCATGATCGTGATGAGCCTCGGCATGGCGCTCGTGTTCATCCCCGCGTCGTCGACGGCGCTCGTGGGCGTCCAGCCGCACGACGCCGGCGTCGCGTCCGCGCTGCTCAACACCGCCCAGCAGGTGGGCGGCTCGCTCGGGCTCGCGCTGCTCAGCACGCTGTCGATCTCGGCGTCGTCGTCCAAGCTCACCGACCTCGTCAAGGGCGGCAGCGACCCGAAGGACCTCGCGGTCCAGCACACGGCCAGCGTGTACGGGTTCCACACCGGGTACTTCTGGGGCGCGATGCTCTTCGCCATCGGCCTCCTGGTGTCGATCTTCCTCATCAACGCCAAGAAGGACGCGCTGCCGGCCGAGGGCGCGGTCGCGGCCGGCTGACCCACGCCGCACACACACGACGGCGCCCCCTCCACCTTTGCGGGTGGAGGGGGCGCCGTCGTGTGTGCAGGGTGTCAGGTGCGGCAGCGGCCCCGCCCGACGAAGCCCAGGATGATCGCCACGACCAGGACGATGATCCCGATCCACAGCAGCAGGTGACCCAGCGGGAACCCGAGGATCACGAGCACGACACCGACGATCAGGATGATCAACCACAGAGGCACGAGGGCCCTCCTCTCGACGCCGCCGCGCTGTGCGACGGCCTGAGCGACCCTCACACGAGCCCGGGTGCTACGCATCCTGGACGAAGCCGGTCGCTCCCGGCAGAGCACCCGAGACCGTCAGGAGCCGGACGACTTCGCCTCGAGGTAGTCCCGGAGCACGGTCGCGTTCGCGGTCGCCGGGTCGTGGGCGCCGAACAGGAGCGTCACCGTCGGGTGCCCGGCACCCCAGGCGAGCGCGTGCTCGACGGCGTCCGGCCGGGCGTCCAGCTCGGCCCGTAACCGCTCGGCGAACTCGTCGAACTTCGCCGGGTCGTGCCCGTACCAGCGGCGCAGCAGCTCGTCCGACGGCGCGATGTCCTTGTCCCACTCGTCGAGGTCCGCCTTCTCCTTGCTCACGCCGCGCGGCCAGAGCCGGTCGACGAGGACGCGGTACCCGTCGTCGTCGGCCGGGGCCTCGTAGACGCGCTTGATCCGGTAGCCCATGCCTCCCAGGCTCCCACCGCCCCGCAGGGGCGCACAGGTGGCAGACAGGTACACGACAGTGGTGCTCCAGAGCCCTTCTCTACGGTCAGTCCGCCCGGGACGACCGCTCCCGGGCCGTTCGACCGCCCGAGGGAGATCATGGGAGCCGTCATCCACCGCGTCTGGGCCCGGCCAGGGAGCCGGGCACTCACCGTCGGGATCGTCGCCGCGATCCTCGTCGCCGCCGCCGTCGTCTGCTGGCTCGTCCTGCGTCCCTCGGACGAGGCGTCCGCGTCACCGAGCATCAAGCAGGTCACGCAGACCGCGACCGTCGGGACGTCCACGTTCGAGAAGTCCGTCTCCGCGTCCGGGTCGCTCACGCCGACCGTCGACGAGGACGTGAGCTTCGCGGCGTCCGGCACCGTCACGTCGGTGAAGGTCGCGGAGGGCGACACGGTCAAGAAGGGCGACGTCCTCGCCACCATCGACACTCTCCAGCTCCAGGCGAACCTGCTGTCCGCCAAGGCGGACCTCGCGACCGCGAAGGCCGACCTGGCGTCCGCGGAGGACGCGAACGACGGCAGCGACGCCGCCGAGCAGCAGGTCGACGCCAAGGAGGCGGCCGTCAAGGTCGCGCAGGCGTCCGAGGACGACGCCGAGGACGCCATGGCCGCAGCGACCCTCAAGGCGCCGGCAGCCGGCCTCGTCACCGCGGTCAACATCGCCAAGGGTGACGCCGTCACCGGGTCGTCGAGCAGCTCGTCCGCCGCCTCCTCCGGTTCCGGGGCTCGGGTGCGACCGGCTCCGGTGCGGGCGGCCTCGGCGGCAACGGGTCGTCGAGCAGCTCCTCGAGCAGCAGCTCGTCCTCGACGGCGCAGTTCACCATCGTGGGCACCAGCTCGTGGGAGGTCGACGTCAACGTCGGCGAGGACGACGTCGAGAACGTCGCCAAGGGAGACCAGGTCGAGCTCACGGGCGACGACCTGTCCGACACCGTCTACGGCACCGTGTCGTCGGTCGGCCTGCTCCCCTCGACGAGCTCCGGCTCCGCGACGTACCCGGTCACCGTCAAGGTCACGGGTTCCCCCAAGGGCCTGCACGACGGCGTCTCCGTGACCGCGAAGATCGTCTACGAGCGGCGCAGCGACGTGCTCTCCGTGCCGTCGGCCGCGGTCACGACGACCGACGGGACGTCTACCGTCCTGGTCGTCGGCGACGACGGGAAGACCACGAAGACGACCGTCACCGTCGGCGAGACGAGCGGCCAGAACGTCGAGATCACGAAGGGCCTCACCGAGGGCCAGAAGATCCAGTACACGCAGACCGTCATCACGCCGGGCGGCACGTCCGGCCGGAGCGGCAACCAGCAGAACGGCGAGTTCCCGGGCTTCGGCGGCGGCGAGGGCGGCGGCCGCGGCTACGGCGGCTACGGCAGCCGGAGCGGGAGCAGCGGTGACCAGGGCGGCCCGCCGGCGGGCTTCGACTTCCCGCGGGGAGGCGGCCAGTGACCGCCACGCTCACCGGCCCCTCGGCCTCGGCCGCGTCCGCGACGCCGCCCGTCATCGACCTGCGCGCCGGCCGCAAGACCTACACCACCGGTTCCATCACCTTCGAGGCGCTCCGCGGCGTGGACGTGCGGATCGAGCGCGGCGAGTACGTCGCGATCATGGGCCCGTCGGGTTCCGGCAAGTCGACGCTCATGAACGTCCTCGGCTGCCTCGACGTGCTCACGTCCGGCTCGTACCGGCTCGCCGGCCATGACGTGGGCGACCTCGACGAGGTCGAGCTCGCCCAGATCCGCAACGAGGAGATCGGCTTCGTCTTCCAGCAGTTCCACCTGCTGCCGTCGCTGGCCTCGTGGCGCAACGTCGAGCTCCCGCTCATGTACCGCGGCGTGCCGCGGCACGAGCGGCGCGAGCGCGCGGCGCTCGCCCTCGAGCGGGTCGGGCTGGGCGACCGGCTCGACAACCGTCCGGGCGAGCTCTCGGGCGGGCAGCAGCAGCGCGTCGCCGTCGCACGCGCGCTGGTCGGCGAGCCGGCGCTGATCCTCGCGGACGAGCCCACCGGCAACCTGGACACGTCCTCGACCGAGGACGTGCTCGCCCTGTTCGACGAGCTCCACGCCCAGGGCCGAACGATCGTCCTCATCACGCACGAGCCCGAGGTCGCCGAGCGCGCCCGCCGGGTCGTGCGGGTGCGCGACGGCCTGATCCAGGGCGACGGGCCGGCGTCGGCCCTGCACGACGACCGCGGCTACCTCCACCACCCCACCTCGCACGACGACGACACCCAGGAGATCCGATGAGCTGGGGCGAGACCCTCGCGACCGGCTGGCACGCGATCCGCGCGCACTCGATGCGCTCGCTGCTGACGGTCCTCGGCATCCTCATCGGCATCGCCGCCGTCATCCTCACGGTCGGCCTCGGGCTCGGCACGCAGAAGGACGTGAGCGCGTCCATCAGCTCGCTCGGGTCCAACCTGCTCATCGTGTCGCCCGGTTCGACGACGTCGAGCGCGGGCATCCGCGGCGGGTTCGGGTCGTCGACGACGCTTACGACGTCCGACGCCGACGCCCTCTCCTCGAAGACGGCCGCGCCCGACGTCGAGGCCGTCGCCGCCGAGAAGTCGGCGTCGGAGTCGCTCGTCAACGGCGACACCAACTGGACGACGACGGTCGTCGGCACGTCGACCTCGTGGCTCGACGTCCGGTCGCGGACCGTCTCCGAGGGCCGCTTCCTGAACGCGGCCGACGAGAACGACCGCACGACCAACGTCGTGCTGGGCTCCGAGACCGCCACGGAGCTGTTCGGCAGCCCGCGCGCCGTCGGCCGGACGCTCACGATCAACGACGTCACGTTCACCGTCGTCGGGGTCCTCGAGTCGGCCGGCTCGAGCACGTCGGACAACCTCGACGACACCGCCGTGGTGCCCATGAGCACGATGCAGAACACGATCGTCGGCGGCACGAGCCGCACCGCCGTGTCGACCGTCTACGTCAAGGCCGTCGGCACGGACGAGATCTCGGCCGCCTACCAGGAGACGCAGAACCTGCTGCTCAACCTGCACGGCATCACCGACGCGGACGACGCGGACTTCACGGTCAGCAGCCAGGACGCGCTCGTCTCGACCGCGACGTCGGTCTACCGGACGCTCACCGTGCTGCTCACCGGGATCGCGGCCCTGTCCCTGCTCGTGGGCGGGATCGGGGTCATGAACATCATGCTCGTGTCCGTCACCGAGCGGACCCGGGAGATCGGCCTGCGCAAGGCCCTCGGCGCCCCGCCCGTCGCGATCCGACGCCAGTTCCTGACGGAGGCGTCCGTCCTCGGCCTGGGCGGCGGCCTCATCGGCGCGGCGCTGGGCATCGCCTCCGCGAAGCTCCTGCCGAGCGTCCTCGACTCGTCGATCATCGTCTCCCCCACGGCCGTCGTCGGCTCGATCGTGATCGCCGTCGGCATCGGCCTCGTGTTCGGCGTCTACCCCGCGGTCCGCGCGGCGCGCCTCGCGCCGATCGACGCCCTGAGGAGCGAGTGATGACCCGCCCCTCCCACCACGTCCCCACCGACTCCATCCCTTCGGGAGCTGCCATGTCAACCGTTCGACCCACCTCTCGCCCGAGGGCCGCACGGCCCTCGCTGGTGCTCGCCGCGACGGGCGTCGTCGCGGCAGTCGCACTGTCCCTCGCCGCGTGCTCCTCGGGGTCCGGGTCGGGCGGCAGCACGCAGGCCGACGCCGGCCAGGGCCAGCAGGGCGCCCAGCAGGGCGAGGGCGGCCAGCAGGGTGAGGGCGGCCAGGGCGCCGGGCGGGGCTCGGGTCAGCGCCCGGGCACGTCCGGCGAGATCGCCGCCGTGTCCGGCACGACGGCGCAGGTCCAGTCCACGGACTCCCAGACCGCCGTGTCGTGGACGTCGTCCACGAAGGTCACCCAGCAGGTCGCGGGCAAGCTCGCGAACGTCAAGGTCGGCTCGTGCGTCCTCGTGACGTCGTCGAGCAACGACGCGTCCTCGGGCGGCGACGCGTCGGCCTCGGCGGACGGCCCGATCACCGCCGCGACCGTCGTCGTCCAGTCCACCTCGGGCGACTGCACGGGAGGCGGGTTCGGCGGCTTCGGCGGCCAGCGGCCGTCCGGCGCACCGACCGGCGGGACAGGCGAGCGTCCGCAGGGCATGCCGACCGACCTGCCGTCCGGGATGCCGACGGACCTGCCGTCGGGCGCCACCGGCCGCGGTCGCGGGGCCGGCGGGTTCGACGGGTTCGCGACGGGCAAGGTGAAGTCCGTCTCGGGCTCGGGGTTCACGGTCGAGCAGACGGGATTCGGCCAGGACGCCACCACGACGGACCGTGACGTCACCGTCGACTCGTCGACGACCTACACCGTCACCACGACGGCGAAGACGTCCGCGATCAAGGTCGGGCTGTGCCTCACCGCGCAGGGCAAGACCGACGACAAGGGCACCGTGGCCGCCACGACCATCGCGCTCAGCACCAAGGGCGACGACGGCTGCTCGAGCGGGTTCGGCGGGTTCGGCGGGTTCCGGGGCGGAGAGCGTGGCGAGGGCGGTCAGGGCGGTCAGGGCGGCAGCGATGCCTGACGTCCAGTCCGTCGCACCCCACGAGCTCGAGCCGTCCTCCCCGGGCACGCCCGCTCGAGCAGCGCCCGCTCCAAGCGTCGTCGGGCCCGCCGTCGTCGCGTGATCGTCGGCGGCATCACGACCGTCGCGCTCGTCGCGGTGGCGGGAGGCGCCTACGCGTTCACGCGCGGCGACGACACGCACTACCGCACCACCAGCGTCTCCACGGGCACCGTGAACCAGACCATCTCGGCCACCGGGACGGTGGCCTCCGCGTCGCGCGACGACGCCGCGTTCTCGGTGGCCGGCACCGTCGGCACGATCAAGGTGTCCGTCGGGGACACGGTCAAGGCCGGGCAGGTGCTCGCGACGCTCGACACGTCCGACCTGGACGACGCCGTCGACGACGCCGAGGACTCGCTCACGAGCGCCCAGCAGCAGCTCGCGGACGACCTCGACGCGCAGTCGAGCTCGAGCTCCAGCTCGAGCTCGTCCTCGAGCACGTCGGCGGAGGGCGCCGCATATACGGCGCCCTCCGGGTCGGGCTCGTCCGGCACGACGGCGGCCCAGGGCACGGCGACCTCGACCATGGCCTACGTGACGACCGTCGCCAGCACGACGACCGTCGCCGCCGCGAGCAGCGACACCGACACGGTGGAGGCCGCCAAGAAGAAGGTCCAGGACGCGCAGGACGCCCTGCTCGCCCAGTACGACACCGTGAAGCAGGCGCTCTCCGCGAGCTCGGACGGCATCACGGCGTCCGGCGACACGTGCGCCACGTTCCTCGCGGGCACGACGTCGTCCGGCTCGACGTCGACGTCGACCCCGACATCGACCCCGACGGACGGCACGTCCGACGCGGACAGCGACCTCGCGGACGCGCTCGCGGACTGCCAGGACGCCGTCAAGGGTGTCCTGGCGGACCAGCAGGCCGTCGACGCCGCGCAGCAGAAGCTCCTGACGCTCGCGACCGACCTGGACGACGCGGTCGCAGCGCTGCAGAAGGCCGTCGCCGCAGCGGGCACGGGCTCCACGGGCTCCGGCTCCGGCTCGTCGGGCGCGGGTACGCCGTCCGGTTCCGGCACGGCGTCCGGCTCGGGCTCGAAGGGTTCGGGCTCCGGCACGGCGTCAGGCTCCGGTTCGAAGGACTCGGGCACGCCGTCCGGCTCGGGCTCCGGGATGCCGTCCGGATCGGGCTCGGGGGCACCGTCCGGTTCCACCGGCTCCGGTACGACGTCCGGGTCGGGCTCGACAGGGTCCGGCAGGCCGTCGGGCTCCGGCTCGACCGGGGCCGGCGCCACCGGTGGTGGCAGCGGCGGCAACGGCTCGGGCCTGTCCGGCGCGGGCGGCCAGTCGTCGGCGACCAAGACCATCACCGCCGAGCAGATCCTGGCCGACCAGGCCGAGGTCGACCTCGCGAAGTCGAAGGTCGCGATCGCCAAGGACGACCGCCAGCGCTACCAGCTCACGTCCCGGATCGCCGGGACGGTCGCCAAGGTCGCGATCGCCAAGGGCGACGCGGTCTCGGCGTCGTCGTCGAGCGCGGTCGTCACGGTGGTCGGCAAGAACGGGTACGTCGTCGACGCGACCGTCCCGCTGACCAAGGTGAACCTGCTCAAGACGGGCCAGACGGCCGACGTCAGCGTCGTCGGCGCGAGCAAGAAGCTCGGCGGCACGGTCAGCAGCATCGGCGTCGTGAACCAGTCCGAGACGTCCACCCCGTCGTACACGGTGTCGATCACTCTGGACGACGCGTCGAAGAAGCTCTACGACGGTTCGTCCGCCCAGCTCGACATCGCGGTCGCCGCCGCGAAGGACGCGACGGTCGTCCCGACGTCGGCGGTCACCGTCTCCGGGACGAAGCACACCGCGCAGGTGCTCGAGGACGGGAAGGCCACGACCGTCGCGGTCGAGGTCGGTGCGGTCGGGAGCGACGTCACGCAGATCACGTCGGGCCTGGAGAAGGGCGACACCGTGATCCTCGCGGACCTGACCAAGGACGTCACGAGCGGGTCCGACGACTCGAGCTCCAACGGGCTGAGCGGGCTGGGCGGCAGCCAGGGCCGCACGGGCCAGGTACCGGGAGGGTTCAGCGGCGGCTTCCCGGGCGGGTTCAGCGGCGGCGGCAGCCGCCCCTGAGCCGCCCGGACACGGCCCACGCACAAGAAGACCCTGTCAATCTCCTGCCCGTGTCCGGGGCAGTCAGTAGGGTGCGGTCACATGGCAGGGGACGAAGACAATGCCCAAAAGGTGCTCCGCCGAGCAGAACGCTGGGTTGCTCGACAGCCGTTCTGGCGAGATGAGGCTGACCATCTCGCCGAACTGATCGACTGCGCGGACCTTGAGCGCTTTCGACACCACGCGGATTGCGGGGAAGACCTCGGCGAGCACGGCGTCAGCAGGATGCTCTGGCTCGATGTGATCGGCCTCCTCTGCGAATGGGCATGGCGTTTTCCACGGCCCTGCGGGGTCGCGCGGCGCCAAGGGCCCGAAGCGGTCGTCCATGCGGCGTTCGACTTCATCGAGCTCCAACTCGCAGCCCGGTGGTTCCCCCGCTGGTACGGCTACACGCTCAACGTCGTCGACGATTGTGTCGAGGTACTCCGCCCGCGGCGTATCACCGCCTTCGTCCTGGACACGGTCCTGACCGAGGCCGGATGGTCGGAGAACCGGGCCATCCCCGCATTGCCCGATCGTGCGCGCTCGGAGATCGAGCGCCTCGATCGCGGCCTGCAGCGTCTGCCTATGTCCGAGCACCGGGCGTACAAAGCAAGGGAGTTCCAGAATGCAGAAGTCACTGTGGCTGCCGCCCTGCGGGACGCACCCTCCCCTTCCGGCTAGAGGTCGTCGACCCGGCCGACAGAATTCAGGACGTTCCCGTGCGAGCGATCCTGCGAGTGTGGCACTCGTTGTACGCGACGGCGGCCGCCCGTGATCTCGTCGCACTCGCCCTGCGCTTCCCGCATCGGACGTGCGTCCGAGTCTCGCCCGAGGCGCTGGCACGGGCGACTATGAGGCACTTCCGCGACGCCGGCACGTTCAGTGAAGTGTCGCGCGCGGTCGAGCTGCTGACCTACGGTCGTGAGAAGTGCGCTCGGATCAACACAGCTTCACCAGCGACGGACTATGAACCGCACTGGCTTCTGTAGAGGCTCGATCTATTTGATTTCGGCCAGGGCGTTGGGGCCCTGCTGGGTAGCGTAGAACGCCTCCTCGAACTCGGTAGGCGGGACGTCGCCAAGGTAGCCGTGCAGCCGCTGGCTGTTGTGCCAGTAGACCCAGGACAAGGTCGCCAGTTCGACGTCCTCGACGGTGCGCCAGGGCCCCGTGCGAGCAGGGCCGCGGATCAGCTCAGCCTTGTAGTAGCCGTTGACGGTCTCGGCCAGGGCATTGTCGTAGCTGTCGCCCACGGTTCCGATCGAGGGCGTCGCGCCGATCTCGGCCAGCCGCTCGCCGTAGCGCAGCGAGGTGAACTGCGACCCGGCGTCGCTGTGACACCGCAGCCCGGGCAGGTTCGTGCCGCGGGACCAGCGGGCCATCTCGATCGCGTCCAGCACGGTCTCGGTCCGCATCGTCGAGGCGCACCGCCAGCCCACGATCATCCGCGAGTAGGCGTCGATGATGAAGCACACATAGGCGATGCCGGCGAACGTCGGGACATAGGTCAGGTCGGTCACCCACAGCTGGTTCGGGCCGGTGGCGGTGAAGTCCCGTTTGACCAGATCCGGGTGCCGGGCAGCGGTCGGGTCCGGCCGGGTGGTCTTGACCCGCCTGGTCCGTCGAGCGCCTTCGATGCCCTCGGCCCGCATCAGCCGGGCGACCTGGTCACGGCCGATATCGTGGCCGGCACGCCGGGCGGCCTTCCACAGCTTCCTGGCCCCGTAGACCCGAAAGTTGTCGTGCCACAGCTGGCGCAGCAGCGGGCGTAGCTTCGCGTCACGCACCGCCCGGGCCGAAGGCGGCCTGCTCTTCGTGGCGTAGTAGGTGCTCGCAGCCACCTGGATCCCCGCAGCGCGTAGGACCGTGCAGATGGGCTCGACTCCGAGCACCGTGCCTTCGACAACGTCGTGACGGTTCGCGTCGATGAACGCGACTACCTCTTGTGCTGGCGGTCGAGCTCCGCCCCGAAGAAAGACGCGGCCCGCTTCAAGATCTCGTTGGCCCGGCGCAGCTCGCGGTTCTCCTGCTCCAAGGCCGCGATCCGATCGCCTGCTTCGCTGCTCACGCCAGGCTTCACACCGGCGTCGATGTCGGCCTGCTTGACCCACGAGCGCACCGACTCCACCCCGTAGCCGAGCTGCTGTGCGACCCGCTGGACCGTGCCGTGCTCGACCCCAAGCTCAGCCCGCAGCGTACGGACCATCCGGACCGCAGCATCCTTCTCCTCCTGGCTGTACCGACGCGTCGTCGGCTTCCCAGGCTTGTGCTCCTTCGGCATAACTCCATCCTCGTTTCAAAGGGCTGGAGCCTCCAACAGAGCCAGTGCGGTTCACTACGGCATCTTCCCCTTATCAGGGGTGAGGGGGAGTTTGCATCATGCCGAACGGCCTCGCCACGGAGAACGACATCGAGCGTGTGATCCTGCGCCTGGCAGGACAGAACCCCAAGCACTTCGGTCGGGACTTCGCCAAGCGGATCGATCACGGAGCCAAGCTCGCGGCCGGGCTCAGGAAGACCGTGCGGGGACCGATTCTCATCAGCACCGAGGTGGCGATGCGGCGCGGCGCCACCTCGGTCGGCGACCTCGATGTGGTGCTCGTCGACCCCGCTGAGAGGACGGGTCTCGCCATCGAGTGCTCTGGAGGGATCGGGACCGCCTCCGGCTGGGAGTTCGACAGCGCTCGCGCCAAGCTCGAGGACAAACTCAGAACGCAGCTTCCGCGTTTGCAGTCCTCGCTCGCGGACCGTGCCGTCCACAAGGACTTTCCCCATGGTTGGCCCGATCCTGAAGACATCGCCTGGAACTGGGCCGTGGCAGGCTCGTCGTTCCAGGGATGGGATCTCGGACCAAGCGGACTGTTCGAGGCCAGCCTGGACATCGCGAGCTACCTCGGGCCTTACGACCGCTTGAGCGATCTCGTCGCGAGGCTGAGGGATCCTGATCCCGGATGCGGCTACGAGGTCGAGCACCATCGGCAACGGATGTTCGACTTTGACTTTGGAATCGACCGGATCGAGGTCGCCAGAGGCCGACGCCACCGGGCTCTCTCACCCCCGTAGGAAGGTGCACAAGCCGGGACACCTTCCCGCCCGTCCATTGTGTACGCGACCGGGGGTCACGGCCCTCCCTCCGTCCATGGGGGTGACGACGCCCCTCGTCGGAGAGAAGGTGTACCCATGGTCCGCACCGGTCCCGCCGCACAGACCTTCGCGCTCGGGCGCGTCGGCGGGCGTATGCCCCACGCCGGTCTGTGCCTCCAGTTCACGCGCACCGTGTTCAACGTCGGCCCGCGCTACCCGTCCGCGGTCTCCGCCTGGGAGCACGCGACCCACCGGCACACGACAGCCCCGCCCCGGGGCGCCGTCGTGCCCGTGTTCTTCCGGACGCCGTCGCCGTACCGGCACGTCGCGGTCGCCCTCGGCAACGGCAAGGTCGTGTCCACGAACGGCGCGGCGATCAGCCTGTGGTCGAGCGTCGAGCACCTCGCCGACGCCTTCCGCGGTCCCTACCTCGGCTGGACCGAGGACATCGACGGCGTCCGCGTCCACACGGGCGCGCCCCACCGCCGGATCCCGGTGACCGGGGTCTGGGGCTCGCTCACGACGACGGCGCTCCAACGCCGGTTCGGCACCCCGGCCGACGGCGTCATCACCGGCCAGGTCCGGCTGCGCGCCAACGCGAACGTCGCGTCCCTGCGCGTCGGCACCGGCGGCTCGATGCTGGTCGTGGCGATGCAGCGCTGGCTCCGCACCGCCGTCGACGGCCAGCTCGACGGCGTCACCATCCGCGCGCTGCAACGGCGGTTCGGTACGACGGTCGACGGGACGATCTCGAGGCCGTCGTCGCTCGTGGAGGCGATCCAGCGGGCGCTCGACGCGCCCTCGTCCGTGCTGCCGGGCGAGGGGATCGCGCCCGCGCCGGTGATCCCCGTCTCGGCGTTGCCGCCGTTCCTGCCCGGCGTGCCGGGAGTCCTGGTCCCACCCCTCGGCGTCCCCGCCGACGACGGTGTGCTCGCCGACGGCACCACGCTCCCGCCCGACCCCATCGACCTCAGGCTGGTGACCGGCGACCTCGTGCCCGACGACGCCGCGGCCGACGCGGCGGTCCCCGACCTCGACGTGCCCGACGACGCAGACCCCGGCCTCGACGCCGACCACCTGCTCGAGGACGCACCCCAGGACGAGGAGGCCGGGCTCGACAGCCCGGAGCCGCCGTCGTCGGACGCGCTCACCCGCGCCTGAGGCGGCCGCGCGTCAGCTCGGGTTGACCCCGAACGCGCGCGCGAGCCGGTCGATCTTCTGCGCCCGGCCGAGCCGCGGCAGGTCCGACCCGTCGCGGATCACGCGGCCACGGGCCTCGAAGTCAGCCAGGAAGTCGCGCGCCCACGCCACGTCCGAGGGGGCCGGGCTGATGACCTCGTTGACGACGGGCACCTGGTCGACGTCGAGGACGAGCTTGCCCGTGAGCCCCAGCGACACCGTGACCCCCGACTGCTCGCGCACGACGGGGTGGTTGCGGGACGTCGTCGGGCCGTCGATGGGGCCGGGCAGCGAGCCGATGCGGCTCGCGACGACGAGGCGCGACCGCGGATACGCCATCGCGAGGTCGTCGGCGGAGGTGCCGGTGTCGCGGCGGTAGTCGCCCGACCCGAACGCGAGCCGGAACGCCCCGCGCGCCTGCGCGATGTGGACCGCCTCCTCGATCCCGAGCGCCGACTCGACGAGCGCGAGCACCGGGGTGCGGCCCCCGAGCCGGTCGAAGGTCTCCGTGACGTCCTGCGCGGCCTCGGTCTTCGCGAGCATCACGCCCGCCAGGCCGGGCAGCCCGGCGAGGGCGTCGACGTCGTCGGACCAGAACGCCGTCGACCGGTCGTTGATCCGCACCCACGTGTGACCGTCCCCGTCGCCCAGCCATGCGACGACCCGTTCTCGCGCCTCCGCCTTCGCCGAGGGGTCGACGGCGTCCTCGACGTCGAGCACCACCTGGTCGGCGCGCGACCGGGCCGCACCCTCGTAGTCCCCGCTCAGCGCGTTGACGAGGAGCCACGACCGCGCGATCGCCGGTGCGACCGGACGCGGGGCGCGCGGGGGTGTGGGGGCGCCGTCGGACGTCCCGGCGGGCGGGGTGGTGGGGCGGTCGTCGATCGTCATGCGCTCTTCCTGCGGGGGTGGCAGGGCGCGACGGTGCGCCCGTCACGGCAGCCTCTCACACGCGGGTGTGCGTTCCGGCGACGCCGGGCCCGACGACCTCAGGCGGGCAGGACGGCGCGCAGCGCCATGTCCCGGGCCGTCGCGAGGACCCGCGCCGAGTGGCCCTGGCCGTGCACCGCGTCGTCCGCGTCGAGGAGTGCGCCGAACGCCTCGACGAGCTCCGCGTTCCGTGCCTGCACGGGGATCGGGTCGACCGACGCGGGCACCACCTCGACTGCGTGCCGCGGCAGGTGCGACGAGGCCCCCGGGATCCGCACGATCTCCCCCGCGTGCTCCCGCGCCCGACGACGCACCTCGACCCAGGTGTGCGCGCTCAGCCCACCCAGCTCGACCGGGAGCGGGCGGTCGGCCGCCGCGACGGCGCGCGCGACCGTCGAGACGAGGAGGTCGTGGAACGTCGGGTCCAGCCGCCCGCCGACGAGGAACCGCACGTCCGAGTCACGACCCGCACGGACCGCCTCGACCGCAGCGACGAGATCGAGGATCGCGTCCGCCTCTTCGGCCCGGCGCTGGTGTTCCGACGGCGTCATGGTGCCTCCCTGTCGGGCCGGCCCCCGCTGACCCTCTTCCCCTATCCACGCGCACGCCTCGCGGGCGTGCGCGTCGGAGAGCGGGTGAAATCGCGCGGGGCCTCTTGCGCGCCGTCGTCGGGACGCGCGGGCGGTGCCAGCCGCGAGATGCGGGCCTGTCGGTGCACGGCGACGGGCTGGACGTCGAGCCACCCTCTGTTCGAACATATGTTCTATGAAGTCCGCCCGCCGGGCAGCCGTGCTGCACGCCGATCTCGACGCGTTCTACGCGTCCGTCGAGCAGCGCGACGACCCGCGCCTGCGGGGGCGGCCGGTCGCCGTCGGCGGTGGGGTCGTCCTCGCGTGCTCGTACGAGGCCAAGCGGGCCGGGGTTCGGACGGCCATGGGGCTGCGCGAGGCGCGCGGCCTGTGCCCGGGGCTGATCGTGGTCCGGCCTCGCTTCGACGCGTACACCACGGCGAGCCGCGCGGTCTTCGACGTGTTCCACCGCACCACCCCGGAGGTCCAGGGGTGTCGATCGACGAGGCGTTCCTGGACGTCGCGGGCCTGCGGCACATCGACGTGCCGCCCGTCGAGATCGGCGCACGGCTGCGGGCGCTGGTCCGGGACGAGGTGGGGCTGGCCATCACCGTGGGCGTCGCGCGGACGCCGTTCCTCGCGAAGGTCGCCGGCCGGGTGGCGAAGCCGGACGGCCTGCTGCTCGTCGAGCCCGACGGCGAGGACGCGTTCCTCCACCCGCTGCCCGTCGAGCAGCTCTGGGGAGTGGGCGCCGTGACGGCGGCGAAGCTGAGGCGATACGGGCTCGTCACGGCCGGTGACATCGCCGCCCTGCCTGACGTCGCCCTCCGTTCGATGCTCGGGCCGGCTGCCGGGCGGCACCTGTTCGCCGTCGTGCACGGGATGACACCCGAGCGCGTCGAGACCGGCCGACGCCGAGGCTCGATCGGGGCGCAGCGGGCGCTCGGGCGCGGCCCGCACCGGGAGGGGTTCGTCCGTGCCGCGCTGCTCGGGCTGGTCGACCGCGTGTGCCGGCGGATGCGTGGGGCGCACCGGATCGCCCGGACCGTCGTCCTGCGGCTGCGGTTCGACGACTACACGCGCGCGACCCGCTCGCACACGTTCCCGCACGCGACCGACTCGGGCGACGACCTCGCCGCCGCTGCGCTCCTCCTGCTCGACGGCGTCGCCTCGCTGGTGCAGGAACGCGGGCTCACGCTCGTCGGGGTCGCGCTCACGAACCTGGCCTCCGACGACGTCGTCCAGCCCGCGCTCCCCTCGACCTCCGCGGGGTGGCCGGGACGGGCGCGAGCCCGCCGCGCCCGGTCGACGGCAGCCGCCGGGAGACGCACGGGCTCGACGTCGCCGTCGACCAGGTCGCTGAACGCTTCGGCTCCGGGAGCGTGCGTCGGGCGAGCCTCCTGCGTCACGGTGAGGGGTTCGCTGCGCCGCAGCTCTCGGAATCTACCGACGACGACCGCTGAACCTGGTCAGTCGTAGTAGTGGGCGGCCTTGCGGATCTGCTCCGCGAAGGCGTAGATCTCGTCGAGTGACTCGATGGGGTGGCGGGTCTCGTTCTTCTGCTCGTCGAACAGGCCGAGGTACTTCTGGCCCGTGTTGAAGTGCAGCCGCGCCAGAGGCTTGCGGTTGTTGTCGTCGAGCAGGATGCCCATGTAGCTCTTGGTGTCGCGCGCGACGATCCGGGCCGGCGGGACCTCGCTGCATGCGATCGCGCGGACGATCTGGTAGCCCTCCACCTCTTCGAGGGTGGTTTCGATTCCTCTCTCGTCGCGACCATCGGCAGCGCGGGCGACGCTCTCACCAGCAGCCTCCTCGCCAGTCAAGGGCGCTGCAGCCGCCTCTGTGTAGGCCTGGCCACCGAGGGCGGCCTTGATCCTGTCGTTGACCTGGTCCGCGAGGAACTGCTTCATCGCCTTGCCCACGAGCATGCGGAACTGCTCTCGGACCCTCTGCGTGAAGGAGCCGTCGTAGACCCGATTCGTGAGGCCCTTGATCCACTCGTCGTCCGGGTCCCTGAACTGCGCAGCGAGTGCGCGCTTCAGGTCCCCGATGTACTTGAGCTCCTCGGCAGCGTTCACAACCGAATCAAGATCGAACGCATCCTTGGTCAGCTTCTGCACCTCGGGAATTAACATCTCGTCGAGATCGAGCAGGTCGAGTTGGAGGAAGGGCTTCTCGTCCATCCGATTCGGCCGCTCGAGATCGGTGAAGAAGTGGTAGGTCTGTCCGTTCGTCAGGATCGCGATCCTCGCGTTGGTGGTCGCGAAGTAGCGGAAGAGTTGGGATGCGTGGTTGACGCTCAACGCCGACCCGATCGTCTTCACCTCGATGAGGATCTGGAGCTCGCCGTCCTTGACGATCGCATAGTCGACCTTCTCGCCCTTCTTGGTACCGACATCTGCCGTGAACTCAGGAACGACTTCGTTCGGATCGAAGACGTCGTACCCAAGGACCAACGAGATGAAGGGCATGACGAAGGCATTCTTCGTCGCCTCTTCCGTGCCGATCGTCGACTTCTGCTGCTGAATCTTCGCCGCCAGTGACGCCAGCCGCTCGCCGATCTCCACCCTGCACCACCTCACCGTTGAAAGGGCTGCTCGGACGGAGCCTAGCGCCGCGGGCAACAGTCGGATAGAGAGAGATTCGCGACGCAAGGGGTGAAATAGGCGCGCCCTCGCCCGAAGCTCCAGCTGTCGAAATCGTCCGTCAGGGGGACCATCTCGGCGCACCTGTTGTCACCGCTTGCAAGCGCGAAGCCGAACCGCTGCGTCGCCGCCAACCCGAGCTCCGCGAGCCGGCGATGGAACGGCTTCACCGAGGAACCGCCGAACGAAGCAGCGGAAACTTGGCTTCCCAGATCGCTCGACAGCGGGCCGGCAGCTTGAGCTCCCCCACACCCGAGACAGTGTCTTGCCATCGATGTACTCCCGTTGCTGCGCGACGCTCCCCTCCCGCAGCACCCGCGTGTATAGCCATCGAAGCCGCACCGGGGTCGGACAGCGCGTAGGTCGGGTCGAGGCTCGTGTCGATCGGCGGCGGCAGCCGGACCTCCCCCGACGTCGGGCCCTGCAGCTCGTCGAGGGACTCCGGGGTGTCGTAAGGCAGATGGTCGGCGTAGCTATACCCACGAGGCACCTTCCGGGGCCAGAGCGTCGAGCGCTCCATGCTCGCCGCCCGACAACCGGACCGACACCGGGCTGTTCCTGCGCTCGGCCACTGACACCTCCATCACTCCGACCGCCCGTTCGGACGTAGCGCATTCGACTACGTCGATCGCAAGGGCCGGTCGGGGACTCCGCGGTGAGCGTCTGCCTGGAGCGCGAACAGCGAGGCGTACAGGCCCTCGCCGTCGACGAGCTCGTCGCGCGTGCCCTCCTCACAGATCCACCCGCCGTCGAGCACGACGATCCGGCCGGGGAGCCTTTTGACGACGTCCTAGCGCCTGCGCCCCATCGAACGCGGCCCGCAGTGCCGCGCCACCTGGAGACGGACGATTCACCTGACGAGGATGCCTAGAACGGCGGCGGCGCTAGCGTCGGGACGATGACGGTCCGCGATCTCGTCCGACGCTTTTCCTCCTCGCCGCCCGTGCTCGCCGCCACGAGCGCGGCGACGCTCGCGACGGCTGTCACCGGGAGCCTCGCGACCGACGTCGAAAGCCGGTGGTACCGCCGGCGCGAGCTGCCGCCGTGGCAGCCGCCCCGCCTCGCCTTCCCGGTCGTGTGGACGACCCTGTACCTCGACATCGCCGTCACGTCGGCGGCCACGCTGACGAGGCTCCGACGCACCGACCCACGCACGCGCGTCGTTTCGGGCTCGCGCTCGGCCTGAACCTCGCGGCGAACGCCGGCTGGACGGTTCTGTTCTTCCGTGCCCGACGACCGTCGGTGGCAACCGTCGGTGCGCTGGCGCTCGCCGCGAGCTCAGCTGACCTGGCCCGCCGCGCCGCGGCCGCCGACCGCGCGCACGGCTGGGCGCTCGCCCCCTACGCGGCGTGGTGCACGTTCGCGACGGCGCTCAGCGCCGACATCTGGCGGCGCAACGGAGACGGTTGAGCATGTGAGGCTCGCCCCCGGCGGCCGACGTCAGCTCTTCGCGTTCCGCGCCGACCGCCGCACAAAGCTGATGATCAGCGTGCCGACGAACAGGATGAGGCCGATGATCGCGAGCCACAGGAGACCCTTGATGGCGAACCCGAGGACCGCAAGCACGGCCCACACGACCAGCAGGACGATCACGAGAGTCAACATCGCACCAGGCTAGAAAGGGTTGAGGATCTACGCATCGGGACCGGCACCTCGAGTTATACAAGGACTCTTGTGCATGCCGTCCGAGCGGACCAGGCTTGTCCTCATGCCACGCAGAACCGCCGCGGAGCGGCACTCGGACTCAGCGCCACCGGCGGACCTGCCCGACGCGCCTGCGGGAGCCGCCCTGATCGATGCGTTGGTCGCGCTGCACCACCCGGTACGGCGTCGCATCTTCGAAGTCTTGAGTCAAGAGGGTCCTGCGACGGTCGGGGACCTTGCATGTCGGCTCGGCCTTCCGGTGGGCTCGATCAGCCATCATCTGAAGCCCCTGCACCGGGCCGGGTTCGTCGTGCCGGCGCCCGAGCTAGCGCGCGATACCCGGGAGTCCTGGTGGCGGGGAGTCACGAGACGGTTGTCGTGGAGCAGCGACGAGTACACCGGCGGAAGCGTCGGCCGGCAGATGGCGGATACCGCGGAGCGAGCGAACCTCGACTACCTCACCGCTGCGGTGGTGCGGTGGATGCGCGATCGCGACACGCTGCCGCCGCAATGGCGGCACGGTCTGGCGACCGACACCTTCCTCCCGGCGACTGCGGCACAGATGGAAGACCTCACCGAACGCATCACCGCCCTTGTCGGGCGATGGACGACGGAAGTGCGCGCCGACGCCGAGGAACATCCCGACGCCGAGCGCCGACCGGTGCGCATGATCGCGCGCGTCTTCCCGAGCGAACCTGGTTCCGTGTGACGACGCCTGCCGGGCCACAGCTCATCGGGACGGAACCGCCGGCCGTCCGGCGGGACCGCATGGTGCAGGCGTACGTGCTCGCCGCGCTGGTGTCCGCGACCGGAGACACCGTCTTCACGATCGGACTGGCCTGGACCGCGGTGCATCTCCTCGCCCCTGCCACGGCGGGCCTGGTCCTCGGCATCGAGATGCTGCCGCAGGCGCTGTGCACGCTCCTCGGTGGCGTCATCGCGGATCGCTTCGACACACCCGCCGGGTGATGATGGCCGGACAGCTCTCCCGCGTGGCCGTCCTCGGCCTCGCCACGATCGCGTGGCGGAGCGGGCTGCACGCAGGCTCGGTGCTCTTCGTCGTCGCCGTCTGCTTCGGGACGATCAGCGGGCTCAGCAGCCCGGCCGCGTCGACGCTCGCACGGCAGCTGGTCCGCAGCGACGATCTGGTGACGGTGAGCGGATGGTCACAGACCGGCTCCCGCCTCGCTCGGTTGCTCGGCGCACCGCTGGGCGCGGCCGTCATCCAGTGGGGGTTCGGCGTCTCGATGCTCGTCGACGGCCTGACCTTCCTCGGCGTCGCCATGGTGCTGCTCCTGGTCGTCCGCACTCGATTCCGGCTCCCCGCGCCGCGAAGGAGTCCGTGGGGGCGTCGTTGCGATCGGGCTGGGACTACATCCGTCAGACCGCCGTCGCGCGCGTCTTCTTGGTCGGCCTTGCTGCGCTGAACGTGTTCGTGACACCGGTCTTCTCCATCGGGGTCGCGCTGCGGGTCTCGCAGTCCCACTGGGGCTCGGGCTGGTTGGGCGCCTCGGAAGCCACGTTCGCGGCTGCGGCGATCGTGGGCTCCGTCGCCGGCGTCCGCTGGCAGGGCGACCACCTGCCGCGCAGGGCTTTCCTGGTCCTCGTGCTTCAAGGCGTCAGCCTCGCGACCGTCGGCCTGCCGAGCCGCATCGCCCTCGTCGCGGGCATGACACTGGTCGGCCTCACCGCGGGACTGGCCTCCGTCTGGTTGAGCGGGTCGTTCCAGCGGATCATCGCACCGAGCCACCTCGGTCGGGTCTCCTCGGTCAGCAACCTCGGCGACCTCCTGCTCACGCCCGCGACAGTCTTCCTCTTCGGCCTGGCCGCAGGCCGGTCATCGGTCCTGGTCGCGACCGTGTGCAGCGGCCTCGCGATGAGTGTGCTGTGCGCCGTGTTCGCGACGAACCGCCAGATCAGAACGTTGCGCTGACGAAGAACGCCCCCACGCACCGACACAACGCGCGCAGGCACAGGGCCGGCGTCGTGGCTCGTGACGCACCGCTCACCCATCGAGCCTCGGCAGCCGGGAGTACGCCTCGCCGGGGACCGCACGCGGCGACCCGCCTGCCCGACGGAGCAGGGTACTTGGCACTCGGCACCGCGGAGTGCTAATAGTTGGGTGTAGCCCTCCGGCGGACCAGGGTCCGCCGGGCGATGCTGAGGTCCCGGAGGGCCCGGGACCGCGACCGAGGAGGTGACGGGCAGTGGCTACTCGATTCGACCCCTTCCGCGAGATGGACCGCCTCATGGGTCAGGTGCTCGCATCCGACCGCGCCGCGGCGACGATGCCGATGGACCTCTACCGCTCCGGCGACCACTACGTCCTCAACGTCGACCTTCCGGGGGCCGATCCCGGGTCGATCGACATCAGCGTCGAGGACCGTACGCTCACGATCCGCGCTCAGCGCTCCTCGCGCACCGAGCAGGACGTGCAGTGGCTGGCCAAGGAACGGCCTGCAGGGACCTACGCTCGGCAGCTGACCGTCGGACGTGGGCTCGACCTCGATGCGATCGCCGCGACCTACGACGACGGCGTCCTGACACTGACCATCCCGGTGGCCGAAGAGGCGAAGCCGCGACGCATCGAGGTGCAGCGCCGTGGTTCCGCCACCGCGATCGAGTCCTCCGGGACGGCAGTGAGCGCGGCATAGCGCGGCAGGCCGCTCCGTCGGCCGCCACGGAACCGACGAAGGGCCCGGAACCGTTTGCGGTTCCGGGCCCTTCGTGTGTGCGCTCGGAGGGATTCGAACCCCGCAAAGACCTGATCGCAGTCAGAGAAGTGTCTCACCAGGGTTTTGATCCGGCGCCTCGGTGAAGGTGGAGAGTACGAGGGCTGCGGCAGTGATCTCGCTGAAGCAGGTCAGGTCGTCGGCGTGAGCGTTCGTCGGAAGACTCAGCGGGTGCAGGACGCCGATGCCTGCGCCCTGGTAGCCCTTGTCGGTCAGTGTCGGCACTCCGCGGCGCTAGCGGGGTACAGCGCGGGCGGCACGTGGGCGCGGGCGGCGACGATGCCGTGAGTGAGGGCCGGGGCTCACGGGCGAGACCAACACCGGGTACTCGGACGCGTCGCACACGACTGGGATATTGCCGCCGTAGCGGTGCTGCTTGCCCGAAGGCCAGGAGTCGGTGCCGGAGGGGTTCTTCGGCCGCCCGTGCAGCTGAGCGATCGGCTCGAGGGTGCCGTCCAGGCACACGAACGGCTACTGCTCGGTGCGGGCGATGGCCAGCACGTCGTGCAGGCCCGGGGCATGGGAGGCGATGACGCCAATCGCCTGGTGCAGATACCGGTGGGCGGTGGCCAACGAGACCCGGCGTCTCGCGCGAGCACACGGATGCCGGCGGCGTCCTCGAACCAGCACACCACCAGCAGCGCTCGTGCCTGCGACGTGGCGGCAGGCTGCCAGGGGCCGGTCTCGTGGGTCACCACCGGGCGGACCCCCGCAGGTCAGCGCGACGTCGCGCCCTTGAACTCACCGACCCTGGGTGGGAGGCACCGGACCCCGTACCGCCGTTGACATCCTTTCCGCCGTGTGGACTTCCCGGCGGCTCGCGGACGAGCTCGTCTTGTTGCGCGGTTTGCGGCGGCACTCAGGTTCGGTCTTCACGGCTCACCGCTCCGCGGCACGGCTTCCTACCGCGCGGACGTCAGTCTCGCCCTAGTGTGACGATCATGATCCCCGCCCTAGCTGTGATGTCCAGGGACGTTGTTTCGGCGACACGGCCGTGAAGAGCTGAGGGGTGAGGGCCTCCGGTTGTGAAGTGGAGTTGTTGAGTTCAACCGCTTCACGAACCGGGAGGCCCTCGTGTCCCACGCTAACGCTGCTCTGACCCCGCGTGCCCGGCTGCGGCTGGCGCGCTTGATCGTCGAGGATCACTGGTCGCCGCAGGTCGCAGCGAAGATGTTCATGGTCTCGCCCGTCACTGCCCGCAAGTGGGCGGCCCGGCTGCGTTCGGAGGGACCCGCCGGGATGGCCGATCGTTCGAGCCGACCATGGTCGATGCCGACGAAGACACCACTGCCCGTGGTTAAGCAGATCGTGAAGAGGCGGTGGCGACGCCGACTGGGACCGATACAGATCGCCGGCGAGCTCGGCCTGCCCGCATCGACCGTTCACGCGGTCCTGGTGCGCTGCCGGATCAACAGGCTCAGCCATATCGACCGAGTTAGCGGTGAGTCGATCCGCCGTTACGAGCACGACCACCCCGGCTCGCTGATCCATGTCGACGTCACGAAGTTCGGCAACATCCCCGATGGTGGCGGCTGGCGATTCGTCGGACGCGTCCAAGGCGAGCGCAACCGGGAAGCCACCGCCAACCGCACGAAGAACAGGAACCACCGTCACGAGCCCAAGCTCGGCACTGCGTTCGTGCATACCGTGATCGACGACCACTCCCGCGTCGCCTACGCAGAGATCCATGCCGACGAGAAGGCAGACACCGCGATCGGTGTCCTGCGCCGCGCGGTGTCCTGGTTCGCTGCCCGCGGCGTCACCGTCGAGCGGGTTCTCTCGGACAACGGGTCTGCCTACAAGTCCCACGCCTGGCGCGACGCCTGCACGCAGCTCGGGATCACCGCGAAGAAGACCCGCCCCTACCGGCCGCAGACCAACGGGAAGATCGAGCGCTTCCACCGCACCCTCGCCGACGGCTGGGCCTACGCCCGCTTCTACGGATCCGAATCCGAGCGCCGATCCGCGCTACCCGGCTGGCTCCACTTCTACAATCACCACAGGCACCACTCCGCCATCGGAGCCCCACCCATCAGCAGGATCGACAACAACCTGCCTGGACATCACACCTAGCACGTGAGACCGCACGCGATGCCTACGTCTACGCCTACCCGCTGGTGCTCCAGCACGTGACCTGCCAGCAAGTCACGAACGTCCGGGCCCCCGCCCAGCCGCTCGGACCCATCAATCAGATCGCGCACGCCCGGGAGCTCCCAGGACCCGAGTTCACCGTCGTCGTACGCCCTAACGTCGATACGCTCTATTCCTCGGGATTTCTCGACCTAAGCCCCGAGCCGATGATCTTCACGGTCCCCCAGACCGAGCGGTACTTCATGCTGCCGCTCTACGACATGTGGACCAACGTCTTCGCCGTGCCTGGGACGCGCACAACCGGGACCGAGACAGCTCGGCACTACCTCATCGCCGCCCCCGACTGGGCCGGCGAGATCCCCGCAGGCGTCGAGCTCATTCGTTCCCCCACGCAGATCGCATCCTTCATCGGCCGCACACAGGTCAACGGGGCCGACGATCTTGCCGCGGTTCACGCCTTCCAGGACGCGCTCACCCTCAGGCCACTCAGTGCCTGGGGTGACGAATACACGGCCCCAGCGGGTGCCGTGGATCCGTCGATCGACATGCGCACACCCCCGCCTGTGACGGTCGACACGATGACGCCGCAGGACTTTTTCTCCCTGTTCACGTCTCTGTGGAGCGACAACCCGTCGGCGCTCGTCGACTACCCGATCGTGCACAGGATGGCGCGCATCGGCCTCGAGCCCACCTCGCCGTTCGACCTGTCAGACCAGCCCGCGGACGTCCAGGCGGCGATCGTCGAGGGCATCGGGCTGGGACGCGCGGACGTCCACGCAGAGAACGACCGACTCAACGGGGACAACCAGCACGGCTGGGTCGTCACCCAAGAAGGCGGCTCATACGGGGTCAAATACCTCCTGCGCGCAGGCGTGGCCGAATGGGGCCTGGGGATGAACCTGCCCGAAGATGCCGTGTACCCCTCTATCGCCACTGACAGCTCAGGGCAACCCCTGCACGGCGACCGTCGATACGCCCTCCACTTCGAGGCTGGCGGACTCCCCCGGCCGATGCCTTCTGGTCGCTGACCGCTTACGACAGCACCGGCTTCCTCATCTCGAACCCCATCCACCGGTACTCAGTCGGGAATCACTCCGATCTCACCCCGAACCCCGACGGATCGGTCGACCTGGTCATCCAAGCCCAGGACCCCGGGAGCGCGGCCACGTCTCGATGGTTGCCCGTCGCATCTGGCGCACCCTTCAACCTCATGCTGCGCCTCTACTCGCCGAGCCGCCGCTACTTCGATGACCACTGGACGCCGCCACTCATCGAACAGGTCGGCTGATCGATAGCCCGCGGGTCGGGCGTCGGGGCGGCCCGTGGAGCGGTGCTCATGTCGTCGTCGAGGTCGAGCGCAGGGACCCCGCAGGGTCGGCCCGCGCATCGGGCCGGCGTGCGAGAGCGAGGCACACACCGGTGCGTGGTGACCGACGTACGGGCCGGCGATCGACCCGTTGCAGACCGGGTAGGGGCACCAGTTCGCCGCGATACCGGGGCCGCAGGGTGAACTGCGGGTGATCTCGCGCCGCCGACACGACGCTGGTCGTTTCGAGCAGGTGAAGTGAAGCCATGCGTGCACCACTGTGTGCACTGTGCCCCCGAGCTGGCCCCCAGACCGAAAGCGTTAAGGAACGACGAAGGCCCGGAACCGTTGCGGTTCCGGGCCTTCCAGTGTGTGCGCCCGAAGGGATTCGAACCCCCAACCTTCTGATCCGTAGTCAGATGCTCTATCCGTTGAGCTACGGGCGCGCGGCCCAGTTCTCTCGAACGGGCCGTCGGAAACACTACCGTGCCCGACCCCGCTTCCTCAAACCGTATGACCGCCGAACAGGCCAAGGAGGCCCGTCCGAGACCGACGTCACACCCGCGACGGACCCTCCGCTCCCCGGGGTCCACCCGGAGTCGCACGCGTACCACCGCAGGTCCCGACCTCCGCCCGACGCGCCCCGGCCCTCTCGGACGGGAGGCTGGGACCATGACGCAGCCCATCCTCTCCCCCGCCCCGGCGAGCACGACGCAGCCCGGGCTCCCCGTCGGTCAGCGTCCGACGACGCCCACCCCTCGTCGCGTCCGGCCTCGCCAAGACGTACGGGACCGAGGGCGCGACGACGCACGCGCTCGCGGGCGTCGACCTCACGATCACGCCCGGCGAGTCGGTCGCGATCATGGGCCCGTCGGGGTCGGGCAAGACGACGCTCCTGCACTGCCTCGCGGGCATCATCACGCCGACGTCGGGCGCGGTGCTGTGGCGCGGCGAGGATCTCGCGTCGCTGTCGGAGGCACGCCGGACGGCGCTGCGCCGTCAGGACTTCGGCTTCGTCTTCCAGTCGGGCCAGCTCCTCCCCGAGCTGCCCGCCGTGGAGAACGCGGCCATCCCGCTCATGCTCGACGGCGTCCCGCGCACCGAGGCGACACGCGTCGCCGCCGGGTGGCTCGCCCACCTGGGGCTGGCGGGTCTCGAGCAGCGTCGGCCGGGCGAGCTGTCGGGCGGCCAGGCGCAACGTGTCGCGATCGCGCGCGCGCTGGTGGGATCGCCGGGCATCGTGTTCGCGGACGAGCCGACGGGTGCCCTCGACCAGGCGACGGGCGCCGAGGTGCTCGCCGTCCTGACGTCGGCGGCGAAGGCGTCGGGCGCGGCGCTCGTCGTGGTCACGCACGACCCGGGCGTCGCGCGGCACTGCGGGCGGACGCTCGCGATGCGCGACGGCCGCGTCGTCCGCGAGTTCGTGGCCCCCGCGGCGGACGCCGCCGAGGCCGACCGGTGAGCGGCCTGCGTGCCACGGCCGGGCTGTGGTGGCTGCTGCGCCGTCGGGCGCGGGAGGCGGGCGGCTCGCACGAACCCGAACGTCTCACGACGGCTCTGGCCGTGGTCGCGTTCGCGACGGCGACGGCGATCCTGCTCGTGGTGGTCGGCGGGTTCCTGGCGTTCGTCGCGCGAGCGGGCGGGTCGGCGGGCATCGCCGAGGGCCTCGACGCCGACACCACCTCGTACACGACCCAGTACCCGCTGTACGCGGGGATCGCGTCGCTGCTGCTCCTCGTGCCGCTCGTGACCCTGGGCGGCGCGGCCGCCCGGCTCGCGGCGGCCCGACGCGACGCCCGGCTCGCGTCCCTGCGGCTCGCGGGCGCGACGACCGGCCAGGTCACGCTGCTCACCGCGCTCGACGCCGCCGCACAGGCCCTGGTGGGAGCGGTGATCGGCGTCGCGGGCTACGTCGCGCTGATCCCGCTCGTGGCGCAGCTCCGGTTCCAGAGCCGCACGTTCGACCTCGGCGAGCTGTGGGTGGGTCCGTGGGTGATCCTCGGCGCGGTGGCCGGCGTCGTGCTGGTCGCGCTCACCTCGGCGTTGGTGAGCCTGCGCCGGGTCGCGATCACACCCTGGGCGTCGCGGCCCGCGTGACCCCGCCGGCGCTGCGGTGGACGCGTGCCCTGCCGTTCCTGCTCGCGGGCGTCGCGATGGTCGTGGCCATGAACACGCCGTGGGCGTCGGCGGCGATCGTCGTCGCGGTGCTGACGACCGTGCTCGTGGGCGGCTTCGCGACGCTCAACGTCGTCGGCCCGTTCGCGATGTCCCTCGCGGGCCGCGCGGCGGCCGGACGCGCCCGCCGCGTTCCCGCGCTCCTCGCCGGCCGCCGCATCGTCGACTCCCCGAAGACGGCGTGGCGCTCGGTGGGCGGCGTCGCTCTCGCCACCTTCGTGGCCGGGCTGACCAGCGTCTTCGCCCTGGTCGACCCTGCCGACCAGCCGTCCGCCGACCGTCTGATGATGGCCGACCTCAAGACCGGGGGTTCCTCACGCTCGCCATCGCGGGGATCCTCGCGGCCGTCTCGACGGGCGTCCTGCAGGCGGGGCGCGTCATCGACCAGCGCACCGAGTACCGGGCGCTACGCCTCGCCGGGACCGACGAGCGCACCCTCGACCGGGCCCGCCTCGACGAGACGCTCGTGCCCCTCGTGGTCGCGGTCGGCGTCGCGACCGTCGGCGCCCTCATGCTGATGCTGCCGGTCCTGGGCGTGTCGGCCGTGGCGAACGTGGCCGTCGTCGGGCAGTTCCTGCTCTGCGTGCTGGGAGCGTCCGCGCTCGTCCTGGCGGCGACCTGGACGACCCGCGCGGTGGCCCACACGCTCGCCGACAACTCGTGACCTGAGCTACGGGCGGAGCAGCACCTTGATCGCCCGCCGCTCGTCCATCGCCGCGTATGCCTCGGCGACGTCCTCGAGCCCCAGCTCGAGGTCGAACACGCGCCCCGGCTCGATGGTGCGGGACAGGACGTCGGGCAGGAGTTCGGGGATGTAGGCGCGGGCGGGAGCCATCCCGCCCCCACGCGGAGGTTCCGCGAGAACAGGTACCCGATCGGCAGCTCGGAGCCGCCCGCGGGCACCCCGACGTACCCGACGCGACCGCCGCCGTGCACCGACCCGAGGGCCTGGCGCATGGACTCCTTGGTGCCGACGCACTCGAGGGCGCTGTCCGCGAGATCGCCGCCGAGGAGGTCGCGGACGGCCGCGACGCCGTCGTCGCCGCGCTCGGCGATCACGTCGGTCGCACCGAACTCCCGGGCGAGCTCGGCGCGGTCGGGGTGACGGCTCACGGCGATGACGCGCTCCGCGCCGAGGCGGGACGCGGCGAGGACCCCGCTGAGCCCGACCGCGCCGTCGCCGACGACCACAACGGTCGAGCCGGGCCCGACGCCGGCACTGACGGCCGCGTGGTGCCCGGTCGACATCACGTCGGACAGGGTGAGGAGGTCGGGGACGAGCGCGTCGTCGACGGGTCCGGGGACCCGGACGAGCGACCCCTGCGCGAGGGGCAGGCGGACGTGCTCGCCCTGGGCGCCGTCGACCGGCAGCCCGTCGCGGTCGGTGCCGCCGAACATCGTGACGTGGTCGCACGCGGACGTGAACCCGGCGCGGCAGGACTGGCACGTGCCGTCGGAGAGGGAGAACGGCGCGATGACGAAGTCGCCGGGCGCGGCGACGTCGACGTCGGCGCCCACCTCCTCGACGACGCCGACGAGCTCGTGCCCGATCGGGTGAGGCGACTTCGTCTCGCGGACGCCCCGGTACGGCCACAGGTCGGACCCGCAGACGCACGCGGCGACCACGCGGACGACGGCGTCGCCGGGCGTGAGGATCTTCGGGTCGGGGCGGTCCTTGACCCGGACGTCCCGGGGTCCGTGGATGACGGCAGCGCGCATGAGGGTCCTCCTGGCAAGCGGGTCGGGATGCGGGTTCCACCGTAGCGGAGCAGACTTTTGAGCGACCGCTTGAAATCCCTGCTGACGGTGACCGGGAGCCACGATGACGCCCTCCGACCCGCGGACCGCGGCGACCCGCCGCGCCCTGCTCGACGCCGCCACGGACGCGCTCCGGGAGGTCGGGTACGCCGGCGCGAGCGCGCGGGAGATCGCACGCCGGGCCGGCTGCAACCAAGCGCTCGTCTTCTACCACTTCGACTCGGTCACGGGTCTGCTCCTGGCCGCGCTCGACGACGTCAGCGAGCGCCGGCTCGCGGAGTACCGGGACACGCTGGCCGGGGCGCGGACGCTGCGCGAGCTCGTCGACGCGGCGGAGCGCGTCCTGGCCGAGGACGTCGACGCGGGCCACGTCGCGGTGCTGACCGAGCTGCTCGTCGCGGCGGCGTCGGTACCGGGGCTCGACGTCGAGGTCGAGGCCCGGCTGGCGCCGTGGCGTGCGCTCGCGCAGGACGCCGTCGCCCGCGCCTTCGAGCTCGTGCCCCTCGCCGGCATGGTGCCGCCGGAGGAGGCCGCGCACGTCGTCGTCGCCACGCTGCTCGGGCTCGAGCTGCTCGCCGGAGCGGGCGACGGCCTCGCGACGACCGACCGGCTCTTCGACCGCGCACGGACGGTCGCAGCGCTCCTCGAGCCGGAGCCGGGTCCTTCGGCAGGGCCGGATCGGGCCACCGAGGCGAGTCGGGCGCCGCGGCCCCGGACGGCCCGGCCGTGACCGCGGTGACCGGCGTGACCGGCGGTCGGGCCGACGCCTGGCTCGCCGGCGCGCTGTGGCTCGTCGTGGGGGCGGGCTTCGGGTTCGTGATCTCCGTCGTCGGGCTCGCGACCGTGCCCGCGGCGCTCGTCGTGGCCGCGCTGCTGCCGACCGTCGGCCCACGCTGGGCGCTGGCTGGTCTGGTCGCGGTGGCCGCGGCCGCGGCCCTCGTGATCGGCGTCGGCGAGCGCCCCAGCAGCACCGGGGTCACGGGGTGTCAGCCCGAGCCTGGGGTGACGTGCGTGAGCGACTCGGGCTCGCACGCCGTCACCACCGCGCTCCTCGGCGTCGCAGCGCTGCTCGCGGTGCTCGCCGTCGTCCTCGTGGTCGTCGCGGCGCGCAGCGGCGTGCGACGGCCGCCGGCCCAGCTCGCGTTCCTCGCACTGAGCGGCGCCGGGGTCCTGCCGCTCGTCGTCGCGTACCTCAACCGCGAGGGGCCGGGCGACGTGTGCACCGCGTACTCGGGCGGCCAGTGCGTCGCGGGCACCGAGGAGTGGAGCCCCTGGCCCTGGCTCGTGGTCGGCGTCGGGCTCGTCGTGGCGGGCGTCGTCCTGTCCACGGTGGCGGCCCGACGGCGGTGACGCCTGCTACCAGGGGACGACCTCGCCGAGGTGGTTGCGGAACTGGAGGCCGCCGTCGCCGGTGTGCTTCCCGATCATGTCGAGGATCCCGGGGGCGCTCTGCTCGACGGTGAGCGGCGCGCCGTCGCCGCCGAGCTCGGTCTGCACCCAGCCGGGGTGGACGAGGAGGAGGGTGCGTCGGTCGGTGCGCCGCGCGTCGTAGCTCCGGACGAGCTGGTTGAGGGCTGACTTGCTCGCCCGGTACACCTCGTGCCCGCCGCGCTCGTTGAGGCTGATGCTGCCCTGCCGCGACGACATCACGGCGACGGTCCCCTGCGGCGTGACCCGGTCCGCCAGCCGCTCGACGACGCGCACCGGCGCGAGCGCGTTCGTGAGCATGACACGGGTGAAGACGTCGTCGCCGACCTCGGCCGCCGGGACGTCGGCGTCGGTGATCCCGGCGTTGACGAAGAGCAGGTCGAGCGAGGCCGGGTCGAGGCGGTCGCGGAGGCGGTCGATCTCGGCGGGGACCGTGGTGTCGAGCCGCTCGATCCGCACCCGGGCAGGGTGGGCGTCGGCGAGCTCGTGGAGCCCGGTCCGACGGCCGCCGCGGACCGTCCCGACGACGTCCCAGCCGCGGGTGAGCAGCTCGCGCGCGAGCCCGAGCCCGAGGTTGCGGGACGCCCCGACGACGAGGGCTCGACGTGCTGCATCGGTCATGGGGGCCTCCTGGGAGCTGCGGTCGGGTCATCGCCCACGCTACCGAGCGCGGCGTCCGTCCCACTCCTTCCTCTTCCTCGCGCGCGGGACGGTTGCCAGGAGCACAGTGGAACGGTGAGCGCGACGACGCAGCCTCCTGGACCTGCCGGATCCCCTCCCAGGCGGAGGGACCGCCGGCCCACGCGAGCGCGAACGTCTGGGTCGTCTTCGGGGCGCTCATGCTCGCGATGTTCCTGGCAGCCCTGGACCAGACGATCGTGTCGACGGCGCTGCCGACCATCGTGTCGGACCTCGGCGGCCTGGAGCACCTGTCATGGGTCGTGACCGCGTACCTGCTGGCGTCCACGGCGTCGACGCCGCTGTGGGGCAAGCTCGGCGACATGTACGGCCGGAAGGGCGTCTTCCAGGCCTGCATCGTGATCTTCCTGGCCGGCTCCGCGCTGTGCGGGATCGCCCAGAACATGCCCGAGCTCATCATGTTCCGCGCGATCCAGGGCATCGGCGGCGGCGGGATGATGGTCCTCACGCAGGCGATCGTCGGCGACGTCGTGCCGCCGCGGGACCGCGGCCGCTACCAGGGGTTCTTCGGCGCGGTCTTCGGGGTGACGTCGGTGGGCGGTCCCCTGCTGGGCGGGCTGTTCGTCGACCACCTGAGCTGGCGGTGGGTGTTCTACATCAACCTGCCCATCGGCATCGTCGCGCTCCTGGTGATCAGCTCGGTGCTGCACCTGCCGCGCAGCCACCTCCGCCACAAGATCGACTACCTGGGCACCCTGGTGCTCGCCGGGATCGCGACGTCGCTCGTCCTCATGACGTCGCTCGGTGGCGTGAGCTACGCGTGGGGCTCCTGGCAGACGTACGCGCTCGCCGGGATCGCCGTCGTCCTGCTGATCGCGTTCGTGCCCATCGAGCGCCGGGCCGCGGAGCCCGTGATGCCGCTCAAGCTGTTCCGGCTGCCCGTGTTCAACGTGACGTCGGGCATCGGGTTCATCGTGGGCTTCGCGATGTTCGGCGCCCTGACCTTCATCCCGACCTTCCTGCAGGTGGTGCACGGGGTGTCGGCGACGACGTCGGGCGTGCGGATGCTGCCCATGGTCCTCGGGATGCTGCTGACGTCCATCGGGACGGGCCAGATCATCAGCCGCACCGGCCACTACAAGATCTACCCGATCCTCGGCATGGGGATCACCGCGATCGCCCTGTGGCTCATGTCCCGCCTGGGCGTGGACAGCTCGATCCTCGAGATGAGCGCCGCATTCCTCGTCCTCGGCCTCGGGCTGGGGCTCGTCATGCAGGTGCTCGTGCTCATCGTGCAGAACGCCGTCCCCTACGAGGACCTCGGCGTCGCGACCGCGGGCGCCACGTTCTTCCGCTCGATCGGCGGGTCGTTCGGCGTCGCCGTGTTCGGCAGCATCTTCTCCAACCAGCTCGCGTCGAACGTCCGGGACGCGCTCGCGGGCACGAACCTGCCCAGCGGCTTCGACCCGTCCGTCATCCAGGGCGACCCGCACGTCATCTCGCAGCTCCCCGCCGACGTCGGCCGGTCGATCATCGGCGCGTACTCCGACTCCATCTCGACGGTCTTCCTCTACGCCGCGTCGATCGCGGTGATCGCGTTCGTGCTGGCGTGGTTCGTCAAGGAGCAGCCGCTGCGCAAGACCGTCGCCGTCACGGACATCGGCGAGGGCCTCGGCGGCTCCCCGACGGAGCGGTCGTCGCTCGACGAGATCCAGCGCTCGCTGTCGGTGCTGAGCAGCCGGGACGCGCGCCGCGACCTCTACCGGAGGCTCGCCGCCAAGGCGGGGTCCGCGTGAGCCCGCTGGGCGCGTGGTGCCTGCTCAAGCTCGACCACCTGGGGCCGCTCGAGTGGAAGGCCATCTCGGCGCGCACGGGCCCGGCCCTGCCGAGGATCAGCGAGACGTACGACCAGCTCGTCGACCTGGGGTACGTCCACGACGACCCGCCGGGGACGGTCGCGCTCACGGACGCCGGGCAGGCCGCCGCGGACGCGCTCGACGCGGCGCGCCGCGACTCGCTCGCCGAGCTGCTCGACGGATGGGACCCGGAGCAGCACACCGAGCTCGCCTCGATGCTCAGCGCGCTCGCGCGGGCGCTCGGCGGGAGCGACGCGGAGGAGCCGCGCGAGGAGACGGAGAAGGCCCCGGCGAGCGATGCTCGGCCGGAGCCTTCATGACGTTCTTTGCGAACCCGTGAGCGGAGACGGAGGGATTTGAACCCTCGAACGGGTTGCCCCGTTACCACCTTAGCAGGGTGGCGCACTAGACCTGACTATGCGACGTCTCCTCGCCGATCGCGGTTCCGGCCGACCCCACGAGCGAACCCGGGGGCCTGACGGCTACGGACCAGGCGACGCTAGGTTACCCGTGCGGCACGCCCGGGAGCAAAACTCACCCCCGAGTCACCCGCCGACGCGCGGTGCGTCGCGTATCACGCGGCCCGAGCCCGGCGTCGTTCCCCGCGATGCCGGACGCATCAAGCGCCCGACCCGTCAGCGGGGACCCAGCAGGCATCCCCGCGGAGGCATACCATGTCCGCGCTCATCGACTACACGTTGGACCGCGCGGCGGTCCACAACCCCGACGGCTCGCGGGCCGTCACCTTCGCCGGCGTCACGGTCGTCGCCGGCCCCGGCCACACCGCGCTGGGCAACCTCCCGAAGGCGCTCGACCTCGGCACCGCCGGCAAGGCGAAGGTCGACCTCGCCGGGCTCGCCCCCGACGCCACGCGCTTCACCGTCCAGGTCGCCCTCAAGGTCGACGCGCTCCCCACCAGCACGCAGACCGTCCTCGCGTCCACGCTCCTGCCCTTCTCGCTCACGGTCGAGCGCTCGGTCGGCACACCCGCGGGCGTCGCCGTCGTCGGGCACGTGACCCCGGCCGCCGGGGCGAAGCACGGCGCGAGCACCACGTACGCGACGGCGATCTCACCGGGCTCCTGGCACGTCGTCGCGCTCGTCTACGACACCGACACGATCGGGGTCTTCGTCGACGGCGCGCTCCAGGCCGTGCACGCGTTCCCGCGGGGCACCGTCACGGTCGCCTCCGCGGGCGCGCTCTTCCTCGGCACCGACGCGCAGGGCGGGTCCCACTTCGACGGGGCCCTGGCGGCCGTCCGCTGGTCCGACGACGTCCCCTCGGCCCTCGAGGCCCTCCTCGACGCGCACCGCACCGCGCCCGAGTGGTACCTCAGCTACAAGGAGGAGTCGCTCGTCCTGGCGGGGCTCGACCTGGGCGACCCGCGCTCTCCGGTCACCTGGTCGCCGGGTATCGGCGCGTCCACGCAGGCCTACCAGAACGGCCTCCTCATGTACGCGGAGGACGCGGGCGTCGCGTTCGAGATGCACGGCGCGATCTGGCAGCTCTACGCCTCGCTCGCCGACCCGAACCCCCTCGGGGCGCTCGTCAGCGACGAGACGGACAGCCGCGCGTCGGGCGGGCGCAAGTCCCTGTTCACGGGGGCGGGATCTACTGGTCCGCCGGCACCGGGGCGTTCCCCGTCGTCGGGCACCTGTACCTGTCCTACGAGCGGCTCAACGAGGCGGCAGGGCTCGGCTTCCCCACCGCATTCGCCGACGCCGTCCCCGGTGGCCTCGAGCAGGTGTTCCAGAACGCCCGGCTCTACCTCAAGACCGGGACGACGGTCGCGCACGAGCTGCACGGCGCGATCCTCGCGCACTTCCTCGCGACCGGGGCGACCGGGACCTGGGGGTTCCCGCTCACCGACGAGAGCGACGTCGTCCGCGACCACACCGCGATCGGCCGGTACAACGAGCTCGAGAGCTGCACGATCTACTGGTCGGGAGCGACGGGCGCGTTCGAGGTGCACGGCGACATCCGCCGCAAGTACCGCGACCTCGGCGGCCCGGGCGGCCAGCTCGGCTTCCCGACGTCGGACGAGGGCGACATCCCCGGCGCACCCGCGCCCGCCCGGTACAACACGTTCCAGAACGGCAGCCTGCTGTGGTTCGGCACGTTCGACGGGATCATCGTCGCCACGTCGTTCTCGCTGTTCCTCAGCAAGGTCGACACGGTCGAGTCCGAGGGCCTGTTCATGGGTCAGAACGACGTCTACCTCAAGGCCATGGTGGCCGAGGGCCCGGCGATGATCGTCAACCAGCGCTGGCCGGCGTCGGGCGACTCCGACGACCACAACGTCGTCCAGCCGAACCTCCGCCTCCCCGCCCAGGGCGGCATCACCACCAACCGCGCCGACCAGGTCCTCACCGTCACCATCGACGTCTGGGACTCCGACGACGGCGCCCCGTTCGGCGGCGGCGACGACCACCTCGGAACCTGGACCAAGCAGCTCACGATGGCGAACGGCTGGGGTCTGCGCGAGTCCGGCGGGGTGCTCCACTCGGGGCACTTCTCGAACATCAACGACATCGTGCTGTCCGTCCAGCCGACGCCGCCCCCGGGCGGCTTCTCGGCGAACGACCACTGGTGGGCAGTCGGGAACCGCGGCACGCAGGACATCGCGTACGCGGACTACGCCGCGGCGTTCAGCGACGTCGACTCCTCGCCCGAGTGGTGGGACCTCGACGACGACCTCGACCAGCTCTTCTACGCGCTCGTGATCGACGGGCTCGCGCGGGGTGGCAACTGCTTCGGGATGAGCCTCGAGTCGATCTACGTCGACAAGGGGCAGAGCGCGTTCAGCCTCCCGCTGTCGCGCTTCGGCGACTGGAACCAGCTCGTCGAGACGTTCAACACCAAGCACCAGTACCAGGTGGGGTCGGCGCCGATCTGGTGGTTCGTCGACCAGTTCCTCTCGGGCCACACCCACGACCCGAAGACCGTTTTCCTCGAGACGCAGGCGGCCGCCGCCCGCGGCGACGACCCGGTCCTCTGCATCGCACAGAACGCGGACTTCAGCGGGGCGCCGCACTGCATCCGGCCCATCGGCTGGGACACCTCGACGAGCCCGTGGACCATCACGGTCCACGACCCGAACTTCCCGAGCACGAGCCGCACCCTCCAGGTCGACCCGAACGCCAACACGTTCCACTACGCCGGGGCGGGCGCCACGTACGACGGGACGTCGTCGAGCGGCGGCCGGCTGCACTACATGCCGTTCCACCTGCTCAGCTCGCGCGAGCACACGCCCGTGTGGGACGCGATCCTGCTCATCCTCGCGGGCACGGTCCTGATCCTCGGCTCCGACGCCGAGACCGTGTCGCTCACCGACCTGCAGGGCAACGACCTCGACGGGTTCGGGGCGCGGGCCCGCCAGCTCGAGGCCTCCGGAGCGCCGCTCGAAGGGATGTTCGTCGGGGTCGGCGGCTACCACGCCGGCCGCACCACGGGCGGCGGCAGGGTCGCGCAGCTCCGGCCCGTCGACGGTCCGATCGTCAAGGATCCCGGCGACGGCCCCGTCCACGTCCCGCCGGTCCACACCGGGCCCGTCGTCACCGGACCGGTCACCACCGGGCCCGTCGCGACCACGCCCCAGGGGCGACCCGTCGTCGGGGAGGTCAAGCTACGCCGTCGGGCGACCGTGCAGGACGTGACCCTCGGGGTGCGGCCGCCGATCACGGTCGTGCTCGGGTCGGTCACGCTCAAGCAGGTCGCGTCCGGCGGGGTGACCCGCAGCAAGGTCGCGACCGCGCTCGCCCAGGATCCCGCCGTGAGCGGCGCGCTCGGCGACGCCACCGTCCACGAGGTGGTGGCCAACCCGAAGCTCGTCGCGAAGCTCACCCCCGCCGCGCAGGCGGCGCTCGGCGCGCTCCAGCTCGCGGCGACCGAGTCCGACTACGTGCACCAGGTCAAGGCCGTCCGGGCCGGCAACCTCGACTACGCCGTCCGGCACGGCCTGTCGAAGCTGCACGTCACGGCCCCGGTCGCGTCCGGCGAGACGGCGTCGCTCGCGCTCAGCGGCGTCGGGACCGCACGGACCGTCCTCGGGGTCACCGCCCAGCACGACAAGGCGGCGCACGTCCGCATCGACCAGAAGCTCGGCGTCACGGGCGACTCGCTCACGCTCGTGCTCGACGGGGTTCCCCTCGCCGGTGGCCAGGCCGCGCAGATCAACGCGAAGCCCGGCATCGGCGGCGTGGAGGTCGTGTCCGGCGGGGCGCACGTCGACGTGACGGTGTCCGTGGAGGCCGTCGTCGGCGGGCGGACCACGAGCCACCGGTTCAGCGTGCCCCTGCAGAACGGCGTCCGGATCGACCCCGCGTCCGTGCTCGCGGCCGGCGGGCTCGGCGTCAGCCAGATCGGCCAGATGTTCGGGCCGTCGCTGTCGAAGTCGGTGGTGCCGTCGATGTGAGCCGGGACCGACGCCCGCTCAGCGCCGCCCGGTGGTGCGGTCCAGCACCGCCGGGTGGCGCGCGTCGTCCACGTGCACGACGACGTCCGCCTCCTCCGCGGGCGCGACCTCACGCTCGTAGCGGTCGTAGGCGGGCAGCGTCCAGCGCTCGTCGTCGGGGGTGCGACGGCGCAGCGTCGCGGGCCGGGCCGCCAGGTGGAGCGTGAGCTCGACGGGCAGACCCTGCCCGAGGAGGAGGGCGCCGTCGAGCAGGAGGACCGACCCGGGCGGGGCGTCGCGGGCGGGCTCACGCGTGGGCCGGTCGGTCGCCGGGTCGCGCAGGCTCGGGGTGAACCGCCCCGACCCGCCCGGGCCGAACGGGCGCAGGACCTCCCGCTCGAGCGCCGCGGCGTCGAGCCACGACTCGTAGAGCGCGTCCGGGTCCTCACGACCCCGTTCGAGCCGCAGCGACGCCGCCCGCAGGAACGTCCCGGCGCTGACCCGGAACGCCTCGTGCCCGGCCGCCCGCAGCGGCTCGACCAGGGCGTCGGCCCAAGCGCCGGGCTCGGTGGACGGGTGCCCGTCGAGCAGGACCCTGACGCGGCGTCCGCCGGCCCCGCCGGTCCCGGTGAGCCCGAGGACCCGTGCGACCACCAGCTCGACGACCCCGTCCCGGCTCGTCGGCTGCACCCCCACGCCCCCAGCATGCCGGGTCACCCACGTCGTAGCGGCATCAGCCACCACAGCTCCAGCCGCGCAGCACACAAAAGCTGGCTCAAACGGACAAATCAATGCCCAAGACTTCCCGCACGACCGCGCTGTAGGGAACTGGTGCCGCAACGGCGGCCGGACGGGGCGGAACCGGAGACCGAGGCGAGCCGGAGGACAGAGGGTGGCGGGGGTGAGACACGACTATCTGCGACCGGGCCCCAGGACGCCGTAGCGTCCCACCGCATGAGCTTCGACTACGACGTGGTGGTCGTCGGTTCCGGGTTCGGCGGCAGCGTGGCGGCCCTGCGACTGACCGAGAAGGGCTACCGGGTCCTCGTCCTCGAGGCGGGACGCCGGTTCGCCGACGAGGACTTCGCCCGCACGTCCTGGCACCTGCGCGACTTCCTGTGGGCGCCGGCGCTGGGCTGCTACGGCATCCAGCGGATCGCGCGGCTGCGGAACGTCCTGGTCCTGGCGGGTGCAGGCGTGGGCGGCGGCTCGCTCGTGTACGCGAACACGCTGTACCGGCCGATGGACGCGTTCTACGAGGACCCGTCGTGGGGTCACCTCACCGACTGGAAGGCGGAGCTGGCGCCGTACTACGACCAGGCGTCGCGGATGCTCGGCGTGACGGACCTCCCGCACGAGTCGCCCGCGGACACGGTGATGCGCCGGGTCGCGGACGAGATGGGGGTGGGCGCGTCCTTCCGGAAGGCTCCGGTGGGCGTGTTCTTCAACCCCGGGCCCGACGGCGCACCCCGCCCGGGCGAGGCGGCGGCGGACCCGTTCTTCGGCGGTGTCGGGCCGGAGCGGCGCGGCTGCCTGGAGTGCGGCGAGTGCATGACGGGCTGCCGGCACGGCGCGAAGAACACGCTGGTGAAGAACTACCTGCACCTCGCCGAGCGGGCGGGCGCGGAGGTCCGGGCGCTGACCACCGTCACCGACCTGGTGCCGCTGCCGGGCGGCGGCTACGAGGTCCGGACCCGACGCACCGGTGGCGTGCGGCCGCCGCGCGGGGCGAGCCCCGCGGACGGCAACCCGAGCGGCCGGGGTGAGGGACGTCGTCGGGCACGTGTCACCGCGGCGCAGGTGGTGCTGGCCGCGGGGCCGCTCGGGACGCAGAAGCTGCTGCACGCGCAACGCGACCGCGGGAACCTGCCGCACCTGTCGCCGCGGCTGGGCGCGCTCACGCGCACCAACTCGGAGGCGCTCCTCGGGGCGATCGCGGGCGACGACGCCGTCGACTACTCGCGGGGCGTCGCGATCACGTCGTCGTTCTACCCGGACGCGCACACGCACGTGGAGCCGGTCCGGTACGGGCGCGGGTCGAACGCGATGGGGCTGCTGCAGACCGTCCTCACCGACGGGCGCGAGGCGACCGGGCGGGCGCGCTGGTGCACGTGGCTCGCGGAGCTGTGGCGGCAGCGTCGTGACCTGCGGAAGCTGTACGACCTGCGGCACTGGTCGGAGCGGACGGTGATCGCGCTGGTCATGCAGTCCGACGACAACTCGATCACCACGTTCACCCGGCGGAGCCCGCTGGGTCGGCGCATGACGTCGCGACAGGGGCACGGCGCCCCGAACCCGAGCTGGATCCCGGCCGCGAACGAGGCGGTGCGGCGGATGGCCGGGGTGATGCGGGGACGCCCGGAGGGACGATCGGCGAGCCGTTCGACGTGCCGATGACCGCGCACTTCATGGGCGGGTGCGCGATCGGGGCGTCGGCGGAGGAGGGCGTCGTCGACCCGTACCTGCGGGTGTTCGGGCACGCGGGGCTGCACGTGGTGGACGGGTCGGCGATCTCCGCGAACCTCGGCGTCAACCCGTCGCTGACCATCACCGCGCAGGCCGAGCGAGCGTTCGCGCTGTGGCCGAACCGCGGGGACGACGACGCCCGCCCGCCGCTCGGGGAGACGTACGTGCCGCTGGCGCCGGTCGCGCCGCGGTCGCCGGTCGTTCCGCCGTCGGCGCCGGGGGCGCTGCGACTGCCCATGCTGCCGGTCGTGGCGGTCCGCCACAGCTCCGCCGCCCGCCCGCCTTCGCCGACGTAGTACGGCGGCCGTACTCCTTCGGCGTGAGTCAGACGCCGGAGGCCGCGCCGATGACCGCGCGCGGGTCGGCGGCGCCGGCGCGCACGCCCTCGTCGGTGACGTCGATCAGGTGCGCGTGGCCGAAGCCGACGCCCTCGGCCGCCTCGACGACCTCGTGCCCGCGCCCCCGGAGCCCGTCGGCCCACGTGCTCCCGTGCTCGACCTCGACGCGCACCGCGTCCTCCCACGTGTCGAAGCCCGTCGCGCCCCCGTGCAGCCTCCAGCGCGGCGCCCCGATCGCCTCGCCCGCGGTCGCGCCGCCCGCGAGCATCCGCGCGAGGACCTGCAGGAGGAGCTGCGGTTGCGCGTCGCCGCCCATCGTCCCGACGACGGCGCGCAGCGACCCGTCCGGGCGCGTCACCAGGGCGGGGGTGAGAGTGTGCGGGGGCCGCCGTCCGGGACCGTATTCGGCGGGGTGACCCGGCCGGAGGTTGAACCCGACGCCCCGGTTCTGCAGGTTGATGCCCGTGCTCGGCTCGAACAGCAGGCTGCCGAAGCCGGCCGCGTTCGACTGGATGAGGGATACGGCGAGCCCGTCCCCGTCGACGGCGCACAGGTAGGTCGTGTCCCCGTCGCGCTGCGGCGGGTCGAAGCGCGTGGTCCGGTGGTCGGGGTCGATCTCGGCGCGGAGCTCCGCGGCCTCGCCGGACGGCGCGGCCCCCTGGTGCAGGACGTCGAGGCGGTCGTGCCCCGCGGCGCGCGACGCCTCGACGAGGAGGTGCGCCCAGAGGGGGTCGTCGGCATCGTCGGGCAGCGCGAGCCCGTCGGCGATCTCGGCCGCGAGGAGCAGCAGATAGCCCTGCGAGGCGGCCGGGGTGCTCCACAGCGTGTGCCCCCAGGCGGGCGCTGAGATCGGCGTGACCCAGTCCGCCTGGTGGCGCGTGAGGTCCGTGGCGTCGTACTCGGGCCGCACGCCGTCGCGAGCGCCCGCCGCGCCCAGGGCCAGCAGCCCGGCACCGAACTCGCCGCCGTAGAACGCGTCGCGGCCGTGGGCGGCGATCCCGCGCAGCGTCCGCGCCACCCCGGCCGCCGCACGACGGCGCCCGCGTGGGTGGCGGCGAGCAGGTCGCCCGCGCCGTCGACCCCGTCGAGCCGGGAGGCGGGCCGCACCAGGATCGGGGACGCAGGAAGCCCTCCTCGGCGAGCCGGACCGCGGGCGCGACGAGGTCCGCGAGGTCGCGCGTCGCGTACCGGGCGTGCAGCGCGAGGACGCCGTCGACGCACCCCGGTACCGGGACCGACCGGATGTCGCCGTGGAACGGCATGCTCGTGTGCCCCTCCGCGCGCAGCCTGTCCGGGTCGGCGCCGGAGCCCGCGCGACCCGACGCATCGAGCGCCGCCGGCGCACCGGCGCCGTCGTGCACGAGGGCGAACAGGTCACCGCCCAGCCCGCACAGGTGCGGGGCGGTCACGGCCAGGACCGCGTGGGCGGCGAGGGCGGCGTCGACGGCGTTGCCGCCGTCCGCGAGGACGTCGACCCCGGCGGCGGTGGCGAGGTGGTCGACCGTGCACACCATCCCGCGCGGGGCGTAGCGGGTGGCGGTGCGGAACGTGCTGGTCACGGGACGACAGTAGACCCGCGACAGGGCGGTTCCGCACCCCGGGCGTACGGCGCGACGGTCCGCCGATAACCTGGCGCGATGCACCTGGAGGACATGTTCGGGCTGGGCGGCCGCACCGCGCTGGTGACCGGCGGGAGCTCGGGGATCGGGCGGGCGATCGCCGGCGCGCTGGCCGCGGCCGGGGCGCACGTCGTCGTGGCGGCGCGGACGGGCACCACGATCGACGCGACCGTGGCCGCGATCCTCGCCGACGGCGGATCGGCGGACGAAATCGTCGCCGACCTGTCGACCCGCGCCGGGGCCCATGCCCTCGCCGACGCCGTCGGGGACGTGGACGTGATCGTGAGCTCCGCCGGCATCAACCTCCGACCGCCCATGCCCGACCTCGACGACGCCACCTGGGACGCGACGATGGCGGTCAACCTCGACGCGCCCTTCGTCCTCGGCCAACGCCTCGCGCCCGGGATGGCCCGACGAGGCTACGGGCGGCTGATCCACATCAGCTCGCAGCAGGCGCACCGCGCGTTCGCCGCGAGCGGCGCGTACGGCGTCTCGAAAGCCGCGCTCGAGGGGCTCGCTCGGTCGCAGGCCGAGGCGTGGTCGGCGCACGGCGTCACGGCCAACGTCCTGGTACCCGGGTTCGTCCCGACGCCCCTCAACGAGCGCCTCAGCTCGGACCCCACGACCGTCGAGGCGCTCGCAGCACGGACGCTCGTCGGCCGGAACGGGCGACCCGAGGACTTCGCCGGGCCCGCCGTGTTCCTGGCGAGCCCCGCGTCCGCGTACGTCACGGGTCAGTCCATCGCCGTCGACGGCGGGTTCTCCGTGCACTGAGCACGGCCACGCCGAGAGCGGAGGGTGAGGGATTCGAACCCCCGGTCCCTTGCGGGACAACGGTTTTCAAGACCGTCACATTAGGCCGCTCTGTCAACCCTCCTCGCGCCGGAGCGCGCGCCGCCATTCTTCCATGCGCGCGACACCGGTCCGCACGGTGCGGCAGCGCGACGGTGCGCCCGCGAACCGTCCGGCCACCGACGTCCCCGCCGGGGACGACGACGGCCCCGCCTCCGCGCGGGAGGTGGGGGCCGTCGTCGGGCGCAGAACTACTGCGCGGCGCCCTGCTGGGCGCGGAGCTGCTGCATGGCGAGCTGCACGAGCGCGACGAGCGTCTGCTTGGTCGCGGCGCGCGAGCGCGCGTCCGTGTAGAGCATCGGGACGTGGCCACCGATCTGGAGTGCCTCGCGGACGTCCTCGAGGCGGTGCTTGGCGACGCCGTCGAAGCAGTTCACGCCCACGACGAACGGGATGCCCCGCGACTCGAAGTAGTCGATCGCCGGGAAGCACTGGTCGAGGCGCTCGGTGTCGACGAGCACGACGGCACCGATCGCGCCGCGCACCAGGTCGTCCCACATGAACAGGAAGCGGTCCTGGCCCGGCGTGCCGAACAGGTACAGCCACAGGTTGCCCGGGAGCGCGACGCGGCCGAAGTCCATGGCGACCGTGGTCGTGGTCTTGCGGTCGCTCACGCCGCCGGCGTCGTCGACGCCCACCGAGTGCTCCGTCATCGCGGCCTCGGTGTTGAGGGGCTCGACGTCGGAGATCGACCCGATGAAGGTCGTCTTGCCGACCGCGAACCCGCCCGCGACCACGATCTTCACGACGGTCGGGGCGGCGCGGCCGACCTCGGCCGCGGTGCCCTGCGAGCCGTCGGTCGCGGCGGGCTGCGACGGCGCAGCCGGGCCACCGTCGGTCGGGACGCCACGGAGCACGGGGGCGCGGGCTGCGTGGCCACCTGCTGCGGGGCGAGCGGTGCGCCGGGGGCCCCCGTCACGCCGACCGGGGTGCGCACGGGTGCGCCCGACGGCGCGTGCTCAGAGGGAGGAAATGCCATTGAGAACACTCTCCAGGACGCTCAGCGACAGCCCCGGGTTGTGACCGTGGCCGGTGTGGACGTTGACGGGGGTCGACGTGTGGACGGTGACGTAGCCCTCGTCGGAGAGGTCCGCGACGAGGATGCGGACGACACCGAGGGGCAGGCGCAGGAGCGCGGACAGCTCCGCGACCGAGACGTAGTTGTGGGCGGCGTGCTGGAGGATCGCACGCTTCTCGGGCGGCAGGCCATACCCGTTGACCGCGCCCGGCATCACCTCGACGAGCGCCTCGAGCGGAAGGTCCGACGTCGCCGAGCGCACGCGTCCCCCGTCACCGCGTACGGGCGCACCGTGGCGGCCTCGTAGACCTCGCCGGGGGTACGGGTACAGCTGGGATGCCGCCCGGGACCGTGTTCGTCACCGACCTCACCTCGTCCTGGTCGTCAGCCCTGCGACGCGCGCGTGGCGCCGTCGACGGGCAGGTTGCCCCGCATCTCCGAGATGAGCTGCGGGGTCAGCGTTGCCTCGGTGCGCGAGACGAGCATGGCCATCTCGTAACCGATCAATCCGACATCACAGTTTGACTCAGCGACGACGGACAGAACAGACCCGTTCGAGATGTTCATCAGGAACAGGAAGCCGTTGTCCATCTCGATGATGGCCTGGCGCACGTTGCCGCCGCCGAGCTGGCGGGCTGCGCCGCGCGTGAGGCTCGACATGCCGGAGACGATCGCCGCGAGCTGGTCGCCGCTCGTGCGGTCCAGCTTCTCCGACATCGCCATGAGGAGACCGTCGGCGGACACGACGAGCGTGTGACGGCTCCCGGGTACCGTGCGCACGAAGTTGTCGAGGAGCCACCCGAACGTGGTTGCCTCGGTGCTGAGTGCGTTCACTCTTCCTCCAGGTCAGGTGCTGCGGGTGCAGCACAGTCTTCGTTCGTCGTTCGCCCGTCTCGCGACATCCACGGCCGGGCCGGGGCAGTGCTAGGCGCGGGACCCGTCCCCGGTTCCCGGTCCGTCGGTGCGGCCGTACGGCCCGCCGAACGCGGCCTCGAACTCGGCGTCGAGATCCACGGAAGGCTGGCTGACAGCGTCCTCGCGCGCCCGGCGGGTCGCGCTCTGGAAGGCCCGGAGCCGCTCGCGCAGCACCTCGGCGTCACGGTCGATCCGGTCGCTCGCGCTCTGCTGGCCGGACGACTCCTGCTGACGGCGCGCACGCCGCGTGAGGGTCGGCCCGGTCGTCAGCTCGACGACCGGCTGGTACGTCGCACCGGTGGGCGCAGGGTCGAACGAGTTCGTGCGCAGCAGCGTCGTCATCTCCTCGTACAGGACGGAGGACGCGAGCCACTCGGACTTCGCGGTCACGGGGTCGACGACGTACTCCGGGTCCAGCGGGTCGAGCGAGCGCGGTCGCAGCGACCGTCCCGGGAGCCCGGGAGCCGCCGCGTCGAAGCGCGGGGCGGCCGGTGCCGCCGGGGTCGGCGCCTGCTCGTAGGCCGGGGCCGGCTCGTAAGGGGCCGGAGCCGGGTCGTACGCCGGGGTGTACGGCGCGGGAGCCGCGTCGACCTGGGGCGCAGCCGGCTCGGCGACGGGCGCGTAGGGCTCGGCGACGGCGTCCCGCTCCACCGCGGGCTCGTTCACCGGGCTCGGCGCGGGAAGCGCGGACGTCCGCGTCACGCCGGTCAGACCGAGGGCCTCGGCGGAGTGGATCGACGAGGCCGGCACGACCGGCGTCGGCTGCGTGAGCGTGCGGAGCGCCTCCGTGTATGCCTGCTGCGAGTAGCCGCGGCGGAACCAGCCGCGGTTGCGCTTCGCCGCCTCACGGACGTCGCGGCGCGTCGGCAGGTTGGTGAGCAGCTCGTCGAAGGCCGGGAGCGCCTGGTCGAAGCCGAGCGCGTCGTCGTGGCTCTCGCCGCCGTCCGCCGGGATGCCCGACGCGGGCACGTAGGCCTCGTCGGACGGGTACGCAGCGACGGCGGGCGCGGGCTCTGCCACGGGCGCGTCGGTCTCGACGTCCTGCGGGCGCCCGAAGTATCCGCCCAGGTCGGAGTACGGCGACGACGGTGCACCCTCGGCCGGGGGCTCCCACAGCGCGGCGGCCGACTGCACCTCGGAGAGGGCGGGCGAGCCGGTCCCGTGCTCGCCGCGCGACGGGAGGGCGGGCTCGCCGAGGACGAGCTGCGGCTCCCAGCCGGTGTCCTCGAGCTGGAACGCGCTGGGGTCGACGTCGGGGACGGACGGCGCGTACCCGTAGGCGGGCTCCGCGGCGGGCGGGGCCGGGGGCACGTCCGTGACGAGCGCGGGCGACGTCCAGGACGCGGGCTCCGGCTCCTGCCTCGCCGGCACCTCGGGTGCGACGAGCGACTCGTACGACGGCTCGTCGCTCCCGACGACCGTGGCGGTCTCCTCGACCGCGGGGGCCACGGGGGCCGGTGCCGCCGGGACGGCTGCGGTCGCGGACGTCGACGGGCCGGACTCGACCTGCTGGTTGATCTGGTTCATCGACCGGAAGCCGGAGAACATCGACGTGCGCACGACGTCCTCGGGCACGGGGACGAGGTCGACGGACGTCTCGTCGGGCAGCTGGTGCGGCTCGGCGGCCGACGGCTCGAGCGAGAGCGCGGACGGCGTCGGGTCGGGCGCGAGGAGGGGCTTGGGCTCCGGCACCGGCGGGAGGTCGCGGCGACGGCTCGGCAGGGCGGCGCCCGCGACGGCCTGCGTCGGCGGCGTCCAGCCTGCGGCCTCGCCGCCGAGGTCGGCGGGGAGCTCGGGCGTGCTGAGGGGCGGCAGCACGACGTTCGCCGCGCTCGCGGTGGGCGCGGCCCCACGGACGGGGAGCCCGCTTCCGAAGGTGTCCGGGGCGCCGTCGGGCCGGGCGGTCCGACGCTTCGGCATTCCGGACGCGGTCGTGCCGTCGGTCAGCGCCTCGAGGTCGACGGGGACGGCGACCTCGGGCTCCGGCAGCGGGCCGGACGGGTGTCCGGACGTCGCGGGCGTGCGCGCGGGCAGGCTGTCGGGCGCGCTCGGGCGCCCGAGCTGCCCGACGGCGGCCTGCGTCTCGGCGGCCAGCGGGTCGGTCGGCTCGGGGAGCGGGACCTGCGAGTCGCTGACGAACAGCACGGCAGGGAACGACACGACGGCGGTGGTGCCCTCGCCGTTGTCGCCGGAGGACGTGAACTCGACCGAGGCGCCGAGGCGCTGCGCGAGGCGGCCGACGACGTAGAGGCCGAGGCGCTGCGCACCGAGCACCTCGGAGGCGCCCGACGACGTGACGCGGGACCGCGCCTCGGCGAGCTCCTCGGTGCCCATGCCCAGGCCGTAGTCCCGGATGATGACCTGCACGCCGGACGACGTGCGGTTCGTCGAGACCTCGACGGGCGTGTGGGGCTCGGAGAAGCGGGTCGCGTTCTCGAGGAGCTCCGCGAGCAGGTGCGCGGCGGAGAGCGCGTTGTGCCCGAGCATCAGCGGGTCGACCGGGAGGATGAGGCGGACCCGGTCGTACATCTCGATCTCGGACGACGCCGTACGGATGACGTCCGACGTCGGCATGGGCTGACGGACACGGCGGCCCGAGTCGATGCCCGCGAGCACGAGGAGGGACTCCGCGTTACGACGCATTCGGGTCGCGAGGTGGTCGAGGCGGAACAGGTTCGACAGCGAGCCCGGGTCCTCCTCGGTGCGCTCCAGGTCGTCGAGGAACGAGAGCTGGCGGTTGAGGAGCACCTGGTCGCGGCGCGCGACGTTGACGAACATCTCGGCGATCGAGCCACGGAGCGCGGCCTGCTCCTTGGCGACCGTGATGGTCGTCGCGTTCACGTCGTTGAACGCGCGGGCGAGCTGGCCGACCTCGTCGGTGGACTCGACCGGGATCTCCTCGAGCATGAGGTCCGGGCCACGGCCCGGCTCGGCGACCTGCTCGACCAGGGTCGGCAGCTCCTCACGGACCGTCGCCGCGGCGTCGGTCAGGCGACGGAGCGGGCGCACGATCGTGCGGGCGATCGCGAGCGCGACGATCACGGACAGCGCGAACGCGAGGACGCCGATGCCGAGGGTCACGGCCGCACGCGTCGTCGCGGACGACTGGAGGTCGGCGGCCTTGGCGTCGACCGCGCTCGCGACGTCGTCGCGTGCGGACGCCGTCCCTGCGGTCTGGTTCTGCGAGAGCGAGAGCCACTGGGTCGCGTTGGCGGGCGTGGCCGCCGTCGGGGTCGCGGACGCGATCTGGGTCCGCAGCGTCTGGTAGAGGCCGGACGACGGCGGAAGGTCCGCGTGGATCCCGAGCGCGGCGACCACGTTGGCGAGCTGCGACGCACGAGTCTCGTCGTCGCTGATGAGGCCGGAGACCTGGACGGCGTTCGTGATGACGCCCTTCGAGGCGAGGGTCGCGATCGTCTCGGTGCCCTCGAACGGGTAGGAGAGGACCTGGTAGCCGGCGGTCGTCTCGAGCGACAGCTGGTTGGCCAGGGTCGTCGCGGTGTTGTACGCGTCGACGAACTGCGCGAGCGTTCGGTCGGACGCGGTCTCCGAGAGGAGGGTCCCGATGTTCGTCGCGAGCGACACCACGTTCTGGTACGAGGTGTCGATGTAGCCGGCCGTCTTCCCCGACGAGCCGGTGGAGAGCCCGACGTCGACCTGGCGGCGGACCGTGTCGAGCCGGTCTCCGGCCGAGAGCGACGTCGTGATCGCCTTCGCGAGCTGGGTGTTGAACTGACCTAGGTCGAGCGCCCGGAGCTCCTTGTCGCGATTCGCGAGCGTCGTGTCCGTGAGGTTGCGCGCCTTCTTCATCGCGTCCACGGAGTCGTCGCCCGCGGCCCCGGCCGTGACCTGGTCCGTGGCGAGTCGCTCGGCCTGGGCTGCGTCGAGGAACGCGTCCTGGCTGGCGAAGACGGCCGTCAGCGTGTGGACCGCGCGCGCTTCCCGCGCGTCGGCGATCGCCTGGGACGAGATGTACGCGGCGGCCACGAACAGGACGAGGACCGGCACAGCGAGGGCGGCGAGGATCTTCCTCGAACGCTCAACCTGCGGAGCATACGCACCTTCCTGTCGGCGCTGCGACCAGCACCTTCTTCTGCCGGGACGGCTCACGCACGTCACGGGACCGCGCGCGTAGTGCAACGCCTCGAACGAACTTCCCGCTAACTATCCGCGATCGAGCCACGATCACCTAATCCGGATCACGATCCGGAGCAGCCCCTCCGGCGTCGGGCCCGCGGTGCGAGCGGGCGTCCGAGCGCCTCCCACCCTGAGCGATGACCACCCTCGAGCGCAAGACCGTTCGAGGAACTCGATGATTCCTGCTTCCTGCTTCGTCGACCCTTGCCTGCCCTGGCGGGCGGGGTCTTACGCGGTCTCGACAGGCGTTTCGGGTCTCCGGGGAACTGCCCGGCGACCGTGTGCTTGGTCTACGCGGCGAGGCGTAGGAGATTGATCGCGGCCGTCCGGTCACGATCGTGGACGGTCCCGCAGGGGCAGGTCCAGATCCGGTCCGCGAGGGTCAGGTCGTGGTTGACCGCGGCGCAGGTCGGGCAGGTGCGGGTCGAGGGGAACCACCGGTCCGCGACGACCACTTTGGACCCGTACCAGGTGGCCTTGTAGGTCAGCTGGCGACGGAACTCGGCCCACCCGGCATCGGCGATGTGCCGCGCCAGGCGCCTGTTCTTGACCATGCCCGCCACGGACAGGTCCTCGATCACGATCGTCGACTTGGTTCTCGTCAACGACGTGGTGAGCTGGTGCAGGAAGTCCGCCCGGGCGTGCGCGACCTCCAGGTGGACCTTCGCGACAGCGGCGGCAGCCTTGGCCCGGTTCTTCGAGCCCTTCTGCTTACGGGCGAGGGCCTTGTTCGCGCGCCGCAGCCGGCGCAGCTTGTGCCCGAGGTGGCGCGGGTTCGGGACCTCGACCACGGTGCCGTCATCGGCCGCGATCGTCGCGAACGTCGTGATCCCGAGGTCGATCCCGACCACCGGGCCGCCGGTGGGCGCCCTGTGGCGGGCGTTGATGTCGGTGCGGTCCACCTCGACCTGGAACGCGACCCACCACCTTCCCGCCCGCCGTTCGAACCGTGAGCCCAGGACGCGGGCGCGCCGGTCGGCGATGCGGTCGGTGAGCCACCCCATGTCCTCACGCGTGGAGACCTTGCCGATCGTCGGGACGTGCACCAACCGCGACGTGGCGGGGTGGGCGGTGTGAGCGTCGAACCGGCAACTCGCGCCGTCCTTGCGTCGCCGGAACCTAGGGAACCCGACCCGTCGACCCTTACGAGCCGCCGTCTTGGACTTGGCCCAGTTGCCCAGTGCGGCCGCCAATGCCCGGCACGCCTCCTTCGGCACCCGCGAGGACAGCCCTTCATCGCTGAACCACGGGTAGGCCTGGCGGTGGGTGGCCCGCCAGTACTTCTCGAGCGCGGGCGCCGACCAGCCCATCGCGGGCGTCAGCTCGTCGTCGCGAAGACCGTAGGTGCGTTCCGCGGCGCGCTGTCCCATCACCGCCACCACGTGTGCGAGGCAGTGGTTGAACACGACCCGGTGCAGACCGGCGTGCTGCGCCAACCGGGACCCCTGGGCAGCGTCGGGTGCGAGCTCGACCCGGAACCCCTGCAACGTCACGACGCCACACTCCCAGGCCCCACCGACATCGCCGCCACCGCGGCATCCGTACGCCGCCCGTACAGGCGGGCGGAACGAGGTCAGGACCTCGGTCAGATCCCGCACGAGATCGTCAGCGACCTCACCGTCGTCCAGGATCACGATCGAGCGGCCCTGCGCGCCGAGAGCGGCCTGGAGATGCTCGAGCCCGAACCTGGCAGCACGGTCACGATGCTCAACCACGATCGCCTCACCGGCGGTCCGCGAGCAGTCGGGAGAACTTCGCCCGTCGGGCGTTCAACCCGGACCCTACCTCGCTGACCACCGCGTCAAGGCGCAGCCCGCGCTCCAGCGCCCCGAGCTTGACCCGGCCGACCTGACACTCCAGATCGGCCTGCTGGTCCGCGCCCGTGACCCGGCAGTACCCCACCGTCCGGCCCTCGCGGACCGCCACCTCGGTCAGGGCGAGATACCGGCCCGTCGCCGTCTTCACGATCGGGACAAGCATGTTCCCTCACGCGCCCACGCCGCGCCGTCCGACAGCGGACACCCTGCTCACGAGCCCAATCCGACAACCTCACGACACTGAGCTACTGCATCACCACTGAGAACGCTGACAAGCACGCGAACAGTTCGCAACCCCCGGCATAGTCTCGTGCTCATGCGCGTCGTCCAGATCACCCGCCCGGGAGGGCCGGAGCAGCTCACCGTCCGCGAGGTCTCGGACCCGTCGCCCGGCCCCGGCGAGGTGCTCGTGGACGTCGCGGCCGCCGGCGTGAACCGCGCCGACCTGCTGCAACGCCAGGGCCACTACCCGCCGCCGCCGGGCGCGCCCGCCTGGCCGGGCCTGGAGGCGTCGGGGACGATCGCGGCCCTGGGCGACGGCGTCGACGGGTGGACGGTCGGAAACCGGGTCGCAGCGCTGGTCACCGGCGGCGGCTACGCGGAGCGGCTGGTGGTGCCGTCCGGGCAGCTCCTGCGTGTCCCCGACGAGCTCGACCTCGTCGACGCCGCCGGGCTCCCGGAGGCGGTCTGCACCGCGTGGAGCAACCTCACCGGGCCCGGACGGCTGCGTCCCGGTGAGCGGGTGCTGGTGCACGGAGGCTCGGGCGGCATCGGCTCGGTCGCGATCCAGCTCGTGGCGGCCTCCGGCGCGTGGGGAGCGACGACGGCGGGCGGCCCGGACCGTGCGGCACGGTGCCTCGAGCTGGGCGCCGACCTCGCGGTCGACCACCGGTCGGAGGACTTCGTCGCCGCGGTCCGGGACGCGACGGACGGGCATGGGGTCGACGTCGTGCTCGACGTCGTCGGCGCCGGATACCTGGCCCGGAACGTCGAGGTGCTCGCGGACGAGGGCCGGCTCGTCATGATCGGCATGCAGCAGGGGCGCCGCGCGGAGCTCGACCTCGGCGAGGTCATGACCCGGCGTCTCACCGTGACCGGGACGACGCTCCGGTCGCGCACCCGCGAGGCCAAGGCCGCGATCGTGGCCGACGTCGCGGCCCGCGCGTGGCCGTGGCTCGACGACGGCCGCCTGGGTCCCGTGATCGGTGCCCGTCTGCCGCTCGACGAGGCCGCGCGCGCCCACGAGCTCGTCGAGTCGGGGACCGTGTTCGGCAAGGTGCTCCTGCTGCCCTGACGGGGCAGACTGGACGCCATGCCCGACGACGCAGAGCAGCAGGTACCGGCCGTGCCCGACACCGACGACGAGCGCGCCGAACGCGAGGCCGAGCAGGCCGCCGAGGACGCCGTCCGCGAGGCCGCGGCCGCGCAGGTCGCGTCGCAGCTCGTCCTGCCGCCCGGGGTCTCGCCGTCCGGCGACGGCGCGGAGGAAACGAACGAGGAGCGGACCTCGATCGAGGAGCCCGCGAAGGTCATGCGGATCGGCACGATGATCAAGCGCCTGCTCGACGAGGTCCGCGAGTCGCCCCTCGACGAGGCGGCGCGTGCGCGGCTCGCCTCGATCCACGAACGCTCGCTCCACGAGCTCGAGGACGGGCTCTCCCCGACCTGATCGACGAGCTGCACCGCATCACGCTGCCCCTCACGGACGACAAGACGCCGTCGGACGCCGAGCTCCGGATCGCCCAGGCACAGCTCGTCGGGTGGCTCGAGGGCCTGTTCCACGGCATCCAGACCGCCCTCGTGGCGCAGCAGATCGCCGCGCAGAACCAGCTCTCCCAGATGCGTCGGGGGCTGCCGCCCGGCCTGTTCGGCCCGGCCGGCCCGGGGACGCCCGGCGGCCAGGGGCCCGGCGCGCCGGGCGGTCCGCAGGGCCCCGACGACCAGCGCCCGACGCCGGGTCAGTACCTGTAGGGACCGTGAGGCTCAGGCCACGGGCGGCAGCTCGGGCGGTGGCGTGCGCCGCCGGAGCTGGCCGGTCATGAGCAGCGCGCCGGTGACGCAGGCCAGCCCGCCGAGCTCGCCCGCCGTCGGCACCTGCTGCAGGCCGAGCGCACCCACGACCGCCGCCGTCGCCGGCAGCAGGGCCATGAGCACCGAGAACGTCGCCGCGCCGACGCGGCGGAGCACGACCTGCTCGAGCGCGTAGGGCACGACGGACGAGAGCAGCCCGACGACGACGGTCCGCCACACGAGCCCGACGTCCGTGAACGCCACCGCCGCGGGGGCGGCCAGGCCGGGGGCGAGCGCGACCGCGCCGACGGTCATCGCCACGGCGAGCGTCGTGACCCCCGAGCCCGCTGCGGCGACGCGCCGGCCCAGCAGGATGTACGCCGCCCAGGCGGCCGCGGCGATCCCGACCGCGACGAGCCCCACGACGACGTCGTGCCGGTCGTGGCCCGGGCCGGGCCGGAGCGCGACCCCCGCGAGCAGGACGACGCCCGCCGCCGCGACGACGATCGCCCCGCGCTCCCGCCAGCCACGACCCGTGAACGCGGCCACGGCCACCGGCCCCGTGAACTCGATGGCGACGGCCGTCCCGAGCGGGAGGTGGTCGATCGCCACGTAGAACGCCACGTTCATGACGGCCAGCGCGAGCCCGAAGGCGACCGCCGCACGCCACCGCGCGGCGGTCCACCGTTCGCGCCACGGCCGACGCCACGCCAGCAGCACGACGGCGGCCACGGCTGTGCGGAGCCACGCCACCTCCGGCGCGCCGACCGCGGCGAACAGGCCGACGGCCACCGCCGCACCCACGTACATCGCCGTGCCCGAGCCGACCAGCACGACCGGCGCGGGCACGCGGTCCAGGCTCGGGCGGCTCACCGGCCGAGCCTACGTGCGCCGTCGGGCGAGGGGCCGCAGAGGCCCGGGCGGGTGAGCCTGTGGAAAGGCTCTTCCCGGCGAGGCCGCGGGGCTCTAGGCTCTGGCCGCCCGGCAACGATGCCGGGCGTCACGTCTCACCCCAGGTGGTCACCGATGTCCCTCGTCGACTCCGTCCGCTCCGTCCTCACCAACTACGCCAACTTCTCGGGCCGCGCGCGCCGCTCCGAGTACTGGTGGTTTGCACTCGCGGCTGCCGTCGTCTTCATCATCCTCGCGGCGCTGGGCCAGGCCAGCAGCATCTTCATGGTGCTGTACGGGCTGGTGGGCCTCGCACTGATCGTGCCCGGCCTCGCCGTCGCGGTGCGGCGCCTCCACGACACCGACAAGTCGGGCTGGTTCGTCCTGCTCGGTCTCATCCCCCTCGTCGGCGAGATCATCCTGATCGTCTTCTACGCGACGGCCGGCAGCGACGGACCGAACCGGTTCGGCCCGTCGCCCAAGGCGCCGGCAGCCGCCGGGACCGTGCCCGCCTACCAGGCCTGACCGGTCCGCACGCACGACGACGGCCGCCCTCCTCGCGCGAGGAGGGCGGCCGTCGTCGTGCGTGCGGACCGGGCTCAGCCCTTGACGGAGCCCGCCAGGAGCCCGCGGACGAAGTACCGCTGGAGGGACAGGAACACGATGACCGGGATGATCATCGAGACGAACGCGCCCGCCGACAGCAGGTACCAGGCGTTCCCGCGCGACCCGGTGAGGTCGAACAGGAACTTCGTCATCGGCGCCGTCGCCGTACCTGGCCCCGCGAACGTCAGGGCGACCAGCAGGTCGTTCCACACCCACAGGAACTGGTAGATGCCGAACGCCGCGAGCGCGGGCTTGAGCATCGGCAGCATCATCCGGAAGAAGATGGTGACGTGCCCGGCGCCGTCGACGCGCGCCGCCTCGATGAGCTCGCCCGGGATCTCCCGCATGAAGTTGTGCAGCAGGAAGATCGCGAGCGGGAGCCCGAACATGGTGTGCGAGAGCCAGATCGCCCAGAACGTGCCGTTGAGGTGCAGCTTCACGTACAGGGTCAGGAGCGGCAGGAGCGTGACCTGAATGGGCACGACCTGGAGCGCGAAGACCGCGACGAACAGGACGTTCTTGCCCTTGAACTTGGTCCACGCGAACGCGTAGGCCGCGAGGCACGCGAGCAGGATCGGCAGGAGCACCGCGGGGATCGTGATGACGATCGAGTTGATCAGGTACGGGGTCAGCGACGAGGTCTGGCTCGTGTCGAGGACCTGCTTGTAGTTGTCCAGCGTGAAGTCCGGGTTGGTGAAGACGGTCCACCAGCCGGTCTTGTTGATGTCGAGCGACGGCCGGAACGACGTGACCAGCAGACCCGCCGTCGGGATGGTCCAGACGACCGCCAGGATCACGGCGACGAGCGACGCCCACGGGGAGCTGAGCCCTCGCTTGGCGATCTCTCCCCGCGTGCGGACGGGCGGCTTCTCGCTGACGGTGGCTCCGTCGATGGCGACGTCGGGTGTGGTGAGCTCAGCCATCATCGACCCTCCGATGCGCGCAGCTGGCGGACGTTGTAGACGATGATCGGGATCACCAGGACGAACAGGACGACGGCGAGCGCCGCGCCCAGGCCCTGGTTGGCAGCGCTGAACGTCTGCGAGTAGAACTCGTTGGCGATCACGTTGGTGTCGAAGTTTCCGCCGGTCATGGTCCGCACGATGTCGAAGACCTTGAGACAGGCGATCGCGATCGTCGTGAGGACGACCACCACCGCGGGCCGGATGCTCGGGAACGTCACGAACCGGAACATCTGGAACCCTCCGACGCCGTCCAGGCGGGCGGCCTCGACGATGTCGGCGGGGATCGCCTTGATGGACGCCGAGAGGATGGTCATCGCGAAGCCCGCCTGGATCCAGATCATCACGACGATCAGGAAGAAGGTGTTCCACGGGCTGTTGAGAAGGAAGTTGTACGGCTTGCCGCCCAGCCACACGATGACCTGGTTGATCAGGCCGATCTGCTGGATCGGGTGCTTGGTCGTGCCGCCCGCCGGGTCACGGAAGTCGTACATGAACTTCCAGATGATCGACGCGCCTACAAGCGAGATCGCCATCGGCAGGAAGATCACGGCCTTGGCGACCGCTTCGCCCTTGGCCCGGTCGACCAGGATGGCGTAGAGCAGACCGATCGCGGTCGCGACGAACGGGGTGACCAGGGTCCACAGCACCGTGTTCCGCAGCACTACGAGCTCGTCGGAGTTCGTGAAGATCGACGTGTAGTTGTCGATCCCGACGAACGACCCGCCGGCGGCGTCGCGGAACGAGTTCCACAGCGTCTTGAGCGCGGGGTACACGAGGCCGATCGCGAGCAGCACGAGGGACGGGCCGACGAACCACCAGCCCGCCCGCCGTCCGCCGCGCTTCTCGTACAGGGCCGCGAGGCCCAGGATCACGGCGATGACGGCCCCGAAGATCAGGATCGCCCACACCATGTCCAAGAGCTTGGGAGCTACATCCATCGTTCCTCCTGAAGGAGCCAGGTCCGCTGAGGTGCACAGGGGGCGCGCGACCGGCCTTGGCCACGCGCCCCCGGTTCGCCTCAGGTCAGGACTTCGGCCAGGCGGCGTCGATCTTCTGGACGGTGTCCTGCGTGGACTGTCCGGTGATCCAGGACGTCGCCTGCTTCCAGAAGGCTCCCGAGCCGACCGCGGCGGGCATCTGGTCGGAGCCGTCGAAGCGGAACACCGTGTTCGGGTCCTTGAGAATCTCGACCGACAGCTTGTCGATCGGGTTCACGAGGTTCGCCTCGTCGAGGCCCTTGTTGCCGGAGATCCAGCCGCCGCCGGTGTCGTCCGAACTGGCCTTGGCCTTGAGGTTCGCCCAGATGTCGGTCGACCAGAACTCCTGGACGGCCTGGACCTCGGGCCGGTCGGAGAACGCCGTCACGAACTCGCCGGCACCCAGGACCGGGTGGTCCGACTCGCTCTTGCCAGGCAGGTAGAACGCGTAGACGTCACCGTCGGGCGAGATGTCCGTGCCCTTGGGGAAGTTGGCCGCGTAGAACGACGCCTGACGATGCAGCCAGCAGGTGCCGCCGCCCTGGGTCGGGTCGATGCCGAGCCCGGCCTCCTGGAACGTGGTGGTCGCGATCGACTTCACGTCGCCGATGCCCGCGTTCACGTAGTCGGGGTTCTTGACGTAGGCGCCGACATCGTCGAACGCCTGGACGATCTTCGGGTCGGAGAACTTCACCGTGCCGGCGACCCACTGGTCGAACACGTCTGCGCCGTCGTCGCGGAGCACGAAGTCCTCGACCCAGTCAGTGAGCGGCCAGCCCGTCGCCTCCCCGGAGTTGATGCCCACGCACCAGGGCTTGTTCCCGTCCGCGACCATCTTGTCGGACAGCGCCTTGAGCTCGTCGAGCGTCTTGGGCACCTCGTAGCCGGCGTCCTTGAACTGCTTGGGCGAGTACCAGACGAGCGACTTGACGCTCGCTCCGGACGGCGCCGCGTAGAACGTGCCGTCGACCGTGCCGTACTTCTTCCAGTCGGCGCCGAACCACTTGTCGACGTTGGCGGCGACCTTGTCGGGGGCCTTGACGACCTTGCCCGTCGCCACGAGCTGCGCGAGCAGCCCGGGCTGGGGGACGATGCCGATGTCCGGGGGTTGCCGGCCTTCGCCTGGACGAGGATCTGCTGTTCGAAGTTCTTGTCGGCGGTGTACTTGATGGTGACGCCGGTGCACTTCTCGAACTGCTTGAACGAGTCGACGTACGGCTGGTCCTCGGGTGCGACGATCCCGGCGTAGATCGTCACGGTCTTGCCCTTGAGGTCGCCGTACTGCGTGTAGTCGGCGCAGTCGGAGCCGGCCTGGGTACCCGTCCCCGTGCCGCCGCCTCCCCCGTTGTCGTCGTCGCTCGAGCAGCCGGCGAACACGAGTGCGATCGCGGCGGCGCCCGCCGCGAGTGCCACGCCCTGCCGGGCGCGGAGTCGAGTGCGTGTCATTTCCCCTCCACCTCGTCGTGGTGCGTCCTAGGCGGCGGCGAAGTTCCGCCCACCCGGGGCCGACGACGGAGGTGGTAGCCGTCCGTCGTTGGCCGCTACAGCCATGCAAGCGTTTACATGGCCTCTCTTCAAGGCCTGACACGTAACGATTGCGTCACGCACCGTCTTGGTCGCGCACGAGGTGTGGGAGCCCTCCCACACCTCTGGCCGACGCTAGCGCGGGGCGGGCCCGGGCGCGCGCGGGGCGGCCGTCGACGAGCGCTCCACCAGGCGCGTCGGGTAGGTGACCGCCTCGGGCGCACGCTCCCCCAGCACCATCTGCAGCAGCACGAGCGCCGCGTCCTGGCCCTGCTGGAACGCGTCCTGGGCGATGGTCGTGAGCCCGACGAGCTCCCCGAACGGGTGCCCGTCGACGCCGATCACCGACAGGTCCTCCGGGACCCGCAGGCCCAGCCCGCGCGCGGCGAGGATCACCCCCATCGCCATCTCGTCCGACGACGCGAACACCGCCGTCAGCTCCGGGTGGGCCGCCAGGAGCGCGTGCCCGGCCGTGCGTCCGCCGTCGAGGTCGAAGTTCCCGTCGACCTCCCACGACGGCGGCGCCTCGACGCCGACCTCGGCGAGCGCCTTCCGCCAGCCGGCCCGGCGGCCCATGGCGGGTGACCACTCGGAGACGGGGTCCTGCGCCCCGGTGACGTGCCCGACCGCGCGGTGCCCCAGGGCGATCAGGTGACGCGTGGCGGCGAGCCCGGTCGCGACGTCGTCGACGCGGTGCGTGACCTGGCCGCGCGGGCCCGATCCGACGAACGCCAGCGGCACCCCCAACGCCGCGAGCGACGAGATCTCCGCGGCCTCGAGCGGGAGGCCCACGACGAGGGTGCCGTCGACGCGCCGCCGCAAGACGTTCGGGTCGACGCGTGGGCGCGGCAGGGCGTCGCGCGGCGAGCCCAGCGCGTACAGGAGGACGTCGAACCCGAGGCCACGCAGCGCGTGCTCGACGCCGTCGACGACCTCGCCGAAGTACCAGCGCGCGATGCCCGGCGTCAGGACGCCGATCGTGCGCGTGCGGCCCGAGGCCAGCGACGCGGCCGACGGCGACGGCACGTACCCGAGCTCGGCCACGGCGGTCAGGACCTTGACCCGCGTCGCCTCCGTGACGTTCGGCAGGCCGCGCAGCGCCCGGGACACGGTCGCGGTGGAGACCCCGGCCGTGCGTGCAACGTCCTCGATGCTCGCCACGGTCCCCGATTCTGCCGCTAGGTGAGCAGGCTGCGCAGGACGGCGGCCGCGCCGTCCTCGTCGATCGTGCCCGTGACCTCGTCCGCGGCAGCCTTCACGACGTCGTCGGCGTGGCCCATCGCGACGCCGCGCGCGGCCCACTCGAGCATCCCGAGGTCGTTGCGGCCGTCACCGATCGCGACGGTCGCCCACGGCTCGACTCCGAGCCGGCGGCGGACCCCTCGAGCGCCGTGCCCTTGGTGACGCCCTGGGGCGCGATGTCCATCCAGGCGGTCCAGCCGATGGCGTAGGTGACGTCCTCGAGGCCGAGCCGGTCCACGAGGTCGTGGAAGTCCTCCCGCGTGCGCTCGGGGCTGCGCACGACGACGCGGGTCACCGGCTCGGACGCGAGCTGCTCGAACGGCACGACCTCCTGGCGGCCCGTGATCTCGCCCTCGGGCCACGGTGCGTTGACGCGGTGCCCGAGACCCAGCTCCTCGACGGCGACCAGCGCGCCCGGGATGCCCTCGAGCACTGCCCGCAGCGCGGGCGCCGGGTCGAAGGTCACGCGCTCCTCGATCGCGAACCCCTCGGGCGTCGTCGGGTCGATCCGCGCCGTCACGGCGCCGTTGGAGCAGACGAGCCAGCCCTCGGTCAGCCCGAGCTCGCGCGCGACCGGGATGGTCGCCAGGACCGTGCGACCCGTCGAGATGACCGGGTGGTGGCCGGCGTCCCGGAGCGCGGCGACGGCCTCGCGCACCGCGTCCGAGATGTGCTCGTGGTGCGGCGGCTCCTCGTCCCAGGAGAGCAGCGTGCCGTCGATGTCGAGCGCGACCAGGTACGTGGACGGGCGCGCGCCCTCGACGGGCGGCTCCGCTGCCGGGACCACCGGGCTCATCCGACCGGCTCGAGCACCTCGAGGCCGCCGAGGTAGCCGCGCAGGCCCTCGGGCACCACCACCGAGCCGTCGGGCTGCTGGTGGTTCTCGAGGATCGCGACGATCCAGCGGGTGGTCGCGAGCGTGCCGTTGAGCGTCGCGACCGGACGCGTCTCGGTGCGGCCCTCGACCTCGAACCGTTCCCGGACCCCGAGGCGCCGGGCCTGGAACGTGGTGCAGTTCGACGTCGACGTGAGCTCGAGATAGCGGTTCTGCGTGGGCAGCCACGCCTCGCAGTCGAACTTACGTGCGGCGCTCGAGCCGAGGTCGCCGGCCGCGGTGTCGATGACGCGATAGGGCAGCCCCGCCTTGGCGAGCATCTGCTCCTCCCACGCGAGGAGGCGCTGGTGCTCGGCGGCGGCGTCCTCGACGCGGCAGTAGCTGAACATCTCGACCTTGTGGAACTGGTGCACGCGGATGATGCCGCGCGTGTCCTTGCCGTACGAGCCGGCCTCGCGGCGGTAGCAGGCGCTCCAGCCGGCGTACCGTTTGGGGCCGTCCGCCAGGTCGACGATCTCGCCGCTGTGGTACCCGGCGAGCGCGACCTCGCTCGTGCCCACGAGGTACAGGTCGTCGGTGCCGAGATGGTAGATCTCGTCCGCGTGCTTGCCGAGGAAGCCCGTGCCGGCCATGACCTCGGGCTTGACGAGCGTCGGCGTGATCACGGGCGTGAACCCGGCCGCGACCGCCTGGTCGACGGCCGCGTTGAGCAGCGCGAGCTCGAGGCGGGCGCCGACGCCGGTGAGGTAGTAGAAGCGCGCGCCCGAGACCTTGGCGCCGCGCTCGGTGTCGATGGCGCGCAGGCCCTCGCCCAGCTCGAGGTGGTCGCGCGGCGCGAAGCCCTCGGCCGCGAAGTCGCGCGGCGTGCCCTCGTGCCGCAGGACGACGTAGTCGTCCTCGCCCCCGGGGGCGCGCCCTCGACGACGTTCGCGATCTGGAAGAGGAGGGCGTCGAGCTCCTCGCCGGCGGCCTTGGCGTCGGCGTCGAGCGACCGGACCTGTTCCGCGAGCTCCTTGGTGTGCGCGAGGAGGGCCTGCTTCTCCTCGCCCTGCGCCTGCGCGACCTGCTTGCCGAGCGCCTTCTGCTCGGCGCGGCGCGACTCGAAGTCGGTGAGCGCGGAGCGTCGGCGCGAGTCGGCGTCGAGCGCGGCGTCGACGAGCGCGGGGTCGTCGCCGCGGGCGGTCTGGCTGGCACGGACCGTGTCCGGGTCCTCCCGGAGGAGCTTGAGGTCGATCACGGACCCAGCGTATCGGGGCGGGGGACGCCCTCGGCCGTGCCGCTGCCCCGCCGACGGCGCCGCGCACGGTGCGCCGACGTGTGATCCCGCGCACGCCGTCGGGCGCACCCGGGAGCAAACTCGCTGCTCGGAGCACTCATCTCCTCCAGGGCCGCGAAATCTCCCGGGTGCGCGGAGGCCACGTCCGGATACGGTGAGCCACGTGAGCACCCCCTGGGAGACGTGGATCGGCGTGGCGGCGCTCGTCGTCGCGCTGGTCGCCCTGGTGGTTGCGCTCGTCGTCTACCTCCAGGCCCGCAGGGCCGGACGACGCATGGGCCGCCCGGCCCGCCGGTACGGGACCGGCCTCGGGCCCCGCGAGCCGGAGGCCCCCGGAGAGCGCCTCGTCGCGTTCGTCGCCAACCCCTCCAAGCCCGGCGTGCCCGAGCTGCGGGACACGCTCGTCGACGCCTGCCTCGACGCCGCCCTGCCCGAGCCCCTCTGGTTCGAGACGACGATCGAGGACCCGGGGCGCGGCCAGGCACGGGACGCGCTCGCGGCGGGCGCCGACGTCGTCGTGGCGGTCGGCGGGGACGGGACGGTCCGCGCGGTGGCCGAGGCCATGGCCGGGACGGGCAAGGCCATGGGCATCCTGCCCCGCGGCACGGGCAACCTCCTCGCCCGCAACCTCGACATCTCGACGACCTCCGTCGAGGACGCGCTCGCCACCGTCATCTCCGGGCACGACCGGCACGTCGACGTCGGGCGCCTGCGCGTCGACGAGTACGCCGAGAACCCCGAGCCCGGCAGCGAGGGGGCCCGCGACGTCGACCACCTCTTCCTCGTCATCGCCGGGCTCGGCTTCGACGCCGCGATGGTCGCCGACGCCGACCCCGCTCTGAAGTCCAAGGTCGGCTGGCTGGCCTACTTCTTCGCGGGCGTCCGGCACCTGCACGGGCGGCGCACCCGGATGCGGATCGAGCTCGACGACGCCCCCGCCGTCGACACGCGCGTCCGCAGCCTCATGATCGGTAACTGCGGACTCCTGCCCGGCGGGATCACGCTCATCCCCGACGCCGTCATCGACGACGGCCGCCTCGACGTCGTCGCGATCGACGCCCGCGCCGGACTGGTGGGATGGGCGCAGGTCTTCGGTGAGGTCGTCATGCAGGGCATCGGAGTCTCGTCGGGCGACCTGCCCCGCGCCGGCCGGATCGACACCAGCCCGGCCCGGCACGTGCGGATCGAGGTCGAGCCGGGTGCGGGCGAGCACGTCCAGGTCGACGGCGACCTCCTCGGCCGGGCGCGGCGCGTGACCGCGTGGGTCGAGCCGGGCACGCTCGTCGTGCGCTCCGCCTGACGCGCGCCCGACGGCCTGCGGGGACGCTCCCCTAGGCTGGGGCCCGTGCCGCTCGACCTTCCCGCGACGACCCCCGTCCGCCCCCGACGCCTCCTCCGGCGGACGACGGCGCTCGTCGCGTCCGTCACGGTCGCGATCGGCCTGGCCGGGGCGGTCGGAGCGGGCACCGCCACGGCGGCCCCGAAGGACGCGACGGCGGCGGCAGCGTCCGACGGCCCGTTCGTCCTCGTGGGCACGGGCGGGGTGCAGCCCGAGGACGTCTCCGCGACCACGACGCCGAACATCTGGAAGGCGCTCGGCGGCACGCCGGCCGACGGGTCGGACCCGGCCTCGGCCGACCTCGTCGGCGTCGCGCCCGGGGTCAACGTGGTGCGGACCGTCCGGTCGAGCACGTGCCCCGTCGACGGGTGGCTCGCCGTCTCGTCCGGTCGACGTGCGGGCGACATCGCCCCGCACACCCAGCCCACCTGCCGCGTGCCCGACGACCCGACCGACTCGTCCACGGACGGCACGGGCGGCACGGTCCCGGACTGGGCCGAGTACCAGGACGCCGTCGCGCACCAGAGCTTCGACGCGACCCTCGGTGCCCTCGGCGACGCGGTCGAGGCCACAGGCCTGGCCACGACCTCGATCGGCCCGGGCGCCGCCATCGCGGTCGCGACCAAGGACGGCACCGTCGCGGGCACCCACGTCGACGCGCCGGCGGACGTCACCGGGCTCGAGAACGCGGTGACGACGGCGCTCGGGACGTCACGCCTCGTCGTCGTCGACGCCGGCGCGGTGCTCGACCCGGCCGCTCAGCCCGGCGAGGAGCCGCTGCCGGCCGAGGAGGTGGCAGCCTCGCACGCGAAGCAGGTGAAGGCCGTCGACGCGAACGTGGGCGCCGTGCTCGCGGCGGTGACCGCCTCGCCCGGTGCGGCCGACACCTCCGTGCTCGTCGCGTCGCTCGCCGACTCGAACCGGACCTCGCACCTGCAGCTCGCCCTCGGAGCCGGCCCCGCGCTCTCGACGCACGGCGACGCCAGCGGGGGCCACACCATCCTCGCCGCAGGCTCGACGCGGCAGCCCGGCATGATCCAGGACACCGACGTCCTGCCGACCGTCGTTCACGCGGTCGGGATCGGGGCGTCCGTCCCCGAGAGCGCCACGGTCGGCACGACCATCGGCACCGCCCGGTCCGACGCGTCGGGCACCGACCGGCTCGACGGCCTCGTCGACGTCAGCCGGCACGCGTCCGCGGTCAAGCCGCTCATCGCGAACTTCTACCTGCTCCTCATCCTCGCGAACCTCGCGCTCTACGCGTTCGCGACCGTCCTGCTGCGCCTCGACGCGAAGCGGCTCGGCGCCGTCGGCCGGTGGCTGCGCGAGAACCCGTCCGGCGTGCTCAAGGGGCTCGTCGCCGTCGGGATCGCGCTCGGCTCGATCCCCGTCTCCACGACCCTCGCGAACGCCTTCCCCTGGTGGCGTGCCAGCGCGCCCGCGTGGACGCTCGCGGGCATCGTCGTCGCGCTCGACGTCGTCATCACGGCCGTCGCGATGCTCGTCCCGTGGCGCCGGGCACCGCTGTGGCCGTTCGGCGTCGTCGGCGGGGTGACCGCGGTCGTGCTCGCGATCGACGTCCTCGGCGGCGCGCCGCTCCAGCTCTCCGGGCTCATGGGCACGCAGCCGCTCGTCGCGGGTCGCTTCTACGGCATCAACAACACGTCGTACGCGCTGTTCGGCACGGCGTGCGTCATGGTGACCGTCGCGCTCGCGAACCCGCTCGTGCTCCGCGGACGCCGCAAGGCCGCCGCGGGCGTGGTCGCCGTCGTCGGGGTGGTCGCGACCGCACTCGACGGGCTCCCCTCGATCGGCGCCGACTTCGGCGGACCCCGGGCTCGTCGCCGGCTTCGCCCTGCTCGCCCTCATGGCGGCGGGCGTGAAGCTCACCTGGCAGCGCGTCGTCGGGGTCCTCGGGGCAGCGGTCGTCGTGGTCGTCGCGTTCGCCGTCGCGGACTGGCTGCGACCCCCGACCAGCGCACCCACCTCGGGCGCTTCGTCGACGACGTCCTGCACGGCGAGCTGTGGCACGTCGTCCAGCGCAAGCTCGCGCAGAACCTCGACAACCTCAACAACAACCTGACGCTCGTGGCGCTCGCGGGGCTGCTCGTCGTCGTCTACGTGCTCGGCCGGCCCCTGCGCGGGGCGCTCGCGCACCCGGCCGGCGGGCCGCTCGAGTGGATCACCACCGACGCGCCGCTGAGCCAGCTCACCGCGTACGCGCCCATGCTGCGGCCCGGCATCATCACGACGGGTGTGATCCTCGGGATCGGGTTCCTCGTCAACGACTCGGGGATCCTCGTGCCCGCGACCGGCATCGTGCTGGCGCTGCCCGTGCTCCTCGCGGTCTACGCGAACTGGCTGCGCGACGTCAGGGCGCGGGGTGGTGCGGCCGCACCACGTCCACGGTCCGACGCACCCGCCGCGCGCTGATCGCGAGCTGCACGTCGCGGTACTGCGCCGCGCGGTGGAGCTGGCCCTTGAAGTCCTTGCCCGACGGGCGGTGCCGCAGCTCGCACGGGATCTCGACGGCCACGTAGCCCTGCCGGAGCAGGTCGATGGTCAGGCCGACCTCGACGCCCCAGCCGCGCGCGAGCGGGGTCGCGGCCTCGAACGCCGCGCGCGTCATGCAGCGCATGCCCGACAGCGGCTGCGTGGGGGTCCAGCCCGTCATGCCCGCGATCGCGCGGCGCGCCGCCCCGACGACGAACCCGTGACCGCCCGCGCCGACCTGCGGCGGGATGATCGCGATCGCCATGTCGGCCACTCCCTCGAGCACGGGCGGGACCAGGGGCGCCGTGTTGACGGCCGTGTCGGCGAGGTCGGCGTCGACGAACAGGAGCAGCCGTTCGGGGCGGCCCGGAACGTCGCGCATCGCCACGACCGCGGCGCCCGTCTCCATCGCGGCGGCCTTCCCGCGGTTGTGCGAGTGGCGCACGACGACGGCCCCCGCCTCGCGGGCGACGTGCTGGGTGTTGTCCTCGGAGCCGTCGTCGACGACGAGCACGAGGTCCACGTTCGGGATCGCCCGTGCGGAACGGACCGTCGCGGCGATGCGGCGGGCCTCGTCCTTGGCGGGGATCACGACCGCGACGCGCTGGCGGAAGCGGCCGGGGTGCGCGCCGTCGGGGGCCGGCGGCCGGGGCGTCTTCGCGGTGGGCAGCGTCTCGGACGCCTCGCCCGTTGCGGGTCGGCGACTTCCCGTGTCGTCCGTCGGTTGGTCGGGCAGCGCGCTCGTCACGTCGTTCAGCCTAGTCGAGTCAAGAGATGGACGCAGATTCCCCTGCGTGCGGGCAAAGACACCCGTCTCACCGTAGGGTGACCTGGCGGGCGACGATCCCGGCGCGGGCCCGGCGCTCGTTCGCGTCGAGCGGCGCGTCCGCGGCCAGCGCCTCGTCGAGCGTGGCCTTGAACGCGGCCACGGGCTCCTCGAGGTCCGACGCCTCGGTGCCGCGCGGCAGCTCCCAGACCGGCACCACGAGCCCCGACGAACGGAACGCCCCCACGAACTTCCCGCCCGCGAACCCGCTCGCCCGGCGGGCCTGGAGGCGGGCCAGCGCGTCGATGACCGTGTCCTCGTCCTCGGGCAGCGCCCAGCGCAGGAACTCGCGGTTCATGCGGCACCAGTACGCCGACGGCACCGACGCGAGCTTGACCGTCGGGATGATCGACTCGGCCGCCTGCTGGAGCGAGGCCTCGACCTCGTCGGTGCGCTCGGCACCGCCGTCGAGCCAGTACTCGAAGCCGTCCTGCACCGTGACCTCGAACGGGACCGTGAGGTCGAGGACGTCCTGCAGGCGGGGGCCCGCTGCCGGCGGGTCGATGAGGACCGAGGTACCAGGCTCGCTCGCGAGCGCCTCGAGGAGCGCGGCGGCGAGGTAGCGGCTCGTGTCGTCCGAGGCGCCGACGCCCTGGAGTGCGAGGAGAACCGTCCCGTCCTCGCGGTGCAGCGCCTGCCACCCGCCGGGGAGGACGGTCGTGACGACGACGTCCGTGGACCCGTGCTCCGCCGTCGTGCGGGCGGTCGCGGTCGCGGCGGGGACGACCTCGCGCAGCGCGACCCAGTCCGGCTCGCCGGGGAGGCCCTCGAAGGGGCGCAGCACGAAGTCGGTCGCAGAAGAGGACGCCATGGGGCCCGAGTCTACTGGCGTGCGCGACGCCCGCCGCTACGGTGGATCGGCATGGGGACCCCTGCGACGACGCCACCGCCCGCCGACCTGACGACGACCGCGGACGTGCGGATCGAGCACCTCGACGTGGTGTTCGCGCGGGGCGACCCGGCGTACTGCTGGTGCCAGTGGGACCGGCTGCGCGGCAAGGCGTTCGACGACCTCGAGCGGTCCGAGCGGCGCGAGCTCACGGCTGGCCTGCTCGACGACGCGCACGACGGCTCCGCGCCGAGCCCGGGCGTCGTCGCGCTCGCCGGGGACGAGCCGGTGGGGTGGTGCGCCGTCGCGCCCCGCACCGACCTGCCGCGCCTGTTCACGAGCCCGTCCGCGCTCAAGACCCTGCCCGAGGAGCAGCGCGAGGACGACGGGACGTGGTCCGTCACGTGCTTCGCCGTGCGGCCAGGACACCGCCGGCAGGGGGTCGCAGGGCTGCTGCTCGACGCGGCCGTCGAGCACGCGTTCGGCAACGGAGCCTCGGCGGTCGAGGCGTACCCGGTGGATGTCGCGCAGAAGCCGAGGACGTCGTCGTCGGGCCTGTACCGCGGCACGCTCACCCTGTTCCTGACCCACGGGTTCGAGGTGACGGCGCGCCCGACGCCGGGCCGCGCCGTCGTCCGCCGCCCCGCCCCTCCCGCGACGTAGGCCTCCCGGCGGGGTACTTCGCGGTGGGAGCAGCTCAGCGCTGCGGGGCGACGTCGTACCGCTCGGGCTCGATGGTGAGCTCGGCCTGCCCCGCCGTGAGCGAGCGCAGGTCCAGCACGTACCGGGCGAGCTCGGCCTCGGGGACGCTCGCGACGACGCTCACCCGGCCGGCGTCGTCGGGACCCTCGGTCGCGGCCACGTGCCCGCGTCGCCCGGACAGGTCGGTCAGCACCGCGCCCTGCACCTCCGACGGCACCGTGACGACCACCCGGCTCACGGGCTCGAGCACGACCGTCCCGGCGTCGGCGAGCGCCTCCCGCAGCCCGGCGGCCGCGGCGGTCCGGAACGCCATCTCGGACGAGTCGACCGAGTGGGCCTTGCCGTCGTACACCTCGACCCGCACGTCCACGACGGGGTACCCGTGGGGTCCGCCCGCGGCGAGCGCGTCGTGCAGGCCCTTCTCGACGGCGGGCAGGTAGGACCGCGGGATCGCGCCCCCGACGACCTTGTCGACGAGCTCGAAGCCGGCCCCCGCGGCAGCGGCTCGGCCCGCAGCTCGACGACGGCGAACTGCCCGTGCCCGCCCGACTGCTTCTTGACCTTGCCCTCGGCCTGCGCGCGCCGGGCCAGCGTCTCGCGGTACGCGACGGGCACGGGCCCGGTCGTGACGTGCACCCCGAACACGCGGGCGAGGCGATCGAGCGCTACGGCGAGGTGCGTGTCCCCGAGGCCCCGGAGCACGGTCGCGTCCCCGCCGGGTGCGGCGACGCGCTCGACGAGCAGCGTCGGGTCCTCGGCGACGAGCCGGGCCAGGGCGGTCGACATGCGGTCGTCGTCGGACTGGGAGACGGGGACGAGGCTGAGGCCGTAGACGGGCTGGCGCGCGGGCGGCGCCACGGGACGCGCCCCCGTCCCCCCGGCGCCCGCGGGACGTGCCCACAGGATCGTGCCCGACGGCGTCCCGACGAGCTTCGCGACCGCGCCCACCTCGCCCGCCGCGAGCCCGTCCACCGGGTGGTGGTCCTTGCCCTGGACGCGGAACAGGCCGTGCAGGCGCTCGCCGGCACCGGTCGTCGCGTTGGTGAGCCGGTCCCCCGACCGCACGGTCCCCGAGAGCACGCGGAACAGCGAGACCTGCCCGACGAACGGGTCCGCGACCGTGCGGAACACGTGCGCGAGGACCTCTCCCCGGGGTCCGCGGCGACCGCGACCGGCTCGTCGCCCAGCAGGACGACCCGGTCGCGCTCGGCGGCCGACGGCGCGAGCTCCCACAGCAGGTCCGCGACCCGGTCCACGCCCGTCCGCGTGAGCCCCGACGCCACGAGCACCGGGAACGCCGCGCCGTCCGCGACCTCGTGCGCGAGGGTCCGCTCCAGCTCGGCGGCCTCGGGCTCGTCGCCGCCCAGGTACGCCTCGAGCTGCGCGTCGTCGTGGGACACGATGTCCTCCGTCACCTCGACGTGCAGCGCGTGCTCCTGCGCGGCCACGGCGTCGGTGAGGGGCTGGTCGTGGTGGTGGCCGTCGTCGTCGTAGGCGTAGCCGGCCTCGGTGAGGACGTCCGCGACCCCGTGGAACGCGGACTCCTCCCCGACGGGCAGCTCGAGCGGCACGAGCTCGTCGCCGTCCGCGCCGAGCGAGGTCCGCAGGTCCGCGAGGACCGCCTGGAAGTCGGCGCGCGCCTTGTCCTCCTGCGTCACGACGACGACACGCGGCACCCCCGCGTCGCGCGCTGCTGCCCACGCCGCCCGGGTCCCGGCCTGGACGCCGTCGGCCGCGCTCACGACGACGGCCGCGACGTCCGCGACCGCGAGCGCCGTGTCGACCTGGCCGGCGAAGTCGGGGTGGCCGGGCGCGTCGAGGAGCGTGAGGGTGCGCGGCGCGCCGTCGGGCCCGGTCCAGGTCGCGTGCGCGACGCCGAGCGCGAGCGACATGCCGCGCGCGACCTCCTCGGGCTCCGTGTCGGTCACGGTGCTGCCGTCCTCGACCCGGCCGGGCCGCGGGATCGCGCCGGTGACGTGGAGGATCGCCTCGGCGAGCGTCGTCTTGCCGGCGCCCCCGTGCCCGACGAGTGCGACCACCCGGACCGGTGACCCCGGCGGCGCACCGCCCGCACCGGTCTCCTGGGTCTGCGTGCTCGCGCTGCTCATGGACGCCTCCCGCCGCGCCGCCGGATGGCCTCAAGTCTCGCGCGGGCCGGGGGGACTGCTGCACGGATAGGTGACACCTCACTTGTGGTGCCGTGAGGCGTCACTGGAAGGATGTGCCTTGTGCCCGCACCCCATCCCAAGGAGTTCCGCGACGATGTCGTGGCTGTCGCCCGTCGCGGCGAGGCCCCGGTCAAGCAGATCGCGAAGGACTTCGGCATCTCCGAGTCGTGCCTGCGCAACTGGATGCACGCCGCTGACGTCGAGGACGGCGCCAAGCCCGGCGTGACCGCGTCCGAGTCGGCCGAGCTGCGCGAAGCACGTCGCCGGGTGCGTCTGCTCGAGCAGGAGAACGAGGTGCTCCGCCGGGCTGCGGCGTACTTCGCCCAGGCGCACCTGCCGGGAAAATGAGCTACCCGCTCGTCCGTGAGCTCGCCGGTGACGGGATCCCCGTCGCGGTGACGTGCCGGGTGCTCGAACTCGCTCGCCAGCCCTACTACCGGTGGCTCGCGCAGCCGGTGACCGACCGTGAGCTGGAGCAGGCCTACCTCGCCAACGCCCTGTTCGACGCCCACCGTGACGACCCGGAGTACGGGTACCGGCTGCTCGCGGACGAGGCCCGCGAGGCCGGGCACGAGGCGTGCGACCGAACCATGTGGCGTCGCTGCGCAGAGAACTCGTGGTGGTGCGTGTTCGGGAAGAAGAAGGGCAAGGGCGGCAAGCGACCCGGGCCGCCCGCGCATGACGACCTCGTGAACCGGGACTTCACCGCCGAGGCACCGAACGAGCTGTGGCTGACGGATATCACCGAGCATCCCACCGGCGAGGGAAAGGTCTACCTGTGCGCTATCAAGGACGTGTACTCGAACCGGATCGTCGGGTACTCCATCAGCGACCGGATGAAGTCCTCCCTGGCCGTCCGGGCGCTCGAGAACGCCGTCGCCCGGCGGGCCGTGGACGGTGCCGACGTGGCCGGATGCATCGTCCACTCCGACAGGGGCAGCCAGTTTCGAAGCCGGAAATTCCTGGCCGCGATGCGACGTCATGACCTGGTCGGATCCATGGGCCAGGTCGCCTCCGCCGGTGACAACGCCGCGATGGAGTCGTTCTTCGCGCTCCTGCAGAAGAACGTCCTGGACCGGCGCAGGTGGGCCACCCGCCACGACCTGCGAATCGCGATCATCACCTGGATCGAACGCACCTACCACCGGCGCCGTCGCCAGCAGCGTCTGGGACGTTTGACCCCGATCGAGTTCGAGACCATCATCACCACTCAGGTCGCACTCGCCGCCTGAGATCACCTGTCACCCGTTCGTGCAGCAGTCCCGGGTCGGCGCGCGACCCCTCAAGGGCGGGGACCTATCTCACGCCCGACGGAACGTTCGACGGCTCAGCCACCACGCGATCCCTGCGAGCGCCGCAGCCCCGACGAATGGAAGCGACTTGCGCACATACTCGCCTCTGAACGACCGGTTGACCGCATCGGCAGCGACGCCAGAGCTCACAGCTGGACTCTCGCGTGCGTCGATCTTGACGTTCACGGACTGCCCGATCTGGCTGACCTGCTGTTTGCTGCCCTCCATCGAGATGAAGGCCTCGGGTTCGCCCCGAGGTGCGACGTAGACAGCCTTCGCCTGGTGGGGCGAATACATGTCCTCGACTTCCACCACGCGTTCCGAGATCGTCGGCTGAGTCCTCAGCCACGCGTACTCGTCGGCCTGATCGCGAACCTGCCCGACGAGGTGCAGCCCAGTCACGACCAGGACGACGGCACCCAGTGCCGCGGCAACTGAACCGACGACGGCGAGTGCTCTCGGCCATGCTGTGCCCGTCCGGCGCTCAGGTGCGTTCATCAGTCTCTCCAGCGGTGTCTCGAAGGATGTAAAGGGTGACGGCTGATGCAGCGATCACGAACGCGAAGCACCAGGAAGCGAGGGATCCGGCCGGGGACAGGATCCATGCCCAGGAAAGCGGCACTTGGTCCGCCGTCCGGCCGAAATATATGTGGGCCGTCAGTACGCAGGCCGGCGCAATCCATGCAGTCTCGACACCCCACAGGCTCGCTCCAACGGCTTCGAGCCCAAAGAAGGACGCGTACGACCTCGCGCTCACCGCAGCGTCCTGGCGGCCGCCCGACGCGATCGTCGCCACCACAGCACAGGTGACCACACCTGCCACGAGGAGAAAAGCGACCCAGAACGCGCGGGCCGCCTGGTGACGCTCGACATCCAGCGTCGTATCGAGCGCCGGTGAGACGCGGCGCAGCAGGACGACGACACAGGCTGCGGGCACGGCGGGTGCTAGAGGAGTAGTAAGCACCTGAACGGACCAGGGAACCACGGGGGCAACGAAGCTGTGCCCCTGCAGCAGGACACACGCGAACAACGACAGCGACAGCGCGACCCAATCCCTAGTGCTGACCCGCGCACGCGCGAATAGTAAGGCGCCGTAGAGCCTCTCGCGCAACCCTTCTGAGGTCACGGCAGCGGTCTGACGGTGCTCGAGCATGACCACACACCGGTGAACATCGTCTGGAGGGCTGCGGACTTCTCACGCGCATCGAGAGCATCAAGCTTCGCGAGCTGATTCGCGGGAAACGTGCCTGGTTGAACGGCGTCCATCTGCCCCTGGAGCCAGCCATCGAGAAGCGCCCGTGTGATCAGGACGTTGTCAGGGGGCCAGTCCTTCCCTGTGGGTCGTCGCAGTTCTGCGCGTAGGTCAGGCCGAGCGCGATAGCCGCACGCACCTCATCCTCGTCGCGAATCTGCGCGGGCGAGATCGTCAGCGTGACCGCGTCCGGGTCGAGTGAAGTCGCTCCACGGGAGTAAATGCGAGTTCGCGTCGGAACAACGGTGACCCCTTCGTCCCGGAGCAGCGCGAGGGCGCGGTCGAGCGGTTCGTCCACTCGGCGCGCCTCACCTGCCAACGACTTCGGGACGCACACGCGCTCTCCGCCCGGGGTTGCGTGGCAGCGCGGGGTGGTCGGCGTGTATGTCAGGACATCGCCCTGCGCCGACATGGTGTTGAAGGCGAGGACGCACACGGCGAGGACGCACACGAACCGAACCACGACGAGTCGCCGCACAAGGGCCCGCAGGGGGAGCGCAAAGATGACGAACGCAAGGAACATGAGCGCGCGAGGATAAAGGTAGCCGACGCGGAACGTGAGATCGACGAAGTCGGCGGAGCCTGTCCCCACGTTGGAGATGCGTCGGAAACCATACTGAACGAGGACTGTGTTCCCCGCGAGGATCGAGAGAAAGACCACGGCCGGCGCGATGTAGCCGGTGAAGTACGAACCGACCCATGCACCAAACCCGCAAAAGGCCGCCACCGCGAGGAACTGGACGGCCAGCGCGACGATGTCGGCTCCGCCAACCGCTCCAGAGACGACCGCAGTGACCGCGTAGAGCAGCACAGTGACCCCATGTGCAACCAGCGCGAGTACGGCGAACCGAATCAATGACAGTCGCCAAACCAACGAGCGGCCCGGCAGAGAAGGCAGAACCACGCCGAGGTCGACCACTGCGCGACCCGCGAGCCAGGCGCTCACCGCCGCGTAGAGCGGCGTCATAAAGAATAAGTAGAGGCCCGCACCATCGAGCGCCTGCTGGAGGTCGAAGCGCCAGAGGTCGAGATCGGTCGCGAACGACCATGCCAGCGTGCCGGCCCAGGCGAGCCCGACTACCAACAAGACCCAGCGATACCCGCGGCGGAGGCCCGAACCGTCGGCGCACCTTGGCGCTGGCTCTGGACGCCGAGGCAACTCCACCGTTGATTCCCCCATTGCAGTCGCCGGCGCACTCATGACTTCCCCATCAATTGGAGGAAGGCGGCTTCCAGCGGGGTAAGACCCTCGTCCGTCGACCCCGGCTTCCCAGTGGCCGCCAACGTCTGGAACTCCGTCGCGTGTCCCTGAAACACAACCCGCCCGTCCTTCAGTGCGACGAGCGTGCCGTTCGTCGCACCGGCGTCTTCGAGCAGATGTGTCGAGCAGAGGACAGCGGTGTCCTCGGCGAGATCGCGCATAAGTCGGCGCAGGTCGACCCGTCCCTGCGGGTCGAGACCGACCGTAGGTTCGTCGAGGAGGACGAGGGACGGTTCGTGAAGGATCGCCTGCGCGACACCGAGACGGCGGAACATCCCACCGGAAAGCGTCGCGACGCGGTCTGCGGCGCGATCCCCCAACCCCACGCGCGCCAGCGCCCGGGGCACAGCGGACACAAGGTCATGCTTTGACATGAGCCTCAGCCACCCGATGTACTCCAGATAACGGTGCAACGACATGTGGGGCGGTGCGGTGAACGACTGCGGCAGATATCCGATCAGGTCAGACTTCTGCCGCAGCCGTCCTGCGGGCGCCCCGGAGCCGTGGCGGACGATGGAACCGCGGCGAGGACGGAGAGCACCAAGCGCGAGACGAAAAGTCGTGGTCTTTCCCGCGCCGTTCTCACCGACGAGGAACGTCAGGCCTCCGCCGACGGTCAGATCGAATCCTTCGAGGACGGTCGTCCGGCGATACCCGAACGACACGCCACGAAACTCCAGAACGCTGTCAGACATCGCGGTTAGTACTCCGAGCCGCGCAGGTAGTAGGTCGAGGAGCACGAATCAGGTGCAGCCTTGACGTTGAAGCACGTCTGGATCTTCGCCCGACCACTGTTGCCTTCCGGGTCGAGTCCGATCCAGTCCTCCCAGTACTGCCACGTTGTAGTGCTGTTGTTCGACCCCGAGTTCGTGTGTCCGTCTGGGTGCCACCCGCTCACGCACGATGCGCCTGCGCCTGCTGACGAGAACGACGAGACGTAGCAGTAGCTACCGTTCCAGTACCAGTTCTCGCGGGTATATCCACCACGGTCGTAGGTCGAGCGGGTCTTGTCCGCCGACCAGTCTTGAATACGCGACCCCCGGCCCTGGTCTTCGCGGGTGCCTTGCCACGTGCCGTACGAGTACGCCGCCGGTGTCCAGCCCGCATAGTTCACGCTCTGCGGCGACGACGCGGACGCCCAGTTTCCCCCGGCAGCGCCTGAGCCGCCGATGTTCCTAGCACGATCGTCATGCCGAGAATGAACAAGGCCCCGAGGACCCGCTTGACTCTCCGTTGGTGTTCCACAAATTGCTCCTTGCTAGTTCTGCTCTGAACCGCTGGAGCGCGTTGTACGCGCCGAGGTGAAGCGCCGAGGTGAGGCGCCGAGGTGAGGCGCCGCCCGAAGGTACCATATGGCAATGGAACGCAGTCCCCGTGTGTTGGCCCGCGGGCGCGCGACCCCTCGCTGGTACGTTCCACGGGTGACGACGTCCCCGCCCGCACCCGCCGGCGCCGACCTCGCGCGCGACTATTACGACGACGCCGTCGCGCCCGTCCTCCAGGCGGAGGGCGTCGCGCACGCGGCGGGCCGGCTCGGGAGCGGCTCCGACGTCCTCGGGTTCGACGACGACACGTCCCGCGACCACGACTGGGGGCTGCGGCTCACGGTGCTCGTCGACGACGCCGCGGTGTCCGAGGTCGAGGCGCTGCTGGAGGGGCGGCTGCCGTCCTCGTGGCGCGGGCACCCGGTGCGGTTCGCGACGACGTGGGACCCCGAGGTGCGGCACCGCGTCGAGGTCACGAGCGTCCGAGCGCTGGCCGTGGCGCGCCTGGGCGTCGACCCGACGGACGGCCTCGAGCCGTGGCAGTGGCTCGCCCTGACCGGGCAGAGCCTCCTCGAGGTGTGTGCGGGGCCCGTCTTCCACGACGGCCCCGGCGAGCTCACGGCCCTCCGCGAGCGCCTCGCCCGCTACCCCGACGACGTCCGCCGGTACGTCGTCGCCTCGGCGTGGGCGCACCTCGGGCAGGAGCTGCCGTTCGTCGGGCGGACGGGGAGCCGCGGGGACGAGCTCGGCTCGGCGGTCCTCGCCGGACGGCTCGCGCGCGTCGCGATGCACCTGGGCCACGTGCTCGAGGGCCGCTGGGCGCCGTACGCGAAGTGGCTGGGGACTTCGTTCGCGGCGCTCCCGTCCGCGTCGGCCGCGGGGCCGCACCTGCGCGACGCGCTCGCCGCGACCGGCTGGCCGGACCGGGAGGCCGCGCTCGCCCGCGCGCTCGACGTCCTCCTCGCAGTCCAGGCCGGCTCCGGCCTGCCGGTGCCGGACGACCTGCCCGACGGCGGCGCGACCGTCCCGTTCTTCGACCGCCCGTTCCGCGGGGTCGCGCCGGTGCCGGAGGTGGTGCGCGCGTCGATCACGGACCCGGCGGTCCTCGCACTGCCCCGGGGCGTGGGCTGCGTCGAGCAGTGGGTCGACGACGTCCATGTCCTCATGGACCCGTCCCGCCGCCTGACGGCCGCCCGCGCAGTTCTCTCTTCACAGCGAGCGCCGCAGGCACCCTAACCCCGGGTGTCGGCGAGCCGAGCAACCTGAGGGCGGCCGGAGAGGGACGGGGCGCGGATCGTGGCGGGCCTGGCGGGAGGTGCCGAGGGACGAGGCGCCGGATGGTAGATCCGCGCCCCGTCCCTCGCAGGCCGCCCGGCGGTGAGCCGGACAACCGACGGGCCCCGACGAGAGTCAGCGCTGCGCGTCGCGCCAGGCCACCCACTCGGTCGCCCGCGTCAGGTCGTAGTCGGGACCGTTGACGCCGACCGTGAAGAGCGTGGCGCCGGCGGCGACGAGGTCGTCGGCGACCTCGGCGGGCGTGTGCCGGCTGACCTCGACGGACCGTTCGACGAGGTTCGCCGTGTCGCGGCCGACGGCCGCGCCGTGCTCGTCGAGGATCGCGGACTTGCGGATGAGGGTCTCGACGTCGCCGAAGCTGTGCCAGATGTCGGCGTGCTCGGCGACGATCCGGAGGGTCTTCTTCTCGCCGCCGCCTCCGACGAGGATCGGGATGTCGCGGGTCGGCGCGGGGTTGCCGGCGGCGAGGCGCTTGGTGATGCGGGGCATGGCTTCGGCGAGGGCGGCGAGGCGCGTGCCGGGGGTGCCGAACTCGTACCCGAACTGGTCGTAGTCCTTCTCCTTCCAGCCGGCCCCGATCCCGAGGATGAGGCGGCCGCCGGAGATGTGGTCGACGGTGCGGGCCATGTCGGCGAGGAGCTCGGGGTTGCGGTACGAGTTGCAGGTGACGAGCGCGCCGATCTCGACGCGGCTGGTCTGCTCGGCCCACGCGCCGAGCATGGTCCAGCACTCGAAGTGCTTGCCGTCGGGGTCACCGCTGAGCGGGAAGAAGTGGTCCCAGTTGAAGATGACGTCGACGCCGATCTCCTCGGCGCGCAGGACGGCGTCGCGGATCTGGCTGTACTCGGCGTGCTGGGGTTGGAGCTGGACGGCGATGCGATAGGGGAACGACATGGCGTGAGCCTATGTCGGTGCGGGCGCTCCTCCGACGTCGCCGAGGACGAGGATCCCCGCCGAGTACCGCCGCCGAGCAAGCGAGCTCCCCGCCGAGCAAGTGGGCACACGCTGCTTGGTCGACACGGACGCCGCTTGCTCGGTGAGGGGGCGTCAGCCGGCGGGCGCGCACGTGCCGAGATCGGTGACCGATGTCGCGTCGGGGCAGCGGTCGAGCCTCCACTCGCGGGGCCCGAACGCGTCTCGGGTCGCGTCGGTGATCACCTCGATCCCGTCGATCCCGGGGCCGACGCGGTAGTAGCTGACGATGAGATCGCCCTCGGTGATGTAGCTGCCGACGGTGAGCTCGGCGCCGTCGTGCGCTCCCGCGGCAAGACAGGCGAGGGCGTCCGCGGGGAGGGCACCGTCGCTCCCGGGCGCGGACGTGACGGACCCGCACGGGCTCAGCGGCTCGCGATCGGCGAACCACGACGGCGTCGGGGACGACCCCTGCACCCCGCTGCACGCCGCCAGCCCGGCCACGGCCAGCCCGACGACGACTCCCCCGACGACCCTCCGCGCCGCACCACGCCTCATGACCGACGAGCGTGCCACCAGCACGGTCGTCCCGCCAGGCCTCGAGCAGGCCGTCAGTGGTGGAACTCCGACCGCTCCCTCGTCGCCGGCATGGGCGTCTTCAGGGCGTCGAGGAACCGCACCTCCGCCTCGAGGTCCGCGAGGAACGCGCCCGCGAGGTCCCGGCTGAGGCCGTTGCGCACGACGACGCGCTGGACGGTGACGTCGGTGAGGTCGTCGGGCATGGGGTAGGCGGGGACGAGCCAGCCGTGCGTGCGGAGGCGCTCGGAGAGGTCGTAGAGGGTCCACCCGGCGCCCGCGTCGGTGTGGTCGGCGGCGAGACGCCACGCGAACACGGGGATGTCGGACCCGTCGTTCCACAGCTCGAACGCGCCGATCCGGGCGACTCCGTCGGCGAGGTAGCGGGCCACGTCGTGCGACGAGCGCTGCACCGTGCGGTACCCGTCGAAGCCGAGCCGGAGGAACGTGTAGTACTGCAGCAGCACGGGCGCGCCCGGTCGCGAGAAGTTGAGCGCGAACGTCGGCATGTCGCCGCCGAGGTAGCTCACCCGGAAGACGAGCGACTCGGGCAGGGCGGCGGCGTCCCGCCAGACGACCCAGCCGAGCCCCGGGTAGACGAGCCCGTACTTGTGCCCGGACGTGTTGATCGACGCGACCCGGTCCACCTGGAAGTCCCAGACGAGCTCCGGCTGGACGAACGGCGCGACCATCGCCCCCGACGCGCCGTCGACGTGGATGGGGACGTCGAGCCCGGTCGCCGCCTGGATGCGGTCGAGCGCGGCAGCGATCTCGGTGACGGGCTCGTACATGCCCGTGTAGGTGACTCCCATGATCGCGACGACGCCGATGGTGTTCTCGTCGACGTACTTGTCGAGGTCGTGGCCGTCGAGGACGCGGTGGTCCTCGGTCAGCGGCACGTAGCGGGGCTCGACGTCGAAGTAGTTGCAGAACTTCTCCCAGCAGACCTGCACGGCGCTCGACATGACGAGGTTCGGGGTGCCCACGGGCTTCCCCGCGGCGCGGCGCGCCTCCACCCACCGCCGCTTGAGCGCGAGCCCGCCGAGCATGCACGCCTCCGAAGAACCGGCCGTCGACGTGCCGATCGTGTGCAGCGGGTCGGGCGCGTGCCACAGGTGCGCGAGCATGCGCCAGCACCGTTCCTCGACGGCGGCGGTCTGCGGGTACTCGTCCTTGTCGACGACGTTCTTGTCCGCGGCCTCGACCATGAGCCGGTTCGCCTGGTCGTCCATCCAGGTCCCGACGAACGTCGCGAGGTTGAGCCGCGCGTTGCCGTCGAGCATGGCCTCGTCGTGGACGATCTGGTACGCGGTCTCGGGCAGCGATGGCGCGTCCGGGAGCCGGAACCGCGGGAGCTCGGTCGCCTCGCCGGGCCGCGCGAAGACGGGGTCGAGGGCGACGACGTCGCGCAGGTCGGCCGCGCGGGCGCGGCGGACGGGACGGTGCGGACCACCGGCGTGAGCCATGGCTCCGACGCTAGATCCGGAGGGACGCGCGTGCGCGGCGGAGGCGTCCCGACCCGATCGGTGACCTCGGCTGATCAGGAAAGCAGGTCTGCCACTCGCGCGGTGACGGGCCCGTGGACGAGGGTGCGTCCGGCGAGGGGCGCGGGGAGCTGCACGGTCCCGCCGGCGATCATGAGCGAGGCTGCGCAGGGCGCGTCGTCCGGCTGGGTCGCCCACGCCGTGACCGTGAGGTCGTCTCTGTCCTCGTCGACGGTGAAGCCGTCGAGGGTCGAGCAGGCGGTGGCCGCGTAGATCACCTGGAGGGAGTCGTCGCTCGATCCGACGTACCTCCACGGGAACGACGTCGCGCCGGCCGGGGCACGATCCAGCACGGGAAGCTGGTCGGTGAGGGTTCCCGCGATCCCCGCGGGGACGGGCGATGGATCCAGCCGGTCCGGGGAGGGCTCCGTCATGGCCTGGGGCGACGCCGAGGGCTCCGTCGCCGAGCTGCCTGACGACGAGCACCCGGCCAGGAGCGCCGCGGCGAACAGGACGGTCGCCGTCAGGAGCCGACCGTCTCGCTTCGACGGGTCACGCTTGCCCGCGGTCATGACAGGGAGTCTGCCACCGTGCAGCACGCTCAGACAGGCTTCCGAGCCACCAGGAACGAGTCCGGAGCTGTGCGGGAGGCGGCGAGGGGAGCTCAATAGGTGCGGGCCGCCGGCAGCCCGAAGAAGTCCTCGAGCGTCTTCGCGCCGGTCGCGCGCACGTCGGCCGCGACCTTCTTCCCGACGTACCGGACGTGCCACGGCTCGTACATGTACCCCGTGGTCTTCTCCTCGCCCTTCGGGTACCGGACGACGAACCCGTACCGCCAGCCGTTCTTCGCGACCCAGGCGGCCTGCTTCGTCGACCCGAAGCAGGACATCGCCCCGCACGACCCGGACGCGTCGAGCACGTCGACGGCCAGCCCCGTCTGGTGCTCCGAGTACCCCGGTCGCGCGGACTCGTTGTCGGCCTGCTCCTTGCCGTGCGCCGCGACCCAGCCCTCGTAGGTCGACGCCTGGACGTCGTGCGCGCGGTAGGCGCTGTGCACGAGGAGGGGCAGTCCCGCCTTGGACGCGGCCTTGAACATCGCGCGGAGCGCTGACGCCGCCTCGGGCCGCATGACCTCGGCGGGACCCGCGACCTCGACGAGCGTCTTCGGGGCGAAGGTCTTCGGGTCGAGCGGGCGCTTCTTGTTCACGATCACGAGGTCGGTGGACGGGTCGTCGGTCTGCGCGACGGACACGGTGCCGCCCTGGCCCGGCGTCGTCGCGTCCTTCGCGGGCCGCCACACGAGCGTCCCGCCGGCGTACTTCCGGGTGCAGCGCGTGGGGTCGTCCTCGCTCCCCGTGCACGACGCCGGCCCGCTCGCCGTCCCGAGGAAGCCCGCGCTCCCCCGCCAGCGGTCCGTCCACGCCGTGGTGATCGTCGCGGTGGCGAGGTCGCGGGCCGTGGGCTCGGGCGCCGTCGTCGGGGTGGCGGACGGCTGGGAGGCGGCGGGGACGCTCGAGCCGGCCTCCGGTGCGCTCCCGTGGTCGCGGCCGAGCAGGGCCGGTACGGCGACCACGAGCGCCACGACCACCACGACGACGACGGCGCCGACGAGGAACGTCCGGCGGCGGCGGGCCCGACGGCGCTGCTTGGCGCGAGCGGCGGCCTCGGCGCGGCGCACCGCTGCCGGGCGGGGTGCGCGCGCGACGTGCGGCGGTGCCGGCCGGTGCCGGCCCGTCGTGGTCATGAGGTCGATGGTACGGAGCGTGTCTGGGTCCCGCTGTTTCTACCTGGGTAGAACAACTGTCTACCAGGGTAGAATGGTGGCATGAGCCTCAACATCAAGAACGAGCGCGTGCACGCGCTCGCGCGCGAGGCCGCGCGCGTCACGGGCCAGTCCCAGACGAGCGTGATCGAGCGGGCGCTGGAGGAGCTCCTGGCACGGGAGAAGCGGGAGTCGGAACGCGACGAGCGCAACAGACGGATCGCAGAGGTGCTGGCCGAGATCGACGCGCGCACCACCGACGAGGACCGCGCACGGGCCCGCCAGATCATGGAGGACATGTACGACGAGAACGGGCTCCCCGTCCTGTGATCGTCGAGACGTCGGCACTCATGGCGATCCTCTTGGGGGAACCGGAGCGCGAGGCGTTCCTCGCGACCATCCGAGCCGACCCCGGTCCTCGCCTCTCAGCGGCGAACTACGTCGAGACGGGCGCGGTGGTCGATCGGCTGGGCGACCCCACCCGTTCCCGGCTGCTCGACGAGCTCGTCGAGAGCCTCGGGCTGCGGATCGAGCCCGTCACGGTGGAGCAGGCTCGGACGGCACGCGCAGCCCACCGCGACTTCGGCCGCGGTTCCGGGCATCGGGCCCGCCTCAACTTCGGCGACACGTTCGGGTACGCGCTGGCCGTGACCACCGGCGAGCCGCTCCTGTTCCAGGGCGACGACTTCAGGGAGACAGACGTGCGGCGCGCGCTTCCTTGACGACCGCATCCGCCTCGGACGCGGACTCGCTCAGCAGGCGCCGCGGTCCAGGCCCGGTGCGCGCGAGGAGGTCGTCCGGGTTGTTGAGCGTGCAGGTGCGCAGGGACAGGCAGCCGCAGCCGATGCAGCCGTCGAGCCCGTCGCGCAGCCGCTGGAGCTGGTCGATCTGCGCGTCGAGGTGGTCGCGCCAGCCCCGCGAGAGCCGCGCCCAGTCCGCCTTGGTGGGGGTGCGGCCGTCGGGCAGGGTCGCGAGCGCCGCGCGGATGTCGGCGAGCGCGATGCCGACGCGCTGGGACACGCGGACGAACGCGAGGCGGCGCAGCACGTCCCGGTGGTATCGGCGCTGGTTGCCGGACGTCCGGACGCTCGTGACGAGGCCCTCGCGCTCGTAGAAGTGCAGGGCCGAGACGCTGATCCCCGCCCGTTCAGCGACCTGCCCGGGCGTCAGCTCGTGGCGCCGGACCTCCGCGTTGCTCATCACGGCACCTCCGCTGGTAGACACCCCTTGACCTTAACCATGGTTGAGGTTGTGCGATAGGGGGATGGCGGACGCGACGGCCCTCGACGGGCGCCCCGGGCAGGACACCTCCCCACCGGTCGGCGGCACCGACCCGTCCCCGGGAGAGCCGCGCGAGCGGCTCTGGGCCGGGGCGCAGGGACGGGTGCTCGTCGGGGTGTTCGTGCTCGCGTTCCTCGAGGCGTTCGAGGCCATGGCCGTCTCGACGGCGATGCCCGCGGTGGCGCGCGAGCTGCATGCCGTGGGGGCGATCGCGCTCGCGTTCTCCGTGCCGCTCGCCGTGAGCGTCGTCGCTCGCGCCGCGGCGGGCAGCTCGATGGACCGCCGGGGACCCGGCCGCGGGCTCCGGCTCGGGGTGGGGCTGTTCGTCGTCGGGCTCGTCGGTGCCGGGCTCGCGCCGAGCATGCCCGTCTTCCTGCTGGCCCGTGCCGTCCAGGGGTACGCGACGGGCCTGACCGGCGTCGGGCTGTGGGTGCTCGTCGGCCGTGTGTTCCCCGAGCAGCTGCGCGCCCGCGTGTTCAGCGTCATGGCCGGGGCGTGGGTCCTCCCCGCGCTCGTCGGGCCGGGGATCGCCGGGCTCGTCTCGGAGCTGGTCGGCTGGCGCTGGGTGTTCCTGTCGGTGCCGCCCCTCGCGCTCGCGTCCTTCGGGCTCCTCCGGGGTGCGCTGCGCCGGGTCGACGAGGCCTTCGCCGCGCAGCGCGACGACGAGCCCGCCGCGCCCGCACAGAGCCGCGGCAAGCGCCCCGCCACCGGTCGCCGCGCCCTCGCGTGGTCGCTCCCGGTGTCGGTCGCGCTCCTCGTGACGAGCGGCTCCGGCCAGGGCCGCGGACTCGTCGGACCGGCGCTGCTGGTCGCCGCGGTCGCGGCCGTCGTCGTCGCGGCACCCCGCCTGCTCCCCGTCGGCACGTGGACGGGCCGGCGGGGGCTGCCGAGCACGATGAGCGCGCGGAGCCTCGTCGCGGCCGGCTACCTCGGCGCCGAGACGTACCTGCCGCTGTCGCTCGTCGAGCACCGGGGCATGTCGCTGACGACCGCGGGGCTGCTGCTCACGGCGTCGGCGGTCGCGTGGTCGGCCGCGGCGTGGCTCGGCGCGCACGCGCCCGTGCTCGCGTCGCCGGCGCGGCGGGTGCGGCTCGGGGCGGCGTGCGTCGTCGTGGGGGCGGCGGGGAGCGCGCTCGCGGTCGCCCCGGACCTCCCGCTGTGGCCCGTCGCCGTTCTGTGGACGCTCGCGGGGTTCGGCATGGGCCTGTCGAACCCGACGTTCGCGGTCATGGTGATGGACGCGTCGGGGCCCGCGGAGCAGGGCGTGAACAGCGCCGCGATGCAGACCAACGACGTCGTCGTCCAGTCGCTCGTGCTGGCCGTCGGGGCCGCAGTGTTCGCAGCCCTCGTGGCCGGGATGCCGAGCGGCGCGTTCGTCGTCGTGTGCGGCCTGGCGGTCGCCGCCGCGACGCTCGGCCTGGCGCTCACCGCCCGGCTCGGGCCGCGCCGTCGGGAGGTCCCGCTGCCCGCGGTGTGACGTCGGGCGCGGACCGCGCGGAGGGCTCCCCGCGCTGGCAGGATGGCGCCATGGATCCGCGTGCAGGAACCCCCGCTCAGCCCCAGGACCTCATCGACGTCGACGCCGTGGTGGGCGCCTACTACGACCGCCACCCGGACCCGGAGGACCCGGCCCAGAAGGTCGTCTTCGGCACCTCCGGCCACCGGGGGTCGAGCCTCGACTCGGCGTTCAACGAGGACCACATCGTCGCGATCACCCAGGCGATCCTCGAGTACCGGCGCAGCCAGGGCACCGACGGTCCGCTGTTCATCGGGCGGGACACGCACGCGCTGTCGCTGCCGGCGTGGGAGTCGGCGCTGCAGGTGCTCGCGGCGGCCGGCGTCGAGGTCCGCATCGACGCGCGCGACTCGTGGACGCCCACGCCCGCGGTCTCGCACGCGATCCTCACCTTCAACGGCGCGACGTCGGCGGACGGCCTCCGCACGAGCGGGCCCGGCCTCGCCGACGGCATCGTCGTCACGCCCTCGCACAACCCCCGCGTGACGGCGGCTTCAAGTACAACCCGCCGCACGGCGGGCCCGCGGGCTCCGAGGCGACCGGCTGGATCGCGGACCGCGCGAACGAGATCCTGCGGACCGGCGTCGGGCAGGTGAAGCGCGTGCCCCTGTCGGTCGCGGTCAGCGTCCCCAGCACGCAGAAGCACGACTTCCTGGCGGCGTACGTCGACGACCTGCAGAACGTCGTCGACGTCGACGCGATCCGCGGCGCGGGCGTGCGGATCGGAGCGGACCCGCTGGGCGGCGCGTCGGTGGACTACTGGGGCGCGATCGGCGAGCGCTACAGGCTCGACCTGACCGTCGTGAACCCGACGGTCGACCCGGCGTGGAGCTTCATGACGCTCGACTGGGACGGCAAGATCCGCATGGACTGCTCGTCCCCGTACGCGATGGCGTCGCTGCGCCACCGGATGGAGCCCGCCGCCGACGGCACCACGCCCTACGACATCGCGACCGGCAACGACGCCGACTCCGACCGGCACGGCATCGTCACCCCCGACGCCGGCCTCATGAACCCCAACCACTACCTCGCCGTCGCCATCTCCTACCTGTACGGGTCCGGGGACGACGGCGCACGCCGTCCGGGCTGGCCGTCGTCGGCGGCGGTGGGCAAGACGCTCGTGTCGTCCGCCCTGATCGACCGGGTGGTGGCGGGGCTCGGTCGGACACTCGTCGAGGTGCCCGTCGGGTTCAAGTGGTTCGTGCCCGGCCTGCTCGACGGGTCGGTCGGGTTCGGCGGCGAGGAGTCCGCGGGCGGCTCGTTCCTGCGCCGCGACGGCCACGTCTGGACGACCGACAAGGACGGACTGATCCTCGCGCTGCTCGCGTCCGAGATCCTCGCGACGACCGGGCGGTCGCCGTCGCAGCACCACGCGGACCTCGTCGAGCGGTACGGCGAGTCCTGGTACGCGCGCGTCGACGCGCCCGCGACGCTCGAGGAGAAGGCGACACTGGCCGCGCTCTCGCCCGACCAGGTCACCGCGACGACGCTCGCCGGCGAGGCGATCACCGGCCGGCTCACGAAGGCGCCCGGCAACGACGCCGCGATCGGCGGGCTCAAGGTCACGACCGAGAACGCGTGGTTCGCGGCCCGGCCGTCCGGCACGGAGAACGTGTACAAGATCTACGCCGAGTCGTTCGTGTCCGCGGAGCACCTCGAGCAGGTCCAGGCCGAGGCGAAGGACGTGGTCTCCGACGCCCTCGGCGGGGCGGCGTGACCGACGCCTCCCGGAGCGCCCCGGACGGCCCGCGGGTCTTCCGGGGCGCCGCGTTCGACCGGCTGCTGTTCTTCTCGGACGCGGTCGTCGCGATCGCGATCACGCTCGTCGTGCTGCCGATCGTCGACAGCGCGCGCGAGCTCGACGGCCGCTCCGCCGCCCAGTTCGTCTCGGACAGCGGCTGGGAGCTCGCAGCCGCGGCGCTGACCTTCCTCGTCGTGGGTGTGTTCTGGCGGACCCACCACGGCGTGTTCGCCGACGCCACCGGCGCCACGCACCGGGCCGTGACCTACAACCTCCTCTGGCTCGCGTGCATCGCGTTCCTGCCCGTCCCGACGGTCCTGATCGTCGACGCGCAGAGCGACGACCGGGGAGCCCACGGCCTGTACGTCGGCACGATGCTCGTCGCCGTCGTCGCGCTCGTGCTGGAGGAGCTCGAGCTCGAGCGGCACGGGCTCCTCGCCGCCGCCGACGTCCCGCAGGCCGCGCGATGGGCCACCGCGGGCGGGTTCGCGCTCGCGTTCGTCCTGGTGCTGGTCTTCCCGTCGTGGAGCATGTGGCCGCTGCTCGTCCTCGTCCCCGCAGGGTGGCTGCCACGGTGGCTGCAGGCACGGGCCCGCAGATCCGGCCGCTGAGAGCTGTCGAGGCTGTCGAGAACGGTCGACGGGCTCCGACGTACCCCAGGAAGGGCGCCTCCGGGCGCACGGACCGAGCACACGGAGATCACCATGAAGTACGTCGTCCTCATCCACTCCAACCCCCAGCCGTGGGGCCACCCGACGATCGACCACACTCCCGAGGGCCAGGCGGTCCCCGCCGAGCAGCGGGCCGTGATGGACCGCGAGTTCGACGCGCTCCTCACCGAGCTCCACGAGACCGGGGAGTTCGTCGTCGCGGAGGCCCTCGCGTCGCCGGCGTCGTCGACGGTGTACCGCTGGGACGGCGACCACCACGTCGCCACCGACGGCCCGTTCGCCGAGACCAAGGAGCAGCTCGCGGGCTTCTTCCTCATCGACTGCGCGACGCGCGAGCGCGCCGAGGCGGTCGCGGCGCGGTTCGCCGGGCCGGGCGACACCGTCGAGCTGCGACCCGGGATGGTCTTCGACGACGAGCGGCTCGGAGCCGACGACGTCCTCTGACCCCGCCCTGGAGGACGTCTGGCGCCGCCACGCGCCGGACGTCCTCGCCGCGGTCGCCCGGCACCACGGCGACTTCGGGCGAGCCGAGGACGCCGTGCAGGAGGCCCTCGTCGCGGCGTCGCGGTCGTGGCCCGTCGACGGTCTCCCCGCGACCCGAAGGCGTGGCTCGTCACGGTCGCGTCGCGCCGCTACGTCGACGCGTGGCGCTCCGACTCGGCCCGCGAGCGCCGCGAGCTGGAGGACGCTGCGCGGACGCCGTCGGGCGGGCTGCTCGCGCCGGGGGCCGACGCGTTCGCGGCGCCCGAGCACGATGACACCCTGACCCTGCTCGTCCTGTGCTGCCACCCCGTGCTGCCGCCCGCGTCGCAGGTCGCGCTCACGCTGCGCGCGGTCGCGGGGCTCACGACGGCGCAGGTCGCCCGCGCGTACCTCGTCCCCGAGCCGACGATGGCGCAGCGCATCTCGCGGGCCAAGGCCAGGCTCCGGGAGGCCGGGGCGCGGTTCGTCCCGCCGCCCGTCGAGGAGCTGCCCGCGCGGGTCGCGGCCGTGTCCCAGGTCCTGTACCTCGTGTTCACGGAGGGGCACACGACGACGTCCGGCGCCGGGCTCGTCGACGTCTCGCTCGCGGACGAGGCGATCCGGCTGACCCGCGAGCTGCACCGGCTCGTCCCGTCCGACGACGAGGTCACGGGCCTGCTCGCGCTGATGCTCCTCACCCATGCCCGACGCGCGGCGCGGACGACGGCGGACGGCGCGCTCGTCCCGCTCGCCGAGCAGGACCGCCGCCGCTGGGACCGGGACCTCATCGCCGAGGGGTGGCGCTCGTCGAGGCGGCGCTGCCCGTCGGACCCGTGGGCCCGTACCAGCTCCAGGCCGCGATCGCCGCGGTGCACGACGAGGCCGCGACCGCGGACGAGACGGACTGGGCCGAGATCGACGAGCTGTACGGGATGCTCGAGCGGGTCGCGCCCGGGCCGGTGGTGACGATGAACCACGCGGTCGCGGTCGCCGAGGTCGCCGGGCCGGCGGCGGGGCTGGCGATGGTCGAGCCGCTCCGGACCGACCGGGTGCTGCGGCGTCACCACCGCCTGCACGCGGTGCGCGCCCACCTGCTCGAACGGCTCGGCGAGACCGTCGAGGCGCGTGCGGAGTACGAGATCGCCGCGGAGCTCACGACGAGCGTCGTCGAGCAGCGCTACCTGAACGAGCGGGCGGCAGCCCTGCCCACCGGTCCTGCAGGGGACTGAACCCGCCCGCGGCCGGCCGCGCCGGCGCCGGCGCCGTCGGGCGTCGCGGCGTCGCGGCGTCGCGGCGTCGCGGCGTCGCGGCGTCGCGGCGTCGCGGCGTCGCGGCGTCAGAGGATCGCCGAGAGGGCGCCCCCGTCGGCGCGGACCGCAGCGCCGTTGGTCGCGGACGAGAGCGGGCTCGCGAGGTACACCGCGAGGCTCGCGATCTCGGCCGGCTCGAGGAACCGCTGCAGCAGGGACGTCCGGTTCCCGGCGGCGATCGCGTTCTTGAGGTCGTCGACGGGCTCGCCCTGGGCCTGCGCGAGCTCCTCGATCGCGCGAGCGACGCCGTCGGAGTACGTCGGCCCGCCGAGGATCGTGTTCACGGTGACGTCCGTGCCGCGAGTGAGCTTCGCGAGGCCGTTGCTCAGCGCGAGCGTCCCGGCCTTCGTCACGCCGTAGTGCGTCATGTCGGCGGGAACGTTCACGCCGGACTCGCTCGCGACGAAGAGGATCCGGCCCCAGCCGCGGGCCAGCATGCCGCCGAGCAGGTGCCGGGACAGCCGCACGCCGCTCATCACGTTGACGTCGAAGTACCGCTGCCAGTCCGCGTCGGTGATGTGATCGAATTCCTTGACCTCGAAGACGCCGACGTTGTTGACGAGGACGTCGACCTCCCCAGCTCGTCGAGCAGCCGCCCCACCTGCGCGGGGTCCTCGAAGTCCGCCGGGATCCCGGCGACGTCGGCCCCGGCACGGCGGCGCGCAGCCGGTCGGCCACGCGCCGCACCCCGTCCTCGTGACGTCCGTTGACCACGACCCTGACCCCCTCGCGGAGCAGCGCCTCGGCGATCGCGTACCCGATCCCCTGCGTCGACCCGCTCACGAACGCCCTCTTCCCCGTCAGCCCCAGCTCCACGTGCGCCCTCTCGCTCGGTCCTACTCGTCCAACTTCACTTGCCCAGTCAAGTCATCGTGACATGTCATGGCTTTCCCGAGCAAGTGAAAGTCGTGCCGCGAGCGCCGAGACGTCGGTACGCTGCTGCCATGCCCGACCCGCGCACCGCCGCCGTCCTCGAAGGTGCCGACCTCGAGATCTGGGCCGCCCTCGCGACCGTGCTGGAGTGGCTGCCCGCCGCCCTCGACGGTCAGCTGCAGCGCGACGCCCAGCTCACGCACTTCGAGTACGGCGTCCTCTACGCGCTGTCCACGGCCCCGGACCGCACGCTCCGGATGAGCGTCCTGGCCGGGTACGCGAACAGCTCGCTCTCGCGGCTGTCCCGCGCGGCCACACGTCTCGAGACCCGGGGCTGGCTCCGACGCACGCCCGATCCCGACGACGGCCGCTTCACGCTCGCGATCCTCACCGACCTCGGGCAGCAGAAGGTGGACGACGCCACCCCGGGCACGCGGAGACCGTCCACCGCCTCGTCCTCGACCGGCTGACGCAGCCCCAGGCCCGGCAGCTGCGCGAGATCAGCCGGCGCATCACCCGGGCCATCAGGGACGAGGGCGCCTGGTCGCCCCACGAGCCGGCGGGTGTCGGCGCCGCGCCGACCACCAGGAGGGGCGCCTCGTGACGGACCTCGTCATCGTCAGCGGCTCCCCGGGGTCGGGAAAGACGACCGTCGCCCGGCACGTCGCCCGACGGTTCGACCGGAGCGTCCACCTCCACACCGACGACTTCTGGCACGCCATCGTCCGAGGCGCCGTCCCGCCCTACCTGCCGGAGGCCGACGAGCAGAACCAGACGGTCGTCGGGATCATCGCCGCCGCAGCGTTCGGCTACGCGGCGGGCGGCTACACGACGGTCGTCGACGGCGTCGTCGGACCCTGGATGCTGCCGCACTACCGACGCGTGGCGGCGCAGCACCCCGAGGTCGCGGTGCACTACGTCGTCCTGCGGCCCGATCAGGCGACCACCCTGCGCCGAGCGCAGCAGCGCACCGGCCCGGACGCCCTCGTCGACCCCGGACCCGTCCTCGCCCTGTGGCAGCAGTTCGAGGACCTCGGCGAGCTCGGCGGCCACGCCCTCGACACGTCCGACCTCTCCGCCGAGACGACGGCCGACGCGCTGTGCCGCGAGGTCGCGCTCGGACGGCTGCGCCTGGTCTGACCTGCGGGAGCTCGCCCCCGACGTTCACCACCGCGTCGCCCGCACGACGCCGGCCGGTCGCCTCGTCCTCCGCCGTGCGGCCTAGGGCCTGTTTCGGAATGGGTTAGCGCCGGCGGATCCAGGTGAGGATGTCTTCGGCGATGGTGTGGGGGTCGGCGGCGGTGGTGATGTCGTGGGCGCCGGCGGCGGGATCGAAGCGGTCGAGCTCGAAGCCGCCGAATGCGCTGATCTTCTTGGAGACGGCGTAGGACCACTCGAGGTCGTCGTCACGTGGGAAGACGATGAAGAACGTGTTGGTGTCGGTGTCGAGCTCGTTGACGAGGTCGATCAGGTCGCCCCGGTCGGGCTGATCAACGTCGTCGCGTCCTTCGGGGGCGGCGTAGTACTCCACGCCCGCAAGGATGCCAGCGCTCAGGCGGCCCGGACGATCGCGGCCACCCAGTCGTCGATCGCGGCAACGGTCACGGTGGTCTCGTAGCGGACCTGGAGCTTGTCGAACCGGGTGGCCACCGCCCGCCACCGCTTGAGGCGGTTGAACATGCACTCGACCGCGGACCGCAGCTTGTAGTCGGTGAAGTCGACCTTCGGCGGTCGCCCACCGGCCGAGCCCTTCTTCTTGCGGTTGGCCTGCTGATCGACCTTCTCCGGGATCGTCGCGGCGATCCCACGGGCACGCAGCAGGGCCCGGTTGGTGGCCGAGGTGTACGCCCGGTCGGCGCGGACTCGGTCCGGGCGGGTGCGCGGGCGACCGACCCCACCGGGACGGGCCACCTTGACGGTGGCGAGCACGGGCGCGAACTGCGGGCTGTCGCCGCGGTGCCCGGCCGTGACGACCATGCCCATCAGCTTCTGCCCCTGCTCGGCGGCCGCGTGCACCTTCGTGGTCCACCCGCCCCGGGAACGCCCCAGCCCGTGGTCGACCGGCTCGGCGCCCGGCGGCTCGGTCTGCGCCTGCGGGTCACGGCGAGCACCGGCGGCGTGCTGGTGAGCGCGAGCGATCGTGGAGTCGATGTTCAGGTCCCACCCGATCAGCCCGGCCCCGTCGCTGATCGTGCGCAACCGGTCGATCACCTGCCCCCAGGTCCCGTCGCGCTGCCAGTCCCGGAACCGGCGATAGCAGCTACCCCACGGCCCGTACCGGTCGCCAGGAACGTCCCGCCACGGGCACCCCGTGCGGACCCGGAACCGGATCCCGTCGATCTGCCGACGCAAGAACCGCGCCTTGCGTCCACGCGCCCTGACCGGCAGCAACGGCGCCAGCACCGCCCACGCCTCATCGCTCAGATCATGCCGCCCCGGCCCATCGCCCACGACCTCAATCATGACGAAACCGCAGGTCACATCACAATTCCGAAACAGGCCCTAGCGTCCCGAGCGTCGCTCTCCGCCGGCGCGGACGCAGACCGCCCGACCGGTGGAGCCCCTCGCACGAGAGGTCGTTCCCCATGCTCAGGTCCCGCACCGCCGCGGTCGCGGCGCTCCTCGGTCTCGGTCTCGCCGGCGTCGCCGCGCCCGCGATCGCGCACGGCCGCAGCCCGCACCCGTCCCACCCGACGCACGCGACGTCGTCGTCCCCGCGTGCCGACAAGGCCACGGTCACGGGCGGCGTCACGAGCGTCCTCACGCCGCTCGCCAACGACCCGAAGGGTCTCCAGCTCGTCTCGAGCACGAAGACCGCGCACGGCACCCTGACCCAGCAGGCCGACGGCTCGTTCCTCTACACGCCCGACAAGGGCTTCCGCGGCACCGACGCGTTCACCTACGCGACCACGGACGCCGCGACGCAGTACGCGACGAACGTCGCCCCGCTCGGGAAGGTGGGCGACGTCGAGATCTCGGGCGGCGCGTACGGGTCGGCCGTCGTCGCGAAGCCCGGCAGCGACGACGTGATCTACGGGCTGACGGACCGTGGTCCCAACGTCGACGGCCCGGACGGCAGCAAGGTCGAACCGCTGCCGTCGTTCACCCCGGCGATCGGCGAGTTCCGCCTCGGCGCGGACGGGCAGGCCACGCTCCTGCGGACCATCCCGCTCAAGGCGAAGGACGGGACGCCCCTCAACGGCCTCGAGAACCCGCAGGCGGACGCCGGCGAGACCATCCTCGGCATGGACGGCCAGACGCTCCCGACGTCCGCGAACGGGCTCGACTCCGAGGGCCTGGTCGCCGCGAGGGACGGCACCTTCTGGGTCTCCGACGAGTACGGCCCGTACATCGTCCACTTCGACAAGAACGGCAAGGAGCTCGGGCGGTTCTCGCCGTTCGACGGGTCGCTGCCCCGCGAGCTGAAGTTCCGCGAGCCCAACAAGGGCATGGAGGGCCTGACGATCACGCCCGACGGGAAGACGCTCGTCGGGATCACGCAGGCGGCCCTCACGATCGACCCCGCCCACCAGGCGAAGAGCAAGAACATCCCGTTCACGCGCGTCGTCACGTTCGACCTCAGGACCCGCACGACGCACGAGTACGCGTACGTGCTCGACGACCCGGCGACGACGGGCACGGCCGTCAGCGAGATCACGGCGGTCTCGGGCACCAAGTTCCTCGTCGACGAGCGCGACGGGAACGCCGAGCCCGGCGCGTACAAGAAGGTCTACGAGATCGACCTGGCGAAGGCGACCGACATCGGGCCGTCGGCTCGGGTCCGCGGCGCGCACTACGACACGACCTACGGCCTCGAGGTCCCGGGGACGAGCACCGGCGCCGGACCGCTCGAGTACCTGTTCACCGACGCGTCGCAGAGCCCCGACGGCGACGCGATCCTGCGGGCCGCGGGCGTCACGCCGGTGAAGAAGTCGCTCTACCTCGACCTGGGCGCGCTCGTGACGAAGCTCGACGCGTCCGGCGGGTTCTTCGGCCACGACAAGGTCGAGGGCATCGACCTCGTCGACGGCGGCCGCAAGCTGCTCGTGTCGAACGACTCGGACTTCGGCATCGACGGGCTCTCCGGCGCCGACGGCAAGGCCTCGACGGACGTCGCGCCGCCCTTCGCCCTGCACACCAAGCTCCAGCCGAACGGGACGCAGGACGACGGCGCGTACCTCGTCGTCGACGTCGCCAAGGCGAAGGCCGTGCTGGCGGGCAAGGACGCGCCCCGGACCGCGAAGGTCACGATCACCGTCCGCTGACGACGGTCTCGACCCGGACGCTCAGGCGTCCGGGTCGAGGTCCTCGGGGCGCGCGGCCTCGACGAGGTCGTCGTACTTGTGGTGCCGCTCGACGTACGCGTGGATGAACGGGCAGACGGAGACGACCCGCAGCCCGCGCGACCGGACGTCGTCGAGCGCGTGGGACGCGAGGAACGATCCCACGCCGTGCCCCTCGAACTCCTCCTTGACCACCGTGTGGAGGAACACGACCCGGTCACCACGGACCCAGTAGGCGGTGAAGCCCGCGAACCGGCCGTCCTCGGTCCGGACCTCGTACCGCTCGTGCTCGCGGTTGTGGGTCACGACCAGGTGGAGTGCGTCGGCGTCGCTCACCCGCCCATCATGGCCGACGACGGCGCCCCCGTCAGCCCGTGTTCGGCGCAGGGGGTGGCGGGCCGGCGCGGGGGCGGGTGCGGGTCAGCGCTCGACGAGCGCGTCGTACTCGGGGTGGCGCTCGATGTAACCCTCGATGAACCAGCAGACGGGGACGACGCGCGCCCCCGCCGCCTGGGCGTCGTCGAGCGCGCGCCGGGCCAGCGAGGCCGCGATGTCGTGCCCCTCGAGCTCGGGCAGCACGAACGTGTGCGGGAAGACGATCCGCGGCCCGCGCGGGGTGGAGCTGCGGCGGTAGTCCGCGACCCCGACGACGTCGCCGTCCGGGGTGCGCGCCTCGTAGCGGGACTCGTCGGGGTTGTCGACGACCTCGAACTCGATGTCAGGAGTGCGCGCGGAGGGGGCCATGCTCCGATCATCCCCCTCCACGCACCCTCTCCGCGCCGAAGTAGTACGGCCGCCGTCCTACTTCGCGCGGGTCACGGCGTCTGCGGGGGTCGCGGCGACGCGCGGGAGCAGGAGAGCGGCGACGACGGCGGCCAGAGCGCCCGCAGCCGCGACCCAGAACATGGCCGAGCTCCCGGCGACGACGGCGGACGTCACGGCGTCGCGCGCGGCGGCGGGGAGGGTGCCGAGCTGCTCGGGCGTGAGGCTCGCGACGTCCAGCCCGGACGGAGCGCCCGAAGACCCGCCCGCGAGCGCCGCGTCGACGTGGCGCGTGACCGTGCCGGTGAAGACCGTCCCCAGCGCGCCGACGCCGATCGCGCCACCGAGGGTCCTCAGGAACTGCGCGGCGCCGGTCGCCGCACCGACCTCGCGGGCGGCGGCGGTGTTCTGGACGAGCACGAGCGGCGTCTGGAACAGGAACCCGACGCCCGCCCCGGCCAGAGCCATGTAGCCCGCGGTGACCCAGGCGGACGTCCCGGCGTCCATCGTGGCGAGGAGCCCGCAGGCCACGACCAGCACCGCGGTCCCGGCGAGGATCGCGGGGCGGAACCGGCGCGGCGCCGTCGTCCACGAGCCCGTGACCATCGCGACGGCGATCGCCGGGAGCAGCAGCGGCAGGAGGAGCAGTCCGCTGCTGCTGGCGGACCGCCCCTGCACGAGCTGCAGGTAGAGCGGGAGGTAGTTCATGGCGCCCATGAGGATGGCGCCGGTGCCGAAGAACATCACGGCGATGCTCGCGACGACGGCGCGGTTGCGGAACAGGTCCGGCGGGAGGATCGGGTGGGCGGCGCGGCGCTCGATCGGGACGAGGGCCACGACGGCTGCGGCGGCGACGAGCGCGGCGCCGACCACCTGCCACGACACCCAGGCGTACTGGTGCCCGCCCCACGTCACGGCCAGGACGATCCCGGTGCTCGCGATCGAGACCGCGGCGAGCCCGGCGACGTCGACGCGGCCGGACCTGCTGACCGCGGGGAGCCGGAGGAGGAGTGCGGCCCCGGCGATGGCGAGCGCGACGATCGGGAGGTTGAGCAGGAAGATCCATCGCCAGCCGAGGTGGTCGGTCACGATGCCCCCGACCCACGGGCCGATGATCATCGAGAAGGGCGCGACCGCCCCGAGCGCGGCGCTGTAGCGGGCGCGCTTGTCGGGCGGGGCGACGTCGGCGACGACGGCGAGGAGCGTGGTGAGGGCCATGCCGGCGCCGAGCCCCTGGAGGCCGCGGGCGACGATCAGCTCGCCCATCGCCTGGCTCAGGCCCGCCCACGCGGACCCGGCGAAGAACACGACGAGCGCCAGCAGCAGGAGTCGCTTGCGGCCGAACATGTCGCCGAGCCGGCCGGCCAGGACCGTGCCGACGGCCATGGTCAGCAGGTAGGTCGTGGCGATCCAGGCGATCGAGGCGAAGCCGCCGAGCTCGCCCGCGATGGTCGGGGCTGCGGTGGCGGCGACGAGGCCGTCGAGCTGGATGGGGACGATCGCGAGCACGAGGCTCGTGAGGATCAGCCCGATGCGGAGGGGTGGCGCCGACGCCTCGGGGGACGCCTCGGTGCGGGTCGTGGTGGTCATGGGATCCTCGCTTACCTGTCGCCCGGCTAATAACCTTGCCGGACGACAGGTAAGCACGTTCCTAGCCGGTCGTCAAGTAGGCCGACGGGTAGGCTGGCCGGAGCCCTAGAGCCAGGAGGTCCGATGCCACGCGACGGGTCCGGCACACGCCGCGAGATCCTCGACACCGCCATGCGCCTGTTCGTGGACCAGGGCTACGACAAGACCTCGCTGCGCGAGATCGCCGAGTCCGTCGGCGTCACCAAGGCCGCGCTCTACTACCACTTCCGCACCAAGGACGACATCGTCCGCGCGGCCCTCCAGGACTACTACGGCACCGTCGGCGACGTCGTCGACTGGCTCGGGACCGTCCCACCCGGCGAGGCACGCGACGTCGAGCTCGTCGAACGCCTCCGCACCCTCTTCGACGGCCCCCTGGGCCTCGCCATGCGCTTCAGCCAGACCAACCCCACCGTGATGAACCGCGACGAGTTCCACGGTGCGTCCGGGCGAGAGCTGCGCCGCCTCGTCCAGATCCTCGCCGGGCCCGACGCCGCGGCCGAGGCGTTCCTGCGCGCCACCCTGGCCTTCGGCGCGCTCGTCCTCGGGACCATCGGAGACGACGACGCGCCCTTCCCCATGGGCGCCGTCGAGGACCGGGGCGACGCCAGCCGCACCATCGCGCTCGAGCTCCTCGCGGGCGTACGGCGCCCCACCCTCCCGTGAAGTAGAGAGGCTGCCGTACTACTGCGGCGCGGCGGGGCGGGGCGAGACGAGCGGGAGGAACACCTCGTCGACGATCGAGACGATCTCGTCGAGCGTCAGCGCACGGCCGGTCAGCAGGATCTCCTCGGCGCGATGCTGCTCCTCCCGTTCGGAGAATCTCGGTGATTCTCTCTTCCTGCTTCGTTGGCCTCTGCCCCGAGGATTCAGGGTTTGACGTGGTCTCGGCAGACGTTTTGGGTCTCCGGGGAACTGCCCGGCGACCGGGTCGTCTACGCGGCGAGGCGTAGGAGGTTGAGGGCGGCCGTCCTGTCGCGGTCGTGGGTGGTGCCGCACTCGCAGGTCCACCGACGGTCGGCCAGGGTCAGGTCGCGACAGCGTCCGGCGCGAGCTCGACCCGGAACCCCTGCAACGTCACGACCCCACGCTCCCACCCGCCGCTGACATCGCCGCCACCGCGGCATCCGCCCGCCTGCGCACGGAGCGGCGCCCATCCAGGCGCGCGCAGAACAAGGTCAAGATCTCGATCAGGTCCCGCACGCGATCGTCACCGACCTCAGCCTCGTCCAGGACCAGCAGCCGGCTGCGCACCGAGCGCCGCCTGCAGGTGCTCCACACCGAACTTCGATGCATGGTCACTCCTAATGGCCGCCGCGTACCTCGAGGTCGAGCCGGCCGACGTCCCCCACGCCAGCATCCTGACGCGCGCCACGCAGCAGCTCGGCGGGTCGTTCGGGACCGCGGTCCTCGCCGTCGTCCTCGAGAGCGCGATCGCGAGCGCCGTCGTCGAGCACGGGCCCGGGCCCGCAGGCCTCGCGCACGCCTTCTGGTGGGCGACGGCGTTCACGCTCGTCGGTGCGGTCGTCGCGCTCCGGCTCCCGGGACGGGGCCGGCCGCGAGTCGCGCCGGGCCGGTAGGGGTCAGGCCGCCCGCGCGGTGCCCCGCGACAGCACCAGGAGGACGACGGCGGCCATCACCACGAGCAGCCCTGCCGCCCCCAGCTCGCCACGCCGAAGCCGTGCACCACGGCGTCGACGGGGGCGACCCGGTGACGCGCGAGGTACGACGCGGCCGCGTCCGCCGCGACGGTGCTGAGCAGCGCGGTGCCGAGCGACGCGCCGACCTGTTGCGAGGTCATGACCATCGCACCCGCGACGGCCGTGTCGGGCCCCGCGCCGGCGGTCGCGACGCTGTTGGCGGTCACGAGCACCCAGCCCGTGCCGACCCCGACAAGGAGGAACACGGGCATGACCTGCGCCTAGTAGCCGCTGTCCGCGTGGAGCAGGCCGAGCAGCGCCAGGCCGGCGGCGATCACGAGCAGCCCCGACGGGATCAGGAGCACGGCCGACGGCCGTGCGAGGCGCGGGCTCACGAACCGGACGCCCGCCATGAGGCCGACGGTCAGGGGCAGGAAGCCGAGGCCCGTGCGGACCGGCGACCACCCGCGCACGTCCTGCAGGTAGAACGTCAGGAAGAACAGGGCGGCGAACATCCCGACGGCCAGGCTGAGCACGGCGAGGTAGGACCCGCCACGGTGCCGGTCGCGGACCACGCGCAGCGGCAGCAGCGGGCTCGCGACGCGCGCCTCGACGGCGACGAAGCCCACCAGCAGCGCCGCGCCGACGACGAGCGCGCCGACCGTGACGCCGGCGCCCCAGCCGTCGGTCTCCGCCCGTGCGAACCCGTACACGAGCGCGACCAGGCCGAGCGACGCGAGCAGCGCGCCGGGGAGGTCGAGCGGACGACGCACAGGAGACACGGGCCGCACCGCGTAGACCGTGAGGCCGACCGCGACCGCGGCGACGACGACGTTGACGAACATGCACCAGCGCCAGTCGAGGTACTGCGTGAGGAGGCCGCCGAGCAGGAGGCCGAGGCCGGACGAGCTGCCCATGACCGTGCCGTAGACGCCGAACGCCTTCCCGCGCTCGGGCGGGGCCGGGAAGGTCGTCGACAGGGTGGCGAGCACGGACGGGGTCATGAGCGCGCCGAACGCACCCTGGGCGGCGCGGGTGGCGAGGAGCACGCCCGTGTCCCCGGCGAGCCCACCGGCGACCGATGCCGCCGCGAAGCCCGCGGCCCCGACCAGCAGGGCCCGTCGGCGTCCCATCGCCTCCGACACCCGGCCGCCGACGAGCAGCAGGCTGCCGTAGCCCAGCGCGAACGCGGTGATCACCCACTGCCGGTCGGCGTCGGCGAAGCCGAGGTCACGCTGAGCCGACGGCAGAGCGATGTTCATGATCGTGAGGTCGAGGCCGACCATGAGCTGCAGGGTCGCCACTGCGGCGAGCGCCCACCATCGGCGGGGGTCGGCGGGCGCCTCGACGGTGGTCCGGGACAGGTCGGTCGTGGTCATGGGGTGCCTCCGGTGCGGATCGATTGTTTGCCGGCTATCGACACGCTAGACGGCTGGTCATTAGCCGTCAATCGATATCACCATCCGGTCGATAGCCGGCGATCGATACCATCGGGGTGCGGGCGCCGACCCACCGGCAGCCACGACCTCAGGAGGACCCATGGCCGACGTCAGCGACGCGTACACCCTCGCGTCGAAGACCTTCCGCGCGGCCCTGACCGTCGTCCTGCGACGCCACGGGCTGCACCTCGGCCAGAACCTCGTCGTCGAGCGCCTCGCGGAGCGGGACGGCCAGACGCCCGGCGAGCTCGCCGCCGCCATCCACGTCACGACGCCGACCATCGTCAAGATGGCGACCCGGATGGCGTCAGCGGGGCTCGTCGTGCGCCGCCGGGACGACGCCGACAACCGCCTCGTGCGCCTCTACCTCACGCCCGAGGGCCGCGCCGTCGCCGGCCCGCTGCGCGCCGACCTGGACGGGCTCGAGGCGCAGCTCGTCGCCGGACTCACCGACGCGGAGCGGGCGACGCTCCTCGAGCTCATGGCCCGCGTCACCGGCAACGCCCGCGCGCTGCTCGACGCGTGGTCCGAGGTGCCCGAGGAACACGTCGGGCACGAGGACTAGCTGTGATGTCCAGGGAGGTTGGTCAGCCGGGTGATCGGTGGCTGGTTGCCGATCGCGGAGCGGGGTCTGTGGTGATTGTAGAAGTGGAGCCATCCGGGCAGGGCGACCCGGCGTTCGGTCTCTGAGGCATAAAAGCGGGCGTAGGCCCAACCGTCGCCGAGCGTGCGGTGGAAGCGTTCGATCTTCCCGTTGGTCTGCGGACGGTAGGGGCGGGTGCGCTTGTGAGTGATCCCGAGCTGGTTGCAGGCATCGCGCCAGGCGTGGGAGCGGTAGGCCGATCCGTTGTCCGAGAGCACTCGCTCGACGTTCACTCCGCGTTCGGCGAACCAGGCCACGGCGCGCTCGAGCACGCCCACCGCGGTCGTGCCCTTCTCATCGGAGCAGATCTCGGCATAGGCCAGACGGGAATGGTCATCGATGACCGTGTGGACGTAGGCGCGCCCGATCAACGGGTTGTGCCAGCGGTTGCGGGGACCACCGGTCCGCTCGGTGGTAGCGATCCGGTTGCGGTCTCCTTGCTGACGCCCGACGTAGCGGTGTCCGCCCCCGTCGGGGATGTTGCCGAACTTCGTGACATCGACGTGGATCAGCGAGCCAGGGTGGTCGTGCTCGTAACGGCGCAGCGGTTCGCCGGTGACCCGGTCGATCCAGGCCAGCCGGTTGATCCGGCACCGCACCAGCACCGCGTGGACCGTGGAGGCAGGCATGCCAAGGCGTCCAGCGATCTGGACCGGGCCCAGGCGGTGACGCCACCGCAACCGCACGACCTGCTTGACCACGTGCTGCGGGGTGCGGGTCGGGCTGCGACGCGGACGCGAGCTGCGGTCGCCCATCCCGCGGCGCCCTCGGCCCGGTACCGATCGGCCCACTTCTTCGCGGTGCGCGCCGAGACCATGAACATCTTCGCCGCGGCCGAGTAGGTCCAGCCGCTGTCCACGACCACGCGTGCGAGTCTCAGCCGCGTCTTCGAGGTCAGCAGGGCGTTAGCGTGGGACATGAAGGCCTCCGGTTGGTGCGAAGTGGTTCCTCGACAGCTCCACTTCACAACCGGAGGCCTTCGTCATCCGGTAACCCGAGCCCGTGTCGCCATCACGAGATCGGAACAACGTCCCTGGACATCACACCTAGGGGTTGGTGACACGGGCCGGCCCCACGCGCCGGCAGAGCCGGAACTCAGCGTCGCCAGCAGCTTCCCGGTCCGTGCGTCGAGCAGGACGACGCTGTGCCGGGGCCAGCCGTGGTGGTCCTTCGGGGCCGTGTAGCCCGCGACGTCGAGTCCGGTCCCCCGGTCGCAGACCTCGAGGACGTGACCGGTGTCGGTGACGACCCGCGCCGTCGCCGGGTGCTGGAGGACCTCCTTCGGCCACGTCGACGGGTCGGAGTAGTCGCCGTCGGCGTCGGCAGGCGTGCTGTTCCACCAGCCCTCGAACGCGCCGACCTCGTAGCCCTTGATGGCCACGGGCTTGCCGTCGGTGCACCGCGCGTCCCCCGTCACCCCAGACGACGATGTCGGCGCGGGCCCTGGTTGCCCGTCGGCGACGTCGTCCGCAGCCGACGCCGTCGGGCCGGTCGAGGCCGGGGCCAGGGCGGGAGGCGACGACGCCGCGTCGGACTGGATCGCGCACCCCGCGGTCACGAGCACACCGACCACGACGAGCACTCCCCGAGCGCCAGCGCACGACTCATGCGGGGTGTCTACCAGACCAGATGCCCGGGCAACAGACCTGACGCTTGCCAGACCCCAACTTTTCGCCGAAGTAGACCTCCGCGGTCTACCTCGGCGGGGCGGTGGAGCCGCGCACGACGAGCTCGGTCGCGAGCGACACGTGGAGCGCGTCGACAGCCTGACCGGCCACGAGCCGCACGAGCAGCGACACGGCCATGCGGCCCATCTCCTCGAGCGGCTGGTGCGCCGTCGTGAGCGCGGGGACGGTGGAGCGCGCGAGGTCGAGGTCGTCGAAGCCGGTCACGGACAGGTCGCCCGGGACGCGCAGCCCGCGCTCCGCCGCGGCCCGCAGGACACCCGACGCGACCTTGTCGTTGAACGCCACGACCGCCGTCGGCGGCCCGCCGGGGCCAGGCTCGTCGAGGAGCTCGCGGGCAGCCGCGTACCCGTCGTCCGCCGTCGGCCGGACGCTGCGCCGCAGGGTCGGGTCGGGCAGCTGGCCGGCGTCCGCGAGCGCCGACGCGTGCCCGGCGAGCCGGGACCGGCTGGCGAGCCACTCGGTAGGCCCGCCGACGACGCCGATCCGCCGGTGCCCGAGGTCCAGCAGGTGCGAGGTGAGCGCGCGGGCGCTGGTGAGGTGCGCCGCGGAGACGGTGGGGACGTCGGCGGGCAGGGCGGTCATGGGGTCGACGACGACGAACGGGAACCCGCCCGCGCGCAGCGCCTCGAGCGTGCGCACGGGTTCGGGCGGGAGGACGAGCACGGCGCCGGCGAGGTCGCGGTCGTCGGCGAGTGCGAGGACCGCCGGACGGTCCCGGGCGGTCTCTCCGGTGTCGAGGACGGCGCGGCGGCCGTGGAGCGCGAGGGTCTCGACGACGGCCGTGACGACCCGCCCGAAGTAGTCGTCGAGCACGTAGGGGCAGCGGACGAGGACGGGCGCGTCGGGCGCGCGGCGCGGCGACCGCGGGCTTGCGGGCGCGCCGAGGCGGGCGGCCGTCGTGAGGATCTCCTCGCGGGTGGCAGGGGCGACGGCGGGATGGCCGCTGAGCGCGCGCGACACGGTCCCGACGGAGTACCCGGTGGCGTCGGCGACCTGCCGGACGGTGACCCGGCCGCTGGGCCGCCTACCCATCGCCGCGCGCCTCGTTGCGTTCCACGGATGGATCATAAACGACGGACTGGGACGCGTTGACATCCAGCCAGAACAGGTGCATCGATGAGAGAAGACGGCGCCTGGGACGCAGATGTTCCATGGAGTGTTCCACGACGGAGCGCTCCGCGGGCGCCGCGGCAGGGGAGCCACCGCTCGACGACGAGAGGAACGACCATGACGTCACCGACGCCACCATCCACCGCGCACCATCCGCGACGCCGCGCCGCCGTGGCGGGCACCGCGCTCGCCGCGTCCGCCGCGCTCGCGCTGACCCCGGCGCTCGCCGCGGACGCCCACCCTGGCCACGCCGGCGCCGACGACGTGCGCGTCTGGGTGACCACGCCCGACGGCACGCAGCGCCTCACCGAGCAGGCACCCACCCGGTTCACGACCGGCAGCTCGACCCGCACGACCATCACGATCGACCCCGCCACCACCTACCAGACGATGGACGGCTTCGGAGGCGCCCTCACCGACTCGACCGCGGCCGTGCTCTACCAGCTCAGCCCCGCCGAGCGCACCCAGGCCATGCGGGACCTGTTCAGCCCGTCCGACGGCATCGGCGTCAGCTTCCTGCGCCAGCCCGTCGGGTCGTCCGACTTCACGGCCGCGAGCGAGCACTACACCTACGACGACGTCGCCCCCGGCCAGACCGACCTCGCTCTGAAGCACTTCACCATCGCCCACGACGAGAAGCAGATCCTCCCGCTGCTCCGCCAGGCCAAGAAGCTCAACCCGTCCATCCAGGTCGTCGCGACCCCCTGGTCGCCGCCCGCCTGGATGAAGACGAACGACTCGCTCGTCGGCGGCCGCCTCAAGGACGACCCCGCGTACTACGACGCGTACGCCCGCTACCTCGTGAAGTACGTCAAGGCGTACGCCGCCGCCGGCGTCCCCGTCGACTACCTGACCGTCCAGAACGAGCCCCAGAACCGGACCCCCTCCGAGTACCCGGGCACCGACATGGGCGTCAAGCAGGAGGAGAAGGTCATCGAGGCGCTCGGCCCGCTCCTGAAGAAAGCCAGCCCGCAGACCAAGATCCTCGCCTACGACCACAACTGGTCCACGCACCCCAACGACGCCGCGTCCGCCCCGCCCGACGAGACCGGCGGCGAGACCGACTACCCGTACCAGATCCTCGACTCCGCCGCCGCGAAGTGGGTCGCCGGGACCGCCTACCACTGCTACGCCGGCGACCCCAGCGCCCAGACCGCGCTCCACGACGCCCACCCCGACAAGGGCATCTACTTCACCGAGTGCTCCGGCTCCCACGGCGCCACCGACACCCCGGCGCAGTACTTCAGCGACACCCTCAAGTGGCACGCCCGCACCATCACCCTCGGCACCACCCGCAACTGGGCCAAGACCGTCGCGGACTGGAACCTCGCCCTCGACGACGACGGCGGCCCGCACCTGGGCGGCTGCGACACCTGCACCGGGTTCCTCGCCGTCCACCCCGACGGCACCTACAGCAAGAACGCCGAGTACTACACCATCGGGCACCTGGCGAAGTTCGTGAAGCAGGGCGCCGTCCGCATCGGCTCCACGTCGTTCGGCACCACCGGCTGGAACGGCCAGCTCATGGACGTCGCGTTCCGCAACCCCGACGGCTCCACCGCGCTCGTCGTCCACAACGAGAACGACGACCCGCGGTCCTTCGCGGTCGCCGTCGGCTCGAAGACGTTCGAGTACACGCTCCCCGGCGGGTCGCTCGCGACGTTCACCTGGCCCGCGTCCGCGACCAGCGGCGCGTTCACCGGGACCGCGCTCGCGGGGCTCCTGCCCGTCTCGCTCGCCCACGCCACGGCGACCGCGTCCAGCGCGCCCGACGACGCGAAGCTCGCCATCGACGCCGACGCCTCCACCCGGTGGTCCTCCGGCGCCGCCCAGACCCCCGGGCAGTACGTCCAGCTCGACGTCGGGAAGATCACCGAGCTCCGCCGCGTCGCCGTCGACGCCGGCGACAACCTGGGCGACTACCCCCGCGGCTGGGCCGTCAGCACCAGCCTCGACGGGAAGCACTGGACCACCAAGGCCACCGGCACCGGCGTCGGGCAGCTCACCAACGTCGACCTCCGGCTCACCCTCGCCCGGTACGTGAAGATCACGCAGACCGCGTCGTCGGGCTCCTGGTGGAGTGTGGCGGACGTGCGTCTGTATCGCTGAGGTCACGTCTCCTGCCCGCGGGGTGCGTCCGCGGGCAGGAGGGGCCGGGGACGTGTTGCGCGACCTACCATCCGCCTCGCTCGTTCCTCGCTCGGCTCCCGCCAGACCCGCCACGGTCGCTCAACACGTCCCCGGCCCCTCCTGCCCGCTCTTCTCCCGGCTCGCCGTTGTCGTGACTTCAGCACACAGCCGCGACGTCCGGGTGGTTGCGCGAAGGTTCTGGTACCGTTGTACTAGAAATGCTTCAGGATCCCTCACCCCAGCAGAACGACGAGCCGACCAGCCACGAGCTGGTCGGCTCGTCGCCGTCCCCCGACCCCACCACGCCCCCCGTCGCCGTGCCGTCGCCCGACGGCCGCACGTCGCGCAACCCCTACGCCGCGATCCTGCGCGTGCCCGGGGCGCTGCAGTTCTCGGCGTCCGCCCTCGTGGCCCGGCTGCCCATGTCGATGGTCGGGATCGGCACGGTCCTGATGATCCAGGGGCTGTACGGGTCGTACGCGCTCGCCGGGCGGATCTCCGCCGTGCTGGTCATCGCACAGGCCGTGTGCTCGCCCCAGCTCGCGCGGCTCGTCGACCGCCACGGGCAGCGACGCATCATGCTGCCCATGCTGGCCGTCGCCAGCGTCGGGCTGATCGGGCTGATCGTCACGGCCGTGACGCGTGCGCCCGAACCGCTGCTGTACCTGTTCGCGATCCTCGCGGGCGGCGGCGCCGGCTCGTTCGGCTCGATGGTCCGCACCCGCTGGTCCACCGTCCTCGACGACCCCCGACGCCTCCACACCGCCTACTCGCTCGAGTCCGCGCTCGACGAGGTCGTGTTCGTCGTCGGACCCGTCGTCGCGACGCTGCTCGCCACGAGCGTCGCGCCGTGGTCCGGGCTCGCGGTGCCGCTGGTCGCCGGACTGCTCGGGGGCATGTGGTTCCTCTCGCTGCGCGCGACCGAGCCCGCCCCCGCCCCCGCGCCGCCGACGGCGCCCGGCACCGCTCCGTGCTCCGGAACCCCGCGGCGCTCGTCGTGTGCGTGGTCTTCGTCGCGCTGGGCGTCGTCTTCGGCGCGACCGACGTCTCCACGATCGCCTTCGCCGACGAGCACCACCACAAGCCGTGGGCCGGCGCGATCCTCGCCGTGTTCGCCGCCGGGTCGCTGTGCGGCGGGCTCCTGTACGGGGCCCGGCACTGGCGGTCCGCGCTGTGGAAGCGGTTCGTGCTCGGGATGGTCGTGCTCGCGGCCGGCGTCTCGATGTTCCGGCTCGTCGACTCGATCCCCGCGCTCGTCGGGGTCATGTTCGTGACGGGCTTCGCGATCGCCCCGACGCTGGTCAACGGCAACGGCCTCATCCAGCAGGTCGTCGCGCCCGGACAGCTCACCGAGGGCCTCGCCTGGGCCGGGACCGCGCTCGGGATCGGCGTCTCGATCGGCTCCGCCGTCGCCGGCTCCCGGATCGACGCCGACGGCGCGCGCGCGGGCTACCTCGTGGTGCTCGCCGCCGCAGGGCTCGCCGCCGCGCTCGTCCTCGCGACCGCCGCGGTGCTCCGCCGCAGCGCCCGGATCCGCGTCGAGGCGCACGTCTGAGGCGCACGGCCCCACCGGGGCGTGCCGCACGTCCTCACGCGACGCACGCGAGCGACCGGCCCCTGTCCCCCAACCGGACGACGCGCGCCGCGACGTCCTCGCTCGCGGCCGGACCGCCGTCGTCGTCGGGGTCGGGACCGTCCCACGCCCGTGCCCGGGTGGGCAGGGCCACCAGCTGACCGCTCATCCTGCTCTCCTCGCCTCGGCACGCGAACCGTAGCGGAAAGGACGCATCGGTGGACATGGGGACAAGTCCCCATGTCCGACGACGGGCGCACGTCACACCGCCTCGAACTGCGTCCCCGACGCGGCGGGCGGAGCATGGGAGCCATGGCTCTCGGACGCAAGTCACCCCAGGACAAGCGCAACAAGACCGTCGCGGACCTGCTGGTCGCCCAGCTCATCACGGCCGGCGTCAAGCGGATCTACGGGATCGTGGGCGACAGCCTCAACCCCGTCGTCGACGCGGTGCGGCGGTCCGACGAGATCGAGTGGGTACACGTGCGCCACGAGGAGGTCGCCGCGTTCGCGGCCGCGGGCGAGGCCGAGGTCACGGGCAGCCTCGCCGTGTGCGCGGGGTCGTGCGGGCCCGGCAACCTGCACCTGATCAACGGCCTCTACGACGCGAACCGCTCGCGCGTCCCCGTGCTCGCGATCGCGAGCCACATCCCGAGCGCGCAGATCGGCACGAGCTTCTTCCAGGAGACCCACCCCGACCGGCTCTTCACCGAGTGCTCGGTGTACTCGGAGATGATCTCGTCCGCGGCGCAGGCCCCGCGCGTCATCAACTCCGCGATCCAGCACGCGCTCGGCGGACCCGGCGTCGCGGTCCTCACCATCCCCGGCGACGTCGCCGACCACGACGCGCCCCCGATCGTGCCCGGCATCGACCCCCTGGTCACCCCGCCCGCTCCCCCGCGGTCCATCCCGTCGCCCGACGCCCTGCGCGAGCTCGCCGACGCCATCAACGGCGCCAAGAAGGTCACGATCTTCGCCGGCGCGGGCGTCCGCGGCGCGCACGACGACGTCCTCGCCCTCGCCGACAAGATCGCCTCCCCGTGGGTCACTCCCTGCGCGGCAAGGAGTGGATCCAGTACGACAACCCGTTCGACGTCGGGATGTCCGGCCTGCTCGGCTACGGGTCCTGCTACGACGCCATGCACGAGGCGGACCTGCTGATCCTGCTCGGCACCGACTTCCCGTACGACCAGTTCCTCCCCGCCGACGTGCGCACCGCCCAGGTCGACCTCGACCCCTCCCACCTCGGCCGGCGCACCCGGCTGGACCTCGCCGTCGTCGGGGACGCCGGGGAGACCGTGCGCGGGCTGCTGCCGCTCGTCGACGCCAAGAAGGACCGGAAGTTCCTCGACGAGATGCGCAGGAAGCACGTCAAGTCCCTCACGGGCGTCGTCGGCGCGTACACGAAGGACGTCGAGAAGGTCACCCCGATCCACCCCGAGTACGTGGCCGACATCCTCGACCAGGAGGCCGCCGACGACGCCGTCTTCACCGTCGACACCGGCATGTGCAACGTGTGGGCCGCCCGGTACATCAGCCCGAACGGGAAGCGTCGCGTGATCGGGAGCTTCCTGCACGGGTCGATGGCGAACGCCATGCCGCACGCGATCGGCGCCGCGTCCGCGGAGCCGGGCCGCCAGGTCGTGGCGATGTCCGGCGACGGGGGCTGTCGATGCTCCTCGGCGACCTGCTCACCATCAAGGCCTACGACCTGCCCGTGAAGATCGTGCTGTTCGACAACGCGTCGCTCGCGATGGTCCGGCTCGAGATGCTCGTCGACGGGCTGCCGCAGTTCGGGACGGAGTCGCCGCACTTCGACTACGCCGCGATCGCGAACGCCATGGGCATCCCGGCGGTGCGCGTCGAGCGGCCGCAGGACGTGCGAGGGGCGCTGCGAGGGGCGCTCGACCGGCCCGGGCCGGCGCTCGTCGACGTCGTCACGGACCCGCGGGCGCTGTCGTTGCCGCCGACGATCACCGCCGGACAGGTGCGCGGGTTCGTCGTCGCGATGAGCAAGGAGATCATGGGCAACGGGATGGGCGAGGCCGTGTCGATGGCGCGGTCGAACCTGCGGAACGTCCCGCGGCCCTGAGGCGTCCCCCGCGCACCTCAGCGCGAGGCCGGCCGTACTGGCCGGCTCACGAGGCCTCGCTCAGCTGTGGATAGAGCACCTCCAGCGGGCCGGCGAGCGCCGACCGCACCTGACGGCTGACGTCGTCGACGAGGGCTTCACGCGCCCCTGCCTCGGTGGCGTCCCAGATCGCCGCGACCACCTCGGCGGGATCGTTCTTCTCGACGTCGAGGCCCGCGATCAACGGGGTGTCGGTGTAACCGAGGTGCGCGCCGACGACCTGGGTTCCCTGCGGCGCGAGGTCGAGCCGGAGCGAGTTCGTGATCGACCACAGTGCCGCCTTCGACGCCGAGTACCCGCCAGACAGCGCCAGCCAGCTCAGCACCGACAGCACGTCGACGAGTGCGCCACCACCGTTTCGAGCCAGTACGGGGGCGAACTGCTTGGCCACACGGAGCGCCCCGAAGACGTTCGTGGCGAAGACGTCCTCGACCTCCTCGACCGTCGAGGACAGCAGCGACCTCGCCCCGCCGACCCCCGCGTTGTTGACCACCACGGTCACGTCCGCAGCACGGTCTGCCGCGGCTCGGACGCTCGCGTCGTCCGTGACGTCCAGCTCCAGCGGTACGACCCGGGGATCGTCCCACGCCTGCGGCGTCCGTGCCGTCGCGTACACGCGCGCAGCGCCCCGCGCCAGCGCCTGCGAGACGAACTCGCGTCCCAACCCGCCGTTCGCCCCTGTCACCAGGACCGTCGCGCCGTCCATCTTCGTCATGGCTCCTCCAATACTTGAGTCGATCTTCTGAACCTAGCATGCTGAGTCCATATTTCGAACCTAGGTAGACTCGCCCCATGCTGGGAATCCTTGGAGGCGACGCACGCTGCCCGATCGCCCGGGCCTTGGACGTCGTCGGTGAGAAGTGGACGCTGATGGTCGTGCGGGACGCGCTCGCCGGCGCGACCCGGTTCTCGGAGTTCCAGACGTCCCTCGGGCTGCCGCGGGACGTCCTCGCGGGCCGACTGGACACCCTGGTGGAGGCGGGCGTCATGGCCCGGCACCCCTACAAGCCCGATACTGGCCGCACCCGGGACGAGTACGTCCTCACGCCCGCCGGGCACGAGCTCTCGCTCGTCCTGCTCGCACTCGGGGACTGGGCGGATCGCAACCGGCCGAACCCCGGGACCCCGAACCTGGAGTTCGTCGACCCCGCCGGAGAGCGCGTACGGCCGGCTGCGGTAGCCGGGGACCGCGTCCTTCGGACGGAGGACGTCACCGTGCGCCGCCAGGCCTGAGCCGGGATGAGAGCGCCACCACGAGTTCCTGCGTCCTCGCCGGTACGTACTCGCGAGACCGCCATCGAGACCGTGCTGGCCGGCCCCTACCGGGCGTGGGCCGCCGGTGACGCCGACGCGATGGTCGCCGACTACACGCCCGACGCCACGGCGATCCTGCCCGGCTCGCGCCGCCTCGGGCGCGACGCTATCCGCGACAGCATGGCCCACGGCTTCGCGGGCCCGCTCCGGGGGACCTCGACGTGGAACGAGCACGTCAGCGTGCGTTTCCTCGGCCGGGACGCCGCGGTCGTCGTGAGCGAGTCCGCGATCCTGCCCGACGGCGCGACAACCGCCCCCGAGTCCGGCGGGGTGAACGCGACCTGGGTGCTCGAGAGGAAGGACGGCTCGTGGAAGATCGCGGCGTACCACAACAGCCCGGTGCTGGTCCCGGCCCGGGTGTGACGACGCTCGACGGCTTCGAGGGGCGGCTCGAGCCGCACCGCAGGGAGCTGCTCGCCTACTGCTACCGGATGCTCGGCTCGGTGCACGACGCCGAGGACCTGGTCCAGGACACCTTCCTGCGGGCGTGGCGCGCGCGGGACTCGTACGACGAGTCCCGCGCGTCACTGCGTACCTGGCTCTACCGGATCGCGACGAACGCGTGCCTGACGGCGCTCGAGGGCCGCGCCCGGCGACCGCTGCCGTCGGGGCTGGTCGCGGAGTCGGAGCCGCTCGCTCCGCTCGTCCGCGGCGAGGTGCCGTGGCTCGAGCCGCTCCCCGACGCACTGCTCGGCGCGGGAGCGTGGGGCGCTCGTCCTGCGGGACGTGCTCGCGTTCTCGACAGCCGAGGCCTCAGAGGTACTCGGCACCACGGTCGCCGCCGTGAACAGCGCCCTGCAGCGGGCGCGGGCCGGGATGAAGTCGGCCGGCACGGACCCGGCGCAGGCATCGGAGCCATCGGCGACCGAGCAGCGGGCCTGGCTCGACCGGTACACGGCCGCGTTCGTGAGCGCGGACGTCGAGGCGATCAAGGCGCTGCTCACCGAGGACGTGCTCATGGAGATGCCGCCCATGGTCAACTGGTTCACCGGCCGCGACGGGTACGGGCAGTTCATGAGGTGGGTCTACGGCGTCGGCGGCACGGACTGGCCCACGCGGCCGGTCGCCGCCAACGGGCAGCCCGGGTTCGCGGCCTACCGGCGCGACGGCGACGGCTACGCGCTGCACACGCTCCAGGTCCTCACGGTCACGGCCGACGGCGTCAGCCGGAACTCCGTCTTCCAGGACCCGGTGGTCTTCGCGTCGTTCGGCCTCCCCGGCCGCCTCGACGGCGCGGGCGAGCCCGTGTGAGTCACCGACCACGGGCAATGCGCCCGCCGAGCACGGGCTCCGCGTCCGTCCGGTCGCCAGGACCGGCGGACATCACGCGGTCGGCGCGGACCGCCTCGCGCTCCGCCACCTCTCCCGCAGGAAGTGCGCGGCGGCCTTGGGCCGGCGGTCGCGCGTGAACACGCCCTTCCGGTTCCCGTCGACCCGATGCACGCCGGCGGACGTCTCGAAGTCCGCGAAGTTCCACACGTGCTCGCCGACGACAGCGTCGACGGCGTCGAACACCCGGTGGTTCATGGCGAGGTAGGCGGCCTGGAACTCCTCGGTCCACGGCTCGCCGGTCGCCGAGTGCAGGCCGGCGAGGGTGTCGGCGCCGTACTCGGTGACGACGATCGGCTTGCCGTCGGTGGCCCACGCCTCGAGCTCGGCGCGCAGGTGCGCCTCTGCCGACGCGAGGTCGCCGGTGTCGACATACCACCCGTAATACCGGTTGAGCATGACGACGTCGGCGAGCTCGCTCACGCGGCACGCGCCGTGCGGGGCGGTGGCGACGTTGGCGAAGCCCACCGGACGGGTCGGGTCGAGCTCGCGGGTGAGCTCGAAGAGCGGCTCGAAGTACGCGCGGGCCTCGTCGGTCTCGGACTCGGGCTCGTTCGCGACCGACCACAGCACGACGCACGGGTGGTTCTTGTCGCGCGCGACGAGCTCCCGGATCGCCTGGGCGTGGTTGGCCTGCGCGGCCGCACCGACGGTGTCCGGCCCGAACGTGCGCCCGCGCCCGGGCAGCCCGCCCTGCAGGTCGAAGTTCTGCCCGACGGCCGCGACCTCGTCGATCACGACGACGCCGTGTCGGTCCGCGAGGTCGTACACCTCCTCGGCGTACGGGTAGTGCGAGGTGCGGAACGAGTTCGCGCCGATCCAGTCGAGCAGGGCGAGGTCGTGCACGAGCAGGACGGCGTCGTGGGCCTTGCCGCGGATCGCAGCGTCCTCGTGCTTCCCGAAGCCGCGGAAGCGGAACGGCTCGCCGTTGACGAGGAACTGCGTCCCGCGGACCTCGACTGTACGAATGCCGACCGTCTGGATGTACACGTCCGCGAGCACCCCGTCCGCGCCGACGAGCCGGATCTCGAGGTCGTACAGGTACCCGTCGCCGGGCGCCCACAGGTGCGGCCCCTCGACCCGCAGCGTCCCCGAAGCGCCGATCCCCGCCGCGACCGTCCGACCGTCGCCGTCCCGCAGCTCGACCCGGACTTCGACGCCGCCCACGTCCCGGCCCTCGGCGACGACGTCGTACGCGACCGTCCCGACGACCTCGTCACCGTCACCCGGGCCGCGCGAGACCCCGGTGACGACCGTGACGTCGTCGACGTACGTCGTCGGGGTGGCGTAGAGCCAGACGGACCGGTGCAGGCCCGCGTAGTTGAAGAAGTCGTGGAAGTAGTGCTGCCGGCGCCCGCCGGGCGTCTCGACGACGATCCCCGGCGGGATCGACGCGAACGTCAGCTCGTTGTCGACGCACACCGTGACGCGGAGCTCCGCCCCGGGCGCCCGTCCGGCGAGCAGCCCCGTCAGGTCCGCCTCGAACGGCGTGTAGCCACCCTCGTGCCGGACGACCTCGACGTCGTCGACCCAGACGGTCGCCCGGTGCGTGGCGGACCCGAACCGCAGCACGACCCGCTCCCCCGCCCAGCCGTGTGGCACCCGCACGGTGCGCTGGTACCAGGCCTCCCCGACGTGGAGGCGCACGGCGGCGTCGGGCAGGACGTCGTTGTACGACGCCGGCACGGGCATCTCGAACGCACCCGGCAGCGGCCCGGCGAACCAGCGCTCGTCGCGCCCGACGCCGTCGGGGTCGAGCCGAAAGGACCACAGCCCGTCGAGCCGCTTCGTCTCGCGGGTTGCGGTGTCCTGGGGACGTAGCACGGTGGCTCCTTCAGCGGCTCGTCGGCGGCGGGTCGCCGCGAGCAGCAGCGTACGCAGCCGGTCGACCCGGCGGGCCCCAGGCCCGGGTCGCCGCTCACGATCGCGCGGCGGACAGGACCTCCACGCCGAGTGCGGCGACCTGAGCGACGACGGGGTGGCCGTGACCGGCGTCGGTGATGACCCCGGTGACCTCGCCCCAGGGAAGGACGCGGAACCGTGACGCGGTGCCGAGCTTCTCCGAGGAGGCGAGGACATAGGTCTCCGCTGCCCGCGCGGACAGCACGCGCTTCATCGCCGCCTCGTCGGCGTCCCCGGTGGTGAGCCCCGCCTCGTGGTGGACACCGGTGACGCCGAGCAGGCACAGGTCGGCTGAGACGTTCTGCGCCGCCTCGACCGCGGCGGCGCCGCAGGTCACCGCCGAGTGCTTGAAGACCCGCCCTCCGAGCAGGAAGAGCTCGGCCCGGGGGTGGTCGAGCAGTGCCGCAGCCACCGTCGGGCTGTGCGTGATCACGGTGCACGCAAGATCGGGCGGGATCGCCTGGGCGACGGCGAGCGCGGTCGTGCCACCGTCGAGGATCAGCGCGCAGTCGGGCCGGACGAGACCTGCCGCCACGGCGGCCACCTTGCGCTTGCCGTCGGGCGCCATGGCCTGGCGGGCGGCGTAGTCGACGACGGCCGGCGAGACCGGGAGCGCGCCCCCGTAGACACGTTGGCACAGCCCTTCGGCGGCGAGCTCTCGCAGGTCACGGCGCACGCTGTCCTCGGAGATCCCAAGGTCGACGGCGACGTCCTTCGCGACGACCTTGCCCTCGCTGGCGAGCAGACCGAGGAGGTGGTCGCGTCGCTCGGCTGCCAGCATGCTCGCTCCTGGATCCTTGTTTTTTCCGGGTGTTGCACGTTCTCGCTGTATTGTAGCGTGGTGATCCCCGGCATCGACTCTCCCGACCATCGTGGGCGTACCGGCCTCGACCAGGCTGGACGCGGCCTCGACCGCAACCCCGACATCGTCGTCCGCGACGTCGAGCTCACGTCCCACGGCTGGCACGTCCTGCGACGCACGACCTTCGACTACCGGCGCCGCGATGGACGTTGGGAAAGCCAGCAACGCGAGACGTACGACCGCGGCAACGGCGCCGTCGTTCTGCCCTACGACGCCGCCCGCGGCGTCGTGCTCCTCACGCGCCAGTTCCGCTACCCCGCCTACGTGAACGACCACCCCGACGGCATGCTCGTGGAGGCCGCAGCGGGGCTGCTCGACGCCGACGATCCCGTGACCGCGATCCGTCGCGAGGCGGCCGAGGAGCTCGGCATCACGCTCGGCCCGCTCACCCACGTGCTCGACGCCTACATGAGCCCCGGCTCCGTGACGGAGCGGCTGCACTTCTTCGCCGCCCCGTACACCCCGGCCGACCGCACCGACGCGGGCGGCGGGATCGAGGAGGAAGGCGAAGACATCGAGGTGCTCGAGGTGCCGATCACGGAGGCCCTCGCGATGACCCGTGACGGACGGATCGTCGACGGCAAGACCGTCATGCTCCTGCAGTGGGCGGCGCTCGACGGGCCGTTCGCCGCCGGGGGCGCCAGACACCCGCTCATGACACCCACACAGGACCTGTGAGAGAACGGTTCCAGGTGGGTATCGCCCCCGCGACTGCGGGAGGCATCGGGCGGCCGCCACTCGTGCGGACGGGGGTGAAGCGGGGCTACGGGCTCGAGCTCGCAGAGCCCTGGCTACCGACTGCCCGGTTCGTCCAGGTCCGTTCGTGTTACGCCCCGGGCGTTGGTCGTGCGAGAGTTGCACCAGGTGAGGGGGTCGAGAACGGAGGAGCGATGATCACCGCCGAGGACATCCGGTCCCGAAGGTTCAGCACGACGAAGTTCCGTGAGGGCTACGACATCGAGGAGGTCGACGGCTACCTCGACGAGATCGGGCAGACGCTGGCGTCGCTCGAAGGCGGCACGGCGCCGACGACGCACGGCATCATCAGTCCGGAGGACGTCCTCGCCAAGGTGTTCGACACCGTGAAGTTCCGCGAGGGCTACGCGATCGACGAGGTCGACGACCTGCTCGACGTCGTCGTGCAGACCCTGCAGGAGCACCGGGCGCGCGTGCTCGCGACGGGCGCCCAGCCCGTCGTGCCGGTCCCGCCGGTGCCGCCCGCGACGGGTGCCGTCCCGGCGGTGACGGGTCCCCAGCCGACGGCGCCCACGACCACGGGTTCGCAGCCCGCCATCGAGGCGGTCCGGGACGCCCAGGCGTCGTCGCCCGCCGGGGGCTGACGCCCGCCGCCGCGGTGCGCGCCCAGGGCATGGGAGCCTCGGTCACGCCGACGCCGCTGCCGCCCGACCCGGAGGCTGCGGCACTCGGGACGCGGGTGCTGATCTCGCAGCTCCAGATCGCGACGATCCGCACGCAGGGCAACGACACCGTGGCGGTGACGACGCCGGACGGGACCGTCCTGCGGGTCGTGGCGGTCGACGCGAGCCCCCAGGGCGTCACGCTCCGCCTCGCCTGAATCCCTGCTCCACGCCCCCACCTTCTCTCGACGCCGAACACGGGCTCTGGGTCCGTCCGCTGAAGCGGACGGACCCAGAGCCCGTGTTCGGCGGGCGGAAAGCCCGTGCTCGGTCAGCCGACCTCGAGCAGCCCCGCCCCGGCCGCGACCGACTCCCCGACGGTTGCGACCACCGCGACGGCCTCGGGCTTCTGGTCGAGCGCGACGACCGGGCACACGGCCGACCGGCCCCCGGCGACGACGTCGCCCGGGCTCCAGGTGACGAGCGCCTGCCCGGCCTCGACCCGGTCGCCCTCCGCGGCGTGCAGCGTGAAGCCGGCGCCCTGGAGCTGCACGGTGTCGATGCCGAGGTGCACGAGGATCCCCACGCCGTCGTCCGTCTTCACGACGAACGCGTGCGGGTGGAGCTTCGCGATGGTCCCGGCGACCGGCGCGACGGCCGTCGACTCGGCGGCCGTGCCGGGGTCGATCGCGATCCCGGGCCCCACGAGGGCCGCGCTGAACACCGGGTCGTCGACCTGGGCCAGCTCGACGACCGTGCCGCCGAGCGGCGCCGCGACCGGCAGCACGGCCCCCATCAGCGCAGGTCCTCGATGTCCGACGCGAGGGTGTCGGCCTCGGGGCCGACGATGACCTGGACGACCTTGCCCGACTGGACGACGGCGATCGCGCCGGCCGCCTTGAGCCCGGCCTCGTTCACGCGAGCCGGGTCCTCGACCTCGACGCGCAGGCGCGTGATGCAGGGTTCGAGGTCGACGATGTTGTCGTCCCCGCCGAGTCCGGCGAGGATCTGCTCCGCCTTGCTCATCTGGTGCTCCTTCTCGGTGGAGTCAGGCTTCTGCGCCTGTTCCGGTTGGGGTGGTGGGTGGTCACATGAGGTCTTCGAGCTCGCTGGCGAGCACGTCGACCGAGGGGCCGATCACGACCTGCACGACCCGCCCGGACACGACGACGCCGTGGGCGCCGGCCGCGCGCAGGGCGGCCTGGTCGACGACGGCCGGGTCCTTGACCTCGGACCGTAGCCGGGTGGTGCAGGGTTCGATCTCGACGATGTTGTCGACTCCGCCGAGCGCACGCAGGATGCGGCCGGCCTGGTCGTCGTGGGGCGTCATCGCCTCACCTCCTGGGTCGTCCCGGGCTTGGCCGCTGCGGCGTCGCCGGGGTTGCTGGTCACCGGTGCCGACGCGCGGGGGTGACGACGGGGTTCGGTGCGGTCAGGGGTACCCACAGTGTGTACCGGTCGGCCCGGTAGCACGACCGCGAGAAGGCGCACGCGACCTGGCCCGCGAAAGTGCGGCGCGCGATGCGCAGGACGGTGCGGGCGCTCCCGAGACGCAGCAGCTCGGCCTCGTGCTCCGAGGCGTCCGACGCCGACACGGTGTCCTCGCCCCAGTCCGGGTCGTGGCCGTGGTCGCGGAAGGTGGCGTAGAGGCTCTCCGGGAACGCGTCGGGGGCGCCGTCGAGCAGGTCGGGGAAGATCGCCGCGGACACCCACGCCTCCTCGAGGGCCATGGGCCGTCCGTCCGCCCAGCCGAGCCGCTGCACGTGGTGGACCGCGGCTCCGGCCTCGAGCTCGAGGGACTCGGCGACGTCCCACGGCGCCTCGACGGTCTCGGCGTCGAGGAGGTCGGTGTGCGGCGTCATGCCGCGGCGGCGCATGTCGTCACCGAAGCCGACGAGGCGAAGCTCCATGTCGGTGCGGGGCGGCGCGACGAAGGTGCCGCGGCCCTGCTCGCGGTGGAGGAGGCCTTCGTTGACGAGGGCGTCGATGGCCTGGCGCACGGTCATGCGGGAGACGCCGAAGCGTTCGCAGAGCTCGCGCTCGGAGGGAATCGTGTCGCCGACGGCGAGCTCGTGCGCGACGAGACCGCGGAGGTAGTCGCGGACGCGCACGTGCTTGTAGTCGGGAGCCAACGCCGCCTCCTTCACAAATCCTTGACAAGGACCGAATGTCTAGACCACTCTAGGCCCACTGGTCCAGACATCCTAGTGGGACCGGGCCGGCGTTCCCCCGTCCGTCCCGACCCGCAAGCTGCCGAGCCGACGACGCCGACCACGGTGGGCGCCCGCCGTGCTCGGTGCCGACGAGCACACGATGAGGAGTGCCCCGTATGACCGCCACCACAGCGGACGCCTCGACCAAGAGAGGCATCCCCGGATTCGCTCAGCTGCAGCGCATCGGCCGCGCCCTGATGCTGCCGATCGCCTCGCTTCCCGCCGCAGCCCTGCTGCTGCGCCTCGGCCAGGCCGACATGCTCGGCGCCGACGGCCTCGCCAAGCACGCGAGCTGGCTCCAGCCCGTCGCCGACGTCATGGCCGCGGCCGGCAACGCCCTGTTCAACAACCTGCCGCTCCTGTTCGCCGTCGGCGTCGCCGTCGGCTACGCCCGCAAGTCCGACGGCTCGACGGCGCTCGCCGCTGTCATCGGCTACCTCGTCTTCACCGGGGTCGGTGACGCGATGTCGCCGTACGTCCTGGGCAAGCCCGACGAGGGCCAGACCCAGGAGCTCGTCAACTACGGGGTGCTCGGCGGCCTCGTGATCGGCATCATCGCCGCACTGCTCTACCAGAAGTACTACCGGATCAAGCTGCCCCAGGCGCTCGCGTTCTTCGGCGGTCGCCGGTTCGTGCCGATCATCACGTCGTTCGCGGCGATCGTCGCGTCTGTGCTCATGTCGCTGGTCTACAAGTGGTTCGATCTCGGCCTCACCAACCTCGGCAAGTGGGTCGCGCACCACGACGTCCTCGGTGGCTTCGTCTACGGCACTGCGAACCGCCTGCTCGTGCCGCTCGGCCTGCACCACCTGCTCAACTTCTTCCCCTGGTTCGAGTTCGGTAGCTACACGGCAGCCGATGGGCAGACGTATCACGGTGACATCAACCGCTTCCTGCACCACGACCCGACGGCCGGTGCGTTCATGACGGGCTTCTTCCCGATCATGATGTTCGCCCTCCCCGGCGCGGCCCTCGCGATCATCCACACGTCGAAGCCGCAGAACCGGAAGATCGTCGCCGGCATCATGGGCTCCGCCGCCCTCGTCTCGTTCGTAACTGGTGTCACCGAGCCGCTCGAGTTCTCGTTCGTCTACGTGGCCTACCCGCTCTACGCGATTCACGCGGTCCTCACCGGCACGTCGCTCGCCCTCGTCAACGCTCTGGGCATCAAGTCCGGGTTCGGGTTCTCCGCCGGCACGATCGACTACCTGCTGAACTTCAACATCGCGACCAAGCCGTTGCTGTTGATCCCGATCGGCCTCGCCTACGGCGTCATCTACTACTTCATCTTCCGGTGGGTGATCCTCAAGTGGAAGCTGCGGACGCCCGGCCGCGAGGAGGACGACGCCAACGGCCAGGACTCGGTGCTGTTCGACCAGCCCGCCGAGACGGCGGCCGAGAAGTCCGACCCCGCTGTAAAGCGCGCGGTGGAGTCCGTCGTCGAGGGCGCAGGCAACCGGCCAGGTGACGGGCCGAGCGGAGGGACCGGCGGCACCACCGCCTGACCTCGCAGGTCGATGCGCAGGCCAGCCACCCGCTGAACCGACGGAGCCCCGGACCCATGAGGTCCGGGGCTCTGCCGTTGCCCACGCGCCGCCCAAGAGTTGCAGCGTGACGCCACGGACAACGGTTCCGTGCATGGCGGCAGCTTTGACGGCTCATCGCAGATGAGGGTGTAGCGGTGGTGGGACCCGGTAGGGGTCGAGATCCCCCAGGATGGAAGTTCTCACACTGCCCATCCGGAAGACCCCGACGTGGACGACGCTACCTTCTGCCCTCCTGACCTGACGACGTTCTGTGGCCTGGACGAGCTCGGTCTCGTCGCTGTCGGGCAACGCCTTGAACCGGGTCGTGCAGTCCTGGCTTGCCGGGAGGTCGAGCCCGACCGGTGGTGCCGGCGCTGCGGGTGCGAGGGTGTGCCGCGAGGAACGGTGATCCGGCGCCTCGCGCACGAACCGGTGGGCTGGCGCCCTACGGTGTTGGAGGTCCGGGTGCGTCGCTACCGGTGCCGGGGATGCTCGCACGTGTGGCGCCAGGACACCACGAAGGATGCCGGGCCGCGGGCGAAGCTGCCCCGGGCCGCAGTGCGCTGGGCACTGGTCGGGCTGGTCGTCGCACATTTGCCGGTCGCCCGGGTCGCCGAGGCTCTCGCGGTGTCGTGGCACACCGCGAACGACGCCGTCCTCACCGAAGGGCAGCGCGTCCTGATCGATGACCCGGCCCGGTTCGACGCCGTCGTCGTGATCGGCGTCGACGAGCACGTGTGGCGCCACACCCGCCGCGGGGACAGGTGCGTGACCGTGATCATCGATCTCACACCGATCCGCGACGGCATCGGGCCGGCGAGGCTGCTCGACATGGTCGCCGGCCGCTCGAAGCAGGTGTTCAAGACCTGGCTCGCCGCCCGCACCAAGGCGTGGCGCGACACGGTCGAGGTGGTTGCGATGGACGGGTTCACCGGGTTCAAGACCGCCACCGTCGAGGAACTACCCGGCGCGACGGCAGTCATGGACCCGTTCCACGTCGTGCGCCTCGCGGGTGACGCCCTGGACCGGTGCAGACGCCGGGTCCAGCAGGACCTGCACCGCCACCGCGGACGCGCCGGCGACCCGCTCTACCGAGCCCGGCGGACCCTGCACACCGGCACCGACCTCCTCACCGACAAGCAGCGCATCCGACTGGAGGCCCTGTTCGCCGTCGACGAGCACGCCGCCGTCGAGGCGACCTGGGGCATCTACTAGCGCATGATCACCGCCTACCGCCACCCCGGACCCTGCCCGCGGTCGCGAGCTCATGGCCAGCCTGATCGAGGCCGTCAGCGACAGCGTCCCGACCCCGCTGAGCGAGCTCATCACGCTCGGCCGGACACTGAAGAAGCGAGCAGCTGACGTCCTGGCCTACTTCGAACGACCCGGTACCTCTAACGGCCCCAGCGAGGCAATCAACGGACGGCTCGAGCATCTACGCGGCTCCGCCCTCGGCTTTCGGAACCTGACCAACTACATCGCCCGATCCATACCCCAGACCGGCGGCTTCAGACCCCTACTACACCCTCATCTGCGATGAGCCGCTTTGACCAGCCCGGACGCAGCCACCGCCCGCCGATCGTGAGCTGCGCCCAACAACCCGTCCGCACGGAACCGTCGGGTCCGGCAACGCAGGATTCGCTGCCCTCGTCCGATCGGCGCGTCGCGACTCATGGCGCCTCCCTGTTGACGTTGCGATGAGACTCGCTATTCTTTGCACACGTTCTTCACAGCTGTCGGTGCAAGGAGGAGACTTGACTCAGATTCAGCGGCCACCCGCGCGTTGTTCCGACGAGGGCAGGGGGCGACGCAAGCTCGCATTTGTGATCGTCCTCCTGATCCTCTCCACGCTCGGACTGACCACGATAACTTCACCCGCCATGGCCTACACAAAAACCGGGTGCAAATGGCACTCAGCAGAGTTGAAGATCAGGACCAGTTCGGTGGCCAGCACCTACTCAACCGGCATCTCGTACGCGATCCTGGACTACAACAATCGGACGCAAGCTCCTCACATCACTCGGACAACCGCCAGCGGACCTTCGTGGACCGCCGCAAGCGGCAACTATGGGGCTACAGGGTGGGAGGCTCACGCACAATGGTCATGCCCGCTCGGAATTCAGGCCAACTGTGCAATGAAACTCAACACTCACTATCTTTCAGGGACTGAAACAGACGTCAACGACCGGATCGTCTGGTCGCACGAGATGGGCCATTGTATGGGCCTGGATCACGTATCAGGACTCCATCACGTGATGTATACGAGTGCCACAAAAGCTTACAATGACGGAGTTGTCCAACTAACATCAGACGAAGTGAACGGCATCAACGCTATCTACTGAGAGCGAGTGGTCATGACTAAACTCAAGCAAATCGCGATAGCCTTGCCAGTCGCGGCCATCATCTCCGCGCTAGCGGCATGCTCCAGCGCGAACGATGGCGTGGCCGGTTCTGAAGGAAGCGGCGCCGACGGCTCTCGGGCCCGGCTCTATAACTCTCCGGAGGACATGGCATCGGATAGCTCAGCGGTGATCGTCGGAACTGTGTCGGGAACAAGGACTGTGGATGACATCGACGCAACGACCGACTTCACGTTATCCGACTTGAGAGTCGACAAGGTCCTAAAGGGAGGGTTTGCCGAGGGGGCCTCAATCACCGTCCGGCAGCTCGGATCGAAGGAGCAAGCGCCGCCGGCAACTCTGCTCAAGCCAGGATCCGAATACTTACTGTACTTGACTGCCTCTGGTCTCGACGGCGATCTCGCAAAGCAGTACTACGTCACCGGGGGAAATGCGGGACTGTACGCTGCATCAGCCAATTCCACCGCATCCACGAGGGCGAATCTCGCGGCGGACGACGCCGGGTTTGCCCAAGTGGATCCCGAACCAGGCGAGAATCTTCCAGAGTCACTCACCGCCGAGTCAGCGCTCGGCTGATAGCACGGCGACGCTCCGAGTGTGCCTCCAGGGGAGGCCTGCAAGTTCCCTGCGCGGGCACTTGACACTCTGCGATGCTGTTGGTGGCCCGACGAAATAAGTTGAACGCGGGTGCCGAGTGACGCGAAGGGCGCATCACTCCTCCTTCGGGAGAGTGATGCGCCTTCGTGGCACTCATGAACGATCCGCAGCCAACCGGGCACGTTAGTGAATCCCGTGGTATTTGATCCGGAATCCCCGACCCGCCGCCAACCACGGAGAGCGGCGATATCGACGCCGACGTGGCGCGCGCTTCTTCAACCCGGCCGACGGCATAGCAGAGGGCCCGGCGCCGGGCACAGCCGCCGGGCGGCCGGTCGTCATCGCCCAGAGGTACGCCACGGGACGGCCGAGCCGGATCCGCGTCGACGTGGAGCCGACCCGCGTGCGCGTCTCGGGGACGGCGGTGGTCGCCGGCACCGGGACGATCGCCATCCCCTGACGCCCGGCCGAGGTCAGCCGACCCGCTCGACGGCGTCCGCGAAGTCGAGGAGGATCGCCGCGGTCCGTGCGGGGTTCTCCAGGATCGGCGAGTGCCCGACGCCGGCCAGCAGCGTCACCGTGGCCCCCGGGACGACGGCGTAGTCGTCGGCGGACGCGGGCGCCCATCGGCGGTCGAGCTCCCCGAAGAGCACGAGGAGCGGCTTCCCCAGGGGTGCGAGCCGGTCGGGCAGCGGCTCGTCGGCGAGATACGCCGTCGTGGCGGCCGTGATCGCGCCGAGGCTGGCGAGCTCCATCCGGCGTGCGTCCTCGACGAGAACGTCCGGGACGGGGACGTCGTCGCTCGCGAGCGCCGTCCGCGCCGCCGCGCGGAGCTCGTCGTCGGTGGGCGGCCAGTGCCCGGGGGCCAGCCCGCCCGCGGGCGGGTCGAGGTAGGAGCCGAGGCTCGGGCCCGTGTCGACGAGCGCGAGCGCACGCACGAGCCCCGGCCGCAGCTCGGCGAGCGCGGTCGCGACGATCCCGCCGCTCGAGTGCCCGACGACGAGCACCGACCCGATCCCGAGCCGGTCGAGGACCTCGGCGAGGCGCCGGGCCTGGTCGGGGACGGTGTAGGAGGCGTCCGCGGGCTTCGCGGACCGCCCGTGCCCGAGCAGGTCGGCACGCACGACCCGGTACCTGGCCGCCAGCGACGGCGCGACCTGGTCCCAGGACCGGCCGGACGAGACTGAGCCGTGGACGAGCAGCAGGGCCGGCGCCCCACGGGGACCCTCGTCGGTGACGTGGAGGTCGCCGTCGGGCAGGGAGACGGTCTGCTCAGAGCGGCTCGCGGGGACGGTGCTGGGCACGGTGTCGGTGGACGTCATGCCGCGAGCGTCCGCCCGCCCGGCGGCACGTGTCTTGGACGAATGTTCCGCGACGCCCGGTCGTACGCTCGGATCATGGCCGCTTCGCCCGCCGTGGCCGACGTGAGCACCTGGGACGTGGCGTCGCCGCGTCGCCCGCTCCGGACGCCCCGCGCCGCGATGGCCGGGTTCCGGGTGCGGTCCGCCCCCGACCCGGTCCGGATCGTGCCGCACCCGTCGGTCATGCTCCTCGTGGAGGTCGGCGGACGGTCCGTCGTGAGGGACGCCGACGGCCGCCGGCGACGCTGGGGCAGTCACGTCGCCGGGCTCGGTTTCGGCGCGGGCGGGTCGTTCGCGGTGCGTGCCGACGACGTCGAGTGCGTCGAGGTGCGGCTCTCCCCCACGGTCGCCAGGTCCGTACTCGGCGTCTCCCCCGCCGAGCTGGAGGGCATCGCCGTCCCGCTCGACGACGTCGTGGGGCGCGAGCTCGCCCGGCTCGGCGAGCGACTCGGGGAGCTCGCGACGTGGGAGGAGCGGTTCGCTGCGACGGACGCCTGGCTGGCGGGCCGCCGCACCGGCCACGGCGCACCCGACCCCGAGGTGGCGTGGGCCTGGCGGCGGATCGTCGCGAGCGAGGGCGCCGTGCGCGTCGACGAGCTGGCCGCCGAGGTCGGCTGGAGCCGCAAGCGGCTGTGGACCCGGTTCGGGGCGCAGCTCGGCGCCGCCCCGAAGCGTGCGGCGACGCTCGTCCGGTTCGACCGTGCGGCGCACCGGATCGTCGCGGGTCTCGAGCCGGGGCGCGCGGCGGCCGACGGCGGCTACGCGGACCAGTCGCACCTGCACCGGGAGGTCCTGGGCTTCGCGGGCGTGACGCCCGCCCGCCTCGCCGCCGAGCCGTTCCTCGCCGTCGACGACGTCGCCTGGCCCGCCCGCCGACGGTGACGCCGGGTCAGGGTCAGGTGCCGCGGTACCGGTCGACCCCGCCGAGGTCAGCGAACCCCTCCAGCAGCGAGAGGCGCCGCACAGCATGGCCGTGGCGCGTGAGCGACAGGACCGGCCGCGCATGCTCGACGGCCTCCACGTCGGGACCAGGACCGTCGGTGAGGAGCAGCAGCGCGGAGCTGTCCACGTGGAGCCGCCCGACGACTGCCTCCTCCACGTCCTCGCCGATCCCGGCGAAGATGAACGCGTCGGACAGGGTGCGCGTCCCGGGGTACTCGATCCCGCGGCCGAGCATGGCGGCGACCGCGCGGAAGAACCGTCGTGGCCCGGACCGCGCGTCGTCGTCACGCCGTCCGACCCGGTCCTGGACGTAGTGCCAGCCGGGCGCGGGGACGTCCACGTGCCAGACGATGCTCACGTGCTCGCGCAGGACCCTGTGGACGCCCGGCAGGTTCTTGGTGACGGTCTCGAGCGCGAGCTCCGCGCCCCGCGCGTCGAGGAAGCACCAGACGGTGAGCGTCCGGTTCGAGGCGGCCATCCGCGTGCCCCGGTGGTCCGGTGCGCTGTCGTCAGGCGATGACGGTCTGCGAGAGGAAGGTCTCGAGCGCGTCGAGCGCCGCGACGTCGTCGGCGGTGTCGCCCGGCGTGGTGAGGACGACCTCGGTGCCGGCCCCGGCGCCGAGGGTCATCACGGAGAGGATCGAGTCGGCCTCGAGGTCCTCGGTGTCCGACGACTTCCGGATGGTCACGGGCACGGGCTGGGCCCCGGCCGCCTGGACGAACAGGGCCGCGGGTCGGGCGTGCAGGCCCTCCTCGATCGCGACGACGACAGTGCGCTCCATGTCTTTCCTCCTGCGGTTCGGCCCCGCTGCGGCGCGGGGCGCGGACGAGTGACCCCAGGGTAGTGGTCTGGACCAGTTGGCGCCAGGAGCGCCGGGCGCCGGACCGGACGAGCCGACCTCAGGCCTCCGGGTGCCGCGCGTCGTACGCGAGGAAGCGCGGGCTCCAGCGCACCAGCAGCGCCACCACGACCGCGCACGCGATCGATCCGACGACGACGGCCCACGCCTCCCCAAGCCCGGTCGCCCCGGCCCCCACGACGACGTCGCCGAGGCGCGGGCCACCCGCGACCACGACGATGAACACGCCCTGGAGGCGGCCGCGCATGTCGTCCGGGGTCGCCGTCTGGAGGATGGTCTGGCGGAAGATCGCGCTCACGCCGTCGGACGCGCCGGCGAGCGCCAGCGCGACCCCGGCCAGGACGAGTGCCCACACCAGCACGTGGTCGGGCCGGTCCCGGCCCGTGAGGACGAGCACGACGCCGAACAGCAGCGTCGACGCGGAGAACGACCACACCGCGAGCACGACGGCGCGGCCCTGCTTGTGCACGTGCGCGAAGCCGCCCGACAGCAGGCTCGCGAGCACGGACCCGATCGCGAAGGCCGCGTTGAGCCAGCCGGTCGTCGTCGAGCCGCCGCCCAGGTACCAGACGCCGACCGCGGGCCAGACGACACGCGGCATCGCGAGGATCATCGCGGCGAGGTCGAGGAGGAACGTCATGCGGACGTTGGGGCGCGTCCCGAGGTAGCGCAGGCCCTCGAGCACCGAACCGAGACCGACCACCGTCCGCCGCGGCGGCACGACGACCGGGCTGTCGGCCTCGCTCGGGGCGCCGCCCGCGCCGTCGTGCAGCTCGCGCTCGACCTCCGGGGTGACGGCGGCGTCGGCGGTCGTCTCGAGCGGGGGCAACGGGGGAGGCGCCACAGCGCCCACAGGGCGAACGTGAAGAGCACGAAGTCGATCGCGTACGCGCTGGCGAACCCGCTGGCCGCGACGAGGAACGCGCCCGCGAGCGGGCCGACGGTGAGCGCGATCGACATGGAGAGCGTCTGCAGCGCGTTCGCGGGGGCGAGGAGCCGGGCCGGCACGAGCCGCGGGATGATCGCGGTGCGCGCCGGGTTGTTGATCGCGAACGCCGCGGACTGCACGGCGATCAGGACGTACAGCACCCAGACGTTGTCGAGCCCGAGCGCAGCCTGCAGGAAGATCAGGCCGGTGATGACCCAGAGCGCGGCGGACGCGAGCAGCGCGACCTTGCGTCGGTCGAACGCGTCCACGAGCGCGCCGCCGTACAGGCCGAGCAGCACGAGCGGGACGAGGGCGAACATGCCGAGCACCCCGACGGCGAACGTCGAGCCCGTGATCGCGTAGACCTGGAGGCCTACGGCGACGACGGTGAGCTGGCTGCCGAGGTTGGAGACTCCGAGCCCGAGCCAGAGCCGTCGGTACGCCGGGCTGACGCGCAGGGGCGTCAGGTCGGCGAGCAGGCGGGGCACTCGTCGGAGTCTACGGGAGCGTCGAATCGTTCCGACGACCGCGCCCGCCCACCGAGACCGAGGCGCCCGGGTCCGCCGAGCAAGAGAGTTTCGCGTCGAACAAGCGGACCTCTCCCTCTTGCTCGGCGCGAAACCCTCTTGCTCGGCGTCGGGTCGACGGCGTCAGCCGACGACGCCCCCGAACGCCAGCCCGAGCACGTACGTGACCGCCGCGGCACCGAACCCGATGGCGAGCTGCCGCAGCCCGCGCGTCACCGGCGACGTCCCGGACAGCAGCCCGACGACCGCGCCGGTCCCGAGCAGCGCGATCCCGACGAGCGCCGCGGCGACCGCCACCGCACCGATCCCCGTGAGCCCGAGGAGATACGGCAGCACGGGGATGATCGCGCCGGACGCGAAGAAGCAGAAGCTCGACCACGCGGCGCCCCAGGCGGTGCCGTGGGTCTCGAACTCGTCGTCCTCCGGGGCGACGTCGGCGCCGGGGTCGAGCCGGGCGGCGCGATCACGGTCGCGGCGGTGAGGGTCCGCAGGACGTCGTCGGCGTGGCTCTGCGCCTCGTCGACCGTCATGCCCCGCGCCCGGTAGACGAGCGCGAGCTCGTTGGCGTCGACGTCGAGGTGCGGGAGCGCATGGACGGCCTCGGGGCTGGGGTTGGAGGCCTCGAGCAGCTCGCGCTGCGACCGGACCGACACGAACTCGCCGGCCCCCATCGACAGCGCGCCGGCGAGGAGCCCCGACAGCCCGGTCAGCAGGACGACGTTCGCCGCGACCCCGCTCGCCCCGACGCCGAGCACGAGCGCCAGGTTGGAGACCAGTCCGTCGTTCGCCCCGAAGACGGCGGCACGGAACGACCCGGAGAGCCGCACCCGGCCGCGCGCCGCGAGCGCCCGCACGACCTCGGCGTGGATCTGCTCGTCGGCGGCCATGGTGGGGGTCGCGTCGGCGTCCTCGGCGTACTCGGACCGGGTCTCGGCCCGCTGGGCGAGCGCGAGGACGAACACGCCGCCGAACCGGCGGGCCAGCACGCCGAGGAACCGGGTGCGCCAGTCACCGCGCAGCGGCGGACCGGCCTGGTCTCCGAGGAGGTCGAGCCAGTGCTGCTCGTGGCGGCCCTCGGCGTCGGCGAGCGCGAGCAGGATGGCCCGCTCCTCGCCGTCGCGGCGGCTCGCCAGGTCGCGGTAGACGGCGGCCTCGGCGCGCTCGTCGGCGAGGTAGCGGCGCCAGCGGCGGAGGGTGCGCGCGTCGGGCGGGGCGGCTGCCCCGGGGCTCGGCGTGGTGGCGGAGGTCACCGCTCCAGTGTGCCGACCCGGACGCCCGCAGGCTTTCGGACCTGCGAACACCCGTGTGGGGGAATGACGCGCGCGGGATCACGGTTGCCCTGAGCATGAGTGAAGCAGCGTCCGCCCCCGCGACTCCCGTGAAGATCGACATCTGGTCGGACGTCGCCTGCCCCTGGTGCTACATCGGCAAGCGCCGCCTCGAGACCGCGCTCGCCCAGCCCGGGGCGCCGGTCGTGGAGATCGAGTACCACTCGTTCGAGCTGTCCCCCGACACGCCCGTCGACTTCGAGGGCTCGGAGATCGAGTTCCTGGCGCACCACAAGGGCATGGCGCCCGCGCAGGTCGAGCAGATGCTCGGCCAGATGACGCAGCTCGCCGCCGCCGAGGGGCTCGAGTACCACTTCGACTCGCTCAAGCACACGAAGACCCTGCTCGCGCATGAGCTCCTGCACCACGCCAAGGCGCACGGGCTCCAGTACGAGATGAAGGAGCGCCTCCTGCGCGCGTACTTCACGGAGTCGAAGCACGTCGGGCACGTCGAGGACCTCGTGGCCCTCGCGACCGAGGTCGGCCTCGACGCGGACGAGACCCGCGCGGCGCTCACGGACCACCGTTACGCCGACGACGTCGCCGCCGACATCGCCCAGGCCCGCGCCCTCGGCATCAACGGAGTCCCGTTCTTCGTCCTCGACGGCAAGTACGGCGTGTCCGGCGCGCAGTCGCCCGAGACGCTCTCGACCGTCCTGGAGCGCGTGGTCGCCGAGCGCGAGCCGGAGACCGCGGATGCCTGAGCAGCCCGTCTCCCCCGGCGCTCCCGCGCCCGACGACGTCCCCTCCCCGGGCGTGGACCTCGCCGCCGCGGCGTTCCCCGGTCTGGCCCAGGTGGCCGGCGCAGCAGCGGGCGACACCCCGTTCCTCGTCGTGGCCGGTGACGACGACGCGGGCGTGTGCGTCGACGGGGTCTGCGCCCTCCCGTCCGGTTCGACGGATGCCGGACCGGACTCTGGCGCGCCTTCCGACGACTAGAGCTTGACGCCGCCTGAGAGCAGGTCGATCCGCCAGAACCGCTGGAGCGACAGGAACAGCACCGCGAGCGGCAGGATCGAGAGGAACACTCCGGCGATCACGAGCGAGAACTGGTTCGGCTGGCCGCCGGTCGGCATGATCATGCCGTACATGCCCAGCGTGAGCGGGTAGAGCCGGTTGTCGCTGAGCATCACGAACGGCAGCAGGAAGTTGTTCCAGACACCGATGAACTGGATGAGGAACACGGTGACGAGCGCAGGCAGCATGAGCCGCAGCCCGATCGCGTGGAAGATCCGCCACTCGGAGGCGCCGTCGATACGTGCGGCCTCCATCAGCTCGTCTGCCACGGACGCCTCCGCGTAGATCTTGCAGAGGTAGATCGTGAACGGGTTGGCCAGCTGCGGGAGAAGCACACTCCAGTACGTGTTGGTCATGCCCAGGGGCGCGAGCAGCAGGTACTGCGGGACGGCCAGCAGCACGGGCGGCAGCAGGACCGCAGCCAGGATCGTCCGGAAGACCAGCGTGCTGCCGCGGAACCTGTACTTGCCGAGCGCATAGCCCGCGCACGCGGCGACGATCGTGGACAGGACGCCGCCCCCGACCGCGTAGACGACCGTGTTTCCCGCCCAGCGGAGCCAGATCCCGTGGTCGTAGCTGAGGACCCCCTCATGTTGTCCCAGAACGACCCCGTGAACGAGGGGACGAGCGGGGGTGTGGAGAAGAGCTCGCCGTTGGACTTGGTGGACGCGATCACGATCCACAGGACGGGCACGACGCAGTACACGGCACCCGCGAGGAGGATCAGCGTGGGGATCAGGCGGACCTTCCGCCGTGGTGCCGTGCTGGGCTCCGTCGGCGCGGTGCCCGTGCGGACGAGGGTGTCGGCCAGGGCGCTCATCGGGCGCTCCGTCGGCTCAGCCGGTTGCCGACGACCCGGACGGCTACCGTGGCGCCGACGGTCATCACGAGGAGGATGAACGCGCTCGCCGCGCCGCCGTAGATGTCGTTGTTGACGAACGCGTCCGAGTAGACCCGCATGAGCGGGACCCAGGTCGAGCTGATCGCGTTGGTCAGCGGCTTGAGCGTGGTCGGCTCGTTGAACAGCTGCAGCGCGCCGATCACGCTGAACAGCGCGACCATGGCGAGCGCCGGCGCGATCATGGGCAGCTTGATCCGCACGGCGACCTGCAGCTCGCTCGCGCCGTCGATCTGTGCGGCCTCGAGCACCTCGCGAGGCACGGAACGGAGGGCGGTGTAGAGCACCACCATGTTGAAGCCGATGACCCCCAGGCCGCGACGTTGGCGACGGCGAAGAAGATCGTCGTGCTGCCGAAGTAGTCGACGACGTCGCCGCCGATCGGGCTGGTCGCCGGCAGGTAGAGGAAGCCCCAGAGCAGCGACGCGATGACACCCGGGACGGCGTAGGGAAGGAAGATCGCGAGCCGGCTGAACCCGGTCATGCGGGCACGGTCGGCGTCCAGGCAGAGCGCAAACAGCGTCGCGAGGAAGAGCACGGACGGCACGCCGATCGCCGCGACGATCAGCATGCGGCCGAGGCTGGACCAGAACTCCGCGTCGGCCAGGGTCGAGGTGTAGTTCTGCGCGCCGGCGAAGACGCGCTCGGTCGTCGTCCCGAGGAGCCCACCCGACACGTGGACCTTCAGCAGGCTGAGCACGAACGCGTAGACGGCGGGCGCGAAGGTGAAGAGAAGGAGAAGCAGGACGGCGGGCGCGACGAGCACGACGGGGAGCGCCGTGCGCCTGCGGCGGGCCCGTGGGCGGGTGGGCGTGCCCGCCGACGGCGCGGTCAAGGTGGTCATCGAGGTCCTTCGGTCGTGGAGGAGGCGGGGTGGGCGGGCGATCGGGCCGCACCCCGCCTCCGCTGCCGCGGTCGGGTCGGGTCGGGTCAGCTGACCTTGAACCCGGCCTTCTTCATGTCGCTCACCGTCGTCTCCTGCACGGTCTTCAACGCGTCCAGGAACGAGGTGTGGTTCTGGACGGCCTTGCCGAAGGCGTCGGAGTAGGTGTTGAACGTGACGTTGGCGTTCGGGCCCCAGATGTCGAACCCGCGGACGTTGGCCGCGAGCTCGGCCATGAGCGCGTTGTAGTCGGGCTGCGTGCTCATGAAGGGCGGCGGCGTCTTGAGCGCGGGGAGCGACTGGAACTTCTGCGCGGCCGGGAAGACCTGCACGTTCTTGATGAGCAGGTTGAGGCCTTCCTCGCTGTTGTTCATCCAGTCGACGAACTTGGCGGCCTCAGCGGGGTGCTTGGAGTTCGCTGTGACGGCCTCGACCTCACCGCCCCAGGTGCCGATCGTCTTGTCGCCCGCGGTCCAGGCGGGCACGGGGGCGGCTGCCCACTTGCCGGCGGTGTCAGGGGCGATCGACGGGAACTGGTTGGGTGCCCACTGCCCGGAGATCCAGCCGACGATGTTGCCCTTGTTCATGTCGGTGTTCCACTGGGTCGACCAGCTCGGCCCCGGTGCGACGAGACCCTTGTCGACGAGTCCCTGCCAGTAGCTCGCGACCTTCTGGGTCGCGGCGTCGTCGATGTTGACCGACCAGGTGTCCCCGCTCGCGCTCCACCAGTTCCCGCCGGCCTGCTCGGAGAGCCCGGCGAACCACTCGGGGCTGTTGGCGTCGAAGTTGCTGATGTACTGCTTCGGGTTGGCCTTGTGGATGATCGCGGCGTCCTGCGCAAACTCGTCCCAGGTGGTCGGCGCCTTGAGGCCGAGCCCGTCGAAGACGTCCTTGCGGTAGAAGAACACCAGCGGGCAGATGTTCTGCGGGACCCCGTAGGTCTTCCCTCGAACTGGACGCGACTGAGGACGTTGGCGCTGTAGTTGTCGAGCGACGAGATGTAGTCGTCGACAGGCACGATCACCTTGTTCGCCACCATGAGCGGGATCGCGGGGTACTCGATCTCGGCGATGTCGGGGTTGGTGCCCGCCTTGGTGTCGGTGATGAGCTTGTTGTAGAGGGTGTAGCCCGTGCCCGACGGCTTGATGAGCTTGACCTGGATCTTCGGGTTGGCCTGGTTCCAGGCCGCGACGACCTTGTCCATGCCGTTGTCCCAGTTCACGAACGTGAGGTGGACGACCGCGTCCGACCCGGACCCCGAGGAGGACGACGCGCCCGACGGGCCCGACGACGAGTCGGAGGAACCGGACGACGAGCAGGCCGTGAGCCCACCCGCGACGGCGACGGCGAGCCCCAACGGGATCACCGGTACGCGCAGGAACTTCTTCACCGTGGACATCTCCTTCGATGGTGGGTGGCGCGGAGGAACGCTCGTCCGCGGGAGGCTGCAACGTGACACCAGGGTGGAATGCGCTTTCCAACTTCAGGCTATGCTGACGCCTGAGAACGTGTCAAGGACCACGATCGACCGCAACGAGGCACGAGAAATAGTGGCCTCATGCCCCCGTCGCGATCACCGTTCTCAGATGGCAACCGCATTCCGCACGTCGGCGATGGCGGCGGACTGCGCACACGGCGATGTCGGAGGTGGAAGATGACGGAGTTGCGACCGCTCGGCGGTACGGGCATCGAGGTCACGCGGCTGTGCGCGGGTGCTGCCGCGTGGCGGGACGAGGACCATCCGTGGGGCAGCGTCGGCGAGGACGAGACGGCGCCGCTCGCGCGGGCGCTGCTCGGTAGCGATCGCGTGCGCTACCTCGACACCGCGAACAACTACGGCGACGGCGAGAGCGAGCGACGCATCGGCGCCGCCATCCGGGCCGCGGGCGGACTGCCGCCCGGCTTCGTCCTGCAGACGAAGGCGGACCGGGACACCGCCACGGGCGACTTCTCCGGCGCACGGATGCGCCGGTCGCTCGAGGAGAGCATGGAAAGGCTGGGGCTCGACCACCTCCCGATCGTCTTCCTGCACGACCCCGAGAACACGACGTGGGAGGAGGCCATGGCCGCCGACGGCCCGGTCGCGGCGCTGGTCCAGGCGAGGCACGAAGGCACTATCGGGCACCTCGGGATCTCCGGCGGGCCGACCGACCTGCTCGAGCGCTTCGTCGAGAGCGGGCAGTTCGAGCTCCTCATCACGCACAACCGGCACACGCTCGTCGACCGCAGCGCGGACCACCTGCTGACGCTTGCGTCCGAGCGGGGCCTCGGGGTCCTCAACGCGGCGCCCTACGGCGGCGGCATGCTCACCCGGTGGCCGGTCGAGCCCGGTCGCTACGCCTACGGCGACGGCGCGCCCGCCCTCGTCGCCGCCGCCAACGAGATCGGGCGGATCTGCGCCGACGCCGGGATCCCGCTCGCCGCGGCCGCGCTGCAGTTCTCGACGCGCGACCCACGCATCACCTCGACGATCGTCGGGATGCGTACGGTCGGCGACCTGGAGGCGTCGATCGAGCTCGACGAGATCGAGATTCCCGACGAGGTCTGGGACGCAGTGCGTGCCGTATCGCTCGACGCGTCCACGTGGCAGGACCCCGTCGACGCCTGACGACACAGCCCCGCGCCCGGCCGCTCGGGCGCCGCTAGAGTGTGACCGGATCGGAGGGAGGGGACCCGAGTGCCGAGCGCCGAGCAGGCCCGCTTCAGGCCCGTGACGCTGGCGGACGTCGCCCGCTCCGCGGGCGTGTCGCAGGCGACCGCGTCCCGCGTCGTCAACGGCAGCGCGAGGTCCGTGAGCCCCGCCCTGACGCAGAGCGTCCTCGCCGCCGCGGAGGAGCTCGGCTACGCGACCAACGTCCAGGCCCAGGCGGTCGCGCGCGGGACGACGACCACGGTCGCGCTGCTCGTGAGCGACATCGCCACCGACTACTTCTCGTCGATGGCGGCCGCGGTGATGGCCAACGCCGAGCGCGCGGGCCTCGACGTGACGATCGCCGTCGGCGAGCGGCGGATGGAGCGCGAGATCGAGCTCGTCCGGGCGCTGCGGGCGCAACGGGCCCGAGCCATCGTCATGGCCGAGACCGGGTTCCAGACGCCCGAGGGCGCCGACCGGCTCGCCGAAGAGCTGCGCGCGTACGAGCGGGGTGGGGGCAAGGTGGTGATCGTCAGCAGGACGCAGCTGCCCTTCGACCATCTCGACCTCGACAACGTCGGAGGCGCCCGCAAGCTCGGCGGTGCGCTCGCCCGGCTCGGCTACCGGCGGTTCCTCGTGCTGGCGGGCGACCGCAGGCTCGTCACCATGCACGACCGCATCGAGGGCTTCCGCTCGGGGCTCGCGGAGCGCGGCATCGACCTGCCCGAGGAGGCTGTGGTCGCGTGCGACTTCAGCTGGGAGGGTGCACGCCGCGCGGTGAGCGAGCTCGACGACGCCGTCCTCGAGCGTACCGAGGCGATCTTCGCGCTCAACGACGAGATGGCGCTCGGTGCGATCGCCGGCCTGCGTGGGCGCGGGATGCAGGTCCCGCGGGACGTCGCCGTCGCCGGGTTCGACGACATCCGCAGCCTCCGCGACGTCACGCCGGGCCTCACGACCGTCCGGATCCCCCTGGCCGAGGTCGGGGCACTCGTCGTCGACGTCGTCACCGGACGACGCGACGCTCCTGCACTGGTCCCCGCGACGGTCGTGCTCCGGGACTCGACCCCGCTGCTCGGCTGAGCGCGGTCAGGCCTGTGCGACGAGCTTGCTGACGAGGTACTCGTCCAGGGCCTCCGGCCCGCCCTCCGAGCCGTAGCCGCTCGCCTTGCGTCCTCCGAAGAAGGTGTCCCGTGCGCCGACCCCGAAGCGGTTGACGCTGACCATGCCCACGTCGAGCCGCGGCGGGACGCGCAGCGCGCGGTCGGCCGACCCGGTGAACAGGTAGGCCCCGAGCCCGAACGGCACGGAGTTCGCCCTCGCGACGACCTCGTCCTCGTCCCGGAATCGCGTCACGGCGGCGATCGGGCCGAACGGCTCCTGACGCATGACCAGCGCGTCGTCGGGCACGTCCGCGAGCAGCGTCGGACGCCAGAAGTAGCCGACGGCGTCGTCCCCGTCCCGCCCGCCGCGAGCCGCGCACCCCGGGCGAGCGCGTCGTCGACGTAGGGCGCCATCGCCTCGAACCGTCGCGCGTTCGCGAGCGGCCCCATGTCCACCGCGTCGAAGCCGTCCCCGACCTCGACCGCGTCGAGCAGCTCGGCGAACCGCGCCACGAACCGGTCGTAGACGGCCTCTTGGACGAAGAACCGGATCGGCGACCCGCAGGACTGGCCGGTGTTGTGCGTCTTGGCACCGAGCGCCTGTGCCGCGACCGCCTCGGGGTCGGTGTCGGCGAAGACGAGGACGGGCGCGTGCCCGCCGAGCTCGAGCATCGTCGGCTTGGCCAGAGCGCCCGACTGGCGCGCGAGGTGCTGGCCGACCGCAGTCGACCCGGTGAACGACACCTTGCGGATCACGGGTGACGCGATCAAGCGCGCCGAGATCCGTTCGGGGTCGCCGAACAGGACGTTGACGACGCCCGCCGGCAGGCCGGCGTCCTCGAGCGCGTGCGCGAGGAACACCGCCGACGCGGGAGTCTCCTCGGCCGGTTTGAGCACGACCGTGCAGCCGGCGGAGAGCGCTGCGGCCAGCTTTCGACCCGGGACCGTCAGCGGGTAGTTCCAGGTCGTGAACGCCGCGACGGGGCCGACCGGCTCACGCAGGACCATCATGCGGCCGTCCGCGGAGCCCGGCAGCACCCTGCCGTAGGTGCGCGTGCCGTCCGTCGCCATCGAGTCCATGATGTCGGCGGTGTAGGCGACCTCGTCGAGCGAGTCGCCGTAGGGCTTGCCGTTCTCGAGGGTCATGGCCCGGGCGATCGGCTCCGCACGCTCGCGCAGGAGCTGCGCGGCACCCATCACGATCTCGGCCCGGCGGTGCGGGCTCGTCTCGCGCCACGGGACCCACGCCCGGTCCGCCGCTTCGAGCGCGGCGTCCACGTCGTCGTCGGTCGCGACGGGCACCCGGCCGACGACGCTGCGGCGGGCGGGGTCCTCGACGTCGAACGTCGTGCGCTCGTCCACCCCGATCCACCTGCCGTCGACGTGCAGCTCTCCGTCGGGGATCCGGTTCGGTCTGGGCATCGGTGCCTCCTTGTCGACGGTGCGCGCGCTCGCGGGGCGCACCTGACCTGTCGCGGACACTACGGGCGCTCCCCTGGAGCGTCAAGCAAGCGCATTCCCGCTCCCGGTGACGGTGCGAGATGCGGTGCGACGTGTCGCTCCCAACGCTCGGCGACCGTGGCGACCGTGGCTGCCACGGGCGCGTCCCACACGGTCTCGTTGAAGATCTCCACCTCGACGTCACCGCGATAGCCGGCATCCGCGACCCACGTGGTCACGGCCGCGAAGTCGACGTAGCCGTCGCCGACGTGCCCGCGGGACAGGAGCGCGTCCGAGGCCAGGGGCAGGATCCAGTCGCAGACCTGGTAGCACGCGAGACGGCCCTCGCGCCCCGCTCGCGCGACACCCGCGCGAAGCTCGGGGTCCCACCACACGTGGTACGTGTCCACGACGACGCCGACCGCGCCGGGCGCGAAGGGAGCGGCAAGGTCGAGCGCCTGGGCCAGCGTGGAGATCACGGCGCGGTCAGCGGCGAACACCGGGTGCAGCGGCTCGAGGGCGATCCGCACGCCGCGGGCCTCGGCGAAGGGGGCGAGCTCGGCGAGGCGGTCGGCCACCCGGGAGCGCGTCGCGACAAGGTCCCGATCGGTCGCGGCCCCCGGGGGCCCGCCCGGACTGGAGCCGCTCAGCCCGCCGACGACGAACACGAGCTCACGCGTCCCGACCGTGGCGGCCTCGTCGATCGCACGACGGTTGTCGTCGAGTGCGGCCTCGACCCCCGCGTCGTCCGCGGCGGTCAGGAAGCCCCCTCGGCACAGGCTCGAGACCCGCAGACCCGCCTCCGCGACGATCCTCGCCGCCCGTTCCGCCCCGACCTCCTGCACCCGGTCGCGCCAGAGCCCGACGGCGCCGTAGCCGGCGCTCGCGGCGGCGTCGACCGCGGTGCGCAGGTCAGCATGCTTCACGGTCGCCGTGTTGAGCGACAGCCTGCTCAGGTCCGCGCCGCTCATGGCCTGCCTCCGGCGACCTCGAGGAGAGCGCCCATCCTGCGGGCCGCGAGCTCGGGATCGTCCAGCAGGCCGGCCGTGTCGGCCAGGCGGAACAGCTCGACCAGGTGCGGCAGCGACCGCCCGGCGTGGAGCCCGCCGAGCAGCTGGAACCCGGGCTGGTGGCCGTTGAGCCATGCCACGAACGCGACGCCGGTCTTGTAGTACACGGTGGGAGCCGCGAACACGTGCCGCCCCAGGGCCTGGGTCGCCGCGAGGATCTCGTAGGCGCGGGCGGTCTCGCCGGAGTCGAGGGCCTGCAGCGCCGTGGAGGCGGCCGGGTAGATCACCGCGAAGATGCCGAGCAGCGCGTCCGAGTGCCCGCGGGCATCCCCGACGACGAGCTCCGGGTAGTGGAAGTCGTCGCCGGTGTACAGGCGCACCGGTCCCCCGTCCGACGGGTCGAGCGCCGCGAGCCGCGCTCGGAGCGCCACCTCGTGGTCGGCGTCGAGCAGCGAGACCTTGACCCCGTCGACCTTGTCCTGGTGGCTGCGGACGAGGTCGACGAAGACGTCCGTTGCCCCGAGCACGTCGTGCGTGCCCCAGTAGCCCTCCAGCGCCGGGTCGAACATGGTTCCGAGCCAGTGCAGGACGGCCGGCTCGGCCACCTCCGCGAGCACGGCGTCGTAGACCCACTGGTAGTCCTCGGGCCCGGACGCCACGCGCGCCAGCGCACGCGACGCCATGACGATGACCTGCGCACCGGCCGCCTGGACGGTCTCGACCTGCTCGCGGTAGGCGTCCACGACCGCCTGCAGCCCGGCGCGACCCTCCGGCACCGAGGCGAGGTCGAGCTGGTCGGTGCCCGCCCCGCACGCGATGCGGCCACCGACCGTCCGGGCCTCGGCGGCGGACCGTCGCACGAGCTCGCGGGTCGTCTCCCAGTCCAGGCCCATCCCGCGCTGCGCGGTGTCCATCGCGTCGGCGACGCCCAGCCCGTACGACCAGAGCTCGTGCCGGAACGCGAGCGTCGCGTCCCAGTCGACGTGCGGACGCCCACCCGGGGTGTTGTCGGCGCCCGGCAGCGGCACGACGTGCGCCGCGGCGAGCGCCGCCCGTGACCGGATCGGCGTCGTCGGGCGCGTCCACGGCCCCGGCAGGCCGAGGTCCCGCTCCTCGACTCCGATCGTCAGGCCCGCGTGGTCGAACCGGGGCAGCCTGACCCGGGCCCCGGACGATGAGCTCGCCACGAGCGCGGTCACAGGACGATCTCCGGCACGTCGAGGCGGCGCCCCTCGGCCGAGGACCGGAGCCCCAGCTCGGCGAGCTGCACGCCGCGTGCGGCGGACAGCAAGCCGTACCGGTGCGGACGCCCGGCGACGACGTCCTTCAGGAACTCCTCCCACTGCAGCCTGAACCCGTTGTCGAGGTCGGCGTTGGCCGGCACCTCGAGCCACTGGTCCCGGAACGGCTCCGTGACCGGGAGGTCGGGGTTCCAGACGGGCTTCGGTGTGTGCGCCCGCTGCTGGGCGACGCAGCGGCGGAGCCCGGCGACGGCGGAGCCGTGCGTCCCGTCGACCTGGAACTCGACGAGCTCGTCCCGGAAGACACGCACCGCCCACGAGGAGTTGATCTGCGCCACGGCGGGATCGCCGCTCGGGGTCTCGACGTCGAAGATTCCGTACGCGGCGTCGTCGGCCGTCGCCGCGTAGGCCTTCCCGTCCTCGTCCCAGCGCTCCGGGATGTGCGTGACGGTGCGGGCCGTCACGGTCCGCACGCTCCCCAGGATGCCCTCGAGGACATAGTTCCAGTGGCAGAACATGTCGGTTGTGATCCCCCGCCGTCCTCGGCGCGGTAGTTCCAGCTCGGCCGCTGGGCAGGCTGGTGGTCTCCTCGAAGACCCAGTAGCCGAACTCACCCCGGAGCGACAGGATGCGACCGAAGAACCCCTCGTCGACCAGTCCGCGCAGCTTCACGAGCCCGGGCAGGTACAGCTTGTCGTGCACGACACCGCACGTCGCCTGCGACGACGCGCCCAGCCGCGCCAGGTCGACCGCCTGCTCGAGGGTCTCCGCGGTGGGCTTCTCGGTGTAGACGTGCTTGCCCGCGCGGATCGCGGCGGTCAGGGCGTCGTGGCGCCGCGAGGTGACCTGGGCGTCGAAGTAGACGTCGACGTCGGGGTCGCCGAGGACGTCGTCGAGGCTCGTGCTCCAGCGGTCCACGCCGTGGCGCTCGGCCAGCTCGGCCAGCTTCTCCCCGTTGCGGCCCACCAGGATCGGCTCGACCTGGACGCGGCCACCGCCGGGGAGGCTCACACCTCCGTCGTCGCGGATCGCCAGGATCGAGCGCACGAGGTGCTGCCGGTAGCCCATCCGGCCGGTGACGCCGTTCATGGCGATGGTCAGGGTTCGCTCGGTCATCTCACTCCGTCGTGTCGGTCGGCGGCTCACAGCCTGGGGGAAAGCGTTTACCAGGCTAGAGAGACTCACCGCCGGAGTCAAGATCGACGACGGCGGTCGCAGCGGACGGCCGGGGGCGAACGGTCGGAGGGCCTACGGCCGCCGAGGCGTCGACGCCCGCACGCGCACCACGCCGGTGACGGTCGTGCGCGCCGGCGCGTCCCCGTCCGGCGTCGCGAGCGCGAGCCCGACCGCCAGCTCACCCATGCGCGCGAGCGGCAGCGCCACGGTGGTCAGCGCCGGCATCACGTCGACGGCGCTCGGCACGTCGTCGAAGCCGGTGACGGCGACGTCCCGAGGGACCGAGAGGCCGAGATCCCGCGCCGCGGTGATCGCCCCCATCGCCATGACGTCGTTGGCAGCCAGCACCACCTCGGGCCGGGCCGTGCCCGACTCGAGCAAAGACCGCATCCCCGCGTACCCGCCGTCCCGGGTGAATGCCGACGGGACGACCGCGACGGACGCCCGGTCGATCCCCAGTCCGGCGAGCGCCGAGACGAAGCCCTCGACCCGGTCCGCAGCGGATCGGTTCCGCCCCGCACCCGACAGGATCGCGAAGGAGCGGTAGCCGAGATCGTGGACCACGCGCGCGAGCTCGGCCGCGCCGTCCCGGTTCGCCACCAGGACGCCGGGAAGGTCCCCGACCGCCTGGCCGATCGTCGCGACGGCGCCCGAACGCTCCCGGTACCTCGCGAGCGCGGTGCCCAACCCGGCGTCGCTGCCGGCCGTGTCGTCCGCGATCCCCCGGCCCATCCGCGCCCCAGCGAGGATGACCGCCCGGGCCCGCTGACGGTCGAGCAGCTCGACGAACCCCAGCTCGCGGCCCGGGTCGTTGCCGGTGCTCGCCAGGGTCACGACGAGGCCCTCCCGGTCGGCAGCCGCCGTCACCCCCGCGGCGATCGCCGCGAAGTAGGGATCCGCGATGTCGTGGACCACGAGCCCGATGGTCGTCGTCCGGCCGCGGGCCGTCGCCTGCGCGTTCGCGTCGGGCGAGTAGTGCAACCTCGCGGCCGACGCGAGCACCCGCGCGCGCAGCTCGGCGCCGACGACGCGGTCGACGGAGCCGTTCAGCGTACGCGAGGCGGTCGCGAGCGAGACGCCCGCGTCGCGAGCGACGTCGACGAGGGTCGCCCTCCTCGACACGGTGCGCTCCCGCTCCGCCACGTCCTCGCCCGCCTTCGGTCGCCGCCGGCACGGCCACCGGACGGCAGCCCACCCCGGGAGACTAGCGCGGCGCGTCCGCGACGGACCGGACCGGGCGTCAGCGCGCCGACGCCACCGCGAGCAGGAACCACCCGGTGTGCGGTATCCACTGCTCGGCCCAGCGCCACCGGTCGCCCTCGGGTGCGTCCGGTGGAAGCAGCGCGACGTCCTCCTCGTCGGCGTGACCGCTCGTGACCCCGTTCGCGATCCCGCCCGGGAAGTTTGGGAAGTCGCTCGCGTACTCGGGATTGTTGCGCCCCTTGCCGTGGAGCATGCACGCGTCGAAGGGATTGCGGCCCAGCACCCAGGCGAGCTGGTCGTGGGCGAACGCATCGAGCCGCGCCGCGTCGTCGTCGGAGACGCCCGACCGTGCGACTGCGGACGCCGCGGCCGCGAACGACGCGATCCCCGCGTTCTCGCCCTGCCACCAGTACCCGGTCTCGTTCGCGTGCGGGAAGAAGAACGCGTCCCGCACGGCGCCGCCGACGGGCTGGGTCCGCTGCCGCGGATAGCCGAACGGGTTGGCCACCCCGCCGGTCCGCACGAGCACGTCGAGCATCGCCCGCACGGCCGTCGCACGCGCCGGCCCGGCCTCCGGCCGATCCGGAAGAAGCTCGGCGAACCGGAGCAGTGCGAGGATCGGGAGCCCGGGCTCGACCGCGTGGAAGAACGGACGGCCCTCGGCGTCGCCGACGAACCAGCCCGGGCCGTCCTCGGGGCGCACGTAGCGCGCGACCAGCGCGGCTGCACGGGCCCGCGCCGCCGGCTCCGCGGCGTCCACCCCTGCACCGACGAGCTCGGCGGCCGCGAGGAGAGCGGTGTAGTCGTCGACCACGGACTCCTCGCCGTCGAACAGGTACTCACGGTTGTGCTGCTCGAGGTGGACGAACCCGGCCACCGCGGCGTCGAGATAGCGGGACCGGGGCAGGTCGCCGTCGTCGTCGAGCCGTGAGGCCCGCGCGAGCGCCGCGATCGCGAGCCCGCCGCCGTGACGGTAGGCGGCCTGGTAGCGGGACGTCCGCACCGAGTCCTGCAGCGGAGCCGTCACGACGCGCTCTCGCAGGTCCTTGGTCAGCGCGTCGAAGATCCCCGTGTAGAAGTAGCCTTCGGGGGCCCGGAACCGGACCAGGAAGTCGGCGCCCCACAGGCCCTCGTCCCGCAGGCGCGCGCCCACCGACCGCAGCAGCGCCGGGTGCGTCGTCGCGAGGACGTCGTGCGCCGCGAACATAGCCCAGGCGCACAACGGGATCTGCTGAGGGCTCATCGTGCGGGTGTACGTAAGGTGGCTGAGGAACTTGCTGGTGTCGCCGCTCGCGTCGAGCCATCCACCGCGCGCGTCGACGGTGAGCCCGCTCTCGTCGCCCCAGCGCAGCGCCACGCGGTCCTTGCGGTCGATCTCACCCGTCGACCGCATGGCCCGGAAGTAGGCGAGGACGTCGGACAGCACCTGACGCTGGAGCCGGTCCGGCTCCGCGCGGAACGCGAGGACGGGGCACCCGTCGACCTCCACCACGTGGTCGCCGGGCTCGAGCGGCGGCAGGTCGACCCGCGCGAAGGGCCCGCGGCGCCACCCCACCACGCGCTCCGGCGGCCCGCACCACAGCTCGGCCCGTCCCTCGGTCCCTGCGCCCGAGGCGAGGTGTCGCAGCACGACCCGCGCCGGCGCACGGTGGTCCGACAGCTCGAGGACGACCGCCTGGCCGGGCCCGGTCGTCATCCCCACGTGGCTCGCGAGGCCGCGCGGGCCACCCGTCGCCTCCGCCCTCACCCGTGGTCCCGGGCTCGGAAGGTGTGCCGGGCGAACGACGTGCGCAGCCGGTAGCGGTCCCCGCGTACCGGATCGTCGACACGAACAGCGGGCGTTCGGTCTCGTCGTACGCGACCTGGCGCATCACGAGGACCGGCTTGTCCGCCTCGAGGTCCAGGAGCCGAGCGAGGTCGGCGTCCACCTGCTGCGCCTCGATGGTCGCGTCGGCACGGGCCGGTGCGAGCCCCGACCCGCGAGCTCGTCGTAGAGCGACGCGCTCGAGAAGTCCACGCTGTCGAGCCCCACGACCTGGTCGACGGGGATCTCGGTGCTGTCCACGGCGACGGGCATCGTGTCGAGGCACCGGACGCGTTCGAGCTGGAAGATCAGCGCGCCAGGGGCGATCTGGAGGCTCTCTGCCTCGTCGAAGGTCGCGGGCCGCCGGACCGAGCACAGGACGCGGGAGGACGACTCCAGACCCATCCGCCGGGCGGTCTCGCTGAAGGACTCCAGGCTGTTCGGCCACTCCTTCGGGCTCGGGCCTTGTGCCACGTACCAGCCGCGACCGTGCGACGGCAGCAGCAGACCGTCCTCGACGAGTCGACCGAGGGCCTTGCGCAGCGTCACCCGCGAGATGCCGAGCCCGTGGCAGAGCTCGCGCTCGGAGGGAAGACGCGCGCCCTGGGCGAGCTCTCCCCGAGCGATCTGTTCAGAGATCAGCGCTGCGGCCTGCAGCCACAACGGCTCCGGCCGCTCGGCGCTGATCGCCGCGGCGAACGACTGCAGTGCGCTCATCGGGCGTGCCCCCGGGACCCGGCTCTCATGACGACTCGCCCCCTCCACCATCTACTCTGAGTATTAAAGTCCATCTAATACCACTGAGTCCAGTTGCGACAGCGGAGGTGTTCCGCCGGGACGTATCGGCGGAGTCTTCAGGGGATGGCAACAGCAACGACCATGGGTGCGCCCTCAGCATGCGGCGTCTCGGCGACCGGGCAGGGCGGGCGATCCGCCAATTCTGCTATCCAGTGCGTACCATGCGGATACCAGTACTGACCTCTAGGTCTCGGCAGACACCGCGGCTCCCGTCCGCACGGCCCCTCGGAGACACACCCTCATGACCGCGTGCCACGTGCTCACCGACCGACCGGTGCCTCAGGCCCGGGCCGGTCGGGGTGCCCGACGCGGGCACCCGACCGGCCCGGGGCTCCGTCACGCCGACGCGACCACGACGTCGTCGTCCTCGACGAGGTCCATGACGGGCGGCCGACGGCGGAAGCCGTGCGTCACGACGGCGAGGATCACCACGCCGACGCCGACCCACACCAGGCCCGCGATCAGCGCCGTCCGCGAGAGGCTGGTCCACAGCCAGACCATGAGCGCGAAGCCGATCGCCGGCGCCAGCACGTACGCCAGCATCGCGACGACGCCACGGCGCCCCTCGTCGACCGCGTAGTGCTTGACCACGGCCAGGTTCACGAAGCTGAACGCCACGAGCGCGCCGAAGTTGATGACCGACGCGACGAAGTCGAGCGAGAGCACGATCGAGCCGACCATGCCGACGAGCCCGACCGCGCCGATCCCGAGCCAGGGCGTGCGGAAGCGGACGTGGACCGCCGCGAAGAACCGGCGCGGCAGCTGCCCGTCCCGACCCATCGCGTAGAGGATCCGCGAGACGCTGGCCTGCGAGGTGATGACCGACGCGAAGCTCCCCGCGATGTACGCGGCGGTGAAGAACGAGTTCAGCGCACCGCCGCCGATCCGGCGCATGAGGTCCAGCGATGCGGTGTCGGAGTCCGTGAAGCTCGCGTAGTCCGGGAAGACGAGCCCCGCGACGTAGGCCACCACCACGAAGACCAGCCCGCCGACGAGCGTGCACAGCACGATCGCCCGAGGAATCGCACGGCGCGCGTCCCTGGTCTCCTCGGAGAGGGTCGAGATCGCGTCGAACCCGAGGAACGCGAGCGCCAGGTAGGCGGCGCCGGACATCAGCGTGCCGATGCCCGCGCCGTCCCCTCCGAAGGGCTGGAGCAGGCCGGGTGTGCTCGAGTGCCCGGTCGCGTAGGAGATTCCCACGACGACGAACACCACGACGAAGACGAGCTGCACGCCGACCAGAGCGAGGTTCGCACCGGACACGAGCCGGATGCCGACGACGTTGAGCCCGGTCACGAGGATCGCGGAGACCACGACGAACACCCACGCGGGGATCGAGGGGAAGCTCGTGTGGAGGTAGAGCCCGATGATGAGGTAGTTGAGCAGCGGCAGCACGAGGTAGTCCAGGAGCAGCGCCCAACCGGTCAGGAAGCCGAGGTGCGGGCCGAAGGTCTTCTGGGTGTAGGTGTAGGCCGATCCCGCCGTCGGGTAGGCGCGCACCATGTGGGCGTAGCTGGCCGCGGTGAAGAGCATCGCGACGGTCGTCACGACGTACGCCCCGGCGAGGTGCCCGTGGGTGACCTCGGTGACGATCCCGTACGTCGTGAAGACGGCCAGCGGCAGCATGTAGGCCAGCCCGAAGAGCAGCAGGGACGGGGTCCCCAGAGAGCGTCGCAAGCGCGGCGCAGCGGGCGAGCTCAGGGCCGTCGAGGTGGTCCCGCGCAGGGGTTCGGTCATGACGCGCTCCTTCGATTCTCGGTCGCCCCGACGCTCCCGAACCCCCTGCGGCACCTGGGCGTGCGTCGCAATGTACCGACGAACCTCTTGGTTGGAAAGCGTTTCCCCGCTAGCGTGCCTGGCACCCGGGAGACGAACGGGCGGCAGCCGTGCCGTCCGCGGACGAAGGAGTGGAACGCATGACCTCACCGTTCACGCCCGAGCTGGCGCACGCGCTGCGGACGCTCGGCACCGACGAGATCACCACGAACCGGGACGTGCTCAAGCAGGCCGGGCTCGTCGGCCCGGAGACCCGGTTCGCCTACGTCGGGCTGGTCGATCCCGACAAGCGCGACGCGCTCGGGGCCGGCACCTCCGACCGACGCGTCCGGAGCTTCCTCGTCGACCTCTCGACCGGAGCCTCGCACGACACCGTCGTGTCGGTGACGACCGCGACGCTCGTCAGCGCGCGCACGCTCGATCCCGACGTCGACGGCGCCGTCCCGGTCGTCCTCGACGAGTTCACCATCGTCGAGGAGGTCGTCCACCGGGACCCGCGCTGGCTCGCCGCCATGGCACGCCGCGGACTCACCGACCTCAGCACGCTGCGCGTCAACCCGCTCTCCGCCGGCGTCCTGGCCGACGGCGAGCGCGGCCACCGGATCCAGCGGTGCTTCACGTTCGTCCAGCGCACGCCCGACGACCTCGGGTGGGCGCACCCCGTCGACGGCGTCACCGTCATGGTCGACGTCGTCACCCGCGAGGTGCTCGACGTGCAGGACCACGCTCTGCTCCCGGTCCCGCAGGAGGACGGGAACTACCACCTGCCGTCCTGGCGCGGACCCGACCGTGAGGGCGTGAAGCCGATCGCGATCACGCAGCCCGAGGGGCCGAGCTTCACGATCGACGACGACGGCGTGCTCGACTGGCTCGGCTGGCGGCTCCAGGTCGCCTTCGACCAGCGCGAGGGGCTGGTCGTGCGCACGGTCTCCGTCGACGACGACGGCGGCGCGCGGCCCGTCCTGTACCGCGGCTCCATCGCCGAGATGGTCGTGCCGTACGGCGACCCCAGCCCGCAGCGGTGGTTCCAGAACTTCTTCGACGGCGGCGAGTACCTGTTCGGCGGCTTCGCCAACGAGCTCGTCCTCGGCTGCGACTGCCTGGGCGAGATCACCTACCTCGACGCCGTCGTCGCCGGCAACGACGGTGCTCCCCGGGTCATCAAGCAGGCGATCTGCATCCACGAGGAGGACGCCGGGGTGCTGTGGAAGCACACGGACGGCTGGAACGGCTCGTCGCAGACCCGTCGCAACCGGCGCCTCGTCGTGAGCTTCTTCATGACCGTCGGGAACTACGACTACGGCTTCTACTGGTACTTCGGTCTCGACGGGACCATCGACTTCGAGATCAAGGCGACCGGCATCGTCTTCACGTCCGCGTACCCCGGGGAGGGCTACCGGTTCGCGACCCAGGTCGCGCCCGGGCTCGGCGCGCCGAACCACCAGCACCTGTTCTGCGCACGCCTCGACGTCATGGTCGACGGCTCCGAGAACGCGGTGGACGAGGTCGAGTCCGTCATGGTCCCGCGCGGGCCCGACAACCCGTACGGGACCGGTTACACGCAGTCATTCACGCGCCTCCACGACGAGTCGGAGGCCCAGCGGGAGGCCGACAACCGCAAGGGCCGGTTCTGGCTCGTGAGCAACCCGGAGAAGCCGAACCGGCTCGGCGCGCCCGTGGCCTGGGGGCTCTTCCCGCAAGGCCGGGAGCTCCTGCTCGCGGACGCCGACGCGGACATCACGCGGCGCGCGACCTACGCGACCAAGCACCTGTGGGTCACGCCGTACGCGCCCGACGAGCTCTACCCCGCCGGCGACCTCGTCAACCTGCACCGGGGCGGCGACGGCCTCCCCGGTGGACCGCCGCGAACCGGGACGTCGACGGCACCGACATCGTGCTCTGGCACACCTTCGGCCTCACGCACTACCCGCGCATCGAGGACTGGCCCGTCATGCCGGTCGACAAGGCCGGCTTCACCTTCAAGCCGCTCGGATTCTTCGGTCGGAACCCGTCGCTCGACGTCCCCGAGAGCACGTCGTGCCACGTCCCCGGAGAGCCCGGCGACCACCACCACCACGAGCACCACGAGCACCACCACCACGATGCGCAGCACGCGCACCGTTCCGACGACGCAAAGGAGCGCTGACAGATGTCGATCGACACACGGCTCACCGACTGGGACCGGGTGCTCACCGGCGGGCTGGGCTACCTCGCGGGCGAGTTCCGCACGCTCGGGTCCTCGATCACGGTCCTCGAGAAGGCGACCGGCAGCACGCTCGGCACGGCCGGGCTCGGCTCGCTGCCCGACCTCGACACCGCCGTCGTCGCCGCACGAACCGCACAGGCGGACTGGGGCGCCCAGCCCTACGACGTCCGCGCACGCCTCGTTCGCGACGTCGCCGCGCGGCTTGCGGAGCGGGCCGACGAGTTCGCCGACCTCATCGTCCGCGAGACGGGATCCATCCGCGGCAAGGCCGAGTACGAGGTCGCGGGAGCGATCGACGAGCTCCTGACCGCGGCCGGGCTCGCCGCGCAGCCGCGTGGCGAGCTGCTCGCCTCGCACGACCCGGGTCGCACGAGCGTGTCGGAACGGGTTCCGGTCGGCGTGGTGGCCACGATCACCCCCTGGAACTTCCCGCTCATTCTCGCGATGCGCGTCATCGCGCCCGCCATCGCCCTCGGGAACGCGGTCCTGCTCAAACCGTCCCCCGAGACCCCGCTCTCCGGCGGCCTGGCGATCGCGTCGCTGTTCGCCGACGTCGGCGCCCCAGCGGGCCTCTTCCAGGCGGTGTGCGGCGAGCTCGAGTTCAGCGAGGCGCTCACGGTCCACGACGGCGTCGACATGGTGCACTTCACCGGCTCGACCGCCGTCGGAGCCCAGATCGCGTCCGCCGCAGGCGCACGGCTCACCAAGGTCTCGCTGGAGCTCGGCGGCAACAACGCCCTCGTCGTCCTCGAGGACGCCGACGTGGACCGGGCGGCCATGATCGGCGCCTGGTCGACGTTCCACTACCAGGGGCAGACCTGCATCAGCGCGGGCCGCCACCTGGTGCACGAGAGCATCGTGGACGAGTACGTGGCCAAGCTCGCAGCGCGCGCGGCCAGGATTACGGTCGGAGACCCCTCCGATACCGCGACCGGGATCGGACCCATGATCAACGAGCGCCAGGCCGCCCGCGGGGAACGGCTGCTCCGCGACGCCGTCGCCGCCGGGGCGACGGTCGTCGAGGGCGGCACGCGCGAGGGCTTGTTCTTCCGCCCGACGGTCGTGACCGGCGTCCCGCGCAGCTCGTCGCTGTGGACCGACGAGGTCTTCGCGCCGATCGCCCCCGTCCTGGCGTTCCGCACGGACGACGAGGCGATCGCGCTCGTGAACGACACCGCGTACGGCCTCGTCGACGCCGTGCTCGGCACCGACGTCGCCCGCGCCGAGCGCGTCGCGCGGCGCTGCGCGCGGGCATGGTCCACGTCAACGACGCCACGCCGACCGACGAGGCCACCGCACCCTTCGGAGGCGTGGGCGCCTCCGGCCTGGGCGGTCGCGCCGGCGGCCAGGCGAACGTCGAGGAGTTCACCGAGCGGCGCTGGATCAGCGTGCAGCACGGGAGGCCCGAGTACCCCTACTGACGAGAAGGCTCCGCCACGAGGCGCGGGCGGCCCCGGACCGCGGTCCACGGCTGCCCGCCCTCGTGTCGCCGCGGAACCCCGCCGCCTCCACTACGCTGCACACGACGTCGGACGTCGCGAGCGAGGGGAAGGCGATGGCAACGGCCGGATCGGACAGCAGGACCGTGAGAAGCGATCACCCCGATCCACTCTGGCTCCAGGTCGCGGCGCTCGTGGCCGAGGACGTCTCGACCGGGCGTCTCGGAGCGGGCTCGCGGCTGCCGGCGGAACGCGAGCTCTGCCTGCGGCTCGGCGTCTCTCGGGTCACGCTGCGCAAGGCGCTGAGCCATCTCGTGGAGGAAGGCGTGCTGCGCCCCTCGCACGGTCGGGGCTGGTACGTCGCGGCCACGAGCAGCGAGCGCAAGGACTGGCCCAACCGGCTCGAGTCCTTCTCGGAGACGGCGGCGCGGATGAACCTCACCCCGACGTCGAGGGTCCTGCGCTCCTCGGTCGACCCCGCGACCCTCGACGAGGCCGAGGAGCTCGGCATCGCACCCGGGACGCCGCTCTTCCACCTCGACCGCGTCCGGCTCCTCGAAGGCATCCCCACCGCGATCGACCGGACCCGGGTACCCGCCCACGTCGCCCCGGCCCTCGCCGAGACCGACTTTACAACGGGCTCGCTCTACGACGTGCTCGCGTCGGCCGGAGCCGAGCCCGTGCGCGCCGAAGCCACCATCGAGGCCCAGGCGTCGACCCCCTGACGGCCGACGCGCTGGGCCTCCCGGAGGGACAGCCCGTGCTCTCGATGCACGAGCTCGCCTACGACGACGCCTCGAAGCCCCTGTTCGTCTCCGAGATCGTCTACGCCGGCGACCGCTACCGCCTGCGGACCTCCTTCACCCGCACCTCCGACTGATGCTCACCGCGACGCGGCGGCGAGCCCCGTCAGCTCCTCGACGAGCGAGCGGTCCGCGTCGTCGTCCCGCCAGTCGCGGGCCCAGTGCGCGTCTTCCGGCCAGGTGTCGAGGTCGGGATCCAGCGCCCCGAGCGTGACCTCCGGATGGCGCTCGTACCGCTGGAGATCGACGGCGAACGGCCCCGACGCCGGATCGGGCGCAGCACGCACGAGCAGCTGCGTGTACGGGTGGACCGGAGTCAGGATCACGTCGTCGCTACGTCCCCGCTCCACGACGCGCCCCCGCCGCATCACGACGATGCGCGAGGAGAAGTGCCGGGCGGTGGCGAGGTCGTGCGTGATGTAGAGGACCGCCAGGTCGTTCTCCCGCTTGAGGTCGTCGAGGAGCTGGAGGATCTCGAGCCGGATCGAGACGTCGAGCATCGACACCGGCTCGTCCGCGATCAGCACCTCCGGGCGCGGCGCCAGCGCCCGCGCGATCGCGACCCGTTGTCGCTGCCCGCCGGACAGCTCGTGCGGGTACTTGCGCAGCACCTCCTTGGCCGGGGAGAGGTTCACGGCCTCCATCAGGCGGAGCAGCTCGCGTTCCTCCTCCGCGGCCGAGCGCACCACGCCGTGGATGCGCAGCGGCCGCGCCAGCTGGTAGGCGATCGGGAGCGACGGGTTGAGCGACGAGAAGGGGTCCTGGAAGACCATCTGCACCCGCGACCGGTAGCGCTTGTCGGCCCGCCCGCCCCGCGCCGGCGCGACGCCGTCGAGCAGGACCTCGCCCGCGGTCGGCGTGACGAGCCGGACGGCCATCTTCGCCACCGTGGACTTGCCGCTGCCGCTCTCCCCGACGAGCGCAACGGTCTCGCCCGCGGTCACCCGGACCGAGAAGTCGTCCACCGCCCGCAGCGCGGCGCCGTGCCCTCGGTGGCTGCGGTAGTCCTTGGTGAGGTGCCGGACCTCCAACGTCGTCATGACGGCCTCCTCTCGGGCTCACGGTCCACGTAGCGCGTGCCCGTCGCGGGCATGTCGCCGCGCAGGCTCGGGAAGGACCGCAGCAGGTGCTGCGTGTAGTCGTGGCGGGGTGCGTCCTGGATCTGCCGGGACGAGCCTTGCTCCACCAACCGGCCCGAGAGCATGATCCCGACCCGGTCGCTGATCTCGAGCAGGAGCCCGAGGTCGTGGGTGATGAACAGGACCGCGAACCCGAGCTCGCTGCGCAGCCGGTCGATCTCGTCGAGGATCGTGCGCTGGACCACGACGTCGAGCGCGGTCGTCGGCTCGTCCATGACGATGAGCCGAGGGCGCAGCGCGAGGGCGATCGCGATCATGACGCGCTGACGCATGCCGCCCGAGAGCTCGTGCGGGTAGCTCGTGAGGTGCCGCGGGTCGATCCCGACGGTCGCGAGGAGCTCCTCCGCCCGCGCCCGACGCTCCGTGCGGCTCAGTCCGCTGCGGTGGTCGACGAACACGTCCTCGATCTGCGAGCGGACGGTGTGCACGGGGTTGAGCGCGTTCATCGCCCCCTGGAACACCATGGAGATCTCGCTCCACCGGAACGCCCGCAGCTCCCGGCCGTCGAGGCCGAGCACGTCGAGCGGGTCCGCGCCGTCCGGCGTCCAGCGGATGGCGCCGCCGACGATCTCGGCGGGAGGCTGCAGCAGGCGTGTCACCGCGTACGCGAGCGTCGACTTGCCGCACCCGCTCTCGCCCGCGAGGCCGAAGATCTCGCCCGGCGCGATCTCGATGCTCACGTGGTCGACGGCGCGCACGGGGCGCGCCGTCCGGTACTCGACCGTGAGGTCGTCGATGCTGAGCAACGGAGCGCTCACCGTTTGCCTCCTCGCCGCGGCGCCTGGGCCGCGGCGCGCAGCCGCGGGTTGATCCGCTCGTCGATGCTGAAGTTGATGAGGCCCAGGGCAGCGCCGAGGATCGCGATGCACAGCCCGGGTGGCACGAACCACCACCAGGCACCGAGCGTGATCGCCTGCGCGTTCTGGGCGAAGAAGAGGATGCTGCCCCACGACGCACCGTTCGCCGCGCCCAGGCCGAGGAACGAGAGCCCGGCCTCGGCGAGGATCGCGCCCAGCGCACCGAAGACGAACTGCGACGCGATGATCGGCATGAGGTTGGGCAGGATCTCCCGCAGCATGAGCCGCCAGCGCGACTCGCCGGCCACGCGCGCCGCGTCGACGTAGTCGCGGGAGCGCACGGACAGGGTCTGGGAACGCAGCACTCGCGCGGCGCCCGCCCAGCTCACGATCGCGATCACCAGGGCGATCACGAGCACGCTGCGGGAGTCGACGTAGTCCGTCACGATGATGAGCAGCGGAAGCCCGGGCAGCACGAGGAAGACGTTGCTGAGCAGCGACCCCGCGTCGTCCCAGAGGCCGCCGAGGAACGCCCCGCCGACGCCGAACAGCATCGACAGCGCGACCGTGAGCGCGCCGGCGACCACGCCGATGGTCACCGAGCCCGTCGTGCCGGCGAGGACCTGCTTGAACACGTCCTGGCCGATGTCCGTCGTGCCGAAGAGGTGGTGCAGCGACGGCGGCTGGAGCCCGTCGGGGCCGCTCCGGTTCGGGTGGTGCACCAGGAACGGCGCGAGCACCGCGACGACGGCGAAGACGGCGCAGATCGTCAGACCGACCCGCAGCTTCCACGAGCCGCGGCGCCCGAGCACGACGTCGTCGTCCCCGCCGCGGCGGGCGCGGCGGGGCCGTCGGGTGGCGCACCGCCGTCGGGACGGGTGAGGTCCTGTTCGGAGAACGTCATCGTGGGCCTACTTTCCCTGTCGCGTGCGGGGGTCGATCACGCCGTAGACCAGGTCCGCGACGAAGTTCGCGCCGAGCACGGCGAGCGTGATGATGAGGAAGAGCGCCTGCATCAGCGGGTAGTCGTCGTTCTCGACGGCCTGGATGAGGGTGTAGCCGACCCCGGGGTAGGAGAAGACGCTCTCGGTGACGACGGAGCCGTTCACGATGAAGCCGAGCGAGATCGCGAAGCCGGTCACGCTCGGTAGGAGCGCGTTGCGCATCGCGTACGAGCCGAAGACCCGCGCGGGTCGTAGGCCCTTGGCCCGTGCGGTCACGACGTAGTCCTCGGCCATCGTGGACACCATCATGTTGCGAGCGCTGAGGATCTGGCTCGTGACCGAGGCGAGGACGATCGTGAAGGCGGGCAGCAGGCCGTAGTAGATCGCCGAGCCGATGAACTCCGGCGTGAAGGACGGGGTGAGCGACGAGTCGTAGCCGCCCGTCACGGGGAACCACTGCAGCGTGACCCCGAAGACGTAGACGAGGACGAGCGCGAGCCAGAAGTACGGGATGGCGGACAGGAACGTCGAGACCGGGACGAGCCCGTCAAGCCAGCTCCCCGCCGCCAACCGACGTACGAGCCCAGGAGCTGCCCGACGACGTAGCTGATGATCGTCGACAGCCCGACCAGGACGACGGTCCAGGGCAGCGCGCTCGCGACGATGTGCGAGACGGGCGACGGGTAGTAGGTGACCGACAGCCCGAAGTTCCCCGTGAAGATGCTCCCGAGGTAGTGCCAGTACTGCACGAGCAGGGAGTCGTGGGTCTGGCCGAACTGCAGCTCGAGCGCGTGCCTCGCCGAGGCCGGCAGGGGCGCGAGCCGTTGCGCCTTGGCCAGGACGACCTGCACCGGGTCACCCTTGACCATCCGTGGCAGCAAGAAGTTGAGCGTGATGGCGATCCAGCCCGCGAACGCGTAGAACGCGAGCTTTCGGAGGTAGTAGCGCATGGGTCCTCGTTGGGTGGCGCCCGCGGGCGGCGGGGACGGTCTGCGCGAGTGCGGCGGGTGCCTTCACGAGGAAGGGACGCCCGCCGCACCCGCACCGGGAGACGGTCTTCTCGTCAGGACCGGGGCTTGAGCTGCTTCGCGACGTAGCCGACGTTCTGGGCGATCCAGTTCGACGGGTTCGCCCAGAGGTCGTCGTTGGTCGGCCAGCCGGTGAAGTGCTCGTCCCGGTAGGTCGTCACGGCGCCGTTCTGGCTGAGGACGATGTAGGGCTGGTTCTCGGCCCAGTACGTGCCGAGCTTGCCGTAGACGGTCGCGAGGGTGTCCTCGTCGTTCGTCGCGGCGGCCTGCGCGAGCAGACTCTGCACCTCGGGGTCGTTGACGCGGGCGAAGTCGTTGCTCGCCGACTTGCCCACCGGTGCGCTGAGCGCGTAGTTGAACGCCCCGTTGAACTGGTCGAACGGGGTGGCACCCGTGTTGATGCGGTCGTCGAGGAGATCGAAGTCGCCGGTGGCACGTGCCGTCGTGTAGGCGCCGAGGGACTGCTGGACCTGCTTCACCTGGATGCCGAGGGCCTCGAAGTTCTCGGCCAGCAGCTGGTTCGCGGTGATCGTGTCGGTGTATCCCGTGACGGTCGCGAGCCGGATCACGATCGGCTTGCCGTCCTTGCCGAGCAGGTGCCCGCTGCGGTCGGTCTTGTAGCCGGCGTCCGCGAGCATCTGCTTGGCCTTCGCGACGTCCTGGGTGAGGGTCTTGCCCTTGTAGGCCGCGGGCGTGAAGGCCTCGTCACGTGGTTGGAGCAGCGTGGTGGGGTTGGCGGGGGTGTCGGTGCCGCCGAACGCCTTCTGGATGATCGAGTCCCGGTCGATCGCGAGGCTCAGCGCCTCGCGGAACTTGAGGTCGGAGTACGGCGCCTTCGTGAGGTTGGGGATGAGCACCTTGATGTCCGCGGGGATGACGACCATCTTGTTGTGCTCGTTCTTGTCGAGGAACGACTTCTTGACGTCGGTGAGCGCGATGCCGGCCCAGTCGACCTGCCCGGCGTTGAGGGCGTTGAGCCCGCCCGTGTTGCCGTCCTCCGCGACGAGCTTGAGGCCGGGCACCGAGGGCTGGCCCTTGACGTAGTAGCTCGGGTTCTTCTTGAGCGAGAACGCCTGGCTGCTGTACTTCTCGAAGGTGAACGCGCCGGTCCCCACGGGCTTGGTGTCGAGGAACTTCGCCGGGTCGTCGACCGACTTCCAGAGGTGCTCGGGCACGATGAAGACCTCGCCGAGCAGCGCGTTCTCGTTCGGGAAGTTGGGCTTCTTGAGCTTGATCGTGACGTGCGTGTCGTCGGTCGCGGTCGCGCTCGCGAGGTCGAGCCCGTAGATGTTGAGGGCCGGGTTGGTCCGGATGAGGTTGTAGGTGAAGGCGACGTCCGCCGCGGTGAACGGCTTGCCGTCCTGCCAGCTGACGCCGCTGTTGAGCGTGATGTCGTACGTCGTGCCGTCGGAGCTCACCGTGAAGCTCTTCCCGAGCCACGGCGCCGGCTTCCCGGCCTGCGCGGTGTTGTAGTAGAAGAGCGGCTCGTAGACCGCACCGAGGACGGCGCCGGCGCCGCTCCAGTAGACGCTGCTCGAGAACGGGTTGAAGTTGTCGGGGATGGCACCGGGGTTGCCGGTGTAGATGCTCACGTAGCGGCCGGACGAGCTCGAGCTCGACGGCGAGCACGCTGTCAGGGCGGCGGTTGCGGCGGCGGCGGCGAGCACCGCGGCGAAGCGCACACCCCCTCGGCGGGTCATTCTCACGGGCCTCTCCTCGCGTCCACGTAGTCCCGGCGCCCGAGCGCTCTGCTCGGCGACCGGCGGCCGGCTGGTCCGACCTGGCTCCCGCCCGGGTTCGACGGGCGATGAGACGACAGCATGCTCCTGGTAACTAGAGGTTGCAAGAGGTATGTGTATCAATCTTGTAACCAAGTCCACTTCTAGACCACACGATACAACTCTGGTTAGGGTGTGGTCCTGCACGAGCGCGACGCACGCCCGTCACGACGAAAGGACGCTCCGTGGCCCGCAAGACCCGCATCGGCCTCCTCGGCTCCGGCTTCATCAGCGACACGTACGCCGACGCGCTGCGCGACGTCCGGTCCGCGGAGCTCGTCGCGAACTACTCCCGCGACCCCGGTCGAGCCGCCGACTTCGGTCGCCGCTGGGGCGTCCCCACCCAGCACGCCACCATGGAGGAGCTCTGCGCGGACCCGGACGTCGACCTCGTCGTCGTCGCGCTCCCCAACGAGGCGCATCTCCCGGCGGTCCGCGCCGCGGCGACCGCCGGCAAGGGCGTGGTCTGCACCAAGCCGCTCGCGCGCACCGGCGACGAGGCGGCGGAGATCCTGCGCACGGTCGTCGACGCCGGCGTCTGGCACGGCTACGCCGAGAGCTCCGTCTTCTCCCCCAACATCGCCAAGGCCCACGAGATGGTCACGGCAGGCGCGATCGGCGACGTCCTGACGATGCGCGCTCGGGAGGCCCACTCCGGCCCCCACGCGCCCCACTTCTGGGACGCCGAGACCGCGGGAGGCGGCGCGCTGCTCGACATGGGCTGCCACACCGTCGAGTCCGCCCGGCACTTCTTCGGCAAGGACAACCCCGTCGTGGACGTCTTCGCGTGGGGCGCCACGCTGCTGCACGGTGACAAGACGACGGGCGAGGACACGGCTGTCGCGCTCCTCCGCTTCGCCGGCGGCCAGCTCGCGACCGTCGAGTCGTCGTGGGTGGAGAAGGGTGGCATGGCCCTGCGGCACGAGCTCGTCGGGAGCGGGGGCGGATCGTCACCGACACGTCCAACACGTCGGTGTGGGGCTTCATCGAGAACCCCGCGGGCTACCTCGTCGAGAAGGCTGACGCAGACACGGGCTGGGTCTACCCAGTACCGGAGGAGACGCGCGCCTACGGCTTCAGCCAGGAGATGCGTCACTTCGTCGAGCGCTTCGAGGACGGCGCCGCCCCCACCGAGACCTTCGAGGACGGCGTCGTCGTCAACCGCATCCTCGACGCCTGCTACCGGTCGATGCGCACGGGCCGCTGGGAGCCCGTCGCACCGTCCGGACACTGACGCCGTCGCCCACCACCACAGGAGAGCCCGTGAACCACCCACCACAGCTCGGCGTCCAGCTCTACAGCGTGCGCGACCACCTCGGACCCGAGCTCGGCCGCACGCTCGAGCGGCTCGCCCGCCTCGGCTACACCCATGCCGAGCCCTACGACATCGTCAGCGACCCGGTGGCGCTGCGGTCCGCGCTCGACGCCGCCGGCCTGCGCGCCACCACCGCGCACGCGAAGATCACCGAGCTCGGCCGGGACGCCGTGCTCCCCGCCGCCGAGCTGCTCGGCGTGACGACGGTCGTGGTCCCCTTCGTCGACCGGGCCACGTTCGACGAGCGCGACCGCGTCCTGCGCCTCGCCGAACGGATCAACTCCGAGGTGGACCCCGCCGCGCAGCGCGGCATCCGACTCGGCTACCACAACCACGACTTCGAGCTCGCCGCGTCCGTCGACGGCCGGCCCGCCTACGAGCTGCTCGTCGAGAACCTCGACGAACGCGTCGTGCTCGAGCTCGACACCTACTGGGCCAGCGTCGGCGGAGCCGACGTCTTCGACCTGCTGCGCCGCCACGGCGAGCGGATCCGGCTGCTCCACGTGAAGGACGAGCCGTTGCGGCCCGGGGAGACCCCGGCACGCGTCGACCTCACCGGTCGGTCCCAGGAGGTCCTCGCGCTCGCGCGGACCGTCACCGGGCTCGAGCTGCCCGTCGTCGAGATCGTCGTCGACGACGCCCAGCTGTGGCCCGCGCTCGAACGGAACGCGCGCTTCTTCCGGCAGGCGCTCGCGACCGAGGACGCACGGTGACGGCCCGGTCCGGCGCCGGGTCCGCCGTCCAGGGACCCGTCGGGGTCGGGCTGATCGGCGCGGGCAACATCTCGGACGAGTACCTGACCGGCCTGCGTGCGGCTCTCGACGTCCGTGTGCTCGGGATCGCGGACCTCGACACCGGGCGTGCGGCCGCGCAGGCGGAGCGCCACGGTGTGCCGTTCTCGGGCGGCGTCACCGAGCTGCTGAGCAGAGCCGACATCGAGCTCGTCGTCAACCTGACGATCCCGGCGGTGCATGCCGAGGTCAGCCTCCAGGCGCTCGGCGCCGGCAAGCACGTCTGGACGGAGAAGCCGCTCGCGCTCGACCGTGCCGCCGCCCGCCGGGTGCTCGAGGCCGCACGCGACCGGTCCCTGCTCGTGGGGAACGCACCGGACACCGTTCTGGGCGAGGGCATCCAGACGTCGCAGGCGCTGCTCGACGCAGGACGGATCGGTGCCCCGCAGACCCTGCTCACCCTCATGCAGGGTCCCGGTCCGGACGGCTGGCACCCGCGCCCCCAGTTCCTCTTCGAGCCGGGGGCCGGCCCCCTCTTCGACATCGGCCCCTACTACGTCACGACCATGGTCCAGCTCCTGGGACCCGTCGTCTCGGTGCAGGCGCTGGGGCACCGGGCACGCGACGAGCGCGTGATCGGGTCCGGCCCCGACGCCGGGACGACGTTCCCGGTCCGGGTCGACACGCACCTCTCCGTCCTCACCACGTTCGCGAGCGGCGTCGTCGGCACCTCGATCTACAGCTTCGACTCGCCGCAGCGACGGCAGCTGTTCGAGCTGACCGGAGACTCCGGCGCCCTGCGTGTCCCCGTCAGCGGCTTCGACGGCCCGACCGAGCTGCTCGACGGCGAGGACCGCACGCACTCCTGGACGACCGAGCCCGCACGGGGCAGGCCGCGGTCGCGCGGTGCCGGCGTCGTCGACCTGGCCCGTGCGATCCGCACGGGCGACCCGGTCCGGTGCGGCGGCGAGCTCGCGTACCACGTCCTGGACGTCCTCGTCTCGATCGAGGAGTCGGCGAGCGCGGGCGGAACCCCGGTCGCCGTCACGTCGACCGCCGGCCGCCCCAGGCCGGTGCCACCCGAGTGGGATCCCCGGCACGCGACCGTCACGCCGGAACCTTCGCAGACCCCCGAACGAGAGGCCGATCGATGATCCCCGGCTACATCACCTTCGAGGCGGCGCGCGCGACGCAGGCCGCCGAGCTCGGTCGCACGCTCCCGACGGTCGCCGAGCAGATCAGGGTGCTCACCGCCTCCGGCCTCCTCACCGACTCGGCCCCGTTGTTCGTCGGCATCGGCGCGAGCCTCGCGGCTGCGGCAGCGCCGGTCTGGGCGCTGCGATCGCGCGGCATCGACTCGTGGCGCGCGGGAGCCGGCGACCAGCCGATCCCGTACCCGACGACGCGACACGCCGTGGTCGGGATCTCGCAGAGCGGGAGAAGCGCGGAGACCCTCGCGGTGCTCGCGGCCGTCCCGGACGACCGTCGCCTCGCCGTCGTGAACACGACGCCGTCCCCGCTCTCCGAGCTCGCGTCCGTCGTGATCTCGCTCGGCAACCTTCGCGACAGCTACGCGTCGACGATCGGGTACACGGCCACCGTCGGTGCGCTCGGCATGCTCGCGGACGCCTGGGACGGGGGCACGATCGACCCGGGGTGGGACGGGGTGCCTGACGCCGCGACGCTGACGGAGGCGAGGCTGGCGGACCGGCTCGCCGACCTGACTCCCGTGCTCGAGCGGGTCGGCTACGCCGACTTCGTGGGGACCGGCCCAGCCGTCGGGTCCGCCGAGGCCGGTGCCCTGCTCCTGCGGGAGGTCGCGAGGATCCCGTCGACCGCGATGAGCACACGGCAGTACCTCCACGGCTCGATGGAGTCCGCGAACGAGGGCCTGCACGTGCTGTTCGGCGACGAGCGAGAGGTCGCACTCGCTCAGACGCTCGCCGACGCGGGCCACGACGTGCTCCTGGTGACGGCCGCGGACGTCGCACCGACCGCGCGACTCCATCCCCTGCGGATGGAGCGCCGCCCCGCGGCGCAACGCGCCCTGCTCGAGGCGCTCGTCCTCCAGCTCCTGGCGGCTCGGGCCGCGGAGGCGCGCGGGGTCGACGTCGAGGAGTTCGTCTTCCACAACGACGACACGAAGGTCACGGCGACGCCCGCGGAGGGAGAGTGAGGCGCCCCGGTCCCGACTCGCTCGTGGCGGGCCTCGACGTCGGCGGGACGAAGGTCGCGGTGCGCGTCGAGACCGTCTCGGGGACGCGCGTCCTCGACGAGCGCCTGCCCGCCGACGGCTGGGAGGCCGAGCCCGCCGAGCACGCGGCCGGCTGGCTCGCGGACCGGCTGGCTCGGGTCCTGCCGGCCGCGCTGCGGTGCGACGCCGTCGGCGTGGGCGCCCAGGGATGCAACACGCGCGCCATCGGCGGGTCGGTCGAGCGGGCGCTCGCTCAGCGGGGCTTGCGTGCGCGCGTCGTCAACGACGCGGCCCTGCTGGTGCCGGCCGCCGGCCTCGAGACCGGCTTCGGGGTCGTCGCGGGCACCGGCGCGATCGCCGTCGGCACGACGAGCCACGGGGACCCGTGCAGCGCGGGCGGGTGGGGCTGGGTCCTCGGCGACGACGCGGGCGCGACGGGCCTCGTCCGGGAGGCGACGCGCACGGTCCTCGCCGCAGCCGACGCCGGCCTTCCGCTGGACCCGCTCGGCCGCGCCCTGCTGGCGGCGTTCGCGGTCGACGACGCCGAACACCTCGCGCGCGCCGTGAACGACGACCCTCGCGTCGAACGCTGGGCGCCCCACGCGCGCGCCGTGTTCGCCGCCGCCGACGCGGGGTCGATGCTGGCGGTGGGCGTGGTCGACCACGCGGCCGACCATCTCGTGGGCCTCGTGGCGTCGCTCGCTGCGCGCGGCTGCGTCGGCTCGGCGGTCGTCGCCGGAGGGAGCGTGGTGCGAGGCCAGCCCCGGCTCGCCACCGCGCTCGCGACCCGTCTGGCCGCCCTCGACGAGCCGCGGACGCTCGTCGTCCTCGACGACGAGCCCGTCGCCGGCGCCGTCGAGCTCGCCCGTCGGCTCGTGCTCACCCCGCGCCCGTGACGGTTCGACCGCCTCGCGGGCTCGCCGCGCACGGTGCCATGGTCGGTGCGATGGCCACGGCGATGGCGCACGCGACGTCGCCGGTCTGGGCGGTCGGCTCGGGCCTGGTTCTGCTGCTCGCACTGCCGGGCCTGGCGGTCGTGCTGCGGGAGCATCCGGGCCGCGGCGACCACCTCCTCGACTGCGCCGCGATGGCGGCGCTCCTGCTCGTCCCGGTGATCGGGGACCTACCCGGTGACGGCGGGGAGCCGTCCCCGCACGGGCCGATGTCGTCCGCCGGGCACGCTGAAACCCACGGCGCGATGAGCATGAGCGCCGGGCACGCCGCGATCGCCGCGTGGGTGCTGTGCGCCGTGTGGGCCGTCGCGCGGCTGCTCACGATGCGGCTGCGGGCGGCCGGCACGGCGGGCTCTGCGGTGTCGGGCGGTCGAGACGACGCCGCTCCCGACGGCGCCGTCGCCGGTGGCGGGCGATGGCAACGCGCCGCAGGTCTGGCCGTCACGCTGTCCGGCATGGCCCTGATGCTGCCCCGCTGAAAGGCTCGGCGTCGCGCGCGCCCACCTCGACCGTCGCGGACGGTTGCACCGGGGCGTCTGACGTGGGCAGACTGCTGGAACATTGAGTTCACAGGTTGAACACAATGGAACGCAATCGGCTCCACCCGGCCGGACGGCAGCGACGCCCCGACCGGTCACGCACGGTCGGACGACGCCGTCCGACCGCTCACGAAGGAGTGACCTTGAGACGACTCGACCACCGGCGGGCGCGCGGTCTCGCGCTCGTCGCGGGGCTCGCGGTCGCCGCCACGGGGGCCGTCGCGCCCCTCGCCGCGGCCGCCGACGACGCCCCCACCGACCTCGCCCGGCTGGGCACCGTGACGGCGTCGGCCTTCCAGGACGACGGGGACGGCACGTTCCCCGCGTCGAACGCGATCGACGGCGACGACTCCACCCGCTGGGCCAGCGGCAACGGGCCTGACGACGCCGACGCGACGTACACCGCGACCCTCACGTCCGACCTGGGTGCCCCCGCGACCGTCAACGGCATCACGCTCAAGTGGGAGGCCTCGTACGCGGTGGCGTACGACGTCGAGACCGCGCTCGGCAACCCCGACGACCCGGACTCGTGGAGCACCGCGTACAGCACGACGACGGGTGACGGCGGCACCGACGCGATCACCTTCGACGCCCCGACCCACGCGCGGTACGTGCGGATCGACATGGTGCAGCGAGCGGCGTCCACGTGGGAGGCCCCCAAGCTCCACTACTACGGCTACTCGATCTACACGCTCTCCGTTGCGGGCGCGTTCGACACGCCGCAGGTCGCCGTCGGCGCCCGCACCCTCAGCGTCGGCGCCGGTAAGGACGTCACGGTCCCCGTGACGCTCAGCAACCCGGCGAGCACCGACCAGAAGGTCCACGTCGCCACGAAGGACGGCACCGCGAAGGCGGGCTCTGACTACGAGGCCGTCGACCAGGACCTCACCTTCATGGCCGGGGAGACCCAGCAGTCCGTCGTCGTGCACACGACGAGCGCGGGCGCGCTGGCCGGTGACCGGACGTTCACCGTCGCGCTGTCGGACCCGTCGGACGGGCTCGCGCTCGCCGATGCCGCGTCCACGACCGTGACCCTCACCCCGACGGGCACCCTGCCCGACGCCGGCACGTCCACGCTGCTCGAGGGCTTCGAGCAGGGTGTGCCGTCGACGTACGCGGTGTGGGGCTCGGACGCCGGCGCCACCCCGGCGCTCGCGACGGTCGCCGACGGGTCCGTCCCGGGTGCCGCGGACGGGAACCACGCGCTCACCGCGACCGTCGCGGCCGCGGGCACGTACGGGGGCTTCACCTACGAGCACCGGATCGACAACGCCTCCGAGACGTTCGACTGGTCGGCGTACGACGGCTTCTCGTTCTGGTTCCTCGGCCAGGGCACCGGCAAGACGTTCTCGTTCGAGCTGCACGACCGGGACGCGAGCGACAAGGAGCTCGGCTTCGCGACCGACGTCACCGACGACTCGACGGGCTGGCGCAAGGTGAGCGTCCTGTTCAAGGACCTCAAGCCGAAGAGCGGCGTGACCGCCAAGGCGTTCGCGCCCGCCACCTCGACGGGCTTCGCCGTCACCCTGACGGGCCTCGGCGCGGGCACGTTCACGTTCGACGGCTTCTCGCTCGACCAGCGCGCCGTCCTGCTCGACGACTTCGAGCACGGAGTGAGCGGCGACGCAACCGCCGCGACCGGCTACTTCGCGTGGGGCTCGGCGAACGCGCAGGTCACGCTCGCGGCCACGGGCCTCGCCCGCGGCGACGTCGCCGACAACCACGTCCTCGGCGGCCAGTACCTCGTGCCCGACGGCGGCTACGGCGGCTTCTCCGACAACCTCGCCGCCGCGCAGGACTGGTCGTCCTTCCGGGGCATCCGCTTCTGGTGGTACGCCTCGCAGGCCAACAACCCGGCGTCGCCGACGGCGGGCGCGAGCATCCAGGTCGAGCTCAAGGACGGCGGTCCCGACGGCGAGCACGCCGAGAGCTGGGTCGCGACGTTCAAGGACAACTGGAGCGCCGACGGCTCGCGCTGGAAGCTCGTCTCGCTGCCTTTCTCCGCGTTCCAGCTCGGGGCGAACCAGCCCGGCAGCGACGAGACGAGGAACGGCACGCTCGACCTGACGTCGTCGTGGGGGTACTCGTTCACGTTCCCGGCCGGGACCGCGAGCGCCACGCCCTACTCGATCGACGACGTCGAGCTGTACGGCACCCCGGCCGTCGCGGCAGCGACGACGATCACGACCGATCAGGACGCCTACCTCGTCGACGCGGGCGGCACCGCGCACGTCAAGGTCGGCCTGACGACGGCCGACGGCAAGCCCTCGCCAAGGCGGCCACCGTCGACTGGTCGACCGGTGGCGGCACGGCGAAGGACGGCACGGACTTCACCGCGGCTTCGGGCACGCTCACGTTCGACGAGGGCACCGAGTCCGGCACGACGCAGACCGTGGACGTCGCCACGACCGCGGGCACGCCCGCGAGCGAGGCGCTGACCATCCCGGTCACGCTGAAGTCCGCGGGGGCGACCGGGCCGGCCGAGGCGCCGCGCGTGGTCGTCAACGCGCACGGGCTGCCGTACCTCGACTCCTCCCTGTCGACGGCGCAGCGTGTCGACGACCTGCTGGGCCGGATGACCCTGCAGGAGAAGGTCGGACAGATGGCGCAGGCCGAGCGGCTGGGCCTGTCCACGCCGCAGCAGATCACCGACCTGGGTCTCGGCTCGGTGCTCTCCGGAGGCGGATCGACTCCCGCGGCGAACACCCCGCAGGCCTGGGCCGACATGATCGACGGCTACCAGCGCGAGGCCCTCGCCACGCCGCTGCAGGTGCCGCTCCTGTACGGCGCGGACGCGGTGCACGGGCACTCGAACGTCAAGGACGCGACGATCTACCCGCACAACATCGGCCTCGGTGCGACGCGCAACCCCGCGCTGGTCGAGAAGGTCGGCGAGGAGACGGCGTCCGAGACCCGGACGACGGGCGTCAACTGGGCGTTCGCTCCCTGCCTCTGCGTCGCGCGCGACGAGCGGTGGGGCCGGACGTACGAGTCGTTCGGCGAGGACCCGGCGCTCGTGTCGTCGTTCTCGAAGGCGTCGATCGAGGGCCTCCAGGGCTCCGACCCGGCGGACAAGTCCGGCGCCGACGAGGTGCTCGCGTCCGCGAAGCACTGGGCCGGCGACGGCGGCACGACCTACGACCAGTCCGTCGCCGGGACGGGCGGCTACCCGATCGACCAGGGCATCACGAACGTCCCGTCGCAGGACGTCTTCGAGAAGCTCTACGCGACCCCGTACGTGCCGGCGATCCAGGCGGGCGTCGGGTCGATCATGCCGTCATACTCGGCGCTGTCGGTCGACGGCTCGACGCCGGTCCGCATGACCGAGGAGCCGCTCAACCAGTCGCTGCTCAAGGACCGGATGGGCTTCGACGGCTTCCTCATCAGCGACTACCAGGCGATCGACAAGCTGCCCGGCGGGACGTACGCGCAGAAGGCCGTGCGGGCTGTCACCACAGGCAGCATCGACATGGCGATGGCGCCGTACAACTTCGGCGACTTCATCACCGCGATCGTCGACGGCGTGAACGCCGGGCAGGTCCCGCAGGCGCGCGTCGACGACGCCGTCCGCCGGATCCTCACCCAGAAGTTCGAGCTCGGGCTCTTCGAGCACCCGTTCACGGACGACAGCCAGCGCGACCAGTTCGGCGGCGCAGCCCACCGGGCCACCGCCGCGCAGGCCGCCGCCGAGTCGCAGGTCCTCCTGAAGAACACGGGCGGCGCGCTGCCCCTGAGGAAGACCGGGAAGCTCTACGTCGCGGGCTCCAACGCCGACGACCTGGGCAACCAGACCGGTGGCTGGACGATCACCTGGCAGGGCCAGTCGGGCACCCACACGACGGGCACCACGATCCTCGACGGGATCGAGGCCGCCGCGCCGGGCCTGTCCGTGACCTACTCGAAGACCGCCTCGGCCGACCCGACCGGGTACGACGCGGGCCTCGTCGTCGTCGGCGAGACGCCCTACGCGGAGGGACAGGGCGACGTCGGCAACAACGGGCACACCCTGAACCTCACCGCGGCGGACAAGAAGGCGGTGGACACGGTGTGCGCGGCGATCCCGACGTGCGTCGTGCTCGTGGTCTCGGGCCGCCCGATGATGCTGGGCGACGTGCAGGACGAGGCCGACGCGATCGTCGCCGGCTTCCTGCCCGGCACCGAGGGCGAGGGCGTCGCGAGCGTCCTGCTCGGCGACACGCCGTTCACCGGACGGCTGCCGCTGACCTGGTCGAAGTCCGTGGACCAGCTCCCGATCAACGTCGGGGACACGTCGTACGACCCGGCCTGGGCGTACGGCTGGGGTCTGCGGACGGACGCCCCGCGCGACCGCCTCACCGCTCTCGTCGGCACGCTCACGGGAGAGCCGAAGAAGGCAGTCCAGGCGCTCCTCGACGCGAAGGTCTGGAAGGCGGACGGGACCCTGAGCGACACCGACGCCGGGCTGCGGCTCGTCGCGGCCGCCGCGAAGACCCTCACGCAGGCCACGAAGGCGCAGGTCGACGCGTACGGCATCGACGAGGCACAGCAGCACCCGATCGACGCGACCGTGCTGGCCCAGGCCGACACCGTCGTGTCGCTCGCGCGGGACCTCGCGCAGGACGCCGTCGTCGGGCAGGGCAGCTCGCCCGCGAAGGCGGACGTCACCGCGACCGCCGACGCCGAGCACCTGCAGGAGGCCGGGGACGCGTACGACGCGGTGGTCACGCTCGCGAAGGTAGCGGGCGTCGACGTGACGACGCCTCCGCTCAAGGCCGCCCCGAAGGCGCTGCTCCCGCCGCTCGCGGTGGGGCTGCCGGTCGTCGGGCTGCCGTACGTCGCGACGCCCGGCCTGTGGTCGGTCGCCGGGGTGAAGATCACCTACCAGTGGAACACCGACGGCACCCCGATCAAGGGCGCCACGAAGGCCGTCTACACGCCCGTCGCGGGCGACGTCGGCAAGCGGCTCTCCGTCACGGTGACCGCGAGCAAGGCCGGCTACCACGACGGGACGGCGACCTCGCCGTCGACGGCGAAGGTGATCAAGCTGGGCCGCTGACCGCCCCGCCCGCGGCTGAGCGGAACGACCCGCTCAGCCGCGGGCGCGGCGCAGGTCCTGCAGCATCGTGATCTCGGCGCCGTGGTGGATGAGCTCGCGGTTCATGTGGAGCACGAGGTGCCCGAAGGGCGCCGCCTGGTCGATCTCCGTGGCCTGGCCGAGCCCGACGACGAACGCGGCGTCGTCGTCGAGCGCGTCCACGGCCGCGCGCCACCGCGTGACCTGGTCGACGAGCGCCGCGACCGCTGGCCCGACCTCGCCCGACAGCTCGACGTCGTCGCGGCGCCGGCGGTGCTCCCCGAACGTCCACTCCCACCGCTCGAAGAACGCCTCGGTGAGGTGGGCGACGAGCCAGCCGATCGTCCGGGGCTGGGCTGATTCCTCGCCTGCGGGCCACTCCGAGACCCATTCCCCCGCGCCGACGACGCGCGGCGCCCGCTGCTCGCCCCGTCGCACCACTCGCAGGGCGTCCGGGCCGGGCTCCCAGTCGAGGTCGTCCTGGCTGAGGGTCGCGAGCCGCTGCGCGAGCACGGTCCACGAGAACGCGAGCTGCCCGCGGACCATCGCGAGCGCCCTCGGGACCTCGAAGAGCGTCCAGTCGACCTCGGGTGCGGGGAACGGGGCGGGTGTCTCTGCCATGCCGCCACCCTCGCACGGCCCTCAGACGCCCGCCCCCGCGTGACACAGGGGTGTGGGAGCGCACCCATCGCCCTATTTCTCCGCTTCCTCTTGCCGTCACTGGCTCCCGTTCGTAAGGTCACCCCAGGGGAACGAAAGAAGCCGTTTGCGTCTCGCACACCGACGTACCGATTGGCGCAAGCAGCTTGCAGTACCCGAGCGCAGGCAAGCGGAGCGGCATGACGCGCGACTCGTCGACGACGACGGCGCCGCGCGAGCCCCACCACCATCGGGGCGCCTCGCGCGCTCGGTCCGTCCGACCAGGGACCACAAGGAGATCGACGACGATCATGAGACGAACAGTCAGCAAGACCCTCGCGGCGACCGCGGGCGCGGCGCTGCTCCTGTCGGCGGGCCTCGTGCTCGGCGGCAGCGCGAGCGCCGCGGGCAGCGACCTCGCCCAGGGCAAGACCGCGAGCGCCTCGAGCGTGTCGCAGACGTACCAGGCGAACAACATCACGGACGGCAGCCAGAGCACCTACTGGGAGTCGAGCAACAACGCCCTGCCCCAGTGGGTGCAGGTCGACCTCGGCAGCACGCAGCACGTGACCGACCTGGTGCTCCAGCTCCCGAACAGCGCGTCCTGGGCGACGCGCACGGAGACCATCCAGATCCAGACGAGCTCGAACGGCTCGAGCTTCTCCTCGCTCGTCGGCGCGACGGGCTACACGTTCGACCCGGCGTCCGGGAACTCGGTGGCCGTCGACACGCCCGACGCCGACGCACGCTACGTCCGCCTCGTCTTCAGCGCGAACACGGGCTGGCCCGCGGGCCAGCTCTCGGGGCTCGTGGTGCACGGCTCGTCGTCGGGCAGCGGCGACGGCGGCAGCACCGGCGGCCCGACCGGCACGGGCGACGGCGGTACCGAAGGCACGCTGCTCTCGCAGGGCAAGACCGCGACGACCAGCTCGAGCAACGCGCCCTACGTGGCATCGAACCTGACCGACGGCAGCAAGTCCTCCTACTGGGAGGGGACGAACGGCCAGTTCCCGCAGTGGGCGCAGGTGGACCTCGGCCAGAGCCGGACAGTCCAGCGGGTCGCGCTCCAGCTCCCCGACGGCTGGGGGTCGCGCACCGAGAACCTCGCGGTGTCGACGAGCACCGACGGGTCGTCGTTCACGACGGCGAAGGCCGCCGCGACCTACACGTTCGACCCGGCGTCGGGCAACACCGTGAACCTCGACCTGCCCGACCAGGCGGCGCGCTACGTGCGCGTGACCGTGAGCGCCAACAGCGGCTGGAGCGCGGCGCAGCTCTCGGAGCTGCAGGTCTTCGGCGACGGCGCGGGCGACGGACAGCCGACGGACCCCGGCACCACGGAGCCCACGGACCCGGGCACGACCGACCCCGGCACGCCGACCGGCAGCAACGTCGCGCTCGGCAAGACCATCACCGCCTCGTCCGTGAACTGGACGTACGCGGCGACCAACGCGAACGACGGCGACGTCGCCACCTACTGGGAGGGCGCGGCGGGCGCGTACCCGAGCACCCTCGCGGTGAGCCTCGGTTCGGACACGACCCTCTCGGACGTGGTCCTCAGGCTCAACCCGGACTCCGCGTGGGGTGCGCGCACCCAGACCCTGAGCATCGAGGGTCGTGCGGCGGGCTCGTCGACGTGGACCACGCTCAAGTCGTCCGCGACGTACTCGTTCAACCCGTCCAGCGGGAACACCGTCACGGTCCCTGTCACAGGCACCGCGTCAGACGTCCGGCTGACGTTCACCGCGAACAGCGGCTCGAGCAACGGCCAGGTCGCCGAGCTCGAGGTCTACGGCACCCCGGCGCCCAACCCGAACCTCCAGGTCACGAGCGTCACGTCGTCGCCCGCGAACCCGGTCGAGACGGACGCGGTCACGCTGAGCGCCGTCGTGAAGAACACGGGCAACCGTGACGCTGCTGCGAGCAGCGTCTCGTTCCAGCTGAACGGCACGACCGTCGCCACGAAGCCCGTCGGGGCGATCGCGGCGGGCGGCCAGGCGACGGTCACCGCGAACGTGGGCCCGCTCAACGCCGACTCCTACCGGATCGGCGCGACCGCGGACTCCGCGGGCGTCGTCGTCGAGCAGGACGAGACCGACAACGCCTACACCTCGCCGACGGCCCTCGTGGTCAGCGCGGTCCCGAGCTCCGACCTCGTGCCCACGGTCTCGTGGTCGCCGTCGACGCCGGCCGCGGGCGACACCGTGCAGTTCACGGCCGTGGTCGCGAACCAGGGCAACGTGGCCGCGGCCTCCGGGTCGCACGCGGTGACCGCGACGGTCAAGGACGCGAACGGCACGACGGTCAAGACGCTCACCGGCTCCGTGAGCGGCGCGATCCCGGCGAACGGCAACGCCCAGACGGGTCTCGGCTCGTGGACGGCGGCGGACGGCAAGTACACGGTCACCGTGACCGTCGCCGACGACGCCAACGAGATCGCCGCGAAGAAGGCCAACAACACGCAGTCGCAGTCGTTCTTCGTGGGGCGCGGCGCCAACATGCCGTACGACACCTACGAGGCCGAGGACGGCCGGACGGGCGGCGGCGCCGTCGTGCTCGGCCCGAACCGGACCGTGGGCGACCTCGCCGGCGAGGCGTCGGGCCGCAAGGCCGTGGCGCTGAACCAGACCGGCTCGTACGTCGAGTGGACCACCAAGGCGTCGACCAACACCCTGGTCGCGCGGTTCTCCATCCCCGACGGGACGACGTCGTCGGTGAACGTCTACGTCGACGGCACCTTCCTCAAGGCCCTGCCGCTGACGTCCGCGTACGCCTGGCTGTACGGCGACGAGACGAACCCGCAGAACACGCCCGGATCGGGGGCGCCGCGCCACGTGTACGACGAGGCGAACATCCTGCTCGGCACGACGGTGAAGGCGGGCTCGACCATCCGGCTGCAGAAGGACGCGGCCAACTCGGGCAACATCGCGATCGACTTCGTCGACCTCGAGCAGGCCGCGCAGCAGGCCAACCCCGACGCTTCCGCGTACGTCGAGCCGACCGGCTTCACCCAGCAGGACGTGCAGAATGCGCTCGACAAGGCCCGCCAGGACACCACGGGCAAGATCAAGGGCGTCTACCTCCCCGCCGGCGACTACACGGTCTCGAACAAGTTCCAGGTCTACGGCAAGGCGCTCGACGTCGTCGGCGCGGGCGTCTGGTACACCCGGTTCCACTCCGACCCGTCGCAGTCCAACACCGACACGGGCTTCCGCGTCGACACCACCGCGCAGGGCTCGAAGTTCCGTGACTTCGCGTGGTTCGGCAACTACACCCAGCGCATCGACGGCCCGGGCAAGGTCTTCGACCTGACCGGCGTCTCGAACCTGACGATCGACGACATCTGGGTCGAGCACCAGGTCTGCGCCGTGTGGGGCACGAACGTCGACTCCTCGACGTTCACGAACATGCGGATCCGCGACACCTTCGCGGACGGCATCAACCTCACCAACGGGTCGAGCGGCAACCGTGTGGCGAACGACGAGGCGCGTTCCACGGGCGACGACAGCTTCGCGCTGTTCGCCGCCAAGGACAACGGCGGCACCGGGGAGCAGGGCAACGTGCTCGAGAACCTCACCGCCAAGCTCACGTGGCGCGCCGCGGGCATCGCGATCTACGGCGGCCAGGACAACACGGTCCGCAACGTCTACGTCGCGGACACCCTGGTCTACGCGGGCATCACGATCTCGTCGCTGAACTTCGGGTACTCGATGGAGGACTTCGGGCCCAAGCAGACCGTCTTCGACGGGATCACGCTCGAACGCGACGGCGGCCACTTCTGGGGCTCGCAGACGTTCCCCGCGATCTGGCTGTTCTCCGCGTCGCAGAAGTTCACGGCGATCCGGCTGAACGACGTCGACATCATCGACCCGACGTACTCCGGGATCATGTTCCAGACGAACTACGTCGGCTCGAGCCCGCAGAACCCGATCGAGGACACCGTCTTCACCAGCGTGTCCATCACCGGTGCCAAGAAGAGCGGTGACGCCTTCGACGCAAAGTCCGGGTTCGGCATCTGGGTCAACGAGCAGCCCGAGGCCGGCCAGGGTCCCGCCGTCGGCTCGGCGACGTTCAACGGGCTGACGCTCGCGAACAACGCCCAGGACATCAAGAACACGACCAGCACGTTCACGATCGTCCGCAACTGACTGCCGACGCCGGGGCCCGTCCCCGGCCCGGCACACGGCGGCCGTCCTCCCACCGGAGGGCGGCCGTCGTCGGGCTGGGGCGACCGTGCCGCGCTAGCGTGGGAGGAGCACGACGGCGTGGGAGGCGGCATGAGACACGGCACCCTGGTGGACCTGGACGGGCGCGTCGGCGTCCGGTTCACCCTCGAGCTCCCCGCGACGGCGGACCGCGTGTGGCGCGCCGTGAGCGAACCCGCCGACATGCGGACCTGGTTCCCCCAGACCGTCACCTACCACCCGCACGTCGGCAGCGCCGTCGAGCTCACGGACGACCCGAACCTGCCGTCCGCCAAGGGCGAGGTCCTCGCGTACGACCCGCCGCGATCCTTCGCCTTCACCTGGGGCGAGGACGAGCTGTGGTTCGAGGTGTCCGACGGCGAGACGACGGACGACGGCGAGCCCGCCGCCCGGCTGGTGCTCACCGACGTCCTCGACCTGCGCGACTCGGCCGCACGCAACGCCGCCGGCTGGGAGGTCTGCCTCGACGAGCTCGAGGCCCACCTCGCCGACGACGACCCCACCGGCCCGCACACGCCCGAGGCCAAGGAGTGCTGGCGGGCGTACTACGAGCAGTACGTCGACGTCGGGATGCCCGCCGGCGCGCCCATCCCGGGTGAGGACGACGAGACCTGAGCCACATCGCGGCGCCCGCGGTCCGCGTAGCCCCGCCGACGCCGGTACCGTGGAGGGTTGTGACGAACTCGCAGACCGGAACCGCACCTGACCGCCGCCCGCACGTCGTGGTCGTCGGCGGCGGGTTCGCGGGCATCCACGTGGTCAAGGCCCTCGCGGGCGCGCCCGTCCGGGTGACCCTCGTCGACCGGCGCGTCTACAACACCTTCCAGCCGCTGCTCTACCAGGTGGCGACCGGCGGCCTGAACCCGGGCGACGTGACGCACTTCCTGCGAGCGCTGCGCTTCAAGCAGGACAACGTGGACGTCGTCCACGAGCACCTCATGGAGATCGACACCGAGGCGAAGCGCATCACGCTCCTCAACGGTGAGGGCCTGGACTACGACTACCTCGTCCTCGCGAACGGCGTCACGACCACCTATTTCGGGACCCCGGGCGCCAAGGAGTACGCGTTCTCGATGTACTCGCGGTCCCAGGCGATCAAGATCCGCGACACCCTGTTCACGCGTCTCGAGAAGGCCGCCCAGAGCCCGACCCGTCACGACGGGCTCCGGGTCGTGATCGTCGGTGGCGGACCCACAGGCGTAGAGATGGCCGGCGCGCTGGCCGAGCTCCGCGAGCAGGGCCTCATGCCGGCCTACCCGGAGATCGACGGCGAGGCGTTCTCCATCACCGTCGTGCAGCGAGGCAAGGACGTCCTCAAGCCCTTCACGCCGAAGCTCCGCGAGTACGCGTCCCACCAGCTCCAGCACCGCGGGGTCGAGCTGATGCTCGGCGCGGGGGTGGCCAAGGTCCTGCCCGACGCCGTCGAGCTCACCGACGGTCGGCTCGTCCCGTCCGACCTCACGATCTGGGCGACCGGTGTCGCCCCGCACGAAGAGGTCACCGACTGGTCGCTCCCCTCGACGAGGGCAACCGCATCCGCACAGGCGCGGACCTGCAGGTCGAGGGACTGCCCGGTGTGTTCGCGGCCGGCGACGTCGCCGTCTCACCCCAGGACCTGCCGCAGCTCGCGCAACCCGCGATCCAGGGTGGATGGCACGCGGGCAAGCAGATTCTCCGCCTGATCGCGGGCGAGCCTACCGAAGCCTTCGAGTACTACGACAAGGGTCAGCTCGCGATCATCGGACGCCGCTCCGCGATCGGTGAGCTCCCCGGCATCGCGAACCTGCCGGTGCTCCACGCGATCCCGTTCCTGCGCAAGGTACCCGGGATGTCGCGCGTCGTCGAGCTCACGGCCTACCCAGCGTGGTGGGTGTGGCTCTTCGTCCACATCGGGTCGCTCCTCGGCGCCCGCAACCGGATCACCACCATGGCGGGCCTCGCCGTACGCTACGGGTTCCGCTTCAACCGCAAACCCGTCCCGATCGTCGGTGACGTCCCGGCGGTCCGACCGAAGCGCGCTGTCCCGCAATCGAAGCAGGAGGCGAAGGCCGCGGCCGATGCCGAGCGCGCGGACGCCGACCTGTAGGTGCGCCCGCATTCACCCCGGCGCCCGTCTGTCGACTCGGGCCACCGTCCCGGTATCGTGTCGCCGTGAGCCAGGCAATCCCCTTCACCGACAACTACAACGACCTGTCGAACTCGAACGGCTACCAGTTCGAGTTCCGGTGCGAGCGGTGCGGCAACGGCTATCGCTCGGCGTTCCAGCCGGACAAGGCCATGACGGGGCGCGGGCTCCTGCGCTCGCTCGGCGACATGGTGGGTGGGCCGCTCCGCGACATCGGCAACGCTGCCGACGACTTCGTCCTCAACCGCGGGACGAACTCCTCCGCCAAGGACCGCGCTCTTGCGAAGGCCGTCGCCGAGATCTCGCCGGAGTTCACACAGTGCAAGGCCTGCGGTGACTGGGTCTGCCGGGACGCATGCTGGAACGAGCCCGTCGGCCAGTGCGTCCGGTGCGCCCCGCCTCTGCACGACGAGCTCGCGAAGCTCCAGGCCGAGGCTCGCCGCGTTCAGGTGCGGGACCGGCTCGCCGCCGCCGATCTCCTCCAGGGCACCGACATCGCCTCAGACGTCGTCGCGACCTGCCCCTCCTGCGGCGCTCGTGCGACCGGTGGGAAGTTCTGCGCCGAATGCGGGTCCTCCCTGTCCCGCACGTCGACGTGCGACGGCTGTTCGGCCGAGCTCCCCGACGGCGCGAGGTTCTGTCCCGAGTGCGGGACCCGCGCCAGGACGTGACCGCGCGTCCTCTCGCCGGACGACGGCGTCCGCCGGAGTCTCGCTGACCGTGCTCCTTCTCGCCGCGTGCGGGACGACCTCGGGCACTGCCGCCGGCGACGGCCCTCAGGGGATCGGAGCGGACGTCTACCTCTGCCCGGCCGACCAACGACCCGAGCGGCGGCAATCGCGCCGGCGCGTCCCCCGAGCAAGGCGGCAGCATAGGGCGCCGCGCACGTCACCTCCAGCGGTGGCAGGAGCGGACGGTTCGACCTCCCGTCCGCGTCCCGCCTGCTGAACAGCGACGACACCTTCGACACGGGCCTCGCACCGTCGACGGCCGACAAGGACTCGGACCAGGGGACTCCGTCTCTCGCCGTCCAGGTCGCCGGCAGCGAACTCCGGGGACCGATGACCACGAAGGACCACCACGGGTACCTACAGATCCATGGTGACGGGATCGCTACCGCGGCAAAGGGGCTCATGGGACATCGGGTGGGGGCGGCTCGCCGGTGAGCGTGGTGCTGGAGTGATGGGGTCGAGGTCCCCGAGGATCAGAGGCGACCAAGCTCTCTGCTCTTCTCGAGGACCTCGACGTTGTCCAACGCTACGGGGTGTGTCGGCGCACCCACCATCGAGCCGTGCCCGCGCTGTGATGCCCTGTTGGGTGTCGAGGGTGTTCATGTCGAGCGTGTCGAGCGTGGCCCGACGCGGTTGACGGTCACGGTCTCCACACCGTCACAGGTGATGGGCTGTCCGGCTTGCGGGGTCGTGGCCGAGGCGCGCGGTCGGCGGGTGCGGGTGCTGCACGACGTGCCCGGTGAACAGCCCGTGGTCGTGCGGTGGCGTCAGCGCACCTGGAGGTGCCCGGACCCGGGATGCGGCGTAGGGGCCTTCGTCGAGCAGCATCGCGCGCTGGTGCGCCCGCGCGGGTCGCTCACGCGCCGGGCGGTGATCTGGGCGATCGGGCAGCTGCGTCATGATCACGCGACGATCGCTGGTCTGGCCCGCCGCCTCGCAGTCGCGTGGAAGACGCTGTGGCGCGCGGTCAGGCCGGTCCTGGAGGACTTGGCGGGCGATGAGTCCCGGTTCGCCAGCGTGACGTCGCTGGGTGTGGACGAGCACGTGTGGCACCACGGTGACCGCCGCACCAAGGGCCCCAAGGAGCTGACTGGGATGGTCGACCTGACCCGCGACGGCGGGGGTCGGGTGCACGCCCGCCTGTTGGACCTGGTCCCGGGCAGATCGAAGAAGGCCTACGTCGACTGGCTCACCGAGCGCGGCGAAGGCTTCCGGGCCGGGATCGGCGTCGCCGCGCTCGACCCGTTCGGGGGCTACAAGTCCGCGATCGACGAACAGCTCGAGGACGCGACCGCGGTCCTGGACGCGTTCCACGTCGTCAAGCTCGGCACCGCCGTGGTCGACGAGGTCCGACGCCGCGTCCAGCAGACCACGACCGGGCACCGCGGACGCAAGGGCGACCCGCTGCTGGGGATCCAGACCATCCTGCGTGCCGGGGCCGAGAACCTCACCGACAAGCAGTGGGCGCGCCTGACCCGTGCGATCGAAGCGAACGAGGCCCACGAAGAAGTGTTCGTCGCGTGGCAGTGTGCCCAGGACCTACGCGCCGCCTACCGCGCCGCGGACCTCGCCGAGGGCCGCAAGCGCGCCGAGAAGGTCCTGAACTCGTTCCACACCTGCCCGATCCCCGAAGTCGCACGCCTCGGCCGGACCCTGCGGCGCTGGTCCGGGGCATTCCTGGCCTACTTCACCACCGGCCGCCAGAACAACGGACCCACCGAAGCCATCAACGGGCTCATCGAACTCCACCGCCGCCTCGCCCGCGGCTACCGCAACCGCGACAACTACCGCCTCCGCATGCTCCTCGCCGCCGGCGGACTCGACCTCAAGCCCCCACCGGATGTCCCATGAGCCATCAAAGGCGCCCGACGGCTCCGTCCAGCTGACGGTCGCCGACTTGGAGATGGCTTCCACCGAGCCCGACAGCGACCCGCTGCTCATCTCCGACAAGACCGTGTGCGGCGACGTCAAGCACCGACCAGCACACTGAACGGACCGCCGACGCGCCGCCGGTCCGGTCTCGTGAGCGTTCGGATACTGATGCACCCCCGCGGCCGGAGGGCCCGGGTGCTTCGTCTGTGTGGTCTCGTCGCGGACGGTGCGTCGTTGCAGATACGCCGAAGGCCACCCCGGATCGGGGTGGCCTTCGGTTGAATGGGTGTTCGGCGGCGTCCTACTCTCCCACCCCGTCACCAGGGCAGTACCATCGGCGCTGAAGGGCTTAGCTTCCGGGTTCGGAATGGGACCGGGCGTTTCCCCTTCGCTATGACCGCCGTAACTCTATGAACCTGTTCGGGACCCTTTTCGGGGGTGTGCCGGTGGCTCTAGAACCGCACAGTGGACGCGAAACACGGAAAGTGTTGTTGGTAAGTTGTCGGCTGATTAGTACCGGTCAGCTCCACGGGTCTTTCGTCCCCGCTTCCACATCCGGCCTATCTACCCAGTGGTCTAGCTGGGTGCCTCTCACCCCGAAGGGTCTGGAAACCTCATCTTGAAGCAGGCTTCCCGCTTAGATGCTTTCAGCGGTTATCCCTTCCGAACGTAGCTAACCAGCGGTGCTCCTGGCGGAACAACTGGCACACCAGAGGTTCGTCCGTCCCGGTCCTCTCGTACTAGGGACAGCCCTTCTCAAGTTTCCTGCGCGCGCAGCGGATAGGGACCGAACTGTCTCACGACGTTCTAAACCCAGCTCGCGTACCGCTTTAATGGGCGAACAGCCCAACCCTTGGGACCTACTCCAGCCCCAGGATGCGACGAGCCGACATCGAGGTGCCAAACCATGCCGTCGATATGGACTCTTGGGCAAGATCAGCCTGTTATCCCCGGGGTACCTTTTATCCGTTGAGCGACGGCGCTTCCACAAGCCACCGCCGGATCACTAGTTCCGACTTTCGTCCCTGCTCGACCTGTCAGTCTCACAGTCAAGCTCCCTTGTGCACTTGCACTCGCCACCTGATTGCCAACCAGGCTGAGGGAACCTTTGAGCGCCTCCGTTACATTTTAGGAGGCAACCGCCCCAGTTAAACTACCCACCAGGCACTGTCCCTGATCCGGATCACGGACCGAGGTTAGGAGTCCAGAGCGACCAGAGTGGTATTTCAACGTTGACTCCACACACGCTGGCGCGTGCGCTTCACAGTCTCCCACCTATCCTACACAAGCCGCACCGAACACCAATACCAAGCTATAGTAAAGGTCCCGGGGTCTTTCCGTCCTGCTGCGCGTAACGAGCATCTTTACTCGTAGTGCAATTTCGCCGAGTTCGCGGTTGAGACAGCGGAGAAGTCGTTACGCCATTCGTGCAGGTCGGAACTTACCCGACAAGGAATTTCGCTACCTTAGGATGGTTATAGTTACCACCGCCGTTTACTGGGGCTTAAATTCTGAGCTTCGCTCCCAAGGGAGCTGACCCGTCCTCTTAACCTTCCAGCACCGGGCAGGCGTCAGTCCGTATACATCGTCTTGCGACTTCGCACGGACCTGTGTTTTTAGTAAACAGTCGCTTCTCCCTGGTCTCTGCGGCCCTCCACGCTAGCCGGCAAGCGGCTTCACGCTTGGGGCCCCCTTCTCCCGAAGTTACGGGGGCATTTTGCCGAGTTCCTTAACCACGATTCACTCGATCGCCTTAGTATTCTCTACCTGACCACCTGAGTCGGTTTGGGGTACGGGCGGCTAGAACCTCGCGCCGAGGCTTTTCTTGGCAGCATAGGATCACCCTGTTATCCCGCTGATGCGGTCACCATCGGCCCTCGGGCTTCACGAGCAGCGGATTTGCCTGCTGCTCACCCTGCGACCTTGGACGTGGACAACCATCGCCACGCCGGGCTACCTTCCTGCGTCACCCCTGTTAATACGCTTACCTACTACCAGGTCGGGTCGCGCGCTAGGCCCACCCAGTGTTCCCGAAGGAACGGCGGGGGATTCGGGCGCTTAGCATCACCGGGCTCGGTATGGGCGGTTCTTCGCCGGTAGGAGAATCTCAACTCCTTGTCCATCGACTACGCCTGTCGGCCTCGCCTTAGGTCCCGACTTACCCAGGGCGGATTAGCCTGGCCCTGGAACCCTTGGTCATTCGGCGGACGGGTTTCTCACCCGTCTTTCGCTACTCATGCCTGCATTCTCACTCGTGTAGGCTCCACCACTGGGTTACCCCGCAGCTTCACTGCCCACACGACGCTCCCCTACCCATCCACACGCCTGGACCACGAAGGCCTAGCAATATGTGAATGCCACAGCTTCGGCGGTGTACTTGAGCCCCGCTACATTGTCGGCGCGGAATCACTTGACCAGTGAGCTATTACGCACTCTTTCAAGGGTGGCTGCTTCTAAGCCAACCTCCTGGTTGTCTGTGCAACTCCACATCCTTTCCCACTTAGCACACGCTTAGGGGCCTTAGCTGGTGGTCTGGGCTGTTTCCCTCTCGACTACGGAGCTTATCCCCCGCAGTCTCACTGCCACGCTCTCACTTACCGGCATTCGGAGTTTGGCTGACGTCAGTAACCTTGTAGGGCCCATCGGCCATCCAGTAGCTCTACCTCCGGCAAGAAACACGTGACGCTGCACCTAAATGCATTTCGGGGAGAACCAGCTATCACGAAGTTTGATTGGCCTTTCACCCCTAACCACAGGTCATCCCCCAGGTTTTCAACCCTGGTGGGTTCGGCCCTCCACGCGGTCTTACCCGCGCTTCAGCCTGCCCATGGCTAGATCACTTCGCTTCGGGTCTAGACCCAGCGACTACAGACGCCCTGTTCGGACTCGCTTTCGCTACGGCTTCCCCACACGGGTTAACCTCGCCACTGAGCACTAACTCGCAGGCTCATTCTTCAAAAGGCACGCTGTCACCCCTGCCAAGGAGGCTCCAACGGATTGTAGGCACACGGTTTCAGGTACTATTTCACTCCCCTCCCGGGGTACTTTTCACCTTTCCCTCACGGTACTAGTCCGCTATCGGTCACCAGGTAGTATTTAGGCTTAGCAAGTGGTCTTGCCAGATTCACACGAGATTTCTCGGGCCCCGTGCTACTTGGGATCCCCTTCGGGAGGCCACGCCATTTCGTCTACGGGGGTCGCACCCTCTGTGCCGGGCCTTTCAATGCCCTTCGACTATGACGAAGCTTTCTGACTCCCCGGACCCGTGTCAGCAGATCCAGAAGGGTCCCACAACCCCGCACACGCAACGCCTGACAGCTTTCACACGTGCACGGTTTGGCCTGTTCCGCTTTCGCTCGCCACTACTCACGGAATATCTCTTCCTGCCGGTACTGAGATGTTTCACTTCCCGGCGTTCCCTCCACACACCCTATATATTCAGGTGCAGGTGACCACACATGACTGTGGCCGGGTTTCCCCATTCGGACATCCTCGGATCACGGTTCGTTTGCCAACTCCCCGAGGCTTATCGCAGGCTACGACGTCCTTCTTCGGCTCCTGGTGCCAAGGCATCCACCCTGTGCCCTTAAAAACTTAACTCAACAACAAAATTGCAGAAACCACGGACACACACCCTCTCGGCCACCCACGAAAGGCGACCGGCGGGCATGCCATCTGTGATTCACAAAGATGCTCGCGTCCACTGTACAGTTCTCAAGCAACCGACGATCCCGCAACTCACCCACGCCCTACGGCACGAGATCCCCGCGGCCCGCATCAGAAGCAACAACCACCACCCACCACCCACCCCGCACGAAGCTCGACCAACCCTCACAGGCTGACCGACCCTCACACGCAGTGGTCCGGGCGGCTCACGGCCGTTCCCTCAGGACCCAACAGTGTGCTCATCGCCCACCCCACCAGCCGGCCACCACCTTCCACACCCAGGCCCCCGAAGGAACCCCAGCAGTACTAGCAGCGACCAACCCGACAGGGCCAGCTCGTCAATGTTCCACCCACGAGCAACCACCCGGCACACGTTCGGCACCGGCATGAACCACAGACCAACCACCCACCCCAACAAGAGGCAGACCAGCCGGCCCACGGCGCTCGACAGAAGCAAAAGCTCCTTAGAAAGGAGGTGATCCAGCCGCACCTTCCGGTACGGCTACCTTGTTACGACTTAGTCCCAATCGCCAGTCCCACCTTCGACCACTCCCCCACAAGGGTTGGGCCATGGGCTTCGGGTGTTACCGACTTTCGTGACTTGACGGGCGGTGTGTACAAGGCCCGGGAACGTATTCACCGCAGCGTTGCTGATCTGCGATTACTAGCGACTCCGACTTCATGGGGTCGAGTTGCAGACCCCAATCCGAACTGAGACCGGCTTTTTGGGATTCGCTCCACCTTACGGTATCGCAGCCCTTTGTACCGGCCATTGTAGCATGCGTGAAGCCCAAGACATAAGGGGCATGATGATTTGACGTCATCCCCACCTTCCTCCGAGTTGACCCCGGCAGTCTCCCATGAGTCCCCGGCATAACCCGCTGGCAACATGGGACGAGGGTTGCGCTCGTTGCGGGACTTAACCCAACATCTCACGACACGAGCTGACGACAACCATGCACCACCTGTACACCGACCTTACGGGGCGACCATCTCTGGCCGTTTCCGGTGTATGTCAAGCCTTGGTAAGGTTCTTCGCGTTGCATCGAATTAATCCGCATGCTCCGCCGCTTGTGCGGGCCCCCGTCAATTCCTTTGAGTTTTAGCCTTGCGGCCGTACTCCCCAGGCGGGGCACTTAATGCGTTAGCTGCGGCACGGAACTCGTGGAATGAGCCCCACACCTAGTGCCCAACGTTTACGGCATGGACTACCAGGGTATCTAATCCTGTTCGCTCCCCATGCTTTCGCTCCTCAGCGTCAGTTGCGGCCCAGAGACCTGCCTTCGCCATCGGTGTTCCTCCTGATATCTGCGCATTCCACCGCTACACCAGGAATTCCAGTCTCCCCTACCGCACTCTAGTCTGCCCGTACCCACTGCAAGCCCGAGGTTGAGCCTCGGGATTTCACAGCAGACGCGACAAACCGCCTACGAGCTCTTTACGCCCAATAATTCCGGACAACGCTTGCGCCCTACGTATTACCGCGGCTGCTGGCACGTAGTTAGCCGGCGCTTCTTCTGCAGGTACCGTCACTTGCGCTTCTTCCCTGCTGAAAGAGGTTTACAACCCGAAGGCCGTCATCCCTCACGCGGCGTCGCTGCATCAGGCTTGCGCCCATTGTGCAATATTCCCCACTGCTGCCTCCCGTAGGAGTCTGGGCCGTGTCTCAGTCCCAGTGTGGCCGGTCGCCCTCTCAGGCCGGCTACCCGTCGTCGCCTTGGTAGGCCATCACCCCACCAACAAGCTGATAGGCCGCGAGCCCATCCCCAACCGATAAATCTTTCCAGACACACCCATGCAGGCACGCCTCATATCCGGTATTAGCCCCGGTTTCCCGGAGTTATCCCAAAGTCAGGGGCAGGTTACTCACGTGTTACTCACCCGTTCGCCACTGATCCACCCAGCAAGCTGGGCTTCACCGTTCGACTTGCATGTGTTAAGCACGCCGCCAGCGTTCGTCCTGAGCCAGGATCAAACTCTCCGTAAATGTTTCAACGCCAACCACACCCACCCCACCAGACCAAAGCCCAGCAGAACAGACACAGTCAACAAACCATACGAAGAACACCCCCACAAAAAGGGGGCGATCAATCAAACTGGCCAGAACCAAACCATCCGGCAAAAACCATCAGATTCGATCCATGTCCAAAGGAATCCCAACCAGGCCACCAACAACCAACCCCAAGGCCAGCCACCAGCAACCCGACGAGAGTTAAATTGGCATTGACTATCAAGCACACTGTTGAGTTCTCAAGAAACGGACGCTCACCACCGTCCGGCCCTTTCAGGCCTTCTCCGTGGCGACTTCCGAACTCTATCCGATTCTCGGCCTGCCGATCAAATCCGCTGGATTTCGATCTGCGAGACGGAATCACATAAAGATCCGTCCGTCACGACAGCACCCAGGGCACGCAAATGTGCCGGGTTCTTTCGTGATGGGTCGCCCTCCGGTGGCGAACAGCCTCGCCGTGCTCTTGCGAGCCAGCTCGTCCGTCCCTCACAGCCCGGGGGGATCACTAGCGTAGCACCTCCCCGGGGTGGCTCCGACCACGCCCGCCCGTCGGACGCGACGCCGCCGCGGACCCCGGGCGAGGGGACCGGCGTCCGCGGCGGCTCGGTGCTGGTCAGGGCAGGTAGTACGTCGGGTTCGGGAGCTTGATCGCCCGGTCCGCGTGCCCGCCGATGAGGTCGGAGTACTGGTCCCCGACGTTGGCGACCACGTCGTATCCCCCGCCGGCGCGTGACTCCACGTGTGCCCGCGTCTGCGACTTGTACTCGATCGTCGTGCACGACGCCGCGGCGCACGTGATGTACGCCGGCTGCTGCGACGCGCCCTTGCCCGTCCACTTGGTGTAGTAGTTCGAGGACGTGAAGCCCTGGTACCCGACGGCTCGGAGGTTGCCGAGGGTCGCAGCCTTCTGGTCGTCGTTGCGGCCCGTCAGCCCCACGACCGTGCACCCGGCCTTCTTCGCGGTGTTCACGAGCGCGACCATGCCGGGCGTCGCGGCGAACTTCTCCGCCTGGACCCACACGTCCTGCTCGGCAGGGCTGTAGACGAACTTCATGTCCCCGACCTCCATGTCGTACGTCCACAGGGTCGTGTCGTCCGCGTCGAGGACGATGGCCGGGTTGCGGTGGAGCAGCCTGCCCACGGCACATTGGGCCGCGACCTGCGGGGTGAGCGTCCGGGTGAGGCGCTTCATCTCGGTGAGATACGGCGACGACGTCCTGCTGGCGATGCCGGTGCCAGGGTCGCCGTAGTACGTGGCGATCGTCTTCTTGACGGAGTCGATGTTCGGGATGCCCTCGCCGCCCTGGCTGAGCCCGCTCGAGCCGTCGGCCTTCATCGTGAAGTGCGTGCGCGGGGCGAGCTGCGACTCGTGCTTGCCGGGCAGGTCCGCCGACGGCAGGTAGTACGTCGGGTTGGGCAGCTTGAGCGTGTGGTCCGCGTAGCCCCCTGGAGGTCGGACCACTGGTCACCGACGTCGAGCGTGACCGTGTAGCCGAGGTCCTCGATGTGCTTGCGCGTCAGGGCCTTGAACTCGACGGTCGTGCACGACGACGTCTGGCACGTGATGTACGACGGCTGCTGCGAGGAGCCGGTGCCCGTCCACTTGGTGTAGAAGCGCGACGCCGTGAAGCCGTGGTAGCCGAGCCGGTCCAGGTCCTCGAGCGTGGCGGCCTTCTGGTCGTCGTTGCGACCCGTCAGGCCGAAGATCGTGAAGCCCATCGCCTGCGCGGTGTTGACGAACCGCACCATGGCCGGCGTCGCGGAGAACCGCTTGGCCGGGTCCTTGCCCTGGACCCAGACGTCCTGCTCGGCCGGCGAGTACACGAACTTCATGTCCCCGACCTCCATGTCGTAGGTCCAGAGCGTCGTGTCGTCGCTGTCGAGGACGATGGCCGGCTTCTCGTGGTGTCGCTTCGCGTCGGCGAGGAGCTTCGGAAGCTTGCGGAGCTCCTTGCCGACGATCCCCTCCATCTCGCTGATGTACGGCGAGGAGGTCTTGTCGGCGATGCCGGTGCCGGGGTCGCCGTAGTAGGCGGCGATCGTCTTCTTCACCGAGTCGATGTTCGGGATGCCCTCGCCACCCTGGGTGAGCCCGCTCGAGCCGTCGGGCGCCATGGTGAACTGCGTGCGCGGGGCGAGCTGCTGGCTGCTGCCCGACGACGGCCCGCCGGGATGGCCACCTCCTCTGCCGTGGGCGTCCGCGGGGAGGACGGCGGTGGTGACGGTGAGCCCGAGCCCGACGGCTCCGGCGACGACGGTGGTGACGATCCTGCGGGTGCTGCTCACGGGGGTCTCCCTCGGGCTCGCGGCGGTGCGGACCCTCGCGAACGTACCACCCAGTAACTTCACGCGACAGGCTCAGGTGCCCCCGACCTGCGCTCCTCGCGGGACAGCCGGCTGGGCCACCACATGGAGCGTCCGACGTCGAGGTTGAGCGCCGTGACGAGCACCGAGCGCACGATCAGCGTGTCCAGCAAGACACCGAACGCGACCGCGAACCCGATCTCCGCGAAGGTCACGAGCGGCAGCGTGCCGAGCGTCGCGAACGTCCCCGCGAGCACCAGCCCCGCGGACGTGATCACGCCGCCCGTGGCCGCCAGCCCGACGAGCGCGCCTCGCCGGGTCCCGAGCTTCGACGCCTCCTCGCGCACCCGGGTCATGAGGAAGATGTTGTAGTCGATGCCGAGCGCGACCAGAAAGACGAAGACGAAGAGCGGCAGCGACGGATCGGCCCCGGCGTAGCCGAAGACGTGACGGAAGAACAGCGCGCTCACGCCCAGCGCGGCCCCGAACGACAGCACGACCGTGCCTATGAGGATGAGCGGCGCGGTGATCGCCCGCAGCAGCAGCGCGAGGATCACGAACACGACGAGCAGGATGAGCGGGATGATCCGCTCGGTGTCGCTCCACGACGCCCTCAGCACGTCCAGGTTTACGGCGGTCGAGCCGCCGACCTTGGCGTCCGCCCCGGGCACCGCGTGGACGGCGTCGCGCACCCGGTCGACCGTGTCGTACGCGGCCTGGCTGTCGGGCGCGGACGTGAGCGTCCCCTCGAGGTAAGCCACGCCGTCGGCGACCACGGGCTTGGTCACGGTCGACGCGTCGATGCCCTCCGTGCCGGCGAACGCCTCCCGGACCTCGGGCGCCTGCGCCGCGTTCGCCTCCACCACGACCGGCTCCCCGGCGCCGCCCGGGAAGTGCTTCTCGAGCACCTGCTGACCGGTCACCGACGGCTGCTCGCCGCGGAAGGACTCCGCCGTCGACAGCCCGGTCGCGTTCAGCTGGGTCACGCCCAGCGTGCAGACCGCGAGGATCAACGACGTCACCACCCACGTGCGCCGCGGACCGCGCGCGATGCGCCGCCCGACGTGCGCCCAGACGCCGTTCTCGGTGGGCTCGGCCTGGCCCTCGTGCGGGACACGGGGCCAGAACACCCAGCGACCGCACGCGACCAGGAGGGCGGGGAGCAGGGTCAGCATGACGAGCAGCCCCACGACGATGCCGATCGCCGCGACCGGGCCCAGCCCGCTCGTGGAGCTCATCTGGGCGATCAGGAGGCACAGCATGCCGAGCGCGACCGTCGCGCCCGACGCGATGATCGCCGGGGACGCCCGGTGCAGGGCGAGCCCCATCGCCTCGTGCTTGTCGTGGTGCCGGCGCAGCTCCTCCCGGTACCGCGCGACCAGCAGGAGGGCGTAGTCCGTCCCCGCCCCGAAGACCAGCACCGTGAGGATGCCGGCGGACTGCGCGTTGACCGTCAGCCCCGCATGGTCGGCGAGCAGGTAGATCACGGCCTGCGCGACCGTCAGCGCGACGCCCGCCGAGATCACCGGCAGCAGCCACACGATCGGGCTGCGGTAGGTGAGCAGGAGGATGACGATCACCACGCCGGCGGCCGCGAACAGCAGCGTCGACTCGATCCCCTCGAAGGCCTTCGACGAGTCGGCCCCCTGGCCCGCCGGACCGGTGACGTACGCGCGGAGGTCGGGTGCGCCGTCGTCGGCGACCTGACGGAGCTGGTCCACGACGTCGGACGCCTGGTCCCAGCCGTTCGGGCCCAGGTTGAGCGGGACGACGACCTGAGCGGCCTGGCCGTCCTGGGAAGGCACGGGCCCGACGACCTTGCCGTCGAGGTCGTCGCGCTGGCCGAACTCCTTCGCGTCCGCCGCGACCGACGTGAGGTCCGCAGGGGTGAGCTTCCCGCCGTCGTCGCGCACGTACACGACGACCGCGGGCAGCGTGTCCGGGTCGGAGAAGCGGGACGCGACGTCGAGCACCTGGGTCGACTCCGCGCTCGCCGGGAGCCAGTTCTTGGCGTCGTTCGACTCGACGCCGCTCAGCTTCCCCGCGAGGGGACCGAGGACGGCGAGCACGACGAGCCAGAAACCGATGACGATCCACTTGGTCCATCGGTAGGTGATCCACGCGGCGATCCGGGGCACCGTCCCAGTCTGTGTCCCAGCCCGCGCACAGGGAACCCCGGGAGCACCCCGATCCGTCCCTGATCCCGGATGCGTGCGGCACACGTCGGGCGCACGGTGGAGGGCATGACCGACCGCCGACGCCCGGTCCGCCGGGTGACCACCCTTCTCGCCGGGCTGCTCGCCGTCGCGTTGGCCGTCGTCGTGCCGGTGCTCGCCGGACCGGCTCTGCTCGGGCCCGGGGCGCGGCGCAGGCGGCCTCGACGTACGTCTCACCGCTCAAGGCGGAGACCTTCTACACGTCGTCGATGTACGGGCCGCGCTGCCTGCCCGTCGCGAACGCGAGCGCCTGGCACCTCGGGATCGATCTCGAGGCGCAGAACAACGCCCCGATCTACGCCGTGGTGGCGGGGACCGTGACGCACGCCGTCAACCCGAAGGGCGGGGACGCCGGCTACGTCATCGTGAAGAGCTCGGTCGGCGGCGTGCGGTACGACCTCGTCTACATCCACATGGCCAAGGCCACGAAGTACGTCCACGCGGGGCAGAAGGTCAAGGCCGGGCAGAGGATCGCGCTCGTCGGGTCGAGCGGGCCCGCAACCAGCCCGAACCTGCACCTCGAGGTGTGGAAGGGCGGGTACGGCAAGACGCACGTCAACCCCTACACCTGGCTGAGGTCGCACGGCGTCAGCATCGCCAAGGCGCGGATCTTCGACCAGGGCGTGAAGACGCCCAAGAGCTGCACCTACTACTCGACCGCGTCGAGGCTCAACATCCGCTCAGGGCCGTCGACCGGCTACCGGGTGCTCAAGACCGTTCCCCGCAACACGGCGATGATCTCCAAGCCCGGGAAGAAGACCGGGAGCTTCGTGCCCGTCACCGTCGGGAAGACCAAGGGCTGGGCGAGCGCCGCCTACGTGTCGCCGACGAAGGTCGGGTCGAGCGGCACCACGAAGATGACCTACGTCGTCACGCACGACACCTGGATGCGCACCGGGCCGTCGACCGGCTACAAGCACGTGAAGGCCGTCAAGAAGGGCACGAAGATCACCGTCGTGTACGCGCACATCAAGCACTCGCGCGACGTGTCGGTCGGTGGCAAGCGCGGCTTCGTGCTCGACTCGCGCCTGCGGCGGGGCTGACGCGGGCCGTCGTCGGGGCCGCTCAGCCCACGAGGCGCAGCGCCGCGCGGCGCTCGTCCTCCGACAGGAGCCGCTCGAGCTTCTCGCGCGTGCCCGTGCCCGGCACGGGGTTGTGCAGGACGAGCGTGAGATCCGGGCGGGCCGGGACCTGGAGCTGCGTCGCCTCGATGAAGAGCGTGCCGAGCGTCGGGTGCTCGAGCTCCTTCGCGAGGAACCCCGGCGAGGCGACGTCGTGCTGCCCCCACCGCTCGACGAACTCGGGGCTGACGGCGCTCAGCTGGTCGACGACGGCCGCGAACCCGTCGTCGCCGGGGCTCGCCGTGCAGGCCGCCCGGAACTGCGCGACGACGGCGTCCGCGTTGGCCTCCCAGTTGCGGGCACGTCCCCGGTAGAGGTCGTCCGTGAAGAACGTGATCAGGCAGTTCTGGGGCGTGTCGGGACGCATGCCGAGGACGACCGCCGCCGCCTCGTTGTACATGACGCAGTTCCAGTAGCGGTCCATGACGTGCGCCGGGAAGGGCAGCCACGAGTCGAGCAGCCGCATGAGGCCCTCGCCGACGCCGCGCGCGTCGTCGTCGGTCTCGGCCGACGGCGGGTTGAGCCCCGCGAGCGCGTAGAGGTGACGACGCTCGGCGCTCGACAGGAGCAGGACCCGGGCGACGGCGTCGAGCACCTGCGGCGACACCTGGATGTCGCGGCCCTGCTCGAGCCACTGGTACCAGGACGCGCCGACGCCCGCGAGGACGGCGACCTCCTCGCGGCGCAGGCCCGGGGTGCGGCGGCGTCCGGCGTCGGGCAGGCCGACGTCGGCGGGACTCAGGCGGGCTCGCCGGGTGCGGAGGAAGTCACGCAGCTCGGCGCGGCGCGCCGCTGCGGCGCCCGAACCCGACGTGCTCGGCGCGGGACGCGCCTCGACCAGCTCGGCCATCTCTGCTCCCCCGTCCTCACGGCGACCGCCGGCAGCGGCTGCCTGGTGGTGCGGCCACCAGCATAAGCGGAGGCTCCCCACGTTTGTCCTGCGAGCCCGAGGCTCGTCGCATGGCAACCGAGACCCTCACCACCGACACCGGTCGCACGACCGGTCCCTCGTCCGCGCCGGAGCCCGTCGGCACACGCTTCGCGCGACGCGAGCTCCTCGTCCTCACGGTCCTGTGCGCGGCACAGTTCATGGTCGCCCTGGACTTCTCGATCCTCAACGTCGCCCTGCCGACGATCGGCACCGACCTCGCGATGTCCGCGTCGACCCTGCAGTGGGCGATCACCGCGTTCGCCCTCCCGTCGGGCGGGTTCCTCCTCCTGCTCGGCCGGACCGGCGACCTCTACGGCCGGCGCCGGCTCTTCCTCGGCGGGCTCGCGCTCTTCGGCACGGCATCGCTCGTCACGACGCTCGCCCCGTCGTCGGACGTGTTCCTCGCGGGGCGCGCGCTGCAGGGCCTGGGCGCGGCGGCGATCGTCCCGACGGCGATGGCCCTGCTGACCACGACGTTCGAGGAGGGTCCGCGCCGAGCCCGGGCGCTCGGGGTCGCCGGGACCCTGCTCTCGCTCGGGTTCACCGTCGGCATGGTGCTGGGCGGCGTGCTCACCGACACGCTCGGGTGGCGGTCGACGATGGGGCTCCTCACCGTGGCGTCAGCGCTCGTCCTGCCGCTCGCCCGCGTCTTCCTCAGCGAGTCCCGGCACGAAGGCCCCGACCGTCCTCGGCTCGACGTGCCGGGCGCCGCGACCGTGACGGGCGGCCTGCTCGCCGTGATCTACGCGCTCTCGACGGCCGCGTCGCGCGGGTTCGGCCACCCGGACGTGCTCGGCGCGCTGGTCCTGGGGGCCGGGCTGCTGGCGGCGTTCGTCGTCGTCGAGTCGCGGACCGCGCAGCCGCTCGTCTCGCTGCCGCTGCTGCGGCGCCGGACGGTCGCCTGGGGGAACCTGGGCGGGCTCGTCACCTTCTCGATGATGAGCACCGTCGTGTTCGTCCTGACGCTCTACCTGCAGGACGTGCTCGGGCTCGACGCGTTCCGGACGGGGCTCGTGTTCGGGGCGCAGGGCGTCCTGTCCGTCGGTGCAGGCGTGCTCGCCCCGCGGCTCGTCGGACGGTTCGGTGGAGCACGCACGCTCGTCGGGGCCCTGGTCGGCCAGGGGCTCTTCGTGGCGACGCTGCTGGCGCTCGGCACGGGACGCGGGTCGGTGTGGCTCGCCGTCGCCGGGGTCTCGATCGCGTCCGTCTTCCACCTCGGCGCGATCATCTCGTACGGCGTCACCGCGACGTCCGGGGTCGCCGACGACCAGCAGGGCCTCGTCACCGGCCTCGTCACCACGACGCAGCAGGTCGGCATCACGGTCGGCATCCCGTTGCTCGGCGTCCTCGCGACGACCGCCACCAGCCTCGAGCGCGGGGTGCACGTGGTGCTCGCGCTCGACGCGGCGATCGTGCTCGTGGCCGCCGTCGTCGTCGGGCTCGGGCTGCGGGTCTGGCGTCCGGCGGGTGCACCAGCCGTGGAGCTCGCCGGAGGCGGGGCCTGAGCGCTCCCCGCACCTCGCCGAGCAAGCGGAGACGTTGCCGAGCCAGCGGGTCCTGACCGCTTGGTCGACGGAGTCCCCGCTTGCTCGGCGCGTCGGTGGGCGGGTGGGTCAGCGAGGTTGCGATGCCGCGTCGTAGGCCGCGACGAGCTGGTCGACCTGGTCGCGCGTCACCATGTCGGTGAAGCTCACGACCTTGCCGATCGGCATCTGGCGGACCATCTCGCCCCAGCCCGCGTCGGGTCCGGGCGACGGCTCCGCGGCGGACGCCAGCATCCCTGCCGAGTCGCCGGCCGCAGCGAGCGCCGCGCCCAGCACCTGGGCACCCACGGGGTCGGTGAGCCACTCGCCGATCGTCGACGTCGCGTCGAGGTGGTGCGGGGCACCGTCGCCGTCGGACGTGACGGTCACGCGACCGCGGACGTCGTGCGACGACGCGCCGACCTCGATCTCGAAGTCCCCCGCCTCGACCTCCCAGCGGTGGTCGCGCAGGGACCAGAACGCGAAGGCGCGGGCGTCGAGCGGCACGACGACATCGGCCGAGGCACCGGGCTCCAACGACACCTTGCTGAACCCCCGCAGCTCGTGAGCCGGGCGCGGGACCCGGGCTGCGACGTCGTGCACGTAGACCTGGACCACCTCGGAACCGGCGCGCTCACCCGTGTTCGTGACGGTGACGTGGACGTCCCAGGAGTTCGGACCGCGATCCGGCGCGGGGGTCGCGGTCGGCTCGCCGTACTCGAAGGTCGTGTAGGTGAGGCCGTGCCCGAAGGGGTAGGCGACGGGGACGTGGAGCGTGTCGTAGTAGCGGTAGCCCACGTGCACGCCCTCGCCGTAGAGGACGTGGCCGTCGCCGCCGGGGAAGTTCAGGTACGACGGCGTGTCCTCGAGGTGGTGCGGGATCGTCTCGGTGAGGCGGCCGCTGGGCGAGGCGAGGCCGAACAGGAGGTCCGCGGTCGCGGAGCCGCCCGCCTGCCCGAGGAGCCAGCCCTCGAGGATCGCGGCGGTGCCGTCACGCCACTCGGTGACGGTGACGGCCGAGCCGTTCGAGAGGATCACCACGACCTTGTCGTTCACGCCGACGAGCTGCTCGAGCAGCGCGAGCTGGTCGTCGGGGAGGCTCATGGTGGTGCGGTCGTAGCCCTCGGACTCGGCGGCGCCGGGCAGGCCGAGGAACGCGAGCACGACGTCGGCGTTCCGCGCGACGGCGACGGCCTCGTCCGCGAGCGCCTCGTCGGGCGCGCCGTCGGGCCGGAAGCCCGGGGCGTAGTCGACACGGTCCTCGCCGGCAACGGCACGGATCGCGGTGAGCGCGTCGTCGAGGCGGGTCGGGACGACCTGCGACGAGCCCGCACCCTGGTAGCGCGGCTCGCTCGCGAACGCGCCGACGACGCCGATGCGCTCCGCCCCGGCGCGGTCCAGCGGGAGCGTGCCGTCGTTCTCGAGGAGCACCGCGCACGCGACGGCGGCCTCGCGGGCGAGGTCGTGGTGGCGGGCGTAGCGCTCGTCGTCGAACGCGGGGTCCTGCGCCGCGAGGGCGTCGTGCGTCCGGTCGAGGAGCGTCAGCAGCCGGTCGACGGCGACGTCGAGCACGGCCTCGTCGAGCCGTCCCTCGCGGACCGCCGCGACGATCACGGCCTCGCCGCCCGACGGCGGCATCTCGAGGTCGAGCCCGGCGGCGACGGCGGCGACCGGGTCGGACACCGCGCCCCAGTCGGAGACGACGAGCCCCTCGAAGCCCCACTCACCGCGCAGGAGGTCGGTGAGGAGCCACGGGTTCTGGCTCGAGTAGGTGCCGTTGACCTTGTTGTACGAGCACATGACGGTCGTCGGCTGCTGCGTGGTGACCACGTGCTCGAACGCGGGCAGGTAGATCTCGCGCAGGGTGCGCTCGTCGACGTCGGCGCTCACGCGGAGCCGGTCGGTCTCCTGGTTGTTCGCGGCGAAGTGCTTGAGCGAGCTCCCGACGCCGCGCGACTGGATCCCCTCGACCATCGCTGCGCCGAAGACGCCCGCGACGAACGGGTCCTCCGACGCGTACTCGAAGTTGCGCCCGCACAGCGGGCTCCGCTTGATGTTGATACCCGGGCCCAGGACGACGGCGATCTGCTCGGCGCGCGCCTCGTCGGCGATCGCGGCGCCCACGCGGCGGACGGCGTCCGGGTCCCACGCCGACGCCAGCGCCACCGCGGGCGGGAAGCACGTCGCCGGGTTCGAGCCGCCCAGCCCGACGGCGTCGGCCTGGTCCGACTGCTTGCGCAGGCCGTGCGGACCGTCCGTCACCATGACGGACGGGATGTCGGCGTCGGGCACGCCCTGCGTGTGCCAGAAGTCCGCGCCCGACACGAGGGACGCCTTCTGCTCGAGCGTGAGCCGCCCGATCACGTCGGGGTGCGCGAGGGGCGGGCGCGGGGTGGTGGGCAGGTCGGGCACGGACGTCATCGTCAGGTCGCTCCTTGCACTGAGGCGGTCGGTGGTGCGCTGCGCTCATCGTGCTCCCCGGGCGGGGCCGGGTCGAGCCGGGCCGGACTGACAGCGAGGACCAAGGTTCGTCCCGGCGAACCTTCACGTTCCGTCCCTAGCGTGACGCCGCACCGACGGACGACCGCACGAGGACGTGAGAGATGGCCCGCACCCGCACCGCGACGTACAGCCCCGAGCAGACCGCCCGACGGGCGCAGCTCAAGACCGCGACGATCGGGCTCGTCGCCCACCTGCGCTCCTACGACGCGAAGGCCGCGATGGGGCGCCTCACGCCCGACCACGGCACCGCGAAGGTCACGCTCCCCGGGTCGCGGCTGCGCTGCGACGTCGACGTGACCCTCGTCGACGGCACCCCGCGGTACACGTTCGAGGACCCCGTCACCCGCGAGCCGTGCACCGCCGACGACGTCCGCACCGTCCAGCGTGCGCTCGCACCCGCGCCGTCGCCCTGGCCACGGGTCGTGGTCCGCACGCTCGTCGTCGGGCTGGCGCTGGCCGCCGTCGCCGCGCTCGCGATCTGGCCGCTGGAGGCGTCGACCGACTTCGTGAAGCACCACGGGGCGGTGCTGGCCGTCGCGGTCGTCGGGATCACCGCGATCGTGGTCGGCGGGCTCGAGCTGCGTCGCGTGCGGCGACGCCGGCGGGTCGAGCGGGACGGGCTCGTGCGGCTCGGAGGTGCGGCCGCGCGTCGGCGCTGACCTGCACCTGGCCTTGAGGTCTCACGCGGGACGCGGCGCGGGGAGGGCTTGACCTGGCTACGGTGGACATGACAGGTCGGCACCTTCCGACCGACCGCCGCGCACCACCGGAGGACCCGATGAGCGACGCCCCCGCACCCGAGCAGCCCACGCCGTCGGGCGGGCCGCTGAGCACCGTCGCCCGCACCGTCGACGTCCGCGAGGAGGACGGCGCGCTGCGCGACGAGGTCGTCCTCGCGATCACGCTCCCCCACGACATCGACGCGGTGTGGCCCGCCGTCACCGAGGCGTCACGCATCAGCTCCTGGTTCGTCCCCGTCAGCGGCGACCTCGCCGACGGCGGCCACTACCAGCTCGAGGGCAACGCCAGCGGGACCGTGCTCGACTGCCGTCCGCCGCACCGGTTCCGGATCACCTGGGAGTTCGGCGACGAGACGTCGTGGGTGACCGTCGGGCTCGAACGCGAGGAGTCCGAGTCGGGCGACGACGACGCCACCCGCCTCACCCTCTCCCACCTCCTCCCCCGCGCACCCCAGTGGGACGCGTACGGGCCCGGCGCCGTCGGGATCGGGTGGGACCTCGCGCTCGTCGGGCTCGTCCGCTACCTCGCGACCCGGTCCTCGCGCACGGCGCAGGACGCCACCGCATGGCTCGCATCGCCCGACGGCGTCGCGTTCGTCCGGCACTCCGGACGGGAGTGGGGGCACGCGCACGCGGCGTCGGGGGTCGAGGAAGGGGCGGCGCTCGCCGCCGCCGGGCGGACCGTCGCCGCGTACCTGGGCGAGCCGGGGAGCTGACCCTCCGGGTCTGGCGGCCGACCGCCGGCGTCGTCTCGTCGGTGACAGCGGGGCAGCCTTCGCGCGACGGGCTCCGGAGAGCCAGTCCCCGGGGCAGAAAGGGCTCCACGCCGACACCCCACGGTGCCTATCGTTGCTGCTCGTGATCTACCAGGACCCGTTGGCGTACCTGCTCGGCCTCGAAGGCACCGCCCTCCTGGACGCGTGGGCCGGAGACCATGACCGTGCGTTCGTCGAGGCCCGGGTCGCGGAGATCCGGCGACTGCTCGACGACCCTCAGCTGCGCGACCGCGGGGTCCTCGTCGAATCGGTCGACGCCGCGACCGCCTATGAGCAGGCGTCCGCCGGCTACGACGCGGGGGCTGGCGGCGGGTTGTTCGCCCTGGACGAGCCCGTCGTCGCCGCGTTCCTGGAGGACCGGGAACGCGGGGTCGCGCTGGACGCGGCGTGCGGAACCGGCCGGTTCGCGCAGTACCTCGCGTCCCGGGGCCATCGGGTTATCGGGGTCGACGGCTCCCCGGACATGCTCGCCCACGCACGACGGCGCGTACCGAGCGGCGAGTTCCATCTCGGCGAGCTCGACCGGCTGCCGCTGGCGGACGACTCGGTGGACGTGATCGTGTGCGCCCTCGCCCTCGTCCACGTGAAAGAGCTCGGGCCGGTGATGGCGGAGCTGGCACGCGTCCTGCGCCCCGGTGGCGATCTCGTGATCTCCGACGTGCACCACGAGCTCGTCACCGTGGGCTCGGCCATCAAGGGGCTCGGCCATCAAGGGTCTCGGCCCGTCCGGCGAGCCGCGGCTCGCCCCCACCTACCGGCACACGATCGGCGAGTATCTGCGCGCCGCACTGAGCGCCGGACTGGAGGTGAGGGGCTGCGAGGAGCCGGCGCTCGACCCGTCGGGCTGGCCTCTTCCGGAGCCGACGGCCGAGGTCGGCGCCTGGCAGGACTGGCCCTGGAGTCTCATGGCGTACGTACCCGCCGCCGCGCGAGCGATCGCCGCGCGCTCCCAGCTCGTGGTCTGGCACCCGCGCCAGCCCGAGGCGTGACCGAAGGAGTCCGTCAGCCCTCCCGGACGTGCACCTGCTCGCCCTGGGGGCCGAAGAGGTGCAGCACCTCCGCGACCTCGCGGCCCGCGTTCACGATGGCGTGCGGGGTACGCGTGTCGAACTCGGCCGCCTCGCCGGGCTCGAGGATCGTGGAGCGGTCGGCGAGGTCGAGGCGGACGCGCCCGCTGAGCACGTAGAACCACTCGTAGCCCTCGTGCCGGCCGAGACGGACGGGCGCTTCGGGGTCGCGGCCCGGGATGATCGACTTGAACGCCTGCACGCCCTGCGCGTGCGGAGTCAGCGGCAGGTAGATGCTGCCGTGGCGGCGCAGCGGGCGCGGGCGGACGCGCGGGTCTCCCGTCGGGGGTGCGCCGACGAGGTCGTCGAGCGCGACCCGGTAGGTCCGGGCCAGCGGGACGAGCAGCTCGAGCGTCGGGCGGCGACCCCCGGACTCGAGCCGGGACAGGGTGCTGACCCCGACGTCGGTCGCCTCCGCGACCTGGGCGAGCGTCATCCCCCGCCGACGGCGCAGGTCCCGCAGGCGCGGTCCGACGCCGTCGAGCAGCTCGCGCAGGTCCGTCTCGCCGGTCTCGGGTGCGGGGTGCTCGTGCGTGGCCATGTCGCTCCTCGTGTTGCCGATACCGCAACACACGTTGCCACATCAGCCTGAGGGCGACGACCGTGGAGGCATGACCACGACACCCGCCCCCGCCCCGACCGAACCGACCTCCGCGCACGAGACGGCCGCGCACAAGATCTGGGACGCCGTCGTCGTGGGCGGGGGCGTCGCCGGGCTCGCCGCGGCCCTCATGCTCGGACGCGCCCGACGCCGCGTGCTCGTCCTCGACGCGGGAGCGCCGCGCAACCGCTTCACCACCCACATGCACGGCGTCCTCGGGCGCGACGGCACCTCACCGGCCCGGCTGCTCGCGGACGGCCGCGACGAGGTCGCGTCGTACGGGGGCGCGGTCCGGCCGGCCGAGGTCGTCGACGCCACCGCCGACGAGCGCTCCGTGACCGTGACGACCTCCGACGGCGACACCCACCGCGCTCGTCACCTCGTCGTCGCGACGGGCCTGCGGGACGAGCTGCCCGCCGTCGAGGGGCTCGCGCGGTTCTGGGGACGCGGCGTCGCCCACTGCCCCTACTGCGACGGGTACGAGGCACGCGACCAGCGGCTCGTCGTGCTCGGGACCGGGCCGGCGAGCATCGGGCAGGCGCAGCTGATCCGGCAGTGGTCGGACCGGCTGACGTACGTCGTGCACGACGCTCCCGCCCCGACCGGCGAGGAGCTCGCCGCGCTCGAGGCACGCGGGATCGGCGTCGAGCGTGGGCGGGCGGTGCGCGCGGACACGACGCTCGGACCCGACGGCGAGCGCCTTGCCGCGCTCGTCCTCGACGACGGCCGCCCGCTCGACGTGGACGCCGTCTTCACCGCACCCGCACCTCGCCCGGGCGACGACCTGCTCCTGCGCCTCGGCGCCGAGCGTGCCTCAGCGGGTGCGGGACCCGGCGGGCCGCTGCCCGGCCAGGTGCCCGTCGACATGCTGGGGCGCACGACCGTCCCGCGCGTCTGGGCCGCGGGGAACGTCGTCGCGGCCTACGCGAACGTCCCCGTCGCGATCGCGGCCGGGACGATGGCGGGCGCGGGGGTCAACCACGCGCTCGTCGAGGAGGAGGTCGCGGCGGCCGTCGCCGCGCGCGCCGCTACCGTGGCGGGGTGAGCACCCCCGAGTTCGTCCTGGCCCTGCGCGAGAAGGTCGGCCACGCGCCGCTGTGGCTGCCGGGGGTGACGGGCGTCGTCGTCCGGGACGCGAACGCCCCGGACCCGGAGGTCCTCATGGTGCGACGCGCCGACAATGGCGCCTGGACGCCTGTGACCGGCATCGTCGACCCCGGCGAGCACCCCGCCGACGCGGTGGTGCGTGAGGTCGCCGAGGAGACCGGGGTCGAGGCGGTCCCGGTCCGGTTGGCCCGTGTCGGCGTCACAGAGCCGGGCGTCTACCCCAACGGCGACCAGGTGCAGTTCATCGAACTGACGTTCCGGCTCGAGTGGCGGTCAGGCGAACCGCACCCCGCCGACGGCGAGAACACCGACGCGCGCTGGTGCGCCGTCTCGCGCCTGCCGGCTCTGGGCCAGGACATGCGCGCGCGCATCGACGCCGCCCTCGCCGACGACGAGCGGGCCGCGTTCTTCGCGGGCGGCGAGCTCGTGCGCTGAACGCCTGGCGCTCGCCCTGCCGTGCGCCGTCGAGCACGGGATCTCCGCCCCACGGGGACGTGGCCCCGGCCCGTCCGCCGGCTCGGACGGACGGCGACCCCGTGTTCGGCGACGAGGTGGGGGCCAGGGGTGATGGGATGGGGCCATGCAGATCGCGAACTGGGCGGGGAACCATGACATCACCGGCCGGGCGCTCGTCGAGGCGCGCACCGTCGAGGACGTGCAGCGCGCGGTCGCGGACGCCGACCGCGTCCGCCCCCTCGGGACCCGGCACTCGTTCAACGACCTCCCCGACACCACCGGCACGCTCCTCACGGTGACCTCGATCCCGGCCGACCCGGTGCTGGACGAGGCCGCGCGCACGGTGACCGTCGGCGCCGGCACGCGCTACGGCGAGCTCGCCGGCTGGCTCGCCGGCCGCGGCTGGGCGCTGCACAACCTCGGGTCCCTCCCCCACATCTCGGTCGGCGGCGCGGTCGCGACCGGCACGCACGGGTCGGGCGACGGCAACGGCTCGCTGTCGACGGCGGTCCGTGGGCTCGAGATCGTCGGGCCCGACGGCGCGCTGCGAACCCTCCGCGCGGACGACCCCGAGCTCGAGGGGAGCGTCGTCGCCCTGGGCGCGCTGGGCGTCGTCGTGCGCGTGACCCTCGCGGTCGAGCCCACCTACCTGGTCCGCCAGGACTCCTACCGCGACGTCCCGTGGGACGCGATCCTCGCGGACCTGCCCGCCGTGACGGGCGCCGGGTACAGCGTCAGCGTGTTCACGAACTGGGTGGACGACGCCGTCGAGCAGGTGTGGGTCAAGCGTCGCGTGGGCGTCGAGGGACCGGAGGACGACGCCGTCCCCGACCTCCTCGGCGTACCGGCCTCCGGGCTCGCGCAGCCGCTCATCGTCCCGACCGACGAGGTCAACACGACCGCCCACCTGACGTCGGGCGCCTGGAACGAGCGCCTGCCGCACTTCCGGTTCGACGCGACCCCGAGCGTCGGGGACGAGATCCAGACCGAGTACTTCGTCGCGCGGGAGGACGCTGCCGACGCGCTGCGGGCCGTGCGGGCGGTCGCGCCCGGGTTCGTCGACGCGCTCGTCGTCACGGAGCTGCGGACGGTCGCGGCCGACGACCTCTGGCTCAGCCCCGCGTACGGGCGCGACTCGCTCGCCCTCCACTTCACCTGGCGGAACGATCAGGCGCGTGTCCTGGCCGTACTGCCCGCGATCGAGGCCGCGCTCGAGCCGTTCGGCGCGCGTCCGCACTGGGGGAAGGTCCACCTGCTCGACGCCGCCACGCTCGCCGGGCGGTACCCACGGTTCGACGACGCCCGCGAGCTGGTCGCGCGCCGCGACCCGTCCGGGACGTTCCGCAACGACGCGATCGACCGGGTGCTGGGGCGCTGAGCCGGGCGCGGGCTCTCCACAGCGTGCGGTCGGGTCTGGCGCGGACACTCCGTTCCCGCTATAATCGAACACATGTTCGAATCGTGGAGGGATGACGAAGGCGCTACGGGCGCCCCCGCGTCGGACCACGCCCGCCGCGCCTCGAGCGATCTCGACACGACCTCAGTCCGCGCCGACCACGAGCCGCACGGCAGCTCATCGATCCTCGACCTCGCGCTCGCAAGCCTGCTGACCAGGGCGCTCGAGCTCCGCGAGGAGAGCTGGAGCCATGGCATCGCCCGGCCGGCCAGCGGAGGGGACGATCCGGCCGCGAGCGGCGGCACCCCGCACGAAGGGACCGGTAGCGACCCGGCGCACGACCGTGCGGGCATCGACGCGGCCGTCCTGGGCAAGGCCGACGCGCTCTCGCGCGCCGCGCTCGCCGACCTGGGCGACGACGCCCTGATCGACGCCGTCGTGGGGTGGCAGCACGTCGCTTCGTGGGCGGCGGCGGCGCAGGCGCGGGTCGTCGGTGAGCTCCTCGCGCGTGGCGGCGCGTCGGCGGTGGCACTCGAAGCCGTTACCCACGAGCTCACAGCGGCGCTCGTGACGTCCCGCCACACGGCAGCCAAGCTCGCCGGGCGTGCGGCGGCGCTGTCGGTGACGCCTGAGGTAGCCGACGCCCTCGCGGACGGTCGCATCGACACCGCACGCGCCGACGCGCTCCTCAGCAGCGAGACCGTCCCGCCCCTCTCCGTCAGCAGGTCGCAGCCGACCTCGTCGGCTCGGCCGAGCGGCCAGGACCCGCGACCGGGCTGACACCACGACAGCTGCGGGACCGTCTCCGTCGTGCCGCCATCGAGACCGACCCCGACGCCGCGGCGCAGCGAGCCGAGACCGCGGCAGCGGAACGCCACGTCTGGATCGACCCCGCACCCGACCAGATGGCCTGGCTGACCGCGCACCTGCCCGCTGCGGACGCGGCCCGTATCTGGGCGCGCCTCGACGCATCGGCACGCCACGCCGTGCGCCTGCCCGGCGAGGACCGCACGCTCGGCCAGCTTCGCGCGGACGCCCTGACACAGCTCGTCACCACCAGCACCGACGGCACGGCAGCGCCCGCCACACACGGCAGCGAACGCTCGACGCCCTCGGCTCCGATCGGACGCGATACCGCGGGCGCGGCCGAGGACGGTGTCCTGACCGTGGCCACGGACAGCGAGCCCACGCGACCTGTTCCCGTGGTGAAGACCGTCGTCAACGTCACCGTCTCCGCCGACGCCCTGCTCGGGCTGGACGAGTCACCCGCTCAGCTCGCGGGCTACGGGCCGGTGCCCGCCGCGGTCGCTCGCGTGCTCGCCTCCGACGGTGACGCCACCTGGCGGCGCATCCTCACCGACCCCACGACCGGTGCCGTGACCGACGTGTCGCGCACCGGCTATCGGCCGGGCGTCGTCCTCGGTGACCTCGTCCGCACCCGCGAGCCGGTCTGCACCTTTCCGGGTTGCCAGGTGCCCTCCGCACGGTGCGACCTGGACCACATCGAGCCCTTCGACCCTGCGCACAGCACGGTCGGACAGACAAGGGCCTCGAATCTCCACCCCGTGTGCCGGGCTCACCACAACGCCAAGACGCACGACGGCTGGTCGACGCGCGCCGACGACGACGGGAGCATCACGTGGAGCGCGCCGTCGGGGCACGAGTACCGCGTCCCGCCCACACCGAGCAGCCCGAGCCACGCACCCGACGCGGTGAGCCCAGCGCGACCAAGACCACGCCGAGCCGAACCGCACGACCCGGGCGCTCCACCGTCGGGGACCGCCCCAGCGCCCGTAGACCCGCTCGGGGATCCACCGTTCTGACGCACCGCTCGGACCGACCCCGAGCGTCAGCACTGCTCATCACCTCAGCACCGCACGGTCGCCTCAGCGCTGCTCGATCATGTGAGTACCGCGCGGTCGCCTCAGCGCTGCTCGGTCACGGCGGTCGTCGCTGCAGCCCCGTCGACGATCGCCCGCAGTGCCGCGACGTGGCCCTCGTAGGCGGACCTGCCGGCCCGGGTCAGCGACGCGGAGGTCCAGGTCCGGCCGGACCGCCTGGTCTTCTGGACCTTCACGTAGCCGGCGTCCTCAAGGACCTTGAGGTGCTTGGACAGGACGGAGTCGGAGACGTCGAGCGCGTCGCGCACGGCCGCGAACTCGAGTCCGGCGACCGACGCGAGCATCGCGACGATCCGCAGCCGCTGCGGGGCGTGGATGACCTCGTCGAAGCGAAGCTCGGCGGTCATCGCTGGTGCCCGCCGTCGTCCTGCCCCTCGAGGAGCTCGAAGAGCGCGGCGTCGTACCGGCGGCTGAGGACCCAGCACGCCACCCCGGCGCAGATCGCGACGATCGGCACACCGAGCGGGAACCCGTGGTGCCCGTCGAAGTAGGACGCGACGGCCGCGACCCCGAGCACGACGATGAGCCACGGGTAGAGCCCACGCGGTCGGGGATTGCCCGCCCCCAGAACGATGCCGGTGCGCTGCCGGTAGATGCCGGCGAGCATGCCGAGCCCGATCGCCGAGACGAGCACGCCGGCGATGAACCAGACGTCCGGCAACCCGATCGACAGGATCAGGAGCCCGCAGAGCGCCCCGTACACCGGGTTGTACCAGCGCGGGCCGCGACGCATGCGCTCGGCGACGAGCAGCTTCGACTCGGCGACGGCGTCGAGGGCGGCGCGGGCGGCGTCCGCGTCGCCGACAGCAGGGACGGGAGCGCGCCCCGGGTCCGTCTGCGGGGCGTCGGGCCGAGGCAACTCGGATTGTGGGGACTCGGGCTGCGGGGCGCCGGTGGCATCGTTTTCCATGTTGGAAAGTGTGCCCGTCACTTTCCATGTCGTCAAGTCACAACACGCCGCTCCTCGCCGAGTCGGCGGGAACCTCGCGAGACACGGGGAATCCCCCACTGACTCGCGAGGTTCCCGCTGGCCCGCAGAAGAGCTCGGGACCTCGGACGGCGGCCACCGGCCGTGAACAGCGCCGACTAGCGTGACGAGGGTGCCGACCCTCCTCCGCCTGGACTCCTCCTACGACGACGCGGCCTCCGTCTCCCGCCTCCTCACCGACGCCTTCACCCGGTCGTGGCTCGCGGGCGGGCCGGGCCGCGCCGTCGTCGAGCACGACCTGCGCACGGACCCGGTCCCACCGCCCGGAAGCGGGGCGCTGCACTGGGCGCCGGGGCTCCGCGGGCCGGACGCTCTCGTACCGGCGGACGCGAGCGCCGCGCAGGCGCGCGTCCTCGACGAGCTCCTCGCCGCGGACGCCGTCGTGATCGGCGCGCCGCTCTACAACTACGGGCTGCCCGCGACGCTCAAGGCCTGGGTCGACCAGGTGCACGTCCCTGGCACCACCGCACCGTTCGGCGAGGGCGGACCGAAGCCGTTGCGCGGACGGCCCGCGGTCGTCGTCGCGACGCGCGGCACCGCCCACGACGGCGACTCCGAGGCCGAGGGTCGCGACCACGCCCTGCCGGTGCTTCGGCTGATCCTGGGCGAGGCGCTCGGGATGGACGTCCACGTCGTCGTCGTGGACCGCACGCTCAGCCTCACGACGCCGGCGTTCGTCGACGACCGCGAGCGCTTCGAGAAGCGCTTCGCCGCCGCGACCACGGAGCTGGAGGCGCTCGCGGCGCACCTCTGACCGCGACGGGCGCGATGAGTCGGGCACCGTGTCGGAGTCTCCCTCTAGCGTGGGTGTGACCCAGATCACACTTACGTGCCCGCCGCAACCGTCAGAAGGAACTCCGATGGACCCCACGGACCCCGATCTCGCCGTCCGCGCCCGCGGACTCGTGAAGCGCTACAAGGAGGTCACGGCCCTCGCGGGCGTCGACCTCGACGTCCCCCGCGGCTCCGTCCTGGGGTTGTTGGGCCCCAACGGCGCCGGCAAGACGACGATCGTCCGCATCCTGTCCACCCTCCTGCCCGCGGACGAGGGCACGGCAGAGGTGGCCGGCGTCGACGTCCGGCGCGACCCCGCAGGCGTCCGGCGCCAGATCGGCCTGTCGGGGCAGTACGCGGCCGTCGACGAGTACCTGACCGGCTTCGAGAACCTCGTGATGATCGGCCGGCTCTACCACCTGGGCAAGAAGCGCAGTGCGGAACGGGCGCGCGAGCTCCTCGCCGACTTCCGCCTCGACGAGGCCGGCGACCGCCCCACGCGCACGTACTCGGGCGGCATGCGCCGTCGGCTGGACCTCGCGGGCGCGCTCGTCGCCGACCCGCCCGTCCTGTTCCTCGACGAGCCCACGACCGGTCTCGACCCGCGCGGCCGCACCGACATGTGGGAGGTCATCCGGTCCCTCGTCTCGGGCGGCACGACCCTCCTCCTCACGACCCAGTACCTCGAGGAGGCCGACATGCTCGCCGATGACATCGTCGTCATCGACCGCGGCCGGATCATCGCCCGCGGCACGGCGGACGAGCTCAAGCGCCAGGTCGGCGGGGAGCAGCTCGAGGTCACCGTGCGCGAGGCGGCGAGGCTCGACGACGCCGAGCGCCTCCTCACGCCGCTCGGATCCGGCCGGCCGTACGTCGACCGCGAGCGCCGCACGTTCTCGGTGAGCGTCGGGACGGGCGTCCAGGCGCTCACCGCGGCCCTGCGGGAGCTCGAGTCCGCGGGCATCGAGCTCGACGACGTCGGGCTGCGGCGGCCGACCCTCGACGACGTGTTCCTCACGCTGACCGGGCACGTCGCCGAGGACGACGACGACCCGGGTGCCACCGAGGGCGCCGACGCGAACGCGAAGGAGACGGTCCGATGAGAGCCCCTACGTGCTGTCCGACGCGTCCGTCGTGGCGTGGCGCAACATCATCAAGATCAAGCGCGTGCCCGACCTCCTGGTCTTCACGACGCTCTCCCCGATCATGTTCGTGCTGCTGTTCGCGTACGTGTTCGGCGGGGCGATCGGCCAGAACGGGAACGCGCAGGAGTACCGCGAGTTCCTCATGGCGGGGATCTTCGCGCAGACCGTGATCTTCGGGGCGACCATCACGGGCGCTGGCCTCGCCGAGGACGTGAAGAAGGGCGTGATCGACCGGTTCCGGTCGCTGCCGATGGCGCCGTCGGCGGTCCTCACGGGCCGCACCCTGTCGGACGTCATCAACAACGTCATCGTGCTCGTCGTCATGTCGCTCACGGGCCTGATCGTGGGCTGGCGGATCCGGGACGGCTTCTGGGACGCCGCAGCGGGCTACCTGCTGCTCATCGTGTTCGCGTACGCGGTGTCGTGGATCATGGCGTGGATCGGGATGCTCGTGCCCAGCCCGGAGGTCGTGAACAACGCGTCGTTCATCGTGATCTTCCCGCTCACGTTCATCGCGGTGACGTTCGTCCCGCTCGACACCCTGCCCGGCCCGCTGCAGTCGATCGCCGAGTGGAACCCGGTGTCGTCGGCGACGCAGGCGTCGCGCGAGCTGTTCGGCAACATCCCCGCCGGGACGCCCGAAACGACCGCCTGGCCGCTCCAGCACGCCGCGCTGTACACGCTGATCTGGACCGTCGTGATCCTGCTGATCTTCGTGCCGCTCGCGAACCTCCAGTACCGCCGGTCGACGAGCCGCTGACCGGGCCGGCCGGGTCGGGACGCCGACCGGCGCGTCCGTGGGCTCAAGCCTCGGCGAGCACCGCGTCGAGGCGGCGCCACGCCGCCTCGACCCCGTCGGGGATGGTCGTCCGGTAGTAGGGGATGAACGCCACGGCCTGCTGGATCACCCACCCGCGTCCGCGCGCCCACGTCGCGTCGTCGAAACCGGCGTGCTCGCGGAAGACTGGCCGCGCCACCGTCGGGAGCGCCCACGCGACCATCGCGTCGCACGCCGGGTCACCCAGTCCGGTCGCGCTCCAGTCGATCAGCCCGACGACGCCGTCCGCGTCGAGGCATGGGCGCTCGACCGTTACCGGGGCGGGCGGCTCGTCGAGAGCCGCATCCTCATGGACGCCCTCGGACTGCTCGGGCAGCTCGGCGTCCTCCCACCCCGGGACGGTGTCTGAGCCCCGCCCGGGACCGGCAGACCGGAAGGAGGGCCCCGAGTCCGTCCTCGTCGAGCCCGAACACCCGGTGCGCGACGTCCGCGAGCCGGCCGTCGTCGGCGTCGTAGTCCTCAGGAGCGAGCCCACGCTCGGTCTCGCGCCACAGCACGTTCGGGACGTCGACGACCGTCAGCCCCGGCCACGGCGACCGCACCAGCCAGTACCGGCCGTCCGTCTGTCCGACGTCGTTCTCCGTGAGCCACTCGGGCCTGGTCTCAGGCACGCTGCGCCGGTGCGCCTCGGGCCAGAGCCGCCAGGCGCCCTGGTGGCCGGTCACGTCCTCGAGCGGGGTGAACCCGGCGTCACGCACGGCGACCGCTCCGGGCGGGAGCAGGTCGTCGCACCACACCGGACCGAGGTCCGCTCGGCGAAGCACCTCGACCTCGACGCGAGCCTCGGCCTCGGCCACCCCTCGCCGTCCCGGCGTCCGACGCAGCGGGCGACGATCGCCTCGTCGTCACCCGCGGCCCACAGCGCCTCGCACCCGGCGCACGTGCCGACGTCTCCCCCGAACGTCCGGCCCTCGCCGTCGTACCGGAAGCCGGCGAGGCGCGCGTCGAGGCGGTGGAGCCACACCGCGGGCTCGCCGCAGAAGATGCAGTCCGTCACGGTCCGACCGTAGCCCGGCGCACGCTGGTCAGGGCTCGGTCTCGGCTCGTCCCGGGTCCAGGGACCGGAGCACCGACGCCACGGTGTCCTCGGCGGTCTGATCGGTGCTCACGCCCACCCAGAGCCGGGACGACGGACGACGGCGTTCCCCCGTGCTCCCCGCGATCGTCCCGAGGTGCCGTGGCGGCACGTGCGCGACGTAGCCCGCCGCCCCGGCGACGCGGAGCGCCTCGAGCACCGGCACGACCGTCTCCGGGAAAAGGTCGGCGAGGGGCGCCCACCCGACGTCGTCGAGCCCGTTGCCCTGACCGCCCGCGGGCAGCCACCACAGCCGTCCGACCGCACCCGACGGGCGGTCCACCTCGACGTTGCGCAACACTGAACCGGTCATGGCGACCTCCGGCGCTCGTACCGCCCGCGGGCGGTTCGTCGTCAGAACCCGTCGGCCGTCCGGCAGCTCGGCCCTCGCCCACGTCGCCGCGGGACCGGGGGCGCGGCGAGGTTCACCGCCGCACGGGCATGCATGCCACCCGCCTTCTCAGCGTACGTCCGACACCCGGTCGTGCGGCGAGCCCGGCCGCCCCGTCGAACCGACGCTGATCGTCGTCCGTGAGGGCTGAGAGCGACAACCTGCGTCGGTTCGATGACGCGCTACGTCTCGTCGCCGCGGAACGCGGCGTCGAGCGCCGCGATGTCCAGCTTGCCCATCTTCATCATCGCGTCGAACGCGCGACCCGGTCCGGGTCGACCATGATCTCGGCGAACCGCTTCGGCACGATCTGCCAGCTCAGCCCGAACTTGTCCTTGAGCCACCCGCACGGGCCGGGCTCGCCGCCGTCGGCGGTCAGCTTCTCCCAGTACTCGTCGACCTGCGCCTGGTCGTCGCAGTCCACGACGATCGACGCGGCCTCCGTGTGCGGGAACGTCGGCCCGCCGTTGAGCGCCTGGACGTGCAGGCCGTCGAGCTCGAAGTCGACGAGGAACACCGAGCCCGGCACGGCCGCCACGCCGGGCCCCTGGTCGGGAATCGCCTCGTCGTGCAGCACGGTCTGGATGATCCGCGAGTTCGGGAAGATCGAGACGTACAGCTCCGCGGCCTCCTCGGCCCTCGACTCGTACCAGAGGCCCAGGTAGGTGCTGCCCATGACCGGCTCCTTCGCTCCCGGGCGGACCGTGTGCCCACCCCCTCACACCAGGACAGACCCTCCGTGCCCCGATTTCTCATCGAGCGGGACTAGCGTCGCACCATGGCTTCCAGCTTCCCCACCGCTCCCCTCGTCGCCGGCTCGCTCGTCGGGGGCTACGCCGTCGGGCGCGCGACGAAGGTCCGGGCGCTCGCGGGCGTCGTCCTCGCGGCGGGCGGCGTGCTCGCCGGGCGGCAGTGGCTCGCCCGGTCGGGTCCGGCGACGACGACGGCACTCGCCGTCACGTACGTCGGCGCGTTCGGGCTGTCGCACCCGCTCGCGAAGAGGATCGGCGCGTGGCCGTCCGTGCTCACGGTCGCCGGGGTCGCGGCGGGCGCTGCCTGGGCGCTCTCCGACCAGGCGGCGAGCAGTCAGGCCGACTGACCGACCATCTGCGCCGCGCGCTCGCGGACCTTGTCCGAGAGCCGCATCTGGCCTGCGGCCTCGGCATCGAGGAGCGCGCGCGAGACACGCCCGCGCGTGCCGGGGGCGGTGGTCCTCGCCGCGAACCAGTCCGCGACCGTCACCCCGTGCTCGGGCCGGTGCTCGACGACGACCTCGTCCCCGACCTGCAGGTCCCCGGTCTCCAGGACGCGGAAGTAGCAGCCCACCCGGTTGGCGTCGGTGAACCGCTTGACCCAGCGCGCAAGGCCCATCCGGCGGGCGAACGTCGCGCAGGGCGCCCGCTCGTGCGTGACCTCGAGCAGCGCGGTCCCGACGCGCCATCGCTCCCCGACGACGGCGCGGCTCGCCTCGAGCCCCCGGGTCCGCAGGTTCTCGCCGAACAGCCCGGGCGGGACGGCGTGACCCAGCTCGGCGGCCCACCAGTCGGCGTCCTCCTGGGAGTACGCGTAGACGGCCTGCTCCTCGCCGCCGTGGTGCGCACGGTCCGCCTGGAGGTCCGCGAACAGGCCGAGCCGCCGGACGTGGACCGGACCCTCGACCGGACGCTTGTCGATCGCGGTGACGCCCACGGCGCCGTCGTCGGGCAGGAGGGCGTGGACGCGGCACACCGCCAGCACGGTGCCGGACGCCGATGGCACAGGGGACATGCGCCCCATCCTCCCGCGTTTGCGCGGACGCAGGTCGCACACCAGCCTGGAAGAGCCCAGGTGTCGACGCCGGAGGTCCGCCATGACGACGTACGTGTACGACTTCACGCAGGGCGACAAGGACCGGGCCGACCTTCTCGGCGGGAAGGGCGCGAACCTCGCGGAGATGACGCGCCTCGGCCTCCCGGTCCCCCCGGGCTTCACGATCACGACCGAGGCGTGCCGCGAGTATCTCGCGCAGGGCGACGAGCCGGGCGCGCTCCGCGTCCAGGTGACGACGGCGCTGCGGCACCTCGAGGACAAGGTCGGACGGCGGCTCGGCACCCGCCGGGACCCGCTGCTCGTGTCGGTGCGGTCGGGCGCCCGGTTCTCGATGCCCGGGATGATGGAGACCGTCCTCAACGTGGGGCTCAACGACGAGTCGGTCCAGGGCCTGGCGGAGGAGGCGTCCGACGAGCGGTTCGCGTGGGACTCGTACCGGCGCCTGATCCAGATGTTCGGCGCGACCGTCCTCGGGATCCCGGCCGACGTGTTCGCGGCGGCCCTCGACGACGCCAAGGCGGCCCGCGGACGCGCGGCCGGCGACGGCCCGGTCGCCGACGTCGACCTCACCGCCGACGACCTGCGCGCGCTCGTCGCCACGTACCGCGACATCGTCCGCGAGCGCACCGGTCGCGACTTCCCCCAGGACCCCCGCGAGCAGCTCGACCTCGCGATCCTCGCCGTCTTCGACTCCTGGAACACGGACCGCGCGCGCCTGTACCGGCGGCGCGAGCGCATCCCTCAGGACCTCGGGACGGCCGTGAACGTCGTCACGATGGTGTTCGGGAACCTCGGCGACACGAGCGGCACGGGCGTCGCGTTCACGCGCGACCCCGCCACCGGCGCCCCCGGCGCGTACGGGGACTACCTGCAGAACGCGCAGGGCGAGGACGTCGTCGCCGGCATCCGGAACACCCTCTCGCTCGACGACCTGCACCGCATCGACCCCCTGTCGCACCACCAGCTCCTGCAAGCCATGCGGCGGCTCGAGACGCACTACCGGGACCTGTGCGACGTCGAGTTCACCGTCGAGCGCGGACACCTGTGGATGCTGCAGACGCGGGTCGGGAAACGCACGCCCGCCGCGGCGTTCCGGATCGCGACCGCGCTCGTCGACGAGCAGCTCATCACCGAGGACGAGGCCCTGCAGCGGGTCACGGGCGACCAGCTCGCGTCGCTCCTGTTCCCCCAGTTCGCCACGGGCCCGTCCGACGACGGCGCAGCGCCCCGGGCGTTGACGTCCGGCATGGCCGCCTCGCCGGGGGCGGCGGTGGGGACCGTCGTGCTGCGGTCGTCGGACGCCGTCGCCGCCGCCGAGCGCGGGGAGCGCGTGATCCTCGTGCGCCGCGAGACCAACCCCGACGACCTCGGCGGGATGATCGCCGCCCAGGGCATCCTCACGTCGCGCGGCGGCAAGACGTCGCACGCCGCCGTGGTCGCGCGCGGCATGGGCCGCACGTGCGTCGTCGGGGCGGAGGACCTCGACGTCGACGAGGACGCCGGGACGGTGACCGTCCGGGGTGCCGGGCGCGAGCCGACCGTGCTGCACGCGGGCGACGAGATCAGCATCGACGGGTCCACCGGCGAGGTGTTCCTCGGGGCCGTGCCGGTGGTGTCGTCGCCCGTCGAGCGGTACCTCGAGGAGGGGCTGGACGCCGTCGTCGGGGCCGAGGGCGCCGCGCTCGACGACGAGACCCTGAGCCTCGTGCAGTCCGTCGACCGGCTGCTCCGGCACGCCGACGCGCGCCGTCGCCTGCGCGTCGAGGCCAACGCCGACGTGCCCGACGACGCCGCCCGCGCCCGACGGCTCGGCGCGCAGGGCATCGGGCTCGTCCGGACCGAGCACATGTTCCTCGGGGAGCGACGGGCGCTCGTCGAGCAGATCGTCCTCGCGGACGACGTCACCGAGCGCGACATCGCCCTCGACCGGCTGCTCCCCCTGCAGCGCGACGACTTTCGCGGGCTGCTCGAGGCCATGGACGGGCTGCCCGTGACGATCCGGCTGCTCGACCCGCCGCTGCACGAGTTCCTGCCCGACCACACCGAGCTCGCGGTGCGCGTGGCGGTCGAGCGGTCCCGGCGGGAGGGCGGCGGCGCGGGCGCGCTGTCCGACGACGAGCTCGCCGCCGACGAGACGAAGCTCGCCGCGCTCGAACGCCTCCACGAGGCCAACCCCATGCTCGGGGTGCGGGGCGTGCGGCTCGGGCTGCTGGTGCCCGGCCTGTTCGCGATGCAGGTCCGGGCGATCGTCGAGGCGGCGGTCGGGCTGGTGCGCGAGGGGAGGAACCCGCGCCCCGAGGTGATGGTGCCGCTCGTCGGGTCGGTGCGGGAGCTGCAGATCGTCCGCGACGAGGTGGAGTCCGTCGTGCGCGGGGTCACCGAGCTCGCCGGGGTGGACCTGGAGGTGCCCGTCGGGACGATGATCGAGCTCCCCGCGCCGCGCTCACCGCGCACCGGATTGCGACCGAGGCCGACTTCTTCTCGTTCGGCACCAACGACCTCACCCAGACCACGTGGGGTTTCTCGCGGGACGACGTCGAACGGACCCTGTTCAGCACCTACCTCGACAACGGCGTGCTCACGATCTCGCCGTTCGAGACCATCGACGCCGACGGCGTCGGGCGGCTCGTTCGGATCGCGGTCGAGGAGGCGCGCGCCACGAAGCCCGGGCTCGAGCTCGGGGTGTGCGGGGAGCACGGTGGCGACCCCGAGTCGATCCGGTTCTTCCACGACGCCGGGCTCGACTACGTGTCGTGCTCGCCCTTTCGCGTGCCGGTGGCCCGGCTCGAGGCGGGCCGAGCGGCGACGTCGGCTGCGCCGTCGTCGTCCGGCCGGTAGCCGCGCGTCAGTCGTGGAGGATGCGCTGGAACAGGACGTGGTCGCGCCAGCGGCCCGCGATGCGCAGGTAGTCGCGCGCCAGACCGAACCGCTCGAAGCCCGCGCGGGCCAGGACCCGCTGTGAGCGTTCGTTCTCCGGCAGCGTGCCCGCCTGGAGCCGGTGCAGCCCGAGGTCGTCCCGCGCGATCCCGACGACGGCGCTCACGGCCGCCGACATGATCCCCCGCCCCTGCAGCCCGCGGTCCGTCCAGTAGCCGAGGTCCGCGGACTCGAACGCGCCGCGGGTGATCCCCGAGACGGTGAGGGTCCCGACGATCTCGTCGTCGGCCGACGCGCCCGGCGCCGGACGCACGAGCACCAGCGGCAACGCTGAGCCCTTCTGCACGCCGGCCAACAGGTTCTCCACGCGCACCGCCTGGACGCGCTCGGTGGCGAAGTCGTCGGCGCGGGCCGGCTCCCACGGCGCCAGGTGCTCGGCGTTGCGCGCGTAGGCCGCGGCGAGGGCGCGGGCGTCGTCGGGGGCGAGCAGGCGGAGGACGACGCCGTCGGGCAGAGGCACGCGGGGAGAGGTCACGACGAGCACCGCCCGAGCCTAGCCAGGACGTCGGCCGCACCCGTCGATAGAATCCGAACCTGACCAGCGGCTCGTCCCGGGAGCGTGCGCGTGCGCGAGATCGTCGTCTTCAGCGGAACCGCCCACCGGGGCCTGGCGGAGGACGTGTGCGCGGCGCTCGGCGTCGAGCTGTCGCCCGTCGAGATCACCCGGTTCTCGAACGACTGCCTGCAGGTCCAGCTCCAGGCGAACTGCCGCCAGCGCGACGTCTACCTCGTGCAGCCGCTCGTCCCGCCCACGCAGGACGCGCTCATGGAGCTGCTGCTCATGCTCGACGCCGCGAGGGTGCGTCGGCGGCGCAGATCACCGCGGTCATCCCGCACTACGCGTACGCGCGGTCGGACAAGAAGGATGCGTCGCGCATCTCGATCGGCGCCCGGCTCGTCGCGGACCTGCTGGTCACGGCGGGCGCGGACCGGGTGCTCACCATGACGCTGCACGCTCCGCAGGTGCACGGGTTCTTCTCCGTGCCGGTCGACCACCTGACGGCGCTCGGGATCCTCGCCGACCACTTCCGGGTGCAGGACCTGACCGACACCGTCGTCGTGTCGCCGGACTTCGGCAACGCGAAGACGGCGAACCAGTTTGCCCGCCTGCTCGGCCTGCCCGTCGCGGCCGGCAGCAAGCGGCGCCTCGGCGACGACACGGTCGTCATCGACACCATCGTCGGGGACGTCGCCGGCAAGCGTGCGATCGTCCTCGACGACGAGATCGCGACCGGTGGGTCGATCGTCGAGCTGCTGGAACGGCTCGCCGCGGAAGGTGCCCGTGAGGTGTCGGTCGCGACGACGCACGGGCTCTTCACCGGGAAGGCGCACGAGCGGCTGCGCGGCCACCCGATGATCCGTGAGGTCGTCGCCACCGACACCGTCCCGCAGGTGTCCGACTGGCCCGAGCTGACCGTGCTGTCGGTGGCCGACCTGTTCGCGGAGGCCATGCGGCGGATCCACGAGGGTGAGTCGATCAGCGGCATGTTCGACGGCGTCGACCCGACGCACGCCCCGCCGCGCTCGCGCGCCCGGGTGGCCGCGCGCTCCTGACCCGGGCTGCGTCGGCGGCGGGGCGACCGGTCACGGGAGGGCGAGGACCCCGCACAGCGCGGCGACCGCGACGCCCTGGAGCACGAAGCGGAGCGTGACGACGCTCTCCCACCGGTCCTGGAGGGCACGGGCGTCCGCGGGGACCTCGCCGGCGAAGGCCGCCGCGGTGAGCCGCTTGTTGATGGGCGCCGCGACGACCTTGTAGATCACGAGCCACGTCACGAGAGCGACCGTGGCGACGGCCGCCGCGACCGTGGCCCACCCGCGGCCCGCGACGGCGGCGGCCACGCCCGCGAGGACTGTCGCGACGACGCTGAGGACGCCGGGGATCGGGAAGCGGCGGTCGCCGTAGTAGTGGCCGAAGCCGGTGACCGCGACGAGGGCGCGGTCGTCGAGCCGGGCGTAGGTGGGGCGCAGGACGAGGGCCCCGCTGGCGTCGGTGCCGTAGATCATGCCCGCGCACAGCACGGCGACGACGGCGATGAGGTAGCTGGCGAGTTCCATGGTCGGTCTCCCTGTCGGTCGATCTATCAGCGCTAGGTACGAGAGCGACACTAACCTGTCAGCACTTCGCTGTCTAGCGCTGCTAGAATCCAGTCATGACCGAGAGCCCCACCCAGCGCCGCCGCGAGCGTGAGCGCGCCGAACGGCGTCAGCTCATCGTCGACTCCGCGCGCGAGCTCGCCGAAGCCGAGGGCTGGGACGCCGTCACCACGCGTCGCCTCGCCGACACCATCGAGTACTCGCAGCCCGTGCTCTACAGCCACTTCGCGAACCGCGCCGCGATCGTGGACGCCGTCGTCGTCGAGGGCGCTGCCGAGCTGGCGTCGACGCTCCGGGCCGCGCGCGCCGGGACCGAGGACGACGCCGCGACCGCCGTCGCGCAGGCCTACCTCGACTTCGCGGCGGCCCACCCCGCGCTCTACGACGCGATCTTCACGATGCCGTCAGGCCTCCCGTTCGGGACGCCCGACGCACCGCCGGCCCTGCAGGACGCGTTCGGTGAGCTGCGGCTGGCGTTCGCACCCTCCGCCCGCGGCACCGAGGCGGAGGTCCTCACGGAGGTCGTCTGGAGCGCGTTGCACGGTCTCGCCTCGCTCGTCCGCAGCGGGCGGCTCCGACCCGACCTGCACGACGCGCGCCTCACCCGGCTCCTCGCCCTGGTGAAGTCTCGGAGCTGACCCCCGTCGCGTCGCAGCCCCGCGGGGCGTTCAAAGGCGTCGCGAGCGCACCAGCATGAGCAGCGCGACCACCAGCACGGCCGCCCACAGCAGTGGCCAGGACAGCACCGGCTGGCTCCCGGCCGACACCGACGTGACCAGCAGCGCCGCGGCTACCAGCGCCACGACGAACCACACCGTCCCGCGAGAGCTCGCCGGACGCCCCTCGCTCCTCGACTCCGCCATCCGCCCACCCTAGGCGCACACCCGACCGCAGGGCTCCGGGCTCCCGGCCCGGGTTGCGGGCGGGTGAGCGTGGGCGGTCGGGGGAGCATGAGACATGCTGCTCGACGATGTCGCCGCCACGTCCGAAGCCGTCGCGGCCACGAGGTCCCGCATCGCGAAGCGCGCCTCCATCGCGGCGCTGCTGCGACTCGCGGCCGAGGAGGACCCCCTGTCGGCGACGACGGGCCGGGTCCCGACGAGCTCGCCGTCGTCACGTCGTACCTCGCCGGGCAGCTCCGGCAGCGCCGGACCGGGCTCGGGTGGGCGTCGCTCCGCTCGCTCCCCGCGCCGGCTGCGACCGCGACGCTCACGGTCGCCGGCGTCGACGCCACGTTCGAGCGCATGGCCGGGCTGTCGGGGCCCGGGTCGGACGCGGCCCGCGCCGCGGAGGCCTCGGCGCTGTTCGGCGCCGCGACCGAACGAGAGCAACGATTCCTCCGCGGGCTCGTGGCCGGCGAGCTGCGGCAGGGGGCGCTCGACGCCGTCGTCGTGGACGCGATCGCGGAGGCCTCTGGGGCGGCGGTCGAGGCGGTGCGACGGGCCGTGATGCTCCGCGGGGACACCGGAGCGGTCGCCGTCGCGGCGCTGCGCGCGCCGGACCCCGCGGCGGCCGGCGAGGTGCTCGACGCGTTCGGGCTGGAGGTCGGGCGACCGGTACGACCCATGCTCGCGCAGTCCGCGCCCGACGTCGCCGCCGCGCTCGACAAGCTCGGACCGCCCGACGCGGAGGTCTCGGTCGACACCAAGCTCGACGGCATCCGCATCCAGGTGCACCGGTCCGGCGACGACGTCCGCGTCTTCACGCGCAGCCTCGACGACATCACGCCCCGCGTCCCCGAGATCGTCGCCGCCGCACTCGCCCTGGGCGCAGAGACCTTCGTGCTCGACGGCGAAGCCCTGGCCGTGGACGCGTCCGGCACTCCGCGCCCGTTCCAGGAGACGGCGTCGCGGTCGGCGTCCCAAGAAGCGGAGGCGCTCGCCGCCGTCGAGCTGACGCCCTTCTTCTTCGACGTGCTGCACGCCGACGGCCACGACCTCCTCGACGAGCCGCTGCGCGACCGGCTGGCGGTGCTGGACGGAATCGCGGGGCCCTACGCGGTGCCACGGCTCGTGACCGGGGACCCGGACGAAGCCGCCGCGTTCTTCACGGACGCCGTCACTCGCGGGCAGGAGGGCGTCGTCGTGAAGTCCCTCGACGCGCCCTACGCGGCCGGACGACGCGGGGCCGGGTGGGTCAAGGTGAAGCCGCGGCACACGCTCGACCTGGTCGTGCTCGCCGTCGAGCGCGGTTCCGGGCGACGGCAGGGGTACCTGTCGAACATCCACCTCGGCGCGCGCGACCCCGACGGCGGGTTCGTGATGCTCGGCAAGACGTTCAAGGGCATGACCGACGCGATGCTCGCATGGCAGACCGAACGGTTCACCGAGCTCGCCGACGGACCGACCGACGGGTACGTCGTGAAGGTGCGGCCCGAGCAGGTCGTGGAGATCGCGTTCGACGGTGTGCAACGGTCCACCCGCTACCCCGGCGGCGTCGCGCTCCGGTTCGCGCGGGTGGTGCGGTACCGGGACGACAAGACTCCCGCCGAGGCGGACACGATCGACGCCGTCCGCGCGCTCGGCACGCCCGGCTGATCCGCTCCGGCCGAACCGTGGACGACCTCTACCTGGACGGCCTCCGACTGATCCTGGGTGCGCCGGCCGCCGCCTGAGCCGAGGCCGCGTCGAGCCCCCGCAGGTTCTCCAGCGACCGCTTCTGGCCGTGGGTGTAGATGATCGAGCTGCGGAACTCGGTGACCTCCTTGCGGTTGCTCAGGGTGTCGACAAGGAACGCGTGGAGCTGCTGAACGTCCCCGACCCCGACATGGAGCAGGAAGTCGTCCCCACCCGCCAGCACGAACACGGCCATGACCTCGGGCATCTCGAGCGCATCGCGGTAGAAGCGGTCGATGACCTGACGGTTGAGGGGCCGGATCTGGGTGGCCACCAGCGCCTGCACGGGTCGGCCGAGCGCCTCCAGGTCGACCTCTGCGTGGAAGCCGGTGATGACACCCTGCCGCTGGAGTCGGCGGATCCGTTCGGAACAGGTCGAGGCCGCGACGCCGACGATCTCGGCGAGGTCGCGCAGGGGGTACGCGCGTCCCGCTGGAGCTCGTCCACGATCTGCGCGTCGATCCGATCGATGTTCACCTTCGCCGCCATAGAACCGAACATACACAAAGCCTTGTTGATGGCACTGCTGGATTCGTGCAGCATCGACGCCATGAGCCGAACAGAACACGTGATAGCCACACTCGATCCGGCCGCGGGGCCTCTTCCCGCCGATGCCACCACCACCCAGAGCACCCGTTCCGCCGAGGTGAAGGTCGTCCTCGTCGTGCGCGAGGGCTTGCCGTCGAACCTGGCCGCGAACGCCGCGGCGGTGCTCGGCGCCAGCATCGGCGCCGTACGCGACCTGCCGCTGGGCCCGGACGCCGTGGACGCGTCCGGGACGGTCTACGAGGGAATCGTCACCACCCCGGTCCCCGTGCTGGTCACAGGCGCAGAGGAGCTGAGGGTGCTCTTCCGTCAGGCGGCGGCGCAAGAAGGGACCACCGTGCTGGCACTCACCGAGGTCGCCCGGCAGGCCCGCACCTACGACGCGTACCTCAGCGACCTCGCCCAGGCCCGGGAAGCCGACGCCGACATCGTGGCGCTCGTCGTCGCCGGCCGCCGCAACCAGGTCACCAAGATCACGAAGCGGCTGCCACTCCTCGGCGCGTGACGGCGAGCGCGTGACGGCCAGGACGTCGACGACGACCGGGGCGACCCCGGCGGGATGCGAGGTCCTGCGGCGCGCTGCGTCAGCCGGTTCTGTCGGCGCTCAGGGAGTGGACCGAGGCCAACGTCGTCACGGTCGACGCGTCGTCGTGAACCAGCGCACGGCCGGGAAGGTCGAGCCGGACCTGCACGCTGAGCAGGTCCGCGCCGAGGACCCGCACGTTCACGGCGTTGAGGGCTCGCAGCGGGTGCCACGCGATGACGCTGCGCTGACGGGCGAGGGCGTCGTCGTCGGGGCGGACGGTCGCGATCCCGTCGACCCAGCGGTGCCGCAGCCCGAGCCGCAACCGGATGCGCACGTGCGGGTCGTGGCGGATGTTGCGGACGTAGCCGGCGCGCTCGCCGTGCTCGGCGATGATCCACAGCTCGTCGCCGCGGCGTCCGTTGCCGACGGGCGTGCGGCGCGGCTGCCCGCTCACGCGACCACGGGTCTCGAGGACCGCGACGCCGAACGGGTTGAGCCCGACGGCGAACCCCACGCGGACGAGCGGGTTGATCACCCAGCGCTGGAGCGTGCGGACGAGCAGCACCTTGACCTTCGGGTTCGTCCAGGTCAGGACGAAGAGCGCGACGTAGGAGCCGGTCTGGGCGAGCGGCTGCCAGACGGCGCCGGGCCACAGGGCGAACGGACTCCAGACAAGAACGGTTGCGACGAGCGTGCCGACGGCGAGCCCTCGGGGGATGTGCGGTGCAGGTGCGACGATGGACACGGTGACACTCCTTCGCTTCCGTTAGAGCCTCTAACTTCAGAGTGAGGGTGTCACTGGATCGTGTCAACCCCTCGACACACCGACGAAGAGAGCCCCGTGACCGAGCCGTCTCCCCCGCAGTCATCGCCCCGGCAACCACAGAGCCGCCGCGACCGCTACCGCACCGAGACGCGGGACGAGGCCAAGCGGATCGCCCTCGACCAGCTCGCGACCGGCGGGCAGGCCGCGCTCTCGCTCAACGCCATCGCCCGCGAGCTCGGCATGACCGGGCCGGCCCTCTACCGGTACTTCGCCGGCCGGGACGAGCTGCTCACCGCGCTGATCGTCGACGCCTACGACGACCTCGGCACGACCCTGACCCGCGCCGTCGCCGACGCCGCGCCCGACGGCCCCGACGAGCAGATCCGCGCGCTCGGCCGCACGATGCGGGCCTGGGCCCTCGCCCAGCCGCACCGGTACCTGCTGCTCTTCGGCACCCCGTTCTCCGGGTACCACGCCCCCGACGCCGCGCTCGAGGCCGCGCAGGCCAGCATCGGGTCGGTCATGGAGGCCATGGTCGACATCGAGTCGCGACGCGGCCGCCCCGTGGCGCCGCCGAGCCTCTTCGAGCAGCAGCTCGAACGCGCGCCCTGGATCCCCGAGGAGCTGCACGGCGCGATCCCGGGCGCCGTCCTCGCCGACGTCCTCCTCACCTGGACCCGCCTGCACGGGCTCATCGGCCTCGAGGTCAACGGCCAGTTCGCGACCATGGGGTTCGACCCGGCGCTGCTCCTCGAGCGCGAGCTCGACGACATCGTCGGTCCCGGCTGAGCTGCCGAACCCCCGACCCCCGCCCCGAGTTCGAGCATCTCCACCGAGAACGAGCGCCATGGCCTCGATCTCGCCGGAATCCCTCGAACTCGGCGAGGGCACCGACGACCGCCGTGGGAATCGGCCGCCCACCGGCCGGGTTGCCGCCGGTATGACGACGACGGACAGCACAGGAGCGACCGGCATCGACCTCGGCGGGCGGTACGGGGTGTGGCGTCGCGGCCTCGACCTCGACGGCCGCCTCGCGGCAACCCTCGAACGCCTCGGCTACGGCGCCGTGTGGATCGGCGGCTCGCCCGACGCGACCCTCGCCAAGCCCGAGGAGCTGCTGGCGGCCACGCGGACGCTCGTCGTCGGGACGGGCATCGTCAACATCTGGGCATCACCCGCCGACGAGGTCGCTGCGTCCACGCTGCGGGTCCTCGACGCCGACCCCGACCGGTTCGTCCTCGGCATCGGCACCGGGCACCGCGAGGCGTCGGGGGCGAAGGCCGCCACCCCTACGCCGCGCTCGTCGAGTACCTCGACACGCTCGACGCCGACGACGTCCCGCGCGAGAACGTCGTCCTCGCCGCCCTCGGCCCGCGCGTCCTGGGCCTGGCCCGCGACCGCACGGCCGGCGCGCACCCGTACCTCGTGACGCCCGAGCACACGCGCGAGGCTCGCGAGATCCTGGGGACCGGTCCGCTGCTCGTCCCGGAGCAGCACGTCGTGCTCGACGCCGACCCCGTCCGCGCTCGCGAAGCCGCCCGCACCGCGCTGACCAACTACTTCGGGATGGCCAACTACCGGAACTCGTGGCTGCGCCTCGGCTTCACCGAGGACGAGATCTCGGACGGCGGCAGCGACCGCTTCGTCGACGCCGTCGTCGTGCACGGGACCCCGGCCGACGTGGCGGCGCGCCTCGCCGAGCACCTCGATGCCGGCGCCGACCAGGTGGCGGTCCAGCTCGTCGCCGGGGAGCCCGGCGAGCCGGTCGAGGACGGCTTCGCGCGCCTGGCCGCCGAGCTCGGCCTGAGCTGACCCGGCCTCCCGACGGAAGCGACGCCGTCGGGCGCTCAGACGGACGACGCGTGCCCGACGGCGTCACGCCACGAGTGCTGCGGCTCGAACCCGAGCAGTCGTCGCGCCTTGTCGATCGAGAGCAGCGTCTCGGTGCCCTCGAGCGGACATCGCACCTCGACGCCCGGGAACTCCTCGGCGACGAGGTCGGCGGACGGCCGCTCCATCACGGTGTCCGCGTTGGCGATCACGAACGCCTCGAAGCCCTTGACCTCGGTCTCGACGGCGAGCCGCACGGCCTGGGCGCCGTCGCGCGCGTCGATGTAGCCCCACAGGTTCCAGCGCCGCCGCTTCGCGTCGTTCTGCCACGACGGGAACTCGGCGTAGTCCGCGAGCGCCATGACGTTGGAGAACCGGAGGCCGATGATCGACAGCTCGGGGTCCCAGCGGGCGAAGTGCCGGGCCATCTCCTCCTCGACCGCCTTGCCGAGCGAGTACGTCGAGTTCGGGAGGACGGCGTACGCCTCGTCGACCGGGACGTAGGGCGGAGGCACGTCGAACGGCAGCCCGAGGACGGTCTCGCTCGACGCCCACACGACCTTCTTGACGCCGGCGATCTTCGCGGCCTGGAAGACGTCGAACGTCGACGGCACGTTGTTGTGGAAGGTCGCGCCGCTGGTCCGGAGCCCAGGTGCGGGGATCGCGGCGAGGTGCACGACGGCGTCCACGCCGGAGTAGCGGTCGTCGACGCCGGTCAGCAGCTCGACGACCTGCCCGAGGTCGGTGAGGTCGGCGCGCGTGAACTGCCCGGGCTGCCCGGGCGGGGGCGACACCTGGTCGACCGTCACGACGTCGTACCCGTGCTCGGCGAGGTCGGTCACGACCGCCTGCCCGAGCTTGCCGCTGCTGCCCGTCACCACCACGCGTGCCATGCGGCCAGGCTATCGGCCGCGCTCAACCGTGCCCGACGACGTCGCGCAGGGCGGGCTCGAGCGTCGGGTACCGGAAGTGCCAGCCGAGCCCGGCGAGCACCTCGGACGTGCAGTGACGTCCGGTGAGCCCGAGCGCCGGATCGCTGCGGAGCAGCCAGGAGCCGAGCCGGGCGACGGGTGCCGGCGTGGCGACCCCGAGCCGTCGGCCGGTCACCGCGCGCAGGGTCGCCATGAGCTCCGCGTTGCGGACGGGCGTGGGGGCGGACGCGACGAGGACGCCGTCCGGCATGGCCGGCGCACCGACGTCGCCGACGTCCGGCCCCAGCGCGGCCCGGACGAGCGCGAGCCAGTCGTCGACGTGGATCCAGCTCACCCACTGCCGCCCCGAGCCGACCTTCCCGCCCAGCCCGAACCGGGTCAGCAGCTCGAGCCGCCCGACGACCGGCGACTCGGGCTGGAGCACGAGCGACGTCCGCAGCGTGACGACGTGATCGGCGTGCGCTCCGACGACGGCCTCCTCCCACGGCTCCGCGACGCCCGTCATCTGCGGGAGGCCGGGACCGGGGAGCGGCGTCGCCTCCGTGACGTGCTGCTCCCCGGCGTCGGACTAGATCGCGGTCGTGGACATCTGCACCCAGCGGGCCACGGGACGGCGGGCGGCGCGGCTCGCGGCAACCAGCGCCCGCGTCGCGTCGACGCGCGACGACCTCAGGCTCGCGACGTTCGCGGCCGTCGGGCGGACGTCCACCAGACGCCCGGCGAGGTTCACGACCGAGACCGGGCGCGCGCCGTCGTCGGGCAGGTCGAAGAGAGCGGCCCACGGCCCGACGCTGCGGCCGTCCCACTCTTCCTGGCGCACCGCCCACGCCGGGTCGGGCCGGCGGGTGAGGACGACGACGTCCGCACCGCGCCCCGCGAGGTCCGCCACGAGCGCGCGCCCGAGGCTCCCGGACCCGCCGGCGACCACCACGCGTGACATGGGCTTCAGCGTAAGAGGTCGCGCTCCCCGCGCTCTCGGTGTCGATCGGCGGCGATCTCGTTCGTAGTGTCGGTGAGAGCCGGACCTCCCGGCTCCGGACGCAAGGAGACAGCCATGAAGCAGTACTTCCTCGCCGTGAACGGGATCCAGGGCGAGCCGACGCCGTCGGGCGACGAGATCCAGCGGATGTACGCGGACGTCGCCGCGTTCAACACCGAGGTCCAGGAGGCGGGCGCGTGGGTGTTCGCCGGCGGGCTCTTCCCGCCCGACGTCGCCACGACCGTCCGGCCGCAGGGCGACGACGTCCTCGTCGTCGACGGGCCGTTCGCCGAGACCAAGGAGTACCTCGGGGGTTCTGGGTCATCAAGGCCGAGGACCTCGACGCGGCGCTCGCCTGGGCCAAGAAGGGCGCGGTCGCGTGCGGCGGCCCGGTCGAGGTCCGCCCGTTCCAGGACGAGCCCGAGGCGTGACCGCGACCGGGCCCGGCCCGGGGGCGCCCGCCGTCGCGGACGTCTTCCGGGCCGAGTACGGGGCGTGCGTGGCGACCCTCGTCCGCCAGTTCCGCGACATCGCGCTCGCCGAGGAGGCGGTGCAGGAGGCGTTCGTCGTCGCGGTCGCGCGCTGGCCCGTCGACGGCGTGCCCCCGAACCCGGGTGCGTGGATCACGACGACGGCACGCCGCAAGGCGCTCGACGTCGTCCGGCGCGAGTCCACCCGGTCCGCGCGGTACGCGCAGGCCGCGCTGGTGCACGGGGCGGCGTCGGGGGTGCGTGACGACGCCGGGGCTGTCGGCGGCGCCGCGGACGACGACCCCGAGGAGGGCCCGGTGCGCGACGACCGCCTGCGGCTGATCTTCACCTGCTGCCACCCGGCGCTGAACCGGGCGACGCAGGTCGCGCTCACGCTCCGCCTGCTCGGCGGCCTCGAGACCGGCGAGATCGCACGCGCGTTCCTGGTCCCCGAGCCCACGATGGCGCAGCGGCTCGTACGCGCCAAGCGCAAGATCAAGGACGCCGGCATCCCGTACCGGGTGCCGTCGGACGCGGACCTGCCCGACCGGCTGCGGTCGGTGCTCGACGTCGTGTACCTGGTGTTCAACGAGGGGTACGCGGGGTCGGCCGGCGCGGAGCTCGTCCGGGACGACCTGTGCGCCGAGGCGATTCGGCTGGCCCGGCTGCTCGCCGAGCTCATGCCCGACGAGCCCGAGGCCGCCGGCCTCCTCGCGCTGCTCCTCCTCACCGACGCACGTCGCGCCGCCCGCACCGACGCCGGCGGCGAGCTCGTCCTGCTCGCCGACCAGGACCGGGCCCTCTGGGACGCGGGCCGGATCGCCGAGGGGCAAGGCATCGTGCGCTCGCTCCTCCGCAGGGCCCGGCTGACCGGGCGCCCGCCCGGGCCGTACCAGGTGCAGGCCGCCATCGCCGCCGTGCACGACGACGCCCCCACGCCCGACGGGACCGACTGGCGGCAGGTCGTCGCGCTCTACGACCAGCTCCTCGTCGTCGCGCCGACGCCGGTCGTCGCGCTCAACCGGGCGGTCGCGCTCGCCGAGGTGGCCGGGCCTGGGTCCGCCCTGGACGTCGTCGACGGACTGCGGCTCGACGCCTACGCGCCCTGGCACGTGGCGCGTGCCGACCTGCTGCGCCGGCTCGGGCGACCCGACGAGGCGCGGGCCGCCTACGACGACGCAGTGCGGCTGACGCAGAACGACGTCGAGCGCCTGTTCCTCGAGCGTCGCCGGGACGAGCTCGCGTGACGTCGCGGCAGGGCCTGGCTCACGCCCGACCGGCTACGCGTCCGAGACCTCGGACGTCGGGGCGTCCCCGGGCCGGTCCGGCGACATGTGACTGTGCCGGTACCCGTAGAACGCGTACACGACGACGCCGATCAGGAACCACACGACGAACCGCAGCCACGTCACGGGCTGCAGCTTGGTGATGAGGTAGATCGAGAAGCCGATGCCGATGATCGGCACGACGGGCATCCACGGCAGCCGGAACGTCCGGGGCACCTCGGGCGAGCGGTACCGCAGCACGACCACCGCCCCCGACACCACGATGAACGCCAGCAGGATCCCGATGTTCGTGAGCTCCGCGGCGTCGAGGATCGGTGTGAAGCCGGCGATCGCCGCCGCGACCACGCCGATGATCCACGTCGGCCGGTGCGGCACCGCGTTGCGGTTCGTCTGGGCGAACCATCCGGGCAGCAGCCCGTCACGGCTCATGGAGAACCACACGCGCGATGCCCCGAGCGTGAACGCGAAGAGCACCGTGAAGATCCCGATGATCGCCCCGACGGCCACGACCTTCGCGAACCCGGGCAGCCCCACGTAGTCGAACGCGACCGCGAAGGCGCGCGTCGGGTCGAGGTCCCGGTAGCTCTGCATGCCGGTCAGGACCGTCGCCGCCAGCAGGTACAGCACCATGGCGATGGCGAGCGACAGCACGATCGCCTTCGGCAGGTTCCGCTGGGCCTCCTTGGACTCCTCGGCCGCGGTGCTCATGGCGTCGTACCCGAACACGGCGAAGAACACCGTCGCGGCGCCCGTGATCGTGCCGCCGATCCCGAACGGCAGGTACGGCGAGTAGTTCGACTTCGTGATGTAGAACGCGCCGACGACGATCACCGCGACCACGATCGCGACCTTGACGAACACGAGGATGGTCTCGACACGCGCGGACGAGCTGATGCCCCGGGTCAGCAGGAAAGCCACGAGCAGGCACAGCGCCATCGCGAACAGGTCGACCTTGTGGCCCGAGCCGGTGCCCGGCGCGCCCAGCATCCAGGCCGGCAGGTGCACGCCGACCGACTCGAGCAGGAACGACAGGTACCCCGACACCGAGATCGCGACGACGGCCACGATCGCCGTGTACTCGAGCAGCAGGTCCCAGCCGATGAACCAGCCGACCGCCTCGCCGAGCACCGCGTAGCCGTACGTGTACGCCGAGCCCGCCTGCGGGATCATCCCGCCGAACTCGGCATAGCTCAGGGCCGCGCACGCGCTCGCGATCCCCGCGACGAGGAAGGAGATCGTCACGCCCGGGCCGGCGTCCGTGTGGGCGACGGCGCCCGCGAGCGTGAAGATGCCCGCGCCGATGATCGCGCCCAGCCCGATCGCGGTGAGCTGCCACAGACCGAGGCTGCGCTTGAGGCCCCTCGACTCGTCCGACGGCTCGATGGGCTTGCGCCGCCAGACGCTCCGCAGCCCCGGACCCGACCTGCTCACACTGGGTGCTGCACCGTCGTCGGGCATCCTGACCCTTCCGTCGAGACGTCGTCGTCCCTTCAGGCCTACTCCCCGCCGCGGGTGTCCACCAGCCGACGCGCGGTACGCGCCGGCCGCGGGCCGTCACCTCCCGACGGCGGCCCGCACATCCGCGGCGAACGCGTCCACGGCCTCGGGGGTCGTGTCCCAGGCGCACATCCAGCGCACCTCGACGAGGCCGTCGTCGCGGTGGTCGTCCCAGTCGTAGAAGCGCCAGCGCTCGCGCAGGCCGGCGGCGGCGTCGGGCGGGAGGGCCGCGAAGACGGCGTTGGACTCGGTGTCCCGGGTGAGCACGAGACGCCCGGGCGCGGCCCCCGCCTCGAGGGCCGCCCGCAGCCGGGACGCCATCGCGTTCGCGTGCTCCGCGGACCGCAGCCACAGCGCCGACCCGTACAGCGCCACGAGCTGCGCCGACACGAACCGGAGCTTCGACCCGAGCTGCATGGTCAGCTTGCGGACGTACTCGACGCCGTCCACGGCCGACGGGTCCAGCACCACGACGGCCTCGCCGAGCACGATCCCGTTCTTCGTCCCGCCGAGGGACACGACGTCCATGCCGACCGCGGTCGTCAGCTCCCCGAGCCCGACGCCCAGGTGCGCGGCCGCGTTGGCGAGGCGTGCGCCGTCGAGGTGGACGCGCATGCCGAGGGCGTGGGCATGATCCGTCAGCGCCCGCAGCTCGTCGACCGCGTAGACCGTCCCCAGCTCGGTCGCCTGCGAGACCGACACGACGAGCGGCTGCGCGCGGTGCGGGTCGCCCCAGCCCCACGCCTCGCGGTCGAGCAGCTCGGGGTGAGGCGGCCGTCCGGCGTCGGGACGGTGAGGAGCTTGATCCCCGCGACCCGCTCGGGGGCGGCGTTCTCGTCGGTCACGACGTGCGCCGTCGACGGGGTCACGACCGCGCCCCACCGCGGCAGCATCGACGCGAGCGACACGACGTTCGCGCCCGTCCCGTTGAACACCGGGTACGCGACGGCCTGGTCGCCGAAGTGCCCCCGGACGACGTCCTGGAGCTGCGCCGTCCACGGATCGGCGCCGTAGGACACGGCGTGGCCGCGGTTCGCCGCGACCATCGCCTCCAGGACCTCGGGGTGGGCGCCGGCGTAGTTGTCGGACGCGAACGAGACGTCGGGCAGGGGCGCGGGCTCGGGGGTGCGCGCCGAGGCAACGCGGGGAACGGTCGTCACCCCGTCATTGTCCTGCTCGTGCGGGCCGACGGTCCCCGGCCCGCGCATGAGAGAATAGGGGAAAGAGCCTCGGACCTGCGGATGCAGATCGAGGCTTTCGTGTATGCACATCGCCGTGACAAGCACCTCCCTTCCCTCCCCGGTCGTCGCCCGGCCGGCCACGTCGGACGACGGCCCGGCCCTGACCCAGTTGTGGAACCTGTTCCGACACGACATGTCGCCCTACAGCGGGGCGCTTCCCGACAGCGACGGCCGCTACCGCAGCGAGCGTCTCGATCACGCGTTGGCAGCGCAGCCGGGCTGGCAGGCGTGGCTCGCGACCGCGGGACCGCACCCCGTCGGCCTCGCCGTCGCCCGGGCTCTCGACGAGCCCGAGCACGTGCTCAGCAGCTTCTTCGTGGTGGCCGCGGCCCGTCGAGGTGGTCTCGGCCGCCAGCTTGCCCGGGCGGTGCTCACCACACGTCCAGGGCGCTGGGCCGTCGCGTACCAGGACGCCAACACGCGTGCCGCTCGCTTCTGGGCGGACGTCGCCGCCGGGCTCGATCCGTCGTGGGTGCACGAGCACCGCGACGTGCCGAACCGGCCTGACCTCCCACCGGACAGCTGGATCCGGCTCGACGTCGAACACCCGTGACCATGCAGCTGCAGGTTGTGAGGGCCCCGGCGCAGGTTACGGTCGACCGATGCGCGTGCTCGTCCTGGGCGCCGGCGTCGCCGGCGCGTCCGTGGCCTGGTCCCTCGCCCGCCGTGGGGCGGAGGTGGTCGTCGTCGACCGGCTGCACGACGGCGCCGCGACCCTCGCGGGGGCAGGCAGCGTCCGGGCGTCGCTCGGGATCACGGAGCCGGGCTTCGTCGAGGCGTACGCGGCCGCCGTCCGGTACTACCCGGAGGCGGTGCGCGGCCTCGGCGAGGTGCTGGGCGGGAACGTCTCCGACGTGGTCGGGTACCGCGTCGTCGGCGGGCTGTGGCTCTCGCGCGACGACGACGCGCTCGCCGACGTCGGCCGACCTCGCCGCGGTCCACGTGTCGCAGGCAGCCCGGGTCGACGGGCGTCGGCTGCCGCTCGCGCTCCTCGCCGCGGCCCGGACGCGCGGCGCCGTCGTGCACGACGACGACGCCCGCCTCTCCCCGACGGCACGGCCGTGATCCTCGGGTCGGACGGGCGGATCGAGGCGGGTTTTCTTGGAGGCTCGTGACCTTGGAAACGAGGATGAGCACGTGCCCAGGAAGCAGGTGCCCGGGAAGCCGCGGACGCGGCGACACTCCCCGGAGGAGAAGGCAGCGGCGGTCCGGATGGTCCCCACGCTGCGTGCAGAGCTCGGTACCGAGCACGGGACGGTCCAGCGGGTCGCCGCGCAACTGGGCTACGGCGTGGAGTCGGTGCGTCAGTGGGTCAAGCAGGCCGACATCGACGACGGCCATGTCGCGGGCGTGAGCACAGCCGAAGCGCGTCGGATCCGAGAGCTCGAGCAGGAGAACCGCGAGCTCAAACGAGCCAACGAGATCCTGAAGCGAGCGGCCTCTTTCTTCGGGGCGGAACTCGACCGCCAACACAAGAAGTAGTCACGTTCATCGACACGAACCTCGACGACGTCGTCGAGGGCAAGAAGCTCGGAGTCGAGTCCACCTGCGCCACGCTCACCAGGGCGTGGCTGCAGGTGGCTCCGAGCACCTACTACGCCGCCAAAACCCGGCCGGCCTCAGCGAGGGCGACGCGTGATGCGGTGCTTCGACCGGCGATCCGCCATCTGTGGGAAGACAACTACCGGGTCTACGGCGCCCGGAAGCTGTGGAAGGCCGCCAGGCGTGCCGGCTGGGAGGTCGGGCGTGACAAGGCCGCCCGGCTGATGCGCGCTGAGGACATCGCCGGCGCCGTGCGCACCAAGCGGGTGCGCACCACCCGGCGTGATGACACTGCTGCGCGTCATCCGGACCTGGTCAAGCGGGACTTCACCGCCACCGGGCCGAACCAGCTGTGGGTGACCGACCTGACCTTCGTGCCGACGTTCGCCGGGATCGCCTACGTGTGCTTCATCGTCGACGCCTACTCGCGCATGATCGTGGGGTGGCGGGTCGCCTCGCACATGCGCACCGAGATGGTGCTCGATGCCATCGAGATGGCTCGCTGGTCGCGCGGCACCCAGCTCACCGGGCTGCGATGTCACAGCGATGCCGGGAGCCAGTTCACGAGCCTGCGCTATGGCGAACGGCTGGCCGAGATCGGTGCCGTGCCGTCGATCGGGACCGTCGGCGACTCCTTCGATAACGCACGCGCTCGCCGAGACCGTGAACGGCTACTACAAGGCCGAACTGATCCGCGGGCCCGCCCGGCCCCGGCCGTGGCGCACCATCGAGGACGTCGAGCTGGCGACACTCGGGTGGTGCACTGGCACAACCACCAGCGGCTGCACGGTTACCTCGGCGACATCCCACCGGCAGAGTTCGAAGGGATGTCCTACGCTACCCAGCAGGGCGACCAGGCCCTGGTCGAAATCAAACGACGAGAGCCTCCATCAGACCCAGTGCGGTTCACGGCACCACGTGGGAGCACCTCGGCCGGTACACGTGCGAAGCCGGGAAGAACTGCCACATCACCCTCACCAACGACGCGAACAACCGCGTCGTCGCCGACGCCGTCCAGTTCCGCCAGGACGACACCACCATCGCCTGGACCCCCGACCTCCCCACCACGGGAGGATGGGACGTCTACACCACCTGGGACGACGACCCCGACAACAACGGCGCCCACCGCGCCACCAACGCCCCCTACACCGTCACCACCACCGGCGGCCAGGGTTCCTAGCACCCGAAGTCGCAAGCGAGGGAGGACGGCGCCGCGTGCGCCGTCCCCTCCCTTGCACGTGCATGCGGGCCACGGGGATGCGGGGACCCTCGCGACGGTGCCGACGACGAATGCCGACGCCGACGCCGACGCCGACGCCGCAGGGATATCCGTCCCGGACATGCGAACCCCCGAGACAGGGCGGAGCTGGAAGCACCCGAGTCCTTCCTCTGCGCGGAGCACCCGTCCCTCATGCTCTCGAGGCTCCGCCTCCACGGGGGCCTCGACCTTCCGGCAGGTGTGCCGGGCCATTCGAAGGCGAGCGGTGCGGCCGCGCCGAGCTACGCAGTCCTCCCTGGGTCCGCGTCGACGACCCGGACCGCCCTCCCCAACGCACGATGCCTCGCACGTCCCGACGGACGTGCGAGGCATCGAACGTGGCGACGGGTTCAGCGCCGCCGGCTCTTACGGGCCGGTCAGCCCTTGAGGCCCGTCTGGGCGAGCCCCTGAACGAACTGCCGCTGGGCGAACAGGAACACGACGAGCACGGGCAGGACGGTCAGCGTGGTCGCGGCAAGCTGCACGTTCCACATCGGCCCGCCGTAGGCGTCGACGTACTGCGTCAGCGCCTGCGGGAGCGTGAACTTGCTCTTGCTCGACAGGTACACGATCGGCTCGAGGTACATGTTCCACGACTTGAGGAACGTGAAGATGGCGACAGCTGCGAGCGCCGATCGCGAGAGCGGGAACCCGATCCGCCAGAACAGGCCCCACCGGCCCAGCCCATCCATGCGTCCCGCCTCCTCGAGCTCACCCGGCAGGGAGACGAAGAACTGCCGCATGATGAACGACGCGAGGACGCTCGGCGCCCCGAAGATCGGCACCACGATGAGCGGCCAGTGCGTGTCGACGAGACCGAGCGAGTTCATCATCCTGAACAGCGGGACGATCGTGACCTCGGCCGGAACGAGCAGCCCCACGAGCACGACGACGAAGAGCACGTTGGCGCCGGGGAGTCGGACGCGCGCGAACGCGTAGCCGGCGAGCGACGACACGACGAGCGTCCCGAGAGTCACGAGCACCGCGATGTACATGCTGTTCCAGTACTGCTGCGCAAACGGCTGCAGCCGGAAGACGTCCCCGTACGCGTCGAACGTCGGATGGTGCGGCCAGAGCGTCGGCGTCTTTCGGAGGATCTCCGACATCGGCTTGAGGCTCGACGTGACCATCCACCAGGTGGGGAACACGAACGGGATGCTGAGCACCACGAGCACGGCGACGAGCAGCACCCGCGCGAGTCGTGGGCCTCGTCGTCGTGGACGGGCGTCGGTGCGCACGCGGCCAGACGCGCGTCCGTCGTGTCCCGGCTCGGAAGCGGCCGGGGTCTGCGCCACGTCGGGGCGTTCGATCAGCTCAGGCTTCATGGAAGACCCACCTCTTGCGCGTCTGCCACTGCACGAGGGTCAGTGCCAGGACGATCAGGAACAGGAGCACGGAGACGGCGCTCGCGTACCCGAAGTCGTTGAACCGGAAGGCCTGCTGGTACAGGTAGTAGACGAGGACCGTCGTCGACGTCCCCAGGCCACCGCCGGTCAGGACATCGATCTGGGCGAATACCTCCAGCGAGCCCGACACCGTCAGGATCGTCACGAGCAGGACCGTCGGGCTGATGAGCGGGAGCGTGATCGACCGGAACCGGCGCCACGCGTTCGCGCCGTCGAGCCGTGCGGCCTCCTGGATCTCCTCGGGCACCCCTGGAGCGCGGCCAGGAACAGGATCATGTTGAGCCCGACGTTCTTGAACACCTGGACGACGATCACCGAGCCCATCGCCGTGGGGCCGTGCCGCAGCCAGTTGGGCCCGTCGATGCCGACGGTCGCGAGGAATCCGTTGATCCCTCCGTCGGCCTGGAGCAGGAAGCCCCAGACGATGGTCCAGGCCACGAGCGAGACGACGACGGGCGAGAAGAAGAACGTGCGGAACGTCGTCGTGCCGGGGAGCTTCTGGTTGAGGAGCACCGCGAGGACGAGGGCGAGGACGACGTTGAGGACGACGAGCCCGACGGAGAACCAGAGGCTCGCGAGCAGCGCGTCGTGCAGCCCCTGGTCGTGCAGCATGCGCTCGTAGTTGTCACCGCCGCTCCAGCTGAACGTCCCGGCCAGGACGTTCCAGTCGTGCAGCGAATACCAGGCGACGACGACGAGCGGCACCACCACGAACGCGACCGCACCCAGCACCGCCGGGCTGATCATGGCGTAGCCGACGATCCGGTCGTTACGGCGCACCGCGGAGCGGCGCGGGGTGGCCCCGCCTCGCTCCGCGGCCCGGCCGCCCGTCAGGACGGTCACTTTCCTCCGTCCAGCAGCGGCCCGATCGCGGAGCACGTGTCCGTGAGCACCTTCTTCACGTCGGCGTCCGCGGTCCACATCGGGTCGAGCTGCGCGCGCACGGTGTCCTCGAGCTTCGCGAAGTTCGCGTGCGTGGGCTTCGTGACGGCGTCCTTCACGCCGTCGACCACGACGGCCTGCAGCTGGTCGGCGCTGAGCTTCGGGTTGGCCGCGGCGAGCGTCTCGGCATTCAGGAGCGACTCACGCGGCGGGGGAAGTACGCGGCGAGCTTGGCGGCGTTCTCCGGGTCGGTGAAGTACGCGAGGAAGTCGGCGGCGATGGCGGCGTTCTTGCCCTTCGCGAGGACGCCGATCCCGGCCTGGCCGATGACGTTCTGGTGACCGGCGGGTCCGGACGGGAGCGGGAGCAGCTCCCACTTGAAGGAGTCGTCGAGCGCGGAGGCCCTGCTGATCTGGGTGATCGTCATGGCAGACTCCCCCGCAAAGAAGTCCGCGGTCGTCCCCGGGCCGGGCATCGCCTTGTCCTGGAACACGGCGTCGTGGATCCACGTCATCGCGTCGACCATCTTCGGGTCCGTGAGGGTGCAGGTCTTGCCGTCCGCGCTCCACGGTGCCGCGCCCCAGGCGTCCCACACGGAGGCGAGGTTCTCCCACGCCTTGTAGTCGAAGTCGCGGACGACGAGACCCTGCTTGCCCGTCTCCGCGGCGGTCGCGGCCGCGATCTTCTCGGCCTCGTCGTAGGTCCACTTGCCCGAGTCGACGAGGGTCTGGGGGTCCGTCTGGCCTGCCTTCTTGATCAGGTCCTCGTTGACGAAGATCCCGAACGGGCTGTTCGAGAACGGATAGGCGTAGAGCCCGTCCCCTTCTCCCACAACTTGAGCGCCGACGGCACGATGTCGTCGAACTTGTAGTCGGCGTCCTTGGACAGCACCGGCTTGATGTCGGCCAGCGCACCGGACTCGACGAATTGCGGGGCGTAGCTCTCGAGGATCCACGCCAGGTCGGGGGCGTTCCCGCCAGCGAGCTGGGTGGTGAGCGTGGGCGTGTAGTCGTCGAACGGGATCGGGTCGAACTTGACGCTCTTGACGAGGTCCGGGTGGTCGGCCACGTAGGCGTCGGCGATCTCCTGGAACTGCTTGAGCTGCGTCTCGTCGGCCGTCCACACGGTCATGCGGAGCGAGACCGGCTCCTTGGGCTTGTCGGGTGACTCGAGGGAGCCGCTCGACGAGCCGCCGCTGCACGCGGTGAGCGCGAGGGCTGCGGACAGGGGAAGCGCGACGAGGGCCGTGCGACGGATCGGGCGCGGACGTGAGGCGGGGGTGCGCATCAGTTCTCCTTCGGACTGGTGTCGTGCTCGAGCCGGGGTCGGTGCCCGGCTCGGTCGGTGTGGGTCGGAGGTCAGTAGGGGTAGACGCCGGCGGGCCAGCGCCGCTCGATACCGACGACGTCGAGCTCGGCGCTGAAGTCGGCGAGATAGTCGGACTTCGACTGGACGGCGGACGGTTCGCGTCCGGTGGCGAGGCAGTGCGCGACAAGCTGGCCGGCCGCCTCACCGACGTTCCACTCCACGGGGTGGAGCCGGTAGCAGCCGTTCGTGATGTGGGTGGTGCCGATGTTCTTGTTCGCAGCGACCAGGTTGACGACGCGCTGCGGGAGCAGCGCGCCGAGCGGGATCTCGAACGGCGTCGACGCGACGTCGATGTAGGTGTCGCCGCCCGTCGAGGGGTGCAGGTCGATCCGGTACATCCCCACACCGACGGAATCTTCGTAGCGCGTGGCGCCACGATCGCCGCGGACCGCGTACGAGACGTCGTTCTCGGTCACCCGAGTGACGGCCTGGATGCGCCGCGACTCCCGGTGGTAGGGCGCCTGCGCGAGGCCGTCCGGGGAGCCCATGACGTCGGGTCGCAAGCGCAGGCCCGGGTAGCCGGTACCTCCGTCGGGACGCGGTGCCTCGGTCTGCATCCAGTACAGCATCGAGAGGCTCAGCTGACGGGCGTCCTCCACGCGCGCGAGCTCGGTCGCACGGTCGACGTCGAGCACGGGCGCGAGGAAGTAGTCGATGCTGGGCCAGTTCACGAGCGTCAGGTCGCCCTGGTACGTGCCGCGGTCGAAGAGGTCGCGCGCCGCGATCCGCCGGAACGTCCAGAGGTCGTTGTCGCCCGCGTTGCGGGACTGGTCGGCGTCGACCGCGTAGACGTCGTCCCCTGGGTCGGGCGTGAAGGTGCGCTCGTCGATGGCGAGGGTACGCGGGTTGGGCGCGCGCCACGAGAGGAGGCGCTCTCCGTTCCACTGCGCGGGCCGCAGGTCTCGCCAGAAGCCGTAACGCTCGGGACGGTCGATGGTGTGGTCCCCGTCGGCGTGCTCGACGACGAAGCAGACGCTGAACGCCTGGACGTTGTCGGGCTGCGCCTCGTCGGGCGCGCTGGGCTCGCCGGTGTCGTGGGCCGACTCGAAGCCGGTGACGTACTCGGTGCCGGTCAGCGGGAGGAGCTCCCCGGTCTCGGTGGCGTCGACGACATAGCCGGCTGCGACCTCATAGGTCGCGTCGTCCACGACGGAACGCAGCGTCACGGCGGACACACGGTCGCCGTCAACCACGGCGGAGACGGGGCGCGTGCGCTCGAGGAGCGTGATCCGGCCGATCGAACGCCACGGGGCGAGCATCTCCTCGAGCACGAGCACCCCGACGCGCGGCTCGTGGCACAGCTTGGACACCCACCCGGCACCGGGGTTGAGGGCCGGCAGGGCCCGTGCGGCATCGGTAAGGGGGTACTGCCGGTGGTAGAGGTCACGGATCCCGCCACGCAGGGCGCGGTAGCGGGCGGTCACGCCGAAACTCTCGACCCACGGGTGCTCGTCGGGCGGGACGGCCTGCGACGTCAGCTGGCCGCCGATCCAGGGGTGCTCCTCGGTCAGCACGACGTGTGCGCCCCGCTCTGCGGCAGCCAGGGCTGCGGCGATGCCGCCGAGCCCGGCCCCTACCACGAGGACGTCGGTCTTGATCTCCTGGGTCACGCGTCTTCCGTTCTGTGATCAGCGCCGTCGCGGGCGGCGAGGGTCGAGCCCTCGACGTCGACGCAGGCAAGCATCTGGTGCAGCTCTGGTGGTTGCGGGCGGCGGGTGCCGGCACGCGAGGTGTCGGCCGCGACGAGGCGCGACAGCAGATGCAGCGCACGGGCCCCCATCTCCTCGCGCGGGATGGAGAAGCCGGACCAGGCGCGTCCGCCCGGTCGCGGGTGGTGCGGCTGTCCGAGCAGCAGGACGGACAGGTCCGACGGCACGCGCGTACCCCGGCGCTCGACCTCGTCCACGAGCTCGTCCGGGTAGTTCTCGGGGGCCACGAGGATCGCCGTGAAGCCCTGGTCGACGATCTCGGCGGCGGTCGCACCGACGTCGTCGAGCTCGACGAAGCGGGCCGTGAGCCCCCGTTCCTTCATGCCGAGCCGGTAGCCCTCGATCCTGTCGAGGGTCGGCTGGTCGGTGCCCCTGAGGCCGACGTATCCGATCCGCCGATGCCCGAGCGCGACGAGACGCTCGATCTGCCTCGTCGTGGCCGACACGTAGTCCGCCCCGACGTACGGGAGCCGTCCTCTGTCACTGCCACGCTTTCCGATGAAGACGAACGGGTAGTTGGTGTCGAGCAGGTGCTGCAGCTCGCCGCGGTCCTCCTGCTGGCCGAGCAGCAGGCAGCCGTCGGCGACGCCGAGGCGCTGCCAGCCGTCACGGGTGAGCTGCCGGCGGCCGTCGACGACGCGCGCGCTGGTGAACAGGAGGATGTCCACCCCGAGCTGCTCTGCCGCGTGCTCGATCCCGACGAGGAAGTTGCCGTAGAACCCGCGTCCGCTGCGCGGGAACGTCGACTCGTAGGTGAAGACGCCGAGGATCTGCGTGAGACCTCCGGCCAGACGCTGCGCCGCGGGGTTGGCGCTGTACCCGGTGATGCGGATCGCGTCGAGCACACGCTGCTTGGTCTCGGCGCTGATCCTGACGCCGGCAGGAGCGCTGTCGTTGAGCACGAACGACACGGTGGCCTGACTGACTCCGGCGATGGTGGCCACGTCGGCCTGGGTGATGCGATGGCGCGGCACGTTCTCCTCCTCGAGTGTGGGGCACCGTGCCGCCGAGTCTGCGATCCGTCGCTCGCCACAGTCAATTCGATAATGCGCATTATTAGCCCACAGCACTTGCTCTTCGGCAGCAAGAGAGGGCCGCGCTCCCTACTTGCTAATCCGCATAATCGGTCTTGACCCGTAGGTACCCGGTCATCACATGCTGGCCGCGACGACCCGTCGGCGACGACGCCGACCCGTACCCAGGGAGAGATCGATGGCGACACTCCGACCAGGCAGGCACAAGGGCCGCGCCCTCGCACGACTCGTCGCACTGGCGACCACGCTCGGGCTCGCGTTCGCACTGACCGCCCCTGCCACGGGTGCGACGACGCGATCCCGCGGCATCGGCACGCCGACGGCGGTGGCACCGGCCCGGCTCCTCGGAACCACGCCGAGCAAGGACGTGTCGCTCAACGGTGACGCGTGGCAGTTCAAGCCCGTCAAGATGCCGTTCTTCGGCTGGGAGAAGGACGACTCGAAGTTCGACCGGTCCTTCATCCGCGACGCCATCGACGCCGTCCCCGAAAAGGACTGGAACACCTGGACCGACGTCCGCGTCCCGATGGCCTGGAACAGCGTCGACGAGTTCGACTTCCCCTCCTACTACCACTACCTGCACAAGGGCGAGTACCGGCGCACCTTCGACGTGCCCGTCTCCTACGTGGGCAACCACGTCCGGCTGCACTTCGAAGGCGTGGACTGGAAGGCCTGGGTCTACGTCAACGGCAAGCTCGCCCACTCCGCAGGCTTCGAGGACGACGACTTCACCCACGAGTTCGCACTCACCCCTTCGACGTCGACATCACCGACCTCGTCCAACCCGGCTCCCACCACAACACCCTGCGCATCGTCGTCCAGGACGTCACCGCGAACTTCGTCGGCGAGTCACCGAACGAGGACCACGTGATGAAGTATCCGATCGGGGTCCGGGGCGAGTACTGGAACCGCAACGACGGCGCGACGCCGCGCAGCTACCACGACATGAAGTCGGGGATCTTCGGGGACGTATCCATGCAAGCGGTGCCCCCGGTCTCGGTCGAGGACGTGTTCGTGCGACCCGACCAGAACCACGACAAGGTCACCGTCGAAGTCACCGTGAACAACCAGACCCGTCTACCCGCCCCGGTCTCCATCACCAACACCATCAAGACCTGGCCCGCCGGCAAGACCGCCCTGAAGTTCACCTCCAACCCCACCCGCATCCTCAAACCCGGCAAGACCACCCTCTCCGTCACCCAGACCTGGCGCGACTACAAACTCTGGTGGCCCGACGACCCCACCCTCTACAACATGGTCACCACCCTCAAGCTCGGACCCCTCCAGCTCGACCAAGCCATCAACCGGTTCGGCGTGCGCGACGTCCACGCCGTCGAAAGCTCCGACCCCACCAAGCGAGGCGTCTACGTCAACGGCGTACGCACCGCCCTGTTCGGAGAATCCATCGAGACCAACACCGTCGGCCAAGGCGTCGACAACATCGCCCAGGACGGCCTGACGTTCAACGGCAACTGGGCCCTGACCCGCACCTACTTCTCCCACGTCATCGACGTCGCCAAATCCATGAACATCAACGTCCTACGCATCCACCGCGGCTGGGCCCTCAACAAGGAACTCGTCGAGATCGCGGACGAGAAGGGCATGATGCTCATCGGCGAGAATCCCGTCATCATCCGGACGTGGGAGCCCCTTCTCACAGATCAGTACCGCCAGTCCGGGCTCTCCATGATGCTGCAGATCGCCAAGCACTACCGGAACAACCCGTCGATCGTCATGTGGTCCATCTCCAACGAGAATCCTGCCTACAACGATGACCTCACCGCAGGCATGAAGACGGGCTATGCCGGGCAACCCGCCGTCAACCCCGACATCCAGCTGGTCTCGACCAACGCGGAGACCGATACGGTCGCCTCCGGCGGGTATCGCGGCACCTACCTGCACGAGACGACGAACAAGACGTGGTTCGACTACGAAGAGAACGCGTCCTACATCAAGCTGACGGACGACGCGCGCCGGTCGTCCGTGGTCGACTCCATGCGCATCTTCCGCCAGCAACGCATGAGCCTGGGCTACGACGCCAAGATCGCCCTCGCGTTCTACAACTTCCAAAAGGTCTTCGCCCTACCCGACCAGGCCCACTCCAAGATCAAGATCCCGTGGACCAAAGACCAGATCAACGGCCCCGGCTACCACGCCGAATACATGTGGAACTCGATCTTCAACCCCTACACCACCCCGGCCACCGACAACACCATGCCCGAATACACCCCCTCGTCCCAACAACTGTGGGCCGACTCCTACGCACCCGTCGCCGTCTTCGACAAAGACTGGGTCGACAACGCCATGAAGTCCTCCAGCCTCACGACGTCCTACTCCGCCGGTCGCACCCTCTACCTGTTCAACTCCGACCTCAAAGACCGCACCACCGCCCTCACCGCCACCTGGACCCTCACCAACCGCGACACTGGCGAGGCCCTGAACACCGGCACCTTCACCCAGGACGTCCCCCTCGGCGGCTACGTCACCCACGACATCGTCACCGGCCCCGCACCCACCAAGAACCTCGACCTACACCTGACCGTCACCAAGTCCGGCACCACCCGCTACGACGAAACCCTCACCTTCGGCGGCACCGACGCCGAACCCTCCCCGGTCCAGACCACCCCCGGCGACGACACGATCGTTATGGACAACGACGTCGACGGGACCTCCTCGAGCGGGCTGACTCGAACGACGGCGTACGCGAAGACCTACGGAAAGGACGCGGCAGCGACCGCGGCCGTGCAGGCCGACGACTTTGCGCGCTACACGCCCTACCTCGGTAGTGACGGTGACTACCAAGTCCTGGTCCACGTGCCCGCCGGGCTCACCGGCACCCAGAAGGTCAGCCTCACGTGGGAGGACGGCGGCCTCCAACAAGCCGACCAGACCATCGACGTCAGCACGCCAGGCTGGGTCGAGGTACCCGGCGGGCCGCGCACGATGACCAAGGGTCAGTCCTCGACGAGCCTCACCCTCGTCGCGGGAGGCACGTCGACGGTGCTCGCAGCCGACGCCGTCGCCTTCCAGCGGGTCGACACCGACCCGACCACCAGGCACACGATCGACCAGACCCGCGCACCCGCGAGCGGCACCACGTGGGAGTACCTCGGCCGGTACACGTGCGAAGCCGGGAAGAACTGCCACATCACCCTCACCAACGACGCGAACAACCGCGTCGTCGCCGACGCCGTCCAGTTCCGCCAGGACGACACCACCATCACCCTCGACGAAGACCGAGCCACCACCACCGGCACCTGGACCCACGCCGACAAGCCCACCTCTCAAGGCGGCGACCTCGTCTACGCCGACAAAGCCACCCCAGCCACCGCCACCATCACCTGGACCCCCGACCTCCCCACCTCGGGAGAATGGGACGTCTACACCACCTGGGACGACGACCCCGACAACAACGGCTCCCACCGCGCCACCAACGCCCCCTACACCGTCACCACCACCTCCGACGAGGGCGGGACCACCACGCCGACGGGGCCCTGGGACGTCGTCGACGACCCGATGGACTCGGGCGCTGCATGGACGCCTGGCGGCAACGGCGGGACCGCGAACTGGTCCGACGGCGCGCTCCGCCTCGTCGACAGCAGCACAGCGTTCTACAAGGCTGTCACCCGGACCGGCTTCGCCGCGCCGACCGGCGCCTTCACCTTCGAGTTCACGGCGCACACCAACGACTCGGCGAACGCAGGCAGCTCAGAGGTCGGCGTTCGTTCCGGCGCGTACTACGCCCGGGTTGTGCTAAACCACGGGGCGACCGGGACGGTCGCGGATGGCTACGGCGACGCGACCACAATCTCCACGCTCGACACGACGGTCGACCATATCTACCGCGCCGTCGTGCACGCCGACCACACCTTCGACCTGTACGTGGACGGAGCCCGCGTGTGGAAGGGTGCGCCGAGCAAGGGAACCGGGACCTCGGTGCTGAAGATCGCGTCCGAGCCGATGCTGCTCGGCGACGTCACCGTGGGCTCCGTACGGGTCGCGAACGGCGAGCTCGTGCCCTGACCGGCCTCGGGCGCGGAGGGCGGCGCGCCGCGCCGCCCCTCCGCGCATCGGACGCCGGCCTTCTCGAGCACCCCGAGGAGCGCCTTCATCCACGGGCCGTCGTCGGGCCACGCCCGCGCGGACACGAGGTTGCCGTCGACGACGTCGACCGCGATCTGCGGGCACGGCGACGGGCACGTAGTGGTCGGGGTTCACGTCGCGGAAGGCGACGTCCGCCTCCCACGTGCGCCCGAGCTTCTCGGTGTATGTGTCGAACGTGTCCACGAAGTCGTGGACGACGAACTGCAGCCTCTTCTTCTCGGGGGCGGCGATGTCCACCTCGTACCCGGCCTCCTGGAGCCGTTGGTAGGGGTAGAAGACTTCGAGCGTCTCCGCCGCGTCGCCGGTGAGGATCAGGATCTAGGTGTGATGTCCAGGGACGTTGTTTCGGCGACACGGCCGTGAAGAGCTGAGGGTGAGGGCCTCCGGTTGTGAAGTGGAGTTGTTGAGTTCAACCGCTTCACGAACCGGGAGGCCCTCGTGTCCCACGCTAACGCTGCTCTGACCCCGCGTGCCCGGCTGCGGCTGGCGCGCTTGATCGTCGAGGATCACTGGTCGCCGCAGGTCGCAGCGAAGATGTTCATGGTCTCGCCCGTCACTGCCCGCAAGTGGGCGGCCCGGCTGCGTTCGGAGGGACCCGCCGGGATGGCCGATCGTTCGAGCCGACCATGGTCGATGCCGACGAAGACACCACTGCCCGTGGTTAAGCAGATCGTGAAGAGGCGGTGGCGACGCCGACTGGGACCGATACAGATCGCCGGCGAGCTCGGCCTGCCCGCATCGACCGTTCACGCGGTCCTGGTGCGCTGCCGGATCAACAGGCTCAGCCATATCGACCGAGTTAGCGGTGAGTCGATCCGCCGTTACGAGCACGACCACCCCGGCTCGCTGATCCATGTCGACGTCACGAAGTTCGGCAACATCCCCGATGGTGGCGGCTGGCGATTCGTCGGACGCGTCCAAGGCGAGCGCAACCGGGAAGCCACCGCCAACCGCACGAAGAACAGGAACCACCGTCACGAGCCCAAGCTCGGCACTGCGTTCGTGCATACCGTGATCGACGACCACTCCCGCGTCGCCTACGCAGAGATCCATGCCGACGAGAAGGCAGACACCGCGATCGGTGTCCTGCGCCGCGCGGTGTCCTGGTTCGCTGCCCGCGGCGTCACCGTCGAGCGGGTTCTCTCGGACAACGGGTCTGCCTACAAGTCCCACGCCTGGCGCGACGCCTGCACGCAGCTCGGGATCACCGCGAAGAAGACCCGCCCCTACCGGCCGCAGACCAACGGGAAGATCGAGCGCTTCCACCGCACCCTCGCCGACGGCTGGGCCTACGCCCGCTTCTACGGATCCGAATCCGAGCGCCGATCCGCGCTACCCGGCTGGCTCCACTTCTACAATCACCACAGGCACCACTCCGCCATCGGAGCCCCACCCATCAGCAGGATCGACAACAACCTGCCTGGACATCACATCTAGGCCGTGGCGCACCTCGTTGTGCCGGGAGTGAACTATCCCAACGGCATGCCACGCGCGGCACGGCCCCGTTCACCGGTGAGCCCTCGGGGCGGCGTCCTCCCACCGAATACATCAGACATCTTCGGCGACCAGCCTGACCGACGACATCCCGGGGATCTCCGCGAACACAGCAACCAGGTCCCCGGCGTCACCGTTCGTCCCAGACACCTGAAGCCTTGCCTCGACCCGGTCCTTGTGGCCGGAACGCTCGAGGACTCGCGAGCTCTCAAGGCTCGCACGGAAGCCGTGCTCCACAGCGAGCTCGAGCGCCGTCCGCAGAACGCCCTTGCCCACGCGGTAGCGGACCAGGACCGTCGTCGTGCGGGCCTCCGGCGTCACGAGCCGCGCGATGCTCGTCAGCCCGGTGACGGCCACGAGGTAGAGGGCCGTCGCACCCAACGCCACGACCGGCAGGGCAGCGCCGCAGGCCATGCCGACGGCGGCACTCAGCCAGACCGACGCCGCCGTCGTCAGACCGCGGACGCCGTCACCCCTGACAAAGATCACCCCGGCACCGAGGAAGCCGATCCCGGAGACGATCTGCGCGGCGATGCGCGACGGGTCGAGGCCGACGTCGGCACCGAGCACGTTGGAGAACCCGTGCGCGGAGACGAGCGTGAACGCCGCCGATCCGACACCGACTACGGCGTGCGTACGCAGGCCCGCACTCTTCAGCCTCCGATGCCGCTCGAACCCGATGCATGCTCCCAACGCGAAGGCCAGCAGGAGAGAACCGAGCTCAGAGAGAGAGTCCGCTGACCACCACTGCATGTCGTCGCCCTTTCGTCGTCAGTTCTCGCCCTCTGTCCAACCCAGTTCGTCCCAGACCGCCGCGGGGATCAGATGGTCTACTCGGCGCATCGCGTAGCCCGGGAAGCCGCCCGCGAACAGGCCCCGCGCGTCGTCCTCGGTCGCCTCCCCCGTGAGCACGAGACCCGGCGTCATGCCTGCCGCCAACGCCATCGCAATATCGGTGCCGATCCGGTCGCCGACCATGACACACCGTTCGATGCTGGCCTCGATGCCCGCGCGCGCGGCGGTGAGGATGTCCGGGTCGGGCTTGCCGACGTTCTTGGTACACATCACTCCGGTGCAGGCCTCAATCGCGGCGACAACCGCCGCGGCGTCCGGCTCCGCCGCACCTCCGGGCAACGGGCAGTACGGGTCCGGATTAGTCGTCACCAGAACGACGTCCCTCCCGCTGCGCAGTGCGTCGAACGCGATCTGCAGCTTGCGGTACACGAAGCCGCGGTCGTAGCTCGCGACCACCACGTCGATCTCGGCCGGGTCCTCACTCAGCACGAAGCCCGCTCGCGCCAGAGCCTGCTGCAAGGGCGCCTCCGCGATAGCGAAGATCGTGGCAGCCGGATGCTCTCGCTCCAGCCACCGGACCATCGACACCACGGTGTTCACGACGTCACCCGGCGAGGTGGGAAGCCCCAGGGACTCCAGCTTGTGGGCGTACCGCGCCGGGTCCTTGGTCGGGTTGTTGGACAGGAAGCGCACGGGAATCCCGCGCCGTCGTAACTCCCGGACTGTGCGCGCTGCGCCGGGAAGCAGCTCCCCACCGAGGTAGATCGTGCCGTCCAGGTCGAAGAAGTAGGCGTCGAACAGGCCCTCCGGCCGACGCAGTGTGTCGCTCATCCGAGCGCCGCCCTGATGGGGCCCGGCCGATTCGTCGTGATGATGCTGACACCGAGGTCCTGGGCGAAGCGGGCGTCGTCGATGTCGTCGACGGTCCACGGGTGCACGTCGTATCCCCGGCGACCAAGTGTTTGCACGACGTCCGGGTGCGCACGCAACGCTCCGATCGCAGGCGCGAGCGTTCTGACACCCGCCGGTAGCCGACCAGAGAGAGCGTCCTCGTCGATCTCGTCGACGAGCAGCTCCACATGGTAAGGCGCTCCGATCTCGTGCAGGTGCGCGGCCGCGGCGCGCGAGAACGTGATGATCCGAATCGCGAGGCGGTTCAGCTGGCCAGTGGCGCGGAATGCGTCGAGGATCCGGACCACGTCGTCCTCGACGAGGTGGCCGAACGGGCTCGGGTGCTTGGTCTCGATCGCCAGGTCAAACGGGCGGTCGCCGCTACCGAGCTCCGCGAGCACGACCTCGATCATCTCGGGCAGCGTGAGGATCTGAGGCCCGACGGCGCTGGACGGCAAAGTCGCGATGTCGCCAGGATGCCAGGAGCTCCAGTCGAGCGAGCGAAGCTCAGCGAGCGTGTGATGCTCGACAGGGCCGTGCCCGTTCGACGTGCGGTCCACCGTGGGGTCGTGCAGGCAGACGAGCTGCCGGTCGCGGGTGAAGCGGACGTCGCACTCGATGCCGTCCGCCCCAGCCTGGACGGCGCCTACGTAGGCAGCCCGGGTGTTCTCGGCGAACCGTGCCGAGTCGCCCCGGTGCGCCATGACCCTCGAACCCGTCGTCGGACCCATCCTCACCGCACCTCCGTCACGGTGGCCCAGGCGGGCCACTCCTCGCTGGGCCGTGGCCCATTTTGCGTCGTCAGCCTGCCGGTCCGCGCGACCTCGCCGAGCCACCGACCGCTCGGCTTCGCCGTGCGCTCGAACGTCTGCGGGTCCCACCCGACCAGCCCGAACCGGGGGCGTACGAGCCCCACTCGTAGTTGTCCAGGGCCGACCAGTGCAGGTACCCGCGCACGTCGACGCCGTCGTCCATCGCGGCGCGCAGGCCGGCGAGGGCGCCGATCGTGTACGCGATGCGCCGGTCGTCGTCGTCGGTCGCGATCCCGTTCTCCGTGACGAGGACGGGGGTGCCCTGGGTAAGGTCCCACGCGTGCCGCACCCCGACGCCGAGGGCCTCGGGGAAGAACTCCCAGCCCGTCTGGGTGCGCTCGATGTCGTCGGGCACCGGAACCGGCCCGTGCGGTCCGAGGAACGTCCGCAGATAGGCCTGGACCCCGATGTAGTCGTCACCGACGGCCGCCTCGAGGAACAGGTCCTCGCGGGCGCGCCGATACTCGCGGGTCGCGTCCTCGTACCCGGGAAGGGGCTGGAACGCCTGGGTGGCGACGGACCAGCCGGTCGCGGCGTCGGTCTCGGCCGCGAGGACGAGCCGGGCCGCCCGGTGCGCTGCGACGAGCGCCTCCGAGACCTGCGGGTCGGGCGCGGGGAGCGTCGCGGCAGCCAGCTCGGCGCCGCGCGTCCCCCGGTACGTCATCGAGAGGATGTTCGGCTCGTTGATCGTGCAGACCCACCGGACGTCGTCACCCAGGACGGGGAGAGCGTGCTCCACGTACCGGGTGAACAGGTCGACAGCGCGCGGCGAGTGCCAGCCGCCGGCGTCGACGAACCAGCGGGGGTGCGTGAAGTGGTGGAGGGTCACGACCGGTTCGAGGCCGTACGCCAGGCAGGTCTCGACCATCGCCCGGTAGTGCAGGAGCTCGGCAGCGGAGAAGACGCCTTCCTCCGGTTCGATCCGCGCCCACTCGATGCTGAACCGGTAGGAGCCGAAGCCCAACTCGGCGAGCAGGGCGATGTCCTCCGGGTAGCGGTGGTAGCTGTCGGCGGCGTCTCCGCTCGCCTCGGCGAGGTCGGTGCCGGGAGCGTGCTCCCGGACCCACCAGTCGGTGTTGAGGTTGTTGCCCTCCACCTGGTGCGCGGCGGTGGCCGCTCCCCAGAGGAAGCCGTCGGGAAAGGTGAGCACGGTGCTGTGGTCCGTCAAGGTTCTGAGGTCTCCGGTGGCCGCGATGCGCGGCGTCTACTTCAGTCCGGTGGTCGCGATGCCCTGCACGAAGTGGCGCTGCAGGAACACGAACAGAAGGACGATGGGCGTGATGATGAGGACGGATCCGGCAAGGAGGAGCCCGTAGTTGGTGGCGTTCTCGCCCGTCGAGTACAGCGACAGGGCCACGGGGAGGGTGTACATCTTCTCGCTCTGGGCCGCGACGAGCGGCCACAGGAAGTTGTTCCACGAGGACAGGAACGTGAGGATCCCAAGTGTCGCTATCGGTGGCCCGCACAGCGGCAGGACGATCCGGAAGAAGATCCGCAGCTCGCCGGCGCCGTCGATGCGGGCTGCCTCGAGCAACGGGTCCGGGATTGCCGACATGAACTGGCGCATCAGGAACACCCCGATCGGCTGCGTGAGGAACGGCAGGATCAGCGCGAGGTAGCTGTTGACGAGCCCGAGCTTCGAGACGATCACGAACAGCGGGATGAACGTCACGATGCCCGGCACCATGAGCGTCACCATCACGAGGCCGAACAGGATCTTCTTGCCACGGAATTCGAGCTTCGCCAGCGCGTAGCCGACCATCGAGCAGAACAGGATATTGCCGAGCACCGTCACAAGGGCGACGACCATGCTGTTCGTGAAGAACTGGCCGAAGTTCAGCTCGGTCAGCCAGGTCCGGAAGTTCTCCAGGGTGAAGTGGTGCGGCCACCACGTCGGCGGCCGCTGGAGGACCTCACCCGGCGTCTTGACGGAGCCGAGCAGCATCCAGACGAACGGCAGCAGCCAGACGACGACGCCGACGACGAGGACGGCGTAGGTGACGGCCTTCCACGGGTTCATCGAGCGGCGGGTGCGCGGCCGTGCGGCCACGCTCGGGTGTCGAGTCATGGTCATTCCCCTCAGTCCTGGGACCGCAGCAGGCGGAACTGCAGCAGCGAGAACAGGGCGATCGCGGCGAAGAGCACGTAGCTCGCTGCGGATGCGAGCCCGTACTGTCCGATGCCGAACTTCTCGTACGTGTAGTAGGCGACGGACCGGGTCGAGTCGAGCGGACCGCCCTGGGTCATCACGAACGCCTCCTCGAAGAACTGCAGGAAGCTCACGGAGATAAGGACGACGCCCAGCAGGATCGTTGGCTTCAGCAGCGGCAGTGTGATGCTCCACAGCCGGCGGAACGGCCCGGCCCCGTCGACCTTCGCGGCCTCCTGGACGTCGTCGGGGATGCCCTGGAGGCCGGCGATGAAGATGACCATGAGGGTGCCGACGTGGCGCCAGACTGCCATCCCGGTCAGAGCCGGGAGCGCCCAGGTGGTGCTGCTCAGCCAGGCCGGCCCGTCGATCCCGACCCAGCCCAGGGCGGTGTTGACGAGGCCGTCGTCCTGCAGGAGGTAGCGCCAGACCACCGACACCGCGACGATGCTCGTCACGACGGGCGCGTAGAAGCCCACGCGGAACGCCGACCGGAACTTCGTGATGCCCGAGCTGAGCGCGAGGGCAAGGACGAGCGCGAAAGCGACCGTCGTGGGGATCCCCATGACGACGAAGAGGCCCGTGACCTTGAGCGCGTTCAGGAACCGGGTGTCCCCAAAGAGCTGGGCGTACTGGTCGAGGCCCACGAAGTTGACCGCCAGCGGGTTCGGGATGTCCTTGGCCGACAGGTCGGTGAAGGACATCCCGAACGAGCTGACCAGCGGAACCACCATGAACGCACCGAAGACCAGGACGAACGGGAGGGCGAACATCCATGCGATGAGCGCCTGCCTGCGACGACGCGACCTCACGGGGCCGCGCGTGTGGTCCGCTGCGACGGTCACGTCATCCCACCCCGATGCTGCCGGCCTGGGACTGCAGCGCCTTCAGCGCCTCGGCGGCCGTCTGCTTGCCGCGCGCGATCTTCTCCACGGCGCCCTCGGCGGCCACGGAGACCTCCTTCCAGCTCGTCGACGTGGGCGGCGCCTCAGCCGACTCGAGCTGCTTGCCGAAGACGGCGAGCTTGGCGTCGGAGGAGAGCGTCGCGTCGTCCCACGCCTTCTGCGAGGCCGGGAGGTCGCCCGTCGCCTTGTACCAGGCGACCTGCTGTGCGGGCTCGAGCATCCACTCGATGAACTTCCAGGCGCTCGACTGGTTGCCGCTCTTCTTGAACACGGCGAGGTTCGACCCGCCGAGGAACGAGGTCGACGACTCGGCGGCCGGCAGGACGGCCGTCGCGTACTTAGAGTCGAAGCCGTCGCCGCCAACGGAGGCGATGGTGCTGACGGAAGCCGGGCTGCCCACGAACATCGGCGTGCGCCCGGACACGAAGTCCGCCTCGGCCGCGCCCGTCGAGATGTCGGCGTCGGGGTCGGAGATCTTCTTCGTGAAGAAGCTCGCCAGGTAGTCGTAGGCCTCGACCATCGGCGCGCTGTCGAGCGTCCACGCGGTGTTGTCGCTGTTCGTCAGGGAAGCGCCGTTGGACCAGGGCAGCCAGAGCGAGTCACGGAACGACCCGTCGCCGCCGGAGGGCATGCGCATCCCGAACTTGGTGCCGGCCTTCGTCTGGTAGTCCGACGCGAGCTGCTCGAGCTCGTCCCACGTGGTCGGGGCGCTGTCCCAGCCGGCCTTCTTCGCGAGGTCGGTGCGGTAGAAGAGCACCCGGGTGTCGACGTACCACGGCAGGGCCAGGCCATCGGCGTCGAGGGCGCCGCTGAACAGGTCGCCCGTCTCGACGTCGGACGGCACGGGGGCGAACGCGTCCTTGAAGTCCGCCATCCAGGTGGTCCCGACCATCGCGAGGTCCGGGGTGTTGCCTGCTGCGACGGCGGTGACGAACTTGTCGTGGGCGGAGGCCCACGGGATCGACGTGACGTCGATCTTCACGTCCGGGTTCTCCTTGGTGAAGCCGACGGCGAAGTCCTTGAGCGCGTCGCCCTCGGCGCCCTCGGCCCAGATGGTCAGGTTCCCGGTGGCGGGCCCGTCTCCCACGGTCGTCGTCGTGTCGGCGTCGGCTCCGGCGGTGGGGTCATCGGACCGGCCGCACGCGGCGAGGGCCAGCGCCGCCACCAGTGCCAGGGCCGTCAGGCCGGTGCTTGTGGTGCCTCGTCTCATGTCGCTCCTCCTTGAGGTCATCGAGCTCCCGGTCGAGATGTGCGTGCCTCAACCGATCTATGCGCTTAACTGATCTAAGCGCTTAACAGACGTGGGCACGTTACCCGGCACCCCGCCACGACGACAAGTCAACGGATCAGGAGCCGGGGTCCTCACCCGGCGGCGCGACAGCCGCAGCTCTCGCGCACCACGAGCCTGACGTCGAACTGGCGCGAACCCGACGACGCCCCGACGCCCCTGATCTGCTCCACGAGAACGCGGGCCGCGTGCCGCCCCATCTCGACCAGCGGCTGCCGCACGGTCGTCAGGGCGGGCCGCGCGACACGACCCGCGAGGATCCCGTCGAACCCGGTGACGATCACGTCACCCGGGACGCCCACCCCCAGGTCGCGCAGCACGTCCAGCACCGTGACTGCGAGCTGGTCGCTCGCGCACAACAGCGCGTCCGGGAGCTCCCCGCCTCCACGAGAGCCGCGAGCTCGGCCGCCCAGCCCCCTCCGCACCCACGGGCGGCGCGTCGTCCGGCACGGCCGTCCTGGCCGACGCCTCCTGGTAGCCGGCGAACCGCTCCGCGAGGTCCGGCAGCACGGGGGCGCCGACGAACCGCGTCTGGCGCACGCCGTGGACGTCGACCAGGTGCGCGAGCAGAGCACGCACGCCCCCGCGGTTGTCGACCGTCACGTAGTGCACGGCCCCGTCCTGGGGAGCCCTGCTGAAGGCCAACACCGGGATCGCGCGAGCGGTCAGCTCCAGCTCCTCCGTTGAGATCGCGCCCGGAAACACGGCCAGCCCGTCCACACGGCCCGCGACACCCGCCATGACCGACACCCCGGAAGAGCGCTCGGCGCTCAGGAGCAGCGCCATCCCCTGCTGCCAGCACTCCAGCTCGAACCCGCGCTGCACCTCGTCGACATACAACGGGAACGACCGGGGGTCAGGTTCTTCGGCCGGGCCGGACGGAAGCCCCGAGACGAACTTTGCCGTCTCCAGGAGCATGTCGAACGAGTACAGCCCCAGAGCGCCGGTGCTCCCATTAGCCAGGCCGCGCGCACTCGCGCTCGGTACGTACCCGAGTTCGCGCGCCGCGCGCAGGACATCGGCTCGTGTGGTGTCACGGACACGTCCGGGCTGTTTGAACACGAACGAGACCGTCGCGATCGACACCCCGGCGCGCTCCGCCACGTCATAGACAGTCGGTCGACCCCCGCGTCGCGGCATCGCACCCTCCCTCATCGACGTCCCCGCCCCGTCGGACCGGGCGACCTTCCAGCCGCCCCGGCACGTTACCCGAAACGCCCGGCCCCCACGGCATGCAGCAGGAGTGGTGCCCCGCGCCCGCACGACGCTCGAGTCCTCCGACCCCTTACTCGCCCGCGGCGAGGCCGAGGGCGATGCGCTCGTACTGCGGGGCGGGGTGCAACCGGGTTCCCCAGATCGAGACGAGGCCCGGGATCGGATCCACGCAAGAATCGCGAAGGCAGCAGGTGCCGTGGAGCACCGACGGGCTGCGGGCGTCTGTGCACCGACGGCCGCAGTTACTGAGGCTGCGCCGTCCCTTCCGACAGCGTCACCCCGCGCGGGAGCCACAGCCCGCCGACGGCGACCGCGACGCCCGCGAGGACGGGCAGCCAGAACGGCGTGCCCCCGGCGACCGGTGTCCACCCGGTGGCGTGCGCGCCGCCGGCGGCCGTGACGATGCCCGTGAGCACCGCGATCCCGACGGCACCGCCGAGCTGGTTCGCGACGAACAGCGTGGTCGTGGCGTTCGGGATCTCGTGGGGCGTGAGCACCCGGTACAGCGACGACGTCGTGGGACCGCCCACGAACCCGACGCCCAGCCCCGCGGCCACGGACGTCGCGACCAGGACGGCGATCGGCGCCGTCGGGCCGACGACGAGGTAGACCGCCATCCCGACGACGACGGCCGCCGCCCCGGACGGCACGAGGACCCGGGCGCTCACGCGGTCGGAGAGCCGCCCGCCCAGGATCATCCCGACGAGCGACCCGGCGCCCTGGGGTGCGAGCAGCAGGCCGGACGCGAGCACCCCGTACCCGCGCACGCCCTGGAAGAACTGCGGCAGCCCGTAGAACAGCGGGTAGATCGCGAGGCCGAGGGTGAGCATGACGAGCGTCGCGGAGAGCACGGTCGGGTTCCGCAGGACGGCCACGTCGACGACGGCGGCGCCGCCCCGGCGGGCGGCGTGCCGCGCGAACGCGGCGAGGACGGAGAGCCCCAGCACGATCGGCCCGACGACGGCGAGCGTCCCGCCGTCCTCGGACGTCTCGGCGAGGCCGACGAGGACCGCGACGGAGCCCACGGAGAGGAGGGCCAGCCCGAGCCGGTCGAGACGGAGCGCGGGGTCGAGCGGCACGCCGCCCGGCAGCGCGCGCCACGAGACGACGAGGACCGCTGCGGCCGCGACGACGAAGGCCGCGAAGAGCCCGCGCCAGCCGATCGCGTCGACGGCGACACCGCCCAGGAGCGGCCCGAGCAGCGGCCCGATGCCGATCGCACCGGCGACGAGGCCCATGATCCGGCCCATCCGGGCGGGGCCGGCGAGGGTCGCGACGGCGGTCAGCATGAGCGGCTCGAGCATCCCGCCCCCGAACCCCTGGACGGCGCGGGCCACGACGAGCGCCGGGAGGGACCAGGCGAACGCCGAGGCCGCCGCCCCCACGCCGAAGAGCGCGAGCGCCGCGAGCCAGGGGCGCGGATGCCGAACCGGATCGACGCCCACCCGCTCACGGGGATCGCGACGGCCACGGCGAGCACGTACGCGGTGCCGACCCACTGGACGGTGCCGAGCGGGGCGTCGAGGTCGGCGGCGACGTCGGGGATCGCGACGCCCGTGACGGTCGTGTTGAGGAGCGCGAGGAGGCCGCCAGCGACAAGGAGGGCGAGGCGGGGTCCGAGGCGGGGCTCGGACCGGCCCGGCGCCAGCGTGGGCGACGCCGCCGAATACCCGAGAGGACGCTCAGTTGTACTCATGCGTTAATTTTGAACTCACGAGTACAACGAGCGCAACCCCCGATCCACTCCGGCTACGATGGGGTCATGGTGGTGACCGGGACGACGCGACGCGTCGACAAGCACCGCGCGATCCTCGACGCGGCGCTCGACGTTTTCGCGCGCCAGGGCTACGCCGACACCAACCTCGACGAGGTCGCCGAGGTCGCCGGCGTCGCGAAACCCACGATCTACAACCACTTCGGCGACAAGGCCGGGCTGTTCGCCGCCGTCGTCGAGACGTCGTCGCAGGACGCGAACGCGCGGGTCGCGGACGTCATCGCCGCGACCTCCACGAACCCCGAGGACCTGCGGGCCGAGCTCGAGACCCTCGCCCGCAGCCTGGTGCACTGCCTCCAGGGCGGCGCCGGCTCCGCGACCATGCGGCTCCAGCTCGTCGAGGGAGCCCGGTTCCCCGAGCTCATCTCGCGCGTCCGGGACGGCAACCGGGACCGCACGCTCGACCTCCTCGCCGGCAAGCTCGCGCAGCTCGCCGCGACCGGCCACCTGCGCCTGCGCGACCCCGGCCGCGCCGCCCGCCAGCTCATGGCTCTCGTGAGCGACGAGCCGCTCGTCAACAGCGGGTTCGGCGCCCGGCCCGTCGACCCGGCTGTCGTCGACCGAGCCGTCACCGAGGGCGTCGACACGTTCCTCGCCGCCTTCGCCCCGGAGCCGGCCCCCGAGTCCTGAACCGCCGACGGCGACGCTCCGTTCGCCGACGGTGACGTGCCGACCATGCGATCAGCCCTGCCGCTACGGCCGATCATGCGAACACGCACCATGTCCGCGCTGACCATGTGACCACTCGCATGTTCGGCGCCAGCGCCCGTGCCTCACCGCATGCTCGACGAAGCGAGCGGTGCGCAACCGCATGCTCGACGACGACACCGACGTGCGCGTGGTCCGACATCGGGGGTGAGCCGACGGGTCGAGCGGGTGGGTGCGGGGAGGTGGTGAAGGGCGTCAAGGAGTGCGCACGGCCCCCAGGGCCGAAGCACGACAGCCCGAACCACCTCGGCGCACCCACCCGCGAACCCGACCACATCACCATCGGCGAACACGGCGGGCGGCGGGACTCAGTAGCCGAGGTCGCCCTGCGACGACTGCGACGGCGACGACCCGGCCATGCTCGTGATCGCGGAGCCCGACGGCGCCACGACCCACCACAGCGCGCCGAACCCGTCGACGCCCTGACCGGTGGTCGCGCCCGCCGACGTGTCCTTCACGAAGTAGTAGAGCGCGTGGCCGTCGTACGCGACCTGCTCGCTGCCGTCGTCACGCATGATCGTCGTGAGCTTCGCGGCGTCCACGCCGTCGCCGGCGGTGGGCTTCCCGGACGCCACGAGGGGCGGCCATGCCGCCGCGCACGAGCCCGAGCACGTGGACTTCCCGGCCGGGTCGGCGACGAAGAGGTAGAGCGTGTTGCCCTTGCTGTCGGTGAGGTAGGTGCCGAGGTCGCCCTGGTGAGCCTCGACCTCGACCGCGCCACCGGAGCCTGCGGCTGTCGACGGCGCCGGGTCCGTGCCACCGCCGCCCGAGCCTCCCGAGTCTCCCGAGCTGCAGGCCGCGAGCGCCAGCGCGCCCGCGAGCGCCAGTCCCACTGCTCCGGCTCGTGCCGTGCGTCGTCCCATGTCGTGCTCCTCCCGGCCGCCGCCGACGTCGTCCCGCCGGTGGCGGGGTCGTGCGGACCTCACCCCTGACACGAGGTGCGGGGGCGGCCGGTTCATCTCCGCGTTCCCTGGCTCTTCCCCGGCCGGCGGCGGACAATGCGCAGAGCAGGGGACCGCTCTGGCGACGACGCCGCGGACGTGTGCTGGGCCGTCGCCACCGTCCGAGGAGTGCGAGCGTGGGCACGACGACGAGCCGTCCGACGGCGAACCCTGCGGCCAGGTCGGCGGGTTCCGCGACCCCCACCCCGCCGGCGGAGCGCCAGCTCGACACGCTCGCGCGCATGGCCGGCGACCTGGCGGGTCACTTCGACCTGGAGCCGCTGCTGGAGCGGATCCTGCGGCACACGATGGAGCTGCTGGGCTGTGACAGCGGCTCGGTGTGCACGGTCGACGAGGCCGCGGGGACGTACCGCAAGGAGGTCGACCTGGGGGTCGCGTGCCGGGCCGGGCGCACGTACCCGCTCGACGAGGGCGTCACGGGCGAGGTGGTGCGTCGGCGCTCGCCGGTGATCCTCGACGAGTACGCGCAGGTCGCCGGCGGCCACATCCCGGAGCCGGAGCGGAGCGCGCTGCACGGCGTGATCGGGGTCCCGATCCGGTGGAACGGGTCGATCGTGGGGGCGTGCGTGGTGTTCAGCCGCGACCCGCTGCGCCGCTTCACGCCGGCGGAGGCGGCGCTGCTCGAGCTGTTCGCGACGCACGCGGCGATCGCGATCACGAACGCCCGCCTGCACGCCGAGGCGGCGCGGCGCGCGCAGGAGGCGGCGACCCTCGCGGAGCGTGACCGCGTGGTCCGGGACGTGCACGACACGGTCGGGCGCGGCCTCGCGGCGGTGCTGCTCGAGCTCGACGGCGCGGAGGAGCGGCTCGCGACCGCGACCGGGACGCACGGGTCGTCGTCGGGCGGGGCGCGTGACGCCGTCCGCAGGGCGCGAGCCGCGGCCCGCGCCGCGCTCGCCGAGACGCGCCGGACGGCGCTCGGCCTGGGGCCGTCCCTGCTCGACGGGCGGTCGCTCGCCGAGGCGGTCGGGCTCGAGCTCACGTGGGCGGGTTCGGCGGCGTCGCTCGAGACGCGGCTCGTGACCGTGGGCGACGAGCGCCCGCTCGCGGAGGACGTGTCCCGCCAGCTCTTCCGGGTGGTCCAGGAGTGCCTGACGAACGTCGTCGACCACGCGCACGCGCGCTCGGTGCGCGTCGGGCTGGTGTTCGGGGACGAGTCGGTCGCGGCGATCGTCGAGGACGACGGCGACGGGTTCGACGCGGCGGCCCTCCGGCTGCCGCCTGAACCGGGGCAGACTCGTGGCCTCGGGCTGCAGGGGCTGTGGGCGCGGACCCGGCACCTGGGCGGCACGGTGGTGGTGGACTCGACGCCCGGCTGGGGCACGCGCGTGCGGGCCGAGGTCCCCTACGCGACCGGCCTCGCGGACGGGACCCGGTCGCGGTGGCGCGTGCTCGTCGTCCACCCGAGCCCCGTGGTCCGCGCGGGCCTCGTGCACATGCTCGGCGCCGTCGAGCCCGACGTGCAGGTGGTGGGCGAGGTCGCCGACCCGGCGCAGGCGCTCGAGGCGTACGAGCTGCTGCACCCGCACGTCGTCCTCGGGCCGCTGCACATGCCGCACGTCGACGGCGTGCAGCTCACCTCCTACCTGCGCGCGTCGCACCCGCACGCGGCCGTGGTGCTCCTCGTCGGGTCGGTCGCGGACGACCGCGTCCGCGACGCCGCGCAGGGCGGCGCGGTCGGCTTCGTGAGCCACGACGTCGACGGCGCGGGGCTCGCGCGCGCGGTCGTCGCCGCGGCGCGCGGGGACTCGCTCGTCGGGGCCGACCTGTTCACGACGCCGGGCGGCTCCGGGCCGGGCAGGCCGCTCACCGCGCGCGAGCGCGAGGTCCGCGGGCTCCTCGAGGAGGGGCTCGCCTACAAGCAGGTCGCGAGCCGGCTCGGGATCTCCGTGAAGACCGTCGAGAAGCACGTGGGCGCGATCCTCCGGAAGACGGGCGCGCCGAATCGCGCGGCGCTCGGCACCCGCCCGGACCCGCTGGACAGCGTCCTCTGACCGCTCCCCCTGCGGCTCCTCGCGCGGCTCGAAGCCGGTCGCGGGTCTCCTTCGAGCGGCGAGGCTCAGTCGGCGAAGTACAGGTGCGCGTGCGTCCGGCACCCGGGGTTGAAGGGCGCGGCGCACCGGGGGCACGCGTCGGACGCGCGGTACTCGGGCGTCGTCATGACGTGCCCGCACACCCCGCACAGGGCGGACGGCTCGTCCCACGCGGACCGCGGCCGGGGCCGGGCGGGGTGGTCGGCGTCGTCCTCGTGGCACGCGAAGCACGGGCACCAGGCGCCACAGCACCAGAACCGGAGCGCGACGACGTCGAGGGGTGAGGACCAGTGGACGCAGCGGGTCTCGCGGTCGACGACGGCGCCCCGCACGGGCGGGAGCGGGAGCCGCGCAGGCGCGTCCCCGGTGCACGTTCGTGCTTCCACCATGCCGCCCGACGCTACCCGACCTACCGTCGAAACCGGCGGGGGCGCACGGCCCCACCGACCCCGACGACGGCCGCAGGGAGCACCGCATGTACTACAGCAACGGCAACTACGAGGCGTTCGCCCGGCCCCGCAAGCCGGCGGGGGTCGACGACAAGTCGGCGTGGCTGGTCGGAGCGGGCCTCGCGTCGATGGCGGCTGCGACGTTCCTGATCCGCGACGGGCAGCTCGCGGGCGACCGGATCACGATCCTCGAGCGCCTCCCCTGCCCGGCGGCGCGCTCGACGGCATCAGGAAGCCGAAGAAGGGCTTCGTGATCCGCGGCGGGCGCGAGATGGAGGACCACATGGAGTGCCTGTGGGACCTCTTCCGGACCATCCCGTCGCTCGAGGTCGAGGGGTCGGTGCTCGACGAGTTCTACTGGCTCAACAAGGACGACCCGAACTACTCGCTCTGTCGCGTCACCGAGAACCGGGGCCAGGACGCGCACACGAACAAGCTCTTCACCCTGAACGAGAAGGCGCAGAAGGACCTGATCAAGGTCTTCATGGCGCCCCGCGAGGAGATGGAGGGCAAGCGCATCGACGAGGTCTTCGGCGAGGACTTCCTGAAGTCCAACTTCTGGCTGTACTGGCGCACGATGTTCGCGTTCGAGGAGTGGCACTCGGCGCTCGAGATGAAGCTCTACATCCACCGGTTCGTGCACCACATCGGCGGTCTGCCGGACCTGTCGGCGCTCAAGTTCACGAAGTACAACCAGTACGAGTCGCTCGTCCTGCCGCTCTACCGGTGGCTGCTCGACCAGGGTGTGACGTTCCGGTTCGCGACCGAGGTCACCGACATCGACTTCACGTTCGACGGCGGCCGCAAGCAGGCGACCCGCCTCCACTGGGTGAAGCGTGCGTCGAGCGGCGAGGGTGGCGCGAGCGCGGCCGACGCCGTCGGCGGGGTGGACCTCGGGCCGGACGACCTGGTCCTCGCGACCATCGGCGGGCTCACGGAGAACTCCGACGAGGGCGACCAGCACACGCCGGCCCGCATCGACGAGGGCCCGCCGCGGGCTGGGAGCTGTGGAAGAAGATCGCCGCGAAAGACCCGGCGTTCGGGCGCCCGGAGGTGTTCTGCGGCGACATCCCGAAGTCGAAGTGGCAGTCGGCGACCGTCACGACGCTCGACAAGCGGATCCCCGAGTACATCCAGCGGATCGCGCAGCGCGACCCGTTCAGCGGGAAGGTCGTCACGGGCGGCATCGTGACGGCGCGCGACTCGTCGTGGCTCATGAGCTGGACGGTGAACCGGCAGCCGCACTTCAAGCAGCAGTCGCCCGACGAGATCGTCGTGTGGGTGTACGGGCTGTTCGTCGAGACGCCCGGCGACTACGTGAAGAAGGCGCTCCAGGACTGCACCGGCGAAGAGATCACCCAGGAGTGGCTCTACCACCTGGGGATTCCGGTCGAGGACATCCCGACGCTCGCCGCGGAGGCCGCGACCTGCGTGCCCGTGATGATGCCGTACGTGACGTCGTTCTTCATGCCGCGTCGCGCCGGCGACCGGCCGGACGTCGTGCCCGAGGGGTCGGTGAACTTCGCGTTCATCGGCCAGTTCGCCGAGACCACGCGCGACACGATCTTCACGACCGAGTACTCGGTGCGGACCGGCATGGAGGCCGCCTACCAGCTCCTCGACGTCGAGCGCGGCGTGCCCGAGGTCTTCGGCTCCACGTACGACGTCCGCAAGCTCCTCGCCGCGACGAGTCGCCTGCGCGACGGCGAGGAGGTCGACCTGCCCGGGCCGAAGTTCCTGCGCGAGCGGCTGCTGCGCCGTCTGGACGGCACGCAGATCGGCGAGCTGCTCACGGACTTCGGGCTCATCCCGGAGACGTCGGCCGCCACACGCCGGGCACGCGCGGACGACGCCGTCGAGTAGGGCGGGTCGGACCCTGCGCTACGTGCGGCCGTGCTTCCTGTAGACGTCCGGCCGGTTCCCCACGGTGAGCACGGTCACCAGGACCCTCCGGTCGTCCACCTCGCCGATGACGCGGTAGTCGCCGGCGACGCGGATCCGGTACGCGTCGTGCCCGGAGAGCTGCTTGCACCCGTGTGGACGAGGGTCGGACTCGAGAGCGCCGGCGGCGTCGAGGACCGCAACCTGCACCTTCAGCGGGAGCTTCTTGATCTCACGCGCCGCCCCGGTGGTGAACTCGACCGTGTAACTGCCGGTCATCGGCCGGCGAGCAGGTCAGCACGCAGGTCCGCGAGTGAAATACGCTCGCCGTCGTCGGCCTTCTTCGCGGCGAGGTAGGCGCGCACGTCTGCGTCCATGTCGATCTGCTCGAGGAGGTCGAGGTCGTCAGCGGAGACCAGGGCGGCTACCGGCTTGCCGTTCTTGGTGACGGTGACGCGCTCGTGGGTGTACGCGACGCGCGCGACGGTGTCGGAGAGGTTGTCGCGCAGTTCGCGCATCGGGATGCCCATGGTCACCATGGTACGCATGAGACATTGTGTACACAATGACGTGGACGTAGGCACCGAGGTTGTTCTGCCTGACCCGGGGGCGGGACCCGCCCCGCAGCGTCAGACGGTCAGGACGATCTTGCCGAACGGGTCGCCCTGCTCGAGGTGCCGGTGCGCCTCGGCCGCCTGCTCGAGCGTGAACGTCCGGTCCACGGTCGGCACGATCGCGCCGGTGCGCAGGCCAGCGCCGAGGAACGCCGCCATCCGCCGGACCACGACCGGGTCGAGGGTGTGCTCGAAGCTCATGTAGCGGTGGATGGTCAGGGGCGCCTGCATCGGCATGGACGCGGGGCGAGGGTCGAGCCAGCCGACGGTGACGAGCGTGCCCCGCGGACCCGCCGCCGTCGCGAGGTCGGCGAGGCCCGGGCCGCTCACCCGGTGGATCGACGGGTTCGTGGACTTCCTCGTGACCAAGCACGGCCTCGCCGCCGTCCTCCAGTCCGACGACGCCTGCTTCGACCCGCTGCACACCTCCTTCCTCGAGCGCCTCGTGCCGGTGTGCGAGCAGCTCGTCGACGCCGCCACCGCGAGCGGCGAGATCACGACGCCGATCGAGCCGATCGAGCTCATGCGCGGCGTCGGGAACCTGTGCGCGGGCGCGACCAGCAACCACGGCTTCGACGCCCGGCGGCTCGTGGGGCTACTGGTGGCGGGGCTGCGCGGCTGACCGGACGCCGTCGAGCAGGGGCCGACCGGCGGGCGCGCCTCACGGCTGACGGCGCGTGACCTCCCACGCGGCCGCGTCGGCGAGGTCTCCGGACTCGACCCGGACGTAGACCAGCCGGTCGTGCAGACGGTTGCGCCGGCCTGCCCAGAGCTCGACCTCCGTGCAGTCGATACGCCACCCGCCCCAGTGGCCGGGAAGGGGCACGTCGGCGGCGGAGCCCGTGTCCGGGTAGAGGGCGGCGTACCGGTCGTAGGCGGCCTCGAGCGCGGCACGGTCGGCGACCGGGCTCGACTGGTGCGACGCCCACGCGCTGATCCGCGACCCCCAGGGCCGGCCGGCGAAGTACTCGGCGACCTCGTCGCGCCCGAGCTCCACGGCCCGTCCGCGGAACCGCACCGCCCGGTACATCGCCGGCCAGGTCAGGGCCGCGGCGACCCCGCCCGTCGCGGCGATCTCGGCTCCCTTCGCCGAGCGCAGGTCGCTCACGAAGCCGGGGCCGCGCGCGTCGAGGAACCGCATCAGGACGGTGCGCACGTCGGGCGCACCGGCCGCGTCGACCGTCGCGACGGACAGGGCCGTCGGCTCGGGCACGTCCCCGCGCTCCGCCTGACGACGGCGAGCCGCGTCGACCCAGCGACGGACCTGCTCGAGCGGGGTGGGGGCGAGCGCAGCCTCGGCGAGGCCGTCGCCGGCGTAGTCCGTGTGGACGATCACGCTCGCAGCGTAGGTCACCGGGTCGTCACGCGAGTACCTCGAGCGTCCGCTCGCCACGCTTCCGTCTGACGCCCTGAGCGAGATCGACGCGCAGGGGCGTCGACTGGTCCTGTCGCTGTCGCTCAGGCGCGGGCCGGGTCGGTCGCCTTCCCGTCGAGCCAGAGGGTGTCGGACGCGTCTGCGTGCGACCCGGACGTCCCGACGTGCTTGGAGCTGATCGTCGGACCGTTCTTCACGACGTGGACGATCGCCATGCCGTGCCCGCGGCCGAGGTCGTACTCGTCCTTGAGCCACTCGAGGATGACGCCCGCCTTCACGGACGGGTCGGCGTAGCCCCGGGCGGTCGCCTCGTCGACGATCTCGCGCGGCGTCTTGCCGGTCTTGGTCTCGACGGCGTCGAGGTAGGCCTGGAACGACATGGTGGTCCTCCTGCTCGGGTGGGGGCTACGCGATGGGCGTCGCCGCTTCACCCTCTCTGACCTGCGTCGTCGCCTCAACTCATCGCGGACCCGCGCCGAGTCAGCGGATCTGTCGCGAGTCAGCGGCGATCCGGCACTGACTCGCGGGTTTCACGCTGACTCGCCGGCCGGCGCGCCGCCGACGACGGTCTGCCGCACCAGCGGAACCCCCGGCCGGTAGGCGAGGTGCACCGCCGACGGCGCGTCGAGCACCGCGTAGTCGGCTCGCGCCCCGACGCGCAGGTGCCCGACGTCGTCGCGTCGCAGCGACGCCGCTCCCCCGGCCGTCGCGCACCACAGCGCCTCGCGGGGCGTCATCCTCAGCTCGCGCACGCCGAGCGCGATGCAGAACGGCATCGACGAGGTGTAGCTGCTGCCCGGGTTGCAGTCGGTCGCGAGGGCCACGGTGACGCCGGCGTCGAGGAGGCGCCGCGCGTCGGGGTAGGGCGCGCGGCTCGAGAACTCGACCCCCGGGAGCAGCCCGGCGACGGTGCCGCTCGACGCGAGCGCGTCGACATCGGCGTCGGTGAGGTAGGTGCAGTGGTCCGCGGCCGCGGCCCCGACCTCGCACGCGACCTGGACACCCGGCCCGTACCCGAGCTGGTTCGCGTGCACGCGCGCCGCGAGCCCCGCGGCGATCCCGGCCCGCAGGACGGCGCGCGCGGCGTCCGCGTCGAAAGCCCCTCTTCGCAGAACACGTCGATCCAGCGGGCGTGCGGCACACAGGCGTCGAGCATCGGGCCGGTGACGAGCGCGACGTACTCGGCCACCTCGGTCCCCGAGGGCACGACGTGCGCCCCGAGGTACGTGGTCTCGTCGGTGTGATGGCGGGCGATGCGGAGCGCGCGCTCCTCGTCGGGCACGGTCAGCCCGTAGCCGCTCTTGATCTCGACGGTCGTCGTGCCCTGACGGCACATCTCCGCGAGGTGGCGCCGGACGCCCGCGTCGAGGTCGTCGTCGGACGCGGCCCGGGTCGCGGCAACCGTGGTGCGGATCCCGCCCGCCCGGTACGGCTCGCCGGCCATGCGCGCCTCGAACTCCGCGGCGCGATCACCCGCGAACACGAGGTGCGTGTGCGAGTCGACGAAGCCGGGTATCACCGCGCCGCCGCCGACGTCGTCGCGCTCGTCCACGGCGGGGGCGTCCGCGGCGTTGCCCCACCAGGCGACCCGCCCACCCTCGACGACGAACGCCGCGTCCGCGAGCACGGGCCGCTCAGCGTCCCACGTGGTGAGCTCGCCGATCCCGGTCACCAGGCGGGCGCTCACACGCGCTCCCAGATCGCGTCGATCGCCGCGGCGAGGTCGGCGGCGCCCCGGCCCGGGTCGAGTTCGGCGGGCGGGACGACGTCGGCGGCGGTCGCGGCCCACAGCGGCTCGGTCGCGCCGGCGAGCCGCACCGAGCCCGGCGCGAGCGCGAACGCGTCGGCACCCGCGGCGAGCGCCGGGTCGAAGCCCAGCGACGCGTAGCCGTCCGTCGTGGCCACCCGCCACAGCTCGGCCGCCGACCACGACCCGCGCCGCCCGCTCACGAGCCGCTCGTGCATCTCCACGGCGCGCGCCTCCACGAACGGGTCGATGACCGTGTTGCTGTCCGACCCCAGCGTGACCCGCACCCCGGCCCCGCGCAGCGCGACGCTCGGGCCGATCCCGTCCGCGAGCTCGGCCTCCGTCGTCGGGCACAGGCAGACCGTGGAGCCGGACGCGCCCAGGGTCGCGACGTCGTCGGGCGTGAGGTGGGTCGCGTGGACCGCGGTGGTGCGCGGCGACCAGACGCCCGCGTCGGCGAGAAGGGCGACGGGCGTGCGGCCCGTGGCCGCGAGGCACGCCTCGTTCTCCGCCGGTTGTTCGGACACGTGCACGTGCAGGGGCGCGTCGGGCAGGGCCGCCGCGACGGTCGCGAGGTCGTCCTCCGGCACCGCGCGCACCGAGTGGATCGCCGCCCCGACGACGACGGCACCCGCCTCCGCGTATCGCGAGGCCAAGTCCTGGGCGCGCTCGGCCCAGGCGTCGACGGTCCCGTCGGAGAAGCGGCGCTGCACGGGGCTCGTCGGCTCATCGTCGAAGCCCGCGCGCAGGTAGCAGGTGTCGAGCAGGCAGAGCCGCATCCCGACGTCGCGGGCGGCGTCGACGAGCGCGTCCGCCATCGCGTGCCGGTCGGCATAGGGAGCACCGCCCGGAGCGTGGTGCACGTAGTGGAACTCGCCGACCGCGCCGATCCCGGCGAGCCGCATCTCGGCGTAGGTCGCGCGGGCGAGCGCGTGCAGGAGGTCCGGGTCGAGCACGCCCGCGACCGCGTACATGCGGTCCCGCCAGGCCCAGAACGTGTCGCCGCCGACCTCCCGTCCGCGCAGCGCGCGGTGGAACACGTGGCTGTGGCAGTTCGCGAACGCGGCGTGCTTCACGGCGTCTCCCCCACCGGCCCCCGCCCACCGGCGAGCTCCCTGACGACGGCCGCGAGCGCGTCGACGCCGGCGTCGCAGTCGGCGTCGTCGGCGTGCTCGGACGGGGCGTGCGAGACGCCCGTCGGGTTGCGGACGAACAGCATCGCGGTGGGGAGGCTTGCGGCGAGGATCCCCGCGTCGTGGCCGGCGCCCGTCGGGAGCACGGGCGCGTCGAGCAGCGCGGCGAGCCGGTCGCGCAGCGGGACGTCGAACGTCACCGCGCCCGTGACGGACTCGGCGGACGCGTCGACGGTCGTGCCGTCGGCGGCGGCCGCGGACCGGGCTTCCGCGACGATCCCGTCGACGAGCCGCTCGAGATCGCCCTCGTCGGCCGCGCGGGCGTCGAGCCAAGCGGTGACGCGCGACGGGATCGCGTTCGTCCCGTTGGGCGCGACGGCGAGGCGGCCGAAGGTGGCACGCGCGTCGCCCGCGAGGCGACGGGCTGCGAGCGCCGTCGCCGCGTACGTGAGCATGGGATCCTTGCGGTCACCCATGGGGGTCGCCCCGGCGTGGTTGGCCTCGCCGCAGAAGTCGAGGCGCCAGCGGCCGTGCGGCCAGATCGCGGTCGCCACGCCGACGGCCGCGTCGTCGTGGACGAGCCCGCGCCCCTGCTCGACGTGCAGCTCGACGAACTGCCCGACGCCGGCGAGCCAAGCGGCGGGTCCGGCGGCGCGGGGGTCGCGGCCCTGGGCGCGCATCGCCTCGGCGAGGGTCGTGCCGTCGTCGTCGCGGAGGGCGAGCGCACGCTCGGGCGTGGTGGCGCCCGACGCGAGACGCGACCCGAGGCACGCGACGCCGAAGCGTGCGCCCTCCTCGTCGGTGAAGTTCCCGATCACGATCGGACGGGTCGGCTCGAACCCGCCCGCCCGCAGCCGGTCGACCGCCGCGAAGGACGAGGCGACGCCGAGCGGGCCGTCGTACGCGCCGCCGTCGGGCACGGAGTCGAGGTGCGAGCCGATGAGCAGGGCATCCTCGCCGGGGTTCCCGGCCCACGTGCCCCAGACGGCGAGGCGGTTCCCGTTGCCGTCCTCGACGACCTCGAGCCCGCGCGCGGCGGCCTGGCCGTCGAACCAGTCGCGGAGCGTGAGGTCCTCGGTGGTCCACGCGAAGCGTCGGTACCCGCCGGAGCGGGCGCGGCCGACGTCGGCGATGTCGTCGAGCAGCGCCGTCACCCCGGGCGTCACGGAGCCCACCCGCTCAGCCCTCCGTCATGGGGACGCGGAGCCCGCGCTCGCGCGCGACCTCGGCCGCGCGCTCGTACCCGGCGTCGACGTGGCGCATGACGCCGGTGCCCGGGTCGTTGACGAGCACGCGCGCGATCTTCTCCGCGGCCAGGTCGGTGCCGTCGGCCACGATCACCTGGCCCGCGTGGATGGACCGCCCGATCCCGACACCGCCGCCGTGGTGGATCGACACCCACGTCGCGCCCGACGCGGTGTTGAGCAGCGCGTTGAGCAGCGGCCAGTCGGCGATCGCGTCGGAGCCGTCGGCCATGGCCTCGGTCTCGCGGTACGGGGAGGCGACCGAGCCGGAGTCGAGGTGGTCGCGCCCGATGACGACGGGCGCGGACAGCTCGCCCGACGCGACCATCTCGTTGAACCGCAGCCCCGCGAGGTGGCGTTCCTGGTAGCCGAGCCAGCAGATCCGGGCGGGCAGGCCCTCGAAGTGCACCTTCTCGCCGGCCTGGGTGATCCACCGGCGCAGGTGCTCGTCGTCGGGGAAGAGGTCGAGGATCGCGCGGTCGGTCGCGGCGATGTCCGCGGGGTCGCCCGAGAGCGCGGCCCACCGGAACGGGCCCTTGCCCTCGCAGAACAGCGGCCGGATGTACGCGGGGACGAAGCCGGGGAACGCGAACGCCCGGTCGTAGCCGCCGAGCCGCGCCTCCTCACGGATCGAGTTGCCATAGTCGAAGACCTCGGCGCCGGCGTCCATGAAGCCGACCATGGCCTCGACGTGCGTGGCCATCGACGCGCGGGCGCGCTCGGTGAAGCCCTCGGGGTCGCGCGCGGCCTCGTCCTTCCACTCCTCGACCGTGGTGCCGACGGGCAGGTAGGCGAGGGGGTCGTGGGCGCTGGTCTGGTCGGTGACGACGTCGACGGGCAGCCGGTCCGCGAGCGCCCGGGGAAGACCTCGGCCGCGTTCCCGACGAGCCCGACGGACAGGGCGCGCCCCTCGGTCTTGGCCCGGAGGACCTGGGCGACGGCGTCGTCGTAGGAGTCGGTCGCGCCGTCGAGGTAGCCGTGCTCGACGCGGCGGCGCAGGCGGGCCTCGTCGACGTCGACGACGAGCACGACGCCACCGTTCATCGTGACGGCGAGGGGCTGCGCGCCACCCATGCCGCCGCAGCCGGCCGTGAGGGTGAGGGTCCCGGCGAGGGTGCCGCCGAACCGCTTGCGCGCGACGGCGCCGAACGTCTCGTACGTGCCCTGGAGGATGCCCTGGGTGCCGATGTAGATCCACGACCCGGCGGTCATCTGCCCGTACATGGTGAGGCCCGCGGCCTCCAGACGGCGGAACTCCGGCCAGGTCGCCCAGTCGCCGACGAGGTTCGAGTTGGCGATGAGGACGCGCGGCGCCCAGGCGTGCGTCCGGAAGACGCCGACGGGCTTGCCGGACTGGACGAGGAGGGTCTCGTCGTCGTCGAGGGTGCGCAGGGTCCGGACGATCGCGTCGAACGCCTCCCAGCTCCGCGCGGCGCGGCCGGTGCCGCCGTAGACGACGAGGTCCTCGGGGCGCTCGGCGACCTCGGGGTCGAGGTTGTTCATGAGCATGCGCAGGGGCGCCTCGGTCTGCCAGGACTTGGCCGAGAGGGTGGTGCCGCGGGGGGCGCGGACGGGCGGGTGCGTCATGAGGTGTGCTCCGATCCGGTCGGGGTTCCGGTGCGAGGGATACCCGCGGCGGCGAACGCCGCAGCGACGAGCTCGCCCGAACGCACGAGGCCGGTCGCGGCGTCGATCTCGGGGGCGAGGAAGCGGTCCGGGCCCGGACCGGGGGCGACCTCACGGAGGCGGGCGATCGCGGCGCCGGTCGCGCGCCCGGGCCGCAGCGGCGCGCGCAGGTCGATCCCGCGCGCGGCGGTGAGGATCTCGATCGCGAGCACGCGGGCGAGCCCGTCGACGGCGCGGCGCAGCTTGCGCGCCGCCGACCAGCCCATCGACACGTGGTCCTCCTGGAGCGCGCTCGACGGGATCGAGTCGACGCTCGCGGGGACGGCGAGGCGCTTGAGCTCGGAGACGATCGCGGCCTGCGTGTACTGGGCGATCATGAGGCCCGAGTCGACGCCGGGGTCGTCGGCGAGGAACGGCGGGAGCCCGCGGTTCCGGGCGACGTCGAGGAACCGGTCGGTGCGCCGCTCGCTCATGCTCGCGACGTCGGCGACGGGGATCGCGAGGAAGTCCAGCACGTACGCGAGCGGGGCGCCGTGGAAGTTGCCGTGCGACTCGACGCGGCCGTCGAGGAGGACGGACGGGTTGTCGATCGCGGCTTCCAGCTCGCGGCCGGCGATCAGGCGCGCGTGGGCGATGGTGTCGCGGAGGCCGCCCGCGACCTGGGGCGCGCAGCGCAGCGAGTAGGCGTCCTGCACGACGCCGTCGCCGTGCCGATGGCTCGCGACGATCGGCGACCCGGCGAGCAGCGCGCGCAGGTGCGCGGCCGAGACGGCCTGGCCCGCCTGGGGGCGGAGCGCCTGGAGGTCCGCGGCGAAGACCCGGTCGGTGCCGAGCTGCCCTTCGACGGACATCGCGGCGGCGAGGTCGGCCGCGTCGGCGAGCGCGTCGAGGTCGGCCAGCGCGAGGAGCAGCATGCCGAGCATCCCGTCGGTGCCGTTGATGAGGGCCAGGCCCTCCTTCTCGGCGAGCTCGACGGGAGCCAGCCCGTGGTCGGCGAGCGCCTCCGCCGTGGGCCGGACGACGCCGTCGTCGACGACGTCCCCCTCCCCCATGAGCGCGAGCGCGCAGTGCGCGAGGGGTGCGAGGTCGCCGGAGCAGCCGAGGCTGCCGTGCTCGTGGACGACCGGGACCAGGCCGCTGGACAGGAGCGCCGCGTAGGCGTCGGCGGCCTCGAGCCGGACGCCGGTGCGGCCGCTCGCGAGGGTCGAGAGCCGGAGCAGCATGAGCGCCCGCACGACCTCGTCCTCGACGCGCGGCCCCGTGCCCGCGGCGTGCGAGCGGATGAGGCTGCGCTGCAGCCGGGCGCGGTCGGCGGGGGCGATATGCCGGGTCGCGAGCGCGCCGAACCCGGTCGAGACCCCGTAGACGGGCTCGTCGCTCGCGGCCAGGCGGTCGACGACGGCGCGCGAGGCCGCGACCGCCTCCCGCGCGTCGGGGGCGAGGGCGACAGGCACGCCCTCACGGGCGACGACGACGACGTCGGCGGGGTCGAGGGGGCCGACGCCGACGAGCACGGTCCGGGTAGCAACGGTTTCCACAGCACCATGGAAGCGCGTGGGAGCGCGCCGATCCCAGGCACTCCGGGGCGATCGAGTCTCGGATCCGAGATAAACAGACCCTGAGGTGCAGACGGCTACGAACGTGCAAAGGCGACGAGGGCGTCGAGCGCTTGGCTGTCCTCCGGCCCGCGATCGAGCGCGCGAAGCGCTCTCAGGTACGCGCCTCGGTCCGGGGTCGCGCGTTGCAGATCACCGCCACCACCCCACGTGAACACGGGTCGTCCAGCCGCCCGGGCAAGGGCGTCGGTGTAGGCCCTCGCCGTGCGCCCGTTCCCGTTCGGGAAGGGGTGGATCGCGACCACCCGGTGATGAACCTGGCACAGCGCCTGGTCGACGGTGATCCACTCGACGCCGGGCGCGAGCCAGTACCGGGCGTCGTCGAGCAGGCTGCGGACCGCGACGGGCACCTGCCACGGATCGAGCCCGATGTTGCGCTCGGTCGTCCGGTACGTGCCGGCCCACGACCACACCGCGCCGAACAGCCGGCGGTGCAGCCCACGAAGGAAGACGTCGTCGAGGGCTCGTTCCAGCGAGGGCGGTCGACCTCGAAGAACACCCGTCAGCCCTCGAGCGACGTTCGCCTGCTCGACCACGTTGAGGTCCTCGCGGGTCGCGACCCAGTCGGCGATCAGACCCACGCGCTCCTCGTCGGCGAGCGGCGTCGCGCCGTCGGGCTCCGGGCCGACGCTCACGAGGGATCGCGCCACAAGCGGCTCGACCGGGTCAGCTCGGCCGCGAGCTGGTCGCGGAGATGGGCCCGTTCCGCCTGGCTCGTGCGCTGCGCCTCGAGTGCCATGGTCGTGTCGACCTGGCCAAGCTCCGTGTCGGCGCGCTCCTGCGCACGCACCTCGACGAACTCCTCGAGCGACGTCCGGGGCACGAAGGCGTAGACCACGTCGCATCCCATGGCGTCGGCCGCCCGAGTGAGCGTGTCGAGCCGGACGACGCCGTTGCGCTCGCTCGCCTCGAGCTTGCGCACTGCCACGGGGGTGACTCCGAGACGACGCGCCAGGTCGGTCGTCGACATGCCGAGGGCCGACCGGACGGCACGCACCCAGCCACCCGCCGGCCTTGCGGTCGCGGACGAGTGCTTGCGGAGCGGCTCGACCCGTCGGTCGATCGACCTGCGGATCATCTCAGCGTTCGACACGTCAAGGTTCCCTTCTCCTCCTCTGAAAGGATACCTTGAAGTATCGTATTCCTGGGTCGTTTCGATACCCAGAGGTTCCTCTGGACGGCGGGGCGCGCGCTCGACGGCCGCGCTGACCGCACACGCGAGACGATGGCCTCATGCCCCGCCCCGTGCCCGCCGCGACCGCGACGCTCCGCGTTCTGCGGTACCTGTCGACGCGCCCGTCGCCGGTCCCCGCGGCGGCGATCGCCGCGCACCTCGACCTGCCCCGCTCGACGACGTACCACCTGCTCACCGCGATGGCTGCTGAATCGTTCGTCGTGCACTACCCCGAGGACCGCACGTGGGGCGTCGGACTGGCGGCGTGGGAGGTCGGGCAGGGTTACAGCCGCCAGGAGGGGCTCGCGCGGCTGGCGCGGATCCCGCTCGCGCGGCTCGTCGACGAGGTCGGGCACTCCTCGCACCTCGCGGTGCTGCACGGGTCGGACGTCGTCTACATCCTCGAGGAGCGCGCGCCGGGGCGCCCGCCGCTCGTCACGGACGTCGGGGTGCGGCTGCCCGCGCACCTCACCGCGTCGGGCCGCGCGGTCCTCGCCGCGCTGCCCGCGTCCCAGGTGCGCGCGCTCTACCCCGACCGCGCCGCGTTCACCGACCGCACGGGCCTCGGTCCGACGACGCCGTCCCAGCTCCGCGCCGTCCTGGTCGAGACCCGGCGCCGCGGGTACGCCGTCGAGGACGGCGAGGTCACGCTCGGGTTCCGCAGCGTGGCCGTCGTCGTGGACTCGCCCGACGTGCGAGCCGCCGTCGCCGTGACGTGGGAGGGACGGCAGGACGTGGACACCGAGCGAATCGTCGAAGCGCTGCAGCGGACGGCGGAGAAGGTCGCCGACCGGCTCCGCTAGTCCGCCACCCGGGCACCCGTCGAGACGGCGCGGACGGGCGGGAGGCTGCTGTCGGCGCCGGTCCTCGGGGCGAGCTGGGTGACCGCGCGTGGCATCGGTCCGACCACCAGCACCGCCGTGGATCGCCCGACCATCACCGCAGCAAAAGACGCGACGGACGGGACGTCGTCGGGCAGGGGAACGGTGTGCGCCCCGGCCTCGAGCCGCGCGTCGAGCACGCGTAGAGACGCGCTCGTGGGCTCGGGCGGTGTCATGGACACGGCCCACCACGCCTCGACGACGACATGCGCAGCGGTGTCCAGCGCGAACGTGACGGCCCGGGCGTCGGGGTCGTAGACGACGGCGGGCGCGCCGGGCGACGTGGCCGCGCGGACCTGGGCGGCGATGAGGCCCGCGATCCCGGCGAGCCCCTGCACGACCGTCACCTTCGGGTTCCGGTCGGAGAATGCGTCGCGGAGCCGCTCCTTGGCGTCGGCAGGGACCATCCCTCCGAACACGAGGACGTCGACGGCGCGGGCGTCGTAGTCGTCGAGAACGCGGCCGAACTGGTTCGTGGCGTCGGCGTCGAAGCCGTCGGCACGCAGGGCTTCGACGGCGCCCTCGAGCACGCTCGGGCTGCGGCCGACGACGAGGACGCGCGCCCGCGCGACCGTGGATGAGGTGGTCATGGGTCCGACCCTTCGTGGGATGTGTTGGCACGTCCAACATTGTTTCCTCACCGTAGCGAGTGTTGGTCGCACCTACAAGGGCTAGGCTCGACCGGTGACCGCCCACCACGACCCCGCCGACACTCCGGCACGGCTCGAAGCCCGCGCGACCTGGCGGGTCAGCCGGATGCACGCGCGCGTGACGCGTCTGCTCGGCGCCGCGTTCGACGCCGACGGCGACGGCCTGCGCAGCTACCACTACCGGCTGCTCGCCGCCCTGAACGAGTGGGGCGCCATGAGCCAGGCCGACCTCGGACGACGGACCGGGATCGACCGCAGCGACGTGACCGGCGCGCTCGGCGACCTCGAGCCGCGCGGGCTCGTCACCCGCCACACGGACCCCGCGCACGCGCGCCGCAAGATCGTCGCGATCACACCCGGCGGCGTCGGGCGGCTCCGCGAGCTCGACGCCGTGATCGACGGCGTGCAGGAGCGGTTCCTCGCCCCGCTCACCCCGGCCCAGCGACGCACGTTCCTCGACCTCGCCTCGCGCCTGGCCGACGTCCCGCCCGACGACGGCAGCTGACCGCCCGCCTGACCACGGCTCGCCTGCCCTTGCGCGCCGCGCCCGCGCACCGGAGGGTCGAGAGGCGCCCTTGACGCTCGACGACCTCGCCCGCGCCACCCTCGCCCGCCAGCTCTTGCTCGCGCGCGAACCGGTCACGGTCCCCGAGGCCGTCCGCCGGGTCGGCGCGCTCCAGGCCCAGGAGCCCGCGTCCCCGTACGTCGCGCTGTGGAACCGGGTCGACGGCTTCAAGCCCGCCGACCTCGACGCGGCGTTCGCGGACGGCACAGTCGTGCGGGCGACGCTCATGCGGATCACGCTCCACGCCGTCGATGCCGACGACTGGGCCCCGTTCCACCGCGCCGTCACCGACCCGCTCCGGCGCTCCCGCCTGGGCGACCGCCGCTTCCTCCCCGCCGGCCTGACGATCCCCGAGGCGAACGACCTCCGCGACGTCCTGCTCGCGTTCGCCGACGAGCCCCGCACCCAGGACGAGATCGTCGTGTTCCTCACCGACCGTCTCGGCGACGAGACCCGCGCCAAGGCGGCCTGGTGGGCGCTGCGCACGTTCGCGCCGCTCCGCTACGTGCCGACCGGCCCGCCGTGGTCCTACGACCCCCGACGCCGCACCCTCCAGGCCCTCGCCCCCACCGCGGCGGACGCCATGCCGCCCGGCGACCCCGCCGTCGTGCACCTGCTGCGCCGCTACCTGGAGGCGTTCGGGCCGGCGTCGGAGGCCGACTTCGGGCAGTTCGCGATGCTCCGCCGCCCGTTCACCGGGCCGGCGGTCGCGGCGTTGCGCGACGAGCTCGTCGAGCTCGAAGGCCCCGACGGCGCACGGCTCTTCGACCTGCCCGACGCACCCCGCCCGCCGGCAACCACGCCCGCGCCGCCTCGCCTGCTGGGCATGTGGGACGAGGTCCTGCTCGCACACCGTGACCGGACCCGCTTCCTGCCGCCGGCGTACGCGCCGCACGTCCTGCGCCGCAACGGCGACGTGCTCCCCACGCTCCTCGTGGACGACCACGTCGCCTGGGTCTGGCGCACGACCGACGGCGGCATCGAGGCCACCGCGTTCCACGACCTGCCCGACGACGTCTGGGCGGGGCTCGACGACGAGTCGCGTGGCCTCCGCGCGCTGCTCGCGGACCGGCAGCCGCGCCTCTACGCGCGCTACGACCACTGGTGGTCGACGCTTCCGGCGGCCCAGGTGCGCCTGCTCGGCGCTTGACGACGCCGGAGCGTCAGGACCAGATCGCCCGCAGGGGCGCGAGTCCCTCCTCGACGTAGTCGGCGATCGGACGCTCACCGCCGTCGTCGAACCACGACTCGAGCGCGGCGAAGTAGCCGAACGCGACCGCGTGCGCGGCGACCCGGCCTGCGGCGCTGTGAGCCCCCGGCCCCGGTCAGCAGGGGCGCGACGCGCTGCGCGGCGCGATCGAGCGCGGCGCACACCGCCGTCCGGACCGACGGCTCCGTGAAGAAGTACCGCACCCGACGCCGAGGAACGCCGCCCGTGGCGCCCTCGCCCGGCGTCCCTTCGTAGCGCTGCACGACGCGCACCATGCTGCCGACCGGGTCGGCAGGGTCGAGCACCCCGGCGAGGGCGTCGTCGTCCATCGCGTCGAACTCGTCCGCGACGAGGAGCCCTTCTTTGGTGCCGAAGTACCGGTAGACCGACGACGGGGACACGTCCGCCGCCGCGGCCACCTGCTCGATGGTGACGGCGGCGAAGCCGCGCTCGTCGAAGAGGTCCAGCGCGCGCTCCTGGATGGTCTGCATCGCGCTGCGACGCCACTGCTCACGGAGACCGGCCATAGGCCGATCGTATCGGACAGTATTTATCTGAGTGACAGCGACTTTCCAGAGGCTTAGCATGGAGTCACTTCCGGTAGACAGTCACTTTCAGAAGGGATCGACATGAGCACCTCATCGATCTCCGTCGACCGTCCCGTCACCCGCGACGGTCGCCTCACGGTCACCCTCTGGCCGGGGCTCGCCCTCACGGTCGTCGCTACCGTCGTGCCGTTCGTCGACGCTGGCACCACGCACGTGCTCGCCGACCACGTTCGCGCCGGGTACCCGGCGTACTCCGCGCACGAGATCGACGCCGCGGTCACGGCCTACCTGGCGATCCTCGCGACCGCCGGCGTGCTCGGCACCGCCGGGTGGCTCGTCACGATCCGCGGGGCACGCCGAGAGAGGCGCTGGGTGCCGTGGCTCGCGACCGCGCTCCTCGTCCTGGGGGCCGGGCTCGCGCTCACCGGGCTGACCGTCACCGACACGTCCGGCGACGTGGGCCTCGCTCCCGCCGTCGCCTGGTTCCAGGTGCTCCCGTGCCTCGCAGGGCTGGGCGCCGTCGTCCTGCTCTGGCGCCGCCGTTGACCGGGACGAACGGCCGGACCCGGAGCAGAATCGGCGGATGGCTCACGACAGGACCGCGATCGTCGTCGGGGCGGGGATCGGCGGGCTGACGGCCGCGGTGGCGCTGCGACGTCGGAGGTGGGACGCGACGGTCCTCGAGCGGGCGACGTCCCTCGAGCCCGTCGGCGCGGGCATCGCGCTCGCGCCGAACGCGGTGCGCGCGCTCGAGAGCATCGGCCTCGGCGACCCCGTCCTTGACCTCGCGGCCCTCCAGGGGCCGGTCGGGCTGCGGCGCCCCGACGGCCGCTGGCTCGTCCGCGGCGACGCGTCGATGGTCGGGCCCGAGCCGACCGTGCTGCTCCACCGCTCGCAGCTCGTCGACCTGCTCCGCGGCGCGCTCGACGACGGCGCCGTCCGGCTCGGCGTGACCGTCACCCGGGTGGACCCCGGAGGCCCGTCGGAGCGTGCGACCGTCCGGGTGCGGGCACGCGACGACAGCGAGGAGGCCGGCCTCGCCGCGGACGTCGTCGTGGCCGCCGACGGCATCGACTCCCCCGTTCGCACCGCCCTGTTCCCCGGCCAGCCCGGACCCGTCTACGCAGGCGCGACCGCGTGGCGGTTCGTCACCCCGGAACCCGTGGCGGTCGAGCCTGCCGAGACCTGGGGGCGCGGGTCCGTCGTCGGGCTGACGCCCCTCGCCGACGGTCGCGTCTACTGCTACCTCACCGCGACGCTCCCTGAGGGCACGCGCTTCCGCGACGAGGTCGGCGAGCTGCAGCGGCGGTTCGGGCACTGGCATCCGCCGCTGCGCGCGCTCCTCGGCGACCTCGACCCCGCGACCCTCCTGCACCACGACCTGCGCTGGCTCAAGGAGCCGCTCCCCCGCTACGACGTCGGGCGGGTCGCCCTCCTCGGGGACGCCGCGCACGCCATGACACCCCACCTCGGGCAGGGCGGGGCGCAGGCGATCGAGGACGCCGTCGTGCTCGCCGCGAACCTCCGGGCGGCGCCCGGTTCCGCCGCCGTGATCGGCCCCGCGCTCGCCGCGTACACGGCGGCACGCAAGGGCCGGACGCAGGGGGTGGCACGGATGTCCGCGCAGGTCGGGGCCGCGACGACGTGGCGCTCGCCCCTGCTCGTCGGCGCGCGCGACCTGGGCATGCGCGCCGTCGGGAGGTGGGTGCTGCCCCGGGCGGCGCGGCGGCTCGACTGGATCCTCGACTGGCAGCCGCCGGTCGCGTGAGCTCAGGCGGTGGGCGCGACCTCGTCGGGGACGGGTTCGACCGCGGGCGGCTCCGGGTCGCGCGCCGCCGGGTCGCCGGACAGCCAGCGAAGCCAGCCCGCCCCGGGGTCGGGCTCGAGGACGAGCGCCCGCACGAGCAGGGTGAGCGGGATCGCGAGGATCGCCCCGAGCGGCCCGATCACGAACGTCCAGAACACCACCGACGCGAAGCTCAGCGTCAGGCTCAGGTTCACCGTGTCGGCGACGAACTTCGGCTGGACCAGCACCTGCAGCACGACGTTCACCACGCAGTAGACCGCCACCACCGCGAGCGCCAGCGGCCACCCGCCGACGACGAGCGCCAGCACCGCGGGCGGGATCAGCCCGAGGACGAACCCGATGTTCGGGATGAAGTTGGTGACGAACGCGAGGATCGCCCACACGGCCGGGGCGGGGACGCCCAGCAGCCAGAGCGCGAACCCGTCGACGGCGGCAACGATCGCCCCGAACGTCGCGTTGACGACGAAGTAGCGCCGCACACCGTCGTTGAAGGCCACGGTCCGATCGATCACGGCGCCGCGCGTCGCCCCGAACAGGCCGCGCGCGTAGCTGTACCGGGCGGCGTCGGCGGCCATGAAGATCACGTAGGCCAGGACGAAGAAGAACGCCCCCGCCACGGAGACCGCGGTGCCGCTGATCGTGGTGCCGATGGAGATCAGCTTCGAGGGTCGAGCCAGCGGGCGGCGTCGTCGGCGGTGGTGGACGCGAGGCCGAGGTCGGTGAGCCGGTCCGTCAGGTCGGTCGCGGCCTGCCGGAGATCGTCGACGTGCTCCGCGACGAGGTTCCCGAACTGGACGCCCGCGAACACGAGCATCGCGAGCAGGATCGCAAGGATCAGGTAGGCCGCGACGATCACGGCGGTGTTGGCGAGCCACGACGGCCACCCGCGCGCCACGAGCGGCGCGCGCAGCGGGAGCACGATGATGACGATCACCGCGCCCAGCGCGATGGGTCCGAAGACGCCCCGGGCCGCGTGCAGCCCGGCGAGCGCGACGACGGCAGCGGCAAGCGTCAGGAGGATGCGGGTCGACGGCGCGAGGCCACGGTGGGTGTGCTCCATCGAACGTGTGCTCCTGACCGTCGGGGTGCCGTTGAGCGGCCATCCTCCCGCCCCGCACGCCCTCGCGCGCGGCGGACCCGCCGTCGGTCGGTGCCGAATCGTGACCGGCTCGGCCTGGGCGCGGGCTCTGCGGGGCGGCACGATGGATCCGTGGCCTCCCGACGTCGCGGCACCGCCGTCCGTACGACGCTCACGCTCGCGCTCGGTGCGTTGCTGCTCGCCGGGTGCGACACCGCGTCAGGGGTCGCCGACCCGGTGGCGACGCCCGTCCCGGATGCGGTCGTCCAGGACGGCGTGACCTGCCCGCTCCCCGAGAACGGCACGGGCACCCCGACACCGACGCTTCCGGAAGCGGGGCGGGTTCCCGACGGATTCACCGCGGTCGCCGCCGTCGAGTGCCCGGTGAACGCGACGGTGACGGACGCGGACGGCCTGTGGTCCGTGGTCGAGGAGGTCCGCTACTCGGGCGACCTCACGCGGCTGCTCGCGGCACTGTCCGAGCCGGATGACGCCCTCCCGCCCAACGTGGCGTGCGCCGCCTACGCCGAGCTCGTTCCGCCGCTGTGGCTCGTGGACGCACGAGGGCGTGCGATCCTCGCGCACTGGCCGCTCGACGAGTGTTCTCACACCAAGGCGGGCGTGGCCGGGGCGCTCCACGACCTCACCGTGGCATCCCGCAAGACGACGAAGGTCAGGCTGATCACGCCCCGCGCCGCCCTCGATGCGGCTTGCGAGACCGGCTGGAAGCTCGAGCCGCCGTCGTCGCACGCGACCACCGCGCCGCCCGACGCGCCCAGCACCGCCGTCGACGCCGTCCGCGTCTGCCGCTACGACGTCGACCCTGCCCAGGAGATCGACATCGCGGACGGCACCCCCATCGCGGTGGGCACCTTCTCGTCGGGCGGCGAGCTCGTGGGGGACGACGTCGCGCGCGCCCTGGCGCTCCCCGGCGAGGGCCCGCTCGCGCCGTCGTGCACGACGGAACCCACCCGGTTCGCCGTGCTCCTCCCGGTGCTGGGCGAGGACACCGGCAACCCGGTGTGGGTCGAGCTCGACGGGTGCCGCCGTACCTGGACGGAGGAGTCGACGCCGCGGACCGCGCCCCCGAGCTGCTCGCGCTCGTGGCCGGCTGATCCCTGCCCGGCTACGCCTCCTCGACGAGCCGCTTGAGGGCGTCGAGGCGCCGGTCCCACGCGGCTCCGACGGCCTCGAGAGCGCGCGCGGTCTCGGTGAGCCGCGCGCCGAGCGCCCGGTACCGCACCTCGCGGCCCACCCGCACGGGCTCGACGAGGCCCGCGTCCGCGAGGACGGCGAGGTGCTTGGCGATCGCCTGCCGCGTCACCGGAAGCCGCTCGGCCAGCGCCGACGCCGACAGGTCGGCCTCGCCGAGATGCTGGAGGATCGTCCACCGGGTGTCGTCACCCAGCGCGTTGAACACGGGGACGACCCCCGCCGCGGTGGAGCCGGTGGTCATGACGCGGGGCTCCCCGCGTCGACCGCCGCCGCCTCCACGAACGCCACGAGCTCGTCGAGCTCGCTGGTCCAGCCCTCGCGGTTGCCGCGCATGGCACCTGCCGGGTCGGCGAGGCGTTCGAACCCGGTCTCGACGACGGTCAGGACGGTGGCGTCGCCGTCGGCGACGAGCGTGAACCGGACCTGGGTCGCGTTGTCGGGTGCGAGGGGAAAGCCGGGCGAGCCCCAGGTGTAGGCGAAGACGTCGGGCTCGTCGAGCTCGTCGACGCGGACGGGCACGTCGCCGTAGCCGTCGAACGTGAACGTGCCCTCGGTCCCCGGGCGCGCGTCCGGCAGGCTTGCGCGCTGCGGGAACCACTGCGCGATGAGGTCCTCCTGGGTCAGGGCGGCCCACACCCGCTCGCGCGGCGCGGCGATGCGGATGGTGCGGGTCACCCGGAACGTCTCGTCGTCGACGACGGCGGGCTCGTTGGTCGTGGTCATGGCGCTCCCTCTCGCTCGGTCGTCGGGGCGGTCGTCCCGGCGCGACGTGCGCAACCCGATAGTTGCACACGCCGACGCCACGACGCAACCTTTCGGTTGCGACTCACTGTCGCGTGAGCCGCAGCACCGGGATGACGCGCGTCGTCTTCGCCTCGTACGACCGGAAGCCCTCCGACCGTTCCTTGAACCGTTCCCATGCCTCGTCCCGCTCGGCCCCCTCGAGCCGGACGGCGTGCACGGCGACCGTGCCGTCGTCGGGCGTCTCGATCTCGACGTCCGGGTGGGCGAGCAGGTTGTGGAACCACGCGGGGTTGTCGGGGGCGCCGCCCTTCGAGGCCGCGACGAACCACGAGTCGTCGGACTCGCGGATCGCCGCGACCGGGCTCACCCGTTCCGTCCCGGTCTTCGCGCCGCGGTGGTGCAGGAGCACGAGGCCCCGGCCGAAGTTGGTCACGGTCCCGCCGGTGGCGCGGAACTCGTCGATGATGCCCTTGTTCCAGTCGGTCATGCGCCCAGTCTGTACCCCGGACGCCCAGCCGACCTGGGCGTTCGCCCTCAGCCGACGACGTCGTCCGGGAGCTCGACGGGGAACGGCTGGTCGACGTCCGCCGACGCGCTCACGGCCGCCCACCGGCGGTCCGACGCGAGCAGGCGCTCGTCCTGCGCCACGGACATCGCGGACGCGACCGCGCCGAGCGGCAGGTGCTCCGGGACGTCGTCGCGCTTGGCGACACGGACGAGGATCGCGGCCGCGCGCTCGGGGTCGCCGGGGAACGTCGCGGGGTCGCGGACGGCCGCCCCGACGGTCGAGGCGTACGCCTCCGGCACGTCGTGGACGGTCATCGAGGACCCAGCCCAGTCGGTCCGGAACCCGCTCGGCTCGACGACGAGCACCTTGACACCGAACGGAGCGGTCTCGGCCCGGAGCACGCGGCTGAAGCCGTCGATCGCGAACTTCGCGGCCTGGTAGGACGCGATGCCCGGCGACCCGCCGACGCGCCCGCCCACGGACGAGAACTGGATGACGAGGCCGCCGCCCTGCGCGCGCAGGAGCGGGATCGCGGCCTTCGAGACGTGGTACACGCCCCAGAAGTTGGTCTCGAACTGCTCGCGGACGTCGGCGTCGTCCGCCGTCTCGATGGGGGCGACGTTCGCGTACCCGGCGTTGTTGACGATCACGTCGACGCGTCCGAAGGCCTCACGGGCCTCCGCGAGGGCCGCGCGGACGGCGTCCGGGTCGGTGACGTCGAGGGCGATCGGGCGGACCCGGTCGCCGTACTCGGCGACGAGGTCGGCGAGGGCCTCGGGTCGGCGCGCGGTCGCGGCGACCGTGTCGCCGGCCTCGAGGGCCGCGCGGACGAGGGCACGGCTGAAGCCGCGCGAGGAACCGGTGATGAACCATGTCTGCTGCATGACAGTTAGTACAACACCGTTCTCTTAATAGCGCAACAGGGTTGCGCTAGACTGGCGGCGTGACGTCCACCACCTTCCAGCGCGCCCGCAGCGCCGAGGCCAAGCAGGCCAGGGAGCAGGCGATCCTCGACGCCGCCCGGCGCCTCGCGACCGAGCGCGGCATCCGCGAGATCACGCTCACCGACATCGCCGAGGCGGTCGGGATGCACAAGTCCGCGCTGCTGCGGTACTTCGAGACGCGGGAGGAGATCTTCCTGCGCCTCACCGCCGACGGCTGGCGCGAATGGGGACCCGTGCTGCGCTCCGAGCTCGCGCACGACGACGTCCCGACGCCGTCGTCCGTGGCCGCCGCCTACGCGCGGACCCTGGCCGCCCGCGGGCCCTTCTGCGACCTGCTCGCTCAGGCGCCGCTCAACCTCGAGCGGAACGTCTCCGTCGAGGCCGTGCGCGCGTTCAAGCTCGTCACGCACGAGGAGCTCGACGGGATCGTCGCGGCCACACGCGCCGCGCTCCCGGACCTCCCCGAGAAGGCTGCCGTCGACGTCGTCGCGACCGCCGTCGCGCTCGCGGGCGCGTTCTGGCAGATCGCGACCCCTGGCGAGGATGTGCTCGCGCTCTACCGCAGCGACCCGCGGCTCGGGCACGCGCTCGTCGACGTCGAGCCGCGGCTCGCCGGCATCCTGGCGCGCCTCCTCCGGGGCTCGATGCCCGGGCACGACGACGGCCCGGCCGGGGGCTGAGCACCCACCCCGGCCGGGCCGTCCGTCAGGTGGCCGTCAGGCCGTGGCGACCGCGAAGACGTGGATGTCCCCGCCGTCGACCTTGTCGGGCAGCGTCACGCTCTGGAGCTGCTTGCCGGCCTCGAGAGCGATGGGCGCGGTCGCGAAGATGTCGGTCTTCACGGGGTCCTTGCCCAGGCCCGACTGGTCGCGGTATGCGGTCTGCAGCGCGATGACGTTCCCGAACTGCGGGGAACCGCCGCCGCCGCCGAGGGTCCAGTCGCTGAACCCGATGGTGGCCGTCTGCGTCGACCCGTCCGTGTACGTGAGGGTGACGTCGCCCGACGCCTGGCCCTCGCTCGCGCTCCCGAGGAACGCGAGCTTCGTCGCGCCCGCGGACGACGCGCTCAGGTCGAGCACCTGGTCCGCGCCTCCCGCCACGACGTTGTCGGGCGAGCCTGCCTCGACGTCGGGCCACGTGAAGTCGAAGCCGTTCGCCGAGACCGTCCCGCCGGGGTCGCGCCCGCGTCCGCGAGGGCCGCCGCGGAGTAGCTCCAGCCCTCGCCGTCGAAGTTCGCCTTCGGGTCGTCGTCCGAGGCCGAGATGCCCCGGTTGTTGACGTACCAGCTCAGCGTTCCCCTCGTACCGACGGTCACGGTCAGCGGTGCCGCCGTGATCCTGCGCCCGTCGGTCGTGGTGACGATGAGCGGGAGCGTGTAGACGCCGTCGGCGGCCTTCTTCGTGGCCTTGACGGTGACCGGGACGGTGACCTCACCGGACTTCGGCACGGTCACCGCGCTCGACGCCGGCGTGACCTTGAGCCCGTCAGGTGCCTCGACGCTCCAGCGCACCCGGACCTGCTTGCCGGTCATGGTCGACATCGTGAGCGACGTCTTCGCCGTGGACCCCGGCTCGACCTTCACAGACGGGTCGGACGATCGGACGAACGCCGGGATCTCACCGCTCCGGTCCGACGGCGGCGCGTCGGCCGCGGCCTTGCCCCACGACTTCTGGGCCTTGGCGACGAGCGTGTAGTCGAGCGTGCCGCCCTTCTTCACGAACGACGCGGGGACCCACGGCCGGTTCGACGGTGCGCCCGTGACCTGGACGTCCTTGATGTAGAGGTTCTTCGAGGACGCCGCCGGGGCGTTGACGTCGATCGTCCGGCCGTTGCCCGTGTGCACGACGGCGCGCGGGAACAGCGGCGAGGTCAGGACCAGGTCAGCACGCGTCGGGTCCTGCGGGTACATGCCCAGCGCGGACCAGACGTACCAGGACGACATGGTCCCGGCGTCGTCGTTGCCGGGGATGCCGCCCGAGTCGGGCGTCCAGAGCTGGTCGAGCTCCGCCCGGACCGTCTCCTGCGTCTTGTACGGCGCGCCCACGTAGTCGTACAGGTACGGCGCGTTGATGTCGGGCTCGTTGGTCGGGTCGTACTTCGTGTCGTCCTCAGCCGAGAAGTCGAACGAGCCGTCGTCGGCGCGGAAGAACGCGTCGAGGCGGTCGACGGTCGCCTGCTTGCCGCCGAGCGCCGACGCGAGGCCGGCGACGTCGGAGTAGACCATCCACGTGTACCGCGCGCTCGAGCCCTCGACGAAGCCGGACCCGGTCGACGGGCTGAAGCTCGCGCCGGTCCAGGTGCCGCCCGCGTTCCGGTTGCGCATGTAGCCGCCGTCGGAGGTCGCGTCCGGGTCGAACACGTTGGTCCACGCGGCCGACCGGTCGCGGAACTCGGAAGCGACGTCGTCCCGCCCGAGCGCGGAGGCGAGCTCCGAGATGCCGGCGTCGGCCGCGGAGTCCTCGAGGGTCTCGGCCGCGCCGCCCCAACAGTGGCAGTCGTCCGCGGGGACGTACCCGATCTTCAGGTACTGGTCGAGCGCCGGCCGCTGGCCGACGCACTCGACGTTGCAGCCCGCGCTGCTCGAGTCGTTCTCCGTGGGCACGGTCGCGGCGGTCACGAGCGACGCGAGCGCCCCTTGACGTCGAACCCGCGCGCCCCGAACGCGTACATGCCAGCGAGCGCCGCAGCCGACGGGTCGCCCGACATGACGCTCGTCTTGGCGTTCTCGAGGAGCCAGCGGTCCCACTCCCCGCCGCGCTGGTCGGCGTAGTTCTTGAGGGATTGGGCGTAGTCGCTCGCGACATCGGGGTCGAGGAGCGCGAGGAGCTGCACCTGACCGCGGTACTGGTCCCAGCCCGAGAAGGTGCCGTACTGCTCGTCCTGGTACTTGGTGACCCGATGGACCTTGCGGTCACCACCCAGGTAGCGCCCGTCGACGTCGCTCGTCAGCGTGGGCTCGAGCATCGAGTGGTAGAGGGCTGTGTAGAAGGTGGTGCGCTGGTCCTGCGTCCCGCCGCCGATCTGCACGGACTTGAGCGCCGTGTTCCATGCCTTCGTCGCCTGGTGGCGGGTCTTGTCGAAGGTCTGGTTCTTGGGGTTCTCGACCTTGAGGTTGAGCTCGGCGTTGGCCTTGCTGACGTACGAGACGGCGACCTTGACCTGGACCTGCCGGGTCCCGGCGGGGAACGTCACGTAGGCCCCTGAGCCCTTGCCCGCGACGGGGTTGCCGCTGGAGGAGTACCCGGTCCCGCCCGACGTCGACGTCGAGCCGGGGGTGAGAGTGTCGTCCTTCCAAGTGCCCTCGGACGCGAACTCGGTGTCGAAGTGCGCGGTGAAGTACAGGGTGTAGCCGTCGGTGCGGTTGTTGGCGCTCTGCGGTCCGCAGAAGTTTCCGGCGTCGACGGACCCCGAGACCGTCTGGGTCTTGGGGTCGACCTTCACGGTCGCGTCGGTGCTGCCGGACTCCGAGTTGGAGGTGCGGAACAGCATGCTCGCCGACTTGCCCGCCGGGAAGCCGAACAGCCCGGTTCCGGTGCGCTGCGTGGTCGTGAGCGAGGCGCTGGTGCCGCTGTCGAGCCGGACGGAGTAGTAGCCGGCCTCTGCCTTCTCGTTGGCGTGCGAGAACGTGCTCGCGTAGGTCTCGTCCTTGGTGTCGGAGGTGGGCGAGCTGGTCACGTCACCCACGTACGGCATGATCGGGATGTCGCCGTTGGCGCCCGAGCAGCCCACCCCGTTGAGGTGGGTCAGGCTGAAGCCGCGGATCTTGGTCGCGTCGTAGCGATAGCCGCCGGGGGCGGGGGTCGACACCTGGTTGCCGGTCGACGTCTGCGGGCTCCAGGCCAGCATGCCGAACGGCACGACGGCGCCGGGGTAGGTGTTGCCGGCGTTCGACGTCCCGATGATCGGGTCGACGTACGTGGCGGGGTTCTTGACGAGCGCCGGCAGCTTCTGCGCTGCCTGCGCGGGTCCTGCGGTGAAGGCTCCGGCGAGCAGCGCTGCCGCTGCTCCGGAGGCTGCCAGGACGCGCCATGCGCGACGTCCTGGCGCGGGGTGGTGCACCATCGTCGGTCTCCTGCCCTTGCGTGCGGTGGGATGTGTGACGCACTCGGGCCTGACATCGCTGGCTGACAGCGTTGTCTAAGCCTCTAGGTGTCTATCCCGCGCCGTCGCGTGGTGTCAAGGAGCCGGGCGCCTGTCGCCGACGACGACGGCACCGCCGCGGGAAGTCCGCGGCGGGGCCAGACGGGGTTCGGACGGCGCCACGCCGCGCCGCGCCGTCGGGCACTCGACCACGGCCGCCACGGCCGCCACGGCCGCCACGGCCGCCACGGCCGCCACGGCAAGCTTGTGGCAGACAGCAGGCGGCGCGGCCTCGGCCGGTACCTCGGACGTACGCCCGCGGCACGAGATGAGCAGCACGACGAGCGCGCCGGCCACCGCCGCACAGGTATGTCCGGCCGGGGCCTCGGGATGACAGGTGGCGCACAGACAGCGGTCCGGGCGCAGGCGCGGGGCCCCACCGTCCGGGTGGACGACGGGGCCCCGTGGGGTGGGTCCGCTACTTCTTCACGGTCTTGGACCCGGAGGTCTTGGTGATCGTCGTGTAGCCGGACTTCTTCTCGCTGACCGTGACGGTCACCTTCTTGCCCTTGGCCGACTTCGGCAGGGTGTACCTGGCCTTGGTGGCGCCCTTGACTGCCTTACCGTTCAGCTTCCACTGGTAGGACAGCTTCGCACCGGAGGTGTGCCGGGACACCGAGGCCTTGACCGTGTGTTTGGTGATCACGGTGCCCTTGATCGACGGGGTCGACAGGGTCAGGGTGCCCGCCTTGACGGTCTTGGCTGCCGATGTCTTGGTGACGGTGGCGTAGCCGGACTTCTTCTCGGTGACAGTGACCGCGAGGTGCTTGCCCTTGGCGAAGGCGGGCAGCGTGTAGAACGACTTGGTGGCGCCCTTGACCACCTTGCCGTTCAGCTTCCACTGGTAGGACAGGCTCGCCCCGGCCGTGTGCCTCGTGACCTTGGCGCTCACCTTGTGGCCGACAGCGACCGTACCGCTGATCGACGGCGTCGAGAGCGTGAGCACGCCCTGGACCGTCACCGACCTCGCAGCGCTGACGTTGCCGGCCTTGTCGGTGGCCCGGTAGCTGACGGCCTTCGGCGCACCAGGGATGGCGACCGCCGACGTGTACGTCTTCCAGGTCTTGCCCTTGTCGAGCGAGTACTGGACCGACTTCACGCCCGAGAGCGCATCCGTAGCCTTGAGCGTCAGCCCGCCCGACGCCGCCGACGTGACCGAAACCGTAGGCGCGGTGCTGTCGGTCTTGAGGGTCAGCGCCTTGAGGCCAGGCTTTGAGCCGTCCTTCGTGACCGCGACAAGCACCTGGTGCTCACCGTCTCCCGACACCGTCACCGGGATCCCCGTGTATACCTGGGACTCGCCGCCATCGACGGCGACCGTGACGATGTCGCCGTCCGACGCCGACACCGACACGCTCACGGGGCCGGTATACCAACCGCTGGCGGGAACCGCCGGCGTGGTCACGACGGTGAACGCCGGGGCGGGCCCCGTCTCGTTGGTCACATTGCCTTTGGACACGTCGACGTACTGCTCGAGATTGGTGAACTGCTCCGTGTAGGGAGAAACTCGAATGCCGGATACACCCTGCTCGTTGGCCAGTTCGGCAAACGGTGCACTCTGCATCGCGGCATTCAGCACCCGCATCGCGCTGCGCTGGAGATCTCCCAGCCGCATTGTGCGATTGGTCGGCTTGTAATCTCCCTTGACGGTGACCTTGTACGAGGTGACCGGCGACGAGCTGTCATCCGGCACCGCCCGAACGATGTCAGCCACCGAGATTGCCGCCTTGGCTGACGATGACAGCGCCGAGTTGGAGGAAGACAGGAACGAGCTGACGGCACGATAGGCACCATCGACGGTTCCATAAGCCGGCACTGACACCACCGTCTGACTGTTGAGATAGTCGACGGTCACCGCCTTCGAAAGCGACGCCTTGGACAGGTCGGTCTCCGAGTTCACCACGGTGCTGAAGCTCTCTGCACCGGAGGCGGACAGCGTGAGCGCGCCGACCTGCCACGTGTACGAGGTACTGCCAACCGCCGAGGTCGTCTTCGTATAGGCCGGAAGGCCGTCATGGTCAATGGTCGGAGCAACGGCGACGGTGGCATTGATCACCGAAGCCGGGTTATCACCCGGAGCTGCAAGATCGTTGCCTGAGTACATCGTGGTGGCTATACCGTGATTGCTGTTCCAGTCAGTCATGACCAGGCCCCGGAACCCCCACTCGCCTCGCAACACGTCGGTGTTGAGGTCGTAGTTGAGCGACGAGTAGGTCCCGTTCACCTTATTATAGGACGACATCACCGCCATCGGTTGAGAACTCTTCACCGCAATCTCGAAGCCCTTGAGATAAATGTCGCGCAGTGCGCGCTCACTGATCACAGCATTCATACTCTGACGTGACGCTTCCTGGTTGTTCGCAGCGAAATGCTTGATCGTCACCCCAACACCCGGGACGCTCTGGACGCCCAACGTTGTCGCCGCACCGATAAGACCAGAAACCAAGGGATCCTCGGAGTAGTACTCGAAGTTGCGGCCATTGAGAGGGTCACGATGGATGTTCATACCGGGCGCGAGCCACAATGTGGCGCCATACTCCCGCATCTCCGCCCCGATCGCGGCGCCCACCTCGCGCACGAGGTCCTGGTCCCAACTCTGGGCCAGCAACGTGCCAACTGGCCAGGCCGTTGCAAACTCGTAAGTAGCCGGCGAGCTCGCGATCTTCTGGGTGATGCCCAGGCCAGCAGGCCCGTTCGTCAGGCTCATTCCTGGGATACCGAGCGCCTCATACTTCGCGGTCGTGTACCCAGCCGACCCGGCCACGGACAGCGTCGTCCCTCGGATGCTCGAGCCCTCGACGATGTCCGCGAGCTGCGCGACGGTCATACCCGCCACGAACTGCTCCATCGTGGTCCGCCCGGTCGCTACGTCGTAAAGCGTGGCCTTGGGATCCGTTCTCACGGGGCTCAGGCTCTCTCCACTCCTCGCGACATAAGGAGCTCCCGTGTTCTCCCAGTTTTCCTCGGTGTTCGACACATAAGCTGTAGTCGACCCCATCAGAGACCCGTCGGTACCGTAATACATGGAAGAACTTGCGACTGGCACGTCCTGCTCCAGAGACGAAGCACTATTGATGGGACGGAAACCGTCCGTATCTATTTTAATCGTTGGAGCCGCGGCCAATTCGGCCGCTTCGCCCGGATAGCTGTAGAAGTTCGCCGGATCACTGACCCGGTCCGTCGAGGGGTCGGCACCATCGAGCTCGTTTGCGAGCTGCTCGACGGTGGTCGCCGATCCTACCCTCAGCTTCGCGACGACGTGCGTATTGCGAGATGAGTTTCCGATGCGAATCGCATAGTCTCCAGCGGCGAGCACGTTCGCCGCCTTAGCCGAGTCGTAGGACGCAAGCGACGAGGTGTCGAAACGGACGGTGAGCGTCTGCGCGCCGCCTGGAGCGAGCTCCGAGGTCTTGGCGTATCCGACAAGCTGCTGGTACGGCTCGTCGAGTCCATCCTGGGGTGCGGATGCATATACTTCTACAACTTCTTTGCCTGTATATTCAAGTCCGACGTTGGTGACCTTGGCCTTGACAGTGACGTGATCGACGTCGGCAGCTACCTTTTGCGGGTCGATATGGAAGTCCGTGTAGGACAAGCCGTACCCGAACGGGTAGTTGACGGCGTCACCAGGGTTTGCGGCGTCGATCGTGCGGTAGAACGAGTCGAAGTAGCGGTAACCGACGTAAATGCCCTCGGTGTATTTTTCGGTGGAACTGTTTCCGTCGTTGTTCCCGAAGGTTGTCGACGCCGGGTAGTACGAGTACTTGTCAGCCCACGTGTCCGTCAGCTTGCCAGAGGGGGTGACCTGGCCATTGAGGACCTTTACCAATGCATTGCCAGACTCTTGCCCGGCCTGGCTCATCAGCAGGAGTGAATCAATTGCCGTGCCACCGTCGGGATCCACCTCCGAACTGTTGAGTTCGTGGTAGAACGCCGTGTCGACCACGCCACCGACATTTAGGACGACAATGACGTGCTTGTACGTCCGGCCAATAAGTTCGATGTTCGCCCGTTCGACGTCGGCGAGCTCGTAGTCTCCCTTCCCGGAACTCCGATCAGACGCCTCTCCAGAGTTTCGCGCGAGGACGTAAATTGCCGTCTCTGTCGGCGAGGTCGGCGCTACCGTTGATGAGTCGAGCGCTTGCTCGACCGAGGAGTAGTCGATCTTTGGCGCCTTCAACGAGTCGTCACCTCCGTCTCCGTAGGCGTTGACGAACGCGTCGACCATGGTGTCGTAGTAGCTGTCCGATGTCGTTACCCGATAGCCGGCACCCTCAAGCCCCTGGCGCACGGAAACCGTGGAGCGGTTGTTGACGCGACCGGATCCTGTGCCCCCTTTGACGGTCTTGTACGCACCGACGCCGAATAGGGCGACGTTACCGCTTTTCTGCATAGGCAGAGCTGAGTCATGATTCTCGAGCAGCACCATGCCCTGGGTGGCAGCACGCTCGGACAGTGCCGCGTTGGTGAGTTCGAGCGCGCCCGGGCTCGGGTTGGTCGTCGCCGCCCCGGCAGCGAGCGACGCCGATACTACGAGCGCACCTGCGAGGGCGAGCGGTAGTGCGGCGCGGCGGATGTGGTGCACACGTGAAGCACGTTGCATGTCGTTGTCCTCTCTGACAACCGGTCCGAGATCTCTCGGGGGACCCTGACGGCGCCCGGCCTTGGGCTCCTCCAGGAGTGCGTCGTCCGCAACCGGCTTGCGGACCACCACAGACTAGGACCGCTTTTTTAGCACTGTCAATGCCTTAAACATGCGGCCGTCCGCGGTGTTTTCGAGTTGGCAGGAGCCATATTTTTAGCTGCTCGTTACGCAAATGCCATCGCCTGCAGTAGAGTCGGGCCATGGCAGCGACGCCGCAGCAGACGACGCACTCCTCGCCGCGCGAGCGCACGCGAGAGGACCTCTACTGGCTGATCCGGACGAGCGAGGAAGTCACCCGCTCGGCCCTCGTAGAGGTAACAGGGCTGTCTCGCTCGACGGTCAACCATGCCGTCAGCAGGCTTATTGCGGACGGGCTCATCCAGGAGACCGAGCCGAGCGCCAAGGGTCCCGGTTCCGGCAGCGGCCGGCCCGCGACCCGGCTCTCCGCCGTCGCCGCGGGCGCGCACGTCGCCGGCATCGACTTCGGCCACAACCACATCTACGTGGCCGTGGCCGACGGTCTCGGGCGCACCGTCGGCGAGGAGCGCATCGAGCTCGACGTCGACCTGCAGGCCTCCGAGGCCATGGACACCGCGGCCGACCTGCTCGCACGCCTCCGCCGCGCGCACGGGATTGACGGCCTCGGCAGCGTCGTGGCGGGCATCCCCGGGCCCCTCGACGCCGCGACCGGGCTCGTCCAGTCACCCACCATCCTGTCGAGCTGGGTGGGGCTCGCCCCGGCCGACGAGCTCGGAGCACGGCTCGGCACGCGTGTTCACGTCGAGAACGACGCCGTCCTCGGCGCGTACGGGGAGCTCACGCGCGGCGTCGGCCGGCACTACGCGAACTACCTCTACGTCAAGGCTTCGCACGGCATCGGGGCGAGCCTCGTGATCGGCGGGGCGCCCTACCGCGGCGCCACGGGGATCGCCGGCGAGATCGGGCACACCCACCTGCCCGGGCAGACCCAGATGTGCCGTTGCGGCAACCGCGGCTGCCTCGAGGCCGTCGTGTCGGTCGACTCGATCCGGGAGCAGATCGCTCACACGCACCCGGCGCTCGACCCGGCGACGCTCACACTCGCCACCGTGCACGACAGCATCACGGACCGCATCCTCAACGAGGCGGGCCGGACCCTCGGCGGAGTCCTCGCCGACCTGTGCAACCTCCTCAACCCCGGCGCCGTCGTCGTCGGCGGGGAGCTCGGCGACGCCGGGCGCGCACTGATCGAGGGCGTCCAGGCGTCCATCACCCGGCACGCCCAGCCCGCGACGGCCGCCGTCCTCGAAGTGGTCCCGGCGGAGCTGTCGACCAGCGCCGAGCTCGTGGGCGCGCTGCAGCTCGCAGCCAGCGCGGTCCCGCGATGACGGACGCGGTCCCGTGACAGGCGAACCCGCCCAGGACCTCGTCCGTTCCGTCGTCGACCTCGCCGAAATCCTCGACCAGGTCAACCACCACGTCCGCCGCGAGGCCGAGCGCCGCAGCGGCATCGAACCCGTGCCGCAGCTCGGCGTCGTCGTGCTGATGCACCTGATGCGCCACCCGCCGTCGACCCTCAAGGAGCTCGTCGCGGTGACCGACCACCCGTCGACCTCCGTGCGGCAGGTGCTCCACCAGCTCGAACGCAGCCACCTCGTCGCGGCCACGCACGAGCGGCCCGGCGAGACGAGGTACCGGCCGACCACGGTCGCCGACGAGATCCGCGATCGCGCCCGCGAACAGGGCGCCCGCCGCGTCCGGTACGCGCTGTCGACCCTCAGCGCCGCCGACCTCGGCCAGCTCGTCGCAGCGCGCAGGGCGCTGGGCGCGCTCTCGCGCGCGCTCGGCTTCCGTGAGGTCGTCGACACCTCGGGCCGCCACCCCGCATGAGCCACGCTGGACCCACGTGACCGTCAGCGTGAGGGCGCTCCCGCCCCGAGGTGCGCGGCCCGCCGGGGGTAGACGCGCAGGCCGTCGCGGGCGTAGATCGCCTCGCGCTGCCCAGGGGTCAGGTTGGCCGCCTCGACGTGCCGTCGGGTGTCGTCGAAGTGGTGCCCGGTGGTCGGGTCGATCCCCCGCACCGCGCCGACCATCTCGGACCCGAACAGCACGTTCTTCGTGTCGACCACGCCCAGCAGCAGGTCGATCCCCGGCTGGTGGTAGACGCAGGTGTCGAAGAAGACGTTCCCCAGGAGGTGCTCGTCGATCGGCGGGCGGCCCAGCAGGTCGGCCAGCCCGCGGTACCGTCCCCAGTGGTACGGCACGGCCCCGCCCCAGCCCGACGGCGCCCAGCACCTCGAGCGCACCGAGCGTCTTCACGAAGGACTCGTCGAAGTCGTTCACCCAGCCCCCGCCCGGTGCGGCCGCGAGCTTCTCGCGGGGGACGACCAGCTTGTTCGTCCCCGCGACCAGGAACACTGCCGCCAGCACCCCGGACACGACCCACACCGCGACGTCCATGACAGCTCCTCCCGCCGGTTACCTCGGCCCTCCCGGGCCCGTCATCCCCCACGACGGCACCGGGTGAGGGAAGGTAACGGACGTGGACCAGCACCAGTCGGACGGCGGGACGCTCGCGGAGGCGTTCGAGCAGGAACGGGGACGGCTCGTCGCGGTCGCCCACCGCATGCTCGGCTCGCGCGCCGACGCGGAGGACGCCGTCCAGGAGGCGTGGCTCCGCCTGGCCCGCCAGGACGCCGACGCGATCGACAACCTGGCGGGCTGGCTCACGACCGTCGTCGGGCGGATCTGCATCGACACGCTGCGCACCCGCCGGACGCACCCCGAGAGCGGCGCCGAGGACCTCCCCGAGCTCGTCGTGACCGAGGACGACGACGACCCCGCCGAGGACGCGGCGCTCGCGGACTCCGTGGGGCTCGCGTTGCTCGTCGTGCTGGACACGCTGCGCCCCGACGAACGGCTGGCGTTCGTCCTGCACGACATGTTCGCGGTGCCGTTCGAGGAGATCGGGCGGGTCCTCGACAAGTCCACCGACGCCACGAAGATGCTCGCGAGCCGGGCGCGGCGCAAGGTCCAGGGCACGCCGCAGCCCTCCGACCGCCGTCGGCAGCGCGCGGTCGTCGACGCGTTCCTCGCGGCGTCGCGCGCGGGCGACTTCGAGGCGCTGCTGCGCGTGCTCGACCCGGACGTGGTCTGGACGACGCACACGGCGCACGGGACCACGGTCCGCCTGGGCGCGACGGAGCTCGCGCGTCAGGCGGTGCGCGGCAAGGACGCACGCCTGACCGGCCGGCGCGTGCTCGTCAACGGCGAGCCCGGGATCATGACGTGGGGTCCGACGGGCACGCCGCTCGGGCTCATGGCGTGCACGGTCGTCGAGGACCGGATCGTCGAGGTCACGTCCGTCGTCGACCCCCGGGTCCTCGCGACCGTCGACCTGCCCCCGCAGGTGGCGTGACCGGCGGACCGCGGCGGGGACCCCGCGGGCGCGCGGGGTCAGCGCGTCCTGGGCAGGACGTCCGCGAGCGCCGTCGTGACGAGGCGGCGGACGTCGTCGCGGTCGTGGGCGTCGCTGGACGGTGCGCCGGCGAGGAGCAGGTGCCCGCCGCCGACGAGCGTGAGGGTCAGCGAGTCGACGTCGGCGTCCCGAGAGATCCGTCCGACGTCGCGCTCGGCGCGCAGGTAGGCGCCGACGGCCGTGGTCACGGGTGCGAGGACCGCGACTCCCCCGCCGGGGACGGCGGCGCGGAGCCGGGCGCGAAGCTCGTCGCGGAAGGTGACGAGCGGGATGATCGCGAGCGGGACCGGACCGAAGAGCACCAGGAGCGCGCGGGCGAGGTTGTCGACCACGTCGCCCCTCCCGGCCGCCGCGCGCAGGACCTCGGCCTCGTGCGCCAGCCGGGCCTCCTGGTCGAGGACGAGCGCGACGAGGAAGCCGTCGAAGTCGTCGAAGTGGCGGTGCAGGACGCCCTTGGCACAGCCGGCCTCGTCGGTCACGGCGCGGCTCGTCAGGGCGGACGGGCCGTCACGGAGCAGGACGCGCTCGGCGGCGTCGAAGAGCTGCTGGCGGGGGTCGTGCAGGCGCACGCCGGTGGGCATCGGCCCTCCTCCCGTCGTCGTGACCTGGTCGCAGTCTGTCATCTCCCGGCGTCGCCGTTGCCCGAATGGGCAAGTGCCCACTAGCGTGGCGGGCATGCCGACGACGCCCACCCAGCCCGCTCCTCCCCGCCCCCGATCCACGGCGCTCGCGCCATGGCGGAGTCCTTCGGCGCCGACGCGGAGCGCTACGACCGGGCGCGCCCGCCCTACCCCGAGGCGCTGATCGCGGCCGTCGTGGGCACGCGCCCGGACGGTCCCGCGCGCGACGCGCTCGACGTCGGCTGCGGCACCGGGATCGCCGCCCGCCAGCTCCAGGCGACCGGCTTCGCCGTGCTCGGCGTCGAGCCCGACACCCGCATGGCCGCGTTCGCCCGCGAGCACGGGCTGCCGGTCGAGGTCGCGACCTTCGAGACCTGGGACCCGGCGGCGCGCACGTTCGACGTCGTCGCCGCCGCCCAGTCGTGGCACTGGGTCGACCCGGCGGTGGGCGCCGCCAAGGCCGCGGGCGTCCTGCGCCCCGGGGGCCGGCTGGCGGTGTTCGGCCACGTCTTCGAACCGCCCGACGACGTCGCGCAGGCGTTCGCCGACGTGTTCCGGCGCGTGGTGCCCGAGTCGCCGTTCGTGGGCGGGTCGGGCCGCCGGCCGGTCGAGGCGTACCAGGCGGGCTACGCCGCGGTCGCGGACACAGTCCGGGCGACCGGGCTCTTCGAGGCCCCCGAGCACTGGCGGTTCGACGTCGAGCGCACCTGGACGCGCGACGCCTGGCTCGAGCTGCTGCCCACCACGGGCGGCCTGACCCGGCTGGACGCGGACCGGCTCGCCGAGGTGCTGGCCGCCGTCGGCGACGCGATCGACGTCCGCGGCGGCAGCTTCACGATCCCGTTCACCACGCTGGCCTTGACCGCGATGCGGCGCCAGGACGTGTGAGCGATCAGCGGCGCCGTCGGGCGGCGAGCGCCATCTCCGCGGTGGCGAGCGCGCCCGCGACCAGGACGACGAGCGCGGCGACCCGCAAGGCCGAGCCGGCGCCGGACGCGTAGGCCGCGAGGGCGGCGTCATGCTGCATCGGCCCGTCGGCGAGCGCCTCGGCGACCGTGCGCGGCACGTTCCCGCCGCCGGGAGCAGCCCCCGCGACAGGTGGTGGACGAACCCGGACGTCACGAGCGTCCCGACCACGGCGACGCCGAGCGCGCTGCCGAGCTCCCGCGTCGTCGCCTGGAGACCGCCGGCGACGCCCGCCCGCTCGCGCGGGAGCGAGTCCGCGATCGCCGCGGTCAGCGTCGGCAGCGCGAGCGCGGCGCCCGCCCCGACCACGACGAGCCAGCACGCGTAGGCCGGGTACCCGGCGTCGACGGTCGCGGCCAGCCCGGCGGTTCCTGTGCCGACGACGACGAACGCCGCCGCCAGCAGGACCCTCTCCCCGAACCGGCCGACCAGGCCGGGGACGAACCGGGTGAGGACGAGAAGCGGGACGCTGAGGGTGCGACCCCGAGCCCGGCCGCGAGCACCGTGAACCCGTGCACGTACTGCAGCAGCGAGGCGTTCACGAAGAACAGACCGAACATCCCGAAGAAGACGATGAGCATGCCGAGGCATGCCGCACGCAGGCGCGGCAGCGCGAACAACCTCGGGTCGAGCAGCGGTTCGGCCACCCGCAGCTCGACGATCGCCCAGGCCACGAAGAGCACGGCCGATGCGCCGAAGGCACCGACCACCACGGCGCTCCCCCAACCCACCTCCGGTCCCTGGATGATCGCGACGAACAGCGCGAGCGACGCGACGGTCAGGAGGACCGTGCCGGCCGGGTCCAGCCCGCGCGCACGACGTGGGCTGCGCGGCGCGACCCGCGCAGCCCATGCCGCGCAGGCGATCGAAGCCGGTGCGACGACGGCGAACAGCCAGCGCCACGACCCCGCGCCGAGCACCGCGCCGCCGACGACGTTCCCCACCAGCCCACCGAGGCCCGACATCGCCGCCCAGGTCGCCAGGACGCGTGGCCGTCGGGCGGGGGACGTCGCGTGCACGAGCACGGCCAGCCCGTTCGGCAGCACGCACGCCGCGCCGACACCCGTGAGCGCGCGTCCGGCCAGGACGAGGCCGACGTCTCCTGCGAGCGCCGAGAGCAGCGACCCGGCGGCGAACACGCCGAGCCCAGCGAGCAGGACGCCCTTGCGGCCGACGCGGTCGCCGAGCGCTCCGGCCGGGACCACCAGGCACGCGAACAGCACGACGTAGGCGTCGACGATCCACAGCAGCTCCGACGACGTCGGCTGGAGCGGGCTCGCCGCGAGCGCGGGGACCGCGAGATTCACGGAGGCGACGAACCCGACGACGAGGATCGTGCACGCACACACGCAGGCGAGCACCGCGCGCTCGCGGGTCGGACGGCGCCCGCTCGGCGGGATCGCGGCGACCGACGCCTGCGGCACCGGAGACGTGGTCGTGCCCTGCACGGGGCGGCGAAAGGGGAATGGGCGGGTACGGGGCGCTCGTAAGTCTTGCACGAGAACCTCCTGGATCGAGGGCGGCGGCGTCAGCCGACGTAGGCGCCGGCAGCCGACGTAGGCGACGAGTGTCGGCCCGGTGGGCTCCCAGCCGACGGCGGCGCGGGTGAGGACGCTCGACGCGGCCATCGTCATGGCGAAGAAGGCGCCGACGAACCCGAAGTGCTCGTCCGCGTCCTCGGGGGCGACCGAGGTGACCGGCAGCCCGAGGGCTCGTCCGAGGGATTCGGCGATCGCGCGCGTGCTGACCGCTTCCTCGGCGACTGCGTGGAGGCGGGTGCCGGCCTCGGCGCGCTCGAGCCCGAGGCGGATCAGCCTCGCCGCATCGGAGCGGTGGACCGCCGACCACTGCGCCGACCCGTCGCCGACGTAGGCGGAGACGCCGCGCTCGCGCGCCGCAGCGGCCAGGAAGCTCACGAAGCCCCAGTCGCCCGCACCGTGGACGCTCGGCGCGAACCGGGTGATGACGCTCCGGACACCTCGGTCGACGTAGCCCAGCGCGAGGTTCTCGCTGCCCCCGCGGACGTCACGCCGGCCCGAATGCGGGCGAGGCGTCGGTCTCGAGAACCGGGCGGCCGGCCACGAGGCCGGACAGTCCGTTCGCGACGGTGAGCGGGCGTCCGGTACCGACGAGCGCGTCGGCGAGCGTCTCGACGGCGGCCGCTCGGCCCGGTCGCTCTCGGCGGGGTTCGCCCAGTCGTGCTTGTTGGCCAGGTGGACGACGCCGTCGGCGGCGCTCGCCCCCGACGCAGCACGTCGAGGTCGTCGAGCCCGCCGCGCAGGGCGGTGGCACCCTTCCGCTCGACCGCCGCGGCGGACGACTCCGACCGGGCGAGCACGACGACGTCGTGTCCTGCCTTCCGCAGCTCTTCGACGACGGCCGATCCGATCCAGCCACTGGCTCCGGTGACGAACACACGCATGACGGCTTCCTCCTCGCCCCGCGGGGCTCCGAACGGCGCGGAAGCCGGGCGGCGCCGCGCGAACCTGGCCCTCAGCAGTTACGAGGCACCGTGTCCAGAAACGAGAATACAGGAAACGAGACACGGTGTCCAGGTAGGCTGCTGGGGTGAACGACGAGCACACGCGGACAGGGCCGGGCGGACGCCCCCGCAGTGAAGAAGCCCGCACCGCCGTCCTGCATGCCGTCGACGACCTCCTGCTCGAGGTCGGCTACGCGGCCATGACCATGAAGGACATCGCCGCGCGCGCCGGCGTCTCCCGCCAGACCGTCTACCGGTGGTGGTCGACGAAGGCCGAGATCCTGCTCGAGGCCACGGTCGACGACGCCCGGGGCGAGCTCACCGTCTCACCGCACGACGACCCGATCGACGACGTCGCCTCCTACCTCGAGGCACTCATACGGTTCCTGACCCGGTCCGGGACCGGCGCGGGCTACCGGGCGCTCGTCGGCGAGGCCCAGCACGACACCGCTGTCGCAGAGCTGCTGCGCGAGCACGACATCCTCGGCGACAGCGCACGCGTCGTCATCGAACGCTCGCTCGGCGCCCGGCTCGGCGGCACCACACCCGACGAGGCCGCCGCCAGTCTGGTCGGTCCCATCTTCTACGGCGTCCTCAGCGGTCGGCACGACACGACGGACGGCACCCGCGCCCGCGCCGAGGCGTTCGTCCGCGGGCTCGAATCACACCAGGAGAGCGCATGAGAAGGACCGGGCGCGCCCGGACTCGGCCGACGACGAGGCCGTCGAGGCCGTCGCGGATCGGCTGCGCGAACGCGTCTACGTGACCTTCGTGAGCCTCGCCGTCGTGCTCACGCTCAACACGCACGCGACCCACCTCTCCGCGCGGACGGCGGCCGCGACCCTCGTCGTGACGGCGCTCGGAACGGTCGCAGCGGCCTTCGCCGCCGACCTCGTGTCTCACCTCGCCGTGCACGGCGTGCTGCCCGGCAGCACCGAGCTCCGACAGATGCTCCGTGTGAGCTTCGGCGCCCTCGGCTCCGTCGTCGCACCGCTCCTGCTGATCGGTCTGGCCGGAGCCGGCGCCTGGAGCGTCACCGGCGCGCTGACCGCCGCGAGCGCCGTCCTCACGGTGACGCTCGGTGTCGTCGGTTGGATGGGGGTCCGACGCACCGACCTCACCGCCCTGCAGAAGCTCGCGGCACTCGGCGTCCTGGCGCTGCTGGGGATCGTCGTGATCGCACTCAAGCTCCTCGCGCACTGACCCAAGCCCCCGCGACCCCGCAGCGCCTCCCTGAGCGCTCGCCGTCCGATCAGCCCGGGTACAGGCCGGTCCTCGCGGCCTCCACGGCCCGGGAACGACGGTGCGGGTCGCGCAGCACGATCCACGACATGTGCGCCGCACACACCAACGCGGCAACAAGGATGACGGCAAGCTGCACGTTCTCGTCGTCCGTCACCGGGACGACATACGCGATGATCACCGCCACCGCAAGGATCACACCGTTGATGAACGCGGTCCGGACCAGGAGCCGCGTGAACCGCCGCGCCGCGACGGCCGGGTCGTCGGGCTGCGGTACGGGGTCCTTCTCGTGCGGGATCCGCACCTCGCCGTCAGGGTAGAAGGTCACGGCAGTACCCGGATAGGGGTCCCCCCTCCTCACGACCCCCGCGGCGCGTACATGATCACGGCGGCACCGACGAGGCAGATCAGCGCCCCGACGACGTCCCACCGGTCCGGCCGGTACCGGTCCACGACCACCGCCCACGCGAGCGAGCCCGCGACGAAGACGCCGCCGTACGCGGCGAGGATCCGACCGAAGCTCGCGTCCGGCTGGAGCGTCGCGACGCAGCCGTAGAGCCCGAGCGCGATCACGCCCGCGCCGCCCCACGCCCAGCCCTTGTGCTCGCGCAGGCCCTGCCAGACGAGCCACGCACCGCCGATCTCGAACAGCGCAGCGACGACGAACAGGACGATGGACCGCGCGACCGTCATCGTCACTCCTCCCCGGCCGCGACGAGGTGCATCACGCCCCGAGAGGCGCCGCAGCGGCTTCGAGCGTAGCCGGTTGCGAGTCGACGGCCCGCGGTCGGATCTCATCCGATAGCGTGCTCGGATGCGCGGATCGGGTTCGACGCACGACGCTGCCGTCTACGACTGGTTCCACCTGAGGTCCGGCGGGGTGAGCCTTCTCCTGATGTGCGGCCCCAGCCTGCTTCCATCGGTCGTCCACTGGGGGACGATCTGGGTTCTCTCGAAGGCGTCGACCCGTCGGCGCTCGAGGCGCTGCTCATGGACGGACCCGAGAACGGTGGGATCGACGAACCCGCGCGCGTCAGCGTCGTCCCCGAGTCGTGGACGGGCTGGACCGGGGAGCCCGGCCTCGAGGGTCACCGCGACGGCGCCGACTGGTCACCGCGCTGGAGCGTCACCGGGATCACACTGGGGTCTGCCTCCGTCGAGCGAGCTTCTTCCCCGCGCCTCCACGAGCACGGCGCAGGGACGTTCGAAGCGCGGGCGCACGACCAGGTGGCAGGCCTCGAGCTCACCGTCACGACCGAGCTGATGCCCGACGGAGTCGTCCGGCTCCGCGCAACCGTCACGAACCGATCGGACTCCCCTACACGCTCGACGCGCTGCGTCTCGCGCTTCCCGTCCCGCGCCGCGCCCATGAGATCCTCGACCTCGCGGGGCGCTGGGCGCACGAACGGGCCCCGCAACGACATGCCTACACCGTGGGCCTCCACGAACGGACTGCGCGTCTGGGTCGTCCCGGCCACGAGAGCGCCACCATGCTGAGCGCCGGCGTTCCGGGCTTCGGATTCGCGGGTGGCGAGGTCTGGGGCGTCCACGTCGCCTTCAGCGGCAATTCCCGGCACTACGCCGAGCGGCTGCCGAACGGGACGAGGGTGGTCGGCGGCGGCGAGCTGTTGCTCCCCGGCGAGGTACGGCTCGGCGAGGACGAGGCCTACTCGAGCCCATGGCTCTACGCGGTCTACGGCGACGGCCTGGACGACCAGGCGCGGCGTGTGCACCGGATGCTGCGGGCACGCCCGGGGCATCCGAAGCGCCCCAGGCCGGTGACGTTCAACGTCTGGGAGGCCGTCTTCTTCCGCCAGGACATGCCGACGCTGCTGCGGCTCGCGCAGCAGGCCGGCGCGGCAGGGGTCGAGCGGTACGTCCTGGACGACGGCTGGTTCCTCGGCCGCACGGACGACTCGCGCGGGCTCGGCGACTGGGTCGTGGACCCGGCACGGTTCCCGGACGGTCTCGGCCCCCTGATCGACGCGGTGCAGTCGCACGGCATGGAGTTCGGTCTGTGGGTCGAGCCCGAGATGGTGAACGAGGACAGCGACGTCGCGCGCACCCAACCGGACTGGATCATGCGGACCGGCGGGCGCCTGCCCGTGCGCTCGCGCCATCAGCAGGTCCTGGACCTGACCAACCCGGCAGCCTGGGACTACGTGCGCGGTCGGCTCGTGGCGCTCCTCGAGACCTACGACATCGCCTACCTGAAGTGGGACCACAACAGGGGCCTCGTGGACGCCGGCCGTTCGCCCGACGGCCACGGCGGCGTGCACGAGCAGACGCTGGCGACCTACCGGCTAATGGACGAGCTGCGCCGACGCTTCCCGGGGCTGGAGATCGAGTCGTGCGCGTCGGGCGGAGGCCGCGTCGATCTCGGAATCCTCGAACGCACCGACAGGGTCTGGGCCAGCGACTGCCTGGACCCGTACGAGCGTCAGCAGATCAACGCCTGGACCCTTCAGCTGGTGCCGCCGGAACTCGTCGGCGCCCACATCGGCGCATCGCCCGACAAGACGACGGGACGGCAGACGGGACTCGCCTTCCGTGCCGGGACTGCCCTGCTGCATCACCTCGGCGTGGAGTGGGACCTCACCCGGGTGGACGAGAGCTCGCTCGCCGAGCTCCGCGAGTGGATCTCTTGGCATCGCGACGTGCGTTCGCTCGCGCACAGCGGTGACGTGGTGCGTCTCGACCGTCTCGACGACGACGCCGTTGCCGTGCACGGGGTGGTGTCGCAGGACCGGTCCCGGGCGGTCTTCGTGGCGGCCCGGCTGGCAACGCCGTTCGACTCCACACCGGGGATGCTGCTGCTCCGCGACCTGGACCCGGAGGTGCGCTACCGGGTTCGTGTGGTGCGCGGCGCCGACGGTCGTGAGGAGGACCCCTCGGGTGGCGTCGTCGTCCCCGGCCGCGTGCTCATGACGACCGGTCTGCGGTGCCCCACGCTGCGGCCTGGCGACCTCGCGATCGTCGAGCTCACCGCCCGGTGAGCGCGGGGCCGCGCGTCAGGACCAGACGCGCACGTAGTCCACGTACATGTCGGCCTTGTTCTCCTGCTGGCTCAGGTCGATCGGCCACCCCGAGCCCATCGCGAGGTCCAGCATGAAGAACAGCGGCTGGTGCGCCGAGGAGTCCGCCGGGTAGTAGGTGTCGATCTTTTCCCCGTCGATGTAGTAGTTCACCTCGTTGCCGGCGACCCGCACACCGTAGGTGTGCCAGGTGCGTCCCGCGTCGAGCCCGTGCGCGAACGTGCTCTGGACGTGCGTGTCGTGCACGACCGGGGTGCACGCCCAGCAGTGGGTCGACTGGCTGGTGCGCTTCATGCTGACGGACTGTCCGTGCTGTTCCACGGCGTCGAGCTCGGTGTAGGGCGCGCTCGTTCCGTTGGTGATCCGGTTCTTGCCCATCACCCAGAAGGACGGCCAGGTGCCGTACCCGCCGGGCATGAGGATCCGCGCCTCGAAGTACGCGTCGGAGGCGGCGAAGCCTTGGCCGTCGGTGCCCATCGAGGCGAGGAAGCCCGAGGTGTAGGTCCGGCCCCAGCCCTGGGGGTCGACGAAGCCGTCCGGGGCCTTCTGGCCGCGGATCCGCAGGTACTGGGAGCTCTTGACCGTGAACGGGTCGTTCGCACTCCCGGCCTCCGCGAAGACCGCGTCGCCGAACTCGCCCCCACCTGACTGATACGGGGTCGCGGAAGCATAGGTGGTGCCGACCCCGGTCCTGGAGATCGACAGAGGGCCGGTGAACTCGTCGTCGTAGCTGAGCGTGAGCCCGGCTGCTTGCCCCGGCGTGTCCGTCGCCCCCACCGACCAGTCGACCCCGCCGGTGTTGAACAGCGACAGATAGACGTTGTCGGAGTGGGTGTAGGAGTTGTCGCCGGGAGGCGAGTCCCAGACGCTGATCTCGACGACCATCGGCCCTGACGGGTAGTCGTCGGCATCGATCGTCGCGGAGGCTGTGCCGTCCGCTGCCGGGATGGCTTCGGTCCACCGGTCGTAGCCCCACTTGTCGGTGTGGGTGGCGTCGGGCTGGTGCCAGATCCTGACGTCGCCGTTCTTCATCCCGGGTGCGGTGAAGTCGATGGTGACCTGACCCGAGACGTCCGTCCCGTAGTGCGGGGAGGTGACGCAGATCTTGTAGTCGGCGCACGCGCTGTCGGCGGTGGCGCTCGGCGCGCCGGCCGCCACCACCCCTCCTGCGACGGCGGCTGTGACGAGTGCGACGCACGCGGTTCGAGTGCGGAGCCGGGTTCGTGTGGAACGCGACATGGATGATCCCTACCTCTCTGTAGCGACATGCGCAAAAGGCTTTGCGCACTGGCCACTATGCCACGCAGTGCCAGCGAGTCAAGGGCGCACCCCCGGGGGCCTCGTCGTTCCCCCGCCGCCAGGGGGCGCCCACGCACCCGGGCTCAGACAGCCCCGGCAACCTCCGCCCGCACGACGGCCGCCCCGCCCGCACCGAGCTCGACCACCTGGGCACAGCGCCCCGTCAGCAGGTCCTCCCCCGGCAGCCGGACGCGGACCGGGTCCGTTCCGTGGTTCAGCGCGAAGGTCCAGGCCCGCCCCGAACCGGTGCGGCGCACGAGCTCGAGGTCACCCCGCGCGATCGCCTCCACTACCTCGTCGGTCAGCAGCCCGTCGCGAGGCGAGAGCTCGGGCACGGGCGTCCGCGCGTCGAGCTCGGCCCCCACGCGCGCCAGCACGGCACGCCACCCGGCGACGTCGAGCTGGGACGCGAGGTACCACGCGCCTCCCCTCCCGACGGCTCGCCGGGTGAGCACCGCCGCGCCCGGCCACGGGCCGTCGTCGTAGCGTGCGACGACGACAGCGTCCCGGACCTCGACCTCCTCGGTCCAGGTCCGCGCAGCAAGCTCCCCGACGTCCGAACCTCCCGCACGCACGACGATGCCGGGCAGCAACGGCGTGAAGGCATCGGAACGCACCCCCAGGAGCCCACGGAAGGCACCCGGATAGCCTCCGGTGCGCACCCGGTCGTCACGGTCGGCGATGCCCGAGAAGAAGGTCACGACGACTTCGGCGCCCGCGCGGGCGTAGCCCTCGAGGCGCGCCGCGAGAGCGTCGTCGCACAGATAGAGGCTCGGGACCACGAGCAGCCGGTAGCCGGCGAGGTCGCGATCGGGGTGCACGACGTCGGCCGTCGTACCCAGCCTCCCGAGCGCGCGGTGCGCCGCGCGGATGGTGTCCATCGGCTGGAGGTCGTTCGACGGCATCGTGGGGTCCTGCATCGCCCACGCGGACTCCCAGTCGAACAGGAGCGCAGCGCTGGCCTCGACCGTGCTCCCGACGACCTCGGAGAGCGTGGCGAGCTCACGCCCGAGGGCGCTGGCCTCGCGGTAGGTGCGACTCTGCGTGCCGGCGTGAGGGATGACTGCCGAGTGGAACTTCTCGGCACCCGCCACCGACTGGACGAGCTGGAAGAAGCAGGCCGCGTCGGCGCCGCGCGCGACGTGACCGAGCGTCGCGAGCCTCAGCTCGCCCGGACGGCGCGAACGGTTGACCCGCTGCCAGTTCACGCCGCTCGGCGCGTGCTCCATCAGGAACCACGGGCGCCCTTCCGCGACGCCGCGGCTGAGGTCCCCGGCCCACGCGACCTGCTCGTGCAGCCGGGCCTCGTCGTCGCCCCACCCGACCTCGTAGTGGTCGTTGGAGACGACGTCGACGTCCTGTGCCCACTGGTGGTAATCGAGGGCCCCCGGCGCGTGTCCCATCCCCATCATGAAGTTGGTCGTCACCGGCGCCTTGGCGCCCGCGGAACGCAGCGTGTCGCGTTCGAGCTGGAGCACGCGCCGCAGCTCGTGGGAACAGAAGCGCCTCCAGTCGAGCACCTGGGCCGGGTTGAGGAAGGTCGTGCTCCGTGCCGGGGCGCCGATCTCGTCGAAGCTCCCGTACCGCTGCGACCAGAAGGCGGTCCCCCAGGCCCGGTTGAGCTCGTCGATCGTCTCGTGCCGCCCACGGAGCCAGGTGCGGAAGGCCTCGGCCGAGACCTCGCAGAAGCACTCGGCGTTGTGGCAGCCGAGCTCGTTGTTCACATGCCACAGGACGACCGCGGGATGGTCCGCGTAGCGTTCGGCGAGCCGGCGCGTGACCTCCGACGCGTGACGCCGATAGTCGGGCGACGAGGGGCACCAGTTCTGCCTGCTGCCCAGCTCGAGACGCACGCCGTCACGGTCCACCACGCGCGACGACGGGTGGGCGCGGGAGAACCACACGGGCGGCGAGGCCGTCGGCGTCGCGAGGACCACGTCGAACCCTTCACGGTGGAGCAGGTCGAGCGCGCGGTCGAACCATGCGAAGTCCCAGACGTCCGGGTGCGGTTGCAGCCTGGCCCAGGCGAAGACGCCGAGCGTGACCGTCGTGATGCCGGCGTCCCGGAGCGCCGTGAGCTGGGCGGGCCAGTCGGCCTCCGGCCACTGCTCGGGACTCCAGTCGCCGCCGTAGGCGATCCGTTCGGGATTCCACCGTGCTCCGGCCATCCTTGGTGCTCCTTCGTGTGGGGAGCCCGCGTCGTCGCGCTGGTGGCTCTGCTGCCCTCAGTGTCGTAGAGTATTAGCAAAACGCTTTGGAGGCAGGATCGTGTCCGTGCGCAAGCACGCTCTCCGAGATCAGGTCGGGGTCGAGCACGACCGCTACGACGTCGTCGTCGTGGGCGGAGGACTCGCGGGCGTCTGCGCGGCGATCGCCGCGGCGCGCGCCGGCCTGCGGCTGGCTCTCGTCCATAACCGGACCGTACTCGGCGGCAACTCGTCGTCGGAGATCCGCGTCTGGGTCTGCGGTGCCACCTCTCACGGCGAGCACCACTACGCCCGCGAGACCGGGATCATGGGTGAGCTCTTCGTCGAGAACCAGTACCGCAACCGGGACGGCAACCCCTACTACTGGGACCAGCTCCTGCTCGAGAAGGTCCTGGCCGAGCCGGGCATCCGGCTGCTCCTCGGCACCCACGTCGACGAGGTCGAGGTGGAGGACGGCGACCAGGGCCGGACGATCGTGGCGGTCGGGGCCGTCATGGCCGGGTCGGAACGCGTGTTCCGGCTCGAGGCCGAGCAGTTCGTCGACGCGAGCGGCGACGGCACCGTCGGCTTCCTCGCCGGCGCCCGGTACCGGACCGGGCGCGAATCGCACGCCGAGTACGGCGAGAAGCTCGCGCCCGTCGAACCGGACGACGAGACGCTGGGAAGCACGATCCTGTTCTACGTCAGGGACGCCGGGCACCCGGTGCGGTACGTCGCGCCTCCCTGGGCCGTCGACATCGCCTCGACGTCCGTCCCCACCACCCGGTACATCAGCCCGGCCGCGAACGGCTGCGCCTACTGGTGGATCGAGCTCGGCGGCGACCGCGACGTCGTCCACGACGACGACCAGCTGCGCCTCGAGCTCCAAGGCGCAGCGCTCGGCGTCTGGGACTACATCAAGAACTCCGGCAGGTTCGACGCCGACGACCTCACCCTCGAATGGGTCGGTTCGGTACCGGGCAGACGCGAGTACCGCCGCTTCGTCGGCGACCACACGCTCACCGAGCAGGACATCCTCGCCCAGGCCCAGCACAGCGACACGGTCGCCTTCGGCGGCTGGTCGCTCGACCTGCACCCCCGGGGGGATCTACGCCCAGGGGCCGGGCTCGCGCCACGTGTACTCGGACGGGACCTACGACATCCCCCTGCGGGTGCTCTACGCCCGCGACCTCGCGAACCTGTGGGTCGCGGGCCGTGACATCTCCGCCTCGCACGTGGCGTTCGGCAGCACCCGTGTCATGGCGACGTGCGCGATCCTCGGCGAGGCGGTCGGGATCGCCGCGGCGGTCGCCGCCTGGAACGGCTGCCGGCCGCAGCAGGTCGCGACCACCCATCTCACCGAGCTTCGCCGAGCACTCGTCCGCGCGGACGCCTCCGTGCAGGGCATCGGCCACGACGACCCCGAGGATCTCGCCCTGCAGGCGAGGGTCACGGCGTCGTCCACAAGCACTCAGCTGACCGTGCCACCCGAACCGGCGGCCGAATCTCTCGCCCTCGACCGCTCGATCGGCGTCGTCCTGCCCGTGGACCCGGCGCTCGAGGAGATCCGGCTCCTCGTCGAGGCCGACGAGCCCACGACCGTCGGCGCCCGGCTGCACGCGACCTCCCACCCCCGCAACTACCTGCCGGGCGCCGAGGTGGCCAAGGCGAGCGTGGACGTGAGCTCCACCGGTCCGACGTGGGTCGCGCTTCCCCTGGTGTGGCGACCGGCCGAACCGGCCAACGCGTTCCTCGTCCTCGACTCCAACCCCCACCTCCGGCTCGTGCGTGCCGCGAGTCCGGTGCCCGGCGTCACGACGCTCGTCCTACGCGACCTGCCCGCGGAGCCTCTCGACGACCCCCGCGAGTGGCGCGCCTGGAAGCGCCTCGCCCACCGCGACCTCCCCGTGCTCGACGCCGGCCCCACCACGGCCTGGTCCCCCGACCGGGCCGTAGGCGGCTTCGCCCGACCCTGGGGTGGACCACAGCTGTGGGTCTCGCAGCCCCTCGACCGCGACCCCCAACCCACGCTCACCCTCGACTGGGACCACACCGTCACGTTCAGCGAGGTCGCGGTCGTCCTCGACGACGACGTCGAGGAGGACCTCATCAACCTGCACCACCACACCACGCCCTTCGACGTGGTCCCGGAGCTCGTCCGTGACTATCGCGTCGAGGCGCTGCTCGCGGACACATGGACGACGGTCGCCCACGTGACGGGAAACCGTCGCCGCCACGTCCGCCACCGGCTCGAGGTCCCGGTGCGCGCCGACGCGGTGCGTCTTGTCGTGCTCGCGACGAACGGAGCACCCTGCGCCCATGTGTCCGGCCTGCGCGTCTGGCGCTGACCGGAGCGATCGGAGCCCGTTCGTCTACCCCGACACCACGGTGAAGGGGTCGAAGACGTGCTCCGGCGCGAAGCCCAGCAGCTCCGCCGCCCAGGAGGTGTCGACCAGCGCCTCGTGGTCGCGCAGGCGCCGCAGGACCGGAACCCCCGCGTGGAAGCGGTCGACGAGCTCCTGGGAAGGAAGAGTCGCGAGCGTGTTGGGCGCCGAGAGGAAGAACCGTTCGAACCCGAGCCTCTCGGCGTGCTCGAGGGCGAGCAACGCCGCAGTCGCGGCGTCGCGCGTGTCCAGGTAGGCCCAGAGCGATCGCGCGCCGGCGCCCGGGTCGGTGAGGAACGCCGCAGCGTCCCGGCCGAGCTCCCGCTCGGGGACACCGAGCAGCGGGTAGCGCAACGCGACCACCCCGATCTCGTGAGCAGCCGCCAGGTAGGCCGCGGTGGCCTCGTCGACCTGCTTGGAGTGCGCGTACACGTCCCGGACCTGGAGCGGGACCCGCTCGTCGAGCGGGAGCCACGGCGCCGGCACGTCCCCCCACGGCAGGCCCGTCACCGAGAGGCTCGAGGCGATCACCGCCGCCCGGACGTCATGACGAACCGCGGACTCGAGGACGACGAAGGTCGACATGCTGTTGGCGCGGAACAGCTCGGGCGCCGTTCCCAACGTCGGTGACGCCATCGCCGCACAGTGCACCACGGCGTCGACGCCGTCCATCGCCTCGTCCACCGCAGCGACGTCGTACGCCGGACCGATCACGGTCCTGGCCGCGGGGCCCCGGGTGCGCGGAGGTCGAGGGCCACGACCTCGACCTCCGCGCGGTGGAGCGCCGTCAGCACTGCGCTGCCGAGCCGGCCCGCGGCACCCGTCACGAGAACCCGCTCGTAGCGCAGCCCCATCGAGCCTCCTCTTCCTCTCGTCCTGTCGGCTTCGACCTCGTCGGGTTCCGTCTGCTCGGGCCGGCGGCCCGTGTCGCCAGGCGTCACTCGATCAGCTGGACCGGACGCAGCAGACTCGGGTCCTTCGTCGTCGCGATACCGCCACCCCATTCGATCCAGCCCGCCCGGCCCTGCCCGTTGTCGTCGTCCGCGACGACCAGCGACAGGCCGAAGGGATTGGACGGCTTGGCTGAGAACCCGAGTGCGGCCCACGGCACCGTCAGCTCGTACGCGGTCGTGGTGCCGGACCGGGTGATCGACACCGTACCCCGGGAATCTCGCCCGCGACCTGCCCCGGCGCTGCCGAAAGGGCGAGGAGGGTCGGACCGTCGGACTCGAGGGCCGCGAGGATCTCCACGCGCTGCGTCGACGCTCCTGGCAGCGTCGGTGTCACGGCCAGCTGGATCGCGTCACCGTTCCAGCCTGCGTTGCCCTGCTGCACGTTGCTGAAGAGGTTGTCCTCGACGTTCGCCTTGACCACCAGACCCGTGTCGGTCCACGACAGCTTGACGGTACCGGACAGGTCCGAGTCGCCGCCGTAGGTCTGGTGCCGGTAGTCGACCTTGCCGTCGGCCACCAGGTCGATCGGCGGGACGGCGTCGTCGGACGTCGCACCCTCCGGTGTGACGGGATCGAAGCCGGTGCTGCCCGAGACCGCGGCGACAGCCGTGCCACCCTGCACGCTCACCGTGTAGGAGTAGCTCGCCCACGGCTGCACGTCGGGTACGACGATCCGCCGCGTGACGGTGCCACCCGCGTCGATCTCGCCCAGCTGCGTCACCTCACCACTCGCCGCTCCGACCGTCCACACGATCTCGCCCGGGTCCGCGGCCGACTTCGCACTGTTGTTCCTGACCGTGACGTCGAGCGCCGCCCCGAAGGGCGAGGTCGACGTCACCACCGGTGAAGCGCTGACGCTGAGAGGACGGACGACCGATACGTCCGCGGCCAGGTGCGCCGTCGCGGTGGACCCGGCACCGGCGGTCGCCGAGACGGTGTGGTTCCCGACCTCGTCGACGGCCGGCAGGGTCACGGTGGCACTCACGGCCTTTCCGGACGTCGAGTGCACCGCGACTCGCTTCCCGTCGACCCGGAAGTTGACCCATTCGGGTGCCGACTCGCCGTGGGTCCGGTCCACGGTGAACGTGGCGTCGACGGTCTCGCCCTGGGCCACGGTCGCGGGAACCGACATCTGGTAGACCGGCGACGCAACCAGGGCCGGCGAACGGACCTCGCCCTTCACGTAGATCGGGTGCTCGCCCAAGGCAAGCTCGACGTAGCCGCCCGACGGCTGGACCGTGGTCTGCTCGCCGTAGGCGTCGACGACCTTGAGCGCGTGCGTCGTCCGCATCCGCACGGTGGAGGGCGTGGTGGACCACATCACGCGGACCGGGGCGTCCCCACCCTCGAACCGCACCGAGTGGGCGTCGTCGCCGAGGTCGTCGGTACCCGCGTACGTCATTCCGACGAGCTGCCTGATCATGACGGCCTGGGTCACGAGTGCCGGCTTGGGTGACAGCACCGGAAGCCCCAGGTACCCGGCGGGCCTCATCAACCCGAAGTTCTGCTCCTGCGCCGCCGGGTTCATGCCGTCATCGAGGAAGTCGTAGTAGTAGTAGCTCGTCATCCCCTCCGAGAGGCCGAGGGCGATGCCCCGGACGAGCTGGTCGCCCTGCTGCTCGGTGGTGACGCCACCCGGGGTGTGCGTGGGGTACCCGTTCTCGGTGACGGAGATCGGCTTGGCGACGCCGTCGTTGTGTTCCTTGATGAGGGTGTCCAGCGCGCTCACGCCCGTCATCCCCGACTGCTCCGGTGGCGCCGGGAAGCCGTAGAGGTGGGGGCTGACCTCGTCCAGGTAGCCGAGGCCACCGAGCTCGAACAGCCGGTCCCAGAAGCCGCTCGACCCGCCTGCGGGGCCGACCACGACCGCGTCCGGGTGGTCCTGCTTCACCTGGGTCGCGGTTGCCTTCAGCAGAGGCAGGTAGCAGTCCGCCGTCTTGCCGCAGGTGCCGTTGTTGAAGCTCCCGTCGAACTCGTTGTAGACCTCGACGCGGTTGGTCTTCGTCAGGTCGAGGAGCGCACTCGCGTAGTTCGCGAACGCGGCGATGCCTTCGGGCGAGCTGGGGGTCTTGTTGTCGTCGTAGAGCTTGTTGGTCAGCGCGAGCGTCAACGACAGATCGACGTGGTGAGCGGCCGCTTGCTGTACCAGGGACGTGCCCCAGCTCGGCAGCGAGTAGACGCCCTGCGTCTTCTCGACGTACTCCCAACGGATCGAGTCACGCACACGGGAGAAGCCGACCTCGTCGAGGGGATCCCAGATCGTCGACGGGTTGCCCTTGCTCACGTGGACGTTGACACCGAACGGCGACGATGCAGTCGCCTTCGCCGACGGTCTCGCGGCGAGCAGTGCGATCGGGAGCGTGCGCTCGAGCGTCGCCGCCGGCGTGGTCGCGGTCACCCGCACGTCGTAGTAGCCGAGCGGGAGGCTCGACAGGTCGATCGACCCGGTCGACGACGACGCCGTTCCTGCGGCCCGCTCGACGCCCTGCTCGTCCGACGCGGTCCAGTCGACCGCAGCGGCACTGGAGGCGAACGGGACCGTCCGCTGCTCGTCGCCCGAGAAGACGAGGTCCGTCGGCGCGAGCGTGAGCGCCGCGTCGGCGGCGAAGGACACGGCGACGGCGCTCACGCACACGTCGGTCGACGACCGCCCGAAGCGCGAGTCCCACGACGCGACCCTGAAGTCGGCGCCCGTCGGCAGGTCTCCGGCGAACTCGACGTCCGCGAGCTGGAACGTGTAGCTCTTCCACGACTTCGATCCCGTGAGCGGGACGACGTCGCTCGACACGGTGCCCGAAGGACCGTCGTACTGCACCGTGAAGTCGCCGCCGCCGGCGTCGTAGTAGTCGACCGTCACGAACGCGTACCCGCCCGGGTCGGGCTTGTGATCGTCGTCCACCCTGAAGTAGAGGAAGTCGTTTCTCACCGGCGTCGTCGCCGTCGACCAGCACTCACGTCCGTCCTTCGTCGTCGCAGACGACGAGACCGCGGACGTGCCGTCGCCGGGGTTTCCGGCCATGCCGACCCACTGCGGCGACGCGCCGAGCGTCGCGCTGGCCGCGGCTGATGTCGATGTCGAGGCGCCGACGGACGCGTCCGACGCGGCGGCCGGGACGACCCCGGCGATCGACAGCCCCATCACCGCGACGAGGGCCGCGACGGTGCGCCGCCTCCCCCGGTATCGAGAAGCCCTGCTGACCATGGCGTTCACAACTCCTTCGTTGATGAAGCTCTGGGACGTGGCGGAGTCGGGGTCCTCAGCCCTTGAGGCCGGTGAAGCCGATGCCCCGCACGATGAACCTTTGGAAGATGACGAAGATGATCACGGGCGGCACGAGCGCGATGAGCATGCCCGCGATCAGGACGCTGAGGTCTGCACGCTCAGCGAGGCGCGGCAAGGCGACCGACAGAGGCTGCACGGATGGCTCCGTGAGCACGATGAGCGGCCACAGGAAGTCCTTCCACGCGGCCATGATCGTGATCAGGGACACCGTCGCGATGATCGGTCCTGACATCGGCAGGACGAGGTGGCGCAGCAGCCGGATCGGTCCGGCCCCGTCCAGCTCGGCCGCTTCGAAGAGGTCGCGAGGGATGCCGTCGAAGAACTGCCGCATGATCAGGAAGTTGAAGGCGTTCGCGGAGGCCGGCAACCAGATCGCCCACGGGGTGTTCGCGAGGTTCCAGCCCGTGAAGGGGACGTCGAGGATCGTCACGTACAGAGAGATCAGCGTGACCGTCCCCGGCACGAACAGCGTGGCGAGGACGCCGGCGTACACCCAGGACCCGAATCGCGGTCGCAGGACGGAGACGGCGAACGCACCCGTGATCGTCACGAACAGGCCGACCAGCCACGTCCCGAGGACGAGCACCACCGTGTTGACGAGGTACTTCCCGATCCCGAGCTGCGACCAGGCGGTGGAGAGGTTCGACCACATCGTGGGGTCCGGCCACAGCCGGGCGGGCTCGTGGAGCAGCTGTTGGGTCCCCGAGAGCGCCGCCTTGACGGTCCAGTAGACGGGAGCCGCACCCATGACGACGAGCGCCATCAGGACGAGGGCGTTGACCCCGCCGAGCGTGGTGCGCACCCCACGCCGCCGCCGGTCGGCCGGTGACACGAGCCCGCCGACCGTCTCTGTGGACGCCCGGCTGCGCCGGGGCCGACGGCCGATCGTCACGTCCTGCGTCGCGGTCATCGGGAGCCCCACTTCCTGGTCGCCCAGAGGTAGACGGCGGACAGGAGGCACAGCACGACGGCGAGCATCACCGATGCCGCGGCGGCGGTGCCGTACTGCCCGTACTCGAATCCGTAGCGGTAGATGAGCTGAAGAATCGTGATGGTGCTGTCCGCGGGACCACCGTTCGTCATCACGAAGGGCTCCGTGAAGATCTGGAAGAGGCCGATCGCCTGCAGCAGGAACATCACCAGCAGGACGCCGCGCATCTGCGGCAAGGTGATGTGCCAGAACCGGTGACGCACCTTCGCCCCGTCGATCTCGGCGGCTTCGTAGAGCTCGCGCTGGACGTTCGCGAGCGCCGCGATGAAGATCAGCACGGCCCCGCCCAGCGACGCCCACACGTGCTGGAGGACCAGGCTGGGCAGTGCCCAGGTGGAGTCCTGCAACCACGGGTACGGTCCAAGGCCCACCAGCCCGAGGATGTCGTTGAAGAGCCCGTAGTCGGAGTCGTAGAAGGTCTTCCAGAGCAGCACCCCGACGACCGGGGGGATGACGACAGGCAGGTAGACGAGGGTCCGGTACAGCGCACCCGCCCGAGTCAGCTCGGAGATCACGACCGCGAGCAGGACGGCCACGGGGAACCAGATCAGGAGATCCAGCGCCGTGAAGACGGCCGTGTTCCTGACCGCCGTCCCGAAGAGCGGGTCGTCCAGGACGCGCCGGAAGTTGTCGGTGCCCACCCAGTGCGCCGGCGTGACCAGGTTCGTCTTCTGGAAGCTCAGCCTGACCGCGCCCACGATGGGCCACCAGGAGAAGGCCGCGAAGACGAGGACCGTCGGCGCGAGGAACGCCACGGACCACCACGCTCGCGGCGATCGCCAGCTTCTGTGGCGCCGGGCGCGCGGCGCCGGGCCGGGCACAGGGGAGCCTTCGTCACGAACCCGTCGCCTGCGGCGGTGTCGGTACTCAATGCCATCGGTGGTGCCTTCCCTGTGCCCGGCCGGGTGCCGTGTCAGCCGGCCTGGTCGATGAGTGACTGCGCCTGCTTGTCGGCCTTCTGCAGCAGCGCGTCGATGTCGGCGTCCGGCTTGGTCAGCACCTGCTGGACGACCGTGTCGAGGCTCTTGTAGATCTGCTGGGTCGCGACCGACGGCTCCGGAACGAAGGTGAGCTTCTTGACGCCGTCGATGTAGGGCGCGAAGTGGTCCAGGTCGATGTTGACGTACGGCTTGATGGCCGCGCTGATCTTCGCCTGGGTCTCGTCGTCGAAGAGCGGGAGCAGCGGCACGCCGACACCGATCCCGTCGGCGTTGTTGGCCTTGGCCTGGTTCGCGGCCGCGGTCGTGTCGAGCTGGGGCCGGACGTATTCGTAGTAGATCCACTTGACGGCGGCCGCGCGTTCGGCCGCGGAGGCCGTGGAGGTCACCATCACGGCGGTGCCGCCGATGAGTGCCTTGTTGGCGTCGTTCGCCTGCGGCATCGACGTGACGCCGAAGTCGGCGGGCTTGCCGGCGTACTGCCCGATGTAGCGGTTGTAGTACGACGGGGTCGCGATGATCATCCCGACCTGCCCGCTCGCGAAGGCCTTCTCGGCGTCGGGCTGCTCGCGCAGCACGTTGGTGCCGATCGAGTCGTCGGTGAAGCGCAGGTCGTGCTGCCACTGCAGGATCGACCGGGTCGCGGGGTTGTCGATCGTGGAGGTGAACTTGTCGCCGTCGGCCTTCTGGATCACGTCGCCCGACGAGACCGTCTGGGCGGTGAGCTGCCAGCCGCCGGTGCCGTTGGAGGTCATGGACCCGAACCCGGCGACTCCTGTCTTTTCCTTGATCGCCTTCGCGTCCGCGCGGACCTCGTCCCAGGTCGCGGGTGGCTTGTCGGGGTCGAGGCCGGCCTTGGTGAAGAGCTCCCGGTTGTAGACGAGGCCGAGGGCGTACACGTTCTGCGGGACGCCGTAGAGCTTGTCGTCCGCCTTGAGCACGCCGAGGGCGGCGGGGTTGAGACTGTCCAGCTCACCGATGTCCGCGATCTCCTTGGAGATGTCGGCGACCTGTTCGCGGGCGATCAGGGCCGCGGGCTCGGTGAAGGGGACGACGATCACCGTCGGCGCCGTCCCGCCGGCGAACTGGGTCGTGAAGGCTGCGGAGCTGTAGATCTCGTCGGTGGCCTTGACGGTGATGTTCGGGTTGTCGGCCTCGAACTGCTCCACGTTCTTCTGGAACGCGGCGCGGTTCGCCTTGTCGGTCGCGACCGGCAGGCCTTGCACCTTGATGGTCACCGGCGCCGACGTGTCGACGGTGTCGTCGTCGCCGCCTCCGGATGAACACGCAGCGATCGTGGCAACGAGGCCCACTGCCACGAGCGCGGCGAGCCCGCGACGTCCATTTCTCATGAGATCTCCTCGGAAGCTTCGTCGGCCCGGGGCGCACCACGGCGTCGGTGCCGTTTTGCAAAGCGTTTTGCTCTGTGGCTGAGAGCATCGTCCTCGCCACTTCGTTTGTCAACCCCAGCACGACGAGCACACATCGCACCCATGCAAGGGCCCGCGCCAGGGGCGGTCTCGGTTCGCACCAGCCGGACGCCTAGGCCGACTCGCGGCGCACGACCTCGGTGCTGAAGGTCACGGCTCGCGGCGGTCGCACGACGTCCTCCCGCAACCGGGACAACAACAGCTCGGCTGCCGCACCGCCCTCCTCGCTCGCCGGGATGCGGACGGTGGTGAGCGCGGGACGAAGCAGGCCCGCCACGTCGATGTCGTCGAAACCGATCACCGCGAGCTCGTCCGGGACCGCGAGGCCTCGCTCGCGCGCGCCGTCGAGCACCCCGAGAGCGACGACGTCGTTGTTGGTCACCACGCCGTCGAGCGGGCCCCCTCGTCGAGCAGCGACCTGATCGCCGCCGCCCCGCCGGCGCGCGTCAGGTCCACGTGCACGACGCGCTCCTCCAGCGCCGCAGCGGCGACCGCGTCCTGGTACCCCAACAAGCGGTCCGTGCGCTGGCCCGGCTCCGTGCCGGCGACGAAGGCGATCGCGGTACGGCCCTCGCGGAGAAGGAACTCGGTCGCCTGCCGACCGCCGCCACGGTCGTCGACACCGACGACGTCGATGCCCGGTAGCTCCTCGGCGAGCCCGAACGCGACGGCAGGGATCCCCGTTCGACGACCTTCTCGAGCTGGCCGGCGTAGCCCTGGTAGCCCGCGAAGGCGAGGCCGTCGACACCGTGCCCGAGCATCCGGTCGATGACCCGCGCCTCGGCCTCCGGGTCGCCGTCGGTGCTGAAGATCATCAACGAGTAGCCGGCCGGGTCGAGGACGTCGAGCATCCCCTTCGCCAGTGCCGGGTAGAACGGGTTGGTGATGTCGGGGATCACCAACCCGATCGTGTTGGTGCGGCGCGTGATCAGGCTCTGTGCCGCAGCGTTCGGCCGATATCCGAGCTCCTCGATCGCGGCCAACACGCGCTCACGGGTCTCCCGCGAGACCGGACGACGGTCGCTCAGGACGTGGGACACGGTCGTGATGCTGACCCCGGCCGCGCGGGCCACGTCCTTGATCCCGACACGCCGCGGCACCGACCGACCAGCCTCGACCATGCCATCTCTCCGATCATTGCGCGGAAACGCGCGCTCGCCGCGGCACGCTCGGTCACGCCGCTGCCACATCGCCTCGGCCCGGCTCGAGCGTCGCCGGGTTGCATCATAGAGGTGGACCGCGATACAAAAGGGTTTGCGCCGCTCGTGCGGCGTGATCCCGCAACGAAGGGCAGTGCTGCCTCATGAAGGTCTCCAGAGTCGAGACTCTGCTGATCGCGCCACGCTTCGCACTCTGCCGTGTCGAGACCGACGACGGGCTCGTCGGGTGGGGCGAGCCCGTCCTCGAAGGCCGCGCCGAAGTGGTGCTGGCGGCGGTAGAAGCCGCCGCAGAGCTCCTGATCGGGCAAGACCCGACCCAGGTCGTCCGGCACTGGCAGACCCTCACCAAAGGGAGCTACTACCGCAACGGTCCCATCCTCGCGAGCGCCGTCTCGGGCCTCGACCAGGCGCTCTGGGACATCTTCGGCAAAGCCGTGGGGCTCCCCGTCCACGCGCTCCTGGGCGGGGCGCAGCGCGACCGCACCCGCGTCTACGCCTGGCTGCACGGTGCCGACACCGCGGCCCTCGTCGACCACGCCCGGCTCCGGCTCGAGCAGGGCTACGACGCCGTCAAGCTCGCGCCGGCGCGCGCCCTCGCCCCCTGACCGGTACCACCGCCGTTCGCGAGATCGTCGACCGGGTCGCAGCGATCCGGTCCGCGATCGGGGACGACGTCGACCTCATGCTCGACCTCCACGGACGCGCCACCCTGCCCCAGGCCCGCATCCTCATCGAGGCACTCGCTCCGCTGAAGCCCCTGTTCATCGAAGAGCCAGTACGCCCCGAGCTCGTCGGCCGCCTCGACCGGATCACGAGCACATCGACCGTCCCCATCGCGATGGGCGAGCGTCTCTACGCGCGGCACGAGTTCCTGCAAGCCCTCGAAGCCGGGGCGGCCGTCGTCCAGCCGGACTTGTCGCACGCCGGAGGGATCACAGAGGCCCGCCGCATCGCCGACCTCGCCGAGATGTTCGACGCAGCGTTCGCACCCCACTGCCCGCTCGGGCCCGTGACGCTCGCCTCCAGCCTTCAGGTCGACGCCGTGGCGCCCACGTTCCTGATCCAGGAACAGTCGATCGACATCCACGCCGGACGCTCCGACGCGCTCTCGTGGCTCGTCGACACGACTCCCCTGCGGCCGGTCGACGGCTCCGTGCCCCTGCTCACCGGACCCGGCCTCGGGCTCGAGATCGACGAAGCCGCAGTGCGCCAGGCCGCACGCGACCACCGCTTCCGCTCGCCGATCTGGCACAGGTCCGACGGAAGCTTCACCGAATGGTGACCGACCGCAAGCCCGCATCCACGCACCACCGATCCGCCCACCCCCGTGGACGACAGAGGACACCATGAAGATCTCCGGCACACACGTCGACGTCCTCGTCGTCGGCGCGGGGATGGGCGGCATCGCAGCCGCGCTCGCAGCCGCCAGGCACGGCGCGACCGTCGTCCTGACCGAACCGACACGGTGGGTGGGGGCGCACTGACGACCCAGATGGTCCCGCTCGACGAACATCGACGGATCGAACGCCTCGGGGCCACCGCGACCTACCGCGCGCTGCGGGAGAACCTGCGTGCCCACTACCGCAGGTTCTACCCGCTGACCGACCGCGCACGGCGCGACCCTCTCCTCAACCCCGGCGCCGGGTGGGTGAGCCCGCTGTGCGTCGAGCCCAGGGCGGCCGTGTCCGTGCTCGAGGCGATGCTGGCGCCGTATATCGCGTCCGGGCGCATCCGCCTCTGGCTCGAACACCGCCCGACGGCGGCCCATGCGGAGGGTGATCTGGTCCGAGCCGTGGACCTGGTCGGCCCCGAAGGGACCACGCGGACCGTGGAAGCCCGCTACGTCCTGGACGCGACCGAGACTGGTGACCTCCTCCCTCTCGCCGGGATCGAGCACGTCACAGGGCGGGAGTCCCGCGACCAGACCGGTGAGCCGGGCGCCGCGGCCACGGCACACCCCGGCGACATGCAGTCGGCGACCTGGTGCTTCGCCGTCGAGCATCACGCCGGCGAGGACTTCACCATCGACCGGCCGCGCGACTACGACCTGTGGCGGGACGCTCGGCCACCAGCCTGGGGAGGCGCACGCATCCTCGACTGGACCGGTCCGGGCGAGGACACCGGCATCGCCCGGCCCTACCACCTCACGATCAACCCCGACGACGACCCCCAGTCCGTCGACACCGACCATCGGCACATGCCGCTCGGGCCGGAGCTGTGGACCTACCGGCGCATCGCCGCGCGCCGCCAGTTCACTCCGGGCAGCTACGCGAGCGACATCACGATCGTGAACTGGCCGATGAACGACTACACCGGGGGCCGGTGTTCGGCCCGGGTTCCGACGGGCACCGTGACGCCGCGCGGCAGCTCAGTCTCTCGCTCATGTACTGGCTTCAGACCGAGGCTCCCCGGCCCGACGGCGGCCACGGGTACCCCGGTCTGCGCCTCCTCCCCGAGGTCAGCGGGACAGACGACGGTCTCGCCATGGAGCCGTACATCCGCGAGTCGCGGCGGATCCAGGCGACGCGGACGATCGTCGAGCAGGACGTCTCGGTCGAGCTGCGCGGAGACAAGGGGGCCGAGCACTACGTCGACACGGTGGGCATCGGCCACTACTACTGGCTCGACCGCCACGCGACCACCGCCGGCTCGATGCCGGCGGGGGACGGCCGCAGCCCTTCGAGATCCCGTTCGGCGCGTTGGTCCCACGCAGGGTCCGCAACTTCCTTGCTGCAGGCAAGAACATCGGGACCACCCACATCACCAACGGGTGCTACCGGCTGCATCCCGTGGAGTGGAACATCGGCGAGTCCGCCGGCATCGCCGCCGCGCGCGCCCTGCGGACCGGTGTCGAACCGCACAGCGTGCTCCAGGACGAGAACGAGCTCGAGGACCTGCAGCGCGAAGTGAGCGGCGACGGGATCGAGCTCCGCTGGCCGGCCGGGACCCTCTGGTGAGCCACGTCGACCTCCTCGTCGCGGGCGAGGCGCTGCTCGCGCTGCTCGCACCGGGCGGCACCGACCCCGCGCGTTCCACCGTTCTCCACCCGCACGTGGTGGGCGCGGAAGTCAACGCGGCTGCGGCAGTCGCGGCGCTCGGGCACCGGGTCGCCTGGACGGGTGTCGTCGGCCACGACAGCGCGGGACGTCGGATCTGCGAACACCTGCGTGGCCGAGGCGTCGACGTCGGGCTCGTGCGCACCGACCCGACGCATCCGACCGGGCTGCTCGTCCGCGACTCCACGCCTACGAGGCCGGTCCAGGTCGACTACCACCGCGCCGGATCGGCGGCCACGGGCTGGAACATCGCCGACGCCAGCCGCGCGGCGGGCACCTGTCCGCGGGTGCTCCTGATCAGCGGGATCACGCCGATGCTGTCGGCGTCGACCCGCGCTGCGACCGCGGCCCTCGTCTCGGCGTGCCGAGACGACGGGACGACCATCGTGTTCGACCCGAACGTCCGACTGACCCTGGGGTTGCCCGATCGCTGGCGTCGCGTCGTGCGCCCTCTGCTCCGCGCGGCACATGTGGTCCTCGCCTCGGAGCGCGAGCTCGAGCTGCTCACCGAGAGCTCGGCGGACCGAGCCACCGACGACCTCCTCGCCGGTGACGCCCACACGGTCGTCGTCCGTAGCGCCGACGCGACGTCCAGGGCCGTGTCGGCTACGGGCACGATCCGTCAGGATCCCTTCCCCGTCACGGCCGTCGACCCCGTCGGCGCAGGGGACGCCTTCGCCGGGGGCTATGTCTCCGCGCTGCTCGAGGGCCTCGCGCCTGCCGCATGCCTCTCCCGCGCCGCTGTCCTCGGCGCGCTCGCGGTCACGGTCGCCGGCGACCAGGACGCCTGTCCGGACCGCGACCAGCTGCGCGTCGTCGAGCAAGCCTGGTCGAACGGCGACCTGGAGGCCGCGCGATGACCCCCACCGAGCAGCTGCTCGCGACGATCGACCGCCACGGTGCCTTCGGCATCGTCCGAACAGCGGACGCCGACTCCGCCCGCACCCGCGCGGACGCGGCCCTCGCCGCAGGGCTCGGCGCCCTCGAGGTGTCCTTGGTGACGCCCGGTGCGCTGCGGATCATCGAAGCCCTGCGGTCCGCCGCGCCCTACGCCCTCGTCGGCGCCGGCACCGTGACGAACGAGACCGACGCACGGTCCGCGATCGACGCCGGCGCGCAGTTCGTCGTCTCCCCTGCGGTCGACGTGGGGGTACTGTCCCTCGCCGCGCGTGAAGACGTCCCGGCAGTCCCCGGCGCGATGACACCGACGGAGATCGTCACCGCGACCACCCACGGCGCTCGCGTGGTCAAGCTCTTCCCCGCGGGCACGCTGGGGACCCGATACCTGCGGGAGCTCCGAGGCCCGCTCCCGCATGTCGCCCTCGTCCCGACCGGTGGCATCGCCCTCGACGACGTCCCCGCATGGTGGAAGGCAGGGGCCGTCGGGTGCGGCCTCGGAGGCGCCCTGCTCGACGGGACGCCCGCCGAAATCCGGGCCGCGGTCGGCCGGCTCGCCGACCAACGCGCCGAGTTCCTGGGCACCGCACCGACGGCGGGCAGGAACCCGTCGTGACCGCGACGCACGAATGGGCCAGCCCCGTCCTCGTCGTCGGCGGGGGCTGGGAGGAGTCGCAGCCGCGCTGATCCTGTGCGAGCTCGGCGTGAACGTCACCCTCACCGAGGACGGCGCCTGGCTCGGCGGTCAGCTCACCAGCCAGGCCGTCCCGCCGGACGAGCACCCGTGGGTCGAGTCGCGGTACGCGTCCCCGCGGTACCGCCGGCTGCGCAGCCTGATCCGCGACGAGTACCGGGCCACCCGCGCGCTCACCCAGGCGGCCAGGACCGACCCCTGCTCAACCCCGGCCTCGGTGACGTCAGCGGCCTGTGCGCACCGCCGTCCGTCAACGCGCGGGCGGTCGAGACGCTCCTCGCTCCGCACGTCGCCACCGAGACCCTCCGCATCGTCCGCGACGCACGTCCCGTGGGTGCCGACCGTCACGCAGACACGATCCGCGCCGTCGAGTTCGCGCTCGCAGACGGCGACCGTCTCGTGGTCGCCGCGGACGTCGTCCTCGATGCCACCGAGACGGGGAAACTCCTGGCGCTCGCGGGTGCCGAGCACACGGTCGGGGCGGAGTCGGCAGCCGAGACCGGCGAGCCGCACGCACCGGACGAGCCGAACCCGGACGACCAGCAAGCCATCACGTGGTGCTTCGCGGTCGAAGATCGCGCGGGCGAGGACCACACCATCGCCAAGCCGCACGACTACGAGACCTGGAGAGACCGGCGTTGGCCCTTCTGGCCGGGGTCACAGCTGTCGTGGACCGATCTCGACCCGATCCGTCTCCGCCCCCGCACGATCCGCCTCCACGAGCCCGGACTGCGCCGCGACCGCTGGACCTACCGCCGCATCGGCGCCCGGTCGCTGCTCGCCGACCGCAGCACCGAGCAGGACGTCACCCTCGTCAACTGGCCGCAGAACGACTGCTGGACCCGGCCGCTCGTCGACTCGACAGACCCCACGTCGGCGCAACCCTGGTACGAGAGCGCGGCCGCGCGTGACGCGAAGGCGCTCTCGCGGGCCTTCCTCTACTGGATGCAGACCGAGGCCCCCGAGCCGACGGCGGCACCGGGCACCCGGGGCTGCTCCTCCGCCCCGACCTGATGGGCACCACGGACGGCTTCGCGCAGCGGCCGTACGTCCGTGAGTCACGGCGCGCGCTGACACTGCGCACGGTCACGGAGCTCGACGTCGGCGTCGAGGCCTCGCCCGGCGGATCCACCGTCTTCGAGGACACCGTCGGTATCGGCGCCTACCGCATCGACCTGCACCCGACTCCGGCCGGGCGCAGCTACGTCGACGTCGACTGCTACCCCTTCCAGATCCCCCTGCGCGCCCTCGTGTGCCGGACGGTCACGAACCTCGTCCCGGCCGCAAAGGGCATCGGGACGACGCACATCTCGAACGGTGCGCTCCGCCTGCACCCGGTCGAGTGGTCCGCGGGTGAGGCAGCCGCAACCCTCGCCGCCCACCTGGTCCGGCACCGGATCACGAGCCAGGACGCAGCCACGTCTCGCTCGCACGTCGCCGACATCCAGCGGCTCCTGCGGGGCACCCTCGGCAGCACCCTCGAGTGGCCTGAGGACATCCGGACGACGCCGTGCCCGGCCGACGTCGCCGTGCCGCGCTTGGTCGAGCCGCTCTAGATCGAAGGGACCAGCAGAGCCGTCGATGTGCAACGCGGTCGCCGGTGGTCGCCTCGACGGCGTGACGACATCAACCCACGTCGAGGGCACCGGCCCGCACTTCGTACCTACATCTGCATGTCGACGAACCGCGAGTAGTGGCCCTGGAACGCCACGGTGATGACATCGGTCGGGCCGTTGCGGTGCTTGGCGACGATGAGGTCGGCCTCTCCCGCTCGCGGGGACTCGCGCTCGTAGGCGTCCTCGCGGTGGAGCAGGATCACCATGTCCGCGTCCTGCTCGATGCTGTTGTGCAGAGCGATGCCATTGGCGACGAAGTTGTGTGTCCCGACGACGGTCGCGTCGAAGACCTGCTTCTCCCCCATCGGCTCGATGGCCACGACCTCGTCCCACATCAGGTCGTTGACGGCCATGATCTCGAGCTCTTCGGACTCGAGGACCGCGGCGATCCGTCCGAGACGCTGCCGCGACGGCGCGTGCTTCCACGGGGTGCTCCCGCAGAGCTGCGTGCCGATCGCGGCGGCGAACTCCCGGTGCGTCATGCCACGCTCGACGAGCACGTCCCTGACGTCGTCCCACACCTGGCGAGGAACGGTGTCGACATTCGTGTTCGCCTGCTTGTCGCGGATGATCTCGAGGAGCCGAGCGGCTGACTCGCCGCGCTCCCCGTGGACGCCGATCTCCTGGAGGAACCGGCGCTGGTCGTCGAGACCCGACACATCGAGGGTGTAGCAGGACCGGTAGCCAGCCTTCGGAGTTGCCGTCCGGAGCCGGGTCGAGATCCCGAACCGCAGGAACAGCCGAGAGAGGTCGTCGACCAGCCGCCGCGAGGTCGACGCGTAGTAGATCCTCCCGCTCCGGCCGTTCGCGTTTACCGTCACCGAGCCGTCCGTCGCCCAGATGTGCCGGAGGAACAGCGCGATCTGCTCCTTCGGAAGGTGGAACACGCCCTCCGGGACGAACTTCTCGTGGCTCCGCAGCCCGAACAGACCGAGGTCGTCGAGCCACTCCGCGATCGGCGTGATCCCGAAGGCACCGGCCGCCTCGGACACGATCGCCAGGTTCTTCTCGTCGATCGATGCGTCCCGGATCGGCTGACGCTTCACGAACGACCCGTCGCCGAGCAGGTGCGCCAGCATGATCACCTTGCGGTCGTCCCACTCGGCGTTCTGCTCCGGCCCGGGCACGTGTCGAGGCACACCGACGCGCGAACCGACCTCGAGCTCACCGAGCGGCGTCCACCCGCCGTACGTGAGGAACGGGTGGTTCGCGGTGGCCTCGACCTGCTTGCCGGACGCCAGCCGCACCCGGAACACCGGCTTCACGCCCGTCGGGAAGACGTGGGTCAGGTGTCGGCGGACGTACTGCAGCCGGTCGTTCAGGGCCCACACCGGGACGTCGCGGGACCCGAGCGCGAAGAGCTCACCCATGGTCGTCTCGGCGCCGGTGTCCGCACGCAAGATCCGGGTGTCCTCGGTGAGGCAGCCGGACTCACGGAGGTCCGACATAGCCGGCTTCTTGTCCGTGCGTTGCTCGGCCCCACGGTTGAGCTGCGAGATCGCGATGACCGGCACCTCGAGCTCTTTGGCGAGCAGCTTGAGCGCACGCGAGAACTCGGACACCTCCTGCTGCCGGGACTCGACGCGCTTACCGGACGTCATGAGCTGCAGGTAGTCGATGACCACGAGCTTGAGGTTGTGCCGCTGCTTGAGCCGGCGGCACTTGGCGCGAATCTCCGTCAGGGTCATGTTCGGCGAGTCGTCGATGAACAGCGGCGCCTCGGAGATCTTGCCCATGGTGGCGGCGAGCTTCTGCCAGTCCTCGTCGCCGAGCTGACCGTTGCGGAGCTTCTGCAGGTGGATCCGTGCCTCGGCAGCGAGCAGACGCATCGTGATCTCGTTGCGGCTCATCTCGAGCGAGAAGACGACGGCGGCCTGGTTGTGCTTGATCGCCGCGGACCGCACGATGTCGATGCCGAGCGTCGAGTTGTGAGTCGGCACCATAGCGCGCGTCGCCAGGTACAGGTGGTCGGGGTGGTCGATCTCGACGCATCGGACGGGCACCGAGGCGACCGGCTCGACGGACACCACGAGCCGCGCCGCGAACCGCCGCGACGGCCGCAGCTCCTTGTGCAGGAGCCTCAGGTCGTCGCGCGTGAACACGTCGTCGTCGGCCTCGAAGACGACGCTCGCGACCCCGGTCTCCGCGACCGGCTCCGTCCGGTACCCGAGCCCGACGACGAGCTCGCGCACGTCGTCGGCCACCGAACCCGTGGCGAGGTCGAGGCTGACGAGACCCGACCGCAGGACGTGCCCGGCGTCGTCGGCGACGCCCGCGAGGAGCTCACGCCGCTGCAGCTCGCCCGCTCGCAGGTAGTCGAGCGGGATCCGCGCCAGCTCTCCCGGGCCACGGCCGACCCGACAACGCCCGGAGGCACCGCGGGTGCGACGTCGGGCAGGACGAGCGGCGCCGTGGTCGCGACGGCGTGGTTGGCACGCCGGTCCGGGGTGTCCGCGTGGACGGTCGCGGCGAGCTCTTCGGTGGTCCGCACGGTTCCTCGAGCCCCGACGTACGCCGGGTGTCACGCGTCGACGTCGACCACTCGTGCAGCGCGTCGGCGACCACCTCGGTGCCGTCGTCGAAGGTGACCCGGTAGCACGGCCGTCCGACGAGCACCTCGGTCGCCCGGACCACGTGCGTGGGGGTCCCGTCGGCGGCGAGCAGCTCGTCCCCCACCTGGACGTCGCCCATGGTGGTCCAGCCGGTCGGCGTGGGGAGCGGGGTGTCGAGCGCGAGCGCCTTGCCGATCGCGGGTCGGGCCGCGACGACGATCATCTGCCCGGGGTGCAGTCCGTTGGTGAGCCGGTCGAGGTCGGCGAACCCGGTGGGGACGCCGACCATGCCCTCGCCGCGGTGCCCGGCGGCCTCGATCTCGTCGACCGTCGGGCCGAGGATCTCGGCGAGCGGGACGTAGTCCTCGCTCGCCCGACGCTCCGTGACCGCGTACACCTCTGCTTGCGCGTTGTTCACGATCTCGTCGACGTCGCCGCCGTCGGTCGCGTAGCCGAGCTGCACGACGCGCGTACCGGCCTGGACGAGGCGGCGCAGGATCGCCCGCTCACGGACGATGCGCGCGTAGTAGCCGGCGTTCGCGGCGGTGGGCACGCGGGAGATCAGGTCGTGCAGGTACGGCGCACCCCCGACCCGCTGGAGCTCGCCGAGCTTCGTGAGCTCGGCGACGACCGTGATCGCGTCCGCGGGCTCGCCCCGCCCGTACAGGTCGAGGATCGCGTCGTAGATCGTCTCGTGCGCCGGACGGTAGAAGTCGGTGCCGCGGATCTCCTCGACGACGTCCGCGATCGCGTCCTTGGAGATGAGCATCGACCCGAGGACCGACTGCTCGGCGGCCACGTCCTGCGGGGGCGTGCGGTCGAACCCGCCACCGGGCGCCGCGTCAGGAGCGTCGTAGCCTGCCTCGAGCTCGTCGATCGACATACGCCGCGTCCCCTCCTCGTCCGTGCCGCACGGTCTGCGCGGATACGAACACCTGTTCTACTCCGTACCCCTGACAGCCGCGGAGCCGGTCCGGCACCACGGTCCCGCTGCGGGAGCCTCCGCGAGAGTAGGCGCACCGCCGACGACGCACAAACGGACCTGTGGACGGCGGTGTGGACAACCTGGGGACAGTCACCCGAGCGCTGTGCACAGGCCGTGGACAAGGCTGTGGAAAACACGCGAGTTGTCCGTTCTGGCTGTCACAGAATCCCAGAACTGCAACGTTCGTTAGCCTGTGGAGCTGTGGACGGAAATCTCTCGCGCGACACGCCGCAGCACACCGGCGGCGCGCCCGCCCACTCCCGCACCCTCGACCGCCAGATCCTCGCCCTCGCGGTCCCGGCCCTCGGCGCCCTCATCGCGGAGCCGGTCTTCGTCCTCGTCGACAGCGCTGTCGTCGGTCACCTCGGCACCGCGCAGCTCGCAGCCCTTTCCGTCGCGTCGACCCTTCTGACCACCCTCGTCGGCCTCTGTGTCTTCCTCGCCTACGCCACCACCGCCGCCGTCGCGCGCCGGGTCGGCGCCGGCCACCGGCGCGAGGCGCTCCAGTCCGGCGTCGACGGCCTCTGGCTCGCGGTCGGCCTCGGCGTCGCACTCGGCGCGCTCCTCGCCCTCGTCGCCCCGTGGGCCGCCCACACGCTCGGCGCCGCCGACGACGTCGCCCACTACGCCGCCGTCTACCTCCGCTGGTCCGCGTGCGGGCTCCCGGGGATGCTCGTCGTCCTCGCGTCGACCGGCGTCCTGCGCGGGCTGCAGGACACCCGCACCCCGCTGTGGGTGGCGTCGGGGGCGCCGTCGTCAACGCGGGCCTCAACATCGCCCTCGTCTACGGCGCGGGCCTCGGCATCGCCGGCTCCGGCATCGGCACGGCGGCGACCCAGCTCACCATGGGCGCCGTGCTCTGCACCGTCGTCGTGCGCGGCGCCCGCCGGGAACGCGCCTCGCTCGTCCCGCACGCGGGCGGGATCTGGGCCAACGCGCGCGACGGCATCCCCCTGTTCGTCCGGACCCTCTCGCTCCGGGCCGCGATCCTCGTCACCGTGTTCGTCGCGACGGCGCTCGGCGAGGTCGCGCTCGCCGGCTACCAGGTCGTCAACTCCGTCTGGGGGTTCGCCGCCTTCGCCCTCGACGCGCTCGCCATCGCCGCCCAGGCCCTCGTCGGGCACCGCCTCGGCGCGGGCGACGTCGCCACCACCCGCCGCGTCCTGCGCCGCACCCTCCAGTGGGGCGTGGGCGCGGGCGCCCTGCTCGGCGTCGTCATCGCGGGGAGCGGCTGGTGGTTCGCACTCCTGTTCACCCAGGACCACGACGTCCGCGTCGCCATCGCCGTCGGGATGGCCGTGTGCGGGCTGCTCATGCCCATGGCGGGGTGGGTCTTCGTGCTCGACGGCGTCCTCATCGGCGCCGGCGACGGCCGCTACCTCGCGTGGGTCGGGGTCTTGACGTTCGTCGTCTACGTCCCGGTCGCGCTCGCCGTCCGGGCCTGGGCGCCCGACGGCGCAGCCGGCCTCGCGTGGCTGTGGTTCGCCTTCGCGGGGGTCTTCATGGCGGCCCGGGCGCTGACCACGGGGTGGCGCGCCCGCGGCACCGACTGGATGCGCACCGGCGCCTGAATCCCCTCCCGCAGGCGCCGACGGCGCAGCGCCCCAGGGACGACGAAGGCCCGGCCCCCACGACGTATGTCGCGGGAGGCCGGGCCTGTCAGAGCGCGAGGCTCAGGCGGCCACCACGGTGACCTTGACGTTCGCCGACACCTCGGGGTGCAGGCGGACCGACACCGTGTAGGTGCCCGTGGCCTTGATCGGCTGACCGATCTCGACCTTGCGCTTGTCGAACGCCGGGAACCCGGCGGTCTTGGCGGCGTCGACGATGTCGGTGGTGGTCACCGCGCCGAACAGGCGGCCCGACTGGCCCGCCTTGGCGGAGACGACGACCGGCTTCGACTGCAGCGAGTCGCGGATCGCCTTGGCGTCGTCGAGCGACGCGATCTCGCGGGCCTTGCGGGCCTTGCGGATCGCGGAGACCTGCGACTCGGCGCCCTTGGACCACGCGGTCGCGAGGCCGCGGGGCACGAGGTAGTTGCGGGCGTACCCGTCCTTGACCTCGACGACGTCGCCGGGCTCACCGAGGCCGGTGACCTCGTGCGTGAGAATCAGCTTTGCCATGGTTCTGTCCTTCCCTGTCCGGCCGTCAGCGGGCGGTCGACGTGTAGGGCAGCAGGGCCATCTCGCGCGCGTTCTTCACGGCGCGGGCGATCTGGCGCTGCTCCTGGACGGAGACGCCGGTCACGCGGCGCGCGCGGATCTTGCCGCGGTCCGAGATGAACTTGCGGAGGAGAGCGACGTCCTTGTAGTCGACGGTCTCGACCTTGGCGGTCTTCAGCGGGTTGGACTTCTTCTTCGGCTTGCGCACCACAGGCTTGGCCATGGTGTTGCTCCTTCGTGTACTCCCGGACCGTCCGCGCGCCGTCGCGACGACGGCGGTGCGTGGAGACCGGGTTCTCGTGTAAGGGGTGCGGTGGGGCTAGAAGGGCGGCTCGTCCGAGAACGAGCTCGACGACGACGCAGGGCCCGCGGTCGCCCACGGGTCGTCCTGCGGCGCCCCACCGGAGGAGGAACCGAAACCGCCGGACGACTGACCGCCGCCGAAGCCACCACCACCGCCGCCACGCGACGCGCGCGTGACCTTGGCCGTGGCGTAGCGCAGGGAAGGACCGATCTCGTCCACCTGCAGCTCGACGACGGTGCGCTTCTCGCCCTCGCGCGTCTCGTAGGAACGCTGGACCAGGCGGCCGGAGGCGATCACGCGGGTGCCCTTGGTGAGGGACTCGGCGATGTTCTCCGCGGCCTCCCGCCAGATCGAGCAGCGCATGAACAGCGTCTCGCCGTCCTTCCACTCGTTCGACTGGCGGTCGAAGGTGCGGGGCGTGGACGCCACGGTGAAGTTGGCGACCGCGGCGCCCGACGGCGTGAACCGCAGCTCGGGGTCACCCGTGAGGTTGCCGATCACCGTGATGATGGTCTCGCCTGCCATGCCTGCTCCTTCGGTCGGTCGTTCCCGTTGCGGCGATGCTGCCAGGTGTCGCCCACATCCGCGAGGGTGTGGCGCGGTCCGGCTTCACCGTCCGAGAGCGTGATGCTCGTCGGTCTCGGTTCCGGACTCAGTCGGCGTCGGTGCGCAGGACCTTCGTCCGCAGGACGACCTCGTTGAGGCCGAGCTGGCGGTCGAGCTCCTTGGCGGTGGCCGGCTCCGCGGTGAAGTCGACGACGGCGTAGATGCCCTCGGACTTCTTCTTGATGTCGTAGGACAGGCGACGACGGCCCCAGATGTCGACCTTGTCGACCGAGCCGCCGTCGGTCGTCACGACCGAGAGGTACTTGTCGAGAGACGGAGCAACGGTGCGCTCCTCGATCTCGGGGTCGAGGATGACCATCAGTTCGTACTGACGCATGTGTGAACCCACCTCCTGTGGTCTTTGCGGTCACGGTCCTTCCGTGACAGGAGGGTCTGCGTCTGCCGCGCACGCGACGCCGGACGGATGCCCGGGCGCACGCCCCGGGGATCCGGGCGCACGGCAACGCTCCAGAGTACCGGGAGGCACCGCCGGATCGGAAATCCAGCGGTGCCTCCTCCGGGTGCGCGGCTCAGCCGTCGTCGCCGCCCCGGCCGCCGTCCTTGCCACCACCGGACTGCCCGCCGCTGGGCCCTTCCGTGGCGGGTGGCGTCGTGGGAGGGGGCTGCCGCCGCCTGACTGGTCAGGACCGCTCGACACGACGATCGTGACGGTCGAGCCCTGGTCGACGATGGCACCCTCGCCCGGGTTGACGCCGATGACGACACCCTGAGCGACGGAGTCGGAGGGCTGCTCCACCACCACCGCCTTGAGGCCGGCACCGTTGACGGCCGCCTGGGCCGCGTCGGAGGATCCCCCGACGAGACCCCCGGCACCTGGGTCGTCGCCTTGGGCTCGGGGCCCTGCGAGATGACGACGAGGACCGTCGTCCCCTGGTTGACGGTCGAGCCCTCACCCGGCGAGACGCTCATCACGACGTCCGGGGCGACCGTGTCGGAGTACTGCTTGGTCACGGTCGGCTTGAGCCCGGCGTTCCGGATCGCCTGCCGTGCCGCAGCGACGTTCTGCCCCACCAGACCCTGGGGCACCTGCGTGGCCTGGTCCTGCGTGGGCTCGTCGGTCGGTTCCTCGGTCGCCGTCTCGGTGGGCGTCTGCGTCGCCGTCGGCGTCCAGGTGGACATGGTCGGGTCGTACTCGGGGAACTGCTCGACCGGCATGTCGGCGGTGATCGCCTTCATGTACGTCGTCCACAACGCGACCGGCCACGAGCCACCGGTCATCGTGTAGCCGCGCTGCTTCCACCAGCCGAAGGGCGTGATGGTGTCGTTGCCCCCTTCTTGGTCGCCTGCCAGTTGCCGACGGCGGTGGAGACCTGCGGGGTGAAGCCCACGAACCAGGCGGCCACGTTGTCCTGCGCCGACCCGGTCTTGCCGGCGATCGGCCGCCCGACCACCTGGGTCGGGTTCTGGTAGGTGTCAGGCAGCGTCTTGGCGGTGCCCTTGGTGGGGACGTCCTGCATCGCGGAGACGACGCCGTTCGCGACCTCCTCCGAGAGCACCCGCTTCTGCTTGGTGGGGCCCTGGTAGACGACGTCGCCCTCGGAGTCGGTCGCCTTCTTGATCACGTGCGGCGTGGTCTTCAACCCGCCGGAGGCGAAGACGGCGTACGCACTGGCCATCTGGAGCGCCGAGACCGAGTCGGTACCGAGCACGTTGGCGTAGTTGTCCTTGACACCCTTGATGCCGAGCCGCTCGGCCATCTCCTGGGTGCTCTTGGGGCCGATGTCGACGTTGAGATGCGCGAACACCGTGTTGACCGAGTTGTAGTAGCCCTCGCGAAGCGGCTCGTTCGCGAAGCCCTCGCCCTCGAAGTTGGCGATGGGCTTGGTCGGGTTCCACTCGGGGATGATCTGGTCTTTCCGACCGTCGAACGTCTGGTCGAGCGAGTAGCCCTGCTCGAGCGCGGCGGCGAGCGCGAACGTCTTGAACGTCGATCCGGCCTGCGCTGTCGCGCCGTTGATGCCGTCGAACCCGGACGCAGACGCGTTGTACTGGGTCTTCAGGTAGTCCGGCCCGCCGTAGATCGCAAGGATCGAGCCGTCGGACGGGTCGACGGTCGCCAGCCCCTGCCCGAAGCGCTTGTCCGCGTCTTTGGGCGTCGTCTTGATCTGCGCGACGGCCTCGTCCTCCATGGGCTTGTCGATCGTCGTGACGATCTTCATGCCCTTGGTGTCCATCTGCTCGTCCGTCATTCCCGAGGCGGTGAGCTCGTGGCGGACCATGTCGATGAGGTAGCCCTTCTGGCCGGACAGCGCCTTCGACACGACGACCTTCTTGGTCTTCGGGAGACCGGCCTTGAGCGCCTTGTCCCGCTCGTCGGCCGTGATGTAGCCGTCCTCGGCCATGAAGTTGACGCACCGTTCCCAGCGCTGCGTGGCGGTCGCCTTGGCATCGGCGCCCTTGGCGGGGTCCCAGTTGGACGGCGACGGGATGATGCCAGCGAGGAACGCGGCCTGTGACGGCGTCAGCTTCTTGGCGGTCGTGCCGAAGTACTGCTCGGTCGCGGTCTCGATGCCGTACGCACCACGACCGAAGTAGATGGTGTTCAGGTAGTCCTGGAGCACCTGGTCCTTCGGGGTCTCCTTCGAGACCTTGATCGCGGTGAGGGCCTCCTTGAACTTGCCGACGTACCCCGTCGTCGAGCCCGTGTGGAAGTAGCGCTCGACGTACTGCTGCGTGATGGTCGAGCCACCCGCCTGACGCCCCCCGACGTTCTTGAGGTTCGTCACGAGAGCGCGCGCGATGCCCTTGGGGTCGACGCCCGAGTTCTTGTAGAACGAGCGGTCCTCGGACGCTACGACGGCCTGGCTGACGTAGTCCGGAAGGTCGGTGAGCTCGACGATCTTACGGTTCTGGTTCTTGTAGGGGTCGTCGGAGTCCTGAAGGCTCGACGACGACCGGAGGGTGCCGATCACGGTCTTGCCGTCCGCGTAGTACACGGTGGACGTCTGGAGCTTCGTGTAGGCGGCGGCTTGCGGGATCTTCGTCGTCGCGTACGCGGCGACCACGACGCCGACCCCGAGCGCGAACACCCCGAGGAACGCCCCGACGACCACGCGCCACGACGGCAGCCATCGGCGAAAGCTCTTCACGTGGTAGCGCGGGTAGTTGACGTGGCGACGCCAGCCCGTGCGCGGGTTCCCGCGCTTGATGGCGGCCCGGCTCCCTGCGGCAGCGCCCTTGCTCGCCGACGACGTCGTCCGGCCACCGGCACCCGGACGACCGGTCGCGGAGGTGCCCCGGCGGGCGGAGGTGCGCGACGTCGTCGGGCGCGTGGCGCTCTGGCGGACCGGACCGCGCGCAGCACCGTCGGAGCCGGTGGTGCTGCTGAAGTTCGGACGGCCGGGGAGGCCGCCGTTCGCGTCGCCTGCGGAGCTCACGCTCTGCCTCTCGTCGGACGGTCAGGACACTGCTGACGCGGCGGTCGCGGTCACCGACCGCACGCCACGCCCCTCGGAAGAATAGGCGGTCACCCTTCGTCCGGACCGGACCGGACGGTGCCGCGAGCCGATGCTTCGCCACAGTTGCCCGCGCCGTCCGCCGGACCTTCACAAGCCGTCGCGAAGCACGGGTGTTTGCATCGAGGCATCGACTCGACGTAACCTCCCGATGTATCAACTCGATACATCGACTCTGATTTCCGAGGGAGGTGCCCGCATGCGCAGCCGATCCGACGTGCTCGAGACCGCCATCCTGGGCCTCCTCAAGGAGTCGCCCCTGCACGGCTACGAGCTGCGCAAGCGGCTCAACCTCGTGCTCGGGTCCTTCCGTGCCCTGTCCTACGGCTCGCTCTACCCGGCCCTCAAGTCCCTCGTGACCCGTGGCCTGATCGTCGGGACCGACAGCGCCGAGGCGAACACAGCGCACCTCGCGCCCGCGCTCGCCGGCAAGCGTTCCCGCATCGTCTACGAGCTGACCGCCGAAGGCAAGGAGCACCTCCAGACCCTCCTCGCGCAGGCCGGGCCTGCCGCATGGGAGGACGAGAACTTCGACGTCCGCTTCGCCCTCTTCGGGCAGACGGACGCCGACACCCGCCTGCGGATCCTCGAGGGCCGGCGCTCCCGGCTCACCGAGAGGCTCGAGGCGGTCCGTGAGTCCACCAACCGGTCTCGCGCACGCATGGACGAGTACACGTGGGAGCTCCAGCGCCACGGTCTCGAACAGGTCGAGCGTGAGGTCCGCTGGCTGGACGGGCTCATCACCGCGGAACGCGACCGTCGTTCGCGACCGCACTGACGAGCCGCCCCGGACCACCCGGTCCGCAGGCAACCCAGCAAGCCGACGGCGAACGTCGCCCCGGCACTTGAGAAGGTAAGGAGCGAGGATGTCCTCCATCCGCGTCGCCATCGCAGGCGTCGGCAACTGCGCGTCGTCCCTCATCCAGGGCGTCGAGTTCTACAAGGACGCCGCCCCGGACTCGACCGTCCCGGGCCTCATGCACGTCCAGTTCGGTGACTACCACATCTCGGACGTCGAGTTCGTCGCCGCGTTCGACGTCGACGCGAAGAAGGTCGGCTTCGACCTCGCCGACGCCATCAACGCGTCCGAGAACAACACCATCAAGATCACCGACGTCCCGCCGACCGGCGTGACCGTCCAGCGTGGCCCGACCTTCGACGGTCTCGGCAAGTACTACCTCCAGACCATCGAGGAGTCCGACGCCGCCCCCGTCGACGTCGTCCAGGTCCTCAAGGACAACAAGGTCGACGTGCTCGTGTCCTACCTCCCGGTGGGCTCCGAGGAGGCCGACAAGTTCTACGCGCAGGCCGCGATCGACGCGGGCGTCGCCTTCGTCAACGCGCTCCCCGTCTTCATCGCGTCCGACCCCGAGTGGGCCGCGAAGTTCGCGGCCGCGGGCGTCCCGATCGTCGGCGACGACATCAAGTCGCAGGTCGGCGCCACCATCACGCACCGCGTCATGGCCCGCCTGTTCGAGGACCGCGGCGTCGTGCTGGACCGCACGTACCAGCTCAACGTCGGCGGCAACATGGACTTCAAGAACATGCTCGAGCGCGAGCGTCTCGAGTCCAAGAAGATCTCGAAGACGCAGGCCGTCACGTCGAACCTCTCCGGCCCGCTGGCCGGCAAGAAGGACGACAAGAACGTCCACATCGGCCCGTCGGACTATGTCGCCTGGCTCGACGACCGCAAGTGGGCGTACGTCCGCCTCGAGGGTCGCGCGTTCGGCGAGGTGCCCCTGAACCTCGAGTACAAGCTCGAGGTCTGGGACTCCCCAACTCGGCCGGCATCATCATCGACGCCGTGCGCGCCGCGAAGATCGCGAAGGACCGTGGGGTCGGTGGCCCGATCCTCTCCGCGTCGACCTACCTCATGAAGTCCCCGCCCGTGCAGACGGAGGACACCGAGGGTCGCGCGCAGCTCGAGGCGTTCATCCGCGGCGAGCGGGAGCGCTGAGCCTTCCCGCTCTGCAGCACCCTTCGAGGGCCCGGCACGGTCGAACCGTGCCGGGCCCTCGGGCTTTGGCGGCGAGTGCGTCGTGCACCCGTAGGCTGTGCCGGTGGTACCCGACGAGCCGCCGACGGACACGGCCAAGAGCACCGTGCTCACCGACCTGCGAGACCTCGGCCGCCTCGACGGGTTCCGGAAGCTCATGGCCGCGCGCCTCACGAGCCAGCTCGGCGACGGCATGTTTCAGGTGGGCCTCGCAAGCCTCTTCTTCTTCTCCGCGACCACGTCACCGAAGGGCGTCACGGCCACGCAGGTCGCCGCCGCGTTCGCGGTGATGCTGCTGCCGTTCACGATCGTCGGACCGTGGGCCGGGGTGTTCCTCGACCGGTGGCGCCGCCGCCAGGTGCTGGTCTACGGGAACCTGGTGCGGCTGGTGCTGGCGGTCGCGCTGACGGCCGTGATGGCGTCGTCGGGCGTGAACGTCGCCGTGTACGTGCTCGCGCTGACGGCGCTGAGCGTCAACCGGTTCCTGCTGTCGGCGTTCTCGGCGTCGCTGCCGCACGTGGTGCCGCGCAGCCACCTCCTCACCGCGAACGCGCTCGTCCCGACGCTCGGCTCGATCGCCGCGGGCGTGGGCGGCGCCGTCGGGTTCGTGACGCGCCTCGCCCTGCCCGACGGACGCGCCCAGGACGCCGGGGCGCTGGCGTTCGCCGCGCTGGCGTTCGCGACCGCGTCGCTGCTCGCGACCCGGTTCGCCCGGTCCGACCTGGGACCGGAGGTCCTCCGCAGCCGCGACGAGCTGCGCACCGAGCTGGCCCGGACGGGGCGCGACCTCGCCGACGGCGCGCGCTACCTCCTGGCCCGCAGGACGCCGGCGCAGGGCCTCGGCATCGTCTTCGGGACCCGGTTCCTGTACGGCATGGTCTTCATCGCGTGGCTCCTGCAGTGCCGCAACCTGCTGTCGGACCCGTCCGACGTCGACGGCGGCGCCGTGAAGTTCGCGTCGGTGCTCGGCGCGACCGGCCTCGGCTTCGGCCTCGCCGTCGTCCTCACGCCGACGCTCAGCCGGTACACCGGCCCGCAACGCTGGATCGTCCTGTGCCTGAGCCTCGCCGCGGTCGCGCAGGGGATCACCGTGCACGTCGCGCTGCCCACGATCCTCGTGGCGTCCGCGCTCCTCGGGCTCGCCGCGCAGGGCGCGAAGATCGCCGTCGACACGATCGTCCAGCGCGACGTCGACGACGCCTTCCGCGGGCGGGCGTTCTCGCTCTACGACGTCCTGTACAACGCCGGCTTCGTGGGTTCCGCCGCGCTCGCCGCCGCCACCCTGCCCGACGACGGCGACGCCCCGGGCGTCCTGGTCGCCATGGCCGCGGCGTACGTCGTGCTGGCGGTGGTGCTCGGCAGATGGGGTGCGCGCACGGCGTCACCGGTCGACCCGTCGGCATGGGGAACCCGCGCCGACACGGCCTGAGGATCGGGTTCAGTCCTCCGACGGCGGGTCCGCGAGCGGCCAGCCCGCGGCCGCGAGGACGGCCCGCACCCGGGCGACGTCGCGCTCGAGAGGCTCCTGCGCCGTCGTGCGGGCGACGAGGTCCTCGATCGCCTCGTGGGTGATCGGGCCGCGGTCGTGCTGCTGGATCACGGCGACCGCGACGTCCTCGACCTCCTGCTCCGTGAGGGTCCGCCGCAGCAGCGCGAACAGAGGCACGTAGTCGTGCTCCGGGACGCCCGCGGGGTAGCCCTCGCGCAGCCAGCCGACGACGTTCGCAACGCGGGACGGCACGCTCAGCTCCTCACGATCAGGACGATGCCACCCACCACGGCGGCCAGCACGACCACGAAGCACACGACCGCCGTCACCGTCCCGAGCACGCGCCGCGGGGGCGCGAGTGCGACGTCTGAGCCGTCCCCGCCGGCGGACCCGCGCTCCTCGATCCGGCCCTCGGCCTGGAACACGCCCCGCAGGCCCAGGGCGAACAGGGCGGGGAGGCCCGCGCCCACGAGCACGCTCGCGAGCACCACCTGACCCAGCGCGGACCAGTCGACGTAGGAGCTCATCGCGTCCCTCCTCGGGTCGCCGTCATGCGGCGGTCGCGGGCTGCGGCGCCGGGATCCCGGCGTCCCACTCGTCGTTGACGTTGTCGTGGCTGACGGGCTTGCGCCGCGCCGCCCACCAGAACCCGGCGCACGCGACGACGAGGGCCGCCAGGACGACCGCGTCGCCGAGCCCACCCCCGATGCCGTGCTGCACGAAGTACGCCACCGCGCCCACCGCGCCGGAGGCCGGCAGCGTGATCACCCACGCGGAGACGAGCCGCCCTGCGACGTTCCAGCGCACTGCGTCCCCCGCCCCAGGCCGGAGCCGAGGATCGAGCCCGACGCGACGTGCGTCGTCGACAGCGGGTAGCCGAAGTGGCTCGACAGCAGGATCACGGCGGCCGACGACGTCTCCGCGGCCATGCCCTGGGGCGGCTGGATCTCGATGAGGCCCTTGCCGAGGGTTCGGATGACCCGCCAGCCGCCCAGGTAGGTCCCCATCGCGATGGCGACGCCGCAGGCGAAGACGACCCAGAGCGGGACGCCCGAATCCGCGGGCACTGCGCCGCCCGCGATCAGCGCGAGCAGGATGATGCCCATCGTCTTCTGCGCGTCGTTGGTGCCGTGCGCGAGCGAGACGAGCGACGCGGAGCCGATCTGGCCCCAGCGGAAGTCCCGGGTGCGGTTGCGCTCGGGCACGTCGCGCGTGATCCGGTACACGAGCCAGGTGCCGATGCTCGCGACGAGCCCGGCGGCGACCGGTGCGACGAGCGCCGGCACGATCACCTTCGACACGAGCCCGCTCCACACCACGCCCGACGTGCCCGCGGCAGCGAGCGCCGAGCCGACGAGACCGCCGATGAGCGCGTGCGACGAGCTCGACGGGATGCCGAGGTACCAGGTGGCGAGGTTCCAGACGATCCCGCCGACGAGCCCGGCGAACACCACGGGCAACGTCACGACGCCCTGCTCGACGATGCCCGACGCGATGGTCGCGGCGACGCTGAGCGAGAGGAACGCACCCACGAGGTTGAGCACCCCCGACAGGGCGACCGCGAACCGCGGCTTCAACGCACCGGTCGCGATGGACGTCGCCATCGCGTTGCCCGTGTCGTGGAAGCCGTTGGTGAAGTCGAACGCGAGCGCGGTCAGCACCACGACGACGAGGAGACCAGTGTCCACGCCTCCAGGTTGGCCCCCTTGACGGCATACTGTCAGTGCACCGGGACAGAGTTCACCGACTGTTCAGCACGCGGTCACGGTCCGTCGTCGGCGGAGCAGCGGCGCCCAGGCCTCAGGCCGCGCCGGGCGCCTCGTACCAGGCGGGGTCGAGCCTGCGGTTGTCGTCGCACCAGCGGCACAGGGCGTCGTCGCCGTCGCGGAGCGTCTCACCGCAGTCCCGACAGAACTCGCCCGCGGCCGCGGCGTCCGGGACCAGGGCCGGCGCGGCGACGGGTGTCGAAGCCCGTTCTCGTTCGTCAGCAGCCAGAGCGCTCATCCCGGGACCCTTCCTTCCGTCGTCGTCTAGGTGCCCCACCACCGAGCATGCTCCCGGAGGCCGCCCACACGGCCGCGGCGCGCCCGCGGGCGGCAAGATCCAGCGGAACCTGTCAGGACCGCGCGGCCCACCACGCAAGCAGCTCCTCGCGCGACGCATCCTCTCCGATCGAGCCGCGGTCCATGCGCAGCTCCATGAGGAACCGGTACGCCTGCCCCACGACCGGACCCGGGCCGATGCCGAGGATCTCCATGATCTGCTGGCCGTCGAGGTCGGGCCGGATGCGGGCCAGCTCCTCCTCGCCGCGCAGCCGCTCGATGCGGCGCTCGAGGTCGTCGTACGCCTCGGAGAGCCGGCGCGCCTTGCGGCGGTTGCGGGTCGTGCAGTCGGCGCGCGTGAGCCGGTGCAGGCGCTCGAGCAGGGGGCCGGCGTCGGTCACGTAGCGGCGCACCGCCGAGTCGGTCCACGCGCCGTCGCCGTACCCGTGGAAGCGCAGGTGCAGCTCGACGAGCCGCGAGACAGCCTTGATCGTCTCCTTGTCGTACCGCAGGGCCTTGAGTCGCTTGGCGGTCTGCTTCGCGCCCACGACCTCGTGGTGGTGGAAGCTGACCCCGCCGCCGGCCTCGAAGCGCCGCGTCGCCGGCTTCCCGACGTCGTGCAGGAGGGCCGCGAGGCGCAGGACGAGGTCGGGTGCGGGGACCGCGCCCTCGGGGCCGGTCTCCAGGTCGATCGCCTGCTCGAGGACGGTGAGCGTGTGCTCGTACACGTCCTTGTGGCGGTGGTGCTCGTCGATCTCGAGACGCAGCGCCGGCAGCTCCGGCAGGACGTGGTCGGCGAGCCCCGACGCGACCAGCACCTCGAGGCCCGCGCGGGGGTTCCCCGACAGGAGCAGCTTGTCGAGCTCGTCGCGCACGCGCTCCGCCGAGACGATCTCGATCCGGTCGGCCATCCCCTGCGCCGCCTGGAACGTCGCGTCCTCGACCGTGAACCCGAGCTGGGCCGCGAACCGAGCCGCCCGCATCATGCGCAGGGGGTCGTCGTCGAACGACCTCTCGGGCTCGATCGGAGTCCGCAGGATCCTGCCGGCGAGGTCGCCGAGGCCCCCGTGCGGGTCGACGAAGACCAGGTCGGGCACCCGCACGGCCATCGCGTTCACGGTGAAGTCGCGGCGCGACAGGTCGCCCTCGAGCGAGTCCCCGAACGCGACGACGGGCTTGCGCGTCACGTGGTCGTAGGCGTCCGAGCGGTACGTCGTGACCTCGACGACGACGTCGCCCTCCGCCCGGCCCGCGCGGCCACCGAAGCGCTTGGCCCCGATGGTGCCGAACGCCTTGCCGATGTCCCAGTGCGCGTCGCCCCAGGCGGACAGCAGCGCGAGCGTCTGGTCGGGCGTCGCGGAGGTCGCGAAGTCGAGGTCGTTGCTGGCCCGGCCGAGGAAGGCGTCACGGACCGGTCCGCCGACCAGGGACAGCTCGTGGCCCGCCGCCCGGAACATGGCGCCGAGCTCGATCGCCGCGGGCGCGAGCTCCGTCAGGACAGCGAGCGCACGGCGCTGCAGCTCGAGCTCGTCGGGCGTGGGGTTCGGCACGAGGGTCAAGCCTACCGAGTGGGTGCCGCTGCACGACGGCCGCCCGGCCGCGTCGATGACCGACCCCAGCGAACAAGGTCGGTAAAGTTGATCCATGCCCACGCCCGCACCACCCCCAGGACGTCAGGGCATCCCGACGCCGCCCGGTGGGCACGCGCTGTGGGTCGACCCGGACGAGCTCCGTCAGGTGCACGTGTCGCCGTCGGCGTCGCTGCCCGTCTCCGAGGAGATCTCGGCCGGGGGCCTCGTGGTCGACGACGACGACGTCCCTCGCGCCGCGGTGATCGCCCGGCGCAACCGCGGTGGACGGCTCGAGTGGTGCCTGCCGAAGGGTCACCTCGAGGGCGACGAGACGCCCGAGGAGGCGGCCGTCCGCGAGATCCGCGAAGAGACGGGTATCCAGGGCACGGTCGAGAGCCACGTCGGGACCATCGACTACTGGTTCACGGGCGACGACCGGCGCGTCCACAAGGTGGTGCACCATTTCCTGCTGCGCGCGGTCGGCGGCATCCTGACGGTCGAGGACGACCCCGACCAGGAGGCGGAGGCAGCGGCGTGGATCCCGCTCGACGAGCTCGAGTCCCGTCTGGCGTACCCGAACGAGCGGCGCATCGCCCACGCGGCCCACGAGGCGCTGCGCGGACGGCCCACCTGGACGCACGTGAGCTCGAGCATCACGACGCACCGCGCGTCGGACGCATGAGGCGTCGGCACGCCGAGCCCGGGCGGGCCACCCGGGCGTCGGCGAGGGCGGTCCTCGTCGGCGTGCTCGCCACGCTGCTCGCCGGGGCCTTTCTCGCGACGGCCGCGACGGCGGCACCCGCGCACGTCCCGACGACGACGGCAGCCGCCGCCAAGAAGGCGGTGACCGCGACCCTGGTGCGCATCAGCCCGCAGGTCACGCGCCCCGGCGAGGACGTCGCCGTCACGGTCGAGGTCCACAACGGCACCACGAAGACCGTCGCGGAGCCCCGCGTCTCGCTGTCCCTCAGCCGGGTCCGCCCGTCCACACGGGCCGACGTCGACGCGTGGGTCAAGGCGGCACCGACCGAGGATGTCGGCGCCGTCCTGGCGGGCCAGGACGCGCCGGACGCGCTCGCACCCGGGGCCACCTGGCGCGCGACGGTCACCGCGAAGGCCGACACGATCGGCCTGACGGCCGTCTGGGGCCCACGCCCCCTCGCCGTGACGGTCACCGACGGCGAGGGCTCGTCGCCGACGACGGCGCCCCGGCTCGCGGTCCTGCGCTCCTTCCTCCTCTGGTACCCCGTGGGCGCCGAGGGGGCGGCCGCGTCGTCGGAGACCGTCACGCCCGTGAACCTGTCGATCGCCGTCCCGCTCACCGGCCCGGCCGTCGAGCCCACCGACCCCGACGCTCAGACGACCGGCGACGACGCGGGGTCGGACAGCACCAGCTCCGACGGCACGGCTGCTGCGACGTCGTCTGCCGCCGCGGCCGCGCTCGACGCCGCGACGTCGGGCCGCCTGGCGCACGTCGTCGACGCGACCGCCGCGGCCGACGGCGTGACCTGGGTCGCGGACCCCGCGCTCGTCGCGTCGGCCTCCCGCTCGAGCGGGTCGGCCGCGTGGGCCCGCGAGGTCTGCGCCGCCGCCAAGGCCCGCGACACCTACCTCCTGCCCGCGTTCGACGCCGACGTCGCCGCCCTCGCGCACGCCGGCCACGACGTCCCGCGCGGGTCGGCGTCCGCGACCACCGCGCGCTGCGGCACGTCCGAGACCGGAACGGACCTCCGGCACGCCTGGAACGACGGTCTCGCGTGGCCGGCCACCGGGACGCCGGACAAGGCCACGTACGCCGCGTCCGTGCGCTCCGGGCGCTCCCTCGTCGTCGCGCGGGGCAGCGAGGACGGGCCGCTCTCCCCGGTCACCCCGACGGCGACCACGCCCGACGCCGTCACGACCGTCGACACCCCGGCCGGGGACGCCACGGCGCTGGTCGCGGACGACCAGCTCAGCGACCTCCTCGCCCGGACCCACGACACCGCCGAGGCGATCCAGCTCGTGCTCGCGCAGACCGCGGTGATCGCGCGCCAGGCCGACTCCGACCCGACGGAGGCCGCCCAGCTCCTCGCGACGCTCCCCCGCAGCTGGGACCCGGACCCCACGACCGCGGGCACCGAGCTCGCCGCCCTCGACGACGCGCCGTGGATCGCACTTCAGCCCCTCAGCACCCTCGCCAAGGCCCAGCCGGACGACGTGGTGCGCCGGGCGCCCGCCGCGTCGTCGGCGTCGGACAAGGAGCTCGACCCGGAGTCCGTGGACGCGCTGCTGAGCGCACGCTCGTCCGTGGGACGGTTCGCGACGGTCGTGGAGGACCCCCAGGCCGTGACCGCCCCGATCGAGTCGGACACGCTCGCGCCGCTCGCGGTCGCCTACCGGGCCGACGCCGAGGCCCGCGCCCACGCCGTCCGCTCCGGCCTCGACGCCGCCCGCGCGGTGACGGCGAGCGTGTCCGTCGTCGGGGGCAGCACGCTCAACATCATCAGCGCGCAGGGCGACCTCCCGGTCACGGTCCGGAACAGCCTCGACCAGCCCGCGCGCGTGCGCGTCGAGCTCCATTCGACCGACCCCAAGCTCAAGGTGCTCAAGACGCCCGAGGTGACCGTCGCGGCGCACGACAGCCAGACCGTCGGGGTGCCCGTGCGCGCCATCGGGAACGGCAACGTGTCCGCCTACGTCGAGCTCCTCACGCCGTCCGGCAGCACCATCACGACGGCGCCCGCGTTCGACGTCCGGGTGCGCGCGTCCTGGGAGACGGTCGCCACGACCGTCATCGTGGTGCTGCTCGGGCTCGGGCTGGTCGCAGGGATCTGGCGTACGGTGCGTCGTGGACGGTCGAGCGCCCGTGTGACCCGCGCCCAGGCCCCCGAGGCCGAGGTCGCGGGCACGCCGGAGGCCACGGGTCAGGTCCCCGTGGCGCCGCCGGCACCCGGTAACGTCCCTCCCGGCCCGCCCCCGCACGGGCTCGGCACCCCGCCCCCAGCGCCCCACGATCCCGCACGCCACGACACGGAGGACCAGCCATCGGACCCCGCCACGCCCGCAGGCCGCAGCGGTCCCGCCTGAGCGGGTCCGCGCCGGCGCGCGCGCCGAAGCCGTGGGACCGCCAGGCCCGGGCCGCACGGCCGGGACCGTCCGCGGCCGCGCAGGACGCGCGGTGGGACGACACGTCCGACGTGCTGGGCAACGACGTCGACGTCGCGGGTCGCGCGGCGCTCGGCGACATCGACGTGCCCGCGCTCGAGGAGGCGTACCTCGCGACCACGACGATCCCGATCCCGGTCGTCGAGCCCGGCGCACCCGGGAGCCCCGCGGTCGAGGGGCTCGCCGGAGACCACGACACCACCGAGCCCGAGGCGACCACCGGCGCGCAGGCGTCGCTCGGGCGCAGCACCGCGGTCATGGCGGCGGGCACCGCGGTGTCTCGCGTGCTCGGGCTCGTGCGCAACATCGTGCTCGTCGCGGCCGTCGGGGTGACGGGAGACGTCGCGAACGCCTTCGACGTGGCGAACAAGCTCCCGAACATCCTGTTCGCGATCCTCGCGGGCGGCGTCCTCAACGCGGTGCTCGTGCCCCAGATCGTCCGCGCCTACCGGGCCCACAACGCCCAGGAGCGCCTCGACAAGCTCCTCACCCTGGCCGGCCTCGCGCTGGTCGTCGTCACGGCCCTCCTCACGCTCGGGGCGAGCGTCGTCGTCGGCTTCTACACCAAGGGCTGGTCGCCCGCCCTCCTGCACCTGGCTGTCGCGTTCGCCTTCTGGTGCATCCCCCAGCTCTTCTTCTACGGCGTCTACACGCTGCTCGGCCAGGTCCTCAACGCGCGCGGGCAGTTCGGGCCGTTCATGTGGGCGCCCGTCCTCAACAACATCGTGGCGATCGCGGGAACAGTCGTCTACATCTGGATCTACGGTCGGTACACGACGAACGGCCCGACGGCGGACGTCACGACCTGGGACAGCGCCCAGATCGCCCTCCTCGCCGGCACGGCGACGGCGGGAATCGCGGCACAGGCCCTCATCCTGCTCGTCCCTCTCTACCGTCGCGGGTTCCGCTGGCGCCCACGCCTCGGGCTGCACGGCATCGGGCTCCGCTCCGCGGGGAACGTCGCGGGCTGGACGTTCATGGCCGTCCTGCTCGAGCAGGTCGGGATCGCATTCATCACCCGGTTCGCATCGGCGGCCTCGTCGGCGAACGACGCGTCGCACGCATACGTCGCGGGCAACGCGGTCTACTCGCAGGCCCTGATGATCTACCTGCTCCCGCACTCTCTCGTCACGGTGTCCATCGCGACCGCCCTGTTCACCGGGATCGCCGCAGCAGCCTCCCGGGCCGACCTCGACGCGGTCCGCCGCCTGCTCTCCCACGGCTTGCGGACCGTCGGTGTGTTCACGTTCTTCGCGACCGCGGTCGTGGCGCTGCTCGCCGGACCGCTGACGAAGGTCCTGGTTCCGTCCGCGACCGGGTTGGACGGCACCGCGATCGCCGAGGTGCTCGCCGCCATGGCCTTCGGGCTCGTGGGGCTCGGCGGCATGGTCCTCATGAAGTGGGTCTACTTCGCGTTCGAGGACGGGCGCACGGTCTTCTGGATCCAGGTCCCCGCGACAGGACTGCTCGTCCTCCTGTCCTGGATCGGCACCCTCGTCCTGCCACCCCACCTGTGGGTGGTCGGCATCGGCATCGCTATGGCGGTCTCCAACACCGCGACCGTCCTCCTACGCACGGCCGGGGTCTCCCGCCTTCTGCACGGGCTCGACGGCCAGAGGATCATCGGGCAGCACGTCAGGGTCGCCCTCGCGACGATCGTCTCGGCGATCGCCGGCGCCTTCGTCCTCGCGATCCTCCCCGGCGACTTCATGCGGTCGTGGTTCGCGGCGCTCGGGACACTCGTCCTGGTGGGCACGATCATGTCCGGGGTCTACGTCGGCGGTCTCCGGGTGCTTCGCGTCACCGAGCTGGCCGACCTCCTGGCACCTTTCGTGAACAAGCTGCGCAGGCTCGCGCGCCGTTGACCGTGCCTCCGGGTCGTGACCGGTGCCGATGCGTACCATGAAGCCGAACTCCGCCCACGACCCCAGCGAGGACACGTGACCGACATCGGCACCACGCTCGTCGCGCGCTACGCGCTCACCGCGCCGCTGCCGCACGACCTGACGAACGTGGCCGTGTGGGCCGCCGAAGACCAGGTCCTCGGCCGTCAGGTCCGCGTGGTGCTCCCGTCCGGTCCGCACGTCGCCGCCACCCTCGACGCGGCCCGTCGAGCGGCCCTCGTGAGCGACCCCCGCCTGCTGCGCGTCCTGGACGTCGGCGTCGACCGCGTCGCCGACACGCTCGGTGGACCCGGCACCGAGGTGCCCTACGTCGTCACCGAGACGATCCCGGGCAGGACGCTCGGCGAGCTCGTCGCGGCCGCGCCCTTCAGCGCCGGTGTCGCGCGCACGATCGTCGGCGAGGCCGCGGCGGCGCTCGAGTCCGCGCGGCGCCGCGGCCTGCACCACTGGGCCCTGCGACCCGAGGCCGTCCGCGTCGTCGGCGACCGCGTGCTCGTGACCGGCCTGGGCGTCGACGGGCCCGTCAGCGGGCTCGAGGACCCCGACGGCGACGTCGGGTCGCGACGCGATGCGGACGCGCTCGTCGGCCTGCTGTACCACCTGCAGTCCGGCCGGTGGCCGGGGCACGAGCTCGAGGGCGACTGGCTCCTGGGCGACGCCCCTCGGCCGGCGCCGGCACCCCGCTCGCGGGACGGCGCGCCCGTCGGCCTCGACCAGCTCGCCCCGCAGGCTCCCGGGGACCTCGTGACCCTGTGTGCCGCGACGTTCACGACGGGCACCGGTCCGCGCACCCCCGCCGAGGTCGTCGCGGCGCTCGAACCCTGGGCGGCCCTGCCCGGCGAGGCACCGGCGGCGCCCGCTCCGGCCACGTCCACCCGGACCGCCGCGCCCACCGTGGCCGCGACCGGCGCACCGGCGCGAGAGTCCGTCCTTCATCCCGGTGCCACGAGCGCCGCGACAGGCGGCGGCGCGGCCGGCGCCCTCGCAGGCGCAGGCGTCGCCGCAGCTGGCGCGGCCCCCGTCGTGCGGGACCCTTCCGGTGTCGCCGGCCCGACGCTCGCGGGGCCTGGGGCGACCGCCTCCGCGCCCGCCCCGGCGGGCCCGCCGCGGCAGGCCGCCTGGGCTGCGCCGTCCGGCACCGTGCCCCCGAACCAGGAGCCCGGCGGTGCCGGGTGGGGCGGACCGAGCGGACCCGGAGGCCGCGTGCCCGGAGGCGGGCCGTCGCCGTTCCAGCCCGAACCGCCCCGGTTCTCCCGCGATCGTCTCCCCGGTCTGCGGACGAGGTCGAGCGGCACCGCTTCGACCCCACCCGCGTCGTCCTCGCGCTCTTCACCGCGGGCGTGGTCGTCGCGACCGTGTTCGCGGTGATCGGCCTGACCCACAACTTCAAGCCGGCGCTCGTCTACAACGAGAAGGCGACACCGGCAGCCGCCGCCGGGCCTCAGCCCACCACGACACCCGGCTCGACCGAGCAGGCGACCGCTCCCCGCAGGAGGACGTCCGCCCCGTCATCGCGAAGGGGCAGCAGGTCGACCCGCCGCCCCAGGGCGACCAGAACGAGCACCCCGAGGCCGCAGACCGGGCCTACGACGGCGACCTCAAGACCTACTGGTACACGCGCACCTACAACACGCAGCAGTTCTCCGGCCTGAAGTCCGGCGTGGGCTACGAGATCACGCTCGAGCAGTCCGCACCCGTGAGCAGGATCGTCCTCGACACCAACAACACCGGCGGGCACGTCGAGGTCCGGGCCACCGACGCCGAGCACCCCACGGACGGCACCGTGCTTGCCGAGGCGAGCTTCTCCGCCGAGACGACGCTGAAGTTCGACGAACCCGTCAAGGCCAAGCGCTTCGTCCTGTGGATCACCGAGCTGCCCACGACCGAGGACGGCAAGAACCGCGTGGAGCTCAACGAGATCCAGATCTCCTGACACCTCAGTCGCCTCCCTCCGCCGACGACGGCGGGAGACCACCCGAGCGGGGCGTGCGCCGTCGTCCGTGAAGACGGAACAATGGGAGGCAGGCCGTGGTTGAAGGCGGCGACACACCCGAGGAGCAGCAGTGACCGAGAGCACGCCCACGACGCCCGCCGTCGTCCCCGACACCACCCCCGCGAGATCGTGATCGTCGGCTCCGGGCCGGCCGGCTACACGGCGGCCGTGTACGCGGCGCGCGCGGGCTTCAACCCGCTGGTCCTCGCGGGCTCGGTGACCGCCGGCGGCGCCCTCATGAACACCACCGACGTGGAGAACTTCCCCGGGTTCCCCGACGGTGTCCTCGGCCCCGAGCTCATGGAGTCCATGCAGAAGCAGGCCGAGCGGTTCGGCGCGCAGATCGAGTGGGACGACGCGACCGAGGTCGAGCTCGACGGTGACGTCAAGGTCATCCGCACCGCCAACGGCGAGACGTACACGGCCAAGGCCGTCATCCTCGCGACCGGGTCCGCCTACCGCGAGCTCGGCCTCGAGGGCGAGAAGCGGCTCTCGGGCCGCGGCGTGTCCTGGTGCGCGACCTGCGACGGGTTCTTCTTCCGCGACCAGGTGATCGCCGTCGTCGGCGGCGGGGACTCCGCCGTCGAGGAGGCCACGTTCCTCACGCGGTTCGCGTCGAAGGTCGTCATGGTGCACCGCCGCGACCAGCTCCGCGCGTCGAAGATCATGGCCGACCGCGCGGCCGCGGACCCGAAGATCGAGTTCGCGTGGAACAGCGAGGTCATCGGGGTCCACGGCGACGCGAAGGTCGACCGGCTCACGCTGCGCGACACCGTCACGGGCGACGAGCGTGAGCTCGACGTGACCGGCCTGTTCGTCGCGATCGGGCACGAGCCCCGGACGGACCTCGTCAAGGGCCAGGTCGACCTGGACGAGAACGGCTACATCCTGGTCCAGGGCCGGACGACCCTGACCAACCTGCCCGGCGTCTTCGCGTGCGGCGACGCCGTCGACCACCGCTACCGCCAGGCCATCACGGCCGCCGGGTCCGGCTGCTCGGCCGCCCTCGACGCGCAGGCCTACCTCGACGAGGTCACCGGCGTGTCCTCGCTGCCCGAGCAGGCCGTCGAGGCCGTCGTCGCCTGAGCGACTCCCCACCGTCCCACAGCCCGACGCCGGCCCACGGCCGGCCCGTCCTCTCACCGGAGGTTCTCATGGGTGACTACACCGCCCCCGTCACCGACGACTCGTTCAAGGCCGACGTCCTCGAGTCCGACGTGCCCGTCCTCGTCGACTTCTGGGCCGAGTGGTGCGGGCCGTGCCGCCAGGTCGCGCCGATCCTCGAGGAGCTCGCCGAGCAGTACGAGGGCAAGGTCAAGGTCGTGAAGCTCGACACCGACGCGAACCCGCAGGTGACCGCGGCGTACGGCGTCGTGTCGATCCCGACGCTCAACTTCTACCGCGGCGGCGAGCTCGTGCGCTCGCTCGTCGGCGGCCGCCCCAAGCGCGCGCTCGCCGAGGAGATCGACGCAGTCCTCGAGGGCGCCGAGGCCTGACGCGCGAGGCCCCGGATCGTTCCGGGACCTCCCGACACCGACGGCCGGGGCGGCCGGATCCGCGTGGTCCGGCCGCCCCGGCCGTCTTCACGTTCTCGTCACGACACGCGTGCGACACTGGGCAACGTGACCGAGAACCTGAGCCCCCAGCCCGCGACGTCCCCGACCACGGCTTCCGCCGCGGCAGCGGCGCGCGCGGCAGCGGCAGGTTCCGGGGCAGCACCCGCGGGCACGCGCCTCGACCCGTGGTTCGGCTCCTACGCGGACCGGGCGCACGGTATGCGTGCCTCCGAGATCCGCGCCCTGTTCGCCGTCGCCAACCGCCCCGAGGTCGTCTCCCTCGCCGGGGGCATGCCCTACCTCAAGGGGCTGCCGCTCGACACGATCGCCGCGTCCGTCGCGGAGCTCGTCGCCACCCGCGGGGCGACCGCCCTCCAGTACGGCAGCGGCCAGGGCGACGAGACCCTACGTGAGCAGATCATCGAGGTCATGCGCCTCGAGGGCGTCGCGGCGCACCCCGACGACGTCGTCGTCACCACGGGGTCGCAGCAGGCGCTCGACCTCGTGACCCGGATCTTCGTGGACCCGGGCGACGTCGTCGTGGCCGAGGCGCCGTCGTACGTCGGGGCGCTCGGCGTCTTCCGCTCCTACCAGGCCGAGGTCGTGCACTCGCCCATCGACGAGCACGGCATCGTCCCGGAGATCCTCGAGGAGACGCTCACCCGCCTCGAGACCGCGGGCAAGACGGTCAAGCTGCTCTATCTCATCCCGAACTTCCACAACCCGGGCGGCGTCTCGATCTCGCTCGAGCGTCGGCCCAGGATCGTCGAGATCGCCCAGCGCCACGGCGTCCTCGTGCTCGAGGACAACCCGTACGGGCTCCTCGGGTTCGACGGCGAGACCCTCCCCGCGCTGCAGTCGTACCACCCCGACGGCGTCGTCTACCTCGGGTCGTTCTCCAAGACCTTCGCCCCCGGGTACCGGGTCGGCTGGGCCGTCGCGCCGCACGCCGTGCGGGAGAAGCTCGTCCTCGCCTCCGAGGCCGCGATCCTGTGCCCGTCCAACGCGTCGCAGATGGCTATCTCGACCTACCTGGCGACGTGCGACTGGCAGGGTCAGGTCAAGCAGTTCCGCGAACTCTACCGCGAGCGTCGCGACGCGATGGTCGGCGCGCTCGCCGAGCACCTCCCGTCGGCGTCCTGGACCGTGCCGGCGGGCGGCTTCTACACCTGGGTGCGACTGCCCGAGGGCCTCGATGCGAAGGCCATGCTGCCCCGCGCCGTGACCGCGCGCGTCGCCTACGTCCCCGGGACCGCGTTCTACGCCGACGGGTCGGGCGCCGACCACATGCGCCTGTCGTTCTGCTACCCCACGCCCGAGCAGATCCGCGAGGGTGTCCGGCGGCTCGCCGGCGTCGTCTCGAACGAGCTTGACCTCGCGACGATCTTCGGCACGGGCACCGCAGACTCCCCGGCGTCGCAGAGCCGTCGGTCCTCCCCGGAGGACGTCGAGGCACCCGGTCCCGACCTCGCCTGACCGCCGCACCGTCGGGACGCCCCGTGCCGCTCGACACCTGGCCGGCTCTCGTGCCGTCGGGCGCCCTGCGTGACAGGCAGGTCCGATTCGTCCCCGACGGCCCGTAGGGCACGGGGTGCCGCCCGTTCACCCTTCTCAGCACGCCGCGACCCGGAGGCCTCACGTGACACCGCCCAGCAGCAGCCGCACCTCGAACGACCTCCGCGTCGTCGTCCTCGCCGGCGGGCTCTCGCACGAGCGTGACGTCTCGGTCCGCTCCGGCAGGCGCGTGGCCGACGCGCTGCGGAGCACCGGCGTCGACGTCGTCGTTCACGACGTCGACGCCGACCTCGTCCCCACCCTCCAGGAGCTCCGGCCGGACGTCGTCTGGCCGCTGCTCCACGGCGCGACCGGCGAGGACGGATCCGTCCGCGAGATCCTCGAGCTGCTCCGCCTCCCGTACGTCGGGACCGGTCCCCGCAGCAGCCGGGTCGCCTGGAACAAGGAGATCGCGAAGGGGGTCGTCGCCGCGGCGGGCATCGCAACCCCGGACTCCGTCACCCTGCAGCAGGACCTCTTCCGTGAGCTCGGCGCCGGGTCCGTGATGGACGCCATCGTCGACCGCATCGGTGTGCCTCTGGTCGTCAAGCCGTCGCGCGGAGGCTCCGCCCTCGGTGTCAGCATCGTCGATCGTCCGGGTGACCTCGCCCGCGCGCTCGTCGCGTCGTACGCCTACGGCGACACGGCGCTCGTCGAGCGCGCGATCGTCGGCACCGAGGTCGCCGTCAGCATCGTCGAGACCGAGGCCGGCCCCACCGCCCTCCCCGCCGTCGAGATCGTCACCGACGGACCGTACGACTACGACGCCCGGTACAACCCCGGGCGGAGCCAGTACTTCGCCCCCGCACGGCTGGACGGCGACGTCACCGAGCGCGTCGCGACAGCGGCCGTGACGGCCTTCCGCGCCCTGGGGCTGCGCCACCTGGGTCGTGTCGACCTCATCGTCGACGACGACGGCGTGCCGCACTTCCTCGAGACGAACGTCGCACCCGGCATGACGGAGACGTCGCTCTTCCCGCAGGCCGTGCTGGCCTCGGGAACCACGCTCGCAGGCGTCTATCGCGACGTCGTCGAGCGCGCCGCCCGCACCGTGTGACGGGACGGCTCCGGGGCCCACTCCCTCGGTTCGCCGATCCTGCCCGCCACCTCGAACGACGTGAGGGCGCCCGTCCGTCGACGGGCGCCCTCATGCTCTCCTGGCCGGGCTCGGAGCTCAGCGGCGCAGGAGGCCCGGGTCCTCCGGCGCCATGACGTCGAGGATCCGGTTGAGGTCCTCGACCGATGCGAACTCGATCGTGACCTTCCCCTTCGACTTCCCGAGGTCGACCCGGACCCGCGTCTCGAACCGGTCGGAGAGGCGAGAGGCCAGCTCGTCGACCGCTTCGCTCCGCTGGCCGGCCCGGGGCCGGTGCTGAGGCGCCTTCTCGTCGCCGACCCCGAGCGCCACGATCTCCTCGGTCGCCCGGACCGACAGCCCCTCGGACACGATCCGCTGCGCGAGCCGCTCGATCGCTGCGCCGTCCGAGAGCCCCAGCAGTGCACGGGCGTGGCCCGCCGACAGCACCCCCGCGGCGACGCGGCGCTGGACGAGCGGAGGCAGTCGGAGGAGCCGCAGCGTGTTCGAGATCTGCGGGCGAGACCGGGAGATCCGCAGTGCGAGCTCGTCGTGGGTGCAGCCGAAGTCGTCGAGGAGCTGGCGATAGGCGGCAGCCTCCTCGAGGGGGTTCAGCGCCGAGCGGTGGAGGTTCTCGAGCAGCGCGTCCCGCAGGAGGTCCTCGTCGTCGGTGACACGGACGATCGCGGGGATGACGTCGAGGCCGGCGGCCTGGGTGGCACGCCACCGCCGCTCCCCCATGATGAGCTCGTACTGTCCAGCCTCATCGGGTGCGGGACGCACGACGACCGGCTGGAGGACACCGATCTCCTTGATGGAGCCGACGAGCTCGTCCAGCTCACCCTCGTCGAAGACCGTCCTGGGCTGACGCGGGTTGGGCCGGATGCTGTTGACGGGGAGCTCCGCAAAGGACGCGCCCGGGACGGGGACGAGACCGTCCTGTCCGTCGGCGACCGGAGCCGTCACACCGCCCGACGTCGTCGAGATTCCCTCTGCCGTGCCCGCGTCCTCTGCCGTGCCCACGTCAGGATTCGAACCCTGGCTCGCGTCGTCGTGCGAGGCGCCGCTCTGTGCCTCGTCCGTACCCGGCTCTTCAGCGGTCGCCTCGGCGCGGTCGCCGTCGCCTTCCCCGGCGCTTTCCGCCACAGCATGCGGGGCAGCGTCCTCAGTCGCCGAGACGACATCTGACCGCGAGGCGTCGCCGGTCTCTGTGGCGGCCAGCGCCTCCGGATCGGCGTCCACGCCGCGCCCGTCACTCGCCGTCGCGTCCGCAGCGCTCTCCTGGTTCGTCGACTCGGGCGACACCTCGGGCTTTGGCGCCGATGCGCCGGACCTGCCGCCCGGGTCCACCGCCTCGACGTCCCCCAGGGGCGCACGTGACGACTCCGCTTCCGCTGTTCCGGTCGCACCGGACGCGGTCTCGACATCGAGGCCCGGCGCGTCGGTAGCCGCGTTGGTTTCACGTGAAACGTCGGCGACCTCCTCGTCAGCCGCGGACGCGTCCTCTGGCCGGTCGATGGTCGCGACGCCTGCCTCGCGTATTCCGCCCGTTGACGCGGCAGCGGGGAAGAAGACGTCCACCGGCCGCTCCCCCTCGGAACTCGTGGGGATCAAGGCGCCCAGACCACGTCCGAGGCCACGCCGACGTTCCTTCATCTCAGCTCACCTGCTCTTCCTGGACAGCGCGATCCGCGCCGGCCGTCACCGGACCACGTTCTGAAAGTTCGCGCGCCGCCTCCAGGTACGCGAGGGCGCCCGACGAGCTCGGGTCGTACGTCACGACGGTCTGCCCGTAGCTGGGCGCCTCCGAGATCCGCACCGATCGCGGAACCGTCGTGCGAAGCGTCTGCGCCGCGAAGTGCTGCCGAACCTCGCTCGCCACCTGTTGCGCGAGATTGGTGCGCGCGTCGTACATCGTCAGCAGGATCGTCGAGACGTGCAGCTCCGGATTGAGATGCGACTGGATCAGCCCGATCGTCTTGAGCAGCTGCGTGAGGCCCTCCAGCGCGTAGTACTCGCACTGGATCGGGATCAGCACTTCCCTGCCCACGACGAAGGCGTTCACGGTGAGCAGTCCCAGGCTCGGGGGCAGTCGACGAAGATGTAGTCGAGCGGAGGCTTTCCTCGCGCTCGAGCTCCGCCATGTAGGCATCGAGGGCACGCCGGAGCCGTGTTTCACGTGAAACGACGGACACGAGCTCGATCTCGGCCCCGGAGAGATCGATCGTTGCGGGCACGCACCACAGCGATTCGATATCGGGGCACTGCTGCACGACCTCGGCGATCGGCGCGTCCTCGATCAGAACCTCGTAGATCGACGGCGTTCCAGCGCGGTGGTCGACGCCGAGCGCGGTCGATGCGTTGCCCTGGGGATCGTTGTCGATGACGAGTACCTGGAGGCCCGACCTCGCCAGCGCAGCGGCAAGGTTGACCGTCGTCGTCGTCTTGCCTACGCCCCCTTCTGGTTGGCCACCGTGATGACCCGGGTCCGGTCGGGACGCGCCAAGGTCCGGCCCTCGAGCTCGATCCGACGCCTCACGTCCCGCGCCAGCTCCGCCGCCAGGGGTGTCGAGTCGTCGATCTCTGGCATCGCGGCGAGCAGCTCGGCGCGCGTGTCATGAGCGGTCGGCAACGGGAGCACGGGGTCCAACATCCCAGGCACGTTGCTGTTGTCCCCAGCCACAGATCCATCCTCACCCGCAGGATTCTGCGGTTCTTCGCTCGCGTCCACGTCGATATCCACAACCATCTGTGGATTGTCGCTTGTGTCCGTCGGAGCTGCTTCCACAGGCTTCGCTTCGACCGATGTGCTTGGCCCGCCGTCGTGATCGGGCGTCGCGGACCTCGTGCGAGGCCGGCTGTCCCCGTCCTCCGCGACATCGTTCCGCCTTGCCTGGGCATGGGGCGCCTCGGGATCCTCGACCGCGCCCCCTTCCTCGAGCGCCTGCGGCGGATCGGCGGTCAGGGTGGCGGGTGGCGCCACGATCGGCATCAGGACCGTCGGAGTGTCCGACGGTGTTTCACGTGAAACTGCGGAGTCGCCTGGCGACGCTCCGAGTCCGTCGTCGTGCGACGCCACCGTCGCGAGGCCGTCCGAAGGCGCGCGGTCTTCGCGGTTCGTGGAATCGGAAGCATTGTGCCGTGAGAATCGTGAGAACCAGCCGCCCGATCCACCCCGTGGCATCCCGCTGTCACCGTCCTTGTCGTCTGGCATCGCTACTGAGAAGTTCTCGGCTGACGCTACAGGTCATCGCGCGGATCCTCGGCGAGGCACGCGCACCACGACCGTGTCCTCCACGACAGGAATCGTCGCCGCACGAAGAATCGTCGGATCGCCTGCTCCGAGACGACGAAGCACCTTGCGCGCCGCCGGAACCTCGCGCTCGACGTTCCGGCCCTTGAGCAGCACGAGCTCGCCGTCCTCACGGAGGAGTGGCAGGCCGATCCGCGCCAGCTTGTCGAGGGACGCGACAGCCCGGGCCGTCACCGCGTCGACCTCGAAGGCGCCGTGGAACTCCTCCGCGCGCCCCCGCTTGACCTCGACGTTCGACAGCTCCAACGCGTCGGACATCTCCCCCAGCCAGGTACAGCGGCGTTCCATGGGCTCGATCAGCATGACCTGGACCGAGGGCAGCATCGCCGCAATGACGATGCCTGGGAGACCTGCACCTGAGCCGAGGTCGGCGACGCTGCCCGTTGTCGGCAGATAGGGCACCACAGCGGCCGAGTTGTAGATGTGTCGCGACCAGATCCTGTCGACCTCACGCGGCCCGATCAGGCCGCGCTCCTCGCCGTCGCTGGCGAGCCGGTTGGCAAAGAGCTCCACCTTCGCAAAGGCCTGTCCGAAGTAAGCCAGCGCGGCGTCACGGGCGGCGGTTTCACGTGAAACGTCGTCGGGACCCTCGGACGAGAGCTCATCCGCTCCGGGACCACCGTCCTGTACCGGGGGCGCCTCGAACGCCTGAGCTCCATCGTGCGGTTGCGAGTTCACCGGCCCATCATTCCCTACCGGGACCCCTCCCCGCACCCGCGCGGCCGACTGTCACCGGCTGCCATGCCTGACCATCGAGACACGGGTGATCGATCGAGCTACGGCTGGCGCGACGCTACCTTCCTCGCTGACATCAGGCACCCTCCCTCTCTTCGGGCGGGGGCTCGAAACCGGTGCCGACACCCTCCCCAGAGGCACGGGACGCGCTCCGGTACTCGCGCCGCCCGCGGACGGCGTGGTGCCGCCGACATCCCCGAAAGCCCAGGCAGCGGTCATGGTCGGGGCGGCCTGGAGAACCGCCCCGCCGCCGTGTGCTCACCGCGTTCTGCTGAGGTACGCCGAGCAGTCGAGCGTCGAGCGACTGTGGAACTTGCTGGATGGGAGTGCGGAGCGACACGGCCGGACGTCCCGATGCTGTTTCACGTGAAACACCCTCGATCAACGAGCTCGGCACCCGCAGCGGGCGGTCGATTCTGTTCCGCTGCCGAGCTTCCAGGTGTTGTCGCCATCACTGCCACGCCTGCATCAGGGTGACGAAGTCCAGGCGACTCCGTCGAACCACGGAATTGCTCCCGACCGCTGCGACCGACCGGCTCTAACGGCTTCGTGCTCCCAGCGGCCGGGCAGCTCCGGCGACAGTCACCTGCGCTCTCGCGAAAGCTCCCTGCTTCCGACCGGGGGCCGTTCGCCCCGGTCGGCGAGCCATCGCCTGGCGCGGGATCTCCGCCCGAGGAACTCTCGTCATGGCCAACGTCCCGGACCGGGTCAGCCTCTCGTGACGCCTCCACGCCCCTCACGTGCACTCCTCCGGCTCACTGCATCCCGGTACACGCCGCGCGCGTCAGCGGCCTGCCTGATCGCGCCACGATCAACTCGTCGCACGAGGCGCCCCACGTCCCGTGCCGCGACAGGTTGGACCACGGCGGAGCCCATCGCTCAACCCTATGAACGCGTGGTCCGGCGCCGCGAGACCAACACCCGCAGCGCAGCAGTGCGAGGTTCGGAGGTCCGGAGGTCCGGAGGTCCGGAGGTCCGCGCGGCCGAGCGATCGACCGCGTCCCTGTTTCACGTGAAACCATCTCGCCGAGGTGCTGATGCCTGCCTCACCATGCGACCCGGCCCTTGCTGGGCTCCGGTGCACGACATCAACGCGAGAACCGACAACGTCCACACCGCCGTCCCGCTGCCGGGACAACGCACAGCAGAGGCCAGGCCGTCGACGACGATCGTCTCGCTCGAAGCTCGACGTCCAGCGCCCGCTCGCCCGCTCGACCGCCGTGGTGCACTGTCATGGGCGCGAATCGGAATCGCATCGGTGGCCTATCGAGGCCCGAGATCCGGGCGTGAAATGGCCCGGCACCGTTCTGCGCGCAGCCTTGCACCCCGCCAGCGCCGTCCGGCCAACCGCGTATCCGCATCCATGTCGACCCAAGGCCAACGGTCCACTTCTCCCGGTCTCCTCAACGTCCGGCTCCGCCTCCGACGTGGCGCGCCAGATCCGTCGGCGCACCGGATCCGGACGAAGCCGCACAGCTCGACGGTAAGCGTCGGCGTCGGCGTCGGCGTCGGCGTCGGCGTCGGCGTCGGCGTCGGCGTCGAACAAGCAACCCGGTCGCCATGTTTCACGTGGAACACGCCGACCGAGAGGGCCGAACAGCGCGCGAGGAACCGAGCTCCTCGTCGGAGCGACCGACCCGGGCACGCGGTGTGACCGAGAGCATCCGCGGGCACCGCTCAGCAGTCTCGCGGCACACGCTCCACCGACACCGCGCGCGACGAGAGTTCGCACCGAGGCGCCAAGCCGAGAGAGCAATGGGGCGTCGAGCCGACCGGCTCGACGCCCCTTCGAGGTGTCACTCAGGCGGGGTCAGGCGGGGAGGACCACCACGTACCGCTCCGGCTCGACGCCTCGAGAGTCGCTCGACAGCCCGGCCGCAGCCACCTGGTCGTGCACGACCTTGCGCTCGAACGCGTTGAGCGGGTCGAGCGCGACCTCCTGACCGCTCTCGCGGACCGCCGCGATCGCCGACTCGGCGAGCGTGACCAGCTCGGCACGCCGAGCCGCACGGTAGCCCGCGACATCCAGCATGAGACGGCTGCGCTCGCCCGTCCGGGTCTGCACCGCGAGCCGCGTGAGCTCCTGGAGGGCTTCGAGCACTTCGCCGTGGGAGCCGGCGAGGTGCTTGAGGGCGCCCGGCGCCTCGGCCACGATCTCCACGGCCGCGCGATCGTTCTCCACGTCGATCTCGATGTCGCCGTCGAGGTCGGCGATGTCGAGGAGCTCCTCGAGGTAGTCGGCGGCGATCTCGCCCTCGTCCTCGAGTCGCTTGGTCGGGCTCGGCGCAACCGGCTGCGTCTCGGACGACGTCATGGGTTTCTCCTTCGGTTCAAGCGGGCGGTCGCCGCGCGACACTGCGCAGGCGGACCTCTGTCTGGTGGGGCTGACGAGCGCGGACCGCTACCGCTTCTTGCGTTTCTTGCCGGAGCCGGGGCCGGCCGGACGCTTCTGGGAGCCGCTCGCGGCTGCACCCGCACCCCGACCGCCGCCCTGCTCTCCGCCCGTCTTCCCGCTCGTCGCACCCTTCGGTGCGGAAGCCTCCGGCTGAGTCGTCGGCTCCGAGCGAGCCGGCGGGTTCTCGGCCACAGCATCGCCGCTCGCGCCGCCAGCTGCAGCAGGCTTCACCGGACCCTTGTTCCTGTCCTTGCGCTTGGGCTGCTGACGCTGGCCGCGGGGGCCTCGATGATCAGAGGCTCCTCCGGGATGATGCCCTTCGCGCGGTCCCGAGCGGCCTTCTTCTCCTTGTAGATGCGCTCCGCCTCGGACCCGGGGGCGGGCATCCGCTTGATCGTGTAGAACTGCTGACCCATCGACCAGAGGTTCGTCGTGGTCCAGTAGACGAGGACACCGATCGGGAAGTTGATGCCCGAGATCGCGAAGACCACCGGGTAGCCCCAGAGCATGAGCTTTTGGGTCTGTGCCATCGGGCCCTGGAGCGCCGCCTTCGGCATGTTCTTCATGGTGAGCTGGCGCTGCGTGAAGAACGTCGTGGCGCACATCGCGACGATGAGGATGGCCGCGGCGACCTTGGCGTTGGTGCCCTCGGCACTCTTGAACACGTCCGAGAGCTGCGCGCCGAAGATCTGCGACGTCTCGATGTCGTGGGCGACGGACGCGTTGATGGGACCGATGGCACCACGCTTGCCGTCAGCGATGTCCGGCAGGTGGTTGAGCACACGGAACAGCGCGAAGAAGATCGGCGACTGCAGCAGGATCGGGAGGCAGGACGCGAACGGGTTGGTCCCGTGCTTCCGGTACAGCGCCATGGTCTCGCGAGAGAGCGCCTCACGGGAGGCCGGGTCGCTCTTGCCCTTGTACTTCTTCTGGATCGCCTGGAGCTCGGGCTGCATCATCTGCATGCCACGCGACGCCCTGATCTGCCGGAAGAACAGCGGGATCAGGATGATCCGGATGACGATGACCAGGCCGACGATCGACAGAACCCACGCAAAGCTGGGCCCTTCGGAAAAACCGACGTGGGTCAGCACCCAGTGGCAGGCGTACATGATCCATGCGACGGCCCATTCGATGGGCCCGAGGATCGTGTCGAACATGTGTCAGTGCTCCCTGGTTCGGGGGTCCCGTGGCGCGGCATCAGACCGCAGTGCCGGACAGGCGGTGGTGGTCGGTGTGCTGACCCTCGTGGAGGGTCGGCGAGCGCCACTCCCCGAGCGGTGGGACGTCGTCGACCCCACCCTTGCTCCAGGGGTTGCAACGCAGCAGTCGCCAGGCAGCCAGCACGAGGCCCTTGAGGATCCCGTGGCGCTCGACCGCGGTGACCGCGTAGCTCGAGCACGAGGGGTAGTACTTGCATGTCGCGGGTCGCATCGGTGAGACGAACCGCTGGTACCAACGGATCGGAGCGACGAGCGCGCGACGCACGGCCTGGGCGGCGCGGCTCATCGCGCCGTCTTCCGGAGAGCCGAGCGGAGAGCACCGCCGAGATCGTCGGCGAGTGCGTCGAAGCTCGCGGTGGCGGACGCGGGCAGAGCGCGGACCACGACCGACGAGCCGGCTGGGAGCATGCCGACGTCCCGGAGCGACGCGGCCCGGAGTCGGCGCTTCACGAGGTTTCGGATCACGGCGTTCCCCACTGCCTTGGATACGACGAAACCGACCTTGGCGGGCCCGCCGCCCCCTGCTGGGGCGAGATGGACCACCAAGGTCGACCGTCCCGCGCGGACCCCCGTCCGTACCGTCGCGCTGAACTCCTGCGGGCGGCGGAGGCGGTGCGCTGCGGGCAGCACCGTCGAGGGCTCAGGCGGAGAGCTCGGCGCGGCCCTTGCGGCGACGAGCCGAAAGGATGGCGCGGCCGGCACGGGTCCGCATCCGCAGGCGGAAACCGTGGGTCTTCGCACGGCGGCGGTTGTTCGGCTGGAAGGTGCGCTTGCTCACGGGGGCTCTCCAAGAACGTCGGGAGGTGCGTCCCCGACAACGCCGGGGATCACGGTCGTACACGTCTGTTGCTCCGGGACTGGCGTCGTGTTCGCCACACAACCAGGGGCACGCGCGACGCAAGTGCGCGGGCACGCCGAGAAAGCCCAGAACGGCTGTCCAACGCTACGTCACCGCGCCGCCGAGGGTCAAACCCGGAGCGGAAGGCCTGCACGACGGACCGACATAGGCCCGCGTCCCGTATCCGTGCCGACGGCGGCCCTCGCGACCTCGATGGCAGGTCGTGCCGAGATTTCCACACCTGGGGACGAGCGGCTGCGCCGTCGGGCCTCGTTGTCCACACAGCCTGTGGGAATCCCCATCACCGCACGTCGGCCGGGCGTCGACTGAGGCGCACGCGCCGCTGCCGTCCCAGCGTTTGCGCATTGTCCATCCTGCGTCCACCGTGGTGTGAACGACGTCTCTCCGTTACCCACAAGCTGTGGACAACTATGTGGACAGCGATCCTCCGTGGCAGACTGAGCCAGGCCCGCGAGCGGTCCGGTGCGCCCTCCTCCGAGCCCGAGCCGGGGCCCTCGTCGACGGCAGCACAAGGGCGTCCTGCTCCGTCGGCCGACAGCACCACCAGCCCCACCCGCCTCCAGTCGTCCCGAAGGATCCCGCCCGTGCCGAACGAGCCAGCCACCATCGCCGAGGTCTGGTCCGCGGCGCGCGTCCAGCTCGAGAACGACCCCGACGTCACGCCCCGGCAGCGCGGCTACGTCCGGCTGGTGGCCCCGCTCGCGCACATCGACGACACGGTCTTCCTGAAGGTGTCGGACGAGCCGATCCGTTCCTTCATCGAGACGAACCTTCGTGCGGACCTCGTCGGTGCGCTCGCCGGCGTCCTCGGGTACGAGCCCAAGCTCGCGATCTCCGTCGACCCCGACCTGCAGATCGCCGACGACGACACCGACCCCGTGGCTCCGGTCTACGTCCGGCCGGTACCGGGCGCCTCGCCCTCGCCCACAGGCCCGCGCACGGCGCTGGACGACTCCGGCCAGGGACCGACGCCAGTCGGCTTCGGGGCCACGGCCGGCCTTCCGGAAGCCATGCCCGCGGCGCCGGGCTCCGCTCGAGGGGCCCAGCACGCGCCCCGCCACGCCGAGCCGACCCCGCTCGGTGAGAACAGCCGGCTCAACCCGAAGTATCTGTTCGAGACGTTCGTCATCGGCGCCTCGAACAGGTTCGCCCACGCCGCGGCCGTAGCCGTGGCCGAGGCTCCCGCGAAGGCCTACAACCCGCTCTTCATCTACGGCGACTCCGGCCTCGGCAAGACGCACCTGCTCCACGCCATCGGCCACTACGCCCAGAGCCTCTACCCCAACGTCCGGGTCCGGTACGTGAACTCGGAGGAGTTCACGAACGACTTCATCAACTCGATCGGCGAGGGCAAGGCGGGCGCGTTCCAGCGCCGCTACCGCGACGTGGACGTCCTCCTCATCGACGACATCCAGTTCCTGCAGGGCAAGGAACAGACGATGGAGGAGTTCTTCCACACGTTCAACGCCCTGCACAACGCGAACAAGCAGGTCGTGATCACGTCCGACCTGCCGCCGAAGCAGCTCAACGGCTTCGAGGACCGCCTGCGCTCACGGTTCGAGTGGGGGCTCATCACGGACGTCCAGCCCCCGGACCTCGAGACCCGGATCGCGATCCTCCGCAAGAAGGCGATGCAGGAGCGCCTCGACGCCCCGGACGACGTCCTCGAGTACATCGCCAGCCGGATCTCGACGAACATCCGCGAGCTCGAAGGTGCCCTGATCCGTGTGACGGCGTTCGCGAACCTGAACCGCCAGCCGGTCGACCAGTCCCTCGCGGAGATCGTCCTCAAGGACCTCATCACCGACGACGACGCCGGCGAGATCACCGCCGCGAGCGTCATCGCGCAGACGGCGGCCTACTTCGGCCTGACGATCGACGACCTGTGCGGCAGCTCACGCTCGCGCGTCCTCGTGACGGCGCGCCAGATCGCGATGTACCTGTGCCGCGAGCTGACCGACCTCTCGCTGCCCAAGATCGGCCAGCAGTTCGGGGGACGCGACCACACGACCGTGATGCACGCGAACCGGAAGATCAGCGAGCAGATGGCGGAGCGGCGGTCGATCTACAACCAGGTCACGGAGCTCACGAGCCGGATCAAGCAGCAGCACCGCGGCTGACGCACGTTTTGACCGCTTCGGCGTTGTTCACACTTGTGCACAAGCCTGTGGATGAGTGTGGACGGCGCGCCGTAGACCTGTGGACCGCAGCCGGTCTGCGGTGGACGTCGTGTGGGCGCCGACCCGCCGTCCACACGTCACGCGAGTTGTCGACATCCCATCCCCCACGATGTCCACACCGGTGGAGAACCTCTGACCTGCGACAAGACCCTTCGTCCACAGACTGCACAAGGGCTATGACGACGACGAAAGTTCTCTCCCCGAGGCCGCCACGCGCCGTCACAACGAGCGGTGGTGGCGAACGGCTGAACACGCTCCGACTCGGCTGACGGCGTGGGCGCCGTCGCGTAGGGTGCTTCCAAGAATCGTGGATCCGTGACGCAGCGCCGAACACCGTGCAGCGAGGGTCCTGAGCAGGCACCGAAGAGGGAGTGGCATGAAGTTCCGGGTCGAGCGTGACGTCCTCGCCGAAGCCGTCACGTGGACCGCGCGCACGCTGCCCACGCGGCCGCCGGCGCCGGTGCTCGCCGGCGTCCTCCTCGACGCCGACGCGAGCGGTGTCCTCGGTCTGGCCAGCTTCGACTACGAGGTGTCCGCCCGCGCCCAGGTACCCGCGGACGTCTCCGAGCCGGGACGTGCTCTCGTCTCCGGCCGGCTGCTGGCCGAGATTTCCCGTGCGCTGCCGGACAAGCCGGTCGACGTGGTCCTCGAGGGCTCCAAGATCACCATGACCTGCGGCGCGAGCCGCTTCACGCTCCTCACCATGCCGGTCGAGGACTACCCCGCGCTCCCCTCGATGCCGGAGACCTCCGGTTCGGTGTCGGGCGACGACCTGACCCACGCGGTCGCCCAGGTCAGCGTCGCGGCGAGCCGCGACGACACGCTCCCCTCCTCACGGGTGTCCGCGTGGAGATCGAGGGCGAGAAGGTGACGCTGCTCGCGACGGATCGCTACCGTCTCGCGCTCAAGGAGCTGACCTGGAAGCCGGCGTGGCCGGACATCTCGACGGTCGCGCTCGTCCGCGCCCGCACGCTCTCTGACGTCGCGAAGTCTCTCGGGGCGTCGGGCGACGTGGACGTCGCTCTTTCGACCGGGCAGGGCGTCGACCTCATCGGCTTCGAGGCCGGCGGCCGCAGGACGACCTCGCTGCTGGTCGACGGCGACTACCCGCCGGTGCGCCGGCTCTTCCCCGACGAGACGCCGATCCACGCGGTCGTCGCGACCCAGCCGCTGATCGACGCTGCCAAGCGCGTGGCTCTCGTCGCCGAGCGCAACACGGCGATCCGCCTGTCGTTCACGGACGGCCAGGTGGTCCTCGACGCAGGTCAGGGCGACGACGCGCAGGCGTCCGAGGCGCTCGAGGCGAAGCTCGAGGGCGAGGAGATCTCGGTGGCCTTCAACCCCCAGTTCCTCCTCGACGGGCTGGGTGCGCTCGGCGCAGACTTCGTGCGCTTCGGGTTCACGCACCCGAACAAGCCGGTCGAGTTCACCGGGCAGGATTCGCTCGACGGCGCCGCCCGCGCCGACTATCGCTACCTGCTCGTCCCGATCCGCTTCGCGAGCTGACCGCGAGGCGGCAGCGAGAAACAGCACGGCCTCAGCCCCATCGTCACCACGCCCGGACCGACGCGGCCGAGCAGGAACGGAGCGATCATGGAACCCGTCCGTCACCTCGGTCTCGTCGGCCTCGGCCGGATGGGTGCCGGCATGCGCGAGCGGCTGCGTCGGGCCGACCTGACCGTCACCGGCTACGACCGCGACCCCGACGTCTCGGACGTCGCCTCGCTCGCGGACCTCGTCGCCGCGCTCCCCGAGGGTGGCCGTGCCGTCTGGGTAATGGTCCCCGCGGGTGCGATCACCCAGGGCGTCGTCGACGAGCTCGCGGAGCTCCTCTCCCCGGCGACGTCGTGATCGACGGCGGCAACTCGCGCTACACGGACGACCAGCTCCATGCGGCCGCGCTCGCGGAGCACGGGATCGGCTACGTCGACGTCGGTGTCTCGGGCGGTGTGTGGGGGCTGGAGAACGGATACGCGCTCATGGCGGGCGGCGACGCGGCCCACGTCGAGGCGCTGCTGCCGGTGTTCGACGCGCTACGGCCCGAGGGACCGCGTGAGGAGAGTTTCGTGCACGCCGGCGAGGTGGGTGCCGGCCACTACGCGAAGATGGTCCACAACGGCATCGAGTACGGGGTCATGCAGGCCTATGCCGAGGGCTACGAGCTGCTCGAGGCCAAGGACATCGTGACGAACGTGCCGGGGACGCTCCGGGCGTGGAGTCGCGGCACGGTGATCCGCTCGTGGTTGCTGGACCTCCTGGTCAAGGCTCTCGACGAGGACCCGGCGCTCGCCGCGATCGACGACTGGGTGGACGACTCCGGCGAGGGCCGCTGGACGGTCGACGAGGCCATCGAGAACGCCGTCCCGCTGCCCGTGATCACCGCGGCCTTGTTCGCGCGGTTCGCGTCGCGTCAGCCGGACTCTCCCGCGCTCAAGGCCGTGGCGGCGCTGCGGCAGCAGTTCGGCGGCCATGCGGTCAAGCCCGCGGGCTCGTGACCAGCGCGCTCACCGTTCGCGTCCGGCCCGCGGAGGCGGTGTCCGCTCCCCTGTCCCGACGACGACGCAGCACACCATGTACGTCTCCCACCTCTCCCTGACGGACTTCCGGTCGTACCCGTCGGTCGACCTCGAGCTCGAACCGGGGATCAACGCCTTCGTCGGTCCCAACGGGCAGGGCAAGACGAACCTCGTCGAGGCCGTCGGGTACCTCGCGACGCTGCGCAGCCACCGGGCTCCCACGGATGCCGCGCTGATCCGCGCGGGGGCGAGCCGCGCGGTCGTGCGCGCCCGCGTCGTCCGGGGGGACCGGGCGAGCACGATCGACCTCGAGCTCGTCCCCGGCAAGGCGAACCGGGCACGGGTCAACCGGGCGCCGGTCCCACGCCCGCGTGATGTGCTGGGCCTCGTGCGGACGGTCGTGTTCGCGCCCGAGGACCTCGCGCTCGTGAAGGGCGACCCCGACGGCCGCCGCCGGTTCCTCGACGACCTCACGGTCCTCCTCGTCCCGCGCATGGCGGGTGTGCTGCAGGACTACGAGCGCACCGTCCGGCAGCGCTCGGCCCTGCTGAAGTCGGCCGGTTCCGCGCGGTTCGGGCGTGGTCGTGCCCGGGGGCGGAGCGCCCCGCGCCACCCGACTCCGAGGACGACGGCCGCGCGTCGTCGGAGCTCTCGACCCTCGATGTCTGGGACGCCAAGCTCGCCGCGCTGGGTGGTCAGATCGTCGCGCTGCGCGCGCGGCTCGTGGCCGCGCTCGCCCCGTACGTCCGCGACGCGTACGAGGCTGTCAGCGCAGGTCAGGGCGCTGCGACGACGACGTACCGCCCCTCGGTGCCGCTGCCCGACGACGCGACGATCCCGAGCCCCGGCGACGCGGAGGCCGCGTTGCTGGCGGCGATGGCGGAGCTGCGTCCCAAGGAGCTCGAGCGCGGCGTGTGCCTCGTCGGTCCCCATCGGGACGACGTCGAGCTTCGGCTCGGCGAGCTGCCCGCGAAGGGGTACGCGAGCCACGGCGAGTCCTGGTCCTTCGCGCTCGCGCTGCGGCTCGCGTCCTACCGGCTCCTCACGGTGGGGCCGTCCACGCTGCCCGTGGGCCCGGGCGGTGGCGACGACGCGCCGTGGGCCGATCCGCTCGGCGCGGGCTGGGCGGAGGACAGCGAGCCCGTGCTCGTCCTGGACGACGTGTTCGCCGAGCTCGACAGCCGCCGTCGGGACCGGCTGGCCGACCTGGTCGCGGACGCCCGTCAGGTCCTGATCACGGCGGCCGTCGCGAGCGACGTGCCGGAGCGGCTCGTCGGCGCCCGCTTCGACGTGCACGCCGGGGAGGTGACGCGTGTCCCCTGACGACGACCGCGACGACGGCACGGACGACCGGCCCGCCCGCGATCCCGCGCTCCCTGTCCACGAGGTCGCGGCGGACCTCACTCCCGCGCACGAGGTCGCGCGCGAGGCACTCGCCCGTGCGAAGCAGGCTGCGCGTGCGAAGGGACTGCGCCCGGGCGTCGTCCGTCGCCCGCTGACCGCGGACGGGCCGCAGCGGGTGCACAACCCGGGCGGCCGGGACCCCCAGCTCGTGGCGGACGTGCTCGCGAACCTGCTCAAGGCGCGCGGGTGGGTCGAGGGTGTGTCCGTGGGCGGCGTCGTCGGGCGCTGGCCCGAGGTGGTGGGCGACGCGGTCGCCGCGCACTGCGTCCCGGAGTCGTTCGACGACAAGGTGCTCGTCGTGCGGGCCGACTCGACGGCCTGGGCGACCCAGGTCGAGCTCCTGGTTCCGCGGCTGCTCGAGGCGCTCGCCCGGGAGGTCGGCGAGGGGGTCGTGGAGCAGGTGCGCGTCCTGGGTCCGGGGGCCCGAGCTTCCGCCGCGGACGCCGGTCCGTGCAGGGCCGTGGGGCGCGCGACACCTGGGGTTGAGAGCCGCGTGGAGGTTGTGGAGATCGCTGTGGATAAGGGCCTGGTTCCGGGCGTCTCCAGTGATTCCCAGGTAGACTCTGTGCTGTACAGACGCGCGTGGGTCACCACCTCCGCCGCCGACATCGGGCTGGTGATCGGCCGGCCCGAGTGTCACGAGCACGACAGGTGGTGACGACCACGCGCGACTCATGACGGGAGAGTTGTCGCACGTGACGGATACGACCGGTAACCCAGGTTCCGAGACGACAGGTGGTTCGCCGGGCGGCACGTACGACGCCAGCGCCATCACCGTGCTGGAGGGTCTCGAGGCCGTCCGCAAGCGGCCGGGCATGTACATCGGCTCGACCGGTGAGCGAGGCCTCCACCACCTGGTGTACGAGGTCGTCGACAACTCGGTCGACGAGGCCCTGGCCGGCTACGCGGACCACATCGACGTGACGATCCTTCCCGACGGCGGCGTCCGGGTCGCGGACAACGGCCGCGGCATCCCCGTCGACATGCACCCGACGCAGGGCAAGCCCACGGTCGAGGTCGTCATGACGATCCTGCACGCGGGTGGCAAGTTCGGCGGCAGCGGCTACGCGGTGTCCGGTGGCCTGCACGGCGTCGGCGTCTCCGTCGTCAACGCGCTCTCCACGCGGGTCCTCACCGAGGTCCGCCGCGAGGGCTACGTGTGGCGTCAGGAGTTCGCGAACGGCGGCACGCCCGTGACCGGGCTCGAGCGCGGTGAGGCGAGCGACGAGACCGGCACCACCCAGACGTTCTGGGCGGACCCGGAGATCTTCGAGACCACCGAGTACGACTTCGAGACGCTGCGCGCCCGCTTCCAGCAGATGGCGTTCCTCAACAAGGGGCTGCGCATCACGCTGACCGACGAGCGCACGCAGCACCACGACGTCCTGGCGGACGAGGTCGTGGGTGCTGCGTCGTCGGGCGAGGGCGACGGGACTCCCGACGAGGGGCCGTCGGACATCGTGACGACGACGCCGAGCGGCGCGATGACGGTGAGCTACCGCTACGACGGCGGCCTGACGGACTACGTGCGGCACCTCAACGCCGCGAAGCGCGTCGAGCTCGTCAACCCGGAGATCATCGACTTCGAGGCCGAGGACACCGACAAGCGCATCTCCGTGGAGATCGCGATGCAGTGGACGACGGCGTACTCGGAGTCGGTCTTCACCTACGCGAACACCATCACGACGACCGAGGGCGGCACGCACGAGGAGGGCTTCCGCGCGGCGCTGACCTCGCTGATCAACCGGTACGCGAAGGACAAGGGCATCCTCAAGGAGAAGGACGACAACCTCACGGGCGACGACATCCGCGAGGGTCTGACGGCCGTCCTCTCGATCAAGCTGGGCGAGCCGCAGTTCGAGGGTCAGACCAAGACGAAGCTCGGCAACACCGAGGCCAAGACGTTCGTGCAGCGCGTCGTGAACGAGCAGCTCGGCGACTGGCTCGATTCGCACCCGAACGAGGCGCGCGACGTCATCCGCAAGGCCATCCAGGCCTCGGCCGCCCGTGTCGCGGCGCGCAAGGCGCGCGAGGCCACGCGACGCAAGGGTCTTCTCGAGTCGGGCGGCATGCCCGGCAAGCTCAAGGACTGCCAGTCGAACCGGCCCGAGGACTGCGAGGTCTTCATCGTCGAGGGTGACTCGGCCGGCGGCTCCGCGGTGCGGGGGCGGAACCCGCACAACCAGGCGATCCTCCCGATCCGCGGCAAGATCCTCAACGTCGAGCGTGCGCGTCTCGACAAGGCGCTGTCGAACCAGGAGGTCCAGGCGCTCATCACGGCGTTCGGGACCGGGATCGGCGAGGACTTCGACCTCGCCAAGCTCCGGTACCACAAGATCGTGCTCATGGCCGACGCCGACGTCGACGGCAAGCACATCTGCACGCTCCTGCTGACGCTCCTCTTCCGCTACATGCGGCCGCTGATCGAGAACGGGCACGTGTTCCTCGCGCAGCCGCCGCTCTACCGCATCAAGTGGTCGAACGCGGACCACGACTACGTGTACAGCGACCGTGAGCGTGACGCCGTGGTGGCCGACGGGCTGGCCCACAACAAGCGCCTCCCCAAGGACAACGGGATCCAGCGCTACAAGGGTCTCGGCGAGATGGACTACACCGAGCTGTGGACGACGACGATGGACCCCGAGCACCGCACGCTGCTCCAGGTCACGCTCGACGACGCAGCGGCGGCCGACGAGGTCTTCTCGGTCCTCATGGGCGAGGACGTGGAGTCGCGGCGCAGCTTCATCCAGCGCAACGCGAAGGACGTGAGGTTCCTGGACATCTGACCTGCGTCGTTCTGTACATGATGACGGCGGTGACCGACCGCTGATGTACAGGACGCACCGCAGGCGCCCGGGACCCACGAGGAGAACAGAGGAAATCCGTGACCGACACCCCTGAGAACGACCAGCCGCAGCAGCCGACCGGTGACGGCACCGCCGTCCTGCACGGACGCATCGAGGCCGTCGACCTCAACGTCGAGATGCAGCGGTCGTACCTCGACTACGCGATGAGCGTCATCGTGACGCGCGCGCTGCCCGACGTCCGGGACGGCCTCAAGCCGGTCCACCGACGCGTGCTCTATGCGATGTACGACGGCGGCTATCGCCCCGACCGCGGGTTCAACAAGTGCTCGCGCGTCGTCGGCGACGTCATGGGCAAGTACCACCCGCACGGCGACACGGCGATCTACGACGCGCTCGTCCGGCTGGTCCAGGACTGGTCGCTCCGGTACCCGCTCGTCGCCGGACAGGGCAACTTCGGCTCGCCGGGCAACGACCCCGCGGCGGCTCCCCGGTACACGGAGTGCCGCATGGCGCCGATCGCCATGGAGATGGTCCGGGACATCGACAAGGACACGGTCGACTTCCAGGACAACTACGACGGGAAGACCCAGGAGCCGTCGGTCCTCCCCTCGCGCTTCCCGAACCTGCTGGTCAACGGCTCGGCCGGCATCGCCGTCGGCATGGCGACCAACATCCCGCCGCACAACCTGCGCGAGGTCGCCGAGGGCGTGCGCTGGGCGCTGGCGCACCCGGACGCGACCAAGGAAGAGCTGCTCGAGGCGCTCATGGAGCGCATCAAGGGGCCCGACTTCCCCACGCACGCGACGATCCTCGGCCGGCACGGGATCGAGGACGCGTACCGCACGGGACGCGGCTCGATCACGATGCGTGCCGTCGTCGAGGTCGAGGAGATCCAGGGCCGCACGTGCCTCGTCGTCAGCGAGCTCCCCTACCAGGTCAACCCGGACAACCTGGCCGAGAAGATCGCCCAGCTCGTCCGCGAGAACCGCGTCCAGGGCATCGCCGACATCAAGGACGAGACCTCGGGCCGCACGGGCCAGCGCCTCGTCATCGTGCTCAAGCGCGACGCCGTCGCGAAGGTCGTCCTCAACAACCTGTACAAGCACACGCAGCTTCAGGACACGTTCGGCGCGAACATGCTGGCGCTCGTCGACGGGGTGCCGCGCACGCTGTCGCTCGACGCGTTCATCCGGCACTGGGTCGCGCATCAGATCGAGGTCGTGGTCCGGCGCACGCAGTTCGAGCTGCGCGAGGCCGAGAAGCAGATCCACATCTACCGCGGCTACCTCAAGGCGCTCGACCAGCTCGACGAGGTCATCGCCCTCATCCGCCGCTCCCCTGACGCGGACGTCGCGCGCGACGGCCTCATGGAGCTGCTCGACGTCGACGAGATCCAGGCACGCGCGATCCTCGACATGCAGCTCCGTCGTCTCGCCGCGCTGCAGCGCCAGCAGATCGTCGAGCAGCACGACGAGCTCGAGCACAAGATCAAGGGCTACCAGGCGATCCTCGCGTCGGAGCCGCGGCAGCGCGAGATCGTCCAGGAGGAGCTGGACGAGATCGTCGCGAAGTACGGCGACGAGCGTCGGACGACGATCCTCCCCTACGGCGGCGACGTCTCGATCGAGGACCTCATCGCCGAGGAGGAGGTCGTCGTCACGATCACGCGCGGCGGCTACGCGAAGCGCACGCGCAGCGACAACTACCGCCAGCAGCGGCGGGGCGGCAAGGGCGTGCGCGGGGCGCAGCTCCGCGAGGACGACATCGTCGACCACTTCTTCGTCACGACGACGCACCACTGGCTGCTGTTCTTCACCAACCTGGGGCGGGTCTACCGCGCCAAGGCGTACGAGCTGCCCGAGGGCGGCCGGGACGCGAAGGGTCAGCACGTCGCGAACCTGCTGGCGTTCCAGCCGGACGAGCGGATCGCGCAGGTGCTGGCGCTCCCCGACTACGACGCGGCCGAGTACCTCGTGCTCGCGACGCGCCGCGGGCTCGTGAAGAAGACGCGCCTGCAGGACTACAACTCCCCGCGCTCGGGGGTCTGATCGCGATCAACCTGCGGGAGGACGATGAGGGTCGCGCGGACGAGCTGGTCTCGGCGCTCCTCGTGGACGGCGGCAACGACCTCATCCTCGTGTCCCGCAAGGGGCAGTCCGTGCGCTTCACGGCGACGGACGAGGCGCTGCGCCCGATGGGCCGCGCGACGTCGGGCGTGACGGGCATGAAGTTCCGCGAGGACGACGAGCTCCTCGCCGCAGACGTCGTGCGCGAGGACGCCTACCTCTTCACGGTGACCGAGGGCGGGCTCGCGAAGCGGACGGCGCTCACGCCGGAGAACTACCGCGTCCAGGGCCGCGGGGGCCTCGGGATCAAGGTGGCGAACCTGCCCGCATCACGTGGAGACCTTGTGGGGGCTCTCGTGGTCGACGGCGACGACGAGGTACTCGTGATCATGGAGCGTGGAAAGATCGTGCGCTCAGCCGTCGACGAGGTGAACCCGACCGGTCGTTCCACCCAGGGCGTCAACTTCGCCAAGCCTGACAAGGGCGATCGCATCATCGGGGTCGCCCGGAACGTCGAGCGCAACCTCGGGGACGATCGGGATACCGTGGAAGCGACCGACCAGGCCGCACCCGACGACGGCGCCGACGCCCCCACGGGCGATGCCGGTGACGCAGGGTCAGCCGGCAACGACACGAGCGAACAAGGATGAGCCGGATGACCGACGAGAAGCACACCGCTCCCCGGCGATCACACCGCAGTCGCCCGCACCGCGTCCTGACCTGCCGTCGGTGCAGGGTCCGATCGCCGTCCCGCCTCCCCCGCCGTCGGCGGTCGCCACCGACGACCGGACGCACGAGCGCTACCAGGGGTGCGCCGTCGGGCGCCTCGGCCCCGACGAGCGACAGCGGGACCGGGTCGGTGACCTCGACGATCGCCGCGATGCGCAAGGCCGCCAAGAAGGTGACGTCGGTCGTGACCGGTGAGGGTGGCCTCGAGACGGGTGCGACTCCCGTCGTCGCCGCGCCGTCGGCGCCGCCGCAGCAGGCGCCCGCGCAGCCGGTCCGCCAGTCCGCCGCGCAGCCCGCGTCCCAGCAGCAGGCGTACGTCTATGCCGGCGCCGCGGGCTACCCGGCGGCTGCCGCTCAGCCCCAGCCGCAGGTCCAGCCCCAGCCGCAGGCTCAGTCGTCGCTCCAGACGACGGCGTCGCACGCGGGTTCGGCGCGGCGCGTCCGTCTCGTGGTCTCGCGGGTGAACCCGTGGTCGGTCATGAAGATGGCGTTCCTCCTGTCCATCGCGATCGGCATCATCACGGTCGTGGCGGCCGCGGTCGTCTGGACGATCCTCAACGGGTTGCACCTGTTCGCGAACGTCAACGACCTCGTCGAGTCGGTCGTGGGCGACGAGACGCAGGTCAACGTGCTCCAGTACGTGGCGTTCTCACGGACCATGTCGATGGCGACGCTCATCGCGGTCGCGAACATCGTCCTGATCACCGCGCTCTCGACGCTCGGCGCTTTCCTCTACAACATCGCCGCCGCCCTCGTCGGTGGGGTGCACGTCACTCTCACGGACGACTGATCGGTTTGGGAGACGCGGCGCACCTGGGGTAGTCTCGGTGCGCCGCAACCCGCCGACGGCCGTTCACCACGGTCGCGACGTAGCGCGCACGGGCCTATAGCTCAGACGGTTAGAGCGCTTCGCTGATAACGAAGAGGTCAGAGGTTCAAGTCCTCTTAGGCCCACCACCGGAACCCATCGAGGGGGACGTATGAAGAAGCTCCTGCTGCTCCTGATCGCCGCGGGCGTCGGCATCCTCGTCTGGCGCAAGGTGTCGGGCGACGACGGCGCACGCGATCTCTGGGCCGAGGTCACCGACACCTTCGAGTGACTGCGGCTCCGCGCTCGGGGCCATGGCGCAATTGGTAGCGCACCTGCTTTGCAAGCAGGGGTTAGGGGTTCGAGTCCCCTTGGCTCCACCCTGAAGAACGACCCGGGACATCACAGGATGTCCCGGGTCGTTTCTCGTCCCTGGGCCGTTCTCGACCGGGAGATCAGGAGCCCTGGTCCTCCGAGTCGACGCCCGTGATGGTCTCGGTCGCCTTGTCGGCAGCCGACTCGACGGCGTCCTCCGCCCTGTCGCTGGCCGACGCGCGCGGCTTGCGTGGACGCGGCGTGGCCTTCGAGGCAGCCTTCTTGGTGGCGCTCACGGCCTGGTCGACGGCGTCCGAGACCTTGTCGGTCAGGTCCTCCGTCGCGTCGCTCACCTTCTCGCCCAGGTCCCCGGCGGCGTCGGCGACCTTGTGCCGGGCGTCGCGTCCACGGGCGACGGTCGCACCCGCCGCCTCCCCGACGGCCTCCGCAGCGTCGCCCGCGGCGGCCCTGGTGTTGTCGACGAGCGCGCCGAAGCTGTGCGACGGCGTCGGGCCGGGCTCGGCCCACGGGTCCACCTGCGGGCGGGACCGGCGCCAGGCGCCGTAGGCGGCGAGCCCGGCCGCGAGCAGCCCGAAGAACCACCACTTCTTGTGCGACTTCCCGCCCTGCTCGTCCGCGGCGTCGGCCAGCTTGGCCGCCTTGGAGGCTGCGGCGTCGACCGCGTCACGCACGGCCTCGGCGCCGCCGACGGTCTCGGCGCCCACGGACTCGGCGGCCGCCTTCGCGACCTCGGCGACCTTCTCGGGTGCCTTGTTGAGCGCGTCCGCGCCGGCGGTCAGGCCGACGGACGTGGCCTTGCCGGCACCCTCGCCCGCCTGGGCCGCGAGCGCGTTGATGCGGGCGACGATGCGGGGGAGGAACTCGTCGATCAGGCGGTCGTGCGCCGAGTCGATCACGGGTGCGGCCTTCACAGCGGCCTTCTCGACCTGCGGGGCCGCTGCCTGCAGGCTCTGGTGGTACGCGTCCTCGACGCGCGGCTTGAGCCACTCGAGGAACGCCTCGACGCGCGGGGTGGTCCAGTCCTTGGCCGCGAGGGCGGCGTCCTTCGCGGCCGACGCCGCGTCCTGGGCCTGCCCGGCGAGCTGCGCCGCCTGGTCCTTGAGGTGCTCGGTGTCCACTGCGGTGCGCTTTGCCATGGGTGCTGCCTCTCCTGAGGTCTGCTGGTGACGGTCGCTGACCTCCCACTCTGCCACCGAGTCCTCCAGGCTCGCATGCGAGAATGGCCGCATGTTCGCAACCCTGCACACGAACGCCGGGGACATCCGGCTCGAGCTCCTCGAGAACCACGCGCCCAAGACCGTGGCGAACTTCACGGGGCTCGCCACCGGCAGCAAGACGTGGACCGACCCTCGCACGGGGGCCGAGCGCAACGACCCGCTGTACGACGGCGTGATCTTCCACCGCGTCATCGACGACTTCATGATCCAGGAGGGGACCCGCTCGGCACCGGCACCGGCGGTCCGGGCTACACGTTCAACGACGAGATCCACCCTGAGCTGCAGTTCGACCAGCCGTACCTGCTCGCGATGGCGAACGCCGGCAAGCGTCGCAACCCGATCTCGGGCGAGGTCGAGGGCACCAACGGCTCGCAGTTCTTCATCACGACGGTCGCCACGCCTTGGCTCGCCGGCAAGCACACGATCTTCGGCCGCGTCGCGGACGACGAGAGCCGCGCCGTCGTCGACGCGATCGGCAAGACCCCGGTGCGTCCGGGGGACCGCCCGGTCGACGACGTCGTCATCCAGTCGGTCACGATCGAGGACTGAGACTGTCCGCGCCGACGCCGCCCGGCCCCTACGGGCCGGGCGGTTCTGCACCCGCCGAGGTACCCGTGTGCCCGCGGCACCCGGACCGGGTGTCGTACGTGCGGTGCCAGCGCTGCGGTCGGCCGGCATGCCCGGAGTGCCAGCGGCCTGCGGCGGTCGGGATCCAGTGCGTCGACTGCGTGCGCCAGGGGCAGAAGGCGACGCCGGCGCCGCGGACCGTGTACGGGGCGCGGGTGCGTTCCGGTCGCCCGGTCGTGACGTTCACCCTCATCGGGATCTGCGCCGTGAGCTGGATCCTCCAGCTCGTCACGGACGGGTCCTGGACCGAGCGGTGGGCGTTCGCGCCGTTCATCGCGCGCGACGAGCCGTGGCGCTTCCTCACGACGGCGTTCCTCCACAGCACGAACCCGCTGCACATCCTGTTCAACATGTACGCGCTGTGGGTGATGGGCCAGTTCCTCGAGCCGCTGCTCGGCCGTGCCCGCTTCCTCACGCTCTTCCTGCTGACCGCCGTCGCCGGGTCGGTGGGCGTCCTCCTGCTCGCGGGCGGCCCTCACGACCGTGCCTGGTACACCGCGGCGATCGGGGCGTCGGGCGCCGTCTTCGGCCTCTTCGGCGCCGCCATCCCGGTCCTGCGCCAGCGCGGGCTCCAGGCGACCCAGATGGTCGGCCTGATCGTCGTGAACTTCGCGCTCGGGTTCTTCATCGCGAACGTGGCATGGCAGGCCCACCTGGGTGGCATGATCGCGGGCCTCGCGCTGGGCGCGGCCTTCGCGTACGCGCCCCGGGAGCGGCGCGCGCTCGTCGGCTGGGGAGCGTCGGCGTTGCTGCTCGTCGTGCTGGTCGTCCTCGCGGCGGTCAACTACGGCGCGGTGTAGCCGAGTTATCCACAGGCTGGACGTCTCTCCCCAGGGTTACTCACAGGTGTGGAGTTACATCCGTGTAGTTATCCACACGGTCGTCCACCGCTGGGGACATCGCAGAGGATGTCCCCAGCGCGACGATCACTTCCAGCGCGTGAGCATCCCGAATCCAGTGATCATGAGCCCGAAGCCGATCAGGAGGTTCCAGCGGCCGATCGGGGGATCGGCAGGTCGGACTTCCCGCTCGTCAGGTAGAAGACGACGACCCACGCGAGGCCCACCAGCATCAGCGCCAGGACCACCGGGACGAACCAGGTCGGATTCCCGGTCTCATGACGGGCCGACGGGACGGACACAGCAGCGGTCGAGCCACTGCTGGCGGACTTCTTCTTGCGGCGCTTGGACTCGGGCACGAGGTGTGTTCCTTGCTCTGGCGGCCGATGGCCGACGATCGGTTCTCACGGGCGGGCGTCGCCGGCATCGTCGTCGACGCCCGTGGTGCGCCCAGCGTAGCGGCCCGTGCAGGGAGCACCGAGCCGCCCCTGCGACAATGGCCCCATGACCTCCCCAGAGGGCGCGCGAGACCGCGAGACACACGATCCCGCCGTCGACGGGCCCAGCGGTGTCGCGGCGGTCCTGCGCGCCCGCCTGGCGCCGCGCCGCGTGCGGGCGGCGCTGTCCGTCGCGCTCGTCCTCGCGCTCGCCGGGGTGCTCTTCACCGCGTCGGCGCAGCTCGCGCGAGGCACCGAGCGGCGCCACCCGGAGGACCTCCCGCAGCTCGTCGAGTCCGAGTCGGACCGGGCAGACGCTCTGGCCGGCAAGGTCGAGGGCCTCCGTTCGCAGGTGGACCAGCTCTCCGCCGCCGAGCCCGGCGCGGTCCCCACAGGCGACGCCGAGACGATGGAGAACAGCGGCGTCGAAGCGGGTCTCGTGGCGGTGAGCGGCCCGGGAGTCGTCGTCGCGCTCACCGACGCGCCCACGACCGGGAACTACCCCGCGGAGATCACGCCCGACGACCTCGTCGTCCACCAGCAGGACGTGCAGGCCGTCATCAACGCATTGTGGGCCGGGGAGCGGAGGCCATGATGCTGCAGGACCAGCGCGTCACCGCGACCACCGCGTTCCGGTGCGTCGGCAACGTCCTCTCGCTCGGCGGCCGGCTCTACTCGCCGCCCTTCAAGGTCAGCGCGATCGGCGACCCGGACGCGTTGCGCGCCGCCCTCGACCGCTCGCCCGAGATCGCGATCTACAAGCAGTACGTCCAGGCCGTCGACCTCGGCTGGAAGGTCAAGGACGACGACCACCTCTCCCTGCCCGCCGCACCGCCGTCGTCCCTCGAGTACGCGACCGTCCCGAAGGGCACGGACCCCTTCTCCGACGCCTCGAAGTAGTACGGCCGCCGGGATACCTCGCGGTGGGCGGCCTACCGGGCGGTGCGAGCGGTGGGGGATACTGGGAACCCACCTGTCGGACGAACCGAGGACGAGCATGTACGGAGCGCTGTGGCGGTTGCTGCCCGGGCCCGCGTGGCTGCGCGTGCTCCTGCTCGCGGTCCTCGCCGCTGTCGTGGTGGTCGTGCTGTTCCGCTGGGCGTTCCCGGCGATCGCGCCGTACATGCCGTTCGACGACCAGACCGTCGTGGACACCAGCCCCGGAGCCACCCCATGAGCAGCCCTCGCATCCTCGTCGTCGACAACTACGACTCGTTCGTCTACACGATCGTCGGGTACCTGGACCAGCTCGGGGCCGAGACCGTGGTCGTGCGGAACGACGCCGTGCCCCCGCTCGAGGAGCGCGGCGGCTTCGACGGCGTGCTGATCTCGCCCGGGCCCGGCGACCCCAAGAGCGCCGGTGACTCGCTCGACGTCATCCGCGACTGTGCGGCGTCTGGCACCCCGCTGCTGGGCGTGTGCCTCGGCCACCAGGCGCTGGGGGAGGCCTTCGGCGCCACGGTGACGCACGCCCCCGAGCTCATGCATGGCAAGACCAGCCTCGTGGAGCACGACGGCGAGGGTGTACTCGCCGGCCTGCCCGACCCCTTCACCGCGACCCGGTACCACTCGCTGGCTGTCGTCCGGGATACAGTCCCCGACGAGCTCGAGATCACCGCCCAGACCGCGAGCGGCGTCGTCATGGGGCTGCAGCACCGCACGCTCCCGCTCCACGGTGTCCAGTTCCACCCCGAGTCCGTGCTCACCGAGGGCGGGCACCGGCTCCTCGCCAACTGGCTCGAGGTCTGCGGGTCCGACGACGCCGTCGCCCGGTCCGAGGGGCTCGCGCCGCTCGTGCGCCGCTGACGCTCCCCCGCCCGACGACGACGGCCCGGCACCTCCGCGACGGAGGTGCCGGGCCGTTCGTGGTCGCCGACGAGCCGGGGGGGGCGGTCAGAGGCCGAGGAAGCTCTTGAGCTCGTCCGAGTAGTCGTCGTTCCGGCCGAGGCCCTGATTCTGGCCGTCGCCGTCGCCGTCGCCGTCGCCGTTGCCGTCGCCGGTCCCGTCTCCCGTGCCCTGCCCGTCGCCCGGTGGCGTCTGCTGATCGCCACCGGGGGTCGCGGGCCCGGACGACACGACGAGCGTGACAGGGTCACCGACCTGGACCGTCGTTCCTTGCTTCGGGTTGGAGTCGATGACGATTCCAGCAGGCACCGTGTCGCTGGGCTGGAGCGTCGGGCCGTTCGGATTAACGTTGAGGCTCAGCTGGCCGAGCGTGTTCTCGGCATCCTCCTGGCTCATCCCGACGATGTTGTTCGGGATCGTGACGGAATTGTCCTCTTCCTTGCCGATCGTCAATTTGATCCGCGTCCCCTGCTTGACGGAACCTGCCGCAGGCGCCTGCTCCAGCACGAGGCCGACCTTGCTCGCGTCCGGAGTCTCCTGCTCTTCGGTGTCCGATTGCAGTCCGGCCTTGTCGAGTGCAGCAAGCGCCTCGTCCTTGGTCTTCCCGACCAGGTCGTCCAGCGTCACGAGCCCGTTGGAGACGTAGAGGACGACCTCGGTGCCCTTGTCGCGTACAGAACCAGCCTTGGGATCTGTACGTGTAACAGAGTCGAGGGGGACGTCCTTGCTGTTTTCGGTGCGGACCTCGTCGGCGACGGTGAAGCCCAGGGCCTTGAGCGCGTCGCGGGCCTCCTTCTGCGACTTGCCCTTGAGGTTCGGGACCTCGCCGGTCTTGGGACCGGCGGAGACCGACACCTTGACCGTGCTGTTCTCAGCGACCGACTGGTCCTTGTCCGGGTCCTGCTTGGTCACCTCGCCCGCGGGCTTGTCGGAGTCCTCGTCGATGACCTTGTTCATCTCGAGGTGGGCGGACGCAAGCGTCTCCTTGGCCTTGTCTTCCGTCAGTCCGATGACGTTCGGCACGGTCACCTTCTCGACCGGCGGCGTCTTGTTCGCGTTGATGACGAGCATCGTGATGATCGCGGCCAGCGCGATCACCCCGATGGTCACGAGCGTCCAGATGAGGCCCTTGTTGGACTTCTTCTTCGGCTCCTCGTCGCCAGGTCCGACCTCGTCGGGGAAGACGGACGTCTGCGTGGGTGGCGGCACCGACGCCGGGGCGGGCGTCGCCCAGCCTGCGGGCGTGGGCGCGAGCACCTGGGTGGCGCCGTCGAACGCGACGGTCGGGTTGGGGTCGGCGAACGCAGCCCCGGCGGCCGCACCCGCGGCTGCCCCGGCCCCGAGCGCGCCGAGCCCTGGTGCGGACACGGCGCCGCCGCGCATCGCGGCGTCCAGGTCGCTGCGGAACTCCGCGGCCGAGCCGTAGCGCTGGTTGCGGTCCTTGGTGAGGGCCTTGAGCGTGATGCGGTCGAGGACCTCGGGGACGTCGGGTGCGACGTCGGACGGCTTCGGGGGACTTCGCCGACGTGCTGGTACGCGACGGCGACGGGGGAGTCGCCCTGGAACGGCGGGCGACCCGTGAGGAGCTCGAACAGCAGGCATCCGGTCGAGTAGAGGTCGCTGCGCGCGTCGACGGTCTGGCCGAGCGCCTGCTCGGGCGACAGGTACTGCGCCGTCCCGACGACGGCCTGCGTCTGCGTCATCGTGGCGGCGGAGTCGGCCATCGCGCGGGCGATGCCGAAGTCCATCACCTTGACCGCGCCGGTGGGCGTGATCATGACGTTCGCGGGCTTGATGTCGCGGTGCACGATGCCGGCGTGGTGCGAGTACTCGAGCGCTGACAGCACGCCCGACGTGATCTCGATGGCCTCGTCGATGGGCACCGCGTGACCGTCGCGGAGGATGTCGCGGACGGTGTGGCCCTCGACGTACTCCATGACGATGAACGGCGTGTGCGTCGTCTGCCCGGACGCTGCGTCGGTCTGCACGTCCTCGCCCGTGTCGTAGACGGCGACGACGGCCGGGTGGTTGAGCGAGGCCGCGGCCTGCGCCTCTCGGCGGAAACGGGCCAGGAACGACGGGTCGCGTGCGAGGTCGGCGCGAAGGATCTTGATCGCGACGGTGCGGCCGAGCCGCGCATCGTGCCCGATGTGCACCTCGGCCATGCCGCCACGCCCGATCAGCTCGCCGACCTGATAACGGCCGGCGAGGATCCGCTGCGGGTTCTCCACCACCTACGTGTCCTTCTCGTTCGACGGGTCGTCCAGGGCGTGCGAGGACGCCACGGACAGGAAGATCATCCCATCCCCGTGGGGATGCAGGTCCAAGCCCTCGGAGCGGTCGCGCCCCTTGGCGCCTCCGAGGATGGCCGCGACCAGCACGACCAGCACGAGCACGACGAGCGCCACGGCAGGCCAGGGAAGCCCCGAGCCGCATCCCGAAGATGCCCGGAAGGTGACGCGACCCGGAGCCCGCACCGGACCGGCCGGATGCGCCGACGCCCTGGGCGGCCCGTGTCGCCGCCCGGGTCGACGGCGCCTCGACGGGCGCGGCCGGCTCGGCCTCGTTCCCGAACAGGTCCGACGGCGCGGGCCGGGGCGACCGGGCCGGGGAGTGGTCGCGTGCGGCGTCGGGCGGCGGGACGACGGGCGCTCCGCGACGTGCTCGCGGTGGCGCCCCGCCGGCCGGGCCGACGACCGCTCGGCGGCGCGGGACTGCACGACGCGCCGCGACGGGTACGCGCGGGGAGCGTCGTCGTCGGCGGGCTGGGTGCGGGGTTCGGGCTTCGCCGCGGCGGAGCGCGGCGGCCAGGCGCGCTGCTCCGCGGGCGCGGTGATCGTCGACGTGGCGCGAGGCCCCGCGCTGCGCCGCGACCGGGCGAGGCGCAGGCCGATCTCCTCGAGCGTCTCGGCGAGCTCCGCGGCGCCGACGGGGCGCCGCATCGGGTCCTTCGCGAGCATCGACATCACGAGCGCGCCGAGCTCCTTGTCGACGGTCGCCGGGAGTGCGGGCACGGGCTGGTTGACGTGTGCGACCGCGATGTCGACCGGCGTCGGCCCGGTGAAGGGCCGCCGCCCCACCAGCGACTCGTAGGCCACGATCCCGAGCGCGTACAGGTCCGACGCCGGGGTCGCGGGCTTCCCGATGGCCTGCTCGGGCGAGAGGTACTGGGCGGTGCCCATGACCATGCCCGTCGCCGTCATGGGGACCTGGTTGGACGCGAGCGAGACGCCGAAGTCGGTGAGCTTCACGCCGCCCGCGCGCGCGAGCAGGATGTTGCCCGGCTTCACGTCGCGGTGCACGACGCCGGCCTCGTGCGCGGCCGCGAGACCTCGCGCGGCCTTGGTGAGGATGGGGACGAGGCGGTGGGCCGGGATGACGGGCTCGCGTTCGAGCAGGTCCGACATCGGCTCGCCGATGACGAGCTCCATGACGAGGTAGCCGGAGCCGGCCTGCTCGCCGTAGTCGTACATCTGCGCGATGCCGGGGTGCGACAGGCGCGCGTTGTTCCGCGCCTCGGTCCGCAGGCGCTGGAGGAAGTCGACGTTGCCCGCGAACTCCTCGCGCAGCACCTTGACCGCGACCTCGCGACCGAGCGCGGTGTCCGTCGCGACCCACACCTCACCCATGCCGCCGACCGCGATGCGCCGCACCAGGCGGTAGCGGTTGCCCAGCGAGAGGCCCTGCGTCGGCTTCATCCGTTCAGCACCGCTTCCATGACGGCCTTCGCGATCGGGGCGGCGGTCGCGCCGCCGGTTGCCTCAGACCCGTCGGATCCGCCGTGCTCGACGATCACCGCGACGGCGACCTTCGGGTCGTCGGCCGGCGCGAAGCCGGTGAACCACGCGTGCGGGCTCTGCCCCGGCGTGTTCTCGGCGGTGCCGGTCTTGCCGGCGACGGTCACGCCGGGGATCTGCGCGGCGGTGCCGGTCCCGGACCGCACGACGTCCTCCATCATGCTCGTGAGCTCGTCGGCGGTGTGCTCGGACACCGAGGTGCGGAGCGTGGACGGCGAGGTCTTCGACACGACCCGTAGCGACGCGTCACGGACCGTGTCCACGAGATAGGGCGCCATCTGCTTGCCGCCGTTGGCGATCGCGGCGGAGACCATGGCGATCTGGAGCGGCGTGACGCGGTCGTCGCCCTGCCCGATCGACTGCCGCATGAGCTCGGCCTCGTCGGTCGTCGAGGGGAAGTGGCTCTGCGTCACCGTCATCGGGATCGACAGCGGGGTGTCGAAGCCGAACTTCTGCGCCTGCTCGACCATCGCGTCGTTCTCGACCTCGACCCCGAGCCCCGCGAACGCGGTGTTGCACGACATCTCGAGGGCGGCGTCGAGGGTCATCTTGCCGCTCGACGAGCAGACCTCGTCACCGAAGTTCCGGAGCTCCTTGGAGGACCCCGGGTACGTGAGCCGGTGCGGCGCGGGGATGACGGAGTCGGGGTGTAGTCCCCGGACTCCAGCGCTGCGGCGGACGTGACGAGCTTGAACGTCGACCCGGGCGGGTAGGTGTCGCCCGCGATCGCCCGGTTGGTCAGGGGCGACCCGTCGTCGCCCAGCAGCTTCTGCCAGTTCTGGTTGACCTTCGCGGTGTCGTGCCCGGCGAGCTGGTTCGGGTCGTACGACGGCGACGAGTAGAGCGCGAGGATCTTGCCGGTCTTCGGCTCGATCGCGACGACGGCGCCCTTCTGGTCTCCGAGGGCCTTCGCCGCGGCCTCCTGTGCCTTGGCGTCGAGGGTGAGCTCGACGGACGCGCCCTGCTGCTGCTCACCGGTCACGAGCTGGCGGAGCCGCTGCAGCCACAGCTCGTCGGCCGTGCCGTTGAGCGCGGAGTTCTCCGACGCCTCGATCATCGTCGGCGCGAAGACGAGCGAGTAATAGCCCGTGACGGCCGCGTACAGCGAGCCGTCGGTGTACTTCCGCTGGAACTTGAACGGGTCGTCCACGGGCGTCGACAGCGCCACCGACTTCCCGTCCACGACGATCGGGCCGCGGAAGACGCCGTACGCGCGGTACAGCGTGCGCACGTTGCGGCCGTCGTTGTTGAGCTTGTCGGCCTGGAAGAACTGGTGGTACGTCGTCGCGCCCATGAGGACGAGCACCATGGCGAGGACGACCGTCGCGAGACGGCGGATCGGGACGTTCATCCGCGCGCCACCTCCCCGGTCGCGCCGTCACCCGGCGGGGGTGGCGGGGGAGGGGTCGGCCTGACGATCTCGGTCACCTGCGTGCCGGCCTCCGGCGTGGGCGGCGCGGCGGGCTCGAGCCCGCCCGGCCCGGTGGGGTCGTCGTCGGGCAGGATGCCGCCGGGGGCGACTTGGCCGCGCTCGGGCGCCAGGGACGGCCGCCGCGCGCTGTCGGAGATCCTCAGCAGCAGGCCGATGACCAGCCAGTTCGCGAGCAGCGACGAGCCGCCCTGGGCGACGAAGGGCATCGTCAGTCCGGTCAGCGGGATGACCCGCGTGACCCCGCCGACGACGACGAAGAGCTGCCACGCCGTCGTGAACGCGAGGCCGGCGGCGAGCAGCTTGCCGAAGCCGTCGCGGACGCCGAGGGCGGTGCGCAGACCGCGCTGTACGACGATCAGGTAGACCATGAGGATCGCAAGCATCCCCGTGAGACCCAGCTCCTCGCCGAGCGACGTGTAGACGAAGTCGGAGAAGGCGTACGGCACGAGGTACGGGTATCCGGCGCCCCAGCCCGTCCCGAACAGACCGCCGTTCGCGAGGCCGTAGAGGCCGCGGACGAGCTGGCCGGAGCCGGGCGCGGCGTTGTAGACGTCGGAGTCGAAGGCGTGGAGCCAGATGTCGAAGCGGACCTGGACGTGGGCGAACGCGCTCGCCGCGAAGACCGCGCCCGCGCCCATGAGCACGAGGCCGATGAGCACCCAGGAGAACCGCTGCGTCGCGATGTAGAGCATCGCGACGAACAGCCCGAAGAACAGGAGCGACGTCCCGAGGTCGGTCTCGGCCACGAGGACCAGGATCGACGCCGCCCAGACCACGAGGATCGGGCCGAGGTCCTGCAGGCGGGGGAGCTGCAGGCCGAGCACCTTGGGCCCGGCGAGGGCGAGCGTGTCGCGGTGCGTCACGAGGTAGCCGGCGAAGAAGATCGCGAACGCGATCTTCGCGAGCTCCGCGGGCTGCAGCGACAGCGGACCCAGCGCGACCCAGATGTGGGCTCCGTTGATGGTCCGCCCGACGTGCGGGATGAGCGGGAGGACCACGAGCCCCAGGCCCACGAGCATCGCGATGTACGTGTACCGGCGCAGCAGGCGGTGGTCCTTGAGGAACCACACGACCGCCAGCGCGGCGACCACGGCGATCGCGGTCCACTCGAGCTGGCGACCGGCGAGGTCGTGCGGCTTGGCCGACGACTGCGACGCCAGGTCGAGGCGGTAGATCATCGCCAGGCCGATCCCGTTGAGCGCGATCGTCGCGGGGAGGATGACCTGGTCGGCGTACGGCGCCTTCCAGCGCAGGATCAGGTGCGCGACCAGGGCGACCGCGACGAACCCGAGGGCCTGCGCGTAGAAGTCGCCGGGGAGACGGTCCACGACCTTGATGCTGACCAGCGCGTACGCGCCGATGCCGATCGCGAGCGCGACGACGAGCAGCCCCAGCTCGGCGCGGCGACCGGGCCGGGGAGCCGTGCCTCCGCGGCGCCCGGGAGCTCGGCACCCTGGACGGGCGCGTGCGCGACTGCGGCCATCACGCGTCCTTGCCCCGGGTCGCGGGACCGTGCGTGGTCTGCACGGACGGCTTCGTCGGTGTGGTCGAGGTGGTGGGGGTGCCTGCCGGCGCCGTCGTGGGGGCGGGTGTCGCCGGGGTGGGTGGCAGGGTCGGCGTGGTCGTGGGCTCGGGCGTCGTGGTGTCGGTCGTGACCTCGGCCGCACGGGCGCGCGCGTCGGTGAGCGACGTCGCGGGGATGGTCGCGGACAGCCGGTCCTGCACGTACGACGGCAGGGTGTCGACCTGCGTCCCCGTGAGCTCGACCGGTGACGACAGGTGCAACGGTCCGATGCTCTGGGGCACGCCCTGGAAGACGGCGACCTGGCCCTCCGACTCGCCGACGAAGTACTGGTTCTGCGTCCATCCGTACGCCGCGTACCCGCCGCCGAGGATCGCGAGCACCAGGACGAGGGTGATCGTGGCGCCGAGCGCGCGCCGTCGGGCCTTGCCCTTGCCCGGTTGTGCGGCCAGTGCCGCTGCGGCCTCGTCGGCCTCCGGGTCGTCGTTCACGCCCGGCGCGCCCTCGACCTCGGTGCCGTCGTCGTCCGTCGCGAGCGGCGCCGTCCCGGGCAGGAGGTCGGCGCGCACCGCGCTGCCCACGACCTCGGGGCTCGTGGGGAGGGGCTCGTCGGCGAGCGCGTCCGCCGGGTGCGGTACCGCGCCCTCGACCGGCTCGTCGTCGGCGTCGAGGTCGACGACGTCCGCGACGATCGCCGTCACGTTGTCCGTGGAGCCCGCGCGCAGGGCGAGCTGGATGAGGGTGTCGGCGCACTCGCCCGGCTCGACGACCGAGATGAGGATCTGGGCGATCATGTCCGGCGTCACGAACCCGGACAGACCGTCCGAGCACAGGAGCCAGCGGTCGCCCGGGCGCGCCTCCCGGACCGACAGGTCGGGCGTCAGGTCGACCTCGAAGTCGCCCAGGACGCGCATCACGACGTTGCGCTGCGGGTGGTGCTCCGCGTCCTCGGGCGCGATGCGGCCCGTGTCGACGAGGTGCTGGACGAACGTGTGGTCCGTGGTGACCTGGGTGAGCTCGTCATCGCGCAGCAGGTAGGCGCGCGAGTCGCCCAGGTGGGCCATGACGAGCTGGTTGCCGGCGCGCAGGATCGCGGTGACCGTCGTGCCCATGCCCGCGAGCTGCGGCTCCGCCTCCGACCGGTCGACGATCGCCTGCTTGGCCGACTCGATGGCGTGCTCGAGCTCGCCCAGGGCGCCGTCGGGCACGTGCTGGTGGCCGTCGAGGGGGACGAGGGCACGGATCGCGAGCGTCGACGCGATGTCGCCGCCCGCGTGCCCGCCCATGCCGTCGGCGACGGCCAGGAGGTCCGGGCCCGCGTATCCGGAGTCCTGGTTGTCGGCGCGCACGAGCCCGACGTCGGACCGTGCCGCGTAGCGCAGCGCGAGGTTCATCCGCGGCTACCCCTGCAGGACCATGGTCGTCTGGCCGATCCGGATCTCCTCGCCCGGCTGCACCGGCACCGGCGCCTCGAGGCGGTGGCCCTCGAGGTACGTGCCGTTGGTCGAGCCGAGGTCCTCCACGAACCACCCCCGTTCTGCGGGAAGATCCGGGCGTGGCGCGAGGACGAGTAGTCGTCGTCGAGCACGAGCGTGCAGCTCGGCGCACGCCCGATGAGCACGGCCGACGTCGACAGGGGAAGCGTCGTGCCGCGCAGCGCGCCCTCCGTCACCACGAGGCGCATCGACGCGCTCTGCGCCAGGGCGGGGTGCGCGTCACGCCCGCGGCCGGGGTGGGCGCGGGGCTCGCAGGGGCGTGGTGCGCCCCGACGACGACGGCGCCCTCCGCGCTCGGGGCCGTCAGGACACCGGGGGCGTGGGGTGCGGCCTGGAGCTCGTCGGCGCGGGTGTGCGGCGGACGGGGGTCGGCGAGGTCACGCCGCAGGACGCGGATCGAGAAGAGCACGAGGAGCCACAGCAGGACCAGGTAGCCGAGGCGCAGCAGGGTGAAGGTGAGCTCGCTCATCGAGGCCCGATCACCCGGCCTCGTCCGCGGCGCCCGTCCAGAACATGATGCGGGTCCGGCCGATCGTCAGGCTGTTCCCGTCCAGGAGCGTCGCCGCGGGAACCTGGTGGCCCTCGACGAACAGGCCGTTGGTGGAGCCGAGGTCGGTCGCGACGACGCCGTTGGGCGTGACCCGGATCTCCAGGTGGCGGCGCGAGACACCGGGGTCGTCGACCACGATGTCCGCCTCCGAGCCGCGGCCGATGACCGTGACCGGGCCCGTCAGCAGGTACCGCTGGCCGTCGATGTCGATGAGGGGGTGACGCAGGCTGGGCGTCGGGGCGCTCGGCACGGGGCCCTGGTTGTACGCCGGCTGGCCGTACGCGGGCTGGCCGTTGCCGCCCGGCGCCGCGCCGCGGACGCTCGCCGAGTGGACCTGGTACTGGCCCGGGTGGAGACCGCCGTCCTCGTCGAACGTCACGGACACGGGGCCGACGAACGCGTAGTGCTGCTCGGCCGCGTGGTCGGTGACCGTCGCCGCGAGCTCGTCGGCGAGGGCCTCGGCACCCCAGTCCTCGATGCGTGCGAAGTCGTCCGACGCGAGACGGATCGTGAACTCGTTGGGAGCGACCGCACGGTCCCGGCCCACGACGGCGACGCGGTCGTCGACCTCGCGGCGCAGCGCGCTCGCCAGGTCGACCGGCTTGACCTCACCCCGACCGAGCTTGGCGAACGCGTTGTTGAAAGCGCGCTCCACGTTCTGCTCGAAGCGGTCCAGTACGCCCACGGCGCCTCCTCCTCGGTCGTGCGGTGCGACGCCGGGTGCCCACGGATCGGGGCGGTGTCGCGGGTCCACGCGGTCAGTCACGCATGACCGAGCACGGGTGGGCATGGTCGCACGCCCTTAGATCGTAGCCAGCCAGGCGCGCTGGTCTGACGCGCGGTGCGGGAGACCTGCGGATCGAATGCGTGGGCGGTGTGGAGATCCGCTCCCCACGAGGACGGGACCAGCGGGTTCGGAGGGCACCTGTGCCGCGTGCTAATCTTCTTCGGCGCGCGCGAGTGGCGAAATGGCAGACGCGCTGGCTTCAGGTGCCAGTGCCCGCAAGGGCGTGGGGGTTCAAGTCCCCCTCGCGCACAGTGGGGATGTTTCCGAGTCGGAGGCAGTCCCGTTTCCGAAACCCTCGGTCGGTTGATCCGGCCGGGGGTTTCGTCGTGTACGGGCGCCTCCTGGCGTGTTGGGACGACGTCGGGCTCGTCCGGGTGGCTGTGCGCGGGGCGCTGTGAAGCCCGTCGGCTCGGTTGCGACCGAGCTGGATGCGTGCGGGGGCGCGGCGACGTCGTTGTCGTCGGGTGGTGCTGTTACTGGGTTGTCGCCGGGGTGCTGGAGCTGCGGGGTGGTGCGTGGCTACGTCGTCCACGGGTTCTGGTGTAGCGGCGCAGGGGTCCGTCGTAGGCGGGTTCGTCGAGTTCGACGGCCCAGGGTTCGGGTTTGCCGCGGGCGAGGTACCAGTGGTGCAGGTGGTGGGCGTTGTTCCCGGCGAGGGTCAGGGCGAGGAGCAGTGCGGTGGCAGTGCGGCCGAGCATGCGGAAGAAGCCGCGGTTGACGTTGAGGTCTTGGTACCGGATCTGCGCGTTGGCATCCCTCGATGCGGGTGCGCCGGTTGTAGGACTTGGCCCACGCGTTGGACTGCCAGGCCAGCGGCTGCCGGTCGCGTTCGTTCATGGTGTCCGGGACGGAGACGGTCTTGCCGCATCCGCAATCGCTTCCCGGCACGCAGTTGGTCGTCGGGATCTCGGGACCGAGTCGCATCGACTTGGGCCAGTTGGGGCAGCGGACGTGTCCGGCGAGGGCGGGGCCCTTGAACCGGCGAGCGTGGCGTCCCGGGACTGGTTTGGAGTGGGGGACGAAGGCGTAGGGGGCCCGGGCATCGAAGACGTCACGGATGCGGGCCTTCTGTTCGGCGGTCATCGTGATCGCTGGTGGTTCGAGGTTGCGAAGGGCCTCGGGGAGCGCGGTCGAGTAGAGGGTGCCGTCGCACCAGATCGTGCCGGGCTTGGGTCCAGCTTTGATGCCGCGTTGGCTGGTGTGCAGGTCGAACGTCGCGGTGACGCCCATCTCACGAAGGACGGCTGCGAGCTTCTCAGGCTTCGACGTGGAGTAGCCGCGGTCGTAGATCACCTCGTGGATGGGCCCGAACGCGGTGAGGGCGCCCACGAGGCGGACGCAGGCTCCTGCTCGGTCTTGCACGCCTGGCCGTAGGGCGAGGCCCGCGAACAGGAGCGGGATCTCGCCCTTGACCCCTGCAGGTAGGACATAGGTCGCCAGATGTCCCTCGTATCCGGCGAAGAACGGATTGGGCCGGCGGTCTGTCGGGGTCCGGTGCCCTCCGCCTAGCTCGTGGTCGGTGCACGTCCAGCCGGAGTGGTCGGGGCGCCAGTGCATGACCGCGTGCGACTCGATGTCGGTGCCGTCGACGTCGACTGCACCTGTGCGTGGAAAGGTCGAAGGCAGCGACGCTTGGACGAGGATCGTCGAGATGTCGTCCTCGGTCAGAGCGACCGCTTGTTGGCATGCGGTCGTGCAGGGCTCGGACGGCTCGTGGTGGTGCTCGCCGGGCAACTGAAGTCCGTCCCGGATGTGTTGAGCGAGGCGGCGAAGCCCTCCCCACACGTGCTTGTGGCGGACGTGCAGGTGCGCGGGCACCCCGAGGTGTCGGCGTTCGGAGTCGGACAGCTGGTCCAGGGTCCGCAGCATGCCAGTGACGGTCATGTGGGTCGGCCGGCTCAACGCGTGGAGGTATCCGATCGCGAGGACGGACTGCAGCGAGAGCTTGCGGGGGCGACCGTAGGCGGCGGTGCATGCGTCGGCGACAGCACGCACGCGCGGCTGATCTGCCATGGCACGGGCCCGTCGCACCCGCTGCCACTGGCCCAGTCCCTCCGGGACGAGGACGATTCTGGAGACCCCCGACGCTGTACGTCGCGAGTAGTCGCTCGACCCCGCAGCGGCGGTCATCGGCGGGTGAGCTCCTCGACCAGCGCCCTTTCGTCGATCGGTGGCATGTAGGCCATGAGGTGACCGAACGTCTTCCACGAGGAGACGCCGGCCATCCGCGCGAGCCCGTTGAGGTGGACCCGGTTGATCAGGTGCCCAAGGATCCATGTGGCCCGGAGGTTGGAGAGCTTGATAGGTGGGCAGTCGGGCGGGAGCTCGGCGTGCTCGATCATGTGCCAGAGCCTGGAACGGTCCCACTCCCGGGCTGCGAAGCCGAGCAGGGTCGAACCGGGGTCCTCGGCCCGGATCCGGGCGAGGGTCTGGTCATGCGGCGGGGTGACCGGCACGATGCGTGCATTCGCCCCGGGCACCGCGAGGCACAGGTGCCCGTGCCGTTCGACGAGGTTCTCGGTCGTCAGCTGCCAGATCTCACGCGGGTAGGTCCCGGTCCCCAGACCGAGGGCGAGGACGGCGGTGAGGCGCCGACGGCGCACAGGTGTGCGCTGCTGGGAGGCGACCTCGAGCATGCGCGAGACCTGGTCGGGCGTGTACGGGATGACGGCGTAGTCCCCGCGGAGCCGCGGCGGCGCGGGACGCCACGGCGCCTTCTTGGTGACCTGCACCGAGAACCGGCGAAGGTCTGAGCGGCGCGTCGCTCGCGATGACTCCACCAGGTTCGGGCATCCGATTGCTATATACCGCTCGACGACGTCCGGGGTGAAGATCGCCTCACGGTCCAGTGGCAGCCCCTGGCGGTGGGCCCACACGACGAACTGCGAGGTCGTCCGCATCGCCTCGATTGCCGCTCGAGCCTGCTCGGGGTGGACGTCGAGGACGACCGCGCGAGTGAAGTCGGCGACGGGCTCCCAGTCCTCGGGTCGGACCGCGTGCGGGACGTACTTCTTCACCGCGGCGACCGCGCGATCCGCTTCATTCTGTTCCGGCGTGTCGCCGGCGCACGGGTTGACGAGGCCAGTTCCAGAATCGCAGTCTGTACGTGCTGAAGACATAGAAGTACCCCCGGAGGTACTCGACGGGTCTGAATGCAGCGGGAGTCCGCCCGCTCAAGCGAAGCGATCGGGTTCAGGAGTTGTAGCTCCTGGGCCCGTTTCGCGTTCTCGGCGTCCTGCGCCGACCGCGGTCAGCCCATCGCACCCTCGTCGGAGTCGTCGAGAGCCCTGGCCAGAAGGTCTGCGTGCACGGCCGTTACCGGGCGCCCTGCCTGGTAGGCGGCCTCGTACAGCCGCTGGGCGATGCGTGCCGGGATCCGGGCGTCGAAGCGCACGAGTTCGTCAGGCTTGTAGACACGCTCGTGGGTTGAGGGCCGGCCTGAGCGTGCAGGCCGGATCACCACGGGACGTTCTTGGCGCTCGGTCACCCTTCTCACCCCTCGTCCGAACCTGACACGACGACAAACGAAGCTGTTCCTACAGAACGGCGGATCCGTTCGTGTCGGGTGGTCAGGCCGGCGAGTAATGCTGGTCGGTTGATCTCGAGCGCCACGTGGCCGATGGCCCAGAGCGTGCGGCTGTCCCCGCACCAGGTACGGGCAACTGAGAACCAATGTAGGCACGAGAGGGCCCGGCGTCACGAGCGGCACGCCCGACGCGTGCCGAGACCATCTCGGTTGCGGACGTCGCCAGGCAGAGCAAAGCCCCGGCCGTCTGATCGACTCATACGAGTCACAGGGACGGTTCCGGGGCGTTGCATCCCACGGTACAGCCTGCTGCCGCGTCCGAGAGAAGATCAGCGCCCGCCCGATGCGGCGCGTGAACTTCTTGTGGACACGGCTCGGGGTGGACGTTTCGGCCACCGCCAGACATGTAGGAGGTAGGAGCGTCAGTCTGGATGGGGGTTTCGTCATGTCGGAGATCGATGGATCCGTCGCGGAGGATCGCGAGTTCTCAGAACTGCTGCGGTCCGCTGCGCCGCCAGTACCTGCTGTGACGGGCGCTGTCCTGACGGAGTTGCACGCGGTGACGCGCGCCGCGGCGGGGCTCCGACAGCGTGCGCGGAGGCGCCGGTGGTTCACCGGGGTTGGCGCGGTGGCAGCGCTCGCCGCGTCTGGAGTGGGTGGGGCGGCCATTGGTTCCCAGCCAGCAGAGGACTACTCCTGGGGCAAGGGGACAAGCTGGGCTTCGTGGGCGGAGCATCCTGCCGCCACCTTGACGTACAGGCTCCCAGGTGGTGGGACCTGCGAGCAGCGGCTCGGCGAAGTCGACGCTGCTGATCCCGCGAGCGAGGCATTCGCGACGAAGTTCATGCGCTCGACCGATCTCGTGGCCGGTGCGGACGTTCGCGCCGCGATTTCGAAGCTCCGTTCCGAGGACTACCAGGTGCACAGTCCGGACGGAAAGATGGTCCAAGGCGGATTCGGCACGCCGTTTTACAACGCCGACTACGAGTACGACCAGGCCGTCACGGCGGCCGTCCAGACCGAGATCCTCGCCGCAGCCGCGGCTGCTGGGCATTCTGGCCCCTCGTACACCGGGCAGACACGCTGCAAGGGCGAGACCTGGTGAGCGGCGCACGGGAGCGCTTCGTTATCGCCGTGGACCGCTGCTCACCTGACCTCCTGCGGTACTTCTCTCGCCGCGGCGGACCGGACGCCGCCGACCTGGTATCAGAGACGGTCGCGATCGCGTGGCGCCAGCACCGACGGCTACCGCCCGACAGCACCGAGGCGCGCATGTGGCTGTTCGGGATCGCGCGCAACGTCCTCCGCAATGCGCAACGTACCGAGGTCCGTCGCCTTGAGGTTGCCGATCGGCTGCGCAGCGCGGTCGAGCTCGAGCTCCGGTCGCTGCCGCCCGACACGCGCGACGACGTGCGCATCGCGCTCGAGCACCTGGACCCCGAGCTGAGTGAACTCGTGACTCTCATCCACTGGGACGGCTTCACTCTGGTCGAGGCCGCGCAGCTCCAGGGCATACCGGCGTCGACCGCCCGCGGGCGGTACCAGCGGGCCAAGAGCGTCCTTCGTGAGCTGCTGACGGCCTCCCCGTGCTGAAGCCGGCCGGCCCACGAACAATCCCCACTCGACCACGACCCGGACAGACGACGCAACGTCTTCGTGAGCCGCGGGGCCGTGTGCATCGCGGCGATCGAGCCGACCTACTTGGGCAGGTACAGCCACTCCGGGCCTGGCGAGCCGAGCTCCTCGGATTCGCTGCAGCAAGTGCGCTGGCGCTCGTCGTCGTGGCGCACGCAGTGACGACACAGGCCTGGCTCATGTTCGAAGACTCCGACTCCCTCGTCGTCGTCCTCGTCCAACGGTCCCTCTCAGTCGGGCAACCGCAGGACTGGGCCATGTCCCCAGTCCTCTTCCTTCCGGAGATCGGCCTCTACCTTGGGCTCTCGCTCCTCGGCATGACAACACGCGAGACACTCGTCCTGAACGCCCTGCTGAACTTCATCGGCCTCTACGCCGCGATCCGCCTCGTCGCGGGGGCGCGGCGTAACCACCGCGCTCCCGTCATCGGGGCCCTCGCAGCATTCGCATCCTTCTGTGTTCTCGCGCTCCTTGATGGCGGCCGAGGACGCTCCGGATTCCAGCTCGCCTCCCTGCTCACGACAACCACGTACTACTCGGCGACGGTCATCGGCGGGGTCGTCGCGATCGGACTCGTGAGGCGCTCGTTCGATCGACCCGAGCGTGCACGCCCGCTGGCTTGGCTCCTTGGAACGGTCGCGACCGTGTCGACGCTCACCAACCCTCTGTTCGCCGGGTGGGTGACCGCCCCGGCCCTCGTTGCGTTCGGGATCGTCGCTGTCCGCAAGCTGGCGTTGGCCCGTACGACGGTCGTGCTCGCCTTCGCAATGCTCGCGGGCACAGGCCTCGGGTACGCCGCACGGACCCCGCTGGCACGGTTCATCGTCGCGGATCCAGAGAACTATCTACGGCCCCATCAATGGAGTGCGTCCCTGGACTACTACGCCAGCCAGGCGGGTACGACGCCGCACAGTCCCACCGGTGCGCTCTCCTCGGGATCACCGCTGTGGTCATCGCCCTGTCAGCTGTAGTCGCGGTAGTCGCGGCCCGCCGACGCTTGACCGGGCCCGCGATGGTTGGGCTCGTCGGCGTCGTTTCGCCGGTCGTGACGTTGTTCGGTGCGGTCGCCACGGGCACCCAGGCCGATCGATATCTTCAGCCGTGGGTGTTCCTGCCTGTGCTCGCGATCACTGTTCTACAAGACCTCGTCCCTGCACCGGTCTGGCGACGTAGGACTCGACTGCAGGTGCTTACTGGCGTCGCTCTCGCGGCACTGGTTGGCCTGGGGCTGCCCGCCACCGTGCACGGAGCGACGGGCCGCGACGCGGACCTCCAGTGCGTCGTCAACTGGGTAAACGCGTCCAGTAAAGTTGGTGCGGGACAGTTCTGGACTGTGAGGGCTGCAAAGGCCTACGCGGCCGATCCCCGATCGCTTGTCCAGGTCAACAGCCAACTCCAGCCATACGTGTGGCTCGTCAACCGAAACGACCACCTCGGCCACATTGGATTCGTCATCCAAGACGCGCATAGCCCTAATCTCGACCTGGCGCGCCAGTCATGGCCCGCCGGGCAACTAGCCCGCATCGAATGTGGTCGCTACACGATCCTGGACCTTTCACCATAGGCAACAAGCCGGGAAACCTTGTTAGCGATGCCGAGGCCTAACCGCGGCGACATTCGACAGAGGGTCAGGCGTAGGTCCTCCTGGCCGCCAACCAGGCTCGCACGGGCGGCCGTCCTGGCTCACGCTCGTATCGCTTCATCTAGAGTTGGCACCAGTCGAAGTGCTCAGCTCTGGATGGGAGGCGGACGCATGGAGGGGCGGGAACCCCAGCAGGATCGAGGGTACGCCAGGCGCGAGTCGATCCTGATCGGCGCGGCGACGATGTTTGAAGAGCTCGGATACGGCCAGACCTCTCTCAAGCAGATCGCCACTGCCGCTGGCGCGACCATGGGGTCGGTTTACTTCTATTTTCCAACCAAGGAGGCTCTCGCGCTCTCTGTTATTGAGGAGCAGTACCAGCGTACGTTCGACGTGATGGCGAGCGTTGGCGACGGTTGCGCGGGAATAGAGGTACTGGTGCGCACATCAGAGGCTATTGCAAGTTTGATGTTGCGTGACGTCGTCGTTCAAGCGGGGATCCGGCTCTCTATCGAACAGGGTTCGCAGTGGCCTGCAACACGCGGCTTCTACCGCGGGTGGATGGACGGCCTAGTGCCGGCCCTGCAACAGGCTCAAGACATGAATGAACTCGATTCGTCGTTGACCCTGCAGGAGATTGCAGACATCCTGGTCCCATTCTTCACCGGCGTGCACATGATTTCAAAGGTGCTCACCGACCGTGACGACCTCTATCCGTCTTTACAGCGGATGTGGCACGTCATGATCGACGCCATCACCGCTCCTGACCAGAGGCCGCATCTTCGCGCCTTGGTGGCCGAGCTCTTCGGGGTGCAGCCCTCCGGCCGCGCGAGGTAGGTGGGCCACGTCGACCGCGGCCGCCAAGGCAGCGGCCGCCTGCTCAGGCTCGTGGTGCGAGGGCGCCGCCGCCTCGGCCCGACGCGACCCATCCGACGCGACCGAGGAGATCCGACGTCGAGAGTGGGGAGCTCGCGCCTGCTGTTGATGAACTAAGTTGAGCGTCATACTTTGTTTCCGTCCGGCGGTGACGACCCGCAGGACACAGTTCCAGTGACTGGAAGGGGAGATCGATGCGTGTCAGAAGGCGTCTAGCGGCGGTGCTCGTCGCGGGCCTGGCTGCGAGCGGGGCGGCGGTTGCTACCGCTGCCGGAGCGCAGGCGTCGACGAGCGACTGTGCCTCGACCTATACCTGTTGGTGGGTCGACACCGGGTACTCAGGTACCTACTACGGGTCGGCCATGAACCAGCTCAGCTGGCCCTCCGGGATCGCCAACAAGGACTTGTCCGTCTGGAACGACGGCACATCCGGCCAGGCAATCTTCACGTACAACTACAACGCGAACATCGAGGTCATGTACTGCGTCCGCAAGGGCGTGAAGGTGAGTTCGATCCCGTCTTCGAAGGCGAACCGGGGTAACAGCCACAACTGGAAGGCGCCCGACAGCGGATGCCTGTGACCTCTCTTCGTCGGGCCGGGGCCGTATGCCTGACCGGTGCCCTGGTGGCAGCGGTCGCAGCGTGCGGCTCCGGCCCCACACCTTCGGACGACTATCTCTCTGGCGCGCTGGCGCAACAGGTGACGCAGCGCATCCACGACCTGGACTACCCCTACGACGAGCAATCGTCGTTCGGCTTTCAGATGGGCAATCTTCAGACCCAGCTCATTCATGACTGCGTCGAAGCAACAGGCCTGAAGGTACCCCCGCCCGACCTGACCCAGCCGGACCCGGCAAGCTACGTCCCCGACGTGGCGACCTTGTGGCTGACCGCACCGCGGGACTTCGGCGTCGCTCGCTCGTTGAGCGACCCTACGGTGCTCGCTAGCCTGAGGGCGGCCATGGCGGGGGAGAGCAAGGACGGGTCGACTCACACCGGCTACCCCGACGACTACGACACCGTTGTGTACGGGAGCACAGACGATCCGAAGGACTGGCTGACCTTCTCCATCGGAGATGGCGGCGAGGTCCAGGTACCGGTCGGCGGCTGCTTCGGTCAGGCGACACAGCAGATGTATGGCGTGCCGGCCGTGGACTATGAGCGCGCCCGCCACGAGATGCCCAAGGTGGCGGACGTTCTTGCCGAGGCCGTCTCGTCGAAGAAGGTCCGCTCCACCGTCGGGGCCTGGTCCTCGTGCATGAAGAAGAAGTCGTACACGGCCAAGGACCCGAGCGAGCTTGGGCAGGCCCTGTCGGACTGGCTGACCGGGGCCGTAGACGGGAAGATGACGGTGCAGCAGGTACAGGCTAAGGAGGCCGCGTTGGCTGTCGCCGACAAGGACTGCAAGACGTCGAGCGGCCTCGGCACGGCCGCCGACGAGTCGTTTGTCGATGCGGCGGACAAGGCGCTCAACTCCAAGCAAGGTGTCGTCAGTGCCTACCGCGAGATGAACGACCACGCGCTCAAACTGCTGGCGAAGCGATCGTGAGCCGCCGCCTGCTCACGATGGTGGCGGGTGGATGTGGCCTCGTGCTCGGTTGCGTGATCGTCATCGTGCTCGCGCTCACGGTCGGAGTCCCGAGCAGCGTCGCGGACCGGCCGACAAGCAAGGATGACCGCGTTCCCGTCACGGCACCTGTCACCCAGACGACGATCGAACAGACCCAGGTGCTGACGGGCAGTCTGACCCCAGCATCGCGGACCGACGTTGTGGCTGATTCCGGAATCGTCACGGCCATGCCGGTCAAGGACGGTGCGGCCGTCAAGGGTGGGCACGTCATCGCGGACGTCAACGACGAACCTGTCCTCGCGCTCGAAATGCCGTTCGCTCTGTGGCGCGACCTCGATGTCGGCGCCACTGGTGCGGACGCTCGAGCGGTCCAGGACGGCCTCAAGAAGGCCGGGTTGTTCGACGGCAGCACGACAGCAGCGCTGTCCCAGTCGACGTTTGACGCACTCGGACGGGCCGACTCCCGGCTTCGCAAACCCCGCTCCGCGTCGCCAGCATCGCTCCCGTCGACCGGACGGGGTCTCGTCTGCAGGCTCCCGGCCTGTCGGTCGGGGTCAGAGTCGATGGAGATCATGCGATCGCGATCACGCGGCGCAGCGATGTCCTCGCCGTGGGCGATGGCGGTGCAGCGGCCGGAACCGTCCACGCGGGCCAGGAGCTGCGCCTACAGGGCGACGACGGTGAGACCGACTGGACGGGCACCCTGACCAAGGTCAGCTCGACATCGTCACAGACGCTCCTTTCCAGCCAGGCAGACAAGCCGCTGCCCGACAAGATCGCCGGGGCGCTGGTCGTCACCGCCTCCACGTCCAAGCCGGTGCTGGCAGCTCCCCGCGTGGCCCTGCAACCACAAGCCGACGGGACCACCACGGTCGACGTGGTCGAGGGGGCCAAGCACCACAGCGTCCAGGTCACGCAGGGCCTGTGCGACGCCGACCGCTGCGAGGTAACCCCGACCGGCGGGGCCTTGCATCCGGGTGACGATGTGGTAGTGCGATGAGCGTTGTCCACGTCGCGCCCGTCGAGCTCCGCGCGGTGACACGCACCTTCGACGGCGGAAAAGTGCGGCCGCTCGAAGACGTCGATTTGACGATCGACGGGCCCGGCTCGCTCGCACTCATCGGGGCGAGCGGATCCGGCAAGACAACACTGCTCAACATCGTCGGCCTGCTTGACGAACCCGACGCGGGAACCGTCCTGGTCGGCGGTGCCGTCGTCTCCACACTCGACGACAGGGCGGTCACCCGTCTTCGGGCCCGGCACTTCGGGTTCGTCTTCCAGGATGCCCTCGTCGACCCCCGACGGACAGCCCGAGAGAACGTCGCACTCGGCCTCGCCTTCGCCGGAATCGGTGCGCACGAACGGGGCCTCCTGGCCGACGAGGCTCTCAGTAAGACCGATATGAGCCGCCGCGCGAACACCTATGCGGGGGACCTGTCCGGTGGTGAACGCCAACGCGTCGCGGTGGCCCGTGCGATCGCTCACCGCCCACCGGTCCTGCTGTGCGACGAACCGACCGGCAACCTCGACCCGGCCAACACCGAGCGCGTCTTCGCCCTCCTCAGCGAGTACGCCACAGCAGCAGCCGTGGTCGTCGTCACCCACGACCTCGACCTCGCCCAACGCTGCGCGCGCGCCCTGCAGGTGACCGGGGAGGTCTACGCCCCGCGTTCGAATCCGCGGTGACCTGATGCGCGACGCCCTCACCCACGTCGCCACCAACATCACCCGGGCATGGGGACGGAGCGCGGCATTCGCGGCGGCGGCGTTCCTCGCGGCGGGACTGCTCGCCTTCGGCGTCACCCAGGCGAGCTCGAGCCAGGACCGGATCACCGGCGACTTCGACTCTCTAGCAGCCACACGGCTCCAGGTGACCACCCCCATCCGGGGCCTCGCAGACCCCATCCTGACCCGCCCTCAGATGACCGCGATCGAGCACATCCGCGGCGTCGTCGCCGTTGCCTGGGTGACCTCCCGCGACGTCAGCCTCGCGGCCGACCCCCGCACCCCGACATCGACGCGCTTGTGGACCGTCTACGAGAACCCCGCGGCCCTGGGACTCACGCTGGACAACACGACGTCGCAGCTCACCGCGGGCCTGTACCTAGGAGGAGCAAGCGACCTAGCTCGGGCCGGTCTGCCCCGATTCAGCCATGTCTTCGTCGGCGGCACGCCCGTCATTCTCGACGGCACGGTGACGTCCTCCCCAGTCCTTCCGGACCTCCTCCAGGCGGCACTTCTCGTACGACCAGCAACAGAGCCGGACTTGTCCACCTCCGGCGAGCTGGTGGTCCAGGTGCATCCAGGATGGGCCAACTACGTGGGAGACAGGCTCGCCACCCAGATCGCACCAGGCAACGAGAGCTCCGTCTTGGTCGCATATCCGCCCGAGCCCGCAAACCTGCGCGACAGCGTCACAGGGTCGGTCAACACGCTCGTCCTGCTCGTCTCGGCAGCCCTGCTCGTCGTCGGTGCGCTCGCCGTCACCGTCGGCACCTTCTTCCGGGTCATGGCCGAACGTCGACTCCTGGGCCTCTACCGGGCCATCGGCGCCAGTCGCGTGTTCGTCTCCGGAACTATCGTCCTCGAGGCCGCCATCACCGGCACGATCGGAGGACTCACGGGAACCCTCGCAGGCGTTGCCGCGGCTGCGGTCTGGGCGCTTGTCAGCGAGACTGCGCTCAGCATCCCAGGGGCCTGCTCGCTCTCGGAGTCCTGGCAAGTCTCGTCGCGAACACACTGGGCTCTCTCCTACCCGCGGTGAAGGCTGTGCGTGAGCCACCTCTCGCAGCGATCCGTGCGCGCTAGGTGTGATGTCCAGGCAGGTTGTTGTCGATCCTGCTGATGGGTGGGGCTCCGATGGCGGAGTGGTGCCTGTGGTGATTGTAGAAGTGGAGCCAGCCGGGTAGCGCGGATCGGCGCTCGGATTCGGATCCGTAGAAGCGGGCGTAGGCCCAGCCGTCGGCGAGGGTGCGGTGGAAGCGCTCGATCTTCCCGTTGGTCTGCGGCCGGTAGGGGCGGGTCTTCTTCGCGGTGATCCCGAGCTGCGTGCAGGCGTCGCGCCAGGCGTGGGACTTGTAGGCAGACCCGTTGTCCGAGAGAACCCGCTCGACGGTGACGCCGCGGGCAGCGAACCAGGACACCGCGCGGCGCAGGACACCGATCGCGGTGTCTGCCTTCTCGTCGGCATGGATCTCTGCGTAGGCGACGCGGGAGTGGTCGTCGATCACGGTATGCACGAACGCAGTGCCGAGCTTGGGCTCGTGACGGTGGTTCCTGTTCTTCGTGCGGTTGGCGGTGGCTTCCCGGTTGCGCTCGCCTTGGACGCGTCCGACGAATCGCCAGCCGCCACCATCGGGGATGTTGCCGAACTTCGTGACGTCGACATGGATCAGCGAGCCGGGGTGGTCGTGCTCGTAACGGCGGATCGACTCACCGCTAACTCGGTCGATATGGCTGAGCCTGTTGATCCGGCAGCGCACCAGGACCGCGTGAACGGTCGATGCGGGCAGGCCGAGCTCGCCGGCGATCTGTATCGGTCCCAGTCGGCGTCGCCACCGCCTCTTCACGATCTGCTTAACCACGGGCAGTGGTGTCTTCGTCGGCATCGACCATGGTCGGCTCGAACGATCGGCCATCCCGGCGGGTCCCTCCGAACGCAGCCGGGCCGCCCACTTGCGGGCAGTGACGGGCGAGACCATGAACATCTTCGCTGCGACCTGCGGCGACCAGTGATCCTCGACGATCAAGCGCGCCAGCCGCAGCCGGGCACGCGGGGTCAGAGCAGCGTTAGCGTGGGACACGAGGGCCTCCCGGTTCGTGAAGCGGTTGAACTCAACAACTCCACTTCACAACCGGAGGCCCTCACCCTCAGCTCTTCACGGCCGTGTCGCCGAAACAACGTCCCTGGACATCACAGCTAGGTCGACCACGGAACCATCCCGACGGCGACACGACGGCCTGGCAGTCAGACTTGTGGCCGCTGTTGATCAGGCGTTGTGATCTGAGCCGAGCGGTTTGGCCGGATGCTCGGGTAGAAGCGTGGCGTCTGGTGTGATCTCCTGCGCTCCCGTAGCGTTACCACGTGCCCACGACCGTTGTTCCCGAAGCTCGCCGCCTTGCGCGGCGCGGCCACGTCGGTGACGACGGTCTGACGACTCAGGAGCGCATCGCGATGGCGCGGCGCTACCTCGAGGAATCCAACCGGCCAGTCCCGGAGTCGGTGATGCATCTCGTCCGCGAGCGACTCATCGCTGAGCGTGCTGACCTGGCATGAGGCACGCAGGTCTGACCGCGTAGAACTAGAACGGTTTGTCTGCGCTGATCCTGCTGATACGAGCTATGAACCGCGTCGAGGCGCCTACCATCCCAGGCCCGGGGAGCGTGAGGTTCAGACCGTAGTGCGAACGACCCACCCCCACGGCCAGGAGATGAGGCACTCCTGGTTGGAAGCGACGCGGTCGGGATCGCGGCGGTGAGTTACTCCGCGTGGAACCCGATTCAAGAGCAGTACGTGATCCACGTGATCGCGAGGCATGTGCGCGCTCGGGGTCTCAGCTATGGCGGTGAGGCGCTCGCGCAGACACTCGCCCTGCTCAGCGCCGACAAGGGCGATCGAGACTGCGCAGTCTTCGCGCGGATACACCCGTCCAACGAGCCAAGCAAGCGGCGTGGGACTTGTAGGCAGACCCGTTGTCCGAGAGAACCCGCTCGACGGTGACGCCGCGGGCAGCGAACCAGGACACCGCGCGGCGCAGGACACCGATCGCGGTGTCTGCCTTCTCGTCGGCATGGATCTCTGCGTAGGCGACGCGGGAGTGGTCGTCGATCACGGTATGCACGAACGCAGTGCCGAGCTTGGGCTCGTGACGGTGGTTCCTGTTCTTCGTGCGGTTGGCGGTGGCTTCCCGGTTGCGCTCGCCTTGGACGCGTCCGACGAATCGCCAGCCGCCACCATCGGGGATGTTGCCGAACTTCGTGACGTCGACATGGATCAGCGAGCCGGGGTGGTCGTGCTCGTAACGGCGGATCGACTCACCGCTAACTCGGTCGATATGGCTGAGTGAACCGCACTGGCTCTGTTGGAGGCTCCAGCCCTTTGAAACGAGGATGGAGTTATGCCGAAGGAGCACAAGCCTGGGAAGCCGACGACGCGTCGGTACAGCCAGGAGGAGAAGGATGCTGCGGTCCGGATGGTCCGTACGCTGCGGGCTGAGCTTGGGGTCGAGCACGGCACGGTCCAGCGGGTCGCACAGCAGCTCGGCTACGGGGTGGAGTCGGTGCGCTCGTGGGTCAAGCAGGCCGACATCGACGCCGGTGTGAAGCCTGGCGTGAGCAGCGAAGCAGGCGATCGGATCGCGGCCTTGGAGCAGGAGAACCGCGAGCTGCGCCGGGCCAACGAGATCTTGAAGCGGGCCGCGTCTTTCTTCGGGGCGGAGCTCGACCGCCAGCACAAGAGGTAGTCGCGTTCATCGACGCGAACCGTCACGACGTTGTCGAAGGCACGGTGCTCGGAGTCGAGCCCATCTGCACGGTCCTACGCGCTGCGGGGATCCAGGTGGCTGCGAGCACCTACTACGCCACGAAGAGCAGGCCGCCTTCGGCCCGGGCGGTGCGTGACGCGAAGCTACGCCCGCTGCTGCGCCAGCTGTGGCACGACAACTTTCGGGTCTACGGGGCCAGGAAGCTGTGGAAGGCCGCCCGGCGTGCCGGCCACGATATCGGCCGTGACCAGGTCGCCCGGCTGATGCGGGCCGAGGGCATCGAAGGCGCTCGACGGACCAGGCGGGTCAAGACCACCCGGCCGGACCCGACCGCTGCCCGGCACCCGGATCTGGTCAAACGGGACTTCACCGCCACCGGCCCGAACCAGCTGTGGGTGACCGACCTGACCTATGTCCCGACGTTCGCCGGCATCGCCTATGTGTGCTTCATCATCGACGCCTACTCGCGGATGATCGTGGGCTGGCGGTGCGCCTCGACGATGCGGACCGAGACCGTGCTGGACGCGATCGAGATGGCCCGCTGGTCCCGCGGCACGAACCTGCCCGGGCTGCGGTGTCACAGCGACGCCGGGTCGCAGTTCACCTCGCTGCGCTACGGCGAGCGGCTGGCCGAGATCGGCGCGACGCCCTCGATCGGAACCGTGGGCGACAGCTACGACAATGCCCTGGCCGAGACCGTCAACGGCTACTACAAGGCTGAGCTGATCCGCGGCCCTGCTCGCACGGGGCCCTGGCGCACCGTCGAGGACGTCGAACTGGCGACCTTGTCCTGGGTCTACTGGCACAACAGCCAGCGGCTGCACGGCTACCTTGGCGACGTCCCGCCTACCGAGTTCGAGGAGGCGTTCTACGCTACCCAGCAGGGCCCCAACGCCCTGGCCGAAATCAAATAGATCGAGCCTCTACAGAAGCCAGTGCGGTTCACTCTCTACGGTCCTGCTCAGGCAGGATCCTGAGGGTGGTTTCGACGTCGACCTCAGAGTTTTCCGGCGGGACGAACCGATCGTCGGCTCGTTCACGCTCATCCCCGAAGACCTTGGCACACTGATGCTGTTCGGACCGCTTGAAGGCCTAACGGTGCAGACCAGCGGCCGTGTCGTCGTCCCGGTGCACCGTCCGTCGACCGTCCTGGGCCCCGACTTGTTCATTCGGTGTCTGGACCTCGTCGTTGACGGTGCCTCTGTCGAGTTCGCGAACCGGGCGGTGCCCGGCCAAGCCGCGGACCCATCGGTCGGTATGGTCATCTTCGAGGTCGAGGGACATCTCGTCCTGCCGCCCCAGATTGCGCGCAGACCCCTGCCCGGCGACTTTGAGCTCCGCGTCCCACCAGCCACGACGCTCGCTTACCCGTGGCACGAGTACCGCCAGACCCTTGAGGAGGCCGCGTCGGTTGACACTTCGGATCGGGCTGTGCGGTTCCTCAACATGCTGATGAACCTCACCCGTACGCACGGTCATTCTGGTGAGCGCGGCTCCTTCGTCAAGAAGCTTGAAGGCCGCCAGTCCGTCAAGGGCAGCGAGTTCACCCGTGCCGCTGCAGTTCTCGAAGCTTCGGGAGTCGCCCGCGTTGACGGGGACATGATCTACATCCGTGCCGACTTCGAACGGCACAGGTTCAGTGGCAAGACGCTCCCGGGCCAACGAGTGATCGGCGACGTCTGGGACGTGTGGGGTCCGATCGCGGAAGCTATCAGTAACGTGCTTGACTGAGCCCCGCATCGACCGGGCCGTGCCGCTGAGCAGGTGTGCCCAGAGGAGCGGATTGGGTGTGCCTGGGCGTTCTGCTGCCTCCCCATTGCCGCAGGCCGTGGCGATTCGGAAACCTCCCACAGTGAACGAGACCCCCGGTCGGATGTCCGACCGGGGGTCTCGTCGTCTTCGTCGCGCCGGCGACGTCGCGTCCGGCCGCTGCTGCGCGCGGACCCGTCGACGATCTGCCCGGTGCGGTCAGGAAGTCTTCGTCTGCCACAGCCCGACGACGTTGCCCTCGGTGTCCGTGAAGTAGGCGGCCCAGCCCATGTCGCCGACGGGTGCGCGCTCCTCGAGGCGCGTGCCCCCGGCGGCCTCGACCGCCTCGAGCGCCGCGTCGATGTCGTCGACGTCGATCACGACGTTCGGGGCGGTGTGGTCCGGGCTTCGCTCCAGGAGCCCGCCGTTGATGAACCCGGGCTCGGTCGGACCGCGGTCCCCGTTGGGGCCGGTCGACGCGAGGACGTAGCCTCCGGCGTCGGGCCACGTCTCCAGGCCCCAGTCGAAGACGTCACGGTAGAACGCGGACGCGCGGTCGGCGTCGTCGTACGGAAGCTCGAAGTGCACCACTCGACGGGGCATGACCCCTCCTGTCGTCGGCCGGGTCGGAACCCGGCGACGGTGCCGCGGATCCCTCACCGTCCAGCGAACGCCTTCCGGCCGTGGGGAGCAAGACCCGGGGGCGGGTGATCCGACGGGCGAGCGGCGACGCGGTGACCGTGCCGGCGACCACGAGCCCGACGACGAAGCCCTCGGCGGTCACGAGCCCGTGGGCGTCGTCGACCACGACGAGGGCGATGAGCCCGAGGATCGGGACGAGCGCGGCGAGCACGCGCTCGCGCAGAGGGGCGGTTCCGTGCAGGACGACGGCCGCGGCCAGCGTCGCCGCCAGGAAGTAGGTCGCGCCCGAGCTCCCCGCGAAGTTGCGCGGGTCCGTCGCTGCCGCCGCGCCGACCCCGCCCACGAGACCGGGCAGAAGGGCGCCCGCGACGAAGAGCAGCACGGTGACGACGTCGCCCCACCACAGGCAGGCCGCGGCGGCGACGAGCACGAGGGTCACGAGGTTCCACGTGGCCCCTGCGACGCCACCGTTCTGGAGGAAGACCGCGGTGAGCGGGCGCCACCAGCCGGTGCGCGACGGGTCGTCGTCGAGGGTGGCCATGGCGCCCGTCCATGCGGCCTGGAGGACGAGCCCCCGACGGCGAGGCCGGTCAGGGCGACGGCGGCCCACGGGACCGTCCGTCCGGCCACGGCCGACCGCGGGTCCACGAGCGCCGCCGCGGCCCGGAGCATGAGCAGCATGAGCACCGCGGTGACGACCGACGAGGCGATCTCGACCATGAGACTCTCCTCCATTTCTAACATCGTTAGAACCCCTGTTGGTGAAGGTACTCGCCTGCTTCGGGTGGATCAAGAGGCTGCCGATCGAACGCCGTTCGATAGGCTCGTGCCGTGGCGATGAACGTGGACCGGATCGTCGAGGCCGGCATGGCGGTGTTCGCCGAGGTCGGATACGAGCGGCTGTCGATGCGGCTCGTCGCGTCCAGGCTCGGCGTGCAGGCGGCCAGCCTCTACTACCACGTGCGCAACAAGGGGATGCTCGTCGCGCTCATGGCGGACCGCGTCGCGCAGGAGGGCCTCGACGCCGGCACGGCCGCGCTCGCCGGCCTGCCCGCGGACGCCACGCCGCGCGACCGCGTGGTCGCTCAGCTCGCCGCGCTCCGCGTCAGCCTCCTGCGGCACCAGGGCAGCGCGCGGCTCCTGTCCAGCAGCCCCGGCACCCTCGGGCCCGGGGCGCTCGGACTCATGGAGCGACTGCTCGCGACGCTCGCCGACGCCGGCCTGCCCGACGACGACGCCGTCGTCGTCGCGGACGTCCTGCTCAGCTACGTGACCGGGTTCGTCACGCAGGAGCAGGCCGAGCCGGTGCAGCAGCCGCTGCGGCCCGAACCGGTCGTCCCGGCCGACGCGTACCCCCGCACCGCGGCGCTCGCGGGCCGGTTCGACGACGACGCGATGTTCACGCGCGGCGTCCGACAGCTCGCCGCGCTCGTCGAGCGCTGACCGGCCGCGGTCAGGCGAGCGCCGCGGCGACCTCGGCGTGCAGCCGCAGCAGCGGGACGGTGCGCTCGGCCGGCCCGCGCCCGAACCCGCACTCGGTCGCGATGCCGAACTCCGGGACCGCCGTCCGCGCCGCGGCGGCGCGTCGCAGCGCCCCCTCGACGCCGTCCTCGTGGTGGACGAGCCCGAGGAACACGGTCGCGCCGTCGGGCCACTCGGCGTCGGCCAGGGGAGCGAAGTACGCCTCGTCGTCGCGCTCGATCGGGACCGGCAGGTGGATCCAGTCGACCGGGCGCGTCACCGACCGCGCGATGCCGGTCACGACGTCGGCCAGCGTTCCGGCGTCCTTCGGCTGGACGAAGTGGTGCTCCTCGACGTCGCCGTAGCACAGGTGCCAGCCCAGGGAGACGTCGTCGGGCACGGCGGCGGCGTAGCGCACGGCTCGCTCCACGACGCCCGCGAGGACCTCGGCCGGGTCGTCGGACCACCACGCGCGCATGCGGTACCCGCGGATCTCCACCCGCTCCAGCAACCCGAACTCGAGCGCCGTGTCCCACTGGATCGCGAGGTCGGCGTGCGGGATCCCGGCGAGGATGCGGTCGAGCTCGGCGAGCACCGCGCGCTCGTAGACGGGCTCCACGGCGGCCTTCGCGTCGTCGGCGAAGAAGCTGCCGACCACCCCCGCCGGGGTGGGCAGCGACACCTGGAACCGGACGTCCGCCGGGATCACGCCGTCGTCGCGCAGGCGGGCGAACGTCCCGTACGACTCGAGCGCCGCGTCCGCGTAGCCGAGCGGCGGGAGCTCGAGCGACGCAGCGTCCACGCCCGGCGCGACGGCGATGGGCCGGTTGTCGAAGAGCCCGCGCAGCAGCGGACCCGGCTCGCCGACGCGCACCAGCCCGGGCGTCGCGTCGAAGCGCGACTTCTGGAACTGGATCCAGTAGAACCGCTCGCCGACCTCGCCGTCGGGGATGCGGGCCACGCCCTCGCCCAGGGTCTCGGCGACGACACGGAACACGGACTCGGCGTCGGGCTGCGAGACGCTGCCGACCAGGTGGGAGAGCACAGGCACGGTTCCATTCTCCCCGAACGCTCCGCGACGCCCGGCCGACCACGCGGCGAACGTTCGAGGAACGGTGGCCGAACCCCCTGTCACGGGCCCGTGGACCCCGACATACTCCCGCTGTGCACGACGAGATCTCCCGGCTGGCCCGCACGGTGGCGTCCCGACCCGGGGCCCCGCTCGCCGGGGTTGTCGGCGACCTCGCCCAACCCGTGCTCGTGGTCGGTTCGAGCGTGCCGGTCGGGCAGCTGGAGGTGATCTTCCGCCGCCCGGAGGTCACGTCGGTCGCCGTCCAGGACGAGGGTGACGAACGGGGGACGGGGCTCGTGACGCGCGCCGGCCTGGCGGCGGCCCTCACCGGCCGGCTCGGGTACGGGAGGGCCGTCCTCGACCGCAAGCCGACGGCGGAGATCACCGACTGGTCGCCGCTCGTCGTCCCGCTCGGGCTGCCCGTGTCCGAGGTGGCGCTCAGTGCGATGGAGCGCGTCGACGCGCACCGGTACGACGACGTCCTGGTCGCGGGGACGTCGTGGAGCAGCGCCAGCACCGCCGACGTCATGCGGTCGCTCGTCGCGGCGCTCACCGACCGGTCGACCCACGACCCCCTGACCCGTCTGCCCACGCGCCCCGCGACGTGGCACGCGCTGGCGCACCGGTGCGGGCTGCTGCGCGGGAGCGGGACGCGCGTCGTGCTCCTCCTGCTCGACGTCCGCGACATGGCCGGGATCAACGCCCGGCACGGGCAGGGCACGGGCGACGCCGTCCTCGCGGCGCTCGCCTGTCGGCTCCGGGCGGTCGTGCCCCGCGGGTGCGAGGTGGGACGTGTCGACGGGGACCGCTTCGCCGTCCTCGCCACGCTGCCGGCGATGGACGACATCGCCGCCGCGGCGTCCGCCGACGCGCTGCGGCAGCACGTGCTCGGCGAGCTCGCGGCAGCCCCGGAGGCCGTCGGACCGGAGCTCTGGCCCGCGCTGCGCTCGTCCGTCGTGTGGTCGGTCGCGGGTGCCGGCAGCCCGGACGAGCTGGTCCGCGAGGCCGAACGCCGCCTCCTGCGCACCACCGGAGGGTTCGCCCGCGCGTCGTGACGCGGGCGGCGCTCACACGGCCCGGCGTCCTATCGTCGAGAGATGAGTGCTGGGCGGCGTCCGACGAGTCCGCAGGTGATCACGGAGCTCGCGGACGGCGAGGTCTTCGTGTTCGGCTCCAACGCGGCCGGGGCGCACGGCGGCGGCGCCGCGCGGGTCGCGTACGAGCGGTTCGGTGCCGTGTGGGGCCAGGGCCACGGGCTGCAGGGGCGGTCGTACGCCATCGACACCATGTCGGGGTGGGACGCGCTCGTCGCCGACGTGCGCGCGTTCCTCGTCTTCGCCGAGGAGCACCGGGAGCTGACCTTCCTGCTCACCCCGGTCGGCACGGGCATCGCCGGGTGGGACGCCGCGGACGTCGCACCGCTCTTCGCCGGCGCACCCGACAACGTCCTGCTCCCGGAGGCCTTCGCGACGGTCCTGGGCGTCTGACCGCGACGGTCGCCGTGGCACTTAGGCTGGCCGCGTGACGACGACGACGCCCGCACCCCTCGCAGAGCTCCTGGACCCGGGCTGGGCGCGCGAGCTGGCGCCCGTCGAGCCGGTCGTGCACCGGATGGGCGAGTTCCTGCGCGCCGAGAACGCCGCGGGGCGCGGTTACCAGCCCGCCGGGTCCAGCGTGCTCCGCGCCTTCACGTACCCGTTCGACGCGGTGCGTGTGCTGATCGTCGGGCAGGACCCGTACCCGACGCCGGGCCATCCGATGGGGCTGTCGTTCTCCGTCCAGCCGCAGGTGCGGCCGCTGCCGGGGAGCCTGCGGAACATCTTCACCGAGCTGCACGACGACGTCGGCGCGCCCGAGCCGTCGACGGGCGACCTCACGCCCTGGTGCGAGCAGGGCGTCATGCTGCTCAACAGGGTCCTGACGGTCTCGCCGGGCACGCCGGGGTCGCACCGCGGCCAGGGCTGGGAGGAGGTCACGGACCGCGCGATCGACGCGCTCGCCGCCCGCGGGGGTCCGCTCGTCGCGATCCTCTGGGGCCGCGACGCCCAGTCGTTGCGGCCGCGCCTCGGCGACATCCCCGTGGTCGCCACCGCGCACCCGTCGCCGCTGTCCGCGTACCGCGGGTTCTTCGGCTCGAAGCCGTTCTCGAAGGTCAACGAGCTCCTCGCCCAGCAGGGCGCGGACCCGATCGACTGGACCCTGCCGTGAGCGACGGTCCCCGCACCTGGTTCGAGGTCGGGGGCGCACCACCGACCCGGCGGTCGCCGCCGCCCGCTTCGCGGTCGTCGCGTCGGCGCTCGGCGCGCACGTCGCCGTCGCCGACGTCGACGTGCGGGCGGACGGCGCGGACGTGCCGGCCGTCGTCACCAGTGCCCTCGAGTCCCTGCGTGCCCGACGACGGCGCCGCTGGGCCCGGCGGGTCCGCGTCCAGGTCGCGGAAGCCGGCCGTGGCGTGGACGCGCCGTCGTCGGACGCCCGGGTCCGCCGCGCGCGGGCGGACGTGCAGCGGGTCGCCGGGTACACGCACGTCATGCTCGTCGGGGCCGACGGCGCGCTCGTCGGGGGCGTGCACGAGGGGCTCGTGACTGCGGCGCTGACCCCCGCGAGGTCGCGCTCGTGACGTCGCGTCTCGGCGAGCAGCCGGTGGAGATCGTGTCGCCGCCCACCGGGCTCGCGGCGCTCCTCTCGATGAAGCCGCGCGGGGCGCAGCAGCGTTGAGCGCGGTCACCGGGGTGAGGGAGGTGCTGGTCGTCCGGCACGGCGAGGCCTACAACACCGTCGAGCCCGACGGCGCGCGCGAGGTCGCGGACCCGTCGAACCCGCCGCTCACGCCGCGCGGCGAGGCACAGGCCGCGCTGCTGGGCCCGGTGGTGTCCGCGTTCGCGCCCGACGTCGCCGTCTCGAGCCCCTTCCTCCGGGCCGCGCAGACGGGCGCGGCGGCGCTCGCGGACGTGGTCGTGCCCGCGGCGCTCGACGTCCGGATGTGCGAGCACTTCCTCTACGAGCCGCTGCGCGCGTTCGACGGGATCGACCTGGCCGACTACCGGGCGCGGTTCGGCGCGCTGTACGCGGTCCCGGACGAGCTCGCCGTGCGGGCCACGTACCCGGGGTTCCCCGAGGACGAGGCGTCGGTGGCGCGGCGGGTGACCTGGCTGGCCGACGCGTGGCGGGCGCGGGGCGACTGGGAGCGCGCGGTGTTCGTCGGGCACGGTGCCACGGTGTCGGCGCTGGTCGCGGCGCTGGTGCCGAGCGCGGCGGTGGTCGCGCCCGACGTCGGGCACTGCTCGGTGACGCGCCTCGTGGAGCGGCCGGGCGGGGCGTGGGACGTGGTGTCGCTGTTCGATGTCACCCATCTCCGCGAGTTGTGAGAGTGCTTATATAAGCGCTGTTAGGATGGCCGGGTGAGCGAGTCCCCGACCCCTGCCCACCCGCCCGCGCGACCCATGCCCGAGCGCCTCGACGCCGTCGTCTGGCGCCCGCTCACCCTCCTGCTGCGCGACCTCGACGACCAGATCGCCTCGCTCTACACGAGCGCCGGGATCGAGGGCCTCAAGCCGCGCTACTCGCTCCCGCTCGTCTGGCTCGACCAGGACGGCCCCCTCACCATCCGCACCCTCGCAGAGCGCTGCGACGTGACGCACTCGGCGATGAGCCAGACGGTTTCCGCGATGCGCGACGCCGACCTCGTCCGCAGCGCCAGCGGTCCCGACGCGCGCACCCGCCTCGTCGAGCTCACCGACCGCGGACGGTCGCTCGTCGCCTACCTCGTCGACGAGTGGAATGCCACCGAGGCAGCCGTGCGCGAGCTCGAGGCCGAGCTCCCGTACCCACTGACCCGCGTCGTCGACGACCTCCACGCCGCCCTCACCCGCCGGTCCTTCCGCGACCGGATCTCGGCCCGGATGACGCTTGCGCGCCCCGATGACGCCGGTACCGTCCGGCCGTCGTCGTGAGCGCGCTCACCGCGCTCGTCGACGTCCGACCGCTCAAGGACGCACCCTTCCGCCGGCTCTGGCTCGGCTCGACCGGCAGCCAGCTCGGCACCCAGATGACCGCGACCGCCGTCATGCTCCAGCTCTGGGACGACACAGGCAGCACCGCCTGGACGGGTGCGGTCGGCATCGCGCACGTCGTGCCGCTGGTCGTCGTGGGGCTGCTCGCCGGGTCGTTCGCCGACCGGCACGACCGCCGCCGCATCGTCCTGGGCGCCAACCTCGCCCAGCTCGTCGTCTCGGCCGTGCTCGTCGTGCAGGCGCTCGGCGGCGGCCTACCGCCCCTCGCGCTCCTCGGGCTCGTGGCCCTGCAGACGACGGCAGGCTCGGCGGGGGCCCCTGCGCGTTCGCGGGCTGCGCGGCTACCGCGTGCCCGTCGCCCGGCCGCAGCCCGCCGACGAGGACGTCAGTACACCATCCCCATAGCCGCGCGGACCTCGTCGAGCGTCTTCTCGGCGACCTCGTTGGCCCGCTCGTTGCCCCGCCGCAGCACCTCGTGGACGTAGCCGGGGTCGGCGGCGAGCTCCGCGCGTCGGGCGCGGTGGTCCGCGAACCGCTCGTTGATCGCCTCGGTGACGTACGCCTTGAGCGCGCCCCCGCCGCCGTCGCCGATCTCCGCGGCGATCTGGACGGGGTCGCCGCCGGTGGCGAGCGCCGCGGACGTGAGCAGCGCCGACACGCCGGGGCGACTCTCCGGGTCGAAGGAGATGTGGCGGTCCGAGTCGGTCGGTGCCTTGCGGATGAGCTTCGCGGTCTCGTCGGCGGTCATGCCGAGCCCGATCGCGTTGCCGTACGACTTCGACATCTTGCGGCCGTCGAGGCCCGGGATCTCGGGGAGTCGGACAGCAGCGCCTGCGGCTCCGGGAACACCGGGTTCTTCTTCGCGTACCGCTCGTTGAACCGGCGCGCGACGACGCGGGTCTGCTCGATGTGGGGGAGCTGGTCCTTGCCGACGGGGACCAGGTTGCCCTTGCAGAACAGGATGTCCGCGGCCTGGTGCACGGGGTAGGTGAGCAGCAGCCCGGACAGCGCCCGGCCCGACGCCGCGAGCTCCGACTTCACGGTCGGGTTGCGCAGGAGCTCCGCCTCAGTGACGAGGGACAGGAACGGCAGCAGGAGCTGGTTGAGCGCCGGGATCGCGGAGTGCGTGAAGATCGTCGACCGCTCCGGGTCGATCCCCGCCGCCACGTAGTCGAGGACGAGCCCGTGAACGTTGTCCTGGATGTTCTCGGTCGTCTCGCGGTCCGTGATGACCTGGTAGTCCGCGACCAGCACCCACGTCTCCACGCCCTGGTCCTGCAGGACGACGCGCGACGCGAGCGTCCCGAAGTAGTGGCCGAGGTGCAGAGACCCGGTCGGGCGGTCGCCGGTCAGGACGCGGTAACGCTCAGGGTGCGCGTCGAGGTCCGAGCGGATCGCCTCGGTGCGGCGGAGCGACTCGGCGAACGTGTCGGACGACGCGGTCGGGGCGGGGGAGCTGGCGGTGCTGGACACGGTCACGAGGGTATCGCGGTGCGCCAGCTGGCTGCGGCAGTCAGATGAGCATCGCTCCTCGAGTGCTCGTGCAACCTCCCCGTATCCACAGGCATTTGGGTATTGCCGTAACGCAAGAACGTCGGTAGGTTGTCGCTCGCCATCAGTTGCCTGTGCGTGACATAGGGCTGATGCATGGCTCGTCCGAGGGGGACGCGCAAGGTTGTGTCCGCTTTTCTTTGGAACGACGGTCCGGAAAGATAGAGGACGGGCCATGTCATTGCGATGGTCGAGTGCGCCCATTTCTAGGTTTGCCAAGGAAGGCGCCGGAACGATATCCCGTCCGATCCGTGCCCTGCGAGGCGGCGTCGCAGTTGCCCTCGTCGTCGGCTTGTTGCCCCTCTCGGTTGGCTCGGCGGTGGCCGAGGAGCCTTCCTCGAGTTCGTGTACGGGGCAGGCGGACCAGGCCGCCGACGCGGTCGCGCAGGCGGTGGCGTGTGCGTCGCCGGTGGAGCTGACGAGCGCGGATACGGCGTATGAGACGGTGCATGTGAACCCTGACGGTACGACGACGTACGACATGGGTTCGGAGCCGGTGCGGACCAAGGTGTCGGGGGCCTGGAAGCCGATCGATCGTTCGCTCGTCGGTGGGGCCGAGGGGATTGAGGTTGCCTCGCCGCTGGCGCCGATGACGTTCTCGGACGGCACGACGGGCGAGCCGCTGGCGACGATCACGACCGGCGGCCACGAGTTGAGCATGGATGTGCCGTTCGACCTGCCTGCGCCGGAGGTTTCGGGTTCGCAGCTGACTTACGGCGACGTGCTGCCTGGGGTCGACCTGATCGTCACGGTGGATGACGACACGGCCGGGTTCGGTGAGGTGCTTCGGGTCGATTCGCCGCAGGCGGCGGCGAATCCGGCGCTCGATGAGCTGGAGTTCCCGCTGGCCACGAGCGATGACCTGGACGTGGTGAGCGCGGGCGGTGGGTTCGAGGCGCGTGATTCTGCTGGTGAGGCGGTGTTCACGGCTCCGCAGCCGCAGATGTGGGACTCGTCGGCGGACGGCGTGATCGCGCAGGCGAACGCTCAGGCGATCCTGGCCGCGCCGTTCGGCGTGACCGACGACGAGAGCGCCGCCCCTGTGGTCGAGACTCCGTGGGCCGCGGACGTGCTGGGCGACGACGTCGCGGCGGACCGCACGGTGGCGCCGGTCGAGGGTGACCGCGTCGCGCAGATGCAGACCACGGTCACTGACCAGGATGTCACGATCGAGCCGGACGATGCGATGCTCACGGATTCCGACACGACGTGGCCAGTGTTCATCGATCCGAAGGTCAAGGCCAAGACGCCGGCCGAGTGGGTGATGATCGAGTCGGCTTGGCCGGACACCACGACGTACAAGTTCAGCCCGGATCAGGGTGTGGGCCTGTGTGACTACGCGGTCACGACTGCGTGCACCAAGACCAACAAGCAGCGGCTGATTTGGGAGTTCGATGACCTTGACTGGCTCGGCGACCTTTCGGCCGCGGATGTCACGAAGGCGACGTTCAAGGTGTTCGGTACTCATTCGTGGGACTGCACGCCGCGGGGTGTGACGGCGTACGTGTCGAAGAACATCTCGACGGGGACGACGTGGAACTCCAACGCGAGCCTGTGGGGCACCGGGGACTATGTTGCGCAGCAGCAGATCACGGTGGCGCACAAGTCGGGGTGCCCGGACTCGCCGACGAGGTTCGTGTCGTGGGACATCACGAAGGCGGCGAAGTGGGCCGCGGACACGAACAAGTCGTCGTTCGCGATCGGGCTGAAGGCGCACACCGAGGCGAGCATGCAGCAGGGGTGGAAGCGGTATCGGAAAGACGCGAGTATCTCGATCACGATCGAGCGTGCGCCGTACGCGCCGACGAACCTGAAGTTCACGGACCCAGCGGGCGCCTGCACGACGACGGACTCGGCGCGTCCTGTGCTTCGCGGCGACACTCCGACGGTCAGCGCCCGGCTGAATGACCCGGACGACAACGACAGCGCCTCGCAGGACCAGCTGAAGGGCCACTACGCGATCTACACCGTGAGCGGGTCGAGCAAGGTGTGGTCCTACGACACGACCTCGTTCCACAACGCGCAGGTCGACATCCCGGTCAAGGTCTCGGCCGGCAAGCTCAAGGACGGGGTGGCGTACTACTTCGACGCCTATGCGACGGACGAGTCTGGCAAGGCGGGCCCGGTCTCGACGAAGTGCGAGTTCTACATCGAGACCTCACCTCCTTCCGTCGCACCCGGCGTGACGGTGGTCTCGGGCCCGTACCACAACTCGACGACGCCGAGCGGGGCGGTGGGAACTCCCGGGACGTTCACGTTCACGACTGGCGGGGCGAACGACATCGTGTCCTACAAGTACAACTTCGACGACGACGCCATGACGAAGGCCGCCAGCCCTGGCGCGAACGTGGCGTTCACTCCGAAGGAGCCGGGCAAGCACACGTTGTACGTGGAGTCGATCGATCGGGCGGGTTGGGCGAGCAGCAAGCACGCGGAGTTCGTGTTCTACGTGCGGGTGACCGGCGTTGAGTCGGAGTGGCGCATGGCGGAGAACACCGGCACGACGGTGGCGGACGCCCAACATCCTGGGGACTCGTCGCGTGCTTTGAAACTGACCGGGGCGACGTGGGTCGACGGTCCGATCGGGGACCTCGACGGCGACGGGCACGCGGATTCCCACGCGATCCACTTCGACGGTGCGGCGGGGCACTACGCGCAGACCGCCTTCGAGCCGCTCGCGACGGACCGGAGCTTCTCGGTCTCGGCGATGGTCGAGCTCGACTCCGCAGGGCGGAATGCGACCGCTGTCAGTGTCGACGGCGACCACGCGAGCGCGTTCCAGCTTGCCCACCGGTCGGGGGCTGAGTGCGTGGGCGCGCCAGCCAACGGGTGCTGGGGCTTCTTCATGAACGGCGCCGACGCGGCGAAGCCGACGACCACGTCCGTGACGGCCCCGGACGAGGTGGTGACCGGCCAGTGGGTCCAGCTCACGGGTGTGTACGACGCCACTGCGAAGACCGCGACGCTCTATGTGTGTACGCCGGGGTCGCTGACCAACCCGGTCGCGAACAGCGCGGCGTTCACGACGCCGTGGATGGCCTTCGGGAGCCTCCAGGTCGGCCGGGGGCTGTATAACGACGCGGCGACCGATCCATGGCCGGGCGCGATCGGTCCGGTCCACGTCTACCAGGGGATCTTGTCGGCCGGGCAGATCCACGACACGTGTGCGGGGGCCGGCGCATGAGCCGCATCGGGCGTCTGGGAGGGGGCATGAGGCGGATGGTGAATCGGCACCCGGTCGCGCATCCCCGCGCTCTGGTTGCGGCAGGGGTGACGCTGGCGCTCGTCTCGGTGGGCCTGGTTGTACCGGTTGCGAGTGCCGACGCAGGCCCGGATCGGGCGACGTGGACTGATGCTCAACGCCGCGACTACGGTCACGAGCTGGAGAAGTCGGTGGCCGACGTGGACTTGTTGCGCTCGGTCCCGGCGCCGACGGGGATGACGGTGTCGACACGCTGGCGTCGGCGGCGCGGCCGAGCGTGCGCTGGCCCAGCTCGGGCCACACGGTGGCGCGTGTCGGGCCCAAGGGTTCAGCGAAGTGGAGGGGCGCGCCCGGCGGGCTGCCGGTGACCGTGGCCGCGCACGACCAGACCGCGCGCGCTGCCGCGAGCGATTCCGCAATGGCTGTCGACGTCGTTGTTGCGGATCACGTCGCCGCGGCGAAGGCAGGCGTCGAGGGTGTCGTGCTGGACTTGCGGGCGACCGACGCGAAGACGTCGGGAAAGGTCGACGTCTCGGTCGACTACTCGGGCTTTGCGGGCGCCTACGGGGGTGACTGGGCTTCACGGCTCCGGCTCGTCAGTCTGCCGGACTGTGCGTTGACGAGCCCGGACAAGGCGGCGTGCCGTACCCAGACACCGGTGTCGGGCTCGACCAACGACGCGGGGAGCCAGACCGTGACCGCGACGGTCGCGACGGCTTCGATGGGTGTGATGGCCTTGGCGGCCACGGCGTCGGGTTCGTCGGGCAACTGGTCTGCGACGCCGTTGTCCGCGTCGGCCGCGTGGCAGGTAAGCAACCAGACGGGTGACTTCACGTGGTCGTACCCCTTGTCGGTTCCGGCGACTCAGGGTGGCCCGTCGCCCGATCTGGCGATCTCCTACGACTCGGGGTCGGTCGACGGCAAGGTCGCGACCACGAACAACCAGACGTCGTGGATCGGTGACGGCTGGGACCTGGATGCCGGGTACGTGGAGCGCAAATATGCCTCGTGCGCGGACGACTCGACGAGCTCGGGCGCGAACAACGCGGGGCACAAGACCGGGGACCTGTGCTGGAAGACGGACAACGCGACGCTTGTGTTCGGGGGCAAGGCGGTCGAGCTCGTGCAGGACGGGACGGGCGACGTCTGGCACCCCAAGGACGACGACGGGACGCTCGTCAAGCACCTGACCGGCGCGGCCAACGGGGACGACGACCACGAGTACTGGGAGGTCATCACGACCGACGGCACCCAGTACTTCTTCGGGCAGGACCAGCGGCCCACCGACGCCGCGGCCCTGAACTCGGCGTGGACTGTTCCGGTCTACGGCAACAACGCCGGCGAGCCGTGCCACGCGAGCGCGTTCGCGGACTCGTGGTGCCAGCAGGCGTGGCGGTGGAACCTGGACTACGTCGTGGACACCGCGGGCAACACGATGACGTACAAGTACGCCAAGGAGACCAACTACTACGGCCGGAACGTGAACCGGGCGGTGTCGTCCTACGTTCGGGGCGGGTACCTGACGGGCATCGACTACGGGCAGCGCAAGGGTTCGGAGACCGCCGCTGCCGCGCCGCAGCACGTCGCTTTCACGGTCGCCGAGCGGTGCGTTGCTTCCGACTGCTCGTCGCTGACCTCGAGCACTGCGTCGTCCTGGCCCGACGTGCCGTTCGACCTGATCTGTTCGTCCTCTACCAGCTGCGCCACCCAGACCTCACCGTCGTTCTTCACCCGTAAGCGGCTGACGGCCGTGACCACGCAGGTGTACACGGGCGGTGCGTACAAGGACGTGGACTCCTGGGCGCTGACCCAGTCGTTCCCGGACCCCGGTGACGGCTCGAACCAGGTGCTGTGGCTGGCGAAGATCGCCCACACGGGCAAGTCCAACGGGTCGGTCGCCCTGCCTGCCGTGACCTTCTCAGGGACACAGATGCCGAACCGGGTCGACGACACCGGCGACTACGGCCCGCAGATGTACCGGTACCGGGTCAGCGGGATCACGACCGAAGCCGGCGGCACGCTGACGGTCGACTACTCGGCACCCGACTGCACCACGAGCGACCACCCGTCGACCTCCGCGGAGGGACAGGACTCGAACACGCGGATGTGCTACCCGGTGGTGTGGGATCCGGAGGGTTCCGGCGGCCCACGGGTGGAGTACTTCCACAAGTACGTCGTGACGGCGCTGATCCAGTACGGGGGTGACGCCACCTCGCTGCCGGTCGAGACGGACTACGACTATGTCGGGTCGCCGGCGTGGCACTACGACGACAACGAGCTGGTCCCGGTGGACCAGCGGACCTGGTCGGAGTTCCGGGGTACGGCACGGTCGACGTCTACACGGGGTCGACGGGAACCTCGAACCGTGAGCGGGTCCGCTACCGCTACTTCCGCGGGATGAACGGCGACCACCAAGCCGACGGCACGAGCCGCTCGGCGCAGGTCGACGGGATCGACGACACCGACCGCTCCAACGGGTTCCTGCGTGAGCAGATCACGTACAACGGTTCGTCCGTGGTCACCGACACCCTCAGCACCCCGTGGCGGTCGGCTGCGACCTCGACCGCGTCGGACGGCACCAAGTCCTACCTGCTCGGCGTCGGTACGACCGAGACGCACACGACCGCGCCGGCGCTGGCCGGTGGGGAGCGGGTCACCAAGACCGTCACCACGTACGACTCGACGTACGGCACACCTGTCACGGTGGACGACATCGGTGACGTGGCCACGGCCTCGGACGACCGGTGCACGACGAACGAGTACGCCCGCAACACGGCCGCGAACATCGTCACGACGATCAAGCGGACGTACACGCTGGGTGTGCGGTGCGCGGACGTGGACGCGGCGACCTACCCCGGTGACGTCATCTCTGACACCCGGACCCTCTACGACGGCGGCGCCTACGGGGCGGCCCCGACGAAGGGTCTGGTCACGGGCACGCAGGAGGCGTCGTCCTACACGGGGTCGACCGGTTCGTACGTGACCACGTCGACGACGACCTACGACGCGAACGGCCGCGCGACCTCGACGGCGGACGCGCTCGGCCGCAAGACCGCCACGGCGTACACGCCTGCCACGGGCGGGCCTGTCACCCAGACCACGGTCACTTCGCCTGACCCGGACGGGACCGGGGCGCTGACGGCCCAGACCACGACCACGGTCCTGGATCCGTTGCGCGGTGTGCCGACCAAGTCGACGGACCCGGCGGGCAAGGTCACCACGGCCACCTACGACGGCCTGGGACGGCTGACAGCAGTGTGGAAGCCGGGACGTGCGACCACGGCGTCCGCGTCCGTCAAGTACGCCTACACCGTGGGTTCGGCTCACAACGCCGTGACCACGAGCACCCTGAACCAGGACGGTGCGACGTACCTGAGCTCGGTGACGATCTCCGACGGTCTGCTGCGCGAACGGCAGACCCAGACGCCGGGAGCGAACCGGGACACGGGCGGGCGGCTCGTGACGGACAAGTTCTACGACTCCCGGGGCTTGCTGATCAAGGCGAACAACGCGTGGCCGACGACCGGTTCGCCGTCGGCGACCGTGGTGACCACACCCGACTCGATCCCGTCGCGGGACCTTTACACCTACGACGGCGTCGGGCGGCAGACCGCGGACGTGTTCCAGGACGACGAGGTCGACCGGTGGAAGACGACCACGGCCTACGGGGGTGACCGGACCACGGTCACCCCGCCGTCCGGGGATCCCCGACCACGACGGTCACAGACGCACGCGGCAACACCTCCCAGGAGATCGAGTACACCGCCGGGTCGACCACCGGCGCCTCGCAGACGACCACGTACTCCTACGACCACGGCGGCCAGCTGGTCTCGATGAAGGACCCCGCGGGCAACACGTGGGCCTACACCTACGACGTGCGCGGCCGTCAGATCAGCGCGAAGGACCCGGACAAGGGCACCACCACCACGACGTACGACAACGCAGGCCAGGTCACCTCGACCAAGGACGCCCGCGGCAAGACACTCTGGTACGTCTACGACGCGCTCGGGCGCAAGACCGAGGAGCGCGACACCTCCGCGACCGGCACGGTCCTGGCGAAGTGGACCTACGACACCCTCGCCAAGGGGCAGCTGACAAGCTCGACGAGCTATGCGGGGTCGAACGCGTACACCACGGCGGTCACGGGCTACGACAACGCGTACCAGCCGCTGGGACAGTCGGTGACCATCCCGGCGTCGGAGGGCAAGCTCGCCGGCACGTACACGACCACCTACTCGTACGCGCTGGACGAGCAGTTGCAGTCGGTGTCGTTGCCTGCCGGTGGTGGTCTGGGTGCGGAGAAGGTCATCACCTACTTCGACAAGCTGAACCGTCCGGAGTGGATGGCGGGTCCGTACGGGTGGGGCACATACGTCTCGGAGGACACGTACTCCTCCTACGGCGAGATGCTGTCGATGGATCTGGTCAATTCCTACGTGGATCAGCTCACGTACACCTACGACCAGGCCTCGCGTCGGCTCGTGTCGCAGGGGTTGTGGTTGGAGAACGCGACGGGTGAGGTCCTGCACACCATGTACGGGTATGACGACGTGGGGAATGTGACGTCGGTGTCGGACCGGCCGACGGTGGCGGGGGGCAAGGCGGACACGCAGTGCTTCACGTATGACGGGTTGCGCAGGTTGACGCAGGCGTGGACGCCGTCGTCGAACTCGTGCACCGGGTCGGCGTCGTCGCTGACTTTGGGTGGGGCTGCCCCGTACTGGGAGTCGTGGGGGTATGACGCGGTCGGGGACCGGACGTCGCAGACGACGCATGCGTCGGGTGGTGACACGGTCGCGGAGTACACGTACCCGTCGGCTGGGTCTGTTCGTCCGCACGCGGTGACGGGGATCGTGACGACGGCGCCGTCGGGGAGCACGACTTCGTCGTCGTTCGCCTATGACGCGGCGGGGAACATGACGTCGCGGTCGATGGCCGGTAGCACCGCGCAGACGTTGACGTGGGACACGCGGGGCGAGTTGTCGGATGTGAAGGCCGGGTCCACGGATCAGGACGGTTCGGTCTACAGCGCGGACGGGGACCGGTTGGTCCGGCGGCAGGGCACCACGGTGACGGCGTACCTGCCTGGTGGTGAAGAGCTCACGTTGAACACCTCGACGCAGACCCTGTCCGCGAAGCGGTACTACAGCTTTGCGGGGCAGACGGTCGCGGTGCGCACGGGCACGGGTCTGGCGGGTGTGTCGACCCTGGTGGCGGACCCGCAGGGGACGGCGCTGGTCAGTATCGCGAACGGCACGAACGTGGTGTCGCGTAGGTACACGGACCCGTTCGGGAACGTGCGGGGTTCGAAGCCGGCGTGGCCTGGTGACCACCAGATGTTGGACAAGGTGTTGGATGCGTCGGGGTTGACGCAGGTGGGCGCGAGGTTCTTGGACACCGCGACGGGCCGGTTCGTGTCGGTGGACCCGGTGCTGGACACGGCGAACCCGCAGCAGTGGAACGCGTACGCGTATGCGGGGAACAACCCGGTCACGTTCTCCGACCCCTCGGGGCTGTTCATCCCGAACATGCACCCGGACGGGATGAACGACAAGCAGTGGGGCAACGCGAAGCACGGGCGTCCGGCGGGCCCGGGCACGGCACCGGCGCAGTCGTCCTCCGCATCGAACCCGATCCACACGGGTCGCAAGGTCAGCCCGCCGGTGCACGTGACGATCTCGTCGTATGCGACCGGTGGCGGGAGCATCACCACCGGAGGCGGCAAGAAGTCGAGTGGGCATGCTCCAGTGCACTCGGCGGCACCTGCGCCGACCTCGAGCGGATACCCGGCGTGTGCGAACGTGTGCGGGCAGTCCAGCCCATACGGTGGTTGGATCGCGCTCGGCGTGGTCGCGCTTGCGGGTGGCTGGGTGGTGTGCGCGGCACTCGTGGAGTTCTGCGCTGGTGGAGCGATCGCCGCGGGCGTGACCGAAGAAGCCACCGCCGACGCGGGCGTGGCCGCAGCGGCAGAGACCGGAACGGCGGAGGCAGCGGGAGCAAGTGAAATCCCAGCTGGGTCAACAGCTGACGCCGCGACGTCGGGTAGCCGGATATCATCGTCGGTGCGTAGCCAGTATTTTCGAGATGGCGCCGAGACTCCTACATGCTCGTACTGCCAGCAAAACCCCGCGGAGCACCTGGATCACGTCATCCCAAGGAGCCAGGGTGGCGACCTGTCGCCAGACAACCTGACCCCTGCTTGTTCATGGTGCAACTTGTCGAAGGGGGCAAGGCCAGCACCCGTGAATCCACCGCCTGGATACGTCGGAGAATGGCCGCCATCGTTCTGGCCGACGCGCATGTCTGAGTGGTGGAACGCAACCTACGGAGGTGCGGGATGATGAAAATAGCAGTCCATTCGAACCCAATTCGACGGCCAAGCCCCAGTTTCATGGTGCGGGCCCGCCTTGATAACGTCGGAGAGGCCGACGGGTTCGAGCAGCTCTGGACAAAGCGCGTAGACAGTCACCTGTTCGAAATTGCTTGCATACCATTCTTTGTCTACGGGATAGCGTTGGGCGATGTCGTTCGGGCAGATCCCAACGCTGGATACCTGGTCCAGGAGGTGGTCCGTAGGTCAGGCAATGAGGTTTTGAGGATTGCCGTGAAGTTTTCAAAGGATGTTGAAGTGGTGCATTCTCGACTTCACGAACTATTGGGCCGTCTCGGCTATCTTTCCGAGTGGTTCGCGCCAGGCTATGTGGCCGTCAATCTTGCAAAGGGAGGCTCCAATGAAGAACTTTTCGAGTCCCTTCTTCTGCTGGGGGGCTCAATAGAGATGGAGCGGATGCCCGGCTAGTTTTGCATGGTGCCGTATCGATCGTGTTCGCCCGGCATCCCATGGATGATATGTAATGCGAGGTTTTTGGCTCATCGTCCAAATTGCGCAGGTTGACGCAGGCGTGGACGCCGTCGTCGAACTCGTGCACCGGGTCGGCGTCGTCGCTGACTTTGGGTGGGGCTGCCCCGTACTGGGAGTCGTGGGGGTATGACGCGGTCGGGGACCGGACGTCGCAGACGACGCATGCGTCGGGTGGTGACACGGTCGCGGAGTACACGTACCCGTCGGCTGGGTCTGCTCGTCCGCACGCGGTGACGGGGATCACGACGACGGCCCCCTCGGGCACCACCACCGCATCGTCGTTCGCCTATGACGGGGCGGGGAACATGACCTCGCGTGCGATGGCGGGTAGTACGGCGCAGACGTTGACGTGGGATGCGCGGGGTGAGTTGTCGGACGTGAAGGCCGGGACAACCAGTCAGGACGGTGCGGTCTACAGCGCGGACGGGGACCGGTTGGTTCGCCGGCAGGGTACGAGTGTGACGGCGTATCTGCCTGGTGGTGAAGAGCTCATGTTGAACACTTCGACGCAGACGCTGTCGGCGAAGCGGTACTACAGCTTTGCGGGGCAGACGGTCGCGGTGCGCACGGGCACGGGTCTGGCGGGTGTGTCGACGTTGGTGGCGGATCCGCAGGGGACGGCGCTGTTGAGTATCGCGAACGGCACGAACGTGGTGTCGCGTAGGTACACGGACCCGTTCGGGAACGTGCGGGGTTCGAAGCCGGCCTGGCCGGGTGACCACCAGATGTTGGACAAGGTGTTGGACGCGTCGGGGCTCACGCAGGTGGGCGCCCGGTTCTTGGACACCGCGACGGGCCGGTTCGTGTCGGTGGACCCGGTGCTGGACACGACCAACCCGCAGCAGTGGAACGCGTACGCGTATGCGGGCAACAACCCGGTCACGTTCTCCGACCCCTCGGGTCTGATGATCGTGAACCCGCACCCGGACGGGATGACCGACGCCCAGTGGGGCAGAGCGTCCAAGGGAGACGATCCCGGACCGGGAATGGCTCCCGCACAGCCGTCGTCTGTGGCGAACTCGCATTACCAGGCGGCGACCGTCACGCCGCCGGTGAAGGCTCCGGTTGCGAAGAAGCAGCACTGGTACAACACGGCGGGCAACTGGGTGCGCGACGCAACCGCGGACGTGGTGAACGCGGCGGCGTCGTTCGGGAACGCGATGATCAACCACCCCTGGGCGGGAACCGGGTTCATCGCTGGTGTGGGCACGATGTTCGAGGGCGGCGGGACGATCCTCGGCGGGGGCTCGCGTGTCTCACCGGCGTCGGGTGCGTGGTCGGAGGCCCGGCGATCGCGCTTGGCCTCGCCGAGGTAGTGGGTGGCGGCGCGTTGACCAGCACGTCGTTGCAGACACTCCTGCCCGCAGCCTCGGGCGAGGATCGCGTCGAAGTCATGCAGCGCTCAACCGGCGAGTCGAGTCGGAGCGGTGGCGCCGGGGGTGGATACCACCCAAGCGGGGGTGCATCTGACTACGATGCTGATGAGTTGGCTGAGTTGACCTATCAGCATGTGGGTGCCGGAGATATCCCGGGTCGACCGTCGCTCCAAGAAATTCGGACAACGCTTGATCGCGGGAATGCTACGCGGCTTCCAGGTCAAAATTCAGTTCAGATCGACTACAAGGGTGTGCGTGTCATCATCAACGAAGATGTCCCATGGCGAAGCACGTCGTATTACCCGGGGAAGTGAGCTGAGTGGAGGGATTGACTCGCGTCGAGGTGCGGTTGGCCCATGGCCGCACGAGCACCCTCGCAGAACTGGTTGACGCGTGGCGGGCACATGTTGCGCGGCTTCAGTTGGACGCTACGCGGCCAGAGTACAAGTTCGTGTGGGGCGCTCATGATCTTGTCGCCTCATTGGAAATTCGCGATCAGATACATGAGGCAGCGTTGTCGGCGTCTGGTTCAATCAAGGAAGAACTCCAGGAAGCGGTCGAGGTTCCGGACGAGGAGTTTCGTGAATACTCAATCGTGGATAGTCAAGATACTCTACTCCGATTCGCCCAACACGCAAGAGTCGATGGATGTTGGTGGTGGAATCGAATTCCAAGGCTTGGCCTGGCTCGAGATGAATTGCTTCAGTGGGCGAGATGTGTTTCGGACGATCACCGTTGACTGGTTTTGATGCCAACGTTCTGCCGGAAGTTTTGAGCCGGCGTTGGATCACACATTTCCGTTTCGTCAGATCCGGACTATCAGACATGGGTGGTCACCGCAGCAGATCGCTCTATTGCTGTTGCGATTGCGGGTGGAGGGGCAGCTTTCTGGGATCCACAAATCAAACCATAGGGTATGTGCCATAGCGTGTGAATTTCGGGGTTGTGTCGGCACCACCGCATCGTCGTTCGCCTATGACGGGGCGGGGAACATGACCTCGCGTGCGATGGCGGGTAGTACGGCGCAGACGTTGACGTGGGATGCGCGGGGTGAGTTGTCGGACGTGAAGGCCGGGACAACCAGTCAGGACGGTGCGGTCTACAGCGCGGACGGGGACCGGTTGGTTCGCCGGCAGGGTACGAGTGTGACGGCGTATCTGCCTGGTGGTGAAGAGCTCATGTTGAACACTTCGACGCAGACGCTGTCGGCGAAGCGGTACTACAGCTTTGCGGGCTCATCCCAATCGAGGGTGTAGTCGGGGTCTGAAGCCGCCGGTCTCCAGGAGGGATCTGGCGATGTAGTTGGTCAGGTTGCGGAATCCGAGGGCGGACCCGCGGAGGTGTTCGAGCCGGCCGTTCAGGGCCTCGGTCGGGCCGTTGGATGTGCCGGGCCGGTCGAAGTAGGCCAGCACGTCGGCGGCGCGCTTGGTCAGCGTCCGGCCCAGCGTGATCAACTCGGTCAGCGTCTTCGGGACGCCGGCGCTCAGGTCGGTGATGAGCTTGTCCATCAGCTCGCGGCCACGGCGACGATCTTCGTGGCGGTAGGCGGTGATCATGCGTTGGTAGATGCCCCAGGTCGCTTCGACCTCGACGTGTTGGTCGTCGGTGAACAGGGCAGTGATCCGCTCGACCTGACGGTCGGTGAGCAGGCCGGCGCCGGTGTGCAGGGTCCGCCTGGTCTTGTAGAGCGGGTCGTCCTTGAACCCGCGGTGGCCAAGGATCCGCAGCTGGACGCGTCGCCGACACCGGTCGAGGGCGTCGCCGGCCAGCCGCACGACGTGGAAGGGATCCATCACTGCGACCGCGTCCGGGACCTCCTCAGCGGCGGCTGTCTTGAACCCGGTGAACCCGTCCATCGCAACGACCTCCACGCCGTCACGCCACGCCTTCGCCCTGGCCGCGAGCCAGGTCTTGAACGCGGACTTGGAACGGCCGGCGACCATGTCCAGCAACCGCGCGGGCCCGGTGCCGTCGCGGACCGGGGTGAGGTCGATGACCACGGTCACGTACTTGTCACCCCGCCTGGTGTGCCTCCACACGTGCTCATCGACGCCGATCACGGCCACACCCTCGAACCGGGCCGGGTCATCGATCAGGACACGCTGCCCTTCGCCCAGAACGGCGTCGTTCGCGGTGTCCCACGCGACTCCGAGACCTTCGGCGACACGGGCCACGGTCAGGTGCTGCACGACGATCCCTTCCAGCGCCCACCGCAGCCCGGCTCGCGACAACTTCGCGCGCGGTTCGGCCGCCGCGGTGGTGTCTTGTCGCCACACGTGTCCGCACTCGCGGCACCGGTAGCGGCGCACGAGGACTTCGAGGACGGTCGGGCGCCAGCCCAGCGGCTCGTGCGCGAGTCGCCGAACCACGCTGTCACGTGCAAGACCTTCCCCGCCGCAGCGGCGGCACCAGCGGTCGGGCTCGACAACGCGGCACGCGAGGACGGCACGGTCGAGCTCAAGGCGCTGGCCGACCACAACCAGGCCGAGGCCGTCGAGTCGGGCGAAGGTCGTCAGGTCGGGGTGGCCGAATCCAGCCGGCGGGGTAGCGTCAAGCACGTCGAGGTCTTCCAGATGGTGAGCGTCAGAACTTCCATCTTCGGGAGACCTCGACACCTACCCGCGGACCGACGCGCCAGCCCGACCTACACCCTCATCTGGGAAGAGCCGCTTTGCGGGGCAGACGGTCGCGGTGCGCACGGGCACGGGTCTGGCGGGTGTGTCGACGTTGGTGGCGGATCCGCAGGGGACGGCGCTGTTGAGTATGGGACTGCTGCACGGATAGGTGACACCTCACTTGTGGTGCCGTGAGGCGTCACTGGAAGGATGTGCCTTGTGCCCGCACCCCATCCCAAGGAGTTCCGCGACGATGTCGTGGCTGTCGCCCGTCGCGGCGAGGCCCCGGTCAAGCAGATCGCGAAGGACTTCGGCATCTCCGAGTCGTGCCTGCGCAACTGGATGCACGCCGCTGACGTCGAGGACGGCGCCAAGCCCGGCGTGACCGCGTCCGAGTCGGCCGAGCTGCGCGAAGCACGTCGCCGGGTGCGTCTGCTCGAGCAGGAGAACGAGGTGCTCCGCCGGGCTGCGGCGTACTTCGCCCAGGCGCACCTGCCGGGAAAATGAGCTACCCGCTCGTCCGTGAGCTCGCCGGTGACGGGATCCCCGTCGCGGTGACGTGCCGGGTGCTCGAACTCGCTCGCCAGCCCTACTACCGGTGGCTCGCGCAGCCGGTGACCGACCGTGAGCTGGAGCAGGCCTACCTCGCCAACGCCCTGTTCGACGCCCACCGTGACGACCCGGAGTACGGGTACCGGCTGCTCGCGGACGAGGCCCGCGAGGCCGGGCACGAGGCGTGCGACCGAACCATGTGGCGTCGCTGCGCAGAGAACTCGTGGTGGTGCGTGTTCGGGAAGAAGAAGGGCAAGGGCGGCAAGCGACCCGGGCCGCCCGCGCATGACGACCTCGTGAACCGGGACTTCACCGCCGAGGCACCGAACGAGCTGTGGCTGACGGATATCACCGAGCATCCCACCGGCGAGGGAAAGGTCTACCTGTGCGCTATCAAGGACGTGTACTCGAACCGGATCGTCGGGTACTCCATCAGCGACCGGATGAAGTCCTCCCTGGCCGTCCGGGCGCTCGAGAACGCCGTCGCCCGGCGGGCCGTGGACGGTGCCGACGTGGCCGGATGCATCGTCCACTCCGACAGGGGCAGCCAGTTTCGAAGCCGGAAATTCCTGGCCGCGATGCGACGTCATGACCTGGTCGGATCCATGGGCCAGGTCGCCTCCGCCGGTGACAACGCCGCGATGGAGTCGTTCTTCGCGCTCCTGCAGAAGAACGTCCTGGACCGGCGCAGGTGGTCCACCCGCCACGACCTGCGAATCGCGATCATCACCTGGATCGAACGCACCTACCACCGGCGCCGTCGCCAGCAGCGTCTGGGACGTTTGACCCCGATCGAGTTCGAGACCATCATCACCACTCAGGTCGCACTCGCCGCCTGAGATCACCTGTCACCCGTTCGTGCAGCAGTCCCCCCAGCTGGATCCTGGCTCTCATTCGAGTCTGTGTCGCCAGTTTGGGCGAGTCGTGCTGGTACACCCGTCCCACCGTCGAGTGGTCCGGCCCGTGCGGTCAGCGAGCCCCGGCGAGGTAGGCGTCCACGGTCGCCCGGACGGCGTCGTCGAACGGGGTCGGCTCGAGCTCGAGCTTCGCGTCGCTCGCCGACGCGTCCACGACGAGCGGGCGGGTGAACAGGTGACCCATCTCGACGAGCTCGCGTGTGCCTCGGTGGGCGAGGCCGACGGCACGCAGGAGCCAGATCGGGATCGGGCTGACGTGCGGTCCGCTGCGCCCCGCGGACCGCGCATAGGCGGTGGCGAGCTCGCGCTGGCTGCAGTTCGAGGAGACCGGCGCGAACCAGATGCCGTCGGTCGTGCCGGCGTCGGCACCGGCGGTGCGCCCGCGGTCACGGGTGAGCTCGCCGGCACGGATCATCGCGGCGGCCAGGTCGGGCAGGTAGGTCCACGAGTGGGGAGGTCGACGTTGCCGAGGGGCCGGACCGTCCCGCCGGACGTCGCCGGGCCGAGCATGCGGTCGCCCGCGTGGGCGTTCGCCCCGGCGCCGGGGCCGAAGTAGTCGGACGCGACGACGCTCGCCGTCGGGACGGGGGACGCGGCCCGCGCTGCGAGGAGCTGTGCCCGGACGCCCGGCTTGCCGCCGACGGCGTCGTGCCGGGTCGCCTCGGTGACGGTCCCCGACGTGTCGAACGCGTAGAGGCTCTCCGGGAACACGACGACGGCGCCTGCGGCCTCCGCGGCGGCGAGGACGGTCCGTTCGGCGGTGGGGAGCTCGCGGGCCCAGACCTTCGCGTCGTACGCGGAGGCGTGGATGCAGAAGTGGATGATCTCGGCGTCCTGGACGGCGTCCGCGAGGGCGGCGGCGTCGGTCACGTCGACCCGCCGACGCTCGACGAGCGGGTGGTCGAGGCCCGATCCGGACCGGGTGAGGACGCGGACGGGCGTCCCCTGGTCGACGTAGCGGCGGGCGACGGTCGTGCCGATCGGGCCGGCTCCTGCGATGACGATGCTCATGGTGACGTCCTATCTGTGAGCAGTGCTCTCGGTTGCTGACGACACGAGCATGGACCCTGTTCGTCGAGATTGCAAGAGCAGTGCTCACTTTTGTGTCCCGCGACCTCGTGAGGCAGGATCAAGGGCATGGCACCCACGCCCCGGCAGCTCGCCCGCGAGCACACGATGCGCGAGATCGTGCGGATCGGACGCGCCCAGCTCGCCACCGTCGGCCCCGCCGACCTCTCGCTGCGCGCCGTCGCGCGCGAGCTCGGTGTCGTGTCGTCCGCCGTCTACCGGTACGTCAGCAGCCGCGACGAGCTCCTGACCCTGCTCATCGTCGACGCCTACGACGAGCTCGGCGACGCCGTCGACGCGGCGCTCGCGGACGCCCCCGACGGCCCGCGCGACCGCCTGCTCGCGGCGGCCCGGGCTGTCCGGACGTGGGGTCTGCGCGCGCCCTCGAGCTACGCGCTCCTGTACGGGACGCCCGTCCCCGGCTACGCGGCCCCGGCCGATCTCACGACCCAGCCCGGGACCCGGGTCGTCCTCGCGCTCGTCGGGATCATGGTCGCGGCGTCGGAGGCGGGCGGGCTCCGCCCGCCGCAGCGCGAGGTGCCGAACGGCGTCCGCGCGGACATGGAGCGGATCCGCGCCGAGTTCGGGCTCGAGCTCCCCGCCGGTGCGCTGGCCACGGGGTTCCAGCTCTGGTCCGGCCTGTTCGGCCTCGTCTCGTTCGACGTCTTCGACCAGTGGGGCCCCGGCACGCTCACCGACCGGGACGGCTTCTTCGACTACCAGGTGGGGCTGCTCGGGGACCTCGTGGGCCTCGCGTAGGCGGGCCGCCCGCACGGCACTGCGGCCGTCGTCGGGCATGAGAAAGCCCGTGGGCTGGCGGTCTGGTCCCCCATGGAAAGGGAGGACCGCCTGTCGCGGTGGACGATTCCGCGACACCCACGGGCCCGGTGATGGCGTTGGTTTCGCCAGCTCGTCCGGAGACGTGCCGCGCGAGCTAGCGCGCGATCACCTCATGCGTCCGAAGAGTCTTCACTGGTCGGATCACCTCCTTTCCCATGTGCCGACGACGCTACGCGGCGTGCGCCGTCGTGCCAAGCGATTTCGCCGACGGGAGAGCCGTCAGTTCGCGCCCGGCTGGATCGCCTGCGTCTGGAGGAGCTGGACCTTGCTGTTGGTGCAGGCCGTGAGACCCGACGCCTTGACGAAGATCGAGCGCGTCTCGCCGGGCACGTAGACGCGCAGGCCGTCGGCCTTCGCGGGCTTGCACGTGCTCTTCGGGTAGTTGGCCGCCTGCGCGATCTTCAGCGGGGCGTGCGCGTGGCCGTTCGGGAGCAGGGTCACGGTCGCGTGGGGGCTCGACCGGTCGAACGTGGCCGCGGCGCCGAGCTGCGTGCCGTTGCTGTCACCCACGAACGACACGCCCGGCCAGCCCTGGAGCTGGCACGGCGAGCCGCCCGTGTTCTTCAGGACGAGGTACGGGTACGTGCTGCCCGCGCCGCCGCCCTCCCCGTCGGTGAGGGTGCCTGTGAGGTGGTCAGCCGTGCATCGGGCTACCCGCAGCGAGCTGGGGGAGGGCGTGGAGCCCGTGCCCTTCGTGGCTCCGGACGTCGCGCCGTTCCCGGCGCCGTCGTCGGTGGAGTCGGTGGTGGGGGTCGAGACCGAGCCGGCGGTGTCGTCCGGGGTGGACGGCGGTGCCGCAGTGGTCTCGGTGGAGCCTCGGGTCGCGGGCGAGGCCGCGTCCTGGGTCCCGTTGTCGCAGGCGGCAAGCGTGCCCGCACTCAGCAGTCCGACGACGACGAGCGCGACCGCGGCCGTCGTCGTCCGCGCCACGTGGGGCGCGTGCAGGTGTCGACGTGTCATGCCTCGAGCATGGCGTGACGTGCATGAGCGGAGCATGAGGGCGGCCCTCATGCGCCGCTCACGCGAGCGGCAGACGCAGGATGGCGCGGAGCCCGCCCGACGGCGCGTCGTCGAGGTCGAGGCTGCCGCCGTTGACGCGGGCCGCCCACGACGCGATCGACAGCCCCGAGCCGGTTCCGGCACGTGAGTCGCCGGTCGTGCCCGCCTCGACCATCCGGGCGCGGTCGGCCGCGGGGATGCCGGGCCCGGCATCCGTCACGACGACGGCGTCGGCCCGCACCTCGACGACGACCGGCGGGCGCCCGTGCCGCAGCGCGTTCTCCGCGAGGTTGCGGACGCCGAGCGCGAGGACGTCCGCGTTCGCCCGTACGACGACGGCGGGCAGCGCGTCGGGCCGGACGGTGACGCGGGCGCTCTCGGGCGTGTCGTCCCGTGGTCCCGTCTCCGTCCCGGCCACCTCGGCGACGACCCGCTCGACGAGCTGGTCGAGCCGGAGCCGTTCGCGCGACAGGTCGGCCGTCCCGACGGCCGCCCGAGCGCGCAGCAGGAGGGCATCCGTGAGCGCGGTGAGCCGCCGCACCTGGCGTCCGGCGCCCTCGACGGCGGCCTGCTGCGTCGCGAGGTCGTCCGGGTGCAGGGAGGCACGGTCGACCTCGAGCTGGAGGACGCTGAGCGGGGTCCGGAGCTCGTGGGCGGCGTCGACGAGGAACCGTTCCTGCGACGCGAGCCCCGGACCGCGGGCCGCATCGCACGGCCGGAGACGACGTGGCCCAGCAGGCTCGCCGCGACCACGAGCAGCATGCTCCCGAGCAGCAGCCGGTTGCGGAGCGCCGCGTGCTCCGCCGCCCCCGGCACGGTACCGCCGACGAGCAGCACGGCGCCGACCGGCGTCGACGACGTGATCTTCGTCGAGTCGAAGACCGGCGCCGCCGCCCAGTGCAGCGTCGGCCCGCGCTGCTGCGCCGCCACGAAGCCCGTCACGCCCGCGTCCTTCTGCTGCGCGGCGAGGACGCGCCGCAGCTCGTCGTCCGTGGGCAGGGCGTCCTGGTCGGGCTCCGCATACTCGATCGACGACGGCGTGACCACGCCGAGCACCGACGTCGTCCGGCCGACCTGGGTAGCGTTGAGGCGGCCGAGGTCGAGCGTGCCGTCGTCGCCGATGCTCACGAGCTCCGAGAGCGACCCAGCCTGCTGGCGCAGGCCCTCGTCGAACGCCTTCGTCTGTGCGGACGTGTCGACGCGCAGCGCGATCGCTACGAGCACGCCCAGGCACACGGCGGTGGTCGCCGCGAAGACGACGGTCGTCGTCCAACGGATCCGGCTGATCCGCCGGCGCGCCGAGCCGAGCGCCGGGTCCGCGGTCGCGCCGGTCATCGCCGGGCTCGCTCCGGGGAGCGGCCGGGGCGTCGTCGGCCAACCGGTACCCGACGCCCCGCACGGTCTCGATGAGGTCCGGGTCGCCGAGCCGCCGACGGAGCTGGCCGACCAGCACGTCCACGACGTTGGACGACGGCTCCGTCAGCTCGTCCCAGCACCGCTCGACGAGCTCGGTGCGCGTCACGACCTCGCCTGCGTGCTCGAGGAGCACCTCGAGCACCGCGAACTCCTTGGGCGTAGGGCTCAGGAGGATGCCGTCGAGGGTCAGCCGGTGCCGCACGACGTCGAGCTCGAGCCGTCCGCTCGTGAGGACCCGCGCCCGTTCGGTGCCCTGGCGGCGGGCCAGGGCCCGGATGCGCGCGACGAGCTCGGGCAGCGCGAACGGCTTCACGACGTAGTCGTCGGCGCCGTGCTCGAATCCCGCGACCCGGTCGGCCACCTGCCCGCGTGCCGTGAGCAGCAGGACCGGCGTCGCGACGTCCCGGCGACGCAGCCGGTCGACGAGGTCGAGCGCGTCGCCGTCCGGCACCGCCCGGTCCAGGACCAGGACGTCGTGGTGCGACGTGGCCACCAGGACGTCGGCGTCGGCGATGGTCGTGACGTGGTCGACGACGAAGCCCTGGTCGCGCAGCGCCGCCACGAGCGCGGGTGCGAGTTCGGCGTCGTCCTCGAGGAGCAGCAGCTTCACGCGGACCGACTCTACGACGGTGTCCCGCTCGCCGAGGCGAACGCCCGGGCCGACGCCTCACGGACCCTTGGCAGGATGGACGCATGGCTGCCCACGACCCCTACCGCGTCATGACCGTCTGCACCGGGAACATCTGCCGTTCGCCGATGGCCGAGGTGGTGCTGCGCGCCCGGTTCGACGCGGCCGGGCTCGGCGATCGGGTCCTGATCGACTCGACGGGCATCAGCGACGAGGAGCAGGGCCGGCCCATGGACCGGCGGGCCGTGGCGGTCCTCGAGGCGCACGGCTACGACCTGGCGGGGCTCGCGGGACCCGCGGGACCGCACCGGGCGCGGCAGGTGCGCGCGTCCGATCTGGCCGCGCGCGACCTCGTGCTCCCCATGACCGTGCTGCACGAGCGATCCCTGCGCCGCCTCGTGCGGTCCGAGGGCGCCGTCGACGACGGACGCGTCCGGCTCTACCGGACGTTCGACCCGGCAGCCCCGAAGGTCGACCCGGACGGGCCGGACGGTTACCGCCTCGACATCGACGACCCCTGGTACGGCGACCGCGAGGACTTCGAGTCGTGCCTGGCCCAGGTCGAGGCCGGTGCCGACGGGGTGGTCGCGTACGTGGAGGGCGAGCTGCGCCGTCGGGCGGGGTGAGGTGGCCGCCGGCTCGCCGCGCGCGATCCCGCCGTCGGGAGAACACTTTCTTACACCGGGACAAGGCGCCCCGGCGGTCGTCGGACCGCGTCGCGAGCAGGACCGATGGAGGCCCTCGTGAAGTTCACCATCCAGAAGAGCGAGAAGACCGGGCAGTACTGGTTCCGGATCGTCGCCAGCAACGGCAACATCCTGGCCAGCAGCGAGCAGTACGCCCAGAAGTCCTCCGCGGTGTCCGCGGTGGAATCGATCAAGCAGCGGGCAGGAGACGCCGAGGTCGTCGACGAGACCTGACGACGCTCCGGGACGACGCGCGGGCCGTGCGGCCGGATCTCTCCGGTCGCACGGCCCGCTCGCGTGGTGCCCGTCGTGTCGGGTGGCCGACGGCGTCAGGCCTCCGCGGGACGGCCGACCGCCTCGGCCATCTCCTCCTCGAAGAGCGCCGCGGCGTCCTCGGGAGCGACGATCCGCGGTCCGTCGACGTCGGACTCCGCGGGTCCGGCCACGGTGGCCGGAGCGTGCGCGGCCTGCGGGGCGCGGGACCGCACCGCGACGGCGAGCAGCAGGACGGTCGCCGCGAGCAGGATCGCGGACGTCAGGAACGCCCGGTCGGCTCCCACGACGAACGCGTGCTGCGCGATCGCCGCGGCGTCCGACCCCTCGGGGGCGGCGTGCTGCGTGGCGGTCGTCGCGACGGTGACGAGCACGGCGAGGCCGAGCGAGCCGCCGACCTGCTGCATGACGTTGACCAGGCCGGACGCCGCGCCGGCGTCCTTGGGGTCGACGCCCTGCAGCGCGATCGCGGTCAGCGGCACGAACGCGAGCCCGTTGCCCATGCCGAAGAGCAGGAGCGGGACCAGGATCGCGACGTACGACGAGTCCGCGCCGAGCCGCGAGAGCACGAGCAGCGCCACCGTGGACAGGCTCAGGCCTACCAGGAGGAGCGGCTTCGGTCCCACGCGCACGACGAGGGCTGCGCTGACCCGCGAGAACCCGAACAGCATGACGGTGAGGGGCAGGAACGCGAGACCGGTCACGATCGGCGTGTAGCCCAGGACGTCCTGCAGGAAGAGGGTCAGGTAGAAGAACATCCCGAACATCCCGCCGACGAGCAGGATCCGCCCGACGTACGAGGCGGCACGTGTCCGGTCGGCGAAGAGCTTGAGCGGCGTGATGGGCGCCGGGGCACGCAGCTCGACCAGCACGAACGAGAGCAGCAGCACGCCGCCGAGGACGAACGCCAGGACGGTCTCGGGGTCGCTCCAGCCGTCGCTCGCGGCGCGGATGAAGCCGTACACGACCGCGCTCATGCCGAGGGTCGAGGTGGCGGCGCCCATCAGGTCGAACTTGCCGCGCTGGCGCGGGGTCTCGGGGAGCACGGCCCGCGCGAGGAAGATCAGGCCGATGCCGATGGGGACGTTGACGAACAGGACCCAGCGCCAGGAGACCCACTCGGTGAGCAGGCCGCCGGCGATGAGGCCGACCGCCGAGCCGCCGATCGAGACCGCGGCGTAGTAGCCGAGCGCGCGGGCGCGCTCACGACCCTCGGGGAAGCGCGCCATGAGCAGGGCCAGGCCGGACGGGGCAGCGAAGGCCGCACCGATTCCCTGGACGACGCGGGCCGTGAGCAGCTCGCCGGGCCCCTGGGAGAATCCGCCCGCGAACGAGGCGAGCGTGAACAGGCCGATGCCGAGCAGAAGCGTGCGACGTCGGCCGAGGATGTCGCCGGCTCGTGCGCCGAGGAGAAGGAGCCCGCCGAACGCGAGCGTGTAGGCGTTGAGGACCCAGGACAGGCTCGCGGCCGAGAAGCCGAGGGCCTTCTGGATGTCGGGGAGCGCGACGTTCACGATGGTCGCGTCCAGCACGATCATGAGCTGGGTGGTGAGGATCGCGGCCAGCACCAGGGGTGAGGAGTGGCCGCGCCCCGCGGCTGCGGGAGCCGCTGGGGAGAGGGTGGTCGAGGGTGAGGACACGTCTGGCCTCCACGAAGTAGGATGGAAAGTGGAAGGAGCCTCCGGTAGACACCTAGGACTATACGGAGGGTTCCTCCGGTTGTGCAAGAGGTAATCGAGAACAGCGCGGGTCCACCCGTTTCCCCGCCCCGGGAACGGGCGAGTATCGTCACGGCGTACGAGGCCGCAACGGTGCGGTTCGCGCGAAGGAGGTCACCGTGGGAACGCAAGCGACGGACGGGCGGACGTCTGGCTCCGACCAGCCGTGCCGCCCGCTGCGAGCCGACGCTGCCCGCAACCGCGAGAAGCTGCTCGAGGCCGCCACCGAGGTCTTCGCCGAGCACGGCACCGAGGGTTCGCTCGAGGAGATCGCCCGCCGTGCGGGCGTCGGGGTCGGCACCCTCTACCGGCACTTCCCCACGCGTGCGTGCCTCGTCGAACAGGTCTACCGGCACAGCGTCGACGAGGTGTGCGCGGCCGCGCCCCGCCTGCTCGAGCAGCTCGACCCGTTCGACGCGCTCGCCACCTGGGTCGACGGCTTCGTGGGCTACGTGAGCCGCAAGAAGGGCATGACGTCCGCGCTCCGCGAGGCCATGGGCCCCGACTCCGACGCCATCTTCGCCGACGTGCACGAGCGCCTCGAGGGCGCCGCGTCGCTGCTCCTGGGCGCCGCTCAGCAGGCGGGCATGGCCCGCACCGACGCCGAGCCGCTCGACATCCTGCGCAGCGTCTCCGGCATGTGCATGGCGGCCGCCGCGTCTCAGGACCCCGAGCGGACCAAGCGCGTGCTGGCGCTCGTCCTCGACGGGCTCCGGTACGGGGCGCCCGCCGCGGAGGCGTCGCCGCGCACCGAGAACCTCGCGTCCGTCTGACCCGCCGCGTGAAGGTCTCGCAGCGCTCGCACGTCCCGGCCTTCGCCGTCATGGAGGTGCTGGCGGCCGCCAACGCCCGACGCGCGGCGGGCGAGTCCGTCCTCAACCTGTGCGCCGGCGAGCCGTCGTCGGGCGCGGCCGAGCCCGTGCGCGAGCGGGCCGTCGAGATCCTCCGCTCGGGCGACCTCGGCTACACCGAGGCCCTCGGAGCACCCGGCCTGCGCGAGGCGATCGCCGGCCACTACCGCCGCTGGCACGACGTCGACGTCTCGCCGGGCCGGGTCGCTGTGACCACCGGCAGCTCGGGCGGGTTCCTCCTCGCGTTCATCGCGGCGTTCGACGTCGGCGACCGGGTGGTTCTCGCCCGGCCCGGCTACCCCGCCTACCGGAACATCCTCACGGCCCTGGGCTGCGACGTCGTCGAGCTCGACTGCGGGCCCGCCACGCGCTACCAGCCGACCGTCGATCAGCTCGACGCACTCCAAGCCCAGGCCCCCGTGGCCGGGCTGGTCGTCGCGAGCCCCGCGAACCCGACCGGCACCATGATCGAGGCCGCCGAGCTCGAGGCGCTGTCACGCTGGTGCGCGGCGCACGGCGTGCGGCTCGTCTCCGACGAGATCTACCACGGCATCACCTACGGCGGGCCGGCCGTCGCGACCGCGGCCACCCACCTCGACGACGGTGCGATCGTCGTCAACTCGTTCTCCAAGTACTGGGCCATGACGGGCTGGCGGCTCGGCTGGCTCGTCCTGCCGGACGACCTCGTGGGTGCCGTCGACGCGCTGGCCAGCAACGTCGCGCTCTGCCCTCCCGCGCTCGCGCAGCACGCCGCGATCGCCGCGTTCACCGAGGAGGCGTACGACGCGGCGGCCGCCAACGTCGCGACCTACGCGACGTCGCGCGCGCTCCTGCTCGAGCGCGCCGGGGACCTGGGCTGGGATCCGATCGCCCCCGCCGACGGCGCGTTCTACCTCTACGGCGACGTCTCACGGTTCCTCTCGGCCGGGCCGGGTGACGGCAGGCCTGCCGACTCGGTGGCGTACTGCGAGCGGCTGCTCGCCGACACCGGTGTCGCACTCACTCCGGGCACCGACTTCGACGGCGTCCGAGGCGGCTCGTGGGTGCGGCTGAGCTTCGCCGCGGCGCCCGCGACCGTCGCCGAGGCGGTCGACCGCGTCGTGGCGTGGCAGCGGGGGCTGGCCGACGGGAGCTGAGTCCCCACGTACCGGCCCAGCGCGGGCTCAGCCGTCGCGCGGCTCCGGGCCTGGCCCGGGCGTGTGCCCGTGGTCGGCGGCGTGCTTGGCGATGTGCTCCTTGCGGACCTCAGCCACCTCTTCCTCGGGCTCCCCGAGGTCGGCACCGTCGGGCCCCGGGCCCGGCGTCCGGCTCTGCTGGTCGGCGAGCTCGGCAGCCCGCTTGGCGACCTCCTCGGACGTCTCCCCGAGGTCCTCGCCACGCGGCCCCGGGCCGGGGGTGGCGCCGTCGTCCTCGCCCGTGAAACCGTCGCGCCCGGAGACCAGGCCGGAGGTGTCGTAGTCGTCGCTGGGCGTCGTGGTCATGTCGTCCTCCTACGTCGCTGCAGGGGATCACGGGTGGACCCTCCACTCGATTGTGACGCCGAGCGCGGCCTCCGGCCACCGTTCGGCCGCGTGCTCACGCGGACGTCACACGCGACGTGGTGCGCCGCTGGGTCACCTGCCGTGAGGCCGTGGCCGCGAGGGACCGCCGGTTGTCGATCGAGCGGCCGATGTCGCGTGCCAGCGCGGGCTTGCGGCGCACGAGCGTGTCGAGCGTCTCGACCGACATCGCGACGACGGTCACGTCGGTGACCGCGAGCACGCTCGTGAGCGACCGCTGCCGTCACCACGGTGACCGCGCCGCCGTCGCCCGGATCCGACGGCGGCGAAGGTGTCGTCGGGGACCGCTCCCTCGATCTCGCGGTCGCGCTCGCGGGTGCCGGTGTCGGGCTGCGACATGCCGCGCTCTCCTCCCCTGGTGCTCCCACACGACGCGTGGGCTTCTCTTAGGAGGATGCTCTTAGGGCCGTGGTCGTGCCACAGGAACGTCGCCGCGGACGACGGACCGCCGCGGCCGGTCGTGTGTCACGGCGCCTGAAGGACGGCGACGCCGACGGCGACCATCTCGCGGACGACGTCGTCGAGCGAGATCTTCTCGAGCAGGTCGAGCTCCTGGTCGCGCTCCCATGCGCCCAGGACGGTGACGACGTACCGCGAGTAGCCCGACACGCGCACCAGCGCGTGCGCGCTCAGGCCGCCCGTGATGAGCGCCGCCATGCGGTACAGGAGGTCGATCGTGGTCTCGAGCGGGACCTCCATGTCGTCGTAGCGCTTGACGTCCGCCTCGATCCACTGCACGAACTGGAGGGGCCGGGCCGCGAGCACGGCGTCCGTGTACCGGGCCCAGTAGCTCGGCTCGTGGCTTCGCAGGTGCTCCGCGAACGGCTCGACGTACGCGCGGACGAGCGTCTCGGCGTCGCGCACGCGCCCGGTCGCCTCCGCCGTGGCGACCAGGGCCGCCCGGTGCGCGTTGATCGGCTTGGAGCGCCAGTAGTAGACCGTGTCGAGGAGCCCCTCGTAGGTCCCGAAGTGGTAGGCGATGGCCGAGTGGTTGCGGTGCCCGGCCTCCCGTGTGATCGCCGCCGACGTGGCGCCCCGGAGCCCGGCGCGCTCGACGGTGCGCTCGGCCGCCTCCATCAGGCGGAGCTGGGGCTCGGTCGGGCTGACGACCGGGATGTCGACGCGCGGCATTCCCCGATCGTAGTGGTCCGCGTCTGGCGTCAGCGCCCTCGGTCGCCCCTCTCGACGATCGTCGTGAGGGCCGTGCGGAGCTGTGCGACGCCGTCCGGCCCGAGCATGTCGTCGAGCCAGACCTCGTACCCCCGACGATCGCCGCACCGTCCGCCAGGGCGCGGCTGCCGGTGGCCGTGGGCCGGTAGAGCTTGGCGCGTCCGTCCGTCGGGTCGGGCTCGAGCTCGAGGTACCCGCGGGCGACGAGGCGACCCGCCAGCTCGGCGGTGGCCTGCTTCGTCCGGCCGACGCGGTCGACCAGGGTTGCGAGGCGGGTGCCCTGCGCGTCCACGGCGTTGAGCACCGACGCGTGCGCCGCGCCGAGGTCGTCGTAGCCCGCGTCGCGCAGCGCCAGGTCGAGGTGGCGGACCAGGGTCTGCTGGGCCATGCGCATCAGGTCGCCGAGCGTGCGGTCGCCGAGGGCGGTGTGGCCGGGCGGGCACCACGGGTCCGCGGTAGTCAGGTCCTTGACGACCTCGTCGCTGCTAGGCAAGATGGTCATGTACCTGACTATATCGGAGGCGGATCGTGACCGAGCGCATCGACGAGCAGCACACGGAGCTCCCGCACGTCGCGGGGGTCCGGCACCGGTGGGTCGACGTCCGCGGGGCGGCGGTGCACGTCGCCGAGGCCGGGCCCGACGACGCACCGGTCGTCCTCCTCCTGCACGGGTTCCCCCAGCACTGGTACGCCTGGCGCGGGGTGGTGGACGACCTCGCGCGGGACCGCCACGTCGTCGTGCCCGACCTGCCCGGCTTCGGCTGGAGCGAGCCCGCGACGCACGGCTGGACGACGACCGAGCGCGCCCGCGACACCGTCGCCCTGCTCGACGCGCTCAGCCTGACCGGGCCCGTGGACGTCGTCGGGCACGACTGGGGTGCGTGGCTCGCGTTCCGCGTCGCGCTCGACGCGCCCGAGCGCGTGCGTCGGCTCGTCGCGGTGTCCGAGCTGCACCCCTGGCCGCTCCAGCGACGGCTCGTCCCGCGGCTGTGGCGGATGTGGGTCACCGCGCTGTTCGAGGTCCCGGGCCTCGGTTCGGCAGTCGTGCGGCGGCGTGGCGTCGTGCGGTGGTTCCTGAGCCGCGACGCGCGCGACCGCGCCGTCTGGACCGACGAGCTCGTCGACGTCTACGCGAACGTCGCGGCCCGCCCGGACGTCGCGCACGCCGGACGGCGCCTGCACAGCGCGTTCGTGCTCCACGACATCGCCCGGATGGTCCTGCGGCGCGACGGGCGCCGTGCCTACGACGTCCCGACCCTCATGGTCGCGGGCGACCACGACGCCTACATCCCGCCCGCTCTCGTGGCCCCGCCCCGGTCGCGAGCCGACGTCGTGCAGGCGCGGACCGTGCCCGGCGGGCACTTCCTCCTCGACGAGAACCCGGGCGCCGTCGTCGCCGCCGTCCGCGACCACCTCGCCGCCCGGGAACCCGCGCCCGCGCGGGTACGATGAGCGCACAACTTCAGCTTCACGCCACTCGAACCGTGTCGGGAGAGTCCGCGCGTCGTCCGCCCCGGCGGAGGCCGCCGGACGCCGAAGGAGCAAGTCCTCCCCGGAATCTCTCAGGCCCCCGTACCGACACGGCGAGGCAACTCTGGAAAGCGGTGCGCGCGTGCGCGCACCCACCGACGGTGCAAGTCGGCGCGCCCCGGGCGGGACCATCCCGCGAACGGCGGACCGGCAAAACTCTCAGGTGGACGCTTCGCGTCCGGTGACAGAGCGGGGAGGGCCCAGCCCACCGGTCCGGCCGTCGCGTCGGACCTCGCCCGCCCGGAGCACACCGTGAACGAGCAGCACATACCTGCGGCCTTCGACCGCGACCACTTCGCGACCCGGCACATCGGCCCGCGCGGCGTCCGGACGGGCGTCGAGGCGGCCGCCGACGGCACGCCCGGCGACGTCGTCCGGATGCTTGCCGTGCTGGGGCAGCCGTCGCTCGACGCGCTCGTCGACGCCGCGATCCCCGCCTCGATCCGCGAGCACGCCCCGCTCGACCTGCCGGCGGCGCGCACCGAGACCGAGGTCACGGCCGACCTGCGCCGGATCGCAGCGAAGAACGTCGTCAAGACGCAGATGATCGGGCTCGGCTACTACGGCACGACGACGCCCGCAGTGATCCGCCGCAACGTCCTCGAGTCGCCGGGGTGGTACACGTCGTACACGCCGTACCAGGCGGAGATCTCGCAGGGCCGGCTCGAGGCGCTGCTCAACTTCCAGACCGTCGTCGAGGACCTCACGGGCCTCGCCATCGCGAACGCGAGCCTGCTCGACGAGGCCACCGCGGTCGCCGAGGCCGTCGCGCTCATGTTCCGCGCCCACAAGACCGGGTCGAAGGGCGCGCGCGGAGCCGCCGGCGGGACCGTCGTGCTCGACGCCGAGCTGTTCCCGCAGACCCTCGCCGTCACGCAGGGGCGGTCCGACGCCGCGGGGCTGCACGTCGTCGTCGCCGACCTGACCGACGGCCTCCCCGAGGTCGAGGGCGACCTCGTCGGGGTCGTCCTGCAGCAGAGCGGGACGTCGGGCGTCGTGCGGGACCTGCGTCCGCTCGTCGACGCGGCGAAGGAGCGCGGCGCGCTCGTGACCGTGGCCGCCGACCTCCTCGCGCTCACGATGCTCGTCTCGCCCGGCGAGCTCGGTGCGGACGTGTCGGTCGGCTCGGCGCAGCGCTTCGGGGTCCCGTTGTTCTACGGCGGCCCGCACGCCGCGTTCATGGCCGTCCGTTCGGGTCTCGAGCGGTCGCTGCCGGGGCGCCTCGTCGGGGTGTCGGTCGACGCCGACGGCGCCCCCGCCTACCGCCTCGCCCTCCAGACGCGTGAGCAGCACATCCGCCGCGAGCGGGCGACGTCGAACATCTGCACCGCGCAGGCGCTGCTCGCGATCGTCGCGTCGATGTACGCGGTCTACCACGGCCCGCGCGGGCTCCGGGCGATCGCCGAGCGCGTGCACTCGCGCGCGGCGGCGTTGGCGGCAGGCGCACGGGCGGCCGGGCTGACGGTCGTGCACGACGCGTTCTTCGACACCGTCCGCCTGCACGTCCCGGGCCGCGCGGCGGCGCTCGTCGAGGCCGCCTGCGAGGCGGGCATCAACCTCTACGCCCCCGACGCCGACCACGTCCAGGCGTCCTGCGACGAGACGACGACCCCGGAGACGATCGCCACGCTCCTCCGCGTGCTCACGGGTTCGGCGCCGGCCGACGTCGCCGCGGACGCCGGGCTGCCGGCGTGGGCGCTCCGCACGACCGAGTACCTCACGCACCCGGTCTTCTCCGCGCACCGCTCGGAGACGTCGATGCTCCGGTACCTCCGAGCGCTGTCCGACAAGGACCTCGCGCTCGACCGCACGATGATCCCGCTGGGCTCGTGCACGATGAAGCTCAACGCGACCGTCGAGATGGAGCCGATCTCCTGGCCGGAGTTCGCGGACGTGCACCCGTTCGTCCCGGCCGACCAGGCGACGGGGTACCGCGAGCTCGTCGAGACGCTCGAGGGCTGGCTCGCGGAGATCACCGGGTACGCCGGGGTGTCGGTGCAGCCGAACGCCGGCTCGCAGGGCGAGTTCGCGGGCCTGCTCGCGATCCGCGGGTACCACCGGTCGCGCGGCGACGACGGCCGCGACGTCGTCCTCATCCCGGCGTCGGCGCACGGCACCAACGCGGCTTCGGCGGCGCTCGCGGGCCTGCGCGTCGTCGTGGTCGCGACGGCGGAGGACGGGTCGATCGAGCTCGACGACCTGCGCGCCAAGCTCGACCAGCACGGCCCCCAGGTGGCCGGGATCATGATCACCTACCCGTCGACGCACGGCGTCTACGAGGCGCACGTCCGCGACGTCTGCGCTCTGGTACATGACGCCGGTGGCCAGGTGTACATCGATGGAGCGAACCTCAACGCCCTCGTCGGGGTGGCCCGCCCGGGCCGGTTCGGCGGCGACGTCTCGCACCTCAACCTGCACAAGACGTTCTGCATCCCGCACGGCGGCGGCGGCCCGGGCGTGGGCCCGGTCGCGGTGGCCGAGCACCTGGTCCCGTTCCTGCCGGGCAACCCGCTCGACGGCGGGGCCCAGGGCGGTGTCCCGGTGTCCGCGGCGCCCTACGGGTCCGCGGGGATCCTGCCGATCTCCTACGCGTACGTCGCGCTCATGGGCCCGGACGGGCTGACGGCCGCGACCGAGGGCGCCGTGCTGAGCGCCAACTACCTCGCGGCGCGGCTCCGCGAGCACTTCCCCGTGCTGTACGCGGGCCCCGACGGCCTCGTCGCGCACGAGTGCATCCTCGACCTGCGCGACATCACCAAGCGCACGGGCGTGACCGCCGAGGACGTCGCGAAGCGGCTCATGGACTACGGGTTCCACGCCCCGACGCTCGCGTTCCCCGTGCCGGGCACGCTCATGGTCGAGCCGACCGAGTCGGAGGACCTCGCGGAACTCGACCGGTTCGTCGACGCGATGGTCGCGATCCGGGGTGAGGTCGACGCCGTCGAGCAGGGCCGGTGGGCCGTCGAGGAGTCGCCGCTCCGGGGCGCCCCCACACGGCCGGCGCGCTGCTCGCGGGCGACTGGGACAAGGCGTACTCGCGCGAGGAGGCCGCGGCCGTCGTCGGGCACCCCGGGCGGGCGATGACGAAGTACTGGCCGCCGGTCCGCCGGATCGACGGCGCCTACGGGGACCGGAACCTCGTGTGCGCGTGCCCGCCGGTCGAGTCCTTCGCCGACTGACCCCGACGTAGTTCGGCCGCCGTACTACTTCGCGGGAGTCGGGCGTTCGCAGCGCCCACCCAGCGACTAGCCTCGAGACGACGAGAGAGGAGACCGATGACGACCTCCGTAGAGACCCCCGACGACGCCGCGACGACCGAACCGCGGCACACGCCGCTCCACGACGAGCACGTCGCGCTCGGTGCCACGCTCACCGAGTTCGGCGGCTGGCTGATGCCGCTCCGGTACGCGAGCGACCTCGCCGAGCACCGTGCCGTGCGGTCGGCGGCGGGCCTGTTCGACCTGTCGCACATGGGCGAGATCCGCCTCCGCGGCCCGGAGGCGGGCACCGCGCTCGACGTCGCCCTCGTGGGCTGGCTGTCCCAGGTCCAGCCGGGCCGGGCGCGCTACTCGATGATCACGAACGAGTTCGGCGAGGTGATCGACGACCTCGTCGTGTACCGGCTCGCGGACGACGACTTCATGGTCGTCGCGAACGCGTCGAACGCCCCGGTCGTGGCGCGCGAGCTCGTGAGCCGCGCGGCCCCTTTCGACGTCGAGGTCACGGACGAGTCGGAGGCGACCGCGCTGATCGCGGTGCAGGGCCCGCTCGCGGAGCAGATCGTCACCGGGCTCGCCGCGGGCGACGCCGACAAGGTCCGCGCGCTGAGGTACTACGCGAGCGTCCCGGCGACGGTCGCGGGGGTCGAGGCGCTCGTCGCCCGTACCGGGTACACGGGCGAGGACGGGTTCGAGCTCTTCGTCCCGGCCGACCACGCGGTCGCGCTGTGGCGCTCCCTGCTCGGCACGGGCGCCGAGGACGGCCTGGTCCCCGCCGGCCTCTCGGCGCGCGACTCGCTCCGCCTCGAGGCCGGGATGCCGCTCTACGGGCACGAGCTCGACCTCACCACCACCCCCTACGACGCGGGCCTCGGGCGCGTGGTGCGCCTCGACAAGACCACCGACGACGGCGCCGTCCTCGACTTCGTGGGCCGCGCGGCCCTCGCGTCGCGTCGGGCCTCCGAGCCGGCCCGCGTGCTTGTGGGCCTGGGCGCCGCGGGCCGCCGGGCCGCACGCGAGGGCGACCACGTCGTCGTGCGGGGGCACGTGCCCCAGATCGTCGTGGGGACGGTGACGAGCGGTGCGCCGTCGCCGACGCTCGGCCACGCGATCGCCATGGCGTACGTGACCCCGGAGGTGTCGGCGGTCGGGTCCGAGCTCGCCGTCGACGTCCGCGGGCGCGAGGAGCCGATGGAGGTCGTCGAGCTGCCGTTCTACCGTCGTCCCGAGAAGGCCTGACGGGCGCCTCCCGCCCACGAACCCCCGACCTCAGACCCGCTGAGCCGACCACCGGAAGGACTACCCATGGCCGACGCGACTTTCCCCGCGCAGCTCCAGTACACCGTCGAGCACGAGTGGCTCGACGGCTCCGACCCGGCGGTCGTCGGGATCACCTCGACCGCTGCCGAGGCGCTGGGCGACATCGTCTACCTCGAGCTCCCCGCGGTCGGTGACGACATCACGGCCGGCACCGTGATCGGCGAGATCGAGTCGACCAAGTCCGTCTCGGAGCTCTACTCGCCCGTCACGGGCACGGTCGTGGCGGTCAACGACGCCGCGGTCGACGACCCGTCGCTCGTGAACTCCGACCCGTTCGGCGAGGGCTGGCTGCTCAAGGTCGACGTGAGCGAGGTCGGCCCGGTCCTGACGGCCGAGGAGTACCAGGCCCAGGTCGGGGCCTGAGCGTGCGCGCCGCGGGCCGGCGGGCGCTCGTGCTCGCCGGCCGCGGCCGGTACGAGGACCCGTGGCACGACACCGCCGCCACGTCCCACGAGGTCGCGACGGCGCTCGGCGAGGTCGGCGTCGCCGCGGAGGTCCGCGGGACGTTCACGGGCGCGTTCGGCGACCTGGCCGCGTTCGACCTCGTGGTCGTGAACGCCTGCTCCGCGCGTCCCGCCCCTGATGGTGAGATCGACGGGGACGACGACGCCTGGGGCGACGCGCTCACCGCCCTGGGCGCGTGGGCGTCGTCGGGCGGGCGGCTGCTCGCGCTGCACCAGGCGGCGAACGCCTTCCAGGACCGCCCGGCGTGGGCTAAGACCTGGCACGGCATGCTCGGCGGGAGCTGGGTCCCGGGACGCTCGATGCACCCCGAGCGCGGGCCGGGGACGTTCGACGTCCGCGACCTCGCGCACCCGGTGACGCGCGGGCTCGCCGGCCCCGACGCGACCCTCACCGCCGACGACGAGCGCTACTCCTACCTCGACGTGGCGCCCGAGGCGCACGTCCTCGTGACCCAGCGCCACGACGACGTCGACCACCCCGTGGTCTGGACCCACGACGCGCACGGCGGGCTCACGGTCTACGACGCGCTCGGTCACGACGCGCGCGCCTACCGCGAGCCCGTCCGGCGCCGGCTGCTGCAGCGCGAAGCGCTGTGGGTGCTGGGCTGAGGGTCGTCGTACCGAGGCCGTGCCCTACGGGCCGCGGCGTGCCACGATGGAGGCACACCGGCTCGGGGGAGGACGGAACCATGACGCCCGAAGGCGGACGCCGACGCTCCACGGTGCTCACGTGGGCGATCGTGTCCGCGACCGTCGTCGTGTGGCTCGGGCTCCTCGTCTGGACCCGGGACCAGGACGGCAGCGTCTGGGGCGCGGTCGCGTCGTTCTTCCTCTACGGCGTCTTCGCCGTCGCGGTGGTCTGGCGGGTCGTCCGCGAGGCCGTGCGCAAGGACCCCGCCCCCGTGCGCCGCGTCGTCGGCCCCGGGATGCAGGGGCTGGGCGAGGTCCAGGACATCTACCTCGGGCGCAAGCCGCTCCCGCCGCCCGTCTACGCGGCGCCCGAGGGCGTCGTGGCGGAAGCGGTCGTCGACCGCCCCGACCCGCTCGACGCGGACGTGTGGGTCGTCCGGTCCGACGGCTCGTGGACGCCCCGCGGCGGGGTCAGCGGCGGGTCAGCCGCGTGACGACCTCGTAGTGGTGCGTCTGCGGGAACATGTCGAGCGGCCGCACGTGCGTGGGACGCAGCGACGGCATCGCCGCCAGGTCCCGGGCGAGCGTCACGGCGTTGCAGCTCGAGTAGACGACGTCCCGGACCCCTGACGCCTCGAGCCAGCCCGCGAGCTCCGACCCGATCCCGCGCCGGGGCGGGTTGACCACCACGAGGTCGGGGACGTCGTCGGGCGCGGACGCGAGCGCGAAGCTCGTGGCGTCGTCGGCGACGAACCGCATGCCCTCCAGTCCCGCGTCGCGGGCCGTGAGCGCGGCGCTCGCCACGGCCTCCCGGCTGGTCTCGACGCCCACGACCTCGCGACCCGGCGCGGCGCAGTGCAGCGCGAACCCGCCGACGCCGCAGTACAGGTCCCACAGGCGCGCGGGCGCGGCCTCGTCGACCCAGGCGGCGACCTGGTCGTACAGCGCCTGCGCGACGAGGGTGTTCGTCTGGAAGAAGCTCTGCGGCCGCAGGTGGAGATCGAGCCCGCCGACCCGCATCTCGAGCGTCTCCCGCTCGGTCAGCACGATCTCGAGGTCGCCCTCGAGGATAGCCTTGTGCTCCGGCTGGACGTTCACCGACGCGACCGCGAGTCCCGGCAGCGCCCCGCGCAACCACCCGAGGTGCTTGCGGATGCGGGCGACCGGCTCTTGCGAGCGCAGCACCCACCGCACCATGACCTCGCCCGACGGCGCCTGGGTCACGATGACGTACTTGAGCTCGCCGCGCCGCGTGGGGACGTCGTAGGGGACGAGGCCGGCCCGGGTCACGAACGCGGCGAGCGGCCCGAACGCCGCCTGGAGGCTCACGGGGTAGAGCCCGCAGTCGGTCAGGTCGACCCCCGTCGCACCCGAGTGGTCGCGGTGGTCGAGGATCCCCAGGACGGGCGCGTCGACGGAGCCCGTCACGACCATCTTCGCCTTATTGCGGAAGCCCGACTCGGGTCCGACGAACGGCTCGAGCCACACGGCCTCCCCGCCGCCGACGGCGTCCAGCAGCTCCCGGCACCGCGCCACCTTGTCCATGACCTGCGTCGCGTACGGCTGCCCCATGAGCGCGCACGACCGGCACTCGCCGGCGTCGAAGTGGGGGCACTGCACGCACCGAGCCTACGGGCGCTCCGCCCACCGTCCGAAGCTCACGCCGGCGGACGCGCCAGGCGCTGCGCCGTCTCGAGCAGCGTCGCGTGCACGAACGCCTGCGGCAGGTTGCCGCGGAGCCGCCGCTCGGCGACGTCGTACTCCTCGGCGAACAGGCCGGGCGGGCCGCACGCGGCGGCCGTCCGCTCGAACCAGCGGAACGCCTCCGCCAGGTCGCCCTCGTACCACCAGGCCAGCGCCGTCGTGAAGCCGCAGAGCAGGAACGCTCCTCGGCCTCGCCCAGCGGACGCTCGTCGGGGGCGAACCGGTAGACGAAGCCGTCGCGGGCCAGCTCGGACACCACGGCCCGCAGGGTGGCGCGGGTGCGCGGGTCGTCGGCCGGCAGCGCGCCACGCACCGGCGCGAGCAGCAGGCTCGCGTCGGTGCCCGCCGCGCCCGGGCTCCGGGCCCACGCGCCGTCGGGCCGCAGGCACCGCTCCGAGGTGCGCGCGAGGATCGTGTCCGCGAGCGTCGCGAGCTCCCCGCCCCGGTGGCGGTCGCTCACCGCCGCGGCGGCCCGCAGGCCCGCGACGACGGCGAGCCGGGACTGGGACCACCAGTCGTCGTCGAGCTCCCAGATCCCCGCGTCGGGCTCGTCCCAGCGGTCCCGTGCGACCTCGCACATGAGCTCCAGCGCGCGCCGTCCGTCGCCGTCGAGGTGGTCGAGAGCCGCCGCCCGGGCCAGGAGCAGGAGCACCTCGCCCACCGTGTCGAGCTGGAACTGGTCGACCACGTGGTTCCCGACGACGTCCGAACCGCCGGGGTAGCCGAGCAGGTCGAGCCGGCGCTCGCGGGGCAGGTCGGCGCCGTCGACGGTGTACGCGGGGGCGGGGGCGGGCCCGTGCTCGAGGATGCGGGCGACCGCGTAGGCCACGGCGTCGTCGAGGAGCGGGTGCGGCTCGTCGACGGCGGCGGCGTGCCCCGCGTACGCCTGGTCGCGCAGCCAGACGTACCGGTAGTCGTAGTTGCGCCCGCCGCCGGCGCGCTCCGGGAGCCCCAGGGTCGCGGCCGCGACCATGCCGCCGCCCGGCACCGTGAGGCCGCGGAGCACCGCGTAGGCGTGCCGCGCGTCGCGGGGGCTGACCGTGTCCTCGAAGGGCGGCACCATGGCCGCCCACCATTGCGCGGTGGTGTCCCAGAGTTGCGCCGCCGACGGCGGCTCGCTCTCGTCCCGGTCGAAGGGCCGGTCCGACACCTCGAGCAGCAGGTCCCGGTGCTCACCCGCGGCGAGCGTCGTCTCGACCACGAACGTCCCGCGCCAGGGCCCGGACCGGGGCCGGGTCGCGTCGTCGGCCCCCACCAGCGGAACCACAGGTCGCCCACCCGCCCGCTCCATGCGCGCCCCCAGGCCCGGCCCGTGCCCTCCGGCCGCCGGACGTCGCGCGGACGGTCGGCGCCGAAGTGCGCCCGGAGGTCGAGGACGATCCGCAGGGGGACGTCCTCCGTGTCCGCGCGGACGCTCCGCAGGAGCCTCACGACGTGCGGGTCGCCGGGCGCGACGAGCGCGTCCCGTCCGGCGATCGTCGCTCCGGCCGTGATCCAGCGCGCGCCCCACACGAGCGTCCCCGGTTCGTACGACCCGCCCGCCACGTACGGGACGAGCGGCGTCACGGCGTAGACGCCCTCCCCGCCGACGAGAGCGGACAGCACTGCGTCGTCGTGCCAGGTCGGCGCGCACAGCCAGACGAGGTCGCCGCGCGGCCCGACGAGCGCGCCGCGGTGGCCGTCCCCGAGGAACGCGTAGTCGCGCTGCGGGTGCGGACCGTAGTGCTCCCACGCGCGCGGTTGCGAGGGTGCTGCGCCGCGGCGGGCCGGGGGCCCGGAGCGGGGGCTCACGAACGGCCCGCCGCCCGCGCGGACGCGAGGCCGGCCAGCGTCGCCACCGCCCCCGCCGCCGTGAGCTCGAGCACCCGGCGGTGCCGCGTCGCCCAGGCCTGCACGCTCGAGCCGTGGGCACGATCGTCGAAGATGCCGTGCGCCCCGAAGTCGCGGCCGTCCTGCCCATCGGCGGCCTCCCACAGGTTGGCCGGCTGGTCGGGCGAGCGCGGGTCCGCCGTCTGCTGCGAGTCGAAGCCTGTGCGCGCGAGGTACCGGTCGAGGAGCCCGGGCACGACGGCGTTGAGCCCGATCGTCCCGGCCGTGCTGGCACCGATCCACCACTCCCGACGCTGCGGGTGGTCTACGGCCCACGCGACCGCGCGCGCCGCGACCTCGGGCTGGTAGATCGGGGGACCGGCTGCGCCTACCATGGTAGCCGCGACAGCACCCACGAGAACTGCGGCGTGTTCACCGCGGGCATCTGGACCATGGTGATCCGCACGCGGGACCTCTCGTGCAGCAGCTTGCAGCGCACCGACTCCGTGAAGCCCTGGATCGCGTGCTTCGCGCCGCAGTAGGCGCTCTGCAGCGGGATCCCGCGGTAGGCGAGGGCCGATCCCACCTGCACGCCGACGCCGCGGTCGCGCGGCCGCATCCGGCGCAGCGCGGCGAGGGTCCCGTAGACGTAGCCGAGGTAGCTCACCTCGGTGACGCGCCGGAACTCGTCGGGGGCGATCTCGTGCGCCGGCGCGAACACGGACGTAAACGCGACGTTGACCCAGGTCTCGATCGGTCCTGCCTCGTCCTCGACGCGCTGGGCGGCCGCCTCGACGGCGTCCGCGTCGGACACGTCGACCTCGACCACGAGCGGTTGCCCGCCGGCGGCCGCGACGTCCCGGGCTGCCGCCTCCAGCCCGACCCGGCCTCGCGCGAGCAGCGCTACGGTGCCTCCCCGCCGCGCCAGCTCGACGGCGGTCGCCCGCCCGATGCCGGCGCTCGCCCCCGTCACGACGACGGTCCCACGGCCCTGCGGCGCGCTCCCGGTCGACATGCCTCGATTACAGGCACGAGGGCGCACCCCTCGCACGACGGCGGCCGTGCGAGGAGCAGGGAAACCGTCGCCGAACCGTGACCTCGCGCGGTTGCGGGCTCGTCCGCGGGCCCGGAGACTGGCGCTGCGATCACCGGTCGCTCCGGCGGTGTCGCCGGGTGCCGGGGTCACAACTGCAGATCGCACGGACCCCCACGCAGGGCCAGTGAGCGCCGCGACAGACCGCTCGAAAAGAATCTTCGCGAACTCGCGTCATGAACCCACGTGTCCTCCGTCTCTCCATGTACCAACACCGTTCGGTCCCGGACGCACCCCGAGGACCGGGGAACACCTGGAGGATCAGATGAGCATCATGGAGATGACTCGACCCGACGCCGACCTCGCGAGCACCCTGACGCGCCGCGAGCGCGTGGTGCTGTCTCACCTCTCGGAGGACGTGACGCTCGAGCAGGTCGCGACCCAGCTCTTCGTGACGCGCAACACCGTCAAGTCGCAGGTCCGCTCGCTGTACCGCAAGCTCGGGGTCTCGACGCGCGCCGAGGCGCTCGAGTACGCCCGCCGCGTCGGCCTGCGCTGACCACCCACGGCCCGTCGTCGGGCGCCCGCAACGCCGCGGACGCACGACGGGCCGCAGCACCCGAGGCGGACGGCTCCGGGTGGGAGACTTCCGTCATGGAACCCCGCCGCCTGGTCGTCGCCGCCGCGATCGTGGACGACGTCGCCGCCCCGAGCGTGCTCCTCGCGGGCCGGCGGACCTGGCCGGCGGAGCTCGCGGGCCGGTGGGAGTTCCCCGGAGGGAAGGTCGACGAGGGCGAGGACCCGGTCGCAGCGCTGCACCGGGAGCTCGCCGAGGAGCTCGGGGTGGTGGCCGAGCTCGGTCCTGAGTTCACCACGCCCGACGGCGGCGCCTGGCCGATCACGCCCCGTCACGTCATGCGGCTGTGGCTCGCCCGCGTGGTGTCGGGCGAGCCGGCACCGATCGAGGTCCACGACCAGCTCCGGTGGCTGCCGCGCGGGTCGTGGCTCGACGTGCCCTGGCTGGACGGCGACGTCCCGATCGTCGAGGCCCTGGTCGCGCGTTTCCCGTGAGCCCGTCGTCGCACCGGGACGAGGCCGGGGCTTTTAGCGCAGCGCGTCGTTGAGGCGCGCCAGGGTGACGGCGAGGTCGGTGAGCTCGTGGTCCGACCAATCCGCGAAGCTCGCACCGAGCGCCGTCTTCCGACGTTCGCGCTGCGTCGCGACCCAGCCCTCCCCGAGCTCCGTGAGGCCGAGGATGTGCGCGCGGCCGTCGTCCGGGTCGGGGCGGCGCGCGACGAACCCGAGACGTTCGAGGCAGGCGAGCTGGCGTCCGACGGTCGGCTTCCCGACGCCGAAGTGCTCCGCGAGGTCGCTCGGCCGGCTCTCCCCGGCCTCCGCGAGCCGGACGAGCAGGCTGTAGGCGGCGGCGTCGACGCCGCGGTGGACCTGCTCCGCCATCCGGCGGGAGGCCCCCGGGTGCGGCGGACGAGCATCGCGAGCTCGCGCTCGACGGCGTCGATGCCCGCCTCGTCCGTCGCCTCCGGGTGTGCCGCCCCGAGGACCGCTCCCGCGATCGCCGTCAAGGTCGCGCGGCCTGCACGGCCGGGGTCGCCAGCCGCTCGGAGCCGGCGTCCGCGCCGGTGAGGTCGTCGTCGAGCAGGACGACCCCGGCGTCGGCGGCGAGCTCCTCGAGGGGCGCTGCGGCGTTCGCCGTCCGCAGCGGGACCTCCTTGATGAAGAGGATCGCGACGAGCCCGAGCAGGACCACCGGCGCCGACCACAGGAAGACGTCGGCGACGCCGTGCCCGTAGGCGGCCTCGACGACGCCGCGCACGGGCTCGGGGAGCGTCGAGACCTTCGGTACCGTGCCGGACGACGTCGCCCCGGCACCCACCCCGATCCCCTCGAGCCCGCTGGTGATGTAGGTGATGACGTGGTGCGCGAGCAAGGCACCGAGGGCGGACACGCCGACGGCGCCGCCGAGGGTCCGCATGAACGCGACGAGCGCGCTCGCCGAGCCCAGCTCGCTGCGGGCGACCTGGTTCTGCACGGACAGGACGAGGTTCTGCTGGGTCATCCCGAGCCCGGCCCCGATGAGGAACATGTAGACCGCGAGCAGCCCGTAAGCGGTGCCGACCCGTGCCGTTCCCATGAGCGCCAGGCCCGCGACCGTGAGGACTCCGCCGAGCACGAGCACGCCCTTCCAGCGGCCGGTCCGGCTGATGAACTGCCCGGAGAGCAGCGAGATCGCCGCGAGCCCGATGATCATCGGGAGCGTCAGCAGGCCCGCCTCGGTCGGGGAGTCGCCGCGGGCGAGCTGGAAGTACTGGCTGAGGAACGTGGTGCCCGAGTACATGGCGACGCCGATGAGGAGCGACGCGACGACGGCGAGCGCGATGGACCGGTTCGCGAACAGGTGCAGCGGCACCATCGGTTCCTTCGTCCGGCGCTCGACGACGACGAACGCGAGCCACAGGAGCGCCGAGCCGCCGAGCATGGCGGCGGTCTGCCAGGAGAGCCAGTCGTACTTGGAGCCGGCGAAGGAGATCCAGACGAGGAGCAGGGACGCCGCTGCGGTGACGAGCGTGGCGCCCGTCCAGTCGATCTTCACGGCGCGCTTCGTGGTCGGCAGGTGGAGCGTGCGCTGGAGCACGACGAGGGCGACGACGGCGAACGGCACCCCGACGTAGAAGCACCAGCGCCAGCCGAGCCACGAGGTGTCGACGATCGCGCCGCCGATGAGTGGGCCGGCGATCGTGCCGAGCGCGAAGACGCCGCCCATGTAGCCCGAGTACCGCCCGCGCTCACGGGGCGGGATCATCGTCGCGATGATCGTCTGGACGAGTGCGGTCATGCCGCCCGCACCGATGCCCTGGATGGCCCGCGCGGTGATCAGGGTGCCCGCGTTGTGGGAGAGCCCGGCGAGGCAGGACCCGAGCACGTAGATCACGAGGCCGAGCTGGACGAGCAGCTTCTTGCTGAACAGGTCGGACAGCTTGCCCCAGACCGGCGTCGAGACGGTCATGGCGAGCAGCGTCGCGGTGATGACCCAGGTGTACGCGGTCTCGCTGGCGTGCAGGTCGGAGATGATCGTCGGCAGCGCGTTGGAGACGACGGTGGACGACAGGATCGCGACGAACAGACCGAGCAGGAGGCCGCTCAGGGCCTCGAGGATCTGCTTGTGCGTCATCGGCTGGTCGTCGTCGTGCGCGTGTCGCGACGACGTGGACGCCTGGGGCATGGGGGTTCCTTCGGGGCGGGCGGCCGCGGCGTCCGCGCACCGGCGGTCGCCCCGGGCGCGTCGCCCGGCCCTGGGGATGATTGCGTTGTGCAACCATAGGGCAAGTCATTGCGCAGAGGCAACTAGGGCCTGTTTCGGAATTGTGATGTGACCTGCGGTTTCGTCATGATTGAGGTCGTGGGCGATGGGCCGGGGCGGCATGATCTGAGCGATGAGGCGTGGGCGGTGCTGGCGCCGTTGCTGCCGGTCAGGGCGCGTGGACGCAAGGCGCGGTTCTTGCGTCGGCAGATCGACGGGATCCGGTTCCGGGTCCGCACGGGGTGCCCGTGGCGGGACGTTCCTGGCGACCGGTACGGGCCGTGGGGTAGCTGCTATCGCCGGTTCCGGGACTGGCAGCGCGACGGGACCTGGGGGCAGGTGATCGACCGGTTGCGCACGATCAGCGACGGGGCCGGGCTGATCGGGTGGGACCTGAACATCGACTCCACGATCGCTCGCGCTCACCAGCACGCCGCCGGTGCTCGCCGTGACCCGCAGGCGCAGACCGAGCCGCCGGGCGCCGAGCCGGTCGACCACGGGCTGGGGCGTTCCCGGGGCGGGTGGACCACGAAGGTGCACGCGGCCGCCGAGCAGGGGCAGAAGCTGATGGGCATGGTCGTCACGGCCGGGCACCGCGGCGACAGCCCGCAGTTCGCGCCCGTGCTCGCCACCGTCAAGGTGGCCCGTCCCGGTGGGGTCGGTCGCCCGCGCACCCGCCCGGACCGAGTCCGCGCCGACCGGGCGTACACCTCGGCCACCAACCGGGCCCTGCTGCGTGCCCGTGGGATCGCCGCGACGATCCCGGAGAAGGTCGATCAGCAGGCCAACCGCAAGAAGAAGGGCTCGGCCGGTGGGCGACCGCCGAAGGTCGACTTCACCGACTACAAGCTGCGGTCCGCGGTCGAGTGCATGTTCAACCGCCTCAAGCGGTGGCGGGCGGTGGCCACCCGGTTCGACAAGCTCCAGGTCCGCTACGAGACCACCGTGACCGTTGCCGCGATCGACGACTGGGTGGCCGCGATCGTCCGGGCCGCCTGAGCGCTGGCATCCTTGCGGGCGTGGAGTACTACGCCGCCCCCGAAGGACGCGACGACGTTGATCAGCCCGACCGGGGCGACCTGATCGACCTCGTCAACGAGCTCGACACCGACACCAACACGTTCTTCATCGTCTTCCCACGTGACGACGACCTCGAGTGGTCCTACGCCGTCTCCAAGAAGATCAGCGCATTCGGCGGCTTCGAGCTCGACCGCTTCGATCCCGCCGCCGGCGCCCACGACATCACCACCGCCGCCGACCCCCACACCATCGCCGAAGACATCCTCACCTGGATCCGCCGGCGCTAACCCATTCCGAAACAGGCCCTAGACGGCGCGGGGGAGTCGCTGCACCCAATCCTCGGTCTGGGCCCGCGTGCGCAGGCGCACGACGACGAGGTGAGGCGCCTCGGCCGCGAGGCGCTCGTCGAGCCCACGAAGGCTGTTCCGTGTCGACCACGCCCAGCGGACGATGTGGTCGTCGTCCGTGAAGAAGGTCCGCAGCGGGGGCTCCTGGTTGCCGTTCCAGAGCACCTCGCGGCGTCGTCGGCGCCGGACGGTGCGGCCGACGACCTGCCGCATGACGACGGGCGTCGGCAGGTCGAGCCACACGATCAGCTCGGCGCGCTCGAGGATCAGCGGGCGCACCCGCCGGTACTGCCACTCGGTGACCCAGGCGGGCTGCGCGAGGACGGCGCGGACGTCGTCGACGAACGACCCGCGCGGGGTCCAGCCGGGGCCGTGGTAGAGGCCGTCGAGCTCGGTGTGGGGGGCCCGAGGCGGTCGGCGATGCGTCGGGCGAGCGTGGTCTTGCCCGCGCCGGAGACCCCGGCCACCGCGATGCGCTGCGGCACGTGCCCGACGGCGGCGACCACGTCGTCGCGCGCGCCGAGCGTGCGCGCGTCAGGCATCGGCGGCGAAGCCCTCGACGGCGGGGTCGATGGTCGGGAAGGCCAGGATCTGGACCTCGATGCGCCGGTGCTCGTCGCTGGGGCGGTCGTCGCGGCTGCGTGCGGCCCCGGCGTACTTCTCGAGCACGGCCCCGAGCTCGGTGGACAGGTCGTCGAGCTCCTCGAGCGTCAGGTAGGCGAACGAGGTCGCGTCGACCGAGGCGTCGACCCAGCGCTCGGGCTCGACGCGGTCGATCACCCGCTCGTGGAAACGCTCGAGGCTGCTCGCGCGCAGGCTCGCCCACTGCGACCCGAAGGCTCGGATGACCTCCCCGCCCGACGGCGTGTCGTACTCCCCGCCGCTGCCGCGGACGCGCAGCGCGCCCGGTGCCGCACGCCACCACCGTTCGCGCCCGGTCCCCCGCTCGGGCACCTCCTCGACGAGGCCGTGGGAGGCGAGCTGGCGCAGGTGGTAGCTCGTGGAGCCGGTGGACTCGCCGGTCTGGCGGGCGAGGGTGGTCGACGTCGCCGGCCCGGCCGTGACGAGGAGGTCCCACAGGCGGACCCGGAGCGGGTGGGAGAGCGCCTTGAGGGTCGCCAGGTCGAGGTCGCGCGCGTCGTCGAGGACGTCGGCGACCACCTCGGCGGGGCGGCGTGCGTCCGGACCTGCGGCGTCGACGTCGGGCGAGGTGCTCATGTCTCGAGCGTACTGACCGTCACCGCCTCGGCGGCTGGTCCCTCGGCCTTGGCCGGGGTGTCGTCGGCGCCGGCGTCCCCGGACACGGTGCTCTCTGCGGCCGTGAGCGCGCGGTGCACGCGAGCACCCATGACGAGCACGATGACGAGGGAGAGCGCGCCGCCGATCAGCAACGGCAGGCGCAGCCCCGCACGGGCGACGAGCCCGCCGAGGAGCGTGGCGACGGGGGTGAGCCCCCATCCCACGGTCCTCCACGTGCCGTTGACGCGGCCGAGGAGCTCGCCCGGGATGAGGGATTGGCGGACCGTCATGGCGTTGGTGTTCCAGATCATCACGAACATGGCGGCGAGCGCGAAGGCGACGCAGCCGGCGACCTGCCCACCGAGGCTGGCGGGGACCAGGCCGAGGAGGACGAGCGCCGGTCCGGTGAGCAGCTCGCTCCCGACCATCGAGGTGGCCCGGCCGAAGCGACGGCGCACCCGCCCGACGAGCGTCGCCCCGGCGAGGCCTCCGACCGCGGCGAGCGCGGTGAAAGCGCCGACCGCACCCTGCGGGATGCCCAGCCCGTTCACCACGTAGACGACCAGGGCGCCCTGGGCGAACGTGAGCGCGGTCGCGCTGAGCGTCGAGAAGATCCAGAGGGGCCGCAGGGTGTCGTGCTGCCAGAGGAACCGTGCGCCCTCGACGAGCTCGTGGACGAACCCCTGCCGGGGGACCGGTGTCGGCGAGCCGGACGCGGGGGTGGGGGACGCCGTCGGGCGGTCGGCGGAGCGGGCGCGGGCGGCGGCCGCCGGGAGCGTGAGGGCGAGCGCGGCGGAGCCCGCGAACGTGAGGGCGGAGAGCGCGAAGGGCAGCGGCTCGGAGAGAGCGAAGAGCGCCGCGCCGATCGGCATCGCGACGAAGCCCTGCATGACCATCTCGCCGGCCTGGAAGCGGCTGTTCGCAGGGTCGAGCTGCTCGCGGGGCGTGACGGCGGGGACGAGGGCCTGGGCGCCGCCGTCGAAGGCCGTCTCCATGCTGCCGAGGACGAAGACCGCGACGACGAGCGTCCACAGGGGCAGGTGGTGGGTCGCGACGAGCATCCCGAGGCTCGTGGCCACGAGGAACCGCACGGTGTTCGCGGTGCCCATGACGCGGCGACGGTCGTGGCGGTCGACGAGCCCGCCGGACGCGATGGCGAACAGCAGCCACGGCAGGAAGCTCGCGGCGACGATCGCGGAGACGGCGAAGGGGTCGTCGGTGAGTCGGAGCGCGAGGAGCGGTGCGGCGGCCGCGAGGAGGCCGTCGGCGAGGTTGGAGGCGAGGGACGCGCTCCAGAGCCGGTAGAAGGAACCGCCGAGTGCAGAGGACATGTTGCAAAGATAGCTCTGCAAAGAAGGGTTGGCAAGAGGTCGGCCGCCGCCCGTGCCGCGAGCGCGAGAGCGAACTAGCGTGGGCTCATGGCCGACGACCCCGACATCCACCGCACCATCAGCTCGCTCGTCGAGGAGGAGAAGACGCTGCGCGCCCAGCTCGCGGACCGCGAGATCGGGGAGTCCGACGAGCACGCCCGGCTCCGCGCCGTCGAGACGCAGCTCGACCAGTGCTGGGACCTGCTCCGCCAGCGCGACGCCCTCCGCGACGCGGGCCGCAACCCCGACGACGCCCGGGTGCGCCCGAGCGACGTCGTCGAGGGCTACCTGGAATGACCGACGAGTCGCGGCACGTCAGCGTGCGGGTCCCGCGCCCTGCCGCGGAGGTCTACGCGTACGCGTCGGACCCCGCGCACCTGCCGGAGTGGGCGGCGGGCCTCGCGTCCGGGGTGGTCCACGACGGCGACCGGTGGTTCGCCGACTCGCCCATGGGCCGCGTCGAGCTGCGCTTCGCGCCGCCCAACGACTTCGGTGTGCTCGACCACGACGTCGTCGAGCCCGACGGCACGACGACGTCCAACCCGATGCGGGTGGTGCCCGCGCCGGGCGGCTCGGAGGTGATCTTCACCGTGCGTCGTCGGGGGATGAGCGACGCCGAGCTCGAACGCGACGTCGCGGCGGTGCACGCCGACCTGGAGGCGCTGGCGCGCGTCGTGGAGTCGCGCGCTACAGCGTGACGGTGCCGGTCACGCAGGTGACCGTGCCGCCGCCCACCCGGACGGTGCCGTCTGCGGCACGGGTCACGTGCACGCGCCCGTCGCGGCCGAGCGCGGTGCCCTGGCGGGCGACGTAGCGGTCGGGTGCGCGCCCCGTCGACGTGAGCCACTGGCCGATCACCGCGTTGAGGCTCCCCGTCACCGGGTCCTCGGGGACCGAGATGCCGGGCACGAACCCGCGGACCTCGAAGGCCGGCTCGTCGGGGGCGGTCGTACCCGTCGGCCCGACGACGCCGATGGCCCGAAAGCGTTCCACGTCCACCCCCGACCAGTCCGGGGCGAGGGAGAGGACCCGCTCGGCCGAGTCGAGCAGGAGGACCCGCCAGCCGGGGCCGTTGTCGAGCAGGCGGTGGTCGACGACGGCGCCCGCGGGGATCCCGAGAGCCGTCACGAACGCGTCGAGCGTCTCGGGCTCGAGCGGCTCGTCGGCGAGGAGGTCGGGCGCCTCGAACGCGAGGGCGTCGCCGTCCCGGTGCACCGCCACCAGCCCGACGCCGCACTCCTGCACGACGACGCCCGCCCGGTGCGGGGTGCCGCCCGCCTCGAGCCACGCGTGGCACGAGCCGAGCGTCGGATGCCCGGCGAACGGTAGCTCGCCCGCCGGCGTGAAGATCCGGAGCCGGTAGTCGGCGCCCTCCGCCGCGCCCTCCGGGGTCGGCGGGAGCAGGAACGTCGTCTCCGACAGGTTCGTCCAGCGCGCGAACGCCGCGAGGCGGTCGTCGTCCAGCCCGACGGCGTCGTGCACCACCGCGACCGGGTTGCCGAGCAGCGGCTCGTGCGTGAAGACGTCGACCTCGCGGTACGGGAAGGATGCGCTCACCGGGCCAGCCTAGACAGACTGCCCGGGGCTCACGCGGACTTTTCCCGGAGCCTCGCGACGAGCAGGTCGATCCGCCGCGTGCGGGTCGCGTCGGTGGTCGCCGTGAGGATCGGGAAGAGCGCGCTGAAGCGGTCCGAGCCGGTGAGGGCCGCGAACGCCGCTTGCGCCGCTGGCTGCCGGGCGAGCGCCTCCGCGAGCTCGGGCGGGGCCTCCGCGGTGGCCGGTCCGGCGTAGGCGCGGTCCCAACGGCCGTCCTCCTGGGCTCGCGCGACCTCCGTCCGGCCACGGTCCCGGAGCCGGCCCTCGGCCTCGAGGCGGGCGATCGCCTCGACGTTGCGCCTCGACCAGATCGACCGGGCCCGGCGCGGGGTGAAGCGCCGCAGGAACGTCGCGTCGTCGAGGCTCTTGACCTGTCCGTCGATCCACCCGCTGCACAACGCCTCGTCGAGTGCCTCCGCGTACGTGAGGGACGTCGGGTCGGTGGTGCCCTTCTTCGCCAGGAGGAGCCAGACGCCGTCGTGGGTGTCCTCGTTGAGGGTCAGCCACTCGCGCCACGCGGCGTGGTCGGCGACGACGAACGGCTCGGGTGCGGCGGGCTGGGTCATGCGCCCACGCTCCCAGGCGCCGGTGACACGGCCCCGTCACACGGCCATGAAAGGCTGCCCAAATCGGGCCGCCCTGATATAACTCTAGTTATAGTAAATGGAGTTACACCTGGAGGTGCTGTGCTCGAGCGACCGGACGACCTCTTCGACCGTACGACCGAGTGGGCCGACCTGTCGGACCTCTCGACGAGCGACGCGTCGGGGATGCTTCTCGGCGTCGTGTCGGGTCGCCGCAGGCACGGCAAGAGCTTCCTCCTGCGCCGCATCGTGTCGGCCGCCGGTGGCCTCTACCACCAGGCGCTCGAGGTCGGCCGCTCCCAGGCGCTCCAGGCTTTCGCGGACGATGTCGCGCGCGCACGATCGCTCCCCACGGGCACGCTCCGGTTCGACGAGTGGGAGACCGCCTTGCGGTTCGCCCTCGATCTGCCGGCGGAGGGGCCGCGCGCGCCACCGGGCCCGGCGCGCCCCGCGGGGTCCTTGTCATCGACGAGCTCCCGTACCTCCTGGGGCACTCCCCGAGATCCCCTCGGTCCTGCAGCTCCTCTACGACGAGAGCCACCAGCGACCGGACGCTCGGCGCACCACGGTCGTCCTCTGCGGCTCTGCGCTCTCCGTGATGCTCGACCTGCTCTCCGGTGCCCAGCCGCTTCGCGGTCGGGCGCGCCTCGAGATGCGTCTCCGGGCGTTCGACTACAGGCTCGCGGCGCGGTACTGGGAGATCGAGGACCCGGCCGTGGCGTTTCGTGTCGATGCGGTCCTCGGTGGCACGCCCGGGTACAAGGCACTCGTGTCCTCGCCCCCGCCGAGGAAGCTCCGGGGGCTCCCCGCGTGGGTCGGTGCCGAACTGATGTCCCCCTCGCGTGCACTCTACAGCGAGAAGGACTACCTCCTGCGGGAGGACCCCGGATCACCGACAAGGCGGTCTACAACTCGATCCTGTCGGCCGTCGCGCGTGGGGCGCACAAGGCGACCGAGATCGGCGGTGTCGTCTCGCGTGACCTCAACCAGCTGCGATACCCGCTGTCGGTCCTCGAGGGCGCCGGCTTCCTTCGCCGCGTCGAGGACCAGCTCACCGGCCGTCGTCCGCTCTACTTCCTGGCCGACCCGATCGTCCGCTTTGCCGAGACCGTGGTCGAGCCGTACCGCTACCTTCTCGAGGAAGGGGAGATCAGGGATGCCTGGGAGGTCGCACAGCCGGCCCTGTCGAGCAGGATCCTCGGTCCCCACTTCGAGCACCTGGCTCGGGTGTGGACGAGCCGGTACTCCGGTGACCGGTGGGGTGAGCGACTCGGCGGCGTCGGGCCCGCGGTCATCTCCGACGCTCGAAGCCGGTCGCAGCACGAGCTCGACGTCGTCGGGCTCGCACGCGGTCACGACTCGGGCAAGAAGGACGCTCGCATCGTGGTCCTCGGTGAGGCGAAGTCGACGACGAAGAAGCGAACGTTGTCGGACCTCGCGCGCCTCGAGGCAATCCGTGACGGCCTCGTCACGCGCGGCTACGACGCCCGTGACGCCAACCTGGCGGTCTTCAGCCGGGAGGGGTTCGACTTCAACCTGACCGAGGCCGCGTCGACGCGCGCCGACGTTCATCTCGTCGACCTGGCTCAGCTCTACGAGCTGTAGAGGCACTTCCACGGACGCCGGGCGACCGGGATCGCGCGCGGGCGGTATTTTGGGACCATGACCGCGCAGCAGACCCCCGCTCCGTCGCACGAGCCGTTCACCGTCACCCGCACCGAGCGTCGCCCGGGCGCGTGGCTGCGCTTCGTCCCGCTGTTCGTGCTCTTCGTCGTCGGGATGTTCCTCATGGGCGCGGGTGCCTCGTGGGGCGACGACGGCAACGGGAACGCGTGGGTCTTCAGCCTCGGCCTCGTCGTGGCGTGCTCGCCGTTCTTCGTCGGGATGACGTTCCACAAGCACTGACGCACCACCCCACGGACCAGCCCCGGGCCGGGAGTGCCTCGCCCTCCCGGCCCGGCCGGCTTCGTCTGTGCTTGTCCGAAGGCGGGCGCCCTCAGCGGTAGATCATGCAGGTCGTGGTCCCGTGCGCGACGAGCCTCCCGTCGTCGTCGACGACCTTGCCCTCGGCGATCGCGGTGCTGCGGCCGGCGTGGATGATCGTGCCCGTGCCCGTCAGGGTGCGGCCGTCGACCGGGACGGTACGGATGTAGTTGACCTTGAGCTGGTCCTCGGTGAAGGGGAGCTTCGTCATGCCGGGACTCGAGGAGGTCGCGCGGGCGGGTCACGGGCACCTTCGTGCGCGTGCCGCGAAGGGCCGGGCCCGCTGCGCGCGTGCCCGGCCCTTCGTCGTCGTGAGCGTCAGAGCGTCGCGCGGACCTCGCGCGCTGCGGCGACCAGGTGCTCGAGCGACGGGTTCACCTCGGCGTAGCCGCGGGTCTTGAGGCCGCAGTCGGGGTTGACCCACAGGAGCGTCGGGTCGACGGTCTTGACCGCGAGCTCCAGCAGCTCGACGACCTCGCCGGTGGACGGGACGCGCGGGCTGTGGATGTCGTAGACCCCCGGCCCGACGCCGCGGCCGAAGCCCTCGTCGCGCAGCTCGGGCAGGATCTCCATGCGCGAGCGGGCCGCCTCGATCGAGGTGACGTCGGCGTCGAGGTGGTCGATCGCGCCGATGACCTCGCCGAACTCCGAGTAGCACAGGTGCGTGTGGATCTGCGTGTCCGGGCGCACCCCGGCGGTCGCGAGACGGAACGACCCGACCGACCAGTTGAGGTAGGTCTCCTGGTCGGCCTTGCGCAGCGGGAGCAGCTCACGCAGCGCGGGCTCGTCGACCTGCACGACGGCGATGCCCGCCGCCTCGAGGTCGGCGATCTCGTCGCGCAGGGCAAGGCCGAGCTGGTTCGCGGTCTCGGCGAGCGGCACGTCGTCGCGGACGAACGACCACGCCATGATCGTCACCGGCCCAGTCAGCATGCCCTTGAGGGGCTTCTCGGTCAGCGACTGCGCGTACGTGGTCCAGCGGACCGTCATGGGCTCGGGCCGCGACACGTCGCCCCACAGGATCGACGGGCGGGTGCAGCGCGACCCGTACGACTGGACCCAGCCGTTCGACGTGACCGCGAAGCCGTCGAGCAGCTCCGCGAAGTACTGGACCATGTCGTTCCGCTCGGCCTCGCCGTGCACGAGGACGTCGAGGCCCAGCTCCTCCTGGAGCGTCACGACCCGCGCGATCTCGTCGCGCATGGCCTGCTCGTACGCCTCGGTCGACAGCTCGCCCTTCGCGTGCGCGGCGCGCGCCCTGCGGATGTCGACGGTCTGCGGGAACGACCCGATCGTCGTCGTCGGGAGGGGCGGGAGGGCGAGGCGCGAGGCCTGCTCGGCCACGCGCGCGTCGTGCTCGCCGCGCTCGAAGTCGTGCCGCGACAGCGCGGCGGTGCGAGCGCGGACGGCGTCCACGCGCACCCCGGCGGCGTCGCGGCGGGAGGCCACCGCGTCCGACGACGCTCGGACCTCGTCGGCGACCGCGTCGCGGCCGTCCGTGAGCGCCTTCGCGAGCACGGCGACCTCGGCGACCTTCTGGTCCGCGAACGCGAGCCACGCGTGCAGGTTCGCGTCGAGGGTCGCGTCGTCCCAGCGCTCGGTCGTCACGTCGTGCGGGACGTGCTGGAGCGACGTCGACGTGCCGACGACGACGCCCGCCGCACCGAGCCCCTGCGCCCGCTCGAGCAGGTCGAGCTTGGCGGCGAGGTCGGCGCGCCAGATGTTCCGGCCGTCGACGACGCCCGCGACGAGCGTCTTCGACTCCAGCCCGTCCACGGGACCGGTCGGCAGGGCGCCCCGGACGAGGTCGAGCGCGACCGCCTCGACGTCCGTCGCGGCGACGACGGGGAGGGCCGCGCCCAGGCTGCCGTACGACGCCTGGAGCAGGATCGCCGGCCGCTCGGCCGCATCGAGCTCGGTCGCGAGCACGCGGTACGCCTCGGTCACCGCGGCGCGGGTGGCCTCGGGTGTGACGTCGCTCGTGTCCGTGAGGTGGTCCGCGACCAGGCCCGACTCGTCGAGCTGGACCCACGTCGCCCCGGCCTCACGCAGCTCGCGCAGCAGCCCCGCGTACACGGGGAGCAGGTCGCCCAGGCGGGACAGCGGCGAGAACCCGGCGGGTGCGTCGTCGGATGGCTTGGCGAGCAGGAGGAAGCTCACGGGCCCGACGACGACCGGCCGGGTCTCGTAACCCTCCGCCACGGCCTCGGTCACCTGCGCGACGAGGCGGGCGGCGTCGAGCGCGAACGTCGTGTCCGGGCCGATCTCGGGGACGAGGTAGTGGTAGTTCGTGTCGAACCACTTGGTCATCTCGAGCGGCGCGCGCTCACCGGCGTCGCCGGACGTGCCGCGCGCGGCCGCGAAGTACGCGTCGAGCCCGGTGAGCCCGTCGAACCGGCGGGGCAGCGCGCCGACGGTCACCGCGGCGTCGAGCACCTGGTCGTAGAACGAGAACGTCTCGGGGATCGCGGCGCCCGTGCGGGCGAGGCCGAGCTCCGCGAGCCGGGCGCGCGTGCGGGAGCGGAGCGCGGCGGCCTGGGCCTCGAGCTCGCCTGCGTCGATGCGGCCGGCCCAGAAGGACTCGACGGCCTTCTTGAGCTCGCGGTTCGGGCCGATCCGGGGGTAGCCGAGGATCGTGCCCGGGGAAGGGCGGCAGTGGTCATGTCAGTCATCCGTCTCTCTCGGTGGATGCGCTGACCCGCGGCCCTCTGGCCAGGTCCGACGCGTCGGTCGCGCCGCCGCCGAGGTGGACGCCCTCGAGCAGGTCCAGTGCAGCTTCGTGCTTGTTGAACGTGTAGATGTGCAGCCCGGGCGCGCCGGCGTCGAGGACCGCCCGGGCGACCTCGACGGTGCGCGCGACGCCGATCGCGTGGCGCGCGGCGTCGTCGGGCGCGGCCTCGAGCGCGGGCAGCACGTGCCGGGGCACGGGGACGCCCGTGAGCTCCTCGACGCGGTGCAGGCGACGGGGCTCCGTCATGGGGAGGAGGCCCGCGAGGATCGGGATCGTGACGCCCGCCGCGCGGGCGGCGTCGACGAACGCGACGTACGTCTCCGCCTCGTAGAAGAGCTGGGTGATCGCGAAGTCGGCGCCGGCCTGCTGCTTCTCGAGCAGGCGCTGGACCTCCTGCTCGGGCGTCGTGCCGGCGGCCGGGTTGCCACCCGGGAACGTCGCGACGGCGATGGTCAGGGGGCGGGCGGCGGAGCGCAGGGCGTTGCCCGGGTGGGCGGCGCAGCGCTCGGCCTCGACCTCGCGCAGCAGCGCCACCAGGGCGTCCGACGACGTCAGGCCGTCCGGGTCGGGCTGCCAGTCCGGGTGGTTGACGGGCGGGTCGCCGCGCAGCGCGAGGAAGGAGCGGACGCCGTCGGACAGGAAGTCGTCGATGATCTCGGCGACGTCGTGCCGGGCGGCACCGACGCAGGTCAGGTGGGCGATCGGCAGGACCGGCGTCTCGCGCAGGAGACGCGCGACGACCTCCCGGGCCGTGTGTCGGTCGTTGCCCGCCGCGCCGTAGGTGACCGAGATGAAGTCGGGGCGCGCGGCGACGAGCCGCTCGGCCACGCCCCAGAACTTGGGCGCGGCCGACGGGTTGCGCGGCGGCATGAGCTCGAAGCTCACCGTCGGGCGGCTGGTCGCCACGGAGGGCAAGGCGACGCTCATGCGGACGCCTCGAAAACAGTTGCCTCTACGAACACGGTCTCTCCATCGGACCTGGCGTTAGCACCCTCGTCCCTCGGGAGGCTTCCGTTGGGGGTTGCTGCGGTGTCGACGAGCCAGGACTCTCGACCGCTCTGGATGGTGACGTCGATGCTACGCGCGGGTCATCCAGCGGACCAGGGTTCGTCCGGGAGGTGAGACGGCGCTACGCGCGCCCCTCGACGAACGCGACCAGGGCGTCCCGGACGAACCGTGCGCCGTCCTCGCCGCCGTAGGTCGCGGCGAACCGCGGGTCCGCGACGTACGTCTCCGCCAGCCCGACGACGTACGCGTCGGGCGCGTCCCGGCCGTCCGGAGTCCGGGGCGTCCCTGGGATCGACGCGAGCCACGCCACGCGCTCGCGCGCGAGCTCCTGTGCCTCCGCCGACGTCGGGTCGACGCCACGGCCGGCCGCTTCCCGCCAGGCCGCGACCCGGGCGGCGCTGCGTTCCTGCCAGGCGGCCCGGTCGTCGTCGGACATCCCACGCCACCACCCGTCGCTCCGCGCGTACGCGTCCCTGCCCCACCGCTGCTCGACCTCCTCGCGGTACTGCGTGTGGTCGAAGCCCTCGAACATCTGCTCAGCCACCGGTTCCTCGCCTTCCTCGATCGTGCGGACCGTGCGCTCGACCGTCTCGATCTGGCGCGCGATCCGCTCCTGCTCGGCGCGCAGCCACGCGGCGTGGGCGCGCAGCGCACGGGCCTCGTCGGGCTGGCTCTCCAGGGCCTGCGCGATCTGCGGCAGCCCGAGGCCCAGGTCGCGCAGCAGCAGGATGCGTTGCAGGCGGACGAGCGCGTCGGCGTCGTAGTAGCGGTACCCGTTCGAGCCGATCCGGCTCGGTCGGAGGAGGCCGACGTCGTCGTAGTGGCGCAGGGTGCGGCTCGTCGTGCCGGCGAGGCGCGCGACCTCCTGGATGGACCGGTCCGTGCTCATGGGATCGAGCGTAGAAGTTGACGCCGCGTCAAGGTCAAGCGGGACGCCGGGTCGCGGCTAGGGTCGAGCGGTGAGTGCTGTCGACGCCTTTCCTGCCACTGCCTTGTCGCGGACCCTGCGTACCTGGCCCGCGCCCGACGGCGACCAGTCCGCCCTTCGCGACGCCTACCGCGCGTTCGTGGCCGGGCAGGGCGAGGGGCTGCTCGCCGCGACGGCGGACCCGAGCACCTCACGGCCAGCGCGTTCGTCCTCTCGGAGGACCTGACGCGCGTGCTGCTCTGTTACCACCGCAAGGGGCAGTTCTGGGTCCAGGTCGGCGGCCACGTGGAACCGTCCGACGCGTCGCTGCCCGACGCCGCGCTGCGGGAGGCCCGCGAGGAGTCCGGGCTCACCGACGTCCGGCTCGTCACGACCGAGCCCGCCGACCTCAACCGGCACGAGCTCGCCGCGGCGTTCGGGGCGTGCCGTGCCCACTGGGACGTCGGGTACGTGGCGCTCGCGTCCACGAGCGACCGGGTCGTCGTGAGCGACGAGAGCGAGGACGTCCGGTGGTTCGACGTCGACGCCCTGCCCAACGACGTGCCGGAGAACCTGCCGTCGCGGGTCGCCTATGCCATCGGGCGGGCGCGCTCCGCGCTCGGCTGATCGTGCGGGCATGTTCGTGATCGCCCGGGAGGGCGCCGACCGTCACGTCATCGGTCGGAGAGCCCGTCCTCGGTCGACACGTCCCAGGCGGCTTCTTCGAGAGGGAGCGCCGCCGGGACACCCGGCGCGAGGACCTGGAGGCGCCCGGCGAGGCCGGCGTCCTCGAAGGCCGTCCGGACGTCGTCGACGGACTCGGTGAAGTGCGCCCACGAGTCGGCGTGCACCGGCACGACGAGCGCGTCCCCGAGCAGGCCGGCCGCCTCGGCCGCGTCCGTGCCGCGGAGCGTCACGGTCTGCCCGGGAAGCGGCCGACGTCGGCGGCGCCGGCGTTGAGGATCGCGACGGCGATCCCGGGGAACCGCGCGGCGATCTCCCCGACCAGCGCGACCGACGCGTTGTCGCCCGACGCGTAGACCGTGGGCGCGTCGGCGGCCTCGAGCACGAAGCCCGTGACGGGGCCGCTGAGCGTCGGGGCGTCCGCACCCTCCGGGCCGTGCAGCGCGGGCACGGCCGTGACGACGAGCCCGGGTGCGCCGTCGAGCTCGATCGCCTTCCACGGCTCGAGCCCCGTGACGCCCGGGACGCGGTCCGCCGCGGCCGGCGTCGAGAGGACGGGGACGCCGTCGGCGAGGACCCGCTCCACGAGCGCACGGCCTGAGGCGTCGAGGTTGTCGGGGTGCTGGTCGTGCGAGACGAGCACCAGGTCGACGGGCTCGACGGCGTCCGCCGACAGGGCTGGGCCCGCGAGCTTGGTGAGGGTGACGGCGCCCTCGTAGCTGCGCGGCTCGTCGAAGGTGGGGTCGACGAGGACGCGGAGGCCGGCGTACTCGAGGAGCACGGTCGGGCCCCCGACGAGGGTCGCGCGGACGGTGGTGCCGGACGGTGCGGGGACGGTGGTCATGCGCCCAGCGTTGCGCCCGGGACCGCGCGGCGCGAGGGGCTCGAGCGCCATGAGACGCATGGATCCGGTCACGCGGTCACGCGTGCGACACGTCTCGGCAGTCGTACAGAACCTTTCCGGCCACCTGTACGCCACCGGACCCGTTCCTCGCGCGTGCGTGCACAATGTTGCGATGACGTATCGGGTACTGCGGCTGGTGCTGTCGCTGGTCGCGTTCGTGTGCCTGCGGCCCAAGGTGACCGGCCGGAACAACATCCCCCGCACGGGGCCCGTGATCCTCGCGAGCAACCACCTGTCGTTCATCGACTCGATCCTCATCCCGCTCGTCGCCCCGCGGCAGGTCACCTTCATGGCCAAGGCCGAGTACTTCACCGGACGCGGGATCAAGGGCCGTCTGTCGCGGTGGTTCTTCACGACGATGGGGCACATCCCCGTCCAGCGCGACGACCCCCGCGCCGGGATCCGCTCGCTCGAGGACGCGCTCGTCGTCCTGGAACGTGGCGACGTCTTCGGCATCTACCCCGAGGGCACCCGGTCGCGCGACGGCAAGCTCCACAAGGGGCACACCGGCGTCGCCTGGCTGGCCCTGAGCGGCCACGCGCCCATCGTCCCGGTGGCCCTCGTCAACACGGACAAGGTTCAGTCCGCCGACAAGAAGATGCTGCACCTGCCGCGCGGGCACCGGGTCGAGATCCACTTCGGGCGGCCCATCGACCCGTCGCACCAGATCACCGCCGCCCAGCGTCCCGCGCAGGCGCGCCGCGAGCTCACGGACAGCGTGATGACGAGCATCCACGCCATGAGCGGCCAGGACCTGGCGGCCTGATGATCCTCCGCCTGGGCGACCGCGTCCCCGACGTCGCCGACACCGCCTGGGTGGCGGACGGCGCGACCGTGGTCGGCTCCGTGACGCTCGGCGAGCACGTGGGCGTCTTCTACGGCGCCGTGCTTCGCGGCGACATGCAGCCCATCGCGATCGGGGACCGCTCGAACTTGCAGGACGGCGTCGTCGTGCACACCGACCCCGGGTTCCCCGTGACCGTCGGGACCGGGGTGTCCGTGGGGCACAACGCCGTCCTCCACGGCTGCACCATCGACGACGACGTCCTCGTCGGCATGGGCGCGACCGTCCTCAACGGGGCCCACGTCGGAGCGGGCAGCCTCATCGGCGCGAACGCGCTCGTGCCCGAGGGCGCGCAGATCCCGCCGGGCTCGCTCGTCGTCGGGCTGCCCGCCAAGGTGCGACGAGCGATCACCGCCGCCGAGCTGCAGCACATCCGCTCCAACGCCGACGCGTACACCGAGCTCACGCGCCAGCACGCTCACGAGGCGCACCCGCTCGACGCCTGACCCGCCACCTGTCAGAACGTGGTTCACGTATACCGGCACCATGTTCTGACAACTCGTGAGCCTGAGGCGCGTGTCAGATTCCCGGGCACGTATACGTGAACCACGTTCTGCCAGGTCGTCCGCCTCGGCGGGCCCGTGCGTGTGCGAAGGTGGAGGCGACACCCCGAGGACGCCCCCGAGGAGCCGTTGGTGACCCAGCCCGAACCCGTCAACGCGCCCACGTCGACGCGTCCGCACATCGCGGCCCGCGTCGAGGACCGCTTCTTCGACGTGCTCGGGGGCCGGCTCTGTCGCCGTAAGGGATGGACCCGGCACGTCGAGGCCTACACGGGCTACGGCTGCGAGACGTGGGTGCGCGTCCTGGCGCGCGCGGTCCTCGCACCGCCCGACCCCCATCCCACCCCTGCCCACGACCGTCGCGGCTGGCGCAGCTACCTGTCCGTCCCCGCGCCGGGCGAGGTGCTGCGGGTCGCCGTCGGCGGGGCGCACGCCGTCCTGGTCGCGGACCGTGCCGGTTACATCGACGCCCGTCTGGAGCTGCCCGCGCCGCTCGCCGCCGGCTGGCACGCCGCGTCGGTGACCACCGAGGACGGGCGCGTCGCGTCGTGCCCGCTGCTCGTCGTCGGGAAGGACACGACGTTCGGCGTGGTCAGCGACATCGACGACACCGTCGTCGACACCCGTCTGCCCCGCCCGCTCATCGCGTTCTGGAACACGTTCGTCCTGCACCCCCGGGCGCGACGGGCGGTGCCCGGCATGGCCGAGCTCTACGCGGGGCTGCGCGCCCGCTATCCCGACGCGCCCTTCGTCTACCTCTCGACGGGCGCGTGGAACACGGCGGGCACGCTGCGCCGCTTCCTGGACGTGCACGGCTTCCCGCCGGGACCGCTGCTGCTCACCGACTGGGGCCCGACGAACACCGGCTGGTTCCGCAGCGGCGCGGCGCACAAGCACGGACAGCTCGAGCGGCTGTTCGACGAGCTGCCGGGGATCCGCTGGCTCCTCGTCGGGGACGACGGTCAGCACGACCCCGTGATCTACGAACGGGTCGCACGCGAGCGTCCCGACCACGTGGCGGCCGTGGCGATCCGCCAGCTGACGCCCGCGCAGCAGGTGCTGTCCCACGGCCTGCCCGTCCCGCTCCCGCCGCCGCGCGGCACGGACGCCTGGTGGCACGGCACGGTGCACGGCCCGCACGGGACCGACGTGTCGGGCCGTCCGGCGGGGACCGGACGGCGACGCCGTCGACGGCGGACCGGGTCCCCGTCGTCCGGGGGCACGACGGGGCAGAGCTCCGCCAGGCGCTGCTGGGCACCGTCCGGTGAGCCGCACCCGCTGAACCATCCGGGGCCCCGTCTCGTCGTGGGGGTGTCGGCCCGACCGGGCCGGCGCGAGACTGGACGGATGGGACGGCCATGGCACCTGAGGCCCCGCGCCGGCGTCGGCACCGACGACGCGCGCTCGTGCTCTGGGGCGCCGGGGTGGTCGTGGTGCTCGTCGTCGCGGCGTTCGTGGGGCCCGCGGTGTACGCGGGGCTGGTGAACCGGCACGCCGACCCGGTGCCGACCCTGAGCACGGGGAGCGCGTCGGTGGGTGCCGCGGGACCGCTCGCCGACGGCCGATGGACCGTGGGTTCGGGGTCGTTCGCGGGCTACCGGGTCCACGAGGTGCTCCAGGGCCACGACGCGACCGTGACCGGGCGCACCGACGAGGTCGCGGGCACGGTCACCGTGTCGGGCGGACGGGTCACGTCCGCGACGGTGACGGTGCAGGTCGCGTCGATCCGCACCGACGAGCCCCCGCGGGACTCCTACTTCCGTTCGACCGCTCTCGAGACGTCGAAGTTCCCGACGGCGACCTTCACCCTCGCGCAGCCCGTCCCGGCGTCGTCGGGCACGGTGAGCCTGCCCGGACGACTGACGGTGCACGGCGTGACGCGGGACGTGACGGTGCCCGCCCAGTCGGCCACGGGCGAGGCGGGCGCGGAGATCGTCGCGAGCCTCCCGGTGACCTGGGCCGACTATGGGGTCGACGCCCCCGGCTGCCCTTCGTGACCGTCGACGACCACGGCGCGATCGAGCTCGACCTGCACCTCGTGAGGGTGTCGTGACCGCGTCCCCCGACACGCGGCTCCGGGCCCTCCACGACGCGCACGCCGGTGCGCTGTACCGGTTCGCGCTCCGGCTCACGGGGGACGAAGGGCTCGCGCAGGACGTCGTCCAGGAGACGCTCGTCCGGGCCTGGCGGCACCCCGACGTGCTCGCGCGCGGTGACGACCAGGTGCGCGCGTGGCTCTTCACCGTCGCCCGGCACCTCGTGGTGGACGACCGCCGGAGCGCGCGGCACCGGCGGGAGGCCGTCGTCGGCGAGCCCGGTGTGCTCGATCGTCTCGACCGTGCCCCGACTGCACGCGACGACACCCAGTCCGTCCTCGACGCGTGGCTGGTCGGCGACGCCCTGGCGACGCTCTCGCCCGAGCATCGTGCCGTCGTCGTCGGGGCGTACTACGGCGGACGCAGCGTGGCCGAGCTCGCCGCCGAGAACGGCATCCCCGCCGGGACGGTCAAGTCCCGGCTGCACTACGGCCTGCGGGCTCTGCGGCTCGCGCTCCAGGAGAGGGGGTGACGTCATGACCGACGCCCGCACGCCCGACGACGTCGCCGCGGAGCACGAGCGCGTCGCCGACTGGGACGCCGCGTACGTGCTGGGGGCGCTCGACCCGGAGGACCGCCGGGCCTACGAGCGGCACGTCGCCACCTGCGACCGGTGCCGGGACGCCGTCGCCGACCTCGCCGGGATGCCCGCGCTGCTCGCCCTGGTGCCGTCGGACGAGGTGCCGGGCGGCGCTCCGGCGGACACGTCCGCGGACGTCGTCGACCTGGACGCCGTGGCCGCTCGGCTGCGCCGTGGGCAGGTGCGCCGGCGCTGGACCGCGGCCGCGGTGGCGGCGGGGCTGCTGGTGGTCGGCGGTGGGGCCGGGTGGGCGGTGTCGTCGGCAGTGTCGTCCGACGGCGGCACGTCCGTGAGCGCCGCGGCGACCACGCTGTCGCTCGCCCCGGTCGGCGGGTCGGGCGTGACCGCACAGCTCAGCATGGACGCCGTGGCGTGGGGCACCCGGGTGTCGTGGTCGTGCCACTACCCGGACGCGGCGACGCCGACGGCGGGCGGCCCGTACGCGACGGGCGCGCCGTCGGCCGCGACGTACGCGCTGGTGCTGCTCGACGGCTCGGGCCGCGCGACGACCGTGGGGACGTGGGAGGCGATTGGTACCGGGGCGACGGGCCTGCACGCCTCGACGTCGCTCGCGAAGCAGGACGTCACGAGCGTCGAGCTCCGGTTGGGCGGGGTCGCCGTCGCGCGCGCCGACGTCTGACTCCGTGGGCCGGCCGCGTCGTCGGGCCCGGCAACGGGTGCGGGCCCGGTCGCCCCGTGGAAGGCGACCGGGCCCGCGTGCGCGTCCCGGAGGACCCGCGGCGCACCCCGAAGGAGGGGACGGAGCGCGCAGCTCGGTGAGTGGTGCGGTCAGGCCGTCCGGCGGCGGCGCAGCACCAGCAGCGTCGCGCCGGCGGCGACCAGCACCGCGGCCGCGACGGCGAAGGGGACCGCGTTCGCACCGGTGTGGGCGAGCACGCCCTCGCCCTGCGCCGTGGTCGTCGGGGTCGGCGTGGCGGTGCCACCGGCCGCGAGGACGACGGTCGTGCCGGTCGGGGAGGGCGACGCCACGTCGGCGGGCGTGGTCGACGATGTGTCCTCGTCGGTGGTCGGCGGGGTGGACCGGTCGTCGCTCGGCGTGTCCGTGGTGTCGTCGGTCGGCGTCTCGGTGGAGTCGTCGCTCGGGGTGTCGGTCGTCTCGTCGGACGGGGACTCCTCGTCCGACGGTGTCTCGTCGTCGGTGGGCGTCTTGTCGTCCGTCGGCGTGGTGTCGGTGGTGCAGGTCAGCACCTCCGAGCCTGTGAACGGGTAGTTGTGGAACTCTCCGCCGCCGTACGTGTGGTCGAGGTCGCCGGCGACCCAGGTGCGGCCGTTGACGCCTGGCACGTCGACCGTGGTGGTTCCACCTGCCGTCGGGACGAGGACCGAGCCGACCCATTGCGCGGTGCCGGAGATCTTGGGCGACTTGTCGGTCAGGATGTTCCACACCGTCCGCGACGCGTACGACCCGAGCCCCGCGTTGTCGGCCCCCTGGGCAAATGCCTGGCCGCCCGTCTCACGCATGTCGAGGACGTCGGTGTCGATGTCTGCACCGTGGACGTTGACGACGACCGTCGAAGACTTGGGGATCTTGTCGAACGCCACCGTGATGCCGTGCCCGTTCCCGTGCAGCGTCGCCCCGTCCACGTCGAACACCTGCTGGGCCGAGGTCCCGTCGCCGACGAGCGTGGTGGTCCACTCGTCGGTCGTCACGGTGCCCGTCGCCCGCAGGGCGGCGAGCCGTCCGGACTCGGACTGCAGTCTCGTCGTGAGATTCGCGTCGTCGCCGAGCGCGGTCTCGGTCGTGGCATTCGCGGTCAGCTTCCCACCGTTGAGCTCGAAGGAGACCCCAGAGGCGACGGACCTTCCTACGATCGCGTCGCCGCCCAGTCCGGAACCGACGTCGATCGTGCCGTGACCTTCGACGTCGCCGCCCACGCGGAGCATCACCGACCCTGCCGTCGGTGCCACGAGCGATCCCCCGCCGGCCACCCCGACGTTGTAGTGCGTGTCGGTGCTGAAGTCCCCGCCGACCACCACGACGCCCTCAGCCTCGGCAGCACCTCTGACCGTGAAGTCCCCGGCCGCGTAGACGTTGACCGTGTTGTCGGTGCCGGCGACCTCTCCGGGAGTGCCCTGCCCGATGCCCGGAGTCGTGCAGGTCTCGGCGGCGTTCGCGCCACCGGTCGCGGCGAGCACGCCCGCACCCGCGAGGGCGAGGGCTGCCGCTGTCCGGCCGATCAACGTGCGGCCCTGGTGGGCAGGGCCGAGGGGACGCGTGCTCAAGGAAGTGCTCCTTCGATCGGTGCCTGGACGCGGGCGACGGTGCGCGCGCAGGAGGGGACGGTCCACGGCACGCTACCGGTACGCAAGCGGCGCGTACAAATCCATCCGCTACACTTCACCCGTTTCTCTCGGTGTGGGTGAAGTACGCGTCCTGTCCGGTCTGCGTCAGGACGTGGCGCCGACGGCCTTCAGGTCGTCGGAACCGCGCGCCAGCACGACGGGGCACGTGGCGAGATGGTCGTCGACGAGGCCGCAGGCCTGCATCGTCGCGTACGCGGTGATCGGTCCGACGAACACGAACCCCGCCTTCTTGAGCGCCTTCGACAGCGCCAGCGACTCGGGCGTCTTGGCCGGGACGTCGGCCCAGCCCGTCGGACGCTCCGCTCGCGGCTCGGGCGCGAACGACCACACGAGCTCGTCGAGCGAGCCGCCGGCGTCGTGAAGCGCGACGAGGGCGCGCGCGTTGGTGAGCGTGGCCTCGATCTTCTGCCTGTTCCGGATGATGGAAGCGTCCTGCAGCAGGCGCTCGACGTCGTCGGGCCCGTAGGCGGCGACCGTCTCGGCGTCGAAGCCCGCGAACGCGGACCGGAACGCCTCACGCTTGCGCAGCACCGTCAGCCAGGACAGCCCCGACTGGAAGCCCTCGAGCGCGAGCCGTTCGAGCAGCTCGCGCTCCCCGTGCACCGGCACGCCCCACTCGGTGTCGTGGTAGCTCTCGTAGAGGGGGTCGCCGTTGCCGAAGCAGCGCGCGGGACGGGAGGGGGTCAGGTCGAGACTCGCGTCGGTCATGACCCCAGCGTGCCGCAGGCCGCCGACGTCGCGCCCGGACGGGACGTGCCCTGTGCACGACGGTCGCGCGGGTGCATCTGTGCGTGGTGGTCGCGTCGCGCGGCGAGCACCCTCAGCGCGTGCTAGATCGGATCGTGGCCGCGTCTTACCTGCCCGTCGGCGTCGCGCCCGAGCGTGCGCCCGGCCTGCACCAGCTCGTGGTGTTCGACCTCGGATGCTCCTGCTCGGGATCCTGGTCGACCCCGTGACGGGTGCGCGCAGTCGGAGCTTCGGCCGGGAGGCCGTGGGGCTGCTCCACATCGCGTCCGTCCAGAAGATCCTCGCCAGCGACGAGGTTCGCGAGCTGGGGTTGCCGGCGCCCGAGGCGGACGCCGAGGCCGTCTTCACGGACCTTGCGGGCCGTGGCTTCGGGCGCGACACGTGTCGGATCGACGGTCGCGTCGTCGACCTCGACACCCTCCGCTACCGGGGCCTCGAGCTCGGGCTGGACCGGGACGTCCTGCGCGGCGTCGTCCTGGCTCGATCGGCCGATCTGGGTGACCGACCGTGGCCGGACCTCGCGACGAGACCGGTGCGGGCGGGTCAGGAGTAGAGCGACTCGATCAGGTCGGCGTTCTTCTCGATCACGGGCTTGCGGCGCAGCTTGAGCGACGGCGTGAGCTCGTTGGACTCGACGGTGATCTCGCGGGGGAGGATCGCGAACTTCTTGATCTGCTCCCAGCGCGCGAACCCGGCGTTGGTCCGGTCGACGGCGGCCTGCACCTCGGCCTGGACCTGCGGCGAGGCGATGAGCTCCTCGTACGAGCCGCTCAGCCCGTGCGTCTTCGCCCAGCCGACGAGGCCCTCGGAGTCGATGCTGACGAGCGCCACGCAGTACGAACGTCCCGCCCCGACGACGACGGCCTGCCCGATGATCGTGCTGTTCGACGACAGCGACACCTCGACGAGTCCCGGCGCGACGTACTTGCCGTTCGACGTCTTGAAGAGGTCCTTCTTGCGGTCGACGATCTTGAGGTACCGGTCCTCGACGATCTCGCCGATGTCGCCGGTGTGGAACCAGCCGTCCTCGATGGCCTCGGCCGTCGCGTCGGGGTTGTTGAAGTACCCCGGGGTGACGGCGGGGCCGCGGGCCAGGATCTCGCCGTCGGACGCGAGCTTGATCTGGTGGCCGGGGAGCACAGGGCCGACGGTCCCGAAGCGCGACTCGCCGGGGAGGTTCACGGTGATCGCCGCGGACGTCTCGGTGAGGCCGTAGCCCTCGAGGATCGGCATGCCGGTCGCCTCGAAGAACTCGAGGATCTCGCGCGACAGCGGCGCCGAGCCGGAGATGAAGTACTGGAGCTGACCGCCGAACCGCTTGCGGACCTTCGAGAACACGAGCGCCGAGCCGAGCGCGGCCTGCGCGCGCACCCACCAGGACGCGGTCTCGCCGGACTGCTGGGCCCGGACCTTCTGCTCGCCGACGCGCACGGCCCAGCGGAACAGCGCGAGCGTGATCCCACCCTTGGCCTCGACCTGGGCGGTGATGCCGGCGTGGACCTTCTCGAAGATGCGCGGGGCGGCCGCCATGAACACGGGCCGCGCGGTCGCGAGGTTCCCGACGAGGTTCGGGATCGAGCCGTCGACCGCCGTCGGGTAGCCGATGAGGAGCTGCGCCACGACGAACGTCTTCGCGAACACGTGCGCGAGCGGGAGCCACAGCATCTGGGTGTGCTGGTCGGAGAGGATGCCGAGGGCGTCGATGCCCGCGGCCTCCCCGGTCCAGTTGTAGTGGGTGAGACGCACGCCCTTCGGGAGGCCCGTGGTGCCCGACGTGTAGATGAGCGTCGCGAGGTCGTCGGGGCCGAGCTCGGCGTGGGCGTCGTCGGCGGCGGTGGGGTGGGCGGCGTCGTAGGCGCGGCCGGACTCCGTGAGGTCGTCGAGCGAGCGCTCGCCGTCGCCCAGCGTGGCGCCGGTCGCGTCCACGACGACGACGAGCTCGAGCGCGGGCGTCTTCGCGCGGACCGCGCGCACCTGCTCGAGCAGCTCGGTGTTGTCGACGACGACGATCCGCGATCCGGAGTCGGACAGGATCCACTCGAGGACGTCGGGGGTCGCGATGGGGTAGATCGAGGTGGTGGCGGCGCCGGCCTGCTGGATGGCCTGGTCGACGACGATCCAGTCGTAGCTCGTGCCCGCCATGAGGGCGATCCGGTCGCCGCGGACGATGCCGTGCTCGACGAACGCCGCCGTCAGTGGGCGGACCCGCGCGTCGACGTCGCGCCAGGTGTGGTCGATCCACCCACCCTGCCCGTCGGGCGAGCGGTAGGCGAGCTCGCCCGCGTGGTCGCGCACCCGCGCGTCGTACAGGGCGGTGACCGAGCGCGCGATCCGCAGGCGGGAGTCGCTCAGGTCGAGGTGGGTGGCGGGTCGGTCCGCGGGAGTGGTGGCCGGTGCGGTCATGCGTTGTACCTCGTCGTCCGCTGCATGGGAAGGCCCGCTCCGACGCGGGCTCGTGATACATGCTACCCCGGGTATCGGCATCCTCTGGCCGACACGATCACGCTGGCACTGTGCCCCCGAAACCGAACGCGTTCACGAGAGCGTGCCGCGCTGATGTCGCACGTGCCGCGCCAGCGACGACGTCCAGCTCGATCTCCGGATCCTGGACGTCCAGGTTCAGCGTCGGCGGGACTGTCCCGTCGCGCAGCGCGAGCAGCGCGACCAGAACTCCGAGCGAGCCGGAGGCTCCGAGCAGGTGACCCGTCGCCCCCTTCGTCGACGTGACGGGCGGGGGTCGGTCAGCGCGGACCGGAGCGCCCACGCCTCGTTCCGGTCTCCGCGCGGTGTGGACGTCGCGTGCGCGTGCACGAACCCGATGTCGCCAGGCGTGAGCCCGGCGTCGCGCAGGGCGAGCGTGATGGTGCGCGCCTGGTTCTCCGGATCGCCACCGACGATGTCGAACGCGTCCGACGTCACAGCCGTACCGCTCACCTCGCCGTAGGTCACGGCGCCGCGGGCCGCGGCGTGCTCCTCGGACTCCAGCACGAGCAGGGCCGCACCCTCACCCATCACGAACCCGTCGCGGTCCACGTCGAAGGGGCGTGAAGCACGCCCGGGCTCGTCGTTACGGGTCGAAAGTGCGCGCGACTGCCCGAACGCCGCCAGCGAGAACGGCAGCAGGGCGGCCTCGACGCCCCCGCAGACGACGACGTCGGCCCGCCCGGCGCGGATCATGTCCCGTCCCATGGCGATCGCCTCCACCCCCGCGGCGCACGCGCTGATCGGTGTGTGCGCCCCCGCCTTGGCGCCGAGCACGATCGACAGCCAGGCCGCCGGTCCGTTCGCCATCAGCATGGTCACGGTGTGCGGCGAAACGTGCCGGACGCCCTCCTCGTCGAGGATGCGGGACTGCGCGATCGTGCTGGCGATCCCGGCGTTCGCCGAGCCGACGGCGACAGCCAGGCGCGTGGGGTCGACGTCGGGCACTCCCGCGTGCTCCCACGCCGCCCGCCCGGAGACGAGCGCGAGCTGCTCGGCCCGGTCGGTGCGACGCAGCTCGCGCACCGGCAGGCCGGCCGCGAACGCGTCGTCGACCGGCGCCCCGATCCGGACGGGGAGCTCGCCGACGAGGTCGTCGTCGAGCGCTTCGACCCCCCGCGGCCGGCCACGAGTGCGGCCCACGTCGCCTCGGCGGTCGTACCCACCGGTGTCACGGCGCCAAGACCTGTCACGACGGCTCTGGTCATGCGCGACTCCCCTCTCGGACCTACCGTGCGTGGGACGGCGGCACCTCAACCATCGCACTCGCGACCCGTCGCGTTTCGGAACCATGCCCGACCGGACGACGCGCACCGCGCATCTGAGGCACCTCAGCGCCCAGGACTGGGCGACCGTCCGATCTGCGCGACCCCGCCTTACCCGCAGAGTCGGAGTCACGGCGGCACCCCGTCGCCACGACTCTCGAGGGGGAATCATGTTGGAACAGCTCGGACCCGCGGTCGACGCCCAGGTCGAGTACCTGCGCGAGCAGGCACGCGCGTCCTACCGTCCGCACGCCGGTCAGCCGGACACGCGCTGGCACCGGCTCGGCCGCCGTCTGCACCTGAACCACCGCGCCGCCTGAAACGGTGGCGCTCACGTGGGCGGCCGCTGACACACTGGGGGACATGGCCGCACCTGCGTCCGCGCCCTTCGTCGCGCGGTCAGCCGAGCTCGAGCTCCTCACCGACGCGGTCCGCCGCGCCGCCGAGGGTGAGCCGGCGCTCGTCCTGGTCGGTGGTGACGCCGGCATCGGCAAGACCCGGCTCCTGACCCGTGCCGCCGAGCTCGCCCAGCAGGCGGGTGCGGCCGTCGTCGTGAGCCACTGCGTGGACCTCGGATCGGTCGGGCTGCCGTTCCTGCCTTTCGTCGAGGCCCTCACCGACCTGCGGCGACGCTGCTCGATCGTCGACGACGTCGCCGCCCAGCGTCCCGCGTTGGCGCGCCTCCTCGACGCCGACCCGGGAGCGACCCCCACCTCCGAGCCCGCCGGCCGCCTGCAGCTCCTCGACGGGCTGGCCGCCGTGCTCGGAGGTGCCGGGGCGCCGTCGTCGCCGCTCGTGCTCGTGATCGAGGACATCCACTGGGCGGACGCCTCGACGCTCGACGTCCTGCGCTACCTCGTCGCCCGGCTGCGCGACGAGAACCTCCTGGTCGTCGCCTCCTACCGTGCCGACGACCTGCACCGCCGCCACCCCCTGCGCCCCGTGCTCGCCGAGCTGGGCCGGCACCCGCGCGTCGAACGGATCGAGCTCGAGCCCTTCACGCGCGACGAGCTGCGCGAGTTCACGACGGCGATCGCCGGGAGCCCGCTCGACGCCGCCGCCCTCGAGTCGGTGAGCCGGCGCTCCGAGGGCAACGCCTACTTCGCGGAGGAGCTCGTCGAGTCGGGGGTCCGGCCCGGCGAGCTGCCCTGGACGCTCGCCGACGTGCTCCACGCCCGGCTCGAACGCCTCGCGCCCGACGTGCAACGGCTCGTGCGCGTCGCGTCGGCGGCCGGGCGGCAGGTGTCCGAGCCGCTGCTGCGCGCCGTCGCCGCAGGCCCCGTGCTCGACGGCGGCCCGACCGGCGGCGCCGAGACCGACGCCGCGCTGCGGGAGGCCGTCGCGCAGCAGGTGCTGCATCCCGAGGGTGACCGCATCGTGTTCCGCCACGCCCTCCTCGCCGAGGCCGTGTACGGGGACCTGCTGCCGGGCGACCAGGCCGCCGTCCACCGTGCCTACCTCGACGCGCTCCTCGCCGACCCCGACCTCGGCTCGGCGGCCGTCCGCGCGTTCCACGCGTTCCGCGCCCACGACCTCCCGACGACGCTCGTCGCGAGCCGCGACGCGGCCCGCCAGGCCGCCCGCGTCCTCGCGCCCGCGGAGAAGCGGCGCCACCTCGAGCAGGTGCTCGCGCTGTGGGACGCCGTCCCCGACGCCGCGGAGCTCCTCGGCGAGTCGCACGACGACGTCGCGCTCGCGGCTGCCTCCGCCGCCTCCTGGTCGGGCGCCCCCGAGCGGGCCGTCCACCTCGCGCGCGCCGTCGTCGACGCGCACGTCGGCGACCCGCTCCACCATGCCTCGCTCCAGCACGTCCTCGCCGGCTACCTGCTCGCTGCCGACGAGCTCGACGAGATGCTCGACCGCACCGCGTCGGCGCTCGAGATCCTGCCCGTCGACCCGCCCTCGCGCGACCGCGCCTGGACCCTCGCGATGCACGCGCGCGCCGCGCTCAACCTCGACCTCGACGACGTCGCCCGCCAGGACGCCGTCCGCGCCGTCGCCGAGGCGCAGGCGGTCGACGCGCCCGACGTCGAGGCGGACGCGCTCGGCACCCTCGCCGTGCTCGAGGTCGACGACGCGGAACGTTCCGCGGAGCTCCTCATCGAGGCCAAGGAGCGCGCGCACGCCGCCGGCGACCTCGAGACCGAGCTCCGCTGCATGTCCAACCTGGTCGCGAACCGGTACTACGCGGGGGACCTCGACGAGGCCGCCCGCCTCGCGGACGAGGCGTCGCGCTACGCCCAGGACACCGGCATGACCTGGAGCGTCTACGGCATGACGATCCACATGTTCGTCCTGCTCGGCGCCTACCTGCTCGGCGACCTCTCGCCGGCCGACCCCGGCCCCGTCCCCGAGAGCTGGGCCGCGGGGTACCAGGCGCTCCAGCTCTACCCGGCAGCCGCGCGCGGCGACGCGGATGCCGTCGAACGCGGCCGTGCGCTCCGGCCCGCCTGGACGACGGACGGCCAGATCGCCCTCGTCGCGGGCGGGTGCACCGTCGACGCCCTCGTCTGGCGGGGCGACGACGAGGAAGCCGTCGCGCTCGCCGAAGAGGTCATCGTCTTCCTGGGGCGCGAGTGGTCCGACTCGTTCCTCGGCCGGATCTGGCTTTCCGCGCTCGCGCTGTCGGCGCTCGCGGACCAGGCGGAGCGGGACGCGCTCGTCGGGCAGGACGTCGCGGCGCTCGTCGCGCACGGGGACGAGTTCCTCGACGCCGCGGTCCGCACCGCCGAGCGCGGCCGGCCTCGCGGCGGGGTCCTCGGACCCGAGGGCCGTGGCTGGCTCGCCCGCGTCCACGCCGAGCACGCGCGGCTGCAGGCCGCGGGCGGGGTCGGCGAGAACGCCCCCGCGCTCTGGGAGGCCGCCGCACGCGAGTTCGACTTCGGGTACCGCTACGAGGTCGCGCGGTCCCGGTGGCGGTGGGCCGAGGCCCTCGTCGCCGCGGGCGACCGCGCGGGGGCAGGGACCCGGCTCGCCGAGGCGCTCGCCGAGGCCGACGCCATGGGCGCCCGCCCGCTGGCCGACGCCTGCCGCGCCCTCGCCCGGCGCGCGCGCCTGGACGTCGGCGGCGTCCGGCCGGCGTCGTCGGACACGCTCACCGAGCGCGAGTCCGAGGTCATGATGCTCGTCGCGCAGGGCCTGTCGAACCGGCAGATCGGCGAGCGGCTGTTCATCTCGGGCAAGACCGTGAGCGTGCACGTCTCGAACGTGCTCGCGAAGCTCGGCGCTGCGACGCGCGCCGAAGCGGTGTCCGTCGCCCACCAGCGGGGACTGCTGGCCGCTACTCCGGGTCGTTCGGGATGAGGATCCACAGGATCAGGTAGATCAGCACCTGCGGCCCGGGCAGCAGCACCGACGCCACGGCGATCCACCGGACGAGGGTGGTGCTCAGCCCGAACCGCCGGGCGAGGCCGGCGCACACGCCGGCGATCATGCGGCCGCTGCGGGGCCGTGACAGCTTCGGGGTGGTGGCGGCTGTGGTGCTCATGGTTCGACGGTAGGCGCGCGTCCCCGCCCCGGACCATGGGGGAGGCCCCCGAACCGACCCGGGCGTCACCCCGGGACGCGACTCAGCCGGCCAGCGCGAGGATCCCGCCGACGAGGAGCGCGACGACCTTGACGCTCTCCGTCCCGACGTACCAGAGGTGCGCGTGCGACCGCGGCCCCTCGTACCCGGCGAGGACGGCGTCGGACCGCCTGTTCGGGCGCGGCCGGACGAGCGCGAGCTGCGCCGCGAGGACGACGATCGCCATGACGAGGGCGACGGTGGCGTCGATCGTGAGCGGGACCTCGGGGAACGAGATCGCGAGCACCATGCCCAGCCAGACGAACGTCCGGACGGTGTCGCGGCGACGGCGGCGCTGGTACGGGTGGGTTGCTCCTGGGGGCGGGATCGAGGGTGCTCCGCAAGAGGCCGAGGTGGGCGACTCACCAGCCGCCGGGCTCGAGGGACTTGCGGATCCGCTTCTCGCTGACAGGCCCGTCGGTGCCGAGCTGCTGCGCGAACAGCGACACCCGCAGCTCCTCGATCAGCCAGCGCACCTCCGCGAGCTCGGCCGCGCGCGCGGGGTCGGGTCGTCCGGCCGCGTACGCGGCGAGCGCGCGCTCGTAGGCCTGCTGGACGTCGTGGACGCGCCACGCGAGCTCGGCGTCCCGGTGGGGGTTGCTCTGGGCCTTCTCGAGCCGGTAGGACGCCGCCCGCACGTACCGGACGAGGTGCGGCAGGCGCCGCGGCGGGGTCTGCGACACGAACCCGTCGTGGACGAGCCCGGCCACCTGGTCCCGCAGGTCGGTCAGGGTGTTCAGCAGTGCCATCGACGTGGCGGCCCGGATCTCGCCGTCCAGGTTCCGCGACGCGGTGAGCACGGCCACGACGTGCCCGACGACGCGGAACACCTCGTCCTCGAGCTCGTCCCGCAGGCGGTCGCGCACCTTCGCGTAGGCGGCGGCGTCCCGCACGTCGGCGGCGTCGGGCACGAGCGCGTTCACCGCGGCGAGCTGCACGTCCGCCACGAGCGCGTCCGTGGTCCGGTACGGGCTCGCGGCCAGCGTGAGCGCCTGCGTCCCGGTCCACCGGCTGGTGATCCGGGCGCCGGCCAGCCCGACCTCCTGGAGCAGCAGCCGCCTCACCCCGCGCGCGTGCTCCACGGCCTGGCTCGAAGCGTCCCCGAGCACCCGCAGCGCGACGACAGGCCCACCCTTGGCGTCCTGCTCCTCGACGAGCGCGGGGTACCCCCGGACGACGGTCCCGGCTCCGACCCGCGTCTCCACCACAGGGGGCAGCGCGCCTCCTTCGAGCCCCCGAGGTCAGAGGGCCAGCCGGAGACGACGGCAACTTCCCTGACGAGCACCGAAGCCCCGCCTGAAGCGCCCCCTCCGTCGCCCCCGGCTCGCCCGCCCCAGCCGCGGAAGACTCCGCAACCGCAGCCTCCAACGCCGCCCGCACCGCAGTCCGCACAGCGGCCTCCGCCCGCGACGCGAGACGACGCTGCAGCCCCAGCAGGTCCTTCCCCTCGCCGAGGACCGTCGCCACCCCCGCTCCGGCTCGGACAGCACGCGGTAGGTGACGCGCAGGTGCGCGGGCAGCCGTTCGGGGACGCCGACCCACGCGTCGTCGGGGATGTCGACGTCGCGCAGGTCGCGGACGGCGCGCGTGAACGCGACGCGGAAGGGTTCGGCCATGTCCCCGGCGCGCGCCATGTCGTCCCACTCGGGCCTGTTGGCGCGCAGCCAGGCGGCGACGTCGCGGCCGACGTCGGGCGCGGGGACGAGCTGGACGCGCACCGGCTTGGGGAGGGCGCGGATGGTGGCGACGGTGAGCTCGTCGAGGAGACCGGGGACCATCCAGTCGAACCCGTCCGGCACGACGCGGTTGAGGACGGAGATGGGGAGGTGGACGGTGACGCCGTCGGCGTCGGTGCCGGGGGAGAACTGGTAGGTGAGGGGGAGCTCGAGCTCGCCCTGCGGCCAGCGCTCGGGGAAGAGAGAGGTGTCGATCTCGTCGGCGGTGGGGACGAGGAGGTCGAGCGTGAACGTCAGGAGGTCGGGGTCGCGGCGTCGGGCTCCCTTCCACCACTGGTCGAAGTGCCGCGCGGACACGACGTCGTCGGGGATGCGCGCGTCGTAGAAGTCGAACAGGACGTCGTCGTCGACGACGAGGCCCCGCTGTCGGGAGCGGGCGGCGAGCTCCTCGGCTTCCTCGAGGATGCGCTGGTTCTCCGCCCAGAAGCGGTGGTGCGTCGTCCACTGGCCTTCGACGAGCGCGTGCCGGACGAACATCTCCCGCGCCGCCTCCCGGTCGACGCGCGAGTACAGGACCTGGCGGTCCGCGACGGTCGGCACCCCGAACAGCAGCACCTTCTCCCGGACCGTCGCCGCACCCCGCTTCGACGACCACGACGGCTCCGAGTACGTGCGCTTCACGAGGTGCGCGCCGACCTCCTCCGCCCAGTCGGGCTGGATGCGTGCCACGTCGCGGGCCCACAGGCGGCTCGTCTCCACGAGCTCGCCCGCCATGACGAACGCCGGCGGCTTCTTGTTCAGCGGCGAACCCGGGAAGATCGCGAACCGGATCCCCCGCGCGCCCAGGTACTCGTTGCGGGCCTGGCGGGCCATGCGCTTGAGCTGGGCGGCGTCCCGGCCCGTGCGGGCCGACGCCTTGATCTCCGCCGTCTGCTGCATCCCCACCTGCGAGAGGAGGCCGGCGAGGAGCGCCTTGTGAATGGTGTCGCCGTCCCAGGCGCGCTTGTAGGGGTCGGAGCTCGAGGTCGACGGGGTGCTTCCGGCGGCGGGGCGGGCGGGGGCTGCCCCCGACGTGCTCGGCCTACCATCCGCCTCGCTCGTTCCTCGCTCGGCTCCCGCCAGTCCCACCACGGCCTTCGCATCGTCGGGCGCAGCCCCCGCCCGCCCCGCCGCCTCGGGCGTTCCGCTCGCCTTCGCGTCCGCGTTCACGCGCGTGGTCGCCGAGGGTGACGCGCCGTGGGCTCGGGCTGGGTCGCCCCAGCGGATGCCCAGGGGCTTGGAGGTGTCGCGGAGCTGGGTGACGAGGTCCTGCCACTCGCGGATTCGCAGGAAGTTCAGGTACTCCGAGCGGACGCGTCGGCGGAACTGGCTGCCCGAGAGGTCGTGCTGGAGCTCGCGCGCGTACGACCAGACGTTGAGGTACGTGAGGAAGTCGGACGTGGGGTCCTGGAAGCGCGCGTGGAGCTGGTCGGCCTGGGGACGCTCCTCCGTGGGGCGTTCGCGGGGGTCCTGGATGGAGAGGGCCGCGGCGATGATCGTGACCTCGCGGGCGACGCCGCGGCGCGCTCCTCGACGATCATCCGGGCCAGGCGCGGGTCCATGGGGAGCTGCGCGAGCTGCTGCCCGACGTCGGTCAGGCGGGTCGCGCCGTCGGCCTCCTCGAGGGCGCCCAGCTCGGTGAGGAGCTGCACGCCGTCGCGGATGGCGCGCGTGTCGGGCTGGTCGACGAACGGGAACCGGGCGACGTCGTCGGGCGCGGAGACCACGCCGACGGAGATCATCTGGAGGATCACGGACGCCAGGGACGTGCGGAGGATCTCGGGCTCGGTGAAGGGCGGGCGCGCGTCGAAGTCGTCCTCGGAGTAGAGGCGGATCGCGACGCCGTCGGACACGCGGCCGCACCGGCCCGAGCGCTGGTTGGCGCTGGCTTGGCTGATCGGCTCGATGGGCAGGCGCTGCACCTTCGACGCCCGCGAGTACCGCGAGATGCGGGCCGTGCCCGGGTCGACGACGTACCGGATGCCGGGGACGGTCAGCGACGTCTCGGCGACGTTCGTCGCGAGGACGATGCGCCGCCCGGGGTGCGACGCGAAGACGCGGTGCTGCTCGGCCGCGGACAGGCGCGCGAACAGCGGCAGGATCTCGACGTAGCCCGGCTGGCGGGCATCGTGCGTGCGGTCCCCGAAGTGGCCGGTGAGGGCGTCGGCGGCGTCGCGGATCTCCCGCTCGCCCGACAGGAACACCAGGATGTCGCCGGGGCCCGGGTCGTGGCGGGTGCGGTCGTGGGCGATGAGCTCGTCGACGGCGTCCACGATGCCCGTGACGAGGTCGCGGTCCTCGCGCTTCCTTCCGTCCGCGGTCGCGTCGCCCGTGAGAGGCCGGTACCGGAGCTCGACGGGGTACGTGCGGCCCGACACCTCGATGACGGGCGCGGGGGCGCCGTCGGACCCGAAGTGCCTCGCGAACCGCTCGGAGTCGATCGTCGCGGACGTGATGACGAGCTTGAGGTCCGGCCGCTGCGGCAGCAGGCGCGACAGGTACCCGAGCAGGAAGTCGATGTTGAGGGACCGCTCGTGCGCCTCGTCGACGACGATCGTGTCGTACGCGAGGAGCTGCGGGTCCCGCTGGATCGCGGCCAGCAGGATGCCGTCGGTCATGACCTTGACGAGCGTCCCGTCTGACGACTCGTCCGTGAACCGGACCTGGTAGCCGACGATCTCGCCGAGCGGCGTCCCGATCTCTTCCGCGATGCGCTCCGCGACGCTCCGGGCCGCCAGACGACGCGGCTGCGTGTGCGCGATCTGGCCTGCCCGCCCGCGCCCCAGGTCGAGGAGGATCTTGGGAAGCTGCGTCGTCTTCCCGGAGCCCGTCTCGCCCGCGACGATCACGACCTGGTGGTCCCGGATAGCCTCCGCGATCTCGTCGCGGTGCGCGCTCACCGGGAGCTGCTCGGGGTACGTGATGGGCGGCACGACGACGGCGTCGCGCCTCGCGCGCATGCGCTCCAGGTGGGCGGTGCTCACGCGGGGCGTCGTGGGCCGGTCGCTGCGGGGCCCGTTGCCGCGGCGGCGGTTGCCGCGCCTCGACCGACCGCCCGACCGCCGGCCAACCTCGGGGCGCGCGACGTCCGCGTGCGCGTCGCCGCCGGCGTCAAGGCGCGCTCGACGGCGCTGCCCGGGGTCGGGCGTCGGGGTGCGGGGTTCGGTGCTCACGGGCTTCCATTCTCTCAACTCGTGGCAACCTCATTCGCCGCCGCGCCACTTGCTAGCGTTGCTGTCAATGCTGACATGAGCGAGATGGCCACATGTCGACCATCACGGTCCGAGGTCTCGACGACGACGTGAAGCAGAAGATCCGGGTCCGGGCCGCGGCGCACGGGCGCTCGATGGAGGCCGAGGTCCGGGAGATCCTCACCGAGGCCGTCTCGGTGCCGAGCCCCGCGGAACGCAAGCTCGGTACGTGGCTCGTCGAACAGCTCGGCGGGCTCGCGGGGGATGATCCGAGTCTCTTCGACGTGCGGCAGCACGACGCTCCCCGGACACCGGACTTCTCCGGGCATGAGCTCGGGGGCGACGAGTGATCGTCCTCGACACCCCCACGAGCTCGTAGACCGAGGGAGGAACAGGTGAGTGATGACCTCGATGCGGTTGTCGAGCGGCTGACGCGCGCCATCCCGCAGGACACGTCGGCGCGGGTCGCCGTCGACGGCATCGGGGCCAGCGGCAAGACCCGCTTCGCGTCGAGCCTGACCGAGCGCGTCACCGGTCGGCCCGTCGTCGTCCTGCACGCGGACGACTTCTTCAACCCGCCGTCCGTGCGTCACGCCCGGGGGAGGAGCTCCCCGGAGGGGTTCTGGCTCGACGCGTACGACCTCGGCGCCCTCGCCGCAGCGGCTCGCGAGCCGCCGGGTGCGACGCGCGACGCGCTCGTCCTCGTCGAGGGCGCGTTCCTGCACCGCGACGAGCTCGTCGGGCTGTGGGACTTCTCGGTCTTCCTGGACGTGCCGTTCGCCGAGGCGGCCCGGCGGATGTCCGAGCGGGACGGCCTCGCGCCCGACGACCCCCGGCACGGGCGCTACGAGGGCGCGCAACGGCTCTACTTCGCGGCCGCCGGGCCATGGGGGCGCGCGTCGCTCGTGGTCGACAACACCCGTCCCGACAGCCCGAGGCTCGTCGAGCCGGCCCGGTCCGCTGCCGCGGCCGCAGTCGCCGCGTCCACTGCGGGGGGCGCTCAGGCGTCGTCGGCCGCCACGTAGACCCACGCCTCGCGGCCCGAGGCGAGCGTCGTCCGGGTGCGCACGTAGTCGTCGACCTCGTACGCGTCCGCAGCGGTGAGGTCGTCCGGCGTGACCTCGAGTGCTGTCCCCGCGACCTGGTCGCGTGGATCGTCGGTGCGTACGAGGACGGGGTGCTCGTCCGAGCCCGACTGTGCGACGACGGCCGGGTCCGTGATCCGGACCGTCCCGAGACGGAACCCGGGGAGTGTGTCGTTGGTGCCGTCGAGCAGTCGGCCGAAGTTCGCTCGCTGTACGGTCGGCAGGCGCAGGGTCCCGTAGGAGAACAGCAGCTCGGTCACCGGCTCAACCTACGGTGTCGGGAGACTCTCTCGGGGACCGGCGCCGTCACAGCCCGGGGTGCCTGCGGCTCGGCATCCCGCGCGGTGCGACGGGACCGCCTGCCCTCGTGTGGCAGGCTCGTCGCATGGGACTGTTCCGGCGTAGGCGTGAGCCCTTCCTCACCGCATCCCCCGACGCACCCGTGCCGGGCATGATCGGTGCGCACGAGGCGGCCGTGCCCGCCGTGCCGGCGCCGTCCGACGTGACGCTGACGTCCACCGCGTCGACGGCGGACCTGACGTCCGTCCCGTTCTCGTTCACGGTCGAGGACGTGTTCTCGATCACCGGGCGCGGCACCGTCGCGACCGGCACGGTCGCGGAGGGCACCGCTCACCGAGGGGACGCCATCGAGGTGGTGCGGGGCGGGACCGTCGTCGCGCGGACGGCGATCGACGGGATCGAGCAGTTCCGCAGGCGCACCGACACGGCCACCGCCGGTGACGCCGCCGGCATCCTCCTCCGGGGTGTCAGACGCGACGAGCTCGAGCGCGGCGACGTGTTGCGCAGGGCGGGCTGAGGACGTGGGCAAGTCCCGGCTCGAGGCGTTCAGCGACGGCGTGCTCGCCATCATCATCACGATCATGGTGCTCGAGCTCCGCACCCCCGAGGGATCCTCGTGGCACGACCTGCGCGAGGTCGTGCCCACCTTCCTCACGTACCTGCTGAGCTTTGTCTATGTGGGGATCTACTGGAACAACCATCACCACCTGCTCCAGCTCGTGTCGAAGGTGAACGGAACGGTTCTTTGGGCAAATCTCCACCTGCTGTTCTGGCTCTCGCTGCTCCCGTTCACGACGTCGTGGATGGACGACACCGGTTTCGACCCGGTCCCGACGGGGGTCTACGGCATCGACCTGCTCGCCGCGGCTGCCGCGTACTGGCTCCTGCAGCGGACGCTCATCCGCGGGCAGGGACCGGCCGGTCCGCTCGCGAGCGCGATCGGCGCCGACCGCAAGGGCAAGCTCTCGCCGGTCGCCTACCTGGCGGGCATCATCGCCTCGTTCTGGGTGCCGTACGTCGGCGTGGCGCTGTACGCGGCGGTCGCACTGCTGTGGCTCGTGCCGGATCGCCGGGTGGAACGATTCGTCACCGAGCACGGGGCGTCCGAAGGCTGATCGCTCGAGTGCTGCGCCCCGCGTGCCGGGCTGCCTGCCTCGGACGGCTGCGGGTGCGGGAGCGGTACTACGACGACGGGGCACGGTGCGCGGCCGACGACGGCGTGGCTCACGGGACCGAGCGGGACACCGGCGCCGTGGCTCAGGCCGCGTGCCCCGACGACGAGCAGCGACGCCTGCCGGGCGGTGGCGACGAGGGCCCGCCCGGGTTCGGCGTCGACGACGCGCACGTGCAGGGGGACCGTGTGCTCGCGGGCGTGCACGCGGTCCCGGGCCGCGGACTCGACGGCGCGACGAAGCAGCAGGGCGTCGCGTGAGGTCAGCTGCCCGGCTGCGCCTCGCCCGGTCCGCGGCCGCGGATCGCCGAGACCCGCGAGGGGAGACGGTGCCGGCCCGCGACGACGACGGTGAGCCCGGTGTCGCGGAGCGCGGCCTCGTCCAGGGCGCAGGCGACGGCCGCCTTGCCGTGGGCCGAGCCGTCGAACCCGACGACGACCGACCCCGCGGGCGCCGCGTCGAACCGCTGGCCGTCGCCGTCGCCGGTCAAGGGCAGCGTCCCGGGGACGACGACCGTCGGGACCGTGTTGTGTGCGGCGACACGGATGCTGGACGAGCCGAGGAACGCGCCGCCGACGGCACCGATGCCCTCACGACCGAGCACGACGAGCTGGACCTGCGGCAGCTCCTCGGCGGCCGCGCGGAGCAGCGTGTCGAACACGGGCCCGGTGCGCAGCTCGGTCCGGACCAGGACGCCTGGTTGCCTCTCGTGCACGCGTCGTACCGCGGCGGCGAGCACCGCAGCCCCGAACCGCGCGACGCTGGGGTCGGGATCCGCGTAGTCCCCGGCGACGAACGGCTGCTCGAGCAGGGGCGCGTACTCGCAGTAGACGACGAGGAGCTCGCACTCGCGGGCCGCGGCCTCCTGGCCCGCCCAGTCGAGCGCTCGCCCGCTCGCGGCGGACCCATCGACGCCGACGAGGATCGCGGAGCCGCCGCTGCCCGGGTCGTCGTGGTTCATGGTGCGCCTCCTTGTTGCTGCTCGCTCCTACCGGTCTACCCGGGTTGTCGTCACACCCTCGACGGGCCGAGGTCCTGTCGGCGCGGGACCTTGGTCCCGTCCGGTGCCGCGTCGTGGTCGCGAGCGGGGGCGTGGCACGCGTAGCGTCTGGACCGTGGCCGAACCGATCCGTGTCTTCCTGCTCGACGACCACGAGGTCGTGCGCCGGGGCGTCGCAGCGCTGCTCGAGGCCGAGCCCGACATCACCGTGGTCGGGGAGGCGGGCACCGCGGCCTCGGCGCTGGCGCGAGTCCCGGCCGTGCGCCCGGACGTGGCGGTGCTCGACGTGCGCCTTCCTGACGGCTCGGGGGTCGAGGTCTGCCGTGAGCTGCGTTCGTCGCGGCCGGACCTCGCGTGCCTGATGCTCACCTCGTTCTCGGACGACGAGGCGCTGCTCGACGCGGTCCTCGCCGGTGCCGCGGGCTACGTGCTCAAGCAGATCCACGGCAGCGACCTCGTGGGCGCCGTCCGGACTGTGGCTGCGGGCGGGTCGCTGCTCGATGCGGCGAGCACCGCACGGGTGATGCAGCGGCTGCGCGAGGCGAGCCGACGCAACGAGGAGGAGGACCCGCTGCGGGCGCTGACGCCGCACGAGCGACAGATCGTGTCGCTGATCGGGGAGGGGCTCACGAACCGTGAGATCGGCGCTCGGCTGTTCCTGGCCGAGAAGACGGTCAAGAACCACGTCTCGCACGTCCTCGCGAAGCTGGGGCTCCAGCGGCGCACCCAGGTGGCGGTTCTCGCGACCGAGCGCAGGGCGGCACGGACCGACGACCCCCGACGCGGCGCTCAGCGCTGAACGGGACCGTCCACGGGGACCGTCCAGCGCAGCCGGGTGCCCGTTCCCTCCTCGGTCTCGACGGTGAGCAGACCGCCGAGACGCTCGGCGCGGCTCGCGAGGTTGCGCAGCCCGCTCTCGTGGCCTCCTCGCTCGAAGCCCACCCCGTCGTCCGCCACTTCGAGCACGACGGCGTCCCGATCGACGCGCAGCTCGACGGCCACGTCGCGGGCCGAGGCGTGGCGGCCCACGTTGGTGAGCGCCTCGCCGAGCACCACGACGAGCTGGTCCGCGACCTCCACGGCGACCTCCGTGCCCGGTTCGCTGACCACGGTCACCCGGGGCGAGAAGCCCAGGACGCGGCGCGCGGCCGCGGCGACGTCCGCGACGCGCTCGGCGAGGGGAGCGCGTCCTTCGACGGATTGCTCCTCAGGTCCGAGATCGTCGTGCGGATCTCGCTGATGGTCTCGTCGAGATCGGTGACGGTGGCCTCGACGACGGCCCGGACGTCGTCGGACAGGCGAGGGACGACCGACATGAGGCCCAGGCCCGCGGCGAACAGGCGCTGCACGACGACGTCGTGCAGGTCGCGCGCGATGCGCTCCCGGTCGTCGGCGACGGCCGCCTCGCGGGCCCGGTGGTGGAGCCGCGCGTTCTCGATCGTGGCCCCGGCGGCGGACGCGAACGCGACGACGACGCTCTCGTCCTCGGCGCCGAACGGCGCTCCGCCGGCCTTGTCGGTGAGGTAGAGGTTCCCGTAGACCGTGTCGCGCACCGTGATGGGGACACCGAGGAACGTCGTCATCGGCGGATGTCCGGCGGGGAGCCCCGCCGCCCGTGGGTCGCGCGCGATGTCGTCCGCGCGCACCGGGCGGGCTTCGTCCATGACGAGCCCCAGGAGGCCCTCGCCGTGCGGCCAGTGGTCGATCCGGGCGATCTCGTCCTCGGTGAGGCCGTGGGGGAGGAAGCGTTCGAGGCGGGTGCCGTCGTAGACGCCGAGCGCGCCGTAGCGCGCCCCCGTCATGGTCATGGCGCCCTCGACGATGCGGGCGAGGATCGTGTCGAGGTCGAGGGGGCTGGTGATCGCCACGAGCGCGTCGACGAGCCGCTGGGTCGCGTCGCTCCCCAGCGGCTCGGCGTGCGCGGAAGGTGCGGTGTCGGCCACGGTCGGAGTGTCGCACACGAGGACGGCCCAGGGCGGGGCCGTCCTCGTGCGCCGTTCAGGGGTGGTCAGGCGAGCCAGCGGAACCGCTGGACCATCTTCGTGCCCTTCCACCAGGTGCCGAGCCCGTACGCGTCGCCGGCGCCGACGAGCACGACGACCAGGATGCCGAGCGCCTCGATCACGTGGTCGTCGATGACCGGGTTCGTGGTCAGCGGCAGCGACGCGAGGTACATGAACGTGAGCATCGCGAGGCTCGACACCGCCGCGATCCGCATGCCGACGCCGAGGATCAGGGCGACGCCGATGCCGAGGAGGCCGATCATGAAGAGCCAGTCGACCGCCGTGTTGCCTGCGATCGAGTTGAAGACCCCCTTGAAGGGACCGGCGACGCCCTTGAGGTACCCGGTGGTCGGGCTGCCGCCCCGGATCCAGGCCTTCGCGGTCGGGGTCGAGAAGTGGAGTCCGAAGGTCTTGTCCAGGAAGGCCCACAGGAAGTAGAACCCGAGGACCACGCGGGTCAGTGCGAGCACGACCCGGGTCGGGGTGTTGGCGACCGCGACGAGCGGCGTCTTCCACGCGCCCATGCTGGGCAGTGTGTGCGAGCGTTCCAGCGTGCTCATGATCGTTCCTCTCATCGACCGGTTCTTCGGTGTCCCCGGCTTCTGAGAAGAGTCTTTCGCCCTGGGGTCGACCGATCCTGAGCCCAAGGTCGCGGACGGGTGGGACCTTGGTCCCCGCGTAGCGGCCGCCGTCCTCAGTTCGCGTCGGCCAGGAGCTCCCGGACCCGCGGGGCGACCTGCGTCCCGTAGAGCTCGATCGACCGCATCAGCGTCTCGTGGGGCAGCGTCCCGGTCGAGTACTTGAGGTCGAACCGGGTCGCGCCGAGCCGGTCGACGGTCGCCGCGATCTTCTGGGCCACGGTCTCGGGCGACCCGACGTACAGCGAGCCGTCGGGCCCGACGTCGTGCCGGAAGCGGGAGCGCGAGTAGGGCGGCCAGCCGCGCTCGGCGCCGATCCGGTTGTTCGTCGCCTCGAAGTGCTCGTAGATCTCCTCCCGGGCCTGCTCGTCGGTCTCGGCGACGTGCCCGGGGAGTGGACGCCGACGCGTCCCGGCCCGCCGCCGGGTTGTTCCGACCACCCGAACTCGCCGAGCGCCCGCCAGTAGAGGTCCACGTAGGGGCGGAACCGGGCGGGTTCGCCGCCGATGATCGCGAGCATCATGGGCAGGCCGTAGCGCGCGGTCCGCACGACGGACTCGGGCGACCCGCCGACGCCGATCCACGTGGTCAGCGAACCTCGTTCGGTCTTGGGGTAGACGTGCTGGTTCTTCAGGGAGGCGCGCTTCGACCCGGCCCACGACACGGCCTTCTCGGTGCGCAGCGCGTCGAACAGCTCGAGCTTCTCCTCGAACAGGTCCTCGTACTCGGTGAGGTCGTACCCGAACAGCGGGAACGACTCGACGAACGACCCGCGGCCCAGGATCACCTCGGCGCGCCCGTCGGACACGCCGTCGAGGGTCGCGAACCGCTCGTACACGCGCACCGGGTCGTCGGACGACAGCACCGTCACCGCGGAGCCCAGCCGGATCCGTTCCGTGCGGCCGGCGATCGCGGCGAGCACGACCTCGGGCGCGGAGACCGCGAAGTCGGCGCGGTGGTGCTCCCCGATCCCGAAGAAGTCGAGGCCCACCCGGTCGGCGAGGACGGCCTCCTCGACGACGTCGCGGATCACCTGTCCTGCCGGTCGAGGGGTCCCGTCGGGAAGGGCGGTGACGTCACCGAACGTGTCCAGGCCGAGCTCCAGCGTCATGTCCGCCTCAACTCTCCGGGTCCGGTTGCTGTTCCGCGGGTGCGTAGACGCGCAGCGCCCCGGGCCGCAGCGCGAGCCGCACCCGCACCCGGGCGTCGTCCGACGGCGCACCCTCGCCCGACGACGCCGGCTCGCCCAGGGTGAGGGTCTCGCCGTCGTGCGCGACGACCGTCCCGGCGGGAAGCTCGAGCTCGAGGGTGTCGACCTCGTCGGCGGCGGTCGCGAGCCAGGCCCGGGTCCGGGGGATCCGGGACGCGAGGCGCGACCCGACGCCGTCGAGCACGGTGCGTGCGAGGACGCGGGTGCGGCTCGGTCGGCGCTCGGCGAGGGCGGCGCGGACGTCGAGGATGCCGTCGTCGAGGCGGGTCCGCTCGACGGGCGCCGGGCCGCGCGGCGCGTACCGGTCGATCCCGGCGAACAGCGACCAGACGGCCCGCTCGCCCAGCGGACCCTTGACGGGCAGCGGCTCGGCGCCGGGCAGGGTCTGGGCCGCCGCGACGACCGCGGCCGCCCACTTGCCGAGCCGCGACTCGAGCCGTTCGCGCCGCGCCACGAGGTCCGGGTACGCGCCGACCGCGAACGTGTTGAGGACGGTCCGGGTCACGCGCTCGTCGCCGGGCACGTGGACCTCGAGGTCGCCGACGTCCACGACGACGCCCGTGCCGGATCGGACGGCCTCCGCGACGAGCGCGACCGGGTCGTCCACGTCCCGTCCGTCGAGGTGCACGGCCTTGGCGAAGTGGTTGAGCGTCCCGCCGGGGAAGACGACGAGCGGCACGTCGCCCGAGCGCGCCGCCGCAGCGACCGAGCCGACCGTCCCGTCACCCCCGAGACCCCGACGGCCCGGGCGCCGTCCTGGACCGCGTCCGCGACGAGGCGCGCGACGTCGTCGTGCTCGGCGAGCTCGTGGACCTGCGCCTCCGGCAGCGCGGACCGGATCGCGGCGCCCAGGTCGGTGTCGTCGGGGCCCGAGGCGGGGTTCACCACGACGAACAGCCCGGCGCCGTCGGGCAGCGCGGGGACGTCCGCGGCCGGAGCGGGCGCCGGTGGCGGCTCCTGCCGGACGGGCCTCGGCACCACGAGCCGTCCCACGGCCGCGACGCCGACACCGATCGCGAGCCCACCTGCCACGTCCGAGAACCAGTGCGCCCCGACGTGCAGCCGCGAGTACGCGACGGCCGCCGCCAGCGGGGCGAGCGCGGCCCCCGCCGCCGGCCACTCGGTCGCGACCCCGAGCGTGAACGCCGCCGCCGACGCGCTGTGACCCGACGGGAACGACCCCGACGTCGGCGGGTCGGTCAGGTGGCGCAGCACGTCCAGCCCGGACGCGGCGGGCCGCTCGCCGCCCAGCAACGGCTTGGCGACCAGGTTCGCGACGGCGCTCGCGGCCGCCAGCGTCGCGGCGCCCCGGACCGCGGCCCGGCGCCCGGTCGGACCCGTGGCGGCGAGCCCCGCCCCGACACCGGCCCACAGGACGGAGTGGTCCGCGAGCCGGCTGAGCCCGCGCAGCGCCTTGTCGGCCGCGCGGCCGAGGTCGAGGGTGTCCGTGCGGACGGCGACCTCACGGTCGAGCCGGGCGAGCGCGGGCCACCGCTCGTGCGGCGCGAACGGGCCCTGACGTCCGCGCGAGGAGAGCGCCAGCCGGGCGCGGACCCAGGTGCGCCGGGCACGCGACCCGACGGCGTCGGCGGTGGTCACGGTCGAGGTCACGGTCCGACGCTACGCACGACGGCGGCTCCGCGCTCGGGCGCGGCGCGGGGGACAGATGGAGCGGAGGGCTCAGGCCTGGCCGAGCCGGAGAGCGTCGAGGTGGGCGAGGAGCTCGGTGAGCGACTCGCCGACCGCGCCGCCGCCGACCGGGCCACCGCTGAGCTTGCCGCGCACGTGCCGCACCTGGGCAGCCGCAGCCTCGAGCGCGACCTGCGCGTCGGACAGTGCGACGGCGGCGCGCGCCTCGTCGGCGGCGTCGACGACGTCCTGAGCGGCACCGGCGAGCGCCTCCTCGGCGGCGACGGTCGCGGCGCGGGCGGACTCGACCGCGTCGGTGACCTCGGTGGCGAGCGCCCCCGAGAGGGCATCGAGCTCGCCGTCGACCCGGGCGAGGTCGACGTCGAGCGCGGCGGTCTGGGTGCGGGCGTCGTGCAGGGCGGTGGCGAGGGCCTCGTGGCCACCGCCGAGGAAGAGGAGGGCCGCGACGGCGAGGAGGCCTGCCGCTGCGTAGCGCGCCGCGAGAGACGTCGTGGCCGCGTCCTCGCGCCACGACATCGGGCCTGAGGTCAGCGGCGACGTCACGGCACAAGTCTGCCGTGCTTTCCTGCGAGAAGACAGAGTGAAAACAGAGTAGGGGTTACAAACTCGTGGAGGTTCGGTGGAGGGCGGTGCGAGAGTGGTGCCGTGAGCACTCCTGACCCCACCCGGTTCCTCGTGCGCGGTCGGCTCGAGCGTCTGCCGCGGCGCGCCGCGGACCGCGACCTGCTGTTCGCCTACGTCGCGACCCGGGTCCTCGTGCTCGACGAGCCCGTCACTGAACGCGAGCTGACCGACCGCCTCGCGACCTTCGTCGACGACCCCGTCGGCGTCCGGCGTGACCTCGTCGACCGGGGCCTCGTGACCCGGACGCGTGACGGTGCGACCTACTGGCGGACGCTCGTGACGGTGTTCGACGAGCTCGGGGACGGTCGCGGCCCGGACGAGCCGGTCAGCCCACCGTCTTCGTGATCGACGTGGCCAGGCTGTCGAGCTGCTTCTGGACGTCGTCGATGGTGGCCCGGGCCTGGCTCGTGGTGGGGAGCTTGCCCTTGAGCGTCTCTAGCTTGGTTCGGGCGTCCTCGAGGTCCGCGTAGGCGTCGTCGAGCTTCTGACGCGCGGACGTCGACAGGGTCGACGTGGACTTCTGCGCCTCGTCGAGCGCCTTGCGCGCCTCGTCGCCGGCCTGCTGCGCCTGCTGGAGCGCCGCGTTCCCCTGGCTCTTCATCGACCCGAGCTGGCTGCCGAGGCGCTGCACGTCGGACGTGATCTGCTGCGTCTGCTCGCTCGCGTCCTGCACGAACTGGCGCACCGCGTCCGTGTCGACCGTCCCGTCGCCGGTGCACGCCGCGAGCGGTGCGACCAGGGCCAGCCCGACGACGGCGCCCACGACGCTGCGGCGGCCGTCCCATGCGTGCCTGCCCGCGTTGCGGCGCTCCGGGCGGGTCGCGGCGGCGGACGTGACGACGTCGAGATCGGTGGGCATGGGTCCATCGTGCCGCAGCGACCTGGGAACGCTGTGACCTTTTTGTGCCGGTCCTGCGTGGCTAGTGCTCCGTCGCGGCGGGCCCGTCCCCGACCGCCAACGTGACGAGGGCACGCGCGGTGAACAGCGCGAACGTCGACCCGGCGAGGACCCCGACGAGCGCGCTGGGCGCGAGGCTCGACCCCGGCCCCACACCCAGGAGCCCACGGCGAAGCCGACGAGGAGCACCGCGAGCACGACGAACCCCGTGTCGTGGAAGACGCGCGCGAGCGGGACGAAGTGGATCCCGACGACGCCGCAGATCCACGCGCTCACCCAGGCGGCGTTGCCGGTCCGGGCCAGCACGACCGCCCCGGCCGCGCACAGGACGGCCTCGATCGCGACGATCACGCCGAACCGGACGCCGTCGGACGACGTCGCGAGTGCCGTCGGCGTGTCCCACCAGCGGACACCCAGGACGCCCCCGACGACCGCGGCCGCGAAGCAGAGCCCGGACGCGATCCCGAGCGGGAGGCGCCACGACGCGGGCGGTGCCTCCTGCGCCCAGCCGAACCAGGCGAACCCGGCGATCCCGAGGACGGCGGCGGTGAAGGCGACGTCGCGGTCCGTGGCCGTGCTCAGCAGGTCCATGGGCCGTCACCCTAGCGTTCGGCGCACACTGGGAGAGTGACCACCACCACGGCCGCCCTCGGCGGCCTCAGCATCGCCGACGCCGCCGCTGCGACCGGGCTCACCGTCCACACGCTGCGCTACTACGAGCGCGACGGGCTCATGCTGGACCCGGTCGACCGGGCGCCGTCGGGCCACCGCCGGTACTCGCCGGCGGACCTCGGCTGGATCGTCATGCTGACCCGGCTCCGGGCGACGGGCATGGGCATCGCCGAGCTCCGGGAGTACGCGGCGCTGTGCCGCGAGGGCGACGGGAACGAGGAAGCGCGACTCACCCTGTTGCGCGCCCACCGCGACCGGGTGCTCGCGGAGCTCGAGGCGACGCGGGAGAACCTGCGCGCGATCGACGCCAAGATCGGCATCTACGAGCAGCGGCTCGTCTGCTTCGACCTGGAGGGGCGGGGTTGACCTCGAGCGCGCTCGAAGGTCCACGCTCGACGGCATGACCACCACGCTCTCCTCCCGCGTCCTCGGCGCCGGCGACGCCGCGCTCACCGTCTCGGCCCTCGGCCTCGGCTGCATGGGCATGTCCGCGTTCTACGGCGCGTCCTCGGGCTCCGGCTCGACGACGGACGCCGAGTCCGTCCGGACGATCCACCGCGCGCTCGAGCTGGGCGTGCGGTTCTTCGACACCGCCGACATGTACGGCCCGCACACGAACGAGGAGCTGCTGGGCCGGGCGCTGCGCAGCTCGGGGTGGACCGGGACGACGTCGTGGTCGCCACGAAGTTCGGCATCAAGGTGACCGGGCCCCGCCCCGTGGACCGCGGGTTCGACGGCAGCCCCGCGTACGTGCGCGAGTCGATCGACGGCAGCCTGCGCCGCCTCGGGCTCGACCACGTGGACCTCTACTACCAGCACCGGGTCGACCCGACCGTCCCCGTCGAGGAGACGTTCGGTGCGCTGGCCGAGCTCGTCGAGGCCGGGAAGGTGCGCCACCTCGGGATCTCCGAGGCGGGCGCGTCGACGATCCGTCGGGCGCACGCCGTCCACCCGTTGACGGCCCTCCAGACCGAGTACTCGCTGTGGAGCCGTGATGTCGAGCCCGAGATCCTGCCGACCCTGCGCGAGCTGGGCATCGGGCTGGTGCCGTACTCGCCGCTCGGCCGGGGTTCCTCACGGGTGCCGTCACGCGCGACCGGCTGGGCGACGGCGACTTCCGGGCGAGCAACCCCCGGTTCGCCGGGGAGGCGTTCGACGCGAACCTGGCGCTCGTGGACGTCGTCCGCGGGATCGCGGAGGGCTCGGCGCCACGCCGGCGCAGGTCGCGCTCGCGTGGGTCCTGGCCCAGGGCGACGACGTCGTGCCGATCCCGGGGACGCGGCACGAGCGGTACCTCGAGGACAACGTCGGGGCCGCTGCGGTCCGCCTGTCCGACGCCGACCTCGCCACCCTCGACTCCGCCTTCCGTCCGGAGAACGTCACCGGGGAGCGCTACGAGGACATGTCGGCCCTGGGGCGGTGACGGGGCGCGCCGGGTCGCGTCGGAGGCTCGGCGACCGCGCGGTGGCGTCCGGGTGAACTCTTCTGGATGGCAGCGTTGTCACGCAGTCATCTCGAGGACGTAAGGTGCATCCCGTGGGACGCGATGTAGCGCACGACGCGAAGATGGCGCAGGCTGGGAACGGCGCCTCACGTGTGACCGCGGTCACCGGGCGCGACGCCACGTCTACCAGGGGAGTCATGCAGACCCGTCCCACCACGCGCAAGCGGTCCGGCGGTCCGGCCCGCCGGGCGAGCGTCGTCGTCGCGCTCGCCGCCGCAGCCTCCTCGGAGCCCTCGGCGCCGCGAGCGCCCAGGGTGTCGGGGCCCACGTACCGGCTGGGGCGTCGTCCCCGTCGGTCATGGGACCGACGACGACCGGCGGCACGACGGGCGTGAGCGTGAGCGCGACGACGACCACGCCGCACGTCGCGACGGCCCCCACGCCCGCGCTCGACCGGGACGACGTCCTCGCGCTCCTCACCCGCGCCGACGACTACGTCGCCGCCCACATCGAGGCGGTCGGCGGCCCCGTCGCCCAGGCGGCGAGCGAGACCGGGATGCTCCTGGTCACCTACGACGCGCAGGTTGCCGCGACCGCCGCGCTCACGCCCCCGTCGACCTGCCGGTCAGCGCGCTCGAGCCGCCCGACCCGCTGACGACGTCGCCGTGGGACAAGGCGGTCGGGAAGACCACGGCGAGCGCCGACCACGAGGCCACGCCGACGACGGACGCCACCGCACCGACATCGACCGAGAGTCCCGCGCCCTCGAGCACGTCGTCCCCGACCAGCACGGCGTCCCCGACCCTGCCGAGCGACGGTGCGACCACGGGGGTCCTGGCCGCGGAGGGCGCCGCTCCGACGGGCGCGCTGCCGACACCCGGGTCGACGCCGACGGACACCGCGGCCGACGCCCCCGCGGGGCCGGACGACCCGGCCGGCGTGGCTGCGGACGCCGACCCGTCCACGACCGGGGACGTGCCGCAGGCGAACCCCACGAGCCCCGCCGGGACGCTCGACGACGGCACGGCCGACTCCCTGATCCCCGACCCGGCGACGACGGCGGTCCAGGGCAGCATGCCGTCGGTGGATCAGCCGACGAGCCCGTCCGCGACCCCTCCCGGCGCCACCCCGACCGCGGTGCCGACCGGGGCCGCCCCGACGGAGGCTCCGTCCCCCGCGCCGGCGTCGGACGTTCCGACCGCGGGACCGACCCCGGGACCGACGGTCGCGCCCACCAGCCCGGCCGGCACGGTCCCCGCGCCCTCGGACGACGCGACCACGACCCCCGGCACGGTACCGACGACCGGCCCCGACGGCTCCGTCGCGACGCCTATCGCCCCGCCGACCGCCGCCCCGACGGACCAGAGCACCCCGTCGAGCGACCCCACCCCGTCGGCGACGGCGACGCCCGGCACGGGGACGGATGCGTCGGCGCCCTCCGGGCCGTCGTCGGCAGGGACTGGATCCTCGGCCCCCGGCGTGAGCACGGCCGCCACCACAGACCCGCTCGCGGACCCCGACGAGCAGGGCGGTGCCACGCCCGTGACCTGGGACGACGTCGTCGCTGCCGCCGAGCGTCTCGCGACCGTCCTCGACGCGGCCGAGGCCGCTGACGTCGAGGCGGACAGCCTGGCGGAGCCGGGCGCCGTCGACAACGTGGGCACCGCGCCCCTCACCGGTAGCCTGGCCGACCAGCTCACGACGCTCGTCGACCGCTACGGGACCAGCATCGACGGGTACAAGAACGGAGAGCTTCCCGACTCCGTGCTGTGCCCGTTGGACTTCGCACCCGGCCACAGGCTGCGCTGCGACGCGGCGAACCGGCTCGAGGCGCTGAGCGAGCTCTTCGAGAAGCAGTTCGGGCACCCGATCCCGATCACGGACTCCTACCGTCCGCTCGCGGTCCAGATCGAGCTCCGCAAGACCAAGCCCGACCTTGCGGCCGTTCCGGGGACGTCGAACCACGGCTGGGGCATCGCCGTCGACATGGGCTATCCCATCTCGACGGGTCTGTCCGCCGAGTACCAGTGGCTGCGTCAGCACGGCCCCGCGTACGGCTGGGACAACCCGTCGTGGGCGCACCTCGACGGCAGCAAGCCCGAGCCGTGGCACTTCGAGTTCCACGGGGGCGGCCTGCTCCCGACAGGGACTCCCGTCACGGACTACACCGGGGTCTCCGCCCCGGTCGACGTCGAGGACGCGCCGCAGGCGCCGTCGGACCGCACGACCACGCCCACGACGCCGGAGCCCGCTGCGGCGACCATCGTGGTCCCGAAGGGCCTCGTCGGGCAGCCGTTCGCGACGGTGCAGAAGAAGCTCGAGGGTCTCGGCCTGAAGGTCGCGAAGCCGACCAAGGCGTACTCGGCCACCGTGAAGGCGGGCTCGGTCCTGCGCGTGACGCCCGGATCGGGCAGCAAGGTCAAGGTGGGTTCGACCGTCCGGGCCGTCGTGTCGCAGGGCCAGAAGCCCGCGACGACGGTGAAGATCCCCGACGGGCTGGCGGGTCAGCCGCTCGCGACGGTGCAGGCCAAGCTCAAGGCCCTGGGCCTGAAGGTCGCGGACCCGACGACGGCGTACTCGGACGACGTGCCGAAGGGCTCGGTCGTCAGCACGACGCCGGGCGCGGGCACCGCGGTCAAGGCCGGCTCGACGGTCCAGGTCGTCGTGTCGCAGGGCCAGAAGCCCGCGACGACGGTGAAGATCCCCGACGGGCTGGCAGGTCAGCCGCTCGCGACGGTGCAGGCCAAGCTCAAGGCCCTGGGCCTGAAGGTCGCGGACCCGACGACGGCGTACTCGGACGACGTGCCGAAGGGCTCGGTCGTCAGCACGACGCCAGGTGCGGGCACCGCGGTCAAGGCCGGCTCGACGGTCCAGGTCGTCGTGTCGCAGGGCCAGAAGCCCGCGACGACCGTGACGATCCCGACCGGGCTCGTGGGCCAGGACGCCGACGCGGTGCAGGCGGCGCTCGTGGACCTGGGGCTGAAGGTCGTCGTCGACCCGACCGAGCAGCCGTCGGACACCGTGCCGGCGGGTGGCGTGCTGAGCTTGACGCGGGGCGACGGCATCGAGGTGGTCGAGGGCTCCGAGGTCGATGCGGGCTCGACGGTCACGATCGTCGTCTCGTCCGGGCCGGACGGCAGCGACCCGACCCCCGCTCCCACTCCCACCGGCACCCCGACGCCGACGCCGACCGGCGACACCGCGACCAGCGCACCGACCGGGGGCACCACCGACCCCACGGCCGCCCCCACGGAGGCGGCGCGCGAGGCGGACACCGAGTGACGTCGTCGGGCTCTCGGCGATCGCACGGGTAGGCCCGGCTGACGCGTCCCGCCGCACGACCTACGCTCGGTGACATGAGCACCGAGACCGTCGTCGCCGCCCTGGACGCCACCGGGATCCCGTACGAGCTGACGCAGCACACGCGGGCGCGCTCCTCGTCGAGGCGGCCGAGCTCCAGGGCGTCGAACCGAGCCGAATCGTGAAGACGCTCGTCGTGCGCCGCGGCGACGACGACTACCTGTTCGTCCTGGTCCCGGGCGACCGGACGATCTCGTGGCCGAAGCTGCGTGCGCTGCTCGGCGTCTCGCGGCTGTCGATGCCGGACGCCGCGGTCGCGAAGGACGTCACCGGGTACGAGCGCGGCACGATCACGCCGTTCGGCGCGACCCGCGCCTGGCCGGTGGTCGCGGACGAGCGCGTGGACGGCACGATCTCGCTCGGCGGCGGGGCGCACGGGGTCGGAGTCCGGCTCGCGGCGGACGACGCGGTCCGCGTCCTGGGGGCGACGGTCGCGGACGTCACGGACGAGGCTCCGGCGTCGTGATGGCACGGGTGCAGGGCGTCACCGCACGTGAAAGGCTCGTGCCGTGCCCCTGAACGCGATCGAAGGGACCGGCACCGCGCCGGGTGTCCCCGCCGACGTGCCCGAGTCGCAGGCGGTGCTCGGCACGCTCACCTCGTCCGCCGTCTTCCTCGTCGTGAGCGTGCGCGACACGCCGGGCGCTGCTGACCGTGTGCTCGACGTCGCCGCGGACGTCGGCTCGCTCGTGCGGGCGGTGGGCTTCCGGCAGTCGGAGGGAGGCCTGACGTGCATCGTCGGGCTCGGGTCGCGGTACTGGGACCGGGTGCGACCCGACGGGCCGCGTCCGGCGCACCTGCACCCGTTCCGTCCGATCCAGGGCGCCAGGCACGACGCAGTCGCGACGCCCGGGGACGTGTTCTTCCACGTGCGGGCGAACCGGGCGGACCTGGCGTTCGAGCTGACGCGGTTGCTGATGGACGCTTTGGGTGACGACGTGCAGGTCGAGGACCACACCGTCGGGTTCCGCTATTTCGACTCGCGCGATCTCCTGGGCTTCGTGGACGGGACGGAGAACCCGACCGGCCGCGACGCGGCCGCCGCGTCGATCGTGTCGCTCGAGGACGAGCCGGACTTCGCGGGCGGGAGCTACGTCGTCGTGCAGAAGTACGTGCACGACCTCGCGGCGTGGCACGCGATGCCGGTCGAGGAGCAGGAGCGGGTGATCGGCCGCACGAAGCTCGACGACGTCGAGCTCGACGACGACGTCCAGCCGACGAACTCCCACGTCACCCTCAACACGATCGTCGACGAGTCCGGGGAGGAGCACGACATCCTCCGCGACAACATGGCGTTCGGTGACCCGTCCGCGGGCGAGTACGGCACGTTCTTCATCGCCTACGCGGACGACCCGACCATCACCGAGCTGATGCTCGAGCGCATGTTCGTCGGCGCGCCCCCGGCAACTACGACCGTATCCTCGACGTCTCCACCGCCGTCACGGGCTCCCTCTTCTTCGTCCCGTCCCTCGAGCTCCTGGAGTCCTTGGCGGAGGGCGACGACCCGACGGTCACGTCGGCGGACCTGAAGCGGGTGTCGGAACGTGGCCCGGCGAGCGAGGCGGACGGTGGGCCGAGCTCCTCCGCCCCGTCCGCCCCCGGAAGCACCCCGGGAGAGACCGACCACCACCACGACGACCTCCGCATCGGCAGCCTGAGAGAGGAACCCCAATGAGCAGCAACGAACCCGACGTGACGGTCCAGCCGGTGGCGCAGGTCGTGGGGGCGTCCAACCTGCACCGGTGGCTCGCGCCGGTGAGCGACGCGGCGTGGTCGGAGATCGCGGAGGAGGCGTCGCGGACGTTCCGCCGGAACGTGGCGGGGCGCCGCGTGGTGGACGTGACGGGCCCGTTGGGGCTGGAGACGGCGGCGGCGAACACGGGTCACGTGACGGCGATCGACGCACCGCACGAGGGGACCCGGTCGCGGTTGCGGGAGGTCGCGCCGCTGGTGGAGCTGCGGGTGCCGTTCACGTTGGACCGCCAGGCGGTGGACGACGTGCTCCGTGGGTCGAAGGACTCGGACTGGCAGCCGGTGAAGGATGCCGCGACGGTGCTGGCGCGGGTCGAGGACCGGGCGATCTTCGAGGGGTACGAGGCGGCGCGGATCGGGGGTCTGGGGCCGGGTTCGGACAACGCGCCGGTCGCGGTGCCGGAGGATCCGCGCGAGCTCCCGGACGCGGTGGCGCACGCGGTCACGGAGCTGCGGCTCGCGGGTGTCGAGGGGCCGTACGCCCTGGTGCTGGACGCCGACCTGTACACGGCGGTGTCGGAGACGCGCGACTACGGCTACCCGATCCGGTCGCAGCTCGAGCGGATGGTGGACAGCGACATCGTGTGGGCGCCGGCCCTGCGGGGCGGGTACCTGCTGTCGACGCGCGGCGGCGACTACGAGCTGGTGCTGGGGCAGGACGTGTCGATCGGGTACACGTCGCACACGGCGGACTCGGTCGAGCTGTACCTGCAGGAGTCGTTCACGTTCCTCTCGTACACGGCGGAGGCGTCGGTCGCGCTGACGCGCTGACGGCCGCGCGTCGGCGAGGAGACCGGTCACCGAACGGTGGCGCAGGTCCGCAGGGTGCGGGCCATCGCGTCGTGCTCGGCGCGGGTGACCCAGAGCCCGTAGGCGGCTTTGACGCGGAGCTGCCGGACGACGTACACGCACCGGAATCCGGGATTCGGCGGGAGCCAGGTGGAGGCGTCGTCGGCGCTCTTGTCCTGGTTGGCGGGCCCGTCGACGGCGAGCAGGTTGGCGGGGTCGTTCGCGAACGCGAGCCGGGTGGCGGCGGGCCAGTCCTGGGCGCCGGTCTGCCAGGCGTCGGCGAGCGCGACGACGTGGTCGATCTGGACGGCGGCCGAGTCGGGACCGCGGCGGAAGTCGATCGTGCGGCCGGTGTACGGGTCGTGCAGCACACCGGACGCGACTGTACAGTCACCGCTCCCCGACGTGTACGTCACGCTCGTGAGGTCCCGCGCGAGGATGTCGTCGCGCGTGTCGCACCCGTTGTGGTCCACGTCCTCCCAGGCCCGGCCGAACTGTTCCCGCGTGTACCCGTCCGACGGCGCCCGGTCGCGCACGGGGACGTCGGCGAGCTCCCGCGTCGCCCGCGTCAGCTCCGTCGCGGCGACGGGGTAGCGCGCCGCCCGGGCGTGCGCGACGACGTACGGCACGCCCGTCGCCGCCGCGACCACCGCCGCGAGGAGGACGAGCGCGCCGGCGGCGCGCGTGCGGCGTCGGGCACGGGGGCGAGGGGTAGGACGAGGGTGGGGCACGGGCCGAGCCTGCCGGACCGGCGCGCCGCCGCCGCGGCCCGGGACCGGTGCCTGTGCACGACCGGCCGCGTCCCCAGGTGGGGCGTCGTGCGCCAGGGCCCGCCCTTCCGCGGATCGGGTCGAGTTCACGAATGCAGCGTTGTCGGGCACGATGGGTCGCGATGATCGAAGAGCACCTGCCCGGCGGCAACACCACGCCCGTCCTGCGGATCGGCGACACCGTGCGCCGCGCCGCCGGCCCGTGGACCACGACGATCCAGTCCTACCTGCGGCACCTGCGGTCCGCGGGCATGCGCGGGATCCCCGAACCGTTCGGCGTCGACGACCGCGGGCGCGAGATCGTCTCCTACCTCGAGGGCGACGTGCCGCACGACAGCCCCGCGTGGGTCTGGGGCTCCGAGGTGCTCGATGACGCCGTCCTGTTCCTGCGACGGCTGCACGACGCCTCGGTGGGCTTCGTGGCGTCGTCGCCCGCATGGCGCCTGCCCGTGCACGAGCCGGCCGAGGTGGTCTGCCACAACGACGCCGCGCCCTACAACATGGTGTTCCGGGGTGGGCGCCTCGTGGGGCTGATCGACTTCGACACGGCGTCACCCGGGCCGCGGATCTGGGACCTGGCCTACCTGGCGTACTGGCTCGCCCCGTACATCCACGTCGAGGGTTGGCGCGGGGACGACGACGCCCGCGCGGCCCGCCTCAACCGGATCGTCGAGGTCTACGGCTGGGACCCGATCACCCCCGCCGACGTGCTGCAGACCATGGTCGCGCGGCTCGAGGAGCTCGCCGCGTTCACGGAGGACCGGGCAGCGCAGACCGGCCGGGACGACCTCGCGGCGCACGCCGTCATGTACCGGCGCGACGTCGAGCGGATCGCGGTCCTCGCGCAGGGCTGACCGCCGGGCACCCGGTCCACGGTGCCACCGTCGTCGCCGCGGCCTACGGTGGGCAGGTCGAGAGGAGACCCCCATGGCAGAACCCAGCGGACAGGCCGGCGACCCCGGCATCGACCCGAGCGTGCCCCCGACCGGTCCCGGGTGCGTCGAGTGCGAGGCGGGCGGCGGCTGGTGGGTGCACCTGCGCCGGTGCGCCCAGTGCGGGCACGTGGGCTGCTGCGACAGCTCGCCCGAGCAGCATGCGAGCCGGCACTTCCAGGAGACCGGGCACCCGGTCATGCGGTCCTACGAGCCGGGCGAGGACTGGTGGTGGGACTACCGCACGAACGACTACACGGACGGGCCCGAGCTGGCGCCGCCGCTCGCGCACCCGGCGGACCAGGGCGCGCCCGGCCCGGCCGGCCGCGTCCCGGACGACTGGCGCGAGCTGATCCACTGAGCACTTCACCCGCATCTCACCTGGTCACGGCCGTCACGGACGACGAGCCCGCTGCTCTCTTCCTTCGACGGCGCCCCCGAAAGGCGCCGTCCACAACGACCGGGATCGGGGAGACGCCGCGAGCGCGCGGGCGTCGGCAGGGGACGGGGAAGCGGATGGCAGTCATGACGAGGCGCCGGGGGCACGACGCGGCGCTGCCCGAGCCGTGGGAACGCGAGCTCCGGCGCATGGAGGTCCTGGCGCGACTCGAGACGGCACGGACCGCTCGCCGCGTCGCCGGGCGCCCCGTGCGCCTGGCCGAGCGCCGCGTCAGCCCGCGGTGACGTACTCCTTCACCGCCGCGACGAGCTGGGCGAGCCCGTCCTTAGCGTCCGCGAACAGCATGCCCGTCCGGGGGTCCGTGTAGAGCTCGTTGTCGATGCCCGCGTACCCGTGGCCCATCGACCGCTTGACCACGACGACGGAGCGCGCGTGGTCGACGTCGAGGATCGGCATCCCCGAGATCGCCGTGCCCGGGCGGCGCGCCGCCGGGTTCGTGACGTCGTTCGCCCCGACCACCAGCGCGACGTCGCACTGGTCGAGCTCCGCGTTCGCCTCCTCCAGCTCCTTCATCTGCTCGTACGGCACGTTCGCCTCCGCGAGCAGCACGTTCATGTGACCCGGCATGCGACCCGCGACCGGGTGGATCGCGTACGACACCGCCACCCCGTGCGAGGCCAGCAGGTTCGCCAGCTCCGCGAGCTCGTGCTGCGCCTGCGCCGCCGCCAGCCCGTAACCCGGCACCAGGACCACCCGGTGCGCGTACGCGAGCTGGATCGCGACGTCGTCGGCGTCGACCGTGCGCACCGTGGCCCCCGACGTGCCCCCTGGCACCGCCGCCGACGGCGCGTCCCCCGTGCCGAACCCGCCCACCAGGATCGACGCCACGGACCGGTTCATCGCGTCCGCCATGAGCTTCGTGAGGATCGAGCCCGACGCCCCGACGAGCGCACCCGCCACAATCATCACCTCGTTGTCGACGACGAACCCCGCCATCGCCACCGCCAGGCCCGTGAACGCGTTGAGCAGCGAGATCACGACCGGCATGTCCGCCCCGCCGATCGGCAGGACCATCAGCACACCGAACAGCAGCGCCGCGACGACCGCCACGACCAGCGCGACCGTCGTCGTCGTCCGGGCGCCGTCGCTCGAACCACTGCCCACCACGGCCACCACCACGCCCGCAGCCACCGCCACCACCGCCGCCACCAGCGCCAGCGCCCGCGAACCGCGGAACGTGATCGGCGCACCCGGCACCCAGCCCTGCAGCTTGCCCGCCGCCACCAACGACCCCGAGAACGTCACCGCGCCGATCAGCACGTCCAACGCCACCGGCACCGAGAACGACACCGACAACCCGTCCCACGAACCCGCCGCCAGCTCCCGCGACGCGTCAGCAAGCGCGACCGTCGCCGCCGCGCCGCCACCCACCGCGTTGAACAACGACACCAGCTGCGGCATCGCCGTCATCTTCACGCGCCGCGCCGCGAACAGGCCGTAGCCGCCCCCGACGACGATCCCGCCACCCAGCGCGACCCCCGCCCACACACCCCCGTGCCACCCGACACCGCCGCCGTCCTCGTCCAGCAGCAGCAACGCCGTCACCAGCACCGCCGCCGTCATGCCCGACGCCGACACCACGTTGCCGCGGCGCGCCGTGCGAGGAGCGCATCAGGTGCAGCCCGAGGACGAAGCACACCGCGGCGCCGAGGTAGACGGTCCACGTGACGGTGAGCGTAGCGCTCATCGGTCGCTTCCGTTCTGGTCGGGTGCGGCGGCGGCGGGGCGGGCGGGGGCTGCGCCCGACGTGCTCGGGCTACCATCCGCCTCGCTCGTTCCTCGCTCGGCTCCCGCCAGTCCCGCCACGCCCTTCGCATCGTCGGGCGCAGCCCCCGCCCGCCCCGCGGCCTCCGGCGTTCGGCTCGCCCCCGCGTCCGCGGTGGTGGGCGCGGGGTCGACCCGCTGTGCCTCCCTGCGCGTCCGGCTCGCGTCGGCGTCCGCGTCCGTCGACGGTGACGCTCCGTTCGCCGAGGGTGACGTCGGGTTCGCCGACGGTGACGGTCTTCCCCGGAACATGCCCAGCATGCGGTCCGTGACGACGTAGCCGCCCACCACGTTCATGGCTGCGAACGCCGCGGCCAGGAAGGCCAGGACGTAGCCGAGGGGGTCGCCGGCGAGGCCCGCGACCAGGATCGCGCCGACCAGGACGACGCCGTGGATCGAGTTCGCACCCGACATCATCGGGGTGTGCAGGGTCGTCGGGATCTTGCTGATGACCTCGAAGCCGACCAGCAGGGCCAGGACGAAGATGCTGATCGACGACGCCAGCTCCGGGGTCATGCCGGTGCCTCCTCGGTCAGGGTGGGGGAGCGGTAGGGGCCGGCGCCGGGACGCGGATCGCCTTGACGACCTCGTCGTCGGAGTCGGCGTCCAGGCGTCCATCCCGGACGACGGCGCGCAGCACCGCCGCGACGTTGCGGGCGTAGGCGGACGACGCGGCCGTCGGGAGCTCGGCCGCGAGGTTGCCCGCGCCCACGACGGTCGCGCCGCCTGGGGTCACGACGCGCTCGTCGGGAACGGAACCCTCGACGTTGCCGCCGAGGTCGCTCGCGCCGAGGTCGACCACGACGCTCCCCGGGCGCATCGCGGCCACCGTGTCGGCGGTCACGAGGACGGGCGGGCGTCGGCCGGGGACCTGCGCCGTCGTGATGACGACGTCGAAACCCGCCACGTGGCCGGCGAGCTCGGCCTGCTGGGCGGCGCGCTCGTCCTCGGTGAGCTCCCGCGCGTAGCCGCCCTCGCCCGCGCCCTCGGGCGTGCTCGTGAGCTGGAGGAACGTCGCGCCGAGCGACCGGACCTCGTCGGCCGAGGACGGGCGGATGTCGTAGCCCGTGACCTGCGCGCCGAGCCGGCGCGCCGTCCCGATCGCCTGGAGTCCCGCGACCCCCGTCCCGAGGACGAGCACCCGCGCGGGCTTCGCGGTCCCCGCGGCCGTGATCATCATCGGGAAGAAGCGCCCGAACGCCTCGGCCGCGACGATCGCCGCCCGGTACCCCGCGACCGACGCCTGCGACGTGAGCGCGTCCATGCTCTGCGCACGCGAGAGGGTGCGGGGCAGGAGCGCCAGGTCGAGTGCGACCACCCCGGCGCTTCCCAGGGCGTGCGCCTGCTCGACGTGGCCGCCGAGCGCGAGGAGACCCACGACCACCTGGCCACGGTGCAGCGAGGGTGCGAGACCGGCGTCGGGCGCGTGGACGCACGCGAGGACGTCCGCCGCCAGGACCGCGGTCCGGTCACCGAGCGTCGCGCCCGCGGCCTCGTAGGCCGCGTCGGGGAAGAAGGCCGCCTCGCCCGCCCCGCGCTCGACGAGGACCGCGAGGCCCTCGCGCGTGAGCCGCCCGACGACCTCGGGGACCAGGGCGACGCGTCGCTCGCCGGCGCCGTGCTCGCGCAGCACCCCCACGCTCACGGGTGGTGCGTCCGGCGTCAGGGCCACGTGACGAACCTATGACGCGGCGAGCGCTCGCGCGCGGGCGAGCAGGGCGTCCATCGCGTCAGGCGTGAGCTTGCCCGTGAACGTGTTGTGCGGGCTGGGGTGGAAGCAGCCCAGAAGTGTCACCTGACCAGGGCCGACGCCGTCGTCCGACGTTTCACGTGAAACCACCACCTCGGCACCGTGCCCGAACCGCGGGCGAGGGCGTGGGACCGCCCAGCCGGCGCCCGCGAGGACGTCGAGGGTCGCGTTCCAGCCGAACGCCCCGAGCGTCACGACGACCCGCGGTGCCACGAGCTCGAGCTCGCGCGCGAGGTACACCGAGCAGGTGCGGCGCTCGGCCGGCGTGGGCTTGTTCTCCGGCGGGACGCAGTGGACCGGAGCCGCCAGGCGCGCGCCGGTCAGCTCGAGGCCGTCGCCGCGCGCGACCGACGTGGCCTGCGACGCCAGACCCGCCCGGTGCAGCGCGGCGATCAGGAAGTCTCCGGACCGGTCGCCCGTGAACATCCGACCCGTCCGGTTCCCACCGTGCGCGGCGGGCGCCAGACCCACCACGAGGATTCCGGCCGCGGGATCGCCGAAGCTCGGCACGGGTCGCGCCCAGTACTCCTCGGTCGCGAACGCGGCCCGGCGCTCGCAGCCCACCTGCTCGCGCCAGGCCACGAGGCGCGGGCACGCGCGGCAGCCGACGACGAGCGTGTCGAGCGCCGCGAGGTCCGGCGCGGCCGCGGCGTGAGCCGGGTTCTGCGTCGGGTCCGGTGAAGGCTCGGGGAGGGCGGCACCCGTCGATCGTCGCACCCGCTCCGGCCCCGTACCGTACCGGGGTGCGCTTCCTCCGCAGACTCCTGATCACCGTCGTCGTGCTCGCCCTCCTCGCCGTCGCGGCCGACCGCGTGGCGTGCTGGGCGTTCGAACGGACCTTTGCGCGCGAGGCGACCGCGCAGACCGACGCGAACGGCGTCTCGGCCTCGATCCACGGCTTCCCGTTCCTGACCCAGCTCTGGAACGGCTCGCTCGACGACGTCACCGTCCGAGCCGGGTCGGCGAGTCTCGGTGGGACGACCGTGACCGACGTGGACGTCGACGGCAGCGGCGTGAGCCTGACCTCGCCGTACGTCGTGACGGACGGGACGGTCCACGCGACCGTGCCCGTCGCCACCCTCGAGCAGGTGGTCGCGCAGCGCACCGGCTCCGACGTCACCATCGCGGCCACCGACGACGGCCTCGTCGCGACCACGAAGGTCCTCGGCATCGGGGTCGGGCTCGTCCTCGACCCGAAGGTGTCCGGTGGGGCGCTCGCCGTCGACGTCAAGGGCGCGAAGATCGCGGGCGCGACCGTCTCCGCGGACTCGCTCCCCGGCGGCCTCGCAAACACCGTCTCGGGGCTCAAGGTCCCGCTCGACCTGCCGAAGGGCGTCACCCTCACCGGCGCGGACGTCGTGCCCGCGAGCGGCGACGACGACGGCGGGGTCCGGGTCAGCGCGACCGGGTCGGACGTGGCGCTCGAACACCTCGCGTCGTCCTGACCCGCCCGCCCGCCCGCGCCCACGGTGCGAACGCCGGTTACGAGGTAGTAACACGACGCGCATACTGTGACCCGCGACGTCGCGAGGTGCGGCGTCTGGGCCGCAGCGCTGCGGCGCGACCCTCAGGAGGAACGATGCGACGACTTCGCACCATCAGCACCGCCCTCGTGGCCACGGCCACCCTGGCCGTCGTGCTCGCCGGCTGCTCCGACTCGGACGACAGCGGTTCGGGCGGCACGTCCACGTCCGGCGCGTCGACGTTCGACCCGAGCTCGGTGGCCAAGGACGACACGCTCGCCGCCGCCGTCCCGGCTGCGGTCAAGAGCGCCGGCACCCTGCGCGTCGGGTCCGACACCACGTACGCGCCTGCCGAGTACATCGGCGACGACGGCAAGACGCCCGTCGGCTACGACGTCGACCTGACCAAGGCGATCGCCGCGACCCTCGGCCTCAAGGCCGACATCCAGACGGCGTCGTTCGACAACATCATCCCGTCGATCGGCTCGCGCTATGACATCGGGGTCTCGTCGTTCACGATCAACCCCGACCGCGAGAAGCAGGTCAACATGGTCCAGTACTTCCAGGCCGGCGAGGCGTTCGCCGTCCAGAAGGGCAACCCGAAGGGTGTGGACACCGGCGACCTGTGCGGCAAGACGGTCGGGGTCCAGAGCGGCACGGTCGAGGACGACGAGCTCGCCGACCTGTCGAAGAAGTGCACCGACGCGGGTAAGGACGCGATCAACCCGCTCAAGTATGAGTCGCAGGCCGACGTGACGACAAACCTCGTCGGCGGCAAGGCGGACGTGATGTTCGCCGACTCGCCGATCATCGCCTACGCGATCGCCCAGACGAACGGCCAGCTCGAGCAGGCGGGTGACGTCATCGAGACGGCGCCGCAGGGCATCGTTGTCTCCAAGAGCGACCAGGCCCTCACGGACGTCGTCCAGAAGACGGTGCAGAAGCTCATCGACGACGGCACCTACGGCAACATCCTCAAGGCCTGGGGCAACGAGGACGGCGCCGTGACGACCGCCGAGCTCAACCCGTCCGTCGGCTGACGGCTCGCACCGGAGCAGGCTGAGCGCCATGAGCGACCTCGCAGGGCAGGGCCGGGCAAAGTCGCCCGACCCTGCCGCCTCCACCTCCGACCCGGTCCCGGACCGCATCCACGCCGTCCCCGTCCGCCACCCCGGCCGGTGGGCGTCCGCCGTCGTCGTGCTCGTGCTCGCGGCGATGGTCGTGCACGGGCTCGTCACCAACGACAAGTTCGACTGGCCGACCGTCGGGAAGTACCTCTTCAACGAGCAGGTCGTGCGCGGCGTCGGCTGGACCCTGTGGCTGACCGTCGCCGCGATGGTCATCGGGATCGTCCTCGCGGTGCTGCTCGCGGTTATGCGGCGGTCCGAGAACCCCGTCATGCGGTACGTCAGCTGGATCTACATCTGGTTCTTCCGTGGCACGCCGATCTACACCCAGCTGGTCTTCTGGGGCCTCATCTCCGTGCTGTACCCGAAGCTGTCGCTAGGCGTCCCGTTCGGTCCGGAGTGGCTCCACTTCACGACGACGGAGCTCGTCACGGCGTCCCGCGCGGCCATCCTCGGGCTCGGGCTGAACGAGGCCGCCTACCTGGCCGAGATCGTCCGGGCCGGCCTCCAGTCCGTCGACCGGGGCCAAGAGGAGGCTTCCCGGGCGCTCGGCATGAAGGACTCGACGATCCTGCGGCGCGTCATCCTGCCGCAGGCCATGCGTGTCATCGTCCCGCCGACCGGCAACGAGACGATCTCGATGCTCAAGACGACGTCCCTCGTCCTCGCGGTCCCGTTCATCCTCGACCTCAACTACGCAACGCGGGCGATCGGGACGCGGATTTTCCTCCCCGTCCCGCTGCTCGTCGTCGCCGCCATCTGGTACCTGGCGATCACGAGCGTCCTCATGGTCGGGCAGCACTACCTCGAGCGGCACTACGGGCGGGGGTTCGACGAGCACCACGGCGGCCGGGCCGGCGGCGGCCCAGGCGGGCGGGCCACGCGCCAGGAAGCCATCGCGGAAGCCGGGACGACGCCGGAGATCGCGGTGTTCGACGACATGGGCCGCCCGCACGGCGGCGGCGCGGGAGGTGCTCGATGAGCCAGCCCACCACCAGCGGCGTCGTGCCGATGGTCGAGATCCGTGGCCTCCACAAGGAGTTCGGGCACCTGCACGTGCTGCGCGGCATCGACCTCGACGTCCCGCAGGGCAGCGTGTGCGTGATCCTCGGGCCCTCCGGTTCCGGGAAGTCCACCGTCCTGAGGTGCATCAACGAGCTCGAGGACATCACGGCCGGGCGCGTCCGCGTCGACGGCGAGCTCATGGGCTACCGCGAAGGCACCCGCGGCGGCAAGCCCGCGCTCTTCCGCCTCGGCAGCCGCGACATCGCCCGGCAGCGTGCCCGCATCGGCATGGTCTTCCAGCGGTTCAACCTGTTCCCGCACATGACGGCGCGGCAGAACGTCATGGAGGCCCAGATCCGGGTGCTCCGGCGCTCCAAGGCCGAGGCGGGAGCCCGCGCCGACGAGCTGCTCCGCCGCGTCGGGCTCTCCGACCGGGCCGAGCACTACCCCGCCCAGCTCTCCGGCGGGCAGCAGCAGCGCGTCGCCATCGCGCGGGCCCTCGCCATGGACCCCGAGCTCATGCTCTTCGACGAGCCGACCTCCGCGCTCGACCCCGAGCTCGTCGGGGAGGTCCTCGCCGTCATGCGCGACCTCGCCCGCAGCGGCATGACGATGGTCGTCGTCACCCACGAGCTCGGGTTCGCGCGCGAGGTCGCCGACCAGGTCGTGTTCATGGCCGACGGCGTCGTCGTCGAGCGCGGGACACCCGCCGGGGTGCTGGAGAACCCGCAGGAGACGCGGACGCGGGACTTCCTGGCGAGCGTGCTCTAGGCGCCCGGACGCGAACGAGCCCGGTACCCCTCGTGGGGTACCGGGCTCGTCGTCAGCGCCCGTGCGGGTGCTGCTGCTCAGATCAGAGCGGGCGGATGTTCTCCGCCTGCGGGCCCTTCGGGCCCTGCGTCACGTCGAACTCGACGCGCTGGTTCTCGTCCAGCGAACGGAAGCCCGTCGACTGGATGGCCGAGTAGTGCGCGAAGACGTCGGCGGAGCCGTCGTCGGGGGCGATGAAGCCGTAGCCCTTTTCGCCGTTGAACCACTTCACGATGCCAGTAGCCATGGGTATCTCCTTCAGGAGTCGGTACACGCCCTCGACCTTCGAGGGCGCATGCACGGTGTTCGTCGTCGACTCCGGTGAAGAAGACAAGCAAGCACTCGGCGAACACTCTACCGGAGGTGCCCGTCGACCGACAGGGCTGGGCTCGCGAGCCCTCGAGGGCCTTCACGACGCGCCGCGATGGCCGGGAATCAGGCTGTGACCTGCATCACTACGACTTCGTCGACGATTTCCGGGGATGTCGCGCCCTCCCGGGCGACGTTTCGTACCCGTTTCCGGACCATCACAATTTCGACACGCCCTCGCAGATGTCTGTTTTTTGTACCTACGCGGGAGTAACTTGCTCGCCACGTCGGCTTGCGCATCTCGTCCGCGCAGGCCAGGGCCCGGCACGGGTTCACGACCTTGGAGGAACCAGATGCGTCGCACTCTCCCCACCGCAGCTGTCGCCGTCGCGATGGCCTCCGCCCTGCTCGTCGCGGGCTGTTCGTCGAAGGACGACTCCGGCGGCGGAGGAGGGTCGACGGGCGGGAGCACGACCAGCTCCGGCGCTCTGTCGATCCAGCCGGTCGTCCAGATCGACGAGTCCGGCAAGGAGGTCCCTGCGGCCGACTCCTCGAACGCCGCCGACCCGGCCGGCGACGGCAAGGCCACGTGCGCCGCCACGACGACGATCGCCATGGCGGGCGCGCTCACCGGGCCCAATGCCGCGCTCGGCATCAACATCATCGACGGCGCCAAGGTGGCCGTCGCCGCGCACAACAAGGCGAACCCGGACTGCCAGGTGCAGCTCAAGGGCTACGACACCGAGGGAACGCCCCAGAAGGCCACCCAGGTCGCGCCGACCATCGTGTCCAACAAGAACGTCATCGGCCTGCTCGGCCCGGCGTTCTCTGGCGAGACTGCCGCGGTCGGCGCGGTGTTCCACCAGGCCAACCTCCTGTCGCTGACGGCGTCCGCCACCAACGTGGACCTGACCAAGAACGGCTGGACGAACTTCTTCCGCGGTCTCGCGAACGACGGCGTGCAGGGGCCGGCGGTCGCGCACTACCTGGTCGACACCAAGAAGTTCAGCAAGGTCTGCGTCGTCCAGGACGACTCGGACTACGGCGTGGGCCTGGCCAAGGCCGTCACCGACGCTCTGGGCTCGGCCGCCGACGAGGACTGCGCCGCGAGCGTCAAGACCGGTGACAAGGACTTCTCGGCCACGGTGCAGAGTGTCAAGAGCGCCGACGCCGACGCGGTCTTCTACGCCGGCTATTACCCCGAGGCCGCTCCTTCGTCTCGCAGCTCCGCTCGTCGGGCGTGAAAGCGACCTTCGTGTCGGCGGACGGCACCAACGACCCCGAGTTCGTCAAGCAGGCGGGAAGCGCCTCCAAGGACGCGCTGCTCTCGTGCCCGTGCGGCCCGGCGCCCGACCAGTTCGCGAGCGACTACAAGTCGACCAACGCCGGTGCGACCCCGGGTGTCTACTCGGTCGAGGGCTACGACCTGACGACGATCATGCTCAAGGGCATCGACTCCGGGATCACGGACCGCGCCAAGCTCGTCGACTTCGTCAAGAACTACAAGGGTGACGGGCTCGCCCGCCACTACGAGTGGAGCGACACCGGCGAGCTCTCCTCGGCGCTCATCTGGATCTACCAGGTCAAGTGACTGATCGCGGCGGCCGGGCCTCGATGCCCGGCCGCCGCGGCGTCGTGACCTCGCACCGGATCCACCCCGAGGAGCTCCATGAGCGCTCTCCTGCTCCCTGATGTCCTCGTGTCCGCCCACACGGCGCACGCCGTGCTCGCCGCGGACAGCGTCATCGACTTCAACACCTCCCGCCTGTTCTCCAGCTTCTGGTCCCTCACCGTCGACGGACTCACCTACGGCGCGATCTACGCCCTGATCGCGGTGGGGTACACGCTGGTCTACGGCGTCCTCCGGCTCATCAACTTTGCCCACTCCGAGATCTTCATGCTCGGGATGTTCGGGCAGTACGCGGTCCTGTGGGGCCTCGGTTTCGCGCCGCGAGGCGACGTCTACAGCCAGGGCACCGCACTGACGGTGTTCTATCTGCTGATCGCGATGATCGGTGGCATGGCGGTCTCGGGCGGCGCCGCCGTCGGGCTCGAACGGGTCGCGTACCGGCCGCTGCGCCGGCGCGGCGCCCCGTCGCTCACGTTCCTCATCACGGCCATCGGCGCCTCGTTCGTGCTCCAGGAGTTCGTCCACTTCGTGCTCCCGAAGCTCACCGGGGGAACTTCGGCGGGACGACCGCGCAGCAGCCGATCCGGCTCGTGCAGGAGGTCACGGTCTTCTCGTTCGGCGGTGCGGATGTGAGCAACGTCGACATCGTGATCGTCGTGGCCGCCCTCGTGCTCGCGTTCCTCGTCGACCGGTTCGTCAACGCGACCAAGTTCGGGCGCGGGATCCGGGCAGTGGCCCAGGACCCCGTCACGGCGACGCTCATGGGCGTGTCCCGCGAGCGGGTCATCATGCTCACGTTCCTGCTCGGTGGTGTGCTGGCAGGGGCCGCGGCGATGCTCTACAGCCTCAAGATCCCCAACGGGATCATCTACTCGGGCGGGTTCATCCTCGGCATCAAGGCCTTCGCGGCCGCAGTGCTGGGCGGCATCGGCAACCTGCGCGGGGCGCTGCTCGGCGGCCTCCTGCTCGGCGTCATGGAGCTCTACGGGCAGGCGCTCTTCGGGACGGAGTGGCGCGACGTCGTCGCGTTCGTCGTCCTCGTCCTGGTGCTCCTGTTCCGACCGACCGGCATCCTCGGCGAGTCTCTCGGGAGGGCACGCGCATGACGACGACGACCAGCACCCCCGCGACGACCGGCAGCGGCCGCCCGTACCACGGCGTCGGCGACCGGTTCCGGCTCTGGTGGGACGCCCAGGCCCGCCCGACACAGTGGCTCATCGGCGTCCCGTTCATCGTGTTCATCGCGTTCCTGCCGGTGCTCCGCATTCCGGTCCTCACGACCGTCGGCACCGACTTCGGCGGCGTCATGGCGCAGTTCGGGATGATCGCGCTCGTCGCGATCGGTCTGAACGTCGTCGTCGGGCAAGCGGGCCTGCTCGACCTCGGCTACGTGGGCTTCTACGCGATCGGTGCCTACACCGTCGCGCTCCTGACCAGCCCGGACAGCCCGTGGAACCTCACCGACCAGTGGCTGTCGGAGAGCTGGGCATGGCTGTTCTGCGTGCCCATCGCCATCGCGATCACGGCGCTCTCCGGACTGATCCTCGGTTCGCCGACCTTGCGGCTGCGTGGCGACTACCTGGCGATCGTGACTCTCGGCTTCGGAGAGATCGTCCGCCTGCTCGCGGACAACCTGACGCCCCTCACTCGAGGCGGGCAGGGCCTGACGAAGGTCGCCTACCCTCAGGTCGGATCCAGTGCGGAGCACCGGACGGGGTCTTCTCGGCAGGGAACAGCAACGCGCCCTGGAACTCCGGGCTGTGGTGGTTCTGGGTCTCCATCGTGCTCATCATCGTCGTGCTGCTCGTGGTGGGAAACCTGGAACGGTCTCGCGTGGGCCGGGCCTGGGTGGCGATCCGCGAGGACGAGGACGCCGCCGAGATCATGGGCGTGCCGACCTTCAAGTTCAAGCTCTGGGCGTTCGTGATCGGCGCGGGGATCGGCGGGCTGTCGGGCGCCCTCTACGCGGGGCAGGTCCAGTTCGTCTCGCCCGAGGGCTTCAACGTCGTCAACTCGATGTTCTTCCTCTGCGCGGTCGTGCTCGGCGGGCAGGGGAACAAGCTCGGCGTGATCCTCGGCGCCTTCATCATCGTGTACCTGCCGAACTTCTTCCTCGGCCGGACCGACCTGTTCGGGATCTCGATCGACGGCGACACGATCGCGAGCTACAAGTACCTGTTCTTCGGCCTCGCGCTCATCATCCTGATGATCTTCCGACCGCAGGGGCTGCTACCTGCCCGTCAGAAGCTGCTCGCGTACTCCCGCCAGCTCTACCAGGCGGCCCGGCGCGTGGCGTTGGCGCCCGTCGGGGGCGGCGACGGTCCGACGGGCGGCGCGAAGCCGGTGCCGGACGGTCCCGGGACGATCGACGGAGGTGAGCGATGAGCGAGCCCAACAGCCCCGACTCCCTGCGGGCGGGCACGGAGAGCGGGGAGCAGTTCCTCGCCCCCGACGGTGAGGTCGTGACCTCCGAGGACGGGCGTGAGGAGGACCTGCCCGACGGTGGTGTCCTCGAGGTCGACGTCGATCTCGCCACGGTCAACCCGGATCTCGCGGACGAGGCGACGGTCGCGGAGATCGTCGCCGCTGACCGCACGGTGCACGCCGAGGTCGGTGAGCCCCTGCTCCGGATGGAGGGCGTGAGCGTCAGGTTCGGCGGCCTCACTGCCCTGGACGACGTGTCGTTCGACATCCGCCGCGGCGAGATCCTCGGGCTCATCGGCCCGAACGGCGCCGGCAAGACCACGGCGTTCAACGCGATGACGGGCGTGTACCGGCCGTCGTCGGGCCGGGTCGTGTTCGACGGGCGCCCGCTCGTACGGGTCAAGCGCAACCAGATCACGCGCCTCGGGATCGCACGGACGTTCCAGAACATCCGCCTGTTCAGCGACATGACGGCGCTCGAGAACGTCGTCGTCGGGACGGACGCCCGGCACCGCACCTCGGTGCCGGGCGCGATCTTCCGCTCGGCGCGCCACCGGCGGGAGGAGCGCGACGCCATCGACCGCGGCATGGCGCTGCTGGAGTTCGTCGGGATCGGGGCGCGCGCCACGCATCAGGCGCGCAACCTGCCCTACGGGGACCAGCGTCGGCTCGAGATCGCCCGCGCGCTCGCCACCGAGCCCAAGCTGCTCTGCCTCGACGAGCCGGCCGCCGGGTTCAACCCGGCCGAGAAGGAGCAGCTCCAGGAGCTCGTCCGCAAGATCCGTGATGACGGGTTCACCGTCCTCCTTATCGAGCACGACATGCGCCTCGTCATGGGCGTCACCGACCGGATCGTCGTGCTGGAGTTCGGCCGGAAGATCGCGGAGGGCCTTCCTGCTGAGATCCGCGAGGACCCCGCCGTGATCGCCGCCTACCTGGGAGTGCCCGACGATGCCACTGCTTGAGCTCGAGAACGTCTCCGTCGCCTACGGGCGGATCGAAGCGGTCCGCGGGGTGTCGTTGACGGTCGACGAGGGGGAGCTCGTCACCCTCATCGGCGCCAACGGGGCCGGCAAGACCACTACGATGCGCGCGATCTCCGGCATCCGGCCGCTGTCGAGCGGGACCATCCGCTTCGACGGCCAGGACATCACCCGGATGCCCGCGCACAAGCGGGTCCTGGCCGGCGTGGTGCAGGCACCCGAGGGTCGTGGCGTCTTCCCCGGGATGACCGTCATCGAGAACCTCGAGATGGGCGCCTACGCCCGGACCTTCGAGACGAAGGCCGAGCACGACGCGACCCTCGCGAACGTCTTCGACCTGTTCCCGAGGCTGCACGAGCGCCGGACGCAGGTCGGCGGCACGATGTCCGGCGGCGAGCAGCAGATGCTCGCGATCGGCCGCGCGCTGATGGCTCGGCCGAAGCTCCTGCTTCTCGACGAGCCGTCGATGGGCCTCGCGCCCATGGTGATCCAGCAGATCTTCCGGATCATCAGCGAGATCCACGACCAGGGCACGACGGTGCTGCTCGTCGAGCAGAACGCCCAGCAGGCACTCTCGCGGTCGGACCGCGCGTACATCCTGGAGACGGGTGAGGTCACGACGACGGGCCCGGGCCAGGACCTGCTCGTGGACCCGGCGGTCAAGGCCGCGTACCTCGGGGTCGCCTGACACCCGCCGAGCGGCGGTGACGACGGCGGTCAGGCGCCCGACGGGTAGTTCCAGCCCTCGAGGGTGCGGATCCCGTGCCCGAACCCGAGCAGCGAGATCGACGCCGTCCCGAGCGCGAGGAGCGCACCCGTCGTCGGGGGGACGTCGAGCCAGGTGGTCGCGAGGACGCGCAGCACGTGCCCGTGCGCGAACACGAGCGCGCTGTCGCCGGCCTCCAGCGTGGGCAGCACCCGCTCGACGACGCGCGCGGTGCGGGCGGCGACGTCGTCGAGGGTCTCACCCGCGGTCGGGTGGGGCACGGCCGCATGCTCCGGCCCGACGACGTGGACGCCGTCGCGGAAGATCTCCCAGTCCGTGCCGGTCTCGGCGCAGATCTCCGCGCTGGTGCGCCCCTCGACGGGCCCGTAGTCCCACTCGGCCAGGTCCCCGTCGACGACGGCGCCCCCGAAGCCCGCGAGCTCCGCCGTCCGGCGCGCGCGCACCCGGGGGCTCGTGAGCACCGTGCGGAGACGCTGCCCGGCGGCGACGCGCGACGCGAGCAGGACGCCCGCCGCCCGCGCCTGCTCCTCGCCGTGCGCGGTCAAAGGGAGGTCGGACGTGCCCGTGTGCCGGCCGCTCAGCGACCACTCCGTCTCACCGTGGCGGACGAGGACGAGCTGGGGGCCGGGAGAGGAGGTCACGGGTCCATCGTCGTGGCGCGCGGCCGTGGCAGCACGTCGAACCCGTTCCCGTGCCCGCCGTGCCCGTGGACGCCGTCGCGTCCGGTGAGCGCGAGGGAGTCCGGGACGGCAGGCTGGCGTGGGGCGACCGGTGCGCGGAGCACCGAGGCGCCCACCGTCGACGACCGAGGAGCTGAGTACGGCGTCCACCGAGCACCGACCCGCGCGCGAGGCGTCCGCTTCCGCGCCCGAGGGCACCCTCCACCGGAGCCTGTCCCTCCGTCACCTCGTCATCTACGGGCTCCTGTTCATCGGCGTGACCGCGCCCATGGGCACCTTCGGCGTCCTCGACGCGCGCAGCAACGGCGCCGTCGCGCTGGTGTTCCTCGTCGCGACCCTGGCGATGGCGTTCACGGCGTGGTCGTACGCGCGCATGTCCGTCGCCGTCCCGAAGGCGGGGTCGGTCTCGGCCTACGCGACCGCGGGGCTGGGGCGGCGGCCGGGCTTCATGGCCGGCTGGATGATCGGCCTCGACTACCTCTTCATCCCGAGCCTGGCCGCGCTCTTCACCGGGATCGCCAGTCACGCCCTGGTCCCGGCGGTGCCCGTCTGGGTGTTCACGACGACGGCGGTGGTCGTCATCACGGGCCTCAACCTCGCCGGTGTCAGGCTCGCGGCGACGGTGGGGCTCGTGTCGCTGGTCGTGGAGATCGTCGTCCTGGCGGGCTTCTGCGTGGGCGCCGTCGTCGTGCTCGTACAGGACGGCCCGGCCCGGCCGTGGCTGTCCCCGCTCGTCGGGCTCGACGGGTTCACGCTCACCGGCGTGATCGGCGCGGTCTCGGTGGCGGCCCTCGCGTTCCTCGGCTTCGACGCGATCGCCACGTTCGCGGAGGAGAGCACCGGCTCTCCCCGGCAGGTCGGCCGGGCTCTCGTCTTCTGCCTCGTCCTCGCGGGGTTCCTGTTCGTCCTCCAGACCTACCTGGGCGCGCTCCTGACGACGACGACGCCCGCGGAGCTCGCCGCGCACCCGGACGAGCAGGGGACGATCTTCTACACGATGCTGGGCGACTCGATCGGGTCGTGGTTCGGCACGACGGTCACCACGGTGCGAGCAGTGGGGCCGGTGCTCTCCGCCCTCGTGGCGCAGGCCGCGGTGAGCCGCCTCATGTACGGGATGGCCCGCGACGGGCAGCTCCCGGCGCGGCTCGGCTCCGTGAGCCGTCGCACGGGCGTGCCTCGTCTCGCGATCCTCGTCTCCGCGGTCGCGACCGCCGTCATCGCCGTGGCCGCCGCCCTCCGGTCGGACGGGCTCGACCTGCTGTCGTCGATGGTCACGGTCGGGGCGCTGACAGCGTTCGTCTTCCTGCACGTCGCCGTCGTCGGGTACTACGTCGTCGGTCGACGTACCGAGGGCCGCGTGCTCCACACGGTCGTGCCCGTCGTCGGGGTCGTGATCGTCGTCGCGGTGCTGGTGCTTGCCAGCCACCTCGCGCTCGAGGTCGCCGCGGGCTGGCTCGTGCTGGGCCTGGTCGTCCTGGTTCTTCGCGAGAGGCGTCGCGGTCCTGAGGGCGGTGGGCCCGGCCCGCGCGTGGACGTCGCCCCCGGCGCGCGCTGATCGACGCCGCGCCCGCGAGGGCGACGACGACCGCTGCCCCGGCGAGCGCGTCGCGGGTCAGAACGGTGGCGGTCCGGTGCCGTCGCGGTTCCCTGTTGGTGGTGGCGACGTTGGTGGTGGCGACGTTGGTGGCGAGCCCTTCGGTGGGTCGCCCCCGACCACGACGGCCGGCGGCACGACGTGTTGGCGTCCGGTGGGTGAGGTCCACACGGCGTCGTGGGTGCGCTGGTCGACACGGACACACCACGACGTCTCGTGCTTGAGCCGGTGCTGGCGCCGGCACAGGTGCAGGAGGTTGGCCGCGTCGGTGGCGCCACCGTCGACGAACGCGGTGACGTGGTCGGTGTCGCAGCGGGCCGCGGGCCGGCCGCAGCCGGGGAACCGGCACGTGCCGTCACGCACGGCGAGGTGGCGGCGCAGGTCCGCGGGCACGGCGTAGCTGGTGCGCCCCACGGACAGCACGGCCCCGGTCTCGGGGTGGGTCAGGATCCGTGTGAACGTCGGCGCCGCGGCGGCGAGCTTGCGTGCCTCCTCGGGGCTGATGGGCCCGTACTCGTCGAGGGTCGCGGGCTGGTCGCCACCGAGCAGCGTCAGGACCGGGACGGTGACCGCGACCCGGGGCACCAGGCCGCGGGCGTGACGTGCGAGCCCACCGTTCACACCGCCCGCCCCGGCGGTGCCGTCCGCGGGGTCGGTGTCGGCGGTGCCCGGGGTGTCGAGCAGGAGCGCGGTCAGGGTGTCGGCGCGGAGCTGGTCGGGGGTGCGGGGCTCGTCGGGGCCGACGAGGGTGCGAGCGGCGTGGTCGAGGCGGTCGAGGATCGCGTGCCCCGCCGCGGCGGGCAGGAACGCGCTGAGCCAGGCCATCCCGTCCGGTGCAGGGTCCAGGCGCACGCGCCGGTCGGCTGCGGCGCGGCGGTGGCGTTCGGCCAGGGCCTCGGGGTGGACGAGCTCGCGGGCGCGACGTGCCCGGCGCCCCAGGCCCGTGGGCGTGGAGGTCGAAGCGAACGGGAGCACGGCTGTCTCCACGGCCTCGCGGGCCGGCGCCTCGAGCCCGGCCGTGTGCTCGGCGATGACCTGCGCGTGCCGGTAGGAGACGGTCCCGTCTGCCATCGCGTCCAGGGTTCGGGGCAGCCCCTCGACCAGGACCTCGGCCTCCTCGACGAGCCTCGACGTGGTCGTCTCCGGGAGCTGCAGGGCGGTCGCGAGGTCCGCCACGAACGCCCGGTGGGCGAGCTCGGCCCGCTGCTCCGTGAGGGGCGCGCGAGCCGCCGCCGACTCCGGGTCGAGAAGGGTCGCCTCGGCGAGGGGACCTGACGGCGCGCGGTGTTCAGGATCAGCGTCCGCAGCGCCGTGAGCCGCAGGATCGCGTGCTCCACCTCCACGACCGCCGTGATCGCCCGGTCCATCAGCTCCGCCCCCACCGGCCCACGCTCACCGCCGGACACGACCCCGGCGCCGGCGACCGCGGGAAGGCGCGCTGCGCCGTCGTCCGCGGTTCGGGGCTCCGTCGAGGTCATGCGACCAGTCAACACCGACCCACTGACATTTGCTCGAACACCTGTTCGACACGGGAGGGGTCGCCGGGGCGCGTCACCCACGGGACGAGGCCGCCCGGTCGCGCGTTCGTCGGACGAGCAGGAGGGCGCCGCCCGCGACGACGACGGCGCCGCCGACCGCGATCCACGTCGGCAGGGCGGTGGGGATGCCGAGGTAGACGCAGATCCCCAGGATCCGGTGCAGGCCCCAGGGGAGGAGGGCGAGCTGGTCGTTCCAGGCGGTGAGCGTCGTCTCGAGCCCGACCCCGGCGACGACCACGCCCCCGACCACCAGCGGCGCCCCGGCGGCGACGGCGACGACGCCCGCGGCGCGTCGCCGGGTCAGCCCGTACCGCGCGCGCAGCACCGCGAACGTCGCGACGAACAACCAGCAGAACAGCGCGAACGCGACGGTCACGTAGGCGGCACGCTGGACGGGCACCGTCCAGAACCCGAACCAGTAGCGGCCCGGGCCGCGCCACGCGAGCACCGCGAGCAGCAGCACCGACCGGACGAGCGCCACCCCACCGACCGCGCTCCACAGCCAGAACCCGTCCCGCCGCCCGACGAGCGCCCGGGCGGTGAGCGCGAACAGCGCCCACGCGCCGAGCGTGAGGGCGAGGTGCACCGGTGCGTCGAACCACGTGTACGCGAGGCGCGAGAGCACCAGCACGACGGCCGGGAGAGCCCACACCAGCACACGGTCGACGCGCCCGGGCGCACCGCCGTCGGGGGTTCCGGCCAGGCCGGCGCGGTCCACGACGTCGACCGGTCCGAGCCGCCACGGCCGCGTCCCCCGGTCCACAGCGCGTGCAGCGCCCGGTGCCCGGGGAACCGGGGTCGACGCCCGGACCACGCCCCCAGTCCGAGCGCCGCCACCACGAGCACCAGGAGCCCCCGCGCGACCCACGCCATGGCGACGTCCCGGTCGGCGCGCTCGAGCCCGAGGTTCGCGGCCGTGAAGTTGTACGCCGGGAGCTGGAGGTCGTCCCCGTACCGGTGCTCGTGGTCGGCGAGGGCGGCGCGGAACCGCGTCTCCGCGGACTTCCAGGCGGCCTTCGCGGCGCCCGACCCGGTGTCGAGCCACTGCGCGTGGCGCAGGACGGTCTCGCGGTACGCGTCGAGCGTCGTGAACAGGTTCTGCTCGTAGTCGAGCGCGGCGACGAACTGCGTGCGCGCGTCCGGAGAGGCCCACGACGACGCGGCGGTGCCCACGACCAGGTCCCGCATCTTCTCGACCGTCGCGACGGCACGACGCCCCTGCGCGACGGCCTCGTCGACGTGCGGCGTCGTCAGCGTGTAGATCGTGTCGAAGGTCGCGGTGTCGCCCGAGACGATGTCCCACTCGAAGATCCACATCATGGGCGGGGGCTCGAGGCCCAGCGCCTTGACCGACTGCTCGGCGTACGGGCCGAGGTAGAGGCCGTCGGTGATCGCGGACCGCGACAGGGCGAGCGCGTCCGAGATCGCGGCGACGGTCGCCGGGTCCGAGGAGAAGGTCTGCCGCACCCAGTCGCCGCGCAGCCGCGCGACGTCGGCGTCAGGGTCGGCCGCGAGCTGCGCGGCGAGGTAGGCGTTCAGGTCCCACAGCTGCCAGAACCCGTCCCGGAGAGAGGTCCCGCGGCCCGGCGTACAGCGGACCGCCCGTCTGCGCCCAGTCCCAGATCCCCTCGACGTTCGGGTTCGCGGCAAGGAACCTCTGCAGCGCGGCCTGGTCGAGCGCGCCGAGGTCGTCGGGCAGTGCGCCCTGGCCCTCGAACTCGCGGCGCGCCTGCAGCTCGACGATGCGCCGCTGGTCCCCGACGGCGAGCGTCGGGTTGAGCGCCAGGTAGCTGTAGAAGTCGCCGGCGGAGTACTTGGTCGACACGATCAGGTGCGGGTCGTGGATCGCTCCCAGCACCTCCTCGTACGACGCCGGGTTCGTGTGCAGGTCGCCGACGGCTCCGATCCCGACCGTCCACGTCCGGAAGACGACGTCCTTGTCCGCCGCGCCCGCGGTCGCGAGGAACGCGTGCAGCATCGCCTGGACCGCGTCCGACGTCGTCACGGCGAGCTTCGACCCGTAGTCCCAGCCGGCGAGCTGGTAGGCCGAGCCTCCTCGCCGACGCGGATCATGAGCCCGTCGACGAACGGCATGGCGCCGAAGAGCTCGCGCAGCCCGTCCTGGTAGACGGACCAGAGCTTCGGGGACGTCGTGTCGAGGCTCCCGACGGTCCGCTGCAGATAGGCCTCGAGCGGCGGGTCGACGGCGAGCATGTCGGTCGACAGGTAGACCTTCATGCCCAGGTCGTGCGCGTACTTCCAGACCGGTGCGAACGCCTGCACCAGCGCCTGCGCCCGGGCGGCGTGCGGGTCGCCGTCGGGATAGACGCCCAGGTCGGCGAACGTCACGTACTCGAGGAACCCGGGCACCACGACGCCGTTGTAGCCCTGCTGCAGCGCGTGGTCGACGAGCGCACGGAACTGTGTGGAGATCGTCGCGACGGCGTCCGGGTCGACCCAGGGCGCGTGCGGGAGCAGGGCCGAACCGACGACGTCCGAGTTGAGGGAGTAGTCGTCGCCCGCCGCGAACCGGGCCGGGTCGTCGTCGAGCCCGACCGCCCCGACGTCCGTCAGCCGCAGGCCGAGTCGCGGGCCCCGGGCGACGCCGTCCTCGTCGTCGGGCAGGACGGCGCTCGCGGACCGGACCCGGTCGGCGACCTGGTAGAGGCCCGCGGCCGCCCCGGCGGAGGTGCCCGCGTCGAGCGTGAGGCCCGCGCCGGAGCGCGAGAGCCGGAACTTCTCCCCGCTCAGGCCCGACGACGGCGCCACCCGGACCGCCAGCACCGCGCCGGCCGGGCCACGGGTCAGGTCCGCGGCGGCGATCGCCGGGCGGGCGAGGCCACGTCCGGCGTACGCGTCGCCGACGGCCTGCGCGGCGAGCCGCACGGGCCTCTCGTCGGGGGCCGTGACGAGCCGGAGCGCCGGGGCCGCGACGTCCGCGCGGGCGGGCTGCGTCGTCGTGCGCTCGACGGGGACGTCGGCGGGCGCGTGGCTCAGGCCGAGGAGGGCGCCCACCTGCCATGCGACCCCGGCACCGAGGGCGAGCAGGACCACGACGACGACGGCGAGGGTGAGGGGCCGGGGCGACGTGCGTCGCCCCCGCCCCCGGCGGCGGTACCGGGCACGGGCACATCCTCGCACCCGCGCCCGGCCAGCCCGTGCGCCGGACCCGCACGTCAGAAGACGCGCACCGCCACCTCGGCGGGCGCGAGGAGGAGCCGCTCGATCTCGTCGTCGAGCTTGACGAGCGTGATCGACGCGCCGGCCATGTCGAGCGACGTGCAGTACTCGCCCACGTACGACCGGGCCACCGAGATCCCCAGGTCCGCGAGCTTGCGGTGCGCGATCCCGTAGACGAGGTAGAGCTCGCTGATCGGGGTGCCGCCGAGCCCGTTGACCATGAGTGCCACCCGGTCGCCCGACTGGAACGGCAGGTCCGCGACGACAGGGTTGAGCAGCTCGTCGACGAGGTCGTTCGCGGGCGCCCACTTCGCGCGCCGGCGGCCCGGCTCGCCGTGGATCCCGACGCCGATCTCGATCTCGTCGTCGCCCAGCTCGAACAGGGGCGAGCCCTTTGCGGGGGCGTGCACGCGGTGAGCGCGAGGCCCATGGTGCGGGTCACGGAGTTGACCTTCTCGCCGATCCGGACGAGCTCGTCGAGGTCCGCGCCCTCCTCGGCGGCGGCGCCGACGGCCTTCATGACGAAGAAGTTCCCGGCGACGCCGCGGCGTCCGACCGTGTACGTGGAGTCCTGGACGGACACGTCGTCGTCGATGAACAGCGTCTTGACGTTCACGCCGTCGGCGGCGCTCATCTCGGACGCCATGTCGAACGCCATCCGGTCGCCCGTGTAGTTGTTCACGAGCAGCAGGACGCCCTTCGGCGACGCGAGCAGCTTGGTCGTCTCGTACACGTAGTCCATGGGCGGCGCGGAGAACACGTCGCCGGGGCAGGCGCCGTCGAGCATGCCCTTGCCGACGACCATGACGTGCGCGGGTTCGTGGCCCGAGCCCGAGCCCTGGATGATCGAGACCTTGTCGTCGCGGGGCGCGTCCGTGCGCATGATGAGGTTGTAGTCGGGCACGTAGGTGAGCGTGTCCGGGTTGGCGAGCGCGATGCCCTGCAGCATCTCGGGGACGTACTGCTGCGGGTCGTTCACGAACTTCTTCACGGCGGTCTCCTGGGGTCGTGCGAGGGGTGGGTGAGAGTCAGGCGACGGTCGGCCGGTCGGGCCACTGGGCGGCGAGCCGCTCGAGGATGACGGCGACCGCGGTGGCGCCGGCGTCGACCGAGCCGATGGACCGCTCGCCGCTGTACGCGGCGCGGCCGCGCTTGGCGAGCATCGAGACGGTCGCGTCGGCCGCCTCGCGTGCGGACGCCGCGGCGTCGGCGACGACCGTCGCGCCGTCCTTCCCGGCGGCGAGCGACGCCTCGATCGTGTCGGTCATGGGCACGAGCGCGTCGAGGAGGGTCTTGTCGCCGACGTCGGCGTTGCCGCGCGCCTTGATGCCGTCGATCGCGGACCGCAGCATCGCGACGACGTCGTCGCCGGTCAGCTCGTCGCGGCCCTTCGCGAGGGTCGCCCCGCGCAGGAACGCCGTGCCCCAGATGGGACCGGACGTGCCGCCGATCCGGCCGGTGATCGCGACCGCGATCTTCTGCAGGAACGTGCCGATGTCGCTGCGGTCGTAGGTGTCCCAGTCCTTGACGACGACCTCGAACCCGCGCGCGAGCGAGTACCCGAAGTCGCCGTCGCCGACGACCGCGTCGAGGTCGCCGAACTCCTTCTCGTTGTCCAGGCAGATCTGGGCGATGCTGCGGACGACGAACTCGACGTCCGCGAAGCTCTGCGTCGTCATGGGGTCTCCTTCGACTCCGGGAGGGGTGGGCGGGGCGCGGCGAGGATCGCCTCGAGGGTGCCGATCGTGACGACGCCGTCGGCGCCGAGGCCGAGGGGGTCCGCGAGGACGTCGGCGGGTGCCCCGGGCTCGCCGAGGGACGCGACGACGAGCGACGCGCCCGTGAAGTCGTCGTCCCCGGTGTAGGCGCTGACGGTGACGACCGTGCGGAGTCCGGCGGCGAGCGCGGCCCGCAGGCCGCCGCCCGAGTCCTCGACGACGACCACGTCGTCCGGGTCGAGACCGAGGCGCTCGAGGGCGAGCAGGTAGATATCGGGCGCGGGCTTCTTGTGCGCGACGACGTCGCCCGCGAGCACCGTGAACCGGCTCGCCAGGGCTCCCGGCACGGCGTGCTCGAGGACGGCCCGGACGGAGGGTTCAGCCGACGTCGACGCGACGGCGAGCGCCCACCCGGCGGCGTCCGCCTCCGCGGCGAGCCGCGCGACGCCGGGCCGTGCGGGCAGTCGGCCCTTCGCGACGAGGTCGGTGTAGATCTCCGTCTTGCGGCGGTGCCAGGTCGCGAGGAGCTCGGCCTGGCCGTCGTCGGCGGCGGGGTAGTCGTTCGCGGCGACGAACTCGGGTGTGAGCAGGCTGCGCATGCGCTCCTTGCCACCGCCGATGCGCACGAGGCGCGCGTACTCGCCGTCGGACCACTGGACCGGGACGCCGAGCTCGCGGAACGTCTGGTTGAACGCGGGCAGGTGGCCCTCGCGCTCGGTGTCGGCGAGGACGCCGTCGCAGTCGAAGACGAGCGCCTTCACGACGCCTTCCCCGCACTCCCGAACTTCCGGGCGAGGGCGCCGGTCATGTCGACGAGGTCCTGGCGCACGGCCCGGAACAGCGACGGCGGGTCCCACTTGTCCGTCGGCTCGGCCGTCTCGCGCAGAAACCGGAGGTTCGACTGCATGAACGTGATCTTGAGCTGGGTCGAGATGTTGACCTTCGCGCAGCCGCGGGCGATGAGGTCGGCGAACTGGTCGTCGGCGAGGCCGCTGCCGCCGTGCAGGGCGATCGGGGTGCGTGTGGCGTCGACGAGCTGGGTGACCCGCTCGAAGTCGAGGTCGGGCCGCGCCGAGTAGACGCCGTGCGCGTTCCCGATGGCCGGCGCGAACACGTCGACGCCCGTGGTCTCGATGAACCGGACCGCCGTCTCGAGGGACTGCCGGTGCGACTCGGTGTCCGAACCGATGCCGTCCTCGACGCCCGTGATGGACTCGATCTCGCCCTCGACGTGCGCGCCGTAGCGCCGCGCCTCGGCGACGACCTCGACGGTCTGCCGCTGGTTCTCCTCGACGGGCATGGTCGACGCGTCGAACAGGACGGAGTTCCAGCCCTGCTCGAGGCAGTCCGTGATGACGTCGCGCTCCGGACAGTGGTCCAGGTGCAGCGCGACCGGCACCTCGATGCCCTCGGTCATGGTCTTCCACATGCCGAACAGGACCTTCGACCCGTACGCCTTGACCGTCTTGACGGACGTCTGGACGATCAGCGGCGACCGCGCCTCGACCGCGCCCGCGAGCACCGCCTCGAGCGACAGGTCGTTCACGATGTTGATCGCCGGGACCCCGTAGCGCTCGTCGAACGCCGCGTCCACGATCTCCTTGAGGGATACGACCGCCACCGCTGCCTCCTCGCTCGCGGGCCCGCCCGGACGGGGCGGCTCCCTCGCACCGTAGGCAGGGGGCGGGCGCGACCGGCATGGGGTGTTTCCCCCACGCCCTGTGGGGGGCGGGGTAGGGGCCGGGTGCGGCTGGGTCCGCGTCAGCGGCGGCGCGCGGCCAGCCCGGCCGTCCACCACGCGAGCGCCCCGCCCACCCCGACGACGGCGCACGCCACGCCCGCGAGCACGGCCACCCCGGTCGCGCCCGGGTGCCCGGTCCGTTCGACGGCCACGGACACGGGGGCCTGCGGGACGACGACGAGGAGCACCGCGACGAGCAGCAGCAGGAGGAGCGACGCGGTGCGGCTCGCGACGAGCGGCCGCGACAGGGCCCCCGCGACGACGACGCCGCACACGCTCGCGACGACGTGCGCGAGCACCGCGCACACGGCCAGCGTCGCAGTGATCCCGTGCGCGGGCGACGCCGGGTGCACGGGGTCGCGGGACGAGAACCACGCGACCACGAAGGAGACGGGCGTGAGCGCGACGCTGCCCACGACCGCGGCCGCGAGCGTGCCGAGGCGCTCGCGGCGAGCCCCACCCACGGCCGCGGCGAGCACGGCCGACTGCTCGGCCGCCTGCGAGCCGAGCGTCGTGAGCGTCAGCCACGCCGCGACGAACAGGAGGACCACGGCATTGAGGGCGAGCGCGTCGGGCGCCCGCCCGGAGGACGCGTCGAAGAGCAGCACGCCCACCACGAACGCGAGCCACGGCGCGACCCAGACCTGGGCGCGCGAGCACCGGGCGACCGTGTAGGAGACGAGCGCGCTCACCGGGCCTCCTCGCTGCGGGCCCCGGGTGCGGGGCGCACGTCGAGGACCGACCCGCCATGGCTCAGCACGGCCAGCAGCGCGGCGTCGCGGTCCGTCGCCGCGAGGGTCAGGGCGCGCTCCGTCCCGTCGGGCTCGCGCACGAGCGCCCTGACCGCACCGTGGCTGTCGCGCGGGCCGGTGGTGTCGACCCCGGGGCGGCGGGCCACCTCCCGCACGACCCGGCTACCGCCCACCCGGAGCTCGAGCGCGCCGGGAGTGACGTCGTCGTGCGTGGCCCGCAGGACGGTCGCGCCGCGTGCCACCGCCTCGTCGACGAGGGAGGCGAGCTCGGCGGAGGCGGCCTCGTCGAGGCCGTCGCGCGCCTCGTCGAGCACGACGAGCCCGACGGGTGCGAGGAACGCGTGCGCGAGCCCGACCTTGAGCCGGTTGCCCTTGCTCAGCGAGCCCAGCCGGGCGCGGGGGCTGGGGCGCAGGTCGAGCCGGTCGAGCAGGACGTCCGTGCGCCGGGCCGCCTCCGCGGCGCCGAGCCCGAGGACGCGGCCGGTGCGGCGCAGGTACTCGTCGGCGCGCATGGTGCCCGGTGGGGAGAATCGTTCGGGGACGTAGCCGACATGGCGCGGGCGCCCGACCACGCGGCCCGACGTCGGCTCGAGCGCGCCCGCCGCGATCCGCAGCAGCGTCGACTTGCCCGAGCCGTTCGGCCCGCGGACCGCGACGTAGCCCTCGAGGTCGAGGTCGACGTCCGCGAGCACGTCGACGTCGCCGTAGCGCTGGGTCACCGCGACGAGACGCACGCGCCGACCCTAGCGCGCGGCGGCAGCCCAGCGGCGCGCGCACCGCATGGTGTGACACCAGTGCTCCAAGTGTTACACGTGTGGACATGCCGACCACGCGACCTTGACACGCGATCACGGAGACCGACGCCATCGCGCACGGCGCTCGACGTCGCGCGTCGCCGGTGGCCGAGAGACCGGCCGTCCGCCCTGCTGACGCATCTGGTCGTGACGGGCGCGAACGCCGTCGAGGGCGAGCTGAGCGCCGGCGAGCGGCAACACCGGCGTGCCGTCGAGAAGCTCACGAGCCTGGCGGAGTACTACCCGGACGGCTACCTGGAGGACCTCCGTGAGGGCTGGCCGGAGTGATCGTCGTCGACGCGGGCGTGGTCATAGCGGCGACCACGCCCGCTCACCTGCACCATGACGCCGCGCAGCGCATCGTCGCCGAGCACGGAGGCGGTGGGATGGTGCTCCACCCGTTGACGATGGCCGACATCCTCGTCGGTCCGGCGCGGGGTGGAGCCGAGGCGCACGCGCGGCGCGTGCCCGAGGCGGCGGGCTTCGGCCTCGCGCCCGACGGCGGGCCTTCGCCGGAGGGAGGCGCTCGCGCGGTTACGAGCCCCGTTGCGCTGAAGATGTCCGACGCGTGCGTCCTCGCGACGGCCGAGCAGCTCGGGGTGCCGCTCGCGACGTTCGACCAGCGCCTCACGCGCGAGGCCCTGAACCGGCAGGTCGTCGTCCTCGGGCTCGACGCCGACGGCTGACTCGGCGTTGTCGTGGGCGATGCTTCGGGGTCCTCGTCGTCCTGCTGAAGTACGCGCTGCACTGAACACTAAGGCAAGCCTTGCCTAACTTGCCATGGCGGACTAGCGTCCTGGGCCATGGCGGCGAACTGGCAGCGTGGTGTCCTCCGGGCGATGGGCGTCCACAACCACCCCTCGAGGTCGTCGGCGTCGAGGACGTGACGCCCTGGTACCGGCGCCTGCGCGTCAGCGCGCCGAGCTTCGTCGCGACGCTCGAGCCGCACCCCACGATCTGGCTGCGCCTGTGGGTGCCGTCGCTCACGCGGGACAAGCTCGTGCAGCGCGGCTACACGATCCTCGACGTCGACCACGACGCCGGACGGTTCAGCCTCGAGCTCGTCCTGCACCAGCCGGAAGGCCCGGCGGGCGTGTGGGGGAGGGACGCCGTCGTCGGGTCCACGGCCGAGGTGGCGATCACGACGCAGAAGCACCGCGTGGACCTCGCGGCCGGAACGGTCGTCCTGGCCGGCGACACCACCGCCGTCCCCGCGGTGCGCACCGTCCTGGACGCGCTGCCGCCGGCCACGCGCGCCGTCGTCGTGCTGGCGGACGCCCACCCCGACCGCACCGACCTGCCGCTCCCCGAGCGCGAGAACACGAAGCTCACGTGGGTGGAGGACGGGGACGACGTCGTCGCCGCGCTCCGGGAGCACGACGTCGACCCCGCCGACACGTACGTGTGGGCGGGCGGCGAACGGCGCCTCGTCAAGGCGGTCCGGTCGTACGCGCGCGACCTCGGCGTCGGGCGGGACCGGCAGTACACCCAGGCGTACTGGATCGAGGGGCACGACGGCGGCTGAGCTCGCCTGAACGCGAGAAAGGGCCCATCGGCATCTACCGATGGACCCTCGCTCCAAGCTGTAACAGAGAGACCTGCCTCTGCCTTCGTGCCCTAGGTTACGACAGTGACCTCGAGCGGAGCAATCCTGAGCGCTACCGACGCGGCCGTCCGGTCTGCGGTCAGCACCGCCCGGTTGAAGCCGTATCTGGCCGAGACGGGCTCGAACACGAACGACGCGATCCGGCTGTATCAGTGGAACATCGAGCTCTCGGCGGCCGCGTACGAGCTCTTGCACTTCTTCGAGGTCGCGCTCCGCAACGCGATCGATGCTCAGCTGTGCAGGTGGAACGCTGAGCAGGTTCGCGATGGTGCAGGTCTTGGGCGTGACTGGTTGATGGACCCGGCGTCCCTACTGAACCGCTTGGCCGGCAAGGACATCGCCGAGGCGAAGCGGCGCGCCGGTGTCGCGGCCCGTCGGCGGACAGGACCCCGCAAACATGCGCCGGTCGAGCATGCCGACGTCCTCGCCAATCTCAGTCTTGGCACCTGGCGCTATCTGCTGCCGGACAACGACGAGGGCCGCCAGTTCCTGTGGAGGAAGCGATCGTGAACGCGTTTCCAGTCTGGAGCCGGGCGCCCCGGGACCTCACCAACGCCGTGAACCGTGTGCTGCTGCTGCGCAACCGCGTGGCCCATCTCGAGCCACTGCTGAACACCAACAACGTGCAGGCTCAGCTCACCAACATGCGGATCGTGCTCGAGGCGGTCGATCCTTTGCTCGCGCAGTGGGCGATGGGCTGGCAGCGGATCACGGCAACGATCAGAGCCCGACCCGTCTAGAGCCCGACAGTGGTCTGGCGGGTCGCGGGCCGCGCATCTAGCGTGAGCCCATGACCCTCACCCCGGGGTTCCAGGGACGACCGCGACCGACCGGCGTGGCGCTGCCGCCCGGCCAGTACGAGGTCACCGACTTCCCCGTCCTGTCCGCCGGACCGACGCCGCGCGTGCCCCTCGACTCGTGGGAGCTCGTGATCCGCAACGAGGACGGCGCCGACTGGCGCTGGTGCTGGGACGAGCTCCAGCGCCTGCCGCAGGAGGACCCGCACGTCGACCTGCACTGCGTGACGCGGTGGTCGAAGTTCGGCACGAGCTGGCGCGGCGTGAGCCTCGACCTTCTGCTCGCCGACGTGACCTCGACCGCCCAGTACGCGCTCGTCGGCTGCTACGGCGGATACACGACGAACCTCCCCGTCGCGGACCTGCTGGGCGGCAAGGCCTGGATCGCCCACACGTACGACGGTGCCCCGCTGGCCCCGGTGCACGGCGGCCCGGCCCGCCTCCTGGTCCCGCACCTGTACCTGTGGAAGTCCGCGAAGTGGGTCCGCTCGATCCAGCTCCTCCGCGACGAGCAGCAGGGGTTCTGGGAGCAGCTCGGCTACCACGACTACGGCGACCCGTGGCGCGAGCAGCGCTACCAGGGGGACTGACCGTGGCTGCGCCGTCGGGCGGGGTGGAGCTGGGGACGGCCGGTACGGCCGCGCCCGCGCGCCTGGGGGAGCGGTTCGCGACGACGCGCGGCTGGCGCGTCGCGACGCTCGCCTCCGCCCACGCGGAGAGCGCGACCGCGCGGACGCTCGAGCTCGACGTCCTCGACTGGCCGGGGCACCTGGCGGGGCAGCACGTCGACCTGCGGCTCACCGCCGCCGACGGGTACACGGCCGAGCGGGCGTACTCGCTGTCGGCGCCGCTCGACCCCGCCGCGCCCGGGCGGGTCGCGGTGACCGTCCAACGGGTGCCGGACGGCGAGGTGTCGCCCTACCTGGTCGACGCGTTCGAGCCGGGTCAGCTCATCGAGGTGCGGGGGCCGGTCGGCGGGTGGTTCGTGTGGGAACCGGGGTTCGCGGACGCTGCGCCGGTGCTGCTGATCGCCGGTGGGTCGGGGATCGTGCCGCTGATCGCGATGGTGCGCGCGCGCCGAGGTGCGGGGAATCGAACCTCGTTCCGGCTGCTGTACTCCGTGCGCACGCCCGACGACGCGATGTTCACGGACGAGCTCACCGGGGTTCGCGGCCGTGCCGACGGCGTCGAGGCCCAGGTGTTCTACACGCGCGCCGCGCCGCTGGACGCCGCCCGCGAGGCCCGGCGCATCGGCCTGCAGGACGTCGCCGCGCACGGCTGGCCGCCCGAGCTGCGGCCCGTCTGCTACGTGTGCGGACCCACGGGCTTCGTCGAGGCCGTGACCCGGATGCTCCTCGCGCTCGGGCACGACCCGGCCGCGATCCGGGCCGAGCGTTTCGGGCCCGCAGGCGACTGACCGGCGTCGGACGGAAGGACCGCCATGACCCAGGACGGGACGCTTCTCGAGGAGCGCGGCCCCCTCGATCCGAGCGACGGGCACGTCGACGGGAACGCCGTCGCGGGGGCGCTCGCGGCCGTGTTCGTCACCGAGATCACGACGGCGCTCGTCCGGTGCCGCGCGTGCGGGGACGCCGGACCCTTCGCCGCGCTCATGGTGTGGGCGCACGGGCCGGGCGTCGTCGGGCGGTGCCCGTCGTGCGAGGCGGTGCTGCTGCGCTACGTCGCGACGCCCGGCCGGGTGCGCGTCGACCTCAGCGGGATCGCGGAGCTCGAGCTCGCGCCGGTGGCGGCTGCCGGCCGCTGATCACCAGCGCACGGTCCCGTCCGCGTCGACGAAGGTGCCCGACGGGTCCGTCACGGCCAGGGTCGCGGCGCGGTGGACGACCTCGGTGGCCTGCTCCGGCGTGACAGGCGCCTGCTCGCGGTTGCCCGGGGCCAGGTCCGTCTGCACCCAGCCTGGGCACACGGAGGTGACCTTGATCGAGGTGTCTGCGAGCGCCTTGGCGACCACGAGCGTGATCGCGTTGAGGGCGGCCCTGGACGACTGGTAGGCCGGAACGATCATGGCGTGCCAGGGTGACTCCGGGTCGGTCTGGTGCGCGAGCGACCCTACGGTGCTCGAGACGTTGACGATCCGTCCGGCCGGGCTGCGGCGGAGCAGGGGAGGAAGGCCTCGACGACGGCGACCGGGCCGAGGACGTTGGTCGCGTACGTCTGCTCGAACATCGCCAGGTCGACCACCTCCGCCGGGTCGGCGGGCTCGCCTCCGGGAGGGTGCCTGCGTTGTTGACGAGCACGTCGAGACGCCCGAACCGCGCGGCGACCTGGGCGGCGGCTGCCCGCACGGAGGCCGGCTCGGTGACGTCCAGCATGACGCTGCTCGCCGCGTAGCCGTCTCGTACGAGCTGGTCCGCTGCCTCCTCACGGCCTCGGGCCGCCGCGCGGCGACCACGACGTGCGCGCCGTCGCGGGCCAGCCGCCTGGCGGACGCCAGCCCGATCCCCCGGGTGCCACCGGTCACGAGTGCGATCTTCACGATCAGGTCCGCCTGTCGTCCGCGGCCCCCGGGTCGGGCGACCGTCCGGGCTCCAGCACAGCAGGGGGCCGTCATGAGGTCTGGCGACAATCCGACGACGCTCTCGGATGGGCGGCCACGAGGGCGGCTGGAGGGCGTCAGCCGTTGAACAGGTCCGGGTGCGGTCCCGTGCGGTGCCCGGCGTCGAGGGCGTCGACGGCGGCGAGCTCGTCGGCGTCGAGCTCGAACCCGAGCACGTCGAGGTTTGTGGCGATCCGTGCCGGGGTGACGGACTTGGGGATCACGACGTTCCCGGACTGGAGGTGCCAGCGGAGGACGACCTGGGCGGGGGTGACGTCGTGCGCGGCGGCGATCCGGGCGATCGCGGGGTCGTCGAGGACGGCGCCCTGCGCGAGCGGGCTCCATGCTTCGGTGAGGATCCCGTGCTCCCGGTGGTAGGCGCGCAGCTCGCGCTGCTGGAGCGCGGGGTGGAGCTCGACCTGGTTGATCGGCGGCAGCTCGCCGGTCGCGGCCCGCAGCGCGTCGAGGTGGGCGGGCTCGAAGTTCGAGACGCCGACCTCGCGCACCAGCCCGGCGGCGCGCAGCTCGAGGAGCTGCTCCCACGCGCCGACGTACTCACCGCGACCCGGGGCAGGCCAGTGGACGAGGTACAGGTCGAGGGCGTCGAGACCGAGACGCTCGAGCGTCGCTTCGTAGGCGTGTCGGACCTGGCCGGGCCCCAGGTCGTCGACCCACAGCTTGCTGGTGACGAAGACTTCGTCGCGGAACAGGCCCGACGCGGCCAGCGCGCGTCCGACGCCGCGCTCGTTGCCGTAGATCGCGGCCGTGTCGACGGAACGGTACCCGGCCTCGAGGGCGGCCGACACGGCGGCGGCGGTGTCGTCGTCGGGCACCTGGAAGACGCCGAAGCCGAGCTGCGGCATGGGGGTGCGTCCGGCGAGGCTGACGTGGGGCATGGTGCTCATGGTTCTTCTCCGGGGGCTGGTGGGTCAGGAGGCGGTCGACAGCGCCGGGGTGGGTGCGTCGTGGTGGATGGCGCGGCGTTCGAGCAGCGTCGCGACGGCGAGCGCGGCGAGGCCGGCGAGCGTGACCAGGGCGCCTGCGCCGAGGGGCGCGGCGTAGCCGAGGCCGAGGGTGATGGTGAGCCCGCCGACCCAGGCCCCGAACGCGTTGCCGACGTTGAACGCGGCGATGTTGGCGCCGGAGGCGAGCGTGGGCGCCTGCGTGGCGTGGCCCATGATGCGCATCTGCAGCCCCGGCACGGTGGCGAACCCGAACACCCCCATGAGGACGAGCCCGACTATCGCTGCGACCGGGTTGGACGCCGTCGCCGCGAACACCGCGAGGACGACGGTCAGTGCGGCGAAGAGGCCGAGCAGGGTGGGGGCGAGGGCGCGGTCGGCGAGGCGCCCGCCGGCGTAGTTCCCGACGAACAGCCCGGCGCCGAACAGCACGAGCAGCCACGGGACCGTCGCCGGGGCGAACCCTGACACCTCGGTGAGCGTGTAGGCGATGTAGGTGAAGGCGCCGAACATCCCGCCGTAGCCGAGGACGGTCACGACGACGCTCCACCAGACCTGCGGGGACCGGAACGCCGTGAGCTCGGTGCGGAGCGAGGCGGGGCGCGCGGCGTCGCGGGTCGAGGGAACCAGCACGACGATGCCGACGAGCGCGACGACGCCGATGGCGGTGATGGCCCAGAAGGTCGCGCGCCAGCCGTGCTGCTGCCCGAGGAACGTTCCGAAGGGGACGCCGAGGACGTTGGCCGCGGTCAGGCCGGAGAACATGAGGGCGATCGCGGACGCGCGCCGCTCCGGCGCGACGAGACCGGCGGCCACGACCGAGCCGATCCCGAAGAACGCTCCGTGGCACAGAGCGGCGAGCACGCGCCCGGCGAGCAGCGTCTCGTACCCGGGGGCGAGCGCGGACAGCAGGTTCCCGGCGACGAACAACCCCATGAGGCCGACGAGGACGGTCTTGCGGTCGAACCGCGTGACGGCCGCGGTCAGGGCGACGGCCCCGACGGCGACCGCGAGGGCGTACCCCGAGATGAGGTAGCCGGCGACGGGTTCGGTGACGTCGAGGTCGGAGGCTACCTCGGGGAGGAGGCCCATGATGACGAACTCGGTAAGCCCGATGCCGAACCCGCCGACGGCGAGCGCGAGCAGTGCGAGAGGCATGACGACAGCTCCGGGATGATCGAGGATGCCAACTGCGTTGGCGGATAAAAGGCGTGTGCAGTAGTTGCAGACGCGCTGTATTAGATAGTTGCACACGCGGGATAAACGCGCAAGCGGTATGCTGGGTGTCACACGGGACGAGGTGTTCGACATGGGGATCGCGGACGACGCGGTGGAGATCAGGGCGCGCGGCTGGCGCACGCTCGCCGCCCTGCACGGGCTCATCGAGGCCGACCTGGAGCGCGCGCTCCAGAGTGAGCACGGGTTGTCCGTCGTCGAGTACACGGTGCTCGACGCCCTCTCTCGCCAGGACGGCTGGCACATGCGCATGCAGCAGCTCGCGCGCGCGGCCGCCCTCAGCGCGTCTGCCACCACCCGGCTCGTGACCCGCCTCGAGGACCGCGGACTCCTCACGCGCATCCTCTGCGCCGACGACCGTCGCGGCATCTACACCGAGCTCACGCCCGCGGGGAGCGGCTTCTCGCCGACGCGCAGCCCACCCACGACCGTGCCCTCGCGGGCGCGCTCGACGAGGCGGCCGACGTCCCGGAGCTCGCCGGGCTCGTCGGGGCGCTCGCCGACCGCGACCTCCTCGGGACACCCGAGGCGGCGGTCGTCTAGCCCCGAAGCCTGCGGCCGCGCGGGTCCCGGCGCCGTCGCGTCGCCCTGTGGCCCTGCCCGGTCACGCGGCGACGGCCGCCGGGCGGTCGAGGAGCTCCAGGAGCCTGGGGGCGAGCGCGACGGCGTGGTCGGACGATCCCGTGACCGCCGAGACCTGCCAGCGCGGCGTGGTGGCGTCGGGCAGGCGCAGGACTGCGAGGCCCTCGGCCTGTGGCTTCGCGCTGATCTGACGAGGGACGAGCGCCACGCCCAGCCCCCGGTGGACGAGGTCCAGCAGCGTGTGGATGTCGTTGACCGTGCACCGCACGCGGCGCCGCACCCCTGGGCCTCGCACGCCTCGTCGTTGAGCGGTCGCACGCCCCAGGACCGCTGGAAGTCGACGAAGTCGAGGCCGTCCAGGTCCTCCCACTCGACCCGGGCGCGAGCCGGGAGCGGGTGGTCCGCCGGCGCGAGCAGCACGATCGGCTCGCTCGCGATCGGGGTCCGCTCGAGCGCCCCGAGGTGGTCGGCGGTCGCGACGAACGCGACGTCGAGCTCGTCGGCGCGGAGCTGCGCGAGGAGGTCGTGCGAGCCGTCCTGCGTGAAGTGGATCTCGACGTGCGGGTAGCGCTCGTGGAACCGCTCCAGCAGCGCAGGCGGGTCGACGGCCGCGAGGCACTGCTCGGCCCCGACCCGGACCGTCCCGGTGACCTGGCGCGTCACCCGCACGACGGCGTCCCTCGCCGCCGTCGACGCCGCGAGCATCGCCCGGGCGTGAGGGAGCAGGGCGAGCCCGGCGTCGGTGGGTTCGACCCGCCGCGTCGTGCGGTGGAAGAGCGTCGTGCCGAGCTCGTCCTCGAGGCTGCGGACCGCAGCGGAGAGCCCGGACTGCGAGACGCCGCACAGCGCCGCGGCCCGCGTGAACTGCTGCTCGTCCGCGAGCGCCACGAGGTACTCCATCTGCCGCAGATCCATTGATCGCTCCGCCTTCTGAATGGCATCAGTGCTAGTTGTTGGACTTCTAGGTTACGCCGAACCTAGGCTCGCAGACATGCAGCAGCGCACCATCGGACACCGCTCCGTCTCCGCCGTCGGCCTCGGCGGCATGCCCATGTCGATCGAGGGCCGTCCCGACGAGGACCGCGCGATCGCGACCGTCCACGCCGCGCTCGACGCCGGCGTCACCTTCATCGACACCGCCGACGCGTACCACCGTGACGCAGGCGAGGTCGGCCACAACGAGGAGCTCATCGCACGTGCCCTGCGCACCTACGGCGGCGACACGGATGGCGTCCTGGTGGCGACCAAGGGCGGCCACCTGCGTCCCGGCGACGGCCGGTGGACCCAGAACGGCGACCCGGCCTACCTCAAGGAGGCCGCCAAGGCCTCGGCCCAGCGGCTCGGCGTGGACGCCATCGGCCTCTACCAGTTCCACCGGCCGGACCCGTCCGTCCCCTACGCGGACTCGGTCGGCGCCCTGCGCGACCTGCTCGACGAGGGCGTCATCGAGATGGCCGGCATCTCGAACGCGAACCCCGACCAGATCCGCGAGGCGAACGACGTGCTCGGCGGCCGGCTCGTGTCGGTGCAGAACCAGTTCTCGCCCCGCTTCCGCTCGTCGCTCCCGGAGCTCGAGCTGTGCGCCGAGCTCGGCATCGCCTTCCTGCCGTGGAGCCCGCTCGGCGGCATCACGTTCGCGCGGGCGGGCGACCTCGACGACGCCTACGCTCCGTTTCAGGAGGTCGCTTCCGCGCACGGCGTCAGCCCGTTCCGTGTCGCGCTCGCCTGGGAGCTCGCGCTCGCACCCGTCGTCGTGCCGATCCCTGGCGCGTCGCGCCCCGCGAGCATCCAGGACTCCGCGCAGGCGGCCGACCTCGTGCTCACGCCCGACGAGGTCGCGCGCCTGAGCGCGGCCACCGCCTGACCCACTGACCCACCCCCGATCAGCGAGGATCCCCATGAAGACCATCACCCTGCCCGGCACCGAGATCACCGCGCCGAACGTCGTCGCCGGCATGATGCGCATCGCCGACAAGACCGACGACGAGATCCGCACCCTCGTGCGCACCGCCCGCGACGCGGGCATCGACTTCTTCGACCACGCCGACATCTACGGCGGTGCGCTGCACAAGTGCGAGGAGCGGTTCGCCGAGGCCCTCGCGCTCACGCCGTCGGAGCGCGCCGAGATCACCCTGCAGACCAAGTGCGGCATCGTTCCCGACGGTCCGTACTTCGACTTCTCGTACGAGCACATCGTCGAGTCGGTCGAGGGTCGCTGCGCGCCCTGCAGACCGACTACATCGACATCCTGCTGCTGCACCGCCCCGACGCCCTCGTCGAGCCCGACGACGTCGCGAAGGCCTTCGACGAGCTCCACGCCGCGGGCAAGGTCAAGGCGTTCGGCGTCTCCAACCACACGCCCGGACAGATCGAGCTGCTGCGGCGGTCGGTGACCCAGCCGCTCGTCGCGAACCAGATCCAGCTCTCGGTCACGCACGCGCCGTCCGTCGCCCAGGGCGTCGCCATGAACATGGGCGACCTGGACCAGTCGATCAGCCGCGACAACGGGATCGTGGACTACTGCCGCCTCCACGGCATCACCCTGCAGGCGTGGTCGCCGTTCCAGGCGCGGTTCTTCAACGGCGTCTTCCTGGGCTCCGAGGACTACCCCGAGCTCAACGCCGTGATCGACCGGCTCGCCGCGACGTACGACGTCCCGGCCATCGCGATCGCGACCGCGTGGATCACGCGCCACCCCGCGCAGATGCAGGTCGTGCTCGGGACGACGACCCCGCAGCGCGTCGCGGACGCCGCCCTCGGCTCCGAGATCCCGCTCACGCGCGCCGAGTGGTACGAGATGTTCCGTGCGGCGGGTCACACCGTCCCCTGATCCGCCCGACGGCGTCGCTCGCGAGATGCGGCGATCCGCAGTCTCGCGGAGCGCCGTCTGCAGATCGCCGCATCTCGGCACGAGGCGTCACCAGAGGGTGTGCAGCCCGGGGAGACGGCGCAGCGCGGCGTCGGCGGTCAGGAGCGAGGTTGTCGTGCGGGTCTGGTCGGGTTGACCAGACCCGCGCGATCAGCCGACGTCATCTGCCCGAGCACGTGCCCGACGAGCGCAGCGTCTCGAGGTCGAACCCCGGTCCTGCCATCGCGGGGAGGCGCTGCGTCGTCGTGGTCCCGAGCGGGCCGCGGAGGTGCACCACGGGCTGCGTCCGCGGGTCGAGGGCGTCGCAGTCGGTGACCTGCCACCGGACGACGACGACCGCGTCGTCCCTGGCGCGCAGCCGGTCGAGCGCCACGCCCGTCGTGCCGTCCTGCGCGGTCACGGAGACGACGCGAGCGCCGGGGACGTCGTCGACGCCGGTGAGGACGAGCCACGGCCAGGCGTCGGCGCCGGTCCCGACCGCCGTCTCGACGACGCCGGCGGGCTTCGCGGACCACGTGGCCTCGTGGACGTCCGTGAGCCGCGGGCGCAGGAGCTGCGGCGAGATCCAGGCCGCGACGAGCAGGGTGACGACGAGCGCCACGCCGAGGACCTCAGCCCCTCTCCTCCGGCGCGGCAGGAGCGCGTCGAGGTGCGAGCGGCCGTCGTCGGCGACCCTGGCGATCAGCATTGGCACACTGTAGTGTGCCAATGAACGTGCGCCAAGGGGCGTGCCATGAGGAAGGGTGATCGGTGGCTGTCTTCGCGCTCCTCCTCACGGCCGTCCTGATGGTCGTCCTGGCGACCGTGGTGGGCCGTGCGCGCCGCGTGACCGCACGCGACGTCGCCTGGCTGGCCGGCTCCGCCGCGGTGCCCGACGACGAGGCGCGCGTCTACCGGCTGTACCTCGCCCGCCATCGCACGCGCCGCGTCCTCGGCGGTCTCGCCGGGGTCGGGTTCGCCGTCGTCGTGGGCGTGCGCTGGTACGGGACCGTGCGGGCGGGCGTGGGCGGGGCCAGCCCGCTCGCCGACGTCCTCTTCTGCGCTCTCGCGGGGACCGTCGTCGGCGCGCTGTCCGCCGAGACCTACCGGCTGCGGCGGCTCGTCGGCCCCGCCGTCGCCTCCCTCGCGCCCCGCTCGCCCGGACCCCGGGGCGGGCTCGTCCGCACGGCGTGGGCGGTCGCCGGGGCGGCCGTGGCAGTCGGCCTGGGCTGCGCCGTCGCGACCGGACGTCTCGGCGCCCTCCTGATGGCGGTCGCGACAGCGCTGCTCGTCGGCGTCGCGGCCTTCACGCTGCGGGCCGTCCGGCGTCGGCGACGTGTCGTCGACGACCCGCGGGCGGCCGCCGTCGACGCCCGCCTCCGCGCCTTCGCGGGTGAGACCGTCGCGTGGCTCGCCCTCGCCGCGGCCGCGCTCGGCGCCGGCTGGACCTGCGCGTTCCTGCCCTGGTCAGGCGGCCCGGCGTGGGTGGGGCCGGCGCTCGCGGTCGGGAGCCTCGCCGTGACGGGGTGGGCACTCCACCGGGCGTCTCCCCGGCCCCCGCGGTCGTTCGTCGCGGGGGGCGCCTGGGCCGGCGTCGTCGGGCCGGAGGCGGTGCCGTCGTGATCGTCCGGATCGACGCCACCTCCCCCGTGCCCGTGTTCGAGCAGCTCCGCGGGCAGATCGAGCGGCTCGTGCTGTCGGGCGGTCTGGAACCGGGGGCTCGGCTGCCGTCGGTACGGGACCTCGCGGCCGACCTGGGCCTGGCCCGCGGCACCGTCAACAAGGTCTACGACGCGCTCGCGCGCGACGGGCTCGTCGAGACGCGGGGCCGGCACGGGACGGTCGTGCTCACGCCCGCTCCCGGGCCTGGGCGCGCCGCCGCCCGTGCCGACCTCGACGCGGCGGCCGAAGCGCTCGTCGTCGTCGCCGCGCAGCTGGGGCTCGACGCGCGGGCGGCGCACGACGCCCTCGACGCCGCCTGGGCCCGGCTCGGTCCCGCCCGCGCGCCCGAGCCCGCCGCGTCCCCGCGCCGAAGTGACCGGCGGCCGTACTACTTCGCGATGAAGTACGGCCCCGGTCTACTTCGGCGAGGAAGGTCAGAGGAGGGCGCGGAGGGCGTCGGCCAGCGGCGTCGTCGGGCGGCCGATCAGGGTGCGCAGGTCGTCCGTCGCGTCGGCGAGGTCGCCGCGCGCGATGCCCTGGTCGAGGGCGACGACGAAGCCGGCCGTACCGTCGTCCAGCCCCGCCCCGCGCAGGATCTCGAGCTGCTCGTCGGCCGTGACGTTCCGGTGTGCCACCGGCACGCCGAGCACCTCGGACGCGGTCGCGGCGAACTCGTCGAAGCTCCATGCGACGTCGCCCGACAGCTCGTAGACCCGGTTCTCGTGCCCTTCGCCGAGCACGACGGCGACGGCGCCGGCCGCGTAGTCGGCGCGCGTCGCGCTCGCGACCCGGCCGTCGCCGGTGCTCGTCACGACCTCGCCGGTCGCGCGGGCCTGGGCGAGCGTCCCGGCGTAGTTCTCCGTGTACCAGTTGTTGCGGAGGATCGTCCACGTCAGCCCTGACGCGCGCAGCGCCTCCTCGGTGGCCTTGTGCTCGGGGGCGAGGACGAGCTCGCTCGTGTCGGCGTGCGGGGCGCTCGTGTAGACGACGCGCCCGACGCCGGACGCGACGGCCGCGTCGATCACCGCGGTGTGCTGGGCGACCCGCTGCCCCACCTCGGAGCCGGACACGAACAGGAGCACGTCGGCACCCGCGAACGCGGTCTCGAGGCTCGACGGGTCGGCGTAGTCGACGACGGCGGTGCGGACCCCGTGCCGCGACGCGAGGTCGGCGAGGCGCTCGGGATTGCGTCCGGCGGCGACCACGGTGGACGGGTCGGTGCCCGCGGCGACGAGCCCCTCGACGGCGAGGCGGCCCAGGTGTCCGGTGGCTCCGGTGACGACGATCGACATGACGTTCCTCTCGGTGGATGAGTATCTCGTCGGTGCCAACCGCGCCCGTGCGGGGTACCTTCCCGAACTTCGGTACCCACTTCGAAGTAAGGTACGAATATGACGGTAAGTAACGAGGTCAGCGTGCTGGATCGACTGCTCACGGACGGCAAGCTCGCCGCCGCGTGCCCGAGCCGGATCGTGCTCGACCACGTCACCAGCCGGTGGGGCGTCCTGCTGCTCGTCGCGCTCTCGGAGCGCTCCATGCGCTGGGGCGAGCTGCGTCGCGTCGTCGAGGGCATCAGCGAGAAGATGCTCGCCCAGACGCTGCGGACGCTCGAGGCCGACGGCATCGTGGACCGTGCCGTGACCCCGAGCGTCCCGCCGCGCGTCGACTACGCGCTGACCGACCGGGGTCGGGGGCTCGTGGCCCACCTGCTCCCGCTCATGGGGTGGATCGCCGACAACGCCGACGAGATCCTCGCGAAGTAGACCGCGAGGCTCAGGGGAGGAGGGCGAGCACCTCGTCCGTCGTCCCGGTCTCGCCGAGGCGCGGGAAGATGCGGCTGACGCTGTTCTCGTGGGCCTCGAGGCTGCGGTCGCCGACGGCGTCCGTCACCACGGTCACGTGGTAGCCGTGCTCGTAGGCGGCGCGGGCGGTCGACTCGACGCCGATGCTGGTCGCGATGCCGGTGAGGACGATCTGCGTGACGCCGCGACGGCGGAGCTGGACGTCCAGGTTGGTACCGTGGAAGGCGCCCCAGTTGTGCTTGGTGACGACGGCGTCGCCGAGCGGCGCGAGCACGTCGACGACCTGGTCCCAGCCCTCGGGCCGGGGCGTGGCCGTGCCGGCGCCGCGGGCGGCCTCGGTGCGGCCGGGGACGTCGTCGGGCCCGGAGAAGCTGACGCGCACCAGGACGACGGGCAGGTCGTGGGCGCGGAACTCCTCGGCGAGGCGGACGGTGCGAGCGATCACGTCGCTCGCGGCGTGCGGCTGGGTCGGCATCGACGCGATGCCGTTCTGCAGGTCGATGACGACGAGCGCAGACTTCGGGTCGAGAGTGGTGACTGCCATGAGGGTGGTGCCTTTCGTGGTGGTGCGGTCCGTACGGTGGGTGCAGGTCAGGAGGCGGCGCTCGTCGTCGTGCGCCCGATGCGGGTCAGCGACCGGTCGACGAGCACGAGGGCCAGGAACACGACGCCGCAGCCGAGCGTGAACCAGGCGAGGTCGTGCAAGCCGCCGGTCGTCGCGCGCTCGCCGAAGAACGCGGCCGTCGCGGCCGACGACGCGAGCGCACCCACGTAGGCGAACGTCCGGAGCAGGCCGGCGGCGGACGCCATCCGGGCGGGCTCGGCCTGGTGGTAGAGGGCGTTCTGGTTGGCGAGGCCGTTGAGGCCCTGCGGCAGGCCGAACACGAGCCCGATCGCGACGAGGAACCAGATCGCGGTGTCCCCGGAGACGAGCAGCAGGCCCGCGCAGACGAGGACCTGGAAGATCCCGCCCGCGACGAGCTTGCCGCGCACGGCCGCCCGCCGACCGGTGATCGCGGTCACGACGATCGCGGACGCGAACATCGGCATGAGCAGCAGCCCGGCCCCGGACGCGCTGAGCCCGCGCCCGGCCTCGAGCCACTGGGTGAACCCGTAGAGCAGCGAGTACTGGACGGTCGCGGCGAGGAACTGTCGGGCGTACGTGGCGAGCTGGGGGACGTTCCCGCCGAGGACCCGCAGGTCGACGAACGGGACGACGGCGCGCAGCTCGCGCCAGGCGAACCCTCCGCCGACGACGGCTGCCACGCCGAGCAGCCACGCGTCCGAGGCGTGCGGGTCCATGACGAAGAGCATGAGCGCGACGAGCGCACCCGAGAACAGCACCATCCCGGCCAGGTCGATGCCGCCGGGGCGGCGACCGCCCGCGCCCGTGGCTGCGCCGTCGTCGGCGGAACCGAGCCCGCGGGGCAGCCAGAGCGACCCGAGGACGAGGCACGCCGCTGACAGCGGGATGTTCACGGTGAACACCGACCGCCAGCCGGCGCCGGAGACGAGGAACCCGCCGAGCGTCGGGCCGATGACGGCGATGACCTGGTTGGAGATGGTCAGCGCGGACAGGACGCCGTTCGGGCTCGGGTTGCCCGTGCGCTTCGACTCGCTGCGGATGAGGTACATCGACGCGGGGTAGCCGGCGCACGTCCCGAAGCCGAGGAGCACGCGCGCGAGGATCAGCACGCCGAGGTTCGGGGCGACCGCGCCGAGGACTCCGGCGACGCCCACGAGCCCCGTGCCGACGAGGAACAGGGTGCGCGGCCCGAACATGTCGATCAGCCGGCCGACCACGGGCTGCCCGACGGCGGTCGCGAGGTAGAGCGCGGTCACGAGCCACGCCGTCTGCGACGAGGCCACGCCGAACGCGGTGGCGATCGGCACGAGCGCGACCGCCAGCATCGACGAGTTGATGGGGTTGAGGATCGACCCCAGGATCATCGGCGCGATGAGCCGGCGGTCGAAGCGGTCGGGTCGCGCGGGCGGAGTGGCGTGCTCCGACTGCGCCCGGCCGCGGTGCAGCAGCGACGTCACGAGCGGATCAGTCTCTCCATGAGGGCGATGGCCTCGGCGAGGGTGTGACGCTCGTCGGCGTCGAGGCCGTCGTGCAGGGCCTGGGTGAGCCACTCGTGGCCGGCCTGGCGGCGCCCCTCGAACACCTCCTGCCCCGCGGGCGTGAGGGTGACGAGCTGACGGCGGCCGTCGTCGGGGTCGGGGGTGCGGAGCACGTAGCCGCGCTCCTCGAGGACGCCGAGGGTCGCCGCGACCGACTGGGGTCGCACGCGCTCGGCGCTCGCGAGCACGCTCGCCGTCGCGGGACCGTGCTTGCCGAGTCGGCTGAGCAGCGCGGTCTGCGAGGGGGTGAGCTCGTGGTTGTCGGACATCTCGAGCAGCCGCCGGCGCAGCTGCCCGACGACGGAGCGCAGCTCGCGGGCGGTGCGCGCGGCGTCGTCGGCGAGGGCCGGGTCGGGCGAGGTGGTCACCCCACGACAATAGGCAGGGATAACTGCACAGTCAACCCTGTCGATACCCCCGACCCGGCGGCCCGCTGTCACTCGGTCCGCAGCACCTCGGCCAGGAACCGGGCCGAACGTTCCTGCAGGCCCGCGATCCGCCGCTCGATCACCGCGGCGCGAAGGTCGGCGTCGTCCCGTCCCGTCTCGGCGAGCGTCGGACGGCGCCGCACGTTGCGCGAGCACAGGAACTCCGTGCACAGCAGGGTGCCGACGGTGTTGCCGCGGCGCCCGGAGGCCCCGGCGCGGCGCGCGACGTAGAGCGACACGTCCTCGGTGTGGACGACGTCCTCGCACCACGCGCAGACGCCGCTGCGCCGGGTCCGGAGCGCGGGGTCGGTGGCGCGCAGCAGCACGCCGGTGGGGCCGCCGTCGAGCGCGGTGCCCGGGACCACGGCGTACGCGAGCAGCGGGGCCTTGCGGTCGACCCAGCCCAGGTAGTCGAGGCGATCCCAGTCCAGGGCGGACAGGTCGGGGATCGTGGCCTGGGCGGCCTCGCGGCGCGACGCGTTCACGAACGACGCGCGGATCTGCTTCTCGGTCAAGGGGTGCATGGGGGTGCTTTCCGGTCGGTCGGGCGCCGTCGCCCGGGCACGCGGCAACGTGTCGAAGAGACGACGGCGGCGCTCACCTCGCTGACCGCGGCAGGCGGACGGCGGGAGCGCGGGAGGACGACGACACGGCCCGCGTCGTGCGCCCGTGACCGGTGGCCGGGAAAGGCCGGGTCAGCGCACGGGGCGGGCCGACGGACTGCCCGAGCAGGCCGTCGCGGCCACCCCACAACCTGCGGTGACGCCCTGCATCCGCTCGCTCCTCGTCCGTCGGTGTCCTCGGTCGCGGCGCGACCGGCCCGTCCAGTGTGCCTCACGACGGCGCGGGCCGGGGCCCGGATTTCGCGCGGAGTCAGTTCGCGATGACGTCGTGGTCGAGCTGCACGACGCCCGACGCGAACCGCCGCACGCCCGTGAGCCGCAGGTCCACGCGCTGGTCGCGAGGCAGCGCGGGCAGGCCCCCGCCGACGCTCACGGGGAACACGCACAGGCTCACCGCATCGACGAGGCCCGCGGCGAACGCGGCCGCGGCGAGCGTCGGCCCACCGACCGCCACGTCGTGGTCCGCCGCAGCGACGAGCGCGCGCACCTCGTCCGGGTCGAAGCGCTCGACGAGGTCCGTCCGGGGCGTCGAGACGTCGTCGAGCGTGGCCGAGTACACGATCTTGTCGGCCGCCCGCCAGATCCGCGCGAAGTCACGGACGGCGGCCGAGTCCTCCTCGGGCTCGCCGGGCGCCGGGTGGTCGGGGGCGATCGTCTGCCAGGGCGTCATCACCTCGTACATGCGCCGCCCGTACAGGTACGTCCCGACGTCGCGGCTCTGGTCGTTCACCGCGGCGTGGAGCTCCTCGTCGGGCATGGCCCAGTCGAAGCGGCCGTCCGCGTCGACCGCGTAGCCGTCGAGGGACACGAGCATGAGGTACCGCAGGCGTGCCATGGTCGTCCTTCCGCCGTCCTGCCCGGGTAGACCCGACCCGGACGGGTGACTCATCGGAGCGCGTGGGCCTCGGGGTCGAACCGGCTCGTCGCGCGTGCGGCGCGGCCGCGGCCGCGGAGGGTCGGGGGCAGCGTGGCCGCGACGGTCGCCGCCACGGTCAGCGCCACCCCGGCGACGACGACGGCGCCCAGCGGGCCGCGGACCGCGCCGTCCTCCCGGTGGCCCCGGACCGCGTGGTTCGACTGCCACGAGAGGACGGACCGGTTCGACTGCCCCGACAGCACTGACGCCGCCGACTGGAACGACCCGATCGACAGCCAGGACATCGCGGAGCCGATCGACGACGACGACGCGAACGAGCCCACCGACGCGAACGACAGGACCGAGCCGACGGACCCGATCGACAGGACGGAGCCGTTCGAGGCGATGGACAGGACGCTGTCCTGCGACCACAGGGACCAGCGGGACGCCGAGCGTGCAGCAGCCATAGGCCCATCATCTCGCGGGGCGTCGGCAGGCTCAGGCCGGCCGCGACGCGGGCCAGCCCTGCGTGAGGCGATCGAAGATCTCGTCGAGTGCCGCCACGACGTTGTCTCAGGAGCGTCCGACGCCGTCGTACTCCCCGCGCGCCTCGCGCAGGCGCTCGACGAGCTGCTCCGCCGCGCCGAGCGTGCCTGACGACGTCGGCAGGGGCAGGCGCCCGGTGTCCTGCTCGAAGCGCGCGAGGAGGTGGTCGAGCAGGCCGGCGCGGTTCGCGTCGAACTGCTCGGGTTCGTGCTCCCTCACCTGCAGCGCCGCTGAGACGCCCGCCACGATGCCGATCAGGGCGTCGAGGTCCTCGTCGGACAGTCCGCTCGTCAGGTCTCGCCTCCCGTGGCCCTCGCTTCCCAGGCGGCAGTCGGTTAATCGCCGACGGCCCCGTCGATCCGCTCGCGCAGCAGGTCGGCGTGGCCGTTGTGGCGCGCGTACTCCTCGAGCACCTTGACGACGCACCACCGCACGGACCGGGCGCCCGAGCGCGTCGGGTCCTCGAGGCTGTGCCGCGCGAGCAGCGCGTCGACCGTGCGCTGCTTCTCGCGCCACCGCGTCATCGACGGCTCGACCATGGTCGCGTTGATGCCGAGGATGTCGCCGTCCGGGTCGTCGTCGGGACAGTAGAGCGGCTCGACGGGCGCGGGGCCGAGCGCGCCCTCGAGGTACCAGTGCTCCATCTCGGTCAGGTGCCGCACGAGCCCCAGCAGCGACAGGTCCGACGGCGGCACCGACAGTTCGACGAGCTGCTCCGGGGTGAGGTCGGCGCAGCTGCGCGCGAGGGCGTCGCGGTGGAACGCGAGCCAGCCGAGGAGCAGCTCGCGGTCGTCCGCGAACGGCTCGGGCTCGTCGAGGGCCGGCCTCTTGGACGTCACGCTCCCGACGCTAGACCCCCGGCCCCGACCAGGCGCGGTCAGTGCCGGACGCGGTAGCGCAGGTGCGAGACGGACGGGGTCACGCGGGACTCGAGCAGCTCGAGCTCGAGCGGTCCGACCCCTCGAACAGCCGCTCGCCGGCGCCGAGGGTCCGCGGGACGACGTGCAGCCACAGCTCGTCGATCAGCCCGGCCGCGAGGAACTGGTTCACGGTCGACGCGCCGCCCGACACGTCGACGGGCCGGTCGCCCGCGACCTCCTGCGCGCGCCGCAGCGCCGCCTCGACACCGTCCGTCACGAAGTGGAAGGTCGTCCCGCCCTCCATCTCGATGCTGTCGTGCGGGTGGTGCGTGAGCACGAAGACCGGCGCGTGGTACGGCGGCTCGTCACCCCACCAGCCGCGCCAGTCGCGGAAGCGCTCGTCGTCGTCCCAGCCGCCGCGCACCGGGCCGTACATGTTGCGGCCCATCACGTACGCGCCCGCGGTCGTGAGCGACGCGATCTCCGCGTCGTGCTGGCCGGCCTCGTCGAACATCCACGGCGCCATGAGCTTCGCGACGCCGTCCACCCCGATCGGGTTCTCGACGCTCTGGTCGGGCCCCGCGGCGTACCCGTCGAGCGACACCGCCATCCCGCACGTCACCGTTCCCATGTGTCCTGCCTCTCGTCGTCGTTGCTGGAGATGACCGCCGCGGCCGCCCGAACTCATCGGTCCAGACCTCGCGACGTAGGCCTCCGGGAGCCCTACTTCGCGACCTACCCCGTCGGGAGGCCTCCTTCGGCGAGGTCGAGGAGCCGGGCGAGGTCGTCGGGGGTCATCGAGCTGGGCGGGCGGCGGTCGACGGCGGCCTGGCGCGCCAAGCGCTGGACCGTCGCGTTGAGCGGCGCGGGCATCCCGGCGAGCCGCGCCAGCAGGACGATCTCACCGTTGAGGTAGTCGGTCTCGATGGACCCGTCGCCGCGCGCCACCGACTGCCACGACGAGCCGCCGACGACGTCGGGCATCCCCGGGACGGGCCGCACGTCGAACACGTCCCCGCGCCAGGCGTCCTCCTCGGCGTCGGTCGCCCACGCGATGCCCGACGCGCGGTACACGCCCTCGGCCTCCGCCACCAGCCGCGAGGCGAGCGGCCCGATCGGTCCGATCGCACCGTCGGCGCCGAGCAGCGCCTGGAGCGCGTTCGCGAGGTTCTGCAGGAGCTTGCGGTGCTTCCAGCGCAGGACGTCGTCCACGGCGTGCACCGTGAACGTCGCCGCACCCCAGTCGTCGGCGAGGGTGTCGAGGATGGCCCGGTCGGCGTCGTCGGAGGGGCGGGGAGCGCCGGGCGGGTAGGCGCCGACGATGAACGTGCCGCTGTGCGGCGCGATCCGTACCGCGGTCTCGCCGGCGACGAGGTGGGTCGCGGGCAGCCACACGCACGCGCCGAGCACGCGTTCGAAGAGCCGCAGCGCCATGCGTTCGGCGGCGACGCCGTTGGTCAGGGCGAGGATCGGGAGCAGCTCGCCGGCGGTGCCGACCGGCGGGTCGTCGGGGTCGGCGTCGGCCGCGACGACCGGCGCGTCGACCCACGTCTGCAGGGCGGCGGGCGCCTGGTGCGTCTTCGTGGCCAGCACGAGCACGTCGTCGGTGCGCAGCCGGGCCTCGGCCGGGGTGCGGGCGACCTCGACGCGGACGGTGACGTCGTCGTCGGGGGAGCGGAGCCGGTAGCCGGATCGCTCGATCGTGTCCGCGGTCGCGCCGCGCGCGACGAGCAGGGGCGGGTGGGCGGGTGAGTGCTGGGCGAGGCGTGCGGCGAGAGTCCCGCCGATCGCGCCTGCGCCGACGACGACGTAGCGCATCCGGCCACCTTGTCACACCGGCCCGCCCGATCCTGACGGTTTCCCAGCGCTCCGAGGCCGTCGGGCGGGAGGGGAGCCCCGCCCGACGGCGCCGGGTCAGCGGGTCAGAGCCCGTGCGTCGGCTGCACCCACGTCGAGGGCGCGGGCGGCGCGACGACCGTGGGCCGGTCGTTGCACGTGATCGCGTTCGGCGTGTACGGGGCGAGCCAGTTGGTGCCGGCGTGGAACTCGTTCGTGTCCACGCCGTCGTTGCCGCCGAGGTCGTCGATGCCGAACTCGGAGCCCGCGGCCGTGAAGTTGAACGAACCGCAGTTGTTCACGCCCCACCACCCGATGTTGCGGACGTCGGTGTTCTGGATCGTGGCGTGGCCCGCGGCCCGGGCGATGAGCACGTCGGTGCCGGCACCGTCGACGCGGACGTCCTTGATGTGGACGTTCGGCACCGAGACCTGGTCCTTGACGCCGTAGTCGGACACCACCATGAGCGCCGCGTACGTGTTGTCGAGGAAGTGGTCGCCGGTGATCTCGATGTCGGCGTCGATGCTCTTCTCGAGCGCGTAGATCCACAGCGCGCCGAGCCCGAAGTCCCAGTTCAGCTCGAGCGGGCCGCCGCGCACCGTCGTGTTGTCCGCGACAGCGATCGTCCCCGCGAACGCGGTCGCGCCGAAGCGGGAGCCGATCTGGATCGCCGAGCCCTCGCGGATCGGGTCGGACACGAGGTTGTTCGACACCGTGAGATCCCGGCCGCCGTACAGCGCGATGCCGTTCGCGAGGGCCGGCGTCTGGACGGTGTTGTGGTCGAACGTGTCGTTCGCGTCCTCGGTGCCGTCGGACCACATCGCCATCGCGTCGTCGCCCGTGTTGCGGAACGAGTTGTTGCGCACGACCGAGCCCGTGACCCCCGTGTGGAAGTTCAGGCCGTCGGCGATCTGGTCGGCGATGACGTTGTTCGTGATCGTGAGGTTCTTCATCGGGCCGTCGAGCCAGATGCCGACCTTGGTGTGGTGGATGTACAGGCCGTCGATCGACGAGTTGCTCAGCGCCCCGCCGATCCCGTTGACCTGGTCGGTGTCGATGCGCTCGCGGACGTCGCCCTCGATCGCGAACCCGGACAGGTGCACGTTCTTCGAGCCGCCGTCGGCCGCGGACTTCCCGTAGAAGCCGACGCCGGTGTGGACGGAGCCGTCGGCCGCGGGCTTGTCGAGCGTGACCTGGTGGCCCTTGATGATCGTGTACCAGGAGCCGGCGCCCTCGATCGTCACGTCGTCGACGACGATGTGCCGGTTCACCTGGTAGGTGCCCGCCGGGATGTAGACCTTGAGGTGCGCCTTCTTGGCGAACGCGATGGCCTTCTCGATCGCCGGTGCGGAGTCGCGCTTGCCGGTCGGGTCGGCGCCGAACAACAGGACGTTCGCGGCGATCAGGTCGAACTTGGGGGCGGCGACCTGCTGGGTGTCGAGGAGGTCGATCGTGGTGGTGGTGGCGGCCGTCGCGTTCTTCGGCACCGCGAGACGGACCGTCGTCCCCGCCGGGAGGGTCCGGCCGAGGAGCACCCGCTGCTCGTCGTAGAAGTGGTTGGGCCGGAACGGCGCGGCGAACGTCGTCGTCGTGCCGGGGGAGCAGTTGCACTCCACGGTCCACCAGTCGGGCTGGATGGACGTCGTGAGGGTGGGGTCGTTGGTGAACGGGTACGCGTTGTAGAGCCACGCGTACTGCGAGGTGAGCGTGATCGTCTTGTTCAGCGGTAGCAGGCTCTTGCCCGACGACGTCACCGTGAGCGGGGAGGTGATCCCACCGCCCTTCGGCGCGTCCGGGATCGAGTAGCGGACCGTGAGGGCGTTCGTGGCCTTCGCGAGCGTGAACTCGACGTACTGGCCGCGGGCGAGGCTCACCGCGGAGCGCCCGGAGGCCTCGGCGGGAAGCGTGTAGGCGTCACGGCCCGGCCCGATGACCGTGCCGTTCGTGGCCGCGTTCTCGGCCTCGTACTCGGTGACGCCGAGGGATGCGCCGCGCCCCGTCGTGAGGGACGGGTCGATGCCCGCCGTCGTGACTTTGGTGGGGGCGGGCGTGGACGGTGTGCCGTGGGCGAGCGCCGTGCCGCCCGTGGTGGCGGCCAGACCGATCGCCGTCGTCAGGGCCGCGGTCGTCGCGACGGCGCGGGCGGTGACCGCGCGTCGTCGTGACCGGCCGGGCCGGGGAGCTGTCGTGTCATCGTCGACTCGTCTTCTCTCGGTGGAGCCGGCGGCCGCTCGGGCCGCAGCCGCGTCGTCGCGGGCTGGGGCGAGCGTAGGCCCGCGCGCAGGAACACCACAAGGTGCAAGCACGGAACCGTCATCGAACTGTGAGTTTTTTGCGCAATCTTGCGTGAAGATCCGACGGGTCGCCTTGCTAGCGGCCGAGGCCGAGATGCAGCAGCAGCGCCTCGTCCAGCGCGGCCAGGGTGAGGGCGTCGAGCGCACCGGCCCGGCCGACGAACCGCTCCACGTCGAGCGAGCGGACCTGCTCGGCCTGCGCCTTCGAGTCGCGGTCCAGGCCGGCGGTCCCGGCCGGTACGAGCACCTGGAACGGCAGGACGCGGGCGACGTTGGTCGTCAGCGGCACGATCGTCAGGACCCCACGCCCCGAGCGCTGCGCAGCCCGGTTGCGGGCGTCGTTCGACACGATCACGACGCGCCGGACCTTCTGCCCGTCGACGGTGACGTCACGGGGCGACGAGCGCGAAGCCCCCGTCCCACGCGGTCGCTCCCGACGACGCCAGCGTCATCTGGAGGAAGCCGAGCGCTTCGAGCTCACGCGCGCGCTTCAGGCCGCCCGCGTCGACGCCCCGCAGGCCCGCCGCGTTCGCGAGGTCGACGACGGCCTGGCGGCCGCCGCCGTCGTCGCCGGCGACGAGCACCGTCAGGGGCGCGCCGGCGAGCGTGCCCCGCGCCAGCGCCGCCGCGAACGTGGTGCTGAACGCCTTGACGACCCTCGCGTCGGGCGCGGCCTCCTGGATCACCGCCGTGGCCGACGAGTCGGCCGGGACGACGAGCGCGTCGAACGTCGAGAAGTCCACCGGGTTGGTGATGTCGACGACGACCCGGCCCGCGAGCGCGTCACGCTGCTGCGCGGCGACCTCCGTCGCGGCCGCGAACGGGAGCGCGAGCACGACGATCTCCCCGGCCAACGGGTCTCCGAGGGCACCGGGGATGCCGTCGCCGAGCTCCGTGGTCACCGCGCGGGCCTCCTCGGGTGCCCGGCTCACCACCTGAAGGTCCGCACCGGCGGCCAGCGCGACCCCCGCGATCGCCCGGGCCATCCCGCCGGCCCCGATGATGCTCACGCTCGTCATGACGCTCCTCCTTCGTCTTCGGAAGGTTGCCCGCGACGGCGGTCGACCCCTTCCCGTCCAGCGTCCGTCCGCGCGTCCGACGCCGCACCCCGGCTCCAGCTCGCCCGCCTCGTGAGAGCGCCGTGGTCAGGCGGCGGCGCGCTCCTTGCGGAACAGCGCCAGCGCCCACACGTACGACCCGACCCCGATGACGACGGCCCAGATCGCGGTCGCGACGACGTCGGACGTCTCGACCGACCCGGCCAGGAGCCCGCGGACCGTGTCGATGAACGGCGTGAACGGCTGGTGCTCGGCGAACCAGGCCAGCCACCCCGGCATCGAGTCGACGGGCACGAACCCGCTGCCGAGGAACGGCAGGAGGATGAGGACCATCGGCAGGTTGCTCGCGGTCTCGACGCTCTTCGCGACGAGCCCGAACGCGGCGCCGAGCCACACGATCGCGAACGACAGCAGGACGACGACGCCCAGCAGGGCGAGCCAGTCGGCGGGGTGGCCGCCGGCCGGTAGCCCATGACGAGCGCCAGCCCGAGCACGACGGCGGACGTCAGGACGGCCTCGATCGTCACCGCCAGCACGTGCCCGCCGATGATCGAGCCGCGTGAGACGGGCATGGTCCGGAACCGCGACGCGATGCCGCGCGTCACGTCCATCGACACGGAGATCGCGGCCCCCGACGCGGCCCCCGCGATCGCCATGACCAGGATCGTGGGTGCGACGAACGCGAGGTAGGCCGCGCGGTCCGTCTCGCCGCCGGTGAGGGCGAGCACGTCGGCCGGGAGACCGGCGCCGAGCGTCCCGCCGAACACGTACACGGACAGCAGGAGGAACAGGATCGGGCCGCCGATCACGAAGACCGTGAGGCCGGGGTACCGCAGGACGTGCAGGAGGTTGCGCCGCAGCATGGTGACCCAGTCGCACGCGGTGGAGGGGCGTCGTCGGGCCGCGGGTGCGGGGTGGGACGGCGCGAGCGTGCTCGGTGCGGTGGTCATGACAGCTCCTTCGCGACGGACGCCGTGGCGCCGGCGGGCCGGGTGAGGGACAGGAAGACCTCGTCGAGGTCGGGGGTCTCGACGCTGATGCTCGCCGAGGTGACGCCGGCGTCCTCGAGGCGGTCGAGCACGCCGCGGACGGCCGCCAGCTCGTCGCCGCTGGGGATGCGGGCGCTGAGGGTGGCGTCGTCGCGGACGGCGTCGGGGAAGGCGCGGGTCACGGCGTCGAGCTGAGCAGGGTCGGCGACCCCGACCCGGACGTGCCCGCCCGGGACCCGGCGCTTGAGCTCGGCGGGCGTCCCCTCGGCGACGATCCGGCCGCAGTCGAGCACGCCGACGGTGTCGGCGAGCTGGTCCGCCTCCTCGAGGTACTGCGTGGTGAGGAGGATGGTCGTGCCGTCCGCGACGATCTCCCGGACGATGTCCCACAGCTCGCGCCGGCTGCGCGGGTCGAGGCCGGTGGACGGCTCGTCGAGGTAGATCACGCTGGGTCCGCCGACGAGGGTCATGGCGAGGTCGAGCTTGCGGGTCATGCCGCCCGAGTAGGTGGCGGCGGTGCGGTCGGCGGACTCGGTGAGGCCGAAGAGCTCGAGCAGCTCCGCGGCCCGACGACGTCCCTCGGCCCGGGGCAGGTGGAGCAGGTCCGCCATGAGCCGGAGGTTCTCGGTGCCGGTGAGCAGGTCGTCGACGGCGGAGAGCTGGCCGGTGACGCCGATGGCGTCGCGGACCGCGTCGGCCGAGCGGACGACGTCGTACCCCGCGACCCGCGCCGTCCCCGAGTCGGGGCGAAGGAGCGTCGCGAGGGTGGACACGAGCGTCGTCTTGCCGGCGCCGTTGGGGCCGAGAAGCGCGTAGACGCTGCCGGCGGGGACGGTGAGCGAGACGTCGTCGAGGACGACGTGGTCGCCGTAGGACCGGCGGAGGTGCTCGACCTCGATGGCCGGTGCTGCGCTGGGAAGCATGGTGATTCCTCTCATCACGGGCATGTCGGTCCTGATTCAGGGTGTGCGAAACCGTGCCGCGGGCCGAGGGGGCCGGGCGGCCTGGGTGAGTACGGGTGCCTTTCGCCGAAGTAGTACGGCGGCCGTACTACTTCGCGGGGGTGGTCAGGGGCGCGGGCGGCGGACGGTGACGTCGCCCCAGCTCGTCTGGGCGTGGATCTCCACGGTCGGGCTGTCGGCGTCGTCGGCGGACGGGGCCGACGACGGCTCGAGCTCGCTGCGGACGGACCCGCTCGTGCTGCCGAGGTCGAGCCACGCGGCGACGCCCTCGGGGACGCCGATGTCGATCGAGCCGTAGCCGGACTCGACCCGGACCTGGCCGCGGTCGATGCGCTCGACGACGGTCTGGCCGTAGCTGCCCTTGATCTCGACGTCGCCGCGCGCGTTCTCGACGGTGACGTCGGCGTGGGCGCTCCGGACGGCGAGGGTGCCGGTGATCTCGCCGACGATCGTGGAGCCGTTGTGGCACTTCACGGTCGCGTCGCCGGCGATCTCCCGGACCCGGACCGCTCCGACTGCCGCGGTCAGCGTGACCGCTCCGGTGGCCCGGCCGACGGTGATCGCCCCGGCGGAGCTCTGCAGCTCGAGCGGGCCGGCCTCGTCGACGCGCAGGTCGCCCGCGGAGGTGCGGAACGTGACCGCGCCGAGGGCGCCGCGCGTCACGAGGTTGCCCGCGGCGAGCCGACCGCGGAGCTCGGAGCCCTCGGGCAGCTCGACGAGCACGTCGACGGAGTCCTTGGAGGGGCCGAGCGGGTTGAACCGCCACGAGCGCGGCGTGCGGATCCGGAGGACGCCGTCCGCGAGCTCGACGGTCGTCTCGGAGGCGAGGCGGGCGTCGCCGCTGCGGTCGGGGCGGTGGGGCGTGACGGTGACGACGGTGTCGTCCCGCTCGCTCGCGACGACGTCGAGCCGCGCCCAGGCGAGCTCGGCGTCGAGGACCACGGGACCGGGTGTCGGGAACTGCTGCGGGGCGGGGGTGCTGGTCTGGACGGTCATGGTCTTTCCCCTTGCTGCGTGATGGTCGGACTGGCGTGTGATGGTCGGACGTCGGGTTGCCTACCGGGCCCAGCCGGTGACGCGGCGGCCGTCGGCGACGGCGGGCGTGGTGCCGGGCTGGGGGCGGGGGTGGTCTCGAGGGCGGCGGCGACCGCCCGGACGAGCCAGGTGTTGAGCGAGACGCCGTCGCGGACGGCGGCCGCCTCGACCTGTGTCTTGAGCGCGTCGGGGAGGCGGAGCGTGGTGCGGGTGGTGGGGGCGTCGTCGACGACGGCGCTCGGCTGGGTCGCGACCGGCGACGTCACGGCGGGCGCGAGTGGTGTCGGCGTGGTGTCACGCTCGGCGAAGGCCGGGGCGACGGGCGCGTTGACGACGAACTCGGGCTCGCGCCCGCGCAGCCGCACGTCGACGCCGCCCGGCGCGAGCTCGGCGCTGATCTCGCCCGCGGCCTCGGAGAGCGCCTCGAGCAGGACGAGCCGGGTGGCGGCGTCGAGCGGCAGGACGAGCCGTTCCGCGACGGCGCGGGCCTCGTCCCCGGCGGCCTCGGCTGCCGCCACGAGCTGGCGCTGGAGTTCGTCGACGTATCCGTGAAGTTCCATGACACCAACCATGACACCATGATGATGTCACGTCAACGGATATGACACCACGGACTCGCAGGGGTGGTGGCAGGTGGCGTACGCGCGCCCGCGCTGCGCCGTCGTCGGGGCGCCGCTAGGTTGCGAGCATGACGGGCGACATCACCATCGGGACCCTCGCCGACACCGCGGGCGGGAGCAGCGCGACGCTCCGGGCCTCCCGGTTCAACCGGCACACGTTCTGGTGCGGGCAGAGCGGCTCGGGCAAGACGTACGCGCTCGGCGTCGTCCTCGAGCGACTGCTCGTCGGCACCCGGCTGCCGATGCTCGTCCTCGACCCCAACGCGGACTTCGTCCGGCTGGGGAGGTCCGTGAGGAGACCGACCCCGAGGCCGCCGCGGCCCTGGGCGCCCTCGACGTCCGGGTGCTGCGCCCGCGCGGTGTCGGTGGTGCGGAGCCGCTGCACGTCCGGTACGTCGACATGGCGCTGCGGGCCCGGGCCGCGCTCCTCCAGATCGACCCCGTCCGCGACGCGGACGAGTACAACGTCCTGCTGCACCTCGAGGGCGAGATCGGGCCGCTCGAGAGCGACCGCCTTGCCACCGTGCTGCGCGAGTCCGACGACCCCGCCAAGCACGCCCTGCTTCGCCGGCTCGAGAACCTCGGCGTGCTCGAGTGGGACGTCTGGGCGCGGGGGCAGGCGTCCGCGGAGGACGTCGTCGACGCGCACCCCCGAGCGACCGTCGTGGACCTCGGCGGCTTCCGCGAGCCGCAGGAGGCCAAGGTCGCGGCGCTCGCGGTCCTCGACCACCTCTGGGCGACGCGCGAGCAGCGCGAGCCGATGCTCATCGTCATCGACGAGGCGCACAACCTGTGCCGGCCCGACCCGGAGACCGACGTCGAGGCCGCACTGACCGAGCGGATCGTGCAGATCGCCGCCGAGGGGCGCAAGTACGGGCTGTGGCTCGTCCTGTCGACGCAGCGGCCTTCGAAGGTGCACGTCAACGCGCTCTCGCAGTGCGACAACCTCGCACTCATGCGGATGAGCTCGCCGCGCGACCTGGCCGAGCTGGGCGACGTCTTCGGGTACGCGCCCGCCGACCTGCTCGCGGCCTCGCCCCACTTCCTGCAGGGGCAGGCCCTGTTCGCGGGCGGCTTCGTGCCCGAGGCGTCGGTGGTGCAGGTCGCGGCGCGCTGGACGCACGAGGGCGGGTCGGACGTCGCGGTCCCCCTCTGACCCCGACGCTGCCCGCCCGCGTGGGCGCCGCGTGCCAGGATCGCGGGGTGCCGAGCGACCACCTGATGGAGATCCGCAGCCCCGAGTTCCAGGCGATGGCGGCCCGTGTCGAGGAGGCGTACGCGCTGACAGCGCGGCTCAACGCCCTGCCGTTCGAGGACCGCGAGGGCAAGGCCGCGCTCCTCGAGGAGCTGCTCGGGCACCCGCTGCCGGAGCGCGTGACGATCCACCCGCCCTTCTACACGGACCACGGGCTGAACCTGGAGCTCGGGGAGCGCGTCTTCGTGAACCAGGGCTGCACGTTCCTCGACTACGCGGGCATCCGGCTGGGCGCGGGCACGATGGTCGCGCCGAAGGTCACGTTCATCACGGTCGGGCACCCCGTCCACCCCGAGCCCCGGCACCACTACCTCACGGGCGGTCCCATCGACGTCGCTGAGAGCGTCTGGATCGGGGCCGGCGCGACGATCCTGCCGGGCGTGACCATCGGTCGTGACGCCGTCGTCGCGGCGGGGGCCGTGGTCGCCGACGACGTCCCGGCCGGGACCCTGGTCACGGGCACCAAGGCGACCGTCCGCCGGACCTGGGTCTGACCGTCAGGCCGAGGGGAACGTCCGGCGTGCCACGAGGACGATCACCAGCCCGGCCGCGACGAGCCCGGCGCCCAGCCAGGGGAGCACGCCCAGGCTGCCGACGTGGAGCACCAGGGCCCCGAGCGCCGCACCGCCCCCGATCCCGACGTTGGCGGTCGCGTTGACCAGCGCGCCCGCGACGTCGGGCGAGGCGCCCCGGGCCCGGACGGCCGCCGTCTGGAAGATCGACGCGATCGCCCCGAACGACGCGCCCCACACGGCGGTCGCACCGAGCACGCCGCCGCGTGACGGGTAGGCAAGGGCGAGCGCGACGAGCGAGGCCGCCAGCACGGCGAGCACGAGGACGGCGCTCTGGCGGGGTGCGACGTCGAGCCGGGCGGCACTGAACCAGAGCCCCAGCAGGCCGACCGCTCCGACCCCGAGCAGGACGGCGCCCACGGCGCCCTCCGCGACGCCCGCGTGGAGCAGCAGCACCGCGACGTAGGTGTAGACGACGTACTGCCCGAGGTAGACGACGGCGTTGGTCGTGACGGCGGCCGCGAGCTGCGGGCGACGGCCGGCGACGGGGTGCGTGTGCTCGTTCTCCGACGCGACGGGAGGCAGGAACGCCGCGACGAGGACGGTCGTCACGAGGCACACGCCGGCGAGCACCGCGAAGGCGAGCCGCCAGCCGACGGCGGTGCCGAGCGTCGTCGACAGCGGGACGCCGAGCACGAAGCCCGCGGACGCCCCCGCGGTCACGAGGGCCATCGCCCGGCCGGTCAGGTGGGGCCGGACGAGGCGCGCCGCGTAGCCGATGCTGAGCGAGAAGAACAGCGCGTGCGCGACCCCGCCGAGCGCGCGGGCGCCCGCGACGACCCCGAACGCAGGGGCCACGGCCACGACGCCGTTGCTCACCGTGTACGCGACGAGCGTCGTCAGGAGGAGCCCCTTGCGGGGCAGGTGACGCGTGCCGAGGGTGAGGGGCAGCGCGAGCGCGGCGACCATGAACGCGTAGACCGTGACCAGCAGCCCGACGGTCGAGTCCGAGACGTCGAAGGCGTCCCCGATCTGGGGCAGCAGCCCCACCGGGAGCATCTCGGTGGTGATCGCGGCGAACGTCGCGAGCGTGAGGGCGACGATCCCGCCCGCGGCGTCGCGGATGCTCGACGCCGGCTCGGCGGCGGTCGGGCGGGAGTAGGTCACCCGGTCACTCTGGCACGCGGGTCGAAACGATGCGAGCGGCGGTGCGCGGTCAGGCGCGCGCTGCGTCCAGCAGGGCGGCGGCGGCGTCGCGGGCCTCGGGGCCCGCTGTCGCGGCGCGGTCGATGCGGATGGCGAGGCCGGCGCCGTCGTAGATCATCTGGAGCTGACGGCCCAGGGTCTCGGGGTTCTTCGCCCCCGCCTCGCGGGAGAGGTCGGTGAGCACGCCCAGCAGCCAGGCGCGGTAGCTCTCGGTCTCCTCGACCGCCGCGCTGCCGGGCTCGGACTCCGCTGCGGCGGCGGTGAACGCGCACCCGCGGTACCCGGGCTCGGCGAACCGCTCGGCCTGGGCGTCGAAGACGGCGAGGACGCGCTCACGTGGGTCCGTGTGCGCGGCGACGTGCCGCTCGATCCGGGCCTGGATGCGCTCGTGCCGGAGGACGAGGTACGCGCGGACGAGCTCGTCCTTGGACCCGTAGGTGCTGTACAGGGACGCCTTCGCGACCCCCGCGTGCTCGATGATCCGGTCGATGCCGACTGTGTGGACGCCCTCCGCGTAGAACAGCTCGTTCGCGGCGTCGAGCAGGCGCTCGCGAGCCGTCCGGCGGTCGGTGGCCGACCCCGTGGTGCCGGCGGTGGCTGTCGTGCTCATGTGTTGACTCTAACAGACAGGTCTGTCTAGTGTGAAGGTTCGCCAGACAGACCTGTCTGGCTGATCGATCACCCGGAGGACGACATGCTCGACACCCAGGCGCCCGGCGCGGCCTGCCCGGCCGCCGGCCCCCTCGCACCGTCCGCCCAGCCCGCTCCGGCCGTCGTCGGACGCTCGCGCCGCCGTCTGCCCGACGCCGCGGCGTTCGCGCTCCTGCTCTCGGTGATCGTGTTCTTCCTCGCGTCGTCGAGCGCGCCGACCCCGCTCTACGCGACCTACCAGGCCGAGTGGGGTTTCACGCCCATCACGACGACCCACGTCTTCGGGATCTACGCCGTGGCGGTCCTCGCGGCGCTGCTCGTCGCGGGACGGCTGTCCGACCACGTGGGCCGCCGGCCCGTGCTGCTGGGCGCCGTCGGGCTGCAGATCGGCGCGATGGTCGTCTTCACGACGGCGGCGGGCGTCGACGAGCTCATGCTCGCCCGGGTCGTCCAGGGGGTCGCGACGGGCGCGGCCGCCGGGGCGGTGGGCGCGGCGCTGCTCGACCTGTCGGCTCGTCACGGCACGCTCGCCAACGCCGTCGCGACCCCCGTGGGCACGGCGCTCGGCGCGCTCGGTGCCGGCGTCCTCGTGCAGTACCTGCCCCAGCCGACGCATCTCGTCTACGACGTCCTCATCGGCGTGTTCGTGCTCCAGGCGGTGGGCGTCCTGCTCATGGCGGAGACCCTCGCGGCCGCCCGGCCTGGCGCCCTCGCGTCGCTCCGCCCCCGTCTGGGCGCTCCACGGGCCGCGCGCCTCACGCTGCTCGGCGTGGTGCCCGCGCTCGTCGCGAGCTGGTCGCTCGCGGGCCTCTACGGGGCGCTCGGGCCGTCGCTCGTCCGGCTCCTCGCGCCGTCGGCGGGGGTGCTGGCCGGGGGTGCGTCGCTGTTCGCGCTCGCCGGCAGCGGCGCGGTGAGCGTCTACCTGGTGCGGTCGGTCCCCGCGCGGACCGTCCTGCTGCTCGCGATGCCCGCGCTCGTCGTCGGGCTGGGGATCGCGCTCGTCGCCCTGTCGACGGGGTCGCTCGCGCTCTTCTTCGTCGGGACCGTCGTCGCGGGGCTTGGGTTCGGCGCGAGCTTCACCGGCGGCATCCGGCTCACGGTGCCGTTCGCGGCCGAGCACGAGCGCGCCGGGCTGCTGTCCGTGCTCTACGTCGTCGCGTACGTCGCGATGGGGGTGCCGGCCGTCGTCGCCGGGTACCTCGTCGTGCACGGCGGCGGGCTGCTCGCGACGGCGCAGGGCTACGCGCTCGTCGCGATCGGGCTCGCTGTCGTGGCGACGGCCGTGCTGCTGCTCACCGGTCGGCCGCGCAGGGCAGACTAGGGCACGGACGAGCGGGGAGGTTCGATGCGGCAGGTGCCCGACGGGCTGCGGGTGGCGCGCTACGGCGCGCCCGACCCCGCGCAGCCGGTCCCGGTCACGACGCTCGCCTGGCGGACGACGGGGTACGCGCTCGCGATCCAGGTCGGGCTGTGGGTCGTGGTGACGCTGCTGGCCGCGTTCGTCGACGGCGCCCTGACGGCGGACGAGCCCGGGGACACCACGTTCGCAGGGTTCGGCATGGTGCTCGGGTTCGTCGGCGGGCTCGGCGCCGTCGGCGTGACCGTGATCGCGGGGTTCTCGATGGCGTGGCTCTTGGAGTCCGCGGTCCGCAGGTTCGCTGCGCCCGCCCATCACGAGAAGGTGGCGGTGACCGTCTTCGCGGTCGCGGGGGCCGTCGTCGGCGGCGCGCTCGTGGCGCTCGCGGTGCGAGGGGAGCTCGAACGCCCCGGCGACGTCGACCCGATCACGGCCGGAGTGCTCGTGTGGGGCGTTGTCGCGGGGGCGCTGCCGGCGGGCGCGGGCCGGTGGCTCGCCGCCCGCCGGGGGAGGGAACGGCGTCAGACCGCCGTGTAGCCGCCGTCGACGACGTGCTGCGAGCCGGTGATGAAGCTCGCCTCGTCGGACAGGAGGAAGAGCACGAGGCCCGCGACCTCCTCGGCGGTCCCGAGGCGGCCGATCGGGTGCTTCGACACGAGGGCGTCGTACGCCTCGCGCGGCATTCCCTGCAGCAGCGGGGTGTCGATGTAGCCCGGGTGCACGGAGTTCACGCGCACGCCCTGGTTCGCGTAGCCCGCGGCGGCGGCCTTGGTGAGTCCGGCGACGGCGTGCTTCGCGGCCGTGTAGGGGGCCGCGCCGGGCTCGCCGACGAGGCCGAGGATCGACGACGTGTTGACGATCGCGCCGCCGCCCGCCGCGATCATCGCGGGGATCTCGTACTTCATGCCGTAGAACACGGAGTCGAGGTTGACGGCCATGAGCGTGTGGTACGCGTCGAGGTCGTCGATGTCGGCGAGGAGCCCGCTCGGGCCGCCGATGCCGGCGTTGTTGAACGCGAGATGCAGCGCGCCGTACGTGGAGACCGCGCCGTCGACCATCGCCTTGACCTGGTCCGCCTTGCCGACGTCGACGCCTATCGCGTTCGCGGTGCCGCCGGCGGCGGTGATCTCGTCGACGACCTGCTGGGCGGCGTCCTCGCGGAGGTCCGCGACGACGACGTTCGCGCCCTTCGCGGCGAGCGCGATCGCGACCGCCTTGCCGATCCCTGACGCGCCGCCCGTCACGAGCGCCGTCTTGCCTGCGAACTGTCCTGCTGCTTCTGCCATGGGGGCGTCACCTGATTCTCGAGCTGTCGGGGACGCGGGTCCGTCGCGACTGAGGCGGACCAGACAGTCGACCCCGGCAACAGTTCAAGCGTACGCCCGACGACGGCGCCCGGGCTGTTCCGCAGGTCACGTCCGGGGGGCGGATGTCGGGGGTGTCGGGAAGGATCGGAGCCATGACCTCCGAGGACTTCTGGATCTGCCGCACGTGCGGCGTCGAGCACGCCGACCGCCCTGACGTCTGCGCGATCTGCGCCGACGAGCGCCAATGGGTGCCCGAGGCGGGGCAGGCCTGGACGACGCTCGCCGAGCTCGCGGCCGAGGGGAGCCGCGTCCGGGTCGACGAGCTCGAGCCCGGGCTGCACGCGCTGCGAGGCGACCCGGGCGTGGGGATCGGGCAGGAGACGAAGGTCGTCGTCACGCCGCACGGCAACCTGCTGTGGGACCCGCTCGGCTACCTCGACGACGAGGCCGTCGCCGCGGTCCGGGCGCTGGGCGACGTCGTCGCGATCGCGGCGAGCCACCCCCACATGTACGGGGTGCAGGTCGAGTGGAGCCGTCGGCTCGGCGGGGTGCCGGTGCTGGTCGCGGCGGCCGACGCGTCCTGGGTCGCGCGAGCCGACGACGTGATCGAGACCTGGTCCGGCGAGCGCGAGGTCGTGCCCGGCGTGACCCTCGTGCAGGTGGGTGGACATTTCCCCGGCAGCGGCGTCGTGCACTGGACGGGCACCGAGGACGGCAAGGGCGCGCTCCTGTCCGGCGACACCGTCTTCGTCAACCCGGATCGGACGTCGGTGAGCTTCATGCGCTCGTACCCGAACCGGATCCCGCTGTCCGCCGCGGTCGTCGAGCGGATCGCCGACCGGCTCGACCCACTCGAGTTCGACCGGATCTACCACAACTTCCACGGACGCATCGCCTCCGACGGACGAGGCGTCCTGCGCCGGTCGGCGGACCGTCACGCCGGCTGGGCGCGTGGCGACTTCGACCATCTCACCTGACCGGCGCCGCGCACGGCCAGGCGCGGAGGGCTACCGGTCGGCGGGCGTCCGCCAGGCGCGCGCCGCGAGGTCGGCGAGCGCGCCGAGGTACCGGTCCTCGTCGATCCCGTGCGGGTGCGTGCCGTCGTAGACGTCGCGGAGCACCCAGTAGTGGCTGACGGCGGACATCAGGACGGACGCGAGCGCGTCCCAGTCCGGCGCGCCCGCGGGCTCCTCGGGCTGCGCGCGGAGCCAGCCGGCGACGGTCCCGACGACGGCCGCGAGCTCCTGCTCGCGGACCTGCGCGAGCAGGTCGGGGAAGGCCGCGAGGTCGCGGACGAGGAGCCGGTTGACGTCGCGCTCCTGCTCCAGACGGCGCAGGCCGGCCCGCGCGACGGCGGCGAGCCGGTCGCGCAGCGGCAGCGCGGGCAGCGCGGCGGGGTCGTCGAGGAAGGCCACGAGGCTCTGGCCCTGCTCGGCCTGGCGGCGCAGCCCTCCTCGAGCAGCGCGAGCTTGGACGGGAAGTGGCGGTACAGGCCGCCGGCGCCCGGCGACAGACCGGCGGCCGCCTCGATCTGCGCGACCGTCGTCGCCTTGTACCCCTGCCTGCCGAACAGGTCCATCGCGGCGACGACGATCGCGTCGCGGGTGCCCGCCTCAGGCATCGAGCGTGAGCTCGTAGTGGAGCGTCTGCCAGCCCTTGCGCCGGTGCATCCAGGGGACGAGGCGACGCTGGAGGACCGGGTACTTCGCGGCGAGGAGCTCGCGGGCTCGGGCCTCGTCGGCGCCCGCCACGCGGTAGGCCGTGCCGCTCACGGCGGGTCCGGTCGGCCGGCCGCGCAGCATCGTCGCGGGGGCGACGCGCACCTCGGGGAAGTTCCGGAGCCGCTTGTGCTTGCCCGCGGCGTCGTACGTGCGGAAGTACATGCGGCCATCTTCGTCGACGACGACGCTCACGGGCGTCCCGACCCACGTGCCGTCCCGCTTGCGGGTCTCGAGGCTGATGGTCCTCTGGTCACGCAGCAGCTCGGGGGTGACCGGTCGTGCAGTGAACATGGTGGATCCTTGCCATCGGCATAAGTAACTACTTACTTGCACCGTAGCGCGGCACGCCGACCGCGACAAGACCCGGCGCCGCGACCCGCTGGACGGGACAATGGCGCATGACCACCACGCGCTACGCCCTCGTCGGCTACGGCGGTGCCGGCCGCGGCATCCACTCCCGCCTGATCCGGGAAGCCGGTGGCGTCGTCACCGACGTCGTCGCCCGCGACCCCGGCCGCCGCATGCAGGCGGCGAGCGACTGGCCCGCCGTCCGCCTGCACGACGACGTCACGTCCCTCCTCGCGTCACGCGACGGCCAAGGCGGCCGCTCCGCCGGGCCGGCGTTCGACGTCGTCGTGGTCGCGAGCCCGACGCCCCTGCACGCCGAGCACGCCGCGGCGGTCTCTGCCACCGGGGTGCCGTTCGTCCTCGACAAGCCGCTCGCGACCTCCGCCGCGCAGGCCCGCGAGGTCGTCGCCGCAGCGGGCAGCACCCCGTTCACCGTCTTCCAGAACCGCCGGTGGGATCCCGAGCAGCTCACCCTGCGCGCCGTCGTCGGGCGGGGAGAGCTGGGCGAGGTGCACACCTTCGAGCGGCGCTGGGAGAGGTTCCGTCCTGTCCCGCGGGACCGGTGGAAGGAGAACGACCCCGTCGGCGGTGGGCTGCTCCTCGACCTCGGCCCGCACCTCGTCGACTCCGCGACGCAGCTCTTCGGGCCCGTCACCGCCGTGTCCGCGCACCTGCGCGCGCTCACCACCCCCACCGAGGACGACGTCTTCCTCGAGCTGCAGCACGCCGAGGGTGGCGCGGTCGAGGGCGCCGGCGCGGTGCCGGGCGGCGTGGTGTCACGCCTGTGGGCCGGGTCCGTCGTCGGTGCGCCCGGCCCCCGGACACGCGTCCTCGGCCGGGGTGCCGCGTACCTCGTGACGACCTACGAGACGGCGTCCGAGGCGTCGCCGTTCGAGGTGCTCGACGCCGACGCGCCCGCGGGCTCCGAGGGCTGGCTCGTGCGCGGGCGCGAGAAGACCCCGGTGCCGCGCGCGCCCGGCGGGCACGCCGACTTCTACCGGCTCGTCGCCGCGTGGGCCGCCGGCGAGCGCTCGGCGCCCGTCGACCCGGCGGACGCCGTCCGCACGGCTGAGGTGCTCGACGCCGCCCGGGTCGCCGCGCGGGAGGGTCGCCGCGTCGAGGTGTGAGTGCCAGCGGGGGTCACGAGCCGGGCCGCGCCCCCGCCGCCGCCCGGCCGCCCAGCCAGAACGCCGCGGTCGCGCCGACGGTCGCGACGGCGCCGACCACTGCACCCAGGTTCACCATGGCGTTGAGGGCGTCGATCGACGCCGCGTCGGCGACGCGGGCCAGCGCGGGGGCGGCGGCGTGCAGCTGGGACGGCAGGTCGTGGAGCGCCTCGTGGCCGGCGCCGGCCCCGATCGCGTCCGCGAACTGCTCTCGCAGGTCCGTCGGCACCCCGGACGCCCCGGGCAGCGCGTCGACGCCCGCCGTGGCACGGTCCCGTGCGACGTGGCTGAAGACGGCGCCCAGCCCGGCGACCCCGACCGCCATGCCCACCTGTCGCAGCGTGCCGAACGTCGCGCTCGCCATGCCGGCGTTCTCCTGGGACGCGAACGTCAGGGAGGCGGCCTGCGTGAGCGCGGTGATGGCGCCCAGCCCGAGGCCGCCGACGACCAGGCCCGGCACGAAGTGCAGCCACGTGTCTCCTGGCTCCAGCCGGCCGAGCCACCACATCCCGGCCGTGACGAGACCCATCGTCACCGGCAGCGAGACGCGTAGCGGCACACGCTTGGCGAGCGCTGCGGCGACGGGGGCGGCGATCAGCGCGGCCCCGCTGATCGGCAGGAGGCGCAGGCCCATCTCCAGGGGCGTGCAGCCGAAGGTGCCGATCATGAAGAGCGCGAGGAAGTTGGCCGCCGCCATGAGCGTGGCCATGTGCCCGACCGAGACGATCGCGGTGCCCGCGAAACCGGGCTTGCGCAGCATCCCGACGTCGAGGAGCGGGTGCGGGGCCCGGAACTGCCACGCCACGAAGCAGACCAGCAGCGCGAGAGCCGCGCCTGCCAGTGCCACGAGGGTCGGTGAGGTCCAGCCGAGGCTGTTGCCGCGCGTGAGCGCGAGCACCCCGGCCACGAGCCCGCCCGTCAGCAGCACCGAGCCGAGCCAGTCGGCGCGTCGACCGAGCGCCCGCGGCGACTCGGGCAGACGTCGTGTAGCCACGCCGAGGATCACGACGCCGATCGGTACGTTGACCAGGAAGATCGAACGCCAGCCGAAGGACGTGACCAGGGCCCCGCCGAGCACCGGTCCAGCCACGGTGGCGCCGGCCATCACCGCGCCGTAGACGCCGATGGCCCTCATCCGTGCAGCCGGGTCGGGGAAGGCGACCGAGAGCAGCGGGAGCGCGGTCGCGAAGAGCATCGTGGCGCCGACGCCCTGCACCGCCCGGAGGACGTCGAGCTGGAGGATGGTCCCGGAGAGCGCCAGGGCCAGGGACGCGGCCGTGAAGACGGCCATGCCGGCGAGGAAGAGGCGTCGGCGGCCGTAGCGGTCGCCGACGGTGGCGAACGTCAGCAGCAGACCCGCCAACGGGATCGCGTAGCCGTCGATCACCCACTGGAGCCCGTCGATCGAGGTGTCGAGGTCGGCGCGGATGTCGGCGAGCGCCGCGGACACCACGGTCGTGTCGAGCATCAGCATGAAGATGGCGGCGCACACCAGGAAGAGCACGGTCCCGGGCCGTCCGGTGCGCGGCTGCGTGGGTGGTCGGTCGTTCGCGCGTCTGGTGGTGGTGCTCATCGGTCGTCTCCCGTCGGCGATCGTCGCGGACCGGCTGTCTGCCGCCGCGATCTCGACGCTAGGTCGGGTGGGAGGCCGTCCGGAACGACGTATCCGGACAGGCGATCGCGCGTATCGGCCAGACGGAGGTCAGTCCGTCGAAGTGGCCGAGGTCCCGTTGAAGTAGGCGGCCGGCGTGGTGCCGAGCTCGCGACGGAATGCGGCGATGAACGCGCTGGACGTCAGGTAGCCGACCTCGCGGGCCACCCGTGACACGGGCAGCCCGTCAGCCAGCAGCGGGAGCGCCGCGTTGAGCCGTTCGAAGGTGCGCCAGCTCTCGAAGCTCACCCCCGTCTCGCTCCTGAACCGGCGTGAGAGCGTCCGCGCCGAGGAGCCCACGTCACGGCCCCACCGGGCGAGCGAGCGGCCGTCGGCCGGGTTCGCGCGGATCGCGAGGGCGACGGCGCGGGTCTGCGCGTCGTCGGGCAGGATGCTCGGGATCGCCGCCACCGGGACCGGCAGGAGCAGGTCCCAGAGGACGGTGAGGGCGTGCGAGCGGCGGTCGTGCGCGGTGGAGCCGAGAGCGACCACGTACTCGAGGAGCGGACCCGTCAGCCCGGTCGCGTCGACGACGGTGGGCACCTCCCAGCCCAGCGGGGACTCGGCGGGCTCGAAGTAGAGCGACAGCATCCGGTCCGCGGAACCTGGTGCGACCGCGTGCGGGACGCCCCGGGGATCCAGAGCGCCCGCGACCGCTGGACCACCCAGCGGCGGTCGGAGGCCTCCATCGTGAGCACCCCGTCGACGGCCCACGTCAGCTGGTGCTGCGGGTGCGCGTGGGTGGGCAGCCGGGTCGAGCCGTCCAGCGGCACGACGATGCTCGGGACGTCCCCGACGTCGAGGACGATCCGCAGCGCGGACACCGAGACCACGGGGAGCAGTCTAGGAACCGGGCCGCGCGTTGTGAGACGCGGGTCATCCTGGCATCCCTTTCGAAGGATATCCCTGCAGAGGTATATTCGGGGTATGCTGATCGACTGGCCCGCCGACTTCGACCGGTATCTCGACGTGCTCGAGACGGCGGCCCGAGCGGGTGATCGGCATGCGGCGTGACGCTCGACCTGCTCGTCGCTCAGCTCGACTACGTGGCTTCGCTGGAGGGGCCGCCCAGGGGCGACACCGCCACGCTGAAGCTGGTGCGACAGTCACGGCGGTATGACGTATGGCGTCTCTCGCATCCGTTTCGCGAGCAGATGGGGGACGCGTTCTACGACTCGGTCGGCGCGAGAGCCGATCAGATCATCGACCGATGGCTTCGTGAAGGGGAGGGGCGGAGATGAAGAGCGACGACGCGCCTGACGGCTTCGTCCGCGGGAACGAGCGGCTTCAGCGGCTTCGCAGCGACCCCGCGCGGTCGCCACTCGTCGATGTGCTACGTGAGGAGATGGCGAAGGAGGACGAGCGGTACCGAGCCTCCTCGCGGCCATCCGTCGTGCGGCGGACCTCACGCAGGTCGAGCTGGCCGAACGGCTCGGCGTCGGGCAGAACACCGTGTCCCGAGCCGAGCGAAGGTCCGACCTGCTCTGGTCGACGCTCGTGGGCTACCTGACGGCGGCCGGAGGGACGGACATCACGCTCAGCGTGACGATCAACGGGCAGCGTGTCGACGTCGAGCTCGACACCCCGGAGCACAGCGCCCCCTGATCGGTCCCCGTAGCGTGGAGCCATGAGCTCGTGGTGGAAGTCGGCGGTCGTGTACCAGATCTACCCGCGGTCGTTCGCGGACTCGAACGGCGACGGGGTCGGCGACCTGCCGGGCATCGAGTCGCGTCTGGACCACCTGAGCGACCTGGGCGTCGACGTGGTGTGGCTGTCGCCGATCTACACGTCGCCCCAGGCGGACAACGGCTACGACATCGCCGACTACCAGGGGATCGACCCGATGTTCGGGACGCTGGACGACTTCGACCGGCTGCTCGCGGCCCTGCACGATCGCGGCATCAAGCTCGTCATGGACCTCGTGGTCAACCACACGAGCGACGAGCACCCCTGGTTCGTGTCGTCGCGCGACGGCGGCCCCGACGGCCCGCACCGCGACTGGTACTGGTGGCGGCCGCCGCGCGAGGGCTTCGCCCCGGGGGCGCCGGGTGCGGAGCCGACCAACTGGGAGTCGTTCTTCTCGGGCCCGGCCTGGTCCCTCGACGAGGCGTCCGGCGAGTACTACCTGCACCTCTTCGACCGGAAGCAGCCCGACCTCAACTGGGAGAACGCCCAGGTCCGGCACGCCGTCTACGCGATGATGCGCTGGTGGCTCGACCGCGGCGTCGACGGCTTCCGGATGGACGTCATCAACCTCATCTCCAAGGTCCTGCCGCTGCGCGACGGCGCCCCGAACGGCCACGGCGCCCTGGGCGACGGCAGCCCGCTCTACACGACCGGCCCGCGCGTGCACGAGTACCTCCAGGAGATGCACCGCGAGGTCTTCGACCGCTACCCGGACCGTGAGCTCCTCACGGTCGGCGAGACGCCGGGCGTGACGCTCGAGGAGGCGATCGCGTTCACCGACCCGAACCGGCGCGAGGTCGACATGGTGTTCCAGTTCGAGCACGTCGGCCTCGACCACGGGCCCGGCGGCAAGTTCGACCCGGTGCCCCTGGACCTGCGCGACCTCAAGGCGTCCCTCGGCCGCTGGCAGGTTGAGCTCGGCTCGGTGGGCTGGAACTCCCTGTACTGGGACAACCACGACCAGCCGCGCGCCGTCTCCCGGTTCGGCGACGACGGCGCGCACGGGCGCGCGTCCGCGACCGCCCTCGCGACCCTCCTGCACCTGCACCGTGGGACGCCGTACGTCTACCAGGGCGAGGAGCTCGGGATGACGAACGCGCCCGTCACCTCGATCGACGACGTGGACGACGTCGAGTCCCGCGGCTTCTACCTCCAGCAGGCCGCGGCGGGCCACGACCCGGAGGTCCTGCTCGACGGGATCCGCGCCATGGGCCGCGACAACGCGCGCACCCCGGTGCAGTGGTCGGCCGAGCCCGGCGCCGGGTTCACGACCGGCACCCCGTGGCTCGCGGTCAACCCCAACCACACGTGGCTCAACGCCGACGCGCAGCGCGACGACCCGGCGTCGGTCCTGGCGCACTACCGCGCACTGATCGCCCTGCGGCACGACGAGCCCGTCGTCGCGGATGGCGACTTCACGATGCTGGCCGGCGACCACCCGCACGTCTACGCCTACGCGCGCGAGCTCGACGGCGACCGGCTCGTCGTCGTCGTGAACGTGTCGTCCGAGCCGCAGGAGGTGGCGCTCGCGGACCTCGCCCCGGCGGGAACGGCCCTGGGCGACGTCGTCCTCGCGAACCTCACCGACCCGACGCCGCCCGAGGACGACGCCGTACGTCTGCGGCCGTGGGAGGCGTGGGCGAGGCTCGCGCGCGGGACGTCCACGGCGCCGTGACCGGGCGCGAAGGGCGAGAGCGCTCTCACCTCCGACACGTGCGAGCAGGGTCCAGAGAACGTCCCGGACGACCTGCCATGATGCCCGCATGACGCACACGCCTGGCTCCGTCGCGGCCCCAGCGACCACGCGAGCGTCCCCCGTCACACCGCCCGACCCTGCCTACGAGCGGTTCGCGCGCCTCCTCTCCGCACACCTCGACGTCCCGATCGCCCTCGTCTCGCTCAAGCGCGACGACGACTACGTCGGGTTCCCGGGTGCCGTCGGGCTCACGGGCGCATACGCCCGCACACGCGTCCTCGCGATCGAGGACTCGTTCTGCCGCCAGGTCCTCGCGACCGGCGACCCGCTCGTCCTGCCCGACGTGCGCGCCACCGAGCACCTCGACAGCCCCGCCCTGCGGGAGCTCGACGTCGCCGCGTACGCGGGCTACCCCGTGGTCGACACGTCCGGCGTGACCGTCGGCACCCTGTGCGCGATCACGCACGAGCCGCGCGACTGGACCGAGCGCGAGCTCACGGTCCTCGCCGACCTCGCCGAGGCGTGCGCCACCCAGGTCCGCCTCCGCCAGGAGAGCGCGCGGGCCCGGTCGGCCGAGCTCGCCGCGACTCGGCGCCACCGCAACGCCCGGACCCTCCTGCACGTCGCCGAGGCGCTGTCCGCGACGACGACCGTCGACGAGGTCCTCGACGTCGTGACCGGGCTCGTCGTCGACCGCGTGGGTGCGCTCCACGGCTCCGTCGCGCTCGCCGACGCACGTGGCAAGGTGCTGTGCTGGGTGCGATGCGAGGACGGGACCGCCGTGGACGACGCCTCCTCGCCGGCCGTCGCCGGCGGCGAGGAGGTCGGCGACGAACGTTCTCCGTCGGTGCGGGCCGTCCGGTCACGCGAGCCGCTGTACTTCGAGGACTTCGCGACGCTCCGGGAGCAGTTCCCCGGCGCGGCACCCAGCGACGTGCCCGGCGCAGCCGCGTTGCTCCCCTCCTGACGCGGGACGCGGCACTGGGCGTCGTCGTGGCCCGGTGGTCGAGCCGTGTCGTCTTCGAGCACCCGTTCCGCGACCTCCTGACGACGATCGCCGGGTACACGGCCGTCGCCCTCGAGCGCGCGCGCCTGCTCCAGCACCGGCACGACGTCGCGCACGTCCTGCAGACCGCGCTCCTCACCGACCTGCCCACGCCCGACGGCGTCACCCTCGACGGCGCGTACGTCCCCGCGGTCCTGGGCGACCAGGTGGGCGGCGACTGGTACGACGCGCTCGTCCTCCCGTCGGGCGACGTCGCCGTGACGATCGGGGACGTGACCGGCCACGACATCGACGCCGCGGCGCTCATGGGCCAGCTCCGGTCGCTGCTGCGCGGCTACCTGTGGCGCGACGACCGCACCCCCGCCCAGACGCTCGCGCAGCTCGACGCCGCGAACGTGGGCACCGGGGTTCGCGCGACGGCGTCGGTGCTCCTGGCGCGGGTCGGGGCCCCGGGCGCCGACGGGTCCCGCACGCTGACGTGGTCGAGCGCCGGGCACCCGCCCGCGTTCGTCGTGCGGGCGTCGGGGGCGGTGCAGCGGCTCGAGGGTCAGCGCGACCTCATCCTCGGGGTCGCACCAGGGGCGGCGCGCAACGACCACACCGCCGAGCTGTGGCCCGGCGACACCGTCGTCCTGTACACGGACGGGCTCGTCGAGCGCCGCGGCGAGGACCTGCACCGCGGGCTCGACCGGCTGGCCGCCGTCCTCGCGGGCGGGGGACCGGGCGCCGGTGCGACCGGGGAGCCGGTGGCCGCGGCGGCGCACGACGGCCCACCCCGGGTCGTGCCCGTCCAGGTCGTCCGGGCCCTGGTCCCCGGCGACCTGCACGAGGACGACATCGCCGTCCTCACCCTCCGCGTCGACCCGGTCTGAGTGGTCGGGGAGCCTCAGGCGGCGAGCGCGAGCCCGCTGAAGCGGGTGTGCGACCGCACGCGGGGCAGGGCGTCCCCGCGGACGTCGGCACGGGCCTCGTCGCGCGCGGTGAGGTCGAGCACGCGCAGCGGGGCACGCCCGTCGCGACGGGCCTGGTCGCGGAGCTCTGCGAGCCGAGCGCGCGCGGCCTCGCGCTCCAGGGCGTCGACGACCTCACGGAGGACCTCGGCGAGCGGCGCGCCCAGCGCGTCGCACATCGCCGACACCACCTCCGACGACGGCTCCTTGCGCCCCCGCTCGACCTCCGACACGTACGCGACCGAGAGGTTCGCGCGCTCCGCGACGTCGACGATCCGCAGGCCCTGCTCGTCGCGTCGACGGCGCAGCGAGGCGCCCAGCGCGGTGCGCAGGAGGGTCGGCGTCGAGGCGGCGAGGGGCCGCACGGGCGCGGGCCGGTTACGTGTGGTCACGTCGTCCTGCATGGTGCGTCCCTCCGTCGATCGGCTCGCTCCTGACGCTAGCCCGGGGGCGCGCCGGACGCGCCGTCGGGCGTTGCGCCCTGAGCAGATCGACGCATCGCCGCAGGCAGATCGGCTCACGGCAGAACGGGGGTCCCGCCGCGGGGCCGTGGCCGCAGGATCGGAGCATGCCCGAGGACACCACCGCCCCCGTCGACCGCGAGCTCGCCCGCGAGCTCCTCAAGCACCGGATCGTCGTGCTCGGACGCGAGGTCCGCGACGACGACGCCAACGAGATCTGCGGCCGGATCCTGCTGCTCGCCGCGCAGGACCCGCAGGCCGACATCCAGCTCTACATCAACTCGCCGGGAGGTTCGGTGTCGGCGGGGTTCGCCGTCTTCGACACCATGCGGCTCGTCCCGTGCGACGTCCAGACCGTCGCGATGGGCTTCGCCGCGTCGATGGCGCAGGTGCTGCTCACCGCCGGGACGCCCGGCAAGCGCTTCGCGCTCCCGCACACCCGGATCGTCATGCACCAGCCGCTCGGCGGCATCGGCGGCTCGACCACCGACGTCCGGATCCAGGCCGACCAGCTCAAGCAGACCAAGGAGCTCATCGCCCGGATCACCGCCGAGCAGACCGGGCAGAGCGTCGAGCGGATCGCCGCCGACGCCGACCGCGACCACTGGTTCACCGCCGAGGAGGCGAAGGAGTACGGCCTCGTCGACCACGTCGTCGACCTCCGGCTGCCTGTCGGTGTATGACACCCTCGTCGAGGCGGGGAAGTCTGTTCTTCCGACCGGCTCTGAAGCACGTTTTCGCCCGCCTCGGCGCACCCGGGAGGCACGAACGGCTCGTCCCCCGGTTGGACGGCGTCGTCGGCGGCGTCTCAGCGGTGGCGGTGGTCCTCGAGCGGGACACGCGGGCCGCGACGCACGCCGCGCGCGTAGCCCGCGAGCAGCAGGTGCTTCGCGGCCCGGTGCCGCTGCCCGCGGTACGGCTCGAGCAGGGCGAGCATGCCGTCGTCGTCGACGCGCTCTCCGGTGAGCGCCCAGCCGACCTGGCCGGCGAGGTGGAAGTCGCCCACGGCGAGCGCGTCGGGGTCCCCGAACGCCCGCTGAGCGGCCTCGGCCGCCGTCCACACGCCGACGCCCGGGACGGACTGCCAGCGTCGCCGCGCGTCGTCCGCGGGGAGGCCCGCACACCGTTGCAGCGACGCGGCCACGCGTGCGCACGCCACGACCGTCCGCGCGCGGCCCGGGTCGATCCCTGCGCGGTGGAAGTCCCACACGGGCACCGCCGCCCAGACCTCGGCGGTCGGCGGGACGCGCATCCGGTCGGCGACCGGGCCGGGTGCGGGCTCGCCGTGCCGGCGCAGGAGCCAGCGCCACGCGTCGTGCGCCTGACGGGTCACGACGCGCTGCTCCATCACGGCCGGCACGATCGCCTCGAGGACGTTCCCGCTGCGCGTCATCCGCACGCTGCGGGTCCGGCGCCAGGCGTCGTGCACGCGGCCCGGAGGCGGGTCGAAGTCCTCAGGGTCGTCGTCGCCGAGCAGCCCCGGGACGTCGGCGAGCGCCGCCTCGGCGCCCGGCCCCCACGCGGTCGCCGTCACGGTGGCGGGACCGGTCGCCAGGATCCGCAGGGTCGCTGCGCCGTCGGGGTGCGGGTCGCCCGCCAGACGGCGCCGTCGGGCCCCACCTGGAAGGCCGGGTCGAGCGGGCCGCGACGGTGGGGGAGGAGCGTGGCGCGCACGTCGACGGGCGCGGCGAGCCGGAACGAGCCGGTGGCCACGAGCGGTCGGGCGGGGGCGAGCACGCACCCATGGTCACACGCGCGACGCTCCTCCCGCCGAGTGCGCAACTCTTGTGCGGCACGCCCGGCGTGTCGCACAAAAGCTCCGCACTCAGCGTCTCGGCGGGTGAAGGACCGATGACTGCGCGACGCTGGACGGGTCGGTACGAGCGGGCCGGACCCGCCGGCCGCACCCGGGCGGCGTCGTCGGCCGGGCACTGGAGGTGAGCATCATGGCCGCACTGTTCGACCGCTGCTTCAGCGGTTTCTCCGTCGACGACCTCGACGCCGCGCAGCACTTCTACGCGGACGTCCTGGGGTTGCGCGTGGAGCGCGACGAGATGGGGATGCGGATCCTCGTCCCGGGCGACTCGGGGATATTCATCTACGACAAGGGAGTCGCGCACCAGCCGGCGTCGTTCACGGTCCTCAACTTCCCTGTGGCGGACGTGACCGCGAAGGTCGCGGAGCTCACGGCGCTCGACGTCCAGTTCGAGCGCTACGCCGGCTCGCCGATGGCGACCGACGACGACGGCGTCTTCCGGGGCGGCGGTCCGCTCATCGCGTGGTTCACCGACCCCGCGGGGAACGTGCTGTCCGTGGTCGAGGAGGGTAAGCGCGCCGTCGCGCGCACCCGGGGAACCGCGCGTAGCGTCGTCGGAACGATCGTCCGACCGACACGGGAGGGGTGCCCATGGCCCGGAAGAAGTCCTGGAGCGAGCTCAGCGGCGGCAAGAAGCTGCTGGTGGTCGTGGTCTCGCTCGCGCAGATCTCGCTGACGGTCGCGGGCTACCGCGACCTGGCGAAGCGGTCCGCGGACGAGGTCGAGGGGTCGAAGCTCGCGTGGGGCGTGGCGATGCTCGCGAACTGGGTCGGCCCGATCGCCTACTTCGCGAAGGGGCGCAAGGGCCTGGGTCTCAACGACTGACGCGCACGCCGGGCAGGAGCGCGGCCACCTGCTCGACGGCCACGACGGCCACGACGACGGCGGTCGTGAGGCTCAGGACGAGCAGCGGCGGTCCGCTGTGCGCGCCGACGGTCACGTCGACGAGCGCGAGGACGCCGAGCAGCGGGACGACGTGCACCTCGCGCAGCAGGAGCCACCGGAACAGCTCGAGCGCGAGCAGGTAGAGGGCGGCGCCGCCGGCGAGAGCGGCCGAGGCGGCCCAGCCGGCCGCGCCGCCGTCGTCGACGCCGGCGAGCAGCAGCCGCAGCCCGAGCGCGACGGCGACGATCCCGACGACGAGCGGGGCGTGCCCCAGCACGTAGCCGTCGCGCGCGAGCTCGGCCCGACGACGCGCGGAGGCGGCGGCGAGCACGTCTCCGGCGGCGCCCGAGAGCCGCGCGGAGTACGCCGACCACAGGGTGGCGGCGAGCAGGAAGCCCAGGCTCCCGGCGGCGACGGCGGGCCACCGCATCACGTGGTCCCCGGCGCCCGTCCCCGCGGACACGAGCGTCTCGCCGAACGCGATGATCACGACGAGCCCGTGGCGCTCCACGAAGTGGCCCGTGCTGATGACCCGCCAGCCGCGGTACCCGGAGGTGAGCCGCCCGCCCGCGTAGTCGACGAGGAGCGCGCACGACCACAGGACCGTCTGGTCCGTCCCGCCCAGCAGGGCCCCGGTCACGAGCAGGACGGCGGACACGGTCTGCGGGACGGCGTCGATCGCGATCTGCATGCGCAGGCGGGCGTCGTCTCGCGCCGCGGCCCGGAAGAGCAGCACGTAGGTGACACGGACCCCGGCGAACGCGAGCGCGAGGACGAGCGGCGCGTCGAGCGGGCCGCCGTCGTCCTGCCAGGCGCCGGGTGCGACGACGCCCGCGAGGAACAGCCCTGCCATCGCGGCGACCATGCCGAGCTTGATGAAGCCGCGGTCGGCGCGCACCCGGTTGCCGAGCCACGTGAACGCCGACCACGCCCACCACAGGAGCAGGAGCAGCACGACCCCCTGGACCGGCGCCGCCGCGGTGCGGTCCTCCTCGAGGTAGGCCACGACGCGCGTGATCGAGAAGACGAACACGAGGTCGAAGAAGATCTCGAACATCGTGACCCGGTGGCCGGCGTGGACGGGAACGACGTCGCGCAGCCGTCTCGCGGGCGTCACGGGACGGGGTGCGCCTGCAGGGCGAGGCGGGTCGTCGTGGTGTCCATGGCACGACGATCCGCCCACGGGGCGGCGGGTCGCGTCCGTCGGGCACCCTGGCCGGGTCCCTGGTGCGGGACCTACCTTCCGATCCCGTGCGAGCGGAGCCACTGCAGCGCCGTGGGCCGCCAGCTGCGTCCGTCGGGGAGGGCGGCGAGACCGAGGCCGTGCTCGCCGCGGGGGTAGACGTGCGCCTCGACCTCGCAGCGCGCGTTGATCAGCGCAGCTGCCAGGGCCACCGTGTGCGACGCGGGCACGACTTCGTCGTCGGCCGTGTGCCACACGAAGACAGGCGGAGTCGTGTCGTCGACACGTTGCTCGACCGACAGGGCACGTGCGAGCGTGGCGCGCTCTCGGCCCGGCGCACCCGACAACAGCGACTTCCGTGACCCCTGGTGAGGTGATCGGACCATCGAGACGACGGGGTACCCGAGCAGGACGAGGTCAGGTCGCGCGCGATCCGGCCCAAGCTCGGCGGTTGTCGCCGTGGCCGCGAGCCCGGCGAGGTGGCCGCCGGCCGAGAAGCCGAGCAACGCGACGGGCCCCATCACCGCGCCGTAGCGGCCGGCACGAACGTCCGCGACGGCACCGAGGACCTCGCCCAGCACGATCGAGGCCGGGGACGGGTCGACCGTGTAGTCGAGGACGCCCGCCCGGATCCCCTCGGACGCGAGCCACTGCGCCACCTGGATGCCCTCGTGCTCCGCGCGCAGGCGGTAGCCGCCGCCCGGGAGCACCACCACGAACCCGTCGCGGTGCGCCAGCGCCGGATCCCCGAGTCGGAGCGGAGGCGCCGTCACGCCGCCGAGCCACGTGCCCGAGGTCGAGACGGTACGACTCCCGTGCGAGCGACGTCGCCCAGCCAGCGGAGCGACGGCTTCGGTCGCCGCTCGAAGGTCTCGCGGTCCCAGGCCACGAGGCCGAACGTCGGGTCGTAGCTGCCCCACTCGTAGTTGTCCAGCAGCGACCAGTAGAGGTAGCCGCGGACGTCGACACCGTCGTCGAGGGCCGCGCGAACCCCTTCGAGCGCCGCTGCCGTGTGATCGATGCGTCGTTCGTCGTCGCGGGTGGCGAGGCCGCTCTCGGTGACGATCAGAGGGGTCCCACGCCCGAGCTCCCACGAGTGGCGCAGGGCGTTGCCGAGCGCGGCCGGGTGGTACTCCCACCCCAGGATGTTCGTCTCGACCCCGGGCGGCAAGGGGAGCGGGCCGTCCGGACCGATGACGGTCCGGGAGTAGTTCTGGACCCCGATGAAGTCGTCGCCCGCGGCGGACTCGGTGAAGAAGTCCTCGCGATAGTAGCCGTAGTCCCGGGCCACGTCCTCGGCCCCGGGCAGCGGCTGGAAGTCCTGCGTCCCGATCGTCCAGCCGGTGAGCAGCCCGCCAGACGAGGCCAGGACCTCGCGTGCGCCGCGATGGGCGCGAACCAGGACCTCGGCGACGTGCACGTCCGGCTCGGGACGGCGCGAGGCGAGCATCTCGACGGCCTCCCAGTCCCGCAACGAGGCGAGCATGTTGGGCTCGTTGATGGTGCACACCCAGGTGACGTCGTCGAGCACGGGCAGGACTCGTTCGACGTAGCGCGCGAACAGGTCGGGGGCATCGTCCTCCCGCCACCCGCCGCGCCGCGCGAACCACAGCGGGTTGGTGCAGTGGTGCAACGTCACCATGGGCTCCACGCCGCGGGTGCGGCACGCGTCGACCATGCGCCGGTAATGGTCGAGCTGGGCTCGCGAGAACGAGCCCTGCTCCGGCTCGATGCGCGCCCACTCCACGGAGAACCGGTACATGCCGAGACCGGCGTCCGCGACCAGCGCGACGTCCTCGGGATAGCGGTGGTAGGAGTCCACGGCGTCGTCGCTCGGCTCGGGCAGGTCGCTGTCGCGGCGATGCTCTCGCGTCCACCAGTCCGACGTCGTGTTGTTGCCCTCGACCTGGTGTGCGGCGGTCGCGGCGCCCCACCAGAAGCCGGCAGGGAAGCGGAGCTCGGGCGTCGAGGCAGTTCCCGCGTCGTCGGGCGCGGGCGCCCGCCCTGTGGTGATCATGCGTCCTCTCCGTCGAGTTGTCCGTCGAGCTGCTGGTGCGAGGATGGGACCTCGTCCACCACCAAGACGCCGCCGGCCTGGATCTCCGTGACCCCTGACAGAAGCCGGCCCGAGACGAGGTCCCTCCCGTGGACGTCGACCTTGCCTGCGTGCTCGAGGTGGCTGAGGCAGAAGAGGAAGCTCCGGCCCTGGCCGCTGCGTCGGACGAGGTCGATCCCGGCGTCGGCGGCTGCAACGGGCAGCACGCCGGCCCGCGCGACGACGTCCTGGAGCAGCCGCGCGAGCGCTGCCTGCTCGAGGACGCACGACACGTAGGTCACCGTCCCTTCGTCGAGCGCGCGCCGGGTGATCGCAGGCAGCCCCGAGAGCGGCCCGCTGGCGTACGCCGCGACGACCTCGGTGCCGTCCGCGACGTGCACGTGCTCGGTCCAGACTCTGACGACGCTCCCGTCGTCGAGGTCGACCGTCTCGTGCTCCTGCAGCGGAAGGAACTCCTCCGACCATGCCCCCAGGAGCCCGCGGAACGCGCCGGGGTAGCCGCCGGGGATCACCCGTGCCGTGTCGTCCACCACGCCGGACAGTGCTGTGACCACCACGTGGGCGCCGCGGCGCGCGGCATCCTCCAGTCGCCCCGCGAGGCCGCTGTGAGCGAGATATGTCGTCGGCACGACGATCACGCGCCTGTCGTCGAGCGCTGCCCGCTCGGCCGCGTCCGCGGCCGGGACGACGTCGACGGCGACCTGCCGGTCGAAGAGCGCCGTGTAGGCGGCCGCCGGGACGTCGGCGTAGCGGACGTCGACGCTGGGCGGCCGAGCTGCCTCCAGCGCCCACTGCGACGGGACGTCCCACAGCAGGACCACCTGCGCGCGTTCGACGCGCGTCCCCTGCACGGGCGCGAGCCGTCGCAGGACGTCGCCGAGCTCGACGACCTCGCGCCACACGCGGGTCCCGGTCCCGGCGTGCGGGAGCATCGCGGAGTGGAACTGCTCGCTGCCCGCCAGCGACGCACGCCACTGGAAGAACATCGCCCCGTCCGCGCCGCGTGCGACGTGGGTCAACGAGTCGCGCAGCATCTCGCCGGGCTCCTTGGTGCGGTTCCTGGCCTGCCAGTTGACGGCGCTCGTCGAGTGCTCCATGAGGAGCCAGGGCTCGCCACGCGCGAGCCCGCGGGTGCGGTCCGCGCTGAGGGCGAGCTCGACGTGGCGGCGAGAATCGGCCGCGACCGTGTAGTGGTCGTTGGCGACGAGGTCGACGTGGTCGCGCCACGTGGCGTAGTCCACGGCATCCTGCGCCTGCGCGACCATGAAGTTGGTCGTCACGGGCACGGCCGGGGTGACACGCCGCAGGATCTCGACCTCGTGGCGATAGTGGCCGAGCAGAGCGTCCGAGCAGAACCGCCGGTAGTCGAGAGCGAGCGCCGGGTCGGGCGGGTTCCGCGACGCCCGCGGCGACTGGACGTCGTCGAACGAGGACAGCCCGTGCCCCCAGAACGCGGTGCCCCACGCCTCGTTGAGCGTGCCGACGTCGCCGTAGCGGCGGGCGAGCCAGGACCGGAAGCGGCGAGCGCACGCCTGGCAGAAGCATTGGGCGTTCTCGTTTCCGAGCTCGTTCGACACGTGCCACAGGCGCACGGCGGGATGGTCACCGAACGTCTCGGCGACGTGCGTGACGATACGTTCCGCCTGCGCGGAGAACACGTCCGAGCTGGGACACCAGGAGAGGCGCCCACCAGCGGGCACCCGGCGGCCGTGCGCGTCCTCGAGCTGCATCTCCGGGTGCGCACGCACGAGCCACGGTGGCGGTGACGCGGTGGGTGTCGCCAGGTTGACGCCGATGTCCGCGTCAGCCAGCCGGTCGAGCACACGACCGAACCACGCGTCGTCGTACACACCCGGGTAGGGCTCGAGCGCCGACCAGGCGAAGATCCCGAGGCTGACGCGGTTCACGCCGGCCTCGCGCATCAGGGCGACGTCCTCCTCGACCGTCTCGGCGGGCCACTGCTCGGGGTTGTAGTCGGCGCCGAAGACGAGGGCGCCCGGGGCGGGTCTCGTCCTCATCCCTTCACGCTCCCGTCGGCCAGGCCGGAGATGAAGGAGCGCTGGTTGAAGAGGAAGACCGCGAGGACAGGGAGCGTGATGAGGACTGCGCCGGCCATCAGCGGGCCGTACTGGACGTTCCCGGTGGCGTTGAACTGCGCGAGCGCGAGCTGGACTGTGTAGGCCTTCTCCGAGGTGGTCGTCACGAGCGGCCAGAGGAAGTCGTCCCACGTGCCGGTGAACGAGAAGATGGCGACGACGGCGAGCAGGGGCCTCGCGAGGGGAGGTAGACGCCCCAGAAGATCCGCAGCTCGCTGGCGCCGTCGAGGCGCGCCGCCTCGGCGAGCTCGCCCGGCATCGTCGAGAAGTACTGGCGGGACAGGAAGATGTTCATCGCGCCGACGAGGTGCGGGATCGAGATACCGAGGAGCGTGTTGAGCAGGCCGGTGCCGCCGACGCCGAACAGGTCGTTCCCGCCTGTGAGCGGGATCGACCTCGTCATGAGGAACAGCGGGATCATCGTCACCGAGACCGGGATCGCGGTCGTCGCGACGATGGCGAAGAAGGCGACGCCGCTGCCCGGGAACTTGAGGCGGGCGAAGGCGTAGCCCGCGAGCGGCGCGACGATGCAGTTCACGAGCACGGCCAGCGCGCCGACGACGAGCGAGTTGCCGAGCGCGCGCAGCAGGTCGATCTGGTGCAGCGCGGCGTCGAAGTTGGCCAGCGTGGGGTGGGCCGGAAACAGGCTGACCGAGCCGAAAGCCTGGTCCTCGGGTGTGAACGCGAGCGAGAGCATCCACATGAAGGGGACGAGCACGAGCACGGTGACGACCACGAGGAGCGCGATCCGTGTCGAGTTCGCCGCCCGACGCTGGCCGCTGCGCGAGAGTGTGCGGCGGGCCGTGCCGGGCCCGTCGCGGCGCCCGGTCGCCGGTGTCAGGGTCTGGGTCGCCATCAGCGGGACCTCCCGAGCATGCCGCGCACCGAGATCACCGAGAGCCCGCCGATGAAGGCGAAGAGCACGAACGCCATTGCGGCGGACGAGCCGAACTGGTTGTACTGGAACGCGGTCGTGTAGATGAGGTAGTTGACGGTCGTCGTCGAGCCGAGCGGACCGCCCTGGGTGAGCACGTAGATCTCGGCGAAGCTCTGCGCCAGATAGATGATGTCCATCGCGACGACGAACACGAAGATCGGCCGCAGACCCGGCAGCGTGACGTAGCGGAACTGCGCCCACGGCCCGGCGCCGTCGACGCGGGCGGCCTCGTAGAGGTCCTTCGGGATGGACTGGAGCCCTGCGAGCACGAGGACCATGTTCGAGCCGAGCGCTTTCCAGATCCGCATGACGGCCGCGGCTGCGAGCGCCCAGTGCTCGTCGTGCAGGAGGTCCTGCGACGGCAGCCCGAGGTGGCCGAGCACCTCGTTGAACAGCCCGTTGGGCGAGTACATCCACAGCCAGATCATCGAGACCGCGGTGAGCGAGACGATGTTCGGGATGTAGAGCGCGGAACGCACCGACCCGACGCCACGGAAGGGTCGGTTGACGAGCAGCGCCAGCCCGGTCGCGATCGCGACGGTCAGGGGTAGCACCATGACGACGAACAGGGCCGTCACCTTGAGCGCGTTCCCGAACTCGCCCGACGTGAAGATGTCCGTGTAGTTCGACAACCCTGCCCACTGCGGCGGTGTCCTGCGCAGCGGGTTGTAGCTGGTGAAGCTGAGCCAGAGCCCGTAGACCACGGGGACCAGGCTGAAGACGAGGATGTACAGCATCGCCGGTGTGGCCATGCCGAGGCCGGCGAGCGACTGTCGGGTCCAGCGTCGCGGCCGGCGGAGTTCCGCCGGCCGCGACGCGGTCCGACCCTGGACGGGGGTCGTGGTCATCGGCTCTTCTTCAGCACGGAGTCGACCTCCGTGCTCATCTTGGCGAGGGTGTCCTTCGTGGAGAGCTTGCCGTTGAGGGCCTGCTCGAGGTACGTGTCCATCGTGTCGCGCGCCTGGACCCAGCCGGCGACGTTCGGGTTGGGAACGAACTGCTTGAACGCCTGGAGCGCCGCCTGCAGGACGGGCGAGTCCTTGACGTAGTCGGAGTCCGCCGCCGAGGTGCGGACCGGTAGGCCGCCGAACGACTGGACGTACTGCAGGTTGACGTCCTTGCCGACCATGAACTCGATGAACTGCCAGGCGAGGTCCTTGCTCTTGGAGTCCTTGTTGATCATGAGGCCGGGACCGGCGCCACCGAATGCCTCGCCCTGCTCGCCGTCGGCGAGCTTCGGCGGCTGGATGACGCCGAGGTCGAGCTTCGGGTTGGCCTGCGCGATCTTGACGATGCCGTTGACGTTGAGGTTGGTGATTGACGCAGTGTCGAGGACGAGCGGCTGCTGCGCGGGGGATTGGCCGAGTACGTGACACCGATGCCGGTCGCGACCGGCTTGTTGCCGTCCCATCCGCGGTAGAGGCTCGTGTAGTAGTCGAGCGCGGCGGTTCCCTGCGGGGAGTTGAACGCGGTCGTGCCGTCGTCGTTGAGCTGCGTCCCGCCGGCGGAAGCGAGCAGCGTGGCGAAGGACTGCTGGCGTCCGATCGGGTCAGTCGCGAGCAGGATGCCCGACCGGGTGATCTTCCCGGACGAGTCGCGCTTGGTGAGCTTCGCGGCGGCGTCGCGGATGCCCTCCCAGGTCGTCGGAGGGTTGTCCGGGTCAAGGCCCGCCGCCTTGAAGTCCGCCTTGTCGTACGCGAGGAGCTGACCCTGCATCTGCAGCGGCACGAGGTACTGCTTGCCGCCGACCTGGCCGCCGGGGAGTGCGGCCCCGAGGTCGTCGCGGTCCGACTGGCTCAGCTTGTCGACGTACGGGGTGAGGTCCTCGATCCGGTCGTTGGTCACGAGGTCGGCGACGGCCGCCGGGCCGTTGCCGAACACGTCGGGCGCGGTGCCCGCAGCGAGCGCCGCAGAGAGCTTGGGCGACAGGTTGTCGTAGTCCACGTACGTGACGTCGACGTGCGCCCCGGTCTGCTTCTCGAACTCGGGGACCAGCGTCTTCTCGACGAGCTTGGACTCGTTCGGGTCGTTGCCGGGGAACCAGACGGACAGGCTCTTCGAGCCTGAGGTGCTTCCTCCGTCGTCGCCGTCACCCGAGGCGCCGCCAAGACCGCAGCCGGCGAGAGCGATCGCCGCGCTGGCGACGATCGCCCCCGCGGCCAGTCGCGGGCGGAGCGTGAGTGCCCTTGAAACTGCCATAGTTTCCTCCTTCGGTGGTGCGTCGGTCGTCTGCGACCGCTCGCGTCAGTTCCGAATGGTGCGCGCCCACTCGGGCCATTCGAGGCAGAAGCCGAGCTCCTGCGAGAGGTGACGCTGGAAGTCCGCGAGCAGTCGCTCGTCGGCCCGGATCCCCCGGGGGCGACCTGGTGGTCCAGCGCATAGGACGCGGCCGCGCCCGCGGCCTCTCCGATGTTCCACTCCACGGGGTGCAGCCGATAGCAGCCGTTCGTGATGTGGGTCGTGCCGATGTTCTTCCCGCCGGCGAGCAGGTTGTCAACACGCCGCGGAAGCAGCGCTCCGAGCGGGATCTGGAACGGGTAGCTCGAGACGTCCACGTAGGTGCGCGGGTGCTCGTGGCCGTCACGTCCGGTCGAGGGATGCAGGTCGATGCGATAGGAGCCCACGCCCACGGTGTCGTGGAAGGTCGCCGCGCCGTCGGGGAGCCCGGCTCGCTCGCGAGCCTCGACGCCGACGTGCTCCTCGAGGACGCGGGTCTCGGCGAGGAGTCGTCGCGACTCCCGGATGTATGGGCGCATGGCCAGCCCGTCTGGGGTGCCCGTGACGTCGGGGCGCAGGCGCAAGCCCCGATAGCCGTTCGTGCCGTCGAGCGTGGGTGCCTCGGTCTGCATCCAGTAGACGAACGACAGGGCTTGCTCGCGCGCCTCGGCGAGGCTGCGGTCGCGTGTGGTCTCGTCGACACCGAGCAGTGGCCCCCGCCAGTAGTCGACCTGCGGCCAGTTCACGACGGTGATGTCGGACCGGTAGCGTCCGGCCGGGTAGTGCGCGGAGGACAGGACGCGGCGGAAGTTCCAGCGGTCGCGGTGCACGCCGCCCCGCGGGGAGTCGGGCGCCGCGAAGATCGCCTCGGTGCGCTCCTCGAGCGTGGTGGGCAGCACGTCGGTCCAGCTGAACAGCGGGCCCGGCCAGAACTCGGGCTTGTAGTCGCGCCAGGCGTCGTACCCGGCCGGGCGCTCGATGGTGTGGTCCTCGCCTGGCAGGTAGTCGAGCGCGAAGCACCACGTGATGGCCTGCTGGTCGAGCGGAGCCGCAGGCCCGTCGACCGCGTGGAGCTCGCCCGTGTCGTCGCGTGACTCCGCGCCGATCACGTGCTCCACGCCGCCGAGCTCCAGCAGGTCGCCGAGCTCGGTCGCATCGATCACGTACGAGGCGACGAGGTCGTGCTCGTCGCCGGATCGCCGGTCGCGCACCGTGACCGACGCGATGCGGTCGCCATCGGTCGTGACGCGGACGGGCTCGTGCTCGCGCAGGACGACGAGCCGTCGATCGGCCTCGTACGGCGCGAGCATCTCGTCGATGGCCGCGAGCGCGGCGCGCGGCTCGTGGCACAGCGCGCTCACCCCACCCTGGCCGGGGTTCAGCCGGACCTCGGACGCGGCAGCCGGCGACAGCGGGTAGCTGCGGTGGTAGTAGGCGCGGATGCGGTCGCGGAGCTCGGCGTACGACCTCGTGCGCCCGGTGGCCTCGATCCACGGGTGCTCGTCCGGGGGTACGAGCTGACTGGTCAGCTGGCCGCCCAGCCACGTCGACTCCTCGGTGAGGACGACCCGCTTGCCCTCACGTGCGGCGGCCAGGGCGGCTGCTATGCCACCCAACCCGCCCCCGACGACGGCGATGTCTGCCTGGTACTCGCTCACTCGTGCTCCTTCGCAGTGGTTCGAGGAGTGATAGTAGCGCTTTAGGTGATGCGCATCAACTACCCAGGTTTCACTGCTCGCGATGCCGTGGCGGCCGATCGGAGGTCTCAGGCGGGGACGTGGACCTCGACCGGGAGGGTCGTGCGCTGAGGGCCGGCCCCGGGCTCCGTGATGAGGCGGACGAGGAGGCGTACCGCCTCCCTGCCCATCTCCCGGCGCGGGATGACCAGCCCGCCCAGTCGCGCTGCAGCTTCCTCCTCGGGGGCACCGCCGAGGCTCAAGACCTGGAGGCGTGCGCCCGACGGCCGCGAACGAGCGACCTCGTCGACGCCGACGGCGTGCCGGGAGTTCTCGACCAGCAGGCAGTCGACCGAGTGCTCGCTCGCCCAGGTCACGAGCTGGGCGTAGTCCAGCAGCGACGGCTCCGGGGGCAGGGTCGCGAAGGTGGCGTCGTCTCGCTGGTTTGTCGGGCTGGCGCCGAGCGCCTCGCGAAAACCTTGCTGTCGCCCGGGTACGAGCTCGGGGGCGGAGGAACCGCGGACGAACGCGACGGTCCGCCCCGAGCGCAGGATCCTGTCCGTGAGCTCGCGTGTCGCCGAGCGGTAGTCGGCCGCGACGTACGACAGCTCGACCCCTGGGATCTCGCGTCGTCCGATGAACACGAACGGGTAGGCCTCGGCGGCGAGACGGCGGATCTCGTCGGCGGACTCGTCCCACCCGGCGAGGACGCCGCCGTCCGCGAGCTGCATGCCGTTGGTGCCCTCGGGGTAGAGCGAGCGCTGGCCCGCCTTGTCCTTGGCGGCGGTGAGCAGCAGCAGGTTGTAGCCCTCTTCCTCGGCCGCCTCCTCTACGCCGACCAGGAACTCGTAGAAGAAGTCCTCCTTGGCGAGAGGGAAGATCCGTTGAAAGGTGAAGACGCCGATCAGGCGGTTGGTCCCGCCGGCGAGGCCGCGGGCCGCAAGGTTCGGGGCGTAGCCAAGCTCCTGCACGGCCTTCCGGACGCGTTGGCGGGTCGCGTCCGAGACCCGGATGTTGCCGTACTGGCGGTCGTTGATGACGGCCGAGACGATGCTGACGGAGACGCCGGCCTGCCGGGCGACGTCCGCCTGGGTGGGACGCCGACGCACCCTGGGGGCGACGTCCGTGCCCGTGCTCGTTTCGTCCCGACGTCCCGCTGTGCCCACTGTGCCTCCTGCCGAGCGGCTGTCGCCGCGGTGCGTGCGCCGACAGCGGCGCTCTCGGCATCGAGCCGACCTTATCGCTCTCATCGCGACGCATCTTGCGACGCGCATCACGTGAAGCGCTACTATCATTCGGGCGATGGACCGCACCACCGCCGGTCCCACCAGCCGAGGGCGAAGGAGCCGTCGTGGGCACGCGAACAACCTCGGGTCGACCTCGCTGCCGGCCCGTCGAGCGAACGAGCAGGCGGTGGCGCGCCGCGGCCTGGCTGCCGGCGGCCGTGATCCTCGCATCGGCGCTCGCCGCCACGGGCGCCTGGGCCGTCGCGCGGTCGGGGACCGCGGGGACTGCGGAGCACCGAAGCCCGATCGGCGTGTCGACGCCGCCCTCCACCGGCGCGGCCATGCGGTCGCCCCACGCGGACACCGTCGTGGCGCGGGTCGATGGGCACGCGATCACCGCAGACGAGCTGCGCACCTCCGCGGCTGTGTCCGGTGCCGACCTCACAACCGCGAAGGGACGGCGCTCCGCGCTCTACGACATCGAGCGCTTCAAGGTCGCGCAGATCGAGGCGGCGTCGCGGGGACTGGTGACCGCCGTCGACTTCGAGGACGTCCAGCGCGAGCTGGCGAAGGAGAACGCGTCGCGCGCCCAGGACGAGGCCGGCGGCGGGGTCGTCTACGGCCCGTCGTCCTACAACCTCGCGACCTACTACGCGCGCGTCGAGACAACGGTCGAGCAGCAGCTCCTCGACGACCTGGTCCGTACCGGCGAGATCCGTCCGTCAGACGCCGCGCTCCGCGCGCACTACCGCGCACACGTGGCCGAGTACCCCGTCACCGCCGGCACGCTGACAGTCCGGACCGTGCGAGCCGACGACTCCTCATCCGGTCGCCGTGCCGCCGGCAGCACGGCCGCCGCCGTGTCCGCGGGCACGTCCCTCGAGGGCGCGGCCCGCGCGCACGGGCTCCACGCGACCGTGCGCTCCGAGAGGCTCGACCTCGCCGACGCCGATCTTGCGCGGACGCGCCCGTCCCTGGCCGCCGCCGCGCCGGACCTCGAGCCCGGCCACGCGACGGTCGTCCGTGACGACGCCGACGGCGGGCTACTCGTCGTCCAGGCCGTGAGCCGCACGGCAGGTGCCGCGCCGACCTTCGAGGAGGTGAAGGACGAGACCCGAGTCCGTTACGAGCACGACCAGTACAGCAAGCACGTAGATCGGCTGGTGAGCAGGGCCCACGTCGACGTCGACGTCGACCTCAGCCGCGCCCTGCCCTGATACCGGCCTCGGATCGAGGAGGATCTGTGTCGTTACGTCTTTTTGCGCTCGCCGCCGCGGGCGCTCTCGCGCTCGGCTGGCAGGCGCTCGCAGTCCCCGGAGCGTCCGCGTCGGCGGCCGTTGCGGGCGGTGCTGCCACGTCCGTCACCACGGCGTCCGCTACGCCTGACAACCTCGCCGTGAACGGCGGGTTCGAGTCGGGTGGCATCGCCCCGTGGACCCAGTACCCCGCCGACCGGGTGCAGGTCGTGGGGTCGGGCGCCGGGGCCGGCGACCCTGACGAGGGGGAGCGGTTCGCCGAGCTGCCGGCGGGCTCGAGCCTGTCGCAGACCGTCAGCGGGCTGCAGTCGAGCCATCGATACGTCGTCAGCGGCTACGCCCGTGCTGACTCCGGAGTCGACTCCTTGTTCGTGGCGCTGCGCTACTTCGACGGTGACCACGCGAACGTCGTGGAGGCCGAGAAGCACCGCGTCGACGGGGCCGACTGGACGCGGTTCGAGATCGACTTCCAGACGGACGCGACCCACAGCGTGGTCGGGATCCTCGCGCAGAACTCCGCGACCAGCGGCGACGGGGCGGGCTACCTCGACGACGTCGCGGTCGTGGACGCCGACCCACCGGCCGACCCTACAGACCCCACGGAGCCGGGGGAACCGGTCGACGGCGTCGTGTCGCCGGGTGACACGACCTACTACGTGTCGTCGTCCGAGGGTGACGACGACAACGACGGCCTCTCGGCGGCGACTGCGTGGAAGTCCGTCGCGAAGGTCAACGCGTCGACCTTCGCTGCGGGCGACCACGTCCTCCTGAAGGCCGGCGACTCGTGGGAGGGCGTGACGCTGCACCCGCAGGGCAGCGGCACGGTGGGCCGACCGATCACTCTCGGTCGCTACGGCTCGACGACCGAGCGGCCGCACATCGACGGTGGTGCTGACATCACGACGATGGACACCTACAACCTCGTGAAGGGCGCGGACAGCCACCTGGAACCGGCCACGCAGGACTTCTCGGCCTCCGTCCACCTGGACAACCAGGAGCACTGGGTGGTCCGTGACCTCGACGTGAGCAACCGCGCGCCGAGCTCGACCGGGACGACCGGCGACTCGACCCTGCGGACCGGGATCCTGGTGCTCAACCACGACGCCGGCACGCTCCACGACATCCAGGTCCTCGACAACGACGTCCACGACGTGCTCGGGGACAAAGCCGCGAAGACGTACTGGGGCAGCGCCGGGATCATGTTCACCGTGATGCTCAAGGCGCCCGACACGGACGTCCGGTCGAACTACGACGGCGTCCTGGTCGACGGCAACTACGTGCACACGGTCAACCGGCAGGGCATCGTGACCAACTCGCGTCAGAACCTGCGTGCCGACATCGACAACGTGGGTGATCTGGCCGACCCGATCGCACGGTCGCTGTCGCCCTGGTACCCCAGCACGGACGTCGTGATCCGCGACAACTACGTCTCCGACGTCGCCGGTGACGGGATCCTGCCCCAGGTCACCGAGGCGGCGCTCGTCGAGCACAACACCGTGGCGGGGTTCAACCTGCGCAGCGGGGGCGCCAGTGCGGGGATCTGGGCGTGGAACGCCGACGACACGGTGTTCCAGGAGAACGAGGCCTCGGGCGGGCACTCGACCCAGGACGGCCAGGGCTACGACGTCGACTACGGCCAGACGGGGACCGTCTACCAGTACAACTACTCGCACGACAACGACGGGGGCTTCATGCTTCTGTGCGCCCCTGGGCAGGGTTCGAACGACACCGGGCCGGGGAGCGGGGTGACGTCGCAGGACGCCGTCATCCGGTACAACGTCAGCCAGAACGACCGCGCACGGAGCTTCATGTTCAGCGGGTACTCCGACGGCGCGCTGATCTACAACAACACGATCTACGTCGGCGACGGCATCGAAGCGAGCCCGGTGAACTTCTGGGCGTGGAACGGTACCTACCCGACGTCGGCGGCGTTCTACGACAACGTGTTCTACCTCGACGGCGCGGCGAGGTGGAACTACGTCGACCAGGGCCACGACATCTCCGACGCGCTGACCTTCGATGGCAACACGATCTACGGTCAGCACACCGACGGCGAGCCGGACGACCCGCACAAGCTGACCTCCGACCCCGGTCTGGTCGCGGCGGGAACCGGCACGACGACGACGGTCGCGGGCGGCGCCTACCAGGCTCCCGACCTCGGGGGCTACGCGCTGAAGGCGGGCTCGTCCAGCATCGGCAGCGGCGTCGTCGTCGAGACGGCAGCCGGCACGACCGTCGATGGCAAGCACGCCAACGGCGGGCGGGACTACGCCGGGACGGCGGTGGCGGCAGGGACGAAACCGGACCGCGGAGCGTTCGCCCATGTCGCCCCATCGTCGCGCATCGCCGACGTCTCGGTGCACGACGGGCAGACGGTGAGCGGCACAGCGCGGTTCGACGTCACTCGGGCCGATCCCGACGACGTCTCGTACACGTACATCGAGCTCAACCGGGGCGGAACCTGGGTTACTGACAACACGACGAAGGAGGCGCTCGCTCTCGGGAGCACGAACGCGGGCGCCCACCCGAGGCTCACCGTCGACACGACGACGCTCTCCGACGGGAGCTATCGGCTCAAGGTCGACGCGGTCGGCAAGGACGGCGGCACGACCGAACGCACCGTGTCCTTCATCGTCCACAATGCGCCGAGCGTGTCGTTCGTCGCGCCTGCGAATGGCTCGACCGTGTCGGGCGAGGTGCAGGTCTCGGTCGCACTGTCGGGCGACGATCTCCAGGCCTACAACCTGCGGATCGACTCGGAGGGCGTGCAGTACGTGTGGCAGCCGGCCTCTCGCACCTATGTCGCGTCGCTCGACACGGCGTCGCTCGAGCTCGGCCCGCACACGCTGCTCGCGGCTGTCACCGACACGGCGGGCCGCCGTTCGACGGCGACGCTGAAGATCGTGGTCGCGGCGCGTTCGTAGCGACAGCGGCCGGCGCTCGTCCCTGGCGGCGGGCGCCGGCCGCGTCAGCAGACCAGTGGCTCGCCGGTCTCCAGGAGCGTCTTGAGGCCGCTGAGCACGGTGGTCCACCCGATGCCGGACACGCTCGAGGCGGTGTGCGGCGAGCCGTCGAGCCGGTCGTGGACGGTCGTGAGCAGGACGGTGCCGTCGCCGCGGTCGTCGATCTGCCACGTCACGCGGCTGGCGGGCTCCTCCGCGCCGACCGGGTCGTAGAGCGAACGCCACTCGTGGACGAGCCGGTGGGGAGGGTCGCTCTCGAGGATCGCGCCGTCGGTCCACAGGTCGCCGTCGGGCCCGTGGGAGACGATCCGGTCCCCGACCACCTCGATCCGTGCGCGGTGGAAGTACCGCGTGGTCTGCTCGGGGTCGACGAGCGCGTCCCACACGGCCTGCGGGGTGGCGCGGACGACGACCTGGTAGACCTGCGTCGTCGTGACGGGCGGGACGAGCGGGGCTGCGTCGTCGGGCGTGCTGCTCATAGCTGGTCCTCCAGCGTGTGCTTGAGGTCCGCGAGCACCTGCGTGGGCCCCTCGGTGAACCGGGTGATCCACCGGTCGTGGATGAGCTGGACGGGAACGGGGTTGAGGTGGTGGAGCGTGCGGCGTCCGTCGCGGCGCGTCACCACGAGCCCGGCCTCGGTGAGCACCTTGAGGTGCTTCATGACGCCGAAGCGTGTCATCGCGGCTCCCTCGGCGGCGACGGCGGACTCGAGCTCGGTCAGGCTCGCGCCGGGATGGTCGAGGAGCGTGTCGAGGAGGAGGCGGCGGGTGGGATCGGCGAGCGCCTTGAACACCCGGTCGTCGCCCTCCACGCCTCCAGAATAGGTGACTGTTTGGTCACCTATCAAGATGTCGCCGGTAGTCTGGCCGGGTGAGCCACCCCGCCCTGCCCGACGACGGCGCCCGCGCCGCCGCCCTCCTGCTCGACCTCGACGGCACGCTCGTCGACACCACGGAGAAGGTCGAGGCCGCGTGGCGGTGGGGCGCCGAGCACCTCGGCGTGCCGTTCGAGACCCTCGAGCCGTACATCCACGGCATCCCCGGGTCGCAGGCGCTCGAGCTCGCGCTCCCCGGGCGCCTCGACGAGGCCGAGCGGGCCGCGCTCACCGACGAGCTGCTGATCCGGATGTCCGACCCGGCCGCCGGGCACGTGCGCTGGATGCCGGGAGCACGGGAGCTCGTCACGACGCTCGCGCGCGACGCCGCCGACCGCTGGGCCATCGTGACGAGCGGCGACCGCCGCCTCGCCGGGTCGAGCGTCGAAGCGCTCGCCCTCCCGCTTCCGCCCGTCATGGTCACGTCCGAGGACGTCGAGCTCGGCAAGCCGCACCCCGAGCCCTACCTGCGTGCCGCGGACCAGCTCGGCATCCTCGAGGTCGACGCGTGCGTCGTCGTCGAGGACGCGCCCGCGGGGATCGCCGCCGGGAAGGCCGCGGGCATGCGCGTCCTCGCGCTCACGACGACGTACCCCGCCTCCGAGCTCGCCGACGCCGACTGGGTGGTGGGCTCGCTCGCGGACGTACGCGCCGTCGTCGAGGGCGACGCGGTCGTCCTGCGTGCCGTCGTCTGAGGACGGCCACGCGGATCCGATGACGGATCGGCGCCGCGGGCGCACACTGGGGCGCATGGACGCACCGCAGTACGACCTGCTCGTCCTCGGGTCCGGTCCCGGAGGGCAGAAGGCCGCGATCGCCGCGGCGAAGCTCGGCAAGCGGGCGGCCGTCGTCGAGCGCCGCGAGATGGTCGGCGGGGTGTGCCTCAACACCGGCACCATCCCGTCCAAGACGCTGCGCGAGGCCGTCGTCTACCTGACCGGCCTCAACATGCGCGAGACGTACGGCCGCAACTACCGCGTCAAGCAGGACATCACGATCACCGACCTGCTCTCGCGGCTCAACCACGTCATCGGCCGCGAGCTCGAGGTCGTGCGCGACCAGCTCATGCGCAACCGCGTCGACCTGCTCACCGGGACCGCGCGGTTCGTCGGGCCGCACGAAGTCGAGATCACGTCGTCCGACGGCTCCCGCTCGCGCGCGACCGCCGACAAGGTCGTCATCGCGACGGGGACGACGCCGGTCCGCCCCGACCAGGTCGGCTTCGACGACGTGCGCGTCGTCGACTCCGACGGGATCCTCCACCTCACCGACGTGCCGCGGTCCATGGTGGTCGTCGGAGCCGGGGTGATCGGCATCGAGTACGCGTCGATCTTCGCCGCGCTCGGCACGCGCGTGACCGTCGTCGAGTCGCACGAGGGGATGCTGCCGTTCTGCGACGACGAGGTCGTCGAGGCCCTCAAGTACCAGCTCCGCGACCTGTCGGTGCAGTTCCGGTTCGGGGAGACCGTCGCGCGGGTCGACGCCGACGAGCACGGCACCGTCACCACCCTCACCAGCGGCAAGCGGATCCCCGCCCACACCGTCATGTACTCGGCGGGCCGGCAGGGTGCGACCGCCGACCTCGACCTCGCCGCCGCCGGGCTCGAGACCGACTCCCGGGGCCGGCTGCAGGTCGACAAGCTGTTCCGCACCGACGTCGAGCACATCTACGCCGTAGGCGACGTGATCGGGTTCCCGGCGCTCGCGGCGACGTCCATGGAGCAGGGGCGGCTCGCGACCTACCACGCGTTCGGCGAGCCCGTGAGCTCGCTGCTCGAGCTGCAGCCCATCGGCATCTACACGATCCCCGAGATCAGCTTCTGCGGGCACACCGAGGACGAGCTCACCCGGGCGGCCGTCCCGTACGAGGTGGGCATGGCGCGCTACCGTGAGCTCGCGCGCGGGCAGATCCTCGGCGACTCGTACGGGATGCTCAAGCTGCTCGTGAGCACCGAGACCCGGCACCTGCTGGGTGTGCACGTCTTCGGCACCAACGCGACCGAGCTCGTGCACATCGGGCAGGCCGTCATGACGTGCGGCGGGACCGTCGACCACCTGGTCGACACGGTGTTCAACTACCCGACGCTCTCGGAGGCGTACAAGGTCGCGGCGCTGGACGTCGTCAACAAGCTCCGCGCGGTCTCGCGGTTCGGCGGCTGACGAAGGCCCTGTGGGCGGGGTCCCGAGGCCCGCGCGTAAGGTCGACGACATGCCCGACGTCGTCAACATCGCAGCCGCATTCGAATCCTTCGCCGAGCCCTGGCAGCCCCGGCGCCTCGCGAGCGTCAACGACTACGACGTCAAGGTCGTGCGCCTCCACGGCGAGTTCGTCTGGCACAGCCACCCCGAGACGGACGAGCTGTTCCTCGTCCGCTCCGGGCACCTCGTCATCCAGCAGCGCGACGCCGACGGAGCCCGTCACGACGTCGAGCTCGGGCCCGACGACGTGTATGTCGTGCCGCGAGGCGTCGAGCACTGCCCGCGCGCCGACGACGAGGTGCTGGCCCTGCTGCTCGAGCCGCGCGGCACGGTCAACACCGGTGACGCCGGTGGTGAGCGGACCGCGGCGCTCCAGGAGCTCGTCGTCGATGAGTGATGACCCCCGGTCGCAGGACGGTTTCGACGTCCGGTTCGACTGGGGTCCCAACGGCGGGGCGGCGATCAGCGGCGGTGCTGCCGTCGTGGTGGTCGTGGACGTCCTGAGCTTCACGACGACGGTCGGCGTCGCGGTCGCCGGGGGCGTCGAGATCGTTCCCTGCCGGTGGAAGGACGCACGGGCCGCGGACCTCGCGGCCGAGCGCGGCGCCCGCCTCGCCGTCGGCCGGCTCGAGGCCCGGACGCTCGCGCCCGACGCTGTCCCTCCCGTCAGCCTGTCGCCCGCCGGCATGGTGCGCGCCGCCAGGGCGGGCGCGCTCCGGGGCGACCGGGTCGTGCTCCCGTCACCGAACGGCTCGACGATCGTGGCGGGGCTGGCCGACGCCGGGGCGCAGGTCGTCGCGGCGTCGCTCCGGACTCGTGCGGCAGTCGCGCGGTGGCTCGCTCGGTCCGCGCCTCCCGGCCCCGTCGCGGTGGTCGCGGCGGGGGAGCGGTGGCCGGACGACACGTTGCGGCCTGCCGTCGAGGACTTCTGGGGCGCGGGCGGCGTCGTCGAGGCGCTCGTCGCCGAGCTGCGCCACGCAGGCCTCCCCGCGCGGCGTCTCTCGCCGGAGGCCGCGGCTGCACTCGCGGCCTTCGAGGCTGTACAGCACGATCTCGCGGCGTCGCTGGCCGCGTGCTCGAGCGGCCGAGAGCTCGCGGACGCCGGGTTCGCCGAGGACGTCGTCGTCGCCGCAGACCTCGACGCCGACGACGTCGTCCCCGTGCTGGTCGACGGCGCGTTCCGTGCTGTGCGTCCGCGATCGAGCCGGGCGGTGACGGCGTCGTAGTCACACCCACCACCACAACGCCCCTGACGGCTCGGCGCGTCGCCGTCGACGCGCGGGGCAGCTCGGGCAGATCGGGCACGGTCGTGGCGAGCTGTGGCGGTGGGTGTCGCTACGCGTGTGCGCTAGCGTGAGGGAGCCCGAGCTCCGGAGTACACCGTGACCGATCCCGCCGCCGCAGCACCCGCCCCCGAGCCCCGAGACGCGCCTCGCGACCCGGAACCCGCGGAGCGCCGGGCCGAGCGCCGTCGTCGGGAGGAGGAGGGCAAGCGCTCCGAGAACCCGCACTCGCCGCAGGCCCGGCTGCGGGCGCGGCACCAGCTCGAGCTGCGGTCGCGGTGGGTCGACCACCTCGTCGACGAGGCGATCGAGCGCGGCGAGTTCGACGACCTCCCGCTCGCCGGCAAGCCCATCCCGAACCTCGGCACGCACCACGACCCGGACTGGTGGATCAAGCAGCTCGTCGAACGGGAGCAGATCAGCGGCGTGCTGCCGGAGGCGTTCCAGCTCCGCAAGGACGACGCCGGGCTCGACGCGCGGCTCGACCGGGAGTTCTCCGAGACGCGGGTCCGCGAGGCTCTCGAGGAGTTCAACCGGCGCGTGATCGAGGCGCGTCGTCAGCTCCTGGGTGGTCCGCCCGTCGTCACCCCGCTGCGGGACGTGGACGCGGAGGTCGCGCGCTGGCGGCAGCGGAACCGTCGCTGACGCGCTCCCACGACGCCACCGGTCCGGGCACGACGACGAACGACGGGTGCGGGTCGGGTGCGGTCACGTCCGCCCACCGTGCCGCGAGGTCCGGGCTCCGCGCGTCGAGCTTGGCCCGCAGGTGCGCCCACTCGTGCGCGAGCTGTCCGGCCGTGACGGGCATCCGCGGGACAGGGACGACGTCGTCGGGCACGGCCGTGCGCGGGGTGCGTCGATGCGGGCGCGGTCGAACCGGTAGCCCCGCGCAGACGCCTCGTCGGCGACGGCGGCGAGGTACGCACCCACCGTCCGGAGCGGGTCGTCGGCGGCCCGGAACCGCTCGAGCTGCGGGTGGTTGCGGTACCCGGTCGTGCGGCCGGCCAGCACCGCCTGGGCGAGCAGCGCCTCCCGCCAGCACGCCGTCAGGCCCTGGCGGTCCAGGTACCGCGGGTGCACGCTCCACAGCCTCACGGGTCCTCCGATCGTCGGACGCCGACGCTACCGGCCAGGACCGTCGCGCGTCGGCCGGTGGCCTACGCCGCCGGCATAAACGCTGGTGCCGTTCGCCGGGGCATGCGACAGTGGACCCGTGCCCCCGCGCGCCACCGCGTCGGGGCATCCCCCTGCCCCCGACGGAAGGCACCCGGTGAGGATCGCTCCCCGCTCAGCGTCCGCGCGCTGACCCACCTGCTGCTCGAGCCCCCGCTCGCAGAGGTGGTCGGCGTCTCTTCGCCGAATCCCGGGAGCCTTCTATGGCCTTTCGCCCTTCTTCTGCACCCTCCGTCGTCCTCACCCGCCTCACGTTCGCCTGGCCCGACGGCACCGTCGCGCTCCGCGACCTGACGGCGTCCTTCACCACCGGCCGCACGGGCCTCGTCGGTCGCAACGGCGCCGGCAAGTCCACGCTGCTCCGCCTCGTCGCGGGGGAACTCGTCCCCACGTCGGGGAGCGTCACCACCACCGGTGACGTCGCGTACCTCCCGCAGCACCTCACCGTGCGCGACGAGGGCGCGTCCGTCGCCGACCTCCTCGGCGTCGGGTCGCGGCTGCGCGCGTTCCGGCTCATCGAGTCCGGCACCGCCGACCCCGAGGAGCTCGAGGCAGCGTTCGACGCGCTCGCCGACGACTGGGAGGTCGAGCAGCGGGCCGCCGACGCAGCCCGTTCCGCCGGGCTCGACGTCGCCGACCTCGACCGGCCCGCCCGCACCCTGTCCGGCGGGGAGACGATCCTGGCGGCGCTCGCGGGGCTTCGCCTCGCGGACACGCCGGTGACGCTCCTCGACGAGCCCACCAACAACCTCGACCGCGACGCCCGCGGGCGCCTCTACGCCATGGTCGAGGCGTGGCGGGGGACGCTCGTCGTCGTCAGCCACGACCGGACCCTCCTCGACCTCATGGACTCCACCGCGGAGCTCCGCGACGGCTCGCTCGAGGTTTACGGCGGGACGTACAGCGCGTACGAGGAGCACCTCGCCGTCCAGCAGGAGGCCGCGGCCCGCGCCGTCCGGACCGCCGAGCAGCGGCTCCGCACCGAGAAGCGCGAGCGGATCGAGGCGGAGACCAAGATCGCCCGGTCGGCGAAGGCGGGCAAGAAGGCCGCCGAGAGCATGCCGAAGATCCTCGCCAACGCCCGCAAGAACGCCGCCGAGGCCACCGCCGGTCGCACCCGCGCCCTCGCCGACGACCGCCTCGAGAAGGCGAGGGCCGCCGTCGAGGACGCCGAGTCACGTGTCCGCGACGACGACCACATCCGCGTCGACCTCCCCGGCACCGAGGTCCCGAGCGGTCGCCGGCTGCTCGAGCTCGACGGCGCCGACGGGCGGCCGATCGTCCTCCAGGGCCCCGAGCGCGTCGCTCTCGGGGGTCCCAACGGCGCCGGCAAGACGACGCTGATCGAGGAGCTGCTCGGGCTCCGGCCCCCGTCGGGCGAGCCGCGCGGCCGGCTGCTGACCGACCGGGTCGGCTACCTCGCCCAGCGCCTCACCCTGCCCGACGACGACGCCAGCGTCCTCGACACCGTCCGTTCGGGGTCTCCGGAGCTCACCCCGGGCGAGGTGCGGAACCGGCTGGCGAGGTTCCTGCTGCGGGGGCGACCGTCGACCGGCCCGTCCGGACCCTGTCCGGGGGCGAGAGGTTTCGGGTCGCGCTCGCGCGCGTCCTGCTCGCCGACCCGCCGCCGCAGCTCCTCGTCCTCGACGAACCCACCAACAACCTCGACCTCGCCAGCATCGACCAGCTCGCCGACGCCCTCGACGGGTACCGCGGGGCGCTCGTCGTCGTGAGCCACGACGACGCGTTCCTCCGGCGCATCGGGGCGGGGGTCGAGGTCGGGACGCGCTGGGAGGTCGAGCGCGGGGGTGCGGTGCGGCTCGCGTCCTGACGCCGCTCTACGCGACGTCGGGCCGCGTCATCAGAGGGGATCGGAGGTGCAGCAGGAGGTCCGGGCCGGTCAACGGCACCGTGGTCCATTCCGCGTGGGCGACCCCTGCGCGGGGCTCGACCGTGAGCCGGACGCAGTGCGGGCTGCTGATGACGTAGACGTCGGCGACGAAGGTGGTGCCGTCCCAGGCTCCGGCGGCACGGACGGGGCGCCCGAGCGGCGAGCTGTCCGCCCATCGGCCGTCGCCGATCGGGACGTCGACGAGCCCCTCGAACCGCGCCCGCCAGCCGTCGTGGCTCGGTTGGAGGAGCACCACCGTGCCGTCGGGCAGGGCGGAGTCCGGCGACGAGGAGTCGAGCGCCGCGGTGACAGGGAGCTGCGGGCCGGACGAGCCTTGGGGCAGCGGCAGGGAGAGGGCGCGCAGCCGCTCGGCGAGGGCTTCGTCGTCGGCAGGGCTGTCTGCGTGGTCGATGCCAGGAAGCAGGCAGTCCCAGACGGCGTCGAGCACGTCCTGCGCGTGCTGCACGGTGCGCTGGGCGGAGGTCACGACCACGACGAGGTCGTGCGAGGGGACGACGACGCAGTGCTGCCCGTAGGCGCCGTTGCCGTGGAAGCCGTGACGCGAGAGCCAGATCTGATAGCCGTAGCCGCTGAGGAAGTCGGCGCGGTCGGCGCCCTCGTCAGGGTTCCGGCTGGCAGCGTGCGGTCGTGTCGCGAGCTCGACGTAGTCGCGGGGCACCAGCTGCCGCTCGCCCCAACGGCCGCCGCGCAGCAGCAGCTCGCCGAAGGCGGCGACCGCCTCGGTGGTCAGGTGGAGCCCGTGAAACCCGAACGCGAGGCCGCTCGAGACGCGATCCCATTCGACGTCCTCGATGCCCATCGGGCGGAACAGTCGCTCGTCGAGGAAGTCGGGAAGGCCGCGGCCGGTGACCCGTTCCACCATGCGGGCCAGGACGAAGGTGGTGGCGTTGTCGTACGTGTGGACCGTGCCCTCGGGCGCGGTGAAGGGCACGCGCAGGAACCCTTGACCAGATCGCGCGGCTCGAGCCGCCACGCCTCCTCGAGGCTGTCCGTCGGATGCCCCACGGTCATCGAGAGCAGGTGGTGCACGGTGATGCGCCGTCCCTGCGCCGGCACGTCATCCGGGACATGTTCCGGCAGCACGTCGACCAGTCGGTCGTCGAGCGAGAGCAGACCGTCCTCGATCGCCAAGCCCACCGCGACCGAGGTGAACGACTTCGTCAGCGAGTAGAGGAGGTGGGGCTGTTCGGCGGAGTACGGGGCCCACCAGCCCTCGGCGACGACGTGCCCGTGACGCACGACCATCAGCGAGTGGCACTCGACCGTCTTCTCCGCGAGCCGGTCCAGCAGGGCTGCGACGGCCCGGGACGAGACCGCTTCTCGGGCCGGCGCCGAGCGGGGCAGGAGCGAGTGGGGCGGCACCCGGCGACGCTAGCAGCCTGCATACGCGGCGCGGGCCCTCTTTGGCGCGCCCCGCTCGTCAGGCTCCCAGGCCGAGGCGGTGCCGACGGCGGTTGACCAGCACCGCCCAGACGATGCCGCCCGCTGCGACGGCTCCCAGGATCGCGAACGAGAGCGCGACGTCCGTGCCGGCCGGTGGCGTCTCCGGCACGCCGCCGTCGGACGTCGCGAGCCAGGTGGCGTACACCTCGCGTTGCGCCGAGCGGAACGTCGCCGCGCTCAGAGGCTTGGCACCCGTGGCCTCTCGCGCTTCGGCGTCGAGGGGGTGACGATCCGGCGATCGTCGCTCAGCGTGTAGTAGGACGACCGAACCGGAGGTCCCGCGACGAGCAGCAGCGTGTCCGCGGGCAGCGCCTCGACGATGATCTCGAAGGCCGCACCGTCACCACCGCCGTACGAGTCGACCTGACCGTCGTCGCGGAGGGTGAACATCCCGACCGTCTCGTCGCCCTGGTGGGCGAGGACGACCCATTCGACGCCACCGGTCGGAGACACGAGCTCGTCTCCTCCGATGGTGGACGCCACCCGGTCGGCGTCGTCGTAGTAGAGCAGCGCGTGAGGCGTGCCGAGCGTCAAGCCCTTGGCGACGGCGGTCTCGCTGTCGGGAGCGTCGAGGATGTAGTGGGCCGCCGTGCGGTACGCCTGGCCGCCGGGCGCTATCGACGCGAGGACCGAGGACGGCGCCGTCGTCCCCGGCGCTGGAGGCGACACGGGTTCGGCGGCGTGGGCCGTCGTCGGGAGGGCGAGGAGAAGGGCGAACGGCGCCGTCAGTGCGACGACGAACCTCCGCGCGCGGGCGTGTCGGTGAGCGTGCACAGGAACCCCTCGTCCAGCCGGATGCGCGCGACGCTAGCAGCGACGCCGCGCGTCCGACCTGCGACGACGGCAGTTGTGACGCACCTGTGACCTACTTCGGGGCGGGGGCTGTCGACTCCCGCACCACCAGCTCGACGCCGAGGCGCGCGGGGTCGTCGGGGCGCTCGCCGTCGATCATCTCCAGCAGCAGCGTGGCCGCGGTGCGCCCTTGGCGACGACGTCCTGTCGGACGGTCGTGAGGCTCGGGGTGACGTACTCGGCGACGTCGGTGTCGTCGTACCCGACGACGGACACGTCGTCCGGGACGACGCGGCCCGCCCGTGCCAGGGCCCGCGAGACCCCGGCGGCGAGGATGTCGGCGGTCGCGAGGACGGCAGTGGCGTCGGGGTGCTCGTCGGCCACCACGGCCCCGGCCCGCAGCCCCTCGTCGAAGCTCGTGTTCGCCGGCACGACGAGGGCGTCGTCCCACGCGACGCCGGCCGCCTCGAGTGCCTCTCGGAAGCCGCGGAGTCGTTCGGCGACGACGCGGCTGGGTGTCGTCGTCGGGCCGGTGAACACGATCCGCCGATGCCCGAGCGCGAGGAGGTGCTCGGCGGCGAGCCGCCCGCCCTGGGCGTCGTCGGACCCGACGCGGGCCACCCGCGAGCCTTCGGTGGCCCGAGAGCTGCCGTCCCCGCCCTCCCGCTCGTACGCGTCGACGAGCACGACGGGCGTGTCCCGGGGAGGTCGAGGTCCTCGAGCTCGGCGTCGGTGTAGTTCATGACGACGATGCCGTCGAGGTTCCAGCGCCGCACGGACTCGCGCACGTCGTCGGCGGTGCCGGCGCTGCGGAGCATGAGGTGGTTGTCGTGGTGGCGGAGCGTGGCCTCGACGGCGCCGACGACGCTGACGTCGTGCGCGCTGACGAGCAGGCTCTGGTCCTCGGTGCCGGGCGGGACGAGGAGCCCGACGAGCCGGGTGCGGCCGGCGGCGAGCGACTGGGCGGAGCCGTTCGGCACGTACCCGCGGGCGGCGATGACCCGGCGGACCTCGTCGGCGGTGGTCGCGGAGACCCGTCCGAGGTTGCCGTTGACGACGTTGGAGACGGTCATGACGCTGACGCCGGCCTCGTGGGCGATGTCCTTGAGGGTGACCCGGGCCACCGTGCCTCCTGTCCTCGGGGTCGTCGACGGCCAACGGGCCGTGACCACATCGTGACCGTCCCGCCGCCGTCGGCGTCTTGACGTCCGATCCTACCTGCGTTTAGCGTTAAACGTGTAGCGCTAAACCTGAGGAGCGAGAGCCCGACGGCGCAGCGCCCCCGCCCGGACCCCGGCCCCCGTGCCGGACCTTCAAGGAGAAGACGATGAAGTCATCGATCAAGGCTGCGGTCGCCGTCGTCGGCATCGTGAGCCTCGGCGCCCTCGCCGCCTGCAGCAGCGGCGACTCCGGCGCCACCGACAAGTCCCCCAGCCCGACGGCGGCCGCGACCCTGAGCGGCCCCGTCACCATCAGCGTCGCGATCGACAAGGGCCTGAGCAAGGACGCCAAGGACCAGTTCGACGCCCGCGTGGCCGCCTTCGAGAAGGCGAACCCGCTCATCACGGTCAAGTCGCAGGAGTACACCTGGACCGCGACGACCTTCACCGCGGACCTCGCCGGCGGGACGCTCCCCGACGTGTTCACGGTGCCGTTCACGGACGGCCGCGGCCTCATCGCGCAGAACCAGGTCGCGAACATCAGCGGCCTCGTGTCCCAGCTCCCGTACGCGAAGAACTTCAACGAGAACATCGCGGCCGAGGGCCAGGCGTCCGACGGCAGCCAGTGGGCCGTCCCGATCGCCGCCTACGGCCAGGGCCTGCACTACAACCGCACGCTCTTCACGCAGGCCGGGCTCGACCCCGACAAGCCGCCGACCACGTGGGACGAGGTCCGCACCGACGCCAAGCAGATCGCGGACACGACCGGCCAGGCCGGCCTCGCGATGATGACCAAGGACAACACCGGCGGCTGGATCTTCACCACGATGGTGAACGCGTTCGGCGGCCGCGTGGAGGCCACCGACGGCGGCAAGACGACCGCCACCATCGCCACCGACCAGGCGAAGCAGGTCGCCCAGTACATCCACGACATGCGCTGGGAAGACAACTCGATGGGTGCCAACTTCCTGTACGACTGGAACGGCATCAACCAGGACTTCGCCGCCGGGAAGATCGGCATGTACGTGTCGGGCGGCGGCAACCTGCCGAACCTCATCACCCAGAACAACATGGACATGAAGGACTACGGCCTGACGGTCCTCCCGCTCCAGGGCGACGACGCCGGCGTCCTCGGCGGCGGCACGCTCGCCGCGGTCAGCGCCAAGGCCGACGAGCAGGCGCAGGTCGCGTCCGTGAAGTGGATCGACTTCTACTACGTCCAGCCGCTCGTCGACAAGGACGCCGCCGTCGCGTCCGCGCAGCAGTCCGTCGCCAACAAGCAGCCGGTCGGGGCCCCGCAGCTCCCGATCTTCGACCAGGCGACGTACAACCAGCAGCAGGAGTGGATCAAGCCGTACATCAACGTCCCCCTGGACCAGATGAAGGGCTACACGGACAACGTCTTCAAGCAGCCGCTCGTCCCGGAGCCCGGCGTCGCCACGCAGGACGTGTACTCGAAGCTCGACCCGGTGGTCCAGAGCATCCTCACCAAGAAGGACGCGGACATCGGCAAGCTCCTGTCCGACGCCCAGACGCAGGCGCAGCGCGCGATCGACTCCGCGAGCTGACGCACCCGATCTCCGGCCCGTCATCCGGACCTGGGCCGGCGTCGTGCGCCGGTCGGTGGGCTCCGCTCCGCCCACCGGCCGGCGCATCTTTGTTCGACGGACCTTTCCCTACACCGACGAGGAACACTGGACCCATGCCCGACGACGCCCGCAGCCTCCCCGTCCTGGCGACGGACCCCGTCGCCGACCCGCGCGCCGTCGTTCAGGGCGACCGGTACCGCATCACGGTCCTCACGGACGGGCTGGTGCGGCTGGAGTACGCCGAGGACGGCGTGTTCGAGGACCGCGCCTCGACCTTCGCGATCCGGCGGCGGCTCCCCGTCCCGGCGTTCCGCGTGCTCGACGACGGCCCGAACCTCGAGGTCGTCACCAACCGGTTCCGGCTCGTCTACGACAAGGGGCCGTTCTCGACGAGCGGCCTGTCCGTCGCCGTCCAGGGGGCGTGACCGTCTACCACTCGGTCTGGCGCTACGGCGAGGAGCTCGGCGACGCCGACGGCACGGTCGCCGGGATGCCCGGGCTCCGTGGCACGGCCCGCACCCTCGACGAGGCCGACGGCGCCATCCCCTCGAGCTCGGCGTCGTCTCGCGCACGGGGTTCGCCGTGCTGGACGACTCCGCCTCCATGCTCTTCACCGACGACGGCTGGGTCGCCCCGCGCGGCGGCGACCGGACGGGTGCCGGGGCTGCGTCGTCGGGCCGGCGGGAGGACCTGTACGTGTTCGCGTACGGGACCGACCACGCCGAGGCGCTCCGCGCGTTCTACGCCGTCTCGGGACCCCAGCCCTTGCTGCCGCGGTTCGCGCTCGGGAACTGGTGGAGCCGCTACCACCCCTACACGGCGGCGTCGTACGAGGCGCTGATCGAGCGGTTCGCGGCCGAGGGCGTGCCGTTCTCGGTGAGCGTCGTCGACATGGACTGGCACGTCGTCGACGTGGACCCCGAGCTCGGCAGCGGCTGGACCGGCTACACGTGGAACCGGTCGCTCTTCCCCGATCCCGCCAAGTTCCTCGCCTGGCTGCACGAGCGCGGCCTGCGGGTCACGCTCAACGTGCACCCCGCCGACGGCGTCCGCGCGCACGAGGACGCGTACCAGGCGATGGCCGCGGCGCTCGGCCACGACACCTCGCAGCGCGACCCGATCGCGTTCGACGTCACCGACCGCCCCTTCCTCGAGGCGTACTTCGCGGTGCTGCACCGCCGGCTCGAGCGCGACGGCGTCGACTTCTGGTGGCTCGACTGGCAGTCCGGGCCGCACTCGCGCGTCACGGGCATCGACCCGCTCTGGATGCTCAACCACTACCACTTCCTCGACAACGCGCGGCCGCGCGAGCTGACCCGGACCGCGGACGGCCAAGCCGTGCGCGACGACCGCCCGCTCACCTTCTCGCGCTACGCCGGGCCGGGATCGCACCGCTATCCCGTGGGCTTCTCGGGCGACAGCGTCATCTCGTGGGCGAGCCTCGACTTCCAGCCGTACTTCACGGCGTCGGCGTCGAACATCGGGTACGGCTGGTGGTCGCACGACATCGGCGGCCACTTCCACGGCGCCAAGGACGACGAGCTCGCGACCCGCTGGTTCCAGCTCGGCGTCCTGTCGCCGATCATGCGGCTGCACTCGGGCGCGAACCCGTTCATCACCAAGGCGCCGTGGGCGTTCGGTGCCGAGGCGCGCGAGACCATGACCGCGTTCCTGCGCCTGCGCCACCGCCTCGTGCCGTACCTGCACGCGATGAACCACCGCGCGGCCTTCGACGCGACGCCGCTCGTGCGCCCGCTCTACCACCGGTGGCCGGGCGCCGCCGGGGCGTACGGCGCGCGGAACACGTTCCTCTTCGGGTCGGAGCTGGTCGTCGCGCCGATCACCTCGCCCGCCGACGGCGCCACGCGCCTCGGCGAGGTCCGGACCTGGTTGCCGGCGGGCACCTGGGTCGACGTGCTGACCGGTCAGGTGTACGACGCCGGGTCCGACAACGGGCGGGAGATCGTCCTGCACCGGCCGCTCGCGTCCGTGCCCGTGCTCGCTCCCGCGGGCGGGATCGTGCCGCTCGACGCCGCGGCGGTCCCCGGGAACGACCTCGCTTGTCCTGAGGCGGTCGAGGTGCTCGTGGTCGTCGGCGCGGACGGCGCGTTCGACCTCGTCGAGGACGACGGCGCCCCCGTCCCCGGCCCCGACGCGCCGAACGTCGTGCGCACCCCGGTGCGATGGTCGCAGGCCGACGGACGCGCCGTCGTCGGGCCGGCGAGCGGGGAGCGGCGGGGCTCGCAGCGCTGCCCGCCCGGCGCACCTGGACGCTGACGTTCCCGTCGCTGCGCGCGCTGGGTGCCGACGAGGCCGCGACGGTCGCGGTGACCGTCGACGGGGTGCGCGTCGAGGCGGACGTCCGGCGCGTGACCCTGGCGGCCGACCCGCGGGGGACGGCGCTCGCCGTGACCGTGGCGGACGTCCCCGTGGAGGCGGAGGTCGTCGTCGGGCTGGGGGCGGGGACCGCGCTCGACGCGGGCGACCTGCCCGGGCGCGTGTTCGACCTGCTCGACCGCGCGCAGATCGGCTACGACCTCAAGGAGCGGCTGCTCGCCGTCGCGACCGCCGACGAGCCGGTCGCGACGCGGGTCTCGCGCCTCCAGGCGCTCGGCCTGGACCGCCCGCTCGAGACGGCGCTCGGCGAGCTCCTCCTGTCACACTGACGCCGGCGAGGACTACCTCGGCGTGGGGGCAGTCAGACGGCGACCGGCCGCGCGGCCAGCCTCCCGACGATCGCCTCGAGGTTCTGCGCGATGAGCGCGCGGTGCTCCGGGGCCGCCGGGCCGCGAGGACCCTGTTCCACGTGCATCACGAGGTGCAGGTAGAGCCGGTAGAGCCTGAGCCGCACGGCCTCGTCCTCGGCGGCGGGCGTCCGTGGCTCGGCGAGCTCCCCGCCGGCCGCGCGGTACCCCTCGAGGAACGGCGTGGGGATCCCGCCGGTCCCGAGCGGGTCGGCGGCCATCAGGTCGAAGAGGGGTCGCCGAACAGGGCACGCTCGCCGTCGATGACGCCTGTGACGGCGTAGGTCGCCGGGTCGACGAAGACGTTCCCCGCCCACAGGTCCCCGTGCACGAGCCGCGGCGTCGTGACCCGTGCGAGGGCCTGCTCGCCCCGCACGACCGCCTCGCGCACCGCGAACGCCGGCACCTCGATGCCCCACCGCGCGGCGTCGTCGAGCACCGCCTCGATCATCGCGGCGAACGCGTCCGGCCAGGTGGTGCGGGCCAGCCCGGCCTCGGGCGCCGGGTAGCCGTAGGCCGTGCCCGTCGCCCGGTGGAGCCGGGCGAGCGCCCCGCCCACCTCGCGCTGGACGCGCGCCGTCGTCGCGGCGTCGAGCGGGGCGCCGGCGCGCTCGGCGTCGGCGGCCACCTGGAACCACAGCGCCCCGTCGAGGTGCGTCATCACGACGGCGTCCCCGGGGAAGGCGGTCCGGCTGCGGTCCTCGTGGAGCAGCTCGGGCAGCACGTCCGACGGCGCTCCCGGGGTCGCGTGCACCAGGCGCAGGAACGCGGCCTCGGTGCCGATGATGCCGTGCTCGTAGGTGAGCAGCCGGGACTCGTCGGCGGTCCCGGCCTTGACGACGACGCGGCGGCCGCCGTCGAGGGTGACGGCGTGCACGGCGGCGAACAGACCGCCGGCCAGGCGCTCGCTGGAGACGGGTCGGCCGAGGGGTGCGCAGAGCGCGGCGAGCTGCGCGTCGGTGAGCGCGGGCGTCGGCTGCGGGGGCGTCGTCACCAGGTGAGCGTAACGATTTCGGAGGTCTCGTGAAAAACGGACGAAAGCGCACGCGCCGACCGGAAGCGGATGTTCGCGCTGCGTTCACCGTCCGGACGACCGGAAGACGTCGCGCGCCGCCAGGATCCGCACCATGCAGACCCATGCTCGCCGGGCCCTCGCGACGTTCGCGGTCGCGGCCACCACCGGAGTCCTCGCGTTCGCCGTGCCCGGTGCCGCGCAGGCGGACGCCGGCCCGTCCACCGTCCGGATCACCGAGTGGATGTACAAGAACGAGGCCACCGCGGGCGAGTTCGTCGAGCTCACCAACGTCGGCGCCGCGCCGGTCGACCTCACCGGCTGGTCGTACGCCGCCAGCGGTGGCGGCCCGGGCCAGGTCCCGCTGTCCGCGTTCGGCGAGGTGGGGGCGGGCGAGTCCGTCGTGATCACCGAGGCGCCCGCCGCGACCTTCCGGTCCCAGTGGGGCCTGGACGCCGACGTCAAGATCGTCGGGGGCGTGACCCACAACATCGGGCGCGCGGACGACGTCGAGGTCTACGACGCCGCCGGGACGCTGGTCGACCAGCTCGCCTACAACGACCAGGGGACCGGGACGGTCAAGGGTCCGCGCACCGACGGCGTCTCCGGGGAGCCGAAGACGGCGGCCGCGCTGGGCGCGAACGACGCCAGCCAGTGGCGGCTCTCCGTCGCCGGGGACGACGACCACGCGTGGGCCGCGACCGTCGGCGGCGCGTCCGACGTCGGTTCGCCGGGCACGAGCCGGTTCGGGGACGGCCGCGACCCGCGCGCGTCCGACGGCGGTGACGGCGGCGACCCGGGGAGCGGCGCCGGGATCGACCCGCACTGGGCGGACGTCCGCATCAACGAGGTCTCGTCCGACAACGGCGACACCCCGGTCGGCGACGCGATCGAGCTCGTCAACACGGGCGCGTCGGACGTGAGCATCACGGGCTGGCTGCAGATCGACAGCGGCGCGGCCGCGAGCGCCACGCCGTTCGCCGCGAAGCTCCCCGACGGGACCGCGACCACGACGATCCCGGCGCACGGCTACGTGTACTTCTCGTCGACCAAGGGCCTCGGCAGCGGCGGGGACGGCGTGAAGCTCTACCTGCCCGACGGCCCCGGCGGCACGGCCGGCACCCTCGTCGACCAGGTGAGCTACACGGCCGGCCAGGCCGGCACCGACGAGGGCACCGACTTCGGGGCGGGCGCGTTCGCGCGCTGCCCGGACGGCACCGGCGACTTCACGTCCGTGGCGTTCAAGAGCTTCGGCGCCTCCAACGCCACCGCGTGCGAGTCGCCTGTGACCGACCCGGGCGCCGGCGGCGGCTCGACGCTGAACTGCCAGCCGGAGGCCCCGAGGGCACCGGCGCCCTGCCCGCCACCGCGCTCCCTGCCACGGCCTGGCCCGGCAGCGCGGACGTGAGCCTCGCCGACACGCAGTGCGCCTGGACCACCACGACCGGCCCCGAGGGTCGTGACGTGAGCGGCCTGGCCTTCGACCCGAGCGACCCGGACGTGCTCTACGCGGTCAAGAACAAGAGCTGGGTCTTCCGCCTCGTGCCGCAGGACGGCCTCTGGGTCCCCGACACGAGCAACGGCTGGGGCGCGGGCAAGGAGATCTTCTTCCCCGGGAGCGACGACCCGCAGACCAACCAGCCCGACACCGAGGGCCTCACGGTCGGCCCGGACGGCGCGCTCTACGTCACGACCGAGCGCAACAACCAGAAGAACGACGTCCCGCTCAACTCGGTCCTGCGCTTCGACCCGACGCAGACCGGCACGACGCTGGTCGCGACGGACCAGTGGGACCTGACCTCGGAGTTCCCCGAGCTGCACGCCGGGAACAAGACCGAGGCCAACCTCGGGTTCGAGGGCGTCGCGTTCGTCCCGGACAGCTACCTGACGGCGAACGGGTTCGTCGACGAGTCGACCGGCACGACGTACCGGCCGGCGGACTACCCGGGGCACGGGAGCGGCCTGTTCTTCGCGGGACTCGAGAACGACGGCAAGCTCTACGGCTACGCGCTCGACGCCGACCACACGTACCACCGGGTCGCCGTCGTCGACACGGGCATGGGGCACGTCATGGACGTCCAGTTCGACGCGAGCACGCAGCGGATCTGGGCGCTGTGCGACAACACGTGCGGCGTCGCCTCGACCGTGCTCAAGGTGAGCACGACGGGTGCGATCGTCCCCGAGGTCACCTACGCCAAGCCGGCCGGTCTGCCGGTCGACAACCTCGAGGGCTTCGCCGTCGCCCCGGCGTCGACGTGCGCCGACGGGACGCGCGAGGTCCTCTGGTCCGACGACGGCATCTACGGCACGGGGCCCGGCTCGGCCGGCGAGGGGCACGCGCTGTACAGCGGGCGGATCTCGTGCGACCTCGGCCTCGGCGACCAGGGGGTCCCGCCGGGCCCGGCCGCGTGGGACGCGACGAAGGTCTACGACGCGGGCGACCGGGTGTCCTACGACGGCGCGGTCTTCGAGGCGCTGTGGTGGACGTCGGGCGAGAAGCCGGGGGCCTCGGCCACCGGGGCCTGGGCCGAGATCGCCACCGCGGCCGACGGCACTGCCGCCTGGACCGCGTCGCGCGTGTTCGACGCGGGGGACGTCGTCGTCTACCAGGGCCGCACGTTCAAAGCCCAGTGGTGGACGCGGAACCAGGCGCCCGGCGGCGTCGGCGGGCCGTGGAGCGAGATCGTCGCCGTCGCGCCCGGGACCGTGCCCGCGTGGAGCGCCGCCACCGTCTACGTGGGCGGCGAGCGGGTGACGTACGGCGGGCACGTCTACCAGGCGCAGTGGTGGACGTCGGGCGAGCAGCCGGGCGCGCCCTACGGCCCCTGGAAGCTCGTCGACTGACGACGCGTCACGCGGTCGTCGGACCCCAGGCGCGCGCGAACGCGGCGATCCGGTCGAGCACCTCGGTGGCGCGCGGCGTGCCTTCCTCGCCGCGTGCCGCCGCGAGCCCGATGACGTAGCCCGCGACGTACGTCGTCAGCGGCGCCGCCGGCCGGACGACGTGGTGCGCGGCGTCGCCCGCCAGGTCCAGCACGGCCTCGACGTCCACGTCGGCGGGGTCGAAGCCGACCTCGTCCGCCAGTGCCTGCAGCCAGTCGTCGAGCTCCTTCACGATGACCTCCTCGGGTCGTCTGCGCGATCAGGGTCCTGCGGGCCGCCGGGGGCGAGTGCGGCGGCGAGCCTGGCCGCATCGTCCCACGTGTCGACGTCGTCGCTCAGGGCGTCCGGGTCGGCGACCTCGGCGCAGCGCAGCCCCGCGACGAGCGATCGCACGCTCGCGCCCGCGAGCCCGCCCGCGCCGGCCGCCACGTCGGTCAGCGCGCGTTCGAGCGCCTCCCGGGCGTACACCCCGACGAGCCACTGGGCGTGCCCGTCGCGGACGAGGTACGCGCCGTCGGGGGCGTCGGCCTCGGGCCCGTACGCGGCCGCGAGCAGCAGCGGGACCGCGGCGTGCGCGCGCGGCACGTCGCACGCGAGGACGAGCACGGGCACCTCCGAGCCGCCTCGTGCAGGCCGGGGAGGGCGGCCAGGCCGGCGGCGAGCCCGGCGACCGGCCCCCGAACGGCGGATCCTCGCGCACGACCGTGACGCCGTCGCGGGCGAGCTCCGCCGGCCCGACGACGACCGTGCGCCGAGCATCCCGCGCCGCCGCGAGCGCGTGGTCGAGCAAGGTCCGGCCCGCGAGCGTCACGCCGGGCTTGGGCACCCCGAGCCGCTGCGCCCGCCCGCCCGCGAGCACCACCGCGTCGAACACGACGCCCGGGGCGGTGCCGGTCCGTGGTCGCCCGGCGGCGGCGAACCGCCGCACGGCCACCGTGTCGCCCGCGCGCACCTCGACGACGTCGGCGGGCACGACGGCGAGCCCGTCCGCGAGCGCCAGCGCCGACAGCCGGTGGCCGTCGCCCACGGGCGCGACCCGGCCGTCGTCGTCGGTCCGGACCGGGACGAGCTGCTGACGGTCGCGAGGCGAGCGCCACCCCTCGGCGACGACGCGCGCATCGTCCGCGCCGTCGGCGTCGCCCGCGAGCCCCCGCAGCCGCGCGAGCATCGGCCGGACGAACAGCTCGAACGACGCGTACGCGCCGGTCGGGTTGCCGGGGGCCGCGAGCCACGGCACCCCGCGCCACCGGGCCAGGGCCTGCGGCTTGCCGGGCTGCATGCCGACGGCGGCGACGTCCACGTCGGACGCGCCGGCGTCGGGACCGGGCGGGGTCGCGAGGAGGGTGCGGACGACGTCGTGCGCGCCGACGCTCACGCCCCCCGTCGTGACGATCAGGTCGGCGCCCGCCCCGACGGCGGCGTCGAGCGCGGCGGCGAGGGCCTCGGGGGTGTCGGGGACGCCGCCGGTGCGCAGGGCGCAGGCCCCCGCGTCGCGGACGGCGCCCGCGACGAGCACCGAGTTGGAGTCCGGGATGCGGCCGGGGCCGAGGGGTGCGCCGGCGGGGGTGAGCTCGCCGCCCGTCGACAGGACCGCGACGACGGGCGCGCGGTGGACGGCGAGCGTCGCGTGGCCCAGGGCGGCGGCGAGGGCGGCGAGACGCGCGGTCACGACGGTGCCGGCGGGCGCGACGACGTCCCCCGCTGCGACGTCCTCGCCCCTCCGACGGACGTGCGCCCGGTCGCCCGGGGAGAGCGCGGGGACGGTGACGTCGGTCGCGTCGGGGCGTGCGCCGTCGGGCGCGAACGTGCCGGTCGAGGTCCGTTCGACGGGCACGACGACGTCCGCGCCGTCGGGCAGCGGGGCGCCCGTCATGATCCGGACGGTCTCGCCGGGGGCGAGCGTGCCCTGCCAGGACGTCCCCGCCGCGACCTCACCGACGACCCGCAGCGTCACCGGGCCCGTGGTGTCGGCGCGTCTCAGCGCGTACCCGTCCATCGCTGCGGCGTCGAACGGGGGAGGTCGAGCAGGGCGACGAGCTCGCGGGCGAGGACCGCGCCGACCACCTCGTCGAGCGCCAGGTCGACGACGGGCAGCGGCTCGACGAGCGCGACCGCGCGACGCGCGTGCTCGCGGGCGGTGCGCAGCGGGGCGGGTGAGTCCACGGCCCCACCGTAGGGCGGACGCGGACGTCGTGAGCCGTGTCGATGCCCGAGGTGCCGTCGTTCAGGCCTGTGGGGCGACCGCGTCGACGCCGGGGAGGTCGTGGAACCTCGCCTTCGCATCGACGGAGAGAACCTGGCGACCGTGTTCGAGGGCATGGGCCGCGATGATCAGGTCGTGCGCGCCACGGGGGATCCCGAGGCGACGGGTATGGGCCAGGAGCCGCGCGTGCTCGACCGCTGTGCGTTCCGTGTAGTCGAGCACGGTGATCACGTCGAGCACGACCGCGAGCACGCGGGAGCGGGCGGCGGACTGTGCTGCAGTAAGGGCGAGCTCGATACCGACCCGGTACTCCGCCACGGTGATCGCCGCGATCGCCAGGTCGTCGTCGTCCAGCTCCGTGGGGTCGAACGAGCCGCGCTCGAACGCGATCAGGGTGTTCGTGTCGAGGATCAGTCGACGGGCCATGACCCGTTGGTCTCGTTCGTCGTGAGCTCGATTGCGGCCGCGATGTCAGCTTCCAGGGCGTCGTCCAAGGGAGGAGGTCGGCGAGCGCCAGACGCAGCTCGCGCCCTGTGGTCGGCGCGACGGGGCGCAGCTCGGCGACGGCATGACCGGCTCGGGTGATCCTGATGGTCTCGCCGCGTTCGACGCGGTCGAGCACCTCGGAGAACCCGCGTGAGGCGTGGGTCGCTGTCACCGTCTTCATGCCTCGAGAGTACCCCGAGATCTGATTATCTGATGAAGAAGACCGCCGATGCGAGGTTGCCGCTCCGAGAGATCCGAGCCTCACGCGGGCGCACCCACCTGTCACCGGGCAGGCAGCCCCGCCGCGACGCCGCCTCGGGCGCCGCTGGATCGAGCACTGGGACCCCGAGGACGCCACGTTCTGGCGTGACGGCGGCCGGCTCGTCGCCCGCCGCAATCTGTGGATCTCGATGTTCGCGGAGTTCCTCGGGTTCTCGTCTGGGTCCTGTGGTCGATCGTCGTCCCTCAGCTCGCGGGGGCAGGCTTCACCCTGACCGTCGACCAGCAGTTCTGGCTCGTGTCGATCCCCAGCCTCGTGGGCGCGACCCTCCGCATCCCCTACACGTTCGCGGTGACCGCGTTCGGCGGTCGCAACTGGACCATCGTGTCGGCGCTGCTCCTCCTGCTCCCGACGACGGCGCTCGCGGTCGTCGTGCAGCACCCCGACACGTCGTTCGGCGTCGACGAGTTCCCCGACGTCACGATCCAGCTCGCGTTCCTCGGCGCGCTCGTCGGGTCGGTGGCACGGCCGTTCGGCGGGACGCTCGCCGACCGGGTCGGCGGCACGCGGGTGACGATCGCGTCGTACGTCGTCATGGCGCTCGGGGCCCTGGGCGCGATCGGGGCGCTCCACGAGCACAGCTTCGGCCTGTTCTTCGGCTCGTTCCTCGTGCTGTTCGTGGCGTCGGGCGTGGGCAACGGGTCGATCTACCGGATGATCCCCGCGATCTTCCGTGCCGACGCCGAGGCGTCCGTGCCCGACGACGGCGCCGCCCCCGCCCGCCCCGCCCTGTTTGACGGCGCCCGCAAGGCCGCCGCGGGCTGCATCGGGATCGCCGGTGCGATCGGGGCGTTCGGCGGCTTCCTCATCCCGCGTGGGTTCGCCGCGTCGACGAACCACGCGGGCAGCCTCGTACCGGCCCTGTGGGCGTTCATCGGGGTGTACCTCGTCATGGGCGTCGTCACGTGGGCCGTGTACCAGCGCCCCGGGTCGCGACTGGCGGCCCGCTCGATCTGAACGGTCCGCCCGGCGCTGCCGCCGGCGCGGCACACTCCTCGGGTTGTCAGAACCTGGTGCCCGTATACGGGCACCAGGTTCTGACAACTCCGGACGTACCGAGGCAAGCCTCAGCACACTTAGGCAAGACTTGGCTTGCTAGCGGCAAACATTCAGGAAAGCCAGACTGGGGGCATGCCTCCGGCCACCCGCCACCCCAGCACCGGTAACCTGCTCGGCCAGCTCCGGCGCTACCCGCTCGTCGCGGCCACGGTCGTCGTCGGGCTGGTCACCGCCGGGCTCTGGCTCGCCGGCGCCGGCGACGCCGCCCGCTGGCTCGGCTCCGGCTTCGCGCTCCTCGTCGCTGCGCGCCAGGCGTGGGACATGGTCCGCGACCTCCTGCACGGCACCGTCGGCCTCGACGTGCTCGCGGTGATCGCGATCGTCAGCACCGTGGTCGTGGGCGACTGGGCGGCGGCGCTCGTCGTCGTCCTCATGCTCACGGGCGGCGAGGCGCTCGAGGACTACGCGGGAGCCCGTGCGTCGGCGGAGCTGGAGGCCCTGCTCGCGGGCGCGCCCCAGGACGCCACGCTCGACGACGGCGGCGCGCTCCGCCGGGTGCCCGCGGCCGAGGTCCGGGTCGGGGACGTCGTGGTGGTGCGGCCCGGCGAGGTCGTGCCGGTCGACGGGACGCTCGTGTCGGCGTCGGGCGTGTTCGACGAGTCGTCGCTCACGGGCGAGCCGCTGCCGGTGACGCGCGCGGCCGGCGACGGCGTCCTGTCGGGCTCCGTGGTCGGCGCCGACCTCGTGCGCGTCCGTGCGACCGCGACCGCCGCCCGCTCGCAGTACCAGCAGATCGTCGACCTCGTGCGGGGAGCGGCCGAGAGCCGGCCCGAGTTCGTGCGCCTCGCCGACCGGTGGTCGGTCCCCTTCACGGCCGTCTCGCTCCTCATCGCCGGGGTCGCGTGGGCCGCGAGCGGCGACCCGGTCCGCTTCGCCGAGGTGCTCGTGCTCGCGACCCCGTGCCCTCTGCTCATCGCGGCACCGGTCGCGTTCCTGTCGGGCACGAACCGCGCCACCCGCCACGGGATCATCGTCAAGACCGCCGCGACGCTCGAACGCCTCGCGCGCGTCCGCACCGTCGCGCTCGACAAGACCGGCACGCTCACGCGCGGCGCGCCCGAGGTCGTACGGGTCGTGCCGGCGGCGGGGCGCTCCGAGGACGACGTGCTGGACCTGGCGGCGAGCGCCGAGCAGGCGTCCGCCCACGTGCTGGCCCACGCCGTCGTCACGGCTGCCCGGGAGCGCGGGCTCGCGCCGTCGTCGGCAGGACGGGTCCGCGAGGTCGTCGGCAGCGGTGTCGAGGCGCTCGTGCACGACGCCGGCACCCAGCGGAGCGTCGTCGTCGGGAAGGCCGCGTACGTCGGGTCGGTCGCGCCGGACGCCTCGGCCCCCGAGCTGGCTCCCGGGGAGCTCGCGGTCCTCGTCGCCGTCGACGGCGCGTACGCGGGCGCCGTCGTGCTCGCGGACGCCGTGCGCCCCGACGCCGCCGGCACGGTCCGCGACCTGCGGGCGGGCGGCGTCGGGCACGTCATGATGCTCACCGGCGACGGCGAGGTCACCGCCCGCCACGTCGCCGCCGAGGTCGGCATCGACGACGTGCGCGCCGGTCTCCTGCCCGCGGAGAAGGTGGCCGCCGTGTCGTCGGCCGAGCCGCGGCCCGTGCTCATGGTGGGCGACGGCGTCAACGACGCGCCCGTCCTCGCGGCCGCCGACGTCGGCGTGGCCATGGGTGCGCGCGGCTCGACGGCGGCGTCGCAGTCCGCGGACGTCGTCCTGCTCCACGACCGCGTCTCCGACGTGGCGCGCGCCGCGCGGATCGCCCGCGACACCGTGCTCGTCGCGAAGCAGAGCATCTGGCTGGGCATCGGGCTGTCCGTCGTGCTCATGCTGGTCGCGGCGTTCGGGGTCATCCCGGCGGTGATCGGTGCCCTCGTGCAGGAGGCCGTCGACCTCGTCGCGATCCTCAACGGCCTGCGTGCCCGCGGCCGGGCGGACGAGGTGCGGCTCCCGACGTCGTCGGCGGAGCGGCCCGCGCCGGCGTACGTCCCCCGCCAGCCCGCCACCCTCGCGAAGTAGTACGGCCGCCGGTGTCCCTCGGCGCGGGTGAGATCGGGCCGGCCTGTATCTCGCCACCGACCGCCCTCCTCTCGAACCGGTATGCGCGTGCGACCGCACCGCGCGACCACAGCACCGAGAGGACGACCGATGACGTTCCCCACGACCGGGACCACCGGCACCACCACCCCGCGCCGCGACGCCCGCGCCGCGACCTTCGCGGCCGCCGTCGCCGCGCAGGGTTCCGACGCCGCCGTCCACACCGCCGGCTCCCCGACCTACGACGGCGCCCGCCTCCCGTGGAACGTCGCGGTCGACCAGCGGCCCGCCGCCGTCGTCGAGCCGCGCACCTCCGACGACGTCGCCGTGGCGGTCCGCGCGGCCCGCGCGTCGGGCCTGCGGGTCGCCGCGCAGGGCACGGGACACAACGCGGGCCCGCTGGCCGTGCAGGACCTGAGCGACGTCGTCCTCGTCCGCACGGGCGCGCTCGACGACGTCGCGATCGACCCGGCACGGCGCGTCGCCCGCGTGGGTGCGGGCGCCGTCTGGGAGACCGTGATCGAGGCTGCGTCCCGCTACGGGCTGACGGGGCTGCACGGCTCGTCGCCCGACGTCGGCGTCGTCGGCTACACGCTCGGTGGCGGCACGTTCGTCTACTCGCGGGCGCTCGGGCTCGCGTGCAACAGCCTGGTCGCCGCGGAGCTCGTGCTCGCCGACGGCTCCGCGGTCCGCGCGTCGGCCGACGAGAACCCCGAGCTGTTCTGGGCGCTGCGCGGCGGCGGCGGGAGCTTCGGCGTCGTGACGGCGCTCGAGCTCGAGCTGTTCGAGCTGCCCACCGTCCACGCCGGCATGCTCCTGTGGGACGGGTCGCGCGCCGACGACGTGCTCCACGCCTGGGCTGCGTGGGCGCCGACCGCCCCCGACGAGATCACCACGAGCCTGCGGCTCCTCAACCTCCCGCCCCTGCCCGATCTGCCGCCGTTCCTGCGGGGACGCAAGGTCGTCGCGGTCGACGGCGCGGTCCTCGACTCCGACGAGCGCGCCGCCGAGCTCCTTGGCCCCCTGCGCGCGCTCGAGCCGGAGCTGGACACGTTCGGGCGGGTCCCGTCGAGCGCCGTCGTGCGCCTGCACATGGATCCCGAGGGCCCGACGCCGTCGGTGTCGGAGTCGGTGCTCGTCGACGAGCTCCCCGACGACGCGATCGACGCGATCCTCGAGGCGGCCGGCCCCGAGTCGGGGACGAGCCTGCTGGCCGCGGAGGTCCGCCAGCTCGGCGGGGCCGTGGGACGTCCCGCGTCCGGCGGCGGCGCGCTCACTCATCTGGACGGCGACTTCCTCGTGTTCGGGGTCGCGGTGGCGCCGACGCCCGAGGTCGCGGCGCAGGGCCGGGCCGACGCCGTCCGGCTGGTCGACGCCGTGCGCCCGTGGTCCCGCGGCCGCACGTACCTCAGCTTCTCCGAGGTGACGACCGCCGCGGCCACCGCGTACGACGACGCCACGTGCGCCAGGCTGCACGCGGTCCGGGACGCCGTCGACCCGGAGCGGCGGATCGTCGCGAACCATCCGGTGGGGAGCGCCGCGCCGCCTGACCCTCATCGTTCTCCGCGAGTCGCCTGCATCGCCGCGCCGTACGGTGGAGGTCGTCGTCGAGGAGGATGCGGATGCGCGGGTCGATCGGGTCGGACATCAGGCGCGGGCTCGCCCGGCCGCCGGCACCACCCATGCCGGGCCGTGCGGGCGCCGAGGTGCTCGAGGCGTCCGGGGCCCGCGTCGCCGCCGAGCTGCGCGCACTCCTCGGCGACGACCGCGCCGTCCTCGACAGCCCCCTCGACCTCGTGCGCTACGCGTCCGACGCCAGCCCCTACCGCCTGGTGCCGCGCGTCGTCGTGGTCGCCCGGGACACCGACGACGTCGTCCGGCTGGTCCGGTGGGCGCGCGCTAGCGGGCACGGGCTCACGTTCCGCGCGGGCGGCACGAGCCTCAACGGGCAGTCCCAGTCCGACGACGTCCTCGTGGACGTGCGCCGCCACTTCACCGGGGCCGAGGTGCTCGACGACGGCGCGCGCCTCCGCGCCCGACCGGGCCACATCACGGCCCGCGCCAACGCGCTGCTGCGCCGCCACGGCCGCAAGCTCGGCCCCGACCCGGCGAGCTCGGCCGCGGCGACCATCGGCGGCGTCGTGGCGAACAACGCGAGCGGCATGACGTGCGGCGTCGTGCGGAACTCGTACTACACGCTCGAGTCGGCGACGCTCGTGCTCGCGTCCGGGACCGTGGTCGACACGGCCGCGTCCGACGCCGACGAGCGCCTCCGCGCCGCGGAACCCGAGCTCTGCGCCGAGCTCGACGCGATCCGCCGCGACCTGCGTGCCGACCATGCGCTCGCGGACCGGATCCGGCGCAAGTTCACGATCAAGAACACGTCCGGCTTCCACCTCGACGCGTTCCTCGACGAGGACTCGAACGCGCGGACCCTCCGCGGGCTCGCCGTCGGGTCGGAGGGGACGCTCGCGTTCGTCGCGGACACCGTCTGGCGGACGGTCCCGCTGGGCCGCCTGCGCACGACGGCGCTGTTCCGGTTCGCGACGCTGCACGACGCCGCGGCCGTCGTCCCCGGGCTGAACGAGGCCGGGGCGGAGGCCGTCGAGATCATGGACGCGGCGTCGCTGCGGGCCGCCGCTCGCACCTCGGGGGCCCCGGAGTGGGTCGCGAGCCTCGGCCCCGACGCGACCGACGCGGCGATCCTCACGGAGGTCCGCGCCGACGACGACGCAGCCCTGGAGGCCTTCGAGACCAAGGCGAGGGCCGTCGTCGGGCGGGGCGAGGGGGTCGGCGCTGCCGGGGGCGCACGGGCGCCGGGCGCCGCCGTCGGCGGTGACTTCACGCGCGACCCGGCCCTCGCGGACGGCTACTGGGCCGTGCGCTCGGGCCTGCTCGCGATCATCGGCGCCGCCCGCCCCGACGGCACCGCGCTCATCACGGAGGACGTCGTCGTCCCTCCCGACCGCCTCGCCGACGCGTGCGGCGACCTCGAGGCACTGCTCGTCAAGCACGGGTTCCTGGGCGCGGTGAACGGGCACGCGTCGGCGGGCAACGTGCACTTCTACCTGTACCTCGACGCGTCGCAGCCGGGTCAGGTCGCGACCTACCGGGCGTTCATGACGGACCTCGTGGCGCTCGTCGTCGACCGCTACGACGGCTCCCTCAAGGGCGAGCACGGCACGGGGCGGAACATGGCGCCGTTCGTCGAGCGCGAGTGGGGCGCCGACGCCGTCGGGTTCATGTGGCGGGTCAAGCGCGCGCTCGACCCGCACGGGATCCTCGCGCCCGGCGTGTTCCTCAACGACGACGCCGAGGTCGCGTTCCGGGACCTCAAGACCATGCCGACGCTGGGTTCCGAGTTCGACCGCTGCATCGAGTGCGGGTTCTGCGAGCCCGTCTGCCCGTCGCGGAACCTCACGACGACGCCGCGCCAGCGGATCGTCCTGCAGCGCGAGATGGCGCGGCAGGGGTGGTCGGGGAGGTGGAGGCGGCACTCGTCGACGAGTACGAGTACGCGGGCGTCAACACGTGCGCGGGCGACTCGTCGTGCGCGATCGCGTGCCCCGTGGACATCGACACCGGGCACGTCATGAAGCAGGTGCGGCGGGACGCGTGGTCTCCGGCGGCGCAACGTGTGGGCGAGGAGGTCGCGCGCCGGTGGGGCGTGGGTGCCGCCGGGGCGAGGGTCGCGGTCGGCGCCGCGGACGTCGTCCGGCGGGGGCTGGGGAGCGCGGGCAGCGCCGCGCTGGCGGGCGTCACCAACGCCGGGCGTGCGCTGCTCGGCGAGGACCTCGTGCCGCGGTGGTTGGACGCGATCCCCGGCCCCGCGCCGCGGGTGCCGCGGACGCGCGCGACCCAGCAGACCGCCGACGCCGTCCTCTTCGCCGCCTGCATCAACCGGATCTTCGGGCCGCCGCCGGGGTCCCGGGGCGCCCTCACCGTGACGGAGGCACTCGTCGCGCTCGCCGAACGGGCCGGCAAGAACCTCTGGATCCCCGACGACCTCGGCGACGACTGCTGCGCCACCATCTGGCAGTCCAAGGGCCTCGACGCCGGCAACCGGCTCATGGCCGCGCGCCTCGTCGAGGACCTGCACCGCTGGTCCGACGGCGGGCGGCTGCCCGTCGTGGTCGACGCCGCGTCCTGCACGCTCGGGGTGCTCGAGGAGGTCGTGCCGCACCTCGACGACGCGCACCGCGCGCTCCACGACGACCTCACCGTCCTCGACGCGACCACCTGGGTGCTGCGCGAGGTCGTACCCGCGCTGGGCGACCACCCGACGCTGGGGACCGTCGTCGTGCACCCGACGTGCTCGATGCACACGCTCGGCATCGCGGACCACCTGCGGGCGCTCGCGGGGATCGTGGCCGAGGACGTGGTGGAGCCCGTCGTCGCGACGTGCTGCGGGACGGCCGGCGACCGCGCGATGCTGCACCCCGAGCTCACCGAGACCGCGACGCTCGAGGAGGTGGCCGAGCTCGCGGGCGTCGACGCCGACGCCTGGGTGTCGGGGAACCGGACCTGCGAGCTCGGGCTCGAGCACGACACCGGCAGGCCGTACGAGTCGGTCGTCGTCACCCTCGAACGCCTGACTCGCCCCGCCTCTCCGCCGAACTGGACGTCCGCGCCGTCTACCTCGGGGAGACGGGCGGCAGGATGAGGGCGTGACCGAGCTCCGTGAGCGCCTGCGCGCGCTGCCGTCGTTCCCGCCCGACCTCCCGCGCTTCGACCCCGAGCACGACCCGGCCGACGCGCCTGCTGATCCGCGCACCCTGTTCGTCGCCTGGCTCGAGGAGGCGCTCGCCGCCGGCGCGCCGACCCCGCAGGCGGCGGTCCTCGCGACGGCGACCGCGGACGGCGTCGTCGGGGCGCGGACGCTCATCGTCAAGGACGTGACCGACGACGCGGCGTGGCTCTTCGCGACCCACCGCACCAGCCCCAAGGCCCGCGCGGCCGAGGCGAACCCGCACGCCGCGATGACGTTCTTCTGGCCGACGCACGGGCGACAGGTCCGGGTGTCGGGGCGGGTTCGTCGCCTGCCCGACGACGTCGCGGCCGCCGACTTCTCGGCCCGCCCCGAGGCGTCGCGAGCGGCGACCCTGGTGGGGCGGCAGAGCGAACCGCTGGGCTCGCGCGCCGAGCTGGGCGCCGCCTTCGACGCATCGCTCGCACGGGTGCAGGCCGACCCTGACCTCGTCGACGCGGCGTGGGCGCTCTACGCGGTCGACGCCGTCCGGGTCGAGTTCTGGCAGGCCGTCGCCGGCGGTGGTGCGGTCCGGTGGGCGTACGAGCGGGACGGCGTCGGGCGACCGTGGCGGGCGGGCCTCCTCTGGCCGTGACTCGTAGTGCCGGCCCTCAGCGAAACTCTGACCAAATGGTCTAAGATTTGACCATGCGGTCAAACAAGAGTTCCGGCGAGACGCTGACCCGGACCCAACGAGCCCGGCGCGAGGACCTGATCGGCGCGGCGGTCGACGTCATCAACCGCGAGGGCTACGCCGCCGCGTCGGTCGACCGGATCGCGCGGCACGCCGGCACGAGCAAGGGCACGGTCCTGTACCACTTCCGGTCCAAGCAAGGGCTGGACGAGGCCGTCGTCTCCGCGCTCTACGATGCCGGCGCAGCCGTCATGGGGGAGCGACTGCGGGAGGCCGGCTCGTCGCGCGAGCGGTTGCGCGTCTATCTCGACGCGAACCTGCGGTTCGTCGCCGCGCACGTCGCGCACGTCGCGGCCGTGCAGCGGATCCTCCTCGGTGCGGGGCTCGTCGGCGAGCTCGACGTCGACGCGTCCGTACCGCTCGCGCGGATCCTGGCCGACGGTCAGGCTGCCGGGGAGCTCGGCGAGTTCGACCCGGCGCTCATGGCCCTCGCCGTGCGGGCGGTCGTGGACCGGGCGGCGTTCCACCTGGTCGAGCATCCCGGGACCGACCTCGACCGCTACGTCGCGGAGACGGCGCGGCTCTTCGACCTCGCGGTGGCACCCACCGGCCGCACGGCGCAGGAGGACCCGTCATGACCGCCGTCGTCACGTCCCGGCTGCCGCTCGTCCGGCGCCTCGTCCTGGTCTACCTCGCGCTCGGGCTCGCGACCGTCGTGACGCTCGTCGTCGTCAGCATCGCCGCACCCGACGACGTCACGCCGCAGGCCTGGGTGCGGGGCGTGATCGTCGCCGGGACGGCGTTCCTCACCCTGCGCTTCGTGCAGGGCGCGATCCGCCGCGAGCACCGGGCTCTGCTCCGTCTGCGGCTCGTCCTCACGGTGCTCTGCGTCGCGGTGCTCGCCGTGCTCGCGTTCCTGCCGCTGCCGGGCTGGATGATCGTCGAGCAGGGCGTGTGCGCCGTCGTCCTGCTGGTCGCGGCGGTGCTCGCGTGGCGCGAGCCGGACCGGTCGGTCCGGTAGCGGGTCGCCCGGGGTCAGTGCGGAAGCGCGGCGCCGATGCGCCCCTGCCACTCGGTGAACGCCTTGCGCGCGCGGGCGACGCCGATCGCTCCCGCCATGGCCCCGGTGTTGCCGCGGTCGATGCGGACGACCGAGCCGGCGCCGTCGGGCGATGCAAAGACCTGGACCGTGTACGTGAGGTGCTGGCGGTTCTTCCCGGCGAACGCGCCGAACAGCGCCGTCATCGACGCGGACCCGCGCACGACCTGCGCCGAGAACTCGTCGATCGGCCGGATCTCGCACCCTCCGCGGAGAAGACGCCGTAGGTCAGGTCGCGCGCCTGCGCGGGGTGAGCGGTGGTCAGGATGTCCTCGGCGGCCATGTCTGTGGGTCCTCGTGCTCGGGGGCGGCCGTGCGGTCGCGCGGCGCGGCGAAGGTACCAGAGCCGACGTGGGTCGCCCGGCGCCCGTCCACAGGCGCCCCGGCGTCAGGGGACGAGCACGACGCGGTCCGTGCTCGACTCGCCCCAGGTCGCCTCGACCTCGGCGAGCGGGACGGCCCGCGCGTCGACGGCGAGCGAGCCCTGGGCGATCACGTCGGCGAGCGCGCCGAGCTCCGCGACGATCTCGCGCGTGCCGACGGACCCCTGACCGCTGCCGACGAGCTGGAGCCGTGCCGCACGCAGCGCCGCCGACGGGATCGAGGCCTCGCGGCCCCCATCGAGCCGATCTCGACCCAGGTCAGCGGCTTGCCGCGGTCCGGACGCGCGGTGACGATCGCGACCATCGCCGCCGCCGCGGCGGGGCCCCACACGTAGTCGACGACGACATCCACGTCGGCGGCCGCCTCCGCGAGGCGCGCCGCGACGTCGTCCGGCGTGCCGGCGAGGCTCACGACGGCGTCGGCGCCCAGGGCGGGGAGCGCGTCGAGGCGCTCCGGGTCGCGCCCCGCCGCGACGACACGGCCCGCGCCGAGGAGCTTCGCGACCTGGACGGCCATGCGTCCGGCGTTGCCGGTCGCGCCGAGCACGAGCACGGACCGCCCCGGCTCGAAGGCGATGCGCTGCCGCAGCGCGACCCACGACGACATCGCCGGGTTCATGGCGGCCGCGACGGCGACGGGGTCGACGCCGTCGGGCAGGACGACGCTGCGGCGCGGGTCGATCACGGTCTGCTCGGCCATCGCGCCCTGGGTGGTGTCGTGCAGCACGAAGTACCGCAGCGCGCCCTGGGGGTCGCGGCCGACCCCGTCGATGCCCGGCACGAGCGGCAGCTCGTCGGTGCTGGTGTAGTGCGACCCGCCGGCCTGGGACCGCACGCGCGGGTGCAGTCCGGCGGCGACGACGTCGACGACGACCTCGCCCTCGGCGGGGGTGGGTGCGGGGGCGTCCTGGTAGCGGGGCGGGGTGTCGAACGCGGTGACGACGGCGGCCTTCATGATGTCTCCTGAGCTGGTTGTCATTCGTACTGCGAACTAAACTAGGTCGTGATACGAACGACTGTCAACGGTAGGGTGGGCTCTATGACGGACGACACCCCGACCGATCGCGTCGAGCGCACCCCCGACGACGACGTCCTCGACGCGCTCGCCCAGACCGCCCACGCGGTGACGACCGTCCTGACCCGGGTCGCGGCCGAGCACGACCTCTCGCTCACCCAGCTTCGCGTCCTCGCGATCCTGCGCGACCGCCGTCTGCGGATGAGCGCGCTCGCCGACTACCTCGGCCTCGAGCGCTCGACCATGAGCGGGCTCGTCGACCGCGCCGAGAAGCGCGGGCTGCTCGCGCGGGGGCCGAGCGCGACCGACGGGCGTGCCGTCGAGGTCTACCTCACCGACGAGGGCCGGGGCCTCGCCGAGCGGGGCACCGCGCAGGTGCGCGCGGCCCTCGTGCCGTCGACGACGGCGCTCACCCCGAGCGAGCAGCGGCGCCTCCAGGCACTCCTCGAGAAGCTGGTCGACGCGGGCCTCCACTGAGCCCGCCCGCCACCCCCACTCCGAGCAAGCGGGTTTCGCGCCGAGCAAGCGCCTTCTACCCGCTTGCTCGGCGCGAGACCCGCTTGCTCGGCGTCGGTAGGGGCTCAGCCCAGGAGGAAGCGCACCGCCGCGTCGACGTGCGCGGCGGTCGAGTCGACGAGCGGAAGCGGCGAGACGGACTCGTCGAGGAGCAGGTCGAGCTCGGTGCAGCCGAGCACGACGCCCTCGGCCCCGGCGTCGGCGAGCCGCTCCAGCACGCGCACGACGGCGTCCCGCGACTCCGCGCGCACCTCGCCCTGGGTCAGCTCGTCGAAGACGACGCGGTCGACGGTCGCGGCGTCGTCGTCCCAGCCCGACGACGGCCGCACCACCTCGATCCCGTGCCGCGCGAGGCGCTCGCCGTAGAAGGTCTCGGTCATGACCCAGCCGGACCCGATCACCCCGAGCCGCGTCAGCCCGCGGGAGCGCGCAGCGTCGGCGACGGCGTCGGCGATGTGCAGCAACGGCACGTCGACGGCGGCCTCGACCGCGGGCGCCACCTTGTGCATGAGGTTCGTCGCGATGAGGACGGCGTCCGCGCCCCCGCGCTCGAGCCCGGCGCCCCGCTCCGCGAGCAGCGCGCCCGCACCGTCCCAGTCCCCGTCGACCTGGAGCCGACGGACGTCGTCGAAGTCGACGGACGCGAGGAGGAGCCGCGCGCTGTGGTGCCCGCCGAGCGCCTCCGCGACGGCCGTGTTGAGGAGGCGGTAGTACTCGACGGTCGAGTGCCAGCTCATGCCGCCGAGGATGCCCAGGGTCGGGGCCGTGGGCGCGGGGGATGCGTCGGTGAGGGCCATGCGCCCCAGCCTCCCGGGCGTGCACCCATCACGGAATCCCCGTGTTGCTGCGCGCAGCCATAAGCCATGCTTGGGCCATGACGAGCATTCCCGCGACCGGTCCCGACGACCCGTCCGCGCTCGACCCGCGCCGCCTCCTGATCCTGCGCGCCGTCGCGCAGGCCGGGTCGATGAGCGCGGGCGCCCGCGCGCTCGGCTGGACCCAGCCCGCGGTCTCCCAGCACCTCCAGGCGCTCGAGCGCAGCGCCCGCACGCCCCTCCTGCTGCGCCACAGCGGCGGGGTCACGCTCACCGAGGCCGGCCGGGCCGCCATCGTGCACGCCGACGCCATCGCCGCGCACCTCGACGCGGCGTCCCGCGAGGTGGCCGAGCTCGCCGCGCTCGGCGCCGGCACCGTGCGGCTCGCGGCGTTCCCGTCGGCACTCGCCGTCCTCGTCCCGCCCGCGCTCGAACGGCTCGCCGCGACGTCGGGGGTCGAGGTGCGGCTCGTCGAGGCCGAGCCGCCCGAGGCGGTCGAGCTCGTGCGGTCCGGCGACGTCGACGTCGCGCTGACGTTCGGCTACGCCGAGTCGCCGGGCGTGCCGTCGGACCTGCGGGGCGTCGGGCTCGGCACCGACCCCGTCGACGTCGTCCTGCCGACCACCCATCCCGCGGCGGACCGCGGCGACCTCCGCCTCGCCGACCTCGCCGACGACGACTGGGTCGCCGGGTGCGTGCGCTGCCGTGAGCACCTCGTGGCGTGCGCGGCGACGGAGGGCTTCACCCCGCGCGTCCGGCACGAGACCGACGACTACGTCGTCGTGCAGCAGCTCGTCGCGCGCGGGCTCGCGGTCGCCGCGCTGCCCCGGACGGCGCTCGCGGCGTACCGGCACCCCGACGTCGCCACCCGCACCGTCGAGGGGCTCGGTGCGCGGAGCCTGCACGCCGCACATCGTGCGGGCGTGGAACGGGTTCCCGCGGTCTCCGCGCTGCTCGGTGCGCTGCGGCGACCGGCACGAGGTGGGACGACACGAACACGCACCGGCGCCGGCGCGTGACCTGAGGGCCGCACGCCGGCGCCGCCCGGGGCGGTCGTCGAAGGCTCAGGCAGGGAGCTGCCAGAGCTGCCACGCGTTCGAGTTGCGGTCCCAGATCTGCAGGCGTGTGCCGTCGGTCGTGGCTCCACCCGGAGCGTCCAGGTAGCGTCCCGACTGGGGATTCAGCAGGTGCCCGTCCGCTTCTTCGGTCCACTGCTGCGCGCCGGAGCCGTTGCAGTCCCACAGCTGCAGCTTCGTGCCGTTCGCGGTGCCCTGGCCGGTGACGTCGAGGCACTTGCCCAGCGCTCGGACCGTGCCGTCGGGCCGGACGGTCCACTGCTGCTGCGCACTGCCGTTGCACGTCCAGAGCTGGACGGGGCTCCCGTTGGCGGTGGCCCCGCCCGCCACGTCGACGCACCGGCCGCCCACGCCGGTGATCGGTCCCGTGGCGTCGGCCGGGGGTGTCGTGCCGGTGGGGACCGTGACACCCCCTGGTTGACGGTGCGGGCGTCGTAGTAGCCCGCCTTGATCGAGGCGTTCGTGTTGTACGACGGGTCCGTCAGCCAGTTCATCCAGACGTTCCAGTAGACCCACTTCGGCTGGCTCGCGAGCTGTGCCGGCTGCGGCACGCTGCCGACCTCCGCGAGCGCCATCGGCTTGCTGCCCGCGATCGCCTGGAGCGCCTGGTACCAGTCCGTCGACGGGAACTTCTGGTTCCACACGTCGAGACCGACGACGTCGACGTACGCGTCGCCCGGGTAGTACGACGCGGCGCTCGCGGCACCACCCTGCACGTCTTTCGGAGCCCAGACCCACACGATGTTGTCGAGCCCCTTGGCCGCGAGGTAGTCGTGGGTCAGGCGGAAGAGCGCAGCGCTGCCGGAGCTTCCGGGCCGTCCGCCCCACCAGGCCCAGCCCTCGTTCATCTCGTGCAGGGGCCGGAAGAGCACGGGGATGCCGGCGTCCTTGAGCTGCTGGAAGTAGGGGACGAACTGATCGAGCTTGTGCTTGTAGTCCGTGTTGAGCGCGGTCCCGTCGGTGAGCAGCGCGGACCACTCGCTGTCCGACAGGTGGCTGCCCTTCACGGGGCTGGCACCGCCCTCGAACGAGCAGGTCGCCACGTCGGGTCGGCAGGCGTGCATCATCAGGCCGGGCAGTGTCCCCGCCGCCCACTGCGCCTCGGCGTAGTCGACGACGGTCTGCCGGTGGTCGATGTCGTTCTGGCTGAAGCCGAAGTCACCGTTCCAGACGGCGGGGTACACGCCGGTGATGTCGTGCACCTTCCGGACCCACTGTCCGGGGTCGGCGTTCGCGCCTCCTTGCTGGCCGGAGAGCGTCCGCTGCCCGGTGAGCCCGGCGAGATAGGCGACCTCGTCGGCTGCGGTCACTCCGGGTGGCGCGGGCGGGTCCGCGGAGGCCGTGGTGGCCAGGGCCGTGACGGCGGTGGTCGTGAGCGCTGCGACGAGCGCTGTCGCGACCAGGGTGCGGGCTGTCGTGCGTCGGTTCATCGTGCTTCTCCACTTCGTCGGGGATCGTGTGCCGAGCGGTCAGCGTCGGCGGCCGTGGTGGGCGAACAGCGTGACCGGCCGGGTCGGGGCGGTGGTGGCGGTTCCGTCCGCGGCGCCGGGCCGGTGCGCGGTCACGACGACGGTCACGCGCTTCCCGAGGTCCCGCAGCCGCGGCGTGTACGACGACGCGGTCGCGCCCGGGACGTCGCGGCCGCCGGCACGCCACTGGTAGGTGAACGTCGTGTCGTCGAGCGACCAGCGCCCCGGATCCACGGTGAGCCGGGCCCCGAGGCGGGGCGTCCCGTGCACGGTGGGCTGCGCCGTCGGGCGCAGGGAGGTGTCGAGGGTCGCGAACCGCGGCGTGCCGGACGCGCCGATCGACCGCGAGTAGAAGTCCGCCATGCCGTCGTGCCCGGTGTTCTCCGCGTTCCAGGTCCGCGCGCCCCACGGCATCGCCAGCGAGTAGTCCGGGGCGGCCGCCTGCTGCGCCGCGGTCGGCAGGTAGAACGTCTCGCCGATGATCATCGGCTTCCCGCCGTCCTCGGCCGCGATCGACGTGGCCTGGTCGTAGTACTTCTGCTGGTACTTGTCGAGGTCGTAGTAGTCGACCGCGAGCACGTCGTAGTAGTCCTTGCCCGGGTCGAACCGGCGCCAGTCGTTCGCGTCGTACTCGGCGAGCCCGCCGGGCACGCCCTCGTACCGGTCGAACTTCGCGTCACCGTCGGCGAAGCCGTAGTCGTCGGGGAGGTCCTGGACGTCCCAGACCCAGACGATGTTCGTCAGACCCTTCGTCTTGACGAGGTAGTCGTGGAACATCCGGTACAGCGCCGGGCTCCTCGGCCTGCGGAGTCGACGGGTCGTCGGGGCGACCGCCCCACCAGAACACGTGCTGGTTCATCTCGTGGAACGGGCGCAGCATCACGGTCACGCCCGCGTCCTCGAGCTGCTGGAGGTAGCGCGCGTACTCGTCCATGCGCTTCTTCCAGTTCTCGTTGAGCGGCGTGCCGTCGGTGAGCAGCTCGTCGAACTGGTCCTGGTAGAGGTACGAGTAGATGCGGTTCGGGCTCGCCATGGTCTCGGGGCCGGAGTCGCCGCCCCAGTCACCCTCCGCTTCCTGCTCGACGGTGTACTGCGGCGGCGAGACGTGGAACATGATCTGCACGAGGTTGCCGTTGGCCCACTGTCGCTTGACCTCGTCGATCATGTTCTGCCGGTAGGGCACGGTCCGGCCGGTGAGGAAGTCCGCGCTGTAGAGGGCCGGGTAGACGCCGAACTCACGCGCGACGCGCTGGTGCAGCACGTCCGCCGCGGCCGGGTCGGCGTACGACTGGTCGTGGTGCATCGCCGAGAGCATGCCCTTGCCCGTGAGGCTCGTGAGGTAGTCGACGACGCCGACCGCGGCGGGCAGGCGCTTGACGGTCACGTCGAGCGTCACGTCGGGGGTGAGCGTGAACGTCGTGCCGTCCGAGAACAGCGTGAGGCTCGTGAGATGGACGCGCGTGCGCCCGTTCGCCTGGAACTCGCCCTTCGGTGCGAGGCGTGCGGCGTCCGCGAGGACCTTCCGGTCCGACGACGTCCACGTGGCCTGGACGATCGTCGAGCCCTCGGGCTTGGACGCAGTCTGGTTCAACAGGGTGATCAGGTTGGACACCTTGTCCGCGGTGACGCGGTGGTGGGGAACGTCACGGTGGGCACGACGGGCTCCTGGTCGAAGACGAGCGAGAGGTCGTCGAGCACCACGGACCCGGTGGGCACCCCGGCCGCCTGGTTCGCGTACACCGCGAACGACGTCACGCCCTTGAGGTCGAGCGTGCCGCTGCCCGACTTGGGTGCGAAGTCGGCGACGGGGATCGTGAGGTGCTGGGGCGCGGTCGAGGTCGGGTCGAACCCGGCGACCTTCGACAGGTGGGCCTCGTACGACGCACCGTCATTGAGCTGGAGCAGCACGTCCTGGCCCGGCGTCAGGTCCTGCACCCAGAGGTCGATCGCCTGCAGACCCGGCCAGTACCCGTCGGCCAGCGGGCGCGAGACGCCGGCGTAGCCGCTCGCGTACGTGTAGTCGAGGCGCAGCGCGTGCGTCGAGCCCTCGTGGAGCCCGTCCACGAGGTGCAGCGCCGTGGCCCCGCCGTTCGCGTTGCGGGAGTACGCGGCGGAGAGCGCCGCGTCGTCGGCGTATCCCTCCACGTCCTCGAGGGCGCGCGTGTAGGGGGCGGCGGGGCTCTCCGCGCTCGTCGTGGCGCCGTCCGTTGCGGCGGGACGGGCTGCGGCGGCCGTGCCGCCGAGGGTGCTCGCGGCGAGCGCTCCGACGGCGACGAGCGACGCGAGCGCAGCCGCCCGGGGTCGTCGTCGCCGGGTGGGTCCGGGTGGGGGGACGGTGGTGCGTCGCACGGTGACCTCCTTGTCGCGGGGCGTGCGTCTCCTGTGACGCGCCCCTGTCTGCCAACGTTGACACATTCTGTGTGAAGCGGTTAAGTGATGCAAGAGGACGACGCCGTCCTCACGGGAGGTGATCCACCGCAGCACACCTTCGCCCCGCGCATTCCGCGGGGCCCCGCACGTGACGCATCAGCAACGGAACAAAGGCGGTTTCGCATGCTCAGCCCACGCACCACACGCACGCTCGCCACGGGCGCGGCCCTCGCCGCGCTCGTCGCTGTTCCCCTTCTCGCCGGCGGGTCGGCGTCCGCGGGAAGCCATCCCACCACGCCCGCCGCGCGCACCTCGGATTCCGTCACCGCGTCGGTCTCGACGCCCGACCACCCCAGCCCGACCACGCAGCACCTCGCGCTGACCCGCACGACGGCGCAGGCCTCCTCCGACTCGGCCGGCCGGGCCTCGGCGCTCGCGGACACCACGTCGTCGGCGTTCCCGACGGGCACGACCGTCACCGTCGACCCGTCGCTCCGGTTCCAGAAGATCACCGGGTTCGGTGCGTCCCTGACCGATGCCTCCGCGTATGACCTGTCGCTCCTGCCGAAGGCCGACCGCGACGCCGTCATGACCCAGCTCTTCGACCCGGACCAGGGCGCGGGGCTCAGCTTCCTGCGCCAGCCGATCGGCGCGTCCGACCTCGCGCGCACCGTCTACAGCTACGACGACATGCCGCAGGGCCAGAAGGACTACGCCCTCAAGCACTTCTCGATCGCGCACGACGAGGACCAGATCCTTCCGCTGCTGCGCCAGGCCAAGAAGCTCAACCCGAAGCTCACGATCATGGCGACGCCCTGGAGCCCGCCCGGCTGGATGAAGACGTCCGACTCGATGATCGACGGAAAGCTCATCGACTCGCCGCGCATCTACCAGGCGTACGCCGAGTACCTCGTGAAGTTCCTGCGGGCGTACCAGAAGGCGGGGGTCCGGGTCGACTACCTGACCGTCCAGAACGAGCCCCAGGCGCTCGACCGAAGCAACTACCCGGGGACGAACCTCGACGTGGCGCAGGAGGCCAAGGTCATCGAGAAGCTCGGCCCGGCGATCAAGAGGGCCGGGCTGAAGACCAAGATCCTGGGCTTCGACCACAACTGGTCGGTGCACCCCTGGGACGCCGGTCGCCTCGAGCAGGTCAACGGCAGCCCCGAGGCCGACTACCCGTTCTCGCTGCTCCAGACCAAGGCAGCACGCTGGATCGACGGCACCGCCTACCACTGCTACTACGGCGACCCCGCGATCCAGAGCACCCTCAAGACGCTCCACCCCGACAAGGAGATCCTCGAGACCGAGTGCGAGGGGCTCGACATCAACGACGCCATCGGGAGCCTGCGCAACTGGGGGCAGGCCGTCACCGCGTGGAACGTCGCGCTCGACGAGAACCACGGGCCTTTCGTCGGCGGCTGCGAGTCCTGCACCGGCCTCGTGACGGTCGACTCGACGACCAAGGCCGTCACCTACAACCCGCGCTACTACCTGCTCGCGCAGTTCTCGCGGTTCGTCACGCCCGGCGCGACCCGGATCATGAGCACCTCCGTCAACAACGTCGACGGCCAGACGGCGCAGCTCGACTCCGTCGCCTTCCGCAATCCCGACGGCACGCTCGCCGTCGTCGTGCACAACACCGCGAAGGCCACGCAGGCGTTCGCCGTGCGAGTCGGCGACAGCACGTTCCGTGCCACCCTCCCCGCCGACGGCGTCGGCTCCTACAGCTGGAGCGACCGGTGAACGCGGGCCGCCTCGCCCGGGGCGCGCGCCGTCGTCGGATCGTCGCCGGACTGGTCGCGGCCCTGTTCGTCGGCGCAGCCGGCCTCGCCGTGAGTGCCCCCGCCCAGGCTTTCCCCGCGTCCTCGAAGCAGCAGGTCCTCGACTACCTCGCCTCGATCAGCGGGAACCACGTCGTGGCCGGGCAGCACAACAAGGAACCCGCCACCCAGCCCAACCACTACAGCCAGGTCGTCAAGAACGTCACCGGCCAGTGGCCCGGCCTGTGGGGCGGCGACCTCATGTTCAACCCGTCCGACGTCGCCAACCGGCAGCGCGTCATCGACCAGGCCAAGACCGAGTGGGCCAACGGGTCGCTCGTGGCCCTCACCTGGCACGTCTGCCCGCCCACCATGGGCAGCTCGTGCTCGTTCGACGGCGGCGTGAAGTCCCGCATCACCAACGACCAGTTCGACCAGGTGATCACCGACGGGACCGCCCTCAACACCGCCTGGAAGAACCGGCTCCAGGAGGCCGTGCCCTACCTCCAGCAGCTCAAGGACGCGGGTGTGCCCGTGCTGTTCCGGCCGCTGCACGAGATGAACGAGACCTGGAACTGGTGGGGCGGCTACGGCGCCAAGAGCGCCCAGCTCTACCGGATCACCCACGACTACCTCGTGAGCAAGGGCCTCACCAACCTCATCTGGGTGTGGAACGTCCAGGACAACCCCGCCGGCGGCTGGTCCACCTACTACCCGGGCTCGTCGTACGTCGACGTCGTCAGCCTCGACGCCTGGTACAAGAGCTACCCGAGCGCGGGCGACTACCAACAGATCCAGTCCATCGCCGGCAGCAAGCCCATCGCCATCGCCGAGATGGGGAAGATGCCCACCGAGTCGTTCCTCGCGAGCCAGCCGAAGTGGTCGTACTTCATGATCTGGTCCGAGCAGCTCCAGGGGAACAACACCGACGCCGAGATCCAGGCGACCTACTTCAACCCCCGCGTGCTCTACCAGGGCAAGCTCTCCCTGCCGGCCTCCGGCGGAGGGAGCGACCCCGGCAGCGGGGCGCGGACCGGCGCCATCACCGGGCTCGCCGGCAAGTGCGTCGACGCGCGGGCGTCCGGGACCGCCGACGGCACCGTCGTCCAGCTCTACACGTGCGCCGCCGGCGTCGCGCAGACCTGGACCGTGGCCGCACCGGGCGGGACCGGGACCGTCGTCAACGCCGGCTCCGGCAAGTGCCTCGACGTCACCGGTCAGGGCACCGCCGACGGGACGCCCGTACAGCTCTGGACCTGCAACGGGTCCGGGGCGCAGCAGTGGACGTACGACGACGGCACCCGGACGCTGCGCAACCCGCAGGCGGGGAAGTGTCTCGACGTGACGGGGCAGAACAGCGCCGACTCGACGCCGCTGCAGGTCTGGACGTGCAACGGACAGACGAACCAGCAGTGGAGTCTTGCGGGCTGATCTCGTCCTGCTTCCCGCACGGCCACGTCGTCCCGTGCGCGGCGTGCACCCCGCCGAGCATGACGTTTTCCCCCGTGTCGTGCCGAGCATGACGTTGTCCTCCCGTTCGCCCCCTGATCGGGGGGACAACGTCATGGTCGGCGCTGGCCCCACGTTCCTCTGACACCGTTGACCGAATGCGATGAAGCGGTTAAGTTTTCGCATGGCGGACCAGTCGTCCGACCGGCGCGCGCCGAGCGTCGCCGAAGCCCACGCGAAGGAGCGCGGAGCACCATGAACACCCATCCACGCAGGACCGGCCGACGACGCACGCGTGCTGCCGTCGGGGCCGCGCTGACGGCGGCGCTCGCCGTCGGCACACCCGTCCTCGCCGGGACCGCGGCGCACGCCGCGGGCGCCGGCCCAGCAGGAGCACCCGTGACCGAGAGCAGGCTCACCGACCCGTCGGCCGCCGAGATCGGGGCGTCGCTCAACACGAGCTTCGTCACGCACGACGGCGCGCACCTCCGGCTCGACGGCCAGACGTTCCGCTTCAATGGGACGAACGCCTACTGGCTGGCCCTCGACGAGAACGTGCCGCCCGGCACCGTCGACTACCCGACCTTCTTCCGGATCCGCGACGCGATCGACACAGCCCAGGACCTCGGCGCGACCGTGATCCGGTCCCACATGCTCGTCTCGACCGGCAACGCCAAGTCGCTCCTCCCGTCGAAGGAGGCCGGCTACAACGAGGACGCGTGGTCGACCATCGACTACGCGATCGCGTACGCCGGCAGCAAGGGCATCCGGCTCGTCCTGCCGCTGACCGACAACTGGGCGTACTACCACGGCGGGCTCCGCGACTTCGCGCGGACGTACGGGCTGTGCGAGGACTCGTCCGCGGACTGCCCGCAGTTCTACTCCGACCCGCGGATCATCGCGGACTTCCAGGACTACGTCCGGACCGCCCTGAACCACGTCAACCCGTACACCGGGCTCGCACTCAAGGACGACCCGACGGTCATGGCGTGGGAGCTCGGGAACGAGCTCGAAGGCATGACGCCGTCGTGGATCGACACCATCTCGAGCCAGCTCAAGGACGAGGCGCCGCGGCAGCTCGTCGCGGCCGGCCGCCGGTTCGACATCGACCCCGACACCCTGGCGGCGAGCAAGGTCGACGTCGTCGACGTGCACTACTACCCGCCGACGGTCGCGAAGGTGACCGCCGACGCGAAGACGATCACCGACGCCGGCAAGGCCTACATCGCGGGCGAGTACGACTCGAACGCCGCAGCGACCGTCCTGCCGTCTCTCACGGCTGACGCGAACGTGACCGGCATGCTGTCCTGGTCGCTGTTCCCGCACGACGACACGAGCGGGTTCGTCCAGCACGACGACGGCTTCCAGATCCACTACCCGGCCGACGACGCGACGATGCGCGCGAACGTCGCGGCGCAGCAGGACTACGCCCGCTCGCTCGGTACCGCGGTCGCCCCCACGATCACCCGAGCCCCGCTCGTCACGTCCGTGACCAGCGACTACGGCCTCCACCGCCTGGCGTGGCGCGGCGCCACCGGAGCGACCGGCTACCTCGTCCAGCGCGAGGACGGCACGTCGTGGACCACCCTGACGACCGACCCCGTGGGCGACGCGCCCTGGCTCGACACCGCGACCCAGGGCGCCGCGACGTACCGCGTCGTGCCCGTCGCGGCGGACGGGACCCACGGCCCGGCGTCCGACCCGGTGACGGTCGGCGCGGGCGAGCAGCTCACCGTCGACGCGGTGGGTAGTCTCACCCCGCTCGCCACGCACACGGGCCTCGCGGTGCACCCGCTGGGGGAGGACGCCGTCGTCGTGCCGACGAGCACCGACGGCGGCTCGGCGACATGGTCGGCGCCGGGGCTCCGCTCCGTGACGCTGTCCGTCGCGGCCGACGCACCTCCCGCCCTGACGCTCGAGGCCGCAACCGCCGACGGCACCTGGACGACGCTCGACGCGCACGCCGCCACCGCGGGCGACGGCCGCTGGACCGTGACCGCCGACGCCCCCGCGGGCGCCGACCGGCTGCGCGTCACCTGGCCGGCCGGCGTCGCCGCGACGGAGACCGGCCTGACCCGGGTCGCGCTGCGCGCTACCCCCGACGAGGCGGTGCTCGCCGACCCGCTCGACGACCTGTCGCTGACGTCCGCGCACACCAGCACGGTCGGCATCGACTCCGGCAACGCCACGCTGTTCGGCGGCGACACGGGTCGTGCGACGCGGACGTCGGCGGGCGCGGGGTCGGCCGAGTGGTCGGTCTCGTCGTCCGACGCTCCGCAGGGACTGACGGGCTTCGACGCGACCGCGTACTACTGGCCGGACCAGGCGGCCGAGCCGCTCACGTTCGCCGTGTCCGACGACGGCGCCACCTGGCGCGACGTGACCCCGGCGGTCACGACGACCCCGGGCGCGGTCGGCGGGAGCTGGACCAAGGACGCGTACAGCGTGCGCGGGCTGTCCGGCGTCCGGCACGTGCGCGTGACATGGCCGGACGGGAGCACGCCCGAGTGGGCGCAGCAGCTCGGGGACCTGCGGCTGCTCGCGAGCGCGGCGGACGGCGTCGCCGCTCCCGCAGCGGTCACGACCACGGCGCCGGCCGACGCCGCCACCGACGTGCGCGGGGTGCCCGCGCTCACCTGGAAGGCGACGGCGCGCGCCGCCGTCTACCGGGTGACGCTGTCCCGCCACGCCGACTTGCGCGACCCGGTTGCGAGTACCGAGACGAGCGCGACGACGTTCACGCCGGCGATCGCGCTCGACGAGGCGGCCCGCTACTACTGGCAGGTCACCGCGGTGAACGGCGCCGGCACGTCGTCGTCGAAGGTCGCGTCCTTCAGGACCGCCACCCGGCCCACGACCCCGACCACCGCGGACGACTTCGAGTCGTACGCGACCGGTGCGGACGTCGCGGCCGCGTACGTGCGCAACACCGGCGGCGGGGCGATCACGCCGACCCTCACGCCGTCGGGTGCGGGCACCGGGCACGGGAACGCGCTGCGCCTCACCTACGACCTGGGCTCGCCGGGCTACGCGGGCGTGACCCGCACGTTCGGGACGGCACAGGACTGGTGGGGCTACGACGGACTGTCGCTGTGGCTCGACCGCAGCAAGGTCGGCGCGGGGCAGAGCCTGAGCGTCCAGATCGTCGCCAACGGCGCCTACTACGAGGCGACGCTGCCGGGCACCGGCCCCGCCGCTGCGGGCGTCGTGACCGTGCCGTTCGACGCGTTCGTGCCGCCGTCGTGGGCGTCGGGCGAGGGGCCGCTCGACCTCACGTCCGTCACCCAGCTCTCGTTCTACCTGGGCGGTTCCGGGACGGGCGTGCTCGACGTCGACGACGTCCGTGCGGTTCGCACGACCCAGGCGACCGGGACCGCCGGGTCGGCCGTGCTCGCGCTCGCCCTGCCGCCGGTCACCCGGGCCGGCGACCGCGTCGACGTGCTCGTGCAGGTCCTCGGGCTCCGCGGCACGGCCACGGGCACCGTCACCGTCCGCGATGAGGACGGCGTCCCGATGGGCACCGCGACGCTCGCGAAGGGCCGCGCGACCGTGAAGGTCACGGCGCCGCCCACGCCGGGCACCGTCCGGCTGGCGCTCGACTACGCGGGCGACCCCACCTACGCGCCGGCGCACGGCTCGGCGTGGCTGTACGTCCTCAAGGGAGCGAGACGATGAGAAAGACGACATGGCACCTCGGTGCACGGCGGACGGTAGGGGCAAGCGTGGGCGGACTGGTGCTCGCGGCAGCGGCTCTGACGGGCGCCGTCGGGACGGTTGCCCTCGGCGCGGGCACCGCTGTGGGGCACGGGTCGACGTCGCACGCCGCGTCACGCTGTGCGCCCGGGCTGGCCGCAGGCACCCAGGACGTGCCCGTGACCTACGGCGGGGCGACGTACCAGGTGCGCGTCCACGTGCCGGCGTCGGCGGCACGGACGGCCGCGCACCACGGCTCGGGCGGCCGATCCGGCGGGCCGGCGCTCGTGCTCGACCTCCACGGGTCCGGCGCCGACGGTGCGGCGCAGTCCGCGATCAGCGGCTTCGACTCCTTGTCCGACGCGAAGGGCTTTGTGGTGGCCGACCCCACCGCAGCGATCGCCCTGAACGGCGGTTGGGCGTGGAACGTGCCGGGAGTCCCGACCACGGCGGGCCAGCTGCCGCCCGCGGACGCGCGCGACGACGTCGGCTTCCTCAGCGCCGTCGCCACCCAGGTCGGCGCTAGGGCCTGCGCGGACCCCGACAAGGTCTACGCGACCGGGTACTCCGGCGGCGCACGCATGGCGTCGGCCCTCGCGTGCGAGCGGTCCGACCAGTTCGCGGCGGTCGGGACGGTCGCCGGGCTGCGGGCCGGGCGCCCGTCGCCGCTCGACACGAGCGTGCCCGACGTCGCGGACTGCCGCCCGTCGCGTCCCGTTCCCGTGGTCGAGTTCCACGGCGACGCCGACTACACCAACCCGTACCAGGGCAGCACCGACCTGCGCTGGGGCTACGCCGTGCCCGTCGCGGTGCAGACCTGGGCGCGGCTCGACGGCTGCCGGGTCGGGCCGTCGTCGACGGCGGTGAGCGAGCACGTCACACGGTTCGCCTACTCGCGCTGCGACGGTCGCGCGGACGTCGAGCTCTACCGGGTCTCGGGCGGCGGTCACACCTGGCCCGGGACGACGGCGGACCAGTCGGAGAACGGGACGGTCACGCAGGAGATCAGCGCGAGCGCGCTCCTATGGGACTTCTTCGCGGCGCACCCCCGTCGCTGACCGCAGACCACCGGAGCCCGGCCCCCAATCGGGGGGCCGGGCTCTGATCACGATGTCGATCAGACCCGCGGCCCTCGACGTGGTACCCCAGAAGCGACTGCGAGTGCTAGTGGATCCGGCCGATTCATGGTCCTGGGTGATCGAAACCGCGCCAGGATGGGCGCGCTCGTCACGGGCGTGCCGTGGTGAGGCGAGAAGGCGGCCGGGGGCCGGCGCGCGGGTACGGGTGTCTTGGAAGGAAACGGTGATGACGACTACGACTGGCGCAGTGGTTCGTGACGCCGAGCCGGAGGACGTCGGCGCGATCTGCAGGTACGGGGAGACCGTGATTCCTTCGCACTACGGGCCGTTGATCGGCGCTGAAGCGGCACAAGCCCAGGTGCGCCGGTGGTGGAACGAGACCTACGTCCCCGGCTCGTGCGTATCCTCAGCAGGTGGCGACGTTGGCTGAGGCATACGTTCGGTGGGCCGACCTCGAGGCGTATGGGTCCTCACCCTCTACGACGACTGGGCGCGATCGATCGCCGCCGACGACCACGTTCGGGAACTCGTCGAGGCGCTACCGGCAGGAAAGCGCCAACCCAACCTCGTCTTCGCGGCCGCACGCATGGTCGGCATTCCTCTCGCGCCGTACGAACAGGTCCGGGACTGGTTCGTCGAGCGCTGGGGAGCGCTCGCGACGGTCGCGCTCGAACGTGCGACCCAGACGAACGAGGCGGCGCGGTGTGCTGTGCTCCTGCAGGCTCTGGCGAAGCTAGACGGGCCGCTGGCTCTGGTCGAGGTGGGCGCCTCTGCGGGGCTGTGTCTCTACCCTGACCGTTACTCCTACCGGTATCGCTCTCCGGGCGCGACGATCGCGCTCGATCCGCCGGACGGCCCTTCGTCGGTCGTCATCGACTGCGCGGTCGACGACCCGGCACAAATTCCTGCCACCCTGCCTCAGGTCGTGTGGCGCGCGGGGATCGATCTCAACCCCCTCGACGTGACCGATCCAGACGACGTCGCCTGGCTCCAGACACTGATCTGGCCAGAGCATGACGACCGTCGCGAACGACTGCGGGCTGCGTGCGCGATCGCCGCCCTCGATCCGCCGCATCTGGTTCGAGGGGATCTACTGAACGATCTTGACCCCCTTCTCGACGACAGGCCCGCCGACGCGCACCTCGTTGTCTTCCACAGTGCGGTCCTGGTCTACGTCGACCCCTCGTCCAGGGAACGATTTATCGCACGGATGCGGTCCCTGGACGGGACATGGGTAGCCAACGAGGGAGCCGGGGTCCTGCCATCGTCGAGCGGCCTGCCCCACGATGGACGGACCGTGCTCTCCATCGACGACGTCCCCGTAGCCAGGACGCACCCTCATGGGCGCAGCATCACCCACTTGTAACTTGTTAGGAAACGATCACTTCTGACCCGCCGGCTGGTGTCGGTGGCACGCCGGATGACGGCCTGAAGAAGATCGTGGATGGCGGCGTCGGATGCTCTCCCCGTCCCCTCGTCGTGTGGGCGCTCGCCCGCCCAGGGCTTCGCCGCGGATACGCTGACCGTGGTCGGGGCGCGAGGCCCGTCCGACGACGAGCGGAGAGTGAGCGACACGGTGGCCCGGATCACGATCTCGGACATCGCACGCCGTGCCGGCGTGTCCACGGGCGCTGTGTCGTACGCGCTCAACAACCGGCCGGGCGTCTCGCGCGAGACCCGGGAACGGATCCTGGCGGTCGCGTCGGAGCTGGGCTGGCAGCCGTCGTCCGCGGCGCGCTCCTCTCGGGCGCGAAGACCGAGACCGTCGGCCTGGTCCTCGCCCGCGACCCGTCGACGCTCGGCGTCGAGTCGTTCTACATGCAGTTCATCGCGGGCATCGAGTCCGAGCTCGAGAAGCGGTCGTACGGCCTGCTGCTCCAGGTGGTCCCGACGCTCGACGTCGAGCTCGCGACCTACCGCACGTGGCGCGCCGCGCGCCGCGTCGACGGGGTCGTGTGCGTCGACCCGCGCATCGACGACCCCCGTGTCGCGCTCCTGTCGGAGCCGGACGCGCTCCCCGCCGTCGTCGTCGGGGACCCGACCCTCGCGAACGGCCTCATGAACGTGTGGACCGACGACGCCGCCGCGATCCGCGAGTCCGTGCGGTACCTCCACGCGGTGGGCCACCGGAGGATCGCGCGCGTCGCCGGCGTCGAGGGCTACGGCCACACGCTGATCCGTGACGACGCGTTCCGGGACGAGACGGAGCGCCTGGGGGTGCGCGGGTACGTGGCCCGGACGGACTACACCCCGGACCAGGGCGCCGCCGCGACGCGGTCGCTGCTCACGTCGGGCGAGGCCGACCGTCCGACGGCGTTCATCTACGACAACGACGTGATGGCGCTCGCGGGGCTCGGGGTCGCGAGCGAGCTGGGCGTGCGCGTCCCGGACGAACTGTCGATCATCGCGTGGGACGACTCGCCGCTGTGCGCGGCGACCTATCCCCGGCTGTCGGCGCTCAGCCACGACGTGACGCGCTACGGCGCGCACGTGGCCCGCCGGCTCTTCGACGCCGTCGACGGCAAGCCGAAGGCGAGCTTCCTCGACTCGACGCCGGTGCTGCGCCCGCGCGGCACGACGGCCCCCGTCCCCGCGAGGTAGTACGGCCGCCGGTCTACCTCGCGGATCGTGATCCGACCGTGATCGACCGGTCTTGACGCGCGCAAACTTAACCGCTTCACTAGTCCCATCATGACAACGGTGACACCAGCGACGCACAGAGGCATCGACCGCTGACCTTTCAGCGGACTCCTCAGGCGAGTGGTGCTACTTAAGCGTTCTACCGTCGGCGCGGCCGACGGGTCGACGACGACACGTCAACGACGACAGGAAGCAGGACACGACATGACCACACGACGGATCCTCGCGGCGGGCGTCACCGCCGCGGCGGTCGCGCTGACGCTGACCGCGTGCGTGGGCGGCGGGGGCGGTGCCTCCGGCGGCGACGACACGAAGGCTGCCACCGACGCCTTCCAGGGCGACGTCAAGGGGACCATCACGGTCCTCACCAACCGGACCGACCTCGTCAAGACGACGCTCGCGGACTACGCCAAGCAGTTCGAGGCCAAGTACCCCGGCACGACCGTGAAGTTCGAGGCGATCACCAACTACGAGGACGACGTCACCATCCGCCTCAACTCGCACAACTACGGCGACGTCCTCCTGGTGCCGAACAAGGTCACCAAGGACCAGCTCCCGCAGTTCTTCGAGCCGCTCGGCACGGTCGACGAGCTCGGCAAGACGTACCGGTTCATCAACGCGCAGGCGTACAACGACAACGTCTACGCGCTGTCGACGTTCGGCACCGCGCAGGGCTACGTCCTCAACGCGAAGGTCTGGAAGGACGCGGGTATCACTGCCCCGCCCAAGACCACCGACGAGCTCCTCCAGGACCTCCAGGCCATCAAGGACAAGACCAAGGCGACGCCGTACTACACGAACTACGCCGACGGCTGGCCGCTGTCGAACTGGCAGAACAACGCCGGCGCGATCAACGGCCCCGACGCCACGAAGATCCGTGACGCCGACGACTCGCCGTGGGACTCGGGCAAGGAGCAGTACCAGATCGACGGCCTGCTCTACGACATCGTCCACCAGAAGCTGTCCGAGGCCGACCCGACGACGACCAACTGGGAGGAGTCGAAGAACCTCCTCGGCACGGGGAAGATCGCGATGATGCAGCTCGGCTCGTGGGCCGCGCCGCAGATGCAGGACGCGGCCGTGAAGTCCGGCGCGTCGAAGGACGACATCGCCTTCTGGCCGATGCCCTTCCAGAAGGACGGCAAGTTCCAGTCGATCATCGGCAGCGACTACACGGTCGGCATCAGCAAGTACTCGAAGAACAAGGCGACCGCGAAGGCGTGGCTCGACTGGTTCGAGAACGAGTCCGGGTTCGCGCAGCTCAACGGCGGGATCCCCGCGAACAAGGACGGGGCGATGCCCGACATCCTCAAGCCGTTCCAGGACTTCGGGGTGGACCTCGTCGAGCTCAACCCGGCGCCCAAGGGCCAGGAGACGCTCGACACCGACATCCAGAACGCGTCGCAGATCGACCTCCAGGGGCCGAACTACCGCAAGCAGATGATCGACGTCGCGCGTGGCGCGGCGAAGGGCGACAAGGACTCGTTCTTCGCGGACCTCAACAAGCGCTGGGCCGCGGCCCGGGCGCAGGTCGCCACCCAGTAGCCCACACCGTCCGAGGCGGCGTGCGTCCGGGGCTCTTCCGGGCGCACGCCGCGGCCGCCGTGCCGGCGGCCGCAGAACCACCCCGACGTCGTCGACGTCCGACCGAGAGGTCCCCACCATGGCTGCACTCGAGGAGACGGTCGCCGCACCCCGCGTGGCGCCGTCCCGCCGCGGGCGACGCCGGGGGAGCCACGACACGCTGTCCCGCCACGGCTGGCGGATCACCCCGTGGCTCTTCCTGCTCGTCCCGGTCGCGTTCCTGGTCACGTTCACCTACGTGCCCGTCTTCAACATGTTCGGCTACAGCTTCACGTCGTGGGACGGCCTCGACGCGAAGATGCCGTTCGTCGGGCTCGACAACTACGTCAAGCTCTTCACCGAGCCGTCGCTCTTCCGCGTCTTCGTGGTGAGCCTCTTCTACCTGGTCGGCTCGGTCGTCCAGCTCGTGCTGGCGCTCTACTTCGCGACGATCCTCAGCTTCAAGACCCGGCTGCGGAACCTCTTCAAGGGGATCATCTTCTTCCCCTACCTCATCAACGGCGTCGCGATCAGCCTGATCTTCCTGTTCTTCTTCCGGCCGGGCGGGACCCTCGACTCGGTCCTCGGGCTGGTCGGGATCCACGACACGCCCCAGTGGCTCGGCAATCCGGACATCGCGAACTGGTCGCTCGCGGGCACGTCGGTGTGGCGGTACCTGGGTCTGAACTTCGTGCTCTTCCTCGGCGCGATCCAGTCGGTGCCCGCGGAGCTCTACGAGGCGGCGGACCTCGACGGCGCGACCTCGTGGCACAAGTTCCGCTACATCATCGCGCCGAGCATCCGCCAGATCCTCGTGCTCACGATGATCCTGTCGGTCTCCGGGTCGCTGTCCGCATTCGAGATCCCGTACATCATGACCGGCGGCGCGAACGGGACGATGACGTTCGTCATCCAGACCCTCAACACCGCCTTCAACTTCCGGCAGGTCGGCCTCGCGAGCGCCATGGCCGTCGTCCTGCTGCTGATCGTGCTGCTCGTCGCCGCGATCCAGCGCACGGTCTTCCCCGAGCAGAAGAAGGAGGACCGCGCATGAGCGCCCCGACCCTTCCCGCCCGCCCGACGACGCAGCCCGAGCCGGCGCCCGGAGTCCCGATCACCGGGGCCGACCGCGTCCGCGGCACGATCGCCCGCTGGCAGCGGGCGAGCAGCCCGGTGGCCGGACCCGTCGCGACGGTGCTGAAGTACCTGTCGCTGGTCGCGGCCTGCCTGTTCGCGATCACGCCGATCCTGACGATCCTCATGGCCTCGTTCAAGACCGACAAGGAGTACCGGACCTCAGGCCCGCTGACCCCGCCGAAGAACTGGTTCAACGTCGACAACTTCGTCACCGCGTTCACCCAGGGCAACATGGTCCGCGGCTTCCTCAACACCCTGATCATCCTGGTGATCTCGGTGGTGGGGAGCGTGATCATCGGCGCCATGACGGCCTACGCGCTCGACCGCTTCCAGTTCCGGGGCAAGTGGCTCGTCGCGTTCGGCTTCCTCGTCGCCACGTTCGTGCCGGGCGTCACGACGCAGGTCGCGACCTACCAGGTCGTCAACGCGTTCGGGCTCGTCGGGACGCGCTGGTCCGCGATCGTCCTGTTCATGGGCACCGACATCGTCTCGATCTACATCTTCCTGCAGTTCATGAAGTCGATCCCCCGCTCGCTCGACGAGGCCGCGATGCTCGACGGCGCGAACCGGCTGACGATCTTCACCCGCATCATCTTTCCCCTCCTGAAGCCCGCGATCGCTACCGTCGTGATCATCAAGGGCATCGCCGTCTACAACGAGTTCTACATCCCTTTCCTCTATATGCCGCAGCCCGATCTGCAGGTCATCTCGACCTCGCTCTTCGCGTTCAAGGGGCCTTTCGGTTCGCAGTGGCAGGTCATCTCGGCGGGCACGATCCTCGTGATCGTCCCGACGCTGGTCGCCTTCCTCGCCCTGCAGCGGTTCATCTACAACGGCCTGACGTCTGGAGCCACCAAGTGACGACCCTCTCGACCCTGTCCGCCCCCGCTCTCGTCCGGCGCGGGCTGCACGACGGCTGGACCGTCCGTGCCGTCGGCGGGCCCGTCGCGGGCGGGGTCGACGGGCGCTCCTACCCGGCGACGGTCCCCGGGTCGGTGCACACCGACCTCCTGGCGGCCGGCGCGATCCCCGACCCGTACCTCGACGACAACGAGGCGCTGCTCAAGTGGATCGGCCTGTGCGACTGGGAGTACCGGACGACGTTCGCCTGGTCGCCCGACGACGGCGCCGACCGGCACGAGCTGGTCTTCGACGGACTCGACACGGTGGCGACCGTCGTCCTGAACGGCACCGAGGTCGCACGCACGGCGAACATGCACCGCACCTACCGCTTCGAGGTGGGAGCGCTCCTGCGTGAGGGCAGCAACGACCTCGTCGTGAGGTTCGCCTCCCCGGTCCGGTACGCGGACGCGCAGAGCCTTGCGCTCGGCTACCGCCCGCAGGTCAACAAGCACCCGTTCAACGCGATCCGCAAGATGGCGTGCAGCTTCGGGTGGGACTGGGGGATCGACACCGCGTCGTCCGGCATCTGGCGCCCGGTGCGGCTCGAGTCGTGGCGGACGGCGCGCCTCGCGTCCGTGCGTCCCGTCGCGAGCGTGAGCACCGCGTCCGACGGCGCCACGACCGGCCACCTCGACGTGCACGTCGTCCTCGACCGGGCGACGTCCGAGGCCGGGCTCGTCGTCACGGTGACCGTCGGCGCCCCGGGCGAGCCGACCACGGTGTCGGCGACCGTCCCCGCGGGGACGAGCGACGTCGTCGTGCCCGTGGACGTCACGGACGTGGCGCTGTGGTGGCCGCGCGGGTACGGCGAGCAGCCGCTGTACGACGTGCGCGTCGAGGTCGCCCCCGAGGGGGCGCGGCGCTCGACCGGTGGGAGGGGCGCGTCGGCTTCCGCACCGTGCGGCTCGACACGCTGCCCGACGAGCTGGGCACGTCGTTCACGTTCGTCGTCAACGACCAGCCGGTGTGGGTCAAGGGCGCGAACTGGATCCCCGACGACGCGTTCCCGCACCGCGTGAACCGTGACCGGTACGCGGCCCGGATCGCCCAGGCGGAGGCGGCCAACATCAATCTGCTCCGCGTGTGGGGCGGCGGGATCTACGAGGCCGACGACTTCTACGACCTGTGCGACGAGCGCGGCATCCTCACGTGGCAGGACTTCCTGTTCGCCTGCGCGGCCTACAGCGAGGACGACCCGCTGCGGTCGGAGGTCGAGGCTGAGGCCCGCGACAACGTCGCGCGCCTCATGCCGCACCCGAGCCTCGTGCTGTGGAACGGGTCGAACGAGAACGTCTGGGGCGTGCGGGTCTGGGGCTTCGAGAAGCGGCTCCAGGGGCGCTCGTGGGGGCTCGGGTACTACGAGGACCTGCTCCCGTCGGTCGTGCACGAGCTCGACCCGGGTCGTCCGTACTCGCCGTCGAGCCCGTGGTCGGGCGACCTGCCGATCCGCACCGACCTCGACCCGAACAGCCCCGACCACGGGTCGATGCACTCGTGGGAGCTGTGGAACCGCCAGGACTACCCGCACTACCGTGACGAGGTGCCGCGGTTCATGGCGGAGTTCGGCTGGCAGGGTCCGCCCGCATGGTCGACGCTCACGCGCGCGCTCCACGACGCCCCGCTGACCCCCGAGTCGCCCGGGATGCTGGTCCACCAGAAGGCGATGAGCGGCAACGACAAGCTCACCGACGGCCTCGTGGCGCACCTGCCCCTGCCCGACGACATGGGCGACTGGCACTGGGCCATGTCGCTCAACCAGGCCAACGCCGTGCAACTCGCCGTCGAGCACCTGCGGTCGTGGGCGCCGCGGAACATGGGCTCGGTGGTCTGGCAGCTCAACGACTGCTGGCCGGTCACGTCGTGGGCGGCGGTCGACGGCGACGGGCACGCGAAGCCCCTGCTGCACGCGCTCGCGCACGCGCACGCCGACCGGCTGGTCACGGTCCAGCCGCGGGACGGCGGGCTCGCGGTCGTCGTCGTGAACGACACGGCCGTGCCGTGGAGCGGCGACGTGGTGCTGCAGCGCCTGACGTTCGAGGGGCTCGAGGAGGACGCGACCAAGGTCGCGGTCGAGGTCGCGGCCCGCGGGACGGCCACCGTGGCGGTTCCCGCGGCGCTGGGGGCTCCCGGGGACCCGCGCGACGAGGTGCTCGTCGCGACGCTCGGCGAGCAGCGCGGGCTGTGGTTCTTCGCGGAGGCGCGCGACTCGGCGCTCGAGGCGCCCCGGCTTCAGGCACGGGCGGTCGCGGAGGGTGGCGCGTGGCGGGTGACCGTGACGGCCGAGAACCTCGTACGGGACCTCACGCTCCTCGCCGATGTCGTCGACCCGTCGCTCGAGGCGACGGACGGGCTCGTCACCCTCCTGCCGGGTGAGACGACCACGTTCGACGTCCGGGTCCGCGACGCCGGCTTCGTCCCCGGTGCCGCGCTGCCACGGACCGGGTCGCGCGGTCGAGCGGCGGTCACGATCGACCCGTCCGAGCTGACCGGGCCGCGCGTGCTGCGGTCCGCGAACGACCTCGTGGCCCGGTGGGTCCGCTAAGGTTTCGACAGCGTTGTCACACAACGAACCGTCAAGGAGTGGCGCATGACCCGTTGGACCGACCTCCCCACGCACCGTGCGTGGCTCCAGCAGCACGCCGAGTCGCTGCTCGCGTTCGGCCGCCGGACGGCCGCGCCCGGCGGGGGAGCGTACTGGCTCGACGCGGTCGGCAGACCTGAGACGGAACGCGGCGTCCAGACGTGGATCACCGGCCGCACGGTGCACGTCTACTCGCTCGGCACCCTGCTCGGCATCCCGGGAGCACGCGACGTCGCGCAGGGCGCGCTCGACGGGCTCGTCGGCCCGGGCGCCCCCTGCGCGACGTCGAGCACGGCGGCTGGTACGGGACCGTCCTGCCCGACGGCACCCACTCCGAGGGCAAGGAGGCGTACCAGCACGCGTTCGTCGTGCTCGCCGCCACGTCCGCGGTCCGGGCCGGGCTCGACGGCGCCCGCGAGCTCCTCGACGAGGCGACCCGGGTGTACCTCGAGCGGTTCTGGGACGACGACGCCGGCCTCGCCGTCGACACCTGGGACACCGCCTTCACGACCCTCGACCCCTACCGCGGGGTCAACGCCAACATGCACTCTGTCGAGGCCATGCTGGCCGCCGCCGACGTCACGGGCGACCCCGCGTGGCTCCGCCGGGCCGCGCGGATCGCGGAGTTCGTCGTCGGGCAGGCGAAGAGTCACGACTGGCGGATCCCCGAGCACTTCGGGCCCGACTGGGTGCCCGACCTCGAGCTCAACCGCGACCGTCCCGACGACCCGTTCAAGCCGTACGGTGCGACCGTCGGGCACGGGCTCGAGTGGGCGCGCCTCCTCCTGCACCTCGAGGCGGCGCTCGACGGTGTCGGGCTGTCGTCGTCAGCCGACCTGCACCTGGCCGCCGCGGCCCTGTTCGACCGGGCCGTCGCCGACGGGTGGGACGCCGACGGCGCCCCCGGGTTCGTCTACACGACCGACTGGGAGGGCAAGCCCGTCGTCCGGCAGCGGATGCACTGGGTCGTGGCGGAGGCCGTCAACACAGCTGCTGCGCTCCAGGCACGGGCGGTCCGCGCCGGCGACGAGACGGCCGCCGACCGGTACGCCGACCTGTACGCCCGGTGGTGGGACTACGCCGACCGGCACGTCCTTGACCACGAGCACGGGTCGTGGTTCCACGAGCTCGACCCGTCCAACGCGCCTGCGGGCACCGTGTGGCCCGGCAAGGCGGACCTCTACCACGCGTTCCAGACGACGCTCGTGCCACGGCTCCCGCTCGCGCCGTCGATGGCGACCGCCGTGGCCGAGGGCCTGCTCCGCCCCTGACGGCGGCGCCGACGGCTACGCTCCTCGCGTGATCGAGACTGAGGTCGGAGCCGACGACGGCCGCCGGTTGCACGTCTACGACAGCGTCGGCGGTCCGGCCCCGCGGGTCGTCTACTGGCTGCACGGATCCGGGATGAGCGGCCTGCCGCCGACGCCGCTCCTCGACGCGGCCGACGCCCTGGGTGTGCGGGTCGTGGCCCACGACCGCCCGGGGTACGGGGCGTCCGGGGCGCGGCCGGGTCGTTCTGTCGCCGACGGCGCCGCCGACGTCGTGACGGTCCTGGACGCGCTCGGCATCGCGTCGGCGGGAGTCCTCGGACTGTCGGCGGGTGGGATGCACGCGCTCGCGGCCGCCGCGCTCGCGCCCGAGCGGGTGCTTGCTGCTGCGGTGCTCGGGTGCCCGGCGCCCTTCGGCGCGGTCGGTCTGGACTGGTTCGCCGGGATGTCGGAGGCGAACCGCGCGGAGTTCGACGCGGCCCTGCGCGGTGCCGACGCCTTGCGTGCGCACCTGGGCACGGCAGAGCTCGACCCGAGCGTGTTCGCCCCCGAGGACCTCGCGGCGATGCACGGGCCGTTCTGGGAGTGGCAGCTCGCGGCGGCGGGCGCCGACACGACGGAGGGCGTGATCGAGGACGAGCTCGCCTCGCTGTCCGACTGGGGCTTCCGTCTCGACAGCATCAGCGCGCCGACCCTGCTCGTCCACGGCACCGGCGATACCTTCGTCCCGGTGTCCCACGCACGGTGGCTCGCCGCGGAGCTCCCCGCGAGCACGCTGCGGACCGAGCCGGGCGGGCACATCAGCACGATCCCGTTCAGCAGCGACGCAATGACCTGGTTGGCCTCGCGCACCGCGGCGGCGAACCCCTAGCGGCACCCCGCTCCAGGGCGCGAGCCGGAGAGGCAGGATCGAATGGACGCGACCGCAGTCGCGACGTGGGCGCTCGCGGGGGTCAGCCTCCTGAGCGCCGCCTTCATCGTGTGGCAGCTCGTCGACGGGACCCGGGTGCGGAAGGAGCAGACCGTCTTCCTGCGTCGTCAGGAGACCATGCGCCTGTACGCCGCCGGCTACCTCAACCACGACGTCGGCATCCCTCTCCCGCGGGACAGCGACCCCGAGGCCGTCGCGGCGCTCGTCGAACGGGCGCGGACCGACGAGGAGGCCCGTCGCGCGATCCGCGACTACCTGAACCACTGGGAGTCCGTCGCCACGGGCGCGCGGTTCGGTGTCCTGGACCACGACATGCTCGTCGCCCAGCTGGGGCCGAGGCTCGAGCACATCTGGTCGAGCTACGCGCCCTACGTGCGGTGGATCCGCAGCACCGAGCACCCGCCGACCTTCATGGTCCAGCTGGAGGGGCTCCTGGACGACTGGGCCAACGGCGGCGCCCGTCGTGCGCGTCGTGCGCCCACGTCGGTGCGCCTGCTCGAGCGCGACGACCCGCCGGTCCAGGTCTGAGACTGCTTCGCCGGGGCCTCGGCTCGTCCGTGTCGGTGGCGTCCACCACGATGGGTCCATGGCCTACGACCAGGTCCTTGCCCAGCGCGTCCGCGACCGGATCGGCGCCGACCTCGCGGTGACCGAGAAGCGCATGTTCGGTGGGCTCTCGTTCCTGTGGGACGGGCGGATCGCGGTCGCCGTCAGCGGCGACGGGCTGCTGCTGCGCGTCGGGCCGGACGACGTCGAGCTCGCCCTCACCGAGCCCGGCACCCGCCAGGCCGTCATGGGCGGGCGGGAGATGCGGGGCTGGATCATCGTCGAGGGCGATGTCCTCGACGACGACGCTCTCGAGACCTGGATCCGCACCGGCGTCGAGTCCGCCGCCCGCCTGCCGGGGAGTGAGCGGTCGCCGGCGTCGGAACCTGCCCGTACGTTCGAGGCATGGCCAACGACGCCGTCGAGATCGAGGTCGCAGGGCGCGCCGTGCGCGTGTCCAGCCCGGAACGGGTCATCTTCGAGGCCACGGACCGCACGCCCGCCGTCACCAAGCTCGACGTCGCGCGCTACTACGCGGCCGTCGCCACGCTCGGCGGACGGCCCGGGGAGTCGCGCCCTGCCGCCGTCGCCGGGGGTGCGCCGTCGGACGTGGGCGGGCTGCTGCGCGCGCTGTGGCACCGCCCGACGACGCTCGAGCGGTGGCCGCGCGGCGTGCGCGAGGGCATGGTGCTGGCCACGCGTGAGGGAGCAGCGCGCGGGACACATGAGAGCCCGGACGCGTTCTACCAGAAGCGCGTGCCGTCGGGGGCGCCGGGGTACGTCGAGACGGCGACCATCGCGTTCCCGTCGGGACGGACCGCCGACGAGATCGCCCCCACCGAGCCTGCCGTGCCCGTGTGGGCGGCGCACATGGGCACGATCGTGTTCCACCCGTGGCCGGTGCGCCTCGAGGACGTCGAGCACCCCGACGAGCTCCGCATCGACCTCGACCCGCAGCCCGGCACCGACTTCGCCGACGCGCGCCGGGTCGCGATGGTCGCACGCGACCTGCTGGAGGAGGTGGGGATCCGGGGTTCCCGAAGACGTCGGGCAACCGGGGGATCCACGTGTTCGTCCGGATCGAGCCGCGCTGGACGTTTACGGACGTGCGGCACGCGGCGATCGCGTTCGGTCGTGAGCTGGGCCGCCGCACCGACGGCGTCACGACGGCGTGGTGGAAGGAGGAGCGGGGCGAGGCGATCTTCGTCGACTACAACCAGAACGCCCGCGACCGCACCATCGCCAGCGCCTACTCGATCCGCCCCAAGCCGGGCGCCCCCGTGTCCACGCCGGTCACGTGGGACGAGCTCGCCGAGCTCGACGACCCGCGCGTCTTCCACGTCGGGACCGTGCCTGCACGCTTGGAGCCCGGTGGCGGGCCGAACGGCGACGGCGTCGACCCGTGGGCCGAGATCGACGACGTCGCGCACTCGCTCGAACCGCTCCTCGCCTGGTACGAGCGCGACGAGGAGGAGGGCCTCGGCGACCTCCCGTACCCGCCCGAGCACCCGAAGATGACCGGCGAGCCGCGCCGCGTCCAGCCGAGCCGGGCGCGCAAGCCCGCGGACTGACTCACGCTGGGGCTGAGCGCCTAGGGTGGCCTGGTGTCCGACGTGAGCGAACCCACCACACCTGCGACCCCCGACACCCCCGCGCCGACAAGCGCCCGACGACGCGCACCCACCACGGCGACACGTTCGTCGACGACTACGAGTGGCTGCGCGACAAGTCGAACCCCGACGTGATCGCGTACCTCGAGGCCGAGAACGCCTACACGCAGGACGCGACGGCGCACCTCGCCCCGCTGCGGTCGAGGCTGTTCGAGGAGATCAGGTCGCGCACGCAGGAGACCGACCTGTCGGTCCCGGTCCGTGAGGGCGGGTACTGGTACGTGACGCGGACGGTCGAGGGGAAGCAGTACCCCGTCCACGTGCGCGTCCCGGTCACGGACGAGGACGACTGGACGCCGCCCGCGCTCCCCGACGGCGGCAGCGCGCTCCCCGGCGAGCAGCTCCTCCTCGACCAGAACGCCGAGGCCGAGGGCCACGACTTCTTCTCGCTCGGTTCGTTCGACGTGACCGCGGACGGCACCCGGGCGCTCTACGCCGTCGACGTCGAGGGCGGCGAGCGCTTCACGCTCCGCGTCCGCGACCTCGCGACGGGCGAGAACCTCGCCGACGAGATCCCCGGCACCTTCCCGGGGGCGTTCTTCGCGCCCGACGGCGAGCACCTCTTCTACACGACCGTCGACGACGCGTGGCGGCCCGACACCCTGTGGCGTCACCGCGTCGGAACCCCGGTCGACGACGACGTGAAGGTGTTCCACGAGCCCGACGAGCGGTTCTGGCTCGGCGCAGGGCTGACCCGGTCGAAGCGGTACGTCGTCATCGAGATGGGTTCGAAGATCACGTCGGAGGTGTGGCTGCTCGACGCCGCCGACGTCGTGAGCGAGCCGCTCGTCGTCTGGCCGCGCCGGGAGGGGGTCGAGTACTCCGTCGAGCACGTACGCCTGTGGGAGGCGCCGACGCCCGAGCAGCAGGCCGAGCGCGAGATGGCTCGCGCCGCGGCCGGCCCCGAAGGCCGCTTCCAGTTCTTGGGGCACCAGGAAGACGTCCTGCTCGTCCTCCACAACGGGGGCTCGGGCGAGGCGCCGGAGAACTTCGAGCTCGCGCTGTCCAAGGTCCCGACGGGGGACCCGCTCGTGCCGGAGCACGCGGTGACGGTCGTGCCGTCGTCGTCGGGCACGCGCCTGGAGGACGTCGACGCGTTCGACGGGCACGTCGTCGTGTCGTACCGCCAGGAGGGCCTCGCGCGGGTCGGCGTCGTGCCGCTCTCGCCGCTGACCGGCCCGTTCGCCCCGAACTTCACCGAGTTGTCAGAACCTGGTGAGGGTATAGGTGAACGTGGTTCTGACAACTCGCGAGGCGAGGCGCCGTGGGAGCTGCGCGAGATCCCGTTCGACCAGCCCCTCTTCACGGTCGGCACGGGCGCCAACCCGGAGTGCCGGCAGCCGGCGGTGCGCCTCGCGTACGCGTCGTTCGTCGAGCCGGCGACGGTCTACGACTACGTCGTCGCCGCGGGGGAGCTGCGCGAGCTCAAGCGCCAGCCGGTCCTCCCCGATCCCGACGGCCGCCCGTTCGACCCGGCGGAGTACGTGCAGCGCCGCGAGTGGGCCACCGCCGACGACGGCACGCAGGTCCCGGTGTCGCTCGTCTGGCGGCGGGACGCGGTGGGCCTGGACACGGCGGGGACCCGTGCGGAGCCGGCGCCGCTGCTGCTCTACGGGTACGGCTCGTACGAGACGAGCATCGACCCGTCGTTCTCGATCCCGCGCCTGTCGCTGCTGGACCGCGGCGTGGTGTTCGCCGTCGCGCACGTGCGCGGCGGGGGCGAGCTCGGCCGGCGGTGGTACGACGACGGCAAGGAGCTGACGAAGAAGAACACGTTCACGGACTTCGTCGCGGTCGCCCGGCACCTCGTCGGGGCGGGCTGGACGAGCCCGGACCGCATGGTCGCCGACGGCCGCAGCGCGGGCGGGCTCCTCATGGGCGCGGTCGCGAACCTCGCGCCCGAGCTGTTCGCAGGCATCCACGCGGGCGTGCCGTTCGTGGACGCGCTGACGTCGATCCTCGACCCGTCGTTGCCGCTGACCGTCGTCGAGTGGGACGAGTGGGGCGACCCGCTCCACGACGCCGACGTCTACCGGTACATGAAGTCGTACACGCCGTACGAGAACGTGCGCGACGACGCCGCCTACCCGCGCGTCCTCGCGACGACGAGCCTCAACGACACGCGCGTCCTGTACGTCGAGCCGGCCAAGTGGACGGCCCGGCTGCGCGACGTCGGCGCGCCCGTGCTGCTCAAGACGGAGATGAGCGCGGGGCACGGTGGCGTCTCGGGGCGGTACGCCCGGTGGGAGGAGATCGCGTTCGAGGACGCATGGATCCTCGACGTGCTGGGCGTCGCGGGCGCCTGATCGCCTCGCTTCACCGCCGGTCCAGGATCACGAGCGGGAGCTCGCGCCCGGCCTTCGCCTCGTGGTCGGGGAAGAACGGGTAGGCGGCGACGAGGCGTTCCCACAGCCCGGCGCGCTCGGACCCCGCCGCGACGCGGGCGACGGCGTCGTACGCGTCGCCGTCGACCTCGACGTGCACGACGGGGTCGTCGACCAGGTTGTGGAACCACGCCGGCACCTGCGGCGACCCCGCGCCGGACGCGACGACGAACCGCAGACCGGTCGGGCCGTCGTCGACGACGAGCATCGGCGTGGTGCGAGGCTCGCCGCTGCGCCTGCCGCGGGTCGTGAGCAGGAGCAGCCGGTCGCGGTGCATCCCGTCGACCGGGCCGCCGGCCCGGAACTGCTCGATGACGTGCCGGTTGGTCGCGAGCTGCTGATCGTCGGTCATCCGTCCATCCTGCGCCGTGCCGTCGTCGGGCGCCGCCGTGACACGACTCACATGTATTGCACTTCGTGCAGAGTTGCACTCTGTGCAATGAGCGGCGCATGCTGGAGGGCATGACCCTGCTCGCCCCCGCAGACGCGCCCCCGGCGCCCGACCTCCGCGCCCGCAAGCGCGAGGCCACGCGCGAGGCGCTGGCGACCGCGGCGTTCGCGCTCGCTCGCGACCACGGCCTCGACGGGTTCACCGTCGACGACGTCGCCCGCCGCGCGGACGTGTCCCGCCGCACGTTCTTCAACTACTTCACGTCCAAGGAGCAGGCGGTCACCGCGGTCGTCGGGCTCCGGATCTCCTCGCTCCTCGACGAGGTCGAGACCCGCATCGCTGGCGAGCAGCAGGACTCGCAAGGCGCCGACAAGGCCGGCTACGACCTCCTCGACCTGGCCGTCCGCACGCTGCTGTCCACGGACTCGGTCGAGACGTTCCGCGCGCTCATCCGTCTCGCCGAGGACAGCCCCGAGCTCGTCCCGCACCTCGCGGGCATCGAGCACACGGCGGGCGACCACGTCGTCGAGCTCATGCGCCGCAAGTCGCTCGCCGAGCCCGGCGTCGAGCTGCAACCCGTCCTTGCCTACGCCATCCCCGGAGCGATCATCGCGACCGTCGGCGCCGTCTACTCGCGGCGCCTGCACATCCGAGAGGTCGACGGCGACGCACCCGAGTCCCTCGCCCTCGACGACGTGATCGGCCAGCTCCGGTCGCTGCTCCCGCCCATGGCCGACTACTGCACCTGACGTCACGAACCCTGCCCGCCGCCCGTCTCCACCACGAACCACACTTCACCGCTCCGGCTCCGACGACGTAGCCACACCACCTCGATCGGAGTCACCCGTGTCCACACTGCTGTACCGACTCGGCTCGCTCGCCTACCGGGCGCGCGGGCGGGTCCTCGCGATCTGGTTGGTCGTGCTCGTCGCCGTCGGCGCGCTGCTGGCGATCAACCCCCGCAGACCTCCACCGAGTTCTCCATCCCCGGGACCGCGTCCCAGGAGGTCATGGACCAGCTCGAGCAGGAGATCCCGTCGTCGTCGGGCACGAGCGTGTCCGTCGTGTTCGAGGCCCCCGAGGGCCAGCGCGTCGACACCGCCGAGCGGACGGCGGCGATCGAACAAGTCGTCAAGGACGTCCACACGAGCGACTACGTGGTCAAGGAGCAGGCGTCCGACGGCGGCGGCAAGGTCGACGCGGACCTGCAGAAGGCGATGGCCCCCGCGGGCGACGTGACCATGCAGCCGCTCATGACGGGCAAGGGCCCGGACGCGACCGTCGTCGACGGCGTGACGGTGTCCACCAACGGGCGCGTCGCGATGCTGCAGTTCCAGCTCACCGACAACCCGATGGCACTGCCCGGCGGCGCGACTGATGCCATCGTCGCGTCCGCCGAGAAGGCGCAGGACGCCGGCCTGACCGTCCTCCCGAGCTCCGAGCTCACGCAGAAGCTGGAATCCCCGATCGGGGCGAAGGAGATCGTCGGGCTCGTCATCGCCGCGATCGTCCTGCTCATCACGCTCGGCTCGCTGCGCCTCGCCGGGATGCCGCTGCTCACGGCGATCGTCGGGGTCGGGGTGGGGGTGGGCTCCGCGTACGCGCTGTCGTCCGTGATCGACATGACGTCGATGACGCCGATCCTCGCTCTGATGATCGGTCTGGCCGTCGGCATCGACTACGCCCTGTTCATCACCAACCGGGCGAGGCGGCTCATCCTCGACAAGGGTCTCGCCGCCCACGAGGCCGTGGGCCGCGCCGTCGGGACGGCCGGGTCCGCGGTGTTCTTCGCTGGGCTCACCGTCGTCGTCTCGCTGTCGGGCCTGTCGATCATCGGCATCAGCTTCCTCACGACCATGGCGCTCGTCGCCGCCGGCACCGTGATCATCGCCGTCCTCGTGGCGCTGACGCTCCTCCCGGCCCTGCTCGGCTTCGTCGGGGAGCGGCTCGTCACGCCCAAGCAGCGCGAGAAGAACGCGTCCAAGGCCGCCCAGCACCCCGAGGGTGCCGTGCACGGCCCCGCGACCCGTTGGGCGCAGGGCATCGCGAAGCGGCCCGCCTGGGTGACGGTCGGTGTCGTCGTGCTCCTCGGCGCCCTCGCCGTGCCGTTCACCAAGATGGACCTCAACCTCCCGTCGTCGGGCACCGCGAACACCGGGACCGTCGAGCGGCAGTCGTACGACGCCGTCACCGCCGGGTTCGGCGAGGGCTTCAACGGCCCCCTGCTCGTCGTCGCGAGCGACGACGACGCCCTCGGCGCCAAGGGCGTCACCTCGGTCAAGGAGACGCTCGCCGACGTCGACCACGTGAGCGCCGTCATCCCCGGGGCCGTCTCGGCGGACGGGCGCACCGCCACCTTCACCGTCGTGCCCGACGCCGGTCCGACCGCGCAGAGCACCATCGACCTCGTGCACGCCCTGCGCGCCCCCGCGCTGGCCGCCACCGCGGGCTCCGACCTCGGGGTCACCGGCGTGACCGCGATGAACATCGACATGTCGAAGGTGCTCTCCGACGCGCTCATCCCGTACGTCGCGATCATCGTCGTGATCTCGCTGGTCATCCTGCTGCTGGTGTTCCGGTCGATCTACGTGCCGGTCACCGCGACCCTCGGGTTCGTCCTCACCATCGGCACCTCGATGGGCGCGACGACGGCCCTGTTCCAGTGGGGCTGGCTCAAGAGCCTCTTCGGGTTCGACACCGCAGGCCCGGTGCTGAGCTTCCTGCCGATCATCGTCACGGGCATCCTCTACGGGCTCGCGATGGACTACCAGATGTTCCTCGTGTCCTCGATGCGCGAGTCGCACGTCCACGGGCACCCGGGCGTGGCGGGCGTCGTCGACGGGTTCCGCGGGGCGGCGCGCGTCGTCGTCGCGGCGGCGATCATCATGATCTCCGTGTTCTCCGGCTTCATCTTCGGGGACGACACGATGATCAAGCAGATCGGCTTCGCCCTCGCGTTCGGCATCCTCATCGACGCGTTCGTCGTCCGGATGACCCTCATCCCGGCCGTCATGGCGCTCGCCGGCGAGAAGGCCTGGTGGCTGCCGAAGTGGCTCGACAAGATCCTGCCGAACCTGGACGTCGAGGGCGACAAGCTCGTCAAGCGTCTCGAGGCGAAGGCAGCGGAGCGCGAGAAGGAGCCGGTGGGAGCGTCGGCCTGACGCCCCTCCCGCCGACGTAGTACGGCCGGCTGAGAGGTCACGGTCTGCAGGTTCCTCACGGAATCGGTGCAGAACGTGACCTCTCGTCGCGTCCAGGGTCGCGTCGTCGAGCCCTACGCTTCCCGGCATGAATCTCACGCGGGCGCGGGCGCGGGCGCGGGCGCGGGCCGCCGTCGTCGTCGGTGCGCTCGTCCTCGGTACCGGGCTGGCCGGGTGCGGCCCTTCCGAGTCGTGCGAGGAGCAGGATCGCAAGAGCCTCGCCGAGCTCCGTGCGGTCTGGCCCGACGCGCTGGGCGAGAACGAGCCAGGGGTGGTGCCTGCGACAACAGCGGCGACGACATGTACCTCGTGGGTACGTCGTCGGGTAGTGCTGAGGCCGTTGCAGTCCTCGAGGGCGCGGGGTGGACGCTCGACCGCGACTACGCGGACGGCGAGTACCCCGCGACGGTCTATCGGCGCACGGTGGGCCGCCACCACTACCTGTTCTGGGTGGACCAGCCGTCCGACACCGACCTCGAGCTCGAGCGGGCCTGACCCGCCGATTTCGCGGTCAGTGCAGGACGTCCGCCAGGTCGTACCGTGCGACCTCCTCGAGCTGCTCGTAGGTGCAGGTCTCGGGGTCGCGGTCGTCGCGCCACCGCACGAGCCGGGCGGTGTGCCGGAACCGGTCGCCCTCCATGTGCTCGTACCGCACCTCGGCGACGAGCACGGGGTCGAGCGGCACGAACGACAGGTCCTTCTTCGCGTTCCACCGCGACACCCCGCCGGGCAGCCGCGAGTCCCCGGACGTCGCGTCGGTCTGCCACCTCGCCCACGGGTGCTGGGTGAGCGGCACCTCGAGGGGCTTCAGCTCGTCGACGAGCTCCGCCCGCCTCGCCGTGGTGAAGGACGCGGCGACGCCCACGTGGTGGAGCGTGCCGCCGTCGTCGTACAGGCCGAGAAGGAGCGAGCCGAGCAGCGGCCGCTCCGCGGTCGACGTCTTGTGCAGGCGGTACCCCGCGACGACGACGTCCGCCGTCCGTTCGTGCTTGATCTTCGCCCAGCCGCGCTTGTCGGGCTGGTAGGTCGAGGCGAGCGGCTTGGCGACGACGCCGTCGAGCCCCGCGCCCTCGAACACCTCGAACCAGCGCTGCGCCTCGTCCGGGTCGCGCGTGGTCTGGGAGAGGTACACGCCCGACGACGTCGTCAGGTCCGCAGCGGACGTCGCCCGGGTGCGGCTCGCGTCGCCCAGGGCGTCCTCCAGGAGCCTGCGGCGCTCCGCGAGCGGCGTCCCGGTGAGGTCGTCGTCGCCCAGCGCCAGGAGGTCGAACACGACGAGCGAGGCGGGCGTCTGCTCGGCCAGCAGCTTCACGCGGGACGCGGCGGGGTGGATGCGGTCCTGGAGGCGGTCGAAGTCGAGGCGGGTGGCTGAGGACGGAGCCCCCTGCTCGTCGACTGCGCCCTCCGGCCGGACGACCACGAGCTCCCCGTCGACGACGCAGCGCTCCGGCAGCGCCGCCAGCAGCGCCTCGACGACCTCGGGGAAGTACCGCGTGAGGGGCTTGGTGTTCCGGCTCCCGAGCTCGACGTCGTCGCCGTCGCGGAACACGATGCAGCGGAACCCGTCCCACTTGGGCTCGTACGACCAGCCGGAGTCCGGGTCCGTGCCGTCGCGGGGGATCGTCCCGACCGCCTTGGCGAGCATCGGCAGGACGGGTGGGCGCACGGGCAGGGACGCGAAGCGCGCGGGGGAGTCGTCGTCGGCCACGGCCCCACGCTAGGCCGAGCACGGGATCTCAGCCCGCCGAGCACGGCCTGCGCGCCCGTCCGCTCGAGCGGACGGGCGCGGGCCCCGTGTTCGGCGGAAGGGGTTGTGGGCCGGTCAGGCGAGGACGTGCGTGAGGAAGTCCGTGAACGCCACCCACGAGCGGCGGTCGGCCTCCGGGCGGAACGACGGCTGGTCCGCGATCGTGTACGCGTGCGGTGCGCCGCCGTACAGCGTCACCTCCCACGGCACCCCGGCGGCCCGCAGCTCGTCGGTGAACGCGTGCACCGCGTCGTCGGGCACGACGGCGTCGTCCCCGCCGCCCAGGATCAGCACGCTGCCCCGGATCTCGCCCGCGTCGGACGGGTCGTGCGTGACCAGGCGCGCGTGGAACGCCACCGTGCCCCGCAGGTCCGCGCCCGTGCGGGCCAGCTCGAGCGCGCCCGACCCGCCGAAGCAGTACCCCGCCGCGACGACCCGGCCGGCGTCCACGGCGGGTTGGGCGTCGAGCCACTCGTACGCGGCGTGCAGCCTCCCGCGGAGCAGGCCGAGGTCCTGGTAGTAGCGGCCGGCGGTGGCGGAGGCCTCGTCGTGCGTGGCCGGGCGCCCGTCGAGCCCGTAGACGTCGGCCGCGAACGCCACGTACCCGAGCCGCGCCAGCATGTGGGCGCGCGCCCGGACGGTCGGCCCGACCCCGAGCCAGTCGTGGACCAGCAGGACGGCGGGGCGAGGGTGCGCGGGGTCGAGCGCGTCGTCCCAGGCGACGTAGCCCTCGAGGGGCGTGGCGCCGTCGTGCACGTATCCGACCTCGCCGCCGACGACGCGCGAGCCGGCGGGCTCGGGGACGCTCGCCACGACGTCGTGCCAGGCGGGCGGGTAGGCGGACGGGTCGAACGGGGTGGCGGGCGCCGTCGTCGGGAAACGGGGGCGGAGTCGGACGGAGCGGTCATGTCTTCGGACGTTACGCCCGAGCACGCGATCTCGGCCCCCGAGGACGTGGCGCGAGCGGTGTGGGGACCCGGGGTGGCGGCGCGGGTACCCTGGCCGGGTGGACGGGACCCGCGGCAGCTCGGACGGCGCAGGCCTCCTGAGCGCCGCCGTGCGGCCCTACGCGCGCGGCGCCCGCGTCGTCCTGATCGGCTCGACGGCGCTCGCGACGGGCCTCGGCGCTCACCTCCTCGGCGGCAGCCGCGTCCCCGGCGGGCTGGGACTCGCGGCGCTCGCGACCCTCTGCCTCGTCGTCGCCGGGCTCCTCGCGCTCGGCCGGCTCCGTGCCGTCACCCTCGTGCCCGCGCTCGGCGCGCTGCAGGTCGTCCTGCACCTCGGTCTCGACGTGCTCACCCCCGCGGCCCACGCCGCGGTGCCCACGGGCGGACCGCACGCCATGGCCGGCATGACCGTCGACCCGGCGGCGCTCGCGAGCGCCGCCGCCGCGCCCGCCATGCACATGACGACGTCGCCCGCGATGGTCGCCGCGCACACCGTCGCGGTACTCGTGACCGCCTCCTCCTCGTCGTCGGGGACCGGGCCGCGCTCGCCGCGGTCCGCTGGTGGTCGGTCGTCCGGCCGCGCGTCGAGGCCGTCGTGGCGGGTCCGGTCGTCGTGCCGCCCCGCGCCGCGACCGTGGACGCCGCGCCCCGCCCGTGCCGGGCGCTCGTCGTCGCGCGCCGCGGGCTGGGACGCCGCGGACCGCCGCGCCCGGCGTTCGCCCTCGCAGCCTGAGCCCGTCGTCGACCGGACGACGGGTGGTCCCGTTCGTCCTGCCGACAACCAGGAGCCTCTTCGTCATGTCCGTCCTGCCCTTCGCGCGTCGCCGCGCGGCCCGACCTCTCGCCGTGAGCGCCACGGCGCTCGCCCTCACGCTCGCCGTCCCGCTCGCCGCCCAGGCGCACGTCCGCGTCGACCCGGGCCAGGCCACGGCCGGCAGCTACGCCGTCCTGACCTTCCGCGTCCCCACCGAGTCGGCCACGGCGTCGACCACGAAGGTCGTCGTGGACCTCCCCGCCGACCACCCCTTCAGCTCGGTCTCCTACCAGCCCGTCCCCGGCTGGACCACGAAGGTCGTCACGACGAAGCTCACCAAGCCCGTCGAGACGAAGGCCGGTGCGACGATCACCGAGGCGCCCACCCAGGTGATCTGGACCGCCGAGAGCGGCCATGACGTCGCCCCCGGTCAGTTCCAGCAGTTCACCGTCGCCGCGGGCCCCGTGCCCGACGACGTCACGAGCCTCGAGCTGCCCGCCCACCAGACGTACTCCGACGGGAGCGTCGTGGACTGGGACGAGGCGACGCCGGCGTCGGGCGACGAGCCCGAGCACCCGGCGCCCGTGCTGCAGGTCGTGCCCGCCGGCGAGCCGGGCCACGCGAGCCCGGAGGCGTCGGACGACTCCGACGGGTCCTCGTCCGGGGTGGCCGTCGGGCTGGGCGTCGGCGGCCTGGTGCTCGGCGCCGCGGGCCTCGGGGCCGGGGTCGTCGCGCTGCGCCGCACCCGACGGGCGGACGCGTGAGGCGCGGCCGGCTCGGTGGCGGGCTCGCCGCACTCGCCCTCGTCGCCGGGTTCGCGGGCGCCGTCCTCGTGGCGGCCCCCGCGTCCGCGCACGACTACGTCGTCTCGACGACCCCGAAGGCCGACACGACCGCCGACGCCGCGGTGCCCACGGTCGACGTCACGTTCGACGACGTCGTCCTCGACCCGCAGCACGACGGGTCCACCACGGTCCTCCAGGTGACGGACCCGTCCGGGAAGCACTTCGAGACGTCGTGCCCCGCGGTCTCGGGGCGGCAGATCTCGGTGCCGACCGCGCTCGGGGACGCCGGTGCGTACACCGTGACGTGGCGGATCGTCTCCGCGGACGGGCACCCGGTGTCCGGGACGTTCGGGTTTGAGTACCGGCCGCCGTCGGGCACGACGAGCGCCGCCGGACAGGCCGCGTCCCCGTGCGGCGGCTCGACCGCGCAGGCGGGCGCGGCCACGGCCACGAAGGCGAACGGCAGCAGCGCGGTCTCGCCGGGCGTCGTGGTCGGGATCGTCGTGGCGGTCGTCGTGCTCGCGGCCGTCGTGGCGGTGCTGCTGACCCGGCGGGCACGCCGCTCGCTCGACGCCGCGCCGGACGCCGCGGCCGACGGCGCCCCGGACGACGCCCCGCAGGCGCCGGGAGAGTGACCGTCAGGGCCGTGGCAGCTCGAGCGCCATCTCGAGGTCGCGGGTGCTCGGGTCGAGGCGGTAGGGCGTCCCGCCCCCGGTGAGCACGAAGCCCTCACGCTCGTAGAACCGCCGCGCGCGAGGGTTGTGCTCGTGGACCTCGAGCAGCAGCCGGTCCGCGCCAACCTCGTCGCGGGCCCACACGACGACCCCCGCGAGGAGCCGGCGCGGCAGGTCGCTGCCCCGGTGCGCGGGGGCGACGTAGACGGACGCGAGGCACGGGACGCCGTCGGGCCGGCGGTAGCCGCTCATCGTGCCGACCCAGCGGCCCGTCCGCGTGCCGTCCGCGGCGAGCGGGACGGCCCCGAGCACGAGCGAGCCCGGCAGCGTGTGCTGCCGGGCTCGCTCGCGCCACTCGGGCTCCGTCCGGGCCTGGGCGGTCGCGAGGGTCTCGAGATAGGCGAGCGGGGTGTCGGCGAGCATCTCGAGACGGATGTCACGCATCGCCGCCCAGTCGTCCGCCGTCGCGCGGACGACGTCGACCCTGCCCATGCCGGCCCGCTGACGGCCGCGCTCAGCCCGCGAGCGCGCGTGCCTTGAGGCGGTCGAACTCCTCCTGCGAGATCGTCCCGGCGTCCAGCAGCGACTTCGCGGTCGAGATCTGGTCGGCCGGGGACTTCGCAGCCGTCTGCCTGATGTAGGCGTCGGTGTCGTTCTTCGCCTGCACGACCGCCGAGGCCTGCCGCGCCGCCATCCCCTGGCCGCGCGCGATCAGGTAGACGAGCCCGGTGATCACGGGGAACACGATGAGGAAGATGATCCACACGGCCTTCCAGCCGCCCGACAGCTCCCGGTCACGGAACAGGTCGGTGAAGATCTGGATCAGGACGAAGATGTAGGCGATGAAGAGGAAGACACCGATGATCCACCAGAAGTAGTCCCACACGGTCACGGTCGGTCACCTTTCGAGAGTTGGGGAAGAGCCGTCACGCCGGGGCGGCGCCGTTGTTCTGGCGCCCCGTTCCCTGGCGCCGGTTGCGCAGGAAGATGAGGGGCAGGACGAGCGTCGCGATCGCCGTGACGAGCCACACGACGAGCGTCGCGAGGATCCACGGGACGACGCCGCCGGTGATCGACAGCCCGTCGCCGATCAGCGACGCGAGCAGCAGCCCGAGGAACGCGGAGACGAGCCCCACACCCCCGATGAAAGCGTTCGCGTAGCGCCGCGTCATCTTGAGGATGAACGGCGTGAGGATCCACTGCACGAGGCAGTAGACGACGACGGCGAGGAGGAACCCGCCGACGGTCAGGTGGACGTCGTCGATGAGCAGCGACGCCACCCAGAGCCCGAGTGCCGCGGAACCGAGGAAGATCCCCGTCCGGATGAGGAAGACCACCATGGCGCTCAAGGTAGCGCCGGGCCGCGTGCGCGGCGCGGTGAACTGCGGGCGAAGTGCGAAGGCCACCCTGAACGGATGAGTTCGTACCGGTTCGCCGGGCCTGGCACGGGTGCCGGGACGATAACCTGGGAACCCGTCACCCGCCGCCCGGAGGCCGCCTGTGGACCTTGCCATCCCCCTCGTCCTGGGCGCGATCGCAGTGATCGTCGTGACGGCCTTCGCGCCGCGCCTCGGGATCGCCGCGCCGCTGATCCTCGTGGTCGTCGGCGTCGCCGTGAGCTTCCTGCCCTTCGTCTCCGCGGTCGAGCTCGAACCGGAGCTGATCCTCGGCGGGGTCCTGCCACCGCTCCTGTACTCGTCGGCCGTCAGCATGCCGACCATGGACTTCCGGCGGGACTTCAAGCTCATCGGCGGGCTGTCCGTGATCCTCGTCGTCGTCACGTCGGTGCTGATCGGGTGGGTGCTGTACCTCGTCGTCCCCGACATCAACTTCCCGATGGGTGTCGCGCTGGGCGCGATCATCAGCCCCACGGACGCGGTGGCGACGTCGATCGTGAAACGGCTCGGGGTGTCCCCGCGCATCGTCACGATCCTCGAGGGGAGTCGCTGCTCAACGACGCGTCCGCGCTCGTGGTGCTGCGGTCGGCGGTCGCCGCGATGGCCGGCGCCGTCTCGCTCGGCCACGTCGCCTGGGACTTCGTGTACGCGGTGGTCGTCGCGGTCGCGGTGGGGTTCGTCGTCGGGCGCGTGAGCCTCATGCTCCGAGCGCGCATCAACGACGCCGTCCTCAACACGGCGGCGTCCTTCGTGGTGCCGTTCGTCGCGTACCTGCCGGCGGAACACCTCGGTGCGTCGGGGCTCGTGGCGGTCGTCGTGACGGGCCTCGTCATGGGGCAGGGGGCGCCGCGCTACCTGCGGCCGCAGGACCGGCGCGCGGAGGAGTCGAACTGGCGGACCGTCGAGCTGCTGCTCGAGGGCGCGGTGTTCCTCCTCATGGGGCTCGAGCTGTTCGGCCTGGTCACCGAGGTGCACGAGGAGCACCAGAGCGCGATGAAGGCCGTCGTGATCGCGGCAGTCGCCTTCGCGGGCGTGCTCGTGGTGCGGACCGCGTTCCTCGTGCCGTTCCTCTTCGCGTTGCGGCGTGACCGCCGGGAGATGAAGCAGCAACGGGTCGCCCTCGCCAAGGCGCAGGAGCGGCTCGGGGCGCAGGACGAGCAGGGGCGAGACCTGCGGACCGACGCCGACGGGTCGAACCCCCGCCGCGAGCTCCCGCTGACCAACCTGGCGGGCAAGGCGCTCACCGAGCGCCAGCAGCGCCAGTTCAAGCGGCGGCTCGAGAGGAGCCGTGCCCGCATGGAGGACCTCGACGAGGAGCAGCGCGCCGAGCAGCGCGAGCAGCGCAAGAGCCGCATCCAGGACTTCGTCGACCGCCGTGTCGCCGACATCGACTACCTGACGGGCGAGCCGCTCGGCGCCAAGCAGGGCGTCGTGCTCGTCTGGGCGGGCATGCGCGGCGTCGTGACGCTCGCCGCGGCCCAGACGCTGCCTGAGGCCGTGACCGGCAACGACGACTACCACCGCGCGCTCCTCGTCCTGATCGCCTTCATCGTCGCGGCCGGCAGCCTGTTCCTCCAGGGCGGGACGCTCGGCTGGGTGGTGCGCCGGCTCGACCTCGCGGGCGACGACGGCAGCTCGGCCCGCACGGAGCGCCAGCAGCTCGTCGCAGAGCTCGCCGGAAAGGCGGCCGACGAGTGCTCGCGCGACGACCTCGTGCGCGCCGACGGCTCGCCCTACGACCCGGACGTCGTCGCGCTCGTCCGCCGCGAGTCGGTCCGGATCGTGGACGAGAACGGCTTCGACCTCGTCCCCGGCACGGAGAACACGCGCTACGACCAGTACCGGGAGCTGCGCATCCGGGTGATCCAGGCGCAGCGCGACGAGCTCCTGAGGATCCGCGACGTCGGGACGTACTCGGCGGACGCGCTCGGGAGCGTCCTGGAGGTGCTCGACGCCGACGAGATCGGGCTCGAGCTGCGCGGCTCGCACGACGAAGGCGACCCCGCGCCGCGTGCCGCGGAATAGCGCGGCCGTGCCCGGGGGTTTGCGGATGCGTGACGACCACGCCTGCCCCCGCCCCGACCGAGTCCGGCGACACAGCTGCGCCAGCCCGCGACGTCGCTGTCCTGGACAACCCTGCATGGCACGCGCTGCGCGGCGCGCACCGACGCTTCGCGCAGGAGCACGGGCTCGCGCTCCGCTACGACCCCGAGGTCTCGCCGTTCGTGGCCCTGCCCGACGGCGCCCCTGCCGGCGCGTTCGATGACCTCGCCGCGCTCGTGGGGCCGGGCGTGGAGCTCGGCCTGACCGGTCCGCTCACCGACGTCCCGGACGGGTGGGCGATCGGGTGGGCCGGCGACGGCGTCCAGATGGTGGCCGTGGGCGTGGACGCGCAGCCCGACGACGAGGCCGTGGTGCTGGGCGCCGCGGACGTCCCGGAGATGCTCGACCTGGTCGACCGCACCCAGCCCGGACCGTTCCGTCCTCGCACCGTCGAGCTCGGTACGTACCTCGGGATCCGCCGGGAGGGCCGGCTGGTCGCGATGGCCGGCGAGCGCATGCGGCCGCCGGGGTGGACCGAGGTCAGCGCCGTCTGCACGGACCCCGACCACCGCGGGCAGGGCCTCGCGGCGCGGCTCGTGCGCGCCGTCGCGCACGGCGTCAGGGAGCGCGGGGACGAGGCCATCCTGCACGCGGCCTCCGCGAACGAGGACGCGATCCGGCTCTACGAGCGGCTGGGGTTCGAGGTGCGCCGACCGGTCCGGTTCGTGGTGGCGCGCACCCCCGAGGGCTGACCCCGTTCTCACGCGTGGCGCGCAGCTCGGCGGCGGTGGCGAGCGGACGGAGCGCCGTGCCGCGCCCGGATCATGACCCCCGACCGGCCGACCAGGGATGGCGCGAGACCTCGTAGCCTGGACCGATGCCCCACCTCGTCGCGCGCGACCTCGGCTTCGCGCACCCCGGCCGCCCCGTGTTCCGGGGCGTGTCGTTCCGCGTGTCCGACGGCGTCCGGCTGGGTGTGGTCGGCGAGAACGGGTCGGGCAAGTCGACCCTGCTGCACGTGCTGGCGGGCGAGAGCGCGGACGGGCACCCGCTCGCGCCGTCGTCGGGGGCGGTGGTGCGGCACGGCACCCTCGCGCTCGTCGAGCAGGAGCTGCGGACGCCGCCCGGGACGACGGTCGGTGACGTCGTGCGGGCGACCCTCGCCGACGTGCGGGTCGCCGCCGACGCGCTCGACGCCGCGGCGCGCGCCTTCGACCACGACGCCGGCTCGGCGGGGCTCGGGGAGCTCACCGAGCTGCTCGCCCGCGCCGAGCACCTCGAGGCGTGGGACGCGGACCGCCGCGTCGACGAGGCGCTCTCGCGGCTCGGCGCGTGCCGCGACCACGCACGGCTCCTCGACGAGCTGAGCGTCGGCGAGCGCTACCGGGTGCGGCTCGCGTGCCGGCTCGCGGAGCGCACGGACCTGCTGCTCCTCGACGAGCCCACCAACCACCTCGACGACGCCGCGATCGGGTTCCTCACCCAGCAGCTCGCCGCGTGGCGGGGCGGGGTCGTCGTGGTGACGCACGACCGGCAGCTCCTCGACGACGTCGCCACGGCGATCCTCGACCTCGACCCGTCCATGGACGGCACCCCCACCCTCTACGGACAGCCGGGCTACCTGTCGTACCGGTTCGCGAAGAACCAGGCGCTCGTGCGCTGGCGGCAGCGGTACACGGCGGAGCGCAAGCGCGCCGAGCAGCTCGCGGAGCGCCTCGACGCCTCCTACGAGGGGCTGTCCGACGAGTGGCGGCCGCCCAAGGGGTCGAACAAGAACCGTCGCGGGACGCGCGCCCGGATCCACGTCAAGGCCGCCGACCGGCTGGTCCAGAGGCTCGAGGCCGAGGCCGTCGAGGTGCCCGTCCCGCCGCTCGAGCTGCGGTTCCCCGACCTCCTCGCGATGTCGCCGGGATGGGACCCGGGCGAGCCCGTCGTCGAGCTCCGCAACCCCCGGGTCGGCCGTCGCCTCGACCTGCCCGGCACGCGGGTGGCCGTCCCGCCGTCGGGCCGGCTGCTCGTCGTCGGGCCGAACGGGTCCGGCAAGTCGACGCTCCTCGGGGCGCTCGCGGGCACCCTTCCGCTCGACCGGGGTGCGCGGCGTGTCGTGGACGGTGCGCGGATCGGGGTCGTCGGACAGGAGGAGTCCGTCCCCGTGGGGCTGCGGATGGGCGACGGACGGCTCGCGACCGGCTTCGACGCGTACGCCCGCGAGGCCCTGGACCTGTTGGCCGCCGGTGCCCTCGACCCCGAGCTGCTCGTCCCCGTGGCCGCGCTCGGGCTGCTCACCGAGGACGACCTCGACCGGCCGCTCGCCGAGCTGTCCGCGGGGCAGCGGCGCCGGTTCGAGCTCGCCCGGGCCCTGCTCGCCGTGCCGCACCTGCTGATCCTCGACGAGCCGACCAACCACCTGTCCATCGACCTCGTGGACGAGCTGACGCGCGCGCTGCAGGCGACCTCGGCCGCCGTCGTCGTCGCGACGCACGATCGCCGGATGCGCGACGAGCTGGCGGACTGGCCGACGCTCGAGCTGAGCTGACGGCCCTCGCCGAGATCGAGCGTCTGCGTCGAGATCGAGGAGACGCGCTCGTGCTCGGCGGAAACGCTCGAGCTCGGCGAGCGTTCGGCGTCGCTCGACGACAGCGGCAGGCTCAGGCGCTCGCCGCGACCCCCGCGACCGCCGGCTCGCCGTCGCGCGCGTCGTACGCGTCGCGGGCGTCGAGGATCTGCGCGATGTGGCCCTCGCTCCACGCCTTGAGCGCGTGCAGCACCGGCGTGAGGCTCGCGCCGAGCTCGGTCAGCTCGTAGTCGACCCGTACGGGGACGGTCGGGGTGATGGTGCGGGTCACGATGCCGTCGCGCTCGAGGGTCCGCAGGGTCTGGGTGAGCATCTTCTGGCTCGCGCCGGCGACGGTCCGGGCGATCTGCGAGTGGCGCAGCGGTCCGCCCTCGAGCGCGTTGACGACCAGGCACGCCCACTTGTTGCCGATGGTCTCGAGGACCCGGCGGCTGGGGCAGGCGTCGAAGAACGCGTTGTACTCGAGCCGTGCGAGCTCGCGCTCCTGGGCTGAGGTGAGGGTCGGCACGGGGTCCTCCGGGGCGTCGGGGCTGGTGAACAAGGGTCCCCGCGGGTGAGGTAGGCACTCTGAGGTACCTACTTCCCGCTGGTTCCCGCGGATCCCTACGGTAGCCGCGACCGCTCGGTCAGGAAACCCCACCGGGCACCGACCCACCGAAGGAGCACCACCATGCAGGTCGTCCAGCTCTCCCAGTACGGCGACGAAGAGGTTCTCGAGGTCGTCGACCAGGCCACCCCCGAGCCCGTGCCCGGGCGGGTGCGGGTCCGCGTCACGGCTCGCTCCGTCAACCCGGCCGACCTCAGCGGCCGCGCCGGAGCGTTCGCTGCGTTCACTCCCGGCCTCACGTTCCCTGCCGTGCTCGGCTGGGACTTCGCCGGGACCCTGCTCGACGACGCCCCGGCCGTCCCCGAGGTCGCGCCCGACGGCGTCCTCGCGGCCGGGACCCGGGTGGCCGGGTTCGTCCCGTGGTTCGGCGAGGCGGCAGGTGCAGGCACCTACGCCGAGGTGATCGTCGTCGACCCGGCCTGGGTCGCGCCGGTCCCGGACGGCGTGACCGACGCCGAGGCCGCCGTCCTCGGGATGAACGGCCCGACCGGTGCGGCCGCGGTCGACCTGCTCGCGAGCCACACGGGCGACCTCGACGGGGTCACCGTGCTCGTCACCGGCGCGAGCGGGGCGGTCGGAGCGGCCGCCGTCCGCTACGCCGTCCGGCGCGGGGCCCGGGTGCTCGCCGTCGGGTCCGTGGACGACGACGCCTTCGTGTCCGGACTCGGGGCCGAGGTCCTGCCCCGGACCGACGCCGCGGGCATCGCGGCAGCAGCGCGCGCCGTCGACCCGGACGGCGTCGACGGGGTGGTCAACGCGGGCCTCGCGTCGCACGAGCTGCTCGACGCCGTCCGCGACGGTGGCGGGTTCGTGAGCGCAGCGGGCGTGTTCGTGCCCGAGCCGGCGCGGGGTGTCGGGCTCGACGCCGTCTTCGTCGAGCCCGACCCGTCCCGGCTCGCGAGCGTCCTGCGCGACGCCGCGGACGGCACGGTTCCGGCTCGTGTCGCCGAGGAGCTGCCGCTCGCCGACGCGGCAGACGCCCACCGCCGGCTCGCGAAGGGTGGGCTCCGCGGCAAGCTCGTCCTCGTGAGCTGACGACCCCTCTCGCCGAGCAAGCGAGTTTCCCGCCGACCAAGCGGCACCGGCCCGCTTGCTCGACGGGAAACTCGCTTGCTCGGCGGGTGCCGCGGCGTCCAGGCTGGCGGCGATGAGCACCCCGCAGCAGGACCCTCCCCGCCCGGCCCCGGCCGGCCTCGAGATCGTCGAGGTCACCGTGCCCACGTCCCTCGACGCCCCCGACGCCTGGCCCGTCCACGCGACGGTCGCGGTGTCCGAGGCAGTCGAGCTCGACGTCCAGGGCAACACCGACAACACGCTCGACGCCGGCAGCGTCGTCGCGGGCCTCGCGGAGGGGAGCACCGTCGGATCCGCCGCTTCGTCGCGACCCTCGACGGCGAGCCGGTCGGCCGGGCGTTCGTCCTGCTGCCGCTCACCAGCAACACGCACCGCGCGAGCGTGCACGTGTCGGTCGTCCCGTCCGCCCGACGGCGCGGCGTCGGCGAGGCGCTGTGGCGGACGGTCGAGCGGATCGCCCGGGGGCGGGGCGGACTGTGCTCACCGGCGACTCGCCGCACACGCCCGAGCCGCCGCCCGGACCCGGTGCGCTCGAGCCCGCGACCGGCGTCGGACGCGCCCCCGCCGCCGACGCCGGCGTCCGCTTCGCCGTCGGGCACGGGTTCACGCTCGAGCAGGTCGCGCGGCACTCGGTGCTCGACCTGCCGGTCGACTCCGACCACCTCCACGCCCTGCGGGCCGGCGCCGAGGCCGCCGCGGGGCCGGACTATCAGGTGCACGTGTGGACGGACGAGGTCCCCGACGAACACCTCGCCGGGATCGCCGTGCTCCAGACCCGCATGAGCACCGACGCGCCGTCGGGCGGCCTCGACTTCCAGGAGGACCCCTGGGACGCGGAGCGCGTCCGCGACGCCTTCGCCCGGACCCTGGCGAGCGGGGCGCACCCGGTGGTGTGCGCCGTCGAGCACGTGCCGACCGGGACGCTCGCGGGCTTCACGGTCGTGTCCCTGCCGGACCGCAGGCCGGCCGTCGTCTTCCAGGAGGACACGCTCGTCCTGCGCGAGCACCGCGGCCACCGGCTCGGGATGCTCGTCAAGGCCACGCTGCTCGCCGAGCTCGCCCGGACCCGGCCGGCGGCGGAGCGCGTCCACACCTGGAACGCCCAGGAGAACGACGCGATGCTCGGGATCAACGTGGCCCTCGGCTTCCGGCCGGCCGGGATCGACGCGGAGTGGCAGCGCGCGGGCTGACGCCGCGCGGGCCGGTTCCAGGCGGCGCACGCTGGACCCCGTGACCCCAGCCCAGCGGCGTGTGCTCGCCGTCGCGATCCTCGCGTCCTTCGTCGCGTTCCTCGACGGGTCGGTCGTCAACGTGGCCCTGCCGGCGATCTCGGACGAGCTCGCCGGACCCCTCGACTCCGGGCTCGACGCGCTCGCGCTGCAGCAGTGGGTCGTCGACGCCTACCTCGTGACGCTCGGGGCGCTCATCCTGCTCGCGGGCTCGCTGTCCGACGTGCACGGGCGCAAGCGGATCCTCGTCGTCGGGATCGTGGGCTTCGGGGTCACGTCGGTCGCGTGCGCCCTGGCGCCCACCGGCGTGTTCCTGGTGGTGGCGCGCGCGCTCCAAGGGGTCGCTGGTGCGCTGCTCGTGCCGAGCTCGCTCGCGCTCATCATCGCGACGTTCACGGGCGCCGCCCAGGCGAAGGCGATCGGGTCGTGGACCGCCTGGACGAGCGTCGCGGGGCTCGCGGGCCCGCTGGTCGGTGGGATCTTCGTGGACGCGTTCTCCTGGCGCTGGGTCTTCGCGATCAACGTGATCCCGATCGCCGTGACGCTCTGGCTGCTGCGCGGCGTCCCGCGCGGGGCGACCGTCTCGGGTCGGCACATCGACGGGCTCGGGGCGACGCTGGCGACCGTCGGCCTCGCCGGGACCGTGTTCGGGCTGATCGAGCTCGGCGCGAGGGGCTGGGCGAGCGCACTGGTGTGGGCGCCCGTCGTCGTCGGCCTCGCCGCCCTGGCCGCGTTCGTGGTCTGGGAGCTCCACGACCCCGATCCGATGCTGCCGATGTCCCTCTTCAACGCCCGGAACTTCGCCGTCGGGAACGTGGCGACGCTCGTCGTCTACGGGGCGCTCGGGCTCGTGTCGTTCGCGATCTCGATCTTCCTGCAGCAGGTCGCCGGGTACTCGGCGTTCCAGGCGGGGCTCGCGCAGCTCCCGTCGACGGTCGTGATGATCGGGCTGTCGACGCGGTTCGGGGCGCTCGCGGGCCGGCTCGGGCCGCGCTGGTTCATGGCGGCCGGGCCGCTGGTCGCCGCGGTCGGGATGTTGACGCTGCTGCGGACCGACGCCCACGCGAGCTACGTGTCGCAGGTGCTGCCGGGCGTCGTCCTGCTGGGGCTCGGCCTGTCGGTCACGGTCGCGCCGCTGACCGCCGCGATCCTCGGAGCCGTGCCCACCGAGGACGCCGGCATCGGGTCCGCCGTCAACAACGCCGTCGCGCGCGTGGCCGGGCTGGTCACGGTGGCGTGCGCGGGGATCGTCGTCGGGAGCGTGTTCGACGTCGCCGGGTTCCACCGGGCGATGGTCCTGTGCGCGGTGCTGCTCGCGCTGGGTGGGGCGGTGTCCGCCGTCGGGATCACGAACCGCGCCGCACGGCCGGCGCGCCCGACGGTCGCGTAGCGCCGCACTAATGCAACCTAGAGGTTGCATATCGCATGCGGGACCCCTACTGTGGAATGCAACCTGCAGGTTGCAGGTGTGCGCAGCCCGTGACACACGGCCGCGCTCCCGGGAGGAGACCGAGATGGTGGACATCCTGCAGCGGGTCGGCGTCGTCGCACCCCGCGAGACCGTGCACGCCGCGCTGACGACGATCGAAGGGCTCGCCGGCTGGTGGACCCAGGACACGAAGGGCGACGCGGCCGTCGGCGGCGAGATCCGGTTCGACTTCGAGCCCGGCAGCATCACGGTGCGGGTGCTCGAGTCCCGGCCCGACCTCGTACGGTGGGAGGTCGTCGACGGCCCGGCGGAGTGGATCGGCACGCACATCGTCTTCGAGCTCGCGCAGGAGAGCGAGTACACGATCGTCCGGTTCCGGCACGAGGGCTGGGCCGAGCCGGTCGAGTTCATGGCGCACTGCACCACCAAGTGGGCGACGTTCCTCATGAGCCTCAAGCGACTCGGCGAGACCGGGGTGGGCGAGCCGGCCCCCGGAGACGTCCAGATCAGCGACTGGCACTGACCCGCTGCGGCGCCTCCGGGATGTTCCGGAGGCGCGCTAGGGTGGGCGGCACAACTGCACAGCACGGGAGTCCGCAGCAGCGGGCTGAGAGGGCGACTGACGCGTCGCCGACCGCACGAACCTGTCCGGGTCATGCCGACGTAGGGAGACATCATGAGCGAGAGCTCTGCGCGCGCCCGCGCGCTCGCTGGCCGCACCACCGAGATCACCACCGGCCCCATCGCGGGGTCCACCAAGGTGTACCTGCCCGTCCCGCCACCGGGCACCGCGCCCGACGGCGCAGCCCCCACCGTGCTCGCCGTCCCGGCGCGCCGCATCCACCTCACCAACGGCGAGCACCTCGACGTCTACGACACCTCCGGTCCGTACACGGAGGGCACCGAGGACGAGCCCGCCCGGCCGGACGTGCGGGCCGGGCTGCCGCGGCTCCGCGCGTCGTGGCGCGTGCCCGACGCCGCCCCCACCGACCGCGGGACCGCCCGCACCCAGCTCGCCTGGGCGCAGGCCGGCGTCGTGACGGACGAGATGCGGTTCGTCGCGGCGCGCGAGGGGGTCGACGTCGAGCTCGTGCGGTCCGAGGTCGCGCGGGGGCGTGCCGTGATCCCGGCCAACCGGAACCACCCCGAGCAGGAGCCGATGATCATCGGCAAGAAGTTCGCGGTGAAGATCAACGCGAACATCGGGAACTCGGCTGTGACCTCGTCGATCGAGGAGGAGGTCGAGAAGATGGTGTGGGCCGCGCGCTGGGGCGCCGACACCCTCATGGACCTCTCGACCGGGCGCGACATCCACGAGACCCGCGAGTGGATCCTGCGGAACGCGCCGATCCCCGTCGGGACCGTGCCGATCTACCAGGCGCTCGAGAAGGTCAAGGGCGACCCCGCGGCCCTCACGTGGGAGGTGTACCGGGACACCGTCGTCGAGCAGGCCGAGCAGGGCGTCGACTACATGACCGTGCACGCGGGCGTGCTGCTGCGGTACGTGCCGCTGACGGCGCGTCGGGTCACGGGGATCGTGTCGCGCGGCGGGTCGATCATGGCGGCGTGGTGCCTCGCGCACCACCGCGAGTCGTTCCTCTACGAGCACTTCGAGGAGCTCTGCGAGATCCTCGCCGCCTACGACGTCACCTTCTCGCTCGGCGACGGGCTGCGGCCCGGGTCGATCGCGGACGCCAACGACGCCGCCCAGCTCGCCGAGCTGCGCACCCTCGGCGAGCTCACGCGGGTCGCCAAGTCGTACGGCGTGCAGGTCATGATCGAGGGTCCCGGCCACGTCCCGATGCACAAGATCGCCGAGAACGTGCGCCTCGAGGAGAAGTGGTGCGACGAGGCGCCGTTCTACACGCTCGGGCCGCTCGCGACCGACATCGCGCCCGCCTACGACCACATCACCTCGGCGATCGGCGCGGCGATGATCGCGCAGGCCGGGACCGCGATGCTCTGCTACGTCACGCCCAAGGAGCACCTCGGCCTGCCCGACCGCGACGACGTGAAGGTCGGCGTCATCACCTACAAGATCGCCGCGCACAGCGCCGACCTCGCCAAGGCGCACCCGCGCGCGCAGGAGCGGGACGACGCGCTGTCGAAAGCCCGGTTCGAGTTCCGCTGGACCGACCAGTTCAACCTCGCGCTCGACCCCGACACGGCGCGCGCGTTCCACGACGAGACGCTGCCCGCCGAGCCCGCGAAGACCGCGCACTTCTGCTCCATGTGCGGGCCGAAGTTCTGCTCCATGCGGATCTCCGCCGACGTGCGCGCGTACGCCGAGGAGCACGGGCTCACGAGCGTCGAGGCGATCGAGGCGGGGATGGCCGAGAAGGCGGAGGAGTTCGTCGACGCCGGGAGTCGGGTCTACCTCCCGGTTGCCTCGACCTGACCGGTCACCCCACGACCCCGTGCTCGGCGCACGGCACGGAGCCGGTCAGGTGGATGGTTGCCGCGCCAGCACGGTGAGCTCGTGCCAGTGCTTCGGGCCGCTGAACGCGGGCCCGTCGTGCTCGGACTCGTCGAGCGCGACGACGTCGAGCCCGTCGAGCAGGCGCTCGACCTGGCCGCGCGTCAGGTAGGTCTCGGCACCGTCGGAGGTCCAGGAGTCGCGGTCGCCGAACAGGTCGACCGCGAGCCATGCGCCCGGCACCAGTGCCGCCCGGGCCGACGTCCAGGCCCGCCCGAACGCCGTCGGCGGCAGGTGCGGCAACGCGTAGCCCGAGTAGACGAGGTCTGCGGCCGGGAGCGGCGTCGTGGCGAGATCCGCCTCGACGACGGTCAGCTCGCCGTCGGCGGGCGTGAGGCCGGCGTCGCGAACCGTGGCGCGCACGAGGTCCGCGGTCCCAGGCGACCCGTCGACCGCCGTGACCCGCCACCCCGCCGCGAGGAGCGCAGCCGTCTCGATCCCCGCGCCGCACCCGAGGTCGAGGGCGTGCCGTCCGGTACCGGGTCCGGCGAGGTCGAGCGCGCGGGCCAGGAGCGCGCGCGGAGGCCGTCCGAGCTGTCGTGCGTTGTAGGCGGGCCAGCGCGACGGGTCGCGGCCCGATCCGGGTGGACTGCTCTGGAGGGGCGGGGCACGTCGAGAGTCTCGCACCCCCATGCCGAGCACGGGGTCTCCGCCTGCCGAGCACGGGCTCCGCGTCTGTCCGCGCAGCGGGACGGGCGGAGACCCCGTGTTCGGCGGGAAGGGTGGGGCGGCGCGAGGCGGGGTCGGCGGGTCAGGCGTCCGGGCGCATGAGCGGCGGGTTGAGGACGACGGCGGCTGGGTCGCCCGCGGCCTCGGCCAGCCGGTAGAGCGCCGCGGGCCGCCCGGTGCCGCCCGACGTGGTCCGGCCGGTGTCCTCGAGGAAGCCGGGCGTGCCGGTGGCCTTGCGGTGGAAGTTGCGGGGGTCGAGCCGGACGTCCCAGACCGCCTCGTACACCGAGCGGAGCTCGGCGACCGTGAACTCCGTCCCGCAGAACGCCGTCGCGAGCGCCGAGTACTCGAGCTTCGCGCGGGCCCGTTCGACGCCGTCGGCGAGGATCCGCGCGTGGTCGAAGGCGAGCGCCCGCCCGGCGCCCCCGCGCCCCGCGAGCAGGGGGCGGACGTCGTGCCACGCGACGTCGGCCGCGTCACCGCCCGCGGCCGGCAACCCGAACGCGGGGGCGAGCAGCAGGTGCGCGACCGACACGACGGGTCCGCGGGGGTCGCGGTCGAGCGGCCCGTAGGTGCGGAGCTGCTCGAGGTGCCCGGGTGGCGCGACGCCGGTCTCCTCGACGAGCTCGCGCGCGGCAGCGGCCTCGAGGGTCTCGTCGGGGAGGACGAACCCGCCGGGCAGCGCGAGCACGCCCGCGAAGGGTTCGAGCAGCCGCTGGACGAGCAGCACCTGCAGGACGCCGCCGCGCACGGTGAGCCCGATGACGTCGACCGTCACGGGCAGGAGCGCGGCGGTGGGCGGGAGGCCCGGGGTGGGGATGGCGCGGCTCATGGGCCCAGCCTAACCGGTTGTCGTCGAGTTGACGAGAACATCGGAACCGGCTTATCGTCAATACGACGACAACGAAGAACCGACCAAGGAGGCCACCATGGCCACGATCAAGCACTACCCCGCACGCCGCCGCTTCCTCGGCACCCCGACGGACTACGTCGTGCATCTCACCAAGGGCCGCGTCCGCCACGAGGGCGTCGGGCAGGCGTTCTGGTTCACGCCGACCACCTCGGTCCTGAGCGAGGTCCCGGCCACCGACCAGGAGCTGCCGGTCCTCTTCCACGCGACCACGCGCGACCACCAGGACGTCACCGTCCAGACCAACGTCACCTTCCGCTTCGCCGACCCCGTCACGGTCGCGCAGCGCCTCGACTTCGGCATCTTCCCGCCGCGCCCCGGAGGCCCTGACGGCGCCGGCGCGGTCGCGACCGGCCGCCAGCAGGTCGCGACGATCATCGGCCAGCTCGCCCAGAGCCGCGCCGTCGACCACGTCGCGACCCTCACGCTCACCGAGGCGCTCGAGGTCGGCGTCGGGCAGGTGCGGCAGGTCCTCACGGACGCTCTTGCCGCCGACCCGCGCCTCACGTCGACCGGCATCGAGGTGCTCGGCGTGCACGTCCTCGCGGTCCGGCCCGAGGCCGACGTCGAGAAGGCGCTCCAGACGCCGGTCCGCGAGCGCGTCCAGGCCGAGGCCGACCGCGCGACCTACGAGCGGCGGGCGCTCGCCGTCGAGCGGGAGCGCACCATCTCGGAGAACGAGCTCGCGAGCCGCATCGAGCTCGCCCGACGGCGCGAGGACCTCGTGGCACAGGAGGGCACCAACGCGCGGCGCGAGGCCGAGGAGGCCGCGGCCGCCGCGCTGGTCGAGGCGCGGGCCGCCGCCGAGCGTCGTGACGTGGACGCGACCGCCCACGCCCAGGAGGTGCGCGTCATCGGCGAGGCCGAGGCCGCCAAGGACGCCGCCGCGATGGCCGTCTACGCGGACGTCGACCGCAGCACGCTGCTGGCCCTCGCGTTGCGCGACGCGGCCGGCTCGCTGCCCAAGGTCGACAACCTCACCATCACGCCCGACCTGCTGACCGGCGCGCTCGCCGCGTTCGCGCAGGCCGCCGGAGGTGCGCGGTGAGCCTGCGGCGACGCGCCGTCGTCGTGCACCGGCGCACCGAGCTCGACGAGCTCCTCGACCGGCACGGCACCCGCGGGCAGGCGGAGTTCTTCCTCCGGACCCGTGGCCGCACGCTCGACGACGTCCAGCGCCGGCACGACGCCGTCGTCGCCGCGCGGGCGTCCGTCGCGGCCGCGGTGCCGGGGGACTGGGCGTTCGCGGAGGTCGAGCGCGCGGACCTCGGACGGTTCCTGTGGGCGCCCGAGGACGTCGTCGTGGTCGTCGGGCAGGACGGCCTCGTCGCGAACGTCGCGAAGTACCTCGACGGGCAGCTCGTGATCGGGGTCGACCCGGAGCCCGGCGCGAATCCCGGGGTGCTCGTCCGGCACGACGCGCGGGCCGCGGGCCGCCTCCTCGCCGCGCCCGGGCGGGCGCAGGTCGCACCGCTCACCACCGTGCGCGCCGTCCTCGACGACGGGCAGGAGCTCACCGCGCTGAACGAGGTGTTCGTCGGGCACCCGTCGCACCAGTCGGCGCGGTACCGGATCGAGCTGGGCGGGTCGGGAGGTGGGCGCGTCGAGCGGCAGTCGTCGTCGGGCCTGATCGTCTCGACGGGCACCGGCGCGACCGGCTGGTGCGCCTCGATCGCGCACGACCGCGGCGGGCGCGCGCTGCCCGGCCCGACCGACGACCGTCTGGCCTGGTTCGTCCGCGAGGCGTGGCCGTCGCCGACGACCGGCGTCGAGCTCACGGAGGGCGTGCTCGGCCCGGACGGCGAGCTCGTGGTGGTCGTCGCCTCGGACGAGCTCGTGGTCTTCGGCGACGGGATGGAGTCGGACCGGCTGATCGCCTCGTGGGGCCAGGAGATCCGGGTCGGGCTCGGGCCGCGCCGTCTCCACCTCGCCGCGTGAGGGGGTCGTTTCAGGAGCCGTCGCGCTGCGCGGCGGCCTTGGCCGCCTCCGCCTCGGCCTTCTGCAGCTCCCGCACGCGCTTCTCGGCCTCGCGGACCTTCTTCTCCGCCTCGTGCACGGCCTTCTGCAGCTCCCGCACCCGCTTCTCGGCGTCCTTGCGCTTCTCGGCGGCCTTCTTCACCTGGGGGTCGCGCGCGTAGCGGGACGCGAGCGCCGCGGCCGCGCGGACGTCGTCGTCGGAACCCGTGAGCGAGCCGACGCGCGCCGGACCCTCCACCCGGTCCGCGCCTCCGCCGAAGTCCCGGCCGGCCCCCGGCAGCCCCGCCGCGCGCGCGTCGATGTAGGTCTGGACCCCGTCGAGGAGCCGCTCGAGCCCGAACGCGCCGTCGTCGATCTGACCTTCTCCGACGTACGCGCCGGTCTCGACGAGCGGCCGCAGGTAGGGGAAGCGCTCGCCGTCGACGAGGTCGCGCAGCACCGCCACGTAGGCGCCGCCGAGCACCTCGTCGTTGCCGCCGGCTGCCTCGACGGCCCGTGCGAGGTCCCGCTCGAGCTGCGCGGCGGACTTGCCGTAGTTCGACGCGAGGAGGATGACGGACATCTTCTCCTCCTGGTCGAGCGGCGTGTCGCGCAGGGCGCGCAAGCCGCTCTCGACGATCCGCAGGTTGTTCGGCGTGAGCGGCGCACCCTGGACGGGGATGTCGAGGTACCAGGGGTGCGCGCCCAGGACCGCCTTGGTGAACAGCACCCACTCGCGCAGCTCGGCGCGCCAGTCCGGCGGCTCGTGCGCGGGCGGCGCCTCGACGTCGAGCACGACCTCCTGCATGAGGAGCAGCAGGTCGTCCTTGCTGGTCACGTACCGGTACAGGGACATCGTGGTGTAACCGAGACGGGCCGCGACCTTCGCCATGGAGACGCCCTCGAGGCCGTCGGCGTCGGCGAGCTCGATCGCGGCGTCGACGATGCGTTCGATGCTGAGCTCGCGGCGCGGGCCCCGGTTCGGGCTGGCTGCGACGCCCCAGGCGAGCGCGAGCCCGTGGGGCAGCTCGGGCGCCTCGGCGGGTGGGGTCGCGTCGGTCGGGTCGGGCTCAGTCACGTCGTCCATCCTCCTGCACGCTGTCCATCCTGGGTGACGCGGTGTTCGATCGGTGCATGACCACTCCCACGGAACCGCCCGTCACGCTCGTCACCGGCGCCGCGAGCGGCATCGGGGCCGCGACCGCCCGCCTCCTGCTCGACGCCGGGCACCACGTCGCCGTCACCGGACGCGACGCGGCGCGCCTCGAGGCGTTCGCCGCCACCCTGCCCGACGACGGCGCCGCCCGCCTGATCACGGTCGTCGCCGACGCGTCGGTCCAGCCGGACGTCGAACGCGCCGTCGCGGACACCGTCACGGCGTTCGGCAGGCTCGACGCCGTCGTCGCCAACGCCGGCTTCTCGTCGCACGACGACGTCGCGACCGGCGACCCCGACGCCTGGCGGGCCATGCTCGACGTCAACGTCCTCGGCCCCGCACTCCTCGTCCGCACCGCCCTCCCGCACCTGCGCGAGACGCGGGGCCGCATCGTCATGGTGGGCTCGGTCGCGGGTATCAGGAACACTCCCGGGAACATGTACTCGGTGACGAAGTGGGCCACGCGCGCCCTCGCGGAGAACACGCGCCTCCTCACCGTGCCCGACGGCGTCGGCGTCACCCTGATCGCCCCGGGCCGCGTCGACACGGAGTTCTGGGCCGCACGCGGCGGCACGCCGCCGGGACCGGTGCTCGGTCCCGACGACGTCGCCCGCACGATCGCGTGGGCCCTCGACCAGCCGTCGGACGTCGCGATCGACGAGGTCGTGATCCGTCCGCTGGGCCAGCTCTGAACCGAGCCGGACGCAGGAGGCGAGGGGTGGGGTGGGGTGTGCGCGACCGTGGCGGGGCTGGCGGGAGGCCGCGAGGAACGAGCGGCCGGATGGTAGGTCGCGCACACCCCACCCCACCTTCTCGCCGGGCCCGACCACGGTCGCCACGAGCTCAGCGGGCCGTCCGGCGGCGGTAGGCCAGCGAGCCCAGCGTGATCGAGACCGCGAGGAAGCCGACGAGCCAGGCGACGGCTGTCCAGATCGTCGAGGCGTCCGGCGTGCCGGACATCAGGCCGCGGAGCGACTCGATGATCGGGGTGAAGGGCTGGTTGTCGGCGAACCCGTGGAGCCAGTTCGGCATGGTGCCGACCGCCACGAAGCCGCTGGACAGGTAGGGGAGGAACAGGAACACCGTGTTGAGGGCCTGCGTGGCGTCGACGCTGAGGACGAGGCCGGCGGCCGCGCAGATCCAGGTGAACGCGAGGACGGTCAGGACGACGTACCCGACGACGGCGACCCAGCCGAGGAGGTCGGCGTCGGGCCGGAACCCGAGCGCGACCGCGACGCCGAGGACGACGGCCGCGGACGCGAGGTTGCGCACGACGCTCGCGATCACGTGCCCCCACAGGGGCGCGGGTCCGAGGATCGGGAGGGTCTTGAACCGGTCGATGGTGCCGCTCGTCATGTCCTGGGCGACGGCGGTCGCGGTGGCGGCCGAGCCGAAGCCGAGGCACAGGACGAGCGTGCCGGGCACGACGTAGTTGATGTAGTCGCCGCTGCTGTCGATGGCGCCGCCGAAGATGACGACGAACACGAGCATGATCGCGACGGGGATCGCGAACGCGGTGATCAGGCCGTCGACGCTGCGGAGCGTGCGGCGGATCTCGCGGGCGGTCATGGTGCCCATGTCGCGGAGCCCGGTGAGCACGGACGGCGCGGCGGGGGTGGCGGTCGCGACGGGCAGGTGCCGCGGTGCGGGTGCGGTGGGAGCGAGGGTGGTCATCGTGCGTTCTCCTTGCTGGCCGTGGTGCTGGTGGGGGCGCCGGTGACGGCGAGGAAGACGTCGTCGAGCGTGGGCTTGACGACGCTGACACCCGCGAGGGCGAGGTGGTGCTGGTCGGCGAGGGCGAGCGCCTCGCGGATCGTGGCGACGGGGTCGGTCGCGGGGGTGGTGAGCGCGAGGTCGCGCTCGTCCACGTCGACGACGGCGAGCCCCGCCGCGGGGGCGAGGTCGCGGGCGGCGCGGAGGGACGTGGCGTCCTCGAACGCGATGCGCACGTGGTCGCCGGCGACGAGCGCCTTGAGCTCGCTCGCGGTGCCGCGGGCCGCGACGACGCCGTCGTGCAGGACGGCGATGGTGTCGGCGAGGCGGTCGGCCTCCTCGAGGTACTGCGTGGTGAGGAGGACGGTGGTGCCGTCGCCGGCGAGGTCGCGGACGACCTCCCAGAGCTGGGCGCGCGACGCGGGGTCGAGGCCGGTGGTGGGCTCGTCGAGGACGAGCACCGCGGGGGACGCGACGAGGCTGATCGCGAGGTCGAGGCGCCGCCGCATGCCGCCCGAGTAGGTGGAGGCGGGGCGCCGGGCGGCGTCGGTGAGGTCGAAGCGCTCGAGCAGCTCCTGGGCGCGGGATCGGACGGCCCGGCGGGGCAGGTGCGCGAGGTTGCCCATCATGACGAGGTTCTCCTCGCCGGTCTGGAACGGGTCGACGGCGGCGTACTGGCCGGTGAGGGCGACGAGCGCCCGGACCTGGGCGGGGTGCTTCGCGACGTCGGCGCCGGCGACCGTGACGGTCCCGGCGTCGGCGGGGACCAGGGTCGTGAGGATGTTGACGGTGGTGGTCTTGCCGGCACCGTTGGGGCCGAGCAGGGCGTAGATCTCGCCGCGCCGGACCGTGAGGTCGACGCCGCGCAGGACGTGGTGCGAGCCGTAGGACTTGCGCAGGTCCCGGACGGCGATCATCGGGTCGTTCATGGCCTGTCTCCTGTCGTTCGTGGTGCTCCAGCCACCGTGTGCGTCGCACGCGGTGTGTATCTCGTACGCAGTGTGTAGACCATAAACAGAAGTGACCGCGACCGTCAACGGGTGACGCGCGTCTCATTCGCGCGTCTCGGATAGTGAGATGTGATGCCGATCGATTGGACTCCGGCCCGGATCCGGCACAGGCTTGTCACATGACCCCGACCACCGCCCGCTGCGGCGAGCGAATGCCCCAGGCGCCCGTCGTGCGCGCCGCGGGCTGTCGGTGCTGTCGCCCCGTGCTCTGACCTCCGGTCGGCGGGACCGCGGCGAGCGCCGCGCGTCCGCCCACGCCACCGGCGAGCGCCCGCCGGTCCGCCCGGCACCAACCCCGGCACTCCGCGTGCTGCCCGCCGTCCGGTCGTCGTCGACGAGAACCGGACTCCCGCTCGGCCCGCACCACGGGCACCCCACCGGGCGCGACCCCGCGCCCCGACCCACTGGAGAACCACATGTCCCGCACCCGCCGCCGGTTCCGCGGCTCGCTCGTCGCGACGGCCGTCGCCGCCGCCACCGCGCTCGTCCTCGCCGCCTGCTCGTCCGGTGACTCCGGCAGCAGCGACGACGCGACCAAGGGCTCCGCGTCCGACCCGGTCAAGATCGGCGTCGTCGGCGCCGACGGCGACCAGTGGAAGGTCTTCACCGACCTCGCCGAGAAGCAGGGCATCCACGTGAAGCTCGTCGACTTCAGCGACTACCAGCAGCCGAACCCCGCCACGAGCTCGGGCGAGCTGGACCTCAACCAGTTCCAGCACATCCTGTTCCTGGCCGACTACAACAACAACAGCAAGGGCGACCTCGTGCCGATCGGCTCGACGGCCATCTACCCGCTCGCGCTCTACTCAAAGCAGTACAAGAGCGTCGACGAGATCCCGGCCGGCTCGCAGATCGCGATCCCGAACGACGGCACCAACCAGGCGCGAGCGCTCGGCGTCCTCGCCTCGGCCGGGCTGATCACGCTCAAGGACGGCACGCCGTCGCTCTCGGCCGCGCCGGCCGACGTCGACACCTCGACGTCGAAGGTCAAGGTCACCTCGGTGGCCGCGAACCAGACCGCCCGGTCGCTGCAGGACAAGTCCGTCGCGGGCGCCGTCGTGAACAACGACTACATCAAGGACACGGGCCTCGAGCCGACGGATGCGATCGCCCAGGACGACCCGTCCAGCGACGCCGCCAAGCCGTACATCAACATCTGGGCCACGCGCGCCAAGGACAAGGACAACGCCGTCTACGCGAAGCTCGTCGAGCTCGCGCAGACCGCCGAGGTCGAGGACGCGCTGAAGAAGAACTCCGGCGGCACCGCGGTCATCGTCCACGAGTCGGCCGCCAACCTGCAGAAGTACCTGACCGACGTCGAGGGCCAGCTCAAGCAGGGCTGACTCCGCGACGTACCCCGCCCGGACGACCACCTCGCCGAAGCGGTCGTCCCGGGCTGGGTACTTCGGCGAGGTAGTCCGCGCGGAGGACTGCTTCGCGAGTCTTCGCGGGCGGGACCGCGACGGCGGTGGTGTGATCGGACGCAGGACGACGGCAGGGCCAGCCGAGGAGGCAGCGGGAGCCGCATGAGTGCAGCACCAGGAACGACGGGGACGGGCGCCGACCCGATCATCGTGCTCGACGGCGTGTCCAAGTTCTTCGCGGGGCGCGGCCGGGGCGAGGCGAGCGTCGCGCGGGGTGTGCGCGCCGTCGACGACGTCAGCCTCCGGATCGCGCGGGGCGAGGTCTTCGGCGTCGTCGGCTACTCGGGGGCGGGCAAGTCGACGCTCGTCCGGCTGATCAACGCGCTCGAGCGCGCCGACGCCGGGACCGTCGACGTCGACGGCCGCCGGGTCACCGAGCTCGGGGAGCGCGGCCTGCAGGAGCTGCGCGCGAACATCGGCATGGTGTTCCAGCAGTTCAACCTGTTCGGCGCGCGGACGGTCGCGCGCAACGTCGAGTACCCGCTGCGGCTCGCGGGCTGGTCGCGCGACAAGCGCCGCGCGCGCGTGGCGGAGCTGCTCGAGTTCGTCGGGCTGTCCGACAAGGCCCGCTCCTACCCGGCGCAGCTCTCGGGCGGGCAGAAGCAGCGGGTCGGGATCGCCCGCGCGCTCGCGACGTCGCCGCACATCCTCCTCGCCGACGAGGCCACGAGCGCCCTCGACCCCGAGACGACGCGCGACGTCCTCGACCTCCTCCGGCGCGTCAACCGCGAGCTCGGCGTGACGATCGTCGTGATCACGCACGAGATGAGCGTCGTCCAGTACGTGTGCCACAAGGTCGCGGTCATGGAGCGGGGGAAGGTCGTCGAGCACGGCGACGTCTACCAGGTCTTCGCCGACCCGCAGACGCCCGCGACCAGGCGGTTCATCCAGACCGCGCTCAAGGACCGTCCCGCGCCCGACGTCGTCGAGCGGCTGCGCGACCGGCACCCGGGCCGTCTCGCCGTCGTCGCGCTCCCGGACACGGGTCGCGGGTTCGACGTCACCACCTTCACGGCAGGGCTCGACGCGCGGGCGGCCGTCGTGTTCGGCGGCGTCACCGAGGTCGGGGAGCGGCCGTTCGGCTCGCTCACGCTCGAGCTCACCGGACCCCAGGCGGACGAGGCGTTCGCGCGCCTCGCCGAGGCGGCGTCCGTCGTCGACCTCGGGACCGCCGCCGACCCGCGGCCCGACGCCCGCTGGGTCCTGCCCGAGGAGGAGGAGGCGCCCGATGATCGTGCACGGTACCAACGAGTGGACCTGGGACTACGACGGCCCGCTGCTGCGCCAGGCCATCGGCGAGACCCTGCAGATGGTCCTCGCCGCGCTCGTCATCGGCGGGATCATCGGCCTCGTCTACGGTCTCGCGCTCTACGCGACCCGTCGCGGCGGCCTCTACCAGAGCCGTTGGGCGTACGGGGTGCTGAGCTTCGTCGTCAACCTGATCCGGCCCATCCCGTTCATCATCTTCCTCACGGCCGTGCGGCCCGCGACGCTCGCGATCACCGGCACGACGCTCGGCGTCCAGGCCGCGATCTTCCCGATGACGGTCGTGACGATCGTCGCGACGGCGCGCCTCGTCGAGCAGAACCTCGTCTCCGCGGACCCGGGCGTCATCGAGGCGGCGCGCGCCATGGGCGCGTCGAAGGTCAACGCGCTCGTCCGCGTCCTGGTGCCCGAGGCCCTCGCGCCGCTCATCCTCGGGTACGCGTTCCTGTTCGTCGGGATCCTCGACATGTCCGCGGTCGCGGGCGCCGTCGGTGCCGGCGGGCTCGGCAACTTCGCGATCCAGTACGGCTACAACCGCTACAACGACATCGTGACCTGGGTCGCGGTGGCCGTGATCATCGTGCTCGTGCAGCTCGCGCAGATGCTCGGAAACACGCTCGCGCGGCGGGTCCTGCACCGGTGACCGCGCGCCCGTCCGACTGGGACCCCCGCCACTACCTGCGGTTCTCCGACGAGCGCAGCCGGCCGTTCGTCGACCTCCTCGCCCGGGTCCCGGGGACGCCGCGCACCGTGCTCGACCTGGGCGTCGGGCCCGGCCACCTGGTCGCGGCGATCCACGCCCGCTGGCCCGACGCCGTCGTGACCGGGGTCGACTCGTCGCCCGCGATGGTCGAGCAGGCGCGGGCGGAGCACGGCGACGAGGCCGAGTTCGTCCTCGGTGACCTCGCGGACTACGCGCCCGACGCCGCCCCCGACCTTGTGGTCAGCAACGCCGCCCTGCAGTGGGTGCCCGGGCACCTGGACGTGCTCGCGCGCTGGAGGGACCTGCTGGGGCGAGGCCCGGGAGCACGCACGTTGGCGGTCCAGGTCCCCGCGAACCAGGACGCGCCCAGCCACGCGATCCTGAACGAGCTCGCGGCGACCGAGCCGTACGCCCGCTGGACGCAGGGGACGGCGCGCGTCCACGTGCATCGCGCCGAGGAGTACCTCGAGGTCCTCGCACAGCCGGGCTGGACCGTCGACGCCTGGGAGACGACGTACCTCCACGTCCTCCAGGGGCCGGACGCGGTGTTCACCTGGATCTCCGCGACCGGCGCGCGACCGGTCCTCGCCGCACTGCCCGACGACGTCCGGCCGGCCTTCGTGGAGGAGTACAAGGCGAGGCTGCGGGCGGCGTACCCGGAGCGCGCCTACGGGACCGTCCTGCCGTTCCGGCGGACGTTCGTCGTCGCGACGCGGGACTGACGTTCCTGGGCCCGACGGCACGGAGTTTTTTCCGAGTTTCTTGCTTCGCTGCAGTGTCTGCTGTGCTCGAAACTCACTATGAAACTCGATCCGCTGGGTGACGCGCTCCAACGCATCGCTGACGGCGCCGAGGCGCGCTCGGTCGAGACGGAGACGCTCGACTTCAAACGCGATCCGCACACCGTGACGGGTCGCGGGGCTCCTGGGAACCCGCGGGCTCGTCTCGTCGAGGAGCTCGTGGACGCTGTGGTCTGCTTTGCGAACGGACGGGGCGGGCGGATCGTGCTCGGCGTCGATGACCGCACGCCAGGGGCGGCCGCCTTCCTCGGGACCAACGAAGACCCCACCTTCCTCCGCAACCGTATCTACGGGAACACTCGACCGGCTCTGACAGTGCCGATCGAGGAGATCGAGTACCTCGGTGTTCGCCTGTTGGTGTGGTCACCGTCCCCGAGGCGCTCGATCTCGTCACTGACAGCAAGGGCAAGGCCCTGGCTCGGTCCGGAACCTCCTGTGCTCCACTCACAGAAGATGCTCGTCGCGCTCTCGCCCACGATCGGCGGAACCCCGACTTCACTGCTCGACCTTCGGATCGCTCGATCAGTGAGGTCTCCTCGTCGGCACTCCAAGAGGCGCGGCGGCTACTCGGCCGGCTCGTGGACCTCCGGAGCCAGATGGCGGACCTCGATGACGTGAGCCTGCTCCGCTCGCTCAACGTCGTCGACCGTGACGATCGGCTGCTGACCGCAGGCGAGATCCTCTTCTGCACTCCGGAACTCGACGTTCTCGACATGCTGTCGCGACCTGCGGCGGGAGCCGAGCCATCGATCCGACGGTTCCGTGAACCCCTGGTCCTGTTGCTCCCGAACACGCTCGCCGCGATCCGCTCCGCGATCGACCCGGAGGTCGGTCACATCGCGCTCGCAGGCGGGCAGGAAGTCGCACTACCGGACTTTTCACCGATCGCCGTGGACGAGGCTGTCACGAACGCCTTGGTGCATCGCGACTACGCGAGACCGGAACGGGTCGTCGTCGACCACTCGCCGAACGCGCTCAGGGTGTGGTCGCCCGGCGCCTTGCCGTTCGGGGTGACGGAGGATCGTCTGTTGAGCACGGTCTCGACGCCCCGAAACGTCACGTTGATGGCGGCACTCCAGCAGCTGGGGCTCGCTGAGCGCGCGTCTCGGGGCATCGACCGAATGTTTCGAGAGCAGATTCGAGTCGGGCAGCAGGCGCCGGGCATCAGGACTGACGACTACTCGGTCGAGGTCTATTTCACGAGCGGCGCGCCGAATCGCGCATTCGCTGGTTTTGTCGCCACGCTCCCACGCACGATGCGAGACAACGTGGACGCGATGCTCGTCCTTGCTCACCTCTGTCAGCGCCCGACTGCCACGCCGGCAGACGCGGCTCGCCTGCTGCAGGTCAGCGAGCAAGAAGCGACGGACCGGCTCGAAGTCCTCGCGGTCGGGGCTGATGCGCTGATCGAGAGGGACGGAGATGCTCGTCGAGGTCTGCGTTGGCGGCTCCGACCCAGCGTGGCATCCGCGTTAGGGACGGCCGTCCAGCATCGAGCAAGGGCCGAATCTGCTCGGCCACGCGTGGAGGCGCATCTCAACGAATACGGATGGATCACCAACAAGACCATCCGCAACATGTTCGACCTCGACGTTCAGCAGGCGTCACAGATGCTCAACGAGCTCAGGGCAGCCAACGTGGTGATCAAGGATCCGGAAGGGCCCCAACGGGGGCCGGCCATTCGATGGCTTCCGACGAGTAGGACGAAGCGTTGAGCGTTGCTCAGTCAAGGTCGGCGACGGCCTTGGCGGTACGGCGCTCGCGGGTCTCGGGGGCCTTGGCCTGCACGATCGGGTCCACGTAGCGGCGCTTCCCGCTGAACGACACCGCGTCGAACGCGGCGCGCGCGGCGATCCCTGCCCGCGCGCGGTTCTCTGCGCTCACCGGGAGCCGCGTCCGCCCGCCCGCCACGCCGATCGTCGAGCGGTACGCGTGGTCGCCGATCGTCACGCGGACGGCGGGCCGCTTGCCGCCGTCCAGCGCCTCGACGACGTCGGGCGGCACCTCGATCCCGGTAGCGGTCTTCCCATTGAGCTCGAGCGTCGCGCGGAACCTCATGTCGTCTCCCTGCCCTCCGTCGGGTGCGCAGGTTCGATCCTCGCGCGCGACGCGCGCGACGCGCGGGCGCACAAACGCCGGCGCCACGGCGCCCGGACCCCTTACTGGCGCCGTAGGGTCCTGAACGTCGGGCAGTCGAACGGGTCGCGCGCCGCGAGGCCCACGCGGTTGAGGTACTTCACGACGATCCCGTACGACCGCAGCGTCGTCGTCTCCGTGTACGGCACGCCGATTCGCGCGCAGTGCTCCCGGACGATCTCGCGAGCTTTCGCGAGGTGCGGCCGCGGCATGCTCGGGAAGAGGTGGTGCTCGACCTGGTAGTTGAGGCCGCCGTAGACCTGGGTCAGGCCACGGTCGGAGACGATCCGTCCGCCCACGATGTTGCGCGACGTCAGCACCTGGCGCGACAGGAAGTCGAGCTTCGAGTCGTGAGGGATGATCGCCATGCCCTTGTGGTTCGGCGCGAACGACGCCCCCATGTACACGCCGAAGACCGCGAGGTGCACCCCGACGAAGGCCGCCGCGATACCGGGCGGCAGCAGCCAGAACACCAGGCCCAGGTACACGGCCAGGCGGACGGAGATCGTGACGATCTCGCGGACCCAGCCCTCGCGTCGGTCGGTGACGAGGCTCTTGATCGACGCGAAGTGCAGGTTCAGCCCCTCGAGCGTGAGGAGCGGGAAGAACATCCAGCCCTGCCGGCGCGTCAGCACGGCCCGCCAGCCCTTCTGCTGCGAGGCCTGCTCCTCGGTGAAGGAGATCGTGTCGAACTCGATGTCCGGGTCCTTGCCGACCTTGTTCGGGTTGGCGTGGTGCCGCGTGTGCTTGTTCATCCACCACGAGTACGAGATCCCGACGACGCCGTTCGCGAGCCACCGGCCCACCCGGTCGTTCACCGGGCCCGACGTGAAGATCTGCCGGTGCGACGCCTCGTGGCCGAGGAACGCGAACTGCGTCAGCACGACGCCGAGGACGCCGGCGAGGGCGAGCTGCCACCACGTGTCGCCCAGCAGCGCGACGCCCACGAAGACACCGGCGAACGCCGCGGCGAGCACACCCGCCGTCGTGCCGTAGAACCCGAGCGTGCGACGGAGGAGACCCGCGTCGCGCACCGTCCGGAGGAGGGCCGCGTACGTGCCGGTCGCGGCCTCGCGTGGTGTCGCGGAGCCCGGCGTCACGGCCGGACGGACGGTGGGAGTGAGTGCGGTCACGCTGCCTCGCAGGTGCTCGGGTCGACTTCCCAGCCTGGAGATGAGCGAACGCTCGTGGTGCGGATCACCCACACTCTACGCGGTGGACCTGGATCTTGGCTGGGTCCGGGGCGGGGAGCAGCGCACTGCCCCTTCGCCGTCGGGCGTGGTGGCGTCAGGACTCGCGCAGCTCCAGGTACTTCGCGATGAGCGCCTTGGTCGACGGGTCCTGAGCGTCGAGCGCGGCCGCGTCGCCCTCGACCGCCGGGGCGATCTCGAGCGCCAGCTTCTTGCCCAGCTCGACGCCCCACTGGTCGAACGAGTCGATGCCCCAGACCGTGCCCTCGACGAACGTGATGTGCTCGTAGAGCGCGATGAGCTGTCCCACGACGGACGGCGTGAGCGTGGGGGCGAGGATCGACGTCGTCGGACGGTTCCCGGAGAACACGCGGGCCGGGACGATCGCCTCGGGGTGCCCTCGGCACGGACCTCGTCGGCGGTCTTGCCGAACGCGAGGGCCTTGGTCTGCGCGAAGAAGTTCGCGAGGAACAGGGCGTGCACGTCCGCGCCCGGCTGGACGGCACCGCCGTCGCCGGTGGCGTCCGCGAGGGGCCGGGCCGGGTTCGCGACGGCGATGAAGTCCGCCGGGATGAGGCGCGTGCCCTGGTGGATGAGCTGGTAGAACGCGTGCTGGCCGTTCGTGCCGGGCTCGCCCCAGAAGACCTCGCCGGTCTCGGTCGTGACCGGCGTGCCGTCCCAGCGGACCGACTTGCCGTTCGACTCCATGGTGAGCTGCTGGAGGTACGCCGGGAAGCGGTGCAGGTACTGCGCGTACGGCAGGACGGCGTGGGTGTGCGCGTCGAGGAAGTTCGTGTACCAGACGTTGAGCAGCCCCATCAGGACGGGCACGTTCTGGTCGAGGGGCGTCGTGCGGACGTGCTCGTCGATCGCGTGGAACCCGGCGAGGAACTCCTCGAACGCGTCCGGGCCGACGGCGATCGCGACGGACGTGCCGATGGCCGAGTCGACCGAGTAGCGGCCGCCGACCCAGTCCCAGAACCCGAACGCGTTCGCCGGGTCGATGCCGAACGCCGCGACCTTGTCGAGCGCCGTCGAGACCGCGACGAAGTGCTTGCCGACGGCCGCGGTGCGGGCCTCGTCGGTGTCGCTGATGGCACCGTTCGCGACCAGCGCGTCCCAGAGCCACTGGCGGGCGAGGCGCGCGTTGGTCAGGGTCTCGAGCGTGCCGAACGTCTTGGACGCGACGATGAACAGCGTCGTCTCGGGGTCGAGGTCAGCCGTCTTCTCGTACACGTCCGACGGGTCGATGTTGGAGACGAACCGCGCCTCGAGGCCCGGCTGCACGTACGGCTTGAGCGCCTCGTAGACCATGACCGGCCCGAGGTCCGACCCGCCGATGCCGATGTTGACGACCGTCTCGACGCGCTTGCCCGTGACGCCCGTCCACTCGCCCGAGCGCACCTTGTCGGCGAACTCGTAGACGCGGCCGAGGACCTCGTGGACGTCGTCGTCGACGTGCTGGCCGTCGACGACGAGCTCGGGCTCGGCGCCGTCGGGGCGACGCAGCGCGGTGTGCAGGACGGCGCGGTCCTCGGTGACGTTGATGTGGTCGCCACGCAGCATCGCGGCGTAGCGCCGGGGCACGTCGACGTCGCGCGCGAGGGCGACGAGCTGCGCGAGGACGTCGTCGGTCACGAGGTTCTTCGACAGGTCGACGGTGAGGTCGCCGGCCTGGAGCGTGAGGCGCTCGGCGCGGCCCGGGTCGGTGGCGAACCAGCCTCGCAGGTCCGGCTCGAGGCCGTCCCGGAGGCTCGCGAGGGCCGTCCAGGCGGTCGTCGTCGTGGGGTCCACGGGGGAGCTGGGGGAGGCGGGCGCGGCGGAGTTCTCGGTCACGCTCCGACGATAGTCGGAGGTGAATTCGTACGCGTCCCTGCCTACCTCCGCGCCGACCCCGTCGTGATCGGCGGCGGCCCGGGCGTACAGTGCGTCGATGACCGTGGGACGACGAGCTGGTGTACGCCGATGGTGGCGTCGCGAGCTCGCGCTCGTCGCCGGAGCCGCGCTCGTCGTGACGCTGGGGGTCGCCGGGACCAACCACCTGGGCCGGACGGCGTACTCCGACAAGCCCCTCTACCTCGCGGCCATGGCGCGCGACGCCGACGGCGACCTCGTCCGCGTGGCCGTCGACGGGACCGGGCTCGAGCCCGGGACCCGTGCCGTCGCGGGCGCGACCGCGGAGGCCGCCGCGCAGCGCACCTGGCTCGCGTCCGGCAGCGTCCCCGGTGCGGGGACGCGCTGGGAGGACATGGCCCGCGACGCCCTGCTCGACCTGCGCACCATGACCCTCGACGACGGCGCCGTCCTCGCGTCCGGCTCCGCGTCCTGGCGGTACGCGTGGCCGCGCGACGGCGCGTTCGTCGCGGTCGCGTACGCCCGCACGGGCCACCTCGACAACGCCCGCCGCGTCCTCGCCTTCTACCAGCGGGCGCAGGCCGCCGACGGCACCGTCGAGGCTCGCTACCTGCCCGACGGCAGCGGTCCGCCCGACGACCGCACCCCCAGACCGACGGGATCGGCTGGCTCCTGTGGGCGCTGGGCGAGACGGTCGACGCGGCGCCCGCCGCCGCGCGTCCCGCCGTCCTCGCACAGTTCCAGCCTCTCCTCGACCGCGGGACCACCGCGGCCGTCCGTGCGCTCGGTGCCACTGGCCTGCCCGCGCCGTCGCCGGACTACTGGGAGAAGCGCGAGGACACGGTCACGCTCGGCACCGCGGCCCCGCTGCTGGCCGGGCTCCGCGCCGCGACCCACCTCTACGGCCTGCTCGGCGACGCCGACGGCGTGCGCTCGGCCGGGACCGCCGGCCAGCGCCTGTCCGCGGGGATCGACGCCGGGTTCGCGCCGTCGTACGGCCGGTACCCCGGCAGCAGCGCCCGCGACGCGGCCGGCGCCTTCCTGCTGCCTCCCTTCCAGCCCGGCACAGCGCCCGACGACGGCGACGTGCGCGCGGCCCTGCGCTCCGCCGTCGGGCAGATGCAACGGCCGGCCGGAGGCCTGGCGCCGGGTGCGCACTGGGCCGAGGACGGCGTGAGCTGGACGCCCGAGACCGCGCTCGTCGCGCTCGGGGCCGCGTCGGGAACCGCCACCGCGGACCGGACGCTCGCGACGCGCCTGCTCGACTGGCTCGACGCGCACCGCACGCCGGCCGGGTCGTTCCCCGAGAAGGTGCTCGCAGGTGGCAGCCCGTCGGGGACGGCCCCGCTCGTGTGGACGAGCGCGACAGTCCTGCTCGCGCTCGTGACCCTCGGATCTGCAGGCTGAAACCGTCCGGCCCGGCCCGGCATGGACAGGCTGCCGCGCGACCGGCGACGATGAGCCATCCGCGCGCGGCGTCGCGAGTCCGCACGTCGCCCGGGCCTCGCAGGGGAACCCGACGAACAGGAGTCATCATGCGCATGCGTCCCGCACTCGCGGTCGCCGTCCTCGCCCCTGCGCTCGCCCTGGCCGTCGCGGCGTGTTCGCCCGAGGACGACGGGGGCACGTCGTCCACCGGCGGCTCCACGGCGGCCGGCGCCTCGACCGCGGCGGTCGACCCCGCCACGTGCGCCGAGGAGAGACCCTGACGGCCGGCAAGCTGACCTTCGCGACGGACCAGCCGGTGTACGAGCCCTGGTTCGTCGACGACAAGCCCGAGAACGGCAAGGGCTTCGAGGGTGCCGTCGCCGCGGCGATCGCGACCAAGCTCGGGTTCGACCCCGCCGACGTCGTGTGGAAGCGCGTCACGTTCAACAACGCCATCGCGCCCGGCCCCAAGACCTTCGACGCCGACATCGACGAGTTCTCGATCAGCGAGGAGCGTCGCCAGAACGTCGACTTCTCGTCCCCGTACTACGACGTGCGCCAGACCGTCATCGCGCTCAAGGGGAACAAGGCGGCGTCCGCGACGAGCCTCGCCGCGCTCAAGGACGTCCAGCTCGGCGCGCAGGTCGGCACGACGTCGTACGACGCCGCGACCGCCCTCGACCCGAGCAAGAAGCCCCGCGTCTACAACAGCAACGACGACGCGCTCGCGGCCCTCAAGAACGGGCAGATCGACGGGCTCGTGGTCGACCTGCCGACCGCGTTCTACATGACCTCCGCCCAGCTCGACGACGGGGTGATCGTCGGGCAGCTCCCGCAGTCGGGCGGCACCCCCGAGCAGTTCGGGCTCGTCCTCGACAAGGGCAGCGCGTTCACCTCCTGCCTGAGCGCCGCGGTCGACGCACTGCGTGAGGACGGCACCCTCGCCGCCCTCGAGAAGCAGTGGCTGAGCAGCGAGGGCAACGCGCCCGAGCTGTCGTGAGCACGGCCCTGCCGGCCGCGGGCGGGGACGCACCGACCGCAGGCGGGCCGAGCGCCGTCCAGCTCGATCGCGAGGCGTACCGGCGCTCGCGGTCGCGGCGGTCGACGGGCGTCGCGCTCGCAAGCACGGTCGTGTTCGCGGTCGTCGTGTGGTTCGGGATCACGCACTCGCCCGGGTGGCCGCGGGTCAAGCAGTCCTTCCTGAGCTGGCCGGTCGCGAAGGAGTCGTTCGTCCCGGTGCTCGAGGGGCTGTGGCTCAACGTCCGGGTGCTCGTGGTGAGCGAGCTCTGCATCCTCGCGGTGGGGCTGCTCGTCGCGTTCGCCCGGACCCTGCGGGCGTCCGTGTTCTTCCCGCTGCGGCTGCTCGCCGCGGCCTACACGGACTTCTTCCGCGGGATGCCGCTCATCATCCTGCTGTACATCGTCGGTTTCGGGCTGCCCGGGCTGCGGCTCAGCGGGGTCCCGACGTCGCCGGTGGTGCTCGGGACGATCGCGCTCGTGCTCTGCTACGGCGCCTACGTGGCCGAGGTGTTCCGGGCAGGGATCGAGGGGGTCCACCCGTCGCAGCGCGCGGCGGCCCGCTCGCTCGGGCTCTCGTACGCGCAGTCGATGCGCGTCGTCGTGCTGCCGCAGGCCGTGCGCCGGGTCCTGCCGCCGCTGCTCAACGACTTCGTCGCGCTGCAGAAGGACGTCGGCCTGATCTCGGTGCTCGGCGCGGTGGACGCCGTCCGGGCCGCGCAGATCGAGTCCGCGCGTGCGGCGAGCTTCACGCCGTACGTCGTCGCGGGCCTGCTCTTCGTGTGCCTCGCCGTCCCGACGGCGCGGTTCGCCGACCGGGTCGCCCGGCGCCGGGAGAGCCGCGAGCGAGCGGGGGCCGTGCTGTGAGCGCGGAGACGTCGTCGGCCGCGGTGGGCACCACGACTCCGGTGCTCGAGTGCGCGGGCGTCGTCAAGCGGTTCGGCGAGGCGGAGGTGCTGCGCGGCGTCGACCTCGACGTGCGCGAGCACGAGGTGGTCGCGCTCATCGGCGCCTCCGGGTCCGGCAAGTCGACGCTCCTGCGCTGCATCAACCTGCTCGAGGTCGTCGACGACGGCATCATCCGCCTGGACGGTCAGGACATAACCGACCCGAGGGTCGACGAGGACGCCGTGCGGCGGCGCATCGGCGTCGTCTTCCAGGCGTACAACCTGTTCCCGCACATGTCGGTGCTCGACAACGTGACCCTCGCGCCGCGGCGCGTCCACCGGGTGCCGCGCGCCGAGGCCGAGGCGCGGGCGCGTGAGCTCCTCGAGCGGGTGGGACTCGGCGCGAAGGCCGACGAGTACCCCGACCGGTTGTCGGGCGGCCAGCAGCAGCGGGTCGCGATCGCACGCTCGCTCGCCTGCGACCCGCGGCTGCTCCTGCTCGACGAGATCACGTCCGCGCTCGACCCCGAGCTCGTGGGCGAGGTGCTGCACCTCGTGCGCGAGCTCGTCGAGCAGGGCCGGACGATCGTGATGGCGACCCACGAGATGGCCTTCGCGCGTGCCGTCGCGCACCGCGTCGTCTTCCTCGACGGCGGGCGCGTGCTCGAGTCGGGGCCGCCCGAGCAGGTGCTCGTCGACCCCGTCGAGGCGCGCACCCGCCAGTTCCTGGGCCGGATCCTCGACCAGGGCTGAGCGACACAGGGCACGGCGGGGCGGCGGACCCGAGAGTGTCCGTCGCCCCGCCGCTCGGTGCGACCGTGCGTCGTGGGGCCCTGACCCGCGACGCACGGCCCGTCTCAGAAGCCGGAGTTGCCCGAGCCCCGCACCAGCGTGTAGCCGGTGAGGTTGTCGAGACCCCGGAGCCGCTGCCCGACACCGCGACGTCCGTGAACGACGCGCTGCCCTGGGCGTTGAGCTCGATCCCGTACGTGCCGGATCCGTCGATCGTGACGCCGTCGAACGCGGCCCCGGTGACGGTCCGCGCGTAGCTGATGAGCACGCCCTGGTAGGTGCTGTCGTCGATCCGGATGTCGGTCACCCGGACCGGCGTCGTGATGTCGGCCGTGTCCGCGTAGATCCACAGCGCGCCGAGCTGGCTGGCCCAGTTCGGCTCGTAACCGCCGGTCCGGGTCAGGGTGTCGCGGGCGACCGTCGTCGTCCCGCTGAACGGGACCGGCGAGAAGCGCGTGCTCACGGCGATGCCCGCGGACGCCGTCACGGTGTCAGCGACGACGGTGTCGGTCACGGCGTTCGACGCCCCGCCGTAGATGCCGACGCCGTTGGCGAGCATGGGCGCCTGGACGGTGTCGGACACGAAGGCCGAACGGGTCACCGGCGAACCCTCGGAGAACATCGCGAGCCCGTCGTCGCCCGTGTTGCGCACGGTGGACTGCTCGACCCGGGTGTCCTGGACGTCGGCGTGCAGGTTGACGCCGTCCGCGAAGGTGTCGCGGATGCGCAGGCCCGTCATGAGCAGGCCGCGCGTGCCCGAGTCGACCCAGGCACCGACCTTCGTGTGCTCGATCCAGAGGTTCTGGACGAGCGAGCCGGAGCCGAAGTTCCCCTCGAGCGCGGCGTCGAAGTTCTGGTCGTCGCGGTAGCGGACGTCCCCGAGGATCGCGAAGTCGGCGAGCGTGACGTCGCTGCCGGTGGCAAAGAAGCCGCCCTTGCCGTCCTTGCCGCGGATCGCTGAGTACCAGGGTCCCGCGCCGAGGACCGTCACGCCGGCGACGTCGATGCGTCGCGAGACCGTGAACGTCCCCTGCGGGATCCAGACGGGCGAGCCCTGCGCCTTCGCCGCGCTGATCGCGGCGTCGATCGCGGGAGCGGAGTCGGAGCCGTCGGTGGCGGCACCATACGACGTGATCGACACGGCGCCCGCCGGTGCGGTGGCCGCCGTCGGCACGGTCTCGGCGTCCACCAGGTCGATGTCGTACGACCCGGCGGTGTCGTCGGCGTCCTTGCGGAGCGTGAGCACCGTGCCCGCCGCGAGGTCGCCCACGCGCACCCGGGCCTCGTCGAAGTAGTGGTGCGGGGAGCCCTGGGACGGGACGTTCGTGTACGGGTAGGCGCCGTAGACCCAGGAGTACACCGACGTGGTGGACAGGTCGGCGACCTTGGTCCCGTCGGCGTAGACCGCGAGCGGGGCGGTCTGCCCGGCCCCGTCGCTCGTGTCCGGGATCGAGTAGCGCACGGTGATGGCGTTCGCGGGCTGGGTGAGAGTCACGCTCACGCCCTGCCCGGGCGCGCCGAGGTGCACGGCCTCGCGTCCGCTCGCCTCGGCCGCCACGGTGCCGTACGTCCGGTCCGGCCCGAGGACCGTGGCGCCGCCGACGAGTGCGCCGTCCTCGGCCTCGTACTCCGTGTAGGGGCGCGTGGCGCCCCGGGACGCGAGCGTCCCCTCGTCCTCGGCGGTCAGGGAGTCGACGGCGACGTCGCCGCCGGCCGCAGTGGCCCGGAGCTGGACGGTGTTCAGCCCGGCGCGCAGCGCGACGGCGACCGTGGCGTCCTGCCAGCCCGAGCCGTTCGCCAGCGCGAGCGTGCCTGTGGAGCGCCCGTTCACGACGACCGCGAGGTCGCGCGTCGCGCCGGACGTGTTGGCGAACCGGACCGTGAGGTCCTGAGCGCCGGCGGCGTCGGCGGCGAGCGTGCGGACCACGCGTGCGCCGTCGGACTGGAAGCCGTGCACGTACCCGGTGCCGGCGAACCCGCCGATCGTGGTGGCCACCTCGGTGCCGCCCGAGAGGAACGCGTCCTCGGCCTCGCCACTGCCTGCTGCCGGCGGGTTCCCGGGGTCGCCCGGGTCGCCGGGGTCGGTCGGCTCGGTCGCTGTGACGGTGAGGCTGTCGAGGTTCGCGTTGCCGTTGTCCGCGGTGCCGTACGCGTAGGTCACGGTGTGGTCGCCGGCATCGAGGGAGATGCTCTGGGTCACGGTGGCCCAGGAGTCCCAGCTCGCGGTCGCGGGCAGGCTGACCTGGCGGGACACCCCGTCGACGGTGAGGGTGAACGTCCGGGTGGATCCCGTCCCGTTCGCGTACCTCAGTGCGAGGTCGTGGTCGCCGGCCGCGTCGATCGCGACCTCGAACGAGACGGCCGCGTTGCCCTTGTTGCCGTCCGTGAAGCCGCCGACGAAGCCTGAGCCCGTGAAGCCGGTGTGGTCGTCGTGGACCACCGCGCCTCCGGCGAGCGTCGCGTCCTCGGCCTCGAACAGCGGGCCCGTCGAGGGCTCGCTCGTCCCGGTGCCACCGTCGGCGCTGGTCACGTCGAGGTAGTCGAGGTTGGCGTTGCCGTTGTCGCCCGTCCCGTACGAGTACGCGACGCTGTGGCTGCCTGCGGTCAGCGTCACGCGGATCGTGGCGGTCGCCCAGGCGTCCCAGCTGTCCGTGGCGGGCAGCGTGACCTGCTGCGGGCTGCCACCGTCCACGGCGAGGAGACCGTGCGGGTGGTCGAGGTGCCGTCGGCGTAGCCGAGGGCGAGGTCGTAGGGGCCGTCGTCGGGCACGGTGACCTGGAAGGTGACGCGCGCCGTGCCCTGGTTCTGGTCGGTGAAGCCGCCCACGAAGCCGGACCCGCTGTAGCCGGTGTGGTCGTGCTCGACGTCTGCGCCGCCGGAGAGCGTCGCGCTCTCCGCCTCGTAGCGGGCCGTCGAGGCGTGGGCCGGTGCCGTGCCGACGGCCAGGACGGCGGCGGTGGTGAGCGCGGTCGCCAGGGCCGTGAGCGCGGCCGTGGTCCGTCGGAGCCGGCCGCTGTGCGGGCGTGGGGCGGTGAAGATGCGTGGTGTTGGTGACACGGTCATCCGTTTCGTCGGGAGCCGCCGTCGTTGGCGGCTCGAGGTCCCGGCTGGTGCTGCCGGGGAGGTCGACGATGTCGTCGCCTGTCAGGGCCTGAGCAACATTTAACGCTAAACCTCTGCGCTAAACCGTACCGAGCCGGGCGACGCCACGCAAGAGCGCGTGCGGACACAGCGACGCCCGCACCGGAGCGTGGCTCTCGGTGCGGGCGTCGCCAACCCGTCGGGCTCAGCCCGGCTGAGCGTCGCCGATGTTCGGGCCGATCACGGAGAACTCGGAGCCGCGCGGGTCCTTCGCGTTGACGAGCCGGCCGTAGGGGGTGTCCTCAGGCCCCCGGACGACGGTCCCGCCGAGCTCGGTGATGCGGGCGGCTGTCGCGTCGGCGTCGTCGGCACCGAAGTACGTGAGCCAGGACGACGGTCCGGGCATGCCCGAGCGAGGGTCGTCCATGATCCCGGCGTACTGCTGGCCGCCTGCTTCGTCGACGGCGTACCGGAAGTGCGGCTCGTCCGACACGACGCTCGTCGTCCAGCCGAGCGCCTCGTAGAACGGCAGCACACCGTCGAAGTCCTGGGTGTGGAGCTCGTGCCAGCCGGGCGCGCCCTGTTCGGCGACGACCGCGAACCCCTGGTGGGTGCCGGGCTGCCACAGCGAGAACGCGGCGCCGGCGGGGTCGACGACGACGGCCAGCCTGCCCAGGTCCATGACGTCCATCGCGTCGACGAGCACCGTGCCGCCGGCGGCCGGGCGGCGGCGACGGCGGCGGCGACGTCAGGGGCGTGCAGGTGCACGGACCACACGAGCGGCTGCCCGGGATCCATGGGCGGCATGACGCCCGCGACCGGCTTGCCGCCGAGCGAGAACGTCCCGTAGCTCCCGTACTCCTCGCCGCGACCCTCGTGGGTCCAGCCGAAGAGCCCGGAGTAGAACGCGACGGTCGCGTCGAGGTCGTCCGTCGTGAGGTCGTTCCAGATCGGGGCGCCCGCGGGCACCTCTCCACGTGCAGGCATGGTCTCTCCTTGGTGAGCTCGGTGGGTCGATGGGGTTGTGCTTGTATCGACCGTGCGCTCGCATGGAACTCATCGCACGACGGTGCGAGTCTCGACGGGGAGGTGGTGTCCCATGGACGAGGCCAGTACGTCCGCGTCGGCCCCGGCGCCTGTCGCACGGATCCGGCAGGTCGTCCTCGACACGACCGACGCGCGTCGGCTCGCCGAGTTCTACCGGCAGCTCTTCGGGCTCGTGTACCGGAGCGGCGACGAGCCGCCGGCGTCCGGCGAGCCCGACCCGAACGGCGCGGACTGGCTCGTGCTGCGGCAACCGGGCGAGGACTTCGGGCTGGCCTTCCAGCAGGTCGACGCACTGTCCCGGGCGACGTGGCCCGATCCGAGGGTTCCGCAGCAGCTCCACCTCGATACGACCGTGCCCGATGTCGCCGCGCTCGCGGTGCAGCACGGGAGGGCGCTCGCGCTCGGGGCGACGCTCCTCCTGGACCGCGCCGACGACCCCGAGGAGCCGCTGCGCGTCTATGCCGACCCCGACGGGCACCCGTTCTGCGTGTTCGTGGGCTGACGGTCTTCGTGGGGTAGCCGGAAGAACGCTCGAGACCGCTGAGCGGACGACATGGCATACATTAGACCGGTGATATGGCGGGCCAGCCCTTGGCGGGCTCGTCGCCGCGGACAACGGGAGGTGCGTGGTGGCGACCACACTCGGACTCGCTGATCAGTCCTTGTCGACGAAGATCTACGTCGAGCTTCGTGAGCGGATCATCCAGGGCCGGATCCGGCCGGGAGAGCGGATTCGCGAGCGTGATCTCGCTGAGGAGCTCGACGTCTCGCGCATCCCGTTGCGCGAGGCGTTCCCGCGACTCGAGGCCGAGGGTTTCATCCGCACGGTGCCGAGGCGCGGGGCCGTGGTCTCCGAGCTGACGTTGCGCGATGTCGAGGAGCTCTTCGAGGTCCGCTCCAGCCTCGAGGTGCTCGCGGCGCGCCTCGCGGCGAGCGCCTGCGAGCGCGGCGCTCACGGCACGGGGCTGAAGGAGGCGCTCGACAAGGTGGAGTCGGCCCTCGAGTCTGGTGACGACGCCGCGATCGCGGCCGTGAACTCGTCGCTGCACGAGGAGATCCTGGCCCTGTCCGGCAACTCGTTGCTGGAGATGCTCATGGTTCCCGTCAATGGCCGGGTGCGTCGCCTGTTCTTCCTGGAGGCGGAGCGGGACCAGCAGGTGCTGTGCGCCGAGCACCGCGACCTGTGCCGCGCCATTCTCGACGGCCGGGTCGAGCTCGCGGGGTCGCTCGCGTTCGCGCACGTCGAGCACTCCAAGAGCGAGTCGCTGGCGATCATGCGACAGCGGTTGCGCGCGTGAGGTCGGTAACAGGGAGTTAACTCCCGACCGCTTGCCCCGAAACAGTCCGATGGCATTTTGTATACCGGAATGCATCGACTGTTGGAGGCTGCCACGTGACGTACCGGCTCATCCTGCGCGGGGGCGCTTCGCCGACGGCCGACTCGTCGACGTCGAGATCGAGGGTGGGCTGATCACGTCCGTCCGATCGACCGAGACGGCCGCAGGTTCCCACGTGCCGGACGGCTCGACCGACGTCCAGCTCGCCACCTGGCTGAGCGGCGCGTCCCCGCGCGAGGGCGTCGTCCGGGTCGACGTCGCCGGGCGTCTCGTCCTCCCCTTCTCGTCAACGGGCACGCACATCTCGACAAGACTCTCGTCGGAGGTGCCTGGCAGCCCCACCGCGGTGGCCCCTCCGTCGCTGCGAGGGTCTCCGCCGAGAAGGAGCTCCGCACCGCGCTCGAGACACCCGTGTCCGTCCGTGCACGAGCACTCGCGGACCAGCTCGTCCGTGCCGGAACCGGTGCCGTCCGCACGCACGTCGACGTCGATCTCCAGGTCGGGCTGACACAGCTCGAGCAGGTCCTCGTGCTCCGCGAGGCGCTCGCGGACCAGCTCCGGATCGAGACCGTCGCCTTCCCCCAGAGCGGCATCCTGGCGTCGCCGGGTGTGGCCGGGCTGCTGGACGAGGCGCTCCGGCTCGGAGCGGACGTGGTCGGCGGCCTCGACCCCGCAGGCTTCGACGGCGACGCGGAAGCACATCTCGACGTGGTCTTCGGCCTCGCCTCCCGCCACGGCACCCCCGTCGACATCCATCTCCACGACCTCGGGGCCCGGGCCGCACGCCAGCTCGGAATGATTGCGGACCGCACGGTCGCGCTCGGGATGGCCGGCCGGGTCGTCGTCAGCCACGCGTACGGACTCGGCACTCTCACCGCCACCGAGCTGGGTGCCGTCGGAGAGCGCCTCGCCACCGCTGGCGTCGCCGTGATGACCAACGGCCCCGCAGGTCCGATGCCCCCGTCCTCGCCCTCCGTGCGCTGGGCGTGACGGTCTTCGCGGGCACCGACAACATCCGGGACGCCTGGTGGCCCTTCGGGGACGGCGACATGCTCGGTGTCGCACGGACCATCGCCTACCAGTCGGGGTTCCGCGACGACGACGACCTCGCGGTCGCGCTCGACCTCGCGACCGACGCCGCCGCCCGTGCGCTGCAGATCGACGGCTACGGGCTGTCACCCGGCGCCCCGGCCGACCTGCTCGTCGTCGACGCGCGCAGTGCCGCCGAGGCCGTCGCGGCGGACGCGCCTCGCGCCGTCGTGCGGTCCGGCGAGCTGCTCGAATCCGGCCCCGACCCACGCTGGCCGTCCCGTGGCTCGCTGAGCACGCCTTGCACCCATGCGGCCGAGAGCGAAGCCCGGGTCGGCACGCCCCCACGAACCCCGTCCGCCCCACTACCGACCTCCCCAAGGAGCTGACCATGGCACCATCGCGTCACCGCACCGTCACCGCGGCCGCAGCCGCCTCCGTCGTGTGCCTGCTGCTGTCGGCCTGCGCCGGTGCGGCGCAGAAGACCACCGCGAGCGATCAGGCAAGCGCCGGGGGCGTTCCGACACGGTGATCATCGGGACCGGCGCGGTCCCGCAGAGCCTCGAGCCCGCGATCGCGGACGAGGTCCAGACCGACTTCACGGTCTCGTCCATGTACGACAAGCTGTTGACCTACGACAAGTCGGGCAAGGAGGTCCCCGAGCTGGCCACCGCCTGGAAGGTCGGCACGGGCGCCACGTCCGTCGAGCTGACCTTGCGTGACGACGTCACGTTCCACAGCGGCAACAAGCTCACTGCGGCAGACGTGGTGTACACGCTCGACCGGGACAAGAAGATCGGGCTGGGAGTCGCCTCGTTCATCTCCGACTACGCCAGCGCCAAGGCCACCGATGACACGCACGTCGTGGTGACGCTCAAGAAGCCGGACGCGTCGTTCGTGGGAGCGCTCAGCAAGGTCTACATCCTCGACTCCGCGCTCGTGAAGCAGAACGAGGGCAGCGACGACGCACAGCAGTGGCTCGCCACCCACGACGCGGGCTCCGGGCCGTACACGCTGGCGAAGTACGCGGCGAACCAGCAGACCGAGGTCACCCGCTTCTCCGACTACTGGGCTTACACCGACGACCGCCCCAAGCAGGTGGTCTACCGCTACATCGCGGAGAGCAGCACGCTGCGCGACGAGCTCACCTCCGGCGGGGTCGACGTCGCTACCGGCCTGGCACCGACCGACGCCGCCGCCGTGGCGAAGCTCGAGGACGTCCAGGCCGAGAGCCTGCCGAGCCTTCTCGAGCTCTTCGTCATGTTCAACACCCAGGGTGCCGTCACGAAGGACCCCCGCGTGCGTGAGGCCATCCAGCTCGCGTACGACTACCAGGGGCACCTGTCGTCGATCCTCCAGAACCAGGGTCAGATCGCGTCGGGGCTCGCGGCGCCTTCCGTCGGTTGCCGCTACGACGCAGGGACGTCGAAGCAGGACGTCGCCAAGGCCAAGGAGCTGATCGCCGAGGCCGGAGCCACGGGCAAGACCGTCACGATGGCCTACCAGACGACGATCCCCGAGCACGCCAAGGCCGCGACCCTCCTGCAGTCCAACCTCAAGGACATCGGGCTGAACCTCAAGCTCCAGCCTGTGACGTACCCGCAGTACACCGCGATGATCAAGAAAGCCGGAACCACACCCGACCTCGGTCTGCTCTGGGACTTCCCGTACTACCCCGCCATCGGGCCGATGCTCTACCGGGTCTACGACTCCGCCTTCATCGACCAGACGAACTACGCGCGCTACTCGAACCCCCAGGTCGACGCGCTCCTCGAGAAGGGGCTGAGCGAGTCCGACTCCGACGCAGCCTGCGAGGACTACACGCAGGCGCAGAAGCTCATCGTCGACGACCACGTCGCGGCGATGATCTCCAACCCGGTCACCACCGTCGAGCTCCGCAAGGGGCTGTCGATCAGCTACGACCCCACGAGCCAGCTCTTCGACGTCTCGACCCTCGTGCAGAAGTGATCACACGCGGGGTGGCCTCGTGCGCACGCCGAGGCCACCCCGCCCACGCAGCAGGCATCCGAAGGGAGCAGCGGTGACGCGTTTCGTGCTCCGGCGAGTCGGGCTCGCCGTCCTCACCGTCTGGGGTGTGGCCACCTTGGTCTTCCTCATGACCAAGCTCATCCCCGGCGACGCGGCACGCGTCGCGGCCGGACGCACCGCCACCGCCGAGCAGATCGAGGCCGCGCGCCAACGGCTGGGACTGGACCGGCCGATGGTCGAGCAGTACCTGCACTACCTCGGCGGCCTCTTGCACGGGGACCTCGGCTGGTCGGCCTCGACCAAGCAGCCCGTCGCGGTGGACCTCCAGGTCGCCTTCCCCGTCACGCTGCAGCTGGTCCTGGTGGCCATGGTCTTCACCGTGGTGGTCGCGATCCCGCTGGGGACCTTCGCCGCATTGCGTCACGGGAGCGCCGCGGATGCGGCGACCCGGCTCGTCGCGATCCTGGGCGGCGGAGTCCCCGTGTTCTGGCTCGCGCTGGTGTTGCAGTGGCTCTTCGCCGTGCGACTCGGCTGGACCCCGATCTCGGGAGCGAACGGGTACGGCCTCGACCCGCCTGTTGTCACGGGCGCGACGCTCGTCGACTCGCTCCTGGCCGGCAGCCCGCAGATGTTCGCCGACTCCGCGGCCCATCTCGTCCTGCCTGCCCTCGCGCTGAGCGCGCCCTTCCTGGCGGTGGTGGTGCGCAACGTGCGGTCCACCATGCTGGGTGTGCTCGGCACGGACTACGCGAGCTTCGCCGTCGCCAAGGGGGTGACGACCTGGCGCCTCGTCGTCCGGCACGCCCTACCCGCGGCTGCGAGCTCGACGCTGACGATCCTCGGCATGCAGCTCGGCTTCATGCTCGGAGCAGCGCTCCTGGTCGAGGCGGTCTTCGCGATGCCCGGCCTCGGCACCTACCTGTACACCGCGATCCTCAACCAGGACACCTTCGCCGTCCTGGGCGGCGTCCTGGTCACGGGTGCCGTCTTCGTTCTCGCCGGCCTCGTGGTCGACCTGATCCAGATGGCCATCGACCCGCGGGTGCGTTCGTCGCACCTGGCCCACGCATGAGGGAGCGCCCCATGTCCTCACCCGATCTGGTCGAGCACCGAGCCCCGGCCGACGACGTCGAAGCCCGGGACTCCCGTGGCGAACGCCCCCGCGCTGGACGACCGCGAGGATCGGCGCGGTGCTGGCCCGAGGCTCTCGCCGTCTCGCGGGTCGCCGCGCGGGCGCACTCGACGTTCTCGCCACGGTGCTCGTCCTCGTGCTCCTGGTCCTGGCGGCCGTGGGGCCCTGGCTAGCGCCGCACGACCCGTACCGGGCCGACCCGGCGACGGCGCTCCTGCCACCAGGGGCGGGGCACCTGCTCGGCACGGACGACTCGGGCCGCGACATCCTGTCACGCCTGCTGGCGGGCACTCGCGCGACCTTGCTCTCCTCGGTTGCGGTGGTCGTTCTGAGTGCGGCGGTCGGGGCAGCCGTCGCGACCCTCGCGGCGGCATCGCCCCGCTGGCTCGACGAGGTGATCATGCGCGTCGTCGACATGTTCCTCGCGTTCCCGTCGATGGTGCTCGCCCTCGGGGTCGCCGCAGCGCTGGGCCCGTCGCTGACCTCCGTGGTCGTCGCCATGGTCATCGCGATGTGGCCGGCCACGGCGAGGCTCGTGCGCTCCGTCATGCGCGAGACGATGGCGGCCCAGTACGTCGAGGCCGCACGCCTGACCGGGATGTCCCGGCGGCGGGCGATGCTCAGGCACGTCCTGCCGAACTCGTTGGACTCGCTGTACGTCCAGCTGGGGCTCGACGTCTCCGGCGCGATCGTGCTGATCGCCGGCCTCGCCTTCCTAGGTGTGGGTGCCGCCCCGCCGAGTGCCGACTGGGGTTCGATGGTCGCTGCCGGCCGGGAGTACGTGACGACGGCGTGGTGGGTGGCCTTCTTCCCCGGCGCCGCGATCACGGTCGCCGCGGTCGCGTTCGGCCTCTTCGGCGACGCGTTGCGCACACGCCTCGACCCGACGGTGGTCCGAGGATGAGCGCCGGCGGCCCCCTGCTCGAGGTCCGGGACCTCGCTGTCCGGGTCCGGGAGTCCGAGGGGCCGCGTCTCGTTCGGGACGTCTCCTTCGAGATCGCGGCCGGTGAGCGCCTCGCACTGGTCGGCGAGTCCGGCTCGGGGAAGTCGACCGTGGCCAAGGCGCTCGTCCAGCTGGACCGGACCGTCGAGGTGTCGGGCTCGGTCCGGTTCGACGGCCGGGAGCTGGTCGGGGCGCGGCCGGGGGACCTGCGACGTGTTCGAGGCTCCGGGATAGCCATGATCTTCCAGGACCCGATGACGGCGCTCAACCCGGTGCGACGAGTGCTGGACCAGGTAGCCGAGCCCTTGGTGATCCGCGGCGTTCCGCGGCGTGAGGCACGCCGGCTGGCCGTGGCCATGCTGGACCGGCTGGGGGTGGCGGACGCGGCCCGCAGGGCCCACGACTATCCCACGGCCTTCTCGGGTGGCATGCGCCAGCGCGTCGTGATGGCGGCCGCGCTCGTCGGCGGGCCACGCCTGCTGGTCGCGGACGAACCCACGACCGCGCTGGACGTCCGGGTCCAGGAGCAGGTGCTGGACCTGATCGAGGAGCAGTCGCGCGAGCTCGGCCTTGCGGTGCTCCTCATCACCCACGACCTCGGGATCGTTGCGGGCCTGGCTGACCGCGTGGCGGTGATGCGCTCCGGTGCCCTCGTCGAGACCCGTCCTGTCGACGAGCTGTTCGCCGACCCCCACCACCCGTACACTCGCGGCCTGCTCGAGTCCGTGCCGCGCATCGACGCGGCACCCGGGCAGAGGCTGCGGACCGTGGCCGACGCGGTGGACGACACCCGGGAGAGCGCTGATGCCTGAATCGACGAGAGTGGGATCCGTGCCGTTCGAGAGCACCACGTCGAGGCCCCTGCTGCAGGTCTTCGACCTCGTGAAGAGCTTCGGGACCGGTCGCACCGCGCACACGGTCGTCGACCACGTCTCCTTCGAGCTGGCCGAGGGAGAGGTGCTGGGGCTGGTCGGGGAGTCCGGCTCGGGGAAGTCGACGACGGTCCGCTGCGTGATGGGGCTCGAGAAGCCCGACGGCGGCGACCTGGACTTCGACCGGATCGATCTCGTCTCCCCGTCACGCTCGGGGCGCCGCCGCTTCCTGCGCGAGGTCCAGATGGTCTTTCAGGATCCGTATTCCAGCCTGGACCCCAGGATGACGGTCCGGAGCCTGGTCGCTGAACCGCTCGTCGTGGCGGGGGAGTGCCGGCGTCCGAGCGGCTCGACCGGGTGGTCGACGTCCTCGAGCGCGTCGGACTGGACGCGTCGGCACTCGATCGACACCCGCGCGCCTTCTCGGGTGGTCAGCGGCAGCGGATCGCCATCGCGCGCGCGCTCGTCGTGAAGCCTCGGCTGCTCGTCTGCGACGAGCCCGTCTCCGCGCTCGACGTCTCGGTGCAGGCCCAGGTGCTCAATCTTCTGGCGGACATGCGGACGGAGCTGGGCCTGTCGATCCTGTTCATCGCGCACGACCTGGCGGTGGTGCGCTATCTGTGCGACAGGCTCGTCGTGCTCAAGGACGGCCGGGCCGTCGAGTCGGGGACTCGTGACGAGATCTACGGGTCTCCCCGCCACCCCTACACCCAGGCGCTGCTGGAGGCGGTGCCGCGGCTCGACCCGGCTGGGGAGCGTGCGCGTCGTGCCGTGCGGCAGGGACGACGAGCGGCGTGACGCGCCGCGGCCGACGAGAGGGGTCGACGAGGAAGATGACCGGTGGTGTCCCTCTCAGGAGTCGGTCGACGCGCCGACCCGGTCCAGGTAGTCGTTGACGTCTGCGAGCGGCACGACGTCGCCGATCTTGGTCGAGATGTCGAAGAGGGTCCACTGGTGTGCGCCGGGGAGGTGGTCGGCGACGGCCTCGGGCACGACGATCGTGCGAAAGCCGTTGGCCAGGGAGTCTGCCGCGGTCGCCCGGACGCAGCCGGACGTGACGACGCCGGTGAGGATGACGGTGTCGACGCCGGCGTCGTGGAGCACGGTCGCGAGGTAGGTGTGCGCGAACGCGCTGGACTGGGTCTTCACGATGAGGTGCTCACCTTCCTGCACCTCGAGGGCCGGGTCGAGCTCGGTGCCCCGGCTGCCGAGCGCGAGATCGCCGCTGCCGGGGAACTTCCGTGCCATCCCGGTCGCTGACACGAGTCCGCGCGCGGTCGACTGGTAGGCCTGGGTCGTGAAGACGACGGGCACGCCCGCGGACCGCGCGTGTCCCAGCAGGTCGTTGACCGCTGCGACGGTGTTCTCGGCGCCGGGACAGTAGGCGGCGTACTCCGGCTGGGTCCAGAAGCGGGCGAGGTCGATCACCACGATCGCGGGACGCGAGCCGAGGCCGACCTGGCCCCATTTCTTTCCGGCGGAGTCCCGCCATCGGCCGAGCAGCTCGATGGTGTCCGACATCTGCTGCTCGATCTGCGCGGCGAGCGCCTCGGGGTCGTCCTGGATGGTCCCGGCGACAGCTTCTGGCGAGGTGGTGGTCATGAGTGCTCCTTCGTGTTGGCATACCAACTCTGACATGAGAGCGGTGCCTCGGTAGGACCCTTCGGCAGTTTTTACCGCGATGTAACACATCAGGCATGCCCTGGCCGGAATGTAGATGGCATTCTGCATACCAACGAGGCCACGAAAGGACTGTCATGACGTATCCGATCATCGCACCGCTGCTGCCCCCGAGCGACGACTTCCCGATGCTCTCGCTCGCGGAGAGGGACCGGCGGTACGGGGCCTTGCGGGCCGGGATGTCGCGCGACGGTCTCGACGCGCTCGTCGTCTTCGGAAACGGGAGAGACGGCTACGACCGATACATCTCGAACGAACAGCTCGGCACCGTCGCGGTCCTGACGGCGACGACCGCAACCGTGATCGGCCGCTACCCGCTCGCGCGCCTGGACCCGTCCGGAGACCGCTACGAGCGATGGGTCGACGACGTCCGCCAGGGACCGGTCCCGGAGGTCCTGCGTGACCTCCTTGCCGAGCACGGGCTCGGCAAGGGTGCGACCGTCGGCGTCGTCGGACTCACCGGGCTCGGGTTCGGCGCCGACGACGGTTGGATCGCATACACCACCTGGCACCGCGTCCTCGAGCTCCTCCCCGCAGTCCGGTTCGTCGACGCGGGCGGGGACTTCGAGCGCATGGCGCTCGTCAAGAGCCCCGAGGAACGGGCCATGGTGCGCAAGGCCGCAGCGATCGGGGAGATGGCGTGCGCCGCGTTCGTCGACGCGACGAGACCCGGTGTCCGTGAGACCGAGGTCGCCGCTGCGGCGCTCGGTGCGACGATCGCCGCCGGCGGCTGGTCGTACGACCCCGTGGTCTGCTTCCGGGCCGGCCGCGACAGGTTCTCCTGGGGGCGCCCCGAGTGGATCGGGATGGGCGGAGGAGGCCGCGTCTTGGTGGCCGGTGACTCCGCGGCCGCTGAGCTCTTCAGCTTCTACGGCGGTTTCGAGACCCAGCAGCAGATCGAGGCCCACATCGGTGAACTCGACAGCATCGCCCGGGCGCTCGAGGCGACGTGCCACGAGTCGTACGACGCCGGGCTCGCCGTGCTGGCACGTCCGGGGGCGACGTTCGACGAGCTGGCCGAGGCCATGATGGCACCGATGCTGCGCGACGGGTTCTGGAACACCGGACCCCAGGTGCACGGCGTCGGGCCCTGCTGGCCCAACACCGCGACGCACGTGAACACGCAAGGTGACCCGATGTTCGATGGTCTGGCACTGCCACCCGTCAAACCGCAGGACGGAGACATCGAGCTCGCGCCCGGCATGGCGTTCGCGTTCGAGCCGAACGCGATCCGCGGTCACCGCAGGATCTGCATCGGCGGCACCGTGATGCTCACCGAGGACGGGATCGAGGAGCTGAACACGCTCGCCAAGACCGTGCACGTGGTGCCGGCATGACCCGGATCGGGAGCGACGTCAAGATCGTCGACGGAAAGTCGCTGTGGGGGACCCCGCACGAGGCGCTCGACGCGGTAGCCGCGGCGGGTCTCGACGGAGTGCTGTTCCGGACGATCGACGAGATCAGCCCGACCCTGGACCCCGGAGCCCTGCGGGAGGTCGCTGAGCACGCGCAGGCGCTCGGGCTGTACGTCGAGATGGGCGTCGGCAAGGTCAACCCCTACATGACGGCTGAGCTGCCGCGCGTCCGTGACATCGGCGAGGGCAGCTACCTCGCCGGCATGCAGCGGATGCTCGAAGCGTGCGCGGCCCACGGGTGGACGCAGACCTGGACGGCCCTCGGTGGCTTCAAGGGGCAGTACGACGGCCTGTACATCACCGACCGGTTCCGAGCCGAAGCGCCCTGGGCCGACCAGCTGGCCGCGACGACGTCGTTCCTCACCCTGCTCGCACCCACGTTGCGAGACCTCGGGGTGAGCCTCAACATCGAGACCCACGAAGAGGTCACGACCTTCGAGCTGGCCCGGCTCGTCGAGGAGGTCGGGCCCGACGCCATCGGGATCTGCCTCGACCCTGGGAATCTGCCGGTGCGGGGGAGGTGCCGGAGGACGGGGTGCGCCGGGTCGCGCCGTACGTGCGCACGACGCAGCTGAGAGACGCCGCCCTCGTGCCGCTCGGTCCCACCATCGGCCGCTTCCTCGCACCCTGCGGCGAGGGGGTCATCAACTGGTCGACCGTGCTTCACGACGTTCTCGAACACCGGCCGGAGCTCGACCTGACGATCGAGGGGATCGGACCCGTGCGCGCCGAGATGCCGATCCTCGACCAGGACCCGGTCTGGCGTGCCGGCCACCTGGACCTCAGCGACGACGAGCTCGCACGGCTGAGGTCGCTCGCCGACGACTACGCGGACCGCGCCCGCGCCGGCGAGGCGGAGACACTCGAACAGCTCCGGGCGCCCCGGCCGGCACTGCCGGCGCACGAGGAGTTCGTGGCGCGGAGCGCGGCCCACCTGCGCTCGGTGCTCGCATCGCTCTCCGGAGAAGACCTGAAGCCTGCCCCGGCCGGGGCAGGACCGCAGTGACACCTGCGGCAGACGACGTTCACGACCCGACAGTGCCCGCCACCTGGAGGACCCCCATGCCGACCACCAGCACCCCGACTCTCGACGCACCGGAGCGTGCCGGGAGCCTGGCCGTCGCAGGCGAGCTCGCCGCCGTCCTGGACTGCGTCGTCCTGGCGCCCACCGACGTCGCCTACGACCAGGCCCGTCGGGTCTGGAACGCGGACATCGACAGGTACCCCGCAGCCATCGTCGCGTGCCGGTCCGCAGCCGACGTCTCAGCTGTACTCGTGTGGTGCACCGAGCACGACGTTCCGGTGACGGTCCGTTCGGGCGGCCACAACCTCGCCGGCACCTCCGTGGCGGACGGTGCGGTGCTGATCGACACTGCCGCCATCGACCACGTCCGCTTCGACACGGACGCAGGGACGGTCACGGTCGGCGCCGGGTGCCGGTGGGGCGACGTCGACCGCCCCGCCGCGGAGCTCGGTGTCGCGGTCCCCGCCGGAGTCGTGTCCCACACCGGGGTGGCGGGTCTCACGCTCGGAGGGGCTTCGGCTACCTCGCCCGACAGTTCGGTGCAACGGTCGACCACGTGCTCGAGATCGAGGTCGTCGTCGCCGACGGCCGCGTCCTGAGAGCGAGCGAGACCCAGCATCCCGACCTCTTCTGGGCACTGCGGGGAGCGGGCCACAACTTCGGTGTGGCGACGGAGTTCGTCTTCCGGTACGTCCCGCTCCCGGGGCTCGCGACCGTGCGCCAGGCGCTCTTCGGTGCCGCCGACAGGCGTCCCCTTCTCGAACGTTTCGCCCGCTGGGGCCTGGACGCACCGTCGACCGTGGGGACGTACGTTCGCCTGCTGCGGGCACCCGAGTACTGGTCGCAGGTGCCCGCGGCCCATCGCGGTGAGCCGATCATCTCGGTGGCCACGGTGACCTACGGCGACCCGGCCGACGAACCCGCCCTCACCGAGGGGATGTTCGAAGGCTTCGAGCCGTTGTGGACGTCGTTGCGCACCATCCCGCACGTCACTTTGCAGCACTCGACGGACGACGAGTTCCGGTACGGCGTCGCCCACTACTGGAAGCACACGTTCCTGCAGGACCTGACCCCTGAGGCCATCGACACGATGCTGGAGCATGCCGACGCGTATCCCGGACGTGCCCTCAACTCGAGCGCGTTCATCGCCCACCAGCTGATGTGCCCCATCGAGATGATCGCCGGGTCACGCACGCCCCGGGACTCGTCGGGGGACTCCACGGCAGGGGTCGGTGCGCCGTTCAGTGCGAACATCGGCGCCGATTGGGAGTACCCGGGGAGAAGGCCCCGCTCGTCGCCTGGGCCAAGGCGTTCGACGCCGCGCTCGCGCCCTTCCAGGCCGGGACGTACGTGAACTTCGCGTCCGACGCCGGGGACGAGGAGGTCGCGCGGGCGGTGTACGGGCCGAAGTACGAGCGTCTGATCCGCATCAAGCGTGCGTACGACCCCACCAACGTCTTCGCGCGCGGGCTCGTCGACCTCAGCGGGGAGGACCGGTGAGGGTCGGCACCGACTCGAGCAAGTTTCCGGGCGCGGCCGAGCACGGTGCCGCGTGGACCTTCGACCGCGCGCACGAGCTCGGTCTCGACGGAGTGTTCCTGCGTACGCCGTGGGAGCTGAGCCCCACCCTGGATCGCGGCCAGATGGCCGAGGCCGTGGCGCACGCGCGCGACCTCGGGCTCTACGTCCAGGTCGGCATCGGGAAGGTCAACCCCTTCACGGCCCCGGAGCTCCCCAGCTCCGGCAGGTCGGCGACGGCGACTACCTGCGGGGCTTCGGTCGCCTCATCGAGCTGGTGGCCGGTCTCGGGGTCCACGACCTGTGGGCCGCCACGTGCAACTACCAGTTCCGCTTCGCCTCGATCCTTGCCTGCGACCGGTTCCGCACCGACGTGACGTGGCCCGCCCAGCTCGCCGCGACCGCGAAGGTGCTGCGCCTGCTCGCGCCGGTGCTCCGCGCGAACGACGCCCACCTCAACCTCGAGACGCACGAGGAGATCACGTCACGCGAGGTCGTCCGGCTCGTCGAAGAGGCAGGGCCGGACGCGTTCGGGGTCACGTTCGACTCGGCCAACGTGGTCGTCCGAGGGGAGGATCCGGTCGCGGCCGCGCGCCGCGTCGCGCCGTACGTTCGTGCCACGCACCTGCGCGACGTGGGGTTGTGGCGGACGGCGGACGGCATCGGGCGATTCCTGCTCCCCGTCGGTGAGGGGGTGCTGGACTGGGACGCCATCCTGGCGGTGCTGCTGGTCGCCAACCCGTCGGTGCCGCTGTCGGTGGAGGGCGTCATCGGCACGCGGGCCGAGATGCCGCTGTGGGTGGACGACCCACGGTGGTACGCCGCTGACCCCGACCTGGACGCGCACGAGCTCGCAACGCTGAGGAGCATGACCACCGCCTACGAGGAGCGCGCCGAAGCCGGCGGCGCGCTCGCGCTCGACGAGCTCCGGGGCCCCGTGGACGACGACGGCGCGTTGAGCTTCGTCGTCTCCAGCGTGGAGGAGCTCCGACGCGTCGGAGCGCGTGTCGCGCCATGATCCTCACGAACGCACGGTTGCGGGGGCGTGCCGGGCTGTGGGACGTCGAGATCGCGGACGGGCTCGTTCGGCGGGTCGGCGCCGTTGTCGAGACCGGCGCCGTGCAGACCGGTGCTGCCCCGGCCGACGCTGTGCCGACCGACGACGTGTCGCCTTCGTCGTCCGACGAACGGGACACGGTGGTGGACCTGTCCGGCCGGGTGGTCGTCCCGGGGATGGTTGAGTCCCACCTCCACCTGGACAAAGCGTGGTTGGGCGGGCCGGCCGGCGGCGTCGGGCTGGCGGGTGCGATCGTCTGGACCACCCGCCGCAAGGCCTCATTCACGGTCGAGGACGTCGCGTCCAGGGCCGAGCACGTCGCGCGGCTGGCTGCGAGCAACGGTACGACGCTCATCAGGGCACACACCGAGGTCGATCCCGGTGTCGGCCTGGTCGGGGTCCAGGGGTGCTCGAGGCCGCCGCCCGCGTCGCACCATTGACACGCGTGCAGCTCGCCGTCTTCCCGCAGGAAGGGTTGCTCGTCCGGCCCGGGACGCTCGAACTCCTCGAGGAGGCCCTCGACCTGCCGGGCGCCGTCGTCGGCGGCTGCCCTTACGTGGAGGCGACGGCCGACGACGCGCGTGCGCACGTCGACCTGGTCCTCGACCTCGCCGTCCGTTACGGCGTGCCGGCGGACCTGCACCTCGATCTGGCCGACGACGCCGACGACCCGAGGTTCACGCTCGCCGAGTACGTGGCCCGCTCGACCGTCGCCCGAGGGCTCCAGGGTCGCGTGGCGATCGGCCACGTCACCAGCCTCGCCGCGATGGCACCGGGAGTGCGGGGGCCGGTGCTCGACGCGCTCGCGGCCGCCGACGTCGCGGTAACCGTGCTCCCCGCCACGGACCTTCACCTCGGCGGGCGAGGCGATACCGTCAACGTGCGCCGCGGAGTCGCTCCGCTCCACGATCTGTGGGCACACGGGGTCCGGGTTGCGCTGTCCTCCAACAACGTCCGCAACGCCTTCACCCCGACGGGTCGGGCCGACCTGCTCGACATCGCCCTCCTGGCCGCGCGCGTGGGTCACGTGTCGGAGCAGTCGGACCTCGACCGGCTGCTCGACGCGGTGACCACGGTCCCCGCCGGAGTCGTCGAGCCAGGCGTGACCTGTGGTGTCACGGTCGGAGCTCCCGCGGACCTCGTCGTCCTCGACACCGTCGATCCCGAGACGGTGCTGCTCGACCAGCCCCGGCGCTGGATGGTCGTCGCCGGAGGGACGATCGGCTTCCATCAGACCTGAGGCATCGCCGGGCGTCCCGCAGGCAGGGGCCGTCAGCCCGCAGTGCGCTGCGAGAAGGCCTCCGTCACGCGGCGCACGCTCGACGCCAGCCCCCACCGCTCGACGAGCGCCTCGAGCGCGTCCGGGTCCGCGGGGGCGGCGGGGACGTCGTCGGGCACGGGGCGGGCGGGCGACGAGGCGGGGAGCGCCACGGGCGCGCTGCGCACGACCCGCACGACGCCCGGCGCGACGTCGAGGTAGTCGGACGCCTCGGTGAGCCGGCGGCGCTGCGTCGCGGTGAGCCCGGGGTCGGTCGAGTCGCGGGCGGCGAGGATCCCGTCGAGCGTGCCGTACTTCTCGATCAGCGCCGCGGCCGTCTTCTCGCCGATGCCCGCGACCCCCGGGAGCCCGTCGGACGGGTCGCCGCGCAGGATCGCCATGTCCGCATACGCGGGGCCGCTGGGGATGCCGTACTTCTCGCGCAGGACCGCCTGGTCGACGGTCAGGAGGTTCTTGATGCCCTTGACCGGGTAGAGGATGCGGACGCCGGCGTCGTCGTCGACGAGCTGGAAGAGGTCACGGTCGCCCGTGACGACGTCGACGAGGTCCCGCTCGTCGGCGGGGCGAGCGACCTCGCGGGCCGTGAGGGTGCCGATCACGTCGTCGGCCTCGAAGCCGGGCGCCCCGACGCGCGCGATGCCGAGCGCCGTCAGCACCTCCACGATCACCGGCACCTGCGCGACCAGCGCCGGCGGCACCTCCTCGACCCAGCCCGGGCGGACGTCCGGCCCGGGCGTCTCCGCTGCAACCTCGGAGGACACCCGGTGCGCCTTGTACGACGGGATCGCCGCGACCCGGAAGGCCGGCCGCCAGTCGTCGTCCCAGCACGCCACGAGGCGCGTGGGCCGGTGGTCCGTGACGAGCGTCGCGATCATGTCGAGCAGCCCGCGCACCGCGTTGACGGGCGTGCCGTCGGGCGCGCGGAGGAGTCCGGCACCCCGAAGTAAGCGCGGAAGTACAGCGAGGCGGTGTCGAGGAGGAGCAGACGGCCGGTCATGGGCCCCATCCTGCCCGGTGGGCACCGACAGCACCGCCCGGCACCCGGGTACCGGTCGGCGTGGGCCCCGGGTCCGACGCGCGGCACGCCACCCGCGAATACGGTGGAGGGCATGACCGGGGCGGGCACGACCAGCACGACCTTCCCGGCCCCGCCCGGCCCGCTCGACCGCCGCCGACCGCGCCTCTTCCTCGCGATCGCGCTCGCGTTCGTGGCGTTCGTCGGGACCCTGGGGGCGTCGCACCGGTTCGCGCACGACGCCCGCGCGCTCGATGTCGGCGCCGTCCTCCTGCTGGCCGTCGCCCCGCTCGTGGTGGCGTTCTCCCTGCGCCGGCGCGTGACCGCCGTCGTCGTCACCGTCGCTGCGCTCGGCGCGTACGTGCTCGCGGGCTACCCCTCGGGCCGGTGTTCGGCTCGACCGAAGGGGTGCTCGTCGCGCTCGTCCTCAGCGGCCCGGCGCGGTCGGGGCGGATCGCCGCCTGGTCGGGTCTGGGAGCGCTCGCGGTCGTCGTGCCGCTGGCGTTCACGGCCCGCGACGAGGCGTTCCCGTCGTCCGCGGCGATCGTCGGCGGGGTCGCGTGGTCGTGCGTGCTGCTGCTGCTCGCGGGCCCTGCGGGGCCGCTTCGACCGGCTCGCCGAACGTCGGGCCCGGGCTCGCGAGGCCGCCGACCGGCGCGAGTACGACGCCGTCACCGCCGAACGCCTCCGCATCGCCCGCGAGCTCCACGACGTCCTCGCCCACTCGCTCTCCGCGATCACCGTGCAGGCGGGCGTCGGGCTGCACCTGCTGGACCGCGACGTCGAGCAGGCGCGGTCCGCACTGACCCAGATCCGGTCGACGAGCCGCGACGCCCTCGACGAGGTGCGGTCGGTCCTGGGGATCGTCCGGGCCGACGACGGCGCTCCCGCGGGCGGACCCGCGACACCGGGCACGGGGTCGGGTGGGGCGACGGTGGCGGCTCCGACAGCGGGCGACACCGGGAATCCTGCGGGCGCCGGTCCCGCACCCCGTGCACCTTCGTGGACGCTCGACGCGCTCCCGCGACTCGTCGACGAGTTCACCGTCCCCGGCGGGCCCGTCGCGACGCTCGACGACGCCCTCGATCCGGGGCTCCGCGCCCAGGTGCCGCCGCACGTCGCGGGCGTCGTCTACCGGGTGGTGCAGGAGGCGCTGACCAACGCCCGTCGGCACGCGAGCGGGGCGACGCGCGTCGACGTGCAGCTCGAGGCCGATCCCTCGAGCGGCGGCGCGCTCGTCGTCCGGGTGAGCGACGACGGGCCCGGACCCGCCGCGGAGGGCGAGGCTGCGCCGTCGTCGGGGTACGGGCTGCGGGGGATGCGTGAGCGGGTCGAGGCGGCGGGCGGCGTCGTGCGGGCGGGGGCCCGCGACGACGCACGGCCGGGGTTCGAGGTCGAGGCCCGCGTCCCCCTCGCACCCCCGGACCTGTCAGAACGTGGTGCCCGGATACAGGAACCCGGTTCTGACACCCACGCGCACCCGACCCGCGTGTCAGAACGAGACATCCGTATACGGGCACCACGTTCTGACAGGCCGGACGCGAAGGGTGAGGGCACATGAGCGGGGGAGCGAGCGTGCCCGACGACGGCGCGATCCGCGTGCTGCTGGCCGACGACCAGGTGCTCGTCCGGGGCGGGTTCCGCGCGCTGGTCGACTCGGAGCCCGACATGACGGTCGTCGGGGAGGCGTCGACCGGCGACGACGCCGTGCGGCTCACGCACGACCTGCGGCCCGACGTCGTGCTCATGGACATCCGCATGCCCGGGCTCGACGGGCTCGAGGCGACCCGGCGGATCGTGGCCGACCCGGCGGCGTCGGGCACGCACGTCGTGGTGGTGACGACGTTCGAGCTCGACGAGTACGTGGCCGAGGCGATCCGGTCGGGGGCGAGCGGGTTCCTGGTCAAGGACACCGAGCCCGCCGACCTCGTCCGTGCGGTGCGGGTCGCGGCGCACGGTGACGCGCTCCTGTCGCCGACGGTGACGCGGCGCCTGCTCGCGCGCGTCGCCGACGCGACCCGGCCCGTCGCACCGCCGCCCGGCCTCGACGACCTCACGCCCCGCGAGCGCGAGGTGCTCGTCGAGGTGGCGCGCGGGCTGTCGAACGACGAGATCGCGCGGGCACTGTACCTCTCGGAGTCGACGGTCAAGACGCACGTCTCCCGCACGATGACGAAGCTCGGGGCCCGGGACCGTGCTCAGCTCGTCGTGCTGGCGTACGAGGCGGGGCTCGTCCGGCCGGGGTGGACCGACTGACCCGCTCGTAGCGGCACCAGCCACCACAGCTCCCGTCCGGTCGCATCCGAGTTGAGGGCATATCGGCACGAATCACCGTGCCGAGTGGCCGGACCCTGTGCGCCGCGGTGGCTGGTGCCGCTACGACGGCACGAGGGAGGTACCAGGTCGCCAACTCTCGGGGGACGACCCGGCCACGCCCGGCGGGTGACGGTGAGGGTGCGGCTGAAGCGGCCGTCGTCGGGCCCCGGAGAACGGCCCGGCGTGACGGAGGAGGTCATCATGCTCAGCGCTCTCGTCCCGGCCCAGGCGGCCGTGGTCGCCCACCCCTACTGGCACGGCGGCGGCGGCCCCGGCTTCGGCTGGTGGGTCGTCTTCCCGATCCTGTGGTTCCTGCTGATCGCGTCGATCGTGTTCCTGGTGGCGCGCGGCGCCCGACGGCGCTGGCAGTCCGGCGGCGCGTACGGCCCGCCGTGGGCGCGAGGCAACCAGACGGCGATCGGGGTCCTTGGCGAGCGCTACGCCCGCGGGGAGATCGACGAAGCCGAGTACCGCGCCCGGCTCGAGGTGCTCACGCGCCAGCCGTGAGCGAGCCCGCGCGTGTCAGAACGAGGACCCCGAATACGGGACCCTCGTTCTGACAACGCGGGTCAGCGGCGGGAGGTCGCTCCCGGGCGTTCGGACGGGTCCCACCCCCGCTATGAAAGACGGGTCGGGCTGGAGGTACCGGAGCGACCGGAACCACGGGGAGATGGTCTCGCGGAAGTCGTACCTGCCGTGCCCCTCGAGGGGCTGCGTCGCGACGGTCGCCCACGCGCCGAGCAGCGTGGGCGCCGCCAGGACGCGCGTGTCGGGGCGTCCACCCGCGGCCGGATGGGAGGAAATGCCGTCGGTCTCGCGTCATTCACGCCAACGGTGGGCCAGAGCGGGCGCAGGTCGGGGACCGCTAGGGTGCGCGGCATGGCACGAAGGGTGTGGCGCGTCGTCGGGCTGTCGGGTGTCGGTGCGCTGGCGCTCGCGGCGGCGTTCGGGACGGGCGCGCGGTGGTCCTCGGACCACGGGTCCGACGTCGCTCTCCCGCCCGACGACGCCACGCCCGGCCAGGTCGTCCAGGCGTACCTGGACGCGGTGAACGCCGACGACGAGCGCGTGCTCCGTGCGGTCACGACGCCGGGGATGTTCGACGAGATCCAGGAGGCGTGGCTGAAGCACAGCCTGTACGGGCTCGGGTCGCGGTCGGGGTACGGGCACCCGACGATCACGAACGTGCTGATGGGGGAGGACGCGGCTGCGGGGACCGACCTCGATCCCGACCGGGCTGCCATGGCTGCGGTCTCGTTCGAGATGCAGGGCGGTGATGCGACGGTCGGACCGGGCGACGTCACGTGGGGGATCTTCCTGGAGCGCGCCGACGCGTCGTCGCCGTGGCTCGTCTACGACCAGGGTCAGGGCTGAGACCCGCGTGCGCTCGTGAGCGAGCGATCGTTGCGTAGGGTCGCTGGGTGAGCGAGCCGACGGACCCCGCGACTGACCCGGACGAGCCCGAGATCCTGCTGCCCGGCGGCGACGTGACGGTCGGGGTGGTGCGGGTCGGGGCGACCGTGCGCCGTCCGACCAACCCCAACTCGCCGTACGTGCACGCCCTCCTGCGCCACCTCGAGGCCGTCGGGTTCGACGGCGCACCCCGGTTCCTGGGGCTCGACGCGCAGGGCCGGGAGACGCTGACCTTCGTCGAGGGGAGGTCGCGGGGCGGCCTCGGCCGGACTGGATCGCCGACGAGGACCGGCTCGTGTCGCTCACGCGGCTGGTCCGCCGGTACGACGACGCGACGGCGTCGTTCGTCCCGCCCGCCGGCGTCCGGGCGGAACGCGGGGTGGCGGAGGAGCCGCCGGACACGCCGCCCGCGCCCGCCGAGGAGCCCGAGATCGTCGGGCACCTCGACATCACGCCCGAGAACGTGGTGTTCCGCGAGGGTGAGGCTGTCGCGCTCATCGACTTCGACCTCGCTGGCCCGGCGACGCGCGTCGACGAGCTCGTCAATCTGCTCGTGTGGTGGGCGCCGCTGGTCGACCCCGTCGACCGCGACCCCCTGCTGCGCGACGTCGACGTGTCGCGCCGGGTGCGGCTCGTGCTCGACGCCTACGACGCGTCGGAGGCCGACCGCGCGAGGATCGTCGACGCCGCCCTGCTGCGGACGGCGCGATCGTGGCACCTCATGCGACACCGCGCCGCGACGCTCGGGGGTGGCTGGGCCCGCATGTGGGGCGAGGGCGTCGGGGACGTGATCCTGCGCCGTCGGGCGTGGTTGGAGGAGAACGGCGACGCGCTGCGCGCGGCGTGCGCCCGCTGACGCGCGCCGCGCGCCGGGTTCACCAGCCGAGCTCACCGGCGTCCTCCTGGAAGGTGCCGGTCGGGCCGTCGGGGCCGATGGTCGCGAGGCGCGCCACGACCTCCGCGCTCTCCGCGGCGGGGCGGCCGGGGTGGTTCTCGGCGCCGGCCCCGCCGAGCTCGGTCGCGGTGATGCCCGGCTCGACGGCGTTGAACTTCACGTCCGGCACCGCGCGGGAGGACTGCACGGTGATCATCGAGACCGCGGCCTTGCTCGACCCGTAGACGATCGACGGGAACCGCGACGCCGGGCGCGACGGCTCGTGCACCGCCCAGAACGACCCGAGCGCGCTCGACACGTTCACGACCACCGGGTTCGCGGACCGTCGCAGCAGCGGCAGCGCGGCCTCGGTGACCCGGACGATCCCCGCGGCGTTCGTGTCGAACACGGCAAGGACGCTCGGGCCGTCGAGCGCCTCGGCGCCGCCGTCGCCCGTGCGCAGCGCGATGCCGGCGTTGTTGACGAGGACGTCGAGCCCGCCGTCGGCCTCGATCCGCGCGAGGGCGGCGGCGACCGACGCGTCGTCGGTCACGTCGAGCTGGACGAAGCGGGCGCCGAGCTCGTCGGCGGTGGTGCGGCCGCGGGCCTCGTCCCGCGAGCCGACGTAGACGGTGTGGCCCGCGGCGAGGAGCAGTCGGGCGGTTTCCTTGCCGAGCCCTTGTTGGCCCCGGTGATGAGTGTTGTCGTCATGTCCTCCAGACTGCGCCGGGAGCCGCGCGACAGGCAGTCGTCCCGTTGTCGTAGGACTGTCAGGGCCAGGACGGCGGCCCTCGACGCGCGCAGACTGGCTCCATGGAGGCATGGGACTTCGGCACCGCCGTGCGCCGGTGGCGCGACCGGGCTGCCCCGGAGTCGGTCGGCGTGCCCGAGGGGCGCCGTCGCCGTGCGGCCGGGCTGCGACGCGAGGAGCTCGCCGGCCTGGCGGGCATCTCGGTCGACTACCTGACCCGGCTCGAGCAGGGGCGTGCGGTCTCTCCGTCGGGCCAGGTCGTGGAGGCGCTCGCGCGGGCGCTGCGGCTGTCCGACGGCGAACGCGACGTCCTGTTCGAGCTCGCCGGGCTGGTCGCGCCCGGGGCGGGGCTCGTTCCCGGCAGGGTCACGCCGAGCATCCAGCGCCTTCTCGACCGCCTCGACCACACGCCCGTGATCGTGCAGGACGCAGCGTTCAACTTCGTCACCGCCAACGCCCCCTATGACGCGCTCATGGGCGACACGTCCGCGTGGCGCGGCAACGAGCGCAACGGCGTCTGGCGCAACCTCGTCGGCCCCGGCACGAGCGCTGTCCACGCGCCTGAGGAGCGGGTCGTCTTCGAGGAGAGCCTCGTCGCGGGACTCCGGCTGACCGCGAGCCGCTACCCGGCCGACCCCGCACTGCGCAGGCTGATCGGCGAGCTCGAGGCCGCGAGCCCCCGGTTCCGGGAGCTCTGGGACACCGCCGAGCTCGACGCCGACCCCGACCGCTCACGGCACAAGGTCATCGACCATCCCGCCGTCGGGCTCATCACGCTCGACTGCGACAACCTGACCGTGGCGCGCGACGACCTGGTCATCACCGTCTACACCGCCGAGCCCGGGACCGACGACGTCGACCGGCTGGCGCTCGCGATCGTCCTCGGCACCCAGCGCGTCGCCGGGTGATGCTGCCGACCGGACGTCTAGCGTGTCGACCGCAGTGGGCCGTGGAGTGACTGTCGGACGACACAAGAGGCGGGTACCCCCAGGTGAGCGACGAGTACGAGGTCGAGCTGCCCCGACGAGCGCGCCGCCGGTTCGACGAGCTGATCGAGGCCGTTCAGGAATCCGTCTGCCGGGACTTTCGGCTGGTGCGTTCGCAGGGTGTCGTCTCGTGGGAGCAGCTCGGCCCGGATGCGCTGCGACTGGTGCTCCAGCGGGCACTGGACGAGAGCCGCGAGGCGATCAGAGTCTCGCGCTTCAAGGATGCGAAGGACTATGTGGCCGTCTCCGACTTCATCGACGACGTGCTCGCGAATCGTCTCATCGAGGCGATTCGCGACTCCTAGCGCACGTCACCCTGGTGAAGGTCGGCGAGCCGTTCCGCGAGGAAAGCCCGCTCGACGTCGTTGGCCGTGAGGGCGAGGGCCTCGCGGTAGGCGGCCGCGGCATCGTCGGGGCGTTCGAGCCGGCGCAGCAGGCCGGCGCGGACGGCGGGCAGATGGTCGTAGGGCGTCACGCGCTGCGCCCCGTCGGTCTCCGCGGATGTCGACGGCGAGGAGCGGGCCGAGCGCGCGGTCGGCGACGTCCCCCGATCGAACGTCGGACCCGAAGGCGTGCCCTTGCACCACCACGTCGGACGGGCACGGACCGAATCGACAGCAGGGCGAAGATGGATCTCATGAGCAATCCTCACGAGAGTCGTCCGACCACCCGACCGATCACCACCACTCGCGGCAGCGTCGCGATCACCAACGCTTACGTCGTGCCCGTCGCCTCGCCCCCGATCGAGGGCGGGACCGTCCTCGTGACGGACGGCGTGATCGAGGCCGTGGGGACGTCGTCGGACGTCACCGTGCCCGACGGCGTCCGCGTGGTCGACGCGGGTGGGCGCTGGGTCCTCCCGGGCTTCGTGGAGTCGCACGGCCACGTCGGCGTCCACGAGGAGGGCGAGGGCTGGGCCGGGAACGACACCAACGAGATGACCGACCCCAACGGTTCGCACCTGCGTGCGCTCGACGGCATCAACGTCGAGGAGGAGGGCTTCCGGGACGCGCTCGCGGGCGGTGTCACGACGGTCGTCGTGAAGCCGGGCTCGGGCAACCCGATCGGCGGCCAGACCGTCGCGATCAAGACGTGGGGCGGCCGGACCGTCGACGAGCAGATCGTCGCCGACGCCGTGTCCGTGAAGTCGGCGCTCGGCGAGAACCCCAAGCGCGTGTACGGCGACCAGAAGAAGGCGCCCGCGACCCGGCTGGGCGTCGCCGCGGTGATCCGCAAGGCGTTCGTCGACGCGCAGAACTACGCCGCGAAGCGCGACGCCGCGGAGCAGAAGGGCGAGCCGTTCGACCGCGACCTCGGCAAGGAGACGCTGGTCCGCGTCCTGCAGGGCGAGCTCGCGTGGGACCAGCACACGCACCGTGCCGACGACATCGCGACGGCTCTGCGCCTCGCCGACGAGTTCGGCTACCGGCTTGTCGTGAACCACGGCACCGAGGGCGCGGAGCTTGCGGACGTGCTCGCGGAGCGCGACGTCCCGGTGATCTTCGGCCCGATGTTCACGAGCCGGTCCAAGGTCGAGCTCCGGCAGCGGGCCATCGCGAACCTCGGGCGCCTCGCCCGTGCCGGCGTGCGGGTCGCGATCACGACCGACCATCCCGTCGTGCCGATCAACTTCCTCGTCCACCAGGCGTCGCTCGCGGTCAAGGAGGGCTCGACCGCGACGTGGCGCTGCAGGCGCTGACCGTGAACCCGGCGTCGTTCCTGCGGCTCGACGACCGCGTCGGCGCGCTCACGCCCGGGCTCGACGGCGACGTCGTCGTGTGGTCAGGCGACCCGCTCGACGTGAACAGCCGGGCCGAGCAGGTGTTCGTCACCGGCACCGAGGTCTACCGCTGGGACGCGGCCGCGAACGGCGGCCTCGGCGCGGGCGTCGTGACGGAGCGCTCGGAGCGCTTCACCGACTGAGCCCTGTCGCCGACGGTGACGCTGTGTTCGGCGAGGGGGACGCACGGGGGCCGCTACGCGACGCTCGAGCCCGACCTGTTGTTCGTCGTCGACGACGGCCCCCGCGATCGACGTGCCCGACGCCGGCCCGCTCACCTACCTGGGCCGCGCCACGCGCCGCTGAGCTCCCGCCACCCCGCCGAGTCAGCGCGAAACCCCCGGGTCAGCGTCATTTCGACGCTGACCCGGGGTTTCGCACTGATTCGCGTGGCGCTTTCGCTGCCCGACGGCGTCAGCGCGCCGAGCCGACCAGCTCGCCTTCCGCCTCGGTCGCCTCGGCGTCGGTGGCCGGCGCCTCGGGGGTCGTCGCGTCGGCGTCGTCGTCGGTGAACAGGTCCTCGGCCGTGGCGGCGTCGTACTGCTCGGTGTCGAGGATGCCCTCACGCTTGGCGACGACCACCGGGACGAGCACCTGCCCGGCGACGTTGGTCGCGGTGCGGCCCATGTCGAGGATCGGGTCGATCGCGAGGAGCAGGCCGACGCCCGCGAGCGGGAGGCCCAGCGTCGACACGGTGAGCGTCAGCATGACGAGCGCGCCGGTGAGGCCGGCGGTCGCGGCGGACCCGACCACGGAGACGAACGCGATGAGGATGTAGTCCGTGATCGACAGGTGGATGCCGAAGAGCTGCGCGATGAAGATCGCGGCGACCGCGGGGTAGATCGAGGCGCAGCCGTCCATCTTGGTGGTCGCGCCGAGCGGCACGGCGAACGACGCGTACTCGCGCGGGACGCCGAGGTTGCGCTCGGTCACACGCTCGGTGACGGGCAGCGTGCCGATCGAGGACCGCGACACGAACGCGAGCTGGATCGCGGGCCAGGCGCCGCGGAAGTAGCTCGACACCTTGAGGCCGTTGCTGCGCAGGATCACCGGGTAGACCACGAACAGCACGAGCGCGAGGCCCACGTAGATCGCGATCGCGAAGCGGGCGAGCGGGGACAGCAGGTCCCAGCCGTACGACGCGACGGCGTTGCCGATGAGGCCGAGGGTGCCGAGGGGCGCGAGGCGGATGATCCACCACAGCACCTTCTGGACGATCGCGAGCGCGGACCGGCTGAACGTGATGAACGGGTCGGCCTTCTTGCCGGACTTGTAGGCGGCGATCCCGACGACGATCGCGATGACGACGATCTGGAGGACGTTGAAGCTGACGTTCGTCTCGGCGGAGCCGTCGGTGATCTGCGTCGAGGCGCCGAGGCCGAGGAAGTTGCCCGGGATCAGGCCGGTGAGGAAGTCGATCCACGTGCCGGTGTGGCTGGGGGCCGAGCCCTGGGAGATGTCGAGCGACGTGTGCTTGCCCGGCTGGAAGATCAGACCCATCCCGATACCGATGGCCACCGCGATCAGCGACGTGATCGCGAACCACAGGAGCGTCTTCCACGCGAGGCGGGCCGCGTTGGCGACGCCCTTGAGGTTCGCGATGGACACGACGATCGCGAGGAACACGAGCGGCGGGACGACGGCCTTGAGGAGGGTCACGAAGTCGGAGCCGATGGTCCCGAGGGTCGTGGTGAGCCAGTTCGGCGTCTCGTGGCCGGCGGGGCCGACCTCGCCCATCGACCGGGCGACCCAGCCGAGGAGGAGGCCGAGCACGAGGCCCGCGATGATCTGGACGCTGAACGACGGCCAGCGCGGACCGCGCTTGGGTCGGGGGCGTCGGGAGCCGCGGCGGCGTCGGGCCGGGCGGCGGGGGAGGACGTGGACACAGGGGTTCCTTGTCTGGTGGTGACGGAGTCGTGCTGCTGGGTGCCGACGCGCGCCGGGACGCTGACGTGGCATGGGGCTCGACCGGCCGCACGACGACCGCGCAGGTGCGCGCGGCGAAGGAGGTGGTGCGGGGGCCGGGTGAGCGGGAACCGCTCGGTGCGGCCGGCAGCGGTGCCGGCGGCCGTGTGCTCGGAGGGAGCGCTACCTGTTCAGCGACACAGCGCGCTGGCGACGTGTCGGTAGTCGACGTCGCGGCGCGCGGTGAACAGGCGCTCGGGCACGGGGATCTCCTGGGTGGTGGAGTGGGTACCGGTCGGTACGAAGAGGAACCTTAACAACTGGTCCACACCCCGGACAAACGTCTCGTCATAAGAGACGAAACGTTCCGAGGCTAGGCGACACATGTTGCCTAATGTGCGCCGAGCGGCGTACCCTCGAGGGGAGAGCTCCCCAGGAGGTGTCGTGGACCGTCGGACCGTCCGCACGCGCGCGCGCTGCGCGCCGCCGTGCTCGAACTCGCCGCGCAGCACGACGTCGGCGACCTCTCCGTGGTCGAGGTCGCGCGTCGCGCCGGGATCAACCGGGTTACCTTCTACGACCACGCGACCAGCCCCGCGGCGCTGCTCGTCGCGGTCCTCGCCGAAGAGCTCGACGAGATCTGGACCCGGCTCCTCGACCCCGACGCCGCGTCGGATGCCAGCCGGGGCGCCGCCGCGCCGCCCGACCCGCTCGGGGTCGTCGACCAGGTCGCGCGCGCGGTCGCCGAGCACGTCGAGCGCCACGCGGCGGTCTACGAGCGTGCGCTCGTCGGCGCCGACGAGCAGGAGCGCTCCGGGTCGTGGTCGCCCGCGGACGAAGGCCCCGCCACGTCCGGCGCGACCCTCAGCGCGCCCCTGTCCACGCTGCTCGCCGACCACTTCACGCGCACCCTCGAGACGTTCCTGGCCCGGCACCCGTGGCTGCGTCCCCTGCGGAGCTCCGCCCGACGGCGCCCGGTGTCGCCCCTGGCGAGACCGGCCATCTGGCGCCCGGGCGACCCGACGGCCAGGCGGTGGACCCTGCCGAGGCGAGCGCCGTCGTCGGCGACGCAGCGGAAGCACGCGAGGTCCGGGCATACGCGCGCTACGTGGCCCTCGGCTCCATCGGGGCGCTCGAGACGTGGCTCGCGTCGCCCGCCCCGCGTGACCCCGACTTCTTCCCGCGGGTCGCGCGCGCCGTGCTGCCCGCGTGGTGGACCGCCGCCCCACCGGACCCGGCCACCCCTGAGACCACCCGCCGACCGCGGGATCACACCGGCACCCACGAGGTCTCACGAGAGGAGCCCCACCATGGGCCGTGTACAGGACAAGGTCGCCATCGTCACCGGAGGGACCGGAGGCATGGGCACCACGCACGCGAAGGCGCTCGTCGCCGAGGGCGCGAAGGTGATGATCGCCGACCTCGACCACGCGAAGGGCGCCGCGCTCGCCGCCGAGCTGGGCGACGCCGCACGCTACGTGCACCTCGACGTGACGAGCGAGGACGACTGGGCGGCTGCCGTCGCGGCGACCGTCGAGGCGTTCGGGACCGTCGACGTGCTCGTCAACAACGCCGGCATCGCGAACGGCGCCGCCATCACCGAGTTCACGCCCGAGATGTGGCGGAAGATCATCGACATCAACCTCACCGGCACGTTCCTCGGCATCCACGCCGTCGCGGGGATCATGGCGAAGGCCGGGTCGGGGTCGATCATCAACATCTCGTCCGTCGAGGGCCTGCGCGGTAGCCCGGGTCTGCACGGCTACGTCGCCTCGAAGTTCGGCGTCCGCGGGCTCACGAAGTCCGTCGCGCTCGACCTCGGGCCGCGCGGCGTGCGCGTCAACTCGATCCACCCCGGGTTCATCGAGACGCCTATGACCGCGTCCCTCAACCCCGACGACCTCATGATCCCGCTCGGCCGCGCCGCCAAGCCGGAGGAGGTCTCGCAGCTCGTCGTGTTCCTCGCGTCCGACGAGTCGAGCTACTCGACCGGTGCGGAGTTCGTCGTCGACGGTGGGCTGGTGGCGGGCGTCCCGTTGCGCGCCCACCACTGACGGGCCTCCCGCCGAGTCAGCGGGTCCCCCTCGAGTCAGTGCCGGATCGGCACCGACCCGCAGGATCCCCGCTGACTCGGCGTCACCCGCTCCGTCGCTCGGCCTGCGCCTGGCACGTGACGCACAGCCGCGCGGTGGGGCGGAGCTCGAGCCGCGCCGCGCCGATCGGCCGCCCGCACCGTTCGCAGACGCCGTAGGTGCCGGCGTCGAGTCGTCCGACGGCGGCGTCGACCTCCTCGATCACGTGCCGGCTGTCCGCGGCGAGCACCGCGGCCTGGGCGCGGTCGAACGCGAGGGTCGAGCCCTCGGGGTCGTGCTCGTCGTCGGAGTTCGCCCCACGTCGCGCCTCGGCGATGTCGTCCAGCTGCGCCTCGAGCGACGCGAGACGCTCGATCGCGTCACGCCGCACCGCGGCCAGCCGTTCACGCGGGCTGTCGGTCATCCCGCCATCATCCGCGGTGAAGCCTTGCCTCGCGGGTCGAATCGTTTCGTGTTCTGGTGCCCGCGCCCCGACAATGGAGGATGTGACGCGCCTGGAAGACGACTACGACGGCACCCGACCCCTCCGCACCATCGCCCGCATCTACCGACCCCAGCGGTGGCACCTGCTCGCCGCGGCACTGGCGTTCGTGGTCAAGCACTCGCCCGTGTTCCTCATGCCGGCGCTCACGGCGCGCGTCGTGGACGTCGTCGTCGACCACCGGCCCCTGCGCGAGCTCTGGATCTCCGCCGCGATCATGGCGGTGGTGATCGCCCAGAACCTCCCGGTCTCCACGATCTACGGTCGCCAGCTCTCGCTGGCCGTCCGGCACACCGAGACGACGCTCCGCATGGGCCTGACGCAGCGGCTCCAGGAGCTCAGCATCGGCTACCACCGTCGGACCAGCGCGGGCGTGCTCCAGGCGAAGATCGTCCGCGACGTCGAGAACGTCGTCGAGGCCAGCCGCTCCGCCTACGACGCGGGACTCGCGGCCGTCGTCACGCTGGTCGGTGCGATGGTCCTCACCGGGATCAACGTGCCCGAGTTCCTGCCCGTGTTCGCGCTCGCGGTCCCCGCGTCCGCCGCGCTGATCTTCACGACGCGCCGCGGCATGAACCAGCGCAACGCGAGCTTCCGCGCCGAGGTCGAGCAGATGTCCGCGCGTGTCAGCGAGATGACGCACCTCATCCCGGTGACCCGCGCGCACGCGCTCGAGTCGCGCGAGCTCGACCGCATGAACGGGACGCTCACGCGCGTGCGCCAGGCCGGGATCCGCCTCGACGTGCTCAACACCCGCTTCGGCGCGCTGAGCTGGACCATGTTCCAGCTCCTGTCCGTGGTGTGCCTGGTCGGGGCGGCATGGGTCGCGTGGACGGGCTTCTTCCCCGTGTCCGCGGGCGACGTCGTCATGCTCTCGAGCTACTTCGTCACGCTCATCGCCTCGGTCACGGGTCTCGTGGGGCTCGTGCCCATCGTCACCAAGGGGCTCGAGTCGGTGCGGTCGATGGGCGACGTGCTCGGCGCGAACGACGTCGAGCAGAACCACGGCAAGCGACGCATCGACCACGTCGACGGCGCGATCACGTTCGACCACGTCACCTACCTCTACGACGAGCCGGGCGGTGACACCGTCCTCGCGCTCGACGACCTCACCCTCGACGTCCGGGCCGGCGAGACCGTCGCGTTCGTCGGACCGTCCGGGTCGGGCAAGTCGACCGTCCTCAACACCGTGATCGGCTTCCTGACGCCCTGGTCCGGTCGGGTGCTCGTCGACGGCACCGACCTCGCGGGCGTCGACCTCCGGTCCTACCGCACGCACCTCGCCGTGGTGCCGCAGGAGTCGATCCTCTTCGAGGGCTCCGTCCGGGACAACGTCACCTACGGGGTCGACGTGCCCGACGACGCCGTCCTGGCCGCGCTCCACGACGCCAACGCGCTCGAGTTCGTCGAGCAGATGGGTGGCCTCGACGCCGTGATCGGCGAACGCGGGTCGCGCCTGTCGGGAGGCCAGCGTCAGCGGCTCGCGATCGCCCGCGCGCTGGTCCGGGACCCTCGGATCCTCGTGCTCGACGAGGCGACGTCGGCGCTCGACACCACGTCCGAGCGGCTCGTGCAGGAGGCGCTCGGACGGCTCATGAAGGGCCGCACGACCTTCGTCGTCGCGCACCGTCTGTCGACGATCCAGGGCGCGGACCGCATCGTGGTGATGGAGCACGGGCGCGTCGTCGAGGTCGGTGGCCACGTCGAGCTGGTGCAGCGCGGCGGCACGTACGCCCGGATGCACTCCGCCTGACGCCCCGGCGAGCGGGTGAAACGCGTCGGAACCGCGTCACGATCCTCCGCGGGAAGGCTCCCCTCACCGTAGGACGGACCCGTGCGCAGGGGCGCGGTTCCCGTGAGCCCCGGGACGACGGAGCGCAGGCACGTGACCGATGCACGGCAGGACACGACGACGCAGGTGCCGACCTGCCTCGGCGACCTGACGGTGCGCGTCGTGGGCAGCGGGCCGCCGGCCCTCCTGTGGCACAGCCTCCTCGTCGACTCGTCGTCGTGGTGCCGCGTCGAAGCCGACCTCGCGGAGCGCCGGACGCTCGTCATGGTCGACGCCCCCGGCCACGGCCGGAGCGCGTGCCCGCCGCGGCGGTTCGGCATCCACGACTGCGCCGCCGCCGCGCTCGACGTGCTCGACGCGCTCGACCTCGGCGTCGTCGACTGGCTGGGGGTCGCGTGGGGCGGGCGTGTCGGCCTGACGTTTGCCGCCACCTACGGCGAGCGGCTCCGGTCGTTGGCGATGTTCAGCTCGTCGCCCTACCGGCTGCCCGCGATGTGGCGGCACCTGTCGGCGTCGCTGCTCGTCCCGTACCGCGTGCTCGGCCCGCTCGCGCCGGTGACCGAGGCCGTCATGACAGAGCTGCTGGGGGAGCGGGCGCGCCGCACCGACGTCGAGGCCGCGATCCTGGTGAGCCGGGCGTTCCTCGGCGCCGACCGGGTCGCGATGACCCGCAGCGTGCGGAACACCCTCCTGCACCCCGAGGATCTGAGCGGCGTCCTCAGCCGGATCGAGGTGCCTACGCTCGTGGTCGCGGGAGGCGCGGACGCGGCCTTCACCGCCGCCGACGCTGCGCTGGTCGCCGGCGCGATGCCGCATGGGTCCAGCGACGTGCTCGAGTCCGTGTTCCGGCTCGCGCCGGTCGAACGTCCCCAGGAGACCGTCAAGCTTGTGCTCAGGCACTGGGACGCGTGCATCTGGGGTTGGTCGGACCATGGATCGTCGTCGCCGCGAGGAGGAGAGTCGTTCGTGGCGTGAGGGGTGATGGATGGGCGAGTCTGGTGGCGGCGCAGTGGATCTGGTCGTGCCTACCTGCGTCGGGGCACTCCACGTGCAGCGCGTCGGCTCCGGCCCGGCCGCGCTGCTGTGGCACAGCCTGGTGGTGGACAGCGAGGAGTGGGCTCGCGTGCTCCCGGCGCTCGTCCGGCATCGCGCTCTCATCATGATCGATGGCCCGGGGCACGGTGCGAGCCAGCCGCCGCCGTCCCTGTTCACCTCAGCCCAGTGCGCCGATGCAGCGATGACCGTGCTGGACACCCTCGGCGTCGCCGACGCCGACTGGGTGGGGAGGGCTGGGGTGCGCGGGTCGGCCTGGTGGCCACCGCGCGGCACCCCGACCGGGTCCGGTCCCTCGCGCTGCTGGGCTCGCTCGACCTGAGGCGTGTGTGGTGGCAGCGTGCCATCATGCGGGTGCTTCTCGTGGCGCAGCTCGCAGTGGGCTCGGTCGCCCCGCTCGTCGAGCTCCTGATGCTCGGGGCGCTCGGCCCCCGGCGCAGGCGGTACGACCCGGAGGCGGCGGTGGTGGTGAGCGGCGGCGCGCTTCGAGTGTCCAGGCTCGGCGTGTTCCGGGTCGGGATGAGCGAGCTGCGGCCGGCACCACCGGCCGAGGTCATCGGGCGGCACATCGTCTGCCCGACCGTCGCCGTGGTCGGCGCCCAGAGCGCGCAGGCCGCGCAGCGGTACGCCACGACGCTGACGTCCGTGGCCCCGGACGCCTCGATGGAGGTCGTCGATCACGTCTTCAACCTCGTCGCTCTCGAGCACCCGGAGAGGGTGGTCGAGGCCGTCGTGGCCCTCTGGTCGCGTTCGGACGGAGGCGATCTGGTTTCTCACCGTTGCGACACGGTGTGACCCGCGCGACACTGGAACCACCGGCGACGACGCCGGGTGTTGGCTCTCGAAACCGTGCTGACCGACCCGAGGGGTGGCCCTCATGGCTACCGCGTACGACGTCCTGCCGATGCTGGGACGTGGCAAGCACCGCAACCCGCGCAAGGGCGCCTGCTTCATGGAGCTGGCGTCGTACCTGGCGGGTGAGAAGTGGTCGGACCACCCGGCGTGCACGCATCCGCTGCTCGCGATGCTGGCACGCGCCGTGAACGACCTGACGTCCGACACCGGACGCCCGCAGCTCGCCCCGCTGATCCCGTCGGTCATCGGCGTGAGCAGCGACGACCCGCACTGGGACATCCAGATCGCGCTCGACGCCGCCGTCGCCGCGCTGCCCGACGCCCCCGAGTACCGTCAGCGCACGCTCGCGGTCGCGATCATCGCGTGCGAACGGATCCTCGACGACCTCGACGCCCGCGAGCCGGGCACGCGGTCCCTCGAGTCGCGGTCGGCGCTCGCGGAGGCCCCGGCGACGACGGCCTGGGCCGAGGAGTTCTGCCGTGGCTCGATCGCGAAGCCGGCACGGTTCGTGCGCGACGCAGCGCCGAGCATCGTCGGGTCCGCGGTGCTGGCCATCGCGGAGTCCGCGAGCCCGGACGTCGACGTGCGCTTGCGTCGTCTTCTCGACTCGACCATCACGCGGTGCCGCGCCTGGGCGGCCGTGGACGGCGAGGAGCCGCGCACGCTCGCCCCGGAGGTCTGGAGCGACGTCGTCCGTGCGGTGCCGGCTCCGGCGGTCTGACTCCGTCCCCGCGGTCGACGCCGCACCTGGTCCCAGGACGGGCGCACCCCTCGCGGGGTGCGCCCGTCCGGCGCGTCGCTAGCCTCGTCCTGTGACTGCCGCGACGCCGCTCGACCCGCTCAACACGCTGACCCTCGACCAGCTCCGGACGCGCACGAGCGTCAAGTGGCGCGAGTACGCGCCGGACATGCTGCCGCTGTGGGTCGCGGAGATGGACGCCGTCCTCGCGCCGGGGATCGTCGAGGCGGTCACCCGGGCGCTGCACGACGGCGACACGGGCTACGACCACGGCTTCCGGTACGCGGAGGCGTGGGCCGCGTACGCGGCGGACCGGTGGGACTGGCACGTCGACCCGGCCCTGACCATGACGGTGGCTGACGTCATGACGGGCATCGTGTACGCGCTGGGGGCGCTCACGGAGCCCGGGGCGCCGTCGTCGTGAGCCCGCCCGTGTACCCGCCCTTCTACCAGTTCGTGCCCGGCGCGGGCCGGCGGACGATCGACGCGCCCCTCACACCCGAGGGCAGGCTCGACCTGGCCGACGGCGGCGCGCTCGACCGGGCGTTCGGCGAGGCCCGGGCGTCGGGCCGGGCCGCGGTGTACCTGCTGGCCAACCCGCACAACCCGACCGGCACCGCGCACACGCCGGACGAGCTCGAGCGGCTGCTCGTCTTCGCCGACCGGCACGGCGTGCGCGTCGTGTCGGACGAGATCCACGCGCCGCTCAGCGGTCGTCCCGGCGTCGACCACGTCCCGCGGTTCACGTCGGTCCTGCAGGTGCCGGGCGGGGAGCGCGCGCTGGCGCTCGTGTCGCCGTCGAAGGCCTGGAACCTCGCGGGCTCCGCGCGGCGCTGCTGGTCGCGGGACCCGGCGCGGCCGCGGACCTCGCGAAGGTTCCGGAGCACGCGCTCGACGGCGTCAACCACGTGGGTGTGATCGCCCAGACCGCGGCGCTCGAGACGGGGTGCGGGTGGCTGGACGAGGTGCTGACGGCGCTCGACGCGAACCGCGCCCTGCTGGCCGGGCTGCTCGCGGACCGGCTGCCCGGCGTCGGCTATCGCCGCGACCACGCGACCTACCTCGCGTGGCTGGACTGCCGCGGCCTCGGGCTCGGGGACGACCCCGCCCGTGCGTTCCTCGACCGGGGGCGGGTCGCGCTCAACCCCGGGCTGACGTTCGGACCGGGCGGAGCCGGGCACGTGCGGCTCAACCTCGCGACGTCGCGCGCGATCCTCGCGGAGGCCGTCGAGCGGATGGCGTCGGTCGTCTGACGCCGCGGCCGCCCGGGCCCGGAGGAATTCCGGGGTTGCCATCACTGTTCGTGCGGGGGACGCTCGAAGGAGCGCCGACGACGAGGACCGAGGAGCCGACCATGAAGAACGACATCCACCCCGAGTACGGCTGGGTCGTGTTCCGGGACGCGTCGGCGGACTTCGCGTTCCTGACCCGCTCGACGCTCTCCGCCGACAACGCCGGCGGCCCGGGCCGTCCCGAGAAGACGGTCGAGTGGACCGACGGCAAGACGTACCCCGTGATCGACGTGGAGATCTCGTCCGCGAGCCACCCGTTCTACACGGGCACCGCGCGCGTCGTGGACACCGCGGGTCGCGTCGAGAAGTTCAACCGCCGGTACGGCCGCAAGAGCTGACGCTCACCTGCCCGGGCTGACGCTCACGCGTCGGCCCGGTCGCCGAGCCACGGCGCGAGCACGTCGTCGCGGCCGAGCCACGCGAGGCCGCCGTCGGCCGCCTCGGCCGGGGTAGCGAGCACGTCGTCGAAGGCCTGCGCCAGTGCGGGCCGCTCGTCGCCGACGCCCGTGAGCACGAGCCGGGTCCGTCGCGCCCGGCGCCCCCAGCGCCCGTTCGTCCCGACGTGGAGCTGACCGCCCGCGCCGTCCCAGACGCAGACGGTGTCCGGCCGGTTCGGCACCCAGAAGACGCCGCGGCCGCGGATCCGCCCGGCGCCGAGCTGCTCGATCTGCTCGACGAGCCGTTCCGGGTGGAACGGGCGGTCGCTCGCGAGCTCGAGCGACCACACGTCGCCCTGGCCGGGACGGACGTGCGCGTGCAGCGGGTCCGAGCGGTGCTCGGCGGCCCGCGCGTCGTGCCGGAGCGAGGCGAGGGTCGACGACGTCAGGTGCGTCAGGCCGTCGATCCGCGCGGTGCCCGGTCCGCGGAGGTGGTCGACGAGCTGCGAGCCGCGGACCTCGGCGCGCGTCGCGTCCTCCCCGACGGGTTCGGCGAGGACGACGAGGTCCGCGTGCTCGAGCTGGGCGGCGATCGCCTCGCCGAGCGAGCGGTCGTCGTCGGCGTGGAGCGCCAGGCTCCGCTCCTCGAGCGTGTCGTCGTCGAGGAGGTCGTGCTCGAGGCGCGCCGCCTCGGCGACGCACGCGACGGACGCGAGCCGCGCGCGGCGCAGCTCTCCACCTGCGGGTCGGGTGGCCCAGGCGAGGGCGCGGGCTGCGGGCAGGGACTCGGCGGTGACCGGGAGCGCGAGGACGACGGCGTCCCACCGGCCGTCGCGCGTGAGCCGGTCGATCGTCGGGATCGCGTCCTCCCGCACCGAGCAGCTCAGGCACGCGTGCGCGAGGGGGATCCGCTCGTCGGCGAGCACGGCGGTGCCGTCGAGGACGACACGGTGCAGCTCGCCGTCGTCGACGTGCAGGTCGTGGCGCAGGACGACGGTGCGGGGCGCGTCGACCAGGAGGTCGAGGATCGCGAGCTCGCGCAGGACCGGGTCGGTCGTCGCGAGGACGCTCACCGGGACGCGCTCGGGTCGGTCGGGGCGGGGACGGCGGGTCATGAGGTTCCTCTCCGGGGCGGGAATTGTTGGCCATGCTAGCGCGTTGGTGAGAACGATTATCATTCGCTAGTGTGGCCGGATCAACCACGGAAGGAGCGGCCATGTCCGCCGTCTGCCAGGTCACGGGCAAGCGCCCGGGGTTCGGCCACGCCATCTCGCACTCGCACGTGCGCACCAAGCGCCGGTTCGACCCCAACGTCCAGCGCAAGAGGTACTGGGTGCCCTCGCTCGGCCGGCACGTCCGGCTCAGGGTGTCCACCGAGGGGATCAAGATCATCGACAAGCGGGGGATCGACGTCGTCGTGGCGCAGATCCTCGCTCGAGGAGAGAGGCTCTGATGGCCACCAAGCACGCCGACCTTCGCCCCGTCGTCAAGCTCCGCTCGACGGCCGGGACAGGTTTCACCTACGTCACCACCAAGAACCGCCGCAACGACCCCGACCGGCTCGTGCTACGCAAGTTCGACCCGGTCGTCCGCCGCCACGTCGACTTCCGTGAGGAGCGCTGATGGCCAAGACGTCGAAGATCGTGCGCAACGAGCAGCGCAGCGCCGTCGTCGAGCGGTACGCCGAGCGGCGCGCCGAGCTGAAGCGCGTCGTCGCCTCGCCTGCCTCCACCCCGGAGGCCCGACGGGCCGCCGTCGTCGAGCTCCAGAAGCAGCCCCGCGACGCCAGCCGGACCCGGCTGCGCCACCGCGACGTCGTCGACGGACGCCCCCGCGGCTACGTCGGGGCGTTCGGGCTCAGCCGCATCCGGCTGCGCGAGATGGCGCACCGCGGCGAGCTGCCCGGCGTCACCAAGTCCAGCTGGTGACCGGCCCCGGCCGGCCGCCCCGCTCTTCCCAGTCGCCCCACCCTTCCCAGGAGGACTCATGAAGCAGGACATCCATCCCGGCTACGGCTGGGTCGTGTTCCGGGACGCGTCGGCCGACGTCGCGTTCCTCACCCGCTCGACGCTCGCGGCCGACAACCCGGGCAACCCCGGGCGCCCCGAGAAGACCGTCGCGTGGGCCGACGGGAACACCTACCCCGTGGTCGACGTCGAGATCTCCTCGGCGAGCCACCCGTTCTACACGGGCAACGCGCGCGTCGTGGACACCGCGGGCCGCGTCGAGAAGTTCAACCGCCGCTACGGGCGGCAGGAGAGGAGCACCCGATGAAGGTTCGCGCGTCGCTGCGCTCGCTCAAGGACAAGCCGGGCTCCAAGGTCGTCCGGCGTCGGGGCAAGACGTTCGTGATCAACAAGCAGAACCCCCACTGGAGGGCCGCCAGGGCTGATGGCGGTCCCCAAGCGCAAGACGTCCCGCAGCCGCACCCGCAGCCGGCGGGCGCAGTGGAAGGCGAGCCTCCCCGTGCTCGTGACCGTCCGGACACCGTCCGGGGAGCGGGCGCAGGTCCCGCCGCGGCTCGTGAACGCCGTGCGACGCGGCCTGATCTGAGGGCATGAGCCTCCGCCCGCCGTCGGGCGCACCTTCGACCGGCACCCCGACGACCGGCACCGCCCAGGTGCCGGTCGTCGTGCTGTCCGGGTACCTGGGCGCCGGCAAGACGACGCTGCTCAACCACCTGCTGTGCGCGCCCGGGGCGAGGGTCGGGGTCGTGATCAACGACTTCGGCGCGATCGGCGGCGACGCCGCGCTCGTGCGTGGGCAGGTCGACGAGCCCGCGTCGATCGCGGGCGGGTGCCTGTGCTGCCTGCCCGACGCCGGTGGTCTCGACGACGCCCTCGAGCGGCTCACGCACCCCCGCCTCCGCCTCGACGTCGTGGTCGTGGAGGCGAGCGGCGTCGCCGACCCGCGTGTGCTCCGCCGGCTGGTGCGGTTCAGCGGCGTCGAGCGGGTCCGGCCGGGCGGCGTCGTCGAGGTGCTCGACGCTCTCGCAGCGCCCGGACTCCTCGCTGACGGGACCCTGCGGGCGGAGCGCTTCGCGGCCGCGTCGCTCGTCGTCGTGACGAAGACGGACCTTCTCGCCGAGGCCGAGCGTGCGCCGCGCCTGCGCGACCTCACGGCGGCGGTGCGGGCGAGGAACCCGGACGTGACGGTCGTCGTGGCGCCCGGTGGCCGGATCGACCCGGCGCTCGTCTTCGACGCCGCCGCTGCGGCTGACCCCGCCGACGAGCTCCCCTTGGGCGCTCTCGTCCGCTCCGGTGAGCGCCATCACCGCCACGGTGAGCATCCCCACGCCGACACGGTCGCGGTCCTGGCACCCGAGCCGGTCGACCCCGGGGCGCTCGTCGACCTGCTCGAGGACCCGCCTGCCGGGGTCTACCGGCTCAAGGGGACGGTCGTCGTCGACACAGGCAGGGCCTTGCGGAGGTACGTGGTACATCTCGTCGGGCGACAGGTGTACATCGCCTCGCACGACGGCGGCCCGCACGGCCCGGACGGGCTGGTCGCGATCGGGCCGCACCTCGACGAGGGGGAGGTGCGTGGCCGCCTGGCCTCGGCCCTGCGCCCGGACGCGGGCCGGGCGGCGTCCGCCAGGAGCGACGGCCTGCGTCGCCTCGTCCGCCATCGCCGCCTCAGCACCTGACCGCGAAGCAGGCCTCCGGGAGGCCTGCTTCGCGGTCGTCAGGCGTGGACCGGGTGCTCTGCGGTGGCGCGCGTAGGCGCGCCCACGATCGCCCCGCCGGCGCGGTGCGACGCCCGCGCGGACAGCCACACGACGAACCACACGAGGCACGCGATGGTCACGACGACGAAGCTCGGCGGCAGGTTGAGCATCGCGGAGAACGCGAGCCCCGCCCACACGGAGACGAGCGAGATCGCGGCGGACACGGCCATGGCGCGCCGCGGTCGCGGCGTGAGCTGGATGCCGGTGGCGGCGGGCGTCACGACGAGCGCGAACAGCAACAGCGTCCCGACGACCTGCACGGCCATCGTGATGACGAGCCCGAGCAGCGCCATGAAGACCACGGAGAGCGTCCGGACGGGCACGCCGCGCGCCTCGGCGACCTCGGAGTCGACGGACGCGAACAGCAGCGGCCGGTAGATCAGCGCGACGGCGGCGGCCAGCGCGACCAGCATGATCGCGAACACGACGAGCTGGTCGTTCGTGATGGCGAGGAGGTTGCCGAACAGGACGTTCGTCATGGTCGACGACGACTTGGTCGCGAGCGAGTTGAAGTAGAGGCCCAGCCCGGTCGCCATGGCGAGGACGGTGCCGGTCGCGACCTCCCGGTCGGCGGCTTTCTTGCCGAGCGCGCCGATGACGAGCGCGCCCCCGACGGCGAAGATCCCGAGCCCGAGGCTCACGGGGATCCCGATCAGGACGGCGCCCGTGGCCCCGGGCAGGCCGATGTGCGCGAGCGCGTGCGAGGCGAACGCGGTGTTCCGCACGATCACGAAGTACCCGATGAGGCCCGCGGCGAGCGCCACGATGGTCCCGCCGAGCAGCGCGTTGCGCATGAAGTCGGAGGTGAGGATCTCCCACCAGTTGTCCTGGTAGGTCACGAGGTCGACGGTCCGCACGATCACACGCTCCTCATGAACAGCTCGCCCTGCGGGGTACGGACGACCTCGATGCGCGTCCCGTACAGGTGGCTGAGCAGGTCCTCGTCGACGACGCCCGACAGGGGCGCGTGGTGGGCGTGCCCGTCGAGCAGGTAGACGGCGCCGTCGAGCACCGACAGCAGGGGGTTGAGGTCGTGCGCGACGACCAGGATGGTGACCCCGAGGTCCTTGTTGAGGCGCCCGAGGAGGTCGACGATCTCGCGCTGGTTGCGCAGGTCGAGGCTCGCGAGGGGCTCGTCGAGGACGACGAGCCGGGGCCTCGACACGATGGCCTGCGCGATGGCGACGCGCTGCCGCTGCCCGCCGGAGAGCTGGGACACACGGCGGTTCGCGAACTCGGTGGCGTCGACGGCGGCGAGCGCCTGGTCGACGCGTTCGCGCTGCTCGCGGGTGATCCGGGAGAACGCCCAGCGGCTCCCGGTGAGCCCGAGCAGGACGGCGTCGCGCGCGCGGATCGCGTCGCCCGCCGTCGAGGTGTAGTCCTGCGGGACGTAGCCGATGTCGTCACGGCCCGACGACGGCCCCTCGCCCGGGGCGTGCCCGAGCACCCGGACCCGGCCGGACGCCGTCGGGACGAGCCCGAGGATGACCTTGATCATGGTCGTCTTGCCGGAGCCGTTGGAGCCGATGATCGCGGTGACGGACCCGGTGGGGATCTCGAACGTGCCCTCGGACCAGACGAGGCGCCCGCCCCGCACGACGCTCACGTCGTCGAAGACGAGCGCCGGGGGCGCGGCCGCAGCCCCGGCCGCGGACGTGACGTCGGCGGCCGGGGCGGTGGCGGTGGGGTCAGGCGTCGACACCGAGGGCCTTCGCGAGCGCGGTGAGCTGGGACACCTGCCAATCCTCGAACGACGACGCGCCGGGCGCCACCGTCTCGGTGACGTCGACGATCGGCACGCCCGCCTTCTCGGCGGCCTGGTGGACCTGCTCGGGGATCGAGCCCTCGGTCTGCGTGTTGTAGATCAGGACGTCGATCTGCTTGGCGGCGATCGCGGTCTGGAACTCCTTGAGGTCGGCGGGCGAAGGGTCGGACTCGTTGGCGGCGGCGCGTGCGAAGCCTTCCGGGGTCTTGTCGACGAGCCCGACGGCCTGCGCCATGTAGTCGAAGACGCCCTCGGTCGCGCCGTACGTCTTGCCGGCCGCCTCGCTCTTGAGCTTCGCGACGAGGTCGGTGTACGGCTTGAGCGTCGCGGTGAGCGCGGTGCGCTGGTCCTCGAAGTAGCTCTTGGCGTCGGGTGCGAGGGTCTCGAGCTCCTGCGTGACGGCGTCGGCGACCTTGCTCACGTAGTCCGGCGAGTACCAGAGGTGCGGGTTCGCGCCGTCGTCGGCGCCGACGACCTCGCCGGCGTCGACGACGGGGGCGGACTTCGCGGACGACGCGGCGAGCTTGGACGCCCACGGGTCGTAGTCGGCACCGTTGACCACGACGAGCTTCGCCTTGGTGAACTTCACCGCGTCCGCCGGGGAGGGTTCGTAGTCGTGGGGGTCGACGGACGAGCTCGCGAGCACGGTGCTGACCTGCGCGCAGTCGCCTCCGAGCTGGCTCACGAGGTCGCCCCACTGGTCGACGCTGACGACGACGTCGACGGGCGCGGCCGGGCAGGCGCCGGAGGTGGTCTTGGCGCCGGCGTCGTCCGAGGAGGAGCACGCGGCGAGGGTGAGGAGGCTCGCCGCGCCGAGCGTGGCGGTGGCGGCGAGGGCGAGTCGGCGACGTCGGGAGGGGTGGGCACGGAAGCTCATGTCGATAACCATAATGAGAATCCTTCTCGGGAAGCAAACCGTGAGACGCCCCACCGGCCTGTCGAGTGCGCATCGGAGCCGCGGATTCCCTAGAGTTGGGCCGACGTCCGGCGGTCCGGACGGGCCGCAGAGCCGGCACGGGGGCCGTCGGCCACCGTTGGCTCTGGTCCACACGATGAAGGGAATGGCATGTCGCTCAACAAGTCCGAGCTCGTCTCGGCCATCGCGGAGAAGTCCGACCTCACGAAGGCGCAGGCCGAGGACGCGCTCAACGCCTTCCAGGAGGTGCTGATCGAGTCGCTGGGCAAGGGCGAGGCCGTCAAGCTCACGGGCCTGCTCTCGGTCGAGCGCGTCGAGCGCGCCGCCCGCACCGGTCGCAACCCGCGCACCGGCGAGGAGATCGCCATCCCCGCCGGCTTCGGTGTGAAGCTCTCGGCCGGCAGCCTCCTGAAGAAGGCCGTCTCCGCCTGAGACCAGCATCACCGGCACCGCCCCTGGCGGGGCGGTGCCCGCCCGAGGGGTCGCACGTCCGCGTGCGACCCCTCGCTGCGTCTTCACGGTCCCCGGGCGCGTCGCGAGCCGCCTCACAGGCAGGGGTGCGAGCATCGCCCGCGTGAGCAGCCCCCGGCATGCCGAGCGTCCCCGTCCCGCGTCGCGCCCCGAGGCGCACGGGCACGCGCACGGTCACGGCCACGACCCGGCGCTCGCGGCGTCCGTCCGCACGACGACGCGCACCCGGGTCGTCGTGCTGGCGCTGCTGCTGCCGGTGCTCGTCGCGACCGTCGTGGGCGCCGTCGTGCTCTGGCCGAGCGGCGACCGCCTGCCCGACAAGATCTCGGGCAGCGTTCCCGGGGCGGTGGTGCTGCACGGCACCGTGACCGGGCCGGCGGACAAGAGCGGGAACGTGCCCGTCCGCGTGACCCGGGTCGGCAAGCCGACGCCGGACCCGACCGCGCCGTCGTCGGACAGCGGGACCTCGCCCGTGAAGGTCGGCCAGAAGGTCCAGGCGAGCGCCCCGACCGAGCTGGCGCAGTACGGCTTCAAGGCCGGCCAGAAGGTCACGGTCCTCTACCTCCCGACGGGGGCCGCGGACCAGGCAGCAGGCTCGGGGACCGGCGACGCCGCGGGCAACCAGGACGCGACGACGGGCGACGGGAGCGCCGGGAACGCCGGCGGCGACCCCGTCGACGGCAGCGTCGACCTCGGCAACCAGAGCGCCTACGGCATCGTCGACTTCGACCGCTCGTTCCCCGTCGGCCTGCTCGCGATCACCTTCGCGGTCCTCGTCGTGGTGGTCGCGCGATGGCGCGGTCTCGCCGCGCTGGCCGGTCTCGCCGTCGCGCTCGTCACGGTCGGCTTCTTCACGGTCCCGGCGCTGCTCGAGGGCCACTCGGCGCTCGGGGTCGCGCTCGTCACCGCGGTCGCGGTCATGTTCGTGACGCTGTATCTGGCGCACGGGTTCACGATCCGCACGTCGACCGCCCTGCTCGGGACGCTCGCAGGCATCGCGATCGCCGGGGCGCTCGCCTGGTGGGCGTCGGGCGCGGCGCAGGTCACGGGTGCGACGAGCGAGGAGTCGTACTGGCTCCCCAGCCAGGCGCCGCACGTGAACCTCGCGGGCGTCGCGCTGTGCGGCATGATCCTCGCCGGCCTCGGGGCGCTCAACGACGTGACCATCACGCAGGCATCGTCGGTCTGGGAGCTGCGCGCCGTCGCGCCGGACGCGAGCCGGCGGTCGCTGTTCACGTCGGCGCTGCGGATCGGGCGCGACCACATCGCGTCGACCGTCTACACGATCGCGTTCGCGTACCTCGGCGCGTCCCTGCCGCTCCTGCTCGCGGTGTGGCTGCAGGAGCAGCCCCTCAGCATCTCCCTGACGACCGGCTCGATCGTCGAGGAGGTGGTGCGGACCCTCGTCGGCACCATAGGGCTGGTGCTCGCGATCCCGCTCACGACGGCGATCGCGGCCGTCTGCGTGCCCGGCGGGCCGGGCGGCGGTCGACCGGCGGACGCACGACCGGACGCACGACCGGACAGGCGGCCGGGCGAGGTGCGGCGCCCGGTAGACTCGGCCACGGCGATGGATCCCGCCGAGGCCACCGTCGCCGGCACTGGCCAGATGAGCGACAGCGAGTTCTGGTCCGACCGGCGCGGCCGCGCCTGAACCGCCTCTCCCGGCTGATGGTTCCTGTCTGCAACGTTCCGCGCGGATAGGAGAGCTGTGCCCGCCACGAGGCATCGCCCGCACCACCTCGACCCGGTGCTGCTGCTCGTCGTCGCCGTCGGGGGCGGCCTCGGAACGTGCGCCCGCTACGGGCTGACCAAGGTCTTCCACGTCGAGCACGGGCTACCCGTCCCGACGCTCGTCGCCAACCTCATCGGTGCGTTCCTCCTGGGCATCCTGCTCGAGCTCCTCGTCCGCGCGGGCCGCGAGACCCACGGGCGCCGAGTGCTGCGCCTCGGCATCGGCACGGGCTTCATGGGGGCTTCACGACTTTCTCGAGCCTCGCGCTCGAGGTCGAGCGCCTGCTGCAGGACGGCCGGGTGGGGCTCGCGTTCACGTACGGCGTCGGGAGCGTCGTCGTCGGGTTCGCGGTGTGCCTCGCGGGCGTCATGCTCGCGGCCCGTCACCACCGCCGGCTCGTGGTGCTGCTGCCGCGCGACCCCGACGCCTCGGAGCTCGGGCTGTGAGCGGCACGCTCGCCTGGGTGCTCGTCTGCGTGCTGGGAGGTGTGGGCGCGGTCGCGCGGTTCGTCGTCGACGGCGCGATCAAGGGCCGCTGGACCCGCGCTTTCCCCGTCGCGACCTTCTCGATCAACGTCACCGGCTCGTTCGTGATCGGCGTCCTCGCGGGCGCGCAGGCGTACGGACCCCTGACCGCCAACGGGTACCTCCTGCTGGCCACCGGCTTCTGCGGCGGGTACACCACCTTCTCTACGGCGATGGTCGAGACCGTGCGCCTCGTCCAGGCCGGCGACGTGCGCCGCGCCGTCGGGAGCGGGCTCGGCACGCTGATCGTGTGCGTCGGCGCGGCCGCGCTGGGTGTTGGGCTGGCCTCGCTCGTCTGGTGACGGCCGCGCTGCCGGCGTGCTGAGGCGCGCCCGATCAGAGGGCGCCCGGCATGTCCGGGCCGAGGATCCGCTCGAGGAGCGCGCCGAAGCGCTGCCGGTCGGCCGGCTCGAGCGGGGCGAGCGAGCTCGCGAGCACGGCGTCCGCCTCGCGCTGGCCGGCGACGCGGAGCCGCTCGCCCTTCTCGGTGATGCGGTGCCGGACGGCGCGTCCGGGCCCGTCGGCGCGCTCCAGCAGCCCACGCGCGACCGTCCGGGCCGCGAGCGTCCCCATCGCCTGGTCGCTCTGGAACGTCAGGACCGCGAGGTCGTGCAGCGAGGCGCCGGGGTGCGCGTGCAGGTGCCGCAGGGTGTCCCACTGGGCGAGGGTCAACCCGAGCGGAGCGAGGCGCGCCTCGAGCGCGCGGTGGTGGCGCACCTGGAGCCGCTTGACCGCGAGCCCGAGCTGTCCGTCCTCGTAGGTGGTCCTGTCGGCCATGGCACCCACTGTATCAAGGTCCTTATCTAAGGATGTTGATATAGCGTGAGCGGCATGATCATCGACTCCGTGCCCCTGACCCTGTCCGACGTCGGGACCGGCGCGCCGGTGCTCCTGCTGCACGGCGGGGGTGGCCCGGCCTCCGTCGCGCCGTTCGTCCCGCTCCTGGCCGACCGGCTCGGCGCCCGCGTGCTCGTCCCGACCCACCCCGGGTTCGCCGGCGCCGAGCGCCCCGACGGACTCACGACGGTCCGCGAGCTCGCTGCGCTCTACGCCCGCCTCCTCGACGAGCTCGACCTCGACGAGGTCACCGTCGTCGGGAACTCGATCGGCGGCTGGGTCGCGCAGGAGCTCGCGCTCCTCGGCTCCACATGCGTCGGGCGGGTCGTGCTCGTCGACTCCGTGGGCGTCGAGGTCCCCGGCCACCCCGTCGCCGACTTCTTCGCGCTGACGTTCCCCGAGCTCGCGCGGCTCAGCTACCACGACCCCGAGCGCTTCCGGATCGACCCCGACGCGCTCCCGCCCGAGGGACACGCCGTCCTCGCCGCGAACCGCGCCGTTCTCGCGGTGTACGCCGGCGCGGGCATGACCGACCCGACCCTGCTCGCGCGGCTGCGCGGGGTCGAGGTCCCGACCCTCGTCGTCTGGGGCGAGGACGACCGCATCGCCGACCCGGGCTACGGGCGGGCGCTCGCCGCTGCGATCCCGGGTGCGCAGTTCGAGCTGCTGTCACGCACCGGCCACCTGCCCCAGCTCGAGAGCCCCGAGCTCCTCGCCGACGTCGTCGCCCGCTTCGCCCGCTGACCTCGCGTTTCAGTTCCAGAGCGTGAGCTTGTCCGGGTTCACCATCATGCGGAGCTCGCTCACGACACCGTGAGCCACCTCGAGCGTGACGACGCCGACGATCCGGCCCTCGTCCCACATCGCGAAGCCGAGGCCGTCCGGCGTCTCCTGCTCCAGGACGACGGTGCCCGGGTTCTTCGTCAGCGCGCCGAGCAGGAACCGCGCGACCCGGTCCGGCCCGACCACGGGCCTGCGGGCCGCCGAGACCAGCCCGCCGCCGTCGGACCGCAGCTCAACCCGCGGGTCGAGCACCGCGACCAGACGCGCGAGGTCGCCGGTCCGCGCCGCGGCACCGAAGGCCCGGACGACGTCGTCGTGCTCGACGCGCGAGACGCGCCGGCCGCGGCTCTGCTGCACCCGCCGCCGGGCGGACGTCGCGAGCTGGCGGCATGCCGCGGGGAGCGCCCCACGGCCTCGGCGACCTCGTCGAACGGGAGCGCGAACACGTCGTGCAGGACGAACGCCACGCGCTCCGCGGGCGTCATCGACTCGAGCACCACGAGCAGGGCCGTGCTGACGGAGTCGTCGAGGGTCGCACGGTCGGCCGGGTCCTCGGGGACGGGCGGTGCCGCCGGGAACGCGTCGGTCGGCACCGGTTCCGGGAGCCACGGGCCCACGCAGCGTTCACGCCGACGGCGCGCCGAGTCCAGCACGTTGAGGCACACGCGGCTCGCGGCGCGCGTCGGCCAGGCGCGCGGCACCTCGACGACGTCGCGCTCCTCGGGGTCAGCCGGTACCAGCGGATGTACGTCTCCTGGACCGCGTCCTCGGCCTCCGCCACGGTCCCGAGCATCCGGAACGCGAGCGAGACCAGGTGGCGACGTTCGGACAGCACGTCCGCATCCGGACCGGCGGGCTCGTCGGGTGTCATCGGTTCCTCCTTCATCCCATGAGACCGCGCGGGCGGCCGATCTGTGAGGTCGGGCCTCACATTCCTCGGAGCTGCGCGGTCAGGAGGGTATGAACACACGATCACGTCGCGTCGTCCTGGGCGTCGCGACAGCCCTGGGCTGCTACGTCGGCATCTGGGCCGCCTTCTTCCCCGAGGCCTTCTACCGCTCGTTCCCGGGCTTCGGCCTGCACTGGATCGACGCCGCCGGCTCGTACGACGAGCACCTCGTCCGCGACGTCGGCGGCCTCTACCTCGGGCTCGCGGTCGCCGGGCTCGCGGCGATCGCCAGCCGCTCGGCGGCGCCGGCCCGCGTCGTGGGGCTCGCGTGGGCGACGTTCGGCGTCCTGCACTTCGCGTACCACGTGCAGCATCTCGAGGGATCGGCGCTGGACGTCGTCGGCAACGTCGTGAGCCTGACGCTCAGCGCGGCCCTCGGCCTGGTGCTGCTCCTGCCCCCGCGGACGCGGGTCGAGCTCGTGGCGGTGACCCGATGAGGATCGCGGTGGCCGGCGGGACCGGCACCCTCGGGCGTCACGTCGTGGACGCGCTCCAGGCGGCCGGTCACGAGCCGGTGTCGCTCAACAGGAGCTCGGGCGCCGACCTGGTCCGGGGCGACGGCCTCGCCGACCTGCTGCGCGGCGCGGACGCCGTCGTCGACGCGTCGTCCGTGAGCAGCACGTCCGCCAAGGCGTCCGTCGCCTTCTTCGGGGCTGTCACACGGAACCTGCTCCGCGCCGAGCGGGAGGCGGGGGTCGCGCACCACGTCGCCGTCTCGATCGTCGGCGCGGCGAAGGTCCGGGCGAACTACTACGCGGGCAAGGCCCTGCAGGAGGAGCTCGTCATGGCAGAGGAGGGTGGCTGGTCGCTGCTGCGCGCCACGCAGTTCCACGAGTTCGCCGCCCAGCTCGTCGAGCACGGGAAGGTCGGGCCGTTCCAGGTCGTGCCGACGATGCGCTCGCAGCCGATCGCGGCCGCGGAGGTCGCCGCCGAGCTCGCCGCGATCGCGGCGGGCGAGCCGGCGGGCCTCGTGCCCGACCTGGCCGGCCCTCGCGAGGAGCGCATGGCCGACCTGGTCCGGCGGTACCTGGCGGCCCGGGGGAGGGGCGGTCGCGTGCTCGAGGTTCCCGTTCCGGGGGCCTGGGGCCGCGGCATGCGGGACGGCTCGTTGCTGCCCGACGCCGGCGCGCGCCTCGGGAAGCAGACGTTCGACGAGTGGCTCGGTGACGTAGCCCCAGGTCGCGCCGGCGCTGCGTAGTCCCCAGCCGGTCGTGAGGCGCGCGGGACCAGGCCCCGCACGCGGGTGGGCCGCACGCGTAGCCGCACCAGCCACCACAACGGCGCACCCACCCGTGGTGCGAGTCGGGCATATCGCCCGGTAGGTCGTCGCCGGGCCGGGCGTCGAGGGCTCCGGAGCGGAGTTGTGGTGGCTGGTGCCGCTACGACCAGGCGCGGGGCGCCGGCGATCCTCGCCGCGCGTCGAGCTCGTGCTGGGCGAGCTCGGCCCTACAGATCACCCTGGCGCTGCAGGTACCGCATGACGCCCCAGCCGATCGGGATGCGAGCCCAGTAGGTCGCCACGCGGAACAGGACGACGACCGACGTCGCGATCGGCGCCGACACCCCCGCCGTCGTGAGCCCGAGGATCAGGGCCGCCTCGATGGCGCCGATGCCGCCCGGCGTCGGGACGGCGGACCCGGCCGCGTTGCCGACGAGGTAGATGACGGCCACGTCGACGAGGTTGAGGCTCTGCCCGAACGCTGCGAGCGCGGCGTCGAACGCGAGCACGTACCCCATCGACAGCAGCACGTTGCCGCCGACGCCGAGCGCGAGCCGCGACGGCTGGCTGAGCATCTGGGACAGGCGAGGCCACACCTGGGACAGCGTCGGGCCGACGCGCTTGACGATCCACCGGCGGACGGACGGCACGAGGAGCGTGGCCGCGGCCGCCAGGGCCAGCCCGCCGATCGCGACCATGATCGTCGTCGACGGCAGCGACACGAGCGCCCCGCCGTCGCCCGACGCGAGGGACAGCACGAGCAGGATCGCGACGGTCACCGCGAACTGCGTGAGCTGGACGAGCGCGACGGTCGCGAGGGCGAGCGACGTCGTGACCCCGCGCTTGGTGAGCAGGCGCAGGTTGAGCGCCGCGGGCCCGATGCCGGCGGGCGCGGCGAGCGCGACGAACGAGCCCGCGATCTGCGTGAGGAACGTGCGCAGCCACGGGATCTTGACCGGGGAGAACGCGATCAGCGTCAGGGCCGCGCCGATCCACGTGAGGATGCCGAGCGCGAACGTCCCGACGGCCCACCACGGGTTGGCGTCGGCGATCGCAGACGTGATCTCGTCCGCGTTGATGGTCGTGATGATGACCGCGACGGCCACGATCGTCAGCGTCAGCGTGATGATCGTGCGCACCGAGAAGCGCGTGATGTTCTCGGGCTCGAGGTCGGCCTCTGGCATGCGGTCGACGATCTCCGCGCGGAGCTGCTTGAGGATCTCCTTGTCGCCCCGGACCTCCTCGCGCGTCGACGCGGGCAGCGCGATGGACTGGAGGATCGGCCCGACGGACTCGAGGTCGTCGGCGCTCAGCGCGCGGGCGGCCGACTCCACGGCCCGGCGGGGGCCCACGGCGAGGGCCAGCAGCGCGAGCATCTGCGCCAGGTCGAGCCGGCGCGCGAGCTCCGGCGACGCGACCTCGCCCGACTCCCACCCGCTCAGCCAGACGCGCGGCCTCGGGCCGTGGTCGGAGCCCACGAGGACGACGTCGGACGTGAGCGCCCGGTGGGTGAGCCCGGCGTCGTGGGCCGTGCGGAGCTGCGTCCACGCGTCGGCGAGGACGTCGTCGTCGAGGAGGTCGTGGTCCACGTCGCGCAGCGACACGATCCCGTCGACGTGCTCCTGGACGAGGAGCATCGAGTCCACCGACTCGGCGATACCGAGCAGGCGGGGGTCCGGACGCCCGCCGACGCCGCGGCGTAGCTCAGCAGGGCAGCACGCTCGGCCGCCGCGCGCAGCGAGATCGCGGTCCGCGTCTCGAGCCCGCGCAGGCGCAGCGAGCGCCACAGCCGGGTGAGGAAGCCGACGACCTGCCGGTCGCCGTCGAGCACGACGACGTCGCGGCGGACACCGTCGGACGTGAAGAGCGCGTAGACGCGGTTGTCGCCCGCGCGGGTCAGCGCGACGGCCGCGGGGTCCCAGGTCGCGACGATCGCCTCGGCGGGGTGCCGGACCGTCTGCGCGACGGACGGGTGCTCGCCGGTGCGCAGGTCGGCGACGTCGACCTCGCCCGTGACGTGCCCGTCGCCCACGCTGGTCACGCGCTGGCGCCGCAGGACGCCTTGGGGGTCGGCGACGTCGCGCACCCGGACCAGGTAGGTGGGCGCGAACCCGGCCCGGCGGACGCCGTCGACGAGGTCCGGGCCGTAGGCGCGCTCGCTGCGCACTCCCGACGCGTACCGCATGCCCTGCCCGGCCATCCGGCCGAGCAGGAGGACGATCACGGCGCCCGGAAGCGTGATCTGCGCCGTCACGAAGACGACGGCCAGCGCGACCCACAGCAGGTTCCACGACCACTTCACGGTGCGGCGGCGCGAGCGCGGACCGGCCACGGTGAGGAGGCCGGCGATGCCCGCGACGTACCCGGGCAGGACCACGCCGTACTCGCTGCCCGTCCACACGCTCAGACCGGAGATCATCTCGTCCGAGCCCCAGGCGCGGATCGCGGCGTCGGCGGCGACGGCGAGCAGGAGGCCCACGACGCCCGCACCGACGGACTCGAGCATCTGCCGGCCCAGGCGCCGGACCGCGAGCTCCGTGAGGACCGCGAGCGGCACGAAGACCGTGACCAGCCCCTCGAGGACCGCGACCGGGACCACGAGGATCCGGGCGAGCAGGCTCGAGAACCCGTGCACGTCCTGCGCGACGCCCTCGGTCGTGCCGTGCGCGTACACCGCGAGCAGCAGCACGACGACGATCCCCAGCGCCGACACGACGACACCGACCGCGTCGCTCGGGTGACGCACGCGCATGGCGGGGGTGTCGACGACGCGCACCACCTCGTCGTCGTGCGCGGGGCCGGGCATGCTGCCGAGTCTAGGTGCGGGGTGTCTTCCTGCCCGGGACGAGCGCGCCGTGTCTCGCGGCCCCGTGTTCGGAGGGCTCAGATCCCGTACTCGCCCTAGCGTGGTGTCATGACAGCGACGACGTCGGGGCCGCAGCGCGACGAGCCGCGCGGTGGGGCGAAGGGCACGAAGGACCAGGCGCCGCCGGAGTTCCGGCGCGTGTGGCTCGTGGCGATCGTCCGCGGGGTGCTGCTGCTCGTGCTCGGGCTCCTGCTGCTCATCGACCCCGTCCGCAGCGACCTCGACCGCATGCGCTGGGTGTTCGGCGCGTTCATGATCGCGGACGCCCTCGTCGCCGCCCTGGCCGCCGTGTGGCACCGAAACCAGTCGAGCTGGCAGGTGTGGCTCACGCAGAGCGCCGTGGACGTCGTCCTCGGTGTCGTGGTGCTCGCGTGGCCGGACCTCACCGCCAAGGCCCTCTACTATGTGCTCGCCGCGTGGGTCATCGCGCTCGGGGTCACGCTCATCGTCACCGCCGGCGTGCTGGCGCGCTCGCGCGACCTCGAGTGGTCCTGGGGTCTCACGGCGGGCGTCGTGTCGTTCCTCTTCGGGATCCTCCTCGTGTTCCGCCAGCCCGACGACGACGTCCAGCAGACCACGGCCCTCGTCTTCGCCTTCTTCGCCTGGGTCATGGGCGCGATCTACGTGGTGACGGGCTTCGCCACCCGGACGCTCGCGCTCGAGCTGGGGTCGCTGCGCGCCCAGCTCGCCGAGCGGGGGCGCGGCCGCGCCAGCGCGGCTCGTGCTCGGCGGGGTGGGGGAGGGTGCTCCGCGACCAGCCCCCGCCCGGCACGGCCGGAGCGCCCCGCGGAGAAGGAGAAGAAGCCGGCCGCGCCGTCGGGCCCGGAGCGGAAGACGGCCACGACGCGGCCCGCAGCCGAGCCGTCGACGAAGATCCTCCCGACGACGGAGCCCACGGACCGCCCGCACCACGAGCCCGGCGACGAGAACGGGAGCTGAGTGCCGTTCACCCCGCCGACGGCGCGGCGCAGCTCCCGTTCTCCGTGAGCACCGGGGCGAGCAGGCGGGTCTCGGCGGGCAGGGGCTCGTCCTGACGCTCGACGGCCATCTGCACCGCGATGCGTCCGATCTCGACGCTCGGCACGTCGATCACGGACAGCGGGACGGCAAGGTGCTCCGCCAGGCCGCGGGGGCTGACGGCGAGCACGGACACGTCACCCGGCACGGAGAGCCCTCGGTGGGCGAGCGCGTCGAGCACGCCCGGCAGCGCGGCCTCGTTGTGGACGACGAGCGCCGTGAGGCCCCGACCTCGTCGAACGCCTGCGCGACGGCCTCCGCGGCGCCCGGGTACGAGGCCTCGCACGGCACGACGGTGTGCCGGACGCCCGACCGCACGGCCTCCGCGCGGAAACCGCCGATGATCCGCACGGCGTAGTTCGCGTTGCGCTGGATCGCCGCGGCGGGCGCCCCGAGGAGCGCCACGCTCGTGTGGCCGTGCCCGGCGAGGTGCTCGACGGCGAGGCGCCCGGCCGCGGCGAAGTCGAGGTCCACGCACGCGAGGCCGTGCGTGTCGCTGGGTACGCCGATGAGCACGGCCGGCTGCCGCACCTCCTCCAGCAGCGGCAGGCGAGGGTCGTGGCGCTCGACGTCCATGAGCACGAGCGCGTCGACGCGCGAGCCGGCGGCGAGGCGTCGGACGGCGGCGACGTCGTCCTCGGTGATCACGAGGACGTCGTCGCCGTGGCTCCGCGCGGCGGTGATGACCCCGGTCACGACCTCCATGACGGTCGCGGAGTTCGTCTCGAGCGCCCGCAAGGGCACGACCAGGCCGATGACGTCGGTGCGGTTGCTGGCGAGCGCCTGCGCGCCCGCGTGCGGGCTGAAGCCGAGCTGCCGGATCGCGTCGGCGACCCGTTCCCGCGTCGCCGCGGAGATCGGGCGCTTGCCGGACAGCGCGTAGCTGACCGTGGAGACGGACACGCCCGCGAGCCGCGCGACGTCGGCGATCGTGGGCATGGCCCGAGCGTAGCCGCGTACCGGCGGTGCCTCAGTCGGTCTGGCCGATGAACACGTGCGGCCGCGACTGCGTGATGTAGTCCGGCACCCACGACGCCACGGCACGGATCCGCTGGTTCCATCCGGACAGCAGCACGAGGTGCACGCCCAGCCACGCGAGGAACGCGGGGAACCCGCCGAGGAACACGCGCTTGCGCCCGAGCTCGGCGACGGCAGCGCCGCGGCCGATCATCGCCATGTAGCCCCGGTCGATGTAGCCGAACGGCTGCGGGGTCCCGCCCGCCCGGGTCGCGAGGATGTTCTTCGCGGCCCACTTCCCGGACTGCTTGGCGACCGAGCCGAGCTGCGGCAGGTGGTCGCCGCGCGCGTCGGTGATGTTCGCGGCGTCGCCCAGCACGTACACGCCCTCGAAGCCCTCGACGGTGAGGTCGGGCCGGACGTCGATGCGGCCGCCTCGTCCCTGCGGGAGCCCCGACTCGGCGAGCAGCGCCCCGGCCTTGAGGCCGCCGGCCCAGACCACGAGGTCGGCGGGGAGCTTGTCGTCGCCGAGCGTGAGCCCGTCCGACGACACCGCCGTGACGGGCGACCCGAGCGCGAGCGTGATGCCGCGCCGTTCGAGCTGGTGGGCCGTGTACTGCTGCGACCGCTCCGAGAAGGGCATGAGCGGGTGGGGGAGCATGTCGACGAGCGCCACGGAGCTGCGGTCCGCGAGGTCCTTCGAGTAGAGCTCGGGGATCACGTAGCGGATGTTCTCCGCGATCGCACCGGCGGTCTCGACACCCGTCGGCCCGGCACCCACGACGGCGACGCGCACCGGCTTGCCCTCGGAGTCGGCCCGGTCGAACAGGTCGACGAGCGCGTTCCCGAGCTTGCGGGCGTCGTGCGCCGAGTACAGGGGGTACGTGAGCTCCTCGGCGCCCGGGGTGTTGAAGAAGTTCGGGACGGCGCCGCACGCGACCACGAGCGAGGGCGCCTGGAACGTGTCGCCGTCGGCCGTCGTGACGGAGCGCTGGGCGGCGTCGATCTTCGTGACCTCGGTGCGGAGCACCCGCACGGCCGGGAGCCGGCGGAAGATCGAGCGCAGCGGGCGCGCGATCGCCGACTCCCCGACCTGCGCCGTCGCGAGCTGGTAGAGGAGCGGCTGGAACTGCGTGTACCCGTTGGTGTCGAGCAGGAGCGTGCGCACCCCCGCCCGCCCGAGCTCCAGGGCGGCCGCGACACCCGCGAAGCCGCCTCCCACCACGATGACGTCGGGTTCCATCTGCGCTGCAGCCATGACTCGACCGTACGACCACTGGCGCCCGGCTGCTTGTGCTGGCCGTCACGTGAGCCCGAGCGAGTCCTTCACGCTCTGCGGGACCAGGGCGTACCCGACGAACGACACGATGTCGAGGATCGAGTGCGCGACGACGAGCGGCATGGTCCGCCGCTTCCCCCACTTGGACAGGTAGAAGCACGAGAACAGGACGCCCATCGCCATGTTCCCGAAGAACGGACCCCAGCCCTGGTACAGGTGGTACGAGCCGCGCAGCACCGAGCTCGACACCACGAACTTCACGCGCCCCCAGCCCAGGTCGGTCAGACGCTCGTGCAGATAGCCGACGACGATGATCTCCTCGAGCAGCGCGTTCATGATCGCGCGCGCCACGAGGATCGGGACCGTCCACCAGTAGGTGTTGAGCGCGGAAGCCTGGATCTGCACGGTGATCCCGATCGCACGCCCCAGCGCGTAGAACGCCAGCCCCGGGACGCCGACCAGCGCCGCGAGCCCCACGCCCCACGCGAGGTCCTTGCCCGGCCGCTGCAGGTCGAAGCCGATCGCCCGGGTCGCGGAGCGGCCCCGGTTCGACAGCAGGTACAGCGCAAGGACCACCGGCACGAGCGTGAAGACGATGCTCAGCACCTGGTACGTGAGGTCCAGGTACGGGCGGGCGGACTGGCTCGTGTTGATCGCGGTCGACTGGCCCTTGAGCGGACCCTGCGACAGCGCCGCGATCAGCGCCACGATCGCGTACACCGCCGACTGGCCGAGGCTCAGGCCGAGGAGGATCCAGATCTCGGCCACGATCCGCGGCCGGCGCAGCCACGGTGGCGTCGATGTGGGCGACACCACAGGAGGGGAGCGGGCGTCGTCGTCATGCTGCGGTTATAGCACTGCGACCTGCCCTTCCGTGGGGCGTGGTGCACGGGTCGTCCACACGATCGTCACCCCGCGTGTGCGACGTCACCGAGCAACCACCCGAGGCCCGTGGGTACCGTGGAACGGACGTCCTCCGAGGACCCCGAACCTGACCGCGCACCGACCCGAAACGCCCCGTGACGCCTCGCACCCAGCCTCTCCCCCTGTCCCCGACCGCGACGACGACGTCACCCCCACCCGGCCCCTGCCGCCCTCCATCCCGCCCCGGCGGGCGGTCGGCGCGCACCCGCAGTCCCGGTCCGCCCGCCCGACGGCGCAGGCGTCCGCCGGTCGCACCGCGCTGCCCACGACGGCGGTGCCGGTCCGCACGCACGTCCCCGACGCGCACGCCGCCGACGACGTCGCGGAGCGCATCGAGGAGCGCGCACCCCGGCCGTCGGTCGTCCAGATCACGGCGTCGGCGCTCGCGGCCGTCTCGTCGACGGTCCTCCTGTCGTACCTCGGGGTCGCGGGGACCATCGTCGGGGCGGGCATCGCGTCGGTCCTGACCGTGCTCGGGAACTTCGTCTACCAGCGGTCGATGCTGCGCGCGCACCAGAAGGTCGCGACGGCGCTGCGCACGGGCGCCCGGCTGGGCGCGGGGGCGTCGGCGGCCGAGGCCGCGCGCACCACCACCGTGACCCGCGTGTCCTCGCGCGTGCCCGACGGTGGGCTGCGGCCCTCGTCCTCCGGTGCGGGTGTGATGCCTCCCGCCGCCCCCGGTGCACCCGAGGGTGCCGTTCCCGACGAGGCGAAGCGGCGCCAGCGCCGTCGGCTCGTCATGGCGGCGATCTCGCTGTTCGCGGTGCTCGTGGCCGCGGTGACGGTCGTCGAGCTCGTGGTCGGCAAGCCGCTGTCCAACCTGTTGCACGGCACCGAGGGCTCGGGCACGAGCATCTCCGACGTCACGCGCCACCGGGGCGACGGCGGCGGGAGCGCGCCCGCCCCGACCCCGACCACGACGACGACCCCGAGCGACGAGGACTCGTCCGGCTCGGGCTCGACGGGCGGAGGGTCGAAGGACGGCACGACCTCGACCCCGCAGCCCACGACGACGCCGGGCGGCTCGACGGGCACCGGTACGGGCACGGGCGACTCCGGCTCGAGCGACGGTGCCGGTGGCTCGACGGGCTCGGACGGGTCGACGGGTTCGGGCACGCAGGACGGCACGTCGACCGGTGACCAGGGCTCCACGGGGTCCGACGGGTCGTCGGACGGCTCCGGGTCGACCGAGCCGACGAGCCCGGCGACGACGCAGCCCACGACGTCCTCCGACGCGGCCGCGGGTGCGGGTGCGTCGTCCGCCGCCGGGGCGCAGGGGGACGCAACCTCCTGACAGGTTCGCGCCGCACCCACCGAGCAAGAAGGTCCGGCGTCGAGCAAGCAGCCATCAGCCGCTTGCTCGACGCCGGACCTTCTTGCTCGGCGGACTCGTCGGAGTGGGCGCCCGGTGCTCAGCCCGCGCGGCGCAGGCGCAGCGAGTTCCCGACGACGAGCACCGAGCTCGCCGCCATCGCCGCCCCCGCGATCATCGGGTTGAGCAGGCCGGCCGCGGCGAGGGGGATCGCCGCCACGTTGTACGCGAACGCCCAGAACAGGTTCTGCTTGATCACGCGCAGCGTGCGCCGCGACAACCGGATCGCGGTCGCCGCGACCCTCAGGTCCCCGCGGACGAGCGTGATGTCGCTCGCCTCGATCGCGACGTCGGTGCCGGTGCCCATCGCGAGGCCGAGATCGGCCTGCGCGAGCGCCGCGGCGTCGTTGACGCCGTCGCCGACCATCGCGACCACCGCGCCCTCGCCCTGCAGCCGCTCGACGACCGCGACCTTGTCCTCGGGCCGGACGTCGGCGATCACGTCGTCCTCGGCGATCCCGACCGCGGCCGCGGCCGCACGGGCGGACGGCGCGTTGTCGCCCGTCAGGAGGACGGGCCGCAGCCCGAGCTGCCGGAGCTGCCCGACGGCGTCCGCGGACGTGGCCTTGACCGTGTCGCGGAGCCTGACGACGCCGCGTGCGCTGCCGTCCCACGCGACGACGACGGCCGTCGCGCCCGACTCCTGCGCGACCGTGACGGCGTGCGCCACCTCGTCGCCGACCGCCGCGCCCTGCTCGGCGAGCCACGCGGGGCGACCCACGAGGACATGGTGGGCGCCGTTGTCGTCGGTGACCGTGCCCTCGACGCCACCGCCCGCGTGGTTCCGGAACCCGGTGACGTCGGGGAGCCCGGTGGCTCCGTCCGCCTCCCGGGCGGACGCGGCGACGGCCTGCGCGACGGGGTGCTCGCTGAGCGCCTCGACCGCCCCGGCGAACCGCAGCGCCTCGGTAGACGTCCCGACGGCCGCGGGGACGTCGACGCCCTCCACGCTCATCCGGCCCTCGGTGACGGTGCCGGTCTTGTCGAGCACCACGGTGTCGACGCGGCGCGTGGACTCGAGGATCTCCGGGCCCTTGATGAGCGCGCCGAGCTGGGCGCCGCGGCCCGTCCCGACCAGCAGCGCGGTCGGGGTCGCGAGGCCGAGGGCGCAGGGGCACGCGATGATCAGCACCGCGACGGCCGCGGTGAACGCCATCTGCACGCTCGACCCGCCGATCAGCCACGCGGCGAGCGTCCCGAGCGCGATCACGAGCACGACGGGCACGAACACCGCGGAGATGCGGTCCGCGAGTCGCTGCACCGGCGCCTTGCCGGTCTGCGCCCGCGCGACGAGGCGCCCGATCTGGGCGAGCGTCGTCTCGTCGCCGACCCGCGTCGCGCGCACCAGCAGGGTGCCGGACGCGTTGACCGTCGCGCCGGTCACGGTGTCGCCCGGACCCACGTCGACGGGGACGGGCTCGCCGGTGAGCAGCGACGTGTCGACGGCGCTGCGGCCCTCGACGACCTCGCCGTCGGTCGCGACCTTCTCGCCCGGACGCACCCGGAACAGGTCGCCCTCGGCGAGCGCGGCGATCGGGACGCGCTCCTCGGAGCGCCCGCCGTCGGGACCGGTGACGACCCGTGTCACGTCCTTCGCGCCCAGCTCGAGCAGCGAGCGCAGCGCGTCCCCGGAGCGCCGGCGGGACCGGTACTCGGCGTAGCGCCCCGCGAGGAGGAACGTCGTCACGACGACGGCCACCTCGAAGTACAGCTCGGGCGTCGCGCCGGGGTGCGCGGCGGACGGGACGAGCGTCGGGCGCATCTCCATCCCGATCTCGCCCGCGCCGCCGAACAGCAGCGCCCACAGGGACCACAGGGTCGCGGCGATCACGCCGAGCGCGACCAGCGTGTCCATGGTCGACGAGCCGTGCCGGCCCGCCCGCCACGCGGCGCGGTGGAACGGCCACGCGCCCCACGTCACGACGGGCAGCGCGAGCACCGCGACGACCCACTGCCACCCGTCGAACTGGAGCGCGGGGATCATCGACAGCGCCACGACGGGCACCGCGAGGACTGCCGAGACGCGCAGGCGCCGCAGCAGGTCGTGCCCGCGGTCGGGCGTGGGTGCGGACGTGTCCTCGCCCTCGACCATGACGTGGCCCGGGGCCATGGAGTGGCCGGAGAGCGCCATCTCCTCCTCGGACATGCCGGGCATGTCGTGGCCCATGCCTTCGTGCGACATGTCCTCGTGCCCGACGACGGCCGGTGTGGCGCCGTGCCGACCGGTGACCCGCGCGTCGTACCCGGCCTTGCGGACGGCGGCGACCAGCTCGTCGTCGGACGTCGCGGCCCCCGGCTCGAGGACGACGTGCGCCGACTCGAGCGGCAGGTTCACGGTGGCGGTCACGCCGGGCAGGGCGGACAGCTTCTTCTCGACGCGCGCCACGCACGAGGCGCAGGTCATGCCCTCGACGGCGAGGTCGATCTCCAGGGGTGTCGGAGCGGGGTGGGTCGGAGGAACGGGGTGGGTCGGAGTCGTCACGGGTGGTCGTCTCCTTGAAAGGGTGCGGTTCAGTGGATGCCGACGACGGCGTAGCCCGCCTCGTCGACGGCGGCGCGGAGCGCGTCCTCGCTCACCCGGGCGTCGGTGGTGACTGTCACGGGGGTGGTGCCGCCGGGGACGAGGGCGACGTCGACGGACGTGACGCCGTCGAGCGCGGTGAGCTCGGTGGTGACGGAGTGGGCGCAGTGGCCGCAGGTCATGCCGGTGACGTCGAGGGTCAGCTGGGCGGGTGCGGTGCTCATGACGGTTCTCTTCTGGTTGGGGTTCAGCTGCGGACGAGGCGCGCGATCGCGTCGGCGGCCTCGCGGACCTTGGCCTGGCCGGCCTCGTCGGACTCGCGGGCGGCGTCGACGACGCAGTGCCCGAGGTGGTCCTCGACGAGCCCGAGGCTCACGGCCTGGAGCGCCTTGGTGACGGCCGAGACCTGGGTGAGGACGTCGATGCAGTAGGCATCCTCGTCGACCATCCGGGCGATGCCGCGGACCTGGCCTTCGATGCGGCGCAGGCGCTTGAGGTACGCCTCCTTGTCCTGCGCGTAGCCGCGAGCCAGGGGCGTGGCGGCGTGGGTGCCGTGGTCGTGCACGTGGGGCGTGGTGCTCATGGGGACTCCTTCGCGAGCGCCGTCGAATACCCATCGGGGGTATCCCTCGGCAACCACCATACCCCTCCCAGGTATTCCGTCAAGAGTGAGTCGCGCTCCCGGTTTCGCTTTCGCCGCGCGGGTCGGTGGTCCGAGGACGACGATGGACCCGAAGAGCCGCACCACCGTCCACCGTTCCGGACCTGCATCGACGCAGACTCGGAGCACCGGCCGACCGCCAGGGAGCTGCCATGACCGACGTCCCCGTCCCCCCGACCCGCTCACCAGCGCCGTCCAAGGAGTCGCCCGGCAGTATTGGTGGCTGCCGGTGCTCCGCGGCGTGCTCACGATCGCCTTCGGCCTCGTCGCCGTGATCTGGCCCGGCGTGACCGCGCTCGCGATCCTGTGGACGATCGCGATCTTCGCGATCGTCGACGGGCTCCTCGAGATCTTCGACGCGATCCGCTACCGCGCCTCGGGCGGGACCGCGCTGGGCCTCACGTTCGGTGTGCTGTCGGTCGCGTTCGGCATCGTGGCGCTCGCCTGGCCCGGACCGACCGTCACCGTGTTCGCGGTCATCGTCGGCATCTGGGCGATCCTCGTCGGTCTCGTCGGCCTCGCCGCCAGCATCGACCTGCGTAAGACCGTCGGCAGCGGTTGGGGCTGGGGCGCGCTGACGGCGGCGCTGACCGTCGTCCTCGGGATCATGCTCCTGGTCTGGCCCAAGAGCAGCATCGCCGCGCTCGTATGGGTCGTCGGCATCTGGGCGTTCGTCGCCGGGATCCTGCTCATCGTGATCGGCTTCCAGGTGCGGCGGCTCGGGAGAGCGGACCTGACGGTCTGAATCGGGTCGCGCCACGCAGGGGATGACCTATGGCACAGACCGTCGGACACGACACGCGCCCACCACGGCACCGCTCGGGTCGGCGACCCGCCACCTGGTCACCGACCCGTGAGTCCCCGCCGCTGGGGTGGACTGCCCTGAGCGCGTCGGGTGCGGGGCTCCTGGGTCTGGGCGCCGCGCTCACCGCGACGCATGCCTGGACGGCCTGGTACGCCGCGGTCGTGTTCGGGCTCTGGTTCCTGGCGCTCCTGGCCTGGGCCGACGCGTTCCAGACCCGGCTGCCCTGGCAGTTCTCGCTCGTCGTCGGGCCGCTGTGCCTCGCGGGCGCGACGGTTCTGCCGGGCACGACGGCGCCGCCGGCCGACGCACCGTCGTTCGCCGTGGCTGCGCTCGGCGCGGTGGGGATCGGGCTCACGCTCGGTCCGGTCGCGGGGGCCGTCGGACGGGCGATCGACCGGGTGCGGCGGAGGTAGCCGGCCGGGTCAGGCGGCGGAGCCGCCGGCGGACGGTGCCACCCGCTGGACGGCCTCCACCAGGCCTACGCCGGCTTCGTGGAACCGCGCGGTGACCTCGGGCGACGCGGCCTCGGTGACGACCTGCCAGGGCGTAGGCAGCGTGGCCCAGTAGGGGAAGGGCCGCGTGAGCAGCTTCGCCGAGTGGGCGAGCACCGTCACGTGGGTGGACCTCGACGCGACGAGCTCCTTGAGCGCGGTCTGGCTGAGCTCGGCTTCGCACAGGCCGAGCTTCGGGTCGACGCCATCGGCTCCGAAGAACGCCCGGTCGAAGTGGAACGACCGAACCATGGCCTCGGCCTGCGCGCCGAGGAGGGCGCCGCTCGTCGAACGGAAGAGCCCTCCCGTGCAGTAGAGCGTCACCTGGTCGACACCGCCGAGGATCTCGAGCACGGCCACGCTCGTCGTCACCACCGTGAGGCCTGCGGGGCGGCGTGCCGATCGCAGCTCCTCGGCCGCAGCCGCGACCGTCGACCCGGCGTCCAGGTAGAGAACGTCGTTCTCCTCGAGGCTCGCGACAGCGCATCGCGCGATCGCGCGCTTCTCGGCGTAGGCAGCGCCCAGCCTCTCGTTGAGGCTCGGTTCACGTTCGATCGGTGCCAGTGCGCCGCCGAGCACGCGAACCAGGAGGCCCTCCTGGTTCAGCTGCGCGAGGTCGCGGCGGATCGTCGACGCCGTGACGTCGAACTCCTGGGACAGTCCCGTGACCGACGTGTCCGCCCCTCTCTCGCGCGCTCGAGGATGATCGCGAGACGTTCCTCTCGCGGCAGGTCCGTCCGTCTGCGTGCCACCTGGTTCTCCCCTGCTCCGACGCCTGGTTCTACCGCGCGCCGACAGTCGAGCGGTCGGCCATCTCGGCGGCCTGGAGCAGCGCAGTTCTCATGCTCGCGCTGTCGGCACGGCCGGTCCCGGCGATGTCGAACGCCGTGCCGTGGTCGACGGAGGTCCGGATCACCGGAAGACCGACCGTGATGTTCACCCCGGACTCGATCCCCAGGACCTTCACGGGGCCGTGTCCCTGATCGTGGTACATCGCGACGACGAGGTCGAAGTCGCCCCGCACAGCGCGGTAGAAGAGCGTGTCGGCGGCGAGCGGCCCCTCCACGTCGACGCCGTCGGCGACGGCGCGTTCGACACCCGGCGCGATCTTCTCGGCCTCCTCGCCGTGGCCGAACAGGCCGTTCTCACCGGCGTGCGGGTTGATCCCGCACACCCCGATGCGCGGGTGCTCGACGCCTGCGCGGACCAGCGCCTCGTGCCCGCGGACGATGGTCCTGTGGACGAGGCCGGGCTCGACGAGGCCCACGGCGTCGATGAGCCCGACGTGGGTCGTCACGTGGATCACCTTCAGGGCCGGGGTGCTGAGCATCATCGACACCTCATCGGTGTTCGTGAGCGCCGCGAGCATCTCGGTGTGTCCCGGGTAGGGGTGCCCGGCGGCGTGCAGAGCGGCCTTGTTCAGCGGTGCGGTGCAGATCGCCTGGACCTCGTGCGCGACCGCGTACTCGGCGGCGCGGGCGACGTACTGGTAGGCGGCTTCACCGGCGGCCGCCGAGAGCTCGCCCCACGGGAGGAAGGGGTCGACGTTGTCCAGGTCGATCACGGAGAGGGTGTTGTCGTCCCCGCTCGCGTCCGCTGGCTTCTCGATGATCTCGATAGTGGGGGAGAGCCCGACGATCCGTGCGGCGTCCTGGAGACGGCGGGCGTCGCCGATCACGACGGGGCGGCACCGCTCCCGAACCTCGCGATCGAGCACGGCAGGAATGATAACCTCCGGGCCGATCCCGGCGGCATCGCCCATCGTGACGGCGACGTACGGCAGGTGGGTCATGATGTCGTGTTCTCCCTGTGGTTCGAGTTCGTTCAGTGGTTCGAGTTCGTGAGGTGCCGGTGGAGCGCGGCGAGGTCGTCGTCGTCGCCGAAGCTGCCGGGGCGGAGCACCATCTGCCGGCCGTCGTCGGCGCGACAGAGCACGGTCCCGTAGCCGACGGTCAGCACGGGCTGAAGGGTGTGGACGCCGAGTTGTTCGCACGCTTCCCGGGCGGTCTGACCGCCGACGAGGACGAGCGTCGTGCCGGGGGTGTCTGTGACGGCGTGCGCCGTGGCGTCGGACAAGGCGTGACGGACCGTCTCGGCGTCTGCTTCGTCGTCGGGCGAGATCAGGGCGACGGACCGGCCGGACCGGAGCTCGGTGCGGATCCGGCCGGCTGTGGAGCCGGCGTCGGCGAGGTCGGGGACCACGGTGCGCACGGTGGGCGGCAGAGAGGCGACCTGCCGTCGGGCTACCGGTGCGCGTGAACCCACGACGTAGAGCACCGGGCGGTGGGACTCGCCCGGGTCCATCTCACCGGCGGTGGCATTGCCCGGTGTGTCCGGTGTTGTCGGTGTTCTCGGTGTTCTCAGAGGCGCGTCCGCGGCGGCCTGTGCCGCGGTGGCCTGTGAGGAGCGTGCGATGGCGGCGGAGAGCGCCGCCGACCCGACGAGGGTGACGTCTGCGCGGTCCCCGACGAGCTCGACCAGGAGATCGAGGTCGTCGTCGGTCTCGGCGTCGACCGTGACGACGGCCCCGCGCGCGGTCGCTCGAGCGAGCGTGTGCCGGCCGGTCGGCGAGCGGAGACAGGCCACGTCCACGTGGGCGTGCTCGGCTGTGGCGGGGACGGCTTCCAGCAGGCTGGTGAGACCTGGGCGTTCACCTGTCGCAGTGACGAGCCCCGCCGAGACCGGGTGCCCGCCGGCGAGCACCACGCCGTCTCGCGTGGTGCGCCCGAGGACGGGGAGGGCGGGGGTGACGACGACGGGACCGAGCTGCGCGACCGCGGCGAGGGTGCCGCGGACGTTCCCGCGCAACGCAGAGTCGATCTTGACGAAGCGTCGACGATCGCCTGCGCCGCGCAGGAGCTCGAGCACGATCCGCGCGGTCTCGTCCTCGTCGGTGGACCGGGTGTTCGCGTCGACGACGACGGAGGACGGGGCGTGGTGCCTTCCGGGAGTGCCGAGGAGCACCAGGGGGTGGCTCGTGTCGGCGCATCTGCGAGCGACCCTTTGGGCGACTCCCCGAGCGACCAGGCGCACTCGACGGCGCCGGTGAGGTCGTCCGCGACGGCAAAGACCGGTCTCACGGCCCCTCCTCCTCACAGTCGACGACGAATGCGTGTGATGCGCATAGTGTGGCACGTTCTCGGGTCAAATCGAAATGATTGCGCACGTCACGCTAGACCGCTTGCGCGTTGCGCGCAATCGTGACAAGGTTTCGTCGGATCACCCACGGCGGCTCGCTCGGCGGCTCGCTCAATGAGGAGGAGGCACATGCTGCGGTTCATCGGCCGGCGCATCGTCGCGCTCATACCGGTCGTCATCATCGTCACGGCGCTGTCGTTCATGCTCGTGACGGTCATGCCCGGCGACGCGGCGCTCGCGAACTCCGGCATCCAGCAAAACGGCGTCAGCGACGCCGCGCTCGCCCAGGCGCGCGCCGAGCTGGGGCTCGACAAGCCGCCGCTCCAGCGCTACCTCTCCTGGCTCGGTGGCCTCCTGCACGGAGACCTCGGCACGTCCTTCCGCCTCAACACCCCCGTCTCCCACGCGGTGTTCTCCCGCCTCCCCATCACCCTCGAGGTCGGGCTGCTCGCGATCCTCCTCGCGCTCGTCATCGGCGGGATCCTGGGAGTCGTCATGGCGCTGCGCGCCAACAAGACCACCGACGTGCTGCTCACCGTCGTCAGCTTCGGTGGCATCGCGATCCCGCCCTTCTGGCTCGGCGCGCTCCTCGTCTTCGTCGTCTCGCTGACCTGGGGGCTCCTCCCGCCGTCCGGCTACGTCGCGTTCGCCGACGACCCCGTCAAGCACCTGCAGCTGCTCGTGCTCCCCGTGATCACGGTCGCCGTCGCACCCGCCGCGATCCTCGCCCGACAGATCCGCGGAGCCGTCCTCGACGCCCTCGGCCAGGAGTACACCGTCGCGGCCCGCGCCCGGGGCGCGAATCGACGCCGCGTCGTGCTGCACCACGTCCTCAAGAACGCCTCGGTGCCGGTCATCAGCGCAGCCGGGCTCCAGGTCGGCGGCGTCGTCGGCGGCGCAATCCTCGCCGAGACGATCTTCACGGTGCCCGGCGTCGGCCTTCTCCTCGTGGACTCGATCTCCGGACGCGACTACCCGGTGATCCTCGGGCTCCTCGTCGTCCTGAGCTCGCTCGTCCTCGTCATCAACCTGATCACCGACATCGTCTACGCCGTCGTCGACCCGAGGATCCGTTATGAGTGAGATCGCTGCACCCGTCGCCGCCGCCGCCCTCGTCGACGACGTCGACCGTCACCGGCTGTGGCGCCGGTTCCGGCGCTCACGCCTGGCGCTGCCCTCGCTGATCGTGCTGGCCGTCCTCGTCGTCGTCGCCGTGTTCGCACCCCTCGTCGCTCCCCACGACCCGAACGCCCAGGACTACGACGCGCTGCTCGCGCCGCCCTCGTCGAGCCACTGGTTCGGCACCGACAGCATCGGTCGCGACATCTTCTCTCGCGTCGTCTTCGGTTCACGGGCCTCGCTGCTCGTCGGGGCGGGCGCCGTGCTCGTCGCCTTCGTGGGCGGGCTGGTCATCGGGCTCGCCGCCGGCTACCTCGGCCGGTGGGCCGACGAGGCGCTCATGCGCGTCATGGATGCCGGCCAGGCGTTTCCCGGACTGATCCTCTCGTTCGCCCTCACCGCAGCGCTCGGCCCCAGCATCACCACCGTCGCGTTCGGCGTCGGCATCGTCGCGGTGCCCACGGTCGCCCGCGTGGTTCGCGGCCAGGTCCTCGTCGTGCGCGAACTCGACTACGTCTCGGCGGCCCGCGTCCTCGGCCTACGGGACACGGTCCTCGTGGTCCGGCACATCTTCCCGAACGTCGTCGGCCCCGCGATCATCCAGGGCATCATCCTCATGTCCTCCGCGATCCTCACCGAGGCTGCGCTGAGCTTCCTCGGGCTCGGCATCCAACCCCCGACCCCCAGCTGGGGCGCCCTCATGCGGGACGGGTACAACTCGCTCGCCGACGCGCCCTGGATCTCCATGTCGGCCGGCGCCGCGATCTTCCTCTCCGTCCTCGCCATCAACTTCGTCGGCGAGGGCCTGCGCGAGAGCGTCGTCGACCCCTGACCGACCCGGTCCGCCGCATCCCCGCGCGACCCGCGGTCACGGTCGGTCCCGATCACCCCATCACCATCTCGTCCAACGTCGGATAGAAAGTGACACCCGCATGCTCAGCACACACGCTGGCCGCCTGAAGAGGGCGGCCGTGGCGGCCACGGCGGCGACGGCTCTCGTCGCGCTCGCCGCCTGTTCCCCGGCCAAGGGCGGCTCCGAGGATCCCCCACGGCGGCCGCTGTCGGCACGTCGACCGGTGACGTCGTCCGCGGCGGCACGCTCGTCGTCGGCGACACCAACAACAAGTGGACGACACTCGACCCGCACGTCACCAACACCAACGTCGGGCCGTACAAGACGATGTATGAGCCCCTCTTCCACTACGGTCCCAAGGACGGCGGTGCCTCGGAGATCCAGCCGGCGCTCGCGACGGCCTGGAGCCTGAAGGACCCGGTCCACCCGACGATCACGATCCGCCAGGGCGTGACCTTCCACGACGGCTCCAAGCTCACGCCCGAGGTCGTGGCGTGGAACATCGAGCGCATGGTCAAGGACAAGGACTCCAACCAGAAGGCGACCTTGACCGACATCAAGTCCGTCAAGGTGCTCGACGACACGAAGGTCCAGCTCACCCTGACCGGGCCCAGCCCGTCGATCTTCATCCGACTCTCGGACTCGGCAGGAGTGGGAACCGGCATCGTGTCCGAGGACGCGTACACGAAGAACGGCGCCGACTGGTTCGCGATGCACGAGGCCGGAACCGGCCCCTTCCAGCTCAAGTCGTTCACCCAGGACCAGGACACCCAGGTCGTCGCGTACAAGGGCTACTGGGACAAGGGGACCGACGGGAAGCCGCTGCCGTACCTCGACGGCATCGACTACCAGATGCTGCGCGACACGGGAGCCGCAGTCTCGGGCCTGAAGGCCGGGACGATCGACGTCGTCGGTGACCCCGACAGCTCGATGCTCAAGAGCGTCGCCTCGACCTCGTCCATCGAGGTCCTGAAGCTCACCTCGCAGAACGGCTACCCCGGGACCTTCGGCTTCAACTACAAGAAGGCGCCCTTCAACGACAAGCTCGTCCGCCAGGCAGCGCAGACCGCCATGGACCGGGCCACCATCTCCAAGGTCGTCAACCCCGACTACTCCGAGCCCGCCCAGGTCCCGTTGTGGAACGACTCGATGCCCGGCTGGGACGACTCGCTCGACCACACCTACGACTTCGACGTCGACAAGGCGAAGTCGCTCATGGCGAAGGCCGGGATCAAGACGCCCGTCAACGCCACGCTGATCTACCAGTCACGTGAGCCCGACGCCACGATCGCCCAGCTGTGGAAGCAGCAGTTCGCGAAGATCGGCATCGAGCTCAAGACCGTCCCGCTCGAGGAGACCGTGTTCGAGCAGCGGCTCGTCTCCGGCGACTTCGACATGGCGACATGGGGCTGGGGCACGCCGCTCACCCCGGACTTCGCTTCCGTGTACTGGGGCCCGGGTGGCGCCCAGAACTGGGTCGACTACGACAACCCGGCCGTCACCAAGCCGATGGACGAGGCGGCGAAGACCGTCGACGCGGCCAAGCAGGCGACCCTCTACAAGGAGATGCTCACGCAGCTCATGGACGACGCGACCTACGGTGTGATCGTGCGCCAGAAGTCCCTGACGTTGCAACGGACCGTCGTCCAGGGCACCCAGGAGTACTGGGGCTTCCTCGACTTCGACCACGCTTACAAGACCGGCAAGTGACCGACCGACCGGAGCAGTGAGACAGACGATGGCAAGCACCGAGTCCCTGTTGCGCGTGGACGACCTGCGCGTGACCTACGCCTCCCGCCAGCCCGGCGGCGAGGACGTCCACGCCGTGCGCGGGATCGACCTGTCGGTCGAGCGGGGCTCGGTGCTCGCCCTCGTCGGGGAGTCGGGCTGCGGCAAGAGCGCGACCGCGTTCTCGCTCACCGGTCTGCTCCCCGCCAACGCACGGGTCGAAGGCTCGGCGACGTTCGAGGACACAACCTCGTGGCCCTCGACGAACGTGAGCTCAGCGGTATCCGGGGCAACCGGATCGGCATGATCTTCCAGGACCCCAGCGTCTACCTGAATCCCGTGGTGAGCGTCGGCAAGCAGATCGCCGAGCCTCTGGTCGTCCATCGGGGCATGTCGAGGGCGGCGGCACGCAGGCGAGCGATCGAGCTGCTCGACCTCGTGGGCGTGCCGGAGGCCGCCAGGCGGGTCGACCAGTACCCGCACGAGTTCTCCGGCGGCATGCGCCAGCGCGCCGTGATCGCGTCCGCCATCGCGTGCGACCCGGCGCTCCTGATCGCCGACGAGCCGACCACCGCGCTCGACGTCACCGTGCAGGCCGAGATCCTCGACCTCGTCCGCGACCTGTGCGCCGAGCTCGACATGGGGGCGCTCCTCATCACCCACGACATGGGCGTCGTCGCGGACCTCGCCGACACGGTCGCCGTCATGAAGGACGGCTTGCTCGTCGAGACCGCCCCGGCGCGCGAACTCTTCGCCGCACCGCGCGATCCGTACACGAAGGTCCTGCTCGCGGCGGTGCCGAGGCTCGGCTCGTCACAGGACGACGCCTCGGCACCCGCCGAAGCGGGTACGCGTGGCGGCGCCCGCGTCGTGCAGCGTCCCGGTCGGGGAGCGGGTGCCCCGTCACGCCAGGACCAGGGCGTCCCTGCGCTCAAGCTCGACGACGTGAGCGTCGTCTACCGGCGCCGGATGCTCAGCCCGGCGTTCGCAGCGGTCGACCACGTCAGCCTGAGCCTCGAGCCCGGTGAGCTGCTCGGCCTGGTCGGCGAGTCCGGCTCGGGCAAGTCGACCCTCGCCAAGACCGTCGTCGGGCTCAACCGGGCCTCCTCCGGCCGGGTCCTGATCGGCGGGGTCGACGTGACCTCGATGGGAGGGCGCCGGCTGCGAGAGATCCGCCACCAGTACTCCATCGTGTTCCAGGACCCGGCGGCGTCTCTGAACCCGCGTCGCACCGTGCGGGACAGCCTGCTCGAGGCCGTGCGCATGCGCGGCCAGATGTCGTCGAAGGAGGCGAACCGCAGGGTCGAGTCCCTGCTCGACGACGTCCGGCTCGGCTCGGCCTACGCCGGGCGGTACCCGCGGGAGCTGTCGGGGGCCAGCGGCAGCGGGTCAGCATCGCCCGGGCGCTCGCGCTCGAGCCGCGGCTCCTCGTCGCCGACGAGCCCACGTCCGCGCTCGACGTCTCGGTGCAGCGCTCGATCCTCGAACTCTTCCAGGAGCTGCGTCGCGAGCACGGGTTCGCCTGCCTCTTCGTCACCCACGACCTCGCGGTGGTCGAGTCGCTCGCGGACAACGTCGCCGTCCTGCGGCGGGGTGAGCTCGTGGAGTACGGGCCGACCGACGAGGTCCTACGCGCGCCGAAGACCAGCTACACCCAGGAGCTCATCGAGGCCGCGCCGGTAGCGGACCCGGCCGTGCAGGCGGAGAAGCGCAAGGCTCGCCTGCGCCGCCGCAAGGCCGCAGCGGCGTCCGTCGACCCGGTGGAGCAGGTCCCGGTCTCCTGACCATCCCCCGACGTACACCCGGTCGCCGCCCCAGCAGTCGGTCGACCTCGACGAGCGGAGCATCCGTGCCAGTAGCGCCCCCTGATCCCGACCGTTCCCGCGGGCACGGTCGTGTCCGTGCCGGGCCACGAGGAGCTGTCCTCGTGCACCGTGCCGACGCCCGTCGGCCACAACCACGCGTCGTTCCTCCACCGCGGCGTGGACGGCGACCTGTGGTGCACGTGGTTCGGAGGCACGCACGAGGGCAAGCCCGACGTGTCGATCTACGCCTCCCGGCTCCCCGCCGGCGGCACGCGGTGGACTCCGGCCGTCAAGCTCAGCGACGACCCCGGCCGTTCCGAGCAGAACCCGGTGCTGTGGTCTCCCGAGGACGGGACGCTCGAGCTGCTGTACACGGCGCAGGTCCTCGGCAGCCAGGACACGTCCGTGGTGCGCCGTCGGCGCTCGACCGACGGCGGGCGCACGTGGGGTGACGTGGAGCAGGTCTTCGACGAGCCCGGGCTCTTCATCCGTCAGCGCCCGACGACGCTGCGCGACGGGCTCGTGCTGCTGCCCGTGTTCCGCTGCACGACTCTCCCCGGCAGGTCGTGGAAGGGCGACGCCGACGTGTCGCTCGTCGCGCTCTCGCGTGACCGTGGCCGGACCTGGGAGCTGGTCGAGGTGCCGGGCACCACGGGGCTCGTGCACATGGACGTCCTGCCGGACCGAGCGGGCACGGGGCTCGTCGCGTTCTTCCGGAGCCGCTGGGCGGACTTCGTGTATCGCGCCACGTCGCAGGACGGCCGCTCCTGGACGGCGCCGCAGCCGCTCGACGTGCCCAACAACAACTCGTCGATCCAGGCCGCCCGGCTCGGCGACGGACGGCTGGTGCTCGCCCACAACCCGGTCAACGCCGCCATGTCTCCTCCGGTCGCGGTCGACGACGACCCCAGCAAGATCGTCGCGGCCGGTGAGCGCAGCGAGCTCGACCGCGAGGCGGTGTGGGGCGTGCGCAGGGTGCCGCTCGTCCTGTCCGTGTCCGAGGACGACGGGCTCACCTGGGGCGTCGCGGTGGTCGTGGAGGCGGGCACCGACCGCGCCGGCGAGGCCGTGTGGGCGGGCCTGCCCGACGCCGCGGAGATGTCGTACCCCAGCGTCGTTCGGGACGGAGACGCGGTGTGGCTGTCCTACTCGTACGACCGGGTCGCGATCAAGGTCGTGCGGGTCCCGTCGACCGAGCTCGTGGCACCCTCCTCCGGGGACGGCGCCCGATGACGGCCTCCACGGCGGTGCCGGGGAGTCCTCGACTGCACGCGTGCCGCTGCGTCCCGCGACGCTCGGCACCATGACGTTCGGCGACACGGCCCCTGCGGAGACGGCACGGTCCGTCGTCGAGCTCGCCGTCGCACGCGGCGTGCGGATGCTCGACACGGCGAACGTCTACACCGACGGCGAGGCTGAACGCATCCTCGCTCCGATCCTTCCCACCCTGCCAGACGACGTCGTCGTCGCGAGCAAGGTGGGGATGCCGCACGCCGACGCCCGCGGCGAGCACCCGCTGTCCGCGAGGGCCGTGCGGTGGTGCGTCGAGGATCCCTGCGACGCCTGGGGGTCGACCACCTCGACGTCCTCTACCTGCACCAGCCGGACGGTGAGACCCCGCTCTCCGAGACGCTGTCGGCGGTCGCCGGGCTGCAGGCGGACGGTCTCGTGGGCGAGCTCGGAGTCTCCAACTTCGCGGCCTGGCAGATCGCGCGCGTCGAGCAGGTCTGCGACCAGGTGGGCTGCGCGCGACCGGTCCTCGCGCAGCAGGTCTACAACCTCCTCGCCCGCCGGATCGAGGACGAGTACGCGGGGTTCGCCCGCGAGAGCGGGCTCGCGACCGTCGTCTACAACCCGCTCGCGGGCGGCCTCCTGGTCGCGCCGCTCGGTGCCGACGGGCCGGGCGGGTCGAGGTTCTCGACCTCACGCCTCGCGACGATGTACCGGGGGCGCTACCTCACCGAGCCGATGGTCCGCGCGGTGCGCGGGCTCGCCGAGCTCGCCGCCGACGCCGGGCTGAGCCGGGTCGAGCTGGCGTTGCGCTGGGTCGACGGTCAGGAGGTCACGACCGGCGTGCTCCTGGGCGCGTCGCGGCCCGAGCAGCTCGGCGAGAGCCTCGACGCCCTGGCACGGGGTCCTCTGCCGCAGGACGTGCTCGACCGCTGCGACGCGGTCGTCGCGGACGTGCGCGGAGCCATGCCGGCGTACAACAGATGACACAGGATCGGGACACCGGGGCCCGTGGTGCCCCCGGCCCGCGACCAGGATCGGATCGACGAGGTGCTGAGATGACGGTGTCCTTCGCCGAGCGCGTGCGCTCGGGCCAGACGGTGCTCGGGTACTGGTGCGTCCTCGACTCGCCGGTCTCGACCGAGCGCGTCGCGCGCGTCGGCTACGACTACGTGGCCCTGGACGCCCAGCACGGGCTCATGGGCTACTCGGGGTGGCGCGACGGCCTCATGGCCATCGATGCCGCGGCGCTCGGCAGCGCCCATCCGCCCGCGGCCGGCGTCGTGCGAGTGCCCGCGAACGACATGACCGCCATCGGTCAGGCGCTCGACGCCGGCGCGCAGGCCGTCATCGTCCCGATGGTCGACGACTCCGACGAGGCGGCCCGCGCGGTGGCCGCCTGCCGCTACCCGCCGCTCGGCGTGCGGTCCTACGGGCCTATGCGGTCCGGGCTGCGGATCGGGCCCGACCCGGCGCAGGCGCACGAGGCCACGCTCTGCCTCGCCATGATCGAGACCGCGCGGGGACTGGAGAACGTCGAGGAGATCTGCCGGACCCCGGCCTGGACGGCGTCTACGTGGGCCCGTCCGACCTGAGGCTCGCGATCGGCGGGACGACGACGCGCGACCACGACGTCGACGACCGGTTCGACGCGGCGATCCAGCGGGTCCTCGCCGCGGCGCGCGCAGCCGGCGTCGTCGCGGGGGTGCACACGCCCGACGGGGCGGCCGCCGCGCTCCGGATCGCGCAGGGCTTCACCGTGGTCACGGTCGCGAGCGACGTCGTCCACCTCGAGGCAGCGGCCCGGGAGCACCTGGACCGCGCGCGGCGTGGCACCGACGACCACCCGGGTGGGCGTGTGCTCCCGTTCCGAGGCGTCGGACGGCCGTCCGACGGGAGCAGGCCATGACGGGACAGTCCCGCGGACCCCAGCTGATTGTCTACGCGGACCGGCTGGGAGGCACCGTCGCACGCCTCGACGAGGTGCTCCGGGGGCCCCTCGCTGAGGCCTTCGCCGGGGTGCACCTGCTGCCGTTCTTCACGCCGTACGACGGGGCGGACGCCGGCTTCGACCCCGTCGACCACACCGTGGTCGATCCGCGCCTTGGCACGTGGAACGACGTGCAGGCGCTCGCGGACGGACGCGAGCTGGCCGTCGACCTGATCGTCAACCATGTGTCCGCGGACTCTCATGAGTTCCGGGACGTGCTCGCCCGCGGCGACGCCTCGCCGTACGCGGACATGTTCCTCACGATGTCCGACGTGTACCCCGAGGGCGCCATCGAGGCGGATCTCGCGGGCATCTTCCGGCCACGCCCGGGGCTGCCGTTCACCCCGATGACGCTCGGCGGGCGCCGCCGACTCGTGTGGACGACCTTCACCCCGAAGCAGATCGACCTCGACGTGCGCAGCCCGGGCGGGGGTGCCTACCTCGACCGGGTCCTCGGGGCGCTCGCTGCGGGCGGCGCCACGGTCGTCAGGCTCGACGCGGTCGGGTACGCGGTGAAGACGGCGGGCACCTCGTCGTTCATGACGGACGAAACCCTGGAGTTCATCGACGGTCTGGTGACCAAGGCACACGGCATCGGGGTCGAAGTGCTCGTCGAGACCCACGCCCACTTCGCACGGCAGGTCGAGCTCGCGCGGCGCGTGGACTGGGTCTACGACTTCGCGCTCGGGCCTCTGGTGCTGCACACTCTCTACACCGGTTCCCCGGCGGCCCTTGGCCGGTGGCTCGAGGTACGCCCGGCCAACGCGATGACGGTGCTGGACACCCATGACGGCATAGGCGTGATCGACGTGGGACCCGACCAGCTCGAGCCCGAGCGGGCGGGTCTCCTGACCGCGCAGGAGGTGGAGGACCTCGTTGAGAGCATCCACGGGCGCTCCGGCGGCCAGTCGCGCCGCGCCACGGGCTGGGCGGCGTCCAACCTCGACGTCTACCAGGTCAACTGCACCTACTACGACGCTCTGAGCGACCCCGGGGCGTACCTGATCGCCCGGGCGATCCAGCTTTTCGTGCCCGGCGTTCCGCAGGTCTACTACGTCGGGCTGCTGGCGGGGCGCAACGACATGGCGCTGCTCGCGTCTACCGGTGTCGGTCGCGACATCAACAGGCACCGATACACGCCGGACGAGTTGGAAGCTGCCCTGGGTGACCCGGTCGTCGTGCGTCAGCTGGAGCTGCTCGCGCTCCGCAAGACGCATCCCGCCTTCGACGGGGTGTTCGAGCACGTCGTCGACGGCTCCCGTCTGACTCTCTCGTGGCTGGCGGGGGACGCGTACGCCGTCCTCGATGTCGACCTGGCCGCGCCCTCTGCGCGTCTCCGGGCGTCGGGCGTGGTGGAACGATCGATCGGCCTCAGCGGGTCGTCAGAGTAGCGTGGGAGAGCTGCGCGCCGTGCTGGGCCCTCGGAGCCTGCCGTGGTGCCTCTGTTGGCTGAACCGAGGAGAGCTGACATGACCGTCCAGGACACCCCGACCGTTGACCTCGCAGACCTGCCGGTGACCACCATCCAGGGCGAGGTCACCACGTTCGGCGCCCTCGTCGGCGACCGGGCGGCGCTCGTCGTCAACGTTGCTTCGCGTTGCGGGCTCGCCCCCAGTACGAGCAGCTCGAGGAGCTGCAGAAGACGTACGCCGACCGCGGGTTCACCGTGATCGGCTTCCCGAGTAACCAGTTCCTCCAGGAGCTCGGCTCCGAGGAGAAGATCGAGGAGTACTGCTCGACGACCTGGGGCGTCACGTTCCCCATGTCGGCCCGGATCCGCGTCAACGGCAAGCACGCCGACCCGATCTACCAGCAGCTCACGACCGTCCCCGTCGAAGGCGGCAAGTCCGGCCGGATCACCTGGAACTTCGAGAAGTTCGTCGTCAGCCCCCAGGGCAGGGTCACCCGGTTCAGCCCACGCACCAAGCCCGACGCCCCCGAGGTCGTCGCCGCGATCGAGGCTGCGCTGCCCGCGTGACCCCGGCCCACCCTCAGCGGATCAGGGTCCAGGAGCGGATGCAGGACGTGGTGACCTTGGGGTGCGGGTAGGGGTCTTCTCGTCGAAGGTGATGTACCCGCTCTGCGCCTTCCAGGTCAGCGTGACCCACGTCCAGCCCGCCTTCTTGGCGGCGGTGCGCACGTAGATGAGCTTGTTGCCGACCTGAACCTGGATGGTGCCGCACGACGGGCATGTGCGGACCTGGAGTCGGATCCCGCGCGCGTGCGCATCCTGGACGATGCTGGCGTCCCACCAGGTCCGAATGCGCGGGGGTACCGAGTTCTTGAGGACCGCGACCTTGGCGTGGCTCACCGTGGCGCGGTGGTCGGCCGTCAGGCTCTTCGAGGCAGCCGAGACGGCGACGTTGGCGCAGCGTGCCTTCGACCACGAGCTGACGTTCCCCGCCGTGTCATGGGCGCGGACCTCGAAGCACGCCTGCTGCCCGGACGTCGGCGTGATCGTGGCGGAGCGTTTCGTGGTTCGCGAGGCGATGGTCGCCCAGGGCCCAGCGGGCCCTTTACCGTCGCCTTGCGTACGCGGACGTCGAAACGGAGCGCGTGGTCGTCCTTGTCCGCGAGCCGGACGGTCGCGCGGACCTTCCCGGACTTCGGGACGCCGTACCAACGACCGGGCGCCACGACCTTCGTGAGCTTCGGCTTGGTGCCGTCCGCGAAGGTGCAGCGCGAGCTCGACCAGGCGCTCACGTTGTTCGCGCCGTCCCTCGCCCGGACCGACAGGCAGACACGCTGCCCGGTGGTGGCCGTGACGCTCTTCGACCAGGCGGTGGTGCCCTGCCAGGAGGACGGGTAGACCCGGGCCCCGTACGTCGTCGAGCCCTTCGCGGCCCTCTTGTACCGCACGTCGTAGCTCTTGACCCAGGTGTCGTCGGTCGCCTGGTAGCTCACCGTGACGGTGGCCTTCCCGTTGACGGCCTTCGTGGCGGACGCCGGCCCGTGAACCGTCAGTCGCGGCGCCGTGCCGTCGACGATGCCGCACAACGTCGCCGACCAGGCCGAGTAGTTGCCCGCTCCATCCCCGGACCGCGCCTGGAAGCACGTCGTCGTGGCGCGGGGGACGGCCAGATCGAGCGCTGGCCCGGCCAGTAGAGCGACGGCACGGGCGGCGCGGCGTGGTCGACGATCGTCCTCCCAGGCGCGACTGCCCAGCCGAGGTCGACGAGCCGGACGTGACGGGTGGGGTCGACGTAGGCGAGGTTCGTGCCGCTGTCGTCGAGGTCCAGGTCGGTCGAGCCGGCGGGGCCCACGGTGCGGGTCGTGCGGCCGCCGGCGAGCTTTCGGACCATCACGGTCGCCGCCACGAGACCGGCCCAGGTACGGGCCTCCCGCTTCACCTGCATGAACGCGACCGTTCCTCGCCGTGATCGTTGCCCGCGGCGCGCAGGCTGAGCGGACGATATCGGAGGTGGGTGCCACCTGTGAAGGGCCCGACGGGCGCGGGGTGTTTGCCCGGGGTGCCGGACCAGGGGTCGGTATCGCGCCCGTCTCGTGCACGACGGCGCGGCGGGGCGTGCGCGCCCGCTAGGGTGCGCCCGTGAAGATCGTGACCCCCGCCGGCGAGACGTACCGCGTGCACCGACGGGTGCTGCCGTGGCGCCGCAAGATCAGGGAGAAGCCCGACTGGGACCTCCTCGACGCGCTCGACGTCCCCGACGTCGACCACCTGGGCGTCCTCGGGGCGATCCTGCTGGTGATCGGCATCATCGTGGCGCTCCCGATCATCGTGCTCGCCCTGATGGTCGTCGGCGAGGTGCTGCTCCTCCTGCTCCTGCTCCCGTTGTTCGTGCTCGCGCGTGTGGCGTTCAAGAAGCCGTGGATCGTCGAGGTCACGCGCAAGCGCAAGGTCGTGCACGCCGAGGCCGTCGTCGGATGGGGTGCGGCCGGCAAGCGTGCCTGCGCGCTCGCCGACGAGCTGCGGACGGCGGTCCCGGAGCCGGCGCCCGCGACCTGACGACGGCGGCCGGTGACGTCCCGGGGCTCGCTCCCGTCGTCGAGGTGAAGGCAACCACCTCGACCAAGGAGAAACCCATGGACGCCCGGCTCAACCCCACCGTGACCGTCATCGGCCCGAAGGCGGTCAAGCACCTCGTCTCCGCGGACCACGCGCTGGCCGGCTCGACGCTGCCCCGCTCGACCCGGGACCTCGTGAAGATCCGGGCCAGCCAGATCAACGGCTGCGGCGCCTGCCTCGACATGCACGTCAAGGAGGCGCTGGCCGCGGGGAGGACCCGCTGCGCCTCGGTCTCGTCGCTGCCTGGCGCGAGACGTCGGTCTTCACGGAGGCGGAGCGCGCCGCACTCGAGCTCACGGAGCAGGGCTCGCGGCTCGCCGACGTCGGGCACGTCACCGACGAGGCGTGGGCGGCCGCCGCGGAGCACTACGACGAGGAGCAGCTCACCGCCCTGGTCTGCGTCGTCGCGGTCATCAACGCCTTCAACCGGCTCAACGTGATGTTCGGGGTCCGGGGTGGCAGCTACGAGGTGGGCCAGCTGGGCTGAGTCGCACGACCCGAGACCGCCCGCAGCACGTCTCACCTGCACAGTCGACAGTTTGTAGGCGATCCAGTCGACACTTTGTCGAGTCGTGCGACCCGCTACGACGGTGTGACGGCGTCCGCGATCGCGTCGGCGCCGCTCACGAAGGCGATAAACCGCCCGATCGTGTCCCTGCGCTGCAGCACCTCCGCGATCACCCGGGCGACGTCCTCGCGGGGGACGCTGCCGCCGTCGGGCGCGTCGCCGTCGTCGGGCGAACCGGCGTCGATGGCGCCGGTCCCCGGCTCGAGCGTGAGGGTGCCGGGGGCGACGATCGTCCACTCGAGGTCGGTGCCACGCAGGTAGTCGTCGGCTGCGGCCTTGGCCTGCGCGTACGCGTAGAACGAGCTGTCCGGCGGAACGCCGTGGTCGAGGCCGGCGCCGAGGTACGACACCATGACGTACCGCGTGATGCCCGCGCCGCGCGTCGCCTCCATGGACCGGATCGCGGCGTCCCTGTCGACTCCGTAGGTGCGTCGTGGGTCGCCACCGCCGGCGCCCGCCGACCACACGACGGCGTCGTGCCCGCGCAGCACGTCCGACAGCTCGGACGCCGAGAGCTGCTCGACGTCGGCGACGACGGCGCGTGCCCCGGTCGCGTTCACGTCGGCGACCTGGTCCGCGCGCCGGACGAGGGACGTGACCTCGTCGCCGCGCGCGACGAGGATCGGGGCGAGCAGGAGGGCGACCTTGCCGTGGCCGCCGATCACGGCGATGCGGGACATGGCTCAACTCTCCCGCGCCCGACGGCGCCGCGCAGGCCGGAGCGCACGAAGAGTGGTGCCTGCACCCCTGTGCCGAGGGGCCGCCGTGCGAAGGATGGATCAGGTCCGGACGACGTCCGGACCTGATCCTCCGATCAGCCGGCACGAGTCCTCGACAGGACGGCATCGACATGACGACCGAGACGGCACGCACGACCCGGCCGGCGGGCACGCCACCGGTTCCGAACCCGCTCCGCCCCGCGGGGCGACCCAGCGCATCGCGGTGTGGAGCGCCACGCACCGCTGGACGGCCATCGGCCTCTGGGCGCTGTTCATCGTCCTCGCCGCGAGCATCAGCATGTTCGTGGCGCCGCGCCAGGCCACCGACCTCGACCTCGGCGTCGGCGAGTCCGGCCGCGCCGCGCAGACCGCCGCCGACGCCGGGCACCCCGACCCCGTCGTCGAGAACGCGCTCGTGACCGCGCGCTCGGGGAAGCTCGACCGCCACGAGGCCGACGCGGCCGCGAACGCCCTGGTGAAGCGGCTCGGCGCGCTCGACGAGGTCGCGTCCGTCGCCGACCCGGTCACGTCGAAGGACGGCACCGCTGTGCTGGTCCAGGCGACGATGTCGGTGGACGAGGCCGACGCCGACGCCCGGGTCCCTGCACTCCAGTCCGCCGTCGCGTCGGTCCAGACGGACCATCCCGACCTGCGTGTCGAGGAGGTCGGGACGGCGTCGATCGACGCGCAATTCCAGGACTGGCTCGGAAGCCAGCTCGGGCGCGCGACGCTGCTGAGCGTCCCGCTGACGCTCGTGATCCTGCTCGTCGTGTTCGGGGCGATCGTCATGGCAGGCATCCCCGTGGTGCTCGGGCTGTCGTCGGTCGCGGCCGGGCTCGGGCTCTGGGCCGCCGCGTCGCAGCTCCTCCCCGACCCCGGGACGGTCACCGACCTGCTCGTGCTCGTCGGGATGGCGGTCGGCGTGGACTACTCGCTGTTCTACCTGCGGCGGTTCCGCGAGGAGCGGAAGCGTCTCGGCGTCGACCGCGCCGCCACCGTCGACGCGATCAGCATCGCGGCCAAGACCGCGGGGCACTCGGTCGTCGTCTCCGGGCTCGCGGTCACGCTGTCGATGGCCGGGCTGTACTTCGCGGGCAACGCGACGTTCTCCGCGATGGCGACCGGCTCGATCCTCGTGGTCCTCGTCGCGCTCGTGTCGTCCGTGACCGTGCTGCCCGCGATGCTCGCGCTGTTCGGCCACTGGGCCGACCGCCCGCGCGTCCCGGTGCTGTGGCGGCTGACCGGCGGTCGTCCGCGGCTCGTCCCCGCGCTGCTGCGGCGCGTCCTCGCCCGCCCCGTCGCCGCGACCCTCGCGGCCGTCGTCGGGCTGCTGGCGCTCGCGGCGCCCGTCCTCGGGATCTCGCTCGCGAACGGCGACGTCGACGAGTTCCCCCGCACCCTGACGACCATGCAGACGTACGACCGCCTCGTCGCCGAGTTCCCGCAGGGCGCCGCGCCCGACACCGTGGTGGTCCAGGTCCCCGCCGGCCAGGAGGCCGAGCTCCGGACGCAGGTCAAGGCCCTCGACGCCGAGGTCGCACGCCACCCCGACGTGTTCGCCGGCACCGAGAAGCCCTGGTACTCGCCCGACGGGCGCACCGCGGTCCTCACGGTCGACGTCGCCACGGCCGCGCCGTCGTCGGGCACCTCGACGGGCGGGACCGCGAGCGCCTCCGACATCGCCAACGACTCGGTGACCACCCTCCGCGACACCGTCGTCCCGGCGACCGTCGGAAGCATCCACGGAGCGACGGCCGACGTCGGCGGGGACGCCGCGAGCTCGCTCGACTTCACGGCGAACCTCCGCCACGCGACGCCGATCGTGGCCGCGGCGGTCCTCGGTCTGACGTTCCTCGTCATGCTCGTCGCGTTCCGGTCGGTCGCGGTCGCGGGGCTGACCGTCGTGCTGAACGTGCTGTCGATGGCCGCGTCGTTCGGGGTCCTCACCCTCGTCTTCCAGGGCACCTGGGCGGAGGGGCTGCTGGGCTTCACGTCGAGCGGGCACGTCGTGTCGTGGGTGCCGATGCTCCTGTTCGTGGTCCTGTCCGGGCTGTCGCTCGACTACCACGTGTTCGTCGTCAGCCGGATCCGCGAGAACGCCCGCCTCGGCATGCCGACCCGCGAGGCGATCCTCGACGGCGTCTCCCGCACCGCCGGGACCATCACGAGCGCGGCGGCCGTCATGGTGGGGGTGTTCTGCCTCTTCGGTGTCCTCGGGTTCATCGAGCTCAAGCAGTTCGGGGTGGGGCTGGTCGTGGGCGTCGTGCTCGACGCGACGGTCGTCCGCCTGGTCCTGCTGCCCGCCACGATGATGCTCGCCCGACGCCGGCTCTGGTGGCCCGGCCTCCGCGGGGCGCGTGCCGTCGTCGGGCAGGGTGCCCCGAGCTCAGGAGCGCAGATAGGTGAGCACCGCGACCACCCGACGAGACACCGTCGCCGACGCAGGAAGGTCCAGCTTCGTGAGGATCGAGTTGATGTGCTTCGCCACGGCCTTCTCCGTGACGACCAGCCGCTCCGCGATGCCCGTGTTGCCCTCGCCCTCGGCCATGAGCGCGAGCACCTCGAGCTCGCGCGGCGTGAGCCGGTCGAGCAGCGCGGACGCCGACCGGCGTTGCATGAGCGCCCGCACGACCTCCGGGTCGACGGCGGTGCCGCCCGCCGCCACGGTGCGCAGCGCCGAGACGAACTGGACGTCGTCGAACACGCGGTCCTTGAGCAGGTACCCGACGCCGCCCGCGCCGTCCGCGAGGAGCTCGTCCACGTACAGCTGCTCGACGTACTGCGACAGCAGCAGCACGGGCAGCCCGGGGAACCGGCGCCTCGCCTCGAGCGCGGCGCGCAGACCCTCGTCCGCGAACGACGGCGGCAGGCGCACGTCGAGCAGGGCCAGGTCGGGGAGTGCTCCTCGATCGCGGGGAGGATCTCGTCCCCGTGGGCGACGCCGGCCACCACCTCGACGCCGTGCGTCGCCAGCAGGCGGGTCAGGCCGTCGCGCAGGAGGAACTGGTCCTCGGCGAGCACGATGCGCACGGGGTCCCTTCGGGATCGGTCGGGGTCGCCGCCAGCCTAGCTTCCGGTGTCGTCGCAGGTCACGGGCTCCCCGAAGCCGAGACGGGCGTGACGCGCCCGCTCCGATCAGGCAAGGTGGTCCTGTGACCACGACCGCGCCCCCGACCGAGACTCCCGCCGCGCCGCGCGTCGTCGTCTCCCGGCCAGGCGCCCTGCGACACAGCCTCGTCCTCGCCGGGCTCGCCTTCTGGGAGCTGGGGCTCCTCGTCTGGCTGATCATCACGGCCGCGCTCTCGCTCCTGTGGGTCGGGGGTACCTCGTCCCCGGGGCGCTCACCGCGATCCGGAACGCCGCGCGACGGCAGCGCCGGCTCGCGAAGGAGTACGCCGGGATCGAGGTCCCGGAGTACTACAGGCCGTTCGACGACGCCCCCTGGGGTCCGGCGCGCTCGCCCCGTGGCGGCGGCTCGTCGAACTGGTCCGCGACCCGACGACGGGACGGGACGTGCTCTGGGTGGTCGTCGACCCGGTCGTCGGGCTCTTCGTCGCGTTGCTCCCGGTCGCGCTGATCCTCGAGATGGCGTGGGGCCTCGTGCTCCTCGCCATCTGGCCCACCGTGACCCGGTACGACGGCGGGACGGAGTGGTTCCTGTTCGTTCCCGTCAGCGATCAGACCACCGCGGTGATCGGGGCCGGGGTCGGCGTCGCCGCGGCGGTCCTCGGGTACTTCCTCGCGCGGCCCGCGCTCGGCTGGCACGCGCGGTGGGTTCGTCTCGTCCTGTCGCCCCCGGCGCGGGCGCTCGAGCAGCGCGTCGAGGACCTCACGCGGTCCCGTGCCGATGCCGTCGACGACGCGTCCGCCGAGGTCCGCCGCATCGAGCGGGACCTGCACGACGGCGCACAGGCACGCATCGTCGCGATGGGCATGAACCTCACGGCGGCGGAGCGGCTCATGGAGACGGACCCCGAGGCCGCGCGGGCGATGCTCGCGGAGGCCAAGGCGTCGTCGTCGGCGGCGCTGCAGGAGCTGCGCGACCTCGTGCGCGGGATCCACCCGCCGGTGCTCGCGGACCGCGGGCTCGTGGACGCCGTCCGGACGATCGCGCTCGAGGCGCCACTGCCGGTCGAGGTCGCGTCGACGCTCGAGGGGCTTGTGCCGATGCCTGTCGAGTCGGCCGTCTACTTCGCGGTGTCGGAGCTGCTCGCGAACGTCGCGAAGCACGCCCGGGCGACGCGGGCCACCGTGGACGTCTCCCGGCCCGGTCCGCTCGTCGTCGTGGTCTCCGACGACGGCGCGGGCGGCGCGGCGGCCGCCGAGGGGTCCGGGTTGGCCGGGATCGCGCGGCGGCTCGGCGCGTTCGACGGATCGCTCACGCTCGAGAGCCCGGCCGACGGCGGCACGGTCGCGACGATCCGGGTCCCGCTCGCAGGGTGAGGCCGCGGGCGTCAGGGCAGGATCTGGCCGATCGGCTCGCGCTTCTCGGCCTGGAACCTGTCCTCGGCACGGCCGCGCGCCCAGTACCCGGAGATCGACAGGTGTTCGCGGGCCACGCCGCGTTGGTAGAGCATGACGTCGCGCAGCGCCTTGACCGACTCGCGCTCGCCGTGCACGAACGCGTGCACCCGGCCGTCGCGCCAGGGAGCCGCGGCGACGGCGTCGGCGAGGAGCCTCGGCGTGCCGGAGACGTCGGGGCCGCGGTGGACCCAGCGCAGTGCGACGCCCGCGGGCACCGTCAGGGGGACCTCGTCCTCCGGGCCGGCGACCTCGACGAACGCGTCGCCCTCGGCGTCGTCGGGCAAGGCCTCGAGCGCGGCCGCGATCGCGGGGAGCGCGGACTCGTCGCCGACGAGGAGGTGCCAGTCGGCGGTCGGGTCCGGCGCGTAGCCGCCGCCCGGACCGGTCAGGACGACGTGGTCGCCCGGGACGGCCGACGCGGCCCACGGCCCGGCGAGGCCCTCGTCTCCGTGGACGACGAAGTCGACGGCCAGCCACCCCTCGGCCTCGTTCACCTCGCGGACCGTGTACGTCCGGGTGACGGGCACGCGGTCGGCGGGCAGGGTCGCGCGGAGCTCGGCGACGTCGAACGGCGGGTGGAGCTCCTCGCCCGACGGTGAGAAGAAGATCTTGACGTAGCGGTCCGTGAACGCGTTCGGGGTGAAGCGCGCGAACCCCTCGCCCCCGAGGACGAGCCGCACGAGGTGCGGGGACAGGCGTCGGGTGCTCAGCACCTCGAGCTCGATCTGCGGCCTGGCGGGGCGCCGGGGACGGTCGGTCACGAAGATCCTCTTCTCGTCGGGTTAGGTCATCCTAACCGGCCGATGGTCGACCCTCGGGCACTGAGCCTGGTGGCCGCGGGGAGGGCGGCTTCGATGTGCTGCGAAGGCAGCGACGTTGCCCGGGCTGCTAGAGCGAGAGTCGGTCGAGTTCCTCGACGAGGGCGCCCGCGTCCTTCGTTGCCCGTTGGGCTTCTGCACGTGTACAGAAGCCGCCGTAGGTGAACTCGGTCTTGTCCGACAGGAGGCGCGCGAGCTTGGGAGCGAGCCGTGCGCCGGCGCCGGGCACGCTCCTGAGCAGGCCGACGGCCTCACGATGGTCGGAACCTGAGGCGTGGTAACCCAGCGACCTACCGCAGATCGCATCGGCCGCCGCGATCGCGGCGTGCACGGCGTTGGCCGCCGCGACCTGGGCGATCTCGGACGGGCCGTCCGGCGCGATCTCGACGCGTTCCTGAGCGACCTGGAGGAACTCGCGTGCGGACCGTGCACGGCCGCGTACGTCGGCCGCGCTCATCATCACTCGTCGTCCCACGATGCTCCTGTCAGCCGTCGTCGAAAGTCCGGGCCGTTGAACACTTGCGCGTCAGTGGCGAGCGTCTCGACAAGAGGGTCGTGGTGACGCACCATCTCGTCGAATCGTGCGCGTGTCAGGGCGAGAACGTTGGCCTCGTTGCCGCTGGCGACGCCGAGCGTCTCGATGAGGGTTGCGACGAGCGTCTCGGTGAGCTCGGGGGAGATGTCGTCCGGAACGATCAGCAAGATGTCGATGTCGCTGTCAGATCGTGGCGTGCCTCGGGCGACCGAACCGAACAAGGCGAGGGTGAGGCGGTCAAGTGTGCTGGAAGTTGCGTGCTCGCCGCAGGCCCGGACGGCCTCTTGCTTGAGAAGGAGGACGGTGCTGTCGCAGGTGTCGACCAGCGTGCGGACGGCCGGCCACAGGATGTGGTCCGCGTTTGCCGAGTACACGAAGGCGGCCCCGGCTTCACGCTTGACGACCAGGCCGTCGTCGGTCAGGCGCCGGAGCACCTGTCGGGTGCGTTCGGGCGAAGCACCGGCGAGGCTCGCGACCTGGAGGCCGGTCAGTGGTAGTCCGGCGCGCGCCATCACCTGCAGGACCAGCCCGTCGACCGACGGGATGATCGTGCCGATCGGACTCCGAAGATCCATTCGCCCAGGATAGTGGATGCATATCCACTTTAATAGATGTGCATCCACTATCCTGGGTGCTGGTGTCTCAGGCGGGGGTGGTGGCCTCCGCCGCCGCCCGGGCGGCCGCGGGGAGGGCGGCCTCGATCCGGCCGAGCGCGACGTCGTCGTGCGCGGCGGACAGGAACCACGCCTCGAAGACCGACGGCGGCAGGTTCACCCCGGCGTCGAGCATGGCGTGGAAGAACGCGGTGTACCGGAAGGCGTCCTGGGTCTTGGCCTGTGCGTACGTGGTGACGCTGAACCGTGCGGCCAGCTCCCCGAAGAACACCGAGAACAGGCTCCCGGCGTGCTGGACGACATGGGGCACGCCTGCGTCGTCGAGCGCGCGGTGCACGGCGGCCGACAGGCGAGCGGCGGCGGCGTCGACGTGGGCGTAGACGGCGTCGTCGGCGAGGCGCAGGGTCGCGAGGCCCGCGGCGACCGCGACCGGGTTCCCCGACAGCGTGCCCGCCTGGTAGACGGGGCCGAGCGGGGCGAGCTGGTCCATGACCTCGGCGGACCCGGCGAGCGCCGCCACGGGCATGCCGCCGCCGACGACCTTCCCGAACGTGAACAGGTCGGGTGCGTAGTAGTCGTCGCCGGCCGGGTCGAGGCCCGACTCGAGCCCCCACCACCCCGACGGCCCGACCCGGAACCCGGTGAGCACCTCGTCGAGGATGAGCAGCGCGCCGTGCTCGGCGGTGACGCGGCGCAGGCCCTGGTTGAAGCCTTCGGGAGGCCGGACGACGCCCATGTTGGCGGGCGCGGCCTCCGTGATGACGGCGGCGATCTGGGAGCCGTACCGGGTGAACGCGTCCTCGACGGCGGACAGGTCGCCGTAGGGCACGACGATCGTCTCGGCCGCGGTCGCCTCGGTGACGCCTGCGGAGCCGGGCAGGGCGAGCGTCGCGACGCCGGACCCGGCGTCGGCCAGGAGCGCGTCGCCGTGCCCGTGGTAGCAGCCCGAGAACTTCACGACGAGGTCGCGCCCGGTCACGCCGCGGGCCAGGCGGATCGCCGTCATGGTGGCCTCGGTGCCCGTCGAGACGAGCCGGACCCGCTCGGCGAGCGGCACCCGACGGCGGATCTCCTCGGCCAGCTCGACCTCGCCGACCGTCGGTGCCCCGAACGACAGCCCGCGCGCAGCGGCCTCCTGGACCGCAGCGACGACGTCGGGCTGCGCGTGCCCGAGGAGCGCGGGGCCCCACGAGCAGACGAGGTCCACGTACTCGCGGCCCGCGACGTCGGTCACGTACGCGCCGCGGGCGCCGGCGAGGAACCGCGGGTCCCCGCCGACGCTGCCGTACGCGCGGACGGGCGAGTTCACGCCACCCGGGATCGCGGCCCGCGCGCGGGCGAACGCCTCGTGGTTCGTGGTCATCGGTTCTCCTTCAACCAGCCGGCGACCTCGACCGCCCAGTACGTGAGCACGACGTCCGCGCCGGCGCGCTTGATCATGGTGAGCGACTCCTCGATCGCGGGGCGACGCGAGATCCACCCGTTCGCCGCCGCGGCCTCGATCATCGCGTACTCGCCCGACACCTGGTACGCGGCGACGGGCACCTCCGAGCGCTGCGCGACCTCGGCCAGGATGTCGAGGTTCCCGGCGGGCTTGACCATGACGACGTCAGCGCCCTCGAGCAGGTCGATGTCCGTCTCGCGGACCCCCTCGCGCCCGTTGGCGGGGTCGAGCTGGTACGTCCGACGGTCGCCCTGGAGCTCCGAGTCGACGGCCTCGCGGAACGGGCCGTAGAACGCGCTCGCGTACTTGGCGGTGTAGGCGAGGATCGCGGTGTCCATGTACCCGGCGTCGTCGAGGGCGTCGCGGCACGCCGCGACCTGGCCGTCCATCATGCCGCTGAGCCCCAGGACGTCGGCGCCCGCCTCGGCCTGCGCGACGGCCATGGCCTGGTAGCGCACGAGGGTCGCGTCGTTGTCGACCCGGCCTGCGCCGTCGAGCACGCCGCAGTGGCCGTGGTCGGTGAACTCGTCGAGGCAGAGGTCCGACATGACCACCAGCCTCCCGGCGGCCGCCTCGACCGCGACGCGGAGCCCGCGCTGGAGGATGCCGTCGGGGTCGTCGGCCTGCGAGCCGACCGCGTCGCGCACGGCCGGGATGCCGAACAGCATGACCCCGCCGACGCCGGCGTCCGCGGCCTCCTTGACGGCCGCCGCGAGGCTGTCGAGCGTGTGCTGCACGACGCCGGGCATCGAGCCGAGCGGCGCGGGCTCCGTGAGGCTCTCCTTGACGAAGAGCGGCAGCACGAGGTCCGCGGCGTGCAGGCGGTGCTCCGACACGAGACGCCGCAGCGCGGGGTGGTGCGCAGACGGCGCGGTCGCACGTACGGGCGGGGCGGGGTGGTCATGAGGAGGCTCCTCGGTCGGTGGTCTCGGAGGCGGGGGTGAGGGCGCGGACGGTCGCGTCGGCCAGCCCGGCGTCGTCCGCGGTGGCGGCGACCGCCGCGACCCGCAGCCCCACATCCTCGGCGGCGCGCGCGGTCGGGGTGCCGATGGCGACGCCGACGACGTCGTCCCGCGCCCCGAGCTGCGTCACCACCTCGCGCGTCACGCTCCCGGAGGTCAGGACGACGGCGTCGACGGTGCCGGCGGCCCAGGCCTCGCGGGCCTCGCCGTCGATCAGGTGCGTCACCGTGCGGTATGCCGTCACGACGTGCGGGCGAGCCCCCATCGAGGTCAGCCCCCGTTCGAGCGTCGGACGCGCCAGGTCGCCGAGGGGCAGGAGGACGCGCGGGCCGCCGTCGTCGGACGTGTCAGAACGAGGGTCCCGGATACGTGAACCACGTTCTGACACGCCGGGAGCGGGGGCGGCGAGGGAGCGGAGGGCCGCGAGCAGTCCGAGCGCCGAGTGGTCCTCGGGGACGAGCGCGGGCTCGACGCCGGCCTCGCGCAGCGCGCGGGCGGTCGACGGCCCGACGGCGGCCCACCGGGCGGGTGCGTCCCCGAGCGACCCGGAGGCGACCCGGGCCCAGGCGGCAGCGAGCTCGTCGACCGCGTTCACGCTCGTCACGAGCACCCACGCGTAGCCGCCGGCGGCGAGGTCGCGGGCGGCGTCGTCGAGGGCGTCGAGGTCGTCGGCGGGCGCACGCTCGATCACGGGGCTCACCAGCACGCGCGCACCGAGCTCGTGCAGGCGCGCCGCGAGCCCGACCGCGCGGTCGAGCGAGCGCGGCACGAGGACGGTCCGCCCGTCGAGGGGACGCTCGGTCACGGTCAGCGCCCGGTCCCGACGACGTCCGGCATGGCCGCTGCGATCTCGTCGGCGAGCTGGGTGCCGAGGCGGGTGGCGTCGTCGGTCGTGATGTCGTCGCCGGTGGCCTGGAGCCGCGCCGTGCGGCGCTCGGAGGTGCGGCCGTCGAGCGTGACGGCGACCGCCTCGAGCACGAGCTCCTCGGAGCTCGTGACGCCTTCGGGGGCGAGGGAGTCGTCGTCGACGTCGGGGACGGTCATCTCGACGTGCGCGAGCGCGCCCAGCGGCGCGGCGCAGCCGGCCTCGAGCCGGGCGAGGAACGCGCGCTCGGCCGTCACGGACAGTGTGGTCTCCCGGTCCGTGAGGGCGTCGAGCGCCACCTGCAGGGCGCGGTCCAGCCCGGTGGGCTCCGGCCCGGGCTCGCGCACCTCGACGGCGAGCGCTCCCTGCCCCGGCGCTGGCAGCATGACCCCCGGCTCGAACGCCTCGGCGACCGCGTCCAGCCGGCCGATCCGGGCGAGCCCGGCCCGGGCCAGCACGACGGCGTCCAGGTCCCCGGTCTCGGGGTGCGCCCGGCCGAGGCGGGTGTCGATGTTGCCGCGGATGTCGACGACGTCGAGGTCGGGACGGGCGGCGCGGAGCTGCGCGGCGCGGCGCGGCGACCCGGTGCCCACGCGGGCGCCGTCGGGCAGGGCGAACAGGCCCGCGCCGGTGCGCGAGCACAGGACGTCGCGCGGGTTCTCGCGCTCAGGGCTCACGAGCCGCAGTCCCGGGGCGGGCGCGACGGGGAGGTCCTTGAGGGAGTGGACCGCGACGTCGCAACGGCCGTCCAGCAGGGCCTCGCGCAGCGCCGTCACGAACACGCCCGTCCCGCCGAGCTGGGCCAGCGACCCGGTCCTCACGTCGCCGTCGGTCGTGATGCGGACCAGCTCCACCTCGAGCCCGGTGAGCTCGGCGAGCCGGTCGGCGATCGTCTGCGTCTGGGTGAGGGCGAGCGTCGAACCGCGGGTGCCGACGCGCACGGTCGCCGTCGGGAGGGTGGAGGTCACCCGTCCAGTGTCCGCCCGGGCGGGGGACGCGCGAAATCACCTGACCCGCCGTCAGATCGGCGCCACTGTCAGCGCCACGTCAGCGATCTGGCAGCGCCCGCGCCGACGATCGTCGCATGGACACCAGCACGGGCCGGCCGAACCCGGCGCCCTTCACGACCGGGCACGTCGTCTCCGCGGACGGCACCCGCATCGGCTACCGCCGGACCGGGCACGGCCCCGCGGTGATCCTCCTGCACGGCGGCCTCCAGGCCGGACAGAACCTCGTGCGCCTCGCGGAGGCGCTCGCGGGGTCGTTCGACGTGATCGTCCCCGACCGACGGGGGCGCGGCGCGAGCCCCTGGAGCGGGCCCGACGGCGAGCACGCCGCGCGCGAGGTCGAGGACCTGCGCGCGCTCGTCGAGGCGACAGGCGCGCACGCGGTGTTCGGGCTGAGCGCGGGCGGGCTCGTCGCGCTCCGGGCCGCCACCGAGATCCCCGAGCTGACCCGGCTGGCGCTGTACGAGCCGGCGCTCTCGGTCGGCGGGTCCGTCCCGACCGCGTGGGTCCCGACCTATGACCGTCAGGTCGCCGCCGGACGCCTCGCCGCCGCGATGCGGACCGCGATGGTCGGGCTGCGGGTCGCGCCCGCGTTCTTCCGGTTGCCGTCGTTCCTCGTGACGCCGCTGCTGCGGCTCGTCCTGCTGTTGCAGCGCCCGGCGCCCGGTGACGCGTCGACGTCCGACGTGATCCGGGCCATGCACCACGACATGGCCCTCGTGACCGAGCTCGCCGACACGACCCCCGACTACACAGCCGTGACCGCCGACGTCCTCCTCCTGGGCGGTGCGAAGAGCCCCGCCTACTTCGATGTCGCGCTCGCGGCGCTCGTCGACGTCCTCCCGCACGCTCACCGCGTCACCCTGAGCGGGATGACGCACAACGACCCCGACAACGACGGCGACCCCGCCCGCGTCGCCGACCTCCTCGAGCCGTTCTTCCAGGGGGCGTCGGCGGTGCAGCCGCGGTACTGAGATCGGCCCTCAGCCCTCGTAGGAGCAGAGCTCCACGAGGTTCCGGTCGGGGTCACGCACGTAGACGCTCGTCATCGGCCCGCGCGCCCCCGTGCGCCGGACGGGACCGAGCTCGACGGGCACGCCGGCGTCGTCGAGCAGCGCGACGACCTCGGTGAGCGGGCCGTCGTTGACGAGGCACACGTCCGCGCTGCCGGGCGTCGGTCGGGCGGCGCGCGGCTCGATCGGGTCGCCGTCCGCAGGGTGCAGATTGATCTTGAACCCCGGCCCGACGACGGCGTGCCGGCCCTCCCCGAACGTCTCGTGGCGCAGCCCGAGGCGCTCGTAGAAGGTGGCGGACGCGTCGACGTCGGCGACGGTCAGGACGAGGTGGTCGATACCGGTCAGGGAACTCATCCGGAGATCCTCTCGCTCCGGCGCCGTCCGCGCGAGCGCCGTGTCAGACCGCGCGGAGCGTCCGGAGCCCGGAAGAGAAGGAGTCCTCGAACCGGCTGAGCTGGGACTCCGGCACCGCGTTGCGTACCGCGATCTCCTGCCAGTGGTCGACCGCGCCGGCGACCTCGTCGCACACCGACCGGGCCTCGGCAGGCGTGAGCCTGCAGGACCGTGCGAGCTCGACGAGGCCCTCTCGCTCGTCGTCGGGACGGTCGGCGCCGGCGATAGTCGTCTGGCGCAGGTCCGGATCCGGGTTGGGGTTCACGTCGAACGCCGGGCTCAGCGCCCACCCGCCGCGATGGCGGACAAATCCGTGGTTGCGGAGATGGTCGTCGGTGTTGTTCAGCCCGACGCTGAGAGCGACGCGACGGAACAGCTGGTGCGCGTCGTCCTTCGCGCGGGCGCCGACCTCGGCGAGGCGCTCGACGACGTCGACGTAGTCGCCGTGATCGCCGTCTCGCTGCTCGAGCAGGGTCATCGCGCTCATGTACCCGACGCGGTTGCCGGCGGCGTCGCGGTCGAACCGATCGAGCAGGAGGACATGCTGTCCCTCGATCTGCACGAGGCGGTGCTGTGCGACCTGGACGCCGGCAGCACCGGCCAGATCCAGCGCGGTCGCCTCCCAGGCCATGACGTCCCAGTCGTCGTCGTGGTGCGGGAACTTCGCGATCAGCTGGTGGCCGTCGGCGTCGAGCACGGCCGCCTTGGGGCGCGCCCCGCCCAGGGATCCGGTGCCCGCTGCGAGCAGCGCCCTCACGGCGTCGAGCTGACCGGCACCGTCTCGCGCGGCGACGTCGGCCGCGTGGAGCAGCTCGGGCAGGTGGATCAGCCGTGGCACGTCGTGCCCGGGATCCAGGAACGTGTCGACGGGATCGGAGCCGACTGCGCGCGCCCGGCGAGGACGGTCGTCCCGTCGAGCTCGACGTGGACCTCGAGTGCGTCGTAGAGCGTCATCGCACGCGCTTCCGCTCGAGCTGACCGGCGCGTGCTCGACCGAGGTCGCTGGCCAGGGGGTCGAGCGCCTCGGTGAGGGTGTCGAGGACGCCCAGAGTCCGGGCGACCCGCAGCACGACGTGGAAGCTGACGCTCGGGTCGCCCTGCTCGAGCTTGCGCAGCGTGCCACGCGTGATGTCGGCTCGCTCGGCGACCTGCGCGGCGGTAAGCCCGAGGATCTTCCGCCAGCCCGCGAAGTCGAGTCCGATCTCGCGGGCCGACCTCAGGATGACGGCTGGGAGTGGTGCAGCCATGAGTTCTCCCGAATAGTGGTCGAGATAGTGACCACTATAGGGGTTAAGGGTCGCTATGGCGCTCTTTAAGAAGAGGGAGTCGCAGGTACGCGTCAGCGTCCGGCGGCGCGGGTCCCGTCCACCGCTGCCCGCGCCTGCTCGACGACGGCCGCCAGCCCCGTCCCCGCGACCCACGCCCCGACGACGGCGAGCCCGGGCAGGCGGTGGACGGCGTCGTCGGCGGTGGCGCGGTCCGCCGGGCGGGCGGGCGCGAGGGCGTCGGGCCAGTGCGTGTCGAGGTGGTCGAGCACCTGCGAGGGGTCGAGCGGGACGCCGAGCAGCCGGGATGCGTCGGCGACCGCTTCGTCGACGGTCGGCGGGACGGTCGGCTCGGGGTCGCCCGCGCGCCCGTAGGAGAGCCGGACCACGTGCACGCCGTCGGGGAGCTGCGCCCGCAGCCACGGCCACTTGGCGCTCGCGTGCGTGAGGCCCTTGGCGCGGACGTCCGCGCCGGGGGCGACGAGGACGCCGGTGCCGCGGGGCGCGATGTCGAGCACGGGGGCGCGCAGGACGAGCGTGATGAGCCGCACGTCCGACCCGCCCCGCGCCGTGTCAGAACCACGATCCCGGAGAGGTGAACCAGGCTCTGACAGGTCCTCGAGGAACGGAGTGAGGAGCCCGAGTGCGGGGGTGCGGGGGAGCGCGACGACGACGCGCGGCGCCTCGGCGGTGACAGCCCCCGCGCCGGTGGTGCCGGTGACGCGCCAGAGCCCGCCGTCGTGCTCGAGCCCGTCGACGTGGATGCCGAACCGGAGCTCGCCACCCGCGTCACGGACGGCGTCGGCGAGCGCCTCGACGAGGCGGTGCATGCCGCCGTCGATCCCCGCGACCGCCGAGCCGGGCTTGGCGTTCCCCGGCCGGGGGCGTCGGCGAGCGTCGACGCGGCGCGCAGCAGCGAGCCCGTCTTCTCGTACGCGGCGACGAGCTGCGGCGCGACGGCACGCGGGTCGAGCGTCGCGGGGTCGGCCGAGTGGATGCCGCCCGCGACGGGTGCGACGAGCCGTTCCAGGACGGTCGGGCCGAGGCGCTGCGTGACCCACTCCGCCAGCGAGTCGGGGACGGGCGTGCGCGCCATCCCGAGGTCCCACCACGCGCGCAGGGCGCCGCCGAGCCCGAGGACGCGGCGCACGTCGGGCGCCCACGGGGTCGTCGGGATGCCGAGGGTCGCGGTGCGGGGGAGCGGGAGCGCACGGGCCGGGTCGTCCTCGGTGCCGGCACCGGCGTACGCCCAGGCGCCACGCGGGTCGGGGTCGACGACGGCGAGCCCGAGCTCGCGCGCGAGGTCGCCGACCGCGGGGGTGCGGGTCGCGAACGACTCGGCACCGACATCGACATCGACGGTGCGCCCGTCGCCCACGGCGATCGTCGCGCCGGCGACCGTCCCGCCCGGGCGGGCTGCGCCGTCGAGCACGAGCACGCGCGCCCCGCCCCGCGCGAGGTCGTACGCGGCCACCAGCCCCGCGACGCCCGCCCCGAGCACGACGGCGTCCCACCGCTCAGCCATTCCCGCGCCCCCGCTCTCCCGCGAAGTAGTACGGCGGCCGTACTACTTCGCGCAGGGTGGGGGGCAGCGGGGGTCACAGGGAGTGGACCAGCTCGACGACGCGCGTCAGGACGGTCGGGTCCGTCGTCGGCGGGACCCCGTGCCCCAGGTTCACGACGTGCGCGGGCGCGTACCTCCCCGCTCGACGACGTCGCGCACGTGCTCCTCGAGCACCTCCCACGGAGCGAACAGGAGGGCGGGGTCGATGTTGCCCTGGAGCGGCGTCGTGCCGCCGAGCAGCTTCGCGGCCTCGTCGAGGGGGTGCGGTAGTCGACGCCGATCGCTCCCGCACCCGCGTGGCGCATCGCCTCGAGCAGGTGCCCGGTTCCCGTGCCGAAGTGCACGAGGGGGACGCCGGGCGCGTCAGCGCCGGTACCGACGGTCAGGTCGGTGACGTGCGTGAGCGCCCGCGACGACGCGGGCAGCGCGTAGCGCGAGTAGTCGTCGAGCGACAGCGCGCCGGCCCACGAGTCGAAGAGCTGCCCGGCGCTCGCGCCCGCGAGGACCTGCGCGCGCAGGAACGTCCCCGTGATGTCGGCAGCCCACTCGACGAGCCGGAACCACGTCCCCGGGTCGGCGTGCATGAGGGTCCGCGCGGCGAGGTGGTCGCGCGACGGCCGGCCCTCGACGAGGTACGCGGCGAGCGTGAACGGTGCCCCGGCGAACCCGATGAGAGGAATCTCACGCAGCTCCGAGACGGTCAGCTCGACCCCTCGCGCACCGGGGCGAGCGCCTCCCAGGTGAGCTCGTGCTCGACCAGCCGGGCGACGTCGTCGGCGGTGCGGTAGGGCCGGTCCATGACCGGGCCGACGCCCGGCTGGATCTCCACCCCCACCCCGGCGAGGAGCAGCGGCACGACGATGTCCGAGTAGAAGACGGCCGCGTCGACGCCGTGCCGGCGCACCGGCTGCAGCGTGATCTCGCTGCTCAGGCCGGGGTTCAGGCAGGACTCGAGCATCGTCGTGCCCTCGCGTGCGGCCTTGTACTCGGGCAGCGAACGGCCGGCCTGGCGCATGAACCAGACGGGCAGCACGTCGGGCCGGTCACCGCGCAGCGCGCGCACGAGGGCGCCTCGCTGGTGCGTGAAGAGGCGAGCGGGTGCGCGTCGGGAAGGGGCTTGCCGGGGGTCACCCTTCGATTGTGCCGCGACGGGGCCGCGGTGCTTCAATCGAAGCACTGTGCCTCTGCTCTCCTTCACCGCCAGTCATCACGACCTCGACCTGGAGACGCTGGAGCGCCTCTCGTCGGGCGCCCACCGTGTCGTCGAGTCGGATCTGGTGCGGTGCGACCCCATCAGCGGTGCCGTCGTGCTCGCGACGTGCAACCGCTTCGAGGTGTACGTGGACGTCGCCGAGCAGGCCGACGGCGGTCCGGTCAACGGGCTGGCCCGCGAGCACGCGGCGCGCGAGGTCGCCCGGGTCGTGGCGTCGTCGTCGGCGCTGACGTCGGACGAGGCCCTCGCCGCCCTCACCGTCCGCGCGGACGAGGACGTCGCCCGCCACCTGTTCGCCGTCGCGTCCGGCCTGGACTCGATGGTCGTGGGGGAGCGACAGATCGCCGGCCAGGTGAAGCGGGCCCTCGAGGCGTCGCGCCCCGCGGGCACGACGACGGCGCCCCTCGAGCGGCTCTTCCAGGCCGCGGCGCGCGCGTCCAAGCGCGTGAGCAACGAGACGGCGCTGAGCGCGGCCGGGCGTTCGCTCGTCTCGCTCGGGCTGGACCTCGCGGGCGCCGACCTCCCGCCGTGGTCGCAGGTCCGGACCCTGCTCGTCGGCACCGGCTCGTACGCGGGCGCGAGCTTCGCCGCCCTGCGTGCCCGCGGCGTCACCGACGTGCGCGTGTTCTCCCGGTCCGGCCGGGCGGACGCGTTCGTGGCTTCGCACGACGCCGACGACGTGGACGTCAGGCCCGCCGCCGACCTCCTCGTCGAGCTCGAGGACGTGGACCTCGTCGTCGCGTGCTCGGGCGGCGGCCGCGTGGGCGACCCGACGGCGTCCCTGAGGCCCGCGCTCGACGCCGCCCACGTGCTCGGCGCCCGCGCCCGCGCCGCGAAGGCCGCGGGCGACGACGCGACGACCCGCCCGCTCGTCGTCCTCGACCTCGCGCTCACCCGGGACGTCGCGCCGCAGGTCGCCGATGTCGACGGCGTCCTGCTCTACGACCTCGCCGCGCTGCAGGCGCGCGCCCCGCACGTCTCCGGGGCCGCCGTCGCGGAGGCCGCGGCGATCGTCGACCACGCCGCCGAGCACTTCGTGCAGGGCGAGGGCTACCGGGCGTCCGACGCGCGCGTCGTCGACCTCGTGCGCGCGGCGGACGCGGAGATCGATCGGCTCGTGGCCCAGCGCCTCGCGGAGGCGGCCGCGGAGGGCGTCGAGGTGGACGCGGAGGAGGTCGAGCTCGCCGCACGCCGCGAGGTGCGGGCCCGCCTGCACCGCGACATCGTGTCGCTGCGGTCGGCCGCGTCGTCGTCGTGATCTACCACTTCTGCCCGGCGGCGGCGTGGGACCCCACGGCTGCCGCCTACGTCCCCGCGGGCTTCGAGGCCGACGGCTTCGTCCACCTCTCCGACCGCGGCACGGTCCACATCCCCGCGAACGCGCTGCACCGTGGCGCCCGCGACCTGCTGCTCCTCACGGTCGACCCGGCCCTCGTCGACGCGCCCCTGCGCTGGGAGCCGGGTGACCCGGCCGACCCGGCCGCCGCCTGGTTCCCGCACCTGTACGGCCCGCTGCCGGTGCGCGCCGTCGTCCGTGCGGACCCGTGGCTGCCCGGGCCGGACGGCGCGTTCGCCCCGCCGCCCGGGTGACGCGGTCGGTCTGACACCCCGCCCGGGAGGTATCGCGATCTGTGTCGGGCGTGGTTAGTGTGGTCCCCGGTCCGCGCCGCGGGCCGCGGGGGCGATCCATCAGGGGCAGAACAGGGTTCGACGGGGAACCCGAGGAGGACCGATGACCGCTCCGGACGGCGTGCCGCACCCTTCCCCGCGCCTGGACGCGGCGCTCGCCGCGCGCGGCACGGACGCGGACCTGTCGGGGCTCCTGCCCTCGGCGTCGGTGCAGCTCGCCGCCCGCCGGCGCCTGGACCCCCTCGACCTTCCTCCGGCCCCGACGACGACGTCCGTCGGCCGCGTGCTCGGCCGCGGCGCCGCGCGGGCGTGCTTCGGCGCGGTGGACGCCGTCCGCCGTCGTCGGTACCGCTGAGGTCGCCGCCGGGTCGTGGTGCTGCCAGTCTGACCGGGTGACCGAGCTCCTCGTCGTCATCGTCAGCGGCCTTCTCGTCATCGCCGCCGCGACCGTCTACGGCCCGCGCCTGGGGGTCGCAGCACCCCTCGTCCTGGTCGCGGTCGGGGTCGCCGCAAGCTTCCTGCCCGCGTTCGGCTCCGCCCGGATCGAGCCGGAGTGGATTCTCGAGGGAGTGCTGCCCCCGCTGCTCTACTCGTCCGCGGTGTCGATGCCGACCATGAACTTCCGGCGCGAGTTCGGGGCGATCAGTGGCCTGTCGGTCGTGCTCGTGGTGGCGAGCTCGCTCGTGCTCGGCCTGTTCTTCGCGCTCGTGATCCCCGGGATCGGGTTCGCGTGGGGCGTCGCGCTCGGCGCGATCGTCAGCCCCACGGACGCGGTGGCGACGTCGATCATCAAACAGACGTCGGTGTCCAAACGGGTCGTGGCGATGCTCGACGGCGAGAGCCTCCTCAACGACGCCACGGCGCTCGTGATCCTGCGCACCGCGATCGTCGCGACGTCGGCGTCCTTCTCGTTCTGGGGCGCCCTCGGGACGTTCGCGTACTCGGTGGTCGTGGCGGTCGCCGTCGGGGGCGTGGTCGGGTGGCTGAACCTCGTGGTCCGTCGGCGGGTGACCGACGCGACCGTCAACACGGTGATCTCCTTCACGGTGCCGTTCATCGCAGCCGTGCCGGCGGAGGCGCTCGGCGCGTCCGGCCTCGTGGCGGCCGTCGTGGCGGGTCTGATGACCGGGATCCGGGCACCGCGACTGCTGTCGCCGGAGAACCGGCTGTCCGACTCGCAGAACTGGCGGACGGTCGAGCTCGTCCTCGAGGGGGCCGTGTTCCTGACGATGGGCGTGCAGCTCAAGGAGGTCGTCGAGCACGTCGAGCGGGACCACGCCGGGGTGGGGACGGCGGTGCTCGTCGCGCTCGGAGCGCTCGCGATCACGGTCCTGGTGCGGGCGGTCTACGTCTCGTCCCTGCTCGTCAGCCTGGGGCGGCGCGCCCGGCGGCGCGAGAAGCTGCAGCCTCGGCTCGTCGAGATGCAGGAGAAGATGACGACGCCCGAGGGCAAGCAGGAGATCCTGGAGCGGGCGAGCGCGCGTCCCGGGCGCCGTCCCTCGGAGAGCGACCTCGACCGCTTCGCGGTCCGGATCACGCGCGGCCTCGCCGACGTCGAGTACTTCCTACGCGAGCCGCTCGGGTGGCGCGAGGGCACGGCGGTCGTGTGGGCGGGCATGCGCGGTGCCGTCACGGTGGCGGCCGCGCAGACGCTCCCGGACGACACGCCGCAGCGCTCGGTCCTCGTGCTCGTCGCGTACACCGTTGCGGCGCTGTCGCTCCTCGTCCAGGGCGGCACGATCGGCCCGCTGCTCCGGCGGCTCGCGCCCCCGGTGGACGAGGCGGCGGCCGCCGAACGGTCGAGCGCCGAGCGGACGCGGCTGTTCGAGATCCTGCGGTCCAGCTCGGCGGGCGTCGAGGAGCCCCGGCGCGTGAGGGGGAACCGCGGTCCGAGCAGTTCGCGGAGCAGAAGAACTACCGGCTCGGGGTGATCGCGGCGCAGCGGGCGGCGCTGCTCGATGCCCGGGACAACGGCACGTTCGACGCCGACCTGCTCGAGGACGCGCTCTCCAACCTCGACGCCGACGAGATCGCGATCGACCTCCGGGGTCGGCTCGCGGGCTGACGGCGCGTCGACTCACCCAGGGACCACGTCCCTGGACACGTTGTGAGGATCGCGGGCGCCCCGCGCCGGGTCGTAGCCGCACCAGTCACCACAGCTCCGCGCCAGGACCCCCGACGCCCGGGTCGGTGGCGACCTTCCGGGCTGTATGTCCGACTCGTGTCCAGCGTGGGCGCGGCGTTGTGGTGGCTGGTGCGGCTACGCGGACGAACGGACGACCTCGAAGCCGAGTGTCGATCGACGAACACGGCGCGCACCGCACGCACGACGCAGTCCGAGTCGCCCGGCATGTCCTCGACGGTGCAATGCACCCCGACGAGTCCACCCGCGCACAGGGCCTGGTCCCGGTAACGGTCGTTCCGAGGCACCCGCTCATGCCCTTGACATTGCTGGAACAGCGTTCCACCATGGAAATGGAACAACGTTCCAGAGTCTCTGTCGGAAGGAACCATCATGACGACACCCGTCACCATCGTCGGCGCAGGCCTGGGCGGCCTGACCCTCGCCCGCGTCCTGCACGTCCACGGCATCCCCGCGACGGTCTACGAGGCCGCGCCGTCGGCCGACGCCCGCACCCAGGGCGGCCAGATCGACATCCACCCGCACAACGGCCAGGTCGCTCTCGAGGCCGCCGGGCTGACCGAGGCGTTCCACGCGATCATCCACGCCGGCGCCGAGGCGATGTCGATCCGCGACGCCCAGGGCGTCCTGCTCCTCGACCTGCCCGACGACGGCACGAGCAACCGGCCCGAGGTCCTGCGCGGCGACCTGCGCCGGGTCCTGCTCGACTCGCTCCCCGAGGGCACCGTCCGGTGGGGTCGCAAAGTCGCGGGCGTCCGCGCGCTGGGCGACGGGCGTCACGAGCTGACCTTCACCGACGGCGAGGTCGTGACCACCGGCCTCCTGGTCGGCGCCGACGGCGCGTGGTCGAAGGTCCGCCCGCTCGTCTCGGGCGCCCGGCCCGAGTACAGCGGTTACACGTTCGTCGAGACGTACCTGCGCGACGTCGACACCCGTCACCCGCGCACCGCGGAGATCGTGGGAGCCGGGGCGATGTCGGCGCTCGCGCCGGGCCAGGGCATCGTGGCGCACCGGGAGGCCGGGGGCGTCCTGCACACCTACGTCGAGCTCGCGCGCCCGCTGGCCTGGGTCGACGCGATCGACTTCGACGACGCGGCGGCCGCGACCGCGCGCGTCGCCGCCGAGTTCGAGGGCTGGGCGCCCGAGCTCACGGCGCTGATCACGGACGGCGAGACCGCCCCGGTCGCGCGCAGGATCCACGGCCTGCCCGGCGACCACCGCTGGGACCACGTCCCGGGGGTCACCCTGATCGGGGACGCCGCGCACCTCATGCCCCCGTCGGGCGAGGGCGCCAACCTCGCGATGCTCGACGCCGCCGAGCTTGCCCAGGCCGTCGCCGCCCACCCGGACGACGTCGAGGCCGCGATCGCGGCGTTCGAGGAGGCCATGTTCGCGCGGAGCGCGGCCGAGGCCGTCGACGCACGCGAGCTCCTCGACCTGTGCCTCGGCGACCGGGCGCCGGAGAGCTTCGTCGAGTTCTTCGGCGCCGCCGGCCAGGGGTCGGGCCGGACGTGGAGTGAGCGTGGTCGGTCGACGGCCCGGTCACGCTCCCTCTCCGGCGGGCCGGGTCCCTGACCTGCGGTGACGCGCTCAGCGCGCGCGGAACCGGTTCTCTCGGGATATCTTGCGAAGGCTTGTGAAGGACCCGTGGAGACGGGTCCGGGAACAGCGCCACAGGGGTCCTGAGGGGAGGCACGACCATGGTTCGCATCGATTCGAAGCGGGCGGGGGCGGCGTCGCAGCGCGCCCCGTGCACGGCGCCGGCACCCGGAGGGTGACGTTCACGGTCGCTGCCGCGCTGGCCTTCGCGGGCGTGGGGGCGACGGCCGCCGGCGCCGCGACACCCGGGACCGCGACGATCGAACCCGCGGTCCTCGCTGCCGCGCTCGAGGCTGCGACCCCGACCAACACCACCAAGGTCGTCACCCCGCTCAAGTCCGGGAAGTACCGGCTGTCGTCGTACTACGGGCCCCGGTGCATGCCGACGGTGGACGCGTCCGACTGGCACCTCGGCCAGGACCTGGCCGCAGCCGACGGGACGCCGATCTACGCGGTCGCGAACGGCGTCGTCCGCAAGGCCGGGGCCGTATCCGGGTTCGGGCAGTGGATCGTCATCGACCACGTGATCGCCGGCAAGAAGGTCTCGACCGTGTACGGCCACATGTGGAACGCGACCAAGTACGTCAAGGCCGGGCAGACGGTCAAGGCCGGCCAGCACATCGCCGACGTCGGCTCGAACGGCGTCGCGACCGGCCCCCACCTCCACCTCGAGGTCTGGCCCGGCGGCTACGGCGTGTCCTCGACGGACCCCCTCCCGTACATGAAGGCTCACGGGGTGAACCTGACCGCGGGGGCGACGTCGGCGATCAAGCGCACCGTGCCGTCGTCGTGCACGTACTACGCGCGGACGCGTCTCAACCTGCGGGTGGGGGCGAGCACGGGTACGCCGAGCGAGGTCGTGCTGCCCGTCAACGCGACGCTCACGACCAAGCCCGGCAGCAAGTCGAACGGGTGGCTGCCCGTGAAGTACGGCACCCGGTCCGGCTGGGTCGACTCCAGCTACGTGGGCCCCTCCAAGGTCGCCGTCCCCGCGCCGAGCAAGCCCGTCCGCTACGTCGCGGTCACGACCCTCAACCTGCGGGCGAGCGCGTCGACGTCGTCGAAGGTCGTCGCCAAGCTCAAGCGCGGCGCCGCCGTCACCTACCAGGGCAGCGTCTCGAAGTCCGGCTGGGTCAAGGTCACGTCCGGTGGGCACACCGGGTACGTCGCCACGGAGTACCTCAAGGCCACCAAGGCACAGGCCCTCTACGCGCTCAAGTACGTGAACGTCACGACCCTCAACCTGCGGGCGAGCGCGTCGACGTCGTCGAAGGTCGTCGCCAAGCTCAAGAAGAACACGGCGGTGCAGCCCCAGGCGGCCGCGTCGAAGGGCTGGCAGAAGGTCAGCGCGTCCGGGCACACCGGCTACGTCGCGACGGAGTACCTGCGCACCACGAAGTGAGCGTGTGGCTCACTGCACGACGACGAGCGTCACCCTGGTGAGCGGGGCTCGCACGAGCCGGGTGCCGGCGGTCGGCAGGGGCGCTGAGGGGCTGCCCGCCGACCAAGCGGGTTTCCCGCCGAGCAAGCAGGGTTCAACTGCTTGCTCGGGGGCAAACCCGCTTGCTCGACGGAGGGGCGACGACGGCGCGGCGTGCGTCAGGCCAGGTAGTCGCGGACCAGCTGCTCCGCCAGGCCGGTGTAGGTGGCCGGGGTAAGCGCGGAGAGCCGGGCGGCGACGTCGTCGGGCAGGCCGAGGCCGGCGACGAACTCCCGGAGCTGCGCGGCGTCGATGCGCTGGCCGCGCGTGAGCTCCTTGAGCCGCTCGTACGGGTTGTCCATGCCAGGGACGCCCGCGACCGACGCCGCGCGCATCGCGGACTGGACGGGCTCGCCGAGCACCTCCCAGTTGGCGTCGAGGTCGGCGTCGAGCGTGGTCGTCCCGACGGCGAGGCCGCCCAGCCCGCGGCGGACGTTGTCGACGGCGAGCAGCGAGTGCCCGAACGCGGTGCCGATGTTGCGCTGCGTCGTGGAGTCGGTGAGGTCGCGCTGCATGCGGGACGTCACGAGCGTCGACGCGAGCGTGTCGAGCAGCGCGGACGAGATCTCGAGGTTCGCCTCGGCGTTCTCGAAGCGGATCGGGTTGACCTTGTGCGGCATCGTCGACGAGCCCGTCGCGCCCGGGACGGGGATCTGCACGAAGAACCCGAGCGAGATGTACGTCCAGACGTCGGTCGCGAGGTTGTGCAGCACCCGGTTGAACCGGGCGACGTCGGCGTAGAGCTCGGCCTGCCAGTCGTGCGACTCGATCTGCGTGGTGAGCGGGTTCCAGACCAGGCCGAGGTGCTCGACGACGTGCTTCGAGACGGCCGGCCAGTCCACGCCGGGGACGGCGACGGTGTGCGCGCCGTACGTGCCGGTCGCGCCGTTGAGCTTGCCCAGGTACTCGGCGCCCTCGACGCGGCGTAGCTGACGGCGCAGGCGGTGCGCGAGGACGGCGAGCTCCTTGCCGAGCGTCGTGGGCGTCGCGGGCTGGCCGTGCGTGCGGCTCAGCATCGGGACGGCCGCGTGCTCGCGCGCGAGGTCTGCGACCTGGTCGGCGAGCGCCGTCGCTGCGGGCAGCCAGACGGAGCGCACCGCGCCCTGGACCATGAGCGCGTAGGACAGGTTGTTGACGTCCTCGCTCGTGCACGCGAAGTGGACGAGCTCGCCGACGCCCGGCAGGACGGTGTCGGCGCCGAGGACCTCGGGCGCCACGGCGAGGCGGCGCTTCACGAAGTACTCGACGGCCTTGACGTCGTGCACCGTCTCGCGCTCGATGGTCGCGAGCTCGGCGATCTCGTCGGCGCCGAACGCCTCGGGGATCCCGCGCAGGTAGGCGCGCTCGGCGTCGGACAGGCCGGGCGCGCCGGGGACGACCGCGCCCTGCGTCACGCCCGGGACGCCGTCGCACAGGGTGATGAGCCACTCGACCTCGACATGGATGCGCGCCCGGTTGAGCGCCGCCTCCGAGAGGTGGTCGACGAGCGGGGCGACCGCGGGGCGATAGCGGCCGTCGAGCGGACCGAGGGCGATCGGGGGCGTCACGTCGGCAAGGTTCACGTACCTCAGTGTCCCATGCGGCGGGGGCCACCCCCAGGGCGCGTCCGGGGCGCGGGATCCCCAGCGTGCGTACCGGCCGCGACGCCCTGGTGGGCCCGCACCGTAGCGTCCCCGCCGTGACCGACCAGCCCGCTCCCTTCGCCCGCACCGTCCCGCCTCCCGCAGCGGTCGACGCGACCGCGAGCCGCGCCCTCGACGCCGCCGCCGAGGCTGCCGCCGAGGCGCGCGTCGTCGCCGCCCGCGCGCTCGACGTCGACTGGGTCTCGCGGGCCGCGCGCGCCTACGACGGGCGCATCGACGAGGCGCTGGGCGCGGTCGACGACGCCGTGACCCTGCTCGACGGCGCCGCCGGGGCCGCGCGGGCGGCCGAGCAGCGGGCACGGGACGGCGAACCGCCCGCGTGCCTGGCGGGCCATCCGGGCGGGCGGTGACGACGTGGGCGACGGGATCACCATCACGGGCGGGTACACGGCCGCCGAGACCGACACGATGCGGCGTGCCGCCGGCGCGCTGCGGGACGCGGCCGGCCGCCTCGACGACGCCCGCCTCGACGCCGCGCGCGCCCGTGCGGCGCTGCGGACCGGCGAGGTCCCGTGGGCGGGCGCCGTCGTCCCGTGGTCCGGCACGGAGGTCTGGACGACGCGCTGGGGCGCCGACGCCTTCGCCGCGGTCGGGGCCGCGCTCGACGACGTGGCCGCGGCCGACGGTGCGGTGCTGCGAGCGGCGGGCGCGCTCGAGTCGCTCGCGCTCGCGGTGCTGCGCGCGGCGCGCCTCTACGACGACCACGACGGCATCGCGGTCCGCCTGCTCGACGCCGCCGTCCCGGCCGGGATCCAGGTCCTCGCCGCCGAGCTCGGCCGGTTCGTGCCGCCGTGGGCCGGCGGAGGCGATGGCCGATCGGCCGTCGCGTCGGTCGCGGGCGCGGCCTCGTGGGCGTTCGACGGCGCCGCGCACGCCCAGCGGGGCGGCGGGCTGCGCGTCGAGGAGGTGACGCGGGGCACGGTGGACGGCCGTCCCGACCAGCCGCTGCCGGACCTCGCGGCGCCCGGGAGCGTCGAGGGCGCGCTGGGCATGCTCGAGGTCCCCAACAAGGCGGGCGACGGCGTCATGGCGGTCCAGCGGATCGGCGACGGGCCGGACGCCCGGTACGTCGTCCTGCTGCCCGGCACCCAGGACTGGAACGTCGTCGGCGACGGCGCGGGGGACTTCGCCAACCCGCGGGACCTCACGAGCGACCTCGACCTCGTCGGCGGGCGGGCCAGCGACTACACGGACGAGGCCGCGGAGGCGCTCGCGCGGGTCGTGCCCGAGGGGGCGTCGGTGGTCGTCGTCGGGCACTCGCTCGGCGGCATCGCTGCGACCCGGGTCGTCACGAACCCCGTGCTGCGCCGGCGCTACCGGTTCACCGGGCTCGTCACCGCCGGGGCGCCGTCGGGCGGGATCCGGGTGCCCGACGACACCCTCACGCTCAACGTGGAGAACGCGCGCGAGCTCGTGTCCGCGCTCGACCCCGGGCCCGACCCGCCCGGGCCCCGGCACGTCGTCGTGCACGCATCGGGGGAGGACGACGTCGTCCGGCAGGCGCTCGACGGGGCGCCGTACGGCGGCGGGACCCACGGCCTCGCCGTGCACGCGGCCGTGCTCGCCGAGGCGCGGACCCGGCACGACCCGGCGCTCGACCGGGCACTCGCCGAGCTGGACACGTCCCTCGGCGCCGGCACACCCGGTGCCGCGACCCGCACCTGGTACTTCCGCGGCCAGCGCGGAGGTGCCGCGGTCGTCGCCCCGGGCCGAGCGACCTCGGACGACGGGGGCGCTGAGGTCAGCGTCGGCGCGACCCCGGCACGACCGCCCCGATGATCGTCTGAAGGATCGCGATGATCAGCGCGCCCAGCACCGCCCACCAGAACCCGTCCACGCGGATGCCCCAGTCCGTCTGCTCCGTGATCCAGGCGACGAGCATCAGCAGGAGCGCGTTCACGACCAGCGAGAACAGCCCCAGCGTGAGGATGTACAGCGGGAAGGCGATGACGTGCACGATCGGCTTCACGATCAGGTTGACGAGCGTGAGCAGCAGGCCGACCGCGAGCAGGATCACGACGGTCTTGCCGGCCTCCGCGTCCTTGGGCACGATCCAGAGGTGGTCGCCGAGGATCAGAGTCGCCAGCCACACGGCGAACGCGGTCACGGCAACTCGGACGATGAACCACATGCGCGACATCCTGCCATCCGGGGCGGGCGGCGCCCAGCGTTCGGGGCCACGGCGCGCGGGTGGCATCCTGGGCCGGTGAGCACCGACACCCCCGCGTCCCGTACCTCCGGCGTCCCGCTGCGCACCGCCGTCGCAGCCCTCCCGCCCTACGTCCCCGGTGCGCGCACCGAGCCCGGGGCGCGGACGTTCAAGCTGTCGTCCAACGAGAACCCGTACCCGCCGCTGCCGTCGGTGCTCGAGGCGATCCGCGAGGCCGCGGGTGACACCCACCGCTACCCCGACATGTACGCGACCGAGCTCACCGAGACCATCGCCGCCTCGCTCACCGGGCACGCCGCCGCCCAGCGGATCGACCTCACGGTCACCCCGGACGAGGTCGTCGTCGGCACCGGCTCGGTCGCGGTGCTCGCGCACGTCCTCCAGACCGTCTGTGAGCCCGGCGACGAGGTTGTCGTGCCGTGGCGCTCGTTCGAGGCCTACCCGATCGCGGTCGCCGTGTCCGGCGCGACGTTCGTCCCCGTCCCGCTCGCGTCCGGGACCGCCCCCGACGGCGCACCCCTCGACGGCCGTCTCGACCTGCCGGCGCTCGCGGCCGCAGTGAGCGACCGGACGCGCGTCGTCGCGGTGTGCACGCCGAACAACCCGACAGGCCCCGCGGTGCACCGCGACGAGCTCGAGGCGTTCCTCGCGGCCGTCCCGTCCGACGTCCTCGTGCTCCTCGACGAGGCCTACGTCGAGTTCGTCCGCGACCCGGAGGTCCCGGACGGCCTCGCCGTCTACGCGGCCCACCCGAACGTCGTCGTGCTCCGCACCTTCTCGAAGGCGTACGGTCTCGCGGGGCTGCGCGTCGGGTACGCGATCGCGCGCCCCGACCTCGCCGCGGGCGTGCGGTCCGTGTCGACGCCGTTCGGCGTCTCCGACCTCGCGCAGCGGGCCGCGATCGCGAGCCTGCACGCGCAGGACGAGCTGTTCGAGCGGGTCGAGGCGCTCGTCGTCGAGCGGGCGCGCGTGCTCGGCGAGCTGCGGGACCAGGGCTGGCAGCTGCCCGACGCGCAGGGCAACTTCGTCTGGTTCGAGTTGGGCGAGGAGACGGTGCGGCGCGGCGCTGAGGCTCGGGAGGCCGGCGTGCTGGTCCGCCCGTTCGCGGGTGAGGGCATCCGGGTGACGGTCGGCGAGCGCGAGGCGAACGACGCGTTCCTGCGGGTCGCCGCGTCCTGGCGGCGCTGAGCCCGGGCGCCCCCACCACGCGCGTCGGTCCGTGCTCGGCCGGACTCCCGTCCGCTCGCCGGCACAGCCGCAGGGCGAGCGGGTCGCTTCGAGTGCGCCGGAGCGCCGTCGTCGATGGCCGCGCGCCGACGGGCGGAGAAGCAGATGGTCAGCGCGGAATCGCCGTCGTCCCGGTCGCGATCGCGTTCTGGGTGCTGTTCCCCGTGGCCGGGATCCGGGTGATCCAGAAGGCCGGCCACTCGGCCTGGTGGATCCTGGTGGCCTTCGTGCCGGTCCTCAACACGATCATGTTCCTCGTCTTCGCGTTCTCCGGTGGCCGTTCCAGCGTGAGCTCGAGGCCTGGCGGTCCCAAGCGCAGACGCCCCCGCCGCCCGGGCTGTACGGGCAGGGCGGGCCGTACCTGTCGTTGGGCCGCCCGGCCGCACGGTCCCCGCTGTTGCCCAGCGCGTCTCCTCCGCTGATAGTGGGAAGGCAGCGGGAGGCCGAGGGGAGCGCGCGTGCTCGCGGTGGGACGATGTGGTCGACGGAGGGCAGCGGCAGGCACCGCTGCCCTCGCGCTGTCCTCGCTGATCGTCGTGCCGACGGCGCAGCGCGCCGCGGCGGACCCGCCCGCGGGCGGCACGACGGTCGTCGACGAGACGTTCGCGAACCCGACCGTGCCCGACGACGCGTGGCAGCCGCTCGGGGACACCTGCCTGACAGGGATGGCGAGCGGCGCCCCGACGCCGACCACGGGGTCGCCGCTGCCGAGCTGTGTCGCCCATCAGAAGGGCGGTTCGGACTACTGGGGAACGAGCGACCAGCAGCCCCCGCCCATGGGAGCCGCTGCGGGCGACGGATTCCTCCAGCTCACCGACAGCGGTGGCTTCCGGACCGGAGGCATCCTCTACAACCGCCCGATCCCCGCGACCGCCGGCATCTCGGTGACGTTCCAGCAGTGGCAGTACGCCCGGTCCGGCCCGGAGGGCGGCGACGGCATCGGGTTCTTCCTCGTGGACGGCTCGACCGACCTCACCGACACCGGCTCCGACGGGGGAGCATGGGCTACGCCCAGCGCAACCTCGATCCGGGCATCGAGGGCGGCGTCGTCGGCGTCGGGCTGGACGTCTACGGGAACTTCTTCAACGACAGCGAGAGCCGCGGGCTCGGCTGTCCCGACAACCAGGTGTCGCCGGTCGGCACGAGCGGAACGCGCGGCATCAACACGATCACGGTGCGCGGGCCAGGCAGCGGCACGACCGTCTACTGCTTCCAAGGTTCCACCGCCTCGGACTTCGGTGCGTCGACGCTCGCGGGGAACCTCGAGGGCAGCGGCTCCACGGAGGACCAGGCCCGGACGGTGAACGTCCAGGTGACGCCTTCCGACTCGCCGGGCGGCTCGCGGGTGATCGTGCAGGTCCGGTATACCGACGGCGGCCCGTGGACAACCGAGCTCGACGTCCCCGCGCCGTCAAACCTCCCGGGCACGTACAAGTTCGGGTTCTCGGCGTCGACGGGTGGCTCGACGAACGTGCACCTGGTCCGCAACGTCGTCGTCCAGACGATCGACCCCCTGGAGGAACTCCAGCTCGTCAAGCAGGTGGACCGGACGAACGGTGCGCTGCCGCCCGACGTCGGCGCCGGCGAGACGATCCCCTACCAGTACACGATCACGAACACGGGTTCGACGATGCTGCACGGCGTCGCGGTCGACGACGACAACGTCGACGGCACCGTCACCTGCCCCGACGTGGACGTCCCGCCCGCACCCGACCCCGCGGCCACGATCACCTGCACGGGCACGCACGTCGTGACCGCGGCCGAGGCGTCGGCCGGGCGCGTCGACAACACGGCGACGACGACGGCGCTCGACCCGGGAAACGGGACCGTCACCTCGAACGAGTCGAGCGTGACGGTGCCGCTGCACTCCGCGGTCCAGGTCGAGAAGTCGGTGACGAGCGACCCGCCCTATCTCGTCGGGCAGTCCGTGGAGTACGCGTACGTCGTCACCAATACCGGTGACTCGGACCTCGTGAACGTCGCCCTCGCCGACGACCGGATCGCGAACGCGGACCTCTCGTGCCCGGAGAACATGCTCGCGCCCGACGCGAGCATGAGATGCACCGGGACGTACACGGTCAAGTCGGTCGACGTGGCGTCGTCGGGCAGCGTGACGAACACCGCCACCGTCACGGCGCAGACACCGATCGGCCAGCAGGTCGCGGACACCGACGCCGCGTCGATCGGCGTCAACGCGGACGTGGGCATCACCAAGTCCGTGAACGACAGCACGCCGGACGTCGGCGCGAACGTCACGTTCACCGTCCGGGCGACGAACCACGGGCCGGGGGTCGCGACGGGCGTGGTCGTCACCGACCAGCTTCCGGACCGGTTGACTTATGTGAGCTCGAGCCCGTCGCAGGGTGCGTACGACCCGGTGACGGGCGAGTGGACGGTGGGCACGCTCGGCACCGCGGGCGCGAGCAGCACCGCCACGCTGACGCTTACGACCCGCGTGACCAGCAACGGCAGCATCACCAACACCGCGGCGCGCACTGCGATGGACCAGGTCGACACGGACACCACGAACGACCGCGCCTCCGTCACCATCACGGCGCGAGCGATCGCGGACATCGCGGTCACCAAGCAGGTCGACGGGGACGCGACGATCGCGCGAGGCACGGAGGGCACGTTCGTCGTGACCGCACGGAACGACGGGCCGAGCGACGCGACCGGGGTGACGATCCACGACGCGCTGCCGGCCGGCCTGGCGTTCGTGTCCGCGTCGGGCGACGGCTCGTACGACGCCGTGACGGGGACGTGGACCGTCGGAGCCCTCGCGAACGGCGACGACGCGAGCCTCCGGATGACCGTCCGAGGTGAGACGAACGGTCGGTACACGAACGTGGCCGCACGCGCGGACTCGAGCCCCGACGACCCCAACTCCGCCAACGACGCCGACACTGCGACGTTCGTGGTGGTCGATCCCACGGCCGACCTCTCGGTCACCAAGACCGTGGACCCGACCGCCGCCCAGGTGGGCGACACGGTCACCTACCACGTGACCGTCCACAACGCCGGGCCCGACCCGGCCGATGGGGTGGTCGTGACGGACGACCCGCCGACGGGGGTGACCGTGGTCTCGATCGGGACGCCGTCCCAGGGCACGGTCTCGGACGACGCCGGGACCTGGACGGTGGGGCACCTCGACAGCGGCGCGTCGGCCACGGTGGAGGTCACGGCGCAGGTCGACACGGCAGGGACCAAGACCAACACTGTCACGGTCAGCGCACCGGACGTGAGCGACCCGAACCCCGACAACAACACCGACTCGGCGACGCTCGTCTCGTCGGAGCCGCCGCTCGACATCGCGGTCGGGAAGTCTGTCACGACCCCCGAAGGCGTCTCTCACTCCGCCGTCCCGCTGGGGACGACGATGACCTACATGCTGACCGCGACCAACCAGCCCGCCTCGGACGGGACGGAGACGGACGCGACGGGTCTCCTGCTGCGGGACCGGCTCCCCGCGGGGGTGACGTACGTGTCGAGCGACGGCTGCGACTATGACGCCGACACGGGGCTCTGGGACGTCGGTACGCTCGCGTCTGGCGACACCGCGACCTGCCAGGTGGTCGTGACGGCCGACACCGCCGGGCTCCAGGTCAACTCCGTCGCGCTGGACTCTGTCGACCAGCGGGACACCGACCCGACGAACAACCAGGCGATCGCCGCGGTCGTCGTGGTGCGGCTGGCCGATCTCGGCATCAGCAAGACCGTCGACCCGACGACGGCGCAGCCCGGCGACACCGTGACGTACACGATCACCGTGACGAACCACGGCCCGAACACCGCGCACGACGTCACCGCGGTCGACCCCATGCCGATCGCCGCGGACATCGAAGACGTGAACGCCAGCCAGGGCACTTTCGACCGGGCTTCCCGGGTGTGGAGCATCGGGACCCTCGACGACGGTGAGCACGCGACCCTGACGGTGACCGTCCTCCTCGACCAGCGCACCGGGACCTTCGTCAACACGGTCGCGATCGGGCAGAGCGACGCCTACGACCCTGAGCCGGACAACGACACGGCGCAGGCGAGGCTCTTCGTCCCGGCGGCCGACGTCGAGGTCACGAAGACGGTAGACGACGCAACCCCTGCGGTGGGTGACGAGGTCACCTTTACGGTCGGGGTGACCAACTGGGGCCCCGATCCGGCGCGGGACGTGACCGTCGACGACGTCCTACCTGCGGGGCTCGACTACGTGTCGTCGCGCGCGTCCGCGGGAAGCTACGACCCGTCCGCCGGTGTGTGGGACGTCGGGACGCTCGCACCGGTGACGCTCCCGCGGGCACCGCGTGCCGGGCCTGCGGAGACCCTCACGATCACCGCGCGCGTGACGACTGCGGGGAGATCACGAACACCGCGTCCTCGGACCGTGACGGTGCGTACCCGTACGACCCGGACCTTGGCAACAACGCGGCCTCGGCGACGGTCGCCGCGACGCCGGCGCCCGTCGACGTGGCAATCGACAAGAGCGTGCGGCCCGGCACGGTCACGGCAGGCTCGACCGTGACCTACACGATCCGCATCACCCAGGACGGCCCGGGCGCGGCCGAGGACGTGCGTGTGTCCGACAACTTCCCCGAGGGCGTGGTGCCGCGCGCCGTCACGGGCACGGACGGGTGCGACGTGGACGGGCAGGACGTGAGCTGCGACCTCGGGACGCTGGCTGCTGGAGCCTCGACGACGCTCACGGTCACCGCGGATGCGACCGCGGTGGGCACGCACGTCAACACGGCGACGGTCTCGACGTCGTCGGAGCAGACCTCGACGGCGGACGACACGGCGTCGGCGACGCTGCGCGTGACGCCGCGCCCGACGCCCACTCCCACGCCGTCCCCGACGGGGACGAGCACGCCCGGCCCGTCACCGACGGCGGGGCCGTCGTCGCCGGGTGCGCACGAGACCCCGCCCCCGTCCTCGGGGGGCGGGCTCGCGGTGACGGGCGCGGACGTGCTGCCCGTCGCGGTGGTGGTCGTGGTGCTGCTGCTCGTCGGGCTCGGTCTGACCTGGCTCTCGCGTCGCCGGCGGCGGCACGAGGACTGACCGCGGGACGGGGCGGTGAGGACCGGGGGAGCGCCCCCGCCGCGCCGTCGGGCCCGCCGTCTGCCGTCGGACCCGCGTTTGGAGGGACCCTACAAACGCGGGTGGGGAACTCGCACGACCGGACATCTCCCGTCCCTCCGGCGCCGTACCTTACGCTTGCGTAGGCTACGGAACCGTAGGTAGCGACGAGGCTTCGTGTCCCGTCGCTGCGCCCCCGCCGCACCGCCCGCCATCCCCGGGCGATCCGGACGACGTGAGGAGTACCAGTGATCGAGCACTCCGACGAGCTCGTTCAGCTCGTCGGACCCGACGGCGAACCCGTCGTGTCCGAGGCGAACGCCCCCTACCGGGAGCGCGCCGCGCGCTACCTCCTCGACGGTCCCGAGCCCGACGCCGCCGCCGAGCGCCTGCGCGGTCTGTACCGCGACATGGCGCTCGTGCGGCGGTTCGACGTCGAGGCCACGAGCCTGCAGCGGCAGGGCGAGCTCGCGCTGTTCCCGCCGCTCCTCGGTCAGGAGGCCGCACAGGTCGGGTCCGGCCGGGCGCTCCGCAGCCAGGACTACGTGTTCCCGTCCTACCGCGAGCACGGCGTCGCGTGGACGCGCGGCATGGACCTCGCCGACGTCATGCCGATCTTCCGCGGCGTCGAGCACGGCGGGTGGGACCCCGCGGCCCACAACTTCCACATCTACACGCTCGTCATCGGGTCGCACGCGCTGCACGCGACCGGCTACGCGATGGGCGTCCAGCGCGACGGGCTCGTCGGGACCGGCGACGCCGCGCGCGACATGGCCGTCGTCGCCTACTTCGGCGACGGTGCGACCTCCCAGGGCGACGTGAGCGAGGCCCTCGGCTTCGCGGCCGTGAACAACGCCCCGGTCGTGTTCTTCTGCCAGAACAACCAGTGGGCCATCTCCGTCCCGACGGCGAAGCAGAGCCGTGTCCCGCTGGCCCGCCGTGCGTGGGGCTTCGGGATGCCCGGGGTCCGTGTCGACGGGAACGACGTGGTCGCGAGCTGGGCCGTGGCCGACGAGGCGCTCGAGCGCGCCCGCTCCGGCGGCGGCCCGACGTTCGTCGAGGCCGTGACCTACCGGATGGGCGCGCACACCACGTCCGATGACCCCACCCGCTACCGCACCTCCGACGAGGAGGAGTCGTGGGGCCGCCGGGACCCGATCGCCCGCGTCCGCGCCTACCTCGAGAAGTACGACGCCTGGGACGACGCCCGCGAGGCCGCGCTCCTGGCCGAGGCCGACGAGCTCGGCGAGCACGTGCGGACGACGGTCCGTGCGATGGACGCGCCGCCCGCGTCACGCCTGTTCGAGCACGTCTACGCGACGCCGCAGGCCCAGGTCGCGGCCGAGCGGGCCGCGTTCGAGGCGTACGAGGCGGGGGAGCCCGTGTCGTCACCGTTCGAGGGGCTGCTCGACTCGCCTGCCACCACCGGAGGGAACCGATGACCGCCACCGCTGTACGCCCCGCCGGTCCGGCGCCGTCGGACCTGCCCCACGGCGTCGCCGGCATGCCGTTCGCGAAGGCGATCAACGCCGGCCTCCGCGCCGCCCTCGCCTCCGATGACAAGGTCCTGCTCATGGGCGAGGACATCGGCGCGCTCGGCGGCGTGTTCCGCGTGACCGAGGGCCTGCAGGCCGAGTTCGGCGAGGACCGCGTCGTCGACACGCCGCTCGCGGAGTCCGGGATCGTCGGGACGGCGATCGGCCTCGCGATGCGGGGCTACCGGCCCGTCGTCGAGATCCAGTTCGACGGCTTCATCTTCCCGGCCTACGACCAGATCACCACGCAGCTCGCGAAGATCCACTTCCGGACCGCGGGCCGCATCGAGCTCCCGGTCGTCATCCGCGTGCCGTTCGGCGGCGGCATCGGCGCGATCGAGCACCACAGCGAGAGCCCCGAGGCGCTGTTCGCGCACACCGCGGGCCTGCGCGTCGTCAGCCCGTCGTCGCCCCAAGACGCGTACACGATGATCCAGGAGGCCGTCGCCAGCCCCGACCCCGTGCTCTTCCTCGAGCCCAAGGGCCGGTACTGGGAGAAGGGCGACGTCGACCTCGACGCGCCCGTGGGCGTCGGCGCCGCGGCCCGCACGCTCGACCACGCCGCCGTCGTCCGCCCCGGCACCGACGTGACCGTCGTCGCCTACGGCCCGACCGTGCACACCGCGCTCGCGGCCGCGAAAACGGCCGCCGACGAGGACGGCACGAGCATCGAGGTCGTCGACCTGCGCTCCGTGTCCCCGGTCGACGTGCCCACCGTCGTGGCGAGCGTCAAGAAGACCGGCCGCTGCGTCGTCGTGCACGAGGCCCCCACGTTCCACGGGGTGGGCGCCGAGATCGCCGCACGCGTCACCGAGGAGTGCTTCTACGCGCTCGAGGCGCCCGTGCTCCGCGTCGGCGGCTACCACGCCCCGTACCCGGTCGCGAAGCTCGAGCACGACTACCTGCCGTCGGTGGACCGCGTCCTCGACGCCGTCGACCGCGTGCTCGCGCACTGACCCCGCCCCCTCAGACGCAAACGGAGACGCACCCCGTGCCCACCATCCAGGAGTTCCGCCTGCCCGACGCCGGTGAAGGACTCACCGAGGCCGAGATCGTCCAGTGGCGCGTCGCGCCCGGGGACGCGGTGCGCGTCAACCAGACGATCGTCGAGATCGAGACGGCGAAGTCGCTCGTCGAGCTCCCGTCGCCGTGGGACGGGACGGTCGTCGAGATCCTCGTGGTCGAGGGCACGACCGTCGAGGTCGGGACGCCGATCGTGCGGATCGAGACGGCGGGGAGCCCGGGTCGGGCGCTCCCGGGAGCGACCCCGCGGCCGCGGCGCTCGAGATCGCCGCCGAGGTCGACCCCGCGGACACCGACCCTGCGACCGTGGCCGCTGCGGCGTCCGACGACGCGGGTGGCGGCGCCGTGCTCGTGGGCTACGGGACGGGCGGTGGCGCCACCGGTGGCGGGCGCCGTCGTCGGCGGACCGGGGCGACCGGGGAGAGCCGCGCCCCCAGGCGCCGGTCCCCGCGCCGGCCGCGCCGCAGCCGATCCCCGCCGTGAGCGTGCGCGTCCTCGCGAAGCCCCCGGTCCGCAAGCTCGCCAAGGACCTCGGCGTCGACCTGCTCAGCGTCCCCGGCACGGGCCCCGGCGGGATCGTGACGCGCGAGGACGTCCAGGCGTTCGCGTCCGAGGCGGCGCACCCCGAGACCCTGGCCACCTACCCGGGCGACGACAACCCGTGGCTCGCGAGCGGCACCGTCAGCCCCGACGCCCGCCGCACCCGCGTGCCTGTGAAGTCGGTCCGCCGCCGCACGGCCGAGGCGATGGTCGCGAGCGCGTTCACCGCGCCGCACGTCACCGAGTTCGTGACGGTCGACGTCACCAAGACGATGAAGCTCGTCGCGGCCCTCCGCGAGGACCGCGAGTTCGCCGACGTCCGCGTGACGCCGCTGCTCATCACCGCGAAGGCGCTGCTCCTCGCGCTGCGTCGCCACCCCGAGATCAACGCGAGCTGGGACGACGACGCGCAGGAGATCGTCTACAAGCACTACGTGAACCTCGGGATCGCGGCCGCGACGCCGCGCGGGCTCGTCGTGCCGAACATCAAGGACGCGCACCGCCTCGGGCTGCACGACCTCGCCGTCGCGATCGCCGACCTCACGACGACCGCCCGCTCGGGGCGCACGACGCCCGGCGACATGGCCGACGGCACCATCACCATCACCAACGTCGGCGTCTTCGGCATCGACACCGGGACGCCGATCCTCAACCCCGGCGAGGCCGGGATCCTCGCGTTCGGCGCGATCCGGCAGCAGCCGTGGGTGCACAAGGGCAAGATCAAGAAGCGCTGGATCACGCAGCTCGCGCTGAGCTTCGACCACCGGCTCGTCGACGGCGAGCTCGGCTCGCGCGTCCTCGCCGACGTCGCCGCGGTGCTCGAGGAGCCGTCGCGCGGGCTCGTCTGGGGCTGAGCCGGGCCTAACCCGGGGTGAGGCCGCGTCCGACCGGGGCCAGCTCGCACAGGTGCGCGTACAGGTCCCATGCCTCGGGGCGGCTGCCCGGGTCGAACCACTCGGCGCCGTGCTCGACCCACCGGCGCCGGTGCGCCCGCGCCCGCTCCGGGGTGACGTCGTCGATGCCCGCCTCGCACGCGCAGCAGTCGCAGATCGCCGCCGTCGGCCTGTCGTCCACCCAGCCCGGCCGGTCGAGAGCCCAGCCGCAGGCGCGGCACGCGAGCTCGAGCCTCGGCGCGGCGGGTGGCTGGGGGCGGGCCGGCGCGGGCTCGTCGACGAGCGTCGGACCGATCAGGCCGGGAAGGGGCGTCGTGCCCGGACAGGGAGCCGGGCGGGCGGCGGCGTCGACCGGGCTGTGCCGGGTCGCCCGGCGCAACCCGGCGACGACCGCGAACGAGACGAGGAGCGGTGGCACGAGACCTGCGAGCGCCGCCATGCGCGTGACCTCCCGGGGCTCTGGATGCTCCACGGTTCGTGACGAAGGGTCGTGGTCCGGCTTCCCCTGCCGATGACGTCGGCACCACCGGGCGCGCGACTGTCGCACAGCATAAGCAAGCGCAGGGTACGAAACGCAAGCCCGCCGGCGCGCTCCACCCGGGTGACGTCCGCCACGGGCCCCTGTGGACGGGGCCCGCGCTCCCCGTCGACGCGCCTACGCTGGGCGGGTGACGTCGTCCGCCTCCATGCCCGCTCGCGCCCGGCAGAGCCCCGGCCCGACGCCCACCCTCGCGGGGCGGCCGTGGTGGGTCGTGCTCGCCGCGCCGGGCACCGTCGTCATCGGGATCGTGGCCGTGCTGCTCGCGGGCGCCTTCACGCAGGCCTTCGCCGCACCCGGCACCGGACTGCTCGACCCCGGCGTCGTCGTGCGCCTCGGGCTGCCCGTCGCGACGCTGGTCACCGAGCTGTCGATGGCCGTGACCGTCGGGTCGCTCGCGCTCGCGCTGTTCGTCCTGCCGTGGCGCGAACCGTCCGACGGCGTCGGGTTCCGCCGTGCCCTCGTCACCGCGGCCGTCGGTGCGGGCCTGTGGGCGGTGGCCGGGCTCGTCCAGCTCGTCCTCGAGGACGCCAACATCGCGGGCATGTCGCTGACGGACCCCGCGTTCGGGCAGCAGCTCGGCGTGTTCATGACCCAGGTCGCGTACGGGCGGACCCTGCTCGAGATCGTCGTGCTGGCGGCCGTCACCTCCACGCTGCTGCTGCTCGTCCGGACCCCCACGGGCACCGCGTGGACGGCGCTCCTGCCCGTCGCGGCGCTCTCCCTGCAGGCCGGGACCGGGCACGCGGCCGGCACGTCGAGCCACGAGCTCGCGATCTCGTCCCTGTTCCTGCACCTGCTCGGTGCGAGCGTGTGGATCGGGGGCTCGCGACCCTCGGCGTCGTCTTCTGGGCGGGGCGCGGGTCCGACGGCGGCGCCACCGCCCGCCGCGCGGGTGCGGCCCGGGCGGACGGCGCGCGGCCCGACCTGGCCGTCGTCGTCGGGCGGTACTCGCCGACGGCGCTCTGGTGCCTCGCGTTCGTCGCCGTGTCCGGGCTCGTCAACGGCTGGATCCGCGCCGGGTCGATCGACGGGTTCGCGACCCGCTACGGCGTGCTGCTGCTCGTCAAGCTCGTCCTGCTCGTCGTGCTGGGCCTCATCGGGTACGCGCACCGCACGCTCGTGATCGCCCGGCTCGGCCGTGACGACGCCCGGCCGCGTGGCCTGTTCTGGCGGCTCGCCGCCGTCGAGCTCGCCGTCATGGGCGCCGTCATGGGCGTCGCGGTCGCGCTCGCGTCGTCGGCGCCGCCGGTGAGCGAGGTCGTCGGCAAGGACCTCACGCCGTCCGAACGGGTCACCGGGCACGTCCTGCCCCCGCCCTCACCTCGACGCGCTGGTTCACCGAGTGGAACTGGGACCTGATCCTCACGGTCGCGTGCGCCGCCGGCGTCATCGTGTACGTCGGGTGGGCGCTGCGGCTCCGCCGGCGCGGGGACCGGTGGTCCTGGGGCCGGACCGTCTCCTGGTGCGTCGGCATGGTCGTGCTGTGGTGGACGACGTCGGGCGGGCCGGCGTTGTACGGGCACGTCCTGTTCAGCGCGCACATGGCGCAGCACATGGTGCTCGCGATGGTCGTGCCGATCCTCCTGGTCCTCGGCGCGCCCGTGACGCTCGCGCTGCGCGGGCTGCCGACCCGCAAGGACGGCTCGCGGGGACCGCGGGAATGGCTGCTGATCCTCGTCCACTCGCGGTGGGGGCAGTTCATCGCCAACCCCGTCGTCTCGGCCGTGCTGTTCGCGAGCTCGCTCATCGTCTTCTACTACACGCCCCTGTTCTCCTGGTCCCTGCACTCGTACGTCGGGCACCTGTGGATGGTCGTGCACTTCACCGGCGCCGGGTACCTGTTCGCGAACGCGCTGATCGGGATCGACCCCGGACCGAACCGGCTCGGGTACCCGCAGCGGCTCATCCTGCTGTTCGCGACCATGGCGTTCCACGCGTTCTTCGGGGTCGCGCTCATCAGCTCCGAGACCCTGCTCGTCCCCGACTGGTTCGGGCTCCTCGGCCGCACCTGGGGCGCGTCCGCGATCGAGGACCAGCAGACCGGCGGGTCCGTGGCCTGGGGCATCGGCGAGCTGCCGACCCTGCTGCTCGCGGTGCTCGTCGCGACGTCGTGGGCGCGGTCCGACGAGCGCGAGGCGAAGCGCAAGGACCGCAAGGCCGACCGGGACGGCGACGCCGAGCTGCGGGAGTACAACGCGATGCTCGAGAAGCTCGCGGATCGCGACGAGGCCGCGCCGCCTCGCTGAGCCGCTGCCACGCCCTGTCCTCCTGCGCCGAGCATGCGATGGCGCCCTCCTCCCGCGCCGAACATGCGATGGCGCACCGTTTCTTGCTCGAGCATGCGACTGGTCGCATGCTCGTCGGGGTGTACTGGGCTTGATCGCATGGTCGGCAGACGCCGGTGCGTGCGCCGCCACTGGTTCGTCGTCGCGCTCCGCGGGCGGGGGTCGACGGCACACCTGTGGACGGCGCCGGCCGTGCACAGGCGGTACACACGGGCACCCTCGCCACCGTCGTCGGCCGGTTCACTCGTGCCCATGACGACCGTCCTTACTCCCATGACCGTGCAGCCGGAGCGAGACCTGCTGCTGACGCTCGCGATCCCTCCCGAGCTCGAAGACGTCGCGCGTACCCAGCTCGGCCTCGTCTCGACGAGCCAGGCGCGCACCGCAGGGATCTCAGGACGACGGATCGCCACGATGGTCGGGAACCGCACCTGGCGCAGGCTCACCCAGGGTGTCTTCGACACACGGATCGGATCGTTGTCGGCGCTGCCCTGGGATGCCCGACGATGCAGGGCGGCATGGGCGGCGATGCTCGCATTCGGTCCTGAGGCGGTCGCCATCGGTGCGAGCGCCCTCGCGTTGCACAAGGTCGTCGGGCTCCCGACGACGATCCGTCCGGAGGCTGCCCTGCCGAAGGCCAGCAACCGGCTCGCACGGGACGGGATGCACGCCCGCCAGTTCGACGCGGGGCTGCGCACCGTCGTCGTCGGAGGGCGTCGGGTCGCATCGGTCGAGTGGGCCGTCGCGCAGGCGGTCCCCGAGCTGCCGCGTCGTCACGGGCTCGCGGTCCTCGACTCGGTCCTGCACCTCGGGCTCCTGACACCTGATGGTCTGGAACGCGCGCACGACCTGGCGCGCGGGCGTCGCGGGATCGCGGCGGCTCACCACCTGTGGGAGCTCGCGGACGGTAGGTCGGAGTCGGCGCCGGAGTCGTTCGGCCGGCTCGACTGCATCGACGGCGGTGTCCCGCCGGACACGCTGCAGCTGCCGCTCGACGACTCGCCGTACCCCGAACGGGGGACTTCGGCTGGCATCTCGGCGGGGACCGGTGGCTGGTGGCCGAGGTCGACGGGAAGGAGGTGCACGACGTTCCCGAGGCTGCCTTTGCCGACAGGTCTCGGCAGAACGGGATCGTCTCGACGGGCCGCTTCGAGGTGTTGCGGTTCACGGCGCGGGATGTCGACGGTGTGATGTCGCGGACCGTTCGATGTGCGTTGCGCATGCTGCGGAGGTAGGGGCGTCGCGTGTCGGTGTCGACCATGCGATCTGATGCCGCCCAGGCGTGCCGATCATGCGAACAGTCGCATGTTCGAACCAGAAACGGTGCGTCACCGCATGGTCGGCCGTCGGGATGGTGCGTCATCGCATGGTCGGGGTGAGGTGGGGTGGGGTGGTTGTGGTCGGGGTGGGACGGTCTACGACGGACGCCCCCGACGCCCCAGGAGCTCAGACGCCGGTGACCGCCTCGACATCACCGGCGCGGATTGCGTCGTCGAGCTGCGCGGCGTCGGCTTCCGCCTGGTCGGCGTACCGTCGCGCGAACCGGCCGATTGCCTTGTCGAACGTGACGTCGTCGGGGTCGTCACCCAGGTAGGCGGACACGGCGACGGCGTCACCGGAGCGGGCGTGCGCGCGGGCGAGGGTCGCGCCGCAGAGCTCGCCGAGCGCGGTCAGTCCGCGCGGTCGGACGCGGGCCAGGTCGACCGAGCCCTTCATGTCGTGGAGCTGCCGCACGTAGAAGTGGCGGCCGGCAGGCCCTGTCGCCCAGCCGAGCAGGATGTCGCTGGCCGCCTGGGCGTAACGCTGGCCGTTGACGACGCGCTGCCCGGCGTGGTCGTACGCGCTCGCCCCGAGGTGAGGTTCGAGCACGGACGGCTGGGCCTGCTTGAGCTGTAGGACGAGCGGGTCGTCGTCGTCCCGGCCGGCGAGGAGGATCACGTACGCCTGCGTCCCGACGCTCCCCACCCCGACGACCTTGCGTGCGGCGTCGACCCGTTCGAACCGGTCGAGGAGGAGCCGCAGGGGGTCGTCGAGCGTGGAGCGGTAGTCCGCGAAGACGGCGTCGTACTGCTCGCGGTCGAGCGGCCGCAGGGGTTCTCGCGAGATCAGCGGCGGCGCCTCGCGGAAGCGCACGTGCCCGTCGACGAGCTCGGTGAGCTTCTCGGCCGCGCGGAGGCTCGTCTTGGTGCGGGCCTTGTCGAAGGTCGCGGTCGCGGTCCGACGGGTGCGCTTGCCGACGTCGGCGGTGTCGAGCGTGCGCATGATGCGGTCCTCGTCGACGCGGGCGTACCAGACGTCGAGCGTGCGCTGGCGGGCCAGCCGGGCGGTCGCCATCCGGTACGCCCGGGCGGCGGCCCGGGCCGCGTCGCGAGCGACCTTGGGTTCGAAGCCGCGGTCCCGTGCCGCGAGGACGAGCGACGCGGCGAGCCGCAGGACGTCCCACTCGAACGGGCCGGGCAGGGTCTCGTCGAAGTCGTTGATGTCGAAGACGAGGCTCCGGTCGGCGGCGGCGTAGACCCCGAAGTTGGCGACGTGGGCATCGCCGCAGAGCTGGGTGGTGCCGCCGGTGCGCGGCAACGTCGCGAGGTCCGCGGCCATGACGGCCGCCGACCCGCGGTAGAACGCGAACGGGGACGCGCTCATGCGTCCGTACCGGATGGGCACGAGCTCCGCGACGCGGGTGGCGTCCTGCTCGCGGAGCAGGGCGACCGGGTCGGGCCGGTCGGACGACGGCGTCCAGTCGGCGAAGGCTCCGACCGGGGTGTCAGAGCGCCACGAACGCCCGCGTTCGGCCCGCTCCGCCACGGCCGGTCGGGCGCTGCCGAAGTCGGGGAGGGCGGGGGCGGAGTCCGCCGTCGTGCGCGTGGCCATGCCGCATTGTGCGTCCGCGCGGAGGGTGCTGCCCGGCGGGACGTGGACCTCACCCGCGGGACCTGGCCCGTCGCTGTGATAGGACGGACCGGTGACGACCGATGCGGCGACCCCTTTCCACGACCTCGACGCCTATGTCGCCCTGCCGCGGCTGGCCGGGCTGACCCTCTCCCCGGACGGTTCGCGGCTCGTGACCGCCGTCCAGACGCTCGACCCGAAGCGCACCCGCTACGTGACGGCGCTGTGGGAGGTCGACCCGACGGGCGGGTCGCCGGCGCGACGCCTCACGCGCTCCGCGAAGGGCGAGTCGTCGGCGCTGTTCGCGGCGAACGGGGACCTGCTCTTCACGTCGGCCCGCCCCGACGCCGACACGGGCGACACCGACGACGGCGCTCCGAGACCTGCGCTCTGGCTCCTGCCCGCGGGTGGCGGAGAGGCGCGCGTCGTGGCGACGGCCCCGGGCGGCGTCGGCGGTGTGACCGTGGCCCGCGACGGGAGCACGGTCTCGGTGGCCGCGAGCCTCCTGCCGTCCTCGACCGGTCTCGACGACGACGCGAAGCGCCGCAAGGCCCGCAAGGACCACAAGGTCGCGGCGATCCTCCACGACGGCTACCCGGTCCGGTACTGGGACCACGACCTCGGCCCCGACCGGCCCCACCGGTTCGTCGCGGACCTGGCCGCGCTCACGGACGAGGTTCCGGGCGCGCTCGTGCCTGCGCCGTCGTCGGGCGAGAAGGAGGAGGAGACGCCCGAGCCCCCGAAGGCGCCCGGCTCGAGCTCCGCGACCTCACGCCCACCCCGGGCCCGGCGCTCGAGGACGCGGACGCCGACCTGAGCCCCGACGGTCGCACGCTCGTCACGAGCTTGCGCGTCACCGGTCCCGGCCCGACGATGCGGAGCACGCTCGTCGCGATCGACACCGCGACCGGCGAGCAGTACGTGCTGGTCGACGACAAGGGTGCCGACGTCTTCGGCCCGAAGGTGTCGCCCGACGGCCGGTTCGTCGCGTACGTGCGGGAGACCGTGACGACGCCGCACCGTGCGCCCGAGGTGACGCTCGCCGTCGTGGCGCTCGCCCCCAGCAGAGCCCGCGCAGCCTCACGACGCACTGGGACCGCTGGCCGTCGTCGCTCACATGGCTCCCCGACGGCTCGGGCTTCCTGGTGACCGCCGACGACGACGGCCGCGGCCCGGTCTTCCACGTCGCCGCCACGGGGGTGGGATCGTCCCGGTGGAGCGCGTCACCGCGGGCGACGCGGTGTACACGGACGTGCGGGTCGCACGCGACGGGTCGGCGTTCTACGCGCTGCGGTCGAGCTACCTGGCGCCGGCCGAGCCGGTGCGCGTGGACCTCGCCGCGTTCCTCGCCCAGGAGGAGGGCAGGCGGACGCCCGTCGAGCCGACGCTGCTGCGCGGGCCCGTCCCGCCGCCCGCGCTGCCGGGGACGCTCGTCGAGGTCGAGACCCCCGCGTCCGACGACGTCCGCGTGCGCGCCTGGCTCGCACTGCCCGAGGGCGCGAGCGCCGAGAACCCGGCGCCCCTGGCGCTGTGGGTGCACGGCGGGCCGCTCGGGTCGTGGAACACCTGGAGCTGGCGCTGGAACCCGTGGCTGCTCGTCGCGGCCGGGTACGCGGTGCTGCTGCCCGACCCCGCGCTGTCGACGGGCTACGGGCAGGACTTCGTGCAGCGCGGCTGGGGTGCGTGGGGCGACAAGCCGTTCACGGACGTCATGGCCGTGACGGACGCGGTCGTCGCGCGCGACGACATCGACGAGACCCGGACCGGCGTGATGGGCGGCTCATTCGGCGGCTATATGGCGAACTGGATCGCCGGCCACACCGACCGGTTCCGCGCGATCGTCACGCACGCCAGCCTCTGGGCGCTGGACCAGTTCGGCCCGACGACAGATGCCTCGTTCTACTGGGAGCGCGAGCTCAGCCCGGAGGCCGCGCTCGAGAACTCGCCGCACCGGTTCGTCGGGGACATCCGCACGCCCATGCTCGTCGTGCACGGCGACAAGGACTACCGGGTGCCGATCGGCGAGGGCCTGCGGCTCTGGTACGAGCTGCTGTCCAAGTCGGGTCTGCCCGCCGACGCCGACGGGAAGACCGTCCACCGGTTCCTCTACTTCCCCGACGAGAACCACTGGGTGCTCACGCCCGAGCACGCGAAGGTCTGGTACCAGGTCGTGCTCGCGTTCCTCGCCGAGCACGTGCTGGGCGTCGCGCCCGCCGACGACGCGTACCCGGGGCTGCCGCCCGTCCTGGGCTGAGCCCCGGGCTCCGGTCTCTCCCTCGCCGAGCACGGCGTCCCCGCCCGTCCGCTGCGCTGGACGGGCGGGCAGCACGTGCTCGGCGGGCTCGGATCCCGTGCTCAGGCGCGGGCGGCCTCGACGAGCGTCGCCGCGAGGTCGGCCGGACGGGAGAACATCGCCCAGTGGCCGGTCGGCAGGTCGACCCACGTGACGTCGTGGTCGAGCAGCTCGGTGTGGAACGGGGCGCCCGGCCCGGCCACCGCCTGGAGCTGCTCGGCGCTGATGCTCGTGCAGATCGCGGTGACCGGGACGTCGAAGCGCGCCGGGTCCGACACGTGCACCGGCTCGGTCGCGACGCGCGCCGGGTGGGGGCGGGCGTGCCCGCGGAACCGGGCGAGACCGGCGTCGTCGATCCCGTCGATGCTGGACCCCTGCGCGGCCAGCTCGTCCCAGGACGGGAGCGCGATCTCCGTGACGCCGTCGGGCAGGCCGGGGTTGAGCGCGGCGCCGTCGACGAGCGGTCCGGAGTCGAGGTAGACGGCCCGGTCGACCCGGCCGGGCACGCGGTCGACGACCTCCCCGACGAGCGCCCCGCCGCCGCTGTGCCCGACGAGCACCACGCGGCCCTCGAGCCCCTCGACGAGCCCGACGACGGCGCCCACGTGGTCGGCGCGCGTGACGGCCGCGCGGTCCTCGCGTGTGTCGTCGGGGCCAAGCCCGGGGAGCGTGACGGGGTGCGGGACGAGGCCGGCGTCGCGGAGCGCGGGGACGACGTCGTCCCACGCCCAGCCGCCGAGCCAGAAGCCGGGGACGAGGACCACGTGTGTGCTGGGGGTTGTCATGGGACGAGTCTCGACCCACCCTGGTGACACCGGTCTGTCACCTATTCTCGGGAGGTCGCGTGAACCGGACCGACCGCCTGTACGCGGTGGCCGAGGAGCTGAGGCGGGCCGGGCGCGCGGGGACCACGAGCGCGCGGCTCGCCGCCGCCCTCGAGGTCAGCGTGGCGGACGATCAAACGGGACGTGTCCGCGCTCCAGCAGGCCGGGCTGCCGGTGCGTGCCGAGGCGGGGCCCGGTGGCGGTTACGTGCTCGACGCCGCGGCGACCCTCCCGCCCGTCAACTACACGCCCGCCCAGGCCGTCGCACTGTCGGTCGCGCTCGCGCTGCTCCCACCCGGGAGCCCGTTCGCCGTCGACGCCGCGACGGCGCGCGCGAAGCTCTGGGACGCCCTCGGCCCCGGCGACCGGGAGCGGGCGTCGCGCATGGCTGCGCGCGTCTGGACGCGCGGCGTGCCCGCCGGTGGCGCACGCGCGACCGGGACGTCCGACGGCGGCACCTCGGCGGGCGTGCTCCGCGCCGTCGAGCAGGCCCTCGGGGAGGCGCGCGTGCTCGCGATCCGTTACCGGTCGCGGGACGGCCGCATCACCCGACGCCGGATCGAGCCCCAGCTCCTCGCCCACACCGACGGCCGCTGGTACCTCGTCGCGTGGTGCCGTGACCAGGAGGGCACGCGGTGGTTCCGCCTCGACCGGGTCGAGCGCGCCGACCTCACGGCCGAGCGCTACGAGCCGCGACCCGTCGAGGACGTGGGCGAGCCGCCGGACGACGCGGCCGCCGTCGTCGGGCACGGGTGGGACGAGGGACGCAGGGAATCGGAAGAGGTTGACACCGGTTAACCTTTTCCGTGACCCCCGACGACGGCGCCCCCACGCCCGCCCGCACGAGCCAGGCGACCACCCCCGCCCCGGCCGTCGGCCCCAGCCACCGCGAGATCGTCACGATCCTCGGCGGGCTGATGATCGGCATGTTCCTCGCGGCCCTCGACCAGACGATCGTCGCGACCTCGATCCGCACGATCGGCGACGACCTGCATGGACTGTCGCTCCAGGCGTGGGTGACCACCGCCTACCTGCTGACCTCGACGATCACGACCCCGCTGTACGGGAAGCTGTCGGACATCTACGGTCGCAAGCCGTTCTACCTGCTGGCGATCGCGCTGTTCGTGGTGGGCTCGTTCCTCTCGTCGACGTCGACGTCCATGTACGAGCTCGCGATCTTCCGCGGCCTGCAGGGGCTCGGGGCCGGCGGCCTGATGGCGCTCGCCATCACGATCCTGGGTGACCTGGTCGCGCCGCGCGAGCGCGCCAAGTACCAGGCCTACTTCCTCGCCGTCTTCGGGACGTCGTCGGTGCTGGGCCCCGTCGTGGGCGGCTTCTTCGCGGGGGCGAGCTCGATCCTCGGGATCGCGGGCTGGCGCTGGGTCTTCCTCGTCAACGTCCCGATCGGCATCATCGCGTTCCTCGTCATCGTCCGGGTGCTCCACCTCCCGCCGCTGCGGAAGGTCAAGCACGACATCGACTGGGAGGGCGCGCTCGCGCTCGTCGTCGGGCTCGTCCCGCTGCTCCTCGTCGCCGAGCAGGGGCGTGACTGGGGCTGGACCTCGGGCCGAGCGCTCGGCTGCTACGCCGTCGGCGTGCTGGGGCTCGCTGCGTTCTGGTTCGCGGAGCGCCGGGCAAAGGACGATGCGATCCTCCCGCTGCGCCTGTTCCGCGAGCGCGTGTTCTCGCTCGGGGCCGCGGCCAACACGGTGATCGGCCTCGGGATGTTCGGCGGGATAGCCGTGCTGCCGCTGTACCTGCAGATCGTCCAGGGGATGTCGCCGACGAAGGCGGGCCTCGCGCTGCTGCCCTTCACGCTCGGGATCATGAGCGGGTCCGTCGCCGCCGGCCAGACGACGTCCCGGACCGGGCGGTACAAGATCTTCCCGGTCGCCGGCACGACGCTCATGGCGATCGGCGCGGTGCTGTTCACGCGCCTGCACGCCGACACCGGGTACGGCTGGATCGCCGTCGCGTCGCTGGTCTTCGGCCTCGGCCTCGGGTTCACCATGCAGCCCCTCGTCCTGGCCGTGCAGAACGCGGTGCCGGTCCGCGACATGGGGGTGGCGACGTCGTCGTCCCTGTTCTTCCGGCAGGTCGGCGGGACGCTCGGCACCGCCGTCTTCCTCTCGATCCTGTTCTCGACCGTGGGCGACAAGATCGCGGCCGCGTTCAGGTCCATCGTCCCGACGGCGGACTTCCAGGCCGCGCTCCACGACCCGGCGGTCACGTCGAACCCGGCCAACAAGCCCGTGCTCGACCTCGTCCAGGCCACCCAGCACGGGGGGACCGCCTCGGTGCCGAGCCTGAACGACTCGTCGTTCATCAACGAGCTCGACCCGAGGCTCGCGAAGCCGTTCCTCGTGGGGTTCAGCGACTCCGTCGACCTCGTGATGCTGATCGCGTCCGGGATCATCGTGATCGGGATCGTCTTGTGTGCGGTGCTGCCCGAGCTGCCGCTGCGCAACGTCTCGGGGATCCAGGGTCGTGCGGCCGAGGACGCGGAGCGTGACGCCGCCACGTCCTCCTGATCCCGCCCCCTCGCCGACCAAGGGGTCTCGGCCCGTCTGATCCGGTGGACGGACGGAAGGCCCGTGCTCGGCGGGCTCAGACCCCGTGCTCGCCGGCGGCCCAGAGCTCGTCGAACCGGTCCGCGACCGCCGTGAGCGGCGTCGTGACGTCGAGCTCGACGTCAGGCCGGATCCCGACGAACTCCATGGGCTCGGGCGTCGCGCCCCACTGCGTCGGGAAGGTCAGCGTCAGCCCCGACCGCGGGAGGACGTACGGCGCGACGTTCGCGGACTCCAGCAGTCCCATGCTGGGCACGCCCACGACCCGGGCGCCGAGACCGTCACGCAGCATCAGCGTGCTCGACTCGCCCGACGACCCTGTGCTGCCGTCGACGAGCACGAGCATCCGACCCCGGAACGGCCTGGTGCCGGCGGGGACGTGCTCGGTGTGGAGCTCGACGCGCAGCTCGTCCTCCGGCGCCGGGACGTGGGCGTAGGGAAGCAGCGAGGTCGGCGGCGGCGCGTCGGGGTGCCGCACCGCTTCCAGCGCGATCGCGTTCCACACCATGACGGGCTTGTCGCCCACCGACAGGCACCGCTCGCTCGGTGCGTCGTGGGCGTGGACGACGGCGTCGGCGATCCACCGGCTGATGAAGGCGTCGTTCCCGCCGCCGTTCCCGCGCAGGTCGACGACGACGCGGTCGTGCTCGAGCGGGCTGCGGTCGGTGGCGCCCGCCTCGAGCCGGGGCGACCCGTCCTCGGAGTCCGAGAGTGTGCGGATACGGACCGTCGCCACGTCGCCCGACGGCGTCGCCCGGACCACGGACTCCCACGCCGGACCCGGGTCCTCACCGAGGGTCGGGCGCAGGGGCGCGGCGCGGCGTTCCCGAGGATGCCGTGGTGGTTGTCGCCGAGGGCCTCGCGCAGCGACAGCGCGGCGTCGCCGATCGCCTCGCCTCACGTCGTCGGGCGCTCGGCGCGCAGCCGCGCGACCCACGCGTCGAGGACGGCGTCCGCGGCCTCGGGACCGGTGCGACCCAGCACCACGAAGACGTGGCGCTTGCGGATCAGCCGAGGAAGGAGGGCGACGTCCTCGATCAGGGCGTCGACGTCGACGGGACTGTCAGGGGTGCGGGCGGCGATGTCGGGCCCGAGGGCACGCATCGCCGGGCTGTCCGAGTCGATCAGCCAGTCGATCCCGCTACGGTCAGGTCCGAGGTACCCGTCGGCGCGCATGGGCGCCACCGTATCGAGGCCAGGGGTGGCCGGGCCATCCCCGGAGAGTTGACTTGCCGCATGGCCGTGCACCTTCCTGCCGCAGTCCAGGCGTTCGTCGACGCCACCAACGCCGGTGACAGCGACGCGTTCGTCGCCGCCTTCACTCCCGACGCCGTCCTCGACGACTGGGGGCGGACGTTCACCGGGTCTGACGGAGTCGCCCGCTGGAACGTGACCGACAACATCGGCAAGCGGTCGCACTTCGAGCCGGTGTCCGCGGAGCCGGGCGCGGGACCGGGGAGTGGGTCGTCGTCCTGGCCGTCACGGGCGACGGCTACAACGGGACCGGCCCCATGACGTTCACCCTCGCCGGCGACCGGATCGCCCGGCTGGTGATCAGCCCGACGTGAGGGTCACAGGTCGGCCACGAACGGCGACCCGCCGGCCGCGCGTTCCCCGTACGGTGCTAGCGTCCGACCATGACGACGACGCGTGCCGTGCGGCTGTTGCCGATCGGGCGGTGCCTCCTGGCGGCGCTCCTGCTCACGGCGGGCGTGCTGCTCGCGGCGTGCGACGCGCTCGACCCCGACCCGGAACCGTCGTGCACACCCGGGCCCCTCGAGGTCTCGCCGGGCACGGTCGCGCCGGGCGGCCAGGTCACGGTCCGCAGCGGCAAGGTGTCCTGCACCATCGACCGCGGCTATACCCACTACGAGCTGCACCTTCGCTCCATGGAGGACGACGCCGTCGTCGGGACGGTCGAGGTGGGCACGCACGGCGAGTTCGCCACCACCGTGACGATCCCGGCCGACGCTCACGCGGGGGACGCCTCGCTGGTCGTGTCGGGGAGCACGTACGACTACTGTCCGCAGCACGCGGGGCCGGCTGCCGACTGCGCGGCGTACCACGGCGACGTCGTCGTCGACGCGGGTTGACGACACCCCCAGGCGCGTGGGGTTGACTTGACCCCGTGACTGCTGTGCCCGCCCGCCTGCCCCGTGTCCGCGCGTCCGCCCTCGTGGGACGCGGCTGGCTGAACACGGGTGGCAGGACGCTGAGCCTCGAGGACTTCCGCGGCCGCGTCGTCCTGCTCGACTTCTGGACCTTCTGCTGCATCAACTGCCTGCACGTCCTCGACGAGCTGCGCGACCTCGAGCAGCGGTTCGGCGACGTCCTCACGATCGTCGGCGTCCACTCGCCGAAGTTCGTGCACGAGGCCGACCCCGACGCGCTCGCCGCCGCGGTCGAACGGTACGAGGTCCACCACCCCGTGCTCGACGACCCCGACCTCGTCACCTGGCAGGCGTACACCGCCCGCGCCTGGCCGACGCTCGTCGTCGTCGACCCCGAGGGCTACGTCGTCGCGCAGCTCGCGGGCGAGGGGCACGCGGCGTCGATCGAGGCGCTCGTCGCCGAGCTCGTGGCGGAGCATCGCGCCAAGGGCACGCTGCGCGAGGGCGACGGCCCGTACGTCCCGCCGACGCCGCAGCCCTCCACCCTGCGCTTCCCCGCCACGGCGGTCGCGCTCCCGAACGGGAACCTGCTCGTCGCCGACGCCGGGCACCACAGCCTCGCCGAGCTCGCGCCCGACGCCGAGACCCTGGTCCGGCGGATCGGCTCCGGCGAGCGCGGGCTCGCCGACGGCGGTCCCGGCGACGCGCGGTTCGCCGAGCCGAACGGCCTCTGCCTCGTCCCGGACGAGCTGCGCCCGTGGCTCGGGTACGACGTCGTCGTCGCGGACACCGCGAACCACGTGCTGCGGGGCGTGCGCCTCGACGACGGCACCGTCACGACCGTCGCGGGGACGGGCGAGCAGTTCATGGTGGGGGCGCCCGACAACTTCACCGAGGGCGCGGCAGGCGAAACGTTCAGCACGAGCTTCCACGTCCCGCCGCGCTGGGTGAAGCTCTCGTCGCCGTGGGACGTCGCGTGGGTGCCCGAGCTCGCGGCGTTCGTCGTCGCGATGGCCGGGAACCACACGCTGTGGGCGTTCGACGGCAAGGAGGGCTCGATCGAGCTGCTCGGCGGGACCATGAACGAGGGCCTCCAGGACGGTCCGCTCGACGACGCGTGGTTCGCGCAGCCGTCGGGCCTCGCCGTCGAGCGAGGTGCCGTGTGGGTCGCGGACTCGGAGACGTCCGCCCTGCGCCGGGTCGACACCGCGACGCGCACGGTGAGCACCGCCGTCGGGCAGGGGCTCTTCGACTTCGGTCACCGCGACGGGCCCGCCGACCAGGCGCTCTTCCAGCACCCGCTGGGTGTCGCGACCCTCCCGGACGGCTCGGTCCTCGTCGCTGACACCTACGACGGCGCGCTCCGCCGGTTCGCTCCCGACGACGCAGCCCCCGGTGGCGGCGAGGTCACCACCGTGGTGACGGGGCTCGCGGAGCCGAGCGGCGTCGTCGTGCGGGAGGCGGAGGGCGGGCTGGAGGTGCTGGTCGTCGAGTCGGCCGCGCACCGGATCACCCGGGTCGCGCTTCCGGCCGACCTCCGCTCGCTCGGGAGCACCGTGGACGACGGCGCCCACCGCACCCGGCGGCCCGTCACCGACCTGGCCCCGGGCGCGCTGAGCCTGCGCGTGCCGTTCACGCCCGCGCCGGGTCAGAAGCTCGACGACCGGTTCGGCCCGTCGACCCAGCTCTCGGTCAGCGCCACGCCGTCGAGCCTGCTGCTCGCCGGCGACGGCACGGACACCGACCTCGACCGGGGGCTCGTCCTCGCGACGCCCCACCCGGGCGAGACGCTCGAGGGCGTGCTGCACGTGAGCGCGCGGGCGGCGTCGTGCGACGCGTTCGGGCCGGACGGCGAGCCCGTCGAGTTCCCCGCCTGCAACCTCGCGCAGCAGGACTGGGGCGTGCCCGTCCGGATCACGGCCGACGGCGCCGCGGAGCTGGTCCTCCCGCTGCTCGGTTAGGAGCCCGCGAGCAGCCGGAGCGCGTTCGCCGACCCGCTGCCGGGACGCGCGGTGTGGGTGAGCAGGCGCTGACCGTCGGTGTCCGGCAGGTGCAGGGCCTCGTAGTCGGTCTCGAGGTCGCCGACCTCGGGATGGTGCAGGAGCTTGGTGCCGCTGGAGCAGAGCCGGACCGTGTGCTTCGCCCACAGGGCGGCGAACTCGCCGCTCTTCATGCTCAGCTCGCCGACGAGCTCCGCGAGGCCGCGGTCGTCGGGGTAGTGGGCCGCGAGGAACCGGAGCGACGCCACGACGAGTGCCGCCTCCTCGTCCCAGGCGCGGTACAGCTCGCGGGTGTGCGGGTCGAGGAACAGCATCCGGACGAGGTTCGGTCGGGTCGACGGGTCCTGCGGGGCGTCGAATGGCAGGTGCCCGGCGAACAGGGCGTGACCGAGCCGGTTCCAGGCCAGCACGTCGTTGCGGCGCCCGAGGACAAGCGCGGGCACGCCCGGCATCGCCTCGAGGAGCTGGAGGCCACCGGGCGTCGCGCGCTCGGCGCGAGGGGCGCGGCGTCGTCGGGCGGCTCGCGGTCGGGCGAGCTCGAAGAGGTGGGTGCGTTCGTCGTCGCGGAGCTGCAGGGCGCGCGCGAGCGCGTCGAGGATCGCCTCGGAGGCCGCGATCGACTGGCCCTGCTCGAGGCGGGTGTAGTACGCGACGGACACGCCCGCGAGCTGCGCGAGCTCCTCCCGGCGCAGGCCCGGCACCCGCCGTGTCCCGTAGCTCACGACGCCGGCGTCCTCCGGGGTGAGGGCGTCGCGTCGGGTGCGGAGGACCTCGCCGAGCTCGCTGCCGGTCGAGGGGATGGTGGCCGTGGGCATGTCCCGATTCTGCGCCGGTGCGGCCGAGCCTGCCTGACCCTCCGAAGGGTAGGAACGGGAGGTGCCTGGCTGCCGAGGTGCGGCGGGGCCAGCGTGGGGACCGACCGACCCAGGAAGGAAACCATGTCCGCCACCGCAGCCTCCCCCGCCCGACCGGCCCGGATGTCATCGCGCGAGCGACTCGCGCTCGCCGTCCTGCTGACCGCGGCCTTCACGCTCGCCGTCGACTTCTCGATCCTCACCGTCGCGCTGCCGCAGATCGGCCGCGACGTCGGGATCGCCACCGAGCACCTCCAGTGGATCTCGACGACCTACGCGCTGTGCGCAGCGGGGCTCACCCTCCTGTTCGGCCGGGTCTCGGACCGCGTGGGCCGCCGGTGCCTGTTCCTGGTCGGCATGGCCCTCCTCGGCGCGGCGTCCCTGTGCGGCGGTCTCGCCGGCGACCCCGCGACGCTCCTGGCCGCGCGGGCCGCGCAGGGCACCGCCACCGCGATGGTCACCCCGTCGGCCCTCTCGCTACTGACCACGACGTTCCCCGAAGGGCCCTCCCGTGACCGCGCACTGGGCCTCAACGGCTCGTTGATGGCGGCGGGCTTCACGACGGGCGCGATCCTGGGCGGCGTGCTCACCGGCGTCCTCAGCTGGAGGTGGGCGTTCTTCGTCAACGTCGCCGTCGCGGTCGTCGTGCTGGCCGTCGCACCCGCCGTGCTGCGCGAGAACCGGTCGGAGCGTCGGCCGCGCGTCGACCTGGCGGGCGCGGCGACGGTCAGCCTGGCGCTCGTCGCCATCGTGTGCGCGGCCACCACGGCCGGCGCGAGCGGGTGGACGAGCCCCGTCGTCTGGGCGGGCCTCGCCGCGGCGGCCGTGCTCCTCGTGCTCTTCTGGCTGGTGGAGTGGCGGGTGTCCGAGCCTCTGATCGCCCTGAAGGTGCTCGCCGAGCGTCACGTGGCCTGGGGCAACGTCGCCGGTCTCCTCGCGTTCGCGACCGAGACGTCGCTCGTGTTCCCCCTCACCCTCTATCTCCAGGACGTCCTGGGCCTGCCGCCGTTGGCCGCGGGTCTCTCGTTCGGCGTCCTCGGGACCGGGACGGTTGTGGGCGGGCTGCTGGCGTCGCGGGTCATCGCCCGCACCGACGCGAAGCGAGCGATCGTCGCAGGCTTCGGGGTGCAGGCGCTCGCGACGATCCCGCTGGCCTTCGTCGGGGACAGCCGGGCATGGGTCGTCCCCTGCTGGCGCTCGCGTTCCTGGGCGGGGTCGCGAACCTCGTCGCGATCGTCGGTTACGTCGTCGCCTCGACGTCAGGCCTGCCCGACGCGCAGCAGGGGCTCGCGACCGGGCTGGTGACCATGAGCCAGCAGGTCGGCATCGCCCTCGGGACGCCGGTCATGTCCGCGGTCAGCAGCAGCCAGGCCGCCCGCGGGCTGCTCCCCGGGATCAGGGCAGCGGTCGGGGTGAACGGCCTCGTCTGCCTCGCTGCCGCCGTGCTGGTCGCTGTCGCGCTCCGCCTGCCCGGTCGCAGCGCCCACGTCGAGGCGGGCCCGGTCGTCGCCGCCGCGTGAGGTCGACGGCGGCCGGGCGGCGCGGCTCAGGCGGCGACGACCGCGACGCCCGTCCGGCCGCCGTCGACGTCGAGCACGGTGCCGTGGACGAACGCGGCGTCGTCGGACGCGAGGTAGACGGCCGCCGCCGCGATGGCTTCGGGGCGGCCGGTCGCCCCCGCCGGGGTGCCCGACATGATCGCCTCGAGCGCGTCGGGGCCGTCGGGCTCGTCGGCGCGGACGACGCCCGGGGAGACCGCGTTGACGCGGATGTTCTGCGGTGCGAGCTCGGCCGACCAGGCGCGGGTCAGGGTCTCCACGGCGCCCTTCGACGACGCGTAGACGGGGCTCGAGGGCAGGGCGAGCCGCGCGACCCACGACCCCAGGTTGATGATGACGCCACCGCCCGAGGCGGCCATGGAGGGCACGAGTGCCTGGGTGAGGAAGAACGGCGCCTTGACGTTGACGGCGAGGACGCGGTCGACGAGGGCGTCGTCGGCGTCGGCGGTGCTGTGGAGCGGGAAGATGCCGGCGTTGTTGACGAGGACGTCGACCCGTCCGCCGAGGACGTCGAGCGCCCGCTCGGCGAGCTCGCGGCTGGCCGCGGACGATCCGTCGAGGTCGGCGCGCACGAAGTCCGCGGTGCCGCCCGCGGCGCGGATGACGTCGACGACGGAGCGGCCACGGTCCTCGTCGCGCCCGGAGACGGCGACGTGCGCGCCCTCGGCCGCGAGGGCGGTGGCGATCGCGCGCCCGATGTTGCTGGTGGAACCTGTCACGAGGGCCGTCCGGCCCTGCAGTCGCTGTGTCATGGCTGCGACGGTAGGAGCATGAAAATGGACTCTCAAGTCCAGAACTGCCTACGCTGCTTCCATGTCGCTGACAGCGAAAGGCCTCGCCACCCGTGCCCGCATCGTCGAGGGCGCCGCCGACTACCTGCGCGGCACGGACGACGGCGAGATCACGCTCGACGACGTCCGCGCCCTCACCGGCACCAGCAAGGGCCAGCTCTTCCACTACTTCCCGGACGGGAAGGACGAGCTGCTGCTCGCCGTCGTCCGGCTCGAGGCGGACCGCGTCCTCGACGACCAGCAGCCCTACCTCGGCGACCTCACGACGTGGGCGTCGTGGGAGCGCTGGCGGGACGCCGTCGTCGCCCGCTACCGCGCCCAGGGGACGCGGTGCCCGCTCAACGCCCTCATGGGCCAGGTCGGCGGGGTGCCCGGCGCCGCCGACGTCGCCCGCACCCTCGTGGGCCGCTGGCAGGGACACCTCGCCGACGGCATCCGAGCGATGCAGGCCACCGGCGACGTGCGCGCCGACCTCTCGCCCGAGCGGACCGCCGCCGCGCTCGTCGCAGGGATCCAGGGCGGCGTCCTCCTGCTGCGGACCACGGGCGAGACGGCGCACCTCGAGGCCGCGCTCGACGTGCTGCTCGACCACCTGCGCGCCTCCTGACCGGCGCCCGCGGCTGCGCGCTCGTGGGGAGCGCTCCCCGTCGAGGCTGGCGGCTCGCGGCTGCTAGCGTGCCCAGATGCTGACGTGGGGCAGGAGCTGGGGCAACCAGGAGCTGGTGCTGGACGGGACGACCGTGGGCCGGTTCGAAACCGGGACGTTCCGCGAGCGGACGACCGTCCACCTCGGGACCGAGACATGGGAGTACGCGAGGCAGCCCGGCGGCGGGATCCTCGGCACGGGCCCGGTCGGTTCGCCGACGCCGTTCCAGCTCTGGGCGACCCGGCGGTCCTTCTTCAGCTACACCTGGGACGTCGCGACGCCTGCGGCCCGCTACGAGCTCAAGCAGGGCTTGTTCTCGACCGCGTTCCAGGTGCTGCGCGGCGGCGTCCAGATCGGCGAGGCCCGGCGTGCGGGGACGATGACGAACCGGTTCTCCCTCGTCGTCCCGCCCGACGTCCCGCTGCAGGACCAGGCGTTCCTCCTCGGGGTCGTCGAGGCCTCCGAGCGGCGCCGGAGCCACAGCTCGACCGCGTCCGCGGGTTAGCGGCGTACGGCTCCGCGCGCCGAACCCGTAGCCTTCCGACCGTGACCGTACCTGCCCCGGCCTCGTCGCTCGACCTGCCCGCCCTGCCGCCCGGCGTCGTCCTCCTGGACCTGGACGGCACCCTCACCGACTCGGCGCCCGGCATCGTCGGCTCGCTCCGCGCGGCACTCACCGAGGCCGGCCTCCCCGTGCCCGACGACGCAGCCCTGCGCCGGTTCGTCGGCCCGCCCCTGCCGGGCATGCTCCGGGCGAGCGGGGCGCCGGCCGACCGGGTGGACGAGCTCGTGACCACGTACCGCCGCCACTTCACGGCGGGCGGCATGTTCGACAACGCGGTCTTCCCGGGCATCGAGGAAGCGATGGACGCGCTGCGCGACGCCGGCGCGGTGCTCGCCGTCGCGACCTCCAAGCCCGAGGTCTACGCGCGGCAGATCGCCGAGCACTTCGGCCTCGACGCCCACCTGACCCACGGCCTCGACGGGGTGTTCGGCGCGGACACCGACCTGGGCACGCGTGCGGGCAAGGCGGAGGTCGTCGCGCACGCGCTCGCGAGCCTCGCCGAGCGCGGCGTCGTCGCGCGACCAGCGACGACCGTCATGGTCGGCGACCGCGAGCACGACGTCCTCGGTGCGGGCCGCCACGGGATCGCCACCGTCGGCGTGGCCTGGGGCTACGCGGAACCCGGCGAGCTCGAGGCCGCGGGCGCGGTCGCCGTCGTGCACACGCCGCGCGAGCTCACAGACCTGCTGCTCGGCGCCCCGTAGCCTGCTCGCGTGAGCACCGGTGGAGCGTCGCCCGGCCCGGTCGCGCGGGCTGTCGGTCCCGGTCGCGCCGCCTCGCGCGTCTCGACGCTCGAGCTCCTGCTCGACCTCGTCTTCGTCTTCACGGTGAGCCAGGTCGCCCACGTCGTGGCGGAGGACCCGACCTGGCCGACGATCGGGCGGGTCGTGCTCGTCATGGTGGCCGTGTGGTGGATGTACGACGCGTTCGCGTGGCTCACCAACCAGGCGGTCCGTGACACCGCCGCGGTGCGCCTGCTCCTCATCGGCGCGATGGCCGGTTTCCTCGTGCTCTCGGTCGGGCTCCCGGACGCGCTCGAGCCCGGCGGCGTCCCGTTCGCGGTCGCGTTCATGGTCGTCGCCGCGATCCACGGGAGCCTCTACCTGGCCAGGGGCGGGGCCGGGACGACGGCCGTGCTTCTCTGCGTCGCGCCCCTCAACGTCCTGATCGGGGTGCCGTTCCTCGTCGCCGCGCTGCTCGGTGAGGGCCGCGACGCCGCGCGCTGGGCGCTGGCGCTCCTCCCGGTGGCGCTGATCCTCGTCGCGTCGTCGATCGCCCGTCGGAGCCCGTTCGACCTGACCGCGAGCCACTTCGTCGAGCGCCACGGACTCCTCGTGATCATCGCGCTGGGCGAGTCGGTCGTGTCCGTGGTGCGGACGTCGGGGAGCACGGGCTGGGCGGGCAGGCGGTCGTGGCGATCGTCCTCGCGGTCGCGGTGATCGGGTCGCTCTGGTGGTGCTACTTCTCCGGCGACGACGAGCGTGCCGAGCACGCGTTCGGCGCGGCGCCCCTCTGCGGCGCACGTCCGTGGCGCTGCACGCGTTCTACGTCGACCACCTGCTCATGCTGCTCGGGCTCATCGGCCTGGGGGCGGGGCTGCACCTGGCGGCGGGCGAGCCGTTCGAGCCGCCCGACGTCGCCGCGGCGTGGCTCGTCGCCGGGGGCACGGCGGCGTTCCTCGTCGGCGATGCCGACTACCGCCGCACGCTCCGCCTGGGTCCGTGGGCGTGGCGGGTGGTCGCGGCGGCGGTCTGCCTGGCGACGGTCCCGCTCGCACGCCTGACGTCGCTCGCGGTGCAGCTCGTGGTCCTCGCGCTCGTCGTGGTGGCCGCGATCGGCGGCGAACGGCGTTATCCTGGACGACGGCCCGGTCAGGGCTGACAGCAGCACCGACACCGCACGCGACGCGTGCTGAGCGAGGAGGACCGCCATGCGCAGCGAACCTCCCAGTGATAGTCGCTCCCGCGGCCTGAGCCGCGGTGTGTCCCTGCACCTCCAGCACCGTCCCGCACGCCTCGCGCGCGGCTGACGACCCGCGCGCGCCCGGCGCCGCGGGCCCCTGAGCCGCAGCACCCGTGTGCTCGACGGTGCGCCAGCGCTGTCCCGGAGCCCGTCATGACCGACCGTTCGATCACCCGTCTCGCCACCCTCGCCCGCCGCCCGCACCTGCTGACGCGCCGTGACGCCGACGTCGCCCGCAGCCGCCGCGGCGGCCTCCCCGCCCTGCCCGTGCCCGACGGCGCCCTCCCCGCGACCGAGCCCGGCTCGAGCATCGTCGACTCCGCGATCTACGTGCAGGGCCGCCGTGTCGCGACCCCCGCGTCGCTCGCGGACACGTTCCGCGCGCTGCGCGCCGAGGACGACGCGATGGCCTGGATCGGCCTGTACCGGCCGAGCGAGCACGACCTGACCCGGCTCGCGGTCGAGTTCGACCTGCACGAGCTGGCGGTCGAGGACGCGATCGTCGCCCACCAGCGCCCCAAGCTGGAGCGGTACGGGAACACGCTGTTCGTCGTCCTGCGGGCCGCCCGCTACGTGGACGCGACCGAGGAGGTCGAGTTCGGCGAGCTGCACGTGTTCGTCGGGCCGGACTTCGTGGTGACCGTCCGGCACGCGGAGTCGCCCAACCTCACGGCGGTGCGCCGCCGTACCGAGGCGGACCCGTCGATGCTGGCCCGCGGCCCGGAGGCCGTGCTCTACGCGATCCTGGACGCTGTCGTCGACGGCTACGCGCCCGTGGTCGCGGGGCTCGAGAACGACATCGACGAGATCGAGACCGAGGTGTTCCGCGGGGACGCGTCGGTGTCGCGGCGCATCTACGAGCTGTCCCGCGAGGTCGTCGAGTTCCAGCGGGCCGTGCGGCCGCTGCGTCAGATCCTCACGGCCCTGCGCGCCGGGTTCGACAAGTACCAGATCGACGAGGAGCTGCAGAGCTACCTGCGCGACGTCGCCGACCACGCGACCGAGGTCGCCGAGCGCATCGACAGCTTCCGCGTCGCGCTGCGGGACATCCTCACCGTGAACGCGACCCTCGTGTCGCAGCGGCAGAACGAGGAGATGCGGGCCCTGTCGGAGGCGAGCAACGCCCAGAACGAGGAGGTCAAGAAGATCTCCGCATGGGCAGCCATCCTGTTCGCGCCGACGCTCGTGGGGACGGTCTACGGCATGAACTTCGACGACATGCCCGAGCTGGGCTGGCACTACGGCTACCCGCTGGCGCTGGTCGCCATGGCGTTCGTGAGCGTCGGGCTGTGGGGCGTGTTCAAGGCGAGGCGCTGGATCTGACCTGCCCGACGGCGCGGGCCCGGCTCAGCGCTGGACCTCGCCGCGCGTGACGTACGCGACCGAGGTGTCGCTGGCGGGCATGCCCGGGTAGTGACCCGTCGTCCGGCTCGGAGTCTCGGTCGGCTCGCCGGTGCGCACCTCGGCGAGCGAGAGCCGCGAGACGATCCGGTACCGGTCGCCCCGGTAGACCGAGTGCACGTACTCGACGGGCCGGCCGGCGTCGTCGAGCGTGAGGCGCTCGAACATCAGCGCGGCGGAGAACGGTGGCACGCCCATGATGCGGGCCTCCTCCTCGCTCGTCACGGTCGCCTCCATCGCCTGGGTCGCGCTGGCCACGCGCACGCCGTGGTGCGCGGCGAGGTGCTCGTAGAAGTCGCCCGACTCGACGTCGGCGGGGTCGAGGTCCGGGACGACCTCGGCCGGCAGGTAGAGGTACTCGATCGCGATCGGCTCGCCGTCCACCAGCCGGAGCCGCGCGACGTGGACGACGGTCGCCGACGGCGACAGGTGCAGGCGCCGCCCGACGCGCGGTCCGGCGGGCTGGGTGCCCAGGTCGAGGACGCGGCTCGACCAGGTGCCGCCCGCACGCGGGACCTCGGCCACGGTGTCGTGCGCGACGAGCTCCTGCGTGACCTTCGCACGCGCGACGAACATGCCGCGCCCGTGCTCGCGGACGACGAGGCCCGCCCCGACGAGCTCGTCGACGGCGGCGCGCAGGGTCGGGCGCGAGACGCCGAGCTGGTGCGACAGGTCGCGCTCCGACGGCAGGGGGTGGCCGGCGGGCTGGGACTCGACGAGCTCGAGGATGTGGTCGCGCACGAGCTCGCGCTTGCGGGTGGGCGCGGCGGGGCTGTCGGGCACGCGTGCTCCTCCTGGTTGCCACAGAACTGACCACTGGTGAGTATGCCACCCTCGCTGCGGTCTGCGGCTCGACTCGGATCGCTTCGGGCCGATGACCGCGGAATCTCGTTCTGATCACGACCACCGGAACCTCTTGACGCCGCGTCGCGCGGCGTGCCATCTTCACTCTCACTTACCAGTTGACCAACTGGTAAACAACGAGGCGAGGTGAACCATGAGGAAGTTCCGCACCGCGGGCACGGCCGCGGCGACGGCAGCGGCCCTGGCCCTGACCGTCGCGGCCTGTTCGTCCGACGGAGGCTCGGACGACCCGGGCACGAGCACGAAGGGCGCCACGACGATCGACGTCTGGCTCATGCGAGACAGCATCTCCGACGCGTTCCAGCAGGAGTTCGTCGCGGGGTTCGAGCAGGCTCACCCGGACGTCAAGGTCGACGTCCAGGTGCAGGAGTGGGACGGCATCGGGCAGAAGATCATCTCGGCGCTGGCCAGCGACGACGCCCCCGACGTGATCGAGGTCGGCAACACGCAGGTCGCCCAGTACGCCGCGAGCGGCGGGCTCGGGGACCTGACCGACAAGGTGTCCGACCTCGGCGGCTCCGACTGGATCCCCGGGCTCGCCGAGCCCGGCAAGATCGACGGCAAGCAGTACGGCATCCCGTACTACGCGGCGAACCGCGTGGTGCTCTACAACAAGGACCTCTTCGCGAAGGCCGGGATCACCGACCCCCGAAGACCCGCGACGAGTGGCTCCAGGACACCACCAAGCTCGACGCCGGCGGCAACCAGGGCATCTACCTGGCCGGCCAGAACTGGTACACCTTCGCCGGCTTCCTCTGGGACGAGGGCGGCGAGCTCGCGACGCAGGACGGCGGCACCTGGAAGGGCGGGCTCGACACCCCGGCCGCGGCCGCAGCGATCGACTTCTACGGGAAGCTCCAGAAGCTCGGCAAGGGCCCCAAGGACGCCGACGAGCAGCACCCGCCGCAGATCGACGTGTTCGCGGGCGGGAAGGTCGCGCAGATGATCGCGACACCGGGAGCCGCAGCCCAGGTCACCGCCGCGAACGCCGCCATGAAGGACAAGATCGGCTTCTTCCCGATCCCCGGCAAGAGGGCGGACCAGCCCGGCGCCGTCTTCACGGGAGGCTCCGACCTGGTGATCCCGACCGCGGCGGCGAACCCCGACCAGGCGTACACGTTCATCAAGGAGCTCACGGGCGACGAGTGGCAGAAGAAGCTCGCCGTCGCGATGAGCTACGTGCCGAACAAGACCACGCTCGCGGACGCCCTCGCGAGCGACCCCGGCGCGGCCGCCATGGCCGTCGGCGCGGCCAACGGCCACGCGACGCCCAACTCGCCCAACTGGGCTGCGGTCGAGGCGAACAACCCGATCAAGAACTACATGACGCAGGTGCTGACGGGGGCGGACCCGGCCGTCGCCGGCAAGGCCGCGTCCGACTCCATCGCGAAGACGCTCAATGCGTCGAGCTGAGCTGGAGGGGGTCGTGGGAGGTGCGGCGTCTCCCGCTCCCCGCGACCCCCTCCTCACCGAGGGGCGGGCCTCCGGGCCCGCCCCGGCGGCGACGGGCGCCGGGTCGTCCGTCCCGCGGCGGGGTCCGAGCCCCTGGCCCTACCTGCTGATCGCGCCGGCGGTCGTCGCGATCGCCGTCGTGCTCGGGTACCCCGTCGTCCGCAACGTCGTGATGTCGTTCCAGGACTACGGCCTGCGCGAGCTGATCCGTGGGGGAGCCGGGTTCGTCGGGCTCGACAACTACACCGAGCTGCTCTCCGACGGCACGTTCTGGGGTGTCGTGGTGCGGACGCTCGTCTTCACGGCGATCAACGTGGTCCTGATCATGGTGCTGTCGACGCTCGTAGCGCTCATGATCGGCGCGCTCGGCCGCGTCCTGCGGTTCTCCGTGATGGCGGGCCTCGTCGTCGTGTGGGCGACCCCGATCATCGCGGCGACGACCATCTGGCAGTGGCTCTTCCAGTCGCAGCGCGGGGTGGTGAACTGGGCGCTCGTCGGGCTCGGTCTGGACCGGTTCGACGGCTACTCGTGGCTCGCCCACGGCACCGCCGCGTTCGCGATGCTCGTGCTGCTGATCGTCTGGCAGTCCGTGCCCTTCGCCGCGCTCACCCTCTACGCGGGCCTCACGACCGTGCCGCACGAGCTGTTCGAGGCGGCCAGGATCGACGGCGCGTCCGGGTTCCGGCTGTTCCGGTCGGTGACGTTCCCGATCCTGCGGCCGCTGTTCGGGCTCATCACCTCGCTCGAGGTGATCTGGGTGTTCAAGGCGTTCGCCCAGATCTGGGCGATCACCCAGGGCGGGCCCGACGACGCGACCACCACCTTGCCGGTCTATGCCTACCAGGTGGCCCAGTCGCTCCACCGCTACGGGCTCTCGGGGGCGATCTCGGTCGTGACGGTCGTGATGCTCACCCTGCTGCTCCTCGTGTACTTCCGTCAGACCTTGCGTCAGGAGGGCGACCGATGACCAGCGCCACCACCCCCGTCCCCACCACCACTGCCCCCGCCGGCCGGGCGCCGTCGGGCCGGCGACGGCGGGTACGGCCCGGGCGCGTCGCGCTCGCCGCGGCCGCCGTCGTGACGATCCTCGCGTCGGTCTTCCCCGTGTACTGGATGGTCCGCACGGCGCTCGAGCCGACGCGCGACCTGCAGTCGGGCTCGCCGACGCTCTGGCCGCGCGCCCTGACCCTCGACCACTTCCGCACGGCCCTCGACGCCGACGGCTTCTGGGCGTTCTGGCGCAACAGCCTGTTCGTGACGCTCGGCTCGGTCCTCGTCGCGCTCGTCGTGGCCGCCCTCGCGGCGTTCGCGGTCGCGCGCCTGCGCTGGCGCGGTCGCGGCATCTTCGTGCTCGTCGTGTTCGCGGCCCAGATGGCGCCCTGGGAGGCGCTCCTCATCCCGATGTACATCGTGGTCCGGGACGTCGACCTGCTCGACCGCCTCGTGACCCTCCTCGTCATCTACATGGTCATCACGCTGCCGTTCACGATCCTCACGATCCGGGGTTCCTCGAGGCGATCCCCGTCGAGCTCGAGGAGGCGGCGCGCGTCGACGGCTGCTCGCGCGCCACGGCGTTCCGGCGCATCGTCTTCCCGCTGCTCGCACCCGGCCTGCTCTCGACGTCGCTCTTCGGGTTCATCACGGCCTGGAACGAGTTCGCGTTCGCGAACACGCTCATCATCAAGAACCAGGACAGCCGCACGCTGCCCGTCTGGCTGTCGTCGTTCAACAACGTGTTCGGGACGGACTGGGGCGCGACCATGGCCGCGTCGACGCTGTTCATGCTGCCCGTGCTGCTGGTGTTCGTCGTCCTGCAGAACCGTGTCACCGGCGGCCTGACGGCGGGGGCGGTCAAGGGATGAGCGCCGTCCCGCCGCTCGTCCCGGCGCCCCTTGCCTGGCGCCCCCGGCCCGGCGTCCACGTGCTCGACGAGCGCTCCACCCTGCACGCCGACCCCGCGCTCGCGGGGAGGCGCGTCGGCTGCGCCGCCTGCTCGGCGCGAGCGGCGGCCTCGACCTCGAACCCGCCGGGCACTTCTCCGCGACCGTCCGGCTCGGGCTCGACGACGCGCTCGGGCCCGAGGCGTTCGTCCTCGAGATCCTGCCCGAGCGGGTCGAGGTGCGGGCCGGCGGCCCGGCGGGGGCGTCGTACGGGATCGCGGCGCTGCGCCAGCTCCTGCCCCCGACGCGTACCGCGCGGCCGTCGTCGTGCCGCCGCCGTGGGAGCTCCCGTGCGGCACCGTCCGGGACGAGCCCGCGTTCGCGTGGCGCGGGGTCCTGCTCGACGTCGTCCGGCACTTCCTGCCCGTGCGCGAGGTTCTGCGGTTCGTCGACCTGATGGCGGCGCACCGGCTCAACACGCTCCAGCTCCACCTGACCGACGACCAGGGCTGGCGGCTCGAGATCGACGGGTTCCCGGCGCTCACGGCCGTCGCGTCGTGGCGGCGTGCGTCGCAGGTGGGCGCCGGCGACGACGCACCCGACGACGGGAGGCCGCACGGCGGGTACTACACGCGCGCGGACGTCGCCGAGATCGTCGCCTACGCCGCGGAGCGGCACGTGACCGTCGTGCCCGAGATCGACCTGCCGGGCCACGTCCAGGCGCTGCTCGCGGCGTACCCCGAGCTGGGGGCGGGGCTCGACCGGGCCCCCGACGGGCGCCCCGTGGCGCCTGAGGTGTGGACGCGCTGGGGGATCTCGGACCACGTGCTCGGGCTCTCGGAGCACGTCGTCGAGACCGTGGGCGCGATCCTCGACGACGTCCTCGACCAGTTCCCCGGCCCGGTGCTCGCTCTCGGCGGCGACGAGTCGCCCAAGGTCCGCTGGCATGCGGACCCGGACGTCGTCCGGCGTCGGGCCGAGCTCGGCCTGGACCGCGACGCCGACGCGCAGAACTGGCTCCTCGACTGGCTCGCCCAACGGGCCCGCGTGCGCGGTCGCCGGGTCCTGCTGTGGGACGAGGTGCTCGAGGGTGCCCCGGTGCGCGGCGCGGTCGTCGCGTCGTGGCGGGGCTCGCACGGCGTCGCGACCGGCCTGGCCCAGGGGTACGACGTCGTCGCCGCCCCCGCGGACGAGGTGTACCTCGACTACCGCGAGTCGGACGACCCGCGCGAGCCCGTCCCGGTCGGGGTCGTCACGGACGTCGACCGGGTGCTGCGGTTCGACCCGCGCCGTGGCGTGACCGGCGACGAGTCGGGCCGCCTGCTGGGGGCCCAGGCGCACCTGTGGACCGAGCACCTCGACTCGCCGCGCGCGCTCGACTACCGCGTGTTCCCGCGGCTAGCCGCGTTCGCCGAGGTCGTGTGGCGGGGTGCGCCGTCGGATCCCGACGACTTCCGGGAGCGGCTCGCCGTCCACGAGCGCCGGCTCGAGGCGTGGGGGTCGAGCTGCGGCGCGCCGACGGTCCGCGGCCCTGGCAGGAGCGCCCCGGCGTCCCCGGCTCGCCGCTCGAGCGGCACGAGCTCGACGCGCACCTGCGTCGGCTGGTGGGACTCGGCCCCGCCTGACCGCGACGCGGCGCCCCGGCCGCGCACGAGGTCCGGCGCCCGACGCACGGCCGGGCCGTCCGGGCGCACGTCGTCGGGCGATCCGCGCACGGGCGGGGCGGCGTGGTCGGAAGCGTGGCCCGGTCCGGGGTTGGATCGAACCACGACGCGCGAACGGTTCGCGCCGACCGACGACCAGGGCAGCCCGGAAGGACCAGCCATGACCATCAGCATCACCGCGACGACGAACGGATCGTGTTCACCGGCCAGGTCAGCGGGCAGGCGGACGCCGACGTGTGGGTGCGCGTCGACGGCGCCGCGTGGACCCGGGCGGACCGCGTCGCCCTGGGTGAGTGGGTGTACACGACGCCCGGCGCGCTGCCGGCGGGACGGCACGCCGTCCACGTCCGCTCGACGGACGCCGCGGGGATCCCGCTCGCCTCGGCCGCCCATGAGTTCGGGGTGCTCCCGCGCGGCTGAGGCGGGGTTCGTGGACGACGTCGGCGTCGTCGTCGGCGGAAAGTATCGTGCGCGATCGCCAGCTATTCTTTGCGGCCGCGCGGTCGGGCCGCCATAGACCTACGCCTGCCAGCGGCCGCGGTGGACGACGTCGTCCATCGCGCGGCGTGGGCGGCGCGCGGCCGACCCGGTCGCCCCGCCCGGAGCGGGGTGGCCGATGGTGATGGCGCCGACGGGGTCGTGGTCGTCGGGGATCCCGAACGCCTCGCGCACGGCGGCGTCGGCCTCGGGCGGGATCCCGAAGAACAGGGCCCCGAGCCCCTCGTCCACGACGGTCTGGAGGATGAGCAGGCTCGCCATCGCGGTGTCGAGGTCCCAGAACGGCTGCGGCCAGCGCGCCTCGTCGCGGTCGGTCCAGCCCTTGTCGGGCTCGGCGTACCGGTCGAGGTACGTCTTCTTGCTGCTGCACGGGATCACGACGACGGGGGCGCGCATCATGCCCTCGAGCCACGCGTCGGGGTCCTCCGAGTCGGCGGTGGCCTCCCAGTAGCGGCGGACGTCGTCGGGGGTGTCGAGGACCAGGAACCCCCAGCCCTGGCTGAAGCCGGCGCTGGGGGCGCGGACCGCGTTGCGCAGCGCCCGGTCGACCACCGCCGGGTCGACCGGTTCGGTCGTGTAGCTGCGGGTCATGCGGCGGCGGTCGACGACGTCCTGGAACTCCATGCGGGAAGCATCCCACCGTCGGCGTGATCTGACACACATTCAGATCCTGAGACACGGGCTTGTCAGGTAAGGCTGGCCTCACTTAGGTTAGGCGAGACTTACCGCCTGGCCGTGGATGCCGGGCACCCCGTCCGAGGAGCCCGAGCCCCGCCATGCCCGCACCGCAGCCGCCCGTCCGTCGCCGCCCGGCGTCCCGTCAGCGAGGACCGCGCGTCGTCGCCTCGCTCGCCGCGCTCCTCGTCACGGCGCTCGCGGTCACCGGCTGCTCGCTCGCCGGCGCGTCGGGCACCAGCGGCTCCGACGACGGCGGAGTGGTCGACACGACCCCGCTCAGCAAGCTCGACGTCGTGGCCCACCCGCGCGACCTCACCGGCCCGAGCACGGCGCGGCTCGCGAAGAACGCCGTCGACCCGGTCGCGAAGGACCCGAAGGCGACGCTGCCCGCGACCGTCACCGACGCGCAGGGGACCAAGGTCACCGTGACCGACACGAGCCGCATCCTGGCACTCGACCTGTACGGCTCGACGTCGCGCATCGTCTACGACCTGGGCCTGGGAGATCGCGTGGTCGGCCGGGACGTGTCGTCCGCGTTCGACGGCATCAAGGACAAGCCGCTGGTCACCCAGAACGGGCACGACCTGAACGCCGAGGCGATCCTCGAGCTCGCGCCGACCGTCATCATCACGGACACGTCGCTCGGCCCGTGGGACGTCGTCCTGCAGATGCGCGACGCGGGCATCCCGGTCGTCGTCGTCGACTCCAAGCGCAACCTCGACAACGTGGGCACGCTCGTCCACGAGGTCGCCGACGCCCTGGGAGTCCCCGAGCAGGGTGACGCGCTCGCGGAGCGCACCGACAACGAGATCAAGGCCAAGACCGCCGAGATCGCCGCGATCGTCCCGAAGGACGTCGCCGAGCGCCCCCGCATCGTCTTCCTCTACGTCCGCGGACAGGCGGGGATCTACTACATGTTCGGCAAGGGCTCGGGCGCGGACTCGCTCATCGACTCGATCGGCGGCGTCGACGTCGCGTCCCAGATCGGCTGGAAGGGCATGAAGCCGATCAACGACGAGGGACTCGTCAAGGCGGCGCCCGACGTCATCCTCATGATGACCAAGGGCCTCGAGTCCGTGGGCGGCGTCGACGGTCTGCTCGAGAAGCTCCCCGCCGTCGCGCAGACGCCGGCCGGGAAGCATCACCGGATCGTCGACATGGACGACACCGAGATCCTGAGCTTCGGTCCGGAGACCGCGAACGTCCTCGACGCGGTCACCCGCGCCGTCTACGCGCCGGGGAGCGCGAAGTGAGCGCACCCACCGCGCCCGCGCCGGCCGCGAAGCTCGACGAGCGCCAGGCCGTCGACGCCGTCCGCGCGCTCGACGGCCCGGCCGTCCTGCCGCCCGCGCGCCCCGCCCGCGCGACCGCGCTCTTCGTCGTGCTCGGCGTGCTCCTGGTCGTGCTCGCGGTCCTCTCCGCCGGCATCGGCCAGCTCGACATCCCGCCCGCCCAGGTCGTCGGGTCGGTGCTGCACCACCTGGGCCTCGGCGTCGGGCCGACACCCGAGCACGTCAACGGTGACGCCGTGCTGTGGACCATCCGGTTCCCGCGCGTCACCATGGCGCTCCTCGTGGGGGCCGCGCTCGCGACGGGTGGCGCGCTCATGCAGGGCGTGTTCGGCAACCCGCTCGCCGAGCCCGGCGTCATCGGCGTCTCGGCGGGGGCCGCGGTCGCGGCCTGCGCGACCATCGTGTTCGGCCTGTCGACCCTCGGCCCGTGGACGACGGCGACCGCGGCGTTCGTCGGCGGGCTCGTCACCACGCTCCTCGTCTACGTGCTCGCGCGCTCGAACGGGCGCACGGAGGTCGTCACGCTCGTCCTCACCGGGATCGCGGTCAACGCGGTGTGCGGGGCCGCGATCGCGTTCTTCACGTTCCTCGCGGACCAGCAGGCCCGCGAGCAGATCGTGTTCTGGCAGCTCGGCAGCCTCAACGGGACCCGCTGGCCGTACGTCGGGATCGTCGCGCCGTTCGTCGTCGTCGGGATCGCGGTCGCGGTGATCCTCGCGCCCCGGCTGGACCTGCTCTCGCTCGGCGAGCGTGCCGCCCGGCACGTGGGCGTCGACGTCGAGCGGCTCCGACTCGTGTGCATCGTCGCGATCGCGCTGCTCACCGCTGCCGCCGTCGCGTTCTGCGGGATCATCGCGTTCGTCGGGCTGGTCGTGCCGCACCTCGTGCGGATGATCGTCGGCCCCGGGCACCGCGTGCTCGTGCCGGCCAGCGCGCTCGGGGGCGCCGTCCTGCTGCTCGCCGCGGACCTGGCCGCCCGCACCGCCGTCGCCTACGCCGACCTGCCGATCGGGATGCTCACCGCGCTCGTCGGCGGCCCGTTCTTCTTCTGGCTGCTGCGCCGCACGCGCAAGAGCGCGGGAGGCTGGGCATGAGCGCCCCCGTCCTGGTCGCGCGCGGCGTCGGGCACCGCATCGACGGGCACACGATCCTCGACGGCGTCGACGTCGAGGCCCGCGCGGGGAGGTGCTCGCGCTCGTCGGGCCGAACGGCGCCGGCAAGTCCACGCTGCTCGGCGTGCTCGCGGGCGACGTCACGCCCACGACCGGCACGCTCACGTGGATGTCGACGCTCCCGCCCGTCCCGGGCGCCGCCGCCGACGACCCGCTCGCCCGCGAGCTCCTCGCCGCCGAGCCCGTCGCGTCCCTCCCGGTCGCTGAGCTCGCCCGCCGCCGGGCCGTGCTCCTGCAGGAGCAGACCCTGAGCTTCCCGTTCCGGGTCGTCGACGTCGTGCGGATGGGTCGCGCGCCCTGGGCGCGCGGCGGCGTCCCCGGCGAGCCGGAGCCCGAGGACGACGACACGGTCGTCGCCCGCGCGCTTCTCACCGCCGACGTCCTGCACCTCGCCGAGCGACGGTTCCCCACGTTGTCCGGCGGGGAGAAGGCGCGCACGTCGTTCGCACGCGTCCTCGCGCAGACGCCACGCCTGCTGCTGCTCGACGAGCCCACCGCCGCCCTCGACATCCGCCACCAGGAGCACGTGCTCGCGCAGGCGAGCGCGCGGGCCCGGGCGGGCGACGCCGTCGTCGTCGTGCTGCACGACCTGTCCCTCGCCGCGGCCTGGGCCGATCGGGTCGTCGTGCTCGAGCGCGGGCAGGTCGCCGGCGTCGGCACGCCCGACGACGTCCTCACGAGCGAGCTGCTGAGCCGCGTCTACGACCACCCCGTGCAGACCCTGCGCCACCCCGACACCGGCGAGCTGCTCGTGCTCCCGGTGCGGGGCGCTCCTCCGCGAGCACGGCCACCACCGAAGGAAGCCGAGCATGACCCACGTCCGCCGCCCGGGCGCCCGCCTCGCCGGCGCCGTCGTCGGGACGCTCGCGACGGCGCTGCTCGCCGGCGCGGGCCTCGTCGCCGCGGCCGTCCCCGCGTCCGCCGAGCCGCGCGTCACCGTGAGCGGGCCCGACGGCGCCGCCCACGCCGACCTGACCTACTCCACGACGCTCACCCTCGCGGGCAGCGGGTTCCAGTCCATCAAGGGCGGCTTCGGCGGGATCTACGTGCTGTTCGGGTGGGTCGACGACCCGCAGGGCGGCTCCTGGCGGCCCAGCCAGGGCGGCAAGACCGGCACGGACCTGCGCTACGTCCCCGACTCGGAGACCAAGGACAACAAGGGCTTCGAGAAGTTCGTGTCGTTCCCCGGCTCGGACACCGAGTACGCGGCCAACGGCGGCGAGATCAAGGCCGACGGCACCTGGAAGACCACGCTGGTCGTCCCCGGCCCGACGTTCCAGACCCAGGACCGCGACGGCACGACCGTCACGGTCGACTGCCGCAAGGTCACGTGCGGCGTCATCACGATCGGCGCGCACGGCGTCGTCAACCCGAGCAACGAGACGTTCACGGCCGTGAGCTTCGTCGACCTGCAGGGCGCGAGGTCGGCCACGAAGAAGAGCGCCTCGGGTTCGGGCGCCGCGCAGGGCTCGGCGTCAGGCTCGGCGGCGAACGGGGCCGGCTCGAGCGGCGCCGGCTCGGCGGGCAGCGGGACCGCGGGCTCGTCGGGCGCCGGCTCGGCCGGCACCGACACGGCCGCCGACGGCGCGGCGAGCACGTCCGCGGGAACCGGCACGACCGCGAAGAACGCCGAGGCGCCCGCGAGCGCGACGCTCGGCGTCGACAAGACGACGGCGGTCGCCGGGCACGTCCTGAGCTTCGTCGCGCAGGGCTTCACGCCCGGCGAGCAGGTCGTGGGCTCGTTCGACGACGGCGTCCTCGCGGTCGGCCCGCTCACCGCGGGTGCGCAGGGCGACGTCGCGGGCGTCCTCCAGCTCCCGGACGACACCCGGCTCGGCACGCACACGCTCAAGCTCACGGGCGCGAAGTCGGGCCAGGCGCCCGAGGTCGCGCTCACCGTCCGGCGCGACCCGGCCGAGGCGTCCGCCGCCGACGCAGCCGCCCGTGCCGCGGCCGCCGCGAGCGCGAAGGACGACGGCTGGTCGCCCGCCGAGATCGCCGTCGGCGTGGCCGCGCTCCTGCTGCTCGCTGTGATCCTGTCGTCGTTCGTCACGGCCCGACGGCGCAAGCGGGCCGCGCGGGCGCAGGCGCCGACCGAGCCGGGTCTGCCGAGCGAACCGGGGACGCCGGCCGCGCCGGAGACGGAGAGGACACCGGGCGAGCCGGTCGAGCCTTCGGCGCCGCAGGCAGCGCCCGAGCCGCCCGACGCGGCCGCCGCTCAGGCCGAGGCACTCTTCCCGATCCTGGCGAAGCCGCCGACGGGGCCGTCTACCCAGCCCGTCCCGACGGGGAGGCACGCGTGACGCGCCGCGCGACGCATCGCGCCACGAGCCGTGCGACGCGCACGGTCGGACGTGTCGCCGCCCTCGTGCTCGCCACCGTCGCCCTGGGCGCGCCTCTCGCGGCCGCCACCGGTGCACCCGCGTCCGCGACGTCGTCGGGCGCCGTCGCCACGGACGACGACATCCCGATCACCGTGACCGTCCCGGACACGGCGAAGGCGGACGGACCGTTCACCGTGTCCGACGCGAGCCTGCGCTGGGCGCTCAACGCGGAGGCGGGGAGCGGCGCCTACTTCGGCGGGTGCAACTTCCTCATGGCGGGTCGGCCCGGCACGGACGGGAACACGCACGGCGGGAAGGTCTGGACCGACGCGACGTACTACCACGCGACCGCGGGGAAGGTGAGCGTCGAGAAGCCCGACGCCAAGGGCGTCTACCGGGCGGCGACGTTCGCGTCGCGATGCCAGGCGCCCGGCGGGCAGACGGTGTCGACGGGGAACGGGCTGAGCACGGGCACGCAGGTCGTCGTCGACGGCGGCACCGGGACCGTCGACCCCGACCAGGGCACCGCGACGATCCGCTGGAAGGGCACGTTCACGTCCGTGTTCTACGGCGGGCTCACGTACTGGTGGGCGAGCGACCCGGTGCTCACGGTCAAGGCCGACGGTACGGGCACGCTCACCGCGACCGCGGGCGGGTACGGCACGTCCATGGAGGACCAGTCGAAGTGGGACGCGCTCCCCGCGACGACGGTCGTTCTGGCGGACCTGAAGCGTGTCCCGCTCACCGGGGCCAAGGGCTTCAAGGTGGTCCCGGCGTACGTCGGGACGGCCGTGACCGTGCCCGCCGGCGCGACGGCGCAGGCGCCGCGCACGTCGGAGAACGCGTCGTACTGGGGCTCGTTCCCGCAGAGCTTCGTCGACTTCCAGGCGAAGACCGGACAGCTCTCGTACTGGTTCGCGTCGGGCGGGCAGCGGGATCCGTTCAAGGTCGCCGCGCCGGTCTACGTGAGCTACGACGCCGACGCGCCGGTCGCGGTCGACCCAGGCGACACGACCACGGGCGGGGGCACGGGGGCGGGTCCGGCGACGGGCCCACCAACGCGGTCAGCGAGCCGCCGGCGTCGTCCGGGGGACGGGCGGCTTCGGCAGCTCGGGCGGCGCGGACGACGGCGGCTCCGGGACGTCCGGCACCCGCTCTCCCGGGGAAGCCCGGGCTCCGGGGGAGCGGGCACCCCGTCGGCGCTCGACCCCACCGACCCGATCGCCTCCGACCCCGGCCAGGCGGCCTTCGTCGCCGCTGCGGCACCCACGGTCGGCGGGGGCAAGGCGCTCGTCCCGGCACTCACGGCGGCTGCGCCGTCGGGCGGGGACGTCCTCACGTACGCGACGGCCGGGCTGCTGGTGCTCGCGGCCGGCGCGGTCCACGGCTTCCGGAGGGGGTGGCTCGTCCTCCCGTTCCTGGGGTGAACCCGCCCCGCCGCCGGGGTCTGGACACCGGCCGACGGCGGGACGGCACGTGCCGGCGACGGCACCCATGCGCACGGCAGAGCCGTGCGCCTCGCGTCAACGAGACAGGCACCGCGTGGTGCCGACACGAAAGGACATCATGGACACGAACACGCCACGATGGCGAGCGGGCCGTCGGCTCGCGGCCGGGGTCGGGGCGCTCGCGCTGGGCGTCACGGGCGCGCTGGTCGGCGCCGGGGCGGCGCAGGCGGCGGGCACGTCGGTCAGCGGCGTCGAGCTCGACTGGGCGGTCAACGCCGAGTCGGGCGGCGGGGCCTTCTTCGGCGGCTGCAACTTCCTGTCCGCCGGGGCGGCCGGGAACGCCGGCTCGTCGCGCCTCTGGACCGAGGCCGACGGCTTCTACAAGACGCAGGACGGCGACGTCACGATCGAGAAGCCGAACGCGGCCGGCGACTACGCGCAGCCCACCTGGGCCACCAAGTGCCAGGACAAGGACGGCAAGGCGGTCACCACCGCCGCGACCAGCACGTCGGGCAACCGCGTCGAGCTGAAGAACGGCGCCGGCACGGTCGACACCGCGGCCGGCACCGCCGACATCACGTGGGACGGCTCGTTCACGGTCGTCTACTACGGCGGCCTCACCTACTGGACGGTCTCCGATCCCGAGCTCAAGGTCGCCGCCGACGGCACCGCGACCCTCACCGGCACCGCGTCGGGCTGGGGCGCCGACATGAACGACACGTCCAAGTGGACGGCCCTCACCCCCACGACGATCACGCTCGCGAACCTCAAGGGCGTGACGGTCGACGCGGACGGTTTCACCGTGACCCCCGAGTACCTGGGCGTGTCCGTGGACACGGGTTCGGGCACGGCGCAGAGCACGAGCGGCGCGACGTGGGGCTCGTTCCCGCAGTCGTTCGTCGACTTCCAGCAGCTCACGGGGCAGAGCTCGTACTGGTACTCGTCGGGCGGCTCGACCGACGCCCGCAAGGTCGCCGCACCGCTCAGCGTGGCGTGGGACGTCCCCGCGGCGCCGGCGCTCGACCCGAAGGTCACCGTCTCGAAGACGACGCTCTCCGCGTCGGGCGAGACCGAGGTCACCGTCAAGGGCACCGGCTTCGACCCGTCGGCCGCGATCGCGTCGCGCCCGCCGCTCGCCGGCAAGCCCGCCGGCGTGTACGTGGCGTTCGGCAAGTTCGCCGAGGACTGGAAGCCCTCGGGCGGCGCCGCGTCGTCGACCCGCCCGACGGCGGACGTCAAGTGGGCCGTGTCCGCGGCCGACATCGACACCATCGGCGGGCCCTCGAAGGGCGCCATCGAGCTGTCGGCCGACGGCTCGTTCACCACGACGTTCACCGTCTCGAAGGACGCCGCCGACGAGGCCGCGACCGCCAAGGGCCTCACGGACGGCCGCTACGGCATCTACACCTACCCGGGCGGCGGTGCCGCGCAGCCGGGCTACGAGACGTTCACCGCGCTGACGTTCGTCGGCGACGGCGACGTCCCGGTCGACGTGACCGTCCCCGAGACCGGGGGCGAGAACCCGGGCGAGCCCGGCGACCCCGGTGAGTTCTCGTGGACCGTGCTCGGCTCGGGCGCCGTGGACCTCGGCACCGCGACCGCCGGCACCGACGTGTTCACCGCGACCGGCGCGCTGCGCCAGGTGAAGGTCACCGACACGCGCACCGACGCTCCGGCGTGGACGCTGTCCGGCTCGGTGACCGACTTCCGCTCGTCGGACGGCGCCGCGTCGTTCGGCGGCAAGTACCTCGGCTGGAAGCCGGCCGTCGGTGCCAACACCGTGGGCGCCGTCGCCGGCACTGAGGTCGCTCCCGGCGTGAACGACGGCCTCGCGGCGTCGCGCACCCTCGCGTCGGCGGCCGTCGGCCACCCGAAGGGCGAGGTCACGGTCGACGCCGGCCTGACCCTGCAGATCCCGCTCGACACGGCGGCCGGCGACTACGCCGGCACGCTCACGCTGACCGCGGTCGGCTGACGCACCCGAGCCCCGGCGGCCGGCCCGTGCTCACGGACCGGCCGCCGGGGCGACCCGGAGGAACATGATGATCGACGCCCCCACCTCCCCGCCCCGCCCCGTCTCCTCGCGAACTGGGCCCCCGGGGGCCTACTTCGGCGAGGGGTCGCGCTCGTGATCGTCGTCGGCAGCCTCTTGGTGGCGTTCCCGACGACGGCGCTCGCGGCCACGGTCTCGCCGAGCGCCGCGCCGTCGGGCACGGTCTCGTGGGGGCTCGCTCCCACCTCGAAGGCGCCGAAGGCCGACGTCTCGGGGGTAGCCGCGCCAACTACGCGTACGCGGCGAAGCCCGGGACGACGGTCGAGGACGCCGTCGTGGTCACGAACCACTCGGCCGAAGCCCTGGACCTGCGCGTGTACGCGGCGGACGCGTTCACGACGGCGTCGGGCCAGCTCGACCTGCTCGCCGCGGGCAAGAAGTCGGTGGACCTGGGTGCGTGGACGACCGTCGCGACGTCGTCCGTGCACGTCCCGGCGCACGGGTCGAAGACCGTGCGGTTCACGGTGCGGGTCCCGAAGGACGCCGCGCCGGGCGATCACAGCGCCGGCATCGTGACGTCGCTCGCGCAGCAGGCCGCCGGGTCCACGGTGACCGTGGACCGCCGCCTCGCGCTGCGCATGCACCTGCGGGTCGCGGGGGCGCTCGCGCCCGCGATGACCGTCTCGGACGTCCACGTCGCCGCTGGCAGCTCGGTGAACCCCGTGGCGACCGTGCCCGTGACGGTGCGCTACCGCGTCACCAACACGGGCAACGCCCGCATCGTCCCGGCGGGGACCATCACGGTCACCGGCCCGTTCGGGTGGGCGAAGGTCTCCCTGCCCGACGACGCCCCCGAGGTCCTGCCCGGGTCGAGCGTCGTGCGGACGGTCACCGTGCCTGGGGTGCGCCCGCTCGGCCGCGCGTCGGCGGACGTCGACGTGCACGCGGTCGCGGTCGGCGTCGGGGGAGGGGCGACGGCGTCCGCGTCGGGCGCCGCGTCGGCGTGGGCGGTGCCGTGGGCGGTGCTGGTCGTGGTGGTGCTCGTCGTGCTGGGCGCCGTCCTGCTGCCGCGCCTGCTCGACCGCCGCCGCCCCGCTGTGGGTGACGCGGCGGTCAGTCCCGGAGCGCCGGGTTCCACGTCCGCGTCGTGACGTTGATGGTGTTCCACGCGTTGATGGTCGTGAGTGCGGCGACGAGGGCTCCGAGCTCGTCCGGGGTGAAGTGCCGCGTGGCCTCCTGCCAGACGGCGTCGGGCACGTGGGTCTGCGCGAGGAGCGTGACCTGCTCGGCGAGGTCGAGGGCGGCGCGCTCGCGAGCCGTGAAGAACGGCGCCTCACGCCACACGGGGACGGCGGTGACGCGCTGCGGATGCTCGCCCGCGGCGAGGGCGTCCGTGGTGTGGAGGTCGACGCAGTAGGCGCAGCCGTTGAGCTGCGAGGCGCGCAGCCGGACCAGGTCGCGCAGGCGCGCGTCGAAGCCGACGCGGTCGAGCTCGGCCTCGGCGGCGCGGTGCAGGCGGTTCATGGCCGCGGCGAAGCCGGGGCGGCCTTCTCGATGGCCAGGCGGACGGGGATGGTGACGGGGGCCTCTGCCGAGGCGCTGGTCTCTGTGGTGGTCATGTCCTCGACGTTACGCGGCATCGGCCCGCGCGTAGAGTCCACTTCGATGACAGAAACGTGGGCCACTCGCGCGGGCCTCGACCTGTTCCTCGACCCCGGTGCGGCGCGCGGGACGAGACCGCGCCGCGCCCTCGAGGACGCGCTGCGCGACGCCGTCCGGACCGGGCGCCTGGCCCCAGGGACGCGCGTGCCGTCGTCGCGCACCCTCGCCGCCGACCTCGGGATCGCCCGCAACACGGTCGCCGAGGTGTACGGGCAGCTCGTCGCGGAGGGCTGGTTCGAGGCGCGCGTCGGCGCGGGCACGTGGGTCGGGGAGCCGCCTCGCCCGGCACCCCGCCCGGCGCCGCCCTCACGCGCCACCCGGCGAACCACCGACCTGCGCGCCGGCCTGCCCGACGGCACCCAGCTCCCCCGGGGCGTCTGGGCGGGCGCGACCCGGCGCGCGCTCGCCACTCTCGGCCCGGACGACCTCGGCTACACCCCGCGCGTCGGGCTGCCGGGGCTGCGCGCGCAGGTGGCGGAGTACGTGGGGCGCACGCGCGGCGTCGTCGCGACGCCGGACGACGTCGTCGTGACCACGGGCTTCAGCGAGACCCTCGCGCTCGTGTGCGCGGCCCTGCGGGCGAGCGGCGCGCGACGGCTCGCGATCGAGGAGTACGGGCACGAGGCGCACCGCGCGATCGTCCGAGCCTCCGGGCTCGAGCTCCAGGTGCTGCCCGTCGACGAGGACGGCGCCCGCGTCGACCTTCTCGACGCCGACGCCGTCCTGCTCACCCCGGCACACCAGTTCCCGACGGGCGTTCCCCTGGCCCCGGCGCGGAGGGTCGCCGTCGCGCGCTGGGCCGAGGCGACCGACGGGCTGGTCGTCGAGGACGACTACGACGGCGAGCTCCGCTACGACCGCCGCCCCGTCGGCGCCCTGCAGGCCCTCGCGCCCGGGCACGTCGTCTACGCGGGGACGGCGAACAAGGCGTTCTCGCCCGCGCTCGGGATCGGCTGGGCCGTCGGACCCGGGTGGCTGGTCGCTGAGCTCGACCGGCTGCGCGCCGCCAGCGGGGTGCGCTCGGACGGGCTCGCGCAGGCCGTGCTCGCCGACCTGCTCGCGACGCACGCCTACGACCGCCACGTCCGGCGGGTGCGCGCCTCCTACCGCGACCGCCGCGCCCGGCTCGCCGCGGCGCTCGCCGACCGCGTGCCCGACGCCCGGCTCCGCGGGCTCCCCGCCGGGCTGCACGTCGTCGTCGAGCTGCCCGACGGCGTCCGCGCGAGCGAGGCCGTCGCGGCGGGGGAGCGGCACGGCGTCCGGTTCGAGGCGTTGGCCGACTTCCGCGCGGGCGGCCCCGGATCCGGTGACCCGTCGGACGCGGACGAACGCTGCGTCGTCGTCGGGTTCGGGGCGCCGCCCGCGTCCGGCTACGCGGCTGCGATCGACGCGACCGTGGCCGTGCTGGCCGAGGCGGTCAGGCGCAGTGCACGGCCCCGAGGTCCGCGAACATCGCCGCGTTGAGGCGGAACGCGAGCCTCGCCTCGTCGACGGCGCGCGCGACCTCGGCCTCGTCGAGCCCGAGCCCGTCGAGGCGCTCGCGGTACAGGTCCTTGAACGGCTTGGACTTGGGGATCTCGTCGAACGTGTAGAACGCGAGGCCGTCGGGGCCGAGCCCGTAGTGGCGCTCGAGCATGCGCTTGATGATCTGCCCGCCGGACAGGTCGCCGAGGTAGCGCGTGTACGCGTGGGCCGCGTAGCGCGCGAGGTCGCCGCCGACGCCCTGCAGGTGCGCGACGTACGCGAGGGTCGCGGGCCGGATCACGATCCGCTCGGCCCAGTCCGGCCCGACGAGGAACGCGAGGTCGCGCTCGATCGAGGGGGTGCGGGTGAGCTCGTCGAACACGAGGCGCGCGCCGCGGGCGTCGGCGCGGACCGCCGTGCTCTCGGCCTCGAGCGCGCGGTAGACGGCGAGCTGCTGGGCGGCCAGGTCGGCGTAGGCGGCGACGTCGAGGTTCCCCGCGAGGAGCTGTTCGACGAACCCGGACGCCTCGGCCTGCTCGTGCTCGGGCCGGGTCCCCTCGCGCAGGCGCAGCGACAGCGTGGTGGTGGGCAGGACGTCGGGTGCGACGGTCAGGCTCACGATCTCTCCTCGGGTGCAGATGACACGTTGTCAGGAAGAGTACGCGAGGAAGGTTAGCCTTGCCTACCCTTATCTCACACTGTGATCTTCTGCCCGACGACGGCCACCCCCTGCGCCGGTGAGGTGCGGCTTGTGCACAGCGTGCGTCGGGCGCCGGTGGCCGGCCGCTCGCAGGCGACACCCTGGGCCCATGACGATCCCCGACGCCCTGGACCTGCCGGACCTTCCGCTCGCGACCGACGAGGACGTGACCGAGCGTGTGCGCGACATCGTGGGGCCTGCGGCGCGCCGCCAGCTCTGGCTGTTCTTCCTCGACGACGACGACTGCCAGCTCCCCGTGCTGCTGCCCGTCCCCGACTTCCCGCCGAGCCCCGACGACGGCCACGCCGAGCAGCTCGCGGCGTCGCTCGCGGCGATGATCGAGGAGCTCGGCGCGGCGCGGGTCGTGGTGGTGTGGGAGCGGCGGCTCGACGACCGGGCCACGACGCTCGACCGGGCGTGGGCGGCGCAGCTCGCGCAGGCGTGCCGCACCGCGGGCGTGCGGCTGCGGGGCCAGCTCCTCAGCCACCGTCGGGGAGTGCGCTGGCTGGCCCCTGACGAGCTCGTCGGCCTCTAGCTGTGATGTCCAGGGACGTTGTTCCGATCTCGTGATGGCGACACGGGCTCGGGTTACCGGATGACGAAGGCCTCCGGTTGTGAAGTGGAGCTGTCGAGGAACCACTTCGCACCAACCGGAGGCCTTCATGTCCCACGCTAACGCCCTGCTGACCTCGAAGACGCGGCTGAGACTCGCACGCGTGGTCGTGGACAGCGGCTGGACCTACTCGGCCGCGGCGAAGATGTTCATGGTCTCGGCGCGCACCGCGAAGAAGTGGGCCGATCGGTACCGGGCCGAGGGCGCCGCGGGATGGGCGACCGCAGCTCGCGTCCGCGTCGCAGCCCGACCCGCACCCCGCAGCACGTGGTCAAGCAGGTCGTGCGGTTGCGGTGGCGTCACCGCCTGGGCCCGGTCCAGATCGCTGGACGCCTTGGCATGCCTGCCTCCACGGTCCACGCGGTGCTGGTGCGGTGCCGGATCAACCGGCTGGCCTGGATCGACCGGGTCACCGGCGAACCGCTGCGCCGTTACGAGCACGACCACCCTGGCTCGCTGATCCACGTCGATGTCACGAAGTTCGGCAACATCCCCGACGGGGGCGGACACCGCTACGTCGGGCGTCAGCAAGGAGACCGCAACCGGATCGCTACCACCGAGCGGACCGGTGGTCCCCGCAACCGCTGGCACAACCCGTTGATCGGGCGCGCCTACGTCCACACGGTCATCGATGACCATTCCCGTCTGGCCTATGCCGAGATCTGCTCCGATGAGAAGGGCACGACCGCGGTGGGCGTGCTCGAGCGCGCCGTGGCCTGGTTCGCCGAACGCGGAGTGAACGTCGAGCGAGTGCTCTCGGACAACGGATCGGCCTACCGCTCCCACGCCTGGCGCGATGCCTGCAACCAGCTCGGGATCACTCACAAGCGCACCCGCCCCTACCGTCCGCAGACCAACGGGAAGATCGAACGCTTCCACCGCACGCTCGGCGACGGTTGGGCCTACGCCCGCTTTTATGCCTCAGAGACCGAACGCCGGGCCGCCCTGCCCGGATGGCTCCACTTCTACAATCACCACAGACCCCACTCCGCGATCGGCAACCAGCCACCGATCACCCGGCTGACCAACCTCCCTGGACATCACATCTAGCCGTCGGCGTCTGTGGGCGCCGGCAGGAGCGGGAGAAGCTCGGCGCCCACGCGCAGCAGGGCTTCTGACTGCATGGCGATCGCCCGGAGCCGGTCATGGAGCGCCGAGCGCGCCTCGCGCGTGCCGTGGGCGCTCCCGATGGAGCTCATCACGGCTCGTGCTGCCGGGATCCGGTAGCCGCCCGCGCGCAGTGCGGCGACGATCCGCGCGTCCCGCACCGCGCTCGGCGGGTAGACCCGCGCACCGTGCGCGCCAACCCTCTCCGGCCGGACGAGGCCCTCACCCTCCCAGAAGCGCAACGCGGACGCCCGCACCCCGAGCGCACGCGCCAGCTCGGTGATACTCAGCGCGTCGCCCGGCGCCGGCGGGTCGTCGTGCGCGGCCTCCTCGACGATGTCGTCGAGCGCTCGGAGGGCGGCGAGCGTGTCGTCGCGGGACCGGGCCAGCGCGGTGTGGAGGGCGACGATCCGGGCGACGGCATCGTCGTGAGGAACGGTGCGGATCTCGGGCATGATGCTCCGTGCCTCGACGGGGCCGACCGCGGCCGCGAGGTCGCGGTACGCGCGGAGCGCGTCGACGTGCTCGGTCCCGAAGCGGCGGTAGCCGTTGGGGCAACGCGCGGCGGAAGGGATCACGCCGAGTCGTTCGAGGTCGCGAACCTGCTGGACCGAGTACCCTGCCGCGGCCGCCAGGTCGCCCGTCGTCATCGCGTGGTCCACGCGATCAACCCTCCACAAGCGCTTCAAGATGACACTTGAACCATGTCGATGGACCAGGTTCTCACGGAACTCCGGGGTCTTCCCGGTGTGCTCGAGCTCGCTCCGCAGGTGGGGAGCAAGCAGCCCCCGATCTCGTGGGGGACTTCTTCTTCTACTACGCGCCGGACGGCGAGGTGCCCCGCGCCCGACAGCCGTACGCGACGATCGTCACGAAGGACTACCCGGACGACTCCTGGTCGCGCCTGCGTGCGCCCGACCGGTGGAGGGTCAACGTGCACGTGGGCGCCGAGCTGTTCGCCGAGCTGGTCGGCTACCCGCCAGCTGGGGCGGAGCGCGGAGCGATCGACTTCGGCGAGACCGACGTGTTCCTCCCGCACCCGCTGTACGGCGACTACGGCTGGGTGGCTGTCGTCAACCCGGCCGGCCGCACCATGGGCCGCCTTCTGGTGGCGCTCCGGCAGGCGCACCTCGCGGATCAGCGACGTGTGGAGCGCAGACGCGCGGGTCGGGGTGGGGTCGAGGGTTGACGCGACCGGTCAGGCCGCGACCGGCTGTGCGCCCACCGCGCGCAGGACGAACGACTCGGTCGCTGCGATGCAGCGCTCACGCTCGGGTGAGGACTCGGGGATGAGGCGCCCGGACAGGCAGGCATTGACGAGCCCGACGGTCACCTCGACGTCCTGCGGCGGGAACTCCCCGGTCCGGACGCCCTCGTCGAGGATGTCGCGGAGGATCGTCTCGACGAGGACGACGTGCTCGCGGAGCCGGTGCTGGGCCTGCTTGGACAGGATGCTCCGGAGGTCGGGGCCGGGCGCGAGGTGGAACACGCGCGACAGCCGGGCCTGCTGACGGACGTAGGTGCGGAGCTTCTCGACGGGGTCGTCGACGTCGGCGAGCGCCCGCTCGAGGGTGTGCACGTACTGCTCGGTCTCGTGCGTGATGAAGCCGAGGAGCATCGCTTCCTTGTCCGGGAAGTGGTTGTACACGGCCGTGCGGCCCACGCCGGCGGCCGCGGCGATCTCGGCGAGGGTGATGGTGTCGAAGCCTCGGTCGGTCATCAGGGTGGACAGGGCGGTGAAGAGCTTCTGCCGGGTCTGCGCACGGTGCTCGTGCAGCGACCCCCGATGATCTTTGGCATGCTGACACGGTAACATCGGGACGTCATAACCTTGGACGCCCGTTCACGTGGCCTGAAGCACGTCCCGGAGCGTCATCGGCTCGCGCCCGGTCAGCCGTTCGACGTCTCCGCTGACGTGCCGGAGGGCGCCCTCCGCGATCGCCGTGTAGGTCGAGACCCACGCGTCGACCTGCCACCGCGGCGCCCCGTAGACCGCCCGTGACGTGTAGGCCTCGTGCAGCGTCTCGGCGTGGTAGCGGGCAGACCGGCCGGTGACGTCGGAGATCGTCCGGGTCGCCTGGTCGAGCGTGATCGCCTCGCGACCCGTGAGCTCGTAGGCGCGGCCGCCGTGCGTGCCGGGGTCGGCGAGGACGTCGGTCAGGACGGCCGCGGCGCAGCGCGCGACGTCCGCGCGTGCGACCGCCGCGACCGCGCCGTCGCCCGCCGGCCCACGCAGGACGCCGTCGTCGCCCACCCACGCGGGCAGGACGTCGAGGTAGAGGCTGTCGCGCAGGAACGTCCACGCCATCCCCGACAGCCGGAGGATCTCCTCGGTCGCCGCGTGGTCGCGCGCGAGCGTGAACGACGCGTCGGGGCCCGCGCCCTGGAACGACGTGTAGACGACGTGCCGCACCCCGGCCCGCACGGCCGCCTCCGCGAACCGCTCGTGCTGGTCGGTGCGGTCGACCGACTCGGTCGCCGACACGAACAGCACCACCTCCACACCCTCCAGCGCCCGCTCGACGGCGTCCCGGTCCCCGTACGCCGCCTGCAGCACCTGCGCGCCCGGCAGGTCCGGGGCCCGCTCGGGCGAGCGGACGAGCAGACGCTGGGGGACGCCGTCGTCGGCGAGGAGGCGCGCGACCAGGCCGCCGAGGTGTCCCGTCGAGCCCGTGACCGCGACGCGTGCCAGGGAGGCTTCTTCACCCATGGGCTCATCGTGCGCCCCGACCTACACTGGCTGCACCTCGGCCCGCGACGTCGCGGGCGTCACCCCGGGAGGTGCCGGTGGCCGTCGACCGTCGTGTCAACGTCGCGTACGAGGCCGTCGTGTCCGGGGACGTCGCGTCCGTGCACGGCCGTCCGGGCGTCCGAGCCCTGGTCGCGGACTCGTGGGAGCGCAGCCTGCGCCGCGGACTCGACCCCGACAGCCCGCGCACCGAGGTGTCGCTCACGCACGCCGACCTCGTCGGCGAACGCTCGCGCAGCCCGCTCGCCGCGGCGATGCCGATCGTCCGCGACCTCCTCGTGGATGCTGTCGCCGACGACGGCCTGATCGTCGCCCTGTCCGACGACGCCGGCCGCCTCCTCTGGGTGGAGGGGAACCGGCGCGTGCGCGACGAGGTCGGGAGCATCGGCTTCGTCGAGGGTGCGGTGTGGCGCGAGGACGTCGTCGGGACGAACGCCCCCGGCACCGCGCTCGCGACCGGGCGACCCGTCCAGGTCGTGGGCCCCGAGCACTTCACCCGGCCCGTCCAGGCGTACTCGTGCGCGGCGGCTCCCGTCCGCGACCTCGCGACCGGCCAGGTGCTGGGCGTCCTCGACGTCACGGGCGGCGCACCCGCGGCGTCGGGCGTGATGCTGTCGCTCGTACGCGCGTCGGCCGCCGCCGTCGAGCGCGAGCTCGCGCGGAGCGATCTCGGCGGTCGGCGACCGCCCGACGCGCGGCCCGGCCTGCAGGTGCTCGGCCCGGTGCCCGCGCTCCGCCTCCCCGGCGCCCCGACGCAGCGGCTCAGCCTTCGCCATGCAGAGCTGCTCGTCCTCCTGGCCGAGGGCGCCGAGGGGTCCACCGCCGACGAGCTCGCCGTGCTCCTCGCGCCGGGTGCGCTCTCGGACGTCACGGTGCGCGCCGAGATCTCCCGGCTGCGCCGCGTCGTCGGGCCCCTGCTCGACGGCGGCCGGCCCTACCGCCTGGCCGTGCCGCTCGCCACCGACGTCGCCGACGTCCGTGCGCGTCTCGCGGCCGACGACGTCGCGGGCGCCCTCCACGCCTACACCGGCCCGGTGCTCCCGCGCTCCGTCGCGCCCGGCGTCGAACGGGTGCGCGACGAGCTCGAGGCCGACGTGCGCTCCGCCGTCCTGCGCAGCGCCGACCCGGCCGTCGTCGAACGGTGGACGGGGCGCCGCGAGGGCGCCGACGACCACGCCGCCTGGACCCGGCTCGCCCGGCTCAGCCCGCCGGGCAGCGCCGCGCGCGCCCGCGCGCTCGGTCGCCTCGCACTCCTCGACCGGACGTTCGGTCTCGGCGGTGCGGGCGGCCGCTGAGCTGGATGGTCGGCGGAGTGCGCCTCGCGCGGACGTGCTGGGAGACGGGATGCGGCCCCTCCGGTGAATGGGTGGAGACGTACTCCGTGCTGCTTCCCGCTGACCACTGGGAATCCGACACCCTCACGGTGCGCGCCGCGACATGGCAGCGTTGGCTCGCGGGCGACGGGACCGTCACCGTCGCCGAGCACGCGGGCGAGATCATCGGGATTGCCTTCGGCAGCGTCGGGCGGCAGATCGGGGACCACCCGCCCGCCCGCGAGCGCGAGCTCTGGCTCCTCTACGTGCTCGAGGCCCACCACGGGACCGGCGTCGGCCAGGCTCTGCTAGACGCGGTCCTCCCACCGCGCACGCCCCGCAGGTCTGGGTCGTCGAGCAGAACCCGCGAGCGCGACGGTTCTACGAGCGCAACGGCCTCAAGGCCGACGGCGCACGCTTCGTCGATGAAGAGCTCGACCTCGCCGAGGTCCGGCACGTCCGTTAGCGCGCACCCGCGACCGTGTGAGCGCCACACGCACGGGAATCCTTCCGGAGCCGGTCAGGGCTGGAGCAACGAGTCCGGTTGCGAATTCGCTCCAGGCTTCTGCCAGTCCTGTGCAGAGATCGGAACCGTGACTCCTGACGACTGAGCCAGGGCCGTCCCCGCGTTGATCGCCCACCGGCGGGATGCCCGGGTGTTCGAAGTGCGATCGACCGGCCACTGCCTCGCAGGACGAGAACGCGGCGGGCCTTCGAGACGCTCGCGCGACGCTCCACGACCGGGGTGTCCCCGCGCGGTGCAGCGGGGCCCCGCGCGCTGGGTATCGAAGCCCCAAGCCTGATTCTGACGCGCCTCAGACCGGGTGGTATCAGAAGGGTGGCTCGTCGTCCGGCTGTCGGTCCGACGGGCTTTCGGTCGCCTGATCCTTGTTCGTCGGGCGTTCAGCGGGCCGGCGTTCTGTCGAGCGACGGTCGCTGCTCGGGCTCGGGCGTCGGGTCCGGACGCCGTGGGACGTGCGCGCGCGACCCTCGGTCCACGGGCCCGACTGACGCGTGTCGCTGCCCGCGACGCCGCCGTCGCCGGGAGCTGCACTGAAGTCGTCGTCCAGGCGTGCGAGGTCGGTCACGTGGGCGCCAACCTCGTGCACGTGACCGGAGGGCGTGGTCCACGTGACCGTCCCGGTCATCGGGTCGCGCGTCGTGGACCAGCCGTGGTGCGTCTTGAGGTTGTGATGACGTCGGCACACCGGATGCAGGTTGTCCGCGCGGGTCTGCCCCGGCGGCCTCGGCCCGGCCGCTCCGCGGCCGTCGCCTCCGTCGTTGCCTCGAACGTTGCGACCAGCCTCGGCGCGGCGGTGGTCGAAGGGCTCGACATGGTCCAGATCGCAGCGAGACGCGGGCACCCGGCAGCCCGGGAACGTGCACGTGGCGTCCCGGGTCCGCACCAGGTCCCCGAGCACCACGCCAGGACGGTAGGTACGACGGGAGACGTCGGTCGCGGCGCCCGTGACAGGGTCGGTCAGGATCCGCTGCCACGTCACGTCCCCACCACTCGGCCCGCCGGCGGAGGCCAGCTCACGGGCGAGCTCGGCGGCGATGGGACCGAACCCGGCCAGGTCGCCGGGAGCGTCGTCGGCCCCGAGCAGGGTCGAGGCGGCCACGGTGACGTGCACGACCGTGCGCACCGACGGCGGGGTCCAGGCAGCCACGGCCGCAGAGCTGGGCCTGCCAGCGTGGACGCCCACCGGGTCGCCCGTGACGGCGCGGCCGGCGCCCCTGACCTGGCCGGAATCGCAGGGTTCGCCGGCGTCGTCCCCGAGGGCCGGCCGGGATCCGGTGAGCAGCGCGACGAGAGTGTCGGCCCGGACCTGGTCGAGGCTCCGGGCCTCGTCCGGCATCCGATGAGTTGGGACGGACAGAGCGTCCAGGTGCGCACGGACCCGCGCTGCGTCGTCGGCAGGCAACAAGGCCGTCAGGTAGGCCATCGCGTCCCCGGCCGGTTCGAACCGCACGCACCGCGTGCCACGGACCCGCTCGCGTCGCCGGTTCGCACCGGTCGGATCGTGGGCTGCGACAACACGCCGCACCCGGTCCCGCAGGCGCGGCCCGGTCAGGCGACACGCCGGTCCAGGCACCGCCCGTGTTCCGACCAGCGGGGCGATCAGGTCGCGCCGGTCCTGCTGTGGCACATCCACCACCGCGTCGACGAGCACGCGGGCCCGTCGCTCGTCGACGCGCCCGTCCATCAGCGCGTCCGCAACCTCCGGCAGCTCCCCCAGACCAGCGGCGAGATCCACCAGGAGGTCCGCGGCACGCCCCGTCACGCACAACCGCGCAGCGACCTGGGCGCCCACTCCGTCGACCGCGACCGACGACCCACCCGCTCGCGCTGTCAGCTCGGCCACCGCGGTCACCTGCGCACCGAGTGCCCACGACCGCAGCCGCTCGGCCGCGGCGACCACCTCGATCAACGCTTCGTCCGACACGTCCGCAACCTCGAGCCGCTCCAGCACGCGCGCGAGAGCCGCCCCCGGGGCCACGTCCTCCAGACCTTCCAGTCCGTGACCCCCGGCACCCGACGCTTCGACACACCCGGCGCCGGTGAACGCAGCGCCGGTGTGCAGGGCGCCGAGCGATGGAGCATCCGACGGCGGCTCGAACCCCGCCACCTCGACCAGGAGGTCATCCAACGGATCCACCAGAACACCAGCCCCGGCCGGCCCGAGCGGATCAGCACCATGCGCTTCGAGCTCGACGTCCAGCCACCACGGCACGGCCTCATCGTGCATGGCTGGAGACGTCGATTCGAACATGCGTTCGAGTGTGCCAGATGCCACCGACATCCGCGCCCCGGGGAAGGTGCCCGCCCGGACACGACTTCTCTCGACGGACGGACCGTCGGGGATCGCACCACGGCCGCGGGCGGCACGCCCTCCGGAGCGTCGCCGTCGGCGAACAGCATGTCACCGTCGACGGGTGTGTGGGTGGGCGAGGGTAGACCACACCACGTGGACGACGACGTGACCGTGCTCCCGCCCTTCGACGTGACGCGTGCGGCGATCGACCAGCTCGCGGCGCTCGGCGGGTGCGTGCTGATCGACGTCGAGGACGCCGGGTGCTGTGGTTCGACCTACGTCTTCGCGTCCGTCCCTGCCGACGCCCTGCCCGACGGCGCCCGACGGTACGGCTGCCCGGGTGCGTGGCTGGCGGTCGGACCGGCCGCTGCCGCGGTGCTGCCCGGCGCTGTCCTCGACTACACGGCCCGCCTCAAGCCGCCCCGGTTCCGGGTGCTCCGCAACCCGAACACGGCTGACGTCTGCCCGTGCCGCAGGTCGTTCGGAGGCCCGTGGCCGGGCCCGCGGCAACCGAGCTGTCGCTCGTACCAGCCGATGCCGTGGGACGACGACTACGATCCCCCGATCGCCTGGAAGAGGCGGACGGGCTACCGCTCGGACGCCACCTGAAACGCGACGGTCCGGCGCCCTTTGGGGTGCAACGCACCTGCAACGGTCGCGCTCCTACCGTCGGTCCCGACGGCGCACCGCGCCGGGCGGCGCCCCCACCCCGGGCGCCGGGGGCACGACTGCGAGGAGGCAGCCATGACCGTGTACGCCGCGCCGGGCACGACCGGCAGCATCGTCAGGTACCGGGACCGGTACGACCACTGGATCGGCGGCGAGTACGTCCCGCCGTCGTCGGGCGACTACTTCGAGAACCCCAGCCCGGTCACGGGCCACACGTTCACGGAGGTCGCGCGCGGTAACGCCGCCGACATCGAGCGCGCTCTCGACGCCGCCCACGGCGCCGCGCGCTCGTGGGGCCGCACGAGCGCCACGGAGCGCGCGAACATCCTCAACAAGATCGCCGACCGCATGGAGGAGCACCTCGAGGAGATCGCGGTCGCGGAGTCGTGGGAGAACGGCAAGCCGGTCCGCGAGACGCTCGCCGCGGACATCCCGCTCGCGATCGACCACTTCCGCTACTTCGCGGGCGCGATCCGTGCGCAGGAGGGCTCGATCTCCGAGATCGACGAGGACACCATCGCGTACCACTTCCACGAGCCGCTGGGCGTCGTCGGGCAGATCATCCCGTGGAACTTCCCGATCCTCATGGCGACCTGGAAGCTGGCGCCGGCGCTCGCGGCCGGCAACACGGTCGTGCTCAAGCCGGCCGAGCAGACGCCCGCGTCGATCCTGCTGCTCATGGAGCTCATCGCGGACCTCCTGCCCGCGGGTGTCGTGAACGTCGTCAACGGGTTCGGGGTCGAGGCCGGCAAGCCGCTGGCCAGCAGCCCGCGCATCCGCAAGATCGCGTTCACGGGCGAGACCACGACGGGCCGCCTGATCATGCAGTACGCGAGCCAGAACATCATCCCGGTCACGCTCGAGCTGGGCGGGAAGAGCCCGAACATCTTCTTCGACGACGTCGCCCGCGCCCAGGACGACTTCTACGACAAGGCCCTCGAGGGGTTCACGATGTTCGCCCTCAACCAGGGCGAGGTGTGCACGTGCCCGTCGCGTGCGCTCATCCAGGAGTCCATCTACGACCGTTTCCTCGCGGACGCGAGGGCCCGCACCGAGGCCGTCAAGCAGGGCAACCCGCTCGACACCGAGACGATGATCGGCGCGCAGGCCAGCAACGACCAGTTCGAGAAGATCCTGTCGTACATCGACATCGGGAAGGCCGAGGGCGCGAAGGTCCTCACGGGCGGGGCCCCGGCCGAGCTGGGCGGCGACCTCGCGGACGGTTTCTACGTCCAGCCGACCATCTTCGAGGGCAAGAACTCGATGCGGATCTTCCAGGAGGAGATCTTCGGGCCGGTCGTCGCAGTCACGAGCTTCACCGACTTCGACGACGCGATCAGCATCGCGAACGACACCCTCTACGGGCTGGGCGCGGGCGTCTGGTCGCGCGAGGCGAACACCGCCTACCGGGCGGGCCGGGAGATCGAGGCCGGCCGCGTGTGGACGAACTGCTACCACGCGTACCCCGCGGCGGCGGCGTTCGGCGGATACAAGGGGTCCGGCGTCGGACGCGAGAACCACAAGATGATGCTCGACCACTACCAGCAGACCAAGAACCTCCTGGTCAGCTACTCGCCCCAGAAGCTCGGCTTCTTCTGATCGGCGGCCCGACGTGACCGACAGGGTCGACGTCACCGACGCCGCGGCCGCGCTCCTCGCGCGGCTGCGGCGCCGGCACGGCGAGCTCATGTTCCACCAGAGCGGCGGCTGCTGCGACGGCTCGTCGCCCATGTGCTACCCCGACGGCGACCTCCTCGTCTCCGAGCCCGCCGACGTCCGCCTGGGCGACCTGGTGATCGCGGAGCCCGGTGCGGACGGCGACCCGCCGTCGTCGTTCACCGTGCCCGTGTGGATGAGCGCCGCGCAGTTCGCGTACTGGAAGCACACGCACCTCACGATCGACGTGGTGCCCGGGCGGGGCTCCGGGTTCAGCGTCGAGGCGCCCGAGGGTGTGCGGTTCCTGATCCGCTCCCGCCTGCTCACCGACGACGAGTGGGCCGCGCTCGAGGGCGACGCCGCCTCCCCGTGAATCGCGCAGCCTACGCCGCACCGTGCACGGCCCGCCGCTCCGGTGGCGGGTCGTCGCACGCTCGGTAGGGTCCGAAGAGGAACCGGATCGCCGAGACCAGCGGGGGTACGTCATGTCGAACGCCAACGAGAAGCCCACCGTCTCGAGGTTCAACGTACGGGTGGTCCTCATCTCCGTCGGTGCCGCGCTCGGTGGCTTCCTGTTCGGCTTCGACACGTCCGTCATCAACGGGGCCGTCGAGTCCATCAACAAGCACTACGACATCACCAACACGGGGCTCCAGGGTTTCGCGGTGTCGTCCGCGCTCCTGGGTTGCGCCGTCGGTGCCTGGTTCGCCGGGGAGTGGCGAACCGCCTCGGCCGCATCCCTGTCATGGTGATCGCGTCGGGGCTGTTCCTCGTCTCGTCGATCCTCACGGGGCTCGCGCCCGACCTCCCGCTCTTCATCCTGTGGCGCGTCCTCGGCGGCCTCGGCGTGGGCGCCGCGTCCGTGATCGCACCCGCGTACATCGCCGAGGTGTCGCCCGCCAGGGTCCGCGGCCGCCTGGGTTCGCTGCAGCAGCTCGCGATCGTCCTCGGCATCTTCGTCGCGCTGCTGTCCGACAACCTCCTCGCGAACACCGCGGGCAGCGCGTCCGACACCCTGTGGTGGGGCCTCGAGGCCTGGCGCTGGATGTTCTTCGTGACCGCGATCCCCGCGGCCGTGTACGGCATCGCCGCGCTCGGGCTGCCCGAGTCTCCGCGCTACCTCGTGCACAAGGGCGACTACGACAAGGCTTCGCGGGTCCTCCACGACTTCTCCGGCGAGCTCGACGTCAACCTCAAGATCCAGGAGATCGAGAAGACCATCGACAAGGAGAAGCGCGAGTCCCTGGGCGACCTGCGGGGCAACCGGTTCGGGCTCAAACCCGTCGTGTGGGTCGGGATCCTGCTGTCGGTGTTCCAGCAGTTCGTGGGGATCAACGTGATCTTCTACTACTCGTCGTCGCTGTGGCAGTCGGTCGGCTTCGACGAGTCCGACGCGCTCCTCGAGTCGGTGATCACGTCCATCACCAACATCGTGGTGACGGTCGTCGCGATCCTCCTGGTCGACAAGGTCGGACGGCGGCCCATGCTGCTCGTCGGATCGGCCGGGATGGGCGTCTGCCTGACGACCATGGCGATCGCCTTCTCCCAGGCGACCGGCTCCGGCGACAACCCGAGCCTCGAGGGCGCCTGGGGCACCGTCGCGCTCGTCGCGGCCAACGGCTTCGTCGTGTTCTTCGGCGCGACGTGGGGCCCGCTCGTCTGGGTGCTGCTCGGCGAGATGTTCCCCAACTCGATCCGCGCGACCGCGCTCGCCGTCGCAGCCGCCGCGCAGTGGCTCGCCAACTTCTTCATCTCGACGACGTTCCCGAAGTTCTCCGAGATCGGGCTCACGTTCGCGTACGGGTTCTACGCGTTCTTCGCGATCCTGTCGTTCTTCTTCGTGTTCTGGCAGGTCCCCGAGACCAAGGGCCGCGAGCTCGAGGACATGTCCGACGACGCCGCCGTCGTGCGTCGTGGAGGCAAGACCCAGGTCGCCGAGAGCGCCGCCTGAGCGAGCCGGCCGGCTGCGTCAGGCGCCGACGTCGTGCAGGTGGTGCACGAGGTCGTGCGCGAAGTACTGGCCCAGCGTGCGGACGGTGAAGACCGACCCGTTCGACCGGCGCCCCGGGCGCTCGTACTGGTCCGGCGTCACGACGTCCCAACGTCCCGCGATCGCTGTGCCCGCCGCCTCGAGCTCGCGCCCGACGACGGCGGGATCCTGGCTCGCGTAGTCGTCCTCCAGGGCCGCCGCGTCCTGGTCCCAGTTGGCGAACAGCGGGTCGTCGGACTCCAGCATCGACGCGAGACGCACGTCGAACACCCGGAACACGTCGCGGGTGTGTGCGCCGTACTCGAGCGGCGACCACACCCCGGCTCCGGACGCACCCGGGCGTCGTCGGCGGTGAGGCGAGCACGCCAGCGGGGGAGTCGCGCACCAGGGGGGCGATGTCCTCGACCTCGAGCCGGCCCGCCTCGAAGCCGCACTCCGCGCACGGGCGCTCGAGGACCCAGGTCCAGTCCTTCGTATCGGGGGCGATCCCATTGGTGCTCGCGTCGTCGGTCACGTGTCAGAGCGTACGGCTCTCGTCGGTGGCTAGGCGGTTGTGGTCGGGGCGGGCGGGGAGCGGGTGATAGCGCGCGGTCTACCATCCGCTCGCTCGTCCCTCGCTCGCTCCCGCCAGACCCACCACGACCGCGCGCCATCACCCGCTCCCCGCCCTCGCTGCACCGGGTCACGCCCGCTTCCGTGCGGCAACGTGCTGCAACGTACGTTTCGCGGAGCACCAGCAATATCTGAACTGCGCTGTGCTGCCGCGTCGTCTTGTTCGCGACTCTTCGGGCGTCTACGGTGGTCAGCGTTTCTTCCTGTTGCATGGTTTGCACGACGTTGCAGTCGTGCGTTGAGCCGTGCTGCGGGGTGGTCACCCTCGAAGGAGAGCGCATGTCGACCAGACCCTCCAGAGCCCGACGCCGCACGGCGCGGGTGCCTCGAACCCTCGCGGCCGGCGCCGCGGCAGCGGTCCTCGTCCCCTCGCGGCGGTCCCGGGCGTGCTGTCCGCGTCCGCTGCGGACGCTCAGCACGTCAGCATCCCGGGCACGCAGAACACCGAGATGGGCTGCGCGAGCGACTGGGACGTGAGCTGCTCGCAGGCCGAGCTCACGAAGCGCCCCGACGGCGTGTGGTCGGGCACCTACGACCTCCCCGCCGGCAGCTACGAGTACAAGGCCGCGCTGAACGACTCGTGGGACGTGAACTACGGCGCAGGCGGCGCGCAGGGCGGCGACAACATCACGTACACGACAGACGGCTCGAAGCCCGTCACGTTCTTCTACGACCCGGTCACGCACTGGGCGACCAACACGGCGGCCGACCCGATCGTCTCCGCGGTCGGCGACTTCCAGACGCAGCTCGGCTGCGCGTCCGACGACGACGCCGGCTGCCTCGGTGCCTGGCTCGAGGACCCCGACGGCAACGGGATCTACACGGCGAAGCTCACCGGGCTGACGGCCGGCACGTACCACGTGCGTGTCGCGCACGGCCTGTCCGACGACGAGGTCTACGGCCAGAGCGGCGCGAAGGGTGGCGACCCGATCCCGTTCACGGTCGACTCGGGCAAGCAGGTCGTGCTGACGTACACCCTCGCCACGCACGCGCTCGCGATCGACGTCACCGACGCGCCCGTCGCCGGCGAGGCCGAGGACGCCGCGCCGTGGGTCGACGCCCGGACCGTCGCGGTCCCCGCCGACCTCGCGGCGGACGCCACGACCTGGGCCCTCTACTCGTCGTCCGACGCGTCGCTCACTCGCGACGGGAGCGCGGTCAGCGGTGGCACGAAGATCCCGCTCACCGCGGACCCGAAGGGCCTGACGGCCGCGCAGCTCAAGCGCTTCCCGGCCCTCAAGGGCTACGTCGCGCTCCATCCGCGCCACCTGTCCCGCGCCGCGGTCGAGCAGGCGCTGCAGGGCGAGCTCCGCCTCGCGGCCTGGGACGGCGAGGGCACGCTCAGGGCCCTCACGGGCGTCCAGGTCCCCGGTGTGCTCGACGACGTCGACGGCACCTCCGCGCAGCGCCGCAGCCTCGGCGTGACGTGGGCTCACGACGCGCCGCAACTCGCGCTGTGGGCGCCGACGGCGCAGGACGTCGACCTGCTGCTCTACCCGGCGTCGGGCACGGGCAAGGCGCAGCGCGTGCAGGCGCACCGCGCGTCGGACGGCACGTGGACCGTGGCGGGCGCGCCGTCGTGGAGGAACCGCCAGTACCTGTACGAGGTCAAGGTCTACGCGCCCACCACGGGCCGGATCGAGACGAACGACGTGACCGACCCGTACTCGGTCGCCCTCACGACGAACTCGACCCGCTCGGTGCTCGTCGACCTCGCCGACCGGTCGCTCGAGCCGTCGCAGTGGGCCCGGACGGCGTCCCCGCGCGCCGGCGACCCGACGCAGCAGACGATCTACGAGCTGAGCGTCCGCGACTTCTCGGCCACGGACCCCACGGTCCCGGCCGCGCTGCGCGGGACGTACGGCGCCTTCGCGACGAACAGCGACGGCTCGAAGCACCTCAAGACCCTCGCGAAGGCGGGCCTGACGACGGTCCACCTGCAGCCGACGTTCGACTTCGCTACGGTGAACGAGGACCGCTCCCAGCAGAAGACACCGGACTGCGATCTCGCGTCGTACGCCCCCGACTCCGACCAGCAGCAGGCCTGCGTCGGCGCGGTCACGGACTTCGACGCCTACAACTGGGGCTACGACCCGCTCCACTACCTCGCCCCCGAGGGCTCGTACGCGGTCCACCCCGACGGCGGCTCGCGCGTCGCGGAGTTCCGCACCATGGTCGGCGCGCTGCACGCGGACGGGCTGCGCGTCGTCGTCGACGAGGTCTTCAACCACACCTCGGCGTCGGGCCAGGACAAGAACTCGGTGCTCGACAAGGTGGTTCCCGGCTACTACCAGCGGCTCGACGCGACCGGCGCGGTCGAGACCTCGACGTGCTGCCAGGACGTCGCGACCGAGCACACCATGGCCCAGAAGCTCATGGTCGACTCGGTGGTCCTGTGGGCCAAGGAGTACAAGGTCGACGGCTTCCGGTTCGACCTCATGGGCTTCCACTCGGTCGACAACATGAAGGCCGTGCGGGCGGCGCTCGACAAGCTGACGCTGCGCAAGGACGGGGTCGACGGGAAGACCATCTACCTGTACGGCGAGGGCTGGAACTTCGGCGCGGTCGCGAACAACGCGTACTTCACGCAGGCTACCCAGGGCCAGCTCGACGGCACCGGGATCGGGACGTTCAACGACCGGCTGCGCGACGGCGTCCGCGGCGGCTCGCCCGTCGACTCGTCGACGGTGCAGCAGCAGGGCTACGGCTCGGGCCTGTTCACCGACCCGAACGGCAACCCGTCGTACGGGACCGCCGACGACGCGTCGAAGGCGCTGCTCGGCCACGACGAGGACCTCGTGAAGCTGGGCCTGTCGGGCAACCTCAAGGACTTCACGTTCGTGACGTCCGACGGGACGACGAAGAAGGGCTCCGAGGTCGACTACAACGGCCAGCCCGCGGGCTACGCGAGCGAGCCGGACGAGTCGATCAGCTACGTCGACGCGCACGACAACCAGACGCTGTTCGACGCGCTGACGCTCAAGCTGCCCCAGGTGACGTCGATGGCGGACCGGGTGCGCATGCAGACGCTCTCGCTCGCCACGGCCACGTTGTCGCAGTCGCCGTCCCTGTGGCTCGCCGGGTCCGACCTGCTGCGCAGCAAGTCGCTCGACAACAACAGCTACAACTCGGGCGACTGGTTCAACGCGATCGACTGGTCCGGGAAGACGAACGGGTTCGGCAAGGGCCTGCCGCTGTCCGGGGACAACGGCTCGCAGTGGTCGATCATGAAGCCGCTGCTCGCCGACAAGGCCCTGAATCCGACCGCGAAGGACATCGCGACGGCGACCGACCAGGCGCAGCAGCTCCTGCGGCTCAAGAGGTCGACGCCGCTGTTCTCGCTCGGCTCGGCGAAGATCGTCGAGCAGAAGCTCACGTTCCCGGCGACGGCCACGCCCGGCGTGATCGCGATGAACGTCGACGACACGCGCGGCAAGGACGTCGACCGAAACCTCGACGGCGTCCTCGTCGTGTTCAACGCCGGCACGACGACGGCCACCGAGACGCTCTCCGCGCTGAAGGGCAAGGGCTACGTGCTCTCGACCCTCCAGCGCCAGGGGGACGACCCGGTCGTCAAGCGGACCACGTGGGACGCGCGCACCGGCACCGTCTCCGTCCCCGCGCGCACGGTCGCGGTGCTCACCCTCGCCGAGCCCCGCGGAGGCCACGGCGGTCACGGGAACAGAGGGGGCCACGGCCACCGCTGACCCTGACGCCGATCTCGACGCCGAAGTAGGACGGCCGCCGGTATGCCTCGCGAGGTATACCGGCGGCCGTACTGCTTCGCGGAGAGGCTGAGTGTCGGATAACGATTGGGTCACCTGTCCCACTCAGACCTCCCCGGAAGCTCCGAACCGTGCTTCGATGCTTCGAGCGAGAGGGGACAACGGCGTCTCCCTCTCGCGTTCCCGAGCGTCCGGACTCGGGGACGCCGAGGAGGACTGCGTGCCGTACCGCGAGACCGACGCCACCCGAGCCGCGCGCGACCGTCGTCGCGCCGCCCTGATCGAAGCCGGCGTCGAGGTCGTCGCCGAGCGCGGCTTCGCGGGCGCCACCGTGCAGGCCGTCGCCACGCGCGCCGGCCTCGGCCCGAGCAGCGTGTACACCTACTTCCCGGCCCGCGCCGACCTCCTCACGGCGGTGTTCCGCGCGATCGCGTCGGCCGAGCTCGCCCGTGTCGGCGAGGCGGCCGAGCCCCGGACCGACGACGCACCCGCCACCGCCGCCCAGGCTCGCCTGGCGCGTGTGGTGAACACGTTCGCCCGGCGCGCGCTGCGTCGTCGGAGGTTGGCGCGGGCGCTCCTGCTCGAGCCCGCGGACCCCGCGGTCGAGGCGGAGCGCACCCTGTTCGCGCGTGAGTACGCGGACCTGTTCGGCGCCATCGCGTCCGACGGCGTCGCGTCCGGCGAGCTGCCCGCCCAGGACACTCGCATCGTGGGTGCGGCCCTGGTGGGGGCGGTCGCGGGCGCGCTCACGAGCCCGCTCGCGCCGCTCGTCGACGGCGTCGACCCGGACGTGCTCGTCGCGACGATCCTCGGGTTCTGCCTGCAGGGCGTCCTCGGGGCGACGGCGTGACGCGCCCGCAGCCGCACGTCACGCACGAGGTCACCAACCAGGCGCCGCCCCGCGAGGGCGTCGACGAGTACGCGGACTTCCCGGCGCTCCGCCGCGCCGTCCACGCGTTCGGGGGCGCCTGGGGCGACGACCGCCTGCACGACGTCGGGCGCCTCGTCGGCTCGGCCGGCTTCCAGGCCGACGCCGAGCGTGCGAACCGCTTCACCCCCGAGCTGCGGACGTTCGACCGCTGGGGCCGCCGGGTCGACGAGGTCGACTACGACCCCGCCTACCACCGGGTGCTCGGTGCGGCGGTCGCGCACGGCGCCCACACGTCAGCGTGGGCGGAGCCGCGGCCGGGCGCGAACGTCGTCCGGGCCGCCGTCTTCAGCCTGTTCGCCCAGGTCGAGCCGGGTCACGCGTGCCCGGTCTCGATGTCGCACGCGGCCGTGCCCTCGCTCGCGCACGCGCCGTCGGTCGCCGAGGTCTGGGTCCCGCGGCTCCTGGGCCGCGAGTACGACGGCCGTCTCGCGCCCTTCGGCGAGGGCGAGGACCGCAAGCGCGGCGCGCTGTTCGGCATGGCGATGACCGAGAAGCAGGGCGGGTCCGACGTGCGGGCCGGCACGACGCTCGCCCGCCCCGCGGCGGGCGACGGGGACGGCTCCGCGACCGAGCCCGGCGCCCCGCACCTGCTCACCGGGCACAAGTGGTTCTGCTCCGCTCCGATGTCCGACGCGTTCCTCGTGCTCGCCCGCGCGACCCGGCGGGCGCCGTCGGGCGAGGAGCGGCCCGACGACGACGTCTCGTGCTTCCTCGTGCCCCGCGTGCTCGACGACGGCACGCGCAACGTGTTCCGGATCCAGCGGCTCAAGGACAAGCTGGGCAACCGGTCGAACGCGTCGGGCGAGATCGAGCTCGACGGGACCGTCGGGTACCTGGTCGGGGAGCCCGGGCTGGGCGTGCGGACGATCATCGAGATGGTCGCGCGGACCCGCGAGGACTGCGTCCACGGGACGGCCGCGGGGATGCGGCAGGGCGTCGCCGAGGCGCTGTGGCACGCGCGGCACCGCACGGCGTTCGGCGCGCGGCTCGTCGACCAGCCCGCCATGACCGCGGTGCTCGCGGACCTCGCGCTCGAGTCGGAGGCCGCGACGCTCACGTCGCTGCGGCTCGCCGCCGCGTTCGACGCAGCCACCGCGCGGGACGACGACGGCGCCCAGGCCCGCGCGTTCTCGCGCCTCGCGACCGCCGTCGCGAAGTACTGGGTGTGCAAGCGCGGGCCGGCGCACGCGTACGAGGCGATGGAGTGCCTGGGCGGCAACGGCTACACCGAGGCGTTCCCGCTCGCGCGGCGCTACCGCGAGCAGCCCGTCATGGCGATCTGGGAGGGGTCGGGCAACGTGATCGCGCTCGACGTCCTGCGCGCGCTCGCCCGCGACCCGGAGAGCTTCGAGGCGTTCGACGCCGAGGTGTCGCGTGCGACGGGCGCGAGCGCGATCCTCGACCGGCACGTCGTGCGCACGCGCCGGCTCGTGGCGGGGGTGTCGCGCGACCCGGGCGCGGCCCCCGCCCAGGCGCGCCGGCTCGTCGAGGCCCTCGCGCTCGCGCTGCAGGCCTCGCTCATGGTGCGGTTCGCGCCGGAGGGCTCGGCGGACGCCTTCGTCGCCGCGCGACTGGGCGAGGACCGCGGCCTGGGCTACGGCGTCCTGCCGTCCGGGACAGACCTGAGGGCGATCCTCGCGGCCCACGCGGGCTGACCGCCGTCCACAGATTTCCTCCACAGGGGTGTGCGCGACGACGCCGTTCCGCCGAAGCCGCTGTGGACGACCCTGTGCGTTCGCAGCGCGACGAGATTGACCCGGAGCAGGGGTTGTCGGCCGCCCGAACCGGGTCTACAACAGTGCTACGGCCTGCCGCTGCGACGACGCTTCGGAGAACCGCCACGCGGAGGAGCGTCGCCCTGGTAGCCGGCCGGACGGTCGAACGGAGAACGGTGCACCACCCCTCGCACGCCGCTGGTCCGGCACAGGGCCGGCAGGCACGAGAAGCTGCAGGACGGCGCAGGGTGCGCACGGGCCCGGGAGACCGGCCGCGAGAGGCACGGCCTGCGCGCGCATGGAAGGTGGGCGCGAGTGTCCGTGCCGAGCCGTGACGTCACACGGTGTCGGTGTTGGGACTAGCGGCCCAGAGAAGGCCCCTCGGACTCGTACTCCGAGGGGCCTTCGCTGTCACCGATCGTTCCAGCCGCCCCTGACACGCGCCTGGGAGCCTCAGCGGAAGACGTCGACGTTGCGGCGGGCCCAGGTGGCGAACGAGGTGGCGGGTCGCCCGAGGACGTCCTCGACGTCGGGGCTGACGCGGAGCTCGTCGGGCGTCGGACGGCCGAGGACGGCGAGCGTGCCGTCGGCGACCGGTTCGGGCATCACCTGCAGCAGACGCTCCCGGGCCTCGTCGGGGCCGAGTTCGACGAGAGCGAGCTCGTCGCCGAGCACGTCCGCGAGGATCTCCGTCCGCCGTCGCGGACTGGTCGCCTCGGGGCCGGTGAGCGTGTAGGTGCGGCCCGTGTGGACGTCGCCGGTGAGGGCGGCGGCCGCGACACCGGCGATGTCGAGGGGATCCACGGCGGGGAGCGCGACGTCGGCGAAGGGGGCGAAGACGGTGCGCTGCCCGCGGATCGAGGGCGCCCAGGCGAACGCGTTGGTGGCGAACCCTCCGGGGCGCAGGATCGTCCAGGCCATGCCGGAGGACCGGACCTGCTCCTCGAGCGCGGCCAGGGTAGCGTGCGAGACGGCGTCGGGCCGGGTGCCGGCCGCCTGGGAGGACTGGAGCACGACGCGCTCGACCCCGGCGTCGGCCGCACGGCGCAGCACGGCCGCGCCGTCCACGTGCGCGCCCGCACCGGACACCAGGAGATAGAGCGCCTTCGCCCCGGCGAGTGCGAGCGTCAGGCTCGCCGCGTCGGCGAGGTCCGCGGTCCTCGCGGTGACGCCGGGGAGGGACGGAGGCGGGGACGTGACCCCGCGGGAGACGGCGGTCACGGCGTGGCCGGAGCGCACGAGGGACTCGACGAGGGGGCGGCCGACGTTGCCGGTGGCGCCTGTGACGACGATCAAGGGTTGCTCCTCGGTGAGATGCTTCCGATGAACGAGGCCCATCGGGTCGCGGCCGGGCGGCGGCGACCCGAGGAACGTAGGAGCCCCCGGACAGCACGTTCCCCCTGGAAAGCATTGGAGCGGGATGACCAGCACCGACCCGATCACCGTCGACGCCCCGGTGGCGTGCCGGATCAGCCCGACCGTGGACCTGCTCTTCAGCCGCTGGACGACCCCGATCCTGTGGACGCTCCACCGGTCCGGACGGCTGCGGTTCGGTGAGCTCGAGCGGCAGCTCGGCACCATCACGCCGAAGGTCCTGACCGAGCGACTCCGCCAGCTCGAGCGCGACGGCCTGGTGCGGCGGCAGTACTTCGCGGAGGTGCCGCCGCGCGTCGAGTACGAGATCACCGAGCTCGGCCGGAGCCTGTCGCCCGTCTTCGCCGCTCTCGCCGACTGGACCGACGACCACCTGCCCGCCGTCGAGCTCGCGCGCAGCTCCTACGACGGCCCGCTCCCGCGGTAGCCACCGGCCCCGCCCGCCCCGCCCGTCCCGAACGCCGGTGCCGCGTCGGGGCTAGCGTGGGCGGGTGAGCAACCTCGAGACGCGGCCGGCCGAACAGCTCTGCCGCTCCGGTGCCGCCGACGGCGTCCAGCTCCTCACGCCGCGCACCGTCCCCCTGGGCGGGGCTCGCGCGATGACCGTGCGCCGGACCCTCCCGCAGCGGGCGCGCTCGCTCGTCGGCGCCTGGTGCTTCGCGGACCACTACGGGCCCGACGACGTCACCACCGGCCCCGGCATGCAGGTTCCCCCGCACCCGCACACGGGCCTGCAGACGGTCACGTGGCTGTTCGCGGGCGAGGTGCTGCACCGCGACTCGGTGGGTTCGCTCGAGACCGTCCGGCCCGGCGAGCTCAACCTCATGACCGCCGGGCGCGGGATCTCGCACTCCGAGGAGACCCCCGCCGGCACGGTGACCCGCACGCTCCACGGCGTCCAGCTCTGGACCGCGCTGCCGTCCGGGGCGCTCGACGGCGCACCCTTCTTCGAGCACCACGCCGACCTGCCCGTCCTCCGGGTCGAGGGCGCGGTGGCGCACGTGCTGCTCGGGACTCTCGCGCTCGCCGACGGGCCCGACGAGGTCGTCGCCGCGACGTCCCCCGCGACTGCCTTCACGCCCCTCGTCGGGGCGCAGCTCGACCTCGCACCCGGGGCGCGCGTCGTCGTGCGGACCGAGCCCGGGTTCGAGCACGCCGTCCTGCTCGACGCCGGGGCCGTGAGCGTGGAGGGTGTGGACGTCGAGCGCGATCACCTCGCGTACGTCGCGCCGGGGGCGTCGGAACTCGTGCTGGAGGCCGGTCCCGACGCCGTGACCGACGACGCCGGCACCGTCGGCGCCCGGGTGATGCTGCTCGGCGGCGAGCCGTTCGGCGAGGACGTCGTGATGTGGTGGAACTTCGTCGGCCGCACGCACGACGACGTCGCCCGCGCCCGCGCCGACTGGCAGACCGGGCTGGTCATGACGTCGGGGGAGGGGCCGAACCACGGCGGCACCGCGTACGCGGCGGGCGTGGCGTCGGGACGCTTCGGCGAGGTCGTCGGGTACGCGGGCGGGCCGCTGCCCGCGCCGGTCCTCCCCGACGTGCACCTCAAGCCCCGGACACGCCCGGCCCCCTGACCCCGGCACCGTGCTCGGCGCTACCGTTCCGGCCATGACCACGGAACCTACGGCGGACGACGACGCAGGCCGGCCCGACGCGCTCGAGCTCCCTCCCGCCGGCGGACGGGAGACGGCCGTGCCCCTCGTGCTCGGGACGGTCCTGTTCGTCGTCGGGCTGCTCTTCTTCCTCGCGGGAGAGCTCGGCGCCGCCGCCGTCGACAGCAGCGGCACGTCCGACGGACGGGTGGCGCTCGGGCTCGTCCTGGCCGGCGCGGGCCTCGTCGTCGGGCTCGTGGGCGTCGCGCGCCTCGCCCACCGGATCGACGTCGTCTACCGGCGCCTCGGCGGCCGAGGGTAGCTCCGGCGCGCAGGCGCGGTGGACGCACGAAGGGCCGGTCCTCAGGGAGGGCCGGCCCTTCGTCGCGTGTAGAGCGGGTGACGGGAATCGAACCCGCGCTGTCAGCTTGGGAAGCTGAAGTTCTACCATTGAACTACACCCGCGAGACGCGGATCCGTGGGTGCTCCCGCGTGTGGGACCATCCTCGAACGCCAGCGTGCGACGTCGATCATACCTGCCCGGAGGACCGCCTCATGTCACAGCCCCCTTACGGCCCGCCCAGCGGCCAGCCCCAGGACCCGTACGCCGGGCAGCAGCCTCCGCAGGGCCAGCCCTCCGGCCAGCCGTACCCCGGTCAGCAGCCCTACCCGGGCCAGGAGCAGCCCTATGCCGGGCAGCCGTATCCCGGCCAGCAGCCCTACCCCGGCCAGCAGCCCTACGGCGCCCAGGCTCCGTACCCCGGCCAGGCCCCGTACCCGGGGCAGCAGCCGTACCCGGGCCAGGTGCCCTACGGCTACGCGCCCGTCGACCCGTACGCGAAGTCCAAGCTGGTCGCAGGCCTCCTCGGGATCTTCCTCGGCTCGCTCGGGGTCCACCGCTTCTACCTCGGCTACACGGGCATCGGGATCCTGCAGATCGTCGTCACCTTCGTGACGCTCGGCCTGGGCGGGCTGTGGGGCTTCATCGAGGGCATCGTGTACCTCGCCGCCTCGAAGGGCTCGTACACGGTCGACGCACAAGGGCGCCCGCTCCGCGCCTGACGGGTATGACCCACGTCACCACGCGCCCAGGACTTCGGGCTACCGTGTGGGCGTGCTGCTCTCCGATCGTGACATCCGTGCCGAGCTCGACGCCGGGCGCGTGGTCCTCGACCCGTACGAGCCGTCGATGCTGCAGCCGTCGAGCATCGACGTCCGGCTCGACAAGTTCTTCCGCCTGTTCGACAACCACCGGTACCCGTTCATCGACCCGTCGCAGGAGCAGCCGGAGCTGACCCGGCTGGTGGAGGCGAAGGGCGACGAGCCGCTCGTCCTGCACCCGGGGGAGTTCGTCCTGGGCTCCACGTTCGAGGCGGTCACCCTGCCCGACGACGTCGCGGCGCGGCTCGAGGGCAAGTCCAGCCTGGGGCGCCTGGGTCTGCTCACGCACTCGACGGCGGGCTTCATCGACCCGGGGTTCTCGGGGCACGTGACGCTCGAGCTGAGCAACGTCGCGACGCTCCCCATCACCCTGTGGCCGGGCATGAAGATCGGCCAGATGTGCTTCTTCCGGCTCTCGTCGCCCGCCGAGCACCCGTACGGCAGCGAGAAGTACGGCTCGCGGTACCAGGGTCAGCGCGGCCCGACGGCGTCGCGGTCGTGGCAGAGCTTCCACCGCACGGAGGTCTAGCGTGACCGGCCTTCCGGAAGACCTTCCCACCGAACCCGAGGACCCGAGAGACTACGTGCCTGCCTCACCGCTCCCGCTCCTGCCGGCCGTCACGGCTGCAGCCCCGCTCGACCGCTCCCGACACCTGCTGGGCTTCGCGTCCGAGGTGCTGCCCGACGAGGTCGAGGCGCTCGCTGTCAGCCGGTTCCCGGGCGCGCACTGGGACGTCGCGCCCGAGGGGATCGACCTGATCTCGGCGCCGGGCCGGTGGGCGCGGCCGGGCGAGCCGGGCGTGCTGCGGCTCACGGCGAGCACGGTGCTGGTGGGGCCGTACGCGCCGCAGTTCACCGACGGCTTCGGCACGGGCCTGCCCGACCGGACGGCCTACGTGTTCGACGTGACGTGCGCGCGGGACCGTGGGGAGCCCCCGTACCCGGGCAGCGGGGACCGTGACGGTCTGGGCCGTGCGTTCCCGGTCGGGCTGCCGACGGGGGAGGAGGGCATCGTCGTCGACTGGCTCGTGGCGGCCGCCCGGCGCCTCGCGGGCGCGATCCGGGTCGACCTGGGCGGAGCCGTCAGCCCGGACGTCACGCTCGTCCCGGACCCCGACGCGAACGTCGACCTGACGCTGTTCACGGACGTGTGGCTCGAGCCAGAGGCCGCCCAGACGCTGCTCCGGCAGGTGGAGCCGTCGGCACACCTCGCGACGACCGGCGTCGAGTGGGCGGGTCCGCCGCAGATCGCCTACGACCCGGCGGCGCTCGGCATCGGCGAGCTCTCCGAGGACCAGGTGCGCGCCGTCCAGCACGCGGCCGACGAGGTCGACATGGCGTTCCTCTCGCAGCCCATGACGCTCGAGGGCTACGCGGTCCTCGTCGACCTGGGGCCCGACGGCGTGGTCGCGGTCGAGGTCGGCGCGGAGCCGATCGTGCCGCTCGCGCTCGAGGGGCTGCCGTGGACGGCGGGCGGCGCGCTCGCGTACCACGTGCGGTGGGAGGCGCCCGACCTCGAGGCCTCGCAGCGCGAGGAGCCGCCGCTGGCCCACGTGCTCTCCCGGACCCGCGCCCTCGGCGTGGTGGGGGAGATCGCGGCGGCGCTGCAGCACGCCGTCGGCGGCGAGGTGGCGGACGAGGACGGCTTCCTCGTGGGCGTCGCGGACCTGGAACAGGAAGCCGAGTAGCCTCCGTCCGGCCGGGACCGCGGCAGCCGGACGATGACGTCCGATAGGTCTCTGCTTGGTACGATCCTTGCGGTCCCCCGGTCGTTCGCGACCCCCGCCCCCGACAGGACGGAGCGGACGTGCTGCAGCTGCTCGTAGCCCATCTGCTGATGGTGCTGCTGGCGCCTGCGATCATCTCCTGGCTCGGCCGCCGAGGCTTCCTCGTGCTGGCCCTCGCCCCGGCCTCCGCGGCCGTCTACGCGCTCGCGTGCACCACCCGGGTCATGCACGGCGACGTGCCGGTCCAGCACTGGCAGTGGGTCCCGCAGCTCGGGCTCACGCTGACGTTCCGGCTCGACACGCTGTCCTGGCTCATGCTGCTGCTCGTCGGCGGCGTGGGGGCGCTCGTCCTCGTCTACTGCTCGGCGTACTTCGCGCCGTCGGCCCACGGGCTGCACCGCTTCGGGGCCACGCTCGTGGGGTTCGCCGGCGTCATGGTGGGCCTCGTCACCGCAGACGACATGCTCCTGCTGTTCGTGTTCTGGGAGCTCACGACCGTCGCGTCGTACCTGCTCATCGGCCACTACGCGGAGCGCAAGGCGTCCCGGCGCGCGGCCATGCAGGCCATCGTCATCACGACGGCGGGCGGGCTCGCCATGCTCGTCGGCGTCGTCATCCTGGGCGAGGCCGCGGGGACGTACTCGCTCTCGCAGGTGATCGCCCACCCGCCGTCGGGCACGGCCGTGACGGCCGCGGTGGTGTGCCTGCTCGCCGGTGCAGCGACCAAGTCGGCCCTGATCCCGCTGCACTTCTGGCTCCCCGCCGCCATGGCCGCGCCGACGCCCGTGAGCGCCTACCTCCACGCCGCGGCGATGGTGAAGGCGGGCGTCTACCTGGTCGCGCGGTTCGCGCCCGCGTACGCCCAGCTCACCGTGTGGCAGACGATCGTGATCGTGCTCGGGTGCGGCACCCTCCTCCTCGGGGGTTACCGCGCGCTGCGCCAGCAGGACCTCAAGCTCGTCCTCGCGTTCGGGACGGTCAGCCAGCTCGGGCTCATCACGCTCCTCGTCGGGCTCGGGAGCCGTGCGACGGCGCTCGCGGGCATCGCGATGCTCGGCGCGCACGCCATGTTCAAGGCGTCGCTGTTCCTCGTGACCGGCGTGGTCGACGCCGCGACCGGGACGCGCGACCTGCGCCGCCTCACCGGGGTGGGCCGGAGGATGCCGGTCACCGCGGTCGCGGGAGGCCTCGCGACCGCGTCGATGATCGGCCTGCCCCCGTTCGCCGGGTACGTCGCGAAGGAGGCCGGCCTCGAGGCGCTGCTCCACCCGGCCGGCACGCTGCCCGGGTGGGTCGACGGGCTGGTGCTGGCGGCCGTCGTCGTGGGTTCGATGCTCACGGTCGCCTACGGGCTGCGGTTCTTCTGGGGTGCGTTCGCCACCAAGCACGCCGCGGTCGCGGTGCGCCCGGACGCCGACGGGACCGCGCCCGAGCCTCCGATCGACCCGTCCACGCTGCACGTCCAGTCGCCGTACCTCACGGTGCCGCCGCTGGTCCTCGCGGTCCTCGGGCTCGCCGCGGCGCTCGTGCCGCACCTGGGCGAGCACCTGCTCTCGCCCTACGCGGACACGCTGCCCGTCGGCGAGCCGGGCCACCTCGCGCTGTGGGGCGGGCTCGGGCCGGCGCTCGGGCTGACCGTCCTCATCCTCGGCGTCGGAGCGCTCGCGTGGTGGTGGCGCATCCGGGTCGAGGGGTTTCAGGCCCGCGTCGGCGCGTGGTGGACACGCTGGCACCTGCCCGAGGCGGACGTCGTCTACCGCCGCTCGATGCGCCGGCTCGACGACGCCGCTGCCGACGTCACGTCCTTCACCCAGCGCGGGTCGCTGCCCTTCTACCTGGGCGTGATCGTCATCGTCATGGCGGCGTTCCCGGGGTCGTCCTGGTCACGAACACCACGTGGCCGCAGGACCTGCGGGGCTGGGACACGCCCGCCCAGATCGTGGTCGTCGCGGCGATCGGGGTCGCCGCGGTGCTGGCCGCCCGGTCGCGTCGCCGGCTCAAGGCCGTGTTCCTCGCGGGCATCGCGGGCTACGGCAACGCCGTGCTGTTCCTGCTGCACGGCGCCCCTGACCTCGCGCTGACCCAGGTGCTCGTGGAGACCGTGACGCTCGTCGTCATGGTGCTCGTGCTGCGCCGGCTGCCCCCGTACTTCTCGAACCGGCCCCTGGCCCGCAGCCGCTGGACGCGGCTCGCGATCGGCCTGGTCGCGGGGGTCACGGTCATGGCGTTCGCCGTCGTCGCGCCGAACGCCCGGACGGCCACGCCGGTCTCCGCGCAGTTCCCCGACGAGGCGTACTCGTACGGCGGCGGCAAGAACATCGTCAACGTGACCCTCGTGGACATCCGAGCCTGGGACACCATGGGCGAGATCTCCGTGCTGCTCGTCGCGGCCACGGGCGTCGCGTCGCTCGTGTTCCTGAGGCGCCGCGGCGGCGCGATCCTGCGCGCCGAGGACTCCGAGCGGGCGCGCGTCGGCGACGAGGCGCCCGGGGTGTGGTCCGCGGGCACCGACGAGGACGACCGCGGGGCGGCGCTGCGCCGTCGGGGGACCGCGCCCGAGGCGTGGAACCGGATGCAGGTGTGGCTGCGGGCGAGCGCGACCCTCGCCCCGCGCCGCCGGTCCGTCATCTTCGAGGTCGTCGCGCGCCTGCTGTTCCACTCGATGATCGTCTACGCCGTCTTCCTGCTGTTCTCCGGGCACAACAACCCGGGCGGCGGGTTCGCGGCGGGGCTCGTCGTCGGCATCGCGCTCGTCGTGCGCTACCTCGCGGGCGGCCGGTACGAGCTGGGGAGGCCGCGCCCGTCCAGCCCGGCGTGCTGCTGGGCACGGGCCTGTTCCTGTCCGTCGGCGTCGGCCTCGTCGCGATGCTCGCGGGCGGGGAGGTGCTGCAGTCGACGATCTTCGACCTGCACGTGCCGCTCGTCGGGGAGGTGCACCTCGTGACGTCGCTGTTCTTCGACGTCGGGGTGTTCCTCGTCGTCGTCGGGCTCGTGCTCGACATCCTCCGGTCGCTCGGCGCCGAGATCGACCGGCACGCGGACATCGAGCTGAGGAGGCGAACCGGTGAACGTCATCGACACCACCCCCGCCGCCGTCCTCGTGCTCGCCATCGGCGTGCTCGTGACGACCGGCGTCTACCTGCTGCTCGAGCGCAGCCTCACGCGCGTGCTCATCGGCTTCATCCTGCTGGGCAACGGCATCAACCTGCTGCTGCTCGTCGCCGGCGGGCGTGCCGGGGGCGCCCCGATCCTCGGGACCACGCCCCTGTGGCACATGAGCGACCCGCTCGTGCAGGCCATGATCCTCACCGCGATCGTCATCACGCTCGGCCTCACGGCGTTCGTCCTCGCCATGGCCTACCGGTCGTGGCAGCTCCACGGCCACGACGAGGTCCAGGACGACGTCGAGGACCGCCGCATCGCGCGGCTCGCCGCCAAGAACGAACCGAGCTTCGAGGACGCCGACGCCGTCGAGTCGGGCGAGACGCTCGACGAGGAGGCCGCCCGGACGCGCGACGAGACGGACGACGACATCAGCGGCCCCGGACCCGTGACCCGCACGGGAGGGGAGGCGACATGAGCTGGACCGACCTGACGGCCACCGACCTCGTGCCGCTGCCCGTCGTCCTGCCGCTGCTCGCAGCGGGCCTCGCGCTCGTGTTCGCGCGCCGGCCACGCGTCCAGCGCGTCGTGAGCGTCGTGGCGCTCGCGGGCGTGCTCGCCGTCGGCATCGCGCTGCTGGTCCTGACGGACGACCGGACGCTCGTCGTCGACGTCGGGAACTGGGCAGCGCCCATCGGGATCGACCTGGTCGCGGACCGCCTGAGCGCGCTCATGGTGACGGTGTCGTCGTTCGTGCTCCTCTGCGTCCTCCTCTACTCGCTGGCCCAGGGCGTGAGCGAGGAGGCCGAGGAGGAGACCGAGAGCATCCCGGTCTCGATCTACCACCCGACGTACCTCGTCCTCGCGGCGGGGGTCTGCAACGCGTTCCTCGCGGGCGACCTGTTCAACCTGTACGTCGGCTTCGAGATCCTGCTCGCGGCGAGCTACGTGCTCCTGACGCTCGGCGGCACGGGCGAGCGCATCCGCGCGGGCTCGATCTACGTCGTCGTCGCGCTGCTGTCCTCGATCGTCTTCCTGATCGCGATCGCGCTCACCTACGCGGCCACGGGCACCGTGAACCTGGCGCAGCTCTCGGAGCGCCTGCCCGACGTCGAACCCGGGACCAGGCTCGCGATCCAGCTCCTGCTCCTGCTCGCGTTCGGGATCAAGGCGGCGATGTTCCCGGTGTCGGCCTGGCTGCCGGACTCGTACCCGACGGCCCCCGCCCCGGTCACGGCCGTGTTCGCGGGATTGCTGACCAAGGTCGGCGTCTACGCGATCCTGCGCACCCAGACCCTCCTGTTCCCCACGGACCCGCGGATCGACCAGGGGCTCATGTGGGTCGCGCTGCTGACGATGCTCGTGGGGATCCTCGGCGCCGTCGCGCAGGACGACATCAAACGTCTCCTGTCCTTCACGCTGGTCAGCCACATCGGCTACATGCTGTTCGGCATCGCGCTCGCGACCCAGCCCGGGACGGCCGCGGCGATCTTCTACGTGGTGCACCACATCACGGTGCAGACGGCGCTGTTCCTCGTCGTCGGGCTCGTCGAGCTCCGCGGCGGGTCGACGTCGCTCGACCGGCTCGGCGGCCTGGCGAAGCTCGCCCCCGGGCTCGCGATCCTGTTCTTCATCCCTGCGATGAACCTCGCGGGGATCCCGCCGCTGTCCGGGTTCCTCGGCAAGGTCGGGCTCGTCGAGGATGGCGTCCGCACAGGCGGGTTCCTCGCGTACACGCTGGTCGTGGGCTCGGTCGTGACGTCGCTGCTGACGCTCTACGCGATCGTCAAGGCGTGGAACAAGGCGTTCTGGCAGGAGGCGCCCCAGGAGATCGAGACCGACGCACGGGTGCCGCGCGGGATGGTCGTCCCGACCGGCGCGCTCGTCGCGTTCGGGCTCGCGCTCACCGTGTTCGCCGGGCCGCTGTACTCCTACGCGGACCGCGCCGCCGCCGCGCTGCGTGACGGCTCGTACGTCGAGGCCGTGTTCCCGGACGGGCACGACCGCGGCGTCGGCGAGTCGAACGAGACCATCCCCAAGGCGGGCGCCCCCGCGGGGCCGGCGAGCGCCGTCGACACCGGGGAGGGCACGCCATGAGCCTGCACGTCCGCCGTCGGACGACCTGGCGCGAGCGGCTGCGCCACCAGTGGTCGGCGATCCTCTGGCTCGCGCTCGTCTGGGTGCTCCTGTGGGGGTCGGTCACGTGGGGCAACGTGCTCGCGGGGCTCCTGCTCGGGCTGCTCGTCGTCGTGCTGCTGCCCCTCCCGCAGCTCCCGTTCCACGGGCACGTCCGTCCGCTGCGCCTGCTGGCCCTGTTCGTGCGGTTCGGCCTCGACCTGTTCCTCGCTTCCTTCCAGGTCGCGTGGCAGGCGCTGCGGCCCGGACGGCAGCCGCGCGGCGCCGTGGTCGGCGTGCGGCTGCGGAACCCCAGCGACATCTACCTCACCGTGACCGCCGAGCTCAGCTCGCTCGTGCCGGGCTCGCTCGTCGTCGAGGTGCACCGGCTCACCGGGATGCTGTACCTCCACGTGCTCGACCTCGAGGCGTACGGCGGCGTCGACAAGGTGCGTGCCGACGTGCTCGCGCTCGAGGCGCGCGTGCTGCGGGCGCTCGCGTCCGACGCCGAGCTCGAGGCCGCGGGCCTCGCGACCCGGAGAGGGGTGCCCGCATGACCGTCGTCTTCGTCATCACGATCGCGCTGCTCACGGTGGCCGCCGGGTGCGCCATCTACCGGGCCGAGCGCGGGCCGTCGATGCTCGACCGCACCGTCGCGCTCGACGTGTTCACGACGACGATCGTCGGCGCGATCGCGCTCGAGGCCGCGTACTCGCGGCGCGCCACGACCATCCCGATCCTCGTCGTCATGTCGATGGTCGCGTTCGTCGGGTCGGTGACGGTCGCGCGGTTCGCGGCCGCCGAGCGCGAGGAAGAGGGCCTCATCGAGCTGCCGCCCCCGGTGGACGACCGGACCGAGGAGGCCGAGCGATGACCGTCGACTGGATCGGCGTCGCGGACGTCGTCGCCGCGATCTGCATGCTGCTCGGCGCGTTCCTCGCGTTCGCGGCCGGCATCGGGATCGTCCGGTTCCCCGACCTGCTCGCCCGCATGCACGCGGCGACCAAGCCCCAGGTGCTGGGGCTGATCCTCATGCTCGTGGGGGTCGGGCTGCGGGTGCACGTGTGGTCCGTCGTCGGGATGCTCGTGCTCGTCGTCGTGTTCCAGCTCCTCACCGCGCCGGTCGGGGCGCACATGGTGGGGCGGGCCGGGTTCCGGACCGGGAAGGTCGTGCACGAGGACCTCGTCGTCGACGATCTCACCGCCGACCAGGAGGCCGCGCTCGCCGAGGAGGACGCGGCCGAAGCCGCCGAAGAGGACGAGGGCCGGGAGCCGTCGTCGGACGCGCCGAGGTAGCGCTTCCCCGCCGAGACAGTGGCGAGCTCGCGAAGACTCGAGGAGAGCGCGCCGCCTCGACGGCGGTGGACGGCTCGACGGGCCGGCGGTACGTCGGCGTGCTAGACCGAACGGCATGGCCGACACCCCGCCCGCGACAGCGCCCGACGCGCGGGCGGCCGTGCCCGGCACGCCCCGTGTCGCCGCGCCGTCCGACGAGAAGAGCGACTCGACGCTCACCGTCGTGATCGCGTTCGCCGCGAACCTCGCGGTGGCGGTCGCGAAGTCGGTGGCCGCGGTGCTCACGGGGTCCGCGTCGATGGTCGCGGAGGCTGTGCACTCGTGGGCCGACACCGGCAACGAGGTGTTCCTGCTGGTCGCGGACCGGTCGTCGCGGCGGAAGGCCGACGTCGTCCACCCGCTCGGCTACGGGCGCGAGGCGTACGTGTGGTCGATGTTCGCGGCGATCGGGTTGTTCGCCGTCGGGGCGGGCGTGTCCGTGACGCACGGCATCCAGGAGCTCTTCCACGCCGAGCCCGCCACGGACTTCGGGGTCGCGTACGCGGTGCTCGCGCTGTCGTTCGTCCTCGAGGGGACGTCGTTCCTGCGGTCGGTCCGGCAGGCGCGGGTGGAGGCGCGGGAGGCCGAGCGTGACGTCGTCGAGCATGTCATCGCGACGTCGGACCCGACCTTGCGGGCCGTGTTCGCCGAGGACGCCGCCGCCCTCGTGGGCCTCGTCGTGGCGTTCGTCGGGATCCTCGCCCACCAGCTCACCGGGTCGCCGGTCCCTGACGCGATCGGGTCGATCGTCGTCGGGCTCGTGCTGGGCGTGATCGCGATCGTGCTCATCCAGCGCAACCGCGAGTTCCTCGTGGGAGCGGGCGTGGACGAGCGCACGCGCCGCGCCGCCCTCTCGCGGCTCCTCGCTCTGCCCGACGTCGCGCGCGTCACCTACCTGCGGCTCGAGTACGTCGGTCCGCGCTCGCTGTATCTGGTGGCGAGCGTCGACCTCGTCGGGGACGACGTGGAGCACGTCGCCGCGCGCCGCCTGAACAGGCTCGAACGGACGGTCGCCGAGACGCCGCGGGTGGCCGGCGTCGTGCTCACGCTGTCGACTCCCGAGGAGCCGTCGCTCACGGTGTGAGCGGCGCGGTCACGCTGGCGGAGGGGGAGGGGCCTGCCCGTCGGCCGGGGGCTGAGGCGGCGCGGCGGGCGGCAGAGGCTGCGTCGGGGGCGTGGGCTCGACCGTCGGGGGTGTGGGCTCGGCCGTCGGGGGCGTGCCCGACGACGCAGTCTCAGCCTCGGGTGCGGCGCCGTCCGTCCGCCCGTGCCGGGTGAGGGCGAGGACGACCGCCGCCGCGACCGCGAGCACGACCACGCCGACGAGGATCCACACCCACACGGGCACCCCGCCGCCGCCCCCGCCGCCGTCCCCGTCGCCGGTCGCCTTGCCGCGTGCGTCGAGGTTGAGGACGGTGCCGGCGTCGGACGTCCACGTGACCGTGTTCCCGTCGACCTTCGCGCTCTTGTCGGCCGAGACGACCTCGCCGGGGAACGTGATGGCGATCGTCACGTCGAAGAGCGACGCGATCTGGTCCGGGGACACGAGCGAGCCGGCGTCGCCGAGGTCGCCCGAGTCGTCGGCGAGCTCGGCCAGGTCGAGCTTGCCGGACACGACGAACTCGTCGCCGTCGCGCTTGATGCTGAGGGCGTCCTCGTCGCCGCTGCCCTGGTCGAGGTCGTCGATGCTGGTGTTCTTCAGGGTGATCCGCGTGCCGGTGTATCCGCCCTCGTGGTACGGCTCGCTCGTCGCGCCCTCGCCGAAGTCGGTGGCCGGGTCCTCGCCGTCGGTGCCCTCGGTGAGGAGGTCCTCGGGGTCCTGCCCGAGCGCCTCGGCGGCGGAGTCCTGGATGGCGTAGACCACGGTGCCGGACGCCGTGTCGTCGCTGTGCAGCGTGAACGCCATGTCGAGCTTCACGCACCCGGCGAGGACGACGGCGCACACCGCCCCGAGCGCGGCGAGCGCCGTGGAGCGCCGCCTGCTCCTCCCGGTCGGGGGACGGAGTGTGCGCGTGCTCGTCGTCATCGTCGTCCCCTGGCTCGCGCCTGGCCTGTGAGCGGTCCGTGACCGTTGCCCTCAGGGTAGGACGGCGGGGTGCACGCCGCCGCCGCAGACCGGGTCAGTCTCCGAGCAGGTGGCGGAGGTAGCGCGCCGGGTCGGTGAGGTACGACCGCCAGTGCTCGACGAGCTCGAGGTCCTCCCAGGACGCAGGGCGCAGCCCCCAGGGCCCCACCTCGAGGATCGTCGCGCCGGGCAGCGCGGCGAGCACGGGGGAGTGGGTCGCGCAGAGGATCTGGCCACCCGACCGGGCGAGGTCGTCGAGCGTGCGCATCAGGGTCAGCGTCGACGAGAACGACAGCGCCGCCTCGGGCTCGTCGAGGCAGTAGAACCCGGGCGAGTCGAACCGCCTGTCGAGCACCGCGAGGAACGACTCGCCGTGGCTCATCTCGTGGAACCGCGGGTCCGGGTTCCGCGGGTTGCCGCCCGTCTGCTCGACGAACGTGTACCAGCCATGCATGGTCTCGGCCCGCAGGAAGAACCCCCACCGGCCGGCCCCGACGCCGCGCTGGAGGCTGATGGCGTCGCTGAACGGAGACTCGGTCGCGCGGGTCGCGTGCTGCCCGTGCGCCGTGCCGCCCTCCGGGGACAGGCCGTAGGCGACGGCGAGCGCCTCGACGATCGTGGACTTGCCCGAGCCGTTCTCGCCGACGAGGAACGTCACGCCCTCCGTGAGCGTCAGGCCCTCGCGGAGGAGCTGGTCGACGGCGGGGACCGTCCTCGGCCAGGCCCCGGCGCGCAGCGAGTGGTCGCCCCTCGCGGTGACGCGGACCACCGGGGGCTGGCGGAAGAGGTCGGACGTCATCGGTCGGCGGGCGGCCGCCCGACGTCGTCGGGCCGGTCGAGCGAGCGGCGGGTTCGGGCGCCGACGACCGCTACGGTGACGAGGCCGGCCGCGGCCACGATGATGACGAGCCTCACCCACGGGAAGCTCGACCCCTCGTTCGAATCGGGGCGGTCGCCCGGCTGGACGGTCGAGGTGCCGGTGGGTGCCGGGTCGTTCGGGGCGGCCTGCGCGGTGCTCGCGCCGAGCCCGCCCACGGTGGTGAGCACGAGCAGAGTGGCCAGGGTTGCGAGGGTGTGGAGCGGTCGTCGAGCGAGGGGCGTGCGGAGCATGCTTGGGAGGGTAGTCCCGTGTGCTGACAACCAGACTTGAGCGGAATAGGCTCAACTCTGCAGAGGTTGCTCTGAGCAGAAGCATCCCCGATGACCGGAGGACCCCGGAGACCCTATGGACACCCAGTTCACGACCATGTCGCAGCAGGCGATCGGCGACGCCATCCAGAGCGCGTCGGCCGCCGGCAACCCCCAGCTCGAGCCCGTCCACCTGCTCTACGCGCTGCTCCAGCAGCGGGGCGGCGTCGCGGGCGGGCTGCTCGACGCCGTCGGCGCCGACACCCAGGCCGTCGGCCAGAAGGCCCGCGGCGCGCTCGTCGCACTCCCGACGGCGAGTGGATCCGCCGTCGCGCAGCCCACCGCGAGCCGAGCCACGAGCGCCGTGCTCGACCTCGCCGGCAAGGAGGCGCAGTCGCTCGGCGACCAGTACGTCTCGACCGAGCACCTGCTCATCGGGCTCGCCGGCGCCGCATCGTCCGCCGCCGACATCCTGCGCGCCGCCGGCGCGACCGTCGACGCGCTGCGTGCTGCCCTGCCGTCCGTCCGCGGCAACGCCAAGGTCACCAGCCCCAACCCCGAGGGCACCTACAAGGCCCTCGAGCAGTACGGCAACGACCTCACGGCCCAGGCGGCCGACGGCAAGCTCGATCCCGTGATCGGCCGCGACTCGGAGATCCGTCGCGTCATCCAGGTGCTCTCGCGCCGCACCAAGAACAACCCCGTGCTCATCGGCGAGCCCGGCGTCGGCAAGACCGCCGTCGTCGAGGGCCTCGCGCAGCGCATCGTCGCGGGCGACGTCCCCGAGTCCCTCAAGGGCAAGAAGCTCGTTGCGCTCGACCTCGCGTCGATGGTCGCGGGCGCCAAGTACCGCGGCGAGTTCGAGGAGCGCCTCAAGGCCGTCCTCGAGGAGATCCAGCAGTCCGACGGGCAGGTCGTCACGTTCATCGACGAGCTGCACACCGTCGTCGGCGCGGGCGCCGGGGAGAGGGCGCCATGGACGCGGGCAACATGCTCAAGCCCATGCTCGCCCGCGGCGAGCTCCGCATGGTCGGCGCCACCACCCTCGACGAGTACCGCGAGCACATCGAGAAGGACCCCGCGCTCGAGCGCCGGTTCCAGCAGGTATTCGTCGGCGAGCCGTCCGTCGAGGACACCGTCGCGATCCTGCGTGGGCTCAAGGAGCGGTACGAGGCGCACCACAAGGTGACCATCGCCGACGACGCGCTCGTCGCCGCCGCCGCGCTGTCCGACCGGTACATCACCGGCCGCCAGCTCCCCGACAAGGCCATCGACCTCGTCGACGAGGCCGCGTCCCGCCTCCGCATGGAGCTCGACTCGTCCCCGACCGAGATCGACGAGCTCCAGCGCGCCGTCACGCGCCTCGAGATGGAGGAGGTCGTCCTGTCCGAGGCCGACGACGCCGCCTCGCGCGAGCGCCTCGAGCGCCTCCGCAAGGACCTCGCCGACCGCCGCGAGCAGCTCTCCGCGCTCACGACCCGGTGGGAGGCCGAGAAGGCCGGCCACAACCGCGTCGGCGACCTCAAGGTCAGGCTCGACCAGCTCCGCTCCGACGCCGAGCGCCTCCAGCGCGAGGGCGACCTCGAGAAGGCCGCGCGCATCCTCTACGGCGAGATCCCCGCCGTCGAGCAGGAGCTTGCGGCGGCCGAAGCAGCCGAGGACGCCGAGGCCGGCGCCGAGGAGGTCGCGCACGAGACCCCGCTCGTCCCCGAGAAGGTCTCCGCCGACGAGATCGCCGAGGTCGTCTCCGCATGGACCGGCATCCCCGCCGGCCGGCTGCTCCAGGGCGAGTCCGAGAAGCTCCTCCACATGGAGGACGTCATCGGCGAACGCCTCGTCGGCCAGTCGGCCGCTGTCGCCGCCGTGTCCGACGCCGTCCGCCGCGCCCGCGCCGGGGTCTCCGACCCCAACCGGCCCACCGGCTCGTTCCTGTTCCTCGGACCCACCGGCGTCGGCAAGACCGAGCTCGCCAAGGCGCTCGCGGACTTCCTCTTCGACGACGAGCGCGCCATGGTGCGCATCGACATGTCCGAGTACTCCGAGAAGCACTCCGTCTCGCGGCTCGTCGGTGCACCCCCGGGTACGTCGGGTACGAGGAGGGCGGGCAGCTCACCGAGGCCGTGCGCCGTCGGCCCTACTCCGTCGTGCTCCTCGACGAGGTCGAGAAGGCCCACCCCGAGGTCTTCGACATCCTCCTCCAGGTGCTCGACGACGGCCGTCTCACCGACGGCCAGGGCCGCACCGTCGACTTCCGGAACGTCATCCTCGTGCTCACGTCGAACCTGGGCTCGCAGTTCCTCGTCGACCCGCTCCTGTCCGACGAGCAGAAGCACGAAGCCGTCATGGGCGCCGTGCGCGCGTCGTTCAAGCCCGAGTTCCTCAACCGGCTCGACGACGTCGTCATGTTCGACCCGCTGAACCTCGACCAGCTCGGCCGGATCGTCGACCTCCAGGTCGACGCCCTCGCCGCCCGCCTCGCCGATCGGCGTCTCACGCTCGACGTCACCGACGCCGCGCGTGAGTGGTTGGCGCTCGAAGGGTTCGACCCCGCTTACGGGGCCCGGCCGCTGCGCAGGCTCGTGCAGCGGGAGATCGGCGACCGGCTCGCGCGGAAGCTGCTGTCGGGCGAGGTGTCCGACGGCGACCGGGTCGTCGTCGACCGGCCGGCCGACGCGGAAGGGCTGGCTCTCTCCGTGGGCTGATCGTTCCTCGGTCGGGTTCGTTCCTCGGTCGGGTTCGCGCGCGGGCGCGGCGAGGTGGTTCGGACTGTCGTCCTGCGGCCCTGGGGGCCGTGCGGACTCCTTGACGTCCTTCACCACCTCCCCGCGCCCGCGCGCTTCGCCGTCGTCCCGCCTTCGCTGACGGCGACGTCCCGTTCACCGACGGCGACGTCGAGCATGCCGTTGCTCACTGTCGTCGCGGCGACGGCGCGGTCCTCTGGGTGGCTCGCGGCGCCCTTCCCGGGGATTGGGGGCTACGGTGACGTCCGATGACGACCGTGAGCACCCGAGGGACGAACCTGCCGCGCATGGGCGGGTTCAACCAGGCTGCCCTGCTGGAGGCGATCCGGCTGGGGGCCGGGTCCTGCACCCGCGCCGACCTGGCCCGGAAGACCGGCCTCTCCGCCCAGACGGTCACCAACGCGGTGCGCCGGCTCCTCGACGCGGGGCTGGTCACCGAGGAGGACGTCAAGCGGCAGCCGGGGGCGGGGCGGCCGGGGACGACGCTCGACATCGTCCCGGACAGCCGGTTCGCGGTCGGGGTGCACCTGGACCCGGCGGCCGTCGTGGTCGTGCTGCTGGACCTGGCGGGGCAGGTGGTCGCGACCCGGACGGCGGCCACACCGGAGTCGGGGAGCCGGGCGCCGCGCTCGACGTGGTCGTCCGGGAGATCGACGCCGTGCTCGAGGAGGGCGCCGTCGAGCGGGACCGGGTGCTCGGCGTCGGGCTCGCGACCCCGGGCCCGATCGACCACGCGCGCGGCCTCGTGCTGGACCCGCCGCACCTGACGACGTGGCACGACGTCCCGCTCCGGGACGAGGTCGCGCGCCGCACCGGGCTCCCGACGCTGCTCGACAAGGACGTCCTGGCGGTCGCGGCCGCGATCCTGTGGTTCCCCGCGTCGGGGCGGCCCACGGACGCCGCCGTCGTCTACGCGGGGACGGGTGTCGCGATCGGGATCATCAGCGGCGGCGAGATCGTCCGCGGGGTGTCCGGCAACGCGGGGGAGGCGGGCCACGTCAGCGTGGGCCGGGCCTTCGGGCGGTGCGTGTGCGGTCGGGAGGGCTGCCTGGGCGGGGTCTTCAGCGCGAACGCGATCCTGGCGAACGCCGTCGAGCGGGGCATCGGCCTGGGTGCCGGGGCGACGGACGTGCGCGCGTCGGAGACCGTGCGCGCGGACCGTGCCGTCGACGGCCTCCGCGCGCTGGCCGAGGCCGGCGACCTCGCGGTCGTGCCGTTCCTCCACGAGACCGGCTCGGCCCTCGGGTCGGCGCTGGCGACGGTCTGCGAGCTGCTGGACCTCGACACGGTCGTACCGTCGGGGCCGGTCTGGGACCGGCTCGGCCCGTGGCTCGAGCCGGGGCTGCGGTCCGTGCTCGACACGTATGCGATGCCGGGTCATCACCCGCTCCGGGTCCTCGGGGCGGCCGGCGACGGGCCGGTCGCTGCCGTCGGCGCGGCGTGCCTGATGCTCGACGACGCCCTCACGCCTCGGCCGACGGGCCTGCTCCTGCGCGTCTGACCTGCGCGTCCGCTCCCCGAGCGCGGCCCCGTCGAGATGAGAGACAGCGTTGTCTTGCTATTACTAACGCGAAATGATGAAATATTCGCGGCCGGGGCGGTGCAGCCCCGCGAGAGCAAAGGAGCTTCGGATGCGCGTACGGACAGGACTGGCCCTCGGCACGGTCGGGGCCCTCGTCGCCACGCTGGCGGCGTGCTCGTCGGACGACGGCAGCAAGGACGCCCAGGACACCGGTACCCGCACCATCACGGTCGCGTACCAGAAGACAGCGTCGTTCCACCAGCTCGACGACCTCCTGCAGAAGGTCAAGCCCGAGTTCGAGAAGGCGAACCCCGGCGTGACCGTCAAGCTCGAGCCGATCGAGGCGGAGGAGGACCAGTACTACACCAAGCTGGCCCTGATGAACGGCTCGAAGTCGACCGCGCCCGACGTCATCTACGAGGACACCTTCCAGGTCATGTCCGACGCGGCGGCCGGCTACCTCCTGCCGATCGACGACTACGTGAAGAAGTGGTCCGACTGGGACCAGTTCCAGGACGCCGCCAAGCAGGCGGGCCTCGGCGTCGACGGCAAGACGTACGGCGTCTCGATGGGCACCGACACGCGCGGCATCTATTTCAACAAGGACATCTTCACCAAGGCCGGGCTCCCCACGGACTGGCAGCCGAAGACCTGGGACGACATCCTCGCCGCCGCCCGCACCGTCAAGGCGAAGGTCCCCGGCGTCACGCCGCTCAACATCTACGCCGGCAAGGCCGGCGGCGAGCAGACCACGATGCAGGGCTTCGAGATGCTCGACTACGGCACGGGGGACGGCAAGGGCCTGCACGACGGCGACAAGTGGCTCACCGGCTCGCAGGGCTTCGTCGACTCGCTGAGCTTCTACAAGACGGTCTACAGCGAGAAGCTCGGGCCGTCGCTCGACGTCGCGCTCGACGCGAGCGTCGGCTCCAAGGTCGCCACCGAGCTCTTCCCGAAGGGCAAGCTCGCGATCGGCATCGACGGCTCGTGGCAGCCGGGCGGCTGGATCTCCGGCGACAACAAGTGGCCAGGCTGGGAGAAGGCCATGGGCTACGCGGCGATGCCCACGCAGACCGGTCAGGCGCCGGGCACGACCTCGATGTCCGGCGGATGGCTGCTCTCGGTCGGCGCGCACACCAAGCACCCGCAGACCGCGTTCGACTTCGTCTCGACGGCCCTGAACAAGGACAACTCGCTCACCTACGACACGACGAACAGCCAGATCGCCGTTCGCAAGGACGTCGCCGCCGACCCGGCGTACCTGAGCTACAACCCGTCGTTCAAGTTCTTCTCCGGCCTCGTCGCCACGACCCACTTCCGCCCCGCGACGCCGGACTACTCGCAGATCTCCTCGAACATCCAGGTCGCCGTCGAGTCGGTGGCGACCGGCCAGGCGTCGCCCGAGGACGCCGCGAAGAAGTACGACGAGGAGCTCGAGAAGATCGTCGGGAAGGACGCCGTCTCCGCGGCGGGCTGACATGGCGACCGAGATCTTCGTCGCGCCGACGGGCCGGGGGCGGCGCCCCCGGCCCGGGTCCCGGCGCCTGCGCGCGCTCACCCGTTCCACCCCGCTCGTCCCCGCGGTCGTCCTGCTCGCGGTGTTCCTCCTCGGGCCGATCCTCTGGGCGCTCTACGGCTCGATGACGAACACCGGGCTCACCGGCTACCGGGCCGCGAAGCCCGAGTTCGTGGGGCTCGACAACTACACGGCCCTCCTGTCCGACGGCGACTTCTGGAAGTCCGCCTGGCTCACCGTGGTCTTCGTGTTCGCGTCCGCGGTGGTCGGGCAGAACGTCCTCGGGATGGCGCTCGCCGTCCTGCTGCGGATCGCGCCGAAGACGCTGGCCTCGGTGGTCAGCACGCTCGTCGTCGTCGCCTGGGTGATGCCGGAGATCGTGGCGGCCTTCGCGCTCTACGCGTTCTTCTCGACGGACGGGACGCTCAACGCGTTCCTCGGCTGTTTCGGCCTCGACAAGACGACGTGGCTCATCACGTTCCCGCTGCTCAGCGTCATCCTGGCGAACATCTGGCGGGGGACGGCGTTCTCGATGATGGTCTACCGCGCCGCACTCTCCGAGGTGCCGGCCGAGGTCGACGAGGCCGCGCAGATCGACGGCGCGACCGGCTGGCAGCGCTTCTCCCGCATCACGCTGCCGATGATCCGCCGGTCGATCTCGACCAACCTCATGCTCACGACCCTGCAGACCCTCGCGGTCTTCACGCTCATCTGGGTCATGACGGGCGGCGGCCCCGGCACGGCGAGCTCGACGCTGCCGGTGCTGGCCTACCAGGAGGCGTTCAAGTTCTCCCAGGTCGGGTACGGCACCGCCATCGCGACCGTGACGATCCTCGTGGGTGCCGTCTTCTCGGTGATCTACATCAAGGTGCTCAAGCCGGAGGTGGACTGATGACGACGCTCGACACGACCTCCGTCACCCCCGCCGCATCGCCGTCGTCGGGCGCGGGCAGTCGGGCGCGGCACCGTGGGGCCGGGATGCCGACCGTGGCGAGCCCGCGCCGCTCGACCGGCCGGTTCCTCGCCTCGCTCGCGCTCGTGCTCGTGGGCCTGAGCTTCCTGGTGCCGCTCGCCTGGATCCTGCTGTCCTCGGTGGACCCGGCCGCGACGGTCTCCGTCGGGGTGCCGTCCAGCGTGACGGCCGACAACTTCAAGGCCGTCTTCACCAAGGACCAGACGTTCCTCCCGCTGTGGAACTCGCTGGTCATCTCGCTCGGCACGGCCCTCATCACGGTCGTCGTGGGCGTGCTCGCCGCGTACCCGCTGTCCCGGTACCGGATGCGGTTCCAGCGCGGGTTCCTCTACACGATCCTGTTCGCGACCTGCCTGCCGATCACCGCGATCATGGTGCCGGTCTACAGCCTGTTCGTAAAGCTCAGCCTGCTCGACTCGACGCCCGGCGTCATCCTCTTCCTGTCCGCGTCGTCGCTGCCCATGGCGATCTGGATGCTGAAGAACTTCATGGACTCGGTGCCGGTCTCGCTCGAGGAGGCGGCCTGGGTCGACGGCGCGAGCTCCATGCGAGCCCTCGGGCGGATCGTCCTGCCGCTCATGCGGCCCGGTCTCGCCGTCGTGCTGATGCTCGTGTTCACGCAGGCGTGGGGGAACTTCTTCGTCCCCTTCATCCTCACGACGTCGGCCGAGAAGCAGCCCGCGGCCGTCGCCATCTACCAGTTCTTCGGCACCTACGGATCGATCGCGTACGGCAAGCTCGCGGCGTTCTCGATCCTCTACTCGGTGCCCGTCCTGGTCCTGTACCTCCTCACGCAGCGGCTGTCCGGGGGCGCGAACGCGCTCGCCGGAGGCATGAAGGGCTGACGCAGCCCCTCGCGTCGCCCGCTGACGTCCCACCTCCCGACCCCGAAGGGTGCTCCACCATGCCCGAAGTCATGCCCACCGCCGCCGACCTCACGCTCATGCGGGTCGACCGCTTCCTCCTCGAGCGCCTCGCGCCGCACCGTGAGGCGGGTGCCGTCCCGCTCGAGGTCACGGCGTGGGAGGCGCCGGGCGAGCCCGTGCCGTTCGCGGAGGCGGCCGCGCACGAGGGCGTCCGGGTCGCGCCCGGCCACGCCTGGGGTGCGCCGTGGAGCACGACCTGGCTGCACCTGACCGGCCCCGCGCCGGCTGCGTCCGAGAGCGGAGCGGCGCAGGTCGTCGTCGACCTCGGCTTCACGGACGTCAACCCGGGCTTCCAGGCCGAGGGGCAGTTCTGGTCGGCCGACGGCCGCCCGCTCAAGGGCCTCAACCCGCGCAACCGGGCTATCGCGTGGCCCGCGGGGGAGCCCGTCGACCTCTGGGTCGAGGCGGCCGGCAACCCGACGGTGATGGGTCACCAGCCCGAGTTCCAGCCGACGACGCTCGGCGAGCGCGCGACCGCCGGGACCGACCCGCTCTACGTCCTGCGGCGCGCCGATCTCGTCACCGTCGACGCGGGCGTCGAGGAGCTCTGGCACGACGCGCAGGCCCTGCGCGACCTGCTCCGCGTCCTCCCCGACGACGGCGCCCGCTACGCCCGCGTGCTGCGTGCGCTCGACCGTCTGGTCGCCGTCGTCGACCCCGACGACGTCCCCGGGACCGCCGCCGAGGGGCGCAAGCTCCTCGCCCCGGTGCTCGAGGCCCCGGCGAACGCGAGCGCGCACCAGGCCTACGCCGTCGGGCACGCACACATCGACTCCGCCTGGCTGTGGCCCGTGCGCGAGACCGTGCGCAAGGCGGCGCGGACGTTCTCGAGCGTGGTCACGCTCATGGACGAGGATCCGGACCTCGTGTTCGCGTGCTCGTCCGCGCAGCAGTACGCGTGGATCAAGGAGTCCTACCCGGACCTGTTCGAGCGGATCAAGGCGAAGGTCGCCGAGGGGCGCTGGGTCCCCGTCGGCGGGATGTGGGTCGAGTCGGACACCAACATGCCCGGCGGCGAGGCGATGGTCCGGCAGTTCCTCACGGGCAAGTCGTTCTTCCAGGACGAGCTGGGCGTCGAGACGCGCGACGTCTGGCTTCCCGACTCCTTCGGCTACTCGGGCGCGCTGCCCCAGATCGCGAAGCTCGCGGGCAACCGGTGGATGCTCACGCAGAAGCTCTCGTGGAACGAGACCAACGCGATGCCGCACCACACGTTCCTCTGGGAGGGCATCGACGGCACGCGCCTGCTCACGCACTTCCCGCCCGTCGACTCCTACAACGCCGAGCTCGCCGCCCGCGAGCTCGACCACGCCGCGCGCAACAACCGCGAGAAGGGCGAGCTCGACGCGTCGATCGTGCCCTTCGGGTACGGGGACGGCGGCGGCGGCCCCACGGCCGAGATGCTCGCCCGCGCGCGGCGCTACGCGTCGACCGAGGGCGTCGCCGAGGTCCGGGTCGCGAGCCCCTACGACTTCTTCGAGGCCGCCGAGGCCGAGCTCGGGCGCCCCGCCGTGTGGAGCGGCGAGATGTACCTCGAGTTCCACCGCGGCACGTACACCTCGCAGGCGCGCACCAAGCAGGGCAACCGCCGCAGCGAGCACCTGCTGCGCGAGGCTGAGCTCTGGGCAGCGACGGCCGCCGTCCGGCACGGGGTGGCCTATCCGCACGAGGCGCTGGACCAGGCGTGGAAGACCGTCCTGCTGAACCAGTTCCATGACATCCTGCCCGGCAGCTCGATCGCCTGGGTCTACCGCGACGCCGAGGCCGGGTACGCCGAGGTGGCCGAGGTCGCGGAGGGCGTGATCGGGGCGTCGCTCGCGGCGCTCGCCGGCTCGGGCGACACGCCGCTGGTCTTCAACGCGACCCCGCACGCGCGGGACGGCGTGCCCGCGCTCGGGGCGGCCCCGGCGTCCGGGTCCGAGGGCGACGACGTCACCGTGGCCATCGAAGAAACCGCCGGCGCCGTCGCTGGCCTGCTCCTGGCCAATGGGCTGGTCGCGGTGCACGTCGACGCCCGGGGGCTGGTCGACTCGGTGCGCGACCTCCGCGCGGACCGCGAGCTCGTCCCGGCCGGGCTCGCGGGGAACCTGCTCCAGCTCCACCGCGACACCCCGCGACAGTGGGACGCGTGGGACATCGACGTCGAGTACCTCGACGAGCGGACCGACCTGGTCGAGGCGCTCGGCGTCGAGGTCGTGGCGTCGTCGGCGGACGAGGTCGTCGTGGAGGTGCGGCGCGCGTTCGGGGCGTCGACGGTGCGGCAGCGCCTCGCGCTCGCGCGCGGCTCGGCCGCGTTGAGCGTCGAGACGGTCGTCGACTGGCACGAGCGGCAGAAGCTCCTCAAGCTCGCCTTCCCGCTCGCGGTGCACGCGGACCGCAGCGCGTCCGAGACGCAGTTCGGGCACGTGTTCCGTCCGACGCACGCGAACACGCCCTGGGACGCGGCCAAGTTCGAGATCTGCGCGCACCGCTGGGTGCACGTGGCCGAGCCGGGCTACGGCGTCGCCGTCGCCAACAGCGCGACGTACGGCCACGACGTCCAGCGCACCGTCACCGACGACGGTGCCACCGTCACGACGGTCCGCGAGTCCCTGCTGCGCGCGCCGCTGTTCCCGGACCCCGACGCCGACCAGGGCGAGCACCGCTTTCTCACCGTGCTGCACGTCGGCGCGGACCTCGGGGACGCGGTCCGCGACGGCTACGCCGCCAACCTGGCGCCGCGCGTCGTCCAGGGCGCCGCTCCGGTCGAGCCACTGGTCACGGTCGACGACCCGGCGGGCGCCGTGATCGTCGAGTCGGTGAAGCTGGCGGAGGACCGCAGCGGCGACGTCGTCGTGCGGCTCTACGAGTCGCTCGGCGGCCACGCGCGGGCGACGGTGACCCCGGGCTTCGAGACCTCGGGCGCCACGCGCACGGACCTCCTCGAGCGCCCGCTCGAGGAGGACGGGACCGAGCTCGACCTGTCGGAGCCGCTGGCTCTCCGCCCGTTCGAGATCGTCACGCTCCGCTTCACCCGCTGACGATTCGCCTTCGGGTTCGCGTGCGGGCGCGGCGAGGTGGCTGGGACTTTCGTTCTTCGCCACCTCCCCGCGTCTCGCACAGCCAAGACGGAGCCGATCTGGGACGCGCCTGGTGGGGCGTGTTCCCGCTAGGCGGTCTCTGGTACGTGGATCGGACGGATGCCACTCGGGCTCAACGCCAGAGCCCATGGTCCTCGCCCACGCTTGATGATCTCGCGTTCGAGCCGGGCCTCGTGCTGCAGCAACAAGGCAAGTTGGTCACGGGCGGTGAGATCCTTCTTGGCACCGATCCACACCGATCGCACACCGTGCTCGACGTACGCACGCAGCTCGGCGGGTCCGGTGCGGATGCGCCTGTCGCGGGTGATCACCACGAGGCCCCGCAGAGCGACGATCGGCATCCATTCGAGGTCGGGCGTACCCAGCGGCACGTCCGGGAGATCCTCATGACCGGGGTAGACGACGTCGTCCCGGCCTTCTCGTCGCAGCAACTTGCCGAGGCCGAGCGCGTTCTCGTCCGCGAAGTACACGCTGGTCACCTGTGCCGTCAGGCAGCGCGCGCGCTTCCGGCGATGAGCTCGAAGCGGAGAGCGTCATCGACTTGGCCGGGCGTGAGGTCGTAGAGATCCGCCAGCTCCTCCCGGCTCGTGCCCGCGCGGAACTCCTCCGCGAGTGACTCCGTGCGGACATTACGTACGGCCGGTTGGCCGAAGGCACGGAGCGGATCCATGAGCACGCTCGGGGTCCGGGCATCCGGTCTCAGGCGTCCTACGACGTCGTCCTCGTACTCGACAGCGTCCCGGAACCGTTCCGCGGTGTCGACGAGGACCAGCTGGTCATTGCGCACGACGACCAGCTGAAGTGGGCGCTCAAGCCCGACCTCTTCCTGAACGACACGGACGAGCTCGCGGCCCTCGACGTCGAGGAACGGCCGAGCACGCGCGAGCGGATGACGTCCGAACTCCTCACGGAGGCGAACGATCGCGGGCCGAAGGCGCTGGACGGGAACCTGTCGGCTCCGGAACTCTGCGAGCAGCCGCGCCTCGACCATCTCGCCCCACGTCACGACGTCAGTGCCGGTAGGTTCCGGTCGCAGTACGGGCTCATAGAACCGCCCGGAGCGGACGTAACCCTCCAGCCAACGGCGCGCAGTGCCGGAGTGGAGACCGACGAGCCGATCGACGTCCGTGTAGGAGTAGATCGCGCGATCGAGAAGGGACACCGCCATGGCGTCATCTTGGCACGGGAGGGTCCGTGGCTGCGTCAGGCGTGCACAGCGCCGCGCTACCGGCCTCGATGCCCACAGGGCGGCGCACCTTAGGCGCCGCGCGCCTTGAGGAACTCGACCTGCTTCAACCACTGGTAGGTCTGCCCGCCCTCGTGCCCGTTCTCCGGGTACACCTCGATGTGCTTGTCGGCGGACCCGAGGGCGTTGAACGCCGCGAACGTCGTCGACGGCGGCACGACGGCGTCCATGAGCGCGACCGAGAACAGCGCGGGCGCGGTGATGCGCTTGGCGAAGTTCACGCCGTCGAGATAGGACGCGGTGGTCAGGAGGGTCTCGCGCTGGTCGCGGTGGACGGCGAGGTAGCGGGCGAGCTCCTGGAAGGGGTCGCTCATCGCCACCTGGAGGCCGCGCTCCCACGCGCACAGGAACGCGACGTCGGGCAGGGCGGCCCACACGTCGGGCACGAGGCCCGCCGCGGCGATGGCGATGCCGCCGCCCTGGCTGCCGCCGGTGACCGCGACCCGGGCGGGGTCGACCTCGGGCAGCGCGCGGACGGCGTCGAGCAGGCGGACGGCGTCGGTGTAGACGCGGCGGTAGTAGTGGTGGGCGGGGTCGTCGACGCCGCGGGTCATCCAGCCGGCCTGCGCGGGCCCGGAGCCGTAGGGGTCGGGGGTGTCGCCGCCGGAACCCCAGCCGCTGCCCTGTCCGCGCGTGTCCATGAAGACGTGCACGAAGCCGGCAAGCGCCCAGCCGACGCGCTCGCCGGGCAGGCCGCGGCCGCCGTTGTAGCCGTTGTACTCGACGACGGTCGGGAGATGCTCGCCCTCGCGGCCGACGGGCCGGGTGAGCCACGCCTTGACGGGCTCGCCGTCGAAGCCGGGGAACGTGAGGTCCTCGATGACGAGGCCGGTGATCGGGGTGTCCGCGGGCTCGCGCAGCACGGCGGCTCCCGCCCCGGCCGCGCGGGACTCGGCGAGCGTCTTCTCCCAGAAGGCGTCGAAGTCGGCGGGCTCGCGCACGTCCGGGCGGAACTCGCGGAGGGCCTCGAGGGGCAGGTCGGTCAGGGGCATCGCTCTCTCGTTCTCGTTCGAGTTCGCCGACGGTGATGGCCGCGGCGCCGACGGTGACGTTACCCCGGACAACGTCACCGTCGGCGGTGGGCGTCAGCCGAGGTCGCGGACCGCGGCGTACTGCTCGCGCACCACGGGCGCGGGCGCGCCGTCGACGGTGAGCGTCTCCCCGCCGTCGCCTCCGGTCCATGCGGGCGGCTCGGTGCTCCCGGCGAGCGCCCACGCGGCCTGGCGGGCGGCGCCGTCGGCCACGTACTCACCCGGCGGCGGGACCTCGACCGGCCGTCCGAAGACGGTCGGCGCGAGCTGCCGCACGGCCTCCGAGCGTGCCCCGCCGCCGATGAGCAGCAGGCGCCCGACCTCGGCGCCCTGCGCGACGAGCGCGTCGAGCCCGTCGGCGAGCCCGCACAGCATGCCTTCGACGGCGGCCCGCGCCACGTGCTGCGGGGTCGCGGTCACGAGGCGCAGGCCGTGGAACGAGCCGGTCGCGTCGGGCCGGTTGGGCGTGCGCTCGCCCTCGAGGTAGGGCACGAGGACGAGGCCGTCGGCCCCGGGGGCGCCGCCAGTGCGAGCTTGGACAGCCCGACGTGATCGACGCCGAGGATGCTGCGGGCGGCGTCGAGGACGCGGCTCGCGTTGAGGGTGACGCCGAGCAGCAGGTATTGCCCGGTGGCGTCGGCGAAGCCGTTGACGAGCCCGGACGCGTCGGCGCTGGGCCGGTCCGCGACCGCGGACACGACGCCGGACGTCCCGATCGAGATCGCCACGTCGCCCGCGCTCATGCCGAGCCCGAGCGCGGCGCCGGCGTTGTCACCGGCCCCGGCCCCGAGCCCGAGGCCTGCGGGCACGGTCTCCGAACCGCGCGTGGTGCCGGCGGCTTCGCCCGGCCCGACGACGCGCGGCAGGGCGATCCCTCGGCCGCCGCCTCGTCGAGGCGGAGCGCCCGCGCGAGCAGGTCGCGCCGGTACGCGTCGAGCCCCCAGTAGCCGGTGCCGGACGCGTCGGACCGGTCCGTCGTGAGAGCCGTGAGGTCGGGCTCGAGCCCCTGCGACCGCGGCCCGTACCCGGCGATGCGCCAGGTCAGCCAGTCGTGGGGGAGCGCGACGGCGGCGATCCGGCCGACGAGGTCGGGCTCGTGGTCGGCGACCCACCGCAGCTTGGTCACGGTGAGCGACGCGACGGGCACCGACCCGACGGCCTCGGCCCACGCGGCCGCGCCGAGCTCGTCGACCAGGTCGGCGGCGGACGGCGCCGAGCGGGTGTCGTTCCACAGGAGCGCCGGCCGCAGGACCTCGCCCTCGGCGTCGAGCAGGACCATGCCGTGCTGCTGCCCACCGACGGCGATCGCGGCGACGTCAGCGAGGCCGCCGGCGGCCTCGGCCGCCGAACGGAACGCGTCCCACCAGGCGTCGGGGTGGACCTCGGTGCCGTCCGGGTGCGACGCGGAGCCGGAGCGCACGAGCGCTCCGGTCTCCGCGTCCCGGACGACGACCTTGCACGACTGCGTCGAGGAGTCGACGCCGGCGACAAGGGTGCCGCTCATCAGCCGACGAGGTGCTTGAGCGCGAGCTGGTGCAGCGCGACGAGCCCGTACTCGCGCTCGGCGGCGGCGTCGAGGTCGAACGTCTCGCGCGTCGTCGGGTCGGCGAGGAACTGGTCGAAGGTCTCGCCCTCGGCCAGCGTGGACTGGCCGAGCTCGAAGATGCCGGCGTGCTCGAACGCCTTCTGGACCTCGGGGTCCTCGCGGTACTGCTTGGCCTTCGCGGCGAGGAGCGTGTACGTCTCGATGTTGGCGCGCGCGGAGTCCCACACGCCGTCGGGGCCCTCGGTGCGCGACGGCTTGTAGTCGAAGTGGCGAGCGCCCTCGTAGCGGGGGCCGCCGTTGGGGAAGCCGTTCTCGAGCAGGTCGACGGTGAAGAACGCGGACAGCAGGTCGCCGTGGCCGAAGACGAGGTCCTGGTCGAACTTCGGGCCGTGCTGGCCGTTGAGGTCGATGTGGAAGAGCTTGCCCGCGTAGAGGGCGAGCGCGAGGCCGTGCGTGTAGTTGAGCGTGGCCATCTGCTCGTGGCCGGTCTCGGGGTTGAGGCCGACGATGTCGCCGTTGTCGAGCGTCGCGATCAGGGCGAGCGCGTGGCCGATGGACGGCAGGAAGATGTCGCCGCGGGGCTCGTTCGGCTTGGGCTCGAGGCCGATGCGCAGGTCGTAGCCGCGGTCCTTGATGTACGCGGCGACGGTGTCGATGCCCTCGGCGTAGCGGGCGTGCGCGGCGTGCAGGTCCTTGGAGTTGTCGTACTCGACGCCCTCGCGGCCGCCCCACATGACGAACGTCTGAGCACCGAGCTCGGCGGCGAGGTCCACGTTGCGGAGGATCTTGCGCAGGCCGAAGCGGCGGACGCCGCGGTCGTTCGACGTGAACGCGCCGTCCTTGAAGACGGGGTGCGTGAACGTGTTGGTCGTGACCATCTCGATCACGAGGCCGGTCTCGTCGGCGGCCTTCTTGACGGCGTCGACGCGGGCACGGCGGTCGGCGTCGTCGGCGTCGAACGGGAAGACGTCGTTGTCGTGGAACGTGAAGCCCCATGCGCCGATGTCGGCGAGCTTGCGGACGGACTCGGCCGGGTCGAGCGCGGCGCGCGTCGGGTCGCCGAACGGGTCCTGGGCCTGCCAGCCCACGGTCCAGAGACCGAACGAGAACTTGAAGTCAGGGGTGGCCGCGGGGGTGCTCATCCGGGGTGCTCCTCGTCGAGTGGGTGGTCCCTGGGGGTCAGGGGCCGCGTCGGTGGGTGGGTCGCCCGCGCCGCAGCGATGGTCGAGCCCTTTGTTGTATGGATGAACTTAACGCGCGACGCGGGTAGGGTCAAGGCTCATGGAGCTCCCCGGCGTCGGCACCCCCAAGGCCCGGCAGGCCTCGCTGCGCGAGCACAACCTCGCGCTCGTCGCCCGCAGCGTGTTCGGCGCGGCCGAGCCACCGTCGCGCGCGGCCGTCGCCGTCGCCACCGGGCTCACCCGCGCGACCGTCGGCTCGCTCGTCGACCAGCTCGTCGCCGGGCGCGTCGTCGCCGAGCTCGCGCCCGCGCCCGGCCAGGTCGGACGCCCCGCCGTGCCGCTCGTGCCCGCCCCGCGGACCGTCGTCGGGCTCGGTCTCGAGGTCAACGTCGACTACGTCGGCGTGCGCGCGCTCGACCTGTCCGGCGCGACCGTGGCCGAGCGCATCGAGGGTGCGCCGGGCGGCGCACCTGCCGACTTCTCGGGCAGCGACCCCGTCCGCGTGCTCGCCCGCGTGGGCGACCTCGCGCGCGACGTCGTCGCCGAGATCGAGGCGGAGGGCATGCGGGTCGCGGGCACCCGGCTCGCGCTGCCCGGCCTCGTCGACGCGCGCGCCGGCTTCCTCCAGGTCGCCCCGAACCTCGGCTGGGAGTCGCTCGCGCCCGTGCCGCTGCTCGGACCGCTGCCCGCGGGCGTCGAGATCGCCAACGAGGCCAACCTCGCCGGCCTCGCCCAGCTCCCGTTCGGCCAGTTCGCGGCCTCCGGCCACGACGGCACCACGTTCGTGCACGTCTCCGGCGACGTGGGCATCGGCGCCGCGATCGTGCTCGACGGCCAGCTCTACCTCGGCCGGCACGGGTGGGCCGGCGAGATCGGCCACGTCGTCGTCGACCCGTCGGGCCCCCGCTGCCGGTGCGGCGCGACGGGCTGCCTCGAGCAGCTCGCGGGCAAGGACGCGATCCTGCGCGGCCTCGGCCTCGACGCGCCCGGCACCACCCGGCCCGACGGCGCAGCCTCCGACGGCCTCGCCCCGGTCCTCGACGCGCTGGCCGCGGGAGGCGAGGCGGGGAGCGGGCGCGCGCCGTCGTCGGGCGCGCCGGGAAGGCCCTCGGCACGGCGCTCTCGACGCTCGTCAACCTGCTCGACCTCGACACGGTCTTCCTCGGCGGCGTCTACGCGACCCTCGCCGACGACCTGCGCCCGACGCTCGAGGCCGAGCTGCGCACGCGGGTCCTGGCCTCACCGTGGGAGCGGATCGCGGTGCGCCCGGCGCCCGTGTCCGGGTACGCGGCGCTCACCGGGGTGCGCGCGCCGTCCTGCGGGACCTCGTGCAGGCACCCAGCGACTACCTGGAGTCTCTGGAGACGGCGAGAGCGCCGAGGTAGGACGGAGACCCGTCCTGCCTCGGCGCTCTCGGGACGCTGCGGGCCGTGGCCCGGTGCGTCAGATCGTGTTGGCCTTCGCCTTCACGTGGATGAAGGTCCAGCTCGCCTTCCACATGCTGCGCACGTGGATGGACTTGCCGGGGCGCGGGGCGTCGATGATCTTGTTGCCGCCGACGTAGATCCCGACGTGCCCGGGCGTGTAGACGAGGTCACCGGGCTTGGCGTGCTTCTTGGACACGACCTTGCCCGCGTGGCGCTGGCCCGACGACGTGCGGGGAGGGACTTCACCTTGGTGTGCGAGTACACGTACTTGGTGAAGCCCGAGCAGTCGAAGCCGCGGGGGCTCGAGCCGCCGTACACGTAGCGGGTGCCGGTGTACTTGACGGCCTTCTCGACGACGCGCGACGAGTACTTGTGCGTCAGGACGGTCGTGTACCTCGTGGTGCCCTTGACGTACTTGCTCGAGGGGTGGATCGTCGCGCGGACGCGGTGGTGACCCGGCTTGAGGCCCTTCGACAGGCGGTACGTCGCCTTGCCGTGCTTGAGGGTCACGGTCTTGACGTGCTTGCCGGCGACCCAGAACCAGACCTTGCCGGTCGTGGCCTTGCCGCCGGCCTTCGACGACACGGAGACGAGGGGCGGCTTGTTCTTGTAGTACGACTTGTCGCTGATCTTGAGCGAGACCGTCGCCTTGACGGTCTTGGGCTTCGCGGCCGTCGCGGTCTTGGTGGCGGTCGTGGCGGCAGCGGCGGGGGTGGCTGCGGCGGTGGTCACGAGACCGCCGCCGACGAGGCCCACGAGGAGGCCGGCGGTGGTCGCGACTCGGCCGAATCGGCGCGGACGACCACCCTCAGGGCGCACTGCGCCCTGCTCACGGGTTCGGAGCATGGTGTTGTACCTCTCACGCCTGCGAGGTGAGCTGTCGGGTTCGGGCGGGAGGTACGTGCCCGGCCGCTTGCGCGGCTTCACCCCGAGGAGGTCCGGTCCGACATGGCCCGGGCCCCCGAAGGTGGGTCCCCCGTCGCTGCCACGGGTCATGGGCCCTTCCCGGTGGCAGCGCTCGGCGTTCCGGGTCGGGGCAGACGGCAGGTCGTGCGTCCGTCGGCTGATCGAGGCTAGGCAACAGACCCGGCGGGTCACAAATATGTAACGAGGGCTTGTGCGTGTCCGAGTTGACCTGCTAGGGCCCAGTGGGCCCGGGTCGGTGACACTCGGATGCGGCTATGACAGAACGGGCGTTAACCGTCCGGATGACCCCCGGATCGTCGGTACGCCCGTGCCGCAAACCTTCACATCCGGTCGCGCCCCACGGGCGTGTCGGCGCCCGAGATGTCGGGTTTCTCGGATGTGTGGCGAGGCTCGCCCGCCCCCGGTGACCCGTGTAGGCTGCGGAATAAGGAAGGGAGCCGTTCAAAACGGCACCCGCGTCGCCGGAGCCACCGGCGCACCAGCCGACCGGAGGACCAGGTCATGCCCAGCGCCCAGGCCGCACCCGCCCGCCAGCAGCTCTCCCGGCGCGCCGCCGTCCTGCTCGCAGCCGGGCACGACGCCGCCTCCCACGACGTCCTCACCCAGCCCCTCGGCGACTCGACCGTCGTCCAGCGCGCGCTCGAGACGCTGAACCAGGTCGTCGACCGTGACCGCACCGTGGTCGTCGTCGCAGCCGGCGACACGCGGGTCCGCGAGCTCCTCGGACCGGACCTCACGTACGTCGAGCAGTCGGGCCCGGCGGGCACCGGCCCGGCCGCGCTCGCCGCGCGCGCCGCGCTCCCGGCCGGCGCCGACGTCGTGCTGACCGCCTACGCGGACACGCCGCTGCTGCGCAGCGAGTCGCTCCTCGGCCTGCTCACCCGGCACGCCCTCAAGGACGCCGACCTCACGTTCCTCACGGCCGTCCTCGCGGAGCCGCGCCCGGCGTACGACCGGGTGGTCCGCGTCGACGGCAGGGTCACTGCGATCGTCAGCGCCGGGACCGAGCCCGCCGCGGGGAGACCACCGACGGGCACGAGATCAACGTGGGCGCCTACGTCGCGGCGCCCACGCTGCTGTTCGGGGTGCTCGAGGAGCTCGTCGCCGCGGGCGCGGACCGGCTCACGGACCTGGCCCACCGCGCGATCGCCGACGGTCGCCGGGTCGAGACGTACCAGATCTACGACACCGACGAGGTCCACGGCATCAACTCGCCGGCCGAGCTGCAGGACGCCGCCGACATCCTGCTCAAGCGGCTCTTCATGCCGAAGAAGAACACCGACACGACCATCCACTTCGGCACCGGCGGCTGGCGCGCGGTGATCGGCGAGGGCTACACCCTCGCCAACGTGCGCCGCCTGTCCCAGGCGATCGCGAACGAGACCGCTCGTCGCGGGCTCGAGTCCCGCGGCGTCGTCATCGGCGGGGACCGCCGCTTCCTCTCCGAGGAGTCGAAGATCGCCGCCGCCGAGGTCTTCGCCGGCAACAACATCCCCGTCACCCTCCTGCTCGACGACGTCCCCACCCCCTGGTCACGTTCGCCGCCCCCTACCTCGGGGCCGCGTACGGGATCATCGTGACCTCGAGCCACAACCCGCCCGAGTGGAACGGCATCAAAGTGTTCCGCGCGGACGGGTCGCTGCCGCTGGACGACGAGACCGACCGCTACCAGGACGAGGCCAACGCCATGTCCGTGGACGACGTCATCACGCTCGACCTCGACCTCGCGCGCGCGGCCGGTGTCGTCGTCGACCGGACGCTCACCGACCCCTACATCGACGCGATCGAGAAGATCGTCGACGTCGACGCCGTGCGCGGCTCCGAGCTGCAGGTCGTCGTCGACCCCATGTACGGGACGAGCCAGCTCACGCTCGGCACGATCCTCGGCGACATGCGCGTGCGTGCCGAGTTCATCCACGCGCAGCACAACCCGTTGTTCGGCGGCATCGCGCCCGCGCCCGACCTGCAGCGCCTGTCCGCGCTCATCGAGATGATCCGCTCGGGCGGCGGCCGGTACGCGCTCGGCATGGCGACCGACGGCGACTCCGACCGCATCGGGATCGTCGACGAGACCGGCGAGTACATCACCACCAACGACCTGCTCCTGCTCCTGTACTGGTACCTGCACGAGGTGCGTGGCGAGAAGGGCGGCGTCGTCCGCAACCTCGCGACCACCCACCTGCTCGACCGCCTCGCCGCGCACTTCGGCGAGGAGTCGCGCGAGGTCAAGGTCGGCTTCAAGCACGTGACCGCGGGCATGGAGGAGATCGACGCGGTCCTCGGCGGCGAGTCGTCGGGCGGTCTCACGATCCGCGGCTGGATCCTCGGCAAGGACGGCATCTTCGCGTGCGCGCTCGTCGTCGAGATGCTGGCTCGCACGGGCAAGCGGATCTCCGAGCTGCGCGAGATGATCTACGCGATCACGGGCCGCCTGTACACGCTCGAGGCCGGCGTCCCGTCGACGCCCGAGATGCGGATCGCCGTCCCGCGCCGGCTCGAGGCCGAGCCGCTCACGCACGTCGGGCCGTACCCCGTCGTCAGCGTCTCCCACCTCGACGGCACGAAGATCCTCCTCGAGAACGACAACTGGGCGCTCCTGCGGTTCTCCGGCACCGAGCCGGTGCTCCGGATGTTCGTCGAGGCCGACTCGCCCGAGAAGGCCGAGGAGCTGCTCGACTGGCTCAAGGGTTTCGTCACCGCGGGCGTCTGAGCCCGTCCTATCGCCTCCCCACCCCCCGCACGACCCCGCACGAGCAAGGACGCCCCACCCATGCGCTACGGATTCTTCGACACCGACGCCGACGAGTACGTGATCGACCGCCCCGACGTCCCCGTCTCGTGGACGAATTACCTGGGCACGAAGAACATGTGCACCGTGCTGTCCCACCACGGGGGCGGCTACTCGTACTACAAGAGCTCGCAGTACGGGCGGATCTCGCGGTTCCGCCAGAACGGCGTCCCCCTCGACCGCCCGGGCCACTACGTGTACCTGCGCGACGACGCCGACGGCGACTACTGGTCGGCGTCCTGGCAGCCGGTGGGCAAGCCGTTCGTCGAGCCGGGGACCGAGCCCGACGCCGAGGCCGGCCCGGGTGCCGCGGGACGGTGGACCACGCGGCACGGCATGGGCTACACGCGCTTCCGCTCCGAGTACCGCGGCATCGACACGGAGCAGACGGTCTTCATCCCGCTCGACGACGACGTGGAGCTGTGGGACGTCCGCGTCACGAACACCTCGGACCGCGTCCGCGAGCTGACCGTCGCGTCGTACGTGGAGTTCAGCTTCCACACGATCACGATCGACAACCAGAACCTGCAGATGTCGCTCTACGCGTCGGGCTCCTCGTACGAGGACGGCATCATCGAGTACGACTTCTACTACGAGCCGTGGACCTTCCACTACGTCGCGTCGAGCGAGACGCCGTCGTCGTACGACTCGCTGCGCGACAACTTCATCGGCTCCTACCGCACCGAGACGAACCCGGTCGCGATCGAGCGCGGCGAGGGCACGAACAAGAGCGCGACGACCCAGAACCACTGCGGTTCGCTCCAGCACAAGGTCGTCCTGCAGCCGGGCGAGACCAAGCGCCTCGTCTACCTGCTGGGCTACGGGTCGCGCGACGCAGCGGGCAGAGAGATGCAGGCGAAGTACGCCGACGTCGAGTCCGCCGAGGTGCCGGCGGTCGACCGCGAGTTCCAGCGCCTGCGCGACTACTGGCACGCCAAGCAGGACAAGCTCCGCATCCGCACGCCCCACGAGGGCATGAACACGATGATCAACTCCTGGACCCTGCTCCAGGCGGAGACGTGCGTGGTCTGGTCGCGGTTCGCGTCGTTCGTCGAGGTCGGCGGACGCAACGGCCTGGGCTACCGCGACACCGCGCAGGACGTCATGAGCGTCATCCACTCCAACCCGACCAAGACGCGCCAGCGCATCGTCGAGCTGCTGCGTGCGCAGACCGAGCAAGGCTACGGGCTGCACCTGTTCGACCCGAAGGCGTTCGACCCCGACGCCGAGAAGCTCCCCGACGTGCCGTCCCCGACGATCGTCCCGACCCCGAACGTCGCCGACCTCATCCACGGCCTCGAGGACACCTGCTCGGACGACCACCTGTGGCTCGTGCCGTCCGTCGTCGAGTACGTCAAGGAGACCGGGGACCTCGGGTTCCTGGACCTCGAGATCCCGTTCGCGCAGGGCACGCCCGCGACCGTCTACGAGCACCTGCGTCGGGCGCTCGAGTTCTCGGCCGAGCAGGTCGGGCCCAACGGCGTCGCGCTCGGCCTGCGGGCCGACTGGAACGACTGCCTCAACCTCGGCGGCGGCGAGACCGCGCTCGTGACGTTCCTGCACGCCTGGGCGATCCGGGCGTTCCTGGAGATCTGTGAGCACAGGCGAGCCGCCGGAGACGCGTCAGCGTCGGACGACGTCGAGCGCTGGACCGCCGAGCTCGACCGGATCCGCGGCGTCGCCGACCGCGAGCTGTGGGACGGCCGCTGGTGGATCCGCGGCTACACGCGCGACGGCGTGAAGATCGGCTCCGCGGCCAACGACGAGGGCAAGATCTTCCTCGAGCACCAGGCGTGGCCCGTGATCGCGGGGATCACGTCGCAGGAGCGCGGCGAGACGGCGATGGACGCCGTCCGCGAGCTGCTCGGCTCCGAGTACGGCAACCACCTCAACTGGCCCGCGTTCACCAAGGTCGACGACACCGTCGGGTTCGTGACCCGCGTGTACCCGGGCATCAAGGAGAACGCCGCGATCTTCAGCCACCCGAACGCGTGGCCGATCATCGCCGAGGCGCTGCTCGGTCGTGGCGACGAGGCCGTCCAGTTCTACGACGCGATCCTGCCGTACCACCAGAACGACAACATCGAGGTTCGCGGCGCCGAGCCGTACGCCTACGTCCAGTTCCTCTACGGCCGGGACCACGAGTGGTTCGGCAAGGCGCAGAACCCCTGGCTGACCGGCACCGCCGGCTGGATGTACACCGCCGTCACCAAGTACGTCCTGGGCGTCCGCCTCGCACTGGACGGCCTCGTCGTCGACCCGTCGATCCCCGCGGACTGGGACGGCTTCGAGGTGCGGCGCGAGTGGCGCGAGGCGGTCTACGAGATCGAGGTGCGCAACCCCGAGCACGTCTCGCACGGGGTCGCGTCCGTGACCGTCGACGGCGTCGCGCACGAGCCCGGCACCCCGATCCCGGCCGCGTCCGCCGGGTCCACGGTGAGCGTCGTCGTGACGCTGGGCTGAGCTCTGGGCCGTCGTCGTGCGAGGACGATCGCTTACGTGTCGATGCCCCAGGAGGTTCCGCTCGTCGAGTCGTAGTCGGTGAAGCCGTCGACCATCCCGCCGATGAGGCCGAGCACGAACAGCGCGACGAACACGCCGCCGACGACGATCCCGGCGATGGCCATGCCGCGCCCGGCGGTGCCGTCGCGCTTGATCTGTGTGAGCGCGACGATCCCGAGGATCAGGCCGACCAGCCCGCCGACCCCGCAGGTGATGATCCCGCCGATCGACGTCCACATCGACGCGACGGCGAGCCCGTTGCGGCGTTGCGGACCGGGGTATCCGGGCGCGTAGCCGTAGGGCTGCTGCGGGTACCCGGTGCCGTACGACGGTGAGGGGTACGAGGGCTGCTGGTAGGGCTGCTGCGGGTACGTCGGCTGTTGTCCGTAGGGCGGCGGTGCCTGACCGTACGACGACGGCGGGTACGGCGGGTAGGCGGGGTCCGGCTGCTGGGGCTGCTGAGGGTCCGGGGACCCGCCACCGGTCGGGGTGGCGTACGGGTCCGAGGATGTGCCGTCGGACGGTGGGATCGTCATGGCCGAAATCTACCCGTCGCCACCGCCCCGCCAGCCCCTGAGTGCGTAACTTTCGTGCGACTCGCCGGGTGTGTCGCACAAAAGTTACGCACTCAGCGGGGAGGGGAGAGGGCGGGGCGTCACTCGAGGTCGAGGATCACCGGGACGTGGTCGGAGGCGCCCTTGCCCTTGCGCTCGTTCCGGTCGATCTCGACGCCGGTGACGCGTGCAGCGAGCGCGGGCGTGGCGTAGGCGAGGTCGATGCGCATGCCCTCGTTCCGGGGGAACCGGAGCTGGGTGTAGTCCCAGTACGTGTATCTCCCGGGCTCGGGCAGGTGCTCGCGGGTCACCTCGGTCCAGCCCGCGCGCGCGAACGAGGCGAACGCCTCTCGCTCGGCCGGGGAGACGTGGGTCTTGCCGGCGAAGAGCGCGGGGTCCCAGACGTCGGTGTCGAGGGGGCGATGTTCCAGTCGCCCAACAGCGCGACCTGTGCGGCGGCGTCGTGGTCGAGCCAGCCCTCGGCGGCGTCGCGCAGCCGGGCGAGCCACTCGAGCTTGTAGCGGTAGTGCGGGTCGTCGAGGTCGCGCCCGTTCGGCACGTAGAGCGACCAGACACGCACCCCGTCGCACGTCGCGCCTATCGCGCGGGCCTCGCGCACGCTCGGGTCCCCGAAACCGGGCTGGTCGGTGAAACCGATCTCGACGTCCTCGATCCCGACGCGCGACAGGATCGCGACCCCGTTCCACTGCGACAGACCGACGTGCGCCACCTCGTACCCGGCGAGCTCGAACGGCAGCGCCGGGAACTGGTCGTCCCGGCACTTGGTCTCCTGGATCGCGAGCACGTCGGTGCCCGACCGCTCGAGGAACGCGAGGACCCGGTCGGCCCGGCTGCGGATCGAGTTGACGTTCCAGGTGGCCAGACGCATGCGCGCAGCCTACCGGCGGCCGGCGACGCCGCCCGGGCGGGTTCGCCGGACCCCTCCCCAACGCCTCACCCACCGCCTACAGTGGCGGGCATGGCGACCGCACTCATCACCGGCGCGAGCTCGGGTCTGGGTCTCGAGTTCGCGTGGCAGCTGGCCACCAACAGGCACGACGTCGTCCTGGTCGCCCGGGACGAGGAGCGTCTCACCGACCTCGCGGGCCAGCTCCACGTGGCGGCCGGCGTGCAGGCGGAGGTGCTCGCGGCGGACCTCTCCGAGCAGGAGGGCCTCGACCGGGTGGCGGCGCGGGTCGCGGACCGGGAGCGCCCGGTCTCCTCCTCGTCAACAACGCGGGCTTCCCCGTGAACCAGTCGTTCGTCGGCGGGGACCTCGACGTCGAGCTGCGTGCCCTCGACGTGCTCGTCAAGGCCGTCCTCGTGCTCTCGCACGCGGCGGCACCGGCGATGGTCGAGCGGGGACGCGGTGCGATCCTCAACGTCGCGTCGGTCGCCGCGCTCACCACGAGCAGCACGTACTCCGCGCACAAGGCCTGGGTCCGCACGTTCACCGAGGTCCTCGCCGTCCAGCTCAAGGGCACCGGCGTCACGGCGACCGCCCTGTGCCCGGGCCTCACGCACACCGAGTTCCACGACCGGGCGGACATCGACGTGTCGGGCCTGCCCGACATCGCGTGGCTCGAGGCCGACCAGGTCGTCGCGACGGCGCTCGCCGACGTCCGCCGGGGTGCGGTGATCTCGACGCCGTCCCTGCGCTACCAGGTCGCGTCCGGGTTCCTGCGGGCGATCCCGCGCTCCGCGGTGCGCGCGCTCGACTCGACGGGGCTCACGGGCATGCGGAGCCGTTGGAAGAAGGACTGACCCGCGACGCTACGCTTGAGCCTTGTGACCGACACGACCGCCGCCTCGTTCTCTCCGACCCCGCGCGAGCAGCTGCGCGACCTCATCAAGGAGCTCGCCGTCGTGCACGGCCGGGTGACGCTGTCGTCGGGCAAGGAGGCCGACTACTACGTCGACCTGCGCCGCGTGACGCTGCACCACCGTGCCGCGCCGCTGATCGGGCACGTCCTCCTGGACCAGCTCGAGGAGCTGGGCTTCGGGACGGCGGAGGTGGACGCCGTCGGCGGCCTGACGCTCGGTGCGGACCCGATCGCGACCGCCCTGCTGCACGCGGCGGCGTCGCGCGGGCAGGACCTCGACGCGTTCGTCGTCCGGAAGGCCGCGAAGGCCCACGGCATGCAGCGTCAGATCGAGGGCCCGGACATCGCGGGCCGCCGCGTCGTGGTCCTCGAGGACACGACGACGACGGGCGGCTCGCCCATCACGGCCGTCGAGGCGTGCCGCGCGGCGGGTGCCGAGGTGGTGGCCGTCGCAACGATCGTCGACCGGGCCACGGGCGCCGGCGAGAAGATCGAGGCCCTCGGCGTGCCCTACCACTACCTCTTCGACCTCGCCGACCTCGACCTGGCGTGACACCCGGTCCTGAGGCGGGCACCTCGAACCGGGTACGGAAGCGGCAGGAAGCCTGAGGCACCTCACGGACGCTGTTGACTGTGGTCATGAATGCGGAGACGGCGGTCGGGCTGGCTATCGAGCTTGCCGAGGAGGGGCTGGCCGCGGGTGAGATGCCCATCGGCGCGGTGGTCATCGGCGATGGGCAGGTCCTCGGGCGGGCCCATACCGCTGAGCAGCGGCTGGGTCGCCGGATCGTCCATGCGGACCTGCTGGCCCTGCTCCAGGCGGACGAGGCGCTCGGATTCTCGCGGGTGCGGGACGACCTGACGCTCGCAGTCAACCTGGAACCGTGCCTGATGTGCTTGGGTGCTGCGGTCACGCTGGGCATCAGTCGGGTGTGGTACGCCCTGGAGTCCCCGAACGATGGTGGGATCGAGCTGGTCAGTTCGTGGACTCCTCCAGTCGAGCAGCCCTTCTTCGCCAAGCCGGCCGAGCTTCGCGGGGGCATCCTGCGGCATCGTTCGCAGGAACTGTTCGCCCGCTACGCCGACGGCGCGGGTCCCCGTGGGATGCGGGAGTGGGCCAGAGGCCTGGCGGATCTGCCGTGACAGCGCGAGGCGGTCAGACCCGGTCGACCAGGTCCGCGATCCCGTCGACGACCTCGTTCGGCCGGAACGGCCACCCCTCCACCTCGTCGCGGCGCGTCGACCCGGTGAGCACCAGGTACGTGTAGAGGCCGGCCTCGATGCCCGCGACGACGTCGGTGTCCATGCGGTCGCCGATCATCGCGGTCCGCTCGGAGTGCGCGTCGATCCGGTTGAGCGCGGACCGGAACATCATCGGGTTCGGCTTGCCCACGAAGTAGGGCTGCCGGCCCGTGGCCTTGGTGATCATCGCGGCGACCGCGCCCGTGGCGGGCACCGGCCCGTCGGCGCTCGGGCCGGTCGAGTCGGGGTTGGTGCACAGGAACCGCGCGCCGTCGCGGACGAGCCGGATGGCGCGCGTGATCCCCTCGAACGAGTACGTGCGCGTCTCGCCCAGGATCACGTAGTCGGGGTCCGCGTCGGTGAGCGTGTAGCCGGCCTCGTAGAGCGCCGTCGTGAGCCCCGCCTCCCCGATCACGTACGCGCTGCCGCCGGGGAGCTGCTGCGACGCGAACGTCGCGGTCGCGAGGGCCGACGTCCAGATCGACTCCTCAGGGACCTCGATGCCGGTGGCCGCGAGCCGGGCCCGCAGGTCGCGCGGCGTGTAGATCGAGTTGTTCGTGAGGACGAGGAACGGCCGCTCCTTCGCGCGGAGCCGCGCGATGAACTCGGGTGCGCCGGGCAGCGCACGCTCCTCGTGGACGAGCACGCCGTCCATGTCCGTCAGCCAGCAGTCGATCTCGCGGGCCGGCTCGTGGTGCGCTTCCTGTGTCACGGTCAGGCCTCCTCGTGCTCGTTGCGGGTGCGTGGGGTCGTCGGGGCCGGGACGCCGGCCGCGCGCCCGTGCCGGGGGCCGGGCGTCGTGGGTGCGGTCGCACGCGACGCCTTGGTCTTGCGCCGGGCCTCGATGACGATCGGGACGACGGACAGCAGGACGATGCCGATGAAGATCGGCTCGATGTTGTCGCGGATGAACGAGATCCGCCCCAGGTAGTAGCCGAGCGTCGTCACGACGGTCGTCCACACGAACGTCCCGACCAGGCTGTACGGCCAGAACGACCGGTACCGCATCCGCCCGACGCCCGCCGCGATCGGCGCGAACGTCCGCACGATGGGGACGAACTGCGCGAGCAGGATGGTGCGGCCGCCGTACCGGTCGAAGTACTCGTTCGTCTTGTCGACGTAGTCCTTGCGCAGGATCTTCGAGTCCGGGCGGCTGAAGATCCGTGGCCCCGCGAACTTTCCGATGGCGTACCCGCACTGGTTGCCGCAGAACGCGGCCGCGAACAGGATCGCGATCAGCACGGGCAACGAGATGTCGAGGGTCCGGGCCCCGTCGGTCGCGGCGACGAGCATGCCGGCGGTGAACAGGAGCGAGTCGCCGGGCAGGAACGGGAACACGAGCCCGGTCTCGATGAAGACGATGAACACGATGCCGGCGAGCGCGAGCGACCCGAACCGGTCGATCAGGTTGTTCGGGTCGATGAGGTCGAGGGGCTCGCGGCGAGCTGTGCGGACAGGTGGCCGACCAGCTCTCCGGACAGGGCGAGGGCGGTCATGGGATCAGCGTAGTGGCCGGGTTCGGAGCGGCCTGCGGGCGGGTTGGGGACGGCCTGTGCAGACGCGCACCCCTACGATCGGCGGATGGCGAGGGGACAGGACGTGACGACGGTCGTGGTGCTGGGCGGGACGGGGAACGCGGGCCGCGCCGTCGTCCGCGAGGCGCTGGGCCGCGGGCTCGCGGTCCGGGTCCTGTCCCGGCACGTCCCCGCGCCCGACGACGCACGCCGGGTCGACGGCGCCAGCTACGTCGCGCTCGACCTCCTGGGCGAGGCGACCCCTGTGCTCGAGGCGCTGGACGAGGCGCTCGCGGGCGCGCACGCCGTGATCGACACGAGCAACGGCATGGGGCCGTCCTCGATGAAGGTCTTCACGACGGGCGCCGAGCGCGTGGGTGCGGTCGCCTGGCGGGCGCGCGTCCACCGCGTCGCGGTCCTCTCGATCGCGAACGTCGACCGCGCCGACTACGGCTACTACCAGGCGCACGTCGCCCAGGAGCAGGCGTACCGTCGCGCGGCGGACGCCGGGGGCGCACCGGTGACCGTCGTGCGGGCGACCCAGTTCCACGACTTCCTTGAGCTCTTCTTCGGGCGCGACGGCCGGCTGGGCCGGTGGGCGCGGCTCGGGCTTCTCCCGTGCCACGGGGCACGCAGTTCCAGTCCATCGACCTCACCGACGTCGCCCGGGCGCTCGTCGACGCGGCCCTCGAGGAAGGTCCGTCGCGCACGTGGACGATCGGCGGCCCCGAGGTGCTCGACGCCCGGGACATGGCGCAGCGCTGGCGACGCGCCCACGGTTCGCGCCGGCCGGTGGTCGCCGTCCCGCTGCCGGGCGGGATCGGCGCGTTCTTCCGGGAGGGCCTCAACCTCGTGCCCGACGCGCGGTACGGCACGGTCACCTACGACGAGTGGCTCGCGCGGAAGTGAGTGCCCCGGCGGCTCGTACGCTCGCCGGCGGCGACACCTGAGCGCAGCGAGGGCGGCGCGGTGCCCCTGAGGCGTGCGTCGAGCAAGCGGCTCTCCCGCCCACCAAGCGGTGCCGTGCTGCTTGCTCGGTGGGGAAGGTGCTTGCTGGGCGACGGTCCGGCGCCGCCGGACACTATGCGGACAGCCCTCGTCGCCTGTCGACACGAGAGGATGAGCCCGTGAAGATCCAGGAGCCGCGCGACCGGAGCGAGGACGCGGCCGGGCGCGTCGTCGGTGTCGGGCCCTGGCCGGGCGGCCCCGACGCGTGGCCGCGCCTGTCGTCCGGGGAGCCCGACCCGCGCTACGACCCCGAGCTCCTCACCGGCGGGGACACCCGGAACGTCATCGACGACTACCGCTACCTGACGGTCGAGGCGATCGTCAACGACCTCGACCGATGCCGCGCTGAGCGTCCCGCCGCGCAGCTCCACGTCGCCGTCGAGAACTGGGCCCACGACCTCAACATCGGGTCCGTGGTCCGCACCGCCAACGCGTTCAACGCGGCGAGCGTCCGGATCGTCGGGCGGCGGCGCTGGAACCGGCGCGGCGCGATGGTCACGGACCGCTACCTCCACGTCGCGCACCACCCCGACGCGGGGGCGCTCGCGTCGTGGGCGGCGACGGCCGGCCTGCCCGACGACGCCGGTGCGCCCACGCGGCTGCCCGTCGTCGGCGTGGACAACGTGCCGGGCTCGGTGCCGCTCGAGGGGACGGCGCTCCCGGCGTCGTGCGTGCTGCTCCTCGGCCAGGAGAGCGCCGGGCTGAGCGCGGAGGCGCAGGCCGTGTGCGACGTCGTCGTGCACGTGACGCAGCACGGCTCGACGCGCTCGCTCAACGCCGGGGCGGCCGCCGCGATCGCGATGTGGGCGTGGGCCGTCCAGCATCTGTGACACCCGCAGGGCTCGTGAGGGATCCGTGGAACAATCGGGGAAGCCCACCCTCCGCATCACACAGGAGACCACTCAGATGCCCATCGCAACTCCCGAGATCTACGCCGAGATGATCGACCGCGCCAAGGCGGGCTCGTTCGCCTACCCGGCCGTCAACATCACCTCCTCGCAGACGATCACCGCGGCCCTCCAGGGCTTCGCCGAGGCGGAGTCGGACGGCATCATCCAGGTCTCCGTCGGCGGCGCCGAGTACGCCGCGGGCTCCACGATCAAGGACCGGGTGTCCGGCTCGCTCGCCCTCGCCGCGTACGCGACCGAGGTCGCGAAGAACTACCCGGTGAACATCGCGATCCACACCGACCACTGCGCCAAGCAGAACATCGACTCGTGGGTCCGCCCGCTGCTCCAGCTCGAGGCCGAGCAGGTCAAGAACGGCGGCCTGCCGACGTTCCAGTCGCACATGTGGGACGGCTCGACCGTGCCGCTCGACGAGAACCTCGTCATCGCGCAGGAGCTCCTCGAGCTCTCCGTCGCGGCCCGCACGATCCTCGAGATCGAGATCGGCGTCGTCGGCGGCGAGGAGGACGGCCACGAGGCCGCGATCAACGAGAAGCTCTACACGACCCCCGAGGACGGCCTCGCCACGGTCCGCGCGCTCGGCCTGGGCGAGAAGGGCCGCTACCTGACGGCCCTCACGTTCGGCAACGTGCACGGCGTCTACAAGCCCGGCGCGGTCAAGCTCCGCCCGGCCCTCCTCAAGGAGATCCAGGACGTCGTCGGCAAGGAGGTCGGCAAGGAGAACCCGTTCGACCTCGTCTTCCACGGCGGCTCGGGCTCGACGGCCGAGGAGATCTCGGAGGCCGTCGACAACGGCGTCATCAAGATGAACATCGACACGGACACCCAGTACGCGTTCACGCGTCCGGTCGCCGGTCACGTGTTCAGCAACTACGACGGCGTCCTGAAGGTCGACGGCGAGGTCGGCAACAAGAAGGCGTACGACCCGCGCGCCTGGGGCAAGCTCGCCGAGGCCGGCATGGCCCAGCGCATCGTCGAGGCGGCGCAGCAGCTCCGCTCGGCCGGTCACAAGCTCTGACCGTCACGTCGACGTGACGAGGGCCCGGCGGTCGGACGACCGCCGGGCCCTCGTGCTCTGTCCGGGTCCGCCCTGCGAGGGGCGGCTAGTTGTGATGTCCAGGGACGTTGTTCCGATCTCGTGATGGCGACACGGGCTCGGGTTACCGGATGACGAAGGCCTCCGGTTGTGAAGTGGAGCTGTCGAGGAACCACTTCGCACCAACCGGAGGCCTTCATGTCCCACGCTAACGCCCTGCTGACCTCGAAGACGCGGCTGAGACTCGCACGCGTGGTCGTGGACAGCGGCTGGACCTACTCGGCCGCGGCGAAGATGTTCATGGTCTCGGCGCGCACCGCGAAGAAGTGGGCCGATCGGTACCGGGCCGAGGGCGCCGCGGGATGGGCGACCGCAGCTCGCGTCCGCGTCGCAGCCCGACCCGCACCCCGCAGCACGTGGTCAAGCAGGTCGTGCGGTTGCGGTGGCGTCACCGCCTGGGCCCGGTCCAGATCGCTGGACGCCTTGGCATGCCTGCCTCCACGGTCCACGCGGTGCTGGTGCGGTGCCGGATCAACCGGCTGGCCTGGATCGACCGGGTCACCGGCGAACCGCTGCGCCGTTACGAGCACGACCACCCTGGCTCGCTGATCCACGTCGATGTCACGAAGTTCGGCAACATCCCCGACGGGGGCGGACACCGCTACGTCGGGCGTCAGCAAGGAGACCGCAACCGGATCGCTACCACCGAGCGGACCGGTGGTCCCCGCAACCGCTGGCACAACCCGTTGATCGGGCGCGCCTACGTCCACACGGTCATCGATGACCATTCCCGTCTGGCCTATGCCGAGATCTGCTCCGATGAGAAGGGCACGACCGCGGTGGGCGTGCTCGAGCGCGCCGTGGCCTGGTTCGCCGAACGCGGAGTGAACGTCGAGCGAGTGCTCTCGGACAACGGATCGGCCTACCGCTCCCACGCCTGGCGCGATGCCTGCAACCAGCTCGGGATCACTCACAAGCGCACCCGCCCCTACCGTCCGCAGACCAACGGGAAGATCGAACGCTTCCACCGCACGCTCGGCGACGGTTGGGCCTACGCCCGCTTTTATGCCTCAGAGACCGAACGCCGGGCCGCCCTGCCCGGATGGCTCCACTTCTACAATCACCACAGACCCCACTCCGCGATCGGCAACCAGCCACCGATCACCCGGCTGACCAACTCCCTGGACATCACAGCTAGTCGAGGCCGGGGTCCACGTCGACGAGCTCCACGAGCTCGTCGAGGCGGGTCACGGTGAGCAGGAACTTCATGCTCGGGGGCGCGCAGGACGCGCACGGGCGGGTTGGCGCGGCTCGCCAGCTCGGCCAGGAACGACACGCCCGACGAGTCGATGAAGGTCACGTGGTGCGCGTCGATCTCGATGGGCAGACCCGTGCCCTCGGCGTCGCCGATCGCGTCGCGCAGGTCGTGCTCGAGGTCGATGTCGATTTCACCCGCCAGGACGATGCGGACGCGCTGGCTGCCGACGATGACGCCGACATCACCGGGGTCGCGCTCGGCGCCGGCAACCTCGTCGATCGAGGCGTCGGCGAGCTCGTCGGCGACGTCGACGGACGTGCCGTCGGGTTCCCCGGCGGGATCGGTACGGTTGTTCTGCTCGTGCACGTGCCCAATCTACGGTCGATCGGCGTCTGGGGACAGTACCCTCGACGCGTGCCGCACATGCGCTGACCTGCACGAGCAGCGCGGAGGAGGGGTCATGGAGGGACGAGACCCGCGTCCGGCCGGTGCGCCGGACCCCTCGGTCGCCGTGCCTGGAGCCGCTCCGGCGCCCTCCGTCGGCGCGCTGCCCGGGGCCCTGCTCGCGGCCCTCGAGGCGTCCACGGTGCCCATGTTCCTCACCGGCCCGCGCGCTCAGGGGCTGCGGCTCGAGTGGATGAACGGCGCGTTCCGTGCGCTGGCCGGGTCCGCGCCGGAGGTGCTGGTCGGCCAGCCGATGTCGGTGTTCCGCGGCCAGCTCGCGGACGGAGCCGACGTCGGTCCCGTCCGGGCGGCGCTCGACGCGGGCCGCCCCGTCCAGGTGAGCATCCACGACGCCGCGCGCGACGGCGAGCTGCGCTGGTACCAGGTCTCGTTCAGCCCCGTGCCGGGGGCCGACGGGTCGATCGAGCACTGGCTGGGGTTCCAGGCCGACGTCTCCGAGCAGATCGCCGAGCCGTCCGTGGAGTTCGCGACGTTCGAGCTGTCGCGTCGCCGGATGGCGCGGCTCGACCTCATGACGCAGGTGTCGTCGCTCCTCACGGACCTCGACCACCCGCAGGTGCTGCGCGAGATCGCGGACGTGCTGGGTCGCGCCGTCGGCTGCCGGATCGCGTTCTACATGAACGACAAGGGCCTCGTGTACGCGGAGAGCGTCGACGTGAACACGCCCCCGAGCTCCCGGATCCGCACCCGCCACCACCCCCGCCACGCCGCCCAGTCCGCGCCGCCCGACGGCCGGGCGTGGGCACGCGACGTCGTGCAGGACGTGCTCGACGGCGAGGATCTCGGCCCGGTGCAGGTGGACCTGGGCGACGCGTACCCGCCGGGCAGCGCGAGCGACGTCCTGCAGCGCGACGTGCGGTCCCGTCTGGCGGCGGACCTCAACGCCGAGGCGGGGGCGTGACGGTCTACCCGGTGCCGGGGCGTCGTCGGGTGCTGGGGCTGCTCGTGGTCGTCCTCGAGCCGGGGCGCGAGTTCATGCCGTCCCTGACGCCCGGGACGACGCTCCGCTCGATCGCCCGCCGCGCGGGCATGCTCATCGACACCGCGCGGCTCTACGCGCGGGAGCACCGGCTCGCCGAGACGCTGCAGCGCGCCATGCTGCCCGAGCAGGCCGACGTCACGGGCCTCGACGTGTGGACGTACTACGCCCCCAACTCGGACCACGCGCAGGTCGGCGGCGACTGGTACGACGTCCTGCAGCTCACCGAGCGCGACGTGGGCGTCGTGATCGGGGACGTCGTCGGGCACGACGTCGAGGCCGCCGCGACCATGGGGCAGATGCGGTCCGTGGTGCGCTCGTACGCGTTCGAGATGACGCTCCCGGGCGACGTGCTCGAGCGGGTCGACGAGCTGGCCTCGGGGATGCGGCTGCCGCGCGCGTCGAGCCTCGTATACGCGCGGCTGGAGCGGATGCCCGTCGAGCCGGCGCAGGGCGAGCCGCTGTGGGAGCTGGCGTACTCGCGTGCCGGTCACCTCCCGCCGGTGCTGGTGCGCTCGGGCGCGGCACGGCTGCTCGACGGCGCGGCCGGCACGCTCATCGGCTACGGGCCGAGCGTGCGTGCGACCGCGAGCCTGCGGCTCCTGCCCGGTGACGTGCTCGTGTTCTACACCGACGGGTTGATCGAGCGGCGTGACCGCGACCTGCGGGCCGGGCTCGAGGCGCTCGCCGCCGAGGCAGGGGCCGTGAGCGCCGTCGACGCCGCGGGCGTGGGCGAGCAGCTCCTCTCGCGGGTCGGGTCGACGCCGGAGGACGACATCGCGGTCGTGGTGGTCCGCGTGCCCGACGTGCAGAGCGACGCCGTCCCCACCGACGGGGGTCCGCGCAGCCGCCGGTGGTTGCTGCCGAGCGAGCCGACGTCGATCGCCCGCGCGCGGCACGCCGTCGTGCGGACGTGCCAGGCGTGGCAGGTCGAGGGCGCCTCGCAGGCCGAGCTGGTCGCGTCGGAGCTGGTCGCGAACGCCGTGATGCACGGCTGGGGGCACGTCGCGCTGCGCCTGTTCGACACCGGGCGCACGCTCCGGATCGAGGTCGAGGACGCCAACCCGTCCCCGCCCGTGCCGACCGACGGACACGTCAACCGGGGCGGCGGCTACGGCATGCAGATCGTCGAGCGGCTCGCGGACTGGGGCTGGCGCCCGACGCGCACCGGGAAGATCGTGTGGGCGAAGCTGCACGGCGTGAGCACGTTCACGGGCGCGCTCCGGCGAGTACCTGATACCGGCAGTTCTGGTCAGTCATCCTGAAGGAAGGGGCCGGCGCCGGTGTCGACCCCGCGAGAAGCAACGGCGCGACCACGGAGCAGCACATGTCCAGCACCACCACGGCCCCCACGGGCGTCGGCGTCACCGAGCCCCACTACGACCTCGCCCAGCCCCTCGCGCCCGACTTCGGCGACGCCTTCCACGACGCCACCGACGCCGACCGCGCCCACCAGCTCCGCGTCCGCGCGTTCGTCCAGGACGAGGTCCTCCCCGTCATCGACGGCTACTGGGAGCGCGCCGAGTTCCCGATCGAGCTCGCCCGGCGCATGGGCGAGCTCGACCTCCTGCGCGACGGCGTCGCCGTCCCTGGCTTCCCCGACACCAGCAACCTCGGCGCCGGCCTCGCCGCCATGGAGATGTCCCGCGGCGACGGCTCCGTCGCCACGATCTCCGGCGTCCAGGGCGGCCTCGCCCTCCGCTCCATCATGATGCTCGGCTCCGACGAGCAGATCGCCGAGTGGGCCGAGCCCATCTCGCGCGGCACCAAGCTCGCCGCCTTCGCGCTCACCGAGCCCACCCACGGCTCCGACTCCGTCTCCCTCGAGACCACCGCCCGCGCCAAGGACGGCGGATTCGTCCTGCGCGGCGAGAAGAAGTGGATCGGGAACGGGTCCGTCGGCGACGTGTCCGTCGTGTGGGCGCGCGGCGAGGACGGCCAGGTCCACGGCTTCATCGTCCCCCAGGACTCGCCCGGCTACGAGGCCCGCACCATCACCGGCAAGATCTCCCTGCGCGCCATCTTCCAGGCGCACATCGTGCTCGACGACGTCTACGTCCCCGCCGAGAATGTCCTCCCTGGCGCACGGTCCTTCAAGGACACCTCCCGCGTGCTCGAGGCGACCCGGCTCGGGGTCGCGTGGGGCGCCGTCGGACAGGCCACCGCCTGCTACGAGGCCGCCGTCGCCTACTCCCAGCAGCGCGTCCAGTTCGGCAAGCCCCTCGCCAAGCACCAGATGGTCCAGGAGCGGCTCACCCAGATGGCGTCCACGCTCACCCAGCTGCAGCTCGTGGCCGCCGCCATGACCCGGCAGGAGGCCGCCGGGACGCTCACCGGCCCGCAGGCGTCCCTCGCCAAGTACACGTGCACCCGCGGCGCCCGGCAGATCGCCTCCACCGCGCGCGACCTGCTCGGCGGGAACGGCATCCTCCTGCAGAACCGCGTCGCCCGGCACTTCACCGACATCGAGGCGCTGCACACCTACGAGGGCACCGAGAGCGTCCAGGCCCTCATCGTGGGGCGGGCGATCACGGGGGTCTCCGCGTTCGCGTAGGGCATCGTCGGTCGGTCCGGCGGGTGGGGCGGGGATATCGCGCGCGACCTACCATCCGCCTCGCTCGTTCCTCGCTCGGCTCCCGCCAGACCCACCACGGTCGCGCGCGATATCCCCGCCCCACCCGCCTCCGCGTTCCGGGTCGCCCTTCGTGGCCCGACGACGGCGCGTGGTCGGGTGGGTGCAGCGGGTTGCCGCGTCGAGCCTGCCGATGTTCCGTGTCGTGGCGCCGAGCATGCGGGTAGCCAGCATTGGTCCTGCCGAGCATGTCGTTGTCCACTCGCGCGCCGCCGACCATGCGCTTGGACGCATGTCTGGGCTCGAAAATGTGGGCGTGCCCATGGTCGGCGCGGTGGGTGGCGCGTAACCGCATGGTCGGCGCGGGTGATGACCCTGCTCGACGGCGCGGCGGGGCTCAGCCCTCGAGGTGCGTGTCGAGGCGGGTGAGGAGTTCCTCCTGCGCCGCGATGACGAGGGCGCGCGCGTCGTCGAGGGGGCACCAGCGGGTGCGGTCCAGCTCCGGGAACTCCTGGGTGCGGCCCGAGCGGGGCGGCCACTCGAGCGTGAACGTGTTGGAGGCGGGTCGGCCCGGGTCGGGCAGGTCCCAGCCGTCCGGCACGCGGCGCGCCCACGCGGTGACGCGCTTGCCGCTCTTGTTGCGGACGGTGCCGAGCGGCACGTCCGGCTCGGGGGCGCCGTCGGGGCCGGTCGCCGACGGCGGCTGGACGCCCAGCTCCTCCGCGGTCTCGCGGAGCGCCGCGTCGTAGAGGGTCTCCTTGCGGGCGGGGGCGTCGTCGTCGGCCGGGAGGACCTCGACCTCGCCCTTGGGGATCGTCCACGCTCGCGCGTCCTTGCGGGACCAGAACGGACCGCCCATGTGCCCGACGAGCACCTCGACGCCCGCGGCGCCCCGGCGCCACAGCACCAGGCCGGCGGCCTCGGTCACCGCCACCGAACCGTCCCTGACCTGCTCACGACGCCGGCCCCTGGAGCAGGAACTCGTCGGTGCACCGGTGCGCCCGGTCGATCCGGAACAGGTCGAGCGCGCCGCACACCTCGAGGACGAACAGGTCCCGGTCCGAGGTGCCGCGCAGCACCGTCGCGCCGCCCCGCTTGCGCCCGGAGTCGGCGAGCGAGATGAGGAACGCGGCGCCCGTGGAGTCCATGAACGTCACGGCGCACATGTCGATCACGAGGAGCTGGCGGCGCAGCCCGACGACGCGGGCCGCGATCTCGGGGAACTGGTCACGTTCGGCGAGGTCGAGGTCGCCTGTGACGACGAGCGTCGTCGTCGCCGGAGACGTGGCGATCTCGATCATGTGTGCCACCGTAGCCAACAATGGGCGGATGGCACACAACCTCTTGGGTCCCGAACCCGTCCGCCTGCCCGACGACCACGCCGACCTCGTCGCCCGCGCGATGATCGCCGACGGTGCGAGCGTGTCCGACGCCGCCCGCGCGCACCCCGCGTCGTCGTACGTATGGGCGGTGCTGGCGGAGGACGCGCTCGCCGGCCGCGGCAGCACCGCGGGCCTGCCCGAATCCGACCTCCTGGCCTACGCGCTGGCCCGCACCGGCTACCACCGCGGACTCGACTCGCTCCGCAAGGCGGGGTGGCGCGGCCAGGGGCCGATCCCGGTCGACCACGTCGCCAACCAGGGCGCGCTGAGGGCTCTGCTCGCGCTCGCGGAGGCGGCGGACCTGATCGGCGAGACCGACGAGGGTGTCCGCTGCCGCCAGTTCCTCGTCGACTCGGGCGTCACACCGGACGAGGTCGCGGCACTGCGGTCCTGACCGGAGCCGGGCGCCCCGTGGGCACGGGGCGCCCGGCTCCGCCGACGGAGTCCCGCGAAGGTCAAGAGCGCGCCAACCGGTAGACTCGCGAAGGTTTGTCCAGCGATCGTGAAAGTGGTGGAGTCATGCCGGCCGTGGTGCTCGTCGGGGCCCAGTGGGGTGACGAAGGCAAGGGCAAGGCGACCGACCTGCTCGGGTCGCGCGTCGACTACGTGGTGAAGTTCAACGGCGGAAACAACGCCGGCCACACGGTCGTCATCGGCGACGAGAAGTACGCGCTCCACCTGCTGCCCTCGGGCATCCTCTCGCCGGGTGTCGTCCCGGTGATCGCGAACGGCGTCGTCGTCGACATCGACGTGCTCTTCGAGGAGCTCGACGCCCTGATCGCGCGGGGCGTCGACGTCTCGCGTCTGTTGGTCTCCGGCTCGGCGCACGTGATCGCGGGCTACCACCGGACCATCGACAAGGTCACCGAGCGCTTCCTCGGCAAGCGCCGCATCGGCACGACCGGCCGCGGCATCGGCCCGGCGTACGCGGACAAGATCAACCGCGTCGGCATCCGCATGTGGGACCTGTTCGACGAGAAGATCCTGGCGGAGAAGGTCGAGGGCGCTCTCGACCAGAAGAACCACCTGCTCGTGAAGGTCTACAACCGCCGCGCCATCACGGTCGAGGAGACCGTCGAGGAGCTGCTCCAGCACGCCGAGCGGCTCAAGCCGATGGTCACGGACACCTCTCTCGTGCTCAACCGGGCTCTCGACGAGGGCAAGACCCTCCTGTTCGAGGCAGGCCAGGCGACCATGCTCGACGTCGACCACGGCACGTACCCCTTCGTGACCTCGTCGAGTGCCACGGCGGGAGGCGCGGTCACGGGTTCGGGAATCGGCCCGACCCGGGTCACCGGGGTGATCGGCGTCGTCAAGGCGTACACGACGCGTGTGGGCGAGGGCCCGTTCCCGACCGAGCTGTTCGACCAGTGGGGCGAGTACCTGCAGAAGACGGGCGGCGAGTTCGGCGTCACCACCGGGCGCGCGCGCCGCTGCGGCTGGTACGACTCGGTCATCACCCGCTACGCGAGCCGCGTCAACGGTCTGACCGACCTCGTCCTGACCAAGCTCGACGTGCTCACGGGCATCGAGAAGATCCCGGTGTGCGTCGCGTACGACGTCGACGGCGTCCGCTACGACGAGATGCCGACCGACCAGACGGCGTTCCACCACGCGAAGCCGATCTACGAGGAGCTCGACGGCTGGTGGGAGGACATCTCGAACGCCCGCGCCTTCGCGGACCTTCCCGTCAACGCCCAGCGCTACGTCCGCGCGCTCGAGGAGATGTCGGGTGCCCGGATCTCCGCGATCGGCGTCGGCCCGGCCCGTGACGCGACTATTCAGGTGCACGACCTGCTCGGATGAGGTGGGGTGAGGGGATGGTCTCTGACACCCTCGCCTCGCTCGCCGCGCGCCAGCGGACCGCCCCCGTCGACGAGGAGTCCGCGAGCCGGCTCGCGGCCGGTGGACTCGAGCTGCGGCTCGTCACTACCGACGACGAACGTGACGCCTGGACGCAGAGTGTGGCCCGCGGCTTCTTGGACACCGAACGCAGCGCCGAGCAGCTCGCGGCGGTCCGCGAGCGCAGCACGTACCGCCGTGCGGTGGGTGTCTACGACCCGTCCGCCCCCGAACCTGCGGCGCCCGTCGGCTCGGTCGCGGGGTGGGTCACGGGTCTCACCGTTCCGGGCGGTGCCACCCTCCCGACGCTCGCGGTCAGCTCGGTCACCGTCGCGGCGACGCATCACCGGCGCGGGATCGCCCGGGCGCTGGTCGAGGGCGAGCTGCGGACGGCCGCCGCGCTCGGGGTGCCGCTCGCGAGTCTCACGGTGAGCGAGTCGCAGCTCTACGGGCGCTACGGGTTCGGGGCGGCGGTCCCCGTGACGTCGTGGCGGATCGACAACCGCCGTGCCGGGTGGATCGGCCCGGACCCCGCGGGCCGCGTCGACTTCGTGTCGCGCGAGCGACTGCGTGAGCTCGCCCCGGCACTGCACGAACGTGTGCGGCCGCGGGTCGTGGGCGAGCTCGTCCTGCCGGACGGGCAGTGGGACACCTTCGCGGGCACGCGACCCGACGCCAAGCAGGCGGGCAAGATCCGTGCCGTCCAGTACACCGACGCCGCCGGCGAGGTCCGTGGGCTGCTGGCCTACAGCGTCGACGAGAACCTCGCCGACTACGCCCGCTCGACGGCGACCGTGTCGCTGCTCCTCGCCGACACCCCTGACGCGCACGCGGCGCTGTGGCGCTTCGTGCTCGGGCTCGACCTCATCGGGGAGGTGCGGGCTTCCGAGCTGTCCGTCGACGAGCCCCTGCGCTGGATGATCGCCGACCAGCGCGCCGCGCACGTCGAGGTCGTCGACCACCACTACGTGCGGATCCTCGACGTGCCCGCCGCGCTCGAGGGCCGGTGCTACGGGGCGCCCGGTGTCCTCGCGCTCGAGGTCACCGACCCGCTCGGCATCACCGGTGGACGCTGGGTGCTGCGCGTCGACGACGGTGGCCGTGGCGTCGTCGAGGCGTGGCCCGACGGCGCGGCCGCGCCCGCCGGGGCCACCGCCGTCTCCCTCGGGGTCACCGAGCTCGCGATCGTCTACCTGGGTGGCGTCTCGCTCGCGACGCTCGTTGCCGCGGGGCGTGCGACGACGTCGGACATGGCACACGCGGCCCGGGTGCTGGGGTGGCACGAGGCCCCGCGGCTCAGCTTCTGGTACTGAGCGCGTCGAGCGCTGAGTCGCCCTGCCTGGCGAGGGCTTCGCGGCGTCGCGTTCCTCGACCCGCATCCGTTCGCCGCGCGCAGGCGAGATGACAGGCCTACGCTCGGCCCACGGATCGCTGCCCATGCCGCAGGGGGTACGGGCTCACAACGACCCGGGTTCGCACCGTGGCAGCGCTGCCACGGGCGTGGTCCAGGAGGTGCCGACGTGCGTCGGAGCAACAAGATCAAGGTCGGGCTCGCTGGTCTCGCGGTGCTGGGAGTCGGCTTCGCCGCCACCAGCGCACTGTGGTCCGACAACGTGTGGTTCCAAGGGACGGCGACCACGTCGGCCTTCAATCTCCAGGGGTCGGTCACCGACCCGGCCGGAACACCAACCTGGGAGGAGTCGGCGACCGAGGACGCCATCACCCTGACGATCCCGGCCGCGGAGAACCTCTCGCCCGGAACGACCGTGGACCGCACGGTGTGGGTCCGCAACGACACCGACTCGGACGTCGCCGCCAACCTCGCGGCACCGACCACGACGGTCGCGTCGGACGATGCGGACCTCCAGGCCGACCTCTCCGTGACAGTCGCATACGGCACACCTAGCTGTGATGTCCAGGGACGTTGTTTCGGCGACACGGCCGTGAAGAGCTGAGGGTGAGGGCCTCCGGTTGTGAAGTGGAGTTGTTGAGTTCAACCGCTTCACGAACCGGGAGGCCCTCGTGTCCCACGCTAACGCTGCTCTGACCCCGCGTGCCCGGCTGCGGCTGGCGCGCTTGATCGTCGAGGATCACTGGTCGCCGCAGGTCGCAGCGAAGATGTTCATGGTCTCGCCCGTCACTGCCCGCAAGTGGGCGGCCCGGCTGCGTTCGGAGGGACCCGCCGGGATGGCCGATCGTTCGAGCCGACCATGGTCGATGCCGACGAAGACACCACTGCCCGTGGTTAAGCAGATCGTGAAGAGGCGGTGGCGACGCCGACTGGGACCGATACAGATCGCCGGCGAGCTCGGCCTGCCCGCATCGACCGTTCACGCGGTCCTGGTGCGCTGCCGGATCAACAGGCTCAGCCATATCGACCGAGTTAGCGGTGAGTCGATCCGCCGTTACGAGCACGACCACCCCGGCTCGCTGATCCATGTCGACGTCACGAAGTTCGGCAACATCCCCGATGGTGGCGGCTGGCGATTCGTCGGACGCGTCCAAGGCGAGCGCAACCGGGAAGCCACCGCCAACCGCACGAAGAACAGGAACCACCGTCACGAGCCCAAGCTCGGCACTGCGTTCGTGCATACCGTGATCGACGACCACTCCCGCGTCGCCTACGCAGAGATCCATGCCGACGAGAAGGCAGACACCGCGATCGGTGTCCTGCGCCGCGCGGTGTCCTGGTTCGCTGCCCGCGGCGTCACCGTCGAGCGGGTTCTCTCGGACAACGGGTCTGCCTACAAGTCCCACGCCTGGCGCGACGCCTGCACGCAGCTCGGGATCACCGCGAAGAAGACCCGCCCCTACCGGCCGCAGACCAACGGGAAGATCGAGCGCTTCCACCGCACCCTCGCCGACGGCTGGGCCTACGCCCGCTTCTACGGATCCGAATCCGAGCGCCGATCCGCGCTACCCGGCTGGCTCCACTTCTACAATCACCACAGGCACCACTCCGCCATCGGAGCCCCACCCATCAGCAGGATCGACAACAACCTGCCTGGACATCACACCTAGCGCAGGCACGACGGGCAACCTTGCCGCCGGTGACTGGGTCCCCGTGAACCTCACCTACACGGTGGCGGAGGACCTGCCGACCACCGCACAGGGTGCCACGGCGACCATCACCGTCCACGTCCAGGGCTCGAGCGTCAGCTGACGATGAGCGTGTCACAGGCCCGGGCGACATTTCCCGCCCGGGTCTCGCACCTTCACGTCGCCCTGGCCGTTCTCGGCGCCTGCGGGCTCGGTGTCCTACTCGTGCTCGGTGTCGCCTCGGCGACCCGGGCAGTGGGTGCCTCCCAGTCCGTGAGCGGCCGGGTCGCCGGCTCCGCTGTGGTGCCGAGCGTGTCGTCCTTCGCGCTCCAGGGCATGGCGGCAGGCGAGACGCGCGCTGTCAACGTCGACCTACTCTCTCCGCACGGCACGGACGGACGGGTCGTGCGGATGAGGGTCGCCGGCACGGGGACGCTTGCCGATTCGCTCACGAGCACGGTGACGGCGTGCCCGGTCACCTGGCGTGGCGACGTCTGCCCGGGCGGACGGGAGGTCACGCTCGCCCGCTCCTGGCGCGCGCCGGCCTCAGGGGACGGGAAGGGCCTCAGGGTCCCCGCGGGTGACGCCGCGCACCTGAGGGTGCTGGTCACGGTCGACGACGACGCGCCGCCCGGCGCCAGCGGGATGCTCCGGTTCGAGCACCTCGTGCAAGGGGCCGATCCGGCGGAGCCGGGTTCGCAGGCTATCGGCTCGCAGTACCCCGGGGCCCTCGCGGCGACCGGTGCTGTACCGCTGACGTGGGCGGTGCTGGCCGGTGCCGTCGCCGGGGGCGGGCTCGGGCTCGTCGCGCGGACTCGCTCGATGCGGCGCCGGGGCGGGGTGGGTGACGTTGATGGGTGATATCGGCGGGGTGAGCCGGGCTCGAACGGGAGTGGTCGTGGTTGCGTCCGGCGCTCGACGGCCAGCCCTGCATCGCGCCGTGGTCTTCCTCGCGCTCGTGGCCGTCGGCGTGGGGCTGGCCGCGGTGACGGGGACGACCCAGGCGCGTTGGCACGACGTGGTCGTCGCGCGGGGCGCCGCGCAGGTCGCCGCGATCACGGCCGAGGCCACGTCCGTCGCGGTCGGAGCTCACCACACGTGCGTGCTCGCCACCGGCAAGGTGTGGTGCGCCGGCGCGAACGACGTCGGCCAGCTCGGGACTGGCACCGCTGGCGGGTCGTCCAACGTGCCGGTCGGACCGGTCGGGGGCTGCTGGCCTCGCGAACCGTCACGCAGATCGCCGCCTCCGGGAACCATACGTGTGCGCTCAGCGGGGGGCAGATGTACTGCTGGGGTCAGAACACGTCCGGTGAGCTGGGGGACGGCACCACGACGAACCGCGCTTCCCCGTGACCGTCCTGACGGACGCGCTCATCGGTCACCAGACCCTCACCGGTGTCACGGCCATCGCCGCCGGGCCGTCCTCGTCGTGCGCCATCGCTCCGACGAGTCTTCTGCTCATCCCGCTGACGAGCAACGTGTTCTGCTCGGGCCAGACGTTCGGACCGTCCGGGCGGTCGTCCTACTCCATCTCGGTGTTCACCTCGCTCAACATCCTCAACATCATCGGACTCGGTGTCGGAGACGTCGCCGTGGGCGCCACCTCGGCCTGCGCGGTGCTCGGTGGCAGCGCCTACTGCTGGGGAGGCAACACCCTGGGGCAGCTCGGCAACAGCTCGACCACGTCCACGACGTCCCCGGTCGCGGTGAACGTGGCGGGAGTGCTGTCCGGGAAGACCGTGACCCACGTCGCCGTCGGAGACGACTACGCGTGCGCGGTCGCCGGCCCGACCGCGTCTGCGGGGGTCTACTGCTGGGGCCAGGGTGCGCGCGGACAGCTCGGGAGGGGTCGACGACGACGTCGACCGTACCCGTGACCGTCGGGTCGGGCAGCCCTGTCGCGGGCATCGCGATAGGTGAGGTGTCCGCCGCGCCCGCGACGATGTGTGCGGGGTCGTCCTCGGGCCGTTGGTTCTGCTGGGGTGCGAACGACAATGCGCAGACGGGTGGTGGTGCGATCGGGCAGACCGACTGCCTTTCGCCGGTCGAGGTGGATCGCGGCGACATGGCGGGTGCGACCTTCTCCTCGTTCGCAGCCGGGTCGGGCCATGGCGCGGGCGTCGGGTCGAGCGGCCTGGCGTTCGCTTGGGGGCCAACGACCAGGGGAGCTCGGGATGGGGTCGAACGGCGTGCTGAACAGGCCGGGAGCGATGCGTGCGCCATGGGCGGGATGGTGAGCGGCGTGCGCGTCGGGCTGCGCTGGGCGGGCTCGGCGCTGTTGTGGGCGGGAGCCCTCGCCGGTGTCCTGGGCCTGGCGTTGTTCGTCGGGGTCCGGAGCGGGTATGTCCAGACGCTCGTCGTGATCTCCGGTTCGATGCAGCCGACGTACCACGTGGGTGACGGTCTGGTGTCGCGACGGGTTCCGGCATCGGCGGTGCGGGTGGGGGACGTGGTGAGCGCGCGCAACGCCGACGGCGTGCTCGTGACGCACCGCGTGGTCGGCGTCGAGGACGGCCCCGGCGATGCCCGCACGCTCACCTTGCGCGGCGACGCGAACAGCGGCGACGACCCCGCGCCGTATGTCGTCGAGCGGACCTACGTCCCCGTCGTGACGGTTCCGCACGCCAAGGCCTTCGTCGACGTGGTCCGACGGCCCACGGTGGGGATCCCGCTCGTCGTGGCGGCGTGCGCGCTCGTCGGCTTCGCGCTCGTCCCGTCAGGAGGTCCGCGGCGCCAGGACGACGTCCCAGGAGGTGGCACCGACGAGAAGCCCGCCCCGACCCACCGTTACGATCAGGCCTCGTGAAGATCCTCGTCGTCGGGTCCGGTGCTCGCGAGCACGCCATCGTCCACAGCCTCGCCCGCGAAGCCGCGGACGGCACCGGTCACGAGCTGCACGCAGCGCCAGGGAATCCGGGGATCGCGCGTCACGCGACCCTGCACGACGTCGCCGCGACGGACCCGGCAGCCGTGACGTCCCTCGCGGTGAGCCTGGGGGCCGATCTGGTCGTCGTGGGCCCGGAGGCGCCGCTCGTTGCGGGTGTGGGGGATGCGGTGCGCGCCGCAGGCATCCCGGTCTTCGGCCCTGACGCGGCCGCGGCCCGGCTCGAGGGTTCCAAGGCCTTCGCCAAGGAGGTCATGGCGGTGGCGAATGTCCCGACCGCGATGGCGCACGTGTGCGCCACCCTGCCCGAGGTGGTCGCGGCGCTCGACGCCTTCGGGGCTCCGTACGTCGTCAAGGAGGACGGCCTGGCGGCAGGCAAGGGAGTTGTCGTCACCGACGACCGGGACGCGGCGCTCGAGCACGCCGCCGCGTGCCTCGCCAAGGAAGGCGGACAGGTCGTCGTCGAGGAGTTCCTCGACGGGCCTGAGGTCTCGTTGTTCTGCGTCTGCGACGGTACGAGCGTCGTCCCGCTGGTGCCCGCCCAGGACTTCAAGCGTGCCCTCGACGGGGACCTCGGCCCGAACACGGGTGGCATGGGCGCGTACACGCCGCTGCCGTGGGCGCCCGAGGGACTCGTCGACGAGGTCGTCGCACGGGTCGCCCGCCCCACCGTGGACGCGATGCGAGAGCAGGGGACGCCGTTCGTCGGGGTCCTGTACTGCGGGCTGGCGCTCACGAGCCGTGGGGTGCGCGTGGTGGAGTTCAACGCCCGGTTCGGCGACCCGGAGACCCAGTCCGTGCTCGCTCGCCTGGTGACGCCGCTGTCGGCCGTGATGTACGCGGCTGCGCGTGGGACGCTCGCCGACCTGGAGCCGCTGCGGTGGTCCGCACAGGCTTCGGTGACGGTGGTCGTCTCCGCGCACGGTTACCCGCAGGACGCCCGCACCGGTGACCCGATCACCGGCCTCGACGCCGCCGAGCAGGTGAGCGGCGTGCACGTGCTCCACGCGGGCACAACCTCCCGCGACGACGGCACGCTGGTCTCCGCGGGAGGCCGGGTCCTGTCCGTCGTGGCGGTCGGCGCCGACCTCACCGAGGCCCGCGACCGCGCCTACGAGGCGGTCACCCGGATCGACCTTCCGGGGTCGCAGTACCGCACCGACATCGCTCTCGCGGCGGCGACTCCCCACCGGCCGCGGCACGCGGCGCCTGCCGTGGGCCAGCCTTCCCCGGAAGCGCACTGACATCGTGACCAAAGGCGCGCCGGGAGGCGACGAGATCCAGTTCCGCAGCGACGTCACGGTCGAGCTGGTGCGTTCGAGCGCGTCCGACGCCGACGTCTTGTTCGCGGCCCGCGTCTCGACGCTCGGGGAGCAGAGCCTCGACGTCGCCCTGGACGGAGGGTCTTCGGAGGGTGCCGCGCCGCGTGACCGCGGCCTGATCAACTACCTGATGCGCGACCGTCACGGTTCGCCCTTCGAGCACAACTCGATGACGTTCTACGTCCAGGCGCCGATCTTCGTGTTCCGGGAGTTCATGCGGCACCGGATCGCGTCGTACAACGAGGAGTCCGGCCGGTATCGCGAGCTCCGTCCCGTGTTCTACGTGCCCGACGACGGTCGTGCCCTCGTGCAGGTCGGCAAGCCCGGCGCGTACGAGTTCCTGCCCGGTAGTGCGGAGCAGCACGCTCTCGTGGACGCGTCGGTGCGGGAGGTCGCCGCTCACGCCTACCGGTCCTACCGGGCGATGCTCGACGCGGGCGTCGCACGGGAGGTCGCACGGATGGTCCTCCCGCTCGACCTCTACTCGTCCATGTACGTGACCATGAACGCTCGCTCGCTCATGAACTTCCTGTCGCTGCGCCGTCGGGCCGAGGGCAGCACCTTCCCGTCCTTCCCTCAACGGGAGATCGAGCTGTGCGCGGAGAAGATGGAGGCCGCGTGGGAACGGCTCATGCCGCTGGCCCATGCCGCGTTCGTCGGGCACGGACGGGTCGCACCCTGAGGCGACCGGTCTGGGAGACTGGTGGTGTGACCGACACCCCCATGCTTCCCGGTTGGCGCCACGTCTACTCCGGCAAGGTCCGCGACCTGTACGAGCCGGACCTCCCGGCGATCGGCGGGGTCCACCCGCTCGGTGACGTCGTCCTGGTCGTCGCGAGCGACCGGATCAGCGCGTACGACCACGTCCTCGCGTCCGAGATCCCCGACAAGGGTGTCGTCCTCACCCAGCTCAGCCTGTGGTGGTTCGACCGGCTCGCCGACGTCGTCCCGAACCACGTCGTGAGCACCGAGGTCAGCGCGGAGCCGGGCGACGGCCTGGTGCCCGACGTCGTGGCGGGGCGCGCGATGATCTGCCGCCGCCTCGACATGTTCCCGGTCGAGTGCATCGCCCGCGGCTACCTCACGGGCTCGGGTCTCGCGGACTACCGCCGCACGGGCGAGGTCTCGGGGATCGCCCTGCCCGACGGCCTCGTGGACGGGTCGCGCCTCCCGGAGCCGATCTTCACGCCGTCCACCAAGGCCGAGGTCGGCGAGCACGACGAGACCGTGACGCTCGACCAGGTCTCGGCCACGATCGGCGCCGACGACGCAGCCCACCTCCGCGACCTCACGCTCGCCGTCTACGGCCGCGCCGAGGAGCTGGCCCGCGAGCGCGGCGTCGTCCTCGCGGACACGAAGCTCGAGTTCGGGCGCGCCGCCGACGGGACGGTCGTCGTCGGCGACGAGGTCCTCACCCCCGACTCGTCGAGGTTCTGGGATGCGGCGACGTGGGAGCCCGGGCACGCGCAGCCCAGCTTCGACAAGCAGTACGTGCGCGACTGGCTGACGTCGCCCGCCTCGGGCTGGGACCGCGCGTCGGGCGCCGAGCCGCCGGCCCTGCCCGACGACGTCGTGCAGGCCACGCGCGACCGGTACCTGGAGGCGTACGAGCGGCTCACGGGAAGCCCGCTCGAGCAGGAGTCCTGACACGCCGACGGCGCGGCCACGCGCGAGGGTGACCGCGCCGCCGTCGTCCGAGGGTCGGGTCAGTTGTGCACGGTGATCTTCTCGGTCACCGTCGTCTTGTCGCCGTCCTTGTCCGTCGCGGTGGCCAGCAGCGTGTGCGTGCCGTTGCTCAGGGCCCGGGTGTCGAGCTTGTACGTGAACGTGCCCGCGGTGGGCTGGTACACGTAGTCGAGCCCGGCGGAGTCGACCCGCAGGTTGTACGCCTGCAGGTTCCCGCCGGCGAGCTTGACCTTGACGTTCGTCTTCCCCGACACGGTGTCTCCCGCAGCGGGGCTCTTGAACGTGAGCACCGGCGCGTTGTGGATCGTGAAGGACACGGTCTTCTCGACGCCCTTGCCGTTCTTCCCGATGGCGTCGACCTTGAGGCCGTAGACGCCGTCCGGGAGGGTCGTGGTGTCGACGACGAGCTTCGGGTTCGTCCCGGAGTTCGTCGAGCCGGGGGCCTTGGTGTTGTCGGTGACCCACACGTGCCCCGCGCCGCGGTTGAGCTCGATGTACGTGTAGGAGATGTCCGACGCCGGGCCGTCCAGCTTGACCTTGAACGTGGCCTTCCCGCTCACGACGTCGCCGTCGTGCACGGAGATCGACTTCACCGTGGGCGGCAGGGCGCCCGGGTACGTGTCGACGTAGGTCGTCGAGTCGTCGTTGCTGCCGGCGACCGACGCCTTGCCCGCGTCGTTGATCACGTGGTTGATCCCGCCGACCCCGTTGAGGAAGCGCGAGACCGCGTGCGTGAACGTGACGCCCTTGGTGACGGGCGCCGTGATCGCGGATTCGAGCCGGATGTCCGAGCCGTCGTTGCGGGTCGGGTCGAAGAACGAGTAGATCCCCAGCCCGTACGCGGTGTGGGTCTTCACGTCCGGCGACACGGCGTACGACGCGTACCCGTCACGGTCGCCGTCCTTCCACGCCGACTGGGTCGGCGGGTCGTACGGGAGCTCCGACTGGTAGAAGACGGTCGTGCCGTCCTCACCGTTCCAGACGACCTGCTCCTTCTGGTAGTGCTCGACGAACAGGCCGGTCGCGGTCACGTGCGCGCCGTTGACGACGAGGCCGTGGTCGGCGGTGTTCTGCTCCCACGCGACCCCCGCGCCGTGGTCCGCGCGCCACGACCAGATGTCGTCGAGCAGGGTCCGCGGCGAGTTGACCTCGATGGCCGTCGTGACGCTGCCGGCGTGCGGGCCGCCGACGCGCACGAACACGTCGGAGAGCGTCGTCGGGTTCGACGCGTCGGACTTCTTGGCGCCCTCCGGGCCGACCTGGACGAGGACGTCGGACTTCACCGCGCCCGCGTCGACCGTGATCCCGGCGATCTTGATGCCCTTGACGTCACCGGTCACGAGCGCGGCGTTGCCGTTCGTGGGGGACAGGGTCGCCATGCCGAGGCCCAGGACGACCTGGTTGGCCTTGGGCACGACGAGCGCCTCGTCGAGCGAGTACACGCCCGGCGTGAGGACGAGGTTCTGGCCCTTCTTGAGCGCCTTGTTGATGGTCTCGGCGGAGTCGCCGGGCTTTGCGACGTAGAACGACGAGATCGGCAGCGACGTACCGGAGTCGTCGCCGTCGGCCCACGAGACGCCCGAGCTGTCGGTCCGCGCGTCGGGCACGAACACGGCGTAGCCGTGGTTCTTGTCCCAGGTCAGGAAGGGGGCGTCCCGGCTGACCGGCGTCTTCGGGACGACCGTGTAGGCCGGGTTCGGGTAGGCGAGCTGGTCCGCCGTGACCGTGCCCGACGGCGTGGTGTAGGTCGCGTCCGCGTTGACGCCCGCGAGCACCTGGTTCCAGACGGCGCCGTCCCAGGTCTGGAGCTGGCTGTCCTGGGTGTACCACTGCTGCTGGGAGCCCGAGCTGATGGTCCCGGAGACCCGCGAGTCGGACAGGTAGCCGCCCGACGAGAACCCGCCGAACCGCGGGAACACCGACAGGCTGCCGGTCACGTCGAGGCGGCGCAGCGGCGCGGCCTGCGACACGGCCCAGCGGAGCTGGTGCGCGTCGGCGATCCCCTCGGGGTTGAGGAGGCCGTCCGGGTTGTCGTCGGACGGGTAGCACACGCCCTTGACGCCGGTGTCGCCGGCGACGGGCTGCTGGATCGGGTTGATCTTCATGTTCGACAGCGAGCGCCAGAAGTTCGTGAGCGCGCTGTCTCCGCCGCCGCTGTTGTCCCAGGGGCAGACGTTCGTCGGCGGGACGCCCTCGGCGTGGACGGCGCCGTTGATGGTGACGTCGTCGGGGTTCGAGCCGAGCCCGGCGACGGTCTCGTAGTAGCCCACCTGGCCGTTGATCACGTCGGTCGCGGTGGCGGGGTCGTCCTGACCGGCCGCGCTGCCGTACGTGCCGGGCTTGAAGAAGAAGGCGTGACGGTCGGTGCTGAACTCGCCGTAGCCCTGGGCGGCGGCGAGGGCGCTGTTGATGTCCGCCGTCGACATCGACGGGTCGAAGATCGTGACGTTCGGTCCGAACGGGTTGTCCGCCGCGGCCGCGGACGCGGACGTGGCGGCGAGGGTCGCACCGACGAGGCCGGTGGCGACGAGGGCGCCGGCGGCGAGCCCGGCGGTGGCGGCGCGCGCGGCGCCGCTCCGGCCCCGACGGGGCCGGCGGTGTGCTGATGTCACTTCTCGTGTTCTCCTTCGAACGCGAGCACCGACCCCTGCCCGTGGCTCCGCAAGCGAACGGGGAGGCTCGATGGACGTGCACAGCACGGGTGCGTCTCCAGGCGGAGCCACGCGCTGCGAGCGTCACGCTACGTGACGCAGGTCACCGGCGCCAAGCGGCGTCCGCGGGTGAAAGGTCCCGCCGGTAGACTGGGCCGCGGATCCCCGCCGCCCCGTGCCCGTCCGGCGCTCCCTGCCGGCGGCGCCCCCTCGAAGGAGCCCCTGTGGGACGCGTAGTCGTCGACGTCATGCCCAAGCCCGAGATCCTCGACCCGCAGGGGAAGGCCGTCGCCGGCGCCCTGCCGCGTCTGGGCTTCGACCAGTTCGTGAGCGTCCGTCAGGGCAAGCGGTTCGAGCTCGAGGTCGAGGGCGACGTGACGCCCGAGGTGCTCGACGCCGCTCAGCGTGCCGCCGAGACGGTCCTGTCGAACCCGGTCATCGAGGACGTCGTCCGGGTCGCCGACATCGAGGCCGACGCCGCCGCGACGGTCGAGTCCGAGGGCCTGGCCTGATGAGCGCGGCCGGCGCCCGGATCGGCGTCATCACCTTCCCGGGCACGCTCGACGACCGGGACGCGGCACGCGCCGTCCGGCTCGCGGGCGCCGAGGCCGTCTCGCTGTGGCACGGCGACGCGGACCTGCACGACGTCGACGCCGTCGTCCTGCCGGGCGGGTTCTCGTACGGCGACTACCTGCGGGCCGGGGCGATCAGCCGGTTCGCGCCCGTGATGGAGAAGGTCGTCGACGCGGCGAACGGCGGCCTGCCCGTGCTCGGCATCTGCAACGGCTTCCAGGTCCTCACCGAGGTCCACCTGCTGCCCGGCTCGATGATCAAGAACGACCACCTGTCGTTCATCTGCCGCGAGCAGCCGCTGGTCGTCGAGAATGCGTCCACGGCGTGGACGAACGAGTACGAGCAGGGCCAGCGGATCGTCGTCCCGCTCAAGAACCAGGACGGCCAGTACGTCGCCGACGAGCACACCCTCGACGAGCTCGAGGGCGAGGGCCGCGTCGTGTTCCGCTACGACGGCTGGAACCCGAACGGCTCGCGTCGCGGGATCGCGGGCGTCACGAACGCGCGCGGCAACGTCGTCGGGCTCATGCCGCACCCCGAGCACGCGGTCGAGGCCGGCTTCGGGCCGGCCTCCGCGGACGGCCCCAGGTCCGGCACGGACGGGCTGACGTTCTTCACCTCCGTGCTCGCGTACCTCGTCGCCGCCTGACCGACGGCTCCTCGCTGACGTGACCGTGCCCGAGCCGCTGTCGTCGCACGGGCCGTCCGACCTCGCGGGTGCGCCCCCGCCCGACGTCGTCGTGCCCGCGGTCGTGGAGCGGCTGGCCGGGGTGACGCCGTCGTCCCGGTGTGGGCGAACGCCGTCTGCGGGCTGACGTTCCGGCTGGGCGACGGCCCGCGTGCGCGGTTCGTGAAGTGGGCTCCCGCCACCGAGCGCGCGGCCGAGCTCGACCTCGCGGCGGAGGCGGAGCGCCTCGCCTGGGCGGCGCGGTTCACGCCCGTCCCCCGCGTCCTGGACGCCGGTACCGACGACGACGGCGCCACCTGGCTGGTGACGGCGGCGCTCCCGGGCGAGAGCGCGGTGAGCGAGCGGTGGCGGGCCGACCCGCGCACCGCGGTCCGGGCGATCGGCGAGGGGCTGCGCGCCCTGCACGACACGCTGCCCGTCGCGGACTGCCCGTACGACTGGGGCGTCGCGTCGCGGGTCGCCCGCGGTCGCCTGCGCCCCGGACGCCGACCCCGCCCTCCTCGACCGGCTCGCCGCCGAGGTGCCCGAGCCCGCCCGGCTCGTCGTGTGCCACGGCGACGCGTGCGCACCCAACACCCTCCTCGCCGACGACGGCCGGTGGCTCGCGCACGTCGACCTCGGCACGCTCGGCGTCGCGGACCCGTGGGCCGACCTCGCGATCGCGGCGTGGAGCACGCAGTGGAACTACGGGCCCGGCTGGGAGGACGAGCTCCTCGCGGCCTACGGCACCACCCTCGACGCCGACCGCACGGCCTACTACCGGGAGCTGTGGGACGCGACCTGACGGGTCTTCGGCTAGTGTCGGTCCCATGACGCGTGGGGGCCGGGTCAGGGTCTCGGCGATCGTCGCCGGGGGCGTGCTGGGCGCCGTGGTCACGGCCGCGGCGCTCGCGGGCTGCGCCACCGGGGTGGGCGGGGGCAGCCGGACGCGCTGTGTGATCGACGCCGCCGGCTACACGTCGTTGCAGAGCCTCGACACCTTCACGGACGCCGTCGTGCGGGCCCACGTCGTCGACGACGCCGCCCAGGCCAGCCAGTCCCCGCCGGACGTGACGCACGCGACCGTCACCGAGATGTTCCACGTGACGGTCGACGACGTGGTCGCCGTCCGTCCGGGCCAGCCGGGCCTGAGCGACGGCCAGGAGCTCGAGATCACCCTGTCCGTGATCGACCCGAAGGGCTGCGCGGCGGACGGTTCGACGCCCACCCCGGGCTACCAGGGGTTCCCGCTCGACTCGGAGGTCCCGGGCCGGGGTGCGGACGTCGTCCTGTTCCTCGGCGAAGGGCCCGCGGAGCCCCACGGCTCCGACGCCGTCCGCACGGCGCTCGGCTACGCCTCCGTGCCGCCCGACGGGGGAGCGGGGTCACGTTCCACGCGACGCCCGGCGAGCTGCGGGGCGCGATCATCCCGCTCGAGGACGTCGTGGCGGCCGTGCGCGCGGACCTCACAGCCCCGCGACGAGGTTGATCAGCGCCGCGAGGATGACCGTGCCGAACAGGTACGACAGCAGCGCGTGCCCGAGCGCGAGCCGTCGGATCGCCGACGAGCCGACGTCGGTGTCGGAGATCGCGTAGCTCATCCCGACCGTGAACGCGACGTACGCGAAGTCGGAGTACCGCGGCGGCTCGGTCTGGTGGAAGTCGATGCCGCCCTCCGGCTCGCCGAAGTAGATCCGCGCGTAGCCGAGCGCGAGGAGCGTGTGGACGGCCGCCCACGACGACACGACGCTCAGCACGGCGACCGCCGCGGCCCACACCCTGCTGCTGACGTTCGAGCCGAGCAGCACGAACGCGACGCCGACCAGGCTCGCGACGGCGGCGAGGACGACGATCGCGTGGGTCGCCGTCCGGGTCGGCTCCTCGCGCGTCGCGTGGGCGGCGGTGCTCGCCGCGTCCATGGGCCACACCGTGATCCACGTCCACACGACGAACGAGACGGCCACCGTGCACCACCCGAGCAGCACGGCCAGGCCTACGGGGAGCACGAGCCCGCACAGCACCCCGACGACGAGCCCCAGCAGCCCGCCGACCATCAGCCGACCCGCGGGGGAGATGCGGCCAGGGTGGTGCGGCCGGGCGACGGGAGTGCTCACGTCGCCCAGTCAAGCACCGCGTGGGGGTGAGCGCCGTCGCGCGAGCTCAGCTGCGGGCGAGGTGGGCGAGCTGCACGCGCACGCTCTGGGTGGCGGCGGGAAGGAGGCTCACGTCGACGTCCGGATAGACCCGTTCGACGACGGCGCGCACCACGGTGTCGTCCGTCGCTGCGGGCAGCCCGAGGTCGAGGAGCGCGGCGCGGACCGCCTCGAGTCGCTCGACCCGATGCGCCCGGTACACGGCGACCCGCGCCCCGAGGTCCTCGATGACGGGCCCGTGCCCGGGCAGGCCGACGACGGAAGTCTCCGTGTCGTGGCTCACGGCGGCCAGCCGGTCGAGCGACATGAGATAGTCGCCGAGGTCGCCGCCGTCGCGTTCCATGAGAACGGTGCTGCCGGTTCCGAGCACCGTGTCGCCGGTGAGGACGACCCGTTCGCGCCGCAGGTGCAGGCTCACGGAGTCGGACGTGTGCCCGGGGGTCGCGATCACCTCGACCAGAAGCCCGTCGGCGTCGATCGTCTCGCCGTCGTGGAGCGGCGTCGTGTGCGGCGAGCCGAGCTCCCTCAAGGCGGACCGGACGGGCGCGCGGACGTCCTCCGCGAACCGTGCCGCACCTTCGGCGTGGTCCGCGTGACGGTGCGTGACGACGACGGCCGCGACCCAGCCTCGCCCGTCCCCGAGTGCGGCCTCGGCGACGCGAGTCAGATGGGGGTCGTCGTCGGGCCCGGGGTCCACGACCACGCATCCCGGGGCGCCGGGGTGCGGAGCACCCAGGTGTTGGTCCCGTCGAGCGTCATGGGGCCGGCGTTGTCGGCACGCACCAGGGTGGCCACGGGCGGCTGTCCGCGCAGCGGAGGGAAGGTGTTCACGGATCCATGATCGCCGAGCCAGCGGGGGCTCCCGGGGTGGACCGCTGCGAAGTGAATCGATTTAGGTCCGTTATGCAGGCTTTGTTTCGCCCGAGCTTTCACCCGCATTTGGTCAAGCGACCAAGGGCGACTTCGTTACCGTCGAGTCAGCGTCGACGCTTCGGGGGCAGCTTCGGACGCCGGGCCCGACGCCGGGCCGCACCTGACCGAGACATCAACGAGGGGTAAGTCTGTGCCTGTTCTGCCTCAGTACCGACGACGACGGGGCGTGCTCGCCGCGCTGCTCGCTGCCTTGACGCTCGTGCTCGGGACGCTCGTCGTGGGCGGCACCGCCCACGCGGCCGACTCGTCCGGCAACACGATCGTCTTCGACGACGTGCAGTTCCAGAACACCCACTTCACCGACGGCGACAGCCAGAAGGTCAGCGCCTCGTGGCACGTGGACGGCGACGCCAAAGCGCCGATCACCGTCACGATGGACCTGCCGGACTGGCTCCACGGCCAGGCCCGGCTGATCACCGTGACCGGCGACGATGGCTCCGAGATCGGCCAGTGCCAGGTCACGACCGAGAACATCACGTGCACCATCACCGACGAGGCGTACGTCGCGTCGCACGAGAAGAGCTTCCACGGACAGTTCTCCTTCAACGTGACGTCGGCGCTCGGCAACTCGACCACCGAGACCAAGGACGAGACCGTCGGCGGCAAGCACTTCCAGTTCACCGTCGAGCCCAAGCCGGGCGACAACGGCGGCACCGGACAGGTCTGCCAGACGGGCTGCGACTTCACGCGCACCAACCCGGAGAAGTTCGGCCAGTACCTGCAGGCGACCAAGCCCGGCGAGCAGGACCGCATCCGCTGGGTCGTGCGTGTCGGGGACGTGCCGGACGGCACCCAGGAGGGCGAGACCGGCAAGATGGGCGCGCCCATTGCCCCGGGCAAGAAGGTCGTCGTCACGGACCCGGGCATCACGGATGGGATGACGATCGACCACGTTGAGATCTGGGCCTCCGACACCGCGCACCGCGGGAACGACGGCCGTGAGGGCATCGTGCTGGTCAGGTCGGCGTCTGACGATCCCGCGTACACATGGAACGCTGACAAGACGTCCGTCTCGTGGACCGTGCCGCCCGTAGAGACCGGGTCGGTCGACGACGGCAACCGCCGCCTCGGCGGCTGGGTCTACGAGGTCCAGTGGTTCGTCACGCTCGACGACCACGGGACGTCGGCGACGTACTACAACGACGCGAGCTACACGGTCGACGGGAACTCCACCGGCGTGCTGCACGGCAAGGTCGAGAACTCGGGTGGTTCCGCGAGCGCCGTCGGCACCAACGAGGGCCAGCTCGCGATCACGAAGAAGCTCACCGGCGACGCGGACTTCGGCACCTCGCCCCGCTTCGACGTGACCGTCACCGCGTTCGATAAGGACGGCGCGAAGATCGGCACCGAGACCGGGTCCATCGCCGACGGAGAGACGTTCACGACCAAGACGTACCCCGCGGGCACTCGTCTCGTCGTCACGGAGCACAAGCCTGACGCCCCGGACAACGTGACGTGGTCGTCGTCGTACTCGGACGCGACGTCCGGCGGCTCGTCTGACACCGACACCTACGAGGTCGTGCTGTCGTCCGACAACAAGAACCTCGGCCGCGTCAGCGCGGTGACGCTCACCAACACGGCGACCCTGCAGACGGGGACGTTCGCCGCGCACAAGAAGGTCGTCGAACAGGGCGGCTCGCACGCCGACCCCGACGCGACCTACACGCTGAAGTACAGCTACCCGGCTGACGCGGAGCGGGGCATCGCCGCGGGCTCCGGCGCGCTCGAGCTGCCCGGCGACGGGACCGTCGTCACGAGTGACGCGATCCCCGTGGGGGCGCACGTCTCCCTGTCGGAGGCCGATGCCTCTGCGGTCGCCGGAGCGACGTGGGAACAGCCCGTCATCACTCCCTCGGAGTTCGACGTCAAGGTCGGCGACAAGCCGTCCGCCGACGTGACCGTCACGAACACGCTGTCGGCCGACGTGGGAGGCTTCACGCTGACCAAGAGCGTGACCGGAGCAGGCGCGGACCTCGTCCCCGGCACCACGAGCTACACCGTGCACTACAGCTACCCGGCCGGTGACACGTTCCCGGCAGGAGAGGGCGACGTGACGGTGTTTGCCGGTGGCGCGCCGAAGGTCGTCGACGGGCTGCCCGCCGGTGCGGTCGTCACGCTCGAGGAGTCGGCTCCGCCACTGCTCGTGGGTGTCGTCTGGAACGGTGTCACGTTCAGCCAGGACCAGCTCACCGTGGTGAAGGGCGAGCTGACCGCGGTCAGCCTCGTCAACACGGCGGACGTCCTGCCTCCGACCCCGCCCGTCACGCCGACGACGCCGGTGACCCCGACGACGCCGGTGACCCCGACGACGCCGGTGACCCCGACGACGCCGGTCACGCCGACGACGCCGGTCACTTCGACACCTGCGCCGACGACGGTCGTGCTCGGCACGTCGGGCACGGCGACGACACAGGCGGCGACGACCCCGAGCACGGGTGTCCTGGCCAAGACGGGCGCGTCCGTGCTTCCCCTCGCCGCGCTGGGTGCCGTGCTCGTCCTGCTCGGTGCCGTCGCGCTGGTGCTGGTGCGGCGACGTCACGCCTGACCGGACGTCGGCTGAGGTGAGGCCGCGCCCCGATCCGCAAGGTATCGGGGCGCGGCCTCGGTCGTATTCCGTCGCGGGGAGGGATGAGTCCCCCGCCCCGTTCGTCAGTTCGCTGCGAGCGCCTGCTCGACGTCCTCGATCAGGTCGAGCGGGTCCTCGAGGCCCACGGACAGGCGCACGGTGGTCTCCGCGATCCCGACGGCGGCCCGTCCCTCCGCGCCGAGCTTGCGGTGGGTCGTGGTGGCGGGGTGGGTGATGAGTGACTTGGCGTCGCCGAGGTTGTTGGAGATGTCGACGACCTGGAGCGCGTCGAGGAATCCGAACGTGCGCTTCTTGGCGGCCGCGGGGTCGGTGCCCTCGGGCACGTCGAGGTCGAACGTCACCACGGTGCCGCCGCCGGCCTGCTGCGCGCGGGCGAGCTCGACCTGCGGGTGCGAGTCGAGGAACGGGTACCGGACGCGGCCGACGCCCGGCAGCGTCTCGAGCGCGGTCGCGACCTGGAGCGCGGCGTCGTTCTGCGCTCGCACCCGGACGGGCAGGGTCTCGAGGCCCTTGAGCAGGACCCACGCGTTGAACGCGGACAGCGACGGCCCGGTGTTGCGGACGAACGTCTGGACGGGTCCCTCGAGGAACGCGGCCGACCCCAGGATCGCGCCGCCGAGCACGCGGCCCTGGCCGTCGATGTGCTTGGTCGCGGAGTACACGACGACGTCGGCACCGAGCTCGAGCGGCTTCTGCAGGACGGGCGTCGCGAACACGTTGTCGAGCACGACGACGGCGCCCGCGCGGTGCGCGAGGTCCGTCACGGCGCGCACGTCGACGAGGTCCTGCATGGGGTTGGACGGCGTCTCGAAGAAGACGACGTCGGCGGGGGTGGCGAGCGCCTCCTCCCACTGCGAGAGCACGTGACCGTCGACGTAGTCGACCTGGACGCCCCACTTGGCGAAGATCTCCTCGTAGATCACGACGGTCGACCCGAACAGGGCACGCGCCGACACGATCCGCGACCCCTGCCCGACGAGCGCCGCGAGGGCCGTGAACACGGCCGACATCCCGGACGCGGTCGCGTAGCAGGCCTCGGCGCCCTCGATCAGGCGCAGGCGCTCCTCGAAGGTGTGCACGGTGGGGTTGCCGTAGCGGGAGTAGACGAACCGCTCCTGCTCGCCCTTGAACGCGGCCTCGGCGTCGGCGGCCGAGTCGTAGACGTAGCCCTGCGTGAGGAACAGGCCCTCGGACGTCTCGGCGAAGTCGGAGCGACGGTGGCCGCCGCGGACGGCGAGGGTCGCGGGGCGCGCGGTCGCGGGCAGGGGTCCGCGGCCGGAGCCGCCGAAGAGGATGTCGTTGCCGCGCGGGCCCGTGGGGACGCCGCCCTCGGGCAGCGGCGACGGGCTCACTGCTGCTTCCAGGGGAGTCCGGCGACCTTCCAGCCCTCGCGGTTGCGGACGCCGTCGAGCCCCGGGGCGCCCTCGAAGCCCTCGAGGACGTTGTACGAGGGGCCGATCCCGGCCTGCGTCGCGAGGCGCGCGGCGCCGATGGAGCGTTGGCCGGAGCGGCACAGGAACACGACGGGACCGTGGGTGACCCCGGCGGCCTGGAGCGAGTCGAGGAACGCCGGGTTGGGGCGGCCGTCGTCGGTGACCCACTCGTCGAACACGGTCTCCTTGCCGAGCTCGGCCGTGTCGGGGACGCCGATCGCGCGCCACTCGCCGTCGGTGCGCACGTCCACGAGGACGGCGGCAGGGTCGTCGCGCAGCAGGTCCCACGCCTGCTGGGGGGTGAGGTCGCCGGCATACCCGTCGGCGGGTCGGGCGGTCACGCTCATGAGGCCTCCTCCGGCGCGTCGCGCACGACGCGCCCCATCGGTCGTGGCGTTAGCACCCTCGGCCGGGCCGCCCGCCGTCGAGGCGAGAGGTCCGCGGGTTGCTGCGGCGTCGTCGTGCCACGTCACTCGGCCGCTCCGGATGGACCCTGCGATCGTACGTCGGCCGCCTGCGCCGTCCCACATCGCGAGACGTTCCGCCCGGCCGTTGACACCCGTCGGCCCGCTCGCGGAGCATGGGCGGCAGGTCATGAGCGCCAGCCGCCCACCCGACGTCCCGTCGGGCGGGCACAGCCCCGGCTTGCTGGCCGGCAACCCTCCTCCTGCGGCGGGGTGCCCCGGGTGACGACCAGGCCCACGCCGCGGCGGCGTCGGGCAAGCGCGGGGACGGCGGACGCCGTGCCCCCTGACCGCTGGAGGCACCATGACGACCACCGACACCCTGACCTGTCCGACGGCCGTGGCCCCGGCCACCGCCGGGCCCCTTCTGCCCGTCGTCGGCTCCGACACGCTCGTCCCGCTCGTCGACGGCCGCAGCCTCCCGTACGCGAACCTCGACGTCGCGGCGTCCGCGCCCGCGCTGCGTTCGGTCGCGGACCGGGTCGCCGAGGTCCTGCCGCTCTACGCGAGCGTGCACCGCGGAGCGGGCTACCTCTCGCAGGTCTCGACCGCGCTCTACGAGGCGTCGCGCCAGGGGATCGGGGCGTTCGTGGGTGCCCGGCCCGACGACGTCACGGTCGTCGTCCGGAACACCACCGACGCGACCAACCTTCTCGCCGGGTGCGTGCCGGCCGCCGCGTCGGGAGCGCCCGGGCGGGTGCTCGTCCTCGACGCCGAGCACCACGCGAACCTCCTGCCGTGGCGCGGCGCGAGCGGCGCTGCGGTGCGTGCCACCACGGTCGAGGCGGCCCCCACCGTCGACGCGACCCTCGACGCGCTGCGGGCCGAGCTCGACACGGCGCTCGCGGCCGGCGACCCCTACGCGCTCGTCGCGGTCACGGGCGCGTCCAACGTCACGGGCGAGTCGCTGCCCGTCGCCGCGGTCGTCGCGCTCGCGCACGACGCCGGGGCCCGCCTGTTCCTCGACGGCGCCCAGCTCGTCCCGCACCGCCGCTTCTCGCTGGCCGCGACCGGCGTCGACTACGTCGCGTTCTCCGGCCACAAGACGTACGCGCCCTACGGGGCCGGCGCGCTCGTCGGGCGGCGCGACTGGCTCGACGCCGGCACGCCCTACCTGGCGGGCGGCGGCGCGGTCCGCAACGTCACGGTCGACGACGTCGTCTGGCAGAGCGCGCCCGCGCGGCACGAGGCGGGCTCGCCCAACGTCCTCGGCGCGGTCGCGCTCGCGGCGGCGTGCGGTGCTCTGGGTGCCGTGGACCCGGAGGCGCTCGTCGCCCACGAGCGGGCGCTGCGCGAACGCCTCGTCACCGGGCTCGAGGCCATCCCCGGCGTGCGCGTCGTGCGGGTCTGGGAGGACGCGGTCGACCCGGTCGGCGTCGTGACGTTCGCCGTCGACGACCACGACCCCGGGCTCGTCGCCGCCTACCTGTCGGCCGAGCACGGCATCGGGGTGCGTGACGGGCGCTTCTGCGCGCACCCCCTGCTGCGGCGCCTCGGGCACGCTGCGGGTGCGATCCGCGCGAGCGTCGGCGTCGGGACCTCCGGCGAGGAGGTCGAGCGCCTGCTCGGCGCGCTCGAGACGTTCGTGACCGACGGGCCGTCTGCGAGCTACGCCGTCGTGGACGGGCTGTGGGTCGTCGAGGACGACCCCCGCCCGCTGCCCGAGGCGTCGGGACTCTCGGGGCTGGTGGCGACCGCGGCCGCCGGGTTCATCGCCGAGTCCGCGGGCTGCGGCCCGGCGCTCGACTAGGTGTGATGTCCAGGCAGGTTGTTGTCGATCCTGCTGATGGGTGGGGCTCCGATGGCGGAGTGGTGCCTGTGGTGATTGTAGAAGTGGAGCCAGCCGGGTAGCGCGGATCGGCGCTCGGATTCGGATCCGTAGAAGCGGGCGTAGGCCCAGCCGTCGGCGAGGGTGCGGTGGAAGCGCTCGATCTTCCCGTTGGTCTGCGGCCGGTAGGGGCGGGTCTTCTTCGCGGTGATCCCGAGCTGCGTGCAGGCGTCGCGCCAGGCGTGGGACTTGTAGGCAGACCCGTTGTCCGAGAGAACCCGCTCGACGGTGACGCCGCGGGCAGCGAACCAGGACACCGCGCGGCGCAGGACACCGATCGCGGTGTCTGCCTTCTCGTCGGCATGGATCTCTGCGTAGGCGACGCGGGAGTGGTCGTCGATCACGGTATGCACGAACGCAGTGCCGAGCTTGGGCTCGTGACGGTGGTTCCTGTTCTTCGTGCGGTTGGCGGTGGCTTCCCGGTTGCGCTCGCCTTGGACGCGTCCGACGAATCGCCAGCCGCCACCATCGGGGATGTTGCCGAACTTCGTGACGTCGACATGGATCAGCGAGCCGGGGTGGTCGTGCTCGTAACGGCGGATCGACTCACCGCTAACTCGGTCGATATGGCTGAGCCTGTTGATCCGGCAGCGCACCAGGACCGCGTGAACGGTCGATGCGGGCAGGCCGAGCTCGCCGGCGATCTGTATCGGTCCCAGTCGGCGTCGCCACCGCCTCTTCACGATCTGCTTAACCACGGGCAGTGGTGTCTTCGTCGGCATCGACCATGGTCGGCTCGAACGATCGGCCATCCCGGCGGGTCCCTCCGAACGCAGCCGGGCCGCCCACTTGCGGGCAGTGACGGGCGAGACCATGAACATCTTCGCTGCGACCTGCGGCGACCAGTGATCCTCGACGATCAAGCGCGCCAGCCGCAGCCGGGCACGCGGGGTCAGAGCAGCGTTAGCGTGGGACACGAGGGCCTCCCGGTTCGTGAAGCGGTTGAACTCAACAACTCCACTTCACAACCGGAGGCCCTCACCCTCAGCTCTTCACGGCCGTGTCGCCGAAACAACGTCCCTGGACATCACAACTAGGGCGCCGAACCTCGCCGAGCAAGCGAGTCCGACGTCCAGCAAGCGGGTGTTCGCTGCTTGCTCGGTGTCGAACCCGCTTGTTCGGCGGGCGGGGCCTATCGTTCCTGGCGTGACAGTGCTGCCCGACCCCCGCCTCGCCTGGCCCGGACCGCCGCTCGCGCGCGCCCGTGCGCTGCACGTGAGCGCCGTCGTCGGGCGCGGGCCGGAGGCCTTCGCGCGGGCTGCGGACGCGATCGCCACCTGGCGCATGCACGACGGCGCCGGGGTGCGCGTGCACGACCCGTCCGGTGGTGCGCCGGCGCGAGCGGCGGAGGGTGCGCGTGCGGGTCCGGCTCGGCCTGCTCCCGCTGGGCGGCACGTGCCGAGTGGTGGACGCCGGCCGCGACGACTCCGCCGCCTGGGTGCTCTACGCCACCGAGCCGGACCACGTCGAGCAGGGGACCGAGCTCTTCGCCGTCCTGCTCGACGACGACGGCGACGTCCGTGGGGACGTCGCCGCGTGGTCGCAGCCGCGTGCCTGGCCGCTGCGCGTGGCCGGGCCGGTCGGGCGGCTCGGGCAGCGCGTGATCGCGCGCCGCTACCTGGGCGCCCTCGCCCGTCTCAGCCGGCCGCGCTGAGCCGCGCCGCCGGGTGTGTGGCCCGCAGCACCCCACGCCGAGCGTGACCACCTCGGCCGCGCGCAGCGCTGGCGACAGCGAGAAGCCCGAAGGGCCCCGTACAGGTTCTCGCCGGTGTTGAAAGCCGTCACGACCAGCGCCTTCGCCGGGGGTCGCGGCGTCCGGCCCGGCGCGGAGACGGCTCGCCTCGATCCCGTTGACCCCCGGCATGTGGCGTCCGTCGTCACGACGTCCGGCCACAGTTTGCGGGGAGCCGGACCGTCGCAGCGCCGTCGGCGACCTCACCGACGACGTCGAGCCCATGCCACGCGACGATGGTCGCGTGGCCGGCGCGGACGAGGGCCCGTTCGTCGCGGACGAGCACGCTCACGCGACGCTCGGGGCCGGTCACGGACCCTCCTGGGTCTGGGTGCGGCTCACCCGAGCAGGGTGAGCGCGTGCCGGGAACGGTGCCCGATCTGGCTTGTCACGGCGAGGGACGGCACTCTCGCGGTCGTCGTGGCCGCCTGCCTGGCGGTTGTGGGTTCCGCGCTGGCGGTCGACCAGGCGGTGGGATACCCCGGAGGTTCGCCGTGCTCGGCGGCGAGCTCGCGGCCGGCCGCCCACAGGACGGCGGTTTCGTGCTGGCGGCGCGCTTCCCCGTCGCCGACGTGTCGAGCTCGTGAGCCGAAACCGTGGCGTGTCGGCGCCGCCACCCGAGCAACTGCCGCTACCTTCCTCGCATGTCGACGACCGGCCTGATCAGCATGATGTCCGCGAGCGCCCTGGTCGTCGGTGCGATGACCATCCTCGTCCCGACCTCGGCGCAGGCGGTGGCCCGCTGCGCGACGAGTGCCGACTCCGGCAAGTACAAGGAGACGATCAGCAAGCCGTCGTACGTGTGGGACATCCCGCAGCGCGACCACGAGGAGAACTACTCGGGCGCGGCGGAGAAGATCACGTTCGAGGTGACGAGCTCGACTTCTCGCACGAACTCGGTCGGGGTCAAGGTCGACGTCGGTGGCCAGTGGGCGGTCTTCGAGGCCAAGGTGGGTGTGGACCTCGGGACGTCGAGCACGAAGACCTCGCTGACGAAGACAACGCGCGCCTACACGCTGAAGTCGGGTGACGTCTACCTCTTCGGGCAGGGGACCGGACGCTACACGGCGACGGAGTCGATCTACCGGTGCGTCCGGATCAACATCGACGGCATCTACGGCTGGCGGCTGCAGAAGACGAGCAAGGTCACCGGCTACACGGGCAGGGCCCAGAGCGTCGTCGGCTGCAAGCAGAAGCCGAAGGCCGGCACCATGGCGGCGAAGCTCAAGACCTACTGCCCGTGAGCGGCGGCCCGTGGTCCACTCGTGAGGTGGAACACGACCTGACGCTCACCGGTCACGGCCTCACCCTGCGCCCCCTCGCGCCCGACGACGCCGCGGAGCTCCTCGCGCTCGTCGACGCCGCGTCCTGGCAGGGCTTCACGAGTCCCGTCCCCCGGGACGAGGACGCCATGAGCGACTGGATCCACGCGTCGGTGACGACGCCCGCGAAGCTGGCGTTCGCCGTCGTCGGCGGCGGGGGAGAGCTGCGCGGGACGACCTCGTTCTACGACCTGTCACGCGACCAGGGTCGCGTCGAGGTCGGGAGCACCCTGTACGGACGGGCGTGGTGGGGCGGGCCCACGAACCCGGCCGCGAAGCTCCTGCTGTTCACGCAGGCCTTCGACGGGTGGGGCCTCGAGCGCGTCGCGCTGCGGGCGGACGCGCGGAACACCCGGTCGCTCGCGGCGATCGAGCGGCTCGGCGCCGTGCGCGAGGGGGCGCTCCGGTCGCACCGGGTCGCAGGCGACGGGACGCGTGGCGACACCGTCTACTTCTCCGTCGTGGCCGCCGAGTGGCCCGCCGTGCGTGCGGGTCTCGAGGCGCGGCTCGCTCGGGCCTGACCCGTCACTCGTCGACGACGAGACCCACGTGGTCCGTGAGGGCGGGCAGGAGGTCGAGCGCCTGGGTCCCGGTGATGCGCGCGCCGCGCAGGCCACTGACGCCGCGGAGCACGCGGAGTGCGCCCGTCGCGAGGCCCGTGAGGTCGGCGCCCGTGAGCGTGGCGCGGTCCACGACGAGCTCGCGGACGGTGACGTCGCGCAGGACGAGCTTCGCGGCCTTCGCGCCCGTGAGGTCGAGCTCGCCGATGGCCACGCCCTCGAGCGTGACGTCCGTGAGCCGTGCGTCGCGGAGGTTGAGGTAGTCGATCTTGCCGCCGGTGATCCTGACCCGCCGCCAGTCCGCGTCGAACGCCGGCACCCCGCCCAGGCGCGAGTCCCGCACGACGACGTCCAGCCAGTCTCCCGACGTGACGTCGAGCGTCGTGGCGCTCACCGTGTCGAGCGTGGTGTCGCCGAGGCGGGCGTGCCTCAGCACGACCTCGTCGAGCCGGACGCCGCGCCACGTGCAGCCGTCGACCCGGGAGTCGGTGCCGTCCTGGCCGGTCAGGTCGTCGCCGTCGAGGGTGACGTCGTCGACGTAGGACTCGGGCTCGAGCACGAAGGGCATGGGCGTCATCGTGGCACGCGGCACCGACGTGCTCACGTATGTTCCGTGGCCTGCGCGTTGCTGGCATGTCCGCGACGGGGCGCTCGGCGTCAGCCCCGAGGCGTGACCGACCCCGTGAAGTGCGTCGACCCCTTGCGGGCGTCCCAGCCCTCGTAGACCCAGGCTGCGCCGTCGGGCCGGACGGACACGTCGACCGTGCCCGGCAGGAGCACCGGCTTCGCGAACTCGACCGTCCAGTCGTAGGCGTCGCCGCGCTCGCGCGCGAGCCCGGCCAGCGCGCGCGATGCCGTGTACATCCCGTGCGCGATGGCGCGGGGGAACCCGAGCGCCTTCGCAGACAACGCAGACAGGTGGATCGGGTTCCGGTCGCCCGACACGGCCGCGTACCGGCGTCCGGTCCCGGCGTCGAGGGTCCACCGCCCGGTCGGGAGCGGATGCCCATCCGAGTTGTCAGAACCACGCTCCCGTATACGGGACTCCGGTTCTGACAACTCGCCGGCGCCGGGGAGGGACACGCCCTTCGCGAGGTACGTCGACACGCCGCGCCAGGCGGGGGCGTCGTCGGCCGGGTCGGTGCGCACCTCGGTCACCAGGTCCACCTGCGCACCCCGGCGGTGCGGCCGCAGGTCCTGCGCCCAGGCTCGTACCTCCAGCACGTCGCCGACGACGACGGGTCGCACCACCTGCACCGCGTTGGCCAGGTGCACCATGCCGAGCAGGGGAGCGGGAAGTCGTCGCGGGTCATGAGCGCCGTCGCGACGGGGAAGGCCAGCACGTGCACGAAGCCCGCAGGCAGCGCGTCCGACGCCGGCTCCCCGACGACCCGGTCGTAGGCGGCGAGGCGCTCACGCAGCGCCGGGTCTCCGGTGCCGACTCCCGCGACCCGCAGCGCGACGTCGGGCAGGACGAGGTCGCCGCGCGACGGCCGCACGCGCGCCACCGCCGACCCCGCGAGCCCGCGCGCGTAGAGCCCGCCGAGCCCGGGGACGCCGTCGAGCGTGACGGTCTGACGTTCGCTCACTGGCCCACCAGGTTCTGCCCGCACACGCGCACGACCTGCCCGTTCACGCCGCCCGCGACGGGCGAAGCCAGGAACGCGATGGTCTCGGCGACGTCGACGGGCAATCCGCCCTGCTGGAGCGAGTCGAGCCGCCGCGCGACCTGCCGGGTGAGCGCGGGGATCTTCGCGGTCATCTCGGTCTCGATGAACCCGGGCGCGACCGCGTTCACGGTGCCCCCGGTGGGCGCGAGCAGCGGCCCGGTCGCCCGGACCATGCCGATCACCCCGGCCTTGGAGGCCGCGTAGTTCGTCTGGCCGCGGTTCCCCGCGATGCCCGACGTCGACGCGAGCGACACGATCCGCGCGCCCTCGGCGAGCTTGCCGGACGCGAGGAGCTGCTCGTTCATCCGGAGCTGCGCCGCGATGTTCACCCCGACCACGGAGTCCCAGCGGTCGGGCGTCATGTTGGCCAGCAGCTTGTCGCGCGTGATCCCGGCGTTGTGCACGACGACGTCCAGGTGTCCGTGGCGCTCAAGCGCGTGCGCGAGCAGGCGGTCGCCCGCGTCGGGGGCGGTGATGTCGAGCTGGAGCGCGGTGCCGCGTACCTGGTTCGCGACCTTGGCGAGAGCGTCGCCCGCAGCGGGGACGTCGACGCACACGACGGTCGCGCCGTCGCGGGCGAGGACCTTGGCGATGGCCGCACCGATGCCGCGGGCGGCGCCCGTGACGACCGCGACCTTGCCGTCGAGCGGCTTCTCCCAGGCGGTCTCGGCCGCCGGGAGGACCCCGCGTCCGACGACACCGTGACGAGCTGCCCGTCCACGAACGCGCTCTTCGACGAGAGGAAGAACCGCAGCAGCCCGGCGACCGACGGCCCGTCGAGCGTCGCGTCGCCGCTCAGCACGATCCCGTTCCCCGTCGCGCCCGCACGCAGCTCTTTCGCGACGGACCGGAGCACCCCGTCGATCCCGACGCGCACCGCGGAGAGCGCAGGGCCGTCGTCCGGCGTGGCGGCGCGAGAGACCGTGACGATGCGCCCGCTGGGCGCGACCCGCCGGAGCGTCGAGCCGAGCGCCAGCATCGGCCCCGACAGGCCGGTCGGCTCCTCGACCTCGGTCAGCACGACGACGACGCCGGCCCAGCGGCCGCCGTCCTCGAGCTGGCTCGGGTGGCGGCGGACGTCGAGGCCCCAGCCGGTGAGCAGGCGCGCGACGGCGTCGGCGTCCGGGGAGGTGGGTGCGGCGTCGGGCGCGGGGGCAGGCTGTCGCCGCGGCCCAGGACGAGCACCGGGCCGGTGACGAGCGGCTGGCCCGGCTCGTACCGGCGCAGCACGGCAGGCCGGGGAGGCCGAGCCGCTTCGCGAGCTTCTTGGTGACGCCGCTGTTGACGAGGTGGAGGTAGGTGTCGCTCACTGTGGTCCTTTCGGGCGGGCGCTGAGGTCGGGCGAGGCCGGCGGTCAGGCGCTCTCGAGGATCGCGGTGGCGCCGAGACCGCCGGCCGCGCAGATCGAGATCAGGGCGCGGGCCGGCTTGCCCGTCTCCGCGGCCCGCTGCGCCAGCATCTTCGCGGTGGACGCGACGATCCGCCCGCCGGTCGCCGCGAACGGGTGGCCCGCGGCGAGCGAGGAGCCGTGGACGTTGAGGACCGAGCGGTCGACCTTGCCGAGCGGCGCGTCGAGGCCGAGGCGCTCGCGGCAGAACGTGTCGTCCTCCCACGCGGCGAGGATCGTGAGGACGGTCGACGCGAACGCTTCGTGGATCTCGACGAAGTCGAAGTCGCCGAGCGTCAGGCCGTTGCGGGCGAGCAGGCGCGGCACCGCGTAGGCGGGGGCCATGAGCAGGCCCTCGGCGCCGTGGACGAAGTCGACCGCGGCGGTCTCGGCGTCGACGAACCGAGCGAGCACCGGCAGCGAGCGCTCGGCGGCCCACTCGCGGCTCGCGAGCAGGACGGTCGAGGCGCCGTCGGTCAGCGGGGTCGAGTTGCCGGCGGTCATGCTCGGCTCCGTGCCGGCGAGGTTCTTGCCGTAGACGGGCTTGAGCTTCGCGAGCTTCTCGAGCGAGCTGTCGGTGCGGAGGTTGTTGTCGCGCGACAGGCCGCGGAACGGGGTGACGAGGTCGTCGAAGAACCCCGCCTCGTACGCGGCGGCCAGGTTCTGGTGGCTCGCGAGAGCGAGCTCGTCCTGGGCCTCACGGGAGATGCCCCACTGCGCCGTCGTGATGGCCTGGTGCTCGCCCATCGAGAGGCCGGTGCGCGGCTCGTCGGTGCCGGGCGGGTTCGGCTTGAGGTCCGCGGGCCGCAGCTTCGTGAACGCCTTGAGGCGCGCCTGGGTGGTCTTGGCGTGCTGCGCCTCGAGGAGGACGCGGCGCAGGCCCTCGCTCACGGCGATGGGCGCGTCGGACACGGTGTCGGTGCCGCCCGCGACGCCGGAGTCCTGCTGGCCGAGGCGGATCTTGTTCGCGACGGCGATGGTCGCCTCGAGGCCCGTCGCGCACGCCTGCTGGAGGTCGTAGGCGGGTGTCGCGGCGTCGAGCGACGAGCCGAGCACCGACTCGCGGATCAGGTTGAAGTTCCGCGAGTGCTTGAGGACGGCGCCGCCGACCACCTCGCCGAGACGCTCGCCCTGGAGCCCGAACCGGGCGACGAGGCCCTCGAGCGCGGCGGTGAACATGTCCTGGTTGGAGGCCGTGCGGTACGCCGATCCGGCGCGGGCGAAGGGGATGCGGTTGCCCCCGACGATCACGGCGTCGCGCACCGCGGGTGCGGTGGCTGCGGCTGCGGTGGGGGCGGTCTTGCGGGGTGACATCGGGGGTCCTCTCGCCTCGTTGCTCGGAATGCTCGAATGTCCAAGACTCACAGTACCTGATACTGTCGGTCTCGTGAGTGCAACGACGCAGTCCTCCTCGCTGGAGGCTCCCCCGAGCCCACGGCCGAGCCCGCCACCACCGACGGCCGCTCGACGCGCTGGGACGACCACCGTGCCGCCCGCCGCGCCGCGCTCGTCAACGCGACCCGCAAGGCCGTGCACCGCAAGGGCTCCGACGTCTCGATGGAAGAGATCGCCGCCTTCGCCGGCACCTCCAAGTCCATCATCTACCGCTACTTCGAGGACAAGGTAGGCCTGCAGATCGCCGTGGGCGCGCAGGTCGTCGCCGAGATCCGCGACGCCCTCGACCAGGCGCTCCACTCCGCCGAGTCCCTGCGCGACGGCATCGCCGCGATGGTCGACACCTACCTCGCGATGATCGAGCACTCCCCGAACGTGTACTACTTCGTGACGCGCACGGGCTCGATCATCGGGTCCGACGCCGGCCCCCGGATCACGGGCGACGGCCGTCCGCCGCTCACGACGTTCATCGACGAGATCGACGAGCTCATGCGCGTGCCGGCCGTCCGTGAGCTCGGCCTCGACGAGGTCGCCGCGTCGGCCTGGGCGACGGGCCAGTCGTCGTTCGTGCGAGGCACGGGCGAGTGGTGGCTGGCGCGTCGTGGCCAGGCCGGTGTCCCCGACCGGGACGCGCTCGCCGAGCAGATCACCACCTGGCTGTGGGAGGGCGTGACCGCGGCGAGCCGCGCCGCCTCCGGGCCGAAGTCCATCGCGAAGGAGTCCTGATGACCGCCACCGACGTGCGTCCCGCCGCCGTGCCGCCCGAGGGCGCCGAGTCCGAGACCGAGCAGGTCCCCGCGCTCGACGCGGGCGCCCCTGAGTCGGGTCGCGTCGACGTCGACGCGCTGTCGCGCCTGCTCCTCGGGCAGTGGGCCGACATCCGCACCAAGTCCCGTGCCGCCGCGACGGACGAGCGGATCGTCCGCGACGACAGCCTCCCGTTCGAGGGTCAGCGCGAGCGGGTCTTCGGCCAGCTCAAGCTGCTCGTCGAGGGCGGCCACGTGCTCCGGGCGTTCCCGTCCCGGCTCGGTGGCGAGGACAACCCGGGCGGCAACATCGCGGGCTTCGAGGAGCTCGCCGTCGCCGACCTGTCGCTCCAGATCAAGTCCGGCGTCCAGTGGGGCCTGTTCGGCGCTGCGATCCTCCACCTCGGCACGCCCGAGCAGCAGGACCGCCTGCTCCCCGGCGCGATGAACCTGTCCGTCCCGGGCGCCTTCGCGATGACCGAGATCGGCCACGGCTCCGACGTGGCGTCCGTCGGGACGACCGCGACGTACGACCCCGAGACCGGCGAGTTCGACCTCCACACCCCGTTCCGCGGGGCGTGGAAGGAGTTCCTCGGCAACGCGGGCCGGGACGGCGTCGCCGCCGTCGTGTTCGCGCAGCTCGTCAGCAAGGGCGTGAACCACGGGGTGCACGCGTTCTACGTCCCCATCCGCGAGGTCGGGCCCGACGGGCGCGCGGCCGGGTTCCTGCCCGGCGTCGGCGGCGAGGACGACGGCCTCAAGGGCGGGCTGAACGGCATCGACAACGGGCGCCTGCACTTCACGCACGTCCGCGTCCCGCGCGAGAACCTCCTCGCGCGCTACGGCCAGGTCGCCGAGGACGGCACCTACACGTCGTCGATCCAGAGCCCCGGCCGCCGCTTCTTCACCATGCTCGGCTCGCTCGTCCAAGGCCGCGTCTCGCTCGACGGTGCGTCCGGCGTCGTCTCGAAGATGGCGCTCGCGATCGCCGTCCGGTACGCGAACGAGCGCCGCCAGTTCGCCGGAGCCGGCCTCGACGAGGTCGTCCTGCTCGACTACGGCCGCCACCAGCGTCGCCTGATCCCGCGGATCGCTGAGACGTACGCGATGAGCTTCGCGCACGAGGAGCTCCTCGCCCTGTTCGACGACGTCTTCTCGGGTCGCAAGGACACCCCCGAGACGCGTGAGGACCTCGAGACCATGGCGGCCGCCCTCAAGGCGACGTCGACCTGGTTCACCATGGACACGCTCCTGGAGGCGCGCGAGGCGTGCGGTGGCGCAGGCTTCATCGCGAAGAACCGGCTCACCCAGCTCCGCGCCGACTTCGACATCTACACGACGTTCGAGGGCGACAACACCGTCCTGCTGCAGCTCGTCGGCAAGCGGCTCCTGGGCGACTACGCGAAGCAGTTCAAGGGCGCGAGCGCCGGCGACATCGCGAAGCTCGTGGCCGCTCGCGCCGCCGACTCGGCGCTCCACGGCAGCGGGCTCAGCCGGGCGGCCCAGGCCATCTCCGACGCCGGGTCGGCGCGGCGGTCGGCCGGGCACCTGCGGTCCGAGGAGACCCAGCGCGCGCTGCTCACCGACCGCGTCCAGGTCGCCGTCGCCGAGCTCGGTGCCGCGCTCCGGCCCGCGTCGAAGCTCGACCCGCAGGCCGCGTTCGACCTGTTCAACGACCACCAGCACGAGCTCGTCGAGGTCTCGCGCGCTTACGGCCACCTCCTCAAGTGGGAGGCGTTCACCCGGGCCCTCGCGACGATCGAGGACGCCGGCACCCGCCAGGTCCTCACATGGGTCCGCGACGTGTACGGGCTGTCGCTCGTCGAGCGCGAGATCGGCTGGTACGTCGTCAACGGGCGCTTGTCCGCCCAGCGCGCGCGGACCGTCACGGGCTACCTCGACCGCCTCGTGCGCCGGCTCCGCCCGCACGCGCAGGACCTCGTCGACGCGTTCGGCTACGGTCCCGCGCACCTGCGTGCCGAGATCGCGACCGGCATCGAGAAGGAGCGGCAGGACGAGGCGCGCGCCTACTACCGCGAGGAGCGCGCGACCGGTCGTGCGCCGATCAGCGAGAAGGCGCTGCAGAAGTCCTCGAAGCGCGCCTGACGGGAACCCACGCGCCGACGTAGTACGGCCGCCGGTCTGTGAAGTCTCACAGACCGGCGGCCGTACTACTTCGTGAGGTATGCGGGCGGCCGGACTGCGTCGTGCTCCGGTCGGCCACCGCGCGGCTGCGTCGGGGGCGGCGCAGGACGCCGGTCGTGATCGCGACGCCCGCGAGGAGCAGCACGCCACCCACGACCTGGCCGCCGTTGGGGACCTCGCCGAGCACGATCCAGGCCGTCGCGGCGCCGACGACGGGGACGAGCATGGTGAACGGCACGACGGCGGACGCGGGGTAGCGCGCGAGGAGCGAGTTCCAGATCCCGTAGCCCACGAGGCTCGCCAGGTAGACCGTGTACGCGGTCGACAGGACCGCCGCGAGCGTGGGGTGGGCGAGCGCGTGCCCGACGGCGCCCGGACCGTCGAGCACGAGGGAGAGTGCGAAGAGCGGCACCGGCACGACGACGGCCGACCACACGGTGAGCGACAGACCCGACGTCGGGCGGCTCACGCCCGCGGACGCGCTCGCCGCGCCAATCCGCCGGGAGACGACGTTGCCGACGGCCCAGGACGCCGCGGCCGCCAGGGTGAGCGCGAACGCGGTGAGCGGGGTCCTCGCGCCGAGCGCGAGCCCGACGACGACGAGTCCGGCCGCCCCGACGAGCACGCCGACGAGCTGGTTCCGGGTCGGCGTCTCGCGCAGCGCCATCGAGGCGAACAGCACGGTCAGGACGACCTGCGCCTGGAGGACGAGCGAGGCGAGTCCGGCGGGCATCCCGACCGCGAGCGCGGTGTAGAGGAAGCCGAACTGCCCGAGGCTCATGCAGGCGCCGACCAGCGCGACGTCGCGCCACCGCGCGGCGGGCCGCGGGACGAAGAACACGGCGGGCACGACGACGAGGACGAACCGCACGGCCGCGAACAGCGTGGGCGGCACGTCGCCGAGGCCCTCGTCGATCACGACGAAGTTCACGCCCCAGATCACGGCGACGAGGACGGCGAGGGCGGCGGCGCGGGGCGGGAGCCCGGTGGCTCGGGAGGTGGGGCTGAGGGGCACGCCTCGAGTCTGGCCGACCCGGACCGTGAACGTCCATCGCACGTTCATGCTTGAATTCGTGCAGCACTGCTGAACGATGGGAGGGTCCGATGATCGACCTCGCCGGGATCGAGGCGCTCGTCGCCGTCGAGCGCACGGGCACCGTGGGTGCCGCTGCCACTGACCTCGGGTACACGCCGTCGGCGGTGTCGCAGCAGGTCAAGCGGCTCGAGCGGACCCTGGGCGTCCCGCTCCTCGAACGCGTCGGCCGCGGTGTGACGCTCACGGCCCAGGGGCGCCGGCTGGTCGAGGACGGCGGCGCGCTGCTGCGGGACGTCGAGCGCGTGACGGCCCGCGTCCGTGCGGGCGCGGGGGCGTCGGCGCCGACCGGGCAGGTCCGCGTGATCGCGTTCTCGACGGCGGTCCGCGGTCTGGTCGCACCGCTCGTGCCCGCGCTCGCCGACGACGCGCCCGGCCTCGACGTCGTCGTCACCGAGCACGACCCGTGGGACGCCGTCGCGCAGGTCGCCGCGGGCGGCGCGGACCTGGGCGTCGTGCACGCCTGGCGGGGGATCGGGCTACAGGTGCCGCACCACGTCCGGTACGAGGAGATCGGCGAGGACGTGGCCGACCTCCTCGTGCCGGCCGGACACCGGCTCGCGTCGCGCGACCACGTGACGCCCGGCGACCTGCTCGACGAGCCGTGGGCGTCCACGTTCGAGGACTCGATCTGCTACGCCTGGTTCGTCCGGATGTTCGGGGACCAGCCGCGCCAGCCGCGGATCCGGTACTGGGCGTCGGAGTTCGCGTCGCACGTCGCGCTCGTCGAGGCCGGTGCCGCGGTCTCCTCCTGCCCCGGCTCGGGCGGGGCGCCCTGCCCGACGGCGTGGTGGCGGTCCCGGTCGTCGACCCGGTCCCCGTCCGGACGGTCGGGCTGGTGTGGCGGGCGTCGATGGCCGAGGCGCCGGCGGTCTCGTTCCTGCGCGACCGGCTCCGTTCCGCGGTCGCCTGACCGCAGCCTCGCGCAGGCCCGGGGTCAGGTCGGGTTGCAGCCCGCCGCGAGCGTCGCGACCAGCCCGACGTCGGGGCGCCACGGCTCGAGGTTCCACGTCGGCTTGTCGGGGGCGCCGAGCGCGTGACACAGGAGCTGGTCGTGCATCCCTGGGACGTCCGCGTCGGGCTGCTCGACGACGAGCGCCGACCAGGTGGCCTCCGCTCCCGCGTGCGCCGACGCCCGGGCCCACGCGTTGGCGTCGACCGCGATCGACCGGCCGCCCTCGTTGACGCCCCACGTCGCGCTGCGGGGCGTGCCGGTCCCCAGCCACAGGGTCACGGTGTCGCCCGACGCCGTCACGACCACCGTCCCCTCGTCGCCGCGCGCGATGCCGCCGCCGGGCCGGGCGAGGCCGCCGAGCGTCGTACCGGCCGAGGTGACGAGCCCGAACGTCTCGTCGAGCTCGTCCTGCAGGGTCGCCGAGGCGGGGTCGGTGGCCCGCACGACGACGTTCCTTCCCCGGGCGAGGTGCCGCACCGTCACCCGGGTCGAGCCGGAGGCCGCGTTGCGCGTCGTCACGGTCGCGCCGGCGGGGGTCTCGACCAGGAGCGAACCGCGCCCGGCGGCGCCGTCGAGGTCCACGGTCGCGGTGCCCGGCCGTGGCGTCGGGGACGCTCCGGGGGCGGCGGTCGGGGTGTCGTTGCCGTGGGCGTCGGCGCTGCTCCCGGGCGAGCCTGGTGTCGGTGACGTCGTCGCGGAGGTGGGGGACGTCGTCGGGCCGGTGCACCCGGCGAGCGCGAGCAGCCCGGCCAGGGTGATCAGCAGCGGGACCCGTCGCATCGACCCATCGTGTCAGCCGGCCGGCGAGAGGTCTTGCGCGGCTCCGTCCACTCACATACTCTGAGTCGAGTATATGGAGGTGAGTAATGGTCCGACGGCCGGTGTCCAACCCCTGGCGCTCGCGGTGCTCGCGTGCCTGTGGGAGAAGCCCATGTACCCGTACGAGATCACCACCACGCTGCGCCAGCGCGGCAAGGACGACTCGATCCGCCTCAACTTCGGGTCGCTCTACTCGGTGATCAAGTCGCTCGAGAAGCACGGCCTCATCACCGAGCAGCGCGCCGAGCGCGAGGGCAACCGCCCCGAGCGCACCGTCTACGAGATCACCGACGACGGCCGCACCGAGGCCCACGACTGGCTGCGCGAGATCCTCGCCGTCCCCGAGCGCGAGTACCCGACGCTCGAGGCCGGGCTGTCGCTCGTCGGGCTGCTCGAGCCGCCCGAGGCGGCCGACCTCCTGCGCGCGCGGGTCGCGACCCTCGACACCACGATCGCCTCGCGTCGGACCGTCCTCGAGCAGACCCGGCACGCCGGGCTGCCCGAGGTGTTCGCGATCGAGGCCGACTACCACCTCGCGCTCCTCCAGGCCGAGCGGGACTGGGTCGAGCGGCTCGTCGAGCGGCTCGACGCCGGGACCGTGGGCGGCCAGGAGATGTGGACGCGCATGCACGAGCTGCTCGCGGCCGGGAGACCGGCCGAGGACGTCCAGGACGAGATGCTGCGCGCGATCGGCCCCGAGCACCTCGCCGAGCTCGACGAGATCGCCACCACCGAGCGCGCGGCGCGTGCCGCGCCACCCCCGAACCCCCGGCGCCGGCCTGATCCCCAGGATCCAGCCGCCGGGGACAAGCGGTGGCCCGGGTGCGCCAACACCCGGACCACCATCGCCCGAGTCGTCCACGAGGGACCGTCCGACCATCACGTCAAGACCTTCGAGCTGTCTGCCATGCTATCGGCGCAGGCGCTCCCGCCCTCGTCGACGACTCCTCACCGAAGGAGTCACGATGTCACCCACCACCTCGCCGGGCGCGTCGCCCGGCAGCACGGTCGGCGCCGCAGTGAGCGCCGAACAGCTCCGCAAGACCTATGCCGGGCGCCGCGGCGCCCCGCGGTCACGGCCCTCGACGGGCTGTCCTTCGACGTCCCCGAGGGCTCGGTGTTCGGGCTGCTCGGCCCCAACGGCGCCGGCAAGTCGACGACCGTCAAGATCCTCACGACCCTCTCGCGCGCCGACTCCGGCACGGCGACCGTCGCCGGGCTCGACGTCGCCCGCGACGCCGACGCCGTCCGCCGCGCCGTCGGCTACGTCGCCCAGAAGCCCGTGACCGACCCCATGGACACCGGCCGCGAGAACCTCGTCCTCGCCGGGCGCCTGCAGGGGCTGGCCCGTCGCGACGCGCGCACCCGCGCCGACGAGCTGCTCGAGCGATTCGGCCTCGCCGGCGCCGCGAACCGTCTCGTCAAGACGTACTCGGGCGGCATGGCGCGCAAGCTCGACGTCGCGCTCGGGATCGTGCACCGGCCGCAGGTCCTGTTCCTCGACGAGCCCACGACCGGCCTCGACCCGGAGGCCCGCGCCGAGATGTGGGCCGAGATCGAGCGCATGACCGGCGACGAGCGCATGACCGTCCTCCTCACGACCCACTACCTCGAGGAGGCCGACCGGCTCGCCGCCCGCGTCGCGATCGTCGACCGGGGGAGCGTCGTCGTCGAGGGCACGCCCACCGGGCTCAAGGACGGGCTGCACGGGGACACGGTCGTGGTCGAGCTCGGCTCGCTCTCGGTGAGCCCGCCCGACGACGGCCCCACCGGCGCCCGTGAACGCCTCACCCGGGTGGTGGGCGGAGCGGGCCTGGTGGACGTCGTCGTCGACGGGGCGCAGGTGCGCGGCCGGGCCGAGTCCGGCTCCGCGGCGCTCCCTGGGGTGCTGGCCGCGCTCGACGGCGCGGGGATCGAGGTCGCGTCCGCGACGGTCGCCCGACCCAGCCTCGACGACGTCTACCTCCGCTACACGGGGCGCACGTACGGGTCGGCGGACCGGTCGCAGACCACCGCCGCGACGGCCCAGGAGGAGGTGGCGGCATGAGTTCCCTGAGTCAACCTCTAGGCGGCCAGGTCGTGGGTTTGTCGGGTTTTGGCGTGGGTGGTGGGGTCGTAGCACACGCCGTCGCGCCAGCAGGCGTAGATCACGCGCAGCCAGGCGCGGGCGAGGATGCGCACGGCGTGGGCGTGTCGTTTCCCGGCCTGGCGGGCCTGGGCGTAGATGGTCTGGGCCCAGTCACTGGCATGACGGGAGTTGTCGGCCCAGAAGGTCAGGGCTTGTCGGGCTCGGGTGTTGGTGGCGTAGCGGAACGCGACGACGTGGGACTTGCCCGAGGCTCGGGTCACGGGCACGACGCCGGTCTCGGCCGCGGCGTGGTCGGCACTGGTCGCGCGTTCGAGGACGGGGCCGATCTCGCCGATGATCTGGCCCAGGCTGATCGTGCCCACGCGGGGCAGGGCCGCCAGCAGCGGCGCCCAGGGGTGGGTGGCCACGGCCGCGGCGATCTGGGCGTCGAGGACGGCGATCGCGGTCTTGATCGCGCGCACGAGGGCGACCTGGGTGCGCACGATCACGGTCACGATGTCGTCGGTCAGCCGGGACGCGGGCCGGGCCGCGGCGCGCAGGCGTCCCACGAGCGTGGCGGGGGCGGTCCTGCCGCTGTAGTGCTGACGGGCCAGCCAGTCACGCATCTTGGCCGGGGCCAGGCCGGCGGCCTGGGTCGGGGTCGGGTATCGGTCCACGAACGTGAGCGCGATCTCGGAGTCCAGGCGCGAGAACAGCACGGTGGCGCCGGGGTGGTGCTCGGCCAGCAGCGCGGCGAGCTGGTTGGTCGCCGCGACCCGGGTGGCGACCTGATCGGCGCGGGCACGGACCAGGGCCTGCAGGTCGAGGGTGGCCTGCTCGGTCGGGTGCAACACACGCAGCCGGTGGCCGTCGGTGCGCAGGTAGTCGGCGAGCTTGTAGGCGTCGCCGGGGTCGTTCTTGGCCCTGGCCGCGCCCCAGCGTGGGCGGGCGGCGTTGAACGCGTTCGGGTGGATCGGCACGACCGGGTGCCCGGCGGCCAGGAGCCGGTCCACGACCAGTCCCCGGGTCGTCTCGATCGCGACCGGGAGATCCCCGGACCGGTCGAAGCTCGCCAGCCGGGTCAGGGTCTGGGTCAGGCCTTCCTCGGTGTGAGGGCACGTCCAGCCCGCGATCTCGTGACCGTCATCGGCGATCACGCTGATCGCGTGGACGGTGTTGCCCCAGTCCCAACCGACGTGCACGTGCGTACTCCTTGGCTCGTGGAGGAGCACCACCCGGTCAAGGCCGGCCGCCGGGAGCTCACTGCTCGGCCCTCTACGGGGCATGTTCCTGACGCCGATCGGCTGACCTCGGCCCGGCGGGGCCGGCAGAACTCATGCTCGCCGTCGAGCGGCTCGCGCAGATGGCCGTGCACCCACCGGGACCGAGTGGTCACGACCCTACCCATGAAGGCCGCAGAAAGGATGGTCCTCCAGTGAGCGCCCACGTCCACGCCCCGGCCCCCGCCCCCGCCGTCGTCCGGCCGTCCTTCGTCACCCACACCCGGCTGCTCACCGCGCGGGCGCTGCGCGGCATGATGCGGATCCCCGTGTTCGTCGTCATGCAGCTCGTCCAGCCGATGATCTGGCTGCTGCTCTTCGGGGCGCTGTTCAGGTCGGTCGTCGACATCCCGGGCTTCGGCGACGGGTTCGGCGGGACCTACCTCGAGTTCATCACCCCCGGCGTCGTCATGATGACCGCGATGTTCGGTGCCGCCTGGGCCGGAACGAGCTTCGTGCAGGACATGGACCGCGGCGTCATGGACCGCTTCCTCACCTCGCCCACCCGCCGGGGCGCCCTCGTGGCGGCGACCATGGTCTACCAGTCGATCGTCGCCGTCGTGCAGGGCGTCGTCGTGGTGCTGGTGGCCGTCGCGTGCGGGGCACGGTTCCCGGGCGGCGCAGGCGGGATGCTCGTCGTCGCGCTCGCGGTCGTCCTGCTCACCGCCCTGTTCTCGGCGCTGTCGAACGCGTTCGCGCTGCTCACCGGGCAGCAGGAGGCGCTCATCGGGATCTCGCAGCTCATCACGCTGCCGCTGATGTTCCTGTCGTCGGCCGTGATGGATCCCCACCTGTCGCCGGGCTGGGTGCAGACCGTCGCGCGGTACAACCCGTTCGACTGGGCGGTCGTCGCCGGGCGGGAGGCGCTGTCGTCGACGCCGGACTGGGGGCTCGTCTGGAGCCGGCTGGGCTGGCTGGCGCTCGCCGCCGTCGTCATGTGGTGGCTCGCCACCCGCGCCTTCCGCGCGCTTCAGCGCTCGGCCTGACATGGCCGGCCGCCGAGCCCGGGCCAGGTGTCCCGTGCTCGGCGGCCCGTTCCTCACCAGGTGCCGGGAACCTGCCTCACGGTGACGTTGAGGCGGTTGTACAGGTTCGTCGTCGCGACCCACAGGATGATCGCGGCGAGCTGCTCCTCGGACCAGTGCTTCTCGGCCTCGGCCCAGATCGCGTCGTCGACGGCGTCCGGGCGGTCGGCCAGCCGGGTCATCGCCTCGGCGAGGTCGAGCGCCGCCCGCTGGGCGTCAGTGAACACCGTGGCCTCGCGCCAGCCGGGCAGGACGGTGAACTTCTCGAAGCCCAGCCCCGCCTTCTCGATGGAGCGGCGGGCGAAGTCGAGGCACCAGGCGCAGCCGTTGATCTGGCTGACGCGGAAGTGGAGGAGCTCGAGGGTCTCGTCGTCCACGCCCTTGTCCCGGGGGATCTGACCCAGGGTCGGCAGGACGCTCTGAGCGTCGGGGAAGTACGAGGCCGGGTTCTTCATGCGAGCGGTCATGGGGTGCTCCTCGGTTCGGGCCGGCCCGTCACGTCGGGCCGGGCGTGTTCGTCATCCCTTCGACGCACCCCGGCGAAAGGATGTGACCGTGACCTACGAGGCACCGGCAGGACCGGACCACGCGACCGACGACGACTGGCTCGCCGAGCAGTTCGAGGCCCAGCGCAGCCGCCTGCGAGCCGTCGCCACCCGCATGCTCGGCGACGGCGCCGAAGCCGAGGACGCCGTCCAGGAGGCGTGGTTCCGGCTCCAGCGCACCGGCAGCGACACGATCGACAACCTCTCCGGCTGGCTCACGACCGTCGTCTCGCGCGTGTGCCTCGACCACCTCCGTTCACGGACGGCACGCCGCGAGGACGCGTGGGCACCCGTCGAGGAGGTCGCGGCGGAACACCGGGACACGGTCGCCGCCGAACCCGAGGGGGCCGCGCTCGAGGCCGACGCCGTCGGTGCGGCGCTGCAGGTCGTGCTCGACACGCTGACGCCCGCCGAGCGGCTGGCGTTCGTCCTCCACGACCTGTTCGGGGTCCCGTTCGACCAGATCGCGCCCATCGTCGAGCGGACGCCCGAGACGACCCGCCAGCTCGCGTCACGCGCACGCCGCCGCGTCCGCGGCACGGCGTTCGCGTCCGGGGAGCCCGCCGTCGGGCCCGACGGCGCCGAGCACGTCGAAGCGCCGGCCCTGCCCGCCGACCGGGCTCGCCAGCGCGAGGTCGTTGAGGCGTTCCTCGCCGCGTCGCGCGAGGGCCGGTTCGAGGACCTGCTGCAGGTGCTCGACCCCGACGTCGTCCTGCGCGCCGACCCGGTGGCCGTCGAGGCGACCGCCCGCGTCGTCGCGCAGGGGCTCCCCGCACCCGTGCTCGCCGCCGAGGCGCACGGCGCGTTCGCCGTCGCGACCGCGTTCGTCGGGCGGGCGCTCGCGGCCCGGGTCGCGCTGATCGACGGCGAGGTCGGGGCGGCGTTCGTCTTCCAGGGCCAGGTGCGGTCCGCCTACTCGGTCCGGGTGCGCGACGGGCGCGTCGTCGCGCTCGACGTGTGCGGCGATCCCGAGGCGCTCGCCGCGAAGGACGTGGTGCTGCTCGAGGCGGCCTGAGCTCAGTCGCGCGCCCAGGCCAGCGACCCGGCGGCGACGACCGCGAAGACCACGCCGAGCACGCCGAGCCCGGAGGCGATCACCAGCACGGCCGTCACCGCGAACAACGTCGCCTTGACGCCGAGCCGGGGCGCGCGGGCCAGACGGTGGGCCGCGCGCGGCGCCAGCCACCGTCCCCAGACGACGGCGACCACCGCCACGAGCACGACGGCGAGCAGCACCGACGTCGCCGGGTTCGTTCCCAGCCGCGCGCCCGCGACGGCCAGCAGCGCGAGCATCGCGAGCTCGACGACGAACGCCAGAATGCCCGCGGGGAGACCCGCACGTCGGCGTCGGGCCGGGGGCCGCGCGCGCCGTCGTGGCCGGGTCCGCGGGGCGATGACGTCGTGGGGTCGGGCACCCTCCGGAGCCTAGCGAGCGGCCGTCGTCCGCTGCGGCGCCGCGCCGCGCGCGATACGTTCGCGATGGCCTCCCCGACCCGCCGGAAGGTCGGAGCGGAGGGCGTCGGTGGACCACGAGGCGTGGACGCTCGTCCTCTTCGCGCTCTGCGCTGCGCTCGCCCCGCTGCTCGCGCGCGGCGTCCGGCGGTTCGCGCCGGTCCCCGTCGTGGTGTTCGAGATCCTGCTCGGCCTGCTGGTCGGACCGGCATTGCTCGGGTGGGCGACGCCCGGCGACCTCACCGACCGCCTGTCGGACTTCGGCCTCGCGATGCTCTTCTTCCTCGCCGGGCACGAGATCGACGTCGCCGGGATCCGTGGGCGGCCGTTGCGCCGCGCCGTCGGCGGCTGGATCGTGTCCCTCGTCGTGGGCGTCGGTCTCGGGGTCCTGCTCGGTTCGACGGCCGCGGCCGGGGTGTTCGTGGGGATCGCGCTCACGTCGACCGCGCTCGGGACGATCCTCCCCGTCATCAGCGACGCGGGGGAGCTCGGCACCCCGTTCGGCCGGGCGGTCAGCGCCGTGGGGGCCGTCGGCGAGTTCGGGCCGTTGATCGCGATCTCGATCTTCCTCAGCGGGCGGCAGCCCGGGAAGGCGACCGTCGTCCTGCTGATCTTCGTCGTCCTGGCGGCTGGCGCCGTCTGGCTCGCCGTCCGGGCGCCGCACGCGCGCGTGCACCGGGCGATCGAGGCGACCCTGCACACGAGCGGGCAGTTCGCCGTCCGGCTCGTGATGCTCGTGGTGGCGGCCCTCGTGGCGCTCAGCGTCTGGCTCGGGCTCGACATGCTGCTCGGGGCGTTCGTCGCGGGCCTCGTCCTCAAGGCGCTCATGCGCGACGCGGCCGACCCGCTCGTCGAGCAGGTGGACGCCAAGATCGAGGCCGTCGGCTACGGGTTCCTCGTGCCCGTCTTCTTCGTGTCCACGGGCGTCACGTTCGACCTGGACGCGCTCCTGGGCTCGACGACGGCGCTCCTCGAGCTGCCGCTGTTCCTCGTCCTGTTCCTCGTGGTGCGCGGGGTGCCCGGCTCGTTCGCCGCGCCCGACGGCGCGACCCGCCGCGACCGGACGTCGCTCGCGTTCTTCTCGGCGACCGCGCTGCCGATCATCGTCGCGGTCACGAACATCGGCCGGGAGTCGGGCGACCTGTCGAGCGCGACCGCGACCTCGCTGGTCGGGGCGGGGCTCCTGTCGGTGCTGGTCTTCCCGCTCGTCGGGCTCGCCCTGCGGGGCTCGCGACGCGACGTCGAAGCGCGCGCCGACGAGACGACCGAGGTCCCGGAGGAGGCCTGACGCGGCCAGGGTGTCAGGCCAGGATCACGTGCAGCCTCCGCGGGCCGTGGACGCCCTCGACGCGCTCGAGCTCGATGTCGCTCGTCGCGCTCGGGCCGCTGATCCAGGTCTGCGGGCGCTCGGGGTGCGCGGCGAGCAGCCGCACGGCCTCGGGCACGAGCTGCACGACCTGCTCGGCCCGCACGACGCACACGTGCAGGTCCGGGACGAGCGACACGGCGCGGCGCCCCTGGTCGGGCTCGCCGTCGAGGACGATCGTCCCGGTCTCGGCGATCGCGACCCGGCAGGCGGTGACGACGCCCAGCGACCCGTCGAGCTCGGCGGGCGACAGGGGCTCGCCGCGCGAGTCCGTCCGCACGGTCAGCCCCTCGGGGAGCGTTGCGAGCCACGCGGGGTCGAGCCCGTCGGGCACGACGAGCGCCGCGCCGTCGGACGCGTCGGAACGCGCCGCGGCGACGATCTCCCCGACGACGCGCGCGATCCCGGCATCGCCGTCACCGCCGACGTGGTGGACGGTCGCCTTGTAGTCGACCAGCCGGTCCTCGAGCAGCGCGACGACCTCCGCGCCGCCCGCCACCAGCTCGCCCGACGCACGGTATGCCCGGGGGACCTCCGCCTCGCCGACGGGGGCGCCGTCGTCGGGTGCGGGGGCCGGGCCCGGGTGGGGGCGCCCGTCGCGCTCGGGGAGACCGTCGGGCGTGCCCGAGCGCTCGCCGGGCGGCGGCAGCTCCCCGGTCGGCGGTGCGGCGAGCGCGGCCCGGACGCGGGCCAGGACCTCGTCGCGCGCGCTCACCGGTTCTCCTTCCACCAGCGCCGGAACGACTGCTTCGGGGGTGCGGGCAGGTCGCGCGAGCCGGTCCACAGCGACCCGGGGAACGGCAGGCTGTGGATCTGCCCGTCGCGTGCGACGAGCCGCCCGGCGCCGGACGCCCGCTCGGCCACGCCCATGCGGCGTCCGTCGGACATGACCCACGCCGCGGCCTTCATGGCGGCTCCCCAGCCGGTGGGGCGGTGGCGGTCGTGGTCCTCGTCGACGTCGCGGGCGCGCAGGTGCACGAGCAGCGTCGGGATGTCGATCTTGACAGGACAGACCTCGTAGCACGCGCCGCACAGCGTGGACGCGTAGGGGAGGGTCGCGTTCGGGTCGTCGTGCGACTGCACGCCCGTGAGCTGCGGGGTGAGGATCGCGCCGATGGGGCCGGGGTAGACCGACTGGTAGGCGTGCCCGCCGACCCGCTCGTACACGGGGCACACGTTGAGGCACGCCGAGCAGCGGATGCAGCGCAGGGCGTCGCGGCCGACGTCGTCGGCGAGCGCCCGGGTGCGGCCGTTGTCGAGGAGGACGAGGTGGAACTCCTGCGGCCCGTCGCCGGGCGTGACGCCCGTCCACAGGGACGTGTAGGGGTTCATGCGCTCGCCCGTCGAGGACCGGGGAGGAGCTGCAGGAACACCTCGAGGTCCTCGAACGATGGGACGAGCTTCTCGATCCCCATGACCGTGATCAGGGTCTGCGGGAGCGTGAGGCACATGCGCCCGTTGCCCTCGGACTCGACGACGGCGAGCGTCCCCGTGTCGGCGACGGCGAAGTTGGCACCGCTCACCGCGACCTTCGCCGAGAGGAACTTGCGGCGCAGGTGGAGGCGCGCGGCCTCGGCGAGCGCCGCCGGGTCGTCGGTGAGGTGTGCCGGCGCGTCTCCCATCCGCTCGAGGAAGATCTCGCGGATCTCGGCGCGGTTGCGGTGGATCGCGGGCACGAGGATGTGGGACGGCTGGTCGTCGGCGAGCTGCACGATGAGCTCGGCGAGGTCGGTCTCGAACGCCGCGATCCCCTCGGACGCGAGGTGCTCGTCGAGCCCGATCTCCTGCGTGGCCATGGACTTGACCTTGACCACCTCGTCGGCGCCGGTCGCCTTCACGAGGTCCGTGACGATGGCGTTCGCCTCCGCGGCGTCCCGCGCCCAGTGCACGACGCCGCCCCGCGCGGTCACGTTCTCCTCGAGCCGCTCCAGCAGCTCGGGCAGGTGCGCGAGGGTGGTCGCCTTGAGGGCGGCGCCCGCGTCGCGCAGGTCCTCCCAGTCGGGCACCTCGCCGACGACGCGCGCCCGCTTCGCGCGGATCGTCGACGTCGCGTGGCCCAGGTTGCGGCGGAGCTGGGCGTCGTCGAGGGCCTCGCGGGCCGCCGTCGGGAACGGGTCGCCCCAGCGCAAGGGCTCGCGCGGGTGGGGGACGCCGAGGAACACGGGGTTGGTGGTGGTCACGCCGCCACCTCCACGGGCTCGTCGACGGTCGACGCCAGGATCTCGGCGAGGTGCATGATCCGCACGCCGGCGCGCAGCCGGGAGAGCCCGCCGCCGATGTGCATGAGGCACGAGTAGTCGCCGGCCGTGACGATCTCCGCGTGCGTGGACTTCACGGCGCTCACCTTGTCGGCGAGCATCGTCGTCGACGTCGGGGCGTTCTTCAGCGCGAACGTCCCGCCGAAGCCGCAACAGCTCTCCGCGTCGGGGAGCTCGACGAGGTCGATCCCGCCGACCTCCCGCAGCAGCCGCAGGGGTTTGTCGCCGACGTGGATCATGCGCAGCGAGTGGCACGTCGGGTGGTAGGTGACGCGGTGCGGGAAGTGGGCGCCGACGTCGGTCACGCCCAGCACGTCGACCAGCAGCTCGGACAGCTCGTACGTGTGCCGCGAGACCGCGTCGGCCCGACGGGCGAGGGCCTCGTCCCCGGCGCGCCGGCACACCATCGCCTGCTGGTGCCGGACCGCCCCGGTGCACGACCCGGACGGCAGCACGACGGCGTCGAACTCGCCGTCGAGCACGGGCTCGAACGCGCGCACGTGGTTCTGGACGACCGGGTATGCCTCGTCGAGGTAGCCCGTGTTGACGTGCATCTGCCCGCAGCACGCCTGGCCCGGCGGGAACACGACCTCGTGGCCGAGGCGCTCCAGCAGGCGGGCGGTGGCCTGCGGCGCCTGCGGGAAGAGGGCGTCACCGATGCAGGTGGCGGCGAGAGCGATGCGCATGCGGGCTCCTCGGGCGAGGCGGGCTGCTCAGCCCAGTCTCTCCGGCAGCGTGGGCGGGCGCGCGTCGGCATCGGTGCGCCCGGCGGACGGCGCCGGCCAGTGGTCGAGCAGGTCGCCCGGGCCGAGCCCGAGCGCGTGCTCGATGTCACCGGGCGACGATTCCTGCAGGTGCTGCGAGACCACCACCGACAGGTCGCGCCAGTAGCCGCGCAAGGTCGACTCCGAGAGGTACAGCGAGCGGGAGAGCTCCGCGTACGTCAGTCCGCGAGCGCGTCCCGCCAGCACCTCCTGCTGCCGGCGGTTCAGCACCGTGAGCCGCCCACGACGGACGAGGACCTCGATCAGCCCGGTGACGGTCGGCGGGGCGACCAGCTCGCCGCGTGAGACCGCGAGGAACGCTGCGGCGGTCTCCGAGAGCGTCGACGACTTCGACACCACGCCCGTCGCGCCCGCCGCGAGGCATGCAGCGAGGACGAACCGGCGCTCCTCCTGGGTGTAGACGCAGACGCGATACCCGGCGTCGACCGCATCTCGGATCGCTGCCACGCCCTGGCTCGCGTTCGGTTGGCGGAGGTTGACGAGGTGCAGGTCAAGGACGACGACGTCGGCGACGGGCCTGGACCTGAGGAAGTCCTCGACGCTCTGATGGGTCGAGACGAAGGTCAGCCCGGGCATGAGGACCGCGAGCGACTCACGCACGGCGGTTGCGTCGTCGACCAGGCTGAAGCGGGCGTCCGTGACGGGGTTCACCAGGCACCACCCACAGGGGGACCGTCGTCGCCGCCGCCTCGGCCAGGACGAGGGGTATCCGGTCGCCACGCAGCACCACGGTCGTGCCGAGCCCCGGCACCGACTCGAAGGTCGTGGTGATGTCGTGCGCGGCGAGCGCGTCGACGACGAGACCCCGGACGCCGACACCGAACGTCGTCGTCGCGAGGTCGAACCCGACCCCGTCGTCGTGCAGGGTGACCGTCCAGCCGGTGCCGTCTTCGCGCTGTTCGGCGTGCAGCACCACGCGGCTCGCCTCCGCGTGCTGCCGCACGTTGATCAGAAGGCTGCGCAGCGCCACGACGACGTCGGGCGCTTCCGCGCCGAGTCGGAGACCTCGGGCGAGGTCGGGGACGACGTCGAGCGGGAGGTCGGCGAACTCCGCACCGACGGACTCGACGAGGATCGCGAGATCGTGCGGGGCGGCGTCGGCAGGGCTCGGACCGAGCTGCTCCTGGCCGGCCAGGTAGGCGCGCATGCGGTTCACCTCGCTCGCGGCCTGCACCCACACCTGCGACGGGGTCCGGCCGTCCGCAGGATCCAGCGCGGCACGCTCGACGAGGAGCTTCAGCAGCGCGGTCCCGTTGTGGATGGCGGTCCGCGCGCGTCTCGCCTCCTCGTCACGTGCCAGCCGAGCAGCGTACTCGCGGGCGCGGTCGGCGTCGGAGGCGATCCGGTAGACCGCGCCCGTGCCGGCCCAGGCGAGCGGCGGGAGGCACAGCAGGGTCAGCAGCTCGCCGACCATCGTCGCGGCGCCCGTGCCGGAGCCGAGCACGGGGAGCACGAAGACGGCGCGCGCCGCGACCAGCACGCCGAGCAGGGTGACCCACGTGGCACGGCGTCGGACCCCGAGGAGCCCGCACGCGACGGAGAGCGTGTACGCGCCCTGGAACCCGACCCAGCTCCCGGTGCGGTAGGCGTCCGGCACGGTGGCAGTTCCTGCGAGCAGGAGTCCGGTGGCCACGGTGACCTCCACGCAGGCCCACCGGGGTCCTGGCGGACGACGGCGTGCGACGGCGAGGACGGCGGTCGAGACGACCGCGACCGTGGCGACGAGCCAGGTGGCCAGGCACAGGGTGGGCCGCTGCGAGACGTCGACCGCGGTGACCACGGAGGGCGCCATCTGTGCGAAGGTCGCGACGCGAAGACCGGCGACGGCAAGGCCGGCCGCACGCTCGGCCTGGGGCAGGCTGCGGGCGGGCTCGAGGAACGTGCCGTCGGGTGCTTCGCCCTCGGTTCGTGCCATCGCCGCCTCCCATGGCCTCGTCTGGTGCCGTGCGGGTATCTTGCCCCACCCGTGCGGCCGAGGACGAGGGCTTGCGGGGCACGAGGAAGGCAAGTCCGCGATTTCGTTGGATGCCGGCGGACGGGACCGCCTACCACTATCGTGCTGTGCCGCTCACGACGACGTGGACGGCGACCCGGTGATCGACTGGAGGGACCACCATGAGGCTCAGCAGCAGGCTCCGCACTCTCGCCGTTCGTACCGCCGCCGTGGGCGCGGTTCTCGGCACTGCGCTCGCGGCACAGGCGGTGATCGCGACGAGCGCCTCGGCGACGTCGTCGAGCGCGGCATGCGCGAACATCGTGCAGATCGTCGTGCGTGGCTCGAACGAGGCGGCTGGCTCGAAGATCAGTGGAAACGTCTATACGTCGGGGGGCCTGGGGCGGATGTCGGTCGTCTCGTCGCGGGTCGCCTCCGGCACGAAGAAGTCGGTGCGGACCGTCGGCCTGGTCTACCCGGCGACCATCGCGCCGTCGCTCAGCGTCCTGGGCGGCTACCCGCAGAGCGAGGTGACCGGGCGCAACACGCTCGCGAAGGAGCTGAACCGCCTCGCGTCGTCGTGCCCGAGCTCGAAGACCGTCCTCATCGGGTACTCGCAGGGCGCCCACGTGATCGGTGACACCTTGTCCAACACGAATCCCGCAGGGCTGAAGGCAGCCGCGAAGAGCCGTGTCGCCGCGGTGTTCCTGACCGGTGACCCGGTGCGTCGATACGGCGAGTCGTTCAACAAGGGGGCCGGTGTCGGTGGTGGCTTGCTGCCGAACCGTGCGAAGGGCGACCTGAGCGGGGTGGCGAGCCGGTTGAACTCGTACTGCTACAAGGGCGACATGTTCTGCGACCCGGACCACCCGGTCTCCGGCAAGAGCGGCTCGACCATCCACGGCAGCTACGGCAACGCGACGATCGGCGCCTACGGCGCGTCGTTCATCCTCGGCAAGATCAAGTAGCGCCGCGAACCTGTTTGACCGGGTCCGGTCGAGCCTTCCCTCGGAAATGCCCGACCGTACCCGGCCACGCAGGTCGCCGGCGTCGTCAGCCGTTGCGCGAGGACCAGCCCGACCACGACGATCGCGACCCCGACGAGGTAGGCGAGGAGTCGTGACCCGGTGTCCTCGGGACGCCACCGTCGCGTCGAGCGTGCCGGCGTTCGCAGGTGAGCCGTAGCGGGCGGCGAGCTCGCTGTCGGGCGTGCAGGCGAGGAGCTTCTGCTTGGCGGGCTACGCCGCGTACTGCCTGGGGCCGGCGAGCGCGTCGGCGCGCCCAGGGAGGGGAGAGTCGGTGCCGGTCGCTGTGGAGCTCGACGACACGTTCGCCGGCTGGGTCGGCGAGGCGTACGCCGTCGGGCGTGGGGATCACCTCATCGGGCCCCGGTAGACTCGGGGCTGCGCCGTCGCGCACCCCACCACTCCACCTGAGGGACCCGATGACCGCCGCCCCCACGCCATCTTCTGCCGCGCCCACTCGACCTGTTGTGACGGACACCGTCGAGCGCGCCGCCGCGACGCCCGACGAGGTGCAGCCGTACGCCGAGCTCGGCCTCAAGCCGGACGAGTACCAGCGCATCCGCGACATCCTGGGCCGCCGCCCCACGGCCGCCGAGCTCGCGATGTACTCGGTCATGTGGTCGGAGCACTGCTCGTACAAGTCGTCGAAGGTGCACCTGTCGAAGTTCGGCAAGGCCACGACCGACGAGATGAAGGAGCACCTCCTCGTCGGGATCGGGGAGAACGCGGGCGTCGTCGACATCGGTGACGGCTGGGCGGTGACCTTCAAGGTCGAGTCGCACAACCACCCGAGCTTCGTCGAGCCGTACCAGGGCGCCGCGACCGGCGTCGGCGGCATCGTCCGCGACATCATCTCGATGGGTGCGCGCCCCGTGGCCGTCATGGACCAGCTCCGGTTCGGCGACGTCGACCACCCGGACACCGCGCGCGTCGTCCACGGCGTCGTGTCGGGCGTCGGCGGGTACGGGAACTCGCTCGGCCTGCCGAACATCGGCGGCGAGCTCGTCTTCGACGCGTCGTACCAGGGCAACCCGCTCGTCAACGCCCTGTGCGTGGGCGTGCTGCGCCACGAGGACATCCACCTCGCCAACGCGACCGGCGTCGGCAACAAGGTCGTGCTCTTCGGGGCGCGCACGGGCGGCGACGGCATCGGCGGCGCGTCGATCCTCGCGTCCGAGACGTTCGAGGACGGCGTCCCCGCGAAGCGCCCCAGCGTCCAGGTGGGCGACCCCTTCATGGAGAAGGTCCTCATCGAGTGCTGTCTGGAGCTCTTCCACGCGGGCGTCGTCGAGGGCATCCAGGACCTCGGCGCGGCCGGCATCTCGTGCGCCACCTCGGAGCTCGCGTCCAACGGCGACGGCGGCATGCACGTCTGGCTCGACGACGTCCTCCTGCGCGACCCCACGCTGACCGCCGGAGAGATCCTCATGTCGGAGTCGCAGGAGCGCATGATGGCGGTCGTCACGCCGGACAAGCTCGACGCCTTCCTCGCGATCACGGGCAAGTGGGACGTCGAGTCGTCCGTCGTGGGCGAGGTCAACGACTCCGGCCGCCTCACGATCGACCACCACGGCGAGCGCATCGTCGACGTCGATCCGCGCACCGTCGCGCACGAGGGCCCGGTCTACGAGCGCCCGTACGCGCGTCCGGCCTGGCAGGACGGGCTCGCGGCCGACACGCTCTCGTCCGCCGACGCGAAGAAGCACTACCCGCGCCCCACCTCCGGCGACGAGCTGCGCCGCACCGCGCTCAAGCTCCTCGCGAGCCCCAACCTCGCGTCCAAGGCGTGGGTCACCAACCAGTACGACCGGTTCGTCCAGGGCAACACGGCGCTCGCCCAGCCCGACGACGCCGGCGTCGTCCGCGTGGACGAGGAGACCGGGCTCGGGGTCGCCATCGCGACCGACGCGAACGGCCGCTACGCCAAGCTCGACCCGCGCGCCGGAGCGAAGCTCGCGCTCGCCGAGGCCTACCGGAACGTCGCGGCGTCGGGCGCCCGACCGCTCGCGGTGACCGACTGCCTCAACTTCGGCTCGCCCGAGGACCCCGACTCGATGTGGCAGCTCGTCGAGGCCGTCGAGGGGCTCGCGGACGCGTGCCGCGAGCTCGGTGTCCCGGTCACGGGCGGCAACGTGTCGCTCTACAACGGCACGGGCGAGCCCGGCCAGATCGACTCGTCGATCCACCCCACCCCGTGGTCGGCGTGCTCGGCGTGCTCGACGACGTCGCCCGCGTGACGCCGTCGGGCTGGCGCACCCACGGCGAGACGATCTACCTGCTCGGCACGACGCGCGGCGAGCTCGACGGGTCCGCGTGGGCCGACGTCGCGTACGCCCACCTCGGCGGCGTCCCGCCGCAGGTCGACCTCGCGGCCGAGAAGGCGCTCGCAGGCGTGCTCGTCCAGGGTGCGCGCGACGAGTTCGTCGAGGCCGCGCACGACCTGTCCGAGGGCGGCCTCGTCCAGGGCTTGTTCGAGGCGAGCCTGCGCTTCGGCGTCGGGGCGCGCGTGTCGCTCGACGCGCTGTGCGAGCGCGACGGCGTCACGCCGTTCGAGGCGCTGTTCTCCGAGTCGACCGGCCGGGCGCTCGTGGCCGTGCCTCGCGGCGAGGAGCAGCGGCTCGTCGACGCGTGCACCGCGCGCGGTGTCGCGGTCCTCAAGCTCGGCGTGGTCGGCTCGGCCGAGCCCGAGTCGGGCGCCGGTGACGCGGAGGAGTCGCTCGTCGTCGACGGGCTGTTCACCGTGCCGCTTAGCGAGGCGCGCGAGGCGTTCGAGGGTACGCTTCCCCGCATCTTCGGCTGACGACGGCGGCCGCGGCGAGGGGAGCGGCATGGGGTTGTTCGGCAGGCGGCGGGCCACGGACCCGTCCTCGTGGCGCGAGCTGTGGGAGGCGCTCGGCCCGCTCGGCGGCCGGCTGACCCCCGAGGCGGTCCGGCGCTGGGAGGACATCGTCGCGACGTCGCCGCCCGCGTTCATCGAGGCGGCATCCGAGCAGCTCGGGCACGCCTACCGGCTCCTCGGGACCGAGGCGCACGCCCGCGAGATCGGCCCCGGAGCGTTCGAGGGGACGGGCCGGCCGTTCGCCGCCGAGCGTTTCGGCCGGGTCGTCGACGCCGTCGTGGTGGCCGGACCCGACGCCGTCGCGCGGGTCGCGGCCGACGCGACCGCCGTCCGCTCGTACGCGGCGGCCGTTCCGCTGCTCGACCCCGTCCTCGCGTACCGCGGCGACGGCGACGTGACGCTCGGCGTCGAGCTCCTGCGGATCCGCGACCGGTCCCGCTTCGAGCGCGGCGCGGAGCTCCGTGCGCCGCGGTCGCGTCGCTTCGTGACGTCCGCCGCCGACCTGGACCGCGACGCCCTGCGCGCGTGGCCCAGCCTGCGCGGGCGGCAACCCGGCCAGGTGTGGACGGGGATCCGCGACCCCGAGGAGCCGTGGCTGGAGGTGGACGCGTCGGACCTCGACGTCGTCCCGGGGGCTTCGGACCTGGGCGACGTCGAGGCGACCCGAGCCGCGCAGCACGCCCGGGACGCGCCGGGGAGCTGGTACGGCGCGGGGCTCGCCGCGGCGGAGCGCCTGTTCACCGCGCTCGGCCCGGACGCGCTCGGCCCGGACGCCGCGACCGCCGGGGTGGCGCTCGTGTCGCTCGAGCTCGAGCACCCGGCAGACCCGAAGGTGGACGGGCCGGACCTCGAGCCCGGGCAGTGGGCCGAGATGCTGAGCGTGCCCCTCGTGCTCGACCCCACGGACGCCGCGACGACCGAGGGGGACGCGCGCACCGGCGTCCTGGCGCGGGCGTGCGCGCGCCGGCTGCTCGACCTCCCGCTCGTCGCGACCTCGCAGAACCTCCCGACGCTGAAGCGACTCGCAGGCTTCTGACGGACGCGCGTCGCAGACGTAGTCGGGGCGTACCTCTTGACAGTCGTCTCGGCATCTGAATAATCAGATCGTATGACTTATGGGCGGCACTGACGCCGAGAGGCGCGACGACGTTCGCGCAGTCATACCTGGACGCACCTCTTTCAAGGGAGAAAGACGAGATGAACCGACACATCGGGCGCATCGCCGCGACGGTCGCGGGGTCGGCGGCCGTCGTCATGATGGCGACCAGCTGTTCCTCCACCCCCGGAGGCTCCAGCGACTCGCTGGTCTCCAAGGTCGACGCGAGCGGGAAGACGGACATCGACGGCCTGCTCTCGTCGCTCGGTGAGCCGACGGCGCCGTCAGGCGACTCGAAGAAGATCTGCTACGTGACGCGGACCCTCTACGAGTACTGGGCCTACGAGAGCGACGGCTTCAAGAACCGTGCCACGAAGCTCGGTCTGACCCCCAGGTCATCGACATCTCGAGCGAGTCGGCGATCAGCGAGCAGCTCGACAAGGCGAAGAGCGCCCTCGCCAACCAGAACTGCGCCGCGATCCTCGCCTCGCCCATCACGGCGACCTCGCTCAACTCGGTCTTCAAGCAGGCGATCGCGAAGGGCGTGCCGGCGATCGTCCTCAACGACGCGAAGGGCACCCTCGAGGGATCGGTCTACGTCGGTCCCGACTCCGAGACCACGGGACAGCTCGCGGCGGACTACGTGGCGAAGAAGCTCCCCGACGGAGGAGACGTCGCCCTGATCGAGGGCGACCCGGGCTCGTCGAACGCCCTCGCCCGCGGCAAGGGATTCAAGGAGGGCATCGCCAAGCACGACGGCATCAAGATCGTCGCTACCCAGGCGGCGGCTGGGTGGGACGCCACCAAGGCGCAGGAGATCGCGACCACGATGCTCACGGCGCACCCCGACATCAAGGCCTTCTACTCCGAGAACGACGGCATGGCGATCGGGATCGCGGCAGCGATCAAGCAGGCGGGCCTCACCGGGAAGGTGATGCTCATCGGCACCGACGGCATCCCGCAGGCCAAGAAGTACATCGCCAGCGGCAAGATGACGGCCACCGTGAGTCAGCGTCCGCAGGTCGAGGGCGCCGCCGGCGTAGACGCGGCACTGTGGCTCCTCGCGGGCAAGAAGGTCCCTGCCTGGATCGAGGTCCCCGCGTTCGTCGTGGATGCGGACAACGTCGCGCAGTACGCGACGGGAATGCCGTAACCGCGAAGGGAAGGAGCGACATGAACACGCTGCTCGAGTTCCACGGGGTCGCCAAGGCCTTCCCCGGCGTCCGGGCGCTCGAAGACGTGACCTTCCGGCTCGACGCGGGCGAGGTCTGTGCGCTCGCCGGCGAGAACGGCGCGGGGAAGAGCACGCTCCTGGGCATCCTCGGTGGCTCTCACGCCCCGGACGCAGGATCGCTCACGATCGCGGGAAGCCGGCGCACGGTGCACACGCCGCGGCAGGCGCTCGCCGACGGCGTGCAGATCGCCCAGCAGGAGCCCGCTGTCGTCCCGCTGCTCACCGTCGACCAGAACCTCCAGCTCGGGCTGAGTCGCGCGGAGCGGCGTGAGCTCGCTCCGCGCACCGGGCGTGCGTACGAGGACCTGCGTGCCATGGGGTTCCCGCTCGCGCCGGACGCCAAGGTGATCGAGCTCAGCCCGGCCGAGCGTCAGGCGCTCGGTGTGGTCCGTGCCCTCGCACGGGCGACCCGTGTCGTCGCGCTCGACGAGCCCACGACCAGCATGGTCGAGTCGAACGTCGACCGGGTGCTCGAGTGCATCCGGAAGGCCGCCGTCGAACGGTCGCTCGGCGTGCTCTACGTGTCGCACCGGATGCGCGAGGTCATGACGGTCGCGGACTCGGTGGTGGTGCTGCGCGACGGCGCCGTGAACCTCCGTTCCGCGATCGACCAGACCGACGAGCACACGATCGTCGAGCGCATGGTCGGACGCCAGATCCTGCAGTTCAGCAGGGAGTCGAGCGTGCGACCGGGCGCCTCTCCGGTCATGCGGGTGCGCGACGCCGTCCACCCACGAGGGAATCGCCCGATCTCCCTCGAGGTCGCCCCAGGGGAGGTGCTCGGGATCGCCGGGCTCGTCGGGTCCGGCCGGACCGAGTTGCTGCGGTCGATCGTCCACGCGGACGACGGCGCCCGCTCCACGGTGGAGATCGAGGGACGCCCCGTGCACCTGCGCAACCCGCGCGACGCGCGGTCGGCCGGTATCGCGTTCGTCCCCGAGGACCGGAAGAAGCAGGGACTGGTGCTGGGGGCTCCCACCTACCTCAACGTCGTCATGACCGCGGGAGGGGAGTTCAGCCGCCTCGGGTTCGTCCGCCGACGCAGCGAGCGCTTGGCCGCGAGGGCCGTGACGGAGCGTCTCGCGCTCTCGCCCCGGGACGTCACGCTCGCCGCACGGCAGTTCTCGGGTGGCAACCAGCAGAAGGTCGTCGTCGCCAAGTGGGTGTGGCGCGACTCGGCGGTCTACCTCTTCGACGAGCCGACCAAGGGCGTGGACGTCGGAGGGAAGGTGGAGATCTACCAGGCCATCGACCGGCTGGCGGCCGACGGCAAGGGAGTCGTCGTCGTGTCGTCCGAGCTGCCCGAGCTCATCGCCCTGTGCGACCGGGTCCTGGTCATGCGGGAGGGCGCCGTCGTCGCGGAGCACGTCAAGGACAGCATCAACGAGGAGGACCTCGTGCGCAGCGCGATGGGACTCACGAAGGACGGGAAATGAGCAGCACCAAGATCAGCACGCGTCGACGCACCGTGAACCCCCAGGCGGTGGGGGTGGTGGCCGCGACGGTCCTCATCTTCGTCGTGTTCTCCGTGCTCAGCCCTGCGTTCCTCGGGCTCGACAACCTCCGTGACCTCGCCATCTCGGCGTGCGTCAACGCGATCATCGGGCTGGGCCTGACGTTCGTGATCATCACCGGCGGGATCGACCTCTCGGTGGGCTCGACGGCGAGCTTCGTCGGGGTCGTGTCCGCCACCCTCATGGTCAAGGCGGACATGCCGTCGATCCCGGCGATCGCCGTCGGGCTCGTGATCGGGTGCCTGTGCGGTGCACTCAACGGCATCCTGATCACGCGGCTCCGGCTCCAGCCGTTCATCGTCACGCTGGGGACGATGAGCGTGTACCAGGGTCTCGCGTACGTGGTCACGAACGGTGTCCCCGTCTACAACATCCCGGCGGACTTCACGACGATGCTCAACGGCTACGTCGGCGGCGTCCCCGTGATGGTCATCATCGTGCTGGTGCTGGGGGTACTGGCGTGGGCGCTCCTGCGCCGCACCCTCTTCGGGGAGAACGTGCTCGCGACCGGCGGAAGCGACGAGACCGCATGGCTGTCCGGGGTGCGCGTGGCGCGGGTCAAGGTGCTCGTGTACATGATCGCCGGAGGGTGCGCCGCTCTCGCCGGGCTGATCCTGGTCGCGCGGATCGACGCGGCCCAGACCGACGGCGGCAGCCCGTACCTCCTGACGGCCATCGCGTCCGCGGTCATCGGCGGTGCGAACCTCATGGGCGGCGAGGGGCGGATCTCCGGGACGCTCCTCGGTGCGCTGATCCTCGCGGCACTCACGAACGGGCTCGTCCTGCTCAACGTCCCGAGCTTCTACGAGCAGATCGTCACGGGTGTCGTCGTCGTCCTCGCGGTGTCCCTGGACCGCTCGGCCGGCTACCTGCGCTTCCTCCGTCGCCCGCCCTCGCGCTCGGGCTCGGACGCGCAGCCCGTCGAGCAGGAGGCTACGGCATGACGCGGCGGCGCGTGCTCGTCACCGGAGCCGGCGGGCTGATCGGCGTGGCGGTCGTCCGACGCCTGGACGCCCTGGGCTGGTCGGTGACCGGGCTGGAGCGGCCCGGCGTGACGCCTCCTCCCGAGTGCCGCCCGCTGCTCGCGGACGTCCGTGACGTGGCGGCGGTCGGTGACGCGATGGCGGGGCAGGACGCCGTCGTCCATCTGGCCGGGGTACCCGGGCTCGGCCTGGACACGCCCGAGGAGACGTACTCGATCAACACCCTGGGGACGTTCTGCGTGCTGCGCGCGGCCGCCGAGGCGGGCGTGCGTGACCTCGTCTTCGCGTCGAGCATCAACGCGAGCGGGATCCCCCTGAACGTGCACCCGGTATATCCGGAGGGATTTCCGTACGACGAGTCGACGCCTCCCGACGTCGCGGACTGGTACTCGCTGTCGAAGCTCGAGAACGAGCTCACCGGCGCCATGGTGGCGCGTCGCTACGGTGCGAAGGTGATCGGCCTGAGGTTCCCGCTCATCCGTGACTTCGCCGAAGCCCCCGCGACGCACGGCCGGCACATCGCCGCTCTCGTGGAGCGCGAGCCCCGTCGGGCCGCGTGCGACGGGTTCTCGTACCTCGACGTCCACGACGCCGCGGAGGCCGTCGCACGCGCGCTCGATGCCTCGGACGGTGAGCCGGGTGGGGTCCTCGTCGCAGCGCCGACGACCTATCTGACGATCGACACCGAGGCGGCACTCGCTCGGTGCGCCCCCGGGGTGCCGTGCACGGGCCTCCAAGGGCGAGAGGTGGCTCTCGACCTCTCTCGAGCGCGGCGTGTGCTGGGCGAGTGGCCTTTGCGCACCCTCGACGAGATCGCCCCGGGCGCTCTGTACGACCCGACGTGGGAGGTGGCGGCATGAGTCTCGCCGTCGTGGATGCGCACCATCACCTGTGGGACCTGGATCGGGCGAGCTACCCCTGGCTGGAAGGTCCCGCGAACCGGCGCTACCACGGCGACGACCTGCCGTTGCGGAGGCGGTTCCACGTCGAGGACTACCTGACGGAGGCCGGCGCGGTCGAGGTGGTCGGCGCCGTGCACGTCGAGGCCGGCGCCGCCGACGCCCTCGACGAGTGCCGGTGGGTCGCGGCGCAGGCTGCGGCGGCGAGCTTCCCGCTGGTGCACGTCGCCCGCATCGACATGCGTCGGGGAGACGTCAGCGGGTACCTGGATCGGCTCGGCGAGTTCGAGCTCGTCCGGGGGTGCGGCAGATCCTCAACTGGCACGACGACCCCGTGCTGAGCCACACCGACGACCCCCACGTCATCTGCTCGCAGACCTGGCGGGCGAACTTCGCCAGGCTTGCGGCCGCCGGTCTGTCGTTCGACCTGCAGGTGTTCGCGGGTCAGCTCCGCGACGCCGCTCGGCTGGCCGCGGACTATCCAGACGTCCGGATCATCCTGGATCATGCTGGGATGCCGATCCACCGCGATGCCGCGGCACTCGTCCAGTGGCGTGACGACCTGGCGCTTCTCGCGCGGTGCGAGAACGTCACGTGCAAGATCTCGGCGCTCGGGACGCTCGATCACCGCTGGTCGGTCGCGTCGTTGCGGCCCCTCGTCGAAGGTGTGATCGAGGTCTTCGGGTCGTCCCGCTCGATGTTCGCGAGCAACTTCCCCGTGGACGGGCTCTACTCTTCTATGCCGATGCTCTTCGACGCGTTCGCCGAGCTCGTCGTCGAGCTCACGCCGTCCGAGCGTGACGACCTCTTCCGGCGCACCGCCTGGGAGACCTACCGTCTACCGGGGCAGATCCCGACCGTGGAGCGACCATGAGACACCCGGAAGCACCCCGCACCGCATTCCTCGGCCTCGGGGCCATGGGGTTGCCCATGGCGACGAACCTCGTTCGCGGCGGTGTTCCCCTCACGGTCTGGAACCGGACGACCGCGAAGGCCGGCCCACTCGGCGCGGAAGGCGCGACGGTCGCGAGTCGCCTCTCCGACGCGGCGGTCGACGTCGTCCTGACCATGCTGACCGACCTGCGGGACGTCGAGGAGGTCCTCGACGCCGAGGACGGGCTCCTCGAGGGCTGGCTGCGGAACGGCGTCGAGACGCCGCTTCTCGTGATCATGGGAACGGTCTCGCCGCCCGGCGTCCAGAGTCTCGCCGAGCGCCTGGCCGCGTCGGCGGTCCGGGTCGTGGACGCACCCGTGAGCGGCGGTGACGTGGGTGCTGTCGAGGCCACCCTGAGCATCATGGTCGGAGGAGAGCGCGCCGACGTCGACCAGGTCCGTCCGCTGTTCGAGCTGATGGGAAGGGTCGTGCGGCATCTCGGCCCCGTCGGCAGCGGCCAGGTCGCGAAGGCGTGCAACCAGATCATCGTGGCGTCGACGGCGATGGTTCTGGCGGAGGCGTTCTCGTTCGCCCGGACGGCCGGGGTCGAGCTGGATCCGCTCGTCGAGCTCCTGAAGGGCGGGTTGGCCGACTCTGAGATGCTCCGGCAGAAGGGCTGGCGCTATCTCGAGCGGGAGTACGGCGGCGGCGGCGCGCTGAGGAACCAGGTCAAGGATCTTCGCTTCGCTCTCGAGCTCGGTCGGCGTGAAGAGATCCCGCTGCCGATGACGGCGGCCAGCGAGCAGTTCTTCACCGCGCTCGTCGCGATGGGCTACGGCGGCGAGGACCATACGGCGGCGCAACGCATCTACGAGATCACGAGCGGGGCAGACGCGTGAGCGACCGGAACGGCGCACGGCGAGACGAGGCGACCCCGAGGGCGGGTGGCGAGCAGTTCTCCCTCGCGGAGACCGGACGCATCATGCGACGGGGCCTCCACGGCCAGGTTCTCAACGTTCTGGGGCGGGAGATCGTCGACGGGGTCATCCCCGAGGGTGCGGTGCTGAACGCGGACGCCCTCCAGGAGCGGTTCGAGGTCTCACGGTCCGTCATCCGGGAGACGCTCCGCACGCTCGAGACCATGGGCATGGTGAGCGCACGGCCGCAGCGCGGCACTCTCGTGGCCTCACGGTCGAACTGGGACCTCCTCAACCAGCAGGTCGTTCTCTGGCGCGGCCAGGGGCAGCACTACTGGGACCAGATGCGGGACATCCTGGAGCTGAGGGCCGGTGTCGAGGTGGTCGCCGCGGGCCTCGCGGCGCGCCGTCGCCTCCCCGAGCACGTGGAGGCGCTGCAGCAGGCGATCGACAGGATGGACGACGCGGCCGCCCGGCAGGACTCGGCGGCGTTCATCGAGGCGGACATCGCGTTGCACACGCTGCTGTTCCACGGCTCGGGGAACGCCGTGATAGCGCAGCTCGCCAACGCGGTGGGCGCTGTGCTACGGACGAGGCTCCAGGATGCGAGCCATCTCTTCGGACATCGCACGGCGGGCTCGATCGCGAGCCACCGAGCGCTCGTCGAGGCGGTCGCGGCGGGGGACGAGGCGGCTGCCGTGAGCGGGGCCCGGCAGATCGTCGTCGACACCACCGACGAGCTGGAGCTCCGGCACTCCCACCCCATCCCCCTCTGACGCGAGCGTCGTCGTGGTCTCCACGACGGAGCCTGCCGTGAGGCATTCCGATCAAAAAGTCATACAAGCACACTAGTAGGAGGCGCAGCAGCATGAACCTTCACGAGCTCCTGACGGAGCGCGAGCACGACGGCAACCCCGTCCGCGTCGGCCTCATCGGCGCGGGCCGGTTCGGCACGATGTACCTCGCACAGGCCCACAACATCCCGGGGATCCACATCGTCGCGGTCGCCGACATCAACGTGGCACGTGCGGAGTCGGCGCTCGAGCTCGCGGAGTGGCCCGACGCCGACCGCGTGGGCACCGTCGACGAGGCGCTCGCGGGACGCGGGCTCGCGATCGTCGACGACGCCTCCCTCCTCTTCCGCCCCGAGATCGACGTCGTCGTCGAGGCGACCGGGAACCCGGTGGTCGGAGCAGCCCACGCGGTCCGGGCGATCGAGACCGGTCAGCACGTGGTGATGGTCACGGTCGAGGCGGATCCCGTGGCGGGCCCCGCGCTGCACCGGCTCGCGAAGAGGCACGGCGTCGTCTACACGCTGGCGTACGGCGACCAGCCCGCAGCGATCTGGGAGCTCGTGGACTGGGCGCGCACCTCCGGCTTCGAGGTGGTCTGCGCGGGCAAGGGCGCGAAGTTCCTCCCTCACTACCACGAGATGAATCCCGACAACGTGTGGGAGAACTGGGAGTTCTCCTCGGAGCTCGTGGCTTCGGGGCAGCTCAACCCCCGCATGTACACGGCGTTCCGTGACGGCACGAAGGCCGCGATCGAGATGGCAGCAGTGGCGAACGCCTCCCGCCTGCTGCCGTCGGACGACGGGTTGACGTTCACCCCGGGCACCCAGGCAGAGATCCCCAGCGTGTGCCGTCCCAAAGAGGCGGGGGTGTGCTCGCGCGTTCCGGCTCCGTGGAGGTCATGTCGAGCGTGACGCGCGACGGCGAGTGGATCGACCACCACACCCAGGAGGGCGTGTTCGTCGTCGTCAAGGCGGCCTCGCGGTACGTGGCGGACTGCCTCAAGGACTTCCCCGGGTGCTCCGACCCGACGGGCGAGTACGGAGCGCTCTACCGACCGCACCACTTCGTCGGCCTCGAGGTGAACGTGTCGGTCGCGCACGCGGCACTCCAGGGCGTCGCCACCGGCTCTCCCGTCGGGTTCTACGCGGATGTGGTCGCCACGGCGAAGCGGGACCTACGCGCGGGCGAGACGCTCGACGGCGAAGGCGGCTACACGGTCTGGGGAAAGCTGATCACGGCCGCGACCTCCGTGGAGAGGAACGCGCTGCCGATCGCGCTGGCGCACGGGGTGACGCTCCTGCGTGACGTGGCACGCGGCGAGACTGTCCGCATGGATGACGTCGATCTCTCCGCGCCGGAGCTCGCGCAGATCCTGGACCTGCGTCGTGAGACCGTCGACCAGCTGGTGGCCGAGCGATGAGCGCGGTCGTCCTCGTCGTCGAGTTCGTGCCGCGCGAAGGGCGCGCGCGCGAGCTCGAGGCCGCGCTCGTCGGCGCGGTGCCCGCCGTACACGCAGAGGACGGGTGCGTCCTGTATGCGCTGCACCGCGACGCCGCCGGGACGATGGTGCTGGTCGAGAAGTGGGAGTCGCGGGACGACCTCGAGAGGCACGCCGGGGGCCTGCGGTGAAGGCGCTCGACGACGCGGTCGAGGGGCTGACCGCCTATCCGCCGGTCGTGCGCGAGGTCGAGCCGGTCGCCGCGGGCCGGGCCTCCGCAGGGGGTTGTGACCGGTGCGGATCAGTGTCTTCCCGAAGGGCGACCTCGACGAGCTCGTCGCCGGCGAGCAGCCCGTGACCGGCTGGATCGCCCGTGCGGCGGATCTCCCGGTCGACGGCGTCGAGCTCTACTCGAGGTTCTTCCTCGACGGCCCGCCCGACCTTGCGTCCCGGGTCGGAGACGCTCTCGCCCACCACGGGCTCGAGCTGCCGATGCTGTGCGCATCACCGGACTTCGCGCACCCGGACCCGGAGATCCGGGCGCGTGAACTCGACGACGAGATCGCCATGATCGAGCTCACGCGCGAGCTGGGCGGACCTGGTGCGTCCTGCCGGGTCCTGTCAGGGCAGCGTCATCCCCACGTCGACCCGGAACAGGCCGAGGAGTGGGTCGTGGACGCGTTCCTCAAGCTGCTGCCGGTCGCGGTCGAGCTGGACGTGGTGCTGGGGTTCGAGAACCACTACAAGGACGGGTTCTGGACGTATCCGGAGTTCGCCCAGTCGAAGGAGCGCTACCGCAGGATCCTCGACCGGATCCCTCGCGGTGAACATTTCGGCGTCCAGTTTGACCCGTCCAACGCCCTCGTCGCGGGTGACGACCCCGTCGACTTCCTTCGGGAGGTGCTCGATCGTGTCGTGACCGTGCAGGCCTCCGACCGCTACCTCGCCGAGGGGGCCTCCATGGCGGACCTCGCGGTCGCGGACGGCTCGCAGGGATACGCGGACGTCCTGCGCCATGGGGTGATCGGCCAGGGGCTGAACGACTACCCGGAGATCTTCGGGACCCTGGCTGCCGCGGGGTACGACGGGTGGGTCAGCATCGAGGACGGTGTGAACGGCTGGGACGACCTGCGAGCCTCGGTCGAGTTTCTCCGCGACGCGCGTCAGCGCTATTTCAACGGCTCGACCCGCGCGGGGCGCGACGTACCCGTCGTGCCCCCGATGAAAGGAGCCGAGCTGTGAGAGCCCTCGTGAAGTACGACCTCAGCGACGAGGGGATGGAGGTGCGAGATATCCCCGAGCCGAGCATGGGGGACGACGAGGTCCTGATCGAGACGCGTGCGGTCGGCGTCTGCGGGTCCGACATCCATCTCTGGCGCAACTCGCACAGCTGGGACCTCGAGCTGCCGGTGGTGGTCGGGCACGAGATCGCCGGAGAGGTGATCGCCGTCGGGCCGGGCGCCCCGGGCGGGTGGCGGGTGGGGGACCGGGTGGTCTGTGAGACCGCAGCCAAGATCTGCGGTCGCTGCCGCTACTGCCGGACAGGACAGTACAACCTGTGTCCGGACCGGCTCGGGTACGGCGCGAAGCACGACGGCTTCTTCACCGCGCGGGTCGCGGTCGAGCCGCGCGTCCTGCATCGGATCCCCGACGGCGTGAGCTACGAGCACGCCGCGCTCGCGGAACCGTTCGCGGTCGCCTACAACGCGCTGGTGGAGCGCGCGACGGTCGTCCCCGGGGACCTCGTCGTGATCCAGGGTGCCGGGCCGATCGGCGCGCTGAGCGTCCAGGTCGCTCGGCTCTGCGGGGCGGGACGGATCGTCGTGCTGTGCACGGATCGCGACGAGCCGCGGCTCCCGAGCGTGGTCCGGATGGGCGCGGACCAGGTCGTGAACGTCCAGAAGGAGGACGCTCGCGTGATCGTCGGCAGCCTCGGCGACGGCCTGGGCGCGGACGTCGTGGTCGACGCGACGGGGGTGAGCGCGGCGCTGGCGGACTCGTTGGACCTCGTCCGGGCGCTCGGCACCGTCGTCAAGATCGGCTGGGGGCCGCAGCCGTACGGGCGCAGCCTGGACCCGCTCGTCGCCAAGGCGGTGACGCTGCACGGCTCCTTCTCGCACACCTGGACGACGTGGGAGCGCGTTCTCGACGGGTTTGCCACGGGCCGCCTCGACGCCTCCGCCGCGCTCGGAGGGGTCTACCCGCTCGACGACTGGGCCCAGGCGTTCGAGGACATGGAGAGCGGTCGCAACGTGAAGTCCGTCCTGACCTTCTCCGTTGCCCGGCCCGCGGAGGAAGGAGAGGGCGTGTGACGGCGATCTGAGCGGTGGCTGTCGGCGAGCGCCCCGCCCCGTGGGCCCGGGGCGGGGCGAGGCGCTACCCGACCTGCGCCGCACGGCTCCTCGCGGGCAGGATCGCCGCCGGGACGAGCCCGACCAGCGTCAGGGCGATCGCCCACCAGAACGCGCCCTGGAAGGCCCGGGTGGCGCCGTCGTCGAGCAGGGACTGGAGGGCGACGGCGACGATCGCGGTCCCGAAGGACGCGCCCACCTGCTGGGTGATGCGCGTGTTCATGGTGGCGTGCGGGATGTCGGCGCGCGGCACGTCCTGGTACGCGACGGACATGGGCGGGATGATCACCGCGCCGATCCCGATGCCGCGGACGAACAGCACGGCCCCGAGCCACCACGGGCTCGTGCCGGGCCCGGCGACGGCGAACGGGACGGTCGCGACGGCGGCGAGGAGGAAGCTCGCGGCGGTCACGGCCCGCGCCCCGAATCGTTCCACGAGCCCGCCGACGACGAACCGCGCGCCGAGCGCGCCGACCCCCTGCGGGATCAGGAGCAGCCCGGCCGCGAGCACGCTCTCTCCCCGGAGCTGCTGGTAGTAGAGCGGCAGCAGGAACATCGCGGCGTACATGGCGGCGCCGGCGGTGAACAGGACGGCGGACGCGCCGCCGAGGGACCGGAGGCGCAGGAGCCGGACGTCGACGACGGGCTGGTGCGAACCCGGCCGCAGCGTCCGGGCGACGAACGCGACGAGCAGCACGAGCCCCGCCCCGAGCGGCACGAGGACGCCGGGGTGCCACAGGCCGCCGTCCTCGGCGAGCTGGGAGAGGCCGAGCAGCACCCCGGTGAGCGCGGGCGCGAGGAGCGCGAGCCCGACGACGTCGAGCCGGGCGCGAGGGGCCGACGCGGATGGCCGGTCGTCGGGGAGGAACCGCCACGCGAGGACGAGCCCGACGGCGACCAGGGGGACGTTGACGAGGAACAGCCAGCGCCAGCTGAGCCAGTTGAGGATCAGGCCGCCGATCACGGGTCCGAGGATCGGCCCGAGGGCCAGGGGCATGCTGACGGCGGCCATGAGCCGCGTGCTCGCCTTCCCGTCGGCGGCGCGGACGGCGAGCGTCTGCATGAGCGGGAAGATCAGGCCGCCGCCGAACCCTTGGACGGCGCGGAACGCGATCAGGCTGGACTCGTCCCATGCGACCGCGCACAGCACGGAGCCGGCGACGAAGACGAGGAGCGCGGCCGTCCAGACCCGCTTGCCGCCCCACCGGGCCTCCGCCCACCCGGTCACGGGGATCGCGACGGCCATCGCGAGCAGGTAGGCGGTGGTGACCCACTGGATCGTCGTGGTCGCCGAGTCGAGGTCCACGGCGAGGGTGTGGATGGCGAGCGTGACCATCGTCGAGTCGAGGATCGCGGCGATGCCGCCGACGACGAGGGCGAGCAGGGCGTTGCGGACCGCCGGTGGGATCGCGGGGCTCGCGGCGGGCGCTCCGGGCGGCTCCGGGACCGTGGTGGTCGCCGTGGTGTCGGGGTGGGTCATCGCCCGTCTCCTCATTAAGAGTTGGATTCGTCTCTTAAGAGGCTAGGCGCGGTTGATAAGGAATGCAAGTCTCTCTAATGTGGAAGGGTGTCGTCCGCAGTCACCGAATCCGTCCGACGCCGTCGCCGCGGCCCCGAGCTCGAGGCCGCGCTGCTCGACGCCGCCTGGGACGAGCTGTGCAGCGTCGGCTACGCGCGACTCACCATGGAATCGGTAGCGGCTCGCGCCGAGACCGGGGTGGCGGTGCTCTATCGCCGGTGGGCCAACAAGGAGGAGCTCACCCTCGCGGCGCTCGAGCGTCGACGCACCACGACCCGCACCGAGCTCCCTGACACCGGGAACCTGCGCGACGACCTCGTCGCGACCCTCCGGACCATGAGCGAGCGGAGCTCGGCCTTCTGGGGTGTCGTGACGGGAGCGGCGTTCTCCGGCCTGCTCGGCGAGAGCGGCCTCACCCCGGCGCAGGTCCGCGAACGCATCCTCGGCGAGGGAGCGCGCAGCCGCGTCGACGCGCTCTACCGGCGTGCCCAGGGGCGGGGGAGCTCGATCTCGAGCGGGTTCCGCCAGGCGTTCTGACACTGCCCTTCGACCTGGTCCGCCACGACCTGCTGATGACGCTCAGGCCTCTCCCGGCGGCGCGTGTCCGGTCGATTGTCGACGAGATCTTCCTTCCCCTCGTCCGGGCGTACGGCGGCTCGGCGGGGACGGCGCGCAGGCTCTGAGGAGGGTGTCGGACGCGGGTGGTGCGCGTCATGCGTAGCTCCTGGACTCGAAGCGCGGAGTCCGGCCGAGTGCGGCCGTCGGGCCGAGGGGGATCCCGTGCTCGGCGCGCGGGCGCACGACCGGCGGGCAGCCGTCCTCGCGTACGACTCGTTGCTCCGGGAAGTGTGCCCGCGCGAAGGGCGGGAGCGGATGGCGCGGCTGGAGCCGGTGAGGGTCTCGTCAGAGGAGACGGTGTGACGCCGTGTCACGGTGTGCGACCTGCCGTCCGACTCATTCGTCCACTTGGTGGACGGTCCGGTCATCCTTCTTGACCAAATCGATCAAGAAACCTACGGTCGTCCCAGGTCATGAGTTCCAGCCCTTCGGCCCCGGCCGGCTGGACGGCAACCCCGCTCCGCGGCGGGGTGCCCCGGGTGATGACCCGGCCCGTTTCCGCGACGGGCAACCAGCGCGAGGCCCACGGGCCAGGAGGAACACGAATGACGACCCACGACCAGCCCGGCGAGCACCCGGTCCGGCGCTCATCCCGCTCTGCCGTGCCGCATAGCCGGCGCCGCGTCTGTCGTCCGGCACGTCCGACGACGCGCTAGGCGCCCCGCCGCCGCAGCCCGGGACCCGCCCCGGGACACCGCACCACTCCACCCCACTCCCGCGAAGGTGCCGGGTCGCTCGATCGCGCCCGGAACTCGCCGACCCCGGAGGACCCACCATGTCCACGACCCGCACCCTTCACCTCGGCGTCGACCTCACCGACGGCGGTGCCCACGCCGGCGCCTGGCGTGCGCACGGACCCGTCGCCCCGCGCCCGTTCGACGCCGCCCGGCTCGCCGGCCTCGTCGCGACCGCCCAGAACGGGCTGCTCGACTTCGTGCTCTTCGATGACGCCTTCACGCTGCGGCCTCAGCGCGGGGCCGCGCTGCAGGGCCGCCTCGACGCGGCGCTCGTGAGTGCGCGGCTCGCCCCGCGGTCCGCCGGGATCGGTCTCGTCGCGACCGTCGACACGACGCACACCGAGCCGTTCCACGTGTCGAAGGCGATCGCGACCATCGACCACGTCTCGGGGGGCGGGCGGCCTGGCAGCTCGGCTGGTCCACCGACGCGGCGTCCGCGGCGGCGTTCGGGCGCCGGCCCGCGCCCGACGAAGTCGAGGCGCTCGGGGAAGCCGAAGAGGCCGTCGAGGTCGTCGAGCGGCTCTGGGACTCCTGGGAGGACGACGCCGAGATCCGCGACGAGGCGACCCACCGGTTCGTCGACCGCGACAAGCTGCACTACGTCGACTTCGAGGGCGTGCACTTCGCCGTCAAGGGACCGTCCATCACCCCGCGCTCGCCGCAGGGCCGACCGCCCGTCGTCGTGCGCGCGGACTCGCCCTCAGCCTCGACCTCGCGGGCCGCCGGGCCGACGTCGTGCGCGTGCAGGCGACGCAGCGCGACGACGCGCGGGCGATCCGCGACGAGGTCCGCGACATCGCCCGTGACGCGGGCCGCGACCCCGACGCCGTGCGCGTGCTCGTCGACCTCGTGACCGTCGTCGGGCAGGACCGGCGCAGCGCGCAGGAGCGCCTCGACCTCCTCGAGGAGCTCGGCGGCGAGAACGGCGGGCTGCCCGAAGGGGCGCTGACCCACGTCGGGACCGCGGTCGACCTCGCCGACCTCCTCGAGGACTGGTTCGATGCCGGCGCCGCGGACGGCTTCACGCTCCGGCCGGCGTCGCTCGACACGGACCTGCGGGCGATCGTCGGCGGCACGGTCCCGGTCCTCCAGGCCGACGGCGTCTTCCGGCAGACGTACCCGGGCACGACCCTGCGCGACACGCTCGGCCTGCCCCGGCCCGCGAGCCGCTACGCCGCCGCCCAGTGACCCCGCCCACGCCGCCGCGCCGACCGGAGACCCGCTCATGACCACGCAGCACCGCAAGCAGATCCACCTCGGCGTCCACTTCCCGGGCGTCAACAACACGACCGTCTGGACCGACCCGCGCTCGGGCAGCCAGATCGACTTCTCGTCGTTCGAGCACCTCGCACGCAAGGCCGAGGACGCGAAGCTCGACTTCTTCTTCCTCGCCGAGGGCCTGCGGCTGCGCGAGCACAAGGGCCGCATCCACGACCTCGACGTCGTCGGGCGCCCCGACACGCTTCCCGTCCTCGCCGCGCTCGCCGCCGTGACCGACCGCATCGGGCTCGCGGGCACCATCAACACGACGTTCAACGAGCCGTTCGAGCTCGCGCGCCAGTTCGCGACGCTCGACATCCTGTCCGAGGGCCGGGCGGCCTGGAACCTCGTGACCAGCTCCGACGCGTTCACGGGCGAGAACTTCCGGCGCGGCGGCTTCCTCGACCACGCGGACCGCTACCGCCGGGCCGCGGAGCTCGTCGAGGCCGCGCGGACGCTCTGGGACTCCTGGGACGAGGAGATCACCGCGGACGGCCGCACGATCCCTCGTGGCGCGCACCCGTTCGAGCACACCGGCCCCCAGTTCGACGTGCGCGGCACGTTCACGACGCCGCGCAGCCCCCAGGGCCACCCGGTGCTGTTCCAGGCGGGCGACTCGAGCGACGGTCGCGAGTTCGCGGCGGCGACCGCCGACGTCATCTTCTCCTCGCACCCCGCGTTCAAGGACGGGCAGGCGTTCTACCGGGACGTCAAGGACCGGCTCGCCACGTACGGGCGAGACCGCGACGCCCTCAAGATCATCCCCGCGACCACCGTGACGATCGGCGACACCCCTGAGGAAGCCGCGGAGGCGGCACGTGAGATCCGCCTCGCCCAGGTCCCCGGGGTGACGGCGATCGCGTTCCTCGAGCAGATCTGGGGCCGTGACCTCACCGCCTACGACCCCGAGGGGCCGCTGCCCGACGTCGAGCCCGACTACGACAACCAGGCCATCACACGCGGCCGGGTACGCCACGGGGACCCGCGCGAGGTCGCCCGACAGTGGCGCGAGCTCGCCGACGCGAACCGCTGGTCCATCCGCGAGCTCGTCCTGCAGCTCACGTCGCGTGGCGGGTTCGTCGGCACGCCCACGCACGTCGCCGACGAGATCGACCGGTTCGTCCAGGAGGACGCGAGCGACGGCTTCATCCTCGTGCCTCATCTGACGCCGCACGGGCTGGACGACGTGCTCGACCGCGTCGTGCCGCTTCTGCAGGAGCGCGGCTCGTTCCGAGCCGAGTACGCCGGCACCACGCTGCGTGACCACCTCGGCCTCGTCCGGCCCGGCGTGCCCGCACGGGCCGTCGCCTGACCTCTCGACCCCGAACGGAGACCACGATGAGCACCGACACCTTGAGCGGCGCCGAGGGCACGACGGGCGCCGTCGACCCTGCCGTCGAGCGCTGGCGGGCCTGGCGTGCGGAGCGCGCCGCCGGCCTCAAGGCTCCCCGCGGCGTCCTGTCCCTCACGTCGCACCACTGGCTCGGCCGCGAACCGGCGCCGGTCCCCGGCGTCCCGGGCCTGTGGTGGGCCGATGACGACGGCGCGCACGTCCGCGTGGACGGTGACGCCCGGTCCGACGACGACACCCCCGCCGTCCTGCTCGACGCGGACACGCTCCGCCCGGTCGAGGACCCCGGACCGTCGTCGTCGCGGAGGCCGGCTCGGTCGTGCCGTTCCTGGTCGACGGCCCGGGTGGTGCGACTCCCGACGCGGCGGGAGCGGCTCTCGTCGGCGTGGAGCTGGCGCTGCGCACCGGCCGCTACCTCCTGCGCACGCGCGACCCGAAGGCGCCGGCGCTCGCGGCGTTCGTCGCGGCCGGCGAGGAGGCCGCCGTCCCGGCGTTCGCGTTCGACCCCGCCCAGGTGCGCGACCTCCCGGTCCGCTGGTACGCCGAGCCCCGCGCGGACGTCGTCGACGGCGCCAAGCCGGGCCTCGTGCACCACGTGGCGGTGGTCGGGGAGGTCGACCTGGACGGTACGACCCTCCGGCTCGTCGCCGGCCACCACGGTGGGGTCACGCTGTCGTTCACGGACCGTGCGCCCGGGACCCCGGGGTGGCGGGCCGTGCACGTCCCGGCCGTCGACGTCGAGGCGTCGCGCGCGGCCGCGGCCTCGAGCGGTGGTCCGGACGTCGACGGCGGGCCCGAGCGCACGCTCCGAGTCGACCTCAACCGGGCAACCGCCTACCCGTCGCACTTCAACGACCACGGCACGTGCCCGCGACCCCTCGCGGGCAACGATCTCCCGTTCGCCGTCCAGGCCGGGGAGAAGGACCCCTCCGTGCGTCAGCCGGCTCCCCACGCATGACGGGGGCGCAGGCGCGGTACGTCGTCGGACGGATCGCTCAGGCCCTCGTCATCGTGGTGCTCACCTACACGCTGGTCTTCGCGATCCTCTACCTGCTCCCGGGGGATCCCATCGCTTCGGCCGTCAACGACCCGCAGAACCCGCTCCCCCAGGACCAGGTGCACGTCGTCCTGGCCTACTACAACCTCGACCGCAGCGGGCTGGAGCAGTACCTGATCGCGGCAGGGCGCGCGCTGCACGGAGACTTCGGCTACTCGCTGACGACGGGGCAGCCGGTCGCGCGGATGTTCGGCCAGGCGCTCCCGCACACGGCGTCGATCGCGGCGCTGGCCTTCCTGGTCGCTGTCGTCGTCGCCTTCGGGATCTCCGTCCTGGCCACCCACGGCCCCACCCGAGGCGTGCGCGCGATCGCCCGCGCGGTGCCGTCCGTGACGCTGTCCGTACCCAGCTTCCTTCTCGCCCTGGTCGTCGTGCAGGTCTTCGCGTTCCGGCTCGGCTGGTTCTCACCGGTCAGGGACTCGGGCTTCAAGGCGGTTCTCTGGCCGGCGCTCGTGCTCGGGGTCGTGGTGGCGCCGCACGTCACCCAGGTGTTCGTGCAGGGCGTCGACAGGACCCAGCAGATGCCGTTCGTCCTCGTGCTGCGCGCGCAGGGGCGTTCGGGCTACGCGATCTTCCTCCGTGTGGTCAAGAACGCCGTCCTGCCGACGCTGACCCTGTTCTCGCTGACGGCCGGTGAGCTCCTCGCCGGTTCCGTGATCGTCGAGGTCATCTTCAACAAGAACGGGATCGGGCAGCTCACCCAGGACGCCGTCCGCGGCCAGGACACGCCGGTGATCCTGCTCGTGGTGCTGTTCGTGTCGACGGTCTTCGTCACCATCAACCTGCTCACCGACCTCGTGTACCCGTGGATCGACCCGCGCATCTCGCTGCGCCAGCGCACCCGTGACCGGCGCGGGAGCGGACGGGGTGGGCCGCAGCCTGCGTCCGGGGACGTGACGTCGTCCTCGGGCGAGCGGGAAGACGAGCGGAAGATGGCATCGGCAGGTGTCGACCATGGTGCTTGACGAGACCGCCGGAACCGTGCGCCGTACGCACCGGCTCAGGAACGCCGACCCGCTGCTCGTCCTGGCGGTCCTCGTGCTCGCCGTGATCGCGGTCTTCGTGGTCGCGCCCGGCGCCGTCAGCCCGCACGACCCGCTCAGCGCGGTGGGCCAGTCGCTCCAGCCGCCCTCGGGGCGGTTCCTCTTCGGCACGGACTATCTCGGTCGCGACATCTTCTCGCGTGTCGTCTACGGCACGCGGACGACACTGCTCGGCTCGCTCGTGGCGGTCACGTGCGGACTCGTCGTCGGCAGCGTCCTCGGACTGGTCGCGGCCTACTTCGGCGGGGTCGTCGACGTGGTCGTCGGACGGCTCGTCGACGTGCTGCTGTCGATCCCCGGGCTGCTGCTGTCCATGGTGATCGTCGTGGCGCTCGGCTTCGGGACACTCAACGCTGCCGTCGCCGTCGGTGCGTCCTCGGTCGCGCTGTTCGCGCGGCTCATGCGTTCCGAGGTGCTCACCGTCCGTGAGCTCGGTTTCGTGGAGTCGTCCCGCCACATCGGGGCGAGCACCACCAGGATCCTGCTGCGCCACATCCTGCCCAACTCGTACTCGTCGGTGCTCTCGCTCGTCGTCCTCCAGTTCGGTGCTTCGATCCTCTGGATCTCCTCCCTGAGCTTCCTGGGGTACGGCGCGCCGCCGCCGCAGCCGGAGTGGGGCCTCCTGATCGCCGAGGGGCGCGACTACATCGTGTCGTCCCCGTGGCTGGTGGTACTCCCGGGTGCGGTGATCGTCGCGATGGTCCTGTCGATCACGAAGGTGTCACGGACCGTGCGACGGAGGTACGAGTCATGAGCGGCACCGCCCGCCCGCCCGCGATCGACGTGCGCGGGCTCTCCCTGAGCTATCGCGACCGACGGACCCACGAGCGCCGCCGCGTGCTCGACGGCGTCGACCTCACCCTCGAGGCCGGGACGACACACGCGCTGGTCGGGCAGTCGGGATCGGGCAAGAGCACGCTCGCGCTGGCCGTCACCGGTCTGCTTCCCGGCAACGCGGCGGTCGAGGCGGGGACGATCGCGCTCCAGGGGAAGGTCCCGTCGCGGCGCGAGCTCGTCGTGGCACGCCGGCACGTCCTCGGCTTCGTGCCGCAGGATCCGCTGAGCTCGCTGGACCCGCTGCAGCGGGTCGGTCGTCAGCTCGCCTCGCTGCTGCGGTCGCGCGACCGCAGCCTGTCGCGCGCTGCGGCGAAGCAGCGTGCCGTCGAACTGCTGGACCAGGTCGAGATCGAGCGGTCGGCCGAGAAATACGACAGCTACCCGCACCAGCTCTCGGGTGGGCAGCTGCAGCGGGTCCTCATCGCCATGGCGATCTCCGGGGACCCTGACGTCCTCATCGCCGACGAGCCGACCTCGGCGCTCGACGTCACGGTCCAGAAGGTCATCCTCGACCTCCTGCTCCGGCTGCGTTCGAGCCTCGGGCTCGCGATGCTCCTGATCACGCACGACCTCGCGCTGGCGGGCGAGCGCAGCGACGCGATCACCGTGCTCGAGCACGGTGTCGTCCGCGACTCGGGCCCGACCACGGACGTCCTCGCAGCGCCCTCGGCCGCGTACACCCGAAGGCTGCTCGCGGACGTTCCCGCCCTCGCGCCGGACCGGTTCCGGGAGACGGGGGCTTCCTCGCCCGTCTGCGAACGGGCTGGGGACGACGACCCGATCCTGACCGTGCGCGGGCTGACGAAGAGCTATCACGACGCGGCCGGAGGCCCGAACCGGGTGCTGCGAGGGGTCGACCTCACGGTCCGGCGAGGGAGCACGCACGCCATCGTCGGGGAGTCCGGATCCGGCAAGACGACGATCGCCCGCATCCTCGCGAGCCTCACTCCCTACGACACCGGCGAGGTCCGGTTCGACGGCGCGCCGGCGGCAGGCGGCGGAATCCCGATCGCAGGGCCCCGGCGGCTCCAGCTGATCTCCCAGAACCCGCTCGCCGTGCTCGACCCGAGGATGACGGTCCGGCAGCTCCTGGAGGAGCCACTCCTCATCCACACCGAGCTGACGAGACGCGAGCGTCGGGCCGAGGTCACGGCGCTGCTCGACCGCCTCGACCTGCCGGCCGAACTGTCGGGACGGCGGCCCAAGGAGCTCTCCGGAGGGCAGCGCCAGCGTGTCGCCGTCGGCCGCGCGATCGTGCTCGCGCCCGAGGTCCTGGTCCTCGACGAGCCGACGTCTGCGCTCGACGTGAGCGTCCAGGCGAACATCGTCGAGCTTCTGATGGACCTCAAGGCCCGGCACGGGCTCACCTACGTCTTCATCTCGCACGACCTCGGGCTGGTACGCCAGGTCTCCGACACGGTCACGGTCCTGTCCCGAGGGCAGGTCGTCGAGTCGGGTCTCACGCACGAGGTACTGGCCCGGCCCACCCATCACTACACCCGGACGCTGGTCGACTCGATCCCCGGGCTGCCCCACACGACGAGGAAGGTACTTCGATGAGGAGAGCACGCAAGCGGTTCGGGTCTCTGGCAGCGGCGGGAGCGCTGCTGGCGCTGCTCGTCAGCGCGTGCAGCGGAGGGTCGTCGGGTGCTCCCGCCTCCGGGACGGGGAGCCCGTCCGCGGGGGAACCTCGTCTACCTCGAGGCGGAGAATTGGTGCACCTTCAGCCCGAACCTCATCGGCTGCTGGCAGAACAACTCCGTCGCCAACAACGCCCTCGACCGGCTCGTCTACGAGAACCCCGACACGCTCGAGTACGAGCCCTGGCTCGCCAAGAGCTTCTCCGTCTCGAAGGACGGGCTGACCTACACCTTCGAGCTGCGATCGGACGTGAAGTTCAGCGACGGGACCCCGCTCACCGCGGACGTCGTCAAGCAGAACCTGGTCTACCGTGACCAGGGCGACTCCGCGAAGGGCATCCCACGCAAGGCGGGCTGGCCCGAGGGCGCGACGTACACGGCCGACGACGCCACGAACACCGTGACCGTCAAGCTCAAGGAGCCGTACGCGCCGTTCCTCAGCCTCGTGGCCAACTTCGCCAGCGGCATCCTCGCCCCGAAGTTCTTCACGCTCACGGCCGACCAGCAGGCGGACCCGAGCAACTGGATCGGCACCGGACCGTTCCACGTCACCCAGTACGTGGCCAACGAGAAGCTGGTGCTCACCCGGACCAAGGGCTACGCCTGGGCTCCTCGCTCGTCCTATGTCAAGAACCAGGGCGAGGCGTACCTCGACACCGTCACCGAGCTCTCCGTCCCGGAGGACGCCGTGCGGCTCGGCACTCTCGAGTCCGGTCAGGCCGACGTCCTGCGCTACGTGCAGCCGAGCGAGGAGTCCCGGCTCGCGAGCAAGGGATACCAGGTCCTGGCCTTCCGCACCCCCAGCTTCTCGCCGTCCTGGTACTTCCAGCTGACGGCCCCGTACGTCGACGACATCAGGGTCCGTCGGGCGATCCTGCACGCGATCGACCGGCAGAAGATCGTCGACCAGCTCTACTCGTCCAGCTGGAACGCGTCGACCGGGCTCTTCAACAAGGTCGCACGTGGGTACACCGACCAGTCGAAGCTCATCGCGTACGAGCCCGACACGTCCGACAAGCTGCTCGACGAGGCCGGCTGGACCTCGAGGAACGCCGACGGCTACCGCACGAAGGACGGCAAGGAGCTCACCATCTCCACGTACGTCGACGTCTACGACCACACGGCCAAGGCCAAGTACCAGGCGGTCCAGCAGCAGCTCAAGCAGATCGGCGTCCACCTCGACGTCAAGCAGGTCGACTACTCGACCTACCCGACGGCGATCACCGACCCGTCGGTCGGCCTGATCCGCGGCGGTGGCTCCAACAACGAGCCCGGGCTCGCGCTGGCCCAGAACGTCTGGGCGGACGTCTTCAAGCTCGACGGGTCCGACAAGAAGCTCGTCGAGCTGACGACGGCCGAGACCCAGGCGACGACGGACGCGGCACGCACGAAGGCGCTCGACGCGCTGCAGGACTACGTCGTCGAGCAGGCGTACTACGTGCCGATCCTGGAAGACACCCAGACGTTCGTCGCCCAGTCGTACGTGCACGGAGTGGTGAGCTCGCGCGCGCTGCCGTCGTTCGCCAGCGCCTGGCTGTCGAAATGACGGCGACCGCCCGCGCTCCGTACTCGCTCACCCGAGAACCGAAGGACGAATCCACCATGAGCTCCACCGCCAGCATCCCGTCCGACGACGTGCTCGCACGTCTGCGATCCGTCTCGCCCTCGACGCTCGGTCACCTGCGCGACCACGGCCTCATCGCCGGTCTGGACCCGCTGTTCAGGCCGATCCGCTTCGCGGGCGTCGCGCGGACCGTCGTCGGCGGCGAGTACGACTCCCCAGGCCTGAACCGGGTGATCGACGAGGGCGACGAGCGCACCGTGATCGTGATCAGTCGTCCGGCGGGGACCCGTCGCACGACGTACGGCGGCGTCGTCGGCACCCGGGCACGTGCCCGAGGGATCGCGGGCCTCGTCATCGACGGGCCGGTCACCGACTCCGAGCAGCTCGTCGAGCTGGGCACGCCGATCTACCACCGTGGCGTGACTCCGCTCGTCGGACGCAGCACGGACGGCCTCGAGATCGTCGACGTCCCGGTCGTCGTCGGCGGCGTGGTGGTGAACCCCGGCGACGTGCTGTTCGGCGACAACGACGGCGTCGCCGTGCTCTCGCCCTACGAGGTCGAGCCCGTGCTGGAGGTGCTGGAGGACATGGAGCGTCGCGAGGTCGGGCTCCGGGCGTCGCTCCTCGCGCAGGGGGCGGACCGATGAGCACCCCCGAGCGCCGGCTCCACCTCGTGCAGTTCATCGGCGGGGCCCAGGGGGTGTACGACTCCTGGGCCGACCCCACCGAGCGGACCCTCGCGTACTACCAGCGGGTCGCCCAGCACGCCGAGAAGGAGGGGCTCCTCTCGCTCTTCATCGCGGACAACTCGATGCTGCTCCGCGACGGTGACCTCAGCACGCTAGGCGCCCTGGAGCCGATCACGCTCTTCTCGGCGCTGGCCGCGGTGACCGAGCGGATCGGGCTCATCGCGACGGTCTCGACGACCTACTGGGAGCCGTACAACCTGGCACGGCTCGTCGCGACCCTCGACCAACTGAGCGACGGCCGAGCCGGCTGGAACGCCGTGACGTCGTTCCGTGGCGAGCAGAACTTCGGCTTCGGCGACATCCCCGACCCGGAGACGCGCTACGCGCGGGCGACGGAGTTCGTCGAGGTCGTGCTCAAGCTCTGGGACAGCTGGTCGCCTGCCGCGATCAAGACCGACACAGGGGGCGCACGTGCCTACTCGGACGGCGCGCAGATCCGCGACATCGAGCACGTGGGACCTCACTTCTCGGTCCGTGGCGCACTCGACGTCCCCCGCTCCAAGCAGGGCCGGCCGCTGCTCGCCCAGGCCGGAGCCTCGGACCTCGGCCGCCGGCTCGGGGCGACGTACGCCGACCTGATCTACACGGCTGAACCCACCTGGGACAGCGCGTCCGAGTTCGTGCGGGGGCTGCGGTCCCACGCGGCCGCGGCGGGACGGCCCAACGGTCTGCCGGCCATCCTCACGGGTCTGAACTCCACCTTCGCGAGCACGACCGAGGAAGGCGAGCGGCTGAAGTGGCAGAAGGTCGAGGCCTACGGGGTGGAGCGTGCTGTCCAGACCCTCTCCCGGCACCTCGGGGACGCCGACCTGACCGGGATCGACCTCGACGACGCCATCCCCGCAGAACGGCTTCCCGACGTGGCGTCCGTCCGGCGACGGCAAGGGCGCTTCGGCGTCCTGGCGCACCTCGCCACCGAGGAGCGGCGACCACTGCGGGAGATGCTCTTCGCAGGCGTGCACTGGGGCCACTGGACGGAGGTCGGAGATCCCGGGCAGATCGCCGACCGGGTGCAGGCCCGGTACGAGGCGCACCTGACGGACGCGATCACGGTCGGCACTCCGCAGGACGAGACGCAGCGCGACGTCCTGTGGCAGGAGTTCGTCCCCGAGCTCGTGCGGCGCGGGCTGTTCGAGCCGGGATACCGCGGGCGGACGCTCCGCGAGAACCTGTTCGGTGCGCGGACGGACGCGGAGGGCTCGTGACGTCGGCCACGGTCCGAGCCGGTGACGTGCGGCTGGTCACGGTCGATTGGGACGACCCCCGGGCGGTCGCGCTGCGGGCGGCGATGGACGCCGAGGTCGGACCGCGCTACGCGGACCGCCGGCGTCCGCGAGAGGCCGCGCGCTACGAGTCGGTGCCAGGCACGCAGGTCGACCCCGCGGAGCTCGTCGCAACGCTGCTGGCCCTCGATGCCGGCGGCGAGGCGGTCGGGCACGCGGCGCTGCGGCGGCTCGACGGCGAGCTCGAGGTCAAGCGGGTCTTCGTCGTGCCCTCGGCACGCGGTACCGGGGTCGCCGTGCAGATCATGCTGGCCCTCGAGGACGTGGCCAGGCAGTGGGGCGCCGCGCGTGTCGTCCTGCAGACCGGCACCCGGCAGCCGGAGGCCGTCGGGCTCTACACCAAGCTCGGCTACAGGCCGATCCCGGTCTACCCGCCCTACACCGCGCTGCCCCCGTCTCTCTGCTTTGCGAAGTCGCTCTCGGGGGCGGCTTCGGAGGAATCCACGACCCACGGGTCTCCCCGGGCGGGAGACATCGAAGACCGACAGGAGAAGGTCTCATGACCACGGTGAACGACGTCGTTGCGGACCCCGACGCCTTGTTGTCGGGCCGCGGCCGGCCCGGCCCGGCCGGGGTCGGGACCTTCGGACCACCCCCACGGGTCTGCCCGAGGGGGCCGTGCTGCTCACCGGGGGTCGCCCGCGCGTGAAGCGCTCCCCGTGAGCGAGCTGCGGAACGCCTTCGCGACGGTGCTGGCCGACCCCGAGGCAGGCCCGCTGGCTCTCGCGTACTCGGGCGGCCCAGGAGACCCGCGGTTGCGCGAGCTGATCGCGGCGCGCGAGGGTGTCGACCCCGCACGGGTCGTCATCACCAACGGTGGCTTGCACGGCATCAGCCTGGTGCTGGAGTCGCTCGTCGACGAGGGCGACGTCGTCGCGGTCGAGAGCCCGACCTACCCGCTGACGCTGCGCGTTCTGGGGCGCTCGGCGCGCGGTTCCTGCCAGTGCGGGTGGACGAGGAGGGTCTGGACACGGACCATCTCGCGTCCCTGCTCGAGGAGGGTGCGAGGCCCAAGGTCGTCTACGTGATCCCCGACTTCCAGAACCCGACGGGTGCGACCCTGTCCGCGGCGCGACGGGCGCATCTCGCCGCGTTGTCGGAGCGCTATGGCTTCGTGGTGCTGGCCGACGACGCGTACCGCCCCCTGCGGTTCGAGGGGGAAGAACCCGGCGGCCTGCCGGGCGACGGCGGCAACCTCGTCAGGGTCTCGACGTTCGCCAAGACCCTCGGCCCGGGGCTGCGGCTCGGCTGGGCGGTGCTCCCGGAGTGGTTGGTGCCCGCGGTCGTGCGTATCCGCCAGAACCAGGACCAGCACTCCTCGCTCCTGACTCAGCGCGCCGTCGCGGAGCTCCTCGGCCGGCCCGGGGCCTACGACGGGATCCTCGACAGGGCACGAAGCATCTACCGAGCTCGGTCGACCGCGTTGCGCCGGGCGCTCGAGGGCCTGGCGCCCGACAGGATCCGGCTCGAGCCCGTGCGCGGCGGGATCTTCGCGTGGGCGCGGATCCTCGACGACGAGGTCGACGTCGTCCGGCTGCGTCGCGTCGCCAACGAGCTGGGCACGGACTTCTCGGTGGGGACGTACTTCGACCCGTCGGGGTCCGGTGCTTTCGCGGACCGTGTCCGGCTGGGCTTCAGCGGCCACGACGAGGCGCGGTTGCGCGACGCGGCGACGCGGCTCTCGCAGGCGCTGGGCGACCCTCGTTCGCGAGGCTGACCGACCGGCGCGGCGACGAGGGACCTCGCGTCCCGGACACCGACGAGGGCTCACCGCAGGCGCGGTGGGCCCTCGTCGACGTCCGGGGAAAGTCTGCGACGCGTCGCCGGAGGACCCAATCGTCCACCAGGTGAGCAATGCCAGGGGACCGTTGACGCGGCACCCTCGCCCGCCTAGCGTCCCGGCCAGGTCAAGAGTTCCAGCCCTGCGGCCCCGGCCGGCTGGACGGCAACCCCGTGCGCTTCGGGGTGCCCCGGGTGATGACCCGGCTCCCGTCGTCCGCGGGAGCAACCTGCGCGGGCCCCTGCGGGCCAGAAGGAGACACGAACGATGCGTCGCCGCACCGCCGCCATGACCCCGGTCCGTGTCGTCCTCGTGTGTTGTCGCGCGTCAGGGTGTCGCTCCCACGCCTGAGCCTGCTCGCTCGCTCCTCGCTGCGGGCGGCCCTTTGCGCCCGACCTTTCCCCCAAAGCCCGGCCCTCGTGCGCCTCCGTGCACCCGCGGCCATCCCACAGGAGAGCCTTATGCCTCGTTCGTCCTCGTGCTGGACGCGCTCGTGCGTGAGCCGAACCGAAGTCACGGTCCGTCGAGATCACGGTGGGGCGTCCCTACGATGACCGCACTCGCCTCCGGGCTCGAGGCCCGCAGCGTCCGTCTCGACGACCCGCTCGCGAGCACCCTGCTCGACGAGCTGTTCGTGGAGTACCGCGACCGGTACGCCGACCTGCTCGGTGTCGAGGGACTCGACGCCGAGCAGCTCGCCCGCTACGTCGCCGAGTTCCGCACCGAGGGGCTCGAGGACTTCCTCCCGCCGGGTGGCGACCTCGTCCTCCTCCTGGCAGGCGGCGCGCCCGTCGCCGGGGGTGCGTTCCGGCGGCGCACCGAGCCCGAGCTGGGGGAGCCCGCGCGTCGGGCACCGGGCCCGGGGACGGGCGAGCCCACCCACGACGACGACGGCACACCCCTCGTCGCGACCGCCGAGCTCAAGCGGATCTGGACCCACTCGGCGCACCGGCGCCGGGGCCTGGCCCGCCAGGTCCTCGCGGAGCTCGAGCGCCGCGCCGCCGAGCGCGGTTACGTCCGCGTCTACCTGACCACCGGGCCGCGGCAGCCCGAGGCCGTCGGCCTCTACGTCGCGTCCGGCTACACCCCGCTGTTCGACCCCGTCGCGGTCTCCCACGAGGCCCCCGACGTCCTGTCACCCAGACCGTTCGACAAGTGGCTCTGAGCCAACCCGACCCACGAGCCCCCTCACCATCAGGAGCACCGATGTCCGCCACCTCCGCGAGATCGCACGGCCCCCTGCGCCGTCGTCCGGCCGCGCTCGCCGCGACCGCCCTGTCCGTCTCCGCCGCGCTGGTGCTGGCCGCCTGCTCCGGCGGCGCCGACGCCGGCACGAAGGCCTCCGACTCGGCCACGCCGCAGGCCGGCGGCACCCTGACCTGGGGCGTCGAGACCGAGCCCGTCACCCTCAACCCACAGCTCAACGGGCAGGACAAGACCAAGCTGCTGCTGCGCAACGCGTACGAGCAGCTCCTGGCCCGCCAGGACGACGGCACGTACGTGCCGTGGCTCGCGAGCGCCTACAAGGTCTCCGACGACGAGCTGACCTACACCTTCACCCTGCGTGACGACGTGACGTTCTGGGACGGGGAGAAGCTCGACGCGGCCGCCGTCGTCACGAACCTGAAGCAGCAGCTCAACCCGAAGTACAACCCCTACGGGGCGGCGGGCCCGCTGTCGCACCTGAAGTCCGCGACCGCCACGGACGACCGCACGGTCACCCTCGTGCTCAAGGAGAAGTACGCGCCGTTCCTCGACTACGTCGGGAGCCTGCCGCTGATCTCGCCGAAGTCCTACGCCAAGGCCGACGTCCAGGCCGGCGGACCCGACATCGCGGGCACGGGGCCGTTCGTCCTGACCAAGTACGTCAAGGGCCAGGAGCTCGACTTCACGAAGAACAAGGACTACGCCTGGGCGCCCGCGACCGCGAAGCACCAGGGCGCCGCGTACCTCGACGCGCTCACCTACCGGTTCCTGCCCGAGTCGTCGGTCCGTCTCGGGGCCCTGCAGTCGGGCCAGGTCGACGTGATCGAGGGCGTGCCGGGGACGCAGGCCGCGCAGTTCCAGAAGAACGGCGCGTTCACCTACCAGACCGCGCTCAACACGGGCACGCCGTACTCGCTGTACTTCAACACGCTGTCCGGCCCGACGTCGGACGTGAAGGTCCGCGAGGCGTTCCGGGACGCCGTCGACCTCGACGCCGTCCTGAAGTCGGTCTACGCGGGGCAGCGCACCCGGGCGTGGAGCGCCGTCTCGCCCGAGGACCCGAGCTTCTACGACAAGAGCCTCGAGGGCACGTACGGCAACGACAAGGACGCCGCGAACAAGCTCCTCGACGAGGCCGGCTGGACGGGCCGCGACTCCGACGGCTACCGCACCAAGGACGGCAAGCGCCTCACGATCACCGACTACCAGTCGCAGCCGTACGTCCGCGACCAGCGCGACACGCTCCTGCAGGCCATCCAGGCGCAGGTCAAGCAGAACGCTGGCATCGACTTCGACGTCCAGGTCGTCGACTCGGGCGTGTCGGACGAGCACCGGGCCAAGAACGACTACGGCACGTACGACAACTCGAACACCAACCCCGACGGCGTCGACATCGAGTACCACTGGTTGCCGGCGGACAAGGGCGGGTTCATCAACCTGTCCAACGTGACCGACCCACAGCTCACCACCTGGCTCACCGCGGCCCAGCAGACGACCGACACCGCGAAGCGGGCCGAGCAGTACGACGCGCTCCAGCAGTACGTCATCAAGGAGAAGGCCTACAGCTTCCCGCTGTACGAGCCGGAGGACCAGATCGCGGCGTCGTCGAAGGTCCACGGCACCGGCTTCCGGACGTACTACCAGCTCCCCGAGGGCGCCTACGACGTCTGGCTGAGCAAGTGACCAGCGCGACGCTCACGACGGCGCCGGCGGGCGACGCCGCGGCCGCCGCCCGGGAGGCCGCCCCGACGGTCCCCGGCGCGCGCGGTCGGGCGTGGGCCCCGACGCTCGCGGCGGTGGGCCGCCGGCTCGTCGGCGCGGTCGTGGTGCTGTGGGCCAGCGTGACCGTCGCGTTCGTCGCGCTGCAGCTCGCGCCCGGGTCGTCGATCGACGCGCTCGTCCCGCCCACGCAGCGCACCCCCGAGGCCGTCGCCGCGGTCACGGCCGAGTGGGGCCTCGACCGGCCCGTCGTCCAGCAGTACGTGGACTACCTCGTCCGCCTGCTCCACGGCGACCTCGGGACCTCGTACCAGCTCCACCGGCCCGTGACCGACGTGATCGTCTCGGAGCTCGGACCCACGCTCCAGCTCGCGGCCGCCGGCCTCGCGGTCGCGCTCGTCCTCGCGGTGCTGCTCGCGGTGAGCACCGCGGGCCGGCCCTGGGCGAGCCGCATCGCGAACGGAATCGAGCTCACGATCGTGTCTGTGCCCGAGTTCTGGCTCGGCATCGTCCTGCTCTTCGTCTTCAGCTTCTCGCTCGGCTGGTTCCCCGTGGCCGGGGCGAACGGGATCGCGTCGCTCGTCCTGCCGGCGACAGCGCTCGGGCTCGGGCTCGTCGGGCTCGTCTCCCAGGTTCTCCGGGAGGGCGTCGAGCGCTCGCTCGAGCAGCCGTACGCGCTGAGCGTCCGGGCGCGCGGCGTCTCCGAGACCGCGCTGCGGGTGCGGCACAGTCTGCGGCACGCGTCGCTGCCCGTCGTGACGCTCCTCGGGTGGCTCGTCGGCGGGCTGCTCGGCGGCGTGATCATCGTCGAGCAGGTGTTCGGGCGGCCCGGGATCGGCGTCGTCGCGCTCCAGGCGGCACAAGGGCGCGACCTGCCCGTCGTGCTCGGCGTCGCGCTGCTCAGCGCGCTCGTCTACGTCGTCGTCAACACCGTGGTCGACCTCCTCGCGCTCGTCATCGACCCGCGCCTGCGGACGGGGGCCGGGCATGACCGCCGCGCTCGCGACCACGGCCGCGCCGCCGTCGTCGGGCACGGACGGCCGCCCGGGCGCGGGCCGGCGGCTGGGGCTCGGAGTCCGCCTCCGGACGCTGCCCTGGGGCGTGCTGCTCGCGTCCGCGGTGCTCGTGCTGCTCCTGCTGGTCGTCGCGTTCCCCGGGCTGTTCGCCTCGCGCGGGCCGCTTGACGCGGACCCCCTGCGCGTGTTCCTCGCGCCCGGGCACGGCGGTCTCCTCGGGACGGACCAGCTCGGCCGCGACGTGTGGTCCCGCGTCGTCTACGGCGCGCGCTACTCGGTCCTCATCGCGGTGTCCGCGACCGCGCTCGGCGTGCTCGCGGGCGTCCTGCTCGGGCTCGTCGCCGGGCTCGGCGGGCGCATCACCGACGAGGTCACGGCCCGCGGGCTCGACGTCGTCGCCGCGTTCCCCGCGATCCTCCTGGCGATCGTGCTCGTCACGATCGTCGGACCGGGCATCCCGACCGTGATCGTGGCGCTCGCGATCGCGTCGGTGCCGCGCTACGCGCGCATCGTCCGGGCCGAGACGCACGTCGTGCGGCGCTCGGCCTACGTCGAGCAGTCCGTCACGTTCGGGCTGCGGCGCACGACCCTCGTCGCCCGGCACGTGCTGCCGCACGCCGTCGTGTCCGTACCGATCCTCGCGACCATCGGGCTCGGCACGAGCATCCTCGCCGCGTCGTCGCTGAGCTTCATCGGGCTCGGCCCCAAGCCGCCGTCGCCCGAGTGGGGCGCGATGCTCGCCGACGGCCGCAACTACCTGCAGAACGCCTGGTGGATCTCCGTCTTCCCCGGCGTCGCGATCGTCCTCGTCGTCGTGTCGGTGTCCGTCGTCGGGCGCTGGCTGCAGCGACGCTTCGAGCACCGGGAGCACGCATGAGTGTGGCCACCGTGCGCGGTCTGCGCATCACGTTCCCCGGCCCCGACGGCCCCGTCACGGCCGTGCAGGGGCTCGACCTCGACGTCGAGCGCGGGACCTGCGTGGCGATCGTCGGGGAGTCGGGCTCGGGCAAGACCGTGACCGCGCGGGCGCTCGCGGGCCTCCTGCCGCGCACGGCGACCTGGTCCGCCGACACGTTCGAGCTCGCGGGCCGCGACGTACGCGGCGCGGACGAGCGCGCCTGGCGTCGCCTGCGCGGCCGGACCATCGGGTTCGTCCTCCAGGACGCGCTCGTCTCGCTTGACCCGCTGCGCACGCTCGGCGCGGAGGTCGGCGAGACCCTCCGGACCCACCGCCTCGCCCGCGGACGACGCGCGGTCGCGGACCGGGTGCACGCGCTCCTCGGGTCGGTGGGCGTCCCCGAGCCGGAGGTCCGGGCGCGCCAGTACCCGCACCAGCTCTCGGGCGGCCTGCGCCAGCGCGGGCTCATCGCGTCGGGGCTCGCGGGCGACCCGGACCTGCTCGTCGCCGACGAGCCCACCACAGCCCTCGACGTCACCGTGCAGGCGCAGATCCTCGACCTGCTCGCGCTCGAGAAGCAGCGCGGCGCGACGATCCTGCTGATCAGCCACGACCTGGCGGTCGTGTCCCGGATCGCGGACCGCGTGCTCGTGATGCGCGCGGGGGAGGTCGTCGAGCAGGGCGCGACCGACGACGTCCTGCGCCGGCCGCAGCACGAGTACACCCGCGAGCTGCTGCGGGCGGTGCCGTCGGCGTCGTCGAAGGGCCTGCGGCTCGTCGACCGGACCCCGCTCGTCCGGCCCGAGCCGGACCGGGCCGACGTGGTGCTGGCCGCCGAGCACCTGCGCAAGACCTACCGGGTGCACGGCCGGGGAGGGGCGAGCGAGCTCGTCGCCGCGGACGACGTGAGCCTCGAGATCGCGCGCGGCGAGACCCTCGGGATCGTCGGCGAGTCAGGCTCCGGCAAGACGACCGTCGCCCGGATCGTCCTCGGGCTCGTCGAGCCCGACGCGGGGACGGTGACGCCCGGCGGCGAGCCGTGGACGGGCGTGCCCGAGGCGCGGCGCCGGCACCTGCGCCGCGACGTCCAGCTCATCGCGCAGGACCCGCTCGGCTCGTTCGACCCGCGCTACACGGTCGGGCGGATCGTCGCCGAGAGCCTCGACGCCGTCGGCGTCCGGGGCGAGGAGCGACGTCGCCGGGTCGCCGAGGTCCTCGACCAGGTCCGCCTGGGCGCGTCGTTCGCGGACCGGCACCCGCGCACCCTGTCGGGCGGGCAGCGCCAGCGCGTCTCGATCGCCCGGGCGCTCGCCCCGCACCCGCGGTTGCTGGTCGCCGACGAGCCCGTCTCCGCGCTCGACGTGTCCGTGCAGGCCGGGATCCTCGACCTGCTCGGCGAGCTCCAGGCCGAGACCGGCACGTCGGTCCTCTTCATCTCCCACGACCTGGGCGTCGTCCACCACGTCGCCGACCGCGTGCTCGTCATGACGGGCGGGCGCGTCGTCGAGCAGGGCGACGTCGACGACGTGTTCCACCGCCCGCAGCACGAGTACACCCAGGCGCTCCTCGCGGCCCTGCCCGCACTGGCCGCCTGAAACCCCGAGAAAGGACACCCCATGGCCGCGATCCACGGTCTCGACCTCATCGACGCCCCCGCCGGAGCGACCCCCGAGCAGGTCACCGCGCGCCTGCAGGAGGTCGTGCGCAACGCCGTGCTCTTCGAGGAGCTCGGGTTCGACGGGTTCGCCGTCGGCGAGCGCCACCACACCCCGTTCGTGTCGAGCGCGCCCCCGGTCGTGCTGTCGCACATCGCCGCGAGGACGTCGCGCATCCGCCTGTTCACGGGCGTGACGCTGCTGTCGGTGCTCGACCCGGTCCGGGTCGCCGAGGACTACGCGACCCTCGACCACCTGAGCGGCGGCCGCCTCGAGATCATCGTCGGGAAGGGCAACGGGCCCGAGCAGGCCGAGCTGTTCGGCATCGGGCGGACCGAGGCCTGGGACACGCTCGAGGCCAACTACCGGCTGCTGCGGCAGCTCTGGTCGGGCGAGCCCGTGACCTGGGACCCGCCCGAGGGCCTCCCGACGATCCGCCGGACCCGCTGCGCGACGCGCAGGTCTTCCCGCCGCCCCTGCAGCGCCGCATCCGTGTGTGGCACGGCTCGGCGACCGCCGAGCGCAGCGTCGAGCTGGCCGCCGAGTACGGCGACCCGATCTTCTCGGCCAACGGGTTCAACCCGCTCGAGTACTACGCGCGGCTCGTCCGGCACTACCGCGAGTCGTGGGCCGCGCGCGGGCGCGACCCGCAGGACGCGCTCGTCGGCGCGGGGCACGGCTACGTGTACGTGGCCGAACGCTCGCAGGACGCCGTGGAGGCGTTCCGGCCCGTCTACGAGGTGCAGGCCGCGCGGCTGCGGGCCGCCAACACCAACCTCCCCGGGACGGTGACCTTCTGGGAGTCCTACGAGGACTTCCTCGAGCGCGGGTCCTGGCTCATCGGCAGCCCGCAGCAGGTGCTCGACAAGGTGGCGCGCTACCACGAGGCCTTCGGGCACCAGGTCATCAACGTCGCCGGCAACAAGGGCGGGCTCGGGCAGCAGGAGTGGGAGGACTCGCTCCGCCTCTTCGTGTCCGACGTCGTACCCGAGCTGCGCCGCACCATCCCCGACCCGCCCACGCCCGAGCAGAGCGCCGACGTCACCGAGCGCGCGACCGCCACCGCCGCCTGACCGCCCACCGCAGAAGGAGACCCCCGTGTCCCAGCCCACGAACGTCCCCCTGTCCGTCCTCGAGCTCGCGCCCGTGAGCGTCGGGCAGCCCGGAGCCGAGGCGGTCCGTGCCGCGCTCGACGTCGCCCGCGCCGCCGCCGACGCCGGGTACCGCCGGATCTGGTTCGCCCAGCACCACCTGTCGCCGGGCGTGGCGTCGGCGCAGCCCGCCGTGCTGGCGGCGCTCGCCGCCGAGCGGACGACCCGCATCCGCGTGGGGTCGGGCGCCGTCCTGCTGGGCGGCACGACCCCGCTGGTCGGTGCCGAGCAGTTCGGCACGATCGCCGCCGCGCACCCGGGCCGCGTCGACCTGGGCGTCGGCCGCGCGCACGTCATCCCTCCCGCCGACGGCGCCGCGAGCGCCGAGCGTGAGCCCGGCGGCTCCGCGTCGGACGCCGAGGCGGCCGCCCCGGGCACCGCCGTCGTCGAGAAGACGGTCGAGTCCCGGGTCGTCGACGGCCTCGTCGTCCCGCCGCCCGTGCGGTTCGACCTGTCCAACCCCGCCCTCAAGCGCCGCCTCCTCGCGCACCGCGAGATCGTGGGCTCGCGCGAGGCCGGCGCGTTCCGCGCCGAGCTCGAGCAGGTCCTCGCGCTGCGCGCGGGCACGTTCGCGTTCGACGGGCTCGCGTTCACCAGCCCGCCCGTCGAGGGCGCCGACTTCGACCTGTGGGTGCTCGCGTCCAGCGGCGGGGAGAGCGCGCGCGTCGCGGGCGAGCTCGGCCTGCCGCTCGCGGCGAACTACCACGTCGCCCCGGGGAACGTCCTCGAGACGGTCGCGGCGTACCGCGCGGCGTTCCGGCCCGGCGTGCTCGCCGAGCCGTACGTCGTCGTGTCGGCGGACGTCCTCGTCGCGGAGACGGGCGCCCGTGCCCGCGAGCTGGGCGCGCCGTTCGCCGACTGGGTCCGTTCCATCCGCACGGGGGTCGACGGCGCGATCGCGTTCCCCGAGCCCGGCACGACGCAGCCGTTCGAGGAGTGGTCCGACGAGGACCGCGCGCTCGTCGCCGACCGGGTCGAGTCGCGGTTCGTGGGCTCGCCCGACGAGGTCGTGGCGGGGCTCGAGTCGCTCGTCCGGGCGACGGGCGCCGACGAGCTGCTCGTGACGACCGAGGCGTTCGACCCGGCCGACCGGGTGCGGTCGTTCGAGCTGCTCGCGGCCGCGTGGGCCGAGCGCGCACCCGTCCAGCCTGCGCGCGAGGCGGGGAGCGGGTGTCCGACGGCGCGGTCCTGATCGACGTGCGCAGCGCGGGCGGCCGCGCCGCGACCGGCGCGATCCCGGGCGCCCGGATCACCGACCGCAACCGCCTCGAGACCCTGTTCGACGACGCCGGCACGCCGCTCGTGGCCCTCGACACCCCGATCGTCGTGGTCTGCGGGTCGGTCAACGGCTCGGGACCGGTGGCGCGCGAGCTGCGCCGTCGGGGGTTCACCGACGTCACGCACGTCGACGGCGGCTTCCCGGCCTGGAAGGACGCCGGCCTGCCCACCGCGGACGCGACGCCCGAGCCCGCCGACGAGGCGCGCGACCTCGCGCCGGCGGCGCGCGCATGAGCGAGGTCCTCGAGGCGGCGCCGCGCCCGACCGCGGCGGCCGTCGTCGTGCGGCTCGCGGAGCCCGCCCAGCACGAGGCCGTCGGCGACCTGCTCGAGCGTGCGTACACCGCGGACTACGCGATCGGCGACGAGTACCGGGCGTCGCTGCACGCGGTCGCCGAGCGGGCCGCGGAGCACCAGGTCTGGGTCGCGGCGCGGGGCGAGCAGCTCCTGGGGAGCGTCGCCACCCCGCGCCCGGGCCGGACGATCTCGCCGCTCGCCCGGCCCGGCGAGCTCGACTTCCGGCTCCTCGGTGTCGACCCCTCCGCGCGCGGCCAGGGGATCGGCCGGCTGCTCACCCGGCACGTGATCGACCTGGCCCGCGAGCGCGGTCTCGTGCGCGTCGTCATGAACTCCGGGCCGCGCATGCTGCCCGCCCACCGGCTCTACGCGTCCCTCGGGTTCGTACGCCTGCACGAGCGCGAGACCCACGTCGTCGAGGGCGGGACGCTGCTCGCGTTCGGCCTCGACGTCACTCCCGACCACCCCACCGACGACCGAACGGAGTCCTGACCATGCCCGTCGAGTTCCTCGGCATCGCGACCACGAGCGACGCCTCCGAGACCACCGCCCCCACCACGAAGCCCGTGGACCTGCGCTACCTCGAGCGCATCGTCCGCGCCCACGAGGACAACGGGTGGACGCGCGTCCTGTTCGCCTACGGGTCGAGCGGCCTCGAGCCGTCGGCGCTCGCGGGCTGGATCGCGGCGAACACGGAGTCGATCGAGCTCCTGCTCGCGCACCGGCCGAACGTCTCCTACCCGACCTTCGCGGCCAAGACGTTCGCGACCCTCGACCAGGTCTCCGAGGGCCGCCTGTCCGTGCACTTCATCACGGGCGGCAACGACCACGAGCAGGCGCGCGAGGGCGACCGGCTCACCAAGGACGAGCGGTACGCCCGGACCCACGAGTACATCCGGATCGTCAAGCAGGCGTGGACGAGCGCCGAGCCGTTCGACCACCACGGCGAGTTCTACGACTTCGACGACTTCGTCCTCGACGCGAAGCCCTACGAGGGCCGGGTCCCGACGATCTCGTTCGGCGGCTCGTCGGACGCCGCCTACAAGGTCGGCGCCGCCGAGGCCGACATCTACGCCGTCTGGGGCGAGCCCCTGGACCGGACCGCGGAGCAGATCGCCCGCATCCACGACGAGGCGCGCGCCGCCGGACGCACGACCCTCCCGCGCATCCACGCCGCGTTCCGGCCGATCATCGCCCCGACCGAGGAGCTCGCCTGGGAGAAGGCCCACGCGATCCTCGGGCGGATCGAGGACCGCAAGGCCGGCGCGGGCGACCAGCTGCGCCGCTACCGTCCGGGCGCCCCCGAGAACGCGGGCTCCCAGCGGCTGCTCGAGATCGCCGAGCAGGGCGAGCGCTTCGACACCGCGCTGTGGACCGCGACCGCGAAGGCGACCGGTGGCGCGGGGAACTCGAACGCGCTCGTCGGGACGCCCGAGACGGTCGCGCAGGCGCTCCTCGCGTACTACGACCTGGGCGTGAGCGTGATCTCCGCACGCGGCTACGACCTGCTCGACGACGCGATCGACTTCGGCCGCTACGTCATCCCGATCGTCCGCGAGGAGGTCGCGAAGCGCGACGCCGCGCGCGCGGCGGACACCAGGGCGGTCGGGGCGGCGGAGACGGCGGCATGACGTCTCGGCCGGCGCTGCCCGTCGGCGTCGAGCTCGACGGGGCCGGTGCGCACCCCGCCGCGTGGCGGCTCACCGGCCACGCGCTCGACCCGCGACGACTGGCCGACGCCGCCCGTGCCGCCGAGGAGGCCGGGTTCGGCTTCGTCTGGCTCGCGGCGGCCCGGCCGTGGGAGGCGACCGGAGGTGTCTCGGCCCGGCTCGAGCCGGTCGAGGCCGCGGCGTTCCTCGCCGCCGTCACGACGCGGGTCGGGCTCGTCGCCGAGACGACGCTCGAGGGCGCCGAGCCGTTCCACCTCGCGAACCGGCTGGCGAGCCTCGACTGGGCGGCACAGGGCCGGGCGGGCTGGGCGCCCGTCTGGTCGGCGGACCGGTCCGTGCCCGACGGCGCCCTCGGGTCGAGCGAGCACACGGAGCACGAGGAGGTCGTCGACGCCGTCCGCGCGCTCTGGGACACCTGGGAGGACGGGGTCTTCCTGGCCGACGAGGCGAGCGGCCGCTTCCTCGACCTCGACCGCTGGCACTACGCGGACTTCCGGGGCGAGCACGTCGCGGTCAAGGGTCCGGCGATCACGCCGCGCCCGCCGCAGGGCCACCTGCCGGTGCTGGGCCACGGCCCCGGCGTCGACGTCGTGCGCGTGGGCGGCGCCGACCCGGCCGACGCTGCCGCCCGGGCGGACGCCGCACGCGCCGCGGGCGCCCGCGTCCTGCTGGACGTCGAGGTGCTGCTCGACGCCGACCGGCCCGCGGCCGCACGCCTCGCCGAGCTCGACGCCCGCGCGACGTGGGCGCCGACCGGGCAGCTCCGGCTCGTCGGCGCGCCCGCCGCGGTCGCGGAGACGCTGGCCGGCCTGGCCGCGCACGTCGACGCGATCCGCCTCGACCCGGCCGTCCTCGCGGTCGACGCGCCCGTCCTCGCCACGCAGGTGCTGCCCGCGCTGGCCTCTGCCGGGACGCGGGCGCCGTCGTCGGGCGCGGTACTCGCGCTCCGCACCGCGCTCGCCCTGCCGCCCGCGGGCAACCGGTTCGCCGGCCGGCGAGCGTCCGACGACCGACCCACGACCGCAGGAGGCCGAGCCGCATGACCGCCGATCCGCGCCGATCCCACGACTACCCGCGCCCCGACGCCCGGATCCACCTCAACCTGTTCCAGCCGTTCGGCCCGGTCTACGAGTGGTCGAGGACCCCGCGGCCGCAGGACTACTACGAGTTCGAGAGGTATGCGGAGCTCGTGGCGACGGCCGAGCGCGGCCTGTTCAGCGCCGTCTTCCTGGGGAGAGCCTGCGGCTGCGCGAGCACCTGGGCGCGCTCAACGACATCGCGGTCACGGGCCGCCCGGACGCGCTCACGCTGTTCGCGTACCTCGCGGCGCGGACCACGCACATCGGGTTCGTCGCGACCCTCAACACGACCTACTCGGAGCCCGCCGAGCTCGCGCGACGGCTCGCGACCGTCGACCTGCTCACCGGTGGCCGGGCGGGCTGGAACGTCGTGACGACGCACAACGCGTGGACGGGCGAGAACTTCCGCCGCGGCGGGTACCTCGCCGCTGCGGACCGCTACCGCCGGGCCGAGGAGTACGTCGCCGTCGTCCAGGAGCTGTGGGACGCCTTCGGGGCCGACGGCGTCCCGCGCCCGGTCTCACGCCACGGCGCCTTCGTGGACGTCGACGCCGTCCCCTCGGTGCCGCCCAGCCCGCAGGGCCAGACGGTCTACTTCCAGGCGGGCGACTCCGAAGAGGGCGCGACTTCGCGGCCCGCCGCGCGGAGGGCGTCTTCACGCACCACATCGAGCACGACGACGCGGTGGCGTTCACCGCGGACCTGCGCCGTCGGGCGCGCGCGTACGGGCGTCCGGGCGACGACCTCAAGGTGTTCCCGGGCGCGGCCGTCGTCGTGGCCCAGACCGACGCCGAGGCACGCGACAAGGCACGGCACTTCCGGGACGTGTTCCTCACGGACCGTCGCATCCGCCAGGTCGTCGAGTCGGTGTGGGGCCGGGACCTGTCCGACGAGCTCGACATCGACGGCGCGCTGCCGGCCGCGGGGCCGTCGGTCGCGGAGCAGACGCTCACGCACGGCGTCGTCAACAGCGCCGACGACCCGCGCCGCAAGGCCGCCGAGTGGCGCGCCCTCGCCGAGCAGCGCGGGTTCACGGTCCGTGGGCTCGTGGAGCACCTGTCGAGCACGCGCGAGTTCGTGGGCACGCCGGCGGCGGTCGCGGACGAGCTCGCGTACCTCGTGCGGTCCGACGCGTTCGACGGGCTGAACGTGACGCCGCAGGCGTTCCCCGACGGTCTCGACGACGTCGTGGACCTCCTGGTGCCCGCGCTGCAGGAGCGGGGCGTGTACCCCGAGGCGTACGCGGGGACGACGCTGCGCGAGAACCTCGGCCTCCCCGAGTCCGTGGGGCACCGCGTCCCCGAGCTGGCCCTCCTCGCGGACGCCCGGGCGGCGTCGTGAGCGCGCTGTTCGACCCGCTCACGCTCCGCGGGACGTCCTTCGCGAACCGGCTGTGGGTCTCGCCCATGTGCCAGTACTCCGCGCAGGACGGCCTCCCGGGCTGCTGGCACACGGTCCACCTGGGCGGCCTCGCGCGCGGCGGGTTCGGGCTGGTCCTCGTGGAGGCCACGGCCGTCTCCCCGGAGGGGCGGATCACCCGCGGCGACGCCGGCCTGTGGAACGAGTGGCAGCGTGGCGCGTGGGCGCGGATCGTCGACACCGCCCACGGGCTCGGGGCGAAGATCGGGATCCAGCTCTCGCACGCGGGGCGCAAGGCCTCGATCCCCGTGCCGTGGAGCGAGGGCCCCGAGGCGCGGCCGTGGACCCCGCTCGCGGCCTCGGCGCTCGCGCACCCGGGCTTCCCGGGACCGCGCGCGGCCACGGCCGGCGAGCTGGCCGACGTCGTCGCCGCGTTCGCGCACAGCGCGCGGCTCGCGGTCCAGGCCGGGTTCGACGCGGTCGAGCTCCAGGTGGCCCACGGCTTCCTGCTGCACGGGTTCCTCTCGCCCCTCGCCAACGAGCGCGACGACGGCTACGGCGGCTCGGACGAGGCGCGCCTGCGCCTCGCGCTCGAGGTCGTCGCGGCGGTGCGCGCCGAGCTGGGCGACGTGCCGCTCCTGGCCCGGGTGTCGTCGTCGGACTGGCTCGACGGCGGCCTCACCGTGCCCGACGTCGCGCGCGTCGCCAAGCGGCTCGTCGCGGCCGGCGTGGACCTCGTCGACGTGTCGACGGCCGGTCTCCTCCCGGCGGACGTCCCCGTCCGGCCCGGGTACCTGGTGCCGGACGCCGCGACGATCCGGGGGAGGTCGGGGCGCCGGTGGGCGTCGTCGGGCTCGTCACGGAGGCGGCGCAGGCGGAGGCCGTGGTCGCGGACGACCGGGCCGACGTCGTGCTTGTCGGGCGGGCCGCGCTGCGCGACCCGCAGCTCGCGCGACGGTGGGCGCACGAGCTCGGCGACGAGCGCGTCGTCGCGTGGCCCCCGCAGATCTCGCGCGGGGCCTGGTGAGTGCTCCCACGCGCCCCGTGGGTCGCGGCGGGAACGACCGTGGGGCGACGCTCGCCCTCGTCTGCTGCCTCGGCGCGGGCTTCGCGACGCTCCTCGACCAGTCGGTCGTCACGTTCGCCGTCCCGAGCCTGGCCGCCGACCTCGGCGCGGACCCCGCGCAGCTTCAGTGGCTGCTCGCGTCGTACTCGCTCGCGTTCGGCCTCGGGCTCGTGCCCGGTGGACGCCTCGGGGATGCCTACGGCCGTCGCGGGCTCCTCGTGCTCGGGCTCGCCCTGTTCCTCGCGGGGGCCGTGGCGGGCGCGTCCGCGAGCGGCGTGTGGTGGGTCGTCGCGGGGCGCGTCGTGCAGGGGCTCGGCGCCGGGCTGATCAGCGCCCAGGTGCTCGGGATCGTCCAGGACCGGTTCCACGACCCGGCCCGCGTCCTGGCGCTCGCGGCGTACACGGTCGCGGGGGCGGCCGCGGCGCTCGTCGGGCCGGTGACGGCGGGGATCGTGGTCGCGACCCTGCCGCCCGGTGCCGCGTGGCGGGTCGTGCTGCTGCTCGGCGCGCCGTTCGTCGCCGCCACGCTCGCCCTCGCCTGGCGGCACGTGCCTCGAGGCGTCGGTGCCGTGGGCGGGCGGCGGGCGGACCTCGACGTCGTCGGGGTGGTCGTGCTCGGGGCGGTCGCGGTGCTCGTGACCCTCCCGGTGGTGGGTACCGGCGCGGGCGCGGCCCGCACGACGGCGGTCCTGGGCGCGGTCGTCGTGCTCGCCGTCGGGCTCGTCGCGTGGGAGCGCCGCTACGCCCGCCGCGGGAAGGTCCCCCTGTTCGCGCCGACGCTCGTCCGGCAGCCCGGCTTCGTCGCGGGCAACGTCGTCGCGCTGGCGTGGTTCGGGGCGAGCGTCGCGCACGGCACCGTGCTCACCCTCTACCTCGTGCAGGGGTACGGGCTGCCGGCGCTCGGCGCGGCGGCGCTCGTCCTGCCGTCGGCCGTGGGGCGCATGGGTGCGTCGGCCGTCGCGTCGCGGGTCGTCGGGCGGCTCGGGAGCCGGACCGTCCCGCTCGGGCTGGGCGTCCAGGCGCTGGGGCTGGTCGTGGTCGCGGTCGTCGCGGTGGTGGTGCCCCGAGGGGCCGGGTTCCTCGTGGCCGTCGCCCTGGTCGAGGCGCTGCTCGGGGTCGCTGGCGGGATCGTCGAGCCGCCGCTGCGCGCCGTGACCCTGGACTTCGCCCCGCCCGGCTTCCACGGGGTCGCGGCGTCGTTCCTCCAGCTCACGCAGCGCCTGTCGGCCACGTTCTGCGTGGCCCTCGCCACCGGGCTCCTGCTGCGCGACGGCGTCCCGTCCCGGTCCTCGTTCGCGGCGGCCGTGCTGGCCTGCACCGCGCTCTCGGTGGCGGCCCTCGTCGTCGCGTCGCTGCCCGCGCTGCACCGCGCCCGCAGCGTCGAGCCCGCCGTCGCCGAACCCGCCGTCGCCGAACCCGCGGTCGCCGAACCGACCGAGCCCGCCGTGGGGGCGGCCCGCTGACTCGGAGCCCACCCAGGGCTAGGCGTAGGGGCCGAACACGCGGTTGCCGCCGTGCACCTCGTGCCGACCATGGTCTTGTGCCCCGGGGCACAAGACCTTCCAGCGGTGGTCCAACGTTCTGGACAGTAGTGTCCAAAAACCGTAGCGTGGACGCATGCCCAGGAGACGAGAGTTCGACGAGGACGCCGTCGTGGACGCCGCCATCGCGGAGTTCACCGAGCACGGCTACACCGGGACCGACGCCGTCGGGCTGTGCGAGCGCGCCGGGATCGCCCGGTCCAGCTTCTACAGCACGTTCAGCAGCAAGGACGCCCTGTTCGAGCGGGCCCTCGCTCGCTACACCGGACGCGGCGTCGACGAGCGCGAGGCGCTCCTCGCCAGCCCCGACCCCGCCCCCGTCGTCCTGCGCCGCCGTTTCACCGACACCCTCGGCGACCAGTGCGCGCGCGAGGACCGCGCCGGCTGCCTCTCCGTCAACACGGCCGTCGAGCTCGGCCGCAGCATGGACGGCGTCACCGCCCTGCTCGACGCCGACCGGGGCGCCTGGATCGACGCCTACGCGAGGATCCTGGCGCGCGGGCGCGAGGAGGGTCACGTCCGGCCCGACGTCGACCCCGAGACGTTCGGGCCGCTCGTCCACACGACGCTCGCCGGGCTGCGGGTCGCGGCGCGCGTGGCCACGCCGCAGGAGGTGCGCGCCCAGCTCGACGCGTTCCTCGACGCGCTCAGCACCGACGCCGGCCGCACGGCCCTCGCCGACGCCCCGGCGTGCGGCTCGCCCGAGCCCGCGGCCACCCCGGCGGCGGAGGCCCACGCGTGAGCGCCCCGGCCCTGACCGCCGCGCCGCGCCGCGCCCGTGTGCCGGGTGTCGTCCTCCTCCTCGCGGCCGTGACGTTCTGCCTCGGGACCAGCGAGTTCATGATCGCCGGGCTGCTCGAGCAGATCGCCGACGACCTCCACGTCAGCATCCCGCAGGCCGGTCTGCTCATCACGGCGTTCGCCGTCGGGATGGTCGTCGGGGCCCCGGCGATGGCGGTCCTCACGCTGCGCCTGCCGACCCGGTCGACGCTCGTCCTCATGACCGTCGTGTTCGCCGCTGCGCACGTGCTCGGCGCCCTCGCCCCCGGCTACGGCGTGCTCCTCGTCTCGCGCGTCGTCGCGGCCGTCGCGTGCGGCGGGTACTGGGCGGTCGCGGCCGTGCACGCGCACCGGGCCAGCCCGCCCGAGGTCGTCGGGCGGTCGCTCGCCGCGCTCGTCGGCGGCCTGACGATCGCCAACCTCGTCGGGGTGCCCGGCGGCGCCTGGCTGGGCGAGCGCTACGGCTGGCGGACCGCGTTCTGGGTGATCGCCGTCGTGACGGTGCTCGCGGCCGTGCTCGTCGCGGCAACGGTGCGCGCGCCGCGTGCGGCGGACGCCGCCCCCAGCGCACCCGCGACCTCCTGGCGCAGGAGCTCCGCGTGTTCCGGACGGGCCGCATCTGGCTCGCGCTCGCGACGACGGCGCTCTTCCAGGCGTCCGTGTTCGCCGCGTTCTCGTACTTCTCGCCGCTGCTCACGCGGGTCGCGGGCCTCGACCCCGACGCCGTGCCGCTCGCCCTCGTCGGGTTCGGGGTCGGGGCGTTCGTCGGGGTGACGGTCGGCGGGCGGATCGCGGACCGCAACCTCTTCGGCAACCTCCTGGGCTCGCTCGCGGCGACCGCAGCCAGCCTGCTGCTCCTCGCGGCGGTCGCGTCCGTGCCGTGGGCGGCCGTGGGTGCGGTGCTGCTCGTCGGGATGTCGGCGTTCTCCATCGCGGGAGCGCTCAACGCACGCGTCTTCCAGATCGCCGCCGACGCCCCGACGCTCGCCGCCAGCATGAACACCGCGGCGTTCAACGTCGGGAACGCCGTCGGGCCCGCGCTCGGCGGCGCCGTGATCGCGCTGGGTCTCGGCTACCGGGCGCCGCTGTTCGTCGGCGTCGCGCTGGTGCTCGGCGCGGTCGCGACGGCGCTCGTCGCGATGCGGCGCGAGGGGATCCGGGTGCGCCGCGCCGCGCCGTCGGCGGGGCCCGTCGTCACGGTCCCGGCCGAGGCCTGCTGCGCCGCTGACTGAGGGACCCACGGCACGACGACGGGGCCCGGCCACCCCAAGGCCGGACCCCGTCCGCGGTTCCCCCGTGGGAACCGGTGGCTCCACGGTGGGAGCCGGCCCCCGAGGGGCGGTGCGTCGTCGGGCGGCTACCCCGCCCCTCCCGACGACGCCGTCATGGTCAGGCCGTCACTTCGCCTTCCACGCGTCGACCAGCAGGTCGAGGCGGGAGTCGGCGCCGAGGGTGACCCCGTGGACGTCCTTCTGCGTGCCGATGATCGAGGTCAGCTCGTGCACCGGGACCTCGTGGTGCTGCGTGACGAGCCGCTCCTGGATCTGCGCGAGGAGCTCGTTGCGCTTGGTCTCGTCGCCCGTCGCGAGCTGCTCCTGGAGGAGCTTCTCGAGGGTCGGGTCGTCGATCCGGTAGTAGTTCGTGGCCGCCGTCGAGAACGACGTGCGCAGAACGTCGCCGTCGGCGCGGGACGAGTTGCCCCACGCCGCGTCGTAGTCGCCCTTCTGGAGCTTCGCCAGGAACTCGGGGACCGCGCCCGTCTCGAGCTTCGCCGTGATGCCCACGGCCTTGAGCTGCTGCTGGATGAGCTCGAGGGCCGTCTGGTTGGGGGCGAAGTTCGAGATCCACTCGATCGTGAACGTGAGCTGCTTGCCGTCCTTGGTGCGGATGCCGTCGGCGCCCGCCTTCCAGCCGTCGGCGTCGAGCACCTGCTTGGCCTGGTCGGCGTCGGTCACGATGTCCTTGCTGACGTCCGTGTAGCCGGGGGTGGTGACGCCGAGCGGGCTCGTCGCGACGGCGAACTTGTCGTTGAGCGCGGTGTCCCGGACCTCCTTCGGGTCGACCGCGAGCGACACCGCCTTGCGCAGCTCCGGGTCGGAGCCGAACGGGCTGCCCTCGTTGAACGTCAGGCCGAAGACGAGCCCCGGGTTCGCCCGGTACACGAGCGGGAGGCCGGCGCCCTCGAGCTGGCTCACGTCGTTGGGCTGCACGCCGCCGACGACGTCCGACTGACCCGAGGTCAGCGTCCCCGTGCGCACGCCCGCCTCGGGGACGACCTTGAAGGTCACCGAGTCGAGGTGCGCGCCCGTCGTGTTGTCGAAGACGGCGGGTGCCCACGTGTACCCGGCACGCTTCTTCAGGACCGTCTCGACGTTCTTCGTGTAGTGGTCGAGCGTGTACGGGCCGGAGCCGACGATCTTCGAGCCGTCCGCGCGGTCGTCGTACGGGGTCTTGAGCGTCGACTCCGCGAGGATGCCGAGGCCCACGGCCGTCGTGGCCTGCGGGAACGCCGCGTTCGGCTGCTTGAAGTCGACCTCCACGGTGTCGCCCTTCGCCACGATCTTGTCGAGGCCCACGAACGACGTGACCGCGTTGAGCGCCTTGGCGCCGTTCTTCACGATGTCGTCGAACGTGTCCTTGACGGACTGCGCGGTCAGCGGGGTGCCGTCGGAGAACGTCACGCCGTCGCGGATCGTGAAGGTGAACTTCTTCGCGTCGTCGCTGGCCGTCCACTTGGACGCGAGCCACGGCTCGAGCGAGCCGTCCTTCGGGTCCTGGTAGAGCAGCGAGTCGACGAGCTGACGAGTCACGTACAGGGTGTCGTTGCCCGACCCCGTGCCCGACGGGTTGAGCGAGATCGGGTCGTTCTGGATGGCGAAGCTGAGCGCCCCGCCGTCGACGGGCGCGCCGCCGTCGGACGCGGTGGTGCCCGCGCCGGAGGAGCCACCGCTGCAGGCGGCGAGGGCGAGCGTGAGTGCCGTGGCCGTCGCGAGGAGCGCGGCGGGTCGCCGCAGGCTGCGGGGCGACGGTCGCGTGTGTCGGTGGTTCATCGTTCTCTCTTCTCAGGGTGCTGAAAGGCTCAGGCGGGGACGCCGGCCTCGACGTGGGTGCCCGGGATCGCCCCGAGCAGCTCGCGGGTGTAGGGGTGCTCGGGGTCGGCGAGCACACGGTCGGTGGGGCCCTCCTCGACGACCTGGCCCTGCTGCATCACGACGACGTCGTGAGCGATCTGCCGGACGACGGCCAGGTCGTGCGAGATGAACAGGTACGACACGCCCAGCTCCGCCTGGAGCCGGGCGAGCAGCTCGAGCACCTGGGCCTGCACGCGGACGTCGAGCGCGGACACCGGCTCGTCGAGCACCACGAGCTCCGGCTCGAGCGCGAGCGCCCGCGCGATCGCGACGCGCTGCCGCTGCCCGCCCGACAGCTCCGCCGGCCGCCGGCCCAACGTGCTCGTCGGCAGGGCGACGTGGTCGATCAGCTCCCCGGCACGCGCCCGCCGGGACGCGCGGTCCCCGACGCCGAACGCCCGCAGCGGCTGCGTGACGATCCGCTCGACCGACAGCCGCGGGTCGAGCGACGCGTACGGGTTCTGGTGCACGAGCTGCACCCGACGGCGCAGCGCCCGCAGGTGCGCGCCGCTCGCGTTCGTCACGTCCTCGCCGTCGAGCAGGACGGACCCGCTCGTGGGGTCCGCGAGCCGCACCGCGACGCGGACCGTCGTGGTCTTGCCGGACCCCGACTCGCCCACGATCCCGAGCGTCTTCCCGCGCTCGAGCGCGAAGCTCACGCCGTCGACCGCGCGGACCACCCCGCCGCCCGCGGCGCGGGGCGGGGAACTCCTTGAGGAGGTCGCGGACCTCGAGGACCGGGGTGGTCGGGTTGGCGTCCTCGGTCGGGTTCGCGGGGCGGGGGAGACGCGCGCGGTCGTCCATCCGGCCGCTCGTTCCTCGCGGCCTCCCGCCAGACCCTCCACGACCGCGCGCGTCTCCCCCGCCCCGCTTCGCGTCCGTCTCGCCCGGGTGCAGCCTCCGCCACATGCCCGTTCGGGTTCAGCGCGGCTGCACCGTGCTTCACCAGCGCACCGGGCTCGCCCGCGGCCCCCACGAGGCTCCTGCTCGTGTTGAGGCTCGGGGCCGCTTCGATCAGCGACTTCGTGTACGGGTCCTTCGGGGCGTGCAGGATCTGGGCGGGGGTGCCCACCTCGACGATGCGGCCCTGGGACATGACGGCGATCCGGTCGGCGCGGTCCGCGGCGACGCCGAGGTCGTGGGTGACGAGGAGGACGCCCGTGCCCGCGGACGCGGTGAGGGTGTCGAGGTGGTCGAGGATCTGGCGCTGGACGGTGACGTCGAGCGCGGACGTGGGCTCGTCGGCGATGAGGAGCGCGGGGCGGGCGACGAGCGCGATCGCGATGAGGACGCGCTGACGCATGCCGCCGGACAGCTCGTGCGGGTAGAGGTGCGCGACGCCGTCGGGCAGGCCGGCCTGGGCGAGGGCCTCGTCGGCTCGCGTGGCGGCGGACTTCCGGTCGGCGAGGCCGTGGATCCGCAGGACCTCGGCGACCTGCCTGCCGACGGTCGTGACGGGGTTGAGCGAGACGGTCGGGTCCTGGGGGACGAGCCCGATCCCGTACCCGCGAACGGCGCGGAGCCGGCGGGCGGGCGCGGTCGCGAGGTCGGTGCCGTCGAAGCGGACGTGCCCGGACGTGATCCGCGCGGAGGGCGCGAGGAGCCGGACGACGGCGTGCGCGGTCGTGGACTTGCCGGACCCGGACTCGCCGACGAGCGCGACGGTCTCGCCGCTCGCGACCTCGAGGCTGACGCCACGGACGGCGTGCACGTCGCCGCGCGGCCCGGAGTAGGTGACGTGGAGGTCGTCCACCCTCAGGAGCGGGCTGGTCATGACGGGTTCCCTTCGGTGTCGAGGGCGCGGGCGAGCCGGTTGCCGGCGAGCACGGTGAGGGCGATGACGATCCCGGGGAGGGTGGTGAGCCACCACTGCCCGGCGAGGTAGTCGCGGCCGCCGGCGACGAGCGAGCCCCACTCGGGCTGGGGCGGCTGCGCGCCGTAGCCGAGGAAGCTCAGGGACGACACGGCGAGGATCGCGGTGCCGAGCTCGAGCGCGGCGAGCACGAGCACGGGCCCGACGGAGTTCGGCAGGACGTGCACGAGCAGGACCCGCCACCACCGGGACCCGCCGGCGCGGGCGGCCTCGACGTAGGCCGACGTCCGGACCCGGAGCACCTCGGAGCGCAGGATCCGGGAGACGGACGCGACGCTCGTCGTGCCGACGGCGATCGCGACGTTCACGGTGCCGAACCCGAGCGCGGTCACGACGGCCAGCGAGAGCAGGAGCCCGGGGATGGCGAGGAGGACGTCGGCGAACCGCATGAGGACGGCGTCGACGGCGCCGCCGACGAACCCGGCGAGCAGCCCGAGGACCGACCCGACGACGAGCCCGATCGCGATCGCGAGGAGCGCCGCGTGGAGAGTGGTCCCGGTGCCGTGCACGACGCGCGTGTACAGGTCGCGGCCGAGCTGGTCGGTGCCGAACCAGTGCTGGCCGGACGGCCCGGTGAGCTTGTCGGCGGGGACGCCCGCGAGCGGGTCCCCGGACGCCAGTACGGACGGCGCGACGGCGGCCACCAGGACCGCGACGAGCCAGACGACCGCGACGACGAGCCCGGGGCGCCGCACGAGGTGGCGCAGGGTGTAGCGCAGCCGGGCGCCGCGCGGGGCGACGTCGACGGCGGCGCGGACTGCGTCGTCGGGCGGGGTCACGACGAGGTCGACGAGCTCCGTGGCCCGGTCGTCCGTCGCGGGCCGGGCGCTGCCGGGGGCGAGGGCGGTGGTGAGGTCGGTCATGGGTGGCTCCCTGGGGTGCGCCGGGCTCAGGCGGCCGCGACGGCGTCGGGGACGGGGGTGCCGGGGCCGGCCGGTGCGCTCGGCGCCTTGCGCCGCCGCTGCTCGAGCCGCGGGTCGAGGAGGGGGTAGACGAGGTCGACGAGGAGGTTCGCGAGGACGAACACGAGCGCCCCCACGAGCACCACGCCCTGGACGACGGGGATGTCCTGGGCCTGCACGGACGTGGCGGTGAGCCGCCCGAGGCCGGGCCGCGAGAACACGGTCTCGGTCACGACGGTCCCGCCGAGCAGCCCGCCGACGAGGAGCCCGGTCGCGGTGAGGGCGGGCAGCGCCGCGTTGCGGAGCGCGTGCCGCAGGTGGACGCGGACGGGCGAGGCGCCCTTCGCCCGGGCGGTCGCGACGTAGGGCTCGCGGAGGGTCACGACGAGGCTCTTCGACAGGAGCTGCGCGATCACGGCCCCGGTGGGCAGGGCGAGGGTCACGGCCGGCAGGACGATCGACGCGAAGCCCTGGTCCCCGATCGCCGGGAACACCGGCAGCCGGAACGAGAACCACTGCAGGAGCATGAGTCCGAACCAGAATCCCGGGATCGCGACGCCGAGCGGCGGCAGGCTCAGCAGCAGCGCCTGCAGGGACCGCCACCGGACGAGCGTCGCGACGACCGCGAGCCCGCCCCCGAGGACGACGGCGAGCACGAGGCCCGCGAGCGCGATCTGGATGGTCGGGCCGAGGGCGTCGCCGATGAGCGAGCTCACGGGCTCCCGGGTGCTCACGGATCGCCCGAGGTCGCCGTGCAGCACGTTCCCGAGCTGGTGGACGTACTGCACGACGAGCGGCCGGTCGTAGCCGTACTCGTGCCGGACGGCGGCGAGCTGCTCGGGCGTGACGTCGCTCGAGTCCGTCCCGAGGAGCAGCGACACCGGGTCGCTGGGGAGCGCCCAGAGGACGAAGAAGGACACGGTGTAGGCGGCCCAGAGCACGCCGACGGCCTGCGCGAGGCGTCCTGCGACGTAGCGGAGCAAGGGGGTACCTCCGTTCGGGCGGGGTGGGGGCTCAGAGGGCGGAGTGGTCGCCGATCCGGTGGTAGGTGCGGTCGTGGTAGACGAGCGGGCCAGGGCTCGCGGTGTCCTCGGCGGCGCCGTCGACGCGCACCCCGTGCTCGAGCGCCCGCAGCGACACGAGGTAGCTCGACCCAACGGGGTGCGCTGGACGACGCGCGCCCGGACCCAGGTGAGGGCGTCGTCGATGACTGGCTCGCCCGTCGGCAGGGCGGACCACCCACCGGGGGCGAAGCGGTCGATGCCGCTGGTCGCGAACCGCGCCGAGACGTCGTCCTGGTCGTCGGCGAGGAAACTCACGGCGACGGTCCGGGCGCGCGCGAGCGCAGGCCACGACGACGACGTCGACGCGATCGAGAACGCGAGCAGCGGCGGCTCCGCGGACACCGAGATGACGGACGTCGCGGTGAAGCCGACGTGGCGCGGCTCGCCGGACTCGGGGTCCTCGTCGCGGAGCGTCACGACGGCGACGCCCGCGGGGTGGCGGCGGAACACGACCTTGTAGGCGTCGACGCTCAGGTGGGGCTCGTCCTGCTCGGCGAGCAGGGCGTCGAGGCGGACGAGGTCCGCGGACAGGGGTTCGGCGCTCATCGGGTGGCCTCCGTTCGGACGGTGGTGCGCAGGGCGGGTGCGGCGTCGGCGAGCCAGCGCTCGAGGACGGAGTCGAGGTCGGCGAGCTCGCCCTCGGTGACGGTCAGGGCGCGGGTCGGGACGACGGCACCGAGCTCGACGAGCAGCGGTCGGAGGTGGACCTCGCCGGCGAGCGCGTGGGCGGGGTTCCCGGACACGACCAGGGGGACGGCGACGACGTCGCGCAGGTCGCCCGCGCGGTACAGGTCGAGGAACGCCTTGAGCAGGCCCGTGTACGACGCCTTGTAGACGGGGGTGGCGACGACGACGACGTCGGCCCGTGCGAGGTCCGCGCGGACGGCGTCGGCCCGGGGTGCTCGGGTGCGAGCACCTCGCCGGCGAGGTCGGCCAGCTCGACGAGCTCGATCTCGGGCTCGACCGCGCGCACGTCGGCCAGCACCCCGGCGATCGCGGCCGCGGCGGCCCTGCCGGTCGCGGCGGTGCGAGACCCGGCACGGGGGTTCCCGGAGAGGACGACGATGCGGAGCGCGGGTGGCGTCGCGGCGTCGCCGGCGGTGGTCGGGGAGAGGCGGTGGTCGCCTCGGTCGTGAAGGTCATGGCATCTTGTAGGCCCGACGGCGCCCCGAGGTCACGCGTCGGCGGGAAGTTCCCGACGGTTGGGCGAACGTTGCGCCACGTGACACGGTCGGCGGGACGCTAGCCTCGTGCCGTGACCGACGACGCCTCGCGCCCCCGCGACCCCCGCAGCCCCCGCGACTACGGCCAGCACTCCGGCGGCCGTCGGGTGGCCCTCGAGATCGCCGTGCAGGACGTCGCGGGCGTGCGCACCGCGCGTGCCGGCGGCGCGCAGCGGGTCGAGCTGTGCGTGGCGCTCGGCGCCACGGGCGGCCTGACCCCGAGCGTGGGGCTCGTCGACGTGGCGCTCGCGGTCGCGGAGGACTTCACGGACCACGAGCCGGTCGAGGTCCACCCCTGATCCGGCCCCGCGCGGGCGGGTTCGTCTACGACCGGACCGAGCTCGACGTCATGGTCGCCGACGTGCGGGCGGTCGTGGACGCGGGGGCCCACGGCGTCGTCGTCGGAGCGCTCACCGCGGACGGCCGGGTCGACGTCGAGGCGGTCCGCGCGCTCGTCGCGGCCGCCGAGGGCCGCGAGGTCACGTTCCACCGCGCGCTCGACGCCGTCCCGGACGTGCTGCGGGCGCTCGACACGCTCGCGGCGCTAGGGGTGGCGCGGGTGCTCACGTCGGGCGGCGAGGCTCGCAGCGTCGACGGGCTCGACCAGCTCCGTCGCTGCGCGCGGCACGTGCACGACGAGGCGCTCCCGGTGCAGGTCCAGGCGGGTGGCGGAGTGCGGGTCGCTGACATCGCCGCCCTCGTCGACGCCGGTGTCGACGCCGTCCACCTGTCCGCGAAGACGGTCGTGCGGGACGCCGCCGGACCGGGTGGGGCGAGCGAGTACGAGGTCACCGACGCGGCGCTCGTGGTCGCGGCGCGCGACGCGCTCGACGCGGCACTGATCGCGGACTGAGGACGCGCCCGGGGGCCGCGCGTGCCGGCGCGTTGCCGCCCTGTATCAGTTAGGTAACTTTCCTGATCTATCCGGTCCGACACAGCGGACCCTTTGTTAGTGTCCCTGCACACCTCACGGTCGAGGCGCGGGCGCAGGGGCGCACGGGCGTCGCCGTCCACCAGAAAGGACCAACGATGATCCGAAGCACGAGGCGCAGGAGCGTCGTCGCCGCGGTCGCGCTGGCGTCGGGCGTCAGCCTGCTGCTCGCGGGGTGCGGCGGTGGCAGCAAGGCCACCGACGTGACTACCTCCAAGGCGGCCAGCACCGACAAGCCCACGGGCGTGGCGAACTCGACGCGCGTGCTCAACGTGTGGGCCGGCTCGATGACGCCGATCGTGGCGAACTTCAACCCGTTCTCCCCGAACGTCCTGCACGCCGCGATGGGTCCGATCTACGAGCCCCTCTTCGCGTTCAACAAGGCCGGCTCGGGCGACCCGACCCCGCTGCTCGGCGAGTCGTACGAGTTCAGCGCGGACGGCAAGCAGCTCACCGTGAAGGTGAAGTCGGGCGTCACGTGGAGCGACGGCACGCCGTTCACGGCCAAGGACGTCGCCTACACGTACACGTACGCGTTCTCGAAGCCGTCCTACATCGTCTCGGCCGAGGCGACGGACGACACGACGGTCGTCGTGAAGTTCGACAGCCCGCAGTTCACCAACGAGTTCTCGCTGCTGGGCACGACGTTCATCATCCCGGAGCACATCTGGAAGGACGTCAAGGACCCCGCCAAGTTCACGAACGACGACCCGATCGGCACCGGGCCGTACATCCTGAAGAAGGGCTCCGTGTCCTCGCAGGCGTACACCGTGGTCGCGAACCCCCAGTACCGCGACGCCGCCCAGGGCAAGCCCGCGGTCAAGACCGTGCGCTACGTCGGCCTCGACGGCAACCAGAACGCCGAGGACCTCGTCAAGCAGGGCAAGATCGACTGGACCGGCATGTTCGTGCCCGACGTCGACGCCGTCACCTCGCTCGGCATCGGGTACATCAACACGCCGCAGGACCCGACGACCATCTACACCTGCTCGAACGCCGACGAGGGCTGCACGGGCGCGCAGACCGACAAGGCCGTCCGTCAGGCCCTGAACGTCGCGATCGACCGCAAGCAGATCAACGACAAGGCGTTCAAGGGCCTCGGCGGCACCATCTCGCCGACGTTCGCGCTCCTCGGCCGCGACGACAAGTGGATCACCGACGACGCCTGGAAGGAGTCGCCGCAGTCGGCGGACGCCGCGGCCGCCGCGAAGATCCTCGAGGCCGCCGGCTACACCAAGGGCTCGGACGGCTTCTACGCCAAGGACGGCAAGACCGTCTCCATGACGCTCAAGTCGCCGAGCGGCTGGACGGACTACAACCAGGCCGCCGAGCTCGTCGCGTCCGAGGCCAAGGCCGCGGGCATCAAGATCACCGCGAGCACCATCTCCGAGCAGGAGTACTTCGACGCCCGCGGGTCCGGCAAGTACGAGCTCCTCATGGGCGGCGTCGTCGGCACGTCCGTCGCCGACCCGTTCCAGATCTACAAGGACTGGTTCGCCGGCTTCTCGACCACCAAGGTCGGCACCCCGCTCAAGGCGAGCACCTGGAACTTCTCGCGCTACTCCAACCCCGACGTCGACGCGGCCGTCAAGGCCGCCGCGTCCACCAACGACGAGGCGAAGCGCAAGGAGCAGTACGCGATCGTCCAGAAGAACATCGTCGACGACCTGCCGTACATCCCGGTGATCATCAACGCCACGCAGACCTTCTTCAACCAGAAGGACTTCTCCGGATGGCCCACCGATGACGACCTCTACCAGTTCCCGCCGTCGTGGGGCTCGGTCTCCTCGGGCGTGATCCTCGCCAACCTCGTCCCTCTCAGCTGACCTGAGCAGGACCTACCGAGGATGAGCTCGACGACGACGGGAAGAGCCGAACCATGAAGTACTACGGGCGGCGGGTGGCGTTCTACGCGGTCACCCTCTGGGCCGCTGTCTCCCTGAACTTCTTCATCCCGCGGATGCTGCCCGGCGACCCCGCGCAGATCCTCCTGGGGAAGCTCGCCCGCAACGGCGACGTGACCCCGGCGGTGCAGAAGAACGTCGAGCTCATCCTCGGCGGCTCCCACGAGCCCCTGTGGAACCAGTACTGGGCGTACCTGGACAACATCGTGCACGGGAACCTCGGCATCTCGGTGTCGAAGTACCCGGAGCCGGTGTGGGACCTCATCAAGGACGCCCTGCCCTGGACCCTGTGCCTCGTCGGGTCCGCGACCATCATCGCGTTCGCGATCGGCATCGTCGGCGGCGCGTGGATCGGCTGGAAGCGCGGCAGCGCGTGGGACCACGTGATCCCCTTCACGGCGTTCCTGCAGTCGGTGCCGTACTTCTGGCTCGCGATCCTGCTGGTCTACTTCCTCGGCATGAAGGCCGGCCTCGCGCCCATCTCGTGGGGGTGGGACGTGCAGACGTACGACCACCCCGAGTGGACCTGGGCGTCGATGGTCGACGTGTTCCAGCACGCGGTCCTGCCGGCGCTGACGATCATCCTGAGCGCGGTCGGCGGCTGGCTCGTCGGGATGCGCAACATGATGGTCTCCACCCTCGCGGAGGACTACATCGTGACGGCGGAGGCCAAGGGCCTCCGCCCCCGCCGGGTGCTGTGGGTCTACGCGGTCCGCAACGCGGCCCTGCCGTCCTTCGCCGGCTTCGCCGTGGCGCTCGCGTTCGTCGTGTCCGGCTCCCTGGTGATGGAGCAGGTGTTCAGCTACCCCGGCATCGGCAAGCTCTTGATCACGGCCGTCAGCAACGCGGACTACGCGCTCATGCAGGGGTGTTCCTGCTCACGACGGTCGCCGTGCTCGTCGTGAACTTCCTCATGGATCTCATCTACGGCTTCATCGACCCGAGGACGCGTCACCATGGCTGAGCACGAGACCACGGGCGAGGACGTCCGCGAAGCGCACATGGTCACGGGCGCGGCCGACACGGTCGCCGCCGCGGGCGTCGTCGTCGACGGTCTTCCACCGGACCTCCCCGAGGCCGTCGGCGACGGCTCGCTCGCCGCGGCCGTGACGGGGGAGCCGGCCGCGGCCACGCAGTCCCGTTCCCGACGACGCGACCTCATGCCGTCCTGGTCGCCCAAGCTGGTCGTCGGGCTGGTCATCACGGGCCTGATCGTGCTGTTCGCGATCATCGTGCCGTTCTTCACGCTCGACCCCAACAGCACCGACTACGACGGCCTCCTGAAGCCCGGCGAGCAGGGCCACCTGCTCGGCACGAGCGCGATCGGCAACGACATCTGGGCGCAGCTCGCGCACGGCGCGCGCGGCTCGCTGCTCATCGGCGTCACCGTCGGCGTGATCGCCCTGATCTTCTCGGTGATCTTCGGCATCTTCGCCGGCTACCTGGGCGGCTGGGCGGACGAGACGCTGTCGCTCATCACGAACATCATGCTCGTCATCCCGGCGCTGCCGCTGACGATCGTGCTCGCGGCGTACTCGTCGAGCCGCTCCATGTGGCTGGTCGCGGGAGTCCTCGGCCTGACCGCGTGGACGGGGTCGGCGATCGTGCTGCGGACGCAGGCGAGATCGCTGCGCGTGCGCGACTACGTGCTGGCGGCCCGGGTCGCAGGCGAGAGGTCGCGGCGCATCATCGCCGTCGAGATCCTCCCGAACCTGCTGCCTCTCGTGGCGGCGCAGTTCCTCTTCGGGGTCATCTTCGCGATCCTCGGCGAGGCGGGCCTGTCGTACCTCGGCCTCGGCCCGACCGACGCGGTCACCTGGGGCACGATGCTCTACCAGGCGCAGAACGGCTCGGCGCTGACGCTCGGGGCGTGGTGGTGGTTCGTCCCGCCGGGCCTCCTCATCGCGCTCCTGGGCTGCGGGCTCTCGCTCGTCAACTTCGCCATCGACGAGATCATCAACCCGAAGCTGCGCAACGTGCCGAAGGCCACCCGACGGGTCCGGAAGGCCCGGAAGGTCGAGTCGCGCGCCGCAGCGACGACCGAGGAGGCCGGCGCATGAGCGCGACCGCGACCCGGCCGGCCGGACCCCTGAGCCTGCCGTCCCACGACGCCTACCTGGAGGGACTGACCCCGGTGCTCACCGCGACGGACGTGTCGATCGACTACCTCGTCGACCCGCCCGTCCACGCGGTGAAGAACGTCTCCCTCACCCTGCACCGCGGCGAGATCCTCGGCCTGGCCGGGGAGTCTGGATGCGGCAAGTCGACGCTCGCCTACGGACTGAACCGGCTGCTCAAGCCCCCGGCCGACCTCGCGAGCGGCGCCGTGACGTTCCACGACGAGTCCGGGACCGACATCGACGTCCTCGGCCTGTCGGGCGAGCGTCTGCGGGTGTTCCGCTGGGACAAGATCTCCATGGTCTTCCAGGGAGCGATGAACTCGCTCAACCCCGTCATCAGCGTCAAGCGGCAGCTCTTCGACGTCTTCAGGACCCACCGCCCCGACATGCCGAGGAAGCAGATGCTCGCCGAGGCGCAGGAGCTGCTGCGGATGGTGGGCGTCGACCCGAACCGGCTCGACAGCTTCGCCCACGAGCTCTCGGGCGGCATGCGGCAGCGCGTCATGATCGCCATGGCGCTCGCCCTGCGCCCGCAGGTGATGATCATGGACGAGCCGACGACGGCGCTCGACGTCGTGGTCCAGCGCGGCATCCTGCGCGAGATCATGCGGCTGCGCGAGCAGTTCGGGTTCGCGGTCGTCTTCATCACGCACGACCTGCCGCTGCTGCTCGAGATCTCCGACCGCATCGCGGTCATGCTCCAGGGCGAGATCGTCGAGCTCAACACCGCTGCGGACCTCTACGAGCGTCCGCAGCACGAGTACACGCGGCGCCTGCTGGCGTCGTTCCCGAGCCTCACCGGAGACCGGGGTTCGTTCATCCGCACGGGCGAGACCGGAGGGTGGCCTGACATGACCGACACCGATCAGAGGGCACGCCGCACGGGCTCGCTCGAGGTCAAGGACCTCGTCAAGGACTTCCGGGTCCGGTCCGGGATGCGGAGCTCGAAGTTCCGCGCCGTCGACCACGTGTCGTTCACGCTCGAGCCCGGGAAGACCGTGGCGCTCGTCGGGGAGTCCGGCTCGGGCAAGTCGACGGTCGCGCGCATGATCGCGAAGCTCGAGAAGCCCACGTCGGGCGAGATCCTGCTCGACGGCGAGCCGAGCGCCAGCCGGGGCGTCGCCCTCATGCGCTATCGGAACGACGTCCAGATGGTCTTCCAGGACCCGTTCGCGTCCCTCAACCCGTTCCACACGGTGGGGCACCACCTCGAGCGGCCGATCAAGATCCACCACCGCGCGTCGGGCCGGGAGGGCGTCGAGGCCGAGATCGAGCGGCTCCTCGAGAAGGTCAACCTCAACCCGCCGCGCGAGATGGCGGACCGCCGCCCGCACGAGCTCTCCGGAGGTCAGCGCCAGCGGGTCGCGAGCGCGCGCGCCCTGGCGCCGGGGGCGCGGTTCCTCATCGCCGACGAGCCCGTGTCCATGCTCGACGTGTCGATCCGGCTCGGGATGCTCAACATGTTCGCGCGCCTCCAGCGCGAGGAGAACCTCGGGGTCCTCTACATCACGCACGACCTCGCGACCGCGCGGCACTTCTCCGACGAGATCCTCGTCATGTACCGCGGGCAGGTCGTCGAGCGGGGACCGTCGGACCGGGTCATCCTCGACCCGCAGCACGAGTACACGAAGACGCTGCTGGCCGCGGCGCCCAACCCGGAGAACCACGGCAGGCTGCGCGAGGAGGTGCGGGCCGAGCTCGCGCGCGAGAACGCCTGACGCCACGCTCAGCCGGCCTCCCGAGCCCGGCGCGCGGCGACCAGGAGCAGGACGAGGGCGACGGCGCACAGACCGGCGAGCGCGACGAGCCCCGTCGCGGGCGCGTCGACCACGAAGGCGCCCGCGAGGGCGACACCGATGCTCGCACCGAGCTGGCGGACGGCGCTGAAGAGGCCGCTCGCCCGCCCGGCCGTGCCGGGCGGTGCGACGCCGATCACGAGCGCGACGAGCGAGGGCAGCGCGAACGACGTCCCGAACCCGAGCGCCGCGAGCGCCACGAGCAGGACGGCGAACCCGCGCGCCCGGTCCAGGGCGTCGCCGTGCACCGCGCCCGCGAGGGCGAGCCCGCCGGTCGCGAGCAGCGCGAGGCCGAGGAACAGCGGCGGCCACGGACCGTGCCTGGCGACGAGCCGGCCTGTGAGGAGCGGGTTGACGGCGAACGGGACGGTCATCGGCAGGAAGGCGAGGCCCGTCTGGAGCGGCGAGAGCGCCGCCTGCCGGGCGAGCACCAAGGGGACGACGAAGAGGACGCCGGCGAGCGTCGCGTTCACGGCGGCACCGGTCACGAGGGCCGGTCCGAGCCCGGGCCCGCGCACGAGGAGCGGGACGCTCGAGCGCCCGTCGACCACGACGAGCACGCCGGTGGCGACGACGGCGCCCGCGAGCGAGACGGCGCCGTGGACGACGTCGCCGGCGCCGAGGGCGATGACCGCGTCGGTGCCGAGGGCCAGCGCCGCGACGGCCGCGAGCTGCACCACCGAGCCGGCCGGACGACGTCCCGTCGACGCCGACGCCGGCGCCAGCGTCGGCACCGGGGCGTTCGCCCGGACGAGCAGGCACGTGAGGGCCGCGAGCGGGACGTTCACGAGGAACACGGCGCGCCAGCCGCCGACGGCGACGAGCACGCCGCCGAGCACGGGCCCCGCGGCGACGGCGGCTCCGCTCACGGCGGCCCACACGGACACGGCACGGGCGCGCCGTCGAGGGTCGGGGTAGAGGCCGGCGATCATCGCCATGGACGCCGGCACGCACGCCGCCGCGGCGACCCCGAGGGCGGCCCGGAGGGCGACGAGCGTGGCCAGGTTCGGCGCCGCGGCGCACGCGAGCGATCCCAGCCCGAACGTCACGACGCCGACCGTGAACACGCGGCGGGCGCCGTACCGGTCGGCCGCGGCACCGGCCGAGAGCAGCGCGGCCGCGAACGTCACGGTGTAGGCCGTGACGGTCCACTGGAGGCCTGCGGTGGACGGGTGGAACGACCGGGCGAGGTCCGGTTCCGCGACGGCAAGGACGGTCATGTCGAGCAGGACCATGAAGTAGCCGAGCGCGATGCCGAGCAGCCGGACGGCGGTCCGGCGGGGCAGGGGTGGGGATTCGGGCGGGACAGGGGCGGCGGCGTCGACGAGCAAGGAGTGGCTCCAGGTGGGTTCGAGCGTGCGGACGAGCCCCAGGCTCGACGCGGGCGTGGGGTCGCTCCACCGGCTCCGCCGAACGCGTCGTTCGGTTCCGCCGAACGGCAGCGGGCTCGAGGGGGACGGCGGCGCGCCGGGTGCGCCGTCGGGCGCACGGGACCGATACTGCGTCGGCAGGGTCGGTGGGTCGAGCTGGGGGTGTGCGCGGGTGGAGATGCGGCAGCTGCGGACGTTCGAGGCGGTCCTGCGGCACGGCACGGTGACGGACGCCGCGGTCGCGCTGGGGCTCGCGCCGTCGTCGGTGTCGGAGCAGGTGCGCTCGCTCGAGCGCTCGCTCGGCGTGGACCTCTTCGTCCGCCGGCCGGGCGGCATGCGGCCGACCGCGGCCGGGGAGCGCCTGCGGGGCTGGGCGCGTCGGCTCCTGGCCGACGCCGAGGCCGCGCGCCGCGACGTCGCCGCGGTCCCGGAGACGGTCCGGCTGGGGGCGCTCGAGACGATCGCCGCGACCTACGTGCCGCGGGTCGCCGCGCGTCTCGCGGCGGAGCGGCCCGGCCTGGACGTGGCGCTCACGTCGTCGGTCTCGCGCGCCGCCCTGCTCGACGGCGTCCTCGACGGGTCGCTCGACGCCGCCCTCGTCCTCGACTCCGGAGGTCCGCTGGGCGAGCTCGGGTACCCGGTCCCGTCGGGGGCGCTCGAGCACGTCGACGTCGAGCCCGTCCCGCTCGCGCTCGTCGCGGCGCCCGGTCACCGGCTCGCGGCGGCGGCTGGTCTCGAGCCGGTCGACCTGCGCGGTGAGCGGCTCCTCGTGAACGTCCCCGGGTGCTCGTTCCGGTACGCGGGCGAGCGCCTGCTCGGCGAGGTCGTCGAACGGGTCGAGGCGGGTGGGGTGCCGGTGCTGCGGTCCTGGGCGGCGCAGGGGCTCGGCCTCGCGCTGCTGCCCGAGTTCGCCGTGTCCGACGACATCGCCGCGGGCACGCTGGCCCGGCTCGACCTCGACGTCCCCGCGCTCGCGCTCCGGCTCGTCTTCCGGGCCGGCTCCGACGCCGACGACGACCTGCGCGCGCTGCTCTACGCGGTGGTCGCGCCCGACACCCTCTAGCCTCGGGGTGTGCCTGCCCAGTACCTGAGGATCGCCGGCGCGGACGCCGCGACGTCGCGTGCCGTGCGCCGCTCGCTCGCCGCCCTGCGCCGCCAGATGGAGATCCCGGACGACTTCACGCCCGAGGTCCTCGCCGACGCCGAGCGCGCGGCCTCCCGCGGTCCGACCCTCGCGACACCCGGACCCGGGCGCGAGGACCTGCGCTCCGTGCCCTTCCTCACCATCGACCCGCCGGGCTCGATGGACCTCGACCAGGCGATGGCCCTCGAGCGCGTCAGCGGGTCCGGGAGCGCCGGGCCCGACGGCGCAGGCTCGGGTTTCGTCGTGCACTACGCCATCGCCGACGTCGCCGCGTTCGTCGAGCCCGGTGGCCCCGTCGACACCGAGTCGCACGCGCGCGGCACGACGCTCTACGGCCCGGACGGGCGCACGCCGCTCCACCCCGCGACGCTCTCGGAGGGCGCGGCGAGCCTCCTGCCCGACGCCGACCGTCCGGCCGTCGTCTGGCGGATCGTCCTCGACGGGCGTGGGGAGATCGTCGAGGAGACCGCCGACGCACCGGGTGTCACCGTGCGCCGCGGTGTCGTGCGGTCCGTCGCCCGCCTGAACTACGAGGAGGCGCAGGCCGCGCTCGACGGGCGAGCGCCGTCGTCGGGCAGCCAGGACGAAGGGGAACCCGACGATGCGCGGTGGCCGGACAGCGTCGGGGAGACGCTCGCCCTGCTGAAGGAGATCGGGTCGTTGCGGCAGGAGCGCGAGCGCGAACGCGGCGGCGTGTCGCTCGACGTGCCCGAACAGGTCGCCGTCACCCACGACGACGGCACCACCACCCTCGAGCTGCGCTCCACCCTGCCCGTCGAGGGGTGGAACGCCCAGATCTCCCTGCTCACCGGGATCGCGGCGGCGCGGCTCATGCGCGCCGGCGGGGTCGGGATCCTGCGCACGCTCCCGCCCGCGGACCCGCGGGACGTCGCCCGGCTCCGCCGCACCGCGCGAGCGCTCGGCATCCCGTGGCCCGCGGAGCAGTCCTACGGGGAGCTGCTGCGCACCCTCGACTCCGCCCAGCCCCACCACGCCGCGTTCCTCACCGAGGCGACGACGCTGTTCCGCGGTGCGTCGTACCTGGCGTTCGGCGGCACGGACCTGCCGGCGGCGTCCGAGCTGCCCGAGCTGCCCACCGTGTCCGACGACCCGGGCGACGGCGTCGTCACGCGGCACGCCGCGATCGCCGCCGAGTACGCGCACGTCACCGCGCCGCTGCGGCGGCTCGTCGACCGGTACGGCACCGAGGCATGCCTTGCGGCGTGCTCGGGCGATCCCGTGCCCGGTTGGGTGCTCGACGGGCTCGGCGCGTTGCCCAAGATCATGGCCCGCACGGGGCAGAAGGCCGGGTCGTTCGAGCGGGCGTGCCTCGACACCGTCGAGGCCGCCCTCGTCGCGGACCGGGTGGGGGACGTGTTCGACGGCGTCGTCGTCGACGTCGACGACAAGCCCGCGAAGCCGAAGGACGCGGCGGACCCCGCCCGCGCCGCGGGGAGCGGGGACAGGTGGTGGTCGCGAAGCCCGCCCTCCGCGCGTCGGTCACGGGGGCCGCGCTGCCGCTCGGCGAGCCCGTCCGGGTGCGGCTCACCGAGGCGTCCGTCGAGGAACGTCGCATCGCGTTCGTCCTCGCCGAGGGTGACGTCCCGTCCGCCGACGGTGACGTCGGCGCCGCCGGCGAGCGTGGCGTATGACGCCGCGTCGCCGCACCGCGCCCGACGCCGGACGCGCGGCCATCGCCGGATGGCGCGCGGCGCTCGCCGCCGGGTCCGGGCCGGTGCGCGCCGACGTCGCCACCGCGGTCCGTTTCACGCTCGAGGAGCTCGCCGACGTCGCCCCCGGTCACGCCGTCGAGGTCCGCGTTCCGCCGTGGGGTGCGGTGCAGGCGATCGAGGGTCCGCGACACACGCGGGGGACGCCGCCGAACGTCGTGGAGACCGACCCGGAGACGTGGTTCGGGCTCGTGACCGGGACACTCGGGTGGGACGACGCCGTCGCCGACGGGCGCGTGCGGGCCTCGGGTGAGCGCGCGGCCGAGGTCGCCCGGTGGTTGCCGCTGCAGGCGGCGCGCCCGCGCTAGGTGTACCGGGCGCAGACGCACGCCGCCGAGCCCACGACGTCAGGCTGTTTCCAACGGGCGTGACCATGCGACCTCGCGGTCGAGCTGGCCGGTCTGCTGGAACAGGCGCATCTGATGGGTGTGAGCGAGCGCCTGAGCGAGCTCGTCACGATCGGCTTGCGCGAAACCGAGACTCTGCCAGAACGGCCCGGAACGGCGGCTGAAGAGCCAGGCCGTCGTCGCTCCCTCTTCCGCGGCCCGTTCCAGGGCGAATCGGGCAAGGGCACTGCCTCGCCCGCGGGATCGTTCCGCAGAGCTCACGGCGACGCTCCGGATCAGGGCGTGACGGCCATCGGCGCTCATCTCGTAGCCGGTGCTCCCGACAACCGCACCCTGTTCGTCGCGTCCGAGCCACAACCGAACGTTCTCGGCATCCAGGCCGCTGAGGGTCAGGTCGACCTGACCCAGGAAGGCCGTCAACGCTCCGACGTCCGCGGCCTTGCACTGCTCGAGATCCACGCGCACCAGTCAACCATCCGCACCTCGCGGACCGAGCTCGTCAGATCGGGTCGCTGCGCGAGCGGAGCCCGGAGCGGTGGCCCTGCGTCAGAACGGGGGTGGGCGTCAGAACGGGGGTGGGTCGTCGTCGGCGACCGCGTCGGTGATCTCGTCCGGGGCGGGGAAGGCGAGTGCGGGTCGGGTGGTGTGTTCTTGTCCGGTGGGCGAGGTCCAGGCCAGGGTGCCGTCGGTGCCGGTGTGGCGCGCGTCCCAACGGGTGGCGTGCTTGAGACGGTGGTGTGTGCGGCACAGGTGGGCGAGGTTCGTGGCGTCGGTGGTCCCGCCGGTGACGTAGGGCACGGTGTGGTCGGTGTCGCAGCGCCTCGCGGCCCGCGAGCAGCCGGGGAACCGGCAGGTGGCATCGCGCAGGCGCAGGTAGGCGCGTAGGTCCGCCGGGACGGTGTAGGTGCCGCGTCCCAGCGCGAGGACGGCCCCGGTGTGGGGGTGGGTGAGCAGGCGCCGGAACGAGGGTGCCCGGGCCGCGAGGAGGGTCGCGGTGTGGTCGTCGATCGGCCCGTACCCGTCCAGGTGCGCGACCTGCGGGCACGCCGCCTCAACGACCCGCGACGGTGCCGGTGGTGGCGGCGGTGACGATGACGCCGGTAGCGGGCCGGCCGAACGTGGTGGGGTCGTGCGATCGTCCAGGCCGGTGCCCTGCGGTGGTTCGCCTTGGGTGGTCAGGGTGCGAAGCAGGGTGAGGACGGGGACGGTGACCGTGACGTGGGGCACGATGCTGCGCGCGATCCGGGCCATCGCCTCCCGGGTCGCGGCCACGCGCCGGGCAGAGTCGTCGGGCTCGAACGTGGCGTGTTGCAGCCGGTCCCACAGCTCCCGCACCCCGGCCGGGCCCCCTCCTCGGGCCGCTCGGTGCCTGAACCGTCCGGGCCGCCGGGACGATGGCTCGGGTCAGTGTCCAGGCCGGTGTCGGCGACTGGCACCTGGAGGCTGAGGGCGGCCAGGTCGAGGGTGCCGTCGTCGAGCAGCAGCGCGGACAGCACGTCCGCGCGCAGCTGGTCGACGGTCCGCGGCTCATCCGGGCCACCCAGCACGGCCACGGCCCGATCGATCCGGTCCTCGACCGCGCACGCCGTGGCCGCGGGCAGGTACGCGGTGAGGAACGCCATCCCGTCCCGGGCCGGTTCGACCCGCACCCACCGGCGGGCCGCGGCCCGCTCGTGGCGGACGTTGACCGGTTCGGCGAGCCGACGCTCCCGGCACCGGGCGACGTGGCGCCCGAACGCACCCGGCGGCATCGACCCCGCGACCGGCAACGCCGCGGTCTCGACCTCGGCCCGGTCGGAGGGGTCGAGGTCGCCGGTGTGCTCCACCACAGCTTGGGCGTGGCGGTAGGACACCCGACCCGCCCGCATCCCCGCGACCGTCGCAGGCAGGGCACCCACCAGGACCTGCGCCTCGTCCAGCAACCGCGACGCGGTGCGTTCGTGCACCGTGAGAGCCGTCGCGACCTCGGCGACCAGGGCACGCTAAGCCAGCGTGGCGTCCTCGGACCCGGACCACGCATCCGGAGCCAGGTCCGGGGCCAGCAACGACCCCGGGTCGGACTCGACCAGCCGCCGCGCGACCTCCAACAGCTCGGTCCGCCACCCGGTCGCGGTCCGGATCATCGACTCGACCTGACCGATCGCCCGCACGACCCCCGCCACCGTGGCCTCGTCCTCCCCCAGACTCAACGACGGCACCCCGCCCTCCGGGCCGGAATGGGAGGGCACAGCGAGATCAGAACCCGCGCCCGCCGTCGTCGTCATGCCCCCAGTCAACACCGACCCACCGACACCCACTCGAACAGGCGTTCGAAACCACCGGGTTCGGCTCGCCGAACCCGGTTGCTCGTCGATATCCGCTCGTCCTCAGGCGGCCATCGGACGACGATCGGGTGCATGGCATCGGAGATCGAGCGCATCAACCCCGCCGGCCTGCACGGAACCCCGGGCTACCACCATGTGACCGTCGTGCCCGCCGGTCGGACCGCGTACCTCGCCGGCCAGTGCCCGCTCGACGGTGCGGGGAACCTCGTGTCGGACGATCTCGACGCGCAGATCGACCAGGTCGCGGCGAACGTCCTCGCGGCCCTGGCCGTCGTCGGCACTGGGCCCGAGGACGTCGTCCGCACGGTGATCTACGTCGTCACCGCTGACCGCGGCGTTCTCGGACGCGTGTGGGACAGGTTGACCACCTCGGCGGTCGGGCCCGCGTTCACCACCGCGAGCACGTTGCTGGGGGTCGCGCAGCTCGGGTTTCCGGGTCAGCTGGTCGAGGTCGACGTCACGGCGGCCCTGCCGGCCTCGTAGTCGGCGCGGCTCGCACTCCCCGTGGCTCTGCCCGACGAGAGCGTTGGCCGGCCCTCAACCGCGGTCGCCGTCGAGCGGAACCGCCACGACCTGGACCTCGTCCGCGTACACGACGCGCCCGGGGCTGCTGGTGCGTCGTTCGACCCACGCGACCCCGTACCGGTCGAGCAGGACGAGGTACTCGCGTGCCTTGTCGACGAGCTCGACCGCCGACGCCCTGAACCAGGCCTTCGCCCCGGGGTTCACCGCTCGGTCGTAGACCAGCGGGTCGACCGCGGACGGGTCCCGGTAGGCCTCGGTGCACCAGGCGTTGCTGCGACGCCACCACGCATGGTCCTCCGCGGTGAGGACGCCCGCCCGCGCGAGCCCGTTCGCCAGCCCGAACACTCCCGGATGGTGCCCGCGCGCGTTCGGTTCGGCGCTCTCGAACCGCACGAGCTCCGCATCCCGACCCATGGCGGTGGACGCTAGCCGCGACCACCCGCTCCTGCGGTGGTGGCGCGCCGTCCGCGTGCGGAACCGGCCGCCGTCGGGCAGCGTGTGGCGCGGGGTGACGCCCCGTTCACAGGCCGTTCATCACGGCGACACGGGCGTGCCCTGGGATGACGACGACGTCCGGTGCCACGACGACCGCACGTCGCCGTGCGGTTCGGGCGCCGCCCGAGCTCGCGAGACAGCTCGACACACCGAGGAGTCAACGTGGACGGTCAGCACAGCTGGAGGAGGGTCGCGGCGCTCGGCGCGACGGCGGCCCTCGTGGTCACGGGCGGGGGAGCGGCCGCGTGGGCCGCCACGGGCGGAGGTGACGGCCCGACGGCGCAGGCCGACGCCGCCTCGCACGTCGTGATCTCGGAGGCGTACCTGTCGGGTGGCAGCGCCAACGCCCCCTACACGACGAAGTTCGTGGAGCTCTACAACCCGACGGGCTCGGCGGTCGACGTCGACGGCTGGTCGGTGCAGTACCGCCCGGCGACGGGGACGGGCGCGTCGACCTCCACGGTCGCCCTCACCGGGTCCATCGCTGCCGGCGGGCACTACTTGGTCGCGGGAGGCTCGAACGGCGCGACGGGCGAGGCCCTCCCGACCCCGGACGCGTCGGGCGTGGCGCTCAACCCGTCGGGCTCGACGGGCACGCTCGTCCTCGCGTCGACGGCCGACAAGCTCACCCTCCCCACAGGCTCGGTGACGGGCAGCGCTGCGACCGCCGCGCACGTCGTCGACCTCGTCGGGTACGGGACCTCGAACACGTACGAGGGCCACCCGGTCACGGGGCTCCCCGGGAACACGACGCCGAGCTCGCTGCAGCGCGCGGGCGACGGCGCGACCGACACCGACGACAACGCCGCCGACCTCACCGTCGGCTCGACGGTCACCCCGCAGAACACGGGCGACGACACGACCCCGACCGACCCGGGCACCCCGGACCCCGGCACGGACGCGACGATCGCCGAGGTGCAGGGCACCACCGACACCAGCCCGTACGTCGGCAAGACGGTCACGACTCGCGGCGTCGTGACGGCGGCGTACCCGACGGGCGGCTACAACGGCCTCTACATCCAGACGCCGGGCACGGGCGGCGACGTCGATCTCGCGACGCACCACGCGTCCGACGGCCTCTTCGTCTACTCGAGCGCGGCCGCCGCAGCACTGAAGCCCGGCCAGTACGTCGAGGTCACGGGCACCGTCTCGGAGTACTCGGGCCTGACCGAGCTGTCCGCCACCACGTGGACCGTCCTCGACGATGCCGTCCCCGCGGTCAAGCCCGCGACGGTCGCCTTCCCGAGCACCGACGCGCAGCGCGAGAGCCTCGAGGGCATGCTGGTCGCGCCCACGGGCCACTACGTCGTCGCCGACAACTACGACACGAACTACTACGGGTCGTTCCTGCTCGCTGCGGGCGACAAGCCGTTCGTGCAGCCGACGCAGGTCGGCCGCCCGGGAGCGCCGAGGCGCAGGCCGCGGTCACCGACCGGGCCGCGCGCGGCGTCGTGCTCGACGACGGTGCGACGACCAACTTCTCGACGGCCGCCAACACGAGCAAGCCGCTCCCGTACCTCACGGGCGGCAAGCCGGCGCGCGTCGGAGCCCAGGTCACCTTCACGACCCCGGTGATCCTCGACTACCGGTACGACGCGTGGGCCTTCGAGCCGCTCGCCCAGCTCACGCCCGACGTCGCGGACGCCGTCCAGCCCGTCACGTTCGAGAACACCCGCACGGACGCCCCGAAGGTCGCGGGCACCCTGCACGTGTCGAGCTTCAACGTCCTCAACTACTTCACGACGACGGGCGACCAGCTCTCCGGCTGCCAGCCGTACACCGACCGCGACGGCAACCCGATCACCGTGAAGACGGGCTGCAACGCCCGCGGCGCGTGGGACGCGGCCAACCTGGACCGCCAGCAGACCAAGATCGTGAACGCGATCAACGGCCTCGGCGCGGACGTCGTCTCGCTCGAGGAGATCGAGAACTCGCTCACCACCGACGGCGAGAACCGCGACGCCTCGCTCGCGAAGCTCACGGACGCGCTCAACGCGGCCGCGGGCGCCGGGACGTGGAAGTTCGTGCCGTCCCCGGCGAACCTCCCGGCCGACGAGGACGTCATCCGCGTCGCATTCATCTACAAGCCGGCCGTCGTGCAGCCCGTCGGCGACTCGAAGCTGCTCGTGGGCTCGGCGGCCTTCGACGGGATCGCCCGCCAGCCGCTCGCCCAGACCTGGCGCCCGGTCGGTGGCACCCAGGCCGACGACGTCGTCGTGGTCTCGAACCACTTCAAGTCCAAGGGCACCTTCGACGGCGACAACCCCGGCCCGGGCGACACCGACACGGGCGACGGGCAGGGCGCGTACAACGCGACGCGCGTCAAGGAGGCGAACGCCGCCCTCGACTTCGCGACGGCGTTCGCGAAGGACGCGGGGACCGACAAGATCCTGCTGGTCGGCGACTTCAACGCCTACGGCCAGGAGGACCCGGTCAAGGTCATCACCGACGCCGGGTACACCGACCTGGGTGCCACGACGGGCAAGCAGACGTACCTGTTCGACGGGTACGTGGGGTCGATCGACCACGCGTTCGCGTCGGCGTCGCTCGCGAAGGTCGCCAAGGCCGACATCTGGAACATCAACTCGGTCGAGCCGATCGCGGGCGAGTACAGCCGGTACAACTACAACGTGACGAACCTCTACGACACGACGCCGTTCCGGTCCTCCGACCACGACCCGATCCTCGTGGGCCTCGACCTGCCGCTGAAGGCGCCGGTCGACGTGCGGCTCAAGGCGCTCACGGCCGTGCCGTTCTGCTCGGCCGGGAAGGTGTACCTGTCGACGTCGGTCGTGGCGGGCGAGCCCAAGCACGCGCTCGACATCCGCCTCACCACGACCTACGGCGACCAGAAGTTCACCAAGGTCGCGCCGCTGACGTCGGTGTCGCAGGTCTTCGCGACGGGCAAGGCCTCGATCCCGGCGGGCACCCTCACGGTCGCCGGCTACTACTGGGACGGCGCCGGCCACTACCAGGTCGACACCAAGGCGTACAAGGCGAAGGACTGCAGCTGACCGGCTCTGACCAGGGCAGGTCCTGAGGTCCCAGGTGGGGCCGGTAGGGTCGGGCGACGTGAGCACCACGCCCGACCCTGCCGGCCCCGCCGCGCGTCCGGAAGACGCCCGCACCCCCGACGACGAGACGACCTCGGGCACGTCGGCAGAGCCCGTCGCCGAGCCGGAGGACGAGGCCGAGCCCGTCGAGGTCGAGCTGCCCTCGGACGCGCGGGTCGAGGCGACCGACGTCGACGTCACCGCCGCCGTCGAGGGGCGGACGCGCCGCGCCCCCGGTACCAGAACTTCCTCAAGGCGGGGGCGCTGCTGGGCGCGGTCCTCGGTCTCGTGGTCGGTGGCCTCATGCTCTCGCGCTGGGGCGGGAACTCGATCGACAAGCCGGGCGTCCTCTTCTCGCTGGTCGTCCTCGCCGGGGTCTGCCTCGGCATGGCCGTCGCGGGCCTGCTCGCGGTCTACTCCGACCGCCGCAGCCTCGACCGCCACCGCGGCTGAGCGACGTCCCCGCAGGAGGGTCGTCCTCGGGGCGACACGCCGACGTCTTCCGCACGTCACAGTCTTGACACAGCCCCGACATACGGGTCAGGTGAGATCGCAACGCCACCTGTGCCGCTGACGTCGTGACCCTGCGTCCCGCTGCCCGGGTGGGACTCGGTCACCGACAAGGAGGCACCCGTGAGCACTGACAGCACAGCACCCACCACCGCCGGTCGACGACGGCGCACCCACCGCCGCGTCGTCGCGGGCTTCACCGCGGCCGCGCTCGCCGTCGGCGGCGGGTCCGTCCTGGCGGCGAACGCCGCGAACGCCGCGGACGACCCCACGACGACCCTCGACTTCGTCGCCATCAACGACTTCCACGGCCGCATCGACACGAACACCGTGAACTTCGCGGGGACCGTCGAGCAGCTCAAGGCGCAGAACCCCGACGGCACAGTCTTCCTGTCGGCGGGCGACAACGTGAGCGCGTCCCTGTTCGCCTCGGCCGTCCAGGACGACGCCCCGACCATCGACGTCCTCAACGCGCTCGGGCTCCAGGTCTCCGCGGTCGGCAACCACGAGTTCGACAAGGGCTACTCCGACCTCACGGGCCGCATCGACGACCGGGCGAACTGGCCGTACCTCGGCGCGAACGTCTACGAGCACGGCACGACGACGCCCGCCCTGCCCGCGTACGACGTGATCGACGTCGACGGCGTCAAGGTGGGCGTGATCGGGGCGGTCACGCAGGAGACCCCGACGCTGGTCTCGCCGGCCGGCGTCGCGACCCTCGACTTCGGCGACCCGGTGGCCGCCATCAACAAGACCGCGGACGAGCTCACCGACGGCGACCCGTCGAACGGTGAGGCGGACGTCGTCGTCGCCACGCTCCACGAGGGCGCGAGCGAGGGCACGCCCGACGGCGCCACGCTCGACCAGGAGGTCGCGGCGGGCGGTGCGTTCGCCGACATCGTGACGAAGACGAGCCCCAAGGTCGCGGCCATCTTCACGGGCCACACGCACAAGGAGTACGCGTGGGACGCGCCGATCCCGGGTGAGGCCGGCAAGACCCGCCCGATCATCCAGACGGGCGACTACGGCGAGAACGTCGGGCACGTCTCGCTCACGCTCGACACCGCGACCCACGCGGTCGAGTCGTACACGGTCCAGAACGTCGCCCGCACGACGACGCCGGCCGCGGACCTGATCGCGCAGTACCCGGCGGTCGCGAAGGTCGACGGCATCGTCAAGGACGCGCTCGCGTACGCGGACGAGGTCGGCAAGCAGCCCGTCGGCAAGGTCACGAGCGACATCACGACCGCGTACGTCGGCGGGTCGTACGTCAAGGGAAGTACACGCAGCCGGACCCGGCGAACCCGATCACCGGGCGTGACGACCGTGAGTCCGAGTCGACCCTCGGCAACACGGTGGCGAACGCGCTGCGCGACACCCTCGCCGACCCGTCGCGCGGCGGCGCGGAGATCGGCGTCGTCAACCCCGGCGGCCTGCGCGCCGAGCTCTTCAGGGGCGACGACGGCGTCATCAGCTACGCCGACGCGAACAGCGTCCTGCCGTTCGTCAACAACCTCTGGACCGTCACGCTCACCGGCGCCCAGTTCACGACGCTCCTCGAGCAGCAGTGGCAGACCGACGCCGACGGCAACCGCCCGTCGCGGCCGTACCTCAACCTCGGTCTGTCCGACAACGTCACGTACACGGTCGACACCCTCGACCCGAACGCGACGCCCGGCCACCACGTCCTGAGCGTCTACGTGAACGGCAAGCCCATCGACCCGGAGGGCGAGTACCGCATCGGCACGTTCTCGTTCCTCACCGAGGGCGGCGACAACTTCCGCGAGTTCCTCGAGGGCACCGACGCGAAGGACTCCGGCCTGATCGACCGTGACGGCTGGATCGACTATCTCGGCAAGCACCTGCCGCTGTCGCCGTCGTTTGCGCGCTCGCACGTCGTCGTCGACAGGGCGCCCAAGGCGACGCGGGCCGGCGAGGTCGCGAGCGCGAAGGTCTCGAGCCTCAACCTCACGTCGCTCGGCGCCCCGCGGAACACGTCGCTGACCGAGTACCTCGTGCCGTCGGGTGCGGCGTTCGACCCGAAGAAGCCGGGCACCTCGCTCGGCACGGCGTCCGTCAACGCGAAGGGCGTCTCCAGCGTCGCGATCACCGTGCCGACGACGACGAAGCCGGGGTCGTACGACCTGGTCCTCCTCGTGCAGCCCTCGGGCACGGTCGTGCGCGTGCCGCTCACGGTCAAGGCCCCGCTGCCCGCGGTCGCGACCAAGGCCCCGACGGCCGTCCCGTTCTGCTCGGGCGGCCAGGTCTACCTGAGCACCTCGGTCGTCAACGGCGAGGCGGACCACAAGATCGACGTCCGGCTCACCACCGCGTTCGGTGACCAGAAGTTCAGCGGCGTCGCGCCGTTCACCTCGGTCTCGAACGTCTTCGCCACGGGCAAGACGTCGGTCGACGCCGGCTCCGTGACCATCGCCGCCTACTACTACGACGGCGCCGGCCACTACCAGACGTCCACGAAGGCCTACGCGGCCAAGACCTGCAAGTAGCGCTGTGGGCATGCGTTCGGCTGTCAGGGAGCTCCGGAAACAGCCGAACGCATGCCCACAACGGGGCCAGGTCCTTCACAACCGCTGTGTCACACTAGATGCGTGGCCCCCGCGGAGATGGACGTCTCAACCACGATCTGATGCCAGGCGAGAAGGGCCCGCAGGATGCTTGCGGGGTCTTCGGTGTCTGGGCACCCGGCGAAGAGGTCGCCAAGCTCGCCTACTTCGGTCTCTACGCGCTCCAGCACCGCGGCCAGGAGTCCGCGGGCATCGCGACCAGCAACGGTGAGCAGATCCTCGTCTACAAGGACATGGGGCTCGTCTCCCAGGTCTTCGACGAGACCGCGCTCAACGCGCTCACGGGCCACATCGCCGTCGGGCACTGCCGCTACTCGACGACGGGCGGGGTGACCTGGGAGAACGCGCAGCCGACCCTCGGCCCGACGGCGTCGGGCACGGTCGCGCTGGGGCACAACGGCAACCTGACGAACACCGCGGAGCTGGTGAACCTCGTCGCGGAGCGGTACGGCGCGCAGCGTCGCGGCGAGCTCGCACGGGGCAACACCACGGACACCGCGCTGGTCACGGCGCTCCTCGCGGGCGACCAGGACCACACGCTCGAGGCGACGGCGCTCGAGGTGCTCCCGCGCCTGCGCGGCGCGTTCAGCCTGGTCTTCATGGACGAGCGCACCCTCTACGCGGCGCGCGACCCGCAGGGCGTGCGCCCGCTGGTCCTGGGCCGGCTCGAGCGCGGCTGGGTCGTCGCGTCGGAGACGCCGGCCCTCGACATCGTGGGCGCGTCGTTCGTGCGCGAGGTCGAGCCGGGCGAGCTCATCGCCATCGACGCCGACGGCCTCCGGTCGACCAAGTTCGCCGAGGTGGAGCGCGCGGGCTGCATCTTCGAGTACGTCTACCTGGCGCGCCCCGACACGTCGATCAACGGCAAGTCCGTGCACGCGAGCCGCGTCGAGATGGGCCGCGAGCTCGCGCGCGAGCACCCCGTCGAGGCGGACCTCGTCATCCCGGTCCCCGAGTCGGGCACGCCCGCCGCGGTCGGGTACGCGCAGGAGTCGGGCATCCCGTTCGGGCAGGGCCTGACCAAGAACGCGTACGTGGGCCGCACGTTCATCCAGCCGTCGGACACGCTCCGGCAGCTCGGCATCCGGCTCAAGCTCAACCCGCTGCGTGAGGTCATCCGCGGCAAGCGGCTCGTCGTCGTGGACGACTCGATCGTCCGCGGCAACACGCAGCGCGCGCTGATCCGGATGCTCCGCGAGGCCGGCGCCGCTGAGGTGCACGTGCGGATCAGCTCCCCGCCCGTGAAGTGGCCGTGCTTCTACGGCATCGACTTCGCGTCGCGCGCCGAGCTCATCGCGAACGGGCTGGGAGTCGACGAGATCGCCGCCTCCCTGGGTGCCGACTCGCTCGGCTACATTTCGATGGAGGGCCTGATCGCCGCCACCGAGCAGCCCTCCAGCCAGCTGTGCACGGCCTGCTTCAGCGGCCACTACCCAATCGAGCTGCCGCCGGCCGACCAGCTCGGCAAGCACCTGCTCGAGCAGGACGTGCTGCCCCTCGGCGCCCCGGAGGACGGCCTCCTGTCGTTGTCCGTGGGCGCGGGCGGCGCGAACGCGCTCGACCACCCGTGACCTCGGGCTCGTTCCTCTCACGTCCCTCGGGGCGTTCTTTTCCCTTGCCGTCACGACGACGCCACACCCCTGGAGATCACCTGTGACCGATGGTCTGACCTACGCCGCCGCGGGCGTTGACACGGAGGCCGGCGACAAGGCCGTCGAGCTCATGAAGAACGCGGTGCGCCGCACGCACGGCCCCGAGGTCCTCGGTGGGGTCGGCGGATTCGCCGGCCTGTACGACGCGGCGGCGCTCACCCGCTACCGGCACCCGCTCCTCGCGACGTCGACGGACGGCGTGGGCACGAAGGTCGCGATCGCGCAGGCCCTCGACGTGCACGACACGATCGGCTTCGACCTCGTCGGCATGGTCGTCGACGACATCGTCGTGGTGGGCGCCAAGCCGCTCTTCATGACCGACTACATCGCGTGCGGCAAGGTCGTGCCCGAGCGGATCGCCGACGTCGTCCGCGGGATCGCGGCCGCGTGCGAGGTCGCGGGCACGGCGCTCGTTGGCGGCGAGACCGCGGAGCACCCCGGTCTCCTCGGCCCCGACGAGTACGACGTCGCCGGCGCCGCGACGGGCGTCGTCGAGGCGGATGCGCTGCTCGGCCCCGACAGGGTGCGTCCGGGCGACGTGCTGATCGGGCTCGGGTCGTCGGGCCTGCATTCGAACGGGTTCTCGCTCGTCCGCGCCGTCGTGAAGCACGCGGGCTGGGAGCTCGACCGGCACGTCGACGAGTTCGGCAAGACGCTCGGCGAGGAGCTGCTCACCCCGACGCGCGTCTACGCGAGCGACTGCCTCGCCCTCGCCGCCGACGACGCCGCACAGGTCCACGGGTTCACCCACGTCACCGGGGAGGGCTCGCGGCGAACCTGGCGCGCGTCCTGCCGGCGGGGACCATCGCGACCGTCGACCGGGCGTCGTGGGAGGTGCCGGCCGTGTTCCGCACCGTACGGGACCTCGGGAAGGTGCCGCAGCGCGACCTCGAGAACACCCTGAACCTGGGCGTGGGCATGGTCGCGATCGTGGGGGCGGAGGGCGTCGACGCCGCGCTCGCGCGCTGTGAGGCGCTCGGGCTGCCGGCCTGGGTGCTCGGAACCGTCGAGCAGCACGACCCGTCGACGACGATCGGTGAGGACCTGGTCACCGGCACCAAGGGCGTCCACGCGGGCGCGGTGCGGATGATCGGGAGCTACCGTTGAGAGACCGGGGTGATGCCGCACGCCGTCCGGCGGGCGGCATCACCCGACGGAGACGTCAGCGCTCGTCGTTCCAGTCGTTGTAACGATCCTGGAACTCGTCGTCGTTCGACTCGAGCCTCGAGTCGGTGGCGACGTCGGTGTGAGACGAACTTCCGCCGAGCTCGCGTTCGAGCGCGTGGTAGTTCGTGTCGGGGCTGTAGTACTTCAATCGGCGAGCGACCTTGGTCTGCTTCGCCTTCTGACGGCCGCGTCCCATATGGCTCGACCCCCTCAACGTGAAAGCCAGGGCAGGCGACGCGCAGACGCGTGCGGCCCTGGTGATGTCTCGTCTGTTCCAGTGCACAACGGTACATGGTCCGAGGCGGTTCCGACCACTCGCGCGCCGGGCGGGTCGTGCGGAGCACCCTCTGGAGGGGGCCGTTCGGCCTGGTACGGCCCCGGTCGGGGGTGCCCGGGCTGCTCGACGTGTCCGACATCACGCACGCGTGCCGTTCTTCCCGCTCGTGGCCTCTCGCCTCATTTCACCCATCGCCCGAGTAGTCGACTTTGCGCGGACTGTCATCATGGAAGGGAGATGTGGCGTCGTGCAGAGGGCGTCCGGCACCCGCTGGACCGTGCGGCGCACTGTGGAGGTGGAGCATGACTGCACACGGCATGCAGGGCGAGCCCGAGGTCCTCCTGACCCCGGCCGAGGTCGCAAGCCTCTTCCGCGTGGACCCGAAGACGGTCACCCGGTGGGCCAAGGCGGGGAAGCTCTCCTACATCCGGACGCTCGGCGGCCACCGTCGCTACCCCGAGGCGGAGGTGCGGGCGCTGCTCGGCGCCGCGACGACCTCGGACGACGACGCGAAGAAGAACTGAGCCGAGAACCACTCGACCGAGAGGTCCGCGGCCCCGCGGTACGAGCGCGGGCAGCGGCCCCTCGGTGCGGGCCCCGACGCGACGGTGCGGGCAGGGCTGCTAGCGCTTGCGCAGGATCGCCCGCGCGCCCAGCGCGACGACGGCGACACCCACCCCGACGAGCACCTTGACGTTCCGCGCCCGGTGCTCCTGGCGGGGCATCCCGTCCCCGTGAAGAGGCCGGCAGTGTCCGTGGCCGCCTGCTTGGTCGACGCGGCGAAGCGCGACGCCTGGGCACGCGGGTCGAGGTGGGCCGACAGCTCGTCGACGGTGCTCGCGAGCTCGGCGCGGGCCTGGGCGAGCTCCTCCTGGAGCTGGGTCTCCTTGGTGCTCATCGGGCACCACCTCCCTTGAGCGCGGCGAGGTCCTGCTTGAGGCTCTGGACGGTCTCGTCGGTCTTCGGGACGCCCCGCTGGAGCGACTTGACGCCGACGAACGCGAGCACCCCGACGATGATCAGGAGCCCGACGGCGGTGAGGAGGGCGGCGAGCCAGTCCACGAAGACGTGGGCGAGCCCGAGGTACCCCGCGAAGACCAGGTAGACGAGGATGAAGAAACCGAGGACGCCTGCCACGACGAGCAGCGCGATGCCGATCCCGGCGTTCTTGGCCTTCTCGACGAGCTGTGCCTTGGCGAGCTCGATCTCGGTGCGTGCGATGCGGGTGACCTGCTCGGTGGCCTTCTCGACGAGCCGTCCGAGCGACGGTCGCTGTTCCGAGGCGGGCCGACCGTCGTCCCAGTCGCTCATGCGTCCTCCCTCTCCGTGGCCCGCTGTGTTCGCGAGGTCGACGTCCACGCTCTGGGCCCACCCCGAGACTATCGAGTGCGCAGGTCGGGTGCAGAGCAAGGCGGCTGGTGGGAGCGGCGGCCTCGGCCCGGGCGCAGGAACGGCGAAGGACCCCAGGGTTGATCCCGAGGGTCCTTCTGCGGTGGCTCCGACCGGCGTCGATCCGGTGACCTTTCGATTTTCAGTCGAACGCTCTACCAACTGAGCTACAGAGCCCTGACGAGAACACCCGACCGCGTCGTTTCGACGTGACCGGGTGTCGCTGTCGAGCGACCCTGACGGGACTTGAACCCGCGACCTCCGCCGTGACAGGGCGGCGCGCTAACCAACTGCGCTACAGGGCCTGGTGGTGATCCGCTCCGTGAAGCGAACCGAGAGGATCGTATCGTACCGAGGAGCCGATCCCGAAATCCGGTCCCGGCCCCGGCTCGAGCGACCGCTCGCGTACCCCCAACGGGATTCGAACCCGTGCTACCGCCGTGAAAGGGCGGGGTCCTAGGCCGCTAGACGATGGGGGCTCAGGGACGACCGCAAGTGTACAGGCGACGCCCCGAGGGCTGCCCGCCTGCGAGGATGGGCGCGTGGTGGAGATGACGCGCGAGGAGTTCGAGGACGCCGTCCGGGACGCCCTCGACGAGATCCCGCGCGACCTCGCCGCCCAGATCGACAACGTCGTGGTGCTCGTCGAGGACGACGCGCCCGCCGACGACCCCGAGCTCCTCGGCCTCTACGAGGGCACGCCGCTCACCGAGCGCGGCTCCTGGTGGGCGGCGGGCGCCCTGCCCGACCGGATCACGATCTACCGCAACCCCACCCTCGCGATCTGCGAGACCCGGGAGGACGTCGTCGAGGAGGTCGTGATCACGGTCGTCCACGAGGTCGCGCACTTCTTCGGCATCGACGACGAACGCCTCCACGAGCTCGGCTGGGCCTGACCGGCCCCCTTCTCAGGCGGGGTGCGTCCGGCGGGCCTCCCAGGCGGACCCGACCATCTGGTCGAGCGTGTGCCGCATGGCCCAGTCGAGGTCGCGGGCCGCGGCCTCACCCGACGCGACGATGCGCGCGGGGTCGCCGGGGCGGCGCGGGGCGACGTCGGGCGTGAAGTCGATGCCCGTCACGCGGGCCATCGCGTCCATGATCTGCCGCACGGAGACGCCGTCGCCGGAGCCGAGGTTGTAGACGGGCGCGAGCTCGCGGCCCGCCGCGAGCGCCTGCGCGGCGGCGACGTGCGAGACGGCGAGGTCGGCGACGTGCACGTAGTCGCGCACGCAGGTGCCGTCGGGCGTGGCGTAGTCGGTGCCGTTGATGCGGGGGTCCGGCCCTCGAGCAGCGCGTCGAGGACCAGCGGGAAGAGGTTGTGGGGGCTGGTGTCGTACAGGTCGGGGGAGCCGGAGCCGACGACGTTGAAGTACCGCAGCGAGGTGTGCCGGAACGGCGTGCCGCCGGTGGCGTCGGCGGCGCGCGCCTCGTCGGCGAGCAGCCACTCGCCGACGAGCTTCGACTCGCCGTAGGGCGACTCGGGGTGGGTCTCGGTCTGCTCGGTCACGAGGTCGACGTCGGGGGTGCCGTAGGTGGCCGCCGACGACGAGAAGACGATCCGGGTGACGTCCGTCTGCGCCATGGCGTCGAGCAGGCTCACGGTGCCCGTGACGTTCTGCGTGTAGGTGTGACGGGGGCGCTTGACCGACTCGCCCGCGTACTTGAAGCCGGCGAGGTGCACGACGCCCGTGACGTCGTGGTCGCGCATGGTGGCGACGAGGGTCTCGGTGTCGAGGATCGACGCCTCGACGAAGGGGACGGCGGGTGCGGAGCCGGTGCCGTCGGGCACGAACGCCCGGTGCCCCGACGACAGGTCGTCCACGACGACGGGCTCGATGCCCGCCTCCACGAACGCACGCACCACATGGGATCCGATGTAGCCGGCACCGCCGGTCACGAGCCACGTCATGGGCGACACGCTAGCTCACCGGGTGGATCCGTCGGCCCGGGGCCCTTCCGCCCGGGACGCCTCTCTGGTTCACTCGGACCATGACGTGGAAGCGCTCCCACAGGCCCCGCCGCGCCGTCGCGGTCACCGCTCTCGCCACGCTCGTGGCGGCCGCCGTCACGGCGTGCTCGTCCGACGACGGCGCGGGTGGCGGGGCGAGCGCGTCGCCCTCGCCGAGCGCCAGCGAGCGGCCGCTCGTCGGCGCCGCGTGCGCGGCGGACGCCGCGGGCGGCACCCAGGTGCGGTTCGGCGGCGACGACTACCTCGCGGGCGTCGTCATGGGGTCCGGGACCACGGGGGTCGTGCTCGCGCACGAGTACCAGTCCGACTCCTGCAACTGGCTGCCCTACGCCAAGACGCTCGCCGACGAGGGCTACACCACGCTCACGTTCGACTTCGCCGGCTACGGCGCCTCCGAGCTCCCTGCCGGGACGGCGAGCAACGACGCCGACGTCGCCGAGGCCGCCGCCTACCTGCGGGCTCACGGCGCGTCGAAGATCGTGCTGCTCGGGGCGTCGATGGGCGCGCAGGCGGAGCTCAACGACATCAAGACGGTCGATCCCGAGGCCGTCGTCTCCCTGTCCTCGCCGTGGTCCTTCGGTAGCGAGGCGGTCGACCCCTCGGGCGTGACCGTCCCGGTCCTGCTCCTGGCGGGCAGGACGGACTCGGGCGGTGGGTTCGCCGAGAGCGCCCGGCTGATCGCCTCGAAGGCCCCGAGCAAGCACGCGACGGTCGCGATCGTCGACTCGTCCGAGCACGGAACCGGGCTGCTGCGGTCGGTGCAGCGCACGGCCGTCGAGAAGAAGATCGCGACGTTCCTCGCGACCTACGCGCCGCCGACCTCCTGACGGGTGGACCGTCGACATCTCACCAGGTGAGCGATTCGTCAGCGGCCCTTCCCAACATCGTCCGCCCTCTGGTTCACTCGGCCCATGATCCGGACGGCACGCCGGGCGCGCGGCCGCGCCGCAGCCACCCTCCTCGCGGCGGCGCTCGTCGTCGTCGCGGCCGCCTGCTCCTCCGACGACGGCGGTGACGGCCGGCCGTCGGGGTCGCCCTCGCCGTCACCGTCCCCGAGCGCGGTGGCGCTCGTCGGGGTCGGGTGCCCGTCCGACGTCGAGGGCGGTACGCAGGTGCGGTTCGGCGACGACGACTACCTGGCCGGCGTCGTCATGGGGTCGGGGACGACCGGGGTCGTGCTCGCGCACGAGTACGAGTCGGACGCCTGCAACTGGCTGCCCTACGCCAAGACGCTCGCACAGAAGGGCTACACCACGCTCGTGTTCGACTTCGCCGGCTACGGTGCCTCCGACCTGGCGAACGGCACGCAGAGCACCGTGGCCGACGTCGAGGCGGCGGCGGCCTACCTGCGTGCGCACGGCGCGAAGAAGACCGTCCTCATGGGCGCGTCGATGGGCGGCAACGGCGTGCTCGCGGCCACGAAGGACGTCCACCCGGCAGCCGTCGTCTCGCTGTCCGCACCCCGGACGTTCAACGGCGTCTCGGTCGACGGGGCCGACGTCACGGCGCCCGTCCTCTACGTCGCGGGGAAGTACGACAGCGGCGGCAGCTTCGCCGCCGACGCGCGCTCCATGGCGAGCGCGACCCCGAAGGGTCGGAAGACGCTCGCAGTGCTCGACGCGGGCGAGCACGGCACCGCCCTGCTTCGTAGGCCCTCCGCCGAGACCGTCGAGCACGACATCACGACGCTCCTCGGGAAGTACGCGCCCGCTGCCTCCTGAGCGACCGCTCAGGCCGCGGCGGCGCGGACCAGCGTCAGCAGCGCCTCGGCGTACGCGTCCGAGGGGTCGTCCGCGCTGAAGGAGCGCTCCCCGTCGGGGAGCACGACTGCGACCGTCCAGCGGGTCCCGGCGCGGGTCAACGAGCGGAACGTCCCCGCCAGGAGGCCCCGGAGCTGGTGCTCCGCGGGCAGCCACAGGGCGTCCTCGAGCGCGACCGAGTCGAGCGCCCACTCGGTCGTCCCGTTGAAGCCCAGGACCGAGCCCGTGTCGTAGTGGTGCTCCTCGATCGTCATGTCCGAGACCGTGAACACCTGCTCGTCGAGACCGTCCGCGTCGAGCACGAACCGGTCCCCGTCCTGGGGCGTCCAGCGGACGCCCGCGTCACGCAGGGCACGAGCGAGGGAGCGAGAGATCATCGCCTCAGTATCGCCGCTACGCGGAGTCGCGGCCGCCGACGGCGCTCGGAGGGAGCGACCGCCCGTCCAGCCAGCCGCGCAGACGGTCGGGCTGGTTGGTGATGACGCCCTCGACGCCCGCGGCCATGACGGCGGTCCAGACGACCGGGTCGTCCAGGGTCCACGGGTACACCTCGAGGCCGGCGTCGTGCAGCTCGCGCACCCGCGACAGCCGCTCGCGCAGCAGCCGCTTGGCCGGGTTGCAGGCCGCCACCCCGAGGTGCCGGCAGGCGCGGACGACGTCGGGCGTCCACAGCTCCACCAGGAGTGCGCGGGGCAGGTCCGGGGCGGCGTCGCGCAGGGCGGCGACCGTGCGTCGTCGGAAGCTCTGAAACACGGCGCGCGAGCCCAGGCCCGCGACCTGGACCGCGTCCGTGACCCGGCGGGCGTCGTCGGGCCGCCACAGGCCCTTGAGCTCGACGAAGACCCCGACAGAGCCGTAGCGCGCGATCAGGTCCAGCGCCTCGGTGAGCTCGGGGACGCGCTGCCCGGCGAACACGGGGAGAAGCGGGTGCCCGCGTCGAGCTCGCGCAGCTCGGCGAGCGTGAGGTCCTTCACTCGCCCGGAACCGTCCGTCGTGAGGGTCACGTCGCGGTCGTGGATCACGACGAGCGCGCCGTCGCGGGTGCGCCGGACGTCGAGCTCGACGGCGTCCGCGTCCACGCGGCACGCGGCCTCGAACGCGGCCAGGGTGTTCTGCGGGGCGACGGAGGAGTTGCCTCGGTGGGCGACGACGCGCATGCGTCCACCCTGCCTCCTCGGGGCCCCCGGAGCGAACCCGCCGCGGTCACGCCCGGACGGGAGCGACGTCGGCGGCGCGGCGCCCGACGCGGGCGGCCGCCCAGGTCACGGCACCCGCGACGACCGCGGCGAGGGCGCCGACGGCGCCCAGCGAGCCGGCGTGCCCCGCACTCACCACGGCGCCCCCGAGCGCCGCGCCGAGCGCCATCCTGACGTAGATCGCCGACCCGTTGAGGCCGAGCGCGACGGTCGGCACGTCGGGCGCCACGGCGAACAGCCGGAACTGCGAGGGGTGACGAGCTGCGCGCTCGCGAGGCCGAGCACGAGGAGCAGCACGCCGACGAGGACGACCGAGCCGCGTGCCGCGCCGACGAGTGCGAGGCAGACCGCTGTGGCCCCCACGCCGGCGAGCGTGACCGCGACCGGTCCGCGCCGGCCGACCAGCCGGTTGCCCACGACCTGGCCCACGCCCAGCAGGACGAACAGGGCGACGAGCGTCCCGCCGCCGGTGTCGAGAGCGAGCGGGAGGTAGGCGGCGAGCACGTTCAGCGGAGCGAGGGCGACGACGGCCGTCACGAGGACCGCGAGGACCTGGGGGCGGACGAGCACGCCGAGGCGGGTGCGGAGCGACGTCGGCGGGACGTGCGCGGACGGGAGGACCAGGGCGCTCGCCCCCGCGACGGCCGCGAGCCCGGCGACGACCCAGAGCGAGCCGCGCCAGCCGACGGCCTGCCCGAGCAGGACGCCGAGCGGGGCGCCGAGGAGTGCCGCCAGCGTCGAGCCCGCGGTGACGGCCGCGAGGACCGCGCGCGGCGCTCGTCGGTGGTGAGCAGCCCGGCGACGGCATAGGCGTTCGCCTGGAACGCCGCGGCGCCGAGGGCGGCCACGACGCGTCCGCCGAGCACGACCGCGTAGGTCGGGCCGGCCGCCTGGGCGACCATGCCGAGCAGGAAGACGCCGAGTCCGAGCACGAGCAGCGTCCGCCGGTCCCACCGGCCCGTCGCCGCGGCGAGCGCGGGCGAGCCGACGGCGTAGGTCAGGGCGAACGCGGTCGTGAGCTGCCCGTCGGTGGCGGCCGTGACGTGCAGGTCGCGCGCGATCTGGGGCAGGAGGCCGGCGACGACGAACGCGTCGACGCCGAGCGCGAAGGTTCCGGCTGCGAGGATCGCGAGCTGCCGGGTGGTCAGCACATCGTTCGATGAGCGTCGAAGAATCACGCGGTCGACGCTAGAGGTATCGTTCGACGGGTGTCAATGGTTCGACGGATATCGATCGATGAGCGGGCCGAGCTCCTGCCCGAGCCGCCCGTCGCCGAGCTGACGCTCACGACGGTGCTCGCGGCGCTCGCCGACCCGGTCCGCCTGACGCTGCTGCGGGTGATCGCCGACGCGGGGGACGGACCCATCGACTGCGGCGACTGCGCCGCCGCGGCGCCCGACATCACGCGGAGCGAGTCGACGATCTCCCACCACTACAAGGTGCTGCGCGACGCCGGGATCACCCGCACCCACAAGCAGGGCCGGCACCGCATCATCGAGATCCGGCGCGGCGACGTGGAGGCCCGGTTCCCCGGGCTGCTCGACGCGGTGCTCGCGGCGCCCGGGCCCGGGGCCTGAGCGACGTCAGGCGTCGACCGACCGGTACACCGGCCGCCCTGCCGGGCGATACGTCGTCACGACGATCCCGCTGCCCGTCCGCCGCACGTCGCCGAGCGTGAACGCGGCGCTCGCGGAACCCGTCGGGAAGAGCCGCTCCCCGTGGCCCAGGACCACGGGGAAGGTCAGGAGGCGGAGCTCGTCCAGCAGCCCCTGGGCCACGAGCCAGTCCACGAGGGTCGGGCTCCCGTGTACCTGCAGCTCGTCCCCGACCGGCGACGGCGGCGCCTCCTTGAGCCGCTCGACGGCGGAGCGCACGTCCTCGCCGTCCCGGCCCACCACCTCGGTGCCCGCCCACGCGGGGTCGATGAGCGTCGTCGAGACGACGTGCTTGGGCAGGTCGGCGAGCCGCTGCGCCACGACGTCCGGGGTGCCGTCGACCTCGCGCGGCGCCGACGGCCAGTACGCCGCGAAGATGTCGTAGGTCCGGCGGCCGAGGAGGAACGCCGCCGCCCGGCCGAACACCGCGGTCACGACCTCGTTCATGCCCTCGTCCGCGTACGGGGCGAGCCAGCCGCCGCGGTCGAACCCGCCGCTGCGGTCCTCGGACGGGCCGCCGGGGCCCTGCACGACGCCGTCGAGGGTCTGGAACATGGTCGCCGTCAGCCTCATAGCGCCCCAGCCTCGCCGGTGGGGGCGTCGGACGCCAGAGTCTGCAGGTCACGGGTCGGTCACGGGCACCGGGTGGCCAGGCTTCGGCTAGGTTGAGGGCGGTGGACACGCACGCGGGCTTCGACTGGGCGGCACCCGTCGCGGGTGCGCGCTATCACGGCGTGCGCGTCCCGAGCGGGACGCTGGCCGCCGTGACCCTCCCCGCCGACCCCGACGCCGCACGGGCCGCGGTCGGCGGCCGCGTCGTCCTCCTGCCCGGCCTCACGGGGTCGAAGGAGGACTTCGCGCTCGTCATGCCGCTCCTCGCGCACGCCGGGTTCGACAGCGAGTCCGTCGACCTCGCCGGGCAGTACGAGTCGTCGTCCGCGGGGCCGCGAGGCGTGGCGTCCGCAGGGGCCAGCCCGTCATCGTCCTACGACTACCCGCTGTACACCGCCGACGTGACTGCGCTGCTCGAGGCGGGCGAGCCCGCCCACGTCGTCGGGTACTCCTTCGCCGGGGTCGTCGCTCAGCTCGTCGCGGTCGCCCGGCCCGAGCTCGTGCGCAGCCTCACGCTCGTCTCCACCCCGCCCGGGTACGGCAACGGGTTCCGGGGCGTGTCCTGGATCGGGTGGGCCTCGGGGGTCTTCGGGCCCCGCGTCGCGGCCGCGCTCATGCTCTGGGGCGTCCGGAACAACCTCAACCGCGTCGACGCGGACCGGCTCGCGTTCGTGCGGGCCCGGCTCGGCGCCACGCGCCGGGACAGCGTCGACGACACGATCGCCCTCATGATGGCGATCCCCGACGTCCGGGACGCCGTCGCGGCGCTGCCGGTGCCCAAGGTCGTCGCCGTCGGGCGGCACGACCTGTGGCCCGTGCGGCGGCATGCGCGCTTCGCGGCGAGCATCGGCGCCGAGCTCGGCGTCTACGGCTCCGGGCACAGCCCCAACGAGACCGCGCCCGCGGCGCTCACAGCCGACCTCGTGCGCCTCTACCGGGCCGCGCCGTCGTCGGGCGAGAGCGGGGGAGCGGGCGGCTCGGCCGAGTGACGACGGCGCCACGCGCGCCGCTCGGCGCGGTGGCGGAACGGCTCGGACTCGGGCCAGCACACGCGGACCGTCGTCACGACGAAGCGCAGACGCCGGCCCAGCGCCGACCACGAGTCGAACGGCCGCGCCGAGACCCCGACCACCCACGCGTCGTCGTGCACGACCCGCATCCACGGGCGCACCTGGAAGCTCAGGTCCAGGTCGTCGTGGATGTCCGGGCGGTCGCGGTGGACGAGCGTGCGCACCTCGCGCCACGCCTCCCGCCGCATCGCCATCGACGACCCGAACAGCGGCGCGTGACCCAGGTACGGCCCGACGACGGCGTACAGCCCGCCGAGGTACCAGTGGTCGCCCATCCAGTTCACGACGTGCCGCGGGCCGTAGAAGCGGCCACGGCCCGTCAGGAAGTCGGGGGCGTCCGGGCCCGTGAAGTGCTCCGCGAGGCGCTCGATCCAGTCGCGCGCCGGCACCGAGTCGGCGTCGAGCCGGGCGATCACGTCCTCCGTCGCCGCGTCGTAGCCCGCCGCCGACGCCGGCCAGATCCCCCGGGTGCGTTCCGTCACCAGGGTCGCGCCGTGCGCCCGGGCGACGTCGGCGGTGTCGTCGGAGGAGTCGTTGTCGACGACGATCACGCGGTCCGGGCGGCGCGTGCCCGCCTCGAGCGCGGCGAGGCAGCGGCGCAGCAGGGCGGCGTCGTCGCGGCTCGGCACGACGACGACGATCGAGGGGACGGTCACGACTCGCGAGCCTACGTGCTGGTGGGCCGTGCGCCGACGAACTACGCGGAACCAGCGGTTTCACTCCCGCCGCGAGAGTGGGCTATGGTGTGCAGCGGTGACGCGGTATCCCCCTGCACCGCGTCACCACCTAAGCTTCCGAAGCCCCGGTCCGCTGCGAGCGGCCGGGGCTTCGTCGTGCCCGGAGGTTCGCGACGACCTCGCGCTCGTCGACGTCGACCAGCGCGTAGTCCCGCACGACGACGCGACCGCCGACCACGACGTGCCGCGGGCGCCGGCCCGGGGCCGCCCAGAGGAGCCCGGCGACGGGGTCCGCGACGCCCGCGTCCGCGACGCCCGAGACGTCCCACACGCACAGGTCGCCCGCCGTGCCCGCGCCGAGCGTCGCGAGCTCGGGCCGTCCGAGGCCCGCGGCGGAGCCTGCTGTCGCCATCCCCAGCACGGTCCGCGCCGGGAGCTGCGGCCCGACGAGCGCGGAGACCTGCATCGCGAGGCGCGCGTCGGCCAGGAGGTGGCCCGCGTCGTTGCTGCCGCCGCCGCTCGTTCCGAGCCCGACCGTCAGGCCTGCCTCGAGCATCGTCGCGACCGGGGCGACGCCCCAACCCATCGGCACGTCGCAGCCCGGTGCGTGGGTCGCGGTGACCCCGGCGGCGGCCAGGCGCGCGATCTCGTCGTCCGTCACGTCGCACAGGTGGGCGACCGTCACGTCGTCGGCGAGCCAGCCCCACGCCTCGAGCAGGTCGAGGGGTCGCCGGCCGTACCGCTCGAGAGCGATCGCGGTGTCGACCTGCTCGTTCGCCTGGGTGCGGCGGCGCAGGCCGTGCTCCGCGGCGACCGCGCCGAGCTCGCGGAACGTCGCCTCGTCGTCCGAGTGGACGCCCGCCGGCCCGACGGCGAGCTGCAGCATCCCGTCCTCGCTCACGCCTCTCCCGGCCCCGCCGCCAGGGAGGAGGGCGCGCACGATCGCGTCGGCGGACCTCGCCGCCTGCGCGGCGTCCTCGCGGGCCGAGCCGCGGACCAGGACGAGGCGGGCTCCGACTCCCCGCACCGCGTCGGCCGTCGCCCGGGCGAGCTCGACCGTCCGCTCCGCGTCGACGTCGTGCGGCCAGTTGAGGTGGTGGTCGGCGACCGTCGTGACGCCGCTCAGCAGCGACTCCGCGGCCCCGACCGCGGCTGCCGCGCGGTACAGGGCGGGGTCGTGGCCCGCCGCGTCGTAGGCGGCCGCCATGGTCGGCAGCCACTGCGCCATCGGGACGCCGCGCGTGCCCGGCAGGGTGCGGAACGCGCTCTGGAGCAGGTGGTGGTGGGCGTTGACGAGGCCCGGGGTGACGACGCAGCCCGCGGCGTCGAGGGTCGTCGTGCCGGGGAGCCCGTCGTCGAGGACCAGGGGGCCGTCGGTGCCGGGGCGCTCGGTCGCGGCGTCCACCAGGACGCGCTCCGCGGAGGTGACGTGCAGCATGCGGGCCGTTCTACCAGCCCCGTGTCACGCGCCTGTAACGCGGCGTGCGTAGCCTCCCCGCCATGACGGACGACACGAGGCCCGAGACCCTGCAGGCGGCTGTCGCCGGCCCGCCCACGCTCGTCCGAGGGCGCTGGGTGCTCACGGCGGCCCCGGACGGCGCCGCCACGCCGGCGTGGATCCGTGACGGCGCGGTGCTGCTGCAGGGGGACCGGCTCGTGGCGGTCGGGACGTGGGCCGAGCTGTCCGCCCTGCACCCGGACGCCGCGGTGCGCGGCGGCGAGCACGACGTCGTCACGCCCGGTTTCGTCAACACGCACGGGCACTTCAGCGAGGGGCTCATCACCGGGATCGGCTCGCAGTACACGCTCTGGGAGTGGCTGCACGCGCTGATCGACCGCGTGAACCCCGTCATGCACGACGGCGCCGCGCACGCCGGCACGACGCTGCAGGCGATCCAGCTCCTGCGCAGCGGCGTCACGACCGCGAACGACATGTTCTGCTCGGACCCCGGGCGGGACGCCCCCGTCACGCCGGGCGTCGTGCGCGCGCTCGACGAGGTCGGGCTGCGCGGCGTCGTGTCGTTCGGGTCGGGCGACGCCGACCGCGACTTCGGGTTCGACGCCATCGCCGGCGAGTGGGACGCCCTGCGCGAGGCGGCCGACGCGAGCCGGCTGTCGACGTTCCGGGTGGGGATCTCCGTCGTCGGGCGGCAGACGCCCGAGGCGCTCGAGCGCTCCGTCGCCTACGCGGCCGACCACGGCGCGGGTGTCCACATCCACCTGCAGGAGGTGCGGGAGGAGGTCACCGCCACGTTCCAGCGGACCGGGCGGAGCCCGGTCGCGCACTGCGCGCACGAGGGGCTGTTCGCGGTGCCGACGATCGCGGCCCACTGCGTCTGGGTGGACCGGCGTGACCGCGAGCTGATCGCCGAGCACCGGGTCGGGGTCGCGCACAACCCCGTCGCGAACATGATCCTCGCGAGCGGGATCGCGCCCGTCGCCGAGCTGCGGGCCCTCGGGGTCGACGTGGGCATCGGCGTCGACGGGCCCGCGTCGAACGACGCGCAGGACTACCTGCAGGCCATGAAGGCTGCGGCCCTGCTGGCCCGCACGCGCGACCTCCAGGCGACCGCGATGTCGGCCCGCGAGGCGTTCGAGCTGGCGACGATCGGTGGCGCCCGCGCCTTGCGCATGGACGCCGAGATCGGCTCGCTCGAACCCGGGAAGAAGGCGGACGTCGTCGTGCTCGACGGGGAGTCGCCGACGCTCGCGAACGTGCACGACCCCTACCAGGCGGTCGTCTTCGTGGCGGGGTCGCGCGAGGTCAAGGAGGTCTGGGTCGACGGCGAGCCGAGCGTGCTGGGCGGGGACGTCGTCCGCGTCGACGTCGCCGAGGCGGTCGCCGCCGCTCGCCCGGTCGCCGACCGGCTGGTCGCGGAGGCCGGGCTGGGGCGGCTCTCGGCCCTGGCCGGCGGGCCGCTCGACGCGACCGAGCGGGTCTGAGCGGGGCCGCTCAGAGCTCGAGGACGAGGCGGGGGCAGCCCGCCGCGGCGCGCGAGACGCACAGCATCATGGTCCGGTTCTCGGCCTGCTCGTCGGGCGTGAGCACCGAGTCGCGGTGGTCGGCCTCGCCCGAGACGATCGGCGTCTCGCACGTGCCGCACGTCCCCTCGCGGCACGACGACAGCACGAGCACGCCGGCGTCCTCGACGGTCTCCAGGATCGTCCGCCCGGACGGCACCGCGAGCGTGACCCCGGACAGCTCGAGCTCGACCTCGAACGCGGTGTCGACGGTGGCGTCGGCCCCGCCGTCCCGCTCCTTCGGCTCGAAGCGCTCGAGGTGGAGCGAACCGTGCGGCCATGCCCGCACCGCGTCCTCGACTCCCGCCAGGAGGCGCGCCGGGCCGCAGCAGTACACCTGCGCGCCCGCGGGGAACGCGGCCGGGTCGCCGAGCAGCGCGTCGAGGTCGGCCCGGCCGCCCTCGTCGGCGACGTGCAGGACCACGCGCCCCGGGTGCTTGGTCGCGAGCTCGTCCGCGAACGCCATGCGTGCCCGGCTCGTGCCCGCGTAGTGCAGCACCCAGTCCGTCCCGGCGGCCTCCGCGGCCGCGACCATCGGCAGGATCGGCGTGATCCCGATCCCGCCCGCGACGAGGACGGCGGGCGCGGCGGCGTCGAACACGAAGTGGTTGCGCGGCCCGCGCGCGGTCAGCTCCTCGCCGACGACGAGCTCGTCGTGCACCCACGCCGAGCCCCCGCGCCCCGGGTGCTCGCGCAGCACCGCCACCGTCCAGGTCCGCGCGTCGGCGGCACCGCACAGCGAGTACTGGCGCTCGACGACGGTCCCCGGCTCCCCGGCGCCTGCGCCCGGCAGCGTCAGGTCGACGTGCGCCCCGGGTTCTGCGCTCGGCAGGGCCGAGCCGTCGACGGCCGCGAGGGTGAGGGCGACGACGTCGTCGGCCAGGGGCTCCTTGGCGACGACGACGACGCGGCGCGAGGTGTCGGGTGCGGTCACGGGTGGCTCCTGTCGCGTCGGCGGCGGGTGGGCGGGTCGGCGAGCTGCGGCTTCTGCTTGACGACGATCAGGCGGAACCGGGCGCCGTCGGCCGAGCGCCACCGGTGCGGGGTCCCGCCCCGGTAGTAGGCGGAGTCGCCCGGGCCGAGGCTCGTCGTGCCGTCGTCGCCCAGGTCGAGCAGGACCCGGCCCTCGATCACGTAGAGGAACTCGTCCTCGTCGTGCACGTAGTAGTCGCCGGGGTCCGTGTTCGCGCCGACCCACTCGAGGGGCTCGAACGCGCGGGCGCCGCGGACGAGCAGCCGCGCCTCGCCCTGCGAGAACGGGCCGCGTGCGCCCTCGGTGGACCGCAGCACCTGCGGGCGCGGGTCGTCGGGGTCGGGCTGCTGCGGGTCGCCGGCCGCCAGCAGCTCGACCTGGCTCGTGCCGAGCGCCTGGGCGATCCGCTCGAGCGAGACCATGCTCGGGCGCGCGTGCCCGCGCTCGAGCTGGCTGAGGAACGGGTGCGACAGCCCCGTCCGTTCGGCGACCTGCATGAGGGTCAGCCCGTGCGCGCGGCGCAGGGCGCGGATCCGCGCTCCGACCCGTTGCGCCTGCTCGTCGACGACCCGTTCGGCGACGGGAACGGCGGGGGTGGCGATGGGGCTCATGCCTGGACCGTAACCGTCCCGTCTCCGTGCGAGCGGAGCCGTCGATCACTCTTTACACGCGCGGCCCGACGCGTTACGCGGCCGAAACGAGCGCTCCGTAGCGTCCTCGATGTTGATCCCATCAACATCCATGGGCCGTCACGAGGGCGTGTCGTCCACCCGTCACCGACCCTCGGGAGGACCGTCGTGAGCGCACAGCCACCTCGCCCCGTCTCGCTGCTCCGCGGTGCCACGCTGGCCGACGGAACCGTCGCCGACGTCGTCGTCGAGGGCGAGGTCGTCACCCAGGTCCTGCCCGCCGGGCAGAGTGTCGCCGTCGGGACCGGGGACGTCGTCGACCTCGACGGCTTCGTCCTGCTGACGGCCCCGGCCGAGCCGCACGCCCACCTCGACAAGGCGCGCAGCTTCGAGCTCGCCGCGCCGCCCCTCGGCGACCTGGGCTCGGCGATCGACGCGTGGCGTGCGTACGCCGCGACGATGACCGTCGAGTCGATCACCGCGCGGGCCCGCGCGCAGGTGCTCCAGATGCTCGCGTCCGGCACGACGGCGATCCGCAGCCACGTCGACGTCCTCAGCGGCGACGGCACCGCGACCGTCGAGCAGGCGACCCGCGGGGCCCGGGCCCTCCTGGAGGTGCGCGAGGAGCTCGGCTCGCTCGTCGACCTCGAGCTTGTGGCGCTCGCCGGTCCCCAGTGCCCGGACGAGCACGTCGAGGCGGTGCTCGACCTGGGGATCGACGTGGTCGGCGGCGCGCCCCACCTCGCGGACGACCCGCTCGCCGACCTCGACCGGCTCCTCGCGATCGCCGGCCGGCGCGGCCTGCCCGTCGACCTGCACACCGACGAGAGCCTTGACGGCCCGGTCACGCTCGACGCCTACGCGCTGGCCGTGCGCGACTGGCCCCGCGACCGGCAGTACTCGGCCGGGCACTGCGTCCGCCTCGGCACCCTGCCGGTCGCCGAGCGCGACCGCGTGGTGGCCGAGGTCGCGGCGTCGGATCTGGGGGTCATCACCCTGCCCATCACGAACCTGTACCTGCAGGGCTGGGACGCGCCCGTCGGGACGCCGCGCGGCCTCACGGCGATCCGCGCGCTCCTCGACGCCGGGGTGCGCGTGGCCGCCGGTGCCGACAACGTCCGCGACCCGTTCAACCCGGTCGGTCGCGGCGACGCCCTCGAGACCGCGTCGCTGCTCGTCACCGCCGGACATCTGTCGCCCGCCGAGGCCTACGGGCTCGTGTCCGACGGCGCGCGCAGCGTTCTCGGGCTGGCTCCGGCCGGGCCCCGTCCGGGTGCCCGGGCCGACCTACTCGCCGTGCGCGGCGAGAGCCTCGCCGACGTCGTCGCGAGCGCCTCGGCCGACCGCGTCGTCGTCCACCGGGGGAGCGTCGTCGCACGCTCGACCCTCACCACGACCATCGCCGCCCCGGACGTCCGAGAACCGGTCCCGGTGGGCTGAGCCGCGCGTCGGCCCGCAGCACCCCGATTCCCCAGGAACCCGCGCACGAGGAAGAGGTACCCGTGACCACCGCCACCGCACCCGTCACCGCGACGGTGACCAGCACCCTGCTCGACTTCCAGGACGTCGAGATGACGTTCCCCGACGGCACCGTCGCCCTGCGCGGCGTCCACCTGACGGTCGACCGGGGGAGTTCGTGTCCGTCGTCGGACCGTCCGGCTGCGGCAAGTCCACGCTGCTCCGGATCGCGTCGGGCCTCGAGACGGCCTCCGACGGCGTCGCGCAGGTCGACGCGTCCCGCATCGGCTACGTCTTCCAGGACGCCACGCTCCTGCCGTGGCGGTCCGTGCAGGACAACGTCGAGCTGCTCGCCGAGCTCAACGGCCAGCCCAAGGAGGCGCGGCGCGCCAAGGCGGGCCGGGCCATCGAGCTCGTCGGGCTCACCGGCTTCGAGAAGCACCTGCCCAAGCAGCTCTCGGGCGGCATGCGGATGCGCACGTCGCTCGCCCGCTCGCTCACGCTCGACCCGGAGCTGTTCCTCTTCGACGAGCCGTTCGGGGCGCTCGACGAGATCACGCGCGAACGCCTCAACGACGAGCTCCTCCGGCTGTTCGTCGAGCAGCGGTTCGCGGGCCTGTTCATCACGCACTCGGTCTCGGAGGCGGTCTACCTGTCGACGAAGGTCGTCGTCATGTCGGGCCGGCCAGGCACGGTCGTCCGCACGTTCGACGTCCCGTTCCCGATGCCCCGCGACCCCGACATCCGCTTCACCCCCGAGTTCGCCGAGCTCGTGGGCGAGGTCTCTCGCGCCCTCCGGGAAGGACACCGCTGATGGTCACCCTGCAGGAAGTCACCGAGGCGCGCGTCGCGCGCGTCGCCGTCCGGCGGACGAAGAAGCGCGCGCCCGCCTCGTGGTGGCAGCCGGTCGTCGTGCTCGCCCTGCTCGTGGGCGTGTGGTGGCTCGTCGCCGCGTACTACGACAAGTCCAAGGGCCTCGCGTTCCTGGTCCCGTACCCGCACCTCGTGCTGCAGGCGCTCGTGCACGACACCACGCAGCCCACGTTCAACCAGGAGCTGTGGCAGGCGCTGGGCCGGTCGACGGCGGTGGCGCTGACCGGGCTCGCGATCGCGATCGTCATCGGCGTCGCCTGGGCCGTGGTGATGTCGCAGGCGAAGTGGCTCGAGCGGTCGCTCTACCCCTACGCGGTCGTCCTGCAGTGCGTCCCGATCCTCGCGCTCGTCCCGCTCATCGGTGCCCTCTTCGGCTACGGCTTCCCGTCGCGCGTGATCGTGACCGTGATGATCGCGCTCTTCCCGATGGTCTCGAACACGCTCTTCGGCCTCCAGTCCACGGACAAGGGGCAGCGCGAGCTGTTCCAGCTCCAGGGCGCAGGGCGCGGGACCCGCCTCGCTAAGCTCCAGCTCCCCGCGGCCCTGCCGTCGATCTTCGTCGGGCTGCGCACCTCGGCCGGTCTCTCGGTGATCGGGGCGATCGTCGGCGACCAGTTCTTCCAGCGCGGCAACCCGGGGCTGGGCGTGCTCATCCAGGTGACCGCGTCCCGCCTCATGGGGCCCGAGCTCTACGCGACCATCATCGTCGCCTCGCTGCTCGGCGTCGCCGTCTTCCTCGTCTTCGGACTCCTCGGCCGCCTGGCCGTGGGCCGTTGGTACGACTTCAGCTGAGCCCGTCCGGGCCCCGCTGACTGCCCGGCGCCGCGACCGCGGACGCCGCAACCATCTCTCCCTCCCCGCCCACACCCCTGTACTTCCCGACCCCTGAAACGGAGCACCCATGCGCACCAGGACCCGCATCGCCGTCGCCTCGTCCGTGACGGTCGCCGTCGTCGCCCTCGCCGGCTGCAGCGGCGGCACCAGCGGCTCGACGACGGGCGCGACGTCGTCCGCGGCCGCCACCGGACCCGCCGTCGACCTGTCCGGGGTCTGCCCCGCGACCGTCGTCGTCCAGACCGACTGGAACCCCGAGGCCGACCACGCCCACCTGTACCAGATGCTCGGTCCCAACCCCTCGATCGACGCCGAGAAGAAGTCGGTGACCGGCGACCTGTACGCGAACGGCAAGCCGACCGGCGTGAAGCTCGAGGTCCGCGCCGGCGGACCCGCGATCGGCTTCTCCACCGTGAGCGCCCAGATGTACCAGGACAAGAGCATCACGATGGGTTACGTCTCCACGGACGAGGCCATCGAGTTCTCGGGCAACCTGCCCACGACGGCGGTGTTCGCCGAGAACGACAAGTCGCCCATGGTCGTCATGTGGGACCCCAAGACGTACCCCGACGTCAAGACGATCGCCGACCTCGGCAAGGCTCTCGACAAGGACGGCGGCGTCGTCCGCTACTTCAACGGCGCGGCGTACATGACGTACCTGACGGAGAGCGGCATCCTGCCGAAGGCCACGACCGACGGCAGCTACGACGGGACGCCCGCGAAGTTCGTCACCGCCAAGGGCAAGGACGGCCAGCAGGGCTTCGCGACCGCCGAGCCGTACGTGTACGAGCACGAGGTCGGCGCGTGGGCCAAGCCGGTCCAGTACCAGCTCATCGCCGACACGGGCTGGTCGCCGTACCCCGAGACCATGTCGGTGCGCACCGGTGACCTGACGAAGCTCAGCCCGTGCCTCGAGAAGCTCGTCCCGGTCATGCAGCAGGCCGACGTCGACTACTTCAAGGACCCGGCGCCCACCAACGACCTCATCGTCAAGCTCGTGAACGCCTACAACAACGGCTGGGCGTACGACGCCGAGGTCGGCGCCTTCGCGGCGAAGCAGATGCGGTCGCTGAACATCGCGACGAACGGCGACAACGACTACGTCGGTGACATGAACGCCGAGCGCGTGAACGACCTCATGAAGATCGCCGTCCCGATCTTCACCACGAGCGGCGGTCACGTGAAGTCCGGGCTCAAGGCCGACGACCTGTTCACCAACACGTTCCTCGACACGTCGATCGGCTTCTAGGAGATGGCACCCATGACCGCATCACCCGAGGCCGTCGCCGCCCTGCGCGCCGAGCTCGCCGCCCTGCTGGGCGAGCGCGGCGTCAGCGACGACGAGCGGACCCGCGCACGGGCGTCCGTCGACGAGGCGACCATGAGCCCGATCCTCAGCGAGCAGCTTCCGCTCGGGTTGGCCGACCTCGTCGCCTACCCGACGAGCGCCGAGCAGATCGCGTTCGTGCTCGCGGCCGCGTCGCGGCACGACGTTCCCGTCACGACGCGCGGCAAGGGGACCGGCAACTACGGCCAGGGCATCCCGCTCCAGGGCGGGCTCGTGCTCGACACGTCGCGGGCGCGCGCCGTCGTCGAGGTCGGCGACGGCTGGGTCACCGCCGAGGCCGGTGCCCCCATGGTCGCGCTCGAGCAGGCGGCGAACGCCGCCGGGCAGCAGCTGTGGATGTACCCGTCGACGGCGCAGTCCACCGTGGGCGGGTTCCTGTCCGGCGGGTCGGGGGGCACGGGCTCGATCACGCACGGGTCCAACTGGGAAGGGTTCGTCACCGCCCTCGACGTCGCACTCCCCGGCGAGGACGGCCTGCGGCACGTCGAGGGGGACGAGGCGCAGACCTTCGTCCACACGTACGGGACGGCGGGTGTGATCGCCCGCGCGACCGTCCGGCTCGAGCCCCTGCAGGACTGGCGCGCCGTGTACGCGAGCTTCGACGACTTCGGCGGGGCGCTCGCGGCCGTCCGCTCGCTGCGCGGCCTCGACCCGGCGCCACGCCTCGTCAGCGCCGACCTGCCCTTCGTCGCCGACCGGCTGCCCGCCGACCCGGCCATCGTCCCCGGGACGTCTTCGCTCCGGGCGATCCTCGACGCGACCACCCTCACGGAGGCCACGGGCCTGATCGAGGCGGCGGGCGGCGCCGTGACCGCGGTCCGCGAGGGCGCCCAGGCCACGCTGAAGGTCTCGATGCTCTCCTACAACCACCCGATCTGGTGGCTCAAGAAGAACGAGCCCGACATCGTCTACTTCCACGTCGAGGTCGGGGGAGAGGCGCTGATCGACGCGATCGACGAGGTCCACGCCGTCTACCCGGGCGGCATGCTGCACATCGAGGCCGCGCACCGGTTCCCCATCGGGATGCTCACGGCCCCCTACACGGGCGCCGACGACGTCTACGCCGGCTACCCGAAGCTCCAGGAGCTCGGGGTCCGGGTCCACAGCCCTCACCAGTACTACGTCGACCACGGCGTCGAGGAGCTGCTCGCGCTCAAGGCCACCACCGACCCGGCGGGTCTCCTCAACCCGGGCAAGCTCGGCACCCCGGAGGGCGTCGTCGTCGGCGACGCGACGGCGTCCGCGCAGCCGGCTGTGCCGGCAGCGGTTCCCGGGTTCGGAAAATGAGCGGCACCCGTCGGCTCGTCGAGCTCCCGGGCCCGACGCTCGCCGGCCGCTTCACGAAGGACACGATCGTCGTCCAGCCCACGGGGGCGATCGAGCACCACGGGCCGCACCTGCCCCTGCAGACCGACTACCTCCTGGCGGACGAGATCGGGAACGCCGCCGTCGAGGCCGCGGCCGCGGGTGGCCTCGACGTCTGGGCGCTGCCCACGATCGCGTTCACCAAGTCCGACGAGCACAGCTGGGCGCCGGGCACCGTCTGGCTCGACGCCATGACGATGTTCGACACGGTCGTCCAGGTGGGCCGCTCGGTCGCGACCATGGGTGCCGGGACGCTCGTGTTCGCGAACGGTCACGGCGGGAACGTCGCGCTCCTGCAGGTCGCGCTGCGCGAGATCCGACGGCTCTACGGGCTGCGGACGTTCCTCATGCCGACCCTCACCCGCACGGACCCGCCGCACGGCGAGGGCGAGGACGAGCGCGGCCTCGGGATCCACGGCGGGACCGCCGAGACGTCGATCATCCTGCACCTGCGCCCCCACCTCGTGGACCTGTCGGTCGCAGACCGCTGGGTGCCCGAGCACCTTGCCGACCTCGAGCACATCGGCTTCAACGGGAAGTCGGTGAGCTTCGGGTGGCTGTCGGACGACTTCGGGACGCCCGGCGTCGTCGGCGACCCGACGCAGGCGACGGCCGAGTACGGGAAGCTCCTGTGGGACGAGTCGGTCGCCCAGGCGACCGCCGCGCTGCGGGAGATCGCGGCCTTCGACCCGGTGGGCCGCGCATGACGGGTCTGCCGCAGGCCCCGACCACGCCGCCGGACGAGCCGTTCGGGCTCCTAGCGGACTGGCTCCCCGCGCCCGACAGCGGCGAGACGCCTGTCATGACGCTGTCCACGACCGGCGTCGACGGGTACCCGGACGCCCGGACCGTCCTCCTGTCCCTGTTCGACGGCGCGCGCGTGCACTTCCACACCGACTCGCGCTCGCGCAAGGTCGTCGAGCTCGGGGTCGTCCCGCGCGCGACCGTCACGGTGCTCCAGCCCGAGGCGGCCCGTCAGGTCGTCATCACGGGCGACGTCGCGCCCGTGACCCCCGAGGAGGCGCTCGCGGCCTTCCGGAACCGGAGCCGGTACCTGCAGCTGCTCGCGTGGCAGAACGACGTCGGGACCGCGCACCTCGCCCCGGCTGAGCGGCGCGTCCGGTGGGACGCGTTCGACGCGGCGCACCCCGGGCCGCTCGACCCGCCGCCGACGTGGCGCGGGTACGCGCTCACGCCCGTGCGCGTCGTGCTGTGGGAGGGCGACGAGCGGGGGCCGAGCACCCGGCTCGCGTACGAGCTCGAGCGTCGGCGGAAGAATCGGGAGCGGTGGACGTGGGAACGGTGGGCGGGCTGATGAGCGGACTGGACCTCGTGCTCCGCGGGCGCGTCGTGCTGCCCGACGGCGAGCGGCTCGCGGCCGTCGGGGTCGCGGACGGCCGGATCGCCGTCGTCGCCGGGCAGCACGACGCACCGCTCGCGGCGCGCGAGGACCGGACGCTCGGTCCGGACGAGGTGCTGATCCCCGGGCTCGTGGACACGCACGTCCACGTCAACGAGCCCGGGCGGACCGAGTGGGAGGGCTTCGCGACGGCGACCGCCGCGGCCGCGGCCGGGGGCGTCACCACGATCGTCGACATGCCGCTGAACTCGATCCCGCCGACCGTGTCGCCCGAGGCCCTGGACGTGAAGCGGGCGGCCGCGGCCGGGGTGGCGGCCGTCGACGTGGGCTTCTGGGGCGGGGCGATCCCGTCCAACCTCGGGCGCCTGCGTGCCCTGCACGACGCCGGGGTGTTCGGGTTCAAGTGCTTCCTCGCGCCGAGCGGGGTCGACGAGTTCCCCCACCTCGACCGGGCGCAGCTCGACGCGGCGCTCGACGAGCTCGCCGACTTCGACGGCCTCCTCATCGTGCACGCCGAGGACCCCGACGCGCTCCCGCACGGCTACGGCGGCGGGCGCGGCTACGCGGGCTACCTCGCGTCGCGCCCGGACGAGGCCGAGGTGGCCGCCGTCGAGCACGTGGTCGAGGGCGTGCGCCGCACCGGGGGCGGGCGCACGTCCTGCACGTGTCGAGCGCGGAGGTGCTGCCCGTGCTGCGGGCCGCGAAGGCCGAGGGGCTGCGGATCACGGCCGAGACCTGCCCGCACTACCTCTCTCGACGCCGCGTCGGTGCCCGACGGCGCGACGCGATTCAAGTGCGCACCGCCGATCCGCGACTCCCGGAACCAGGACCTGCTCTGGGAGGCGCTCGACGACGGCACGATCGACCTCGTCGTCACCGACCACTCGCCCTCGACCGTCGAGCTCAAGACGGCGGGCGGCGGCGACTTCGGCGTCGCGTGGGGCGGTATCGCCGGGCTCCAGCTCGGGCTCGCGGCGGTCTGGACCCAGGCGGCGCGCCGCGGGGTCCCGCTCGCGCGCGTCGTCGGCTGGATGGCGACCGCGACCGCGCGCTTCGTCGGGCTCGACGACCGCGGGGCGATCGCGCCCGGTCGCCGCGCCGACCTCGCGGTCGTCGCCCCCGACGCCGAGCTCGTCGTCGACCCCGCCCGCCTCGAGCACCGCAACCCCGTCACCGCGTACGACGGCGCCCGGCTGCGCGGCGTCGTGCGCGAGACCTGGCTCGCGGGCGCACCCGTGCGGCCGGGAGAGCGGCGCGGTGCGCTGCTCGACCGGCCCGTCCCCGCCGTGCTCACCGCCCCCTGACCGCCCCCGTCCCCGAGGAGGAACCCATGACCTACACCCTCACGAGCCACCAGTACGGCAAGGCGGAGAACCACATCGTCCGGATCTACCGCGACACCCCGCGGCACGAGATCCGCGACCTCACCGTCACCACGGCCATGCGGGGCGCCTTCGAGGACGCGTACCTCACGGGCGACCAGTCGAAGGTGCTGCCGACCGACACGCAGAAGAACACGGCGTTCGTCTACGCCAAGCAGCACGGCGGCGGGACCGTCGAGGACTACGGGATCGCCCTCGCGAAGCACTTCGTCGACGACGTCGAGCCCATCCACGGGGCGCGGATCGACGTCGTCGTCGACGACTGGGAGCGGGTCGTCGTCGACGGCGAGGAGCACGACCACACCTGGGTGCGCCGCGGCCCCGAGAACCGGACCGTGACCGTGACGGTCGACGGCAAGGGGAGGCCCAGACCGTCCACGTCGGGGGTGGGATCCGCGACCTCGTCATCCTCAAGTCGACCGGCAGCGAGTTCCACGACTTCCTCACCGACGGCTTCACGACGCTCGAAGAGACCAAGGACCGGATCCTCGCAACCGCGATCGACGCGACGTGGGAGTTCTCGGAGACCCCGCCCGACTGGGACGCCGCCTACGCGGCCGTCCGTGCCGCCGTCGTCGGGACGTTCGCGACCCTGCACTCGCTCGCGCTGCAGCAGACGCTGTGGCACATCGGCGGGGCGGTCCTCGACGCCGTGCCCGAGGTCGCGTCGATCTCGCTCGTCGCGCCCAACAAGCACCACTTCCTCTACGACTTCACGCGGTTCGACACCGACGTGCAGAACGCCGGGGAGGTCTTCCACGCCGACGACCGCCCCTACGGCCTCATCGAAGCGACGGTGACGCGATGACCGCGGTGCACGTGGCGGCGTCGGCCTCTGCCGGCGGGACGGGCGGCTGGCCCGCCGACGACGCGGCCTGGCTCGCGCGGACCGTCGAGCTCGCCGTCGCGAACGTCGCAGCCGGGGGCGGGCCGTTCGGGGCCGTCGTCGTGCAGGCGGGGCGGCTCGTCGCCGAGGGCGCGAACAGCGTCACGCGCGACAATGACCCGACCGCGCACGCCGAGGTCAACGCCGTGCGGGCCGCGGGACGGGCGCTCGGGACGTTCGACCTCGGCGGGACCACGCTGTACAGCTCGTGCGAGCCGTGCCCGCTGTGCCTCTCGGCCGCGCTGTGGGCGCGGATCGACCGCGTCGTGTTCGCGGCCGACCGGACCGACGCGGCGCGGGCGGGGTTCGACGACGACGAGTTCTACGCGAGGTTCGCGACCGGCCGGTCGTCGTGGGAGCTGCCGCGGGTCACCGAGCGGCGGATCGCGACCGCGACCCTGCCGTTCGAGCGGTGGAGCGTCCACGCGGCGCGGGTGGAGTACTGAGAGGTGCGTGTAGGTCGAGGGTGACGCCGCCAGTGACGAGGGCGACGCCCCGTTCGCCGACGGTGACGCAGGGTCCGCCGACGGTGACGCCCCGTTCGCCGACGGCGACGCCCCGTTCGCCGACGGTGAGGACTCGCCGGCGAACGGGTCGCGGGCCGCGGTCCACAGGTTTGCCCCGGGCCCTGGCGCGCCGCCCCTCGCCCCGCTAGAATCGAACACGTGTTCGAACCGTTGGGTGGTGAGAGAGAGGCGGTGACCGGTCCGGTCGCCGCGTCCCCGCGCGCCGCCGCGGTCGAACGAGGCGCTGCAGCCATCGAACGGGCTCAAGGTCCCGGCCCGCCGGAACCGGTCTCGGGCGTTGCGTCGCTGGTCGAGCTCGCGTTGGTGAGCGTGCTGCTCAAGGCGCTCGAGGTCGGGCCCGGGGTGCGCCACGGCGTGCCCGACGTGGCCGTGCCCGAGCCCGCTTCCTGCAGCGAACCGGCGACCCCGCACGGCGGGCGGGCGGAGACCGCTTCCGGTCGTGGCCCGGTCGGCGGCGTGGTCCTGGACGCGGCGCGCCGGCTCGCGGGGGCGGACCTGTCGCAGGTGGCGGACGACGCGCTCGTGGACGCGGTCGTGGCGTGGCAGCAGGTCGCGTCGTGGGCGGCGGCCGAGCAGGCCCGGGTGGTCGGGGAGCTGTTGGCCCGGGGCGGGTCCTCGTCGCGAGCGGCGGACGCGGTCGTGCACGAGCTCACGGCTGCGCTGGTGACCTCTCGGCGCACCGCGACGGCCCTCGTCGGCCGAGCGGCCGGGCTGGGCCGGGCACCCGAGGTCGCCGACGCCCTGGCCGGCGGGTGGATCGACACCGCCCGCGCGGACGTCCTGGTCTCCTACGACGCGGTCCCGGTCGCGGTGCGTGAACGGGTCGCAGCCGACCTCGTTGGCACCGCGGACGCGCCGGGCCCCGCGATCGGGCTGACCCCGGCCCAGCTGCGTGAGCGGCTGCGCCGGGCCGCGATCGAGGCCGACCCGGGTGCCGCGAGCGTGCGGGCGCAGGCCGCGGCCGCGGATCGCCGGCACGTGTGGATCGACCCCGCACCGGACCAGATGGCCTGGCTGACCGCGCTCCTTCCCGCGGCGGATGCCGCCCGCGTCTGGGCACGGGTCGAGGACCTCTCACGTACCGCGGTCTGCGCCCCGGGCGAGACCCGGACCCTGGCCCAGGCCCGCGCCGACACCCTCACCGACCTCGTCACCGGCACGACCGGCACCGAGACGACGACCCAAGACGGCGCAGCGCAGACCACCATGACCGGCAGCGATGTCCCCGGCAGCGATATCCCCGCCACCGGTGCGACCGGTTCGGTCGGTTCCATCGGCTCAGGGGCGGTCCGGACGGTCGTGAACGTGACGGTCGCAGCCACGACCCTGCTCGGGCTCGATGAGTCCCCGGCCGTCCTGGCCGGGTACGGCCCGGTCCCCGCCGCGGTGGCCCGGGTCCTGGCCGCGGGCGGCGACGCGACCTGGCGCCGGATCCTGACCGACCCCGCCACCGGCGTCGCCACCGACGTGTCCCGCACCGCCTACCGGCCCGGCGTGGTGCTCGGGGACCTGGTCCGCACCCGCGACGCCACATGCACGTTCCCCGGCTGCCCCGTCCCCGCGACCCGGTGCGACCTGGACCACCTCGACCCGTTCGACCCCGCCCGCCCCACCGCCGGGCAGACCCGCGCCGACAACCTGCACCCCGTGTGCCGGGCCCACCACAACGCCAAGACCCACGGCGGATGGACCACCAGCCGCGACCCCGACAACACGATCACCTGGACCGCGCCCTCCGGACACCGCTACACCACCCCGGCCCGACCCACCGACCCCACCCTGCCCACCGGCCCCACCCGACACGGGCCACCACCCGCTCCAGAGGCGCCGCCTGCGACACAGCTGCCGCCGCGCACCCCACCGCACCAGGCGCGACCGACAGCAGCAACGCCGTCGAGACCCACAGCACCGGCAGCGCCATCGACCGCCAGACCGCGGTCGGGATCAAGGCCGTCGCGTCCCGAGACCACCACGCGCGACGACGGCGACCCACCCTCCTGAGAGGTCTCCGACGAGCCCTCCTGACCGATCGCGCCGCGCGTCCGAGCCTGCCCGGACACCCCCGTGTCTCAGCCCTGCGGCGAGCGACGGAGTAGATCTGAGCTGGAGAGAGGCTTGCCTTCCGCCGGTGGCGGGCCGGCTCAGCTGCCGCGGTAGGTGGAGTAGCCGAACGGGCTCAGAAGCAGGGGGACGTGCAGGTGTTCGTCGTCCGGTCCGACGACGAACGTCACGGTGACTTCGGGGAAGAACGCCGTTCCTCCGCCGTGCTCGTCGTCGGCCTCGGCCAGGTACTCCGCGGTGTCGAACGTGAGACGGTACCGGCCGGGCGTCAGGGTGCCGGGGCCGAGCGTCCGGACCCGGCCGTCGTCGTCGGTAACCGCGGAGCCGAGCCCACGCCACTCGCCCTGCACCAGGGCGTCCAGGCGGACCGGGACGCCCGCCGCCGGGCGTCCGGCGGCCGTGTCGAGCACGTGGGTGGTGACCAGGCTCGGGGTGTCGGTCGGCGCCGGCTTCGCGACGTCCGCGAACGTCGCGCGGAGCCGCGACGCCATGATCTCGCGGAGCTGCTGGGCGACGACGCTCTGCTCCGCGTCGTCGTCGAGCCCCAGCCGTCGGTCCAGCTCGGCCAGGATCTCGGCGCGTGTCCGGCCCGCGGCGCGGATGAGGAACACGCGGCCGAACCGGTCCTCGTACGCGCGGTTCCCGTCGGCGAGCCGGGCGGCGAGGTCGGCGTCGTCCGCGTCCGACGACGCCTGCTCCGCCTGAGAGAAGCGCGCCTCCACCTCGCCGTGCGTCGCGCTCGGTCGCTCGCCGATCCGGGGTGCGCCGCGAGCGCCTCGTCGATCTCTGCGGCGGTGAGCGGGGTCGCGGCCCCGACCGCGGCGTCGACCAGCGCGTCGACGGTCGCGTACGGGGCGCCGCCGACGACGTCGTCGACCCAGCGGCGGACACCGAGCGCCGGGCGCAGCCTCGCGGCGAGGGCGTCGCCCGTGAGGGTCGTGGGGTCGGCGGACGGATCGTGCGTCATGTGCGGTCCTCCGGTGTCCGGTCCTCGTCCGACGCGACCCTCGCCGCGTCGTCGGACTCGAACCGGTGGGCGAGCTCCGCGACGGTGGCTGCGAACGCGTCGAGCGCGACGGCGACGTCGGCCTCGGCGACGATCTCGTCGGGGCTGTGGCTCACGCCGCCGTTCCCGTTGCGCACGAACAGCATGCCCACGGGGGCGACCCCTGCGACGACCATCGCGTCGTGCCCCGCGCGGGACCACAGCGCCAGCGGCTCGGGCGCCCCGGCGGCGTCGATCCCGGCGCGGACGGCGTCGCGCAGCCAGGGCGCGCACGCCACCGCGTCCGCGCGGTACGTCTCGGTCGCGCCGAACCGCAGCGACCGGGCGGCGGCGATGCGCTCGGCGGCCGCCTCGATCCGGACCCAGGCGGCGTCGCGGGCGGCGTCGTCGGCGGCCCGCAGGTCGAGGCTCAGCTCGACGACCCCCGGGACGACGTTCACCCCGCCGGGGAAGGCCTGCAGACGCCCGACGGTCGCGACCACGCCCGACGAGCGCCCGATCCGCTCGACCTCCACCACGAGCTCCGCGGCCCCGACGAGCGCGTCGCGCCGGCGCTCGTAGGGCGTGCCGCCGGCGTGCCCGGCGCGCCCGGTCATGGTGAGCGCGAAGCGTCGCGCCCCGGCGATCGACGACACCACCGCGAGGGGGAGGTCCGCCTCTTCGAGGAATGGTCCCTGCTCGATGTGCGCCTCCAGGTAGGCGACGAGCGACCCGGGTTCGCGTGCCGCCTCACCCACGCGAGAAGGGTCGAGCCCGTAGGCCGCGAACGCGTCCGCCATCGTGACGCCGTCGGAGTCCGTGAAGCCCCACCAGTCCTCGACCCACGACCCGGCGAGCGCCCGCGACCCGCTGAGCGCGCTCCCGAAGCGCGTGCCCTCCTCGTCGGAGAACGCGACGACCTCGAGCGCGAACGGCAGCTCGCCGGGCCGCACGCCTCGGGCGACCTCGATCGCGAGCAGGACGCCGAGCATCCCGTCGTACCGGCCGGCGTCGGGCACGGTGTCGACGTGAGACCCCAGCAGCACGGCCGGCAGGCCGGGGCGCGCGCCCTCGAGGCGGCCGCACAGGTTCCCGGCCGCGTCCTCGTGGACGGCGAGCCCCGCCTCCCCCATCCAGGCGCCCACGAGGTCCGCCGCGCGCCGGTGCTCGGGGGTGAGGTGGGTGCGCTCGAGTGCGTCCGGGCGGGCGCTGATCGCGCCGAGCTCGTCGGCGCGCGCCATGACCCGCGCGGCGGCGGTCGCGGCGCGCCCGGTGGCTGTCGTCGTGGCCGTCGTCGTCATGCCGCCTCCGTGTAGCGCTCGACGGCGGCGCCGACGCCCGCCCCTCCCGTGACCCGGACGCCGCCGGCACGCAGCACGTGTTCGAGCGCGGCGAGCGTCGTGAGGACGGTGTCCCTGCGGGCGTTGTAGCCCATGACGCCGATCCGCCAGATCCGACCGTGCAGCGGGCCGAACGACGTCCCGATCTCGATCGCGAAGTCGCGGAGCAGGGCCGCGCGCGCCGCCTCGCCGTCGATGCCGGCGGGGATCTCGACGCCCACCACGTTGTTCATCCGGTGCGTCTGGTCACCGAACAGCGTGAGCCCCAGCGCCGTGAGCCCCGCGACCATCGCCGAGCCGTGCAGCGCGTGGCGGGCGACCGCCGCGTCCAAGCCCTCCTCGGCGAGCAGGCGCGCGCACTCGTGCGCCGCGTAGAGCATCGAGGTCGCCTCGGTGTGGTGGTTGAGCCGCTGCGGCCCCCAGTAGGCGAGGATCTGGCCCAGGTCGAGGTAGTTGGAGCGGATCCGGTCGCGCCCGGGCGAGGGGCCGTCGTCGGGGTCGTCACGCAGCCCGGCCTCCACGCTCGTGCGCCGTCCGATCACCTCGACCGCCCGCTCGGACAGGCTCACGGGCGACGAGCCGGACGGCCCCGCGAGGCATTTCTGCAGGCCCGCGGTCGCGGCGTCCACCCGCCACTCGTCCATCGCGAACGTGTTCCCCCGAGCGACGCCGTCACGTCGGTGTAGAGGAGCACGCCTTGCGCGCGGCAGACGGCGCCGATCTCGTCGAGCGGCTGGGCGACCGTCGTCGAGGTGTCGCCGTGGACGAGCGCGAGCAGCGTCGGGCGGACGCGGTCGAGCGCGGCGACGAGCTCCGAGGTCGGGAAGACCGTGCCCCACTCGCGCTCGATCACGTGCACCTCGGCGCCGGCCCGCTCGGCGATCTCACGGAGCAGGTGCCCGAACCGCCCGAACACGGGCACGAGGACCCGGTCGCCGGGGGACACGAGCGACACGAGCGCCGCCTCGATCCCGGCGCGCGACGTGCCGTCGACGAGCAGGGTCGCGTCGTTCGTCGTCCGGAAGACCGTGCGGTACAGCTCCTGCGTCTGCGTCATGTACCGCGTCATCACGGGGTCGTACTGGCCGACGAGCGAAGCGGACATCGCGCGGAGGACCCGGGGGTCGGCGTCGATCGGACCGGGGCCCATGAGGAGCCGGCGCGGCGGGTCGATCGCGGGGAAGGTGCGACCGCGGCGGGGGCGGCGGGGCTGCGGGTCTCGAGCGTCGTCATGGTGTGGTCCTTGCTGGCGCGGTCACGGGTTCGTCGTGCCGGATGGGGCGGAGGGCGGCGGCGACCTGGTGGGCGAGCGCGAGCGTCGCGAGGTCGCCGTCGCGCGTGCCGACGAGGCTCAGACCGACGGGTCCGCCGTCGACGGTCATCACGGGGGCCGACACCGCGGGGCGGCCCGTGATCCCGGCCAGGCAGGTGAGGCGGAGGGTCGCGGCGCGGCTCGCCTCGACGACCGAGGCGGGGGCCGCGGCGTCGGGTGCGGGTGACGAGGCCGAAGGCAGCAGCAGGACCCGGCCCTCCGCCCGGTCCTCGATCCGTGTGCGAGCGTCCGCGACCACGCGGTCCGCAGCCGCGGCCTCGGCGGCCGTGACCCGGGCCGCAGCCGCGAACCGGGCCGCGACCTCGGTGCCGAGCGCGCCCGGGTGGGCCGTGACCCATGCGCCGTGCTGCTGCCACGCCTCGTACGCCTGGGTGACGCGGAACGCCTCGTACAGGTCGCCGAGGTCGCCCACGTCCACGGCGACGGGGTCCACGTCGAAGCCGGCGGCGGTCAGGGTGTCGACAGTGCGGCGGAACGTCTCGGCGACGGGCGCGTCCAGGCCCGCAGACCACAGGTCGACGACCGCCAGCCGCCCAGCGCCCGCCCGCTGCGTCGCCCCCGCGAGGCCGACGCACGCGACGTCGAGCAGGGTCGCGGCGTCGCGAGCGAGCCACCCGACCGTGTCGTAGCGGGGCGCGAGCGGCACGAGCCCCTCGCGGGACACCGCGCCGTGTGTCGTCCGCAGGCCCCACAGGCCCTGGTAGGACGCGGGGACACGGATCGAGCCCGCCGTGTCCGTCCCGAGCCCGATGCTCGCCTGCCCGAGCGCGACGGCGCTCGCGGGACCGCTCGACGAGCCCCCGGGAGGCCCCCGGGCACGGCGGCGTTGACGGGCGTCCCGTAGTGCGGGTTGCGGCCCGCGACGCTGTACGCGAGCTCGTCCGTCCGGGCGATCCCGACGACACTCGCGCCGGCGTCGAGCAACGTCTGCACCGCGGGTGCGTGCGCGGGCTCGGGCGAGCGCCCGGCGAGGAACGACGGGACGCCTGCGCCGACCGCGAACCCCGCGACCGCGAACAGGTCCTTGACCGCCACGCCCTGCCCGCGCAGCGGGCCGTCGGGCCTGCCCGCAACCAGCGGGGTCCCGGCGACCCGCCACACGCTCGGGTCGAGCGCGCCGGGCGGCGTGTGGCTCACGTGCGCCGCGGTGACCTGCCAGCCGGCGGTCCCTCGCCGCCAGAGCTGGGTCTGCTGCCCGACGCCGCCCGCGTCGTTCCGCGTGACGGCGACGACGAGAGCGACGTCGTCGGCGGCGCGCTGCACGTGGACCTGCGTGACGGCGCGTGCCGGGGCCCCGCCGCGGGCCGCGCGGAACGCGGCGATGCGGTCGTGCCCGACGAGCAGCCCGCGTGCGTCACCCCGCAGCGTCGCGTCGCCGGGGGCGAACCGCCGGTCGAGGGACGCGACGTCGTCCGCCATGAGCGCCGCCTCGTACGCCCAGAACGCCTCGATGAGGCCGTCGGGCGCCGGGTCGCCCGCGAACGGGACCGGCGGCGTCATGCGATCTCCGCGATCCGGATCCGCGCGTGCACGCCCTTCACCCGGTCGACGACCTGCGAGATGTCGAAGTCCGTCGCCGCGCTCAGGTAGGCGAGTGCGTGCGCGCGGTCGAAGCCGTAGCGGGCCGTGAGCAGCGCGATCGCGTTCCGCACGCACGCGCGCACGGCCTCGTCGAGGTCCTCGTCGAGCCCGGTCGGGACCAGGTGGGTGGGGGTCTCGACGAGCGGACCCGTGAGCTCGCCGAAGCGTTCCGTCGCGACGGCCGCGGGCACGACGTCGAACCGGATGGTCGCGCGCAGCGAGCCCTCGACGGCGGTGAGCGCGACCTCGCCGTCGCCCTGCGCGAAGTGCGGGTCGCCCACGTAGGCGAGCGCGCCGGGCACCTGGACGGGCAGGTGCAGGGCCGCCCCCGGCGTGAGCAGGCGGATGTCCACGTTGCCGCCGTGCGGGCCCGGCGGGACCGAGTGGGCGCGCTCGTCGGTCGCGGTCGCGACGCCCATGATCCCGAGGAACGGGTCGGCGGGGAACTCGACCGTCCGCTCGCCGGCGCCGCGCGGCATGCTCAGCGTGTACGAGCCCGGTCCGTCCGCGCGCAGGCGCGTGAAGACGCTGACCGTCTCCGGCCCCTCCGGGAGCTCTCCCGGGAGCGCGCCCCGCCCGTGGCGGTTCGAGACGACGCCGTAGCCGACGCGCGGCACGACCTCGACGACCGTCATGGTGAGCACGTCGCCGGGCAGCGCCCCGCGGACGGCGATCGGTCCGGTGACGACGTGCGGGCCGTCGTCGTGCGGGTCGCGCGGCCGGTCCGAGGCCGCGAGCGCGATGCCGTCCGCGAGCACGTCGCCGGGGTCGACGCCGTGGCGCGCGAAGAACGCGACCGGGTCCCGGCCCTGGTCCTCGAGCAGGCCCTCGTGGCTGACCGTGTCGATGGTGACCTCGGTGCCGGGGTCGACCGTGAGGACGGGGGCGTCCGTCGCGCAGGGGAGCCGCCCCCACAGCACGTGTGCGGGGTCGGCGCTGAGGTAGGTGGCCGCGCGGACCGGGCCCCGCCCGGGCTGCAGGGTCGGGACGACGACGGCGTCCCGCACGGCGGTCACGGCGCCGACGGCGGGTGCTGAGGCGGTCACGGGGCGACCGCCGCGGCCAGCCGGTCCGCCATCTCGGCGCCCGGCGAGGCGTCCGAGCGCGCGGGCGGGCGGTACGTCCGCAGCCGCTCGAGCGCGTCGTCGACGTCGTCCGCGACCACGAGCATGTCCACGTACCGCGGGTGCGTGAAGCCCCGGTCCCGCATGCCCGCGACGAACGCGAGGAGCGGGTCGAAGTAGCCGCCCACGTTGAGGACGCCGCACGGCTTCTCGTGCAGGCCGAGCTGCGCCCACGTCCACTGCTCGGTGAGCTCCTCGAGCGTGCCGGGGCCCCCGGGAGGGCGAGGAAGCCGTCTGCGCGCTCGGACATGATCGTCTTGCGCTCGTGCATGCTGTCGACCAGGACGAGGTCGGTGAGGTCCTCGTGCACGGCCTCGCGCGCCTGCAGCGCAGCGGGGATGACCCCGGTGACGTGCGCACCCGCCCGCAGCGCGGCGTCGGCGACGGCGCCCATGAGCCCGACGTGGCCGCCCCCGTAGACGAGGTCCATGCCGTGCCGGCCGATCGCGCGGCCGACCTCGACGGCCGCCGCCCGGTAGAGGGGGTCGTGGCCGGGCGCGGAGCCGCAGAACACCGTGAGGGTGAAGCGTCGGGGTGCAGGCGTCATGGGGCCTTCTCTCGCTCGGTTCGGACGGCCGTTCGGTCGGGACGGTCGGGTGGTGTCACACGGCCAGGGTCAGGGTGGGGGTCTGCGACCGTGAGCAGCACACGTTGACCTGCGTGTTCGCGGCGTGCTCGTCGGGGCTCTGCACCTCGTCGCGGTGCTCGGGGACGCCGTCGACGACGCCCGTGAGGCACGAGCCGCAGATCCCCTGCTCGCAGGACAGGAAGACCTCGAAGCCCGCGCGCTGCAGGACCTCGGCGATCGTCTCGTCCTCGCCGACGTCGAGGCGCTGCCCGGTCGAGGCCGCGACCACGGTGAACGCGTCGCCGCCGGTCTCGACGGGCACGGCCCGCTCGAAGTGCTCGACGTGGACGTCCGCCCGCGGCCACTCGAGCGCCGACGCGCACGCCGTCGCCGAGGCGACCAGGCCGAGCGGCCCGCACACGTACAGCGCCACCCCGGGTGAAGGGCGCGGCACGACGCGCGGTGCGTTGCTCCGGAAGCTGTCCCCGTACGCGCTGAAGTGCGTGACGACCCGGTCGCGCCACGGTCGGGTCGCCAGGTGCGCGCCGAGCGGCAGGGTCGCGGCCGACGGCGTGTAGACGTGCAGCTCGAACGACCGACCCTCCCGGTGCAGGCGCTCGGCCATCGCGACGAGCGGGGTCAGCCCGATCCCGCCGGCGACGAGGACGCTGTGCTCGGCGTCGGGGTCGAGCGCGAACGTGTTGCGAGGCGCCGAGACCTGCAGGCGGTCGCCGGGGCGGACCGTGTCGTGGACGGCCGCCGACCCGCCGCGGCCCGCCCGCTCGCGCAGGACGGCGACGAGGTAGCGGGAGGGGTCGTCGTCGCTCCCGACGAGCGAGTACTGCCGGACGAACCCCCGACGTGGACGTCCACGTGCGCGCCCGCGGTGAACGGCGGGAGGCTCGTGGCGCCGTCGGCGGGGCCGAGGTCGAGGAGCACGACCCGCTCGCCCGCGGGCTCGACGCTCCGGACGACGACGTCGACCAGCTCGGGCGCGCTCATGCCGTGAAGAACGCGCTCAGGCCGACGTCGCGCAGCGCCCGCCGGTAGGCGATCGAGGACCGGTCGGCGGGGATGTGGACCTCGAGCTTCGGGTCGAGCGGCAGGTTCTCCGGCTTCTGGTTCTCCACCATGGCCCGGTCCTCCTCGAAGACCTGCCGGTTGAAGTCGTAGACGTCCTGGACCGGCTTGTCGGTGTCGAAGTTGCGGCACCGCGCGTCGAACAGGCGCGTCTTCTTCGCCGAGACGGGCGAGGCGGCGTTCATCATGCTCAGGCGGGCGCCGTCGGGGAAGTGGACCACGAGGCTCGCCGTGAACGGGACGTGCAGCCGGTAGTGCCGGAGCCACAGGAAGCCGTCGGGGATGTCCGCTTCGACGCCGAGCGGGACGTTGCCCATGCTCGACCAGTACTCGGTCTCGAAACCGTCCGCCGTGGTGACCGGGGTGTAGTCGGGGACGACCGGGTTGGACGAGTCCGCGAACGACTTCTCGTGCACGAACGCGAAGTGCGCGACGTCGAGGAACCCCTCGACCTGCCGCCCCGCGAACGCCTCGATGTCGATCCACGGGCAGTTGATCTGCTGGAACCCGGCGTCGTCCCAGTGCGGGACCGGCGGGATGTCGGGCTCGTCGCCGGGCTGCGCTGCGAGGCACGCCCACACCAGCCCGTACCGCTCGACGGCGCCGTACGACCGCAGGTGCATGCGCTCGGGGATCTTGTCGTCGGGGTGGGCCGGGATCGACGTGCAGCGGCCCGCGGCCCCGAAGCGGAGCCCGTGGTACGGGCACTTGATGCCCTTCCCGTCGTGCTGGTCCTCGCCGAGGCTCAGCATCATGCCGCGGTGCGTGCACAGGTTGTCGGCGACGACGACCTCGCCGTCGAACCGGTAGACGACGAGCGGCACGTCGAGCAGCGTCGCGCCCAGCGGGCCCTCGGTGACCTCGCCGCTCTTCGCGACCGGGTACCAGTAGCGGGTCAGCACGCGCCAGTCGTCGGGCTCGAACGTGAGGTTGCGGGGCAGGGGCAGTGGGGGCGCGGCCGGTGGTGTGGTGGGTGCGTCAGGGGTCAGCAAGGACACGGGAGGCTCCTTCGGGGGCGGTGGGCGAGCGGGGAGGACGGCAGCCGCACGACGGCGGGCGGCAGGTCAGGCGCTCGGATGCCCGTGGGCGATGGTGCCCCGGTTCCAGCAGGACGGGCCTTGCGAGGACTCCATGCGGGCTCGCCTCCTCGTCCTGGAACCGTTCGGGACCTCTCGACGGTGACGTTAGCCACCGGCTGTTTCCGTCGGGTTACAGCGCGGGATCGGGCGCGCGACACGCGCAGCGGAGCCCCGGTCCGCGTTTCCGCGGCCGGGGCTCCGCAAGGGTGCTCGGGCTCGGCGGCTCGAGCGACGCCGCCTACAGGGTGCGGCCTCGGCGGGCGCGTCGACGGACCCGGCCGACCCGGATCTCCGCGAGCACGAGGGCGATGAACGCGACGCCCACCGCTGTGACGAGCAGGGAGAGCGCGAGCGGGACGGATCCGGACCAGCCGAGGAACGACACCTGCGCGTTCGCGGTGTTCTGGAGCAGGAAGATCAGCAGCGCCACGACGACGACGGCGACGAGGACCAGGCCCACCCAGAAGCGCGCGGCGGGCCGGGAGGTCTCCTTCGTGGCGGGCACGAGGGCCGGGCCGCTGGTCGGTGGTGTCGTCTGCGGGACCGTGACCGGGCCAGGCGCCGACGTGGAGGACTGCGGGGAGACGGGCATGATGCCCTCCTTGCCGAGGTTCGACGGTCGGCTTCCCACTTTCTGAAGAAACTCCGCGCCGGATATTTCTATTCTACTGCCGGCGGAGCCGAAAAGCGCGGGTCGACGAGCTCCCATTTTTTCTTTCCGCGACCCGTCGCTCGGGAATTTCGGAGTAGAATGAAGAAATCAAGCCGCCGCGGACGCGACGCGTTCGGGCGGTCGATGTGAGGAGCCCGCCATGGGCAGCGACAAGATGCGCCGGGCACAGCCGGCAGAACCCGCCGAGACCGAGGTCCGGCGCGACGACATGCGCGATGACACGATCGACGAGAGCGTTCCCGCCGGGGCGGCCAGCCGGACGAAGGCAGGCTTCAGCAAGTCCGGCCGGCGGGTGGCCGAGGCGGCAACCGGGGCCAAGGACACGGTGCGCGACGCCGTCCAAGACGTCGGGAAGACCGTCGCGGACGCGACGCGGCACGTGTTCAAGTAGACACGTCTTCAGGTAGAGGTGTCGGATCGGCCGGTCGGTCGAGTTCTCGCCTGAAAGAGCCCGCTCCTTCCATGAAGATGGAAGGAGCGGGCTTTTGGTGGCTCATCCCAATCGAGGGTGTAGTCGGGGTCTGAAGCCGCCGGTCTCCAGGAGGGATCTGGCGATGTAGTTGGTCAGGTTGCGGAATCCGAGGGCGGACCCGCGGAGGTGTTCGAGCCGGCCGTTCAGGGCCTCGGTCGGGCCGTTGGATGTGCCGGGCCGGTCGAAGTAGGCCAGCACGTCGGCGGCGCGCTTGGTCAGCGTCCGGCCCAGCGTGATCAACTCGGTCAGCGTCTTCGGGACGCCGGCGCTCAGGTCGGTGATGAGCTTGTCCATCAGCTCGCGGCCACGGCGACGATCTTCGTGGCGGTAGGCGGTGATCATGCGTTGGTAGATGCCCCAGGTCGCTTCGACCTCGACGTGTTGGTCGTCGGTGAACAGGGCAGTGATCCGCTCGACCTGACGGTCGGTGAGCAGGCCGGCGCCGGTGTGCAGGGTCCGCCTGGTCTTGTAGAGCGGGTCGTCCTTGAACCCGCGGTGGCCAAGGATCCGCAGCTGGACGCGTCGCCGACACCGGTCGAGGGCGTCGCCGGCCAGCCGCACGACGTGGAAGGGATCCATCACTGCGACCGCGTCCGGGACCTCCTCAGCGGCGGCTGTCTTGAACCCGGTGAACCCGTCCATCGCAACGACCTCCACGCCGTCACGCCACGCCTTCGCCCTGGCCGCGAGCCAGGTCTTGAACGCGGACTTGGAACGGCCGGCGACCATGTCCAGCAACCGCGCGGGCCCGGTGCCGTCGCGGACCGGGGTGAGGTCGATGACCACGGTCACGTACTTGTCACCCCGCCTGGTGTGCCTCCACACGTGCTCATCGACGCCGATCACGGCCACACCCTCGAACCGGGCCGGGTCATCGATCAGGACACGCTGCCCTTCGCCCAGAACGGCGTCGTTCGCGGTGTCCCACGCGACTCCGAGACCTTCGGCGACACGGGCCACGGTCAGGTGCTGCACGACGATCCCTTCCAGCGCCCACCGCAGCCCGGCTCGCGACAACTTCGCGCGCGGTTCGGCCGCCGCGGTGGTGTCTTGTCGCCACACGTGTCCGCACTCGCGGCACCGGTAGCGGCGCACGAGGACTTCGAGGACGGTCGGGCGCCAGCCCAGCGGCTCGTGCGCGAGTCGCCGAACCACGCTGTCACGTGCAAGACCTTCCCCGCCGCAGCGGCGGCACCAGCGGTCGGGCTCGACAACGCGGCACGCGAGGACGGCACGGTCGAGCTCAAGGCGCTGGCCGACCACAACCAGGCCGAGGCCGTCGAGTCGGGCGAAGGTCGTCAGGTCGGGGTGGCCGAATCCAGCCGGCGGGGTAGCGTCAAGCACGTCGAGGTCTTCCAGATGGTGAGCGTCAGAACTTCCATCTTCGGGAGACCTCGACACCTACCCGCGGACCGACGCGCCAGCCCGACCTACACCCTCATCTGGGAAGAGCCTTTTTGGTGGGCCCCGTGGGGCTCGAACCCACAACCTACGGATTAAAAGTCCGCAGCTCTGCCAATTGAGCTAGAGGCCCGGGCGCGGTGGACCGCGACCCGCCGCGAGTCTACGCGGCGCTCGGCCGCCGGTGCGGGTGGTCGGGGGCGAGGCGCGCGGACCTTACGCGACACCCCGTCGACTGTGCACACCTCGTCCCGCTCAGCGGGAAGATCGTGCCAAAACGCCCCGAAGCGCTTGCTGGTGCGGGCCGCCGGATGCTCGGGTGGAGACGTCAGCGAGGCCCGCCCCCGGGGGCACGGCCCTCACCGGAAACGAGAGGAGCATCATGCTCACCCTGACCGAGAACGCCCGGACCGCCGTCGTCGGACTCGCCTCCCAGGCCGGTGTCGGACCCGACGGGGGCCTGCGCATCGCGGAGTCGCCGACGGTCGCCGGCAGCCTCGAGCTCGCTGTCGTGCCGGCGCCGCAGGCCGACGACCAGGTGGTCGTCGAGGACGAGGCCCGTGTCTTCGTGGAGGCCGCGACCGCCCCGGCGCTCGACCACCTCACGCTCGACACCGACCCGGCGGCGTCCGGGACGGCGTTCGTGCTCGCGCCGCAGCCCTGAGCGACGACGAACATCGCGCCCGGGCCGTGCCCGGGTGCTGCGAAGGCCCGACGGTGGTGCGCCGTCGGGCCTTCGCACGTCCGCGTCATGGCCAGAGCAGGCGCCCGCCGAGCACGGCGCAGCCGACGGTGACGAGCCCGAACACGACCACCCAGAACAACCCGGGGACACCTGTGAGCCGGGCCAGGAGGTCCGCGTCCGACGACCGGGCCCGACCCCGCCGCCGGTCCGCCTGCAGCTCCACGACCGGCCGGACGGCGCCCAGCAGCAGGAACCAGCTCAGCGTCCACGCGATGCCGACCTGCCACCGGGCGTCGAGCCACCAGGTCACGACGAACAGCAGCGCGCCGGTCATGAGGACCGACCACAGCCCGTACCAGTTCCGGATCTGCAGGAGCAGCAGGGTGAGCGCGACGAGGACGAGCCACAGCACCCCGACCCCGTACCCGCGGCTGGTGAGCCATGCGGCGCCGAGCCCCAGCACGCCCGGCCCGACGTAGCCCGCGAACCCCGTCGCGACCATCCCGAACCCGCGCGTCCGGCCCTTCGAGACAGTCAGGCCCGAGGTGTCGGAGTGGAGCCGGATCCCCGCGAGCCTGCGCCCGCACAGGACTGCGACAACGCCGTGCGCGCCCTCGTGCGCGATCGTGATGACGTTCCGCGCGACCCGCCACACGGGGGTCACGAGCACGACGAGCGCGGCCACCGCGGCGGCCGTGAGCGCGACTCGCGCGTCGGGGGCAGGCGCGACGGTGGTGGCGCGATGCCAGATGTCGGAGAGGACGTCGGTCACGGCGCCCATCGAACCATGCGGAATGCTCCGCCCACCCGGGAGGTTGCCCGAGCATGACCGACCGCGCGCTCCGGCTGTCCGTGCTCGACCTCGTCCCCGTCCGCTCCGACCAGTCCACCGCGGACGCCCTGGCGGCGACCCTTGCGCTGGCCCGGACCGCCAACGACCTCGGCTTCACCCGCTACTGGTTGGCCGAGCATCACAACATGCGTGCGGTCGCGGCCACCAACCCGCCCGTCCTCATGGCCCTCGTCGGGGCGGCGACGTCGCGCATCCGGATCGGCTCGGGCGGCGTCATGCTCCCCAACCACGCGCCCCTGGCAGTCGCGGAGCAGCTCGCGCTGCTCGAGGCCGCGTTCCCCGGCCGCGTGGACCTCGGCATCGGGCGCGCGCCCGGCAGCGACCCCGTGACGAGCCACCTGCTGCGCCGCGGCGTCCGGCCCGACGACGGCGTGGACGCCTTCCCCGACGACGTCGCCACGGTCGCGGGTCTCCTCGCGCCCGGTGGTGTGTCGCTCGCGCTCGGGTCGCAGCGCTACGACCTCGCCGCGACCCCGCGCGCCACGACCGAGCCGACGATCTGGCTGCTCGGCTCCTCGATGTACTCCGCGCAGCTCGCCGCGGCGAACGGGCTCCCGTACGTGTTCGCCAACCACTTCGGCGGCGGTGGCACGCTCGAGGCGCTCGCGGCCTACCGGTCGCAGTTCCGCCCGTCGGAGCGCCTCGCCGAGCCGCGGACGATCGGCGTCGTGAACGCGGTCGTCGCCGAGACGACGGAAGAGGCCCGGCGGCTCGCGCTCCCGCAGGCCCGCAGCATGTGGCGCCTGCGATCGGGTGGCCCGCTCGCCCCCAGGAGCTCGTCGAGGACGCCGAGGCGGCTCCGCTGCCTGCCGCCGACCAGGCCGCCGCGGAGCGGCTCGCGCAGTCGTGGATCGTCGAATCGCCCGACGAGGCGGCGGCCCGGGTCCGCGCCGTCGCCGACGAGTTGCGCACCGACGAGGTGATGGTCGCCCCGATCGCCGGGGCTCACACGGGTACGGGAGCGGCGTCGTCGCCGGCGCGCGAGGAGACCCTCCGCCTGCTCGCCGCAGCCCTGCTCTGAGGTCCTCCCAGGTCCGTGTGGGAGACTAGGCACCAGGCAGCGCGACTCCCGCGCGCCTGACGTCGTGGAGATTCCCCCGAGACCCTCGCGCGGCGACCACGACCTACCCAACCCGTCCGACCGGAGCGCCGATCGTCGAGCACGCGTGCGTGCCGCCCGTCGAGCGCCCCGCGCGCCGGACGCGAGAGGCTTCTCATGACATCCCGTTTCACCGACTTCGCCCTGCCCGCCGCCGTCGTGCGTACGCTGGCCGACCAGGGCATCGAGTCCCCGTTCCCCATCCAGACGGCGACCCTCCCCGACACGCTCGCCGGGCGCGACGTGCTCGGCCGCGGCCGCACCGGCTCGGGCAAGACGCTCGCGTTCTCGCTCCCGGTCGTGACGCGCCTCGCGGCGTCGGGCACCCGTCGCCAGGCCCGCCGGCCCCGCGCCCTCGTCCTGGCGCCGACCCGCGAGCTCGCCAACCAGATCGACGCGACCCTCGCGCCCCTCGCGAACGCGCTCGGGCTGCGGACCACGACCGTGTTCGGCGGCGTCGGGCAGGGCAAGCAGGTCGCCGCGCTCGACGCCGGCATCGACGTCCTCGTCGCGTGCCCCGGCCGCCTCGAGGACCTCCTCAACCAGAAGCTCCTCACGCTCGACGGCATCGAGATCACCGTCCTCGACGAGGCCGACCACATGGCCGACCTCGGGTTCCTGCCCGGTGTGAAGCGGATCATGGACCGCACCCCCAAGCAGGGCCAGCGGCTCCTGTTCTCCGCGACGCTCGACAACGGCGTGGACAAGATCGTCCAGCGCTACCTGCACGACCCCGTCACGCACGCCGTCGACCCGGCCGCCGCGCCCGTCGCCGAGATGACGCACCACGTCCTGCTCCTCGCCGACGCCGGAGTCAAGAAGCAGCTCGTCCACGACCTCGCGTCCGGGACGGGCCGTCGCGTCCTGTTCATGCGCACCAAGCACCAGGCCAAGAAGCTCGCCAAGCAGCTCACCGCCGACGGCGTCCCCGCCGTCGAGCTCCACGGGAACCTCGGCCAGGGCGCGCGCGAGCGCAACCTCGAGGCCTTCACGTCGGGGGCCGTCAAGGTCCTCGTCGCCACGGACATCGCGGCGCGCGGCATCCACGTCGACGAGGTCGAGCTCGTCGTGCACGTCGACCCGCCCGCCGAGCACAAGGCGTACCTGCACCGCTCCGGCCGCACCGCGCGTGCCGGGTCGGGCGGCGACGTCGTGACGCTCGTCCTGCCCGAGCAGACCGGCGACGTCAAGGACCTCCTGCGCAAGGCGCGCATCACGGCGGCCCCGCGTCGCACCGGCGTCGGCGACCCGCAGGTCGAGGCGCTGATCGGCGAGCGCGCCGCCTACGTGGCGCCCGCCGCCCCGCCTGCGCCCCAGCAGCGCGGCGGCTCGAAGCCCGCCGGTGCCGCGTCGTCGTCGGGCGGGAGCTCGGCCGGGCGTCGCCGCCGGGGCCGCGGCGGCTCGGGTGCCGCGGGCGGCGGCCAGCAGCAGGCCGCGCGCGGCGCGCAGGGCGCCCGGACCCAGGGCCAGCGCCAGGGGGCGCAGCCCGCCCAGGCGCGCTCGACGTCGCAGCCCGCGTCGCGCGGTGCAGCCGGTGCGGCCGCGGGCGGGTCGTCGTCCGGTGGCGGCCGTCGTCGGGGTGGTCGCGGCCGTGCTCAGCGCGGTGCCGGCAGCCCCGCCGTCTACTCGACGTCCACGCCCCGCTGACGCTCGACCCCGGCGTCACTGTCGGCGCCGGGGTCGGAACACGCGGGTGCGCCCTACGGTTGGAAGAGCCGGAGGTGCCTGATGTCCCTGAACAACCTGTTCTCCCAGCCGAGCCCTGCGAACGGCTACGAGGTCACCAAGACCGACGCCGAGTGGAAGGCCGAGCTCGACCCCCAGGAGTACGCGGTGCTGCGCCACGCGGCGACCGAGCGCCCGTGGACCGGTGAGCTGCTCGACGAGAAGCGCACCGGCGTGTACCGCTGTCGGGCGTGCGGCCAGGAGCTCTTCCGCTCCGACACCAAGTTCGACTCCCACTGCGGGTGGCCGAGCTTCTTCAAGCCGCAGGACTCGGACGCCGTCGAGCTGATCGAGGACCGCACCCACGGCATGGTGCGCACCGAGGTGCGCTGCGCGCGCTGCGGCTCGCACCTGGGGCACGTCTTCGACGACGCGCACCAGACCCCGACCGGCGACCGCTACTGCATGAACTCGGTGTCGCTGAGCTTCGAGCCGGGCGCCTGAGCGCCTACTCGGCCTCCCGCCCACGCACCTCGTCGACGCTCGCGCTGTAGCGCGCGAGGAGGTTCGCGAGCGTGGAGACGTCGTCGTCCGGCCAGTCGGCGAAGACCTCCGAGAGGTACTGGAGGCGCGCGGCGCGCGCCGCCTCGACGTGGGCGTGGCCGGACTCGGTCGCGGTGAGGAGCTGGCCCCGGTTGTCCTCGGGGTCGACTGCGCGGTGGATCAGCCCGAGCTCGTCGAGGCGGCTGAGCTGACGCGAGATCGTGGCCCGGCCGATGCCGAACCGCCGCGCGAGCTCCGTGGCGTGGACGCCCGGCTCGGCGACGATGATCGCGAGCAGCGGGTAGGCGCTCGCGTCGAGGTCGGGGTGGATGCGTCGCGCGAGCTCCGACTGGGCCGCGGCGGCGCGGCGCAGCACGATGCGGAGCTCCTGCTCGACTCGGTTGAGGGGCGGGCGGGCGGCGGTGCCCGCGGTCGCGGCCGGGCTGGGACCGGCGGTGCTGCCAGTAGTCATGCGGCCTATTGTGACGGCAACGGGGCGGCTACCACCACAGTGGTAGCCGCCCCGTTCTGGTGCGCGTGGGAGAAGAGCGTCAGCCCTGGCCGACTCCGGCGTCCTGCCGGGCCGCGTGGCGCGGCTCCGGCTCCTCGGAGCTGGTGGGCGCGACGACGGACATCGCGGCGTCGAGCTCCGCGCGGTGCTCGGCCTGCGCGGCCGTCAGCCCGCCGCCCGCGGCGCCGTCCTGCTCGTCGAGCATCAGCTCGACGCCGGACTTCGTGCCGAGCGGGATCTCCTTGAGCAGCAGGCAGGCGATCACGGTGACGAGCGCCAGCGGGGCGGCGACGAGGAAGATCTCGGCGACGCCGTCGCCGTACGCCCGCTCGACGACGGTCCGGACCGGGCCGGGGAGCGTGTTCACCTCGGGGAGCGAGCTGCCGCTCGAGAGGCCGGTGGTCACGCCCAGCTTGGCGAGGCCCTCCGTGAGCGACGACGTCACCTTGGTGGTGAGGACGGCGCCGAGCACGGACACGCCGATCGTGCCGCCGAGCGTGCGGAAGAAGGCGACCGTCGCGGTGCCCGCGCCGACCTCGTGGACGTCGAGCTCGTTCTGCACGGCGAGGACGAGGTTCTGCATGAGCATGCCGACGCCGATGCCGAGGATCGCGAGGAAGATGCCCACGGTCACGAAGCTCGTCTGGTAGTCGATGGTCGACATGAGCAGCAGACCGGTCGTGAGCAGTGCGCCGCCCGCGACCATGAAGTACTTGTACCGGCCGGTGCGCGCGATGAGCTGGCCGACGACGACCGACGACACGAGCATGCCCGCGACCATCGGGATGGTCAGCAGCCCGGACTCGGTGGGCGTGCGGCCCTTCGCGATCTGGATGTACTGGCTCAGGAACACGGTCGAGCCGAACATGGCCACGCCGACGGCGATGCTTGCGATGACGGCGAGCACGAACGTCCGGTTCTTGAACAGGTGCATCGGGATGATCGCCTGGGTGCCGAGGCGCTTCTCGACGAGCGCGGCCGCGGCGAGGAGCACGAGCGACCCGCCGACCATGGCGAAGGTCTGCCAGGAGAGCCAGTCGAAGTTGCTGCCCGCGAACGTGACCCACAGGAGCAGCAGCGCGACGCCGGCCGCGATCAGGCCCGCACCCCAGTAGTCGATCTTGGAGTCGCCCTTGGTCCGCTTGGGCAGGTGCAGCGTCTTCTGGAGGACGGCGATCGCGACGATCGCGAACGGCAGGCCGACGAAGAAGTCCCACCGCCAGCCGATCGAGTCGGTCAGGGTGCCGCCGAGGATCGGGCCGCCGACCATCGAGATGGCCATGACGCCGCCCATGAGGCCCATGTACTTGCCGCGCTCGCGCGGGGAGACGATGTCGGCGATGAGGACGGTGCCGAGGGCGGTGAGACCACCGGCGCCGATGCCCTGGAAGGCGCGGAAGAGGATGAGCTCGCCCACGTTCTGGGACAGACCGGCCGCGGCCGACGACAGCACCGCGACGACCAGAGCCACCTGGACCAGCAGCTTGCGGTTGGTCATGTCGGCGAGCTTGCCCCAGATGGGGGTGGTAATCGTCGTGGTGAGGAGGGTCGCGGTGACGACCCACGTGTAGGAGCTCCCCGAGCCGTGGAGCTCGGAGACGATCTTCGGCAGCGAGGACGAGACGACGGACGTCGCGAGGAGGGCGACGAACATCCCGAGCAGGATGCCCGACATCGCCTCGAGCGTCTCGCGCCGGGTCATGGCGGGCTTTCCGGCGGTGGGCCCGGTCCCGGAGGGTGATCCCTCCGCGACGGTGGCTTCGGTGGTGGTGGTCATACGGTGGTGCCCTTTCCGGTCATGGCACGGTGGTCAGGGGTGTCGTGGTGTCGGACGACGCTGTCCGCGATCTTGCGGAGCTGCAGGACGGCGTCCTGCAGCTCGTCCGGGGACCAGTCCCCGAAGACGTGGCGGGCGCGTTCGCGCCAGACGGCGAACGCCTCGGCCGCGAGCTCGCGTCCGCTGTCGGTGAGCGCGAGGGTGCGGGCGCGGCGGTCGTCGGCGTCGACCGCCCGTTCGACGTACCCGTCGCGCACGAGCGCGCCGACCTGACGGCTCGCGACGGAGACGTCGATGCGCATGGCGTGGGCGAGGTCGCCGATCTGCAGCGGGACCTCGTTCTTCTCGAGGATCCGCAGCACGGCGAGGCTCGACCGGGCGCAACCGAGGTCGCGTGCGGTCGTGCTCGCCGACTCGCGCTGTGCGCGGCCGAGCTCTTCGAGCGCGCCGACGAGGCCGTCGACGGTCGCGGCGTCCGCGCCGAGGCCGGGGATGCCGTGCCGTGCCGCCGGGGCGGGGGCTGGGGGGTGAGGGTGCTCATGTCTGCCTGCTTCCGGGACGGTCGGGTGCCGTCCACAACATTTGCTCTTAGCAATGATAGAACGCTTGCTTGCATCAAGCAACTAGAGCCTGCTGTGGCTCCGCCGTGCCCTCCCGCGGAGCCGCCGCGTGCGACGCTGGACGCATGACACCGCCCTCCGACGAGCGGGCCCGGCGACCCCGCCGACCCGCGATGCTCGACCCGCGCGACGCCGACGAGATCCCCGGCGGGCTCGACCCCGCCCTGCGCGACCAGGTCGCCCACACCACCGCCGCCTCGCTCGTCCGGGGCGCACGGGAGACCGAGGATCCCGCCGTCGTCGACCGGCTCGTGCGGCTCGTGGAGCGTGAAGGGCTCGACGTCGTGGCCGGGCTCTGGTCCGACGCCGCACCCGCCACCCTCCCCGGCGCCCTGTGGCGGCTCTACGCGTTGCGCGAGTGGGTCCGCCGCGACGGGGAGGTGGTCGCCATGCGCTACCGGCTCGGTGTGCACGCCGCCCCCGTCGCCGAGGTGGTCGCCGGCGTCGCCAGCCCGCCCGGGCCCGACGAGGTGCGCCGCGTCGCCGACGACGTCCTCTCCGGCGTGTACGCGGGCGACCTCGCGGTCGCGCTCGAACGGGCCGCCGCCTTCTGCCGCATCCTCGCGATCGGCGCCACGCACGACGCCGACTCCCGCGACGACATCGACGCGGCCTGGGCGCAGCGTCTCACCCGCGGCGCCGCCTCGCTGCAGGGCACGGCCGAGGAGCTCGAGCACGCCGCCTCGCTGTGGCGCCAGGGCAAGCTCGACTGACCGCCGCGGCGTCGGGCACGAGCCCGCGGCCCGTAGGATAGGGACCGCGACACCGGGTCGCGGTAGCCCCGGGCTCCACACTCAGCCGCTACGAGCGGCCTTCGCGCCGACAGGCGCTCCCGGCCCGGTGTCGCGCTCACCAGGACGCGACACGCCCCGGTTACGAGGCGCACAGAGCGCTCCGTTACATTGGAACCGTCCTGCGGGGCCACGACCTGCTCGTGACCCCTCGCACCCCCTCCGGAGCCCACCGTGCCCCTGCGCCTGACGCCGCGCGACACCACGTTCTTCGACCTCCTGACGGAGCTCGCCCAGCACCTCGTGACGGGGTCCAACCTGCTCGCCGAGATGCTCGGGGCAGACCGGCCCGAGCGCAAGGAGCTCGCCAAGCAGCTCAGCGAGGCCGAGCACGACGCCGACGAGTCGACCCACTCGATCATGCGCCGCCTCAACCAGACGTTCGTCACCCCGTTCGACCGCGACGACATCTACGGGCTGACGTCCGCGCTCGACGACTGCATGGACTACATGGAGGAGGCCGCGGACCTCATCGTCCTGTACCGGATCGGCGAGCTCCCCGCGCGCGTGTCCGACCAGGTCCAGGTCCTCCAGCGGGCCGCGGAGCTCACCGCCGAGGCCATGCCGCGGCTCCGCTCCAACCTCACCGACCTCGCCGAGTACTGGGTCGAGGTCAACCGCCTGGAGAACCAGGCCGACAAGGCGCACCGCAAGCTCCTCGCCGAGCTGTTCGACAACGTGTCCGACCCCATCGAGCTCATGAAGCTCAAGGAGGTCGTGGAGATCCTCGAGGCTGCGGCCGACGGTTTCGAGAAGGTGGCCAACACCGTCGAGACCATCGCGCTCAAGGAGTCCTGAGCCCCGGTGGAAGCGGCACTCGTCGTCGTCATCGTCGCGCTCGCCCTCGGGTTCGACTACACCAACGGCTTCCACGACGCGGCGAACGCGATCGCGACCTCGGTCTCCACCCGGGCGCTCACCCCGCGGATCGCCCTGACCATGGCCGCCGTCATGAACTTCGTCGGCGCGCTCCTCGGCACGGCCGTGGCGGAGACGATCGCGAAGTCGATCGTCGACCTCGGGGACGCGTCCAACAACCAGTCGCTGACCGTCATCCTGTGCGCCCTGATCGGCGCGACCTGCTGGAACCTCATCACCTGGTGGTTCGGGCTGCCGTCGTCGTCGACGCACGCGCTCATCGGCGGGCTCGTCGGCGCGGGCGTGGTGGGGGTCTCGGCATCTACTGGTCCCACGTGTGGGACAAGGTCGTCATCCCGATGGTCTTCTCGCCGGTGCTCGGCTTCTGCCTCGCGTTCGCGGTCATGATCGGGGTCCTCTGGCTGTTCCGGAACGCGGCACCCGCCAAGACGTTCCGCCGATTCCGCCTCGCGCAGACCGTCTCGGCGTCCGCGATGGCGCTGGGCCACGGCCTCCAGGACGCGCAGAAGACGATGGGCGTCATCTACCTCGCGCTCCTCACCGTCGGCTGGGCCGACCCGGACGCGGGCATCCCGCTCTGGGTCAAGATCTGCGCCGCGGGAGCGATCTCGCTCGGGACGTACTCGGGCGGTTGGCGCATCATGCGCACGCTCGGCCGCAAGATCATCGAGGTCGACCCCGCTCGCGGTTTCGTCGCCGAGTCGGTGTCCGCGTCGATCCTCTACGTGAGCGCGTTCGCCCTGCACGCCCCGGTCTCGACGACGCACACCGTGTCGTCCGCGATCATGGGCGTCGGCGCGACCAAGCGGCTCAGTGCGGTGCGTTGGGGCGTCGCGAAGAACATCGTGCTCGCCTGGGTGCTGACCCTGCCCGCCGCGGCCGCGGTGGCCGCGCTGTTCTACGCCGTCCTGCACCCGTTCCTGACGTAGCGGGGCTCAGCCGAGCCGGGCGCTCAGCAGGATGCCCGTGCCGCCGTCGAACGAGACCCCACGGAACGCGGCCCCGCGGGCGACCTCCACGAACCCCCAGCGGGCGTGGAGCGCCAGCGAGGCGGCGTTCCGCGCGTTCGCGAAGTAGAGGGCGGTGTCCGAGCGCGCACGGATCCAGTCCAGGCGGGCCTGCGTGAGCAGGGTCCCCGCGCCGAGCCCCCGGACGTCCGGGGCGACGGCGATCCCGCCGAGGTAGTGGCCCGCGGGCGCCGGGCCGTCGGCGTCGGGGTAGTGGTGCGTCTTGGCCCAGCCGACGACGTCCCCACCCGCGAGCGCGACGACGCCGAGCCGGTCGGGGTCCAGGACGGCCTCCCGCAGGGCGTGCGCCGCCGCTGCCGAGGAGGTGCGACCGACGGCCGCCTGGACGGCGCTCACTGCGGGGACGTCGTCGGGCGTGGCCTCGCGGACGGTGACCGGGTCCGTGGGGTGGGCGTCGGCCGGGCCGGGCACGGTCAGCAGAGGGGGCCGGTCGGGGCGGTGCAGGGCGTCGTGCCGAGCGACGCGTCGACCTCGGGGTCGGTCGCGCCGACGATCGCCCGGGCGGCGTCCCCGAGCTGGGCGAGCTGCTCGGGTGTCAGCGTGTCGACGACGAGCCTGCGGACCTCGCGCAGGTGACCGTCCGCGACCGTGCGCAGGCGGGCCGCGCCGGCGGGCGTCAGGACGGCGCTCGTCCGCCGGCCGGCCTCGGTGCAGCTGACGCGCTCGACCCAGCCCGCTCGCTCGAGGCGCGTCACGGCGTGGGAGAGGCGCGACGCCGAGCCCTGGGCGCTGAGCGCGAGGTCGGTCATGGGCAGGACCTGCCCGGGGGCGGCCGACAGCGCGGCGAGCACGTGGTACTCGTACAGGTTCATGCCGGCGTCGCGCTTGAGCTGGTTGTCGAGCGCCGTCGGGAGCGTCGCGAGGAGCGCGGCCAGCGCCGTCCAGGCCTCGGACTGGGCGCCGGACAGCGCGGGCGCTGTCTGGGTCGCCTCGGTGCTCATGCGCTCGAGTCTAGCTGACTTGAACATTCAAGTAAGGGGGCGTACCGTTCGCCTTGAACATTCAATGCGACCCGGGTCGCCGTGGCCCGAGGATCAGGAGCCCCTCATGAACGTCCTCCGCGTGGACGCGAGCATCCAGGGCCCGGCGTCGGCCAGCAGCGCGCTCGCCGACCTCGTGACTACCGAGCTCGTCGATGCCCGGCCCGACGTCACCGTCGTCCGGCGTCACCTCGGCGCCGAGCCGCTGCCCGCCGACGCGTGGGCCACCGCGGTCGGGGCGGGCTTCACGCCCGAGGCCGACCGCACCCCCGAGCAGCACGACGCGCTCGCCCTCGCCGGGTCCGTGGCCGAGGAGCTGCGCTCCGCCGACGCGGCCGTCCTCGCCCTCCCGCTCTACAACTGGGGCGTCTCGCAGCACGTCAAGACGTGGATCGACCTCGCGATCGCCGGCGGCGGCGCGGGGACGCCTCTGCTCGAGGGCACGCCCACCGTGCTCCTCACGACCCGCGGTGGCTCCTACGCGCCCGGCACTCCCAAGGAGGGCTGGGACCACAGCATCGACTACCTGCGCCGCATCCTCGCGGACGTCTGGAAGGCCGACCTCACGGTGATCGAGCGCGAGTTCACGCTCGTTGGCGTCAACCCCGCGCTCGACGAGTTCACCGAGGCCGCAGCGCTCCTGAAGAAGGAGGCGGACGCGTCCGCCGTCGCCGCGGGGCGTGCGCTCGCAGCGCGCTGAACCAGCTGTCAGAGGGCCGGCGTGATCGTCTCGGCCGCCACGACGCGCGGACCCTTCGCGGTGAGCGCGACGTGCGCGACGAGCGCCTCCCCGGGCTCCAGGTACGGGTCCTTGCGGGGAGCGCGTCCGCGACGTTGCGGCCCGTGTGCTCGGACAGAACGTCGAGGACCGTGGGAAGCACGGGCCGGTGCGTGCACAGCACCGACGACTCCTCGGCCTCGAGGAGCTCCCGGACGGTCGCGGCCACGCGGGCGGGCGACTTCTCGTGCTGGGCCTCGGTGAGCGGGCCGTGCCGCCGCGTCTCGAGCCCCGACGCGCTCGCATACGGGGCGACGGTCTGGGCGCACCGCGTCCACCGGCTCGTCACGAGGTCGCGCACGCCGTAGGCGGCCAGGACGGGCACGAGGGCCGCGGCCTGCGCCCAGCCCGTCGGCGTGACGGGCCGGGCGTGCTCCTTGCCGGCCCACTGCGCGCGCTGGACCGCGCTGCCGTGCCGGGCGACCACCACGGCGTGCGTGGTCAGGCGGCCGTGCGCGTGCGCGTCGAGCAGCGCGACGAGCGGCTGGCGGTCCGCCGTGCGGGTCAGCCGCCGCGCGGCCTCCTCGACGCCGAGCCACTCCTTGTGGTCGATCTCGCGCTCGTCCACGGGTGCGACGGGGTGGCGGGCGCGGATCGCTGGGGCGTCGGCGTCCGAGGCGGTCCGTGCGGCCCAGTAGTACACGCGCTTCACGCGCCCGTCGGGCACCAGGTACTGCAGTCCGGGCAGAGGCTGCCCGAGCACGACGGCGAGCCCCGTCTCCTCCTGGACCTCGCGCACGGCCGTGGCCGCGCGCGACTCGCCCGGGTCGACCTTGCCCTTGGGCCACGACCAGTCGTCGTACCGGGGCCGGTGGATCAGGAGCACCTGGAGCTGGTGGTGGCGCTCGCGCCACACGAGCGCGCCGGCGGCCTCGATGAGCCGCGACCGGGCGCGCGGCAGCGTGCGGTGCTGCGTCATCTCGACCGGGTTCAGCACCGTCGGCCGCCGGGACGTGGCCTTGCTCGGCTTCGGTGACTCGTAGGGCGTCGTCAGCACGGGGCTCACGCCGCCGACCGCCCTCCTCGAGCCCTGCGTCACGAGGCGACCGCCCGCGCCGACGACAGCTGGGCTCGTTGACGCGCGATGAGCACGTCCTGCAGGTCGGCGAGCGGCTCGCCGTCCACCTGCCGGTCGTGCCGCACCCACGTCCCGTCGGGTTGCAGGTGCCAGCTGCTCGTCGTGTCCGCCATCGACAGGTCGAAGAGCTCGAGCAGCTCGTCGAGCTGGCCCGGGTCGGTGAGGCGCACGAGCGCCTCGACGCGGCGGTCGAGGTTGCGGTGCATGAGGTCCGCGGACCCGATGAAGATCTCCGGGCCGGGGCCTGCGCCGTCGGACGTCCCGGTGACAGCGGGCTCGTCCGACGGCTGGCCCGACGAGTTCGCGAACGCGTAGATGCGCGAGTGCTCGAGGTACCGGCCGAGGATCGAGCGGACGCGGATCGTCTCCGACAGCCCGGGGACGCCGGCCCGGAGCGCGCAGATGCCGCGCACCACCAGATCGACCGGGACACCCGCCTGGGATGCGCGGTACAGCGCGTCGATGGTGGCCTCGTCGACGATCGAGTTGACCTTGATCCTGATCCACGCCTCGCGGCCCTCGAGCGAGGCCCGGCGCTCGCGCTCGATCCGCTCGATCAGGCCCATCCGCACGGCCCGGGGCGCCACGAGGAGACGGTGGAACGTCGAGCGCGGCGCGTACCCCGACAGCTGGTTGAACAGCCTCGTGAGGTCCTGTCCGACGTCGGGGTCGCACGTCAGCAGCCCGAGGTCCGTGTACAGGCGCGCGGTCTTCGGGTTGTAGTTGCCGGTGCCGACGTGGCAGTAGCGGCGCAGCGAGCCGTCGGGCTCCTGCCGCACGACGAGCGCGAGCTTGCAGTGCGTCTTCAGGCCCACGATCCCGTAGACGACGTGCACGCCGGCCTGCTCGAGCTTGCGCGCCCACGAGATGTTCGCCTGCTCGTCGAACCGTGCCTTGATCTCGACGAGCGCGAGCACCTGCTTGCCCGCCTCGGCCGCGTCGATGAGGGCGTCGACGATGGGCGAGTCGCCGGAGGTCCGGTAGAGCGTCTGCTTGATCGCGAGCACGTGCGGGTCCGCCGCGGCCTGCTGGACGAACGTCTGCACCGACGTCGAGAACGAGTCGTACGGGTGGTGGAGCAGGATGTCCTGCTCGCGGATCGCCGCGAAGATGTCCGTCGGGAGGGCCGACTCGACCTCGGCGAGGAGCCGGTGCGTCGTCGGGACGAAGCGCGGGTAGTGCAGCTCGGGGCGCTCGAGGTCCGCGATCACGTTGAGGCCCGTGAGGTCGAGGGGCGCCGGGAGCGTGTAGACCTCCGAGGCGTCCATCCCGAGCTCCCGGATCAGCAGCTCGCGGATGCGGGGGCTGATGCCCTCGGCCAGCTCGAGCCGCACCGGCGGCCCGAACCGGCGCCGGAGGAGCTCCTTCTCCATGGCCTTGAGGAGGTTCTCGGCATCGTCCTCCTCGACCTCCACGTCCTCGTTGCGGGTGACTCGGAACGTGTGGTGCTCGAGCACCTCCATGCCGGGGAAGAGGTGGTCGAGGTGCTGGCCGATGACCTCCTCGATCGGGACGAACGACGTCGGACCCTTCTCCGGGTCCGCGGTCTGGGAGCTCGGCGCCGACGGGCGGCCCCGCGCGTCGACGGCGATGAAGCGCGGCAGCAGCGGCGGCACCTTGACCCGGGCGAAGTGCTCCTTGCCCGTCGCGGGGTTCACCACGACGACCGCCAGGTTCAGCGAGAGCCCCGAGATGTACGGGAACGGGTGGGCGGGGTCGACCGCCAGCGGCGTCAGGACCGGGAAGATCTGCTTGCGGAAGTACTTGCGCAGCCGGTCCTGCTCGTGGTCCGACAGCTCGTCCCAGTGGACGAGCGTGATGCCCTCGCCGACCAGCGCCGGCTGCACCTGCTCGCGGAACACGCGCGCGTGCTGCGCCATGTGCGCGTGCGCGTGCTCGCTGATGGCCTCCAGCACCTGGTGCGGGGACAGGCCCGACGCCGCCGTCATCGCGATACCCGTCGCGATGCGGCGCTTCAGGCCGGCGACTCGGACCATGAAGAACTCGTCGAGGTTCGACGCCACGATCGCCAGGAAGCGGACCCGCTCGAGCAGCGGCAGGGTGTCGTCCTCGGCGAGCTCCAGGACCCGGCGGTTGAACGCGAGCCAGCTCACCTCGCGGTCGAGGAAGCGGTCGTCCGGGAGGTCGGGGAGCGCCTCCCGTTCCTGCCCGTCGCCGGCCGCGGGCAGGCCGGCCAGCGCGTGGCCGCTCACGTCGTCGGAGATGTGCTCCGCGATGTGCGCGGCCAGCTCGGGCTCGAGAGTGGCTTGCGTGGTGCCGGCGGTGCCCTCAGTCATGACCTCATGGTGGCACCGAATCGTGAACACCGGGTGACGTGACGCACGTGCCGGAGGCACCGCGGGTGCCCGCCGCGTCGGCGCAGGGGAGGGTGGGCACGACGCGACCCCTGGCACGATGGACGCATGGCCCGACCCGCTCGCTCCGTAGCCCGCCTCGAGACGCAGCTGCGGCTCGAGCGTGCCGCGGTCGACGGGCGCTCGTACTCCGTCTCCGCCCGGCTCGACGCCGTCCTCGACGACGGGCGGCACGTCGTCCTGCTCGACGACCGCGGGTGGAGCACGTCCGGCCCGCCCGGTACGTCGGACCGGCTGACCGTCGCCGAGCTCGAGGCGACCGCGCGCGTCGTCGTCGGGCCCGACGAGCCCATGCCCGGGCGCACTCGCAAGGAGGAGGCCGAGCTGCACTGGTCGGCGCTCGCGGACGTCCTCGCCCGGGCCGGCATCGCCGCGACGGGCGCCGGGCTCGCGCGGCTCCCGCACGACGTGGTGCTCGACGAGCGGCTGCTCGCGCGCGTCCGGCGCTGACGCGGGCGCCGCCGTCACCCCAGCGGGCCGCGCAGCTCGCCGAAGCCGTGCGCGTCGGACCAGTGATCGAGGCCGCGCAGGTGATCGAAGACGATCTGCGTGTGCGTCGACGCGACCACGGGGTCGCTCGACAGCGGCCCGGCCACGAAGTCGCGGAGCTGCTCGGGCGACGTCGTCACGACCCGCACGAGGAAGTCGTCCTGGCCGCCCACGAAGAACACGTCGAGCACGTTGGGGTGCCGGGCCATCTTCGCGGCGAACGTCTTGATGACGGTGCGCGCCTGGGCGCGCAGCCGTACCGAGATGATCGCCTGCAGGGGCAGCCCCACGGCCCGGTAGTCGACGTCGGCGTGCGCGGGGCCGAGCACCCCGGCCTCGCGCAGAGCACGAACCCTCGCGTGCGTCGTCGACGGCGCGACGTGCAGGCGCTCGGCGAGCGCCGCGTTGGTCACGTCGGCGTCGCGGGCGAGCTCCCAGAGGATCTGCTCGTCGAGGTCGTCGAGGCTCGGCGGCGGTCGAACGCCTGAACGCTGGGCGGCCGCCCCCGTGCGTCTTCTCGGCATCTTCTGCGCTCCTGGTGCTCTCGACCGAAGAATCTTCGTCTCAGCCTCGTGGGACGGGACGTTCTTCCTAGTGTGGCGCCTATCACGGTGACTGTCCGGCAGTGCGGCCGGACCCGGAGAAGGAGCGGTCATGCGCATCGGAGTGCCCACCGAGGTCAAGGACCACGAGGGTCGCGTCGCCCTCACGCCCGCAGGCGCGCTGGACCTGGTGCGGACCGGGCACGACGTCGTCGTGCAGCGGGGCGCGGGGCTGGGCTCCGGCCTGCCCGACGACGCCTACACGGCCGTCGGCGCGCGGCTCGGGTCCGTGGACGAGGCGTGGGGAGCGGACCTCGTCCTCAAGGTCAAGGAGCCCGTCGCGTCGGAGTACCGGTACCTGCGCCCGGACCTCGTGCTGTTCACCTACCTGCACCTCGCCGCGGACCTGCCTCTCGTCGACGCGCTCCTGGGCGCCCGCACGACGGCGCTCGCGTACGAGACCGTCCAGCTCCCCGACGGGAGCCTGCCGCTCCTCGCGCCCATGAGCGAGGTCGCGGGGCGGATGTCGGTCGTCGTCGGCGCGTACCACCTGCTCGGCGCGCAGGGCGGCTCGGGGACGCTGCTCGGCGGGGTCCCGGGGTGCGGCCCGCGCACGTCGCGATCCTCGGCGGCGGGACCGCCGGGCTCGAGGCGGCGCGTCAGGCCGTGGCGCTCGGCGCCTGCACGACCGTGCTCGACCTGTCTCTCCCGCGCCTGCGGGAGATCGACGCGATGTTCCAGGGCCGGGTCGCGACCGTGGCGTCGAGCGCGTACGAGGTCGAGCGGACCCTGCTCGACGCGGACCTCGTCGTCGGGGCCGTCCTCGTGCCCGGGGCGCGGGCCCCGCGGCTCGTCAGCCGGGAGCTCGTCGCCCGGATGAAGCCTGGGAGCGTGCTCGTCGACGTCGCGATCGACCAGGGCGGCTGCTTCGAGGACTCGCACCCGACGACGCACGCGGACCCGACCTTCCGCGTCGAGGGGTCGCTGTTCTACTGCGTCGCCAACATGCCGGGCGCCGCGGCGTCGACCGCGACCCCGGCCCTCACGAACGCGACCCTGCCGTACGTGCGCGAGCTCGCCGACCGCGGCTGGCACGCCGCCGTCGCCGACGACCCCGCCCTCGCGCACGGGCTCAGCACCGTCGACGGGGAGGTCGTGCACCCGGCCGTGGCGGCCGCCGTCGGGCGCCGGGGGACGGCGGTCCCGGCCTGATTCGGTCGGACTGATAGCATGACCTATCGCCGATGACCGGGGGTAGGTCATGACACAGGACGAGGTGCTCGAGCAGCATCTTTCTCATGCTGCCGAGCGGGCGGAGAGGCTGCGCCGGGAGGCCTCGAGCGTGTTGGAACGTGCCGTCGCGCGCGCGAGCGCCAACGGGTGGAGCCAACGGCGGATCGGGGTGAGCGTGGGACGGAGCCAGCCGGAGGTCCATCGGCTGCTGCGCGCCGCTCCATCGGTCGAGGTCGCCGAGACAGCGATGCACGGCGTGTCGCGCGAGTCCGCTCGGCAGGCCGTGATCGAGCTCGTGCTCACCGAGCGCCGCGACGCCATCGTTGCCACCGCGGCCCGGCGCGGGGTGCACAACCTCCGCCTGTCCGGGTCCGTCGCACGCGGAGAGGACACCGCGGACTCCGACGTGGACCTGCTCGTCGACGTCGCGCCCGGTGTCGGGCTCTTCCAGCTCGGGGCGCTCGAGGTCGAGCTGCGGGAGCTGATCGGACGGGACGTCGACGTCGTGCCGGCGGACTCGCTCCGTGAGGACGTCGCTCGCACCGTCGAGTCGATCCCCCTGTGAACCCGGCCGGTCGGGACATCGAGCATGCGCGGCGTGCGCTCGAGCACCTTGCCGTGCTCCGGCGCCACGTCGAACGACACGGCCTCGACGACGAGGTGTCAATCGATGCCGTGTGCCTGCGGCTCGCGTCGTCGATCGAGGCTGCGTCACGGTTGTCCGACGGGGCGCGAGACGACGCGTTCGGTACCTCGTAGCCCGCGATCTGGGCGACCCGGAACCGGATCGCGCACGACTACCTCGAGGTGGACCGAGCCATCATTCGCGCCACCGTCGAGGTCGACCTTCCCGCGTTCGAGGAGTCGTTGGCGAGGCTGACCCGCCGCCTGGGGAGCTGACCTCCCACGAGGAGCAGCCGCGTGTTGGGCGCCGTCCCGCTCAGGCGCCGGGCGCGGTGACCTCGGCCAGGCGGGCGAGCTCGTCGGCGGACAGCTCCACGTGCGCGGAGGCGAGCAGCGCCTCGACCTGCTCGACCGTGCGCCCGCTCGCGATCGGCGCGGCGACGACGTCCTGCTGCCGCAGCCACGCGAGCGCGACCGCTGCGACGCTCGTGCCGTGGGCCGAGGCGACGTCGTCGAGCACGGGCAGGAGGGCGAGGGCACGGGGGTCGTCGAGGTACTTCCCGGCGGCGCGGGCGCGCGCCGACTCGACGGTCGCACCGATCCGGTACTTGCCGCTGAGGAATCCCGACGCGAGGGACGCGTAGGGCGCCTCGACAACGCCGAGGTCGCGGAGTGCGGGGACCAGCTCGTCCTCGATGCCGCGCTCGACGAGCGACCAGCGGTCCTGCGCGACCGTGAACGGGGTCAGGCCCTCCGCCTCGGCGATCTTCGCGGCGGACGCGAGTCGGTCGGCGGTGAAGTTCGAGGCCCCGAGCTCGCGCACCTTGCCCTCGCGCACGAGCGCGTCGAACGCCGACAGGTACTCCTCCTGCGGGACGTCGGCGTCGTCGCGGTGGGCGTAGTAGAGGTCGAGGTGGTCGGTCCGCAGGCGGCGCAGCGAGTCCTCGACCGCGGCCCTGATGTTGGCCGGCGACAGGCCCGGCCGGGTGGCGAGCGAGAACACCTCGGTCGCGATCTCGACGCGGTCGCGGTTCCCGCGCGAGGCGAGCCACTCGCCGATGATCGCCTCGGACTCGCCGCCGGAGTTCCCCGGCACCCAGGCCGGGTAGACGTCGGCGGTGTCGATCGACCGCCCGCCGCCGTCGACGAACGCGTCGAGGACGCGGAAGCCCTCGTCTCGGTCCGCGGTCCAGCCGAAGACGTTGCCGCCGAGGACGACAGGGCCGAAGTCGAGCCGGGTGAGGGACGTCGGGCGGGTCATGGTTGCTCCGATGCTGCGGCGGGAGCCCCTGCTGTCAGAGCAACGGCGAGACGGGGGCAACCTTTCCCGGCACGGCCCACGACTCGATGTGGGGTGGGTCACACGAGGGGTCGGCCCGGCGTGCGCCGGACCGGCGAGCACGCCGCCGACCGTGACGGTGAGGACGCCGGCGTCGTACCGGGCGGTCACGTCCTCGCCGCACGCGGCGCGAGGCAGCGTCACGACGCGGCGGAACGACCCGTACCGGGTCTCGCGGATCCGGCGCGCGTCGTCGGACCCGGCAGCCCGGGTGTCCTTGCGCTCGCCCGACACGACCAGGCGGCGGCCCTGGACCTCGACCGACACGTCGGTCGCCGGGTCGACGCCTGGCAGGTCGAAGCGGGCGACGAGGTCGTCACCCGCGCGGTAGACGTCCGCGGCGGGGGAGAAGCCGGACTCGGGCCGGGCGGCCGGACGAGCCGTGCGGGCGGTCCACAGGTCGCGGACCAGGCGGTCGACGTCGGCGAAGCCGGTTGCTGTTGCGGTCATGGTGGTCTTCATTCGTGCTGGGGGCCGGTTGGCTCCCGTCTGACCGCCACAACCTTGAGCCGGGGCCGCTCAATCCCGGTTCCGGTACGCCCAGGACGAACGCAGAGCGCGCTTACCCCTTCGCGGCCCGGTAGCCGTCGGCCTGCGCGGCGGCCTCGGTTGCGAAGCACACCTCGGGGTCCGTGACGTCGTACGACGCGCCCGTCGGCAGGTGGTAGATGTGGCTCGACTCGTTGCCCTTGATGGGAGCCCAGTCCGGGCAGTCGTCCTTCGAGACCGGTGCCGCCACGGCGGGGTGCTTCGTGGTCGTGGACTTCGAACCGCCCGACGACGGCGCGGACGTCGCCGCGGCCCCCGACGGTCCCTTCTGGGTCGCGACCTTGACGTCCGTCAGGCCGCCGGTCGGGACCCGCTCGCCCGGGCACGTGTCGAGGATCCGCGTGATCGCCGCCTTCTCCGCGGACGTGACCCACAGGCGGTACCGCTGCTTCACCGCGACCTGCCGCGCGACGTAGCGGCACCGGTACGCCTTCGACGGCGGCAGCCAGGTCGCGGCGTCTCCGTCGGACTTCTGCCCGTTGAGCGGGCCGTCGACGGCGAGCAGGTTGAGCGGGTCGTTCGCGAGCAGCTCGCGGGTCGCGGGGAGAGGGCTGGGCCCCGGTCCGCCAGGCGTCGGCGAGGGGCACGAGGTGGTCGATCTGGACCGCGGTCGACGTGGTCTGCCCGCGCGTGAACGCGATGCTCCGCCCCGAGTACGGGTCCGGGAGGGTGCCCGTGAGGACGATGCAGTCGTGCGTCCCGGCCTTGTAGGTCACGTCGTCGAGATCGCGCGCCAGGACGTCGTTGCGCGTGTCGCACCCGTTGTGGTCGACGTCCTTCCAGGCCGGGCCGAACTGGTCGCGCGTGTACCCGGTCATCGCGGACCGGCCCTTGACGGGCAGCGTCGCGAGCACGGCGAGCGCCGTCCCCGCCGCGGGCTTCGTGCCCGACGCCGCCTCCGAACCCAGGTGGCGCGTCGTCGTGGTGGTGGGCGTGGGCTTCGGGGCGGGAGCCGGCGTCGTAGCGACGGCGGACGAGGACACCGCGGCCTCGGGCTGCCCGGTCGCGCCGACGCTCGTGCACGCGGTGGTGGTCGCGAGGATCCCGAGCGTGGCGAGGACGGCGAGCGTGCGCGCCCGGCGGCGCGCGCTCACCACCAGCTCCGCCAGTAGCCGTCCGCCTGCGCGGCGTCGAGGGTCGCGTAGCACAGGTCGGCCACCAGGTCGTCGTAGGAATGGGTGTTTGGCGCGAAGGCCGTGTGGTAGGCGATCTTGATCGGCGCGGACGCCGGGCAGTCGCCGTCGGGGCGCGGCTGGACGGGCCCGGTGACGGGCTCCGGCGCCGGCGCCGGCGTGGCCGTCGGGGTCGGGCTCGGGCCCGACGGGGGCGGCGTCGACGGCGTCGAGGTCGGGGCCGTGGGCGACGTGGGAGCCTGCGTGGTGGTGGGCGGTGCCGTCCGGCTCGGGGTGGGCCGCGTCGGGGTCGCGGTCGGTGTCGAGAGCGTGGTCGTCGGCCGCGGCGAGGGCGACGGGGTCGGTCTCGCGGAGGGCGTGCTCGTCGGCGTGGGGGTCGCCGTGGCGGTGCTCGGCGTGGCGGTGGGTGTGTCGACCGGCGCGGGCGCCGGCTCGACGGCCTCCGGGGTCAGGAAGGACGTCGTCGGGCTCGCCGCCGCGACGGGTGCACCGTCGTCCCCGCCCGCGGCCACGGCGATGCCCGTGAGGAGGACGGCTGCCGCGCCGCCGCCCGCCACGGCCCACCAGGCGCGCCGTCGACGAGAGGTGGGGGCGCCGTCGTCGGACGGGCTCGCCGCGGGCCCGACGCCCGGCTCCGGGGCCGGCGTCACCGGGGGCCTCGCGGGACGTGCCGAGGCGCCCGCCATGATCGAGGGCATCACGGGTGCGAGGGGGATCGCCTGGGTCGTGGCGTCGGGAGCCGCCGGCCCGGGGCGGGCGGCGTCGGGCTCGGCCGGGGCGGGCGCGAGCTCCGTCTCGGCGCGGGTCGCGTGGTGCCAGCGCACGCCGTCCCACCACCGCATGCGTCCGCGCGCGTGGGGGTCCGGGTACCACCCGGGCTGCGCGTTCGACACCCGCATATTGTGCGGTATGCGGAGCGTGTTCCCGACCCCCGCCCGAGGAGTGGGTCAGCCGTCCAGGTCGGCGAGCCAGTCGAGCAGCGCGCCCGAGACCGCCTCGGGATCCTCCTCCTGCAGGTAGTGCCCGACGCCGTCGAGCACCTGCACGCGCAGCCGGCGCACGAGCGCGGTCGCGTCGATCGCCGCGGCGTCCGTGCGGACGTACGGGTCCTCGGCCCCGAGCAGGAGGAGACCCGGCTGGTCGACGCGCCGCCGGACCGCCGTCGTGAACCGGCGCCCGTCCATGCGCGGGATCGAGCGCACGGACCAGCGCAGCGCCTCCGTCGAGCAGTGCGCCGCGAACGGGATGCGGGCCGCGGTCCGGTACAGCTCGAGCGCGTCCTCGTCGAACGGTCGCACGGCCCCGCCGCGCAGCACCTCGTCGACGAACCGCCCGTCGCCGAGCGCCCGCTCGGGCAGGAACGGCACCTGCGCGAACGCGATGTGCCGCCGCATCGCGGCCGTGTACGGGGCGCGGTGCGACACGTGCAGGTGCGCGGGGTGCGGTGCGGCCAGGGCCGCGACCGCGCGGGTCACGGCGGGCTGCATCGCGGCCATCGCCCACGCGATGGTCCCACCCTCCCCGTGCCCGACGACGACCGCCGAGTCCGCCCCGAGCGACCGGATCACGCCCGCGACGTCGCGCGTGCGGGTGGGCACGTCGTAGCCGAGCGGCGGCTTGTCGGACGCGCCTGCACCCCGCAGGTCCATGGCCGCGACCCGGTACCCGGCGGCCGAGAGCGCCTCGACCTGGTGCCGCCACGCCCACCAGAACTGCGGGTACGTGTGGAGCAGGACGAGCAGTGGAGCGCGGGCTCCCGCTCTGCTGCCGGAGCCGTCGTCCGGCTCGGCGAGCGCGACGTGGAACCGGGCCGCGTTGGCGGCGACGAACTCGTGCCGCCACGGGCCTCCGACGAGGGCGGTCGAGTAGTCGGCGATCACCCGAGCGAACCTACCGGGTCGCTGCCCAGCGGGGGCGTGTCCGTGGCCGGCGCGCCGTCGGGCGTGGCCGAGCCGGCGCCGTCGGACGCCGCGGCCCGCTCCCGCCGCTCCTTGGGCGGGTCGAACCGGTAGCCGACGTTCCGCACCGTGCCGATGAGCTGCTCGTGCTCGGGCCCGAGCTTGGCGCGCAGCCGCCGGACGTGGACGTCGACCGTGCGCGTGCCGCCGTAGTAGTCGTAGCCCCAGACCTCCTGGAGGAGCTGGGCGCGCGTGAACACCCGGCCCGGGTGCTGGACGAGGTGCTTGAGGAGCTCGAACTCCTTGTACGTCAGGTCGACCGGCCGGCCCCGCAGGCGGGCCGTGTACCCGGACGCGTCGATCGTGAGCTCGCCCGCCGAGATCTCCTCGTTGTCGTCGCGCGCGCTCCCCGCGCCCCGTTCGACCGCGAGACGGATCCGGGCCTCGACCTCGGCCGGTCCGGCGTCGGACAGCACCACGTCCGACGCCCCCACTCGGCCGTGACGACGGTCAGCCCGCCCTCGGTCATCACGAGCATGAGGGGCACCGTCATGCCGGTCGCGCGCAGCAGGCGGCACGTGGTGCGGGCGGCCACGAGGTCGCGGCGCGCGTCGAGGAGCACCAGGTCGGCGTCCGGGGCGTCCACCAGGGCGGACGGCTCCATCGGCAGCACCCGTACCCGGTGCGAAAGCAGCCCGAGGGCCGGGAGGATCTCGACGGATCCTCCCGTCGTCGGGGTCAGCACGAGGAGCTGGGCCACCTCGTCACCTCCACTCGGTGGTCGTGCGGCGCGTGTCGCCACGGTAGCGCCTCCGGGGCGTCGCCCCGCGCAGGGTGAGCCCGCGCACCGGGCGGATGGCCTGATCCGGGCGCAGATCTGGGACACTCGGAGGCGTGCCCACCCCCAGTCTCCCCGTGACGGCCCGCGCGTGCGGGACGTGTCCGGCCCTTGGCGACGCATGAGGGCGACCACCCGCTCCGTCCTGACGGCCTGCCTCGCGGCGATGGTCGCGGTCGCCGCGTACTTCGGCACCGTGCCCCTCGCGGGGGCCGTCGTCGTGCTCGTCCTGCTGACGGCGATCGGCTGGCCCGGGCTCATGCACCTGCACGCGCGCGGCGCGTCGGGCTTCCTCGTGGCGCTCGTCGGGCTCGGCGCGGCGCTCGTCGTGGACGTCACCGACGGCGAGCCCGTGCTGCGGAACCTGCCCGTCGTCGTCGCGATGGGCCTGCTGCTGGCGTTCGTCAACGAGCTGGCCCGGCGTCGCCCGCGCGAGGACCTCGTCGCGAACGTGTCGGGCGAGGTCTCCGGGATCGTCGTCGCCGTGGGCTGCTCCGGCTGGCTCGCCGCGGGGCTGTCCGAGGAGGGCGCGGCGCTCGTCGTGAGCTGCGCCGTCGCGATCGCGGTGGCCGCCGTGGTGTGCTCGACGCCGCTCCGGGGCTGGGCGGGCATCGGTCTGGCCGTGGTGCTCGCCGCGGCCGCGGGGGCCGGCGTCGCGCGCGCCCTGCCGCGCATCGATTGGCCGTCCGGACTGTGGGCGGGCCTCGTCGCGGGCGTCGTGGTGACGTCGGTGACGGCGCTCTTCGGCCACGTGCCGACGGCGCGCGGCCGGTGGGCGTCCGCGAGCGCGGCCACCGTCCCCGTTGCGGTCGGTGGCATCCTGATCTTCGTGGTCGGTCGGCTCATCGGCTGACGCGTGGCCGCCGTCCGGGCGGCGAGGAGGTTCTCGTGCTGGTTCGCGTGCTGCTCGTGGTGGCCGTCGTCGTGGTCGCGCTCGCCCTCGGCGTGTGGTGGCGCTCGCGGCAGGGCGTCGTCCGGGTCACGGCGCCCGACGGCGCAGCCTCCGGCGCCGGCCCGTCCGGCGCGGGTGGCTCGCTCGACGCGGGCGTGGCGTGGCGCGAGCGAGGGTCGAGCTCGCCGGCACGGCGACGTTCGTGCAGTTCTCGACGGACCACTGCGGCCCGTGCCGCGCGACGTCGCGCGTCCTCGGGGAGCTTGTCGCACGGCGTGACGATGTCTCGCACAGCGAGATGGACATCGACCGGAACCTGGACCTGGTGCGACGCTTCTCGGTGCTGCGCGCACCCACGGTGCTCGTGCTCGACCGGGACGGCTGCGAGGTCGCCCGGATGACCGGGGCCGTCGGCCGCGCGCAGGCCGAGCAGGCGCTCGCCGTCGTCGGGGCGTGACCCGGCGTCGCAGGCGAATCGCTCGTCCGCGCCACCCCACGCAGGAGCCCCGATGACCGAGCACGAGCCCCAGACCGGCGCCACGAGCGCCGTGACCGCACCCGCGGGGATCGATCCGCGCGGCCCCCGGTTCGGCGCCGGCGTGACCGCGGTCCTGCTGGCCGTCGTCCTCCTGCTCGCCGGGACGTCCGTCGCGGTGTGGCTCCTGCTGGTCGTCGTGCTGTCCTTCGCGCTCGGCGCGGCGCGCGGGTCGCAGGGCACGTGGCAGGGCGCGCTGTTCCGCCTCCTCGTGCGTCCTCGTCTCGCCCCGCCGAACGACCTCGAGGACCCGCGACCGCCTCGCTTCGCGCAGCTCGTCGGGCTGATCATCACGGGGGTCGGGTTCGTCCTCGGGGCCGCGGGCGTGGGCGCCGCGGTCCCGGTCGCCGCCGCGCTCGCGCTCGTCGCGGCCGTGCTCAACGCCGTCTTCGACTTCTGCCTCGGTTGCGAGCTCTACGTGCTGCTGCGGCGCCTGCGTCCGTCGGCGGCCTGAGACTCGCACTCCCGTTCCGCGACTGAGAACGGGTGGCCGCTCTGCCTCGCGGCGGCTTCAGGCAGGGCGGGGCGCTCCGCCGCCGATGACGCCCGCCCGGCGGGCCGCGGCCACGACCTTCGACGCGGCGGTGTGGATCTCGGCGAGCTCGTCGATCGTGAGCCCCGTCGCCGAGGCGATCGCGGGCGGGACCTTCGCCGCCTCTGCCCGTAGCGACCGTCCGCGGTCGGTGAGGCGCACGTGCACGACGCGCGCGTCGTCGGCGGAGCGCTCGCGCGTCAGGAGCCCGGCGGCCTCGAGGCGGCGCAGCAGGGGCGAGAGCGTGCCGGCGTCGAGGGCCAGGCGGTCGGCCAGGTCCGTCACCGTCCCGGGCCGTCCGGCGGTGTCGTCCTGCCACAGCGCGAGGAGCACCAGGTACTGCGGGTGCGTGATGCCGAGCGGCTCGAGCAGGGGCCGGTAGAGCGCGACGAGGCCGCGTGCGCCTGCGGACAGCGCGAAGCAGACCTGCGACTCGAGCGCGAGCGGGTCGTCGCGCAGGCGGTCGGCCGTGGTGGGCTCGCTGGTGTGCTCGACGGTGGTGGCCACCCCGCCATCGTAGGCCGGGACCCGGAGATGTAGGGTGGGCCAAAGAGTGGTGCACCAAGTATTGGTGGTCCAAGAGATGCCGACGATCGGAGTCCCCGTGCGACGACGACAGCGCCGCCCGAGCCGCAGCGGGCGCGCCCTCAGCGACCGCCTCGACACGGCGTTCCTGCCGTTCTTCGGTCCGGCGCAGGTCAGCCCCATCCACGCCGTCGGCGAGGTGTCGGACCACGCGCGCGAGCGCGAGAAGCGGATCCGGACCGTCTACGAGCGCGTCGTCGGGCCGGACGGGCACGCGTACGTCGTCGAGCGGGACGTCACGGACTGACCGGCGGCGGGCGAGCTGTCGTCCGCCGCCGGTCCGCGTCTCAGGACGCGCCGAGCAGCTCGAGCGTGTCGATGACGCGGTTCGAGAAGCCCCACTCGTTGTCGTACCAGGCGACGACCTTGACGTTCCGCCCGTCGACGCGGGTCAGCGCCGAGTCGAAGATCGACGACGCCGGGTTCCCGGTGATGTCCGACGACACCAGCGGGTCGTCCGAGTACTCGAGGATCCCCGCGAGCCGGCCGTCGGCGGCGGCCCGGTAGGCGGCGAGGACGTCGTCGCGCGTGACGTCCCGCGCGACGACGGTGTTGAGCTCGACGATCGACCCGACCGGCACGGGCACCCGGATCGAGTCGCCCGACAGCTTGCCGTCGAGCTGGGGCAGGACGAGCCCGATCGCCTTGGCCGCGCCCGTCGTCGTCGGGACGATGTTCTCGGCGGCCGCGCGGGCGCGGCGCGGGTCGCGGTGAGGTCCGTCCTGGAGGTTCTGCTCCTGCGTGTAGGCGTGGACGGTCGTCATGAACCCGTGCTCGATGCCCGCGAGCTCGTCGAGGACCTGCGCGAGCGGCGCGAGGGCGTTCGTGGTGCACGACGCGTTCGAGACGATCGTGTGCTTCGCCGGGTCGTAGGCGTCGGTGTTCACGCCCGGGGCCAGGGTCACGTCCGCGCCGGCGGACGGGGCGCTCACGAGGACGCGGCGCGCGCCGGCGTCGAGGTGCGCGCGGGCGTCGCTGGCCGCGGTGAAGCGCCCGGTCGACTCGAGCGCCACGTCGACGCCGAGCTCGGCCCACGGGAGCTTCGCGGGCTCGCGCTCGGCGAGCACCCGGATGCGGCGGCCGTCGACGACGAGGTCGTCCCCGTCGACGGACACGGGCCGCCCGAGGCGCCCGGCCGTGGTGTCGAACGCGAGCAGGCGCGCGAGCGCGGCGGGCTCGGTGAGGTCGTTCACGGCGACGACCTCGATGCCGGTGTCGTCGCGCTCGAGGAGCGCGCGGAGCACGTTGCGCCCGATCCGGCCGAAGCCGTTGATCGCGACGCGGGTGGGGGTGCGGGTCATGGGAAGGTTCTCCTCTCGGTTCCTCACCAGGCTCGCGCGTGGCACGCGTCACAGACAGGGGCGCCCGCGCCAGGGTCCGCAAGGATCGCGCCAGCCCCGTCGCCTCCGACGACTGCGGCTACTCGCCGCGCGCGAACGTCCGCCGGTACTCGGTGGGCGTCGTCCCGAGGACCCGCTGGAAGTGGAGACGTAGGTTCGCGCCCGTCCCCAGCCCGACGTCGTCGGCGATCTGCTCGACGCTGCGCTCGGACCGTTCGAGCAGCTCGCGGGCGAGGTCGACGCGCGCTCGCAGGACCCACTGCATGGGCGTGCAGCCGGTGTCGGCGGCGAAGCGCCGGGAGAAGGTCCGCGGCGAGACGGCGGCGTGCCGCGCGAGCACCTCGAGGGTGAGCGGCCGGTCGAGCCGGTGCAGCGCCCACTCGCGCGTCGCGGCGAACCGCTCGCCGAGCGGCTCGGGCACGCTGCGCGGCACGTACTGCGCCTGCCCGCCGCTGCGGTACGGTGCGGCGACGAGCCGGCGCGCGGCATGGTTGGACGCCGCGACGCCCAGGTCGCCCCGCAGCACGTGCAGGCACAGGTCGATGCCCGACGCCGCGCCCGCCGACGTGAGCACGCTTCCTCGTCGACGAACAGCACGTTCTCGTCGACCCGGACGCGCGGGTGCTTGGCGGCGAGCGCCCGCGTGTAGTGCCAGTGCGTCGTCGCGCGGCGCCCGTCGAGGAGGCCGGTCGCCGCGAGCGCGAACGCTCCTGTGGAGATCGCGGCGAGCCGGGCGCCGCGCCCGTGGGCCCCGACCAGGGCGTCGACGACGCGGCGTGGCGGGTCCTCGCGGTCCGGGAACCGGTAGCCCGGGACGAAGACGACGTCCGCCCACTCGAGCGCCTCCAGCCCCGACGCCACGTGGTACGCCAGGCCGTCGCCGCCGGTCACGAGCCCGGGCGCCGCCCCGCACACGCGCACCTCGTACGGCATGCTCGGGCGCGTCGTGAAGACCTGCGCGGGGATCCCGACGTCGAGCGGCTTCGCGCCCTCGAGCACGAGCACGGCGACACGGCGGAGGCGGTCGGGGGCGGCGTCAGGGTGGGAGCCGGGGTCGGCGGCTGCGGGGAGGACACGGCCGCACGGTAGGCACGTGTGCCGCCGCGCGTCGCGTCAGGGGTCCACGAGGTCCGCGAGCTCGGCCGCCAACCGCGCCGACCACGGCTGCGCCTCGACCCACGGCAGGTGCCGGTCGAGCCAGCCGCACAGGTCGCGGACGGCGTCGGACAGGGCGCCGGCGAGCTCCAGGTCGTCGACGCCCAGCGGGCGGTGCCGCCACGTGACCGGCCCGCGCGCGGGCGCAGGAAGCGGAGCGTCGAGCCGCGCCGGGCGAGCCGTGGGCGCGGGGTACAGCTCGAGCGCGTCCCGCACCCAGACGGCGACGGCGTCGTAGACGTCGAGCGCCCGCGACGGGTCGGTGCGCCCAGCGCGGTCCCGGACGACCGCGGGCAGGTCTCGCAGGGCGTGCGCGAGCCGGGCGTGGCACCCGGCGCAGAGCACGCCGTGCGCGGCCGGCCGGGGCAGGCAGCCGTCGCAGCACGGGTCGGCGCACCCGGGGCGGTGGTGGGCCGGGTGGGCGCACCCGGCCGCGCAGGGTGCGAGGCGGGGGCGGCTGCGGGCGTCCGGCCCGCTCCGGACGACGGAGAGGTGCGGCGGGCCTGGAGGGTCGTGGAGCACGGGGGCCTCAGCGGGTCAGGGCGCCGGCGACGAGGCCGGCCGCCAGCCCGACGACGACGCACACGGGCGCGAGCACGACGGGCGACGTCCGCGGGCGACGCCTCAGGAAGGCACCGACCCGTCCCCAGAGCGCGCTCACGCTCCCACCCGCTGCAGGTGGCGGCACACCGTCTCGACGCCGGTCGGGCCGAGCGCGGCGCGCAGGCTGACGAGTGCGACCTCGCAGGTCGCGTCCCGCAACGCGGCCTCGGACCAGCGGTCGGCGAGAAGGAACAGCGTGACGGCGTCGTTCGCCGCGTAGGCGGTGAGGTAGTCGGCGCCCAGGCGCAGGAGCGCCGGGCGGTCGGTGGGGCGTGTCATGCCCTCTGGACGCGGGGACCGGCCCGAAGTCACACGGTTCTCGGCATGAGTTTTTTGGGAATCGGCCGGACACCGATGACATAGTGGGCCGGCTGACATAGTGGGCTGGCCGGGACGACGGCGAGGGAGGGACGACGACCGTGGAGGACACGAGCGCCTGGGCGCAGCACCGCCCGCGCGTGGTTGCCGCCGTAGCGTCCGCGGTCCGCGGCGTCGACCCGGAGGAGTCCGCGAGCCGCGCGCTCGTCAAGATGCTCCGCCTGGCCGACGACGGTGTCACGTTCGACGCCCCTCTCGCCTACTGGCGGCGCGCGGCCGTCAACGAGGCGTACTCGCTCGTCCGTGAGGTCGAGCGTGCGCGACCGGTCGAGGACGACGTGCTCGCCGGCCTCGCCCCGGCCGCGCCGGACGCCGCCGCCCTCGAGGCCGAGCGCCAGGCCGACATCGACATGCTGCGCCGCGCGCTCGACGGGCTGACCGGCGCGGACCGCGACCTGCTGTGGAGCCGTCACGTCGACGAGCGGTCGGTGACGGCCATCGCGGAGGACCTCGAGGTGCGGCCGCACGCGGTCACGGTGCGGCTGCGCCGGGCCGAGGAGCGGCTCGCGGCGGGCTTCGCCGCGGCGCACGCCGCGCTCACCGACGAGGCCGGCTGCCGCACGGCGCGGGCCGGGATGCACGGGTACCTCAAGGGCCGCCTCAGCGCCCGACGACGCCGCGAGCTCGAGCAGCACGTCGACGGCTGCGCCGCGTGCACGCGGGCGTTCATCGACGTGCGGGAGGTCTCGTGGGGCCTCAAGGCGATCGCGCCGTGGCTGGGTGCGGGAGCCTTCAAGGGCGCGGCAGCGCTCGCGGGGACGGCGGGCGGCGCGGCTGCGGTCGGGGGCTCGCGCTGGGGCCGCGCCACGACGACGGCGGTCGTCGCGGGCGGGGTCCTCGTCGTCGTCGCGGGCCTCGCGAGCGCGATGGTGCTCGCGCCCGACGACGACCCCGCGTCGCCGGCGCCGACCGGCACCACGGTCGCTGCGGCGGGCGGGGACCGTACGGGCTCGGGCGGAGGAGCCCCGGCCGACTCGGGCTCTGACCTCGGCTCCGTGCTCCCGGCGAGCCCGACGCCGTCCGCCCCTGCCCCGAGCTCCGTCCCGTCGGACCGCCCGAGCGCCCCGGCCGCGGACGGGCCCGTCCCTGCGCCGACGGCCGCCAGCCGCGGCGACGACACCCGGCGGGCCACGACCCCGGCGAGCGAGCCGACGTCGTCGTCGGACCCGACCGGCACCACCGCGCCGACGAGCAGTCCGACGGCTCCCGCGACCGCGGGACCGACCACCCCGTCGTCCTCGCCCACCGCCCCCGCCGGGCCGAGCGGCACGCCGGCGCCGCCGTCGTCACCCTCGCCGACGCCGCCACCCACGACACCCTCGCCCACACCGTCGCCGACGCCGTCGGCGGAACTCACGCCGCAGACCTCCACCGTCGAGCTCCCGGTCCACGACCTGCGGCTCGGCCTCTACCGGGTCGCGGCGAGCGACGGTGTGACGATCACGGGCGTGAGCGCGCCGTACGCGGACACCTGGGTCTACCGGGTGCGCGACCGCTGGTACGTCCAGGTCTGGCGCAGCGGCAGCCCGCACGTGGTCACCGTGACGTTCACGGGCCCGGCGGGCTCGAGCGTGTGGCTGCGCCCGGCCTGAGCCGTCGGCCTCAGTAGACGAGCGCCTGGGCGCCCGGCGCCAGGGCTTCCTCCACGAACACGGGAGCGCCGGCGATCCGGACGCCCGGCAGGACGTCGTCGGGCGTGATCCCGCGCCGCGCCGCGCACTGCGTGCAGACGGTCACCGTGCCGGCGGCGAGCACCGCGTCCAGGAGGTCGGGGAGCGGTGCCGCGTGCTCGAGGACGAGCTCCGCCGCGCGCCCGGGCACCCCGAACCAGGCGGCCTCGCCCGTGAGCCACAGGCTCACCGGCACGCCGGCGGCGACCGCGGCCGCGGCCACGGTGAACGCCTGGTTCGCGGCCTCGGGACGGTCGGCGCCGCTCGTGGTCTTCACGACGAGCGTGCGGCTCGGCGTCGAGGAGGGGCGGGTTCGGGTGTGGTCGTCACGGGTCGAGCGTATGAGACCGACGCCACGTCCCGGGCCTGCCGCTCACCCCGGGAGGGGCGCCCGGTCGACGTAGGATCGGGCCATGACCGGTACCGAGATCTTCTTCGTCACGCTCCTGGGCCTGGCGACCGTCGCGATCGTCTGGTTCACCTGCTACGCGGTGTACCGCCTGTTCGAGGGCCAGCGCTGACCCATGCCGTTCGCGTTCCCCGAGGGGCTCGCGCCCGAGGCGTACCCGCTGGCCTGGCTGGTGGGGCGGTGGCGCGGTGAGGGCGTGATCTCCTACCCGGAGATCGACGAGGCGGCGTTCGTCCAGGACGTCGTGTTCGACCACGACGGCGGCCCGTACCTGCGCTACGAGTCCACGATCCGGCTCGTGGAGCCCGAGATCCCCGGCACGGTCCCGGACGAGTGGACGGGCGAGGGCGAGCAGGCCGACGCCGCCGGGCCTGCTGCGCCGTCGACCCCGCCGGAGCCCGCGGCGGGCGAGCTGCCCGTGTGGCAGACCGAGACGGGCTACTGGCGGGTGTCGCCCGACCGCCCCGAGGGGCTGTCCGAGTCGCAGCAGGCGCTCGAGGTCATGCTCGCCGACCCGGCGGGCTGGCTGACCCTCTACGTCGGGGCCGTGGGCAACGGTCGCATCGACCTGGTGCACGACCTCATCGCCCGGACGTCGTCGTCCGCGGAGGTCACGGCCGCGAAGCGGCTGTACGGGCTGGTCGAGGGCGACCTCATGTGGGTCTGGGAGCTCGCGGCGTTCGGCAACCCGCTGCAGAGCTACGCGTCCGCGCGTCTCGTGCGCCAGGAGGACTCGTGACCGACGCCCTCGAGGAGCCGACCTACCGCAGCCCGCTGCTCGCGCGGCACGGCGCGGTCGAGGCGTCCGGCCCGGACGCGGGCGTCGCCTGGCACTACGGCGACCCGACGGCCGAGCAGCGTGCGCTCGAGCGCGGCGGCGCGGTGGCCGACCTCTCGCACACGGGGGTCGTTCGGGTCGCCGGCCCGGACCGCCTGAGCTGGCTGCACTCCATCACGTCGCAGGACCTGCTGGGCCTGCCGCCCCGCACCTCGACCGAGCTGCTGGTCCTCGACCCGCACGGGCACGTCGAGCACGCCGCGGGCGTCGTCGACGACGGCGAGGCCACCTGGCTGGTCACCGAGGGCTCGCACGCCGCCGCCCTGGTGACGTGGCTCGACCGCATGAAGTTCATGCTGCGCGTCGAGATCACCGACGCGACCTCCGAGTACGCGGTGCTCGGCGAGCCCGTCGACGCCGAGGGCGCCGAGGGTGAGCCGGTCACCTGGCGGGACCCGTGGCCCACGACCGCGCTCGGCGGCACCCGCTACGGACCGCCCGACGACGAGCACCCCGGCAGCGAGCGGGACTGGCGCCTCGTCCTCGTTCCCCGCCCGGACCTGGTGCGCGAGGTCGAGGTGCGCGAGGCCGCGAGCTGGCGGCTCGTCGGCACCTGGGCGACGGAGGCGTCGCGCGTCGCCGCGTGGCGCCCGCGCCTGGACACCGAGGTCGACGACCGGACGATCCCGCACGAGCTCGACTGGCTCCGCACCGCCGTCCACCTGCACAAGGGCTGCTACCGCGGCCAGGAGACCGTGGCGCGCGTGCACAACCTCGGCCGGCCCCCGCGCCGGCTCACGTTCGCCCACCTCGACGGGTCGGGGCACACGGTCCCCGAGGCCGGCGCCGCCGTCCGTCCGGGCGGGCCTGACGCCGACCCGCAGGCGCGTCCCGTCGGCCGTGTGACGAGCGTCGTCCGGCACCACGAGCTCGGCCCGGTCGCCCTCGCCGTGCTCAAGCGGTCGGCGCCGTCCGGCGAGCTGATCGTCGACGGGCTGGCGTCCGGCGACCCCGCGGGCGGCGTTATCGCCGCGGGGCAGGAGGAGATCGTCCCGGGCGACGGCGTGAGCGTGGACCGGCCCGAGGCCCGCGGACCACTGACCCGCGGGCTCGGCGGCTCCGCGGGCGTCGGGTCGCCCGGCTTCGGTGGCGCGCTCGGCTCCGGCGCCTGACGCTGACCCCATGCCCGACGAGGAGGACGCCCGCACCGGCGCCACGAGCCCCGCGCCCGAGGGGCTGCACGACGGCGTGACCCAGGCACGCGTCGTCGCGGCCGACACCTGGCGGCGCCTGCGCATCCTGACCGGCCGTGCGCGTGCCCGGCAGGGCGTGGCGCGCGTGCGCACGTCGCTCGTCCCGATCGCGGTCTCGGCGCTCGCCGCCGGCCTCGCGTACTTCGTCGCGCACGACCTCTTCGACCACCCGTTCCCGTTCTTCGCACCCGTCGCCGCCTGGGTGTGCCTGGGCTTCGCGCCCGACCGGCAGATCCGCCGCGTGCTCGAGCTCGCGATCGGCGTCGCGCTCGGCGTCGGGATCGGCGACGCGATCGTCCACGTGATCGGCTCCGGCGCCTGGCAGGTGGCCGTCGTCCTCGTCGTGTCGGCGCTCGTCGCCCGGTTCATCGACGCCGGCATCTTGCTCACGACGCAGGCCGGGGTCCAGGCCGTCGTCATCGTGCTGCTGCCGCCGTCGGGGACCGGCGGCCCGGGCAGCCGGTTCGTCGACGCGCTCGTGGGCGGTGCCATCGCGCTGCTCGTCGCCGTCCTGTGGCCACGCGACCCGCGACGGCGCCTCGCACTCCTCGGCCGGGAGGCGCTCGGCGCCCTCGCGGAGACGCTCACGATGCTCGCCGGCGGGCTAGCGCACGGGCGCGCCGACGAGGCGCGCGCGGCCCTCGCCCGCGGGCGTGCGGCCGAGCCCGCGCTCGAGCTCTGGCAGACGTCGGCGTCGGACGCGCGCGAGCTGGCCCGCGTCAACTCCCAGGGCAGGCGCCACCTGGACGTGATCGACCGGTCCACCGAGCAGGCCGTGCTCACCGACCGGGTCATGCGGACCGTCCGGGTCCTCGCGCGTCGCGCCGCCGCGCTCACCGGCGAGCACGACACCAGCGGCCTCGCCGACGTCGTCTCCCGGTTCGCGGTCGCGGTGCGCGACCTGTCCGCCGCGGTCGGGGAGGGACGTGACCCGGCGCGGGCGCGCGAAGGGCTGCGGGAGGCGGCGGCCCTCGTCGACCCCCGTGCGCTCGCGGGCGGCGACTGGGAGGTGGCGTCGCTCGCGCTGCTCGTGCGCTCGGCGCTCGTGGACGCGCTCGAGGCGGCCGGCGAGGACCCGGGCGCGGCGCGCGACGCGCTCCCGACCCTCTGAGCACGGCCCGGTTGTCAGAACGTGGCTCCCGTATACGGGAACCTGGTTCTGACAAGCCGGGTGGTCGGAGCGTCGCTGTACACCCGGACGACGACGAGGTGTACGGTCCGGTCCATGGAGGTCTCCGTGAGCGCGCTGCGCGCCGAGCTCAAGACCTGGCTGGACCACGCCAAGGCAGGCGAGGAGGTCGTCATCACCGACCGCGGGGTCCCGGTGGCCCGGCTGTCGGGCATCGACGGTGCCGACCTCGTCGGCGGGCTCCTGCGCGACGGGCTGCTCACCGCGCCCGCCGAGGAGCGTCCGACCGTCGCCGCGCCCGTGGCCCGCGGCCAGAACGCCGTGTCGGGTCTCGTGCGCCGGCTGCGCCGATGACCGGGCCGGTGAGGAAGCGTGACGACCGCCTACCTCGACACGAGCGCGCTCGTGCGGCTCGTGCGTCGTGAGCCCGGCAGCGAGCTCGCCGCGGCGCTGTGGAACCGGGCGCCGATCGTCGCGACCAGCCGCACCAGCGACGTCGAGCTGAGGGCCGTGCTCGCGGCCGGCGCCCGGCGCGGCCTCCTGGCCGAGGACGAGCACGCCGCCGCCCTCGAGACGTGGTCCCACCTGTGGCCCGCGCTGTACGTCGTCGAGACCACGCCCGCCGTCACCGACCGCGCCGCGGAGCTCGTGGCCGCGCACCCGCTGCGCGGCGGCGACGCCGTGCACCTCGCGTCTGCGCTCCTGCTCGCGCCCGACGTCGTCGTGGCCGTCTGGGACGAGCACGTCGCCGCCGCGGCGGTGGCCGAGGGGCTGACGGTCCTCCCCGGCCCGTACACGGTCCGGGAGCGGCACACGCCGAGGCCGTCGGCGCGCCGCGCGTCTGCGGGCTCCTGACGGGAGGCGAAGCGCCCCGCGCGGGGGCCGCGTCCCCTAGGCTCGGAGGGTGTTCAGCACCAGCCAGAGCGTCGTGCTCCTGCTCCTCGTCCTCGCGTCGTTCCTCGTGCAGGTCTTCGCGCTGATCGACGCCGGGATCCGGCCCGCGCACGCGTACCTCGCGGAGAACAAGCTCAAGAAGCCGATCTGGCTGCTCATCCTCCTCGTCGCGGCGCTGCTCACCTACGCGCTGGGCGGGAGCTTCTACTCCCTGCTCCTCGTGACCCCGGCGCTCGTGTACCTCGCCGACGTCCGGCCGAAGATCCAGCCGTACTCGCGCCGCCAGGGCGGCGGCAGCGGCTCAGGACCCCGTCGGCCGTCGTCGGGCGGGTGGTGATCGCGATGACGCCCGGGGTCCGGACCATGTCCACCTCGCCCGCGGCGCCCTCGCGGAGGTCGTCCGCGGGGACCTCGTCGAGTCGGTCCACGTCGGCCACCTGGTCGCGCTGGACGCGTCCGGCCGGGCGGTGCTCGAGGCGGGCGATCCCGCGGTGACCTTCTGGCCGCGGTCGTCCCTCAAGCCCGTGCAGGCGCTCGCGATGGTGCGCGCGGGCCTCGACGTGCCCGACCGACTCCTCGCTCTCGCGTGCGCGAGCCACGCCGGCGACGCCGTGCACCGCGACGGGGTGCACGAGCTGCTCGGCCTCGCCGGCCTCGACGAGACGGCGCTGCACAACACCCCGGCGCTCCCGCTCGACCCGGCGGTCGCGCTCGAGTGGGAGCTCGCGGGGCACGGCCCGACGCGCCTGACCCAGAACTGCTCGGGCAAGCACGCCGCGATGCTCGTGACCTGCCGCGTCAACGGGTGGGACCTGGCCTCGTACCTCGCCCCGGAGCACCCTCTCCAGCGGGCCGTGGCCGCGACCGTGCGGGAGCTCACGGCACCCGTCGACGGCGCGAGCGCCGCCGAGGAGGAGCCCGGGGCTGCGCACGTGACCGTCGACGGCTGCGGCGCCCCCTGTTCTCGACGACGGTCGCGGGGCTCGCGCGGGCGTTCGCGCGGCTCGGCGTCTCCGGGCAGCACGACCCGTTGTCGGCCGAGGCGCGGGTCGCGCGGGCCATGAGCCAGCACCCGCACATGGTCTCGGGGACGGGGCGCGACGCGACCGTCCTCATGCAGGCCGTCGACGGCCTCATCGCGAAGGACGGCGCGGACGGCGTCCTGGCGCTCGCCACGTCCGACGGCCGCGCGCTCGCGTTCAAGGTGGCCGACGGCGCGAAGCGGCCCGTGCACGCGGTCGTCGACGCCGCGCTCCGGGCTCTGGGGGTCGTGGCCGCCGACGTCGGCCCCCTGCTCCCGCCGTTCCCCGTCGAGGGTGGCGGGGTCAGCGTGGGCGAGGTGCGCGCCGTCGTCGGCGGGGTCGGCGCGTGAGGGCGGTCGTCCAGCGGGTCACGCGTGCGAGCGTGACCGTCGAGGGGGAGACCGTCGGCGCGATCGACGAACCCGGGCTGCTCGTCCTCGTGGGTGTGACCCATGACGACACGCGCGAGCAGGCGGCGACCCTGGCGCGCAAGGTCGCGGGCCTGCGGATCCTCCGCGACGAGCTCTCGGCCGCCGACGCGGGCGCGCCCGTGCTCGTGGTCAGCCAGTTCACGCTCTACGGGGACACGCACAAGGGACGGCGCCCGTCGTGGGTCGCGGCCGCGCCGGGACCGGTCGCGGAGCCGCTCGTGGACGCGGTCGTCGCGGACCTTCGGGCCGCAGGCGTGCACGTCGAGACGGGCCGGTTCGGCGCGATGATGCAGGTCGAGCTCGTGAACGACGGCCCGTTCACCCTCGTCGTCGACGTCTGACGCCGAGCCCCCGCGGCAGGGGCCGTCCGCGTCTGAGACGCGCGCTTGACACCCAGGAAACTCGCCGGAGACGTCGCTCTGGTCGAATGCAATTCGAAGCGCGGCTAACATTCGAAGCACGTCTGACCGATGCCGCTCAGAATCAGGAGGGTTCCGCATGCCCACAGGGGTCCAGGACCGTCCAGGGGAAGCACACGCACGGATGCGCCCAGGCGTCCGGGGGATGGTGCGCCGACGCTGCCTCGCGCACGGGAGCGCGAGCGCGCCCGGGCCGTCGTTGCCGACGGTCATGGGGATCGTCTGGAGGGCCGAGCCCGGCGGCGGCAAGACCGCGCTCCTCGACGAGATCCTCGCCGCTCTGCCCTCCGGCGACGCCGACGCGCCGATCGTCGTCCGCGTCGGCCAGGGGCGGGGCAGCGGCCGGGCCTGCTCGTGCGCTCGCTCGTCGACGCCGTCGCCCGGGCCTGCACCGACGGCGCGGTGCCGGCCCTCGCCGGGACGAGCACGGCCCAGGCGGGGACGACGCCCGACGACGACAGCCCCGAGAGCGCCGCCGCGCACCTCGCCGCGTCGGTCGCGCCCGAGCTCGGCGGCCGGCGGCTCGTCGTCGTCGCCGACGACCTCGACCTGCTCGGCCCGGACTGCCAGGAGACGCTCGGGCAGGTCGTGCTGCGGCGCGTGCCCGGCGTCGTCGTGCTCGCGACCGCGACGCGGGTCGACGCGACCCCTGGGCTCCCGCGCGGGCTCGAGGTCCGCGACCTGCCCGGGCTGGGCCCCGGCGAGGCGGTCGGGCTCCTGGCGTCGCACGGCGTGGTCGTCGCACCGCACGTCGCCGCGCGGCTCGCGCGCGAGCTCGTCGGCAACCCCGCGGCCCTGGTGCAGACCGCCCGCCTCCTGAGCGCCGCCCAGCTCGCCGGCTGGTCCGCGCTGCCCGACCCCCTGCCCGTCGTCCCGGCCGTGCGCGACGCGGTCGGCAAGGCCGTCGACCTGCTCGACGAGGCGGAACGGCAGGTCCTCCTGGTCGCGGCCGTGGCCGCGACCCCGCGGACCGACGTCCTGCTCGCGGCGACGACCCGCAGCACGGACGACCTCCTGCGGGGCGGGAGTGCCGCGCACCTCGACCTCGTCGCGTCCCGGTACCGGTTCGCGGACCCGCGCGTGCGCGCGCTCGTGCACGGCGACGCGACGGTCGCGGAGCGGACCGCCGCGCACGAGGCCCTCGCCGCCGCGCTCGCGCCCGGCGACCCCGACGTCGCCGCCTGGCACGCGGCGCTCGCGACGCTCGAGGGGGACGCCGACGTGGCGGTCGCACTCGTGCGGCTCGCGCGCCGCCACCTGCACCACGGCGACGCCGGTGCGGCCTTCGAGGTCGCGCGCGAGGCGGCGTCGCATGCGGCGGACGGTGCACGACGACGCGCGCTCGAGCTCGCCGCGGCGGCCGCGCTCGCCGGGGGCTGCGTCCACGACGCGACGCACTGGGCCCGGGGCGCCCTGCGCGGCGCCGACCCGGACGAGACGGCGCGCGTCCTCGGGACCTTCGTCGTCGCGGTGACCCTGTCCGAGGGGCAGGTGCCGCTTGACGTGGTCGACCGCGCCGTCGCGCACGTGCTCGACGCCGACCCCCGCGCGGCGGGCGGACCCCGGTGGTCACGTGGGCCAAGACGGCGCTGCGAACCGTCCGCGTCGCCGTTACGGCCGCGCGGCTGCTCGCGGAGCGCGGTGAAGGACCCTGCGCGCGCCGCGTGCTCGAGCGCGCTCGCGCGGTCGCCGCCGCCCTCGACGAGCACGCACGGCTCGACCAGGTCGCGGCCGCCGCGAGCGTGCGGGCGCGCGGAGCCCTCGCCGTCGGCGTCGTGGCCGCGCAGGTCTTCGGGGTCCACGACGATCGAGCCTCCGCGCCGGGCGGCCCGGCAACGTCCTCCGTGCCCGACGGCGCCGCGGACGCGGTCGCCCGGGCCGTCGGCGGTCTCCACGCCGGGCTGCGGGGCGACCTGACCGCCGCGTCGTCGGGGCTCGCCAACGCGCTCCTCGAGCTCGCGCCGCTCGACGGCGAGGAACCCTGGGACGACGGTGAGGCGGGTGCGTCCGTGCCGTTCGCGGAGGCGCACCTGTGGGTCGCGAAGGCGCTCGTCGACACCTGGGCGGGCGACCTGCGCGCGGCCCGCGCCGAGCTCGAGCACGCGGCGTTCCGGCTGCCGGTGGGGCTGCCGTTCGCCGGGCTGGGGGCGGTGCTCGCGTGCCGTCTCGACCTCGCGGCGACCGGCACGACGAGCCCCGTGGGCGTCGCCCTGACGGCGACCGTGCCGGGCCCGCAGAGCCGGCCCGTGCGGCACGGGGCGCTCGCGGGCCGGGCCCTCGCAGCCGTGCTCGAGCGCCGGTACGACGAGGCGGCGACGCTCGTCGAGCTCGCCGAGCAGCGCGAGCGCGCGGTCGACGCGCGCCCGCTGCCGCTGCCGGTCGTCGACGAGGTGTGCGCGTGGGAGCGGGCCGGCCGCCGCACGGAGGCGCTCGCCGCACGCGACCGGCTCCGCGAGCGGACGGCAGGTCTGCCGGCCGACCTGCGCGACGCCGCGATCGCGCGCGCCGACGTGCTCGTCGCGTCCCCGGAGGGGCTGTCCGCTGCGGTCGAGGCTGCCGTCGGGGTGTCGCGGCGCCTCGCGTCGCCGTACGAGCGGGCGCGCACCGAGCTCGCGATCGGGCGGGCGCTCGCCCGCACGGGCGACGTCTACGACGCGACGAGCCACCTGTTCTCCGCCGTCGAGCTGTTCCGCACGGCGGGGGCGACCGCGTGGGAGCGGGTCGCGGCCGACGATCTCCTGGCCCTCGACGACGCCGGCCCGCACGAGTCCGTGTCGCCCGCGACGGGACCGGTGCCCGCGGTGCCCGCGCCGGCCGGCGCGCCGGTCCCGACCGGACCGGGCGGGATGGTTCCGGGCGCCGGGGGTGCGGGGACGCCGTCGGGCGGGACGGTCCGCACACCGGGGGCGGGGCATGGGGCCGACGACGCCGCCACGGTGCACGCCCTGCGGGCCCGCCTGCACGAGCGCTGGGGGGACGTCCTCACGGAGCGCGAGCTCGACGTGGCACTGCTGGTCGTCGACGGGGCCTCCAACAAGGAGGTCGCGGAGTGGCTGTTCGTCTCGGTGCGGACGGTCGAGGTGCACCTGGGCCGGGTGTTCCGGAAGCTGGGCGTCCGCTCGCGCGTCGAGCTGACGGTGGTCGCGCACCGCGGCTGAGCCACGGCGGAGGCGGCGCTGGCGTTGGGGGAAACACGTAGGTCGGCGGCCCGGACGACGTCGGGAATGTGGGAACTCCGGATATCGGAAGGTTTCCTGCCAAATTACGTTCGTGAGGTCCGACCTCACTCAGCGTGGAGCAGCAGATCATGAGACTTCCTCCTTCCGGCCCTCCCGCCGCGCGCTCGCGGCCGTGACCGCCGTGATGACCCTCGCGGGCCTCGGCGGCTGGGGGCCGCGGCCGCAGCCGCAGCCCCCGGGTCGCGACGGCCACCGCCGACGCGTGCGCACCCGCGTGGAGCGCCGCCACGGTCTACACCGGTGGTAGCAGCGCGTCCTACCAGGGCGTCAACTACACCGCGCAGTGGTGGACCCAGGGCGAGACGCCGGGTGCGTCGTCGTACGGCGCCTGGAGCCCGGCCGGCGCGTGCGGCACGAGCACGCCGACCCCGACCGCGACGGCGACGCCCACCCAGACCGCGACGCCCACCCAGACTGCGACGCCGACGCCCACCGCCACCCCGACCGACGGGGCCACCACGCCGGCCGGCAACCCCGACGAGCAGTGCCGGCCCGACGGCCTCTACGAGACGCCCGGCGTCGACGTGCCCTACTGCGACGCCTACGACACCGCCGGCCGCGAGAAGCTCCCGAACGACCTCGCGCGCCGCGTCATCGGCTACTACACGTCGTGGCGCACGGGCGCCGACGGGACGCCGTCGTACCTGCCGGGCGACATCCCGTGGGACGACGTCAGCCACATCAACTACGCGTTCGCGCACATCGAGGGCAACGGCAAGGTGTCCGTCAACCAGGACGCCGCGGGCAACCCGGCCACCGACGCCACGTTCGCGGGCACGACCATGAACGCCTCGCTGCCGTACACGGGCGAGCTCAATCTCCTCAACACCGCGAAGGTGGCACACCCGGGCGTCCGGACGCTCGTGTCCGTGGGCGGCTGGGCCGAGACGGGCGGCTACTTCGACGCCGACGGGGACCGGGTCGCGTCGGGCGGCTTCTACGCGATGACGCAGTCGCAGGCGAAGATCGACGCGTTCGCCGACTCGGCCGTGGCGTTCATCCGCCAGTACGGCTTCGACGGCGTCGACATCGACGACGAGTACCCGACGAGCAACAACAACGCGGGCAACCCGCTCGACTTCTCCACCTCGAACGCCCAGCGCGGTGTCCTGTGGAAGAACTATCTCGCGCTCATGAAGACGCTGCGCCAGAAGCTCGATGTGGCGAGCGCCGCCGACGGGACGTACTACGAGCTCACGGCGGCCGTGCCGGCGTCGGGCTGGCTGCTGCGCGGCGAGGAGGTCTCGCAGATGGTCCCGTACCTCGACTTCCTCAACATGATGAGCTACGACCTGCACGGCGCGTGGAACGACAAGGTGGGCGGCAACGCGCCCCTGTTCGACGACGGCCAGGACGCCGAGCTCGCGGACGCCGGCGTGTACACGGCGTACAAGGGCATCGGCTACCTCAACGGCGACTGGGCGTACCACTACTTCCGCGGCGCGATGCAGGCGGGCCGGATCAACCTCGGCGTGCCGTTCTACACGCGCGGCTGGAAGGACGTGAGCGGCGGCACCGACGGCCTGCACGGCAAGGCCGCGCTGCCCGACCAGACGAAGTGCCCCGCCGGCACCGGGCCGTCCGCGGGCGGCACTACGCCCTGCGGCAACGGCGCGGACGGCATCGACAACCTGTGGCACGACACCAACTCCGCGGGCAACCAGGAGGCTGCCGGCTCCAACCCGATCTGGCACGTCCTCAACCTCGCGAAGGGCGTCGTCGGCGACTACACGGCGTCCTACGGCAGCCCGACGACGCTCACCGGCACCTACGAGCACCACTTCGACGACGTGTCCAAGACCGAGTGGTGGTGGAACCCGACGACGAAGGTCTTCCTGTCGGGCGACGCCGACGAGGCGGTCGACGCCAAGGCGAAGTACGTCGCCGACAACGGCCTCGGCGGCATCATGATCTGGGAGCTCGCGGGCGACTACGCGTACGACTCCGCGAAGGGCCAGTACGAGATGGGCCACACGCTCGTGAGCAAGATCCACGACGCGTTCACGCAGGCCACGCCGTACGGCGCCTCGAAGGCCGACGTGACGATGCCGACGCAGGCGCTCGACCTCGACGTCACGTACTCGGACTTCGCGCTCGGCGACAACAACTACCCGATCAACCCGAAGGTCACGTTCACCAACAACGGGTCGACGGCGATCCCCGCCGGCTCGACCATCACGTTCGACTACGCCTCGAGCGACACGGGCGCGATGAGCGAGCAGAACGGGTGGGGGCTCACCCAGACCGGGAACACGAAGCCGGCGAACAACGTGGGCGGCCTGCCGTTCGACTTCTACACGGCCACGATCAAGGTCCCGTCCGGGGGCATCCCTGCCGGCGGGTCCGTGTCCACCAAGCTGTCCTGGCAGCTCCCGATCGCTCAGCTGTCGAACCTGCGCGTCACCGTGAACGGCACGACCTACGCCACCACGTACGACCACCCGCGCGGCGTGACCGTCGTCGACGCGGCCTCCGGGTCCGGCTCGACCGACGGCACGGGGGCACCGGCACGTGCACGGCACCCGCGTGGGAGGCCGCGACCGTCTACACCGGGGGCCAGACCGTCAGCGACGGCGGGCACACCTGGTCGGCGAAGTGGTGGACGCAGGGCGACCGACCGAGCTCCGCGGACGCGAGCCCGTGGACCGACCAGGGCGCGTGCTGATGCGGCGCCGGGCGGCGTTCGCGGCGGTGCTCGCCACGGTCGCCGTGGTGACCGCGGGCTCTCTCTCCGGGTGCTCGTTCGTCACGGGCGGCGACGCCCAGGGCAGCACGGGCGAAGACGGCGCCGCGAGCACGGGCTCCGTCGCCTCGGCTGCGCCCACGGGCACGGCGCGGCCCGTGGGGCCGCTCCTGGTCACCGCGGCCGACTACTGGGTCGTGGGGGCGACGCAGGGCGGGGTCACCCACGTCTCGGCGGGCGGCTGCCCGACGGGTTCCGGGTGCCCCGGCTTCGACGTCGTCGCCGGGAAGGCCGCGGCGCCCGACGGCGCCTACCTGCCGAAGGGCGCGACGTGCCCAGGCGACGGGGAGCTCGCGGCGGTCCTGGTCGAGGGCGCGAAGCCCACGTCGGCGCCCGCGAAGGTGGCGGGGTCCGACGCCACGCGCACCGCCTACACGCTGTCCTGCCAGGATGACGCGGGCAAGGAGCAGTACCGGGCGACCCAGGTCCAGTGGACGGTGCCCGACGCCCCTGGAGGTCCGGTGCTCGTCGTCGACAGGTGGGCGTTCGAGGGGCTGGACACGCGCCTCGCGGAGGCTACCTGGGGCGAGTGAGAACACCGTCCCTGCCGGCACGGCAAGGGCCCCGGTCACACTGACCGGGGCCCTCTGCGCGACGTGGTGGGACGTCGCGCCTTCGCGGGCGCTTCCAGGGGGCGGAGCGGACCCGCGGAACGCGGCGCCCCGGGCGGCCCCAGGGGGTGGGCCGGCGGTGCGCTCGCGGTTCGGCGCTCAGCGCGTCAGAGCGCTGCCTTGTTGCGACGACGGCGGCCGGTCAGGACGAGCCCGCCACCGATGAGCAGGAGAGCGGCCGCGGCGCCGGCGAAGGGGAGCACGTTCGCACCCGTCTGCGCGAGGCCGCCGGACGACTTGACGACAGTGGTTTCCGCGGGCGTGCTGCCGGAGCCGCCGGCTGGCGAGCTCGTACCCCCGGTCGGGAGGACCTTCGTCTGCGCGGGGTTCGCGCACGCCTTCGTGGCCTGCGGGTAGCTGACGACGCCCGAGACCACGTTGACGGCCGGGAGCACGAGCGACGCCGGGACGGCCGCCGCGACGTGCGGGCGGTACACGCCGTCGCTGATGGTCGCCTTCGCGGTCGTCGCGGTGTTCGTGTAGTCGTCGTCGTGCACGGTGAAGGTGACCTTCACGTCGGGCCGGACCCAGGTGTAGGGGCCACCCTCTTCCCAGGTTCCGTGCTTGAAGACCCAGCCGGGCCACGCGGTGGGCTTGCCGCCCGCCTCCTTGGCGCCGAGCCACAGCACCTTGCCGGAGACCGGCAGGTTCTTCTGGGTCTCGGAGTGGGTGCCGTCGAGCGACGTCCACGTCAGGTCGACCGACTTCGCCGACGGGTCCTTCGAGACGTCGACGGCGTACCGCAGGTACGGCACGTTCCCGTCGCACTCGGGCGACTTCACGGAGAGGCCGACGCTCGACTCGGGGGTCGCGCCGTAGCCGTCGTCGCCCGTCGTGGGTGAGGAGCCGGGGTCGGCGGACGCGGCCGAGGCACCGGCGAGGGCGAGCGGGAGGGCCAGCGCGGCGGTCACTGCCCCGCGGCGCCACGTGCGGGCTGACACCATGACGAACTCTTCTCGTTGGTTCACGGCGGATGGTTCACGGCGACGTGAAGCTGGACGGAAATGACGGCCGTCGGCTACGCCCCTGAGCAGCCCGCGGCTTTTGGCCCTGATACTACCCATGCCGCGCGGGCGCAACTGCAGGTCAGCAGGGTGAACCGGGGGTGATCTCACGAGTCGTTGCCGATTCGTTATCAGGGCGGCGGCATGTCCGTCGCCCGGGGCTCCCGAACGGGGTCGTTCAACGCGTGCACGACGTGGGCGCGACCGCCGCGAGGCCGCCCGTCGTCGTCGTCGGCGTCGTCCACAGCTCGAGCTTCCCGTCGCCCGCCTGCGGCGTCAGGAGGGTGACCCGCAGCGTGACCTTCTGGCCGGGGGAGAGGTCGACGGTGAGCTGGGTCGCGGTCCGCCCGGCGACCTCGTCCGTGTCGCCGCCGACGGTCTGCTTGCCCCGCTCGATGACCGGCACCCCCACGCCCTGCGGCGTGTAGACGACGACGTTCGTGCGGATCACGCCGGGCTTCACGACGCCGGCAGCCTCGCCCGTCACGTAGCTCGGGAGGTTCTGCTGCGCGTCCTTCGGCGCCTCGGACCGCAGCGTGACCGTGTAGACGTCGCTGCGCGTCGTCCCCGTGCACTGCGACGACGTGAGCTCGGTGCTCGTGCGCAGGTAGTAGCTCATCTTCCCGGACGTGCCGTCGTTGAGGAGCACCGCGACCGCGTGCTTGCCACGGTCGGTCGACGTGAGCGCGCCGCTCAGCTCGGTCGGGTCGAGCAGCGACTGCTCGTCGTCGTGGGCGGACCACACGAGGAGGCGGTGCTCGTCCGCGGACTGCGTCAGGGCGTGCTGCAGGTCGGCGGCGGGGACGTCGCCGTGCAGGAGCTTGTCGAAGACCGCGCCGGCGGCCGCGGAGAAGAACGCGTCCTGCTCGGCCGGGTCGTCGATCTCGGCGTAGACCTGCGAGAGCAGGATGTCGACCGCGTTGTCGGACGTCAGCTCGACGCCTGTGGTCCCGGTAGCGGTGGGGGCCTGCACGGTGACCGGCCCGGTCACACCGAGGAGGTGCGAGAGCGCCACGGGGTCGGTCGCGAGCACGCCGTCGACGTCGCCGTGCCCTGCCTTCTTCCACATCGCGGCCATGGTGCGGCCGGTGTCGGGGAAGTCCGCGAGCATCGTCGTGTCCTGCGGGAAGCGCGCCGGCTGCGTCCCGAAGACCGCGGTGTTGTCCTTGCCAAGATCGACGACCGGCTGCTTCCACGGGCCGAGGTCCGACGACGACGCGTTCCCCACGACCGTGACCTTGCCGCCCTTCGCGCGCAGCACCGTGATCGAGCCGGGGATCCCGCCCGACGAGCGCAGCTCGGCGTTGTTGAGCGAGAGCAGCAGGTAGGTGCGGGTGCCGTCCGCGCCCAGCATCGGGGGCAACAGGGCGGTCGCGCGGTGCGCGGTCGTGACCGTCGAGCCGAGCGTGCGGACCTTGTCCTGCAGGCTCGCGATCGGGTCCCCGAGCTGGGGTCGCAGGGTCGACGTGTCGATCGCGCCGAGGTCGCGCTCGACCGGGGTCAGGGCGTCTGCCGAGCTCGCGACCAGCGGCGCCGCCTTCTCGAGCGGCCCGAGGTCGACGCCGCCGTCCTTCGCGCGCAGGCCGGAAAGGTCGACGATCCCGGACGCCTGGACGAGCGGAGGGAGCACGTCCTGGGCGAGGTCGTCGACCGAGCGGGTCGCCGTCCGGAACGCCTTCGCGTCCGCGCCGATCCCGGGCAGCGAGCCCGCGACGGCCCAGACCGGGCCGCTCGTGCCGCGTCGCGCCTTCGTCGTCTTCTCCTGCACGCGGTCGAGCGCCTGCTGCGCGGCTGCCGTGTCGCCGCCGGTGAGGGCCTCCTCGACCGTGGGGACGTCGTCGAGCGCGGAGGTCAGGGCGTCCCGGGCCTCGAGGCCGCCCTTGACGGCCAGCACCACCGCGACCCCGACCGCCACGACGACGACCACGATCCCGAGCGCCACCCAGCGGCCCACGTGCCGGCGCCGCGGCCGCGTGCGGCCGTGCGCGGGCACCGGGTGCAGGTCGGCGGCCGGGGTGTCGGGGACGTCGGGCGGGTCGCTCGGCATGGCCGCCACTGTAGGGCGTCCCGCTGGGACGCCGCGGGTGGGACGTGCGTCAGCCGCGCACGACGGTCACCGGGCAGGGCGCGGCCTCGAGCACCTGCCGGCTGACCGACCCGAGCACGAGCCGCTCGAACCCGCCGAGCCCGCGGGCCCCGACGACGAGCCGCTCCGCCCCCTCGGCGACACCGAGCAGCCCGGGGCTGGGGGTGCGTGCACGACGACCGGTCGCACGCGGTCCGCGGGCAGGTCGAGGTGCGCGTCGTGCACGGTGTCGAGGAGCTTGGTGCGTGCCCACGCGTCCTAGTCCTCGACCGGCGGGATCCAGCCCCACGCCTCGGGGAGCGGCGAGATCGTCGTGAGCTGCCAGCAGTACACGGGCTCGAGCACGCCGCCGAGCCGCTCGGCCGCGGCGGCACCCTCACGCAGCGCGCCGATCGACAGGTCCGAGCCGTCGACCCCGACGACGACGCGCGGGGCCGTGTCCTCGGGACCCGTCCCGGGGTCCGCGGCCTCGGGCCCGGCGCCGTGGGTCTCCGGCGGGGGCACGTGCGCCCCCTCGTGCGCGACGACCGTCACGGGCACGTGCGCCCCCTCGTGCGCGACGACCGTCACGGGCACGTGCGCGTGCTGCACCACCGAGCTCGACACCGAGCCGAGCAGGAACCGGCCGAACCGGCCGAGCCCGCTGCGCCCGACCACGATCATCCGGGCGTCGAGCTCCGTGCCGAGCTCGAGGAGGACCTCCGCCGGCCAGCCGGGCACCTGGCGCGCGGTCACGCGGTCCGGGTCGCCCACGACGTGACCGGCCTCCCGGCTGCGCTGGACCGCGGCGTCGAGGAGCGACTCGACGTAGGTCTGCTTGGCGGCGAAGACCTCCTCCGCGCCGTCGGGATGGACCCCGCGCGTGCCGTCGTCCCAGCTCTGCACCCACGCGTAGACCGCCACCAGCGTGGTGTCGCGCCGGGCCGCCTCGCGCAGCGCCCACTGCACCGCGACGTCCGCCTGCGCCGACCCGTCGACCCGACGATCAGCCCGCCCATCCGGCTCACCCCGTCCTGTGCTCGGCCCTTCCATGCTGTCGCAGGGGCCGCCGTCGTGCACGACGGCGCAGGGTGGGGTCGCTCACGTCGGCCGCGCGGGTCCCCGGTCGCGTGGCCAGTCCGCCAGTGGCGAACACGGGCAGATCCGCGGCGTGTAGCTCGTTGGGCCCCACTAGAGTCGAAGCGGTCAGGCCTGTAGCGCGCAGGCGCACGCCGCTCGTGAGGAGCAGCACATGTTCGAACGTTTCACCGACCGAGCCCGTCGGGTGGTCGTCCTCGCCCAAGAAGAGGCGCGGATGCTGAACCACAACTACATCGGGACCGAGCACATCCTGCTCGGGCTCATCCACGAGGAGAGGGCGTCGCCGCCAAGGCGCTGGAGTCGCTCGACATCTCCCTCGACGGCGTGCGCGCCCAGGTCATCGAGATCATCGGGGAGGGCCAGCAGGCCCCGACGGGTCACATCCCGTTCACGCCGCGTGCCAAGAAGGTCCTCGAGCTGTCGCTGCGCGAGGCGCTGCAGCTCGGCCACAACTACATCGGCACCGAGCACATCCTGCTCGGCCTCATCCGCGAGGGTGAGGGCGTCGCCGCCCAGGTGCTCACCAAGATGGGCGCCGACCTCAACCGCGTGCGCCAGCAGGTCATCCAGCTCCTGTCCGGCTACCAGGGCAAGGAGCCCGCGACCGCGGGCGGCCCCGTCGAGGGCCAGCCGTCCGGCTCGGCCGTGCTCGACCAGTTCGGCCGCAACCTCACGCAGGCCGCGCGCGACTCCAAGCTCGACCCGGTCATCGGGCGCGAGAAGGAGATCGAGCGGGTCATGCAGGTGCTGTCCCGCCGCACCAAGAACAACCCCGTCCTCATCGGCGAGCCCGGCGTCGGCAAGACGGCGATCGTCGAGGGCCTCGCCCAGGACATCGTGCGCGGCGACGTCCCGGAGACCCTCAAGGACAAGCAGCTCTACACGCTGGACCTCGGTGCCCTGGTCGCGGGCAGTCGCTACCGCGGTGACTTCGAGGAGCGCCTGAAGAAGGTCCTCAAGGAGATCCGCACGCGCGGCGACATCATCCTGTTCATCGACGAGATCCACACGCTCGTCGGTGCAGGCGCCGCGGAGGGCGCGATCGACGCGGCGAGCATCCTCAAGCCGATGCTCGCGCGCGGCGAGCTGCAGACCATCGGCGCGACGACGCTCGACGAGTACCGCAAGTACGTCGAGAAGGACCCGGCCCTGGAGCGCCGCTTCCAGCCGATCCAGGTCAACGAGCCGTCGCTGCCGCACGCCATCGAGATCCTGCGCGGGCTGCGCGACCAGTACGAGGCGCACCACCGCGTGTCCATCACGGACGGCGCGCTCGTCGCCGCGGCCACGCTCGCCGACCGGTACATCAACGACCGCTACCTCCCGGACAAGGCCATCGACCTCGTTGACGAGGCGGGCGCGCGCCTGCGCATCCGCCGCATGACGGCCCCGCCGGAGCTGCGCGAGCTGGACGAGGAGATCGCCGGTGCGCGCCGCGACAAGGAGTCGGCGATCGACGAGCAGGACTTCGAGAAGGCCGCGCGCCTGCGCGACACTGAGAAGCAGCTCACGCAGCAGCGCCAGGACAAGGAGAAGGCCTGGAAGTCGGGTGACCTCGACGTGATCGCCGAGGTCGACGAGGAGCTCATCGCCGAGGTGCTGGCCATGTCGACGGGCATCCCCGTCGTCCGGCTCACCGAGGAGGAGTCCAGCCGCCTGCTCCACATGGAGGACGAGCTGCACAAGCGGATCGTCGGCCAGGACATCGCCATCAAGGCGCTGTCGCAGGCCATCCGCCGCACGCGCGCCGGGCTCAAGGACCCCAAGCGCCCGGGCGGGTCGTTCATCTTCGCCGGCCCCACCGGCGTCGGGAAGACCGAGCTCGCCAAGGCGCTCGCCGAGTTCCTGTTCGGGGACGAGGACGCGCTCATCCAGCTCGACATGTCCGAGTTCTCGGAGAAGCACACGGTCTCGCGGCTGTTCGGCTCGCCCCCGGCTACGTCGGCTACGACGAGGGCGGGCAGCTCACCGAGAAGGTGCGGCGCAAGCCGTTCTCGGTCGTGCTGTTCGACGAGGTCGAGAAGGCGCACCCGGACATCTTCAACTCGCTCCTGCAGATCCTCGAGGACGGTCGCCTGACCGACTCGCAGGGCCGCGTGGTCGACTTCAAGAACACCGTGATCATCATGACCACGAACCTCGGCACGCGGGACATCGCCAAGGGCGTCCAGACCGGCTTCAACACCGGCAACGACACCACGACGAGCTACGAGCGCATGAAGGCGAAGGTCAACGAGGAGCTCAAGACGCACTTCCGTCCCGAGTTCCTGAACCGTGTCGACGACACGATCGTGTTCCCGCAGCTCACGCAGGCGGAGATCGTCGCGATCGTCGACCTCGAGGTCGCGAAGCTCGACCGCCGTCTGCACGACAAGGACATGGCCATCGAGCTCTCGCCCGCGGCCAAGACGCTGCTCGCCGAGAAGGGCTACGACCCGGTGCTCGGTGCGCGTCCGCTGCGTCGTGCGATCCAGCGGGACATCGAGGACGCGCTGTCCGAGAAGATCCTGTTCGGCGAGCTCACGTCGGGCCAGGTCGTCCTGGTCGACGCAGTCGGCGAGGGCATCCTCGGGGAGTTCACGTTCCGCGGGGTCCCGAAGGCGGAGCACGAGCGGGGTCCGGTGTCGGTGGGCGCGAGCGCCGCGCTCGACGCGCCGACCGGCATCCACCCGCGCGACCTGCCGCCCACGGGCACGCTGAGCGCGACCGCGGACTGACGCGCCGTCGTCGGGCACGCGCCTGACGGACGCCGCACACGAGGGGCCCTGGCCCTGCCTCTTCGGAGGCGGGACCGGGGCCCCTCGGCATGCCGCGCGCCGAGCCGGGCGGCGGCTCAGATGTCCCGCATGTCACGATCAGGTCACCACTAGGTGAAAGCTCTTTTCACATGTACGCTCATGCGTGAGAGTTGCTATCAGACGCGGAGGGGCGTCCCAGCAACGAGGCTGAACACCACACGGACGAGGAGCTCTCATGAGGAGAACGAAGTTCTACCCGATCGCCGCCGCGGCGACGGTTCTGACGCTCACCCTGGCCGCCTGCTCGGGCAGCGGCGACGACGACTCGGGCAAGGGCAAGACGCTCGACGTCTGGATCATGAAGGGGACCAACCCCGACTCGGAGCCCTTCTTCGCTGACGTCGCCAAGGCGTTCAAGGAGGAGACGGGCGCGACCCTCAAGGTCGAGTACGTCGAGTGGGCCGACGCGCACGACCGGTTCGTCACCGCGATCGCGGGCGGCACGACGCCCGACGTCGCCGAGACCGGCACCACCTGGACGCCGGAGTTCGCCGACGCCGGCGCGCTGGCCCCCATCGACGACTACGTCAAGAAGGACAACCTCGGCGACGACCTCGTCAAGGGGCTCGTCGAGGCGGGCACGTACGACGACAAGCTCTACGGCATGCCCTGGTATGCCGGCGTCCGATCGCTCGTCTACCGCAGCGACCTTTTCGACAAGCTGGGCCTCAAGGCGCCGACCACGTGGGCGGAGCTCCAGGCCGACGCGCAGGCCATCAAGAAGGCCGACCCGAAGATGCTGGGCGTCGCGGTCCCCGGCGACGCCGAGTTCACCGTCTACCCGTGGGTCTGGGGCGCGGGCGGCCAGGTCGCCACGCAGTCCGGCGGCCAGTGGACCTCGGGCCTCGACAGCGCCGAGGCGCGCAAGGGCATCTCGTTCTGGACGGGGCTCGCGACGCAGGACAAGCTCTCGTCCGCGGGCGCGACGACCTGGAAGGAGACCGACGTCCTCGACGCGTTCGCGAACGGCGACGTCGGCATGGCGGTCATGGGCTCGTGGACCCCGGCGGCCATCACCGAGAAGAACCCCGAGATGAAGGGGAAGTTCGCGGCCGTGCCGATCCCGGGCGAGACCGGCGGCATCGCGCCGTCCGTGCTCGGCGGCTCGCACCTGAGCATGTTCAACACGGCCAAGGACAAGGACCTGGCCTGGGACTTCATCAAGCTCATGACGACGGGCAAGTTCGCGCAGGAGTGGGCCGACGACTCCGGCTACTTCCCGGGCCAGACGTCGCTCCTCGACAAGGCGGTGAAGAGCACCGACTCGCTGGTCGCGCCCTTCGCGAAGCAGTTCGTCGACGGCGGCGCCTCCGTCCCCGTCTCCCCGAACTTCGGGGCGGTCCAGGCGAAGAAGACGACGAGCGTCATGATGCAGTCCATCCTGTCCGGCAAGTCGAGCGTCGACGACGCCACGACCGCGGCCGCGCAGGAGATGACCTCGCTGCTCAACGGGAAGTGACCCGGTGGCGGTGACGTACCCGACCCCGGGCGGGGGCGCCGCCCGCGGCCCGAGCCGCCGGGGGATCGCACGGATCCGGCCGTGGCTCCTGCTCGCGCCGGCGCTGATCATCCTCGGGGTCCTGCTCCTGTGGCCCCTCGTGCGGATGGCGATGTTCTCGCTGCAGGACTACGGCCTGCGCGAGATCGTCTCCGGGAGCACGAACTGGATCGGGTTCGCGAACTTCACGGAGATCCTCACCTCGCGCGACCTGTGGGCCGTCGTCCTGCCGAACACGGTGGGCTTCGCGGTCCTGTCGGTCACGGGGACCGTAGTGTTCGGGACGCTCGTGGCGCTCCTCCTGCAGTCGCTCGGCCCGCGCACCCGCGGGTTCGTCACGGGCGCCATCATGGCGGCGTGGGCGATGCCCGCGGTCACGGGCACGTACGTGTGGGTGTGGATCTTCGACGCCGACCACGGCGTCTTCAACCAGGTCCTCACGTCGCTCGGGATCATCGACCAGCCGGTCAACTGGTTCACGGACCGCTGGTCGTTCTACGCGATCGTCCTGCTCAACGTGATCCACCACGGCTTCCCGTTCGTCGCCGTCACCGTGCTCGCGGGCCTGCTGGGGGTGCCGCGCGAGATCCACGAGGCCGCGGAGGTCGACGGCGCGGGGGCGTTCCGCCGGTTCTTCCAGATCACGTTCCCGCAGCTCCGCCAGGTGTTCGCGGTCGTGATCATCCTGTCGACGATCTGGGACTTCAAGGTCTTCGCGCAGGTGTACCTCATGCCGGGCGGCGCGGGCTCGAACCGTGACGTCCTCAACCTGGGCGTGTGGTCGTACGTCGAGTCGTTCGGCCAGAACCGGTACGGCTTCGGCTCCGCGATCGCCGTCCTGCTCACGCTGCTGCTGCTCGTCATCACGGCGGTGTACGTGCGGACGATCCTGCGAGAGGAGAAGAACCTGTGAGGCGCACCTCCACCGGGGTCAAGGCGACCAAGGCCGTCCTCGTCGTCCTGCTCCTGGCCTTCACGCTCTTCCCCACGTACTGGATGCTCGTCAGCGCGTTCGACGACCGCGCCGGGCAGGGCGGCGCGACCCTCGTGCCGCGCGAGTTCACGTTCCACAACTTCTCGTACGTCCTCACGGACGGCGGGTTCGGGACGTTCCTGCGCAACTCGGTGGTCGTCGCGCTCGCGACGGTCGTGATCTCGGGGGTCGTGGCGCTCCTCGCGTCCGTCGCGGTCGCGCGGTTCCGGTTCAGGTTCCGCACGCAGATGCTCATGCTGATCCTCGTCGTGCAGATGGTGCCGCTCGAGGCGCTCGTGATCCCGCTGTTCGTGCAGATCCGCGACCTGCAGCTCCTCGGCACGCTCACCGGCCTGGTGATCGTCTACGTGTCGCTCGCGCTGCCGTTCGGGATCTGGATGCTGCGCGGGTTCGTCGCGGCCGTGCCGGTCGAGCTCGAGGAGGCCGCGTACCTCGACGGGGCGAGCTGGACCCGGATGTTCCGGTCCGTGCTCCTGCCGCTCGTGGCGCCGGGGCTCGTGGCGACGAGCATCTTCAGCTTCATCACCGCCTGGAACGAGTTCATCTTCGCGATGACGCTGCTGGGCGGCGAGGCCGACAAGTACACGGTCGCGATCGGCCTCAAGTCGTTCTTCCAGCAGAACTCGAACGACTGGGGCGCCATCATGGCCGGCTCGACGATCATCACCGTGCCGGTCATGGTGTTCTTCATCCTGGTCCAGAAGCGGCTGTCCGCCGGGCTCGTCGCGGGGGCGGTCAAGGGATGAGCCGGGATCCGGGCCTCGTCGGTGGCGGCGCGCACGACCCCGAGCTGGACCGGCTCGCGGCGAGCGTCCTGCTGCCCGGGTTCGTGGGGCGCAGCGTCCCCGCCTGGCTGGCGCGCGCGCTCGACGGTGGGCTCGCGGGGGTCGTGCTGTTCGCGCAGAACCTCGACCCCGAGGACCCGGCCCAGGCCGCCCGCCTCGGCGCGGAGCTCCGGGCGCACGCCGACGCGCCCGTCGTCGCGGTCGACGAGGAGGGCGGGGTCGTGACCCGGCTCGAGTCGGCGCACGGCTCGACCCTCCCGTCGCCCGCGCAGCTCGGTCTGGTCGACGACGTCGTCCTCACCGAGGCGGTCGGGCGCGCGCTGGGTGAACGCGTCCGGGCCGCCGGGGGAACCCTCGTCCTCGCTCCCGACGCCGACGTCGCGTCCGACCCGCGCAACCCCGTGATCGGGCCGCGGGCGTTCGGCTCCGGCCCGGAGCTGGTGGCGCGGCACGTCGCGGCGTCCGTCCGCGGGATCCAGGCGGCCGGCGTCGGGGCGTGCGCGAAGCACTGGCCCGGGCACGGCGCCACGACCGTGGACTCGCACCTCGAGCTGCCGTCGGTGCCGCGGGCCGTGCTCGACGCCGGCCACGACGTCCCGTTCCGCGCCGCGGTCGACGCGGGGGTCGCGGCCGTCATGACGGCGCACGTCGTCGTGCCCGAGGCCGGAGACGCGCCCGCGACCGTCAATCCCACCCTGATCGGCGAGCTGCGCGCGCTGGGCTTCGACGGCCCCGTCGTGACGGACGCCATCGACATGGCCGCGATCCGCGCCACCTACGGGATCCCCGCCGGGGCGGTCGGCGCGCTGCGCGCCGGCGTCGACCTCGTCTGCCTCGGCAACCCGGGCTTCGCCCCCGCCGCCGGCGACGGCACCGACGGCCCTGCCGGCTCGTATGACGGTGAGGCGCTCTACCTGGCGGTACACCGCGCCGTCGTCGATGCTGTCCGGGAGGGCAACCTCGACCGCGACCGGCTGGAGCAGGCGTCGCTGCGTGTCGCGACTCTGCGCGTCTCCGGGAACGGCGGCCCGACGGCGGCGGGGGCTGCGACGCCCGCCGTCGCCGGGCCGGAACCCCGCGGGTCCTCCCGCGAGGTCGCTCCCGGCCTCGATCTCGACCAGGTCGCCGTCCGCGTCGCCGCGGCGGTCCTGGCCCGCACGCTGCCGGCGCGCCCAGCCCCGTTCGGCACGGTCCGCGACGCGCGCGCGGCTGCGACGGCCGCCGTCGCCTCGCGCGCACACCCGGTGGTGCCCGCGCTCGAGCAGCACACGACGCCCGGTGCGACCGGCGTGGCCGTCGTCGTCGACCGGCTGGCCGAGCGCAAGCAGCGCGCCGCCGTGCAGTGGCTGCGCGAGCAGGGCCGGCTGGCGCTCGTCGTCGACGTCGGCGCACCCGGCGCCCACGTGCCCGGCTCGGTCGCACGGGCGGGCGTGCCGCGCGTCCCGCTCGGCGCCGACTCCCGGTTCTCGGTGCGCGTCCTCGACCGCGTGCTCGCCGGTCTGGCCGACGCGGCGCCCGACGACGGCGCAGCGGCCGTGCGCGCCCACCGCGCTCCCGCCCCGGGGGCGTCGCGATGAGGGTGCTCGCCCTGCAGTCGGGGACGTCCGCCGACGGGATCGACGCGGCGATCGTCGAGGTCGCGGCGTCGGGGAGCGGCGTCGCCCCGCGCTGGACGTGCGCGTCGTGGACGTGCGGACCGTGCCGTGGGAGCCCGCGGCGCGCGAGGTCGTGCTCGACGCCGTCGAGGGCGGCCCGGTCGACCCGGCCGGCTGGTGCCGGCTCGAGACGACGGTCGGGCAGGCGCTCGCCGCCGCGGGCCGCGCGGTCGTCGCCGGGGCCGGACCCGTGGACCTCGTGGTCTCGCCCGGCCAGACGGTCTTCCACGGGGTCGAGGACGGCCGCACCTGGGGCACGCTCCAGGTGGGGCAGCCCGCGTGGCTGGCCGAGGCGCTGACCACGCCCGTGCTGTTCGACGTGCGCGTCGCGGACGTCGCGGCCGGGGAGCGGGGGCCCCGCTCATCGCCGCGTTCGACCGGCTCTGGCTGCGGGACCTCGCCGCCGCCGCCGGGCCCGGCGGCGTCGCGACGCTCAACCTCGGCGGGATCGCGAACGTCCAGCGCGTGCGGCCGGACGGTGTCGACGCGTTCGACACCGGGCCGGGCAACGGGCTGCTCGACGGCGTCGTCCGGCGGGCGACGGGTCGCCCCTACGACGCCGACGGCGCCCTGGCGAGGGCCGGGCGCGTCGACGAGACGCTGCTCGCCGCGCTGCTCGACCACCCCTACCTCCACCGTCCGCCGACGACGACGGGCCGGGAGACCTTCTCGCTCGCCGTCGTCGACGCCGCGCTGGACCGGGTGCGCGCCGAGGGCCGGCAGGTCGGGCTCGAGGACCAGTGCGCGACGCTCGTCGAGCTGACCGCGCGCTCCGTCGCCGGGGGCGTCGCCGGCCTCGCCACCGCCCGTGTGGGGGCGCCGGGGCTCGTGATCGGGTCGGGCGGCGGCATGCGGAACCCCGCGCTCGTCGCGGCGCTGCGCTCGGCGTTCGACCGGGAACTCGGCACCGGCACGGTACGGCTCGAGTCCAGCGCGGCCCACGGGATCGACCCCGACGCGCGCGAGGCCGTGATGTTCGCCGTCCTCGGGTACCTGTCCGCACGCCGGCTCCCGCTCGACCTCCCGACGCGCACCTCCGGGCAGCCGCGGGTCGCCGGGCACCTCGCGGGCTGGGCGTTCGGAGGGGCCGCGTTCCGGGACGCGCTGGCCGAGGGAATCGACGACGTCGCCGGCCTCACCGTGACGAGCGGTGCGGGGGTGGCGTCGTGACCCGCGTCGTCGGGGTCGACCTCGGCAAGACGACGTGCCGGGTCGTGGCGCGCGACGGCGACGACGTACGCGCGGGCGAGGCTCCCGGCGCGCCGGGGCTCGCGTCGCCGGACGGCGTCGCCCGCGCCCTGGAGTCGGTGCTCGCCGCGCTGGGGGCGGCGGGCGCCGGCACTCCGGAGGCGCTCGGCGTCGGGGCCGCAGGTGCGCTCGCGGCCCCCGACGCCGCCGGCCGGCTCGCGGCCGAGCTCGCCGCGGCCTGCGGGACACGCGTCGCCGTCACGTCCGACGCGACGGTCGCGCACGCCGGCGTCTTCGGCGGCCGTGCGGGGACCGTCGTGGCGGTGGGCACCGGCACCGTGCTCGTCGCGCTCGACGACGCCGGGACGCTCCGGACGCTCGACGGCTGGGGGCCCTGGCTCGGTGACGACGGCAGCGGCGCGTGGCTCGGCCGCGCCGGCCTGCGCGCAGTGCTCCGGGCGGCCGAGGGCCGCGGCGACCCGACCGTGCTGACGGAGCGGGCGCGCCTGTGGGGCGGCGAGCCCGCGGCGCTCCCGGGCCTCGTCGCCGGGGCCGATGCACCCGCCCGCACCCTCGCGTCGTTCGCGCCCGACGTGCTGGCCGCCGCACGCGACGGCGACCAGGTCGCCCGGACGGTCGTCGACGACGCCGTCCGCGTCGTCGCCGACGTGTGCGCCCACGCCGCAGCGCCCTACGCGCTCCTCGGCGGGATCGCGACCAGCGAGCCGTACGCGTCGGCGCTGCGGGACGCGCTCGGGCCGGACCGCGCGGTCGACCCCGCCCCGCCCGACGACGCACGCCTCGAGCCCGCCCTCCGGGGCGCGCTGCTCCTCGCGACCGACCCCACGACCCCCTACGAGAGGACGGTGAGCCGCCGTGACCCGGTCTGACCGCATCGCCCGCCTGCGCACCGAGCTGGAGGGCCTCACGACCGAGCACGCCGCCGCGGAGTTCGCCGACCTGGACGTCCTGCCCACCCGGGACGCCGTCCGGGTCATGCTCGACGACGGCCGCCAGGTCGCCGACGCCGTCCTCGCCCGCGCCGACGACATCGCGCGCGCGGTGGACCTCGTCGCCGACCGGATGCAGCGCGGCGGCCGCCTCATCTACCTCGGCGCCGGCACGCCCGGGCGGCTCGGCGTGCTCGACGCGAGCGAGATCCCCCGACGTTCGGCCTCGACCCGAGCCGCGTCGTCGGGATCATCGCGGGCGGGCCGTCCGCCCTGGTCAGCTCGATCGAGGGCGCCGAGGACGACGCCGCCCTGGGCGCCGCCGACCTCGAGGCCGCCCACCTGGGCCCGGACGACGTCGTCGTCGGGATCACCGCGTCCGGGCGCACGCCGTACGTCGTCGGCGGGCTCACGCACGCCCGGACCCTCGGGGCGGGGACCGTGGCCGTCGCCTGCAACAGCGGGACGCCCGTCGCGGCGCTCGCGGACGTGGGGATCGAGGTCGTCGTCGGGCCCGAGGTCGTGGCCGGGTCGACCCGCCTCAAGGCGGGCACCGCGCAGAAGCTCGTGCTCAACGCGATCTCGACCGTGACGATGATCCGGCTCGGCAAGACCTACGCCGGGCACATGGTGGACCTGCAGACGTCCAACGAGAAGCTCCGCGCCCGGGGGAGCGGACGGTCATGCTGGTCACCGGAGTGGACGAAGACACGGCGCGTGCCGCGCTGCGTGCCACCGACGGGGCGGTCAAGGCTGCCATCCTGGTCTCCATGAAGGACCTGACAGGTCAGCAGGCGCTGGACCTGCTCGCGGCGCACGGCGGCCGCCTGCGCGACGCGCTCGAGGCGACCGCGTGACCGACGTCCTGCTCGAGATCCGGCGCTCGCTCGAGGCGCCGCGCGCGGCCGAGGCCCGGGTCGCGCAGCTCGTCGCGGGCAACCCCGAGATCGTCGCGGCGTCGACCATCACCGAGATCGCGCGCGAGTCGGGCGCGTCGCAGGCGACGGTCGCCCGCTACTGCCAGACGCTCGGGTACCGGGGGTACCGGGACTTCCGGCTGGCGGTCGTCGAGGCGCTGTCGCGCGAGGGCGCCGCGCGCGACCACTTCCACATCGACGACGCCGAGATCGACCCCACCGACACCACGGCCGAGACCGTGGCCAAGGTGGTGTTCCAGGAGGTCCAGGCGCTGCGCGCGCTCGGGGACCAGCTCGACGTAGCGGCCGTCGACCGGGTCGTCGAGGCGCTTCTCGGCGCGAGGCGCGTCGAGCTCTACGGCGCCGGGGCGTCGGGGCTCGCGGCGCAGGACCTGTTCCAGAAGCTGTCGCGCGTCCGGTTCGCCGTCGGCTGCTCGTCCGACGTGCACCAGACGCTCGCGCAGGTCGCGCTCCTCGAGCCGGGCGACGTCGCGATCGGGTTCACGCACTCCGGGGCGACGCACGAGACCCTCGACGTGCTCGCCGCCGCCCGAGCCGCGGGCGCCACGACCGTCGCCGTCACCAACGGCACCGGGACGTCCGTCGACCGGCACGCCGACGTCGTCCTCACCACGCAGGTCCGCGAGAGCCTGTTCCGGGCCGGCGCCATGGTGAGCCGGACGGCGCAGCTCGCGATCGTCGACATCCTGTTCGTGCGCGTCGTGCAGAAGAGCTTCGACACGTCCGCGGACGCCCTCCGCCGCACCTACGAGGCCGTGGCCCCGCACCGCCCCGCCCACTGACTACTTCGCGGTCAGATCGCGCGGGCGTGGGCGACCAGGCGGTCGGAGAGCGCGTCGAACGCGGGATCCACGTCCTGGTAGTGCGGGTGCGCGTCGAACCAGGCGATCTGCTCGACGGCGCCCTCGTCGTAGGTCGTGGTGGTCCGGAACTCCGGGACGAGCGCGCGGACCTTCGCGTTGTCGAAGACCATCGAGTGCGCCTTGTCGCCCAGCAGCCCAGGGCCGTGCTCGGGGGCGGCGAGGGCGATCGTCTCGGACGCGACGTGCACGAGCTCCGGCTCGACGCCGGCCGCCTGCCCGAGCCACGTGTACACCTGGTCCCAGGTGGGCGTGTGGTCGCCGGTCAGCGTGAACGCCTCGCCGGTCGCGGCGGGGTGGCCGAGCAGCCCCTCGAGCCCGACGGCGACGTCCTTCGCGTGCGTGAGCGTCCACAGGCTCGTGCCGTCCCCGTGCACGACGACGGGCTTGCCGGCCCGCATGCGGGCGACGTCGGTCCAGCCGCCCGTCGTGGGGAGGATGGTGCGGTCGTAGGTGTGCGAGGGCCGGATGATCGTGGCCGGGAAGCCGCGGTCGCGGTAGGCGGCGACGAGTAGGTCCTCGCAGGCCGCCTTGTCGCGCGAGTACTGCCAGAACGGGTTGCGCAGCGGCGTCGACTCCGTCACGGGCAGGCGCGACGGCGGCTTCTGGTACGCCGACGCCGAGCTGATGAACACGTACTGGCCGACCCGCCCGTCGAACCGCTCGACATCCGCGGCGACGTGCTCGGTCGTGAACGCCATGAACTGCGCGACGACGTCGAACTCCTCGCCACCGAGCGCGGCGTCGAGCGACGCGGGGTCGCGCAGGTCGCCGGTGAGGCGGCGGACGTCGTCGGGCAGGGGGCGCAGGGTCGTGGTGCCGCGGTTGAGGACGGTCACGTGGTGCCCCGCCTCGACCGCGCGCTGCACGGTCGCCGCGGAGATCACGCCGCTGCCGCCGAGGAACAGGATGCGCTTCGTCGCAGTCATGGGCCGATCATCGCACCTGCACGGGGTCCGCTCGCAACGATTCGACCCGCGGCCGGCTCACGTCGACGCCGCGGGCTCCCGCGGGTCCGGCAGGAGACGGTGGAGCAGCGGCGTGTTGACCTCCCGCGTGAAGAAGTCGATCAGGGGACCGGCGAAGAACGCGGTCATCACGGTCCCGACCCCTACCGGGCCTCCGAGCACGATCGCGAGACCCACGAACAGCAGGTCCTGCGCGACGCGCACCACGCGGTACAGTGCCCCGGTCCGGTCGACGACGATCGGGGCGATCGCGTCGTAGGGCGCCGTCCCGATCCCGGCGGTCATGTACGCCGACGCGCCCGCGGTGAAGAGCACGATCACGACCACCACGAGCAGCACCGCGTTCACGAGGAGCTGGTAGAGACCGAGGTGCGAGTTCGAGGCGGTGAACGGGTCGACCCCGACGTCGGCGCTGAGCAGCACCGCCGACCCCACGGCCAGCACGGCCACACCCGCCAGGGCCCAGAGCGCCCGGAGCGCGAGCTCGCCCGGCGGCATGGTCGGGCGGCGTCCGCTCGTCATGAGGGCACGCTAGGCGCTCCTTGTCGACCCGGCGACCGCGGCGGGCGCCCCGGCCCACGCCACCCGCTCGACGACGCCCGCGTACGACGCGACCATCCTCGTGCGGCTGAACCGGGACCGGCTGCGCTGGAGCGCGGGCGTCAGCTCGTCGCGCCGGGCGACCCCTCGGCCCACCCGGCGGCGACCGCCTCCGGGTCGCGCGCGACGACGAGGCCGATCCCCTCGACGATCCGGGCGCTGTCGCCCACGTCGGTCGCGACGGGCACCGCCCCGCACATCGCGCCCTCGATGAGGCACAGCGGCGCCGCCTCGCCGAACGACGACGTGAGCGCCACGACGTCGGCGATCGCGAGCACCGACGGCACGTCGTGGCGCACCCCGAGCAGGTGGAGCCGGTCGAGGAGGTCGGGCCGGTCGCCGAACGCCCGCGCGACGTCGTCCGCGAGCCCTGGGTTCGCGAGGCTCATCCCGGCGCCGCACGCGACGACGTGGGCGCCGTCGTCGGCGGCGAGGTGCACGCGCGCGGCCGCGAGGAACAGCGGGACGTCCTTCATCGTGTCGTACCGGGCCGCGAGCACGACGACGGACGCGTCCACCGGGATCCCGGTGCGGACCCGCAGCGTCGCACGTCGCCCGCGCCCCGCCGGCCGGAACCGCAGCAGGTCGACTCCGTTCGGGACCACCGTGAGCAGGTGCTCGGGCACGCCCGCTGCCGCGTACGCGTCGCGCGTCGCGTAGGCACAGCACACGGCCGCCGCGAGCCGGCCCGACGACGCAGCCTCCAGCAGGTCCGCGAGCCCGCGTCCCGAGTGCTCGGGGTCCGACCGGTGCAGGCACGCCACGACCGGCGCGTCCCCGAACGCGTCCGTGGCGACGAGCCGGAGCGGCTGCTCCTTGAGCGTGAGGATCACGTCGGACGTCGCGGCGAGCCGGGCGGCGCGGGCGAGCTCGGCCGTGTCGAAGGGCCGGTTCGCGGGGTCGTCCCAGCCGCGGCCCAGCGACGACACCGGCACCCCGGCACGACGCAGCGCCTGGTAGCGGGGGTCGTCGACCATGCGCTGGCGCAGGCTCTCGCGCTGCACCTCGCGATGGATCGCGAGGACGCGATGGGACTGCGTCCCGCCGGCGTGCAGGCCGGTCACCACGCTCGTGTGCAGCGCGCGCGCCCACCGCTGAAGAACCCTTCGTACACGGACAGCACCCGCACGGGTCTCGTCGTCATGCGGTGAGCATGCGGGCGCCCGGTTGCCGCTGGATGACGGGCCCGTGACGGCTGCGTCAACGCTCGACGGTGCCGGCGGCGCCGCGTGGCTACCGGGTGGGGAGGAGGGCGCGGATCGCGCGCTCGGCCTCGGCGGGGCTCATGGGCCGGCACCCGAGGGCGACCCACCTCTGGACGAGGGCGGGCTCGGCGCGCAGGAGCGCCCATCCGCGGCGCAGCAGCGTGACGGGCGGCTTGCGCATCTCGCCGAGGTCGCGCAGCAGCCGGTACCAGGCGGTGACGACGCGCGGTCGGCGCAGGCAGATGGCGTCCGCGAGGATCCCCTCGGTCCGGCAGGCCTCGACGAGCTCGGCGGCGAAGATGCCCTCCGCGACGACCAGCGGCGCTCCGGAGGCGTCGAGCTGCGTCGTGCCGGTGCGCCGCGACGTGGAGATGTCGTAGACGGGGACCTCGGTGTGGCCGTCGCGGCAGAGCCGCTCGAGGGCCGCGAGGGCGGCGGCGCCGTCCCAGCTCGCGGGGTCGTCCCAGTCGACGATGCCGAAGCGGTGGGGCAGGTCGGGGTGGTCGAGGTCGAGGTAGAAGTCGTCGAGCGCGACGACGGGCAGCCCGAGCCGACGGGTGAGCGACGTCTTTCCCGAGCCCGAGGCCCCCGTGAGCAGGACGACGCGGCGGGCCGGCACGCGGGCGCCGTCGGGCAGGGGAAGAGGGCGGGCTCGCTCACCGTCGCATTGTCTCAGCGGAGTTAACGATCCGTGAACAGTTGTTCCATGGAAGCAGATTTCGTGAACGGAACGTCCACGAGGGGTCTAGCATCGCTGGCGTGAACCGCCCCGCCGTGCTCCTGCTCGACTTCGACGGCACCGTCTGCGTCGGCGACGGCCCTGTCCGCGCCTACGCGGACGCCGTCGTGACCGCTGTCCTCGACGCCGCCACCACCGACGCCGCCACGAACGACGCCCACAGTGCCGCGGGACAATCCTTCTCCGACGACCTGCGCCAGGGGCTCGAGGCGTATCTCGACTCCGCCGCCGTCGCGGCGGTCTCCGACGTTTCCGGCGAGGAGCCGCCCGTCGACGGGTACGCCGCCGTCGCCGCGCTCGCCGCCCGCCACGCGACCCCCGCCCAGCTCGACGCCGCGTACACCGCGTCGCGCGAGGCGCTCGCGATGTCGGGCCTCGAGGTCGCGGCCCCGGACGGCCTCGTCGCCCTGCTCGACGAGCTCGGCCCGCACGTGGAGCGGGTCCTCGTCACCAACGCCCCCGCGCGCGGCGTCCACGAGACCCTCGCGAGGCTCGGCCTCGCGGACGTGCTCGACGACGTCGTCACCGAGGCAGCCAAGCCCGCGGGCTGGGACCGCATCCTCCCCGCGTACCTCGCCGGCCGGCCCACCGAGGCCGTGCTCGCCGTCGGCGACGTGTGGCGCAACGACGTCGAGCCCCCGCTCGCCGCCGGCTGTGCGACCGCGCTCATCGACCGTTTCGGTCACCGCCCCGGGCCCGCGCACGCGGCCGCCCGGACCTTCGAGGAGCTCTACCCGGCGATCCGGGAGTGGGCGGCCGACCCGGCCGGGTTCGTCGCCCGCCACGCGCCCGTCGTCCACGAGCTCACCGCCGCCTGACCCACCCGAACAGCAACCCCCGTCACCCCGGCGGGACAGAACAGAACGGGAACGCCATGAACATCGCACGTGCACGACTCGCGGGGCTCGTCGGCGCCGCGGCGCTCGCCACGTCCCTCGTCCTCGCCGGCTGCGGCGCGTCCCAGGAGGACGCGTCGTCGGGCGGCGGCTCGGGCTCCGGGACCACGGGCGCGTCCGCGCCCTGCACCGGCAAGTCCGACGACGGCGCCAAGGACCCGACCGGCCTCACCCTCGCGCTGGTCCCGTCGGGCGACGCGAAGAAGCTCGTCGAGACGGTCAAGCCGCTCGAGGAGGCGCTGACGTCGCGCCTCGGTATCCCCGTCAAGGGCGTCATCACGCAGGACTACCAGGCCGCGGTCGAGGCGATCGGCTCGAACCAGGCCCAGATCGGCATGCTGCCGAGCCTGCAGATGAGCCAGGCCTGCGACAAGTACGGGGCCGTCCCCGCGCTGCAGACGCAGCGCAACGGCAAGTCCACCTACGCGGCGCAGTTCATGACGAACAACCCCGACAAGTACTGCTCCGACACCCCCGTCAAGGGCGAGAACGGGATGCTGTACTGCAACGGGACCGAGTCCGGGACGGGCCCCGCGGGTCTCGACTCGCTGCCCAAGATCAAGGGCGCGACCGTCTCGCTGCTCCAGGCCGCGTCGCCGGCCGGCTACATCTTCCCGGTGGCCGCCATGAAGAAGGCCGGCATCGACGTCGACAAGGACGTCAAGGTCGTCCAGGTGACCGCGAACGACGCGAGCGTCCTGGCCGTCTACAACGGTGACGCCGAGGTCGGGACGAGCTACTGGGACGCGCGCAGCGTCGTCGAGGGCGACACCCCCGACGTCGGCAGCAAGGTCGTCGTGTTCGCGCTGACCGACGAGATCCCCAACGACGGGGTGTCGATCTCGGCCGGCCTGAGCAAGACGTGGCAGACCAAGATCGCGGACGCGATGAAGGACTACGCCTCCACGCCCGAGGGCGTGAAGGCTCTGACGGCGATCTACCAGATCACCGGTCTCGTCGACGCCGACCCGGCCGCGCTGAGCGAGACTCAGCAGGCGGCCGCGTCGATCGGCCTCGGCTGACACAGCCGGACCGGGTCCGGGCGGTGCGGCGACCACAAGTCGCCGACGTCGCCCGGCCCGGCCGGTGCCGGGCCGCGCGGCCCGGAACGGCTTTCAGGAAGGAAGACCCCATGAGCGGGGAGCAGTTCGAGGGTGCCGGCTTGCGGACCCGGACCGGCGCGGGCATCCGCTTCGAGCACGTGAACGTCACGTACCCGAACGGCTACCAGGGCCTGCGCGACGTGTCGCTGACCATCGAGCCGGGGGAGATGGTCGCGGTCGTCGGGCTCTCGGGCGCGGGCAAGTCCACGCTCGTGCGGACCATCAACGGGCTGGTCCCGATCACGTCGGGCGAGATCACCGTGGGTGACGTCTCCGACGGCGGCCCGGCCGACGGCGCGGCGGCCGGGGCGACCTACCGCCTCTCCGCCCTGCGTGGCGCGGCCCAGCGCCGGCTGCGCAGCGAGGTCGGGATGGTCTTCCAGAGCTTCAACCTCGCGCGCCGGACGACGGTCCTCAACAACGTGCTCGTCGGCCGCCTGCACCACACGCCGACATGGCGCAGCCTCCTGGGCGCGTGGCGCGCCGACGACGTCGAGCTCGCCATGCAGGCGCTCGAGCGGGTCGAGATCGTCCAGAAGGCGTACTCGAACGCGTCCGAGCTCTCGGGCGGGCAGCAGCAGCGGGTCGCGATCGCGCGCACGCTCGCCCAGCAGCCCCGCGTGATCCTCGCGGACGAGCCCGTCGCGTCGCTCGACCCGCCCACCTCGCACGTGGTCATGCGGGACCTGCAGCGCATCAACGCCGACCTCGGGATCACGGTCGTCGTGAACCTGCACTTCCTCGACCTGGCCCGCCGCTACGGGCAGCGGATGATCGGACTGCGCGCGGGCGAGGTCGTCTACGACGGCCCGGCCGCCGACGCCGACGAGTCGACGCTCGAGGAGATCTACGGCCGCTCGCTCACCGCGGAGGACGTGCTCGACGCCCCGCCGGCGGTGCTCGAGTGAGCGCCGTCGCGGCGCCCGGCGCCTCGGCCGCGCGGCTGCCCGGAGCGGGCGCACGGCCGAGCAGGCCCCGCCGCTGGCCCGCGCGCGTCGTCGTGCTCGCGGTCCTCGTCGCGATCACGGCGTGGTCGTGGGTCGCGGTCGACGTCGACCTCGCGGTCATCGCGCACAACTTCAGCAACGCCCAGAACACCCTCGTCCAGCTCTTCCAGCCCGACTACTCGTTCTTCGGCGAGACGCTCCAGCCGCTGCTCGAGACCATCCAGATGGCCGTGATCGGCACGGCCGTCGGGTGCGCGGTCTCGCTGCCGCTGTCGTTCCTCGCCTCGCGCGCGACCAACCCGAACGGCCCGCTGCTCGGGTTCGTGCGGACCGTGATGAACGTCGTCCGGTCGATCCCCGACCTGCTCTACGCGTCGATCTTCGTGACGGTCGTCGGCACGGGCGCGCTGTCCGGCGTGCTGTCCCTGTTCCTGTTCAACCTCGGGATCATGGTCAAGCTGATCTCCGAGGCGCTCGACGGCGTGGACCGCGGCGGGCAGGAGGCCGCGCTCGCGTCCGGCGCCACGTGGCTCCAGGCCGACCGCGCCGCGATGCTCCCCGAGGTCGCGCCGCAGTACGTCTCGCAGACCATCTACGTGCTCGAGCTCAACATCCGCGCGTCGACCGTGATCGGCCTCGTCGGGGCCGGTGGCCTCGGCATGCTCATCGACCGGGTGCGGACGTTCTACCAGTACCACTACCTGTCGCTCGTGATCCTCGAGATCCTCGTGCTGGTCCTCCTGCTCGAGCTCCTCAGCTCGGCCGTCCGGAAGAGGCTCGTCCGGTGAGCGCCGCCCCGACCCTCGTGGCCCCCGGCCGCGCGACGACGCAGGACCGGCCCCGCAAGCCCGCGAACGTCACGCGCAAGGCGCTCTGGCTGGTCGTGGTGGCCGTCGTCGTCGCCGCGTTCTGGGGCGTCGACATCTCGTGGGGCGCCCTGTGGGACATGCCGGGCAAGCTCTGGCACTACCTCGGGCTGATGTTCCTGCCGCCCGCGTGGTCGAAGCTCCCCGACGCGCTGTCCGCGACCATGCTGTCGGTCGCGATGGCCTGGTTCGGCACGGCGCTCGGCGTCGTGATCTCGTTCCCGCTCAGCCTGCTCGCGACGCGCGGCCTCGCGCCCGTCGCCGTGCGCTGGCCGCTGCGGGCCGTGTTCGCGCTGCTCCGTGCGGTCCCCGAGGTCGTCATCGCGGTCCTCATGCTCTCCGTGACCGGCCTGACCGCGTTCACCGGCGCGCTCGCCATCGCGATCGGGTCCGTCGGCACGCTCGGCAAGTGGGGCTACGAGGCGTTCGAGGCCGTCGACGGCGGCGCGACGGAGGCCGCGACCGCGGCCGGGGCGTCGCGCGCCCAGGTCATGCGGTGGGGTGTGTGGCCGAACGCCGCGCCCGAGGTCCTCGCGTTCTGGCTCTACCGGTTCGAGATCTCCGTGCGCGCGTCCGCGATCCTCGGCCTCATCGGCGCCGGCGGCATCGGCAAGATGCTCATCGACAACATCCAGTTCCGCGTGTGGGACGTCGTCGGCATCCTCATGATCGTCGTCGTGGTCGTCACGATGCTCATCGACCAGATCTCCGGGACGGTGCGGCACCGCATCATCACCGGGCGCTGGGAGGTGCCCGTCGTGACGGCGCTGCGCCGCAGGTCGGCCCGCGCGGCCCGGCTCGAGGCTTCACCCAGCATCCTCGAGGACGACAGCAGGTCGGGGACCGTAGGGTGACCGACGTGCGCCCCCTGCGGATCCTCCACGTCTCCGACACCCACCTGCTCGGCGACGGGACCCGCCACTACGGCGTCGTCGACACCGCGGCCGCGCTGCGCTCCGTGCTCGAGCGCGCGTCGACCGTCACCGACGTGGACGCCGTCGTGCTGTCGGGCGACCTGTCCGACGACGGCACACCCGCCTCGTACCGAACCCTCCTCGAGCTCGTCGAACCCTGGGCGGCCGAGCGTGGCGCCGTCGTCGTGCCGGCCATGGGGAACCACGACCTCGCCGCCGGGTTCGAGGAGGTGCTGGGGGAGCGCGAGCGCACGGTGCTCGTCCGGGGCTTCCGGATCGTCACCGTCGACACCTCCGTCCCCGGCGCCGGGTACGGGCGGCTCGACCCGGCCCAGCTCGAGCGGCTGCGCCGGGCCCTCGCCGGGCTCGAGGACCCGGATCGCGACACGTGGCCCGAGGACACGACCCACGTGCCGATCCGCCGGACCGTCGGGGTGCTGCACCACCCGCCCGTCCCGGCGCGCTCGGCGCTCCTCGCGGCGCTCGAGCTGCAGGACCCGGGCCCGCTCCTCGAGGCCTGCGAGGCGTCCGGCGTGGTGAGCGTCGTGCTCGCCGGGCACTACCACCACGCGCTCGCGACGACGGCCGGTCGCGTCCCGGTGGTCGTCGCGCCCGGCGTCGCGAACTCGTCGGACCCGCTCGCGCCGTGCGGGCACGAGCGCGCGGACGTCGGGTCCGGCTTCGCAGTCGTCGACGTCCGCGACGACGGCGAGGTGACCGTGGTGTTCGTGCCCGTCCCGCACGCGTCCGACGTCGCCGACGGCACCGAGCTCTTCGACCTCGGACCCGACGAGGTCGCGCGGATCGCCGCCGCCGCGGGTCCCGGGGCGACGTCGTGACGCCGTCGCGACCGGGCGAGGTCATCGCGACCATCCGCTCGCTGCTGCCGTCGCTCCTGCCCACCGAGCAGGCCGTCGCGCAGGTGCTCCTCGCCCGGTCCGCCGAGATCGTCGAGCTCAGCTCGCAGCAGGTCGCGGAGCTCGCGGGCGCGTCGCGCGCGACCGTCGTCCGGACCTGCCAGAGCCTCGGCTTCTCGGGCTACCAGCAGCTCCGCGTGCTCCTCGCGCGCGACGCCGCGGTCGCCGCGACCGCGCACGACGGCACCGGGTCGGCCACGCGGACGGGCTCGCCCACGGCCGACGACGGCACGCCCGGCGCCCGTCCGGCCGCTGCGGGCAGCGGGTCGGCCCGCACGCCGTCGGGAATCGTCGAGGACACGTTCCGACAGGTCGCGGCTGGCGTCGTCGGGATGGTCGCGCTGCTCGACGGGGACGAGGTGGCGCGGGCCGTCGAGGCGATCGCGACCGCGCGGCGCGTCGTCGTCGTCGGGAACGGGCTGTCGGGGCCGCTCGCGCTCGACGCCGCCGCCCGCCTGACCGGTGCGGGTCGGCCGGCCGAGGCGCCGTTCGACGTCATCAACCAGCAGATCACCGCGCGCCTCCTCGCGCCCGAGGACGTGCTGCTCGTCATCTCGGGCTCGGGCTCCAACGCCGCGAGCCTGCGCTCCGCGGACGCGGCCGTCGCCGCGGGGGCGACCGTGATCGCGGTGACCGCGTTCGCCCGGAGCCCGCTCACGCAGCTCGCAGGCACCAACCTCGTGGTCACCATGCCGGACCTCACGTTCCGGGACGAGATCACCCTCGCGTCCCGGCTGCCGCAGGCGATCCTCGTCGAGGGCCTGGTGGCCGCGGTCACCGCGCGCCTGGGGGAGTCGGCCGTGCGCGCGAAGGCGCTCGCGCTCGACGCGATCAGCGACAACCTCGCCGAGTAGCGCCCGCCCTTCGCGAGGTCGTACGGCGGCCGGTCTACTTCGCGAGGATCAGAGGGGACGCCGGCGTCCTTGGCGAGGTCGGCGTAGGTCTGCTCGCCGTCCGTCGCCTCGTCGAACTGGTACGCGCCGCTGACCTCGTCGACGTGCAGGCTCCCCGCCTTGACGCGGTCGGGGGTCCAGCCCACCTCGCGGAGGGCGGCGAGCTCGTTCTCGAGCTGCTCGCGGCTCATGCGGATGCCATCGCTCATGGGTCGAAGGTAGCGCCGACGACCCGGCCCGCGCGGCGTCCGTGCGGGTCAGGGCCGGGTCGCCCAGGGCGCGCCGAGCTCGGTGAACGTGCGCTGCTCGCGGGCGACGCGCTCGCACCACGCGGCGACGTCGTGCACGACGGGGTGGCGCTCGTCGCCCGCGCCCACCCAGGTCACGTGGTCGGCGCCGACGACGCGCGGCTCGGGGGCGGTGCGGACCGCCTCGAGCACGCGCATGAAGGCGCCCGTGTCGGAGACGTCGCACAGCAGGCGGTGGCCGTCCTGGCGCGCCCCGAGCAGGTCGGTCAGGAGGTCGCTCCGGTCGCCGCGGATCGTCCGCTCCCCGCCCGGCCCGGACACCACGGCCTCGTCGCGCTCGTAGCGGAGCGTGATCTCGCCGTCCGTCCCGCGCAGGAGGACGCGTGCGAGCTCCTGCTCGGGTGCGCACAGCGTGAAGCCGAAGCCCACGGGCAGGCCCGTCGCGGTGGTCACCCGGACGGACGACGTGTCGTCCGCCTCGATCGGGTTCGCGTGGTACAGGTCCGTGACCACGTCGGTGACGTCCTCGGTGCGGGTTGCGCCCACGACGTGCAGCGTCGTCGCGACGGCGTGCGCGAGAGGGTTGGTCACGACGCCGTCGACGACGTCGCGCCCGTCGAGCGTCCGGCGTCCGGCCCAGGCCGACCGGGCCCAGTACCCGTCGGTGCGTGTCCAGGCGCCCACCGCGCCCGCCCCGACGAGCTCCCCGATCTCACCGCCCGCGACCGCCTCGCGGACCGCCGCGAGCGCGCCCGACCCGAACGTCTGGAAGCCCACCTGGCACAGCCGACCCGTGTCACGGGCGACCGCCACGAGCTCCGCGTGCTCGGCGAGCGAGGCCGCCGTCGGCTTCTCCACGAGGACGTCCGCGCCCGCTCGGAGGGCCTGGGTCGCGAGCGGGACGTGCGTCGGGATCGGGGTGCAGACCACGACGACGTCGGGCACCTCGCGCTCCAGCAGCTCGTCGAGCGAGGCGAACCAGGGCACGGCGTGGACGGCATCGGGGTCGGAGGCGCGCGGCGGTGCCGTGTCGACGACGGCGACGAGCCGGGCCGTCCCAGCGGCCTCGAGCGCCGCGAGGCGCGGGAGGTACGTCGCGCCGTACCCCCGGAAGCCGACAAGAGCGACGGACGCGGTCACCAGGGGTTCCTCCGGTTCTGACGGGCGAGCCACCACGCTGCGGCGCGCCTCCCGGTGCGCGTCCAGAGCAGGCGGTCCAGCATCTGATCCACCGCGAGCCAGAGCGCGAAGACGATCGCGGCCCAGATCCAGCCGAACCGCGGGAGGAGGACGAGGACGAGGACAGCGAGCCCGGCCGTCCAGAAGGTCCATGACAGCCAGCCACGGATGCGCCCCTCCGTGCGTCGTCGGGCCTCATCAGCAGGGTCCGCGCCGTCGTGCACCGGGCGCATGTTCCCGGGCGCGGGCGAGCTCGCGCGCGAGGGCTCGGGCGTACTGGCGGTGCCGGACACCACGCCTCCCGATGACGGTGCTGACTGTTCGACGCGAGCGTACTGCCTGCTCAGCGCCACCCGCGCGGACCGGTCACCGTCGGCGAACGGAGCGTCGCCGCGGGCGTCGGGGCGGAGGACCGCTCCCGGCCCACCCACCCGAGTCACGTCACGATCGGGCGACGGCGGCTCAGCGCAGCGGGGATGTGGCCTCCCGCACGACGACTCGGTCGCGCGGTCGAGCGACCGAACACGGCCGTGTGGCGGTCGGGCCGCGAGAGCAGCTCGACGCCGTGCCGGAACCCGCCGTCGACGTAGAAGTTGCCAAGCTGCACGAGCTCGGGGTCGACCCCGCGACCGGACATGGCACCCGGCAGGCCGCGAGCGACGGCACGCAGAAGATCCCGTGCCGGTGGGGACCCACGCTCGCGGGGCTCGCCCGTTCCGAGGCAGCGCAGCGCTCCGGCGGCGGCGTCCTCTCGCTCTCGCCGCCTGGACCGCGTTCGTCGGGAGCGCCGGTACCCCCGACGCCGCGGTCGCGGCTCTGCTCGCGCTCCCCGCGCTCCTTTCCGCCGGGCTGGTTCGGGGGCGGCCGAGCCACCCGCCGACCATGGTGCTGTCCGCATGTTCGGCGCGGGGATCCTGAGCCGAACGTCGCACCCGGCGAACGCGTTGTCGCACTCGGTGCTCGGGGCGTTGCACTCGGCGAGAGCCCGCTCGCCAAGCCCGATCTGTACACCCGAACGTGCTGCCGGGGTACGGGTCGGACCGCGAGGTTTGGGCCTGAGCCTCCTGTCCGGGATGATCGGACCATGCCCTCGCTGCGCACCGTCACCGGCTCCGCAGGCACGCGCCTCCTCGGGCTCGGCCACCACCAGCCGGAGAAGATCCTCACCAACGACGACATCGCCAAGCTCGTCGACACCAACGACGAGTGGATCCGGTCCCGCACCGGCATCGTCACGCGACACGTCGCCGCCGTCGACGTCACCGTCGCCGACATGGCCGCCGCGGCCGCGCAGCACGCGCTCGCGGACGCGCAGGTGCCCGGCGAGGACGTCGACCTCGTCATCGTCGCCACGACCACCGCCCGCGACTCGAGCCCGAACACGGCCGGCCGCGTCGCCTACGCCCTGCGCACCGGCCACGTCCCCGTGCGCGGGGGCAGCGGCAAGGCGGCGCCGGAGTCGCTGCGCGGAGTCGTGGGCCCGGGGATCATCGACATCAACACGGCGTGCTCGGGCTTCGCCTACGGCGTGGGGCTCGCCGACCAGGCGATCCGTGCCGGCTCCGCCCGCACCGCCGTCGTCGTCGGCGCCGAGAAGCTCACCGCCGTGACCGACTGGGCGGACCGCAGCACCTGCATCCTCACCGCCGACGGCGCCGGCGCCGTCGTGCTGCAGGGCGCGGACGAGCCGGGCGTGGGCCCCGTGGTGTGGGGCTCCGAGCCCGAGATCGCGGAGTCGGTGCGCATCGAAGCACCCGTGGACCGGTTCTCCCAGGACGGCGCCACCGTGTTCAAGTGGGCGATCTCGCAGGCCGCGGAACGGGCGCGGCGCATCCTGGACCGGTCGGGGCTGCAGCCCGAGGACATCGAGGTGCTGGTCGCGCACCAGGCCAACCTGCGCATCATCGAGCCCCTCGCGAAGAGCCTGGGCCTCACGGACAAGATCGTCGTCACGGACATCACCGAGTCCGGCAACACGTCCGCCGCGAGCATCCCGCTCGGGCTGTCGAAGTGGTGGCACGGCGGGAAGATCCCCGGCGGCGTCCCCGCCCTGCTGTTCGGGTTCGGCGGGGGTTTCACGTGGGCCGGTCAGGTCGTCCTGACGCCGGAGTGCTGACCCCCGGCCGCAAGACGGTGGCCGCAGACGAACGAACCGCCGGAATCCGTCGCCCCGCGAGAGCGAGAGCAACGGATTCCGGCGGTTCGTGTCCTGCCGAGGATCAGCCTCCGTACGACGTGACCGTCGCCGGCACCGTGTCCGTGCCCGCAGCGCGCGGGCCGGTGCCGTTGATCACGTGCGCGTACGAGCCCTGCCCGCCGAGCGACACGGTCGAGATCGAGTGCAGCTTCACGCCGGGGGCGTTCGGCACCTCGAAGCCGTTCGTGACCTCGATGGACGGGTCGGTCGTGAAGACGCAGTACGACCCGAGCCCCCACGCCTCGTGCTGGGTGACGCCGTCGGCGACCTTGTAGGCGGCGTACCCGACCTCGCCGTCGTGCGACCAGGCGGCCGCGCTCGGCGGGTCGTAGGGGAGCTCGTTCTGGAAGAAGATCGTGCGTCCCCGGTTGCCGTTCCAGAGCACGTTGTACTTCTGGAAGTGCTCCACGAACAGGCCGTACGCGTTCACGTCGTCACCGTTGACCACGAGGCCGTAGTCCGCGGTGTTCGACGTCCAGCCGGCGCCGGCGCCGTGGTCGGCCCGCCAGTCCCAGATGTGGTCGATGATCGTGTCGTCGGCGTTCACGATGATGCCGTTGTCGGTCTTGCCGGCGACGACGCCGCCCACGCGGATGAAGACGTCCTGCAGGGACTGCGGGTCGGCCGCGTGGTCGGTGTGCTTGCCGGAGTCGCCGAGCTCGACGACGGCGTGCGACTTCGTGGTGCCCTGGTCGAACAGGAGCCCGGCGATCTTGATGCCGGACACGTCGGCGGTCTTGAGCCCGACGACCCCGTTCTCGGGGATGATCGTCGCCATGCCGAGGCCCAGGAGGACCGTGTCGGGCCGGGTGACGTTCAGCGTCTGGTCGAGGTGGTAGACGCCCGGCGCGAACAGGATGTTCAGGCCCTGGGCCAGCGCGGCGTTGAGGGTCGCGGCCGAGTCGCTGGCGTGCGCCAGGTAGAACGTGCTCAGGCTGAGCGAGCTGCCGGGCGTGTTCGGCCAGGTGGTGCCGGTCGTGCCGGAGCGCAGGCTCGGGACGAACACGGACCACTTCCCGTCCTTGAAGTACAGGTACGGCTTCTCACGGACCGTGCCGGTCGTGGCGAGCGTGGTCACCGCGGGCTTCGGGAACGACGTCGCGGGCACGCCCTGGTCACCCGAGAACACCTGGTTCCACAGGGCGCCGTCCCACGAGCCGACGGACGAGTCGCGCATGTACCACTGCTGCTGCGTGTACGACGTGACCGTGCCGTCGATCTTCGAGTCGGCGATGTACCCGCCGGACGCCCAGCCGTACGCGGACGAGTCGAGGGCGAGACCGCCCTTGACGTGCACGCGGCGCATGGGGGCCGCCTGCGCGGTGGCCCACCGGGCCTGGCCGGTCGACGGCGTGACGGCGAAGTTCTCGGCCGAACGCCAGAAGTTCTGCGTCGCGTTGCCGCCGAACCACTGCGCGTCGACCCAGACGCCGCCGTTGATGTTCACGTCGTCGGGGTTGAGACCGGCGCCGCTGATCGACGTGTAGAAGCCGATGTTCGCCTGGAGGTTGTACGTCCCGGGGAGGAACAGGAACTGGTCCCGCTCGTCGCCGAACTGGTTGGACTCCTGCCTGCTGAACACGTCGTTCACGGTGTTCTGGATGCCGGCCTGGTCGTCGGTCGGCTTGAACACGTGGACGTTCGGCCCGAAGTCCGGGTTCGCCGGGTCGGCTGCCTGCACGGTGCCTCCTTGGCCCGGATCGGTCGTGCCGCCGCCGTCACCGGGGTCGGTGGTGCCGCCCCCGCCGCCGGTGAGCACCTTGAGCTCCCACAGGGAGTAGCCGTAGCCCGTGCCGCGCGCCGAGCCGAGGACCCGGACGTACCGGCCCGAGCCGTCGACGTCGAGCTTCTGCGTGCCGCCCGTGCCCGTGGTCGTCTGGTAGATCGTCTTCCAGGTCGACGCGTCGCCCGAGGTCTGGACCTGGAACGCCTTGCCGTACGCCGTCTCCCAGTCGAGCTCGACGCCGCACACGTCCTGCGTGCTGCCGAGGTCGACCTGGAGCCACTGCGGGTCGGAGGCCGCGGACGACCACCGGGTGTCGGCCTTGCCGTCGACGGCGGCGCTCGCGGGCGTGCCGCCGTTCTCGGTCGACGACGCGGTGGCCGTCTTGCCGAGCGCGGCGTTCGTGTCGCAGGCGCCGCCGCCCGAGCCGCCGTCACCGGGGTCGGTCGTGCCGCCGTCGCCCGGGTCGGTGGTCCCGCCCGCGGTCCCGTAGACGCGGACCTCGTACAACGAGATCCCGTAGCCGGTGGCGCGGTGGGTGGACAGGACGCGCACGTACCGGCCGGAGCCGGAGACCGTGTCGGTGTCCTTGCCTCCGTCGGACGAGGTCGTCGCGTAGGCGTCGGTCCACGCCGATCCGTCGCCGGAGACCTGGATCTTGTAGCCGTCCGCGTACGCGCCCTCCCAGTCGAGCTCGACGCGCGACAGGGTGGCGGTGGCGCCGAGGTCGATCTGGAGCCACTGCCCGTCCTGGGCCGAGGACGACCAGCGGGTGCCCTCGTCGCCGTCCACGGCGTAGGCGGCCTTGTAGTAGTCGGCGTTCTCGAACGACGACGCGGTCGCCGCCTTGCCCTGCGACAGCAGGACCGGGTCGGCCGCGTGCGCCGCGCCGAGCGGCACGGACAGGACGCCGCACGTGAGGGCGCCGACGGCGGCCCCCGCGAGGAGCGTGCGTGCCCGCGTGGTCAGGGCACGGATGTGCCGGGATGAAGGGGGTGGTGCATGAGTGGCTCCTCCAAGGAGAGCCAGCCCTACCGAGGGTGCGTCCCGATCGGTGGTGCAGTCAGATCGTCGTCGAGCTGGTTGCGGATGGTCGGTGGTGCGCCGGCGAGCTCGTTCTCGCCACCGCGGTGAGTCTGTGCGTCACCGGGGCCCACGTCAAGGTGGTGTCCGCGACGTGGGCCCCGGGGGCCGGATCAGGTCAGGTTCGGCTGCCAGACGAGGTTGCCTGCGTCGTCGAGCACGGTGCCCGCCCACGGCTTGTAGATGTCGTTGCCGTGCGGCGTGCACTGGAGGCCACCGTCGATGCAGTGCTGCGTGAGTGCGGACAGGACCGTCTGGTCCCAGCCGTTCATGAAGTCGTAGTGCCAGTTCACGTTCATGACGGAGCCGTCCGGCATCGTCATGGGCGCGAGGTGGACACCCGTCATGTCGCCGCTCACGGGCCAGCTGATCTTCATCTCGATCATCGGGACCGCGACCGGGTGGTCGGTCGGGCACTCGCCGTCGACCGGGTACGCCATGTGGCTGCGGTGGTCGGCGGAGTCGAGGTGGACGCCGTCCCAGCAGCTCGGCGCCTGGTACCGCACGTTGAGCTGCGAGCCCGGCGCGCAGTAGGTGGGGATCGTCCAGTTCTTGGTCGAGTCCCCGCACTCCCAGCCCTCGACGGTGCCGGGCGCGTTCTTGAACTGGTCCTCGGTGAACATCGGGCTGCCCGCGTAGAACCGCAGCCCCGCCGGGAACGGGCGGACCTTCTTGTAGTCGATGATCCCCGACTTGTAGTAGATCGTCTGCAGGTCGGGCGAGATGACTTGGTTGTCACCGCGGTAGAGCGTCGGGAACCAGTAGGCCGACTTGTCCTGCGCGACGGTGCAGCTCGTGCCCGAGCCGTTCAGCAGCGTGTCCGGCGTCGACGACGCGTTCGTGTCGAGGTTCCCCATGAACGAGTGGTTGTGCGACGCGCCCGGCTGCCCCGGGAGGATGAGCGGGTCGTCGAACAGCGTGTGGTTCACGGTGCAGTTCATCTGGAACTCGTGGTGCGTCACCGTCGTGTCGGCGCCGGGGGCGCCTCGGGCAGCGGACGCGGGTTGTACGGCGCGGGATCCGTGCCGCCCGTGCCGAACACGTGCAGGCTGAAGATCGAGTACCCGTAGCCGGTGCCGCGCTGCGTGAACGCGAGACGCACGTAGCGCCCCGAGCCCGGCGCCGCCACCGTCTGGTTGCCGCCCGAGCCGTTCGTCACCGTCGCGACGGTGGTCCAGGCGCTGCCGTCGTCCGACGTCTGGACCGTGAACGCCTTGCCGTACGCGGCCTCCCAGTCGATGACGAGGTGGTCGATCGTGGCCGTCGAGCCGAGGTCGACCTTGATCCACTGGTCGTCGGACTGCTGGCTCGCCCAGCGGGTCGAGCCGTCGCCGTCGACCGCCTTGGACGCGACGTAGTCGTCGCCCTCGGCGGACGACGCGGACGCCGTCTTGCCCTGGGCGATGTCCGTCGCCTGGGCGTCGGCGGCCACGACCAGCGCCGCGTTCTGGGCGCTCGTGTCGGCCTGGGCCATGACGTGCCCCGCGTGCCCGACGTGCGCGAGCGCGCCCTGCGGGGTCGCGTTCGCGGACGTCGCGAGCGCGAGGGCGACCGCGGACGCCGCGGCGGCCAGCGCGGTCGCGGCGACGACGACGGCGCCGCGGTTGGTTCTCCTGGTGCGCATGGTGCTTCCTCCTGGTGCTTCCTGGTGGCCCGGTGCCCGGCGCGAGTGTGCCGGGCACCGGGTTGTTACCGGTCGGTCACTGGTAGATGCCCAGCTCGTACAGCGAGTACCCGTAGGCGGTGCCGCGCTGCGTCCCGTGGATCCGCACGTAGCGGCCGGACCCGGCGACGTCGAGCGTGTCCACCCCGCCGTCGCCGTCGGTCACGGTCTTGACCGTCGACCACGTGCTCCCGTCGTTCGAGACCTGGACCTGGTAGCCCTTGGCGAACGCGGACTCCCAGACGAGCTGCACGGCGTGGAACGACTGCACGGAGCCCAGGTCGACCTGGATCCACTCGTCGTCGTCCCAGTTGCTCGCCCAGCGCGTCGACAGGTCACCGTCGACGGCCTGGCCCGGGGACCAGTTGCCGTTGTACTGGTCGAAGGACGACGCCGTCGCCGTCTTGTGCAGGGCGATGTTCGTCCCCGCGACGGCCGGCGGCACGACGCGCATGTCGACGGTCTGGACGCCGACGTTGGAGTGGCCGTCCTCGGCCCAGACGTAGACCTTCCAGACGCCGGGTCGGCTGGGCGCGTCGATCTGGAAGACTCCCGGCGACGTCTGCGTGAACGGGACCTCCTGGGTGCCCGTCGCGCCGTCGATGCCGATCGAGTTGAGCGACGTGTGGTACGTGATCGCGTCGCCGTCGGGGTCTGTCACGTTCGCGTGGATCGTGGCCTTGGAGCCCACGGCCACCGCGCTCGCGTTGTCGATGCTCATCGACGCGAAGCGCGGCGGCGTGTTGACGCCGGGCTGCGCGGCGGACCCGCCGAACGCCTTGGCGACCGCGTAGTACGAGAGGCGCTTGTTGTCGCCGGGGATGACGTTGAACCAGACGCCGCCGTAGTCGCCCTCGATGCCGAAGTGGAACAGCGTGCCGCCGAGTGCGACACCCTGGTTGCTCATGAGGCACTTCCACGAGTTCGTGTAGCCGTTCGCGTTGTCCTGGTCGGTGCCCTGGTCGGGCAGGCCGAAGGCGTCCTTCGGTGCCTCCCAGTCACCCTCCGGGCCACCCTCGGTCAGGATGTAGGGCTTGTTGAAGTTGCCCTGCTTCCAGTACGCCGCGGCGTCGCAGACGGCGCCGTACGAGTTGAGCGCGAGCAGGTCCAGGTCGGGGAGTACTTCTTGTAGTAGTCCCACGCCCCGACCCAGGCGTCCGTCGAGGTGACGGGGTGGTTGGGGTCGGCCTGGTGGATCGCCTTGGCGACGTCGTTGACGAAGGTCGCGTACGCGGCGCGCTGCGCCTCGAGCTGGTCGCCCGAGTAGCAGTTCTGGAGCCCGAGCACGGACTCGTTGCCGACGTCCCAGATCAGCACCGCCGGGTGGCTCTTGTACGTGTTGACCTGGTTGATGATGTCCGTCATCGACGACGACTTGTACGACGCGTCGTTGACGTAGTCCGGGCAGCCGCCCGAACCGGGACCGCCGCCCGGGCCGAGCCAGAACCCGGCGACGACGCGCACGCCGTACTTGGCCGCGACGTCGAACAGCTGCTTGCTGTCCGCGCCCGTGCCCCACGTGCGCAGGGTGTTGGCGCCGAGCTTCACGAAGGTCGGCATGTAGTGCTCGGCCTGGTCCGCGGACGGGCCCCAGGTCATGCCCTTCACGGTGTACGGCTGACCGTTCACCGTGAGCTGCCAGCTCCCGTTGCCGCCGGTGACCTTGACGACGCTCGCGCTGGTCAGCGGCCCGGTGACGTCCGTCGGGGTGCCGGGCGTGCCGCCGTCGTCCCCGCCGTCGCCGTCGCCCGGGTCGGTGCTGCCGCCGTCGTCACCGGCGCCGTAGACGCGGAGCTCGTAGATCGAGATCCCGTAGCCGGTCGCGCGGTGCGTGGCGAGCAGCCGGACGTAGCGGCCGCTGGCCGACGCGGCGAGCGCGTCGGACTCCTTGCCGCCCTTGCCCGTCGTCGTCGTGTACACGTCGTTCCACGTGGACCCGTCGGCGGACGTCTGGATCTTGTACCCGTCGGCGTAGGCGTTCTCCCAGTCGACCTCGACCCGGGACAGCGCCGCCGAGGCACCGAGGTCGACCTGGAGCCACTGGTCGTCGGCCGCGGTCGACGACCAGCGGGTGTCCGCCTTGCCGTCGACGGCGTACGCCGGCTTGTAGTAGTCGGCGTTCTCCGTCGTGGAGGCGGTGGCCGTCTTGCCCTGGGACAGCAGCGACCCGGTGCCGGAGCCGCCGGTGCCGCCGTCGCCGGAGCCCGAGCCCGGGTCCGTGGTTCCGCCGGACGTCCCGTAGACGCGCAGCTCGTAGATCGAGATGCCGTACCCGGTGGCGCGGTGGGTGGACAGGACGCGGACGTAGCGGCCCGAGCCCGACAGCGTGTCCGTGTCGGAGCCGCCGTCGGACGAGGTGGTCGAGTACGCGTCGGTCCAGGTGGTGCCGTCGCCGGAGACCTGGACCTTGTAGCCGTCCGCGTACGCGCCCTCCCAGTGGATCTCGGCGCGCGACAGGGTCGCGGTGGCGCCGAGGTCGATCTGGAGCCACTGCCCGTCCTGGGCCGAGGACGACCACCGGGTCGTGTCGTCGCCGTCCACGGCGTAGGCGGCCTGGTAGTAGTCGGCGTTCTCGAACGACGACGCGGTCGCGGTCTTGCCCTGCGAGAGCAGGACCGGGTCGGCGGCGTGCGCGCGGGGCGCGATCGCCGCGGTGCCGGCCATGACGAGCGCGGCTGCCGCGAGGGCTGCGGCGGCTCGTCTCCGGACGCGCGGGTGCGCGGTGAGGGTGGGGGACATACGGCTCCTTGGATGGGACCAGCCCGCGGCGAGCTGCGGCGCGCGTGCCGCACACCCAGATCTCCGTTGAGCTGGTGCTGCCTGTATCGGTGGTGCGCCGTCGTGGCATCGGTGCCGCGACGGGTCGGTGCTTCCCCTGCGCGGAGAGTGCCCAGAGAGAGCGCTCTCCACCGGTTCCGAGTTTCACCCGATCCCCACGAGGGTGTCAAGCGCTGCGACACCTCGATCTTCGCGCCGCCGGGTGGTGCCGGGATCACGCTCTCTCGGGATATCGTGTCCGGGTGAGTGAGGACCTGCACCCGACGGCGCTCCCGACCCTCGAGGACGTCGCGCGCGTCGCGGGGGTGTCCCGCGCCTCCGTGTCCCGGGTCGTCAACGGCAAGCCCGGGGTCGCGCCGCACATCGTCGAAGCGGTGCAGCAGGCCGTGAAGACCACGCGCTACGTGCCGAACACCGCCGCCCGGTCGCTCGTCACGAGGCAGAGCGGCTCGGTCGCGATCGTGGTCTCCGGTGCGGGCGTCGACCACGAGGCGAGCCCCGAGGAGGTGTACGGGGACCCGTTCTTCGGCCGCCTCTCGAGCGCGCTGGTGAGAGCGCTCTCGCGCCGTGAGCTCCACCCCGTCCTCATGCTCGCCGAGTCCGACGCCGAACGCGACCGCGTCGACGCCTTCCTGGCCCGGCGCGGAGCCGACGGCGCGCTCCTCATCTCGACGGCATCGCACGACCCGCTCCCCGCGCGGCTCATCGGCGCCGGCCACCCCGTCGTCACGTTCTCCCGCCCGCCCGACGGCGTCCGCGCCGACTGGGTCGACGTCGGGCACCGGCAGGGCGCCGCGCTGGCGGCGGACCGGCTCGTCGAGCGCGGCGTCCGCCGGCCCGTCGTGATCTCGGGCCCGCTCGACGTCCCCGCCGCGTCGGACCGGCTGGCCGGGTTCCTCGAGAGCATGGCGCGGCACGGGCACAGCTACGTGCCCGTCCTGACCGGGAGCTTCACCGTGGAGTCGGGCGAGCAGGCGATGCGCGACCTGCTCGCTCAGCACCCCGACCTCGACGGCGTGTTCGCCGCCAACGACCTGATGGGCATCGGGGCGCTGCACGCGCTCGCCGACGCCGGGCGCTCCGTGCCCGACGACGTGGCCGTCGTCGGCTTCGACGACTCGCTCCCCGCGCGCTACGCCAGGCCCGCGCTCACGACCGTGCGGCAGCCGCTCGAGGAGATGGGCGAGGCGATGGTCGACCTCCTGATCGAGCGGCTCGCCGGCCCGGGCGGCGCCCCGGTGTCCCGGGTGTTCGCCCCCACGCTCCAGGTCCGCGCCTCGGCCTGACCACCGCCGGGCTCCTCGCCGCATCGAATCGTTTCGGCCGACGGTGCGTCGGTGGCAGGATGGCCGCATGCCTACGAGCTCGCCGATGCGCCCCGAGTACCCCGCCGACCGCTTCCTCGCCGACCCCGACCGCTACGACGGCCGCATGCCGTACCGCCGCAGCGGGCGCTTCGGGCTCGTGCTGCCCGCGATCTCGCTGGGGCTGTGGCACAACTTCGGCAGCGTCGACAGCCTCGAGACCCAGCGCGCCGTCCTGCACCGCGCGTTCGACCTCGGTGTGACCCACTTCGACCTCGCCAACAACTACGGGCCCGTCCAGGGGTCGGCCGAGGAGAACTTCGGCCGCCACCTCGCCCAGGGCCTGGGCCGGTACCGCGACGAGCTCGTCATCTCGACCAAGGCCGGCTACGGGATGGGCGTCGGCCCGTACCAGGACGGCGGCTCGCGCAAGTACCTGCTGTCCTCGCTCGACCGGTCCTTGCAGCGCATGGGCCTGGACTACGTCGACGTCTTCTACCACCACCGTCCCGACCCCGAGACGCCGCTCGAGGAGACCATGACGGCGCTGCACGACGTCGTGAAGTCCGGCAAGGCGCTCTACGTCGGGGTGTCGAACTACTCGGCGGCGCGGACGCGCGAGGCCGCAGGGATCCTCGCCGAGCTCGGCACGCCGCTGACCATCCACCAGCCGAGCTACTCGATGTTCAACCGGCACGTGGAGAACGTCGTCGACGACGGGTACGACGGGCGTCAGCGCGAGCCGCTGCTCGACGCCGTCGGGGACCTAGGCGTCGGGACGATCGTGTTCTCTCCCCTGCAGCAGGGCCTGCTGACGGACCGCTACCTCTCGGGCTCGGCGCCGGCCGGGTCGCGCGCGGTGTCGACGACGTCGCCGTTCCTGTCCGAGAAGAACCTCTCCGAGACCTACCTCGATCGGGCCAGGGCCCTCAACGAGGTCGCGGCCGGTCGCGGCCAGACGCTCGCTCAGCTCGCTCTGTCGTGGGTGCTGCGCGACGACCGCATCACGTCCGCGCTCGTGGGGGCGAGCAGCGTCGCGCAGCTCGAGGGCAACGTCGCGGCCGTGAGCGGCCCCGCGCTGACCGACGACGAGCTCGCCGCGATCGAGCCGCTCGCCGTCGACGGCACGGGGCGCTGACCCGCCCCTGCTCTCTCCCTGAGTGCGGGGGCTGTGGGGGCTGGTGCTGCTACGGCTCACTGCCCGCCCGCGAACCCGACCTGCCGCCACGCCTCGTAGATCGCGATCGACGCGCTCGACGTCAGGTTGAGCGACCGTCGCGACGGCAGCATCGGGATCTTGACGTGCTCCGTCACGCGCGGGTGCGCCACGACCTCGTCGGGCAGGCCCGTCGGCTCGGGACCGAACAGCAGGATGTCGCCCGGCCCGTACGTCACGTCCGTGTAGCGCGTCGTGGCGTCGACCTCGAACGCGTAGACCCGCGCGTCGGGCCGGGCTGCGAGCAGCGCCTCGAAGTCCGCGTGCACGACGACGCTCGCGAGGTCGTGGTAGTCCAGCCCGGCCCGGCGCAGCTTGGGTTCCGACAGGTCGAACCCGAGCGGCTCGACGAGGTGGAGCGTCGTGCCGGTGACGGCGGACAGGCGGATCGCGTTGCCGGTGTTGCCGGCGATGCGGGGCTCGTAGAACGCGAGGTCGGGAAGGGTCACGCCACCATTCTCGGCCCCGGTCTGTCAGAACGTGGTGCCGGTATACCGGTGCCACGTTCTGACAGGTCGCGGCTCAGGGGACGAGGACCGCCGCACCGGCGAACGCGCCGGCCTTGAGATCGGCCAGCGCCTCGTCGGCGCGGTCGAGCGGGTAGGGGTGGGCGTCGACGTCGAGCCGGTGGGCGGCGGCGAACGCGAGCAGGTCGCGGCCGTCGTCGCGGGTGTTCGACGTCACCGACCGCAGCTCCTTCTCGTAGAACAGGTCGGTCTCGTAGACGAGCGCCGGCACGTCGGACAGGTGGATCCCCGCCACGGCGAGGACGCCGCCGCGGTCGAGGGCGCGCATCGCGACGGGCACGAGGTCGCCGACGGGCGCGAACAGGACTGCGCCGTCGAGCGGTTCGGGCGGGTCGTCGTACGCGCCCCGCGCCGACGACGCCCCGAGCCGCAGGGCCAGCTCCTGCGCCGCGGCGCCCCGCGTGAGGACGTGCAGCGTCGCCCCCTGCGCGAGCGCGACCTGCGCGGTGAGGTGGGCGGACCCGCCGAACCCGTACAGGCCGAGCCTGCCGCCACCCGGCAGCGAGGTGCGGTGCAGCGCGCGGTACCCGATGATCCCGGCGCACAGGAGCGGCGCGAGGTCGACGTCGTCGTAGCCGTCCGGGAGCCGGTAGGCGAAGTCGGCGGGCACGGTCGTGTACTCGGCGTAGCCGCCGTCGGCGTCCCAGCCGGTGTACCGGGAGCGGGGGCAGAGGTTCTCGGCCCCGCGGCGGCAGTACACGCAGACTCCGCACGTGGAGCGCAACCACGCGACCCCGACCCGGTCCCCGACGCGGAGCGTCCCGTCCGCCGCGGGCCGCCGCGGGTCCGCGCGCTCGACGGGTGGCCCGACCGCCACGACCTCCCCGACGACCTCGTGCCCGGGCACGACGCGCGGCCGGTGCACGGCGAGGTCGCCCTCGGTGACGTGCAGATCCGTCCGGCACACGCCGCACGCGAGCACGCGGACGAGCAGCTCCCCGGGCCCGGTCTGGGGCACGGGCAGCTCGACCCTCCGCAACGGCCGCGTCTCGAGCGGCCCGGGTCGCTCGACGACCCACGCCCGCATCGTCTCGGGGATACCGACGCTCATGGGCCCAGTCTGCTCGCGCGACCCGGTGCACGTCGGATGGGGCGGGCGTCGGACATCGTTCGTGGCGGAGTGGTGACCGAACCGCTGAGCCGGGTGGGCGGGGTGTTGGCGCGCGGTGTGGTGGGTCTGGCGGGAGCCGAGCGAGGCGGATGGAAGACCGCGCGCCAACACCCCGCCCACCCGGCGGACCCGACCACGGGCCCACCGGCGAGCCGAGACCTCAGCTCAGGCGCTCGTCGTCCAACCGGTCGCGCAGGTGCTGGAGCTGCTCGCGCAGCGCCGTCGGCACCCGCTCGTCGAACGTCGCGAAGAACTGCTCGGTGAGGTCGCACTCGCCCTTCCATCGCTCGGGGTCGACGGCGAACAGCTCGTCGAGCGCACCCTCGGCCAGGTCGAGGCCGGTGGTGTCGAGCGCGTCGCCGTCGGGGACGAGCCCGACGGGCGAGGGCCGGGCCCCACGGTCGAGGCGGACGGCGCGGGAGCGCTCGACCTGTCGGACCATCCAGGCGAGGACGCGGGCGTTCTCGCCGAACCCGGGCCACAGGAACGACCCGTCGGCGCCGCGGCGGAACCAGTTGACCTGGAACATCGTGGGCCGGGTGTCGGGGTCGAGGGTGTCGCCGACGCGGAGCCAGTGGGCCCAGTGGTCGGCCATGTTGTAGCCGGCGAAGGGCAGCATCGCGAAGGGGTCGCGGCGGAGCTCGCCGACCTTCCCTTCTGCGGCGGCGGTGCGCTCGGACGAGACGGTCGCGCCGAGGAACACGCCGTGCGCCCACGAGTACGCCTGGGCGACGAGGGGCACGTTGGTCGCCCGGCGCCCGCCGAAGACGATCGCGTCGACGGTGACGCCTTCGGGCGTCTCCCAGTCGTCGGCGATGGTCGGGCACTGGGCGGCGGCGACGGTGAACCGGGAGTTGGGGTGCGCGGCGGGTCGCCCGTCAGCGGGGGTCCAGTCGTTCCCCTGCCAGTCGACCAGGTGCTCGGGGACCTCGTCCGTGAGCCCCTCCCACCAGACGTCGCCGTCGTCGGTGAGGGCGACGTTGGTGAAGATCACGTCCTGGCGGAGCGTCTCGACCGCGACGGGGTTGGTGGCCTCGCCGGTCCCGGGCGCGACCCCGAAGAACCCGGCCTCGGGGTTGATGGCGCGCAGGCGGCCGTCGTCGTCGGGCTTCATCCAGACGATGTCGTCGCCGAGCGTCTCGACCTTCCAGCCGGGGAGCGTGGGCTGGAGCATCGCGAGGTTCGTCTTGCCGCACGCCGAGGGGAAGGCGGCGGCGACGTGGTACGGCCGGCCCTCGGGGGTGGTGATGCGGATGAGGAGCATGTGCTCGGCGAGCCAGCCCTCGTCGCGCGCCATCGCCGACGCGATGCGCAGCGCGAAGCACTTCTTGCCGAGCAGCGCGTTGCCGCCGTACCCGGAGCCGTACGACCAGATCTCCCGCGACTGTGGGAACTGGACGATGTACTTGAGGTCGTTGCACGGCCACGGCACGTCGTCGGTGCGGGTGCCGTCGGCGGCGACGAGCGGCGCCCCCACCGAGTGGACGCACGGGACGAATTCCTCGCCGGCGGCGACGCGGCGCAGCACCTCGGGGTTCACGCGGGTCATGGTGAGCATCGACAGCGCGGCGTAGGGGAGTCGGTGACCTGGACGCCGAGCTTGGACAGCGCCCCGCCGACGGGACCCATCGAGAACGGGACGACGTACATGGTGCGGCCGCGCATCGACCCGTCGAACGCGCCGCGGAGCTCGGCGCGCATGACGGCGGGCTCGCGCCAGTTGTTGGTGGGGCCGGCGTCGTCCTCGCGGTCGGAGCAGATGAAGGTGCGGGCCTCGACGCGCGCGACGTCGCCCGGCGCGGACCGTGCGAGGTACGAGCCGGGGCGGAGCTCGGGGTTGAGGGGGATCAGGGTGCCCGCGTCGACCATGGTCTCGACGAGCTTCCGGCGCCAGGCGTCGGTCCCGTCGACCCAGACGACGTCGTCGGGCCGCGTGAGCTCGGCGACGGCCTCGACCCACGCGGTCGCGGTGAGCCCGGCGGCGCCGGGCAGAGGGTCCGTGGCTGCCTGCGCCGGGCGGGCGGGCAGCTCCCGGCCCGACGGTGCACGCAGGGTCTCCTCGAGCGCGCGAGTCCGCCGGGGGTTGGCGGTGGCGCCGGTGGTGCGGGAGCGGGGGTCGGCGGTCAACGTCATGATCGTCACCTCGGGGTCGGTCCGAACGGGCTGACTCCACCCTGACCCGCGCCCCTCGAGACTTCCGCACCGATCTGCCGTAAAGATCGAGCGATCTTCACGTATCGTGAAGCGATGGCCACCGAACCTCTCACGATCGGCCGAAGGATCCGGCACTTCCGCACGCAGGCCGGCCTGACGCTCGACGCCCTCGGCGAGCAGGCGGGCGCCGCGCCGAGCCAGCTCTCGCAGATCGAGAACGGTCGCCGCGAGCCGCGCCTGTCCCTGCTCCAGCGGGTCGCCGACGCCCTCGGCGTGCCGCTCACGGACCTCTTGACCGAGGACGCGCCCACCCCGCGCGACGCCCTCGAGATCGAGCTCGAGCGGGCACAGCGCCGCCCGCTCTACGCCGCGCTCGGCCTGCCGAGCGTCAAGGTCTCCCAGAAGCTGCCGATGCCGGTCCTCGAGTCGCTCGTCGGCCTCCACGGCGAGCTCGCGCGCCGCGAGTCCGAGTCGATCGCGACCCCCGAGCAGGCCCGACGCGCCAACACGGCCGTGCGGCTCGGCATGCAGGCCCGCGACAACCACCTCGCCGAGATCGAGGACGTCGCCGAGGAGATGGTGCGCCGCGCCGGCTACGAGGGGGCGCGCTCACGCACCGCATGGTCACGGTGATGGCCGAGCAGCTCGGGTTCGAGCTCGTCCACGTCGGCGACCTGCCGCCCACGACGCGCACCGTCACGGACCTGGAGAACCGCCGGATCTACCTGCCGTCGTCGTCGATCCCGGGCGGGCACGGCCTTCGCTCGCTCGCGCTGCAGGCCATCGCCCACCGGGTGCTCGAGCACGAGCGGCCGGCGTCGTACGAGGCGTTCCTGGGCCAGCGCAACGAGATCAACTACTTCGCGGCCGCGTGCCTGATGCCGCGGTTCGTCGCCGGGCCGTGGCTCGAGGCGCGCAAGCACGACCGCGACCTCGCGATCGAGGACTTCCGCGACGCGTTCGGGGTGACGCACGAGGCGGCGGCGCGGCGCTTCACGAACCTGGCGGCCGTCGTCCTGGGGATCCGCTGCCACTTCCTGCGCGTGCAGGAGGACGGCTCGCTCTACCGCGGCTACGAGAACGACGGCTTCCTGCTGCGCGCCGACGTGACGGGCGCGATCGAGGGGCAGCCCGTGTGCCGGTGGTTCGGGGCGCGCGCCGCGTTCACGAGCCACGACCGGGCCACCGAGTGGTACCAGTACACCGACACCCCGGCCGGCACCTTCTGGTGCTCGACGCAGGCCGGGGCGACGGCGTCGGGCGACTTCACCGTCACGATCGGCGTGCCGTTCGCGCAGTCCAAGTGGTTCCGCGGCCGGGACACGACGACGCGGCGGACCTCGACCTGCCCCGACGACGCGTGCTGCCGCCGCCCGCTCGCCGCCGCCACCGCGCGCTGGGGGAGACGTCGTGGCCGAGCGCCCGCATGCGGCAGCACGTGTTCGGGCCGCTGCCGACGGGCGCGTTCCCCGGCGTCGACCAGACGGACGTCTACGACTTCCTCACGCGTCACGCGCCCGACGCCGCCGCCCGGCCGACCTCCGCGCCGGGCTGACCCCGGTCAGCGACCGGCGCGCTGCGCCACCAGGGGAGCGGCCTCGGCGAGGCCGCGGACCGACGGGTGAGCGCCGTCGTCGGGCCGGAGGACGTCCGCGAGCGGCCCCGACGCGACGAACGTGCCGTCCGCGAGCACGTGCACGGACCTGCACAGCCGTCGGACCAGCTCGATGTCGTGGGACACCAGCAGGACGGCGGTGCCGTGCTCCGCCGTCTCGGTGGCGAGGCGATCGGCGATCCGGCCGCGCATCGCGGGGTCGACCGCCGTCAGCGGCTCGTCGAGGAGCAGCACGTCCGGCCGGGTGGCCAGCGCGAGGGCGAGCGCGAGGCGCTGCTTCTCGCCGCCGGACAACGACCCGACGGTGCGCGACGCGAATCGCGGCTCGAGCGCGACCGCGTCGAGGAGGTCGTCCACGGTGCGCCCGCTCGTGCGCCCCGCCTTGCGCGCGTCCGCGAGGGCCGAGGCGACGGCCCGCTCGACCGACCACCGTGGGTCGACGTCCAGGCCGCTCTGCGCGACGACGCGCACGGCCGCCCGGAACCGCTTCGTCTCCCGTCGGCCCAGCCGGGACACCGCGTGCCCCTCGAACGTCACGTGCCCCCGGCGCGGCTTGACCTGGCCGCGCAGCGCCCCGACCAGGGTCGACTTCCCGGCCCCGGACTCGCCCAGGACTCCCACGGGCGCCGTGCCCGGGGTCAGCGCCAGGTCGATCCCGCGCAGGACCGCAGGGCCGCCGTAGTCGGCCACCAGGCCGGTCGCCTGCAGCAGCGGGGCGGGAGAGGTCGTGCTCATCGACGTGACGTTACCGGGCACGGCTGGGGCCGCTGTCCAGGTTCGGACGGCGGCCCCGGTCGGCGGCGGTAGGCCGCGCTACTGCTCGACGTCGTCGTCGACCCAGTCGAGGGTCTTCGTGACGGCCTTCTTCCAGTTGCGGTAGAGGCGTTCGCGCTCGCCCTGGTCCATGTCCGGGGTCCAGCGCTTGTCCTCGGCCCAGTTGTCGATGACGTCCTGCTCGCCGTTCCAGAACCCGACCGCGATGCCGGCCGCGTAGGCCGCGCCGAGGGCCGTCGTCTCCGCGACCTTCGGGCGGATCACCGGGACGCCGAGCTGGTCGGCCTGGAACTGCATGAGGAGGTTGTTCGCGGTCATGCCACCGTCGACCTTGAGCTCGGTGAGGTCGACGCCCGAGTCGGCGTTCATGGCGTCCAGGACCTCACGGGTCTGGAACGCCGTCGCCTCGAGCGCGGCCCGTGCGATGTGGTTGCGGTTGACGTACCGGGTGAGCCCGACGAGCGCGCCGCGGGCGTCGGGACGCCAGTACGGTGCGAACAGACCGGAGAACGCCGGAACGAAGTAGGCGCCTCCGTTGTCGTCGACCTTGCTCGCGAGCCACTCGACGTCGGGGGCGTCGGTGAACATCCCGAGGTTGTCGCGCAGCCACTGCACGAGGGAGCCGGTGACGGCGATCGACCCCTCGAGCGCGTAGATCGGCTTGCTGTCGCCGATCTTGTAGCAGACCGTGGTGAGCAGGCCGTTCTTCGACGGGATCTTCTCCTCGCCCGTGTTGAGGAGCATGAAGTTGCCGGTCCCGTAGGTGTTCTTCGCGGAGCCGACATCGAAGCACGCCTGCCCGAACGTCGCAGCCTGCTGGTCACCGAGGATGCCCGCGATCGGGACGCCGTCGAGCATGCCGTGCGGGCGGCCCTTGCCGTACACCTCGGACGACGACCGGATCTCGGGGAGCATCGAGAGCGGGATTCCCATGTCCTTTGCGATGTCCTCGTCCCACGACAGGGTGTCGAGGTCCATGAGCATCGTGCGGGACGCGTTCGTGACGTCGGTGACGTGGACGCCGCCGTCGACACCGCCCGTGAGGTTCCACAGCGTCCACGTGTCCGTGTTGCCGAACAGCAGGTCGCCGCGCTCCGCGGCGTCGCGGGCGCCCTCGACGTTGTCGAGGATCCACTTGACCTTCGGGCCGGAGAAGTACGTCGCGAGGGGCAGACCCACGCGCGCCTTGTACTTGTCGGCGCCCTCGGAGCCGCCGAGCTCCTCGACGATCTTCTGGGTCCGGGTGTCCTGCCAGACGATCGCGTTGTAGACCGGCTTGCCCGTGGTCTTGTCCCAGACGACGGCGGTCTCGCGCTGGTTCGTGATGCCGACGGCCGCGAGGTCCTCCTTGGTGAGGTTGCCGCGCGTCAGTGCGAGGCCGACGACCTCACGGACGTTGTTCCAGATCTGCTCGGGGTTGTGCTCGACCCAGCCTGCACGCGGGAAGATCTGGTCGTGCTCGAGCTGGCCGACCGAGACGATCGTGCCGGAGTGGTCGAAGACGATCGCGCGGGAGCTCGTGGTGCCCTGGTCGATGGCGAGGACGTAGTCAGCAGCCATGGTGTCTCTCAGTCCTTCTTGTATCTCGAGGTGGTGCTCCGCCGGGCGGGGCGCGGTGCGTTCCGCCTCCCTGCCCGTCCCCCTCCCGGCGGAGCGGTGGTGCGGTGGGTCAGATCGTGGCCTGGCTGAGCAGGCCCGCGAGGACGCCGCCGACGAGCGGGCCCAGGACCGGCACCCACGCGTAGGACCAGTCGCTCGAGCCCTTGCCCTTGATGGGCAGGAGCGCGTGTGCGATGCGCGGGGCGAGGTCACGGGTCGGGTTGATCGCGTACCCGGTCGGTCCACCGAGGGACGCGCCGATGCCGACCACGACGAGCGCGACGCCGAGCGCCCCGAGCCCGCTGGAGTTCTCCTTGACGCCCGAGACGACCACCCAGTACACGAGGACGAAGGTGCCGATGACCTCCGTGATGAAGTTCCACGCGTACGACCGCAGCTCGGGGCCGGTGGAGAACACGCCGAGCTTGACGGCCGGGTCGGCGTCCTGGTCGAAGTGCTTCTTGTAGGCCAGGAACGCGAGGACCGCACCGATGAACTCGCCCGCGAAGTAGACGAGCGTGTGGCCGAAGGTCACGGTGAGGTTGGCGCTGCCGCCGTAAGTGTCGGCGCCGCTCGCCCAGATGCCGACCGTGACGGCCGGGTTGAGGTGGGCACCGGACTTCCACGCGGCGTAGACGCCGGTGAAGACCGCGAGGCCCCACCCGAAGTTGATCAGCAGCCAGCCGCCGGCGAAGCCCTTCGTCTTGGGAAGGATGACGTTCGCGACGACACCGGCACCGAGCAGGATCAGCAGCGCGCTGCCGATCACCTCGGACCAGAAGACCTGTCCGGTCATGGTGGTGACTCCGTTTCTGTTCTGACATCACTGTCAAGCTCACCGCCGCAGCGTCGCGGCGATGTCGTGCATCCCCCTGCTTCCCCTGGCTCGTCCGGGCCGCCGACGGCGCCCGGTGGCGTCAGGCGCCGTCCGTGTCCCTCCCGTCGCTCGATGCGTCGTCGGTGGTGCCCAGCGGGCGCAGCGGCTCCAGCTCCGTCGCCTCGAGCCGGACCTGCTCGGCGGTGGCGTCGTCGGGCTGCTGTTCCGCGCGTTCCTCGGCGTCCGCGCGCTGGCGGTAGGCGTCGATCTCACGGGCCTTGGTGGCGTCGTCCCAGCCGAGGAGCGGCGCCATGATGTCCGCGATCTCCGGGCAGGCCGCGAGCCCGCGGTCGCGGACCTCGTAGTTCAGCCGGGTGCGGTGGAGGAGGACGTCCTCGAGGTGGATCGCGCCCTCGTGGGTGACGGCGTACGCGATCTCCGCGCGCAGGTAGGCCGGCGCGTGCTCGAGCGGCTTGGCGAGCGACGGGTCGTCGACGCACGCGTCGACGAGGTCGCGGAGCATCGACCCGTACCGGTGGAGCAGGTGGTCGATGGTCGCGGGCGACCAGCCGTAGCGGGTCGCGTAGGTGCGCGCCTGGCGGCGCACGGCCTCGAGGCCCTCGGCCCCGAGGAGCTGGATCTTGTCCGTGATGGACGGCAGGCCCGACGCGCGGTCCCGGCCGATCGCGAAGTCGACGGCGTCCTCGGCCATCACGCGGTAGGTGGTGAGCTTGCCGCCGGCGATGACGGTCAGGCCCGGCACGGGCGAGGCGACGGTGTGCTCGCGCGACACCTTCGCGGAGCTCGTGCCCTCCTTGGTCCCGGGCTGCAGCAGCGGCCGGAGGCCGGCGTAGGTGCCGATGACGTCGTCGCGGGTCAGCGGGTGGGCGAGGACCGCGTTGGCGTGCTCGAGCACGTAGTCGATGTCGGCGGCGGTCGCGACGGGGTGCTGCGGGTCGAGCGTCCACGGCGTGTCGGTGGTGCCGATGATCCAGTACCGGGACCACGGGATCACGAACAGCACCGACTTCTCGGTCTGGAGGATGAGCCCGACCTTGCCCTGGATGCGCTCGCGCGGGACGACGAGGTGCACGCCCTTCGAGGCCAGCACCCGCAGCCCGCCCTCACCGCCGGAGAGGGCCTCGGTCTTCTCGGTCCAGACGCCGGTCGCGTTGATGACGTGCCGCGCGCGGACGTCGAACTCCTCGCCGGTCTCGAGGTCGACGAGGCGCGCCCCGGTGACCGCACCGGTGGAGTTCTTGAGCAGGTCGACGACCTGGGTGCGGGCCGCCGCGTGCGCGCCGTACGACGTGGCGGTGCGGACGAGCGTGACGACGAGCCGCGCGTCGTCGACCGAGGCGTCGTAGTAGCGGATCGCGCCGACGGCGGCGTCGTGCGCGAGGTCGGGGAAGGCCCGCGTCATCCCGGCCCTGGAGAGGTGGCGGTGGTAGGGAAGGGCGCGCTTGCCGGGGGCGACGCTCGCGAGCGCGTCGTAGAGCGCGACGCCCGAGCCGACGTACGCGCGCTCCCAGACGTGGTGGGTCAGCGGGTACAGGAAGGCGACGGGCCGCACGAGGTGGGGAGCGACGAAGCTGATGAGCCGGTCGCGCTCGGTCAGGGCCTCGTGGACGAGGTGGAAGTCGAGCATCTGGAGGTAGCGCAGACCGCCGTGGACGAGCTTGCTCGAGCGGCTCGACGTGCCGGAGGCCCAGTCCTGCGCCTCGACGACCGCGGTGTGCAGGCCGCGCGTGGCGGCGTCGAGCGCGATGCCGGCTCCCGTGACACCGCCGCCGATGACGAGCACGTCGAGCTCGTTGTGCGCCGTGCTGCTGGCCTTGAGGACCTCGAGCGCGCGGCGGCGCGATCCTGCGGACAGTCGGCTGGATGCCATGGTTGCCTCCATCGGCTCGTGGGTGACGCGGCAGTTCTTCCAGGGGAACACGGCGCGAACGGACGCGCAACGCGGCTGCACGAACGTGCAATCATGGGTCCATGGACCCCTACGGACGCGAGGCCGACATCGTGCGCGCGGCGTCGATGTACTACCTCCAGGACATGAAGATGGAGGCGATCGCCAAGCATCTCGGCACGTCACGGTCCACCGTGTCGCGGCTGGTCAAGCGCGCCCGCGAGACCGGGCTCGTCGAGATCACGCTCCGCAGCCCCGAGCACCGCGTGCCCGGCCTCGCGCAGCAGATCGCCCGCGCGTACGGCATCGAGGTGTACGTCGTGCCGGTCCCCGACACGTCGAACGAGGTCGAACGGCTCGACCAGGTCGCCCTCACGACCGCGCGCCTGCTCGGCTCGTGGTTCGACTCCGACATGGTCCTGGGCATTGCGTGGGGCACGACGCTCGCCGCGATCGCCCGGCAGCTCACCGCCAAGCCCACGCGGGGCAGCGTCGTCGTGCAGCTCAACGGCGCCGCCAACACGCGCACGTCGGGCATCGAGTACGCGGGCGAGCTCGTCCAGCGCTTCGCGGCTGCGTTCGACGCGGCGTTCTACGACTTCCCGGTCCCCGCGTTCTTCGACTACGCCGAGACCAAGGACGCCATGTGGCGCGAGCGGTCGATCCGGCGCGTCCTGGAGACGCAGGTCCGCTGCGACATCGCACTCTTCTCGGTCGGCGCGCTCTCGGGCGGGTTGCCCAGCCACGTCTACTCCGCCGGGTACCTCGACCCCGAGGACCTCGCGACGCTCGAGGTCGAGGACGTCGTCGGGGACGTGTGCACCGTGTTCCTGCGCGAGGACGGCACGTACTCCGACATCCCGCTCAACGACCGCGCGACCGGGCCGACCCCCGCCCAGCTGCAGCGCGTCCCGCGGCGCGTGTGCGCCGTCGCCGGTGACAACAAGGTCGCGCCGCTGCGGGCGGCGCTGCACGCGGGCACCGTGACGCACCTCGTGATCGACGAGCTCACCGCCCACTCGTTCGCCGACGGCGACGGCGCCGTGTCCCAGGCGCGACGGCGCGGATGAGCACCGTGCAACTATGTGTCTGTTTGCATGACTATGCCACCGGGCGCTGTCCGGCGTAGATTGGCCGCGTGCCCGACAGCCACGACCCCACGCCCGACGTCCCGTCCGCCCGGGGCGGTGACGTCCGGGTCCGGCCCGCGCTCCCGTCCGACGTCCGCGCCGTCCGAGCGCTCGTCGAGCCGTACGCCGAGGCCAGGATCCTCCTCGCCAAGGAGCTCGTCGGGTACTTCGAGGCGGTCCAGGAGTTCCTCGTCGCCGACGTCGCCGCCGAGGGTGCGCCCGCGCACGTCGTCGGGTGCGGGGCCCTGCACGTGATGTGGGACGACCTCGCCGAGATCCGCACGCTCGCCGTCGGGCCGGAACGCAAGGGGACCGGCGTCGGGCACCGGCTCGTCGAGGCCCTGCTCGACCGTGCCCGCGCGCTCGGCCTGCGCCGCGTGTTCTGCCTGACCTTCGAGGTCGCGTTCTTCGAGCGGCACGGGTTCCGTGCCATCGAGGGCACGCCCGTGACGCCCGACGTCTACACCGAGCTCCTGCGCTCGCACGACGACGGCGTGGCCGAGTTCCTCGACCTCGCGCGCGTCAAGCCCAACACCCTCGGGAACACGCGGATGCTCCTCGAGCTCTGAGCCGGTCGCGTCGACGCTCAGGCGACGCGCAGCACCATCTTCCCCGTCGTCTCGCCGCGCTCGAGCACCACGTCGACGCCACGCCCGCCCGTGGCCTGGAGAACCTGCTCGGCGAAGCCGTCGCGCTCGAAGAGCCGGTCGTAACCCAGCCGGTCCGCGAGGTCGAGCTTGGCGGCCGAGCCGACCGTCCCGTACACCGCGGACGCCCCGAGGCTCCGGGCGACCCCTGCGGCGGCGGACCCGACGCCGCCGGTCGCGGCATGGATCAGGACGGTCTCGCCCGGCGCGAGGCGACCCGCGTCGGCCAGGACGCCGTACGCCGTCGGGTACACGCACGGGACGCCGGCCGCGACCTCGGGCGCGAGCCCCGCCGGGACGCGCGCGACGAAGGCCTCGGAGGTCACTGCCAGCTCGGCGTAGCCCCCGAACCCGGGCAGGTACGCCGCGACGACGTCGCCGGGCCGCACCGAGGCGACCCGGGAGCCGACCTGGACGACCGTGCCCGCGACCTCCAGGCCCGGCACGTCGAACCCGTCGGGGTCGCCGAACTCGCCACGACGGTGCTGCACCTCGGCGAAGTTCACGCCCGCGAACGCCACCTCGACCAGGACGTCGCCGGCCCCCGGGCGGGGGCGGGGGAGCTGGGCCTCGACGAGGACCTCGGGTCCTCCGACGGTGTCGAATCCGATCGCGCGCACGCAGCGTCCAACCTGTCCGGGTCCGTCGGTTGTTCCCGGGCTGCGGAGGTCGTGCCGATCAGTCCGTCCCCGCCCCGCCGCCGGACGTGTCGCCACCCGGCAGCGCGAACAGGTCGGGCTCGTCGGGTGGCGTCTCGGCCAGCCCGTCCTCGACGAGGCTCGCGAGGCACCGGCCGACCTGCGCCGCGTCGTCGGCGACGAGCAGGAGGCGCTCGCGCTCGACCGGCCCCGACGCGTCGCGCAGGAGCGCCATGACGCGTCCCCGGACCTGCCGGTCCGTGCCATGCCACGGCTGGGTCCGGCGTCGGGCCGCGTGCGCGTCGGGCGGGTGCCCTGCGGCCCGCCACGCGCACAGGTCGCGCACCGGGCAGGCCGCGCAGTCGGGGGCGCGGGCCGTGCAGACGAGCGCCCCGAGCTCCATGGACGCCGCGGCCCAGCGTGCCGCGTCCCCGTCCGACGACGGCACGAGGCCCGCTGCGAGCGCCCGCTCGGCGGCCGTCGGGGTGGGTCGGGGCAGGGCCTCGCCCGCCACCGCGCGGGCCAGCACGCGGCGCACGTTCGTGTCGACGACGACGGCTCGCCGCCCGAACGCGAACGCCCGCACCGCTGCGGCCGTGTACTCGCCGACGCCCGGCAGGGCACGGAGCGCGGCCTCGTCGTCGGGCACCTCGCCGCCGTGCTCGCGGACGATCACGCGAGCGCACTCCTGCAGGCGCAGCGCGCGGCGCGGGTAGCCGAGGCGGCCCCACGCCCGCAGCACGTCGGCCGTGGGCGCCGCGGCGAGGTCGGCGGGCGTGGGCCAGCGCTCGAGCCACGTCCGCCAGACAGGCTCGACGCGGACCACCGGCGTCTGCTGGAGCATCGTCTCGCTCACGAGCACGCCCCACGGGGTCCGGTCGGGGTGCCGCCACGGGAGGTCGCGGGCGGCGTCGTCGAACCACGCCACGACGGCTTCGCGCAGCGCGTCGGCGCGGGAGTCGGTCGTCGTGGTCACGCCCCCATTGTCCGCTGTGCGCCGGGCCGCGGGGGTCGCGGGCGCGCCTCGTCCGCGAGGCCCGCGCCACCGCTTAGGTTGGGGGCGAGCACGAGGAGGACGCGCAGTGACCAAGCCGCCGGGAGACGACCGGGACCCGCGACGGGGAGCGTCGTCGGGAGGCCGACGACCCGGGACCGGGCGGCCGGCCTCGGGCGGCGCGCGCGCCTCGGGCCAGTCCCGTACCGCCGGCGGGACGCGGGGTGCGGGCGCGACCCGCGCGTCGGGAGCGTCGTCGCGCACGGCTGGTCCGTCGCGGGCGGCCGGATCCCGGACCTCGTCGACCTCGACGCGCTCGGGCGGAGTGCGGCGTGCTCCCGCCCGCCCGGGCCCTCGACGGCCGCCGCGGGCGGTGCTCTGGCTGCGGCGGGTCGTCGCGCTCGGCCTGGTCGCGCTGGTCGTCGTGGTCGGCGTGCTCGTCGTCAAGACGATCGCACCGGCGGTGTCGAGCGCGCTCGGCGGTGGGGGAGACGCCGTGACCACGGTCGGGGCCGGTCCGTCCCCGCTCACCACCCCCACCCCGACGACCACGACGGGCGGACCGGCGGCTGACTGCACGGCCGCCCAGGTCGCGGCGACGGTCGCGCCGTCGTCCACGATCTTCACGTGGGGCCGTGACGTCACGTTCACCGTGCAGGTCCGCAACGTCGGGTCGGTCGCGTGCGTCGTCGACGGCTCCGACGCGGCGCGCGCCGTCGTCGTGAGCCAGGGCAAGACGCCCGTGTGGTCGTCCGCGGACTGCGCTGCCACCACGCAGCGGCTCCTGCTGCTCGGGCCCGGCGACGTCGACACGAAGCAGGTCACCTGGAAGCGCACGCGCTCGGCCCCGCACTGCGCGACGACCGCGGCGACAGGGAAGGCCGTCGGGGCCGGTGACTACACGGTCGCCGTCCGGCTCCTCGGGGTCGCGGGCGACCCCGCCACCCTCACGCTCACGCCGAAGGAACCCGACCCGACGACCCCGGCAGCCGACGCCCCGACACCGGGCGGCGAGGGCACACCGTCGGGCAAGGAGACGCCGTCGAGCCAGAAGACGAAGGGTGCGAAGTCCGCCTCGTCGGCGACCAAGGACACGGCGAAGACCACGGACGGGAAGACCCCGCAGCAGGGGTCGACCGGATCGCCGACGAGCGCGTCGACCGCGCGGGACTGAGCGGCCGCGCGTCGCCGAGACGGGGGTCCGTTCTTCCGGCTGGGTCTGAAGGACGGATTCCCGAATCTCGGTGCGCGGACGAGCCCGTGAGCCCGATCCGATGTCACCGTCGCCGAACGGTTCCTCCGCTCGGCGACACGTCCTCAGACGTACCGCTCGAGGATGCTCGACTCGGCGAGGCGCGACAGCCCTTCCCGGACGGCCCGCGCCCGCTGCTCGCCGACGCCGTCGACCTGCATGAGGTCGTCGACGCTGGCCGCGAGGAGCTTCTGCAGACCGCCGAAGTGCGAGACGAGTCGGTCGACGATGGTCGGGGGAGGCGCGGGACCTTCGACAGGAGGCGGAAGCCGTGCGGCGCGACCGCGGTGTCGAGGGCGTCGCCGGCGCCCGGCAGGTCGAGGACCTTGCCGATGCTCGACGGGTCGAGCAGCTCGTTGGAGCCGAGCGCCCCGAGCTCGCGCTGGACGGCGGCGAGCGTGCGGGTCTTCGACAGGTCGACGTAGTCGCGGATCACCGAGTCGCGGTCGGAGCCGATCCCGCTGACGAGCTCGTCGAGTTGGAGGGCGAGGAGGCGGCCGTCGGTCCCGAGCTCGATGACGTAGCCCGCGATCTCGTCGGCGATGCGGCTGACCATCTCGAGCCGCTGCACGACGGCGCACACGTCGCGCACCGTGACGAGGTCCTCGATCTCGAGCGCGGAGAGCGTGCCCGACACCTCGTCGAGACGCGAACGGTAGCGCTCGAGCGTCGCGAGGGCCTGGTTGGCGCGGGACAGGATCGTGTCCGAGTCCTCGAGCACGTGCCGGACGTTGCCGACGTAGAGGGCGACGATCCGCATCGACTGGGACACCGAGATCACGGGGAAGCCGGTCTGCTTGGCGACCCGCTCGGCTGTGCGGTGACGGGTACCGGACTCGGTGGTCTCGATGCTCGAGTCGGGCAGGAGCTGGACCGCGGCGCGCAGGATCCGGCTCGCGTCCCGGTCGAGGACGACCGCGCCGTCCATCTTCGACAGCTCGCGCAGGCGCGTCGCGGAGAACCCGACGTCGAGCACGAAGCCGCCCGAGCACATGGCCTCGACGGTCTTGTCGAGCCCGAGCACGATGAGGGCGCCGGTGCGCCCGCGCAGGATGCGTTCGAGGCTGTCGCGCAGGTCCGTCCCGGGTGCGACGGCGGCCAGCGTCTCGCGCAGGACGAGATCGGTCGAGGGAGGGGTCGGCGCCACGCACGAATCCTACGCCGGGGCGCCTGAGAGCCGCCGGAGGAGCGGCCGCGCGTCGGCTGCGAGCTGCGCCGGGTCAGGTCGCGGTCGCCGCGGCGAGAGCCTCGCGCAGCGAGCCCACCCGGGCGACCTTCATCCCGGCCGGGAGCGTGCCGTCGCCCAGCGCGGCCGCGGCCGGCACGACGGCGCGCGTGTAGCCGAGCCGGGCGGCCTCGGCGAGGCGCCGCTCGAGCCCGACGACGGGCCGCAGGTCACCCGCGAGCCCGACCTCTCCGAACGCCACCGTCCCCGCGGGCAGCGGGGTGTCCTGGCGGGCCGAGAGCACCGCGAGCGCGACCGCGAGGTCGGCGGACGGCTCGCCGGCCCGCGCCCCGCCGATCGTCGAGACGTAGACGTCCTGGTCCATGACGCGCAGGCCGACGTGCCGGTGCAGCACCGCGAGGTTCATGGCGAGGCGCGAGGAGTCGATCCCGCTGACGGCGCGCCTCGGGTTCGCGAGCGCGCTCGGCGCGACGAGCGCCTGCACCTCGAGCACCAGCGGGCGTCGGCCTTCGAGCGTCACGGTGACGCACGAGCCCGCGACGCCCGCACCGGCGCTCGACAGGAACAGCCCGCTCGGGTCGGGCAGCCCGACGATCCCCGACTCGGACAGGTCGAAGCACCCGACCTCGTCGGTGGGTCCGTACCGGTTCTTGACCGCGCGGACGAGGCGGAGGCGCGAGTGTCGGTCGCCCTCGAACTGGCACACCACGTCGACGAGGTGCTCGAGCGTGCGGGGGCCGGCGACCGACCCGTCCTTGGTGACGTGCCCGACGAGCACGACCGGCAGGTCGCGCGACTTGGCGGCGGCGATGATCGCGCCCGCGACCTCGCGGACCTGGCTCGGGCCGCCGGGCGAGCCCTCGACCTCGGTGGACGCCACGGTCTGCACCGAGTCGAGAACGAGCAGGTCCGGGTCCTCGCGCTCGACGTGGCCGAGGATCGTCGCGAGGTCGGTCTCGGCGACGAGCAGCAGCCCGGGAGCCAGGGCCCCGATCCGCTCGGCGCGCAGCCGCACCTGCCCGGCCGACTCCTCGCCGGTCACGTAGAGGACGCGCGCCGGACGCCCCGAGCCGGCGGCGACGCCGCGCGCGACGTTCGACGCCACGGCGAGCAGCAGCGTCGACTTGCCGACGCCGGGCTCGCCCGCGAGCAGGACCACGGCACCCGGCACGAGGCCCCCACCCAGCACCCGGTCGAGCTCGCCCACGCCCGTCGGGGCGTGCCGGGCGGCGTCGACCTCGATCTGCGCGATCTCGCGCGCCGTCGAACGGGTCGGCGCGACCGCCACGGTCCGGGGCCCGACGCCGGCCGCACCCACCTCCGCGACCGTGCCCCACTCCTGGCACTCGCCGCAGCGCCCGACCCACTTGGCCGTCGTCCACCCGCACTCGGTGCACGCGAACGCCGGACGGGCGGGCTTCGTCGTCGAGCGGGCGGCGCGGGCGCTGGTGGTGGTCACGCGCGCCACGCTAGCCGTGGCCGCCGACACGTCCCCGCCGCCGCGCCCGGCGGACACTACGCTGACGCCCAGGTCGCAACGACGGCGGCACGGACGGACCGACGAAGGGGCGAGACGTGGCTAACCCCAACCAGCACGACCTCCGAGCGGCCTCGCTCGAGCACCGGCACGGCAAGGTCGACCCGGCCGTGTACCGCCGGCGCCGGATCGCGGTGGGCGTCGCCGCGGCGCTGCTCGCGATCCTGATCGTCCTGTTCCTCGCCTACGCCTGGCCCGGCTTCGCCCGTTCCGACGGCGACGCGAAGGCGTCCGCGACCGTCACCGTCACGCAGCCCGCGCCGTCGGCGACGGCGCAGCCCGCCGCGCTCCCGGACGGCGCGACCCCGTTCCTCAAGGTCCTGCCCGGGACCGTGGGGCCGTGGGCGCGCACGTCCGCGAAGAGCGCCGACGCCGGCGCCGCCCTCGAAGCCTGGACCGTCGCCTACGCAGGTCCGTACGGCGGGGCGGACACGACCGTCACGGTCCGCGCGGCGCAGTACGACACCGCGGCGCACGCCGCCGACGCCGCGGCGGACGCCGTCGAGAAGGCGGGGGACGCGACCGCCTCGGGGGACGTCGTCGTCGGCGGGAAGAAGGCCGGCACCTACGCTGTCGTGCCAGGATCGGACGGGAACGCCCAGGTCGTGTGGAGCAACGGGACCGCGACGCTCGTCGCCTCCGGCCCCGAGGACGCCGTCCGCACGTTCTACGCCGCGTTCCCGATGTGACATCCCGAGCGCCCATCCCGACAGGAGCCCCCGTGACCAGCGCCAGCGCCCCCGACCGCACGCCCCGCCTCGCCGTCCTCGGCACGGGGGTCATGGGGGAGGCCGTGCTCGCCGGCGCGCTCGCGGGCGGATGGTCCGCCGACGACGTCGTCGCGACGGTCCGCCGGCCCGAGCGGGCCGCGCAGCTCGAGCAGGCGCACGGGGTCGCGACCACGACGGACAACGTCGAGGCGGTGCGCGGCGCCGGCCTCGTGCTCGTCGGGGTCAAGCCCAAGGACGTCGGCGCGCTCCTGCACGAGGTGGGCGGTGCGCTCGAGCCGGGCGCCGTCGTCGTGAGCCTCGTGGCCGGGCTGCCGACCGCGGCCTTCGAGGCGGTCCTCCCGGACGACACGCCCGTGGTCCGGACCATGCCCAACACGCCCGCTCAGATCGGGGCGGGCGTGACCGCGATCAGCCCCGGGACGCGCGCGACCGACGACCACCTCGCGCTCGTCGAGCGGCTGCTCGCCGGCACGGGGCTCGTCGTGCGGGTCGCGGAGAAGGACCAGGACGCCGTCTCGGCGGTCTCGGGCTCCGGACCGGCGTACGTGTTCTACGTCGTCGACGCGCTCGCGGAGGCGGGCGTCCTGCTCGGGCTCACCCGCCAGGTGGCGCTGCAGGTCGCGACGCAGAGCGTGCTCGGCGCGGGCCGCCTGCTCGACGAGACCGGCGAGCACCCCGCGATCCTCCGCGAGAAGGTGTCGTCGCCCGGCGGGACGACGGTGCGGGCGCTCGCGCGCCTCGACGCCGGCGGGGTCCGGGCCGCGTTCCTCGACGCGCTGCAGGCCGCGCACGCGCGCTCGGCCGAGATCGCCGCGGCGTACGCGCCGGGCGCGGAGCACTGAGATGACCGAGACGGCCGGGAGGAGTCGTGCGCCCGGACGGCTCCCGTCCATGGCGGACGTCGCGCAGGTCGCGGGCGTCTCGCACCAGACGGTCTCGCGCGTCATCAACGACCACCCGAGCGTGCGCGAGGAGACGCGGGCTCGGGTGCTCGACGCGATCGCGCGGCTCGGCTACCGCCGCAACAGCGCGGCGCGCGCCCTGGTGACGCGGCGGACCCGGACCATCGGCATCCTCACGACCGGCTCGGCCCTCTACGGCCCGACGAGCACCGCGGTCGCCGTCGAGGAGGCCGCCCGCGAGCGGGGGTACTTCGTCTCGCTCGCGTCGGTGCGCAGCTTCGAGCACGAGCGCCTGCGGGACGCGATCGACCACTTCATGAGCCAGGCCGTCGAGGGGATCGTCGTGATCACCCCGCAGGACGACGTGGCCGCGGCGGTCGAGTCCATCGAGACGGGGCTCCCGGTCGTCATGATCGCGGCCCTCGACGCGGAGCCGGCGCGGGCGGGGACCATCGCGATCGCTGTCGACCACCGTCTCGGCGCCTACCGTGCGACGCAGCACCTGCTGGACCTGGGGCACGAGACCGTCGTGCACCTCGGAGGGCCGACCGACTGGTTCGACGCGCGCCAGCGCGAGCGCGGGTGGCGCGAGGCCCTCGAGGAGCGCGGGCGCGAGGTGCCCGACGTCGTCCGGTGCGACTGGTCGGCGCGCTCGGGCTACGAGGCCGCGCGCCGGCTGGGGCGGCGGGTGCGCGCTGGCGGCGGCCCGACGGCGGTGTTCGCGGCGAACGACCAGCTCGCGCTCGGGGTGCTGCGCGCCCTGTGGGAGCAGGGCGTCGACGTGCCGGGCGACCTCTCGGTGGTGGGCTTCGACGACATCGACGGCGCGGCGTACTTCGTGCCGTCGCTGACGACGGTGAGCCAGCCGTTCGTGTCGTTGGGCCGGCGGTGCCTGCAGGTGCTCGCGGAGGCGATCGAGGGTGCTGAGGTCGGGCGGCGGCTGCTGATCGAGCCGATGCTGGTGGTGCGCGCGAGCAGCGGACCGCCGCGCGCGTCCTGACCCGCCGCCGCCCGCCTTCCCCGTGTGGGCATGCGTTCGGCTGTTCTCGGACGCCGAAGCCAGCCGAACGGATGCCCACACGGTTGACAGCGGTCGTGGTGTGAGCGCTAACATCCTCGAACAGCCTGAATGTGAGCGCTAACAGGTGTTCGCGGCTCGTGATGGCCCCGGCGGAGCGGCCGGGGAGAAGTCGAAGTCGAGGAGGACCGTCGAATGGCGCTGGCGCCGCACCGGTCGGAGCGCACGTCGCCCGACGCCCCGGAAGCTCGCGAGGTGATCGCCTCCGGCGCGGCCATGCTCGGGATCGAGCTCGGCTCCACCCGCATCAAGGCGTGCCTCGTCGGGCCGGACGGTGTCCCGCTCGCGAGCGGCGACCACGCCTGGGAGAACCGGCTCGAGGACGGCTTCTGGACGTACGCGCTCGACGACGTGTGGTCGGGCCTGCAGGCCTGCTACGCCTCGCTCGTCGACGACGCGGAGCGCCGCCACGGCGTGCGCCCCACGACCTACCGCGCCCTGGGCGTCTCCGCGATGATGCACGGCTACCTCGCGTTCGACGCCCAGGGCGAGCTGCTCGTCCCGTTCCGGACCTGGCGCAACACCACCACCGAGCGCGCGGCCACCGAGCTGACCGGGCTCCTCGGCCACAACGTCCCGCTGCGCTGGTCGGTCGCGCACCTCTACCAGGCGATCCTCGACGACGAGCCCCACGTGCGCCGGGTCCGCTCCCTCACGACGCTCGCCGGCTACGTGCACCGCCGCCTCACGGGCCGCAACGTGCTGGGGATCGGGGACGCCTCCGGCGTGTTCCCCGTCGACCCGGCCGTCAAGACGTACGACCGCCGCATGCTCGACCAGTTCGACCGGCTCGTCGCCGAGCGTCGTCCCGGCCTCCAGGTCCGCGCGCTCGAGGAGCTGCTGCCCGAGGTGCTGCTCGCGGGCCACGAGGCCGGCACGCTCACGGCCGACGGAGCCGCCCTCCTCGACCCCTCCGGTGCACTCCGTCCGGGGGTGCCGCTGTGCCCGCCCGAGGGCGACGCCGGCACCGGGATGGTCGCGACCCACGCCGTCGCGCGGCGCACCGGGAACGTGAGCGTCGGCACGAGCGTCTTCGCGATGGTCGTCCTCGAGAGGCCGCTCGAGGACGTCCACCCCGAGCTCGACCTCGTGACGACGCCGGCGGGCGACCTCGTCGCGATGGTGCACTGCAACAACGGCGCGAGCGAGCTGGGCGCGTGGGCGTCGCTGTTCGGGCGGTTCGCCGAGCTCACCGCGCCCGACGGCGCCGCCCCCGACGCGGACGCCGTCTTCGAAGCGCTGCTGCGGGAGGCGCTCGAGGGCGACGCCGACGCGGGCGGGCTCACGGCCTACAACTACCTGTCGGGCGAGCCCGTCACGGGCCTGGCCGAGGGTCGGCCGCTCCTGGTGCGCGGCCCCGACAGCGCGTTCACGCTCGCCAACCTCGTCCGCGCCCAGGTGTACGCGGCGTTCGGCGCGCTGAGCCTCGGCATGCGGGTCCTCGAGGGCGAGGGCGTCGAGATCGACACGATGGTCGCGCACGGCGGCCTGTTCCGGACCCGCGGCGTCGCCCAGCGTCTCCTCGCCGCGGCCCTCGGCGCCCCCGTGGCCGTCGGCAGCTCGGCCGGCGAGGGCGGGGCGTGGGGGATCGCGGTGCTCGCGTCGTACCTGGGCGACGAGGCCGGGCACGACCTCGCGGGGTACCTCGACGAGCACGTCTTCGCCGGTGCCGAGGCGGACGTCGTCGAGCCCCGGCACGACGACGTCGCGGGGTACGCGGCGTTCCTCGAGCGCTACGTCGCCGGCCTCGCCGTCGAGAAGGCGGCCACCGATGCGCTCTGACCCGACCGTCCGTCCCCTGAGGGAGCACCGCCGATGACCACCGCCACCACCGTCCCCGCGACCGTGCGGGACGCCGTCGACGCCGCGAAGGTCCGGGTCGCGGACCTGCACGCCGAGCTGCCGCGCTGGGGCCTCGTCGTCTGGACGGCGGGGAACGTGTCGCAGCGGGTCGTCGTCGATCCCGCGGGCGGTCCGGGCCCCGACGACCTCCTCGTCATCAAGCCCTCGGGCGTCACCTACAACGAGCTCACGCCCGGCGCCATGGTCGTGTGCGACCTCGACGGGACGCTCCTCGAGGGGAGCGGAGCCCGTCGTCGGACACGGCCGCGCACGCCTACGTGTACCGGAACATGCCCGGGGTGGGCGGCGTCGTGCACACGCACTCGACCTATGCCACGGCGTGGGCGGCCCGCGGCGAGGAGATCCCGTGCGTGCTCACGATGATGGCCGACGAGTTCGGCGGGCCCGTCCCCGTCGGGCCGTTCGCGATCATCGGCGACGACTCCATCGGGCGCGGGATCGTCGACACGCTCGCGGGGTCGCGGTCGCCCGCCGTGCTCATGCGCAACCACGGGCCCTTCACCGTCGGGCGTGACGCCGAGGCGGCCGTCAAGGCGGCCGTCATGCTGGAGGAGGTCGCGCGGACCGTCCACGCCGCGCGCCAGCTCGGCGAGCCGCTCCCCATCGACCCGGCCGCCGTCGACCGGCTCTACGACCGTTACCAGAACGTCTACGGGCAGGGCTCCGCTGACGGCGCCGACGCCGTCAACGGCCCCGCCACGAACGCCGAGGAGGCACACGCATGACCAGCGGCAGCACCCAGCCCAGCCCGTTCGAGGGCCGGGAGATCTGGTTCCTCACCGGGTCGCAGGACCTGTACGGCGACGACGTCCTCGCGCAGGTCGCCGCGCAGTCGCAGCAGGTCGCGGCGGCGCTCGACGGCGCGTCCGCGGTGCCCGTGCGCGTCGTCTGGAAGCCCGTGCTCAAGGACAGCGAGTCCATCCGCCGCGTGATCCTCGACGCGAACGCCGACGACCGCTGCGTCGGCCTCGTCGCGTGGATGCACACGTTCAGCCCCGCGAAGATGTGGATCCGCGGTCTCGACGCGCTCGCGACGCCGCTCCTGCAGCTCCACACGCAGGCGAACGTCGAGCTGCCGTACGACGCCATCGACATGGACTTCATGAACCTCAACCAGGCCGCCCACGGCGACCGCGAGTTCGGGTACATCCTCAGCCGGATGAACGTGCCGCGGAAGATCGTCGTCGGGCACGCCACCCACGAGCGCGTGCAGGCCCAGGTGGGCGCGTGGGCCCGCGCCGCGGTCGGCTACGCGGAGCTGCGGGGCCTCCGGCTCGCCCGGTTCGGCGACAACATGCGCAACGTCGCCGTCACCGAGGGCGACAAGACCGAGGCCGAGGTCCGGTTCGGGGTCTCCGTGAACACGTGGGGCGTGAACGACCTCGTGGCCCGCGTGGACGCGGTGTCCGACGCCGACGTCGACCTGCTCGTCAAGGAGTACGAGGAGCTGTACGACGTGGCGCCCGAGCTGCGCGCCGGCGGCGAGCGGCACGAGTCGCTGCGCTACGGCGCGCGCATCGAGGTCGGGCTGCGCTCGTTCCTCGAGGAGGGCGGCTTCGGTGCCTTCACGACGAGCTTCGAGGACCTCGGCGGCCTGCGTCAGCTCCCCGGCCTCGCCGTCCAGCGCCTCATGGCCGACGGCTACGGCTTCGGCGCCGAGGGCGACTGGAAGACCGCCGTCCTCGTCCGGGTCGCGAAGGTCATGGGCCACGGGCTCCCCGGCGGGGCGTCGCTCATGGAGGACTACACCTACGACCTCACGCCCGGGTCCGAGCTCATCCTCGGCGCCCACATGCTCGAGGTCTGCCCGACCCTCACCACGAAGCGCCCGCGCCTCGAGATCCACCCGCTCGGCATCGGCGACCGCGAGGACCCCGTGCGCCTCGTGTTCGAGGCCGACGCCGGCCCCGGGCTCGTCGTCGCCATGAGCGACATGCGGGACCGGTTCCGGCTCGTCGCGAACGTCGTCGACGTCGTCGAGGCGCCGCACGACCTGCCGCGGCTGCCCGTCGGCCACGCCCTGTGGGCCCCCGCGCCCGACCTCGCGACGTCCGCCGGGGCCTGGCTGCTGGCCGGCGCGGCGCACCACACCGTCATGACGACCGCGCTCGACGTCGGGGTCTTCGAGGACCTCGCGAGGATGTCCGAGACCGAGCTCCTCACCATCGACGCGGCCACGACGCAGCGCGGGTTCGAGCGGGAGCTGCGCTGGAACGCCGTCTACCACCGCGTGGCCGACGGGCTCTGACGCTCCGATCTATCGGGTCTGTGCGTCACGGTCGGGTTCGCGGGCGGGCACGGCGAGGCGGTTCGGGCCGCCTTCCGAGGCCCGTCCGATCCGTCGTCGTCTCTCCTTCGACGCGAGTCAGCGCGTTTCGTTCGAGTCAGCGCGAAGTCCGCGCTGACTCGGGTGATTCGCGCTGACTCGGCGGTCTTGGTGCCGAGCATGCGGACACCCCGTGTTCGGCGGCGGGGAGGGGCTGCTCGCATGGTCGGCGGGGCGGGTGGTACCTGATCACATGGTCGACCGCGCTCACCCCGCGCGCCCCACCCGGCCCGGGCACGGCGCACGGCGTGAGCGGTACGAGTCGGGACGTCCTGACGGCGGATCCGGGGTTCTGTCACGAGTTGTACGGGCTGCGCCGTCGGTCGGGTTGGGCCGGTCCCCAGTGTTCACCCCGCGTTCATCCTCGCTGCGCCACCCGGTCATCCGTCCTGCTTAGCGTCAGCCCCGTCGCCGGCACTCGCCGTCGACGTGAAGACGTGCGAACAGGATGGAACGACACGTGAACCTCAGCCGACTCACCCGCGTGGGCTCTGCCGTCGCGATCGGCGCGCTCGCCCTCAGCCTTGCCGCGTGCGGTTCCGACGACGCCACGGGGAACGGCACCGGCTCCGGTACCAGCACCGACGGCGCGAGCGCCGGGGCGACCTGAGCGGTGAGCTCAACGGTGCCGGCTCGACGGCCCAGGGCAGCGCCATGGACGCCTGGCGCTCGGGCTTCCAGTCCGCCAACAGCGGCGTCACCGTGAACTACGACGGCATCGGATCGGGCGACGGGCGCAAGCAGTTCCTCAGCGGCGCCGTCCAGTACGCCGGTTCCGACGCGTACCTGACCGACGACGAGATCGCGCAGGCCAAGACCACCTGCCAGAACGGCGACGTCGTCGAGCTCCCGGTCTACATCAGCCCGATCGCGATCGCCTTCAACCTCAAGGGCGTCGACTCGCTGAACCTCGACGGCCCGACGGTCGCGAAGATCTTCGACGGCAAGATCACCAAGTGGGACGACCCGGCGATCGCCAAGCTGAACGACGGGGTCAAGCTCCCCAGCACCGCGATCACGCCGGTGCACCGCTCGGACGACTCGGGCACGACCCAGAACTTCACGCAGTGGGTCAAGGCCAACGCGGGTGACGCGTGGCCGTACGAGCCCTCGCAGACCTTCCCGGTCAAGGGCGGCCAGTCGGCACAGGGCACCCCGGGCGTCGCCCAGACGCTCCAGGGCGGCGAGGGCACGATCGGCTACATCGACTCGTCGCAGGTCGGCAAGCTCGGCTCCGCGAAGATCAAGGTCGGCGACGCGTTCGTGGCGCACTCCCCGGAGGCCGCGGCTGCCGCGGTCGCCAAGTCCGACGTCGTGTCGGGCCGTGCGACGTCGGACATCGCGATCGACATCAACCGCACCCTGACGGACTCCTCGACCTACCCGCTGGTGCTCGTCTCGTACGACATCGGCTGCACGACCTACGCGGACGCCAACACTGCCGCGCTGGTCAAGGGCTTCTTCAGCTACGTGGTCAGCGACGCGGGCCAGCAGGCCGCGGCCTCGGCTGCGGGCTCGGCCCCGCTCTCGTCGGACCTGGCCGCGAAGGCCCAGGCCGCGGTCGACGCGATCAAGCTCGGCTGACCGCACCGGTAGACGTGGTGACCGGTGCCGGCGGGAGGGGCGTTGCGCCTCGCCCGCCGGCACCGCCTCGCACCCCACCCGCTGAGGTGCGGTCCACGATGACGAAGGAGATGGTGTGACCACCACAGCCGCCGACACCCGGGCGCCGAGCCCGGCGCCGTCGAACGGGCCCGACCGGCCCCGGCCGCCGCGTCGGCGCACGCGGGCGGCCGACCGCGGGTTCAACCGTGCGTTCCGCTACCTGGCGACGAGCGCCGGCACGCTCATCCTGATCGCCCTCGCCGCGGTCGCGGGCTTCCTGCTCTGGCAGTCCTGGCCCGCGCTCACGTCGAGCGGGTCGGAGATCGCGTCGAAGGTGAGCTTCTTCCAGGGGCAGAGCTCCCTGGCCTCGTACCTCGGGCCGTTGATCTTCGGGACCCTGCTGGCGGCGGCGGTCGCGCTGGCCGTCGCGACCCCGCTCGCGATCGGGATCGCGCTGTTCACCTCGCACTACGCGCCGCGGCGGCTCGCGTCGCTCCTCGGCTGGGTGATCGACCTGCTCGCGGCGATCCCGTCGGTCGTGTACGGCCTGTGGGGCGCGCTCGTCCTGGCGCCGACGATCCAGCCCGTCTGGCAGTGGGTCTCGAACGTACTCGGCTGGATCCCGCTCTTCAAGGGTCCGGCGGCCGATCCCGCCCGCGTGCTCCTGACCGTCTCGCTGGTGCTCGCCGTGATGATCCTGCCGATCATCACGGCCGTCTCGCGCGAGGTCTTCCTCCAGACGCCGAAGCTCCACGAGGAGGCCGCGCTCGCGCTCGGCGCGACCCGCTGGGAGATGATCCGCACCGCGGTCCTGCCGTTCGGCCGCTCGGGCGTGGTGTCCGCGGCGATGCTCGGCCTGGGCCGCGCGCTGGGCGAGACCATGGCCGTCGTCATGATCCTGTCGCCCGGGCTCACCTACTCGTTCGCGCTGCTCCTCGCCGGCAAGCAGCAGACGATCGCCGCGAACATCGCCCTCAAGTACCCGGAGGCGAACTCGCTCGGCATGAGCACGCTGATGGCCACAGGTCTCGCGCTGTTCGTCATCACGATGGTCGTCAACATGGCGTCGCGCTGGGTCGTCGGCCGTCGCAAGGAATTCTCGGGAGCGAACTGAGATGGCCGTGATCCCCACCACCCTCGACGGCGCCCCGCGCCCCCGCGCGGCGACGACGTCCGTGCGCTGCTGCGCACGTCCGACGCGCGGCGCCGCCGCAAGGACCGGATGATGACGGTGCTCGTGAGCACCGCGTTCGGCATCGCGCTCGTCCCGCTCGTCTGGCTCCTGTGGACCGTGGTCGGACGCGGCATCGGCCGGCTCGACCCCTACTTCCTCCTGCACTCGATGCGCGGCGTGTTCGGCGGCATGGACGCGGGCGGCATCTACCACGCGATCATCGGCACCGTCTGGGTGACGGTGGGCGCGGCGGTCATCTCGGTGCCGGTCGGCATCCTTGCCGCGATCTACCTCGTCGAGTACGGCGCGGGCGGCCGGCTGGCGCGGGCGGTCACGTTCTTCGTGGACGTCATGACGGGCATCCCGTCGATCGTCGCGGGTCTGTTCGCGTACGCGCTGTTCTCTCTCTTCCTCGGGCCGGGCGCGCACTTCGGCGCGATCGGCGCGGTCGCGCTGAGCGTCCTGATGATCCCGGTCGTCGTCCGCTCGACGGAGGAGATGCTCAAGCTCGTCCCGAACGAGCTGCGCGAGGCCGCGTACGCGCTCGGCGTCCCGAAGTGGCTGACCGTGATCAAGGTCGTGCTCCGCACCGCGATCGCGGGCATCACGACGGGCGTCATGCTCGCCGTGTCCCGCGTGGTCGGCGAGACGGCACCGCTGCTCCTCACGGTGGGCGTGATCGACTCGATCAACTTCAACCCGTTCGAGGGCCGCATGATGACGCTGCCGGTCTACGTGTACCGGCAGTTCACCGCGGGCCTGGTGCCGTGCAACAACCCGAACGTCACCTGCATCCCGACCATCAACTACGACCGCGCCTGGGCGGCCGCGCTGACGCTGATCCTCATCGTCATGATCCTCAACCTGGTCGCGCGGCTCGTGTCCCGGCTCTTCGCCCCGAAGATCCGCTCATGAGCACGCCCGACGGCGGCACCCGCCCCGCGCCCACGGACAGCGGGCCGCGGCCCAGCACTCCGACGACCCCCACCCCGAAGAAGGACGACCCCGCGATGGCACAGCGCATCGACGTCAAGGACCTCAACATCTACTACGGCGACTTCCTGGCGGTCGAGGGCGTCACGATGACGATCGAACCCCGTTCGGTCACCGCGTTCATCGGCCCGTCCGGCTGCGGCAAGTCGACCTTCCTCCGCACCCTCAACCGGATGCACGAGGTCATCCCGGGGGCGTCGGTGCACGGCAGCGTCGAGATGGAGGGTGTCGACCTGTACGGCGCCGACATCGACCCGGTCGCGGTGCGCCGGCAGATCGGCATGGTCTTCCAGCGGCCCAACCCGTTCCCCACGATGTCCATCGAGGAGAACGTGCTCGCGGGCGTCCGCCTGCTGAACAAGAAGATCTCGAAGTCGGACGCCGCGGACCTCGTCGAGGCGTCGCTCGCGAGCGCGAACCTCTGGAACGAGGTCAAGGACCGTCTCCAGAAGCCGGGCGCCGGCCTCTCCGGCGGCCAGCAGCAGCGCCTGTGCATCGCGCGCGCCATCGCGGTGAAGCCTCAGGTGCTCCTCATGGACGAGCCGTGCTCGGCTCTCGACCCGATCTCCACGCTCGCGATCGAGGACCTCATCACGGAGCTCAAGAAGGACTACACGATCGTCATCGTCACGCACAACATGCAGCAGGCTGCGCGCGTGAGCGACCGGACGGGCTTCTTCAACATCGCGGGGACCGGCAGCCCCGGCAAGCTCATCGAGATGGACGACACCGGGACCATGTTCTCGACGCCCAAGGAGAAGGCGACGGAGGACTACATCTCCGGCCGCTTCGGGTGACCCGGTCCGGCCCCCGGCCGGACGAGAGGATCCCGTCGGCGCTGAGAGCGGTCAGGCCGTGGCGGGGCTCGTCGGGTCGCCCGCGGGACGCCTGGCGTCGTCCGTCACCGGCGTCCGGCGGAGCCGGTCCACGTAGGACCCGTCGACCTTCTGCGGCAGCAGCAGCACGCACTGGACGAGCCGGTCTCCGTCACCGTTCCAGCCGTCCTCGGTGGGCGTGTACTCCGAGAAGTCGAGCGAGGGCGCGTCCTCGTAGTCGAGCCCGGTGAGGGCGGTGAACTGCGCGTCGCAGAAGTCGTCGGCCTGCTCCCCGACCGCGTCGTCGCCCGGGTACTCGCCCGCGGGCAGCATCGTCTCGGCGTAGATCTCGGCGTCGTGGGGATCGGAGCAGGGCGTGACCGGAACCGAGTCGACCGCGGTCGACGCGGTGGCCGTCGAGTCGAAGTCGCCCGAGTCGGACAGCAGGCAGTCGCCCACGCGCAGCGAGTAGACGTCCGTGTCGCCCGCCGCGGTGATCGCGCCGTGCGGGTGGTCGCGGGAGGCGTCGGGCGGACCGGCGGTCACGAGCCCGCAGCCGGCGAGCACGCAGCACACAGCGGCCGCCACAGGGAGCGCGAGCCGTCGTGCTCGCGCCGACGACGACGTCATCGGTCCGTCAGGAGCGCGTGGGCGCGGGTGGCGGGGCTCAGCCCTCGGCGGAGGCGGTGGGGACGAGCGTCGCGTACTCGGGGAGCGTGCCGTCGAGCACGGGCACCGACACGGTCTCGGTGGCGTCGCCGACCGTGACCTTGACGGGGAGCACGGCACCGGGCGCCGCTCCGGTGGTGTCGAAGACGACGTCGTCGGGGCCCTCGGCGCCGAGCTGCGTCGTGGACGAGGGGTCGACGGAGACCGTCGCCGACGAGGCGCCCTCCGGGGCCACCGTGACCGTCGCCGCGTCCGAGCCCGCGTTGTAGAACGAGCCCAGCAGCCGCCCGGGGTCGCCCTTGCCGCTCGAGAGCACCAGCAGGTTGATGCCCTTGACGTCGCCGACGACGACGTCGATGCCGTCGGAGGGCTGGTAGGGCTTGTTGGTCTGCGTGGGGCTGCAGGCGGAGAGCGCGGCGGCGCTCGCGAGGGCCACCGGGACCGCGAGGAGCTTGCTCATGCGGGCGGTGCTGCGGTTCACTGTGCGATCTCCAGGGCTCGTCGGGGGAAGGCCGGGTGGGGCCCCCTCAGAGTAGCGTTTCGGGCACCGTGCTCGCGCGTTCCGCCGCGTGCCGTAGGCCACGTCGACGGGTTCGCCGCGAGGCCCGGGAGGGCTTCTCGCTCAACGGCCCTGAAATGGCCGCGTGGTAAGATGGACCCCCGCGAAAGGGGACATCTGAAGATGACTTTCACTGTAGGGGAGACGGTTGTCTACCCGCACCACGGCGCAGCCCTCATCGAGGAGATCAAGACGCGGACCATCCGCGGGGAGGACAAGCTCTACCTCAAGCTCCGGGTCGCCCAGGGCGACCTGACGATCGAGGTCCCCGCGGAGAACGTCGACCTCGTGGGTGTGCGTGACGTCGTCGGCCAGGAAGGTCTCGACAAGGTGTTCGAGGTTCTTCGTGCGCCGTACACGGAAGAGCCGACGAACTGGTCGCGCCGTTACAAGGCCAACCTCGAGAAGCTGGCGTCCGGCGACGTCATCAAGGTCGCCGAGGTCGTGCGCGACCTGTCGCGTCGCGACGCGGACCGCGGCCTCTCGGCCGGCGAGAAGCGCATGCTCGCCAAGGCTCGCCAGATCCTCGTCTCGGAGCTCGCGCTCGCGGAGCACACCGAGGAGGACAAGGCGGAGGCCATCCTCGACGAGGTGCTCGCCAGCTGAGCACGTCAGACGCCGGCAGTGCTCCGGCAACCGCACCACACGAAGGCCGGTCCGCGACCAGCGGGCCGGCCTTCGCGGCCGTCCTGACCGCCGCGGGCTCGGGCACCCGGCTCGGCGCCGCGGTTCCCAAGGCGCTGGTCCCGCTCGGTGGCACGCCGCTCGTCGTGCACGCCGCGACACGGCTCGTGGAGGCCGGCGCGGCGGTCGTCGTCGTCACGGCTCCGCCGGCCCACGCCGAGGCGCTCGGCGCCGCCCTGGGGGCGTCGGACGCGCTCCGTCCGCCTCGTGTGGTCGTCGTCCCCGGGGGCCCGCCCGGCAGGCCAGCGTGGCCGCCGGCCTGGCTGCGCTCCCGGCGTCGGCACCGCCCGTCGTCCTCGTGCACGACGCCGCCCGCGCGCTCGCCCCGGTGCCGCTCCTCGTTCGGGTCGCGCAGGCCGTCGCCGGGGGTCACGATGCCGTTGTGCCCGCCTTGCCCGTGACCGACACCGTCGTCCGTGTTCTCCCGGCCTCGGACGGCGAACCCGTCCGCTCGGCGGGGACCGTGGACCGCCGGAGCCTCCGAGCCGTCCAGACGCCCCAGGGCTTCCGCCGCGACGTGCTCGAGCGGGCGCACGCCGCGGGCGCCGGCGTCGCGGGGGACGAAGCGACGGCCGCGAGCGACGACGCGAGTCTCGTGGCGGCCCTCGGCGTCGACGTGGTGCTCGTCGAGGGCGACGCGCGCGCCCTGAAGATCACGACGTCGCACGACCTCGCGGTCGCGGGCCTGCTGCTCGAGGAGGGCGCGTGAGCCCCGCACTCCTGCCGCGCACCGGCATCGGCACCGACGTGCACGCGTTCGACACCGACCCGGCCCGCGAGCTGTGGGTCGGCGGGCTGCACTGGCCGGGAGAGACCGGGCTGGCGGGGCACTCCGACGGGGACGTCGCGGCCCACGCCGCAGCCGACGCGCTGTTCTCCGCCTCGGGGCTCGGCGACCTCGGCTCGAACTTCGGCATCAGCGAGCCGGAGTGGGCGGGAGCCCGCGGCACCGCGCTGCTCGCGGAGGCGGCCCGCCGCGTCCGCGCCGCCGGCTTCGAGATCGGCAACGTCGCCGTCCAGGTGATCGGCAACCGTCCACGCCTCGGCCCTCGCCGCGCGGAGGCGCAGGCCACGCTGAGCGAGGCCGCGGGCGCCGTCGTGACGCTCACCGCGACCACCACCGACGGCCTCGGCCTCACGGGGCGGGGCGAGGGACTGGCCGCGCTCGCGACCGCGCTCGTCGTGCCGGTGCCACCGCCGGGCGGGCCGTCGGACGAACCCGGCGCCGCCGGGTGAACGAGCGCCTGAGCCACGAGCAGCGCCGCGAGCAGCTCGTCGCGGCCGCGCTGGCCGTCGCGCTCCGGGAGGGCGTCGAGGCCGTGACCGTCCGGTCGGTCGCGCGCGAGGCCGGCGTGCGTCCCGGCATCATCCACTACGTCTTCCGGGACAAGCACGAGATGCTCGCCGCGCTCAGCCGGCAGGTGGCAGCCATCGCGTCGACGTTCCTCGACGACGCGATCACCGCGGGCGGCGACATCTCGACGACGATGCACGCGCTCGCCGACGCGATGTGGAAGGGCCTCGAGGCGAGGTCGCACCACCAGCTCCTCACCATCGAGATCGCGACCCTCGGCGCCCGCGACGAGCGGATGCGCGCCATCGTGCTCGACCAGCTCAAGGCGCAGTGGGCGGCGTCCGAGAAGTACCTGTCGGCCGCGGCGCAGCTCGCGGGCGTCACCTACTCGATGGACGTCGCGCTGCTGGCCCGGATGGTGTCCGCGGAGATCGACGGCATCCAGATCGCGTGGATGGTCGAGCACGACGACGCCGCGGCCATCGCGTCGTTCCACGCCGTGGCGGACGCGATCCTCGGCACCGTCCGGCCCCTGGGCAAGCGGTAGCGCCGCCGTTCACCGACGTCCACCTGGCGGACGCGCGGAATGGCGGCGCCGTCGTCGGGCTTGGACCAGGCATGACGCAGACGACGACGGCCCCCGCCCTCCCCGACGACGCGAAGGCGCTCCTCGACGCCCCCGAGCACGCGGTCATCGCGACCATCGACCCCGACGGCCGACCGCAGCTCTCGGTCGTGTGGGTCGCCCGGGACGGGGACGACGTGCTCGTCTCCACCGTGCGCGGGCGCCGCAAGGCCGACAACCTCGAGCGCGACCCGCGGGCCACCGTGCTCGTCTACCCGCGCGACGAGCCGCACCGCTACCTCGAGATCCGCGGCGACGTGACGCTCGTCGACGACCCGGACTCCCAGCTCATCCACGACCTGGTGCGCACCTACACGGGCGCCGAGCGGTACACGGGGGACGAGGGGACGGGCAACGAGCGCGTGATCGTGCGGGTCACGCCCCGCCGCGTCGTCTGGCGCGTCTGAGGCGTTCTGCCCGGTGGGGGCGGCCCCGGTACCCTTGCCGGGTGACCCTTCGCCTCTTCGACACCGCCACGCGCGACGTGCGGGACTTCGTGCCCGCTGTGCCCGGTGAGGTCGGCATCTACGTGTGTGGGGCCACCGTCCAGAGCGAGCCTCATATCGGGCACCTGCGCACCCAGGTCGCGTTCGACGTCCTGGTCCGCTGGCTGCGCCGGTCGGGCCTCGCCGTGACGCTCGTGCGCAACGTGACGGACATCGACGACAAGATCCTCGCCAAGGCCGCCGCCGCAGGTCAGCGGTGGTGGGAGCGGGCCGCGATCTACGAGCGCGAGTTCACGGCCGCGTACGACGCGGTCGGCGTCCTCCCGCCCACCTACGAGCCACGGGCGACCGGGCACGTCGTCGACATGGTCGGCCTGATGTCCCGCCTCGTCGAGCGAGGGCACGCCTACGTGGCCGCCGAGGGCGACGTCTACTTCGACGTGCGCTCCTGGCCCGACTACGGCTCGCTCACCAACCAGCGCCTCGAGGACCTCACGATCGCCCCCGAGGACCTCGGCGTGGACGAGCCCGTGAACGCTGGCCTCAAGCGCGACCCGCACGACTTCGCCCTCTGGAAGGCACCGAAGGACGGCGAGCCCCCGACGGCGGCCTGGCCCACGCCCTTCGGCCGCGGGCGCCCCGGCTGGCACCTCGAGTGCTCCGCGATGGCCCAGCGCTACCTCGGCGACACGTTCGACATCCACGGCGGCGGCCTCGACCTGCGCTTCCCGCACCACGAGAACGAGCAGGCCCAGTCCCGCGCCGCCGGGTACGGCTTCGCGCGCTACTGGCTGCACAGCGCCTGGGTCACGCAGGGCGGCGCCAAGATGAGCAAGTCGCTCGGCAACGGGCTGCTCGTCCGCGAGGTCCTCGCCCACGCACCGGCCTCGGCGCTCCGCTACGCCCTCACCGCCGTCCAGTACCGCTCGATGCTCGAGTGGACCCCCGACACCCTCGCCGAGGCCGAGGCGACCTGGGACCGGTTCGCCGGGTTCGTCGCGCGGGCGTCGGAGCGCGTGGGCACGGTCGACGACGCCGAGATCCGGTCCGCGGCGCTGCCCGAGGCTTTCGTCGCGGCGATGGACGACGACCTCAACGTCCCGGCGGCGCTCGCCGTCGTCCACGAGCACCTGCGGCTCGGGAACACCGCCCTCGCGGCGGCCTCCGCCGGCGGGTGGCACGGGCCCGAGGTCGACGCCGCGCGCCGTGACGTGCGGGCCGAGCTGGTCGCCGTTCGGGCGATGCTCGACGTCCTCGGGCTCGACCCCGGCGACCCCCACTGGGCCACGGGCGGCGACTCGCTCTACGCGGACGCGCTGGGCGCGGTCGTGCAGGCCGAGCTCGACGCCCGTGCCGAGGCGCGGGCCGCACGCGACTTCGCGACCGCGGACCTGATCCGCGGGCGCCTCGCAGCAGCGGGCATCCTCGTCGAGGACCAGCCCACCGGCGCGCGGTGGAGTCTCGCCGCGCCCGCCCCCACCGAACGATTGCAGGACTGACATGGCAGGCAACTCGAAGCGTCGCGGCGCCGTCCGCAAGCCCGGCTCCAAGAAGGGCGCGACGGTCGGCTCGGGCGGCCAGCGCCGCAAGGGTCTCGAGGGCCGTGGCCCGACGCCCAAGGCGGAGGACCGCACGTACCACGTCGCCCACAAGCGCAAGGCCGAGGCGGAGAAGAAGGTGGCCGGGTCCTCCGGTCGCGGGGGCGACCGGCCCCGTAACGGCGGCCGTGGTGGGTCGAGCCGCGGTCCCGGCCGCGGGGCGGCCACCGAGGTCGTGACCGGCCGGAACGCGGTGCTCGAGGCGCTGCGCGCGCGCGTCCCGGTGACCACCCTCTACGTGGCCTCGCGTCTCGAGGCCGACGACCGCACCCGCGAGATCCTCCAGATCGCGTCCGGGCGCGGGTACAACCTCCTCGAGGTCACGAAGCCCGAGCTCGACCGGCTCACCGACGGCTCGATCCACCAGGGCGTCGCCGTCCAGGTGCCGCCCTACGAGTACGCCGACCTCGACGACCTCCTCGACTCTGCCGCCCGCAGCGGCACCGCACCGCTGCTCGTCGCGCTCGACGGCGTGACCGACCCCCGCAACCTCGGTGCCGTCATGCGGTCGGCCGGGGCGTTCGGCGGGCACGGCGTGATCGTGCCCGAACGACGGGCCGCCGGGGTGACCGCGTCGGCGTGGAAGACGTCCGCCGGCGCCGCGGCCCGCGTGCCCGTCGCACGCGTCACCAACCTCGCCCGCGCCCTCGGCGAGCTCAAGCAGGCCGGGTGCTTCGTCGTCGGGCTCGACGGGGACGGGCCCACCGCGATCGGCGACGTCGCGTTCGCGACGGACCCGCTCGTCGTCGTCGTCGGCTCCGAGGGCAAGGGGCTGTCGCGGCTCGTCCGCGAGGCGTGCGACGTCGTCGCGTCGATCCCGATCACGTCGGAGGTCGAGTCGCTCAACGCGTCCGTGGCGGGCGGGATCGCCCTCTACGAGGTCGCGCGCCTGCGCTCGCAGGCCGAGTAGGCGGCACCCTCTGCTCGCGAGGTAGTACGGCCGCCGGTATACCTCGCGAGGTATACCGGCGGCCGTACTACGTCGCGGGGATTCGTCAGCTGTCCTCGCCGAGCAGCGCCTGCTCGTCCCGCCGGTGCCGCAGTACGTTGTCGACGTAGGACCGCACGACCTCCGGCATCGGCACGTCCCGCTGCTGCTGCTCCGACAGGAACCAGCGGTGGTCGAGCATCTCGTGGAAGAGCTGGGCGGGCTCGAGCTTGCCGCGCAGCTCGCGGGGCACGGCGCGGACGCTGGGCTCGAAGACCTCGGTGAGCCAGTCGTGCGCGACGAACGACTCGTCGTCGTTCTGCCGTTCGGTCGCGGCCCGATAGGAGTCGAGGTCGTTGAGGAGCCGGCGGGCCTGGTTCTCCTGGACGTCGAGGCCGGTGAGTCGCATGAGGCGCCGGGAGTGGTGCCCGGCGTCGACGACCTTCGGCTGGATCCGGACGGTGGTGCCGTCGATGTCGGTGGTCATGGCGAGCTCGTCGACGTCGAAGCCGAGGTCGTTGAGCCGGTCGATGCGGGCGGCGACCCGCCACCGCTCGGCGGCGTCGAAGCTCTCCGCGGTCGTCAGGGAGGCCCACAGCTCCTGGTACCGCTCGACGAGCAGGTCGCCGATGGCGAGCTCGTCGACGTCCTCGTCGAGCAGCTCGCCGGCGGCGAGGTCCATGAGCTCGCCGATGATGTTGGTGCGGGCGAGGTCGACGTCGTAGTTGCGCTGGCCGTCGGTGAGCTTGCGGTGCAGGTCGCCCGTCTCGGCGTCGACGAGGTACGCGGCGAAGGCCTCGGCGTCGCGGCGGAACAGCGTGTTCGACAGGGAGACGTCGCCCCAGTAGAACCCGACGACGTGCAGCCGGACGAGGAGCACCGCGAGGGCGTCGATGAGCCGCGTCAGCGTGTCGGGGCGCAGCGCCTGGCTGAACAGCGCGCGGTAGGGGAGCGAGTACTGGAGGTGCTCGGTCACGAGCACGGCCTCGAGGGGCTCGCCGTCGGGGTCGAGGCGCCCGGTCACGACACCGACGGGGTCCACGCTCGGCACGTCGAGCCGCTTGAGCTGGCGCAGCAGCGCGTACTCGCGGTACGCGACGGTCTCGCCGATCTCCTTGAGCGCGATGACGCGCCCGGACAGCCGCACGAACCGGACGGTGTGCCGGGAGATGCCGCGGGGGAGGGCGGCGATCCGGTCGGCGGGCCAGTCCTCGAGGGGCACGTCCCACGGGAGGTCGAGGAGCGCCGGGTCGGGGGCGGACGCGGTGATCTGCAGGTCGTGACTCATGGTCCAGTCATCCTCCCAGGCCCGACGCCGTCGGGCCCGCCCGATTTCGGTGCGGCAGCGGTGGACGCACCGCGGGGCGGGCCCGGCGAACCGGACCCGCCCCGCGGTGGTGGTGACGTGCGTCAGGACAGGCGCTGACCCGTCGCGGCCGAGAAGACGTGCTCCTCGCCGGGGCGGATCGTGACGAACACGCGCTCGCCCTTCATGGGGACGTTGCGCGGGTCGACGCGCACGATGACCTGGTTGTCGCCGGCGCCCGACGTGATGACCGCGTCGTCCTTCTGGGCGAGCGAGCCACGGAGCGTGCCGTAGACGAACGCGTCGGAGCCGAGCTCCTCGACGATGTTCACCTCGACCGGGAAGGCGGCGGCGTTCGACTCGGAGGTGACGTCGAGCGACTCGGGGCGGAAGCCCAGGGTCACCTTGTTGTCGTCCTCGGAGGTGAGCTTGCCGGCGACGTCGCGGGGCAGCGCGAGGCGGGCAGGGCCGACCTCGATGTTGCCGCCGCTGACCGGGAAGGTGCCGATGTTCATGGCCGGGGAGCCGATGAAGCCCGCGACGAAGACGTTCTGCGGGGTGTCGTACATCTCGCGCGGCGTGCCGACCTGCTGGAGGAGGCCGTCCTTGAGGACCGCGATGCGGTCGCCCATGGTGAGCGCCTCGGTCTGGTCGTGCGTGACGTAGACCGTGGTGACGCCGAGGCGGCGCTGGAGCGACGCGATCTGCGTGCGGGTCTGGACGCGGAGCTTGGCGTCGAGGTTCGACAGCGGCTCGTCCATGAGGAAGACCTGCGGCTGGCGGACGATCGCGCGGCCCATGGCGACGCGCTGACGCTGGCCACCGGAGAGCGCCTTCGGCTTGCGGTCGAGGTACTCGGTGAGGTCGAGGATCTTGGCAGCCTCCTCGACCCGCTGGCGGATCTCGGCCTTCGGCGTGCCGGCGATCTTGAGCGCGAAGCCCATGTTGTCGGCCACGGTCATGTGCGGGTACAGCGCGTAGTTCTGGAAGACCATCGCGATGTCGCGGTCCTTCGGCTGGACGTCCGTGACGTCGCGGTCGCCGATGAAGATGCGGCCCTGGTTGACGTCCTCGAGGCCCGCGAGCATGCGCAGGGAGGTCGACTTGCCGCAGCCGGAGGGGCCGACGAGGACGAGGAACTCGCCGTCCTCGATGTGGAGGTTGAGCTGGTCCACAGCGGGACGCTCGGTGCCCGGGTAGACCCGGGTCGCGTGGTCGTAGGTGACCGTAGCCATCGTTGCTACTTCCCTTCACCGGCAGGTACGTGCCGGACGATCCGTCGTGACGGGATGAGTGGGCGGCGTGTGCCGCCCCGGGAGCATGCTATCCGACCCGGATGGGTGCTCCTGTGACGGACGTCTCAGGACCGCTTGCGGCGTTCGAGGGCGCGCGCCAGGTGCTCGAGCAGCAGCCCCACGGACTTCGTGCTCGCGACCCGGTGCTCGGCGATCGTCTCGCCCGGCCCGACCTTGACGGCCACGTCGTCGGGGGTCAGGACGGCGAACGCGTGCTCGTCGGTGACGTCGTCGCCGACGTAGAGCACCGCCTTCGCGTCGAGCTCGTTGCGGAGCGCGTCGATCGCCTTGCCCTTGCTGGTGTCGACGACCTGCAGCTCGACGACGTCCTTGCCCTCCAGCGCGCCCACGCCCAGCCGCTCGGCCAGGCCCCGGGCCGCCTCGGTCGCCTGCGCCGCGCCGTCGTGCGTGGACCGACGCGTGTGCAGGACGGACGCCGTGGGCTTCTTCTCGACCCACACGCCGGTGTGACGGTCGGCGATCTCCTCGAGGCCCTCGGTGATCCGCTGCAGGAGCGACGCCTGGCCCTCGGTGAGCGCCAGGTCGCGCCGGACGACGCCGTCGGCGCCGACCTCGCCCTGCTCGGCGCCGTGCGACCCGACGAGCAGCGTGCCCGACGGCGCGTGGCTGAGCGCCGCGAGCGTGTCCAGGTCCCGGCCCGAGACCAGGGCGAGCCGGATCTGCGAGGCGGGCCGGCGGGCCATGCGTGCCAGGGCACGCGCGGACCGTGGCGTGGTGCGCGAGGACGACGGGTCGTCGACGAGCGGGGCGAGCACCCCGTCGAAGTCGGTCGCGACCATGACGAGGCCGTCCGTCGTGGCGAGGCGGTCGAGCGCCTCGATGAGGTCCTCGCCGGGGCCCTGGGAGTCGTCGTCCTGCAGCTCGGGTGCGACGGGGGACACGGGCATCTCCTCGAGGGTGCGCAGGAACGAGCTCGACCACTTCGCGACGTCGTCGGCCATGACCTTGCGGCGCAGCCGACGCATGCGGCGCCGCTGCTCCTTGGGCTCCATGCGGGCGGCCTGCTCGATCACGGACTTGAGCTCGTCGATGTCGTGCGGGTTGACGAGAAGGGCACCGGACAGCTCGTCCGCGGCGCCCGTGAACTCCGACAGCACCAGGGCGCCCTGCTGGTCGGACCGGGCCGCGATGTACTCCTTCGCGACGAGGTTCATGCCGTCGCGGAGGGACGTCACGAGCATGACGTCCGCGGCCAGGTAGAGCGCCGCCATCTCCTCGGGCGGGTACGAGTGGTGCAGGTAGTGGATGGCCGCGTGGCCCAGCTCGCCGAACTCGCCGTTGATCCGCCCGACGGCGGTCTCCACCTGCTCCCGGAGCTCCTGGTAGGCGTCCACGTTCTCCCGGCTGGGGCTCGCGACCTGGACGAGGGTCGCCTCCTCGACGGTGAGCCGGCCGTCGTCGAGGAGCTCGCCGTACGCCTTGATGCGGTGCCGGATGCCCTTGGTGTAGTCGAGCCGGTCCACGCCGAGCATCACGATCTCGGGATCGCCGAGCTCCGTGCGGATCTCCGCGGCACGGGCCCGGGTCGAGTCCTGCCGTGCCAGCTCGTCGAAGCGGTGGGAGTCGATCGAGATCGGGAACGCCGTCGCCCGGATCTCACGCACGGGGCGGCCCTCGCCGTCCTCGAACGTGATCTGCTGGCCGCGCGTCGAGTGCCGCGTGAGGCGCCGCACGATCCGCAGGAAGTTGGCGGCGTCGCCGTTGCGCTGGAACCCGATCAGGTCCGCGCCGAGCAGCCCCTCGACGACCTGCCGCCGCCACGGGAGCTGGCTGAAGATCTCGTAGGGCGGGAACGGGATGTGGTCGAAGAACCCGATCCGCAGGTCAGGGCGCAGCTCGCGCAGCATCGCCGGGACGAGCTGGAGCTGGTAGTCCTGCACCCAGACGGTCCCGCCCGTGCCGGCCTGCGCCGCGGCAGCCTCCGCGAACCGCCGGTTCACGCGCCGGTACGCGTCCCACCACTGCCGGTGGAACGCCGGCTGCGAGATCACGTCGTGGTAGAGCGGCCACAGGGTGTCGTTCGCGAAGCCCTCGTAGTACTGCTCGATCTCGTCCTCGTTGAGCGTCACCGGCACGAGCGTCATGCCGTCCGCCTCGAACGGGTCCGCGTACACGTCGGCGGCGCCGCCCCAGCCCACCCAGGCGCCCTCGGCGCTCTGCATCACCGGCTCCAGGGCGGTCACCAGGCCGCCCGGGGACCGGCGCCAGCTGATGCTGCCGTCGTCGTCCGTCGTGAAGTCGACCGGGAGGCGGTTCGCCACCACGACCAGGTCGTTGCCTTCCTTGCTTGCTTCTGGGCTCACCGGGCGTCAGCTCCTGTCCGTCGGTGCTCCCAGCGTAGCCAGTGGTGTCGTCGTACGCCCCGGGCCGGCGGGCCGGGCGCGAGGCGTCCGACCGGCGACGACGTCCCACGCGAGCAGGTCCGACGCCGCTACGGTGAACCCATGTGGGCTGCGGCGACACCCGGCGACGAGGTGGGTGGGTACCGGATCGTCGCGCGCCTCGGGCAGGGCGCCACGGGCGCCGTGTACCGGGCGGAGGACGGTGGCGGGCACCCCGTCGCCATCAAGGTGCTGCACGCCGGGCCCGACACCGACGAGTCCGCCCGTGCCCGGCTGGCCCGTGAGGCCGCGACGCTCCGCCGCCTCGACCACCCCGCCGTCGCCGCCGTGCTCGACGTCGAGCTCGAGGGCGAGTCCCCGTTCATCGTCACCGAGCTCGTCGACGGGCACAGCCTCGAGGACGACGTCGCGCTCCACGGCCCGTACGACGCCGCCCGCCTGGCCTCGCTCGCGGGCGACCTCGCCGACGCGCTCCAGGCCGTGCACGGAGCCGGCGTCGTGCACCGCGACCTCAAGCCCAGCAACATCATGGTGACCGCGCACGGGCCCGTCCTCATCGACTTCGGCATCGCGCACGGGTTCGAGGACGCCCGCATGACCACCGACGGCCTCGTCATGGGGACGCCCGGGTACCTCGCCCCCGAGATGCTCACCGGCGCCGACCCGTCCGTCGCCACCGACTGGTGGGGGTGGGCGGCGTCGCTCGCGTTCGCCGCGACCGCCCGCGCGCCGTTCGGCGTCACCCCGGTCGACGCCGTCCTCGCGCGGGCCCAGGCCGGCGCCGCCGACCTGCGCGGCGTCGGCCCGCTGAGGGGCGAGGCGATCGCGGGCGCCCTGCGCCCGGACCCCGGGGAGCGCTGGCAGCCCGACGACGTCGTCCGGGCCCTGCGCAAGGCCGCCGACGGCGGCGACGAACCCCACCCCGTCGCCCCCGGCGACCTCGTCGAGACCGTCGCCCTCGGCGCGGCGTCCCAGTGGCCCACGCAGGTCGTCACCCGCGACCCCCGCACCGCGCCCGTCAACGACGGCCGGACCCGCGCCGTCGCCACCGACGTCCCACCACCCCCGCCGCCCGCGACCGACGCGACGGAGGTCATGGCGCCCGTCGAACCGGCCGCCGGCGCGGACGGCCAGGACACCGACTGGCTCGAACCCGTCCCCGAGGAGGTGTACGAGTCCGCGTCCGGGTACGTCCGGCCCCGCCACCCCAGCCGCTCCGGCCTGCTCGTCGCGCTCGCGCTGCCCCTCGTCGCCGCGGCGGCCACCTGGCCCGGGCTCGCGTTCGTCGCCCTCGCCGCGCTCGTCGTCCTCGCCCGCTACGTCGGCTACGCCGCCGACTCCTCCACGGCCGCCGCGAACGCCGCGGCGTCGGCCGGTCCGACGGCGCACGCGTCGCCCTCATCGCCCCCTGGCACCTCGTGCGCGGCGTCGTCGGGTCGCTGCCCTCGCTCGTCGTCGCCGGGTGCGCCGGGCTCGTGCTCGTCGTCGGCGCCTGGTGGGTGCTCGACCGGCACGTCCTCGTCGCCGACACCGACCACCCCGACCAGAACGCCGCCTGGCTCTACGGGCTCGTCCTCGCCGTCACCATGGTCGTCGCCGTCCTGCTCGCCTGGTTCGGTCCCGCGACGTCCGTCACCCGCGACGGCGCCCGCGCCGGGCTTCGGCACCTCGTCCCCGGGCGGCGGACCGCGGTCGTCGTCGTGGTCCTCGCCGTCGCGGCCGCGGTGTGGTTGGGGTGGATCGCGTGGGACGGGCACGCGATCGGGTGGTGGCCGTTCCCGGGGGCGCCGGACCTCTCCTGAGGTACTTCGGGCGGGTTGTGGTTCCGGCGGCGGGGTCGAGTGGGGTGCGCGCGACCTACCATCCGCAGCCCTCGTTCCTCGGGCTGCTCCCGCCAGCCCCGCCACGGTCGCGCGCACCCCACTCGATCCCACCCTTCGCCGTCCCGTCACCTGTCCGCGGCATCCGCAGAGCCCGCGGCGTGCGTCCCCGGGTGTGGGGAGCGGGGACTGCCCGCGGGGCTGAGCCTCGGGTCGTCGAACCGACTCGGATCGTCGTCCGGGATGTTGTCCGGCGACGATCTGAGCAAGTTCGACGTATCCGGACGCGGGGCGGCAGCGTGGCCGACGACGGCGCTCGGGGGTCCCGCGTCCAGGAGCCTCCCAGCATCGGCCGTTTGGATACGCTGTGGACCCATGGAGCGAGGCGCCTGAACGCGTCGCGCGCGAACGAGAACAGGACACGGGATGCCCGACGACTCGAACCTCACCAAGTCGCAGCGCCGCGACGCCGCGCGCGCTGAGGCCCTGAAGCTGCGCCAGGAGCAGGAACGCCGCGAGAAGCGGAACCGTTTCATCACGATCGGTGTGCTGGTCGTGCTGGTGGTGGCGGTCGTGCTCGCGGTCGTGTTCATCAACCAGGCCAACAAGCCCAAGTCGCTCGCCGACGTCAAGGCGCCGTCGACCGCCGAGTCCGTCAAGGACGGCGGTGGCATCCCCGTCGACAAGGACGGGGTCGCCGGCAAGACGAACGCCGGCGCCGTGACCGTCGACCTCTACTTCGACTACATGTGCCCCAACTGCGGGAACTTCGAGAAGGTCAACAAGGACGACCTCGACTCGCTGCGTGAGGACGGCACCATCACGTTCGTCATGCACCCCGTGGCGATCCTCAACGCGAATTCGCAGGGCACGAACTACTCGACACGTTCGGCCAGCGCGTTCGCAACCGTCGCCGACCAGGAGCCCGACAAGGTGATCCAGTTCCACGAGGCGCTCTACGCGAACCAGCCGCAGGAAGGCAGCACGGGCCTAACCGACGACCAGCTCAAGGACTACGCGGTCCAGGCCGGCGTGTCCCAGAAGGTCGCCGACCAGTTCAGCGACCACACCTTCTCCGCCTGGGTCAATGCGTGGACGGACCACGTTGGTGATGACAAGAACCTTGCCAACCCACAGACCGGAGGCTTTGGTACGCCGACGATCCTCATCAACGGCAAGCTCTGGGGTACGAACGGCGAGTGGGGACGCCAGGCGCCCTGAAGTCGGCGATCGAGGCGGCGAAGTCCGGCTCGACGAACTGACCACCCTGGTCGCATGCAGCGACTCACGATGAAGCCCGGGACCGCGTGGCGGCCCGGGCTTCGTTGTCCCCGCCAGGGCCGCGCGCCCGGTAGGCTGTGCCGAGCATCCGTGCGCCCGGCGTGCCCCGACTACGCCGGCGGCGCCCGGCGTGCCGCCTTAGCTCAGCTGGTAGAGCGCTCGCCTTGTAAGCGAAAGGTCGTCGGTTCGAACCCGACAGGCGGCTCACATCGGCGCAGGTCAGAGGCTATTTCTGACCTGCGCCGTCTCCTGTTACATGGGCGCTATCCACCGGAAACCCACCGCTTTCAATCCGAGAACCGCTCGAGCACCTCGCGGAAGTCTGGCGCCAGGTCTGGCGTCTCGACGTAGTGCGTCGAGGTGATCTTCTCGTTGGTGTGGCCGAGCTGGGCGGCGGCGCCCGCGAGGCCGTCGGCGCGCTCGATCGTCGTCGCGACCGTCTTGCGGAACGAGTGCGGCGTGATCCACGACCAGGACTTGTGCGTCGCGCGGAAGGTGCGCCACTGCCGCTCGACGGTCGTGACCTCGCGGAGGCCGTGCGTCGCCGACGGGAAGACCAGATTCCACTCGCCACCGTCGACCGCCTTCACGGACCGCTCGAGCAGGAGCGCGACGGCGAACGCGGGGAGCTGGAGCCGGCGGACCTTCTTGCCCTTCGTCGTGTCCTGGCGCGTGAGGCCCTCGCCCTTCACGCGGACCACGGTCCCGGTGATGGCGAGCGTCCCGGCGTCGAGGTCGACGTCGTCCCAGCGCAGCGCGAGCACCTCGCCGACGCGGGCGCCGGTCGCGAGCATGATGTCGACGAGCGCCGGTAGGTCTTGCGAGGGGGCCTTCTTGTCGACGCGGACCGCCTTCCGCAGCGCCTTCACCTCGTCGGCGGTGAGCGCGCGGACCTCGCGGGACTCGACCTTCGTCGTCGAGGTGTCGACCTCGCGCACCGGATTCGCCGGCAGGGCCTTGTCGCGGACCGCGAGTGCCAGCATGCCCATGAGGCACGAGCGGCAGAGCTTGGCTGTCGCGGCGCCGGTCTCCTCGGTTGTCTTCGTCAGGAACTTCTCCACGGCACCCACGGTGGCCTCGCGGACCAGGAGACCACCCATGCCGGGGACCACGTACTTGTCGACGACGTACCTGTAGCGGGCCTTCGTGTTGGTCGAGCGGTCTGAGCTCTCGATCTTCGTGCGCACCCAGTAGTCGGCGAGGTGCGAGATCCTCGTCGTCGGCGTGATGTCCGTGCCAGTGGTCGCGGCGCGGTCCTTGAGCGCGACCAGAAGCGCCCGCTCCGCCGCGGCGCCGGACTTCCCCAGGCCTCCACCTTCCTCGTGTAGCCGTCTTCGTCGCGGAAGCGCGCGCGGGCGACCCAGCGGCCGTCGGAGACCTCGGTGCGGGCGATGCGACCCCACGTGCCGATCGGGAGCGGCTTACGAGGCATCGCTGGAGGTCTGGCCAGGCTGGGGAATCCGGCCTCCGTGAGTGCTTGGCCCACATCTTCGAGGGTCTTCTGAGACTTCTCGAGCCCGCGGTCCGCGGCGCGAAGAAGTTCCTCGATCCTCTTCCGGTCCTCGAGAGCTTCGCGCCGGTCACGCTGAGCCTCTTCGAGCATTCGTGTTGCGTCGCCAAGTTGTCGTGCGACGCGTGCAGCGAGGTCTGACTCGAGTGGCTCTCCGGCTCCCAAGAGTGCGCTGGGCGCGACATCCAGGACCTGTGCCAGTGCCACGAGGTCATCGACATCGACTCGACGTTCGCCCGCTTCGATTCGCCGGAGACCGAGAGGCGGGATCGGTCGCCCGAGCCCAGCTAGGCGACGAGATAGCTCGGCGAAGGACATCCCTCGCTGTTCGCGCATCCAGCCCACGGTGTTCCGAACGCGGTCGCCAGTGGGCCCGAGCTCGATTGCCTTTCCCGCCATGACCAGCAGCCTACCGATGATCTTTGATCGCTTCCACGCTCAACGTTGCGCATTGACCCTCGATGGTGCATCCTTGATGTCAGACGCGATCAGCCATCGCGTTGAAGGGATCATAAATGGAGGTGCCTGATGGCAGTCGCACTCTTGACGCCCGCCGACGTGGGCGAGCAGCTGGGCGTCCCGGTGAAGACCATCTATCGCTGGAGAACTCGCGGCTACGGCCCGCGCGCGATCCTCGTCGGCAAGCACCTGCGTTGGCGGCAGGACGACATCGACTCCTGGATCGATGGCGTTCGGGAGTCTGCCTGACGTGGGCGGGAAGTCGCACGACACGAAGAAGCCGGAGCACCTGTTGCAGCAGGTCTCCGGCGTGGATCACAACACCAACAGGAAGCAGGAGATCGTGACCAAGAACATCCTGACACAGGACGCTGACGTCGTCGCTCAGGCGGCGGAAGACCCTCGCGAGGCTTTCGCGCTGGGGTACGCGGCGGGGCGCACTGGGGTGAGGGACAAGCCGGTGCCCGCGACGTACGAGGCGAAGGCCGCGCTGATCGAGCGACTGAGGGCGACGTCGGGCCTGCCCGAGAATGCGATCGAGCACGCGCAAGACCTGCTCAGCAGCACGAGCCTGACGCTCGAGCAGGCGGAGGGGTTCGTGCGGCAGGTTGCGACCGGGTGGCCTCGGATCCCGCGCCCGTTCACCGAGCCGCCCGCGTGGCTCGACGAGGTCGGCCCCTGGAAGCCGTCGTTGCACATCGACCACAACGTGTCCGGCTGGTCTCAGACCGGTGTCGCCCGCATCCAATACGACGAGGTTGCGATCAGCCTCGACTACTGGGAGGAGGTCCGAGATGACGGTGGGCATCGGATCGCGGTCGAGCTGAACGCGGACGAACTGACGATCAAGGAGCCGCTCGACCTACGGCTGCTCGCGGACGACCTGGTCTTCATCGCCGAGGTGTGGGAGAAGTCCCTGGAGGCGGACAAGTGACCCGCCGGCGGAGCTTCTCCGACCTGGACGCCCGCGGCGTCCCGGCGATCCGGCAAGTCCCGATCTTGAATATCCGTCAGGTGATGGTCGAGCGAGACGTGCAGATGATCCAGCTCTCGATCTCCGTGAGCCTCGGGCCGTCCGAGATCGAGGTCTACATGCTCGGCGAGAAGCCGTTCCCGTGGGAGCTGCTGGTCGACATCGCGCGCGCACTGGACGTCCCTGTGTCTCGGCTCGTCGAGGGTGCTGACGAGCTGGCGGGTGCGCGGTGAGGGGGCAGGGGTGCAGAGCTTCTCCGGGACGCACGCGTACGACCCGGCCCACGTGGTCGACAGGTTCGAGCTTGCTGCCGGCGAGCCGCTGCTTGGCGGCGAGCTCGAGGCGGTACGGCGCTACGTGGACGGGATGTTCACGTTCGAGATCGAGACGGGCTCGTGCCCGCGGTGCGAGGGCCCGCTGGATGTCGAGACGGCCGCCGGGTCACGCGTGACGACCTGTCGGTGCGTGCCCATCTGCACCGAGTGCGGTCTCGACGAGGCCTTGGGCGAGATCGGGGAGTGGTCCTCGACTTCGTCGTGTGGCCGCTGGACCGAGACCCGATGCTCACGCGGCTGACGAAGGCGAAGGCATCCGCGGAGCCGGGCGTCATGAGCGGGTCGACCTTCATCACCGAATCCGGTGTGACGAGTGTGACCTTGCGGCCGCACCCGGGCGGCTGGGCCGAGTTCGGGCACGACGACGAGCGGACTCGGTGATGGCCGTGGACGAGATTGAGTTGGCCGCCTGAGCGGGCGGCGCGACGCGGAGGGGAGGTGCGATGGGTAACCAGAACGTGAGGCTCGTGTACGGGACGTGGGGCGACCTGCCGCACCTCCCGTTCCGGGTGCTCGTCTACATGGCCCTGTTGGCCCTCGACGAGGCGAGCGACAAGAAGCCGGCACGGCGGTGCTGGGCGAGCCGCGAGCAGCTCGCCGTGAGCGTGCTGCCGCCACCCGATTCCCGTCGCGAGGGAGACGTCGAGACCGCGAAGAGGTCCGTCAAGAGGGCGATCACGAAGCTCGTCGAGGTCGGCGCGCTGGTCCGTGTGCAGCGAGGTGGGTATGCCGGGACGGCGGAGTTCGACCTGATCTTCGACCGCCGACAGGGGGCCGCTGAACGTACCCCTACGCACCCGGCGACCGACGCCTCGACGGCTTCTCCTAGGGGGCCGCTGAACGTACCCCTACAGGGGGCCGCTGAGGGTACCCCACAGGGGGCCACTCAGTGTCCCGATAGGGGGCCGCTGAGGGTACCCCCTACTACAAGTACTACAACTCCACTTCAAGCGAGGACGACAAATCAGGTTGCGTCCCAAGGTGACCAACAGACCGCGCGCGAGGCGATCCGCGATGAGGAATTGAAGGCCGCATCCACGTTCCTGAACACGCTCGAGGCCGGCTTCGCCGCGGCTCAAATGGAGCAGCTCGCGGTCTCGGAACCATCCCTGTCCACGCGCGAGCTGGTTGTGACTCTCGCCGACCGACTCCGGGGGCGAAGGCCGCATGAACGACCTTGACCCCTGCCTGTGTGGCCATGTCCGTCGAATCCACGGCCGGCGGCCGGGATGGGACCTGCCAGACCGGCGCTGCCGAGCACGCGGGTGCTCGTGCCACGACTTCCAGGAGGACACGTGACGACGACCACCGTCGAGCAGCTTCCCCACCGGGGCGGCTGTCGTCGACCTGGACCAACCCAGATCCCATCCCGGATGCGCGGATGGCACTTCCTGCGGTGCCCGGACTGCGGCGCCGCCCAACTCCGGAGGACTGCATGACGACGACGAAGAAGACCACGCCCGACGAGCCGACGAAGATCGACTACGCACGAGTCCACCCGACGATCGGGCAGATGTTCGAGGACCTTAAGACTCTCGGGCTCGAGATGCCAGATTCCGTGCGTGCTGCGGTGGCCGACTACCGAGAGGCGAACCGTCGGGCGCTCACCCTCAGGGACGCCAGGCCGAGCCCCTCGGCTCCGACGCCATCCTCGGCAGCGACTACGCGAGCGTGCTGTCGACGCACGAGACGGAGACGGTCGCAGCGCAGGGCCGAAGCGTCCAGGCGCGACAGCTCGCCGAGAAGATCAGGCTCAGCGCTGAGCGGACCTACGGGGCTTCGCGCCCCGAGATCCGGGGCCTGCTCGAGGGATGGATGATCTCGAACTACGAGCTGCTGATCGAGGCCACCGAGCCTGCGAACGTCTACAAGGTCCATCCCGGCCAGCTGAACTACTCCGACGTGCGACGGAGGGCCTTCGAGCGCGCATCGGGCAGGCTGGTCGATCGCCCGCAGGATCTGTCGTGGTACAGCGACGAGTGGTTCACGCTCTTCGCGTTCACGCCGGACGCGTATCAGCGTCTCATCGACGCCACCGGCCCCGGTCTGAAGGCACCGAAGGGCACGTCGTTCTACGCGATCGCGCGACAGGTCGGCGGAGTGCCGCGCCTGGTCGCTTCAGCCCAGGAGGCACATGAAGCCGCCGACGCGGCCAGGAGCCGTGGGTACCACGACGACGCGAGCACCGACGTCGATCGGATTCTCGCGGAGGCACAAGCGAAGGGATGGGCGACTGTCGCGAACACCTGACGCGGTGCCCACCGGGTGGCGGGGACTCCCCCGCCGCCCGGCCCTAACCGCCGGATAGCAACTCGAATCCAGCGTGCGACCCTCCCTCGTTTTTTCGGGGGCCACAGAAGCTCCTGGAAGGCCTGCTGAGGGTCCGAACGGAGGGCAGCCCGCCCGGGCCAGGTCCGCAGGATCTGAGGCGCTCAGTCGCCAGGAGTCCATGTAACGAAAAAGGAGGTCAGTCAATGGCCACAAGAACAGAGACCCTCAAGATCAACCTCGACATCTCGGGTGTGCGCGCGAACGCGGCCGCTGCCAAGAAGTCCATCGAGGATGTCGTCAACAACAAGCTGCCGGCGTACGCGCAGAAGAACGCGGCCTCGTTGGCTGACGTGTCCAAGGCGGCGGCGATCATGGGCACCGCGCTCGCTGCGTCGGCTACGGTCGCGGTCAAGGCGTTCGCCGACTGGGACTCCAAGATGGCGCAGGTCAAGTCGCTCTCGCACGCGACCGCCTCGGAGATGACCCAGCTCAAGACCGCGACGATGGGCTTCGCCAAGCAGTTCGGGATCTCGGCGACCCAGGCCGCCGATGCGGAGATCGAGCTCGTCAAGGCCGGCGTGTCCGTGAAGGACATCATGGGCGGCGCGCTCAAGGGCGCCCTGACCCTGGCGTCTGCGGGGCAGATCGATGTGGCGCAGGCGACGGAGATCGCGTCGGCCGCGATGACGCAGTTCAAGTTGAAGGGTGCGGACGTCTCGCACGTGGCAGACCTCCTGGCCGCCGGTGCGGACAAGGCGCTGGGCGGGGTGGACCAGCTCGGGCAGGCGTTGTCGCAGTCGGGTCTGGTCGCAGCCCAGACGGGTCTGTCGATCGAGGAGACCACGGGCGCGCTCTCGGCGTTCGCTTCGGCTGGGCTGCTCGGCTCGGACGCGGGTACCAGCTTCAAGACGATGTTGCAGGCGCTGACTCCGAACTCGAAGCAGGCCGCGGCCGCGATGAAGGACATCGGGCTCAAGGCGTATGACAGCCAGGGCAACTTCGTGGGCCTAACGACGGTGGCCGGGCAGCTGAAGACCGGGCTGGACAAGCTCGCCCCAGCCCAGCAGAACGCGGCCTTGAAGACGATCTTCGGGTCGGACGCGGTCCGTGCCGCGAGCATCCTGTACCAGCAGGGCGCGAAGGGCGTGCAGCAGTGGATCGACACCGTCGATGACCAGGGGTTCGCCGCTGAGCAGGCCCGGGGCAAGCTGGACTCGTTGAACGGGGACATGGCGCGGTTCAAGGCGACGTTCCAGAACGCGTTGATCTCCACGGGCTCGTCGGCGAACTCACCGCTTCGGAGCCTGGTCAACGGGGCCACGGACGTCGTGGCCGCCCTGGACGCGTTGCCCCCGGCCGCGAAGACAGCGGCCCTGGGGATCGTCGGCGGGGGCGGGCTCGCGACCCTGGGCGTGGCGGGCCTGATCAAGATCGTGACCGCCGCAGCATCGGTGAAGACGTCGCTGGCGGCGTTGAACGTGTCGTTCAAGACCGCGGCGTTGGCGTCGGGGCAGATCGGTGCCCTGCTGACCGCTGGGGCTGCGGCGGTGGGGATCTGGACCCAGGAGACGGGCAAGGCGAAGGCGTCCACGGACGACTTCCGTCGGGCGTTGATCGACACGAACGGCGCGATCACGGACGCGACGAGGTCCGCTGTCTTGGACAAGTTGTCCAGCGACCGTCAGTCGCTGTGGGAGCAGCTGACCGAGGGCGGGAACGGGGAGTCCGCGCTCGAGGCCGCGAAGAAGCTCGGGGTCGCCGCGGACACCGTCGTGGACGCGGCCCTGGAGTTGCCGGGCGCTTCGGAGCGGTACACCAAGGCGATGCAGGCGGCGTTGGCGGCGGGCAAGGGCTCGAACACCGACGCCGACGTTCTGAACGCGGTCCTCAAGCGCACCCAGGACGCGTTCGCGTCAGGGTCCAAGGGCGCCCAGCAGTACCTGGACGCGCAGAAGTCGATGGGCGCGCAGGTCGTGAACACCACCGGCGGCCTGAACACCTCCACCGACGCCCTCAAGCAGTATGCCGCCGCAGCAGCGTCGGGGACCGAGACGACCCAGGACTACGCCAGCGCGTTGTCGGACCTGGTCACTCAGATGACCAAGGCGTCCGGGCAGGCCTTGTCGATGCGAGATGCGCAACGTCAGTTCCAGCAGTCGATCGACGACGCAGCGGACGCGGTCGCCAAGAACGGCCGCACCCTGGACACAGGCACCCAGAAGGGCCGCGACAACGCGGCCGCGCTCGACGCGATCGCGAAGGCCGGCCTGCAGGTCATCGACTCGATGAACACCCAGGGCGCCTCGCAGGTCGCCGTGCAGAAGAAGATGGCGTCAACCCGGCAGGCGTACATCGACGCCGCTGAGGCGATGGGCCTGTCGAAGGCCCAAGCGAAGAAGCTCGCCGACCAGATCGGCCTGATCCCCTCGAACGTGAAGGTCCAGGTCGACGCCGACACCCTCGACGCGCAGTCCAAGCTCGCCGAGCTTCGCCGCCAGATCGCCAACCCGGGCAAGTGGACCATCAACGCCGGCGTCAACACCGCGAACGCCTACGCCGCGATCCACCAGCTCCAGCACGACATGGGCCTGCTCAACGTCCCGGCAGCGATCGCGGCCCCGCGGCACGCCGACGGGGGCGCGTTGGTCGGACCTGCGAGAGCAACCAACGACCTGATCACCGACCTGCTCGACCACTGAGGAGCTACCCACCATGACCTACATCGCGATCCACACCTCCAAGACCGCCGCCCGGATCAGCACCGACAGCTGGACCTACAACACCACCGCCACCAGATTGGGCCACTCGTCCAAAGTGCACGCGATCCCGCATCTGAGGACCGTCCTGACCGGATCTGGCCCGGTCGGCTTCCTGGCCACGTTCGGCGCGTTTGTCGAGGCGCAGAGCACTGATTCGACCACGTTCGAGGACCTCCTCGTCGCCCTGCGTGACGTGCTCCCGGAGTGCTGGGCCACCTACCCCGACGACCAGAAGGACGTGGGAGCCATCGTGATCCTCGTCGGATGGTTCGCAGCCGAGTCCCGGTACGCGGCTGCGGCGTTCAGCTCCTTCGACGGATTCCAGGGTGAAGAGCTCGATGACTTCTTCGTCATCCCGTCACCGGCCGGGATGAAGATCTCCGACGTCGAACTCGCCCGGATCGACTCTTACGTCGCTGACGACCGTTTGCTCCGCGACGACAGCCCGCTCACCGCCGACGAGAAGGCTGCCAAGCGCGCGACCGCCGCGGCGAACCGTGACGTACTCATCGGCTGGACGGACTCGCCCACGGCGCCGACCACGACCGCCGGGTGGATCGACCTTGCCGAGTCCGCTCGCCTGTTCCGATCGAGGCGCTGCACGGTCGGCTCGAGTCTGAAGGTGCTGGTCGGAGGAGACCTGTGGCTCACGACCATCAACTCCGATGGCATCGCGACCAAGAAGATCCACGCCTTCAACGACTCCGGCGCTGAGTTCGCCGAGGTCATGGCAGGCGGCTTGCACCCCCAAGTCCAGCTCGGCCCCTGCAGGTGTGGTTCAGGCAAGACCTACCTCGAGTGCTGCCTGGTGCCCGAGCTCGACGAACCGTGCCCCTGCGAGTCCGGCAAGACCCTGCGCCAGTGCTGCGCCGTCGACGCCGCACGGCAAGTCGTCCCGGCATCCTGACCCCACGACCGCCCCAGCCCAGGCGAACCGTCCGCCTGGGCTGGGGTTATTTTCGCAGTTGGAAATACTGTTTTCGTTACCTAAGTGGTAGAATGGTGAACATGCCGCCGGCCCAATGCCCCGTATGTGGAACGCCGATTCCGGTCCGTGCTGGGCGCGGTCGGCCCGCCCGGTTCTGCTCTACTCGCTGCCGTGTCGCTCACCACCGCGCGACCGCCCTGCCTGCCCAGATGCGAACCGGCCGACGCTGGACCCGTGCTGCCGGCAAACGTCCCATCACCCTCGAGGGTCGGCCAGCCTCGTCGACCAACCCGAGCACCTGGGCCACCTATGCCGAGGTTCAGAAGGGCGCAGGAGACGGCTACGGGATCATGCTCGGCGACGGCCTGGGTGTCTACGACCTCGACCACTGCCTTGACGGCAACCAGCTCGCGCCGTGGGCACGCGAGGCCCTCGACCAGATCCCTGAGCCTGTCGTGTTCGTCGAACGCTCCGTCTCCGGCACCGGCCTGCACGTCTTCGTCGAAGCCGACGAGGCGCCCGGCACCGTGAGTAACGGAGTCGAGAGATACACCCGGGCGAGGTTCGTCAGGGTGACCGGCGAACGGCTCACCCGGCAGTGATGTCAGTGGGTACTGGTGTGGTGGGTTACCGTGAGGACTATGGGAGGGTCAGTGCCGATGTCAGCTGAGAGCTTGCAGTACGAGTTGCGAGGCCGCTTCGGCGACCTGCGCGACATCGACAAGCTGCACTTGAGTGTCCGCTGGGAACCGACGCCCGCGATCGTCCGCGTGGGTGCATGCATCGAACCCTACTCTTGGGACAATCGAATGGTCGCAATCGAGTCACTTTTGCGCTTTGAGGCGGATCACGCTGCTGAGTTCGCGGTCGAATTCGATGTAATTCCCCTCAACGCGGTCAATGATGAGGATTTCGCTGAAGCCTGATGGGTTCGCGGAAGTTCCATGTTGCGCGGGCGGCGCACCATCTAGAGGTTGCGGAGTATCTCGCCAAGTCTGATGCGTTTACTGACTGGGCGATAGTGGCGTTGTTTTATGCGGCACATCAGATGGTCCATGCAGCACTCTCGGGGGACCCGGATCTCGTAAAGGACGAGCGACACCCCCGTAAACACACATCTTACGGCGGAAACGGCACTGGCGGTCGCGGCACGAACCAACTCGTACGTGACAAGATGCCGCCGGCAATCAACCTCGCCTACCGAAGCCTCTTCGAGGCGTCGCTTCGGACAAGGTACGATTTCGAAAAGCTCGGTGCCTCATACGCTGACTTTCGCGCGCAGTACGAGACGGTCAGTACACACTGCAAAATGCTGAATTTGACGCGACCTGACCGCAGCACGCAGGAGCCCTGAGGCCCCAATAGCCCGCGAAGGAACTTTGCACGCGATGAGGGCAACGTGTCCCGCGCCGCTCAGCTGCCGGAGGGACCGTGATCAAGCGCGCGCCGCTCGGCCTTCGCCTTGAGGCTGAGCACTCGTATTCCGAGCACGAGCAGCCACACGAGCCCGACGATGATGGCGAGCGCGAGGAGCAGCACGAGCAGGGCCACGACGATGTGGGCAGCGTTCATGCGCCGAGTATGCTCCACCCACCGTTTACCCGGCGGAATCAACGCGATCCACCGCTAACGAGTGAGTGTCAACGAGCAGACCGACAGCGGTGTCCGCCCTGGTCACGGGCACTATCGGGCACCCACCGCTTATGGACGCGAACGACGGCCCCGTAAGCGAAAGGTCGTCGGTTCGAACCCGACAGGCGGCTCCTCCCGGTCCGGCGGTATCGGCCGTGACCCGTGTCGGCGCTCCTGGTTACGGTGTCCTGGTGCCCATGACACCGATGCCCGAGGGCACGACCACCCCAGCCTGCGCCGCTGACCCGTACCGCCGCGACGTCGGGCGGTGGACCCGTGGTCGCCGCGCGCGGCCTGACGAAGCGCTTTGGCGACTTCGTGGCCGTCGACGGGATCGACTTCGAGGTCGCGCCCGGCGAGTCGTTCGGGCTGCTCGGCCCCAACGGCGCCGGCAAGTCGACCACGATGCGCATGGTGGGTGCCGTCTCGGCCCGCTCGGGCGGCGACCTCACCGTCCTCGGCCTCGACCCCGACGACCACGGTCCCCGCATCCGCGCCCAGCTCGGCGTCGTGCCCCAGGAGGACAACCTCGACGGCGAGCTCACCGCCCGCGGCAACCTCGTCACGTACGGCAGGTACTTCGGGATCCCGCGGTCCGTGTGCGCGCAGCGCGCGACGGAGCTGCTGGAATTCGCGCAGCTCAGCGAGCGGGCCGACGCGAAGGTCGACGAGCTGTCCGGCGGCATGAAGCGCCGCCTGACCATCGCCCGCGCGCTCGTCAACGAGCCGCGGCTCCTCATGCTCGACGAACCGACGACGGGCCTCGACCCGCAGGCCCGCCACATCCTGTGGGACCGCCTGTTCCGGCTCAAGGAGCAGGGCACCACCCTCGTCGTGACGACGCACTTCATGGACGAGGCGGAGCAGCTCTGCGAGCGGCTCGTCGTCGTCGACCACGGCCAGATCATGGCCGAGGGGAGCCCTGCGGAGCTGATCCGCCGGTACTCGTCGCGCGAGGTCGCGGAGCTCCGGTTCGGCACGGACCGCAACGAGGCCGCCGCGCGCGTCCTCGCGGAGGTGGGCGACCGGCTGGAGATCCTCCCGGACCGCGTCCTCGTCTACGCGTCCGACGGCGAGGCGATCCTCGAGCAGGTCGCCGCCCGCGGACTGCGCCCCACCACGAGCCTCGTGCGCCGGTCGAGCCTGGAGGACGTGTTCCTCCGTCTCACGGGGCGGAGCCTCATCGAATGAGCACCACCACCCTGCCCGACGGCGCAGCCCCCGAGGCGCCCGTCCGCCGGCTCGGCGCGTGGTACGTCGCCGAGTACCGCCTGCGGGCCATGAAGGCGTACGGCTGGACGATCGTCGTCGGCGGGCTCGGCAGCCCGCTCCTGTACCTCCTGGGCCTCGGCATGGGGCTCGCGACGTTCATCGACACCCCGGTCGCGTCGGGCCCGCACGGCCCGGTCGACTACGTGGTGTTCGTGGCCCCTGCGCTCCTCGTGACGGCGGCCATCTCGGTCGCGACCGAGGAGTTCACGTACGTGATCATGGAGGGCTTCCGCTGGCGCAAGCTCTTCTGGGGCGTCAACGCGACGCCCGTCGAACCGAGCCAGCTCGCGGGCGGGATCGTGATCGCCGTCCTGGTGCGCATGCTGTTCACGACCGTGGCGTACGCCGTCCTGGCGCTCGCGTTCGGGGCCCTCGGGCACCCGTGGACGGTGCTCGTGCTGCCGTTCGTCGGGATCCTGGGCGGGCTCGCGTTCGGGCTGCCGCTCATGGCGTACTCGGCGGGCCTGACCGAGGACAAGGGCCAGTTCGCGATCGTGCAGCGGTTCATCTTCACGCCGATGTTCCTGTTCTCCGGCACGTTCTACCCGCTCTCCACGCTGCCGGGCTGGTTGCACTGGATCGGCTGGGTGTCGCCGCTGTGGCACGCGACGCAGCTCGGGCGCGTGATCTCGTACGGCGAGAGCGAGCCGGGCTGGCTGATCGCCGTCCACGTCGTGGTCCTGGTCGGGCTGATCGTCGGCGGGTGGCTCGCGGTGCGCCGCCGCTTCACGAGGAGGCTGCGCGCATGAGCGACGTCCTGGCCCCCGGACGTTCGGGCGGGGTGAGCGCCCTCTACGCGGGCAACGCGCGCGCCGTCGTCGCCCGGAACCTCGCCGCCACCAAGACGAGCAACTGGACCGTCGTGCTGTCGGGCTTCTTCGAGCCCGTGTTCTACCTGTTCGCGATGGGTGTCGGGCTCGGCACGTACGTCGGGGACGTGACGCTGCCGTCGGGGCTGCACGTGGAGTACGCCGCGTACATCGCTCCCGGGCTCCTCGCGGTGTCCGCGATGAACGGGGCGGTGTACGACTCCACGTGGAACGTGTTCTTCAAGATGCGCTTCGCCCGGTTGTACGAGGCGATGCTCGCGACGTCGCTCGGCCCCCTCGACGTCGCGTTCGGCGAGATCTCCTACGCGCTGCTGCGCGGCGCCGTCTACGCGACCGGGTTCCTCACGGTCATGCAGGTCATGGGGCTCAACCTGTCGTGGACGGCGGTGCTCGCGCTGCCCGCCGTCGTGCTCGTGGCCTTCGGGTTCGCGTCGTTCGGCATGGCCATCACGAGCCTCATGAAGACGTTCCAGCAGATGGACTGGATCAACATCGTGCTGCTGCCGATGTTCCTGCTGTCGGCCACGTTCTTCCCGATCAGCGTCTACCCGGCGCCCCTGCAGTGGCTCATCCAGGCGATGCCGCTGTGGCACGCGGTCGAGCTGGTCCGCGGGCTCACGACCGGCGACCTCCCACCGAGCACCTGGTGGCACGTCGTCTACTTCGTCGCGATGATCGGGATCGGGCTGACGGTCACCACCCGCCGCCTGCGTGCACTCTTCCTCGCCTGATCTTCGCGGTCAGGTCCAGTCGGTGAGGTCGGGGTACTTCGCGGCGCGACCGTCGCCCGACGACTCGTGCCGCAGGCGCCGGCCGACCCACGGGCCCACGTACTCCCGGGCCCACCGGGCGTTCTCGCGTGCGCGCTCGGAGAACGGTGCGCGGGGCAGCGGGGCGAGCGGCTCGTCCCAGGCTGCGTCGTCGGGCGCGAGCCCCAGCCCGACGAGCGCGGCGTCCGCCACCCGACGGTGCCCCTCGTCGGTCAGGTGGATGCGGTCCGGGGCCCACACGCGCCAGTCCTTGAGCGACCGCATGCCCCACAGGTCCAGCACGTACGCCCCCTGACGCCGCGCGATCGACCAGACGTTCGTGTCGTACACGCCCACCCGCGAGCGCGTGAGCGACACGACCGGGCTCTCGGCGGTGTCGAAGCCCGTGGCGACGAGGACGTCGGCGCCCGTGGCGCGCACCCGTGCGACGGCGTCCTCGAGCCGCTGCGACAGGGCGTCGACGTCGGCGCGGGGCCGCAGGATGTCGTTCCCGCCGCCGACGAGGCTCACGAGATCGGGCCCGAGGTCGAGCGCCCGGGGGAGCTGGTCGTCGATGATCGGCCCGAGCAGCTTGCCCCGCACCGCGAGGTTCGCGTAGCGCAGCGGCTCCTGGCCCGCCGCGACCCGGCGCGCGGACAGCGACGCGGCCAGCCGGTCCGCCCATCCGCGGCACCGGTCCGGTGCGGCGGGGTCGGTGTCCCACAGGCCCTCCGTGAACGAGTCGCCGACGGCGACGTAGGAGGTCCAGCGGGGGGCGGGGGCGTGCGGGTCGGCGCTCGTTGTCACGTGGCCATTGTGTCCCAGCGAGGCGCGCGGTACCGGAGACCGGGGCCGGCCGATGGTCACGGAGGCACGCGGCGCGGACGAATGACACCCGTGTCGTTCGCCCGTACCCTGGGGGAGCCGGGCCAACCCGGCCGTCGTGCGCGGGACGCGCGGACGTCGCGAGGCGAGAGGAAACAGGGATGGGCGAGGCCACCGGCCGGCTCGCGGACGTGTCCGCCGTCGACCCTGTCGCGGACGAGGGCGCCGGGCTCGACGAACGCGACCGGGCGATCCTCGACTTCGAGCGCCAGTGGTGGAAGTACGCCGGCGCCAAGGAGGCCGCGATCTCCGAGCTCTTCGGCATGACCGCGACCCGGTACTACCAGACCCTCAACGCGCTCATCGACACCGACGCCGCGCTCGCGCACGACCCGATGCTCGTCAAGCGCCTGCGCCGTCTGCGGTCCGCGCGGCAGCGCGAGCGCTCCGCCCGACGAGCGGGCTCGGGCGCGTGACCTGCGACGTCGCCGCGGGCGTGGGCGCGACTTCAGGCCCCTTAAGCCCGGCGGTTACCCTGTGCCGGTGAGCAAGAGCTACCGGTACCCCCGGACGAGTTCGACGACGTCCCCGAGGACGCCCCGACGGGCGTCCACCGGGTGCCGCGGAGCCCCTGGCGCAAGGTCCTCCCGTTCGTCGTCGTCGCGGTCGTCTTCGCTGTCGTCGCGTACGGCGCGGTCACGATCGGGTCGAACCTGCTGGGCTCGGGCGACGCCAGCGCGTCCGACAAGTCGACGTCCGCCTCGAAGGACTCGACGACCAAGTCCACGTCGAAGGCGACGACGAGCAGCAAGCCGCAGGCGACGAAGTCCGCCGACGCCGACAAAACCGACGACGCGTCGGGCGGCGACGACGAGGCGGCCGGCGGCGACGTGGACCTCGCGACGTCGATCGACGTGAAGAACGGAGCCGGGAACGTCGCCGGGCTCGCCGCCCGTGGCGCCGACAAGGTCAAGGCAGCCGGGTTCACGACGGTCGGAGCGCACAACTACACGGGCGCCAAGCTCGCCGACTCCGTCGTGTACTACGTCGACGACGCCGACGCGGCGACCGCCAAGAAGGTCGGCTCGGTCCTCGGCATCGACGACGTCGAGCAGGTCAGCGCGCTGAAGGGCGACTCGGCGATCGTCGCGGTGCTGGTCCACGACCTGTCCTGACGGCCACCTGTTCACCTGACGAAACACACCAGCCCGGACCATTCCCCTCGCGCGCGGTCGCGGCTAGGCTCGCACCTGCACCGTGGGCGACCGGCTCGCGGGCGAGATGGCACGGCGATTCGCGAGCGTGCGGCCGGCGTCCGGCACGGGTCCGAGGGGGACCTCCGGCGCAGCCCGCCGCAGAAGGAGACTCAGATGGCCCAGGGCACCGTCAAGTGGTTCAACGCCGAGAAGGGGTTCGGCTTCATCACCCCTGAGGCGGGCGGCCAGGACGTGTTCGTGCACTACAGCGCGATCCAGTCGGATGGTTACCGGTCCCTCGACGAGGGGCAGCAGGTCGAGTTCGAGGTCGGGCAGGGCCAGAAGGGCCCGCAGGCGGAGCAGGTCCGGCCGCTCTGAGCGGCAACGGTCTGGACGGCGGCGGGCACCGAGGGGTGCGAGACGTCGTCGTCGTGGGGGCGGGGCCGAACGGCCTCGCGGCAGCGGTCACGCTGGCACGCGCGGGCCTCGGGGTCCTCGTGCTGGAGGCCCAGGACACGGTGGGCGGTGGCGCGCGCACGCTCGACCTCGGGCTGGCGCACGGCGTCGTGCACGACGTGTGCTCGGCCGTGCACCCGATGGCGTGGGCATCTCCGTTCCTCGAGGCGTTCGGCCTCGCGGACCGCGTCGAGCTGCTCGTCCCCGAGGTGTCCTACGCGCAGCCGCTCGACGGCGGCCGGGCGGGCCTCGCCTACCGTGACCTCGAGCGCACGGTCGACGCGCTGGGTCCCGACGGTGCGGCCTGGCGGAACCTCTTCGGGCGGCTGTCGTCGCACTGGCGCGACGTCGTCGCCGTGGCGCTGGGGGACAAGCGTTCCCTCCCGCCAGGCGTGAGCGGTTCTACGCCGTGGTCGGCGGTGCGCTTCGGGCTCGGGGTCCTCGAGCAGGGCACCCCGGCGTGGAACCTGCGTTTCAAGGGCGACGAGGCGCCGGCGCTGCTCACCGGCATCGCGGCGCACACCATCACGTCGCTCCCCTCGATGGCGGGGGCGGGCACAGCGCTCCTGCTGGGGGCTCTCGCGCACGCCGAGAAGGGCTGGCCGATCCCGCGCGGCGGCTCAGGCGCGATCGTCGCCGCGCTCGTCGCGGACCTCGAGGCGCACGGCGGGGAGATCGTCACGGGACGCCCCGTGGGCTCCGCCGCCGACCTCCCCGCAGCGCGCGCCTACGTGTTCGACACGACGCCCCGCACCCTGCTCGAGGTCTTCGCGGACCGCGTGCCGGAGCGTGCCGCGCGCTCCCTGAACGCGTTCGGCTACGGCAACGCCGCGTCCAAGGTCGACTTCGTGCTGAACGGGCCGGTCCCGTGGAAGCACCCGGACGTGGGGCTCGCGGGCACGGTGCACATCGGCGGGACGCGCCGCGAGATGGCGGTCGCGGAGCGGAGGTCCACGCCGGACGGCACGCGGCGCGGCCGGTGGTGCTGCTCAGCGACCCGGCGGTCGTCGACGACACCCGGGAGGTCGGGGCCCTGCGCCCCCTGTGGACGTACACGCATGTCCCAGCGGGCTCGACGGTCGACCAGACCGAGGCGGTCACCGCGCAGATCGAGCGCTTCGCGCCCGGGTTCCGTGACGTCGTCGTGGCGTCCCGCGCGACGACCGCGGCCGAGATGCCGGCGCACAACGCGAACTACGTGGGTGGGGACATCGCGGCCGGCGAGGTGTCGCTGTACCGGATGTTCGCCCGCCCGACACCGTGGCTCGACCCCTACGCGACCGGGCTCGACGACGTGTACCTGTGCTCGGCGTCGACGCCGCCGGGGCCCGGCGTGCACGGCCTGGGTGGCTGGTTCGCCGCTCGCCGGGTGCTGCGCCGGACGTTCGGGATCCGGTCCCTACCGCAGCTCGGCCGGGACTGACGGAAGGTCGGCGACCGCCGTGCGGGCGTCGTCGTCGGACCCGATCCGCAGGACGCGGCGGGCCCACGGCACGAGCCGCTCGAGGGGCAGGAACGCGAGCCAGCAGATCACGGTCGGCAGGAAGTGGATGCCGAGCGCGATGTACGTGATCAGGTGGAACACGCAGACGAGGACGACCGCCAGGTAGAGCAGCCGCCCGCGGATCCACAGGACGACGGGCGACGTGAGCTCGGCAATGAAGAGGATCCACTGCCCGACCTTGAGGAGGCCGGGATAGTCGATGGACCAGCTCACAGCCGACCGCCCGCGGCGCATCAGCGACCAGACGATGACCGAGCTGTTGGGCCACGCGAAGAGCCCGCCGGTGCGGACGATCTTCTGCAGAGCGGAGCCGAAGTACGTCATGACGACGGCGATCTGGATGCATCGGATCGCCCAGCCCGCGGCCTCCGACGGCGTCTGGTCGGTGAACCGGGCGGGCGGGACCGTCGGCAGGAGAAGCAGTGCCAGCACGAGGGCCATGTGGTCGTGCGACACGTAGGCGAACCCCTGCGAGTTCTCCATCCACGCGAGGAAGACGACGCCGGCGACCCAGCCGGTCACGCGGCCCGCCCACTGGAACGATCGGGCGGCGCACGCCATGAGCACCGGGGTCGCGAGGCACGTGACGACGAGCGTCCACTGCATGACGTAACCGCCGGTGGGCGTGGGCTCGGGGATCGGCAGGATCCGGCCGATGAGGGTGGGCTGGTAGAGCTCGCGCGAGTAGCCGTGCCCGATCACGTCGTGCGTGAGGACGAAGATGTCCCAGATCGTGAAGAGGTACAGGGCGACGCGGAGCACCGCGATGCGGGCCAGCGCGACCGGGGAGAGCCACCAGCGGCCGACAGCGCGGCCGGCTCTGCCGAGGGTGCTCGTCACGTTCACTGCACTCCTCCGGCGGGCACGTGGTAGACGGCGAGCACCTCGACGCTCTCGTCGCCCGTGGGGCGGCCGTCGTGGAGCTTCTTGGTCGAGCGCTTGAGCGTGAGGGTCGCGAGCGGGGGCCGGTGCGGGTAGCGCCACGCGTAGGCGCGGGCGACACCGGCGAGCAGCTCGGGGTCGTCGACGATCCGCTGGAGCTGGCCCTCGATCTCCGCGTGCCCGACGCCGATGCCCATCTGGTCGAGCCAGACCTTGACGTCGTGGCCATCGGCGGTGGTGCCGATGATGAAGGCCGACCTGACCGTGCCGTCCGGGTTGGTCGCGAACGCGTACTGCGACAGGGAGCCGAGCGGGAACCAGTCGTTCGTGTTCTTGAACGTGGTCGGGACGAGCTGGGCGACGAGCAGGACGACGAGCGCGGCCGCTGCGACTGCGATCCGCCACGTCCGAGCGGTCGTGCCGAGCCGACGCGGCGCGACGGTGCGCGGATCGTCGAGTGACATGCCGGGAAGCCTAGCGTTTCGCGACGGGCGTACGGGACCCCCGCCCGGGGAGGCCTGGCGTCTTGCACTCGCCAGGGCCGAGTGCCAATAATGGCGTTAGCACTCTCGCCTTGAGAGTGACAAACCCGGGTCGACCGGCGAGGCTCCGGACCGCACGCGTGACCTGAACGCGCACGGCCGGGCCGTCCGTCGCGGGCGTCGGCAGACCCACCGAAGCCACCAGCGGAGGATCTGTCCCCATGGCCAAGATCATCGCGTTCGACGAGGAAGCTCGTCGGAGCATGGAGCGCGGGCTCAATCAGCTCGCGGACACCGTCAAGGTCACGCTCGGCCCCAAGGGCCGCAACGTCGTTCTGGACAAGAAGTGGGGCGCCCCACGATCACGAACGACGGCGTGAGCATCGCCAAGGAGATCGAGCTCGACGACCCGTACGAGCGTATCGGTGCGGAGCTCGTCAAGGAGGTCGCCAAGAAGACCGACGACGTCGCGGGTGACGGCACCACGACCGCCACCGTGCTCGCCCAGGCGCTCGTGCGCGAGGGCCTGCGCAACGTGGCCGCCGGCTCGAACCCCATCGCGCTGAAGAAGGGCATCGAGAAGGCCGTCGAGGCCGTCACCGAGCAGCTCCTCAACTCGGCGAAGGAGATCGAGACCAAGGAGGAGATCGCCGCCACGGCCGCGATCTCCGCCGGCGACCCGGCGATCGGCGAGCTCATCGCCGAGGCGCTCGACAAGGTCGGCAAGGAAGGCGTCATCACCGTCGAGGAGTCGAACACCTTCGGGCTCGAGCTCGAGCTCACCGAGGGCATGCGCTTCGACAAGGGCTTCCTCGCCCGCTACTTCGAGACGGACCCGGAGCGCCAGGAGGCCGTCCTCGAGGACCCGTACGTCCTGCTCGTCGAGTCGAAGATCTCCAACGTCAAGGACCTGCTGCCGGTGCTCGACCAGGTCATGAAGGCCGGTCGCTCGCTCCTCATCATCGCCGAGGACGTGGACGGGGAGGCGCTCGCCACCCTCGTGCTCAACAAGATCCGCGGCACCTTCAAGTCCGTCGCCGTCAAGGCCCCGGGCTTCGGCGACCGCCGCAAGGCCATGCTCCAGGACATCGCGATCCTCACGGGCGGCCAGGTCATCACCGAGACCGTCGGCCTCAAGCTCGAGAACGCGACCCTGGACCTGCTCGGCCAGGCGCGCAAGGTCGTCGTCACCAAGGACGAGACGACCATCGTCGAGGGCGCGGGCGATGCCGACCAGATCACCGGTCGCGTCAACCAGATCCGCAGCGAGATCGAGAAGTCGGACTCCGACTACGACCGTGAGAAGCTCCAGGAGCGCCTCGCGAAGCTCGCCGGCGGCGTGGCCGTCATCAAGGCGGGCGCGGCCACCGAGGTCGAGCTCAAGGAGCGCAAGCACCGTATCGAGGACGCCGTCCGCAACGCGAAGGCTGCCGTCGAGGAGGGCATCGTCGCCGGTGGTGGCGTGGCCCTCATCCAGGCCGGTGCCGCCGCGTTCGAGAAGCTCGAGCTCGAGGGTGACGAGGCGACCGGCGCCCAGATCGTGAAGGTCGCGATCGAGGCTCCGCTCAAGCAGATCGCCGTCAACGCCGGCCTCGAGGGTGGCGTCGTCGTGGAGAAGGTCCGCAACCTCCCCTCGGGTCACGGCCTCAACGCCGCGACCGGTGAGTACGAGGACCTGCTGGCCGCGGGCGTCAACGACCCGGTCAAGGTCACGCGCTCCGCGCTGCAGAACGCGTCGTCGATCGCCGCGCTCTTCCTCACCACCGAGGCCGTCGTGGCCGACAAGCCGGAGAAGGCTCCGGCCGCGCCCGGTGGCGACGGTGGCATGGGTGGCATGGACTTCTGAGTCCTGCTCCTCTCGTTCGACGGGCCGTCGGCCCCGGCTCCACGCCGGGGGCGGCGGCCCGTCGTCGTACCCGATCCCGTCCCTCCGACGGCACGCCCAGACGCGTCGGGGAAGATGGGGCCATGGACGGGCTGTTGGACCGCGCGCTGCGCCTCCTGTCGGCGTTCGACGACGACGGCGCGCCGCTGACCCCTCCGAGCTCGCCGCGCGTGCGGGGCTCGCCAGCTCGACGGCGCACCGGATCGCGACGGACCTCGAGCGGCTAGGCATGCTCGCGCGGACGGCCTCCGGCGGGTACGTGCCCGGCACCACGCTGTGGTCGCTGGGGGAGCGCGCCCGTCGCGACCCGGCTGCGCGAGGCGGCGCTGCCGCACCTGCGGCGCCTGCACGAGCTGACCGGCGCGCAGGCCCACGTCACGGTCCTCGACCCAGCGGCCCAGGGCGCGGCTCGGTTGCGGTGCGTCGTCCGCGTGCGCAGCGCGGAGCCGGCCGCCGAGAGCCCGGGTGACGAATCCGGGGCCGGGTCGGACGCCGCGCTCAGCGCCGTGGCGGTCGCGCTCGGCCTGACCGGCCCGCCGGGGAGCCGGTCGACCGAGCTCGCGCTGGTCCGGGCCGACGACGGCACGCTCGGCCTCGCTGCCCCGGTCCCGGACGTCGAGGGGCTGCCGGCGGCCGCCGTCGGGCTCGTGGTCGCGCCGGGCGACGACGCAGACGCGGCCGCGCGCCGGGCGGGTCCGCTCGTCGTCGCCGCGTCGCTCGCTGTGGCCCGCGACGTGAGCACCGGCGACGGCGGTTTCCGGCAAGCCGTCAGTCCGGTCGGTCCGACGGTCTGACCGCCCGCCGCTCCGTACGATCGCGGCCGCGCACCCGCAGCCCCGACGCACTGAGCCGCCGGACCATCTCCCGCCGGTCGACGGGCACCGCGCCGGCCGCGACGAGCTCCTCGTACCGCTCGACGGGGTAGTCGTAGTGGTCGAGGTCGAAGGCCCGGCGCGGGATCCCCGCGGCGTCGGCGAACGCGTGCAGCTCGTCAGTCGAGGCGTCGCTGACGAGGTGGCCCCACACGGTCCCGTGCCTCGGCCAGCGTGCGTCGTCGATGAGGATGGTCATGCACCGATCCTCTCAGGCGGGCTCAGCCCCGAAGAGCGCCGCGGCGCCGGCCTCGGCGTCCTCGTACGTCTGCGCCGCGCCCACCATCGCGACCTGGATCCCGCCGAGCGACTCGTCGACCCGGACCTGCACCGCCCGCCAGTCGTCGACCACCGCAGCGAACCGCGCTGCCGCCTCCCCACGCCACGTGCCCTGGAGCTCCTCGAGCCGGTGCAGCATCGCCGCCACCTCGCCGCGCACCGCGGAGGCGGTGCTCTCGACCGTCCGTGCCGCGTGCGCGACGTCGGCGCTGTCCACCTCGAACTTGCTCATGGCGTCCTCCGTTCCCAGGCCCCGGCTGGGCCCGACCGGAGCACGACGCTAGGGCCGCGACCGTGCCGTCGGGGGAGGCCGGTACGAGCCCTGTGCACGACGCACGTCCGGCGCGAGCCGGGGACGGCCGTCAGGACGCGGGATCGGCGGGAGGCACGGCCGCGAGACGGGCCAGCTCCTTGTCGATGCGAGCCTGCTCGGCCTGCAGGTTCTGGCGGGCCGCCTCCTCCCACGCGTGGCCCATCGGGCTCGCGTAGATGGCGGGACGCGCGAGGAAGCGCGACACGATCGCACGCCGCGCCTGCAGGAACTCGGGCAGCGGGATCGCCGCGTACTCCTCGCGCACGGCGCGCAGGTACTCCTTGTACCGCTGCGGCTCGCCGGCCAGGAGCGCGAGGTCCGCGTCGGACAGGACGGCCGCGTCGCCGTCACCGGGCTCCGGGTAGTGCCGGTGGAGCATCGCGACGAGGTCGCGCACGCGGGCCGCGGTGCGCTCCGGGACGCCGAGGCCCGCGAGCTCGTCGTGCGCGAGCAGCGCGCTCGCGTCCTCGTCCGCGCTGCCCAGCGTCGCGTGGTCCGCGTCCGTGTCGTGTGCGAAGACGGCGCCGTGGTACCAGGCGGCCAGCCGGACGGCGTCCGCCTCGTGGGTCTCCTGCGAGAGCTCGTCCACCCGGCCCAGCACGTCCATGAGGTGCCGGACGTTGTGGAACGACCGCGACGGGTGCGACCAGCGGTCGAGAAGCCGCTGTCCTACCGCGCGGACCTCCTCGTCGGACGCTGTCGCGCCCGCGCCCCGGCACGACCGGAGCCACGAGGAGCCGAGCCATTGATGTGCGTCCTGGACGCCCATGCCCCGCCTTCGTCGTACGTGTTCTGACGCCTGCGAGCCTACTCTGACGGGGCGGTCACAGCGGCCACCACGACCGGGACCTCGAGCCGGACCGTCAGACCACCGCCCGGGGTGTCGCGGACCGCGACGTGACCGTCGTGCGCGCCGACGATCGCCGCGACGATCGCGAGGCCCAGCCCCGAGCCGCCCGACGCGCGGTTGCGCGAGGAGTCCGCACGGTAGAACCGCTCGAACACGTGCTGCGCCTGCTCCGTGCTGACGCCCGGACCGTGGTCGCGGACCTCGACGACGCCGCGGGCGCCGTCGTCGGTCAGACCCACGGCGAGCTGGGCGGGCGTGCCCGCCGGGGTGTGCCGGACGACGTTGCCCACGAGGTTCGCGAGGACCTGCCGCAGGCGGTCCTCGTCGCCCGTCACGACGACGTCGGGCACGGCCGGGCTCGTGTCGTGGGGGCCGGGGGCGTGAGCGAGACGAGCGACACGGTCCGCGACGGGTCGAGGGCCTCGAGGTCGCGCTTCGCGTCCTGCGCGAGGGCCGTCAGGTCCACGGGCTCCTTGCGGACCGGGCGACCCTCGTCGAGCCGTGCCAGCGCGAGGAGGTCGTTGACGAGCGTGCCCATGCGGCTCGCGGAGTCCTCGATGCGGCGCATGGTGTCGTCCACCTGGTCCGACGTCGTCAGCGCGCCCATGCGGTACAGCTCGCCGTACCCGCGGATCGTCGCGAGCGGGGTCCGGAGCTCGTGCGAGGCGTCCGAGACGAAGCGGCGCATCCGCCCCTCCGAGGCCTCCTGGGCGGCGAACGACTCCTCGATCTGCGCGAGCATCGCGTTGAGCGACGCCGTCAGGGAGCCCACCTCGGTGGTCGGGGGCTCCTGCGGGATGCGTCGGGCCAGGTCGCCGCCCGCGATCGCGGCCGCCGTCGTCTCGATCGCGTGCAGCGGGCGCAGCTCGCGCCGGATCAACCAGTACCCGAGCGCCGCCCCCGCGATGATCACCGCGAACGCCGTCAGGCCGAGGACCTTGCCGAGCTGGTGGACCGTCGACTGGACGTCCGCGAGCGGGAGGCCGACGTAGACGATGACCGTGTCGCCCGTCGTGGTCGGGTACGTCATGGCGAGGAGGCGCCACTGGGTGCCGCTGTTCTTGCCGTCGTCGTAGTAGGCGTTGACCGTGAAGGCCTCGCCTCCGCGCACCTTGACCTGGAGCGGGGTCAGGTCGGGGACCTGAGGGGCCCCGTAGCGGTCCGTGACGTGGCCCCAGGTGTACGAGCCCGACTCGCCGTCGGTACCCACGACGTCGACGTAGTACTCCGACGGCAGGAAGCCGTTGTTGACAGCCGTGCCGTGCTGCATCTGCGACACCTGGGACACGACGGTCATCACGTTCTGCGTGAGCTCGTCGTCGACCTTCCCCACGAGGTACCGCTGGACGAGCGTGATGCTCGCGACCGCGGCCACCACGAGTCCGACAGCGAGCAGCGCGGAGACGATCGCGACGAGCCGCGACCGCAACGGGATGCGCGCCCACCAGCCCCACCGGGGCTGCCGGGGGTGCGTCGACGTGCAGGACGCGCGGGCCGTCGTTCGGCGCGGGCGTGCCGCCGGCGCGAACCGGGCCGCCGGCCCCGGCCGGGCCGGAGCGGGTGTCTCGTCCACGTCGACCTCGACGGTCGTCTTGCCGGACTGCTTCATGAACGTCACGGGGTGCCCGCTGTCACGACGGTTACCGCGGGGGCTGGCGGAGCAGGTACCCGACGCCGCGCTTGGTCTGGATGAGGGCGGGCAGCGGCACCTGCTCGCCGTCCGGACCCGTGGTGGTGAGGGTGTCGATCTTGCGGCGCAGGTAGGAGATGTAGGACTCGACGATGTTCGCGTCGCCGCCCCAGTCGTACTGCCACACGTGGTCGAGGATCTGCGCCTTCGACAGCACGCGGCCGCCGTTGAGCATGAGGTAGCGCAGCAGCTTGAACTCGGTGGGGGACAGCTCGACGAGCTGGCCGGCCCGGTGCACCTCGTGCGAGTCCTCGTCGAGCTCGAGGTCGGCGAAGCGCAGGACGGCGGTGTCGTCGGGCTCGGCGTGCGTGCGGCGGAGCACGGCGCGGATGCGGGCGACGACCTCCTCGAGGCTGAACGGCTTGGTGACGTAGTCGTCGCCGCCGACCGTCAGGCCCGCGATCTTGTCCTGCGTGTCGTCGCGCGCCGTCAGGAACAGGACGGGCGTGTACTGGCCCTTCTCACGCATGCGCCGGGTGACGGTGAAACCGTCCATGTCGGGCAGCATGACGTCGAGCACGACCAGGTCAGGGTCCAGGTCGCGTACGAGCTTGAGCGCGTTCTGCCCGTCCGCGGCGGCATGCACCTCGAACCCGGCGAACCGCAGCGACGTGGACAGCAGCTCACGGATGTTGGGCTCGTCGTCGACGACCACGAGCCGCGCCTCAGGACTCCCCATGGATCGAGTGTGTCCCCGTTGCCTGGAGAATTCCTGGCAACGGGCCGGGAGCCGTCAGAGGAAGCGCAGCGGGTCGAACTCCTCGATCGGGATGATCCGCACGCGCGGCAGCGGGGTCTGGAAGGCCTGGACGTCGTGCTCCAGGTCGAGGATCTCCAGGCCGCGGCTCGCGAGCTCCGTCATGCGCAGGTTGACGAACTCGCGGAAGCCCAGCAGGCCCACGCGCCGGTCCTCGCCCAGCAGCGCCTCGACCTGCGGGATGAAGTCCCCGTCGTGGCTCGCGAGGACCACGTTCCCCGGGCGGTCTCGCAGCGCCTCCAGGGTGCGCTGGATCCCCATGTCGACGACCTTCTCGGTCCCGTTGCCCGCGAGGGGGACGGGCCGGTAGCTCATCGCGAGGAGCGCCTGGACGAACGGCATCGGGAGCTGGCCGGACGTCGCATTGAGGAAGAACAGCGGGATGACCGGCGCGCCCCACTGGGTTCCCACGAACGACGCGATCCGGTCCCACCGCGGGCGCTCGTCGGGGCTGGGACGGTGACCGAGCACGCTCATCCCGAGCGTCGCGTCGATGTTCTCGCCGTCCACGAGCAGGTAGGTCGGGACGTTCGTCACGGCCAGGCCCGCCGCGGGCTGGTCGGACGGGGCGGGGTTCGCGCTCGGGTCGCTCATGCGGTCAGCCTATCGGCGGGAGCGCCGTCGTCCGCGAAGTACCCCTCCCGGGGGCCTGCTTCGCGGGGAGGGGTGGCAAGGGGAGGGGCGGGTCCGGCCGTCGTCGGCTGGACCCGCCCCGGGAGCCCGCGCAGAGGTGCACGCGCGGTGTGCAGTCCTGGTTGCCTTCCGAGCCCGCGCCCGGTGGTCCCGACCTAGGACTGCGCGTCGGTGGCCGGCGGCGCGGCGATCTCGGGCGTCACCGGGGTGGGCGCGACGGCGGGGGTCGCCGGACCGGAGCCCTTGAGGGCGGCCAGGCGCGCCTCGATCTCGATCTCCTCGCCGGACGTCTCGAGCTCCGCGAACTGCGCGTCCAGCGACGACGCCTGGATCTCGGCCTGGCCCTGCGCGAGGGCCTCCTGGCGGCGGACCTTCTCCTCGAACCGCGAGACCTCGCTCGTCGGGTCGAGGACGTTGATCGACCCGATCGCGCTCTGCACCTGCTGCTGGGCCTGGGCCGTCTTCGCACGGGCGACGAGGGAGTCACGCTTCGACTTGAGCTCGCCCAGCTTGTCCTTCATGGTCGCGAGGCCGGTCTTGAGCTTCTCGACGGTCTCGCGCTGGGAGGCGATGAGGGGCTCGGCCTGCTTGACCTCCTGCTCGGCCTGGATCTGCTTGCCGAGCGCGACCTTCGCGAGGTTGTCGAACTTGTCGGCGTTCGCGGTGTCGCCCGCCGCACGGTACTTGTCGGCCTGCGTGGAGGCGGCGAGCGCCTTCTGGCCCCAGTCCTGCGACGCGTGGACGTCCTCGTTGTAGTCCTGCTCGGCGAGCCGCAGGTTGCCGATCGTCTGCGCGACGGCCTGCTCGGCTTCCGCGATGCTGTTCGTGTAGTCGCGGACCAGCTGGTCCAGCATCTTCTGCGGGTCCTCCGCGTTGTCGAGCAGCGCGTTGATGTTCGCCTTCGTGAGCTGGGCGATGCGCCCGAAGATGCTCTGCTTCTCGGCCATGTCCTTGCCTCTCCGTCGTCCGTGCCGTGCCGTGCCGTTGCTGCTGGGTCGTCCGTGCTCAGAAGCGTCCACCGGTGCTGCGGTCCCCGCCGCCCCCGCCGCCCCCGCCGAAGCCGCCGCCACCCCCGCCGCCGCCCCAGCCGCCTCCGCCTCCGCCGAAGCCGCCGCCCCCGCGCAGGATCGAGTCGATGAGGATCCCGCCGAGGATCATGCCGCCCACGTTGGAGCCGCCGCCCCCGCCGGGGCCGCGCTGCTGGTTCGACCAGGTCTCGACGTCGCGCTGCGCGAGCTGCTGCGCCTGCTGCGCGTACTGCTCGGCCTGCTGGGCCAGCGTGAGGGCCTGCTGCGGGTCGGAGTCCTTGAGCGCGAGCGCCTGCTGCAGCAGCCGCGCCGCCTCCGACAGCCGGGTGCGGGCCTCGGGTCCGACGGCGCCCTTGCGGGTGTCGATGAAGTCGTTGACGGCGCGGGTCTGCGAGTCGACGCGGCCGATCGTCTGGTCGAGGAGCGCGCGGGCCTTCGCGTCGGCCTCGGCCTTCTCGCGGAACGGGGCGAGGGCCTCGTCGAGCGCGGCCTCCGCGGACGTCAGCCCGGCCTGGGCCGCGAGCGGGTCGCCGCCGGTGCGGGCGGTGCGGGCGGCGCTCACGGCCGCCTGCGCGGGGCCGACCGCGCCCTGGACGCCGGGGTCGGTCGGCGCGAGCCGTTGCGCGTCGGCGAGGTCCGACGTGATGGACGCGATGCCCTTCTCGAGGTTCTCGCCCGCGTGCGCGAGGTTCTCGCCCGCGTGGTCGACGGCGTCGAGCAGGGTCGCGGCCTGCCCGACGGCGGTCCCTGCGGCCCGCGAGCGGGCGACGGCCGCGCCACGGTCGCCCCGCTCGACGTCGGCCCGTCCCTCGGCCACGGAGCGCAGCGCCCCGTCGAGGAGCGCGGCCGCCTGGTCGGGGTTGCCGGTGACGGACGCGAGCGCCGTCGGCGGGTAGGTCCGGGCGAGCTCGGTGAGCGTCGCGCGCGACGGGTCGATGCGCGCCCGGAGCTCGCCGGCGCGCTGCTCGACCTCGTCGAGGACCTCCGGGGCCCGGGCCTGGAGCTGGCGGAGCTCGTCGAACTTCGCCGCCTGCGCCTTCATGGTGTCCGACGCCGCGCGGCACAGCGTGACGATCTGGATCAGCATCCCCCGGGCCTGGGGCTCGATCTCGGGCTGGTCGTCGTCGAGCCGCTGACGGAGCGTGAACGCCTGCGCGACCTTCTGCTTGGCGTCGTCGAGCGCGACCTGGAACTCCTGGGTGGCCTCCTGGCCGAACTGGGCCTGCGCGAAGCCCAGCTCCTGCTCGGCGGACTTGGCGTCGTCGTCGAGGGTGACGAGCGCGTTCGCGGCGCGCTTCTGCAGGTCGGCGGTCGTGAGGGCGGCGAGCGCCTCGGGGGCGTCGGGGTCGGTGCCGGGCGGGACGTAGCGGCCGCCGGCCTTCGCGAGGTTCCGGCCGCGGCGCGACGCGCGGACCACGAAGACCACGATCACGACCAGCACCCCGAGCCCGAGGACCCACCAGATCCAGGCGCCCGACGAGCCCGAGCCGCCCTCGAGCGCCTGCGCGCCCGCGATCGCGGCGCCCGCCCAGTCGTCGTCGGACAGGTGGGAGCGGATCGCGTCGTCGGCCTTCGCGAGGTCGTCGTCGGACAGGACCGACGTGGGCGCCTCGACGCGCAGCCCGTAGGCGCGGTCGTCGACGGCGACCGCGAGCAGGAGCTGGTTCTGCCCGAGCTGGGACAGGTCGGCCGTCTGCTTGGCCCAGTCCGAGCCCGACGCGCCGTCGAACGAGGACACGTAGACGACCCACAGGTCGAGCTGGGTCTTGTCCGACAGGTCGTTCAGCGCGGCCTGGACGTCCGACTCGTCCGAGCCCTTGAGCGCACCGACCTGGTCCGTGATCGGCCCGGACAGCCGGAACGGCGCCACCTGCGGGAGCGGCGCCGTCGCGCCGGCCGACGACGGCACGAGGAGGACGGGCACGAGGACGAGCGCGAGCAGCGCGAGCACGACGGTCGCGAGCGACCGCCGCGGACGGGGAGGGGGCCACGTCCCGATACTTCCGTGCGGCCCGGCGGCCCGCAACCAGGCTGGGGGTGTAAGGAGGTTTTCTCACCCGCCCCGGGATCGATCCCTGGTCAGCTCGCGCGCTCGGCGTCCAGGGTGTCGTCCAGGTCCTCCGCGTCGACGATCCGGTACGCGTAGCCCTGCTCGGCGAGGAACCGCTGCCGATGCGCCGCGAAGTCCTGGTCCACCGTGTCCCGCGCGACGACCGCGTAGAAGTGCGCGGTCCGGCCGTCGTGCTTGGGGCGCATGACGCGGCCGAGGCGCTGGGCCTCCTCCTGGCGCGACCCGAACGACCCGGAGACCTGGATCGCGACCGACGCCTCGGGCAGGTCGATCGAGAAGTTCGCGACCTTGCTCACCACGAGGTGCTGGATCTCGCCCGTGCGGAACGCGTCGAACAGGCGCTGGCGCTCGCGGACCGTCGTCTCGCCCGTGATGAGGGGCGCGTCGAGGTGCTCGGCGAGCTCGTGCAGCTGGTCGATGTACTGGCCGATGACGAGCGCCTGGTCGTCGGGGTGCTTCGCGAGGATCTGCTCCACGACCCGGTTCTTGCCCGACGCCGACGCCGCGAGCCGGTACTTGTCCTCCGGCTCGGCGGTCGCGTAGGCCATGCGCTCGCCGTCGGGCAGGGTGAGACGGACCTCGACGCACTCGGCGGGCGCGATGTAGCCCTGCGCCTCGATGTCCTTCCAGGGGGCGTCGAAGCGCTTGGGGCCGATGAGCGAGAAGACCTCGTCCTCGCGGCCGTCCTCGCGCACGAGGGTCGCGGTGAGGCCGAGGCGGCGGCGCGCTTGCAGGTCCGCGGTCATGCGGAAGATCGGCGCGGGGAGCAGGTGCACCTCGTCGTACACGACGAGTCCCCAGTCGCGGGCGTCGAGCAGCTCGAGGTGGGTGTAGACGCCCTTCCGCTTGGTCGTGAGGACCTGGTAGGTGGCGATGGTGACGGGCTTGATCTCCTTGCGGGCACCCGAGTACTCGCCGATCTCGTCCTCGGTGAGGCTCGTGCGCTTCACGAGCTCGTCCTTCCACTGCCGGGCGCTGACGGTGTTCGTCACGAGGATGAGCGTCGTCGTGGAAGACTTCGCCATGGCGCCCGCGCCGACCAGGGTCTTCCCGGCCCCGCAGGGCAGCACGACGACGCCGCTCCCGCCGTGCCAGAAGCTCTCCACCGCGTGCTCCTGGTAGGGGCGCAGCTCCCAGCCGTCGGGGGTCAGGGCGATGTCGTGGTGCTCGCCGTCGACGTACCCGGCGAGGTCCTCGGCGGGCCAGCCGAGCTTGACCAGCACCTGCTTGAGGTGGCCGCGCTCGGACGGGTGCACGACGACGGTGTCCTCGTCGATCCGCTCGCCCAGCAGCCCGGCGGTGCGCTTGGACCGCAGCACCTCGGTGAGGACGGCCCGGTCGAGGGACTGCAGGACCAGCCCGTGCGTGGGGTGCTTGACGAGCTGGAGGCGGCCGTAGCGGGCCATCGTCTCCGCGACGTCGACGAGCAGCGGGTGCGGCACCGGGTACCGGCTGAAGTCCATGAGGGCGGCGACGACCTGCTCGGCGTCGTGCCCGGCCGCGCGCGCGTTCCACAGGCCCAGCGGCGTGAGCCGGTAGGTGTGGACGTGCTCGGGAGCGCGCTCGAGCTCCGCGAACGGGGCGATCGCGCGCCGCGCCTCGGCGGCACGGGGATGGTCGACCTCGAGGAGGAGCGTCTTGTCGCTCTGGACGATCAGCGGTCCGTCGGTCATGCGTTCTCCGTGGGGGTGGTCGGGGTCGGGACGACGCGCGCGATCCGGTGGACCGCGACCGTGAGCTCGGCGTCGCGGGCCGGGTCGACGGCGCGCAGCCGGCCCCCATCGAGGCGCAGCGGTCGGACCGTGCGGGTCACGGGCACGCCGCGCGCGTCGACCGTCTCGAGGGAGACGAGAGCCTGCTCGGCGATGGCGTCGTGCAGGAGGCCCAACAGGTCGCCGGGCTCCGTTGTTCCGTGTGGCGTCGTTCCCCGTGGCGCCGCGGTCCGTCGCTCCGTGGTCGGGATCGCGCCGGCCGTGGGCGCCCCGTCGCCGTGGGCCGGCCGGTCCACGGTGAGCACCGCGCCGTCGCGGCCCCAGCCGGCGTCCGCGTGGGCCAGGGCGTCGCGGGACCGCAGCTCCGCGACGACGGCCTCGGCACGGGCCGCGACGAGCCCCGCCGCCCGGGCGGCCCGTTCGGCGGGGGCCGAGGCGGGTGCGCCGGTCGGGGTGCCGTAGCGGGAGCGTCCGCGGCGGCGTCCGGGCGGGACGGTGCGGGGCCGGTCGGCCTCGGCCGTCACGGTCCGGCCCTGGTCGTCCTCGAGAGCGGCGCTCACGCCCGACGACGCGAGCGCGGCGCGCAGCTCGGCAGCGGACACGTGCGCCGCGAGGACGGTGGGGCCGAGCTGGTGCAGGCCGGTGGCCCGCAGGGACGGGTCGGCCAGGAACGACGCGACGAGGGCGGGGTCGTCGACGCGCACGTAGCTGAGCGCCGCGCCCACGCGCACCCGGCCGAACCGCCGCGCCGCGTCGCGGACGAGGTACTCGAGGGGCTGCGGGACGGACCCGCGCGTGTGCCGAGCGAGGGCCGCGAGGAGGGTGTCGGCATCGCCCGCGCTGCCCGCCGCGAGGGCCCGCGTGACCGAGTCGAGCGTGAACCGGACCGTCAGCGCGCCGCCCCGCGACTCGATCGCAGCGGCGTCGTCGAGGAGCCGGGCGAGGTCCCGCGTGGGACGGCCCGGGACGATGCCGGTGAGGTCGCCCTGGAGGAGCAGGTCGTCCACCTCGGGTGGCAGGACGGCGTCGAGCGCGGCGACCGGGTCGGCGCCGGGGCCCGAACCGCCGTCGGCCTCCGCGAGGAGCGCGGCACCTGGAGCGCCGAGCGTGCCCAGCGCGACGACGCCCAGCAGCTCCGCGCCGCGCCAGACGCCCGCCACCGCCTCCCGGGGCGGGACCGCGCGCGGGGTGGTCCAGGCGAGGACGTCCTGGACGTCGTCGTCGGCGAGGGTGCGGGCGACGACGCGGCGGCGTCGAGCACGGTGCGCCGCAGCCGCGCGGCCCAGCCCGCGGTGTGCGTCGGGTCGAGGGCCGAGCGGAGAGTGCCCGCCGCGTCGCGGGTCGTCGCGACCCACGGCGTGCGCGACGACGTCAGCCAGGCGCGGGCGAGGTCGGCCCAGCGGCCGGCGACGTCGTCCGTGAGCCAGGCGTCGACGAGCGTCGTCGGGACGAACGAGGCGGGGACCTCGCCGTCGTCGGCGACGAGCTCGGCGGCGAGCGCGAGCTCCGCGACCTGGGCCGCGGTCGGCTCGTCGACGTCGAGCCGCAATGCGAGCCGGCGCAGGTCGCGTGCGCCGAGGCCCCCGGTCCGCAGGACGGGCGGAGGCGCCTGCTCCCACGCGCGCACGAGGTCGGTCACCAGCCGCACGGCCTCCTCGGCGGCGCGGCCGGCCTCGGCGTCGACCGTCGCGGCCGGGTGCGGCGCGCGCTCCGGCACGGGCGGCGTGGGCCGGACGTCGCGGTGGGTCAGCCCGCCCCGCAGGGCCAGCGACACCGGCGCCGGGACCGCCACGCGACCCGCGTCGTCGCCGCCGAGGCGCTCGAGCAGACCGTGCGCGACCAGCCAGTCCGTCGCGGTGACGGCCCGCGCCTCCGAGCGCGGCGCGACGCCCACCGGCAGGCCCCACGTGAGGGCGTCGAGGATCGCGCGTGCGCCGGGCGGGGCGTCGTCGAGCGGGGCGAGCGCGCGGTCGTCCGGGGCGGTCGCGGGCTCGGGCGCGAGGAGCCCCGCGGGGTACGGGCCGAGGGACTCGAGGACCCCGGGGGCCGCGCGCAGGTCGGGGGCCGCACCGGGCGCGGCCGCGTCCCACACGAGGGCCAGGACCTCGAGCCGCTCGGCCGTGGCGCTCGCGGCAGGCGCGAGGTCGTCCGCGGGGACGTCGTCGGCCGGGGCGAGGCCCCCGACGACGGCGCCCACGTCGAGCGCGTGCGGCGTCCGGTCGTGGGGCTCGGCCCCCGCACGGCGAACGCCTCGAGCACCTGCAGCGCGAACGTGTCGAGCTCGGCGAGCGCGCGGTCGACGCTCGTGCGGCCCGTCGCCCGGGCCGCGAGCGAGCGGATCGTCGAGGGGGAGGGGCTCGCCAGGTCCGGGCGGGCGCGCAGCAGCGCGACGAGCGCCGTGTCGTCCCGGTCACGCAGCGCCTCGCTGAACGAGCGGGCGCCGGGCGATCCGACGGGTGCGGCGCCGGCGCTCGGCGGGGTGCTGCGGTCGGGCCTGGCCATCCGATCGAGTCTACGGTGCGGGCGCCGAGGCCGAGAGGTCCGCCCGGACGGTCCTCAACGTGGGTGCGGGCGCCGGCTCGTACGAGCCGCGTGACCGGGACGTCACGCCCGTGGAGCCGTCGGCGACGATGCGGGCGCAGCGTCCGGCGGGGCTCGCCCCTGCGGTCGACGCCACCGCCGAGTCGCTGCCCTTCGACGACGACACGTTCGACGCCGCCATGACGACGTTCTCGGTGCACCAGTGGGGCGACCTCGCCGCCGGGCTGGCGGAGGTGCGGCGCGTGACGCGCGGCCCCGTCGTCGTGCTGACGTGCGACCCGGCCCTGCTCGAGCGGTTCTGGCTCGCGGAGTACGCCCCCGAGGTGATCGCCACCGAGGCCCGTCGGTACCCGGAGTCCGAGGTGATCGGGACGCTGCTCGGGCGGGGCGCTGTCGTCGGGTCCGTGCCGATCCCGCTCGACTGCACCGACGGGTTCGGCGAGGCCTACGACGGGCGGCCCGAGCGTCTGCTCGAGCCGGAGGTCCGCGCGGCCATGTCCGCGTGGAGCTTCGTCGGCGACGCCGTCCATGCGCGGTTCGTCCGGGACCTCGGCGCCGACCTCGGGTCGGGGGCGTGGGACGCGCGGCCCGGGCACCTCCGCACGCAGCCGACGTTCGAGGGCTCGCTCGTGCTCGTCGTCGCGGGCTGAGCGCGGCGCACGTCCGTCAGTCGGTCGGCTCCTCGGCCACCGCGGCGAGCCGGTGCAGCGCGTCGAACACGAGGTCGACGTCGTCGCCCAGCGCGGCCTTGAGGACGCGGTCGTAGTCGATCGCGGCCTCGCGCATGCGCTCGAACGACGCGCGCCCCTCGGGCGTGAACGTGATGCGCTGGACGCGGCGGTCGTGGTCGTCGCGCGTCCGGGTGACGAGCCCGCGCTGCTCGAGGCTCGTGAGGTGGTGCGTGAGGGTCGCGTCGGTGATCCCGACCGTGCGCGCGAGGTCGCGCTGGGTGGCGTGACCGCCGTCCGAGAGCGCCAGGAAGATGAACCAGACGGCGCGGTTCCCACCGGCCGCGTCGAGCCGCCGCTCGAAGGCCTTGTTCACGGCCTGGGTGGTCTCCCAGAGCGTGATCCCGAGCGCCCTGTGCTCGCCGAAGCTCATGGACCGAGCCTAGCCGCACTCCTTGGACGCCATATCTTCAGACGTCTAACCTCTTGATATCGAATCATTCGATCTCTAACGTGTTTCCGGAGGGGCCCGCGCGGGTCCCGGTCGCGACACGAGAGGCAGGGACGATGACACCGATCGACGAGGTGAGGAAGAGGCTCGGCGAGGAACGGGACGGGCTCGTCGTGACGCCCCGCGACGCCGGGTTCGACGACGTGGCGCGGGTGGTCTTCGCGGGCGACGGCGCCGCTCCGGCGCTCGTGGCCCGGCCCTGCGACGTGGGGGAGGTCTCCGCCGTCGTGCGGGCTGCCGCGGCCACGGGCGTCCCGTTCGCCGTCCGGGGCGGCGGCCACGGCTACGCGCGCTACGGCACGGTGGCCGGCGGACTCGTGCTCGACCTGCGCCTCCTCGGCGGCGTGCGGATCGACCCGGTGCGCCGCGTCGGGACCGCGTCGGCGGGCACGACGGCGGGGGACTACACCGGCGCGGCCGCGGTGCACGGCCTCGCGACCGGGTTCGGCGACACGCTCGGCGTCGGGGTCCCGGGCCTCGCGCTCGGCGGCGGCATCGGCTACCTCAGCCGCCGGGACGGCCTCACGCTGGACAACGTGCTGGGGGCCGAGGTCGTCCTCGCGGACGGCACCGTCGTCCGGGCCTCCGACGACGAGAACCCCGAGCTGTTCTGGGCTCTCCGTGGTGGCGGCGGGAACTTCGGCGTCGTCACCCGCCTCCACCTCCGGCTCACGCCGACGACGGTCGTGACGGGCGGGCTGCTGGCGTTCGCCCCCGATCCGCGGACCGTCGGCGCGCTCCTCGCGGCGGCCGCCGCGGCGCCCGACGAGCTGTCGCTCATGGTCAACGTCATGAAGGCGCCGCCGGCCCGTTCCTGCCCGCCGAACGCCACGGCACGCCGATCGTCGTCGCGCTGGTCTGCTACGCAGGCCCGCTCGAGGAGGCGGACGCCGTCCTCGCGCCGGTGCGCGCGTCCGGCACGGTGCTGGTCGATCTCGTCCGTCCGCAGCCGTACCCCGACCTGTTCGGGCTCGCGCCGAACCAGGCCGGCACGTGGCCCGCGCAGCGCACCGGCTTCGTCGAGTCCGTCCCCGAGGACGAGGCCGCCGCGGTGGTCGACGCCGTCCGGACCGCGCCGACGCCCGTCGCCGTCGTCAACCTGCGGCCGATGGGCGGCGCGATCGCCCGCGTGCCGGGCGACGCGACCGCGTTCGCGCACCGCGACCAGGCGGTGATGGCGACGGTCGGGGCCCTGAGCCCCGAAGGCAGCGGCGCCGACGCGGGTCGCGACTGGGTCGCCCGGACGGCGGGTGCGCTGCGCCTCGGAGGCGCGGCGTACGTGAACTTCGTCGCGGAACCGGGCGCCGGTGACCCCTACCCGCCCGACACGCTCCGCCGGCTGCGGGCCGTCAAGCGTCAGGTCGACCCCGCCAACCTGTTCCGCTCGAACCTCAACGTCGTCCCGGCCGACGAACCCGTACCTGCCCGGGCCTGAGCGCGGACGCGCCACCCGCGCCGACGGGCAACTCCGTGGCCCGGGAGCGCCTGCGCCCGGTACGCTGGATCGCTGAGCATTCCCGACGACATCGCAGAGGTTCTACGTGCCCACCGGCAAGGTCAAGTGGTTCGACACCACGAAAGGCTTCGGCTTCATCGCGTCCGACGAGGGCGGCGAGGTCTTCGTGCACGCCAACGAGCTGCCCGACGCCGCGAACGTGAAGCCCGGCGCCAAGGTCGAGTTCAGCGTCGCCGACGGTCGCCGCGGGCCGCAGGCCATGGGCGTACGGCTCCTCGAGCCCGCGCCCTCGGTCGAGCGCGCGCAGCGCATCCAGAAGCGCAAGCCCGCCGACGACATGGCCGTGATCGTCGAGGACCTCATCAAGCTGCTCGACGGCGTCGGCAACGCCCTGCGCCGCGGCCGCTACCCCGAGAAGGACGCGGCGACGAAGGTCGCGACCGTGCTCCGGGCCGTCGCGGACGACCTCGAGGCCTGACATGGCGCCGACGACCCGCTCCACCACGACCCGCGCCCCCGCACGGCGCGGACGACCCGCGCGGCGCGCGGCCACGACGCCGTGCTCGAGGGCGCCGTCGAGCTGGCTCGCACGGCTGCCGAGCAGGACGCGGAGTCGGCGTCGGACGTCGGCGAGCACCTCGGGGTCAGCATCGACGCCGACCGGTTCGCGACCCACCGGTTCGCGTGCACGATGCGCGGCTACGCGGGCTGGCACTGGTCGGTCAGCGTGTCCCGGATCCCGCGCAGCCGCACGGCCACGGTCTGCGAGGTCGCCCTCCTGCCCGGCGACGGCGCGCTCCTGCCCCCGGCGTGGCTGCCCTGGTCGGAGCGGCTGCGCCCGGGCGACGTCGGAACCGGCGACGTGCTGCCCTTCCTCGCCGACGACCCGCGCCTGGTCGCCGGGTACACGCCCACGGGCGACGAGGAGGAGGACCGCGTCGCCATCGACGAGCTCGCCCTCGCACGGGTGCGGATCCTCGGCCCGCAGGGCCGGGACGAGGCCGCCGAGCGCTGGTACCGCGGCACGCGCGGCCCGACGGCGCCCGGGGCGGTCGCGGCCGATGCCGAGTGCGCCTCCTGTGGTTTCCTCGTGCCGCTGCAGGGCTCGCTCGGCCAGCTCTTCGGGGTCTGCGCCAACGCCTGGTCGCCCGACGACGGCAAGGTCGTGAGCCTCGACCACGGCTGCGGCGCGCACTCCGAGACCGACGTCCCGCAGCACGCGAGCGACTGGCCCGCGCCGGACCCGCTGATCGACGAGCTCCGCATCGAGGTCGAGCGCGCCCCCGAGGAGCCTGCCTCCGAGGAGCCGGCCGCCGCGGCGTCCGCACTCGAGGCGCCGTCGTCCGAGGAGACCACGCCCGCGCCGTGAGCGACGCCCCCGCCGACCGGTTCGGCACCGCGGCCCTGCGGGACGCTGCCGTCCGGGCCTGGCGGTCCTCGCCGACGCGCCTGCGTGAGGACGCGAACCTCGAGGAGGACCACGCCCGCGGCTGGTACCGCGACCGCGTGGTCGTCGAGCTCGCGCAGAACGCCGCCGACGCGGCGGCTGCGGGGACGCTCCGGGAGAGCTGACGCTCCGGCTCGTCGAGCTCGCCGGCGAAGGCGCACCCGCCGGGTACCTCGTCGCGGAGAACACGGGCGCGCCCCTGACCGCCGACGGCGTGGCGTCCCTCGCGTCGCTGCGCGCCTCCACCAAGGCAGGGCCGGGCGGCGCTCCGGGCGGTGCGGTCGTCGGACGGTTCGGGGTCGGCTTCGCGGCCGTCCGGTCCGTGGCCGACGAGGTCGCCGTCGTCACGCGCGCCGGCGACGGCGCCGCGGACGGCGTCGCGTTCTCCCTCGTCCGCACGCGCGGCCTCCTCGCCGAGCACGGGCTCGCGGACCGCCTGCCCGACCGCGGCGACGCGCTCCCCGTCCTGCGCCTGCCGTTCCCGCTCCCCGCCGACGACGTCGCCCGCCTCGCCGCGCAGGTGGGCTCCGGCGCGCTGCCGTCGCCCGGCCGGGCGACCGCCGTCGTCCTGGCCCTGCGCGACGACGACGCCGTCGCCGCGGTCCGCCACCAGCTCGACGACCTCGACGACGCGCTCCTGCTCGCGCTCGGCGCGCTCGACGTGGTGCGGGTCGACGCGGGCGGCGAGGTCCGTGCGCTCGGACGGGACGCGTTCTCGCCCGAGCGGGGGTGGCGGGTCGCCACGGCCCACGGCGCCGTGCCGGTCGCGCTGCTCGCCGACCGTCCGGTGGAGGAGCGGGACCGCACGGGCTGGAGCGTGACGTGGGCGCTGCCCGTGGCGGAGTCCGCCGGCACCGCCCGCCCGGCGGGGTCGGGCGTCGTGCACGCCCCCACGCCCACCGCGGACCGCACCACGCTGCCCGGTGTGCTCGTCGCGACGCTGCCGCTCGACGCGACCCGCCGGCACGCGGTCGAGGGGCCGCTCGCCGAGCACGTCGCCCGGGAGGCGGGCGAGCTGTTCGCGCGCACCGTCGCCGAGATCGCGCGCGAGCACCCCGACGGCGCGCTCGCGCTCGTTCCCCGGGGCGTCCCCGCGGGATGGGCCGACGCGGTCGTGCAGGGCGCCGCGGTCGCTGCCCTCCGTGACGCGCCCCTGTTCGACGGGACGCCCGCGCGCGAGGCCGTCGCGATCGAGGGCCCCGTCGGGGTGGACGCGTCGGTCGTCGACGCGCTCCGCCCCGCCCTGCACGGGCTCACGACCCTGCCGCCGTCCGCGCGCGGCGCCGCGCGGCTGCTCGGCGTGTCCGTGCGGCCGCTCGCGGACGTCGTCGAGGACCTCGCGCCGGGCCTGCCGCCGGGCGGCTGGGGCCGCGTGCTCGCGGCCCTCGCCCCCTACGCGTCCGACCCGGACGTGCGCGAGGCGCTCGCGTCCCTCCCGGTCCCCGTCGTCCCGCCCGCGGACGCCCCGGGCCGGCCGGTCGCCGCGGCCGTCACGGTGCGAGGTGCCCGCGGCGTCGTCGCGGGCGACGCCCCCGACGACGTCCTCGACGCGTTCCGCGTCTGGAGCGTGCCCGTGGCTCATCCCGACGCCGCGCATCCCGTGCTCCACGAGCTCGGCGCACTCGCGCCCGACGACCCGGCGGTGCTCGAGCTCCCGGCGGTCCGGGCGGCGCTGCTGCGCGCCGCCGAGGAACCGGAGGCGCCCGACAACGAGCCCGACGACGCGGCCCGGGTGCTCGCGGTCGTCGCCGCGATCCGGCGGGCCCACCCGTCGGTGGTGCTCCCGCGCGCAGCGGGCGCCGTCCTCCTGCCCGCCCTCGACGGCGAGACCGGGGAGCCCGTCGCCCCGCAGGCCGCCGCCGACCTCGCCGTCCCCGGGACCTGGGCCGCCGACGTGCTCGACCTCGACCTCCTCGACGTCGACGCGCTCCCGCCCGGCGCCGACCCCGTCGCCCTCCTCGACGCCGCGAAGGCTCTCGGCGCGCACGACGACCTCGACGTCGTGACGCTGCGCGACGTCGTCCTGCCGGGACCGGGCGAGGACGCCACCCTGCCGGACGACCTCGACGACCTCCTCGGCGACGACGTGCTCGACCACCTCGAGGCGCTCGCGGACCGGGTGGGCGGCGGCACGCTCGTGGACGAGCTCGACGTCGTCGTGCCGCTCGACGCCGTGCCCGACGACGCGACCGCCGAGGTCGTCCTGCACGTGCTGGCCGAGCCCCGCTTGCGCGCCGCGCTCCTCGCCCGGCCGCTCGGCGAGGCGTCGCACCTGTCCGGGTGGGTGCGCGCGAGGCTCGGCGCGCCGTTCACGGTCCCGGCCGGTGGGCGAGGGCCGCACGTGCCGTTCGTGCCCGGCCTCGACGAGACCGCGCCCGACGCCGCCGGCCTGGCCGACGTGCTCGCCGACCCGCGGGTCGCTGAGGCGCTGGGGGCGGTGCGGAGCCTCGACGCGCTCGACGACGACGCGCTGGGCGAGGTCCTCGACCGCGTCGCCGACCGGGATGCGGGTGACGACGTGCCTCTCGCGGACGCCGCGGCCCTGTGGCGGGCGCTGCGTGCCGCCGCCGGTCGCGGGGCGGTCTGGGACCCGCCGCCCGACCGGGTGCTCGCGCTCGTGCTCGACGACGACGGCCGGCCCCGTGCGCGCGTCGTCGACGCCGCGGACGCCCGGGTCGCGTCCGGGCCGCACGCCGCGGTGCTCGGGTCCGTGGTGCCGGCGGCGCCGGGCGAGGTCGACGCCGTCGCGGACGCGCTCGACCTCGACGTGCAGGCCGACGACGTCCCACCCGACGCCGACGGTGACGCCGCGCCCGCCGACGGTGACGCTGGGCGCTGGCGGTTGCCCGCTGCCGTCGTCGCACTCGTGCCCGACGTGACGATCGACGCCGTCCGGCACCGCCGCCTCGTCGTGGCTGGCCACTCGGTCCCGTGGTGGGTCACGCTACGGGCGAGCGGACCGGGGGAGGCGGGGGACGCCGTCGTGCACGCGACGACGACCGACGGGCTCGCTCGCGGGCTCGCGCTCGCCGCGGGGGACTGGTCGCTGCGCCACGCGCTCGCGGCGGCGCTCGCGGACCCGTCCGCCGCCGACGCCCTCGTCGTGGAGACCGCCTGGGACTGACGCACCGCGCCGACGGTGACGCTCGGCCCTCGGGCCGGCGTCACCGTCGGTGGGACGCGTCAGTGCGCGTAGACCTCGATCTCCGAGAGCTGCGACGCGGGCGGCCAGCCCGTGTTCCCGCTCAGGGTGAAGGTCAGCGTCCGCAGGTCGGTCGCGGGGAACGTGATCGTGACCGAGTTGTCGTCGACGTCCGGGTCGAGCGTGTAGTCCGTAGCGGCGACGAGCGGAGCGCCGTCGGCCTCGATCCCGATGTTCTGCGTGCGGGCGCCCCACCCTGGGGGCAGGCGGAGCACGATGCGGTCGACGGAGAACGCCTCGCCGAGGTCGAGCGTGACGGTCTGCGGGTAGTCGGCGCCGTCGAGGCTCTCGAAGTACGTGGCGGGGTTGCCGTCCACGGCGTTCGCGGGCCCGAAGCCGCTGGCTTGCGAGCTCGAGGTGATGCTCCGGCCGAGCGCGAGGTTGCCATCGGGGTCGAACCCGACGCCGGTCAGCATGACGACGTACGGCCCGGCCGGTGAGGTCGAGTCGATCGTGACGAGGCCCGAGTAGTTCGCGGACGCCGTCGGGCTGAACGTGAGGGTGAGCGTGCACGACGCACCGGCCCGGATCGTCGTGCAGCCCCGGGCGACCGTGAACCCGGCGGGCGGCAGCACCCGCTCGACCGTCACCGCGCGCGGCCCGGGATTGTGGATCGTGAGCGTCCGGGTCGTGCTGGTGCCGAGTTCCTGGAAGCCGAAGTCGATCCCGTCGGCCTCCTTCAGCTCGAGCTGCCCGAGCGCGGGCAGGGTGCGCGTCGTGCCGAGCCAGCTCACGCGCGACAGCCCCTGCCGGGTGAGCGCGAAGCCGCTGCGATCGTCGAGCACGCCGTACGTCCGCCCGCTCGTGGCGCCCCCGAGGCGGGTGGCGACGACGTCGCGGAACGTCCCGGACCCGGCGGCCTCGAGCTGGAGCGCGAACGTGCCGGCGCGGTCGATCCGCACGTCCGACACGGTGAGCCCCGTGACCGAGGACCCGTGCACCTGAATCGCCTCGTCCGAGGAGTCGAGGATCGACAGCCCGTCGGCGACCACCCGGCCGGTGATGGGGGCGTCGGCCGCCCAGAGCCAGAACGCGCCGACCTGCACGGGCTCGTCGGGGTTGAGCGAGCCGGTGCGCAGCAGCACGTCGTCGCTGACCGTCGTGGTGCCCGACAGCGGGACGGCCCCGAACCGGTTGCCGACGTGCACTCCGCCCCCGTGCGACACGGTGTCCGCGGCGACGGAGCGGGTCACGGCGTTGTCGTGGCCGCCGTAGATCGCGTAGGCGTTCGCGAGGATCGGCAGCGCGACCGTGTCGCGCGTGAACGCGTCGTCGTGGTCGGCGTCGCGGTCCGACCACATGGCCATCCCGTCGTCACCGGTGTTCCGCACGAACGTGTCCGACACGGTGGTGCGCGCGACGCCGTCGTGCAGGTTGATCCCGTCCGCCCAGGTGTCCTGGATCCGCAGCCGGGAGAGCGTGAGCCCGTCCGACGGGCCGTCGAGCCAGGCGCCGACCTTCGTGTGCTCGATCCACAGGTCCGTGATCGTCGAGCCGCCCCCGATCACACCGCCGAGCCCGGAGTCCGTCGTCTGGTCGTTGCGCACGATCGTCGTGCCCTCGATGGCGAAGCCCGACAGGTGCACGTCCGCCGAGCCGGGCGCGCCCTTGCCGAACACGCCGACCTTGTCGCCGGTGAGCACCGTGTACCAGGGGCCCGCGCCCACGACGGTGACGTCGTCGACCACGAGCTGCCGGTTCACCTGGTACGTGCCCGCGGGCACGTACAGCGTCTTCCCCGCCGACGACGCCGCGTCGAGGGCCGCCTGCAGCGCCTCGCCCGAGTCCGTGGTCCCGGTGGGGTCCGCGCCGAACGTCGTGGCGTCGACGGAGCCGCGGGGCGCGGCCGTGCGCGTCGCGACCTCGAAGTCCGCGAGGTCGAGCACCGTCCCGTCGGCGCGGGCGGTGAACCGGATGGTCGTCCCGGCGGGCACGGTCTTCCCGAGGAGCGTCCGCGCGTCGTCGAAGAAGTGGTGCGCGCCGCCGTCGGCCGGGTCGTTGGTGAAGGGGTAGTTCCCGTACGCCCAGGAGTAGCGGGACGTGAGCGCGAGCGAGGGGAGCGCGGTGGCGCGGCCGCGGGGGTCGACCGCGTTCACCGCGAGCGTCGTGTCGGTCCCGTCGGGCACGGAGTACCGGACGTCGACGGCGTTCGTGAGCTTCGCGAGGACCACGTCGAGGTGCTGCCCGGCGCGCAGGCGCACGGCCTCGCGCCCGGAGGCCTCGGACGCGAGCTGCGTGTACGCCCGGGTGGGCGCGAGCCGCGTGCCGTTCGTGGCGGCGTCCTCGGCCTCGTACTCGGTGAACGGGACGCGGGCACCCACGTCGCCGGTAGCGCCGAGCCGCTGCGACGTGCCGAGGGAGGAGAGCGCCGTGCCGGGGACGCTCGTCGGGGTGGGGCGCGGAGCGTGGCTCCCCTGCGCGGACGCGGGTGCGACGCCGGCCGCCAGGGCGGCGACGGTCGCGACCGCGGCGAGGGCGGCGGGCAGGACGGAGCGGGGTCGGTCGGGTCTCATCGGAGCGTTCCTTCGCGGATGCCAGGGGGCGCGCGGTCGTCCTCGCCGACGGTGGCGAGGCACGGGCCCCGGGGGATGCGCGAATGACCAGCCGCTCCGCGGGTCATGCAGGCGCCGTCACGCTAGCGCGCGGGGTCGCCCTGGACAAGGGCAACGCCCGACGACGACCGCGCGATCAGCCGTGGTAGCGCGTGCGGTTGCGGTGCTCCCACCACAGCCCGACGCCTCCCAGGGCGAGGCCGGCGCACGCGATCGCCACGAACCGGCCGCCCGTCACGGTGCTCGTCGCCTCGAGCACGACCGCGACGACGAGCGCGACCGTCCAGGCCGCGATACCGAGCCAGATCGGCTGCCGGAGGTCGACCCGCTCGGCGGGGACCTCGGCCCGGCGACGGTCGGGGTGGAGGACGACGTCCTTCAGCGAGGGCACGCCTCGAGCGTAGTCCAGCGGGGAGGGCATGGCCGTCGCGAGTCGCGCCAGGGCGTAACTTGGACACTCGTCCAGTTCATCCGGGTGAAAGAGTCGTATGACGTCGTTGGCACGTATCGCGCGGGCGGTATCCTCGCTCACGTCTTCTCAGGTCCTTCTCTCGGTCCGACGGGCCGCCCGCAACGCGGGTGCCGCGGGCCCGAAGGCGGTCACGGCTCCCGTCGCGGGGCCGCAGCAACGACTCGCGCGAGCGGAAGGAACAACGTGGCGGGCATCGTCGCCGACCGCTTCCGGGGCACCCCGCCCCGGGCCGCCGAGGCGCGCCGTCGGGCCCGCGTCCGGGCCGCCCGCGCCGACGTCGACCGGTCGCGGTGGTACGCCTCCTTCCGCCGTCGCCTGCTCCTCACCGACGCCGCCGCGATCCTGCTGTCCGTCGTCGTCGGCTACGTCGTGCACTGGCGCGGCATCGTCGCCGGCCGCCCGGACGCCGGTGTCACCTGGCACGACCCGGTGCGGGCGGCCCTGATCGCCCTGTGCTGGTTCGGCTTCCTCGCCTACACGAAGTCGCGCGACATCAAGGTGCTGGGCGTCGGCTCCACGGAGTACCAGCGCGTCTTCGGCGCGACCTGGCGCGTGTTCGCCGCGCTCGCGATCGTCGCGTTCATCGCACGCGAGTACGGCGCCCGCGGCTACATCGCCGTCGCCGCGCCCCTCGGACTCGTCACGCTCCTCCTCGGGCGGTACGGCTGGCGGCAGTGGCTGCACGCGCGTCGTGACGAGGGGCTGTGCGTCTCGACCGTCCTCGCGATCGGGCACCGGTCGAACGTGGAGGACCTCGTCTCCGACCTCAACAACCGGCGCGACTCGGGCTACCGCGTCGTCGGCGCGTGCGTCCCCGTGGCCGAGCTCGCCGACGGGCCCGACGTCCAGGGCGTCCCGGTCCTCGGCGACGTCTTCGGTGCGGCGGAGATCGCGGGTGCCATCGGCGTCGACACCGTCGCCGTGACGGGCTCGGGCGCGCTCACCAAGGACGTCGTCCGCCGGCTGGGGTGGGAGCTCGAGCCGTCCGGCGTCGACCTCATGCTCACCGCGGCGCTCGCGGACGTCGCCGGCCCCCGCATCGCCATCACCCCCGCGGAGAACGCGGCCCTCGTGCACGTCGAGGCGCCCCGGTTCACGGGCGGCCGGTACTGGCTCAAGGCGCTCACCGACTGGTTCGGCGCGTTCGTGCTCGCGCTCCTGCTGAGCCCCGTCCTGCTCGCCGTCGCGATCGCCGTGAAGTCGACGAGCCGGGGGAAGGTGCTCTTCTCCCAGCAGCGTGTGGGACGCAACGGGACGCTCTTCCCGATGTACAAGTTCCGGTCGATGCGCGAGGGCGCCGAGGACGAGGTCGACGCGCTCGCCGACCTCAACGAGGGTGCCGGGCCGCTCTTCAAGATCCGCGACGACCCGCGCGTCACCCGGGTCGGGCACGCCCTGCGCCGGTACTCGATCGACGAGCTCCCCCAGCTCTTCAACGTGCTCCGCGGCGACATGAGCCTCGTCGGCCCGCGGCCCCCGCTGCCCGGCGAGGTCTCCGCCTACGAGAACGACGTGCGCCGCCGGCTGCTCGTCAAGCCCGGCATGACGGGGCTCTGGCAGACCAGCGGTCGGTCCGAGCTGTCGTGGGAGCAGAGCGTGCGCCTCGACGTCTACTACGTCGAGAACTGGACCCTGTTCGGCGACCTCGTGATCCTCGCGCGCACCGCCAAGGCGGTCCTGCGCGGCGACGGGGCGTTCTGACCTCCTGACCCGGGTCCCGCCCGTCGTGCCCGACGGCGCAGCACCGGTCCCGGAATCTGGCACGATGCTCCCATGACGTCCGCCGCCCCCACCGCGCAGCGCTCCGCCGTCGACCGGTTCTTCAAGATCAGCGAGCGAGGCTCGACGGTCGGCACCGAGATCCGGGGTGGCCTCGTCACCTTCTTCTCGATGTGCTACATCATCGCGCTGAACCCCCTGATCCTCGGCGGGAAGGACGGCACCGGCGCGCTCCTCGGCGGGGCCGAGGGCCGCGCGACGATCGCCGCGACCACGGCCCTCGTCGCGGGTGCGATGTCGATCCTCATGGGCGCGGTCGCGAACTTCCCGCTCTCGATCGCCACGGGCCTCGGCCTCAACGCGGTCGTCGCGTTCTCCATCGCGGCGCAGCCCGGGATGACGTGGGCCGACGCGATGGGCCTCGTGGTCCTCGAGGGCATCGTCATGCTCGTCCTCGTGCTCACCGGGTTCCGGACGGCGATGTTCCGGGCGGTCCCGCGCGAGCTCAAGGTCGCGATCAGCGTCGGCATCGGCCTGTTCATCGCGCTCCTGGGCTTCTTCGACTCCGGCTTCGTCCGGCCGGGCAACGGCACCCCGCTCCAGCTCGGGATCCAGGGGTCGCTGGCCGGCTGGCCGCTGCTGGTGTTCGTCGTCGGGCTGCTGCTCACGCTCGTCCTCATGGTCCGCAAGGTGCGCGGCGCGATCCTCATCTCGATCATCGCGATGACGGTCGCCGCGGCGATCCTCCAGGCCGCGTTCGCGATCGGCGCGCAGAGCGACAAGAACCCGCGCGGCTGGTCGCTGGACGTGCCCGAGTGGCCCCACAAGGTCGTCGACCTTCCGGACTTCTCGATCGTCGGCCACTTCTCGCTCACCGGCGGGTTCCGCGAGCTCGGCATCCTCACCGTCGTCCTGCTGGTGTTCTCGCTCGTCCTCGCGGACTTCTTCGACACGATGGGGACCATGGTCGCCGTCGGGTCCGAGGCCAAGCTCCTCGACGCCCAGGGTGACCCGATCGGCACCAAGAAGATCCTGATCGTCGACTCCGTCGCCGCGGTCGCGGGCGGTGTCGGGTCGGTGTCGTCGAACACCGCGTACGTCGAGTCGACCACGGGTGTCGGTGACGGCGCCCGCACGGGCCTCGCGAGCATCACGACCGGCGTCGCGTTCCTGCTCGCCACGTTCCTCTCGCCGCTCGTCGCGATGGTGCCCTACGAGGCCGCGACCCCTGCGCTCGTCGTCGTCGGCTTCCTCATGATGACCCAGGTCTCCGGCATCGACTGGAAGCACTGGGAGGTCGCGATCCCCGCGTTCCTCACGATCGTCCTCATGCCGTTCACGTACTCGATCACCACGGGCATGGGCGCCGGGTTCGTCGCCTACGTGGTCCTGCAGATCGCGGTCGGCAAGGCGCGCAAGGTCCACCCGCTTATGTGGATCGCGGGCGCCGCGTTCGTCGTGTACTTCGCGCTCGGCCCGATCCGGGAGCTGCTGAACGCCTGAGGCGGGCGCGACGATGCACGGCTTCTACACCCTCCAGAACACCGTCCAGCCGTACGACTGGGGCTCGACGCACATCATCCAGCAGCTCCTCGGCCTGGACGTCGACGGCGCGCCCGCCGCCGAGCTCTGGTTGGGGGCGCACCCCGTGGCCCCGTCGCGCACCCTGCACGACGGCACCGCGACCAGCCTCGTCGACCTCGTGCGCGACGACCCCGTCGCGACCCTCGGGCGCCGCGTCCAGGACACGTACGGGCCCCGGTTGCCGTACCTCCTCAAGGTGCTCGCCGCCGAGCGTGCGCTGTCCCTGCAGGTCCACCCGCGGCCCCACCTCGCCCGCGCCGGGTACAACCGGGAGAACGCTGCCGGCGTGCCCCTCGGCGCGGCCGAGCGCTCGTTCCGCGACGACCAGCACAAGCCCGAGATGATCGTCGCGCTCACCCCGTTCGAGGGGCTCGCCGGCTTCCGGCGCCCCCGCCAGGCGTTCGGGCTGCTCGACGGCCTCGACGGGGTGCTCGTCGGCCGCATGCGCGACGCCCTCGGCCACGGGCGCAGCGCCGACGCCGTGCGCCGGGCGTTCGAGCTCGCCGTCCACGCCCGCACGTCCGACGACGTCGCAGCCGACCTCCAGCGCACGCTCGCCTCCGTGCGGGCTCGCTCTGGGGACGGGGGCCCGCCGTGCGCGGTCGCGCCGACGCCGTCGCCCTCCGCCTCGGCGAGCAGTACCCCGGCGACCCCGGCGTCCTCGCGTCCTACCTGCTCAACGTCTTCGCGCTCGAGCCCGGGGAGGCCGTCTTCCTCGCGCCCGGACAGGTGCACGCCTACGTCAGCGGTGCGGGCGTGGAGATCATGGCGTCCTCCGACAACGTGCTCCGTGCCGGGCTCACCCACAAGCGCGTCGACGTCGACGCGCTCCTCGAGTGCTCCGACTTCCTTCCCGCGCCACCCCCACGGCCCGTCACGTCGCTCCTCGCGCGTGGGCTCACCACCTACCGCGTGCCCATCCGCGAGTTCGGGCTCGTCGTCGGCGACGTGCTGCCCGTCGACGGGGAGCTCGCGCTCCCCGGTGAGGGCCCGCGCATCGTGCTGGCGCTCGGCGGGGTGCTGCGGCTGCGTGCCGACGCGGCAGGGGAGACGTGCACGCTCGCGGCCGGGGAGTCGGTGTTCGTGCCCGACGCCGCCGGTGCGCTGAGCGTGAGCGGCGAGGGCCGCGTCACGGTCGCCTACGTCCCCTGACGGCTCCTGCGCCGTCGCCACCCTTCGCCGAAATAGTACGGCCGCCGTACTGCTTCGGCGAGCATGTGAGTGTCCACCCTCCCTTCCCCGCAGGGCACCACCTTCGATGCGCGGCGCCGTCGGAACGATTTGATTAGCAAGGGTAATGAGCGTAGGGTAACGAGCGTGCCCGAACCTGAACCCGATGCCTCGACCGCCACGACGGCGACGACGCAGACCCTCCCCGAGAGCCCCGCAGCCGAGCTGCGCGTGGCTCTTTTTCGCGTGACCCGGCGGCTCAAGCAGCAGCGCGCGACCGCCGACATCACCGAGGGTCAGCACGCCGTCCTCACCACCCTCTGCAAGCACGGCGCGATGACGCCGGGCGCGCTCGCCGACCACGAGCGCGTCAAGCCGCCGTCGATGACGCGCACCGTGAACGCGCTCGTCGAGCGCGGGTTCGTCCGCAAGAGCGGCAACCCCGACGACGGCCGTCAGGTCGTCGTCGAGCTCACCGAGGAGGGCAACCGCGAGATCGTCGAGACGCGCCGCCGCCGTGACGCGTGGCTCGCCGTCCAGCTCGACGAGCTCACGCCCGCGCAGCGCGAGACGCTCCACCAGGCCGCCGAGATCCTCCTGGAGGTGGCCGCTCGGTGAGCACCTTCTCCTCGCTGCGCTACTTCAACTACCGGCTGTGGTTCTCGGGCGCGCTCGTCGCCAACGTGGGCACGTGGATGCAGCGCGTCGCCCAGGACTGGCTGGTCCTCACGGTCCTCTCGCACAACTCGAGCTTCGCCGTCGGCGTCGTGACCGCCCTGCAGTTCCTGCCGTTCCTGCTGTTCGCGCCCCTGGGCGGCCTGCTGGCCGACCGGTTCGACCGTCGCCGGCTCCTCGCCTTCACCCAGGCGTCGCAGGGCCTGCTGGCGTTCGGCCTGGGCGCGCTCGTGCTGACGGGCACGGTCGAGCTGTGGCACGTGTACGCGTTCGCGTTCGCGCTCGGCGTCGTCGCCACGATCGACGCGCCGGTCCGCCAGACGTTCGTCGCGCAGCTCGTCCCCGCCGACAAGCTGTCCAACGCCGTGGGTCTCAACAGCGCGTCGTTCAACGCGGCGCGCCTGATCGGTCCCGGCGTCGGCGGCCTGCTCATCGCGGCGGTCGGGCCCGGCTGGGTGTTCATCATCAACGGCGTCTCGTTCGCCGCGACGATCTTCGCGCTCACCCAGATGCGCAGCCGTGAGCTGCGGCCCATGCCGGTGGCGAAGCGCCGCAAGGGGCAGGTCCGCGAGGGCTTCCGGTACGTGCGGAAGCGCACGGACATCGTGGTGATCATGATCGTCGTCGGCGTGGTGTCGATGTTCGGGCTGAACTTCCAGCTCACCTCGGCGACGATGGCGCGCACCGTCTTCGACAAGGGTGCGGGGAGTACGGCATCCTCGGCTCGATCCTCGCGATCGGGTCGCTCGCGGGCGCGCTCCTCGCGGCCCGGCGCGAGCGGCCGCGCGTGCGGCTCGTGGTGGGCGCGGCGTTCGGGTTCGGGCTGGCGACGGCGGCCCTCGCCCTCGCGCCGACGTACGCGAGCTTCGCGGTGCTCTGCATCCCGGTGGGGCTCGCGAGCCTCACGATGATGACGGCGGCCAACGCCACCATCCAGATGTCGACCGAGCCCGAGATGCGCGGCCGCGTCATGTCGCTCTACATGATGGTGTTCCAGGGTGCGACGCCCATCGGGTCGCCGATCGTCGGCTGGATCGGCGAGCAGTTCGGGGCGCGCTGGTCGATCGGCATCGGCTCCGTCACGGCGCTGCTCGTGTCCGTCGGGGCGGGCATCTGGGTGCTGCGCCACTGGCACGTGCAGGTCCGTTACCGGGTCGCGACGCGGCCGCACCTGGTGGTGCGCTACCTCGACGCCGACGACGGCGCTGCGGTCCCCGTTCCCGCCGTCCGGGCGGCACGGGCCGAGGCCGAGCGGGAGCTCGACGAGCAGGACACGCAGGCGCGGACCACCGCCGCCTGACCCTGACCCGCCACCCGGCGTCGGAGGCGTGGCCCACGCTGGACCCATGGACGTCGTCCCGTTCGTGGTCAGCGTGGCGCCGGCCGAGCTCGACGAGCTCCGCCGGCGCGTGCGCGCGACGCGCTGGCCGGACCCCGAGACGGGGTCGGGCTGGACGCAGGGCGTGCCGCTCGAGACGATGCGCGAGCTCGCCCGCTACTGGGCCGACGAGTACGACTGGCGACGCCTCGAGCGTCGCCTGGCCGGGCTCGACCAGCTCCGCGCCCGCGTGGACGGCCTCGACGTGGACCTCGTGCACGCCCGCTCGCCGCGCCCTGACGCCACGCCCCTCGTCCTGACGCACGGCTGGCCGGGCTCCCTTCCTCGAGTTCCTCGACGTGCTCGACCCCCTCACGCACCCGCCCGACGACGAGCTCGCCTTCCACGTCGTGGTCCCCTCGCTGCCGGGCTACGGGTTGAGCGACCGGCCGACGACGCCGGGCTCCACCTGACGCCGCCGCTCGTGGACCCGGACCTCACGGTGGGTGACCGCACCGAGGCGGAGCGGGCGGACCTCGCGGTCCGCGAGGCGGGCGCGGAGGGGTCGGCGTACTCGGCCGTGCACGCGACACACCCGCAGACGCTCGGTTACGGGCTGTCGGACTCGCCCGTCGGCCTGGCCGCGTGGATCGTCGAGAAGGTCGCCGCCCGGTCCGACCACGACGGCGACCTGTTCGCCGTCCTCAGCCGGGCCCAGGCCCTCGACGACGTCACGCTGTACTGGCTGACGGGGACGGCGGCGTCCTCGACCCGCCTGTACGCCGAGAGCATCCGGACGGTCGAACGGTGGATGACGACGCCACCCCGGCCGGAGGAGGTTGTGCGGGTCCCGGTCGGGGCCGCCGTCTTCCGCGACAACCCCCGCCCGTCACGGCGGTGGGCGGAGCGGCGCTACGCCGACATCCGGTACTGGGGGACGCCGGAGCGGGGCGGGCACTTCGCGGCGTGGGAGCAGCCCGAGATCTACGTGCGCGAGCTGCGGGCGTCCTTCCGCGCGATCCTCGCCGACTGACCCGCCGCCTCAGCCCAGCTGCTCGACCACGAAGTCGACGCACGCCGTGAACGCCGCGACGTCGTCGGGGTCGATCGCCGGGAACATCGCGACGCGGAGCTGGTTGCGACCGAGCTTGCGGTACGCGAAGGTGTCCACGACGCCGTTGGCGCGCAGGGCGGCCAGGACGTCGCCGGCGGGCAGGGCCTCGTCGAGGTCGATCGTCCCGACGACGTCCGAGCGCTCCGCCGGGTCCGTGACGAAGGGCGTGGCCCACGGCCGCGACTCGGCCCACCCGTAGAGGTTCGCGGCCGACGCCGCGGTGCGCGCCGTCGTCCACTCCAAGCCGCCCTGCTCGAGCATCCAGTCGAGCTGCTCGGCCATGAGAAGGAGGGTCGCGACGGCCGGGGTGTTGAGGGTCTGGTCCTGGCGCGAGTTCGTGAGCGCCGTGGTGAGCGAGAGGAACTCGGGCACCCACCGGTCCGCCTCGAGCTCCGCGGCGCGCGCGACGGCGTCGGGCGACAGGAGCGCGAGCCAGAGGCCGCCGTCGGACCCGAAGGACTTCTGGGGCGCGAAGTAGTAGGCGTCCGTCTGCGCGACGTCGAGGGCGAGACCGCCCGCCGCCGAGGTCCCGTCGACCACCGTCAGCGTGCCGGCCTCGCGCGAGCCGGGCACGCGCTCGACGGGGCTCGCAGCGCCCGTCGAGGTCTCGTTGTGCGGCCACGCGTACACGTCCACACCCTCCTCGGCGTGGCAGTGCGCAACCGTGCCCGCGGGCGCCTCCACCACGCTCGACTGTGCGAGGAACGGTGCCCGCGACGTCGCCTTCGCGAACTTGGCGCCGAACTCGCCGAACGCCGCGTGCTGGGCCCTCTCCCGGACGAGGCAGAACGTCGCGACGTCCCAGAACGCCGTCGAGCCGCCGTTGCCGAGCGCGACCTCGTACCCCTCGGGGAGCGCGAAGAGCTCGGCCAGGCCCGTGCGGATCCGGCGGACGAGCGCGCGCACCGGCTCCTGGCGGTGGGACGTCCCGAGCGGAGACCGGCCGGCCGCCGCGAGCGCACTCACCTGCGCGTCGCGCACCTTGCTCGGGCCGGCGCCGAAGCGGCCGTCCCCGGGCAGGAGGTCGGTGGGGATGCGGATGGCGGCGGGAGTCGTGGGCACGCGTCCAGGGTAGGGGAGCGGCCTCGGGCGGCCGTACCCGATTCCGGTGGGTGGGCCGCCCTAGACTGGGACCCACCGACGCGTCAGGGAGCAGCAGTGAGCGATCTCATCGACACCACCGAGATGTACCTCAAGACGATCTACGAGCTCGTCGAGGAGGGGATCGTCCCGCTGCGTGCCCGGATCGCGGAGCGGCTGGGGCACTCCGGCCCGACGGTCTCGCAGACGGTGGCCCGCATGGAGCGCGACGGCCTGGTCGTCGTGACCGGGGACCGTCACCTCGAGCTGACCGAGCTGGGCCACAACAAGGCCATGCGGGTGATGCGCAAGCACCGTCTCGCGGAGCGCCTGCTGACCGACGTCGTCGGGCTCGACTGGGAGTACGTCCACGAGGAGGCGTGCCGGTGGGAGCACGTCATGAGCGACCGCGTGGAGAAGCGTCTGGCCGAGCTTCTCGGCCACCCGCACTTCTCTCCGTACGGCAACCCGATCCCGGGCCTCTCGGAGTTGGGCGAGGAGCCGACGCACGAGGATTTCCTCGAGGGCGTGGTCCCGCTGCTCGACGTCGCGCGGCCGGCCCAGGGCACCGCCGAGGTGGTCCGGGCGGACGTCAGGCGGCTCGGTGAGCCGCTGCAGCCCGACGTCGAGCTGCTGGCGCGCCTCGCGGAGGCCGGGATCCTGCCGGGGCAGGCGGTCGAGGCCCAGTGGGACGGAGGCATGCTGTCCGTCCGCGGAGGCGACGCGGAGAAGCCCCTGGCGCTCGCCGACGAGGTCTCGCGGCACGTGTTCGTGGCCGCGCGCTGACCCCGTCCCGGGCCTCGCGCTGGGACCTCCGTACCAGTTCGGACGAGTCCCGAACGAACGTCGTGACCGGGGCGTGACATTCACCGCAGGGTCGTGTACGTTCAGGGGCAGTTCCGGCGGCAGACGTCGTCGGAGCCCTCACGGAGAGCGCCAAGCCCTGTCACTCCGCGAGGGTCCCAGCGAGTTGGACGACAGGGACGGGGGACCCATGACCGGGGGTCGGAAACGACCTCCTTGGGGTGAAGCCCGAGGTACCGCAAGGTGCCGGAGGCCGGGTGTTTCTCCCACCCGAACCCGACAGCTGACCTCGTAGGCGTCAAAGGAGACAACGCGTGAGCACGACCACCACTCGCGCCCGCCACCGCGCGGCGCGCCGCCCCGTAACCCCCTGGCGACCCTGGCGAGCGCCGCAACCGGCAGCCTCTCCACCGTGGGTCGCCGCACCGCCGTCGTCGCCGCGTCCTCGGGCCTGCTGGTCTCGATGCTCGGCGCTCCGGCCGCTCACGCCGCGACGTCGCACTCGGACGCTCCGAGCAAGCTCAGCACCGTCGACCTCGACGCGCTGACCGCCGCCGCGAAGGCCGAGCTCCAGACCTCGAAGACCGTCACGGTCACGAAGCACGTCAAGTGGACCGCCGACGCCGCGACCGTCAAGGTCACGCCGGCGCCGGAGCCCGTCGTCCACCGCACGGTCCAGGCCGCGAGCCGCTCCGAGGTCCGCACGGCCCTCACGTCGCCGAGTTCGAGCACCTCGGCCTCCAGCGCCTCGGACTCCGGCACCTCGGACTCGGGCACCTCGGACTCGGGATCCTCGTCGAGCTCGAGCTCCTCGGTCCCGTCCTCTGCCAACGGCTCCAAGATCATCGCGATCGCCAGCCGCTACGTGGGTGTCCCGTACGTCTACGGTGGCACGACGCCGTCGGGCTTCGACTGCTCGGGCTTCACCTCGTACGTGTACGCGCAGATCGGCATCTCGCTCCCGCGGTCGTCGTCCGCCCAGCACTACGCGGGAACCATCGTCTCGCGCGCCGAGGCCAAGCCGGGCGACCTCATCTGGACGCCGGGCCACGTCGCCATCTACGCCGGCGGCAACACGATCATCGACGCGCCCCGCCCGGGCAAGACGATCCAGTTCCGCTCCATGTGGCAGACGAACCCCACGTTCATCCGCGTCGGCTGACGCAGCACGACTCCGAGCGCCCCGACCGCCCCAGGCGGCCGGGGCGCTCGTTTCTTGTCTCTGGGCTCGGTAGGCTAGGGGTATGACGCGCGCAAAGAGCGTTCTCGTCGGCGTCGACGGGTCGGCGCCGAGCCTGCACGCCCTCGACTGGGCGGCGATGTACGCCGCCGACGCCGGGCTGAGCCTCCACCTGGTCTGCTCCTACTACCTGCCCACGCTGACGTCCGCGTCGCTCGACGGCGGCTACGTGCCGATCGACGACGACGCGGTCCAGGCGGGCGCCAAGGCCGTGCTCGACGAGGCCGTGGCCCGGGTCAGACCCCACGGAGTCCCCGTCAACGCGTCGCTCGCCGCAGGCGACGCGACCGGCGTCCTGGTCGACCTCAGCGAGGAGCACGAGCTCGCCGTCGTCGGGACGCGCGGGCGCGGCGGGTTCGCGGGACGACTGCTCGGGACGGTCTCGTCCGCGCTGCCCGCCCACGCGCGCTGCGCGACCGTCGTGGTGCCGCTCCGGACCCCCGACGGCGAACGCGTCCCCGAGACCGCCGACCAGCTCCCCGCCGTCCGGCACCCCGAACGCATCATCGCCGGCGTCGACGGCTCGCCCACGTCCGAGGCCGCGCTCCGGCACGCCGCGGACCTCGCGCAGCTCTGGGACTGCGAGCTCGTCGCCGTCGCCGGCGTACCGATCGCGTCGGGCGCGGGTGTCCTCGCGTGGCTCCCGGCGTCCGTCGACCACGAGCAGGTCCTCGCCGACGCGGGCACCAACCTCGATCGCGTGATCGAACGGCTCGTCGAGGCGAGGCCCGGGCTCGCGGTCCGACGGATCGTCCTCGACGGCACGGGCGCCGAGCTCCTCGTCGAGTTCTCCCAGGCCGCTGACATCATCGTCGTGGGATCACGCGGTCGCGGAGGGTTCTCGGGGATGCTGCTCGGCTCGACCAGTCAGGCGGTGCTGCACCACGCGCAGTGCCCGGTCCTGGTCGTGACGAAGCGCTGCGCCGAGTCGGAGGCGAAGTCCGAGACCACCGCCGAAGGGTCCGCTGCTTCCTGAGCCCAGCGTTCGCGTCGTCCGTGGTCGGGTTCGCGGGCGGGCGCGGCGAGGTGGTTCGGACTGTCGTCCTTCGGCCCTGGGGGCCGTGCGGACTCCTTGACGTCCTTCACCACCTCCCCGCGCCCACCCGCTCCGTCGTCGTCCCCTCGCGAGGTACACCGGCGGCCGTACTACTTCGCGGCGAGGGCTTCTCGGAGCTGGGTCAGGCCCCAGAGGAGGTCGTCCTCCTCGACGACGAGCGGCGGCGCGAGCCGCACCGTGCGGCCGTGCGCCTCCTTCGCGAGCACGCCCCGTGCCAGCAGCGCCTCGCACAGCGCACGGCCGGGGGACGCGCCCGTCGCTGCGCCGTCGTCGGGGGCGTCGAGGGGGACGTCGAGTCCCGCCCACAGCCCGACGCCGCGGCTCGCCTCGAGGAGGCCGTCCGCGACCATGCTCCGGAGCTCGTCGTGGAGGACCGCGCCCAGCGTCTTCGCGCGCTCCTGGTACTCGCCCGTCTCGAGGAGGTCCAGGACCGCCAGGGACACGGCGCAGGCGAGCGGGTTCCCGCCGAACGTCGAGCCGTGCGTCCCCGGCGTGAGGACGCCGAGCACGTCGTCGCGCCCGACGACCGCCGAGATCGGCACGATCCCGCCCCCGAGCGCCTTGCCGAGCGTCGTCAGGTCGGCGCGCACGCCCCACAGGTCGAGCGCGAGGGTCGTTCCCGTGCGGCCGAGGCCGGACTGGATCTCGTCCGCGACGAGCAGCACGTCGTGCGCGTCGCACACGGCCCGCACGCGCGGCCAGAAGCCCTCGGGCGGCACGACGACGCCCTGCTCACCCTGGATCGGTTCGAGCAGCACCGCGACGGTCGTCTCGTCGATCGCGTCCTCGACGGCGGCCGCGTCCCCGTACGGGACCACGCGGAATCCCGGCGTGTACGGGCCGAAACCGCGCCGTGCGTCGTCGTCGGTGGAGAACGACACGATCGTGGTGGTGCGGCCGTGGAAGTTCCCGGCCCCGACGACGATCGTCGCGAGGCCCTCCGGGACGCCCTTGACGTCGTAGCCCCACTTGCGGGCGGTCTTGATCGCGGTCTCGACGGCCTCGGCGCCCGTGTTCATGGGCAGGACCGTCGAGGTCCCGGTGAGGGCGGCGAGGCGGTCGGCCCACGGCTCCAGGAGCACGTGCCGGAACGCGCGCGAGGTCAGGGTGAGCGTGTCGAGCTGACGGTGCGCGGCCGCGACGAGGGCCGGGTGCCGGTGCCCGAAGTTCAGGGCCGAGTACCCGGCGAGGAGGTCGAGGTAGCGGTTGCCGTCGGCGTCCCACGCCCACGCGCCGTCGGCGCGGGCCAGGTCGACGGGGAGCGGGTCGTAGTTGTGCGCGAGGTGGCTCATCACGCCCCCGCAGCTCAAGCGTGCAGCACTTCGCGCCGCCGCCGCCCAGCAGCAGCTCGGACGTGTCGACGCCGACCGGCTCGTAGCCGCGCTCGCGGAGGGCGTCCGCGAACCCGGTGGCGGCGGGCGTGTGGACGACGTGGGTGCCGTCGGACACCGCGTTGAGGCCGAGGACGGCGGCGTCGTCGTCGGAGGCCAGGAGCGCGTCCGGGAACCGGTCGCGCAGGATCTCGCGCGCGGCGGGGGAGAAGGCCGGCGGGTAGTAGGCGACGTCGGCGGGCGAGGACCCGTCGCTGCCCGCGAGCACCGTGAGCGCCGTGTCCAGGTGGTAGAAGCGCGGGTCGACGAGCTCGAGCCCCACGACCTCGCGGCCCCAGAGCTGGGCGGCCTCGTCGTGGGCCGCGCGGTCCGTCCGGAACCCGTACCCCGCGAGGACGACGTCGCCCACGCGCAGCAGGTCGCCCTCGCCCTCGTTGGTGCGGGCGGCGTCGTGGGTGACGAACCCGTGGTCCGCGAGCCACTTGAGGTAGGCCGGGGCCTCGGGCCGGCGCTGCGCGTAGGTGAAGCGGGCCGAGTAGGCGATGCCGTCCTCGACGGTCGCGCCGTTGGCCGCGTAGACCATGTCCGGCAGGCCCGGGAGCGGGTCGACGAGCTGCACGTCGTGCCCGAGGTCGAGGTAGACGTCGCGCAGCCGTTCCCACTGGGCGACCGCGCGCGACGTGTCGACGGGGCGTCCCGTGTCCATCCAGGGGTTGATCGCGTACTCGACCGTGAAGTACGTGGGGCGGCACATCAGGTAGCTGCGACGGGTTGCGTGCGGCATCGGGCCTCCTTCGGCGGGGCCCGCGACGCGGGGGTGGTGCGCCGCCCGGGCCTTGTCCGGTCAGCGTACGACGGCGCAGGTCGAGTGGTGGGGCGACGCTCGGGTCGCGCCAGGCCCACCACGGGCTTCGCCTCCTTCGCAACCCCGACCCGCCCCGTCAGGTCGGCAACCTCAGGTGTTGACAGCGATGCATCAGCGATATATCGTTAACGACTGTCGACGACGGAACGCCCGCCCGAGGCCCCGCCAGAGCGCCCGGCCCACGACCGGCAGGAGCGACGCCGTCGGCCCCACGAACAACATCGACCCGACCTCGAGGAGGTCCCCCATGCGATCCGCATTCACTTTCCAGAACCCTGAGAACCCTTCCGACCCCCGCGATGCTCGCGCTCGCCAGGGCCGTCCTTCGGGTCGCGGAGGCCGCGGCCACCACGGCGACTTCGGTCGCGGCGACTTCAACCGTGCCGACTTCGGGCGCGGAGGCTTCGGACCCGGCTTCGGACCCGGGGGCTTCGGCCCCGGGGGCTTCGGCCCCGGCGGTCCCGGCTTCGGTGGCCCCGGCGGGCGCGGCCACGGCCGTGGCCGCGGACGCCGCGCCGGGCGCGGCGACGTCCGCGCCGCCGTCCTGCTCCTCCTCGCCGAGGAGCCCATGCACGGCTACCAGCTGATCCAGCGGATCGGCGAGAAGTCCGGTGGCGTGTGGCGCCCGAGCCCGGGCGCGATCTACCCGGCGCTCAACCTGCTCCAGGACGAGGGGCTCGTCGAGCTCAAGGACGGCGGTGGCCGTCGCCTCGCGAGCCTCACCGAGGCCGGCCGCACCTACGTGACCGAGCACGCCGACGAGCTCGGCGAGCCGTGGTCCGACGCGTCGACCGGCGGTCGTCGCGGAGGCTTCGAGCTCCGCGAGGCCGGGGGCGCGCTCGCGCAGGCGATCGCCCAGGTCGCCCGCACGGGCGACGCGACCCAGGTCGCGGCGACGGTCGACGTGCTGGCCCGCGCCCGCCGCGAGGTCTACCTGATCCTCGCGGGCGAGGCGCCGGCCGCGTCCGACGGCGCGTCACGCGAGGACGAGGGCGGCGACGTCAGCGAGGGCTGAGGCCCCCGCGCGACGCCACCCGGTCCAGGCGGCGCCAGCCGCCCCGGATCATCAGGCGGAGCACGACGTCGGCCGCGGGGGCGGTGAGCCCCCGCGGCATGACGTCGGTGACATGCACGTCCTCCCACCACACCACACGGCTCGACGACGCCGAGACGGCTTCCACCCGGAAGCCGGCGGTCCCGAGCAGCACCGGCCCGAGCTTGCGGAACTCCGCGAGCCCGGGCCGGTTCGCGTCGTCGGGCCCGGTGGAGGGCGCGGGCGGGGTCCAGGTGGTGATCCGCATGCGGTCGACGAAGCCCGGCCCGCCGCGCCGGGCACCTGGTCCGCTCACCACCGTGAACGTCGCGCCCGGGCCGGGGCTCCAGGTGCCGTCGCCCGGCGTGACGACGGCGGCGTCACCGGCAGTTCCCGGCTCGAACCGCGTGAGCGGCACCCACGTGCCGTGCGTGCGCGGGTCGGCGACGAGCGCGAACGCCTCGTCGGCCGGGAGCGCCAGCTCGTGCACGAGTCGGACGCTCATCGGTCCTCTCGGTGTCCTCCGAGCCAGCGGGGCCGGGCGGGACCGTGCTTGCGCGGTGGCGAGCGGTGCTCGAGGACCGGTGGGGCGTCGTCGGCGGCGGGCTCGACGACCCGCAGCACGACGGGCCAGTCGGCCGGCGGCTCCCCGAACGCGGTCCGCGACTGCCCGACGACGGTGCGGGCGAGGGCCCGCCCGCCCGCGAACCCGACGACCGCGCCGATGCCGAACGGCACGACCCGGCCGAGCGTGAGCCCGACGTGCTTGGTGAGCTGGGTCCGCAGGAACTTGTTCGCGAGGGCCCGGTTGACCTGGGCGAGCGTCGAGGCGGGCATGGCGGTGAGCAGGGTCTGACCCCATGCCAGTCCCGACCCGGCTGCCGCCTTCTGGACGGTCGCCGCGCCCTTCGCGCCGAGCACGGAGGCGAGGAGCAGCGCGCGGCGGCGCTCGGCGTCGACGACCTCGATCCCGTGGACCTCGGCGACGGCGAGCGCGAACGCCGCGGAGCTCGCGAAGAACGTGGCCACGTCGCTCGAGCTGAGGACGAGCCCGGCGCCCGTCCCGACCGCCGGTACGGCCGCCGCCACCCCGACGGCGCCACCCGCGGCCCCGAGGACGGTCGCGTACTCCTTCTCGAGGATCCGGACCAGCTGCGCCGGACCGGCCTCGGGGTTGCGGCGCCGCAGGGACTCGACGTGCCGCCGGATCGCGGGCGCCGGGATCGCCACGGCGCGGTCGAGGATCGCGTCGAGGACCGGGGTCGCGCGCGCGACCTCGCGTCCCGTGGCGTCCGCTGATGCGGGGACGGGCAGACCGGGCAGCGCCTCGTTCGCCATGGTCAGGCCGTCGCCTCGCCGGCGTCCACGGCCGACGCGGGCTCGACGAACTCACGCTTCACGACGACGCCGGCCTCGAGCGTCCGCCCGACCGTGCAGGTCTGCTCGATCGAGCGCTCTGCGACGGCGAGGACGCGGTCGCGCGTGGCGTCGTCGAGCGCGGAGAGGTCGAGTTCGATGATCTCGGTGAGCTCGGGGTAGCGGTCCTCCTCGAGGTTCTTGACGCCCTCGACGCGGATCGTGACCTTGTAGTCGTCGCCGAGCCGGCGCGCGAGCGGGACGTCGCTCGACATCCCGGCGCAGCCCGCGAGGGCGACCTTGAGGAGCTCGCCGGGCGTGAAGACCGCGCCCGCGCTCGAGGGTCCCATCTCCACGGTGGCGCCGCGGCCGGAGAACCCCGGTACGTGCGCGGGCCGGTGCGCTCGACCCACAGCGGGTCGGTCGCCGACGGGCTCGACGTGGGGATCGCGTCGGTCTCGGTCGCGGGTGTCGTCGTCTCGGTGCTCATCCGGGCATCATCCCATCGGTGTGTCGGTACGCACGGGCGCGGCTCGTGCTCTCGGGCCGCAGGCCCACCTACGATGACCAACATGGCCGACGACGCAGCGATTCCGACCACGCCCCCGCGCGGCACCGTCCCCACCCCGTACGAGGACCTGCTGGCGCGCGTCCTCGCGGAGGGCACGCACAAGGACGACCGCACAGGCACGGGGACGCGCAGCGTCTTCGGCGCCCAGCTCCGGTACGACCTCGCGCAGGGCTTCCCGCTGGTCACGACCAAGCGGGTCCACTTCAAGTCGGTCGCCTACGAGCTGCTGTGGTTCCTGCGCGGCGAGTCGAACGTGCGCTGGCTCCAGGAGAACGGGGTGAGCATCTGGGACGAGTGGGCCGACGACGACGGCGAGCTCGGCCCCGTCTACGGCGTGCAGTGGCGCTCGTGGCCCACGCCCGACGGGCGGCACGTGGACCAGATCGCGGGCGTGATCGACCAGATCCGCACCAACCCGGACTCGCGCCGTCTCATCGTGTCGGCGTGGAACGTCGCGGACATCCCCCAGATGGCCCTGCCCCCGTGCCACGCGTTCTTCCAGTTCTACGTCGCCGACGGCAGGCTCTCGTGCCAGCTCTACCAGCGGTCGGCGGACCTCTTCCTGGGCGTGCCGTTCAACATCGCGTCGTACGCGCTGCTCACGCACCTCGTGGCCGCGCAGACGGGCCTCGAGGTCGGGGACTTCGTCTGGACGGGCGGGGACTGCCACGTCTACGACAACCACGTCGAGCAGGTGAGGACGCAGCTCGCCCGCGACCCCTACCCGTACCCGACGCTGCGGGTCGCGCCCCGCGACTCGATCTTCGACTACGCGTACGAGGACCTCGAGGTGCTGGGCTACGTGCACCACCCCGCGATCAAGGCGCCGGTGGCCGTCTAGTGCTCGCGCTCGTCTGGGCGCAGGCGCACGACGCCGCCGGGCGTCCCGTGATCGGCGCGGGCAACGCGCTGCCGTGGCGGGTCCCCGAGGACGCCGCCCGCTTCAAGGCCCTCACGCTCGGGCACCCCGTCGTGATGGGCCGGCTCACCTGGGACTCGCTCCCCGCGCGGTTCCGGCCGCTGCCCGGCCGCACGAACGTCGTCGTGAGCCGGCAGCGCGGCTGGCTTCCCGTGCCCGACGACGGCGCCGCGGCGGGCGCGGACCTCGCCTCGGGCGAGGCGGACGTGAGGGGCGCGCCGACGGTCGAGGAGGCGCTCCGCCTGGCCGTCGAGGCGCCGGGCGGTGAGGAGACGTGGGTCGTCGGGGGTGCGCAGGTCTACGCCGCGACGATCGGGCACGCCGACCGGCTCGAGGTCACCGAGCTCGACCTCGAGGTCGAGGGGGACGCGTGGGCGCCACCCGTCGACGGGGGCGTCTGGGCCGCCCGGGACACGGGCGCGTGGGAGACGTCGCGCTCGGGCGTGCGGTACCGCTTCGTCAGCTACGAGCGGGCGGCCGCCCGCGCCTGAGCCGGTCAGCGGTTGATGAGGTAGCCGGTGAAGAGCCCGGCGCCCAGCGCGACGGCGAACACCGCGGCCTGCAGCCAGAGGCTCCCGGCGCGGAACCAGCGCCGTCGGGCCCGGCGTGCGGCGCGCTCGTGAGCGCGGACGCGCGCGGGCGAGGTCGTGGAGGCGGCGGCGCCGTCCACCGTGAGGTCGAACGTTGTCATCTGGAACTGCCCCTGGGTGGTGCGTACGTACGTGACGCCGGAGCGGCGGCCTCGTGACCCGTCGCTCCGGCTCTGCCACTCTCCCCGGATCGGCAGCCTCACGCAGGGTGAAGGATGCCGTCGAGCGGGTGAAAAACGGGGGCTCGCAGGGCCGGGTCGTAACGATTCGGGCGAACCGCCGTGGTTCGCGCGGGCACAGGCCGTCCCGGTAGGCTGGCGCGCGTCCCCGGACCGCTCCACGAGCGGCCCGCGCGCCTGTAGCTCAGGGGATAGAGCACCGCTCTCCTAAAGCGGGTGTCGGCAGTTCGAATCTGCCCAGGCGCACCGAAAGTGTTGCGCTGACCTGCGCATATGCGTAGACGCCCGGCGCGGGCGCATCGTCTACGCCTCGGCCTGTGGCCGTTTACTGGCGGTATTCACGACAGCGCCCACGGAATTGTCGAGAACGCTCCGCACGTCCGGGCTCTCGTGGGTTTTCGGCACGTAGTGGCGCGCGGTGACGTTCTCGTGGCCGTGTCCGAGATGCTCAGAAGATATTTTCATCCCCTCGTCCGGCTCGATCAGCGTCGCCACCGTGCGGCGGAACGTGTGCGGCGTGACCCACCCGAACCCGGCCTCGGCGCGGATCTTCCGCCACGCCGCGCGCACGTTATTGGGTCGCGCAACGTGCCGACCGCGGACGGGAACACGAGGTTCCGAGGGTTCTCGCCCGTCTGCTCGACGCGGCGGCGCATGAGCATGTCGACGACGAACCGGGGGAGGCGACGGCGCGAGGTCGTCGTCTTGGGGTGCTCCTGGCGGATCAGTTTCCGCGGCCTGCGCTCCTGGTCCTCGCGAACGACGGTCGCCGTGACGAGCAGGGTGCCCTCGTCGAGGTCGACGTCGTCCCAGCGCAGCACGAGCACCTCGCCGATGCGCATCGCGGTCCCGAGCATGAGGTCGACGACGTCGAGGAGGTCACGCGTGGGCGGCCGGCCGCGCTTCGGGCGACCGCTCGTCGTCTCCCGCTCCTGCCACGAGATGACGCAGACGCGGAGCGTCTCGACTTCCTCGAGCGTGAGCGGGCGCGGGTCCGGCGTCTTGCTGTGGATCTTCGCGACGTTGCGGATCGGGTTCGTGGCCGCTGCCCCGTGCCGCACTGCGAGCCCGAGGATCCCGGAGAGCACGGTCTGGGCGAGGATCGCGGTCGGCGGCCCGACGCCGTCGGCGACGGCCTTCAGGTGCCCGTCGAGCCGCGTCACGGTCGCCTCGCGGACGCGCAGGTTCCCGACGGCGGGCAGGGCGTGCATCTCGAGCACCTCGCGGTACCGGCGCACCGTGTTGATCGCGAGGTCACTGTCGACGATCTCCGCGACCCACACCTCGGCGACGGCGGTCAGGCGCGTGTCCCCGGTCAGGTCATCCCCGCCCGGCGCGGTGCGCCGCGGGCGGCAACCACCACGCCCTCATCGCCCGGCACTACGGGATCGAGGGCGGCGACCCCGCGCGACACACGACGACGTCGGAGGAGTAGCTGCGCACCCTCACGGCCAACGGCGAGAACATGTCGCTCGCCCAGCACCCGGAGGCGCTGCTCACCCCGTACTACGGCAACTCGCGCGGCGGCCGTCCAGCCTCCGACCCGATCGGCACCCTGACCACGCACGACCGGTTCGCTCTCGTGCACCGCCACAACTCGGGTGGCGCGGAGATGACAACGCCGGTGTTCGAGGAACTGCGCACGCTCACGGCGGGCGGCACGCAGTCGCTCCTGCAGCATCCGCGGCCGGAGGTCACGCCGGCCGGCCTCGAGCGCGCTGAGCGCATGGTCCCCGAGGTGCTGTACCGGATGCTCCGCCCGCACGAGGTCGCGAAGGGCATGGCGTTCCCCGACACCTGCGACTGGGACGTCCCCTACTCGAAGGGCAAGCGGAAGGGCAAGGCCCCGTCCGCGCAGGACAAGGTCAAGGCCGCCGACAACGCTGTCACCCCACCCGCGACCCGCGACATCGTCGGGGCGGTCGTCCAGGCCATCACTGGAAAGGCGGTGCTCTCGTGAGCGGTCAGACCTCCCTGTCCTCACCGGTCGTGAGGTCGATCGTGATGCGCCCCTCGAACTGCTCTTCGGCTTCTGCCTCAATCCGCCGCCGTGCTCCCGGGTCCTGGTGCCAGGTGCGACCGCGAGAGACGATCCAGTCGATCGCACCGATGCCGTCTCGGACAGCGAGAGCAGGCGCGCGCAGCCGCTGCGGCCGAGCGTCGCGAGCGTGAGGAGCAGGCGCGGCTCCGCTGCCAGGAGATCGACCGGTGCCCGCTCTGCGACGCGGACGGGTACGTCGTCGAGTCGACCGGCGTCCGGGTCTGCTTCCACGACCCCGAGGCCGCAGAGCGGGCCAACCGCGGCGCGGACCAGTGCCGCCGCGTCCTGTCCGAGGCCACCGCGTGAGCGGCCGACACGCGGCCGACGACGACGAGGCCCGCCGGTGGGCGACCTACCTCGAGAAGATGCGCGGGTGCGTCGAGGAGTTCGTCGACGGGTACGTCAAGCTCGGCGGCCTCATCGTCCGCGAGGGCTCGCCGGCCGCGGGCGGGGGCGGCGGCCGGTCATCCGGCGCGTCGATCCCCGTCCCTGTCCGGCTCGAGATCATCGACACCCGCGCCGTCGTTGACCACGTCGTCGACACGCACGTCCCCATCGTGCGCGGGGTGCTCCGCGTGGGCCTGTGGTCCGACCGGGACCGCGTCCGCGGGGCGCGGCACCGTCGCCGGGCTCCGGTTCCTCGGGGCGGCCCTGTGGCCCGTCTACGACGCAGACCCGACGCTCGGCGACACGGTGACCGACGCGCTCTGGCAGGCGCGCGGCGAGGTCGGCCGGCATACGGGGGAGGGGATACACCCGTTCCGCCTCGCGCGCCCCTGCGAGGCGTGCGGCGCGACGGCCGTGTGGGCGCAGCCCGAGACATAGCGCACCCGGTGCTCGTCGTACGGAGCGGTGAGCGGCTCGTCGACGGCTTCGCTCGTGTCTGCGATTAGGTAGCCCCAACCTATTGAGTGTCAGACGTAACGCTGCTAGCGTCCGCGTGGGCCTGATGGAGGGGGCCCGGACAAGTCAAGAGACAGGGGGAATGATGCAACTTAGAAGATTGCTCGCGGTGCCGCGGCGGCCATTCTGGTGACCGCGGCGTTCGTCGCACCGAGCGCGCACGCTGACGACGCTGGCACGCCGACCGACGGCGCGACCCTGGCAGCGTCCGACTTCCTCGACGCGGACACCGCGACGGCTACTGACGACAGCCAGGCCGACCAGAGCGACCAATGCGATCTCGACATCTCAGAGCGTGTCGGAGCCTGGACCTGCCCCGACACAACACCCGCAAAGGCCGTGGCCATCGAGAAGGAGGCCCTCTCGAGCCTTCTCGCCGAGGGGAAGATCAGCAAGGCGGAAGCGTCAGAGGAGACCGTCAAGCCGCTGTCGACCGGGACGATCTGCGACATCTCTGGCTGCTGGACCCTTATTGACACCGCTCACACGACGTACTCCGGCGGAGTCGCCTACGGATACGGAACGATCGGACTCGGGTCCGCTCAGATGTACTTCAAGGTCACGGCGTCCGGTGCCAAGACGACCTCCTACCCGTTCTGGTTCAAGGCGACCCGCGGGACCAGCCAGACCGTGCTCGAGGGCGAGCGGTTCTACGTCTCCTCAGCACACCCCGGTGGAAACAAGGAGTCACCTCGCAAGACGTTCGGCCCGAAGGTATTCGGCACGAAGTCGGCTGACGTCTCGTCGCAGTGGCCCAAGCCCGGCGCGACCACCTACGAGAACACGACGCAATGGATCACGATCGTTCACGAGGCGTCGTGGCGCGACATCTCGTCCGCGTACCCCGGACGCTGGTACATGTGGGCGAAGTCGTACAAGGGTCACCGCCAGTCTTCGGGTGCGTACTACTTCCAAGAGTCGCTCCCGTCTCAGCCGCGTCTGTCGAGTTACTCGGATGACTGACGAGCAAGCTGCTGTCTTCGTGAACTGGGTGGAGCTAGGCGAGGATCTCTGGACAGCGACGTGGCAGCGAGGCGAGGAGTCGCGCGACATCCACGGGTCCCGTGATGAGGTGATCGCCTGGGCCATCGCGCAGGATGCAGGAGCGCGATGGATCTTCGATGCGACGGAGAACGGGTACGTCCCGCTCAACCCCGCATGAGAACGAGGCCGCCCCGCTACCACGGCATCCGTGCTGGCGGGGCGGCCTCGTGTCTATTCGACGACGGGCGCGTCAGCGGTGCTGCTGGCGCTGCTTCTCGAGCTCAAGACGCTCGCGTTCGAGGTCGAGCCGCTGCTGCTCGAGCGTGCGCTGCTCGGCGGCAGCGGCAGCGGCAGCGGCCCCGCGCCGGGCCTTCGCGTCGCGCGTGCTCCGGGGTGGGCGACCGAGCGCCAGATCCCGACGGGGAGCAGGAGCAGCCACAGGAGCACCCGGCCGAGCCACTCTGTGGGGTCCCACCGAACCCGGGGCGATTCAGGCGTTGGCGTTCGGCCAAGACCTTCGAGAGTGATGAGAGCCGCGGGTGGCTACGGGGCTGCGATTGGGCAGTTCGAATCTGCCCAGGCGCACCGACGACGGACGCCCAGCACGCGCTGCGTGCTGGGCGTCCGTGCGTTCCGAGGAAGGGGGCCTACTGCCCGCCCATGCCCGTCGTCGCGATGCCCTGGACGATCCGGCGCTGGAAGACCATGAACACGACCAGCAGCGGCAGGGCCGCGACCATCGCTGCGGCCATGGTCTGGGCGTACTGGACGCCGTAGGCGTTCTTCACGGTCGACAGACCGACCGGCAGCGTCATGAGGTTCGGGTCGTTCGTGACGATGAACGGCCACAGGAAGTTGTTCCACGCGCCGATGAACACGAAGATCGCGACGGCCACGAGGATCGACCGCGACAGCGGCACGACGATGGTCCAGAAGAGCCGCCACGGGCCCGCGCCGTCGATGCGCGCGGCGTCGAGGAGCTCCTCGGGGATCGCGTCGAAGAAGCCCTTGAGGATGAACACCATCACCGGCGCGACGATCTGCGGCAGGATCACGCCCGCGAGCGTGTCGACGAGCCCGAAGGCCTGCATCTGCTGGAACAGCGGCACGATGAGGATCTGGCCCGGCACCATGATCGCGGCGACCGTGAGCCCGAGAAGAACCTTGCGGCCCCGGAACGTGGTGCGCGAGAACGCGTACGCCGCCATCGCCGAGATCAGCACCGTGAGCAGCGTGACCGCCACGGACACGACGGTCGAGTTGAGCATCCAGCGCAGCACGTCGCCGTGGCCCAGAACCTCGCGGTAGGCCTGGACCGTGAAGCCCGCGGCCGGGAACCACGACGCGCTCGACGCGGCGTCGGTCTCGGACTTGAACGACGTGTCGATCGCCCACAGGAACGGCACGAGCCAGACGACGGCCAGCACCACGAGCGCGACGATCGCGCCCCAGCGCGCCGCCCGGCTGGTCCCGAGCGTCAGCCGGGCCATCGAGCGGTGCTCGGCCCGCCGTGCCCGACGCCGGTCCCGCCAGCTGTCGTGCCCGGCCGTGGCTGCGCCGTCGGGCAGGGTGGGGGCGAGGGGAGAGGTCAGTTCGGTGACGGCCATGTCAGCGCCCCTTTCGCGACGGCAGGAGCCGGAGGAGGGTCAGGACCAGGATGATCGCGAAGAACACGTACGAGATCGCCGACGCGTACCCGAGCCGGTAGTTCGTGAAGCCCGTGTCGTACACGTACTCGAGGATCGGGCGGGTGCTGCCGTTCGGGCCGCCCGCGGTCATGAGGTAGACCTGGTCGAAGACCTTGAGCGACGCGAGGATCTGCAGCACGAGGATGATCCCCGTGACCTTCCCGAGCTGGGGCAGCGTGATCGAGAACAGGCGACGCCAGCCGCCCGCGCCGTCGATGGTCGCGGCCTCGTACAGCGTGCCGGGGATGCCCTGCAGCGCGGCGAGGTAGAGCAGGAAGTTGAAGCCGACGGTCCACCAGACGGTCACCATCGCGATGGACAGCATCGCGACGCCCTTGTCGGTGAGCCACCCGACCGGGCCGAGGCCGACCTTGTCGAGCAGCGTGTTCGCGAGGCCGATGTCGGGCTGGAAGATCCACACGAACACCGACGCCACGACGGCGGACGGCAGCAGGTAGGACGCGAAGAACGACGTGCGCCACAGCCACTGACCGGGCAGGCCGGTGTGCACGAGGAGCGCCATCACGAGCCCGACGAGCACGAGCGGGATCGTCGAGAGGATGGTGAAGAGCAGGGTCTGCCAGAGGGTCTGCCAGACCTGTGGGTCCTTGAAGGCCTCGACGTAGTTGTCGAAGCCGATGAACTCGGAGCCGAGGCCGGTGAGGCTGCGGTTCGTGAGGCTCATCCAGAGCCCGGACACGATCGGCCAGGCGAGGAACAGCCCGCCCGCGATCACGAACGGCAGCACGAACAGGTAGCCGGAGCGGTCGCGCACGCCGCGGCGGGTCCTCACGCCGTCGGCCGCGGGCCGGGGAGCCGGTCCGGCGTGGCGGCCGGGCCGGTCCGCGGCCTGCCCCACGGCGGGGGTGCTGGAGACGGTCATCGTCGTCCTCTCTCGTCTCAGGCCGGGTTGGGGGTCTTGAGCAGGCGGTCCATCTCGCGGAGCATCCCGTCGACGGCGCTCTTCGCCTTCGCCTTGCCCTGGAGCGAGGCGGACATCGCATCGCACATGCGCGCCTGGAAGTCGCTGCCGGCCCCCGCGAACCACACGGCGGGGTCGAGCACGACGATCTCGCCGGCGTGCGCGTAGTCGCGCTGCGGCGTGAGCTTTTGGTACTCGGGCTTGGACAGCACGGGCTGGTACGCCGGGATGTGGCCGGCGGAGGCCCACGTGAGGCTGCCCTGCGAGAGCAGGTTCGCGAGGACGCGGTAGGTGGCGTCCCGACGCGCGGGGTCCGGGTGGGCCTGCTTCGGCAGGACGAACGAGTGCGAGTCGGCGTAGTTGGCCGGCGTGCCCAGGAGGGTCGGGAGCGGCATGCCGCCGACGTCGGGGATGGCGGCCTTGAAGGCGGGGAGCTCCCACTCGCCGGACAGGATGAGGCCCGAGCGCCCGGTCGTGAAGCTCGCGATCGCACCCGCGTAGTCCTGGTTGGCGGGTACGACCTTGCCGTCGAGGATCGACTGCATGAGCTCGATCACCTCGGTCGCGGCCTTCTCGTCGAGCTGCGCGGCCTTGCCGGGGACGAGCTCGTAGCCCGCGCCTGTCTGGCCGTACAGGCCCCAGAACAGGCGCCACGCCTGGGCGGTGTCGAGCAGGTACCCGAACGCCATGCCCGTCTTGCCGGTGACCTTGGCCATCTCGCGTCCGGCGTCGAGGAACGTGTCGACGCCGTCGAGCGAGACCAACTTCCCGTCGCTGCCCAGCAGGCCGGCCTGCTTCGCGATCTTCGGGTTGTAGAACGAGATGAACGGGTGCGTGTCGAGGGGCAGCGCGTAGAGCTCGCCCTGGTACGTCGCGCGCTCCCAGACGGCGGGGGCGAAGTTCTCCTTGCGGATGCCGACCTCGGCGAGCTTGTCCAGGTCGTACGGCTCGAGCAGACCGCCGGGGGCGTAGCCCGCGAGGCGCGACATGTGCATGACGGCGGCCTCGGGCGGTCGTCCGCCCGACGACGCCATCGCGAGCTTCGTGTAGTAGGCCGAGCCCCAGGCCAGGGTGACGGACTGGATCGACACGTCGGGGTTGGCCTTCATGGCCGCGGCCTGCATGGTCTGCATGTTCGCGCCGTCGGCACCCGAGAAGAGGTCCCAGATGCGGACGGTCGTGCGGCCGCTGCCGTCGGCGCCCGTGGCGCAGCCGGCGAGCGCCCCGCCGATGGCGACCGCGCCGGCGCCGACGAGCGCCGCCTGCAGGAACCCTCGTCGTGACATCCCCGGGCCGCCGCCCGGTCCCCGGCCCGGTGGTACCGGACCCGCCGGGGCGTACCCCGGTCGTCGTCGCGCGGTCATCCTCGACCTCCTTGGTGCAACGTTGCGATCTAACGTTGCATCAAGATGGACTACCCGAGGCTCGCGCGTCAAGTGGCGGCGGCCGGATCGGGACGGACGCACGATCGAGCGGGAGGTGACACGTGGGCGACGAGACACGCCGGCCACCGGGCATCAAGGACGTGGCCGCGGCGGCAGGCGTCTCGTGGAAGACGGTCTCCAACGTCGTCAACGGGACGGGCCGCGTCGGGGACGCGACCAGGGAGCGCGTCGAGCGCACCATCGCCGAGCTCGGCTACCGCCCGAGCCTCGCCGGACGCCAGCTCCGCCAGGGCCGGACGCACATCCTGGCGCTCGCGGTCCCCTGATCCAGGCCCCGTACTTCGCGACGCTCGCCCACGAGGTGATCGAGGTCGCGGCCGCCCGGGGGTACCGGGTCTTCATCGACGAGACCCGGGGCGACCGCTCCGCGGAGGAGGCGGCCGCACGGGGCTACGAGGTGCGCCTCATCGACGGCATCGTGTTCTCGCCGCTCGAGCTGAGCCTGTCGGAGGCCGACGCGCTGCGCGGCGCGACCCCCATGGTGCTGCTGGGCGAGCGGCCCGGCGACCCGTCGAGCGGCACGGTGCACACCGACCACGTGAGCATCGACAACGTCCTGGCGGCCCGCGAGGCCACGCGGCACCTGCTCGACACGGGCCGCCGGCGGCTGGCGTTCGTCGGCGCCGAGCCCGGCGTCGAGCGGTCGGGGATGCCGCGGCTGCGCGGCTTCCGCGAGGAGCTCGAGGCCGCGGGCGTGCCGGTCCGCGAGGACTGGGTGCTGCCCGCCTCGGTCTACGACCGGCGCTCGGGGGCGCGCGCCGTCGAGGACGTCCTGGCCCGGGTCGGGGACGTCGACGGGATCCTGTGCGCGAACGACGAGCTGGCGCTCGGCGTCATGCACACGCTGCGCCGCAACGGGGTGCGCGTGCCGCAGGACGTGGGCGTCGTCGGGTGGGACAACACCGAGGACGGGCGCTTCGCCAACCCGTCGCTGACGACCGTGGCCCCGGACGTCCGCGCGATCGCCGAGCGCGCGGTCGACCGGGTCCTGGCCCAGGTGGAGGGGCTGCCGGGGGAGCCCGCGGACGTGGTCGTCCCGCACCGCCTGCTGGTGCGCGAGAGCACCGCGCGGGCCTGAGCGGTCCCGAGGCTGTGGCGGACGCGGCCGGTGGCGGCTTGCGTGGGTGTGATTCAACGTTGCACTATGGCGATGATCCACGGCGAGCCGGAGCACCGCTCCGCGCCCCGACCACCGGCGACCGCGACGGAGAAGTCATGACCAAGCCGCTGCCCCTCGACGCCTACGACCCGACGAGCGCACCCTCCCGGCCCCCGTGCCGCGCCCCGAGTACCCGCGCCCGCAGGCGGTCCGCGACCGGTGGCTCAACCTCAACGGCACGTGGGAGTTCGAGATCGACCGTGGCGACTCGGGCCTCGAGCGGGGCCTCCGCGAGCGCCCGCTGGCGACCACGATCACCGTGCCGTTCGCCCCCGAGTCAGCGCTGTCGGGGATCGAGGACGTCGACTTCCTCGAGGCCGTCTGGTACCGCCGGGAGATCACGATCCCCGCGGAGTGGGCCGAGGTCGGCGCCGGCCACCACGTGCTGCTCCACTTCGGCGCGGTCGACCACGACACGACCGTCTGGGTCGAGGGCGTCGAGGTCGCGCGGCACCGCGGCGGCTTCAGCCCGTTCACGGCCGACCTGCACGGCGTGGCCGCCGCGGGCGACACGGTGACCGTCGTCGTGCGGGCCCGGGACACCCGGCACGCCCTTCAGGCCCGCGGCAAGCAGGCCACCTGGTACGAGAACTCGCACTGCAACTACACCCGGACCACGGGCATCTGGCAGACCGTCTGGATGGAGCCGGTCCCGGCCGTGCACGCGCGTCGCCCCGGATCACGCCCGACGTCGCGAGCTCGGCCTTCGACGTCGTCGTCCCGCTGTCCGCGAACCGTCGCGGGCACACGGTGACCGTCGTGGTGAGCGACGGCGACGGCGAGGTCGGCCGGGCGAGCGCCCGCGCGGATCTCGACCTGGCGCCGGCGCTGCGCGTCGTCGTCCCGCCGGAGCGGGCGGCGCTGTGGGCCCCGGGTGAGCCGAACCTCTACGGGGTGCTGGTCGAGATCCGCGACGGCGAGGGCGCGGTCGTCGACTCCGTGCGCTCCTACGCTGGGCTGCGCTCGGTCTCGATCGACGGCCAGGCGATCCGCATCAACGGCGAGCCCGTCTTCCAGCGGCTCGTCCTCGATCAGGGCTACTGGCCCGAGTCGCTCATGACGGCGCCGTCCGACGACGCGCTCGTCCGCGACATCGAGCTCGGCCTCGAGGCCGGGTTCAACGGGGCACGGCTGCACCAGAAGGTCTTCGAGGAGCGCTACCTGTTCCACGCCGACCGGCTCGGCTACCTCGTCTGGGGCGAGTTCGGCGACTGGGGCGTCTCGGGCCAGGGGCCGCGCGGCGACTACCAGCGCCCGCCCGCGTCGTTCGTCGCGGAGTGGCTCGAGGTGCTCGAGCGCGACCACTCGCACCCGTCGATCGTCGGCTGGTGCCCGCTCAACGAGACCTTCCAGGACCTGCACGACCGGATCACCGTGCTCGACGACGTCACGCGCGGCATGTTCCTCGCGACCAAGCTCGCGGACCCGTCGCGGCCCGTGATCGACGCGAGCGGCTACTCGCACCGCGTCCGCGAGACCGACGTCTGGGACTCGCACCTGTACGAGCAGGACCCGGAGACGTTCGCCCGGCTCGTCGGGGGCCTCGCCGAGGGCCGCCCGTGGGAGAACCGGTCCGAGCAGGCGCCCTGGTCGCTGCCGTACCAGGGCCAGCCGTACTTCGTCAGCGAGTACGGCGGCATCTGGTGGAACCCCGAGGCCGCTGCCGCCGCGGCGCACGGCGACGAGCTCGCCGAGTCGTGGGGCTACGGGCAGCGCGTCGCGGACGAGGAGGAGTTCCACGCCCGCTTCGCCGGCCTGACGAACGCCCTGCTCGGCGACCCGCGCATGTTCGGCTACTGCTACACGCAGCTCACGGACGTGTTCCAGGAGCAGAACGGGATCTACCGGTTCGACCGCAGCGAGAAGCTCGACGTCAAGCGGGTGCGTGCGGTGCAGGAGCAGACTGCGGCGTTCGAGTCCGCGGAGGACTGACGGGCCGAATATCTCAGCGGCGACGCAGCAGGACGACGCTGTCGTCCAGGTGGGCGGGCTCGCCGTCCGGCCCGACGGCGTCGCGCGTGCGCACCTCGCTGACGATCGTCTCCCACGCGTCGCCGAGCCCGAGCGCGGCCACCTGCTCGTCGGGGGCGAGCAGGGCGGCCGCCTCGTGGTCGGGGCGGTCGTGCCAGTGGTCGTGGTCCGTCGCCCACGGCGGCGGCCCGGCGTGCCCGACGACGAGCAGGTGCCCGCCCGGGGACACCGCACTGGCCGCGCGGCGCAGGACCTCGGTGCGGGGGAACGCCACCGGCGAGTGCAGGAAGCACGCCGACGCCAGGTCGTAGGTCTCGTCGGGCTGCCAGGACGCGAGGTCGGCGACGACCCAGCGGACCCGGTCGCCGACGCCCCGCTCGACCGCCGCGTCCTGCCCGCGGGCGACGGCGCACGACGCGACGTCGACGCCGGTCACGTGCCAGCCCTGCTCGGCCAGCCACACGCTGTCCCCGCCCTCGCCGCAGCCGAGGTCGAGCGCGCGCCCAGGCGTCATGCCCCGGACGGCGTCGACGAGCGCCGCGTTCGGGCGGCCCGACCAGATGCGGTCCCGCTCGGCGTAGCGCGCGTCCCAGAACGCGGTCGTCTCGTCGACGGCGTCGGAGGTGTCGCGCGGCGCGTGCGCGTGGGCGTGCTGGTGCTCGGGCATGGGCCCAGCATCGGCGGTCGCGGGTGTCGGCGGCAATCCCGGTTGCGAAGACGGCAAGTCGGTCGCCACTCTGCCCGGCGTCGTCGTCGAGAAGGGCGAATCCGTTCTTCAGCGCCCACCTGAAGAACGGATTCGCCGTTCTCGGTGTCCGCTGCTCAGGCTCCCGGCAGCTCGGCGGCGCGCGCGAGCCCCGGATATCGGACGACGACGCCGTCCGGATCGAGCTCCAGGTCGACCGTGTACCGCTCGCTCGCGTACCGGGCGACCCGTGGCCCGCCGGCGACGGCGCTCGCGTACGTCTGCCGGTCCGCGACGACGCGCAGCGACGGCACCTCGACCCAGGCCATCACGAGCTCCGTGGGCGCGACGTCGCCGTCGAGCACGCCGAGCCGGAGCGCGGGCATCGTGTTCGTCGCCGGGCACCGACCGAGGTCGCAGTCCAGCGCGTCGTCGAGCAGCGCCGGGTCGGCGATCCCGGGCGGCGGGGCGTCGAGCGTGCCGGCGGCCCGGGCGTCGCAGCGCCACCGCCCGTCGTCGCCGCGCTCGAGCACGAGGTCGCGCGACCAGGGCGCGCCCTGGGACGTCAGGCCGCGGACCGCGACCTCGAGGCGTCGGGTGACCCAGCCGGGCCCGGTGTCGAGGGTCCAGCTCAGGGCGTAGGCGTCGGTGCGCGAGGTCCCGGTCGCGCTCAGGCCGTCGGCGCCGAGTCGGAGCGTGGCGGCGTCGAGCCGGTGCGGGTCGTCCTCGCCGACCCACACGACCCGGCGCGTCCGCGGGACGGCGCCTCCCGGTCCGATGCCCACAGCGGGGGAGGGGTGCGCCGTCGGGCGACCTCGGGGTGGTCCAGGGGCGCGAGGGACTTGCCGCGGATCCCCGACAGCACGCGCAGTGCCCCCGACCACGGCCCGGAGCGCTGGAGCGCCTGCCGGCGCCAGCGCGCGCCGTCGTCGGTGACGACCAGGGACCGGGTGACGCGCGTGATCGTGCGCTCCTCGACGACGTCGGGCTGGGCGTCGTCCACGTACGCGACGCGCGCGCCGGCCTGCGCCCAGCTGAGCGCGTCGGTGTGGTCTCGCGGCACGGGTCCTCCGGGGTGCGGTCGCAGGTGGCGGGACGGCCGACGCTACTCCGGCGTCGGCGCGAGCTGCTCGTCGAGGAGGTCAGCGACGAGCCGCGCCGCACGGTCCTGGAACTCGTCGCGCAGCGCCGCGAACCCGACGGGGGAGGAGAACGTCGGGTCGCCCACGGCCCAGTCCTCGTAGCGCACGTGCGGCAGCACGGGGCACGCGTCGGAGCAGCCGAGCGTGACGACGACGTCGGCGGCCCGCAGCGCGTCGTCCGTCAGCGCCTTGGGGAACGCGGCGGCCTCGGGCACCTCGAGCTCGGTGAGCAGCGTCCTGACGTTGCGGGGGATCTGCGCGCCCGGGGTCAGGCCCGCCGTCCGGACGACGACGCGGTGCTGGGAGAGCCGGCGCGTCAGCGCCGCGGCGAGCTGCGACCGGGCGGTGTCGGTCTGCGAGACGAACAGGACGTGCGGAGCGCTGCGAGCCCGGTCGCGGGACGCGTCGGACAGCCGTTGCCGGGCGTATCGCTCGACGAGCGTGAGCAGCGGCACCGAGCCGGCCGTCGTCCGGGTGCGCAGCAGGGTCGTGGCGCACTCCCGGACGATCCGGCCGACGACGTCGAAGCTCGCCTCCGGGTAGACCGCGGCGAGGCGTCCGATCAGGCGGTCGAGCGAGTCCTCGACGACCTCGGGGCGCATCGGCCGCAGCGTGCGGGGCGGGTCGAGCGCGACGGGCGCGAGGATGTCGAAGAGCGTCCCGACGGTCGGGCCGCGGCCCCGCGCGATGCGATAGCGGACCCAGTTCCCGTGGCGTTCGGAGGTGACGAGGCCGACGTCGCGCAGCACCCGCAGGTGATGGGACACGGTCGGCTGGGAGAGGTCGGAGAGCGCCGCGAGGTCGCGCACGCTCGCCTCGTCGACCGTGCCGAGCAGCGAGAGCATGCGCAGCCGTACCGGGTCCCCGAGCGCCCCGAGGATCGTGGCGAGGTTTCGCGCGGACTGGGCGCTGATGGCGCCCGCCTCGAGGACGCGTCGGGACGTCGCGCGGGACTCCTGGGGCATGAGGCGATATTGACAGATGTCGATACGCTCGGCCTCCCGGGCTTAATCGGGACGCTTGTCCCACATACTTGTTTTGGCTCCTGACCTGTGAAAATGGACGGTCGTCCAAAAAGTTCGGCCGAATCGGCCTCGGGGTGTTGACGCGGCGAAAGTTGAACCTGCACACTCTTCTACGACGGCGCGCACCGCTTGCCCCCTGCGTGGTGCGCGCCGTTCCTCGTGAAGGCGAAGGCCCCGCTCCGGCGGGGCCTTCGTCGTCTTCCGGGGCTGTGCGGGTCGCGGCCTGCCGCCGCGCTTCCGGGCGATCCCGCCGCCGTCGGCGCGCCGGTGCCGCGCCTTCCCGCCCTGCGGTTAGCGTTTCAGCGTGACTGCTGCAGGCCCCGACCCCGAACCGGACCGGCCGGGCTCCCCGCTCGCCCGCCTCTGGCGGCGCGACAGGGCGCGCACCGGCGACGCACCGACGACGGCACCCGCACCCGGCGACGACGCCGCGGTGCGGACCGCTGCGCAGCCACCGTCCGGCAGTGCCGAGGCCGAGGGAACCGTGGTGGGCCGCGACGAGGGCCCGGCAGTCCCGACGCAGCCGACGGGCCCGCTGACGAGCGAGGAGGCCGTCGAGGCGGCTCTCCCGCGCTGGCGCGTGGCGCTCGTCGAGCACGTGGGCGGCTCGTCCCTCGAGGACATCACGGTGCTGGGCGACGCGGTCCTCGACCTGTCCTCGGCGCACCCGTCGGGACTGGCGCAGCTCCTCGCGGGCCGCCCGACGCGCCTGTCCAACCTGTTCCGCGAGCCCGACGCGCTGCCGACGGCCCGTCGGCACGCGCGCGCCGTCGTCGCGCAGACCCAGGACTACGCGCAGCGCTACGGCACGGCGCCCACCTACCTCGCGATCGGCGTGGCCTCGTGGTCGGGTACGGCGGGCCCGGGCCCGGGCCCGCGCTCCGACGACATGGCGGCCCTCGCGAAGGTGGCCACCTCCTCCTTCCGCGCGGTCCACCCGGCGCTCGCCGCGTCGTCGTCCCCGCTGGCGCTGGAAGCCTCGGCGCGCACGAGCGAGGACGGCAACGCGACGGGCACTCGAGGTGCCGACGGGGCCGAGGCGGCGAAGGACGTCAAGGGCTCGGCCGCTCCGCCGGAGGGCGACACGACCGCGGTCCGTGCGGCCGAGCCCAGTCCGAGCGCCTCGGGACCGTCGGCACCGGACCCGACCGGGGACGGCCCACCACCGAGACGAGTCAACGCCCCCGTCCTCCTCCGCTCGCTGACGATCTCGACGGCCGGTCGCTCCGGCACCGACTTCGAGCTCACCCTCGAACCCACGGTCGAGCTCAACACCCTCCTCGTCCGGGCGCTGCGGGACCACGGTGCGCTGATCGACCCGGTGTCGTTGGCACAGGGCGCGTTCACGGGCGTCGGGTTCGACCCGTCGGCGGTGCTGGCCCGGATCGGCACGCTGGGCGCGGCGGTGCTGGAGGACTTCTCGTTGACGGACCGCCGGCTGGTGGGGTCGTTCGTGCACCCGGGGCAGCACCTGGTGGACGACCTGGACGAGCTGGCGCCGGGTCTGGCGCGGCACGAGGTGGTGGCGGCACTGGCGGGGTCGTCGCAGGTGACGGTCCCGGTGGGGACGCCGCTGCCGCCGGAGCGTGCGGCGGACGGTGACCCGGTGCTGGAGCGGGGCGTGGGCGACCTGGACCAGGCGCAGCGCCGCGCGGTGGACGCGCTGGTGGCGGGCGGTCATTTCGCGATCGACGCGCCGTCGGGCTCGGACGTGGTGGGCACGGTCGCGGCGCTGCTCGCGGAGGCCGCGGCGAGCGGTCGTCAGGCCTTGTACGTGACGGGTCACCGGCGGGCCGCGGACGCGGTGTCGTCGCGGCTGGGGGACCTGGGGCTGGGCGAGCTGACGTTCGAGATCGCGGCGGAGCCGGGGTGGCGTGCGTCGGCGGCGAACCGGCTGCTGACGGCGATGGCGTCGGAGCCGGCGCAGACGGACCTGTCGGTGCACGCGGAGACGATGGACGCGCTGGTGGGTGCGCGGGCGCGTCTGACGGCGTACATCGAGGCCTTGCACCTGCCGCGGGCGCCGTGGGGCGTGTCGGCGTATGACGCGCTGCAGGCGCTGGCGCGGCTGATGTCGGAGCGGCCGGCGCCGGAGACGGCGGTCCGGCTGTCGTCGGAGGTCACGAGCGCGCTCGACGACGACACCCGCGCGGGTGCCGCGGCGGACCTGGAGCGGGCCGCGGACCTGGGGGCGTTCACGCTGCACGCGGCGACGACGCCGTGGTTCGACGCGGACCTCGAGACGGAGGACGACGCCCGGTCGACGCTGCTGCGGCTCGACCGGCTGCGGACGCAGACGCTCCCGCGGCTGCGCGAGCAGATCGAGTACGTGTCGCGCGAGACGGACCTGACGGCGGCGACGACGCTGGGCGAGTGGCAGGCCGTGCTGCAGATGCTGGGCGGGATGCGCGGGACGCTCGACGTGTTCCAGCCGCTCGTGTTCGAGCAGCCGGCCGTCGACATGGTGCAGGCGACGGCGACGAAGCAGTGGCGTCTGGACCACGGGATCGAGATGGGCGGCGTGGCGAGGCGTCGGCTGGTGAGGCGCGCGAAGGACATGCTGCGGCCCGGGATCCGGGTCTCGGACCTGCACGCGGCACTCCTGCAGGTCGAGGCGCAGCGCGCCGTGTGGGCGACACACTGCCCCACGGGAAGCTGGCCGCGGCTGCCCGAGGGGCTGTCGGCGATCGAGGACACGAACGAGGCCGTCCGGATCGACGTGGAGGAGCTGTCTCGCGTCCTCGCGCCCACGCCGGGCGGCGGGGCGCTGCTGGACCTGTCGTTCGACGACCTCGGGGCTCGGCTCGACGCCCTGGCCGAGGACCGCTCGGCGCTCGACGACCTGCCCGAGCGGACGGCCGCCGTCCGGCGCGCGCGGGCCGCGGGTCTCTCGGAGCTCGTCGACGACCTGTCGCGCCGCGCGGTGGCGCCGGGCCTCGTGGGCACGGAGCTCGAGCTGGCGTGGTGGAGCTCGGTGTTCGAGCAGATCGTCGCGACGGACCCGGCGCTGACCGGTCAGGACGGTCCCGGGCTGGACGCCCTGGCGGCGCGGTTCCGCGACCTGGACCGCCGGCACGTGACCGCCCTGCCGGTCTCGGTCCTCAACCACGTGCACGCGCGCACGGTCGAGGCGATGCGTGTCGACCCCGAGGCCACCAAGGCGCTGTTCTCGGAGCTCATCGAGGGCCGCCTGCGGACGGTGCGCGACCTGCACGAGCGGCACACCGAGCTCGTGCGTGCGCTGCGTCCCGTGGTGGTCGCGACGCCGACGCTCGTGCCGCAGCTCTTCCCGACGACGCGGACCGTCGACCTCGTGGTGCTCGACGCCGTCCAGCACGTCCCGCTCGAGATGCTGCTCGCGGCGATCGCGCGCGGGCGGCAGATCGTCGTCGTCGGGGACGTCCGGTCGGCGTCGACGCCCGCGGTCCGCGAGCTCGCGCGGGTCCTCCCGACGCTGACGCTCCGGTCGGACGCGACCCGCCGCGACCCGCACCTCGTCGGCTTCCTCACGAAGCACGGGTACGACGGCGTCCTCGCGCCCGCGCCGCTCCCGGCGTCGCGCGCGACGGTGCACCTGCACGTGACCGACGGCCTCGGGATGCCGGACCCGGTGTCGGGGGCGGTCGAGTCGACGCAGGCCGAGCTGGACCGCGTCGTCGAGCTGGCGATCGAGCACGCGATGACGCGGCCCGAGCAGACGCTCGGGGTCGTCGCCGTCACGCCCGCGCACGCCGCCCGGATCCGCGAGGCGCTGCTCGCCGAGGTCCGGCGCAACCCGGGGCTCGCCGGGTTCTTCGCCGGGAGCCGGCCCGAGCCCGTCGTCGTCGCGGACCTCACCGGCGTGGCCGGCCTGACGCGCGACGCGATCATCCTCACGCTCGGCTTCGGCAAGACGCCGCACGGGCGCGTCCTGCACCGGTTCGGCCTGGTCGGGGAGGCGGGCGGTGACGCGCTCTTGCTCGACGCGGTCGGCGCGAGCCGCGAACGGCTCGACGTCGTCTCGTGCTTCCGCGCCGACGAGCTCGATCCCGACCGCCTGCGCGGGGCCGGGGCACGTCTCCTCGCCGACCTCCTGGCGTTCGCCGAGGAGCGCGACGGCAAGGCCGACGCCCTGGAACTGTGGAACGGCGTCGACGTCGCGCGCGGCACCGACCGCCTCGTGCTCGACCTGGCCGAGCGGCTGTGGCGCACCGGGCTGGTCGTCGAGACGGACTTCGGCCCGGCGGGGGCGGACCGGGTGCCGCTCGTCGTCGGGCACCCCGACGTGCCCGGCGAGCTGCTCGTGGCCGTGCTGACCGACGACGAGGCGTACGTCGCGCAGCCGAGCGTCCGGGTCCGGGAGCGGCAGCGCCGCGAGCGGCTCGAACGGCTGGGCTGGACGGTCGTGCAGGTGTGGTCGGCGGCGGCGTTCCTCGATCCCGAGAAGGAGGCCGAGCGGATCCGACGCGCGGCCCTCGCGGTCCGGGACGCGCGGCTCGGCGTCGGGCGCCAGTCCGTCGTCACGGGCGCGACGTCGTTGCCCCGGACGGCCTCGGCCGCTCGGCGGCGCGTCGAGCCGTCGGCCCCGGAGCCCGTGCTGCCGGTCGTGCCGGTCGCTCCCGTCGCACAGGCGGGGGAGCCCACCGGCTCGGGCGAGCCTGCGTCGTCGGGCGGGACGACGCCGTCGGGGGAATCGGGCACGGACGCTGACGTGAACACCACGCCCGAAGCCCCGACGGAGGGCACGCCGGACGACGGGAGCACGGGCCGCCGCGGCGCCCGACGGCGCGTGGTGCGGCCCGGCACGGAGCGTGAGAGCGTCCTCGGCAGCACGAGCGACGACGTCGACGCGGACGGCGCGGAGCGAGGCGGCGATGCGAACGACGAGCGCCTGCGCCGCGACGTCCCGCCGCACTGGCAGTAGTCGCGAGGCCCGCACCGGCGCCGAGACGGGCGGCAGCCCCCGCACACCACCGACCGGTGTGCGGGGGCTTCGTCGATCGACGGGCACCGTCAGTGCTCGTAGACCTCCTGGTGGGGGTTGTCGTAGGCGAGCGAGTCGGCCGTGTTCGCGACCATCTCGATCTTGACGTCCGTCATGGACGGGAGCGGGATGAAGCCGGGGGCGCGCACTCGGGCGTGAACGTGAGCGGGATGCCGAGGAGCTTGCCCGAGAACTTCGTCGCGTAGAGGAGGACGTCGCCCTTCATCGTGATCGAGTCGGACGTCGCGACCAGACCCTGGCTGCCGTCGGCCTTGGCGGGGACGTCGAGCCGGAACCCGGGGACGACGGCCTTGTCGGCCGTGAACTTCATGGCCCGCACGGTCGTGCCGTCGACGCGCGGCAGCGTCACGTTGCCCTTGTACCAAGAGTTGGTGATCTGGAACTTCGAGCCGGACAGGTGGGCCGCCAGGTTCGGGACCGTCACGTCCGACGACGACCCCAGGTCCTTCCCCTCGCCCAGGCAGAGCTTGAGCTCGTCGGCGAGGGCGGCGACGCCCTCCTTCGCGGCGGCCTCGATCGACTCCTGGTCGGTCGTGCCGTCGCTCTTGTCGTCGGTCGTGGTGTCGTCGTCCGTCGTGGTGTCATCGGCCTTGTCGTCACCGGCAGCGCCGTCCGAAGGATCGGTGGTCGCGGCGCCGGAGCCGTCCGTCCCGGCGCCGTCGTCCGTGCCCGACGACGGCGTGCCGCCGCCGGTGGACCCGGCGCCTTCGTCCGTGGTCGCCCCGTCCGTCGGTGCGGAGGTCTCGGTGCCGGACGGGCCGTCGTCGGACGTGCCATCGCCGGACGTGCCCCCGGCGGCCGCGCCGCCGTCGGTGGTGGCGTCCTCGGTGGGGGAGGCCGTCGACGTCGGCGACTCGCTCGGCGCGCTGGTCGCGTCGTCCGAAGCGGACTCGTCGGCGGCGGGGCAGAACACGTGGAGGGGGTCGAGGACGCACCAGCCGCTCTGCTCGCTGCTGGCGGCGGCCGCGACGGGGAGGGCGCCGGCACCGAGGAGCCCGGTGCCCCCGACGCTCAGCGCGGACGCGAGGACGCCCGCACCGATCGCGTTGAGCCGTGCGCGGCGGCGCGGCGAGACGCCGGCCTCAGCCGGCGTTCCCGAGAAAGGGCGCGGCCCCGGGGCGGCGTCGAGGACGAGCGTGTCGTCGGTGCTGGGGGCGGAGCCGGTGAGGTCGAGGCCCTCGGCGTGGCGGGGGCGTGCGGTCTCGGTCTCGCTCGCTTCCTGAGCGTTCGCGGTGTCCCGTGGCAGCCACGAGAGGGACATGATCGAGCCGACGATGCCGAGGATCGTGCCGATGAGGAATCCGCCGAGGTTGACGCCGATGAGCGAGTAGACCGAGACCACCAGCGCGATCACGCCGTAGAACACCCGGTGTACGGGCATCGTCCACGCGAGGACTCCGAGGAGGACCAGAACGATCGGCAGGATCGTCGCCTGCATGCCCTGGATGCCGAACTGGAGGTGCAGGTGCCCGAAGTCGAGCTGGCCGGAGCCGAAGAGCTCGAACCCCGCGACGATGGTCACGAGCCCGCCCCAGAACGGACGTGACCGGCGCCAGGCGCGGAACCGCTCACGGCGCGTTGCCGTCGCGGCTGCGCGCTCGGAGGTGTCGACGGTCGCGGTGTCGACGGCCGTGGTGTCGTCGGTCTCGTGCGGTGTCGTGGTCACCCTCAGGACTCCTTCGTCGGTCGAGGTGGTGGTACGTCGCGGGGGCGTCCCGCCCGTGGGCCGCGGACCCACGGGCGGGACGTCGTGCGTCAGAAGCAGGTGTCCTTGGGGGACGTGATGAACAGGTGCAGGCCGTTGAGCGTGAAGGTGCCAGCCTGGGTGCTCAGGGACGTCTGCTGCAGGTCCTTGATGCTCACGTGGTCCGCGTCCTGGGCGAAGTCGCCCTTGGTGCCCTTGGCCGTGGTCTGGACCTTCGAGGCGTCGATCCCGATGCGAATGTTCGAGAACGTCGCGTCACCCTTGAGGTCGGTCATCCCGATCAGGAGGTTCTGTGCCGTGGCCGGCTTCTTGCCGCCGCCGGCCGTGATCTTGAGCCCCACGGGGGCGCCGGGGATCGAGACGGACTGGCACAGGTTGGTGAGGGTCGCGTCCTGGATCGCCGAGATCGCGACGGGGTTCTGCTTCCCGTCCGCGTCGACTGCGACACCCGAGTACTGCGAGAAGCCGTCGCCCTCGAGGTCGGTCGCGCCGACCTGGAACGGGACGCCGGAGACGGCGAACGAGACGGGCACGGCGCCGCTGGCGACGCCACCCATCAGGACGGTGACGGCGACAGCGGCCGGCACCGCAGCGAGCGCGACGCGACCCCGGCGCGTGCTCGTGAGCTTCTTCAACTTCACGGATCCTCCTCGATTCATGACGGGGCGGGCGACGAGGCGTCGCTCCGCCGGTGCTGCCGCATCGCAGCGGTGCGTGAGCGCGCGTACCGGGAACCCCCGGGCAGCACGTCGTCGATGACGTCGTCGTCGCTCATGGGGGAGACGGTACGGAGCCTACTGAACGCGTGTCAATAGCTAACTTGCATCGAGTCAGTAACGGCCCGTCGTGGCTATGCTCAGGGCATGGCGGACCAGCGCAGGCGCGACGAACGACGCACACGTCTGTCACCCGACGAGCGTCGGGCCCAGCTCGTGGCGATCGGCGTGCAGGCACTCGCGGACCACTCGCTCGAGGAGCTCACCATCGAGCGGCTGTCCCAGCAGGCGGGGGTCTCGCGCGGGCTGCTCTTCTACTACTTCGGCTCCAAGCAGGGCTTCCACCGCGAGGTCGTGCGCGCCGCCCGCGACGGCCTGCTCCGCGCCACCGAGCCCGACCTCGACCTCGCGCCCCTCGACCGGCTCCACGCCACGCTCAGCAACCTCGTCCGGTTCGTGCGCGAGCACGAGGACACGTTCTTCTCGCTCGTGCGCGGTGCGGCGTCGGGGGACCGGGAGGTGCGCGAGGTCGTCCAGCAGGCGCGCGCGCTGCAGATGGAACGGCTCCGGATCGTCTGCGAGGAGCTCGGCATCCCCGACACCGCGATGCTGCGCATGACGCTGCGCTCGTGGGTCGCGTTCGCCGAGGAGTCGCTCGTCGACGGGGTGCTGGTCAGCGAGCTGTCGCCCGAGGAGCTCGTCGACTTCCTCGAGCGCACGCTCTTCGCCGTCGTGCCGTGCGTCGACCCCTCCTACGGGGCGCACCTGCGCCCCGACGTCGCGTCGCCGAACTGACCGTCTTCACGACGCAGGCGGGTCGCGGCCGGACGGATGTCCGGCGGCGGCCCGCCTGCGTACGAGACGTCCGGACGCGAGGCCGGTGGCCTACGACTGGCCGGGGCGCTGCTGCTGCGCGAGGAGGTCGCGGATCTCCGTCAGGAGCTGGACGTCGTCCGCCACGGGAGTGGGCTCGGCCACCTTGTTGCGGTTGCGGCGCTCGTTGATCTTGTTCATCGGCAGCACGATGATGAAGTAGATCGCCGCCGCGATGATGAGGAAGTTGACGATCGCCGTGAGCAGGTGGCCGACGCTGATGACCGCGTCGTCGCTGCTGGATCCCGGGTTGGGTCCGTGGCGGAGGGTGATGTCCCAGATGCTGTCGAAGTTGGGCTTGCCGAAGATCGCGCCGATGATCGGGTTGACGAAGTAGTCGACGACCGCAGTCACGACTGCGCTGAACGCAGCGCCGATGACGACCGCGACGGCCAACTCGACGACGTTGCCACGCAGGATGAAGTCGCGGAAACCACTGAAGACGTTGCGCATGGGTCGGGAATCCCCTCGTGCTGCGATCGGGTCGAAGCCATCAAAGCATGCGTGCGTGCCTGCGTCACGGAACTGAGGTGTAGAGACGTGTCGCGTCCGGGTGTCGTCAGCGCACGAAGACCGCGGTCACGCGCGCCCAGTCGGGGCGGCCCGCGATGGCTTCTGCCTCCGTGGCGGTGACCGCCACGACCAGGGTCGGTGCGGAGTCCGAGGTCCCGCCACCGCCGAGCACCCCGCCGCCGGAGTCGTCGTCGACGCGGGGCGCCGGGAGCACGAGCGCGTCGTGCGCCAGGTACGACGACGTCGCCCGCGGAGCCCGGTCCTTCTTCGCCGCGTCGCCGTCGCCCGGGTCGGCGCTGGCGTCGTCGGCGGTCGTGGCGGCGCCGGCGGAGGCCTCGCTCGCGGCCGCGTCCGTCGTGGAGGCGAGCAGGTCGACGTGGTCGCCGGGCCCCAGCAGTGCGGCGGCGGGGTCGTCACCGAGGCTCAGGGCGACGACGACGCGGCCCTTGGGGGCGCTCGCCGCGACGCCGCCCGCAGCGACGAGCCCCGGCGTCACGACCGTCCCGGCAGCCAAGGCGACGGAGGCGACCCGGCCCGCTGCGTCGTCGGGGGCGTGGAACGCCTTCCCTGGGGCGAGGGCCGTCGCGACCCGGGCGACCCGCAGGTCGTGGGAGTCGAGCCTCGTGCCGGCGGCGACGTCGTGCGCGACGACGAGCACCGCCACGGTGGCAGGGGAGCGGGGCGCAGCGCACCGACGACGAGGGACGCGGCGAGACCCAGGCCGATCGCGGCGACCGCGAACCGAGCCCGCCAGAAGGCGCGCGCCGCGTGGTGTCGGAACCGGGCTGCGCCACCGCTGCCGTGGCGGGACGACGGGGTGTGCGCGGGCGGGACGCCGACAGGACGGCTGCGGAAGAAGGGCACGGCGCGACGCTAGGCGTCGGCACCGCCCGGGCGGCGCGCGGTGGACGCAGGATGTGCACGACGCGCGCCGTCCCCAGGGCGTGCGTCGACCTTCAGGACCGGCGGGCAGCCGAGTCCCGTGCGGTCAGGAGGCGGCCTTGGCCGAGCTGCTCGACGTCGACGACCCGCTCGTGCCCGAGCTCGTCGGGGTGCTGCTCGTCGTGGTCGACGAGGGGGAGCTCGAGCCGGTGCTGTCCGTGGTGCTCTTCGGCGTGGTGGTCGAGCTGGTCGAGGACGAGCTCTTCGAACCGTTCGAGGACCGCGAGTCGTTGCGGTAGAACCCGGAGCCCTTGAAGACGACGCCGACGGCCGAGAAGACCTTGCGCAGTGTGCCGCCGCACTCGGGGCAGACGGTCAGGGCGTCGTCGGAGAAGGACTGCTGGATGTCGAAAGCGTGGCCGCAGTCGGCGCAGCGATAGGCGTAGGTGGGCACGGTAGAGGCTCCTCGGGCAGTGGACCGGCGGACCCACCGCCGGCTGGCACTCAGATGATCCGAGTGCTAATCATACGCCGAGCTCGCGCCACCCCGCGGGCGTCGCGACGGCCTGCACGCGCTGGTCGTGAGACTCCGACGGCAGGGGCCGCTCGGCCGCGTCGTAGACCTCGTCCGGGAACACGACGGCCACGACCCGCGCGTCCGAGCGCGTGTGCTGGAGCACCCGGTCGTACCAACCGCCACCCTGGCCGAGGCGCATGCCGGTGGTGTCAACGGCGAGCGCGGGCACCACCACGACGTCGGCGTCCCCGACGGCCTCGGCGGGCAGCTCGGGCGTGCCCGGCTCCGGCGGTCGGCCGGGCGCCCGGACACGGAGGTCGTCGCGCCCGGCGTACTCGGCCCAGTTGCGCTGGAGCCCCGTTCCGAGCACCGGGAGGAGGACGCGTACGTCGCGCGCCGCGAGCCGGTCCATGAGCGGAGTCGTCCCCGGTTCGGTCGCGCGGGCCGCGTAGACCGCGACGCACCGGGCGTCCTGGATCTCGGGGATCGTCTCCACGACGTCGGCCAGCGCTTCGGCGGCCTCGCGCCGCAGGCGTTCGGAGCGGGCCTCCCGAACCGTGCGGATCGCCCGCCGCAGCTCCTCCTTCGCGTCCTCCGGCTCGAGGCCGGAGGTCGGGGGTAGGGCTGTGCGCTGCCGGACGTCATAGGGACATTGTGGCAAACGGAACCCACGACGACACCGTCCGGCCTCGACCGGTCCGCGGGAACACTTCGGACGAACCGGCACGGGAACCCCGCGGAGCGCTACTGTCTGCCCATGACCTTCGACGCCTGCGGCGGTGCCGGGTGCCACTGAGACCGGCCGGTTCGGGGCGCCCGTGGCCCGTGGTGCTGCGCGGCTTCGGGCCGCACGGCGAGGTCGTCCTCCGACCGCTGCGGCGCGGTGACGCCGACGACTGGATGGAGCTGCGCCGTCGGAACGCCACGTGGCTCGGGCAGTGGGAGGCGACGTCGCCCCGTCCGCAGCGCGGTGCCGCACCGACCTTCGGCGGCTACGTGCGGCTGCTCGCGTCCCAGGCGCGCTCCGGGACGACGCTCCCGTTCGCCATCGAGTACGAAGGCGAACTCGTCGGGCAGCTCACGGCGTCGTCGATCACGTACGGTTCCCTGTGCTCGGCCACGATCGGCTACTGGGTCTCCGAGCACGTGGCGGGCCGCGGAATCGTGCCGACGGCCGTCGCGCTCACCGCCGACCACTGCTTCACCGCGCTCGGCCTGCACCGCGTCGAGGTCAACATCCGTCCCGAGAACGGGCCGAGCCTGCGAGTCGCCGAGAAGCTGGGCCTGCGCGACGAGGGACTGCGTCGCCGGTACCTGCACATCAACGGGCGCTGGTGCGACCACCGGAGCTTCGCCGTGACCGCCGACGAGGCCCCGGACGGGCTTCTCGCACGCTGGCGGCGGACCTGGAGCACCACCGACGCAGGTCGGCGCGGCGACACGCCGTCGTGAGTCCGGCGTCGCACCGCACCCTCGCCTACCGTCGAGGGGTGATGACGTCGTGGGCCGGGCCGGCAGCCGTGGTGCTGTTCGCTGCCTGGCTCGCGTACTACGTGCCGCTGCGGGTCGGGATGCGGCAGCAGGTCGCCGACGCGCGGACGTCGGACCGCTTCTCAGGGGGCCTGCGCGTGCTCGCGGTCGTCGGGCGAAGGATGCCCGAGGTCGCGCTCGCGGCGGAGGGCCCGGTCGTCACGGGAGGTGTCCCGCTGCTCGCGATGAGCGCGCACGAGGCGCGGGGGATCCGAGGTCGTGAGGAGGCGGGGGACATGAGCGTCGAGTCGCAGGACGACACCGAGCCCCGCCGCGCCCTCGGGCCGGCACCCGCCACCCGTCCTGACGCCCGGCGCGCGGCCGCGCGGCGTCGCGCGGTCCTCACCCTGGCGCTCGTGGCGGCGACCGTGGTCGCCGGCGTGCTCGCCGGGTTCGGTGCGCTGCCGTGGCCCGTGCTCCTCGTGCCGGTCGTGCTGCTGGCGGGCGTGCTCGCGCTCGGACGCCGCGTCGTCGTCGCGGCACGGCGGGCCGACCAGGCCCGGCTCGAGGCTGCGCGTCGTCGGGCGCTCGACGCCCGTCGTCAGGCGCTCGGCAGCCCGCTCGCCCCGCGCAACACGGCGCGCGGCGACCGTCGTCGCGTCACCGGCCACGCCGTGCAGACGTCGCAGACCGCGACCCAGATGATCCCGCGGATCACCGCCGAGGACCTCGACCGCGCACGCCGGGCCGCTGCCCGGCGCACCGAGCGTGCCGAGCGCCCGACGGCGCAGGACGCGTCCGCGGTGCCCTCGCCGCCCCGCGCGGCGAGCGGTCGGGAGGCCGCTCCGACGGCCCAGGGGGCCAGCGCCACGTGGGAGCCGGTCCCCGTGCCGCCGCCCACGTACACGATGAAGCCGACCGCGGGGGCGCCCCGCGTCCGCCGCTCCCCGCGCCGCTGCCGGAGCCGACCCCGGCGCCGGTGTCCGCGGAGGAGCTGGCGCCGCTGGCTGCTCCCGGGCGCGTCCGCGTGCCCGCCGAGCTCCGCACCCCGACCCCCGCCCCGCCGGCCGGCGACGAGCCGCGTGCCACGACTGAGACCCTCGGGCTCTCGCTCGACGCGATCCTCGCGCGGCGCCGCGCCGTCGGCGAGTAGCTCGCCCGCCGAGCTCAGGCCGCGGGGCAGAACGCATCGCGGTAGCCGGACGGCGTGTTCCCGACGACGCGGCGGAAGTGGTGCCGGAGCAGCGCGGCGGTCGCGAACCCGGACTCGCGGGCGACGGTCTCGAGGTCGAGCTCGGTGCTCTCGAGGAGGTAGCGGGCGCGCAGCACCCGCTGGGTGGTGAGCCAGCGCCCCGGCGTCGTGCCCGTCTCGGCCGTGAACCGTCGAGCGAACGTGCGGGGCGACAGGAACGCGCGGGCCGCGAGGCTCGCGACGGTGTGCGGCTCGGTCAGGTGCTCGCCTGCCCACTCGAGCACCTCGCGCAGCGAGTCGTCGTCGCACGGCGGCACCGGCTGCGGGATGAACTGGCGCTGACCGCCCTCGCGCTGCGGGGGCACGACCATGCGACGCGCGACGATGTTCGCGACCTCGCTGCCGAGCTCGCGCCGCACGAGGTGGAGGCACGCGTCGATGCCCGCCGCGGTCCCCGCGCTCGTGACGACGTTGCCGTCGTCGACGAACAGGACGTCCGGGTCGACCGTGATCTCGGGGTACTCGCGGGCGAGCCGGTCCGTGTACATCCAGTGGGTGGTGGCGCGGCGACCGTCGAGCACCCCGGCCTCCGCGAGCAGGAAGCTGCCCGAGCAGACGCTGAGGAGGAGGGCGCCGCGCGCGTCGGCGCGGCGCAGGGCATCGAGGACCGCGGGGTCCTGGCCGCGGTGGATCGTGGTCGCGGGGACGGCGACGAGGTCGACGTCGTCGAGCGCGTCGAGGCCGTACGACGGCACGAGGTCGAGCCCCAGCTTGGTGCGGACGGGCCGGCCGGGTTCGGCGCCGCAGATGCGGAAGTCGAAGTTCGGCACACCGTCCTCGGTGCGGTCGATCCCGAAGACCTCGCACACGATCCCGAACTCGAACATCGACAGGCCGTCGACCACGACGGCGCCCACGCTGTGCAACATCTGAGAATCTCCTATGTCAAGCTGCGGCTGGCAGGGGTGCTGCCGCGGCGGCTTGGCCGTTGTGGTTGAGGGTGTTGTAGATCGTTCGGGCCAGGTGGCGGCGTAGGGACCGGTAGGCCTCGGTCGAGGTCTTCCCGGCGGCGCGCTTCTTGTCGTAGTAGTCGCGGGCGGGGCCACCGAGACGGACCTGGGTGATCGCGATCCGGTGCAGGGCGCAGTTCAGCTGCCGGTTCCCGGCACGGTTCAGGCGCACCCGGCCCGCGGTCTGCCCGGACCAGACAGGGATCGGGGCGGTCCTGGTGAACATCGCGTAGGCGGCCTCGGAGCGGAACCGTTCTATCCCGGCGGTCTCGCCCACGATCTTCGCCGCGGTCAGCGGCCCGCAGCCCGGGACCTCGAGCAGCACCGGCGCGGCCTGTTCCACTGCCGCAGCGATGCGTCGATCCAGGTCACGGACCTGGGCGTTACGCACGCCGATGTCGTCCAGGACCTCTACGGCGATCTGAGCGACCAGGCCCGAGAGCGTGAGGAGCCGTTCACGCAACCCGGTCACGACCACGGCCCGGTCCAAGGACCCTGCTGAGGGTGCGAGGTCGGGGTCGAGCTCGTGCAGGTGCCAACGCAGCCGGTTGATCATCCTGGTGCGTTCGGTGACCAGGTCCTCACGCCGGTCGACCAAGAGCTTCAGCTCCCGGGAGGCCTCGTCGTGGCGGGCCACGGGCAGGTCCGGGTGGGCCTGAGCGGCCCGGGCGACCGCGGTCGCGTCGATCGGGTCGGACTTGCCACGCTCACGCCCGGCCCGGCGCGCGGTCCCCATCAGCTTCGGGGAGACCCGCACCACCCGCTGCCCGGCGCCGAGCAGGTCACGCTCGAGCAGGCCTGTCAGGTGCCGGCAGTCCTCCAGGGCCCACACCAGCTCGCGGTCCTTGAACGCTCGCCGGGCCCAGCCCAGCGCCCGCAGGTGCCCCTCACGGCGGGCGGGGAACACGCCCTGCCCGAGCACCTTGCCGACCTCGTCCACCGCGACCAGCGTGTGTGTGGCCTTGTGGACGCCCGCACCGATCACGACGACCATGGTGATCGCCTCCTCGTTTTCGCGACGGGACAGGAACGGTCGGGCCGGCCGGCGGACAAACCTCAGTCGGGGGCGATGCCACGCTCCTATCAAGTCACGCCGGCCGGTCCCTCCCACCAGGACGTCGACAATTCGGATGCAAGCCACGAAGGCAGCGACCGTACGCGTCAGACACCCCGGTGGTCAGGACCCAACCACCGCGAAGCGGCAACGTCACCCTGACACTGATCCGACCGTACGACCGTTGGCAGGATGTTGTCGAGGGTGTCGTGACTGCCACTCGTCCCGTCCGGCCGTCCGGCGGACCGTGGAGGCATGGAACAGGTCCTCGAGCTCGTGCTCGCCATCGCCATCGCACTCGGTCTGATCGGCTCGGTCGTCGTGCTGCTGCTGCGCGGGACCCCGTGGGACGTCGTCGCCCGGCGACGCGGGACGACACCCGTGCCGCACGGCATCTGGGGCGACGGGGCCGACCTGCCCGACCCGGTCGAGCTGACCGCCCTGCGCTCGGCACGGGAGCGACCGCCCGTCGATCCCGGGTGGCGCGACGACAGCCCCGTGGCCCGCTTCGTCGCGCACCAGGCGGCCCCCGCGGCGCCGACCCGGCCCACGCCCGCCGCGTCGCCGATTTCCACTCCACCCCCGGTGGGGTGCTACTCTGGTGCCCGCTCGAGGGGCTATGGCGCAGTTGGTAGCGCGTCTCGTTCGCAATGAGAAGGTCGGGGGTTCGAATCCCCCTAGCTCCACCCTCGGAAGGGCCGCTGACCCAGGTCAGCGGCCCTTTCTTTCATGCCCAGCGCGGGTTACGTTGAGCCTCGTGCCGTCGTCCCACAGCGTCCTGGCCTTCGCCCTCGCGTCGCTGCTGCTGATCCTCATCCCAGGCCCGAGCGTGCTCTTCGTCATCGGCCGGTCGCTGTCGCTCGGGCGTCGCGGCGGGCTGCTGAGCGTCGTCGGGAACGAGCTCGGCGCACTCGTGCTCGTCGGAGCGGTCGCGTTCGGGGTCGGGTCCGTCGTGGCCGAGTCGATCCTGCTCTTCAGCGCCGTGAAGCTCGTGGGTGGTGTGTACCTCGTCTACCTCGGGGTCCAGGCGATCCGGCACCGGCGGGTGGCCGTCGAGCAGAGCGACGAGCCGCGATGTCGCGAGGGCTCGTCGTGGCGCGTGCTGCGCCAGGGCTTCGTGGTCGGCGTGACCAACCCGAAGACCGTCGTGTTCTTCGTCGCCGTGCTGCCGCAGTTCGTCGACGGGCGAGCCTCCGACGTCCCGCTCCAGATGATGGTCCTCGGGGCGGTCTTCACCGCGATCGCGCTCGTGTGCGACGGGACGTGGGCGCTCGTGGCGGGGACGGCCCGCCACTGGTTCGCGCGCTCGCCGCGGAGGCTCGCCGCCGTCCGTGCGACCGGCGGGGGCATGATGATCGGCCTCGGCGGGACGCTCGTCCTGGCGGGCAACAAGGTCTGACGCGACCCGCAGACGAGCTGCGGCGCGTCAGCGCCCGGGGAGCGGGTCGCGGAGCAGCCCGTCGATCGCGTCGCGCAGCTCCCCGGCCATGTCGACGGCGTCGCGGCGGTAGAGCCACTGGACCTGCAGCCCGTCCATGAGGGCGACGACGCGGTGGGCGGCGACGTCGGGGTCGACGTCGCCGCGCAGCTGCCCCGCCTCCTGTGCGTCGGCGAACGCCGTCGCGATGGTCTCGGCAGCGGCGTCGTAGCGGGCCGTGAAGTACGCGTGCGCGGGGTGGTCGGGGGCGGTGGCTTCGGCGGACAGCACCACGAACAGCTCGACGATCCCGGGCCGGGCCTGGTTCCACGCGGCCAGGTCGACGAGCCGTCGGAGGGCCTCGACGCCGCGCCCCGCGCCGAGGCCGAAGCGTGCGACGTCCTCGGCGACACGGTGCTCGAGGACGGCGAGCAGGAGCGCCTCCATGGTGGGGAAGTGGTGCAGGAGGCCCGGGTGGGAGATCCCGGCGCGTGCCGCGACGTCCCGCAGCGACGTGCCGCGGTACCCCTGCTCGGCGTAGAGCTCGGTGGCGGCGTCGATGATCTGCCGCCGTCGCGCCCGCCCCTTCGCGTACCCGCCCGCGCGCGATCCCGCCGGGCGGGGGCGGTGGGGGCGGTGGTCGGCGTCGGCACGTCCTCAACCCTAGCCGCGCGCGCAGGGCCGCGACTGGTGAAACCCGACCGTACGGTCGGTATCGGTGCTACCGTCGTCCCGACGCGGCCGCCCCGGGCCGCCCGGACACAGGAGTCCTCACCGTGACCACCACCACCGACCCCGCCCTCGACGTCGCCGCGCTCGTCGAGCAGCTCACGCTCGAGGAGAAGGCCGCGCTCCTCGGCGGCTCCGACGTGTGGCGCACGACGCCCGTCGAGCGCCTCGGCATCGGCAAGATCTGGCTGTCCGACGGCCCGCACGGCCTGCGCGCCCAGGCCGAGGACGGCGACCACCTCGGCCTCCTCGCCGCCGACCCGGCCGTCGCGTTCCCGCCCGCCGCCGCCCTCGCCTCGACGTGGGACGCCGACCTCCTCACCCGCGTGGGCTCCGCGATCGGCGAGGAGGCGCGCGCCAAGGGCGTGTCCGTCGTCCTCGGCCCGGGCGTCAACATGAAGCGTTCGCCGTTGTGCGGGCGCAACTTCGAGTACTTCTCCGAGGACCCGCGGCTCGCCGGCACCGTCGGGGCGGCGTTCGTCCAGGGCGTGCAGAGCCAGGGCGTCGGCACGTCGCTCAAGCACTTCGCCGCGAACAACCAGGAGACGGACCGCATGAGCGTGTCCGCCGACGTCGACGAGCGCACCCTCCGCGAGATCTACCTCCCCGCGTTCGAGCGCGTCGTCACGCAGGCGCAGCCCTGGACCGTCATGTGCTCGTACAACCGGATCAACGGCGTCTTCGCGTCGCAGGACCGCTGGCTCCTCACCGACGTCCTGCGCGACGAGTGGGGATTCCAGGGCGTCGTCGTGTCCGACTGGGGCGCCGTCCTCGACCGCGAGAAGGCCGTGCACGCGGGCCTCGACCTGGAGATGCCGTCGTCGGGCGGGTTCGGCACCCAGCGCGTGCTCGACGCGGTCGCGGCAGGCGAGCTGTCCCTCGCGGACGTGGACCTCGCCGTCACGCGCGTCCTCGAGCTCGTCGCGAAGTCGCAGCCGGCGCTCACGCACCGGCCTGCGGCCGACCTCGACGCGCACCACGCGCTCGCCCGCGAGGCCGCCACCCGGTCCGCGGTGCTCCTGCAGAACGACGGCGTGCTGCCGCTCGACCCGGCGTCGTCGGGCACGGTCGCGGTCGTCGGGGAGCTCGCCCGCACCCCGCGCTTCCAGGGCGGCGGCTCGTCGCAGGTCACCCCGACGCGCGTCGACGCGGCGCTGCCGGCGCTCCAGGACGTGCTCGGCGAGCGCGTGGTCTTCGCTGCGGGCTACGCGCTCGACGACGACGCCCCCGCGGAGACGACGGCCGCCCTGCGCGACGAGGCGGTCGCCGCCGCGCGGGACGCCGAGGTCGTCGTGCTGTTCCTCGGGCTCCCGGACGCGTACGAGTCGGAGGGCTTCGACCGCGCGCACATGCACCTGCCGCCCCAGCAGCTCGCGCTCCTCGACGCGCTCGCCGAGGCGGGTGCGCGGGTCGTCGTCGTGCTCAGCAACGGGTCCGTCGTCGAGGTGGCACCCTGGCGCGCCCGGGCCGCCGCGATCCTCGAGACCTGGCTGCTCGGCCAGGCGGGGGCGGCGCCGTCGCCGACCTGCTGCTGGGCCGCGCCAACCCGTCGGGGCGGCTCGCCGAGACCTTCCCGCTGCGCTACGAGGACAACCCCGCGCTCGGGAACTTCCCCGGCGAGGCCGGGCACGTCCGCTACGGCGAGGGTCTGCTCATCGGCTACCGCTGGTACGACGCGCGCGCCCTCGAGGTCGCGTTCCCGTTCGGCCACGGCCTGTCGTACACGACGTTCGCGTACTCCGGCCTCGCCGTCGAGGTGCTCGACGACGGCCCCGCCCCGCGCGTGCGCGTCGCCCTCACCGTGACCAACACGGGCGAGCGGGCCGGTCACGAGGTCGTCCAGGTGTACGTGACGGACCCCGAGTCGACCGTGTTCCGGCCCGTCCAGGAGCTCGGCGGGTTCGGCGTCGTCGAGCTCGCCGCAGGAGCGTCCGAGCGCGTCGAGGTCGAGCTCGACGCACGCGCGTTCCAGTTCTGGCACCCCGAGGTGTCGCGGTGGGTCGCCGAGCCGGGACGGTTCGGGATCCGGGTGGGCGCATCGTCGCGGGAGGTGCGGCTCGAGACGGAGGTCGAGCTCACGGGCGAGGTCGTCGTCCCCGAGCTGACGATCGACTCGACCGTCGAGGCCTGGCTCGCGCACCCCGTGGCCGGCCCCGCGCTGCGCGCGCAGCTCGAGGCGGAGCCCCGCGCGGCGGCGATGTTCTTCGCGCCCGGCGTCGGCGAGATGATGCGCGCGATCCCGCTGCGCCGGATCGCCCGGTTCCCCGGGTTTCCCGTGCCCGAGGCCGAGCTCGAGGCGGCGGCCGCGCAGGCCGACGCCGCGTACCGGGCGGGCGCGCGGTAGGCGTGCACCCGGCGGGCGCCCGCCCACGCGACCTCTAGGGTGGGCGCCATGCTGACCGCCCAGGACGTCGTCGACCGCATCACCCAGCACGTGGGGGCGCCCCGCCGCCCGGACACGGTCGACATGTTCCTCGCAGGCGCCCCGCAGGCTCCCGTCCGAGGGGTCGCGGTCACGATGATGGCGACGTTCGACGTCCTGCGCCGCGCTGCGGACGAGGGGCTCGACCTCGTGATCACCCACGAGCCGCTCTACTACGACCACCGGAACGACGCCGAGCCGCGGCTCGCGGCCGAGGACGACCCCGTCTACCGGGCCAAGGCGGCGTTGGTCGCCGAGCGCGGGCTGCGCGTGTGGCACCTGCACGACGCGTGGCACGACCGCACGCCCGACGGCGTCGACGAGGGGACGGCGGGCGCGCTCGGCTGGGCGGGCCGCGAGGTCCCCGGCGCGGTGGGGGTCTACGCGCTCGCGCCGACGACGCTCGGCGAGCTGGGCGCGCACGTCGCGTCCGCGCTCGGCGCACGGGCGCTGCGGTTCGTGGGGGACCCGGCGCTGCCCGTGTCCGGCGTCGGGCTCGACCTCGGCTTCCGCGGCTTCGAGCGCAACCGGCACCTCCTGCAGCGCGACGACGTCGACGTCGCCGTGATCGGGGAGGGGCACGAGTGGGAGACCGGCGCCTACGCGGCCGACCTCGAGGCGGCCGGGATCCAGAAGGGGCTGGTCGTCGTCGGGCACGTGCCGTCGGAGCAGGAGGGCATGGCGGACGCCGCACGGTGGCTGCGCGGGCTCGTGCCGGAGATCCCCGTGCAGTTCCTCCCCGCGACCGACCCCTACCGCACGCTCGGCGGTGCCATACTCCCCGCATGAGCGACCCGTACCCGCCGCAGCCCGGCGGGCCGTACGTCCAGCCTCAGCCGGCGCAGCAGCCCAACGGCGCCTACCCGCCGCCCCAGTCCGGCTACCCGCCGTACCCCGGGTACGGCTACCCGCCCTACCCGGTCCAGGCGCCCATGTCGGGACTCGCGATCGCGTCGTTCGTGCTGTCGCTCGTCTGGCTCTGGGGCGTCGGATCGATCCTCGCGCTGGTCTTCGGGCTCGTGGCGCTGCGTCAGATCAAGCGGACCGGTCAGCGGGGCAGGGGCTTCGCGATCGCCGGGGTCGTGATCTCGGGCGTGACGATCCTGCTCCTCGTCCTCGGAGTCACGCTGTTCCTCGGCGCGCACGACCTGAACGGTGGTACGGGGCCATCGGTCGAGGTTCCGGGCCTGACCACCTGACGGCCACGCCTGTGTCACGCACGCGTGACACAGGCGTGAGAGCATCGGGGCTCCACGTCCGGTCGAAAGGATTCGCATGCCCCCGCTCGTCCCGCTCCCCGCGCAGGTCCGGACCACCGACGGGAGCCTGCCGCTCGACGGCCTGGGCGTCGTCGCCGGGCCGTCCGACGAGGAGCAGCGCCTCGCGGCCGTGGCCCGCGACCTGCTCGGCCTGACGGGGGAGGCCTCCGAGGGGCCCTCGCTCACCCTCGTGCTCGACGACGCCGCGGGGCCCGACGGCGCCATGTCACCGGAGCGGTACACGGTCGAGGTCGCGTCGGCCGGTGCCACGGTGACGGCGCCCACGACGGAGGGCCTCTTCCGCGGCCTCACCACCCTCGCCCAGCTCGTCACCGCCGACGGCGAGGGTCGCGCGGTGCTGCCGGCCGTCGTCGTGCAGGACGCGCCCCGGTACGCGTGGCGCGGGCTGTCGCTCGACGTGGCGCGGCACTTCTTCGAGCCCGACGTCGTCGAGCGCGTGATCGACGTGATGGCCCGCTACAAGCTGTCCGTGCTGCACCTGCACCTGACCGACGACCAGGGTTGGCGGCTCGAGCTGCCGTCGCGCCCGCTGCTCACGGAGATCTCGGGCAAGGGGAGATCGGCGACGGCGTCGGCGGGTTCTACACGATGGACGAGTTCCGCCGGCTGCAGGAGTACGCGGCCGAGCGCTACGTGCAGGTCGTGCCCGAGTTCGACATGCCGGGGCACACCAACGCCGCGACGCACGCGTACGGCGCGCTGGTCCCGGGCGGCGAGCCGACCGACCGGTTCGGGGGCGAGGAGGTCGGGTTCAGCAAGCTGTCGTTCGACCTGCCGGAGACCGAGCCGTTCCTGCGGGACGTGTTCGGCGACATGGCCGCCGCGACGCTGGGCGAGTACGTCCACATCGGCGGCGACGAGGTCTTCACCTTGGGCGCGGAGGAGTACAGCCGGTTCGTGCTGCTCGCCCACGAGGTCGTCACCGCCGCCGGCAAGAAGGTCGTGGGCTGGCAGGAGATCGCCGAGGCCGAGCTGCCCGCGGGCACGGTCGTGCAGTACTGGGAGGTCCGCAAGGACACCGAGCCGCTGCGACGCGCGGTCGCGGGCGGGGCGAAGATCCTCCTGTCGCCGGCGGACCGCGTCTACCTCGACATGAAGTACGACGCCGACGACGTGCGGGGCCAGGACTGGGGCGCCTCGATGCCGCCCGTCGAGCTGCGCGACTCCTACGACTGGGAGCCCGACACCGCCGTCGAGGGGGTCGACGGGGACGCGGTGGTCGGCGTCGAGGCGGCGATCTGGAGTGAGCGCATCCCCGACGAGGACACCCTCTTCATGCGGCTGCTGCCGCGGCTCGCGGCGTCGGCCGAGGTCGCGTGGACGCCCGCCGGCGCGCGGTCGTGGGAGGACTTTGCGTCGCGCGTCGCCCGCGAGTCGGCGGGGTGGCGCGAGCGTGGTCTCGCGTTCCACGCGAGCCCGGGCGTCGACTGGGCGTAGGTCGGGGTCGCCGAGCAAGCGGGTTCGGCGTCGAGCAAGAGGGTTCCGGCCGCTTGCTCGCTGCGAGATCCGCTTGCGCGACGTGAGCTCCGCTGCTCCCCGTCGGCGCCTGCTCAGGCGCCGAGCGCGGCCGTGAGGAAGGCCAGGTAGCGGTCGCGGTCGGCGCGCAGCGCCAGGGTGGCGTTCGGTGCGTCCGTGCTCCACGAGCGCCGATCCAGGAGCAGCGCGCCGAGCGTCCGCTCGCTGCTCGTCTCGACCTTCACCGGGCACGTCACGGACTTCGTGACCACGTCCGGGTCGACGAGCGCCGCCATGCACAGCGCGTCGTGGACGGGCGCGCACGGGCCGTACGTCGCGGCGCGCTCCTCGTCGGGGTCGTGCTCGATCCGGTGCCGCACCAGGCGCGCCGCCGCGACCGCGCCCGGAGTGCCGAGCGCGTCGAGCGCGTCACAGTCAGCGAGCGTCAGCGGGACGCTCTGCGTCGCGTCGAGCGGCAGGATCGTGACGTCGCGGATCCCTGCCTCGAGCACGATCAGCGCGGCCTCCGGGTCGACCCAGAGGTTGAACTCCGCCGCGGCGGTCACGTTCCCGCCCGCCACGCCGCCACCCATGAGGACGAGCCGGGGGATGCGTTCACGCAGGTCCGGAGCGACCGACAGGGCGAGCGCCACGTTGGTGAGCGGCGCGGTCGCGACGAGCGTGACGTCGTCGTGCGCGGGGTCCCGGTAGAAGTCCACGAGGAACCGGACCGCCTCGTGGGAGGCCGCCCGGCTGCGGGCCGGCGGCAGGTCGAGGTAGGCCGGCTGGAAGTCGGGGTCCCGGCCGTTGAGCACGTCCCGGGGGATCGGGAAGTCGGGCCGCAGGAGCGGGCGCGGCGACCCCGCGTGCACGGGGACGGTGCACCCGACGACGTCGAGAGCCCGCAGCGTGTTCTCCGTGACCCGGGGCAGGGCCACGTTCCCGTTGACGGTGGTCACGGCGAGCAGGTCGAGGCCGGGATGCCCGACGGCGGCCATGATCGCCACGGCGTCATCGGTACCGGTGTCGCAGTCGAGGACGAGGCGGACGGGAGGCGCGGACGCGTCGGTGGGAGGCACGGCCGCCAGCCTAGGCCCGGGACACGGTCCACCCCGTCGACGCGGCCCACCGTTCGGCGCCGGACATGATCGCCTCGATGACGGGGCCCTTGGCGTCGGCGTACGCGTTCTTGTCCGACCACTCTTGTCGGGCGAGGCGGCGCTTGACGCCCTCGTACCGGGCGCGGGCTGCGTCGTCGTGGCGCAGGTCGGTGGGCCGGTCGGGGTCGGGTGCGTCCGCCGTCACGGTGCTCAGATCCAGCTCGGCAGCCACATGTGGAGGTGCCAGAAGGTGTACGGGACCGTCTGCGCCGTCCAGATCGGGTAGAAGAACAGGCTCACCGCGACCACGACGGTCACGAAGATGCTCACCCCGACGACGACCCGGCGTCTCGCGCGTCTCTCGCCCTGCGTCTCCTCGAGCAGCAAGGCGATCACGTAGGCGACGGCCATCATGACCCAGGGCGTGAAGACGATCGAGTAGAACGTGAAGATCGTCCGGTGCATGTAGGCGAACCACGGGAACCAGCCCGCGACGACGCCCGCGAGCACCGCGGTCGCCCGCCAGTCCCGCGCGATGAACAGCCACACGAGGGCGACCGCGAGGCACAGCGCGCCCGCCCACCACAGGACGGGGTTGCCGAGCGAGGTGACCGCCTGCGAGCACGGCGACGACCCGCAGCCCTGCTTCCCGGGCTGGATCGACTCGTAGTAGAAGGACGTCGGCCGCCACTGCAGCATCCAGCCGAGCGGGTTCGCCTGGTAGGGGTGCGGGGTGTCGAGCGTGTTGTGGAAGTGCCACATCTGGACGTGGTACTGCCAGAACGACCGCAGCGTGGGCGGCAGCCAGCTCACGCCCTGGCCGGGGTTCTGCTCGGCCCACTGCCGCATGTACGACATCGGGTTGCGGAACCAGCCCCACCACGTCGCGAGGTAGGCGATCAGCGCCGTCGGGAGCATGACGAGGGCCGCGGGGATCCCGTCGACGAGGATCGCGTCCTCCCACCAGCGCTTGATCCCCACCGCCCGCCGGGCGGTCATGTCCCAGCCGACCGTCAGCAGCCCGAACACCGCGATGAAGTAGATCCCCGACCACTTCGTCCCGCACATCAGCCCCAGCGACACAGCCGCGAGGAACCGGTACCAGCGCCAGCCGAGCCGCGGCCCGTACTTCCCGATCTCGCCGCCCGCCTCGACGACCGCCGCGCACCGGTCCGCGAGCCGGCGTCTCGCCTGCTCCCGGTCGAGGATCAGGAACGCGAACGCGACCAGCCCCCAGAACATGACGAAGTTGTCGAGCAGGGAGGTGCGCGAGTGGACGATCGCCTCGCCGTCGACGGCCATGAACAGGCCTGCGAGGACGCCGATCAGCGTGGACCCGAAGAGGCGGCGCGCGATCCGCGCCACGATCCACACCGCGAGGATCCCGACCACGGCCGTGCTGATGCGCCACGCCCACGGGTTCTCCGCGCCCCCGAACCGCAGGCCCAGCGAGATCATCCACTTGCCGAGCGGCGGGTGGACGACGTAGTCGGCCTGGTGCAGGTACGTGTCGGCGTGGCCCGCCTCGAAGGCCGGGTTCGGGTTGTCGGGCCACTTCGCCTCGTACCCGGACCTCAGCAGCGAGTACGCGTACTTGACGTAGTACGTCTCGTCGAAGACGAGGGTCCTGGGATAGCCCAGGTGGTACAGGCGCAGGATCGCGGCGAGCGCCGTGACGAGCAGCGGGCCGAGCCAGCCCCAGAGGCGGTCGCGCGGCGTCGAGCCCAGAGCCAGGCGGCGCGGCCCGAACAGCTTGAGCAGGTAGCGGTCGCGCGCGCTCGGCTCGGGCGCGTCCGACGACGGCCCGGCGCCCGGTCCGGTGGTCGTGTCGCCGGCGTCCGGGGTCGCGTCAGGATCGGTCGCGTCGAACGGTGGCGCGTCGAGCGCGGCACCCGCGACATGGCGCCCGTTCGGGACTCCGTCCGCGGGCGTGCCGGACGACGGCTCGGGCGCGGTGGGCTGCTCGTCGGCGCTGCTCGTGGCGGACACGCCCGTCATGGTACGGCGTGGGACAGTGGGGGCCATGAGCAGCGCCCAGAGCCGAGCCGAGAGCCCTGCCGACCGATCCGTCGTCCGCCCCGGGGGCGTCCTGGTCCTCGCCGCCACCCCCATCGGCAACGCCGACGACGCGTCCCCCGTCTGCGTCGTCTCCTCGCCGAGGCGGACGTCGTCGCGGCCGAGGACACGCGGCGCCTGCACGCGCTCGCCGGGCGGCTCGGGCTCGAGGTCGGCGGCCGCGTCGTCAGCTACCACGAGCACAACGAGACGGCCCGCGCCGACGACCTGCTCGACGTCGTCGAGGGCGGTGGGACGGTTCTCGTGGTGACCGACGCCGGGATGCCGTCCGTGTCCGACCCCGGGTACCGGGTCGTGACCCGCGCGGTCGAGCGGGACCTGCCCGTCACGACGGCGCCCGGACCGTCGGCGGTCCTCGCGGCGCTCGCCGTGTCGGGGATCGCGACCGACCGCTTCACGTTCGAGGGGTTCCCGCCCCGCAAGCCCGGCGAGCGGCGTCGGACGCTCGAGGCGCTCGGCCGCGAGCCCCGGACCATGGTCTTCTTCGAGGCCCCGCACCGCATCGCGGACACTCTCGCCGCGATGGCCGACGCGTTCGGCCCGGACCGGCCGGCCGCCGTCTGCCGCGAGCTCACCAAGACGTACGAGGAGGTGCTGCGCGGCGGCCTCGGGGAGCTTGCCGAGCGCGCGCAGGCCGAGCCGCTGCGCGGGGAGATCGCCGTCGTCGTCGCCGGGGCGTCGCGGGCGGCGGCCGTGAGCGTGGAGGAGCTCGTCGACGAGGTGCTCGAGCGCGTCGCCGCGGGCGAGCGGCTCAAGGAGGCGGTCGCCGCGGTCGCGGAGGCGTCCGGCGTCGGCGGCGGGGGCGTCAGCAAGCGCGACCTGTACGCGGCGGCGCTCGCGGCTCGCGCGTCCTGACGCGAGTTGTCAGAACGTGGTTCCCGTATCCGGGACCGTCGTTCTGACACGCAGCTCACGTGCGCCGGTTGTCAGAACGTGGTTCCCGGATACGGGACCGTCGTTCTGACACACGGGGCGGCGCGGGTCAGGCGCCCGACGACGGCACGAGCGTCACGCCGTCCGCCGCGAGCTCCTCGCGCGCCGCGGCGCCGAGCTCGGGAGAGACGGGCACGGTGAGGTCCGTCAGGACCCGCGTCGGCAGCCCGAGCGCGTGCGCGTCGAGCGCGGTCGCCTTCACGCAGTGCGACTCCGCGATCCCGACGACGTCCACCGCGTCCACGCCCGCGTCCCGCAGGGCGTCCGCGAGCGACCGGCCGGCGGGGTCGGTGCCCTCGAAGCCCGAGTAGGCCGCGGCGTGCTGGCCCTTCTTGACGCTGACGTCGGGGTCGAGGCCGGCGAGCGCGGGGTGGAGCTCGGCGTTCGCCGACCCGGCGAGCCCGTGCGGGGGCCACGTGTCGACGAAGTCGGGGTGGTCGGAGAAGTGGTCGCCCGGGTCGATGTGCCAGTCCTGCGTCGTCGCGACGAACGCGTACCGGTCGCGGTGCGCTGCCACGTAGTCGGCGATGCGCTGCGCGACGTCGTTCCCGCCGTCGACGCCCAGCTCGCCGCCCTCGCAGAACGTCGGCTGCACGTCCACGACGACCAGGGCCCGGCGGTTCTCCTCGCTCATGCCTCCACTCTGCCACCCGCCCTGCCGGCCGTGGGAGCGCGGCCTACCGTGGACGCAGGAGGTGGGTCGATGGAGACGATCGGGTACTGGGTGAGCCTCGTGGCGCGGCTGCTCGACGAGCAGTTCGGCGACGCCGTCCCCCACGCCGGCCTCGGCCGCCGGCACTGGCACGTCCTCACGCTCCTCGCGGGCGGGTCCGCACAGGCCGACACCCCGGACGGCGTCCTGCACGGCTTCGAGACGGAGGTCCAGGACCTCGTCTCGCGGGGCTGGGTGCAGGGCACGTCGGAAGGCTGGGCCATCACCGCGGAGGGCCAGACGGCGTACCACCGCCTCCTTGACGATGTCACCGCGGCCCGCGAACGCGTCACCGCGGGCATCGACCCGGCCGAGGTCGGGCGGGCGATCGAGATGCTGAGGCGCGTCGCGGAGAACCTGCGCCCCGGGGCGTGAGGGTCTCGCGAGGATCGGCGGGTTGTCCTGCGAGCGTTCCTGGAGGGCGCTCCTCGAGGAGAGACCAGGCCGGGAAGTGCACGCCGCCGCCGCACGAGCCATCAGCTGAGATCGCGTTCTGGGAGGTTCGGGTCCACTGAACGTGGCAGTACTGCCGTCGCTGGTAAGGGCGCCTGTGGCGCCCCAGTACTTGGCTCGGGCGAGGCCTGTTCTCGGACGCGCCTCGTCCGCCGGTGAACCGCCCGAGATCGGAGCGGGTGAAAAAGATGCGTGACGTAGCGGATCCCGGTACCTCGTGGTCTAGATTCTGCTCACCACCGTGAGCCGGGCTGAGCCTGGGCGGAGCGCTCTGGGGCCTGCCCGAGGGGGCGAGGTTCGGTCGTGCCGGCCGAGGTCGACCGGCACCGAGTAGTCGGAGCGCTCGATGGGTGTCTTCTCTGCTGCTTTTGGCATGCCTGGTTCGTGGCGTAAGTCCGCGTTGGTGGCGGGCGCGGTGGCCGCGGTCGCGGTGGGTGTGATCGAGGTTCCGACGGGTGCGGCCCGCGCGGACACGGGTTCGGAGGTGGCGAAGTCCGCGCCGACGAAGGTGTCGGCGTCCCGTGATCCACAAGGTGACCTGACGGCCCCGGACGCGGTGTCTGCGTCGATCAATGCCCGGCTGGCGGGGGAGCGGGTGGAGAACCTCGCCGCCCGGACCGAGGACACCTCGACGTTCGCGATGCCGGACGGGACCTGGCAGACCTCGACCGCGACGGGCCCGGTGTGGGTGCGCAAGGGCGGGGACGGGACCCAGCTGGCGGACTGGGCCGGTGTGGATGCGACCTTGGGGAAGAACGCGGATGGGTCGTTCTCTCCGGTCGCGCAGGCCGGGGACATCAAGATCGCCGGGGCGACGAAGGCCAGCGACGGGACGTCGGTGGTGGCGTCGTTCACCGACCCGGACACGAAGGTCGCCTCGCAGCTGACGTACCCGGGTGACCTGCCGGCCCCGACGGTGGACGGACCCCGGGCGACCTACGCGGACGTGCAGCCGGGTGTCGACATGGTCGTCGACGTCACCGGCACCGGGGTGGAGCAGTACTTCGTGGTGAAGGACAAGCCCACCGACCCGGCGGCGCTGGTCCTGTCGACCACGGTCGCCGCGACGGGCAAGACGGCGCAGGGCCTGGGTGTGAAGGCGAAGGAGACGGACCCGGCCAAGGGCGGGGACGTCGCGTCCCTGGTCACGAAGGCGGGGGACCCGGTCGCGGCGGTGGGGCTGCCGCAGGTGTGGGACTCGAGGTATGACGACACGCTCGCGAACCCGGTCGCGAAGTCGTTCGACACCGCGGCGCAGCCGGGGGTGTGGACGGGCACGGCGCAGGGCCAGGCCCAGACCGAGGCGGCGGCGAAAGTGAAGGCCTCCGACCCGGCGCCCACGCCTGCTGAGGCTGCGGCCGCCGCGGAGGCGGTGTCCCCGTTGTCGGTGGGGGTGGAGGCTACGGGCGCGAGCGCGCAGGTCGACCTGACCCCGGGAGACGACACCAGTCCGGACGACCCGGCTGAGGCGACGAGCGTCGCGGACGTGCTCGCGGACCCGGACACGGTGTTCCCGGTGGTGGTCGACCCTTCGGTGTCGTTGCACGTGACCACCGACACCTGGGTGCAAAGCAACTCGACCGATTCCAAGGCCGGTTCCACTCAGCTGCGGGTCGGGACGTACGACGACGGGACGGATGTCGCGCGCAGCTTCTTGCAGTTCTCCTCCTCCTCGTTCAAGGGCACCCAGATCTCGTCGGCGAAGCTGACGCTGTGGGAGTACTACTCGTGGTCGTGCTCGGCGCGTGGGTACAAGGTCGGTGACACCACGACGAACTCCTCGACCTCGACGGTGTGGTCGAACCAGCCGGCCTGGCACACCACGTACACCACCGTCACGGACGCGAAGGGGTACTCCTCCTCGTGCGCGGCCGGGAACTCGGTGGCGACCGTGACGAGCATGGCTCAGGACTGGGCCGACTCCTCGTCCACCACGCACACCGCGTCCCTGCGGGCCTCGGACGAGTCCGACTCCTACGGGTGGAAGTACTTCAACTCCGCCAACGCCGACACCGGCAAGCCGACCCTGACGGTCTCGTACAACTCGTATCCGGCCACCGCGAAGTCCGGGTCGATCTCCCCGTACGTGTGGTATCCGGCGAACGACACCACCGGGCAGCTCGAGGTCAAGTCGTTGACCCCGACGGTGAAGGCCGTGGTCTCCGACCCTGACGGTGGGAACGTCAAGGCGCAGTTCTACCTGACCGACTCGAGCGACTCGAACAAGGTGATCTGGAACTGGGTGTCCGGGTCCACAGTCGCCTCGGGCGGCACGTCCTCGTACACCCCGACCACGAACTTGCCCGCGGGGCACACGTTCGTGCTGCAGATCCGAGCCAACGACGGATCCTTGTCCTCCAAGACCGTGTACAAGCCGTGGAACTCTGCGGGCAAGTTCACCTTGAACACAGGTGCGCCTGCCGCGCCGACCGTGACCGCCACAGGGTTGACGGCGAACCAGACCGCTGACCCTGCACCGTCCTCGAGCACGTTCACGGCGGTCGGGTCCAACACGGACGTGTACGAGCTTGAGTACAAGACCGAGACCGACACCTCGTGGAACGAGGTCCCGGTCTCCTCGAGTACCTTGTGGACCACCACGCCGACCGCGACGTGGACCTGGGCACCTCTTCCGACGGGAAAGCACACGGTCCAGGTCAGAACGGTCGACAAGGCGGGCAACGTCTCGACGACGCCGACGTCCTTCACGTTCACCGCAGCGGGTGCAGCGCTAACCGCCCCCGCCCCGGACCAGCGGTCGACTGACGTGTTCAACCTCGCGGCTAACGGGCCCACCGCCTCAAGCGGGAGCGTCGCTGCGACTGCGTACTACCGGATCGCCGGCGGCCCGGCCGGAGCAGGCGACGCCACCGTGAATGGCTCGACAGCCGGATGGACTGCGATCACGGGAAGCGGAGCGACCTTCGCCGCCGGTCAGGCGGTGTCATATTCGTCCAGGTTCTCGACGAGCGCGCTATCACAGGTCCAGGCCAACCTTCGCGGCACCGTCCAGCTGCAGGTGCAGGTCTGCTTCGCCTACTCCTCACCAAGCCTGACCCGCTGCTCGTGGAGCTCAGGCGCGGCACCATCTGGCAAGCCGACGATCACCCGAGTTCCGTCGGCGTTCGGGGACGACTTCCCGGTCGCGGACGCCGGCCCCGGCCAGGTTGCGCTGTGGACGGGGAGTACCAGCAGTCCGCGACGGACGCGGACGTGCCCGGGTACAACGGGGACCTGTCGATCTCCCGCACCTACTCCTCCGACTCAGCCCCGGAGACCAACCCCGTGTTCGGGCCTGGGTGGTCGGCGTCGTTCGACGGTGACGACTCCGGTGTGGCCGGGTGGGACGTGTATGACAGCACCGGATCGACGGGCGACGGCACCATCGCCCTGCTCGACGACGACGGGGACGCACTCATCTTCCGCGCCCCGGGAACCGCTCATGCCACCGACCCCACCGGCACCTACCCCGCAGCTGACGCGGACACCAAGGCATCGGGAGCCACACTCCTGCTCACGTCCACCACCGCGATGACCTTCACCGACGCCGACGGCACCGTCACCAAGTTCACCGGGAGCCTCTCGAAGGGTTGGCAGGCGCAGTCGGTAACGGCCCCGGCCTCCACAAGCGCGACGACCTACAGCTACGACAGTGCGGGCCGGGTCACCCAGATCCTGGGTGCGGTCCCGCTAGACGGATCCGGCAAAGCGATCTCCTGCAGCCCAATGGCGGCAGGATGCCGCGCACTAACGGTTAGCTATGCGCCCACGACGACCGCGACTTCAACCACACCGGGGGATGTGGCCGGGCAGGTGAGCTGCATCTCCTACACGGCGTACGACCCCGACACGGACCCCGGCACGACGGGCTGCGATGGCAAGACGACGACTGGAAGCATCCGAACCGTGGCCGTCGCGCTGTACAAGTACAACGCCTCCAAGCAGCTGGTGACGGTCACCGATCCCCGCACCAATCTGGCCACCAGCTACGCGTACTCGGGGACCTCGTCCTCGGGGCAGCCGCTGCTGACCGGGTTCACCCCGGCCGGGCAGAAGGCGTACGCCCTGGTCTATGGGTCAGTGGCAGCGGGTGCCGGCACCGACGCGCACGGTCTGCAGGTCGTGTCCCGGGCGAACCCGACCTCCGGGTCCTCGCAGGTGGCCCGGTTCGTGTACGGGATCAACCCGGCCGTGCTGACCTCGGGGCTCCCGGACATGCGCAACACCTCCGACGACACCGTCGGGGTGAGCCGGTGGGGGAGAACGACGTCCCCACCGTCGGGGTCGCGGTCTTCGGGGCCGACCACACCGTGACCACCTCGACCGCGTCCTCGGTCGCGGCCACGGACTGGCCGTACGCGGATCTGCAGTACGCCCGTACCGACGGCCGTGTGGTGAACACTGCCTCCTCCAACGAGGGTGCCTGGCAGTTCAGCGCTACCTCATATGACCAGACCGGCAATGTCATCAAGTCTCTGGATTCGCGGGGAATCGCTGGAATCCTCTCCGCTGGCGGGGCGGCGGCGCTCGACCAGGCGGACCTGGACTCGTTCGCGACGGTCACCCACTACAACCCGACCAACATCAGCTCCACCGCGGCCGCCGACGGCCCAGGCGGCGCCGGGACGGTGCCGTCCGGGACCGTCATCGTTCCTGCGAATACCCGGGTGACCGATGTGTGGGCGCCGGCCACGGATGCGGGCGGTGACCCGGTGCGCACGCACACCCACACGGACTACGACGCCGGTGCCCCGAACCACGGCGTTAGCCCGGCCACGGGGCTCGCGTACGGGCTGGCTACCACCGTCACCACGACCCAGGTCGCCGGTACCGACACCACACCCGCTTCAGGTGAGACCGTGATCGGGAAGTCGGTGACCGGGTACAACCCGATCGACAGCGCACCGGCGACCGGGAACACGTCCGGGTGGACCCTCGGGTCGCCCACCACCTCGACCACGGTCACCAACTTCACCGCGAACACGGGGATCAAGACCCAGACCCTGTTCGACTCCGAGGGGCGCACCATCAAGACCATCGGCGCGAAGTCCAACGGATTGGACGCCGGGACCCAGCTCACCAGCTACTACACCGTCGCGGGGTCGACGGGTTGCCCGGCCCACCCGGAGTGGGCGGGCCAGGTCTGCCGGACCACCACCGCCGAGACCACGCCGTCCGTCCCGGTCGACGCGACCACGAAGTACTCGCTGTGGGGCGATCCGGAGACCCAGACCGAAACCCAGGGGAGTGCGGTTCGCACCACGACCACGAGCTACGACGCGGCGGGGCGCACCACCCTGGTGCACACCACGGTGAGCGGGCTGGCCGGGTCAAACCCGGTCGACGACACCTACATCCACTACCAGGACGGCACGGGCCTGGTCGACTACACCGCGACCCAGAACCCCACCACCCACGCCGAGACCGGGCGTACCTCCACCCTGTACGACACGTGGGGGAGGGTCACCTCGTACAAGGACGGCAACGGCGTCATCACCACCACGACGTACGTGGCGTCCGCGGCATCAAGCGCGGGTGCCACGTCCAACGGTGCTGGCAGCGTCGCTACCGAGTCGACTACCGCGGACGCGAGCTCCACCGCGTATACCTACGACGCGTCGGGAAACACGACCAAGCAGGTCACCACCGTCGGAGCCCGCACCTACACCTACGGTGCGACCTACGACGGGGTCGGGGACATGCTCACCCAGACCCTGCCCGCCGGGGTGACCCAGACCAACACCTACTCCCGTGACGGGCAGCAGACCGGTCTCGAGTACGACGCGATCGACTCGGACGGCACCACCATCCCGGGCCTGGCGTGGACGATCACCTCCGACGTCCAGGACCGGACGACCGAGGTCGACACCAACGCCGGGTCCGGGGACAACACCGTCGGGCGGACGTTGGGCTACGCCTACGACAACGCCGGCCGGCTGACGGACGTCGTCGACCAGCGCGACAACTTCTGCCAGGACCGTGCGTACAGCTTCGACGCCAACGGGAACCGGACCGGGCAGATCAACACGACGACCCTGACGGACTCCTGTGCCGACCCAGCGGCAGCGACCGTGACCAAGACCTGGGCCTACAACCCCGCCGACCGGGTCCAGACCGAAGCCGCGGTCCACACCGTGGCCGACGTCACCGACGACGACGGGAACGAGTCCACCCAGACCACCGACGCGTTCGGGGCCACCGGGTACGTCTACGACGCGCTCGGCCGGGTCACGACTCTTCCTGCCGGGGACACCCCCGCCAACCAGCTGATCGAGTCCCTCGGCGGTGTGTGGACCGGCTCCACCGCGGGCGATGTCACGCTGAGCTATTACGACACTGACGCCGCCCACACCACCAGCCAGGACGGCACGACGACGTCCTACACCCTGGACCCGGGGGCCGGCGGTCCACGTCGATCACCACCAAGGACGGCGCGGACAACGTCACCACGACCCGGGACTACGGCGACGACTCCGACAACCCCTCCTACGCGACCCAGACCATCGGGACCGGTGACCCGGTCGTCAGCGTTTACGGGTCCTCGATCGGCGGCGACCTCGGGTTCACCGATACCGCCGGGGTCGGCACCCTGGATCTCGCGGACCCGCACGGGGACACCATCACCACCGTGACCGTCCCGACCGACGGGTCTACCGTCCAGATGGGCGCCGTGGCGTGCTTCGACGAGTACGGCAACCAGACCATCGACGACGTCGAGACCGACGCCGACGGCTACCCCTACCCAGGCGACTCCGTCACCCCCGTGAACACCGGAGCCCTGACCTACGGGTACCTTGGCGCCAAACAACGCGCCACCGACACCACCGGCCTCATCCTCATGGGCGCCCGACTGTTCAACCCCGCTACCGGCCAGTTCACGAGCATCGATCCCGTCGCTGGCGGCAACTCCGCCGCGTACGCTTACCCTCAGGATCCGGTCGGCGGGATCGACCTCAATGGTCAGCGGTACATCCGGCGATCCGTCTGCGACTGCGGTGGCAATGAAGGCGACTTCATGGGCGGTGCAGAGTTTAGCGGGCGATCGCGCCCAGTTCATTTCAAGATCAAGCTAGGTTTTCTGAGGCGCTTTGCAGACGACATCGGCGATTCAATCTCTCGTGGACACGCATGGACCAAGCATCGATCAGAATTCGGCTTCCAGCGCCGCGGAGAGATGAGCCGCCACGTATCACATGTGATCCGCCATGGTGAAGTTCGCTTTCTCTCGAACGACCGCACGGCTTTCTATCACCAGAGGAGCAACACGCTCGTCATTCATAATCCGTGGGATCGCGACGGAGGAACGGTCTTCAGGCCGACTCGCGGCAGGCTCTATTTCACACACAAACTCGACTAGAAGGGCAAATCTTGCTCACACGGGACCAGGCTGGATTCATCGCCGCCGCGATCGCCCAGTGGTCCGGGCCTCTTCAACCAAACGAGCCACTGCTTGCTTATCTTGAGATCTCGGACCGTGACGAGTTCTATGACATCATCGACCGACTCGAGGAATCAATCTCTGTCAGTGGCACGCTGAACGGCGCAGACCTTAGATTTGCGGTGAAAATTGCCGAGCTCACCTTTGCTTCGACCTTTAATGGGGCCGGTCCAGAGTGGGAAACTGTAACGGGCTATCCCGATGAGGTTGCGCTCACCGTGTTGCGATCCATTCAACGGATCATTTAGTCGCCCATCTGGCGCGGCGCCGAATGGCTCCGTGACCGACGATAAACGCGCGGACTTCGACCGTCTGAATTTCGCCGACCGCCCATCCGCCACGCCGGGGCTCGTTGCAATATTCTTCGTCGACGTCTTGGCAGTCACGGTTCTCATCGTGGGCCTACTGGTCCAGTCGGAAGATTGTCGAGACCTTGAACACGTGGCTCAACTCGCCCACGGAGACCTGACGATCGCGTGCCCTGCCGATCGAGTCGCGCAGCCATGAGCACGGCCGCACCCGTACGAGTGCGGCCGTGCGCACCTTCGGTCACCTGCTATGGCTACCGCGTTGTGCTTCGACAGAGCGCCCACGAGTGCGCGACTTTCCGGGCCTTCGGCGCGCTGCGGGGCCCGCCGTCCTTGACGGCATCGGCGGCCGGGCGGCCCTGACTGACGTCGGCAGTCAGTGCCGTCGCGACGAGCTCCCGGTCCAGCCCCTTGGCGGTCAGCGCGTCCGCTGTGCCCTGGCGCCGCTCGGCGGAGTCGTACGAGTCCTGGCCCTGTTCAAGTGCCGTCGCGGCGCGGGCCTCGTGACGCTCAGCATCAGCGGCCGCGTCGATGCGGTCGCTGTCGTCGGGCTCGTAGTGTGCAGCCTCGCGTGCCTGCGCGGCCGCGGCCGCCTCCCGCGCGGCGAACGTCATGAGCTGGGCGGCTTCCGCCTCCGGCTGGCGCTTCTCGTGCTTCGACACTCGCCGCCGCGGCGGCGAGGTCGCCGTCGCGGGCAGCCCAAGCCCGCAGCTCCCGGTCGACGTCGGCGGGCATCGCACCGGTGTTCTGGGCGTCGACGCCATAGCGCGTCCGCAGCTCGTCCCGGATCCGCCCGACAGTCTGCGCGGCTTCGGCGTCCTCGCGTACCCACGCCGTCGCGAGCCGGTAGGTGTGCGCGACATCCTCAGGTCGCGCGTTGTCCCACCAACGGCTCTGGTGCACGTTCGCGAGCTCGACCCGGGCCACCCTCTTCTCCGCTTCGAACCGGGACGCGAGCTCACGCGCCTTCTGCTCCGAGGTCGCCTGGGCGCGGCGCTGGGCCCGCTCCCGCGCTCGGGCCATGCGTTCGCCGAGCTGCGCGGCCGTGGTGACCAGAACACGTAGGTGCCCCTCGAATGCCTCTTCGATCCCGTCGAACTCCATGGCGGTAACGCCCCCTTCTCCTTAGCGTTCCGGACCGCGTTCGCGATCCGGTCGTGTGGTGCTCGTCGCGCGCCGACGAGGTTCGACCTTGTTCGGCACCGGTGAGGCCGTTGCGGTGCCGTACGAGGCGTGCAGCCGGTCCAGGACCTTCTGTGCCTCCGGGTCGAGTTCGGGCGCCTCGGCCTGGGGGGCGCCGGCGCGGGTGAGACCTCGGCACCTGATGCGCCGCCCACGACCTGTGAGCCGGTCGTCGTGAGCGCGTCGCGCACCCGCACGAGCTTCGCCCTGGTGTCCTCGGCTAGCAGCCGGGCCTGCCGGGCTTGCTGAGTCGCTACGGCGGCGTCGTGCACCGCCTGCGTCAGACGGAGCAGCTGGCGGACCATCGCGGCCTGGGCAACGGGACCCTGGCCGCCGTGCGCGGCACTGGCCAGGAGCATCGCCGCCCCCGACAGCGCGACGGTCCGCGCCTTGTCCGGTCGGACAGTGCGCCGGAACGTCTGCGCCGACCTGGACAGTGCCTCCGCCGCGGCCGCGAGGTCGCCGGGAGTCTGCTCGGTGGCGTTCGACCACGCGGCGAGCGCGCCCGCGGTCTGCCGGGCGACCGCCGCCCAGGTGTCCTTGTTCTCGAGGGGGACCGCGCGCAGCCGGCCCAGGAGCTCGCGCAGCTCGTCGTCGCGCTTCGCCCACTGCTCGGGGCTCGGAGCCTGGGTCTCGCGCCCCGGCGCGACGACGCGACGGCCCCGCTTCGCTGCCTCCCACTCAGCCGCGGCCGCGCTGGCTGCGTGCGGAGTGTCGACCCACCCATCGCGCAGGCGCGGGAGCGTCAGGTCGCGTCCGAGCTGGCCCCCGCCGTACCAGATCGGCCGCTCGCGGGCTTGGGGTCGTTTCCGCGACCGAGTACCCGGTTACGACGTCGGTACGCCCGTCAGTGAACCTTGGTCGGACGCGCAGGCCGCGGTGCCGCGCACGCCCAAGGCGAAACGCGCGTGAGGGTCTCGCGAGGATCGGCGGGTCGTCGTGCGGACGTGCGCCGCCGCTGCTGAGGGCCGCGGGTAACCTGCGTGACATGCCTCGCGAGATCGAGTTCCGCCGCATCCCCGGCCTGCCGCCGTACGTCTTCACGATCATCGACGCGCTGAAGATCGAGGCACGCCGGGCGGGGCGCGACGTCGTCGACCTGGGCTTCGGGAACCCGGACCTGCCGAGCCCGGAGATCGCCGTCGAGAAGCTCGCCGAGGCGGCGCGCAACTCCCGCAACCACCGGTACTCGGCGTCGCGCGGCATCCCCAAGCTGCGCGAGGCCGTCGCCGGCCTCTACGCGCGCCGGTTCGGCGTCCTGCTCGACCCGGACACCGAGATCATCTCGACGATCGGCGCCAAGGAGGGCTTCAGCCACCTCATGTGGGTGCTGCTGCAGCCCGGCGACGCGGCGATCGTCCCGACGCCGAGCTACCCCATCCACATCTGGGGGCCGTACTTCGCGGGCGCCGACGCGCGGCAGGTCGACATCGGCGACGGCACCGACGCGGCCGGCTACATCGACCGCGTGATGGAGGCGTGGGAGTACGGGTGGCCCAAGCCGCGCGTCGTCGTCCTGAGCTTCCCGCACAACCCCACGACGACGATCGCCACCAAGGAGGACCTGCAGCGGCTCGTCGACTGGGCGCGCGAGCGGGACGTCGTGCTCGTGCACGACCTCGCCTACGCGGACATGACGTTCGACGGGTTCGTGCCGCCGTCGATCATGGAGTGCGAGGGCGCCAAGGAGGTCGCCGTCGAGCTGTACTCGATGACGAAGTCCTACTCGATGGCGGGTTGGCGGGTCGCGTTCCTCGTGGGGCGCAAGGACGTCGTCGGGGCGCTCGGGAAGCTCAAGAGCTACCTCGACTACGGCACGTTCCAGCCCATCCAGATCGCCGCGACCGTCACGCTCAACGAGGCGACGGACTACCCGGCCGAGGCGTCGGCCGTGTACGAGGCGCGGCGCGACGCCCTCTACGACGGCCTCCAGCGGATCGGCTGGGACATCCACAAGCCGGGCGGCACCATGTTCGCGTGGGCGCGGATCCCCGAGCCGTACCAGGACATGGGGTCGGTCGAGTTCGCGACGCACGTCATCGAGCGGTGCGACGTCGCCGTGTCGCCGGGCGTCGGGTTCGGGCCCGGCGGCGACGGCTTCGTGCGGTTCGCACTGATCGAGAACGAGCAGCGCATCGGCCAGGCCGTGCGGAACCTCAAGCGGGGGCTCGAGCGGCTCTGACCGCGTCCGCCCCCGCCCGGGGCGGCTCAGGCCGGCGCGGCGCCCGACGTCGTGCCCGACCCCTTGGACTTGCGCGAGTCGACCTGCTTCTGCGCCATCGCGACGAGGCGGTCGTCGACGACGTCGTAGATCAGGGTGCCCACCCACACGATGAGCGTGGCCCACACCCACGTCCAGAACCCGTGGATCGAGAACCCGGACTCGGGGGACAGGATCACGGTCAGGATGAGCGACACGAGCACGGTCGCGAGCCCGATCACCCACGTGTACTCGTGCACGTGCTTGGTGAGGAACTTCGTGAGGAGCGGCCGGACGATCGAGATCAGGACGGTGAACAGGGCGACCGCGACGATGCCCCACAGCCACCCGATCCTCATCCCGGACAGCACGATGTTGGCGATGATGAGCAGGACGCCGTAGGCGATCGCTGCGACGACGAAGCTGACGATCCTGGGACTCATGGCAGTGCCTCCCGTCCGCGAGGTCCCGTCGTCGGGACGCTCAGGTCACTTCCAGCATGCGCTTCCGGGCGCCGTCGCGCGCGACGCCACGCCCGGCAGGTGCACACAGGGCGAGACGGCGACCGTCCCCGCTGAGACGGCGTTACCGGCCGCAACGCCCGCTGCGAAACCTCGGGCCGCACCGCGGACCGGGCCTCGCCGCGACGTCGGACGGCTGGTTAGCGTGCCCCATGCCGACCCTCCGCAACCCGGAACGCAGCGCACCGCGAGTCCGGCGCGCCGACGTCCCGACCGCGCTCGCCGCCGTCGGCCGCCCCCGCCCCGCACCCGTGCAGGAACGCACGTCGCAGACCGCCGGCACGGTGCTGCGGGCCGTGCTCGACCACGGCCCCGTCGCTCGCAGCACGGTCGCCCGCCTCACGAACCTGTCGCCGGCGAGCGTCACCGGGCTCGTCGGCCGGCTCGTCGAACGAGGCCTGGTGCGCGAGGCGCCCGAGCACGCGCCGCCCAAGGGCGTCGGCCGGCCGCACGTCCCGCTCGAGGTCCGGCCCGACGGCGCGTACGTTGTCGGCGCGCACGTCGCCGTCCCGCACACCACCCTCGCGATCGTCGACCTCCGCGGTCGCGTCGTCGCCGAGCGGCGCGACCCGCACCGGTCCACCGACCCGGACGTCGTCCTCGCCGACCTCGCCGACCACCTCGACGAGCTGCTCGTCGCGCACCCCGAGCGTCCGCGCGTCCGGGGCGTCGGGCTCGCGACCGGAGGCTGGGTCGACGCCCAGCGTGGCGTCGTCGTCGAGCACCCGCTGCTCGGGTGGCGGGACGTGCCCGTCGGCCGGGTGCTCGGTGAACGGCCCGGGCTGCGCGTGCGGGTCGACGGGCACGCCAGGGCACTCGTGCACGCCGAGCAGCTCTTCGGGGAGCACCGGGCGAGGGCGCGGTCGAGCATGGTCAACCTGTTCGTGGGGAACGTCGTCGACGCGGGATTCGCGACCGACGGCGGCGTCCACACCGGCCCGCACGCCGCCGCGGGCGTCGTCGCGCACCTGCCCGTCGAGGGCAGCACCGCGCCGTGCCCGTGCGGCCGTCTCGGCTGCCTCCAGGCCGCGGTGTCCGAACAGACCCTGCTGCGTCGTGCCGTCGAGGAGGGGCTCGTGCCGCCGGACGCCGGCTTCAGGGCCCTGGTCGACGCCGCCGTCGCGGGCGGCGCGGGGGCGGTCGCCCTGCTCCGGGACCGGGCGCGCGACGTCGGACGTGCCGCGGCACTGCTGCTCGACCTGTTCGACCCCGAGCTCCTGACGGTCGTCGAGCCGGGAGTCTCACGCGTGCCGGGATGCCTCGAGATCGTGCGCGACACCGTCGCGCGCGCCTCCGCCACCTGCACGGATCCGGCCGCGGTGGTCCACCGGACGAGCTTCCCGGGGCACGCGCTCGCCGTCGCCGGGGCGGCCGTCGGGCTCGAAGGGCTCTACGCGTCGCCGCTGCGGGTGGCCCGTCCCGGGCGACCCACTTAATTCAGTTCGTTGCATTGTTGTGAGGGGGACTCGTGCTGCCACAGGCTGAGGACATGACCACGAGCGCACCCGCGGCCCTCTCGCCGCGCCGCTGTCGCCGTGGCTGTTGTCGCTGTCGCTGACGGCACGCGACCCGCGCCACGCACCCGGCTGGTCCCCGCCCCGCGGCGGGCCAGGCCGGCCTCCCGTCTCGTGGCGCCCTCCGGCGTCCTGTCCCAGGACTTCGCGCACGGCCCCCGGTCCCTGGCTCACGACGTCGTCGTACCCGTACGACGAGGTCCCGCCGGCTCGACACCGGAGCCCCTCCCCGCACGACGCACCCGCCCACCGGCCCGGCCGGGAGGCGGTCGTCGGCACGACCCTCCAGCCTCCCGAGAGGACCGACATGAACAGCCCCCGACTCCGTCCACCGCCCGGCCCCCGCCGCGTGCTCCGCTCCCGCCGCAGCGCCGCCGCCGTCCTCGCGGTCGCGCTCGCCGCCGTCCTGCCGGGGCTCACGGCCTGCAGCGGCGACTCCGCGTCCGCGCTCGCGCTCGACGCGCCCCTGCCGACCACCGTGCCCGGCGGGACCGTCATCCGGATCGGGGACCCCTCGATCCAGGTCGCCCTCGAGGCGTCCGGGCTGGACAAGGAGCTCAGCGACGCGGGCGTCAAGGTCGAGTGGGCCGACATCAGCGGCGGCCCGCAGAGCATCCAGGCGTTCCGCGCCGACAAGCTCGACTGCAGCTCGGTCGCCGACATCCCCTCGCTGTTCGCGCACTGGACCGGGACGTCGACCCAGATCGTCTTCCAGTCCGTGACGGTGGACCCGCTCCAGCACCCCGTCTACCAGCTCGGCGTCGCGCCGGGCGCCCACGTCACGACCCTCGCCGACCTCAAGGGCAAGAAGATCGCCTACTCGGCGGGGCAGGCCCAGGGCGCGCTCGTGCTGCGCGTCCTGCAGAAGGCCGGGCTGACGAAGAAGGACGTCAAGCTCGTCGAGCTGCCCAGCACCGCCAGCACCTACGCGCAGGCGCTCGGCAGCGGTGCCGTCGACGTCGCGCCCCTCGGCGCCGCCACGATCCAGAGCGCCTACCTGAGCCAGTACCCGGGTGCCACGGCGATCGACACGGGCATCCGCGACGACGCGTCCACGGTCTACTGCCTCACGAAGGCGGTCAAGGACCCCGCCAAGTCTGCCGCCCTCCGCGTCTACGTGGCGGCGCGGACCAAGGCGCTCCTGTGGCAGAACGACCACCCCGAGCAGTGGGAGCAGGCCTACTACGTGAAGAACCAGGGCCTGAGCGCCGCTGACGCTGCCGCTGCGGTCAAGGCCGGCGGCACGAAGGCGATCCCGAAGACGTGGGACGCCGCCGTCGACCGGCTGCAGGCGACGGCCGACCTGCTCGCCTCCGAGCAGGACAACCCGAAGTTCGACGTCCACACCGTCGTCGACACCCGCTTCGCCGCGGTCGAGGCCGAGGCCGCGGGCTCCGCCGTCGTGACGGGAGACGCGTCGTGACCGCCGCGACCGCCGCGACCCGGGCCGACGTCGCCCCCGCCGTCCCGCCGTCACGCGCGGGCGGCCCCCACCCGGACGTGCGCGTCGTGCGCCGTCGCCTCGGCCCCGGGCCACGGACCCGGCTGTCGTTCTGGGTGGGGCCGCTGCTCCTCCTCGCGGTCTGGGCCGTCGGCTCGTGGGCCGGGTTCATCAGCCCCGCCGTGCTGACGGCGCCCTGGGACGTCGCCAAGGAGTTCCAGAACCAGTGGGTCGACCACGACCTCCTCGGCAACATCGGCACGTCGCTGCGCCGGTCGGTCCTCGGCCTGACCCTCGGCGTGCTCGGCGGCGTCGTCCTCGCCGTGGCCTCCGGGCTGTCCCGCGTCGGCGAGGCGCTCATCGACGGGCCGATCCAGATCAAGCGGTCGATCCCCACCCTCGCCCTGATCCCGCTCTTCGTCGCGTGGTTCGGCATCGGCGAGTCGATGAAGGTCACCACGATCGCGCTCATCACGCTGATCCCGATCTACGTCAACACGCACAACGCGCTGCGGGGCATCGACGGCCGGTACGCCGAGCTCGCGGAGACCCTCGACGTCGGGCGGGTCGAGTTCGTCCGCAACGTCGTCCTTCCGGGAGCGCTGCCCGGCTTCCTGCTCGGGCTCCGCTTCGCGGTCACCGTGTCCCTCCTCGGCCTCGTCGTCGTCGAGCAGTTCAACTCCGAGTCGGGCATCGGGCACGTCATGACCCTCGCCCAGCAGTACGGCCAGACCTCCGTGATCGTGGTCGGGCTCGTCATCTACGGCGTCTTCGGCTTCCTCGCCGACACGGCCGTCCGCCTGATCGAGAGGAGGGCGCTGTCATGGCGACGCACCCTGGAGGGCTGACCTCCACCGAGGCCCCCGCGGTCCGCGTCCGGGACCTGCACCGCAGCTTCAACCGCTCCGGTGGTGTCCTGGAGGGACTCGACCTCGACGTCGCGCCCGGCGAGTTCGTCGCGGTGCTCGGACGCTCGGGGACCGGCAAGAGCACCCTGCTGCGGGCGCTCGCAGGCCTCGACCGGGACGTCGACGGCTACGGCGAGATCGAGGTACCCGTCGCGGTGTCCGTCGTGTTCCAGGACTCCCGGCTGCTGCCGTGGAAGCGGCTGCTCGACAACGTCACGTTCGGGCTCCGAGCCCCCGACGCCGACGAGCGCGGGCGCCGAGCCCTCGCCGAGGTGGGCCTCGCCGGGCGCGAGCGGGCCTGGCCCTACGAGCTGTCCGGCGGCGAGGCACAGCGGGCCTCGCTCGCGCGGTCCCTCGTCCGCGAGCCCCAGCTCCTGCTCGCCGACGAGCCGTTCGGGGCGCTCGACGCGCTCACCCGGATCAAGATGCACGAGCTCCTGCGCCGGCTCTGCGAGGTCCACCGACCCGCCGTCCTGCTCGTCACGCACGACGTCGACGAGGCGATCGTCCTCGCTGACCGGATCGTCGTCCTCGACGGCGGGACCGTGCAGACGGACGTCCGTGTGGAGCTCACGCAACGCTCGCCGGTCGCTCCCGGCTTCGGCGAGCTCCGCGACTTCCTCCTCGGCCGCCTCGGGGTGCAGGAGCACCTCGGTGCCGACTTCATCGCCCCCGGTCGACGCCGCGCCACGTCGGCCACTCCCTCCTAAGGAGACCTCCCCATGACACGCCAGCTCCACTTCAACCTGTTCCTCCACGACACCGGGCACCACGAGGCCTCGTGGCGCCTTCCCGACGCGGACCCGACCTCGAACCTGTCTCTCGCGGCCCACCAGCACCTCGCCCGGGTGGCCGAGGACGCGAAGTTCGACTCGGTGTTCCTCGCCGACAGCCCCGTCCTGTGGAGCGACCCCGGTCGGCGCCCGTCGGGCAAGCTCGAGCCCACCGTCCTGCTCGCGGCGCTCGCGGTGAGCACGAGCCGGATCGGCCTGATCGCCACGGCGTCGACGTCGTACAACGAGCCGTACAACCTGGCGCGCCGGTTCGCGTCGCTCGACCACCTGTCGGGCGGGCGCGCGGGCTGGAACATCGTGACGACCGCCGGAGAGGCCGCCGCGCGCAACTTCGGCCTCGACGAGCAGCCGCTCCACAAGGCCCGCTACGAGCGCGCCGACGAGTTCCTCGACGTCGCGACGAAGCTGTGGGACTCGTGGGCCGACGACGCCGTCGTCGCCGACAAGGCCGGCGGCGTGCACGCGCACGGCGACCGGGTGCGGCGCGCCGAGCACGAGGGACCCTTCTTCCGTGTCGAGGGGCCGCTCAACGTCCCGCGCTCGCCGCAGGGCTACCCGCTGCTCGTGCAGGCCGGGTCGTCCGAGGACGGCAAGGAGTTCGCCGCGCGCTGGGCGGAGGCCGTCTTCACCGCCCAGCCGACGCTCGAGGAGAGCCAGGAGTTCTACGCGGACCTCAAGCGGCGGGCGGCCGCCGTCGGGCGGGATCCGGACGGCGTCGTCGTGCTGCCTGGCATCGTGCCCGTCATCGGTGACACGGAGTCCGAGGCGCGCGAGCTGGACGCCGAGCTCGACCGGCTGATCGCGCCGCAGTACGCGCTCACGACGCTCGCCCGCACGCTCAAGGTCGACCCGGACCGGCTGTCGCTCGACGAGCCTCTCCCGCTCGACCTGCCCGACGAGGACGAGATCGAGGGCTCCAAGAGCCGTCGCACGCTCATCGTCGACTGGGCGCGCCGCGACAACCTGACCGTGCGCGAGCTCATCGGGAAGCTCGGGGAGGGCGCGGGCACCGCACCTTCACGGGCACGGCGGTGCAGGTCGCCGACACCATCCAGCACTACTTCGAGAACGGCGCTGCCGACGGCTTCAACATCATGCCCGCGGTGCTCCCGTCGGGGATCGAGGCCTTCACGTCGCAGGTCGTGCCGATCCTGCAGGAGCGCGGGCTGTTCCGGACCGAGTACGAGGGGACGACGCTCCGAGACCACTACGGCCTCGCGCGGCCGCGCAACCGGCACGACGACGGCGTCCGCGTCCCCGAGCTGGGCCGCGTCACGGCCGGGGTTGCCTGAGATGGGCGCCGATCCGAGGGAGCCGGAGCTCCTCTGGTACGTCCCCAACACCGTCGATCCCGGCCACCGCGGCGACTTCACCGCCGACGGCTGGGGCACCCTCGACTTCACGGTCGACCTGGCACGGACCGCGGAGGCGCACGGCTGGTCGGGTGCGCTGTTCGGGACCGGCTGGGGCCGTCCGGACACGTTCACGGTCGCGACGGCGGTCGCCGCCCTGACGACGACGTTCCGCCCGCTGGTCGCGATCCGGCCGGGCTACTGGCAGCCCGCGCACTTCGCGAGCGCCGCAGCGACGTTGCAGCACCTGAGTCGCGGCCGCCTGCTGGTCAACATCGTCAGCGGGCAGGACGACCTCGCCGCGTACGGGGACGTCGAGGGCGACCAGGCGCAGCGCTACGCCCGCACGAAGGAGTTCATGCGGCTGGTCCGGCGGCTGTGGGCCGAGGAGAACGTCACGTTCGAGGGCGAGCACTTCCGCGTCACCGACTCGACGGTCGTGCCGCGACTGCCCGCTGGTGCGCCGCGGCTGTACTTCGGGGGCGCGTCGCCGGCCGCGGAGCGGGTCGCGGCCACCGAGGCGGACGTCCAGCTGTTCTGGGGCGAGCCGCTCGACGGCATCGAGGCCCGGATCTCCCGGCTCCGGGAGCTGTCGAAGGACCTCGACCGCGACCTGCCGCCGCTCGAGTTCGGGCTCCGCGTCACGACGCTCGTGCGGGACACCACCGAGGAGGCGTGGCGCGACGCCGAGGCGAAGGTCGCGGAGCTCGCCGCCCGCCAGGGAGAGCGGCTCACGCCCGCGTTCCGGCGCCAGACCGCCGTCGGGCAGCGGCGACTCCTCGACCTCGCCGAGCGCGGCGACGTCCTCGACGACAACCTCTACACCGCGCCCGGCCGTTACGGCGGCGGGGGAGCCGGCACCACGTGGCTCGTCGGGTCCGCCGACGACGTCGCAGCCTCCTTGCGGAAGTACGCGGACCTGGGCGTGACGCACTTCGTGCTGTCGGACACCCCGTACAAGCAGGAGACGGCCCGGGTCGGCGACGCGCTGGTCCCCCGGCTGCGTGCACGAGCGGTCGACGGCTGATCCGCGAAGGCGGTCGGCACCGCCAGTACCGCACCCTGCGCTCAGCTGTGGATGCGGGCGGAACGGAACCGTACGTCGGCGGCGCGGTGCGCTCTGCTGCCCCGGCCCGTGCCTCCTGCCACGTGGAGCCCGTCGACCACCAGGTCGACGAGGCGGGCGACGGTCTCCGGAGACGTGTGCGCGGTCGCACGCAATACCCCGTACAGCAGCGTGGCCACGTCGTCGGGGCTGATGTCCGCACGCAGTGAACCGTGCCGAGTCCCCTCGTCGAGGAGGGTGGCCACCGCGGCCAAGACGAGTCGGTGTGCGGTGGCTTCGGTCCGTCGTCGTGGTGCCGCCGAGACCAGCATCGCAAGAGCTTCGGGTCGCGTGCGGAACTGGAGGGCGACGTGCCGCAACCACGTGCGCAAGGCGACGTCGGGCCGGTTCCCGGCCAGCAGTGCCCGCGCACGGACGACTGCGTCGTTCAGCACCGCGAGACCGTCGCTCTGAGGCAGGTCGATGTGCTCGACCGGTACCTCGGTCACGCAGACCGGCGTCGCCGAGGTCGCGACGAGCAGCAGCCGTGCCGAGCCGGAACGACCGGCGAGGAGCGACACGAGTGCGGCATCCATCCTGTTCGAGGCGTCTACGTCGTCGAGCAGGATCGCGACCGGGACGCGTGCCGACAACGCGTCGAGGGCGTCCGCCGCCTCCCGGAGCAGCCGTTCTGTCGAGGCGCCTCGAGCGCTCGCAGCGATCTGCTCGTAGACCTCGCGACGGATGAGCGACGGCAGCAGAGCGAGCCACGACGGCGCGTAGCGCACCAAGGTCGAACGTGCCGCGGCCGCCGCGGGCCCACGGCAGAGAGCGCCGAAGACCTCGACGAACGCACCCGGGTGTCCGTCCGGAGGCCGCCCGGGTGCGTTACGGACGCATCGGACCAGCGCCACCGCCGCGTACCCGCTATGCGTCAGCCGATGGTGGAACGCCTGGAGCAGCGTCGACTTTCCTGTGCCGCGCGGACCGATCACGACGCCGGACGTCCGCCTTCCCGATCGTGCCGCAGTCCACCAGGACTCGAGGACGGCGAGGCGGTCGGCCGGTGGCGGCGCACCGAGCGGAGCGCTCAGCGGCGGGAGATCGCGATGGACCGGGGGAAGGAATCGGTAGCCGTACCTGTGGACGGTGGCGATGAAACCGTCAGGCGGCGATCCGTCCGAGCGCTGGCCCGCCAGACGGCCCCGGAGCTCGTTGATGCAGACGGTGAGCGCGTTGTCTGCGACGGGTTCGTGCCAGACGGCGTCGAGCAGGTGCTGTCGCGACACGGTGTCCCCCGCGTGCGAGAGCAACTCGAGGAGCACTTCGGCGACCTTGGGGCGCAGATGCGCGCAGCTTTGCGGCGAGACGAGGAGCGCCTCGGCAACCTCGAACCTGCGGTCCGCGAAGAAATATGCGCGCGCAGGCACCCACCAGTCTTCGGTGCGCCACCCCTCGCTCAGCTCACGCGCCCTTCCGTCGCTGGTTCGTCGTGCCGGAAACCTGAGACGTCTTGCATCGTATGCGGTGGCTTTCGGCGGCGCCGGTCGAAAGCCAGCGGACTCGAACAAGTCTGTAAGGACTTCGCTGGGTGCCCTCGCTAGCGTCCGGTGAAAGGGGGTCGCAGCGTTGCCGGCAGCCGTGCCGCAGCCCGGCCTCGCCGAGGACGTGAGGGGCACGATCATGGCGGACCAGATCTCCGAGCTCACTATCCCGCAGCCGAACCCGTACAACCGGCAGGCGGTCAAGGAATACATCTTCAACGAGACCGGCAACATCATGCTCGCCTCGACAGCGCTCGGATCGAAGAAGATCTCGCGGCAGGTCAGGGACGTGTTCGCTGAGGTGGCGGTCTTTTTCGCGGCGATGACGAAGGCTATCTCGACGACGATCGACCCCGCGACCAACCAGTCGTACTCGATCTACGACTACGACGTGCTGCAGGGCATCGTCGACGGCTCGGGCCTCTTCGTCCAGGTCACCGAGGAGGACTTGCACCACTCGAGCCAGAGCTTCGGGGCTGAGCTCAGCAAGGAGCTCGTCGAGGGCTTGCTCGGTCTTGCCACCGGCGCGGGCGAGCTCAGCTTTGCCGAGGGCATGATCGCCGCGATGGGGCAGGAGGGCCTCAAGATCTCCGGGAGCTCGGCGTCGACCAGCAGCAAGGTCGCGACCATCGTGTTCGTGTGCGAGTACCTCCTGGGGATGCCCATCGTCAGCGCGCTCGTCGTGTCGGTCGACGCGAAGCAGTACAAGCAGCAGTTCCAGGCGGGTCCGTGCCTCAAGGAGTCGAGCACGACGTTCGACATGGTGATGCACAAGGACACGTACATGTTCGTCACCCCGAGGTTCATCAAGCAGTACTCGGGCGATCTCGCGTCGGTTGAGGACGATGTCGACTTCGCAGAGTTCGTCAGCTATCTCTCGGACCTGGTCGTGCGGCGGCCGGTGATCACTGGGGTGAACACGACGCGCGGAGGCCTCGCGCCCGGCGTACTCGTGCCGGGCGAGGAGTACGTCATCGTCGGGGCCTTCCTCGACAACAGTCCTCAGGCCCCGGCGAAGGGGAGAGCATCGAGCTCCGCGTCGTTCCGGCAGAGGGACAGGCGGGGCCGTCGACGGCGAACGTGACCGCGAACATCCAGTCCATGAGCACGACGTTCTCGGTGACGGGCACGCTCGACACGCCCGCGGCCCTCGGGTTCTACGCCGGGAAGTCCGCGACGACTCCCTACCTGGTCACCCCGACCCAGTACACGCTCAGCAAGGCGCCGACACCGCCGAAGAGCGCGTCCGACGGGGACGAACGGTCGGACGGAGGTGTCGCTCGACAGCACTGAGACGCCCGCAGGCTCGACGCACCAGCCGACCAGCACCGACACGAGATCAGCACCGGGGGAGACGATGTACATCAGGAAGAGCGCCTGGGCGGGCGCAGGAGAACCGGGATGGCCGTGGTCGTCCGACCTGCTCTGGTATGCCACGGGGTCCGGGTGCTGCAGGCCCGGGCCTTCTCCGATCCCACGAGCTGGTGGACGTTCGCAGCCATCCACGGGTTCGGCCTGGACCGGTGGAGGGAGGTCGGTCTGATGCCGGCCACCCCGCCGCCCGGCGCAGGGTTCCGGAACGTGCTGTGGGACCAGTGCCAGCACCAGAGCTGGTACTTCCTGCCGTGGCATCGCGGCTACGTCCTGGCGCTCGAGGAGGAGGTGCGGGCAGCGGTGGTCGCGTCTGGCGGACCCGAGGACTGGGCGTTGCCGTACTGGAACTACTTCCGCGACCCTGCCATCCCGCCGGCGTTCACCGAGGTGTCGACCCCCGACGGCGCGCCGAACCCGCTCCGGGTCCGCGCGCGGTTCGGGCCGGCCGGTGACGGCGTCATCCGCATCCCGAGAGCGCAGATCAACGCTCGCGCGATGCAGCTCCACGCCTTCACAGGGACTCGCAACGGGTCGCCCGGGTTCGGCGGCCTCGACACCGGGTTCTCACACGAGGGTGAGACGTCGGGTGCGCTCGAGTCGCAGCCGCACAACGTAGTCCACGTCCTGATCGGCGGACGTGGTGTGCTGGACGGCCGGTCGGTGAGCGGCGTGATGTCGGATCCTCGCACTGCGGGACTGGACCCGGTCTTCTGGCTCCACCACGCGAACATCGATCGCATGTGGGCCGCGTGGAACGCCGCAGGCGAGCAAGACCCACGTGGGGAGGCCTGGCTCGAGGGACCGACGGCGCGACGGTTCGCGCTGCCTCGGCTCAGCGGGAAGATCGAGGAGTTCGAGCCGAGTGAGATGCGTCGCATCGACGACCTCGGGTATGGGTACGACTCGCTCGACGTCGGGGCGGTAGCCGTCACCACGGCCCCGGAGGGGATGCAGCGGCCGTCGGCGAGGAAGGTCGGGCAGCGATGGACAGTCGCGTGGAACTCGTGGGTGCGAACGCGGAGCCTCTCGTGCTGGAACCCGGTGGCGGGCAGGACGTCGTGCGGCTGGAGCCGACGGTCGAAGCGGTCGCCGCCCGCCTCGACGGTGGGGTGGGTTCGATAGTGCAGCCCGGGGACCGGCTGTTCCTCAACCTCGAGGGCCTCCGCGCCAACGAGGACGCGATCGTCCTGGACGTCTACGTCGGGCTGCCGGTCGGCGCCGTTCCGGCCGATCACCCGGAGCTGCTCGCCGGGTCGATCGGGCTCTTCGGGACCCAGGCCGCCACCGACCCCGACGGGCCGCACGGCGGACGGGGCCTGACCCACGTCCTCGACGTGACGGATGTCGTCGCTGGTCTCCGCCGCTCGGACGCCCTCGATCCTCGTGCGCTCACGGTCACGATCGTGCCGATGACGCCGCTCGAGCCCGGCGACGACGTCTCGGTGTCACGGATCAGCGTGTTCCGCGAGGCGCCGCGCGCGGGCGACGCGTCGTGACACCGGCGGCGTGGGAGCGCCGTCGGGTCCGGGCCCCCGTCGTCGGGGCCGCCGCCGTCGCCTGGATCCTCCTCGTCACGCTGCAGGTGCAGGCGAGCCTGATGGCGGCGTCCGGCGGCACCCCGGCGATCGCGTCGGCCGGACGATCACCGGGGCAGACGGACGCCCACGCTGGGCACCTCGCGGGCCACGCGATGGGGGTGGTCGGGGGCGGTGGGCTGCTGGGCGTCGCAGGGGCGGTCGCACCCCTGCTCATGCTGGTCGCGATGATGGGGCCGATGACGATCGAGCCCTTCGCCAGGTCGTCGACCGAGGCTTGCCGAGGCTCCGGCTGCGGCGGGTCGTCCTACTGCTCGCGGGCTACGGCGCGGTGTGGACGGTCGGACTGCTCGCGCTGGACCGTGCGGCCGCCACGGTCCACGCGGCGCCGTGGTGGGTGCTGGTGGCCGTCCTCGTAGGGACCTGCACCTGGCAGTGTGCGCCCGGCCGCCACCGTTGCGTGAAGCGGATGCACGGAGGTCGTCCGCTGCCGGTGTTCGGCTTGCGCGCCGACGTGGGGACGGTCGCGGCGGGGCTACGTCACGGTGTGTGGTGCGCAGGGTCCTGTTGGGCGCTGATGCTCGTCGCGATGCTCGCGAACGGTCTCGCAGGGCTCGGGCTGATGGCTCTCGTGGCGTCGTGGCTGTGGGTCGAGCACCTCGATCCGCCGCGACGGCCCGGATGGGGGCCTCACATCCCCTGGCGGGCGGCACGCATCCTCCTGACCGCGGTGCGTCGTCACCGGCCGAAGTACACCGCGCCGGTGGCACGCCACTGACGAGCCCCCGCTCAGCCCCGGAGGCCGTCGAAGGTGTTCGGGTCCGCGCTGCCGGTCCGCTCGTCGCGGTCGAGCCCGGTGATCGCGGCGATGTCGTCGTCGGACAGGACGAAGGTGAACAGATTGCCGTTCTCCGCGATCCGGGCCCGGCTGGACGACTTGGGGATGACGACGTCGCCACGCTGCAGGTGCCAGCGCAGCACGACCTGGGCGGGGCTGCGGTCGTGCCGCGCGGCGACCCGGGCGACGACGGGGTCGTCGAGGACCTTGCCGCGCGCGAGCGGCGACCACGCCTCCGTGACGATGCCGTGCTGGGCGTGGAACGCACGCAGCTCGTCCTGGACGAAGTACGGCTGGACCTCGATCTGGTTGACGGCCGGGACGACGTCCACCTCGTCGAGGAGTCGCCGCAGGTGCGCGACCTGGAAGTTCGACACGCCGATCGCCCGCGCCCGACCGTCCGCGTAGACCTCCTCGAGGACGCGCCACCGTGCCACGTAGTCGGTCACCGTGGGCAGCGGCCAGTGGATGAGGAAGAGGTCGACCTGCTCGAGGCCGAGGTCGGCCATGGTCCGGTCGAACGCGGCACGGGCCTGGTCGGGCGTGCGGTGCGGGTTGTCGAGCTTGCTCGTGACGAAGACCTCGTCGCGCGGGAGCCCCGAGTCCCTGACGCCCTGGCCGACCTCGCGCTCGTTCCCGTACATCTCGGCCGTGTCCACGTGCCGGTAGCCGAGCTCGAGCGCAGTCCTGACGAGGCGTGCCGTGTCCGACGGCGGCATCTTGTACGTCCCGAAGCCGAGCTGAGGGATCGTCGTGCCGTTGTTCAGCCGGACGGCAGGGGCAGGTAGGGCCCGTGTGCGGCCGGTCGCGCTCACGACTCAGGGATCCAGTCGAACGTGTCGGGGTCGGCACCCGTGCGCTGCCCGCGGTCCAGCGCCGTGATCGCGGCGACGTCCCCGTCCGAGAGCTCGAAGTCGAAGAGCGCGAGGTTCTCCTCGACGCGCGCCCGCGTGACCGACTTGGGGAAGACGATCTCGCCGCGCTGCAGGTGCCAGCGCAGCACGACCTGGGCCGGCGTTCGGTCGTGGTCCTTCGCGATCTGCACGATCACCGGGTCGTCGAGGACGAGGCCCTGCGCGAGCGGCGACCACGCCTCGGTCGCGATCTCGTGCTCGGTGTCGAACGCGCGCAGCTCGTCCTGGACGAGGTACGGGTGGATCTCGACCTGGTTCACCGCTGGGACGACGGTCGTCTCGGTGTGCAGGCGGCGCAGGTGGTGCGGCTGGAAGTTCGACACACCGATCGCCCGGGCCCGGCCCGACGCGTAGATCTCCTCCATCGCCTTCCACGTCTCGACGTAGTCGCTCACGGTAGCGAGGGGCCAGTGCACGAGGAACAGGTCGAGCTGGTCGAAGCCGAGCGCCTCGAGCGACCGGTCGAAGGACGCGAGCGCCGCGTCGCGCGCGTGGAACGCGTTGGAGAGCTTGCTCGTCACGAAGATCTCGTCGCGCGGGATCCCCGAGTCGCGGATCGCCTCCCCGACACCTTTCTCGTTCCGGTACATCTGCGCGGTGTCGATGTGTCGGTAGCCCACCTCGAGGGCCGTCGCGACGGCGTCGCGCGTCTCGTCGGGCGGGATCTGGAAGACGCCGAACCCGAGCTGCGGGATCCGGACGCCGTTGTTGAGCATGATCTCGGGCACGGCGGTCTCAGACATGCCTCCACCGTGTCACGGCCGGTCGCGCGGTGCTACCTCGCGTCGGACGATGGGGTATGGCTCACCCCGGGAGATCGTCCGTTCCGCGGCTCGCCGCCGTCGGCGCCGCGGCCGCGCTCGCGCTCGCCGGGTGCACGGGCTCGTCGCCCGCACCGTCCTCGGTGTCGTCGACGACGGCGCCCGCCACCACCGCGGACTCGCCCACCGCGCCGGTGGCGTCGCCCGGGACGGAGGGGACGTCGTCGTCGGTGCCCACCGTGCCGCCGGAGGCGGGCACCCCGACGGTGACCGTGCTCGCGACGCACCTCGACACGCCGTGGGGTCTCGCGGCGCTGCCGGGCGGCACGGTCCTCGTCACCGAGCGCGACCAAGCGCGCGTCGTGGTCGTGGACCTGGCGTCGGGGAAGCAGACCGACGTGGGCGGCGCGGGCGCGGACGAGCTGCGCAGCAGCACCGTCCACGCGGGCGAGAGCGGGCTGCTGGGCGTGGCGCTCTCGCCGTCGTTCGCGTCGGACGGGCGCGTGTTCCTCTACCGCACGACGGCGCAGGGCAACGAGGTTGTCCGTGCGCGGCTCACACTCGGGTCGTCGCCGAGCCTGGGGGAGCTCACGGCCGTCGTGACGGGCATCCCGTCCGCGCAAGTCCACAACGGCGGCCGACTCGCGTTCGGGCCCGACGGCGACCTGTACGTGACGACGGGCGACGCGACGGCCGGCACCCACGCCCAGGACCCCGACTCGCTGGGCGGCAAGATCCTCCGCGTCACCCAGGACGGGAAGGCGGCGCCCGACAACCCGTCCGGCACGCGCGTGTGGACGCTCGGGCACCGCAACGTGCAGGGCATCGGGTGGGACGCGAGCCAGCGGATGTTCGCGAGCGAGTTCGGGCAGGACACGTGGGACGAGCTCAACCAGGTCGTCCCCGGGAAGAACTACGGCTGGCCCGAGGTCGAGGGCAAGCGGGCCGACGGTGCCGGCACCGACCCCGCGAACCCGCCCGCCGACTACCAGGACCCTCTCGTGACGTGGCGGACGTCCGACGCGAGCCCGTCGGGTCTGGCCGTCTCCGACTCGGCCGTCTACCTCACCGGGCTGCGGGGCGAGACGCTCTGGCGGGTCCCGCTGCAGCCGGCCGTCGCGGGCACCTCGACGTCCGCGCGCGCGACCGTCGGCACGCCCCAACGGCTCCTCCACGGCGCCGACGGCCGGCTCCGCACGGTCATGCTCGACCCGACCGTCGAGGACACCCCGACGACCGACACGCTCCTGGTCCTCACGAGCAACACGGACGGGCGGGGCAACCCGGGGTCGGACGACGACCGCCTCCTGCGCGTGACGGTCCCGAACGCAGGCTGAGCCGGTCGATCTCCTGCCGACGTGGTCCAGCAGACCCAATCCTGCTCCGTCTGCTCCGTCTGCTCCGTCTGCTCCGTCTGCTCCGTCTGCTCCGTCTGCTCCGTCTGCTCCGTCTGCTCCGTCTGCTCCGTCTGCTCCGTCTGCTCCGTCTGCTCAGGCTTCGGTGGCGCCCGTCATGATCGCTACGGCATCGGTCATCGAATGGCTCTGAGGAGTGACCACAGCTGCTCGCTTGCCGAGCCGCTGGATGTGGATCCGATCAGCGACCTCGAACACATGGGGCATGTTGTGGCTGATCAGCACGATGGGGATCCCGCGGTCGCGAAGCGTCAGGATCAGGTCGAGCACCTGCCGGGATTCTTTGACTCCCAACGCAGCAGTCGGCTCGTCGAGGAAGATGACGCGGTCGGCGAACGCGGCAGCCCTTGCGACGGCGACAGCCTGGCGTTGACCCCGGAAAGTGTGTCGACGCTCTGATGCATGTTCTGGAGCGTCCCGATGCCGAGGTCCTTCATCTTTGCCGCGGCGTCACGGGTCATGCCGGCAGCGTCGAGCTTGCGGAACACAGTGCCCGCAACGCCGGGCAGCCGCCGTTCCCGGCCCAGGAACATGTTCTGCGCGATCGTCAGCGCGGGGGAGACGGCGAGGGTCTGGTACACGGTCTCGATTCCGGCTGCTCGCGCGTCTTGTGGGCGTCGGAACGTGACGGGAGAACCGTCAAGCTCGAGCGTCCCGCCGTCCGGACGTTCGGCGCCGGTCAGGCACTTGATCAGTGTCGACTTTCCGGCGCCGTTGTCGCCGATGACTGCGAGGACCTCTCCTGGCATGAGTTCGAAGTCTGTGCCGTCGAGACCGACGACCTTCCCGTAGGTCTTGATCAGACCGTTGGCGGCGAGAACAGGGTTGCCTTCGTTGCGGGCGATGCGGTGTTCATGCCTTCACCTTCCGGATCCATTGGTCGAGTCCAACGGCGACGATCGTGAGCACGCCGACGGCGAGGTTCTGGTAGAGCGCGTCGACTCCGACGAGGAAGAGCCCGTTGCGAAAGACCGTCACGAGCACCGACCCGACGACCGCGCCGATGATCGACCCGCGACCACCGGCAAGGCTGGTGCCACCGATGACGACCGCAGTGATCGAGTCCAGATTGACTGTTGTCGCTGCTTGCGGGCTCGCCGCAGCTGTCCGGCCAATCAGAACCCAGCCAGCGATCGCCATGATCACGCCTGCAGCGATGTACACGCTCATGCGTACGCGTGAGACGCGGATCGCCACCAGTCGTGCCGCCTCGGAGTCGTCGCCGACAGCGAACACGTGCCGTCCCCAGGAAGTCTGCAGCAGCATGTAGGAGAGGACGAGGTAGAGCACTGCGACGACGACGATGCCCCAGGTGAACGTGAACCCAGCGATCTTGAACGACTTGCCGGTGAGGTTGATCAGGCTGCCGAACTTGCCGGCATCGATCGACTCGCCTCCTGAGACGAGCGTGACCAGAGCGCCGAAGATGCTGAGAGAGCCGAGCGTCACGATGAACGGGTTGAGCTTGAATCGGGCGATCATGCTGCCGTTGAACGCGCCGAGGGCCGCGCCGGCCGCGGCTCCGGCAAGCAATGCGATCACGTCGGGCAGTCCAGCGTCCGCCGAGAGCTTGCCCACGACGAGAGTGGTCAGCACCATCAGGGAGCCCACCGAGAGGTCGACTCCTCCTGAGATCAGAACCAGAACCTGACCGGCTGAGACGGCCGCCAGGACCGCTGACTGCTGGAGCACGAGCGACAGGTTGACCGCCGCCGAGAACTGAGCACTGATCGCCGAGAAGCACATCACCGTCACGATGAGGATCGCGAGCGGGCTGGACCACGGGTGGCGGTGGACGAAGTGCTGGATCTTCTGCCCGATGTGGCGTCTGCGCTCCGCAAACTCCTCGTCCGCCGTGCGGGGCTGGACCTCGATGGTTGTCATGAGGGACTCCTGTGTCGTTCGGCAGCCGTCAGAAGCAGAGCTTGGCCGCTTCGGCGGACGTGATGCTGTCCACCCCGGAGATCGGGTCGTCTGTGACCAGCGACGATCCGCTGTTGTAGTAGTCGAGCCCATCCGACGGGCTCGGCTTCGTCCCGTCCTTGATCTGGGCGACAGCGGCCTGCATCGCAAGCTGAGCCATCTTCCCCGGGTACGTCTGTGCGTCGACCGTCAGCTCGCCGCGCTTCATCGCGTCGATGCCGTCGCAGCTGCCGTCGAAGGTCGCGATCGTGACGTCCTTGGTCTTTCCTGCGGCCTTCAGGGCCTGGTAGGCACCGAACGCCGAGGGCTCGTTGATCGTGTAGACGACGTTGACGTCCGGGTTCTTCGACAGGCAGTTCTCCATCGCCGTTCGCCCACCATCTTGGGTGGCCTGTGTGGGTTGGTGACAGATGACCGTGTACGTCCCACCGTCGAACGAGCCGCTCGCCGCCTCGTCGCCCTTGACGTTCTCGTCCTTGACGTCGATGCCCATCCCGGCGAGGAAGCCCTGGTCGCGGTCGATGTCGACCGGGATCGTCTGGTCGGCGAAGACATCGAGCATGGCGATGTTCACGTGCTCACCCTTGACCTTGGCGGCCACCCACGCGCCGAGCTGCTTCCCGACCACACGATTGCCGGTCACGTAGGACATGTCCACGGCCGAGGTTGGGTTGGTAGGGTTGTCGACCGCGTACACGACGACTCCCGCGTCGCGCGCTTTCTTGATCGCTGGGTTGATGCCCTCGGCGAACGGCATCACGAGAATGGCTTTTGCACCCGAGGCGACCGCGGACTCGATCTGCTGAGTTTCAACGTCCGCACCCGCCCCGGACGCCACCGTCTGCACCGACAGCGAGACGTTGAGCTTCTTCGCCTCCGCCTCGGCATCAGTCTTCATCTTCAGGTAGTACGGGTTGGTCAAGTCCACCCCTACGAGCGCCATCTTGATGGGGGAATCGCCCCCACTGCCGCCGCTCGAGCCACGGTCACACGCCGCGACCAGGGTGAGCACAGAGCCGAGCGCTGCCGCCGCGGCCAGAGCGCGAACCGAACGCGAGCAGCGTCCGTCAAGAGAAGAGTTCATGGGATTGCTGCTTTCTGGATCGTCGTTGATCGGGATTGCTGGTCAGAGCCAGTCGGAGATGAGCGAGAGGACGAGGTCGAAGTCGTCCCGGAACAGCGAGTGCGTGAGGCCGGGTGCAAGGCGCACCACGAACCCACGCTCCTGAGCGGTCGCGTGGTCCTTCGCGGCGAAGACCGTGTCCTTCTCCGCCGCGATCGCCAGGGAGGGGACCAGAGCGCGCTCGGGCATACCGCTGAGCCTCACATCGGTGATGGTTGCTGCGGTGGCTGGGTCCCACAGCCGCCACGAAGCGACGTCCACCTCGATCGCCTTCTCGCTCCATGCAGGGAAGTCGTGGCGAAGCGTTGCGGCGAGCTCCTCATCGGTCATCGATGGGATCGCGCTCAAGTCCGGGAAGAGGTTGGGGGCGCCCTCCTCGGGCAGCGACCACGGCGGATCGAAGTAGATCGCCTTCGAAGGAAGCAGTTCCGGCACGGTCAGCGCCGTCACCTGTGCACCCAGCGAGTGCCCGATGATCAGCTCGGGGCTCTCGCCGATCGTTTCTACGACGTCGGCCGCGTACTCGGGCAGCGTGTAGGACGTGGCCCTGGGACTGTGGCCGTGTCCGCGAAGGTCGACCGCCTTCACGTGGTAACCGCGCCTCAGGAGCTCGGGAGTCAGTTCCCACCAGTCACCAGAGTCACAGTTGAACCCGTGGATGAGGACGGCGATCTTGTCGCCTTCCCCGGACTCGCGGACGTTCAGCTTCATTGCTGCACCTACCTTTTTGTCAGGCTGTCGCCGGGTGGATCTCTCCGGATCCGCGCGGGATCAGTTCCGTGGGGATGATGTGGGTCTTCGTCGGGGTGTCGGTGCCGTCCAGGCGGTCGAACAGCAGATCGGCTGCCAGTGCACCGATGCGCTCCGGGTTCTGTGCGACCACCGTCAGAGCGGGTGCCAGCAGGTCCGCAAGAGGCAGGTCGTCGAACCCAACCAATGCCACGGTTCGCTCAAGGCCACGCTGGCGAAGTGCCTTGATCACACCCACCGTCAGCAGGTTCTGGCTGCTGAAGATGGCGGTCGGGGGTTCCGCCAGGTCGAGCAACGAGATGGCAGCCGCAGTGGCGGTCGCTTCGTCGTGCACGCCCATCACGGTGTGGCAGTCGCCTGTCGGTATGCCGTGGCGCCCGATCTCGGCGAGGAACCCAGCACGGCGGCTGCGAGCCGACTGGATCGAGTCGAGGTCGCCGAGATAGGCGATACGCCGATGGCCGTGCTCCACGAGATGGCGCGTACCCACCGCGGCGCCCTTCTCGTGGTCACTCATGACCACATCGGCCTCGATCCCGGTGGGGGCGCGGTCGACGAAGACCAGGGGAGTGCCGAAAGACTGTTCCGCGTGAAGATAGCCCTGGTTGGGCAGACTCGCTGTGATGACGAGCCCATCGACGCGGCGGCGCAGGAGCGCCTCCACCGTGGGCTGTTCACGCTCGGGGTTGTCGTCCGTACTCGACGCGAGCACGGCCACCCCGCGGGTGGCGGCTTCGTTCTCGATCGCACGGTTCACGGCCGCTGCGAACGGGTTGGCAACACTCGAGACGACCACCCCGATCGTGTCGCTCGTGGTGTTGCGCCGAAGGCTTCCGGCACGCTGGTCAGGGCGGTAGCTGAGTTGCGCGATGGCGGTCTCGACCCTCTCGCGTGCCTCCTGCGAGACTTTGGGCTCGTCATTGACGACGCGTGAGACCGTCTTCTGGCTGACGCCCGCCAACGCGGCCACATCCCGCAGCGTCGGCCTGCGGCGAGGAGTCGCGCTCATGGTCTGGCCGCTTCGAGCGACCGGAGATGCGTCAGAGTCGACTTCCCGCCGACGACGAGGGACGCGATCGCCCGATTGAACGCTCTGCTGTGATTAGCGGCGAGGTGCGACTGGAAGTCGGACTCGGATCGGTACTCCTCGAGCACGACGACGACGTCCTCGTCGCCATGCTCCACGTAGGGCATGAAACGGATGCATCCAGGCTCTCGGCGGACGGTCCTGGCGTGGTCGACGACCATCGCGTGGACGGTCCCTTGCATAGCAGACATGCAGCGCATGTAGGCGACAACGATGACGCTCATCGACTGATCCGCCGGACTGTGGCGACAGGCACGGTGGTTCCTCCTCGAACCGGCACTCGCCTCGATGCGAGTGACAACGTGATCATCTTGAAGAAGGTCATCTCTCAGTGTCAAGTCCAAGTCCCGATTTCAGTCATGTGACTGAGGGTGACAACGATGTCGCATCAGGCCCTTCTCCTTCGGAATGAGCGCGCGGAGCGTCGGTCCGACTGGCGTCGAGGAGTCGGTGGTCGGGCTTCGTCAGACGGCGGCCCGTACGTTGGTCCAGACCCTCGTCGACCGAGACAGGTCGCCTCGCACCCGAAAGTGAGCGACGAGGGCATCGGGAGCCCACTTAGGATGACGCCATGACCCACATCCTCTCGGCCGTGGCGTGGCCGTACGCGAACGGCCCGCGCCACATCGGTCACGTCGCTGGTTTCGGTGTCCCGTCGGACGTCTTCTCCCGGCACATGCGGATGGCGGGTCACGACGTGCTCATGGTGTCGGGCACGGACGAGCACGGGACCCCGATCCTGGTGCAGGCGGAGCAGGAGGGCGTGACCCCGCAGCAGCTCGCTGACCGCTACAACCGGGTCATCGTCGAGGACCTGGCGCAGCTCGGCCTGTCGTACGACCTGTTCACGCGCACGACGACGCGGAACCACTACGCGGTCGTGCAGGAGATGTTCCGCACGGTCCACAAGAACGGCTACATGGTCGAGCAGACGTCGATGGGTGCGATCTCGCCGTCGACGGGCCGCACGCTGCCGGACCGCTTCATCGAGGGCACGTGCCCGATCTGCGGGTACGACGGTGCGCGCGGCGACCAGTGCGACAACTGCGGCAACCAGCTCGACCCGATCGACCTCATCAACCCGGTGAGCCGGATCAACGGCGAGACCCCGAAGTTCGTGGAGTCGAACCACTTCTTCCTGGACCTGCCGGCGCTCGTGGACGCGCTGGACGCGTGGCTGCGCACGCGCACGAACTGGCGTCCGAACGTCCTGAAGTTCTCCCTCAACCTGCTCGACGACGTCCGCCCGCGGGCCATGACGCGCGACATCGACTGGGGCATCCCGGTGCCGCTGGAGGGCTGGGAGGACAACCCCGCCAAGCGTCTGTACGTGTGGTTCGACGCGGTGATCGGCTACCTGTCGGCGTCGATCGAGTGGGCGCGCCGCTCGGGCGACCCGGAGGCGTGGCGGGCATGGTGGAACGACCCGGCGACGGTGTCGAACTACTTCATGGGCAAGGACAACATCACGTTCCACTCGCAGATCTGGCCGGCGGAGCTGCTGGCGTACGCAGGCAAGGGCAGCAAGGGCGGCACGCCCGGACGGTACGGGGAGCTGAACCTGCCGACGGAGGTCGTGTCGAGCGAGTTCCTCAACGTCGAGGGCCAGAAGTTCTCGTCGTCGCGCGGCGTGGTGATCTACGTGCGCGACATGCTGGCGCGCTACCAGACGGACGCGTTCCGCTACTACGTGGCGGCGGCCGGCCCAGAGAGCCAGGACGTGGACTTCACGTGGGCCGACTTCCTGCGCCGGAACAACGACGAGCTCGTCGCGGGCTGGGGCAACCTGGTCAACCGCACGGCGAACCTCGTGCACAAGAACTTCGGCGCGATCCCGACGCCGGGCCAGCGGCAGCCGGTCGACGAGGCGCTGCTCGCGACCACGACGTCGGCGTTCGGCACGGTCGGCAACCTGCTCGAGACGCACCGCCAGCGCGCGGCGATCGGCGAGGCGATGCGCGTCGTCGGCGACGTCAACAAGTACGTCTCGGACACCGAGCCGTGGAAGCTCAAGTCGGACCCGGACCGGCTCGCGACGGTGCTGCACACGGTGACGCAGGCGGTGAGCGACTGCAACACGCTGCTCGCGTCGTTCCTGCCGCACTCGGCGCAGCAGGTCCACGAGACGTTCGGCGGGTCGGGCACGGTGACGCCGCTGCCGCGCATCGAGGAGGTCACCGACCTCGACGACGACGCGCGGCACTACCCGGTCATCACGGGCGACTACACGGGCGGCGACCTGCTCACGTGGGAGCCGCGCGCCGTCGTGCCGGGGACGCCGGTCGCGAAGCCGACGCCCATCTTCACGAAGCTCGACGACTCGATCGTCGACGAGGAGCTCGAGCGGCTGCGCGAGAAGGCCTGACGCGCGTGGCGTCGCGCGAGGAGCGCCGGCGGCAGAGGTATGCGTGGCCGCCGACCCCGGAGCCCCTCCCGGTCCCGGTCGTCGACAACCACACGCACCTCGACTCGATCCACCACGTCCTGGGCGGGGTCGGGCCCGGCGGCACCTGGTACCCCGACGGGCCCGACGGCGCAGCGGACCCCGTGCACGTCCCGACGGTCGTCGAGCACCTCGCCCGGGCGGCGGAGGTCGGTGTGCCGCGCATGGTCACCGTCGGCTGCGACCTCGACGCCGTGGCGTGGACGGACGCGGTCGTCCGCGCGCACGACGCGCTCGTCGGCGCCGTCGCGATCCACCCCAACGAGGCGGTGCTGCACGCGGGCGTGCGCGAGGTCGGGCCCGACGGGCTCGAGCCGGACCCGCAGCCGCGCCACGAGGTCCCGCTCGACGACGCGATCGCCCGGGTCGTGACGGTCGCCCGGGAGAACCCCAGGATCCGCGCGATCGGCGAGACCGGCATGGACCTGTTCCGCACCGGCCCGCAGGGGGAGCAGGCCCAGCGGGAGTCGTTCCGGGCGCACCTCGCGCTCGCGAAGGAGCTCGGCCTGCCCGTGCAGATCCACGACCGGGACGCGCACGCCGAGGTCGTCGACGTGCTCCTCGCCGACGGCGCCCCCGAGCGCACGGTCTTCCACTGCTTCTCGGGCGACGCCGCCCTGGCCCGCCTCGCGGCTGAGCACGGCTGGTACCTGTCGTTCGCGGGGCCTCTGACGTTCGGGGCCAACGACGCGCTGCGTGCCGCCCTCGTGGTGACGCCGCTCGACCGCGTGCTGGTCGAGACGGATGCCCCGCACCTCACACCCCATCCGTTCCGTGGACGCCCGAACGCGCCCTATCTCCTGCCGCACACGGTCCGCCGGGCGGCCGAGGTGAAGGGGCTCGAACTGGCGGAATTCTGCGCCGCCGTCGTCCGGAACACCGCCGAGGTGTACGGCTCGTGGTGACGGTGCGGGCAGGTCGGGGAGGTCGGTGGATTGACGCATACCGTGACCCGTCCGTTATCTTCGTCTCCAACGACCGGCGGTCACGGCTGCCGGCGGTCGGGGGAACGACGAAGTGCCTGCTTGGACCGCCCTGTCCCGCCGACGATCGGATCACGCGTGATCGACGAGATGCCCGCCCCCGGGTCTTTCCGACGCGCCGTGAGCTGCGCGAGGCACGCGAGCGCGAGGAGCGCGCCCGTGAGCTGAGCCGGGCGCAGGCCGCGGACCACCCGGCGCCGGAGACCGTGCTGCGACGCGAGCTCCACTTCGCCCCGGTCGGTGGCGCCCCGGACACGGCGCGCTCCACGGCGTCGCTGCACGTCGGGCCGCCCACCCGGGCCCGCGACGTCGCGACGGGGCGCCCGGCGACCACCCGTCCGGCTCCGCCGCTCGCCAGCCCGACCCGGACGGCGCCCTCGCGCTCGCACCGTGCCGACGGCGTCGGCCGCCACGGTGCGCGCGACGTGGACGTCCCGCGGCTCGCGGGTGCGTGGTCGCGCCGGACCTTCCCGACGCCGGCCGTCCCGTCCACGCCGCCGGTGCCCCCGCCGCCGTGGGGCATGCTGCAGACGCCCTCAGGGGCCGTCCCGGTCGCCGAGGCGCCGTCGGGGCTCATGCCGATGGTGGACACGCCGTCGGGGCCGGTGCCGGTCGTCCCGACCGCGCCACCGCCGCCGCCGGACCTGACCGTCGAGCCCGTCGTCGACGCGGAGGTGCGGCACACTGCGGACGCCCACCCCGCGCTGTTCCGCGCGGAGACGCGGTCGCAGCGGACCCGCACCCGTGAGCGCACGCACGGCACGAGCCGGCATGTGCGCTGGGGCGCGCAGGCGATGGTCCTGGCGGCCGTCGTCGGGACGACCGGCGCGTTCACCGTCTACCACCGTCACCTCGACCTTGACGTCGACGGGAGCACGCGCAGCGTCGACGCGTACGGGTGGACGGTCGGCGACGTCCTCAAGCAGCAGCACGTCGCCGTGAAGGCCGGGGACGTCGTGGAGCCCGCGCTGTCCGCGCCGGCGCGCGGCGTCGACGAGATCGTCGTGCGGACGAGCCGTCAGGTCACGATCGAGAAGGACGGCGAGCTCAAGACCATCACGACGACGGCGTCCACGGTCGGCGAGCTGATGGACTCGCTCGGCGACCGCGCCGACGGTGCCGTCGCCTCGGCGTCCCGGTCGGAGGCCCTGGGCCGCGAGCCGCTCCGCATCTCCACGACCAAGTCGGTGCACGTGCTGGTCGACGGCCAGGACGTCCCCGTGACGACGGCGGCGGCGACCGTGGGCGAGGTGCTCGCGGACGCGGGCGTGGAGCTGGGCTCGAAGGACACGACGTCGGCACCGGCGGGTGCCGCGGCCGTCGACGGCATGGTCGTCGTGGTGAACCGCGGGAAGTCGTCGACGTCGCACGTGACGCAGGTCGTCGCGTTCGACTCGAAGGAGACCAAGGACCCGTCGCTCCCGAAGGGCCAGAAGGTCGTCAAGACGGCGGGCCGGGTCGGCACGATCGAGCGGACCTACAAGATCGCGACGAAGGGCGGCGTCGAGGTCTCGCGCACGCTGCTCAGCGAGAAGGTCACCGCGGAGCCGGTCGACGAGGTCGTCCTGGTCGGGACGATGGACGTGCCGGACCCGGCGACGGTCGTGGTCTCGCCGGGCTCGGCGCAGGCGATCGCGAAGGCGATGGTCGCGGACCGGGGCTGGGACTCGTCGCAGTTCTCGTGCCTGGTGTCGCTGTGGAACCGTGAGTCGGGCTGGCGCGTGAACGCGGCGAACCCGAGCGGCGCGTACGGCATCCCGCAGGCGCTGCCGGGCTCGAAGATGGCGAGCGCCGGGTCGGACTGGCGGACGAACGCCAAGACCCAGATCACGTGGGGCCTGAGCTACATCGCGGGCCGGTACGGCACGCCGTGCGGCGCGTGGGCCCACTCGCAGGCGTCGGGCTGGTACTGACCGGCCGAAGTGGGTCGGCCGTCCAGGTCACTCGTCCAGTTGGACGGTCGTCCCAGTTGGAGTCGTCCCCGGGACGGCCTGTGCTCGCCCGGTGAAGATCTCGGCTTCCGTTACGGATGAACCGGGCGCGACCTCGCACACCTCGCACCGGCGGTTTGGTAGGCGCCCGGGCGACGCCTAGCGTCGTGCACTCGAACCGCCGGATCGGCGGACGGAGCCACCGGGCGACGCTACGGGCGTCGCCCGAACCGTGCCCTGGAGCTCGTCCGGGTCCGGCGCAGCCTCGCGGCGGCGTCGCGTCCCGCCACGCCTCCGGGGCCCATGGCTGGGAGCGCTGTCACGGCCCTCACCGCCCGTCGTGCCCGGACGGCACCAGCAAGGATCTGCATGACTTCGCCTCGCCAGCACTCCGAGCCCACCAGCACCCTCGACACCCGCGCCGAGCGCCACCGCGCCGAGCGCGCCCATCGCCTCCGCCGCCGCCTCGTCGCGGTCGGCGCCACGGTCGGCGGCCTCGCCGTCGTCGGCGGCATCGCGGTCGCCCAGGCCTCGAGCCTCGGCAGCACCCCCGCCGACGCCGCCGCGTCGCCCAGCTCGACCTCCTCGACCGCGGCCAGCACGCGAGCCGCGACCTGACCGACGGCCGCACCCCGCTGACCGGAACGCCGATCAGCGCCAAGAAGAGCGCCACGACGTCCACCGCCCTGCCGACGGGGACGATCCACGTGGTCGCGACCTCGTGGAAGGTGAGCACGACGACGGCGACGGGCACCACGCCGACGACCGTCGGCAAGCTGCTCGCCACGCACGATGTGCGCCCCGACTCCAACGACCGGATCGTCCTGACGCCCCCGGCCGCAGCCGACAAGAAGGCCGGCGTCGTCGCCACCGTCACCGTGCACAAGGTCGACGTCACGAAGAAGACGACCAAGGCGGCATCGAAGGCCGGCACGGTCGTCAAGAAGGACTCGCACCGCCTCGCGTCGGCCGGGACCAAGGTCCAGCGCGCCGGCAAGGACGGCGTCAAGACCACGGTCCAGCGCGTCACGACGATCGACGGCAAGGTCGCCGACCGCAAGACGCTCAAGACCACGGACACCGCGGTCGACGCGATCCTCGTCAAGGGCACCAAGGCCGACCCGCGGCCGGCCGGCCCTCGGGCGCCAAGGCGATCGCCGCCTCGATGGTCGCGGCCCGCGGCTGGGGCAGCGACCAGTTCCAGTGCCTCGTGAACCTCTGGAACCGCGAGTCTGGCTGGAGCGTCACAGCGACCAACGCGTCGAGCGGCGCCTACGGCATCCCGCAGTCGCTGCCGGCCTCGAAGCTCGCCTCGGCGGGCTCGGACTGGCGCACGAGCGCCCGGACCCAGATCACCTGGGGCCTGAACTACATCGCCGGCTCCTACGGCACCCCGTGCGGTGCCTGGGGCCACTCGCAGGCGACCGGCTGGTACTGACCGGCACACGGTGCGGGGCGCCGGCGAAGCCGTCCCACACCTGACCGCCGCCGTGCGCCGGCATTTCTCGGAATGTCGGCGCACGGCCGTCGTCCGCCCTGTCGGGCAACAAGAGCGCACTTCCAGCGCTATCACGAAACGATCACGACCGCACATTTCCTCGGTCCTCTCCGTCGGCCCCGCGCCGCGTCCGGAGGGCCGTGCGGCATGACCCGAGGACTCTCCCCATGGCCCTGAGCCCCTTGACCGCGCGCCCCTGCGCCGTCGGCCCCGCCGCGCGCTGGTGTCCGGCCTCGTCGCCCTGACGCTCACGAGCGTCGGCGTCACCGGCAGCGTCGCGCTCGCCCCGACGACCGCAGGTGCGGCGACGGCGACCACGCCCGTCGCGGGCGCGGTCACCACGACGACCACGGCGCACCGCACGACCAGGCTGCCCGCCGGGACGACGGTCCGCCTCGTCGCGACGAGCTGGAAGCGGAACCTCGTCACGACCGCTCCGGCGACCGTCGGCGCGCTCCTCGCCGCCAAGAAGGTCAGCCCCGACGGGAACGACCGCCTGCGGCTCAGCCCTGCGAGCGCCGCGGACAAGCGTGCCGGTGTGGCCGCGACCGTCACGGTCCAGCGTGTGACGGTCGGCAACGTCACGACGAAGAAGCACGTCAAGCGCACCACGAAGGTCGTCAAGGACCGCAAGCGCTACAAGGTCCTCGGCTCCTACGTGAAGCGCAAGGGCCACGCCGGCACTCGCACGACCGTCGCCCGCGTGACGCGCGTCGACGGCAAGGTCACGGCCCGCAAGGTGCTGAAGAACCGCTCGACGATGGTCACGAAGGTCGTCGTCAAGGGCACCCGCAAGAGCCCCAAGCACGCCACCGTCGGCTACTCGAAGGCCATCGCGAAGGACCTGGTCCGCCGCAAGGGCTGGAGCACCCACCAGTACCAGTGCCTCGTCTCGCTGTGGAACCGCGAGTCGGGCTGGCGGGTGTCGGCGCACAACGCGAGCAGCGGCGCGCACGGGATCCCGCAGGCTCTGCCGGGCCGCAAGATGGCGAGCGCGGGACCGGGCTGGCGCACGAACGCGAAGACCCAGATCACGTGGGGGCTCGGCTACATCAAGGGCCGTTATCACACCCCTTGCGGCGCGCTGTCCCATTCGCACCACTACGGCTGGTACTGACCTGGCCTGACCGTCTCCCGCCGTTTTCTCCACGAATTCCCGCCGCCTTGGATAAGTTTCCGGTAATACCGGGCACAAATCCGCACAGGGGTTTCGTAGTAGATCACGGATCGGTTACGGTCGAACGCTGACAGCCGGATCGGAGCACGAGGACCGGGCGGGCCACGGCCCGCGCACCGGGTCGCGGCAACCCCGCGACCCGGCCCCGGGGCGCCACGCGCGCCACCTCGCCTCCGTGCCCGGACAGCTCGACGACTGGACTCGAGTGACTTCTCCGCAGGACACCCCCCAGGGCAGCACGCCGGGCACCGAGCCCGTTGCCACCACTTCCCGGGCCCGCCACCGCCGCTGGCCCTGGATCGCCGCCGGGGCCGCCGTCGCGGTCCTCGTGAGCGGAGGCGCTGTCTACGCCGGCGCCCACAAGTCCGTCACGCTCGACGTGGCGGGCGAGACCACCAAGACCGGCACGTTCTCGGGCAGCGTCGGCGACCTCCTCCAGAAGAAGGGGATCGAGCTCGGCGAGTACGACGTCGTCTCGCCCGCCCCGAGCAGCTCGCTGCACGACGGCGAGCGCATCGTCGTCCGCTACGGCCACCAGGTCACCGTGGACGTCGACGGCACCAAGACCACCGTCTGGACCACCGCGCTCGACGCCGGCGAGGCGCTCGGCGCCCTCGAGGCCCGCGGCTCCGACGTCAGCCTCGTCGCCAACCGTTCGCAGTCCGACGGCCGCCCGGCCCTCGGCGTCGATCTCGCCGAGTCCGGCCCCGTGGCCGTCGTCGCCGACGGGAAGACGCGCGTCGTTCAGGACCCGAGCGAGGGCGTCGACAGCGTCCTCACGCAGCTCGGCCTCACGCTCGGCGCCCGTGACCGGGTCTCCGTCGAGCCGCGCACGGGCTCGCCCGACGTCGCGCTCGTCGTCGAGCGGGTCGCCGTCAAGACCGAGAAGTCGACCAAGCCGGTCGCGTTCAAGACCGTCCAGAAGAAGGACGCGTCGCGCTACGCCGACCTGGGCTCCGTCGTCACGAAGGCCGGCAAGAAGGGCGTCTACACGACGACCTACAAGGTCACCTACGTCGACGGCAAGGTCGAGACGAAGGCCGTGACCGCCAAGGGCGTGACCACGAAGCCCGTGTCGAAGGTCGTCGTGACCGGCACCAAGGCGCGGCCCGTCGTCGTCGAGAAGCCGAAGGCCACCACCGCCACGTCGTCGTCGTCGAAGTCGAGCTCGTCGTCGAAGTCGTCCTCGTCGAGCTCGTCGTCGAAGAAGTCGTCCTCCAGCTCGTCGGGCGGCGGCGGCGCCCCACCTCGGGCGTGTGGGCCAAGCTCGCGGCGTGCGAGTCGGGCGGCAACCCGAAGGCCGTCAACCCGGCCGGGTACTACGGGCTCTACCAGTTCACGGTGAGCACGTGGCACTCGCTCGGCGGTAGCGGCCTGCCGACGGACGCCTCCGCCGCGACGCAGACCGCGCTCGCGCAGAAGCTCCAGGCGCGCTCGGGCTGGGGCCAGTGGCCCGCCTGCGCCGCCAAGCTCGGTCTGCTCTGAGCGACCTGGCACACCCCTGGCCGGTAGGCTCATCTGCCATGACCGACCACCGAGGCGCCCTGCTGGGCCCGGCCGAGATCCGGGACCTGGCAGGGCGTCTCGGCGTCCGCCCCACCAAGACGTGGGGCCAGAACTTCGTGCACGACGGCGGCACGGTCCGCCGCATCGTCCGCACCGCGGGCGTCGAGCCGGGGAGCGGGTCGTGGAGGTCGGTCCCGGGCTGGGCTCCCTCACGCTCGGGCTGCTCGAGGCCGGCGCGAGCGTCGTCGCGGTCGAGATCGACCCGACCCTCGCACGGCAGATCCCCGAGACCGTCGCGGGACGCTCGGCCGACCTGGCCGCCCGGCTGACCGTCGTCCCCGCGGACGCCCTCGACGTCACCGAGCTGCCCGGCGAGCCGCCCACGGCGCTCGTCGCGAACCTCCCGTACAACGTCGCGGTCCCGGTGCTCCTCACGTTCCTCGAACGCTTCGACAGCCTCGAGCGCGTCCTCGTCATGGTGCAGGCCGAGGTCGCCGACCGCCTCGCTGCCGCGCCCGGCTCGAAGGTCTACGGCGTGCCGAGCGTCAAGGCCGCCTGGTACGCGTCCGCGCGCCGCGCCGGGACCGTGGGTCGCAGCGTCTTCTGGCCCGTCCCCAACGTCGACTCGGCGCTCGTCGCCCTCGAGCGGCGCGACCCGCCCACGACGACCGCGACGCGCGAAGAGGTGTTCGCCGTCGTCGACGCCGCGTTCGCGCAGCGCCGCAAGACCTTGCGGGCCGCCCTGGCGCGCACCGCGGGCTCGGGGAGGCCGCCGAGCGCGTGCTCGTCGCCGCGGGTGTCGACCCGTCGGCACGCGGCGAGACCCTCACCGTGACCGACTTCGCGCGCATCGCCGAGGCCTTCGCCGCCCAGGACACCGCATGACGGCGCACCTCGCGGCCGCCCCCGAGCCGTCCGTCACCGTCCGCGCTCCCGGCAAGGTCAACCTGTCGCTGCGCGTCGGGAGCGTGCGACCGGACGGGTACCACCCGCTCGTCAACATCTTCCAGGCCGTGTCCCTCTACGAGGAGGTCACGGCGACCGCGGTGCCCGCCGGTCGCGGCGTGTCGATCGCCGTCGACGGCCCGCACGCCGACCGCGTCCCCACCGACCGGACGAACCTCGCCTGGCGTGCCGCCGAGCTCCTCGCGGAGCGCACCGGCGTCGAGCCCGACGTCCACCTCGCGATCGTCAAGGGCGTGCCCGTCGCCGGCGGGATGGCCGGCGGGTCCGCCGACGCCGCCGCCGCGCTCGTCGCGTGCGACGCCCTGTGGGAGACCGGCCTCGGCCGCGACGAGCTCACGCACCTCGCCGCCGCCCTCGGCGCGGACGTCCCCTTCGCGCTCCACGGGCACGTCGCCGTCGGCGTCGGGCGGGGGACGAGCTGACCCCCGCCATGGTGCGCGGCGAGTTCTTCTGGGCGCTCGCCGTCACCGACGAGGGCCTGTCGACCGCGCGCGTGTTCGACGCGTTCGACGCCGCCCACGCGGGCGGCCGCGGGATCCCCGCCGACCCCGCGCTCGCCGACGACACGCCCCTCATGCAGGCGCTGCGCGCGGGCGACCCGACGGCGCTCGGCGCTCTGCTCCACAACGACCTCCAGGAGCCGGCGCTCGGGCTCGCGCCGCACCTGCGCGAGACCATCGACGTCGCGCGCGACGCGGGGGCGCTCGGCGTCATGCTGTCGGGCTCCGGTCCGACGGTCGCCGCGCTCGCCCGGAGCCGCCAGCACGCGCTCGCGATCGCCGCGTCGTGGACCGCGGTCGGTGCCGCCGACGATGTCTATACTGCCGTCGGCCCATCGCCCGGGGCGCGGATCGTCTGACGGCACCCCGCCGACCGATCCGCGGACCGGGCTCAGGCCCGGTCGGCGACCCCGGCGTGGACCCGATGGACTTCGCTCAACGAAGAGACGAAGGAGTCGAACGTGCCCCAACCTGTGCCCAGCCCCGACGCGCCCCGACACGGCGGCCCGCGCCCCGACACGCCGGTCCGAGGGTCGGCCCGCCCCGGCCCCTACGTGGCCGCCGGCGTGCTCGTCGCGATCGGGATCGTGCTGCCGCTCGTCGTGCCGATCTACGCGCGCCACGACCCGGAGCTCGCCGGGATGCCGTTCTTCTACTGGTACCAGCTCCTCTGGGTCTTCATCGACGCGGGTCTGCTCTTCGTGGCGTACACGCTGATGCGCAAGGAGGACCGCCGACGGCGTGACGTCGTCCGCGCCCAGGGCTCCGGTCCGGGCGGTCACCCGCCACGGCACGCGGCCGCCACTGACGCGGCGGGCGACGCCACCGAGGACGGGGGTGCCCGGTGAGCACGCTCCTGACGCTCCCCGCGTCCCTGTCCCTCGCCGCACCGGCGGACGGGCCGGACGCCAACGGCCACCGGTCGATCGCGGGCGGTGCGCTCGCGGTCGTCATCGTGCTCTTCCTCGTCGTGGCCGCGATCGGGTTCCTCGCCTCCCGCTGGCGCACGAGCTCCGAGGAGCGCGGCCTGCACAGCCTCGACGAGTGGGGGCTGGGCGGACGCGGCTTCGGGTCCTGGGTGACCTGGTTCCTGCTCGGCGGCGACCTGTACACGGCGTACACCTTCGTGGCCGTCCCCGCCGCCATGTGGGCGACGGGCGCGGTGTCCGGCTTCTTCGCCGTCCCGTACACGATCGTGCTCTACCCGATCGTCTTCATCCTCATGAGCCGGCTCTGGTCGGTGTCGCGGAGCCACGGCTACGTGACCCCGGCCGACTTCGTCGGCGGACGGTACGGCGGCAAGGTGCTCTCCACCGCGATCGCCGTCACCGGCATCGTCGCGACCATGCCGTACATCGCCCTCCAGCTCGTCGGCATGAAGGCCGTGCTCACCGTCCTCGGCCTCGGCTCGGGCAGCAACTCGTTCGTCAACGACCTGCCGCTGATCATCGCGTTCGTCGTGCTCGCCGCCTACACCTACACGGGCGGCCTGCGGGCCCGGCGCTCATCGCCGTCGTGAAGGACCTGCTGATCTACCTCGCGATCGTCGTCGCCGTGATCTACCTGCCCAGCACGTTCGGCGGGTGGGGCTCGATCTTCGACGACGCCGACGCCAAGATGTCCACCACGAACCCGGCGACCGGCAAGCCCGCCGGGGCGATCATCCCCGGGATGACCAGCTTCAACGCCTACTGGACCCTCGCGCTCGGGTCCGCGATGGCGCTGTTCATGTACCCGCACTCGATCACCGGCGTCCTCGCGACCAAGAGCCGCAACACCATCCGCCGCAACGCGGTCGTGCTGCCGCTCTACTCGCTCATGCTGGGCTTCCTCGCCCTGCTCGGGTACGTCGCGATCAAGGCGGGCACGATGCCCGTCGACACCAACGGCACGATCAACGCGCAGCTCGTCGTGCCCCAGCTCTTCCTCGACACCTTCCCGTCGTGGTTCGCCGGGGTGGCGCTCGCCGCGATCGCGATCGGGGCGCTCGTGCCCGCGGCGATCATGTCGATCGCCGCGTCCAACCTGTTCACGCGGAACATCTACCGCGACCTCATCAAGCCCGACGTCACGCCGCGCACCGAGGCCAAGATCTCGAAGCTCGTGTCGCTGCTCGTCAAGGTCGGGGCGCTCGTCTTCGTGCTCGGGATGGACCAGTCGTCCGCGATCAACCTGCAGCTCCTCGGCGGCATCTGGATCCTGCAGACGTTCCCGGCGATCGTCGCGGGCCTGTACACGCGGTGGTTCAACAAGTGGGCGCTGCTCGTCGGCTGGGCCGCGGGCATGGTCTACGGGACGATCGCCGCGTACAACGTCGTCAACCCCGCGACCGGGAAGCACTTCGGCGGCTCCATCGCCGCGATCCCGTGGACCCACACCACCGTCTACATCGGCGTCACCGCGTTCGTGCTGAACGCCGTCGTCGCCGCGGTGGGGACGCTCGTCCTGCGCGCGTTCAAGGTCGAGGACACCGCCGACAGCACGCGGTCGACGGACTACGAGGTCGACGAGGACGACGTCCGCGTCCAGCCGGTGCCGGACGAGCTGCGCGCCGAGCTCTCCTGAGCCTGCCTCCCCTTCTGAGGCCGAACACGGGGTCCGCGCCCGTCAGCCGACGCTGACTGGCGCGGACCCCGTTCTCGCGGGGCGGAGACCCCGTGCTCGCGAGGTACCCCGCCGGGAGGCCTACTTCGCGAGATAGACCGGCGGCCGTACTACTTCGCGGGGGTGCCGGTGCCGATCACCGCGCCGTCGGCGTCGAGGGCTTGCACCGCGACGTACGCGCCCAGGCCCGAGGAGGCGTGGACCGTCGTCTCGAAGCCCTTCCTCGCGGCCGTCGTGACCGTCTTCGCGGACGCCTCGTCCGCGCCGCTCACCACGCGCCACCTCGCCACGTCCGTCGCGCCGTTCCAGCTCACGTGCACGGTGTCGCCCTGCACGACGACGTCGGGCGGGTCCGTGGGGGTCGCGTGCCACGTGACCCGGTAGGCCCGGTAGCTCGAGCCGGACGAGAACGAGAGCTCGCCGAGGAGGTTCCCGCCGCCGTCGTACTCGGTCACGTACGGGCGCTGCCCCCAGCCGACGACGACGTTCCCGTCCGGCAGGACCTGCACGTTGCCCTGGGTGTCCGAGTGGCGGGCGGTGGGCGGGAGGTACTCCGCGACGGTCGACGTCGTCATCGTCTTCTCGTCCACCGTGAGCCGCAGCCCCCGCGACGTCGGCCCGACCCGCGGGGAGCCCTCGTTGTCGAACAGGGTGAGGGTGCCGTCGTCCTGCAGGCGGACGTCGTGCTGCCACGCGAACTGTGCGCCGAGCACGAACTCGTTCTGCTTGCCGCCCAGGTGCCAGTCGACCTTCCCGGTCGCGCGGTCCACCTTGTACACGGTGTGGGTGTTGCGGGCCGAGACGAGGAGGGCGCCGTCGCCGTCGAGCGCGATCGCGTTGATGTGGAAGTAGTCGAACGGCTTCTCCTCGGTGCCCATGCCCTTCGCGAGGTTCGCGTAGGTCTCCTGGACGGGGACGTGGTCGAGCGAGCGCCACTCCCACAGGACCTTGCCGCTCGCGATGTCGACCTCCTGCGCGACGCCCTCCTCGACCCAGCCGTCCTTCGGGCCGCCGACGGCGGTCAGGTCGGCCTGGGCGGGGACGTACGCGGTGAGGAGGATCGTGCCCGACGGCGTGATCGTCGTCTCGTGGATGTCGGCCTTGCCCCTCCCCACGCTGCCGCCCGTCGTGACGGTCGCGACCTGGTCGTAGTGGGCGTCGAGCAGGACGACGCGGCCCTCGCCCGTCCCCGAGTCCGTCGACGTGCCCTCCCAGTAGGTGAGCACCGGCACGCCCTGATACTCCTGGACGCGCACGTCGAACGGGCCGACCTTCATGGGGGAGACCCACACCGGTTCGCCCGTCGGGTCGACGAGCAGCGCCCCCTGCATGGCCGGTTGCTGGTCCTCGTCCTTGGGTCCGAGGGCGACGACGTTGCCCTCGGCGGCGTCGTCCGCGGCGTCGTGGGGGAGCGAGCCGACGGTCGCCCGCATGACGGGCGGCGTCAGGTCGGGCCGTGTCACGTACGTGTGCGCTACGGCCGGCGGGTCCGTCGGGTCGGTGACGGCGTCGTCGTCCCCGGAGCACCCGGTCGCAACCAGCGCGCACACCACGCCCACGACGACGGCGCCCAGCCCGTGCACAGCCCGCGCTCTCCGCGCTCCGGGGATCGGTCGGCTGCTCGTCGTCACGGTGGCGCCCTCCAGGACCGGACGGGTGGTGACCCCCTCGTCCGATCATGACGGACCGCTCGCTGCGGCGCTCCCTGAGTGCCGTGCGGCCCGGGCTCGCGACCTGTCAGGGAACGAGCACGATCCTGCCGAACACCGTGCCGGCGTCCATCTGGCGGTGTGCCTCGGCCGCCGCGCTCAGGGGCAGGACGTCGTGCACGACGGCGTGCAGCTCGCCGCGCGTGGCACCGGCGAACAGCTCCGCTCGGACGCCGTCCCGCGTCGCCGTCGGGACGGTGTCGAGACTGAAGGTCGCGAACGAGCGCGACTGCTGGAACGACCGGAGCAGGCGCATCCCGAAGTCCTCGGGAGGCATCCCGGCCACGGCGCCGACGACGACCATCCGGCCGTTCGGGGCGAGCCGGTCGATGAACGCCGGCACGCCGGCCCCGCCGACGACGTCGACGATCACGTCGTAGGACTCCGGCGCCGTCCCGTCCCCGTCGCCGCCGCGGTCGAGCACGTGCGTCGCTCCGAGCGCACGGAGCCGCTGCCCTCGCGCGGGTGACGACGTGGTGACCGCGACGGCGCTCGCGCCAGCGCGCGAGGCGAGCTCGACGGTCGCGATGCCGATGCTGCCCGCCGCGCCGCGCACGAGCACCGACTGCCCTGGCGTGAACCGCGCGTGGTCCAGGGCGAAGTGGGCGACGGGTGCGGCGCTGCCGAGCGTGACCGCGTCGACGGCCGAGAGCTCCTCGGGCAGCTCGACGACATCGCCGACCCGGGCGAGCGCCTGCTCGACGTACGCGCCGCCGGTGCCCGTGAAGGCCCACACCCGTCGCCCCACCCACGCGGGATCGACGTCGTTCCCCACCTGGGTCACCGTTCCCGCCACCTCGCTGCCCGGGACCAGGCCCTCCGTGAAGCCGTACCCGCTCAGGGTGCCGCGGCGGATGACCGCGTCGACACCGCCGACGCCGATCGCCTCGGCCGCGACGACCAGCTGGCCCGGTCCGGCCTCGGGGGCCGGGACGTCCACCAGGGTCATCCCGCTCGGGTCTCCGAAGCGTGCGATCCTCACTGCCTGCACCGTCGTCTCCTCGTCTCGTCCGGGGCCACCGTGGTGGGCGACCCGCTATCGTCGGACGTTAGTGGACGCACCCGTCCACTTGGTCGAAGTGAGAACGATGCGCGAGGAGCTGCCTCAGATGCTGCGTGCCGACGCCCAGGACAACCGCGACCGCGTCCTCGACGCGGCCCGGGCGCTCTTCGCCGAGCGCGGGCTCGGCGTCACCATGCGCGAGATCGCACGCCGCGCCGGCGTCGGGCCGGCCACGCTCTACCGCCGGTTCCCGACCAGGCAGGCTCTCGTCGACGAGGCGTTCGCCGACGAGCTGCGCGCCTGCGAACGGATCGTCGAGGACGGCTGCTCCGACCCCGACCCCTGGAGGGGCTTCCGGACCGTGGTGGAGGAGCTCACCGTCCTGAACTCCCGGAACCGCGGGTTCGTCGACGCGTTCATGTCCGCGAACCCGCACGCCGACGCCTTCGTCGCGCATCGCGCCGCCCTGCTGCGCCGGCTCGTCGCGCTCGGCGTGCGCGCCCAGGCCGTCGACGGGCTGCGCCGCGACTACGAGCTCGACGACCTGCTGCTCGTCCTGATGGCCGGACGAGGGCTCGCGTCCGCGCCGTCCCAGGACCGGACTGCGGCCGCGCGGCGGTTCGCCACCCTCGCGGTCGACGCGCTGCGGGCGTCGGACACGAACGCGCCCCTCCCGCGCGGGGCCAGCCTGAGCACGTACGTCCTCAGCTCGGCGGGCATCTGAGGGCGCCTATCCGACGAGCTCCGACAGCTCCAACCACCGCTCCTCGAGCGAGGTGACCTCGCCCTCGAGCACGCGCAGCTCCTCGGTGCGCTCGCCGAGCCAGCCGTAGTCCGACTGGTCGTGCTCGGCCATCCGCACGTGCAGCGCGTCGACCTGCCCGGCCAGCTTCCCGAGCCTCCGGTCCACGGCCTCGAGCTCCTTGCGCGCGGAGTGCAGCGCGGAGCCGGAGAGTGCGGGGGTCTCGGGCGCGGAAGGTGAGTCGACCGCCGAGGGGTGGAGGGGGCGACGTCTCCCCTCCGCCCCCGGAACCAGCCCCGGAAGCACGAAGCCGCAGGTACTCGTCGACCCCGCCCGGCAGGTGCCGAAACCGCCCGTCGAGGATGGCGTACTGCTGGTCGGTGACGCGCTCGAGGAGGTACCGGTCGTGCGAGACGACGATCAGGGTGCCGGGCCACGAGTCCAGGAGGTCCTCCATCGCGGCGAGCATGTCGGTGTCGACGTCGTTGGACGGCTCGTCGAGCACGAGGACGTTGGGCTCGGACAGGAGCACGAGGAGGAGCTGGAGGCGTCGCTTCTGCCCGCCGGACAGCTCGCCGACGCGTGCGGACAGGTGCTCGCGCGCGAAGCCGAGGCGTTCGAGGAGCTGGGCGGGCGTGAGCTCCTTGCCGTCGATGACGTAGCTGGTGCGGGTGCGGGCGAGGACGTCCCGCACACGGTCGCCGGCGATGTCCTCGAGCTCGCTGAACTGCTGGTCGAGCATCGCGAGCCGCACGGACTTGCCGCGCTTGACCCGGCCGGCGGTCGGCTGGAGGGTGCCGGCGATCAGCGCGAGCAGCGTGGACTTCCCGGCCCCGTTCGCGCCGAGGACGGCGGTGCGCTCGCCGGGCGCGATGCGCCACTCGACGTCGTGCAGGACCTCGCGGCCGTCGAACGACACCCCGACGTCGAGGAGGTCGACCACGTCCTTGCCGAGGCGCGCGGTCGCCAGCCGTGAGAGCTCGAGGCGGTCCCGGGGCGGCGGGACGTCCTCGATGAGCTGGTTCGCTGCGTCGATGCGGAACTTCGGCTTGGAGGTGCGTGCGGGGGCGCCGCGGCGGAGCCAGGCGAGCTCCTTGCGCATGAGGTTCTGGCGCTTGGCCTCGATCGCGGCGGCCTGCCGGTCCCGCTCGACGCGCTGCAGCACGTACGCGGCGTACCCGCCCTCGAACGGCTCGACGACGCGGTCGTGGACCTCCCACGTCGTGGTGGCGACCTCGTCGAGGAACCAGCGGTCGTGGGTGACGATCAGCAGCCCGCCCGCGTTCCTGGCCCACCGGCCGCGCAGGTGCCCGGCGAGCCAGGTGATGCCCTCGACGTCCAGGTGGTTGGTCGGCTCGTCGAGCGCGATGACGTCCCAGTCGTCGACGAGCAGCGCCGCGAGGGCGACACGGCGACGCTGGCCGCCGCTGAGGGTCCCGATCCGCGCGTCCCACGCGAGGTCGGGGACGAGGCCCGCGATGACGTCGCGCACCTTCGGGTCGCCCGCCCACTCGTGCTCGTCCCGGCCGCCGACGATCGCGTGACCCACGACGGCGTCGTCGTCGAGCGTGTCGGACTGGTCGAGGACGCCCATCCGGACCCCGCCACGACGGGTGACGCGGCCGGCGTCGGGACGGATGCGGCCGGAGAGCATGCCGAGCAGCGACGACTTGCCGTCGCCGTTGCGGCCGACGATGCCGACGCGGTCGCCCTCGTTGATCCCGATCGTGACGGAGTCGAACACGACCCGCGTCGGGTACTCCAGGTGCAGGGCTTCCGCCCCGAGAAGATGTGCCATCGGGTCCAAGGGTAGGCGCGCCGGCCGGTGGCCTCGCGCGCGCCGAGCTGGCGCCGTCCGGGGGCTCGGTGCCGTAGGCCGGGCCGTCAGGAGGGTTGCGGTGCCGGGACCGCCGCGGGCTCGAGTCGCACGACGACGGCCTTGGAGACCGGCGTGTTGCTCTTCTCAGCGACCGCGCCGAGGGGCACGAGCACGTTCGCCTCGGGGAAGTACGCTGCGGCGCACCCGCGCGCCGTGGGGTACGCGACGACCCGCACGTCGGGCAGCACCCGGTCGACGCCGTCCTCGAACTCGCTGTGGACGTCCACCTGCTGGCCGTCGCGCAGCCCGAGCTCGGCGACGTCGTCGGGATGGACGAAGACCACGTCGCGCCCGCCCTTGATGCCGCGGTACCGGTCGTTGCGGGAGTAGATCGTCGTGTTGAACTGGTCGTGCGCGCGGACGGTCTGCAGCAGCAGCCGGCCGGGCGGGCACGCGACGTGCTCGAGCGCGTTGACCGTCAGGTGGGCCTTGCCGTCGGAGGTGGGGAAGGTGCGGGAGTCGCGCGGCCCGTGCGGCAGCACGAACCCGCTCTCCCGCCGGATCTTCGCGTTGTAGTCGTCGCACCCCGGCACGACGGCGGCGATGTGGTCGCGGATCACGTCGTAGTCGCGTTCGAAGGCCTCCCAGTCCACGGCGTCGAGGTCGTGGGCGTCGGCGCCCCGGTCGCGCCGGGCGTCGGCGACGGCGCGCGCGATCCGCGCGACGATCGCCACCTCGGACAGCAGGTTCGTGCCGACGGGCTCGACGGCCCCGCGCGAGGCGTGCACCGCCGAGACGGTGTCCTCGACCGAGACGAACTGCTCGCCGGAGGCCTGCCGGTCGATCTCGGTGCGGCCGAGGCACGGCAGGATGAGGGCCTCTCTCCCGGTGATCGTGTGCGAGCGGTTGAGCTTGGTGGAGACCTGGACGCTGAGGTCGCAGCGGGCGATCCCCTCCTCGGCGGCCCCCGTGTCGCTCACGGCGGCGACGAGGTTCCCCCGAGCGCGACAAGCGTGCGGATCCTGCCCTGGCGCATCGCGTCGATGGTCCCGACGGCGTCGAGACCGTGGGCGCGCGGCACGGACATCCCGAACTCGGCGTCGAGGGCGTCGAGGAAGGTGTCGGGCATCTGCTCCCAGATCCCCATCGTCCGGTCGCCCTGCACGTTGGAGTGCCCGCGGATCGGCGAGGCACCCGCACCGGGCCGCCCGATGTTCCCGCGCAGGAGCAGGAGGTTGATGATCTCCTTGATCGTCGGCACGGCCTTCTTGTGCTGGGTCAGGCCCATCGCCCAGGTGATGATCACGCGCTGGGCCGTGAGGTAGCGGTCGGCGAGCTCGTCGATCTCCGCGCTCGTGACGCCGGTGGCCGCGAGCACCTCGGCCTCGTCGAGGTCCGCGAGCGACGCGGCGAACGCGTCGAGCCCCGTCGTGTGCGTGTCGAGGAAGTCGTGGTCGAGCACGGCGCCGGGGTGCCGCGCCTCGGCGTCGAGCACGCGCTTGCTGACCGCCTGCAGCAGCGCCATGTCGCCGCCGAGCCGCACCTGGAGGAACTGGTCGGCGAGCGCCGTCCCGCGCCCGACGATCCCGCGCGGCGTCTGCGGGTTCTTGTAGCGCAGGAGGCCGGCCTCGGGCAGCGGGTTGACGGCGACGATGCTCGCCCCGGCGTGCTTGGCCTCCTCGAGCGCGGTCAGCATGCGGGGATGGTTGGTGCCGGGGTTCTGCCCCATGATGATGATGAGGTCGGCCTGGGCGAAGTCGTCGTAGAGGACGGTCGCCTTGCCGACGCCGATCGTCTCGCCGAGCGCCGCGCCCGTGGACTCGTGGCACATGTTGGAGCAGTCGGGCAGGTTGTTGGTGCCGAACGCGCGCGCGAAGAGCTGGTAGGCGAACGCCGCCTCGTTCGACGTGCGCCCGCTCGTGTAGAACGAGGCATGGTCGGGCGAGTCGAGGTCGGCCAGGTGCTCGCCGAGGATCCGGAACGCCTGCTCCCACGACACCGGCGCGTAGTGGTCGGAGTCCGCCGCCTTGTAGACGGGGTCGACGAGGCGCCCCTGCTGGCCCAGCCAGTACTCCGACTGCCGCGCGAGCTCGGTCACGGAGTGCTCGCCCCAGAAGCCCTTGTCGACGGTGAGGGGCGTGGCCTCCCAGTTGACGGCCTTGGCGCCGTTCTCGCAGAACTCGGCGGCCTTGCGACGGTCGGGGTCGGGCCAGGCACAGCTCATGCAGTCGAAGCCGTGCTGGTGGTTCATCCGGAGCAGCAGCTTGGCCGTCCGGGCCGGGCCCATGCCCTTGAGCGACGGGTCGAGCGCGTGCAGGATGCCCGGGACCCCCGCGGCCCACGTCTTGGGCGCGCCGACCGTGAGGCCGTCGTCGTCGGCGCCGACGTCGTGGTTCGGGGCTCCCGCCGGGACCGTGCCCTCGCCCTGGTCGACGCTCATGCCGCACCCGCTTCCTTCGTGGCCTCGTGCCCGACGACGGCGCTCGCCCCGCCGGCACCGTCCTGGCTCTCGCTGTGCAACCGTCCCGCCCCGGCGTAGACCACCATGGAGGCGCCCCGCAGGAACCCGACGAGCGTGAGCCCGGCGTCGTCGGCGAGCTCGGCGGCCAGGGACGACGGGGCCGACACCGCGGCGAGCACGGGGATCCCGGCCATGAGGGCCTTCTGCGTGAGCTCGAAGCTCGCGCGCCCCGACACCATGAGGACCGTCCCGCGCAGGGGCAGCAGGTCGTGCTGGAGCGCCCACCCGACGACCTTGTCGACGGCGTTGTGGCGGCCGACGTCCTCACGGGCGACGAGCAGCTCGCCGGTGCGCCCGTCGAAGAGACCCGCGGCGTGCAGCCCGCCCGTGCGCTCGAAGATCGCCTGCGCCGCGCGCAGCCGGTCCGGGAACGTCGCGAGGAGCTCCGGGCCGACGACGAGCGGGTCGTCGGCGACCGCGAACGCCGACCGGGTCCGGACGGCGTCGACGGACGCCTTGCCGCACAGCCCGCAGGCGCTCGACGTGAAGAACTCCCGGGCGAGCGCCGGGTCCGGCGGGCGGACGCCGGGCGCGAGGCCGACGTCGAGCACGTTGTACGTGTTCTCGGGCGTCCCGGCGGGGCCGGTCGCAGTCGCGCCCGCGCAGTAGCGCGCGCCCGACAGGTGCTCGCCGCGCGTGACGATCCCCTCCGAGACGAGGAAGCCGGACGCGAGCTCGACGTCGTGCCCCGGCGTGCGCATCGTGACCGCGTACGAGCGCCCGCCCACGCGGATCTCGAGCGGCTCCTCGACGGCCAGCACGTCCTCGCGGACCGAGACGCTCGGGGCGGCCGCGGTGTCGAAGCGGATCCGGTGGATCCGCCGCCGCGCGGTGAGCCGGTTCATGGGATGACCCGAGGGGCGAGGGGAGTGACGTCGTCGTCCATACCCTCAGGCCTACCAGCGTCCGGGCGCTCCGCACAACGGGGTCTGTCAGAACGTGGTGCCCGTATACAGGACCGTCGTTCTGACAACTCGCGAGGGTGGAGGACTGTCAGAACGGGGTGCACGTGTACGGGAGCGTGGTTCTGACAGGTCCGGGGGTCAGCAGCGGCCGGTGCCGTCCTCGCGGATCGCGGGGTGGTCGTCGGCGAGGACGCCGAACCGGTCCTCGGGGTCGATGCCCTGCACGAGCTTGCTGAGCACGCGCGTGAGGTCGGCGACGTCGGTGTCGTCGAGCCGGTCGTACACGTGCTCGAGGACGGTGCGCGCGTGGCCCGGTGCCGACGCCACGACCTTCTCCCATCCGGCGTCCGTGAGGGTCGCGACGGTGACCCGGCCGTCGTCGGGCGCGGGGAGCGCCGCACGTAGCCGCGGTCCTGGAGCCGGCGTACGACGTGCGAGAGGCGGGGCAGCGTGCCGCTCGTCCGCCGGGCGAGGGCCGACATGGGCAGCGACCGGCCCTCCGACTCCGACAGCATCGCGAGCACCAGGTACTCGTAGTGCGTGAGCTGCGCGTCGTGCTGGAGCTGCTGGTCGAGCACGCCCGGGAGCAGCTCGACCACGGCCTGCAGGCGCAGCCAGCTGCGCATCTGGTCGGCGGTGAGCCACCGCGGCTCCGACATCGTTCCCTCCCTGCGTACGACGGCGCAACCAACCTAGCGGTCGGCGTGTTCCGGGTGCCGGGCGACGCGCGTCAGTGGCGGCGGTTCGCCCGCAGGATCTCCTCCTGGTACGGCGCGACGACGGCCGGCGAGACCCGGCAGTCGAGCAGCAGGAACCGGCGCTCGTCCACCGCCTCGTCGCGCCAGGCCGCGACCCGGTCGAGGTCGGCGAGCGTCCGCACGACGACGCCCTCCGCCCCGACGGCGCTCGCGAGCGCCGCGAAGTCGACCTCGGGGATGCGCATGGGCCCGTCGGTGAGGCCCTGGCGCCCGTAGACGTGCACCTCGGCGCCGTACGCGGCGTCGTTCCAGACGACGGCCAGCCCCCGGCCGCCCGCGGTGCGGACCGCGGTCTCGAGGTCGGCGAGGGCCATGAGCCCGCCGCCGTCGCCGGTGGTGAGGACGACGGCGGAGCCCGGCCGGGCCGCGGCCGCCCCGGCGACGCTCGGGAACCCGAGGCCGATGGACTGGTAGGCGGTGCCGACCATGAGCATGCGGTCGGGCGAGGCGACGGGCCAGTACATGTTGGCCCAGCCGATGAAGTGGCCGCCGTCGGACACGACGACCCGGTCCTCGGGCAGGAGCGCTGCGAGGCGGTGGGCGACGGTCCGGGGGTCGAGGCGGCCGTCGGCGGCGATCCCGTCGACGGGACCGGTGGCGTACCAGCGGGCGCCCGCGACGTCGACCGTCTCGCGCCAGCCGGACGGCTTGGCGTCGGCGGCGTGCAGGGCCTCGACGAGGGCGCGCACCACGAGAGCGGCGTCGCCGCGAACGAACGTGCCGACGTGCCGGTGCGTCGCCGACGGTGCCGTGTCGACCTGGACGACGCGCGTGCCGGGCGCGAACAGCTCGCCGAACCGCATCGTGAACTGGTTGAGCGACGCCCCGACGACGACCGCGACGTCGGCCTCGCGGACGAGCGCCATCGCGCCGTCGGCCCCGAACCCGCCGGCGACGCCGAGGTCGTAGCGGCCGTCGGGGAAGACGCCGCGGCCCAGCGCGGTGCTGACGGTGAGCGCGCCGGTCGCCTCGGCGAGCTCGCCGAGGGCCGGCCCGGCGCCCGCGAGCCACGCGCCGCGGCCCGCGAGCAGGAGCGGACGCTCGGCGTCGGCGAGCAGGCGTGCCACCTCCTCGATCGCCGCGGCGTCGAAGGGCCCGGCCGGGGCGAGGGGCCCCGGGAGCACGGGCGCGGGCGGCTCGGGGAGCGGTCCGGCGTCGAGCGCGGCGACGTCGTACGGGATCGCGAGCACGACGGGCACCCGGTACGCGAGCGAGTGCTCGATCGCGATGACGGTCGTGGCGGCGGCGTCCGCGCGCCCGACGGTGTAGGTCCGGGCGCCGACGGCGGCGGCGAGCGCGATCTGGTCGACGTCCCAGGGGCGGGGGCCCGACGTCGGCTCGTCGCCCGTCAGCAGGACGAGCGGCACGCGCGCCTGCGCGGCCTCCGCGAGCGCGGTGAGCGTGTTGGTGAAGCCGGCGCCGTACGTCGCGGTCGCCGCGGCGATCCGGCCCGACGCGCGGAAGTACGCGTCCGCAGCGACGACGGCCCCGGACTCGTGCCGGACGGCGGAGAAGGGGACCGCGGTCTCGCGCTCGAGCGCGTCGAGGAACCAGGCGTTGCCGTTGCCCATGACGCCGAACACGTGGTCGACGTGGCGGGCGAGGGTACGGGCGACGTGGGCGGAGACGGTGGTGGATGCGGGCACGGGGGACCTCACGGTGACACGGACGGATGCGCTGCCGTATGTGTCCCGGGGCTCACCGCGCGCCCGCACGCGCCCCTTTTGAGGGCGCCGGCGGGCTCTGCCCGCCTCGACGCTCGCAGTCTAAAGCCTGTCGAACAACCTCGGTGAGGCCGTTGGCAGCGTCCTTCTCGGACGTCCCTATGCCGCGGTGGCGGTCAGGGTTCCCACGTCGTCCGGGCTGGCTTCGTCGGCGCGTGTGCGTCGACCAGAGCCGTCCCGTCGGTGGGCGTTGGTGACCTGGCCTCGTGCTTCGGGGTCCAGGACCTGGGAGTAGTGCATGGCGCCCCAGGTGGCGAGGTTGACCGCGGCGTTTAGGTCACGGTCGAGGGTGAGCCCGCAGTGCGCGCAGGTGAATGCCCGCTCGGCGAGAGTGAGCGTGCTCTTGACGTTCCCGCACGCCGAGCAAGTCTTCGATGACGCGAACCACCGGTCCGCGATCAGGACTTGCCCGCCGCGCCAGGCCTGTTTGTAGGCCAGCTGGCGGGCGAGCTCACCCCAGGCCGCGTCGGAGATCGCGGCGGCGAGCCGGTGGTTGGTGAGCATGCCGGTGATGTTGAGGTCTTCGATGACGAGCCGGTCGTGGGTCTTGACCAGCAGGTTGGAGACCTGGTGCAGGAAGTGGTGGCGGCGGGCGCGGACCCGTTCGTGATGATGGGCCAGACGACGGACGGCGTCCCGGCGGTTCTTCGAGCCCTTGAACTTGCGCGACACGGACTTGTGAAGTCGGCGGGTGACCGGCTGCGCGGCCCGCAGTGCCTTGGGTGCATCGTCGATGCGCAGGGTCGGGGTGCCGTCCGCCACAGCGACGACGACGGGTGCGTGCAGGCCGCGATCGACTCCGGCCCATCCAGCACTGTCGGAATCATCGCACGGTTGATGTCGGGCAGCAGGGTGCAGGTCAGCGGCCTCGACGTTCAGGCTGACGCGCCACTTCCCACCACGCCGGGAGACGGTCGCGAACAAGATCCGTGCCCGACCCTTGTCGAGCATGCGCCGCAGCCGGCGGGTGTCGTCATGCACGCGGACGGCGCCGATGCCGGGCAAGGTCACCGACCGGGGTCCTGCCTCACCGAGACGGATCGTGGACCGTTCACCGGCCTTGGTCTTCGAGGTCTTGTTCCGCATCCGGAACGAGCCCCGCTCGTGGTTCTTCTTCTTGAACTTCGGGTGCCCCACAGCCCGCCCCGCGCGCTTGCCACGCCGGGAGCCGGTCCACGCCTTCAAGGCTTTGCCGAGATCGACCACGGCCTCCTCGAAGACCTGCGCCGAGACCTCACCCCGCCAGGACAGGCCTGTGACCTCAACCTCGGCTTGACCGGCCGCGTCGATGAGGAACCGGCGCCCGGCAGCCTCAGACTTCTTCCAGGCGTTGAACGCGTTGATCAGGTCGAACCCCGTCCACGGCACCGCAGCGATATCGCCATCCGCGTCAGCCGCCTTCCGCGACACGGAGGCTCGGCGGGCGTCCAGGTGCAGGCGCAGTCCCTGGTTGAACGCGAACCGTGCCGCGCCCTCATGGCGAGCCAGGGCACGCGCCTGTTCCACCGTGGGGTCCACCACCCACTGGAACGTCGTATGCCGGGCCACGACCAGCAAGCTACCGACCACCACCGACATGACCAGGCAGGTCACGGGCCCGCGAATGTCGGTGTCGTTGCCCAAGACGCTGCGAGCGTGCCAGCCGTAGCCGTAGCCGTAGCCGTAGCCGTAGCCGTCGCCGCCCGCACCCGTCTGACCTGACCGATACCGCCTGGGCGCGCATCCGCGCGCTCGTGATCCCCGTCCATGCCCATGGCGGGCGTCCGTGCTGCAAGCATCGATGGCGCGAGTACGTCAACGCACTGCTCTACGTCGTGACCACGGGCTGCCCTTGGCGTGCGCTCCCGCACGACTTCGCTGTCACCTGGTCCGCGACCCACAAGCACTTCACCTGGTGGACCAGGAAGCAGGTCTGGGAGCAGGCTCTCGCCGTCTTGCGCGCCGAGGACCGCGTCCATGATGGTCGCGGTGAGCACCCGACCGCGGCGAACGTCCAGGACAGGGCCGCGTTCGCCGACCTCCTCGCCAAGAACCCGTGCGCCAGCCTGTCGCACGTCTGGGCCGACAAGGGCTACACAGGGCAAGCGCCCGCCGACGCAGCGGCCAAGGCCGGGATCAAGCTAGAGCTCGTCTCTGTACCCAAGCCCGAAAGCAGGTTCGTCGTCCAACCTCGACGATGGGTCGTTGAACGGACGAACGGGTGGAGCAACCGGCACCGCCGTCTCGTGCGCCAGTACGAAGCATCCCTGGCAGCCCACGAAGCGTTCGTCACCCTCCAGATCCGCATACTGCTCCGACGACTCGACCGCAGGTAGTTGTTCGACAGGCTTTAGCCAGGGTCGGGGGCCGCATCAGGTGCGTCGTCGGGCGCGTCGGGCGCGGTGGGCGCGTCGGGCCGGTGGGGCGCGGTGGCGAGGAGCCCGGCCGCGACCATGACGGCCACGACGACGAGCAGCAGGACGAGCGGCGCCGTCCAGCCGTCGGTCGCGGTGTGGACGGCGCCCATCATCGACGGCGCGAGCGCTGCGATCACGTACCCGAACGTCTGGACGGCGGTCGAGGTGGTGCGCGCCTCGCGGAGCGACGTGGCGCGGACCGCGACGATCGTGAAGATGACCGTGAAGTTGGCGCCCTGGGCGGCACCGGCGAGGACGCCCACAGCGGCCAGAGGCCCGGGGCGAGCAGCAGGCCCAGGGGGAGCGAGAGCCAGGCGACGGCGATCGCCCCGAAGGCGCCGCGCGGCGTCACCCGGCGGCCGAGGAGGATCGGGATCGCGATCGAGCCGATCGCACCGAAGAGCTGGAACAGCGAGGCCGCGCCGCCCGACGCGCTCGGGTCGAGGCCGCGGGTGTCGTGCAGGATCGTCGGGAGCCACGCCGTCGTGCCGTAGTACCCGAACGACTGGCCGGCGAACATCGCGACCAGCAGCCAGGTCAGCGGGCGACGCAGCGCGTGCACCTCGTCGGCGGCGTCCACGCGCGCCGTGCGAGGCGTGGCCTCCGGTCCTCGGCGCCGGGTCGCCGCCTGCCAGACCACCCACGCGACCGGGACGAGCACCGCCCAGCCGGCGAGCGCCCACTGCCAGCCGACGGCGTCGGCGACGGGCGCCGTGAACGCGGTCGCGAGGACGGACCCGCCGTTGAGGGCGGCCGAGTAGATGCCCGTGACGCGCGCGGCCTGGCCCGCGAAGTCGCGCGCGACGACGAGCGGCACCGCGATGTTCCCGGCCGTGATCGCGAGCCCGATCAGCACGGTCCCCGCGAGCGCCGCGGGGAACGACCCGGCCGAACGGACGACGGTGCCGAGCAGGATGGTCGCGAGGGCGAGCTGCACGACGCGCTCGATCCCCAGGCGGGCGATCGCGGCGGACGCGAGCGGTGACGCGACCGCGAAGCACAGCACCGGGAGTCCGGTGAGCACGCCGACGGCGGCGGCCGAGAGCGCGAGGTCGGCACGGACGTTCCCGGTGACCGGGGCGAGCGCGACGATCGGGGTGCGCAGGTTGAGCGCGACCAGCACGACGGCGGTGAGCAGCAGGCCGGACGCGCTGCCCGCAGGCATGCGTCGAGGCATCGACGGGGTGCTCATGCTCAGCCCTCGAACGGGCCGACGACGACGCGCAGCAGGGCCGCGAGGCGCGACCGGTCCGCGGCGGGCAGGACGTCGAGGATGCTCGCCTCGACCTGGAGGAGCTCGGTCATCGCCGCGTCGACGCGGCGCAGGCCCGCGTCGGTGAGCTCGACGAGCACGCCGCGGCGGTCGTCGGGGAGCGGTGGCGCTGGACGAGGTCGCGCTCCTCGAGCCGGTCGATGCGGTTGGTCATGGTGCCGCTTGTGACGAGCGTCTGGGTGACGAGCGCCCCGGGCGAGAGGCGGTACGGCTCTCCGGCGCGGCGCAGCGCCGACAGGACGTCGAACTCCCACGGCTCGAGGCCGGACCGCGCGAAGGCGCCGCGGCGGGCGAGGTCGAGGTGGCGGCCCAGCCGGCTCACGCGCGAGAAGACGGTGAGGGGCTCGACGTCGAGGTCCGGGCGCACGCGCTGCCACGCGGCGACGATGCGGTCGACCTCGTCGGGGTGCGGGGCGGCGGGCATGGAGCGAGCGTATCCCGTCTCTTGACGTCAAGAGTCTTGACGGCGCTCAGGAGTCCCGCGAGGGAGGCGTCCGCGCCGTCTACGTGGCGGGGATGGGGAGGGCGTCGAGGTAGCGGGCGACCTCGCGCGCGGCGTCGCGGCCCGCACGGTTGGCGCCGATCGTCGACGCCGACGGCCCGTACCCGACGAGCTGCACGCGCGGCTCGGCGACGACGCGCGTGCCGTCCATCATGATCCCGCCGCCCGGCCCGCGCAGGTGCAGCGGGGCGAGGTGGTCGAGCGCCGCGCGGAAGCCGGTCGCCCACAGGATCGCGTCCGCGTGCTGCTCGGTGCCGTCGGCCCACGCGACGCCGTCGGGCGTGATCCGCTCGAACATCGGCCGGCGCACGAGCACCCCGCGGGCGGCGGCGTCGCGCAGCGCGGGCGTGAGGATCAGGCCCGTCACGCTGACCACGGACCCGGGCGGCAGCCCGGCGCGCACCCGCTCGTCGACGAGCGCGACGGCGTCGTGCCCGGCCTGCTGCGTGAACTCGTCGTCGCGCCACACCGGCTCGCGCCGCGTCACCCAGGTGGTCGAGGCGACCTCGCTGATCTCCGCGAGGAGCTGCACCGCGCTGATCCCGCCGCCGACGACGACCACGTGCTGCCCCGCGAAGTCCTCCGCACGCACGTAGTCGGCGGTGTGGAGCTGGCGGCCCCGGAAGGTCTCCTGGCCGGGGTAGTACGGCCAGAACGGCTTGGTCCACGTGCCCGTCGCGTTGACCACCGTCCGGGCGAGCAGCGTCCGCCCGTCGGTGAGCGTGACGCGGAGGGGCGCTGCGCCGTCGTCGGGGTCGACCGGCTCGACGCGCGTCACGCGCGTCACGCGCGCCGGGCGCACGACCGGGAGGCCGGCCTCGCGCTCGTACGCGGCGTAGTAGCGGGGGACCGCGTCGCGCGAGGGCTCGGCCGGGTCGACGGTCGGCAGCGCCATGCCGGGCAGGTCGTGGACCTTGTTGACGGTCGCCATGCGCAGCGACTTCCACCGGTGCCGCCACGCACCGCCCGGGCCGTCCTCGCCGTCGAGCACCACGAACGTGCGCCGCCCGGCCGTGGCCGGCTCCCACGGGGCCACGAATCCCCGTCGCCGGAGGTGCCACGCTGCCGAGAGCCCGGCCTGCCCCGCCCCGACGACGACGGCGTCCACCGTCCCGACGGCGTCCAGCCCGCTCGGGCCGGGTCCGGTGGTCGGGGAGGGGATCACGTCCGCACAACGCGCCCGGCCGCCGTCGTCATCCGGGCGCCCGGTCACGCGGTGTCGCGCCGAGCAAGCGGGCTCGACGTCGAGCAAGTAGGGGATCTCCGCTTGCTCGACGAGAAGCGCTCTTGCTCGGCGCGCCGGGGCGTGCGCGGCGGCGGCGTTCCTGCCGGTCACGGGGTGAAGCGCGGCGCGCTCACGCGGCCCGCAGGGCGTCCCTGAGCTTGACGCGGGCACCCGTGCGCAGGACGGCGTTCGAGTAGATGCGGCCCGCGAGCCAGACCAGCGCCGGCAGCAGAGCGAGCGAGATCAGCACCGACACGACCGCCTGCCACGTCTCGACCGTGCCGAGCGCGATCCGGATCGGCATGACGAGCGGCGCGCAGAACGGCAGGTAGCTGAGCCACACGACGATCGGGCTGTCCGGGTTCCACGGCGCGATCGAGATGCCGATGATGTACGGCACGATCATGAGCATCACCACGGGCGCGGTGACGGAGCCGATGTCCTCCTGGCGCGAGACCAGAGCCGCGAGCGCCGCGAGCGCGAGCGAGTACATGAGGAACCCGACCACGAACCACACGAGCGCCCACAGCGCCGTCGCGCCGAGGTCGATGTCGCTGGCCTTCACCAGGCCGAGGGCGGCCGCGGTCCCGGCGCCTCCCAGCACCACCACGCCGACCTGCACGAGCCCCACCACGCCGATGCCGAGCACCTTGCCCGCCATGAGCTGCCACGGCCGGACCGTCGCGAGGAGCAGCTCGACGACCCGGCTCGACTTCTCCTCGACCACGCCCTGGGCGACGAGCTGCGCGCAGGTCTGCAGCGTGATGAACAGCAGGATCCCCGCCACGTAGCCGGCGACGATCTGGGCGCTGTCGCGCTCCAGCTGGGGCTCGAGCGGAGCCACGTCGAGCTGGACGTCGCTGAGCTGCTGCGACACCTTCCTCGGGTCGCCGCCGAGCTGCATGATCGCGTGCGCCAGCGCCGTCTGCTGCCGCAGGCTCGTGAGCACCGCGGCGCTCGTCGTGTCGAGCTCCTTCTTCACGACGACCGTGAAGGACTCCGGGTCGCCCGTGAGCGCCGCGTCGAGCGAGCCGTCCTCGACGCCGGACTTCGCGGCCGCGTCGTCCGGCACCTGCGTGACCTCGATGTCGTCGCCCGCGGCCTTCGCGGCGGACTGGAGCGGCTGGGTGAGGGACGCCGTCTGCGGCGTCAGGCCGACCACCTTCGCCGACGACGACCCCTGCGCCAGGTGCAGCACCACCCCGCCCACGATCACCGCGACGAGCATGACGAGCGTCGTGACGATGTACGCACGCGAGCGCATGCGCGTCGTCAGCTCGCGCCCCGCGACGAGGCGCACCGTGGACCAGCCCGACGACGGGGCGCTCGGAGAAAGGGGTGTGCTCACGCTGCGGGCTCCTCGGTCGGGGCGGACACCACGTCGCGGTACAGGTCGACGAGCGAGTGCCGCACCGGCGTGAAGCTGCGGACCGGCCCCGCGGCGAGCGCCGCCTGCAGGACGGCCTGGGCCGCGTCGTCGGCGGAGGGGCGCGGCCCGCCGTGGAGACGCCGTCGAGCTCGACGACGGTGCGCGGCCCGTCCGAGCTCACGACCCGCAGCCCGCTGCCCGACGCGAGCGCCGACGCCCACGCGCTCGCGGTCGCGCCGTCGACGAACCACTGGGGGCGGCCGGCGGAGCGGAGCTCGTCGATCGGGCCCTCGGCGACCATCTGGCCGTCCTTGATGATCCCGACGCGGTCGCACAGGCGCTCGACGAGGTCGAGCTGGTGGGACGAGAAGAGCACCGGCACGCCGGCGGCGGCGCGCTCGCGGAGCACGCCGCTCATGACGTCGACGGCGACCGGGTCGAGACCCGAGAACGGCTCGTCGAGCACGAGGATCTCCGGGTCGTGGGCGAGCGCCGCGGCGAGCTGGACGCGCTGCTGGTTGCCCAGCGACAGCTTCTGCACCTCGTCCGTGCGGCGGTGCGCGACGCCCAGGATCTCCGTCCAGCGCTCCATCGCGTCCCGGGCCTCGGCCGGCGTCTTGCCGTGCAGGCGGGCCAGGTAGACGAGCTGCTCGTCGACGCGCATGCGCGGGTACAGGCCGCGCTCCTCCGGCATGTAGCCGATCCGGCGCCGCACCTCGAGGTCGACGGGCTGCCCGTCCCACCGCACCTGACCCGAGTCGGGAGCGAGGACGCCCAGGGCGATCCGCATGGTCGTCGTCTTGCCGGCGCCGTTGGAACCGACGAACCCGAAGATCTCCCCCGACGGGACGTCGAACGTCATGTCGCGCAGGGCGCGGACCGGGCCGTACGCCTTGTCGAGGTGGTCGATCTCGAGGGTGGGCATCGCGCTCCAGGCTCCGTCGGCTGTCCGTGAGGGCGCTCAGGGCGCCGACCACACCGAACCACACCCGAGGCAACCGTGTCGACCAGGCGCGCGGGCTTTCCGTGGCCCGGGAACGGCGTCGGCCGCGGGACGTCAGGCGCGCGACGGCGGCTGCTCGTGCAGCGTGGGTCGCTTCTCCAGGTGGGAGAGACCGTTCCAGGCCAGGTTGACGAGGTGCGCCGCGACCTCGGCCTTCGGGGGCCTCCGCGCGTCGAGCCAGTACTGGCCGGTGAGCGCGACGCTGCCGACGAGCATCTGCGCGTACAGCGCCGCGAACTTCGGGTCGAGCCCACGGTCGCGGAACTGGCTGCGCAGGAGCGTCGCGACCTGGGTCGCGACGTCGCCGATCAGGCTCGAGAACGTGCCCGTCGCCTGCGCCACCGGAGAGTCGCGGACGAGGATCCGGAAGCCGTCCTCGGAGTTCTCGATGTACGTGAGGAGCGCGAGCGACGCCCGCTCGAGCAGCACCTTCGGGTGCCCCCGCGACGTCAGGGCGCCCATGAGCGCGGCCGTGAGCGCCTGGATCTCACGGTCCACGACGACCGCGTACACCCCTTCCTTGCCGCCGAAGTGCTCGTACACGACCGGCTTGGAGACCTCGGCGCGCTGGGCGATCTCCTCGACGCTCGTCCCGTCGAAGCCCTTCTCGGCGAACAGCCGGCGGCTGACGGCCAGGAGCTGCTCGCGCCGCTGGCTCGCGGTCATGCGGGAGCGTGCCGGCCGCTTCGGTTCCGGGGTCATCGCCCCATTGTGCCCGTCAGGGCTTCCGCCGGCGGTGACCTGCCGTTCGCCGAGGGTGACGTCGTCGGGCGGGTCGACCATGCGGTGGTCCTCCACCTTCCGCGCCGAGCATGAGGCTGTGCCCCTGATCGAGGCCGAGATGGTGGGCAACGTCCGTCGGCGAGCACGGTGCCGCCGTCGGCGGGAGTGTCACGGACAGGTCACGCGGACCTGGCAGACTAGGGCTGGACGCGCCACCTGCGCACGCCCCCGCCCGGTGGAGAGAAGATCCGCCGGCTGTCCGCCTTGGTGTAATCGGCAGCACAAGGGTTTTGGTGCCCTTGGTCCAGGTTCGAGTCCTGGGGGCGGAGCGAGCGCGACGAACGACGACGGGAGCTCACGTGACGGCCCAGACCGCACCGACCAGCGACGACTCCGGAACCCCGCAGAACACGCCGCGCCTCGCTGCGGCCGTGGTCCTCGCGGCGGGCGAGGGCACGCGCATGCGGTCCACCACTCCGAAGCTGCTGCACACGATCGGTGGCCGTAGCCTGCTGGGTCACGTGCTGACCGCGACCCGGGAGCTGGACGCCCGTCGGACGGCCGTCGTCGTGCGGCACCAGGCGGAGCGCGTCGCGGAGCACGCTCGCGCGATCGCTGAGGGCGTCTTGGTCGTCGAGCAGGACGAGCTGCCGGGCACGGGTGCGGCGGTGCGGTCGGCGCTGTCGGTGCTCGACGCCGCGGCCCACGCAGACCGGGCGGCGCACGGCGTGCCGCTGGGCCAGGAGGGCCAGGTGCTGGGCGCGGGGCTCGAGGGCCCGGTCCTCGTGGTGGCGGGCGACCTGCCGCTGCTCGACTCCGGGACGCTCGGCGAGCTGGTGGCGTCGCACGTCGCGGACGGCAACGCGGTGACGGTCCTCACCACGGTCGTCGCGGACCCGACGGGTTACGGCCGAGTCGTCCGCGAGGACGGCACGGGCGACGTCCTGAGGATCGTCGAGCACCGGGACGCGAGCCCCGAGGAGCTCGCGGTCGCCGAGATCAACACATCGGTCTACGTGTTCGACGCGGGCGTCCTGCGCGCGGGCCTCGCCCGCATCACCCAGCACAACGCGCAGGGCGAGCTGTACCTGACGGACGTCGTCGCGCTGGCCCGCGAGGACGGCGGCCAGGTCCGGGCGATCCTCTCGGAGGATGCGCACGCCGTCGAGGGCGTCAACGACCGGGTGCAGCTCGCGGCGCTGGGCCGGATCCTCAACGCCCGCATCCTCGAGGACTGGATGCGCGCGGGGGTCACGATCGTGGACCCGGCGACCACGTGGATCGACGTCGACGTGGACCTGGCCCCGGACGTGACGATCCTCCCGGGCACGCAGCTCCACGGCGCGACGGTCGTCTCGACGGGCGCGACGATCGGTCCGGACACTACGCTCACGGACGTGGAGGTAGGCGAGGGCGCGGTGGTCTCGCGCACGCACGCGTCGCTCTCGGTCATCGGCGCCGGGGCGAACGTCGGCCCGTTCGCCTATCTGCGGCCGGGCAGCGTGCTCGGTGAGAAGGGCAAGATCGGCACGTTCGTCGAGACGAAGAACGTGCGGATCGGCGCGGGCTCGAAGGTCCCGCACCTGTCGTACGTGGGCGACGCGACGATCGGCGAGGGCACGAACATCGGTGCGGCATCCATCTTCGTCAACTACGACGGCGTCCACAAGCACCACACGACGATCGGCTCGCACGCCCGCACGGGTGCCGACAACCTCTTCGTGGCCCCGGTGACCGTGGGCGACGGCGCCTACACGGGGGCCGGCTCGGTCATCCGCCAGGACGTGCCTGCCGGGGCTCTGGGAGTGAGCGCGGGGGCGCAGCGGAACATCGAGGGCTGGGTCGAGCGTCGTCGTCCTGGCACCGCGGCCGCGCAGGCCGCCGCCGCGGCCCGCGGCGAGGGCAGCGAGCCCACGGGCAACGACGACTCCTCGGACGACGCCGTCGTGCCGGCCACCGAGCCCGCGACCCTCACCGGTGCGATGCCAGCCCTGGGTGCGCAGGCCCTGCGCGAGCTCGCGAAGCACGCCGATGCCGCCGACCAGCCACGCCCGACCTCGCCCCACTCGGAGGCGCTGGACGACACGCTCACCATCCGTACCGCCCGCACCGAGGGGACCGACCGATGACCACGCTGCTCACCGGCGAGAAGAACACGAAGACGCTGGTCCTGGCGTCGGGCCGCGCGCACCCGGAGCTCGCGAAGGATGTCGCCCGCGAGCTGGGCGTCGACCTGCTCCCGACGACGGCGTACGACTTCGCGAACGGCGAGATCTACGTGCGGTTCGGCGAGTCGGTGCGCGGCACCGACGTGTTCCTGCTGCAGAGCCACACGGCGCCGATCAACCAGTGGATCATGGAGCAGCTGCTCATGGTCGACGCCGCGAAGCGGGCCTCGGCGCGCACCATCACGGTCGTCGTCCCGTTCTACGGGTACGCCCGGCAGGACAAGAAGCACCGCGGCCGCGAGCCGATCTCGGCCCGTCTCATGGCGGACCTGTTCAAGACGGCGGGCGCGGACCGGATCATGAGCGTCGACCTGCACTCGGCGCAGGCGCAGGGCTTCTTCGACGGCCCGGTCGACCACCTGTGGGCGATGCCGATCCTCACGGACTACGTGCGCGGCCGGGTGGACCTGGGCAACGTCACGGTCGTCTCGCCCGACGCCGGCCGCATCCGTGTCGCCGAGCAGTGGGCCGCGAAGCTGGGCGGCGGGCCCCTGGCGTTCGTCCACAAGACCCGCGACATCACGCGCCCCAACCAGTCGGTCGCGAACCGTGTCGTCGGTGACGTCGAGGGCCGCGACTGCGTGCTCGTCGACGACCTCATCGACACCGGCGGCACCATCGCGGAGGCCGTGAAGGTCGTCCTCGCGGCGGGCGCGAAGAGCGTCATCGTCGCCGCGACGCACGGCGTGCTGTCGGACCCGGCGGCCCAGCGCCTGTCGGAGTGCGGCGCGCGCGAGGTCGTCGTGACGGACACGCTGCCCATCACGGCCGACAAGCAGTTCGGCCAGCTCACGGTCCTCTCGATCGCCCCGGTGATCGCGCGCGCGATCCGCGAGGTGTTCGACGACGGCTCGGTGACCTCGCTCTTCGACGGCAACTCCTGACCCGGAGCCGTCTCGCGCCGGTCGGCCGGGCGGTCCGGCCCGGTTCGCGGCAGGATCGACGTGACCGGCCCGGCTCTCGAGAGGACGTGCCATGGCGTGGCCCGACGGACGTGACCAGGACCGCCTTCGCGGCCCGCGACGCAGCGTGACGGTGACGGGGGAGGGCACCGCGAGCGGCGTGCCGGACGTCGTCGTCGCGGAGTTGGGCACCGAGGCCGTCTCGCCCGACGTCCAGGCCGCGCTCGACGCGGCGACGTCGGGGCTCGTGGCGCTGCGCGACGCACTCACGGCGGCAGGAGTGGACGCCGTCGACATCCGCACCTCACAGACGTCGACGTGGACGGAGCGGGCCGTGCCGGCCCCCGTGGCGAGCCTGCGGTCCGCGCCGCAGCTGGAGTCTGCCTCCCGGACGACCGCGCAGGCGACCCTGCGCGTGGTGCTCCGTGACGCGGCCGGCGCGGGCGCCGTCGTGCGCGATGCTCTCGCGGCTGCAGGCTCGGTGGCGCGTCTGGAGTCGCTCTCGACGGCGCTGTCCGACGTCGGTCCGCTGGCCCAGCAGGCTCGCGAGGCCGCGTTCCTCGACGCTCGCGCACGTGCTGAGCAGTACGCGGGGCTCGCGGGCAAGACGCTCGGCGACGTGCTGGACGTGCGGGAGGAATCGGGCCCCGGCGCACCGGCGCCGCGAGCGCTCAAGGCCTCGGCGGCGATGGTGCTCGAGCCCGGTCAGCACGAGGTCAAGGCGTCCGTCACCGTCCGGTGGGCGTTCGCGGACTGAGCCTCACGCCTTGCCGGACGTGTGCGCGTCAAGGAACGCGAGCGTTCGCTCGAGCGAGGTTTGCGCGGCGTCGAGGCGCAGATCAAACTGGTACTCGTGGGGCGGCTTCTCCGACGAGGTCGGGTCGGTGTAGTCGTCCGGGACGAAGAGCGTGTCGACCTGCGTCCCGGCTTCCGCGAGCCGCTGCGCGTACAGCTTGCCGCCGGTCGTCAGCGGGTCGCCGTTCCCGCCCGAGAGGTACACGGGCGGGAACCCGGGGTAGACGTGGTCGACGAGCGAGAGCGTCGATGTGAGCGGGTCGTCCAGGTAGTCCCTCTTCCCGAGGTACGACCAGCCGATCGTGTGCGCAGCCCAGCCGAGGAGGCCGGAGGGGCCGTCCACGATGCTCAGGTCGTACGGTCCGCAGTTCAGCAGGAGGCCACGGATCGCCTCGGCGGGCACGCTCCCCGTGACACCGACCTCCTCGCCGTACGCCTCGTGGGTCAGGACCGTCGCCGCCTGGGCGGCGAGGCTGGCCCCGCCGAGTCGCCGGCGAGGACGAGCTGGTCCGGGTCGACGTGGTCGGGCGGGTCGGTGTGCAGGAAGGCCAGTGCGTCGAGGACCTGCTGGAGCTGGCACGGGTAGTGCGCGGCTGGTGCGAGCGTGTAGTCCGGCACGACGACGGTGTAGCCCTTGTCGGCGAGGATCCGCGCCCACGTCGCGGTCCCGGACTTGTTCCCAGCCAGCCAGCCGCCACCGTGGAACCACACGATCGTCGGGAGTCGGGTGTCCGTCCCGACGACACCCGCCGGGGTGTACACGTCGAGCTGCCCGTCGGGGTCGCTGTGGCGGTAGGTGACGTCCTTGGTACGCAGGACGGCACCGGGGTCGGGCGCGAACCGCTGCAGCACCTTGTCGGTCTGCTCGCCACCGCGGTCGAACGTCGAGCGGATGAGGAGCGCGCCCGGCCACACGTTCGTGGAGAGCACGACGACCGCGAGCACCACGAACGCCGACAGGGCGCCGGCGAGCCAGACGAGGATCCGCGCGGTGAGGTGGCGGTGGCGGCGGCCGCGGCCCGGGACGATCTCCACGGTCCGAAGAGTAGAGCGTCCCGGTGCAGGACCACGGTCCGCCGCGCTCATCGCGAGTGTCACACCGTGGCGTCCGACGAGGCCCGCACCGGAGCGGTCCCCGAGGTCCGTGGCAGGCCGAGCCAGTCGGCGAGCGCCGCGTCGAGGCCGGGCCGCACCATGAGGTGCGTCCGGAGCGCGGCGACGACCTCCTCGACGAGCCGCTCGCCCTCGGCGGTGCCGCGCAGCCGTGCGAGCGCGTGCCGGGAGGCGCATCCTCGACGGAGCAGCACGTGCAGGACCTCGATCGCGATCGGGTCGGCGAGGGCTTCTCCGCGCGGTCCCGAGGGCACGGGCACGTCGGGTCCGAGCCCGTAGGGCGGCGCGGTCTGGCCGCGGAGCGCAGCGAGCTCGAGGATCGCCGAGACCTCTGCGGTGTGCGCCCCGGTCAGCTCGGCCAGCTCGTCGGCGTCGCGCACCTCGATCTCACGAGCAGTCGTGAGCCCGGCCCCTCGCAGACGGTCGGCGAATGGGGCCACGACGAGCAGGTCGAGGAAGTCGGTTCGCGATTCCAGGCCCAAGGCGTACCAGAACGACGGGTCGGCGCGGATCCCGGCGAGCTGCGGGTCGCTGACGGCCCAGCTCCGAAACGTCGGGTCCTGGGTCGCGAGCCCGAGCGCGTGCAACGCTTCGGCGCGATCCTTGCGCGAGGGTGTGGGCTTGGAGGCGTAATAGCACCCAAGGTTGTAGAGGGTCTTCGTCCCGTAGGCGCCTGCGGGTGCGTCCTGGCGGTCGGCGCCCCGTGCTCCTCGTCTCAACCGCCGGGTGGGACGTCTGGCGGCGTCGAGCTCGGCGGACTCGAGGTGGGTGATGCCGACGTGCAAGGCCTGGACCTGGTCGGGGTTCGGTGGACGCAGGTGTCGACGTCGGTCGGGCTCCGCGGCATTCTTCGCGGCGACGTACCGTTCGAGCGCTCCGACGTACGCGCGCACGGTGCGCGCGAGCGGGAGTGCCGTCCTACCCATGTCGAAGGCGAGCCGTACCCGGGTGCTGCGGGGATCCACCCGGTCGACGGCGCGTAGGAGCCGCGTCGCGTCCGCGAGCGCCGTCTGCCAGGCGTCGTCGACCGGGCTCTTCGGCTCCCGTGCGTCCTCCGCGCTCGCGAAGCGCGCGTTGATGGACAAGGAGAGGCAGGTGTAGAGCGCCCGTAGCCGCAGGGACTCGAAGCCGGGTCGCCGCAGCACGCCGTCCCGTGCGAGGAGCTCGTCGAGCCAGCGCCGGTAGCGGGCGAGCTCGCGGGGCGTGGTCGCGTACCGCTCGCAGGCGCGCCGGAAGCTGAGCTGCGCCAGCCAGCTCCCGGGGTCCAGCTCGACGGCGCGGGCGAGCAGACGGCGCTGGATCGCGAGCTGCTGCTTGCCGCCGTAGCGGGTCGAGGCGAGGTCGTAGAGCCCGAGGCTGCGCCACTCGGACGCGCCGCAGAGCCCGGCGAACTCGCGCGGGCGGTAACGCGCGAGGGTCACGACGATCAGGGCGGCCACGAAGCGGTGGAGGTCGGTCTTCCCTGCGTCCGGATCGAGATCGAGCAGCCCGGTCTCCGCGAGCAGGAGCTGTCGGTCGACCACGGCCGAGGCGGCCTGGCGCCCGTTGCGGGTCAGGACGACGGACACCGTGTCCTGGTCGAGAGCGTTGACGTCGGCCCGCCAGGGCGTGGTCCCGAAGAGGCCCTGGACGATGCGCACGGCGGCCTGGACGAGCTTGCTCTCTGGCAGGTCGCCGAGGACGGACCCGACCAGGGCTGACGTGTCGGTCCCTCGAGGCAGCTCGAGGCCGCGAGGGCTCGACGCCCCGAGGTCGGCGACGCGCGCGGCGATGTGGGCCGCGGCCGACGTGGCAGAGGTTCCGTCGTCCGTCGCGGCGTCGATGGTCAGTCGCAGCCGCGAGCCCAGCCAGGTACCGAGCAGCCCGGCGGCCGCGAGCGCGGCACCGAGCGAGCCGAAGACCGCGAGCCAGCGGCCACGTCCGAGGCCGGGGAGCCACAGCACGAGGGCCAGCGACGCGGCGCACGCGAGTGCGAGCCCCGCCACGACCTGAGACCTGCGCCAGAAGCGCGGCCACGCGACCAGGTCGACCCACGAGTCCGGATCCTGCCTGCGGGCGGCTCGCGCGCGGCGGACGGTGCGGTAGACCGGCGTCGACCCGCACCGCGCGCGCAGCCGCGCCGGAGTCCCTGTCGGCTCGGTGCGCGGCGCGTCCCCGGCATTGCCCGCTGCGGTGGACGTCGGCGGTTCGTCCGCGGACGACGGCACACGGTCCCAGACTCCGACGCGCTCGCGCGGCAGCGGCATGACCACCGGCACGAGCCGGGCGAGCACCAGGATCGCGAAGAAGACGCACAGCGCAGGCACGGTGACGTCGCGTGCGGGCGCCACGTAGCTGGCGTAGAAGTCCGCCCAGCGGTCGGAGAACGCGCACGGACCGGTCGGCTCGCCGCACTTCGACGCGGCCGAGACCAGCGCGACCTGCAGGGACATCGCGTCCATGACTCGAATGTGCGCCCGCGGGTCCGCGTGCGTACCGCCACGGCGAGATTTCACCCGCCCGTCGCGGGTTTCGTCGGCGGCGGCGCGACCGGTACAGTGGTCAGGTTGCCTCGGCGAGGGACGTCTGACGGGCCGGCAGCTCGCGAGAGCATGAGAGCCCGTCATCACACAACATCGGAATCCTGGTACCGCTCCAGGCTCTCCGGCGTCCGTGATCGACACAGGCGGCGTGCACGCGCGCGTCCGTCATGCGTCCCGCGCCGATGCAGCCGCCGTCCGGACGGACGCCCGTGGCAGCAGCCCTCTCTGCACGCCGCGGTCCATCGTCCTCCGGACGAAGCCGTCCGCACCCCACTGGCGGTCGGCCCGCACAGCACTGGAGAGAAGAACCTCATGTCCGAGACGAAGCTCGTCGCCCAGACCCGCACCGAGTTCGGCAAGGGTGCCGCCCGCCGCCTGCGCCGCGCCGGCCAGGTGCCCGCCGTCATCTACGGCCACGGCGCCGACCCGCTGCACGTCGCCCTGCCGGGCCACGACACGATGCTCGCGCTCAAGCACTCGAACGCGCTCCTCGAGCTCGACGTCGACGGCACCGAGCACCTCGCCGTGGCCAAGGAGGTCCAGCGCGACCCGGTCAAGGACGTCATCGAGCACGTCGACCTCATCACGGTCAAGCGCGGCGAGAAGATCACCGTCGAGATCCAGGTCGTCGTCGAGGGCGAGTCCGCCCCGGGCACCACGCACCTGCAGGACGCCACGCACCTCCAGCTCGAGGTCGAGGCCACGCATATCCCCGAGTCCGTCACGGTCTCGATCGAGGGTCTCGAGGACGGCGCGAAGGTCCACGCCGCCGACGTCGCCCTCCCGACGGGCGCGACCCTCGTGTCGGACCCCGAGACGCTCGTCGTCGCCGTCAACGAGGCCCGTGCGACCGAGGTGGAGGAGACCGAGGAGGCCGCCGAGGGCGAGGCCGCCGCGGCCGAGGAGACCACGGAGGCCTGAGCCTCCCGCTCACGCACCACGCACGACGGCGCCCGGTACCCTGCGAGGGGCCGGGCGCCGTCGTGCGTCCCCGCCCGTCCCGCGCCGGGGCGAGCCACGATCAGGAGGATGACGCATGGCGGACCGTTGGCTCGTCGTCGGGCTCGGGAACCCCGGGACCCGGTACGCGGGCAACCGGCACAACGTCGGCCAGATGGTGCTCGACGAGCTCGCCCGCCGCGCCGGCACGACGTTCGCCGCGCACAAGGGCTCGCACGGCCTCGCCCTCGCCGGCGAGGGGCGCCTCGGGACGCTGCCCGGGGAGCGCCCGGTCCGCGGGTCGTGCTCGCCAAGCCGACGTCGTACATGAACACGTCCGGCGGCGCCGTGAGCGCGCTCGCGAAGTACTACGACGTGGCCCCCGAGAACGTCGTCATGGTCCACGACGAGATGGACATCCCGTTCGGGGACCTCAAGCTCAAGATCGGTGGCGGCGAGGGCGGGCACAACGGCCTCCGCGACACCACCAAGGCCCTCGGCACCAAGGACTACGTGCGGGTGAGAGTGGGCGTCGGGCGTCCCCCGGGCGCACGGATCCGGCAGACTACGTGCTCAAGGACTTCTCGCCGGCGGAGAAGAAGGAGCTCCCGTTCCTGCTCGACGACGCCGCCGACGCCGTGGAGATGGTCCTCACCCAGGGGCTGCTCGCAGCACAGGGCAAGTTCCACACGAAGGGCTGAGGATGACCGACGGGGTGGCGCTCGCGCACGACTACGCGACGCAGCGTGGCGGTGCGGAGCGGGTGGTCCTGCTGCTCGCCGAGGCCTTTCCCGGCTCGCCGCTGTACACCACCCTCTACGACCCCGCGGGCACCTTTCCCGAGTTCGCGGGGCTCGACGTGCGCACGTCCTACCTCAACAGGGTCGGGCCGCTGCGCCGGTCGCACCGGATGGCCCTGCCGCTGCTGGCGTCGGCCGTGGCCACGCACCGCGTCCACGCCGACGTCCTCGTCGCCAGCTCGACGGGGTGGGCGCACGGCTACCGCGGCGCGCGGCGCACCGTCGTCTACTGCCACGCCCCGGCCCGCTGGCTGTACCAGCGGGACCGCTACCTGTCAGGGGACGAGGGCGCCCGCGCGTCCGACCGGGCGCGCCGGTTCGTCGCCGGCGCCGCGCTCGGCGTCCTCGCTCCGGGGCTTCGCGCGTGGGACCGTCGGGCTGCCCAGCGCGCCGACCGCTACCTGGCGAACTCCACGGTCACCGCGCGCGCCGTCCGGGAGGCCTACGGGATCGAGGCCGAGGTCGTCCCCCCGCCACCCGCCCTCCTGCCCGACGACGGCGCCACGCGTCCGGTCGAGGGCGTCGCCCCGGGGTTCCTCCTGTGCGTGGCCCGGCTGCTGCCCTACAAGAACGTCGACGCCGTGATCGGTGCGGTGCGCGAGCTCGGGGACCGGCGGCTCGTCGTGGTCGGGGACGGTCCCGACCGGGCGCGGCTCGAGGGCCTCGCCCGGGCCGCGGGGGCCGTGCCGTCGTCGGGCGGGGGAGCTGCCCGGACGCCCGACGGCGTCGGGGAGCCTCGGGTGCGCCTGCTCGGCCGGGTCGACGATGCGACGTTGCGGTGGCTCTACGCCAACACCTCCGCGCTCGTCGCTGCGTCCTACGAGGACTACGGGCTCTCACCGCTCGAGGCCGGGGCGTTCGGAGCACCGTCCGTCGTCCTGCGCGACGGCGGGTACCTCGACACCGTCGCCGACGCCGTGACCGGCACCTTCTTCGACCGGCCGGATCCTGTGGAGATCGCGCACGCGATCGAGGAAGCCGCCAGGACGCCGTGGGATGATCAGGCGCTCGCGGCCCACGTGGCCCGCTTCGGGACCGGGCGATTTCTGGACAGAATCCGCGCGGTCGTGGAGCACGAGCGTCATGATGGGTAGACGGGGCCGCGAAGGCTCGTCGAGAAGCTCCAGAAGGCGAGGCTGCGCGTGACGGTCCGCGAGTTCCTGCGCACGGTGTGGGACGGTAAGTGGTACGTGCTGGCCGCCGTCGTGATCGTCATGGTCGCGGCCCTGCTCTACCTCAACCGACAGGTCACGACGTATCAGGCCGGTGCGACCGTGCAGCTCAACTCGGTGCAGGCGGGCGGCGGGGACCAGGGCGGGACCGCGGTGACGGCGAACCCGGACCCGACGCTGGTCACGTCGACAGCTGTCGCGCAGGCCGCGGCCCAGGACGTCGGAGGCGGCGCCAACCCGCAGGAGCTCGCCTCCCGGATCGCCGCGAGCTACGACTCCGAGACGCTCGTCATGACGATCCAGGCGAAGGATGCCGGCCCTCTGCGGGCCGCGACCCTCGCCAACGCGTTCGCCAAGGCGTACGTGGCCTACCTCCCCACGATCGTCGAGCAGCAGGCGGACAAGCTCTCGAAGCAGATGGATGCCGCCAGCAAGCAGATCACGGACGCCCAGGCGACGTTGCGCAAGGACAAGAACGACCCCAAGGCCAAGGCGCTGCAGTCGTCGGGCACCGAGACGCTGAACAACCTCACGCGGACGTGGTCGGCGTACGGGTCGTTGAGCCCGCCCGGGCAGGTCGCCCAGCAGGCGACGTCTGGGGTGCCGCTCGGGCTCGGACGCGACAGCGTGCTCGCCCTCTCGTTCCTCGCCGGACTCGCCGCGGGCGTCGGGCTCGCGTTCGCGCGACGCGGGGTGGACTTCCGGCTACGGACCGTCGAGCAGGCCGCCGAGATCGCCGACGCGCCGGTGCTCGCCGAGATCGACGGTGTCAGACGGGCCCTCAAGGACGCGACGCACCACGGCCGCCTTCCGGTCGCGAGCCGCGTCGCCACACCCTACACCGAGTCCATCCGCGAGCTCCGCACCGCGGTCCAGGTGTCCGCGCTGCAGCACGACCGGATCTCCGTTGTCGTCACGGCCGCCGACCCGAGCGCGCCCCGCTCCTTCATCGCGGCGAACCTCGCGGCGTCGTGGGCGCTGTCCGGGCGGCGCACCATCGCGATGTCCGCGGACATGCGTCGTCCCGAGCTCGACGAGATCCTGCCCGCGCCCGACGACTGGAAGGGCGACCCCCGCGCGCTCCGCCCGACGCGCGTCCCCAACCTCTCGCTCTTCCCCGTGCCGGACCAGCCGCTCGACCCGGCCGACTTCCTCGCGACCGCCCAGGCCCGCGAGCTCGTCGAGTCCCTGGGGGCTCAGGCGGACGTGCTCGTGATCGACGCGCCGCCGGTCCTCGCGGCTGCGGACGCGACGATCCTGGGGAGCTACGCGGACGGGGCCGTCCTGGTCGCGAGCGTCGGGAAGACCGACGAGCTCGTCCTCGTCGAGGCCGTGAAGCGCCTCCGCGTCAACCACGTGCACCTGTCCGGGCTCGCGGTCGCAGGCGTGAAGGGCAGCCGGCGCATGGCCTACGCGGCGACCTACGGCGAGGCCTCCGCGTCACCGGCCGTCGGTTCGTCCAGCACAGCCACGCCTGCCGTAACGCCGGTCACCGCACCTTCCGAGCCGGCGTCCGGGACGCGCGCCGAGCGTCGCAGCTCCGTCCCGCAGCGCGACCCGTCCGTACACCAGGCGCCCGCTGCTCAAACCCCTCTTGCCCGGCCGGGCCCGGTACGCCCCGAGGCTCCGGAGACGACGGCGCCCGTCGCGGGACGTGTGCCGGCACGGCCCGTCCCCGCGACCACCGGTGCCGTGCGCACCGCTGCGCCGTCGCTGCGGCAGGGCCGGCCGCGCATCCAGCCCGCCTGGAGCCCCGTGCAGAACCGGCCCCGGACCGGTGCGATCGCCGTCGTCGAGGAGACGACGACGGATCGCCCGGCTGCCTCGCCTGACGCGCGGTGAGGCGCGGCGCTCGGTCGGACGAGCGGCTCCGGGTCGTCGTCCTCGACCACACGGCCGACCTGGGCGGTGGTGAGTTGGCGCTCGCGAGGCTGTGCGCCGCGCTCGACCCCGCCGAGGTCCAGGTGAAGGTGATCGTCTTCGCGGACGGCCCGCTCGTCGGACGCCTGCGCGACCAGGGGACCGACGTCGAGGTGCTGGTGCTCGGGGAGGGCGTGCGCAGTCGGTCTCGCGACGCGCTCGGCACGTGGGGGAGCGCGCGGTCGGCGTGGGCCGCGGTGCCGTTCGTGCTCCGGCTCGCGCGAAGGCTCAGGGTGCTGCGCCCCGACCTGGTGCACACGCAGTCGCTCAAGGCCGACGTCCTCGGCTCCGTCGCGGCCGGACTGGCCCGGACACCGGTGGTGTGGCACGTTCACGACCGGATCGCCGACGACTACCTGCCGCCGCGCGTGGCCCGCGTCTTCCGCTGGCTCATCCGTCGGGTGCCGCGCGCGGTCGTCGCCAACTCCGAGGCCACCGCGGTGACGCTCGGGCGTCCCGACGCCGTCGTCGCGTACCCCGGCTTCGCCCCCGAGCAGGTGCGGCCCGACGGCGGACGAACCCACGTCGACCCGAACCCGGCAGTCGTCGGGCTCGTGGGGCGGATCAGCCCCACCAAGGGTCAGCTCGAGCTCGTGGCGGCCGCACCCGGGGTGCTCGCCGCACACCTCGGCACCCGGTTCCGGCTCGTCGGGGCACCGTTGTTCGGCGGCGAGGACTACGCGGCCGAGGTGGAGGCGGAGATCGGCCGTCGCGGCCTCGGCGACGCCGTCGAGGTCACGGGCCACGTCGACGACGTCGCGGGCGTCCTCGACGGGCTCACGGTCCTCGTCCACGCGTCGCCCGTGCCCGAGCCGTTCGGTCAGGTCGTCGTCGAGGGGATGGTGCGCGGGGTGCCGGTGATCGCGACCGACGCCGGGGGCGTTCCCGAGATCCTCCGGGGCGACGACGCCGGTCCGCTCGGCGTGCTCGTCCCGCCCGGTGACAGCGACGCGCTCGCGGAGGCGCTCGTCGGCGTCCTCGACGACCCCGCCGGCCGACGGCGCCGGGCCGAGGCCGCGTTCGCGGTGGCGACGGAGCGCTTCGCCGTCGAGCGGACGGCGGAGATCGTCACCGCGACCTGGCGGCGCGCCGGCGGGCGCCGCCGCTAGACCTGGCCCCCGCTCGTCGCGGACCTCGCACCGTCGAGCGCGGTGCGGAACAGCGCGGCCTGCCGGTCCCACGTGGGCAGGTCGTCGGGTGCCGCGACGCTTGCGGCACGCGGCCCTTGGACGGCCGCGACGACGGCGTCCGCGAAGTCGTCGCCCTTTGCGACGTCCACACTCTGCCCCGCGTCGCGGAACCCGGCTACTGGCGTCGAGACGACGGGCCGGCCGACGGCGAGGTACTCGTAGAGCTTGATGGGGTCGAGGCTGTCGGTGAACGCGTCGACGACGTGCGGCACCACGAGGAGGTCGGCGTGCTGCAGGTACGCGGGCACGGCGTCGCGCGGGCGGGGCCCGAGCAGGACGACACCGGCCTCGTGGAGCCGACGTACGTCGTCGGTACCGAGCGCGACCGGACCGACGAGCACGAGCGTGCCGTCGCCGTCCATGGCCTCGCTCGTCGTGACGCACAGGTCGACGTCGAGGCGGTCGGAGTGGAGCGTGCCGACGTAGACGGCGGTCCGGCCGGGAGGCAGGTCGTGCGGCCGGGGCGCCGGCGCGCGGTAGCGCTCGACGTCGACCCCGTTGGTCACGAGCGTCACCGGTGATGCCCCTGCGGGGCGTTCGGCACCCTTCGAGGCGGCGAGCGTCGGCGAGCACACCGTGACCGCGCCGGCGCGGGTCAGCACCGCCGACTCGTCACGGCGCAGCCGCTCGCGCTCCGCGGGCGGTCGGTCGGCGGCGAGCCAGTCGTCCGTCACGTCGTACAGGACCGGGAGGCCGGCGTCGAGCAGCGGCGCCACGCCGGCGTCGTTGATCCACAGCGTCGGCCGGACGAGGCCCGCGTGGCGGGCCGCGCGCAGGATGCGGCTCGCGCGGTGCTCGTCGTACCGGTGGGCGAGCCGGCGTGGCAGCGTCTTGGTGGGCTCGTACAGCCAGAGCCGGTCGGGCCCGACGCCGTCGAGCTCAGGGCCCGGCCGCAGACCCCGACCAGGCCGGGGGTCGTGCGGCGCAGGGCCGCGTACGCCAGGTCGGACGGGGGCTCGACGAACAGCACGTGGAGCGTCGGATCGGCGCGCAGCAGCTCCGACACGAGGTACTGGTTGCGGCGCCACACCTCGTCCCAGGGCTCGAGCGAGACGACGACGAGGGACTCGGGCTCGCCGGCGGGGACGCCGACCGGGGCGGGGCGTGAGCTCACAACACCGAACGGTAGACCGCATCCGTCGCGCCTACCTGCGCGTCGAGCGTGAAGTCGGCGCGCTGGCGAGCCTGCTCGGCTCGCGCGTAGGCGTCGCGACGGTCGGGGTCGGTGGCGAGAGCGCGGAGCGCAGTGCCGGCTCCGAGCGTGTCGCCCGGGCGGAAGAGGGCGCCGTCCGCGAGCCCGGCGAGCAGCTCCGTGTGGCCGCCGGCGTCGGCCGCGACGACGGGGAGCCCGCGCGACATCGCCTCGAGGACGCTCAGGCCGAGGCCCTCGACCCGGCACGGGGCGAGGAGCAGGGCGGCGTCGTCCATGAGGGCCGGGACGTCCTGCCGGTGCCCGAGGAACCGGGTCGCACCGTCGATCCTGAGACCCGCGGCGAGCGCCTCGAGCCCCGGGCGGAGCGCACCGTCGCCGGCGACGTGGAGCTGCCAGCCGTCGGCGGCCAGGCCCGAGGCCGCGAAGGCCCGGAGCCCGACGTCGCCGTCCTTCTCCGCCTCGAGCCGCTGGGCGAGGAGGACGACGCGGCTGCGTCCCGCGGCGGGACGAGCGTCGTCGACGGTGTCCACGCCGGGGCGCACCACGGTCGCGGCGCCGTCGACGTGCTCTGCCACGTACGCGCTGATGGCGATCTGCGCTCGGACGGGGTGCCGGGCGACGGTCGCCGTCAGGGTGCCGGCGGGGCCGGAACCGCGGCCGCGTGCGAAGTGCCGGGTCGTGACGACCGGCGCGAGGCGCCGGCCATGCAACCGCGCCAGCGGGGCCGCGAGCGCGGCGGCGACCTCCGCGGCGGTCATGTGGACGTGCACGATGTCCGCTGCCGTCCCGAGGCGGGCGACGGCACCCACCGTGGTGGTCAGGCCGCTGGCGGGCTCCGCGGTGACGTCCCGGCCGGACTCGCTCCGCATCGACGCCGGCTCCCCACCGACGACGCGGACCTCGTGACCGTGGGACGACTGCGCGCGGGCGAGTCGTGCGACGTGCCGCTCGACGCCCGCGAACGCGTCGGAGTCGACGACGTGCAGGACCCTCATGCGGCCACCGTGCCGACGGGCGGTGCGATCTCGGGATCGGCGGCGGTCGTCTCGGCGTCGGGCGCGGGCGGTGGGTCGGCCTCGTGCTTCGCGAGTGCGCCGACGCACACGCCGGCGAGGACGAACGGGATGGACGTCTGGACGGAGACCCAGAACAGGTCGAGCTGGCCCTGGACGAGCCGGGACGCGATGACCGCGAACCCGAGGGTGCCGTAGACGGGTGAGATCCGCCAGAGGACGACCATCGAGCCGATCATGAGGAGCAGGAACCCGATGAGGCCGATGGTGCCGGCGGACGAGAGCACCTCGAGCTCGGCGTTCGGCGGCTGGAACGAGTAGGGGTGCGACCCGAGTACCACCAGCGCAGCCCCGCGCCGAACCACTGGTTGAGGTTCCACACGACGAGCGAGTCCTGGTACCAGCTGATCCGCTGGTACGCGGAGTTGAACTGGTTCCCGGACTGGAGCTGGTCGACGAGGACCTGCACGACGAAGAAGGCGGCGGGGACCACGGCCAGCAGGACGAACTTCGTGTGCCGCACGCTCTGCCCTGGCCGCACCGCGACGACGAGGACGAGCAACCCGAGCCCCACGATCGCCTGGCGCGACTGCGTTGCGGCGATCGCCAGGACGAACAGCCAGAACGCCGGGTAGGTAATCCGCCGGGGAGCCCCAGCCAGGGTGGTCGGGCGTAGACGACGAGGGCGGCGATGCCGAGCAGGTCGCCCACGAAGTTCTTGTGCATCCCGTACGGCCAGCTCAGGAACACGGCCCCGGTGTTGCCCTGGGCGAGCTGGGTGAGTCCTTGCAGGCACGTGGCCGCGGCCAGGATCGCACACGCGCCGAGATAGAGGCCGACGCCGAGCCGCGCCTGGCCGGAGCGACCGACGACCCACCCCACGACGAGCGCGCCGGCGACCGACAGCCAGGCGTGGAACCACTCGACGGTGTTGGCGCGGTACGGGTTGGCGATCACGGTGAAGAGGGTCGCGAGCTGGTAGACGGCGGAGAGCCAGAGGAGGTTGCGCACGGGGCGCGAGTAGGGCCTCGGGCCGAGCAGCAGCGCCGCCCAGAACGCGCCGAACAGCGCGAAGTCGCTGAACGACAGGTTGGTGCTCTCGCCGCCGACGCGTTGCACGACGACGAGCGCCGGCATCGCCAGGATGGGGATCGCGACCGGGTTGTAGACGGTCGCGCCCGTGACGAGCACGGCGACGGCGGCCGCGAGGGCGTACGTCCCGTCGTGCGGGACGGCGACCCCGATCGCAGCGAGCACCCCGAGCGCCGCGACAGCGCCGAACGCCGCCGCGAACCAGCGACGCGCGAGGACGGCCCGGTCGGCTCCGCCGAGGCCGCGCAGACGTGGCCTCAGGCTCGTGCCGCGGACGCTCATGCGGGACCGTCCGTCCGCTCGAGCTGGGACACGGGCCCGCGGGCGTAGAGCGTGACCCTGCGGCGCGCCGCCGCGCCCCGTTGGCCCGGCAGGACGACGCCGCGCACGGCCGACCCCGCGAGCGCCGCGCCTCGTGCGGCCTGCCAGCCGAGCGCGCCGAAGTGCTTGCGGTAGTAGCGCTCCTGCGAGGCGTGGAACGTGCGCTCACGGCGGGCCTCGTCGGCGCTCGTCGCGCCGCCGGCGTGCGTCGCGACTGCGCCGGGGACGACCGCGTGGCGCCACCCGCGGGCGACGGCTCGCCGTGCCCAGTCGGTCTCCTCGGCGTAGAGGAAGAACGTCTCGTCGAACGTGCCGACGTCGTCGAGCGCCTCGGCGCGCAGGAGCAGCACGGATCCGATGACGAAGTCCTCCCGCGTGCGCAGCCGACCGAGCCCGACGGCCTCGAGCCAGGCGCCTCCGGGGGTCGGGAACGGCCAGGCGACGCGCGCGGGGGCGCCGCCGTCGTCGACCTGGGAGGGGCCGACGCTGGCGAGCCGCGGGCCGATGGCGAGAGCGTCGGACAGCCGTCTGACGTCGGCGGGCTCCACGACGGCGTCCGGGTTGAGCAGAAGCACGTCGGCACCCGGGGCGAGCCGGTCCGCGAGGGCGTGGTTGACGCCGGCCGCAAAGCCGCCGTTGCGGCCCGGGTCCAGGTAGCGGGCGCCGGCTGCCACGGCGACGGACTTCACCTCGGGCGACGACGAGTTGTCGACGACGGTCACCGGGAACTGGCCGGCCACGGGGGCCAGCGCCTGCGCGAGCAGGTCGGGGCGGTGGTACGCGACGACGACAACCTCGACGTCGCGCGCGGGCTCGGCGCCGGGTGCGGGCGGAGCGACCTGCCGTGTACGACTGCCGGTCATCGACGCGTACATCGCCTCGTAGTCGTCCGCGACGGACGCCCAGGTGCAGGTCGCGGCGCGCTCGATGCTGGCGGCCCGGAGCCGTGCCGCCAGCGCGGGGTCGTCGCCCACCCGCTCGAGGGCGTCGCGCAGGGCGGGGACGTCGTCGGGCGTGACGAGCAGCCCCGCGTCCCCGACGACGTCGGGCAGCGCCCCCGTGGACGTCGCCACCACCGGGGTCCCGCAGGCCATGGCCTCGACCACGACCCGGCCGAACTGCTCGACCCATCCCGGGGTCACCAGCGACGGGACGGCCAGCACGTCCACCGAGCGGTAGAACGCCGCGAGCCCCTCGGCGTCCGTGCCCGGGTGGAGCGTCACGCGTCCGTCCGAGCGAGCGGCACGTGCGGCGACCTCGTCGCGCAGCGGGCCGTCGCCCACGAGGTCGAGGCGCAGGGTGTCGGACGTCTCCACGGCGTCGAGGAGGACGCGGACGCCCTTGTAGTCGACCAGGCGCCCCGCGTAGCCGACGCGCACCCGGCCGCCAGTGCCGGGCACCGCCTCGGGCCGCGCGTCGTCGGGATGGAAGACCGCAGGATCGAAGCCGAGCGGGATCCAGTGCACCTGGCCGCGGAACCCCTTGCGGACGGCGATCTCGCCGGCCACGTTGCACACGGACAGCGCCGCCGCCCGGCGCAGCACCGCGCGCTCGAACCAGCGGAACGGTGGTGGGTAGCGCTTCTCGATGTTCTGGGCCGAGTACAGCGCGTACGGGGCGAGCGTCCGCGGCCGGCCCGTCAGCAGACGACGGAGGCGGCGCAGCACCAGGATCTCCAGCGACGCGAGCGCGTACGGCTCCTCGTGCAGGTCGAGCACGTCCACGTCGCGCCCCAGCTCGCGCCACAGCGCCACCGGGTCGAAGAGGAACAGGGCGGGGTGGGAACCGAACGTCCGGACCCCCACGACGTCCTCGCCCGGACGCGGCTCGAGCGGGATCACGCGCCCCGTCTCGTCCCACGCGCGCGCCGACAGGAGGCGCACCTCGACCCCGCGACGGCGCAGCTCGCGCTCGCGCTCGCGCCACGCGTCGACCACGGCACTGTGGGAGACGCGGAGGACACGCATGTGAAAGATTGTCGGGCATGTTGCGGGTCCGTGGGATCAGCGGTCGCAGAGTTCACCTCCTGCGGCGCCCGGTTCGAGGAGCGAAGCCGTGAGCGGGCCTCTCGTCAGCGTGGTCGTCTGCACGAACCGGGGCGGCCCGTACCTGGACGAAGCCCTGCGTTCCGTGGGGGCGCAGACGTACGACGCCGTGGAATGCGTCCTGGTCGACGACGGCGTCCCCGACCCCGCGGCGCTGGCGGGGCTTCTCGCACCGTTCCCCGACGTGCGCGTCGTCCGTACGGAAACGTCAGGGATCTCGGCTGCGCGCAACCGCGGTCTCGCCGAGGCCCGCGGCGAGCTCGTCGCGTTCCTCGACGACGACGACCGGTGGGACCCGCGCCGCCTGGAGCTGCAGGTGCCCGCGCTGGCCGCCGACCCTGCCCTCGTCGCGGGCTACTGCGGGCTGCGGACGATCGACGCGGACGGCATCGTGCTCGTCGAGGCCGACCAGGTACCCGTCGCGTCACGCGTCGACGTCGCCCGGGGCCGTGGCGGGATGCTGCTCCCGAACCTGCTGCTCCGACGGTCCGCCGTCGAGAGCGTCGGGAGCTTCAGCACCCGGTTCCGGACGGCCGAGGACCTCGACCTCGTCCTTCGGCTCTCCGCTCTCGGCGGGTTCGGCTTCGTGCCCGACGCGCTCGTCGACTACCGCCACCACGGGCAGAACACCACCGCGCGATACCGCCAGCTCGCGGCGAGCATCCGCGCCGTCGTACGGGACCAGGAGCGCGCCGCCCTGCAGGCGGGCGACGAGCCGCTCGTCGCCGCGCTGCGGGAACGGGACGCCGCGAACGACCGCTTCGCGGCCTGGTCCGCGGCGCGGTCGGTCCGTGCCGCCCTCCGCGCCCGTGACGTCGGGCGGGCGCTCGGCGACATCGGCTGGGCCGCCCGGTTCGCGCCTCGCGCGCCGCTCCTGTGGCTGCGTCAGCGGGTCCGTCGGCGGCCCTGACCCGGACCCGACCGGGTGAATAGCGGGGGTTGGGCACCCGTGGCATTCCCCGGCCGCCGCGTGGTGGGGAGAATGCGACACATGCAGCTTCATCTGGGCTGGGGGCTCCGCTCACGCGTGCGCCGCGCCCGGCCCCACGTCGCCGCGGCACGGATGGCCGTCGAGCGGCACACGCTCGCGACGGTCGGGCACCGGCGCGAACGTCCGGGTGGCCGGATCCTCTGCTATCACTCGGTCGGACAGCATGCCGTCTGGGGCGTCAACGACGTCGGGGCCGCCCGGTTCCGGGAGCAGCTCGAACGTGCCCTCGGAGCGGGCTACCGTTTCGTCGACGCCACGAGCATCGCCGTGGGAGGCGGGGGGCGCAAGGAGCTGGCGCTGACGTTCGACGACTGCCCCCGCAGCGTCCTCACGACGGCCGCGCCGATCCTGGCGGAGTACGGGCTGCCGTTCTCGCTCTTCGTGGTCTCCGACTGGTCGGAGGGGACGGCCGGCCCCGGGGACGAGGCCGTCCTGTCGTGGGACGACGTCGTCCACGTCGCCGAGCTCGGCGGCGAGATCGGCAACCACTCCGCGACCCACCCCGACTTCGCCACGATCGGCGCGGGCGAGGCCGCGGACGAGATCGGGCGGGCGAGCGAGCTCATCGAACGGCGCACGGGGATCGCTGCGACGTCCTTCGCGATCCCGTTCGGGCAGTCGGGGAACTGGCCCGAGCACGCCGCGCGCGCGGCCCAGGAACTCGGCTACGACGTCGTCTACGCCCAGGGTGAGGAGACCCGGCCGCCGGGGACCGTCGCACGGTCGTTCGTCACGACCTTCGACCGCCCGCGGATCTGGGACGCGTTGCTCGAAGGTCGCTACGACCGGTGGGAAGAGTGGTTCTGACGTCGCCGCGTCGGGGTCCGGGAACGGAGCGTGGGCTCGTGACTCGTGAGCAACGACGAGCGGGAGGTACGTCCGGGGCACCCCGGACCGTGGTGTGCCTCGTGACGAGGGAGACGCGGGGCGTTCCCGCAGCGGTGGTCCGATGCCTCCAGGCCGCGGGAGGCTACGACGTGCACGTCGTGACGGCCGAGAGCCGGACGACGCTCCGGTACTCGCGGCACTGCACCATCCACCGGCACGCCCTCGCCACGGCCGACGAGGTGCTCGCAGCCGTCCAGGAGGCCGTCCAGGAGATGGTCACGTCGACGAGCGCCGGCGAGCCCGTGGTGGTGGTCCCGGTGGAGGAGGAGCTGATCCGGCTCACCGGCGAGGTCGACTGGTCCGCGGCTCCGCAGGTCGTCGTCGCGGCCGGCCCTTCGCCGGCGCTCTGCCGGACGATCGACGACAAGTGGGAGTGCCAGCAGCTGCTGGAGTCGGCCGCACTGCCCGTGATCGACACGGCCGCGGCCGACGACGACCGCGCGCGTGTCCTGGCGCGTGCCTCGGCCTGGCCGGACGGCGCCCTCGTGAAGCCCCGCCTCGGCGCCGGTGGCCGGGGGATCGTCCGGTGCCGGACCGTCGAGGAGCTCGACGAGGCCCTCGAGGCGAGACGTGACCAGCTCGATCGCTACATCGTGCAGGAGTTCATCGCGGGCGAGCACGTCGGGTGCAACCTCCTGGCGGTCGACGGGCAGGTCGTGCTCGCGACCAGCCAGGTCGGTTGGCTGGACGGCGTCCCGGACGGGTTCACCACCCCCGTCGGCCTCGACGTCGCCGCCGAGGAGGACGTGCTCGAGCTCGCGCAGGAGTTCGCAGCGGCGACGCGGTGGGACGGTGTCGCCAACATCGATCTGCGTCGTCGCCGGGGCGACGGGCGTCTGTTCGTCGTCGAGATCAACCCGCGCTACTGGCAGACGTTGCTCGGGAGCCTCGCCGCGGGGGTGAACTTCCCGCACGCCCACGTGGGCCGTGCTCGGGGCGGCGACCCGGAGTCGTCGCAGCCGCTGCCGACCCGCTGGGCGGACTTCCACACGATCACGGATACCGCCCCTGCGCTGAGGATCGGCCTGCGGAACGTCGTCGCGGTCCGCCGTGCGACCGACTGGCACGTGTTGGCGCTCGACCCGGCGTACGAGGCTGTGTTGCTGGCGGACAAGCTCCGGCGCATCGGGATCTCCGGCGCCCGACGGACCCTGCGGCGGCCTCGCCGGGCAGCGGGTGCTGCGCTACGACGCGCGGGCCTCCGTCAGTGAGGCCGCGCCTCGAGCGAACGAGCGAAGCGGCCTGACGGCGGGGCGCAGCAAGCCGCGCACGCGCCGTCCGAGCGGGTGCGGGACGACGGCCGGCCCGACCCGTAGCGTGACGCGAACGCCGTCCGGCGGTGCGATCCGGCGCTTGTAGTCGTGATACCCACCGAGGTCGAACCTGGCGAGACCGGCTTCCCGTGCGAAGGTGATCGTCTCCACGGCGATCCGGGTCCCGAGCGAGCCGCCCTTGAGGGGCCAGGCGTGGTCGCGGATCGTCACGAGAGCGATCGCGCTGCCGTCATGGACGCCGAACGACGCCGCCGCGACGTGTCGGCCGTCGTCGTCCGCCAGCGCGATGACACGGACGGCACCGCCGCGTACGAGCTCTGGCCAGACGGTGCGGAGGTCGTCTGCGGCGCCCGTCTCGTCCGCGGGGTCGTCCTTCCAGTTCGTCTCCCAGGTGTCGATCATCCAGGTGAGGGCCTCGGCCTTGTCCACCGTGATGTGGAGCGACTCGGTCTTGCGGGCCGTCCGTCGGGCGTCGGCGAGCAGACCCGTCGATCTCCAGTAGCCCTCGAGGCTGCCGTCCGTGAGGTCGGCGACGAACACGTCGAAGGGCTCCACCTCGTCGCTGGGGAAGTCGTGCGTGTCACCGAAGTACTCGGGGACCAGGACGTCGGCCCCGAGCACCGAGAGTGTCGTCCGGAGCATGCCGGGTCGGTGGGGTATTGGGAGGGTCGGGACGCAGGTCGCCGTCGCCACCTCCCAGGCGCCGTGCCGTGCCCGCAGGGTCGTGGCGAGGACGGGTTCGTCGCCGTGCATCACCAGCACGTTCCGCTTGGGGACCGAGGTCGGCTCGGCAAGCACCCCGAGCACGTCGCGCGAGGTCTGCTCCAGGTCGGGGCAGAGCTCCCCGAGGGCATCCTTGAACGTCGCGCTCGGGAGCGTCTCGACGACCACGCGCAGGCGCCTCGTCCGTGCCTTGACGCTGGCCGACGTCAGTTCGAGCGAGCGGGTTGCGCGCATCGTGCTCTCAATCGTCCTCAGAGGTGCCAACGGGCCACGGTCGCGGCGACGTCGGCCGAGACGGGTTCTCCGGCGGACAGGTCGTAGACCTTCTGTACCGCGGTGATCGGTGAGATATGGCCCGAGGGATCGTGTTTGCAATAGCGCAGGTGGACGTAGAGCGGCTCGTCGACCCTGTCGACCCGGCCCACCTCGGCCTGCTCGTACGGTGAGGTGAACCGTTCGCAGACGCCGAACCCGTTGTCGTACTTCGCCAGCCGCCGGACGAAGAACCGGGGCTCCGGGTCCTCGTAGCGCAGGCCGGCGACGAGGTGACGACGGTCCGGATGCAGGTTCACCCCGAGAAAGTGGCGAATGTCGAGACGGCTGCTGCGGAACTCCGCTGCGCGAACTTCCAGCGCCTCCGTCGCGACCATGTCGCCGTCCCACTTGAGGACGAAGCCCTGGGTGCACCGCTCGAGGCACCAGTTGTAGTAGTTGGCAAGGAGCCGTGGCGATGCCATTCCGCCCGGGGAGGCCGCGAGCGTGGCGTTCTCCTCGCCGTACCGAGCGATCGTGTGCGGATAGGTGAACGCGCGAACCTTCGCCGGGTACTTCTCTCGAAGGCGTCGGATGATCTCCGGCGTGCCGTCCGTACTGAGGTTGTCCACGACGACGATCTCGTCCACGGCGGGCTCGATCGACTCGAGCGCCGTCTCGAGGAACTCCTCCTCGTCGCGGACCCGGACCATGGCGGAGAGGGTCCGCGGTTGGGCGTCGGCCAGACGTCGCAGCACGGGTGCGGAGATCGACCGCTTGGCACGTCGTGCTGCGGTGACAGCGGGCCGCAAGGTCGTGCGTAGCGACATGTGCACACCCGCCCTTCCGTCGTGCCCGTGCGCCGTCGACGACCCAGGCGGTGGCGATCGGTGCCCCCTCGGCACGACTCTCGCTGCTCGCCTCGGTTCGTGTAAAGGGCGAAGGGTGCGAGCGCCGGGTGAAGTCGGAGAGCGACGCCGTCAGGCGCGGAAGGTCACTTCCGGCAGCCACCGGTGCAGCGATGCGACGAGTGCCGGGTCCAGCGGTGCGCCCGGCGCCGCGAGGCTCCGCTCGAGGGCCACGCGCTCCGGCGAGACGTTCTCGAACCGGTCCCGCTTGCAGTACTTCAGGTGCAGGTACGCCACGTCGGGTGCTTCGTCACGCATGCCGAGCGACGGCCAGTCGTCGTAGGGGAGCGAAACCGCTCCCACACGTCGAACCCGTTGTCGTACCGGGCGAAGCGGCGGAGGAACGCCCGCGGCTCGGCATCCTCGTAGGGCAGACCAGCGATCAGCGAGGTGCCGCTCGCGTGGAGGTTCGCGCCGTGGAAGTAGCGCACGGCGATCTCGGCGGACCGCAGGCCGTCGATCAGCGCGGGGAAGGCGTCGGTCGCGATCATGTCCCCGTCCCACTTGACGACGAAGCCGCGGGTGCAGTGCGCCAGGCACCACTCGTAGTAGTTCGCGAGGAGGTGCGGAGACCGCAGCCCGTCCTTGGTGCTCGCGAGCCGACGGTTCTCCTCGCCGTAGCGGGCGACCTCGAAGGGATAGCGCAACGGGACGACCTTCGTGCCGAGGGACTCGCGCAGCCGGGCGATCACGTCGGGCGTGCCGTCCGTGCTGAGGTTGTCGACGATGACGATCTCGTCCATCGAGTCGGCGATCGAGCGCACGGCCGCCTCGAGGAACTGCTCCTCGTTGCGCACCCGGATCATGGCGGAGAACGTCCGCGGGGCCCGTCGGAGCGTCCGGCGCAGGAGTGGCGAGGAGGTCCGTGCCACGAGGGGTGTCAGGTAGCGCACGACGTCAGATCACCTGCTGGCCGCGCGTCGTCCGGAGCGTGCGGGGAAGGCCCTCAGCCCTCGGTCGATCCGTCGCTGCACCCGCCTGCCGAGCTCGGCCGCCCGAGACTCGCGTGCGGTGGCACGGACGATCTCCTGGCGGTGCGCCCGGGACCCCACGTCGATCCGCTCGTAGACGCGCATCCAGCCGTCGAGGATCGCCACCCGTCGGAAGCCCGAGCGCGCGATGAGTCTTCGGAGCGATGCCGCCTCCTCGTAGAGGAAGAGGGCGTTCGCCTCGGTCCGGGGGCGCACGTCCAGGTTCGCGTACAGCAGGCCACCTGGGCGGAGCCACCCGTGGAGACGTTCGAGCGTGGGGGCGAGGTCGGGGACGTGGGTCAGCGTGTCGATGGCCGTCACGACGTCGTACGACCGTGGTTCGAGGGTCGCGGAATCGAGGTCGACGAGATCGATCCCCGCGTCCTCGGGCCGCCGGTCGAGGCGGTGACGGGCGAACCGGAGCAGCGACGTCGACACGTCGGCGCCCGTCGAGCGGAACCCGAGCCGGTGGAAGAGCTGGTTCGTCACTCCCACGCCGGACCCGAAGTCGAGGTGGTCGCGGCCCGACGTCCGCGACATGGCGTCCAGGGCGACGACGACGCTCGTGGGGTACTCGTAGCCCTCGGCCTGGAGGTAGGCGTACCAGAGCAGGTCGAAGCTCCACGAGGTCGTCGTGTCGTAGAAGTCCGCCAACCCTTCGCTCGAGGTCCGTTCGCGCCTGACGTACTCCTCGAGGTTGTGCGCCTCCCAGTGGATGCATCGCTCGACGCACTCCTCAGGGGAGTACCCGTAGCCGCTGCTCAGGTCGTCGAGCACAGCGGTCCGCACGTCGGACCGGCCTGGCGAGCGCAACGCTTCCCGGAAGAGCTCCATCGTCGTGCTGTCCCACGCGACGAGGCGCGCGGGAGCGTACTCGGCCGGATCGGGGCGGACCGCGCCGGGCAGCAACGGGTCCGGGTGCTGGGTGGTCTGAGGCGCGCTCGTGACGGATCCTCCTGCCTGACGTTCCCGACGTCGACGGTCGGCAGAGCCTACCTCCGCCCGACCAGAAGATCGTGGCACTTCGCTTGCCTCGTAGCACCGGACGACCGGGGTGAAACTCGCGCTCCCTCGGTTGACGCGTGGCTGTCGGTGCAAGAGGCTGAGCGTGCTCCGTGCGAGGGCTTCCTGGTGTGCGGACGAAGCGTCACCGCAGGTGGCGCGACGGTACCGATGCAAGGAGACGACCAGAGCGTGGCAGCTGCGACACCCGTACTCCGTGCGGCGGTGGTGGGCGCCGGCTATTGGGGCCCGAACCTCGCCAGGAACTTCGCGTCCTCGGACGACTGGGAGCTCGCAGCCGTCTGCGACCTCGACCGGGAGCGTGCCCGGGCCGTCGCTCGGGCCTCCAAGGACGCGGACGTCGAGACCTCCGTCGACGAGCTGCTCGCACGGGACGACATCGACGCCGTCGCGGTCGCGACGCCCGCCGCGACCCACTACGAGGTCGTGCTCAAGGCGCTGCGGGCCGGCAAGCACGTCGTCGTCGAGAAGCCGCTCGCGGACACGACGGAGCGAGGGCACCGGATGGTCGAGGAAGCGCGGGCCCGCGGGCTCGTGCTCATGACCGACCACACCTTCTGCTACACGGCGGCCATCGAGAAGGTCCACGAGATCATCGCGGCGGGCGAGCTGGGCGAGGTACTGTACGTCGACTCCGTCCGGATCAACCTCGGGCTGGTCCAGCCGGACATCGACGTGTTCTGGGATCTCGCGCCCCACGATCTCTCGATCATGGACTACGTCCTTCCCGGTGGCCTCGAGCCCGAGTGGGTCTCGGCGCAGGGGGCGGACCCCATCGGCGCCGGAAAGTCCTGCGTCGGATACCTTTTCCTCCCGCTGCCGGGCGGCGCGACGGCGCACGTCCACGTCAACTGGTTGAGCCCGACGAAGATCCGCAACATGACGATCGGGGGCTCCCGGCGAACCCTGGTCTGGGACGACCTCAACCTGGCGCAGCGAGTCAGTGTCTTCGACCGCGGCGTCGACCTCGCCACCCAGCAGCTCAACCGGCTCGACCGGACCGAGACCATGGTGTCGTACCGCCTCGGGGACACCTGGTCGCCCGCGCTCAAGGAGCGTGAGGCGCTGGGCGCGATGATCTCGGAGTTCGCCGACTCGATCCGTGGCTCTCGCGCCCCCGCGACCGACGGGGCTGCGGGGCTCCGGGTCGTGCGGATCCTCGAGGCCGCGACCCGTAGCCTGGCGAGCGGCGGCCGGGAGGTCCCGGCCGACGTGACGGCGGAACCCGTGAGAGGACTTCCATGACAGAGATTCGGGGCGCGAACGTCCTGGTGACCGGCGGGGCCGGGACGATCGGCTCGACCCTGGTCGACCAGCTCGTCGCCGAGGGGCGGCGCACGTCGACGTCCTGGACAACCTGGTCCGGGGGCGCCGCGCGAACCTGGAGGACGCCCTCGCCGGTGGAACCGTCTCGCTGGTCGAGGGGGACATCCGTGACCGCGACCTCGTCCACGACCTGACCCGCGGCAAGGACCTCGTCTTCCACGAGGCCGCGATCCGGATCACGCAGTGCGCCGAGGAGCCGCGGCTGGCCCTCGAGGTCCTGGTCGACGGCACGTTCAACGTCTACGAGGCGGCGGCCGAGCACCACGTCGACAAGCTCGTCGTGGCGTCGAGCGCGTCGGTGTACGGGATGGCGGAGGAGTTCCCGACCACCGAGCGCCACCACCACCACAACAACGACACCTTCTACGGCGCGGCCAAGTCGTTCGACGAGGGCATGCTCCGGTCCTTCCGGGCGATGTACGGGATCGACTACGTCGCGCTCCGCTACTTCAACGTCTACGGCCCCCGGATGGACGTCCACGGGCTCTACACCGAGGTGCTCGTCCGGTGGATGGAGCGCATCGCCGACGGCAAGCCACCGCTCATCTTCGGCGACGGCGCGCAGACCATGGACTTCGTGTGCGTCCCCGACATCGCGCGGGCCAACGTCCTGGCCGCGGCCTCCGACGTCGTGGAGGGTCACTACAACATCGCGAGCGGCACCGAGACTTCGCTGCTCGAGCTGGCCGAGGCGCTGCTCGCCGTCATGGGCTCCGACCTGGGCGTCGAGCACGGTCCCGAACGTGCCGTCAACGGCGTGGTCCGGCGGCTCGCCGACACCAGCGCCGCCCGCCGCGACCTCGGCTTCGAGTCGACGATCGGCCTCGAGGACGGCCTGCGCATGCTGGTCGACTGGTGGCGCCCGCTCCGCGCGGAGATCGCCGCCGGGCGGACGGCCGTGGGCTCGTGAGCGCTCCGGAGGGACTCGACCCGGTCCACGTGATGAAGCCGTGGCTTGGTGCCGAGGAGGTCGCCGCCGTGACCGAGGCGATCGAGTCCGGCTGGATCGCTCAGGGCCCGCGCGTGGCCGCGTTCGAGCGGGCGTTCGCCGAGACGGTCGGTGCGGCCGAGGCGGTCGCGGTCTCGAGCTGCACGACGGCGCTCCACCTCGCGCTGGTCGTCGCCGGCGTCGAGCCCGGTGACGACGTCGTCGTGCCGTCCTTCTCCTTCATCGCGACGGCCAACGCTCCGACGTACGTCGGGGCCCGTCCGGTGTTCGCGGACGTCGACCCCGCGACCGGGAACCTGACGGCGCAGACCTTGGCCGCCGCGCTGACACCCGCCACGACCGCGGTCATCGCGGTCGACCAGGGCGGCGTCCCCGTCGACCTCGACCCGATCCGCGCCCTCTGCGACGAACGGGGGCTCGTCCTCGTGGAGGACGCCGCGTGCGGCGCCGGGTCCACCTACCGTGGCCGGTCGGTGGGCGTGGACGCCGACGTCACGACCTGGTCGTTCCATCCGCGCAAGCTCCTGACGACGGGGGAGGGCGGCATGCTGACGACCTCCGACCCCGAACGCGCGGCACGGGCGCGTCGCCTCCGCGAGCACGCGATGAGCGTCTCCGCGGCGGACCGTCACGCGAGCCTCGTGTCCCCCAGGAGGAGTACGACGAGGTCGGCTTCAACTTCCGGATGACGGACCTCCAGGCAGCGATCGGGCTCGTGCAGCTCGGGAAGCTGGCCGCCATGGTCGAGCGCCGCCGCGAGCTCGCCGACCGGTATCGCGCCGAGCTCACCGGGATGCCCGGCATCAGGCTGGTCGCGGACCCCGCCTGGGGCACCTCGAACTTCCAGTCGCTCTGGCTCGAGGTCCTCCCCGAGTACCCGCTCGATCGGGAGCAGCTCCTGCAGGCGCTGGCCGAGGCGGGGATCTCCGCGCGCCGCGGCATCATGGCGGCCCACCGGGAGCCGGCCTATGCGGGCAGGGACACCAGGTCGGTGGCCCTCGACGTGACGGAACGCCTGACCGACGCGACGCTGATCCTCCCCGTGTACCACCAGATGACCGAGCAGGACCTGCTCCGCGTCGTCTCCGTGATCCGCGCCGCCGCCGAGCGGAGGTCGTGACCGTGGGGTCCGACGTCACCGTCCCTTTCCTCGACCTGGCCGCCCAGTCCGCCGAGATCGCGGACGAGGTCCTGAGCGGCTGGCGCGACCAGCTCGACGGCGCGCAGTTCGTGGGCGGACCCCAGGTCGCCGGCTTCGAGGAGGAGTACGCCCGGTACGTGGGTGTCGAGCACTGCGTCGGGGTCGGGAACGGGACCGACGCCGTGGAGCTCGCGCTGCGTGCCGTCGGTGTAGGCCCCGGGGACGAGGTGATCCTTCCCGCGAACACCTTCGTGGCGACCGCGGAGGCCGTCTCGCGCGCCGGTGGTGTCCCCGTCCTCGTCGACTGCGACCCGCAGCACCTCCTCATCGACCCCGACCAGGTCGCCTCCGCCGTCACGCCCCGGACCCGCGCGGTCGTGCCGGTCCACCTCTACGGCCAGACGGCGCCTGTCGAGGCGTTGCGCTCGATCGCGGAGGCTCACGGTCTGGCCGTCGTCGAGGACGCCGCCCAGTCCCAGGGGGCGTCGTCGTCGGCCGGGCGAGCGGGAGCGCTGGGAACGGTCGCGGCGACCAGCTTCTACCCCGGCAAGAACCTCGGCGCGGGGGCGACGCCGGCGCGGTCCTGACCGACGACCCCGACGTCGCAGACCTCGTCCGGAGCACCGCTAACCACGGGAGCACGGTCAAGTACGTCCACGACCGGGTCGGGCTCAACTCGAGGCTCGACGCCGTCCAGGCGACCGTGCTGCGTGCGAAGCTGCGGCGCCTCGACGTCTGGAACGCGGCGCGGCGCGCGGCGGCCGACCGGTACGACGAGCTCCTGGCCGACGTGGCAGGTGTCCGCACACCCGTCCGGCGGGCGGGGAACACCGACGTCTGGCACCTGTACGTCGTGCAGGTCGAGGCGCGCGACCGGGTCCTGGCCGACCTGGGCGCCGCCGGGATAGGCGCCGCGATCCACTATCCGACCCCGATCCACCTCACGGGGGCGTACGGGCACCTCGGGTACCGCGAGGGAGCCTTCCCGGTCGCCGAGGCGGCCGCGCGCCGGATCCTGTCGTTGCCGATGCACCCCCACCTGACCTCGGGTCAGCAGGACGTCGTGGTCGACGCACTGCGCCGCTCGGTCGCGGGTACCGGGGGCGCATGATGGCCTCCGCCGCGGGCCGGATCGACGTCATGATGTGCGTCGACGACCGCTACGCCCTTCCGCTCGCCGTCACTCTGGCCTCGCTCGAGCAGTCCACGGCGGACGACGGCGAGGTCGTCGTCCACGTGTTTCACAGCGGGCTGTCGAGCGACGAGATGACGCGGGTGGCTGCCCCGCTGAAGAAGCTCGAGCTCCGCTGGTACCGCATCGACGCGGCGAGCGTCGACGGCGCCCACTACCCGCCGTGGATCTCGCCGGCGACGCTCTTCCGTCTGCACCTCGGCGAGCTGCTCCCGGCAGGGATCGGGCGGGTCCTCTACCTCGATGCCGACGTCGTGGTCCGCCGGCCCCTCGACGACGCCTTCGCCGCGCCCCTGGACGACGGGGCACTGCTGGCGGCCGTGCGCGACGGTGGCTGCCCGTGGGCTGCTCGCAACCGGTTCCCGTGCTGGCAGGAGCTCGGGATGGAGCCCGACACCCCGTACTTCAACGCCGGCCTCCTCGTGATCGACGTCGAGCGATGGAAGTCCGAGCGCGTCGGGGAGCGGTGCCTCGAGATCCTCCGGACGACCCAGCCGTACTTCGCCGACCAGGACGCGCTGAACGCCGTCGTCGCCGGCCGGTGGCACGAGCTGCTGCGGCGCTGGAACCTCCAGACCGTCGACGTGCGAGGAGGCGAGGCGTGGGCGCTGTGGCCGGAGGAGACGTCCGCGGCCGTGGCCGACCCCGCGGTCGTCCACTACACCGAGAGCGACAAGCCGTGGCAGCCGCTGACCGGTCACCCGCTCAAGGACTACTGGATCGAGGCGGTCCGGTACACGGACTGGTCGGACTGGACGCCGCCTCCCGGCCGGAGCGGCTCACCCCTGGTCAACCGCGTGCTGTCCGCCGCTCGTCGACTGCGGGCGCAGCGGGACGCGAGGCTGAGCCGCCAGGAGTGGTGACAGGCTGCCGGACGACGCGCCGGGCGCCGAGCCGCCAGCGGGCCCGGCCGAGCGTTCGTCGTACGCGCCACCGCGCTCCGGCCAGCTTCGGCGCGACCTTCGGCACGAGCCGGGGGCCGTGGCCCGGGCGGAAGGCGTCCGTCACCCGGCACATCACCAGGAAGCGCCGACGGGAGTCGATCTCGGTCGCCCAGGTCCGGTAGTGCTCGGAGCGGCCGTCCTCAGAAGTCCCCGACAGCACGAGCGACATCCAGAGGAAGTGGTGCGCGACCGCCCGCCGAGCGGCCCGTGCGTCCCACGCCGTCGGGCCCGTGTCGCTGGAGTCGAAGGCGCGCAGCCGTTCGGTCGCGTCGACGAGCGGCTCCCCGAAGTGCACCGCGCTCATGTTGTCGCCGTGCCGTCGGTAGTACGCCGCCACCGGCCCTGCGATGCGCGCGACGTCGGCGTGCTGCGCGCTCTCCAGCCAGTACTTGAGGTCACTGGTGTGCGGGAACTCCGCGCGGTACGGCCCGACGGCGTCCAGCACGTCGCGCCGGACGATCGCCTCCGGGCTGGAGATGGGGTTGTCCGCGGTACGCGCCACGATGCGCGCCCACCGGCGTCCCGGCCAGACGTACCAGCGTGGGGTGGCGTCCGGGCGCCTGGGCGGGACCTCGTCCTCGAAGAGCTCGACGTCGCCGTACACAAGCCCTACGGCGGGGTCGGCGTCGAAGAGCCGCTCGGCGCGCGCGAGGGCACCCGGAGCCAGGAGGTCGTCCGCGGAGAGGAGCACGAGGAACTCGCCGCGCGCTTCGGCCAGGCCGCGGTTGGCGGTGCCGATCAGACCCAGGTTGACCTCGTTGTGGAGCACCCGCACGCGACCGTCCTGCGCGGCGAGAGCGTCGGCGACCTCGCCGCTCGAGTCGGTCGACCTGTCCTCGACGACGACGATCTCGACCTCCACGTCCTGGTCGAGCACGCTCGCGACGCAGGCGGGGAGGAAGTGGCCGTAGTTGTAGCAGGGCACCACGACCGAGAACCGCGGGTGAGCGGCAGGTTCATCCACGAGCCAACCTCCTGTCGGTTCCTCGATACGCCAGACTAGTGAGCCGTGGACGGCACGCGGTCAGGAGCGGCGCGGTTTCACCCGTACGGAGGCAGCAGTGACGCGTATCGAGAGCACGGCGGACGTCGACCCGAGCGCGAGGCTGGGACGTGACGTGCGGGTCTGGCACTTGGCGCAGATCCGTGAGGACGCCGTCGTGGGGGAGGAGACCACGGTCGGCCGTGGCGCGTACATCGGCCCCGGTGTCACGGTCGGGGCGCGCTGCAAGCTGCAGAACTACGCGCTGGTCTACGAGCCGGCGGTCCTGGAGGACGGCGTGTTCGTCGGGCCGGAGGTCGTGCTGACGAACGATCTCTACCCACGCGCCGTGAACGTCGACGGGAGCCTCAAGTCCGGGGACGACTGGCAGGCCGTCGGTGTCCGCATCAGGACGGGAGCCGCGATCGGTGCGCGCTCCGTGTGCGTCGCGCCGGTGACCGTCGGCCGCTGGGCCACCGTGGCGGCGGGCAGCGTGGTAATCCGCGACGTGCCCGACTTTGCGCTCGTCGCCGGTACGCCCGCGCGGAGGATCGGCTGGGTGGGACGTGCCGGTCAGCCGCTCAAGCCGCTCGCGGACGGCGGATGGGCCTGCCCGGCGACCGGAGAGCGGTACGTGGAGAAGGGGCAGGACTCGAGCTCGTCCCGGAGGTCGAGGGCAGTCCGTGGACAGCGTGACGAAGAACCGGCAGGACGCGGGGGTGCTGGCCGCGATGGTCGAGCGTGCCTACGGCGCGGCCGCCGTGCCTCGGTCCGTCGGTGGCCCTTCTGGCTGGTGCACGGAGCTGGGCAACGGCTGGTTCAACGTCGCTTACAGGATCCGGCTGCGGGACGGCCGGGACGTCGCGCTGAAGATCGCGCCGCCCTCGGACGTCGAGGTGCTCACGCATGAGCGGGACGCCATGGAGGTCGAGCTAGCGGCGATGGACGTCCTCAGGAGCCACGTGCCTGACCTGGTCCCCCGCATCGACCACGTCGACCGCACGCACGACCTGGCGAATGCCACCTGGTTCTTCATGGAGTTCGTCGAGGGCAGCGACCTCGGGGTGCTGAGCTCGCGACTCTCCTTCGGGGAGCGGGAGCGGCAGCTCGAGAACGTCGGCCGGCTCAACCGCCGGCTGAACGACATCCCGGGGGAGTCCTTCGGGCGGATCGTCGAGGCCACGAGCGGGTCCTGGCGGACGGTTTTCGTGACGATGGTGGAGGACGTCCTGTCCGACGGCGAACGACGCGCCGTCGACCTCGGGCTCCCCTACGACGTGGTGCGTGCGACCGTGGCGCGGCACGCCTCCGTCCTGGACGACGTGGTGACCCCGCGGTTCGTCGAGCGCGATCTCTGGGACTCGAACGTGATGGTCCGTGACGGTCGCATCGTCGCGCTGATCGACCACGAGCGGGCGATGTACGCCGACCCTCTGATGGAGTACGGCTTCATCGGGTCGCAGCTCCCAGCGTTCGGGCACTCGTCCGCGTTCCTGCGCGGCTACGGGACGAGCTCGCTGAGCAAAGGAGAGGCGCTGCGCGTCCGGCTGTACGGCCTGCACCTCGCCGTGACGATGGCCGTCGAGCCAGCCTACCGGGGGCACACGGACGCGCGACAGCACGAGTTCGCCGTCGGGCAGGTACGGGCCGCCGTGGATCTCCTGAACCGGGGAAGCCTCGCACGGTACGGCGCCGGGATCACCGAGGCCGCGCGGCGGGCACGCACGCGCGCGGGCGGCGTCGCGCGACGTCTCGGGGCGACGGCCGACTCCTGACTCAGCCGAGCGACACCGGGGGAAGGTGCTCGGGCGCCGGCACGCGCGGGATCGTCGGATCGTCCCGCCCGAACCGGTCGCCCACCCAGTGCCCCGCCCGCCACACCTGGTCGGCGAGGTCGGCCGGGCGGTGCACCCGCCGTGCCTTGTTCAGCGCTCGCCGGACGACGTGCTCCGTGGGCGGGGGTGCGTCGTCTGCCGCAGCAGGGGGCGCGGGCTCTCGTCGAATGCGGCGATGACCTCTGCGTAGCGGGCCTTCAGCAGCTTGTCCCCGGCACCGTACGTGTATGCCTGCCGGTAGATGGCGCGAAGACCCTCTCTCTTCCTGACGTGGACGACGGCCTCGGTCTCGCGGACGAGCGCGTGACCCGCCAGCTGCACCCGCCAGGACAGGTCGGTGTCCTCGTTCGTCGACAGCCGCTCCTCGAATCCGCCCAGGGCCTCGAACACATCCCGTCGGATCCCGAAGTTGTTGGACGAGACGGCAAGCAGGTCGAGGAACGGCTTGCGGTACACGCCGTCAGGCACCCAGCTCAGAGCGCCCCGGTGCCCGGCGTTCAGGCTGTCCCCCTCCAGCACGCCGGCGACGAGCGCCGCCTTGCCCAATCCCTCCCGCATCGCGCGCAGCCAGCCCGGCGCGACCACGTCGTCGGCGTCGCAGAACACGAGGAACGGTGCCGTCGTCCGCCGCGCGCCCTCGTTACGGGCTGCGCTGGGCCCGCGCCGCGCCGACGCGTCCAGCACGGTGAGGTGCTCGAGACGGTCCGCCCAGGAGCGCGCAACGTCGGCGGTCGCGTCGGTGGAGCCGTTGTCGCAGACCACGACCTGGAACGGGACACCGCAGTCCTGGGCGTGGAGCGCGGCGAGCTGGTCTCCGATGGTGGTCTCGGCGTCCCGGGCCGGGATGATGACGACGACGTCCGGCTCAGCCATCGAGCGCTCCCTGCAACGTCGCGAGCGCCAGGTCCCAGGACGCTTCGTGCGACTGCGCGTAGGCCGCGGCAGCGGCCTGGGCGCGGCTCAGCGCGGCGGGCGACTCCGCGAACCCTCGCAGCACTCCCGCGAGCTCGTCGACGTCCCCCGGGCGCACCAGGGTCGCTCCGGGCGCGGGGCCCGCGATCTCCGGGATCCCGCCGATACGCGACGCGACCACGGCCGCACCCGACGCCGCACCCTCCAGCACCGTGAGCGGGCAGGGATCCGGCCACGTCGACGGCACCACGGTCACGTCGGCCGCTCCCAGCCGCCGCGGTACGTCGGCTCGCGCTGTGAAGGGGACGAACCTGATCCGGTCCTCGGCGGGGGCCGCGACGCGTCGGAGGGACTTCTCGTAGGGGGTCAGCGGCGCGTTCGGGGCGAATCCGGCCCCACCGACGACGGTCAGCCGGATGTCGGGACGCCCGGTCCGGACCACGGCCTCGACGAGGACGTGGACCCCTTCTCCGGAATCACCCTGCCGATGAAGGCCACGTCGACGACGCCGTCGTCGACCCGCTCCGGCGCGGCGAACTGGTCGGCGTCGACGCCGTTGCGAACCACGGTGACGCGACTCCTGAGCCGGGGCGGGAGACGCTCGCTCAGCGCGTCGGCGAGGTAGTCGCTCACCGCGACGATCGCCGTGGCGCCGTCGAGCGCGCGGCTCGCCTCACGGCTGGTGTAGGTGCCGAGCAACTGGTTGTGGGCGTACAGCGCCGAGGCGTGCCCGGCTGCGTGGAGCAGTGGGACCGACTGGGGGAGGTTGTGGGCGAGGACGACCCCGTCGCCCTGCCCCGACGCCTCCACGGCCGGGCGGCTGCGCCGCCGCGCGGCGGGCCGGGTACCCAGAACGGCGCCGCAGACGGGGTCCACGTACCGCATCGCCTTCCCGGCGAGCCGCCCCGGGACGTGGTCGTCGTACTCGACGATCCGCGCGTCGTCGTAGCGCTCCGCGTAAGTGCCACGGGCGACCACGACGACGGGGGAGGCCTCCCCGACCGGTGTCGCGCTGCTCAGGCCGTGGACGACCGTGGGCACGGCGCTGCCCGTCAACGGTGAGTAGTGGTCGCCCGGCGTGATGAGGTGGGTCAGGCGCTGCGCCATGCGTGTCCCCACCTTTCGCGGCCGTCCGGATCAGCGTCGATCGTATCGACCGGCCATGCGGGTGAGATGGCTGGTGCCGGGGTGAAATGGCCGTGGCCGGGCCGTCGTCCGGGGAGTCTCCCCGATAATGGCGAGGTGCCGAACCTGACGAACCACGACCCCCGGCCTGCGGCCGCGGGCCTTCGGAGCGGCGCCCGCGCCCGCTCCCGGTTCCGAGGGCGCGCATGAGCCGGGCCGGGGAAAGGCCGTCGTCGTCAGCGGGCTCGGCAAATCCTACCGAGTCGGCCGCAAGGGCTACCGGCCCAACACCGCCGTCGAGGCCGCCGTCGAGCGTATGAGGCATCCGCTGCGCCGGACGCGGTTCGAGGAGTTCCGCGCCCTCGACGACGTCTCCTTCGACGTCCCCTGGGGTGAGGCGGTCGGCATCGTCGGACGCAACGGCGCCGGCAAGTCGACGCTCCTCAAGCTCCTGACCCGGATCACGGCTCCCACGCACGGGCGGATCGAGCTCGCAGGCCGGATCGGCAGCCTGCTCGAGGTGGGGACAGGGTTCCACCCGGAGCTCACGGGCCGGGAGAACATCTTCCTGTCCGGTTCCCTGCTGGGGATGAACCGCGTGGAGATCCGGCGCCAGTTCGACAGCATCGTCGAGTTCTCCGGGGTCGAGAAGTTCCTCGACACGCCCGTCAAGCGCTACTCGTCCGGGATGTACGTCCGGTTGGCGTTCGCGGTGGCTGCCCACCTCGAGACCGAGATCCTCGCGATCGACGAGGTTCTCGCGGTCGGGGACGCCGAGTTCCAGGCCAAGTCGCTCGCGAAGATGCGGGACGTCGCCAAGGACGGGCGCACCGTCCTCTACGTCAGCCACCAGATGCAGACCGTCACGGCGCTCTGCACGTCCGCGCTCTACCTCGAGCGGGGCCGCCTCTCCTACTACGGCCCCGTCGACGGCGCGCTCGAACGTTACCGGGCGAGCTTCTCCGCATTCGCGGCCGAGCAGACCGACGCGTCGCGGCGCGCGGGGACCGGCGAGCTTCGGGCGCGGTCCGTCCGGCTGGCGGAGGAGTCGTTCGAGCCCGCCGAGGACAAGATCCTCGAGATCGACATCGATGCGAACACGGCGATGATCGGCCAATACTTCGTGTCCGTCCACGTCAACGACGAGAACGGCGTCGTCGTCGTCCAGTGCGACTCCCGCAACGTCGGCGTGTGGCTCGATCCCGCCACGCCACAGTCCCTCACCCTCGCGATCCGGGACCTGTGGCTCAAACCCGGCCGCTACACGGTCGACGTCTTCGTCTGCAAGACCGGGGTTCTCGACTCGTGGGAGGGTGCGGCCGTGTTCGAGGTGCTCCCGGTCTCGCCGTACCCGGTCCTGGCTGGCGACGAGGCGCTGGCCTCCGGGCTCGTCCTGTCGGACTACTCCTACCAGGCTCGGCCCGCTGGCGGTGCCGCCGGGTGAACCGCGAGGATCTCGCGCTGAGCACCGGCGCCCGCCACGGAAGGTCGACCGCACGCGGGTCGGCCCGGGGAAGCGCACCGCGACGACGGTCATCACGCCGCCGGGCCGGTTCGCGTTGCCCCGCTGGGCCGAGCTGTGGGAGGCGCGCGAGGTCGCGTACCGGTTCGCGCAGCGTGACATCCTCCTCCGCTACCGCCAGACGGTCGTCGGCGTCGCCTGGGTGGTCCTCCAGCCGCTCGCGTCGGCTGGCATCTTCTCGATCGTGTTCGGCCAAGTCGCGAACCTGAGCTCCGACGGCGTCCCGTACTTCGTCTTCTCGTACATGGGCATGCTGGCGTGGAACCTCTTCAACAACGTGCTCGGTCGCAGCGCCCCGTCGATGGTCGCCAACCAGTCACTCGTGTCGAAGGTCTTCTTCCCGCGCATGATTGTGCCCCTAGCGAGCGCCGCGTCCGTGCTGCTGGACTTCCTCGTCGCCCTCGTGCTGGGCGTGGTGCTCCTGATCCTCTACGGGATCAACCCAGGCTGGCCCGTCCTGCTGGTCCCGGTCTGGGTGGTGCTGGTCGTCCTGCTGTCGATGGGTCTCGGCCTCGCGGCAGCCGCGCTCCAGGTGAAGTACCGCGACGTGGGCTACGTCCTTCCGTGGCTGACGCAGGTCCTCCTGTACGCGTCCCCGGTCGCCTACGCGGTCTCGGAGGTGCCGGAGAACCTGCGCGGCCTGTTCAACGCGAACCCGCTGACCTGGATGCTCGGCCTCTTCCGGTGGTCGCTCCTCGGGTTGGACCGGCCGCCCCTGTGGCAGATCGGCGCGTTCGCCGGTGCGGCGGTCGTCGTCTTCTACCTGGGTGCGCTGTTCTTCCAGTCGTGGGAGCGCAACTTTGCCGACGTGATCTAGCGGCGTCCCGCCCACGACGTCGCACGCCGCTCCAGCGCCCTCGGCGCGCGCCCGTAGCGCCTCGTGAGGTGCGCGACGACGCCCGACGCCACGACGGCGGTGCGCCGGGCGGACTCGCGGATCCCGGTCCCGCGGAGCTGCGACGGCAGCGGACGCACGACCCGGCGCCACAGCATCGCCCAACCCCGTGGTCCGTGCCCCCGCCACGTCCGCGCGAACAGCAGCAGGTTGCGGGTGTAGTAGAACGTCCCGAGGTAAGAGTGCTGACCGACGAATGACGCGGACACCCGGTGCCGCACGACGGCCCGCGGGTCCACCTGCAGGGAGAACCCGGCCGCGCGGGCGCGCAGCGACCAGTCCGAGTCCTCGAAGTTGAGGAAGTAGCGCTCGTCGAAGCCCCCGACCCGTCGCCACGCCGAGGAGCTCGCCGCGATGCAGCACCCGGCCAGGAGGTCGACCGGGTAGCAGCCCCCGGCGGCGTCCGCCGTCTCGGCGCGGTAGCGGGCCTCGTCGTACGGGGCGTGCCGCGGGAGCCCGTCGTGGGGGTCCAGCACCCCGCCGGCGAACCAGTCGCGGGTCGGATCTGCGAGGTAGACGACCCTCGGGCTCACCGCGACGGCATCCCGCATCGCGGCCGCGACCAGCCGGTCCATCGCGCCGGGCTCGACCACGGTGTCGTTGTTGAGGATCGTGATCGCGTCGAAGCCCTCGGCGAGCCCGCGGGCGACTCCGACGTTCATCCCGCCCGCGAAGCCGAGGTTCGCGCCCGTCTCGTGCGTGCGAACCTGCGGGAACCGTTCCTCGACGGCGGCGACCGTCCCGTCGCCCGACCCGTTGTCGACCACGAGCACGGTGTGCGCCGGCGAGCCGTCGACGAGCGAGGCGACGCAGCGGAGCGTGTCCTCCCGTCCTTCGAACGACAGCACCACGACGAGGCTCCTCCCGGCGAGGGCGTCGGCGTCGCGCCCGGAGGACCCGTCGAGGCGCGCCAGCACGACCGGTCGGTCAGGCATCGCCACGCCGCCGCAGCAGGCGCGGCCACAGTCCGCGCGCGAACGGATGGAAGTCGCGCAGCGCCCACCAGGTGAGCGGAGCCGGCCACCACACCGCCCAGAAGTAGCGGCGCTGCTTCGTGTCGTTCGCGTGCCCCCACGAGTGCACCTTGCGCCGGATGTCTGCGCTCGGGCGGCCCCAGGAGTTGTGGACGACGGCCTGCTCCGCGCTGAGCGTGGCCTCACGCAGCTCACCGGGCTCCGCCGGCCGGCCCACCTGCAGCGACCTGTCGCCGCCGGCGACCACGAGCCGCAGGAAGGGCCCGTCGGCGCGCCTGGCATCGACGAGGCGGGCGCCCGCGCGCACGACGAGCGGCCCTGGGTACTCGTGGTGCGGGCTGCCGTCCGTGCAGGCGACCTCGAAGACGTGACGCCGTGTGCGCCGGAACACGACACGCATGGGAACCTCGACGCCCACGACGCCGAGCTCCTCCGCGCGGTCGATCGCGGTCCGCAGGACCGTCGGGTCTGGGAGGAGCTCGTCGTTGTCGACCTGAAGGACCCAGTCGACCGACGGGGAGAGAGCGTCGACGGCGGCCTGCCGCTGCGCGGTGTCGGCAGCGAGCGGATCGTCCGGACGGGTCCACCGGCCCTCGACGATCCGGAGGAGCCCTCTCGTGTCGACGGCCCGGACGATCTCCAGGCAGCGCTCGACCTCGATCGGCGCACCGGTCCAGCCGCGGCCGTCGGTCGGTACGGGGACAACCAGCTCGTCGACCAGTCCGTAGTAGGCAGGGAGGGTTCGGTCGAGCCACGTCGCGTCGCCCGGCAGCACGTATGCGCCGATGCGTCTCGTCACAGGTCCTCCGTCGACGTCGACCGGCCGCGAGAGGGGTCGCGCGGCGGTATGGTCACGATCATCGCTTGTCACGCGCCCGAGGAGCAGTCTCCATGACCCTTCGCGACGAGGTGAAATCCTCGCTCCGGCCCCGTTGCTCGCGGCTGCGCGGTGGCGCCGGGAGGTATGGGGCGATTTACGGCTGCGGCTCCTGACGGACCTGGGGCGCGTGCCTTCCCACTCCGTCAGGAACTGGTTCTACCGGCGGGCGGGGATGGTGCTGCCGCCAACCTCGAGCATCCACTGGCGGGCAGAGTTCTACGCGCCCGAGCGCATCGTCGTCGGCGACCACTGCACGATCGGTGACAGCGTGTTCCTCGACGGTCGTTCCGGGCTCACGATCGGGGACTCGGTCAACCTCGGGAGCCACGTCACCATCTACACCCGGCAGCACGCGGTCGACTCCCCGGACTTCGCCGAGGTCGGCGCGCCGGTCGTGGTCGGCGACCACGCCTGGATCGCGAGCCACGCCATCGTGCTGCCCGGGGTGACCGTCGGCGAGGGCGCCGTCGTCGCGGCGGGTGCGGTCGTCACGAAGGACGTCGCGCCGTTCGCCATGGTCGCCGGCAATCCGGCGCGATTCGTCCGGGAACGCAGCCACGACCTGACGTACCGGCTGGGTTACGCGAAGCGCTTCGTCTGACCGGGGTGAAGTCTCCGTGCGGGTGCCGGAGACGGTGGGGGCAGACCGTATCTTGGGCGCGTGAGCGACATCGACACGGGTACCGGCAGCAGACTGTCCCGCGCCGTCGCGTTCTACCTGCCGCAGTTCCACCCGATCCCGGAGAACGACGTGTGGTGGGGTGCGGGGTTCACCGAGTGGACCAACGTCGCCCGCGCTCGCCGACTCTTCCCAGGCCACCATCAGCCGGACGTCCCCGCCGACCTCGGGTTCTACGACCTGCGCCTCCCCGAGGCGCGGCGGGCGCAGGCGGAGCTCGCCATGGAGTACGGCGTCGAGGCGTTCGCTTACTGGCACTACTGGTTCGGTGACGGTCGACGGATCCTGGAGCGCCCGTTCCAGGAGGTGCTCACGTCGGGGGAGCCGGGCATCTCCTTCTGCCTGGCGTGGGCGAACCAGACGTGGAGCGGGATCTGGCACGGGGACGCCGATCGCGTCCTCGTCGAACAGCGGTACCCCGGCGTGGACGACTACCGCGCCCACTTCGACGCGGTCCTCCCGGCGTTCCGAGACGAGCGCTACCTGCGGGTCGGCGGCCGGCCGGTCTTCTACGTGTTCCGGCCCGAGGAGTTGCCCGACGCCGCGGCGTTCGTCGACCTGTGGCAGGGCTGGGCGCGCGACGCGGGGCTCGAGGCGCTGTACCTGATCGCCGAGATGAGCGACCTCCTGGGCCGTGGCGTGCGTTACGACCGGGTCGAGGAGGACGGCTTCGACGCCGGCGTGTACATGCGCATGCCGGCGGACACGTCACCCGTGGCCCTGTACCGGATGCGGGCCTACCGCAAGCTGCGTGGCGGCCCGGAGATCTACCCGTACACGACCGACTGGACGTCGCAGAACCTGACCGGTCCCCATGTCCAGCCGTGCGTCTATCCAAACTGGGACAACACGCCCCGGTCGGGCCGGGGCGGCGTCGTGCTCCGCGGCGCGACGCCGGAAGCCTTTGGCGCGAACGTCCGACAGGCCGCCGAGAGCCTCGCCTCGCGGCCCGCGGACGAGCGGCTCCTGTGGGTCAAGTCGTGGAACGAGTGGGCCGAGGGCAACCACCTCGAGCCCGACCTCCGGTTCGGGCGCCGCTGGCTCGAGGCTCTCCGGGACGGTCTGCGTGGCTGACCCGACGACGCGTTCCCTGCGGATCGCGATGATCTCGTACTACCTCCCGAGCACCTCGAAGATGGGCATCGGCTACCAGGTCCATGCGCTCGCAACCGAGCTGACGCGCCGTGGCCACCACGTCGACGTCTTCAGCGATTGCCCACCCGTGGAGGGCGCCGTCTACCGGCACCGCCACATCGAGATGGCCGGCGTCGGGAGGACGTTCCGGTTCGCGCTCGCGCTCCGGCGCCTCGACTTCTCCGGGTACGACGTCATCCACGCGCACGGCGACGACTACTGGATGTGGCGTCGCCGGGTACCGCGGCACGTGCGCACGCTGCACGGGTCCTGCTTCGAGGAGGCCCGCACCATCAAGGGGCTCAAGGAGAAGGCGCGTATGGTGCTGCTCGGACTGTCCGAGGTGCTCGCGAGCCTCGTCGCCGACGGGACCGTCGTCGTCTCGCCTGCGACCCGGCGCTGGTACCCGTGGGTGCACGGCGTGATCCCGAACGGCGTCGACCTCACCCGCTTCGCCCCCGACGACGGCGCGCGCGCCGACCACCCGGTCGTCCTGTTCGTGGGCACCTGGGCCGGGCGGAAGCGCGGGGCCGAGCTCGCGACGCAGTTCCGTGACGTCGTCCGGCCGACCCTGCCTGAAGCTGAGCTCTGGATGGTCACGCGCGACGCGCCCCCGAACCCGGGGGACGGGGTACGCGTGCTCGGGGAGCTGTCGGACGCCGAGCTCGCCGACGTGTACCGACGCGCCTGGGTGTTCTGTCTGCCGTCCGACTACGAGGGCTTCGGCATCCCGTACGTCGAGGCAATGGCGAGCGGGGTACCGGTCGTCGCGACTCCGAACCCTGGCGCTCGATACGTGACCGACGAGGGGCGCGTGGGAGTGCTCGCCGAGCTCTCCGAGATCGGCCCGACCCTGCGCGGACTGCTCGGCGACCCCGGTGGGCTCGTAGAGCTCCGTCAGTCGGGACTCCAGCGCGCCGCAACGTTCGCCCTGACCACGGTCGTCGACGACTACGAGCGCCTCTACCAAGGCTGACGCAAGGCCGGCGGCATCGTCCGAACGAGTGTCGGGTGCGCGCACGGAGATTCACCCGGCCCATCGCGCGTCCTCGAGGCGGCAGGTCCGTACGCTTCGCGCGTGGAGCCGTCGTCGAGCAGTGGCACACCCGTGCGGGCATGGCGCGACCTCTCGGTCGCAGCATGGTCGGTGCTCCTCGCATGTATTGCGGTCCTGGTCGGGCTGTGGGGTGCCGGTCGCCCTTCCGCATGGACCGACGAGGTGGCGACCCTGGTGGCCGTCAGAAGGTCGATGCCGGTCCTGGTCGCGCTCCTCGGTCACATGGATCTGGTCCACGGCTTCTGGTACGTCGTCGTCCAGGCCTGGACGGCCACGTTCGGCGACAGCGTGGTTGCGGTCCGCATCCTGAGCGCGGTCTTCACGGGCTGCGCGACAGCCGGCGTGGTGGTTCTGGGGGCGGTGCTGGCCGGACGACGGCTGGCTGTCGCTTCAGGTTTCGCGATGCTGGTGCTCCCGGTGTCGACGGGCGCGGCGATCGAAGCCCGGTCCGAGGCGTTCGTGACTGCGCTCGCGACCTGGACCGCCGTGGCATTCGTGCTCGCGGTCCGGGAACGTAAGGCGTCGTGGTGGATCCTCTACGCATGTGGGATCGCGGCGACGGCCCTCGCCTTCGTGCAGTCCCTGACGCTGGTCGTGGCGCACGCCCTGGTCCTGCTCGCCGTCCGTCCGAGTGGTCAGGTCTGGCGTCGGTTCACGCTGACCGTCGGGTGCGCTCTCGCGGCGCTCGCGCCGTTCGTCGTCCTCGCCGAGCGGCAAAAGGGGCAGATCGGCTGGGTCGAGGCTCCCACGGCGTGGGACGTCGCGCGCACCCTCAGCGTGCACGAGTGGTTCGGTGGACAGGCACCGTTCGCCGCACCGGCCTGGCTTGCGATGGCCGCCGTCGTGCTGCTGCCGTGGGGGTTTCCCCTGGCGTGGCGGAGCTCTCCCGTTCCCCCGCGGTTCTGGCGCTCGCATGGGCCATCGTGCCCAACGTCCTGGTGCTGGCGGTGAGCCTCGCAGTGTCGCCGATGTTCGTACCTCGCTATCTCGCCTACACCGCGCCGGCCGTCGCCCTTCTCCTCGGAGCTTTCCTCGCGTCGATCGGTCTGCGCTGGGCAGTCGCGACCGGCGCCGTGCTGACCGTGCTGGGGGCATGGGCGGTCGCACAGGCATGGTCGGTCGGCGCGAAGGACAACAGCGACTGGTCCGCGGCGGCCGAGGTCGTGTCGACGCACGGAGCGACCTGCGATGCGGTGGTCTTCGTGCCCGACGACGGCTCAGCGCGGTCCCCGAGGCGAGCACGTGACGCCTACCCGTCCGACTTCGTCGGACTGGCCGACGTCGGGTTCGCGGTTCGGGGGAGCGAGCACGGCCAGCTGTTCGACGCGGGACGTCCTACGTCGCCGAGCGACGTCTCGCGCGGCGCGTGCACGGTCGGGCTCGTGTCCTTGCGAGAGACCACTCTCGATGCCGCGGTCACCGGCCTCGCCACCGAAGGATGGTCGTCGGTGGACGTCATCTGGAGCGGCCCGTCCACCGTCGTCCTCCGGCTCTCCGCGTCCGATTGGGCTCCGGTGCGTGCCTGTTCGTCCGCGTACTCTTGACGAGCAGCCCGCTCCGGTCGACGGATCGGGCCGTTCGTGTTGCCCGCCCGTCGGCACCGCCCGCGCACGTCGAAGGAATCGCATGAACCTCACTGGACTCCTGCCCGCCGTCCTGGCCGACCCGACGGCCGCGTCCGTCGTCGAGCGCGTCCGTGCCCGGGGCGAGCTGGACGTCGTCGCGTCGGTGGGTGCCCGCCCGCCCCTCCTGGCCGCGGCGAGCGCGAAGCGCCCTCTGGTTGTCGTGACGGCGACGGGCCGCGAGGCGGACGAGCTCGCCACCGCGGTGCGCGCCTACCTCCCGGACGACGCGCACGAGTCCGTCGCGGTGCTGCCGAGCTGGGAGACCCTCCCGCACGAGCGCCTGTCGCCGCGGGCGGACACGGTGGCGCGGCGCCTCGCGGTGTTCCGCCGCCTCGCGCACCCGTCGACCCCCGACGCCCCCGCGAGCGCCGACGCGGCCGCAGCGACCCCCGGGAGCGGGCTGGGGCCGTCGGGCACGAGCCACACGGGACCGGTCCGGGTCCTCGTGGTCTCTGTGCGAGCCCTCGTCCAGCCGGTCGTGGAGAACCTGGGCGAGCTGGCGCCCGTCGAGCTCCACCAGGGCACCCGCGTGGACCTGGAGGATGTCGCGCAGCGCCTCTCCGACGCCGCGTACGCGCGCGTGGACATGGTCGAGCGGCGCGGGGAGTTCGCGGTGCGCGGCGGCATCCTCGACGTCTTCCCGCCGACGGAGGACCACCCGCTGCGCGTCGAGCTGTGGGGCGACGTGGTCGAGGAGATCCGCTGGTTCTCGGTCGCGGACCAGCGCAGCCTCGAGGTCGCGGAGCGCGGCGTGTGGGCGCCGCCGTGCCGCGAGCTGCTGCTCACCCCGGAGGTCCGGGCGCGGGCGCTGAGCCTGCAGGAGAAGCTGCCGGGCGCCGTCGACATGCTCGAGCGGATCGCGAACGGCATCGCGACCGAGGGCATGGAGTCCCTCACCCCGGTCCTCGTGGACCGGATGGTCCCGGTGCTGTCCCTCGTGCCCGACGACGCGCTCCTGGTGGCGGTCGAGCCCGAGCGTGTGCGCCGTCGTGCGCACGACCTGGTGGCGACCACCGAGGAGTTCCTGGCCGCGGCGTGGACCGGCGCGGCCGGCGGCGGGAACACGCCGCTCGACCTGTCGGCGGCGTCGTTCCTGACGCTCGCGGACGTCCGCGACGAGTCGGCCCGGCGAGGGCTCGGCTGGTGGACGTTCTCGTCGTTCGGCCTGGGCGACGAAGAGCTGAACGCGCTCGTCGAAGACGGGGTCGAGACCCTGACGATCCCGGCGCGCGACGTCGAGCGCTACGCGGGGGACGTGGCCCGCGCCGTCGACGACGTCCGCGGCCTCCAGCACGCCGAGTGGCGCCTGGTCCTCACCACGGAGGGGCACGGCCCCGCCCAGCGCATGACGGAGCAGCTCCGCGCGTCGGACACGGCGGCTCGGCTGGTCCCGTCGCTGAATGCTACGGATGCTCCCGAGGGCCCCGAGCCCGGCATCGTCCTCGTGACGGTCGCACCGGGCGTCCCGGGCTTCGTCATGCCCGACCTCAAGCTCGCGGTGTTCAGCGAGTCCGACCTCACGGGGCGGGCGGGTCAGGGCACCAAGGACATGCGCCGCATGCCGAGCCGGCGGCGCAACGTCGTCGACCCGCTGCAGCTGCGCGCGGGCGACTTCGTGGTGCACGAGCAGCACGGCGTCGGGCGGTTCGTCGAGATGGTGCAGCGCACGCTCGGCACCGGCGCGAACGCTGCGACGCGCGAGTACCTCGTCCTGGAGTACGCCAGCTCGAAGCGCGGCCAGCCCGGGGACCGGCTGTTCGTCCCGATGGACCAGCTCGACCAGGTCACCAAGTACGTCGGCGGCGAGTCGCCGAGCCTGTCCAAGATGGGCGGCTCGGACTGGGCGAAGACCAAGAGCCGCGCGCGCAAGCACGTCAAGGAGATCGCGAGCGAGCTCATCCGCCTCTACTCGGCGCGCATGGCCACCGAGGGGCATGCGTTCGGCCCCGACACCCCGTGGCAGCGCGAGCTCGAGGACGCCTTCGCGTACATCGAGACCCCGGACCAGCTCTCGACGATCGACGAGGTCAAGGCCGACATGGAGAAGTCGGTGCCGATGGACCGGCTGATCTGCGGTGACGTCGGCTACGGCAAGACGGAGATCGCGATCCGTGCCGCGTTCAAGGCCGTCCAGGACGGCAAGCAGGTCGCCGTGCTCGTCCCGACGACGCTGCTCGTCCAGCAGCACTTCGAGACCTTCTCGGAGCGGTACGCCCAGTTCCCGGTGACGGTCCGCGCGCTCTCCCGCTTCCAGTCCGAGAAGGAGTCGAACGAGACGATCGCGGGCCTCGCGGACGGGTCGGTCGACGTCGTGATCGGCACGCACCGGCTCATCACGGGCAGCATCCGCTTCAAGGACCTCGGCCTCGTGGTCATCGACGAGGAGCAGCGGTTCGGCGTCGAGCACAAGGAGACGCTCAAGGCCCTACGCACGAACGTGGACGTCCTCGCGATGTCCGCGACCCCGATCCCGCGCACGCTCGAGATGGCCGTCACCGGCATCCGCGAGATGTCGACGCTCGCGACCCCGCCCGAGGAGCGGCACCCCGTCCTCACCTACGTGGGCGCGTACGACGACAAGCAGATCACCGCGGCCGTGCGGCGCGAGCTGCTGCGCGAGGGCCAGGTCTTCTACGTGCACAACCGGGTCGAGTCCATCGACCGGGCGGCCGCGCGCCTCCGGGAGCTCGTGCCCGAGGCGAGGGTCGACGTCGCGCACGGCAAGATGAGCGAGGGCCAGCTCGACCGGGTGATCCGGGCCTTCTGGGAGAAGGAGCTCGACGTCCTCGTCTGCACGACGATCATCGAGACCGGCCTCGACATCTCCAACGCGAACACCCTCATCCTCGAGCGGGCCGACCAGCTCGGGCTCTCGCAGCTCCACCAGCTCCGCGGGCGCGTGGGCCGCGGCCGGGAGCGCGCCTACTCGTACTTCCTGTACCCGCCGGAGCGGCCGCTCACCGAGACCGCGCACGACCGCCTCGCGACCATCGCCGCCCACACCGACCTCGGCGCGGGCATGCAGGTCGCGATGAAGGACCTCGAGATCCGCGGCGCCGGCAACCTGCTCGGCGGCGAGCAGTCGGGCCACATCGAGGGCGTCGGGTTCGACCTCTACGTGCGCATGGTCGGGGAGGCCGTGGCGTCGTTCCGCGGCGACGTCGAGGAGGAGCAGGCGGACGTCACGATCGAGCTGCCGGTCGACGCGCACCTGCCCGTCGAGTACATCGCGCACGAGCGGCTGCGCCTCGAGGCGTACAAGAAGATCGCCGGCGCCCAGGACGACGCCCAGCTCGCGGAGATCCGTGCCGAGCTCGTCGACCGGTACGGGGCGCTGCCCGAGGTCGCGTCCGCGCTGTTCGACGTCGCCGCGTTCCGCAACCACGCCCGACGCGCGGGACTCACCGACGTCACCGCGCAGGGAAAGTTCGTGCGGTTCGCGCCCGTCGAGCTCGCGGAGTCCGCGAGCCTGCGGCTCAAGCGGCTCTACCCCGGGACGGTCCTCAAGCCCGCGGTCCGGACCATCCTCGTCCCGTTCCCGACGACGGCCAGGATCGGCGGCAAGCCGCTGCACGGGGTCGAGGTGCTGGCGTGGGCCAAGCAGCTCATCGACGCGGTGATCGTCGGCGAGGTGGCGGCGGCCGCGGCGGTCGGGACCGGCGGCCACTGAGCCCGCTACTGCCCGTGGGGTGAAAGTCGTGCCCGACGCGGGTCGGGGCGTGCGCACCTCGCGTACGTTGCGCGTATGGACGCGCCCGCCCGGCCGCACGCGCCGTCCGCCGCGCCGAGCCGGACGGCGTACGCGGTGCCGCTCGACCGCGCGCACCTGCTCGTGACGGCCGGCGTCTCGGTGCTCGGCTTCGTCCTCGTCTACCTCGTCGAGGTGGGCACGGAGGCGGGCCAGCGCCACGACGTGGTGGTCTTCGCGCGGTTCCAAGCGGTGCCGCTCGGTGAGCACGCGGGCGTAATCCGTGACGGCGTCCCGATCCTCCTTGGGGTGGCGGTCGTCGTCCTGGCGGTGCGCGCGGTCATACGCCGCGCCGTTCGGCCCGTCGTCGCCCAGGTCGTCGCGGTACTGCTCGCCGCAGCCGGCTCGGAGGCGCTCAAGGAGACGCTGTCCCGTCCGTTCCACGGCACGTTCGCGTACGTCGAGAACACCTTCCCGTCGTCGCACATGGCGACGACGGCGGCGCTCGCGTGCGCCGTCGTCGCGCTCTGGGGGATGCCCAGGTGGCGCGCGGAGGCGACCTTCGTCGTCGTGCTGCTGACGCTGGTCGCGGCCGTCTACAACGTGACGGGCTTCGCGCACCGCCCGTCCGACGTCGTCGGGGGAGTCCTCGTGGCGACGGCGCTCCAGGGCTTCACCCTGGCGGCGTTCGGTCTCGAGGCCCGGCGTGCACCCGTTCGAACAGCCGGCGACTTGTAGACGCACGTCTACATTGCGCCCCCTACTCCGGGGACATGGAGACCGTCGGCACCCGCGAGCTCAAGCAGAACCCCCAGGCGGTGATCAGTCGTGTCCTCGAGTCCGGGGAGCCGATCGAGGTCACGACCTACGGGAAGCCGACGGGAGTGAGCCTGGTCCCGGACGAGCGTCGGCCTGAGACGTGGGTGCGAGGCAGCCGGCTCAAGACGATCCGCCCCCTCGACGAGGCGAATCACGAGGCGTGGCAGGCCGACATGGCCAAGCTTCGCGAAGGTGACGACCTCGTCGACCCGTGGGCGGACCGGGCATGATCCTGCTCGACACGAACGTCCTGATCGACCTGCATCTGCTCGACCTGCCCGACGACGAGCCGATGGCTGCGAGCATCCTGAGCCGCGCCGAGCTGGAGTTCGGAATCTGCTCGGCGCCGGCCGTGGAGCTCGCGGCCGGGCGGACCCAGAGGCTCAACGACCTCGACGAGATCTTCGCCTGGATGGCATTCGACCTCGACTGCACCCGGTCCTACGGCTTCATCGCCGCGCGCGCCCGCGCGACGGGGGCGAAGGTGCGGAGCAAGGACGCGCTCATCGCGGCACAGGCGCACCGGCACGGCGCGGCGGTCATGACGGCGAACCTCGACGACTTCGCGCCGTTCGCGCACCTGGTGCAGGTCGTCCCGCCGCCCGGCCGCGCGAGCTGAGCTGCGCCGTCGGGCCGAGCGGACCCGGCCCGACGTGAGGTCTCAGACCACCGCGCGCTGAGCGAGCCGCTGCAGGTCCTCGGGCGTCGCCTCGTACGCCCGCCCGCCGAGCGGGTTGCCGTCGAGCGCCTCGCGCACCGCGACGCTCCGCGCGATGTTCGCGGTGATCATGCCCCGCAGGAACGGGGGTTCTGCGTGAGGATCGCGGTGGGGTGGCTCTGCTGGACGAGGAAGTCCCAGTGCTCGTCGCCGCCGTCGTGCAGGAACACGGGGAGGGCGGGGTTCTCGCGCGTGCGCGCGTTGGCGAACTCGAGCGCCGCGAGCCGGTCGTGCTGGAGGTCGGCGGCGGCGCCGGTCGTGAGGTAGGTGGTGACCTCGTTGCCGCCGATGACGGTGACGAGGACGTACCCGTCGTCGCCGAACCCGAGGAGCAGGTTGCTCGAGACGCTGGTGTCGGGGAGCTGGGCGACGTTGAGCTCGGCGGCCTGGATGGCGGCGCCGAGCTGGCGGATGGCGTCGTGGGCGTCCTCGAGCGGGTCGGGCAGCGAGAAGTCGGTCGGGTCGGTCATGGGTCCTCATCCGTGGCGGGGTCGCAGGGGCGTGGTGCGCCGGTGCCCCAGTATGCCGCGCATCACGCGTCGGCCGATGCACCCGCCCATCCTCAGACAACGCTGTCTCAAGTTGCCGAAGGTCAAGCATGCGAGTGACATGGACCGGGGGATCCAGGGAGACCCCACCGTGCCCGGCCGCCACAGCGGTCCGGTTCCGCACGGTCCTGAGCACGACGAGGTATCTCAGGAGGACCACGTGTCCGGAACGACAGCAGCACCGCAGGATCCCAGGAAGAGAGCGGGGCGCGCCCGGGCCGTCGGCGTCGCCGCGGCAGCGGCCCTGGCGCTCGCGGCCGCACCGGCCGTCGCGCAGGCGTCGGGCTCGCCCGGCGGCACGACGGCGGCCCACGGCTCGGGCGTCGCAGCCGCCGCGAGCGGGGCGTGCCCGTGGGTCACGTCGCACGCGTCGGACACGAAGCGGGCCCAGCAGGTCGTCGCGCAGATGACGCTCGACGAGAAGATCACGCTGGTCCACGGGACCGCCGCGGGCTCGTACACGGGCCTCGTGGCAGGCATCCCGCGCCTGTGCGTCCCACAGCTCAAGCTGCAGGACGGGCCGGTCGGCGTCCGCATGAACGACACGACCCAGCTCCCGTCCGCGGCGGCGCTCGCCGCGACCTGGGACACGAGCGCCGCGAAGGCGTACGGCACGGTCATCGGCCAGGAGGACAAGACCAAGGGCGTCGACGTCGACCTCGGCCCGACCGTCAACATCGTCCGCGACCCACGCTGGGGCCGCGCGTTCGAGTCGTACTCGGAGGACCCCTTCCTGACCGGCCAGATCGGCGCGCAGGACATCGAGGGGATCCAGTCCCAGGGCGTGATGGCGCAGGTGAAGCACTGGGCCGTCTACAACCAGGAGACCAACCGCAACAGCACCGCCGACGACGCCATCGTCGACGACCGCACGGTCCACGAGATCTACACGGCCGCGTTCGGGACGATCGTCGACGAGGCGAAGCCGTCGTCCGCGATGTGCTCGTACAGCGAGATCAACGGGCCGTTCGCGTGCGAGAACTCGTACCTCAACAACATCCTGAAGAACGAGTTCGGGTTCGACGGCTTCATCACGTCCGACTGGGGCGGCACGCACTCCACGGTCGCGTCCGCGAACGCCGGCATGGACATGGAGATGCCCGGCTCGACGTACTTCGGGACGGCGCTCAAGACCGCCGTCCAGAACGGCCAGGTGCCGCAGAGCCGCGTCGACGACATGGTGACCCGCATCCTGCGCGAGGAGTTCCGGTTCGGCCTGGTCACGAACCCGAGCCCTGACACGCCCGACGCCGTCGCCTCCACGGACGCTCACGTCGCCACCGCGCGGCAGGTCGCCGAGGACGGCACGGTGCTCCTGAAGGACGACGGGAACGTCCTGCCGTTCACGAAGAGCACGAAGTCGATCGCTGTGATCGGCGACGGGGCCGGTTCGAACACGATGAGCGCGGGCGGAGGCAGCGCCGCGGTCGCGGGCACCGGGACGGTGACACCGCTCGAGGGCATCACGGCCCGCGCGGCGAAGGCCGGGGTCGACGTCACGTACGCGCAGGGCCCGTCGAGCTCGGGCAAGCTGCCCGCGGTCCCGACGGACGTCCTGGCGCCCAGCGCGGGCGATGGTCACGGCCTCACCGCTGCGTACTACGCCGACAAGGACCTGAGCGGCGACCCGGCGGTCACGCAGACCGACCCGGACGTCGACTTCACATGGCACGGCGCCCCCGCCGACGGCGTCCCGGCGACGAACTTCTCGGCGTCCTGGAAGGGCACCCTCACCCCGCCCGCCGCGGGCACGTACACGCTGTCGCTGACCAGCGACGACGGGTCGCGCCTGATCGTCGACGGCAAGACGGTCATCGACAACTGGGGCGACCACGCGTCGCAGACGAAGACGGCCACGCTCGACCTCACGCAGGGCCAGCCCGTCGACGTCGAGGTCGACTACTACCAGGGCACGGGCGACGCGCTCGTCAGCCTCGGCTGGGCGGTGCCCGGCAGCGATCCGCTCGCCGACGCGGCCGCCGCCGCGAAGAAGGCCGACGTCGCGGTCGTCTACGCCAACGACTTCGAGTCGGAGGGCAGCGACCTCGAGAACATCGACCTCCCGGGCGACCAGAACGCGCTGATCGAGGCCGTCGCCAAGGCCAACCCGCACACGGTCGTCGTGCTCAACACGGGCTCGGCGGTCACGATGCCGTGGGTCGACGACGTCGCGGGCGTGGTCGAGGCCTGGTACCCCGGCCAGGAGTCGGGCAACGCGATCGCGTCGATCCTGTTCGGCGACACGAACCCGTCCGGCAAGCTCCCGGTGACGTTCCCGAAGTCCCTCGCGGACGTCCCGGCGGCCACGGACGCGCAGTGGCCGGGCGTGGACGGCAAGGTCCAGTACTCCGAGGGCCTCGACGTCGGCTACCGCTGGTACGACGCGAAGGACATCGACCCGCTGTTCCCGTTCGGGTACGGCCTGTCGTACACGAAGTTCCGCGTGTCGGGGCTGCACCTGAACAAGGCCTCCCTGAAGGAGGGCGGCACGGTCAAGGCCACCGCGACCGTGACGAACACCGGCAAGGTCGCGGGCTCCGACGTCGTGCAGGTCTACCTCACGCAGCCCACGAAGGCGGGCGAGCCGCCGAAGTCGCTCGTCGGCTTCCAGAAGGTCACGCTCAAGCCGGGCAAGAGCACCAAGGTGTCCGTCACGATCACCGCGAAGGACGCGTCCGTGTGGAACACCCAGGCGCAGACCTGGGCGCTCACCCCGGGCACCTACACCGTCCGGGCCGGGGACTCGTCGTCCAGCCTGCCCACCAAGGACTACTTCTCGGTCACCAAGACGACGCAGCCGCGCTGGGTGACCGTGAAGGCGCCGAGTCTGGCCAAGGCCGGCAAGACGGTGACGGTCCGTACGAAGTTCATCAACAAGTCCACGACGACGGCGCGGAACGTCCGGACGAGCCTCGCCCTCCCGGACGGCTGGACCACGTCGCCACGCTCGACCACGACCACCAAGGTCGCGGCGGGGACCTCGGTCAGCGCCACGTGGCGCGTGACCGTGCCCTCTGACGCCACGCCCGGTGACACGACGATCACGGCGACGTCGGCGTACACGGGCGGGGCATCGTCGGGCACCGCGACCACCCAGGTCCCGTACGCGTCGCTGGCCGCCGCGTACGACACGGTCGGGGTGAGCGACGACGCCGACGAGACGAAGGGCAACCTCGACGGTTCCGGCTACTCGTTCTCGCTGCAGGCGCTCGCGGGCGTCGGCATGGTGCCGGGTCAGGCGGTCCCGGGCGGCTATGGCGGCCTGGTGTTCCCGGACGTCGCGGCCGACGAGTCCGACGCCGTCACGACGGCGGGCCAGACGGTCGCGCTGTCGGGCTCCGGCACGGGTCTGGCGCTCCTCGCCGTCGGCACGAACGGCGAGCAGAAGGGCGACGTGACCATCACCTACACGGACGGCACCACGTCGTCCGCGAGTGTGGACGTCAACGACTGGTACAGCAACAAGGCGGTCGCGGGCTCGGTGCTCGTCGCCACCACGCCGTACTGGAACCGTCCGGCCGGCTCGACCAACCAGAAGAACCAGAAGGTCAGCCTGTACGCCACGACCGTCCCGGTCACGGCGGGCAAGACGATCGCCTACGTGACCTTCCCGCAGAACGGGAGGCTGCACGTGTTCGCGGCGAACATCACGAGCTGACGGCTGCGTCGCCCACACTGCCCGCACGGTCGGGTGCGCGCGTGGGCGCTGCGAGCTGTCTCGGGCTGTCGTCCTTCGGCCCTGGGGGCCGTGCGGACTCCTCGACGCCCTTCGACACCTCCCCGCGCCCACGCGCTCCGACGTCCGCGCACCCCCGCACCGACGACCTCCCGGGATGAGCACACCGGTCCCTGGGACGACCCGACCACCTAACATGGCGCCGTGACCCGCCGCCCGCGTTGGCCGCTCGTCGCCGTCGCGGCGCTCGCGCTCCTGACGCGCGGCTGGGCGTACCTCGACCCGCGGCAGCTGGTCGCCGCCCGCGAGCTCGACGACGCGACGATGTACTCGGTCGCGGTCCAGATGGTGCACGGGCACCTGCCGTATGGCGACGTGCTCTACCTGCACCCGCCCGGGATGCCGCTCGCGATGACGCTGCTCGCCTGGCTCGCGCACTGGACCGGTGACGCGTGGGCGCTCGCGGTCGGGCGCGTCGGGACGGTGCTGCTCGGCGTCGTGTGCACGGTGCTGGTGGGCGTGCTGCTGCGGCGCCGGGGGACGGCGGCGGTGCTGGTGGGCGCGGGGCTGTACGCCGTGTGGACGCCCGTGGTCCGCACGGAGCGCGTCGCGCTCCTCGAGCCAGTCCTCACGCTGTGCCTCCTGCTCGCGCTGCTCGTCCTCCAGCGGTCGGACGGCGCCGGTCCGGCGTGGCCTCGCCTCCGCCCGACGACGACGGCACCCCTGCTCGCGGGTGCGTTCACCGGCGTCGCGCTCACCTTCAAGCTGTGGGCCGGTGTGACCGCGGTCGTCCTGGGGGTCGTCGTCGTGGCGACCCGTGGCCTGCGCGCGGCGGGGTGGTTCGCCGCCGGGGCCGCCGCGGTGGTGGCGGTCGTCGTCGGGCCGTTCGTGGCGCTCGCGGGCTCGGCGATGTGGCACGACACCGTGACGGCCCAGGCGGGGCGGCCCGCGACGGTCGACGCGTTCGCGTACCGGCTGCGGCGGTTCTCGCCGTTCGACGGCTTCGGCTCGACGTTGTGGTCGGACGCGGCACTCAGGGCGGCGGGGGTCGCGGTCGCCCTGGGGCTGGTGGCGACGGTCGCCGTCGGGGTGGCCCGGTGGGCGCGCTCGCGGTCCGACGCGCGCCGCGACGAGACGACGACGTGGGCGCTGCTCGCCGTGGCACAGGCGCTGACGGTGCTGGTCGCGCCGTCGTTCTTCTACCACTACGCCGCCTTCCCCGCGCCGGCGCTCGCCCTGCTCGCGGGGGCTGCAGGCGCCGCCGGCTGGTCGTGGGTGCGGGGGCTGCGCCGTCGGGCGGGGAGCGGGACGTGCGGTGGGCCGCGGGCGCGGCGACCCTGGGCGTCGCGGTCCTCGCGGTGTGCGCGGTGAGCGCGTGCCTGCCCACGAAGCCGGCGCAGCCGTCGAACGCGTCGGTGGCCGCGTGGGCGGCCGGTCACCGGTGCGTGTGGGGGCTGGCGTCGGCGGTGGTCCGCGCGGACGCGGCGACACCGAACGCCGAGCGCGGCTGCGACGTCCCGCCCGACGTCTACGGGCAGGGCGTCCTCGCCGCGACCCGGTCCGGCGCGACGGTGACCGGGACCGTGCTCGACGACAACCCCGCCTGGACGGCCAAGATGCTGCGCCAGCTCGCGACGTCGGACGCCGCGTTCCTGCCCCTCCCGCAGGACGGGCGCTGGCTGCGAGGAGTCGCAGCGCGTCTTCGAGGAGCAGTTCGTGCACGTGCGCACGGTGGACCCGTTCGAGCTGTGGGAGCGCCGGGAACCCGCCGGGTGAAGCCGACTCAGTCGGCGATGGACGCCGCTGCCGCGAGGATCGCCTCCACCGTCACGTCCGGGTGCGACACCATCGACACGTGCGAGCCGGCCACCTCGCTGATCGTCGCGCCCGCACGCTCCGCCATGGACCGCTGGGTGGCGGGCGGGATGACGCGGTCCTCGGTCCCGACGACGGCCCAGCTCGGCAGGGTCTTCCAGGCCGGCGGGCCCGACGGGGTCGTGTTGGCGGAGATCGTGATCGGGCGCTGGCTCGCCGCGATGAGCGCCCGGTCGCGCTCCGGGAGGTCCTGCGCGAAGGACTCGTCGACCGTCGACGGCTTGAGGAACGCCTCCGCGTCTCCCTCCGGCGCATCGGGGTAGCCGACGACGTCGAGCACGGTCGTGGGGTCGGGGACGTCGAGCGCGGACCCCGAGCCGCCGAGGATCTGGAACACGAACTCGCCCTCGTCGGGCACGAAAGCGTCGACGTACACGAGCGCTCGGACGTCACCGCCTCCGGTCGCCGCGTTGGTGATGACGAACCCGCCGTAGGAGTGCCCGACGAGCACGACAGGGCCGGTCGTCCGTTGCTGGAGGAACGACGCTATGTACGGGGCGTCGACGGTCACGCGTCGCAGCAAGTTCGGTGGGGTCAGGACCGTGAAGCCTTGGCCCTGGAGGTCGGACGCGACGGCGTCCCAGCTGGATCCGTCCGCCCATGCGCCGTGCACGAGGACGATCGTCGGAAGTGCCATGGCCTTGCCTCTCGTCGAGCGGGCAGACCGCGAGCGCGCGGCCCGGTCGATCGGAACGTACCTCGCGATCCATCTCCGGGCGCGCCGACCGGGCTCGGTCCCACGTCGGGATCTGCGGATCTCGTCGCGTCCTGGGACAAGTCCGGCCTCGGCGCGCATGATGGGGCGATGGCGAGCACCCAGACGAAGAAGGCCCGGACCTCGACCCGGATGCCATACCTGGACTTCCTCGGCGAGCTCCACGCGCGGCTGCGCCCCGGACCTACCTGGAGGTCGGCGTCCGCAACGGCGACAGCCTCGCGCGCGCCCGGCCACAGAGCCGCAACATCGGCATCGACCCGGAGTTCGCCGTGAAGGCGCCGCTGCGCGGGACCGTCAGTCTCGAGCGCACGACGAGCGACGAGTACTTCGCGCGCCCTGACGCGACCGCATGGCTCGGCGGACCGGTGGAGCTCGCCTTCATCGACGGTATGCACCTGTTCGAGTTCGCGCTGCGCGACTTCATCAACGTCGAGAAGCACTGCTCCTGGTCGAGCGTGATCGTCTTCGATGACATGTTCCCCCGCACCGTCGACGAGGCCGCCCGCGACCGCCACACGAACGCGTGGACGGGAGACGTCTTCCACATGCAGGACGTCCTGCGTACCTACCGCCCGGACCTGACGATCCTGGTCGCCGACACGAACCCGACCGGCCTGCTCCTGGTGACGGGACTCGACCCGGCGTCGACGGTGCTCGAGGACAAGTACGACGAGATCGTCGCCCGCTACGTCAAGGACGACCCGCAGGACGTGCCCGACGACGTGCTGCGGCGCGCGGGCGCGCTGGATCCTGCGACGCTGCTCCGCTCACCGCTGTGGGGCTGCCTGCACCGCGGCCACCTGCCGTTCCACCCCCGCGACAAGGGGCTCGAGGAGATCCGCGAGGCTCTGAGCGAGCCGGACTCGTACCGGCGTCGTCGTCGGGCGCTCCGCGAGCGGCTGCAGCGGGAAGCGCGCGGGCTCGCCCGTCGGACCAAAGTCCGTGCCCCGGCGCGACGTACGGACTGAGGGCGCGGTGAGTCTCGCCTGACGGCCGGGACTGCTGCGGCGCGCGGCGGGCACTACGCTGAGGTCGTATCCCCTCCCACCCTTCGTAAGGAGCCACTGTGGCCAGCATCGAAGCCGTAGGCGCCCGCGAGATCCTCGACTCCCGCGGCAACCCCACCGTCGAGGTCGAGGTCGTGCTCGACGACGGCACGTTCGCCCGCGCGGGCGTCCCCTCGGGTGCCTCGACCGGCGCGTTCGAGGCCGTCGAGCGCCGTGACGGCGACAAGGCCCGCTACGGCGGCAAGGGCGTCCAGGGCGCGGTCGACGCCGTGATCGACGAGATCGCCCCCGAGCTCATCGGGTTCGACGCCGAGGACCAGCGCCTCGTCGACCAGGCGCTCATCGACCTCGACGGCACCCCGAACAAGGGGCGCATCGGCGCGAACGCGATCCTCGGCGTCTCGCTCGCCGTGGCCAAGGCCGCCGCGAAGAGCGCGGGCCTCGAGCTCTACCGCTACATCGGCGGCCCGAACGCGCACGTCCTCCCGGTCCCGATGATGAACATCCTCAACGGCGGGTCGCACGCGGACTCGAACGTCGACATCCAGGAGTTCATGATCGCGCCGATCGGCGCCCCCACCTTCCGTGAGGCGCTGCGCACGGGCGCGGAGGTCTACCACTCCCTCAAGAGCGTCCTCAAGGAGCGCGGCCTGTCGACGGGCCTCGGCGACGAGGGCGGCTTCGCCCCCAACCTGCCGAGCAACCGCGACGCGCTCGACCTCATCGTCGTCGCGATCGAGAAGGCCGGCTTCACCCCGGGCAAGGACGTCGCGCTCGCGCTCGACGTCGCCTCGAGCGAGTTCTTCTCGGACGACAAGTACGCGTTCGAGGGCAAGTCGCTGCAGGCCGCCGACCTTATCGAGTACTACGAGGGCCTCGTCGCGGACTACCCCCTGGTCTCGATCGAGGACCCGCTGAACGAGGAGGACTGGGACGGCTGGGTCGCGCTCGTCGAGCGACTGGGTGACAAGGTCCAGGTCGTCGGCGACGACCTGTTCGTCACGAACCCGGAGCGCCTCGCCAAGGGCATCGAGCTCAAGGCCGCGAACTCGCTCCTCGTGAAGCTCAACCAGATCGGCACGCTCACCGAGACGCTCGAGGCCGTCGAGCTCGCGCAGCGCAACGGCTACACCGCGATGGTGTCGCACCGCTCGGGCGAGACCGAGGACACGACGATCGCCGACCTGGCGGTGGCCGTGAACGCGGGCCAGATCAAGACCGGTGCGTCCGCCCGTGGCGAGCGCATCAACAAGTACAACCAGCTGCTGCGCATCGAGGAGTCCCTCGACGACGCCGCGACCTACGCGGGCGCCTCGGCGTTCCCGCGCTGGAAGCGCGCCTGACAGTCGCTCGACCAGCCGGCCGGTCCGACCGGCTACCGGGTCCTGACCCGACCCACACGCGACGCGCCGTCACCCTGCGGGGTGGCGGCGCGTCGTCGTCGGGGTGCGCGCGTGTCAGAACCACGTACCCGTATGCGTGCACCACGTTCTGACAACTCGCGCGGGTGCGGCGTGTGCTTCGCGCAACGCAGGGGACGAACGGGCAGAATCGGGCCATGGCTCCGCGTCGCCCGTCCGCCCCGCAGGCCCGGTCCACCCGGCCGGCCGCTCAGGGCTCGGGCGCGTCGTCCGGCCGCCCGACGGCGCGCGCCACCTCCTCCTCGGGCCGCGCCCCGGCGCCACGGACGTCCGCCTCGCGCGGCACGACGTCGTCGGGCAGCGGCCGCGGCTCCTCCCGCCCGGCGACGGGCGCGACGCCGCGCGTGCGCCGGACCAGCCGGAGCCGCCGTGCCGCAGGTCGCGTCGCGGGGATGGTGCCCGAGACGATCACCACCCGCACGCTCGTGCTCGCGGGCGCGATCCTGCTCGCGTTCGTCATCCTGCTCCCGACGGCGCGCGAGTACGTCACGCAGTCGGCGGACCTGCGCGCGCTGCACGCGGACCTCGCGGCGACGCAGCAGCAGAAGGAGGACGCGCAGACGGCGCTCGACCGCTGGTCGGACCCCGCATTCCAGAAGGCGCAGGCGCGTGCTCGGCTGGGCTACGTGATGCCGGGCGACAAGGCGTACCGCGTGATCGACCCGGGGAACGCGGACGACGGCGTCAGCCCGATCACCGGCAAGCCGGTGTCGGCGGGTGTGGTCGACTCCACGAGCGACGAGGCCTCGCCCTGGTACCGCACCATGTGGACGTCGGTCCGGGTCGCGGGCGAGGGCGTCACGACCGGGTCGAAGTAGCCTCGCGCCGGGCGACGGCGCGGGTCGGGGACAATGGACGTATGCCCCTCACCGACGTGACCGCCGACGACCTGACCGTGCTCGCGGAGCAGCTCGGCCGCACCCCGCGCGGCGTCGTCGCGATCGGGGCGCGCTGCGTGTGCGGCCGCCCGCTCGTCGCGGTGACGGCCCCCGGCTCGACGACGGCACGCCCTTCCCGACGACGTTCTACCTCACGCACCCGGGCGTGGTCGCGGCGATGAGCACGCTCGAGGCGCGCGGCGTCATGCGCGAGCTGAACGACCGGCTCGCCGAGGACGAGGAGCTCGCCGCCGGGCACGCGCGCGCGCACGACGACTACCTCGCGCGTCGGGCGGAGGTGGCCGAGCGGGCCGGGACAGGCGGGGTCCCGGAGATCGCGGGCATCTCCGCGGGCGGGCTGCCGACGCGCGTGAAGTGCCTGCACGCGCTCGCCGGGCACGCGCTCGTGGCGGGTCCCGGCGTCGACGTCGTGGGGGACCTGGCGCTCGAGCAGGCCGCGGACGAGGGGCTCTGGCGCGCGGACCGCTGCACCTGCTGACGCGCCGTCGTCGTCGACCTATCAGAACCTGGTGCCCGTCGACGTGAACCTCGTTCTGACGACTCGAGAGTGGCTTGCACGTGTCAGAACGTGGACCCCGTATACGGGCGCCACGTTCTGACAACTCGCGGGGAGGCCTGTGGCAGGCTGGTCGCCATGAGCTCCACCCGTGTTGCGGCCGTCGACTGCGGTACCAACTCCTCCGCCTCCTCGTCGCCGACCTCGACCCGGAGAACGGCACCCTCACCGACCTGCACCGCAGCATGGAGGTCGTCCGGCTCGGCCAGGGCGTGGACCGGACCGGCATGATCGCGCCCGAGGCGCTGCAGCGGACGCTCGACGCGACGGCCCGTGCGGCCGACGTCGCCCGTGAGCTCGGTGCCGAGCGCGTGCGGTTCGTCGCGACGAGCGCGTCGCGCGACGCGAGCAACAAGGACGACTTCTTCGAGGGCGTGCACGAGCGTCTCGGCGTGTACCCGGAGGTCGTGACCGGGGACGAGGAGGCGCGGTTGTCGTTCCGGGGCGCGACGAGCGTCGTGGGCGGGCGCTTCGAGGCCCCATACCTCGTCGTGGACCTGGGCGGCGGCTCGACCGAGCTGGTCCTGGGCTCGCGCGAGCCCGACGCCGCGTTCTCGATGGACGTCGGCTGCGTGCGGATGACGGAGCGGCACCTCGCGACGGACCCGCCCACGGCGGACGAGGTCGCGGCCGCACGCGCGGACGTCCGGGCGGCGCTCGACGAGGCGCTCGCCGTCGTCCCGGTCGCGAAGACCGCGACGCTCGTCGGGCTCGCCGGCACCGTGACCACCGTGACCGCCCACGCCCTGCGCCTCGACCACTACGACCGCGACCGCATCAACGGCTCCGTCCTCCCGACCGGCGACGTGCTGCGCGCGTGCGACGAGCTCCTCGCCATGACCCGCGCCGAGCGCGCGGCGCTGGGCTTCATGCACCCGGGACGCGTCGACGTGATCGGGGCGGGAGCGCTCGTGTGGTCGGAGGTCGTGACCCGGGTCCGCGACGAGGTCGCGGCGGCCGGTGGCGAGCTCACACGCGTCGTGACGAGCGAGCACGACATCCTCGACGGCATCGCCCTCTCCTTGGGCTGAGGTGCGATGGACGGCGTACACCCCGGCGGGGTGTACGGTCGAAGTGTGGTGATTGGCCGTGAAGGCCCACGCAAGGTCGAGACTTCCGCTCGACTCCCGGTCCCCGAGACCGGCCAGGAGCGGACCGAGGCGAGCGCGCGGTGGGACGACGACGGCGGATTCGAACCCGACGCGGACGACGACGAAGTGTCGCCCGCGAGCGGAGCGCCCGGCGCCTCGCACCCCGCCTGACCGGCGGGACGGGCCGCCCCGGCGGCCCCACAGATCGGATCCTTTCATGAGCCTTGCAGCGTCACCCCAGGTCGAGGCGGAGCGACGCGACGCGGCGCTGACCGTCGTCGGCATCCTCGACACCGCCCTCCCGCCCGAGCTCGGGACGGCCGACGCACCGGAGACCTACACGGTCGCGGCCGTCTTCTCGCGGCGCGTGTCCACCGACGAGCAGAACGCCATCGAGGATCCTGCCCTGCGCGACGAGCTCGCGGCCCGCTTCCCAGGAGTCACGCTCGCGGTCTCCGACCGTCGGCTCCTGATCGGCAACACCAACCTGGCGATGCTCGAGGGCGGTCTCGCTGCGGAGATCGGCTCGCTCCTGCGCGCGATGCACGAGCGGCTGGCGGTGGAGGCGACGCGGCGCGCCGACGAGGCGGAGCGCTGGCGCGCGGCCGAGGCGGAGCGTGCCGCGGCGGTGAAGGCGCAGGCCGATCGTGTCCGCTTCACCTGAGGCCGGCACCGCGCAGGGCCGCATGGCCCACGACTACTCGGCGCTGGCCCGCCGGGTCCGCGCGACGGGTCTGCTGCGCCGCCGGTACGGCTACTACTGGACCCGCCTGATCCTCGCGGCCCTGGCGTTGGGCGGGGCCTGGTGCGCCGTCGTCCTCGTCGGGCCCTCGTGGTGGCAGGTCGCCGTGGCGGCCGTGATGGCGGTGTCCCTGACGCAGCTCGCGTTCCTGGGGCACGACTGCGCCCACCGGCAGGTGTTCCGTTCACGCGCCTGGAACGACTGGGTGGCGCGCGTCATCGCGGACGTGCTGGTGGGGATCAGCTACGGCTGGTGGACCCAGAAGCACGACGCGCACCACGCCGACCCGAACCACGAGGGCAAGGACCCCGACATCGGCCCGGGCGTGATCGCGTTCACGCCCGCGGTGGTGCGCGGCCGCCGTGGCCCGGTGTCCCTCTGGTTCGCGCGGCGTCAGGGCTGGTTCTTCTTCCCGCTGCTGACGCTGGAGGGCCTGAACCTGCACGTGGCGAGCGTGCGGACGGTGCTGGGACGTCGGCCGGTGCGCCACCGCGGGTTCGAGGTGCCCGTCCTGATGACCCGGCTCGCGCTGCCGGTGGTCGTCCTGTTCGTCCTGCTCCCGCCGTGGATCGCGGGCGCGTTCCTCGGGGTCCAGCTCGTGGTGTTCGGGCTCATGGTCGGCGGCTCGTTCGCGCCGAACCACAAGGGGATGCCCATCGTGCCGGCGAGCGTCGAGGTCGACTTCCTGCGCCGTCAGGTGCTGATGTCGCGGAACATCCGCGGCGGCGTCGCGGTCGACTTCCTCATGGGCGGCCTGAACCACCAGATCGAGCACCACCTCTTCCCGGCGATGCCGCGCCCCAACCTACGGCGTGTGCAGCCCGTCGTGCGCGACTACTGCGCGGAGCTCGGGGTCGAGTACACGGAGGTCGGGTTCTTCCGTTCGTACGCGATCGTCCTGGCCTACCTGAACGACGTCGAGCACAGCGCGCGCGAGCCGTTCGTGTGCCCGGTGGCCGCGGCGCTGGGCCGCGGCTGACCGGCGGGCCCGGCAGATCCCGACACGCGGTAGACGGCTCTGGCCAGTAGTGCACATCGCGTAGTAGCGTGCGTGGTGCGACACCGCAGATCACGACGGCGAGAGGGACCGCATGGACACGACCCAGCTCCTCAAGGGGTGCTCGACGCCGCCGTGCTCGCGGTCGTCGCCGACGCCGACGGGTACGGCTACGACGTCGTCCGGCGCCTGCGCTCGTCCGGCCTCGACGACGTCGCCGACGCGTCCGTCTACGGCACGCTCCGCCGCCTCTACGCGGCGGGCGCGCTCACGAGCTACGTGGTGCCGTCCGACGAGGGCCCGCACCGCAAGTACTACGGCATCAACGCGCAGGGCCGGGCGATGCTCGACGTCCAGCGCAAGGAGTGGGGCTCGTTCGCCCGCACCGTCACGTCCCTCCTCGACCCCACCGAAGGAGCAGCCCGATGAGCACCACCGTCCCCCTGCCCGCGCCCGCGCCCGCGCCCGCGTCCGTCGCGCTGCACGCGCTCGTCGCCGACTACGCCCGCGGCGTGCGCGCCGAGCTCGACGACCTGCCCGCCGACACCGTCGACGACCTCACCGACGGCCTCGAGGCCGACCTCCTCGACGCGCTCGCCGACACCCCGGCCGGGCTCTTCCGGCCCGACGACGGCCCTCGCCCGGGCGCGGACCTCACCGACACCGTGGTCGCCCCGCCTGCCGGTGGTGCGGCTTCCTGGGGCGCACCGGGCACGGGCGCCGCGCCGTCGTCGGACGTGCCGTTCACGGCGGCGACCCTCACGACGCGCTTCGGCACGCCGGCGGCGTACGCGGCGGAGCTGCGCTCGTCGGCGGGGCTCGCGCCGCGCGTCGCCGCGCAGGGGGCGGCGACGCGCCGGGGCGTGGGCGCGGCGTGGGCCGAGACGCGCGCGGGCTGGGCCCAGCGGTGGCGGGAGCTGAAGGGCGCGCCCGGGTGGAGGCCGGTCTTCGAGTTCCTCGAGGTGCTGCGGCCCGTCTGGTGGGTAGGGCGGGCGTGGGTGCTGGTGACGGCGCTCCTGTGGACGCAGCGACCGGTCGCGCTCTTGCCGGAGAACCTGCTCGGCTGGGTCCTGCTCCTGGCGGCCGTGGTGTGCTCGGTGCAGTGGGGTCGCGGGGCGTGGCGGCTCCCGCACCGGTGGGAGTGGGTGGGCCGGCTGGTCGGCGTGACGGCCGTCGTGCTGCTGGTCCCGACGTTCGCCACCGCGTACAGCGAGGGCAGCACGTCGCCGTACGACGACGCGTCGTCCTACGAGCAGGGTGTCAGTGACGCGAGCCCGACGAACGGGGTGTGGGTCGACGGCCAGGAGGCCGAGAACCTTTACGTCTACGGCGCGGACGGCAAGCTCGTCGACGGCGCCCGTGTCTACGACGACACGGGCAAGCCGGTCCTGGTCGCGGACCCGCAGGATCTGGGCACCCTGAACGACGACGACGGGCAGGGCTGGTTCGAGGTGCCGTCGCTGGACCGGTCGGGCCGACAGCTCTGGAACGCCTACCCGCTCGAGCGGGCGCAGATCGCGGTGGACGAGGACGGGAACGCGCAGTACGACGACCAGGGCATGCCGCTGCCGCAGACCGGGGTGGCGCCCACCGCTCCGGTCGCACCCTTCGACCAGGTGTCGCCGTTGACGTCCCGGGCGGCGGTCCCGGCCGGTGAGGCGCGGCCGGGTGACGGGACCACGCCCTCGCCGGTGCCGAGCGACGCGGCCAGCCCCGCGCCGTCGTCGGACGCGACCCCGACCCCGGAGCCCACCAAGCCCGCGAAGTAGTACGGCGGCCGTACTACTTCGCGAGGTAGTACGGCCGCCGTACTACCTCGGCGAGCGCGGAAGCCGCCTGAGGGTCCTGTGGTGAGGTCCATGTCACCTGGTGAACACGTGATTTCTTGCTGGACACGTGCGGTAATAGTCTGTTGCCCATGCCTCAGAACGATCTGACCTCGGTCAGCCCTGCCCAGAACGGCAGCCCCGCAGGCACCACGGTGCCGCGCATCCTCGTCATCGGCGGCGGGTCGGTCGGCCTGTACGCCGCACGTCGGCTCCGGAAGCGGCTGGGCAAGAGCCAGGCGCAGATCACGGTCGTCGACCCGAACCCGTACCTCACGTACGCGCCCTTCCTCCCCGAGGCGGCGGCCGGCTCGATCGAGTCGCGCTACGTCGTCGCGCCGCTGCGCAAGGCGCTGCCGGGCGTCGACATCGTCGAGGGCAAGGTCACGTCGATCGCGCACGCGGACCGTCGCGTGACAGTCGTGCCGAAGGAGGGTGACGAGTTCGTCCTCACCTACGACGAGGTCGTCGTCGCGTTCGGCTCGGTCGCTCGTCTGCTCCCGATCCCCGGCCTCGCCGAGCAGGGCATCGGCCTCAAGACCGTCGAGGAGGCCATCGCGGTCCGCGACCAGATCCTCGACAAGATCGACGTCGCGAGCACGGTGACCGACGAGGCGCTGCGGCGCCGGCTGCTCACGTTCACGTTCATCGGAGGCGGCTTCGCGGGCATCGAGGCCATCGCGGAGATCGAGGACATGGCGCGCGCCGCCGTCAAGAAGCACCCGACCCTCACCCAGTCGGACCTGCGCTTCGTGATGATCGAGGGGACGGGCCGCATCCTCCCCGAGCTGTCCGAGCCGATGGCGCTGTACGCCCTCGACCAGCTCAAGGACCGTGGCATCGAGTTCCACCTCAACACGTTCCTCAGCTCGTGCGTCGACGGCCACGTCGTCACGTCGACGGGCGTCGAGTTCGACACCGACACGATCGTCTGGACCGCGGGCATCAAGTCCAACCCGGTCCTCAACGACTCGGACCTCCCGCTCGACAAGCTGGGCCGCCTGCAGGTCCTCGCGACGCTCCAGGTCGCGCAGGAGGACGGCACGATCGTCCCCGGCGCGTGGGGCGCGGGCGACTGCGCCGCCGTCCCGGACGTGCTGAACCCGGGCAAGTTCTGCCCGCCGAACGCCCAGCACGCGATCCGCGAGGGCGTGCAGCTCGCCGAGAACCTGGTCTCGAACCTCAAGGGCGAGCCCACCAAGGAGTACTCGCACAAGAACATCGGCACGGTCGCGTCGCTCGGCCTCTACAAGGGCGTCGCGGAGCTGTTCGGCAAGTTCAAGCTCCGCGGCCCGCTCGCGTGGGCGATGCACCGCGGCTACCACGTGCTCGCCATGCCGACGTGGAACCGCAAGCTCCACATCTTCAACGGCTGGGTCGGCCAGGCCGTCTACGGACGCGAGACCGTCGCGCTGGGCGCCGTCCAGGACCCGCGCGCCGCGTTCCGCGCCGCGGCCCCGGCCCCGAAGAAGACGGACGAGCCGCTGAAGCAGGTCGCGACGTCGGCCGCCGCCGACGCGAAGTGATCTCGCGCTCCTGAGCGCTGACGACGGGGACGGGCCTTCCGGGGTCCGTCCCCGTCGTCGTCCCCGGGCTGCGTCGTCCCGCGCCCGACGACGTACGCTCGCCGTGCGCGCGAGCGCACGCCCCCGTAGCCCAACCGGCAGAGGCAGTCGGCTTAAACCCGATCCAGTATGGGTTCGAATCCCACCGGGGCACCCAACGCACAAGGCTCGAACTTTGGCCCGAAGAATCAATGGCCGGGGTTCGCGCCTTGCCTGCGTCCGCGGCCCAGGTGAGGGCGTCGGAGTTGACGGCGGGGTCGAGCAGCATCTCGAACGGTCGAGCGTTCTCGACGCGGAGCTCGCTGTCTTCCTCGACGTAGACCTTGGTGAAGAACGCCTGGTTGCACAGTCGGCGGTTCGCGTCGTCGCAGCGGGCGTAGATGTCGGCGCAGTGAGTCAGGAGACTGAGGGCGTCATCCAGGTGGGCGCGTGCGTCGGTGTATTCACCGTGGTGGGCGTCGAGTCGACGGTTCACCAGGTCAAGCTCTCCGCTGATCCGGTCCTGCTCGCGCTTGAGCACGGCCAGCGGGATCGCGTCGGCGTAGTGGGCCTGCATGAGTCGGTCCTGCTCGTGCTCCAGCCGGTCGCGGTTGGCGGTGAGCTGGCCGAGCTCGTCGGCTTCGGCGAACATGAGACGGTCGAACTCGTGGTGCAGCATCCCGGCCAGCGCCTCCCGGCGGCCCGGTGCGATCTGCACGCGCTGGTAGTAGTCCTCGATCAAGTGCTCGACGTCCTCGATGAGGATGGCCTGCCGGGTGCAGTCGGTTCGCTTGGAGTGCCGGCCGGAGCACACGAAGTAGGGGTAGACGTTGCCCTGGTTGTTCTTCGCGTTGTTCACGATGAGTCGAGAGCCGCAGGCTCCGCAGTAGACCGTGCCTTTCAAGTAGTGGTCGTGCACCTGGGTCGCCTCGGCCGCGCTCTTGTGCGCGGTGAGGACGGACTGCACCTGATACCAGACCTCGGCCGGAACGAGCGGGTCGTGCGCGCCCTTGTAGGCGACGCCGCGGTAGATCACGTCGCCCTTGTAGTACGGGTTCGTCAGGAGCCGGTGCACCGAGGACACCGCGAGCGGCTTGGACGGGTGCTTCGGCGTCGGCAGACTCAGCAGGCCGCGCGAGGTCAGCTCGTCGTGGAGCTGGCTGACCGTCCAGCTCCCGGAAGCGTATGCCTTGTAGGCCCACTCGATCAACGGCGCCCGGTCCGGGTCGAGCTGCACGGTGCGTACCTCGCGGCCCAGCTCGTCACGGACACGGACGTTGAGATAGCCGATGGGCGCCTTGGACGGCGTGCCGCCAGTGGCCGCCTTCTGCGTCATGCCCTTGATGACCTCGGTGGCGAGGTTGCGGGAGTAGAACTCCGCGATCGTGGACATGATGCCGTGCAGCAGCATCCCACTCGGGGTCTCGTCGATGTTCTCCGTGGCCGAGACGAGCATGACCCCGGCCTCTTGGAGCGCGAGGTGAATGGTCACGTCGTCGGCACGGTTGCGGGCGAGCCGGTCGACCTTGTGGACGATGCAGTACGCGACGCGATTGCGCTTGACGTATTGGATCATGCGCATGAGGTCGGGGCGGTCTGCCTTGCGGGCGGACTCGCCTGCGTCGACGAACTCCTCGACGATGACGGCGCCGAGTTGTTCGGCCTTCCGGCGGTTGGCTTCCCGCTGGGCGGGGATCGAGAACCCCTCCTCGGTGCCGCCCTTCTCGGCCTGCTCCTTGGTCGATACGCGCAGGTAGGACACCGCAAGGGCGGTGCCCTGGGGAGGGTCGATGAGACTGCGCACCGGATCGGGGGTGCGCACGAACGCGGAAGTCACTTGTGGCCTTCTCTCACGGGAATCGGCCCTCGCGCTCGGGCTTGTACGTCCGAGGGGTGCTGATCGTGAGAGAAGCCCGGAGGCTTTAGGACTAGGTGTGATGTCCAGGGACGTTGTTTCGGCGACACGGCCGTGAAGAGCTGAGGGTGAGGGCCTCCGGTTGTGAAGTGGAGTTGTTGAGTTCAACCGCTTCACGAACCGGGAGGCCCTCGTGTCCCACGCTAACGCTGCTCTGACCCCGCGTGCCCGGCTGCGGCTGGCGCGCTTGATCGTCGAGGATCACTGGTCGCCGCAGGTCGCAGCGAAGATGTTCATGGTCTCGCCCGTCACTGCCCGCAAGTGGGCGGCCCGGCTGCGTTCGGAGGGACCCGCCGGGATGGCCGATCGTTCGAGCCGACCATGGTCGATGCCGACGAAGACACCACTGCCCGTGGTTAAGCAGATCGTGAAGAGGCGGTGGCGACGCCGACTGGGACCGATACAGATCGCCGGCGAGCTCGGCCTGCCCGCATCGACCGTTCACGCGGTCCTGGTGCGCTGCCGGATCAACAGGCTCAGCCATATCGACCGAGTTAGCGGTGAGTCGATCCGCCGTTACGAGCACGACCACCCCGGCTCGCTGATCCATGTCGACGTCACGAAGTTCGGCAACATCCCCGATGGTGGCGGCTGGCGATTCGTCGGACGCGTCCAAGGCGAGCGCAACCGGGAAGCCACCGCCAACCGCACGAAGAACAGGAACCACCGTCACGAGCCCAAGCTCGGCACTGCGTTCGTGCATACCGTGATCGACGACCACTCCCGCGTCGCCTACGCAGAGATCCATGCCGACGAGAAGGCAGACACCGCGATCGGTGTCCTGCGCCGCGCGGTGTCCTGGTTCGCTGCCCGCGGCGTCACCGTCGAGCGGGTTCTCTCGGACAACGGGTCTGCCTACAAGTCCCACGCCTGGCGCGACGCCTGCACGCAGCTCGGGATCACCGCGAAGAAGACCCGCCCCTACCGGCCGCAGACCAACGGGAAGATCGAGCGCTTCCACCGCACCCTCGCCGACGGCTGGGCCTACGCCCGCTTCTACGGATCCGAATCCGAGCGCCGATCCGCGCTACCCGGCTGGCTCCACTTCTACAATCACCACAGGCACCACTCCGCCATCGGAGCCCCACCCATCAGCAGGATCGACAACAACCTGCCTGGACATCACAACTAGGCCGGAACGGCCACTTAGGTTCGCCCGTCGTTCGACGGGGTTTGAGGGCTCATGGGACATCGGGTGGGGGCGGCTCGCCGGTGAGCGTGGTGCTGGAGTGATGGGGTCGAGGTCCCCGAGGATCAGAGGCGACCAAGCTCTCTGCTCTTCTCGAGGACCTCGACGTTGTCCAACGCTACGGGGTGTGTCGGCGCACCCACCATCGAGCCGTGCCCGCGCTGTGATGCCCTGTTGGGTGTCGAGGGTGTTCATGTCGAGCGTGTCGAGCGTGGCCCGACGCGGTTGACGGTCACGGTCTCCACACCGTCACAGGTGATGGGCTGTCCGGCTTGCGGGGTCGTGGCCGAGGCGCGCGGTCGGCGGGTGCGGGTGCTGCACGACGTGCCCGGTGAACAGCCCGTGGTCGTGCGGTGGCGTCAGCGCACCTGGAGGTGCCCGGACCCGGGATGCGGCGTAGGGGCCTTCGTCGAGCAGCATCGCGCGCTGGTGCGCCCGCGCGGGTCGCTCACGCGCCGGGCGGTGATCTGGGCGATCGGGCAGCTGCGTCATGATCACGCGACGATCGCTGGTCTGGCCCGCCGCCTCGCAGTCGCGTGGAAGACGCTGTGGCGCGCGGTCAGGCCGGTCCTGGAGGACTTGGCGGGCGATGAGTCCCGGTTCGCCAGCGTGACGTCGCTGGGTGTGGACGAGCACGTGTGGCACCACGGTGACCGCCGCACCAAGGGCCCCAAGGAGCTGACTGGGATGGTCGACCTGACCCGCGACGGCGGGGGTCGGGTGCACGCCCGCCTGTTGGACCTGGTCCCGGGCAGATCGAAGAAGGCCTACGTCGACTGGCTCACCGAGCGCGGCGAAGGCTTCCGGGCCGGGATCGGCGTCGCCGCGCTCGACCCGTTCGGGGGCTACAAGTCCGCGATCGACGAACAGCTCGAGGACGCGACCGCGGTCCTGGACGCGTTCCACGTCGTCAAGCTCGGCACCGCCGTGGTCGACGAGGTCCGACGCCGCGTCCAGCAGACCACGACCGGGCACCGCGGACGCAAGGGCGACCCGCTGCTGGGGATCCAGACCATCCTGCGTGCCGGGGCCGAGAACCTCACCGACAAGCAGTGGGCGCGCCTGACCCGTGCGATCGAAGCGAACGAGGCCCACGAAGAAGTGTTCGTCGCGTGGCAGTGTGCCCAGGACCTACGCGCCGCCTACCGCGCCGCGGACCTCGCCGAGGGCCGCAAGCGCGCCGAGAAGGTCCTGAACTCGTTCCACACCTGCCCGATCCCCGAAGTCGCACGCCTCGGCCGGACCCTGCGGCGCTGGTCCGGGGCATTCCTGGCCTACTTCACCACCGCCGCCAGAACAACGGCCCCACCGAACCCATCAACGGGATCATCGAGCTCCACCGCCGCCTCGCCCGCGGCTACCGCAACCGCGACAACTACCGCCTCCGCATGCTCCTCGCCGCCGGCGGACTCGACCTCAAGCCCCCACCGGATATCCCATGAGCCTGTAATCGGGTCAGTCACCGCTTGAGCGCATCCACGACGGATACGATCCAGGCCGGTGGGGGCGCCCGCCACACCGGTCAAGCAACGCGGTCGGGGCGCAGAACCGAACTGATCAGTTCGGCGACCAGCTTGGCGACGTCGGCCGATGGTGCTGCGGCCAACGCGCCCAGCGTTCCGGATGTTCGGCTCAGCACGATCCCGGCCAACGCCGCGGTGGCGATCTCGGCTCGGAGCTGCGGCTCGTCGCGGTCGGCCTGCTCGGCACTGCGCCGGGACGGGCTGATCATGCGCCGCTGCAGGACGTCCATCGCTGCGGCCTGGAGCTCGGTGTCTTCATGCGGGTGTGCTGCTGCATAGAGCGTCGGCGTCGTGCCGCGCGTGCCGACCCGGTCAAGTAGCGCCTGGATCGTCGTGACGTCGGTCAGGTCGAAGGGTTCGTCGTCGATCGCCTGATCGCGGCGCAGCGTCTCCAGGTACAGGGTCGCTTTGCTCCCGAAATAGCGGGCGATCATCGCCGGATCGACCTCGGCGCGGTGTCCTATTTCGCGGACCGTGGTGCGTTCGTAGCCCCGCTCCGCGAAGAGCTCCTGCGCCGCACGGAGCAGCCGTTCCCGGCTGTCCGCGGCATTGCGCCGGCGCGGAGTCGGCTCGCTCGCCTGGGTGGCCGTTGTTGGGTTCATCGGATGTCTCGCTCGTGCGTGTCGGCGTTCTCGAGTCCTTCGTCGAGGGCGATCGTTCCGGAGATCGCGGCGTCGACGTCTTCTTCGACCTCAAGCTGCTGATCCGCGCTCAACACAAGGGGCTGGCTGCGTCGAGTGGGCAGCAGCCAGCTGAGGAGCGCGGCTACGACACAGAGTACGACGCCGACCAGACTGCCGACGGTGTATCCGTCGTCGGCGGGGAATGTGGCGCCGGCCGCGGTGTGCGCGGTGAGGATGGCGGCGGCGAGCGCGCTGCCGATCGAGTAGCCGATCGTCCGCAGTACTTGGTTGGTTGCCAGTGCGCTGCTGGTCTCGTCGGCTGGGACGGCGCCGACGATCATGCGGGGCATCACCGCGAACGCGCAGCCAGTGCCGATGCCGCTGATCCCCATGATCACGAAGATCTCCCACAGGCTGCCTCGGGCGAACGCGGTCATCACCAGCGATGCGGCCAGCGCTAGAACACCGAACGGCAGGAGTCGTCCGGGATTGATCCGCTGGCCCAGGCGGGTGGTGAGCCTGCTGGAGAAGAAGCTGAGGGCCGACATCGGCACGAGCGCCAGTCCGCTCACGATCACGGTGGCTCCTAATCCGTAGCTGATCGAGGTCGGCGTCTGGATGTATCGGACGATGAGTGATGTCTGGATGTACATGCCGATCCCGGCGACCATTCCGGTTGCGTTGGTGGTCAGCACGATCCGGTCGCGCAACAGTCGCAGGTTGACGAGCGGCGCGGAGGTTCGCAGTTCGTGCCAGATCCAGATGGCGAATATGACCAGTGACACGGCCAGGACGGTCCAGAGTGGCCATGACCCCCATCCCCAGGTTTCACCCTCGCTGATCACGAGCAGCACGCCGGTCAGGGCTGGAGCCAGCAGTGCCGCCCCAGCGAGGTCGAATCGCTGGCTCAGGCGGTGAGTGCTCTTCGGGACGACGAGCGCCACCGCGACCATCGCCAGCGCACCTAGTCCTGCGGCCATCCAGAAGCCGACACGGAAGCTCAGGTATTCGGCGATCACTCCGGTGATCGGGTAGCCCAGTCCGACACCGACCACCGTTGTCACGGAGAGCGTCGCCAGCGCGGAACGGCTGCGCTCCACGGGGAGGTGGTCGCGGGCCACACCCATCGCCAACGGCATCAATGCCAGTCCGACGCCCTGCAGACCCCGGCCGATGAGCAAGAGGGTGAAGATCGTCGTCGGCAGCGCGGCCAGTGCGCTGCCGACGACCACCACACCGAGTCCGACGAGCAGCATCCGCTTGCGGTGAGGGCCATCCCCGAAGCGTCCCACCACCGGCGAGATCACCGCGCCCACGAGCACGGTGATCGTGAGGGACCACTGCGCGGTGCCGAACGAAACGCCGTAGTCAGTGCCGATCGTCGGAATCAGCGGAGCCCCGAGACTGCTCACCACCGCAACCAGCACGCCGACGAACACCAGAACAGGAACCAGGGCCCGACCGTGCGGAACGTTCGCCTCGATCACGAGGGGTGTGCCGGCATTGACTGTGGTCACAACCCACCTCCCAAGCTAAGTCAGCAACTGATGTCTACAGATGAAGACTACTCCCTCGCTCGTATATATTGGCTCCATCGCTACTTCCGCGATCAGCGGCATCGTTTTCCGCGACAGTGCAGGCGAGTCGTGGGTGAGATCGATTGGCGGGCTCGGCGCCGGTCCGGCCCCCTCAGTCGAGCCCTCTTTCCGGCTGCGTCCCGCGCGACCGACTGCTCGCGTCCGGCTCGAAGCACCTAGGAGATTCCTGCATGCCGATCACCACCGTCGATCCGCGTACCGCGCTGCTCGTCATCGACCTGCAGGAAGGCGTTGCCGGGGCGAAGACCATCCACCCCGTCCGCGACATCGCGGCCCGTGCCGGCGAACTCGCCGACGCGTTCCGCCGGCACGGACAACCCGTCGTCCTCGTCGCCGTGACCGGGAGTGCTCCCGGACGAACCGACAACGGTGACGCCAGCGCACGCGCCTTTCCCGACGGGTTCGCCGACCTCCTGCCTGAGCTCGGCTGGCATCACAGCGACCACACCCTCGCCAAGAACCGCTGGGGCGCATTCCACGACACCGGCCTCTACGAGCACCTCACGGCGCTCGGTGTCACCCAGGTCGTCCTTGCCGGACTCGCGACCAGCAAGGGGGTCGAATCCACCGCACGTGCCGCATACGACCACGGCTTCCACGTCACCCTCGCCACTGACGCCATGACCGACTTCACCGAGTCGGCCCACCAGCACAGTCTGTCCAGCGTCTTCCCCGACCTCGGAGAGACCGGAACGGTCACCGAGATCATCACCGCACTCACGAAAAGCTAGTGGCGCGTGGCGTTAGTGGCTCATGGGACATCGGGTGGGGGCGGCTCGCCGGTGAGCGTGGTGCTGGAGTAATGGGGTCGAGGTCCCCGAGGATCAGAGGCGACCAAGCTCTCTGCTCTTCTCGAGGACCTCGACGTTGTCCAACGCTACGGGGTGTGTCGGCGCACCCACCATCGGGACTGCTGCACGAACAGGTGACAGGTGATCTCAGGCGGCGAGTGCGACCTGAGTGGTGATGATTGTCTCGAACTCGATCGGGGTCAAACGTCCCAGACGCTGCTGGCGACGGCGCCGGTGGTAGGTGCGTTCGATCCAGGTGATGATCGCGATCCGCAGGTCGTGGCGGGTGGCCCACCTGCGCCGGTCGAGGACGTTCTTCTGCAGGAGCGCGAAGAACGACTCCATCGCGGCGTTGTCACCGGCGGAGGCGACCTGGCCCATGGATCCGACCAGGTCATGACGTCGCATCGCGGCCAGGAATTTCCGGCTTCGAAACTGGCTGCCCCTGTCGGAGTGGACGATGCATCCGGCCACGTCGGCACCGTCCACGGCCCGCCGGGCGACGGCGTTCTCGAGCGCCCGGACGGCCAGGGAGGACTTCATCCGGTCGCTGATGGAGTACCCGACGATCCGGTTCGAGTACACGTCCTTGATAGCGCACAGGTAGACCTTTCCCTCGCCGGTGGGATGCTCGGTGATATCCGTCAGCCACAGCTCGTTCGGTGCCTCGGCGGTGAAGTCCCGGTTCACGAGGTCGTCATGCGCGGGCGGCCCGGGTCGCTTGCCGCCCTTGCCCTTCTTCTTCCCGAACACGCACCACCACGAGTTCTCCGTGCAGCGACGCCACATGGTCCGGTCGCACGCCTCGTGCCCGGCCTCGCGGGCCTCGTCCGCGAGCAGCCGGTACCCGTACTCCGGGTCGTCACGGTGGGCGTCGAACAGGGCGTTCGCGAGATGTGCCTGCTCCAGCTCGCGGGTCGTGACGGGAGCGGCGAGCCACCGGTAGTAGGGCTGGTGTGCGAGGTCGAGCACCCGGCAGGTCACCGTCACGGGGATACCGTCGCCGGCGAGCTCACGGACCAGCGGGTAGCTCATTTTCCCGGCAGGTGCGCCTGGGCGAAGTGCGCCGCAGCCCGGCGCAGCACCTCGTTCTCCTGCTCGAGCAGACGCACCCGGCGGCGGGCCTCGCGCAGCTCGACAGACTCGGCCGCGCTCACGCCGGGCTTGGCGCCGTCCTCGACGTCAGCCGCGCGCATCCAGTTACGCAGGCAGGACTCGGAGATCCCGAAGTCCTTCGCGATCTGCTTGACCGGAGCCTCACCGCGACGGGCGATCGCCACGACGTCATCACGGAACTCTTTGGGATGGGGTGCAGGCACGATGAACATCCTTCCAGCAGCGCCTCACGGCACCACACGTCGGATGTCACCTGTTCGTGCAGCAGTCCCGTCCTCGGCGGTGCGGTAGTCGGTGACGTGTCCCGTCTCGAACAGGCCGCTGGGCCGCATGACAGTCCAGTCCAGGCCGCTCGCGCGCACGAGGGACTCCATGCGGGCCATGTCGGCGTAGACGGTCCGGCCGAAGTACGCGACCAGGGGCCCGGCGACCTTGTCGACGAAGAACCCGCCGTGCGGTCCGAGGGTGGGGTCCGTGAGGCTGGCGCTGACGCAGACGAGGCGCCGGACCTGGTGCTGACGCATGGCCGCGACGACGTTGGTGGCGCCGGTCGAGTACACCGTGACCGGCTGCCGGCTGTAGGGGACGCCGAGGCTGGACAGCACCGCGTCCTGTCCGGCCACGGCCGAGTCGACCGCCTCGGCGTCGTGCACGTCGGCCCCGAGGACGCGCAGCCGCTCATCGTGCAGGGGAACGACTCGGGCCGGCGGGTGACCGCCGTCACCCGGTGACCGGCCGCGAGCGCCTGGCTCGTGACGAGCCGGCCCGTAGGCCCGTTGGCTCCGAACACGACGATGTTCATGGTGGCACCCTTCCGGTACGCTGGTCTTAGAACTCGTATATTACGGAAAGCGTAGCATATGAAAAACGAACGACCCTCGACACTCCGCTCTCCTGCGCACCGTGCGGACCCGGTCCGTACGTCCATGCGCGAGGCACGCGTGCAGCTGTCCGCCCTGAACCACCGGATCGGCAGCGGCGTCGACGTCCGGGACACGGACTTCGACTGCCTCGACCTCGTCTCGGTCTACGGGCCCATCAGCCCCGGCGCACTCGCGAGGCTCGCCGGGGTGCGGCCCGCGACGATGACCGGCATCCTCGATCGTCTCGAGCGCGGCGGCTGGATCGTGCGGGACCGTGACGCGATCGACCGGCGCGCGGTCGTCCTCCGGGTCCTTCCGGACAGGAACGCCGAGGTGCTCGACCTCTATGCGGGGATGAACGCCCGCCTCGACCAGATCTGCGCCGACTACGACGACGCCCAGCTCGAGCTGATCGCCGGCTTCCTCCAGCGGGTTCAGCGTGCCGCCGCGGACTCGGCGGAGGAGCTGGGAGGCGGTCGGCGGGGAGCATCGTAGGCGTCGTCGCCCAGGTTCGACGGCTCGCCACAGCAGGTGCGACCTGCGACGACCAGTCGCGGGCTCGGGTGTGGGGAGTGGGCCGGGATGCGGGCTCGGCCGTCAGGGGCGCCCGAGGACAAGGCTCTCGAGCAGGAGCGTGATCAACCGGCTCGCGAGCTCGCGCTGATGCTCGTGCCCGGTGATCAGTGTGATGCCGCCGAGCGCCATGAGCACGTCGCCCGCGTCGATGTCGCGGCGCAGCGTTCCCGCCTCCTGGCCTGCGGCGACCAGTTTGTGGACCGCATCGTGCAACGCGACCCGGCTGTGGGCGCTCAGCCCGTCGTGCGCGGCCAGGATTGCGGGGAGCGCGTCCGCCATGCCCTGCTTGGTCAGCATGTAGTCCACGAATCGCTCCATCCATGCGCGGAGCGCCTCGGTCGGCTCATGCGCGGTGAGGAGTGTGGCTGCGGTGCCGGCGAGGCTGTCGGTCTGAGTTCGGTACACCGCCTCGATCAGGTCGTCGCGCGTGGGGAAGCGGCGGTACAGCGTACCGATCCCGACGCCTGCCTCGGCGGCGATCGCCTTGAGTGACGCGTCCGCGCCGGACCGGGCGAACACGTTGGCGGCGACCTCGAGGAGGCGATCGCGATTGGCCTGTGCGTCGGCGCGTAGTGATAGGCCCATTGGCACACCCCTCTTGTAAACGGACCCGGGTCCGGTCATGGTCGGACCGTAAGCGGACGTGACTCCGGTTGTCATCATACGTGGCGCCGACGCCCGCTCAGGAAAGGAAACAGGACCATGGCGGATCGCTTCATCACCCCGTTCGGCGCGCACTCGACAGCGGAGGAGGTGCTCGCCGGGGTCGACCTGACCGGTCGTCGCGCGATCGTGACGGGAGGCGCGTCGGGGCTCGGGTACGAGACCGCGCGCGTGCTCGCTGCTGCGGGCGCGGACGTGACGGTCGCCGGCCGCCGGCTCGACGCGGTCCGGAGGGCGGCAGAGGAGATCGCCGAGAGCACGAGCAACCAGGCTGTCCACGCCGCTTCGCTGGACCTCGCCGACCTCGGGTCGGTGCGTGCCTTCGTGGCGGGCTGGATGGGGCCGCTCCACGTTCTGGTCAACAACGCCGGCGTGATGGCGACTCCGGAGCAGCGCACCGCCGACGGCCACGAGCTGCAGTTCGCGATCAACCACCTCGGCCACTTCGCCCTCTCCGTCGGGCTCCACGACGCCCTGGCGGTGGCGCACGGTGCGCGCGTCGTCGTCCTCAGCTCGGTCGGTCACGTCAACGGGCCCGTGCGCTTCGACGACCCGGACTTCACGGCGGAGCCGTACGACCCCTGGCTAGCCTACGCACAGTCCAAGACGGCGAACATCCTCTTCGCCGTCGAGGCCGCGAAGCGGTGGGCCCGCGACGAGATCGCGGTCAACGCACTGAACCCGGGCCGCATCTGGGGCACCGGCCTCGGTCGGCACGTCGACACCCCGCCGCTGACATTCGACCCCTCGGGGTCGACGGGCGTCTCGGAGAAGAGCATCGCCCAGGGAGCGGCGACCACGGTGCTGCTCGCGGGTTCCCCGCTGGTCGAGGGCGTCACCGGAACCTACTTCGAGGACTGCCAGCAGGCGGAGCCGTTCATCGAGGGCGTGCGTCGTGGCGTGAAGGACTACGCGCTCGACGAGGAGGCTGCTCGCCGACTGTGGGACATGTCCGTCGACATCACGCGAGCAGGCGCCGACATCACGTCTGCGCTGTAGCAAGACCGACCGAAGCGACGAAAGAGCAGACATGGAATATCGGACCCTGGGCCACTCGGGCATCGTGGTGAGCGACCTCGCGTTCGGAGCGATGAACTTCGGCTATCCCGATGGGCCGACCGAGGATGCCGCAGCCGGGATGGTGCACAGGGCGCTGGACGCCGGCATCAACCTGGTCGACACCGCTGACGTCTACACGCACGGCGAGTCGGAGCGGGTGGTGGGGCGTGCCATCAAGGGCCGGCGGGACGAGGTCGTGCTGGCCACGAAGTTCGGCCTCTCGATGGGCGACCACCCGAACCAGGGCGGCGGCTCGGCGCTGTGGATCAGACAGGCGATCGAGGACAGCCTGCGCAGGCTCGACACCGATCGCATCGACCTCTACCAGATGCACCGCCCGGACTACCGCACGGACGTCGCCGAGACGCTCGGCGTGCTCACCGATCTCGTCCGCGAGGGCAAGGTCCGCGCGATCGGATCGTCCACCTTTCCTGCCGAGCTCATCGTCTCGGCACAGTGGGCGGCGCGTGAGGGCGGTCTCCGCCCGTTCGTCACCGAGCAGCCGAGGTACTCGATCTTCAACCGCCGCCCGGAGTCCCACGTGTTCCCGACCCTCCAGCGCTTCGGCATGGGAGTGCTGGTCTACGGACCGCTGTCGAGCGGATGGCTCTCCGGGCGGCCGAACCCGGCCGAGGGCAGGCGTGCGGCTCTCGCACCTCAGGTGTTCGACCTCGACAGCGCCGGGAACCAGGCCAAGCTGCGGGCCGTCGACCAGCTGCGCGCCCTGGCTGACGACGCCGGGATCCGGATGCCCCACCTGGCACTGGCGTTCGCCCGCGCCCACCCCGCAGTCAGCACCGCCCTGATCGGTCCACGCACGCCCGAGCAGCTCGACGACCTGCTCGCGGGCGCCGACGTGGTGCTGAGCGGAGACGTCCTCGACCGGATCGACGAGATCGTCGCGCCGGGGGTCGAGCTGAATGTGGAGGACAACTACGACGCCGTCGTCCCGGCGATCGCGGACAAGCGCCTGCGCCGGCGGAGCTGATCGAGGGCAGACGTCGAGGGTCGTGAGGCCGGTCGTCTTCCCGTCACGAGGGGAGTCGGAGCAGGGATCGAAGCGTGGGACCGGAGTCCGTCTCCATCACGCGGGCCGACGCGACGAGGTCCGCCGTCAGTGCAGGGCCGTGGTCGGTGAGCGCCTGGTTGAAGCGGGCGACCACGTCGGCGGTGGTGCGGGTCATCTCGTGGCTCCGGGGGTCGACTGGGTGTGGGCGGGCGCCAGTGGGTCACCGCAGCGTGTCCCGGCGGCGGGTCAGGGCCGCGGACTCTGCCGTGTTGCCGGTGAGCCCGATGGCGCGGTCGTAGGCCGCGCGGGCCTCGGCGTCACGGCACAGGCGTCGCAGCAGGTCGGCGCGGGCCGCGTGGTACGGGTGGTAGTCGTCGAGGTCGGACCCGAGATGCTCGACGAGCGCCAGCGCGACCTCCGGACCGTCGAGCTCCGCCACCGCGATGGCCCGGTTGAGCGCGACGACGGGCGAGGGGTCGAGCCGGGCGAGCTGGTCGTAGAGGGCGACGACCTGCGACCAGTCCGTGTCGCGCACGTCGCGGGCAGACGTGTGCACGGCGTTGATCGCCGCGAGGACCTGGTAGCGGCCGGGGGCGGTCCCGGCGGCCGCGGCGACGAGACGTTCGCGGACCAGGCGGTGCCCCTCGGCGGTGAGCGCAGCGTCCCAGCGCGTGCGGTCCTGCTCGTCGAGCGTCACGAGCTCGCCGCCCTCGACCCGGGCCTCGCGGCGCGCCTCGGTCAGCAGCATGAGCGCGAGCAGCCCGGCCACCTCGCCGTCGTCGGGCAGGAGCTCGCGGACCAGGCGGGCGAGGCGGACCGCCTCGGCCGTCAGGTCCTGCCGCACCGGGTCGGTGCCGGGCCCGCTCGCCAGGTAGCCCTCGTTGAACACCAGGTAGAGCACGGCGAGGACGCCGGACAGCCGGGCCGGGAGGTCGTCGGCCGACGGCACGCGGTAGGGGATGCGCGCGGCCTTGATCTTGGCCTTGGCGCGCGTGATGCGCTGCCCGATCGCGGACTCCTGTGAGAGGAAGGCGCGGGCGATCTCGGGGACCGTCAGCCCACCGACGAGGCGCAGGGTGAGCGCGACCCGGCTCGGCATCGCCAGCGCCGGGTGGCAGCAGGTGAAGATCAGCCGCAGCCGGTCGTCGTCGACGAGGCCGAGCGGCTCGGGCGGCGTGTCGTCGTGCAGCATCCGAGCCTCCCGGTGCCTCGCGTCACGCTGGTTCTCGCGTCGGAGCCTGTCGACGGCCTTGCGCTGCGCCGTCGTCGTGAGCCACGCGGCGGGGTTGCGGGGCACGCCGTCGGTGGGCCAGCGCGCGACGGCCGTCGCGAACGCCTCGGCCGCAGCCTCTTCGGCGACGTCGAGGTTGCCGAAGCGGCGTGCGAGGGAGCCGACCAGCCGGGCCCACTCGTCGCGGTGGGCCCGGGCGACCGCCTCCACGGTCTCGTTCACGGGAACGGCGCCGTTCACAGGAACGGCCGCACCTCGATCTTCCGGGCGCAGACCTTCGACGCCTCGGCCGCGAGCGCGAGCGCCACGTCGAGGTCCGGGGCTTCCCAGATCCACACTCCGGCGAGGAACTCCTTCGACTCCACGAACGGTCCGTCGGTGAGCATCGGCTCGTCGCCCCGGTTGTCGACGACGGTCGCCGCGTCGGTGTCCGCGAGGCCGCCCGCGAACACCCAGTGGCCGTCGGCGATGAGCCGTTCGTTGAACGCGCTGATGAGGGGCTCGCGGTCGTCGCGGCCGGGGTTGGTCTTGTCGTCGATCACGGAAACCAGGTACTGCATCGAAGTCATCTCCTCGGGTGGCGAGCCTGTGTGGTGGGGGCGGTCGCGGATCAGGCGGTGGCGTAGTGCGGGCGCCCGGCGGGTCGGTAGACCTGGATCGTCACGCCCTTCGAGTCGACCCGCGACTCCAGGAGGTCGAGCGCGCGGTCGGGGCCGTTCTCGGGGAACAGCCTGCCGCCCTGGCCCAGGACCACCGGGACCGTGATCAGCGTCAGCTCATCGACGAGGTCGTGCTCCAGCAGCCACCGGACCAGGGCGCCGCTGCCGTGGACCTGCAGCTCGCCGTCGGGCGCGGCCTTGAGCTCACGGACGGCATCCGCGAGGTCGCCGTCGAGAACCGTCGTGCGGGCCCAGGCCGGTGCGCCGAGCGTCGTCGAGGCGACGTACCTGGGCGCCTGCTCGAGGGCGACGCCGATGGGGTGGGCGCGCATCGCGTCGACCGTGCCCCACGAGCCGGCGAACAGCTCGTAGGTGCGCCGGCCGAACAGGAAGGCCGCAGCGCGCTCGTAGGTCTCGGTGATCAGGTCGCGGGTCGAGTCGTCGCCCGCACCGAGCGCCCAGCCGCCCCGCGTGAACCCGTTCCTGCGGTCGTCGGACGTGGCGCCGTTGCCCTGCATCACCCCGTCGAGGGTCACCTGGGTCATGGTCGTCAGCTTCATGGTCGGGACTCCTCCGGCTCGGCGCCGCCTCCGGTGAGGCGGCCTCACCCTTTCCACGAAGAGCACCACGCCGATCCGACACCTCAGCTCGGACGAATCTGCTCACCCTGGTCGGCCGTGAGGCCGATCGTGGGCGGATCGCACCGGCACGGGCGGCGTCCGCCGGTCACTGACTACGGTGGTGGAGCAGGACTCGAGCGGAAGTGGGCGCCGTGGTAACCCGTCACACCGTGCGGACACCGGAGCCGTACCGGGCAGGCGGAGAGCTCGACGCCGACGACCTGGAGTCGCCGCTGGTGCTTCGGCTGGCGCTGCTGAGATCCCGTCCTCCGGATCCGGTGGAGCTGTCGGTCGCGCGTCTGCACCGCGCGGAGGAGACGTCGCACCGTCGGCGCATCAAGGTTGCCGAGTGGAAGGACATGCCCGTCGCGCCGCCGCCGACGGGGCTGGAGGTCGTGGTGCGTGAGCTGCTCGGCGACCGGCTCGACACCGCGGCGGTGCTGACGGAGCTGCATCGGCTCGAGGTGCGGCACCAGCTTGCGTCCGGGAGCAAGTTCGCGGCGTTCTCGCAGGTGGATGGCCTCCTGGGGCTCGACCTGTGCGGTCTGGTCGGCAAGCTCCGGCGGTAGTCGGTGAGCTCGGGACCAATCCCAGGGCGCACGGTGTTGGAAGGAACGACGCCGCAGCCAGCGACGTCGGAACGAAGGAGAAAGAACGTGTCGAACGACTACAGCAAGTCTCCCGGGGCGCTGAGCCACCTCACCCGGCGGCAGCGTCACGTCACGCAGGACGGCGGCACCGAGCCTGCCTTCCGCAACGAGTACTGGGACAACCACGAGCCCGGGATCTACGTGGACGTGGTGTCCGGTCAGCCCTGTTCTCGTCCACCGACAAGTACGACAGCGGCACCGGCTGGCCCAGCTTCACCCGGCCGATCGCCGAGGACGCGGTGACCACGTCGACGGACTCGTCCTTCTGGATGGTCCGGACCGAGGTGCGCTCCGCGGGCGCGGGCAGCCACCTCGGCCACCTGTTCGACGACGGCCCGGTCGCCGCCGGCGGGCAGCGGTACTGCATGAACTCGGCCGCGTTGAGGTTCGTCCCCGCGTCCGAGCTGGAGGAGCAGGGCTACGGTCGGTACCGGGCGCTGTTCGAGTCACCCGAGAGCCCGAGCACCAAGGAGAAGGCGTCATGACCAGCGGAATCAACGACACCGGCGAGATCACCCGTGAGCCGGGGACCGAGACGGCCGTCCTGGCGGGCGGCTGCTTCTGGGGCCTCGAGGACCTGATCCGGCGCCAGCCCGGCGTCGAGAAGGTGCGCGTCGGCTACACGGGCGGGCAGAACGACCACGCCACCTACCGCAAGCACCCGGGCCACGCGGAGGCCGTCGAGATCGTCTTCGACCCGACGCAGACGACCTACCGTGACCTGCTCGCGTTCTTCTTCCAGGTCCACGACCCGTCGACGCTGGACCGGCAGGGCAACGACGTCGGGACGAGCTACCGCTCGGCGATCTTCCCGCTCACGCCCGAGCAGGAGCGGGTCGCGCGGGACACCATCGCGGACGTCGACGCCTCCGGCCTGTGGCCGGGCAAGGCCGTGACCACGATCGAGCCCGCCGGGCCGTTCTGGGAGGCCGAGCCGGAGCACCAGGACTACCTGCTCAAGTACCCGAACGGGTACACGTGCCACTTCGTGCGCCCGGGCTGGGTGCTGCCGAAGCGCGAGCAGGCGTCGGCCTGAGGTAACGGCCGCCGGTCGGCGGGGACTCGTCCGGGTCCTCCGCCGGCTGGCGGCCGTTCGTCGATCGGCCCCTGTCGGCGGTCAGTCCGGGGCCGTCGTCCCGGTGCCCGCGAGCCCTTCGACGAGCGCCGCGACCCGCTTCGCGCGGGTCTCCGGCCGCTTCGCCTGCTCGACGACGCGCACGTGCTGCTTCCGCTGGCTCACCGTCAGCCGGTCGAACGCCGCCCGTGCCGCCGGCGCCGCATCGAGGGCCGCGGCGACGTCGTCGGGCTCGGTGACCGTGACGGGCTCGTCGTCGAGCTCGAGGCCTACCGTGACCTCGTCGCCCACGGCGACCCCCGCCGCCGCGCGGTTGGCGTTGCTCAGGCCGATCAGGTCGCGCCCGCGCAGGATCGCGACGCGGGTGCGCCACGTGTGCCCGCCCAGCGTGACGACGACGCGTGGCCGCTTCCCGCCGCCCAGCGACTCGACGACGCCCGGCGGGATCTCGAGGCCGTGCATCGGCTCCGGCGGTTCGACGGTGCTGCGGAACTCCATGCGGGTCTCCTCTCGTCGGTGCTGCGCTGGTTCAGCCCAGGGTGGCCGCCGCGACGCGCAGCTCCTCGAGCGCCTCGGTCGCGAGCGTGCCGAAGTCCTGCTCGTCGTCCGCAGCGACCCAGGTCGCGTACGCCTCCTTGAACGCGAGCATGCCGAGCTCGGCCGCGAGGTCGGCGGTGCGGCGGTCGACGCCGCGGGTGCGCAGTGCGTCGGCGGCCGCGGCGGCGAGCCCGACCCGCTTGAGCTGGTCGCGCTGCTGGAGCTCGGCGCTCGCCGCGATGACGGCCTGGAGCTGCGGGCCGAAGGCGCGGTTCGCGGGACCCATCGCCTGCGCGGCGCTGAGGAGGCCTGCCTGGACCGCGTCGAGCGGCCCGGCGTCGTCGGGCGCGGAGGCGATCCCCTCGACGAGCAGCCGGGACAGCGTCTCCTGGCCGGCCGCGAGGACGTCGCGCTTGTCGGGGAAGTGGCGGAAGAACGTGCTGCGGGTGAGCCCGGCGCGCTCGACGATCTGCGCGACGGTCGTCTCGTCGTACCCCTGCTCGTTGAACAGGTGCAGCGCCGCCACGACGAGGCGTTCACGGGCGTCGGGCTCCCAGCGTGGCATGGCCCCATCCTAGTGACGAGACAAAGGTCCCGTCTCTTGCTACCGTGATGAGACACAAGTCCCATCACTAGGAGCAGTCATGCGCGTCTTCGTCACCGGGGCCAGCGGCGGCATCGGTTCCGCCGTCCTTCCCGAGCTCCTCTCGGCCGGGCACACGGTCGTCGGCCTCGCCCGCTCGGACGCGGCTGCGTCCCGGGTCGCCGCGCTCGGGGCCGAGCCGCTGCGGGGCGACCTCACCACCCTCGACGCTCTGCGCGCCGCGGCGACCGCCGCCGACGGCGTCGTGCACCTTGCGTTCAGCAACGACTTCACGCGCGTCGCCGAGGGGATCGCTGAGGAGCGTGCCGCGGTCGAGGCGCTCGGATCCGCTCTCGAGGACACCGACAAGCCTCTGGTGTTCGCATCGGGGACGCCCGCCGTCCCCGGCCGGCCCAGCACCGAGGACGACCCGACCCCGGCCGAGGGACCGATGGCCGAGCGTGCCCGCACCGCCCAGATCGTGCTAGCGCTCCAGGAACGTGGCGTGCGGCCCGCCGCCGTCCGGCTACCGCGTTCGGTGCACCTGCGCGGCTCGGCCTACGGCTTTGCGGGCATGCTGATCGCCGCGGCGCGGCGTATCGGTGTCTCCGGCTATGTCGGCGACGGCAGCCAGCGGTGGCCCGCGGTCAACCGCCTCGACGCGGCGCGCCTCTTCCGGCTCGTGCTCGAACAGGCCGAGCCCGGTGACATCGCGCACGCCGTCGCGGACGAGGGTGAGATGATGCTCGCCATCGCGACGGCGATCGGCGACGCACTCGACCTGCCGGGGAGCCCGTGCCCGCGGAGAGCTTCGGCTTCCTCGGGGCGGTCTTCGCGGTGGACCAGCCGTCGTCGAGCACGCTCACCCGCGAGCGGTTCGGCTGGGAGCCGACCCATCCGAGCCTGCTCGAGGACCTCGCAGCCGGCGGCTACCCGGGCTGACCGCCGCGCGCCGCCGGAGTCGCGCACCTAGCGTGGCGCCATGGACGACGAGCAGGCGGGTTGGCGGCCGGACATCCTCGGTGACGGCTTCGAGCAGCGCACGCTGACGCTGGGTGAGGACGACGAGGGCGAGCTCGTCGCGACCCTCGTGCGCTTCGTCCCCGACCTGTCAGGGCCTGGTGCCGGTGTACGGCCACCAGCTTCTGACGGGTCGCGCGCGGGTGCCGACGTGCTGTACGTGCATGGTTGGTCCGACTACTTCTTCCAGGTCGAGCACGCCCGCTTCTGGCACGACCGCGGCGCCCGCTTCTACGCCCTCGACCTGCGCAAGTACGGCCGCAGCCTGCGCCCCGGCCAGACGCCGGGCTTCACCACCGACCTGCGGCACTACTTCCGCGACGTCGAGGCGGCGCTCGCGGTCATGGGCCACGGGATCCTGCCCGACGAGCGCTCGCGCGAGGACCGCCCGCTCGTGCTCGTCGGCCACTCGACGGGCGGGCTGACGCTGAGCCTGTGGGCCGCGGCGTTCCCCGGACGCGCGACGGCGCTCGTCCTCAACAGCCCGTGGCTCGAGTTCCAGGCGGGCGCGACGGGCCGCGCCGTCGTGGCGCCCGCGCTCGGCCTGCGCTCGCGGCTGCAGCCCCGCGGACGCATGGTCACCGTCGACCTCGGCTTCTACACGCGTACCGTGTCGAGCCGGTTCGAGGGGAGTGGGACTACGACGACGCCTGGCGGCCCGAGCACGGGTTCGCGCTGCACCCCGGCTGGCTGGACGCCGTCTTCCGTGCCCAGGCCGACGTCGCCCGCGGGCTCGGGCTCGACCTCCCCGTGCTCGTCCTGCTCTCGGCGCGCTCGACGCTGCTCCCGGTCTGGTCGGACGCGATGCGGTCGTCGGACACCGCGCTCGACGTTGGGCGCGTCGCGGTCCGCGCCGTGCAGCTCGGCTCGCACGTGACCCTCGCGCGGATCGAGGGCGCCCTGCACGACGTCGTCCTCTCGGCTCCCGAGGTCCGCGCGCACGCGTACCGGGTGCTCGGGCGTTGGGCGGACGCGTACGGGAGTCAGTCCTCGGCGCGGCGGCGGTAGTCGGTGAGCGAGGAGTTGAGGCGGCCGAGGAGCTCCGCGAGCAGCGCGCGGTCGAGCCTCGTCCACGAGCCCAGCACCTCGCCGTAGAGGGCGCGGCGCTCCGTACGGTTCTCCGCGAGGGCCTCGACGCCCTCGTCGGTCGGCTCCACGAGGACGGCGCGGCCGTCGTGGGGGTCGCGGGTACGGCGGACGTGCCCGGCCTTCTCGAGCACGGCCACCTGACGGGTCACGGTCGACGCGTCGAGGCCGAGCCGGTCCGCGAGCACGTTGACGTTCTCCGCACCCTCGCTGACGAGGTGGTGCAGGAGCAGGTAGGCGGCTCGGTCCATGGTCCCGGTCCCGGGGCGCTTGGAGCCCCGGCTCACGGAGCGGTCGGCCCGGCGCATGAGCTGGGCGACCTGGTACTCGATGCGGGAGAGGACGGCCGCCGCGGCGTCGTCCTGCGGTCCGCCGGGGTCGTCGTCGTGCCGGCCGGTGGCGGGGCCGCTCACGTCCTCGATCGTCATAGGTGTATGATACAGGCAAGTACCTGGTAGATACAGCTAATCTCAAGGAGACCCGTTCCCGTGGCGTCCACACGCAACGAACCCAACAAGACCGCGATCTACGCGACCGCCCTCACAGCGTTCTTCGCGATCGCCGGCATAGCGATCGTCGACCCGATCCTCCCCGTCATCGGGGCGGACCTCGGCGCGTCCACCTGGCAAATCGAGCTGCTCTTCACCGCCTACATCGCGCTCATGGCGCTCGGCATGATCCCCGCCGTCATGGCCACCGGGAAGTTCGGCTACAAGAAGATCCTCATCACCGGCGTCAGCACCGTCGGTGTCGCCGCGATCCTCGCCGGGTTCAGCCAGAACATCGCCCAGCTCGCCGTGCTCCGCGCGTTCTGGGGCCTCGGCAACGCCATGTTCTTCGCGACCGCGATGGTGCTCCTCGTGTCGCTCGCGTCCGACCGTGCCTGGGTCGTCGAGCTCTTCGAGACCTGCGTCGGCCTCGGCTTCGCCGTCGGCCCGCTGCTCGGCGGCCTGCTCGGCGAGATCAAGTGGCGCATCCCGTTCCTCGCGTGCGGCCTGTTCATGATCATCGCGCTCGTCGTGTCCGCGTCCCGCCTCAAGGACCCGGCCGAGAAGCCCGCGCCCCTGCGCCTCGGCTCGATCTTCAAGCTCTACGGCAAGCCCGCGTTCCTCGTGCTCTGCGTCATCACCGCCGCCTACAACTACGTGTTCTTCGTCGTCCTCGGCTACACGCCGGTCTTCCTCAACCTCGGCGTCATCGCCCTCGGCTTCGTGTTCACCGGCTGGGGTGTGGGACTCGCGTTCGGCATCCTCGTCGTCGGGCACAAGCTCGCCCACAAGATCGGCGCCGTCCAGACGATCTTCGTCGCGATCCTCGGCGTCCTCGTCTCCGTGATCATCTTCGCGCTGCACCCCTCGACCGCGTGGATGGTCGTCGTGCTCGTCTTCGCCGGCATCTGCATGGGCATCATGAACGCCAACCTCACCGACATGTCGCTCGCGCTCGGCTCGCCCGACCGCCGCGTCACCACCGGTGCGTTCAACCTCGTGCGCTGGGGCTTCGCGGCCCCCGCACCGGTCATCGCCGGCATCATCTCCAAGACGCACGTCGCCGCCCCGTTCTGGGTGGGTGCCGCGGTGCTCGCCGTCGGGATCATCGTCTTCCTCGCCGCCGGGCACGTCATGGCCCGCGGCATGGGCGAGCGGTTCCTCTGGGCGAAGTGGAACGCCGCCGCCCGCGTCGAGGAGGGCACGCCCGAGGAGATCCTCGGCGAGGTCTGACCCCGGACCGGTTCGTCCGGGGCGTCGACGGGGACGGTCCGGGCGGGCCGCACCACCTGAATGCAAGAAGAGGCCCCGCGGCTGCTGCCGCGGGCCCTGCCCTTCGCCGACGGCGACGCTGTGTTCGCCGACGGTGACGCTCGCCGCGCCGACGGTGACGCTCGCCGCGCCGATGGTGACGCTCGCCGCGCCGATGGTGACGCTCGCCGCGCCGATGGTGACGCCCGTACACAGGTGAACGACGCGTGTCTGTGGACGAACGTCACCGTCGGCGGTCCTGACGTCACCGTCGGTGATCTTGACGTCGCCGTCGGCGAACGGGACGTCACCGTCGGCGAACGGGACGTCGCCGTCGGAGAGATAGAAGGGCCCCGCGGCTGATGCCGCGGAGCCCTTCGACGTGCGGGTGGTGTGTCAGGCGTCGCGCTTCTTCGCCAGGAAGACCCCGATGCCGAACAGCACCACGCCCCAAGCCACCATCACGATGAAACCGAACCACGGCGCCGGGCCCTGGCTCGGATCGATCGTCAAGAGCTGCTGACCCGCCTGCGAAGGCAGGTAGTCCGCGATGTTGTTCAGCCAGTGCACGGGGATGTTGGCGAGGATCGGGCCGACGACGAGGACCAGGCCGATCACCGCGAAGATCGAGCCCGCGGAGCTCCGGATCAGGATGCCGAACGCGAGTGCGAGGAGCGCCGTCGCGGCGAGGTAGAGCGGCACGCCCACGACGACGCGCAGGATGTCGTCGTTGCCGAAGTCGAGCTCGTGCGGCGTGCCGGAGAAGATCGGCTTGACGATGAGCACCGCGACCACGGTCGACACGGCCGCCACCACGAAGCTCGCGATCACGACGACGACGGCCTTCGCGACCAGGGCGGGCGTGCGGGTCGGCACGGCCGAGAACGTGGACCGGATCATGCCCGTCGAGTACTCGCCGGTGATGGTGAGCGCGCCGAGCACGGCCAGGACGAGCTGCCCGAACCCGGTCCCGGCGACGAGCGGGGTCGTCGCGATGTCCGCGTTGTCCAGGCCGATCCCGGGGTCGGAGGACCCGGTCGTGGCGGCGACGAGCAGCGCCAGGCCCACCAGGACGACGAACGTGGCCCCGAGCGTCCACACGGTCGACCGGACGGTCCGGAACTTGATCCACTCGGACGTGACCACGCGCCCGAAGGTCACGTGGTACTTCGACGCGGGGAGGGTGCCTTCGACGGGCGACTTGGCCAGGGCTGCGGCGGCGCTCATCGTGCGCCTCCTTCCGTGCTCGTGGGGGCGTCGGTGGCGGCGCCGGCCGGAACGGCCTGGGCGTCGCCCTCGTGGCCGGTGCTGGCGTGGTACTCGACGGACTCGGCGGTGAGCTCCATGTACGCCTGCTCGAGGGTCGAGGTCACCGGGGTGAGCTCGTGCAGGACGATCCCGTTCGCGGCGGCCGTCTCGCCGATGCTCACCGCGTCGGAACCAGCCACGTCGAGGAGGCCGGGCTCGCTGCTGGTGACGGTGACGCCGTCGCCGGTCACGAGCTCGGCGAGCTGCGCGGCCTGGGGCGACCGGACCTTGACGGACTTCTGCGACGACCCGTCGACGAACTCCTGCACGGACGCGTCGGCGAGGATCTTCCCCCGGCCGATGACGAGCACCCGGTCCGCGGTCTGCGCGACCTCGGACATGAGGTGGCTGGACAGGAAGACGGTCCGGCCCTCCGACGCGAGGAACTTCGCGAGGTTGCGGACCCACAGCACGCCCTCGGGGTCGAGCCCGTTGACCGGCTCGTCGAGGATGAGGGTCTTCGGGTCGCCGAGCAGCGCGACGGCGATCCCGAGGCGCTGGCCCATGCCGAGCGAGAAGCCGCCCACGCGCTTCTTCGCGACCGACTGCAGGCCGGTCATCTCGATGACCTCGCCCACGCGCGAGGCGGGGATCCCGTGCGTCGCGGCGAGCGCGCGCAGGTGGTTGTAGGCGGACCGGCCGGTGTGCACGGCCTTCGCCTCCAGCAGCGCGCCCACCTCGGTGAGCGGCGAGCGGTGCTGCGCGTACGGCTTGCCGTTGACGATGACGCTGCCGGCGGTCGGACGGTCGAGCCCCATGATCATGCGCATGGTGGTCGACTTCCCGGCACCGTTCGGGCCGAGGAAGCCCGTCACGGTTCCCGGTCGGACGGTGAACGAGATGCCGTCCACGGCGGTCTTCGGCCCGTACCTCTTGGTCAGGCCATGAGCTTCGATCATGGGTGTCCTGTCTGTGTCGTTCGTGTGATGAGCCGCGCTCCCGGGCCCTGCGTCCGAGCCTAGACAGTCGAGGCCCGGTTGGGATGGGCCATTTGTCATGTCCAGGGTTCGATCGGGGGTTCCCTGGTCTTGTCCCCAGGGAGCCCTCGCACCTGTCACGGCGTCGCCCCGTCCGAATAGGATGGTCGAGACCGCTCCGGAGGGCATCCGGAACGACCCAGGAGGACACGTGGCCAACCCGTACTTCGACAAGAACCCCGCCTTCAACGCGCGCGGAGGGGCCGTGCCGTCCGGGCAGGGCCAGACGACGACCGTCCCAGGCACCGTGGATGCCGCGACCCTCGAGGCGATGTACAAGTCGCCGTCGGCGACGTCCACGCAGACGGGCCGGATGACCTACGACGACGTCATCGTCCGGACGGGCTCGCTGCTCGCCGTGCTCGTCGCCGTCGGGGCGGTGACCTACGCGATCACGCCCCAGGCGCCGTGGGTGTGGGTCGTCGGCATGTTCGTGGGCCTCGGTCTCGGCCTGGCCAACGCGTTCAAGCGCGTCCCCAGCCCGGCCATGATCCTCGCCTACGGCGTGGCGCAGGGTGCGTTCCTCGGCGGCATCAGCCGCATGTACGAGGACTTCTACGACGGCGTGGTCCTGCAGGCGGTCCTGGCCACCGTCGCGACGTTCGCCGCGACCCTGATCCTCTTCCGCTCCGGCAAGGTCCGGGTCACCCCCAAGTTCACGCGCTGGCTGCTCGTCGCGATGGGCGGCTACCTGATCTTCTCGCTGGTCAACCTGGTGCTGGTGTGGACGGGCGTGCTCGGCGGGTGGGGCATGCGCGGCGGCCCGTTCGGCGTCGTCATCGGCATCGTGGCGGTCGCCATGGCCGCGGCGTCACTGCTCGTCGACTTCGACTCCATCAAGCGCGGCGTCGAGCGAGGGGTCCCGGCGCGGTTCGCCTGGGCTGCCGCGTTCGGGCTCGTCGTGACCCTCGTCTGGCTCTACGTCGAGTTCCTCCGCCTCCTCTCCATCCTCAGGAACTGACCTGCGGGCGCGCCGCTAGAACGGCGCGTCCCGCAGCCGGCCCCGGTCCACGCCTCAGCTCTCGAGGCCCAGGTCCGGGGCCGACATGTCGCCGGTGCGGGGGACGCCGTCGGCGAGCCCGTACCGCAGCATCACCGCGCCCTTCTCACCCGCCGCGGGCGGCTCGAGGAGCGTGAGGTTCGTCGGTACCGCGCCGCCGTCGAACACCTTCTTCCCGACACCGAGCACGATCGGGTGCACCAGCAGGTCGAGGCGGTCGTACAGGCGCTCGCGGAGCAGGGTCTGCACCAGGTCGAGGCTCCCGACGACGTGCACGTGCTCGTGCCGTTCGCGCACCTCCCGGACGGCCGCGGGGAGGTCCGGGCCGAGCAGCACCGAGCCCTCCCAGGAGAGGTCGGGCGCGCCGCGCGACGCGACGTACTTGGGGATGCTGTTGAACAGGGCGCCGAAGCCGCCGCCCTCCTCGTCGCCGACGTGCGGCCAGTAGGCGGCGAAGATGTCGTACGTGCGGCGCCCGAGCAGCAGCGCGTCGGTGCCGTCGTACGCGGCCGCGATCTGCGCCCCGGACGACTCGTCCAGCAGGGGAGCCTGCCAGCCGCCGAACGGGAACCCGTCCGGGTCCTCCTCCGGGCCACCCGGCGCCTGCGCGACGAGGTCGAGGGTCGTGAACAGCTCGATGTGGATGAGGCTCATGGTGTGCTCCTCCAGGTCGCTGGGGCGTCGTCACCCGGGTAGACCCGCGGGGCAGGACGGACTCATCGCCGGCCGTCCGCGCCGTCGTCGAGGCTGTGCGTCCCGGCCGCCGCAGGCGGCGCACCCCGTTAGGGTGGGGAGTCAATCCGATCGAGAGGGGAACCCCTGATGTCCGAGTCCTCGCAGTCACCTGCGCTGCCCGCCGCGTCCGGTTCGTTCGGCGACAAGCCGACGCTGAGCTTCCCCGAGGGTGGCGCGCCCGCCGGCCTGCAGGTGCAGGTCCTCGAGCAGGGCGACGGCCCCGAGATCAGCAAGGGCGACACGATCGTCGTGCACTACCTCGGCCAGACCTGGGAGGGGCACGTCTTCGACAACTCGTACGACCGCGGCGCGACGATCGACTTCCCGATCGGTGTCGGCATGGTCATCGGCGGCTGGGACCAGGGCCTCGTCGGCCAGAACCTCGGCTCGCGCGTGCTCCTGTCGGTGCCGCCGGAGTACGGCTACGGCCAGCGTGGCGTCCCGCAGGCCGGGATCGGCGGCACGGACACCCTCGTGTTCGTCGTCGACCTCGTCGACATCGCCTGAGAGCTCTGCGTCTCCGCGCTCGTCAGAAGCTCGTGAGCCTCGAGGCTCACGAGCTTCTGACACGTCGCGAGGTTCAGGGGAGCCGGTTGCGCCCGCGGAGCCGGTGCGCCCAGCTCGCGAGGAGCAGCCGCGCGAGCGCGCGCCTGCTCGTGACGTCGACGACGGTGAACCGGTCGCGCACGATCCGTCCGGGCCGGGTGAGCGCGAGCTCCGCCGCGGCGTCGGCGACCTCGGTGAGGACGTCGGTAGCGAGGGCGAGCGGAGCCTCGTCCGGCTGGGACCGTGCGGCGAGCGGGTACTCGGTGCGTGGCTCGCGCTTCGCCTCGACGTGCGCCCCCACCACCCAGGTCACCGCGTGGTCCGCGGCGAACGCGGCGAGCCGCGCCGTGCTGGTCGCGAAGGCGCGGCGGTCGTCGACGTAGAGACGCCCGGGGTAGACGCTGTCGCCCGTCCACAGGATCCCGGTCCGGGGATCGAACAGCGTGATCGCGGTCGGGTGGTGCCCGGGCGTCGCGAGGACCGTGAGGACGCGGTCGCCGAGATCGAACGCCACCTCGTCGTCGTCGCTCCCCGGCTCCCCGAGCCCGAAGAACGCCTGCATGTCCGCGAGCTCCTTCCCGACGACGACCGTGCCGGGCCTGTCCGCGAGCTGACCGTCCGCGGCGACGTGGTCGCCGTGCGCGTGCGAGTGCACGACGACGAGCCCGTAGTCCTCGCGCGGGTTCCGCCCCAGCCAGTCGGCGACGAGCGCGTCGACCGTCGTGCGGAGCGGGAAGGCCGTCGGGTCGGCGGTGGCGCCGGTGTCGAGGAGGAGCGCCCGCTCCGACCCGAACATCAGCGCGAGCACGGGTGCCTCGTGGTTCGACCGCTTCGACTGCCGCAGGAGGACCGTGTCGTCCTCGAGCGCGTGCACCTCGATGGGGGTCGTGTCCCCGGCGACGGGCGCGGCGACGGCCCACCGGTCGGGGAACGTCGCGGGGACCGGCGGGGTGCGAGGCGGGTCCGGGGTCGGTTCGGTCATGGCGACTCCTCCTCCGGCGGCGTGCCGCTCACCGGTCGGTCGTGCGGCGTCGCGCGGCCGGGCGGCCGCGCGACCGAACGGGTCACGGTGAACGTGCGGTCGCGGGCGACCTGCGTCGTCGGGCCGACGACGCGCGCGAGCTCCGCGCGGTACCGCAGGTGCGAGTTGTAGACCGTCCACAGGACGCCGCCCGGACGGAGCACGCGCGCCGCGGTGAGGAACATCCGGGACGCGGCGCCCGTGTGGACGGCGGCGCCGACGTGGAACGGCGGGTTGCACAGGACGACGTCGAACGCCGCGGCGGGCAGGTCGCGGCCGGCGTCGTCCCGGACGACCTCGACCCGGTCGCCGACGCCCGCGTGCGCCGCGGTGAGCGCCGTCGACGCGACCGCGGCCGCGGACACGTCGGTCGCGACGACCCGTGCGTCGGGGAAGGCGCGCGCGACGCTCGCGGCGAGGACGCCGGTGCCGCAGCCCAGGTCGAGCACGCGTGCACCGTCGGGGATCGCGGGCGCGTCCGCCGGCCCGGGGAGCCGCCAGGTGGAAGCCCGAGCGCCTCGAGCAGCGCGCGGGCGCCACGGTCGAGCCGTGGCCCGGCGAACGCCGCCCCGTGGGCCCACAGCGCGAGGCCGCCCGGCATCGGCTCCGAGACGGGGTACGTGGGCTCGACGTCCCGCGGCCCCGAGGCCACGAGGACGCGCGCCTTGTGCCGGCCGCGCGTCGCGTGGACAGCGGTGAAGCACCGGCCGAGCGAGTCGTTCATCGCGGGCGTCATGTGCTTGACCATCCCGCCCGCCAGCACGACCACGTCCGGTGCCGCTGACCGCGCCACCGCCTCCGCGAGCTCGGTGAGCGCGGCGAGCGACCGGGGCAGCCGGAGGAGGACGAGCCGTGCGCCGTCGAGCGCGTCGGCCGGGACGAGCGCCGCCCCGGGTGCCCCGGCGGCGTGGCGCTCGAACGCACCGCCGAGCCCGAGCCGTCCGGCGTTGGCGTCGAGCGCGCGCTCCGCGACCACGGAGTCCTGCCAGACGCGCGGACGGCGGACCCCCAGTGCGAGCGCGCCGAGCGTCAGGGCGCCGTGGGCGTCGTCCAGGACGGTCACGGCGCCGGCCCGGGTGAGCGCCTCGCGGTCCGGCCCGGCCAGGAGCCCGGCGAGCTCCGCGAGGAGGAGGCGGTCCGCGCCGTCGGCGGCGACCAGGTCCGGGCCCTCGACGTCGGGCCAGCGGCGCAGCCCGGCGAGCACGTCGGTCACGGCGGCGGGCAGCGGGGGAGCGTCGGGGGCGGGCACGCGTCCAGTCTGCCCCGAATGCGCTGCCGCGTCAGACGACACAGAGCTCGTTGCCCCCGGGGTCCGCCTTGGCGACGTGGTCGCACCCGCGAGCGCCCAGAACGGCGCCAGGGTGCGGGAGTCCGCGCAGTCGACGGTGACGCCCCACCGCACGGTCTGGTCCATCTCCCGTGCCTAGGCGCTCGGACGGCGTCGAAGGGCTCGTCGAGCGCAGCCCTCCCGTTCTCCCACACCGGGGGCCGCGCGCCACCCCGTCCTAGGAAGCGGGCGGCACGGTCCCAGGATCCGCCGTCAGCCCCTCGAGTCCGTCCACCAGGAGCTCGACGAGGACGTCGTAGCTCGCGTCGACGTCGTCGGGCAGGCCGAAGCCCCCGCCCAGCTCGAGGGCCACGAACCCGTGGACGGCGGAGCGGACGGCGCGGACCACGTCGACCGTGCGCGCCTCGTCGAGGTCGAACCCCCGCAGCGTCGCTGCGACGACCGCGACGACGTCGGCGCCCGCCGCGGAGAGCTCCAGGTCGTCCGCCGACGACGGGTCGGGCGCCACCTGCGTCGCCGAGTACCGCCCGGGGTGCTCGACGGCGTAGCCGCGGATCGCCCGCGCGAGAGACCGGAGAGCGTCGGGGCCGCTCCGCCCGACCGTCGCCGCCGCGCACGCCCGCCCGAGCTCGCGGACCGCGACGAGCGCGACCCCGCGGCGCAGGTCCTCGACCGACCCGACGTGCTTGTACAGGCTCGGCGTCGCCACCCCGCTCGCGCGGCCACCCGGGCCAGGGTCAGGTCGGCGAACCCCGTGGGCCCGCCGTCGTCGACGAGCGCGAGCGCGTGCTCGACGACCGCGTCCCGGGACAGGCCCGCCCTAGGCACGGTGCTCGGCCGCCTCGGTCTCGGCCGACTCGGTCGTGGCGGCAGGGGTCGGCGCGTCGAGCTCGCGGAGGAGGGCGAGGATCGCGTCGTTGACGACGTCGGGCGCCTGGTGCTGGGCGTAGTGCCCGGCATCCGGCACGACGACGGCCGTCCCGCCGAGCCGCGACCGCAGCCACGCGGCCTCGGCGACCGGGTCCGGGTAGTCGGGGTCGAGCGCGCCGACCAGCGTGACCGTCGGGACGGGCTGCGCGGCAAGGGTCCGGACCGCGTCGTCGACCTCGTGGTGGTCGAGCTGGAGGGCCAGCTCGCGGAAGGAACGCAGATGGGCGGTGTCCCGCATCGAGGAGCGGATCTCCGCCGTGTGGCGGGGGAGCCAGGCGGACCGGTGACCCTTGTTGAGGCTGGTGTAGTAGCCGGCCCAGGCCTTGGCGCCCCAGGGCCGGGCGAGGAGCACGCGAAGGACGCCGTGCAGGAGAGCCCGCTTGGCTCCCTCGGCGTGCTCGCGACCGAACGGGCTGACCAGCGCCAGCCCGCGGACCAGGTCGGGGCGCTCGGCGGCCGCGATGATCGCGGCAGAACCGGCCATCGAGTTCCCGAGCAGGACGGCGCGGTCGTCGGCCGCGGGGTGCGGGCCGACGAGATGCTCGACGAGCGCGACGACGTCGGACGCGGTCGCGGCGTCGCCGTGCGTGCGGAACGTCGTGTCGGAGTCGCCGTGGCCGCGCAGGTCCGCGACCGCCACACGGTATCCCGCCGCGACGAGGGCGGGGACCTGGTCGTCCCACGTGGAGCGGAGGTCGCCCATGCCCGGGGTCGCGACGACGAGCGGGCCTGTGCCCGTGACGCTGTACGCGATGCGGCCCTCGGGGCGGGAGAGGTGCTGGACGGGTCCGGGTGTGTTGCTCATAGCCATAAAGCTATGCGTGTTAGCCAGAGTGTGCAACCCCCTGCGGTCCGAACGTTCTCGTGGGCGGGGCGGGTGGGGCGGGTGGGGTGCGCGCGGTCTTCCATCCGCCTCGCTCGTTCCTCGCTTCGGCTCCCGCCAGACCCTCCACGATCGTGCGCACCCCACCCGCCCCACCCTTAGCGGTCAGCTCACCTCCACAGCCGGTCACCCGCCCCAGACCCGCTGCGGCGAGAGTCCGCGTCGGTGAGACGCGCTCCACGCCCCCGCTCCACCGACCATGCGAACAGGCACCTTCTCGACGCCGAACAGGGGTCTGCTCGCATGGTCGGCGCGGGCGACGGTGGACGATCGCATGCTCGCCGCACCCACCCGCGAACCCGACCACGTCACCGTCGGTGCACCCAGCGTCACCGTCGGTGTGCACCGGTCAGCTCGCCGACCGGTGCGCCGCGGCGAACCCGACGGGCGAGGTCGCCGACTCCTCGACGCGCACCACGTGCATGACGGCGTTGATGAGCGCCAGGTGCGTGAACGCCTGCGGGAAGTTCCCGAGGTGCCGGCCGTTGCGGGTGTCGATCTCCTCCGCGTACAGGCCGAGGGGCTCGCGAACGACAGCAGCCGCTCGCACAGGGTCCGCGCGCGGTCGACCTCCCCGATCTCGACGAGCGCCGACACGAGCCAGAACGAGCAGATCGTGAAGGTGCCTTCTTCGCCGGACAGCCCGTCGTCGGTCTCGTCGGTGCGGTACCGCAGGACGAGCCCTTCCTCGGTGAGCTCGTCTGCGATGGCGAGGACGGTGTTGCGGACGCGTTCGTCGTCGGGCGGGAGGAACCGCAGCAACGGCATGAGGAGCAGGGACGCGTCGAGCGCCGTCGTGCCGTAGTGCTGGGTGAACACGCCGCGGTCGTCGACGCCGTGCGCGCAGATGTCGGCGTGGATCTCGTCGGCGATCTTGGACCACTGGGACGCGAAGTCGTGCTCGTCGTACAGCTCGGCGAGCCGGGCGCCGCGGTCGAGGGCGACCCAGCAGAACAGCTTGGAGGACGTGAAGTGCTGGGGTTCGCCGCGCACCTCCCAGATGCCGCGGTCCTTTTCGTGCCAGTGCTTCGCGGCTTCTTCGACCTGCTGCTTGAGGACGGGCCACAGCGACTCGGGGAGCTGTTCGCGGGACTTGGCGTGCAGGTAGACGGAGTCGAGGACGGCACCCCACACGTCGTGCTGGGTCTGCATGTACGCGTCGTTCCCGACGCGCACGGGCCGGGCGCCTTCGTAGCCGTGCAGGTGGTCGAGCTCGTGCTCGTCGAGCCGGTGCTCGCCTCCGACGCCGTACATGACCTGCAGGGGCTGGTCGTCGGCGCACACGTCGTGCACGAAGGCGAAGAAGTCGTTGGCCTCCCGGTCGAACCCGAGGGTGTACAGGCCCCAGAGCGCGAACGTGGAGTCGCGGATCCACGCGTACCGGTAGTCCCAGTTCCGTTCGCCGCCTGGGGTCTCGGGCAGCGACGTCGTCGCTGCGGCCAGGAGGGCGCCGGTCGGGGCGTACGTGAGGCCCTTGAGCGTGAGCGCGGACTGCTGCAGGTAGGAGCGCCACGGGTGGTCGGGGAACACGCCCTGGGTGAGCCACTCGCGCCAGTACCGCTCGGTGCGCTGCATGGCGCGCAGCGCCTCCTCCCAGTCCGACGGCGCGGGCAGCGGAGACCACGACATCGCGACGTAGGCGTGCTCGCCCGCGCGCAGGCGGGTGCGCGCCTGGACGCGGCGGTCCTCGACGCCGAGGCGCAGGCTGCTCGTGATCCGCAGGTCGGGGTTCGGGCCGTCGCCGCGTCGTGCGACGAGGCGGTTGTACCCGTCGCCCTCGTACTCCCACTGGCAGGCGCGGCGGCCGTAGTCCGGCATGGGCTCGCACACGACGTCGAGCTCGACGGTGCCGTTCACGCAGATCACGGTCCGCAGCAGGATGTGCTCGGCGTCGTGGTCGGTGGGGGTGCGGCGGTGCGTCTGCGAGCGTTCCTCGACGTTGTGCCACGGCCCCATGACCATGGCGTCGCGCACGACGAGCCAGCCCGTCGTCGTCTGCCACGTCGTCTCGAGGACGAGCGTGCCGGGCAGGTAGCGACGCGCGACCGGGACGGCGACGCCGTACGGGCCGACGCGAAACGAGCCCGTGCCCCGGTCGAGGATCGCGGAGAAGACGCTCGGCGAGTCGGGGCGGGGCACGCACATCCATTCGACGGCGCCGCTCGGGGCCACGAGGGCGTTCGACTCGCAGTCCGACAGGAACGCGTAGTCCGCGATGGACGGGAACGGGCTGCGGCCGTCGCGCACCGGCCGGTACGTCTCGTCGCTCGCCTCGAGGTGCAGCCCGTGGGCCGGGACGTTGGCCGGCGGTCGGTCTTCGTCGGGAACGCTCGGGGCCGAGGTGGGCTCGAGCGTGTGCAGGGGTGCGCGGGGGTGGCCTCGGGGGCGTCGGACGTCGTGCTCATGACGCCAGCCTGCGCCTTCGCGCCCGCCCGACGCCAGTTCCACGGTCCGCGTTCACCTCATCGTGACGTCGCTGTCACGTGGGCGGCACGCCCGCGGTCGGCCGCTGCGCCGTCGTCGGTGCGGGCGCCCGGCTAGCGTGGAGCCATGCGCTACGTGGAGCACGTGTCCGAGCTGGTCGGGAACACCCCCTCGTCCGGCTGACGCGACTGGCAGAAGGTCTCGACGCGACGATCCTCGCGAAGGTCGAGTACGTGAACCCCGGCGGCTCGGTCAAGGACCGGATCGCCCTGCGGATGATCGAGGCGGCCGAGGCGTCGGGCGCGCTGCGGCCCGGGGGACGATCGTCGAGCCGACCAGCGGGAACACCGGCGTCGGGCTGGCGCTCGTCGCGCAGCGCAAGGGCTACCGCTGCGTGTTCGTGTGCCCGGACAAGGTGTCGCAGGACAAGCGCGACGTGCTCCGGGCGTACGGGGCGGAGGTGGTCGTGACGCCGACGTCGGTCGCGCCCGACTCGCCCGACTCGTACTACTCGGTCTCGGACCGGCTGGTGCGCGAGATCCCCGGCGCCTGGAAGCCGGACCAGTACTCCAACCCGAACGGACCCGCGTCCCACCACGCGTCGACCGGCCCCGAGATCTGGGCCGACACCGACGGCCGCGTCACCCACTTCGTCGCGGGCGTCGGGACGGGCGGAACCATCACCGGCACGGGCCGGTACCTGCGCGAGGTCTCGGCGTCGCGCGACGCGGCCGACGGCGGCGAGGTCCGGATCGTCGGCGCCGACCCGGAGGGCTCGGTCTACTCGGGCGGGACCGGTCGGCCGTACCTCGTCGAGGGCGTGGGCGAGGACTTCTGGCCGTCCGCGTACGACCCGGCGGTGCCGCACGAGGTGATCGCGGTGAGCGACGCCGAGTCGTTCGAGATGACGAGGCGCCTGGCGCACGAGGAGGCGCTGCTCGTCGGCGGGTCGTCGGGCATGGCGGTCGTCGCGGCGCTGCGCGTGGCCGAGCGGCTCCAGCGCGAGGACCCGGCGGCAGCGGCGCGCGCGGTGATCGTCGTTCTCCTGCCCGACGGCGGCCGCGGCTACCTGTCCAAGGTGTTCGACGACGCGTGGATGCGGTCGTACGGGTTCCTGCCCGCCGCGTCGGGGGTGACCGTGGGCGACGTGCTGCGCGGCAAGAGCGGCGAGATGCCGGCGCTCGTCCACACCCACCCGCACGAGACCGTCCGCGACGCCATCGACATCCTGCGTGAGTACGGCGTCTCGCAGATGCCCGTCGTGTCGGCCGAGCCGCCCGTCGTGCTCGGCGAGGTCGCGGGCGCCGTGACCGAGCGGGACCTGCTCGACGTGGTCTTCGCGGGGCACGCGTCGCTCGCCGAGCGCGTCGAGACGCACATGGGCCCGCCGCTCCCGCTCGTCGGCAGCGGGGAGAGCGTCGAGTCGCTGCGCTCCGCGCTCGAGCGCGACGACGCGGTCATGGTCGTCGACGACGGCAAGCCGGTGGGCGTGCTCACGCGTCACGACCTGCTGGGGTTCCTGGGCTCCTGACGACGGCCGCGGCGAGCAGCCAGGCGGCGATCCCGGCGAGGGCGCCGTGCGTGACCCGTTCCGTCTCGCCGGCGAAGAACTGCGGCAGGAACAGGACGAGCGCGGCCGCGAGAGGCACCGCGGCCCAGCGGACCGCGCCGTCCCGCGCCTGCCACCACGCGACGGCGAGCAGGACGCCCGACGCCGCCAGCAGCAGGAGGCCGGACCCGAACATCGTGGCGGCGACCGGCTGGAGACGGATGTCGTCGATCGAGTCGAGGAACGTCGGGTCCCAGGTGGTCACCGCGCGCCCGGCGAGCTCGTGGATCGCGAAGATCTCGGCACCGAAGTAGGGCAGGACGAGCGCGGCGCCCGCGCCGCCCGTCAGCACGGCGGCCCGCGCAGACCGGCCTGCGCGGCCGGCCGGCAGGAGGCGGGCGACCTGCGCCGCGGCGAACGGCCAGAGGGCGATGGCGGCCGCGCCGCACAGGTGCGCCACGATCCATCGGTCCGACGCCATCGCTCGAGCCAGGGCGGGTGTGGCGACGGACTCGTCGGGCCACGGACGCAGGGCGGGGAACAGGAGGACGAGCGCGCCCAGCGCGGCGAGCGCGGCGACTGCGGGCCGTTGGCTCGCGCTCGCCGGAGGGGCCGGGTCCGTCGGCCCGGACGGCTGCGCGGCGGGGCCGCTGAGAGTGGCGGAGATGCTGTGGCGAGTGGTCATAGCCAAAAAGCTAATAGACATAACCAGCGTTGGCAAGAGGTGCGCCGCCCCGACGTCGCTCCCCGTCGATAACCTGGTGCCATGACCCCCGAGACGAGCCCCGGCGCCCACGACGACTGGTCCGGCTCCGGCTTCGCGACCCGCGCGATCCACGCGGGCCAGGACCCGGACCCCACGACGGGCGCGGTCGTCCCGCCGATCTACGCGACCTCGACGTTCAAGCAGGACGGCGTCGGCGGGCTGCGCGGCGGGTACGAGTACTCGCGCTCCGCGAACCCGACCCGCACCGCGCTCGAGACGGCGCTCGCGGCCGCCGAGGGCGGCACGGCCGGCTTCGCGTTCGCGTCCGGCCTCGCGGCGGAGGACACGCTCCTGCGCGCCGCGCTCCGCCCGGGCGACCACGTCGTCATCCCCGACGACGCCTACGGCGGCACCTACCGCCTCGTCGCGCGGGTGTTCGGAGCGTGGGGCGTCGAGCACACGGCGGCGGACCTCGCCGACGTCGAGGCCGTGCGCGCGGCGGTCCAGCCCGGCCGCACGCGTGCGATCTGGGTCGAGACGCCGACCAACCCGCTGCTCGGGATCAGCGACATCGCCGCCCTCGCGGAGGTCGCGCACGACGCCGACGCGCTCCTCGTCGTCGACAACACGTTCGCCACGCCCTACCTCCAGACGCCGCTCGCGCTGGGTGCGGACGTCGTCGTGCACTCGACGACGAAGTACGTCGGCGGGCACAGCGACGTCGTCGGGGGAGCGCTCGTCGTCGGGGGAGCGCTCGTCGTCGGGCCGCGCGTCGGGCACGGGGGCACCGCCGGAGCGCCCGTCGCGCTCCCGGGCGGCCGGCCCGCGCCCGACGGCGGCACCTCCCTCGCGGACGCGATCCGGTTCCACCAGAACGCGTCGGGCGCGGTGGCCGGCCCGTTCGACGCCTGGCTGACGCTGCGGGGGCTCAAGACGCTCGCCGTCCGGATGGACCGGCACGGCGCGAACGCCGCGGCCGTCGCGGCGTTCCTCGACGAGCACCCGCGCGTGACCCAGGTCCTCTACCCGGGCCTCGCCTCGCACCCGGGCCACGAGCTCGCGGCCCGGCAGATGCGCGGCTTCGGCGGCATGGTGTCGTTCCGGGTCGGCTCGGAGGAGGCCGCGCTCGACGTCGTCGGGCGGACCCGCGTGTTCACGCTCGCCGAGTCGCTGGGCGGGGTCGAGTCGCTCATCGAGCACCCGGGCCGCATGACCCACGCGTCGGTGGCGGGGTCGGCGCTCGAGGTCCCCGACGACCTCGTGCGCGTGTCCGTGGGCATCGAGGACGCTGCGGACCTGCTCGCCGACCTCGACCAGGCCCTCGCGTGACCGAGGTCGCTGGCGGCGGCCTGCCGAAGGTCCGCGTCGAGTACTGCACGCAGTGCCGGTGGATGCTGCGGGCGTCATGGGTTGCGCAGGAGCTGCTCACGACGTTCGGCACCCGGCTCGGCGAGGTCGCGCTCGTCCCCGGCACGGGCGGGGTCTTCCGGGTCACGGTGCGGCCCGACGACGGCGCCGCCGAGCGGGTGATCTGGGACCGGGCCGTGGAGGACGTGTTCCCCGAGCTGCCTCAGCTCAAGGCGAGGCTCCGCGACGTCGTGGCCCCCGACCTCGCGCTGGGTCACACCGACCGCGCGGCGAGGCGAGCGGAGGGCGCGCCGGACGCCTGACCGGGGTGACGTCGTCGGGCGGGGAGGGCCTAGCTCTCGCCGCGCTGACGTGCGGCGATCCGCTCCTCCTCCTCGAGGACCTGGCGGTGCGTCTCGCGCTCGGCGACGAGCCAGGCGGGCGGGTCGTCGCGGAGCTCGTCGATGTCGGCGGTCGTGAGCGGCTCGGTGATGCCGCCGCGCGCGAGCCCCGCGATCGAGATCCCGAGCCGGCCCGCGACCACCGGGCGCGGGTGCGGGCCCTCGCGGCGCAGCGTCTCGAGCCACGCGGGCGGGTTCTTCTCGAGCTCGGCGAGCTCGTCGCGGGTGACGGCACCCTGCTGGAACTCCTCGGGCGTCGCCGGCAGGTAGATGCCGAGCTTCTTGGCCGCGGTCGCGGGCTTCATGCGGTGGGACGACGGGCGCGCGGCGGGGAGCTCATGCCGCCCAGCGTACCGAGCCGGTGCACGCCGGGCGCCGATAGCCTGGTCGGGTGGACGAGACGGACGACGTGACGCAGGGACCGGACGACGGCCCCACGCCCGACGGCGCGGACGCGCCCCCGGCGTTCCGGCTCGGGTACGTCCCCGGCGCGACCCCGGGCAAGTGGGCCCGGACGTGGGCGCAGCGGCGCCCCGACCTCCCTCTCGACCTCGTGCCCGTCCCGGTGGGCGACGCCGCCGACTTCCTGCGGGGCGGGGCCGTCGACGCGGCGCTCGTGCGCCTGCCCGCCGACCGTGACGACCTGCACGTGATCCCGCTGTACGAGGAGGTGGCGGTCGTCGTCGTGCCGAAGGACCACCTCCTCGCGGCGCTCGAGGAGTCCGAGCACGTGCCGCTCGCCGAGCTCGACGACGAGGTGCTGCTCCAGCCCGCCGACGACGTTCTCGCCTGGCCCGGGCCCGTCCCCGGCCGCCGCCCGGTCGAACAGCCCACCACGACGGGGCTCGCCGTCGAGCTCGTCGCCGCGGGGGTCGGGGTGCTCGTCGTGCCCCAGTCGCTGGCCCGGCTGCACCACCGCAAGGACCTCACGTACCGCCTGCTCGACGACGCACCCTCTGCGCCCGTCGCCCTCGCCTGGCCCGTGGACGCCACGACCGACGACGTCGACGACTTCGTGGGGATCGTCCGCGGCCGGACGGCCAACTCGTCACGCGGGCGGCGGGTGGAGGACGCGGAGCCGGCGTCGAAGGGCCGGGCGGCGTCGTCGTCGGCGAAGCGCCCGAAGGACGGCGGGGGCCACGGCCGCGGCGCCGCGAAGGGCCGCAGCGGCAAGCCGGGTGCGCGGCGCACCGGAGGGTCGCGGCGCCGGCCGCGCTGAGCGACGCGCCGCCGCGGACCGTGCCCCGGCGGCGGAAGCGGGAGAGGGTGAGGACATGGGACGTCGCGACGACTACCGCGCCGACCTGACCGCGCTCCTCGTCGTCGGCGACAGCACCGACGAGGCGGTCGGCGACGCGCTGCGCGCCTACCTCGCCGAGCGGTCCGGGCTGCCGGGCCCGCGCGCGAACCTCGAGCTGGTCGCGGTGTGCGCCGACGTCCTGCCCGGGTCTCTCCTGCGGGTGCTCGCCGGGTCGGGCGACGAGTACGAGCGCGTGTGCGGCGTCGTTGGGCTGGGGCGGCTCCTGCTCGAGGCGGACGACGACGGCCCCGCGGCCCGGGCGCTCGTCGACCGGCTCCGGTCGGCGGCGGCGTCGGACGGCTGGCGCGAGCGGGAGGCGGTCGCGATGGCGCTGCAGCGACTCGGCGACGCGGACCCCGCGCGGCTGCGCCGAGTCGTGGGTGCGTGGGCCGAGGGGCCGGACCCGCTGGTCGCGCGGGCCGCCGTCGCCGGGGTCTGCGAGCCTCGGCTGCTGCGCGACCCGGACACGGCGGAGGCCGCGATCGGCGCGTGCCGGTCGGCGACGGCGCTGCTCGCCGCGGTCCCCGTCGACCGGCGCCGGGAGCCCGCGGTGCGGACCCTGCGGCAGGCGCTCGGGTACTGCTGGAGCGTCGTCGTCGCCGGGGCGCCCGAGGCGGGGCTGCCCGCGTTCGAGGACGTCGGGACCCTCGCGGCCGACGACCGCGACCTCGACTGGGTCGTCCGCTCCAACCTCCGCAAGGCCCGCCTGCAGCGCGCCCTGGTCGCCGCGGGCCGCGCCATCGAGTGACGTTCCCGTCTCCGTCGGCGGACACGGCGTCGCCCTCGGTGGCGGGGAATCGCGCCCGTGGTACGGTCCGCGCGGCGGCGGGCTACGCCGTCGGACCGGAGTCCTTGGAGGTGGCGCGTGCGAAGCCGTGTCCAGGCCTGGGCGCGCGCGTATCCGTCGCGGCTCGGGACGGCAGCGTCCCTCGTGGCGCTCGTGTTCGCGTGCGCCTCCCTGACGCCGAGCCTCATCCCGCGGGGCTGGGCGGTCCAGGGCGCGCTCACGGGTCTCGTCGCGGTCTCCGGGTACGGGATCGGTGCGGTCCTGGGCTGGCTCGTGCGGTCGTTCGACCTGCGCGACCGGCTCGCCCCCGCGCGTCGGCCCGTGCGGCGCGTGGTCGCGGTCGTGGCACCGGTCGCGCTCGTCGTGTCCGTTGTCGCGGGCGCACGCTGGGACCAGGACGTCCGGGCGGCCCTGGGGATGCCGTCGGTGTCGGCGTGGGGCTCCTGGGCGTACGTGCTGGTGCCGTTCGTGGCGGTCGCCGTCGCCGTGCCCGTGCTCGCGTTCGCCCGCTGGCTGCGGAACGTGACCCGCCGGCTCGCCCGGCTCGTGGGCCGGGTGGTGCCCGCGTCGATCGCCCGTGCGGTGTCGGTCGTGGTGGTGGGCGCCCTGGCGTGGGGCGTGTTCTCGGGCGTGATCTGGGACGGCGTCCTGAACGCGCTCAACGCGTCGTTCGCCGCGGTCAACGCCTCCTACGACCCCGGCGTCGAGCGCCCGGCGGCGGCCGAGCGGTCCGGCTCGCCCGACTCCCTGGAGTCCTGGGACCACCTGGGGCGCGAGGGCCGCCGGTTCGTCACGGGCGGCCCGACGACGGCGCAGCTCGCGGACTTCGAGTCCGCCCTCCCGTCGGGCACGGACGTGGGCGCGAGCGAGGTCAAGGAGCCCATCCGCGTCTACGCCGGCAAGGAGGACGACGTCGAGGACAGCGCGGCACGGGTCGTCGCCGAGCTCGACCGGACGCACGCCTGGGACCGGAAGTACCTGCTCGTCGTCACCACGACCGGCTCCGGCTGGGTCGACTGGAGCATGGCCGACACGTTCGAGCTCCTCCACGGCGGCGACACCGCGATCGCGACCATGCAGTACTCGAACCTCCCGAGCTGGCTCAGCTTCATCGGCGACCGCGAGCACCCCGCGCACGCCGGGCTCGCGCTGTTCGACGCGATCTACGCGCGCTGGTCGCAGCTCCCCGCGGACCACCGCCCGAAGCTCGAGGTCTCGGGCATCTCGCTGGGCTCGTTCGGCATGCAGGCGGCCTTCAGCAGCCCGCACGACGTCGCGAGCCGCACCGACGGCGCGCTGTTCGTCGGGACCCCGAGCTTCACCCCGATGTGGCGCTCCGTCACGGACGGCAGGGACGCCGGGACGCCGGAGGTCGCTCCCGTGATCGACGCGGGGGCGCAGGTCCGCTTCCTCACGGGTCCGCCGGGCAGCTCGGGCGACCCGCTCGCGCTGCCCGCGACCTGGCAGGAGCCCCGGGTCGTCTACGCGCAGCACCCGTCCGACGGCGTGACCTGGTGGTCGCCCGAGACGATCTGGGACCGGCCGGACTGGCTGTCGGAGCCGCGCGGACGAGGTGTCGTCCCCGCGACCCGGTGGTTCCCGGTCGTGACGTTCGAGCAGCTCACGGTGGACCTGTTCTTCGCCGCCGGCGCCGACGTGCCGATGGGCTCCGGTCACCATTTCGAGCTCGAGTACGCGCAGGGATTCGCGGCGCTCGGCGCCCCCGACGGGTGGACCGACGCGGACACCGCGTTCCTGCAGAGCGTCGTCGAGCAGCGTGAGCCGCGCTTCTGACCTGCGGTTCGGCGGCGTGCTAGCGTGCGCGCACGACCGGTGCGCAGGCCCGGCGCAGGGCGCCGGCCGCGGCCGGCAGGCAGGGGGACCGCAGAATGTTCGCACTCGACGACCTCGGTGGCTTCGGCGACTCCGTCGACGGAGGGCAGAATCCGATGCTTCCGTCCGGCTACGACACGATCTTCAGCGTCGTCCTGGTCGTCATCGTGCTGGCCGCCGTCGTGATCGTGGTGCTCGCGGTGCTCCGTGCGTTGCGCCTCCGGAAGGCCGGGATCAACCCGCTCTCCACCGAGGGTGAGCTCATGGCCCACGTGCTGCGCGGCGACCTCCCTGCCACGCCCCCGCCGGGCGCCGCGGCAGCGAGCGCGATGACGGTGGCCTTCGGCCAGGCGTCGTCCGCCACCGGCGCCAGTCCCACGTCGACGGGTGGTCGCCCGCTCGAGGTGCGCCTCGCCGAGCTCGACGACCTCGCACGGCGTGGTGTCATCAGCGCCGACGAGCACGCGACCGCGCGCCGGGACCTCCTTTCCCACGGCTGACCGGGCGCGACGAGCACGGCCGCGACGCGTGTTCCGCCAGCCCGTGCGAGCACGGTGCCGGGCCGTAGGGTGATCCCGTGAGCGCCACCCCTGCCCCACCGCCCGGCCCCGCCGCGTCCACCGACGCCGCGTCGTCCGTGCCCCCGTCGGTCCGTTCCGCCGCCGCCTGGTCGTGGCGCTTCCTCGCGATCGCCGGTGCGCTCGTCGTCGTCGGGTACGTCGTCATCGTGCTCAAGGTGATCGTCGTGCCGGTCGCGATCGCGCTCATGCTGACGGTCCTGCTGACGCCTGTGGTGCGGTTCTGCGAGAACAAGCTCCACTTCTCCCGGGCGCTCGCGTGCGCGACGGCGCTGCTCGGCCTCGTGATCGTCGTCCTCGGGCTCGTCGCGGCCGCCGGCGGGTCCATCGCGTCCGGGTTCGGGGACCTCAAGGACCAGGCGCAGGCGGGCTTCGACCAGTTCATGGACTGGCTCCGCACGGGCCCCCTCAACCTCGACGCCGACGACATCACGAAGTACGTCAACACCGCGACGAAGTCCCTCTCGTCGAACACGAGCACCTGGGTGTCGGGTGCGCTCGGCGCCGCCGTGACGGTCGGCCACGTGGCAGCGGGCACCCTGATCGCCCTGTTCTGCACGTTCTTCTTCCTGCACGACGGCCGGACCATCTGGGGCTGGGTCGTCGGCCTCCTCCCGTACGGGGCCCGGGACCGCGTGCACCAGGCCGGCCGGCGCGGGCTCGTCTCGCTGTCCGCCTACACGCGGACGCAGATCCTCGTGGCGTTCGTGGACGCCGTCGGGATCGGTCTGGGCGCCCTGATCCTGGGGGTCCCGCTCGCCCTGCCGCTCGGGATCCTCGTGTTCGTCGGGTCGTTCGTGCCGATCGTGGGCGCCGTCGTCACGGGCGCGGTTGCGGTGCTCGTGGCGCTCGTCGCGAAGAGCTGGGTGATCGCGCTCATCATGCTGGGCGTCGTCCTGCTCGTGCAGCAGATCGAGGGCCACGTGCTCCAGCCGTTCCTCATGGGGCACGCCGTGTCGCTGCACCCGGTCGCCGTGCTGCTGTCGGTCGCGGCGGCGTCGTTCGTGGGCGGCATCGTCGGGGCGCTGTTCGCGGTCCCGCTGGTCGCCGTCCTCAACACCGTGACGCTCTACCTGCACGGGCACGACAAGTTCCCCGAGCTCGGCACCGACGACCATCTGACGATCCGGGGAGAGGTACGGCCTCCGACGAACCCGGCCGGATCCCGCCGATGGTGGCCGACGCCGAGCGCGACCTCCCCGAGGACGGCGGGGAGCGCGCGTGACCGCGCCCGGTCCCGCCCCTGTCAGGCTCGCCGAGGTCCGCGCCGCGGCCGAGCTGCTCGACGGCGTCGTACGCCGCACCCCGTGCTGGCGTCGCGCGCGCTGTCCGACGCGGCCGGGCTGCCCGTGCTCCTCAAGGCCGAGAACCTGCAGCGCGCCGGCTCGTTCAAGGTGCGTGGCGCGTACGTGCGCATGGCGCGGCTCTCCGAGGACGAGAAGGCCCGCGGGGTCGTGGCCGCGAGCGCCGGGAACCACGCGCAGGGCGTGGCGCTCGCCGCGCGCCTGCTGGGGCTGCGCGCCGTCGTCTACATGCCCGTCGACGCGGCCCTGCCGAAGGTCGCCGCCACGCGCGACTACGGCGCCGAGGTCCGGCTCGTCGGGGCGTCGGTGGACGAGGCGCTCGTCGCGGCCCGCGCGGAGTCGGAGCGCACGGGCGCGGTCCTGATCCACCCGTTCGACCACACAGACGTCGTCGCGGGGCAGGGCACGCTCGCGCTCGAGCTCCTCGAGCAGGTGCCCGACGTGCGGACCGTGCTCGTTCCCGCGGGCGGCGGCGGCCTCGTGGCCGGGATCGCGACCGTGCTGGCCGAGCTGGCGCCTCAGGTCCGCGTCGTCGCGGTCCAGACGCAGCGGGTCCCCGCGTTCGCGGAGTCGCTGCGTGCGGGCCGTCCCGTCGCCGTGCCGGTGCGTCCGACCATGGCGGACGGCATCGCCGTGGGGCGGCCCGGCGACGTCCCGTTCGAGGTGCTCCAGCGGCTCGGCGTCGAGGTGCGCGAGGTGTCCGAGGAGGACCTGTCGCACGCGCTGCTGCTGGTCGCGGAGCGGTCCAAGCTTGTCGTCGAGCCGGCCGGGGCCGCGGGCGTCGCGGCGCTGCTCGCCGCGGGCTCGGCGGGGGAGAGCCGTTGGAGGGACCCGTCGTCGCGGTCCTCTCGGGCGGGAACATCGACCCGCTCGTGCTGCTGCGCGTGATCCGGCACGGCATGGTCGCCGCGGGGCGCTACCTCAAGATGCGCGTCATGCTCGACGACCGCCCCGGCTCCCTCGCGCGCCTGCTCGGAGAGCTCGCGGGGCTCGGCGGGAACATCATGCACATCGACCACACCCGCACCGACGTGGGGCTCGGGCTCAACGACGTGTGGGTGCCGATGCAGATCGAGACCAAGGGTCCCGAGCACTGCGACGACATCGTGTCGCGGCTGCGCGAGGTCGGGTACCGGGTCGTCCGGGACTGACGTCCGTGGGCGACCCCGTGGTCGCCGATGGTGACGTGCCGTGGTCGGGTTCGCGGGCGGAGGACCGCGTCACGCCTTCACCGCGGCTGCTCAGCGCTCCGTCGCCGCCTTCGCGACGCGCTCGAGCGGCGTGAGCGCCTCGGAGACGGCACGGAGCTCGTCCGGTCCGAGGTCCGCGATGAGCTCGGCGACGATCCCCGCGCGCTCGGTCCGCACGTCCTGGACGACCCCGTTGCCCGCGTCGGTGAGGTGCAGGAGCACGGAGCGGGCGTCGTCGGGCGCGGGACTGCGCTCGAGGAGGCCACGGGACTCGAGGAGCGCGACGATGCGGGTCATCGCGGGCGCGCCCATGCGCTCGATGCGGGCGAGGTCGCTGGGCCGCTGCGGGCCGAGCCGCTCGATCGTCGCGAGGGTCGAGAAGTGCCCGGCGGACAGGTCGCCGTGCGTGGGGCGGATGCGCCGCGCGACGCGGCCGACGACGACCGCGAGGCGTGCGGCGACGTCCGACGGGTCCGGGGAGGTGCTCACGCGGGGGATCCTCCCACGCCGGGGGCGTCAGCGCCGAGTCCGTGCGTTCCCCCTGCCCCGACGCCGGCCCCCTCGCTCGGCACCGGGGCCGCCGCGGCGACGGACGGGCCCTCGCCCTCCTCGACCACCGCGTCGGGCGCGCCGACCGGCTCGGTGCCGGTGCCGTCGTCGTGCACGTACCGCTTGCCGCGGAACAGCGACGCGACCGCGCCGACGAGCGACATGGCGGCGGCGACCGTGAAGACGACGACGAGGCCGTGGTGGAACGCGTCGGAGATGAGCTGGGGGAAGAACTCCTTGCCGACGAGCGCGTCCTGGTCGGCCTGGGGGAGCTGGGACAGCGTGTCGGAGCCGAGCAGCGACTGGATCGGGTTGTAACCGAGGAACGCGGCGAACAGGCTGCCGACCGGCGGGAGCTGGGCGACCTGGTCGGCGACGCCGGCGGGCACGTGGTGCGCGGTGAGCCCGGTGCGCAGGGCGTCGGGGAGCGTCGAGGCGAGGCCGACGATCATGAGCGAGAAGAACACACCGATGGACAGCGACGAGCCGGCGTTCTGCACGGTGCCCGCCACGCCGGACGCCGCTCCGCGCTCGCTCGCCGGGACCGCGTTCATGATCGCGGAGCGGTTGGGCGCGCCGAACATGCCCGACCCGATGCCGGACAGCAGCGTGATGATCGCGAACTGCCAGTACTCGAAGTTCACGGGCAGGAAGATCAGCGCCACGAAGGTCGCCGCGACGAGCAGGAGGCCGCCGGACGCGAACCCGCGCGCCCCGAACCGGTCGGACAGCGTGCCCGAGAGCGGGCCGGCGAGCAGGAACCCGATGGTGATCGGGAGGAGGTAGATGCCCGCCCACAGGGGGTGTCCTCGTAGGAGAAGCCGTGCCGGGGCAGCCAGATGCCCTGCAGCCAGATGATGAGCATGAACTGCAGCCCGCCGCGGCCGATCGACGCCATGAGCCCGGCGAGGTTGCCCATCGAGAACGCGCGGATGCGGAACAGGCGCATGTCGAGCATCGGGGCCTTGACGCGCAGCTCGATGAAGACGAACACGACGAGCAGCGCGATGCCGCCGATGATGGCCGACAGGACCCACGGGTTGGTCCAGCCGGTGGAGTGGCCGCCGTAGGGCTGGATGCCGTAGGTGATGCCGGTGAGCAGGGCGGTGAGGCCGACGGCGAACGTGAGGTTGCCGGGCCAGTCGAGCTTGCCGGGGTTGCGCGTCCCGGTCTCGTGCAGCGAGCGGTAGGACCAGATCGTCCCGATGACGCCGATCGGGACGCTCACCCAGAACACGGCACGCCAGTCCACGACGGCGAGGAGGCCGCCCACGAGCAGCCCGATGAACGAGCCGGCGATGGCGGCGACCTGGTTGATGCCGAGGGCCATGCCGCGGCGGTCGGCGGGGAACGCGTCCGTGATGATCGCGGTCGAGTTCGCGAACAGCATCGCGCCGCCCACGCCCTGCAGGATGCGCCACGCAATGAGCCACAGGGCGCCGTGACCCCCGTGGAACGGGTCGAAGGACAGCAGGATCGACCCGGCCGTGAACACCACGAAGCCGAGGTTGTAGACACGCACCCGCCCGAACATGTCGCCCAGGCGCCCGAACGTCGTGACCAGGACCGCCGTCACGAGCATGTAGCCCATGAGGATCCACAGCAGGTAGCTGACGTTGCCCGCCTGGAGCGGGTCGAGGTCGATGCCCTTGAAGATCGCGGGCAGCGAGATCAGCACGATCGAGGCGTTGATCGTCGCCATCAGCATGCCGAGGGTGGTGTTGGACAGCGCGACCCACTTGTAGCGGGGGTGGTCCTTGGGCAGGAAGAGCGAGCGCGAGTTCACGGGTCTCCGGACAGCACGATTCGAGGAAAGTTGCGATGTGCCAAGCAGTTTACGCCCGCGCGGCGCGGGGCGGAGGCGGTGTCCGGATCGCGGTGGTCCCACGCCCGGCGCGGGGGCCGTGCACGACGACTGCCGGTGAGCGGTCACGATCGGCAGCTTCGCGTTCCGTTCAGTGCAGATCGTGACCGCTCGGCTGGCGGTCCGCCCGTCGAGCGCCCCGTCAGAGCGGGACGCCGACGATTCTCGGACGTTCCAGCGCCCGGATCGCCGGTGGGATGCGCGCCGGGTCGGGGCAACCCTGGAGCGCGAAGGCCTCACGGAGGCGCTCGCACGTCACCCACCAGCGCGCGCCCACGTCGGTCGCGTACAGGACCACCGATCGCCATCCGTACCGCTCCATCGCCTCCCGGCGTGCGGTGTCGGATCCGAGCCGGCTGCGCGAGACGTGGCTCGCGCCGTCGTACTCGATCGCGACCCGGACCTGCGGCCAGCACAGGTCGGGCCGCGCGATCCAGGCGCCGTCGGGCCCGACGAGGTCGGCACCGACGACGGGCCGGGGAAAGCCGGAGGCGATCGCCCGGAGGCGGGTCCGGGTCTCCATGGACGAGTCGACGAACGTGCTCGCCTCCGCCAGGGCGCGTCGTAGCCGGCCGACGCCCCGCTCGCCGGGGATGGACCGCACGATCGACACGAGGTCGCGGGGCCGCAGGCCGTAGCGCGGCAGGTCGGTCAGCGGGTGGCACGAGAGCAGCGCGTCCGTGAGGACGACGAGCTCCTCGTGGTCGGGCTCGACACCCGCGACCGGATGGCCGTCCGCGGCGAGATCGACCGCGCCGAGGTCACGCCACGTCCGGCCGGGGCTCGTGACCGGGACGCCCTTGGTGCTTGTGACCTCCGCGGCTCCGAGCCCCCGGTGCGCGACGACCCGCGGCGTACGTAGGACCCGGTCGGCTCCGGCCCCGGTCACGTGGAGCTCCTGCCTCTGCTCGGCGGCCGCACTCACCGGCAGCTTCCACAGGCGTGCCGCCGTGAGGTGGGAGAACGCCGCACCGCCGGGCAGGAGCAGGGCGACGGCGCGGCACACCGCGACGAGGTCGTCCGCGAGGTCGGCGTCCATGCGGACTCCCGGCACGGGCGTGTGCAGCGACCTCGACCGCAGCGCTCCCGGTGGGATTCCGTTCGCGACGGCGTCCCTCACGAGGAAGGGGAGCTGCGGCAGGTCGGCGCGTGGGCGGGGCTGTCGGGGCGTCATCGGCCCAGCGTTGACCCACCACCGCCGGGGCGGCCGCCGCGTCGTGAGGCTGTGGATGGTGCGTGCGCCTGTGGGCGACGCTCACCGCGTCAGGATAGACTCACCCGGGGCGTACGCCTCACGCGTCCCCAACCCCATCCCGTGCACGACGACGCCCGGCCCCTCCGTGCGGGAGGTGACCGGGCGTCGTCGTGGGCCGGGAGCGGGTGCTCAGCCCTGGAAAGGCTTGGCGTCGACGATCTCGACAGGGATCTCGTTGCCGTTCGGCGCGGTGTAGCTCGTCTTGTCGCCCACGGACTTGCCGTTGATGGCGGCGCCGAGCGCGGAACCGGGCGAGAACACGTCGATGTCGGTGGTGCCGGCGATCTCGCGCGAGCCGAGGAGGAACACCATCTCGTCGCCCGCGACCTTGGCGGTGACGAGCATGCCGGGCTCGACGGTGCCGTTGTCGGGTGGGGTGCCGATCTGTGCGGTGCGCAGCTTCTCGGTGAGCTCGCGGATGCGGGCCTCGTTCTTCGCCTGCTCCTCGCGCGCGGCGTGGTAGCCGCCGTTCTCCTTGAGGTCGCCCTCGTCGCGCGCAGCGGCGATCCGCTCGGCGATCTCGGTGCGCCCGGGGCCGGAGAGTCGGTCGAGCTCGGCCTGGAGCCTGTCGTGGGCCTCCTGGGTCAGCCAGGTGACGGAGGTGTCGGTCACGGTTCGCTCCTTCCTGCGAGAGCGTGTCGTCGCGGAGAGTTCCGCGAGGTGATGAGAATCACGCGTGCAACCCCGTGGGGTGGCACGCGCTGAATGTCCCAGGGTATCAAAGCGGGCGTCGGCCCGGGCGGAGGCTCAGTCGGCGGTGCGGCAGGAGTCGGCCGTCCCGGTCACCGCGCGCTCCGCCGTGGCGACGGTCGCGGTGTACCGGGTGACCTGGTCCTTGGCGGCCGGGATGTGCACGTCCTTGCTCCCGACCTGTGCGTGGTCGTCGTTGAGGGCCTCGAGCGTGCAGACCACAGCGGTGCCCGGCTTGGTGGTGACGCTGAAGGTCACGTCGACGCTCTGCGCGTCCTTGACCTGGTAGCCGTACGTCTCGACGCTGACCCCGGTGCTTTGTGCGAGCCCGAACCAGACCAGGACCCCGATCGCGGCCGCCACGACGACGGCGAGCAGCGTGATGACGACGGCGCGGCGCGGGCCACGGCGCGTGGACGCGGGTCCGTAGCGCCCCGGAGGGAGCGAGGTGGCGGTCATGGACCCATTGTCTCCGACTATCCTCGACGGTGTTCCCAGTACGCCGTCCCCTGGAGCCACACGTGTCCGTCGCACCCGAGAGCGGTGGCGCCCCTGAGCGGCTGCGCCTCATGGCCGTGCACGCCCACCCCGACGACGAGTCGAGCAAGGGCGCCGCGACCGCGGCACGCTACGCCGCCGAGGGCGTCGACGTCCTCGTCGTGAGCTGCACGGGCGGGGAGCGCGGCGACGTGCTCAACCCGTCCTTCGGTCCCGGCCCGACGTCGCTCGAGGGCATGCGCGAGCTGCGCCGCTCCGAGATGGCGCGGGCGCGCGAGGCGCTGGGCGTCCAGCAGCGGTGGCTCGGCTTCGTCGACTCCGGCCTGCCCGAGGGCGACCCGCTCCCGCCGCTGCCCGAGGGCAGCTTCGGCCTGCAGCCCGTCGAGGTGGCGGCCCGTCCGCTCGTCGAGCTCGTCCGGGCGTTCCGACCGCACGTCATGACGACGTACGACCCGAGCGGCGGCTATCCGCACCCCGACCACATCATGTGCCACAAGGTCGCGTTCGAGGCCTTCGAGAAGGCGGGCGACCCGTCGTGCTACCCGGGCACGGGCGCGCCGTGGGAGGTCTTCAAGCTGTACTACAACCACGACTTCTCGCTCACGCGCATGCGCACCATCCACGAGGCCATGGAGGGCCAGGGCCTCGTCTCGCCGTTCGGCGACTGGATCGAGTCGCGCGCCGCGCGCGAGATCCCCGAGCGCCCGGTCACGACCCGCGTCGAGGTGTCCGCGTACTTCCCGCAGCGCGACGCGGCGCTCGTCGCGCACGCGAGCCAGATCGACCCCGAGGGCTTCTTCTTCGCGGTGCCCCGCGACCTCGAGGCCGACGTGTGGCCGTGGGAGGAGTACGAGCTCGCGGAGTCCCGGGTCCCGACGACGCTCCCCGAGGACGACCTGTTCGCGGGGGTCCGGGACGTGGTGGAGACCGTGGGCGCGACCGTGTCGACCGAGGGAGAGCACGCATGACCGGCCGGATCGCCGCGGTGGCGTGGCACGTCGCCAGCGCCGTGACCCCGACGCCCGCACCGAACGACGACCTCGAGACCACCGGCGGGGGTGGGAGCGACAGCTTCGCGTTCTTCGTCGTGTCGATCCTGCTGGCGCTCGCCTGCATCGGGATCGGCCTGCTCATGGCGCGCCAGCTCCGGCGGATGAACCGCAACTACACGCGCAAGGTCGAGGACGGCGAGCTCGAGCCCGAGCACGACCGCCCGGCGTCGGGCATCGCGACGTCGCAGAACCCCGAGGGCTGGCGCGGTCCCGACTCGTCACCCGGGCGCGGCCCCGACGGCGGTCCTTCGGACGGCCGCGGCTCGTCCGGCGTGTCCTGAGACCGGTCGCATGCCCACCGTGCCCGAACGCCCCGAGGACCGCCCGGCGCCCGTCTCCCTCCGGCTGACGCTCGCCCAGGTCGCCTCGACGCGCGACGGCGCGACCAACCTCGCGCTGGCACGCGCCGCGGTGCGCCGGGCCGCCGACGACGGCGCACACGTCGTCGTCCTGCCGGAGTACGCGTCGGCGTTCGACCCGCACGGGCCGGACCCCGAGCTCGCGGAGCCGCTCGACGGCCGGTTCGTCGAGGGACTCCGGGCCGCGGCCCGGGACGCCGGCGTCGCGGTCGTCGCGGGGACCACGGTGCCGGGCGAGGACCCGGCGCGGGCGGTCAACGTCGTGGTCGGTGTCGGCAGCGACGGGGCGCTCGTCGGGGCGTACCGCAAGGTGCACCTGTACGACGCGTTCGGGCAGCGCGAGTCGGACCGCCTCGAGCCGGGGCCGGCGGGCGCGCCGCCGCTCGTCCTGGACCGCACGTCGTGGGCGCCCGACGCCACGGACGGCGCCCCGGGGCTCTTCGCGGGCGTGCTGACGTGCTACGACCTGCGCTTCCCCGAGTCGGCGCGCCGCCTCGTCGACGCGGGCGCCGACGTGCTCCTCGTCCCCGCGGCGTGGGCCGCTCCGTCGAGCCCGGAGCGGGCCGCCGAGCGTGCAGCGAAGGCCGACCACTGGCGCACGCTCCTGCGGGCGCGGGCGATCGAGAACACGGCGTTCGTGGTCGGGGTCGGGCAGTGCGGCCCCGGCGTGCTGGGCCGGTCGCTCGTGGTCGCGCCCGACGGCGAGGTGCTGGCCGAGGCCGGCGAGGAGCCCGGGTATGTCACCGTCGAGCTCGACCCCCGCCGCCTGGGCGAGGTCCGCGCGACGAACCCGTCACTCGTGAACCGGCGCTACGTCGTCGTGCCCCGGTAAGCGGGCTGCGAGGGGGACGGGGCCTGAGGGCTGCGCGCGATCGTGGCGGGCCTGGCGGGAGCCGAGCGACGCACGAGCGAGGCGGATGGAAGATCGCGCGCAGCCCTCAGGCCCCGTCCCACGCCCCCTCAGGCGGCGACGGCGACCATCGCGATGGCCGTCGCGTGGCACGCGAACCCGACCACGGTGAGCGCGTGGAACACCTCGTGGAAGCCGAACCAGCGCGGGCTCGGGTTCGGGCGCTTGGTCCCGTAGACCACGGCGCCGAGCGTGTACGCGAGGCCGCCGGCGGCGACCAGCCAGACGACCGCCGGGCCGCCGGTGCGCCAGAACTGCGGGAAGAACCCGACCGCGACCCAGCCGAGCGCGACGTAGATCGGGACGTACACCCACCGCGGCGCGCTCAGCCAGAACACGCGTGCGAGGAGTCCGAGCAGGGCCCCGGACCACACGATCCACAGCAGCGTCACCGCCGTCCCGTGCGCGAGCAGCATGACGGCGAGCGGCGTGTAGGTGCCGGCGATGATGAGGAAGATGTTCGAGTGGTCGGCGCGTCGCAGCGCGGCGGCGACGCGGGGCGACCACGTGCCGCGGTGGTAGACCGCGGACGTGCCGAACAGGAGGCACGAGCTCAGGCCGAAGACGGCGCACGACCAGCGCGGCGCGCCCGCGGGCGCGAGGCACACGACGACGATCGACACGGCGAGCACGAGGGGAACGCCCCCGCGTGGATCCAGCCGCGGAGCCGGGGCTTGACGACTCGGGCGACGTTCCCTGCGACGCCGGACACGGCCTCCGTCACGGCACCGGTGACGTCGAGACGCAGCGGGGCGGGGCGGGCGGGGTCGGCGTGGGTCACAGGGCCTCCTGGTGGACGGTGACGCCGGGCGGTGGGCCGGACGGCCAACCTACGCCATCGTAGGTTACGGCTCCGTAGGTGGTCCAGGGCGACGGGGAACCTCACAGGCTCCGGTACGGTGTCACCGGGGGTCGCGCGGGTGCGGGGCCGGGGGCCCCGAGGCCCGCGAGCACGGCTCGACGACCTGCGACGACGACCAGCGAGGAGGGGCGCGTGCGGCTGCCGAACGTGCTGTACGGCGTCTACGAGCGGCGTCTGGCACGGTCGCTGCCTGCGGGCAGCATGCCCCGGCACGTGGGCGTCATCCTCGACGGCAACCGGCGCTGGGCGAGGTCGTTCGGCGAGCCGGCGGCCACCGGGCACCGGCGCGGCGCCGACAAGATCGAGGAGTTCCTCGGCTGGTCGGAGGAGCTCGGCATCGAGGTCGTCACGCTGTGGATGCTCTCCACGGACAACCTGGGCCGCCCCGCGAGCGAGCTGCAGGACCTCCTCGACATCATCAACGACGCGGTCGGCGAGCTCGCCGACACGGGCGAGCGCACGGGCCGCTGGCGCCTGCGCGTCATGGGCCGCCTCGATCTCCTGCCCGCCGCGACGGCGGCCGCGCTTCGCGAGGCCGAGGCCCGCACCGCCGGCGTGAGGGACGGCCTCCAGGTGAACGTGGCCATCGGGTACGGCGGCCGCCACGAGATCGCCGACGCCGTCCGTGACCTGCTGCGCTCCCGCGCCGCCGAGGGCGCGACGCTCGAGGAGGTCGCCGACGACCTCGACGTCGAGCACATCCAGGCCCACCTGTACACCAAGGGCCAGCCCGACCCGGAGCTGCTGATCCGCACGTCGGGGGAGCAGCGGCTGTCCGGGTTCCTGCTGTGGCAGTCGGCGCAGTCGGAGTTCTACTTCTGCGAGGCGTACTGGCCGGACTTCCGGCGTGTCGACTACCTGCGTGCGTTGCGCGCCTACTCGACGCGCGAGCGCCGGCTCGGGAAGTAGCTCCGATGACGCCCGACGAGCGCCGCGCCGTCGAGACCTGGGAGTCGCTCTTCCGGGCCCAGGTCGCGGTGCTCCGGCGTCTCGGCGCGGACGACATCTGGCAGGACGTGTCGTTCCGCGAGTACGACGTCCTCTTCACGCTGCGGTCGCGCCCCGGGCACGCCGCCCGGCTGCGTGACCTCGCGGCGCTGAGCCTGCTCAGCCAGCCGTCGCTGTCCCGCATGGTCGACCGGCTCGTGGCGCGCGGGCTCGTGGCGCGCCAGGCGGTCCCGGGGGATGCGCGGGGGACGCTCGTCGTCCTCACCGACGACGGCGTCCGGGTCCAGGCGGAGGTGGGGCGCCGGCACGCGGAGGCGATCGCCGCCTACGTGGGCGGGGCGCTCGACGACGACGAGCTCGACGCGCTGCGGCGCCTGACGGCACGGCTGGGGGCGGCCCAAGAACGTATCCCGGACGTGACGCGCGAGCGAGGTCACTGAGCCGCCGGACCGGGTTCGGCGGCCTCGGGGCGCACCGCCTCGGTGAGCGCGTCGAGGAACGCGACGACGGTCGCCGACTCGGCAGGGTCGAGCGTCTGGGCGACGGCGCGCATGCGGGTGTGCATCGCGGCCAGGGTGTCGTGGACCTCGGCGTGGACGTGGCGCGTCAGCTCGATCCGGAGGCCGCGGCGGTCGGTGGGGTGCTGCACGCGGCGCAGGCGTCCTGCGGTCTCGAGGCGGTCGAGCAGCTTGGTCGTCGACGCGGTCGAGATCCCGAGCTCGCGGCTGAGGTCGCGCGGCGCGACGGCTCGGCGGTCCTTCTCGGCGGCTGCGAGGTACCGGACCGCGCGCAGGTCGGTCTCGTTCATGTCCATGTCGCGCTGCAGCTTGCGGCGCATGGCCTCGTCGGCCCGCAGGAAGCGGCGGACGGCGTCGAGAGCCTCGGCGTCGCCCCAACCCTCGCGCGGGTACCAGTAGCTGGGCGTCGAGGTCGTGCTGCGTCGCGGGGTCGACGGCTGCTCGGTCATGGCGCGAGTCTACGATGGCTTGTATCTAGCCTGTCTAGCAACTAGCCTAGCGACTCATGATCGGACGGAGGGGCGAGACCGCCGCGCGCCACGGGCGCCCAGGACCGCGTCGTGCTCGTCGACGACGCGGGGGAGCCCTGCGGCACCGCTCCCCGTGACGGTCTGCACGGCAGGTCGACCCCGCGACACCTCGCATTCTCGTGCCACGTGTCGGACGCGTCCGGGCTGGTGCTCGTCACCCGCCGCGCGCTGGCCAAGAGGAGCTGGCCGGGCGTCTGGACCAACGCCTTCTGCGGACACCCGCGCCCCGGGGAGCCCGTCGTCGCCGCCGTACTCCGGCGCGGCGCCGACGAGCTCGGCCTGACGTTCCCACGGCCGCCCCGAGTCGTCCTGCCCGCGTTCTCCTACCGGGCCGTGGACGACGCGGGCACCGAGGAGAACGAGCTCTGCCCAGTGCTCGCCGCGACGCTCGACGACGACGCACCCGCACTGTCGCCGGACCCGGCCGAGGTGGCCGACTGGCGCTGGGTCTCGCCCGACGACCTCGCCAGGGCGGTGACCGCGGCGCCCTGGGCCTTCAGCCCGTGGCTCGTCGCCCAGCTCGCCGAGCTCCGGCCCGCGGAGGGAGCGACACATGCCCGACGGTGACCTCGCGACCGCTCCCGGCGCCGCGCTCGACGCCGCCGTCGAGACCGAGCTCCAGCGACGGCTCGACGACGCCCGCGCGAGGGCGCGGGCCGCCGGTCCGGGCTCCGAGGCGCTCTGGGACGACGTCCGGGACGCCGTCCGCGGCGGGAAGCGCCTGCGGCCCCGACTCCTGCTCGCGACCCACCGCGCGCTCGGAGGCGGGCAGGACGAGGCCGCCCTGCAGCTCGCCGTCGCCCTCGAGCTCCTCCACGCCGCCTTCTGCCTGCACGACGACGTCATCGACCGCGACACCGAGCGGCACGGCCGCCGGGATCCTCGCCGGCGACCTCGCGCTCACCCTGGCGACCCGGCTGGTCGCGACCGCGCCCGTCGACGACACGTACCGGGTCCGGCTCCTCGACCTGCTCGACGACGTCGTGCAGCGCTCGGCGGCCGGGGAGCTCGACGACGTGCTCGCGGTCGTCGCGCCTGTCCGCCAGGGGCTCACGGACGTGATGCGGACCGCGTCCCGCAAGACCGCCGAGTACACCGTCGTCGCGCCGCTCGTCGTCGGCGCGGAGCTCGCGGGAGCGGACCCGGCGCTGGTCGAGGTCCTCCGGACCGCGGGCCGCAGCCTGGGTGTCGCGTTCCAGCTCGGCGACGACATCCTCGGGACCTTCGGCGACGAGCGGACGACCGGCAAGAGCATCCGCAGCGACCTCGCCCAGGGCAAGGTCACGGCGCTCGTCGTGCTCGCGCGTCGCACGTCGGCGTGGCCCGAGGTGGCCGCCCACCTGGGCGACCCGGACGCCTCCCCGGACGACGCCCGGCGCGTCCGGGCTGCCCTCGAGCGCACGGGCGTGCGCGCCGACCTCGAGGACCTCGTCGTGCACTACGCCGAGCACGGCCTGCGCCTCCTGGACGACCCGGCGGTCCCGCCCGCGCTGCGCGCGGCCCTCGAGCCGCACGCCCGGTCCGTGGTGGCGAGGGCCCGATGACCCTCGCGCTCGAGCGGTACGGGCTCGCCTCCCGACGGGCGTCGCTCCAGGTCATCCGCACCTACTCGACCTCGTTCGGCCTCGCGTCGAGGCTCCTCGGCGGGCGCGTCCGGCGCGACGTCGTCGCCGTGTACGCGCTGGTGCGCCTCGCGGACGAGGTCGTCGACGGCGCCGCGACCGACGCCGGCCTGGAGGCGCCGGGCTGCCGTGCCGTCCTCGACGCGCTCGAGGCGGAGACCCTCGCAGCGATGGGCTCCGGCTACTCGACCAACCCGATCGTCCAGAGCTTCGCGGAGGTCGCCTGCCGGGTCGGCGTGACGCCCGCCCTCGTCGTGCCCTTCTTCGCGTCGATGCGCGCCGACCTGGACGTGCGGGTGCACACCGCCGAGTCGTTCCGTGCGTACGTGTACGGCTCGGCCGAGGTGGTGGGGCTCATGTGTCTGCGGTGCTTCCTCGCCGACGACGCGCGGCGCGGCGTCGGGCGACCCACGCCGTCCCAGGTGCGTCGGCTCGAGGCGGGGGCCCGCGCGCTCGGGGCGGCCTTCCAGAAGGTCAACTTCCTGCGCGACCTCGGCGACGATTCCCGGACCCTCGGCCGGCACTACTTCCCCGGCGTCGACCCGGAGCGGCTCGACGCGGCGACTCGGGACCGGCTGCTCGCCGACGTCCGACGCGACCTCGCGACGGCCCGTGGCGTCGTGCCGCTGCTGACGGCGGGCTCGCGGGCGGGCGTCCTCGCGACGCACGCCCTGTTCGCCGAGCTCGCGCGCCGTCTCGGCCGGACCGACCCGGCGGCGATCGTCGCCGGACGGGTGCGCGTCCCCGACGCGGTCAAGGTCGCGCTGACCGCCCGCGCCGTGCTCGAGGCGCGGCTGGCGGGCGGCCGCCGGTGAGCCGGGTCGTGGTGGTCGGGGCGGGCGTCGCCGGGCTGGGCGCGGCCGCGCTGCTGGCCCAGGACGGCCACGACGTCACCGTGGTCGAGCGGCTCGCCACGGTCGGCGGGCGTGTGGGCGTGTGGCGTGCGGGCGGGTTCACGTTCGACCTCGGGCCCTCGTGGTACCTCATGCCCGAGGTGTTCGAGCGCTTCTTCTCGCTCCTCGGCACGAGCGCGGACGCGGAGCTCGACCTGGTCCGCCTCCCGACCGCCTTCCGCGCCTACTTCGACGACGCGCCGCCGCTCGACGTGACCGACGACGTGGCGCGGACCGCCCGGACGTTCGAGGCCCGCGAGCCGGGCGCGGGGAGCGCCTCGCGACCTACCTGGGCTCCGCGGGCCGCGCGTACCGCACCGCCGTCGACCGGTTCCTCTACACCGACTACGCGTCGCCGCGCGCGGTCGTCGCCGCGGTACGCGGCCTGGGCCCGCGCGACCTCGCCGAGCTCGCGGGGCTCGTCACGACGTCGCTGTGGCGCCGCACCGGACGCGTCGCGCACGACCGTGGCCTGCGCCAGGTGCTGGCGTACCCGGCGGTCTTCCTCGGCGCCTCGCCCTACCGGGCGCCCGCCCTCTACCACCTCATGAGCCACCTGGACCTGGTCGAGGGCGTGCGGTATCCCCGCGGGGGCTTCGGCACGCTCGCTGCCGCGCTCGAGCGCCTCGCGGTCGCCCGGGGCGTGACGATCCGGACCCTCACCGAGGCGGAGCGCGTCGTCGTCGATCCCGTCACCCCCGACCCCTCCGTCGCGCCCGGGTGGCGCGGGCGTCGCCGGGCGCGGGGCACGGTGCGTGGCGTCGTTGTGCGCGACCGCGCCACGGGGACCGCGGAGCTGCTCGACGCCGACGTCGTGGTCGCGGCGGGGGACCTGCACCACGCCGAGACCTGCCTCCTTCCCGCGCCCTACCGCACCTACCCCGAACGCTGGTGGCGCCGGCGCGACCCGGGACCGGGAGCGGTGCTCGTCTGCCTCGGCGTCCGCGGTCGGCTCGACGCGCTCGCCCACCACTCGCTGGTCTTCACGGCCGACTGGCGCGCGAACTTCGACGCGGTCTTCGGGCCCCACCGGGCCGTGCCCGACCCCGCGTCCTACTACGTGTGCCGCCCGACCGCCACGGACGCGACGGTCGCGCCCGCCGGGCACGAGAACCTCTTCGTCCTGGTCCCCGTGCCACCGGACCCCGGCCTGCGCCCCGACGACCCGCGCGTGACGGCGCTCGTCGACCGCGTCCTGGCCGACCTGGGCCGGCGCGCCGGCGTCGACGACCTTGCGGCGCGCGTCGTCGTGCGGCGCGTGCTCACGCCGTCGTGGTTCGCCGAGCACCTGCACGCCTGGTCCGGCGGCGCGCTCGGGCCCGCGCACACGCTGCGCCAGTCGGCACTGCTGCGCGGGCGGAACGCGTCCGCACGGGTCGACGGGCTGGTCTATGCCGGCGGCTCGACGATCCCCGGCGTGGGGCTGCCGATGTGCCTCATCAGCGCCGAGCTCGCCGCACGCCGCGTGGCGTCGCGTCCCGACAGGGCCCGCGCGGGGACCGCGTCGTGAGGGCGGCGTACCTGCTGGCGCTCACGCTGAGCCTCGCGGGCCTGGGCGTGCTCGACGCGCGGTTCCGCCTGGTCCTCGCCAGGGACCTGCGTCGCGGGGCGGCGACCGTCGGCGTGGGGCTCGTGGCCTTCCTCGCGTGGGACCTCGCCGGGATCGGCCTCGGGATCTTCCGTCGCGGCGACGGGCGCTGGTCCTCGGGCGTCGAGCTCCTCCCGCACCTGCCCGTGGAGGAACCGGTGTTCCTGCTCCTGCTCTGCTACGTGACGCTCGAGCTCACCGAGGGCGCGCGACGGCTCGTCCGCGCGGCGTCCGTCCGGCGTGCCGGGCGCGCGACGAGCGGGCGGGACGTCCGCCGATGAGCTACCTCGTCCTCGACACGATCGCGCTCGCGGCGCTCGCCGTGCCGTTCGCCCTCGCCGCGCGGCGATGGTCCCGGCGGGGCGTGCTCGCCCGGCGGCTCGCGGCGCTCGGGCTCGTCGCGGTGGCGCTGCTGGTCGTCACCGCGGTCTTCGACTCGCTCATGATCGCCGCCGGGCTGTTCACCTACGACGCGTCCGCCCTCGTCGGACTGCACGTGGGCCGCGCGCCCCTCGAGGACCTCGCCTACCCGGTGGGCGCCGTCCTGCTGCTGCCCAGCGTGTGGGAGCTGCTCGGCGCGGACCGGGACGAGGCCCGCGCCCGCGCGAGCGAGGGCACCGACGACCGCAGCGGGAGAGTGCCATGACCGCCACCGCCCCCGTCCGTCGGAGGGCGACCGTGCGCGAGCTCGTCGCCGCCTCGCGGCCGCTGAGCTGGATCAACACGGCGTTCCCGTTCGCCGCGGCGTTGCTTCTCAGCAGCCGGCACGTCGGCGCGCTGCTCGTCGTCGGCACGGTGTTCTTCCTCGTTCCCTACAACCTGCTCATGTACGGCGTGAACGACGTCTTCGACCACGAGTCGGACGCGCGCAACCCGCGCAAGGGCGGCGCTGAGGGTGCGCTCCTGGCGGCCTCGAGCCTCCCGTCCCTCCTGCGCTGGTCGATCGGGCTCGCCGTGCCGTTCGCGGTCGCGGTGCCCGTGCTCGCGGCCGTCGAGGAGCCCGGGCGCGGCGGCTGGACGGCTCTGGCGCTCGCGGTCGTGCTCTTCGCCGTCGTGGCGTACTCCGCGCCCGGGCTCCGCTTCAAGGAACGCCCCGGCCTCGACTCCGCGACCTCGAGCTCCCACTTCGTCGGACCCGCCGTCGTGGGGCTGGTCGCGGGCGGCGCCGAGCCGACCCGGACGGTCCTCGCGATCGTCGTGGCGTTCTTCTGCTGGGGCATGGCCGCGCAGGCGTTCGGCGCGGTCCAGGACGTCGGCCCGGACCGCGAGGCGGGGATCGCGTCCGTGGCGACCGCCCTCGGTGCACGCCGGACCGTGCGGGCGGCCGTGGCGCTCTGGCTGCTCGCCGGCCTCGTGGTGCTGCTCGCGGGGCTGCCGGCCGCGTGCGCCGCCGTTCTCGTCGTGCCCTACGTGATCACCGTGTGGCCCTACCGGAACCTCGCCGACGCCGACGCGGCCCGGGCGAACCGGGGCTGGCGGGTCTTTCTCCGGCTCAACTACGGGTGCGGGTTCGTGGTCTTCTGGTTGTGCTGGTGGGCCTGGGTCGGCACGTGATCGCGGAGGCGGTGCTCCGGACGGAGGCCGTGTCGCCGGGGCGCGCGGGACGCCGCGATGGTCGATAGGGTCGCGAGCGTGAGCCCCCACACCGAGGACCGGCAGGCCGTGCGCTCAGCTCCCCGGGTGGTGGTGGCCCCGGACTCCTTCAAGGGCTCGGCGCCCGCGGCCGACGTGGCGCAGTTCCTGGCCGAAGGGGTGCTGCGCGCCCGTCCCGACGCGGAGGTCGTGCGGCTCCCCATGGCCGACGGGGAGAGGGCACGCTCGACGCGCTCGCCGCCGCGTGGGGCGTCGAGAAGCGGCGCGCAAAGACGGTCGACGCGCTCGGGCGCCCGACGACGGCACGGTGGGCGACGTCTGCGGACGGCCGCCTCGCCGTCGTCGAGCTGGCAGAGGCCAGCGGGCTGCCCGGCGTCGTGGACGTCCTGCCGCAACCGCTCCTCGCGACGACGTTCGGCACGGGGCTCGTGCTGCGCGAGGCGCTCGACGCCGGTGCGTCCGAGATCCTCCTGTGCCTGGGCGGCTCGGCGACGACGGACGGCGGGTCCGGGATCCTGCGGGCGCTCGGCGTGCGCCCGCTGGACGCGGACGGCGAGCCCGTGCCCGACGGCGGTGAGGGGCTCGCGCGCGTCGCGAGCCTCGACCTGGCGGGGCTCCACCCGCGGGCGCGCGCCGCGCGGTGGCGTCTCGCCGTGGACGTGACGAACCCGCTCGTCGGGCCGCGCGGGGCAGCCCGGGTCTTCGGCCCCCAGAAGGGGGCGAGCGACGTCGACGTGGACTACCTCGACGCGGGCCTCGAGCGGTGGGCCGGAGTGCTCGCCGACGCGACCGGCGTCGACGTGCGGGAGCTGCCGGGAGCCGGGGCGGCGGGCGGAGTCGCGGGCGGGCTGCACGCCGTCCTCGGGGCCGCGCTCGAACCCGGTGCCGCGCTCGTGGCCGACGCCGTCGGGCTCGCGAACGCCGTCGCCGACGCCGCGCTCGTGCTCACGGGGGAGGGCTCGTTCGACTCCCAGTCCGTCGGCGGCAAGGTCGCCGACCAGGTGGCGGCCGTCGCGGGCCGTGCGCCCGCGCGCCCGCCCGTCGTCGTGGTCGCGGGGCAGGTGCTGCTGCCCGCGTCGCGCGCCGCGGAGGCGGGGATCACGGCCGCCTTCAGCCTCGCCGGCGGGCCGGCGACGCTCGCGGAGCTCGTCGTGCACACGCCGACCCGCCTCGCCGACGTCGCCGAGAACGTCACGCGGCTCGTGCTGCGCTGAGCCGCGGCCGGCGCGGGATCCACCGCCACAGCGCGAGCGCCGCGGCGTACCCCAGCGCCCCCGACACGACGACACCCGCCGCGAGGCTCGCGAGCGCCGTGATCGCGGACAGGAGGAGCGGCCCGACGCCGGCGCCGCCGTCGGCCAGCTCGCGCCAGATCCCCAGGAAGGTGGGCCGCCCGACCGACGGCGACGTGTCCGCGCCGAGCGTCATGACGATGCCCGCCCCGATGCCGTTGCCGAAGCCCAGGAGCATCGAGACGGCGGTGAAGGGCACGATCGCGTGGGTGAGCGGCATCATGACCATCGCCGACGCCATGAGCAGCATCGACGGCACCGCGACCCACTCGCGACCGCGCCGGTCCATGACCTTGCCCGCCGGATAGAAGACGAGCATGTCGACGGCGCCCGCGATCCCGTAGACGATCGACGCCGTCGTGGGGGCGAGGCCGATGTGCGCGGCCCAGAGCGGGATGACGACCTGCCGGCTCGCCCGGACGGCCGAGAGCAGGAAGACGCCCGAGCCCAGGGTGGCGAAGGTGCGCCAGTGGTCGTGGAGCATCCCGCGCGTCGTCACGGGGGCGGCGGCCTCGGCGCTCGCGCCCGCGACGGCGGTGTGCCGCCGGGTCGGGGTCTCGAGGTCCGGCACCCGGTACGCGAGGAGGCCTGCCGCGACCACGGCGACGAGCGCCACCACGTACCCGCCCGGCTTGCCCATGACGTGCATGACGGCCGCGCCGAGGAACGGGCCGACGAACACGCCGACCCGCATGCTGCCGCCCAGCGTCGACATGGCGCGGGCGCGCAGGTGGATCGGCACGGCCTCGGTCAGGTACGACTGCCGGGCCAGGTTGAACACCGAGCTCGCGCACCCGACGAGCAGGACGCCGGCCACGAGCGGCCACAGCCCGGCGTCGACGAGGCACAGCGCGAGCCCGACGACGCTGATCCCGGCCGCGGCGACCATCGACCAGCGCTCGCCCACCCGGGTGGTGAGGATGCCGGCCGGGATGTTCGACAGGATCGAGCCGATCCCCAGCAGCGCGACGATCAGCGAGGCGACGGCCAGCGACGCGCCACGGTCGACCGCGGTGAGCGGCACGACGGGCAGCATCGCGCCCTCGGCCAGTCCGAACAGGATCGACGGGCCGAACGCCGCGACCGCGATGCTGCGGAGGCTGAAGTCTCCCGTCGTCGCACTCACGGCGGTGGGCATCAATCGGCGACCGCGAACGCGTCGATCTCGACGAGCATCTCCTCGCGGGGCAGCCCCACGAACACCGTGGTGCGGCTCGGCAGCACGCCCGACGGCGAGTTCGCCGCGACGAACGCGCCGTACGCCTCGTTCATGATCGGGAAGTCCTCGCGCTTGGTCAGGTACACGCGGAGCATGACGACGTCGTCGAACGTGGCACCCGACGCCTCGACGATCGCCTTGACGTTCTGGAGTGTGCGGGTCGTCTGCGCGGCCACGTCGCCGGGGAAGAGGTACTCGCCGGTCGCCGGGTCCTGCGGGCCCTGGCCCGACACCTGCACGAACGGGCCCTTGCGCACGCCCTGGTGGAACGTGTGGGCGGGCGCGGGCGCGCCGTCGGTCCGCAGGGGGTCTTCTCGGTCGTCATGGTGCAGGGCTCCTTCGGTGTTGCTGGGGCTACGGGCGTACGGGTGGGGGTGGGCTCAGAAGTCGAACGACACGAGCCCGAGCGGGCGGTCGCCGTCGACGACGATGCCCACGCGCCACTTGTCGAAGAGGGTGCACGGGTGGGAGATCCCGAACCCGATCACGTCGCCGGGGTGCACGTGCAGGGTCTCCGGGCCGAGGCGCGCCGAGTCGATGTCCAGGCGCAGGAAGAGGTGCTCGTCGTTGAGGTCGGTGACCGTCGCGCGGGAGAGCTCGAGCGGCGCGCCGAGCGTCCGGCCGTCGTCCCCGCGGGAACGCAGCCACAGCGCGCGCGGCAGGTCGAGGTCGTACGGGACGTCGCGCCGTCCGACGCCCACGAGCACCAGACCGGGCTCCGGGACCGAGACGACCGAGCCCCACACCGTCGCCGCGGCGCGCAGCGGCTCCGCGCCGGGCACCCGGGAGAACGCGTCCAGGTGCGCGTAGTGGCCGTGGTCGTGGACCACGTACGAGCCCGAGCGCACGACGACGCGCGGCGCGTGCCCCGCGGCCGGCCCGCCCGGGGGAACGGGCCGGGCAGCACCTGGAGCACCACGTCCACGAACGCGCTCCCGCCCGCGCTCACGACGACGTCCCCGCCGGTGACCAGGTCTTCCGCGACGAGCTGCTCGGCCACGTCGCGCAGGCCGCGCAGGTAGTCGGCGACCCGCTCTCGGGTCTCCGGCGTCGACTCGCCCGCGACCGAGCCCTCGTAGCCCGCCACCCCGCGGAGCGTGAGCCCGCTCGACCGCACCGCGCGCGCCAGACCCAGGGCGTCCGCCGTCGAGCGCACGCCCGTCCGGCCGCCGGGCACCCCGATCTCCACGAGCACGCCGAGGCGGCCGCGGACGTCGTCCGACGCGCCCGCGAGCCCGCGCGACAGCATCGTCAGGCCCTCGACCGAGTCGACGTACAGCCACAGCTTCGCGCCCTCGTCGCGCTCCAGGTCGTCACGCACCCAGATGATCTCGTCGGGGTCCGTCAGCTCGTTGGCCAGCAGCACGCGGCGCGTGCCCCAGTCCCGGACCACCCGGAGCTGGTTCGGGGTCGCGACCGTCGCACCCCACGCGCCCGCCGCGAGCTGGCGCGCGAAGATCTGCGCCGACATGTGCGTCTTGACGTGCGGGGCGTGCTCCACCGAACCCGGGGCGCCCGCCGCCTCGCCCGCCTCGCGGACCGACGTCGCCATGACCGCCACGTTGTGGTCGAGGGAACCGGTCTGCAGGGTCAGGATGGGCAGCCCGAAGGGCCGTCGTCGACCGTCGCGGTGCCGATCATCAGCCCGTCGCCCGCCGTCTCGCCGCGCAGGCGCAGCCCCTTGGTGCGTGGGCCGACGACGACCGGCTCCAGCGGCCGATCGAGGCGCTCCGTCATGCCGTCTCCTGTTCCGTCGGTGGTCGCGCGGGTCATCCGTCGACCAGCGCCCCACCCGCCAACACGTGCCGCCCCCGACGACGACGTCGTCCACCCCCTGCGCGGGCGTGCGCGGGTCCTCGTAGGTCGCCAGGTCCCGCACGGTGGCCGGGTCGACGAGCGCGAGGTCCGCGACCGCGCCCACCCGGACCTCGCCGCGACCCGCCAGACCGAAGCGGCGAGCCGCCCGCGTGGACAGGTGCCAGGTGGCGTCCGCCCAGGACCAGTCTCCCGCACCCACGTGCTCCGACGCGAAACGGGCGAACGCGCCCCAGCCGCGCGGGTGCGGCCGGCCGCCCGCGTAGATCGCGTCCGAGCCCGCGAGCTGGGCCTCGTGGTTCGCGAGCGCGCGCACCGAGCCCGCCGAGTTCGTCGGGGGCTGCGCGAACACGCAGCCCGCCTGCAGCCGCGTGCTCACCAGCAGCTCCAGCGCCGTGTCCTCCGCGTCCAGCCCCAGCCGCTCCGCGACGTCCAGCAGCGCCAGGCCCTCCGTCCAGCGCAGCTCGCCCGGCACGTTCGCCATCGTCACCCGCGCCCACAGGTCCGCGAGCCCCGGGAAGTGCTCCGTGCGCAGGCGCTCTCGCACCGCCGGGTCCCGCAGCAGAGCCACCGTGCGGTCCGGCTCCGCGATCGGCAACCACGTCGGCAGCGTCACCATCGACAGGATCGAGCTGCCCCGTAGGTACGGGTACGAGTCGAACGTCACGTCCAGGCCCGAAGCCCGCGCGTCGTCCACGTACCCCGCCAGCTCCTCGGCGGGACCGTGGTAGTGCGACACGTGCGTCGCCACCCCCGACGCCCGCGCGATCCGCACCAGCTCCGCGAACGCCCGGCCCGCCTTCTCCTCGTAGCCGCGCATGTGGCTCACGTGCGGCACGCCGCGCGCCGCGCACACCCGCGCGAGCGCCACCAGCTCCGCCTCGTCCGCGTACGCCGCCGGCACGTACTCGAGCCCCGTCGACATCCCGACGGCGCCGTCGTCCAGGGCCCGCTCCAGCAGCGCGACCATCGCGGCGACCTCGTCGTCCGTGGCCGGGCGGGCGTCCGCGCCCGTCACCGCGTACCGGATCGTGCCGTGCGGGGCGAGCACCTCGACGTTGAGCGGGAGCCCGGCATACGTCGCCTTGAGCTTCTTGACCGTGCCGCCCGCGAAGGTGGGGTGGGCGCCGTTGATCGCGCGGAAGTACTCGGTCGAGAACCCGAACGCGTCGCCGTCCGGTGGGGTCGGGGCGAAGCCGATGCCGTCCTGGCCCACGACGATCGTCGTGATGCCTTGGCGCAGCATCGCGAGCTGCACGTCGGGGTCGAACACGGCCGCCTCGCCGTGGACGTGCGCGTCGATCAGCCCGGGCAGCAGCAGCCGCCCCCGCCCCTCGATCACGTCGACGGGCTCCGGTGCCGCCAGGAGGCGCCTGTCGAGGCTGCCCGTGGGCGCGATCTCGCGGATCAGCCCCGCGGTGACCAGCACGTCGACGAGCGGGCCGCCGTCGGGAAACTCGGAGGACGGGACGCGGACGCCCCGGAGGAGGAGGCTGCCCGGCCGAGCCGTGCTGGAAGGCGACACGGTGGGAGAGGGGGCGGGGAGGGGGTCGCGGGTCGTGGCGGGTCTGGCGGGAGGTCGCGAGGAACGAGTGACCGGATGGAAGACCCGCGACCCCCTCCCCGCCCCCGACAGAACCCGACCCGGACGCGACACCGACCACCATCAGCCCCCGACCTCGTTCGTCCGGACCCCCGACGAGTCCTCGACCCAACCCCCGACGCCCCCGAAACCGCCCGCCGCGAGCTCGGCGGCGAGGTCCCGGGGGTGGCCGGCGACGCCCGGGCGCGTCTGCCACGGGTGCGGGCCCGCGAGCGGCCGGAACTCGACGCCGACCGCGGCGAGCCGAGGGAGGTGGTCGCGCTCGAGGCGCTCGACGAACGCGTCGGTGTCGCGCTCGTCGACGGGTTGCCCGGTCCAGACGACGTCGGCGAACGCGGCGAGGCGGGGGAACGCCGCGTAGTCGAGGCGCCGGGCGGAGTCGAGGTGCTCGGTCCACAGCTCAGCTTGCGCGCCGAGGAGCTTGCCGGGGAGCGCGCCCGGGTCGGTGACGCCGGCCTCGGCGAGCGCGCCGGCGGGCAGGGGCTCGAACCGGTGGACGTCCCGGAGGGTGTGGAGGAACCCGACCGGGACGGGCTCGTCGGGGCCGTCGCCGGCGCGGTGGTCGAGGTAGACGGCCTGCTCGGGGGCCATGACGACGTCGTGCCCGGCGGCCATGGCCTGGAGCCCGACGGTCCACCCGCGCCAGGCGGTCACGACGGTCTCGCGGGGCAGGGTGTCGTGGCCGGGGCGGAACGCCTCGTCCCAGACGACGGGGCGGCGCCCACCGGCGACGACGTGCCGGGCGAGCGAGCCGAGGAACGAGCCATGGAGATCGGCGACGTCGTCGAGACCGAGATCGGCCGCGCGTCGGACGATGTCCGGGTTGGCACGCCACAGCGCGATCGGGACCTCGTCGCCGCCGAGCGCGACGTACGGGGCGTCGAACACGTCCATGACCTCGTCGAGGACGTCCCGGAAGAACGCGAGGGTCTCCTCGGACGGGTCGAGGACCTCGGTGCTGATGCCCCAGGTGGTGCGGACCTCGTGGGGCTGCTTGCGCGTGCCGAGCTCGGGGTACGCGGCGACGGCCGCCTCGACGTGACCCGGCACGTCGATCTCGGGGACCACGGTCACCCCGTGCGCGCGGGCGTGGGCGACGACCTCCCGGAGGTCGTCCTGTGTGTAGAAGCCGCCGTGGGGGCGGCCGTCGAACACTCCGGCGCGCCACGTGCCGACGCCCGACTCGCGCCGCCACGACCCCACCTCGGTCAGGCGCGGGTACCGACGGGACTCGAACCGCCAGCCCTGGTCGTCGGTGAGGTGGAGCTGGACGACGTTGAGGTGGTGGGCGGCGGCGAGCTCGACGAACCGGAGGACGTCGTGCTTGGGCAGGAAGTGGCGGGCCACGTCGAGCAGGACGCCGCGCCACTCGTGGGCGGGGTCGTCGTTCGCGGAGAGCCCGCCGGGCACGGTGAGGGGCGTGCCGTCGACCGGGGCGCGGCGGAACGCGCGCGGGCCGGCGAGCTGGCGGAGCGTCTGCGCCCCGGCGTGCGCCCCGGCGACGTCCGAAGCGGTGACGACGACGGCGTCGGCGCCGGTCCGCAGGGTGTAGCCACCCGGTGCGACGGTCGCGTCGAGGACGAACGACACCGTCGGGCGGTCGTCGCGTGCGTCGTCGGTCTCCCAGCCGAGCGTCAGCCCCGTCGCGTCTTCCGTCTGCCGCTTCCAGGTGGCCGCCGCGGCCGTGAGCTCGGGCGCGGTGCGGACGGCCGTCGTCGGGCCGACGACGAACGGGCCCGCGAGCGGCGCGTGCACGACCGCCCGGCGGAAGCCGGGGACGGGCCACGGGAGCGCGGAGGGGTCGGGCAGGGGATCGGGACCGTCGTCAGGCACGGGTCCGAGCCTATCGAGGCGGCGTCGACGCCCGCCGCCGCCGACCGCCCGCCGGGACAGTCACTGGTCACGGCTCGCCGACCAGGCGATCGTCCCGCAGCACCGCTCAGGACGCCGGCGCCGTCGTCAAGTTTTCGCGGCGCTCGCAAGATCCGCGCAAGCCACTTGCGCGAATGCGTAGACTGCGTCTCATGGCGAAGAGGCTCTCGGACGTGGCGAAGAAGGTCGGGGTGAGCGAGGCGACCGTCTCGCGCGTCCTCAACGACAAGCCGGGCGTGTCCCAGGCGACCAGGGACGCGGTCCTGACCGCGCTCGACGTGCTCGGCTACGAGCGCCCGACCAAGCTGCGGGGGAGCGCGGCAGGCTCGTGGGCCTCGTGCTCCCGGAGCTCGTGAACCCGATCTTCCCGGCGCTCGCGGAGGTCATCGGCGGGGCGCTCGCGCAGCAGGGCTTCACGCCCGTCCTGTGCACCCGCACGGCCGGGGGCATCACGGAGGCCGAGTACGTCGACCTGCTGCTGGACCAGCACGTGTCGGGCGTGATCTTCGCGGGCGGCCTGTTCGCCGAGCGCGACGCCGACCACTCCCACTACCACCGTCTCGAGAAGATCGGCCTGCCGGTGGCGCTGGTCAACGGCGCGATCGAGTCCCTGCACTTCCCGCGGGTCTCGTGCGACGAGATCGTCGCGATGCAGCAGGCCCTCGGGCACGTGCTCTCGCTGGGGCACGAGAAGATCGGGCTGCTCCTGGGCCCCGAGGACCACATCCCGTCGGAGCGCAAGCTCGCCGCCGCCGAGCAGCTCGCGGCACGCGCGGGCAAGAAGATCGACCCGGCGCTCGTCGCGCACAGCCAGTACGCGCTCGAGGCCGGGCAGGCCTCCACCAACCGGCTGCTGGAGGCGGGCGCGACGGCGATCGTGTGCGCGAGCGACCCCTCGCCCTGGGCGCGGTCCGGGCGGTCCGGCGGGCGGGGCTCGGGGTGCCGCGCGACGTGTCGGTCGTGGGCTACGACGACTCCGCGCTGATGAACTCGACCGACCCCGCGCTGACGACCGTCCGGCAGCCGATCGAGCCGATGGGACGGGCCGCGGTGGACCTGTTGGCGCGCCAGATCTCGGGCGTCGACGTGCCGGCTGACGAGCTGCTCTTCGAGCCCGAGCTCGTGGTCCGCGCCTCGACCGCGGCCGCACCGGCCCGCGTCGGAGCCCGCTGACCGGGGGCACCCGCCTCCCCTCTTCGACCTGTCGGGCGCCCACGGGACTCTGCTCCCGCGAGCGCCTGACGGGTCTTCGGCGTGCCACGAGGGTCGCGCGGGGATGACATCGAACGACAGCGAAGATCGCGTTTCGATAACAACGATGTTCGGTTCTTGCGTTCTGGCTGTCAGGTAGTTACGGTCGGTGCAACGCCGACTACCGCGGCGCAGGCACGACCCTGACGCACCAGGGACGAAGGAGTCCACACGTGAGCACGAGCCCGAGCAGCCTGCCGGGACACCCGTCTGCCGCCGCCGAGTGGTGGCGCAACGCCGTTATCTACCAGATCTATCCGCGCAGCTTCGCGGACGGGAACGGCGACGGCACCGGCGATCTTGCAGGCGTTCGTTCGCGACTTGCGTACCTCAAGGACCTCGGGGTCGACGCGGTGTGGTTCACCCCTGGTACGTGTCGCCCCTCGCGGACGGCGGCTACGACGTCGCGGACTACCGCGCCATCGACCCGACCTTCGGGACGATCGAGGAGGCCGAGGCGCTCATCGCCGAGGCCGCCGCGCTCGGGATCCGGACGATCGTCGACGTCGTCCCGAACCACATCTCGGACCAGCACGAGTGGTTCCAGGCCGCGCTCGCGGCGGAGCCCGGCTCGCCCGAGCGGGAGCGCTTCTGGTTCCACCCCGGCAAGGGCGAGGACGGTTCCCAGATCCCGACCCACTGGGTCTCGAGCTTCCAGGGCAGCACCTGGACCCGCACCACGAACGCCGACGGCACGCCCGGCGAGTGGTACCTCCACCTCTTCACGCCCGAGCAGCCCGACGTGAACTGGAACCACCCCGACGTCCGCCGCGAGCACGAGGACGTCCTGCGGTTCTGGTTCGACCGCGGCGTCTCGGGGATCCGCATCGACTCCGCGGCCCTCCTGATCAAGGACCCCGCGCTGCCCGAGGTCCCGGCGGACCCGGCACCCGGCGGGCACCCCTTCACGGACCGTGACGAGCTCCACGACGTCTACCGCGGCTGGCGTGCGGTCGCCGACTCGTACGAGGACCCGCGCGTCCTCGTCGGCGAGATCTGGCTGCCCGACGCGCGACGCTTCGCCGACTACCTGCGTCCCGACGAGATGCACACGGCGTTCAACTTCGACTTCATGGCCCGCCCCTGGGACGCGAAGGCGCTGCGCGAGTCGATCGACACGACGCTCGAGGCGCACGCTCTCGTCGGCGCGCCGGCCACGTGGGTCCTGTCGAACCACGACGTGACCCGCCCCGTCACGCGCTACGGGCGCGAGGACTCGTCGTTCGCGTTCGAGGCCAAGCGCTTCGGCACCCCCACCGACCTCGAGCTCGGCACCCGCCGGGCCCGTGCCGCGGCACTCCTCACGGCCGCCCTCCCGGGCTGCCTGTACCTCTACCAGGGCGACGAGCTCGGCCTGCCCGAGGACGAGGACCTGCCGCGGGACGCCATCCAGGACCCGATGCACTTCCGGTCCGGCGGCGTCGACCCCGGCCGCGACGGCTGCCGCGTGCCGCTGCCCTGGACCGCCGACGCGGCCCGCGGGCACGGCTTCTCGACGCCCGCCGCCGACGGCACGACGGCCGAGCCGTGGCTCCCGCTGCCCACGTGGTGGGGCCGCTACGCCGTCGACGCCGAGGAGGCCGACCCCACCTCGATGCTCGCCCTGTACCGGACCACGCTCGCGGCGCGGCGCGCCGAGGCCGGGCTCCGCGAGGGCGGCTTCGCCTGGCTGGACCTGCCCGGCACGGACGGCGACGTCCTGGCCTTCGCGCGCGGCGACGTCGCGTGCCTCGTGAACTTCGGCGTCGACCCGGCGCCGTTGCCCCCGCACACCGCGGTGCTGCTGGCCTCCGGGGACCTCCCCGGCGACACGCTGCCCACGGACACCGCCGTCTGGATCCGGACCCGGTCCGGAGCCTGACGGAGACCCACCTACCTCACCGACGACCCGACGGGAACGATCCCGTCGATCTCACCCCAGTGCAGGACCGGATGCCTGCACCTGACAAGGAGCGACGATGAAGTCTCCACGCATCACGCTGGCGTACACCCTCGTGGGTGCGCTCGCGCTCGGCGGCACCCTTGCCGCGTGCTCGTCCGACAGCGGCGACGGCGGCGGCAAGAGCACGCCGTCCGCCAGTGCCGCCCCGACCCTCGACCCGAACACGAAGGTCACGCTCAAGGTCGTCGGCCTGCTCCCGGGCTCGACCAAGGAGGCGCAGGCCGCGCTCGCCGACGAGGTCAAGGAGTTCCAGACCGAGAACCCGAACATCACGGTCCAGACCCAGGACTACGAGTGGAAGGCCACGACGTTCGCGGCCGACCTCGCGGGCGGCACGCTGCCGACGGTGTTCGAGATCCCGTTCACGGACGCCAAGACGCTGATCGCGAACCAGCAGATCACCGACATGCAGGCGTACCTGAACCAGCTCCCGTACGCGGCGGACTTCAACAAGAACCTGCTGCAGTACGGCCAGGGGCAGGACGGCGACGTCTACGCGATCCCGGCGAAGAGCATCTACGCCGTGGGCCTGCACTACAACCGTGACCTGTTCACGCAGGCCGGGCTGGACCCCGACAAGCCGCCGACCACGTGGGACGAGGTCCGTACCGACGCGAAGGCCATCGCGGACAAGACCGGCCAGGCGGGCTTCGCCCAGATGTCGCAGAGCGGCACGGGCGGCTGGCAGCTCACCGTCGACACGTACGCCCGCGGCGGCCGTGTCGAGTCGGAGGACGGCAAGACGGCGACGCTGACGAACGACGGCACCAAGGCCGCCCTGCAGTTCCTCCAGGACCTGCGGTGGACCGACAACTCGATGGGCAACAACTTCAACTACGACTGGGGCACGATCAACCAGGCGTTCGCGGCTGGCAAGGTCGGCATGTACACCTCGGGCCAGGACGTCTACACGAGCCTCGTGCAGACGAACAACATCGACCCGAAGATGTACGGCCTCACGATGATCCCGCTCGAGGGTGACAACTCCGGCGTCCTCGGTGGCGGCACCATGGCGGCCGTCTCCAGCAAGGCGACGGACGACGAGAAGGCCGCCGCGATCAAGTGGATCGACTTCCACTACCTGCGCAAGTACACCAACGAGCAGGCCGCGGTGACGAACGCGCAGACCCAGGTCGCGAGCAAGCAGCCCGTGGGCACGCCTGAGCTGCCGATCTTCAGCCAGGCGCAGTACGAGAAGTACCAGACCTGGATCAAGCCGTACGTCAACGTCCCGCTCGACCAGATGACGAGCTTCACGAGCAAGATCTTCGACGCGACGCTCGTCAACGAGCCGGCCGTCGCCACCCAGGACGTCTACGCGGCGCTCGACCCGGTGGTGCAGGCTGTGCTCACCAAGAAGGACGCCGACATCGACAAGCTCCTGGACGAGGCGAACACGAAGGCGCAGCGCGCCATCGACTCGGCCGGCCGCTGAGCCGAACAGCAAGAATGACCGCAGGTGGGTGGGGTCGCCGGTCGGAGACGTCCGGCGGCCCCGCCGCCCCGGGTGAGGAGTGATGTGACGTGAGCGCTGCGAGCGCACTGCCGCGGTCGGGCGGCCGGCCCGACGGCACGGTCGCCGTCGAGGCGGCGGGGCCGCCGCCCGTCCGGCGGGTCCGCCGGAACCCGGTGACCTGGGTGAAGCGCGGGGGTCTGAGCACCCTCGTGTTCGCCCTCCCCGTCCTGGTGATCTTCGGGGTCTTCTCCTGGTGGCCGATCGTGCGATCGGTCGTCATGAGCTTCCAGAAGACCAACCTCGTGGCCCCGGCCACGTGGGTGGGCTGGGACAACTTCCAGTACGTCCTCACGGACCCGGACCTGCCGACGGCGATCCGGAACACCCTCTACTTCGCCCTGCTGGCGCTCGTGATCGGGTTCCCGATCCCGCTCGTCGCGGCGGTCCTCATGAGCTCGGTGAAGCGCCTCAAGGGGCTCTACTCCGTGCTCGCGTACCTCCCTGTGGTGGTGCCGCCGGTCGTCGCGGTCCTCCTGTGGAAGTTCTTCTACGACGGCTCCGCGGACGGCGTCTTCAACACCATCCTCGGGTACGTGGGGTTGGGGCCGTACGCCTGGCTGTCCAGCCCCAGTCTCGCCATGCCCTCGCTCGTGATCGAGGCGACCTGGGCTGCCGCGGGCGGCACCGTGATCATCTACCTGGCCGCGCTGATCGGCGTCCCCGGCGAGCTCTACGACGCCGCCGAGGTCGACGGCGCGGGGATCTGGCAGAAAGTGTGGCACGTGACGATGCCGCAGCTGCGCGGGGTCCTCTTCATCACCTTCATCCTGCAGATCATCGGCACCGTCCAGGTGTTCCTCGAGCCGTACCTGTTCACAGGCGGCGGTCCTGCGAACGCGACGCTGACGATCCTGCTGATGATCTACAACTACGCGTTCGGGCGCTCGCTCGGCGGGGACTACGGGGCCGCGACCGCACTGTCGGTCATGCTCGCCGCGTTCCTCGCGATCCTGTCGCTCGTGTACTTCAAGCTGACGAGCTCGTGGAGCAAGTCGTGACCGGCCGCCGGGACCCGGGGGAGGAGACCACCATGACCTACCCGTCCTCCGACGGAGCGGGCCGTACCGTCCCCGAGGGGCGGGGCAGCTCGCCGTCGGCGAGGCCGTGACCACGTCGGGCATGGCGCCTGGCGACATCGCGAACCCCGCGGGCGACGCGGTGCTCGCCGCCGCCGCCCGGAAGAAGACGCGCAAGAGCTCCCAGTTCGACGGCGACCGCGGCTTCGTCTCCGAGCAGGACTGGAGGCGTCCCAGCGTCAACGCGACCATGAAGACGCTGCACATCGTGCTCCTCGTGCTGCTGGTCGTCGTCGGCGTCGGGCCGATGCTGCTCCTCGCGAAGTACGCGATCACGCCCACGCAGGACATCATCCGCACGCCGCTGGCGATCTTCCCGCACGGCGTCCGATGGGCGAACATCACCGAGGCGTGGAACGACGTCGAGATCAGCAAGTACTTCCTCAACACGATCTGGCTCGCGATCGGCTCGTGGTTCATGCAGCTCCTCGTCGCCACGACCGGCGGCTTCGTGCTCTCGGTGCTGCGCCCGAAGTGGGCGAAGATCGTCAACGGGCTCGTCATCGCGACGCTGTTCGTCCCGAGCGTCGTGCTCCTCGTGCCGCTCTACCTGACGATCCTCGACCCGCCCGTCATCGGGACGTCCCTGATCAACAACTTCTTCGCCGTCTGGCTGCCGGCCGGCGCGAGCGCGTTCAACGTCGTGCTGGTCGCCCGGTTCTTCGACAGCCTCCCGCGCGAGGTGTTCGAGGCGGCCAGGGTCGACGGCGCGGGCCCGTTCCGGCTGTTCTGGTCGATCGTCCTGCCCATGTCGAAGCCGATCCTCGGCGTGGTGTCCGTGTTCGCGTTCATCGCGAGCTGGAAGGACTTCCTCTGGCCGATGCTCGTCCTCAAGGACCCGTCGAAGCAGCCGCTGTCCGTGCGCCTCCCCGCGATCGCCGCCCAGACCGACCTGGGCGTGTTCCTCGCGGCGCTCGCCATCTCGACGCTCATCCCCGTCGTGCTGTTCCTCGTCTTCCAGCGCCTGTTCCTGTCGGGCGCCGGGCTCGGAGGAGCCGTCAAGGGCTGAGCCCACCAGACCGTCGTCGGCCGGCCGAACCCGGTTCGACGACGCCCCATCCGGGCCCGGACGCGCGTGACCCCTGCCGCGCGGCCGGGCCCGGTTCACGTCCCCGGACCTGACACCGTGTCGTGTCGATGTCACGTCCCGGTTGCCTGACTCCGGCCGGGCCCGCACGCAGCGGAGTGGGAGGATGCAAGACGTGAGCCTCACCCCGTACGACGCGCTGCTCCTGTACTCCTTCGGTGGTCCCAACAAGCCCGAGGACGTCGTCCCGTTCCTGCGGAACGTCACGGCCGGCAAGGGGATCCCCGACTCCCGCCTCGAGGAGGTCGGCGAGCACTACTACGGGTTCGGCGGCAAGAGCCCCATCAACGAGCAGAACCTCGCGCTCAAGGCGGCGCTCGAGGCCGAGCTCGCGAAGCGAGGGATCGAGCTCCCCGTCGTGTGGGGCAACCGCAACTGGGAGCCGTACACCAAGGACGCGGTCGCCGAGCTCGAGAGCCTCGGCGCCGAGCACGCCGTCGTGCTCGTGACGAGCGCGTACTCGTCGTACTCCGGCTGCCGGCAGTACCGCGAGGACCTCGCCGTGACGCTCGACGGGCTGGGGAAGCTCGGCCCCGACGGCTCGACCACCGTCCAGTTCGACAAGGTGCGGTCCTACTTCAACCACCCCGGCTTCGCGGCAGCCAACGTCGACGCCGTCGTCGAGGGGTTCGAGGCCCTGGCCGCGAAGGGCGGCGACCCCCGGGCCGCGCGCGTCGTCTTCGTCACCCACTCCATCCCCACGACCATGGAGGCCGCGTCGCGCATCTCGCACGCGACCTACTCGGAGCAGCACCTGGATCTCGCGGCCGTCGTCGCCGCGAACGTCTCCGAGCGTCTCGGCTTCGACGTGCCCTGGGACCTCGCCTACTGCTCGCGCTCCGGTCCGCCGAGCCAGCCGTGGCTCGAGCCCGACGTCAACGACCACCTCGAGAAGCTCGCCGCCGACGGGGTGCGCGACGTCGTGCTCTCGCCCATCGGGTTCGTCTCCGACCACATGGAGGTCGCCTACGACCTCGACACCGAAGCCATGGAGACGGCGGGCGCGCTCGGCATGACCGCCGTCCGAGCGGGCACGGTGGGCACCCGTGAGCCGTTCGTCTCCGGGCTGGTCGACCTTCTCCTCGAGCGCGCCGCGATCGCGCGCGGCGAGGACGTCGACGAGGCGACGGTCGGTTCGCTGCCGGCCTTCCGTTCGGTGTGCGCCCCGGGTTGCTGCCTGCGGCGCGACGGCGAGCCCTCGGGGATCCCGGCACTCTGCGGCGTCGCGCTCGACGCCTGACCTCCACCCCCAGACCCGCTCCCGGAAGGCACACCAGGTCATGACCGACCAGCACCACGTCCACGGCGACACCGGCGAGACGGTGGAGACCCAGTCCATCAACGAGGGCATCCGCTACGCCATGTACTCGGTGTTCGCCCTCACGGGCGAGCTCCCCGCCGACGACGGCGCCCGCGAGGCCCTCGTCCGGGCCGCCGAGCGGGCCGTGGGCGGAAGCGAGGCGGACGGCGTCGACCCCGCCGACGCCACCAGCGACCTGACGGTCCGCGGTTGGTACGACGTCGCCGGCCTCCGCGCCGACGCCGACCTCATGGTCTGGTGGCACGGCCCCTCCATCGAGTCCGTCCAGGGCGCCTACCACCGGCTCCGCGCCTCCGAGCTCGGCTCCCAGCTCGAGCCCGTCTGGTCCGTCGCCGCGCTCCACCGTCCCGCCGAGTTCAACCGCGGGCACGTCCCGGCGTTCCTCGCCGGCGAGGCGCCCCGCGGCTACGCGTGCGTCTACCCGTTCGTCCGGTCCTACGACTGGTACCTCCTCGACCCCGCCGAGCGGTCGACGATGCTCCGCGAGCACGGCATGGCGGCCGCCGCCTACAAGGACGTGCGCGCCAACACGATGTCCGCGTTCGCGCTCGGAGACTACGAGTGGATCCTCGCGTTCGAGGCCGACGAGCTGCACCGCATCGTCGACGTCATGCGTGACCTGCGCGCCGTCGACGCGCGCCTGCACGTGCGCGAGGAGATCCCGTTCTACACCGGGCCGCGGGTGGACCTGGTCGAGTGGGCGGGGCAGCAGCCGCTGGCCTGACGTCTCTGCGTGGCCGGAGCTTCATGGTCGGGTCGGCGTGGGGCGGGGGTGTCGCGCGCGGTCTTCCATCCGCCTCGCTCGTTCCTCGCTCGGCTCCCGCCAGACCCGCCACGACCGCGCGCGACACCCCCGCCCCACGCCTTGCGCGGTCGTCGCACCGCCCCGGGGAGTGCGGGCCGGCAGGCAGGGGCTGCTGGTGAGGTCGTGCCTGCCGGGGTACTTCGCGAGAGGGGCCCGCGGGGGCCTACCTCGCGAGGGCAGCGCGGCCCGACGACGCACGCCACCGGCCGTGCTCGCGCGCGATCCGGATCGGGTGGTCGAAGGTCGCGCTGACCTGCTCGGTCGTGAGGACGTCGTCCGCCGGGCCCGTCGCCACGAGACGACCCCGACGCAGCAGGGCCGCGTGCGTCGTCGTGACCGGGAGCTCCTCGAGGTGGTGGGTCACCAGCACGGACGTCAGGTCGGGCCACAGGGTGTGCAGGTGGTCGACGGTCTCGAGGAGCTGCTCGCGCGCGGCGACGTCGAGGCCGGTCGCGGGCTCGTCGAGCAGGAGGAGCCGCGGCTCGTTGACGAGCGCGCGGGCGATGAGCGTCCGCCCGCGCTCGCCCTGGGACAGGACGGCCCAGGGCCGGTCGGCCTTGCCCGTGAGCCCGAGCTGCTCGACGAGCTCGCGGACGTGCGTGCGCTGCGCGTCGGTCGGCTCCCAGCGCAGCATCGTCAGGTTGGTGCCGGTGAGGCCGGTCAGGACGACCTCCTCGACGGTCAGCGGCCCGCGGACGGGGTGGCGGGGGTCGACGTGGCCGATCTCGCGGCGCAGGGCCTGCAGCTCGATCCGGCCGATGCGGCGGCCGAGCACGTCGACGGTGCCGCGCGTCGGGTGCGTCTGCGCGCCGACGAGGCCCAGCATGGTCGACTTGCCGGCGCCGTTCGGCCCGAGCAGCGCCCAGTGCTCGCCCGCGCGGACCTCGAGCTCCACGTCGTCGAGCAGGACGTTGGACGTGCGGACCACGAACACGTGGTCGAGGCGCAGGACGACGTCGGTCACCGGGTCTCCTCGGGGTCGGGGCTGGTCGTGGCAGGGTCTGTGGCGGCACGGGCGCCGGAGAGCGCGTCGAGGACCGCCTGCAGGTGGTCGGAGGCGGCGGTGGCGGCGCCGTCGGGATCGCGGTCCTCCACGGCGCTGACGATCGCCGCGTGCGCGTCCTGGTCGTGGTGGTGCGGTGAGCCCGGTCCGGCGAGGGTGAGCAGGTCGAGCATGCCGGCCCGGACGCGCGGCGCGAACGCTGCGAAGAGCTCGACGAGGACTGGGTTGTGCGACGCCTCGACGACGGCCGCGTGGAACCGCTGGTCCGCGTCGACGTACGCGCCGTCGTCGGGCGAGGGCGTCAGCTCCGCCTCCCGCCGGGCGGCGAGCGTCGCCCGGAGCGCGTCGAGGTCCGCGGGGGTGCGCCGTGCGGCGGCGAGCCGGGCGGCCTGGACCTCGATCGCGACGCGCGCCTCGACGACGTCGGCCACGCGGGCGCGGCGCAGCAGGTCGTCCCAGTCGGGGGAGGGCGTGCTTGCGGTGACGAACACGCCGGCGCCCTGCCGGGCACGCACGAGACCGCGCGAGCTCAGCGCGCGGAGGGCCTCACGGACCGTCGACCGCCCGACGCCGAGCTCGGCTGCGAGCGCGTGCTCGCCGGGCAGCGGGCTGCCGACGGGCCACTCGCCCGCGCCGATGCGGTCGGCGAGGACGTCGGCGGCCTGGTCGGCGAGCGACGCGCGCTGGAGCGCCATGCGAGACCTCCGGTGACGCTTGTCTGATGACCTGAGGTCTCAGGTTAGCGCACGTCTCCGACCACCCCGCCCCCGCTGAGTGCGGAGTCTTTGCGCGACACGCCAGGCGTGTCGCGCAAAGACTCCGCACTCACGGGAGGTTCGACGGCGCACTAGGGTCAGAGCGTGAGCGACACCGTCACCGCACCCCGGATCGCGCCCGTCGTCGACGCCTCCTGGCTCGCCGCCCACGCGCCCGGCGGCGGCACAGGCCCGCACGTCGTGCTCGCGGACGTGCGCTGGTACATGACGGACGCGGACGGCAGCGCCGCGCACGCCGCCTACGCGGAGGGCCACCTGCCCGGCGCGGTCTACGTGGACCTCGACGCGTGGCTCGCCGGGCCCGCCACCGCAGCCGACGGGCGGCACCCGCTCCCGCACCCCGACGTGTTCGCGCGCGGCATGGGCTCGCTGGGGATCGGGGACGACACGACGGTCGTCGCGTACGACGACGCGGGCGGCGTGATCGCGGCCCGGCTCGTCTGGATGCTGCGGGCGCTCGGTCGCGAGGCGGCGCTGCTCGACGGCGGCTTCTTCGCGCCGGAGGTCCGGGCGTGGGCGGGCGGCGTGACGGCCGACGTCGTGGCGCGCCGGCCCGCCACGTTCACCCCGCGACCCTGGCCCGCCGAGCTCCTCGCGACGCTCGACGACGTCGCCCCCGGCGCGCGCGACGACGCGGCCGTCGTCCTCGACGCGCGCCCCGCCGAGCGCTACCGCGGCGAGGGCGCGGACGTCGACCCGCGCGTCGGGCACGTGCCCGGCGCGGCGAGCGTCCCGTGCCGCGAGAACGTCGACGAGCGCGGGCACCTGCTGCCGGTCGGCACGTTGCGCGAGCGGTTCGCAACGGCCGGGGTGACGCCGGCCGCGGTCGAGGCGGGCGACGTCGTCTCCATGTGCGGGTCGGGCGTGACCGCGTGCCACACCCTGCTCGCGCTCGAGCAGGCCGGCCTCGGCCGGGCGCGCCTCTACCCGGGGAGCTGGTCGCAGTACGCGGCGACGACGCTCCCCGCCGCCACGGGGGCGTGACCGTGCGCGACGCGTTCTACGAGGAGGCCGGAGCCCTGTTCGTGGGGCTCGTCGCCCGCGTGCCCGACGACGCGTGGGAGCGTCCGGCGCTCGGGACCTGGAACGTGCGGGACCTCGTCGGGCACACGAGCCGCTCGTTCGTGACCGTGCTGACGTATCTCGACGAGCGGCCGTCGTCGGTCGCGGTCGAGTCGGCGTCGGCGTACTACGTGGCGACGACGACGGTGCTCGCGGCGAGCGATCCCCGCGCGGTCGACGAGCGGGCCCGCGCAGCAGGGAGCGCGCTGGGGGACGACCCGCTCGCCGCCGTCCGCGACCTGCGGGGCCGCGCGCTCGCGAGGCTCGACGGCGCCGAGCCCGACGACCTCATGACGAGCATCGTCGGCGGCATCCGGGTGCGCGACTACCTCCCGACCCGGGTCCTCGAGCTCGTCGTGCACAGCCGCGACCTCGCCCGCGCGCTCGGCCTCGAGCTCGACGTCCCGACGGTGCTTCTGCGCGCCGTCGCGCTCCTCGCCGCGGAGGTCGCGGTCGACTCGGGCGAGGCGGACGTCGTCCTTGACGCGCTCCTGGGTCGGGGCACGCTTCCGGACGGCTTCAGCCTGGTCTGAGCGCCGCCGCGCCGCGCCGCGCCTCCGCGTCGCCGCGCGTCACCGAACTGACGGAGATGGTCGTCCGTCCGGTGATTCTGCGACGATCGTCGTCAGTTCGACGGCGGCCGGTCGCCGAGACGACAGCGGAACCGCTCGACCCCGGGGTAGCGCTCACCGAGGCTCACGACGTCGAACCCGCAGCGCCGGTAGAAGCCGACGGCCTCGGCGTCCGTCTCGGCGACGAGTTCGGTCAGCCCGAGCCGGCACGCCGCAGACTCGAGGACGGTACGGGCGTGCCCTCGGCCGCGCAGTTCCGCATCAGTCCCGACGAGCTCGACCACACCGCGGCCGGTGGCGCGCGGATCGACGGCGACACACGCTACCGCCGCCAGGCGCCCGTCGTCGTACGCACGGACGTTGGTCGTCGTGCGAATGATCCTCGCCGCGCGGACAGCCACAGTGGACCGCGTGCCGCCGACGGCGTCAGCGAGGACTGCCACGACGTCGTCGATCTCGGTGTCGGGCACCGGACTGACGACGACGCGGGCGTCGGTCACGGGTAGAGGCCCCGCAGGCGGTGGGCGTCGGCGACGCGCTGCACCCCGATGACGAGGGCGGCGTCGCGGAGCGTGAGGTCGTGGTCGTGCGCGTGGTGCGCGACCTCGGCGTAGGCGGACCGCATGCGTCCGGCGAGGCGGTCCTCGATCTCGGCGTCGGTCCACCAGTACGTCTGGTTGGCCTGGACCCACTCGAAGTACGACACGATGACGCCGCCCGCGTTGGCGAGGATGTCCGGGACGATCGTGACGCCGTTCTTGCCGAGGATCGTGTCGGCTTCCTGCGTGGTGGGCCCGTTGGCGCCCTCGACGACGAACCGTGCCCGCACGTCGTTCGCGTTGTCGACGGTGAGGACGGAGTCGATGGCGGCAGGCACCAGCACGTCGACGTCGGCGGTGAGGACGGACGCGCCGTCGACGGCGTCGCCGCGCTCGAACCCGACGACGGACCCGGCGGCCGCGACGTGGGCGAGGAGCGCCTCGATGTCGAGGCCGTCGTCGTCCCGGACGGCGCCGAAGGCGTCGGACACGTGCGTGACGACGGCACCCTCGTCGGAGAAGATCTGGGCCGCGTTGGCGCCGACCTTGCCGAAGCCCTGGACGGCGACACGGGAGCCCTTGATGCGTTCGCCCGCGTGGGTGAGCGCGGCGTCGGCGACGTGGACGATGCCGCGGGCCGTGGCGGTACCGCGGCCGCGCGAGCCGCCGATCGCGAGCGGCTTGCCCGTGACGACGGCGGGGATGGTGTGGCCGACGTTGACGGAGTAGGTGTCCATGACCCACGCCATCTCGCGCTCACCGGTGCCCATGTCGGGCGCCATGATGTCCTGCGTGGGGCCGATGAGCGGCATGATCTCGCTCGTGTAGCGGCGGGTGACGCGCTCGAGCTCGGCCGCGGAGTGCTCGGCCGGATCGATGTCGATGCCGCCCTTCGCGCCCCCGTACGGCAGGTCGACGACGGCACACTTCCACGTCATGAGCATCGCGAGCGCGCGCACCTCGTCGATGTCGACGCTCGGGTGGTAGCGGAGGCCGCCCTTGCCGGGCCCGCGGGACACGTTGTGCTGCACGCGGTGGCCCCGGAAGACCTGCACGTGGCCGTCGTCCCGGCGCAGCGGGACCGCGACGTTGATCTCGCGGCGCGGGGTGGCGAGGGTCTCGTGGATGCCCTCGTGGTAGCCGAGGATCTGGACGGCACCGGCGAGCTGGCCGAGCGCGTTGTCGAGGGCGGGGTTGTCGGAGCGGAACGGGCGTGACGTCGTCGTCATCATCTCTGCGGCTTCTCCTGAGGCCTGTGGTGCTGCCGAGCCTGGTCGGGGCCGGCCGCGTGGCGCGCCGCGGGGTCTGCGGCTCGGGTCCACGCTATCGCCCTGGGGCGGGTGCGCCGGACGTCCGACGCGCGGGACCGCCGGGCGAACCCGCCGGTCCCGCGCGCGTCGTCAGGCGCCGAGGGCGTCGATGCGGGCGAGCTCGTCGGCGTCGAGCGTGAAGCCCGTGACGTCGAGGTTCGCGTCGATGCGCTCGGGGTGGACGGACTTCGGGATCGCGACGAAGCCGTGGTCCAGGTGCCAGCGCAGGACGACCTGGGTGGGGGTCGCGTCGTGCGCGGCGGCGATCTCCGCGAGCACGGGGGCGTCGAGGTCGGTGCGCTTGAACGGCGAGTAGCCCTCGAGGACGACGCCGCGCTCGTGCAGGGCCGCGACCAGGTCGGCGTCGTAGTCCGTGGGGCTCCACGGGATCTGGTCGACCGCGGGTGCCTCGCCGGTCGCGGCGACCAGCTCGTCGATCTGCGCGACCGAGTAGTTGCTCACGCCGATGGACCGCACGAGGCCCTCGTCGCGCGCGGCGACGAACTGCTCCCAGACGTCGGGGCGGGCCTCGCCGTCGACGGGCCAGTGGATGAGCCAGAGGTCGAGGTGGTCGGTGCCGAGCTGCTCGAGCGACTCCTCGAGCGTCTCGCGGACGCGGTGCGCCTGGCTCGGCGGGAGCTTGGTGGTGACGAAGACGTCGTCGCGCGCGACCGCGGACTCGGCGAGCGCACGGCCCACCTGGGTCTGGTTGCCGTAGCCGGTCGCGGTGTCGACGTGCCGGTAGCCGGCCTCGAGCGCGTGCAGGACGGCGCGGTACGCGTCGTCGCCCTCGGACTGCCAGGTCCCGAGGCCGAGCAGCGGGATGTCCCCGCCGGGCAGGGACACGTGGGGGATGGATGCAGGGGTCGGTGCCATGACTCCATCCTCACCCTCGGGGCGGTGTGCTCCGCACGCCGGGGCGGCGAGACGTGCGTCACGGGCGGGGAGGCGGCACGCTGGGCGCATGACGCACCCTTCCGGCGGCCCCACCCCTGGCCGCGCGGCGGGACCCGGCGGCCCCACCCTCGGCCGCCCGTCCACGCCCTCCGCCCCTGTGACCGTCCCCGGCGACGACGCCGGCCCCCGCCTGGTCGACGACGCCGTCCGCCGTGCCCGTGCCTGGCTCGGCCGGGCGCGTGCCGAGTCGGGCGGTGGCGTCCGGCGCGAGCAACGGACCGCCGACCGCCTGGGCGCCCTCGTCTCCGACCCGGCGGGCCTCGAGCTCGCGCTGCGGTTCGTCGACGACGTCGCCCGCCCCCTCGACCTCGACGTCGCCGCGGCCGGGCTCGCGCGCCTGGGCGGCCTGGCGTCCGGCGTCGGGCGGGCCGGGTCGAGCTTCCTCGGCCCCCTCGACCGCCTCGCGCTGCAGGCCGGGGCGAGGCTCGCACCCGCCGCACCCCGCGTCGTCGTGCCGGCGGCCCGGCGGCGGCTTCGCCAGCTCGTCGGGCACCTCGTCGCCGACGCCGGCCCCGGCCTCGACGACCACCTCGCCCGGACCCGTGCGCAAGGCTTCGGGCTCAACGTCAACCTGCTCGGCGAGGCCGTCCTCGGCGACGATGAGGCCCGCGCCCGCCTCGATCGGACGATCGAGCTGGTCCGGCGCCCGTCCGTGGACTACGTGTCGGTCAAGGTGTCGTCGGTCGCGGCGCAGCTCGTCACGTGGGATCTCGACGGGTCGCGCGGGCGCGTCGTCGAGCGGCTGCTTCCCCTGTTCCGGGCGGCGCGCGACTCCGGGACGTTCGTCAACCTCGACATGGAGGAGTACCGCGACCTCGCCCTCACCGTCGCAGTGTTCGAGGACCTGCTCGGCCGCGACGAGCTGCTCGGGTACGAGGCGGGGATCGTCCTGCAGGCGTACCTGCCCGACGCCGTCGCCGCGCTCGACGAGCTCACCGCCTTCGCGCTGCGCCGCGTCGAGCGCGGCGGGGCGCGGATCAAGGTGCGGCTCGTCAAGGGCGCGAACCTGGCGATGGAGCACGTCGAGGCCGAGCTCCACGACTGGACGCCGGCGCCCTACGACACCAAGGAGGAGACCGACGCGAACTACGTCCGGCTCCTCGTCCGCGCGCTCGACCCGGCCCGCACGCACGGCGTCCGGATCGGTTGCGCGAGCCACAACCTCTTCCATGTCGCGTACGCCGTGGGGCTCGCCCGCGAGCGCGGGGTCACCGAGGCGCTCGACGTCGAGATGCTGCAGGGCATGGCCCCCGCCGAGGCGCGTGCGGTGCGGGACGAGGTCGCGCGCGACCGGCAGCCCGGTGCTGTACACGGGGGACGGGTCGTCCTGTACACGCCGGTCGTGCGGGACGAGGACTTCGACGTCGCGATCTCCTACCTCGTCCGCCGGCTCGACGAGAACGCCGCGCCCCAGAACTTCCTGCACGCGATGTTCGCGGGCGACGCCACACCGTCGGGCGGGGCGAGCGGTGGGATCGCGAGCCAGGAACGGGCGTTCCGCGCCGCCGTCGGGCGGGCCGCCGCGACGACCGCGGACGACCTGACGCCCCGCCGCCGCCCCCACCCTGCCCCCGACCTGTCAGAAAGTGGTGTACGGATACGGGACGCGCGTTCTGACACGGCGGAGTTCGAGAACGCGGCTGACACCGACCCCGCCGTCGCGGCGTCCCGCACCTGGGCCGCCGAGATCGTCGCGCGCGACCCGGCCGAGGCGGGCGCCCCGCGCGCCGTCCCCCTGACGACGACGGCGCAGGTCGATGAGGTCGTGGCCCGCGCCGCCCGGCTCGCGCCCGGCTGGGCGGGCACCGCGCCGTCCGAGCGGGGGCGCGTCCTCCGCGCCGCGGCCCGGCACCTCGAGGCGGCGCGCGCCGACCTCGTCGCCGCGATGGTCCACGAGCCCGGCAAGACGGTCGCCGAGGCGGACCCGGAGGTCAGCGAGGCCGTCGACTTCGCCGCCTGGTACGCCGGTTCGGCCGAGCGACTCGACCCGGCCCACCCCGACGCCGTCCCCGGCGCCGTGTTCGAGCCGCAGGGCGTCACGCTCGTCACCCCGCCCTGGAACTTCCCCGTCTCCATCCCGGCGGGCGGCGTCCTCGCGGCGCTCGCGGCCGGTTCGCCCGTGATCGCGAAGCCCGCCCACCCGACGCCGCGGTGCTTCGAGGTCGTCGTCGACGCCGCCCGGGCGGCGCTCGCGGAGTGCGGCGCCGAGCCCGACCTCGTCCAGCTCGTGCGCGTCGCGGACGGCGAGGGCGACGACACCCCGGCCGGCGGCTCGTCACGCACCCGGACGTGACGCGCGTCGTGCTGACGGGCTCGATCGAGACGGCCCGCCTGTTCGCGTCCTGGCGCCCGGAGCGCGAGGTCCTTGCGGAGACGTCGGGCAAGAACGTGATCGTCGTGACGCCTGCGGCCGACCCGGACCTGGCGGTCGCCGACGTCGTGCGCTCGGCGTTCGGGCACGCCGGGCAGAAGTGCTCGGCGGCGTCGCTCGTCATCCTCGTGGGTGCCGCGGGGGACCGCCGCACCCCGACCGGCGCGCGGCTGCGCCGTCAGCTCGTGGACGCGGTGGGCTCGCTCGCGGTCGGGCTGCCGACCGACCTGGGCACGGTCATGGGGCCCCTTACCGAACCGGCCGAGGGCAAGCTGCTGCGTGCGCTCACGACCCTCGACCCCGGCGAGCGCTGGCTCGTGCGGCCCCGGTCCCTCGACGACGGTCGCCTGTGGACGCCAGGCCTCAAGGAGGGCGTGGCGCCGGGCTCGTGGTTCCACCGGACCGAGTGCTTCGGGCCGGTCCTGGGCGTCATGACGGCTGCGACGCTCGACGAGGCGATCGACCTGCAGAACGCCGTCGACTTCGGGCTGACCGCCGGCATCCACTCGCTCGACGAGGACGAGATCGACCGCTGGCTCGACCGCGTCGAGGCGGGCAACGTCTACGTGAACCGCCACATCACGGGCGCGATCGTCCGGCGCCAGCCGTTCGGTGGCTGGAAGGCGAGCGTCGTGGGGCCTGGGGCGAAGGCGGGCGGCCCGCACTACGTCGCGCAGCTCGGGGCGTGGCGGGACGCGCTCGCGCCCGACGGCGGCCCCGTGCCCCCGCGCGACGACGAGCCCGAGGCGTGGCTCGCGTGGGCGGAGGCGGACGACCGCCGTGCGTGGGACTCCGTCTTCTCGCGCGCCCACGACCCGTCCGGCCTGCGGGCCGAGGAGAACAGCCTGCGCTACCGCCCGGTCGACGTGCTGACGGTGCGCGTCGGCGAGGGCGCGCGCGGGGTGGAGATGCGGCGGGTGCTCCACGCGGCGCGGACCGCCGGCGTCCCCGCGGTCGTGAGCGCCGCGCCCGGCGTCGCCGTCCCGGGGGCGGGGACGCCCGAGACCGACGAGGCATTCGCGGCGCGGGTCGCGGCCGGCGAGGTGACGGGGCGGGTGCGTGTCGTCGGGCGGGCACCCGGTCTGCGCGAGGCCGCCGTTCGCCGGGCGGGACTCGTGACCGTGCTCGACCGCCCGGTGGTCGCGAGCGCCGAGCGCGAGCTCCTCGCCGTGCTGCGCGAGCAGGCCGTGAGCCGGACGCGGCATCGCTACGGGCACGTGCAGCCCCGCTGAGCACGCCGAGGGTGACGCCCTGTTCGCCGACAGTGACGTGTCGCGACACGACCCGCTCCGACGTCGCACTCGGCGGACGACTCAGGCCCGGTCGACGCTCGCCAGGGCGACGCCCCGGAACGCGGCCAGCCGCTCGGCCGCGTCCTGGACGCCCGCCCACGTGGCGTCGTCGAGCGGGGCCCAGGTCTCGACGCGCACCGTGAGCCGTTTCCCGGAGGTCCGGGGACGCCACGCGCCGAGCACCTCGCCGTCCGCGACGACGGCGCCGGGCCGCCCGAGCGTGCGCCACAGGGACTTCTGCGCGGCCGGGTCAGGGACGAGCGTCGCGCGGTCACGGAGCTGCAGGTACGGGTCGAACGGCCCGAGCAGGTGGACGGCCGGGTCGCCCGGCCCGCGCGGGTCGGCGTCCCGGTCCCCGCGCGGGCCGGCGAGGTCGTCGGCGAGCACGAACCGCGGCTCGGGCCTGCCCCGCAGGAGCGTGGGCTCGACGCCCGTCACCTCCACCTCGACGGCGTCGCCCGGCCAATGTTCCTGGACAGTGCGGGCGGGCGCGTCGAGGTAGGCCGCGACCTCGCGCACCGTCGCCGGCCCGAAGAGGTGCAGGTACGCCCGGACGACGTCGAACCGCGGCTCGGCCTCGGTGCCGGGGCGTGCGTACGCGGGCGGCTCGAGGCCGGGGACGTGGCGCAGGACGGGCGGCGACGTGCCGGGCTCGAGCTCGAGCCCGCCCTGGAGCGCGGCGAGCCGGAACGGCAGCTCCCACGAGTGAGTCGCCTGGCACGGGTTGCACCAGCGGACCTGCTCCGGCCGCAGCCGCTCGGTGAGCCGCGTCGACAGCTCGCCCTTCACGGTGGGCTCGCCGACGATCTCCCGTTCGAGGGCGGCGATCTCGCGGAGCGGGTCGAGGACGGGGACACCGGCCTCGCGCAAGGGCTTCGCGGCGTCGAAAACGCGCTTGGCGGCGTCGTCGGCGGAGAACGGGGCGGTGGCGACGGCGACGGCCGCGAGGTCGCGGCGCCGGTAGGCGTGGGGAGCCCCGCGCAGCGTCCAGGCGAGGGCGAGGCCGTCCCACGGGTCGTCGCCGAGCGCGAGCCCACGGACGACGAGCGCCCACAGCGCACCGTCGCCGCCCGTGTCCTGGACGCCGAGGTCGAGGACGGCGAGGGCGTCCGGGTCGTGGACGGAACCGGGTGGGGCGTCGAGCCCCTGCGCGTGCCGGCGCCGGGCGAGGACGTCCTGGCGTGTCAGTGCGTCGACCATCTCGGCAGCCTACGGACGCCTGCCGACACGTGCAGGGGCGTCGTGGGCGTCAGCGCCGGACGACGAGCAGGCGCGTCGCCATCCACGGCCCGGACCACCACAGCCGCCACCCGAGCCCACGGTCCGTCTCGACGTGCGCCCCCGCTGCTGCCGCCACCGTCGCGTACTCCCGCACGCGGGAGATGTCGACGACGACGAGCCGGCCCCCGGGCCGCAGGACGCGCAGGGCCTCCCGGACGGCGTCGGCGCGGCCCTGCGCCGTCGGGACGTTGTGGATCGCGAGGCCAGCGGTGACCAGGTCGAACGTGTGGTCGTGGAACGGGAGCCGCGTCATGTCGGCGGTGTGCAGGGCGACCGCACCCGCGGGCCGGCCGGTGGGGTCGGAGTCGGGCGACGCCTCGGGGACGCCGTTCGCGGCGAGGTTCCTGCGGGTCGCTGACGGGTCGTTGCCGGACTGGTCGACGGACCGCCACAGGTCGACGCCGTCGACGCCCCCGCGGGGCAGGCGCGACGCGAGGGCGACGGTGACCGCGCCTCGCCCGCAGCCCAGGTCGAGCGCGTGCTCGTCGCCCCGCAGGTCGAGGTCGTCGAGCACCTCGGCCCACACCTCGTGCTTGCCGCGCCGGCTCGCGTGCACGTAGAGCCAGCCGCCCACCGTCCAGACGACGAAGCCGACCCAGGTGTACAGCAGCCAGATCAGCAGCCCGACGCCGATCCCGTCGGAGGCCCGAGCAGCCACGACGACGGTGACGATCCCGCCCGCGAGGAAGAGGAGCGCGAGCCCGAACCAGAGGACGGGGATCCAGGGTGCATCGATCCCGTAGTCGCCGACCGGACGCCTGACAAAGGGGTGCTCGTCGGGGGCGCAGCGTCAGCCATAGCCCGCAGGCTAGCCCCTCGGGGCAACCGGGTGGCCCGACCGACGTCTCAGACCGAGGCGCGCTCGACGAGCTCGGCGGGGTACAGGATGGGACGGGTCGCACGGCCGCGCCCCTCGAGCTCGTCGAGCAGGACGTTCGTCGCGGTGCGCGCCATCTGCTCGACGGGGTTGCGCAGCGTGGTGAGTGGCGGGGTCGTGGCGGCGGCGACGCCGAGGTCGTCGAAGCCGATCACCGACACGTCCCCGGGCACGCTGCGCCCGGCAGACTGGAGCACGCGCAGCGCGCCCTGCGCCATGAGGTCGGAGGCCGCGAAGACCGCGTCGAGGTCGGGGTGGTCGTCGAGCAGCCGCTGCATGGCGATCGCACCCCCGTGAGGGTGAAGTCGCCGTCGGCGCTGGCGTTGACGGCGAGCCCGGCGTGGGCGAGTGCGGCCCGCCAGCCCTCGAGCCGGTCGTGGCCGACGGACATGTCGAGCGGGCCCGCGATCGTGGCGATGCGGGTGCGTCCGGCGTCGACGAGGCGCTGCGTGGCACGCCGGGCGGCGGCGACGTTGTCGACGTCGACGTAGACGAGGGACTCGGCCTCGACGGCGGGACGGCCGATGAAGACGGCCGGGAGGCGAGCGGCGAGGATCGCGTTCTCGAGCTCGTCGCCCTGGTGGTGGGACGCGATGATCGCTCCGTCGACGTGCCCGCCCTTGAGGTAGCGGGCGATGCGGCCCGCGTGCTCGCCGGGCCGGGCGATCAGCAGCACGAGCTGGAGGTCGGTGGGGTCGAGCGCGTGCCCGACGCCGCGCAGCGTGCCCGCGAGGAACGGGTCGGCGAGCACGCGCCCGTCGGGCTCGGGGATGACCAGCGCGACCGAGCCGGTGCGCCGGGTCACGAGGGACCGCGCCGCCCGGTTCGGCGTGTAGCCGAGCCGGGCGACGGCGGCGTCGACGGCGGCCTGGGCCTCGGGGGAGACACGGTCGCCGCCGTTGATGGCGCGCGACGCGGTCGAGCGCGACACACCCGCGGCATGCGCGACCTCGTCGAGGGTCGGTGCCGTGCTGGGGCGGTCGATGCTCATCCGTGCATCATCCCGTCGTCCGAGTCCCGGGAACAACCGGTGTCACTCCTGCGTGTCGGGAGCGAAGCCCAGGGCGGCCAGGCTCGCGGCGGGAAGGGGCGGGATCACGTTGCCGCGAGCGACGTCCGCGTACCACCGGCCCGAGGCCTTGACCGTGCGCTCCTGGGTCTCGTAGTCGACCCGGACGACGCCGAAGCGCTTCGAGTAGCCCCACGCCCACTCGTAGTTGTCGAGCAGGGACCACGCGAAGTACCCGCGCACGTCGGCGCCCGCGGAGATCGCGTCGTGGATGGCCCGCAGGTGCAGGTCCACGAACGCGAGCCGGTCCTGGTCGTCGACCGAACCGTCCGCGGCCACGACGTCGTCGTAGGCCGCGCCGTTCTCGGTCACGTAGAGCGCGATGCCGCGCTCGCCCGTGTATTCCTCGTGGACCCGGGTCAGCACCCGCGTGAGCCCCTCGGGCTGCACCTCCCAGTCCTGCGCGGTGACGGGGAGCGGGCGCGGGTGCACCTGCACGCCGTCGGCGGCGGGGTACGGGGACGACGTCGGGCGTGAGACCGGTGCGCTGCCGTGCAGCTCGCGCTCCGGGGTCCGGTAGGAGACGGCCTCGCCGTGGTAGTAGTTCACGCCGAGGGTGTCGATCGGCGTCGAGATCACCGCGAGGTCGCCGTCGTGCACGACGTCGTCGACGGCCCCGTCCAGCCCGACCTCGGCGAGGTCGGTCAGGAGGTCGGCGGGGTAGGCGCCGCGCAGGATCGGGTCGAGGAAGACCCGGTTGAACTGCGCGTCGATCCGGCGGGCCGCGTCGCGGTCGCGCTCGTCCGTCGGGTCGACCGGGTCGGTGACCGTGAGGTTGAGCGTGATCCCGAGGTTCGCGCCCGGCGCCCGACGGCGCAGCTCGGCCGTCGCGAGCCCGTGGCCGAGCATGAGGTGGTGCGCGGCGGCGAGCCCGGCCTCGCGGGAGCGGCGCCCGGGGCGTGCGCGCCCGCCGTGTAGCTGAGGAACGACGAGCACCACGGCTCGTTGAGCGTCGTCCACACGCCGACCCGGTCGCCGAGCGCGTCGTGCACGTCGGCGGCGTACTCGGCGAACCGGTACGCGGTGTCGCGGTTGGTCCAGCCGCCGTGGTCCTCGAGGGCCTGGGGGAGGTCCCAGTGGTAGAGCGTGACCCAGGGGAGGATCTCGTGGTCGAGCAGCTCGTCCACGAGGCGCGAGTAGAAGTCGAGGCCCTTCGGGTTCACCGGGCCGCCGTCGGGCCGCACGCGCGACCACGACGTCGAGAACCGGTAGGTGCCGAGGCCCAGGCCCGCCATGAGGGCCACGTCGTCGGCGTAGCGGTGATAGTGGTCGCACGCGACCTCGCCGTCCTCGGCGTCCACGACCGCCCCCGGGACGCGGGCGAACGCGTCCCAGATCGAGTCGGTGCGCCCGTCTTCGTGGGCCGCCCCCTCGATCTGGTAGGCCGCGGTCGCCGCGCCCCAGAGGAACCCGTCGGGCATCCGCACGGTCGCGTCGTGCGGGGTCGCCGCGGTCAGCGGCACGCCCGGCACGGCGGACGAGGTGAGCGGGTGGGTGGTCGTGGGTCGCGGGGTCATCCCTTGACGGCTCCTTGCATGATGCCGGCCACGAGCTGGCGCCCGGCGAGGATGAACACGATGATCAGCGGCACGGTCGTGAGGAACACGCCCGCCATGACCAGCGAGAAGTCGGTGTGGAAGCTGCCCTGCAGGAGCTTCACGACGACGGGCAGCGTCGCGTTGTCCTGGGAGAGCACGATGGACGGCCAGAAGAAGTTCGTCCACTGCTGGATGAACGTGAACAGGGCCAGCATCGCGGCCGCAGGACGCGCGGCGGGCAGGGCGATCGACCAGAACGTGCGGATCATGGACGCGCCGTCCACGCGCGCGGCCTCGATGAGCTCGTAGGGCAGCGCGGCCTCGAGGTACTGCGTCATCCAGAACACGCCGAACGCGGAGACTAGCGCCGGGACGATGACGGCCTGGATCTGGTTCTGCCAGCCCAGGTCCGTGACGATGATCCAGAGCGGGATGACACCGAGCTGGGTGGGGACCGCGGTCGTCGCGATGACGAACACGAGGAGCCCGCGACGTCCCTTGAACCGGAGCTTCGCGAACGCGAAGCCGGCGAGCGTCGAGAAGAGCACGACGGAGAACGCGGTCACGACCGAGATGATGATCGAGTTCGACAGCGCCTTCGTGAAGTTGAACGACCCGCTGTTGATGACGTCGCTGAACCGGTCGAAGATGCTCGCGTCCGGGAGCCACTGCGGGATGACGTGCTTCGAGATCGTCTGCTGGTCGGACGAGCCGAGCAGCAGCGTGTAGTACAGCGGCGCGATCGAGACGACCACGACGACCGCGAGGATCGTGTAGGTGAGCCAGCGGGGGCGACGCTCGGCGCCGAAGCCGGTGCTGCCGCCGCTGCGGCGCGCTGCGGCGCGGGCCGCACCCTTGCCGGCGGTCTGGGCGGTCATGGGGACGGAGCTCATCGGACGGCTCCCTTCCGGTCGGTCGAGCTGCGTCGTCCGCGGCCCTGCTTGCTCGTGCCGCGGCGCGCCTCGGACGTGGAGATCCGCGAGGACACGAAGTAGTTGATGAGCGCGAAGATCACGATGACGACGAACAGCAGCCAGGCGACGGCCGCGGCGCGGCCGAGGTTCTGCTGCGGGCCCCAGCCGAGGTTCCACAGGTACATCGTGGTCGTCTCCCACTGGTGGCTCGGGCCGCCGGTGCCGTAGACGTCGAACGTGCGCGGCTCGTCGAAGATCTGCAGGCCGCCGATGGTCGACGTGATGACCACGAAGATGATCGTGGCGCGGATCTGGGGGAGCGTGATCGAGAAGAACTGGCGCATCCGCCCGGCGCCGTCGATGACGGCGGCCTCGTAGAGGTCGGTCGGCACCGCCTGCATCGCGGCGAGGAAGATCAGCGTGTTGTAGCCGATCCAGCGGAAGTTCACCATGGTCGCGATCGCGGACCAGCTCGCGAAGGTGTTGCTGTGCCAGCCGATCTTCGGGAGCCCGATGGCGTGCAGCGCGGTGTTGATGACGCCGTACTGGTCGGCGAAGAGCTGACCGAAGATCAGACCGACCGCGACGGGCGCGACGATGTAGGGGATCAGGACGCCCATGCGCCAGAACGTCTTGGCGCGGATGTTCTGGTTGAGGATCGCCGCCAGGACGATCGCGATGATCACCTGCGGCACGCTCGACAGCAGGAAGATCATGAAGGTGTTGCGCAGCGAGAGCCAGAACTCGCTCTGCTGGAAGATCGCGGTGAAGTTGTCGAAGCCGGTGTAGCCCGCCTCGCCGCCGATGAGCGTCCACTTGTGCAGCGACACCCAGCCCGTGTACAGCAGCGGGAACAGGCCGGTGATCGCGAAGATGATGAAGAACGGCGAGATGTACAGGTAGGGCGAGACCTTCACGTCCCAGCGGCTGAGCCTCTGGGAGAAGCCGACCCGCCGGCGCCGCTTCTCGGGCGGCCCGACGCGCGGCGGCGTGGGTGCGGTGGTCAGGGCGGTCATGATGCTTCCTCTGGGACGTGGCGGACGACGGGCCGGAGGCCCGGTCCGGCGTGCGCCGGACCGGGCCCCGTGCGTGCGAGGTGTGTCAGCCGAGGCCGAGCGCCTTGTACGCGTCGACAGCGGCGTTCCAGTTGCTCTCGACGCTGCCCTTGCCCTGGACGTCGTAGGCGACCAGCGCGTCGGTCACGGCCTTGTTGATCGTGAAGTAGTTCGGGCCCTTGAAGGGGGTCACGGTCACGGCCGCGGCACGGTCGGCGAAGATCTTGCCGACGGGCGCGTTGTTCATGAACTTGTTGGTCGAGTCGGCGACGGCCGAGTCCTTCTGGGCCTCGACCTGGCTCGGGTAGTTGTTGGCCTGCTTGTACGCCGCGAGCTGCTGCTCGGGCGCGGTCAGCCAGGCCGCGAACTCCTTGGCGGCCGCGGTGTGCTTGCCGGCCGCGGGGACGACCAGGAACGAGCCGCCCCAGTTGCCGCCGCCGCCGGGGAAGACGTTGGCGATGTTCCAGCCCTTGACGCCGCCGGAGTTGGTCTCGATCGACGCGGTCATCCACGGCGGGCAGGCCATCGTGGCGAACGCGTCCTTCTGGAAGGAGGCGGTCCAGTCGGGCTGCCACTCCTGGTTGTGCGCCGACAGGCCCTTGTCCTTGGACTCGGTGGCGACCTTCTCGAAGAGCGCCTTGATGTCGGCGTTCGAGGAGAGGTCCTTGGGCGTGCCGTCCGAGTTCTCGTACGGGTTGGCGAGCTGGCCGACCATGGCCTGGTAGGTGCCGTCCGGGCTGTCGTACCAGGCGACCTTGCCCTTCGACGCGGCGACGAACTGCTCGCCGACCTGGAAGTACTTGTCCCAGGTCGCGTCCTTGCCACCGAGGAGCTCGGCGACCTTGTCGGGGTCGGACGGCAGGCCGTACTTCTCGAAGAGGTCCTGGCGGTAGCAGATGGCCTCGGGGCCGATGTCGGTGCCGTAGCCGAGGAGCTTGCCGTCGGGCGCGGTGGCCTGCTTGGCCTTCCAGTCGAGCCAGCGGCCGTCGAGGCTCTTGTCGGACAGGTCGGTGAACTTGTCCTCGTACTGCAGGACGGTCGGCATCCAGTCGATGTCGACGGCCTGGACGTCCGCCAGGCCGGCGCCGCCGGCGGCGAGCTTGGTGGTGAAGTTGGCCTTGGCGTCGTCGGACGTCGCGGCGATCTCCTGCTTGACGGTGACGTTCGGGTGAGTCTTCGTGTACGAGTCCAGGAGGTCCTGGGTGTAGCCGAAGTTGTTGAACGTGGCGACCGTGAGAGTGATCTTCTCGTTGGCGTCCTGGGTCTTCGAAGAGCCCGAGCCGCCGTCATCTGAGCTGCAGGCAGTGAGCGTGAGCGCCAGGGCGGCGACGGACGCTCCGGCCACGATGATGCGGCGGGCGGGGCGTGACGGACGGTGCGTCAGCACGGTGACTCCCTTGTCGATGGGTTGTTCCGATCGGGTTGGGAGCGCTACCACCTCGGAGGGTGGGAGCGCTTCCATCCGAGGACCAACGGTCGTGCCGAACCCCGCCCGATGTCAAGCGCCTGTCGGGCGCCGTGACCGCCCCGCAACCTGAGCGAGAGGCAAAGGTGCTGGTCAGGGCGCTGGACATCCGCGCGTCGAGTCCGAATCGTTATCCCCGACACACGGCGGCGCGGGGCCCGGGGACGAGTGCTCGACGGGCAGCGGAGGCTGTGGAACGCGTCGCGCGTGCGCGTGCGTAGGCTGGGGTCGTGCCAGCCATGAGCGACCTCATCACCTCCGACGTGGATCTCACGCCCGCCGACGCCGAGTGGTTGCACCTGCTCGTGGGGGACTGGCAGGTCGTGTCCGACCTCGCGTTCGCCGACCTCGTGCTGTGGGTGCCCACGCGCGACGGCTCGTTCGAGGCGATCGCCCAGGCGCGGCCCTCGACCGGCGCCACGGTGCACTACGACGACGTCGTCGGGACGCGCCCGCCCGAGGGTCAGCTCCCGCAGCTCACCAAGGCCCTGACGACGCGCGAGATCCACCGGGCGCGCGAACCGCGCTGGCTGGGTGCCTACGCGGTCCGCGAGGAGGCGATCCCCGTCGTCCATGACGGGCGCGCCATCGCCGTCCTCGCCCGGCAGACGAACCTCGGCTCGGGCCGGACCCCAGCCGGCTCGAGCTCAACTACGTGGAGGCCGCCGACGACATCGTCGCGATGATCGCGCGCGGCGAGTTCCCGTCGCCCGGCGCGGCGACCGGCCAGCGGCGCGGCGCCCCGCGCGTCGGCGACGGGCTGCTGCGCCTCAACTCGGAGGGCGAGGTGCTCTACGCGAGCCCCAACGCGCTGAGCTGCTTCCATCGGCTCGGCGTCATCGGGCCGCTCGTGGGGCGTGCGCTCATCGAGATCACCACCGACCTCATCGAGCACCAGCCCCAGTCGACCGTCGACGAGGCCATGCCGCTCGTCGTCATGGGCCGCGCGCCGTGGCGGACCGAGATCGAGGCGCGCGGCGTCATGCTGTCGCTGCGAGCGCTCCCGCTCACCGAGCACGGCCAGCGGATCGGCGCGGTGCTGCTGTGCCGCGACGTCACCGAGCTGCGGCGACGCGAGCGCGACCTCATCACCAAGGACGCGACGATCCGCGAGATCCACCACCGCGTGAAGAACAACCTCCAGACCGTGGCCGCGCTGCTGCGGCTGCAGGCCCGGCGCATGGACGTGCCCGAGGCGAAGGAGGCGCTCGAGGAGGCGATGCGGCGTGTCGCGACCATCGCGATGGTCCACGAGAGCCTGTCGCAGACGCTCGACGAGGAGGTCGAGTTCGACGACATGGTGTCGCGCGCGCTGCGCCTCGCGGCCGACGTCGCGTCGGCGGACACCCACGTCCGCACGGTGCGCGAGGGCGGCTTCGGGCTCGTGCCGGCGCAGGACGCGACCCCGCTCGCGCTCGTGCTGACCGAGCTGGTCACGAACGCCGTCGAGCACGGCTTTCCCGGCCGCCCGACGGGCACCGTCGAGATCGTCGCCGAACGGTCCGAGAACTCGCTCAAGGTCGTGGTCCGTGACGACGGCGTGGGCCTCGTCGACGGCAAGGGGCCGATGTCCGGGCTGGGGACGCAGATCGTCAACACCCTCGTCTCGAACGAGCTCGGCGGCACCATCACCTGGAAGGACCGCGAGGGCGGCGGCACCGTGGTCGAGCTGGAGGTCCGCCTGCGCGTCGGGGGCAAATGAGCCCGCCCGGCGCCGTCGGGCCCGGACGCGACGAAGGCCGTCACCCCCGAGGGGTGACGGCCTTCGTGCGGCGTGGTGGTGTCAGCCGGCGCGGCGGGCGCGCGCGGTGCGGCGCTTCAGCGCACGACGCTCGTCCTCCGACATGCCGCCCCAGACGCCCGCGTCCTGACCCGACTCGAGCGCCCACTTCAGGCAGGTGTCGACGACCTCGCACCGGCGGCAGACGGCCTTGGCCTCCTCGATCTGCAGCAGGGCCGGACCGGTGTTGCCGATCGGGAAGAAGAGCTCCGGGTCCTCGTCGAGGCATGCGGCACGGTGACGCCAGTCCATCTCACGCTCCTTGTGGGCGGGGGAGATCCCTCGACGAGCAGGCCGGTGGGCGCGACAGAGCAAAGCCAGAGGGGCTTGGTGCGGGTGACGCAGAAGGTGCGTCGTGTCGAACGTCCGGGCGAACTCGCTTCTGGGTTCTGCGGGGGTTGTTGACTCTGAAATCAAGTCTCCCCGGAGGAGGCGCCCGGCACAAGAGTTACGACAAGGTTTCTTCGGGGTGACCGCGAGATCTTGGTCACATGTCCCACATCGTCGTCGCCGGCGGTTCCTCCTCGCCGCATGGACCCGTGCGGGACAATGGTCCGGTGAGCACCCCCGCCCCGGCACCCGGCCGGCCCGAGCGTCCCTGGACCCTCCGCTGCCTCGTCGGGGGAACCCTGCTCGAGGCGGTCGGCCTCGCGGTCGGGGGGTCGTCGTCCTCGTCGAGCTCGTGCGCGGGAAGTCCGACGCCGCCGGCACGAGCATCGCGCTCGTCGTCCTCGCGCTGGCCCTCGCCGCCCTCCTCGGTGCGGCCGGCCGGGCGCTGCACGGGGGTGCGCGGTGGGCGCGGTCGCCCGTCGCGACCTGGCAGATCCTCCAGGGGCTCGTCGGGGTGACGTGGTGGCAGGAGACCCGGTCGCCGTGGGCCGGGCTGCTCGTCCTCGTGTCCGTGGTGCTGCTGGTCCTCCTCATGGTCCCGAGCGTCGTCGCGCTCACCACCGACCGGGCTCCGCGGGACGGCGACGCGTAGCTTCGCTAGCCTCGCTCAGGTGACGCACACCCTTCTCGAAGGCTGGTCCGACTTCGGCGTCGCCGCGGCCGGCGCGACCGCGGCGCTCGCGGGGCTGCTCGTCGTCGCGATGTCGGTGAACGTCGCCGAGATCATGGGCTCGAAGGTCACCGTGGCGGGCGCCCGCACGACCATCGCGTCGCTCGTCCTCGCGATCGCGGCGTCCCTCCTGATCCTGCCCGCCGGCCAAACGCTCGGCGGCCTGGGCATCCCGGCCCTGGTCCTCGCCGTGGCGGCCTCGTTCGTGCAGGTGGCGGCCATCCGCACGCAGGGGCACGCCGAGGCGGAGGGCATGACCACCGGGGTCCGGGCCGTGAGCATCGGCCTCGCGGCCGCCGAGCACGTCCCGTTCCTCGTGGGCGCGGTCCTGCTCGTCGCCGGCGTCGACGCGGGCCTGTGGTGGCTCGTGGTCGGGATCGTCGCCGTCGTCGTCTCCTCGATGGTGAACGCCTGGGTCCTGCTCATCGAGGTCCGCCGCTAGCGCGACGGCTGGAGCCGGGCGGGGAGGTGTGCCCTCCCCGCCCGACGGTGGCTACTCGACGGCGAGCGCCGCCACCGGCGACGTCCTGGCCGCGCTCCGCCCCGGCAGCGCGGACGCAGCGAGCCCCGCGACGAGAGCGACCACGAGGACGACGCCGATCGTGGACCACGGCACCACGAGCGGCGTGGACCCGAACGAGCCGAGGGCCGCGGCGGCCCCCGCCCAGCCGTACGCCACACCGAGGACGATCCCGACGACGGCGCCGACGCCCGCGATGAGCATGCCTTCCTGCGCGAGCATCCACCGGAGCTGGCCGCGCGTGAGCCCGATCGCTCGGAGGGTCGCGGACTCGCGCCGCCGCTCCAGGACGGACAGGGACAGGGTGTTGGCGACCCCGACCAGCGCGATCACGACGGCGACGGCGAGCAGGCCGAGGACGATCGCGAGGATCGTGTCGACGACCTTCTCCATGTCGGCGTGCTGGGCGGCGGGCCCCACGACGCTGATCGAGGAGTCCTGGTCGGCGACCGCGTCCTGGACGGCGGCGAGCGTGTCGGCCGCGTCGGCGTGGTCCGCGAAGGCGAGCCACGCGGTGTCGGGGGCGACGTGCGGCGCGACCCGCGCGAAGACCGCAGGCGTCACGTAGGCGCCGACGTCGCCGAGATCCACGACGCGCACCTGGAGCCGCACGGACGGGCCGGTCGGGTCGCCGTCGTCGTCCGCTGCACGCAGCGTCACGGTGTCGCCGTCCTCGAGCTTGGTCGACCCGAGGTCGCGCGATGCGGGGTTGACCGCGATCTCGCGGTCGTCCAGCCCGGCGAGCGCCTCCGGCGTGCGGAGCACCTCGCGGCCGGCGGCGGGCTCCACGCCCTCGAGCTCGATGCCCGACGACGTGCCTCCCGACGTGAGCGTCGCGTTGGCCCGGCTGACCGGGACGACCCGGCGCACGCCGTCGACGTCGGCGAGCGTCGACTGCAGGGCCGAGGTCATCTCGCCCGGCCCGTCGCCCGACCCGTACGACGTGACGATCGCGTCGACCGGGTAGTGCTCGTCGAGCGTGGAGCCGAGCGCGACGCGTGCGCTGGCCGCACCGGTGGCCATCATGGCGACGAGGGTGACGCCGATGAGCAGCGCGGTGCTGGTCGCCGTCGTGCGGCGGGGGTTGCGGAGCGTGTTGGCGGCCGCGAGCCGTGAGCTGGCGCCGGCCTTCCCGAGCGCGGTGCCCGCAGCGTGGACGACGCGCGGCATCCAGAACACCGACCCGACGAGGATGCCGACGAAGGAGACGGCACCGCCGAGGACGCCGAGCGCCAGCCCGATCTCGGGCGAGCCCTGGGTCCCGGCGAGGACGGCGACGGCGAGGAGCAGGAGCCCGCCGACGGTCGCGAGGAGCGCGAGCGTACCGCGGACGCGACCGGCCCGGCTGGTCAGCGTCGGCGCCTCGGCCGGGCGCAGCGCCGCAAGGGGCGCGACACGTGTCGCGGTGCGTGCGGGCGCGAGGCTCGCGACGATCGTCACGACGGTCCCGACCACGAGCGGGACCACCACCGCGACGGGGGAGACGTCGATGGAGGACGGGAGCGGCGTCGTCGTGCGGCTCCTCAGCACGGTGAGGACGAGCTGTGCGAGGCCCGTCCCGAGCACCACGCCGACGGCCGACCCGACGAGCCCGAGGACGCCGGCCTCGAAGACGACCGACCGACCGAGCTGGCCCTTCGACGCGCCGACGCAGCGCAGGAGCGCGAGGGTGCGGGCGCGCTGCGCGACGAGCACCTGGAACGTGTTCGCGATGACGAGCGCCGCGACGACGAGCGCGATCGCCGCAAAGGTGAGGACCACGTAGGTGAAGACGTCGTCGTCGCCGGTCGCCTGGGCGGCCAGCTCGCGGGCCAGGGCGTCGCGCGTGAGGACGCGGGCGCCGTCGGGCAGGGACAGCGCGCTGAGCGCGTCGCTCGCCTGGGCCGTGGAGGCGTGGGCGTCGAGGGCGACCAGGACGGCGGGGTACGTGACGGTCGCACCCGGCCCGGCCTCGACGTCCTGCCAGTGCCGGAGCGTCGAGGCGGTCACGATCCCTGCGCCGCCCGACGCGGTCCAGGCGCCGTACGGGTCGTCGAGGGTCCCGACGACCCGCAGCCGGCGGCTCTCGGCGGGCGGCTGGGCTCCCTGGGAGTCGTACGCGCCCGTGACGGTCACGGTGACCGTGTCGCCGACCTCGACCCCGAGGCGCTCCGCCTGACCGACGGGCAGGGCGACCTCGTCGTCGGAGGCCGGGAACGCGCCGTCGTGCACGCGCTGGGGCTCGAGCCGGGTGTCGCTCGGGAGGCCCGTGAACGCGCTGTTGAGGGTCTTGCCGTGGGCGGCGACGTCCTCCCAGCTCATCGCGCGGGGTGCCGCGGCAGCGACGCCCGGGGTCGCCGCGACGTCCGCGACGTCCTTCGCCCCCAGCTGCTCGCCGTCGGCGGTCACCACGAGGTCGGCGCGCGCGTACGGGGCGGCGACCGAGTCGGTCGTGGCGGTGCGGATGAGGTCGGACGCGACGAGGGTCGCGGCGACGAAGCCCGTGCCGATCGCGATCGCGATGCCCGCGGCGGCGAGCCGTGCGACGCTGCGGCGCATCTGCGCGAGCGTGAGCCGGATCATCGGGGGCCACCGTGGCGTCGTCGAGCGAGCGCAGGGCGTCGAGGCCGGCGAGCGCGGCCTCGGGCGTCGGGTCCTGGATGTCGCCCGCGACGCGGCCGTCGGCGAGCAGGACGACACGGTCCGCGTACGCGGCGGCCGAGGGTCGTGCGTGACCATGACGATCGTGCGGCCGAGCTCGCGCACCGAGCGGCGCAGGAAGCTCAGCACCTCCGCGCCGGAGCGCGAGTCGAGGTTGCCCGTCGGCTCGTCCGCGAACACCACCTCGGGCTTCGTGATCAGGGCGCGCGCGATCGCGACGCGCTGCTGCTGGCCGCCCGAGAGCTCCGACGGGCGGTGCGTGAGGCGCTGCCCCAGCCCCAGCGTCTCGACGAGGATCTCGAGCCACGCCCGGTCCACGGCGCCGTTCGCGAGCTCGACCGGGAGCGTGATGTTCTGCTCCGCCGTGAACATGGGCAGCAGGTTGAACGACTGGAACACGAAGCCCACCCGCTCGCGGCGCAGCAGCGTGAGCTCCTTGTCGGTGAGGTGCGTGACCTCCGTGCCGCCCAGGTACGCGCTGCCGCTCGTCGCAGAGTCGAGGCCCGCGAGCAGGTGCATGAGCGTCGACTTGCCCGAGCCCGACGGCCCCATGATCGCCGTGAACGCGCCGGCCTCGAAGTCCACGTCGACGGCGTCGAGCGCGCGCACCGCCGCCTCGCCGCGGCCGTACGTCTTGGTCAGGGCGCGGGCCCGGACCGCGACCGGGCTCGCGGGAGGCTGCAGCACGGACGCCGCGGGCGGGGCGGACGTCGTCGTCGGGGCGGGCTGGTCGGACGGGGCCACGGTGGCTCCTTCGGTCGGTGCAGGGTCTGGACGGGCCGGGGCGGGCCGTGCCCTCGACGCTACGGAAGGCGCCGAGGCGCCCGCGTCGCCCGGCGGTCGGGTCGATCGACGGCGGGGGTCATCCTCAGGTCGTACCCGGTCCGTGCCCGCACCCACCCAGCGTCGTGTCAGAACGTGCTTCACGTATACGGGTGCCAGGTTCTGACACGTCCGTCGCGCACCCGGGTTGTCAGAACGAGAGTCCCGTATACGGGCGCTCGGGTCTGACGGCCCGACGACGGAGCCCGGTCCGGGCGGTGACCTCACCTCGGATCGGGGTGGGGTCGGGTCCCGGTGGTGGCCGCCACCGGGGCGCACGCGAGTCGTCCCACGGGGCGGAGGCTGCGCACAAGCGAGCGTTGCGGGTGGTCGTCCACAGGCCACGACACCCCACCCCCGAGCGACCGCCCGACCCACCACCCTTGGGATCCATGACCGGTCGGCCCGACGTCCTCGACGTCGTCCCCGGGCTGCGCGAGCTCGCGGCCCGTCAGCACGGCGTGTGCTCCCGCCGTCAGCTCGCGGCCCTCGGCGTCACGGCTCGCCACGTCGACTATCAGGTGGCGGCCCGGCGCTGGCGGCTCGTCGCGCCTGAGATCCTCGTCCTGCACTGCGGACCGCTGATCCGTGAGGCGCGGTACTGGGCCGCGGTGCTCGGGGCGGAGACCGTCCCGGTGGCGCTCGCGTGCTGGACGGCGCTCGAGCTGCACGGGCTTCGCGGCTGGCATCGCGAGCCGGTGCACGTCGTCGTCCCGCGAGGCGACAAACCGGCTCGGTTCCCGTGGCTCGTCGTGCACGAGTCCCGCCGGCACGATGCGGGAGACGTGACGGTCAGTGCCGGGCTCCCCGCGCACGGGATCGAGCGGGCCGCGATCGACGCGGCGGCGTGGCAGCGGTCGTGGCGCACCGCCTCGGGGCTGATGGCGGCGGTGGTCCAGCAGCGGCTCACGACGCCCGACGCTCTGCTGGGCGAGCTCGAGCGCGCAGGGCCGGATCCGGCACCGGCGGACGATGCAGCTCGCGCTGCTCGACGTGATCGGTGGCGCGCAGTCGCTCGAGGAGATCGACTTCGCCCGGCTGTGCCGGCGCGCCGGGCTGCCGGAGCCGTCGCGGCAGGAACGTCGTCGGGACGCCCGCGGCAAGGTGCGTTTCCTCGACGTGGAGTGGCGGCTGCGGGGAGGTGGACGGCTGGTCGTGGAGGTGGACGGCGTCGGGCACATGGAGCGCGAGCAGTGGTACGACGACCTGCTGCGCGACGCCGAGCTCGGGTCGGACAGCCGCACGGTGCGGATCCGCATCCCCGCGGGGGCGGCACGGCACGAGCCGGAGCGCGTGCTCGCGATCGTCCGGGGCCACCTCGCCGCCCTCGACCGCCGACCTGTCAGAACGTGGGACCCGTATACGGGAAGCTCGTTCTGACACGAGGGTGGCGATGCTGACCTGTCAGAACATGAAGGCCCCCGACGTGCCTCACGTTCTGACAGGTCCAGGGACAGGGTCAGTCCGGGGAGCCCGGGCGCACCAGACCCGCCTCGTACGCCGTGACGACGGCCTGCACGCGGTCGCGCGCGCCCAGCTTCGCGAGGATCCGCCCGACGTGCGTCTTCACGGTCGCCTCGGCCACGAACAGCTCGGCGGCGATCTCCAGGTTCGACCGGCCGCGCGCCATGAGGACCAGCACCTCGCGCTCGCGGTCGGTGAGCTGGTCGAGGGCGTGCTGCGCGTCGGGGTCGACGGCGGCGTCGGCGGGCAGGGCGGTCACGAGGTGCTCGAGAAGCCGGCGCGTCGACGACGGCGCGATGACCGCATCCCCGGCATGGACGGTCCGGATCGCGGCGAGCATCTCCTCCGGGGTGCGTCCTTGAGGAGGAACCCGCTCGCGCCCGCCCGGATCGCCTCGAGCACGTACTCGTCGAGGTCGAACGTGGTGAGCACGATGACCCGCGGGACCGCGGCACCCGTCTCGGCGGCGCCGGCCGTGAGCTGCGCGGTGGCGCTGAGACCGTCGAGGGTGGGCATGCGGACGTCCATGAGGACGACGTCGACGGGGTGCGACGCGAGGAGCCGCAGCGCCTGCGCACCGTCCCCGGCCTCGACGACGACCTCCAGGTCGGGCTGCGAGTCGATGACCATGCGGAACCCGGCACGGACGAGCTGCTGGTCGTCGACGAGCGCCACCCGCACGGGCGCACCGCTTCCCGCGCCCGCACCCTCGGTCGGACCGTTCCCCTGAGCGCTCACGTGCCGGACTCTACCGGGGTGCCGCCGTCGGGCTCGGGGACGGCGAAGCCGCCGTCAGGCAGCCGGGACGGGAGCTCGAGGTGCACGCGGTAGCCGCCGCCCGGGCGCGGCCCGGTGGCCACGGTCCCCCGAAGACGGCGGCCCGCTCGCGCATCCCGAGCAGCCCGTACCCACCGCCGTCGCTCGCGGCTGCCGCCCCGCGGCCGTCGTCCTGGACGTCGAGCACGACGGCGTCCGCGTCCCACCGCAGGACCACGGTCACGTTCGGCGACGGGCCGGCGTGCTTGAGGACGTTGGTGAGCGCCTCCTGGGCGACGCGGAAGATCGTGAGTGCCGCACCCGGCGGGAGCTGTCGCGGCGTGCCGACCCGGACGAGCGACACGCGGGGCCCGCCGGCACGTACCTGCTCGACGAGCGCCTCGAGCCCCTCGACCGACGGTTGCGGCGCGAGCGCGGTGGGTGCGCTCGGTACGGCGGGTGCGTCTGCGGGCCGAGGGGCGCGCCCTGCTCCGCGGCCACCTGCGGCTTCCCCGCCCCCGACGACGACGCCGCCGGGCGCCGGCGGGCCGTCCGTGTCGGCGCGCAGCACGCCGAGGATGCGCCGCATGTCGGCGAGGGCGGCGCGGCCGGTCTCGGCGATCGTCGTGAGCGACCGCTCGGGGGCGGTGGGGTCGGTGGCGGCCGCGTACCGGCCGCCGTCGGCCTGCGCGATCATCACGGACAGCGAGTGCGCGACGATGTCGTGGAGCTCGCGTGCGATCCGGGTCCGCTCGGCGGAGGTCGCGAGCCGGGTCTGCTGGTCGCGCTCGACCTCGAGCCGCTCGGCGCGGTCGCGCAGGGCCTCGAGGGTCTCGCGGCGCGACCGCCGGACGAGGCCGAACGCCCACACGGCCAGGAGGACGACGCCGCCGAAGACCGCGAGCACCACGGCCTGGCGCGCGGCGGCGGTGGCTCCGAGGCCGCGGTCCGCCATGAGCGCGGAGGCGACGAGGACGCCGAGGAGCCCCGTGCCGATGGCCGTCCGGTGCGCCCAGCGGGGCCCGACGACGGTGACGGAGTACAGCGCCACGGGCACCGCGACGACCGAGGCGACCGACGCGCTCTGGTCGACCATGAGCTGGACCAGGGCCAGCGCGTAGACGGTGGCGACCGAGGCGGCCGGCCGGGTCCGCCGCCACGCGAGCGCGACGCACAGCGCGAGCGCGAACCAGACCCCGCCGTGCGTGGACATGCCCTCGGCGGCGCTCGCCGCGACGAGGAACAACGCGAGGGCGGCCGCACCGGTCGCGTCGACGCCGAACCGGTGCTGCTCGGTCCAGCGCGTGGCGTTCTCGTACCAGCCCATCGCCTCAGCGTAGGATCGGCGAGGCGGACGGCGCGTCCGCCCGGGGGCGACCCGTCGGCGTGCCACGTGCTCCTGCGGGTGTACGGGACGTCAGGTCGCGGCCCCGGGACGGTACGGACGAGTTCCCGCGAAACGGGAGACTCCGGTCCGGGGGATGCTCTAGCATGGCCTAATGACCAACGTCTTGCTGGCCGAGGATGACACGGCGATTGCCGAGCCTTTGGCACGTGCGCTGACGCGCGAGGGATACAACGTCGTCGTGCAAGGCACCGGGCAAGGTGCCATCGACTCCGCGGAGGCCGCGGACGTGGTCGTCCTCGACCTGGGTCTGCCGGACATGGACGGGCTCGACGTGGCGCGGGCGATCCGCGGCGCCGGCATGACCACCCCCATCCTCGTCCTCACCGCGCGTGCCGACGAGGTGGACCTCGTCGTCGGTCTCGACGCGGGCGCCGACGACTACGTCACCAAGCCGTTCCGGCTCGCCGAGCTGCTCGCGCGCGTCCGGGCGCTGCTGCGTCGCACGCACGGCGACGCGGGGCCGGACGAGGAGGAGCTCGTCGCGCAGGACGTCGTCGTCGACGTCTCCGCGCACCGCGCCTTCCAGGGCGACCGGGAGCTGCACCTCACGACCAAGGAGTTCGACCTCCTGCGCGTCCTGGTGCAGAACGCGGGCAGCGTCGTCGTGCGCGACACGCTCATGCGCGAGGTCTGGGGCGCCGAGCCGGCCGGCTCGACCAAGACGCTCGACATGCACGTCTCCTGGCTGCGTCGCAAGCTCGGCGACGACGCGAACTCGCCGCGCTACGTCGCGACGGTCCGCGGGCTCGGCTTCCGGTTCGAGACCGGAGGACACTGAGGCGGGGGACACGGGCACGACGACACACGTGCCCCTCGGTCGCGTCGGGAAGGTCTGAGCCGTGCGTCAGCGGATGCTGCAGGCCACCGTCGCCGCAGTGGCGGTGGCGGTGCTGCTGCTGGGATTCCCCTCGCGTTCTTCGGCGCCCAGTACGTCCACGACAACGACCTGGACAGCCTGGAGCGCCGCGCCCAGACGTTCGCGCGGGCGGTCGACCGGGCCATCGCCAACGGTGACGAGGCGCTGGCCTCGGACGCGAGCGTGGCCGTCGCGACCGGCGGTCACAACCAGGTTCCCGCCCACGCGACCGTCGTCTACAACGGGCGGACCCTGGCCGCGGGCGACGAGATCCAGGGCCGTGTCGAGCAGCGGGCGGTGCGGACGTCCGAGGGGCCCTCGTCACGCTCGAGGTCTCGTACTGGGCGCTGTACTGGCAGTCGATGCGGATCGTGCTGTTCGTCGTCGCCGCCGCCCTCGTGGCGATCCTCGCGGGCGTCGCGATGGCCGTGATCCAGGCGAACCGGCTCTCCGCACCCCTGGTCTACCTGGCGGCGTCCGCCGAACAGCTCGGCTCGGGACAGGTGCGCCCGCAGATGGAGGAGTCGGGCGTCGAGGAGCTCGACCTCGTCGCCGCCGAGCTCGCACGCACGTCCGACCGGCTCGCGAGCCGCCTCGCGACCGAACGCCAGTTCGCCGCCGACGCCTCGCACCAGCTCCGTACCCCCTGACGGCCCTGTCGATGCGGCTCGAGGAGATCTCCCTCATGTCCGACGACCCGGCCGTCCAGGAGGAGGCCCGCATCTCGCTCGAGCAGGTCGAACGGCTCGTGACCGTCGTCGACGACCTCCTCACGCGGTCGCGCCGCGCCCAGGGCGGCACGACGGAGGCGGTGCGGCTCGTCGAGGTCGTGCGTCAGCAGGAGGAGGAGTGGCTGCCGAGCTTCGAGTCCGCCGGACGCCGGCTCGTCGTGGACATCCCGCTCGACACCTACGTCCTCGCCACGCCCGGCGCGCTCGCGCAGGTGCTCGCGACGCTCGTCGAGAACTCGCTCACGCACGGCGGCGGCACGACGACGGTGCGCTCACGCCCGGGACGCTCGGGGTCCATCGTCATCGAGGTCGCCGACGAGGGCGAGGGCGTGCCCGACGAGCTCGCACCGAACATCTTCGAGCGCGAGGTGACGTCGGGGAAGGGCACGGGGCTCGGGCTCGCGCTGGCGCGGGACCTCGCGGCCGCGGACGGCGGCCGGCTCGAGCTGTCGCAGCGCCGCCCGGCGGTGTTCTCGGTGTTCCTCGCGGGCGTCCCGCACACGCTCGACCCGCGCGTGGTGCTGCCCGCCGGGGCGACCGTCTCGAGCGCGCGGGGCCGCAAGGGCAAGCGCAGGTCCGACGGCGCCTGACCGGCCCCTCGCGCGAGGCAGGCGTCCGCGCGGGGTACTTCGCGAAGTACCCCGCCGGGAGGCCTACTTCGGGGGAGCCTGGTCGCCCGTGAAGACGAGGTGGCGGTACGCGAAGTACCGGAAGACGGTGCCGAGCCCGATGCCGAGGAGGTTCGCGACGTTCTTCGCGAGCGGCGAGTCCAGCCCCAGCGGGTAGACGAACAGGGCCAGCACGCCGATGCCGATGAGCAGGCCCCCGACGTTCACGACGAGGAAGCCGGCGAGCTCGCGGGGCCGGTTCTCGGTGCGCCGATCGGAGAACGTCCACAGCCGGTTGCCGATCCACGCGACGAGGGTCGCGACGGCGACGGACACGACGCGCGCCGTCAGGGGCTTCTCGGCGAGCAGGTGGCCGGGGCCGAACTGCAGCAGGTTGAAGAGGCCCATGTCGACGACGAACGACACGGCGCCGACGGAGCCGAACTTCGCGAGCTCTGCCAGACGCTCGCGACCCGGGCGGCGCACACCGGTGTCGGCGGCGACGTGCGCGGCGTCGGTGACGGGCGCCTCGGACGCGGCGAGCACGAAGGGGACGGCGGCGTGGCGCTCGGCCTCGGGTGTGCCGGTCCGGCCCGCACCTCCGGCGGTGGCGTCGGGCATCGCGTCGGTCATCCTGGAACCGTAGCGCAGCAGCCTGTGACCTCCCGTCCTACGGGCGGAGGGGGCGCGGGGGTCCGATAGGCTCAGGGACCGTGTCAGCACCAGTCGTGGCCGTCGTCGGCGGCGGGCAGCTCGCCCGCATGATGGCACCCGCAGCCGCCCGTCTGGGCGTCCGCCTGCGGGTGCTCGTGGAGTCGCCGGACGGGTCCGCGGCCCAGGTCCTCGCGGAGGCCCCGGTGGGTGCCGCCGCGGACGAGGCCGCGGTCCGTGCGCTCGTCGCCCCGGAGGACGGTGACGCGGCCGCCGTCCTCACGTTCGAGCACGAGCACGTGCCGTCCGCGCTCCTCGCCGCGCTCGAGGAGGAGGGCGTCGCGGTCCGTCCGGGCCGGGACGCGTTGCGGCACGCGCAGGACAAGATCGTCATGCGGACCCGGCTCACGGCCCTCGGCGTCCCGTGCCCGCGCTGGGCGCCCCTCGACGTCGACGCGGCAGAGGGCGCGCGCGAGCTCGCCGCGTTCCTCGAGGAGGTCGGCGGCGAGGCGGTCGTGAAGACGAGCCGCGGAGGCTACGACGGGAAGGGCGTGCGCGTCGTGCGCACCCCGGACGACGTCGCGGACTGGCTCGCGGCCGCGCAGGACGGCGGACCGCAGCTCCTCGTCGAGGAGAAGGTCCCGTTCCGCCGCGAGCTCGCCGCGCTGGTGGCGCGGCGCCCGTCGGGGAGGTCCGGGCGTGGCCGGTCGTCGAGTCGGTGCAGCGCGACGGCGTGTGCGCCGAGGTCACGGCGCCCGCACCCGACCTCGACCCGGCCCTCGAGGCGCGGGCGCGCGAGGTCGCGGTGGCGGTCGCCGAGGGGCTCAGTGTGACGGGGGTGCTCGCCGTCGAGCTGTTCGAGGTCCCCGGCGAGGCCCCGGGCGAACCCGGGCGGGTGCTCGTCAACGAGCTCGCGATGCGCCCGCACAACTCGGGTCACTGGACCATCGACGGGTCGGTGACGAGCCAGTTCGAGCAGCACCTCCGGGCCGTCCTCGACCTGCCGCTGGGCGACACCGCACCCGTCGCGCCGTGGACGGTCATGGCGAACGTGCTCGGCTCGGAGCGTGCGGAGCTCACCGACGCGCTGCCCGCGGTCCTCGCCGACGGCGTGGCCCGGGTCTGGCTGTACGGCAAGGACGTGCGTCCGGGGCGCAAGCTGGGGCACGTGAACGTGAGCGGCGACGACCTCGGGACGACGCGCGAGCGCGCCCAAGCGGCCGCGGCGCTCCTGCGCGGCGACGACGACGCAGCCGCCGACACCCCGACCACCACGACGACCGAGACGAGCGAGGAGCAGGCATGAGCGAGCAGGCCGCAGGTGACGGGACGGCGCAGGAGGCGGCGCCGCTCGTCGGGATCGTCATGGGGTCGGACTCCGACTGGCCCGTGATGCAGGCCGCCGCGGACGCGCTCGCGGAGTTCGGCGTGCCCGTCGAGGTCGACGTGCTGTCCGCGCATCGCATGCCGACCGAGATGATCGAGTACGGCCGGGCGGCCGCGGACCGCGGCCTGCGTGTGATCGTCGCGGGCGCCGGCGGTGCCGCGCACCTCCCGGGCATGCTCGCGTCGGTCACGCCGCTGCCCGTGATCGGTGTGCCCGTGCCGCTCGCCCACCTCGACGGCATGGACTCGCTGCTGTCGATCGTCCAGATGCCGGCGGGCGTGCCCGTGGCGACGGTGTCGGTCGGCGGGGCACGCAACGCGGGGCTGCTCGCGGCGCGCATCCTCGGGGCCGGCTCGGGCGACGACGCGGCCGCGCTGCGCGACCGGATGTCCGCGTTCCAGGAGCGCCTCGGCGACCAGGCCCGGGAGAAGGGCGCGCGCCTGCGGGCGTCGCGCTCGGGGCGCGTCGGCTTCGGCGCCTGACCGTCGAGGCCGGGTCAGCCCTTCGACGACGTCTCGGAGTTGACCGTGCCGGCCTTGAGCTTGCCGTTCATGACGTTCTTGAAGAACGTCGGCGCCTTGTCCGGGTCGAGCCGCACGCTCGAGCCGACGCCGCCCGGCCGGTAGTCGCGGTCCGAGATCGGCGGGAGCCCCGTCACGCCGTCCTTGCCGTTCGCGGCCTTGAACGCCATCGCGAGCTTCGCGAGGTCGACGACGTTCGTGTCGTCGTCGACCTTCAGCACACCCGTGCCCGCGTCGATGAGCTTGACCTGCGTGGCCGGCTTGAAGAGCAGGCTGGGCTTGGCGGCCTTCTGCGAGATCGCGTCGACGAGCTGGCGCTGGCGCTCGGTCCGGCCGAAGTCGCTGGTGGGGTCCGAGTAGCGCATCCGCGAGAACGCGAGCGCCGTCTTGCCGCCGACGTCGTGGCAGCCGGCCTTCCACTTGAGCTCGGACTTCTTGTCGTCGACGTCGTAGTCGAGGCACAGGTGCACGCCGCCGACGGCGTCGACGAGACCCTCGACTCCGCCGAACCCGACTTCGGCGTAGTGGTCGACGTGCATCCCGGTGAGCTTCTCGACGGTCTTGACGAGCAGCGGGGCGCCACCGAACGCGTAGGCGGCGTTGATCTTGTTGCTGCCGTGCCCGGGGATCTTCACGTAGGAGTCGCGGGGGATCGAGATCAGCGACGTCGTCCCGGAGTCCGGCACCTGGAGCAGCATGATCGTGTCGGTGCGCGCCCCCGAGGTGCCGTCCTTGACGACGCCGTCGGAGCGCGAGTCGGAACCCGCGATCAGGTAGGTGGTGCCCGGGGTGTCGTTGGCGTCCGAGAGCGCGTCGACGTGGTCGAGCTTGCCGTTGGCCCACGCGACGAGGCCGATCGGCCACGCGATCATCCCGACGACGAGGACGCCGGCGACGATCGCGGCGATGCGGCCCTTGCGCAGGCGGATCCGGCCCGGTGCGGCGGCGCCGGGGGCGGTCCCGGCGGGTGAGCCCTCGCCCGGCCGGCGCCCGGCGCCGCCACCACCGGCGGCGGCGCGCTGGGGGCGCGTGCGGTGGGGGACGTCCGCGGACGGCGCTCGTCGGTCGCCGTCGCGCGCGGGGCCCGGGTGACGCCGGCGCCCGCGGGCGGGATCGTCGGGGGCGCCCGGAGCCGCTGCGTGCCCGGCCGCCGCTGCGGTCGACGGGGACGGGGCCGCTCGACTGCCGCGTCACCCGGGACGCGGGCCGTGCGGGCGGGGGAGGAGGGGTGTCGCCACCGGTGCCGTCGGGCCCGACCTTGATGACGCCGTCTGCCGCGTCGGGGCGCGACCCGCGCCCCGACTGCGGGGTGAAGCTCGGCGGCAGAGACCGGGGGTCGGGCGTCATGACGTGCAGGCCCCCTTGGAGCTCACGACGTCGGCCGCGGTGATGCCGTCCTTGTCCCGGTCCTTCGGGGTGGCGGGAGTGGTCGGCTTCTTCGTGGTGCCCGACGACTTGTCGGAGGTGCCGGACGTCGCCTTGCTCGTCGCCTTCGCGGTCGCCGACGCCTTGGCCTTCTTCGCCGCCTTCTCCTCGGCCGCGGTGAGCGGCTTGTCCTCGGCGAGCTTGTCCCAGATCTCGGAGGCGGCGGGCTCCGTCCAGACCAGGCGGTTGTGGTTGGCGGGGTACGGGCCGTTGGGGATCGTCAGGAAGGTGACGTCCGACGACGACATGTGTCGCAGGCTGAGGCCGAGCCCGACGAGGCTGGTCACCGAGCTGAGGTTGAGCCCGCCGTCGGTCTTGGACGTGTGCAGCGACTTGGTCGCGGCGTCGAGGAACTTGAAGAGCTTGGGGGCGTCGGTGAGGAAGTTCTGGGCGAAGACCTTGTTGGAGATCGCGCCCATGAGCTCCTGCTGACGCTTGATGCGGCCCGTGTCGGAACCGTCGCCGATACCCTCGCGGGCGCGGGCGTAGCCGAGCGCCTCCTTGCCCTTGAGCGTCTGGTACCCGGCGTCGAGGTCGAGGTCGGCCTTGGGCACGACCGTCTTCGTGGGGATGCACATGGGCACCCCGCCGAGCGCGTTGATCATGCCCTCGAAGCCGCTGAAGTCGAGCACCACGTAGCCGTCGAGCGTGATGCCCGTCGTCGACTCGACCGTCTGCCACGTGCACGCGGCGCCGCCGGCGATCTGGGCTGACGCGTCACCGCCCTCGGCCTTGGCCTTGTCCGCGCCGAACGAGAAGGCCGCGTTGAACATCGTCGCGGGCGCGGCGCCCGTCGAGTGGCCCTTCGCGTCGATCTGGCACGCGGGGATGTCGACGATCGAGTCGCGCGGGATGGAGACCGCCTCCATGCGCTTCCGGTCGGCCGAGATGTGCAGGACGATCGTGGTGTCGGAGCGCTGGCCGCCGTTGTCGTCCTTGACGATCTTGCCGTTCGCGCCGCCGCGGGAGTCGGAGCCGAGGATGAGGATGTTGAGGTCGTGCCCGGCGTCGGGGTCGCTCGGGTCCTTGGTCTTCTTGTCCTTGGCGGCGAGGAACGTCGTGTCGTTCGAGTCGATGTTCCCCTGGTAGTGCCGGACGAACGCGTAGGCGCCGCTGCTGACCCCCGCGATCGCCGCGACGAGGACCAGACCCATGACCTTCGCGACGACGTGCGTGCGCAGGAAGCGGGCGTGTCGGGGGGCGCCCTTCTCGGCGGCGTTGTTCGTCGTCACGGGATGTGATCCTAAGCGGAGCGCTGCGCAGGCCCCGCGCGGCGTGGGAGCGCGTGCGGTGGAGGGATTGTGGAGAAGGGCCTGCTCCTGACCGCGCCAGCATCTCAGCCGAGGCGCAGGCGGTCGAGCACCCCGTCGAGCCGCGTGTCGTCCGCGCCGCGGGAGAGCTCGCCGGCGGCGGTGTCGGCCCGCTCCTTGGCGGCGACGATCCCGTCCCGGCCGAGGCGCCGCACGGAGGCCGCGCAGGTCGCCGCGAAGACGTCGACGGCGACCGCGCCCAGGCCGTACGACCGTACGAGGCGCTCGGCCTGGGCCGCCGGTCCGACGGCGAGCGCGCACCTCGCCTGCACCGCGGCGAGCAGGAAGGACGGCAGCGCGGCGCACGCCTGCGTCGTCGTCGGCGGGACCCACCAGGTGGCCACGTCGTAGCCGTGCAGCGCGGCGGGCAGGTCGTCCGGGTCGGGCGCGGGCAGGATCCGCACCTGCGCGAGCTCGGCGGCCCGCTCGTGCAGCCGGCGCAGGACGGTGTCGTCGGGCCCGGGGGCGAGCAGCAGGTCGAGGCTCCAGCCGTCCCCGAGCGCGCGCATGGCCTCGACCGTGGTCTCCAGCCCGACGCCGGCGCGGGCCACGCCCGCGCGGACGAGCCGGACCGGGTCGCCCACGGGCGTGGGCGCGAGGTCGGCCCGGGGCCAGGTGTCCTGCACGACGACGACGTCGGGCTCGAGCCCGGGGACCTCGCGTCGCACGAGGTCGGCCAGGGCGCCGGACGCGGCCGTCACGGCGGCGCACCGGGGGAGGTCTTCGTGCAGCACCCGGAGCAGGGCGTCGCGCTCGAGCGGGGCGAACGGTCCGTGCGCGCCCGCGTCGGGCCAGGCGCGCACGTCCGCCCAGACCGCGGCGCCGTCGGCGAGGTGCCGCGCGACCGGGAGGGTGTCGGCGCCCACCGCGACGACGACGTCCCACCGGTCGCCCGCGAGGGCGGCGGCCGTGGCGCGGGCAGCGGCGGAGCGCAGCAGCGGGGAGACGCCGCGGGCCAGCCAGCCCGTCGCGACGGCGGTGGCGGGCGGGTGCGGGCTGTCGGCGGGGCCGAGCGTCACGTGGCGGAGCGCGTCGGCGACGACGGATCCGTATCCGGCGGTGGTGACGTCCGCCGTGCGGGCCAGGGCGTGGACGAGGCGCCGGACGCGCACGTCGTCCTGGTGGCGGGTGAACGCCACCACGAGGACCCGCGGCCGGCCGGTGCTCATCGCGTCCGCGGCTCGTCCGCGCCGTCGGCGAGGAGCACGTCGACCCGTTCGCCGGCGACGAGGCGCTCCCAGCGTGCGGGGTCGGAGGTGGCGAGGGCGGCGACGTCGGGCGTCACGGCGACGAGCGAGCCGTCCCGCGCCCACGTCGCGACGGCGTCGAGGAGGAACGCGCCGGGCTCGCGCGCGACGACGAGGGTCCGCGCGCCGGGGGCGGGTGCCCCGGCGGCTCCGCCGAGCGCGTGGTCGACCAGCGCGGCGTGCGTGACGGCGCCCTCGGCCATCACGAGCGCGGGTGCGGCCGGGTCGGTCGGCGGCGCGTACCCGAGGACGTCGCCGTAGGTCATGACGGAGGCCGCCGCGTCGAGGACCCCGGGAGGCAGCGCAGCACCGAAGCTGCGGGCGAGCGGCGCGAGGCTCACGGCGACGACGTCGGCCCCGCGGCCGGCCCACCGCTCGGGGTCGTCGGTCGCGACGACGGCGCCGGGGGTGCGTCACGGCGAAGGTCCACGCAGGCGCCCACGCGCCATGCGGCCAGTGCCCAGGTGATACCCCGCCAGTGCGCAGGAAGATCGAGCGTCAGCGTGCTTTCCGGACCGAGATCGAATTCCTCCACGAGGAGGTTCGCCGTCTTGGTGATCCAGTTGCCGAGAACGGCACCGGAGAGCTCGATCCGCTCGCCGCCGTCGGCGTACCAGGTGAGGCGTGGCGCGCCGCCCGCCGCGGCGACCCGTGTGAGCAGCGCGGACGCGCTCTGACCCGTGCTTCCTGGCCGACCGGAGGACGAGGCGACGGTGCTGGTCGAGGGGGTGGCGGCGGGCTCCATGCCCTCAGCCTAGAGGTGGTGAGAACGCGCCGCCCGCGTCCTGCGACACGCCGATCTGCACGTGAACTTCACCCCTCGTCCCCGGAGCGCTACCACATTTCGGCTTGACGCTCACGGATGACACGCGTGTAATTCTACCAATGCAGTTTCTTCACGAGGACCGCAGGTAAAGGGGCGAAACATGTGGAACCTTCTCGACGGGGACGGCGGCGATTTTCCGTCCGACGCGACGACGAGCTACGGCGCCGAGGCGGCGCCCGCGCAGCTCGTCCACCACGACCTGGGCCTCGCCCCGGTCGTCTCCCTCTTCGGTGACGCCGAGGAGGACTCCCTGCTCAGCTGGCAGGAGCGGGCGCTGTGCGCCCAGACCGACCCGGAGGCGTTCTTCCCCGAGAAGGGCGGCTCGACGCGCGAGGCCAAGAAGGTCTGCTCCGGCTGCGAGGTCCGGCAGGAGTGCCTCGAGTACGCGCTCGCGCACGACGAGCGGTTCGGCATCTGGGGCGGCCTCTCCGAGCGTGAGCGCCGCAAGCTGAAGCGCCGCGCGATCTGAACCCGCGCTGACGAGACTCGCGCCGACGCGAGGGGTCGCCGCGCCGACTCCCTGACGTCCCACGGTTCCGCTCCGGCCCGTCGCATGATGGCGGAGCCATGAACGACGCGAGTGCTCTGTCCACGGCGCCGGCGGACGCCGGCGCGTCGGTCGTGTCCGCCGTGACGGGCACGGTCCCCGTCGTCGCGAGCGTGACCGCCGTCATCGTCACGCGCGGCGCGAACCCCTGGTTCCGGCGGACCCTCGCGGCGGTCCGGGCGCAGCACCGTGCCCCCACCCGCCTGGTCGTGGTCGACGTCGCGACGTCGACGGCGACGAGCGGCTACGCCGACCTCCAGCTCGGCGACGCCCGCTTCGTCGCGGCGCCCCGGGCGCGCACGTTCGGCGAGGGCGTCGCCGCGGCGCTCCGCGAAGAGCCCGACGGCCAGTGGCTGTGGCTCCTGCACGACGACTCGGCTCCCGACGCGGGCGCGCTCGGCGCCCTCCTGCGTGCCGTCGAGCACTCGTCGGCCGTCGCGGTCGCCGGCTCCAAGCAGCGCCGCTGGACGACCCGTGACCCCCGCCCCGCGACCCTCGCCGACGACGGCCGGCAGATCCCTGAGCTCGTCGAGGTCGGGGTCACCACGTCCCGGGCCGGGCGCCGGGTGTCCGTCGTCGAGCCCCACGAGATCGACCAGGGGCAGCACGACGCGCGCGACGACGTGCTCGGCGTCGGGCTCGCCGGCGCGCTCGTGCGCCGCGGCGTCTGGGACGAGCTCGGCGGGACCGACCCCGAGCTCGGCGCGTTCGGCGACGGGCTCGACCTGTGCCGGCGGGCCCGTCTCGCCGGGCATCGCGTCGTGGTCGTGCCGCGCGCCGTCGTCGAGCACGCGCAGCTCAGCCTGCACCGGGTGGACCCGGCCGACCCGGCGGCCGCGCTGCGGGTCGACGACGACGACCTCGAGGACGCCGCGGACGAGTCGTTCGGCGCACGGCGCCGCAGCGAGCTGCACCTGCGGCTCGTGGGGGCGCCGCTCCTGTTCCTGCCCGTGCTGGCCGTCTGGCTCGTGGTGTGCGCACCGTTCCGCGCCATGTACCGGCTTGCGCTCAAGCAGCCCGCGCACGCGCGGGACGAGCTCCTCGCCCCGCTGCTCGTGCTGGTGCGGGTGCCCGGCCTCGTGCGGGCGCGCCGTTCCGTGCACCGCACCTCGACCGTCCCGCGCCGGGCGGTCCGCCCGCTCCAGCAGGACTGGCGCGAGGGTGCGGCGCAGCGGCGCGACCGCCGGCTCAGCGCCGCCGAGCAGCGCCGCTCGGCGTTCGCGCCGAGCGAGCTCGAGCGGGCAGAGCTCGCGCAGCTCGCGACCCGGCGGCGCGTCACCCTCGGCGTCGTCGCGCTCGCCCTCGTGGTGCTCACCGGGCTCGTGTTCGCGTCGCTCGCGGGCGCGCTCGCGTCCGGGGAGCGGCTCGTGGGCGGGGCGCTCCTGCCCGCGTCGTCGAGCTGGGGTGAGCTCTGGTCGGCCGCGACGAGCGGGTGGGTGCAGTCCGGGTTCGGCCACGCGGCGCCCGCCGACCCCGTGCTCGCGGTCGTGCTCGGTGCGTCGGTCCTCACGTTCGGGCACGTGCAGGTCGCCGTGAACCTCCTGCTGGCGACATCGTTCCTCACGGCCGGCCTCGGCGCCTGGTTCGCGGCCGGCGCCCTGACCCGGTGGATCCCGGCCCGCGCCTGGGCGGCGCTCGTCTGGGCCGCGTCGCCCGCGCTGCTGCTCGCCGTCGGGCAGGGGCGGCTGGGGGCGCTCGTCGCGCACGCCGCGCTGCCCTGGTTCGTGCTCGCGACGCTGCGGGGCGTCGGGGTCGTGGTGGACGACCGCATCGCACCCGCGGCCGGCCCGCTCGACGCCGCGGGCCGCGGGCCGGCCCGGCGGCTCGCGACGCCCTCGCTCGGGGCCCTCGCGGCGGCCGCCCTGCTGCTCGTGCCCGTCGCCGCCGGGACGCCGGCGCTGCTCGCGGTCTGCGTGGTCGCGGTGGTCGTCGCGGCGCTCGCGACCGTGGTCACGTCGGCGCGCCCCCGCCGGTACGTGCGGCTCCTGCTCGTGCCCGTCCCGGCGCTCGTCGTGCTCGGGCCGTTCCTGTGGCACGTCGGCCGGACGTGGGGACGCGAGGGCGGCGGGTGGCGCCTGCTGCTCGCGACATCCGGGAACCCCACCGGGTATGACGCCGTCGAGCCCTGGCAGAGTGCGCTCGGCTGGCCTGCCGACCCGGCGTCCGCGCTCGGGGCCCCGGGGACCTGGGCGACCGCGGTGTCGGTGGCGCTGGTCGGCTCGGTGGCCGTCGTGGCGCTCGTCGCGGTGGTGCGCTCGCGCCGGCCCGTCGCGGCCCGGGTCGGCTGGGTCGTCGCCGCGGCCGGGCTCGCGATCGCCGTCGTCGCCCCGTCGGTCACGGTCGCGACCAGCGCTTCGGGCCTCGTCCGCGCGTGGCCGGGGGCGGGGACGAGCCTCGTCGTGGCCGGGCTCCTCGGCGCCGCGCTCCTCGGCCTGCCCGAACGGACCGTCCTGCGCGGCCGCTACGACGAGCCGCACCGGGGCAGGCAGGTGACCCGGGCGGCCGTCGTCGGGCTGGCGCTCGCCGTGCCCTGTGCGACCGTGGGGACCTGGGTCGCGCAGCAGGTCGACACCACGCACCACACGGTCGGCGACCTCACGCTCGCCGGGACGCCCGTGGTCCCGCCGGTCGGGCAGCAGATGCAGGCCGCCGGCGCGCGCCTCCTCCTGCTCGACGCCGTCCCGACGACGGGCGCCGTCCCCACCGTCCGCTACACCCTGATGCGCGCCGACGGGACGCAGCTCGTCGACTCGTCGGTCGTCGTCGACGGCCGAACGGCCCGCGCGGCCCTCGACGGGACCGCCCCGGCGTCCGCCAGCCCGGAAGCGCGGCTCGCGCAGGTCGTCGCCCAGCTCGCGGGTGACGGCGTCGCGCCGTCGTCGCGGGGGCTCGCGGACGCGATGTCCGACCTCGGCGTGGGGGGCGTCCTCCTGCCGGCCGACGGCACGACCCGCGGGTCGGCCCGCACCGCGCTGACCGCACGGCTCGACACCGTCCCGGGCCTGGCCCGCGTGACCGAGGGTCAGGACTCCGTGCTCTGGCGCGTCGACCTGTCGGGCACGAGCGCGGCGCAGACGTCCACGGGCGGCGCGTGGGCGACCCTGCGCGACGCCGACGGGAAGGTGCTCCGCTCGCTGTCGTCGCTGGACTCGGGCGTCGACGCGACGCTCCCCGCCCGCGACGCGGCCACGACGCTCGTCCTCGCCTCGCACGCGCACCGGCACTGGCAGGCGACGCTCGACGGGCGCACGCTCGCGGCCACCGGAGGCGACGACACGTGGCAGCAGGAGTTCGCCGTGCCCGCCGGGAAGGCCGGCCATCTCGTCGTCACCTACGACGCGCCCCACCGTGCGCTCTGGCTCTGGTCCTCGGGCGTGCTCCTTCTCGTGGTGGTGCTGCTCGCGCTGCCCGTGCGCCGTCGGCGGGTGGTGCTGCGATGAGCCGGCTGTGGCGGAGGACGCTGCTCGGCGGCACCGGGATCGTGGCCGTCGCGCTCGTCGCGGGCGGGGCGGCGCTCGTGCCCCACGTCCTGCCCGACCTGACCGCCCCCGCCTCCGACCGGCTCGCGCACCGGACCTCGACCGTCGACGTCGCGCCCGGCGACCGGATGCTCGTCTGCCCCGGGCCCGCACGGCTCACCGACCCCGACTCGGGCGGCGACGCCCAGTTCCGCGCCTCGCCCGTGCCCACCACGACGCGGCTCGGCGCCCTCGCGCTCGCGTCCGGCGCCGGCACGCTGCAGCAGCTCGACGGCTCGAAGGTCGCCACGCTCGCCGCGTCGCCCGGCGGGGACGCCGCGAGCGTGCTGCGCCAGGACACCGTCCCCGGCGGGCTCGCGCTGCGCGCGCCCGCCCCCGACACCGGCGCCGACCGGGTCGCCGCGAGCGTCGCCTCGACCACGACGTCCGGCGACCTGCGCGGCCTCGTCGCCGCGAGCTGCCAGACCCCCGGCACCGTCGCGTGGCTCGCCGGCGGCGACACCAAGGTCGGGAGCAGCACCCAGCTCGTCCTGCAGAACCCCGGGCTCACGCCCGCGACCGTCAGCGTCCGCGCGTGGGGACCCGACGGCGAGATCCCGCTCGCGAGCTCCGCGTCGCTCGTCGTGCCCGCGGGCAAGGAGGTCGTGCGGCTGCTCGAGGCGGCGGCCCCCGGCGTGGACCGGCTCGTCGTCCAGGTCAAGGCGTCGGGCGGGCTCGTGAGCGCGTACCTGCAGCACTCGACCCTCTCCGGCATCGTCCCGCAGGGCGTCGACGACGTCGTGCCCGGGTCCGCGCCCGCCCAGCACCTGGCGCTCGCGGGCGTCGTGAGCCGCGGCGAGGCCATCGCGGACACGCGCGCCCCCGTGCTGCGGCTCCTCGCTCCGAGCAAGGCCGCGAAGGCCACCGTGAGCCTGTGGGGGCCGTCGGGGCGCGTGCACCTGCGCGGGGCCGAGCAGGTCGCGCTCGACGCCGGCCAGGTCGTCGACGTGCCCCTCGGCGGGCTGCCCGCCGGGACGTACACCGTGACCGTCGACGCCGACCAGAAGGTGGTGGCGGGCATCGTCGAGCAGCGCCCCGGGACGACCGGGGCCGCCGGTCAGCCCGCGCCGTCGGACCCGCACACCGCGTGGGACCGGGCCTGGGTGCCCGCGCAGGCGGTGCCCGACGCCCCGCCCGCGGGGTCGCCGGACGCCGGCGAGGTCGCGCTCCCGGCCGGCACGTCGGACGCCGTCGTGCTGACGGCGCTCCCCGCCGACCGCTCGACCGACGCGAAGGTCTCCGGTGAGGCGAAGGCGACCGTGCGGCTCTTCGACGCGAGCGGCGCGCAGATGCTCAGCCGTCCGACGACCGTCGCGGCGGGCACCAGCGCGGTGCTCGACGTCGGGGCGCTCGCGCCCGGCAAGGACGTCGCCGGGGTCGCCGTCGACGCGGTCACCCCGAGCGGCGGGGCGACCGTCGCCTGGGGCGTGGTGACCTCGGTGGGGGCTGCGTCGTCGGGCGTGCCGACGGGCGGGGCGTCCGGGCAGCTCGTCTCGGTGCTCGCGCCCGTGCCGAGCGTGTCGTCCGGCGGGACCGTCGCGGCCCAGGAGGACCCGACCCTCGGCCTGCCCTGACCCGACCTGTCAGAACGTGGTGCACGGATACAGGGACCTGGTTCTGACACGAACAGGGCGGCGGGCGGTTGTCAGAACGTGGTGCACGGATACGGGACCCTCGGTCTGACGGGTCGCGGTCAGTCGCCGTCGTAGCGCGGGTCGATCTCCTCGGGCGTGCGCGCCAGCAGGTGCGCCACCTGCTCGACGACGACGTCGCGCACCAGGTCGGCGAGGTCGTCGTCGTCGATCGCGCGCGCCTCGACCGGCCGGCGGTACACCACGACGCGTGCGGGCTGCCCCGACTCGGCCGGGAAGCACCGCCCCAGGGGGACCGACTCCTCCCAGGGCGCCGGGTCCGACGGCGGCACGTCCTCGACCGCGAACTCCGTGCCCTCGAGCTGGGCGCCCCACCGCTCCTCGAGGCGCTCGACCGTGCCGAGCACGAGGTCGTCGAACCGGTCCGCACGGGTGCGCGCCGCCGGCAGGCCGGGCGGGAGCAGCGGCCCGCGCGGCCCCCGGCCACGACGGTCGCGGCGACGCGGGAACGGGCGCGCGGCTGCGCCGTCGGCGGGCACGGGCAGCGACCGGGCGGCTGCGCCGTCAGAGGGGCCGGGGAAGGCAGCGGAGGAGGTCACCCTCCGAGCCTAGCGACGTGCGTCGCAGCGGTGCGGGCGGGCGGAAGCAGCGCGCCTCGACCACGACGGCCCGGACCAGGAGTACCGTTCCCTCCGTGCAATCGGTCAGGCAGTGCTCGCGGACGGCGTGCACCGGAGCAGCGGTCGCGACGCTCACGTACGTGTACGCGGACTCCACCGCGGTCCTCGGGCCCCTCGCGCACTACGCCGAGCCTCACAGCTACGACCTGTGCGCCGACCACGCCCAGAAGCTCACGGTGCCACGAGGCTGGGACGTCGTGCGGCTCGCGGACCGGTTCGAGGAGCCGCCGCCCAGCCCCGACGACCTGTCGGCGCTCGCGGAGGCCGTCCGGCGCGCGGGGGCCGCGCAGGCCGCGGAACCCGACCCCACGCCCGACGGCCGCCGCGCCCACCTGCGCGTGCTGCGCGAGGCCGACTGACCGTCGTCGGGGCCGTCGCCGGATCCTGCGGTTCAGCCCGCGTTCACCGCGCGGTGCCAGGGTGTGAGGATTGCGAACTGTTCGCGTGTTTGTCAGCGATTCTCAGTGGTGATGTGGCGGTCTCAGTGGTGCGAGGTAGTCGGATTGGGCTCGTGAGCAGAGTGTCCACTATCAGACGGCGTGGAAGTGGGCGCGCGAGGGGAACATGCCTGTCTCGGTCGTGAAAGCGGCGACTGGCTGGTACCTCGTCCTGAGCCAATCGGCCGGCCGAGGAGGCCGGACGGTGGGGTACTGCTGGGTCTCGGGTGCGGATCAGGAGGCGGATCTGGAGCGTCAGGTCGGCCGCGTCACGCTCGGGGCATTGGAGCGTGGGCTGCGCCTGGACTCGGTGGTGCCCGAGGTGGGTTCCGGGTTGAACGCCCGCCGGGTGAAGTTCTCCCGACTGCTCGCGGACCGCCGGTGAGGCGATCGTGGTTGAGCATCGTGACCGTGCTGCCAGGTTCGGGGTGGAGCACCTGCAGGCGGCGCTCGGAGCGGCCGGGCGCGGACTGGTCGTGCTGGACTTGGCCGAGGTCGACGACGACCTGGTACGGGACCCGACGGCGATCTTGACCTCGTTCTGCGCGTGCCCGAGGGACGCCGCTCCGCGCGCGGGCAGGCGGATGCTGCGGTGGCGGCGATGTCGGCACCGGGTGGGAGGGTGGGCCCGTGACGTTGCAGGGGTTCCGGGTCGAGCTCGCACCCGACGCTGCCCAGGGGTCCCGGTTGGCGCAGCACGCCGGTCTGCACCGGGTCGTGTTCAACCACTGCCTCGCACACGTGGTGGCGGTGATGGGACAGCGCGCCGCGGAACGCACCTACGGTCTTCGCGACGACGAGCTGACGCCCGCGATGGGCTGGTCGGCGCCCGCGCTCGAGAAGTACTGGCGGGCCACCCACCGCCAGGCCTACCCGTGGTTCAGCGATGAAGGGCTGTCCTCGCGGGTGCCGAAGGAGGCGTGCCGGGCATTGGCGGCCGCACTGGGCAACTGGGCCAAGTCCAAGACGGCGGCTCGTAAGGGTCGACGGGTCGGGTTCCCTAGGTTCCGGCGACGCAAGGACGGCGCGAGTTGCCGGTTCGACGCTCACACCGCCCACCCCGCCACGTCGCGGTTGGTGCACGTCCCGACGATCGGCAAGGTCTCCACGCGTGAGGACATGGGGTGGCTCACCGACCGCATCGCCGACCGGCGCGCCCGCGTCCTGGGCTCACGGTTCGAACGGCGGGCGGGAAGGTGGTGGGTCGCGTTCCAGGTCGAGGTGGACCGCACCGACATCAACGCCCGCCACAGGGCGCCCACCGGCGGCCCGGTGGTCGGGATCGACCTCGGGATCACGACGTTCGCGACGATCGCGGCCGATGACGGCACCGTGGTCGAGGTCCCGAACCCGCGCCACCTCGGGCACAAGCTGCGCCGGCTGCGGCGCGCGAACAAGGCCCTCGCCCGTAAGCAGAAGGGCTCGAAGAACCGGGCCAAGGCTGCCGCCGCTGTCGCGAAGGTCCACCTGGAGGTCGCGCACGCCCGGGCGGACTTCCTGCACCAGCTCACCACGTCGTTGACGAGAACCAAGTCGACGATCGTGATCGAGGACCTGTCCGTGGCGGGCATGGTCAAGAACAGGCGCCTGGCGCGGCACATCGCCGATGCCGGGTGGGCCGAGTTCCGTCGCCAGCTGACCTACAAGGCCACCTGGTACGGGTCCAAAGTGGTCGTCGCGGACCGGTGGTTCCCCTCGACCCGCACCTGCCCGACCTGCGCCGCGGTCAACCACGACCTGACCCTCGCGGACCGGATCTGGACCTGCCCCTGCGGGACCGTCCACGATCGTGACCGGACGGCCGCGATCAATCTCCTACGCCTTGCCGCGTAGACCAAGCACACGGTCGCCGGGCAGTTCCCCGGAGACCCGAAACGCCTGTCGAGGCCACGCAAGTCCCCGCACCCGCGGGGCAGAGGCCGATGAAACAGGAAGAGAGAGTCACCGAGACTCTCCGAACGGTACCGCCTCTACGCGGACGCGTCGCTCGTCGTCGGGATGCGTGGGCACGCCGCGATGATCCCGTTCGGGCTCGGGACGCCCGTCCTCAGCATCGTCTCCCACCCCAAGGCCCGGTACTTCCTCGAGGACCTCGGGCGGACCGAATGGGGCTTCGAGGTGAACGACGACGGGCTCGCCGATGAACTCTTGGAACGTTCTTCCGAAGTGCTCGCTCGCGAGGCCGAGTACCGCCAGGACGTGAGTAATCTCCAGGCAGACCTGTGGGAGCACGTCCGCGCCGCGGGGCGCCGCGTGCTCCCCGACCCGCACGCAGCGGCCCCGTCGGACGCCTAGCGGACCCGGCGGCCGACCGACCGCAGCACGATGACGGAAAGGCCCTCCGGGGCCGGGAAGGGCAGGCCCGTGGAGGTTCTCAACCGGCTGGACGTCACGCGTCCCGTCGTCCTCGTGACGGCGCGCGTGTCGCTCGAGGAGATCGACTACGCGAGCCTCCCGGCCGACGCGTACGTGTTCCGCGAGGGCGACGTGTCGGCCGAGGACCACTTCTGGTTCGGCCGGGCGATCGCCGCCTGGTTCGTGGCACCGCGGCAGGCCGCCCTGCAGAAGGTCCGCGCCACGGTCTACCGCGGCGACTACGAGATCGGGGCCGTGCTCACCGACCTGCGCCGCGCGCAGCAGCTCGTCGGGCACACCCTCGAGAGCATGGTCCGCGCCGGTCAGGTCGAGGACTGGGCGGACTACCTCGTGCGGACGCCGACGACGGCCGCCGTCCTCGGCGACCCGCACCCGCCGAGCATGCTCACGGTCATGCTCGGCACCGCCCTGTCGCTCGGCTTCGAGCGCGTGGTGGTGCTCGACGGCCAGGCCGACGGCACCTACGTCGGCAAGGTCCGCCGCTCGATCCTGACCGAGGACGCCGTCGGCGCGGGCCTCCGGTCGACGAGCCGCGTCGCCTACTCCTACGAGCTGGGTCACCTCAAGCGGCTTCGTGACGGGTTCCCCGGGGCGGAGATCGTCGACGGCGCCGCGAGCGAGCCGCTCAAGCAGTTCGTCTCGCACGCCCCGGCCGTCGCCGGCGCGCGCATCACGCCCGAGGCCAAGCCCGACGCCGACCTGGCGCCGCACCAGCTCTACGCGCTGCGGCAGACGCCGTCGGGCGAGCGGCGGGTCGCGTACGTGACCTACTTCGACGACGACGGCTACTTCTGGGGGGCGCTCGCCATGGCGCGCTCCCTGGCGAAGGTGTCGTCCTACCCGCTGCTCGCGCTGGTCCCGGCGGGGTACCGGCTGCCGGACGTGCCGTTCCTGCCGGAGAACCTCACGGTGGTGCGGGCGCCCCGGATCCGCAACGCGCTGTTCGCCGGCAAGCACCAGGGCCGGTTCGAGTACACGTTCTCCAAGCTCGGGGTCTTCGCGCTGACGTTCCTGGACCGCGGCGTCTACCTCGACGCCGACACGGTCGTGCTCGACGGGCTCGACGACCTGTTCGACGGCGACGGCCTGTCCGCGGCGCCGGACTTCGGCTTCACCCTGAACCGCGAGATCTTCAACAGCGGCGTCTTCGCGTTCACGCCGGACGCCGATGTGTTCCGAGACATGATGGCCAAGAACGGCACGCTGGAGTCGTACGACGGCGGCGACCAGGGGTTCCTCAACAGCTATTTCCCCGAGATCGACTGGCTCGACAGCGCGTACAACACGCTCTGGCGGATGCTCGACTCGAACCCGGGCGTGGTCGGGCTGGGCGACGTCAAGGTGCTGCACTTCGTGGGGCCCAAGCCGTGGAACCGGGACCCGGAGCTGCCCGAGTCGCTCGTGGGGCTGTGGATCGATCAGCTCGGGCCGGACTACCTGGGCTACCTGACGCTGTGGCAGCTCGCGCGCGAGCGGGCGCGGGTCGGGGCCGCCGCGTCGGCGCCGCGCGCCGCCGACGCCGAGCCCGGGTCGACGACGGCGCTCCCGGTGGGTGCGCCGGCCACCGCGGCCAGCACCAAGCGGTGGCTCGTCGCGCGCGAGCTCATGGAGGCGGGCCGGCTCGACGACGCCGAGCGGGTCGCGCTGCGCAACCTCGAACGCTGGCCCGGGTCGGTGCGCAACCTGCGGGTCCTGGCGCAGGTCCAGCGGCGCCGCGGGCAGCGCCGGGCGTCGGCGGGCACGTGGGCGCGGATGTGCACGACCGCCGGCCGGCGCGCGGTGGGGCTCGGCGCATGAGGACGCTGCACCTGGTCACGGGCCTGTACTCGGCCGTCAACTCGTTCGCCTCGCGGTACGTCGGGCCGGGCGACGACCATCACGTCGTCGTCCTGTTCTCCGACCCGGCCGACGAGCCGGTCCTGCGGAGGCGGATCCGCCGGCTCCGGGGCGTCAAGAGCGTCGCGTTCCTGCGCGACCCGGCGCGGTACCTGGAGATCCTCGCGGACTCGGCGCGCATGGCGAGGCTGTGCGGAGGCGAGGCGCCGCAGCAGCTGCGGATGTTCCTGTCCCACTCGCACTGGCTGCTCGACGCGCTCGCGAGCGCGTTCCCCGAGGCGGGCGTGAGCCTGTTCGAGGAGGGCATGGCCGGCCTGTACCCGGACAACCTGCGTCCGCTGCAGTTCCTCGACCGCGTGGTGCGGGTCGAGTACCACCATTACCTCGGGGCGTTCGCGCCGCTCTCGGCGCTCGACCACCCCGAGCTGTTCGAGGAGATCGACGCGACCGCGTTCACGGGCGTCTTGGAGCGGGCGTGCGGGCGGCACGACGCCGGGCTCACGCCGGACACGGTGGTGCTCGTCGAGCAGTACTTCGACCGCAAGGGCGACTCGGTGTCGACCGAGGAGCTCGTCGCCGTCTACCGGCGGACCGTGGAGGACCTCCTCGCCAAGGGGTACCGGGTCGCGTACAAGCCGCACCCGCGGCACGCGTCCGCGGTCTACGACGCGATCGCGGCGTCGCTGCCCGAGGCGGCCGCCGGCGGGCTCACCCTCATGACGGACCGCGACCTGCCGCTCGAGGTCCTGATCGCGACCTCGCGGCCGGCCGCCGTCGTGGCCGTGAACTCGACGCTGCTGCTCACCGCCCCGCACCTGCTGGGCGTCCCGTCGTTCCTAATGGACGTCGACTTCGGGCTCCGGATGTCCGCGAGCCTGGGCGCGGAACGCACCGGGCAGCTCGCGAACTACCTGGCCCTGCGCGACCGGGTCCCGAGCGTCGACCGGCTGCCTGCCGTCGACTCCGGCGTGGACCCGTGGACCGTGCTGGAGCGCCAGGTCGACTCGGTGCCGCCCACGACCGAGGACCCCTTGCTGGCGGCGGTGCACGGCGTCGGCGGGGCTGTGACGCCGGGCCTGCCCGAGGCGTTCCGGACGCTCCGCACCTCGATCGCGCCCTACGTCTCCTTCGACGTGTTCGACACGCTCGTCGTGCGACCCGTCTCGCGCGCGTCGGACCTGGTGAGCGTCCTCGACCGCGAGCTCGCGCCCGACCTGCCCCCGATGGCGCGGTTCAGCAACGCGCGCAACGCCGCGGTGGAGACGCTCCGCACCGCCGACCGCGCCGCGGGTGCCGAGCGCGACGAGTACCCGATGGAGGCCGTGGCCGAGCAGACCGCGCGCCTGCTCGGCGGCGCGACGCACGGCAAGGCGCTCCTCGCCGCGGAGGTCGCGCTCGAGGAGCAGCTCCTGGCCCCGCGCGCCCTCGGGGTGGCGCTGATGCTGTTCGCGCAGCGCCTGGGCCGGCGCGTCGGCCTCGTGTCGGACACCTTCTACTCCGCGGCCGAGCTGCTCGACCTCGTCGGGCCGCTCCTGCCCGTCGAGCCCGCGTTCGTCTTCGCGTCCGCCGACGCGGACGCGACCAAGGCGGGTGGCGAGCTCTTCGACGTCGTCCTGCGCGACCTCGGGATCGCGCCGGACGCGCTCCTGCACGTCGGGGACAACCCGCTGTCCGACGTCGAGCGGCCCGCCGAGCGTGGCATCGCCACGCTGCACGTCCCGTCCGCCTTCGACGCCGCCCGGCGCACCCACGCGCTCGGCGGGCTCTGGAAGGGGTGCGCGAGGAGAAGGGCCTGTCCCTGGTCAAGGGGTCGTCGCGCAGCGGTTCTTCGACAACCCGTTCGTCGCGTTCCCGAAGGGCGGCGTGTCGCTCGGCAGCCCGTACGCCCTCGGCTACGGGATCGCGGGCCCCGCGCTGCTGGGCTGGACCCTCTGGGTCGCGCGCCAGGTCCGCGACCTCGCCTACGACGACGTCTCGTTCCTCGCGCGCGACGGGTACGTGCCGCACGGCATCTACGAGCGGCTGCGCGCGAGCGACCCGGACCTGCCGCCGGCCCGCTACCTCCTGGCGTCGCGGCGTGCGGCCTTCCAGGTGTTCTCGGGGGACCCGGCGCACGTCGCAGGCACCCGCTTCGTGCACGGGCTCAACCCCGCCAACACGCCGCGGACTCTGCTGACGACGCGATTCGGGCCGGGCGTCGTGTCTCTGCTCGAGCCGGCGCTCGCGCGGGCCGGCGTCCCCGCCCTCGACGCACCCCTCGGCCGGGAGCACGCGGCGGCGCTCACCGCCGTGCTCGTCGAGCACGCCGAGGAGGTCGCGGCCGCGTGCGCCGAGCGCAGCGCCGGGGCGCGCCGGTACTACGCCGAGCGGCTCGCCGGCGCGGAGCGTCCGGTCGTCGTCGACCTCGGGTACTCCGGGTCGTCGCAGCGGGCGATCATGGCGAGCCTGGGGCGGCGCGTGGACGGGCTGTACTTCACGGGCATGGAGCACGCGCTGGAGTACGCGGTCATCACCGGTGCCCGGTTCGAGCCGTGGTCGCAGGACCGCACGTTCTTCCGCCACGGCACGGTGCTCGAGTACCTGCTGACGCCGGTGGCGCTTCCCGAGTGCCACGGGTTCGGACCGGACGGGCGCCCCGTGCTCGGGCCGACCGTCGCCACCGACCGGCGCAACGCGGAGATCCAGCGGGGGATCGGGGACTTCGTCGACGACGTCTTCGCGCGCTTCGGCGCGCGGGTCCCGCTGCTGGCGATGCGCCCGGACTCCGCGACCTGGGCGCTCGCGCAGCTCATCGCGGCGCCGTCGGCCACCGACGCGCGGATGCTCGCGGGTGCCCTGCAGGACGACGCCGCCGGGTCGGGCACGACCGGGCTCATGGACGCGTGGCAGCCGGGGCGCGACGCGCTCGCGGCTGCCTGAGACGAGGGAAGATCGCATGACGACGCCCCCAGCCCCGCACGAGCCCGTCCGGCTGTTCTCGTGGCAGCTGTACACCCACAACAACTACGGCGACGCGATCCTGGCCGAGGCGATCCGGTACCTGTTCCACTCGTTCGGCGGCCGGCGGTACTTCCGGGTCGAGGACGGCGCGGACAACCGGTTCACGATCGGGCCGGGGCTCGTGGAGCGCGCCAACACCTTCGACGCGGGCCTGATCGCGGGCGGCGGGATCATCATCCCGCGCAACCACGAGCTGTCGGGGTGGGCCTTCAGGTCGAGCGTGGAGACCGCCCGGGCGATGCGGCGGACCATCGTCTTCGCCGTCGGCTTCAACCTGTACCGCAACCACACGGGCCTCGCGCCGGTGTTCAAGGAGCACTTCGAGGCCGTCATCGAGGACTCGCCCTTCGTCGGTCTGCGGAACCACGGCTCGATCGAGCGGCTCAAGGAGATCGTCGACAAGCGGTTCCACGACAAGATCGTGTTCCAACCGTGCCCGACGACGTTCGTGCGGCACCTCGTGGACGGCGCCGGCGACCCGCACGCGGTGCCGGAGAACGCGCGCCGGGTGACCCTGCAGGTGACCCGTTCGCCGTCCGAGACGGACGACCGCGTCGCCGAACAGGTCCTGCGGGCGTGCCGGTCGCTCAAGGCGGCCGGGTACGAGATCGAGCTCGCGTCGTTCTTCGCGAAGTTCGACACCGCGGTCCCCGACTACCTGCGCGCGCACGGCTTCGACGACTTCACGTTCGTCGAGATGAACACCGACGGCCGCGACATGCTGTCAGGGCCGCGGTACTTCTCGCAGGTCCCGATCGTCGTCTCGACGCGCGGGCACGGGGCGATGGTCCCGTTCGGCGCCGGGTCGCTGGTGGTGCCGATCGACACCTCCCCGAAGATGGTCTACTTCGCGCGGGAGGTGGGCGTCGACGACCTGCTGATCGACGTCGACGACCCCGACCTGGCTGCTCGCATCGTGGCGAACGTCGAGCGCTGCCACGACGAGTACGACGTCATGCAGGGCCGCGCGACCAAGGAGCGCGAGCGGCTCTACGACGTCTCCCTGGACAACCTCGCGCGGATCCACCACCTCCTCACCGGACAGATGCCGGACGAGCGCGAGTGCGTGCCGCTGGGCGAGCTGGAGGTCTGGTTGTCGAGCCGCCTGCACGCCAAGACCATGGCGCTCGAGAGCCGCACCCGCCGGCCGGGCGGCCGGGCCGGGATCGCGCGCACGTGGCTCCGCGACCGCCGGGAGGAGTTCTACGCCGAGGGCGACGTGGCGCGCGCGAAACAGGTGCGCCGGGCCCTGGAGGTCGTGAGCGACCCGACCGCGCCGGCGACGACCGTCGGCCGAGGCGCGCGGTACGTGCGCCGTCGCCTGGGGCTGGGCGAGGCGCGGCGCTGACGAGGAGGGGCCATGGGGGAAGCACCTGAGGACCGGGGTGCCGTGAGCGGCGGGCGCGTGCGCCGGACGCTGACGCGCTGGGCGGACGCCGTGGCGGGGGACGAGCTGCGCCGCCTCGTCGACCGGCGCGTGCAGCTCGCGCTCGACGCCCGCGACGCCGCGTCGCGCGCGGCGGCGCCGGCGCCCGCAGCACCGTCGCCGCGCCGGGGCACCCGCGAGTCCGTCGCCGCGCACGCGGCACGGCCCTGGCTGGCCACCGGCCGCTCGGTCCACACCCGCGTCCAGTCGCCCGAGCTGCGCGCGCTGCGCCGGTGCCACCCGTACACGGGTCCGGTCCTGGTCCAGGTGGGCGAGGGACGGCCGGCGTGGATGTGGTTCGACGAGGACGACCTCGTCGCCGCGGTCACGTTCTGGTTCGGCCCCAACGCCTACGAGACCCTCTCGACCGCGGTGTTCTCGACGCTGGCCGCCCGCGCGGAGCTGGTGCTCGACGTCGGCGCGCACACCGGCATCTTCTCCCTCGTCGCGGGGGCGTCGTCTCCCGACGTCGTGGTGCACGCGTTCGAGGTCGTCGACCGGATCGCCCGGCGCACCCGGACGAACGTGCGCCTCTCGGGGCTCGAGACGCGCGTGCACGTGCACGCCGTCGGCGTCTCCTCGGAGCCCGGCGTCCTGACCCTGCACCACAACGACGCCGTGCCCCTGGCCACGGGGTCGTCCTTCGAGCGGTTCGCCGACCGGGACGCCGCCAAGGGCGCTGCGACGTCCGAGGTCGAGGTCACGACGCTGGACACCTGGTGGGCCGCGGAGGGCAGGCCGCACGTCGCCCTCATGAAGCTCGACGTCGAGCGGCACGAGTCCCACGTCCTCGCGGGCGCGCGCGAGCTGCTCACGGCCGAGCAGCCGGCGCTGCTCGCGGAGGTGCTCTCGCGCGACGACTTCGCGACCCTCTACGCGCTGCTCGGCGAGCGCGGCTACACGCGGGCCTGGCACGTGGACGACGACGCCGGGCTGGCCTACCCGGTCGGGTCCGACCTCACGTATGCGTCGGGCGCGGAGTACGTGTACCGCCGCTACCACAACGTCCTGTTCACGGGCGAGCGTCGCGCACCCGTCGCTGCTGAGGCGGTCGCACTCCTCGGCGCCACGGGGCCTGCGCCCGCCGGGTGACCTCGCCTCCAGACCGGCGAACTGCGCCTCCGGTGGTTCGTCGCTGAGTTGAAGAATTCTTCAATCGCTGACATTCTCACTCGGGGCGCCCGCCCAGAATCCCGCGAGCCGCACGAGGTTGCTCATGTCCCGACCGCTCTACGAAGCCAAGGCAGAGCTCTTCCGCACGCTCGGCCACCCCGTCCGCGTCCGCATCCTCGAGCTGCTCCTCGCCGGGCCGCGGCCGGTCCGGGACCTGCTCGCCGACCTCGAGCTCGAGCCGTCCAACCTCTCGCAGCAGCTCGCGGTGCTGCGTCGCGCCCGGCTCGTCACCTCGACCCGCGACGGTGCCTCGGTCACCTACGCGCTCAGCGCCCCCAACGTCGCGGAGCTCATGCTGGCCGCGCGGGAGCTGTTGACGTCCGTGATCCTCGGGCAGGAAGAGCTGCTCGCCGACCTGCAGACCGAGCTCGGCGCTCGATGAGCCGGGTCGCGGACGTCGTCGCGACGCTGCTCCCCGCTCGGGCGGACTGGGAGGCGGCGCGGCGCAACCCCGGACGCGACCTCCTCGCGGGGGTCACCGTGGCCGTGGTCGCCCTGCCGCTGGCGCTCGCCTTCGGCGTCGCCTCGGGTCTGGGGCCGGCCGCGGGGCTCACGACCGCCATCGTCGCCGGTGCGATCGCGGCCGTCCTCGGCGGGTCGAACCTCCAGGTCTCCGGGCCGACCGGCGCGATGTCGGTGGTCCTGCTGCCGGTCGTGCACAAGTTCGGTCGCGAGGGCGTCCTCATGGTCGGGCTGCTCGCCGGCGTCGTGCTCGTCGTGGCAGCCTTCGCGCGTCTCGGGAGGCTCGTACGGCTGCTGCCCGTGTCGCTCGTCGAGGGGTTCACCGCGGGCATCGCCGTCGTGATCTTCCTCCAGCAGGTGCCCAACGCTCTCGGCGTCGAGGCGCGAGGCGGCGCCGTCTGGTCGACGGCCGCGTTCGCTGCCGTCGACTTCTTCAGGACCCCGCACGTGGTCACGCTCGTCGTCGCGCTCGCGGTCGCGGTCCTCATGCTGGTCGGTCAGCGGTTCGCGCCCCGAGTGCCCTTCTCGATGGTCGGCGTGGTCCTCGCGACCCTCGCGGTGGTCGGTCTGCACCTCGACGTCGCGCCCATCGGCGACCTCCCGCGGCAGATCGGTACCTTCGACGCGAGCTTCGTGGACCTCGGCGCGATGGGCACGCTCGCCGCCTCCGCCGTCGCGGTCGCCGCGCTCGGGGCGCTCGAGAGCCTCCTGTCAGCGACCGTGGCGGACGGCATGACCGTCGACGAGCGCCACGACCCCGATCGCGAGCTCTTCGGCCAGGGCATCGCGAACGTCGTGACGCCCTTCCTGGGCGGAGTGCCCGCGACGGGCGCCATCGCACGGACCGCGGTCAACGTGCGGACCGGTGGCCGTTCGCGCACCTCGGCGTTCACCCACGCCGTCGTGCTCGCGGTCCTCGTGCTCGCCTTCGCGCCGCTCGTGGGGAGGATCCCGCTTGCCGCCCTCGCCGGGGTGCTCCTGGCCACGACGATCAAGATGGTCGAGGTCGGCTCGCTGCGGGCTGTCGCGCGGGCGACCCGAGGGGACGCGCTGGTGCTCGTCCTCACCTTCGTGGTCACCGTCGCGGTGAATCTCGTCACCGCGGTCCTCGTGGGTCTCGCGGTGGCCGTCGTGCTCGCGCTGCGCAGCGTCGTCAGGGCCGCCCGGGTCGAGACGCTCGAGGCCGGTGACGGAGTACCCCATCCCGACACGCACACCACCGAGGAGCTCGCGGTCCTCGACGAGCACATCGTCGTGTACCGGTTCGACGGGCCCCTCTTCTTCGCGGCCGCGCACGAGTTCCTGCTCGAGCTCACGCGGGCCGCCGCAACTCCGGTCGTCGTCCTCCGCATGTCGCGGGTCACCAGCCTCGACGCGACCGGTGCGAGCGTCCTGGGCGACGCGATCGACCGGCTCGAGGCCCGCGGCTCGGTGGTCCTCCTCTCGGGGACCAAGGCGCACCACGACGCCGTGCTCGACCGGCTGTCGGTCGCCCAGCACCTGCGTGACGCGGGCCGCGTGTTCGCCGACACACCGACCGCCATCGCGTACGCCCGCACCCTGGTCGGGCAGCGCGTCGACTCACGACCCGAGGGCGGTCAGGAGACCGATACCCTCGTCGGGTGACGCGCATCGACCTGTCCTCCCTCATCAAGGCCTACGACGTCCGCGGGACCGTCCCCGACCAGCTCTCGCCCGACGTCGCCCGCGCGATCGGCGCGGCGTTCGCCCGGGTGGTGGTGCTCCCCGAGGCGGGGGAGAGTGCCCGGCCGAGCGCCGTCGTCGGGCACGACATGCGCGAGTCCGGGCCCGAGCTCGTCGAGGCGTTCGCCTCCGGGCTGACCGACGCGGGCGTCGACGTGGTCCGCATCGGCCTGTGCTCGACCGACGGCCTGTACTTCGCGTCCGGGTCGCTCGGTGTTCCCGGCGCGATGTTCACCGCGAGCCACAACCCCGCCGTCTACAACGGCATCAAGCTGTGCCGTGCGGGCGCGCGACCCGTCGGGCAGGACACCGGCCTCGCGGAGATCCGCGAGCTCGCGGGCGACTTCCTCGGCGACGGGCTGCCCGAGCCGGCCGACGCCGCCGGGACCGTCACCGAGCGCGACATGCTCGCCGACTACGCGGCGTTCCTGCGCGGGCTCGTCGACCTCTCCGGGATCCGCCCGCTCAAGGTCGTCGTCGACGCCGGGAACGGCATGGGCGGGTACACCGTCCCCGCGGTCCTCGGGACGGGCGCCGGGCTGCCCGCGCCCCCGCTCGACGTCGTGCCGCTGTACTTCGAGCTCGACGGCTCGTTCCCCCACCACGAGGCCAACCCCTCGAGCCCGCGAACCTGCGCGACCTGCAGGCCGCCGTCGTCGAGCACGACGCCGACCTCGGGCTCGCGTTCGACGGGGACGCCGACCGGTGCTTCGTCGTCGACGAGCACGGCGACCCCGTGTCGCCGTCGGCCATCACCGCGCTCGTCGGGCTGCGGGAGGTCGCCAAGGAGCTCGAGGCCGGCCGCACGCCCACGGTGATCCACAACCTCATCACGTCGCGCGCCGTCCCCGACCTGTTGCAGGCCGCGGGCGCGGAGACCGTCCGCACGCGCGTCGGCCACTCGTTCATCAAGGCGCAGATGGCCGAGCACCAGGCCGTGTTCGGGGGCGAGCACAGCGCGCACTACTACTTCCGCGACTTCTTCTTCGCGGACACCGGCATGCTCGCCGCGATGCACGTCCTGGCCGCGCTCGGCTCCCAGCCGCACCCGCTGTCGGCGCTCGCCGACGCCTACCAGCCGTACGTGGCGAGCGGCGAGATCAACTCGCGGGTCGCCGACGTGTCGGCCGCACGGGCGCGCGTCGTCGAGGCGTACGTGACCCAGCAGGGCGCCGGGCCCGTCACGACCGACGAGCTCGACGGGCTCACCGTCTCCCACTGGGACTCCACGCCCCAGTGGTGGTTCAACCTCCGCGCGTCCAACACCGAGCCGCTGCTGCGGCTCAACGTCGAGGCCGCCGACGAGGACATCATGGAGAAGGTCCGCGACGACGTCCTGTCGCTCGTCCGGGCCGAGGCCGACGACACCCCCGAGGAGCAGGCATGAGCACCCCCATCCCCCTGGACGCGTGGGCCCGTGACCTGCTGCGCTGCCCCGTGACGGGCGCGACGCTCGTCGACGGCGTCGGGCCGGACGGCGAGCCCGAGCTGCACTCCACGGACCCCGAGCGGCCGCTCGCGTACCCCGTGCGCGACGGCATCCCCGTGCTGCTGGAGTCGGACGCGCGACCGCTGTAGGCGCCCAGCGCCGGTCCCGCCTGGTGGGATCGCAGGCCGTCCCGAGATGCGTGCCACCGCACGACCCCGCACCCTGGTGTGCGGCGTGACGTGCGCAGAACGGGCACGAGGGGACGAGGGGGTCGCCATGGGTGGCGTCGAGCCTGCGAGCACGCGGGGGCGAGCGGCGGCCGGAGCACGCCGGGCGACGGTCCGGTTGACGGTCGCGGCGGTGCTCGCGGGCGGGGCGGTGGTCGCGCCCGTCGCGACCCTGCCCGCACCCGCGGCGCACGTCGTGACACCGCACTCCGACACCGTCCACGTGCGGGGTCACGTGGACCGCACGGCGCTGCGCGACCGCACGGCGCTGCGGCCCGCGGAGCGGGACGAACCCGCCCCCAGCGGCGGCGCGCAGGATGCCGGCGCCCTGGCCGTGCTCGGGACGAAGACCGTGACCCAGCACTTCCTCGTCGCGGGCGTCACCTGGGCGCCCGGCTCGCCGAAGGTCGTCGAGGCGTCCGTGCGGGTCCTCGAGGACGGCACCTGGTCGGCCTGGACGGAGCTCGACGTCGACGACGTCGGGGTGCCCGGAGAACGTCCCGGGACCGACCCGCTGATCACGGGTGGCGCGGACGGCGTCCAGGTCCGGATCCTCACCGCGGACGGCACCGCGCCCGACGACGTCCAGGTGGACGTGATCGACCCGGGCACCCAGGCGTCGGACGCGACGGTCGCGCGGGACGCCGCGCCGGCCGCGAGCGCGTCGGCGGCGACGGGCTACGAGATCCAGCCCAAGATCGTCACCCGCAAGCAGTGGGGCGCGGACGAGAAGCGCGCGTCGTCGTGGCCGGAGGTCTCAGCGAAGCTCCAGGCCATGTACGTCCACCACACGGCGGGCACGAACAGCTATTCGAAGGCGCAGGCGCCGGCGATCGTGCGCGGCATCTACGCGTACCACACGGGCGCGCGGAACTGGCCGGACATCGGCTACCAGTTCCTCGTCGACAAGTACGGCACCATCTACCAGGGCCGGCAGAACGCGATCGACGACAACCCGCTGGGGGCCCAGGCCGGCGGCTACAACACGGGCACGATCGGGGTGTCCGCGATGGGCAACTACCAGACGGCCCGTCCGTCCGCGGCCCTCCTGACCGGGATCGAGAAGGTGCTCGCCTGGAAGGGCTACGAGTACGGGCTCAACCCGACGGGCCACACGACGCTCGTGACGGGCTCGAGCACGGGCAGCGTCCCCAAGCACAAGGCCGGCATCAAGGTGAAGGTCCCCGTCATCCTCGGGCACCGGGATACGAACGGGACGGCGTGCCCGGGCACGTACCTCTACCAGAAGCTCCCGACGATCCGGAAGGCCGTGAAGGCGCGCGTCGACGCAGCCGGGAAGAAGTACGGCGCGGTGAAGTACACGACGGCGGCGCCGACCGTGGTCAAGGCGACGGCGAGCCAGGCGCCCGTCCAGTGGGCGGCGTCGACGGCGTACTCCTGGAAGGCCGTCCCGGGCGCCAAGAAGTACCAGGTCCTCACCAGGGCGGCGACGCGCGGCGCGACGACGTCGCTCGCCGACACGCGGTACTGGACCGTCCTCAAGACCGTCACCACCACGCACGCGGTGATCACGACGGCCTCGGGCTCGACGAGGCTCGTGGCCGTGCGCGCCGTCGACGCCAACGGCCGGCTGGGGCCGGTGCGCACGCACACCCAGGCGACCAGGCCCGTCTCCCCGGGCATGGTCACGCGCTCGCCCTCGTGGAAGACCGTCAAGAACGGCGGCTACTACCGCGACGCGGCGTGGCGTTCGACGAGCCCGACCGCCAGCCTGACCGTGACGGGGCTGAAGGACGTCCGCCAGGTGGTGCTGCGGGCACCCACCGGACCGACCGAGGGACGCCTCGAGGTGCGGTCCGGCACCGCCCGGCTGGGCGTGCTCGACCTGCGCAGCACGACGGCGCACGCGGCGTCGGTCCTCGTGCTGCCGCTCGCGAAGACGATCAGCGGCACGATCACGCTCGTCGCGCTTGATCGCAAGCCCAAGCTCGTGAGCGGGCTCGCCTTCCCGCGCACGAAGGCCGCCCAGGCGGGCGGGGTGTCGCACGCCGCCCACGCCGCCACCCCCGGGCGGTCGCGCTCCCGGCGAGCGCCGCCGTCCGGCCCGGCACGGCCCAGATCTACACGTGGAAGGCGTCGAAGGGCGCGACGCGGTACGAGGTCTGGGATCGGTCCGCGGCCCACGGCAAGGGTGCGGAGCGTGGCACCGCGTCGCCACCACGACCAGCACGCACGCCCGGCTGTCCATGAAGGGCACGGGCGTCACGTGGGACGTCGCGGTCCGGGCCGTCGGGCCGGGCGGGTCGAGCGCGTTCGCGCACTACCGGACGGTCACCCGGCCCGTGAGCTCGGCGCTGCTCAAGAAGTCGACCGGCTCGTTGCGCTGGGCGAAGAAGTCGGACGGCCGCTACTACCGCGACGGCGCCTACCAGACGTCCGCCAAGGGCGCCACGATCATCATCAGCACGGCGAGGAGCGTCAAGCGCGTGCGCCTGATCGTGCGGACGGGGCCCGGGGAGGGGCGGCTCGCCGTCTACGTCGGCGGGGTTCGGGTGGGTACGCGCTCCACCGCGGCCTCCCGGACCACCTGGGCGAAGCAGCTCGACGTCGTCCTCTCCCGGGCGCGCTCCGGGACGGTCGTGGTGAAGACGCTCGACCACAAGCCGGTCCGCGTGTCGGCGGTCGGGCTCGGGCGCAGCTGACCGCGCGGCACCCGGGCCCGGCCCGGGGTGCCCGACGGCGCAGCCTAGGATGTGGGGGTTGTCCGTCCGGTCCTGAGGAGCTGCGTGGAAGCCGTGCCTGCCCGTGTCGTCGCCGTCGTGGTCGCGTACAACCGGCGGGACCTGCTCGCCGCGGCCCTCGACGCGATCGCGGCCCAGACCCGCCCGCTCGACCACGTCGTCGTCGTCGACAACGCGTCCACGGACGACTCGCTGACGATCGCCCGCGAGCACCCCAGCGCGCCCGAGGTGCTCGCGCTGGCCCGCAACACGGGCGGCGCGGGCGGCTTCGCGGCCGGGCTCGCGCACGCCGTGGCGCCGTCGGACGGGGCCGCCCCGGCGGACCTGGTCTGGCTCATGGACGACGACACGATCCCCACGCCGACGGCGCTCGCGGAGCTCCTCGTGGCGCGCGACGCGTTCGAGGCGGCGGGCGGGGAGCCGGTCGCGGTCGCGGGCTCGAAGGCCGTGTGGACGGACGGGCGCGAGCACCCCATGAACACGCCGCGGCGCCGCCCGCGCGCCGACCAGGACGAGGTCCGGCGGGCCCACGTCGCGGGCGCGGTGCCGGTGCGGTCGAGCTCGTTCGTGTCGATGCTCGTCGACGCGCGGGCGGTGCGCGAGGACGGTCTGCCCGCCGCCGACTACTTCATCTGGAACGACGACTTCGAGTTCTCCACCCGCCTGCTGCGCCACCGGCCGGGCCTGTACGTGCCGGCGAGCGTCGTCGAGCACCGGACGGCGAAGTTCGCGGGCACCGACGTCGACCCGGGTCCCCGGTTCTACAACGAGGTCCGCAACAAGGTCTGGATGTTCTCGCGGTCGCGCGCGTTGGGGCCCGTGGACACGGCCGCATACGGCGCGTCGACCCTGGTCCGGTGGGGGCGAACCGTCGCACGCTCGCAGGACCGCCGGACGCTGCTCGCGTCCGGCTGGAAGGGCCTGCGCGACGGCGTCGCGAGCGCCCCGCGGCCCGCGGACGCCGTCCTCGAGGGCCTGGGCCCGGTCGAGGCGGAGGCCCGCGCGGTCGAGGCCGCTGCGGGGCGGCCGGTCGCCGGAGGGCGCGCATGACCGTCGCCCGCGAGGACCTCGGCCCGGACGGCCTCGCGCCGCTCGACACGGAGCCGTTCACCGTCCTCATGCCCGTGTACGACGGCGACAAGCGCCGGTTCGTCCGGCGCGCCTTCGAGTCCGCGACGCGCGAGCAGACGCTCCCGCCGACGCAGGTCGTGGTCGTCCGGGACGGGCCGGTGCGGCCCAAGCTGCAGAAGCTGCTCGAGAAGCTCGCGTCGACCCCCGGGGTCGACGTGGACCTCGTCGAGCTGCCGCAGAACGTCGGCCTCGCGGCCGCGTTGGAGGTCGGCCTCGACCACTGCGACCACGAGATCGTGGCGCGCGTCGACGCGGACGACGTGTCGCTGCCGCACCGGTTCGCGGTGCAGGTGCCCCTGGTGACCGCGGGCTACGACCTGGTCGGGTCGGCGATCGTCGAGATCGAGGAGGACGAGGCGGAGTGGGGTCGCACGCGCACCCCGCCCACGACGCCCGAGGAGATCGAGCGCTACTCGCGCTTCCACGACCCGTTCAACCACCCGTCGGTGGTGTACCGGCGGTCGGCGGTCCGGGGCGCGGGCGGGTACGAGACGCTCGACCTCATGGAGGACTACCTGCTGTTCGCGCGGATGATCGCGGCCGGTGCGCAGGTCGCGAACGTCCCCGAGCCGCTCGTGCTGTACCGGGTCGGGGCGGGTGCGTACGCGCGGCGCGGCGGCACGCGGCTCCTGCGCTCCGAGCTGCGGCTCCAGCGCACCCTGCGCGACGAGGGGTTCACCAGCAGATCGCAGTACGTTCGCAACGTCGTCGTTCGCGGGGGCTACCGTCTCGTCCCCGAGGCGCTCCGCAAGGCCGCCTACCGCACGCTGATCGTCAAGGAGCCCTCCGAGGGCGTCGAAGGAGCCCAGGAGGCCACGGGTGGACGTTGATCTGGTCGTCGTCGGATCGGGCTTCTTCGGCCTGACCGTCGCGGAGCGCATGGCGAACGAGCACGGCGCACGCGTGCTCGTCGTCGAGCGGCGCTCCCACATCGGCGGGAACGCCTACTCGGAGGACGAGCCCACCACGGGCATCGAGGTGCACCGGTACGGCGCGCACCTGTTCCACACGTCGAACGAGCGGGTCTGGGAGTACGCGACCCGGTTCACGGCGTTCACGGGCTACGTGCACCGCGTGTACACGACGTACCGGGGCGAGGTCTTCCCGATGCCGATCAACCTCGGGACGATCAACCAGTTCTTCCGGTCGGCCTACGGCCCCGACGCCGCCCGAGCGCTCGTGCGCGAGCAGGCCGCCGAGCTCGACGCCGTCCTCGCGGGGCGCGAGCCCGCGAACCTCGACGAGAAGGGCGTGTCCCTCATCGGGCGGCCGCTGTACGAGGCGTTCATCCGTGACTACACCGCGAAGCAGTGGCAGACCGACCCGACCGAGCTGCCCGCGAGCGTCATCTCGCGCCTGCCCGTGCGGTACACGTACGACAACCGCTACTTCAACGACGCCCACGAGGGCCTGCCCGTCGACGGGTACACCGCGTGGCTCGAGCGGCTCGCCGACCACCCGCGCATCGAGGTGCGGCTCGACACGGACTTCTTCGACACGTCGCAGCCCGTGCACAAGGACGCCGTCGTCGGGAACGTGCCCGTCGTCTACACGGGCCCGGTCGACCGGTACTTCGACTACGCCGAGGGCGAGCTCGGCTGGCGGACGCTCGACTTCGAGCAGGAGGTGCTCGACGTCGGCGACTTCCAGGGCACGCCCGTCATGAACTACGCGGACCTCGCCGTGCCGTACACGCGGATCCACGAGTTCCGGCACTTCCACCCCGAGCGCGAGTACCCGGACGACCGGACCGTGATCATGCGCGAGTTCTCGCGGTTCGCGGATCGCGGGGACGAGCCGTACTACCCCGTGAACACGCCGGCGGACCGGGCGCGCCTCCTCGCGTACCGTGGGCTCACCGAGCGCGAGCACGACGAGCGTGGCGTGTACTTCGGCGGGCGGCTCGGCACCTACCAGTATCTCGACATGCACATGGCCATCGGGTCGGCGCTGTCGATGGTGGACAACAGGCTCGCACCGCGCGTGCGGGTCTGACGGAGAACAGAGGGACATGAAGGTTCTGGTCACGGGCGGGGCCGGGTTCATCGGCGCGAACTTCGTCCACCACACCGTGCGCACGCGGCCGGGTGCCGAGGTCACGGTCCTCGACGCGCTCACCTACGCGGGCGACCTGTCCTCGCTGGCACCGGTCTCGGCCGGCGTCGCGTTCGTCCAGGGCGACGTCGCCGACGCGGCGCTCGTGGACGGGCTCGTGGCCGATGCGGACATCGTCGTGCACTTCGCGGCCGAGTCGCACAACGACAACTCGCTCGCCGACCCGTCGCCGTTCGTGCGGACGAACCTCGTGGGGACGTTCACGCTGCTCGAGGCGGTGCGCCGCCACGGCGTGCGCTACCACCACATCTCGACCGACGAGGTCTACGGCGACCTGCCGCTCCGCGACCCGGCCGACCCGGCCACGGACCGGAAGTTCACCGAGGAGACGCCGTACAACCCGTCGTCCCCGTACTCGTCGACCAAGGCCGGCTCCGACCTGCTGGTGCGCGCCTGGGTGCGGTCGTTCGGCGTGCAGGCGACCATCTCGAACTGCTCCAACAACTACGGGCCGTACCAGCACGTCGAGAAGTTCATCCCGCGCCAGATCACCAACCTCATCGACGGCGTCCGGCCCAAGCTCTACGGCGCCGGCCTCAACGTGCGCGACTGGATCCACGTCGACGACCACAACGCGGCCGTCTGGCGGATCATCGAGGACGGGAAGCCGGGGAGACCTACCTCATCGGGGCCGACGGCGAAGAGTCCAACCTCGATGTCGTCCGGACCCTGCTCGAGGTCTTCGGCCGCGACGCCGACGACTTCGACCACGTCACCGACCGCGCCGGACACGACCTGCGGTACGCGATCGACTCCACGCGGCTCCGCACCGAGCTCGGCTGGACGCCGCGGTACACCGACTTCCGCGAGGGCCTCGAGGCGACCGTCGACTGGTACCGCGCCAACGAGGCGTGGTGGAGGCCGCGCAAGGCAGCCACGGAGGCCAAGTACCGCGCGTCGGGCCAGGCCTGAGCGGTTTCGTCGCGTCACCGGACCGGCCCCCGCCCGTTGAGCAGCTCCCGGCTGCCCACAGGATGTAAGATCCGGGCGGCCCGCAGTCCAGCGTGGTTCAGGTCCTCTTCTTCGGAGATCGCACCATGCGGAACCGCCGCCTCGCCGCCTCCCTGCTCATCCTGGTCGCGGGCGTCCTTGCGCCCGCAGTCGTCGTGCCGACGGCGGCAGTCGCCGACGACACGGCCCCCGTCCAGGAGACGTGCACCCAGCCGTACGTCGTGACGTTCACCCAGACGAAGTCCTACGGGCGGCAGTTCGCAGGCAGCGGCACCGTGTCCACGTGCGCCACCGGGGACCCGGCGACGTCCGGCAGCGTGTTGCTGAGCGATCCGACTGACCGCGTGGTTCTCGCGACCGCGACCGTCGCGTCGGGCAGGTACAGCTGGGCGGACGCCGCCGCCCCGGCGTACGGCAGCACGAACGACCTGGATCTCACCTACGACCCGGGCAACGGGGAGTCCGTGCAGTCGGTTCCGGTCACTGTGACGACCACCGTGCCGATCGTCCACGTCGATCTCAGCGCGTGGATCCCGAGCAGCGGGCCGGCCGACACGCCGGTCCGAGCCACGGTGACAGTGTCCACGTTCGACGCGAAGCACACCTTCCTGCCCTGGGCGACTGTCCTCGCGCCGACGGGGACCGTCGACATCCTGCGGAACGGCTCGGTGGTCGGCCACGTCGATCTCGCGGGCACCTCCGTCACCTTTCCGGAATGGGGCGCGAAGAGCGTCGGGTCGACCACGCTCGCGGGCGTGCGTCCGACCGACAGCCTGACGGCGGTCTACCACGGCGACGTCGGCTATCCCGGGGCTTCGACCGACGCACCCCAGCCGGTCAAGGACGAAAGGGCGCCGACGACCCTCACGATCACCGGCCTCACGGTGAGTGGGCTCCACGCGGAGGTCACGGCGGGCCTGACAGCGGGGAGGAACGCGGCCGGTTCGTCTCCAGAGGTCGGCGAGGTACCGCTCGTCGTCTCCGTCGACGGTCACAAGGCGGCAACCTTCAGCACCTATCCGTGGTCCCAGACGTCGAGCTGGGGGTTCTCGCTGCCGGGCGGTGCCCACACGGTAGCGGTCGCGTTCGCAGGTAACGGCACGCTCCAACCGTCGTCGGCCAGTCGGACCGTCACCGTGCCGCGTGTGCCCACCCGTACCACCCTCGCCGACCTATCCGGTGGCAGCTTTGGGCCTGTGCCACGCGGTGCGACCGAGCGGCTCCAGGTGTGCGTCCGCAGCGGCAGCACGATGGTCAAGGCCGGCGTGCGCCTGCAGCGCAGAGTCGGCGGTGCGAAAACCTGGAAGACCGTGACGTCGAAAACGACCTCGGGGGCACCGGCTGCGCGACGTTCGCGACCCGGCAGTACGCCTCGACGGTCTACCGTGCCGTCGTCGTCGGCGACACCAGCTTCCTCGCTTCGACCTCGTCATCGTGGAGCGTGCGGACCGAGCGTCGCGTGAAGGTCTCGAAGAAGGCGGTGGCTCACACCCGGCGCGTCACGATCACGGCGACGTCCTACCCTTCCGGGTCGATGCGCCTGCAGGAGCTGACGGCGCATGGCTGGCGAACGCGCTCGACCAAGACGCCGAAGGCCGCTGTCGGCGCGGTCGGCAGGTCGACGTTCACTGTCACGCGCTCGACCAACGGCAGCCGCGTGTTCAGGGTCGTCGTGGCGTCGGACAAGGTGGGAACATCGGCCACGAGCGCGCACGTGATCGTGGGCTGAGGCTCGAGGTCAGGGAGGGTCACGACGAACGCCTCGACGTCCTCGAGCCGGGGGAGCAGGCCCTGCTCCCGCGCCTCGACGAGCGTCGGTGCCGCCTCGTCCTTGTCCGAGAGGAGCGGTGTCAGCGGGCTGCCGTCGCGTGCGGTCGTCGGCCACGCGACGCCGACCTCCGGGTCCAGCGGGTGGATGCCGTGCTCCCGGCCGGGAGCGTAGGGCGCCGAGCACAGGTAGAGCACCGTCGAGTCGTCCTCGAGCGACATGAACGCGTGCCCCAGGCCCTCGGACAGGTAGATCGCGCGCCGGTCGACGTCGTCGAGCAGCACGGAGTCCCACCGGCCGAACGTGGGCGAGCCGACCCGGATGTCGACGACGACGTCGAGCACCGCTCCCTTGGCACACGTCACGTACTTGGCCTGGCTGGGCGGGACGTCGGCGAAGTGGATGCCCCGCACGACGCCCGCGGCCGACACCGAGAGGTTGGCCTGCTGCAGGTCGAACCGATGCCCGGCGGTAGCCGTGAAGGGCGCGTCCTTGAACCACTCGAGGAAGACGCCTCGGGGGTCGCCGAACTGCTGGGGGTCACCTCGAAGGCGCCGGGGACGGAGAGCTCTCGGACATCCACAGGCCGAGCCTACGGCCGGGTAGCCTCGGGATCGTGCGGTGGATCGTGGTCGGCGCGGCCGGCATGCTCGGGCAGGACGTCGTCGCTGCGGCTCGCGTGGCCGGACACGACGTCGTCCCGCTGACGCGCGCCGAGCTCGACGTGACCGACGCCGCCGCCTGCCGCGACGCGCTCGACGGCGCGGACGTCGTCGTGAACGGGGCCGCGTACACCGCCGTGGACGCCGCGGAGGAGCACGAGGCCGACGCCTTCACGGTGAACGCGGTCGGGGCCGCGAACCTCGCGCGGGCAGCGGCCGCTGGGGCTGCCCGGCTCGTGCACCCGTCGACGGACTACGTCTTCGCCGGCGACGCCGACGCTCCGTACGCCGAGGACGCGCCCGTTGCCCCCGCTCGGCCTACGGGCGGACCAAGGCCGCAGGAGAGTGGGCCGTGCTCGCCGCGAGCCTCGACCATCTCGTGCTCCGCACGGCCTGGCTCTACGGGGCCGGCGGCGGCAACTTCCCCAAGACCATCGTGCGGGTGGCGCGCGAGCGCGGGGGCGTGGACGTCGTCGTCGACCAGCGCGGGCAGCCCACCTGGACGCGTGACGTCGCGGACCTCGCGGTCCGGCTCGTCGCCGCCGAGGCGCCCGGCGGGATCTACCACGCGACGTCGTCGGGGGACGCCACGTGGTTCGACTTCGCGCGCGCCGCGGTCGCGTCGGTGGGCCGCGACCCGGAGGCGGTGCGCCCGACGACGTCCGAGGCGTTCGTCCGCCCCGCCCCCGCCCGGCCTACTCCGTGCTGGGGCACGACGCGCTGCGGCGGGTCGGCGTCGAGCCGATCGGCGACTGGCGCGAGCGCTGGGCCGAGGCGGCCCCCGCGGTCCTCGCGAAGTAGTACGGCCGCCGGTATACCGCGCGAGGTATACCGGCAGCCGTACTACGTCGCGGACTCGGTCTCGAGCAGGCGCAGGAGGTAGGTGCCGTAGCCGGACTTCACGAGGGGCTCCGCGCGCGCGCGGAGCTCGTCGTCGCTGAGGAACCCACGACGCCAGGCGACCTCCTCGGGGCAGCCGATCTTAAGGCCCTGGCGGTTCTCGATGGCCCGCACATAGTCGCTGGCCTCGAGGAGCGACGCGAACGTCCCGGTGTCGAGCCACGCCGTGCCACGGGGAGCACCTCGACGTGCAGCCGTCCGGCGGACAGGTAGTGACGGTTCACGTCGGTGATCTCGTACTCGCCGCGCGCCGACGGCTCGAGGTCCCGGGCGATCGCGACCACGTCGTTGTCGTAGAAGTACAGGCCGGGCACCGCGAAGCTCGACCGCGGATGCGCCGGCTTTTCCTCGATAGAGAGGGCCTTGCCGGCGTCGTCGAACGCGACCACGCCGTACGCCGTCGGGTCCTGGACCCGGTACGCGAACACCGCTCCGCCGTCGATCGACTCGAAGCGCAGGAGCTGCCCCCGAGCCCGGGGCCGTAGAAGATGTTGTCGCCGAGCACGAGCGCGACGTGGTCGCTGCCGACGAAGTCCGCACCCAGCACGAACGCCTGCGCGAGCCCGTTCGGCTCGGGCTGGACCGCATAGGTGATCGAGATCCCGAACTGCGAGCCGTCGCCGAGCAGCCGCTCGAACTGCGGCGCGTCGTGCGGCGTCGTGATGACGAGCACATCCCGGATCCCCGCGAGGATCAGCGTCGAGAGCGGGTAGTAGATCATCGGCTTGTCCCACACCGGGACGAGCTGCTTGCTCGTGCCCAGGGTGATGGGGTGCAGGCGAGTGCCGGAGCCGCCGGCGAGGATGATGCCGCGCATGCGCCCATTCAACACGCTGTCGTGTCTGCGGCCAGGGCGACGCGCTCCCGCCAGGGCATCGACCAGGGAGGGGTACGGGCGCGCCGGAGGGACGCGCGCGGCGAGGGTGGAGTCACGGACCACCCCGCACCGAGAGCGAGAAGAACCATGCCTTTCGTCACCGTCGGCACCGAGAACGGCACCGAGATCCAGCTCCGCTACACCGACCACGGCGCGGGACGTCCCGTCGTGCTGGTCCACGGCTACCCGCTGAGCGGCGCCTCGTGGGAACGCCAGGAGACGGCCCTGCTGGCGGCGGGCTACCGCGTGATCACCTACGACCGGCGCGGCTTCGGTGGGTCGTCCCAGCCGACGGTCGGCTACGACTACGACACGTTCGCCGCCGACCTCAAGGCGCTGCTCGACCACCTCGCCCTCGACGAGGAGGTCGTCCTGGCCGGGTTCTCGATGGGCACGGGCGAGGTCACGCGGTACCTCGGGGACCTACGGCACGGCGGGCGTCGCCGAGGCCGTGCTGATCGGCGTCATCTCGCCGTTCCTGCTGCAGACCGCCGAGAACCCGCAGGGCGTTCCCGGCGAGGCCTTCGAGGGCATCAAGGGTGCGATCGCCAAGGACCTCCACGCCTACTTCGACGCGTTCTTCGTGGACTTCTACAACACCGACGTCCTCGCGCCCGAGCGGATCGGCGACGCCGTGCTGCGGGCGTCGTTCCAGGTCGCAGCGGGCCCGTCCGCGTGCGCGACGTACGCCTGCTTCGAGACGTGGATGACGGACTTCCGGGGCGACCTACCGAAGCTCGGCGTCCCCACGCTGGTGATCCGCGGCGAGGCGGAGGGGATCCTAGCCTTCGCGTCGACGGCCGCGCGGCTCAGGGACGAGCACCTGATCGCGGATCTCGAGGTGGTGCCGATCCCCGAAGGCCGGACGAGGCCGACGAGGCGCTGCTGAACCTTCCTGGCACGCTGAGCGGGGCTGTCCCGGCGCGGGCGCTGCGCGCCCGTACGGTGTGCCCGTACGGTGAGGACTTCGTGACGCCCGCGCCGCCGTCTGGCGGGTGGCGCGGGCGCGTGCTCTGGTGGGAGAAGAGCGGAACGAGGGGAGGCCAGGGGTGCGCGTGCCGTGGGTCCGACGTGAGCCGCTCGTGAGCGTGGTGGTGCCGTTGCACAACCCGTCGGTCGGGTTCGACGACCTGTGTGCGTCCCTCTGGGCCCAGTCGCTCCCGGATGACCAGTACGAGGTCGTATTCGTCGACGACGGGTCGACGGACGACACACCGGACCGTCTGGCCCGGATCGCCCGCGAGCACCGCAACGTCCAGGTGCACCAGATCCCGGCGTCGGGCTGGCCGGGGCGTCCCCGCAACGTGGGGGTGCGCCACGCCCGCGGGCGCTACGTCTTCTTCTCCGACCAGGACGACGAGCTGTTCCCCGAGGCGCTCGAGCGCACGTGCGCCATGGCGGAGCGCAACGACTCGGACGTCGTCATGGGCAAGGTCGTGCAGTCCGGTGCCAACACGCCGTACTGGCCGCTGTGGCGTCGCGACGTCGAGGTCGCCGATCTCGTCCGCGACGGCGTGACCCTGTCCCGGACGGTCCACAAGCTCTTCCGGCGGAGCTTCCTGCTCGACCACGCCATCCGGTTCCCGGAGGGCCCGGTCCGGCTCGAGGACTACCACGTGATGGGCCAGGTGTTCGCCGCGTCGCCGCGGGTGTCCGTCCTCGCGTCCTACCCGTGCTACCGGTGGATCAAGCACCGAGGCAACAATTCGTCGCGACCCACCGTCCCCGCCGAGTACTGGGGCTACTTCGCGGAGGCGATGAACCTCGTCGACACGCTCGGCGGTCCGCCCGACGTGAGCGATGCCCTGAAGATCGCCGCGACCGGGCAGGCGTTCACGCGTCCGTTCATCGCGAGCTGGCTCAAGCACTCGCCCGAGCGGCAGGCGGAGGAGCTGGCTGCGACCGCGCAGTGGGTCGACGACGCCGTCCCGGCGCGTCTCGACGACCGGCAGCCGCTCGTCCGCCGTGGCCAGCTCCAGGCCCTGCGACGTCGCGACGAGCAGGCATACCGGGCCGTGCAGGAGCTCCGCACCCGGGCGCACGCGAAGGACGCGCTCGTCTCGGCGAGCTGGACCAGCGCGGGCACGCTCCGCGTCGAGGCGACCGTGCGCATGGTGTTCCCGGGCCGGCGCGTCGTCGACCCCCTGGGCGGCGAGCGCTGGTCGGTGCCAGGCCTACCCGACGACGGCACGTTCGACCTGCGCGTGCTCGACGTCGACCGGCCCACCGGCGAGGTCACGGTGCGTGACCGGGAGGTCGGCACCGAGTGGCCCGTCGACACGCGGATCGACGTCGCGCCCGAGCGGGGCGGCGCCGTCGTGCGGCTCGTCGCGGAGGTCGACCCGCCGCATGCTGCCTTCGGGCGCCCCCTCGACCCCGGGATCTGGGACGTGCGCCTCCAGCTCGCGATGCTCGGTCGGTCGTTCTCGCGACGGCTGTCGGTGCCCGACGACACCCTCGCGACCGACGTGGCTGGGACGGTTCGTCCCGTCGGGACGGTCGAGGTGACGCCCTACCGCACCGCGGCTGGGACCCTCGCGGTTCGCGTGCGCGGCCGTGAGGCCCGGCCCGACGCGGATGGTTGAATCGTCCGGTGCCGTCACCTCTTGCGCTGCAGCGCCTCGCCCTCCCCGGCCCCGACGACGACGTCGCCCGCCTTCCCTTGTTCTGGCGCGGTCCTGCGGAGCTCGCCCCGGGCGAGGGCGGGCTCGCCGTCGCAGGTGGCGACACTCTCGATCTCGGGACGTGGCACAACGCGGCGCCCGTCGGCTGGTGGGCGAGCCTGGGGACTCGCACGGTGCGGCTCACCGTCCAAGGACGGGGACGTCTCGTGGCCCACGCCTCCCACGGCGGCGAGCGGCGTGAGCTGGCGCGCACCGAGCTGTCCGACGGCTCGCCGTGGACGCTCGACGTCCCGGCGGCCGACATCGACTGGTGCTGGCTCGAGCTCACCGCGGGCGCGAGCGACGGCAGGCTCGACGCCGCCGAGTGGTCCGTCGACAGCGACGCGACGATCCGGCCGCTGACCGTCGTCGTCCCGACCTTCCGCGCCGAGGACGACGCCCTCGCCCAGCTCGCCCGCCTCACCGCGCCGGCGCTCGCGGGCGTCGCTGGGCGCGTGGTCCTGATCGACCAGGGCGGCACCCTCGCCGCCCATCCCGGAGCCCGCGAGGCGCTCGCGGCAGCCGGGGAACGGGTCCTGCTCGTCGAGCAGGCGAACCTCGGCGGCTCCGGCGGCTACTCGCGCGGCCTGCTCGAGGCCGGCACCCGATGGCCGGACGACCCCGTCTTCCTCCACGACGACGACGCCCAGACCCACCCCGAGACGCTGCGCCGGCTCACGGCGCTCGTTGCGCTCGCGCCCCGGACGTTCTTCGGGACCGGTCTGCTCGACGCGGCCGCCCCCACCCGTCTGCAGGCGCTCGCCGAGGGGTCGCGCGCGGCCCGTTCCGCTGGGGCCCGACGGACGGGGTCGACGGCGACCACGGCGGCGTCGACGTCGGCCCCGGCACCCCGGAGACGTGGAGCTTCACGCGGCCCGACGACCGCGCCGAGTACGGGGGCTGGTGGGGCTGTGTGGTGCCCGCCGGCGCGACTTCCGACCTCGGCCTCGCCGCGCCCTACTTCCTCAAGTGGGACGACGCCGAGTACGGGCTCCGCGCCGGGCGCACCGGCTACACGGTCCGGACGCTGCCGGGGTTCGCGGTCCATCACCCCACGTGGGCGACGAAGGGGACGAGCTCGTCCTGGTCGTCGTGGCCGCTGCATCGCAACCGGATCGCCACGGCGGCCGCCTACGGGGGCGGGCGCGGTGTCCTGGCCGACTCGTTCGTCCACCAGGTCAAGCACGTCCTCAGCCTCCAGTACGCGACCGCCGAGCTGTGGAACGCCGCGCTGGCCGAAGCGCTCGACGGCCCCGGCTGGCTCGACGACGACCTCACCTCGGTGCGGCCCCGCGCACAGGCCCTGCTCGACGACGCCCCGCAGACACCCGTGGTCGCGCTGCCGACACCGTCGGCGCGGCCGGCCGCCGGAGGGACGCCCGTCCCGGCCCGCAAGGCTGCCCTGCGCGCCGTCGTCGGGCTCGTGCGCCCCGCGGCAACCGGAGGCGGGTCGTCCGTGGCGGCGCTCGCGGGCCCGAGCGCGTTCGGCTGGACCGACGGGCTCGGGCGTGACGCCGTCGTGTTCGACGACGGGTCCGCGCCGCTCGTGCGCGATCCCCGGCGGGCCCGGCGGGCACTCGCACGCATCCTGCTCCTGCACGCGCGGGCCGCGGTGCGGTGGGGCGCGCTCCGGCGGGCGTACGCGCGCGCTCTCCCGGCGTCGTCGTCGATCGAGGCCTGGCGGGGACGCTTCGACGCATGAGCGGGGCCGGAGGGTGCGGCCGCGGCCACTAGACTCTGCGGTCATGACGTCCAAGGCCCGCGGGGCGAGCCTCAACCGCCGGATCCGGACCGCGGGCGGTGGAGTGATCCGCAAGCTCGGGCTCCTGCCGGCCGGCACCCCGGACGGGCTCGGCGAAGACGCCGACCTGGTCGGCACCCGCTTCGACGAGCAGATCGTCGTCCCCTTCTCGGACACCCCCGACGGGCTCTACCAGCTCCGGCAGTGGTACGGCCCGCTGGTCGAGCTGAACCGGACGCACCCTCGTGGTGGTCACGGCCGACTCGCGGACTGCGCGCGCGATCCGGGCCGAGACGCCGTTGCGCGTGGTGACCGTCGCGCGGTATGCGACGCTCGACGACGTCTACTCGCGCAGCGACGTGCGCCTCGCGCTGTACGTCAACCACAACCCCGACAACTTCTCGATGCTGCGGTTCGCGTCGATGGTGCACGTGTCCCTGCTGCACGGCGACAGCGACAAGATCATCTCGGTGTCCAACCAGGCCAAGGCGTACGACTTCTCGTTCGTCGCCGGACAGGCCGCCGTGGACCGTCTCGACCGGTACCTGCCGCGCTTCGACGCGCCCGCGCGCACCGTGATCGTCGGGCGCCCGCAGCTTGAGACGCCGGCCGTGAGGCCCCCGGTCGCACCAGGTGCCAGGGCAACCGTCCTGTACGCGCCGACCTGGGAGGGCGCGCAGCCCACGGCCGCGTACGGCTCGGTCGCGACGCACGGGCTCGCGCTCGTGGAGCGTCTCCTCGACGACGGCGGGTTCGACGTCGTGTACCGGCCGCACCCGCTCTCAGGCGTTCGTGACGCCGCGTACGGCGAGGCCGACGCGACGATCCGCGAGAGGCTCGCCCGAGCGGCCGAGGCGCAGCCGCAGGCAGGGCACCGGGTCAGCGGCGACGAGTCGCTCGCCGAGGCGTTCGCCGCGGCCGACGTGCTGGTGTGCGACGTGTCGGCGGTCGCGATGGACTGGTTGCCGAATGGACGGCCGCTCGTGGTGACCGTGCCCACGTCCACCGAGACGGTCACCGCGAGCACCCGCCTGCTGGACACCGTGCCCCGCCTGGCGGTGGCCGACGTGGCCGGCGCCGCAGGGCTGCTCCGCGCCGAGCTGGAGGACGACCCCGGCCGGGACGCGCGCCATGCCCTGCTCGAGTACTACCTGGGTGACACGACGCCCGGCGCCTCGATGGCGGCGTTCGTCACCGCGTGCGAGCGGATGATCGCCCTCGCGGACAGCGACGCCCGCGTGCCGTAGGCCGAGCGGTCACTCGTCCTCGTCGTCCGCGTCCTCCTGCGGGTCCGTCGGCTCCTCGCCGCGATCGAGACGCTCCGTCGGCACGGCAGGCGCCGGATTGGCGTCGACGAGCGCGCGGACCGCGGCCGGGAACGCCTCCGCGTAGGTCTCGCGTGGGATGTCGCCGAGGTAGAAGGTGCGCATCTCGCGCCGGACGTCCGCCATCGTGTCGTGCGCGAGCCCGTCGAGGGCCGCTTCGATCGACGCCGGTTCGACGGCTCGAGCCACGTACGCGGCCCGGCCGAGCGCGAACTCGGCGAGGAACGCGTCGACCGGTCCGTCGTCGACCTGGACGATGACGAACGGCTTCTCCGAGTACAGGTAGTCGGCGGGGACCGACGAGACGTCGGACACCAGGGCGTCGGACGCGTTGAAGCAGTCGACGAGCGTCATGGTGGCGCTCGCGTCCTCCCCAAACACGTGCTCCCGGCCCGACGACGCCGCGTCGGCGCGCAGGATCTCCTCGATCGCGGCGATGTGGGCCCGCGAGGCGGCGTCGCGCAGCGAGAAGGGGTGCGGCCGGAAGATGACGGTCCATCCGCGCCGCACCAGGCCGCGGACGATCTCCGCGCCCACGTGGAGGGAGCCGAAGTTGTTGTCGGCGTTGAAGCCCGTCCACGTCGGCCCGTACAAGACCGTGAACGGTCCCTCCGGTCGCTCGCCCGCCAGCGCGATGTCGGCGACCTGGGGCCGCCCGACGATCTCGAACTTCTCGCGGGGGATCGGGATGCCGTGGTTCCAGTACCGCTCGATCCCGGCCTGCCCCGCGACGAACACCTTGTCGAACATCGCGGTCACCGGGTTGAACGACGACGGTTTGTCGCTGTCCCCGTGCAGGAGCTGCACGTGCGTGAGGTCGCCGTACCGGATGTTGTGCGTGTTCTTGGTGCCGTTGTTGACGTACAGCGCCACGCGGAAGGACGGGACCTGGACGGCCTCGAGGTCGGCGAGGCTGGACGCCCCGACCACCGGCAGGCTCGTGAGCTCGGCGACCTTGTAGGCGAGCGGTGTCTCCCGAACGACGACGACGGCGCGCAGCCCTAGATTCTCGAACTGGTCCTGCCACACCTTGAACTGGTAGTCGGTGCCACCCGGACCGGTGAGATAGATCATGACCGGAGCGGCGTAGGCCTCGAGCCCCGCGGCGATCGTGTCCCGGAGCCCGGGACGCCGACGGATCGCGTCGAGCGTCCACCATGCCGTGAGGACCGCGAGCACGAACGCGGCCACGAACGCCACGACCCCGCACCACGCGACGAAGACGCTCACGGCGGAGACGGCGAGGACCAGGGTGCCACCGAGGACGACCGTGGCCGCGCCGCGCCGTCGGGCGGGGGTGTCCAGCTCGACGCCGGGCAGGTGCGCGACGGGTCGCGTGCCCGCGCGCCACAACCGGCCCGCGGCGGGCTCGAACGGCACGAGGACGAGGGCGGCGACGGTTGCGCAGACGGCGAGGGAGTCGGCGACGCTCAGGTCGGTACGGCCGAGGCAGACCACGACGGTCGCAGCGACGATGCTGCGCGCGGGTGCGTAGGCGCCCAGGGTGCCTGTTCCCGGGCGCGTCAGGCGTCTACGCAGGAGCCACAGCGTGCCCGCGAGCGCGACCATGGCGACGACGACGGCGACCCACAGCGGCGCATCGACGGCGGCGAGCAGCAGCGCGGCCGCGGCGAGGGCGGTGACGGCGACGCTCGGGACGTGCCGCAGGAGTGCCCTCACTGCCGGACGACGAGGTTGGCCGAGTCGACGAACCGGCCGACCGGCGAGGCGAGCATCTCGATGACCTCCGCCACGTCCTGCGGTTGCATGATCGTCGCCGGATCCTCGTCGGGGGCGAGCACCCGTCGCAGCGCGGTCGCGGTGCGCCCGGGCGAGATGCACGCCACGCGCGTGCCGTAGATCGCGAGCTCGGACCGCATGACTTCGCTCATGTTGATGACGGCGGCCTTGGACGCCGAGTACGTGAGCCAGCCCGAGCGGCCGTTGATCCCCGCGGTGGAGGCGATGTTCACGATCAGCTCGAAGCGATTGCCTCGGCGCAGGAGCTCCTGAACGAACGTGAACGGCGCGTACAGGTTGACGGCGATGGTCCGCTCGAAGTCCGCGAAGTCGACCTGCTGTAGCGGGACAGGCTTCGTGTAACCGGCGTTGTTGACGAGAAGGTCGACATTGCCGTGCTCGGCGGCGACGCGGTCGACGACATCGATGACGGCGGCCCGGTCGCCCAGGTCCACGTCGTAGCGGACCACCTCGACCCCGGGCCGGGCGAGCGCGCGCAGCTCGGCGACGGCGTCGTCGAAGTCGTGGGACGGCCGCGCCAGCGTGAAGACCTTGGTGAGCGCCGGATCGTTCTGCAAGAAGCGGCGCGCGGTCTCGAGCCCGATCCCCCGCGACGCCCCGGTGACGAGGAGCGTGCGGGACGGGGCGGGGGTCGCGTCAGGCATTCCAGGCCTCCTCGGGACGGCCCCCCAGCAGGAACGTGGCGAGCAGCACGTCGGTCGGCGTCGTCACCTTGATGTTGCGGTCGGAACCGTCGATGAACCGGACCTCGTGGCCCGAGGTCGCGACGAGGGTCGCGTCCTCCGTGAACGTCAGGCCGTCCGCGGCCGCACGGCGGTGCGCGTCCTCGAGGTCCGCCTTGGCGAACTTCTGGGGGAGCTGCACGTTGCGCAGGGTCGAGCGCTCGAGGTACCCGGTGACCGTCCGCGTCGCGGGGTCGACGGGTGCGACCGTGAACGGGATCTCGAGCATCAGCGACACGTTGCGACCCGGGGCCGCGAGGAGGGTCATGAAGTCGGCGGCGCTCACGAGGGGGCGGGCGGACTCGTGGATCACGACGTCGTCGTTGGTCGCCGACGACAGCATGTTCGCGACCGAGTCGTGGCGCGTGTCGCCCGCTGGCACGTACGTGACGGGGGTCCGGATCGCGTAGTCGGCGACGACCTGTTCCACGGCGTCCCGCCAGCCGTCGGGGTAGTTGAGGACGATCTGGTCGATCTCCGCCACGGCGTCGGCAGCGATCAGCGAGTAGACGAGGATGGGAAGGCCTCGGACCTTGATGAGCTGCTTGGGTCGGCCCGCAGCCACCCGAGCGCCGATCCCGCCGTTGAGCAGGAGCAGGGAGTACATCGTCGTTCCTCTCGCCGGGAGACGGTCGCGGGGCCCGCGTCCGGAAAGTCTAGGTGCTCGACCGGTGAACGACCTGCGAGGATGGGCGTCCGCGCCGGTGAGCGGCGCAGGACGTGCGCGCGCTCCCGTTAGGATGTATCGGTCTTCGACGGGCGTCGTCGTGGACCGGCCTCGTACCCCGCCTGGTCGAGCGAAGGAGCACCTCGTTCCCGTGACAGTCCCGACGCAGCGGAAGGCCCCCGCCCCCGCCGCCTCCGCGACCACCGGGGCCGTCCCGGCTCCTGTGACGCCGTCGCTCACCTCGGACCAGCTTCGTCACCTTGCCGAGACGCACGGCCTCAAGCAGATGGGCGTCCGACCGCCGCTGCGCGAGTACGTGCGCAACCTCTGGGCCCGACGGCAGTTCACTGCGGTCCTGGCGAGGTCCAAGGCCTACGCGCGCAACCAGACGAACTACCTCGGGCAGCTCTGGTCGCTGCTCAATCCCGCGCTGAACGCGTTGACGTACGTGCTGATCTTCGGGTTCATCCTGAACACGACGAAGGGCGTGGGCAACCACATCGCGTTCATCGTGCTGGGGACTTTCACGTTCAGGTTCTTCGACCAGTCGGTCGCGGCGGGTGCGAAGTCGATCAGCTCGAACATGAACCTCGTCCGCTCGGTCCACTTCCCGCGTGCGGTGCTCCCCACGTCGTCCGTTATGTCGGAGCTCTTCACCGCGCTTCCGGCGACGATCGTGATGCTCGCGTTCGCATTCGGTTCGGGCTTCCTCCCCGACATGGACTCGATCCCGATCACGTGGCAGTGGCTGCTCCTCGTGCCCGCCATGGCCCTGTTGTGGTTGTTCAACATCGGCTGTGCGTTCTTCGTCGCACGCTGGGTAGCGATCACGCCGGACCTCAACAACGTCATCCCGTTCGTCATGCGTCTGCTGATGTACGGATCGGGTGTCATCTGGACCATCTCGACACACGTCACGAACGAGTTCTGGCTGAAGATCCTCGACTACCAGCCCGTCGCGGTGTTCCTCTACCTGGTGCGCTCGTGCGTGATGGACGATCCCACGATCCCGCAGTCGCCCGCGCGTTGGGTCTGGGGTGCCATCTGGGCCGTCTCGTTCATCGTCGTCGGCTTCCTGCTGTTCTGGCGTGGAGAGGAGCGTTACGGCCGTGACTGACGCCGAGATCGACTACGAGGTCGACGCCGAAGACCTCACGCTCGCTGCCCCGCGCGAGATCCGCGACGACGCCAAGCCGTCACTGGTCGTGGACGACCTGCACATCACCTACCGCGTGTTCGGCGGCAAGAAGCTGGGCACGGCGACCCAGCGCAAGGACTCGTTCGTGCGCAAGCTCCTCAACCAGGGTCGGTCGCACGTCGGTTCGGTGAGCGAGGTCAAGGCGGTCAAGGGCATCTCGTTCGTCGCGCGCCACGGCGAGTCCATCGGAATCGTCGGCATCAACGGCTCCGGCAAGTCGACGCTGCTGCGGGCGGTCGCTGGTCTGATTCCACCTACCAAGGGCTCGGTGTACGTCGCAGGCGAGCCGTCCCTGCTGGGCGTCAACGCCGTCCTCATGGGGGACCTGTCGGGCGAGCGCAACATCATGATCGGCGGACTTGCACTGGGCATGACGCCCCAGGAGGTCGAGGCCAGTTTTGACGACATCGTCGACTTCTCGGGTATCGGCAACTTCGTCTACCTGCCGATGAAGGCCTATTCGTCGGGGATGGCGGCGCGCCTGCGGTTCGCGATCTCAGCGTCGGCGGTCCCCGACATCCTCATGATCGACGAGGCCCTCGCCACGGGCGACGCGACGTTCCGCAACAAGAGCACGGAGCGCATCAACAAGATCCGGGAGCAGGCCGGCACGGTGTTCCTCGTGAGCCACTCGCTCGCGACCGTCGAGGCCATGTGCTCGCGCGTGCTCTGGGTCCACCAGGGCGAGCTCGTCGCCGACGGACCCGCCAAGGAGGTCTGCGCGCAGTACAAGGCGTTCGTGGCCAAGTCGCGAGCGAAGAGCTGACCGACGATGCCGTCGCCTCGCGCCGTCGCGCGTCGTATTCGCTCGCGCGCCTGGCTCACCGCGCGCCGCCTGGGCGTGGTCCCGTCCGGCCAGCCGGACCGCCTGGGCGAGGACGCCGACCTCCTCGGTGGGAGCCTCCCGCAGCGCGTCATGGTGTACTTCCCCGACCCGCCGGGCTCGCTCTATCAGATCGAGCAGTGGTACCCGACGCTGCGCGCGCTCGACGCCGAGCTGGGCGTCGTGGTCGTGCTACAGGACTCCAGGACCGCGCGCGCGGTGCGGGAGCGTTCCGGCCTGGACGCCGTCGTGGTGGCAGAGTCGACCACCCTCGACGACCTCCTGAGCCGGAGCCCGATTGCCCTCTGCCTCTACGTCAACCACAACCCCGCCAACTTCACGAACCTGCGGCTGGGACAGCTCGTCCACGTGTCGCTCATGCACGGCGACAGCGACAAGTCGGTGTCCGTGTCCAACCAACTCAAGGCGTACGACTACGCGTTCGTGGCGGGGCAGGCTGCTGTCGACAGGATTGCCGCCTCGGTCGCGGACTACGACGCCACGGCGCGATGTCTGCCGGTCGGACGACCACAGATCGACGAGCTCCTCCAGGAGGTCGAGACCCTGGGTCACAGCGAGGCGAACGGCGACACGCGCCGCACGGTCCTCTACGCCCCGACGTGGGAGGGGCCGCAGTCGACGGCGGCCTACGGCAGCGTCGCGACCCACGGAGAGGCGCTCGTCCGGTCGCTGCTCGACGACGGCCGGTTCCGCGTCGTGTACCGCCCCCACCCCTCACGGGGGTCCGGTCGTCGGAGTACGCGGCCGCCGATGCGCAGCTCCGTAGCCTCGTGGCGGAAGCTCCCGGTGGGCACCGGGTGGACGTCGGCGTGCCGGTCGCGCGGTCCTTCGCCGATGCTGACCTGCTCGTGTGCGACATCTCCGGTGTCGCGGTGGACTGGCTCGCGCTCGACAGGCCGCTCGTGATCACGGAGCCGGCGGACTCACGCGTATGGCAGGGCCAGAGCCCGCTGCGCGAGGCCGTGCCAGGGTTGCCGGCCGATGACGCCAGGCGGTTCTCGGCTAAGGTCGGCGCGTTGATGGCCGACGATGGCGCGCGCGTGGCGCGGGAGCGGCTCCTCGGCTATTACCTGGGCGAGGTCGCTCCAGGCGCGGCGACGAAGAGGTTCGTGGCGGCGTGCCACGACGTCATCGGGCGCAGGTCAGGAGAGACTCGAGCAATCGACACCGTGGCCGCGAGCAGCGCGGCCGACGAGAAGGGTGCATGAGATGTCAGTACAGGTCGTCATCCTGGCCGCGGGCATGGGGACGCGGCTCGGTCGTCCGTTCCCCAAGCCGCTCACCCCGCTGAAGGACGGTCGGACGATCCACGCCCAGCAGATGGCCAACCTGCGGAGCGTCTTCGGTAGCGAGGCCGAGGTCCTGGTCGTCGTCGGCTTCAAGCTCGAGCAGATCCTCGAGGCGAACCCGGACGCGACCTTCGCCTACAACTCGCAGTACGACGTCACCAACACGTCCAAGAGCCTGCTCAAGGCGCTGCGGCTGACCGGTGAGCGCGGAGTCCTCTGGCTCAACGGCGACGTCGTGTTCGATCCTCAGGTGCTCGAGCGGGTGCGCCCGCTGATCGAGCAGGGCCAGAGCTTCACCTGCGTGAACACGGCTTCCGTCGGCGAGGAGGAGGTCAAGTACACGGTCGACGCGGACGGGTACATCAAAGAGATCTCGAAGCAGGTCGTGGACGCGCTCGGCGAGTCCGTGGGCATCAACTACGTGGCCCCGCAGGACAAGGCGGCGTTCGTCGAGCGCCTCGACGAGGCCGAGGACCAGGACTACTTCGAGCGCGGCCTCGAGCTCGCGATCGAGAAGGACGGCGTCCGGTTCCTCCCGGTGGACATCTCCGACCTCTACGCGGTCGAGGTCGACTTCCAGGAGGACCTGGAAAAGGCCAACCAGTTCGTCTAGACCGTCCGGGTCCGGGTCCACCGTTCTCGCCGAGCAGGAGTATCAGCACGCATGAAGCCGTCGTCGGTCACGCACACCCTCCGCAGCGTCGCGACTCGCGCGCCCCGGAAGGCCCAGGCGGAGCTGCGTGCCCTGCGCCGGCGCCGGCACCTCGTGTCGGTGGTCGTCCCGGTCTACAACGTCGAGAAGTACGTCGCCGAGTGTCTTGACTCGATCCTCGCTCAGACGCACCCTCGGCTCGAGGTCCTGGTTGTCGACGACGGATCGCCGGACAGCTCGATCGCGATCGTCGAGTCGATCGCGAGGCGCGACAAGCGGGTTCGGATCATCCACCAGGCGAACGGTGGACTCGGGGCCGCGCGCAACACTGGCGCCCGCCACGCCCGGGGCGAGTTCCTCTGGTTCGTCGACTCCGACGACGTGGTTCCGCCCCGGGCAGTCGAGGTCATGCTCGAGTCGCTCCTCGAGAGCGGCTCGGACTTCGCGGTCGGGTCGCTCGTGCGGTGGGACTCGACCGGGACGCACACGCCTCCGTGGGCGAAGCGCGTCCACGCGAAGACCCTGCAGGGTCGATCCGTCTCGGACGACGTCGAGATCCTCAAGGACGTCTTCGCCTGGAACAAGCTCTTCCGCCGTGAGTTCTTCCTCCGCGTCGTCAAGGAGTACCCGGCCGGCGTCTACGAAGACCAGGTCCCGTCGGCCAAGGCGTACCTGGGCGGCAAGTTCGACGTCCTCTCGGAGGTCGTCTACCACTGGCGTGTCCGTGACGACACGTCCTCGATCACGCAGCAGAAGGCGACGATCGAGGACCTGTCCGGGCGTTGGGCAGTCATCGACGCGCTGCACGACGCGATGGCCCAGGCCCCCGAGGATGTCCGTCGCTCCTGGCAGGCGAAGGTCATCGGCTTCGACATGCGCCTCTACTACGAGCAGATCCCGCGTACCGACGAGACGTACTGGGACTTCCTGAGCGGACGCGTGCGCGGCTTCCTCGACGACGCGGGATATGACGTGATCCGCGACGTCCTCGTGGCGGACCGCCCGTTCGTCTCCGCCGTGTACCAGGGACACCGTGACGATATCGCGCGCCTCGTCGTGCGCCGCGAGACCCAGACCTGGAAGGTTCCTGGCGTCGTCCAGGACGGACGGCCCGTCCTGGCACCCGAGTTCTTCGACGGACTCGATCTCGAACCCGACGAGGTGGTCTCCGACCTCTCCGTCGACGTCGAGGTTGTCAGCCACACCGACGACGTCGTGATCGACGAGTCCGCGGTGCGCGTGACGGGGAGCGCATACCTCTCGTTCATCGACCTCGCGCGTGCCGACCACTCCGAGATCGCCGTCACGGCGGTGTCGTCGGGGGCCACGAGATCGAGCTCGTCGTGGAGCGACACGACGACCCCGCGACGGAGCGACGCGCGGGGGACCCGTGGAACGAGCACCTCGCGTCCGGGTTCAGCGCGGCCGTCCCGATCGGTGAGCTCGACGCGGCGGACACCTACCGGTTCATCGTGTCGGTCGAGGTCGACGGACTGGTCCGCTCGGCGCCGCTCGAGATCCCCGACCCGCGAGGCGAAGGCCGGCTGCCCTCGTTCGGCCCGCTCACCGTCGACGGGCGCTGGTGCGTCGAGCGCCAGGAGGCTTCGCAGGACCTCGCCGTCCGCCGGATCTCGCCGGCCCGTGTCCCGGTGCTCGGCGCCCGGGTGTCGGGCAGTGAGGTCGAGCTCGAGCTCGCGTCGGTGCCTGCGACCGGCACGTCGTTCCGGGCGACCTCGGGCGTGTTGGCCTCGACGGGCAAGGTCGAGACGCGCGACGGCCGTGCGATCGTGCGGTTCGACCTCCAGGTCGGCTCTCGCGTGTCCTGGGGCCTGCGGCCCTGGAAGATCGCGGCGACATGCGGCGGTGTGAGCCGTCGCCTCGCATGGGCACAGGCATCGACAGCAGTTGCACGTGAGGACGTCGTCGGTCTGGTTCTCGGAGCGACCCAGTATGGGAACGTGCTGGTCTCGTCGGGCCGCGCGACGGGGCAGATCACGGCCGTCGATCTGACGGACGACGGGCTGTCGGTCGGCGGATGGCTGCGTGCTCCGCGCGACACGTCGCACATGACGCTCCGGCTGAGCGGCAAGGCGGGCGAGGTCTCTGCTCCCTTGGTGGTCGCCCCGGACGGGCGGTTCACGGTCCTCCTCCCGGTGGACGACCGTGGTGGCAACCCCCTGTCGACGACCTTCGGCTTCGTGATCAAGGCGGACATCGACGGCCAGGAGCTGTGGCTGCCGGCGTCTCGAACGCTGCTGGACGGCTTTCCCCTCGATCTCGAGAATGGCCGCATCGCTGCGACCGTGACCTCGACGCCGGGCGCGGGCGCGGCCTGGGTGCGTTTCCGCTCGCGTTTCGCCGAGGACGAGCGGAGCCGACGAGATCAGGCCCGCATGATCGAGGAGTACCGTGCGCTCCCGCCCGAACCGCTCGATGCGGTGCTCTTCGAGACGTTCTCCGGGCGGACCGCCGGGGACTCGCCCCTGGCCCTGAGCGCGGAGCTGCACCGGTCGCGCCCTGACATCGCCCAGTACTGGTCGGTGGCCACGCTGGCGACGCCTGTCCCGGAGTGGTCGACCCCGGTGCTGCGGCACTCTCGCGAGTGGTTCCGCATCCTCGCCGGCGCGCGTTACCTGGTCAACAACGCGAACTGGCCCTGGTTCTTCGTGAAGAAGGAGCACCAGCTCTACCTCCAGACGTGGCACGGGACGCCGCTCAAGCGGATCGGCAACGACGTCCCGGGAGCCAGCCTCAGCCTGTCCTACCGCGAGCTCATGGTGCGTGAGGCCGCGGCCTGGGACGTGCTGCTGGCACAGAACGAGTACTCGGCCGAGATCTTTCCCGAGGCCTTCGACTACCGCGGCCCGGTGCTGGTCGAGGGTTATCCGCGCAACGACAGCCTCTTCGGCGCGGGCGCCGCTGACGTGCGCCGCCGCCTTCGCGCGGGCTTCGACATCGACGACGACGTCCAGGTCCTCCTCTACGCGCCCACCTGGCGTGACAACCTCAAGGGCGCGGGCGGCTACGGTCGGGTGACCTACCTCGACTTCGACGCGGTGGTGGCCGACGCCGCCGTCACCGGGCGTCGGACCGTCATCCTGTATCGGGGCCACTCCAACACAGCGGGGTCGGCCGCGGCCCTGCCGCCCGAGGTCATCGACGTCACGAGCTATCCCGACGTCAACGACCTCATGCTCGCGTCGGACGCCCTGGTCACCGACTACTCGTCGATCATGTTCGACTATGCCGTGACCCGGAAGCCGATCTACTTCTTGGTTCCGGACCTGGCCCTGTACTCGTCGACGACGCGTGGCTTCTATCGCGATCTCGCCGAGATCGCTCCCGGGCCGCTGTGCGCGACCACGGGCGAGGTTCTGGCGGCGCTCGTCGAGGACAACCGCACACAGTTCGGCGAGCGCTACGACCTTTTCGTCGCCGAGTTCGCGCCTCTCGACGACGGGAATGCCTCCCAGCGGGTGCTTGCGAAGCTTCCCGGGCTGGGCGTGGCCGCGCCCGTGGCCGGCGACCGGGCTGCGACGGCCTAGGTCCCCCTGAGCGCTGGTACGCTCGCGCAACCTAGACGAAAGGGATCGATGTGGACGCTCGACGCTGGTTCTCGGGGCGACGGCGTGGCCCGCAGCCGACACCGTCGCCCGCTGCCGAGGCGCTGCAGTCCACGGCTGACCCGGTCGCACTGCTGCTGCCGTCGCTCGGCTTCTTCGGGGGATCGACGCGAGCCTGTGGCGGGTTCCTGTCACGGCGTCGCCGGTGCTCGGTGTGAAGGTGTTCCTCGCAGGCCCGTCGGCGCAGCGGCTCGAGCTCCGGGGCGTCACCGTGGCTCGCAAGGGAAAGCGCGTTGCGCCTGCGGTTCGCAACGTCGAGCAGAGCAGCATCGGCAAACCGGCGATCGCACCGCGCCGTGGCCTGGAGTTCGGCGGGATCCGGACCGGCGACCAGCTCAACCCGTGGTGGTCCGTCCGGTTCGAGACGGCCGCCCAGATCGACGAGGTACGCGTCTACAACCGCATGGATGCCTTCGGGTCCCTGGCGCGCGCCCTCCAGGTCGCCGTGCTCGACGAGAGCGGCACATGGCAGACCGTCGGTGACGCCAGCAGCCCTGAGGCGGCCGACCGCACGCTCGCGCTCGTGGAACGGTTGACGGGTCTGGTCCTGCGCGAAGCGCGCGGTAGTGACGCTGCGGCACTACGCAGGAGGTCGTCCGCCTGCTCGCTGAACGGTCCTCGGAAGGCCCGCTCACCGACGACGCCGAGGAACAACGGCTCCTGTACGCGGTGCTCCCCACCGGTGGACCGACGGCCGAGGTCGAGCTGTCGGACGACGAGTGGACCCTCCTCGCCCACCTGCTGGTGCTGGAGCGTCTCCGGATGGACACGGCTACCAGCTTCCGGTCTTTCGCCGCGGCACTACCGAGCCGTGCCGCGCTCGACCGCCTCGCCCGTGAGCTCAACCACGCATCGGCGCGGCTCGGGGCCGGTGAGCTGACGGTGACGCGGCACGGCGTACGCGAGGTGGGCGCGCTGCGCAAGGACGGCGACGCCTATGTCGCACTCATGCGCCGCGTCACCGACGAGTTCGAGTCGCTCGGAGTCCCGCTCATGATGAGCTACGGGACGCTGCTGGGGGTGGTGCGCGAGGGCGACTTCCTGGTCCATGACGACGACATCGACATGATCTACCCGATCGACGCGGTGGACCGCGACGACGCACGGCCACTCATCGACGCGCTGTGCGAGAAGCTCCTCGAGCGCGGCTGGAAGATCTGGCGCAACGAGAGCCCCACCGCGCTCAACCTGCATCTGACCGACCCGAAGACGAAGCTCCACGTCGACCTGTTCCCTGTGCTCATCCAGGGCGACCGTGCCCGCCTCCACATGGAGAAGATGAAGCTGAGGGACATCGACGCGGCACTCGTCCTGCCCGCCTCGACGCTGGCGTTCCGAGGTGAGACGCTCCGGGCTCCCGCGGATCCGAAGGGCTTCCTCGCCGAGCGGTACGGCGACGGCTGGGGTGTCGCGGACCCGTACTACGACTGGCCGTGGAAGCTCGCTTCCTGAACGCGGGTATCAGAGCTGCGGCGGTGCCGTCAGATCCTTCTCCTCGGGCCACCGTCCTCCTTCGAAGACGTTCAGGTAGCTGTCGCTGAGGTGCCCGATGTCGAGCGCCCTTCGCCCGCGCGCGGCGAGGAGATGGGCGAGCACGGATCCCGCCGGACCGAGCGCGATGAGGACGAGGTCCGAGTCGTCGTCCTCGAGCTGCTCCAGGATGCTCGTGAGCTCCGCGAAGGCGTCCGTCGGCGTCGTGCGCACGAAGCGCGCGCCGCTGAGACCGTCGAAGAGTGCAGGGAGGAGCTCGAAGCGTGAGCCTTCTCCGGTCACCACGGTCGCGCTGCGACCGTCCCAGATCGACCGCCAGAGCGCCACGCCAAGGTCGCCGTAGAGCTGGAAGAAGAGTGGGCGCGAAACGTGCGCATTCCCGAAACGAGGCAATCCCTCGCCGATCTCGCGAAAGTCGGGCCACAAGTCGGACCAGACACCTGCCCAGTGTCGGTCGTGGTACAAGGTGGGGAGCGCGACTATGGTCCGTTCCGCCGGCTCCGTGAGGATCGCGCGCAGCGCCCGCTGCAGCTCGGGCCGGTTCTGCTGGAACCGGAGCCGGTACTCAGGGCGCAGCATCATGCGGATCTCGCCGTCACCGAAGCGAGTGAGCGAGAGCTCGTCGTCTCGCACGGCTTCGAGCGTCGCTATGAAGTCGAGCTGCCGCTCGGCGTAGAAGGTCGAGACTTCGTGCAACGTCGCCGAGGCCACGGCCGAGCGGATCGCCTGGAGGTTCCGCCTCGCTTCGGCCGACTCCGACTCGATCTCCGCGAGGTGCGCGAGCACGGCGTCGGTCCGTTGCCCGCGAAGGTGGTCGATGGCGGCAAGCTGTGCCTTCTCGATCCGGATGAGTTCGTCGAGCTTCTTCGTCTGCTTCTGCGTGGCTTCCAGGAGCAGACGGCGTGTGGTCTTCCTGCGCCAGCGCACAGCAACCTCCGGTGGGGAATGGGTCAGTTCAGCACGTCGAGCCGTTGCAGCCCGCGCCAGATGTACGGGGACAGGGTCTTGGTGAACGTGGTCGTCATGTGGCTGTTGTCGCGGTACACGTCGACGCCGCCAATGACGGACGGACAGACGTCATCGCGGCAGTAGAAGTCGGTGAGGTCAAGAGACTTCGCACCGGGCACGACCTTCGCGGTCGCCTTGAACGGGTCGGGGAACGGGAACGCCTTCTTCTGCGAGACGGCACAGCTGTCCGCTTGGACGACGTCGAGCTTCGCCAGGCACTTGTACGGGAGGTACGTGTGGTACGGGTTGTCGGCGATCCCAACGATCGGCACACCCAGCTTGGTGAGCGGTCTCCAAGCTGCAGCCATGTCGTCGACACGGCGCTCGGCGTCACCCGAGATGGTCTTGAGGTACCCGGTGGTCACGATGAGATCCGTCGTCTTCGCCTGGGACACGAGCCACGGCCCGAGCTGTGCCTTCCACTGCTCACAGGTGCGTGACCGCTCAGGGTCGTCGTAGTTCATCTTTCCGGTCGTCCACGCACAGGTCGCCTTGAGCTGCGCGGTGACGCTGATCTTCCCTTCCTGAGCGAGCGCGACGAAGGCGGGCAGCAACGCCCGGGCGTGCGAGTCGCCGACGAGAATCACGTGCGGGACGTGGGGGTCGTCGACCGCGCCGAAGGTGCAGCCCTTCTTGAGATCGCTCTGGTCGACGTCGACCCAGCAGCCTGGGTAGTTCGCGAAGTCACTCGAGACGGCCTCGGGAGCGGGCACGAGGACGCCGGCGAGGTCGTCATTGGTGCAGGGGTGCTCAGGATCCATCGAGGCGGCGCCGAAGCACGGAGGGGGTGGGCCAGGTACTGCTGCGTCGACACCGTCGCTTGCTTCGTCTCGCGGTCGACGGTTGCGGTGCCGGCAAGGCTGGTGCCGGCGAGGAGTGCCGCGACGACGGCAGTCGCACCGAGCGCCACGCCGGTGCGCTGTAGACCGAAGCGGTGGCTGAACCTCGTTCGATCCTCGATGTAGCGCTTCGAGCCGGCGGCGACGAGCACGACAGTGATGAGGAGGATGAGCCGCTCAGCGAGGCCGAGCTCGTGCCCCAGGAGCACCGGGATGATGATGAGCGGCGGCCAGTGCCAGAGATAGAGCGAGTAGGAGATGTCACCCAGGTAACCCACGGGACGCCGTCGCGCGAGGGCGTTGGGTGCCAGCCGATGGTCGGGCTCGTCGGCCCAGATGACGGCCATGGTCGCGACGACCGGGACGAGCGCGGCCGTCCCCGGGAAGGGTGTCGAGGAGTCGAACAGCGCAAACCCGCCGAGGAGGATGAGGGCGTACCCCGCCCACGCGGCGAGCGCGCGGAATGCTGCTGGTACCGACGGGAGGTTGTGGCGGGTTCGACCCGCCCAGACGGCGAGCAGGGCGCCCGCACCGAACTGCCACGCCCGCGCGGGCGTCACGAAGTACGCGGCCGAAGGGTCGTGCGTCGTGGCGCGCAGGGAGTACACGAAAGAGGCGACGGTCGCCACCCCCAGGACGAGGGCGACGAGCCGCCGGCGACCGAGGAGACCGCGTCGTGCCAGGAACGCCGCACCCAGCACCAGCAGAGGCCAGACGAGGTAGAACTGTTCTTCTGCGGACAGCGACCAGTAGTGCTGCACGGGCGACGGGGCGTTGTCGGCCGCGAGGTAGTCCACGGCGTCGGCCGCCAGCACCCAGTTCTCGACGTAGAGCGTGGCGCCGGTGAACTCGCGGAACCACTGCTGCCAGTCGGTGTGCGGGATCGCCACGAGTGTGACGACGACGCAGGCGGCGATCACGAGATAGGCGGCGGGTAGAAGTCGACGCGCGCGCCGTGCCCAGAACCGGCCGAGCGCGATGCTGCCGGTGCGGTCGACCTCGCGGAGAAGGTGGCTCGTGATGAGGAAGCCCGAGATCACGAAGAAGACGTCGACACCGATGTACCCGCCGGGCATCCGGCCCGGCCAGAAGTGGAACAACACGACGAGCGTGACGGCGAGGGCGCGAAGGGCTTGGATGTCGGCCCGCTGACGCGTTGTGCTGCGGGGAGCGACGTCTGCGGCGGCCGTCCGCGGCGCAGCTTCGGAGTCGTCGACGACGCTCATGCAGCGGGTGCCTCAGGATGACGCGACTCGATGATGCGAGCCGATGCATCGAGGAAGCGTTGCATCGATGCACCAGGCGTCACGTCGCCGAAGTAGTGCTCGACGATCGCATCGAACTTCGAGCGTGTCTCAGGGGTCGAGGCGTGATCGATCACGTCGAGGACCCGCGGCGCTTCGGCCGCACCGAACGTGTCGACCAAGCCCGCGAGCCCTTGGCGGTCGATCTCGGCCTGCCCCGAGGCCGGCTCGGTGAGCAGGAGCGGTTTGCCGGTCGCGAGCCAGTCGAACGCGACCGCGGAGATGTCGCAGACGCACACGTCGGCTGCGGCAAGATGCCAACCGAAGGGCGAGTCGGTGTCCACGAGGTGCCGCGCGGAAGCGTCGGCGGCGTTCGCCGCCTCGAGCTTGCTGACGACGGCGGAGTGGAGCGCCTTGAACTCCGGGTCGAACGCGCCCGTCCGGGGGTGGGGGCGGTAGATCACACGGTGTCGTCCCGTGGCGAGCAGCACGTCGAGCATGGGCCCAGCATGCGAACGGAGCGACGAGTAGGTCATGCTGGGCCGGTCGCCCTCCCAGGTGGGGGCGTACAGGACGACGGTGCGGCCGTCGTCGGGCAGCGTGGGGCCCGCGTACTCGACGTCGACCTGGGGCCGGCCGATCCGTACCAGGTGTTTGTCCACGTCGAAGTCGACGAGCCTCTTGCTGATCCGTTCGTAGGCCGCCTGGCCCGCGATGAACGTGTGGTCGTACGCCTTGAGCTGGTTCGACGCCATGTAGTCCTTGTCGGACTCGCCGTGGCTGATGAAGACGTGCGCCGGGTCCCGGAACCGCATCATCTGGAAGTTGCGGGTGTTCTGGTTGACGTAGAAGACCAGGCGGACGCGTTGGACGGCCATCCACGACTCGACCTCGGCGAGCGTCACGAGGTGCACGACCTGGAGCGGAGCTTCCTGTGCCAAGGCAGCTGCTGTCACCACGTCCCGCGTCAGGACCACTGTCGGGTGCTGCGCCGCGAGGCGACGCATCGGCTCGTACCACTGGCGCACCTGGTAGAGATTGACGGGGGCGTCAGCGAAATAGATCACTGCCTCGACGGAGCCCGGCTTCGGCGCCGGATGCGCTCTCAGGTGCGCGTCCCAGGTCGCCTGTGCGCGACGCCGCGCAAACGTGTCCTTGACGATGTCGGAGAACGTGGTCAAGTCGCGCAGGAGAGGCACAGGTAGACGGTCCTTCGAAGCGGGGGATGAGCCCCGACATCGTATCCGAGCCCGATACGCTTCCGTTCATGTCCACCGAAGGCGGCACCAAGGCGATCGTCGCGGCACTGGCCGCGAACATCGGCATCGCGATCACCAAGTTCATCGCGTACCTGCTCACCCACTCGTCCTCCATGCTCGCCGAGTCCGTGCACTCGCTCGCGGACTCCGGCAACCAGCTCCTCCTGCTGCTGGGCGGCAAGCGGGCGCGCAAGGCCGCGGACGAGGAGCACCCGTTCGGGTACGGACGCGAGCGCTACCTCTACGCGTTCATCGTCTCGATCGTGCTGTTCTCGCTCGGTGGCCTGTTCGCGCTGTACGAGGCGTGGCACAAGTTCGAGGACCCGCACCCGATCGACTCGTGGCAGTGGGTTCCGGTCGCCGTCCTGCTCGCCGCGATCGTCATGGAGGGGACCTCGTTCCGCACGGCGATGCGCGAGTCGAAGCACGCACGCGGGAAGAAGTCGGTCTTCCAGTACATCCGCGCTGCCAAGGCGCCCGAGCTGCCCGTCGTGCTGCTCGAGGACTTCGGGGCGCTCGTCGGTCTCGTGTTCGCGCTGTTTGGCGTGGGGATGACCCTGGCGACCGACGACGGCCGCTGGGACGCTGTCGGGTCGGCAGCCATCGGGCTGCTGCTCGTCGTGATCGCGATCGTGCTGGCGATCGAGACTCGCTCGATGCTGCTGGGCGAGTCGGCGACTCCCGCCGACGTGAAGGCGATCCGCGAGGCCCTCGTCGGCGACGGCGTTCCGTCCGTGATCCACCTGCGCACCATGCACCTCGGCCCGGAGGAGCTGCTGGTGGGTGCGAAGATCGAGGTCTCGGCGACGGAGTCGGCGGCCGAGATCGCGCAGGCGATCGACGACGCCGAGGCGCGCGTGCGTGCCGCGGTGCCGATCGCGAGGACGATCTACCTGGAGCCCGACCTGCGCCGACCGTGACCTACTGAGCGCTCAGACGGAGCGCGGTGGAGCGTTCGTCGGCTCGCGCTGCGAGCCGGGAGACCGCGTCCTGGAACCGTGCCTGAGCCGGTGTCGTGGGGTCGCCCAAGACCTCGCGCCGCAGCGTCCCGCGGACCTGGGCGAGGTCGTCGTCCGCCGCGCCGGTGACGACGGCGAGCAGGCGGGTGAGCCCCGAGCCGTCCGGCCCGAGCAGGATGCCGGCGCGTGCGGCGGGGAACTGTCGGAGGAACTCGGCGGCACCGACGCCACGCGGGTTCGTCACGGCGTAGGGGCGCCCGGTCGCGAGGAAGTCCGATAGCACGCTCGAGACGTCCGTGACGAGCGCGTCGGCCTCGCGGAAGCAGTCGTAGAGGGGTCGCTGGTCGGGCGTGACGACCTCGTGCACCGGGCGGCCTTCCGCTGCGCGCCGGGCCGAGTCTTGACGGAGGAGTCTCGCGACCTCGCGGTCGGCGTGCCTGACCGCCGTGGAGCGGCGACCCGTGAACGGGTGCGGTCGGTACACGACGCGGATGTCGTCGCGGGAGAGCGCCTCGCGCACGAGGGCCAGCCCGATGCCGGGCTGCGACGCGTGGTCCTGGCTGAGGTCCCAGCCCTCCCACGTCGGCGCATAGAGCAGCGTCGGCTCGTCGCCCGTCGCGGCGGGAGTCGAACGAGCCAGCGCCAGCTCGTCGAGCCGGGGACGACCGACCTCGACGATGTCGTCGTCTCGGACGCCCACGCGCGCCGCGTGGTACCGGGCTCGGCCGGCCGGCCCCGCGACCCAGATCTCGTCGTAGACGCGGCTGTACGGGTTGTACGACGCGTTCTTGTCGGAGTCGCCGTGACCGATGAAGGCGGAGAGCACGTGGGGCAACCGGAGGACGTGGATGTTGTTGGCGACGTTCGCGGGGAACAGCGCCACGCGGGCGGTCGGAAGCCGCAGGGACATGACGTCCTGCGCGTCGGGTACACAGACGACGGGAAGGCCCGTCGGTGCGAGCGTGTCGAAGACCGCGCGGTCACGCAGCAGGACGAGAGCACGCTGGTCGAGCCGCTCGAGCGTCGGGAACCACATCTCCGCCTGGTAGGTGGCGGTGGCGTCGCCGGAGAAGACGAGCACGACCGTGGGTGCGTGGGCGTCGATCGCGTCTGCGATCTCCGCAAGACGGTGCCGGCGTGCCCCCTCGCCCGACGCGCGGACGGCTCGCGCGAGACCGGTGACAAGGACGAGTCCCGTGGCGACGCCCGCGAGGGCGAGCACCGTGACGACGGAGCCGGACGCGCCGCACGGGACCGGCAGGAGGACGGCGAGCTCGGCGACCGCCGACCACAGGACGGTGGCGTGCGCTCTCCGGCGCGATCTCGATGGGCCGCCGACACCGGACAGGTTGCGGGCGACGGGGGTGCGGGCCGCGGCGAGGTCCAGGGACCATCGGGCGGCCTCCGCGACGACGCCGAGCGCGACCAGGGTGAAGGCGGCCAGCGCGACGACCACCGTCGTCCACCGAGGGACGGTGAGAGCGGCGAAGAGGACGACCGGCACCGACCGTGCGAGGCGTCGGGTCGGCATCCCGGCCGAGATCCGAGACAGGGGCCGGTCGACCGTCCGGGCGCCGAGGCGGACTGCCACACCGGCCCCGACGCCGACGACGGTCGCGACGGCGACGAGCGGGCCGTTCTCTGCCAGCGCGGCACCGAGTGCGACGGCCGCGGCGGCGACGAGGACCGCGAGCAGGGCCAGCTCGCTGGCGCGCGGCCGGACGAGACCGACCAGCCGAGCCGTCACGGCGCGATCGTCCCGCACTTCTGCACGTGCTTCCGGATCGTGTTCCACTGCGAGACGTACTTGGACGCCAGCGTCTTGATCTGACCGGCGCGGGTCGAGGTCGCGGTGTCCGTGGCGAGCGTGAAGACGGTCTCGTCGTTCTTCACGAGCCCCGACGACGTCCAGTTCTGGGAGCCGTCGACGATGACGGTCTGCCCGCTCTTGCCGCCGCGCGTGACACCTTGGAGGACCGTGAACTTGATGTGCATGAGGCGGACGCACTGAGGTGTGACACCTGCGTAGTTGGTGAAGGCATCGATCGACTGCTGGGGGTGGGCGTTGAGCTGCCCTGACCGACGAGCAGCTTGACGTCGCACCCTTCCTTGCGGAGTCGGCCGAGCTCGGTTCCGATCTTCTTGGCGCGGTGCGGCGTCGTCAGGTACATGCCGACCCGAATCGTGCCGCCCGGGCGGCACGTGATGGCGCGCAGGTCCTTGACCATGTCGTCGGTGCCGGTGACCGAGGGGAAGAACTGGTAGCTCGCGCCGCTGCCGCCGGAGGCGGTGAGCACCGGGTCGCCGGCGATGCCCCAGTTGCCGGCCGACGACTTCACCCAGGAGCGGCTGCCGACCGTCTTGATGCTGGAGCACTGGCCCGCCCCGCACGTCCGCATGCGGTCGAACTTCTGGACCTGGTCGCGGTACATGGTGGCGTCGTCGTAGAACATCGTGGCCGACTGCCAGTACTCGTTGAGCTGACGGTTCGACCAGTTGGCCGAGCCCAGCACGACGACAGGGTCGGTCCTCGACTTCCAGCGCATGTCGCTGATGGCGAGGAGCTTGTCGTGCTCGTGCGCGCCGACCTTGCCCGTGTTGGTGCAGCCCTGGTCGCAGGTGGTGACCGAAGCGAAGGAGCGGACGGCGTTCGCGACGCTGACGGGGGTTCCGCCGTGCGTCGTTTCCAGGATGAAGCGGACCTTCACGCCGAGCTCGGCGTGCACGTACCGCAGGGCGTCGAGGATGCGCTTCGCCTGGCTGTCCTGGTCGCGGAGGATGTAGAGCGAGACGGAGACGGTGGCCTTCGGCGCGGTCGCGCAGATGACGCGCGCGAGGTTCGTCGAGACGCCGCTACCGTTGAGGTGAGCGCTGTCGGTGAAGAAGACGGACAGCGCCGACGGGGTCGAGGCGGCGGTGCAGCTCGCGTGCTTGAGCGTCCGCTGCGCGGAGACGCCTTGGACGGTCTTCTTGGTCTCGGGCGCGACGACGCGGAAGGTGTGGTTGCCGGCCTTCTCGGTGACGCTGAACGCGTAGGCACGTGCCGTGCTCGTCGTCCGGTTCGAGGTGACGTTCTTCCAGGTGGACCCGTGCTTCTCCTGCAGGACGACCTTGGCCTTCTTGCCGACGCGGGTCGCGGTGCCCTTGATGCTCGTCTTCTGACCCTTGAGGAACGTGGTCCGCGAGAGGGACGAGCTGATCGAGACGGCGTTGCCCTTGGTCGTCTTCCAGGTCGCCGAGGTGGCGGCCGGTGCGTGGCTCTTCTTGACGGTGACGACGCGCAGCGTCAGGGACGAGCTTGTCTTCGGTGTCGTCCAGGCCAGCGTGAAGGGGCTGTTGGCCTTCTTCGTGGTGACGGTCTTGACCGTGGTCCAGCGGGACCCGACCTTGCGCTGGAGGCGCAGCTTCGTCGTGGCGGGGGTGCGGACCGCGGTTCCCGTGACGGTGATCTTCTTGCCCGCGAGGAACTTCTTCGGGGCGGACGTGAGTGAGAGGGCGGGCTTCTTCCACTGCAGCACCACGGTCTTCGAGGTGGCCTTGCGCGTCTTGCTGCCGACGTTCGTGCTGACGACGACGCGGTACGCGACGGCGGCCGACGGCGGCACCAGCCGGAACGTCGTCGAGGTGGTCTTCGCAGCGATGGTCCGCGTCGAGCGCGTCTTCCATGGCGTGCCCGTCGCGTGGGCCTGCAGCACGACCTTTTTGGACTTCGCGGTCGCGTTGCTCTTCGCGGTCAGGGTCATGCTGGTTCCTGTGCCGAACGTCCGGGCAGAGGCCGTGAGCGATGCCTTCGGCGCGGGCGCGACTGCGGCCTCGGCGGACGAGACGTCGCCGACGGGAAGGACGTCGCCGAGGCCGGCGGTCGTGAGACCGAGGGCGACGAGTGTTGCCGCGACGATCGAGACGAGTCGGCGCGCACGGGCATGACGGGTAGAACTCACGTGCTTCCCCCTGCAAGGACGGATCACCGCGCGCAGGGGACGTTCCGAGCACGTATGCCGAAGTATAGGTGACGTTCGGTCGCCTCAGGCGCGTCTCAGCGGGGGCGCTCGATGCGCGCCGTCAGACGTACGCGCGGGCCTCGTCGAGAAAGCGCTGGGCGTAGCCCTCCGCGGGGATGTCGCCGAGGTAGTACGTCTTGAGGCTGCGCCGTTCGTCGCGCATAGGGTCCGCGCCGAGCATGGCGTCGAGGACGCCGTCGAGCCCGCGGAGCGTGCCGGCGTGCGCATCGATGACGTAGGACGCCTTGGCGAGCGGGAACTCGTCGGGGAACCGGTCGACATCGGCGGAGACGGCGACCATCGCGAGCGGCTTCTCCGAGTACAGGAAGTCGGCGACGACGCTCGAGACGTCCGAGACCATCGCGTCGGACCGGTTGAAGCAGTCCGTGACGGACATGGTCTGCTCCGCCTCGGTCCCGAACATGTGGCGCCCGCGCCCGGCCGTGTTCTCGGCGTCCAGGAGCTCGATGATCCGAGCGCAGGCGTTCCGGAACTGCGGCGTGCGGCGTGCGTACGGGTGCGGACGGAAAGCGACGTCGCAGCCGCGGGCGACGAGGGCCCGCACGAGCTCGACGCCGACACCGAGCGAGGAGTAGGCCGAGTCGACGTTGAAGCCGGCCCACGTCGGCGCGTACAGGACGGTCGGGCGCTCGACGTCAGCGATGGGGCTCTTTGCAATCTCGACGTCCTCGACCTGGGGGCGGCCGACGATCGTGAACAGGTCGGGGGAGACGTGCACACCGTTGGCAGCGAACCGGTCGATCGCGGCCTGCCCGGCCACGAAGTCCTTGTCGAACATCCGGAAGACCGGGTTGAAGCTGGGGGCCTTGTCGGAGTCGCCGTGGTTGAGCTGGATGTGCGTGAGCTCGGGGTAGCGGACCATGTGCGAGTTGCGGGGCGCGTTGTTGACGTAGAAGACGGTCTTGAGGCTCGGGACGATCGCGTCGTCGAGGTCCTCGGGGCTGCTCCTCAGGACGACCGGGGCCTGGGTCAGCGCTGCGGCTTCGCGCAGGTTGACGCCGGTGCGGACGACGACGACGAAGGGCTTCCCGAGGCGTTCGAGGTAAGGGAGCCACATGCCCACCTGGTACGCGGTGCCCGCTGCCGCCTGCCAGTGCAGGGCGAACGTCGGTGCGTGCGCTGCGAGGACGTCCGGGAGGCGGTGCTCCGTCCGCCGCCGTGCGACGAAGCGACGGAGGGCGTCGCCTGTAGCCACGACGAGGAGCAGCGCTGCCGCCACACTGAGCACGAGGGGGACGACAGCGGACAGCCCGGCAGCGGCAGTGACGCACAGGGCGACGACCGCGACCGTGTCCGCGAGGAAAGTGAAGCCGTAGCCGAACATCGGGTCCGGCGTGGTGGCGGCGCCGGGGAGGTTGGCAGCGATGGGGTTCCCACGGCCCGCGAGACGTCGCAGGACGGGCTCGCACAGTACGACGGCGACGACCAAGGACGTCGCGACGACAAGGACGCTTTCGACGCCGGTGCGGCTGCTCATGACGAGCGCAGAGGCAGCGGCGGCAAGACGGGCCACGACGAAGTCGCCGAGCCCCTGGCGGCCCCGAAGGACCTGGCCGCGCCGGGTCCACTCAAGGAGCACGAGGGCCACGGCCGTGAGGCACCAGAGCACCACGACGGGTGCCGTGGGCGCACCGGCGACCGAGCACACGAGTGCCGCGGAGGCGAGGAGGTTGAGCACGAGCCCGGTGGCGCCGAGCTGCTGCGCGAAGGCCAGCGCGACGCGGAGACGGCCGGTATTCACGAGCGCGGCTGCTCCAGCTCTCGCTCGGTCTCCTCGAGCACGCTCGCGATCGCGTCGCCCTCGGTGGCCGCGCTCTGGTCGCGGCGGATGTCGACGACGAGACCCGTCACGTCCGACGTGATGGTCTCGAGCGACGCCACGGCGACCTCCTCCGCGCTGAGCAGCGTTCCCGCGGGCTCCTGGCCGAACGCGTTGAGGCGCATCCGGGTCTCGGTGCGCTCGGGGTTCACGACGTTGACCTTGATGCCCTCGGACGCCCACTCCTCGGAGAGCGCCTGGGTGAGGTTGACGACTGCGGCCTTGCTCGACGAGTAGAGCGCATAGTTCTGACGGCCACGTGTGTAGGACGACGACGTGAAGAACAGGAGATGTCCGTGCGACCGCGCCAGGTAGTCGTGGGCGGCGCGCGCCACGTGAACAGCGGCGAGGTAGTTGACGCCGATGGTCTCGGTGATCTGCTCGGTCGTGGTCTCGCGGAGCGGTCCGACCCGGAGCACGCCCGCTGTCAGGACGACCGCATCGATCGTGCCGTGCTCCTTCTCGACCGCGGCCAGCGCGGCCTCGATGGCGTCGGCGTTCTCGACGTGCAGGCCGGTGGTGGACCGCCCGTGAGCGACGACGTTCGCGCCGGCGTTCTGCGCGATCTGGGCCATCTCCGCGCCGATGCCGTAGGAGCCGCCGAGGACGACGATGGTCTTGCCCTCGAGCGCCTCTGCGAGCTGCGCCGACGTGCGCCGCGGAGCGGTGTGCGACGCGAGCTGGAAGAGCTTGTCGGCGATGAACAGGTCGACCGGGTGCGTGACCTTGATGTTGTGCTCGGCGCCCGTGATGCACTTGATCTGCACGTCGGGCCGGTACTTGAGGACGACGCCGCAGTCGTCGGTCGCACTGAAGTAGGGGTCGTCCATCGCCTTCGCGTAGGCGTCGCGGAGCACCGACAGGCGGAAGGCCTGCGGGGTCTGGCCGCGGCGGAGCCACGCGCGGTTCGGAATGGCGGTGATGATCTCGTCCTCGTCGACGGTCACGATCGTGTCGGCAGACGGGATGACGACGTCGACAGCGCCGTAGTTGTCGAGCGCCCGGACGCAGTCGGTGATGATGCGCGCGTCGAGGAGGGGGCGGACCGCGTCGTGCAGGACGACCTTCGACTCCTCGGTCCCGAGCGCCTCCAGGACCTTGCGGGTGGTCTCGTTGCGGGTGGAGCCGCCCTCGAGGATGCGCATGACCTTGGGGTAGCGGTCGCCCAGCAGCGTCGCGACCTGCTCCGACCAGCCGGGCGTGATCATGACGATGAGCTCGTCGATCTCGGGTGAGGCGCCTAGTGTCTCGACCGTGTGCTCGAGGATCGTCTTCCCGGCGATTTTCACCATCTGCTTCGGAACACTGAGTCCCAGGCGCGCGCCGACGCCCCCGCTAGGACCACACCGTACGTTCGCACTCTGGACTCCCGACGACTTGACGCGCACTCATGCCGAGACGCCCGCCTCGCACTCGGCGGGCCCCCTTTGGACGGGCACAGGTTAACAGGGAGTGACTGACCGGTATCCTCTACGCCGAAGGGATCAGAGGCTCGCTGTGCGTTGCATGACCGCGGCCGAGAGACGTGCGATCCGGGCGACGTGTTCCGTCGCCCGTACCCCTGCGCGGGATATGGAGTAGTCACAGTGAGCACTGGTGTGCATCGCGCGATGCGCGCGCCACGTCGTTTGACGCGGGCAGTACGTGCGCGCATCGCTCGCCGTCAGACCGAACGGCAAGCCTGGCAGCGCAAGGTCAGCGTGATCGTGCCCGTGTACAACGTCGAGCGGTATCTCGACGAGTGCCTCTCGAGCATCCGGACGCAGTCGTTCCGCTACCTCGAGATCGTCGTCGTCGACGATGGCTCGACCGACGACTCGCGGGCCGTGGCGGCACGCCATGCACGTGCCGACCGTCGCATCAAGGTCATCAGACAGGCGAACGGCGGCCTCGGCGCGGCTCGGAACACGGGGATCGAGCACTCCACCGGCGCGTTTCTGGTGTTCGTCGACTCTGACGACCGACTTCCCCGGGACGCGATCCGCCACCTGTCCCAAGCTCTCGAAAAGCACGAGGCGGACATCGCGGTCGGGTACCCGCAACGCTTCAATGCTACGAGGTCCTGGATCCCGCAGTGGGTCGGAGAGGCGCATGCCGAGCTAGTCGCGGTCGACCGCGTCGACGAGCACCTCCCTTTGCTCCGCAACAACTACACGTGGGGGAAGATCTACTCCCGAACCTTCTGGGATGCCGGGGGCTACCGGTTCCGTGAGGGCGTCGCGTACGAGGACCAGCCCGTCGTCACGGAGATGATGCTGCGGGCACGGCGGGTCGTCTCGCTCGACGTCTGCGTCTACGACTACCGGGCGCGAGACGACAACTCGTCCATCAGCCAGCAGACCCACACGCTCAAGGACCTGCGCGATCGCATCGCGGCCTGGACTCTGACGGCCGAGAAACTCGAGGAGCTCTCTGTCGATGACGTGGTGGTCCGGGCGTGGCTCCTCACGGTCTACGCGACGCACGTGCACTGGTACCTGAACAGCCCGTCCGTGGCCGATCCCGAGTACTGGTCTCTTCTGCGGGAGACTCTGCTCGAGCTCGACTCCCGTGGTGGCCTCGCAGTCGAGGGCGATGTGCCGCCTGCGCGCCGTCTTGCGCTCGAACTGCTTCGTCGGGATGAGCAGGACGAACTCCTCAACGCCCGCTCAGCAGGGCTCTACGAGGCCAAGGCCGATTCGTATGACCTGCGGGGAAGCACGGCCGTGTGGCGCACGCGGTATCCCGAGGGGCATCCGTTCCACCTGCCTGCTGAGGCGCGGAGTTGGCCGGTAGACCGACTCCTCGTGCGGCACCAGGTACGTCAGCTGCGCCATCTCGCCGACACCGACGAGCTGGAGGTCGCCGGGTTCGCGTACCTCCAGGGTGTCGACTACCGACAGAACGGGCAGGTGGTCCACCTCGTGGTGACCGGCCCGGACGGGTCGGAGACTCGGATCGTCGCGTGTGAGTCCGACGACCCGGACCTGGTGCCGTCCTCCGGTTCGTGGGACGCGGCCGCACCGGCGGTGGGGTTTCGAGCGGCGGTGCCGCTCTCGGACGTCGCAGGGCTCGTCACGGGCCCCAAGGGCGCCGTGTCGCTGGACCTGGAGCTGCAGACCGATGGTGGTTCCTTGCGACGCGTACGCGTCACCGAGGTGAACCGCTGGGGCTCGCCGGACCAGCTCGGGCCGATGCTGAGCGCAGGCGGCGCCAAGATCGCGATTGCGCCTCGCGCGACGGCTGCGGATCCGCTGGTGCTGAGCGTCTCGCGGCCCGCGCAGCGCGCGTCGAACGTCCTTCGGGTCGAGCGGCGGCTCGAGTTCGACGTCACGAGCACGCAGGGGAGGACTCCCGTGGCCGTGGTCGCGCGTCGCGAGCACGGGAACGAGACGGTCGACGCGGTGCTGGCGCCCAATGACGACGGGACGCTGCACGTGGTCCTGGAGTTCCCGACCCCAGAGGGTGCGCAGGTCGTGCGGCAGGCCCCTGGCTCGTCCGGGCCGTGACGTCCGCGGGAAGGGAGCAGTCGATCTCGTGGTCGGGTCGCGAGGACGACTGCGCCGACGGGGCGGGCGGCAGCTATCGGGCGAGCAGGGCCGGGAACCTGACCTTCATCGACGAGGCGTTGAAGGCCAGGTTGGCGCAGCTCGAATTCGACGGGTCGTCCTGCAAGATCGCCGTCCGTGTGGTCGGCTGGACGGCCTGGACCGACGGGGCGATAGTGCTGCGAAGCCGGACAAGGGAGTTCCGCACCGAGCTGGCCCGAGTCGGCTCGTACTGGCGGGCGTGCGTGCCGCTGCGATACGACAACGGCAGATTCGCCGCCGTCGGCATCCCCGTCGGTGGCTACGACGTCGAGTTCGAGTGCGTCGACGCCACCGGGACAGTGCGTCGGATCCCGTTGCTCACGGATCCGAGCTACGTCGCCGGCGTCCCGCACACCCACCAAGACGGACTGTCGGAATATCGCGGACTGGTCTCGAAGTCCGGTTGCGTGCATCTGTCCGTGCGCGCCGCGCTCTCGCCGGACGAGCGCGGGGCGTTCCACCAGCGTCGGCTGCAGGAGTCGACGGCGGCGACCGTAGTCAAGGAAGCCGACCTGGACGGACTTCTGCTTCGGAGTTACTTCGCGGAGACCGTCACGTGCAATGGTCTGGCGATCACCGAGGAGCTCTTGCGGCGGGGGTCTACGCTGCCGATCTACTGGGCGGTCCGTGACGAGTCGGTCTGGAGCCCGCCCGGCGTCGAGCGGGTACTCCACAACAGCGCGCGGTGGTACGAGCTCCTCCGCTCGGCGAAGTACTACATCGACAACATGTATCAGCCTGCCTATCACGACGCGCCGCCGGGGCAGGTGGTGGTCGAGACGTTCCACGGCTATCCCTTCAAGGCCATGGGTCACGGCTATTGGACGACGGCCGGCTTCTCCGCTGAGCAGATCGAGTCTTACGACAAGCGTGCCGAGCAGTGGTCCTATCTCGTGTCGCCGGCTCCCTATGCGACCCCCTACCTCACGAAAGAGTTCGCCTACGACGGCGAGGTTCTCGAGATCGGGTACCCCCGCAACGACGTGCTCCGGTCCGAGCGTGCCGACACGCTCCGTGCCGAGGTGCGAAGCTCGTTGGGGATTGCTGAGGGCGAGCGGGTGGTCCTCTTCGCCCCGACGTTCCGGGACTGGACGTCGGTTGACGGGCACACGGCGCCGTTCGTCGACACGCTCGACGTCCGCCACGTCGCTGAACTTCTTGGCGACGGCGCGAGGCTGCTTGTGCGGGGGCATGCCTTCAACGCGCGGTCCGGGCAGAGCCGCCGGTTCGGTGCGAACGTGATCGACGTGACCGCGTACCCGGAGGTCTCGGACCTGTACCTCGCGGCCGACGTCGCGGTGGTCGACTACTCGTCGCTGCGGTTCGACTTCGGCGTCACGGGCAAGCCGATGATCTTCCTCGTGCCTGACCTCGAACAGTACAAGCAGGGGCGGGGTTGGCTCTTCGACTTCGAGCCCACCGCTCCGGGCCCGTTCGTCTCGACCGGCGACGAGGTGGCCGAGCTTGTTCGGACGATCGACACGTGGGTACCCACCTACGCTCGGGCGTACGCGTCGTTCACCGACGGCTACCTCTCGCTCGAGGACGGGCACGCGGCGCGACGGTTCGTGGACGCTGTCTTCGTCCCTCGCGGTGACGCGCCTGCGCTGGAAAAGGCGTAGCCCCTTGCCCGTGGACACGGCTTCCCGCGCCGACGCCGGCCCGACACCCTCGTCGTCGCCCGACTCATCGGGATCCGGCGCGGGCGCCACGGCCCGCGAGCCGCTGTGGGACACGCTGCGCTGGGTTGCGATCGCACTGGTTGTGATCGGTCACTCGGTGGAGGCGCGGACTCATGACCAGCTCGCGTACGGGCTCTACCTGTGGATCTACGCCTTCCACGTTCCCTTGTTCGCGTTCGTCTCCGGGATCGTGCTTCGAAGCGACGAGGTGACACCGTCCAGGGGTTGGGTCGTGGTACGCCAGCTCGTAGTCCCTTACGTGACCTTCTCCGTGCTCTGGGGGCTCCTTCGCTGGTGGGTGGAGGGCGGCTTCGTGCTCAACCTCGCGTCGCCGTACTGGCACCTGTGGTTCCTCGTCGCCCTCGCGGTCTGGCGCCTGAGCGTTCCTCTGTTCGCGAGCGTGCGCTGGCCGGTGCTCTGGGCGGTCATGCTGGCGTGCACGATGGGCTACTTCGACGGTGTCGGCTGGCAGTTCGACGCGTCCCGGATCTTTAGCTTCCTGCCGTTCTTCGTGCTCGGATGGGCGCTGGCGCGCCACGGCGCGATCCGTCCGGTCCTGCGCGTCCTGCGGCTGCCGGTCGTGCGCGTCGTGTCCGGTGTCGTGTTGGCCGGCACTCTGGCCGTCGCGATCTTCACGGAGTCGTTCTCGAGGCAGCATGCGCTGCGGGCCTGGCTCCAAGCGCAGTCGAATTTCGCAGACATCGGCGAAGCTCATTGGTACGGAGGTCTCGTACGTCTTGGCTGCATCGGCCTGGCCTGTCTGCTGGTGGCTGCGGTCGTGTCGGTCGTTCCCCGCGTGATACCTGTCGTCACGGCGTGGGGCGCCGTCGCGACGATGTACGTCTACATGCTGCATCTCGTTCCCATCTACGTTCTGCGCACGCGCTACGACGTGCTCGGCAACGGCACGGGCTGGCTCCCGACGATCGCGATCGTCGGGAGCGCCCTCCTCCTTGCGGCGGTGACGTCGATACTCCCCGTCAGGTGGCTGACGCGAACCCTTGTCGAACCCCGTCTACGTTGGCTGCGGAACGTTCACGAGTGACAAGTAATTCTTACGAAATGTGCTAGGTTGTGCTGCCAAAAGTGCCGCCCTCGGTCTATGGAATGTGTGAGCGGTGCCGCGGCTATCCGAGAACCACCTGGAGACGGTGAGATCCGTGAAGAAGATTCTGATCCGCTCGCCGCAAGCTCCTAGTGAGCGCCTTGACCCGATCACGTCGACGCGGCGGATCGGGAGCAATCTCGGCAATCTCCTCTACATCAACGGCGTCTACCGCTCGTTGAGCACGGAGTCGGCTGACATCACTGCGGGTGCCTTCCGAGCCCACTCGCTCGAGGACCCGGCAGAGTGGCTCGCCAAGGTCAACAAGCGGTTCGACCGGTTCGTCGTCCCTATGTCCAACGCCTTCCGCGTCTCGTTCTCGGAAGGGCTCGAGGGGCTGACGCGAATCGTCGAAGGCCTCGACATGCCGGTGACCGTGATCGGCGTCGGCGCGCAGGCGCCCGTTGACGCCGTCGATCCAGAGACCGGCCGCGTTCGCATGGGGCGGACGGGGTCGAGCTCGTCGGCCAACGACGCGAAGCTCGAACGGCACGACGACGTCGTTCGACGCTTCGTGAAGGCCGTGCTCGAGCGCTCGGAGAGCATCGGTGTTCGTGGCCCGATCACTCAGAGCTACCTGGTCTCCCTGGGGTTTGACGCGGACCGCGTGGACGTCATCGGTTGCCCCTCGCTGTTCACCTGGGGTCCTGGTCTACGGATCAGCAAGGGGCGACGTCCCCTCAGTCGACGCTCCCGCGTCTCGATGAACGTGGACTACCGCGTCGCGGGCATGGGGGGATCGTCGAGCGGAACGCCGCGCTCTACCCGCGTCTCACGAGCCCTGTTCAGGACTCTGGTTCGGCCCGTCTCATCATCACGGATGAGGACACGTTCGACCTCACGAAGCGTGACCCCCGGACACCGATCCACACGGAGCATTCGCTCTACCGTGAAGGTCGGCTGTTGTACTACCCGAGCCCGTGGGCGTGGATCGATTCCATGAAGAAGCAGCGGTTCGCCTTCGGGAGCCGGCTCCACGGCAACATCGCGGCACTGCTCGCAGGGACGCCCGCGCACCTGCTCGCGCACGACACCCGCACCCTCGAGCTCGCGGAGTACCACGGCATCCCGCACTCCCTGATCGACAGCTTCGACGAGCCGCCCACCGCAGCGGAGCTCTACGAGCGGTCCGACTACTCCGACTTCAACAGGCTCCAGCCCGAGCGGTTCGCCACCTACCTCGAGTTCCTCCACCGCAACGGCTTCGAGACCGTCTTCGACGAGAGAGACAGCGCCCGCGCCTTCGACCGGTCGATCAGGGCGTCGCGTCGGACCAAACCGGTCGTCTCTAGGAGGGGATGACCTCCCACGGGTGCCGCTCGTCGCATGCATAACTACGCTGGTCGTGCACGTTCATGCTGATACTGTGCGACCGCTAGTGTGAGCCGGTGACTGCGTCAAACCTTGAGACCGCGATCGTCGGCTCGACCGCCAGGCCCGCGAAGCAGCGTGACCCGTGGTTCGACAACGCACGCGCGATCCTCATCGCCCTCGTCATCGTCGGGCACCTCGTCGAGGAGATGTCCCAGCGATCAGCGGACGCCCTCTACACCTGGATCTACGCCTTTCACATGCCGGCGTTCGTGCTCGTCTCCGGCTACCTTTCGAAGTCGTTCACCGCCAGTCCGCGTCAGTCGCGCGCGCTCGTCGCGACCCTGCTTGTGCCCTACGTCGTCTTCCGCGCGATCCACGAGCTGGAACGCTACTGGGTGACCGGGAGCTACTCGTTGAAGCTCTTCGTGCCTTCGTTCGCCCTGTGGTTCCTGCTAGCCCTTGCCGTTTGGCGGCTGCTCACCCCGGTACTGAAGGTGTTGCGCTACCCCGCCCTCTTCGCGGTGGTGCTCTTCGTCCTTGCACCCTTCGATCAGTCGCTCGGATCGACGTTCAGCCTCGGACGGGTCTTCGGGCTCCTGCCGTACTTCGTTGTCGGTCTGGTGCTCGAGCACCGGCACCTCCGCTTGCTTTCCGGAACCGTGGTGCGCTGGGCCGGCGCGGTCGTGCTCGCCGCTGGCTTCGCGGTCGCCTGGGTTGTCGCGCCTGTCGTCCGCCGGGGTGATCTCTACCTCCGCGGCTCGTACCATTCGCTGAGCGAAGGTTGGATCTCGGGCCCCGCGCACCACCTGGTCGTCCTGATCGGCGGCCTGGTGGGCAGCGCGGCGATCCTCGCGATAACGCCCCGTGGATCGCACTGGTTCGCCGTGGTCGGGCGCAATTCCCTCACCGTCTACCTGTTGCAGGCAGCCCTGATCTTCCCGCTCAAGCTGAACGGCACCCTCCACGGCGACTGGGACTGGTATGTCACCGCCGCCGCAGTGGTCGCCGGCTTCACCGGGGCCGCTCTCCTCGGCTCGCCGTGGGTCGAGCGCGCCACCCGCTGGCTGGTTCGGCCCCCGACAGGGTGGTTGTTCGCGCGTGAGAAGGCACCGCAGCCGGTGTAACGCGTGCCGAGCGTGCGCCTCGCCACCTTGCACCGGTGCGTGGGGTGCCCAGAGCGAGCGACACCCACCGTGTTTCCAGCCGCCGTGTACGCGGCGGTACTCGCGTTACCGTGAAGTCGATGACTGTTGTTCAGACGATCCCCCTGCCGAGCCTGCGCTCGCCGAGGACGGGGGCCTCCAACCACACAAGCCACGCGACCCATGGTTCGACAATGCGCGCGCGATCCTCATCGCCCTCGTCATCGTGGGACACCTCATCGAGCAGATGGGTACACGATCGTCCGACGCGCTCTACACGTGGATCTACGCGTTCCACATGCCGGCGTTCGTGCTGATCTCGGGCTACCTGTCGAAGTCGTTCACCGCGAGCGCGCGTCAGTCGAAGGCGCTCGTCGCGACGCTGCTCGTGCCGTACGTCGTTTTCCGGACGATCCACGAGGTCGAGCGCTGGCTCGTCACGGGCGGCTTCTCGGTCAAGCTCTTCAACCCCTCGTTCGCACTGTGGTTCCTGCTCGCCCTGTTCGTGTGGCGGCTCGCCACACCGATTCTGCGGGTGCTGCGGTACCCGTTCATCCTCGCGGTGATCCTGTTCGTGACCGTGCCCCTGGACTCATCGCTGGGCACGACTTTCACGCTGGGGCGGATCTTCGGGTTCCTGCCGTACTTCGTGCTCGGCCTCGTGCTGCGACCTGAGTACTTCGAGATCCTGAGACGGACGTGGGCGCGGTGGGTCGGTGCAGGAGTGCTCGTCCTGGGTGCGATCCCGGCGTGGATCTACTCACCCAGGCTGGCGCACGCCGACCTCTACCTGCGTGGCTCCTACGAGTCGGCGGGCCATGGCTGGCTCGACGGCGCACTGCTCCGGCTCCTCCTCCTCGCCATCGGGATCACCGGTACCGCAGCGGTCCTCGCGGTCACGTCGCGCGCACAGACCTGGTGCACGGTTGTCGGCCGGAACTCGCTGACCGTGTACCTGCTGCAGGCGGCGATCATCTTTCCCCTGAATCTGCAGAGCCTGCCCGGGGGTGCGTGGGGCGCGGCGGGCACCGTCACCGCCGCGATAGCCGGCGTCGTCCTCGCGGCCTTCCTTGGATCGCCGCTGGTCGAGCGAGCGACCCACTGGATGGTGCGCCCGCCCACGGGTTGGCTTCTGCGCCGAGCGCCGGAGCCTGCCTGACGGTGACATAGGATCCGTCCACCGTTCCGCGTCACGGGCCCATGGGGGGAACAGCGGGACGAAGAAGTGAGGATCCATGATTCGACGGATCGTTGCCGCGGGATCCGCGGCCGTAGGTCTGCTGCTCGCGGGCACGATGGCGCCCGCAGTGGCGGCAGACGGGACGGCCTCGCCGGTCCCGCTGAGCGTTCACGTCTCGGCTGCGGACGTTGTCCTGAAGCCCCACGCGACCCGCACTCTCACGGTCAAGGGGCTCATGGGACATCGGGTGGGGGCGGCTCGCCGGTGAGCGTGGTGCTGGAGTGATGGGGTCGAGGTCCCCGAGGATCAGAGGCGACCAAGCTCTCTGCTCTTCTCGAGGACCTCGACGTTGTCCAACGCTACGGGGTGTGTCGGCGCACCCACCATCGAGCCGTGCCCGCGCTGTGATGCCCTGTTGGGTGTCGAGGGTGTTCATGTCGAGCGTGTCGAGCGTGGCCCGACGCGGTTGACGGTCACGGTCTCCACACCGTCACAGGTGATGGGCTGTCCGGCTTGCGGGGTCGTGGCCGAGGCGCGCGGTCGGCGGGTGCGGGTGCTGCACGACGTGCCCGGTGAACAGCCCGTGGTCGTGCGGTGGCGTCAGCGCACCTGGAGGTGCCCGGACCCGGGATGCGGCGTAGGGGCCTTCGTCGAGCAGCATCGCGCGCTGGTGCGCCCGCGCGGGTCGCTCACGCGCCGGGCGGTGATCTGGGCGATCGGGCAGCTGCGTCATGATCACGCGACGATCGCTGGTCTGGCCCGCCGCCTCGCAGTCGCGTGGAAGACGCTGTGGCGCGCGGTCAGGCCGGTCCTGGAGGACTTGGCGGGCGATGAGTCCCGGTTCGCCAGCGTGACGTCGCTGGGTGTGGACGAGCACGTGTGGCACCACGGTGACCGCCGCACCAAGGGCCCCAAGGAGCTGACTGGGATGGTCGACCTGACCCGCGACGGCGGGGGTCGGGTGCACGCCCGCCTGTTGGACCTGGTCCCGGGCAGATCGAAGAAGGCCTACGTCGACTGGCTCACCGAGCGCGGCGAAGGCTTCCGGGCCGGGATCGGCGTCGCCGCGCTCGACCCGTTCGGGGGCTACAAGTCCGCGATCGACGAACAGCTCGAGGACGCGACCGCGGTCCTGGACGCGTTCCACGTCGTCAAGCTCGGCACCGCCGTGGTCGACGAGGTCCGACGCCGCGTCCAGCAGACCACGACCGGGCACCGCGGACGCAAGGGCGACCCGCTGCTGGGGATCCAGACCATCCTGCGTGCCGGGGCCGAGAACCTCACCGACAAGCAGTGGGCGCGCCTGACCCGTGCGATCGAAGCGAACGAGGCCCACGAAGAAGTGTTCGTCGCGTGGCAGTGTGCCCAGGACCTACGCGCCGCCTACCGCGCCGCGGACCTCGCCGAGGGCCGCAAGCGCGCCGAGAAGGTCCTGAACTCGTTCCACACCTGCCCGATCCCCGAAGTCGCACGCCTCGGCCGGACCCTGCGGCGCTGGTCCGGGGCATTCCTGGCCTACTTCACCACCGGCCGCCAGAACAACGGACCCACCGAAGCCATCAACGGGCTCATCGAACTCCACCGCCGCCTCGCCCGCGGCTACCGCAACCGCGACAACTACCGCCTCCGCATGCTCCTCGCCGCCGGCGGACTCGACCTCAAGCCCCCACCGGATGTCCCATGAGCCGGTCAAGGCGACGCTGAGCCGCGCGCTCGTCAAGGGTGAAGTCGCGGCGGTCGTCGTCGGGCCGTGGGACTCGGACGACGTCGTGCTCGTGCCGCTCGACGGAGCGCCTGGCGCGAAGTCGCTCAGCACCTCCTTCCCGCTCGAGTCCGACACTCCGGTGGGAAGCTGGGGTGCCGAGGTCGGCGTCTTCGACGGCACCATCTCCGACGTCTACAGCGGTCAGGTGGACCCGTTCGTCGACGTGACCGCGCGCTTTCACGTGAAGCTGCCGACCGCGTTCACGGTCAACGCGTCGCCCGAGCCGGCCGCCTACGGCGAGACGATCACCGTGGCCGGTGCGCTGACCCACTACAGCCAGACCGCCAAGAAGGACACGGTCTACAAGGCCAAGAAGGTCGACGTCTACTTCGACCCCGCGGGCAAGGCGCGGCGCGCCAAGGTCGCCACGGTGACGACGGACTCGAAGGGCCGGTTCGCCAAGAAGTTCACGGCGAAGACCACGGGCGTGTGGAGCGCGCAGTTCGCGGGCACGTCGTCGTACGCGGCAGTGCGCTCGAACGGCGACAACGTGGTGGTGGCCAAGAAGAAGACGCACCTGACGCTGAACGCGGGGCCGGAGCCGGCGAAGAAGGGCTCCAGGCTGACCGTGGCGGGCCGCCTGACCCACGCGACGTCCGTGCGAGGCAAGGCGCACTACACGTCGTACCACGGCAAGACGCTGACGGTGTGGTTCAACCCGGTCGGTCCGAAGGGTGCGACGAAGATGGCCACGGTGACGACGAACGCGAAGGGTGAGTTCTCCAAGAAGCTCGCCCAGTCGGTCGACGGCACGTGGCAGGTGACGTTCGCGGGGACGAGCACCTACGCGGCGGCGACGTCGAACAAGGATCACGTCGACGTGAAGTAGCCGCGCGTCCGTCGTGCAGCCGAGGGCCCCTCTCCGCCGGAGAGGGGCCCTCGCGCGTCACGGCACCCGTGCGGGTATCGGTGTCAGAGCGACGAGCCGCCGCTTCACCACTATCCACACCACGTTCCCCAGGATGAGTGCGACCACGGCCGCGCTTGCGACCCACCCGATCGGCAGCCCGACGAGCCGGAGCCCGGAGGCGAGGAGCAGGATCGCCAGCGCCCGCCGGATGATCCCGCCGGGCGCGCGGCTGGAGACGTGCGCGCCGAGCCAGGCGCCGGGGATCGCGCCGATGAGCAGCGACGTCGTGAGGCCGAGGAGAAGTCGCCGTAGAGCAGGTGTCCGAGCGACGCCGCGGCGACGAGGGGGACCGCTTGCACGAGGTCGGTCCCGACGACCTGTGACGCCTGGAGCGCGGGGTACATGAGCAGCAGGATCACGATGACGATCGACCCGGCGCCCACCGACGTCATACCGACCAGGAGCCCTGCGACCGCGCCGAGCGCGACGGTCGGCACGGGGCGGACGACGACGTCGGGGGAGGACGGCTCGGCTGGTCCCTCGCCGAACGGCGTGCTGCGGCGGGTCATCTGGAGCACGGCGCGGACCACCAGGCCCGCGGACGCCAGGAGGAGGGCGACGCCGAGGACGACCTTCACTGCGTCGTCGAACCCGTCTCCGAGGGGCAGGACGCGCAGCAGCAGCACGCCGGAGAACGCGGCCGGCACGGAGCCGAGGCACAGCCAGCCCACGAGGCGAAGGTTCACGGTGCGGCGGCGCAGGTGCACGACGGCGCCCGCGGGCTTCATGAACAGGCTCGCGACGACGTCGCTCGAGACGGCCATGAGCGGGTCGACCTTGAACACGAAGATGAGCATCGGCGTCATCAGAGCCCCGCCGCCCATTCCGGTGAGGCCGACCACGAAGCCGACGACGAGACCCCCGAGGACGAGGGCCGGGTCGACGCTCATGGCCGTGTCGGACGGGTGGTCGAGGGGCGGCCGGTCGTGTCGCTGGCCGTGCTGCCGGAAGGCATTCGGCGATGATAGGGCGGGTGTTGCCGCATCGTGGACACGGATGCCAATCTGTGAGACAACGCAACGCGCCCGACGCGAGCACGTGGACCGGGTCGGGCCGTTCGGTCGCCGTTTCCCTGACGTCCACCGGGCGTCACCCCGGATCGCATAGCGTCCCCCACTGTCCCGCGCCACGGACCCGCTGAGGAACAGCGGGACGGCGAACGGGGAACCCATGCTCAGACGAATCATCGCCGCGAGCTCTGCGGCTGCCGGGCTCGTCGTCGCGGGCGCCCTCGCGCCCGCCGTCGCCGCGACGTCGACACCCGCGCCCGTGAAGGTGCTCTCAGTGTCCGCGACCAGCGTGACGCTCAAGCCGCACCACACCGTGTCGGTCAAGGTCACGGCGAAGCTCAACCGGGCGCTCGTCGGCGACGAAGAAGCGGACGTGATCGTCGGTCCTCACGAAGCGACCGGGCCCGACGAGCTCGGGATCGACGAGCTCACGCCCACGTCCGTACCCACGACGCTCACCACCACGTTCACGTTGCCCGACTCCGTGCGCACCGGGCTGTGAGACGTCGAGGCGGCCGTCTTCGCCGACGCGAAGGCCGAGGACCCGTCCGCCTACCTCGACAACGTCTTCCGCGTGAAGCTCCCGACCGCGCTGACGCTCGACGCGGCGCCCGAGCCGGCGGCCGTCGGCGAGACCCTCACGGTCAACGGGAAGCTCACGCGCTACGGCCAGTCGACGGGGAAGTACGCCGGCTACAGCGGACGCAAGGTCGACGTGTACTTCGACCCTGCCGGCGCGGCCCCGCACACGAAGGTCGGCACGGCCACGACCGACGCCTCGGGCCGGTTCACGAAGAAGGTCACCGCGAAGACCACCGGGGTGTGGAGCGCCGAGTACGCCGGCTCGACGTACTACGCGGCCGTCCGGTCGGCGGGCGACAGCGTCACCGTCGTGAAGAAGAAGACCCGCGTCTCCGCCGACGCGTCGCCCGAGCCCGTGAAGAAGGGTGCGAAGGTGACCGTCGCGGGCAGGCTGACGCACGCGACGGCCGTCCGCGGGACCCTGCGCTACACGTCGTACCCCCACATGACGCTCACCGTCTGGTTCGACCCGGCCGGCGCGAAGGGTGCGTCGAAGGTCGCGACCGTCACGACGTCGTCGTCGGGCACGTACTCGGTGAAGCGCACCCAGTCGGTGGCCGGCACGTGGAGCGTCCGGTTCGCCGGGACCCCGAGCTACGCCGCGTCGGCGGGCAAGGACACGGTCGCCGTCAAGTAACGCAGCATCTCCTCGTGGCGCCCGGGGCGCCGTGACCTCACACACAGCCGCCTGATGGTGCGAGGCGTCACGGCGCCCTTCGGTGTGCCGCCGTTATGGTGGCCGAGGCATCGATGCGACCACGGGGCCGCGAGGAGGAGTGACGACGTTACGGTGATCGACGACAGGCTCGGCCCGGTCTACGACGAGCTGGTCAGGCGCAACCCGGGCGAGACGGAGTTCCACCAGGCGGCGCACGAGGTGCTCTCCAGCCTGGGGCCCGTGCTCGACCGCAACCCGCAGTACGTCGAGCAGATCTTCAAGAACTCCTCACCGGCCTGCCGATCGGCGGTGGCAAGGGCGGCTCGGACTTCGACCCCAAGGGCCGGTCCGACGGCGAGATCATGCGCTTCTGCCAGTCGTTCATGACGGAGCTGTACCGCCACATCGGCGAGTACACGGACGTCCCGGCGGGCGACATCGGCGTCGGCGGCCGCGAGATCGGGTTCCTGTTCGGCCAGTAAAGCGCATCACCAACCGCTACGAGTCGGGCGCTCACCGGCAAGGGCCTGACGTGGGGCGGCTCGCTGGTGCGCGCCGAGGCCACCGGCTACCGGGTCGTCTTCTTCGTCGACGAGCTGCTGCGCTCGCGCGGCGAGTCGCTCGACGGCCGCAAGGTCGTGGTCTCGGGCTCCGGGAACGTCGCCACGTACGCGATCGAGAAGGTGCACCAGCTCGGCGGGACCGTCGTCGCGTGCTCCGACTCGGGCGGCTACGTCGTCGACGAGGCCGGCATCGACCTCGAGCTCCTCAAGGACGTCAAGGAGACCCGGCGCGCCCGGATCTCCGAGTACGCCGACGCGCGGCCCGGAGCCCGCTACGTCGCCGGCGGGTCCGTGCGACGTCGCGCTGCCCTGCGCCACCCAGAACGAGATCGGCGAGCGCGAGGCGCGCGCCCTCGTGGCGAACGGGTGCGCCGTCGTCGCCGAGGGCGCCAACATGCCCTGCACGCCCGACGCCGTCCAGGTGCTCACCGACGCCAAGGTCACCTTCGCGCCCGGCAAGGCTGCGAACGCGGGCGGCGTCGCGACGAGCGCGCTCGAGATGCAGCAGAACGCGTCCCGCGACTCGTGGAGCTTCGAGCACGCCGAGCAGCGCCTCGAGGAGATCATGCGCGGCATCCACGACCGGTGCCTCGAGACCGCCGACGAGTACGGCAGCCCCGGCGACTACGTGCTCGGCGCCAATGTCGCCGGGTTCACGCGCGTCGCCGACGCGATGCTGGCGCTCGGGGTCATCTGACCGCTCGGCGCAATGTCGCCGTTCGACGACACTGCAGCCATGTCGCCGAACGGTGACATTGCAGTGGGTGCGTCGAGCGGGCGCTCGACACCCACCTGACCCGACTGATGGGTGATCTCAGCGGACCTTGAGCTTCACCGACTTCGTCGTCTTGGCGGTAACGGTCGAGGAGCCCGAGTACTTCGCGACGATCTTCACGGTGCCGCGCTTCGTCGTCTTCGGCAGCGTGACCGTGACCTTGCCCTTCTTCGACGACGTCAGCTTCACGGTCTTGACCTTGTGGCCGTTCTCGTAGACCTTGATCGTCCCCGTGGGCTTCGGGATGCCCTTGACGGAGACCTTGACCGTGACCTTGGGCTTCGCGCCCTTCTTGATGGTCGTGTGCGCCAGCTTCACGCTCGCTGCCGACGACGCTTTGGTCACCTTCACCTTGGCGCCCACCGCGATGGCCTCGATGCTGCGGGCCTTCGTGGCGGCGTCGGGCGTGAACGTAGCCGTGACGGAGTGCGTCTTCACGGAGAGGGTCTTCGGCAGCGTGTAGGCGGCCACCCCGGCCGACGACGTCCGCACCGTCTTCAGCGTCTTCGAACCGTCCTTGAAGGTCACCGTGCCCGTGGGGCGCACGCCGTTCGTCGTGGCGGTGCGCGCGGTCACCTTGACCGCCGTCTGCCGGTAGCGCTGGGTCGTCGCGGACCGGGTGACCGACAAGCGGGCCTTGCGGTGGACGACGAACGACACGGACGCGGTCGTGCCCTGCGCGGCCACCCGGATCGAGACCTTGCCGCTGCGGGTCGTGAACGTCTTGCCGGCGGGGAGGAACGACGTGCGGTTCGAGGCGGCGCCGATCGGGACGAGCGACTGCTCGTTCTTGCTCCAGTCGCCCCAGACGTCCGAACCCTGCGTCGTCGACAGCCGCAGGATCCGGACGCCGTCGTCGATCGTGTACTGGCCCGTGCCGCCCATGTCGTACGGGCCGAACGGATACCCCGGCCAGTCGGGGACCACCGGGAACGTCACGCCGGGCAGCGACGGCCGGTACTCGACCGTGTACGTCTCGCCGGTCGACGGGTCCTTGACCTGCGCGGCCTGGAGGCCGGTCGGCGCGCCCTTCTCGGTCGCCGGGACGGGCGTCAGCGCGAGGCTCGACGTGTCGGTCACGGTGCGACGCTGCGCCGACGACAGCAGGCCGAGCCGCACCTTCTGCGGACCCGAAAGGGCCGGGATGCCCTTGTTGCCGTAGCCGGCGCCCATGACGTCGTACGGGTCCATGTAGCTCGACATGAGGCACGACGGCGAGGAGAACGCGCCGTCGCTCGCACCGCTCACGCACCACCAGGCGCTCGCGTGCTGCAGACCGAAGTTGTGGCCCAGTTCGTGAGCGAGGGACTGGCGTGACGTGTAGAACTGAGGCGCGTTCGCGTGGTCGGACGACGCGTCGGACGCGCCGAAGAGCGCGAACGTCAGACCGTTGTTGCCGACGGACGCCTTGGTCGGCGTCGTGCCGAGACCCAGCATCGAGTTGCAGGTGTCCTCGCCGGTCGTGTCGCCCGCCGCGAACGGGTAGAGGACGACGAGGTGCTCACGCGCCACGGGGCCGGACGTCGGGTAGCCGCCGGCCCACCAGTCCTTGCCCGACACCGCCTTCGAGCCCTGCGTCCACAGCTTGGTGATGACCGGGACGGGGTTGCCGGTCGGGGTGCAGACCGCGGCCGCGGTCACCCGCTTGATCGTCTTCACGGCGAAGCTCGCGCGCCCGTTGGTCTGACCGGACCAGTAGGTCGACACGTCGGTCACGAGCGAGCGGACGTCGGTGTCCGTGACCGTGCTCTTCTGGCCGCTCGGCGTCGCGATCACGACGTCGAGCTGGTGCACCGTCGACGACGCCGTCGCCGCGGACAGCGTGCCCAAGGACTCGGAACGGAGCAGCGGCGACAGGTCCGCGGGCGGCGTCGAGCGCGGGGCGTAGGGGAGCGTGTCGTCCTGGTCGCCGCCCGCCGACGGCGACGCGAGCGTCCTCGACGGTGACGTCGGCTGCGGCGACGGCGACGCCGCCACCGCAGGGACCGCCAACGAGACGGTCAGGGCGCTCGCCACGAGTGTCGAGGCAAGCGAGATGGCACGCCGTCGGCGCATGGTCCCCCCAGAGATTCCCATGAAGTGCCGATGCGTCTGCTCGGCGGCACGAGAGTACCTGGTCGGAATGTCGAATCCGGCGGCCCGCCGTCCACGTGAGCGACGGGCCACCGGGTGAAATCGCGCAGGCAGCGGCGGGATGTGTCGCTCCGGGTGCTACGTTCACGGCCGGCCTACTGGCGGGTCCTCCACGAACGTCCAGGACGGTCCGACTTCTACTCACGCTCGTCCCCTGGAGGATCCATGCGTCAGCTCTTCGTGGGCGGCCGGCGCGCCGCCGCAGCCGCCGCGTTCGCCGCGGTCGTCGCTGCGGGCGTCACGGCCCCCGGAGCGACCGCTCTCGCCGCGCCGCACGCCGCGTCGTCGGTCACGCTCGCGGCCAGTACCACCGCCAGGCCTCACGTCACGTCGTCGCCGAAGTCGGTGGTCGTCGTGACCGGCCACAAGGCGACCTTCCGGGTCAAGACGTCGGGCGTCGGCCTCACCTACCGCTGGTACGTGAGCACTAACGGGAAGACGTGGAAGAAGATCGCGAAGGCGACCCACACGTCGTACACGGTGAAGGCGAAGGCGTCGGTCGACGGGCACCGGTACCGCGTCGTCGTGAGGAACGCTCACGGTTCCGTGACCTCGAAGAGCGCCAAGCTCACCGTCGCCCTCAAGCCCCACGTCACTCGCCAGCCGCACGCGGCGACCGTCGTCTCGGGGAAGAAGGCCACGTTCTCGGTCCGGGCGACCGGCAACGCGCTCGGCTACCAGTGGTACGGCGCCGCACCCGGCAAGTCGTACGCGAAGGTGTCCGGCGCGACCAAGGCGACGTACGCGTTCACCACCAGCGCCGCCAAGAACGGTTACCGCTACAAGGTGTCGGTCCGCAACAAGGCGGGGCACGTGACGTCGGCATCGGCCAAGCTGACCGTGATCACGAAGCCGAAGATCACCAAGCAGCCGGTCGAGGAGCTCGACGTCGCGAGCGGCGCCACCGTCAAGCTCCGTGTCCAGGCCAGCGGGATCGGCCTCACCTATCAGTGGCAGTACGCCGACCTCACCGATGACGGCGACGACGTCGTGTACCGCTCCATCAAGGGCGCGACCGGCTCGAGCTTCTCGTTCACGGCGAAGACGACGTCGTACGACGACCTGCGCGTGGTCGTGTCGAACAAGGCCGGCAAGGTCGCGAGCGACGACTCGTACATCACCGTCGGGTCGTCCCCGACGGACCCCTACGGCCCCGACAACGGCGGCTTCCTCACGAGCTGGGCGGTCGGCCTCGACACGGACGCCGTCGGTGGCGCGACGACCGTCGTCGGGGACGACACGAGCGCGAAGGTGACCTCGCGCTTCCTCGGCCTCGCGCTCGACCCCCACGCGGACGAGACCTTGGACCTCGCGGCCTGGCTCGTCGTCGAAGGCGTCGCGTACCCGGCGACGGTGACGCCCAAGGCGCTCCAGTACGACGGCTTCTACCAGTTCACGCTCGTCGCCTCGCCGACGGTCTCCAAGGCGGACGCGGCGAAGGGCATCTGGAAGATCACCGACTCGTCGGGGGCCAAGCCGGTGACGCAGTACTTCACGCAGGGCTGACCAGAGTCGCTCGTTCACGAGGCCGGCGTCCGTCGACGGGCGCCGGCCTCGCCTCGTCTCGTTGCTGATCGGACCGGGTGAATTCGCGGGTGAGGTCGGTCGCCCGTGCCCGGTTCGGCCTGAGTCGTGGCTGTGGGCATGACGCTCGGAACGTTACGATCAGCCGTCCGCCCCGTCGTCGGCCCTCGCTGTGCCGACCGCCCCAGGAGTCTTCATGCGCTCGCTCCGTTCCCTGTTCGCCACCGCCCTCGTGGGCGGGCTGCTGGTCTCGGGCTCGGCCGTCGTCGCGACGACGGCGCAGGCTGCGCCCGTCCGCACGGTCGCCGTCTCGGCTGCGAAGACGACGCCGACGAAGGTCACGATCAAGAAGATCGCGACGAAGACCGCGCCCTACGCGGGCAAGACGACGATCAAGCCGCGCGTGATGGCGTCGGGCAAGGTTTCGGTGAAGTCGAAGACGCTCACCGTGAAGCACGGCAAGAAGACGGTCGCCAAGAACAAGAAGTCCGTGAAGCTCGCGGCCGGGACGTACAAGGTGACGACGAAGGCCACCTACAAGACCTACAAGGTCAAGACGACGACGAAGACCGTCACGAAGAAGAAGGTCGGCGTCGCTTTCGGGACCGACGTCACGGTGACCTGCACGGCGAGCAAGGTCGATCTCGACGGTGGCTACGGCGACCTCGTTGCGACGTGCACGTCGTCCCGCTTCGACGGTGCCCGCAAGGAGTCGATGATGTTCCTCGACATGGGTGATGGCACGTACTACGGCTTCGGCGACAACCTGGACGAGCTCACGACACGCGTCGTCCCGCAGGTGGGGAAGCCGTTCAGCGCCACCCTGAACGCGGGCGACGACCTCAAGAAGAGCTACCAGGCCAAGCAGACGACGACCACGAAGGTCTGGTCGAAGACGAAGTCCAGGTCGCTCACCCAGAAGCTCGTCATCAAGAAGGGCAAGCGCCCCAACCACACGGCACCGATCAGCGAGTGGAACTGCCCGAGCTGGGCGCCCATCAAGGGCAACGCGGACAGCGGCATCTACCACGTGCCGGGCGGGCGCTGGTACAGCCGCACCAAGCCTGAGATCTGCTTCACGACGCGGGGTGCAGCCGAGGCAGCGGGCTACCGCGCCTCCAAGAACGGCTGAACCGAGCGACGACGGCAGCGTCGTCGGTTGTCCAGGTCGACCTGCTGCATCGGGATGGTGTCGGTCGGGACGCACAGCGCCCACACCCTCAGTGTGCGACTGGGCGTCGACCGCGCTGCCCTGGACCCGCCGGCGATGGCGACGTACTTCTGCGACTCGGCGTCGTCGTCGGGGCACGCGACCGTCGCGGAGCGGCCACCACCGTTCTGGCAGTTCTCGACCCGGAGGACCGCGCCGGTCGGGGAACAGCTGCGGCGAACACTTCTCGACGAGAGGCAGAGATCCGTTCGTCAGGCCGGCTCCGACGCGCGGAAATCGGCCCCTCGACGACGCGGTCTCGCGCGGCCGCACATCACCGTCGGCGAGCACGACGCAAGGCCGGCACCCGCTCGGGTGCCGGCCTTGCGCCGTCGGGCAGGGAGAAGGCTCAGGAGCCGGACGTCTCCGTGGCGCCCGCGGCGTCGCCGGTGAGGCTCTTGATGAACTCGGGGTTCTTCTCGAGCCACTCGTTCACGGCGCCCTCCGGGTCGTTCTTGAACCGGTCGTCGTTGCGCATGAGGTTCTCGATCTCGCCGATCTGGGTGTCGGTGAGCTTGAAGTTCTTCATCCACGCCGCGATGTCGGGGTGCGCGGCGGCGAAGCCCTTGTGCGCGTAGGCGTGGATCTGCTCGGCGTCGCCCATGAGGCCCTTCGGGTCCTCGAGGTCGCGGATCTTGAACTGGGTGTACGCCCAGTGGGGACGCCACAGCGTGACGGCGACGTTCTTGCCGCTCTGCTCCACGCTCTTGAGGGACGCGAGCATCGCGGATGTCGACGACGTCTGGAAGTTCAGGTCGTCGAGCCCGTAGCCGGGGAGCATGTCGTTCTTCACGACGCCGGTCTCGCCCGCGCCGGCCTCGATCCCGACGAGCTTGTTGTCGTAGTCCTTGGCGTACTTCTTGAGGTCCTCGATCGACTGGGCCGGCGAGTCCTCGTTCACGGCGATCGTGAGCTTGGCGCCGTCGTACCAGGTGCCGAGGTCCTCGAGCTTGTCGCCGTACTTCTTCATGTAGGCGGCGTGCGTCACGGGGAGCCAGGTGTCGGCGTAGATGTCGTAGCTGCCGCCCGCGAGGCCCGTGAAGATGATGCCGAGGTCGGCGGACTGCGTCTTGACCGTGTAGCCCTGGTCGGTGAGGACCTTCTTGATCACGTACGAGGCGGCGGTGCCCTCGTCCCACCCGGCGGGCGGGAGCGCGATCGAGATGGTCTTGTCGCCGGCCGAGCCGGACTTGTCGGAGCCGGACGCGTCGTCGTCGGACGAGCAGGCGGCGACGCTGAGCGCGAGCGCGGAGACGGCGACGGTGGCCGCGGCGTAGCGGGTGCGGCGTGCGGTGAACATCAGGGATTTCCTTCCTTCGGCAGGCTGACGCCCACCTGGGTCGGGGGACCGGCCGTTCGGCCGGACGGGGAGAGGGCGTGCGCCGTCGGGCACGGATGCCCGACGGCGCAGCCCGGGTCAGGCGCGGACCTTCGCCAGCGCCCGGGAGACCGGGGCGCGGGAGGCGAGGCCCGAGGTGACGCGGTCGAGGAGGATCGCGAGGATCACGACGGACAGGCCGGCCTCGAAGCCGAGCCCCACGTCGATCTGCTGCAGCGCGGACACGACGTCCCCGCCGAGGCCGCCGGCGCCGACCATGCCGGCGACGACCGCCATCGAGAGCGACAGCATGATGACCTGGTTGACGCCGGCCATGATCGTGGGGAGCGCGAGCGGGACCTGGATCTGGCGCAGGGTGCGGCGGTCGGTCGCGCCGAACGCGCGGCCCGCCTCGACGACCTCGGAGTCCACCTGCCGGATGCCCAGCTCGGTGAACCGGACCCCCGGCGCGAGCGCGAAGAGGACGGTCGCGACGATCCCCGGGACGGTGCCGGTGAGGAAGATGACGACCGTCGGGATCAGGTAGACGAACGCCGGCATGGTCTGGAGGAAGTCCAGGACCGGCCGGACGACGCGCGACACGTGGTCGTTGCGGGCCGCCCAGATCCCGAGCGGTATCGCGATGACGAGCGCGATCACCGCGGACACGAGGACCAGGGAGAGGGTCTCCATCGCGTGGTCCCACTGGTCGACGCCCGCGACGACGACGAGGCCCACCAGCACGGTCACGCCCAGCCGCCACGACTTGGCCCACGTGGCCAGCAGCGCGAGCACGAGCGCGACCGCCCAGAACGGCGGCGTCTCGAAGATCCAGTGGACGCCGTCGTAGGCGCCCTCGAGGACGTTCTTGATCCCGTCGAAGAAGCCCGTGAAGCTCGTGGTCAGCCAGTCGACGAAGCTGTCGACCCACTCGCCGAGGTCGATGCGGGGCACGACCGTGCCCGTCTCGTCGTTCACGGCCGCCGTGGTGGCGGAGAGTGCTGCGGCGATCATCGGGCTGCTCCTTCCGTCGCGGCGACCGCTTCGACGGGCGTGCCGTCCTCGACGGCCGCCGGGTCGGGCGTGGTGCCCTGCTCGGGGACCATCGCCTCGAGCAGTGCCTCGCGGTCGATGTGCCCGACGACGTGTCCTGCGTCGTCGTGCACCGTGAGCGGGACGTCGCTCTCCGCGGCGGGGGCGAACAGCTCCGCGAGGGGGTGTCGTCCGCGACGACGGGGACGCCGTCGGGCGTGGGGGTCGCGGCGGTGCCCGGGGCGGCGGGGTCCGGCTCGCTCGTCGGGGTCATGACCGACGCGGCGGTCAGGACGCGGGTGCGGTCGACGTCGTTCACGAACTGGGCGACGTAGTCGTCGGCCGGCTCGGACAGGATCTGCTCCGGCGTGCCGATCTGGACGACGCGGCCGTCGCGCATCACGGCGATGCGGTCGCCCAGGTGCATGGCCTCGTTGAGGTCGTGCGTGATGAAGACGATCGTCTTGCCGAGCGTGCGCTGCAGCTCGATGAGCTGCTCCTGCATCTCGCGGCGGATCAGCGGGTCCAGCGCCGAGAACGCCTCGTCCATGAGCAGGACGTCGGTGTCGGCGGCGAGCGCGCGGGCCAGGCCGACGCGCTGGCGCATGCCGCCCGAGAGCTGCGACGGCAGCGAGTCGTGCCAGCCCTCGAGGCCGACGAGGTCGAGCGCCCGGGCGGCACGCTCGCGACGCTCCGCCTTGTCGACGCCCTGGATCTCGAGCGGGTAGGCCGCGTTCTCGAGGACGGTCCGGTGGGGGAGCAGCGCGAAGTGCTGGAACACCATCGACACCCGGGTGCGGCGCAGCTCGCGAAGACGTGAGCCCGCGACGGCCGTGAGGTCGTCGTCGCCCAGCCGGACGTGGCCGCTCGTCGGCGTCCAGAGCCCGTTGATCATCCGGATCAGGGTCGACTTGCCCGAGCCCGACAGGCCCATGACGACGAAGATCTCGCCGGGAGCCACGTCGAAGCTGACGTCGATCACCGCGGCGGTGCCGAGGTCCTTGACCTCGTCGCGGGTCGCGCCCTCCTGGAGCCTCCGGACCGCCTTCTGGGCGCGGCGCCCGAAGACCTTGTAGACGTTCTCGACCCGGACCGCGGGAGCATCGTTCCCGGTGGTCCGGGCTGTGGTCGCACTCATGCGAACCTCCACCTCCGTCACGTTCTGTGCGGCGGCGCTGTGCACGACCCCCAGCGACCCACGGGTCGCGCGCCGAGGCGCGGCGAGACCCGCAGGGCGAGGGCCGGGGTCCCGGTGGACCCGGCGCCATGCCGACGTGCCACCTTGCCAAAATGCTGGGCAAATCTCGAACTCGCCGGGGGCAATCAACACTGGATCGCCTCGGATCGGGCGGGCACGATCCGCAGAATGGTGCGGATGAGAGCCGATCTCGGGTTGTTATGCCGTTGTGACGTTGCGATATCGGTCAACAATCGGTACCGCGCGCGGGCGCGCGCCCGCGCGTTCGATTGCTACGCCCTCGCCGTCGGCGTTCCCGACTACCCTGGACGTGATCCGCCGCCCACCCCGGCGGCGTCCACCCCGCGCGGACGGGAGCCCCCAGCGCACGAGTCCAAGGAGCACGTATGCCCGAGAACGCTTCGTCCGCTGGCCACTTCGACGAGGTCCCCGGCCGCTACAAGGTCCGCAGCCTGGCGCTCGCGGAGGCCGGTCGCCACCAGATCCGCCTCGCCGAGCACGAGATGCCCGGCCTGATGGCGCTTCGCGAGGAGTTCGGCCCCACCCAGCCGCTCGCGGGCGCCCGCATCGCCGGCTCGCTGCACATGACGGTCCAGACCGCCGTCCTCATCGAGACCCTCACCGCGCTCGGCGCCCAGGTGCGCTGGGCGAGCTGCAACATCTTCTCCACGCAGGACGAGGCCGCGGCTGCGATCGTCGTCGGGCCGCACGGCACCCCGGAGGACCCGCAGGGTGTGCCCGTGTTCGCGTGGAAGGGCGAGTCCCTCCCGGAGTACTGGGACTGCACCGAGCAGATCCTCGTCTGGCCGTCGGAGGACGGGGGCGTGCAGGGCCCGAACATGATCCTCGACGACGGCGGCGACGCGACCCTGCTCGTCCACGAGGGCGTCGCGTACGAGCGCGCCGGCGCCGTCCCGGCAGACACGCGCCCCGGCGAGCCCGACCACTCGGAGGAGGCGAACGTCGTCCGCGCCGTGCTGCGCCGCGCGCTCGAGGCCGACCCGCTGCGCTGGACCACCATCGCGGAGAGCCTCCTCGGCGTCACCGAAGAGACCACCACCGGCGTCCACCGCCTGTACCAGCTCGCCGAGCAGGGCCAGCTCCTGTTCCCGGCGATCAACGTCAACGACTCCGTCACGAAGTCGAAGTTCGACAACCGCTACGGCATCCGCCACTCCCTGCCCGACGGCATCAACCGCGCCACCGACATCCTCATCGGCGGCAAGGTCGCGTTCGTCGCGGGCTACGGCGACGTCGGCAAGGGCGCGGCCGAGGCGTTCCGGGGCCAGGGCGCGCGCGTCATCGTCTCCGAGATCGACCCGATCTGCGCGCTCCAGGCCGCGATGGACGGCTACCAGGTCGCGCGGCTCGAGGACGTGGTCGGCGAGGCCGACTTCTTCATCACCACGACCGGCAACAAGGACGTCATCCGCACCGAGCACCTGGTCGCGATGAAGGACAAGGCCGTCGTCGGGAACATCGGCCACTTCGACAACGAGATCGACATGGCGGGCCTCGCGCAGGTCCCGGGCGTCGTGCGCACGGAGATCAAGCCGCAGGTCCACGAGTGGACGTTCACCGAGGCCGGCCCGGACGGGCAGGCGGCCGGCCGGTCGATCATCGTGCTGTCGGAGGGGCGCCTGCTCAACCTCGGCAACGCGACGGGCCACCCGTCGTTCGTCATGAGCAACTCGTTCTCCAACCAGGTCATCGGCCAGATCGAGCTCTTCACCGATGGCACCGACGGTTCGCGCGCCGACGGCAGCGGCGACCCTACGGTCCGGCAGTACGAGCGCCAGGTGTACCGCCTGCCCAAGATCCTCGACGAGAAGGTGGCCCGCCTCCACCTCGACGCGCTCGGGGTCCGGCTGAGCGAGCTCAGCAAGGACCAGGCCGACTACCTGGGCATCCCGGTCGAGGGCCCCTACAAGGCGGACCACTACCGCTACTGACCGCGACACGGTGCGCTTCATCCCGCGCGGATGAGGCGCACCGCGCCCGCCGTCTGGTTCGCTGGTCGCGTGACCGAGAACACGCCGCTCACCGACGGCGAGCGCACCGAGCTGGAGTCCCTCCGCGCGGAGGTGACGCGCCTCCGGGCGGTGGCTGCGCCGTCGGGCGGGCAGAGCCCGGGCGCGCCCGACGGCGGCCAGGTCGCGGGGCACGCAGGCCGGCCGAGGGGTGGCTGCGCTGGACGGCCACGGGTGTGCTCGTGGTGCTGGCTGCGCTCCTCGCGATCTCGGCCGTCGGCGCGCGCTACGTGCGCAGCCAGCTCCTCGACACCGACCGGTACGTCGCGACGGTCGCTCCGCTCGCGGACGACCCGGACGTGCAGAACGCCGTCGCGACCAAGGTCACCGACGCGATCGTGCAGCAGCTCGACCTCGAGACCCTCACCCGGAACGCGCTGACGGCCATCACGGACAACGCGCCTCGCGTGCCCGACGCGATCGTGGGCCTCGCCCCGGTCCTCGCGGGCCAGGCGAACGGGTTCATCGGGGACCAGGTCACCCGGTTCGTGCGGTCCGACAACTTCGCGAACCTGTGGGTCCAGGCCAACCGTGCCGCGCACGCCAACGTCGTCGCTGTCCTCACCGGGGGAGTGGCCGCGCCGTGACGGCGACGGCGGACGGCGCCGTCGTCGTCAACCTCGGACCCGTCGTCGACGCCGTGAAGCAGCAGCTCGTCTCGCGCGGCCTGACGTTCGCGAGCAACATCCCGCAGGTCTCCACGACCATCACCGTCTTCCAGTCCTCCGACATCGCGAAGGCCCAGCGTTGGACCCGCTGGTTCGACCACGCCGCGACCTGGCTGCCCTGGATCGCGCTGCTCGTCGCTGCGGCCGCCGTCGGGGTGGCGCCACGGGGGAGTCGCCGTCGGGCTGTCGTCATCGTCGCGTCGGCGCTGGCCGTCGCGATGATCGCCCTCGGCCTCGGCGTGACCATCGGCCGGGCCGTCTACCTCGGGGCCGTTCCGGCGCACGTCCTGCCCACGCACGCCGCCGCCGCGGTGTTCGACGCCGTCGTCCAACCCCTGCGCACCACGCTCCGGTTCGTGCTCGTGTGTGCGCTGATCGTGGCGCTCGCGACCTTCCTCGTCGGTCCCAGCGGTGCCGCCCAGGCCGTGCGGGACGGGTTCATGTGGCTGGTCGGACGCGCATCGGGCGGGCGCGCCGGGGACACGACGCGCGAGCCGCGGCCCTGGGAGGTCTGGATCGCGCGGTACGCGCTCGTGCTCACGGTGGTGCTGATCGCGCTCGGCGGGCTGGTCCTCGTGTTCTGGCACTACCCGACGGGCGCGGTAGCGTTCTGGATCGCGCTCGTCGTCGTCGTGCTCGTCGTGGCGGTCCAGGTGCTCGCAGCACCCGGCCGCCGGGCGGCGCTCGCGGCCAAGGAGGACGGCACCCCCACCACGCTGAGTGCGTAACTCTTGTGCGACACACCCGGCGTGTCGCACAAAAGTTACGCACTCAGCGGATGCGAAGAAACACGGGGGACGTCCCCCGTGTGACCTGGCGGTCGGCCCGGTGGGCCGGTGAGCTCCGGGCCGACAGGATGGAGGCATGAGCACGACGACCGCACCCAGCCCCCAGGCGCCCGCCCCGCAGCCGCCCCGCCCCGAGGCCTCCCCGCCCACCCGCGCGCGGCCCGAGCCCGTCGGGTTCTTCAGCGCCCCTTCCGGCGCCGCACCTGGAGCGAGCTCCTCTTCCTGGTGTGCACCCTCGTGACGAGCTCCGTCGGGCTCGCGTACTTCTTCTTCACCATCGGCGCCGGCGTCGGATTCGGCGTGACCGTCGTCGGGTTGTACGTCGGCGGGTCGCTCGTCGTCGGCGCGCGCATGTGGGGCTCGCTGTACCGGGCCGAGGGCCGCGCGTTGCTCGGCGTGGACGTGCCCGCACCGCTGCCGTTCCGCCGCGGACGCGGGTTCTGGGGCGGCATGGGCCGCATGCTCGGCGACACCGCCGGCTGGCGTGCGCTCGCGTTCCTGTTCCTGTCGTTCGTGACGAACCTCGTCGGGGCCGTGTTCTCGCTCGTGTTCCTCGCATACGGGCTCGGCGGGCTCACGTACGGCATCTGGTACCGCTGGCTCCCGATGCAGCAGGCGCCTGACGGCAGCTGGCACCGTGGCGCATCGTTCGGCGACAACTGGTTCGTCGACACCCACGGCCGGATGTGGGCGCTCGCGGGAGTCAGCCTCGTCATGTTCTTCCTGTGGCCGCAGGTCCAGCGCGGGTTCGTCCACCTCACCCGGCTCCTCATCGTCAACCTGCTCGGCCCCACCCAGGCCAGCCTCCGCGTCGCCGACCTGGAGCGGTCCCGCGGCCGCACCGTCGAGGACGCCGACGCCCGCCTCCGCCGCATCGAGCGCGACCTCCACGACGGCACCCAGGCCCGGCTCGTCGCCGTCGCCATGCAGCTCGGCGAGGCGAAGGAGCAGCTCGCGGGGGCGTCGTCGGGCGCGGAGAGCGACGATCCGACCGTGACCGACGCCCTCGGGCTCGTCACCCTCGCCCACGACTCCACCAAGGAAGCCCTCACCGAGCTCCGCGAGATCGCGCGCGGCATCCACCCGCCCGTGCTCGACAACGGGCTCGCCGCCGCCCTCGGCACGCTCGCCGCGCGCTCGCCCGTGCGGACCGTCGTCGACGTCGACCCGGCCCTGTCCGAGCGGGACGCCCTCGCCCCGGCGATCGAGGCGCTCGCCTACTACGCCGTCGCCGAGCTCGTCACCAACGCCGCCAAGCACGCCCACGCGTCGACGGTGTGGGTGCTCGTCGAGCCCGCCGCCGCCGCGCGGCCCCGGCCCCCGGATCCGCGGAGCCGAGCCGGTACGTCCGGATCCGGGTCCGCGACGACGGCGTCGGCGGTGCCGCCGTGAACCTCACCGACCCGCGGCCGGGCGAGGGGAGCGGGCTCGCCGGCCTCGTGGAGCGCGTCCGCGCCGTCGACGGCACGCTCGACGTCGTCAGCCCCGCCGGCGCCGGGACCCGCGTCGACGTCCTCCTGCCCACCGTCGTCCCCGGGGAGAAGTAAGTGCGCATCCTCATCGCGGAAGACTCCGCGATCCTCCGCGACGGCCTCGTCGCCCTGCTGCAGCGGCGGGGCCACGAGGTCGTCGGGGCCGTCCCGGAGGCCGACACCCTGCGCGCCGCCTACGCCGCGCTCGTCGCGGACGGGGGAGCGGGCGCCCCCGACGTCGTCGTCGTCGACATCCGCATGCCCCCCACCTTCACCGACGAAGGGCTGCGGGCGGCCATCGAGCTGCGCGCCGCCCACCCCGGACAGGGCGTGCTCGTGTTCTCGCAGTACGTCGAGACGCAGTTCGCGTCCCGGCTCCTCGCCGACGACGCGCGGGGCCTCGGCTACCTGCTCAAGGACCGCGTCGCCGACGTGGGCGAGTTCCTCGCTGCGCTGGAGCGGATCGCCGGCGGGCAGACCGTCCTCGACCCCGAGGTCGTCACTCAGCTCATGGGCGCGTCCCGCGGCGACGACGGGCTCGGGCGGCTCACCCCCGCGAGCGCGAGGTGCTCGAGCTCATGGCGCAGGGGCGTTCGAACGGTGCGATCGCCGAGGCGTTGTTCCTGTCGTACGGGGCGGTCGAGAAGAACGTGACGTCGATCTTCGACAAGCTCGACCTGCCGCAGGCCGCCGCCGACCACCGCCGCGTGCTCGCGGTGCTGCGCTACCTGCGCGGGCAGTAGCGTCCCGCGCCGCGCGTGGTCGCGCGGTAGCCGCACCAGCCACCGCAGCGGCTGCAGGCCGTGCGATGAGCTTCGGACATCCGTGCCGTTTCGGCACCTCTGGACGCTACCAACGAGCATGAGCGTCCCCGGTTGCGGTGGTTGGTGCCGCTACGCCCGGGCGCGCACCCCCCGAGCCGACGACGCGGCGCCGCGCCACGTGAGGCGCCCGCGTGCGGGGCGCGATGCCGGAGGCGTGCGCGGGCCGACCGGAGCGGTGTCGCACGGCGGCGAGGTCGTCAGGTCGCACAACGGTTCGGTGCCACCCACAGCGAGGCGGCTGCATCGGTTGTCCACATCTTCGTTGGTGAGGGATGACGTCGACCCGCGTGCTGTGGGACCACTGGTCCATGCCACGCCCAGCGCCCACCGACGAAGAGCTCCGCGTGTCGACCGTCTATCGCCGCCTCGTCGCCGCCGGTGGCGGCGCACGCTACGCCGAGCTCGTGCGCCGACCCCACGACCGTGCCGTGTTGAGCCACCTCGTCCGGCGCGGTCTCGCCTTGAAGGTGGGACACGGGACGTACGCACTGCCGGCCGCGCAGCCGGACCTCGTCGTCGCCGCGCGTTTCGACGCGCACGTCGACTGCGTCAGCGCGCTGCGGCTGCAGGACGTCACCGTGCTCGACCCCCGACCCGCACCCACCTGCTCGTTCCGCGTGGCCGCAACGACGCCAGACGGCCTGGACGCGAGCTGCGCCGGGTGAGGCTGCACCGCTCGGACGAGGAGCTCGGGCTCGCCGTGATGGACGGGCGGGTGCGGTCCGTCGAGCGCGCGCTCGCGCGGGCGCTGCGGTGCCTCCCACGCGACGACGCGGTCGTCGCGCTCGACAGCGCGCTGTTCAAGAAGCTCGCGACCGTCGAGGGCGTGCGTCGGCACATCCCGGCCAACGCGCCCTCGCGCGTCTGGTCGACGCTCGCCCTCGGTGACGCGGGCGGTGAGTCGATCATCGAGACGCTCGCGCGGCTTGCCCTGCTCGACGCCGGGTACTCCGTCCGGACACAGGCGAAGTTCCGAGGCGTCGGTCGGGTCGACCTGCTCGTGGACGGCCGTGTTGTCGTCGAGCTGGACGGGTACGAGTTCCACTCCAGCCGGTGGGCGTTTCGGAACGACCGCTACCGGGACCGGGCCCTGCACGCGGGTGGGCTCGTCGTGCTGCGTTTCACCTACGGGGACGTGATGGACGACCCGGACTGCGTCGTGCGCGCGGTGCGCGCCGTGTTCGTCGGCCGGCGTCCCGACTTCGAGGTCATCCGTCCGTACGCGTAGCCGCACCAGCCACCACGATGGCGCGCCCATCCGTGGTACGAGTCGGGCATATTGCTCGGCAGGTCGTCGCCGGCCCGGGCGTCGGCGGCTCCGCAGCGGAGCTGTGGTGGCTGGTGCCGCTACGACCAGGCGCGGGGCGCCGGCGATCCTGAGGCGGTGCGTGCGGACCAGGTGGCGGCTGTGGGTCTGCTGGTGATCTGCCCGGTTCGTGCCTCCCGGCTTGCATCCGACGGCGCAGCGTTCGTACGGTCGAAAGATCACGAACAGATAACGACACGCGACCGTGCGAGCAGGTGGCACGCACAACCGAGACCGAGGACGGGCCCAGCGCCACGTCCGAGGGGAGGCGTATGACCGCGCCGGCACCGACACCGACGACGCTCACGACCAGCACCAGCACCACGAAAGCCCAGCACGACCAGCACCGACCCGGCCCCCACGGCACCGCAGCACCGCGAGCGGTTTGCGCTCGTCGACGGCCTGCGCCTCCTCGCTGCGCTCGGCGTGGTGCTCTACCACTTCACCGCCCGCGACAACCCCGCCTGGCACACGGACGTGGCGCGCGTCTTCCCGAACCTCGGTGGCGTCACGGTGTACGGGGCGCTGGGCGTGGAGCTGTTCTTCATGATCAGCGGGTTCGTGATCCTCATGAGCGCGTGGGGTCGGTCGGTCCCGTCGTTCGTGGCGTCACGTGTCGGCCGGCTGTACCCGGCGTACTGGCTCGGGGTCCTGTCGACGGGCTTCCTGCTGCTCGTGGTGTGGCCGCGCAAGGACCTGGGCGTGCACGACGTCGCCGCGAACCTCACGATGGCGCAGGCCGCCTTCGGGGTGAACGACGTGGACGGCGTGTACTGGACGCTCTGGACCGAGCTCCGGTTCTACCTGCTGGTGGGGCTGCTCATGGTGTGGGGGTTCACGCCCCGCCGGGTCACGTGGCTGTGCGCGGTGTGGCCGCCCGTGGCGTGGTTCCTCGCGGTGGGGCTGGCGCAGGTCGGCGTGCACGTCGACTGGTCGTCGTGGCCGGGAGGGATCAACTGGCCGGCGGCCCTGCTGGTCGACCAGTACGCGGGCCTCTTCGCGGCCGGGATGATGGTGTTCCTGGTGGCACGGCACGGTGTGGCGCCCACGCGGCTCGCGGTGCTCGCGTCGAACGTGGCGCTCGTGGTGTGGCTGCTGGCCCCGCGCCTGCAGGGCCGGTTCGCGGGCACCACCGAGCACGCCGTCTCGACGGACGTGGTCCGGGTCGGCCTGCTGGTCGCGCTGGGCCTGCTCCTCGCCGCGACGTGGACGCCGCTGCGCCGGGTGCGCTGGTCCTGGCTCGTCCTCGCCGGCGCGCTGACGTACCCGGTGTACCTGCTGCACGAGTGGTGGGGCTGGTGGCTCATCCACCTCTTCCCGGCCGGCGTGCCCGCCTACCTGACGCTCGCGACGACGCTGTTCGTCGTGCTCCTCGTCGCCGCTCTCGTCCACCACGGTGTGGAGCGGCGCGCCGGGCCGGCCCTGCGTCGCGCCGTCGGGGGCGCGCTCACGCGGACCTCCGGGGTGCTCGGCCGCGTCGTCCCGCGGCTGCGCGAGGCCTGAGCCGTTCGACCCGAGGGCGGCACGGGGGACGTCCCCCGTGCCGCCCTGGCGCGCCCCCACGGCGAGGTCGGAGGAGCGCGTCATACCGCCCTGACCTGCGGTTTCGAAGGATGGAGGCGTCCCCGAGGAACCGTCCCAGGAGCGTCTCATGGCGATCGCCGCACCCCCGTCCCCGCCCCGCCCCGCGACCCTGCCGGTGCGTCGCCCCCAGGACCGCGCCGTCGTCCGCCCGGCCCGCCCGGCCCGCTCGCCCCGCCCGGCGCGCGACCTGTTCGTGGACGTGGTCCGTGCGCTCGGCACGCTCGGCGTCATCGCCCTGCACTGGTCGATGGTCGACGCGTCCATCAGCGGCGGGTCCCTGCACGTGGGCAACGCCCTGGGCTCGGGCCCGGGCTGGCTCGTGACGTGGCTCATGCCCTTGCCGCTGCTGTTCTTCGCGGCAGGCGCGGCCGCGGGCCATGAGCGGCGAGCCACCACGCGCGGCACCTGGGCCCTCACCGTCCATCGCGTGCGCAGGCTCGTCCGGCCGGTCGGCGTCCTCCTGGGGGTCTGGGCGCTCGCGGCGGTGGCGCTGCGGGCGCTCGGCGTGCCCGACGGCGTCGTCGTGCCCGTGCTGCACAAGGTCCCGCAGCCGTTGTGGTTCCTCGGCGTGTACCTGGCGCTCACGGCGGCGACGCCGCTCGTGGTGCGGGCCGTCCGACGGCTGGGGGAGCGGCTGCCGGCCGCCGTCGGGCTGGCCGCGGTCGCCGTCGTCGGGGTGGACTACCTCCGGATCGAGGCCGGGCACCCGGCGGCCGGCTGGGTGAACCTGCTCCTCGTGTGGCTGGTCCCGTTCGCGCTCGGCGTCGCGTGCGCCGAGGGCACCCTGACGCGTCGTCCGGCGGCGCTCGTTGCGGGCGCGATGGGCGGCGTCGCCGCGGCCGTGACGCTCATCGTCGCCGGCCCGTACCCGATCAGCCTCGTCGGGATGCCCGGCGACGCGATCTCCAACCTCGCTCCGCCGACGGCGCCCGTGGCGGCCTTCGCCATCGCCCAGGTCTGCCTCGCCCTGCTCGCCCGGGACGCCCTGGCGCGCTGGGCGTCGGGCCGCGGTGCGCGTCTCGTCGCGTGGGTGAGCGCCCGCTCGATGACGCTCTACCTGTGGCACCTCACGGCGATGTTCGCGGTTGCAGGCGTCGTGATGCTCGGTATGCACGAGCGCCTGCCCGTGCCGTGGTCCGGCGACTGGTGGTCGACACGGCTCACCTGGTTCGCCGCGATGGCCGCCGCCCTCGGGGGACTCGTGGCGGTGTTCGGGCGGGTCGAGCGCCGACGGTGAGCTGCGCCGTAGTCGTCAGCTCTTGGCCGTGAACGACGACACCCACGCCGCCGGGAACCCGAACTTGGCGCGGAGGGTCTCCGCCTTCCCTGTGATGCTCGCCTTCTTGCCCGACGTCGAGGTGGCGGTGAGCGTCTTCATCTGGCCGCTCGAGTATGTCGAGGACACGCTGATCGACTTCACGTCGGGCAGTCCGAACACCTTCTTCGCGGTGGCCTGCGACACGCTCCGTGTCCACGACGCGTACGAGTTGCCGGGAGCCTTGAGGCTCCAGGAGTCCGCGACCGACTGCTCGTACGGGACCTTCGCGACCCACACGTCCTGCGAGCTCGCCGTCCGCCCGCCCGACGACGAGTAGTAGTGCGTCGCGACGACCTTGCCGCCGTAGGTGAGGGCCGTGGCCTGGGTGGTCGAGCTCACGGTCGTGTCGACGGCGGCGACCCAGAGCTTGCCGTAGTAGCCGTTCGTCCCCTCGTCCTGCTTCTTCCAGCCGGTGAAGTTCTGGTCGCGGACGTCGTCGACGACGTTGCACCGGCACTTCGGGTTGGTGCTGCCGAGCTTGGTGAGCGCGTAGCTGCGGGCGACGACCGCCTGCGCCGCCAGCGCCGACTTGCCCTTGCCGGCGCCCCACGACGACGGCATCTCCGCGATCCCGTACAGGTACTCGGTGTTGAGGCGCAGGTCGTTGACGATGTTCGGGTGGCCGCCGATGTTCGTGATGGTGAAGCGGCCGTTGCGGTAGGAGCCCTGCGCGCCCTTGACGGTCGCGACGGCCTTGGTGGAGGTCGACTTGTAGTACGTCGTCCCGGACCAGTGGATCCGCAGCGTCGAGTCGGTGTACTTCTTGGTGACGGTCTTGGAACCGCTCGTGACCCCGAACGACGCGGTCACCTTCGACCCGCTGACACCGATGGTCACCGTGATCGGCGCCTTGCCCTCGTAGAGCGTCGTGCCCTTCGACGAGCGCAGGCGCCAGGTCCCGGTGTCGACGTGGACCGTCGTCGACTTCGCGGTGTCGGAGTAGCGGCCCGCCGCGTAGCCGTAGGGCTCCGGGCCCCAGACCTGGACGGCGATGCTCGTGGGCGTCGTGACCGACTTCGGGGTGGTGCCCTTGTAGTAGGTCTTGAGGATCGTCGACGAGCTGTTCCCCGCGAGCGCCATGTCGTACGCGCCGTACTGCGACATCCCGACGCCGTGCCCGTAGCCGGAGCCCTTGGCCGTGAACGACGAGGGCGCCTTCGGAGCGGTCGTCCTGACGGTCACCTTCACGGTCCCGCTCGTCGCCTTGCCCGACACGACGTACCGGTACGACGTCGTCGTCGACGGCTTCACCGTGGCCGTGCCGGCGCCCTTGCTGATCTTCACGGAGGCCTGCTTGACCCACGTCGAGCCGCTCTTGCGCTGCAGCGTCGCGGTGGTCGAGGAGACCTTCGCGCCTCGGTACGTGTAGGTCGCGGAGATCGTCGTGGACTTGCCCTTGGTGATCGTGGACGTGCCCGCCTTGGCCTGGACCGCGTACGGCGCCTTGATGGTGAGCGTCTTCGTCGCCGAGTACGCGCCCGACGACGTCTTGGCCCGGAACACCGCGGTCGCGTGCGGCTTCACGCTGATGGTGCCGGTGCCCTTGCTCGACGTCTTGGTCGTGCCGAGCAGGTACCAGACCCCGTTCACGCGCTGCTGCACCGTCACCGTGCCCGCGTGCGCCTTGCCGCCGACCTTCCACGTCGCCGTGAGCTTCGTCGACACGCCCTGGTAGGCGCTCGACGGCCCCGTCAGGGTGATGGTCGTCGTCGCTGCCTGCGCGGGCGCCGCGAGCCCGGCGAGGCCGAGCGTGAGCCCGGCGGCCAGCGCCCCGGACAGGCCCGTCATGACCGCGACGTCGCGGATTCGTCCGAGTATCCCCATCGCTCCACCGTGACACGGTGGTCCGAGTTCGTCACCCGGAGCGACGTTCTGGCAGGTCAGGCCACCGCCCGACGGCGCACGGTCACTTCCTCGGGGTGAACGACGTGACCCAGGCGGCGGGGAGCCCGAGGGTGGTCCGCCACTGCTCCGACGTCTTGGTCAGCGCCTTCTTGGTGGTCCCGTTGTCGGCGGTCGCGGTGAGCGTCTCGACCTGGCCGCTCGAGTAGCGGGACGTGACCGCGATCGACCGCACGCTCGAGAGCCCGAAGACCTTCTTCGCGGTCGCCTGCGAGATCGAGTCCGTCCAGTGCGCGACCGACGCCGGAAGGTGCGGGTACTCCTTCGTGTACGGGTCCGTGACGTGCTGCAGGTACGGGATCGCCGGGGTGCCGAACGCGTCCTTGTTGTTGGCCGTCCCGCCCGTGGAGGAGGTGGGATAGCCAGGAGCCGCGGAGTAGACCGTCTCGGCGTAGGAAGTCACGTGCGTGTCGGGGTCCGTGTAGGTCACGACGTCGTCGGTCGTCGCCGTGGTCGTCGCGTTGACCGCCTTGACCCACGTCGCTCCGCCGGAACCGTTCTGCTTCTTCCACCCGGTGTAGTTCTGGGAGCGGGTGTCGTCGTAGACGTGGCAGTTGCACGAGGCCATCGGCGCTTTGAGCGCGGGGAGCAGCGCATAGTTGCGTGAGGCGATCGCCTGCGCCTCAAGGGCTGCGAGGCCGGAGTGAGTCGCACCGTCCGTGGTGCGAGTGGCCGTGCCCCAGACCGAGAGCATCTCGTCGATCCCGTAGAGATACTCGGTGTTGAGCAGGACGTCGTTGACGACGTTGGGCTGTCCGTCGATCGCTGTGACGATCAGCTCGCCGTTGCGGTATGTCCCCTGCGCGCCGGCGACCGTCGCGTAGGCGGGGACCGACGACGGCAGGAACGTGGTCCCCGACCACTGGATCCGGATGGTGCTGGCTGTCACCGAGGCCGCCCCGGCCCGCGCGGTGACCTTTCCGTTGGCGACCGTGAGGGTGACGGGCGTCGTGGACGCCACCGTCGTGGGATCGAGGTCTTCGGCATCGCCGAGGATCTGGAAGTTCCCGGCACTGATCCTCACGGTCGTGGTCGACGCCGTGTCCGAGCCGTGACCGAACACCTGCACCTGGATGCGACGGGCTGGGTTCGTCGTCGTCCCGACCTCGGTCTTTGGGTAGTAGTACTGGAGGATCTGCGCGGCAGACTTCCCCTCGAGCGCCATCTCGTACGCCCCGTACTGCGAGAGCCCGACGCCGTGCCCGGAGCCCGAGCCGGTGATGCTGAACGTCGACGGTGCCTTCACGGTGACCTTGTGGCTCGCGCTGGTGACCTTGCCGGAGACGCGGAACCGGTACGTCGTCGTCGCGGTGGGCTTGAGGGTGACCTTGCCGTGCCCCTTGCTGATCTTGACGCTGGTCACCTTGACCCACGTCGAGCCGCTGTGCCGCTCGACGAGCGCCGTCCCGGACGCGGCCTTGCCGTGGTGGTGGTAAGTGAGGCTGAACGTCTTGCCGGTCCCGGCCATGATGGTCGACCCCGCGGTGGTGGTCAGCGTGTACGCCTTCTTGACCGTGAGCTTCTTGGCCTTGGAGGCCTTCTTGCCGGACGTGAGCAGGCGGTAGGTCGTGGTCGACGCCGGCTTGACGGAGAACTTCGCGACGCCCTTGCTCGTGGTGGTCTTGGTGGCGACCTTCTTCCAGGTCTTCCCGGACTTCCGCTGGAGCGTCACCTTGCCCTTGTGGGCCTTGCTGCCGAGCTTCCAGGTCGCGGTGAGCGTCGTCTTCTGGTCGCTCCACGCGGTCGAGTGCCCGGCCAGCGTGACGTGCGTGGTCGCGGCCTGGGCGGGTGCCGCGAGACCGACCGACCCGACGACGACGGCGAGCGCGGTGAGGACGGACGCGAGGGTTCCGAGCAGCTTCGCGCGGGCACCGGAGGTCGAGGTCACGGGCACACTCTGCCACGGGTGGATGACCTTCTTGAACCGTCCGGCCGAAGCCTGTGGACGGGAAGTGTGAGGGCTCTGCGCGGCCCGTCAGCGCCGCGGATCGGGAACGCCGAACGGAAGCAGCGCGACCCGCTCCGCGAGCTCGCGCTGGGTCTGCGTGGCGCGCGCCGCAGCCAGGTGCTCGCGCTCACGCCGTTCCGTCAGGACGGCGGCGAGGAAGGCCTCGGGCGGTGTGCCCCACGGCGGTCCCGGGGCGACGAAGCGCTCGACGCGCGCTGCGAGGTCCGTGCCGAGGCGCGCCCGGCTCGCCGGCGCCATCCGAGCCGCGCGACCGAGGAACTGGCGGGCGGCGAGGGCGAGGCCGTCGGGCAGCCGGGCGACGTCGGCGGTGCGGGCCCACGTCACGAGCGCCGGGGGACGGGCGGGAGCGGGGCGAGCATCGGCCCGCCCCGGACCCGCAGCACGTACGTCCCGGCGAGGTAGTCGCCGGCGCGCTTGCCCTTCGCGTTGCACAGGCTGACGATCAGCGCGATCGAGCCGGCCGTCGCCCAGATCTCCACGACGCCCACGAGCGCCCGGACGAACGCCTGCCGGAACCGGACGGGGCCGCCGTCGTCCCGGACGACGCGCGTCCCGACGGCGAGCTTGCCGAGCGAGCGGCCGCGGCTCAGCGTCTCGACGGTCGTCGGGACGCCCACGAGCAGGACGACCAGGAGGACGATCGCGTACGCGGGGCCGCTCGCGTCCGTCGCGAGCTCGCCGATCACGATCAGGCCCGCGATCGCGAGCACGGTCAGCACCGCGAGGTCGAGCAGCCCGGCCAGCATGCGGGACGCGAACGACGCCGGACGCGTCTCGAGCACGACGGCCTCGCCGATGAGCACGCCGTCCGCGGGAGCCTCCACCCGGCGAGCGTACCGGCACCACCAGGGGCGGGTGTGGGAGGGTGGCGCCGTGGACCTGGACGCCCTCACCGCCGTGCGCGCCGACCAGTGGGCGCGCCTCGACGAGCTGGCCCGGAGTCGCCGGCTCGACGGCGCCGAGGCCGACGAGCTCGCCCGGCTCTACCAGGCCGTCGCGACGGACCTGTCGACGATCCGGTCCACGGCGCCCGACCCGACCGCCGTCGCGAACCTGTCGGCGTCGCTGTCCCGGGCACGGGCGCGGCTCGCCGGCGCGCACGAGCCGGCCTGGTCCGACGTCGTCCGGTTCGCGGTCGTCTCCGCGCCGGCAGCCCTCTACCGGATCCGCTGGTGGATCGCGGGGGTCGCGTTCGCGTCGGTCGCGGTGGCCGTCGTCGTCGGGTGGTGGGTGGCGACCGACCCCGGGGCGCTCGCGTCCTCGGCCCGAAATCCGCGCGCGACCAGTACGTCCTGCACGACTTCGGCGACTACTACGCGCCCGGCAGCACGTTCGCGAGCGTCGTGTGGACGAACAACGCGTGGCTCTCGGCGGTGTGCGTCGCGCTCGGCATCACGGGGATCGGCCCGGTGTGGGTGCTGTTCCAGAACGCCGTGAACGTCGGGTCGGTCGGCGGGCTCATGGCGACCTACGGCCGCCTCGACGACTTCTTCGCGTCGATCCTCCCGCACGGCATGCTCGAGCTCACGGCCCTGTTCACCGCGGGCGCGGCGGGGCTGCGGATCTTCTGGACCCTCGTCGACCCCGGTCCCCGGCCGCGGTCGCGCGCGCTCGCCGAGGAGGGACGCGCCCTGTTCACCGTCGCGATCACGCTCGTCGTGGCGCTCGCGGTGTCCGGGCTGATCGAGGGGTTCGTGACGGGTTCGGGGCTGCCGGAGTGGCTCAAGCTCACGATCGGGGCGCTCGCGCTCGCCGCGTTCTGGGCGTACGTCCTCGTGCTCGGCCGGCGCGCCGCCCGCGCGGGGGAGACGGGCGACGTCGACGCGGAGCGGGCGGGAGACGTCCGGCCGGTCGCGGCCTGAGGTCCCCCGCCCGACGACGGCCGCTCGGGCCGGGCTCAGCGGCCCTCGCCGCGCTCGGCGTCCCGACGGGCGAGCGCCGCGAGCTGCGCGTTGTACGCCACGAGCTCCGCGTCGCCGTCGCGGTCCGCTTGCCTGTCCGTGCGCCGGGCCTCCCGCTTGTCGGACGCCTGCCACTGGACGGCGACGATCACGGCGGCGAGAAAGGTCGGGAACTCGCCCGCACCCCACGCGATCCCGCCCGCGCTGTGCTGGTCGGCGAGCAGCGCGGCGTCGTCCGTGTACTGCATGGCGTGCCACCAGTCCGCGGCGATGAGCGCGTCCGTCGACATGAGCGCGATCCCGAAGAACGCGTGGAACGTCAGCGTCACGAGGAGCACGACGAGCCGCAGCGGCGGCGCCGGCCGCTCGGGCCCTGGGTCGGCGCCGACGAGCAGCCAGAAGAAGAGGTACCCGCTGAGCAGGAAGTGCACCTGCATGAGCACGTGCACCGGGTGGTCGAAGAGCGCCGCCTGGAACCAGCCCGTGAAGTAGAACGCGACGAGGCTGCCCGCGAAGATCACGCCCGCGACGGCGGGCTTGGCGAGCAGCCTCGCGTACCACGAGTGGACGCCGAGGAGGATCCACTCGCGCGGTCCACGGCTGTGGTCGGCCCGTGCCGGAAGCACGCGCAGCGCCAGCAGGACGGGCGCCCCGAGCACGAGCGGGAGGGGCACGAACATCATGAGCCCCATGTGCAGGATCATGTGCGTGCTGAACTGCACCGACCCGTAGACCGCCGGGCCGCCTGACGTGCAGTACAGCAACAGGAGGCAGCCGAGGAGCCAGGCCGCGGTGCGTCCGGCGGACCAGCGGTCCCCCGACGGCGCAGGCGGACGACGGCGGCCACGTACAGCCCGGCCATCGTCACGGCGAGCGCGGCGAACGCCCAGTCGAGGTGGAACTCGGTGAGCATGCGCAGCGGCGTGACGGGCGGCGGGTAGTGGAAGCCGAGGAGCTCGTAGCGGACGTCCCCCGTGACGGGGTTCTGGGCGACCGGTGGCGCGCTCCGGGACAGCGCGACCGAGACGCCCAGCGTGACCGCCATGACGAGCGCCTCGACGAGCGCGAGCCGGACGAACGGGCCGCGGTCGCCGTCGCGCATCGTCGGGACGGTCCGCTGCCGGTGCCACCAGCCCGCGAGCCCGAGGGCGGTGAGCGCGAGGCACTTGACCAGGATGAGCACGCCGTAGGAGGTGGTGACGAGGTCCGCGGGCGACTGGAGCCGCAGCCACGCGTTGACGACGCCGGACGCGGCGACCGCCACGAACGCGATCCCGGCGAGCATCGAGTAGCGCTGGGTCACGACCGGCAGCGACCGGCCGAGCGTGCCCCGCAGCAGCACGAGGGCGACGAGGCCACCCAGCCACACCGTGACGCCGAGCAGGTGGACGGCGAGCGCGTTCACGGCGTTGCCGTGCTCCGCGCTGCCCGCGGCGTGACCGCCGAGCGCCAGGGGCAGGAGGGCTCCGAGCGCGAGGACGGCCGCGATGCCGACGGCCGTCGTCCGACGGCTCGTGAGCAGGACGACCAGCGTCGCGGCCACGAGGCACGCCGAGACGAGCAGGGTCTGACCGAGCTCGACGTGCAGGGACAGGAACACGACCTGGTGCCCGAAGCCCGGCGACGAGAGCGGCACGCCCATGATGTCGGCGGCCTCGAGGACGAGGTTCGCGAGCAGCGCGACGAGCCAGACGGCGCCCGCGCGCACCGCCCACCGGGTCGCGACCCACTGCGAGCGCCCCATCACCTGCGACCCGGACCGGGCGCCGGGGATCGCCGTCGCCGCGAGCACGAGGAACCCGATCGTGATCGCGGCGGCACCGTCCTGGACCGCGCGCGCCACCGGCAGGCCGACGTCGACGACGGGGCCGGCGTCGAGGACGCTCACGCCCTGCAGCGCCCCGGTGAAGGCGAGCGCGACGAGCAGTGCGACCACGCCCAGAGGAATCGCGGCGAGCAGGACGGCGCCCGGCGGGACCGGCCGCGGCGGTGGGGCGTCGCCGTCGCGAGCAGGAGGCCGGGCGGAGGACGGCGGTACGGGGGCCTGCGCTGCGCCGGGAGGCGCAGCCGAGGTCGGCGGCCCGGACGCGGGCAGCCCAGGAGAGGGCGGGGTCATGGTGGTGCTCCACGGGTCGTGGCGTCAGGTGGTCCGAGGGCGCGCGGGCGCGACGGACCGCGGCCCGGCGCCTACGCGAGCACGAGCGGCGGTCCGCGCCGGAGCAGCGGACCCGAGACGACCCGACCCTGCGACGGCCGCGGGGCCGTGTGCGGGGAGAGCGGCCGGCGGAGCCGGGGAGCGGGCGGGCGACGACGGCCAGCACGGCCGGGAGCACGCAGGCCCACCACCGGAACGCGCGGACGGCCGCCGCGTCGCCGACGACGAGCAGCACCGCGACCGCGAGCGTCGCGGCGAGGTGCGCGGCGAGCATCGCGTGGTCCACCGGCGAACCGGTGAGGCCCGCGAGGAGCCCGTGCCCGTGAGCGCCGTGCCCGACGGCGGCCCCGGCGCCGGTCAGGGGTGTCGACCCCGTGACGGCCGGCCCGCCGTGGGCGAGGTGACCCGCGTGGGAGGCGAGCGAACGTGCGGGGGCGAGGGACGTCGTCGGGCCGGCGGCGGACAGGACGGAGAACGCCGCGTGCGCGACGAGCTGGAGCGCGAGGAGCGCGGGGACGGTCACGGCGGCCCGTAGCCGGGCGCGGGCGCACAGGGCGCCGGTCAGCGCCGCGGCAGCGGCCACCGTCGCCAGCCCGAACCCGCCCGGGAGGCCTCCGCCGCACACCGCGTGGGCGCCCGCCGCGAGCACGAGGCTCGTCACCGCGACGAGCAGCGTGCGGGCGACGACGAGCGCGTGGGCGCCCGGCGCAGAGGGCGCGGGCCGGGGTGCTGCCGAGGCGGGGGCGGCGGACACGGTCAGGTCAGGACGATCGCCAGGAAGGGGATCACGAACGTCGCGAGCAGCGCGATCACGACGATGATCGCGGTGCGGCGGCGGCGCTCCTCGCGCGTCAGGCGGGCCATGCCCCCGAGGGTACCCGCGGGAGTTGTCAGAACCTGCGCACCGTATCCGGGCATCACGTTCTGACAGGTCGGCGGTCAGAGGCGGCCGGCCGCCTTGAGGGCCAGGTACGCGTCGGCGACGCGCGGGGCCAGCTCGTCGGGCCCGGCCTCGACGACGTCCGCGCCGCGCCGGCGCAGGATCCCCGCGACGGCGGCGCGCTCGAGGCCCACGCGCTCGGCGGCGGCCGCGTCGTACACGTCGGCGCTCGAGTCGCGGTCGGCCCGGAGGGCGTCGAGCTCCGGGTCGGCGACGGACGCGACGAGCACCTGGTGCCGCGCGGCGAGCGGCCCGACGACGGGCAGCAACCCGGTCTCGACGGCGGCCGGGTCGAGGGTCGTCACGAGCACGACCAGCGCCCGCTGCGAGACGAGCGACCGCACCTGCCCGACCAGCCCCGGCCAGTCGGCCTCGACGAGCTCCGGCTCGACGGTCGCGAGCGCCTCGGCCAGCGCGGGCAGCAGCCGCGTCCCCGACGCGCCGCGCACGCGGGCCCGGACGGCACGGTCGTAGGCCAGGACGTCGACCCGGTCGCCCGCGTGCGACGCGAGCGCGGCGAGGAGGAGCCCGGCGTCGATGCCGGCGTCGAGGCGAGGCTGGTCGCCCACCCGCGCGGCCGACGTCCGGGACGTGTCGAGCACCACGACCACGCGACGGTCCCGCTCGGGCCGCCACGTCCGCACGACGACGTCCCCGCGGCGGGCGGTCGCGCGCCAGTCGATGGAGCGGACGTCGTCGCCGATGACGTACTCGCGCAGCGAGTCGAACTCGGTGCCCTCGCCGCGGACCTGCACGGTCGCGCGGCCGTCGAGCTCGCGGAGCCGGGCCAGCCGTGAGGGCAGGTGCTTGCGGGACGCGAACTCGGGCAGCACTCGCAGCCGCCCGCGCACCGGCAGCGACGCCTGGCGTCCGGCGAGCCGGAGCGGGCCGAGCGACCGGATCGTCACGGCACCGGCGGCACGGTCGCCGCGGCGCGTCGGTGCGAGCCCGGTCGTCAGCCGCACCGCCTCGCCGGGCGGGAGCGCCAGCGGGTGGCGGTTGTCGCCGGCCCCCGCGGACGGCACCCACGCGTCCCGGACGACGCCGCGCAGCGCCCGGGGCGACCCGTTGCGTAGCGTGAGCACGCTGCGCGCGGTGCCGCCGAGCCGGACCGCCGCGGGTACGACCTCGCGCTCGAGCACGGCGTCGCGCGGGCTCGCGGCCAGCGCGACGTCGACCACGCACGCGAGCACCAGCACGGCCGTCGCGACGATCACCGTCGCCGCGGTGGGTGCCACGAGCACGGCGACCGTGAGCACGCCCGCGAGCGCGAACGCCCGCCAGGTGAGGATCACGAGCCGCTCACCAGGGCACCGGGACCGACGCGAGCACGGAGTCGAGCACGCTCGCGGCCGTGACACCTTCGAGCTCGGCCTCGGGCCGGAGCCGGACGCGGTGGCGCAGCGTCGGGTGCGCGAGGACCTTGACGTCGTCGGGCGTGACGTAGCCGCGGCCCGACAGCCACGCCCACGCGCGCGCGGTCGCGAGGAGCGCGGTCGCGCCGCGCGGCGAGACGCCGAGCGAGAGCGACGGGGAGCTCCGCGTCGCGCGGCACACGTCGACGACGTACCCGAGCACCTCGGGCGCGACCTGCACGGTCCGCACGCCGGCGCGAGCCCGGGCAAGCTCGGTGGCTCCCGCGACGGGCCGCACCCCGGCGGCGGCGAGGTCGCGCGGGTCGAAGCCGGCGGCGTGCCGGGCGAGCACCTCGACCTCGGCGGCGCGCTCCGGCACGGGCAGCTCGACCTTGAGCAGGAACCGGTCGAGCTGCGCCTCGGGCAGCGGGTACGTGCCCTCGTACTCGACGGGGTTCTGGGTCGCGATCACCATGAACGGCTCGGGCAGCGGGCGCGGCTCGCCGTCCACCGACACCTGTCGCTCCTCCATCGCCTCGAGCAGCGACGCCTGCGTCTTGGGCGGCGTCCGGTTGATCTCGTCCGCGAGCAGGAGGTTCGTGAACACCGGGCCCTCGCGGAACGAGAACGCGGCCGTCCGCGCGTCGTACACGAGGGAGCCGGTCACGTCGCCGGGCATGAGGTCGGGCGTGAACTGGACGCGCTTGGTGTCGAGCGTGAGCGCGGCCGCGAGGGTCCGCACCAGGAGCGTCTTCGCGACGCCCGGCACGCCCTCCAGGAGCACGTGCCCCTGGCACAGCAGCGCGACCAGCAGGCTCGACACGGCCGCGTCCTGCCCGACGACGGCCTTGCCGACCTCCGTGCGCACGTCCGCCAGCGCGTGCTGCAGCGCGAGGTCGGGGGCCGGTGCTGCGTCGTCGGGCGGCGCCACGGGCTCGGGGGCCGGGGGCACGTTCGGGGTCTCGGTCACGGTCGGACCTCGCTCTCCAGGTCGTCGAGGTGCCGCGCGAGCGTGAGCAGCGCGGCGTCGTCGGGCGGGGGTGGGCCGTACAGCAGCCCGTGGACGTCGGGGGCGGGGCGGCCGGTCGCGCGGACGACCGCGTCGACGAGCGCCTCGGGGGTCGCGCCGGCCGGGACGCCGAGGCGCGCGGCGAGCCGGGCAGCGGTGGCGGCGCGCAGGCCCGCGGCGGCGTGCCCGCGCGACCCGCCGGCCCGGTAGAGCCGCCCGCGGCCGCGCGTCGCCTCGGACGCGCGGACCACCACGGGCAGGTCCTCGGCAACGAGCGGGCCGAGCCGCCGCCCGCGCCACACGATCGCGACGACGGCGACGACGAGCAGCCACGCCGCGACCGCACCGGAGCCGGGCGGCAGCAGGGCGGACGCGCCGGTGCCGTCGGAGGCGTCGGCCCCGCGGTCGGCCTCGGGCACGAGCCACACGAGGTCGGCGTGCCGGCCCAGCATCCGCAGGACGAGCGCCGCGTTCCCGGCCTCGGCGAGGTGCGCGTTCGTCAGGATCACGGCGTCGTCGAGCACCGCGACGCGGCGGGTCCCGTCGACGACCGCGTACGAGCCGGTGCGGGCCTCGGCGGCATCGGGCGGGAAGCAGGTGGTGACGACCCGGTCGGCCGCGGGACCGGACGGGAGGAAGCCGCCGCCCGCGCTCGTGATGGTCCCCGCGGCCCGCGCGTCCGGGTCGGCGCAGCTCGCCGTCGACGTCGTCACGTACCCGCCGCCCCAGCCCCAGGTGAGCTCGGGCGCGAGGGCGGCGAGCGACGCGTCGCTCGGCCCGACCAGCGCCAGGTCCGCGTCCGTCCCGGCCAGGAGGTCGAGGTCCGCGTCGCTGAGGTCGTCGCCGTACGTGTCGCCCGGGAGGACCGCGAGCGTCGTGCCCGCGCGGGCGAGGCTCGCGGCCCGCTCCGCGGACCGCGTGTACGTCACGTGCACGCCGTGGCGTCCGAGGATCTGCGCGACGGCGCGGCCCCCGTCCGGGCCGGCGGCGTCCGGCGCGTACGGGGTGTCCGACGACGGCGGGCGCAGCAGCGCGAGCAGGAGCGTCACGAACGCGCCGAGGAGCACGAGGCCGACGACCCAGCGCATGGCGCGCCACCGCCGACGGGCGCGGGTCCTCGTGGTCGTGCCGTCGCCGCGCACCGGCCCCGAGCCGCCGGGGCGGTGCGGCGGGGTGTCGGTCGCGGGGAAGGGGTCGGTCAGCGTCACGCGCCCACCCCCGCCGGTGCGTCGGTGCGGTGCGGCGTGCTCGTGCGGAGCTCGTCGTCGAGCGCGCGGAGGGCCGCGTCGTCGCCGGGACCGGCGTGACGCCCGCCGTACCGGACGTCGTCGAAGGTGCGCGCGGACGCCGCAAGGCGCGCGGCCGGCCCCGCGCCGAACGCCGCCGACGCCTCACGGGCCGCCTCGTCCGCCGTGCGTCCCGGGACCTCCGCGAGGACCACGCGCTCCTCGAGCGAGCGGACGAGCGCCCGGAACCGCTCCACGACGGCCACGTCCCAGTCGCCCGCGGCGGCGGCGTCGTCCGCGAGGGTGCGCAGCTCGGCGGCCGAGCGGGCCGCGTCGTCGAACACCGGGCGCGGCGCGTGGACCCGGCGGGTGCGGCGCACCGGCCCCGCGACGAGCAGCGCGACCCCGACGACGAGCAGCACCACTCCCACGACCACGACCGCCGCCCAGCCGGGCGGCAGGCCGAGCGTGGGGGCGCCGTCGAACAGGTCACCGAGCCAGCGCAGGAACCGGGCGAGCAGCGACTCGTGCTGGTGGTACTCCGGCCGGGACAGCTCGTCGACGGCCCAGCGCTGCGCCGTCGGGCCGTCGGGGGTCACCGGCGGCGCGTCCAGCCGCACGCCGGACGCCCGCACGAGCAGGCCGGCGAGGATCACCGGCCCGTGGACCCCGGTGGCGTCGGGCCGCTGCCCCAGCCACCCGAGCCGTCCCACAGGCCCGGCTGGGTCGGCGGGGTCGTCGGCGGGACGGGCGGCTTGGGGCCGTCGCCCGGTTCGGGCGCGTTCGCTGCGACGGCGAGCGCGACGTCGAGACCCTCCCGGCGCATGCGCTGGTCGATGTAGAGCAGGGCCACGACGCTCCCGAGGAACGCCGTCGCGAGCGTGCCCGCGACCAGGGAGGCGATGCCCGTCCCGACGAGGTACGCCACCAGCGAGCCGCCCGTGACCGAGTCGGAGGACGACGTCCCGACGCCGACGACCGTGCTGAGGATGCTGACCGGGAACTGGACGACGGCCGACATGATGTACGTGAGGACGAGGGTCAGGACCATGATCCCGAAGACCCGCCAGAACGCGCCGCGCACGAGCGCCCACGCGCGCGCGATCGCCTTGCGCGGCCCCACCCGCTCGAGCACGTACGCGGGCGCCGCGAAGATGACGTGCACCCAGAACCACACGAGCCCGACGACGAGGGCCAGGAACCCGATGATCCCGAACGCCACCGCGGCGCCCGTCGACGCCTGGGCCAGGAGGACCGTCAGCAGGAGCCACACCGTGAACCCGACGACCGGAACCACCGACGTGAACAGCGACAGCACGACAAGGCCGCCGAGCCGCCTCCCGCGCACGGCCGCCCAGACCTCGCTCGGCCTCGCGACGCGCCCCAGGACCGAACGTCCGACGCTCGAGATCACGAGCCCGTTCGCCAGGACGCTCACGAGGACCTCGACGACGACGGCCGCGAGGATGACGAGACCGATCCCCCAGAGGGTCGACGCCGACGGGTCCTCGATCGACGAGTAGCGGCCCGAGTCCAGGTCGTCGAGGACGTCGTAGAACCACGACAGCTGTGTCAGGCCCAGCCACGTCGCCACCGCGGACACGACCGCCGAGAGCACCGACAGCAGCGCCGGGAGCCCGAGCACGACCTTGGGGTTGTGCCGCATGGCGCGGAACGCGCCGTCGTACACGTCGCCGAGACCGAGTGGCCGCAATGGGACGATCCCGGGCCGCGGCGCGACCGGGACGAAGGGCGGAGCGCCGGGCGCGCCGTAACCGGGGGACCGTACGTCGGCTGGCCGTAGGTCTGCTGTCCGTACGTCTGCTGCCCGTACCCGGGGCCGTAGCCCGGCTGCCCGTACTGCTGCCCGTAGCCCGGCGCGCCGTAACCCGGCTGGTCGGGCGCAGGCTGGCCGGGCGCGGGCTGGCCGGGCGGGGTCGCGCCCGCGGGCCCGTAGCCGGGGGCGTACTGCCCGTAGCGCGGCTGGGGCGGGGGCGCGGGCCGGTCGTCGCCGGCGGGCTGCTCGGGCCCGGTCTCGGGTGTGCTCATCGGTCCTCGGGTCGCATGGAGGCATCCGGACGTGGTCCGCGCGGTCGACGCGCCGCAGACGGTCGGTGCCTGCCCCTCTGCGTGCCGCCACCTTAGCGGGATGCGCCGACGGTGACGCGCGGTTCGCCGGTGGTGACGCGCGCGGGTGGGCGCGGTGAGGTGGTTCGGGCTGTCGTGCTGCGGCCCTGGGGGCCGTGCGCACTCCTTGACGCCCTTCACCACGTCCCCGCACCCACCCGCTCGGCCGTCGTCTCACCTTCGCCGACGGTGACGTTCCGCTCGTCGATGGTGACGGTGGCGCCGTCGGCGAACCCGGCGTCGCCGTCGGCGGCCTGCGGCGGGCTCCCCACGCCGTCGGCGGCGCATGACAGACTTTGCCCATGAGAGCTCGTGTGCTGGTTGTCGACGACGACACCGCCCTCGCCGAGATGATCGGCATCGTGCTGAAGTCGGAGGGCTTCGAACCGGTCTTCTGCGCCGACGGCGACGCCGCCCTGGGCGTGTTCCGGGCGTCGCAGCCGGACCTGGTCCTGCTCGACCTCATGCTCCCGGGCAAGGACGGCACGGAGGTGTGCCGCGAGATCCGCGCGGAGTCCGGCACCCCGATCATCATGCTGACGGCGAAGAGCGACACGGTGGACGTCGTGACGGGGCTCGAGTCGGGCGCCGACGACTACATCTCCAAGCCCTTCAAGCCGAAGGAGCTGGTGGCGCGGATCCGGGCGCGCCTGCGCCGCACGGAGGACCCGATGCCGGAGGTCCTCAAGGTCGCCGACGTCGAGATCGACGTCACGGGGCACCGGGTCACGCGGGACGGGGTTCCGATCGCGCTGACGCCCCTGGAGTTCGACCTGCTGGTGGCGCTGGCACGCAAGCCGTGGCAGGTGTTCAGCCGCGAGGTGCTCCTGGAGAAGGTGTGGGGTTACCGGCACGCGGCCGACACCCGCCTGGTGAACGTCCACGTGCAGCGGCTGCGGTCGAAGGTGGAGCACGACCCGGAGAGCCCGGAGATCGTCCTGACGGTGCGCGGCGTCGGGTACAAGGCCGGGGCGACGTCCGCCGCGAGCTGAGGCCTGTCGCCCACGGGCGGCGGGGTGACGGGAAGGGCAGGACGCGAGGACGAGGACGGTACGGGTGGCAGGGCGACGGTCGAGCCGCGGGCTCGGGGTGCGGCTGCGCCTGACGTGGCGCCGCGTGTCCCGGTGGTGCCTCGCGCTGCCGCGCCGCGCCGTCGAGCGCTGGCGGGCGTCGCTGCAGGTCCGGGTCGTGACGACGGCGCTCGTCGTGGGCCTGCTCGCGATCCTCGCGCTGGGCGCGTACCTGTCCCAGTCGGTGCGGGACGGTCTGTTCGACCGGCGCGTCGACCAGGTGCTGCTCGAGTCGCAGCGGTCCACGCAGGAGACCCAGTCGACGTTCACGTCGGCGTCCGCGAAGGACTCGACCGAGGTCCAGCAGCTGCTCAACGACACCGTCCTGCGCCTGCAGACGGGCGGTTCGGGCAACCGGGACGTCTTCCTGCTCAAGCCGGTGGGCTCGACGTCGGCGGGCTCGGTCACGGACGCGATGTCGGCGGCGAACTACCTGCCGTTGATCTCGGACTCCCTGCGCTCCCAGGTCGAGAGCGGGACGGGGCAGTACTGGCAGTCGGTGGGCATCCCGCTCGCCGACGGGGCTGTCGAGCCGGGTGTCGTCGTGGGGTCCACGGTGCAGGTGCCGATCGTCGGCACGTTCGAGCTCTACTACCTGTACTCGTTGCAGGACGACGAGGACACGCTTCGGTTCATCCAGTCGATCCTCCTGCTCGGCGGGGTGGTGCTCCTGGGCCTGGTCGGGGTCTCGATCTTCCTGGTGACCCGGCAGGTCGTGGCGCCGGTCCGCAACGCGGCGCGGGTGGCGGGCCGCCTGGCCGACGGGCACCTCGACGAGCGGCTCGCGGTGCGCGGCACGGACGAGATGGCGACGCTGGGCCGGGCGTTCAACGGGATGGCGGAGTCGCTCCAGGTGCAGATCGCCCGCTGGGAGGAGCTGTCGTCGCTGCAGCGGCGGTTCGTGTCCGACGTGTCGCACGAGCTGCGCACGCCTCTCACGACGATCCGGATGGCCGGCGACGTGCTGCACGCGTCGAGCGAGGACTTCTCGCCGGGCGCCCGCCGGTCGGCGGAGCTGCTGCGCACCCAGGTGGACCGGTTCGAGGAGCTCCTCGCGGACCTGCTGGAGATCTCCCGGTTCGACGCGGGCGCCGTGGGGCTCGAGGCGGAGCGCGCCAACCTCTCGAAGGTCGTGGACGACGTCGTCGAGAACGTGCTGACGCTCGCCGAGCGCAAGGACGTCTGGGTGTCGGTGCAGCTCCCGGCGGCGCCCGTCGTCGCCGACCTCGACCCGCGGCGCATCGAGCGCGTCGTCCGCAACCTCGTCGTCAACGCGATCGAGCACGCCGAGGGCCGGCCGGTCGAGATCGCGGTCGGCGGGGACGACGACGCCGTCGCGGTCGTGGTGCGCGACTTCGGCGTGGGCCTCACGGAGGCCGAGTGCGAGCACGTCTTCGACCGGTTCTGGCGGGCCGACCCGGCGCGGGCCCGCACGACGGGCGGCACGGGTCTGGGCCTCGCGATCGCCCTCGAGGACGCGCACCTGCACGGCGGCTGGCTCGAGGTGTGGGGGCGTCCCTCGCGCGGTGCCGCGTTCCGGCTCACCCTGCCGCGGCGCGCCGGGATCCAGCTCACGGGCTCCCCGCTCCCGCTCGTTCCGACGAGCGACGTGCCGCGTTCGTGGCCCGCGCAGGCGCAGGTCGAGCTCGGCCCGATGCACGGCGCCGGGGCGGACGTGACGAGCGGCCCGTCGGCGCTCCCGGACCTCACCGCGGTCGCCCACCACGACGACGCCGGGCACGACGAGGAGGCACCGTGACGTCCCGACCTGCCCCACGCACCCATGGGCGGAGCCGCGCCTTCCTCGCCGCGCTCGCGGGCGCCGTCGTCGTGGTGCTCGCGGCCTGCTCGTCGCTGCCCGTGACGGGCGGCGTCCACGCGGGCACGACGGCGGTCCCCGGCCCCGGGCCCGTCTACCTGGGGACGCCGGACTCGCCCCAGGAGGACGCGTCCCCGCTCGACATCGTGCGCGGCTTCATCGACGCCCAGGCGGCGGGGGTGGGCGACGACTTCACGGTCGCGAAGGAGTTCCTCGCCCCCGACGTCTCGGGCTGGGACCCGTGGGACTCGGTCACCGTGTTCTCGGGCGAGCCGACGCTCACCGAGCGGCAGGGCGCACCGGCGGACGGCACGCACAAGGCCGCCGAGCCGACCCCGACCCCGGGGGCCCGCACCGTCGTGCACGGCGGGCTGGCGTCGCTCGCCACCGTCGCGTCGGACGGCGAGTTCCAGCAGGAGGCCCCGAACCGGACCAAGGACCTCACCTTCACGCTCGAGGCCGACAGCGACGGACAGTGGCGGATCACCGAGCTCGACGACGGCATCGCGATGTCGGCCGCGAACTTCGAGTACGTCTACCGGGCGGTGAGCGTGTACTTCCCGAGCATGGACCACCAGGTGCTCGTGCCCGACGTGCGCTGGTTCCCGCAGCGGACCGCCCAGACACAGGCGGTGCAGGCGGTCCTCCAGGGGCCTGTGACGTGGTTGCGGGACTCGGTGGACTCGGTGGTCCCGGAGGGCACCTCGCTCAGCGTGGACGCGGTCGCGGTCGACGAGGACGGCGTGGCGACCGTCGACCTCACGGCCCCCGTGCTGTCCGCGTCGGGCACGGACCGCGCCGTCCTGCTTCAGCAGCTCACGTCCGTCCTCACGCAGTTCCCCCAGGTGCGCTCCGTGCAGCTCGAGGCCGCGGGCAGCCCGCTCAAGGTCACGGGCCCCGCGAGCCTGTCACGCGACCCGTCGCCCGGCGACGACCCCTACGTGGTGACTGGCCACCGGGTGCGGAGGCTCGACGCGGCCACCGGGAAGCAGGACGCCCTCGCGGGGACCATCACCACGCCGTCGGACGTGACCGCGCTCGCGGTCGGGACGAACGGGAACCCGGCGGTCGTCCGGGTGGGCACGGCGAGCCTCGTCCAGGTGTCGGGCGACGCGCGCCGGACCCTCCTGACCGGCGAGGACGTCGCTGGGCCCTCGGCGGACCGGTTCCGCTGGGTGTGGTCGGCGCGCGGTGACGACGAGGGGTACCTCGAGCTGTTCGACAAGGACGGTGCGCACACGCGGCTCGCGGTCACGTGGCTCCAGGGGCGCCGGGTGCTGTCGTTGCAGGTCTCGCGCGACGGCGCCCGGGTGGCCCTGGTGACGAGCGGAGCGACGGGCGTGCAGGTGGATCTCGCGGGCGTCGTGCGCAGCGGAGCGGGGGCGCCGGTGCGGCTGTCCGACCCGGTCACGGTGGGCGCGACCATCACCGACGCCCGGCAGGTCGTCTGGGTCGACGAGGACGACCTCGCCGTGCTGGGCCGCACGGGCTCGGGCACCAGCCCGACCGTCAACATCGTCCCCGTGGCCGACTACGCGCGGTCGTTGTCGTCGGTCTCGGACGTGGTGTCGATCGCGTCGGGCCGCGGCGAGTCGGCCCTCTACGCCGTCACGTCGTCGCACGAGCTCTTCGGCCGGCGTGCGACCGGTGCGACGTGGCTGTCGGTCGCGAAGGGCGTCGAGGCGGCCGCCTTCCCCGGCTGACACCGGTCGGGCGCCACCCCCAGCCTCGTGCCCGACGACGTCACGCACCGCGGGCTTCCGACGCGCCCTCGTCCGGGGCCGGGTGAGGGATCGTGGGCCGGTGCCGACGCTCACGACACCTCAGGCTCCTGCCCCGTCGCCCCGGCCCCACCCTCCGGCGGGGGACGCCGGCTCGCGGCTGCTGCGCCGGCTGTGGACGGCCGTGCGGGACGTCGCGCGCGTCGTCGTGCCCGTGGAGTGCCCCGGGTGCGGCGAGCTCGACGTGCCGCTGTGCGGCGTGTGCGCCTCGCTCCTCGGCGGGCCGCGCCGCTGCGAGGCCGGTGCCCCGAGGCTCGACCGCCTCGACGGGCGGCCCCTCCTGCCGGTCTGGGCGCTCGCGCCGTACGCGGGCGCGGTGCGGGGCGTCGTCGTCGGCTGGAAGGACCGTGGCCGGGCGGACCTGAGCGCACCGCTCGGGGACGCCGTGGCCCGCGCGGCGCGTGAGCTCGCCGCCCCGCTCGGGCGGGCGCTCGCCGGTGCGGTGCCTCGCGAGGACGGTGCCGGCCTCGCCGTCGTGCCGGCCCCGTCGACGTGGGCGTCCCGGCTCGCGCGCGGCCGCGTCCCGGTGCGCGAGCTGGCGGTCCGGGCGGCGGGTGCGCTCCGATCGTCGGGCGAGCCGCTCGGCCGGGTGGACGTCGTCGACGCGCTCGCGGAGCGCCGGGGGCGTGACCAGGTGGGGCTCGGGGCCCGCGCCCGGGCCGCGAACGTCCGGGACCGTGTGCGGGCGCGCGGGGCGGCGCAGCGGTGCGCGGGACGTCCGGTGCTCCTCGTCGACGACGTCCTCACGACCGGCGCGACGCTCGCCACCTGCGAGTCCGTGCTGGCGCGGGCGGGGGCCGTCGTCGTCGGGGCGCTCGTCCTCGCGGCGACCCCGAGGCCCGACGCCGCGGCGCCCGGACCGGACGTGAGGAGGGACAGCACGGTTCACCCCGGACGGACGACGATGCTCCGCGACGTGCCGGACCCCCGGGCTAGGGTGGGGGTGAGCCCCAGGTCCGGGACGACCGGCACCCGTGGACGCCGCCATCGTCGGCGCTCCTCAGGCGCCGTCGCCGGACGCCGAGCCCGAACGTCGGGAGGTGATGCCCCACCTGGCACCGACGCGGTGCCCGAACCCGTTCGAACCGACGCACCGCCGCCCCGAAGTGGCAGGCGGGCGTCCATCCTCACGGAGGCTCATATGGAGATCGTCGTCGTCGGCCGGCACACCGAGGTAGCGGACCGCTTCCGCCAGCACGCGGAGGACAAGCTCGCGAAGGTGGAGCAGCTCGCCCCGACCGCGCAGCGCGTGGACGTGGAGGTGACGCGGGAGAACAACCCGCGGCTCGCGAGCGTGCGGGAGCGCGTGGAGCTCACGGTGCGCGCCAAGGGGCCGGTGGTCCGGGCGGAGGCAGCCGCGGACGACCGCTTCGGCGCGCTCGACCTCGCCCTCGACAAGCTCTCCGAACGGCTGCGCCGCGCGCGCGACCGCCGCAAGGACCACCGCCAGTACCAGGTGGACCCGCCGGTCGACGTCCGGCCGCCGTCGCAGATCCCGGAGCCCGACGTCCCGGAGCCGGTGCCCACGCCCCCGGAGCACCCGGGGGACTCGGTCGAGCGTGAGCTGGGCGACTCGCCCGTGGTGATCCGCGAGAAGCTGCACCAGGCGAAGCCGATGTCCGTGGACGACGCGCTGTACGAGATGGAGATGGTCGGCCACGACTTCTTCCTCTTCGTCGACAGCGAGACGAAGCGTCCGTCGGTCGCGTACCGACGGCACGGCTGGACCTACGGCGTCGTGCAGCTCGACACGTCCTGCGACTGCGTCTGACCCGATCCGTGTGCGCCCTCCCGACGGCCCGGCCGTCGGGAGGGCGCACGGCCGTGTGGGTGGTGGCGGGCAGGCTGGGGGTGGCTCCCGAGACGATCACGATCGCCCAGGCCCGGCGGACCGCGCTCGCGGCGCAGGGCCTCGCCCGACGACGTCCCGACCGTCCCGGCTCGCGGGTCACGATGGCCGGGGTGCAGCGGGTGGTCGGCCGGCTGCAGGTCCTCCAGATCGACTCCGTGAACGTCCTCGCGCGCGCCCACCTCGTGCCGCTGTACGCGCGCCTCGGCCCCTACGACGTCGGGCTGCTGGACCGCGCGTCGGGCCGGGCTCCGCGCCGGGTGGTCGAGGCGTGGGCGCACGAGGCGTCGTACGTGCCGGTCGAGCTGTTCCCCTCGTTCGCGTTCCGGCGCGCCTCCTACGAGAAGGAGGCGTGGGGGAACATCCGCTCCGTGGTCCACCAGCACCCCGACGTCGTCGCGCGCGTGCGCGAGGTCGTCGCGGACGCCGGGCCCGTGACGGCGAGCCGGGTCCAGGAGCTGTTCGAGCACGAGCACCCCCGGACGCGCGACGCGTGGGGCTGGAACTGGACCGTGGCCAAGCGTGCGCTCGAGCTGCTGTTCTTCACCGGGGAGGTTGTGCCCGCGCGGCGCAACGCGGCGTTCGAGCGGTGCTACGACCTGGCGGAGCGGGTCCTCCCGCCCACCGTGCTCGCGGCACCGACCCCGCCGCCCGAGGACCAGGTGCGCACGCTCGTCGAGATCGCGGCACGCGCGCACGGCGTGGGCACGCGCCGCGACCTCGCCGACTACTACCGGGTGCGGGGGCCGCTCGTCGACCGGGCGATCGAGGACCTCGTCGAGGAGGGCACCCTTCGCCCTGTCGTGGTGCGGGGCTGGGACGCGAAGGTCTGGGCGTACCGCGACGCGACGTTCCCGCGCGTCGCGGACGCGCGGACGCTGCTCAGCCCCTTCGACCCGCTCGTGTTCGAGCGCAGCCGCCTCGAGGAGCTGTTCGGGACGCGGTACCGGATCGAGATCTACGTGCCCGCCGCCAAGCGGGTGCACGGCTACTACGTGCTGCCGTTCCTCCAGGGCGACGCGATCACGGCCCGCGTCGACCTCAAGGCGGACCGCGCCGCCGGGGTGCTGCGCGTCCTCGCGGCCCACGACGAGCCGGACACCCGCCCGGACACGGCGACCGAGCTCGCCGAGGAGCTGGACGTGCTCGCGAGCTGGCTGGGGCTCGGCGACGTGGTGGTCGAGCCCGTCGGGGCGCTCGCCCCCGCGCTCACGGCGGTGCGGATCGCGCGCTGAGCCCGTCGTCCGCCGATGGTGACGCCCGGTTCGCCGGCGGTGACGTCGTGCGCCGTGGTTGCGGCGGGTGGGGTGCGCGGCAAGGCGGCTCGGGCTGTCGCCCTTCGGCCCGGGGGCCGTGTGCACTCCTCGACGCCCTTCGCCACCTTCCCCCGCACCCCATCCCCCCCCGCGCGCCCCGACCACGCGGGCGTCACCGTCGGCGAACCCGACGTTGCCGTCGGCGGGTGGTTCGCCCTGGGGGAACGCGCAGAAGGAGTTCAGGCTTTGCGCCTACGATGGTCCCGCGGTGCACCCTCGTGGTGGAGGGCGCCGACTCCCGGCCGCCCGGCCGGGGTCCCACCGAACGGAGACGTGCGTGCCTGCGATTGTCGACAAGGTCCTGCGCATCGGCGAGGGCCGGATCCTCAGGAAGCTGAGCGGTCTCGCTGCGCAGATCAACCAGCTGGAGCCCAGCTTCACCGAGCTCAGCGACGCGGAGCTGCGCGAGGAGACCGACCGCTTCAGGGAGCGGCTCGCGGCGGGGGAGACCCTCGACGACCTGCTCCCCGAGGCGTTCGCGGCGGTCCGCGAGGCTGCGCGCCGCACGCTCGGCCAGCGCCACTTCGACGTCCAGCTCATGGGCGGGGCGGCCCTGCACCTCGGGAACATCGCCGAGATGAAGACCGGTGAGGGCAAGACGCTCGTCGCGACCGCGCCGGCGTACCTCAACGCGCTCACCGGCAAGGGCGTCCACGTCATCACGGTCAACGACTACCTGGCCGAGTACCAGAGCGACCTCATGGGCCGCGTCTACCGGTTCCTCGGCCTGACCACGGGCTGCATCCTCACCGGCCAGACGCCGGCCGAGCGGCGTGAGCAGTACGCCGCCGACATCACGTACGGCACGAACAACGAGTTCGGGTTCGACTACCTGCGCGACAACATGGCGTGGGGCACCGAGGAGCTCGTGCAGCGCGGCCACAACTTCGCGATCGTCGACGAGGTCGACTCGATCCTCATCGACGAGGCGCGTACCCCGCTCATCATTTCCGGGCCGTCGTCGGGCGACGCGAACCGCTGGTACACGGAGTTCGCGCGGGTCGCGCGCCGCCTGACCAAGGACGCGGACTACGAGGTCGACGAGAAGAAGCGCACCGTCGGCGTCCTCGAGCCCGGCATCGAGAAGGTCGAGGACTACCTCGGCATCGACAACCTGTACGAGTCCCTCAACACCCCGCTCATCGGCTTCCTCAACAACGCCATCAAGGCCAAGGAGCTGTTCAAGCGGGACAAGGACTACGTCGTCCTGAACGGCGAGGTGCTCATCGTCGACGAGCACACGGGCCGCATCCTGCCGGGCCGTCGCTACAACGAGGGCATGCACCAGGCGATCGAGGCGAAGGAGGGTGTCGAGATCAAGGCCGAGAACCAGACGCTCGCCACGATCACCCTCCAGAACTACTTCCGCCTGTACGAGAAGCTCTCGGGCATGACCGGTACGGCCGAGACCGAGGCTGCCGAGTTCCAGGGCACGTACAAGCTGGGCGTCGTGCCGATCCCGACGAACCGCGCCATGCAGCGCATCGACCAGCCCGACCTCGTCTACAAGAACGAGGCCGGCAAGTTCAGCGCGGTCGTGGAGGACATCGTCGAGCGGCACGCCAAGGGCCAGCCCGTCCTCGTCGGCACGACGAGCGTCGAGAAGTCGGAGCTCCTGTCGAGCCTGCTGAAGAAGCAGGGCGTCCCGCACGAGGTCCTCAACGCGAAGCAGCACGAGCGCGAGGCCCGCGTCGTCGCGCAGGCGGGCCGCAAGGGCGCCGTCACGGTCGCCACGAACATGGCGGGCCGCGGTACCGACATCATGCTCGGTGGCAACGCCGAGCACATGGCGGTCGACACGCTCGCCCAGGCCGGTCTCGACCCGAACGAGACGCCGGAGGAGTACGAGCAGGCGTGGCCGGCCGCCCTCGAGAAGGCGAAGACCGCGGTCGCGGCCGAGCACGACGAGGTTGTCGAGCTGGGCGGCCTGTACGTGCTGGGCACGGAGCGGCACGAGTCGCGCCGCATCGACAACCAGCTCCGTGGCCGCTCCGGCCGTCAGGGCGACCCGGGTGAGTCCCGGTTCTACCTGTCGATGCAGGACGACCTCATGCGCCTGTTCAACTCGGGTCTCGCCGAGTCGATGATGAACCGCGCGGGCTTCCCCGACGACGTGCCGCTCGAGTCGAAGATGGTGACGCGCGGCATCCGCAGCGCGCAGTCGCAGGTCGAGTCGCGCAACTTCGAGATCCGCAAGAACGTCCTCAAGTACGACGACGTCCTGTCCCGCCAACGCACCGTCATCTACGACGAGCGTCGCCGCGTGCTCGAGGGCGAGGACCTGCAGGAGCAGGTCCAGCACTTCATCGCGGACGTCCTCACGGCGTACGTGGACGGCGCGACGGCCGAGGGCCAGCCGGACCAGTGGGACCTCGACGCCCTGTGGACCGCGCTGCGCGGCGTGTACCCGGTGTCGATCACGCCGGACGAGGTCGTCGAGCAGGCGGGGGAGATCCACCACCTGACGCGTGACGTCATCCTCACGGAGATCCTCTCGGACGCCGAGTACGCGTACAAGGCTCGTGAGGAGGAGCTCGGCGAGGAGAACATGCGTCAGCTCGAGCGTCGCGTGACGCTGTCCGTCCTGGACCGCAAGTGGCGCGAGCACCTCTACGAGATGGACTACCTCAAGGAGGGCATCGGGCTGCGCGCGATGGCCCAGCGCGACCCGCTCGTCGAGTACCAGCGCGAGGGCTTCCAGCTCTTCCAGGCGATGACGGACGCCATCAAGGAGGAGACGGTCTCGTTCCTGTTCCAGCTCGAGGTGCAGGTCCAGCCGGCGGAGGAGATCACGATCGGGTCGTCGGACGGCGCCGGTCCCGACGTCTCCGCCGACGACCCGCGGCTCCAGGCCGAGCTCGAGGCCGCGGCCGCGGAGCTCGCCGCGCTCGACGACCCGACGAGCCCCGAGGCGCAGGCCCTGGACGTCGAGGCCGAGCGCGAGCTCGAGGCGGAGCGCCGCGCGGCGGCGTCCGCGCCGTCGGCACCCGGTCGCCTCGTCGGCAAGGGCCTCGATGGTCCGGAGCGCCCGGCGACCCTCCAGTACACGGCGCCGTCGGACGACGGCTCGACGAGCACCAGCGGGGACGCGTCGGCGGCCCGCAAGGCGCTGCACGGTGAGGCGGGCGCACCGGAGTCGGACGGCCGGACCTTCCCGGGGACGCCGCGCAATGCGCAGTGCCCCTGCGGTTCGGGCAAGAAGTACAAGCTCTGCCACGGCAAGAACGAGGAGTGATCCTCGCGGCCCGGGCCTGACGGTCTGGACGTGACGACGGCGCCGGGACCTGCGGGTCCCGGCGCCGTCGTCGTTCCAAGCCCGGTCGAGCGGGCCCCGGGGTCAGCCGATCTCGAGCGCGACGACCCGCCACTGCCCGCGGTGCGCCTCGACGCGGAGCGCGGCCGCCCGCACCCGGTCGACGTCCTCGACGACGACGCTCGCCTCGGCGACGGTCGGGCCCAGCCGGACGACCCGGGCCCGGCGGACGAGGGCGGGCCGGGGCACCCGGGTGGGACGGGGCAGGCCGCGCACGAGCGCGGCGCGCGTGCCGAGCGCCTCGAGCACGGTGGGGGAGACCCAGCGCGCGAGCTGCGCGACGGGCCGGTCACCGCGTGCGACCTCCACGGCTCCCCGCACGACGGCGCAGCACAGGCGGGTCGGGTCGGGCAGCTCCGGCTCGCCGTCCGCGGCGTCGGTGGACGTCGTGGGAAGAGGTTCGGAGAGCGGGTCCGAGGTGAGCCGTCGGGCACGGTCGGCGAGTTCGTCGAGGTCGGCAACGACGCGCGGACCGCTCACGCGTACGAGCGGTACGACGGGAACCGGCTCCGCGTCGAGGAGGTCGCCCCGCCCCGGGCCGGGCGTCGCGCGCACGCGCACGCCGTTGCCGCGGGGGTGGGTGGGCCGGGCCGCGGTGTGGCCGGTACGTGCGGGACGGGCGGGTGCGGCGAGAGCGGTCATCGCGATCTCCTTCGGGGCGAGCGTCTCGTGGGTCGGGTCGAGGGGGCGGTCGGGGCCGCCGGGCGGGTGGTTCATGCCGGCTCCGGTGCGACGAGCACGGTTCCAGGGAGCAGCAGGTCGGGGTCGGCGCCGATGACGTGCCGGTTGGTCTCGTACCAGCGGGGCCACGCGCGGGCGATCTCGGCGTCGGACGCGTGCGGGCCCAGGTGCGCGGCGGCGATGGCCCACAGGGAGTCGCCGTGGTGGACGGTCACGCGGGTGGGCCGGCCGGTGTCGGCGGCCCGTGCGGCGGTCGGCGTCGAGGCGGTCGGGGGCGCCGTCGCCAGCGGGTGCCAGCCGAGGTCGAGCGCGGTCTCGGGGGTTCCCGAGCGGGACTGCGGGGCGGCGGCGTGGTCGGCGCCGTCGTCGGGCGTCGTGACGGTCTCGTGCCAGCCGAGGTCGAGCGCGCCCGCCGGACGGGCGGCGTCGGGCCGGCTCGCGGCTGAACCGGCGTCGGCGCCGGACCCGGTGGCGCCGTGCGCGGCATCGTGGTCGACGAGCGTGGCCGCTGCGGGAGCGGCCATCGCGGCGGGCGCAGCGAAGGCGGCGGCCGACCCGGCGAGCGCGGCCCCGGCGCCGAGGCTCATGCCCACGCCCGCCCCGACGGCCCGCCGCGCGAGCGCGCGGACCATGACGGGCGCCCGCTGTGCGACAACGTCCCGGAGCCGGGGGAGCGGTCGCCCGGCACGGACGGCGGCGACGTAGCCGAGCGCGAGGAGCGTGTGGATCGTGAGGCGCGCCGCGACGACCGCACCGACGAGGAGGATCGGCACGGCGACGAGGCGCTCCACGCCGAGGACGTCGAGGCGTGAGGCGAGGGCGAGGTCGGGGCCCAGCGCCGGCGCGACGAGCCCGTGGGCGACGACGACGAGCCAGGTCGCGAGCGCGGGGGCCGCGACGGCGAGCCCCAGGAGCCCCGCGAACGCCCCGAAGGATCCGGCTCCGTCGGCGGCGCGTGTCGGCGGAGCGTCCGGTCGTGCTGTGCGGGCCATGTCGATCCTCGCCCCCTGATCGCTGATGATGTCGTTTGATGTCGTTTGGGGTCGATCAAAGCCGAATGCTGATCCCGGGTCAAGGGGTGTGTTCGCCATGTGGACGAGCGCGACCGGAAGATCCGTTACTCGTGCACCCTGTGGCGCGTGCGCTGGGACGACCTGTTCGAGGACATGGAGGCGCAGCTCGCCGCCATGACGCGCAGCGAGTTCGACGCCCGCGTCGAGGACCTCACGCGCGCCGAGCACGCGGCCGTCGCCCTCGGTGCGCGGCTGCGCGCCTCCGGCGGCTCGCTCCTCACGGTCGCGCTCGACGACGGCGCGCTCGTCCGCGGCCGCGTCGCCTCCGCTGCGGAGCACTGGTTCGAGCTCGAGGAGGGCGTGCGTCGCCACCTCGTCCCGCTCCGCGCGGTCACGTGGGTCCAGGGCGTGGCGCCGTTGGCCGCGCCGGGTGCGGGCGTCGTCGAGCGCCGCCTGGGCCTCGGGCCGGCGCTCCGTGCGCTCGCCCGGGACCGGGTGCGTGTGCTCGTGCGGACGCGCGCCGGCACGGTCGCCGGACGGATCGCGCGTGTCGGCAAGGACTACGTCGAGCTCGACGACACCGGCGGCCACGGCACCGGGCCGAATGACCTCGGGGGCTGGGGGCGGGCGCCGCGACCGGCCACGACCGCCCTCCCGCTCGACCGCGTGCTGTGCGTCAGCGAGGTGGTCTGACGGCGTGACGGAGCGGCAGGGGAGATCCGAGCCGGTCAGAGGCGCGTCGGCCGGTGCGCGGACGAGGGCCGCGGCGCGTGGCGGTCAGGCGCGCTCGTCGAGCGTGCCCGCGTCGATCCGTGCCCGCGTCTGCGCGTACTGGCGCTGGATGTACTCCTCGAGCACGGTCGCCTCGACCCGCCACTGCCCGCGCCCGCCGACCTGGATCGCGGGCAGCTCCCCCGAGCGGACGAGGGCGTACGCCTGCGCCGAGGAGATGTTCAGCACCTCCATCACGTCGGCGAGCGTGAGGAACCGGGAAGCCATGACCTGAGTTTCGCACGCGGGCCCGGCCCCGAGCCCGTTGTCCACAGCTCCACGGGCGGTCGGGCCGCTACCCGCCGGTACGCGAGAGACTGCGTCCTGCCCGGCCCGAGCCGACCCCACCCAGCAGACCACCCCCACGACCTCCCCGAGGAGACGGACCGACGATGACGACGACCCTCCGGCCCACGCTCGAACAGCTCCCAGCCCCGGTGGCCCCGCGGCTGCGCCGGCCGACCTGGCGCGACCCGAGGCTCCTCGTGGGGTGCGCCCTCGTCGCGGGCTCGGTCGCGCTCGGGGCGACCGTCGTGTCGTCAGCGCGCGACACCGCACCCGTGTACGTCGCCGCGCACGACCTCGTCCCGGGCGACCCCGTCGCCGCCTCCGACCTGCGCGTCGTCGACGTCAACCTCGGGGGCGAGGCCGCCCGCTACCTCGTGCCCGAGGGCGGTGGGCTCGCCGCCGGGACCGTCGTGACCGGTGTCGTGCACGCGGGCGAGCTCCTGCCGCGCGCCGCGCTCGGCAAGGCCTCCGACGTCGACGTCCGCACCGTCGCGGTGCCCGTGGGCGGGACGATCTCCGACCGGGTCGAGGCCGGCTCCACCGTGGACGTGTGGTTCGTGCCCAAGGCCGCGACCGGCGCGACCGGCTCCGACGCCGCCGCCACGCCGCGACGGATCACCGAGAGCGCCGTCGTCGCCCAGGTCGACGAGCCCGGCTCGAGCCTCGTCGGCGGCGGGCAGACCACCGTCCAGGTCCTCGTGCCCCAGGGCGACCTGCCCACCGTCCTCGCGGCTCTCGCCGCCGACGGCACCGTCACCGTCGTGCCCGGCGGTGCCCGGTGAGCGCACTCTCCGACCCGACCCCCGTCCCCGTCCTCTGCGCGGTCCGCGGACCCGCGGAGGCCGGCGTCGCCACGACCCTCGCCGCTGACCCCGGCACGGTCGTCGTCCGGCGCTGCGCCGACGTCGCGGAGCTCCTCGCCGCGTCCGCGGCCGGTCTCGGCGCCGTGGCCGTGGTGTCGAGCGACCTGACCGGGCTCGACCGGTCCGCCGTCGCGGCGCTCCACGAGGCCGGGGTGCGCGTCGTCGTGCTGCACGACGACGTGGTGCACGAGGAGCAGCGCGTCCGCGCCCTCGGCCCGGACCGGCTCCTCGCCCTGACGACGGCGCTCGCCGACGGCGCGACCCTCGCCGGGACCGTCCGCGACGCCCTGCGCGACCCCGCCCGCCCCGAGACGGGGGCGATGCCCCGGCTCGAGGAGGCACCCGTCGTGCGGCGCGCCGGCAGCGTCGTCGCCGTCTGGGGCCCCACCGGGGCGCCGGGACGGTCGACCGTCGCCGTGAACCTCGCCGCGGAGCTCGCCGGCGCGGGGCGGCGGGCCGGCCGTCGTCGGGGCGCGACCGCAGAGACCGGCGTCGAGGTACTGCTCGCCGACGCGGACACCTACGGCGGGGTCGTCGCCCAGCTCCTCGGGATGCTCGACGAGTCCGTCGGGCTCGCCTCCGCGTCGCGGGCGGCGGCCCAGGGCGTGCTCGACGCCGTCACGCTCGCGCGCCTCAGTCCCTACGTGCTCGCCCGCCTGCGGGTGCTCACCGGCATCACGCGGCCGGCGCGCTGGGTCGAGCTCCTCCTCCTCGCTCGACGTCGTCTGGGAGAAGGCACGCGAGATCGCCGACGTGACGGTCGTCGACTGCGGCTTCTCGCTCGAGCACGACGAGCTCCTCACCTACGACACGCGCGCGCCGCAGCGCAACGCCGCCACCCTGTCGGCCCTGGGCGCGGCGGACGTCGTGGTCGTCGTCGGAGGGGCCGACCCGGTCGGCATCCAGCGGCTCGTCCGGGCCCTCGGGGACCTCGACGACGCAGGCGTCCTCGCGCCCCGCGTCGTCGCCGTCAACCGCGTCCGAGGGCGCGCCAGCGGGACCCGCCCCGCGCAGGCCGTGAGCGACGTCCTCGCCCGGTACGCCGGCGTCGACGCGCCCGTCCTCCTGCCCGACGACCCCGCCGCGTGCGACCGGGCCGTGCTCGAGGGCAGGGTGATCGCCGAGTGCGCGCCCTCGTCGTCGGTCCGGGCCGCGCTCACCGGGCTCGCGGGCCGGGTGCGCGAGCTCCTGCCCGTCCACGCCGAGCCCGACGGCGCCGTCGTCGGCGGGCCGGTACGACGCGAGGCGCTCGAACGGGCACACTGAGGCCATGCGCCTGTACGTGCCCGCGACCCGCGACGACCTCGACACCGTGACGACCACCGCGAGCCGGGCCACCTGGCCGGTCGCTCCGCGCGTCGCGCACGCCGTCACGCCCGCGCTGCGCGCCGAGCTGCCCGACGAGGACGACGAGGGCCTCGAGTACGCCGCCTGGCTCGCCGCCGCCGACGACTCGCTCGGGCTCGTCCTGCAGGGGGCGTCGTCGCCGCTGCGCGTCGTCGTGACCGTCGAGGTGCCGGACGCCGTCGTCGGTGACGCCCTCGCCACCGGCGACGACGTGTCGCCCAGCACCGTGCAGGTCACCGACGACGTCGACGCGCAGGTCGTGTGCGCGCACGTCGACGAGACCGACGCCGGACCCGACGTGTTGCGCGTGGGACAGGTCGCCGAGGCGGACCTCGACGACGCGCTCCAGGCCGTCGTCGACCGCGACCTGCTCTGGTACGACTGGACGGAGCTGGACCAGGCGCCTCGCTGAGGTGCTCCGGGTCCAGGTCTGCGTCCGTGGCGGGGTGGGCGCGGGTCGGGTGGTCGGCGCGCGATCTTCCATCCGCCTCGCTCGTCCCTCGCTCGGCTCCCGCCAGACCCGCCACGATCGCGCGCCGTCCACCCGACCCACGCCCCGCGTCGTCGTCCCACCTTCGCGAGGTACCCCGAGCGGGGGTCGACGTCGCGGTCAGTCGCCGAGGTAGTCGAGGACGGCGTCGTGGAGGTGGCCGTTGGAGGCGATCGCGTTGCCGCTGAACGGCCCGGGCTTGCCGTCGAGGCCCGTGAACCGGCCGCCCGCCTCCGTCACGATCGGCACGAGCGCCGCCATGTCGTAGAGCTCGAGCTCGGGTTCCGCGGCGACGTCCACGGCGCCCTCGGCCACGAGCACGTAGGACCAGAAGTCCCCGAACGCGCGGGTCCGCCAGACGGTGCGGTGCAGGTCGAGCATCGCGTCGAGCCGGTCGCGCTCCTCCCAACCGGTGAGGCTGGAGTAGGAGAACGAGGCGTCCTCGAGCTCCGTCACGCCGGAGACCTGGAGGCGCGTCGCGGCGGACAAGGACTTGCCGGTCCACGCTCCTGAGCCCTTCGCCGCCCACCAGCGCCGCCCCAGCGCGGGCGCCGACACGAGCCCGGCGACGACCTCGTCGCCGTCGACCAGGCCGATGAGCGTCGCCCACACGGGCACGCCGCGGACGAAGTTCTTGGTGCCGTCGATGGGGTCGAGGATCCACCGCCGCGGCGACGACCCCGTCGCCCCGAACTCCTCGCCGAGGATCGCGTCGCGGGTGCGTGCCCGCTCGAGGGTGGACCGGATCATCCGCTCGGCGTCGCGGTCGGCGTCGGAGACCGGCGTGCGGTCCGGCTTCGTCTCGACGTGCAGGTCGAGCGCCTTGAACCGGGACATCGTGTGCTGGTCGACCTGGTCGGCGATCACGTGCGCCAGACGGAGGTCGTCGTCGTAGCGGGTCATGGTGACAACGTAGTGGTGGCGCGGCCCGGCCGGTCGCACCCACGCGGGACCGGCGGGCTGTGGTCAGTCCCGCTCGCCCGACGCGCGGGCCTCCACGAGCCGCCGGAACGAGGCGAGCCGCGCGGCCCGGGCCTCGCGCGTGACGTCGTCGGGCGCCTCGTCGACCCACGCGTCGAGCGCGCAGTCCGGGGCGTCGGCGAGGTGCGTGCAGCCGCGGGGGCACCGCTCGACGGCGACGGCATCGAGGTCCTCGAACGCGTGCAGGACGTCCTCGACCTCCACGTGGGCGAGCCCGAACGACCGGATGCCGGGCGTGTCGATGACCCAGCCGCGGTGCGCCCCGGGGGCGAGGCCGCCGTCGGGCACGGGGAGCCGGAGCGCGACCGCGGAGGTCGAGGTGTGCCGGCCACGGCCCGTGACGTCGTTGACGTGCCCGGTCGCCCGTCCGGTGCCGGGGACGAGCGCGTTGACCAGCGTCGACTTCCCGACGCCCGAGTGCCCGAGCAGCACCGAGACCCGCCCGGCGACGGCTTCTCGCAGCACGTCGACACCCGCGACCCCGGACCCGTCCGGCTGCCGCTGCGTCACGACGACGCGCACCCCGAGCGGCTCGTACAGGTCGCGCAGCTCGTCAGGGCTCGCGAGGTCCGCCTTGGTGAGGCACAGCAGGACTCCCATCCCGGCCACGTACGCGGCGACGACGGAGCGGTCGATGAACCCCGTCCGCGGCTCGGGCTGGGCGAGCGCGGTGACGATGACGAGCTGGTCGGCGTTCGCGACGACGATCCGTTCGTAGGGGTCGGTGTCGTCGGCGGTGCGGCGGAGCACGGTCCGGCGTTCGCCGATCCGCACGATCCGGGCGAGCGTCCCCTCGTCGCCGCTCGTGTCGCCGACGACGTCGACCCGGTCGCCGCACACGACGCGGTCCCGGTTGAGTTCGCGCGCCTTCATGGCGACGACGGTGCGCTCGTCGGGCCCGTCCTCGTCGAGCAGCAGCGTGTACCGGCCGCGGTCGACGGCGGTCACCATCCCGTCGAGGGCGTCCTCGTGGGCGGGGCGCTGCTTGGTGCGCGGGCGGGTGCCGCGGCGCGACGGGCGCGACCGGACGTCGGACTCGTCGAGGACGCGGCGGCCCACGGGCTCAGCCCCGCCCGCCGGCGAGCATCCCGGACCACAGCGCCGTGAAGCCCGGCAGGGTCTTGGCGGTGGTGGACACGTTCTCGACCTCGACGCCCGGCACCCGGAGCCCGACGAGCGCGCCCGACGTCGCCATCCGGTGGTCCGCGTACGAGTGCCAGACGCCGCCGTGCAGGGGCGCGGGCGTGATGGCGAGGCCGTCGTCGGTCTCCTCGCAGCCGCCACCGAGCGCGACGATCTCGGCACGCAGCGCGGCCAGGCGGTCCGTCTCGTGCCCGCGCAGGTGCGCGATGCCGCGCAGCCGGCTGGGGGAGTCGGCGACGGCGGCGAGCGCCGCGATCGTGGGCGCGAGCTCGCCCGCGGGGGACAGGTCCACGTCGATCCCGTGGACGGTGCCGTCGCCGGACACGGTGAGGACGCCGTCGTCGAGGGACCAGCGGCCGCCCATCCGCTCGAGGATGCCGGGGACGAGAGCACCGGGCTGCGTGGTCTCGGCGGGCCACCCCGGCACGCGGACCGAGCCTCCCGCGACGAGCGCCGCCGCGAGGAACGGCGCCGCGTTCGACAGGTCGGGCTCGACGCGGACGTCGCGCGCGGCGACGGTGCCGGGCAGGACCCGCCAGGTCGGGACGTCGTCGGGCGCACCGCCCAGGCCCGAGACCTGGACCTCGACGCCCACCTCGCGCAGCGTGAGGACCGTCATCTCGATGTGGGGGAGCGACGGGAGCCGCGAGCCCACGTGGCGGACCGTGAGGCCCTCGTCGAACCGCGCGCCCGCGAGCAGCAGACCCGACACGAACTGGCTCGACGCGGACGCGTCGACGTCGACCGTCCCGCCCCGCACCGCGCCCGTGCCGGTCACGGTGAACGGGAGTCGTCCGCGTCCGGCGTCGTCCACGCCCACGCCGAGCTGGAGCAGCGCGTCGAGGACGGGCGCCATCGGACGGACGCGCGCGGCCTCGTCGCCGTCGAACCGCACGGTGCCGTCGGCGAGCGCGGCCACGGGCGGCAGGAACCGCATGACGGTGCCCGCGAGGCCGCAGTCGACGTCCGCGTCGCCGCGCAGGGGCGCGGGGGTCACGTGCACGGTCGACCCGTCGACCTCCACGCCGACCCCGAGCGCGCGCAGGCCCGCGACCATGAGGTCGGAGTCGCGGCTGCGCAGCGCGCCGCGCAGGACGCCCGGGCCGTCGGCCAGCGCCGCGAGCACGAGCAGCCGGTTGGTGAGCGACTTGGAGCCGGGGACCTCGACGGTCGCGTCGAGCGGGCCGTCGGCGACGGGGGCGGCCCAGGGTGCGTCGTCGGTCGGCAGGGCGGTGAGCGGCGCGGTCCCGGGGGTCGTCATGACCTCAGGCTATCGGGCCGGGGCACGCGGTCGACGGCGTGGCCGCCCGGTGGTCAGTCGCCCTCGCCCGTGGCCTCGCGCACGGCCTCGTCGACCGCCTCGTGCCGCGCGTGCCGCTCGTCGCGGGCGTGCTGCACGCGCCACCGGACGCCCGGCCGGCCCTCGGTGTCGGCGGCGGCGAGGAGCGCCGCCCCCGTGAGCCCGAGCGCCCTGACGAAGCGACCGGTGCGCTCGTCGCGCGAGCCCGGCCCGCGGGTGACGGGTTGGTTCGCGACTGCGAGCGGTGCGGTCAGGGCGGCGAGCACGAGCGCGGCCGTCCGCGGCGCCTTGTGGACGGCGAGGAAGAGGCCCGCGACCGCCGTCGCCGCCCCGTGTATCCGGACGACGAGGGCGATCCGGCCCCGGGTGGCCTCCCGGACCGCGGGCACGACGGCGCCCACCTGGTCGAGTGCGGCCTCGGTGACCTCGACGTGGGGTGCGGGCCGGAGCGCGGCGCTCACGCCGTCGTACACGAACGGGACGGCGAGGAGCGGTCGGGCGAGGTGTCGCAGCAGCATCCGTCCAGACTGTCGCACCACCCGCTCGCACGCCACCGCGCGGACGGGGCGCACCCACCCGGCCGCGTCCGCGGTGCCGAGCCCGGCCGCGCCGCCTACGTTGGACGGGTGGTCGTCCATGCCGCTCTCGCGTTCGAGCCGACGGGCCAGGGCTGGACCCAGGTCGCCGAGTTCGGTGCCGCGTTCGTCCTCTCGGCGGCGATCGGGCTCGAGCGCGAGCTCAAGCAGAAGTCCGCGGGTGTGCGGACCTCCACAGTCGTGGGCCTCGGGTCGGCGCTCTTCATGCTCGTGTCCAAGTACGGGTTCACCGACGTGCTGGTCCCCGGGCAGGTGGTCCTCGACCCGTCGCGGGTCGCCGCGCAGATCGTGTCCGGCCTCGGCTTCATCGGCGGTGGCATCATCTTCGTGCGCCGTGGCTCGGTGCGCGGCCTGACGACGGCGGCGAGCATCTGGCTGACGGCTGCGGTCGGTGCCGCCGCGGGGGCGGGCCTGCTCGTGCTCGCCCTCGTCGCGACCGTCGCCTACTTCGTCGCGATCCTGCTGCTCGCGCCGCTCGCGGGCTTCGTGCGCGACCACCTCGGCGAGCCGTGGCCCGCGCTGCGCGTCCAGTACCTCGACGGGCGCGGGCTCCTGCGCGAGGTCCTCGCCGTGGTGACCGACGCGGGGTTCGCGGTCCGCGACCTGGCGACGTCGCAACACGCGCACGTGCAGGTGCCCTCCGACGCCGGCACGGTCGACGCGACGTCCGTCGAGGGCACGGTCCGGCTGGGTGGGCGCGGCGACGTCGAGTCCGTCGTCGGGGCGCTCAGCGAGCTCGACGGCGTCCTCACGGTGGCGACCGGCGACGAGACCGAGCCCTGATCTCGTGCCACGTCCGCGGGAATGTTCCGTGCCCGGGCAGACGTTCTGGCTTGCGTGACGTGCGGTGTGCTCGAGAGTCCTCCGGTCCGGTCCGACGTGCGGCCGGGCCCCTTCGGCGACGGTGCTGCGGCCGCATGGCCCGAGGTGCGCCTCGCACCCCGCGGCGCGTCGGGGCGGGCTGCGAGCCCAGGCCCCGCGAAGGTTCGGGGACTAGGCTCGGTGGCGATGACTGAGACCCCACGCGACCCGGCTCCCGAGGCCGGCTCGCCCGCTCCGACGATCGACGTCGACCCCGACGACACCGACCGCGCGCCCGCGACCGAGGACGAGGCGGCCCGTGCCGCGCGCTTCGAGCGGGACGCGCTGGCCTACCTCGACCAGCTCTACTCGGCGGCGCTCCGGATGACCCGGAACCCGGCGGACGCCGAGGACCTGGTGCAGGAGACGTTCACCAAGGCGTACGCGGCGTTCCACCAGTACAAGCCGGGCACGAACCTCAAGGCGTGGCTGTACCGGATCCTCACGAACACGTTCATCAACTCCTACCGCAAGAAGCAGCGCGAGCCGTTGCAGTCGAACGCGGAGGACGTCGAGGACTGGCAGATCGCGCGCGCGGCGTCGCACACGTCGCAAGGGCTGCGCTCGGCCGAGGCGGAGGCGCTGGACCGACTGCCGGACTCGGACATCAAGGCGGCGCTGCAGCAGCTTCCCGAGGATCGCCGGATGGCCGTGTACTACGCGGACGTCGAGGGCTTCCCGTACAAGGAGATCGCGGAGATCATGGGGACGCCGATCGGCACCGTGATGTCGCGTCTGCACCGGGGGCGGCGCCAGCTGCGCGAGCTGCTGGCCGACTACGCACAGGATCGAGGGCTCGTGGGGACGAGCACGGGAGGTCAGTCGTGAGCAGGAACGTTCCTTCCGGCGACGCCGATGCCGCCGAGGGCATCGAGCCCATCCCGCACGCGGTGAGCGAGGGCGGGGAGTGCGACCACGTCGTCGAGCACCTCTGGGAGTACCTGGACTCGGAGATGACCGAGGACGACGCCGCGCGGATGCGCGCGCACCTCGCGCACTGCTCGCCGTGCCTGGCCGAGCTGAGCCTGGACGAGCTGGTGCGTCAGCTGCTGCGCCGCTCGTGCGCCGACCGTGCCCCGGAGACGCTGCGTGCCCGGCTGTACGCGCAGTTCTCGGCGACGGCGGTCATCACCCGCGAGGCGTGACGCGCCCGGCACCCCGGGCCAGGATGTGACGAGGCCCCGGTCTCCGTGAGGAGACCGGGGCCTCGTGCCGTCCTGCCCGAGGATGCTCAGGCGTTGGGACGACGGCCGTGGTTCGCGGCGTTGCCCTTGCGGCTGCGACGCTTGCGCCCGCGCTTGCTCATGGCTGTCTCCTTCGAGTCGTGAGGGTTCGCCCTCCATGGTCCCACACGGCGGGGGTTGCCAGCGCCACGAACGCGATATAGCGTGTGCGCAGAAACGAGATATATCGCGTCGGCAGGCGCGAGAGCGGAGGACAGCGATGGGACAGCACTGGACGGTGGCGGAGCCCACCACGATCGACCTCGCCGAGAAGGTCGCCGAGCTCGAGGTCACGCTCGTGCGCGGCAGGGTCGACGTCGTCGCGGGCGACGGGCCCGGCGCGCGCGTGGAGATCCATGCGCTCACCGGGCGACCGCTCGAGGTCGACGTCTCCGGCCGCACGCTGAAGGTCGGCTACCGCAACCTCGGCTTCGCGGGCTTCGCCGAGAAGTTCCGGCTGTTCCGCTCGGACGAGTCCGCGGACGTGCAGATCACCGTCCCTGCGGACGTCGCCCTCAAGCTCGCCGTGGTCAAGGCCGACGGCCTCGTCGCCGGCCTGCGCGGCCCCGCCAAGATCTCGACCGTCGGCGGCCCCGTCGTGGTCGACCAGTGCACGGGGGAACTCACAGTCAGCACGGTGTCCGGCGAGCTTGTGGTCCGCGACCACACGGGCGACGTCACGAGCTCCAGCGTCTCGGGCGTCGTCACCCTCGCCGGCGACGTCCCCGACATCAAGGCAAGCACGGTGTCCGGCGACCTCACGCTCGACCTGACGAGCACCCCGCGCACCGCGAAGATCTCCGCCGTCTCGGGGGACGTCGTGCTGCGGGCGCCCCAGGTCGACCGGCTCGGCCTCCGTCTGAACGCCGCGTCCGGCCGGGTCACGGTGGACGGCGTGGAGCAGGTCGACCGGCACCACAAGGGTGTCGTGCTGAACGGGGTGAAGCCCTCGGCTCCGTCGTCGTGAGCGTCGTGTCCGGCGACCTCACGGTCCTCGAGCGACGCGCACCCGACGACGCCGACGCCGACTCCGGCGCGACGGACGGGCGGGACGCCTGATGGTCGCGGTCTTCGCGCACGGCGAGCTCCGCTTGTACCTGCTCGCGCTCCTCGCCGACGGTCCGCGCCACGGCTACGAGCTCATCACCGCGCTCTCGGACCGGTTCGGCGGCACGTACCGACCGAGCGCCGGCACCGTCTACCCGCGGCTCGCGCGGCTCGAGGAGGAGGGCCTCGTGCGCAGGGCGGCTTCAGGCCGCACGGCCCCCTACGCGCTGACCGACGCCGGGCGCGAGGAGCTCGCCGCCCGGGCCGACGACGTCACGCGCCTCGAGCGCGGCATCGACGAGACGGTCCGCGAGCGTGCCCAGTCGCTGCGCGAGGACGTCGCCAGCTCCATGCAGGGGCTGCGCGCCGAGCTCGCGCTCGCCGCCCAGGAGGCGCGCGAGGAGGCCCGTCGCACGCCTCGAGGACCGGCGTCCGACGCGCGGGACCGCGACCGGCAGGCCCGGGCGGCGTCGAACCGGGCGCGGCGCGAGGTCGACGCGATGCTCCAGGCGTTCCGCGACGACCTGCGCGCCGAGCTGCGGCGCGCGGACGCCGTCGACGCCGTGAGCCGGGTGACGGTCGAGACCGCGCGCACCGTGCTCGACTCCGCGCGCGCCGCGATCCGCGCGACCCTGCGGTAGGAGCGGGCCGTGCTCGGGGTCGCGCTGCTGCTCACCGGGCTGCGGGCGCCTGTCCCCGCGCCGCGGTCAGAGAGCAGGGTCCGGCAGGCCCAGCCACGCGTGCCACCCCGTGTGGAGCACGAGCCACGCCATCAGCCCGTAGCCGGCCTGGCCGGGCATGCCCGTGGGACCGGTCGCGAGGTCGCCGAGCCACTGCTCGTGCCCGACGAGCGGGGCGAACGTGTCGACGTACGGCACCCGGCGCCGGCTGGCCACGTCGGCGTAGGCGTCGGAGAGCTCCTGGAGCCGACCGTTCTGCTCGGGTGCGCCGGGCGGCGGCCCGACGACGAAGGTCGGCAGGCGGCGCTGCTCCGCGACGTCGAGGACGTTCGCCAGGTTGAGGCGACTGCGCGCGAGGGAGAGGTCGGTGTCGACGTCGTGCCGCCCGAGCGCGACGACGAGCCTGTTGTCCGCCCCGGGAGCGCCCGAGAACCGGCGTGACGTCTCGGCGTCCCAGCGCTGCGACAGGGCCGACGAGCCCTCGCCCGGGATGGCGAGCGGCATCACCACGGTGACGCCGTCGAACCGGGTGCGGGCGGCGACCCGGCCCGTCCAGCCCAGGCCCCGCGCGTCGCCCGCGCCGGCCACGAGCTCGTCGCCGACGACGCACACGCGCAGCTCGGTGCGGTCGTCCCCGGCGGCACCCGCCTGTGCCGGGGCGCCGGCCTGGCTCGTCTGCTTCACCGTGCTCCGTCCGTCCGCGTCCACCACCCGATCATTGTGACGTACGGACCGCCGGTTCCCTGGGAGCCGGCGGTCCGTACCGCGTGTGGGCATCCGTTCGGCTGTTCCGGAGCTGCCCCGGACCGCCGAACGGGTGCCCACACGGGGAGATCAAGCGAGCGTCAGACCCCAGCGCGAGGTGTGCGACGCGCCGGGCTCGAGCACGACGAGGAGCTCACCCGTGCGGAACGCGTCCGCGTAGCAGGTCTGCGGCTCCACGGCCACGGCGCTGCGCCGGATGCTCGGCGGGTTGATGAAGTCGCCCGTGCAGACCTGCCACGAGCCGAACGTCTCGTCCATCCACACCCGGGTCGTGCGCCCGTCGGGCGTGCCCAGCTCGGCCCACGAGAGGCCGTCCGCGTCGCGCAGCACGCCGACGAACGCGTCGTCGAGCGCGGCGCCCGTCAGCGTCGACGCGACCCGGTGGTCGTACGGGCCCGCGACCGGCTCGGTGCCCACCGGCAGCAGCCGGCCGTCGGTCGTGACGCGCGTGTCGGCGTCGAGGCGCAGCGTGCAGTCGTCGACCGCCGCGCCGCGCGTCGACAGCCACGGGTGGAAGCCCAGCCCGTACGGTGCGCGACGCGCCCCGTCGTTCGTGGCCGTCGTCGTGACGGTCAGGCCCGCGTCGCCCAGCGCGTAGCGGACCGTCACGACGACGTCGAACGGGTACCCGGACGTCTGGACGATCCGGTGGGTGAGCTCGACCGCGTCCTCGGCGTCCGTCGTCGTCCGCGCGGTCACCTCGAACCGGACCCAGCACACGAGCCCGTGGAGCGCCGTCATGCGCCCCACCTCGTTGACGGGGACCTGGTGGTCCGTGCCGTCGAACGTGTAGGCGCCGTCCTGGAGCCGGTTCGGCCACGGAGCGAGCACCGCACCGTGGCTCGCGGGCGCGATCTGGTCCACCGCGTAGGGCTGGACCACCTCGAGCCCGTCCACCCAGTAGGCACGCAGGGTCGCACCCACCTCGGTGACGACCGCCTCGTGCGCGCCGTGGCGCAGGACCACCTGCTCGCCCGACGGGGCGTGCGCCGTCGTCCGGGTCGTCGTCGTGTCCGTCATCGCGTCACCACTTCTCGTGCAGGGCGGCGCGGAACCGCTCGTCGTAGATGCGGCGGACGCCGCGCTCGAAGGTCGGGCCCAGGACGCGCGCCGAGCCGGCCGCGGCGTTCGCGCGGGCCTGGTCGGCGTTGCGTGCGCCCGGGATCACGGTCGACACGCCGGGCTGCTGCCACAGCCACGCGATCGCTGCCTGCGCGGGCGTGAGCGCGGGGGCAGCGTCGTCGGGGGCTCCGAGCTCCTCGACGAGCCGCGCGAACTCCTGCGCCGCCTCGACGCCCGTCTCGTAGTCGACCCCGGAGAACGTCTCGCCCACGTCGAACGCCTCACCGTGACGGTTGTACGTCCGGTGGTCGCTGTCCGGGAAGGTCGTCTGCGCCGTGTACCGGCCGGACAGCAGGCCCGACGCCAGCGGCACGCGCGCGATGATCCCGACGCCCGCCTCGGACGCGGCGGGGAGGACCTCGTCGAGCGGCTTGAGCCGGAACGCGTTGAGGATGATCTGCACGGTGGCGACGTTCGGGCGCGCGATGGCGGTCAGCGCCTCCTCGGTACGCTCGACGCTCACTCCGTAGGCCGCGATCGCGCCCTCGTCGACGAGCGTGTCGAGCGCGTCGAAGACGGCGTCGTCGGAGTAGACGGCCGTGGGCGGGCAGTGGAGCTGCACGAGGTCGAGGCGGTCGGTCCGCAGGTTCGTGCGCGACCGGTCGACCCACCCGCGGAAGGCGTCGAGCGTGTAGGCCTCGGGAACCTGCTCGACGCGTCGGCCCATCTTCGTGGCGACGGTCACCTGCGCGCCCGGGTGCTCGGCCAGGTAGGAGCCGATGAGCTGCTCGCTGCGGCCGTCGCCGTAGACGTCGGCGGTGTCGACGAACGTCACGCCGGCCTCGAGCGACGCGTCGATCACGGCGTGCGCGTCGGCCTCGCTGACGTCACCCCAGTCGGTGCCGAGCTGCCAGGTCCCCAGTCCGACGACGGACACGAGTCGGCCGGTGCGGCCGAGGAGGTGGTGTTCCACGGGTCTTCCTCGTTCTCGGTCCGCGTCCGCCACCGGGGTGGCGACGTGGACCAGGTGGCCCCTGCGGTGGTGCGGGCAGGGGTGTGCGCGTCCAGTGTGCTCGCTCGGACGGCACGAGGCCCGGCGACCGTGCCGGCCGCCGGGCCTCGTCAGGTGGTGCTCAGTGCGTGAAGGCCTGCTCCAGCAGGGTCGCCGCCTGCGCCTTGTGCTTCTTGGCGGTGCCGGCTGCGGTCGACGCGGACGCCGGGCGGGACACGACCGTCACCTCGGGCAGGTCGTCGGGCAGGTTGATGTGCACGTACGACCAGGCACCCTGGTTCTCCGGCTCGTCCTGGACCCACACGACGTCGGCCGTCGCGTAGCGGCCGAGCTCCGCTCGGATCTCGTCCTCGGGGAACGGGTAGAGCTGCTCGAGGCGCACGATCGCGACGGTCTCGTCCTTGCGGGCGGCCCGCTCGGCGAGGAGGTCGTAGTAGACCCGGCCCGTGCACAGCAGCACGCGCGTGACCTTGGTCGGGTCCGCGGTCTCGTCGCCGATCACCGGGCGGAACGTGCCGCTCGTGAAGTCCTCGACGCCCGACGCCGCCGCCTTGAGGCGCAGCAGCTGCTTCGGGGTGAAGACGACGAGCGGGCGACGCGGCCGGGCGTACGCCTGGCGGCGCAGCAGGTGGAAGTACGACGCGGGCGTCGACGGCTGCGCGACCGTGAGGTTGTCCTCCGCGCACATCTGCAGGAACCGCTCGATGCGGGCCGAGCTGTGGTCGGGTCCCTGTCCCTCGTAGCCGTGGGGGAGGAGCATGACGAGCGAGGCGTTCTGGCCCCACTTCTGCTCCGCGGACGAGATGAACTCGTCGATGACCGTCTGTGCGCCGTTGACGAAGTCGCCGAACTGCGCCTCCCACAGCACGAGCGCGTCGGGACGCTCGACGGAGTAGCCGTACTCGAAGCCGAGCGCCGCGTACTCGGACAGCGACGAGTCGTAGACCCAGAACTTCTCCTGGTCGGCCGACAGGTACAGCAGCGGCGTCCACTCGGCCCCGGTCTCGCGGTCGTGCAGGACGGCGTGGCGCTGCACGAACGTGCCGCGGCGCGAGTCCTGCCCGGCGAGGCGCACGGGCGTGCCCTCCATGAGGAGCGAGCCGAACGCGACGAGCTCGCCGAAGCCCCAGTCGATCCCGCCCTGCGTCGACATCTCGTGCCGCTTCGCGAGCATCTGCTGGAGCTTCGGGTGGACGGTGAAGCCCTCGGGCGGCGAGACCTGCACCGCGCCCACGCGCTCCAGCACGGCCGGGCTGATCGCCGTCTTCCAGCCGACGACCGTGCCGGCGTCCTCGCGCTGGGACTCGGGTCGCTCGAGGCCGGCGATCGGCTCGGTCTCGGCGGGCGGCGTGTAGCCGCCCTCACGGGTCTCGGTGAAGACCCGCTCGAGCTGAGTCTGGTAGTCCTTGAGCGCCTGCTCGGCCTCCTCGACCGTCAGGTCGCCGCGGGCCACGAGGTTCTCGGTGTAGAGCTTGCGGACCGACCGCTTGGCCTCGATGAGGTTGTACATGAGCGGCTGCGTCATCGACGGGTCGTCGCCCTCGTTGTGGCCGCGACGGCGGTAGCAGACCATGTCGATGATGACGTCGCGGTCGAACTGCTCGCGGAACGCGAAGGCGAGCTCTGCGACGCGCACGCACGCCTCGGGGTCGTCGCCGTTCACGTGGAAGATCGGGATCTGGTAGCCCTTCGCGACGTCCGTCGCGTACGTCGTCGAGCGGGACGACGAGGGGGCGGTCGTGAAGCCGACCTGGTTGTTGATGATGACGTGGATCGTGCCGCCCGTGCGGTACCCGCGCAGCTGCGACAGGTTGAGCACCTCGGACACGACGCCCTGGCCCGCGAAGGCCGCGTCGCCGTGGATCATGATCGGCAGGACGGAGAACCCGTCGCCGCCGAGGTCGATGAGGTCCTGCTTGGCGCGGACGATGCCCTCGAGCACCGGGTCCACGGCCTCGAGGTGCGACGGGTTCGCCGCGAGGTAGACCTGCGTCTGCGCGCCGGACTCCGCGGTGAACGTGCCCTCCGTGCCGAGGTGGTACTTGACGTCGCCCGAGCCCTGGACCGACTTCGGGTCCACGTTGCCCTCGAACTCCGCGAAGATCTGCGCGTAGCTCTTGCCGGCGATGTTCGCGAGCACGTTGAGGCGGCCGCGGTGCGCCATGCCGATGCAGACCTCGTCGAGCCCGTTCTCGGCGGCGCGCGACAGGATCGCGTCGAGCAGCGGGATGACGGACTCGCCGCCCTCGAGCGAGAAGCGCTTCTGCCCGACGAACTTCGTCTGGAGGAAGGTCTCGAACGCCTCGGCGGAGTTCAGGCGGCGCAGGATCCGCAGCTGGTCCTCGCGCGGGGTCCGGGCGTACCCGGCCTCGAGGCGCTCCTGGATCCACTTGCGCTGCGCCGGGTCCGCGATGTGCATGTACTCGAAGCCGATGGTGCGGCAGTACGCGTCCCGCAGGAGCCCCAGGATGTTGCGCAGGGAGTCCTGGGTCTTGCCGCCGAAGCCCGTGGTCGGGAACGTCCGCTCGAGGTCCCACAGGGTGAGGCCGTGGTTCTGGATGTCGAGGTCGGGGTGCTTGCGCTGGCGGTAGGTCAGCGGGTCGGTGTCGGCCATGAGGTGGCCGCGCGACCGGTACGCGTGGATCAGCTCGGCGATGCGGGCCGGCTTGACGGCCTCCGCCTCGGGGTCCGTGCTGTTGTCGCGCGCCCAGCGGACCGGCTCGTACGGGATGCGCAGGGCCGCGAAGACGCGGTCGTAGAAGCCGTCCTGACCGAGCAGCTTGTTGCCGATCAGGCGCAGGAAGTCGCCCGAGCCGGCGCCCTGGATGATCCGGTGGTCGTACGTCGAGGTCAGCGTGACGACCTTCGACACGCCGAGGCGCGCGAGCTGCTCCTCGGACGCGCCCGCGAACTCCGCCGGGTAGTCCATCGCGCCGACGCCGACGATCGCGCCCTGGCCGCTCATGAGGCGCGGGACGGAGTGCACCGTGCCGATGCCGCCCGGGTTGGTCAGCGAGATCGTGACGCCGCTGTAGTCGTCGACTGTGAGCTTGTTGGTGCGCGCGCGGCGGACGATGTCCTCGTACGCGTTCCAGAACTGCGCGAAGTCCATCGACTCGGTGCCCTTGATGGCGGGCACCACGAGCTGGCGCGAGCCGTCGGGCTTGGGCAGGTCGATCGCGATGCCGAGGTTGACGTGCGCCGGGTTGAGGATGCCGGGCTTGCCGTCGACCTGCGTGTACGACGCGTTCATCGACGGCATCTCGCCCACGGCCTCGATCAGCGCGAAGCCGATGAGGTGCGTGAACGAGATCTTGCCGCCGCGCGTGCGCGCGAGGTGGTTGTTGATGACGATGCGGTTGTCGACGAGCAGCTTGGCGGGCACGGCGCGCACCGACGTGGCCGTCGGGACCTGGAGGCTGGCCTCCATGTTCGTCACGACGCGCGCGGCGGGGCCGCGGAGCTTCGTGGCTTCGTCCGTGGCCTCGGCGGGCAGCGCGCTCGCGGACCGCGCCACGGGGACGTCGGCGTAGGGCGCGGTGGCGGGCTGCGCCGTCGCGACGGGGCGGGGGGACGTGGGCGACGGGGCGCTCGGCTCGGCGGGGAGCGCGGGCTCGTGCGCGGGCTGCACGGCCCGGGGCGTGGGAGCCGTGGCGGGAGCCGCGGGCGCGACGGGAGCGGGCGCGGCAGCCGTGTGGCTCGTGCCGTTCGCCGCGGTGCCGTTGGTCGCCGCGCCGTTCGTGGTGGCGCCGTTCGCCGGAGCACCGGCGGCCGCGGCGTCGTCGCCGTCCGGACGGTAGTCCTCGAAGAACTCCCACCACGCCGGATCGACGGAGTTCTTGTCGGCGCGGTACTGGTCGTAGAGCTCGTCGACCAGCCACTCGTTCGCACCGAACGAGGCGCGCAGCGCGCTGATCGACTCTGACTCAGCCTTCGGGGACACTCGGGGATCGCCCACTTTCACACGTTTCGTGTCTGCTGTCGGGACGCACAACCGCGCGCCCACCCGTACCAGCGTAGGCCCTCGGCACTCCTGTCACCGGCACGTGCGCGGCCCGCGACGCGAGCAATCCCGCGGATCTTCACAACGGCTCTACGGGCGGCAACAGGAGGGCAAATCCTGCTCGTCAGGACCGAAAAAAGGGGTTGTCGAGCCCCATCTTTCGGTATCCCGGTATCTCTTTCACCCGGGTGACCGTGACAATGTGACGGCCGTCACTCCGAGCGGCGAGCCCGCCCCCGCGGCGCGCGTGCACGGGGAGCCGCAGCCGCATCCGGGCGCCCCCGGCGCCGTCGTCGGCGACCTCGATCGTCCCGCCGTGCAGGTCGACCGCCCAGCGGACGATCGCGAGGCCGATGCCGGTGCCGCCGGTCGAGGACGAGCCGAGCTGCGCCGTCGCCGACCCGCGCTGGAACCGGTCGAAGATCCGCCCGCGGTCCTCCGGGTCGATGCCGGGCCCCTCGTCCACGACATCGACGACGATCCAGTCACCGCCCGGCGCGAGCGTCGCCTCGAGCAGGATCCGACCGTCCTGCGGCGAGTACCGGATCGCGTTGTGCAGAAGGTTCGTGACGACCTGGTCGAGGCGGACCGGGTCGGCCTCGAGCTCGAGGTCCTCGGGCGTCACGTCGACGACGTACTGGAGCTGCTTGCCCGCGTCGAGCATGGACACCGACTCCGCGACCTCCTCGAGGAAGTCACCGAGCGGGATCGTCTCGTAGTTGAGCGCGGCGGCGCCCGCCTCGATGCGCGACAGGTCGAGCAGGTACGCGACGAGGCGCGACAGGCGCTCGGTCTGGGTGAGGGCCTGCTGCAGCGTCGCCGGGGTCGCGGGGGTGACGCCGTCGACGACGTTCTCGAGCTGGGCGTGCAGCGCCGCGACGGGCGTGCGGAGCTCGTGCGAGACGTTGGCGATGAGGTCGCGGCGCACCTGGTCGGAGGCGGCGAGGTCGCTCGCCATCTGGTTGAACGCGCCCGCGAGCTGCCCGACCTCGTCCCGGCTCGTCGCGGTGACCCGCCGCGTGTAGTCGCCGTCCGCCATGGCGCGCGCGGCCGCCGTCATCTCGCGCAGCGGGGACGTCATGCCGCGCGCGAGCACCTGGGTCAGGAGGAGCGACAGGACGATCGCGAGCGGCAGCGTCCGGCTCGGGCCGAGGTGGTTGCGCAGGCCCAGCCAGGTGACGAACGCCGCGAACGTCACGGTCGCCGCGACGAGGATCCCGAGCTTGATCCGGATCGACTGGAAGCGGTCCAGCGGGCGGACGTCGGGCACCCGGGCGATCCGGGCCCCGGCGCGCTCGCCGGTGCGGCTCATGCCGTCGGCTCGAACGCGTACCCCACGCCGTGCACGGTCCGGATGAGGTCCGCGCCGAGCTTGCGGCGCAGCGCCTTGATGTGGGAGTCGACGGTCCGGGTGCCCGATGCGTCCGCCCAGTCCCACACCTCCGCGAGGAGCTTCTCGCGCGTCAGCACGGTCTTGGGGGAGCTCGCGAGCATGACGAGGAGCTCGAACTCCGTGGGCGTGAGGTGGATCTCCTCGCCGGCCCGGTACACGCGCCGCTGCGCCTGGTCGATGGTCACGTCCCCGACCTCGAGCGGCGGCTGGGCGACGGGCGACGACGCGACCTGAGCCGCGCGGTCCACGCGCCGCAGCAGCGCCTTGAGGCGCGCGACGAGCTCGCGCATCGAGAACGGCTTCGTCATGTAGTCGTCGGCGCCGACGCCGAGCCCGATGATCATGTCGGTCTCGTCGTCGCGGGCGGTCAGCATGAGGATGGGTAGCGGGTGCTCGGCCTGGATCCGGCGCGTGACCTCCAGCCCGTCGATGCCCGGGAGCATGACGTCGAGGACCACGGCGTCGGGGCGCAGCCGCAGCGCCGCGTCGACGCCCGACAGCCCGTCGCGCGCGACCTCGACCCGCCAGCCCTCGGCCGTGAGGCGCTGCGCGATGGCGGTCGCGATGGCGGGCTCGTCCTCGACGACGAGCACGGTCGCGTTCGGCTCGCCCGTGGGGCGAGGGTGGGCCGCCCGACGACGTTGCCCGCCGGGGTGTTCGGACGCCCGCCCGGCTGTCCGGACGGCAGAGAGCTCGGTGCCATAGGGAAAGACTGGCACACAGGGGTGTGAACTGCCCGGAGGTCGTGCTGGGCGCGGTCTGTGCGTCCGATGGAGGTTTCGTGGACCGGGCGTGCCGGGCACCGTGGCGCCCCCGCGCGGATACGATGGTGCGCACCATGAACGGTGACGACCCACGACATAGGTCCTCTCGTCCCTCCCGCCCCGCCCGCGCCGTGCGCGGACCCGGGCGGCCGTCCTTCGCCCGGGTGGTGGGCGCCACGTGCTGAGCGACTGGCTCCTCCTCGTTCTCGGTGTCGTGCTCACGGCCGGGACCGCGGTGTTCGTCGCGAGCGAGTTCGCCCTCGTCACGCTCGACCCGGCCGTCCTCAAGGGGTCCGGGCACGGCGACGAGCCGGACCGGCGCGACCGCTCCGTCCGCACCGCCCTGTCCGAGCTGTCGACCGAGCTGTCCTCGGCCCAGGTCGGGATCACGGTCACGACGATCCTGCTCGGCTACACCGCCCAGCCGGCGCTCTACGACCTCGTCGTCGCGGGTCTCGGGCACACCGCCCTCGCGCGCGGCGTCGCCGTGGCGCTCGCGGGGATCGTTGCGCTCGTCGTCGTGAACGTGTTCTCCATGCTCTTCGGCGAGCTCATCCCCAAGAACTTCGCGCTCTCGCTCCCGTACCCGACGGCGCGGCTCGTCGTGCCGCTGCAGCGTGCCTTCACCACGGCCGCGCGGCCCGTGGTCGTGGTGCTCAACGGCTCCGCCAACGCGATCCTGCGCCGCGTCGGCGTCGAGCCCGTCGAGGAGCTGTCAGGGGCCCGTTCGTCGACCGAGCTCGCGGCGCTCGTGCGGCGCTCCGCCGCCGAGGGCACGCTCGAGGAGAGCGTCGCGACGCTCCTCACCAACACGATCGACCTCGAGGAGCTGACCGCCGTCGACGTCATGACGGACCGCCTGCGCATGGACGTCCTGCACAAGGAGGCCTCCGCCGCCGAGCTGCTCGACGTCGTCCGCGCCACCGGGCACTCCCGCTTCCCCGTGATCGACCGCGACCGCGACGACGTCGTCGGCCTCGTGCACGTGCGCCGGGCCGTCTCGGTCCCGGCCGAGCGGCGCGCGGACGTGCCCGTCGCCGCGCTCATGGTCGACGCGCCGCGCGTCCCCGAGACCGTCGGGCTCGGGCCGCTGCTCGTCGAGCTGCGCGGCTTCGGGCTCCAGATGGCGGTCGTCGTCGACGAGTACGGCGGCACGTCCGGCGTCGTGACGCTCGAGGACGTCGTCGAGGAGCTCGTGGGCGAGGTCTCCGACGAGCACGACGCGCGCGTCGTCGGCGCCCGGTCCCTGCGCGACGGGTCGTGGCGCGTTCAGGGCCAGCTCCGCCCCGACGAGCTCACCGAGCAGACGGGGCTCGAGGTCCCCGAGTCCGGCGCGTACGAGACGCTCGGCGGGCTCGTCATGACCGAGCTCGGGCGCGTGCCTGTCGTGGGCGACGAGGTCGAGGTCGGGGGCGTGCGCCTGCGCGTCGACGTGATGGACGGCCGTCGGGTCGAGCAGCTCCGGGTGAGCGCCGCGGGCGGCGTCCCCGGCCCGGACGGAGGTGCGGCATGAGCTCCACGGCCGGCCTCGTCCTCGGCATCGTCCTGCTCCTCGGCAACGCCTTCTTCGTCGGTGCCGAGTTCTCCGTCCTGTCCGCGCGGCGCAGCTCCATCGAGCCCCTGGCCGCGGCCGGGAACGTCCGCGCCCGCACCGTGCTCTACGCGATGGAGCACGTGTCGCTCATGCTCGCGTGCGCGCAGCTCGGCGTGACCGTGTGCTCGACCGGCCTCGGCATCGTCGCGGAGCCCGCGCTCGCCCATCTGGTCGAGGTCCCGCTCCACGCGATCGGCGCGAGCCCCGACCTCGCGCACCCGATCGCGCTCGTGCTCGCGCTCGCCGTCGTCGTCTACCTGCACGTCGTGCTCGGCGAGATGGTGCCCAAGAACCTCGCGGTGTCGGGTCCCGACCGCGCGGTCATGCTGTTCGCGCCGCCGCTCGTGCTCCTCGCCCGCGCCCTGCGGCCCGTGATCGGCGCGCTCAACTGGCTCGCCAACCATGCCGTGCGCGCGGCGGGCGTCGAGCCGCGCGACGAGGTCGCGTCCGCCTTCACGGTCGAGGAGGTCCAGTCGATCGTTGAGCACTCCGCCGCCGAGGGGGTCCTGCAGGACGAGCAGGGCCTCCTCACCGGCGCGATCGAGTTCTCGGAGCGGACCGCGCGCGAGGTCATGGTCCCGCTCGCGGACCTCGTGACCGTCGCGGAGGGCTGCACCCCCGACGACGTCGAGCACCTCGTCACGCGCACCGGCTTCAGCCGCTTCCCCGTGGTCCGGGACGGTGTGCCGGTCGGGTACCTGCACCTCAAGGACGTCCTGTACGCGACGAACGGCGACCGCGACGAGCCCGTGCCGTCGTGGCGCGTCCGGGCGCTCGCGGTCGCCTCGCCCGACGACGAGATCGAGGATGTCCTGCAGGCCGTGCAGCGCTCCGCGGCGCACCTTGCGCTCGTGCGTGACGGCGACGAGCCCGTCGGCGTGGTGTTCCTCGAGGACATCCTCGAGGAGCTCGTCGGCGAGGTCAGGGACGCGATGCAGCGTGGCGACACGCTGCGCCGGGCGCGGCCACGGTGAGGCCGTGGGACCGCCGTCCGGGACGGGTGTCCCACTGATTCCCGGACCGTGGTGACATCGCTCGTCCACCGGTTCGTCACGGGTGCTTCCGTTATCGTTCCGTGATCGCGTAGGCTGTGCGCGGCGCGGGGGCCACCGGCCGTGGAGGGACGTCCCTCCCGGCGGGTGTGGAGTCGTCGAAGTACCTGCTGTTCCCGTCCGACCCGAGACCCCGGAGGTGCCGTGGAACCCGCGACGTCGTCGCCCCCGCTGCTGACCCGCCGCGAGCGCCGTGAAGCCGCGCTGCGCGCGCAGGACGCGCCGGTGGTGCACGTGCCGCCGTCGCCCCCGGTCCGCGCCGCCGCCGTCCCCGTCACGGCCACCCGCCCCGCCACCTCCGTGGCCCGCACGAGTGCGACGGCGCCCCGTGCCGTCGCGACCGTGGCACCCGAACGGACCGCCGAGGACTCCGCGCCCTACCTGACCCGCCGGCAGCGCCGCGAGATGCTCCTCACGGCCGCCGAGCAGGAGTCGCGGCACGCCGAGGTGCCCGCCCGCGACGAGCTCGCCCCGAACCGGGGTCCCGCCCGCGTCACGAACACCTGGCCCGCGGCCGGGTTCGCCCACCACGGCCCGCAGGTCGCCCGGGTCACCGCGGTCGAGGCGCCCCGCACCGGGCGAGCCGTCCCGGCCTCCGTCCCCGTTCCCGCGGTCGCCGCGCCGTCCGTCGTCGGCCCCACGTGCCCCGAGCACGCCGAGGACGTCGCCCACGAGCACCCGCTGCAGGGCGCGCCGTCGCTCGAGCAGGACGACCGGCCCCACGTGCAGACGGCCGAGCTGGAGGCGCTCCTCCTCGAACCGTCGCCGTCGGGCGACCGGCGCGGCGCGGGTGCGGGCGACGGTGGCGCCGTCGACCTCGAGCCCGGCGCCCGCCCGGGCGGCGACCGTCCCCGCTGGGTGCCGCGGGTCGCCGTCCTCACCTCGCTCGCCGTCGCGACGATCGCGGTCCCGCTCACGGGCGCCGCGAACGGCGACACTGCTGCCGACAACGGTGGGCGTCCGCAGGGCCCGAGCCTCCTCGACGCGGTCTCGGCGTCCGGCGGGACGACGAAGCTGCCCGACACGATCAGGTCGCTGGGCGACGGTGCGGTGCGCGCAAAGGCCGCGAGCCGCAGCGAGAGCCGTGACTCTCTCCGGGACTGCGACGCCGACGTCCTGCCGCACGGGCAGAACGGCCAGCTGCCGAAGAGTCAGCTCTGCGAGCTGTGGCAGAAGGGCTACTACCTCGCGAACCCCGCAGCGGTGGCGATCACGGCCATGAACGAGGCCTTCAAGGCGCGCTTCGGCCGGAACATGTGCCTGGTGGCTGCCTACCGGCCGATCGCGGAGCAGTACGCGCTCGCGGTCACCCGCGCGGGTTTCGCGGCGAAGCCCGGGACCTCGAACCACGGTCTGGGCCTGGCGGTCGACTTCTGCTCGAGCGAGACGGGCAACGCCGAGGTGTACCAGTGGCTGCGTGCGAACGGCCCGAGCTACGGGTGGGACAACCCGGCGTGGGCCCGCCCGGGCGGTGGCGGCTCGTACGAGCCGTGGCACTTCGACTACACGCCGCTCACCACGATCATGGGCACCTGATCCGACGGATCCACGCGTGACGGCTCAGCGCGGGCTCACGGCTCAGCGCTGATCGCCCGGCAGTGTCTGGTTGCGCCCGAAGCCCTGGAGGAAGCGGGGCCCCTGCGCGTCGAGCTCCCGTTCGAAGGTCGCCGCCCAGCGTGCGAAGGGCTCGTGGACGAGCGCATCGTTGGCGAACCGGTGGTCCTCGGTGACCTCGGTGACGCAGAACGACGGGATCTGCAGGTCGACGACCGGTCCGGAGCGCTCGCACTCGGCCACGACGAGCGGGTGGTTGGCGCCACCGAAGACGTCGATCACCCAACCGTCCGCACCGAGCCAGACCGCGTGCCGGTTCTTGACGATCCGCAGGCCGCCGCGGCGCACCATCTCCACGCCGACGCTCACGTCGAGCTCGCGCTCGGCCTCGTAGCGGGTGCCGCCGACCATCGGCCCCTTGGCGGTGAGGGCGCAGAAGTCGAACGCGTCGGCGTGCGCGTCGAGGACGTCGACGGCGTCCGACCGGCCGTCGAGCGCGACCCGCGCCGTGGACGACTGGACCCGTAGCCGGAGGGCGTAGCCGTCGTCGGCGAGGTAGTAGCTCTGGACGATCAGGGTGGGCGGGTTCTCGTCGAGGAGCTCGCGGGGGACGCCGCGCGCGACGAAGCGGCGCTCGAACTCGAAGTCGCCGTAGCCGGAGTCGCTCACGCCCCGACCCTAGCGTGCCCGTTCCCCGAGCTGTCAGACTCTCGCGGCGGTATACGGCTGCCAGGTTCTGACAAGTCGTGGCCGGCGTCGCAGACTGGCCGCATGCGATCGACGGACATCCTGACCGACTCCTTCTCCCGCGTCGGGGACGGCGTGGCACGCCTCCTCGACGGGCTCGACGACGACGCCCTCGCCTGGCGCCCCGACCCGCGCGCGAACACGGTCGCGTGGCTCGTGTGGCACATCGGGCGCGGCGTCGACGCGCAGGTCGCCGACGTCGCGGACGCGGAGGAGGTGTGGACGTCTCAGGGCTGGGCGGACCGCTTCGGGCTCCCGTTCGACGACGGCGCGACGGGCTACGGCCAGACGCCGGAGCAGGTGGGCCAGGTCCGGGCGTCGGCGGAGCTGCTGCGCGGTTATGTGGACGCGACGCAGCAGAGCGCCCTCGCGTACGTGGCGACGCTGTCCGACGACGCCCTGGACCGGGTCGTCGACGAGCGGTGGGACCCGCCGGTCACGCTGGGCGTCCGCCTCGTGAGCGTCGTGGGGGACGCGACCCAGCACCTCGGCCAGGCCTCGTACGTCAAGGGCCTGTGGCAGCGGGCGTCGTAGCGCGCGACGCCCGCTGCCGGTCCTCGGTCAGGCCACGGCGAGCGCGGGCTCGCCGGCGGGCAGCGAGCTGCGTCGCGCGGTCATGAGGACGAGAGCCACGACCAGCGCTGCGGCGAAGAGCCCGCCGCCCCACGCATAGGCGACGTGGTAGCCGTGCACCTGGGCGGCCGCCTGCACCGCCGCCGACCGGGGTCGCCGCCGCTGGCCACGAGGTCGGTGAGCTTCGCGGTGACCGCGGAGATGGCGACCGTGTTGAGCAGGGCCACGCCGAGCGACCCGCCGACCTGCTGCGCGGTGTTGAGGACCGCGGACGCGACCCCCGCGTCGTGCTCGCGCACGCCGAGGAGCGCCGTGGACGACGCCGGCACGAACACCATCGCGAGACCCGTCCCGATGATCAGGGCGGACGGCAGGACGGTCGTCGCGTAGGACGAGTCGGGCGTGGTGCGGGTGAGCAGGAACATCCCGGCGCTGGCCATCGCCAGCCCCGTCACGAGCAGGGGTCGCGGCCCGACGCGCGGCAGGAGCCGGGCGACCAGGCCTGCCGACGCGATCACGGCGAGCGCGAACGGGAGGAACGCGAACCCGGCGCGCAGCGGCGTCCAGCCGAGCACGAGCTGGAAGTCCAGCGTCATGAACAGGAACATCGCGAACAGCCCGGCGCCGATGAGCAGGAACACGAGGTACGAGCCGCCGCGATTGCGGTCGAGCACCACGCGTATCGGCAGGAGCGGGTTCTTCACGCGCGTCTCCAGCACCACGAACCCGATCAGCGCGGCCGCGGCGACGGCGAGGAGCGTGACGACGGTCGGGTCGCCCCAGCCCACGGTCGACGGCAGGCCGTCGGCGCCCGTCGTCTGCTTGGCGGCCTGCGTGAACGCGTAGACGAGCGCGACGAGCCCGCCGGTGACCAGGACGGCGCCCGGGACGTCGAGCCGGGTGCTGCCGTGCGCGCGGGACTCGGGCACGAGGCGGACCGCGAGCACGGCCGCGACGACCGCGATCGGCGCGTTGACGTACAGGCACCAGCGCCAGTCCAGGTACTCGGTGAGCGCGCCGCCCGCGAGCAGGCCGATCGCGCCGCCCGCGCCCGACACGGCGCCGAATACGCTGAACGCCCGCGCCCGCTCACGGGACGACGTGAACATGACCGTGATGAGCGACAGCGCGGCGGGTGCCAGGAGCGCGCCGAACGCGCCCTGCAGCGCCCGGGCGGCGAAGAGCATCCCGCCGCTCGTCGCGGCGCCGCCCAGCGCGGACGTCGCGGCGAAGCCCACGAGCGCGACCACGAGCGTCCGCTTGCGGCCCACGTAGTCGGCGACGCGGCCGCCCAGCAGCAGGAGCCCGCCGAACGCGAGCGTGTACGCGGTGATCGCCCACTGGCGGTCGGCGTCGGAGATCCCGAGGTCGCGCGCCGCGGACGGCAGCGCGATGTTCATGATCGAGGTGTCGAGCAGGAGCATGAGCTGCGCGACGGCGATGACGGCGAGCGCCGCCCAGCGTCGCGGGTGGCCGGCGGCCGACTCGGCCGGCGCGGGGCCGGTCGTCGTGCCGGGCGACGGCGGCTCCGCCGTCGTGGTGGTCGGTTCGGACATGGTCGCTCCCTGAGAGTCGTGGTGCGGGACGGTGCGGTCGACGTGCTCAGGGCTCAGCGTGTTCCCAGGGAGGGTGGGTCCGCGTCGGCCCGGCGTGGTCACTTCGCGCTGCCGCCCCGGCACCAGGGGCCCGGCCCGCGTACTCCCGCGGGACCGTCCGCGACGTACGCCCGTCGGGTGACGACGTGGCGGACGCCGGGTGCCTACGATGCCCGGGTGCGTACCGACGGGGGCTGGAGAAGGTTCTACGCCGTCGGGTGGCTGGTGTCCGCGGCGGCGTTCGCGGCGGCGTTCCACCAGTGGAAGATGCACGTCCACGAGGTCGTGAAGCGGGCCGAGGAGGCCGAGCGCACCCAGGAGGAGTTCGCGCGGCGGCTGGCCGTCGAGGAGCGGCTGCGGATCGCGCGCGAGCTGCACGACTCGCTGACCCGCTCGATCTCGGTCGTCTCGATCCAGGCGAACGTCGCCACCCACCTCGCGCGCAAGCGCGGCGAGGACGTGCCCGAGTCGATCGTCGCGATCCAGGAGGCCGCGGGCGAGGCGATGCGTGAGCTGCGGGACACGCTCGCGACGCTGCGCAGCCCGGACCAGGCGGCCGGGCACGGGCTCGCCGACCTGCCGGGCCTCGTCAGCCGGACGAACGCCGCGGGCCTCCCGACGCGCGTGTCCGTGACCGGACGCGAGCGCCCCGTGCCGCCGCACGTCGACGCTGCCGCGTTCCGGATCGTCCAGGAGGCGCTGACGAACGCCGCCCGCCACGCCGGACCCGCCACCGTGTCCGTCCTGCTCGACTACCGGGGCGACACGCTGACCGTCCAGGTCGACGACGACGGCACCGGTACCTCGGGCCCCGTCCGGCCCGGTCGGGGGCTCGTCGGGATGCGTGAGCGCACGACGGCGCTCGGCGGCCGTCTGGACGTCGCGCCCGGGCCGACGGGCGGGTTCCGGGTGCGCGCCGAGCTGCCGACGGCGGCGCTCGTCGCGGACGCGGGTGCGGGCGCGTGACCGGGGTCGACGCGCCCGCTGCGGCGCCCGTCCGCGTGCTCCTGTGCGACGACCAGCCCCTCATCCGCAGCGGGATCCGCGCTCTGCTCGACGCCGAGGACGGCGTCACGGTCGTCGGGGAGGCGGGCGACGGCGAGTAGGCGGCCGAGCTGGCGCGCGACCTGCGGCCGGACGTCGTCCTCATGGACGTCCAGATGCCGGTGCTGGACGGCATCGAGGCCACCCGCCGGATCGCGGGCGACCCGGCGCTCGCGGCCGTCCGGATCGTCGTCCTCACCAACTACGGCCTCGACGAGTACGTGTTCGCGGCGCTCCGGGCGGGCGCGAGCGGGTTCCTCGTCAAGGAAACCGAGCCCGAGGCGGTCCTCCAGGCGCTGCGGGTGGTCACGGCCGGGGACGCGCTGCTGTCGCCCGCCGTGACCCGCACGCTCATCGCCGAGTACGTGGCGCGGCCCGCGGTCGAGCCGCTGGGGCGCGACCTCGACCGGCTCACGGACCGGGAGCAGGAGGTCGTGGCCCTCGTCGGGCAGGGCCTGAGCAACGACGAGATCGCCGCCCACATGGTGATCAGCCCCGCGACCGCCAAGACGCACGTCTCGCGGGCGATGGCGAAGGTCGGGGCGCGCGACCGGGCGCAGCTCGTCGTGTTCGCGTACGAGTCGCGCCTGGTCACGCCTCGGGACGACCCGCCGGCGTAGACCCGTCGAGCGCGGGTCAGCCGTGGTGGTGGTGCGCGTGCGGGTCGACGGGGGTCACGCCGGGCCGGCTCCACTGCGCCGCCGGCCGCCCGTCCTTGCGCCACCACCAGCCCGGGCCGTGGTCCTGGGGCCAGCCGGCGGGGAGTCCTCCCAGCGCTCGCCGCGGCCGTGGACGGTCCGGTCGATCAGCTGGACCGACGACATCATCGCCTCGGTGCCGCGGCCCGTGACCGCGTAGGTCAGGTACGGCTTGCCGCCGTGCCGCAGGAGGAAGAGGAACTCGCCGAACCCGGTGCCGAGGACCGGGTCGTCGACGTCGTGCACCGAGTAGCAGGGGACCGGGTAGCCCATGAGGTCGCGCAGCTCGCGCGCCTCGGCCCAGGGTCCCTCGAACAGGACCGCGAACGCGATGCCCCGCGAGTCCAGGTACGTGGCGTCCCAGACGGTCAGCGTGCAGCCCTCGCACTGCGCCTCCATCGGCTGACCGCCGTGCCACATGTGCTTGTAGAGGATGAGCTGGTCGTGGTCCCCGAACAGGTCCAGCAGTGGCGTGGGCCCCTCGTCGCCCTCGACGACGACGTCGGGCAGCTCGGTCATGGGCATGCGCCGGCGCGCCGCGGCGAGGGCGTCGCCCGCGTGCGTGTGGGCCTTCTCCTGCACCAGGAGCTCGTCGTGGGCGTCGCGCCAGGCCGCGAGGCCCCGACCGGGGAGCCGGGACGTCGGTCGTCGTGGGGGTGTCGGTCATGTGGGCTCCTCAGTCGGGTCGGACGGTGCGGTCACCCGGTCCGACCGAGCCGCACCCTCGAACTCATCGGCTCCATGGTCGACGGTTCACGAGAGCGGCAGCGAGAGCAGGAAGAACAGCACCCCGAGCAGCGGGAGGGTGCCCTGCGTCGCGGCGGCGCGCAGGCGCTCGCGGCCGGTCGACAGGAGCACCGCGGCGGCGGCGACCATGCTGCCCGCGGAGAAGACCGCGAGCGCGAAGCCGGCCGGCTCGGACGTCGTCCAGTACAGGGCGACGCCGACCACGGCGCCCGCCGCGAGGAAGAGGTTGTAGAAGCCCTGGTTGTACGCGAGCGGCGCCGTCGTGTCGGCGTCGGCCTGCGACGCGAGGCCGAACCGGCGCCACACCGCGGGCCGCCGCCACGCGACCGACTCCATCCACCAGATGTACACGTGCAGGAGCGCCGCGAGCGCGACGAAGACCGTGCCGACGACGTCCATGGTCGCGAGGCTAGCGTGCTGGGCGCCGTCGAGCCCTTCGGGTGGGACCCGACTCTTGCCGCGGCCTGTGCGGAACGGCATGCTGGACCGCGGCTGGTTCAGGGTCCGACGGCAGGGGGTCAGCGTGGGCGCGCGAGCGACGGTCGAGCGGGAGACGGAGATCCGCGCCTGCGGCGGCAACGAGCAGTACAAGCACCAGCGGGTCCTCGACGGGTGCGCGCACGCGGCGCTCGTCTTCGAGGGCGACGACGCCGTGGGCTGGTGCGAGTACGGTCCGCCCGACGAGCTGCCCGGCGTCTACCACGCGAAGGAGCTCGCGGCGTCGGGCGACCCGCTGCCCGACTACCGGCTCACGTGCTTATTCGTCGACCGCCGGCACCGCGGCCGCGGCGTCGCGTCCGCCGCGCTGCGCGGCGCCCTGGCCCTGATCGCGCAAGCGGGCGGCGGGGTCGTCGAGACCTACCCGCGGGACGCACCCGGCAAGACCTCCGCGTCGTTCCTGTACAACGGGGTACGGCCGATGTTCGAGAAGGCCGGGTTCGCCTACGTCCGTCCGAAGGGCACCAAGAACTGCATCATGCGGCTGACCGTCCCGCAGTCGTAGGAGAGCTGTGGCTCCGGGAAGCGCGCGCTCGTACCGCAGGAGCTCGGCGTGCGGTGGCGGAGCGCCGCGGGACCGTTCGCCCGTCGCGTCCCAGCCGTGTCGTTCGTAGAAGCGGCGAGCTCGCCCGTTGCCGGTGTAGACGTGAGCGCACACCCGGTCGAACCCGCCGAGCGCGACCCGGCCGAGCGCGGCGTCGTGCACCCGGTCCGCGAGGCCCGTGCCCCGGTGCTCGACGGCGATCCCCAGGTGGAGGAGCTCGTCGCCGCGCAGCGCCACGAATCCGCCGACGGCGCCGCCCGTCAGCGCGGCGAGGCAGTCGACCTCCGGGTCGTCGAGCTCGGCGTGCCAGCGCTGAGCCAGCACGTCACGGGGGAACGGGTACCGGTCCTGCGGGAACACCGTGGCGAGCGCACGCACGGCGCCGGGTTCCTGGACGGCCAGGACGTCCTCCGGGACGTCGTCGTGCGTCATCGGTCGGAGCAGGTCCGCTGCCTCCATGCTCCGGAGCGTAGCCGCGGGCCGCGAGCGGGCGGGGGTGCTCGGGAGCACGACGAAGGCCCCCGACCGGCATCGCTGCTGGTCAGGGGCCTGCGAGGGGGTGCGCCCGATAGGATTCGAACCTACGACCTTCTGCTCCGGAGGCAGACGCTCTATCCACTGAGCTACGGGCGCGCGGTGACCGGTACCGACGCCCTCACGGGCGCCCGGTGCGGCACGGCCACGAGACTACCAGCCCGACCGGCGCCGTCGGACACGAATAGACTGCGGGGCGACGGTGAGCCCGCCGATAGGATGGCCCCCGTGACCCCCACCGAGCTCTCCGACGCGCTGCGCGCTGCCCTGGCCGCCGCGGTGGCCGACGGCACGCTGGCCCTGCCTGCCGACGCCCTGCCCGACACCGTCCACGTCGAGCGACCCCGGCAGCGCGAGCACGGCGACTGGGCCACGAACGTCGCGCTGCAGCTCGCGAAGAAGGCCCGCACGACCCCGCGGGCGCTCGCGGAGGACCTCGCGGCGCGGCTCGTTGCCACGCCCGGCGTCGCGAAGGTCGACGTCGCGGGCCCGGGCTTCCTCAACATCACGCTCGACGCGGCCGCCGCGGGCGAGCTCGCGCGCACGATCGTCGAGGAGGGCACGGCCTACGGTCGCGGCGAGGCCGAGGCGGGCACCCGGATCAACCTCGAGTTCGTCTCCGCGAACCCGACCGGTCCGGTCCACATCGGCGGTGTGCGCTGGGCGGCCGTCGGCGACTCGCTCGCCCGGATCCTCCAGGCTTCGGGCGCGGAGGTGACGCGCGAGTACTACTTCAACGACCACGGCGTGCAGATCGACCGCTTCGCCCGCTCGCTGCTCGCAAAGGCGCGTGGCCAGGCAGCACCTGAGGACGGCTACGGCGGCCAGTACATCGAGGACATCGCGAACGCGGTGATCGCGGACGCGGTCGCCGCGGGCGACACCGACCCGCGCGAGCTTCCCGACGCCGATGCCCAGGAGGTCTTCCGGGCGCGCGGCGTCGAGCGGATGTTCGGCGAGATCAAGCAGGCGCTGCACGAGTTCGGCGTCGACTTCGACGTGTACTTCCACGAGGACGCGCTGCACGAGTCGGGCGCGGTCGACAGGGCCATCGCGCGGCTGCGCGAGGCCGGCCACGTCTTCGAGCAGGACGGCGCGACCTGGCTGCGCACCACGGAGTTCGGCGACGACAAGGACCGCGTCGTCATCAAGTCGGACGGGGACGCCGCGTACATCGCAGGCGACATCGCCTACTACCTCGACAAGCGTGAGCGCGGCTTCGACGACGTCATCATCATGCTCGGCGCCGACCACCATGGGTACGTCGGCCGCATGATGGCGGTCTGCGCCGCGTTCGGGGACACACCCGGCAAGAACCTGCAGATCCTCATCGGCCAGATGGTCAACCTGGTCAAGGACGGCGAGCCGGTCCGCATGTCGAAGCGCGCCGGCACCATCATCACCCTCGAGGATCTGGTGGACGTGGTCGGCGTGGACGCCGGACGCTACGCGCTGGTGCGGTCGTCGTCCGACACCAACATCGACCTCGACCTCGACCTGCTGGCCCGCGCGACCAACGAGAACCCCGTGTTCTACGTGCAGTACGCGCACGCCCGCACTGCGGCGGTCGACCGGAACGCGGCCGAGCACGGTGTCACGCGCGACGCGTTCGACCCGGCCCTGCTCACGCACGAGACGGAGTCCGCCCTGCTCGGCGTGCTGACCGAGTTCCCGCGCGTCGTCGCACAGGCGGCGGAGCTGCGCGAGCCGCACCGCGTCGCCCGCTACCTCGAGCAGCTCGCGGGCGCGTACCACTCCTGGTACGCGGCGACCCGCGTCACCCCGCTGGGCGACGAGGAGGTCACCGACCTGCACCGCACGCGCCTGTGGCTCAACGACGCGACCCGCCAGGTCCTCGCCAACGGGCTGGGTCTCCTGGGCGTCAGCGCGCCGGAGCGGATGTGACCGCGGGCGCGCTGCCCGAGCCCTGGTCGCGCGGCACGGTCCGCGGAGCCGACGGCGCGATGAGCGTCGGCGGCGTCGACCTGCGGGAACTCGCGGCCGAGCAGGGGACACCGTCGTACGTGCTCGACGAGGCGGACTTCCGCTCGCGGGCCCGGGCGTACCGGACGGCGTTCGAGCAGGCGTTCGCGGCGGTCGGGTCCGGCGTCGACGTGTACTACGCGGGCAAGGCGCTGCTGACGGTCGCCGTCGCGCGCTGGGCACGTGAGGAGGGCCTGCGCGTCGACACCGCGAGCGGCGGCGAGCTCGCCGTCACGCTGCGCGCCGGCGTGCCGGGGCCGAGCTCGGCCTGCACGGCAACAACAAGTCCGACGCCGAGCTCGAGCAGGCGCTCGACGCGGGCGTCGGGCGGATCATCGTCGACTCGCTCGTCGAGATCGAGCGGCTCGCGGACCTCGTCGCGGCGCGCGGCGGGGACCCCGCGCCCGTCATGGTCCGCGTGACCACGGGTGTGCACGCGGGCGGCCACGAGTACATCTCGACGGCGCACGAGGACCAGAAGTTCGGGCTCTCCGTGGCCCCGGGGGCCGACGGGGGCGAGAGCCCCGCGTTCGCGGCCCTGCGGGCGGTGCTCGCGCGCCCGGAGCTGCACCTGCTCGGCATCCATTCGCACATCGGCTCGCAGATCCTCGACCCCGACGGCTTCGAGGTCGCGGCCCGCGTCGTCCTGCAGCTCCGCGCCGACCTCGCCGCGGCGACGGGCGTGCTCGTGGCCGAGGTCGACCTCGGCGGCGGCTACGGCATCGCCTACCTGCCTGGCGAGGTGGCCCTCGACCCCGAGCGCATCGCGAAGGACGTCGCGGGCGCCGTCGACGGCATCGCCGCACGCCTCGGGACGCCGCTGCCGCGGTTCTCGATCGAGCCGGGGCGGGCGATCGTCGGGCCGGCCGGCCTGACGCTCTACACCGTCGGCACGGTCAAGCCGGTCGTCGTGACCGGGTCCGACGACGCGACGTTCGTGCGCACCTATGTGTCCGTCGACGGCGGCATGAGCGACAACATCCGTCCCGCGCTCTACGGCGCCCGGTACCACGCGGAGCTCGCGAACCGGGTCTCCGACGCGGCGCCCGTCCTGGCGCGCGTCGTCGGGAAGCACTGCGAGAGCGGCGACATCGTCGTGCACGACGTCGAGCTCCCGGGCGACGTGCGGGCGGGCGACCTGCTCGCGGTCGCCGCGACGGGCGCCTACGGCCGCTCGATGGCGTCCAACTACAACCTGCTCCCGCGGCCGCCCGTGGTGGCCGTGCTCGACGGCGGCACCCGCGTCCTCGTGCGGCGCGAGACGGTCGACGACCTGCTCGCGCTCGACCTCGGCTGACCACCCCGGACGCCTCGCCGTCGTCGGTGGCCCGGCGTAGCGTCGGCGCCGCCGCAGCGGCACGAGGACGACGGAGAGGCAGGACGACCATGCCGAGCGAGGTCATCGAGCGCGCCATCGCGGGAGCACGCGCGAGCAAGGGCCGGCGGAGCGAGGGTTCGGGGCCGTCGCTCGCTGAGCGACGCGCGACCTACGCGCCCGGTCTGCGGCCCTTCGCGCCGCCGTCGGACGTCACGATCGAGCCGGCCGGGCTCGGCGGCGTGCCGGCGTCGTGGGTGGTCCCGCCGGGCGTGGCCGACGACCGCGTGCTCTTCTTCGTGCACGGCGGCGGCTTCATGCTCGGATCGATCGCAAGCTACGCCGAGCTCGTCGCGCGGCTCGCCGGGGCGGTGGGCGCGCGGGCGGTCCTCCCCGCGTACCGCCTGGTCCCGAGCATCCCTTCCCGGCCGGGCTCGGCGACGTCCACGTGGCGTGGGGCGCGCTGCGTGCGTCCGGCGTGCCCGCGTCGTCGGTCGTGGTGGCCGCGGACTCGGCGGGAGCCAACCTGGTGCCTGCGCTGCTGGTCGCCCTGCGCGACGCCGGGGAGGACCTGCCGGCGGCCGCGCTCCTCATGTCGCCCTTCGTCGACCTCACGTGCTCCGGCGCGTCCATGACCGAGCGCGAGGACCGCGACCCGTTGTTCACGCTCGCCTTCCAGCAGCGGATCGCCGCCGGTTACGCGGGCGACGCCGACGTCTCGGACCCGCGCGTCTCGCCGCTGTTTGCGCGGCTCGACGGACTGCCCCGCTGCTCGTGCAGGTCGGGTCGGAGGAGGTGCTCTACTCGGACGCGGAGCGGCTGGTGGACGCGGCGCGCGCGGCCGGCGTCGACGCGACGCTCGACGTCGGGGAGGGCATGCTGCACGACTACCAGGCGGTCGCCGACGCGCCCGAGGCGGTCGCCGCGACGGACCGGGGAGCCGCGTTCCTCCGAGGCGCCGCGGGCTGGAGCTGACCGCCGCCCGTCAGGCGGACGCACGGTGTCCGGAGCGTGGGCGCCACGTATCCTGTGCGCGTGCCTCCGCCCGTCACCTCGCCTCGTCCCGCCCCTTCGCCGCTGCGCGTCGCCGTGCTGGGGTGCGGCGTCGTCGGCACGCAGGTCGTGCGGCTCCTCACCGAGCAGGCCGACGACCTCGCGGCACGGGTGGGCGCGCCGCTCGAGCTCGTCGGGGTGGCGGTCCGGAACGTCGATGCGCCCCGTGACCCGGTCGTCGACCGCGCGCTCCTGACCGCCGACGCGGACGAGCTGGTGGCCCGCGCGGACATCGTCGTCGAGCTCATGGGCGGCCTCGAGCCGGCCCGTGGGCTCCTGCTGCGCGCGATCGAGCACGGCGCATCCGTCGTGACCGCGAACAAGGCGCTGCTCGCGCAGGACGGCCCGACGCTCTACCGCGCGGCCGACTCGGCGGGCGTCGACGTGTACTACGAGGCGGCCGTCGCGGGCGCGATCCCGATCGTCCGGCCGCTGCGCGAGTCGCTCACGGGCGACAAGGTCCGCCGCGTGCTCGGCATCGTCAACGGGACCACGAACTACGTGCTCGACCGGATGGCGACCGACGGGCTCGAGCTCGACGACGCCGTCAAGGAGGCGCAGGGGCTCGGCTACGCCGAGGCCGACCCGACGGCCGACGTCGAGGGCTACGACGCGGCGTCGAAGGCGGCGATCCTCGCGAGCCTCGCGTTCCACACGCGCGTGCACCTCGACGACGTCTACCGCGAGGGCATCACGTCCGTGACGGCGTCGGACGTGGCGTGGGCCGAGCGGACGGGCCACGCGGTCAAGCTGCTCGCCATCGCCGAGGCCACCGACGACGGCGTGTCCGTGCGCGTGCACCCGGCCCTGGTCCCGCTGGACCACCCGCTCGCCGGGGTGCGCGGCGCGTACAACGCGGTGTTCGTCGAGGCGGAGGCCGCGGGCGAGCTCATGTTCTACGGCCGCGGCGCGGGCGGCGCCCCCACGGCCTCCGCGGTGCTCGGCGACGTGGTCTCGGCGGCCCGGCACCGGGTGCTCGGCGGCAAGAGCCCCGAGGAGTCGACCTACGCCGACCTGCCGCTCCTGCCGCACGCGTCCGCGCTCACGCGCTACCAGGTGCGGCTCGTCGTCGACGACCGCCCGGGCGTGCTCGCGCAGGTCGCGAGCACGTTCGCCGGGCAGGGCGTGTCGATCGAGTCGGTCCGCCAGGTCCCCGACGGCGACCGTGCGGACGCCGGCTCCGGCGGGTCGGCCGAGCTGCTCATCACCACCCACGTTGCGCCCGAGGCGGCGCTCGCGTCGACCACGCGCGCCGCCCGCGACCTCGCGCCCGTGCGCGAGGTCACGTCCGTCCTGAGAGTCGAAGGAGTCTGATGGCCCACCAGTGGAGGGGCGTCGTCGCCGAGTACGCCGACCGCCTGCCCGAGCACGTGCGCGAGCGCGTCGTCACGCTCGGCGAGGGCGGCACGCCGCTCGTCGCCGCGCCGGTGCTGTCGGAGCGCACGGGCGCGGACGTGTACGTCAAGGTCGAGGGCATGAACCCGACGGGCTCGTTCAAGGACCGCGGCATGACGACCGCGATCTCCGCGGCAGCGGGCCGTGGCGCGAAGGCCGTGGTGTGCGCCTCGACGGGCAACACGTCCGCGTCGGCCGCCGCGTACGCGACCCGCGCGGGGATGACCTGCGCGGTGCTCGTGCCGGACGGCAAGATCGCGATGGGCAAGCTGAGCCAGGCGATCGCGCACGGCGCGCGCCTCCTGCAGGTCGACGGGAACTTCGACGACTGCCTCGTCGCGGCACGCAAGCTCGCCGAGGTCTACCCGGTCGAGCTGGTGAACTCCGTGAACCCGGACCGCATCGAGGGCCAGAAGACTGCGGCGTTCGAGGTCGTGGACGCGCTGGGCGACGCGCCCGACATCCACGCCCTGCCCGTCGGCAACGCGGGCAACATCACGGCGTACTGGAAGGGCTACCGCGAGTACGCGGGCCGGCTTCCCGAGGCGCCCGGCGGCACGCTGCCGGCCGTCGCGACCCGCACCCCCGCCATGTGGGGCTTCCAGGCCGCGGGCGCCGCGCCCATCGTGCTGGGCCACCCGGTCGACCAGCCCGAGACCATCGCTACCGCGATCCGCATCGGCAACCCGGCGTCCTGGGCGCAGGCCGAGGCCGCGCGCGACGACTCGGGCGGCGTCATCGAGGCCGTGTCCGACGACGAGATCCTCGCCGCGCACCGTGTCCTGTCCGCCGAGGTCGGGGTGTTCGTCGAGCCGGCGTCCGCGGCGGGCGTCGCGGGGCTGCTGCGCCGCGCCGCGCAGGGCCACGTGCCCGCGGGTGCGCGCGTCGTCGTCACTGTCACCGGGCACGGGCTCAAGGACCCCAGTGGGCCCTGCGCACCCCCGACGGCAGCGAGGTCGTGCCGCAGCGGGTGGGCGCCGACGTCGTGTCCATCGCGACCGCGCTCGGCCTCGAGTAGCGACCGGACGCGGGGAGACCGCCGATGCAGCTGGGTGCCGACCACGTCCGGGTGCGGGTGCCGGCGACGAGCGCCAACCTCGGACCGGGGTTCGACGCGCTCGGGCTCGCGCTCGCGATCCACGACGAGGTCGAGGTGCGCCTGCTCGCGTCCGAGGACGTCGTCGTCGAGGTCGACGGGGAGGGCGCGGGCGAGGTCCCGACCGACGCGAGCCACCTGGTCGCGCGTGCCGTGCGGGTCGGGCTGGACGCCGTCGGGGCGCCGGTCACGGGCCTGCACCTCGTGTGCCGCAACGTGATCCCGCACGGGCGTGGGCTCGGGTCCTCTGCCGCGGCCGCGGTCGCCGGGCTCGTGGCCGCGCGCGGGCTCGTCGCCGACCCCTCCGTGCTCGACGACGCGACCGTCCTCGCGCTCGCGACCGAGCTCGAGGGTCACCCCGACAACGCCGCGCCGGCGATCCTCGGCGGCGCCACGGTCGCGTGGACGCCCGACGCCCGGCCGGGGTCCGCGGCGGACGACGACGGTCCCGCGCCGGCGCGCGCGGTGCGCCTCGAGGTCCACCCGGACATCGTCGCGACGGTCGTGATCCCGACGACCCGCCTCGCCACCAGCCACGCCCGCGGGGTCCTGCCCACGCACGTGCCGCACGCCGACGCCGCCGCCAACGCCGGGCGCGCCGCTCTCCTGGTCGAGGCGCTGACCCACCGGCCGGACCTGCTCTTCGACGCGACCCACGACCTCCTGCACCAGCGCTACCGCGCCGACGTCATGCCGGGAACATGGCGGCTCGTCGACGCGTTACGTCGGCAGGGTCTCGCGGCGGTCGTGTCCGGCGCAGGCCCGACGGCGCTCGTCCTCACGACGCCGCCCGCGACGTCCGAGCTGGACGCCGCCCTCGAGTCCGAGGTGGACCTGCGCCGTTGGCGCGTCGAACGCCCCGCGATCGCCCCGGAGGGCAAGCGTGGAGCGGCTCTGACGTCCGGCGTCGGGCCGTGTCCCGCGGCGTGTCGCGTCGCGGGCGATGGCAAGATCGGCACGACGCCGGTGCTAGACTGGCGCCGATCCCTCGCACACGACGCGATCACCAGATGCGTGTAGTGATGTGGCCGTCCACGGTCACCGTGCCTTCGGATTCACCTCATCCAGCACCAGCACACGTCGCCGTACGCCTGGTTCTCGGATTCACCCGTGCAGCCCGCTCCGCGGCTCGCACACCGACTCCCGGTGCCCGCCCTCTGAGCGGCAGGCACGACTCAAGGGGAAGGGTCCTTCGTGACTGACACCACCGCCCGATCCGGTTCGCTGTCCGCGCTCCGCCTGCCCGAGCTGCAGGCGCTCGCGACCGAGCTCGGCGTCAAGGGCACCTCCAAGATGCGCAAGAGCGACCTCGTCGACGCGATCTCGTCGGCGCGCTCCGGCGCTCCCGCACGGACCGAGGACGCGCCCGCGCGCCGTACCCGCCGTGCCGCGGAGCCCGCGCAGACCACCGACGAGGCCGAGCGCGCGCCGCGTGAGCGTCGCAGCGCGCCGGCGTCCGGCGCCGACAAGGCGCGCGTGGCCGTCGCGGCCGCGCTGACCGAGACCGCGAGCCGTCCGGTCGAGGCACGCCTCGCCGACGGCGAGAACACCGACGAGCGTGCGGCGCGCGCTGCTGCGGCCGCGGCCGGCGTGACCGGCGAGCGTCGTTCGCGCCGCTCCGGCCGCGACGCGGGCGCGCCGCCCCGCAACGTCGACACCAGCGACCTGCTGGACACCCTGCCCGTGAAGCGGGACGGCGCCGAGCGCCGCGACGACGCGAGCACGGGCCAGGCCGAGCGCCGCGACGGCGACGGCTCGCAGCGGCAGCGCGACCGTCAGGGCTCCGGCCAGGGCGGCGAGAAGCGCCAGCAGGGCGGCAACGCCGGCCAGGGCGGCGGGGGCGGCAACGTCCAGGACGACGAGCGGCCCGGCCGTCGTCGTCGGGCGCGCGAGCGCAACCGCGACCGCAACAAGCGGGGCCGCACGGGCCGCGGCGGCGCCCCGGCGGACCTCGCGAGCCTCGACGACGTCGAGCTCGCCGAGGACGACGTGCTGCTGCCCGTCGCCGGTGTGCTCGACATCCTCGACAACTACGCGTTCGTGCGCACGAGCGGCTACCTGCCCGGCCCGAACGACGTCTACGTCTCGCTCGGCCAGGTCAAGAAGTCCGGCCTGCGCCGTGGTGACGCCGTCACCGGCGCGGTCCGCCAGCCCCGCGACGGCGAGCAGCAGGCGGGCGGCACCAACCGCCAGAAGTTCAACGCCCTGGTCCGTCTCGACACCGTCAACGGCCAGACGCCGGAGGAGGCGCGTCAGCGCGCCGAGTTCTCCAAGCTGACGCCGCTGTACCCGCAGGAGCGCCTGCGCCTCGAGAACCCCGAGAACACGCGCCTCACGCCGCGCGTCATCGACATCGTCGCTCCGATCGGCAAGGGCCAGCGCGGCCTCATCGTCGCGCCGCCCAAGGCCGGCAAGACGATCATCATGCAGCAGATCGCGAACGCGATCACGACCAACAATCCTGAGGTCCACCTCATGGTCGTGCTGGTCGACGAGCGGCCCGAAGAGGTCACGGACATGGAGCGGACGGTCAAGGGCGAGGTCATCGCCTCGACCTTCGACCGCCCCGCGTCCGACCACACGATCGTCGCGGAGCTCGCCATCGAGCGCGCCAAGCGCCTCGTGGAGCTCGGCCAGGACGTCGTCGTGCTGCTCGACTCGATCACCCGTCTGTCGCGCGCCTACAACCTGGCCGCGCCGGCGTCGGGCCGCATCCTGTCGGGTGGTGTGGACGCCGCGGCGCTGTACCCGCCCAAGAAGTTCTTCGGCGCGGCGCGCAACATCGAGAACGGCGGCTCGCTGACGATCCTCGGCTCGGCGCTCGTCGAGACCGGCTCGAAGATGGACGAGATCATCTTCGAGGAGTTCAAGGGCACCGGGAACATGGAGCTCCGGCTCTCCCGCTCGCTCGCGGACAAGCGGATCTTCCCGGCCGTCGACGTCAACGGCTCGGGCACCCGGCGCGAGGAGATCCTCATGCCGCGCGACGAGCTGCAGATCGTCTACAAGCTGCGCCGCGTGCTCGGTGCGCTCGACCAGCAGCAGGCCATCGAGCTCCTGCTGGGCAAGCTCAAGGACACCAAGTCCAACGTGGAGTTCCTGCTCCAGGTGCAGAAGACGACGCCGGGCGCGCTCGGCGACGAGAACGCCGGACGCACCATCTGACGTCCCCGCGCACGACGACGGCCGCTCCGGTTCCGACCGGGGCGGCCGTTCTCGTCTTCCCGCCGTTCGTGGGCCGGCACTTCCGCCGCGCCCGCACGCGGGAGGGGGCGGGTGGGAGCCGGGGTGCTCGGGTCAGCGGACGACGGCGGTGAGCGCGGCCCGATAGGTCTCCTCGACCCGGGCTCCGATCACGTCGACGTCGAACCGGGCCGCCGCGCTGCGCTGGCGAGCGACGGTCTGCTCGCGCGTGACGTCGTCGTCGAGGTCGGCGAGCCAGGTCGCGAGCGTCCCGGCGAAGATGGCGGTGTCGCGCGGGTCGACGAGCTGGTCCTCGAGGCCGCGCATGACGGTTCGGTAGCCGGGGTTGTCGCCGGCGAGGACGACGCCGCGCGACGCCGCGAGCGCCTCGACGACGGAGATGCCGAAGCTCTCACCGCCCGTCGACGGCAGCGCGACGACGTCGGCGTCCTGGAGGAACGCGGCCTTGTCCTCCTCGGCGAGGAATCCGGGGAACGTGACCCGGTCGCCGATCCCCCCGCGTTCGGTGGCGGTGCGAAGCTCGTCGAGCAGCGGGCCGCGGCCCGCGATCGTGGCGCGCCACGGGAGGCCGGGGACGCCGGCGTGGAGGCGCACGAGCGCGTCCACGAGCTCGCGCGGGCCCTTCCGGTCGACCAGCCGACCGAGGAACGCGACGTGCGGGACGGCGCCCTCGGGGCGATGAGGGACCAGGGGACGGTCGGGCGCTGGCACGAACCGCGCCGTGTCGACCGGGTTCCCGACGACACGCGGATCAAGGCCGAACGCGTCGTGCGCGAACTCCTGCGCGGCCTCCGAGACCGCGAGGACGGCGTCGAACCGGGCGAGCCGCCTGCGCTCGAGAACCCCGAGCACCCGCGTGCCCGCGGACACGAGCCGGGACTGCGGGTAGATGTGGAACGTCCCGACGACGGCGGCCCGGTGCCCGTCCTGCTGGGTCACCGCGGCGATCACGCGCCCGGCGAGGAAGGGGCTGTAAGGCATCTGCACGTGCAGGACGTCCAGCCCGAGGCGCTCCACGAGCTCGCGTGCCTCGGCCCGCGGCACGGGGCGCGGCGTGCCCAGCCGGTTCCCGTTGAACCGCACGTTCACGGTCCGCCCCACCACGTGCAGGTTCTCGAGGTCCGTGCGCTCGCTCGACGCCGTCAGGTAGTGCACGGTGTGCCCTCGCGCGGCCAGCCACGCGCCGAGCGTCAGCACGTACTGCTGCACGCCGTCGGGCCGGTCGAGCGAGTCGTCGATCAGCAGCCCGACGGTCAGCGGCGGAGTGCCGTCCGCGGCCGCCCCGCCGTCGTCGGGAACGCCCTCGGTCCGGGGGAGGCGGGCGTCGTCGTGGGGGCGGGTGCGGGGCGTGGTGCTCATCGCTCCCATCCTACGAACGCGGCGCCCGACGCCGAGCAAGCGCCTCTCGCGCCGACCAAGCGGACGCCTTCTGCTTGCTCGAGGTGAAACCCGCTTGCTCGACGAGCAGGCGAAGGCGACACGGCGCACATCCCCGCCCTCCCGCCCCGGACTGAACCGTGCGGGTTTGGGACCACGACCGACGATCTGGCAGAATGGCCCGTTGGCTGGCCTCCGGTTCACGGTCGCGCGACACCTCGTGCTCCGACCCGGGGGAAGACGACCAAGGAGAACCGTGAAGGCTGACATCCACCCCGAGTACGTCGTGACCCAGGTGACCTGCACCTGCGGCAACACGTTCACGACCCGCAGCACGTCGGAGACCGGCGAGATCCACGCCGACGTGTGCAGCGCGTGCCACCCGTTCTACACGGGCAAGCAGAAGATCCTCGACACCGGTGGCCGCGTGGCCCGGTTCCAGGCTCGCTACGGCAAGCGCGACGCCGGCAAGTAGCGTCTTCGCAGCGCCGGTGGTGCGGCGTCCGACAATCTCTCCAGGGACAGTCGGACGGCCGCACCACCGGCGCTGTTGCTTTGTCCGGATCCTGCGACACCCCCTCGAGCGAGGAGCTTCCCTGTGACTGACGCGACCGGCCCGTTCGAGGCCGTGGAGCCGCTGCTGGTGGAGCACGCGGAGATCGAGCGTCAGCTCGCGGACCCGTCGGTGCACGCGGACGCGTCGCGGGCGCGCCGGCTGGGGCGCCGGTACGCGGAGCTGAACCAGGTGGTGGGCGCGTACCGGGCATGGCGTGCGGCGGCGGACGACGCGGCTGCGGCGGCCGAGCTCGTCGAGCTGGGGGACGAGGGAGCCGACGACTTCGCGGCGGAGCTGCCGGGCCTACGCGAGGCGGAGGAGGCGGCGTCGGAGCGGCTGCGGCGCGTGCTGGTGCCGCGTGACCCGGACGACGCGCGCGACGTGATCCTCGAGGTCAAGGCGGGGGAGGGCGGCGAGGAGTCGGCCCTGTTCGCCGGCGACCTCCTGCGCATGTACCTGCGGTTCGCGGAGCGACGCGGCTGGAAGACGGAGGTCCTGGAGGCGACGCCGTCGGACCTGGGCGGCTACAAGGACGTCCAGGTCGCGGTGAAGTCGAAGGGTGTCCCGTCGGACCCGGCGGACGGCGTGTGGGCGAGCCTGAAGTACGAGGGCGGCGTGCACCGGGTCCAGCGGGTGCCGGTGACGGAGTCGCAGGGGCGGATCCACACGTCGGCGGCGGGGGTGCTGGTGTTCCCGGAGGTCGACGACCCGGGCGAGGTCGAGATCGACCCGAACGACCTGCGGATCGACGTGTTCCGGTCGTCGGGCCCGGGCGGCCAGTCCGTGAACACGACGGACTCGGCGGTGCGGATCACGCACCTGCCGACGGGCCTCGTGGTCTCGATGCAGAACGAGAAGTCGCAGCTGCAGAACCGTGAGCAGGCGATGCGCGTGCTCCGCGCCCGGCTCCTCGCAGCCCAGCAGGAGGAGGCGGCCGCCGCAGCGGCGGACATCCGGCGCTCGCAGGTGCGCACCGTGGACCGCTCGGAGCGGATCCGGACGTACAACTTCCCGGAGAACCGGATCGCGGACCACCGCACGGGCTACAAGGCTTACAACCTGGACCACGTGCTCGACGGCGACCTGGACCCGGTGGTCCGGTCGGCGATCGACGCGGACGAGGCCGCGCGCCTCGCGGCCGCGGGCGGCGGGGACGGGCGTGCCTGAGACCGGCGGCGCCGCCGTTCCCGTGCCCGACGACGCAGCCGCGGTCGCGGGTGCGGCCGCGGTCGACCTCTCCGCGCGCGGGCTGCGGGGGCTGGTCGCCCGCGTGGCGGACCTCCTCGAGGACGCCGGGGTGCCGTCGCCGCGCGTCGACGCGGAGGCGCTCGTCGCCTGGTCGCTGGGGCTGCCGCGCCTGGAGTGGGTGCGCCTGCCCGCGGCGGGACCGGTCGTCGGCGACGCGGCGGCGCCCGCGTTCCTCGCGGAGCTCGCCGAGGTCGTGGAGCGTCGTCGGGCGCGCGAGCCGTTGCAGCGGATCGTGGGGTCGACCGTGTTCCGGCACGTCACGGTGCGGGTGCTCGACGACGTGTTCGTGCCGCGGCCCGAGACCGAGGTCGTGGCGCAGGTCGCGGTCGACGAGGCTGCGCGCCTCGCGGCGGGCCGCGCCGGCACGGACGCACCCGGGCCGCTCGTGGTGGACCTGTGCTGCGGGTCGGGCGTGATCGGGATCAGCGTGGATGTGGAGGTGCCGGGGGCGCGGGTCGTCGCGGCCGACGCGTCGGAGGCCGCGGTCCGGGCGACGGCGGCGAACGCGGCGGCGGTGGGCTCGGGGACCCAGCGCACGCTCGTCGGCGACGTGCGGGACGACACGCTCCTGGCGGAGCTCGACGGCACGGTCGACGTCGTGGTCTCGAACCCGCCGTACATCCCCCCGACGCGGTCCCGCGCGACCCGGAGGTCCGCGACCACGACCCCGACCTGGCCCTGTACGGGGGCGGGACGGACGGGCTCGAGGTCCCGCGCGCCGTCGTGCGGGCGGCGACCCGGCTGCTCGTGCCGGGGGGCCTGTTCGTCATGGAGCACGCCGAGGTGCAGGCCGCCGCCGTGCGCGCGGCGGTCACGGGCACGGGTGGCTTCACCGACGTGCGGACGGTCGACGACCTGACGGGCCGCGCGCGGGCCGTCGTGGCACGGCGCACGGCCGGGACGAATCAGACGAACCCGCGCACGGCCACCACCGACGGCGTGGGAGACTGGGCACCGTGACCTCGAGCACCCTCATGGACGTCAGCGACGAGGCCTCGCGGGGCCCCGGGATCGACGAGGCGGTCAACGTCGTCGGGCGGGGCGGTCTCATCGTCCTGCCGACGGACACGGTGTACGGGGTCGGCGCGGACGCGTTCAGCCCCGAGGCCGTCGCGGCCCTGCTCGCCGCGAAGGGTCGCGGCCGCCAGATGCCGCCTCCCGTCCTCGTGCCCGACGTGCGCACCCTCGACGGCCTGGCGACCGACGTGTCCGACGACGCGCGCGCGCTCGTCGGGGCGTTCTGGCCCGGCGGCTTCACGATCATCCTCGCGGCCCAGCCCTCGCTCATGTGGGACCTGGGGGAGACGCACGGGACCGTCGCGCTACGCATGCCCGACCATCCCGCGGCGCTCGCGCTGCTGCGCCGCACCGGGCCGCTCGCGGTCTCGAGCGCGAACCTCACCGGCAACCCGGCTGCGATGACGGCGCAGGACGCCCGCGACCAGCTCGGTGACTCCGTCACCCTCTACCTCGACGGCGGCCAGGCGCCCGGCGGCGTCGCGTCGACCATCGTCGACGCGACCGGGACCCGTCCGCGCGTCGTGCGCCAGGGTGCGCTCTCGCTCGAGGCCCTGCGCGCCGTCGTGCCGGGCGTGCTCGGCCCGGGCGAGACGGAGGACGCCGCGGGTACGTCCGACGCGGGCGGGGTGGGGGCCCCGGGCGCGTGAGGGTCTACCTGCTCGTCCTGCTCGTCGCCCTGGCGGTCACGCTCCTGACCGTTCCCCTCGCGCACTGGGTCGCGCTGCGCACGAACGCCATCACGGCGGTCCGCGACCGCGACGTCCACACCATCCCGACGCCGCGGCTCGGTGGCCTCGCGATGTGGTGCGGCCTCGCGGTGGCGGTCACGTTCGCGTCCGGCACCCCGTTCCTGCGCTCGACGTTCGCGGGGCCCGGTGGTCAGGAGCTGTGGGCGATCGTCATCGCCGCGGGCATGGTGTGCGCGCTCGGCATGGCCGACGACATCTGGGACCTCGACTGGCTGACCAAGCTCGTCGGACAGGTGCTCGCCGCGGGCTTCGTGGCGTGGCGCGGCGTCCAGCTCATCACCGTGCCCATCGGGGGCGTGACGATCGCGTCGGCTCGCCTGAGCCTGTTCGCAACGGTGATCGTCATCGTCGTCGCGATGAACGCCGTGAACTTCGTCGACGGCCTCGACGGCCTGGCCGCGGGGATGATCGCGATCGGCGGCACGGCGTTCTTCCTCTACACCTACCTGCTCACGCAGGCCCAGAACCCCGGCGACTACTCGAACCGCGCGACCGTCGTGCTGGCCGGCCTGGTCGGCGTCTGTCTGGGCTTCCTGCCCTACAACACGCACCCGGCCCGGATCTTCATGGGCGACTCCGGCTCGATGCTGCTCGGGCTCGTCCTGGCCTCCGCCGCGATCATCGTGACCGGGCAGATCGACCCCGAGAAGGTGTCGGTGGGCCAGCAGCTGCCGGCCTTCATCCCGATCCTGCTGCCGCTCGCGGTGATCCTGCTCCCGCTCCTCGACATGACGATGGCCGTGGTCAGACGGCTCGCGGCTGGCAAGTCGCCGTTCCACCCCGACCGGCTCCACATGCACCACCGGCTGCTCGCGCTCGGTCACTCGCACCAGCGCGCGGTCGTCATCATGTACCTGTGGACCGCGGTGTTCGCGTTCGGCGCCGCCGCGCTGGCCGTGTGGCCGGCCCGGAAGGTCGCCGTCGGCCTCGTGGTCGCCGTCGTCCTCGCCCTGGTCCTGACCCTCGGCCCGCTGCGCGGCCGTGTCCGCGCCCGCCGCACCAACCCCGGAGGCATCCGATGAGCCGTCCCGACGAGACCCCCGCCCCGAACCCCGCGCGCAAGGTCGTGAGCTCGGAGGCCGCGACGGCGCTGTTCCGGCGCGCGCTGCGCGACGTCCTCGTCTTCCTGGCCGCCGTGACGGTCGTCGGCGTCGTCCTGGGCGCGATCTTCGCCGGCACGAAGGGCGTCTGGGGGCGCTCCTGGGCGCCGCCGTGGCACTGGTCTTCTCGGGGACGACCGTGTGGTCCATGTGGCGGTCGTCGCACAGCTCGCCGGCGGCCATGCTGGGCATCGTGGCCGGCTCGTGGCTCGCCAAGATGATCGTCCTCATCGTCTCGCTGGTGGCGCTGCAGAGTCACGACTTCTACTCCAAGCCGGTCTTCCTCGTGGTCGTCCTGGTGGGCGTCCTCGGCTCGGTCGCGCTCGACACGATCAACTACCAGCGCGCACGCGTCCCCTACGTCGAACCGCAGTGAGATTGCCTGCCGGCAAAGGATTCGACAGTCCTCGTGGTGGGGGCCTGTGGGGTGGCTCACACCCCTCGGCGGACGGGCGGAGTTGGTGAGGTTCCCGTCATGACCGAGGCACAGCATGGGTTAGGATGATGCCCGAATCCATGACGGCCTAGGTCCGACGTCGTGCCATCCCGTGAGCGCTGAACCCTCCTTCGAGGTGTGGTGTACCGGGGTCGGCCGCACCCATGTCCGGACCGCACGACCAACCGGGAGCATGTCTTGTCCTTCCTTGCGACGACGCCTACCCTCGCCGCGGACGGTTTCCATGCCCCGAGCCTGGACGACTTCTTCCCGAACGGCTTCCTCTTCGAGGGGACCGCGTTCGAGATCAACCGGATCATGCTGGTCCGCTTCGTCGCGGTCGTCGCTCTCCTCCTCGTGTTCGTGCTCGCAGCGAAGCGCGCCAAGCTCGTCCCGGGCCGGTTCCAGGCGAGCGTCGAGTTCGTCCTCGACTTCGCCCGTCGCCAGATCGTCTACGAGATCCTCGGCGAGAAGGAGGGCAAGAAGTACGTCCCCGTGATCACGACGATCTTCTGCGGGATCCTCTTCTTCAACCTCACCGGCGTGGTGCCCTTCCTCAACATCGCCGGAACGGGCGTCGTCGGTCTGCCGCTCGTCTTCGCCCTCTGGGTCTACGGCATGTACCTCGGCGCGGGCGTCAAGAAGTTCGGCGTGGGCGGGTTCCTCAAGAACAACCTGTTCCCGGCCGGCACCCCGTGGCCCATCTACATCCTGCTGACGCCGCTCGAGTTCCTCCAGGTCTTCGTGATCCGCCCGGCCACGCTGGTCATCCGACTCCTGGCGAACATGATCTCCGGGCACCTGCTCATCGCGCTCTGTTTCGCCGCGACGCAGTACCTGCTCTTCTCCGCGACCCCCGCGCTCAAGGCGTTCGGTCTCGTGACGTTCGTCGGCGGCTTCGCGGCCTTCCTCCTCGAGGTCTTCGTGGCCTGCCTGCAGGCGTACGTCTTCGCGATCCTCGCCGCCGTGTACATCAACATGTCGATCGAGTCCGAGCACTGACGGCTCGCCAGACACAACGACGGGCCGACGGACGGGCCGTCGCGCACCACTCGACGCGCCGCGCGGCGCGCTGACGAAAGGAAACAGAACCAGTGGACACGACGAACATCGCCGCCGTCACGGGTAGCCTCTCGACGGTCGGGTACGGCCTCGCCGCGATCGGCCCGGGCATCGGCCTCGGCATCCTGTTCGGCAAGACGATCGAGGGCATGGCGCGCCAGCCCGAGATGTCCGGCCAGCTGCGTTCGTTCACCTTCATCGGCCTGGCGTTCATCGAGGTGCTCGCGCTCCTCGGCATCGTGACGCCGTTCTTCTTGAAGTGATCGGCGCGCAGCTGTCCTCCGCCGCGAGCGGCCTCGCGCTCGCCGCCGAGGACTCCGGTTCGGACCAGAACCCGCTCCTGCCCGAGACCTACGACATCATCTGGTCGCTGGTCATCGTGCTGGTGATCGGCTTCGTCTTCATCAAGTACGTCCTGCCGAAGTTCCAGGCCGTGCTCGACGAGCGCGCGGAGAAGATCCAGGGCGGCCTCGAGAAGGCCGAGAAGTCCCAGGAGGAGGCCGACGCTCTGCTGGCGCAGTACCACCAGCAGCTCCAGGAGGCCCGCACCGAGGCCGCGACCATCCGCGAGGAGGCGCGCGCCGAGGGCTCGGCCATCATCGAGGACCTGCGCCGCAAGGCGTCCGCCGACGCCGAGCGCATCGTGGGCTCCGCCCAGCGGCAGATCGAGGCGGAGCGTCAGGCTGCGTCGGTCTCGCTGCGCAACGACGTCGGCCAGCTCGCCACCGAGCTCGCGTCGCGCATCGTCGGCGAGTCGCTCGCCGACAGCGCGCGCCAGTCCCGCGTGGTGGACCGCTTCCTCGACGACCTCGAGAGCGGTGCCGCCGAGGTCGAGGCCGAGGCGACGACGACGGGTGGGGAAGCGCGATGACCACGGACGCGACGAGCACCACGAACGCCGTCATGCGCGGCGCTTCGGGCGCCTCGCTCGCGGGCGCCCAGGAGCGCTTCGAGCCCGTGCTCGGAGCTGCCGGCGCGGACGCGAGGGCGCTCGGCGAGCAGCTCTTCGCGCTCTCCGACGCGCTCGACGGGTCCGGGAGCCTGCGCCGCACGCTCACCGACCCGTCGCTGCCCGCCGAGGCCAAGGCCGCGGTGGCCCGCCAGCTCCTCGGTGCGTTCGACGAGCGCGTCCGCGACCTCGTGGAGTCCCTCGTGTCCGCGCGCTGGACCCACGAGCTGGACCTCGGCCACGCGGTCGAGCACCTCGCCCTCGAGGCGGTGCTCGCGTCGGCCCAGGCCCGCGAGGCGCTCGTGACGGTCGAGGACGAGCTGTTCCGCATCACGCGGCTGCTCTCCGGCCAGCGCGAGCTCCGGACGGCGCTCTCCGACACGCAGGCCACCCTGGAGAACCGGACCACGCTCGTCGACACGCTCCTCGCGGGCAAGGTCGACGACGTCACCCTGCTGCTCGCGCACCGGGCGACGACGAACCTGCGTCACCGACGGTTCGTGCCGAACCTGCTGGCGTACTCGGACATCGCGGCCGAGCGACGTCGTCGCCTCGTCGCCGGCGTCACGTCGGCGGTCGAGCTCACGCCCGCGCAGCTCGACCGGCTCGCCGGGATCCTCGAGCGTGCATACGGCCGCCCCGTCCAGCTCAACGTCACGGTCGACGCCGCAGTCCTCGGGGGACTGCGGGTCCAGGTCGGCGCCGACGTCATCGACTCGACCATGCTCTCGCGCCTCGCCGACGCCCGTCGGCGGCTCGTGAGCTGACCCGGGTGCCCACCGCCTCACGGCACCCCGACAGAACTCAGGCCGCACAGCCCGTGCGGTCACGACAGGAGAAGAACCCATGGCTGAGCTGACGATCCGGCCCGACGAGATCCGGGCCGCGCTGGACAGCTTCGTGAAGTCCTACGAGCCCGAGAACGCGGTCGCCGAAGAGGTCGGCCGTGTGACCCTCGCCGCGGACGGCATCGCGCAGGTCGAGGGCCTGCCCGGCGCCATGGCGAACGAGCTCCTGCGCTTCGAGGACGGGACCCTCGGTCTCGCGCTGAACCTCGACGTGCGTGAGATCGGTGTGGTCGTCCTGGGCGAGTTCACCGGTATCGAGGAGGGCCAGGAGGTCCGCCGGACCGGCGAGGTGCTCTCGGTCGCCGTCGGCGACGGCTACCTCGGTCGCGTGGTCGACCCGCTCGGCCAGCCGATCGACGGCCTCGGCGAGATCGCCACCGAGGGCCGCCGTGCGCTCGAGCTCCAGGCGCCCGGCGTCATGGACCGCAAGAGCGTGCACGAGCCGCTCCAGACCGGCCTCAAGGCCATCGACGCGATGATCCCGATCGGGCGCGGCCAGCGCCAGCTCATCATCGGCGACCGCCAGACCGGCAAGACGGCGATCGCGATCGACACGATCATCAACCAGAAGGCGAACTGGGACTCGGGCGACCCCGAGAAGCAGGTCCGCTGCATCTACGTCGCGATCGGCCAGAAGGGCTCCACCATCGCGGGCGTGCGTGGCGCCCTCGAGGAGGCCGGCGCGCTCGAGTACACGACGATCGTCGCGGCCCCCGCGTCCGACCCGGCGGGCTTCAAGTACCTGGCGCCCTACACCGGCTCGGCCATCGGCCAGCACTGGATGTACGGCGGCAAGCACGTCCTCATCGTGTTCGACGACCTGTCGAAGCAGGCCGAGGCCTACCGTGCCGTGTCGCTGCTGCTCCGCCGCCCGCCGGGCCGCGAGGCCTACCCGGGCGACGTCTTCTACCTGCACTCCCGCCTGCTCGAGCGCTGTGCCAAGCTCTCGGACAAGCTGGGCGCGGGCTCGATGACGGGCCTCCCGGTCATCGAGACCAAGGCCAACGACGTGTCGGCGTACATCCCGACCAACGTCATCTCCATCACCGACGGCCAGATCTTCCTGCAGTCGGACCTCTTCAACGCGGACCAGCGCCCCGCGGTCGACGTCGGCATCTCGGTGTCCCGCGTCGGCGGCTCGGCGCAGGTCAAGGCCATGAAGAAGGTCTCCGGCACGCTGAAGCTCGACCTGGCGCAGTACCGCTCGCTCGAGGCGTTCGCGATGTTCGCGTCCGACCTCGACGCGGCGTCCCGCGCGCAGCTCACCCGGGGCGCCCGCCTCACCGAGCTGCTCAAGCAGGGCCAGTACTCGCCGTACCCGGTCGAGGACCAGGTCGCGTCCATCTGGGCCGGCACCAAGGGCAAGCTCGACGACGTCCCGCTCGAGGACGTGCGTCGTTTCGAGTCCGAGCTGCTGGACTACCTGCGCCGCCACACCGAGGTGCTGAGCATCATCGGTGGGACGGGCAAGCTCGAGTCGGACACCGAGGAGTCCCTCGCGGCGGGCGTCGACGCGTTCCGCGAGACGTTCCTCAAGGGTGACGGCACGCCGCTCGTCGGCGAGGCCGCCGAGGACGAGGTGCCCGAGGTCGAGCAGGAGCAGATCGTCCGCCAGAAGAGGGCGTGACCCGTGGCAGGTTCCCAGCGCGTCTACAAGGCGCGCATCAAGTCGACGCAGTCGCTCAAGAAGATCTTCCGGGCGATGGAGCTGATCGCGGCCTCGCGCATCGGCAAGGCGCGTGACCGGGTCGCGGACTCGACCCCGTACGCCCGCGCGATCACGCGCGCGGTGTCCGCGGTCGCGACGCACGCTCGCGTCTCGCACCCGCTGACGACGCCGCGCACGGACACCGACGCGGTGGCCGTGCTGATCGTCACGTCGGACCGCGGCATGGCGGGCGCCTACGCGGCGTCGGCGATCCGCGAGACGGAGCGCCTGATCGACCACCTGCAGTCGCAGGGCAAGACGGTGCGGCTCTACGTCGCCGGTCGCCGCGCGGTCTCGTACTACGCGTTCCGTGGGCGCGAGCTCGCGGGCCAGTGGGTGGGCGGTTCGGACGCCCCGACGCCGGAGACGGCGGAGGAGATCGCCACCGAGCTCCTGCGCGCGTTCCGTGCGCCGGCGGACGAGGGCGGGGTCGCCGAGCTGCACGTCGCGTACACGCAGTTCGTCAACATGGTCACGCAGACGCCGCGCGTGATCCGGCTGCTGCCGCTCGAGGTCGTCGAGGAGGTCGTGCCGGCCCAGGAGGGCGAGATCCTCCCCGTGTACGACTTCGCGCCGTCCGCCGAGGCGGTGCTCGACGCGATCCTGCCGCGCTACGTGCGCACCCGGATCTTCAACTGCCTGCTGCAGGCGGCGGCGTCGGAGCTCGCCGCGCGCCAGCGGGCGATGCACACCGCGACCGAGAACGCCGAGGACCTGATCCGCATGTACACGCGGCTCGCGAACCAGGCCCGTCAGGCAGACATCACCCAGGAGATCAGCGAGATCGTGTCGGGCGCCGACGCGCTCGCTGCGTCGTGAGGAAGAGGACATCATGACCGCCACCACCGTGGAAGCCACGGCCCAGCACGCCAGCGGACCCGCCACGGGTCGCGTCGCGCGTGTGATCGGCCCCGTCGTCGACATCGAGTTCCCCGTCGACGCCATCCCCGACATCTACAACGCGCTGACGGTCGAGATCGACCTCTCCTCGCAGGGCGAGGGCGAGAAGGCCTTCACGCTCAAGCTCGAGGTCGCGCAGCACCTGGGCGACTCGCTCGTGCGCGCCATCGCGCTCAAGCCGACCGACGGCCTCGTCCGCGGCGCCGTCGTCACCGACACGGGCGCGCCCATCTCGGTGCCCGTCGGCGACGTCACCAAGGGCCACGTCTTCGACGTGACCGGTGAGGTCCTGAACGCCGAGCCGGGCGAGAAGATCGAGGTCACCGAGCGCTGGCCGATCCACCGCAAGCCCCCGGCCTTCGACCAGCTCGAGTCGAAGACCACCATGTTCGAGACGGGCATCAAGGTCATCGACCTCCTGACCCCGTACGTGCAGGGTGGGAAGATCGGCCTCTTCGGTGGTGCGGGCGTCGGCAAGACCGTCCTCATCCAGGAGATGATCTACCGCGTCGCCAACAACCACAACGGTGTGTCGGTGTTCGCGGGCGTCGGCGAGCGCACCCGTGAGGGCAACGACCTCATCGAGGAGATGACCGACTCGGGCGTCATCAAGCAGACGGCCCTCGTGTTCGGCCAGATGGACGAGCCGCCGGGCACGCGCCTCCGCGTCGCGCTGTCCGCCCTGACGATGGCGGAGTACTTCCGCGACGTGCAGATGCAGGACGTGCTGCTGTTCATCGACAACATCTTCCGCTTCACCCAGGCGGGTTCCGAGGTGTCGACGCTGCTCGGCCGCATGCCGTCCGCGGTGGGCTACCAGCCGAACCTCGCCGACGAGATGGGCGTGCTCCAGGAGCGCATCACCTCGACGCGCGGCCACTCGATCACCTCGCTGCAGGCGATCTACGTGCCGGCGGACGACTACACCGACCCGGCGCCGGCGACGACGTTCGCGCACCTCGACGCCACCACGGAGCTCAGCCGCGAGATCGCCTCGCGCGGTCTGTACCCCGCGGTGGACCCGCTGGCCTCGACCAGCCGCATCCTCGACCCGCGCTACGTGGGCAAGGACCACTACGAGGTCGCGACCCAGGTGAAGTCGATCCTGCAGCGCAACAAGGAGCTCCAGGACATCATCGCGATCCTCGGTGTGGACGAGCTCTCGGAGGAGGACAAGACGATCGTCGCGCGTGCGCGCCGCATCCAGCAGTTCCTCTCCCAGAACACGTACATGGCGGAGCAGTTCACGAATGTGCCCGGCTCGACCGTGCCGCTCTCGGAGACCGTCGAGGCCTTCCAGAAGATCGCGGCCGGCGAGTTCGACCACATCGCCGAGCAGGCCTTCTTCAACATCGGTGGCCTCGAGGACCTGGAGCGCAACTGGGCCCGCATCCAGAAGGAGTACGGCGTCTGACGCCGTCCGGACCGCATCGACTGAGGAGCAGCAGTGGCAGAGCTTGACGTGGACCTCGTGACCACGGACCGCACGATCTGGGCCGGCAAGGCCCGGCTCGTGGTGGCGCCCGCGGCCGACGGCGAGATCGGCGTGCTCGCAGGGCACACGCCGCTCCTGTCGGTGCTCAAGCCGGGCACCATCCGGGTCCGCCTCGCCGAGGGCGGCTCGGTCGAGGCCGACATCGAGGGTGGCTTCATCTCCGTCGACTCCAACCGCCTCACCGCGGTCGTCGACGGCGCCACCCTGCGCACCGGTTCGGTAACCGAGGCGCACTGAGGACCGCCTGACGTGACGCCCCTGGTCTGGATCCTGCTCGCGCTGCTCGTCGCAGCGTTCGCGGTGATCGGACTGGGGGCGTCTCGTCTGCGCACCCTCGCCGGCCGTACGGGCACGTTCGAGTGCGGCTTCCGCACGACGACGCGACGCGGCAGCCACGTGTCGCTCGGGTTCGCGCAGTTCCGCGCGCAGCGCGTCGACTGGTGGCGGTGCTGGTCGCTGTTCCCGCGGCCGAAGCGGTCGTGGCGGCGCGACCGTCTGCACGTCGTCTCCCGTGCGCTCGTCACGGGAGGCCCGCGGGGCGACGTCGTCGTCGTCCGGTGCGAGCACGAGGGCGTCGCGTTCGAGCTGACCATGGCGCCCGGCGCGTACGCGGGTCTCGCGGCGTGGCTCGAGGCGGCGCCGCCGTCCGTCCACGGCATGGTCGTCTAGGCTCGACGGCTGCGGGTCCCTCGTCGTCCCGTCCGCCCCGCCGAACCTCCCCGGAAGGATCCTCCGTGCGTCTCGTCGTCGCCGACTGCTCGGCACGCTACAGCGGCCGGCTCGCCGCCCAGCTCCCCTTCGCGACCCGCCTGCTCGTGGTCAAGGCGGACGGCAGCGTGCTGCTCCACTCGGACGGCGGCTCGTACAAGCCGCTCAACTGGATGAGCCCGCCGTGCACCCTGCTCGTGCACGAGCCGTCCGAGGAGCAGGCCGCGCAGGGCGTCACACAGGTGTGGACGGTCCAGCACCACAAGTCCGACGACCGCCTCGAGATCGAGCTCCATGCGGTCCACCACGACTCGGCGCACGAGCTGGGCGTGGACCCGGGGCTGATCAAGGACGGCGTCGAGGCGCACCTGCAGGAGCTGTTGGCCGCGCAGATCGAGCTGCTGGGCTCGGGGCACACCCTGGTGCGCCGCGAGTACCCGACGGCGATCGGCCCGGTCGACATCCTCGCGCGCGACGCGCAGGGCGGCTCGGTGGCCGTCGAGCTCAAGCGACGGGGCGACATCGACGGCGTCGAGCAGCTCACGCGGTACCTCGAGCTGCTCAACCGTGACCCGCTGCTCGCGCCGGTGCGAGGCGTGTTCGCCGCGCAGGAGATCAAGCCGCAGGCGCGCGTCCTCGCGACGGACCGGGGCATCCGGTGCCTCGTGCTGGACTACGACGCGATGCGCGGCGTCGACGACGTGGAGTCGCGGCTCTTCTGAGCGCCTGTTCGCCGACGGTACGTGTTGTGGTCGGGTTCGCGGGTGGGTGCGGCGAGGTGGTTCGGGCTGTCGTGCTTCGGCCCTGGGGGCCGTGCGCACTCTCTTACGCCCTTCACCACCTCCCCGCACCCACCCGCTCGACCGTTCCATCGCCGACACGTCGCGCGGCGTGTCCGGGCACGATCGGCATCGAATCGGCTTCAACGGTGCCGATCATGACCGCTCAGCACCCTGCCCGCGTCACCGTCGGCGTTCGCAGCGTCGCCCTCCCGCCCCGGACTGGACCACGGGCGCCGGACTGTACCCACGTGGGTTGTGAGGACCCCTGCCGAATGCGCGAGAATCGGACCATGACGTCCGACGCCGCTCCGTCCGTGCCCGCTCCCACGTCGACCTCGGCCGAGGGGAGGCGCGCGTTCCGGGGCCGTGTCGTCCTGCCGCACGAGGTGCTCGACGACGGTGCGGTCATCGTCGACGGGGCGACCATCGCCTGGGTGGGACGCACCGCTGATGCCGGTGCGGCGGGCTACGGCGAGGCCGTCGCGGCCGCGGGGCAGCCGGAGCCCGGCACGACGGTGCTGCCGGGACTGGTGGACCTGCACGACCACGGCGGCGGCGGTGCGAGCTTCCCCGACGCGGGCGACGCCGACACCGCCCGTGTGGCCGTCCGCGAGCACCTGGCGCACGGGACGACGAGCCTCGTCGCCTCGCTCGTCACGGCCCCCCGCGACGTGCTCCTCGAACGGACCGCGATGCTCGCCGACCTCGCGGACGCGGGGAGGTCGCCGGCATCCACCTCGAGGGCCCGTTCCTGTCCCCGGACCGCTGCGGCGCCCAGAACCCCGCCGACATGCTCGCGGGCGACCCGGAGCTCGTCCGCGCGATCGCCGCCGCGGCGCGCGGGCACCTCGTCACCATGACCGTGGCGCCGGAGGTCGTGGGCGTCCAGGAGCCGGGCGGGGTGATCGAGACGCTCGTCGAGGTCGGTGCCGTCCCGTCGGTCGGGCACACCGACGCGCACTGGAGCGTCACCGAGGCCGCCATCGCCGTCGGGTCCGCCGCGCTGGACGGCGCGGGCGTCACCGCTCGCTCCGGCCGGCTGACGGCCACGCACCTGTTCAACGGCATGCGTCCGCTGCACCACCGGGACCCCGGCCCGATCGCGGCCTGCCTGGAGGCCGCGAAGCGCGGCAAGGTCGTCGTCGAGCTCGTCGGCGACGGCACGCACCTCGACCCGGGGACCGTCGCGACGGTCTTCGAGCTCGTCGGGGCCGACGCGATCGCCCTCGTGACGGACGCCATGGCGGCCGCGGGGATGCCCGACGGCTCGTACCAGCTCGGCCCGATGGCCGTCGTCGTCGCGGACGGCGTGGCGCGCCTGGCGGACGGCACCGCGGAGGGCGGGGCGATCGCGGGCGGCACGGCGCACCTGATCGACGTCGTGCGGCACACCGTGGCGGCGGGCATCGCCCTGCCCGACGCCGTCCGTGCGGCCTCGCTGACGCCCGCCGGCGTCCTGGGCCGGGCCGACGTCGGCGCCCTGGAGGCGGGCCGGCGTGCCGACCTCGTGGTGACCGACGCCGACCTCACCGTGCGCGCGGTCGTGCGGGCGGGGAGGCCGTGGCCTGACCCTGGCAGCACCCGCGACACGCCGACACGTGCGACACGCCGGTCGGCGAGAAGAATTTGAGCCGCCCTCGAGGCCGTCGCAGGTCCGCTATGTCCGGATCTACGGCGGCCTCGTCGTGCTCCGCGGAACGGGGCAAATCGCCCCGGACGCAGCACCCCACAGGGTGTGGAACACCATCCTGCACACCCTGTGGACGGTGCCGGTCGGGGCGCAGAGGGACGCCGATCGAGCGGTGGACAACGCGGTGTGTCAGTGGCTCCTGGGACCCTCGAAGAAGGACTCGACAGGGCCCTTGAAGTCCGCGTCGGAAGGTGGTGACGAACGCCGATGGGTGAAGTTCGACCACAGCATCTAGTGCCCGCGCGGCCATCGACCCCTAGGTATAGTGTTCTGCACCGAGGGAGCATCACACTCCCGAACGAATGACACAGACGTAGTTCCACCGGCGTCGTTCGAGGTCAGAGGGCCTCCCGGCCACCCCACGAGGGGCTGGGAAGCGACCCACCGCGAACCGTCGGCCGACCTCGCCACCACAGTCGGGCACCACGAAGACACGAAGGGGACAGCGATGAGCATCACGGTCTACAGCAAGCCGGCGTGCGTCCAGTGCGAGGCGACCAAGCGCGCGCTCGACAAGAAGGGCCTCGAGTACGACGTCGTGGACGTCACCGAGGACCCCGAGGCGCTGGCCCTCGTCCGTGAGCTCGGCTACCTCCAGGCGCCCGTCGTGGTGGCGGACGACACGCACTGGTCGGGCTTCCGCCCCGACCAGATCACCGCGCTCGCCGTGAAGGTCGCCACGCTCGCCTGACGCGCACCGCTCGCCCGAGCGGCACCGCACCACCTGATCCACCGCCGTCGCAGGGAGGACACCATGGGTGACCTCGTCTACTTCTCCAGCGTCTCGGAGAACACGCACCGCTTCGTCCAGAAGCTGCGGCTCTCCGAGCTGGGGATGGGCGTCCGGCGGATCCCGCTGCGGCCCACCGAGGGCTTCCTGCGGGTCGACGAGCCCTACGTGCTCCTCGTCCCGACGTACGGCGGGGGGAACGAGGGCGGCGCGGTGCCGCGACAGGTCGTGAAGTTCCTCAACGACCCGCACAACCGTTCCCTCATCCGCGGCGTCGTCGCGGCCGGGAACACCAACTTCGGCGAGGCGTACTGCATCGCCGGCGACATCATCTCCGCGAAGTGCCAGGTCCCGTACCTGTATGCCTTCGAACTGCTTGGGACAGCCGAGGACGTCACACGCGTCCGCGACGGATTGGGGCGATTTTGGCAACGACAGCAGCAGATCCCGGCGTGAGCACCAGCCTCGCCACCGCCCCGGGCGAGGTCTCGGCCCCCGGTCTCGTGGAGCTCGACTACCACGCGCTCAACGCGATGCTGAACCTCTACGGCGCGGACGGGAAGATCCAGTTCGACCGTGACCGTCAGGCCGCGCGGCAGTACTTCCTGCAGCACGTCAACCAGAACACGGTCTTCTTCCACGACCTCGACGAGAAGCTCGACTACCTGGTCGACAACGACTACTACGAGTCCGAGGTCCTCGAGCAGTACTCGCGGCAGTTCGTGAAGCAGCTCTTCGAGCTCGCCTACTCCAAGAAGTTCCGCTTCGACACGTTCCTCGGTGCGTTCAAGTACTACACGAGCTACACGCTCAAGACCTTCGACGGGAAGCGCTACCTCGAGCGGTTCGAGGACCGCGTGTGCATGGTCGCGCTGAGCCTCGCCGCCGGCGACGAGCAGCTCGCGACCGAGATCGTCGAGGAGGTCATCTCGGGCCGGTTCCAGCCCGCGACGCCCACGTTCCTCAACGCCGGCAAGAAGCAGCGCGGCGAGCCCGTGTCCTGCTTCCTGCTGCGCATCGAGGACAACATGGAGTCGATCGCGCGCGGCATCAACTCCGCGCTGCAGCTCTCCAAGCGCGGCGGCGGCGTGGCCCTCCTGCTCAGCAACATCCGCGAGCACGGCGCGCCGATCAAGAAGATCGAGAACCAGTCGTCGGGCGTCATCCCCGTGATGAAGCTCCTCGAGGACTCGTTCTCCTACGCGAACCAGCTCGGCGCACGCCAGGGCGCGGGCGCGGTCTACCTGAACGCGCACCACCCCGACATCATGCGGTTCCTCGACACCAAGCGCGAGAACGCGGACGAGAAGATCCGCATCAAGACGCTCTCGCTCGGCGTCGTCATCCCCGACATCACGTTCGAGCTCGCGCGCAAGAACGAGGACATGTACCTGTTCTCGCCGTACGACGTCGAGCGGATCTACGGCAAGGCGTTCGCCGACATCTCGGTCACCGAGAAGTACGACGAGATGGTCGACGACCCGCGCATCAAGAAGACGAAGATCAACGCGCGCCAGTTCTTCCAGACGCTCGCCGAGCTGCAGTTCGAGTCCGGGTACCCGTACATCATGTTCGAGGACACGGTGAACAAGGCCAACCCCAACGAGGGCAAGGTCACCCACTCGAACCTGTGCTCGGAGATCCTCCAGGTCTCGACGCCGTCGACGTTCAACGACGACCTGTCCTACGCGCACACCGGCCGCGACATCTCGTGCAACCTCGGCTCGCTGAACATCGCGAAGACGATGGACTCGCCGGACCTCGCGAAGACCGTCGAGACCGCGATCCGCGCGCTCACGGCCGTCGCCGACCAGACCGCGATCGACTCGGTGCCGTCCGTGCGCCGCGCGAACGACCTCGGGCACGCCATCGGCCTCGGCCAGATGAACCTCCACGGCTACCTCGCCCGCGAGCGCGTGCACTACGGGTCCGAGGAGGGCGTCGACTTCACCAACATCTACTTCTACACGGTCGCGTTCCACGCGATCGCGGCCTCCAACAAGCTCGCCATCGAGCGCGGCCAGAAGTACTACAACTTCGAGAAGTCGACCTACGCGAGCGGCGCGTACTTCGACAAGTACACCGACCGGGTGTGGGAGCCCGCGACGCCGCGCGTCGCCGAGCTCTTCGCGGAGGCGGGCGTGCGCATCCCGACCCAGGACGACTGGCGCGCGCTCAAGGCCTCCGTCATGGAGCACGGCCTCTACAACCAGAACCTGCAGGCCGTCCCGCCGACGGGCTCGATCTCGTACATCAACAACTCGACGTCGTCGATCCACCCGGTGCCCTCGAAGATCGAGATCCGCAAGGAGGGCAAGCTCGGGCGCGTCTACTACCCGGCGCCCTACCTCACGAACGACAACCTCGAGTACTACGAGGACGCGTACGAGATCGGCTACGAGAAGATCATCGACACCTACGCGGCCGCAACGCAGCACGTCGACCAGGGCTTGTCGCTCACGCTGTTCTTCAAGGACACCGCGACCACGCGCGACGTCAACCGGGCGCAGATCTACGCCTGGAAGAAGGGCATCAAGACCCTGTACTACATCCGGGTCCGCCAGATGGCGTTGGAGGGGACCGAGGTGGACGGTTGCGTCTCGTGCATGCTCTGAGCAACTAAATCGGGTCCGCGGTGCCGCGGGGAACGATGCGCCGGGTCTTCCATCCGGCCGCTCGTTCCTCGCGGCCCCCGTCAGTCCCACCACGACCGGGCACATCGTCCCCGTGTCACCGCTCGCCCGTCCGGTCACCCTCGTGCACGACGACGCAGCACAGGTCCGCAGATCGTCAGCCGCCTCGGTTCCCCGGGGGCAGAGGAAAGAAGAAGTCGAAGATGTCACCCTCTGGGAAGCTCAAGCTCATCGATCGTGTCACCGCGATCAACTGGAACCGGCTCGAGGACGACAAGGACCTCGAGGTCTGGGAGCGGTTGACCGGGAACTTCTGGCTGCCCGAGAAGGTGCCGGTGTCGAACGACATCCAGAGCTGGCACAGCCTCACGCCGCAGGAGCAGGAGCTCACCACGCGCGTGTTCACCGGCCTGACGCTGCTCGACACGATCCAGGGGACCGTGGGGGCCGTGAGCCTCATCCCGGACGCTCTGACGCCGCACGAGGAGGCCGTCTACACGAACATCGCGTTCATGGAGTCGGTGCACGCGAAGTCGTACTCCTCGATCTTCTCGACGCTGATCTCGACGCAGGAGATCGACGAGGCGTTCCGCTGGTCCGAGGAGAACCCGAACCTGCAGCGCAAGGCCGAGATCGTCCTCGAGTACTACCGGGGCGACTCGCCGCTCAAGCGCAAGGTCGCCTCGACGCTGCTCGAGTCGTTCCTGTTCTACTCCGGCTTCTACCTGCCGATGCACTGGTCGAGCCGCGCCAAGCTCACCAACACCGCCGACCTCATCCGCCTCATCATCCGCGACGAGGCCGTGCACGGGTACTACATCGGCTACAAGTACCAGAAGGGCCTCGAGCTCCTCACGGAGGCCGAGCGCGACGACCTCAAGGCGTACACGTTCGAGCTCCTCTTCGAGCTCTACGAGAACGAGGTCCAGTACACCGAGGACCTCTACGACGGTGTCGGGCTCACCGAGGACGTCAAGAAGTTCCTGCGCTACAACGCCAACAAGGCCCTCATGAACCTGGGCTACGAGGCGCTGTTCCCCAAGGACGAGACCGACGTCAACCCGGCCATCCTCGCCGCGCTGAGCCCCAACGCCGACGAGAACCACGACTTCTTCTCCGGCTCCGGCTCCTCGTACGTCATCGGCAAGGCCGTGGCCACCGAGGACGAGGACTGGGAGTTCTGACACCCTCGCGCTCCCCGGAGGGGCGGCGCGCTCGGCCGCCCGCCCCTCCGGCGGGCCGGTGGCCCAGGAGTCCAGCCGATCAGGCGAGCGAACGATCCTCCGTGACCGGGGGAGCGCGGACCACGGGAACGTGATCCAGAGGTCCGTGTCGCGCCACGAGTACTCGGGCTTCACGATCGATCGCGGCTTCGTGTACAGCACCGCGGAACGGACGTCGGCGCCGTGCCCCGCGAGCATGTCGAGGACGAGCCGGAGGGTCCGCCCGGAGTCGGCGACGTCGTCGACCACGAGCACGCGCTTGCCGCCCAGGTCCTCGACGTCCATGAGGGGCGGGAGCACGCGCGGGTCGTCGAGCGTACGGCCGATGTCGGTGTAGAACTCGACGTTGAGCGTGCCGACGCCCTTCGAGCCGAGCGCGTAGGCGAGCGAGCCGCCCGGGACGAGGCCGCCGCGCGCGACCGCGACGACGACGTCGGGCAACCACCCGCTGTCGGTCACCTGGAGGGCGAGCTCGCGCGATGCGCGGCCGAACAGGTCCCAGGTGAGGACCTCTCGCTCGAAGGACACCGTCATGCCCCGACCCTATCGGCCGCGGCGGGTGCGTCAGTGCGGCGTCCTGATGCCCGCGAGGATGAGGTCGACCCCCGCGAGGAACTGCTCGCGGTCGTCGTGGTCCGCGAGCTGGGGCGCGACCTTGCTGAGGAAGGGGTGCTGCTCTGCGTCCAGGTCGGTCCAGCGCGTCGCGACCTGCTCGAGGAACGCGGTCCGGCCCTCGTCGTGGACGTGGAGGCGTGCGTTCGCCGCGTTCTGGCCGGCGACCCCGACGATGTAGTTCGTGAGCGCGGAGGCGGCGTCGAAGAGGGCGCGGTCGGGCGTGCCGAACGACTCGAGCCGCTGCCCGATGGCCTCGAGGATCTGCTGCATCGCGAGCTGGAGAGGTTCGCGCGCGAGCTGGCTGCCCACCCACGGGTGGGCGTCGATGGCGTCGAAGATCCGCAGCGCCAGCGTCCGGACCTCCTGCTCGGGGTCCGCCTCGCTCGCGGCTCCGCCCAGCGCGCGAGCGACGACGTCGTCGGTCGCGGCCGCGAGCAGCTCGCTCTTGTTCGCCACGTGCCAGTAGATCGCCCCGCTGCCGGTGGCGAGCCGCGCAGCGAGCGCACGGAACGTCAGCGCGCTCTCGCCGTCGGCGTCGAGGATCTCGATCGCCGCCTCGACGATGCGCGCGCGGGAGAGTGCGTCCGTCCGTCGTTCCGTGCGTCGCGTGGTGGTCGCCATGCCCACCATCGTGGCACCACTGGAATCACGTTCCAAGCGCGCGCCGTGCGGCCGTCGCCGACGACACGGTCCCGGAGACGACGACGGCGCCGCTCCCCGGGTGGGGAACGGCGCCGTCGGGCGCCGGCCTGCGATCAGGCGCCGGGCTCGGCGTCGAGGATGTCGACCACGAAGGCCAGCGGCGCGTTCTTCGGGATGTTCGAGCCCTCGGGCGGGTTGGCGCCGTAGGCCTTGTCCGCCGGGATGACGAGCAGGACCTGGCTGCCGACCGTCTGGCCGGTGAGGCCCGTGGTCCACCCCTCGATGACCCCGCCGGCGAGCGAGAAGGTGGCGGGCTTGGCGCCACGCGACCAGCTCGAGTCGAAGGACTTGCCGTCCATCGTCCAGCCGGAGTACTGCGCGATCACGGTGTCCGTCGCCTTGACCTTCGCGCCGTCGCCCTTGATCAGCGTCTGCGCGGTGACCTTGGACGGTGCCTTGTAGCCCTTGGCGATGGTGATGCTCGGCTCGCCGGTCTTGGAGTCGACCTTCACGGTGGGAAGGCCCGACTTCGGCTTCACGGCCGTCCCCTCGGCGCGCGTGCCGACCTCCTTCACGGACGCCACGTCCAGGCTGTACACATAGGTCGTCGGGTTGCCCGACGAGTCCTGCGACGGCGCGGCGTAGACGATGCGCGCGCCGGCCTTCTGGCCGTCGAGGGCCGCGGCGAGCTGCGGGACGATCGTCGTCTTGTCGAAGTACATGGCCTGCGGCTTGCCCGAGTACGTGTCGCCGAGCGCCGTGCCGTCACCCTGCAGGGCGATGCTGTTCAGGAGGACGACCTCGCCCTCCTTGATCGTGGCGCCCGTGCCGGGCGTGTCCACGCGGGCCACGGCGCCCGTCACCGAGAAGTTCTTCGGGACGGTCACGGTCGGCTTCTTGCCGACGTCGCCCTTGACGGTGACCTCCTTGAGCGCGGCCACGTCGGCGGCGCTCGCGGTGGCCGTGTCGCTCGCAGCGGCGGTGGTCGAGGTGCCGGACGGCGTCGACGACGAGCCGCCGTCGCTGTCGCTCGAGCAGCCGGCCAGGGCGAGCGACCCGGCGAGCGCGACGACGGCGGCGAGGCCCGTCACGCTCCGGGCGCGGAGCACGGTGCGGTTCTTCACGAGGGGTGATCCTTCGGGTCGTGGACGCGGCCTTCCGGCTGCGAGGCTCGGGCTACCTTAGCGGCCCAGTCTGTGAGGTCCCTGGCCGCGAACCGGGGACGGGGCGTCTGCCAGAATCGGTGGGTGCCCACCTCCCGTCGCTCGCGCCGGCACCAGCCCGGCCACCGCCCGCTCGACGAGACGCGCGCCCGCGGGGGTGCGCGCGTCGAGCACGGGCCCGACGGCGAGTGGACCGTGCGGACGGTCCGGTCGGCCGACAAGAGCTACACGTGCCCCGGCTGCCGGCAGGTGATCCCGCCCGGCGTCGAGCACGTCGTGGCCTGGGCCAACGACGGGATGTTCGGTGCCGACGCCGCCCTCGACGCTCGACGCCACTGGCACACCGCCTGCTGGGCCGCCCGGCTGCGTCGGCGGTAGCCCACGACCGGGCCCGGCGCGCCGTCGTCGGTAGGCTCGGGGGCGATGACCAGCACCGAGCCCGTCCGGGCCATGACCGTCCTGCCCGCGCGCCGCGAGGACGTCGAGCTGCACACCGCCGACGGCCTGACGCTCGTGGGCGAGCTCGCCCTCCCGGCGAACCGGGACCCCGCGGCGACGCTCGTGACGCTCCACCCGCTCCCCACGCACGGTGGCTTCATGGACTCGCACGTGTTCCGGAAGGCCGCCTGGCGGCTGCCCGCTCTCGCGGACCTCGCCGTCCTCCGGTTCAACACGCGCGGCACGTCGTCCCCTCGCGGGATGAGCGAGGGCGCGTTCGACGGCGGCGACGCGGAGCGGTTCGACGTCGAGGCGGCCGTCGAGCTCGTCGAGCAGCGCGACCTCCCGCACCCGTGGCTCGTCGGCTGGTCGTTCGGCACCGAGCTCGCGCTCAGGCACGGCGCCGACCCGGCCGTGGAGGGCGCGATCCTGCTCTCGCCGCCGCTGCACCGTGCCACCGACGCGGACCTCGACGCCTGGGCCGCCTTCGGGCGCCCGCTGGTCGTCCTCGCCCCCGAGCACGACGACTACCTGCGCCCCGACGAGGCGCGCCGGCGGTTCGCGCGCGTCCCGCAGGCCGAGGTGATCGCCGTCGACGGCGGCAAGCACCTGTGGGTGGGGGAGAGCCACGTGCGCCGTGTGCTCGACGAGATCGTCCGGCGCGTCAACCCGGCGTGCCCCGTGCCGCTGTCCACCGAGTACGTCCCGACCGAGTACGTCCCGAACGGAGCAGACCGATGACCGACCAGCACCCCGACGACGTGCTCACCGCCGTGCTCCACGCGAGCGGCGCGACGGACGGCGACGAGCTGCCCGTCGTCCTCGTGCACGGGTTCCCCGTCGACCACCGCATGTGGGACGAGACGATCGACCAGCTCGGCGTCGCGACCCTCGCGGTCGACCTGCCGGGGTTCGGCGACGCGCCCGACGCGACGGGCGAGCCGTCGGTCGAGGCGTTCGCCGACGCCGTCGCGACGGCCCTCGACGCGCACGGCGTCGGCCGTGCGGTGGTGGCGGGCATGTCCATGGGCGGCTACGTCGCGCTGGCGCTCGCCGAGCGACGTCCCGACCTGGTCGCCGGCCTCGCGCTCGTCGACACGAAGACCGTCGACGACGCGCCCGCCGCGCGCGAGAACCGCCTCCGCATCGCGGCCGAGGCGGAGGCGAGCGGTACCGTCGACGCGGTCCGCGGCATGAGCGAGACCATGCTCGGCGAGACGTCCCGGCGCACCCGCCCCGACCTCGTCTCGACCGTCGCGGGCTGGATCGACGCGCAGCGGCCCGCCTCGGTCGCCTGGGCGCAGCGTGCCATGGCCGCCCGGCCCGACCGCACCGCCGTCCTCGAGGCGTACGAGGGGCCGGTGACCGTCGTCGTCGGGACGGAGGACGAGCTCACGCCCGTCGAGGACGCCGAGCACACGCTCGAGCACACGAGCGCGGCCAGCGACGCGGCTCTCGTGCTCGCGCCCGAGGCCGGGCACCTGGCGCCCCTCGAGGCCCCCGCGCACGTCGCGGGCGCGCTCGAGCGCCTGCACCGGCGAGCGTCAGCCTGATCCCGAGCGGTCAGGAGGGCCGGAGCGCGCGCTCGAGCGCCACGTCCAGGTCGACCGACTCGCCGTCCCGACCGCCCGCGCCCAGCACGAGCGGCGGGTCGCTCGGCACCGGTGTGGTCCCCGCCAGCCGCGCCCGGAGGCTCCGGGGCGCCGTCAGGACGTAGAACTCCCCGTCCTCGCCGACGGCGGCCGTCCGGTCCGCGCGCAGGTACCAGCCGTGCAGCGGCGTCCGGTACGAGCCGCGCCCGCCGTACGCCCGGACGCGCAGCGGCGCCGGGGCGATCCCGCGCTCGCGGGCCCGCTCGACGAACGATTCGACCATCCGTCGCGCGGCAGCCGACTCGGCGGCCCGGCGGGCGTCGAGCCGCGCCGCGAGCTCGTGCGCCATGCGCGCACGGCGGGCCCGCTCCTCGGAGGCGTCGGGCGCGTCAGGCGTGAGCCTGCTCCTCCGCCTCGTCCTTCACGGGCTCCCCGGCGTCGTCGGTGTCGTCCGCCGTCACGACGGTTGCCGCGGCGCGCGCGCGCTGGGCCCGGGTGCCCGACGCGGTCGGCGGCTTGGGCGGCAGCGGCGGGGTGAGCATCGCGGGCGTCTCGACCCGCTCGGACAGCAGCGCACGCAGCTCGTCGAGGTACGTCGTGATCGACTCGTGCTGGCGGCTGAGGTCCTGGAGCTGCCGCGTCGCTGCGAGGCGGTGCTGCTCGGCCTCGAGCGTCGCGTCCGCAACCGTCTGGTCGGCGAACGTGCGAGCATCCGCGAGGATCCGGTCCGCGTTGGCTCGGGCCGTCGCCAGCAGGTCCTTCGCGTACTCGTCGGACTCGCTGCGCACCTTCTCGGCGTGCTCGAGGGCCGCGGCCACGCGCTCCTCGGCCTCCGCGGCCTGCGACTCGGCGGCCGCGACGAGCGCCGCGGTCTCCTTCTGGGCGCTCGCGTGCCGCTCGGCGGCCTCACGCTCGACCTCCTCGCGCCGGGACACGATGGCCATCTCGGCCTCGGCGAGCGCGACGCGCGCCTTCTCGTGCAGCTCCTCGGTCTCCGCGGTGACAGCGGCCGCAGCCTCCTTGCCGGCGCGCTTCGCGTCCGCGAGCTGGCGCTCGGCCTCGGCGCGCGTCCGCTCGCGCAGCTCGCTGGTCTCCTTCTCCGCGGCCTCGCGCAGCGCCGTCGTCTCCGCGGCGACCTCCGCGCGCAGCGCCGCCGCCTCGTTCTCCGTCTTGACTCGGAGCTCGGTGGTCTCGCGCTCGGTGACCGCCTTGGCCTGCGCGAGCTCACGCTCGAGCGTGGTGCGGCGCTCGTGCTCCTCGGTGGCGAGCGCACTCTGGATGCGGGAGGCCTCGCGCTCCGCGGACCCGACGAGCTCCTCCGCCCGCCGCTGTGCGTTCACGAGCGTCGTCTCGGCCTCGCTGGTCGCGGCCGATCGGATCTCGTCGGACTCGCGCCGCGCGTCGGCGACGAGCTCGGCGACCTCCGTCTCGGCGCGGTTGCGGATCTGTCCCGCGGCGAGGTTGGCGCGCGCCATGATGTCGGACGCCTGCTGGTTGGCCTGCGCGAGGATGTCCGAGGACTGCTCCTCCGCGGTCCGCAGGAGCTGCTCGATGCGGGAGCCCAGGCCCGAGTAGGACGGGCGCTCGACCTCGCGCGCCTGCCGCTGCGCGTCGGCGACCTCGGCAGTGAGCTGCTGGACCCGGACGTCGAGGGACTCGACCTGGCCGTGGGCCTCGTCGAGCGACTTCTCGAGGTTGGCGATGCGGTTGTCGACCAGACCGCGGTCGTAACCGCGCATGACGATCGGGAACAGGGACTGCTCGTCGGACACGAAGACCTCCACGGGTGCGTGACGGCCGCACGCTACGTCCCCCGGACCGGCCGCGCGCCCACCTCCGCGCGCGAGCGGCTGCACCGGATCTGCCGGCTCGGTCGTGTTCGTACGGCCCGATTGGGAAGGATACATGGCGAGCCTGCGCCTGTGGAGGGGCCGTGAACGTCAGCGCCGAAGGGTGTGCGCGCGACCTCGTGGATCGGGCATACGGGACGAGCCTCCGCGCGGCGCCCCTATCCTGAGGTGTCCCGCCCTGAGCCTCGAGCACCCTCGAGACCCCCGACCGGAAGGAAACGAGTGCCGTACCGCATCATCGGGCTCGCCCTCGTCGTCCTCGGCGTGGTGTCCGCGGCCCTCGGCGTCGCCTCCGCGACCGTGTGGCGCGCCGACTCCACCGTCACCGCCAGCACCCACCCCGCCTCCGACGCGCCCACGCTCGTCACGACCGGCCCGGGCGTGCTCGGGCTCGTCGACGACAAGGTGAGCATCACGGCGCGCGCCGCGGACGGCGGGGACGTCGTGATCGCCGTCGGCCGCGCCGACGACGTCGCCGGCTGGGTCGGCGACGACCCGGTCACCCAGGTGACCGGCATGACCGACTGGTCGACGCTCGCCACGAAGACCACGAGCGGCGAGGCGCCCAAGACGGCGCCCGACCCGTCGTCGTCGGACATGTGGGTCTCCTCGACGTCCGGCTCGGGCGAGGTGACGCTGCCGTGGACCGCGCGCGACGGCCGGTGGTCGGTGCTCGTGGCGGCCGTCGGGGACGACGCCCAGGCGCCGACCCTCGCCCTCACCTGGGACCGTGAGGTGACCACGCCCTGGCTGTGGCCGCTCGTGCTCGTCGGTCTGGTGCTCGTCGTCGTGGGGCTGGTCGTGATGTCCCTCGGCCGGCTCCGGACGCGCAACCGCCACCAGGAGGCGGTGCTCGCGGCCGCGCGGACCAACGCACCGCCCGCGCCCGCCCCGGCGGGCGTCGGCGAGGCCTCCCCGAGCACGACGACGACCCTCACCCGGCGCGAGCTGCGCGAGCAGGCGCTGCGCGAGGCCCAGAACCAGCAGCGTCGTCGCGGCGGCCGGCGTGGCAAGACCGGTGATGAGGCCCCGCTCGACCCGGCGGCCGGCGTCCCGGCCCCGCCCGCCGACGAGCCCGCGACGTCCACCGTCGCGATCCCCGTGGACGAGACCGCGAAGGGTGCCGCCGACGCGTGGCGCCGCCGCTGGAACGTCCCGGCCCGCATCCCGCCGATCCAGCAGCAGCCCGGTGCGCGGCAGCAGCCCGGTGCACCGAGCGCTCCGCAGGACGTCTCTGGCCCGAGCGCCGGGTCCGCTGCGCCGGCCCCCGGGACCGCGCCGCACCCGGACCAGCCCGCGCCCCCGCCGGCGCCCCCGGCGTCCCCGGCTGGGACGACATCGTCGGCGGCGGCGAGCAGCGACGTCGAGCACGCAAGTGACCACCGCACCCCCACAGGACCGCGAGAACTCCATGAGCAACCCCGTGAACCACGACGCAGCAGCCCACGGCCGCCGGCCGCGCCCCGCGCGCCGGCTCGGCCGCCTCGCGCTCCCGACCACCGTCGCGGTCGCCGTCGGCCTGGTCGCGACCGCGTGCGCGACCCCGGTGCCCAAGCCCACGCCTGAGGCGACCGTGACGCAGCCCGCGCTCAGTCTCGACCAGGACACCGAGATCCTCGGCAAGGTCGGCGACGTGCTCACCGTCGCGGACAAGAAGCGCGACTCGAAGGCGCTCTCGCAGCGCCTGTCCGGGCCGGCGCTCGCCATGCGAACCGCAGAGCTCCAGGTCGCCAAGGCCACGAAGTCCGACGACGACGTCACCGCGCTCCCCACCAAGGTGCAGACGGTCGTGGTGCCGACGTCGACGGCGTGGCCGCGAGCCGCGTTCGCGGTGTCCGCGCAGCCGTCGAACACCGAGCCGCCGCGCCTCATGGCGTTCGAGCAGAGCACCGCGCGCGACAACTACGCCCTCTGGGGCTGGGCGCGCCTGTTCCCCGGCATCACGATGCCGACGTTCGCCGCACCCGGCACGGGCAGCGCGGCGGTCGCGTCCGACGACGCGTCGCTCGTCCTCGCGCCCAAGTCGGCCGTGTCGCACTACGTGGACGTGCTCAACAAGGGCAGCAAGTCGAAGTACGCCACGAGCTTCGCCCAGGACGCGTTCCGCACGGGCCTGGCGACGAAGGCGGCCGGCCTCGACAAGAACAAGAACTTCAAGTCCGCGAAGGGCAAGTACGGCGAGACCTTCACCGCCGCGAAGTCGGCGCCCGTCGCGGTGCGTACCGCCGACGGCGGCGCGCTCGTGATGGCGGACGCGTCCGCCGTCGAGAAGACGTCCGCCGAGTCGAAGGCCAAGATCGTCCCGTCGACCGCCGCGACCAAGGCTCTGTTCGGGGACGCCAAGCCCACGAACACGCTGGTCGTGACCTACCGCGACGTGTTCGCGCTGTACGTCCCGCCGGCCGGAGCGTCGGACACGAAGGTCACGGTCCTGGGCGTCGAGCACGTGCCGGTGAAGGTCGCCACGCACTCCTAAGATGGTGGCCATGAGCCAGCCGACCGGACCCTCGTTCGACGTGCGCGGAGCGGTGGACCTCTCCGCCCTCCAGCGGCCCACCGTCCCGCCCCCGGCGAGCCGGGCGGTGCGCCCGTCGCCGACGGCTACGTCGTCGACGTCACCGACGAGACCTTCCAGCGCCTCGTCGAAGACTCGGCCCGGTACCCCGTCGTCGTCCTGCTGTGGCTCCCCACGGACGAGGCCAACGCGACCCTCGCGCAGACGCTCGGCTCCCTCGCGACCCAGTACCGGGGGCGGTTCCTCCTCGCCCGCGTGGACGTCCAGGCCTACCCGTCGGTCGCCGCGGCGTTCCAGGTCCAGGGTGTGCCGACCGTCGTCGCGGTGCTCCAGGGCCAGCCGTTGCCGCTCTTTCAGGGGAACGCCTCGCCCGAGCAGATCCAGGGCGTCCTCGACCAGGTGCTCGCCGCCGCCGAGCAGAACGGCGTCACCGGCACCGTGCCCGCGGGCGACGGCTCGCAGCCCGAGGTCGAGCCGGAGCCCGTCGAGGAACCGCTGCCGCCGCTGCACCAGGAGGCGTACGACGCCATCGAGCGCGACGACCTCGACGCCGCCGTCGCCGCGTACACCAAGGCGATGAAGCAGGACCCGTCCGACGCCCTCGCGAAGGCGGGGCTCGCTCAGGTCGAGCTGCTGCAGCGCACCCGCGACCTCGACCTCCAGGCGGTGCGTGCCGCCGCGGCCGCCGACCCGACGAGCCTCGACGCGGCCCTCGACGTCGCGGACCTCGACCTGTCCGGCGGGAAGGTGGACGACGCGTTCGGGCGCCTCATCGACCTCGTGCGCACCACGAGCGGGGACGACCGGGAGCGCCTGCGCAAGCGGCTCGTCGACTACTTCGAGATCGTCGGGACGCAGGATCCGCGCGTCGCGGCGGCCCGCCGAGCGCTCGCGAACGCGCTCTACTGAGCGTCGCGCGCCGTCGAGCACGGCGCCCACCTCGCGAGGTAGGCGTCCCCGCCGTACTACTTCGCGGTCACTCCTCGGGGACGAGGAACAGCGCGCCCAGCGGGGGCAGCCGCACCGACGCGGAGTGCGTGAACCCGTCCGCGTCGACCTCCTCCGCGGTCACGGAGCCCAGGTTCCCGACGCCGGAACCGCCGTACGTCTGCGCGTCGGTGTTGAGGGCCTCGCGCCACACGCCGGCCCGGGGCAGGGGAGGCGGTACTCCTCCTGCGGGATGCCCGCGAAGTTGACGGCCACCACCACCTCGCCGCCGCGTCTGTCGCGCCGGACGTACGCGACGACGTCGTGCCCGGCGTCGTCGGCGACGAGCCACTGGAAGCCGGCGGGGTCGTGGTCGAGCTCCCACAGGGCGGGGGTCGCACGGTAGAAGGCGTTGAGGTCGCGCACGGTCTGGAGGACGCCCGCGTGCCCGGGGTCGCCGAGGGTGGCCCAGTCGAGGCTGCGGGCCTCGGACCACTCGTCCCACTGGGCGATCTCGCAGCCCATGAAGAGGAGCTGCTTGCCGGGGTGGGACCACTGGTAGGCGAGGTAGGCGCGGACGTTCGCGAGCTTCTGCCACAGGTCGCCGGGCATCTTGCGCACGAGCGAGCCCTTGCCGTGCACGACCTCGTCGTGGCTGATGGGCAGCACGAACTGCTCGGAGTAGGCGTAGACGAGCGAGAACGTCAGCAGGTTGTGGTGGTAGCGGCGGTTGATGGGCTCCTCCTCCACGTAGCGGAGGGTGTCGTTCATCCAGCCCATGTTCCACTTGAGGCCGAACCCGATGCCGCCCGCGTCGGTGGGCTTGGTGACGCCGGGCCAGGCGGTCGACTCCTCGGCGATCATCACGACGCCCGGGGTGCGCCGGTACGCGGTGGCGTTGGCCTCCTGCAGGAACGCGATGGCCTCGAGGTTCTCGCGGCCGCCGTGGACGTTGGGCCGCCACTGGCCGGGCTGGCGCGAGTAGTCGAGGTACAGCATCGAGGCGACGGCGTCGACGCGCAGCCCGTCGACGTGGAACTCCTCGAACCAGTAGGTCGCGTTGGCGACGAGGAAGTTGCGGACCTCGTTGCGCCCGAAGTTGAAGACGTAGGTCCCCCAGTCGGGCTGCTCGCCGCGCAGCGGGTCGGGGTCCTCGTACAGGGGGTGCCGTCGAACCGGGCGAGGGCCCACTCGTCGCGCGGGAAGTGGGCGGGCACCCAGTCGAGGATGACGCCGATCCCGGCCTGGTGGAGGCGGTCGACGAGGTAGCGGAAGTCGTCGGGGTGGCCGAACCGCGAGGTCGGCGCGTAGTACCCGGTGACCTGGTAGCCCCACGAACCGCCGAAGGGGTGCTCGGCGACGGGCAGGAGCTCGACGTGCGTGAAGCCCGTGTCCGTCACGTAGGCGGTGAGCTCGTCGGCGAGCTGGCGGTAGCCGAGGCCCTGCCGCCACGACCCGAGGTGCACCTCGTAGACGCTCATGGGCCCGTTGTGCGGGTCGCGGTGCGCGCGGGCGTCCATCCAGCCGGCGTCCTCCCACACGTACCGTGACTCGACGACGACGCTCGCCGTGGCGGGCGGCACCTGGGTCCCCTTCGCGAGCGGGTCGGCCTTCTGTCGCCACGAGCCGTCGCCCGTCAGGAGCTCGAACTTGTACAGCGCGCCCGGGCCGAGCCCGGGCACGAACAGCTCCCACACCCCGGTGGTCCCGAGCGAGCGCATGGCGTGCCGCCGTCCGTCCCACGCGTTGAAGTCGCCGACGACGCGCACCGCCTGGGCGTTCGGCGCCCACACGGCGAAAGCTGTGCCGTCGATGTCGCCGTGCACCGACGGGTAGCGGTGGAGGTTCGCGCCGAGGACGTGCCACAGCTCCTCGTGCCGCCCCTCGGCGATCAGGTGCAGGTCGACCTCGCCGAGCGTAGGGAGGAACCGGTACGGGTGGTCCTCGGTGCTCTCGCCGTCCCCGTAGCGGGTGCGGACCCGGTAGTCCGGCGCGTGGCCGCCCGTCGTCGGCACGACGGCGACCCACACGCCCGCGCGCTCGTGCCGGGCCGGGTGCTCGGTGGTCCGTGCGTCGGGGCCGGTGACGAGCACCGTCACGGCGTCGGCGAGCGGCCGCAGGACGCGCACGGTCGCACGATCCCCGGAGCCGTGCAGGTGCGGGCCGAGCACGGCGTGCGGGTCGTGGTGGCGGCCCTCAGCGAGGGCGTCGAGTGCGCCGTCGTCGGCCGGGAGCGGGGGACCTCGGGGGAGGGATGCGGATCGGCGCCTGACATGCCCACACCCTGCCACGCCCGCCCTGCTCTCGAAAGCGGACGACACGGCCCGACGAGGCACGATCCGGTCCGTGCCACCTGTGGGTCGGGCCGCCTTCCCCGAGGCTTTCGTGATGGGGTGGACGACGGACCGGCACCGGCGGCACGGACGCCGTACGGAAGAGGAGGACTCGGTGGCGAACGCCCCACGCTCGATCGTGCGCTCAGAGCGCAGCAGCCACACCCCCACGAGCGCGCCCGACCCCGCGCTCGCCCCGGCCGAGGCGCGCCGCGGAGCCCGTGCGGTCCACCTGCGCGCCGGCGGCGTCTCGCTCGTGCTCGCGCTCGACGACGAGGCACGCCTGCCGCGCGTCGCGCACTGGGGCGAGGACCTGGGCCCGCTCGACGACGCCGGCCTCGACGCCCTCCGCGAGGTCACGCGCCTGCAGCCGATCGGCAACCCCGTCGACGGCGAGATGCTGGTGTCGGTCGTGCCGGAGCAGTCGTCGGGCTGGCTGGGGACGCCGGGTCTCGCGGGCAGCCGCCGGGGCGCCGGGTTCTCGACGTGCTTCACCGTCCGCGACGTCCGGCTCGAGCCCGCGCCGGCCGGCTGGGTGCACCGGCTCGTCGTCGACGCGGACGACGAGGACGCCGGCCTGGGGCTCCGGCTCGAGGTCGAGCAGGCGGCGTCGGGCGTGGTGCGCCAGCGCGCGTCCGTGCGCAGCGAGCCTGGCGACCCGGTCCCGGACTACGCGCTCGAGCGCCTCCTCGTCGCGTTCCCGGTGCCCGGCCGGGCCACCGAGATCCTCGACTTCACGGGTCACCACCTGCGCGAGCGCAGCCCGCAGCGCACCGCGTTCACGCACGGGACGCACCTGCGCGAGAGCCGGCGCGGGCGGACCGGGTACGACGCGGCGTTCGTCCTGGCGGCGGGGACGGCAGGCTTCGGCCACCGCTCGGGCGAGGTGTGGGCGGTCCACACGGCCTGGTCCGGGAACCACGTGACGCTGGCCGAGCGGAGCTACCACGGCGTGAGCCTCGTCGCGGGCGGCGAGCTGCTCCTGCCGGGCGAGGTGGTGCTCGCCGCGGACGAGGACTACGCGGGCCCGTGGGTCTACGGCGCCTACGGCGTGGGGCTTGACGCCGTGTCCGCGCGGTTCCACGCGATGCTGCGCGCCCGCCCGGGGCACCCGCGCACGCCGCGCAAGGTCGTCGCCAACACCTGGGAAGCGGTGTACTTCGACCACGACCTCGGGCGGCTCACCGAGCTCGCACGGGATGCGGCCCGGGTGGGGGCCGAGCGCTTCGTGCTCGACGACGGCTGGTTCGGCGGGCGCCGCGACGATCGCCGCGCGCTGGGCGACTGGTACGTGTCCGACGACGCCTGGCCGGGCGGCCTCGACCCCCTGATCGAGGTGGTGCACGGGCTGGGGATGGAGTTCGGGCTGTGGGTCGAGCCCGAGATGGTCAACGAGGACTCCGACCTGGCGCGGGCGCACCCGGACTGGATCATGGCGCCGGGGAGCGGCTCCCGGGGCGCGCGCGGAACCAGCAGGTGCTCGACCTCGGCAACCCAGACGCCTCCGCCTGGATCCTCGAACGGCTCGACGCGCTGCTCACCCGGTACCCGATCGCGTACCTCAAGTGGGACCACAACCGCGACCTCGTGGAGGCGGGGCACCGGGCGTCGGGCGTGCCCGGGGTCCACGACCAGACGGTTGCGGTCTACGCCCTGCTCGACGAGCTGCGACGGCGTCACCCTGGTCTCGAGATCGAGTCGTGCTCGTCGGGCGGCGGGCGCGTCGACCTCGAGATCCTGGCCCGCACCGACCGGATCTGGGTCTCGGACTGCATCGACGCCGTGGAGCGGCAGCAGATCCAGGGCTCGACGAACCTGCTCGTGCCGTACGAGCTCATGGGCGCGCACGTCGGGGCGCCCGTGGCGCACACGACGGACCGGACGCTGCCGCTGTCGTTCCGTGGCGCGACCGCGCTGTTCGGGCACCTGGGGATCGAGTGGGACCTCACGTCGGCGTCCGAGGGGAGCTCGACGAACTCGCCGGCTGGGTCGCGACCTACCGCGAGCTCCGGCCCCTGCTGCACACGGGGACCGCCGTCCACGCGGACCTCGTGGACCCCGCGTACGCGCTCCACGGGGTGGTCGCGCCCGACGGGTCGGACGCGGTCTTCGCGTGGGTCGCGACGGCGTCGTCGACGTCGTACCCGCCGCCCGCCGTCCCGCTGCCGGGGCTCGACCCGGCCGCCGTCTACCGGCTCCGGCCGCTGCTGCCGGACGCCCCGATCGAGGGCAACGCGAGCCGGTGGGGGGTCGACCTGCCGTGGTGGGGCGCGGCGGGTGGTGCCCGCGCCACGGCGGGCGTCGTGGTGCCCGGATCGGTCCTCACCGACGTCGGCGTGGCGCTGCCGGTGCTGTTCCCCGAGCGGTCCGTGCTGCTGCGGGCTCAGCGGGTCCAACCCACCTGAGCCGTGCACGTCTCAGGCCGTGGTGCGCTCGAGCACGCGGTCGACGCCCGCGAGCGGGATGCCCACCCAGTCGGGGCGGTTCCGCACCTCGTAGACCACCTCGTAGAGCGCCTTGTCGAGCTCGAGCGCGGCGAGGAGGTCGTCCTGCCCCGCGCCGCCCGGCGTCGGGGCGTCCCCGCCGCTCGCCGCCCGGTACGCCGTCCAGAACGCGTCCCGCGCGTCGGCGGCCCACCGGGTCCCGTGCGCGCGCCCGACGGCGGCCGCGTAGTCGAACGAGCGCAGCATCCCCGCGGCGTCGCGCAGGGCGAGGTCGGGGCGGGTCCGCTCGGCGACCGGCCGCAGCGGCTCGCCCTCGAAGTCGAGCACCCGCCAGCCGTCCGTCCCGTGCAGCACCTGACCGAGGTGCAGGTCGCCGTGGATGCGCTGGAGCCGCGGGAGCGTGTGCCGCTCACCCGCCGCCGCCAGCGCGGCCTCCGCCCGGGCGTGCACGCGCGCGATCGCGTCCTCGCGCCGGGCCAGGATGGGCGCCTCGCCGGCCGCCCGCACCGCCCGCGCCCGCAGGTCGTCGACCAGCCATGCCGCGTCCACGACCGGACCCGTCCCGTACGCGCGCCGCAGGGCGGCGTGGAGCTGCGCGACGAGCGTCCCGAGCGCTCCCGCGTGCTCCGCGAACGACGCCGCCCGGCCCGCGAACGCGCACGCGAGCTCGAACCCGTCGTCGGCGCGCGGCACCAGCTCGGACAGGATCGCGAGGTGCAGCTCGACGGGCTCGTCGGAGGCGCCGGCCTCGTCGACCGACCACCACGCGAGCGGGCGCGGCACCCCGTGCCAGCCCGTGCGCGCGAGCGCCCGCGGGACGTCGAGGTCCGGGTTCGGCCCGGGCGCGACCGTCCGCAGGATCTTGAGGATCGCGCCGCCCGCCACCTGCGGCATCAGCACCGACGTGTTCGACTGCTCGCCCGCGACCACGCGCGCGCCCGCGAGGTCGGGCTCGCCGTGCGTCCCCGGTGCGCCCCCGGGCACGCCGCCACCGTCCTCCCAGCGCGCCCCCGCGAGGACCGCCGCCCAGAACGCCCGGTGGCGTGCGCCGTCGTGCACGACGTGCTCGACGCCGTCGCGGACGAGCGTCCCGACGGCGCTCGCGGGCGCCGCCCGACCGTCCGTCGGGGCGGGCTCGACGACCACGGGCACGTGCAGGAGCGGTGTGCCGGCGGAGGCGGTGTCGTCGTCCGAGGCGCGCGCGACGTCGACGAGCAGCGACGCCACACCGGGCGCGAGCGGGACCGTGCGCACGAGCCGCACGCGCGTCGCGACGCCCTTGACCGGGTACCAGCGCTGGGTCGGCAGCCACGGCGCGAGGACCGGCACGACGGCCGCGGCGGGCACCGGCCCGACCGCGCCGTCGTGGGACTGCTCCGGGGGTGATGTCACGGCAGGGGCGCCTCCTGCCGGCCGTCGGTCAGGACGAGCCAGTAGAAGTCGCGCGAGCCGAGCGTCAGGTGGACGCGCTCGTCCTCACCGACCGGCGGGAACGTCGCGCCCCCGAACACGTCCGCGAGCACGGCGCCCGCGTGGCCGGGCAGCCGGAGCGTCGCCGACGACGCCGTGGACGACAGGTTCGCCACGCACAGGATCGTCTCGTCGTCCGTCGCCCGCAGGTACGCGAGCACGGCCTCCTCGGTCGTCGTGACCTGTGTGAACGACCCGCACCCGAACGCCCGGTGCAGGCGGCGCACCTTGAGCATGCCGTGCAGCCAGTGCAGCAGCGACGTCGGCTGGGCGAGCTGGGCCTCGACGTTCGTGTGCGCGTAGTGGTGGACGAGCGACTGCACGAGCGGCAGGTACACCTTGCCCGGGTCGGCGGTCGAGAAGCCCGCGTTGCGGTCCGGCGTCCACTGCATCGGCGTGCGGACCGCGTCACGGTCGGGCAGCCAGATGTTGTCGCCCATGCCGATCTCGTCGCCGTAGTACAGGCACGGGCTGCCCGGGAGGCTGAGCAGCAGGGCATGCGCGAGCTCGATCTCCTTGCGCGAGTTGTCGAGCAGGGGCGCCAGGCGTCGCCGGATCCCGATGTTCGCGCGCATGCGCGGGTCCTTCGCGTACCAGCCGTACATGGCGGCGCGCTCCTCCGTCGACACCATCTCGAGCGTCAGCTCGTCGTGGTTGCGCAGGAACGTGCTCCACTGGGCGCCGCCCGCCGGCACCTCCGGGGTGTCCGCGAGGATGTCGACGAGCTGCGTCGAGCGCTGGTCCTTGATCGCGTAGAAGATGCGCGGCATCACAGGGAAGTGGAAGCACATGTGGCACTCCGGCTCCTCCTCGGTGCCGAAGTACTCGACCACGTCGTTGGGCCACTGGTTCGCCTCGGCCAGCAGGATCCGCCCCGGGAACTCCGTGTCCACCATCGTGCGCAGGCGGCGCAGGAACGCGTGCGTCTCCGGGAGGTTCTCGCAGTTCGTGCCCTCGCGCTCGAACAGGTACGGCACCGCGTCCAGGCGGAACCCGTCGACGCCCACCTGCAGCCAGTACCGCGCGACGTCGACCATCGCGTCCTGCACGTGCGGGTTGTCGAAGTTGAGGTCCGGCTGGTGGGAGAAGAACCGGTGCCAGAAGTACTGCCGGCGCACCGGGTCGAACGTCCAGTTGCTCGTCTCGGTGTCCGTGAAGATGATCCGGGCGTCCGCGTAGCGCGTGTTGTCGTCGCTCCACACGTAGAAGTCCCCGTACGGCCCGTCCGGGTCGTTGCGCGACGCCTGGAACCACGGGTGCGCGTCGCTCGTGTGGTTCATCACCAGGTCGATCACCACCCGGATGCCCCGCTCGTGGGACTTCTCCACGAGCTCCAGGAAGTCGGCCATGGTGCCGAACTGCGGCGCGATCGCCGTGTAGTCGGAGACGTCGTAGCCCCCGTCGCGCAGCGGCGACGGGTAGAACGGCGGCAGCCAGAGGCAGTCGATCCCGATCCACTGCAGGTAGTCGAGCCGCTCGATCAGGCCCCGCAGGTCCCCGTGCCGTCGCCGTCGGCGTCCGAGAACGCGCGCGTGATGACCTCGTAGAAGACGGCCGTCTTGTACCACTCGGGGTCGTCGGACAGTCCGTTGCGCTCCATGCCCGGCGGGTGCGGCTGCTGCGCGGGCGGCAGTGCCCACGTCGGGATGGGCGCCGTGGGCGGCGCCGAGACGAGGTGCTGGGGCGTCAGGCCCGTCGTCCGGTCGGCGCTCACGAGGGCCTCACGTGCACGACGTGCGCCACCTGGACCGCCGGGTCGAGCCGGACGTACGCGTTCCGCCCCCACGTGAACGACGCGCCCGACAGCTCGTCGTGCGCCTCCATCACCGGGAACCACGGGTCGTCGTGCTGCCTGTCCGCGGGGATGCCCAGCGCGTCGAGGTCCAAGAACACCGTCGTCTCCTGCACGTGGTGCGGGTCGAGGTTCACGACGACGAGCACGGTGTCGCCGACGGCGTCCGCGCGGGTCCCCGTGCTGGCCCCCGACTCCGACGACGGCGGGAGGCGGCGCGAGAACGCGAGCACCTGGTCGTTCGCCGTCGGGTGCACCGTGAGGTTGCGGAGCTGGCGCAGCGCGGGGTGCTCCCGGCGGATCTCGTTGAGCCGCCCGATCAGGAGCGCGATGCCGAGGTCGTCGCCGCGCGACCAGTCCCGCGGCTTGTACTCGTACTTCTCGTTGTCGATCTGCTCCTCGACGCCCGGCCTCGGCACGTTCTCGACGAGCTCGTAGCCCGAGTACACGCCCCACGTCGGCGAGCCCGTCGCCGCGAGGACGGCCCGCACCGCGAACCCGGCCACCCCGCCCTGCTGCAGGTACGGGGGAGGATGTCGTGCGTCGTCGGCCAGAACGACGGCCGCATCACCGAGCCCAGCGGCCCCGACACCTCCTCGAGGTACTCGGCGAGCTCGTCGCGCGTGTTGCGCCACGTGAAGTACGTGTACGACTGATGGAAGCCGACCGCCGCGAGCGTCCGCATCATCGCGGGCTTGGTGAACGCCTCGGACAGGAACAGCACCTCCGGGTTGGTCCGGCGGAACTCGCCGAGCAGCCGCTCCCAGAACGGCAGCGGCTTGGTGTGCGGGTTGTCGACGCGGAACGCCGTGACCCCGGCGTCGACCCACACGCGCAGCACCCGGAGGATCTCCTGGTAGATGCCCTCCGGGTCGTTGTCGAAGTTCAGGGGTAGATGTCCTGGTACTTCTTGGGCGGGTTCTCCGCGTACGCGATGCTCCCGTCGACGCGGCGCGTGAACCACTCCGGGTGCTCGGTGACCCACGGGTGGTCCGGCGAGCACTGCAGCGCCACGTCCAGCGCGACCTCGAGGCCCAGGTCGCGCGCCGTGCGGACCAGCTTGCGGAAGTCGTCGAACGTGCCCAGGTCCGGGTGGATCGCGTCGTGGCCGCCGTCGGGGGAGCCGATCGCGTACGGCGAGCCCGGGTCGCGCTGGTGCGGGGTGAGCGAGTTGTTGCGGCCCTTGCGGAACGTCGTCCCGATCGGGTGCACCGGCGTGAGGTAGACGACGTCGAAGCCCATCGCCGCGACCGCCGGGAGCCGCTTCGACGCCGTCGCGAACGTGCCCGAGCGCCACGTGCCGTCCGCGGCCTGCTTCGCGCCCTCCGAGCGCGGGAACAGCTCGTACCACGAGCCCGCGAGCGCGAGCGGCCGGTCCACGACCAGGGGTAGGTCTGTGACGGCGACACCAGGTCGCGCAGCGGGTGGTGCGCGAGGGCGTCCAGCACCTGGTCGCTCGTGGCGGCCGAGAACCGTACGCCCGGGGGCAGGCCGGCGTCGGCGAGCGCGGACGCCGCCGCGCGCAGGACCTCCTGCTCGGCATCAGGCCGGCCCGGGACCGCGAGGATCCGTTCGAACAGCAACGCGCCCTCGGCGAGCATGAGCTGGACGTCGATGCCGGCCGGGATCTTGATGCCCGCGTCGTGGCGCCAGGTCGCGTACGGGTCCGACCAGCCCTCGACGCGCAACCCCCACGTGCCGGTCTCGTCCGGCGACACGAACCCGCGAAACCGGTCCAGCCCCGGCGCGACGTCCACCATCGGCGACGTGGAGCGGTCCTTCCCGTCCGGGCCGACGAGGACCGCCGTCGCGGCCACCGCGTCGTGGCCCTCCAGGAACACCGTCGCCTCGACGGGGACGAGCTCGCCGACCGCGGCCTTCGCGGGCCAGCGGCCCTCCGCGATGGTGGGTGAGACCTCGACGACCGGGATGCGGCCGATGCCGGGGGCACCCGTGACGGCCGTGCCCTGGGGGAAGCCGACAGGTGCGGCGGGCGCGGTGACGCTCGCGGCGGGCGCGGGCGCCGTCGTGCGCGCCGCGGCCGTGCGGGTGGACCGGCCCCCTGCGGTCGACGTCGAGCGCGGGCGACGCGTCGCGCCGGCAGGTGCGGGGGTGGCGGCGGACCCATGGCTCGCCGTCGAGTCGGTGGGGTTCGTGGGGGTGGTGGCGCTCGCGGCGGCGTCGGTGTCGCGGGTCGCGGCGGCTGACGGCCGGGGCGTGGCGCGGCGGGGCGTGGTCACGGTTCGAACCTACCGCCGCGGGCCGAAGCGCTCCCCCGAGCCGCGCCGCGCGCTCGCCTCCCGCCTGTCATCGCCTTGGCCCCCTCCCGCCGAGCAAGCGAGTTTCGCGCCGAGCAAGCGCTGACTGCCCGCTTGCTCGGCGGGAAACTCGCTTGCTCGGCGCGGCACGAGAGTCGACCACAGCGGCAGCGTCGGGGGCCGTCGTGCACAGGCGCCGGTTGGCGCCGCCCCGGTCGGAGAGGTCTTCGCCAGGCTGGGCCCATGACGACGACGCTCCCGCCCCGACAGATCTTCGCCGAGCACGCGCACCGGCCGCCCGTCCGCGTCATCACACCGCCGCCGAGGCCCGACGTGCCGGGGCTGGTGCGGCGCGACGAGATCGACACGCCTGAGCTCCGCGAGCGTCTGTCCGACGGGACCCTCGTCCGGGTGGCACCCGGTCTGCTCGGAACGATGCAGCCTGATCAACCCGCGTGGCGCCGTCTCGAGGCGGAGCACCTGCTGCGGGTGCGCGCGGTCCTGGTGCGCTTGTGGACGGACTTCTCGTTCAGCCACGAGACCGCCGCCCTGCTCTGGGGCTGCTGGTCGTGGTGTCTTGGCCCGGCGGTCCATCTGACGCAGCTCACCGTGCCCTCCATGCCACCCGATCTTCGCTTCCCGCTCCGGCGGCACGGGCACGCGCTCACGTCCGCAGATCGCACAGACGTCGACGGGGTGCCCGTGACATCGCTCGAGCGCACCGTCCTCGACTGCCTGTGCAGCCTCCCGGCGGAGCGAGGGCTGGTGATCGCCGACTCGGCCCTCCGAGCGGGGGCCGACCTCGACAGCCTGCGAGAGCGCGCCGACGCATGGACGGGGCGCCGGGGGATCCGGGTCGCGCGCAAGGTGCTGGCGCTCGCGGACATCGAGGCGGAGTCGGCCGGCGAGTCGAGGACGCGATGGCAGCTGGCGGTGGGTGGCCTGCCGCGGCCTGTGCTCGCGATTCCCGTCGAGACCTTTCTCGGCTGGCGCTGGGTCGACCTCGGCTGGCCGGAGCTGAAGGTCGGCATCGAGTTCGACGGTGCGATCAAGTACAGCGGCGGCGGGTACGGCGATCCGGGCCGCCGACTGTTCGAGGAGAAGCGGCGGCACGACGCCCTCGTCGAGGCCGGGTGGATCCTCATCCGCGTCACCTGGGCCGACCTCGCCCATCCGGAGCGTCTTGTGGCGAGGGTCCGGGCGGCGCTCGCAGCCGCGCGTCGTCGGACGTTCCGATGAAGTGGGCGCCGAGCAAGCAGGTCTCGCGTCGAGCAAGCGGGCGGATGCCGCTTGCTCGGCGGACGAGGTGCTTGCTCGGCGGAGGGGGCGGGGCGGAGGCGCGTCAGCGGGCGAGTGCGCGGCCCACGGTCCGGCCGGTGAACAGGCAGCCGCCGAGGAACGTGCCCTCGAGCGCGCGGTGCCCGTGGACGCCGCCGCCCCCGAACCCGGACGCCTCGCCGACGGCCCACAGCCCGTCGAGGACCTCGCCGTCCGGCCGCAGGACCCGCCCGACGGCGTCGGTGTGCAGCCCGCCGAGGGTCTTGCGGGTCAGGACGGACAACCGCACGGCCAGCAGGGGCCCGTCCTTGGGGTCCGTGAGGGGTCGCGGCGGCGCGACGCGGATGAGCCGGTCGACGGTGAAGCGGCGCGCCATCGCGGTCGCGACGACCTGGTGGTCCTTGCCGAGCCCGCTGGTGACCTGGGCGTCGCGCAGGGCGATGGTCCGGGCGAGCTCGCCCGCGTCGATGCGGCGCTCGCCGACGAGCGCGTTCATGCCGGCGGCGAGATCGGCGGGCGTGGCCGCGAACACGAACTCGGGGGACTTCTCCGCGAACGCGGCGACCGGCCCGACGGCGCCCGGCAGGACGCGCTTGGTGAGCAGCCGGACGTCCTTGCCCGTGAGGTCGGGGTTCTGCTCGCTGCCGGACAGGGCGAACTCGGTCTCCATGATCCGGCGGTTGAGGACGAACCACGAGTGCGTGTCGCCCTGCCGGGTGACGTGCTGGAGGGACCCGAGCGCGTCGAAGCCGGGGTAGAGGGGCTGGGGGAAGCGGCGTCCGTCGGCGTCGAGCCACAGCGACGACGGCCCGGGCAGGATCCGGATGCCGTGGCGCGTCCACACGGGCGAGTGGTTGGCGATGCCCTCGGGGTAGTGCCACATGCGGTCCTCGTGGACCATCGCGGCACCGGACTCGCGCGCGACCTCGAGGAGCAGCCCGTCGGTCGAGTCCGGCACGCCCTGGAGCATGCGCGGCGGCAGCGTCCCGGCGTCGTGGGGCCAGCGCGCGCGGACCAGCTTGTGGTTCGCGCCGATCCCGCCCGACGCGATGACCACGGCCCCGGCCGCGAGCTCGACCTCCCCGACGACGTCGCGCGACGAGGGCGCGCCCCGCTCGGCGTCGTCGGGCGCGAGGACCTCGGCGCGCACCCCGGTGACGCGCCCGTCGGCCACGACGAGGTCGGTGACGCGGTGCCGGAACCGCACGTCGAGGAGCCCGCCGCGGGCGGCGTCGAGCGCGGCGGCGACGAACGGCTCGACGATCCCGGGCCCGGTGCCCCACGTGACGTGGAAGCGCGGCACCGAGTTGCCGTGCCCGTCGGCGAGGTAGCCGCCGCGCTCGGCCCACTGGACGAGCGGGAACCAGCGCACGCCCTTGCCGTGCAGCCAGGACCGCATGCCGCCGGCGGCAAAGTCCACGAACCCGCGTGCCCAGGCGTACCCGTGCTGGTCGGGGCCCTCGCCGCGCTCGGCGCCCGGCTCGAACTGCGCGGACCCGAGCCAGTCGGAGAACGCGAGGTCCGCGCTGTCGTGCACGCCGAGGCGCCGCTGCTCGGGGAGTCGACGAGGAACAGCCCGCCGAACGACCAGAACGCCTGCCCGCCGAGGCTCGCGCGGGGCTCCTGGTCGAGCAGGATCACCCGCTTGCCCGCGGCGGTGAGCTCGCCGGCGGTGACGAGCCCGGACAGTCCTGCCCCGACGACGATGACGTCGACCTCGGTGTCGTTCATGCCGCGGAGCGTACCCGCTGCGAGGGTGCGGTCCGTCATGCGCCCCCGACGACGGCGGCCCGCCCCGCCCGGGCGTGCGCGCCGAGGTGCGCGAGGCTGGGCTTGGGGGTGCGCACGAACGTGTCTCGGTCGACGGCGACGAGCCCGAAGTGCGCGTCCCACGTGCCCCACTCGAAGTTGTCGAGCAGGGACCAGTGCAGGTACCCGCGCACGTCGATCCCGTCCGCGAGCGCCCCCTCGACGGCCGCCAGGGCCCCGTCGAGGTACGCGACCCGCTGCGCGTCGTCACTGGTCGCGATGCCGTTCTCGGTCACGAGGAGCGGGGTGTCCCCGACGATCGACGCCGTGTGCCGCAGCGCGTGCCCGATGGACTCGGGGTAGTACTCCCAGCCGGTCTCGGTGTGGACGACGTCCTCGGGGGCGGGGAGCGGTCCGTCCGGCCCGACGACGGTGCGCGTGTACGACTGGACGCCGACGAAGTCGTCGCCCTTGGCGGCGTCGAGGTAGCGGTCCTCGCGCGACCAGGCCCACTCCCGCGTCGTGGCGGCGGCGCGCTCGGCCGTGGCGGCGTCGTCGGACGCGAGCGGCTGGAACACCTGGTTGGCGACGGTCCAGCCGGAACGCAGGCCGGGCACGGCCGCGAGCTCCTCGCGCGCGGCCCGGTGCGCGGCGACGAGCGCGTCCCCGGTGGCCTCGTCGGGCGGGGGCAGCTCGTCGGCGCGCAGCTCGGACCGTTCCCGCCCGACGAGCGCGGGGTTCGTCACGAGGGTCGTGAGCAGGGCGAGCATGTTGGGCTCGTTGATCGTGCACACCCACTCGACGCCGTCGAGGATCGGCAGGACCGCGCGGACGTACGACCGGAACAGGTCGACGGCGTCGGGCCCGGTCCACCCGCCGACCTGGCGGAACCAGAGGGGCTGGTGAAGTGGTGGAGCGTCACGATGGGGGTGATCCCGCGCTCGAGGCAGCCCTCGACCATCCGGCGGTAGTGGGCGAGCTCGGCCTTCGACACCCGGCCGGGCACGGGCTCGACGCGCGCCCACTCGACCGAGAACCGGTACGCGTCGAGGCCGGCCGCGGCGAGCAGGTCGAGGTCCTCGCGCCAGCGGTGGTAGCTGTCGCACGCGTCGCCGCTGCGGTCGGTGAGCAGCGACCCGGGCCGGTTCTCGAGCGCCCAGACGTCGCTCGCGACGTTGTTCCCCTCGACCTGGTGCGCGGAGGTGGAGGCGCCCCAGAGGAAGCCGTCGGGGTAGGTGGGGCGGGCGTCGGGCAGCGTCATGCGAGGGCTCCTTCGTCGGTCTTCGAGTCGGCGGGCCAGTACGCGGCGCCCCAGCCGGTGCGCCGCCACAGCGCCCGGTGGGGCACGACGCGCGCCCGGTGGTCGTCCCAGGGGGTGGTCGGGGTGGTCCAGGCGCGCTCGGCGACGCCCGCGAGCCGGGGAAGCAGCAGGAACGCGAGGTCGTCGAACGACGCGACGGTCTCGCACCAGACGGCGGCCTCGACGCCCGCGAGCGTCGCGCCGTCGAGCTCCGGCAGGGTGTCCGGCGCCCAGTCGAACGTCGCGCGCAGCGTCTTCGCGGGGTAGCCCGGCATGCCGACGCGGGCGCGCCGGGCCTCGCCGGCGTCGTCGTCGGCGGGCTCGGCGTACGGCCGGTCGAGGTAGAGGACGTCGCTCGTGGACACGAGCACGGGCACGCCCGCGCGGACCGCGGCCGGGACGTCGCCCGGGGCGCGCGCGAACATCGCCACGGCCTGGTCGACGAGCGGGTGGAGCTCGGCGGGCGCCTGCGCCTTGAGGGCGTCCGCGTCGGGCCGGTTCTCGGGCCCGATCCAGTACTGCAGGACGTCGGCGGGCGTGAGCGTGCCGCCGCGCACGGCCTCCTGCCACACGACGGCGCGGCGCCCGGCCGCGTGCACCGCGGCGAGCTGGCCACGGACGACCTCCGCGTAGTCGGCCTCGGGCATCCCGAAGGGCTCGTCGCCGCCGACGTGCACGAACGGCCCGGGTGACAGGTCGGCGAGCGCCGCGACGACGTCGCGGACGAACCCGGGCACGGCGTCGTGGTCCGCGCCGAGGTGGCCGAGCATCGGGTGCGGCGGCACGGGGCCGAGCTCGGGGTGGGCGGCGAGCGCGGCCGCGGCGTGCCCGGGGAGGTCGGCCTCGGGCAGCACGACGACGCCGCGCTCGGCCGCGTACTCGACGAGACCGGTGAGCTCGTCGTCGGTGAACGCGACGCCCGCGCCGAGGCGGGGGCGCCCGGGAACGGGCAGGCGCCAGGCCTGCGAGTCCGTGAGGTGCAGGTGCAGCACGGAGAGCTTGTACCGCGCGAGCAGGTCGACGACGGCCCGCACCTCGGCGGCCGTGAACGGGTGCCGGACGACGTCGAGGGACAGGCCGCGCCACCGGAAGCGGGGGCCGTCCTCGATGTGCCCGAGCGGCAGGGTGCCGGGCTGCTCGGCCGCGAGCTGGACGAGCGTCGCCAGCCCGCGCAGGACGCCCGTGCGCGACGCGGCGCGGAGCCGCACGGCGTCCGGCTCGACGACCAGCACGTAGCGCTCGTCCACGGGCTCGGGCCCGGGCTCGACGCCGTCCGCGGCGGGCAGGTGCGCGACGGCGTCCGGGTCGAGGGCGACGTCGACGAGGGTCGAGCCGGGCCCGGGCGGCGCCACCGCGTCGCGCGCCGCGTGCGCGAGCTCGGCCGCGAACCAGGCGGCGGTGCTCGCGGGGACGCCGCGTGCGTCGTCGGGCACGAGGGCGAGCGGGCCGGCGAGCGGTGCGCGGCCGTCGAGCGCGACGCGCAGCGGCCAGGGGACCAGGGGCGGGCGGCTCACGCGGCCGCCTCCGACGACGGGGACCCCGACGACGCCCGCACGGCCGCGAGCCGCTCGCGCCGGGCCCGCTGGGCGGCGGGGTCGGCGACGGGCGCGGACAGCAGGAGCCGCTGCGTGTACGGGTCGGTGGGGTGCTCGGTGACGTCGCGGGTGGGCCCGGTCTCGACGATCCGCCCGTCGTGGATGACCGCGACGCGGTGGCTCAGGTACCGCACGACGGCGAGGTCGTGGGACACGAAGAGGTACGCGACGCCGAGGTCGCGCTGCAGCTCGAGGAACAGCTCGAGGACCTTCGCCTGCGTCGTGAGGTCGAGCGCGGAGACGGGCTCGTCGCACACGATGAGCCGGGGTCGGACGGCGAGGGCCCGGGCGATCGCGACGCGCTGCCGCTGTCCGCCCGAGAACTCGCGCGGGAGTCGCCGGGCCGCGTCGCGCGGCAGCCCGACCCGGTCCAGCAGCCCGGCGACCTCGGCGCGTGCGTCGTGCGCGGAACGGCCGTGCGCGACGAGGGGTTCGGCGAGCGTGTCGCCGACGAGCAGCGACGGGTTGAGCGACGTGTACGGGTCCTGGAAGACGACCTGCATCGACCGCGAGAGCTCGCGCCGGTGGCGCCGGGACGCGTTCGTGATGTCGACGCCGTCGAACGTGATCGAGCCGCCGGTCACGGGGGCGAGGCCCAGGACGGCGCGGCCGATCGTCGTCTTGCCCGAGCCCGACTCGCCGACGAGCCCGAGGGTCTCGCCGGGCCGGACGTCGAGGTCCACCCCGTGCAGCACCTCCGTGCGCGGTGCGCGCAGACCCTTGCCGGGGTAGGCGACGTGCAGGTCGTGGACCGCGAGCAGCGGTGTCGTCGTGGTCATGCCGTGACCTCCGTGCGGTCGGTGCTGGTCCCCGCGCCCGACACCACGGTCGGCGGCGTCCACTCCCCGCGCGCGGGGGCGTCGTCGAGCACCGCGGCGAGCAGCGTGCGCGTGTCGGGGTGCTGGGGGCGGGTGAGGATCTGCTCGGTGGTCCCGGTCTCGACGATGCGACCGTCCTGCATGACGGCCACGCGGTCGCACAGGTCGGCGACGACGCCCAGGTTGTGGGTCACGAGCAGGACGCCGAGGCCGCGTTGGGCCTGGACGCGGCGCAGGACGTCGAGCACCTCGGCCTGGACGGTGACGTCGAGGGCGGTGGTGGGCTCGTCGGCGACGAGCAGGAGCGGGTCGCACGACAGCGCCCCCGCGATGAGCACGCGCTGCGCCATGCCGCCGGAGATCTCGTGCGGGTACAGGCCCATGACCCGCTCGGGGTCCTTGATCTCGACCTGCCGGAGCAGCTCGACGGCGCGGGCGCGGGCCTCGCGCCGGGACAGCCCGAGCACGCAGCGCAGCGGTTCGACGAGCTGGCTCCCGATCGTGAACGTCGGGTCGAGGTTGCTCATGGGCTCCTGCGGCACGTACGCGACGACGCGGCCGCGCAGCCGCCGGCGCTGCTTCTCGGGCAGCCCCAGGACCTCGCGGCCCTCGACGGTCACGGACCCGCGGCCGACGCGGCCGCCGTCGGGCAGGATGCCGAGCACGGAGAACGCGGTCTGGGTCTTGCCCGAGCCCGACTCGCCGACCAGCCCCACGACCTCGCCCGGACCGACGTCCAGGTCGACGCCGTGGACGACCTCGGTGGGGTCGTCGTCGGGCCCGTAGAGCACGGTGAGGTCGCGCACGGACAGGAGGTCGCCGCGCGGGCGGGCGGAGCCCAGGGCCGGGTCCGCCCACGGCGCGGACCCGGCCGCCCGACGGCGCGCGGGCCGCGCGGCGCGTGCGCCCGCCCCTCGAGCGCGTCGCGCAGGGCGCTCGCGACGAGGACGAGGCAGGCGCTCGTCACGCCCAGCGCGAGCCCGGGCCAGAGCATGAGCCGCGGGTCGCGCTGGATGTTCTGGAAGGCCTCGTTGAGCATCGCGCCCCAGGTGGGGGAGTCGCCGCTGCCGATGCCGAGGAACTCCAGGCCGGCCTGGAGCCCGATCGCGACGCCCGCGACGAGCGCCGCCTGGATGACGATGGGCGCCCGGACGACGACGAGCACGTGCCGTCCGACGATGCGGGTGTCGGACAGGCCCGCGACGCGCGCGGCGTCGACGTAGAGCTCGCCGCGCACGTCCGCGACGACGCCGCGCGTGAGCCGGTAGAAGCTCGGCGCCACGAGGACGCCCATGACGACCATGAGCACCCAGACGGTCGGGCCGAGGATCGCCCGCGACGCGAGCAGCACGACCATCGCCGGGAGCGACATCACGAGGTTGGTGAGCCAGCTCGCGGCGGCGTCGAAGCGCCGTCCGCGGTACCCGGCGACCAGGCCCGTGGGCACCCCGAGGACGAGCGCCACGGCCACCGCGAGGACGGCGCCGCCGAGCGTCGTCCGGCCGCCGTAGAGGAGGCGGGACAGCACGTCGCGGCCGGCGGAGTCGAAGCCGAGCGGGTGTCCCGCGGTCGGCCCGCCGAACGCGGAGGCGAGGTCCGCGGTGCTCGGGTCCTGGGATGCGAGCACGGGGGCGAGGAGGACGGCGGCCACGACGAGCAGCAGCAGCGCGCCGGCGACGACGCCGAGCGGGCGGCGGCAGAACGCGCGCCACGTGCCACGGCGGGGAGCGATGTCGGTGGCGGGCGCCGTCGGGCCGGTGCCGGGCTCCGACAGCTCGGGGAGCTGGGCGCTCATGCGACCCTCGCCTTCGGGTTGAGGACGCCGACGAGCACGTCGACGAGGAGGTTGACGACGACCACCCCGGCCACGGAGACCATGACGAGGCCCATGATCACGGGGACGTCGCCGCGGGTCGTGTACTGGACGGTCATCGAGCCGATGCCGGGCAGGCCGAAGATCTGCTCGACGAGCACCGCGCCGCCGAGGAGCCCCACGAACTGCAGGCCGAGCACGGTGAGCGCGGGTGCCGACGCGTTGCGTACGACGTGCCGGAACAGCACCCGGCCGGGCGGGAGGCCCCGGGCCCGCAGGGTCCGCACGAAGTCGCGCTGCAGCACGTCGAGGACGGACCCGCGGACCTGCTGCGCGACGCCCGCGACGGCCCCGACGGACAGCGCGGCGACGGGCAGCGTGATCGTGGAGAGCCACCCGCTCACGGACTGCGTGAACGGGATGTACCCGATCGCGGGGAACCAGCCGAGCCGGACCGCGAAGACGAGCACGACGACGAGCGTGACGAGGAAGCCGGGCAGCGCGTACCCGACCACGGACAGCACCTGGACGCACCGGTCGACGAGCCCGCCCCGGACCGCGGCCCACACGCCCAGGAGGAGCGAGAGGACCGCGGTCACGAGGGTCACGCCGACCACGAGGCTGAGCGTCACGGGCAGGCGGGTGCCGAGCGCGCTCCACACGTCCTCGCCCGTGAACCACGACCGGCCGAGGTCGCCGCGCACCGCGTGCGACAGCCAGTCCCCGTACTGCGCGAGGACGGACCGGTCGAGGCCCAACGAGGCGTTCTTCGCGTCGACGGCCGCCTGCGGCGCGGACTGGCCCAGGAGGGCCCGCCCGACGTCGGCGTGCGGGATCGACAGCAGGACGAACGTGAGGAGCGAGATGACGAGGAGCAGGAGGATCCCTGCGCCGAGCCGTCGGGCGAGGAAGGTCAGCATGGCGTGTCCGGGTGCGTCCGTGGTCGGGTGGGGGCTCAGCTCGCGGGCTGGTAGTCGTAGATCGACGGGACGGCCATGCCGGACTGCGTCGTCGCCGTGACGGTCGGGTCGGTGACGAGCGTGTAGGTCATCCGGTAGAACGGCGCGAACCAGGCGTCCTCGACGACGTGCTTGTTCAGCGCCCCGGCGTCGGTGGCCGTGGCCGACTCGTCGTCGGTGAGCAGCTTGGCGCTCAGCGACTTCACGGTGTCGTCGGTGTAGCCGAAGGGGTTGAACGTGCCCGGGAGGATCGCCGTCTGGACGAGGTTCCACGCGTTGCTCGACTGGCCGAGGTTCATCACCATGCCGGCGTACGCGCGGTCGCGGAAGATCTTCTGCAGCGCGGTCGCACCGTCGAGCTGGTCCCACTTCAGCGTGATGCCGACCTTCGCGAGCTGGGTGGTGAGCGCGCTCGTCATCGCGTCGGTGGTGATGCCGGCCATGGCGGGCAGCGTGAGCGTGAAGCCGTCTGCGTAGCCGGCGTCGGCGAGGAGCTGCTTCGCCTTGTCGGGGTCGTACGGGTAGGCGTCGTCGAGCGCCTTGTCGTAGCCGGGGGTGTCGGTGCCCCAGATCTGGCTCGTGGCGGTGCCGCGGCCCTGGCGCAGGCCCTGGAGGAGCGCGTCGCGGTCGATCCCGTCGTTGATCGCCTGGCGCACGCGCGGGTCGGCGAGGGCCTTGTTCACGGCCCCGACCCGGTCGAACAGCAGGATGCCCTGGAAGTCGAACTCGAACTTCTGCTGGGTGAGCTTGGTGTCGGCCTCGGCGGCGATCTGCTGGTCGACGGTCTGCAGGACGGCCGTGTTGAGCTGGCCGGTCTTGAGGCCGTTGACGATCGCGTTCTCGTTGTCGAACGAGCTGATGCTGAGCGTCGTGTACGGGGCCTTGTCGCCCCAGTAGTCGGCCTTGCGCGCGTAGACGTACTTGGAGCCGATGGCCGTCTTGCCCGTGTCGAGCGTGTAGGGGCCGGTGCCGTCGGGGTTGGTGGCGAGGTCCTTGCTGCCGATCTTCGCGGGGCTCGCCATGAGGCCCGCGGCGTCGGACAGCGAGAACAGGAGCGCCGGGTCGGGCTGCTTGAGCTCGACGACGACGTGCGTGGGGTCGGTGACCTTCACGGTCTTGAGCGAGGCGAGCTGGGTGGCCGAGCCGCCGCCGCCCTTCGCGAACGCCTCGAGGTTCTTCTTCACGGCGGTGGCGTCGAACGCGGTCCCGTCGGAGAACGTCACGCCCGAGCGGAGCGTGAGGCTGAGCTTCGTGCTCGTGGCGTCGTACGTCCACGCCGTGGCGAGCATGGGCGCGAACGTCCCGTCCGCCTTGCGCAGGATCAGCGTGTCGTAGACGGCCTGGTAGTAGGGCAGCGCGCTGCCGCTGGCCTGCGTGGGGTCGAGGCTCTGCGCGACCGTCATGGTGCCGACGGCCAGCGTGTCGCTGTGCTGCGCGGCCTGGCCGGCGGTGCCGCCGCCGGCGCCCGAGCAAGCGGCGAGGCTCGCCGCCACCCCGGCCGCGGCGAGGGCGGCGAGGATCCGGGTTGTCTTCATCTCTGCACTCCGTCGTGTCTGGTGAGGGCCCGTGCGTCGGGGCTCGGCGCCGAGCGTAGCGCAAAAATTACCAGGTGGTAGATTCGGGGTCCAGACCCGGGCCGACGACGACGCCGCCGACCGCCCACGCAGTAGGCTCGGGCCGACCGAAGGAGTTCGCGTGACCAGCACCTCGAGCGCCCCGCCCGCGGCCGACGAGCGCCCCACCGAGGCCCGCCGTCCGCGGTACACCAAGGGGGCCCGCACCAAGCAGCGCATCGTCGACGGCGCGCTCGAGCTCTTCGCGAGCAGCGGGTTCCACGCCGTGTCCGTCCGCGACATCGCCGCACACGTCGGGCTGTCGCACGTCGCCGTCCTGCAGCACTTCGACGGCGGCAAGGACGAGCTCCTCATCCAGGTGCTCCGACGCCGCGACGAACGCGAGGCCGAGCTCCAGGCGACCGAGCGCGCCTCGGCCGGCGACGTCGTCGGGTTCGTCCGGCGCCTGCTCGGGCGCGAGGTCGCGCAACCCGAGCTCGTCTCCCTCTACGTCAAGATGGCGAGCGAGGCCACCTCGCCCGACCACCCCGCGCACGACTACTTCATCGAGCGCTACCACCAGGTCCGCGCCTCGGCGGCCGAGGGCTTCCGGGCCTACCTCGCCCGGCACCCCGAGGTGCCGCCGTTCGACGTCGAGCTCGTGGCACGGCAGGCGATCGCGCTCGTCGACGGCATCCAGGTGCAGTGGCTCCTCGAGCCCGACCGCATCGACATGGCCGAGGCGATCGTCGCGTGGCTCAGGACCCTCGGGATCCGGGAGGAGTGATCCTCGGGTTCGTCGGCGTCGCGTGGTCGGGGCCGCGGGCGGGCGCGGCGAGCTGGTTCGGGCTGTCGTGCTTCGGCCCTGGGGGCCGTGCGCACTCCTTGACGCCCTTCACCACTTCCCCGCACCCAACCCGCTCGCCGTTCGGCTCGCCTCCGCCGCCTTCCAGGGCCCGCTCGGCTCGTCGTCTCTGCGTCACCGCGAGTCGGCGTCTTCCCGGCCCTCAGCCGCGGGGCGCGGCCAGGTAGACGACGACCGCCAGGGCGTCGAGCAGCACCCGTTCGCCCGGCTCGCGGTCCGGGTGCTCGACCATGGCGCGCGTGCCCGACGTCGAGCCCCACACGCGGCGCCAGCGGCGGTCGGTGTTGCCGCGTCCCGCGAGCGCGACCTCCATCGGGGACAGCGCCCCGTTGAGGACGACGAGCACGTGCGACGACCCCGCGACCGGGGTGCGCCGCATCATCTGCAGGGTGCGGGCCTCCGGGTCGTGCCAGTCGTCGTGCGTGAACGGCTCGCCCGCAGCGTCGTACCAGGCGAGGTCCGGCTGCGACGGCGCGTCCCCGGGCAGCGGGGTGCCGCGGTAGAACGCGTCGACCGTGAGCGCGGGGTGCTCGCGCCGCAGGGCGAGGAGCGCGCGCGTCGAGTCGAGCAGCTCGCGCTGCCACGGCGCCAGGTCCCAGTCGACCCACGACGTCGCGTCGTCCTGGCAGTAGGCGTTGTTGTTGCCGCCCTGGGTGCGGCCGAGCTCGTCGCCGGCCGTCAGCATGGGCGTCCCCGCGGACAGCAGGAGCGTCGCGAGCAGGTTGCGCACGCTGCGCGCCCGCAGCGCCGCGACGCGGGCCGTCGCCGTGTCGCCGGCGTTCCCGGGGCCTTCGATCCCGTGGTTCCAGGACCGGTTGTCGCCCGACCCGTCGCGGCCCTCCTCGCCGTTCGCCTCGTTGTGCTTGTGGTCGTAGGTGACGAGGTCGCGCAGCGTGAAGCCGTCGTGCGCGGTCACGAAGTTCACCGACGCGACCGGTCCCCGGGCGAGCGGTGGGTCGCCGTGCCCGAACAGGTCCGCGCTGCCCGCCAGCCGGGTCGCGAGGTCGCGGACGCCGTCGTGCCCGGGGTCGGGTCCGCCGCGCTGCAGCCGCGCGACGTCGGCGAGCCAGAACTGGCGCGCGGCGTCCCGGAACCGGTCGTTCCACTCGGCCAGGGGCGCCGGGAACTGGCCGGTCCGCCAGCCGCCCGGCCCGACGTCCCACGGCTCGGCGACGAGCTTGAGGTTCGCGAGCGCCGGGTCGGCCTGGAGGCCGACGAGGAACGGGTGGTCGGCGTCGAAGCCGTCCGAGCCGCGCCCGAGCGTGACCGCGAGGTCGAACCGGAACCCGTCCACCCCGACGACGTCCGCCCAGTACCGCAGGGAGTCCAGCGCGAATTGGACGACGCGCGGTCGGCGGAAGTCGAGCGTGTTGCCGGTGCCGGTGGTGTCGACGAGCTGGGCGGGGACGTTGCCGTCGTGGCGGTAGTAGCCGGTGCTGTCGAGCCCGCGCCAGGACAGGTGCGGGCCGTCGACGCCGCCCTCGCACGTGTGGTTGTAGACGACGTCGAGCAGCACCTCGATGCCGGCCTCGTGCAGCGCGTGCACGGCGGACCGGACCTCGTCGAGGACGGCGCCCGGCCCGGCGTCCTGGGCGGCGCGGGTCGCGTACGAGGGCTCGGGCGCGAAGAAGCCGAGCGTGTTGTAGCCCCAGTAGTTCGTGAGGCCCTTGGTGACGAGGTGCGGCTCGTCGGACTTCGCGTGGACGGGGAGCAGCTCGATCGCGGTGACGCCGAGCGAGGTCAGGTGCCCGACGACGGCCGGGTGGGCGAGGGCCGCGTAGGTCCCGCGCAGGTCCTCGGGCACGTGCGGGTGGAGCATCGTGAGCCCGCGCACGTGGGCCTCGTAGACGACGGTGTCGCGCCAGGGCACGTACGGGCGGTTGGCGCGCGGGTCGGGTGTGCGGGCACGGAGCCCGTCGACGTCGACCACCACGGAGTGCGGGACGTGGGGCGCCGAGTCGAGGGGGTCGGCGTGGCCGAACGGCTCGTCTGGGGCCCCGCCCGACACGGCTCCGTCGAGGTCGACCCGCCCGACGAGGCCACGCGCGTAGGGGTCGACGAGCAGCTTGGCGGGGTTGTGTCGCAACCCGGCGGCGGGGTCCCAGACGCCGTGGGTGCGGAAGCCGTACCGCTGCCCGGGGCGGACCCCGGGCACGTGCGCGTGCCACACGCCGAAGCTCGGGCCGTCGAGCGGGACCCGCCGCTCGGTGAGGCTGCCGTCGGGCGCCGGGTCCAGCAGGCACAGGTCGACGGCGGTGGCGTGGGCTGCGAGGACCGCGACGCTGACGCCGTCGGGGGTCACGTGGACGCCCAGGGGTGGCGTCGCGACGTGATGTGGTGACTGGGGCACGCGTCTCAGTCTGGCGAGGCGGATGGTTCCGCACCAAACCGGCGCAGGGCGAACCTGCGTACGAGCGCGGCGATCGGGTGCGGGTCACGCAGCAGCGTCCCGTGGCTCTGACCGGGGACGTCGGCGGCGCGGGCGTCGGGGACGAGCCGGGCGACCTGTTGGGCCCAGTCCCTGGGCGAGACGTGGTCGAGAGAGCCTCGCAGAACGAGGGTCGGGGCTTGCACGGCGGGGAGCCGTTCCTCGGCGCGGTGCGTGAGCATCTTGGCGAGGACGGTGAAGAACCAGCGGGGGTCCGACCTGAGGTACTCCGTCAGGCCGGTGACCAGGACGCCGACGCTCTCCACAGCGAGGTCCTGGACGAGACGCAGTGCCTGGACCGTCGCGTGCCGCTCCGCCGGGTTGATCGTGGGTGCTATCAGGACGAGCCCGTCGACGAGCTCGGGGGCCTGGGCCGCGGTCTCGGTGGCGACCTGCGTCCCCATGGAGTGGCCGATGAGGACGAGGGGCCTTCCGGGTGCTGTGCGGGGCCGGACGACGTCGCGGACGAAGGCTGCTACGAGCGCGCCCAGGTCGGCCATGGTGGGGGCGCGGGCGGGCTCGGGAGCGTCGCCGAAGCCTGGCAGGTCGACGACCCAGGCGTCGCCGTCGGTCGCGAGGTCTTCCGCCAGGGGCAGCAGGGTCCGCCGCCCCATGCCGATCCCGTGCACGAGGACGTACACGGGTGGTGCGGCCGTGGGGGCCACGGGCGCGCGGAGGTGCTCGTAGACGAGCTCGAGCTCACCGAGACGGGACTTTCCCAGGCGGTGCACCCGGCCGGGTCCGCCGAGGTCCGCATCCGGGGAGACACGATCGCGGTTGTCAGTGAGCGCCACGAGCCCAGTGTGGGCCACGTGCGGGGCGCGGTGCGCGCCTTGCCGGACGGCCCGGCATCGTGCCCAGTCGCGCCGGTAGGGTCGGGGAGAGGTCGGACGGGAGTTGCCGTGCGACCGCCCCTAACCCGCCTCTTCGGAGTAGGAGCTGTCGCATGGCTGCCGCGCTGCGCGTCGTCGTCGCCGTCAAGTACGTCCCGGACATCCAGTCCGCCCGCGCGTTCGAGGACTGTCGCCTCGTGCGGACCAGCGACGACGGCACCCTCAACGAGCTCGACGAGAACGCCGTCGAGGCGGCGCTCCGCCTCGTCGAGGCGCTCCCGGAGGACGCGCGCGAGGCCAGCGAGGTCGTCGTCGTGACGGTCGGCCCCGCCGATGCCGAGGCGGCGCTGCGCAAGGCGTACCAGCTCGGCGCGGACCGTGCCGTCCACGTCGTCGACGACGCGCTGGCCGGCTCCGACTACCACGGGACCGCGGTGGCGCTGGCGGCGGCGATCCGGCGCCTGCACGACGAGCGCCCCGTCGACCTGGTGCTCACGGGCATGGCCGCGCTCGACGGCCTCGGCTCGGTCGTGCCCACCCTCGCGGCGTCGTGGCTGGGCTGGCCGTCGGTCGGACTGGTCACCGCGTTCGAGCTGGACGAGGGCACCGTCGCCGCGACCCGCGAGCTCGACGGCGTCACCGAGACCGTCACGGTCCCGCGGCCCGCGGTCGTGTCGGTCACCGACCACGCGAACGACCCGCGGTTCCCCAACTTCAAGCTCATCATGGCGGCGCGCAGCAAGCCCGTGGACACGTGGTCGCTCGCCGACCTCGAGGAGCCGCTCGAGCGTCTGTCCGAGGACGCCGGGCTGCCGTTGCCCGGCGTCGGGGAGAGGGTGCCCGCGCCCGCACGACGAGTGCCGAGCCGCGCCCGCCGCGCCCGGAGACCGAGGTCGTCACCGACAAGGGCGAGGGCGGCATCGCGCTCGCCGAGTTCCTCATCCGCCACGAGCTCGTCTGAGAGGCCCGGACATGACCAGCTCCCGCCGCACCGTCCTCGTCCACCTCGACACGCCCGCGACCGAGCTGAGCAGCTCCGCGCTCGAGCTCCTCACGCTGGCCCGCTCGCTGGGCCGTGTCGAGGCCGTCGCCCTCGCGTCGCCCAGCCTGACGACGCTCGCCCAGCTCGGCGCGTACGGCGTCGAGCTCGTCCGCCAGGCCGAGGTGAACGACGACCTCGGGCCCGACGCCGCCCACTCGACCGCGCTCGTCGCCGAGGCGCTCGCACGCGCCGCCGACGCGTCCGGCGCGGCCGTCGTCCTGCTCGCCTCGACGTTCCCCAACAAGGAGTCCGCGGCCCGCCTCGCGTTCCTCACGGGCGCCGGGCTCGTGATCGACGCCGCCGCGGTCGGGGTGTCCGACGACGGCCACGTCGTCGGGTCCAAGCGCGTCCTCGCCGGGTCCTGGGACACGTCGTGCGAGATCGTGACGGACCTCGCGGTCCTCACCGTGCGCGCCAACGCCGTCGTCCCGGAGCCCGCCGAGGCGGCCGTCGAGACCACGGTCGAGGGCTTCGCCGTCGTCCCGTCGGCGCTCGCGAAGGCCGGCGTCCCGACGTCGCGCGAGGTGCACGCCGCCGAGCACGGCGACGGCCCCGCCCGGCCCGCGCTCGCCGAGGCCGCATTCGTCGTCGCGGGCGGCCGGGGGACGTTCGGCGACTTCACGCCCGTCGAGGACCTCGCCGACGCGCTGGGCGCGGCCGTGGGCGCGACGCGCGACTGCGTCGACGAGGGTGGATCGGCCACGACGCCCAGATCGGCCAGACGGGCGTGACCGTCGCGCCGCGGGTCTACATCGGCGCCGGGATCTCCGGCGCGCCGCACCACCGCGGCGGCATGCAGGCGTCCCAGGTCATCGTCGCGGTCAACAACGACCCCGACTGCCCGCTCTTCGAGATCAGCGACCTCGCGGTCGTCGGCGACCTGCACGAGGTGCTGCCCCAGGCGGCCGAGCGGATCCGAGAGCACCGGGCGCAGGGCTGAGCGCTGTCACACGCCGTCCGTAGGGTCGGGGCATGGCCGACGACGTCACACCCCGGGTCCTCAACCGGACGCTGCTCGCCCGCCAGCACCTGCTCGAACGGCTGCCCCGGGACGACCCGCGCGCGGACCCCGTCGCGCTCACGACGCATCTGCTCGGGCTCCAGGCGCAGGAGCCGCTGCCGCCGTACCTGTCGCTGGCGGCGCGCGTCGACGCGTTCGACCCGCGCGACCTGTCCCGCGCCCTCGACGGCCGCCGCGTCCTGCGCGTCCTGCTGATGCGCGGCACCATCCACACGGTCGCGCCCGACGACGCGCGGCTCCTGCGGGTCCTCGTCCAGCCGTTCCTCGACAAGGTCTCGCGGAACAGCGCGGCGAGCCGCCCGGCCGCGCACGTCCCGCTCGACGACCTCGTGGCGGCAGGCCGCGCCCTGATGGGCGGCGGTCCGGTCCCGGTGAAGGCGCTGGGTACGGCGCTGGCCGAACGGTTCGACGCGCCGCCGTCGGCACTGGTCAACCGTCTGCGCGAGGGCGTGCCCCTGGTCCAGACGCCGCCCCGCGGGCTCTGGGGCCGGCCCGGTGGCGTGGCCTACGTGCCGCTCGAGTCGTGGCTCGGCGAGCCCGATGGCCTGCTCGACCTGCGCTCCGACACCCTGCCCGACGGCGCGCCCCGGTCCGCGGCGCTCGCGGGCGTCGTGCGGCGGTACCTCGCGGCGTTCGGGCCGGGCACGCCCGCCGACGTCACGACGTGGTCCGGGATCACCGGGATCCGTGCCGTGTTCGACGCGCTGGGCGACGAGCTGGTCCCGCTCCGCACCGACGACGGCCGGACCGTCTGGGACCTCGCCGGTGTGTCCCTCGCCGACCCGGACGTACCCGCGCCGGCCCGCCTGCTGGGACGCTATGACAACGTGTGGCTCTCCCACGCGGGCCGCGACCGGGTCACCCCGCCCGACGCGCGTCGCCGCTGGATGGGGTCGAACGGCGGGGTCGGGAGCGTGGTGCTGGTGGACGGCGTGATGGCGGGCCTCTGGTCGACGACCGCGCAGGGCGGGGTCGAGGTCGAGCTGTTCGACCGGGTGAGCGGATCCCAGCGGGCCGAGCTCGACGCCGAGGTGGCGCGGGTCGAGTCCCTGCTCGCGGTCCCCGCGGACGAGGCCGCCGCGGTGGCGGACCGGTGAGCGGCCCCGCGTCCTTCGACGACCACGTCCTGCTCGTGCCCTCGTCGGCCCGCGACGCCGTGCTGATCCGGGTCGACGAGGCGGGGGAGCGCCGCTGGCCGACCGTCCGGGGCGGGCGGGCGCGTGAGCTCGACGAGATCCTGGCCGACGTCGCCCGGCTCGCGGGTCCTGACCTGGTGTTCCTGCGTATCGCGGGCCGTGCGGAGGTCCCGCTCGGCGAAGGGGGCGCGACGGCCCGGACCGACCTCCTCGTGCACGACGCCTTGACCGTCTCGCTCGAGCACCTCCCGGGCCCGGCCCGGTGGGCCTGGTGCCCCGTCGACGACGTCGCGACCCTGCTCCCGCCGCTGCCCGACGCGCTCCGTGGCTCGTTCGCCCGCTGGCTCGACGAGCTGCACGGCGCGCCCCCACCGCCGCAGCGGCCCGCCTGGGCGAACCCGGGCGGCATCCGGCCCTTCCTCGCGTGGCTCGCCGCCGCGGTGCGGGCGACCGGCGCGACCCCCGAGGGTGAGCCCGAGGTGCTGCAGCAGTGGGGGATCTCGCTCGTCGTGCGGCAGCGCACCGACCGCGGGCCCCTGTTCGGCAAGGCCGTGGGCGCAGTCTTCGCGTCCGAGCCCGCGATCACGCGCCTCCTCGCGGCCGACCGCCCGGGCACCGTGCCCGGTGTCCTCGCCGTCGACACCGAGCGCGCCTGGGTGCTGCTCGACGACGCCCGGATCCGCCCGATCGGGGGCGCCGACGCCGCCGAGGGGCTCCGCGCGCTGGCCCGGCTGCAGCGCGCGTGGATCGGCCGGACCGACGAGCTGCGCGCCGTCGGCTGCCCGGACCGCGGTCCGGCCACGCTCGCGGACGACCTCGCCGCCTCGCTCGAGGACCTCGAGCTCGCGAGCGAGCTCGCACCGACCCGCGGGCTCGACGCGGCGGAACGCGCACGGCTGCGTGCGCTCCTCCCCGCGTTCGCGGGGCTGTGCCGCGACGCGGAGGACGACGGCCTGCCCCTCACGCTCCTGCACGGCGACTGCCACCCCGGCAACACCGGCGTCCGCGACGACGGCAGCGTGTGCCTGCTCGACTGGTCCGACGCGGCCGTCGGGCACCCGTTCGTCGACGTCGACGTGTGGCTCAGCCACGTCACCGAGGACGATCGGCCGGCGCTCCGGGCCGCGTACCTCGCCGAGTGGCCTGAGGTCGCCGACGGCGAAGCCGCCCTGCTGCGCGCCGACGTCCTGTGCGCGGCGTACCAGGTCGTGACCTCGCAACGGCTCCTGCGGGCGCTCGAGGAGGACGAGTGGCCGGGGTTCGCGGGCGGCATGTCGTTCTGGGCGCGCCGGGTCCTGGACCGCTACGACGTGCTCGTCGCGTCCACGCTCCGGTCCTGAACGAGCTCGCGCACTGCCGAGCACGGGATCGCCCACCGCTCACCTCGCCGAGCACGCGGGGATGCACCCGTTCTGGAGCGGAACGGTGCATCAGTCCGTGCTCGCCGCGGCGGTCGCTGACGCAGCGCCACCGCCGGTGAGCTTCGGCGCTCAGCCGCCCGCGAAGGGGGCAGCAGGTCGACGACGGCGCTGCCCGGCACGGGCGCACCGCGGTCGGCGCGCACCCCGTCGACGAGGACCGAGCACCGTGCGACCACGTCGGCAGCGTCCGGCGCGTCGGCGAGCACATCGGCGAGCAGGTCGCCCACGGTCGCGGCCGAACCGGTCGGGACGTCGCGTTCCGACCACCCGAGCGCGGCGCGCGCGGCCGCGAACGCCCGGACGCGCACGGTCGTCGTCGCGCCGCCCGCACCGGTCGGTGTGCTGATCCGTTCGTCGGTCGTCGTCACTCGTGCTCCCTGTCTCGGCCTCGCCACGTCTCTCGGCTCTAGCCGCCGATGGCGCTCATGGTCCGTTCGGGCTGCGTGAAGCCCGGTGCGCTCATCCCGTGCCCGGCGGCCTTGCCCCACATCGCCGTCCGCCACGTGTCGGCGAGCTCGCCGTCGGTCGCGCCGGCGCGCAGCGGGCCGAGGAGGTCGGTCTCGGTGTGCGCGAACAGGCAGCTCCGCACGGCGCCCTCCGCGGTGAGGCGGGTGCGGCGGCAGTCGGCGCAGAACGGCTCCGTCACGGACGCGATGATGCCCACGGTGCCGAACCGTGGTGTCGCCGTAGGCGACGACCCGCCACCGGGTCCCGGGGCGAGCACCGCGAAACGCTCGGCCGGTGCGCCGTCGCGCGGGGCGTCGTCGGGCACGAGCGTGAAGCGCTCGGCGAGGATCCCGCGGACGTGCGCCGCGGTGACCATGCCGTCGCGGGACCAGCGGTGGTCGGCGTCGAGCGGCATCTGCTCGATGAACCGCAGCTCGAAGCCGCGCTCGAGGCACCAGGCCAGCAGCTCGGAGGCGTGCTCGGCGTTCACCCCGTGGACCAGGACGGCGTTGACCTTGACCACGTCGAACACCTCGGCGGCCGCGGCGAGCCCGGCGAGCGTGCGCTCGAGGAACGGGCGGCGGGCGAGGCGCGCGAACGTGTCGGGGTCGAGGGTGTCGAGCGAGACGTTGACCCGGTCGAGGCCCGCGTCGCGCAGGGCGTGGGCGCGGTGGTCGAGCCCGACGGCGTTGGTGGTGAGCGAGAGCTCGGGGCGGTCGGGGAGCGCGGCGCAGTCCCGGACGATGTCGACGAGGTCGCCGCGCAGCAGCGGCTCGCCGCCCGTGAAGCGGACCTGGCGCACCCCGAGGTCGCGGGTCGCGATCCCGACGAGCCGCACGATCTCCTCGCGCGTCATGACGGCGTCGCGGGGGAGCGTGGGCAGCCCCTCGGCCGGCATGCAGTACGTGCAGCGGAGGTTGCAACGGTCGGTCAGGGACACCCGCAGGTCGGTCGCGGTCCGCCCGAACCGGTCCACGAGCCCCGCGTCGGCGGGGCGGTCGGCGGGCAGCAGGAGCCCGTGCGCGCCGTCCGCGCCGCTCCCGGCGTGCGCCTGCGGCGCGAGCGTGGGGAGTCCGAGCGAGACGACGGCCATCGCTCGATTCTGCCCCGTCCGCCGCGCCGATTCACCTTCTCACCGGGGTCGCGTGGCCGGTGCGAGAACCGCGTGACGCAACCGCAACCCGGACGGAACGGCAGGGCCGCAGATGCGGCACTAGGGTCGGTCGCATGACGCAGCTGCGAGTCGGTGACGCGGCACGCCTGCTGGGCGTGAGCACCGACACGGTGCGCCGCCACATCGCGGGCGGGCTCCTCGAGGCCGGGACCGACGGCGCCGGGCACCGCGTCGTCGACGGCGCCGACCTCGCCCGGTTCGTCCGCGAGCACGCGCACGCCCCCGACGACGGCGCCGCGGGCTCGGCGCGCAACCGGTTCGTCGGCCTCGTCACCGCGCTGTTGGTCGACGACGTGATGGCGCAGGTCGAGGTCCAGGCCGGACCGCACCGCGTCGTCTCGCTGATCAGCGCGGAAGCCGTGCACGAGCTCGACCTCAAGGTCGGGGACGTGGCCACCGCGGTCGTCAAGGCGACGTCCGTGATGATCGACACACCGAAGGGGATTCGATGAGGCAACTGAGGTCCGCGCTCGGAGCGGTCGGCGCGATGTGCACCATCGTCGGGGCGCTCGCGCTCGCCGGGTGCTCGTCCGACGACGGCGGGACGAGCACGGGCAGCAGCACGAGCGGCGGGGACAAGACGCTCGTCGTGTTCGCCGCGGCGTCGCTCACCGACACGTTCACGACGATCGCGCACCAGTTCGAGGCCGATCACGCGGGCGTGACCGTGAAGCTGAGCTTCGCGGGGTCGTCGGACCTCGTGGCGCAGCTCCAGGAGGGCGCGCCGGCCGACGTCTTCGCGTCCGCGGACGAGCCGAACATGAAGAAGCTCACCGACGCGGGCCTCGCCGCAGGCGACCCGGTGCCGTTCGCGACCAACGTGCTGACGATCGTCACGCCGCCCGACAACCCGGCCGGAATCACGTCGTTCCAGGACCTGGGCAAGAGCGGCGTGAAGGTCGACGTGTGCGCCCCGCAGGTGCCCTGCGGGAACGCGGCCAAGGAGGTCGAGGCGGCCACGGGCGTCACGATCAAGCCCGTGAGCGAGGAGTCGAAGGTCACCGACGTGCTCGCCAAGGTCACGTCGGGCGAGGCGGACGCCGGGCTCGTGTACGTCACGGATGCGAAGGGCGCGCTCGCGAAGGACGCGGGCTCGCTCAAGCAGATCGACTTCCCCGAGTCGGCGAAGGCCGTGAACACATACCCGATCGTGGCCGTCAAGGACAGCAAGAACGCCGACCTCGCGAGCGAGTTCGTCGCGGCCGTCACCGGCGAGGCCGGGCAGAAGGTCCTGCAGGATGCGGGCTTCGGTGCCCCGTGAGTCCGTCCTGACCGAGGCCGCCGCGACCCCCGCGGCGGCCTCGGTCGGCCGTGCGTCGGGGCGTCGCCGGGTCCGCGGGGGCCGGGTGGTCTCGCCCCGCCTGCCGTGGTGGCTCGTCGCCGTCGCGGTGGTCGGGATCGCGTTCGTGGTCGCGCCCGTCGTCGTCATGGCGACGCGCGGCGACTGGGGTCAGTTCTGGTCTCTCGTCACGTCCGACGCGTCCCTCGACGCGCTGCGCCTGAGCCTGTTCACGTCGGTCGTGAGCACGGCGATCTGCGTGGTCGTGGGCGTGCCCGTCGCGATGGTGCTCGCGCGCACGCGGTTCCCCGGCCTGTCCGTGGTGAGGGCGCTCGTCCTGCTTCCGCTCGTCCTGCCGCCCGTCGTGTGCGGGCTCGCGCTCCTGTACGCGTTCGGGCGGCGCGGGCCGTTCGGGCACGCGCTCGAGAACGCCGGCATCTCGATCGCCTTCACGACGACGGCCGTCGTCATCTCGCACGTCTTCGTCGCGCTGCCGTTCCTCGTCCTCACGCTCGAGGGCGCCCTCAAGGTGCGCGGCACCGGCCCGGAGCTCGCCGCGGCGTCGCTCGGCGCGGGGCCGAGCCGGACGTTCTGGCTCGTCACCCTCCCGTCGGTCGCGCCGGCGCTCGCGGGCGGCGCGCTGCTCGCGTTCGCGCGCTCGCTCGGCGAGTTCGGCGCGACGCTCACGTTCGCGGGCTCGCTGCAGGGCGTCACGCGGACGCTCCCGCTCGAGATCTACCTCCAGCGCGAGACCGACCCCGACGCCGCGGTCGCGCTGTCCATGCTGCTCGTGATCGTCGCGGTGATCGTGGTCGCGCTCGTCCACTCCGCCGGCGGGACGCGCAGCTTCCGCCGCGGGTTGACGGACAGCGTCGCGGCATGAGCGGGCTGCACGTCACCGTCGACGACGACGCGCGCGACGTCCGTGTCGAGGTCGCCGTCGCGCCCGGGCGGACCCTGGCGGTGGTCGGCCCGAACGGCGCGGGGAAGTCGACCCTGCTGAGCGTCGTGGCCGGCCTGTACGTGCCGACGTCGGGGCGCGTCGTCCTCACGGGCGGCGTGGGCGCCCCGGACCGCGTCCTCACCGACACGGACGCAGGCACCCTGGTGCCGCCCGCGCGTCGCGGGGTCGTCCTGCTGGGCCAGCGGCCCGAGCTCTTCGAGCACCTGAGCGTGCGCGCGAACGTCGCGTTCGGGCCGCGCTCGGCCGGGCTGCGTCGCGCCGACGCGCGCGAGGTCGCGACCCGCTGGCTCGACGCGGTCGGCGCGCAGGGGCTCACGCGGAGGCGCGCCCGCGCGCTGTCGGGCGGGCAGGCGCAGCGCGTGGCGATCGCCCGCGCGTTCGCGGCCGAGCCCCAGGTCGTGCTGCTCGACGAGCCGCTCGCCGCCGTGGACGCCCCGTCCGTCCCGCACCTGCGTGAGGTGCTGCGCCGGGCGCTCATGGATGTCACCGCACTCGTCGTCACGCACGACGTCGCCGACGCCCTGGCGCTCGCCGACGACGTCGTGGTCGTCGACCGGGGGCGCGTCGTCGAGCACGGCCCGGCCGCCGAGGTGCTGGACGCCCCGCGGAGCGCGTTCCTGCGCCAGCTCCCCGGGGCGACAGGCCGAGCCGGGATACTCGGCTCTGTGAGCACCCCGGGCCCGACCGCACCGAGCACGTCGACCCGACCACGCACACCGGCGAGCGCGAGGCCGAGGGTGCGGAGCACGCGCGACGCACCGTGGAGGAGCACGCGTGGCGGGTCGCCGCGGCCGTCCGCCCCGCGCTCGCAGCCCTCGCCGGCCCGGCGCGCGCCGTCGAGCTCGCGGTCGCGGACGCCGTGGCCGACCCGCGTCCCCGGGCGCTCGCCGCCGCCGCCGTCGCGACCGTCGCGACACCCGGCTTCGACAACGCCCAGATGGACGGGTACGCGGTCCGCGCGGCGGACCTCGCGGGCGCGTCGGCGACGGTCCCCGCCGCGCTCGCTGTGGCGGAGCCGATCCCCGCCGGCCACGTGGGGGACCGCCTCCTGCCCGGGACCGCGGCCCCGATCATGACGGGTGCGCCCGTGCCCGGCGGCGCGGACGCCGTCGTGCGGATCGAGGACGTCCTCCCGCCGCGGTTCGGGCAGGCGGTGGGCGACCGGGTGTCGTTCACCGCGCCGGTCGACGTCGGGACCTTCGTGCGGCGGGCGGGCAGCGACGTGTCGTCCGGCGATGTCCTCCTGCCCGCGGGCTCTCCGCTGGGAGCCGCCCAGCTCGGCGCGCTCGTGGCGTCCGGGATCGACCGGGTGCGCGTGGCGGACGCGCCGCGCGTCCTGCTCGTGAGCACGGGCAGCGAGGTGCGGGGTGCGGGCGAGACGCTCGGCCCCGGCCAGGTGCACGACGCCAACGGGGCGTCGCTCGCCGCCTCGCTGCGGGTCGTGGGCGCCGACGTCCGGGTCCGCACCGTCGCCGACGACGTCGCCGCCTTCCGGTCCGTGCTCGCCGCGCCCGACCACGCCGGCTGGGCGCCCGACCTCGTCGTGACCACGGGCGGGGTGTCCGCGGGCGCGTACGAGGTAGTGCGGCTCGGGCTCGGGGCCCTCGCCGACGACGGGCTCGCCGACGTCTGGTTCGGCCACGTCGCCATGCAGCCGGGCGGCCCGCAGGGGCTGGCGACGGTCGCCGTCGGGCCGGACGGCGGACGCGTGCCCCTCGTCGCGTTCCCCGGCAACCCGGTGAGCGCGCTCGCGTCGTTCGAGCTGTTCCTGCGGCCCGTGCTCGCGCAGGCCACCGGGCTCAGGCCGGTGCGCCGGGGCCGCGGCCGTGCACCCCTCGCGGACGCCGTCGACTCCCCGCCGGCCCTCCACCAGGTCCGCCGCGGCATGCTCGACGACGTCGGGCGCGTCGTCCTCGTGGGAGGACCCGGCTCGCACCTGCTCGCCCGGTACGCGGAGGCTACGGTTCTCGTACACGTCCCGCTCGGCGTCGCGCACCTCGACGCGGGGGACGAGGTCGAGTACGAGGAGATCGGATGACGGACGCAGCGGCGGGCGGGAAGCACGGGCTGACGCACTACCGCGAGGACGGCGCCGCCGTCATGGTCGACGTGTCCGGCAAGGACGTCACCGCACGCGAGGCGACCGCGACGGGCGTGCTGCTGACCCGGCCGGACGTCGTCGAGCGGATCGCGTCGGGCGACCTGCCCAAGGGCGAGGCGGTCGCCGTCGCGCGGGTCGCGGGGATCCTCGCGGCCAAGCGCACGCACGAGCTCGTCCCGCTGTGCCACCCGCTGCCCCTCAGCGGCGTCGACGTGGACGTCGTGCCCGCGGGGGACCGCGTCGAGCTGCGCGCGACCGTGCGCACCACCTCGCGCACAGGTGTCGAGATGGAGGCGCTGACCGCCGTGACGGTCGCCGGGCTGACCGTCTACGACATGATCAAGGCCGTCGACCGGGCCGCCGTCCTCACGGACGTCCAGGTGGTCGCGAAGTCGGGCGGCGCCTCGGGGGTCTGGGTCCGGGACGGGGACGCTCCGGGGGCGGGCGCGTGATCGCGGGCGTCGTCGTCGCCTCGACGCGTGCCGCGCTCGGCACCGCGACCGACACCACGGGCCCGCTCATCCGGGCGTGGCTCGTCGAGCGCGGCTTCACCGTCCCGCGCGTCGACGTCATGCCCGACGGCGACGCCGTCGGCGCGGCGCTGCGCGCGTGGGTGGGCGAGGGCGCGGCCGTGGTCCTGACGACGGGCGGCACGGGGATCTCGCCCACCGACGTCACGCCCGAGCAGACCCGCGCGGTGCTCGACCGCGAGCTGCCCGGCGTCGCCGACCGGGTGCGGGCCGCGGGCCAGGACCGGGTCCCCACGGCAGCGCTCAGCCGGGGGACCGCCGGCGTCGCGGGCGGGACGCTCGTCGTGAACCTCCCCGGCTCGCCGGGCGGCGTGCGCGACGGGCTCGCGGCGCTCGCCGACGTGCTGTCGCACGCGGTCGACCAGCTCGCGGGCGGCGACCACCCGCGCCCGGCGGACGCTGTCGATCGCGCGGCCGCGCCGTCGTCCTCCGACGGAGCCCCAGCGGCCGGGGCGGTGCTGCGCGCCGAGGTCCGTGAGCTCTCCGACGACGACGCAGCGGCGCTCCTCGGCTCCCTCAGCGCGCTCGTGCGAGACGACACCGCGGGCGCGGTGGCGACGTTCACGGGCTACGTCCGTGACCACGACGAAGGCCGCGGCGTCGTGCACCTGCACTACGAGGGCCACCCCGAGGCCGCGGCCGTGCTCGCGCGGGTCGCGGCCGGGGTCGCGGAGCGGCACGGCGTGCGCCTCGCCGTCGTGCACCGGCTCGGCGACCTGCACGTCGGGGACGTCGCGGTCGTCGCGGCGGTCGCATCCGCGCACCGGGCCGAGGCGTTCGCGGCCGTCGCCGAGCTCGTCGACGAGCTCAAGGCGCACGTGCCGATCTGGAAGGAGCAGGGTTTCACCGATGGCTCGAAGGAGTGGGTCGGCTCGCTCGGCTGACCGTGGGCCGAGTCGCCGCCCGCTCCCGGCCCGTGCACGGCACGATCGTCCGGGCTCCGGGCTCCGGGCTCCGGGCTCCGGGCTCCGGGCTCCGGGCTCCGGGCTCCGGGCTCCGGGCTCCGGGCTCCGGGCTCCGGGCTCCGGGCTCCGGGCTCCGGGCTCCGGGCTCCGGGCTCCGGGCTCCGGGCTCCGGGCTCCGGGCTCCGGGCTCCGGGCTCCGGGCTCCCTGTCTTCCGTAGCGCTTTCGTAGCGCGCCCACACCCCGTGTCCGCTCCCTGTGCCCCGCGCGCCTGCAGTCGCGCGCTGCACTCCCACGGCCGGTTCGCCGAGCTCGGACCGTCGAGCTCCGGTCTGAGCTCGGACCGTCGAGCTCCGGCCCGGTCGGCGGAGTCTCCTGTCGGGACGCAGGTCGGCGGCCATCGGTAGGGCGGGCCCCTCCTTCGCTCTGACGGCGTCCTTTGGCTGGCGCACCGCGCTTCGGAGCTTCGCAGCAAGGGGTGGCGAGTGTCGGTGGTCTCTGGCACAATCGAACACATGTTCGAACCGATGCCTCAGGCGGTGCCAGCGACGGAGCTGGCGTCGGGCTGTGCCGTCGACGCCGCGGGTGTCGCCGATCCGCCGAGGCTTCCGGGACTCCCCGCTGACCCGCTCGCGGCGTTCCTGGACGAGGCCGCGGGCTTCGAACCTGCGCCGGACGGACCGCTGGTCGAGCGGCGCGACCTCGACGGACTGGAGGATGTGGTTCCGGGCGCGGCGCTCGCCCTGGCGCTCGAGGGGCTCGAGCCGGCCGACCTCTCCGACGAGGCGCTGCTCGAGGTCGCCGCCGCGGCAGAACGACTGCGCTCGTGGGCGTTCGCTCTGCAGGCGAGGACGATCACGGAGCTGACGCTGCGTGCCGGTGGCTCGGGCGTCACCCTCGACGGGGTGTCGGCCTCGGCTGCTGCTCGGCTGTGCCTGACAGGTCGATCGGCGGACCTGCTGGTCGGTATGGCGGCTGGTCTGGGCGACCTGCCCGAGGTCGCGGACGCGTTGGGCGACGGCCGGATCGACGAGCGTCGCGCGCGGACCCTGGTGGACGGCTCCGTGGACGTGCCGCGTGAGGACCGACGGAGGCTGGTCGCGCCCCTGGTGGGGACGCGGTCGGAGCCGGGACCGGCGTGCCGTCTCACGGCACCGCGGGTGCGTGAGCGCGTCCGCAGGGCGGTCGCGGCTTACGACCCCGCTGGGGCGGACCGTCGTCGGGAGCGGGCGAGGGCGGAACGGTGCGTGCGGTTCGAGCCTGCCGGTGACGCGATGGCGTACCTGAGCGCGCTGCTGCCCGCCGGGGACGCTGCGGGAGTGCGAGCCCATCTCGACGCGCTCGCGGTACCTGCCCAGCGTGCGCCGGGCGAGGTGCGGACCCTGGACCAACTCCGGGCGGACACCCTCGTGGCGCTGTTGACCGGTGCGCGTCCCGTCGAGCACCGCAGGCCAGACCCGTGTGAAGCCGCCCCCGAAGCGAGCCCAGCGGCGACCGAGGGTGCGGCGACGGAGGGTGTGGCGACCGGCGGAGTAGCCCTCGACGACGTCGCGATGGGCGACGCAGTGGTCGACGGCGTCGCATGGACGGCTCCCACCGTGCGGACGGTCGTCCACGTCACGGTTGCCGCCTCGACCCTGCTGGGTCTGGACGACGAGCCGGGTGAGCTGCGGGGATTCGGGCCGATCCCGGCTTCTCTCGCGCGCGGCCTGGCCTCCGGCCCGAACGTGACGTGGCAACGGATCCTCACGGACCCGGCGACAGGAGTCGCGACGGACGTCTCGCGCCGGACCTACCGGCCGGGCGTCGTGCTCGGGGACCTCGTGCGCGCCCGCGACGAGACCTGCACGTTCCCGGGCTGCCGGGTACCCGCGTGGCGGTGCGACCTGGGTCATGTCGAGCCGTTCGACCACGCGAGCGCCGGCGCCGAGCCGCGTCCGCCGGGACAGACACGGGCCGACAACCTGCATCCCGTGTGCCGCCGTCATCACAATCTCAAGACCCACGGCGCCTGGTCGACGGTGCGTGACCCGGCGAGCGGTCGCGTGACCTGGGGCGCCCCGTCGGGGCACGACCATGTCGTCGGTGCGCACGTGGTCGACCGCGCTCACGCGTGCGCCGCGCTGGGGGACGGCGAGGTCGAGACCTCGCGCCCGGCTGCGGCAGGGCGGCGGGATGTCCCGGCAGTCCCGATCCGGCGGGAACTGCTCGACGAGGGTCCGCCGTTCTGACGCTCCCGTCGTCCGATCGTTCGGACGCCCGTCGTCCTGGCGTCTCGTCTCCCACCGCCGTCACGTGACGTCACGTCGTCCCGGGTCGCGAGAGGCAGCCGTCGAGCAGCGCCGGTCACCGGTCCCCGTTGCTACGGTCCGGCCACCACGGAGCGGGCCTCGGCCCGGGAGAGGCGGCCACCGTCATGTCCACGTTCCACCTCGGTATCGCGCTCGACGGCGCGGGCTGGCACCCTGCGGCCTGGCGCGAGCCGGACGCTCGACCCCGCGATCTGCTGAGCGCGGGCTACTGGCTCGACCAGGTCCGCGTCGCGCAGGAGGCGATCGCCGACCTCGTGACGTTCGAGGACTCGTTCGCGATCCAGTCGACCGACCACTTCGCGCCCGACGACCGCCTCGACCAGGTCCGCGGACGCCTCGACGCGGAGCTGATCGCCGCCCGGCTGGCCCCGGTGACCGAGGGCATCGGCCTCGTCCCGACCGTGACGGTGACGCACACGGAGCCGTTCCACGTCGCGAAGGCGCTCGCGACGCTCGACTGGACGAGCCGCGGGCGGGCGGGCTGGCAGGTCCGGGTCAGCGCCGGGTCCTCTCAGGCGGAGCTCTTCGGCCGACGTGACTTCCTCGAGTTCGTCGCCCCGTTCGACATCGAGGACCCGGCCGTCGCGGCCCACGTCTCCGACACGTTCGAGGAGGCCGCGGACGTCGTCGAGGTGGTCCGACGGCTGTGGGACTCGTGGGAGGACGACGCGGAGATCCGCGACGTCGCGACCCAGCGCTTCATCGACCGGAACAAGGTGCACCGGGTCGACTTCGAGTCGCGCTTCTTCTCGGTGCGTGGCCCGTCGATCACGCCGCGCTCGCCGCAGGGACAGCCGGTCGTCACGTCGCTCGCGCACAGCCGGGTGCCGTACGAGCTGGCGGCGCGCTCGGCCGACCTGATCTTCGTCACGCCGTTCGACGACGACGACGCGCGCCGGATCCTCGGAGAGGTCCACGACGCCGAGACCCGGGTCGGGCGGGAGGGCGAGCCGCTGCAGGTGTGGGCGGACGTCGTCGTCGTGCTCGACGCGGACGGCGAGACCGGGCAGGCCCGGCGGGCGCGCCTCGACGAGACCGCGGGCACGGTCTGGACCACGGACACCGGCATCGACGCGGGCTCGGCGGCCGCGATCGCGGACCGCGTCGAGTCGTGGCGCGACCTCGGCTACGCGGGCGTGCGCCTGCGCCCCGCGACGCTCCCCGGCGACCTGACCGCGATCGCGCGCGACCTGGCGCCCGAGCTCCGGCGGCGGGGGCTCGCCCGCGGCGCCTACGACCGTGCGACGCTGCGCGGGCTGCTCGGCCTGCCGACGGACGTGCCGAGCCGCTACGCGGCCGCGTGACGCGCCGGACCCGCACGCGCCGGACCGCACCCACCGACCACCCGACCCAGACCGGAGGAACGCCATGAGCGAGACCGGCAAGCCCCGCAAGCAGATCATCCTCGGCGCCTACCTCGGGGGCGTGAACCACCACACCCTGTGGCAGCTGCCCGAGGCCGGCAGCCAGATCGACTTCTCGTCGTTCGAGCACACGGCCCGCACCGCCGAGCGCGGCCGCTTCGACTTCTTCTTCCTGGCCGAGGGCCTCGCGCTGCGCGAGCGCGACGGCCAGGTCTTCGACCAGGACGTCATCGGCCGACCCGACACGTTCACGGTGCTCGCGTCCCTCGCGGCGGTCACCGAGCACCTCGGGCTGGCGGCGACGATCAACGCGACGTTCAACGAGCCGTACGAGCTGGCGCGTCAGCTCGCGACCCTCGACCACCTCTCGGGCGGTCGGGCGGCCTGGAACGTCGTCACGAGCTTCGACGCGTTCACGGGCCAGAACTTCCGGCGCGGCGGCTTCCTCGACCGCTCGCAGCGCTACGAGCGGGCGGGCGAGGCGGTCGCGCTGGTCCGTGCCCTGTGGGACTCGTGGGCCGACGACGCGATCGTGGCCGACCAGGCGAGCGGCCGGTTCCTCCGCGGTCCCGACGACGCCGGCCGGTTGCCGGGGCAGTTCGAGCACCACGGGAACCAGTTCGACGTGCGCGGCCGGTTCACGGTGCCGCGCTCGCCGCAGGGCCACCCTGTCGTGCTCCAGGCGGGCGTCTCGCCGCAGGGCCGGGACTTCGCGGCCGCGAGCTCGGACGCGATCTTCTCGCCGTTCACCCGGCTCGACGAGGCGCAGGCCTACTACCGCGACATTCAGGAGCGGGCGGCCCGGCTCGGCCGGGCGCCGGGCTCGGTGAAGATCCTGCCGAGCGGCTCGTTCGTCCTCGGCGACACGCAGGCCGAGGCGGAGGAGAAGGCACGCTGGGTCCGGGACCAGCAGGTCACGGGCAAGACGGCGCTCATCCTCCTCGAGCAGATCTGGAACCGGGACCCGTCGTCCTACGACCCCGACGGCCCGCTGCCCGACGTCGAGCCCGACGTCGCCGCGCCGCCGTTCATCCAGGGCCGAGCCCTGCTCGACGCCGACCGCGTCGGCTGGGCGAACCGGCTGCGGGCGCGCGCCGAGGAGCACGGCTTCACGCTCCGCGAGACCGTGATCGACCAGTTGTCGCGCGCTGAGTTCGTCGGGACGCCGCAGCAGGTCGCGGACCGGATCGACGACTTCGTCCAGCAGGACGGCTCCGACGGGTTCATCGTCGGCTCGCACCTCGTGCCGACCGGGCTCGACGAGTTCGTCGACCGCGTGGTCCCGCTGCTGCAGGAGCGCGGGTCGCTGCGCACCGAGTACACGGGCACGACGCTGCGCGACAACCTGGGGCTCGCGGTCCCCGAGCGTCGGGCGGCCGAGCCCGAGCCGGCGCTCGCCTGATCCCGGCTGCTCGACGGCGCGCGCTCACCGTGCGCCGTCGAGCAGCACCTCCAGCCACGCCGCGGCGGCAGCCCTGCGCACGCTGGAACGCGCGCAGCCGGGGGATCGACGGGACCGGCGGGCGCCGTCCGGAGTCGAGGAAGTACGCGGTGATCCCCGCGACGACGGCCAAGACCTGGGCGTCGTCGATGCCCGCGGCGGACGGACCGGACCGGAAGAGCGCGTCGAGCTCCGTCCCCACCGCGCGCCGGTGCTCGACGTCGGCCGGTCCGGCCAGCGGGTCGGTGCGGCCCCGGATCCCCTGCATCCCGACGCTCGGCAGGAACCCGACGAGGTCGAAGAACGCCGCCCCGCGCATGGCCCACGGCCAGTCCACGACGACCACGCGACCGCCCGAGACGAGCAGGTTGTCGGCGCGCAGGTCGCCGTGCACGAGCGCGTCGCCGGCGCACGCCGCGGCCCCCTGCCCGGCGAGGTCGACGAGCTCGTCGAGGCGGACCGGCGCCCAGGGCGCGATGTCCGCGAGGGCCGGGTCGGGGTCGTCGCGCAGGCGCTCCCAGCCGGTGAAGAGCCCGGCGGCGTCGGTCGCGGCGTCGGGCAGGTCGAGCCCAACGGCGCTCGTGGCGCCGACCCGGGCGACGGCGTCGAGGACGGCGTCCAGCTCGTCGGGATCCCACGGGATGGCGGGCGTCCGTCCGTCGACGACCTCGTAGGCCGCGACCACCCAGTCGCCGTCGTCGTGGACCCAGAGCAGTCGGGGACGGGGGACGGCCGCGGGAAGCGTCGCGGTCACCCGCGCCTCGGCACGGTGCAGCCGGGCACTGTCCGGCTCGTCGGCCTCGCGAGCGGCCTTGACGAACGCCCGCGCCCCGGATGCGGTGGTGAGCACCGACGCGAGCCCCGGGCTGAAGCCCGTCTCCGCGCTGCGCTCGTCCACCACGCGTCCGCCCAGCCGCTGCTCGACGGCGGCGCGGCCGGCCGCCGGAAGGTCGGGCCAGCGCAGGCGCCGGCCTCCCGACGGATGGGGCACCACGTGCGGCTCCGAGGTCATCGCCGCACGCTACGCGAGGACCCGTCGCCGGGACAAGCCCTTTCCGGTGCTGCGGGAGACACGCTCAGAGCAGCGGCCGCACCTGCGTCCCGACGTACGTCATGAACGCGGCGCCGTCGACGGGCGCGTCGTACGCCCCCGGCTGCAGGACGACCGTGTCGGCGCCGGCCTCGGCCATCGCGTGGACGGCGTCGGCGTCGCGCTGCGGGTCGTCGGTGGTGGCGAGGTTCACGACGACCAGGTGACCGTCGGCACGCCCGGACGTGACGCGCGCCTCGTCGACGACCGCGCGCGCGGCCCGGACGTCGTCGGCCGCGCTCTCGGCGGTGAGGATCGTGCCGTCGGCGACCTCGCCGGTCAGCCGGACGGTGCGGGGGCCCGTCGCGGCGGACAGCACCGGGGGAGCGGTGAGCGGGGGCCAGTCGAGCGCGACGTCCCGGAGCTGCACGTAGCGGCCCTGGGTGGTGACGCGCTCCCCGGCGAGCAGGGCGCGCAGCGCGGTCGCGTACTCGCGCAGCAGCGTGAGGGGCGACGACGCGCGGTTGCCGACCTGCTCCATCCACTCCTGGACGCCGTGCCCGATCCCGGGCAGGAACCGACCCGGGAACGCGCGCTCGAGGGTGGCGACCTCCATGGCCGTGAGCGCGACGTTGCGCAGGGGCGTGGGCATGACGCCGATCCCGACGCGGATCCGCGACGTGGCCGTCAGCGCGATGGCCGCCGTGGCGATGCCGCTCTCGCGGAAGCAGTCCTCCCAGAGCCAGAGCTCGTCGATGCCGGCTTCGTCGGCGACGCGGGCGGCGGGGACGAGGGCCTCGGGCGGGAGGCTGGGCGGGAACACGGCGCCGAGAGTGGTCATGCCCCATTCTCGCCACCGGGCACCCACGGCGTACGGTCTCCGGCGCGTCCACGACCGTCGCCTCCGTAGACTTGACCGGTGACCCGCGCCTACCTCGACCACGCCGCGACGACCCCCATGTCGTCGACGGCGCTCGAGGCGATGACGGCGGAGCTCGCCCGGACGGGCAACCCCTCGTCGCTGCACACGGCGGGCCGGGCGGCTCGCCGGACGGTCGAGGAGTCGCGCGAGGCGCTCGCGGCCGCGGTCGGTGCGCGTCCCAGCGAGGTGCTCTTCACGGGTGGCGGCACGGAGGCCGACAACCTCGCGGTCAAGGGGATCTTCTGGGGCCGTCGCACCGGGCACCCGGAGCGCCGCCGCATCCTCGTCTCGGCCGTCGAGCACCACGCGGTCCTCGACCCGGCGTTCTGGATGGCCGAGCACTCGGGTGCCGAGATCGTTCTGCTCCCGGTCGACGCCGAGGGCCGGGTCGACCTCGCTGCGCTGCGCGAGGAGCTCGCCGCGAACGCCGCGCAGACGGCGCTCGTCTCGGTCATGTGGGCGAACAACGAGGTCGGCACCGTGCAGCCCGTCCGCGAGATCGTCCAGCTCGCCCACCAGCACGGCGTCCCGGTGCACAGCGACGCGGTCCAGGCGCTCGGGCAGGTCCCGGTGAGCTTCGCCGCGAGCGGCCTCGACGCCATGACGGTCACCGCGCACAAGCTCGGCGGCCCGGTGGGCACGGGCGCGCTCGTCGCGCGCAAGGACCTCCCGATGACGCCCGTCCTCCACGGCGGCGGCCAGGAGCGCGGCGTCCGGTCGGGCACGCTCGACGTCGCCGGGATCCGCTCGTTCGCCGTGGCCGCGACCGAGGCCGTGGGTGCGCTGCCCGAGCGGGCTGCGCGCCTCGCCGCGCTGCGCGACCGGCTCGTCGCGGGCGTCGTCGAGCGTGTGCCCGACGCCGTCCTGCGCGGCCCCGCGGACCTGTCCCTGCCGCCCGACGGGCGGGCCGCGCGCCTGCCCGCCAACGCGCACCTGACGTTCCCGGGCTGCGAGGGCGACTCGCTGCTGTACCTTCTGGACTCGGCGGGCGTCGAGGTCTCGACGGGGTCGGCGTGCCAGGCCGGCGTCCCGCGCCCGTCGCACGTCCTGCTCGCCATGGGCGTCCCCGAGGTCGAGGCCCGTGGGGCGCTGCGCTTCTCGCTGGGCGCGACGAGCACCGACGCCGACGTCGACCTCGTGCTCGAGGTCCTGCCAGGCGTGGTGGACCGCGCGCGGGCCGCGGGGCTCGTGTCGCTCGGCGCGGGGGTGCGCGATGAGGGTGCTGGCGGCGATGTCGGGCGGCGTGGACTCCGCGGTGGCGGCGGCGCTCGCGGTCGAGGCCGGCCACGACGTGGTCGGAGTGCACATGGCGCTGTCGCGCACCCGAGACCAGTTCCGCACGGGCTCGCGCGGCTGCTGCTCGATCGAGGACGCCGGCGACGCCCGCCGCGCGGCCGACGTCATCGGCATCCCGTACTACGTGTGGGACCTGTCGGAGCGCTTCGAGGAGACGGTCGTCGCGGACTTCCTCGCCGAGTACGAGGCCGGCCGCACGCCCAACCCGTGCGTGCGCTGCAACGAGCACATCAAGTTCGAGGCGCTGCTCGACCGGGCCACGGCGCTCGGCTTCGACGCGGTCGCGACCGGCCACTACGCCCGCGTCGTCGACCACGACGGCCGCCGTGAGCTGCACCGCTCCCCGAACACGGAGAAGGACCAGTCGTACGTCCTCGCGGTGATGGGGCCCGAGCGGCTCGAGCGGGCCATCTTCCCGCTCGGCGACTACGCCTCGAAGGGCGAGGTCCGGGCCGAGGCCGAGCGCCGCGGCCTGTCGGTGAGCGCCAAGCCCGACTCCTACGACATCTGCTTCGTCGCCGACGGCGACACCCGCGGGTTCCTGCGCGACCGGCTCGGCTCGCGCCCCGGCGAGATCGTCGACGCCGAGGGCACGGTGCTCGGCGAGCACGACGGCGCGTACGCGTTCACCGTCGGCCAGCGCAAGGGCCTGCGGATCGACCGCCCCGCCGACGACGGCCGCCCCCGCTACGTGCTCGACGTGCAGCCGGCGCAGAACCGGGTCGTCGTCGGGCCGGCGGAGCTCCTGACGGTCGACACGATCACGGGCGGTGCTCCCGTCTGGTTCGACGGCACCGACACCTCGGGCGCCTGGTTCGACGCCGAGGTCCAGGTCCGCGCGCACGGCGAGCCGGTGCCCGCGAGGGTCCGAGCGGTGGAGGGAGGCGTCGAGGCCCGCCTGACCGGCGACCGCCTGCGCGGCGTCGCGCCCGGCCAGTCGCTCGTCGTCTACGACGGGACGCGTGTCCTCGGCCAGGCGACCGTGTCCGCCGCCTCGCGGTCCGGCGCGTCGCACGCCGCGACGGCCCTCGCATGACCGTCGTCTCGGGCCCCGGGCCGTTCCCGGGCGTGGAGCCGCTCGACGCCCAGCAGGCCGTCCTCGACCACCTCGTCGACGTGCCGTACGGCGCCGACGGCCTGCCGTTCCTCGTCCAGCTCCCGCAGCGCGGCCCCGGCAGCGACCCCGTGGGCCGCACCGCCACCCTGCTCGACGAGCTCGCGACCGAGCTCGGCCCGCACGGCTGGAAGCTCGCCGACCGTCCCGGCACGGACCAGCGCCACGCCGCCTCGGCGCTGCGCAACGACCTGACGGCGCTCGCGGTCGCGGCGCACGGCTACACCGGTCGCCTCACGCTGAGCGTCCTCGGGCCCTGGTCGCTGGCGGCGCAGCTCTACCTGGCGCGCGGCGACCGCGTGCTCACCGACGCGGGAGCGGTGCGGGACGTGGCCGCGTCGCTCGCGTCCGGCCTGGTGCAGCACCTCGCCGACGTCCGCGCCCAGGTGCCCGGGCTGGGCGACGTCGTCGTGCAGCTCGACGAGCCGCTGCTCGCCCAGGTCGCCGCGGGTGTCCTGCCCACGTTCTCGGGCTACTCGCGCATCCCCGCCGTCGCAGGCCCCGAGCTCGTCGAGGGCCTCCAGCCCGTGCTCGACGCCGTCCATGCGGCCGGGTCGTCGAGCGTCGTGCACGTCGGCCCGGCCTGGGTCGGCGTCGCCCCCGTGGTGCTCGCCGGCGCACAGGGCGTCGGGCTCGACGTCGGGTCGTGGGACGAGAGGACCTGGGAGACCGTGGCGCGCGCCGTCGAGCGGGGCGTCACCTTCTGGGCGGGCCTGCCACGGGCCAAGGTGTCCCAGTGCGCCGGCCCCGAGCTCGGGACCGTCGCCGACGCCCTCACCGTGCCGTGGAAGCGCGTGGGCCTGCCGCTCGCCGGTCTGCGCGACGTCGTCGTGACGACCCCGGCCGCACCGCTCCCGGGCTCCGACCAGGAGGGCCGCGACCTGCTCGGCACGCTCGTCCGGGTGGCCGAGGTCGTCGCCGAGCGGTCCGACGCGTGAGCCTCGCCCGGCCGCCTCGACGCGCGCCGGACGCTCGCCCGGGTCACCCTGTTCGCATGGGCACGAGCGCGCCGGCTCGCTCGGGGGCGCCCGCCGCGCGCGGTCCGCGGCTGTGGCGGGTGGTCCTGTACGCCGTGCTGTGCTCGTTCGTCCCGTGGGCCCTCGGCGGGCTGTGGGCGGTGATCGCGCGCGCCCAGAAGGGCTTCCCGCTCGGCGGCGGCTCGTTCGCCGGCGTCGACGCGGACCGCTGGCTCGAGTTCGCGAACGACTGGTTCATCGCGTCGTCCTACGTGCTGCCGTTCGTCGCGGCCACGCTGATCGCCGGCTGGGTCGTCGTCGTGCCGCAGCGCAACCGGTGGGCGCTGGCGCTCGCGGTCACGGTCCTCGTCGCGGCGGTCGTGCTGCTCATGGCGTTCGGCGACGGGTTCGTGCACGGGGTCGGCTCGCCGTTCACGTACGGCTTCGTGGCGCTGCTGCTCTCGGTGGTGACGCTCGACCTGCCCCTGTGCTTCGTGCTCGCGGCATGGCTCGCGGTCCCGCTGCGCGTGCTCGCGCCGCCCCCGAGGCCGCTGAACCCCTGGCGCTGAGCCCCTCCGACGTCCCCGGACGAGGTCACCTGGCGGAGGTGGGCAGCGGCGCGAGCGTGATCGTCGTCTGGTGCTCCTTGCCTTCGCGCACGTACACGGCGTCGACCTTGTCCCCGTTCTGCGAGGTCACGGTCAGTCGCGCCAGGGTGGCGGTCGTCGGCGCGGTCACGTCGCCGAGCCGCGTGACGAGGTCGCCCGGCCGCAGGCCGGCCTTGTCGGCCGCGCCGCCGCTCACGACGGACTCGACGAAGAGCCCCGGCTCGACGTCGAACGCCGCCGCGGTCTCCTGCGTCACGGTGGACGCGGCGAGCCCGAAGCTCGGGTGGGAGACCTTGCCGCGCTCGAGGAGCTCGTCGGTGATCGCGCGCACCGTGTCGACGGGCACCGCGAACCCGATCCCGACGGAGCCGCCTCCGGCCTCGCCGTTCGCGTTCGGGACCGTCGCGATCGCGGTGTTCACGCCGACGAGCCGCCCGTCGCAGTCCACGAGCGCCCCACCGGAGTTGCCCGGGTTGATCGACGCGTCCGTCTGCACGACGCCGGTCAGGACCGTCGTCCCGCCCGTGCCGGTCGGCACGGTGACCTCGCGGCCGAGCGCGCTCACGATCCCGGCCGTGACGCTCCCCGACAGCCCGAGCGGCGCGCCGAGCGCCACCACGGGCTCGCCGACGTCGACGGCGTCGGAGTGCGAGAACGGGATCGTGGGCAGGCTGTCGCCCGCGTCGATGCGGAGCACCGCGAGGTCGGTCTGCGGGTCGCGGCCCACCAGCTCGGCGTCGTAGGAGCGGCCGTCGGACAGCAGCACCTCGATCTTCCCGCCCTTCACGGCGGGCGTGATGACGTGGTCGTTGGTCACGACGACGCCGTCGGACCGGACGATCTCACCGCTGCCCGTGCCGCTGCCGCTGGAGCCGTGCGCGGCGATCGTCACGATCGTGGGCAGGGTCCCGGACGCGACGTGGACGGCGTCGCACGCGCCGCCCGTCGACGAGGCCACGTGCCCGCCCCACACGCCGCCCGCGAACCCGAGGGCGGCGGCCGCCACGAAGGCGCCCGCGACGAGCCACGGGGCCCTGGAGCGCCGCTCGGCCGCCGGCCCGTCCGGGGTCGCGGCGTCCGTGTTCGCGCTCGTCGGCTCGTCCTGCTCGCCGTCGCCCGCCTGCTCGTCGTCGCTGCTCATCCCAGCCGCCCCCACAGGAACCGGTACGCGATCGCCGCCATGTGCGCGGCCTGCTTGTTGTCGGCGGCGCCGCCGTGCCCGCCCTCGACGTTCTCCCAGTACGTGACGTCGCGGCCGCCGTCGAGCAGGAGCGCCGCCATCTTGCGCGCGTGCCCGGGGTGCACACGGTCGTCGCGGGTCGACGTCGTGAACAGGACGGGCGGGTACGCCCGCTCCGGGTCCACGAGGTGGTACGGCGAGAAGGTGCGGACGAACTCCCACTGCGCGGGGTCGTCGGGGTCGCCGTACTCGGCCGCCCACGACGCTCCGGCGAGCAGCTTCGTGTACCGGCGCATGTCGAGCAGCGGCACCTGGCACACGATCGCCCCGAACAGCTCCGGGTACTGCGTGAGCATGTTGCCCATCAGCAGGCCGCCGTTGCTCCCGCCCTGGGCACCGAGGTGCCCGGGCGTCGTGACGCCGCGGGCGACGAGGTCGCGGGCGACGGCCGCGAAGTCCTCGTACGCGCGGTGGCGGTGCTCCTTGAGGGCCGTCTGGTGCCAGGCCGGCCCGTACTCGCCGCCGCCGCGGATGTTCGCGACGACGTAGGTCCCGCCACGCGTGAGCCAGGCCCTCCCCAGGCCGCCCGAGTACGACGGCGTGAGGGAGATCTCGAACCCGCCGTAGCCGTACAGGAGCGTGGGTCGGGCGCCCGCGGACGGCTCCGCGGGGCCGATCTGGAAGTACGGGACGCGCGTGCCGTCGTCGGACGTCGCGAAGTGCTGCGAGACGGCCAGCCCTGCCGCGTCGAAGAACGCGGGCATCGATTTGAGGGGCTCAGGGATCAGCCGCTCGCCGTCCGCCTCGTCGCCCGGCCCCACGACGCGCGCGAGCGAGAGCGTCGTCGGCGTCAGGTAGTCGGTGGTCACGAGCCAGACGTCGTCGTTCGTGTGCGAGTCGACGGCCCGGACCCCGGTGGTGCCGAACGCCGGCGCGCCCGGCAGCGGGCTGCGCGCCCAGGGCGTGCCGGGAGCGGCGCCGGAGCCCGGCGGGGTCAGGACGTGGAGCCGGTTCTTGACGTCGTCGAGCACGTTGACGACGAGGTGGTGCTCGGTCCAGGTGGCGCCGGCGAGCGACGTCGTCGGCGTGGGCTCGAACAGCACGGTGAGCTCGCGCGAGCCGGCCATGAAGTCGCCGAACCGCACCGCGAGCAGCGCGCCGGCCGGGTAGGTCACGGCGCCCGTGGCGCCCTCGACCGTCCACGGGTCGCGCAGCTCCACGAGGAGCCACTCGCGCCGTGGGGCCGCCTCCGCCGAGCGCGGCACGTCGACGAGCCGGAGCCGGCCCGCGGGGTCGAGCCAGTACAGCTCGGCCTCGTAGAACGCGATCGCTCGGCTCACGAGGTCGCGCTCGTACCCGGCGTCGCGTGCACGGTGCGCCGAGATGTACAGGTCGTCGCGCTCGCCCGCGTAGACGGTCTCCGCCGACTCGAGGGGCGTCCCGCGGCGCCACCGCTTGACGACGCGCGGGTAGCCGGACGTCGTCGTGGTCGGCGCGCCGTCGGGCCCGGGGCCGAAGTCGGTGAAGACGAACACGGTGTCGTCGTCGACCCACGCGAGGCCGCCCTTGGCCTCGTCGCGGTGGAACCCGCCCTCGGCCGGCGGCACGATCCGCTTCGCCACGAGGTCCACCTCGCGGCTCACGTCGGCGTCGGAGCCGCCGCGCGACAGGTCCACGATCGCGCGACGCCAAGGCTCGTCGGGGTCGGTCGGCCGCAGGACGCTCGCGCCGTGCCAGACCCAGGACTCGCCCTCGGCCTCGGCGAGCGCGTCGAGGTCGAGCACGGTCTCCCACTCCGGGCTGTCCGTGCGGTAGGAGTCGAGCGTGGTGCGCCGCCACACGCCGCGCACGTGGACGTCGTCGCGCCAGAAGTTGTAGAGCCGGTCGCCGAGCTGCGACACGTCGGGGATCTTGTCGTGGCTGTCGAGCACCTCGAGGATCTCCGCCTCGAGGTCGGCGAGAGCGGGCACCGGGGCGCCGCCCGTCGTCGTGGGCGCGGCACGGAGCCGCTCCTCGGCGTCGGCGTTGCGGGCACGGACCCAGTCGAGCGCGCGCTCGCCCTCCACGTCCTCGAGCCACAGGTACGGGTCGTCCGGCGCGGAGGCGGGGTCGGAGAGCGACGTCATGGCAAGAACCCTAGAGCGGCGCGGGCGTCCCGGCCCGGCCACGGGTCAACCTCGTGGGGGACCCGGGCCGACGGCGGGACCACCCACGGGCGTACGGACGTCGGGCGAGGTCGCGACCGGGGCCCGACGCGGCGAGGGACCGCCTCGGCGGAGGCTCGAGGCATGGCAGCAACGCATCTGCACCCGTTCCACCGGTCGCCCGCTCGTGGCGGGGCCGGACGCTCCCGACGCCGCGGCACCGGGGCCCGCGACCTGCTCGACGGCGTGGTCGCGGCCGCGATGGCGGTGCTCGCTCTCGTCGCGCTCGTGCTCGCGCTCGTCCTGGTCGGGTCCTGGGTCGGACGCGCGGTCGCCGGGCACGGGCTGACGAGCGTGTCGTCGTCGGGCGTCGCGCCCGCGGGCGTCGTGGACCGGCCGGTGTCGGACCCGCACGGCATGATGGGCGCGTGAGCGACGAGCTGACCCACGAGCCTCTGGACGCCCCCGCCGTCGTCGAGCGCGTCCGCGCCGACCGCCGCCACCGAGGCGAGCCCCGACCTCGCCGACGCGCACCGCCGTTGGGCGGAGCTCGCGGAGAGCATCGAGGCCGACCAGTTCGCCTACTACATCAAGGACGCGCCGATCAGCTCGGACGCGGACTACGACGCACGCCTGCGCGAGCTGCAGGCCCTCGAGGACGCGTTCCCGGAGCTGCGGAGCCCCGACTCCCCGACGCAGCGCGTGGGCGGCACGTTCTCGACCGAGTTCGCGGCCGTCGAGCACGTCGAGCGGATGCTCAGCCTCGACAACGCGTTCAACGCGGAGGACATGCGGGCATGGGCCGACCGCGTCGCCAAGGAGCTCGGCGAGGATGCGGCACGGGACGTGCACTACCTGTGCGAGGTCAAGATCGACGGCCTCGCGATCGCGCTCCTGTACGAGGGCGGGCGTCTCGTGCGGGCCGCGACGCGCGGCGACGGACGGACGGGCGAGGACGTCACCCTGAACGTCCGCACCATCACGACCATCCCGCAGACGCTCGGCGGCGATCCCGCCACGCACCCTCACCGGATCGAGATCCGCGGCGAGGTGTTCTTCCCGGTCGCGGACTTCGAGACCCTCAACGCCGCGCAGGTCGAGGCCGGCAAGGCGCCGTTCGCGAACCCCCGCAACGCGGCGGCCGGTTCGCTGCGCCAGAAGGACCCGCGCGTGACGGCGTCGCGCCCGCTGCGCATGTACGCGCACGGCGTGGGCGCGCTGCAGTGGGAGGAGGGGAGCACGCGCAGCTCGAGCGTCAGTCGCAGGCCTACGAGCTCTTCGAGTCGTGGGGCGTGCCGGTCTCGAGCCACAACAGGGTGGTGACGGGGATCCCGGCCGTCCTCGAGATGATCGACTACTACGGCGAGCACCGGCACGACATCGAGCACGAGCTCGACGGGCTCGTGGCCAAGGTCGACGAGCTCGCGCTGCAGCGCCGGCTCGGCGCGACGAGCCGCGCGCCTCGCTGGGCGATCGCGTACAAGTACCCGCCCGAGGAGGTCAACACCAAGCTCCTCGACATCCGCGTCAACGTGGGCCGGACGGGCCGCGTCACGCCCTACGGCGTGATGGAGCCGGTCAAGGTCGCGGGCTCGACGGTCGAGATGGCGACGCTCCACAACGCGAGCGAGGTCGAGCGCAAGGGCGTGCTCATCGGCGACACGGTCGTGCTGCGCAAGGCGGGTGACGTGATCCCGGAGATCGTGGGTCCGGTCGTCGCGCTGCGCGACGGCACCGAGCGGGCGTTCGAGATGCCCACCGCCTGCCCCTCGTGCGGGACGCCGCTCGCGCCCGCCAAGGAGGGCGACGTCGACATCCGCTGCCCCAACCAGCGCTCGTGTCCGTCCCAGCTGCGCGAACGTCTCTTCCACGCCGCGGGCCGCGGCGCGTTCGACATCGAGGCGCTCGGCTGGGAGGCCGCGATCGCGCTGACGGACCCGGAGCTCGACCGTCCGACCGACCCGGCCCTGTGCGCGTCCGGCGAGCTCCCACCCGTCCAGCGCCCTGTCCTCGCGACCGAGGCCGGGCTGTTCGACCTCACGCCCGAGGACCTGCGCGAGGTCCGCGTCTGGCGCGAGATCAAGAAGAAGGGCGTCGGCACCGGGCTGTGGGAGGACCGGCTCTACTTCTGGACCAAGGCCACGGCCACCAAGCCGTCCGCGCCGCACGCCAACACGACCCGCCTGTTCGCCGAGCTCGACAAGGCGAAGACGCAGCCGCTGTGGCGGGTCCTCGTCGCCCTCTCGATCCGCCACGTCGGCCCGACGGCGGCCCGCGCCCTCGCGCAGCACTTCGGCTCGCTCGACGCGATCGAGGAGGCCGCGACGCGCGAGCCCGCGGACGCCCAGGAGGACGCAGCGAAGCCGCCGGCCGAGCTCGCGGCGGTCGAGGGTGTCGGCCCCACCATCGCGGTCGCGGTCCGCGACTGGTTCGGCGATGCGGACGACCCCGACAACTGGCGCCGCGAGATCGTCGACCGCTGGCGTGCGGCCGGCGTGCGCACCGCGGACGAGCGCGACGAGTCCGTCGCACGGACGCTCGAAGGCCTCACGGTCGTCGTGACGGGGTCGCTCGAGGGCTTCACGCGCGACGGCGCCAAGGAGGCGATCCTCGCGCGGGGCGGCAAGGCGTCGGGGTCGGTTTCCAAGAAGACCGACTTCGTGGTCGTCGGTCCGAACGCCGGGAGCAAGGAGACCAGGGCCCGCGAGCTCGGTCGCCCGATCCTCGACGAGGCGGGCTTCGTCGCCCTGCTCGAGGGCGGCCCCGACGCGGTCACAGTGGCCACCCCGGACGACGACGCAGCTCGCGACGACGCAGCTCCCGACGACGCTCTGCGCGACGATGCCGCGCCCGGCCTCGAGCTCGAGGCCGACGAGGAGTGACGCCGCCCTGCGCGCGCTAGGGTCGCCGCGCGACGACGTCCCTGAGCCGCGAGACGCCGTCGGGCGGGACGGGCAGCCAGGGTCCGCGCGGAGGGCCGGTCGGCACTCCGAGCAGGGTTGCGAGCGCGTGCAGCCCGGCTACGGGCCGCACGGTCCCGAGCGCCACCGCGAGGTCGTGCAGCCAGGTGCCCTGCGGCGTCGGGCCGACGTCGCCGTCCACCCGTGAACGCCGGAGCGTGACGTACTCCGCGGGCGCGAGCGCGGCGAGCCCGGTGTGCCACGCGTCGGAGACCGAAGCGTCGGAGGTGAGGGCGACGTCGCCGCTGAGCCCGACCGCGACGCTCGTGGCGACTCCGGCACGGTCGGAGCCGAGCACGTCCTGCAGCGCCTCGACGCGCGTGCCGCTCCGCGTCGGGAGTGTCGCCGGGTCCTTGACGCCCCGGAGCGTGGTCGTGGCGGCGAGCTCGGCGAGCAGCCCGGGCGTGAGGTCGTATCCGGTCTGCACGGGCTTGTTGTAGAAGCACAGCGGCAGCGCGCTCGCCGCGCCGACGGCCCGCACGAGCGCGGCGACCTCCGCGTCCACGAGCGGGGCGTAGGAGAAGGGGGCGAGGAGCAGCCCGTCGGCGCCCGCGCGCTCGGCAGCCCGCGCGTGCTCGACCACCTGCGACGTCGCGGGGGCGCTGACCGCGACGTGCAGGGGCACCGAGCCGGCGGCCTCCCGTGCGGCGCGCACGACGCGGTCCCGCTCGGAGGCGTCGAAGGCCCGCCCGTCTCCGCTCGACGCGAGCACGACGACGCCGTCGACGCCGGCGCCGACCGCCGCCCCGACGAGCTCGCCCAGCACGGCGAGCGCAGGCGTGCCGTCGTCGTCGAGCGGGGTGATCGGATAGGCGAGGAGCCCGGTGAAGGGGTCGCCGGGCACGGCCCGGCGGGGCGCGCGGGTCGTCACGCGCGGGCCGCCCAGAGCAGCCCGCGCTCGATGATCGCGCGCAGCGACGGGTGCTCGAGGTCGGCGAGGTGGTGCCCGGGTGTCGACACGAAGACGCGGCCGTCGCCCCACTGTCGGGTCCAGACGGCGGGGGAGACGACGGGCTCGCGCCACTCGACGTCCGGGCCGGGGGCGATGGTCGTGGTGGCGAGCACGTCGCTGAGCGCGTCGGTGAGCATCCAGTACTGCTCGGAGGTGAGAGAGAACTCGTCGATCCCGGCGACCACGGGGTGGTCCGCCCGCTCGGGTACGACGCGGACGGTGTGTCGCACGATGTCGCGCGGGTGCGCGGCGAACTGGCCGCCGACCATCTGCAGGTAGTCGGTCGCCATCCGGAACGAGTCGATGACGCCGCCGTGCCACCCGGCGAAGCCGGTCCCCGACGCGACGGCCCGGCGCAGCCCGCGCATCTCGTCGGGCAGGATCTCGCCCATGGTCCAGCACTGGACGACGAGGTCCACGGTGGCCATGTAGTCGACCTCGGCGTAGACCTCGAGGCTGTCGTCGACGTCCACGGTGAAGCCGTGGTCCTCGAGGAAGGGCAGGAAGAGGTCGCTGGCCTCGACCGGCGCGTGCCCGGGCCAGCCGCCGCGCACGACGAGCGCTCGGCGGTCCTTGGCAGTCATACGTCCTCCTCGACGCGTGGGGTGGTCATGAGACGAGGGCCTCCACGGCAGGGGCGGACAGCACGGCGTCGACGGCCATCGCGCTCGCGCCGAGGACGCCCGCCTCGGCGCGGGTGTGCGCGGTGGCGATGCGCAGGTGCTGGGTCGCGAGGGGCAGGGAGCGCTGGTACACGACCTCGCGGATCCCGGCGAGGAGGTTCTCGCCGGCGTCGGCCAGGATGCCGCCGACGACGACGACGGACGGGTTGAGCAGGCTGACGGTCGCGGCGAGGACGGCCCCGATGTCGCGCCCGGCCTGGCGGACGGCGTGGCTCGCGTCGAGGTCGCCGGCCCGGACGAGCGCGACGACGTCGGCGCTCGAGGTCACGGGAGCGCCGGCGGCGCGCAGCGCGTTCGCGACGGCCTGACCGCTGGCGACGGCCTCGAGGCAGCCGACGTTCCCGCACCGGCAGGGGACGTCGCCCGCGCCGGGGACCCGGATGTGGCCGAGGTCGCCCGCGGCGCCCTGAGCTCCGCGGCGCAGGTTGCCGTCCATGATGATCCCGGCGCCGATGCCCGTCGCGACCTTGACGAAGACGAGGTCGGTGGCCTCGCGCCACGCGGTGCGGTGCTCGCCGAGCGCCATGACGTTGACGTCGTTGTCGACGAGGACGGTCGTGCCGAGCGCGCGCCGCAGGGTGCCGGGCACGTCGGCGCCGTCCCAGCCGGGCATGATCGGTGGGTTCATCGGCCGTCCCGTGGCGTGGTCGACGGGTCCGGGAGCCCGACCCCGACGCCCGCGAGGTCACGGTGCGAGGCGCCGGCCTTGTCGACGAGCTCGGTGCCGAGCGCGGCGACGCGCGCGAGGACCTGCGTGGGTCCGGCGGCGATCGCGAGCGGCTCCTCGTGCTCGACGAGGACGCGCGACGCGAGGTCGGTCACGGCGAGCCGGGCGTGCGTGGCGCCGAGGTCGACCGCGAGGACGACGCGAGCGGCGGGGTTGAAGGCGAACGTCGACGGCGGCCGTCCGCCCGTGGAGCTGGCCTCGCCCGACGGCGTGACCAGCCCGAGGGCGAGCAGGGAGTCGATGCGGGCGGCGATCGTCGAGCGCGCCTGGCCGGTCACGGTCGCGAGCTCGGCGCGCGTCCGCGGACGTCCGTCGCGGAGGAGCTGGAACATCTCGCCGGCGCCCGTCGGCCGGGGTGCGAACTTGAGCAGCTCCTCCATGCGGACAGTGAACCACGGGTCACCCGACGCGTGGTCCGGGCTTCCATCTGTCACAAGACGGTAACGGTACACGAGGTTCTCAACTTTTGATTGACAGTCGATAGAAGTCTGGCTACTTTCGTCGCATGGTCAGTGACGACCCTCACGCCAACGACGGCGTCCCCCCGGCGGTCATCCCGCCGGCATCCCCACCGACGGCCCGGGCCCCGCTCCGGTCCTCGAGGTGCGCGGCATCGTGAAGACGTTCCCCGGCGCCCGAGCCCTCGACGGCGTCGACCTCGAGGTCCGCTGCGGCGAGGTGCACTGCCTGCTCGGGCAGAACGGCGCCGGCAAGTCGACCCTCATCAAGGTGCTCGCGGGCGCGCACCAGCCGGACGAGGGGACCGTCCTCGTCGACGGCGAGCCCGTCGTGCTGGCGCGACCCACGGACGCGCTCCGGCACGGCATCGCGACGATGTACCAGGAGCTCGACGTCGTCGACGGCCTGACGGTCGCCGAGAACGTCTACCTCGGGCACGAGCTCGCGACCGCGGGCTTCACGCAGCGGCGGGTCGCGGCCCGACGCACGCGCGAGCTCATGGCGCGGCTGGGCCACCCCGAGATCAGGCCGCGCACCGAGGTCGGCGCGCTGTCGGCCGCGGGCAAGCAGATCGTCTCGATGGCGCGCGCGCTGTCCCACGACGCCCGGGTGATCGTCATGGACGAGCCGACCGCGGTGCTCGACTCCGAGGAGGTCGAGAACCTGTTCCGCGTGGTCGCGGAGCTCACGGCCGCCGGCATCGCCGTCGTGTACATCTCGCACCGCCTCGAGGAGATCCGGCGTGTCGGCGACCGGCTCACGGTCCTCAAGGACGGCCGCACCGTCGCCACCGGGCTGCCGGTCGCGTCGACCGAGCGCGCCGAGCTCATCCGGCTGATGACGGGCCGCGCCGTCGAGTACGCGATCCCGCGCCGCCCGGCGCCCGCCGCCGCCGCTCCCGTCGTGCTCGACGTCGAGGGGCTCGAGCTCGCGGGCTCGTTCCGCGACGTTTCCTTCACGGTGCGGGCGGGGAGGTCGTGGGCCTCGCGGGCCTGGTCGGCTCCGGACGCTCGGAGATCCTCGAGTCCGTGTTCGGCGCCCGGCGCCCGACGGCCGGGACGGTTCGCGTGGGCGGCCGCGCGCTGCGCCCCGGCTCGGTGGCCGGTGCGGTCGCCGCGGGCGTCGGGCTGTGCCCCGAGGAGCGCAAGAGCCAGGGCCTGATCCTCGATCAGCCGGTGTACCGCAACATCACGCTCTCGACGTTCAGCCGGACGGCGCGTGGGGGCCTGCTCGACGAGCACGCCGAGCGCGAGGTCGCGCGCGGGCAGATCGAGGCGCTGGACCTGCGCCCGTCCGACCCCGACCGCCCGGCCCGCACGCTCTCGGGCGGCAACCAGCAGAAGCTCGTCCTCGCGCGCTGGCTCGTCCACGGCTGCCGGGTCCTGCTCCTCGACGAGCCGACCCGCGGCGTGGACGTCGGCGCCCGGTCCGAGATCTACGCCCTCGTGGGGCGCCTGGCCGCGCAGGGGACGGCCGTCGTCGTCGTGTCGAGCGAGATCGGCGAGGTGATCGGCCTCGCCGACCGCGTCCTCGTGGTGTCGGAGGGGCGGGTCGTCCACGAGGCGCCCGCCGACCGGATCGACGAGCACCAGGTGCTCGACCTCGTCATGGAAGGAAGTGCCGCATGAGCGACCACGACGTCACCACCGCCCCGGCCGGCGGCACCCAGGCCCCGGCCCCCGCGCCCGACGACGCTGCCCGTACCGTCGCGGAGCGCAGACCCCGTTCGTTCCTGCGCGGCTCCGCGGGCCGCAACCTCGGGCTCGTGATCGCGCTCGTCGCGCTCTGCGTGGTCGGGGTGGCGACCGCGGGCGACCGGTTCGCGAGCGTCGACAACGCGATGACGATCCTGCGGCTCGCCGCGGTGCTCGGAGTCATCAGCATCGGCATGACGTTCGTCGTCACGGCTGGCGGCATCGACCTGTCGGTCGGCTCCGTGATCGGACTCTCGTCCGTGTGGGCGACGACGCTCGCAACGCAGACCCTCGCCGAGGACACAAGCTGGCTCGTCATGGTCGGCTGCGCGCTCGCCGTCGGTCTCGGCGCGGGCGTGCTCAACGGCGTCCTCGTCGCCTACGGGCGGGTCGTCGCGTTCATCGCGACGCTCGCCATGATGGTGTCCGCACGCGGGCTCGCGGAGATCATCGCCAACCGGCAGACCCAGATCGTGCGCGTCCAGAGCTTCCTCGACGTCTTCCAGTCCGAGCCCCTCGGCATCTCGCTGCTCGTCTGGATCTTCGCGGTCGTCGCCGTCGCGGGCTGGTTCCTGCTCAACCGGACCACCTTCGGCCGGCGGACGGTCGCCGTCGGCGGCAACCCGGAGGCCGCGCGCCTCGCGGGCATCAAGGTCCGCCGCCACACCCTGTACCTCTACGCGCTGTCGGGCCTCGCCGCGGGGATCGGCGGCCTCATGATGCTGGCCCGCACGACGGCGGGCTCGTCCACCAACGGCCAGTACTACGAGCTCGACGCCATCGCGGCGGTCGTCGTGGGCGGCACGCTGCTCGTCGGCGGCCGCGGCACGATCGTCGGCACCGTCCTCGGGGTCCTCATCTTCTCGACCCTGAGCAACGTCTTCACCCAGAACAACCTCTCGAGCTCGGCGCAGGCCGTCGCCAAGGGCGTCATCATCGTCCTCGCCGTGCTCCTCCAGCAGCGTTTCGCCGACCGGTCGCGCAGCACCGGCAGCGCGTAGCGCCGCGTCCCAGCCCCGGGCACCACAGCAGCACCACGATCAAGGAGGATCGCCATGTCCGCACCGCTCCGACGCCGCAGGGTCGCCCTGCTGGGAGTCGCCGCCGCCGCGACGCTCGCCCTGTCCGCGTGCACGTCCAACACCCCGTCCGACGACGACTCGCCCGCAGCCGGCCCCGCCGCGACGTCCGACAACGACGCCACCGGCAAGACCGTCACCATCGGGTTCTCCGCGCCCGCGGCCGACCACGGCTGGATGGGCGCGATCACCAAGGCGGCCGTCGCCGAGGCCAAGAAGCATCCCGACGTGAAGCTCGTGCAGGCCGAGGGCACGAACGACGTCAACCTGCAGATCAGCCAGATCGAGGGCTTCATCAACGACAAGGTCGACGCGATCGTCGTCCTGCCGTTCGACGGCGCCGCCCTCACCGGCGTCGCGCGCAAGGCGATGGACGCCGGCATCCCGGTGATCAACGTGGACCGCGAGTTCTCCGACCCGAACGCCGCCCGCGTCACCGTCCTCGGCGACAACTACGGCATGGGCGTCAGCGCGGGTGCGTACATCTGCGGCAAGCTCGACGGCAAGAAGGACGCCGTCGTCGCGGAGATCGCGGGCATCGACTCCCTCCCGCTCACCCAGGACCGCAGCAAGGGCTTCTCCGACGCGCTCGCGAAGTGCGGGCTCGAGGTGAGCAACCGCGTCGCCGCCGACTTCACGGTGCAGGGCGGCGAGCAGGCGGCCGCGAACCTGCTGCAGGCGGCGCCGCACATCGACGCGATCTGGAACCACGACGACGACCAGGGCGTCGGCGTCATGGCCGCGATCAAGGACGCGGGCCGCGACGAGTTCTTCATGGTCGGCGGCGCGGGCTCGGCGAACGTCATGCGCGACATCAAGAAGGACGACACCGTCCTCAAGGCGACGGTCGTCTACCCGTCGACGCAGGCCGCCGACGGCGTCGCGCTGGCCCGCATGCTCGTCCAGGGCAAGGCGCTGAGCGACCTGGTCGAGGTGGAGGTGCCCCGCAAGGTGCAGCTCTACGCACCCGTGGTGACCAAGGACAACGTCGACCAATACATGTCGACCGCGTTCGAGTCCTGACCGGAACCGGCGACCTGCCGACCCCGGCCCGGCAGCGGGCCGGCCGAGACCTCGAGGAGACCCGATGGCCGACGACCGACCCGCGCTGGGCGTGGGCATGGTGGGGTACGCGTTCATGGGGGCCGCGCACTCCCAGGCGTGGCGTACCGCACCCCGCTTCTTCGACCTGCCCCTGCGTCCCCGGATGGTGGCGCTCGCGGGCCGCGACCCCGCCGCCGTGCGCGCGGCGGGGGAGCGGCTGGGCTGGGAGCACACCGAGACGGACTGGCGGGCCCTCGTCGGCCGCGACGACGTCGACCTGGTCGACGTGTGCACCCCGGGCGACACCCACGCCGAGATCGCGATCGCGGCCCTCGAGGCGGGCAAGCACGTCCTGTGCGAGAAGCCGCTCGCGAACTCGGTCGCGGAGGCCGAGCGGATGGTCGAGGCGGCCCGGCGCGCGGCGTCGTCCGGCGCGACGGCGACCGTCGGCTTCACCTACCGCCGCGTCCCGGCGATCCGGCTGGCTCGCGAGCTCGTCGCCGAGGGCCGGCTGGGGAGATCCGGCACGTCCGCGCCCAGTACCTGCAGGACTGGATCGCCGACCCCGAGGCGCCCCTGAGCTGGCGGCTCGACCGCGAGCGAGCCGGCTCGGGCGCCCTCGGCGACATCGCCGCCCACGTGATCGACATGGCCCAGTTCGTCACGGGCGAGCGGATCACCGGCGTCTCGGGGCTCCTCGAGACGTTCGTGCACGAGCGGCCGGTGGCCGTGGCGTCCTCGGCCCTCGGGGGTCGGGGCGGCGACGAGCGCGGCCCGGTCACCGTCGACGACGCCGCGGCCTTCCTCGCGCGGCTGTCCGGCGGCGGGATGGGGGTCTTCGAGGCGACGCGCTTCGCCTGGGGCCGCAAGAACGCGATCCGGCTCGAGGTCAACGGCTCGAGGGGCTCGCTGGCCTTCGACTTCGAGGACATGAACCTCCTCCACTTCTACGACGCGACCGACGACCCGCGCACGGCGGGGTTCCGGCGGATCGTCGTCACCGAGCCCGAGCACCCGTACGGCGGCCACTGGTGGCCCGCCGGCCACGGGCTGGGGTACGAGCACGCGTTCACGCACCAGGTCGTGGACCTCGTCGAGGCGCTCACGGCGGGCGAGCAGCCGACGCCGTCGTTCGCCGACGGCCTGGGCGTTCAGCGGGTGCTCGACGCGGTCGAGCGGAGCGCGGCGGCGGCCAGCGTCTGGACGTCCGTCCCCGGGCCGGCGACCGCGGCCACGCAGTCCTGACCATCGACGAGACGCCCAGGAGGCGACCATGACCCGACCGATCACCCTGTTCACCGGCCAGTGGGCCGACCTGCCGCTCGAGGAGGTCGCGCGCCTCGCGTCGGGCTGGGGCTACGACGGCCTCGAGCTCGCGTGCTGGGGCGACCACCTCGACCCCTGGCGCTGGGACGACGACGCCTATGTCCAGGGCCGCCTCGACCTGCTCGCGAAGTACGACCTCCAGGTCTTCGCGATCTCGAACCACCTCAAGGGTCAGGCCGTCTGCGACGACCCGATCGACCAGCGGCACCGCGACATCCTGCCGGACGTCGTGTGGGGCGACGGCGACCCCGAGGGTGCGGCAGCGCGCCGCCGAGGAGATGAAGAACACGGCGCGGCTCGCCGCGCGGCTGGGCGTGAAGACCGTGATCGGGTTCACGGGCTCGTCGATCTGGAAGTACGTCGCCATGTTCCCGCCGGCGTCCGAGGCGATGGTCGAGGCGGGCTACGACGACTTCGCCGCCCGCTGGGACCCGATCCTCGACGTCTTCGACGAGGTCGGCGTCCGGTTCGCGCACGAGGTGCACCCGAGCGAGATCGCCTACGACTACTGGACGACGGTGCGCACGCTCGAGGCGATCGGCCACCGCGACGCCTTCGGGCTCAACTGGGACCCGAGCCACATGGTCTGGCAGGGCCTCGACCCGGCGGCCTTCCTGTGGGACTTCCGGGACCGGATCTTCCACGTGGACTGCAAGGACACCAAGCTGCGCATGACGAACGGGCGCAACGGGCGGCTGTCGTCCCACCTGCCGTGGGCCGACGGCCGCCGCGGCTGGGACTTCATCTCGACGGGCCACGGGGACGTGCCCTGGGAGTCGGCGTTCCGGATGCTCAACCAGATCGGCTACGACGGTCCGATCTCGGTCGAGTGGGAGGATGCGGGGATGGATCGGCTGCTCGGCGCGCCGGAGGCGCTGGCGTTCGTGCGGTCGCTCGCGTTCGACGCCCCCGACGCCGCGTTCGACGCCGCGTTCTCGACGCGCTCCTGAACCCTCGGCACCGGGCTCGGCGGGCTACGCCTGCCGGGCCCCGACCGCCCGGGCCATCACGACGTCGTCCTGCGGCTCCCCGCCGACGACGTACCGTCGCCGCCCGACCTCGGCGAACCCGTGCTTGCGGTAGAAGGTCTGCGCGCGCACGTTCTGGCCGTTGGTCCCGAGCCAGACGGCCTGCCCGTCGAGCAGCTCCGCGGCCGCCTCGAGCGCCGCCGTCATGAGCGTCGCCGTCGCACCCGTGCCGCGCGCCGAGGCGAGCGCGTAGATCTTCGACAGCTCGACGGACGCGGCGTGCGGGTACCCCGACCCGAGGAGCCCGTCGAGCTGCGCCGGATCGGCGGGCCGCGCGCGGACCAGGAGCGCGTACCCGACGAGCCGGTCGCCGGCCTCCGCGACGAGGACGACCGCGGGGGCCGCCGGCTCGCCGTAGCGCCCGGCGACCCACGACGCGAAGTGCGCGTCGTCGAGCTCGCGCGCCACGTGCTCCGCGATCGCCTCGGCCGACAGCCCGGGCGGGCACGCGTCGGGGAAGGTCTCGGCGGCGAGCGCGACGAGCGCCCGGACGTCGTCGGGGCGGGCGAGTCTCACGGTGAGGTCGTCGGGCATCCCCCGAAACTACCGGGTCGGCGATGATGGACGAGTGACGGACAGCGCGACGACGATCGACCTCAACGTCGACCTCGGTGAGGGCTTCGGTCGGTGGAGCCTCACCGACGACGCCGCCCTCCTCGACCTCGTGAGCAGCGCCAACGTGGCGTGCGGGTTCCATGCGGGCGACCCCTCGATCATGCGGCGCACCTGCGAGGCTGCGGCGGGGCGCGGAGTCCGTGTCGGGGCCCACGTCGCCTACCGCGACCTGGCGGGCTTCGGGCGCCGGTTCGTCGACGCGACGTACGCCGAGCTCCGCGACGACGTGCTCTACCAGGTCGGCGCGCTCGACGCCTTCGCGCGGGCCGCCGGCACCCAGGTCTCCTACGTCAAGCCGCACGGCGCGCTCTACAACGCGATCGTCCACCACGAGGAGCAGGCCCGCGCCGTCGTCGACGCCGTCGCCGAGGCGGGGCTGGCGCTCGTCGGGCTCCCGGGCTCGGTGGTGCTGGCGCTCGCGGCCGAGGCGGGCGTCCCGACGATTCCGGAGGCCTTCGCCGACCGCGGCTACCGCGCGGACGGCACGCTCGTCCCGCGGCGTGAGCCCGGCGCCCTCGTGACCGATCCGGACGAGGTCGCGGCGCGCGTGGTCCGCCTCGCGCGCGAGGGCACGGTCCTCGCCGTGGACGGCACGGTCGTGGCGTCGCCGGCCCGGAGCGTGTGCGTGCACTCCGACACGCCGGGCGCGCCCGAGGTCGTCGCCGCGGTCCGTTCGGCCCTCGACGCCGCGGGCGTCGCGGTCGTCCCGGCGGTCTGAGATGCCGGCCGACGTGTGCCGCATCCTCGCCCGCCCCTACGGGTCGGCCGCGGTCATGGTCGACGTGGGTGCCGACGACCCGCTCCCGCTCGTGGTCGCGCTCACGCGCGCCCTGCGCGCCCTCGCCGACCCCGACGTCGCGGACCTGGTCCCGGCGGCTCGCTCCGTCCTCGTCGTCCTCCGCGAGACGCCCGACGGCGCAGCGCACCCGGGCGCGCAGGCGCGCCTCGTCGAGGCGGTGCGTTCCCTGGCGCCGCACCTGGCCGGGGTCGCACCGCCCGACGAGGCCGGGGCCGTGGTCGAGATCCCGGTGGTCTACGACGGGCCGGACCTGGACGACGTCGCGGAGCTCGCAGGGCTCACGACGGCGGAGGTGGTCGAGCGCCACGCGTCCGCGCTCTACACAGCCGCGTTCGTGGGCTTCGCGCCGGGCTTCGCCTACCTCGTGGGGCTCGACCCGTCGCTCCGGGTACCGCGGCTCGCGACCCCGCGCCCGCGTGTCGACGCCGGTGGGGTGGCCGTGGCGGGTGAGTTCACGGCGGTCTATCCCTCGCCGAGCCCCGGGGGCTGGCGGCTCCTCGGTCGCACACGGGCCCGCATGTTCGACGTGGCCCGCACCCCACCGGGCCTCCTCGTGCCGGGTGCCCGCGTGCGGTTCGTCCCGGAGCGCGCCGGATGATCGAGGTCCTCGCACCCGGTCCGGCGGCGTTCGTCGAGGACCTCGGCCGTCCCGGGTGCGCAGGCCTCGGCGTCGGACGGTCCGGCGCCGCCGACCGAGGAGCCCTCGTGCGCGCGAACCTGCTGCTCGGCAACCCTCCGGGTGCCGCGGGGATCGAGGTGACGCTGGGTGGGCTCCGGGTCCGTCTCACCTCCGACCACGTCGTGGCCCTGACCGGTGCGCCGGCCCCGGCGACGCTGGCGGGCGTGCCCGTCACGACCGACGCGCTGCTGCGTGCGAGGCCAGGGGACGTGCTCGAGCTCGGCCTTCCGCGGCGCGGCCTGCGTACCTATCTCGCGGTCCGCGGTGGTGTCGACGTGCCGCCCGTCCTCGGGTCGCGCTCCTGGGACGTGCTGGCGAGTCTCGGCCCGGCACCGCTCCGGGCCGGCGACGTCCTCGCGGTGGCTCGGCCGCACGGGGCGGGTCCCGTGGCCGACCGCTCGATCCCGGTCGGTCGCGAGCTCGAGCTCGCCGAGAGCGACGCCGACGAGGTGCCGGCCGTCGTCGAGGTCGTGCCCGGCCTCCGGGGCGACTGGTTCGCCGGTGGAGCCTCGGAGTCGCTCCTTCGACGGCCCTACCGCGTCACGCAGGACAGCAACCGGGTGGCGCTCCGGCTCGACGGCCCGACAGTGCCGCGCACGGAGCGGGGGAGTACGCCTCCGAAGGGCTGGTGCGGGGAGCAGTCCAGGTGCCGCCGTCCGGGCGTCCGGTCGTCTTCCTGGCCGACCATCCGGTCACGGGCGGCTACCCGGTGATCGGGGTCGTGACGCCCGCCGGCGCCGACGCGCTCGCCCAGCTCCGACCGGGTGACGAGCTGAGGTTCCGGCCCGCCGGCACCCGTCCCCACCCGACGTCGTCGGAGTCCGTCGGGCCATGGTGACGACGGTCACCAGGGACGGGCTTGCACGAGCCGCCGGGTGCCCCGTAGTGTTCTCGATGTCGCCCGGCAGGGAGGAACGGACAAGCTGACTTCGGTCGGTGAGGCTGGTCCCCGCGGGCAACACCCCCGATGCGGTTGTCCTTCGTTCTGGTTGAGCGTGGGCGTCCTCGGGAACTCTGACTCTCGCTCCGACCGGGTTTGCCGGTGGGTCGAGGGTCGGGTAAGATGGAGAAGTTGCCCCAGTGAGAGCCCGGGAGGGTTTGAGCGGGTGAGCGTCCGTTTCTTGAGAACTCAACAGTGTGCTTGATAGTCAATGCCAATTTAACTCTCGTCGGGTTGCTGGTGGCTGGCCTTGGGGTTGGTTGTTGGTGGCCTGGTTGGGATTCCTTTGGACATGGATCGAATCTGATGGTTTTTTGCCGGATGGTTTGGTTCTGGCCAGTTTGATTGATCGCCCCCTTTTTTGTGGGGGTGTTCTTCGTATGGTTTGTTGACTGTGTCTGTTCTGCTGGGCTTTGGTCTGGTGGGGTGGGTGTGGTTGGCGTTGAAACATTTACGGAGAGTTTGATCCTGGCTCAGGACGAACGCTGGCGGCGTGCTTAACACATGCAAGTCGAACGGTGAAGCCCAGCTTGCTGGGTGGATCAGTGGCGAACGGGTGAGTAACACGTGAGTAACCTGCCCCTGACTTTGGGATAACTCCGGGAAACCGGGGCTAATACCGGATATGAGGCGTGCCTGCATGGGTGTGTCTGGAAAGATTTATCGGTTGGGGATGGGCTCGCGGCCTATCAGCTTGTTGGTGGGGTGATGGCCTACCAAGGCGACGACGGGTAGCCGGCCTGAGAGGGCGACCGGCCACACTGGGACTGAGACACGGCCCAGACTCCTACGGGAGGCAGCAGTGGGGAATATTGCACAATGGGCGCAAGCCTGATGCAGCGACGCCGCGTGAGGGATGACGGCCTTCGGGTTGTAAACCTCTTTCAGCAGGGAAGAAGCGCAAGTGACGGTACCTGCAGAAGAAGCGCCGGCTAACTACGTGCCAGCAGCCGCGGTAATACGTAGGGCGCAAGCGTTGTCCGGAATTATTGGGCGTAAAGAGCTCGTAGGCGGTTTGTCGCGTCTGCTGTGAAATCCCGAGGCTCAACCTCGGGCTTGCAGTGGGTACGGGCAGACTAGAGTGCGGTAGGGGAGACTGGAATTCCTGGTGTAGCGGTGGAATGCGCAGATATCAGGAGGAACACCGATGGCGAAGGCAGGTCTCTGGGCCGCAACTGACGCTGAGGAGCGAAAGCATGGGGAGCGAACAGGATTAGATACCCTGGTAGTCCATGCCGTAAACGTTGGGCACTAGGTGTGGGGCTCATTCCACGAGTTCCGTGCCGCAGCTAACGCATTAAGTGCCCCGCCTGGGGAGTACGGCCGCAAGGCTAAAACTCAAAGGAATTGACGGGGGCCCGCACAAGCGGCGGAGCATGCGGATTAATTCGATGCAACGCGAAGAACCTTACCAAGGCTTGACATACACCGGAAACGGCCAGAGATGGTCGCCCCGTAAGGTCGGTGTACAGGTGGTGCATGGTTGTCGTCAGCTCGTGTCGTGAGATGTTGGGTTAAGTCCCGCAACGAGCGCAACCCTCGTCCCATGTTGCCAGCGGGTTATGCCGGGGACTCATGGGAGACTGCCGGGGTCAACTCGGAGGAAGGTGGGGATGACGTCAAATCATCATGCCCCTTATGTCTTGGGCTTCACGCATGCTACAATGGCCGGTACAAAGGGCTGCGATACCGTAAGGTGGAGCGAATCCCAAAAAGCCGGTCTCAGTTCGGATTGGGGTCTGCAACTCGACCCCATGAAGTCGGAGTCGCTAGTAATCGCAGATCAGCAACGCTGCGGTGAATACGTTCCCGGGCCTTGTACACACCGCCCGTCAAGTCACGAAAGTCGGTAACACCCGAAGCCCATGGCCCAACCCTTGTGGGGGAGTGGTCGAAGGTGGGACTGGCGATTGGGACTAAGTCGTAACAAGGTAGCCGTACCGGAAGGTGCGGCTGGATCACCTCCTTTCTAAGGAGCTTTTGCTTCTGTCGAGCGCCGTGGGCCGGCTGGTCTGCCTCTTGTTGGGGTGGGTGGTTGGTCTGTGGTTCATGCCGGTGCCGAACGTGTGCCGGGTGGTTGCTCGTGGGTGGAACATTGACGAGCTGGCCCTGTCGGGTTGGTCGCTGCTAGTACTGCTGGGGTTCCTTCGGGGGCCTGGGTGTGGAAGGTGGTGGCCGGCTGGTGGGGTGGGCGATGAGCACACTGTTGGGTCCTGAGGGAACGGCCGTGAGCCGCCCGGACCACTGCGTGTGAGGGTCGGTCAGCCTGTGAGGGTTGGTCGAGCTTCGTGCGGGGTGGGTGGTGGGTGGTGGTTGTTGCTTCTGATGCGGGCCGCGGGGATCTCGTGCCGTAGGGCGTGGGTGAGTTGCGGGATCGTCGGTTGCTTGAGAACTGTACAGTGGACGCGAGCATCTTTGTGAATCACAGATGGCATGCCCGCCGGTCGCCTTTCGTGGGTGGCCGAGAGGGTGTGTGTCCGTGGTTTCTGCAATTTTGTTGTTGAGTTAAGTTTTTAAGGGCACAGGGTGGATGCCTTGGCACCAGGAGCCGAAGAAGGACGTCGTAGCCTGCGATAAGCCTCGGGGAGTTGGCAAACGAACCGTGATCCGAGGATGTCCGAATGGGGAAACCCGGCCACAGTCATGTGTGGTCACCTGCACCTGAATATATAGGGTGTGTGGAGGGAACGCCGGGAAGTGAAACATCTCAGTACCGGCAGGAAGAGATATTCCGTGAGTAGTGGCGAGCGAAAGCGGAACAGGCCAAACCGTGCACGTGTGAAAGCTGTCAGGCGTTGCGTGTGCGGGGTTGTGGGACCCTTCTGGATCTGCTGACACGGGTCCGGGGAGTCAGAAAGCTTCGTCATAGTCGAAGGGCATTGAAAGGCCCGGCACAGAGGGTGCGACCCCCGTAGACGAAATGGCGTGGCCTCCCGAAGGGGATCCCAAGTAGCACGGGGCCCGAGAAATCTCGTGTGAATCTGGCAAGACCACTTGCTAAGCCTAAATACTACCTGGTGACCGATAGCGGACTAGTACCGTGAGGGAAAGGTGAAAAGTACCCCGGGAGGGGAGTGAAATAGTACCTGAAACCGTGTGCCTACAATCCGTTGGAGCCTCCTTGGCAGGGGTGACAGCGTGCCTTTTGAAGAATGAGCCTGCGAGTTAGTGCTCAGTGGCGAGGTTAACCCGTGTGGGGAAGCCGTAGCGAAAGCGAGTCCGAACAGGGCGTCTGTAGTCGCTGGGTCTAGACCCGAAGCGAAGTGATCTAGCCATGGGCAGGCTGAAGCGCGGGTAAGACCGCGTGGAGGGCCGAACCCACCAGGGTTGAAAACCTGGGGGATGACCTGTGGTTAGGGGTGAAAGGCCAATCAAACTTCGTGATAGCTGGTTCTCCCCGAAATGCATTTAGGTGCAGCGTCACGTGTTTCTTGCCGGAGGTAGAGCTACTGGATGGCCGATGGGCCCTACAAGGTTACTGACGTCAGCCAAACTCCGAATGCCGGTAAGTGAGAGCGTGGCAGTGAGACTGCGGGGGATAAGCTCCGTAGTCGAGAGGGAAACAGCCCAGACCACCAGCTAAGGCCCCTAAGCGTGTGCTAAGTGGGAAAGGATGTGGAGTTGCACAGACAACCAGGAGGTTGGCTTAGAAGCAGCCACCCTTGAAAGAGTGCGTAATAGCTCACTGGTCAAGTGATTCCGCGCCGACAATGTAGCGGGGCTCAAGTACACCGCCGAAGCTGTGGCATTCACATATTGCTAGGCCTTCGTGGTCCAGGCGTGTGGATGGGTAGGGGAGCGTCGTGTGGGCAGTGAAGCTGCGGGGTAACCCAGTGGTGGAGCCTACACGAGTGAGAATGCAGGCATGAGTAGCGAAAGACGGGTGAGAAACCCGTCCGCCGAATGACCAAGGGTTCCAGGGCCAGGCTAATCCGCCCTGGGTAAGTCGGGACCTAAGGCGAGGCCGACAGGCGTAGTCGATGGACAAGGAGTTGAGATTCTCCTACCGGCGAAGAACCGCCCATACCGAGCCCGGTGATGCTAAGCGCCCGAATCCCCCGCCGTTCCTTCGGGAACACTGGGTGGGCCTAGCGCGCGACCCGACCTGGTAGTAGGTAAGCGTATTAACAGGGGTGACGCAGGAAGGTAGCCCGGCGTGGCGATGGTTGTCCACGTCCAAGGTCGCAGGGTGAGCAGCAGGCAAATCCGCTGCTCGTGAAGCCCGAGGGCCGATGGTGACCGCATCAGCGGGATAACAGGGTGATCCTATGCTGCCAAGAAAAGCCTCGGCGCGAGGTTCTAGCCGCCCGTACCCCAAACCGACTCAGGTGGTCAGGTAGAGAATACTAAGGCGATCGAGTGAATCGTGGTTAAGGAACTCGGCAAAATGCCCCCGTAACTTCGGGAGAAGGGGGCCCCAAGCGTGAAGCCGCTTGCCGGCTAGCGTGGAGGGCCGCAGAGACCAGGGAGAAGCGACTGTTTACTAAAAACACAGGTCCGTGCGAAGTCGCAAGACGATGTATACGGACTGACGCCTGCCCGGTGCTGGAAGGTTAAGAGGACGGGTCAGCTCCCTTGGGAGCGAAGCTCAGAATTTAAGCCCCAGTAAACGGCGGTGGTAACTATAACCATCCTAAGGTAGCGAAATTCCTTGTCGGGTAAGTTCCGACCTGCACGAATGGCGTAACGACTTCTCCGCTGTCTCAACCGCGAACTCGGCGAAATTGCACTACGAGTAAAGATGCTCGTTACGCGCAGCAGGACGGAAAGACCCCGGGACCTTTACTATAGCTTGGTATTGGTGTTCGGTGCGGCTTGTGTAGGATAGGTGGGAGACTGTGAAGCGCACGCGCCAGCGTGTGTGGAGTCAACGTTGAAATACCACTCTGGTCGCTCTGGACTCCTAACCTCGGTCCGTGATCCGGATCAGGGACAGTGCCTGGTGGGTAGTTTAACTGGGGCGGTTGCCTCCTAAAATGTAACGGAGGCGCTCAAAGGTTCCCTCAGCCTGGTTGGCAATCAGGTGGCGAGTGCAAGTGCACAAGGGAGCTTGACTGTGAGACTGACAGGTCGAGCAGGGACGAAAGTCGGAACTAGTGATCCGGCGGTGGCTTGTGGAAGCGCCGTCGCTCAACGGATAAAAGGTACCCCGGGGATAACAGGCTGATCTTGCCCAAGAGTCCATATCGACGGCATGGTTTGGCACCTCGATGTCGGCTCGTCGCATCCTGGGGCTGGAGTAGGTCCCAAGGGTTGGGCTGTTCGCCCATTAAAGCGGTACGCGAGCTGGGTTTAGAACGTCGTGAGACAGTTCGGTCCCTATCCGCTGCGCGCGCAGGAAACTTGAGAAGGGCTGTCCCTAGTACGAGAGGACCGGGACGGACGAACCTCTGGTGTGCCAGTTGTTCCGCCAGGAGCACCGCTGGTTAGCTACGTTCGGAAGGGATAACCGCTGAAAGCATCTAAGCGGGAAGCCTGCTTCAAGATGAGGTTTCCAGACCCTTCGGGGTGAGAGGCACCCAGCTAGACCACTGGGTAGATAGGCCGGATGTGGAAGCGGGGACGAAAGACCCGTGGAGCTGACCGGTACTAATCAGCCGACAACTTACCAACAACACTTTCCGTGTTTCGCGTCCACTGTGCGGTTCTAGAGCCACCGGCACACCCCCGAAAAGGGTCCCGAACAGGTTCATAGAGTTACGGCGGTCATAGCGAAGGGGAAACGCCCGGTCCCATTCCGAACCCGGAAGCTAAGCCCTTCAGCGCCGATGGTACTGCCCTGGTGACGGGGTGGGAGAGTAGGACGCCGCCGAACACCCATTCAACCGAAGGCCACCCCGATCCGGGGTGGCTTTCGGCATACCCGGACACAGGTGCGGACCACCCACCGGGAGGACACGAGCGCGGCGGGGCCCGGGTCCGCGAGGCTCGGGAGCCTGCGAGTGTGCCCCGTAGAATGTCGGCATGTCCACCATCTCCCGTGACGAGGTCGCGCGCGTCGCGTCGCTCGCCCGCATCGACCTGTCGGAGGCGGAGCTCGACCGTCTCGCGGGCGAGCTCGACGTGATCGTCGACGCCATCGCCCAGGTCAGCGAGGTCGCGACGCCGGACGTGCCGGCGACCAGCCATCCGCTCCCGCTCGTCAACGTGTTCCGCGACGACGTCCCGGAGCCGCCCCTGCCGGTCGAGGACGTGCTTGCGGGCGCTCCGGCGTCGGAGGACGGCCGGTTCATGGTTCCGCAGATCCTCGGGGAGGAGTGAGATGACGGACGACCTGACGCGGCTCACTGCCGCGGACCTCGCCGCGCGTCTCACGGCCCGTGAGGTGTCGAGCGTCGAAGCGACACAGGCCCACCTGGACCGCATCGCGGCCGTCGACGGAGCGGTGCACGCGTTCCTTCACGTGAGCACGGACGAGGCTCTCGCCGCGGCGCGGGACGTCGACTCCCGCCGCTCCGTGGGTGAAGACCTCCACCCGCTGGCCGGGGTGCCGATCGCGGTCAAGGACGTCGTCGTGACCAAGGGCATCCCGACGACCGCGGGCTCGCGCATCCTCGAGGGCTGGGTACCGCCGTACGACGCGACGCTCGTCGAGCGGCTCAAGGCGGCAGGGCTGCCGATCCTCGGCAAGACCAACATGGACGAGTTCGCGATGGGTTCGTCGACCGAGCACTCGGCATACGGCCAGACGCACAACCCCTGGGACCTCGAGCGGATCCCGGGCGGCTCGGGCGGTGGCTCGGCTGCGGCCGTCGCGGCGTTCGAGGCGCCGCTCGCGATCGGCACCGACACCGGCGGTTCCATCCGCCAGCCCGGCGCGGTCACCGGCACGGTCGGGTCCAAGCCCACCTACGGGGGTGTCGCGCTACGGGCTCATCGCCATGGCGTCCTCGCTCGACCAGGCGGGCCCCGTCACCCGTTCCGTGCTCGACGCTGCGTTGCTGCACGAGCTGATCGGCGGGCACGACCGCCGCGACTCGACCTCGATCGCGGAGCCCTTGGCCCCGTTGGCGGACGCAGCGCGCCAGGGCGCTCTGGGTGACCTGACGGGCGTCCGTGTGGGCGTCGTCACCGAGCTGGGTGGCGAGGGCTACCAGGCCGGCGTGCGTGCCCGCTTCGAGGAGGGCCTCGACCTGCTGCGCGCGGCCGGCGCCGAGATCGTCGAGGTCTCGTGCCCGCACTTCGTGTACGCGCTGGGCGCGTACTACCTGATCATGCCGAGCGAGGCGTCGAGCAACCTCGCGAAGTTCGACGGCATGCGCTTCGGCCTGCGCGTGGAGCCCTTCGAGGGTCCCGTCACGGCTGAGCGCGTGATGTCCGCGACGCGCGGGGCCGGGTTCGGCGACGAGGTCAAGCGCCGCGTGATCCTCGGGACCTACGCGCTGTCCGCGGGCTACTACGACGCCTACTACGGCAGCGCGCAGAAGGTGCGCACGCTGATCCAGCGCGACTTCGCGGCGGCGTTCGCCCAGGCGGACGTCCTCGTCTCGCCCACGGCGCCGACCACGGCGTTCAAGCTCGGCGAGAAGCTCGACGACCCGCTGGCGATGTACCTCAACGACGTCGCGACCATCCCGGCGAACCTCGCCGGGGTTCCAGGGATGTCGGTCCCGTCGGGCCTGTCGGACGACGGCCTGCCGGTCGGCTTCCAGGTGCTGGCGCCCGCCAAGGCGGACGACCGCATGTACCGCGTGGGCGCGGCTCTCGAGGCCGCGCTCGAGAACGTCTGGGGCGGGCCGCTGCTCGCGCAGGCCCCCGAGCTGGAGGTGGCGCGATGACCACGACGTACGAGGCGCTCGTCGACTACACGGACGCCGTCGAGCGGTACGACCCGGTGCTCGGCATCGAGGTCCACGTCGAGCTGGGAACCCTGACCAAGATGTTCTGCGCGGCCGAGGTGGAGTTCGGCGGCGAGCCGAACACGCAGACGACGCCCGTGTCGCTCGGCCTCCCCGGTGCGCTCCCCGTGGTGAACGGGAAGGCCGTCGAGTACGCGATCCGGATCGGGCTCGCGCTCAACTGCGAGATCGCCGAGACGTGCCGGTTCGCGCGCAAGAACTACTTCTACCCGGACGTGCCGAAGAACTTCCAGACGTCCCAGTACGACGAGCCCATCGCCCACGACGGCTGGCTCGACGTCGAGCTCGAGGACGGCGCGGTGTTCCGCGTCGAGATCGAGCGCGCCCACATGGAGGAGGACGCCGGCAAGAACACGCATGTCGGCGGCTCAACCGGTCGGATCCAGGAGCGGAGTACTCGCTCGTCGACTACAACCGGGCCGGCATCCCGCTCGTGGAGATCGTGACGCGCCCGATCGAGGGCGCGGGCGCGCGCGCCCCGGAGGTCGCGCGCGCCTACGTCCAGACGCTGCGCGACATCTTCCGTGCGCTGGACGTCTCGGAAGCCCGGATGGAGCGCGGCAACGTCCGCGCCGACGTCAACCTGTCGCTGCGCCCGACGCCCGACAGCCCGCTCGGGACGCGCACCGAGACCAAAAACGTCAACTCGTTCCGCGCCGTCGAGCGTGCCGTGCGGTACGAGGTCTCCCGGCAGGCCGGGGTGCTCGACGCCGGCGGCACCGTGATCCAGGAGACGCGCCACTGGCACGAGGACACCGGGATCACGACCTCGGGCCGCGTGAAGTCCGACGCCGAGGACTACCGCTACTTCCCGGAGCCCGACCTGGTGCCCGTCGCACCGAGCCGCGACTGGGTCGAGGAGATCCGGGCGTCGCTCCCGGAGCTCCCGGCCGCGCGTCGTCGGCGGCTGCAGGGCGAGTGGGGGTACACCGACCTGGAGATGCGCGACGTCGTGAACGCCGGCGCCGTCGACATCATCGAGGCGACCGTCGCAGCGGGCGCGAGCCCCGCGGGCGCCCGCAAGTGGTGGATGGCGGAGCTGGGACGTCGCGCGAAGGAGCAGGAGGTCGAGCTCGAGCAGCTGCCCGTGACGCCGGCCCAGGTCGCCGAGCTCCAGGGCCTCGTCGACGCCGGACGCATCAACGACAAGCTCGCGCGCCAGGTGCTCGACGGCGTCCTCGCGGGCGAGGGCGACCCGGAGGCGGTCGTCGTCGCGCGGGGGCTCGAGGTCGTGTCCGACGACGGGCCGCTGCTCGCCGCGATCGACGACGCGCTCGCCGCCCAGCCCGACATCGCGGATAAGATCCGCGGCGGCAACCTCGGGCCTGTCGGCGCGATCATCGGCGCGGTCATGAAGGCCACCCGGGGCCAGGCGGACGCCGGTCGCGTGCGCGAGCTGGTGCTCGAGCGGGTCAGCTGACGGGGGAGGCCGCATGACTCGGGCGCCCGTGCTCCACGGGGAGATGGTTCGGCTCCGCCCCGTGGAGCACCGCGACGCGGCGCGGCTGTGGGAGTTCGCGCAGGACGTCGAGGCGCGACGTCTGATGGGCACGCCGTCCGCGCCCACGCGCGAGGCCGTCGACGCGTGGGCCGCCGGCGTCGCCGACAGCCCGGGACGCTACGACTGGGCCATCACACCGGCGGCGGTGCGCGACGGCCAGCTCGTCAGCGACGACCTGATCGGGCAGATCATGCTCGACGACGTCGACGACCTCGCGCGGTCGGCGAGCGTCCGCCTCGCGCTGCTCCCGAACTACCGGGGGCGCGGGTACGGGCGCGAGGCGGTGTTCGAGGTGCTGCGCTACGCGTTCGACGGCGGGCCCGACGGGAGCGGCCCGCACCTGCACCGGGTCGGGCTCGAGGTGCTCAGCATCAACCCGCGCGCCCGTGCCCTCTACGAGTCGCTCGGCTTCCGCGAGGAGGGACGTCTGCGCGACGTCCGGCCCGACGGCGACGGATGGTCGGACGCGATCGTCATGAGCATCCTCGAGGACGAGTTCCGCGCCTCCGTGTGAGCCCCCTGTGAGCCCACCGGGTGCGTCTCCGCGCGCCCGGTGGGAGAGTCGGCCTCATGGGCCAGGGGGAGGCCAGGGCCGACGACGGCGACGCGACCACCGTGACGAGCGGGCGTCCCCGTGTGCCCCAGGACCACGCGTTCTTCGGGCACCCGCTGGGCCTCATGACCCTGTTCACGACCGAGCTGTGGGAGCGGTTCAGCTACTACGGCATGCGGGCGATCCTGCTCTACTACCTCACGGACACGGTCGCGAACGGCGGCCTCGGGGTGGAGCGTACGACCGGGCTCGCGCTCGTCTCGATCTACGGCACGAGCGTCTACCTGCTGTCGGTGATCGGCGGGTGGCTCGCGGACCGTGTGATCGGCTCGCGGCGATCGACGCTGTACGGTGGCATCGTCATCGCGGCGGGTCACGTCGGTCTCTCGATCCCCGGCGTCGGCTTCTCCGCGGCGGGCGTGTCCCTCGTCGCGCTCGGGACCGGCCTGCTCAAGCCCAACGTCTCGTCCATGGTCGGCGACCTGTACGACCGCGACGACGACCGCCGCGACTCGGCGTTCTCGATCTTCTACATGGGCATCAACATCGGCTCCCTCGCGGCACCGTTCCTCGTCGGGCTCGCACGCGACTGGGGCGGGTACCACGCGGGCTTCCTGGTGGCCGCCGTGGGGATGGGCGCCGCGCTCGTCTTCTTCGTCGCAGGCCGCAAGTACCTGGGCGGCGCCGGCGACGACGTGCCCAACCCGATCCGTCCCGAGGAGCGGCCCACGCTCGTTCGGCACGGTCTCGTGATCCTCGCCGGCATCGTCGTGGTCGCGGGCGTCGCGGCGGCCACCACGCGGACCGGGGCCCTCGACACGTTCATCAACACGATGTCCTACCTCGCGTTCGTCGCGCCGGTCGCCTACATCACGGTGATGTACCGGTCGCCGCGGGTCAGCCGCGTCGAACAGCGACGGGTGATCGCCTACATCCCGCTGTTCGTGGCGGCGATGCTGTTCTGGATGATCTTCGAGCAGGCCGCGACGACGCTGTCGGACTTCGCGCAGGACCGCACCGACCTGCACTTCCTCGGGGTCTCGATCAGCCCCGAGTTCTTCCAGTCGGTCAACCCGGCGGCGATCATCGTGCTCGCGCCGGTGTTCGCGTGGATCTGGGTGCGGACGGGTGACCGTCCGCCGACCGCGTACAAGTTCGGGATCGGCCTGACGTTCGCGGCGCTCTCGTTCGTCTTCCTCGCGGTCGCGTCGGCCGCCGTCGGCGACGGCAAGGCCGGCTCCTGGGTGCTGGTCACGGTCTACGTCATCCAGACCGTCGGCGAGCTGTGCCTGTCGCCCGTCGGCCTCGCGGCGACCACGCTGCTCGCCCCGGCGGCGTTCCGGAGCCAGGCGATGGCCCTGTGGTTCCTCGCGCCGTCGGCGGGGCAGGCGATCACCGCCCAGCTCGTCAAGGCGACGCCCGACGTTCCGGACACGGCGTACTTCGGCGGGATCGGCGTCGTGACGCTCGTGCTCGCCGGGGTGCTGTTCGCGTTCGCGCCGTGGGTGACCCGGCACATCCGCAGCGCCGACATCCTGGCCGCGGTAAAGCATGCCGCGTAGCGGGGACAGACGAGGGCCTCGTCCCTAGGCTGGCGAGCATGGCGGACATCGACATCAAGCCCCGCTCGCGCCAGGTCACGGACGGGATCGAGGCGACGGCCGCGCGCGGGATGCTGCGGGCCGTCGGCATGGGCGACGACGACTTCGCGAAGCCGCAAATCGGCGTCGCGTCGTCGTGGAACGAGATCACGCCGTGCAACCTGTCGCTCGACCGGCTGGCGCAGGGCGCCAAGGAGGGCGTGCACGCCGCGGGCGGGTACCCGCTCGAGTTCGGCACGATCTCCGTCTCGGACGGCATCTCGATGGGCCACGAGGGCATGCACTTCTCCCTCGTGAGCCGCGACATCATCGCCGACTCCGTGGAGACCGTGATGTCGGCGGAGCGGCTCGACGGGTCGGTGCTGCTCGCGGGCTGCGACAAGTCGCTGCCCGGCATGCTCATGGCGGCCGCGCGGCTCGACCTCGCGAGCGTGTTCCTGTACGCGGGCACGATCGCGCCCGGCTGGGTCAAGCTCGAGGACGGCAGCGAGAAGCAGGTCACGCTGATCGACGCGTTCGAGGCGGTCGGCGCGTGCGCGCGGGGGCTGCTGAGCGAGCGCGACCTCGACGCGATCGAGCGTGCCATCTGTCCCGGCGAGGGCGCGTGCGGCGGCATGTACACGGCGAACACCATGGCGTCCGTCGCGGAGGCCATGGGGATGTCGCTGCCGGGATCGGCCGCGCCGCCGTCGGCGGACCGCCGGCGCGACCAGTTCGCGCACCGCTCGGGCGAGGCGGTCGTCGAGCTGCTGCGGCAGGGGATCACGGCGCGCGACATCATGACCAAGGACGCGTTCGAGAACGCGATCGCGGTGGTCATGGCGTTCGGCGGCTCGACCAACGCCGTGCTGCATCTGCTCGCGATCGCCCACGAGGCCGACGTCGACCTCACGCTCGCGGACTTCGACCGGATCGGCTCGCGGGTGCCGCACCTGTCGGACGTCAAGCCGTTCGGGCGCTACGTCATGAACGACGTCGACCGGATCGGCGGCGTCCCCGTCGTCATGAAGGCCCTGCTCGACGCCGGGCTGATCCACGGCGACGCGCTCACCGTGACCGGTCGGACGGTCGCCGAGAACCTCGAGGCCATCGACCCGCCCGACCCGGACGGCAAGGTCCTGCGCGCGGTCGACGACCCGATCCACCACACGGGCGGCATCACGATCCTCGGCGGCTCGCTTGCGCCCGACGGCGCCGTGGTGAAGTCCGCCGGCTTCGACTCGGACGTGTTCGAGGGGACGGCGCGCGTGTTCGAGCGCGAGCGCGCGGCGCTCGACGCGCTGGAGGACGGCACGATCCAGGCCGGGGACGTCGTGGTGATCCGGTACGAGGGTCCCAAGGGCGGGCCGGGGATGCGCGAGATGCTCGCCATCACCGGGGCGATCAAGGGGCGGGGCTCGGCAAGGACGTGCTGCTGATCACGGACGGCCGGTTCTCCGGCGGCACCACCGGGCTCTGCGTGGGCCACATCGCGCCCGAGGCGGTCGACGGCGGTCCGATCGGGCTCGTGCGCGACGGCGACCGGATCCGGCTCGACGTCGCGAGCAAGACGCTCGACCTGCTCGTGGACGACGACGAGCTCGCCGCCCGGCGGGAGGGCTGGGCTCCGGTCCCGCACGGGTACACGCGGGGCGTGCTCGCCAAGTACACGAAGCTGGTCCAGTCGGCGTCGCGGGGCGCGATCCTCGAGTAGTCCGCGGCCGAGCCGCGGTGGACTCGGGTGGAACCGGACGACCCGGTGGTGTTCGGGACGAAGTGCGCTACAGTGCGCGCACCCGTCACAGCCGACACCCAGGGGGTCCGATGCCGTTCCCTGCAGGAACCGAGCTCGCCGTGCGCACGCACGGCTTGCGCAAGACGTACCGCACACGCCGTGGACGCAGACGTGTCGCCGTCGAGGGCCTGGACCTCGAGGTCCCCCGCGGTGGGGTCCACGGCTTCCTCGGACCGAACGGGTCGGGCAAGACGACGTCCATCCGGATGCTGCTCGGGCTCTCGCGCGCCGACGCGGGGACCATGGAGATCTTCGGGACCACGGTGCCCCGCCACCTGCCCGACGTCGTCGCGCGGATCGGTGCCATCGTCGAGCAGCCCAAGTTCTTCCCCGCGTTCACCGGCCGCAAGAACCTCGCCCTGCTCGCGCGTGGCATCGGCTCGCCCGACGACGCCGTCGACCGCGTGCTGCACGACGTCGGGCTGGGGGAGCGGGCGGACGAGCGGTTCCGTTCCTACTCGCTCGGCATGAAGCAGCGCCTGGCCATCGCCGCGACGCTCCTCAAGGACCCCGAGCTGCTCATCTTCGACGAGCCGACCAACGGCCTCGACCCGGCGGGGATCCGCGAGATCCGCGACACGATGCGCTCGCTCGGTGCCCAGGGTAAGACGGTCGTCGTGTCCAGCCACATCCTCGCCGAGGTCCAGCAGGTCGCCGACACGGTCTCGATCATCGGGCACGGCCGGCTGCTCGCGAGCGGACGGGTCGCCGACCTCGTCGGCGGCGGGACGGCGCCCGTGCGCGTCGGGGTCGACGAGCCGGAGCGCGCCGCCGGCGTGCTGCGGGCGGGCGGCTGGGAGGTCCGCGTCGACGGCGAGCGCCTCGTCGTCGACGGCGTCGAGGACGCCGCCCGGATCACGCGGGCGCTCGCGGACGAGCGGCTCTACGTCCGCGAGCTCGTCACGATGGCCCCGGACCTGGAACAGGTGTTCCTCGAGCTGACCGCGGGTGTCGACTCGGCGGGCGGCGAGGTCCACGCGGCGACCCCACAGGTGCCCGTCGGTGCTGGGGAGGTGGCGTGATGAGGCTCGCACGTGTGGAGCTCGACCGGTTCCGGTCGCGGCGCCTGGTCCGGTGGGCGACCGTGCTCGCGATCGGCGTCGGCCTGCTGCTCGGTGCGTCGTCGTGGTGGCAGGCTCGTCCGCCGAGCGCCTCGCAGGTCGCGCAGGCGCAGGAGTTCCTGACGCAGCAGCAGGAGGACTGGGCGGCCAACGGCGCCCAGTACGTCAAGGACTGCCAGGACGACCAGGCGGCCAACCCGTCGAACTACCCGGCCGACTACGACTGCGCGAAGGACATGGAGCCGTCGCTGACGCTCAGCGACTTCCTCCCGTCCCGCGGGACGTTCGCCGAGGAAGGCGTCGCGGCGCTCCAGACCGACGCCTACCTGCTGCTGGGGCTGGTGCTGCTGCTCGGCGCGAGCTTCGTCTGCGCCGAGTCCGTCTCGGGCGCACTGTCCACGTGGCTCACGTTCGAGCCGCGGCGGACGCGCGTCTACGGGACGAAGGCGGCCGCTGCCGCGCTGGGGGTGCGGTCGTCGCGGCCGTGGGCTTCTCGGTCACGCTGGGTGGGCAGTGGCTCGCGTTCGCGCTCCGTGACCGGGCGTCGGCGACCGGGCACCTGTGGACCCAGGTCGCGGCCGAGGGCGGGAGGATCGTCGTGCTCGCGGCGGCGGTCGCCGCGATCGGCGCGGGGCTCGGGTTCCTCCTCCGGCACACGACGGCCGTGCTCGGCGTCGTCGCGGCGTACTTCGCCCTCGTCGACGCGGCCGTCGTCCGGGCCGCGCTCGGGCAGCCACGCTGGACCCTCGCCGTCTCGTCGGACGCATGGATCACCGCCCACGGCACGTACACGGTCGAGAAGTGCACGCCCTCGGGCGGCGGCATGACATGCGACTACGTCGAGCACGTGGTCTCGATGACGCACGGCGGGCTCGTCCTGGCCGGCGTGACCGTCGTCGTGGTGGTGCTCGGCTGGCTCGTGTTCCGGCGGCGCGACGTCGCCTGAGGCCTCCCCGGCTGCCCGCACCCGGGTGCGGACGTCCAGCACGTGAGACGTCCGCACCCGGCGTGTGACATCCGCAGGGGATCGGCGTACGGTGAACTCCGTGCAGACGAACCTCCTCGTAGTACTTCCTGAGCGCGCCGGCTGAGGCCACCGCACAGGTCTCGTCAGCGCGCACCCCTCGAAGCACCCGTGGACTCGGGCCGAGGGGTTTTTTCATGCCGCCGTACCCCGCCGATCACAGGAGACACGATGGTCCAGGGCCCCATCCCGGCACCGCCGCGCCAGGCGACACCGTCGCCCGTGCGCCCCTCCGCTCGCCCCGCCACGGCGAAGCCCGCCCGCCCGGCGGCCCGCAAGGTAGCCGGCGAGGGTGTCGGCCCCGTCGTCGACGGCCCGCGCGTCGGGCCCGTCGAGGTCACAGGCGCGGAGTCGATCGTGAAGTCCCTCGAGGCGGTCGGCGTCGACACCGTGTTCGGCATCCCCGGCGGTGCGATCCTGCCGCTGTACGACCCGCTCATGGACTCCCAGAAGCTCCGTCACATCCTCGTGCGCCACGAGCAGGGCGGCGGCCACGCGGCCTCCGGCTACGCCCACGCGTCCGGAAAGGTCGGCGTGTGCATGGCGACGTCCGGTCCGGGCGCCACGAACCTCGTGACCCCCATCGCGGACGCCAACATCGACTCGATCCCCATGGTGGCGATCACGGGCCAGGTCGCCGCGTCGTCGATCGGCACGGACGCGTTCCAGGAGGCCGACATCGTCGGCATCACGATGCCCGTCACGAAGCACAACTACCTCGTGACGGACCCGGCCGACATCCCGCGCACCATCGCCGAGGCGTTCCACATCGCGCGGACGGGTCGTCCCGGCCCGGTGCTCGTCGACATCGCGAAGTCCGCGATGCAGGCGACCACCACGTTCTCGTGGCCCCAGGAGCTCGACCTGCCCGGCTACCACCCGGTCACCAAGCCCCACTCCAAGCAGATCCGCGAGGCCGCGAAGCTCCTGGCCACCGCGCGCAAGCCCGTGCTCTACGTGGGCGGCGGCGTCGTCCGCGCGGACGCGTCGGCCGAGCTGCGCCGGCTCGTGGACCTCTCGGGCGCACCGGCCGTCACGACGCTCATGGCCCGCGGCGCCCTGCCCGACTCGCACCCGCAGAACCTCGGCATGCCCGGCATGCACGGGACGGTGCCCGCGGTGGCGGCGCTCCAGCAGGCGGACCTCGTCGTCGCCCTCGGCGCGCGCTTCGACGACCGCGTCACCGGCCGGCTCGACTCGTTCGCGCCGAACGCCGTCATCGTCCACGCGGACATCGACCCCGCGGAGATCGGCAAGAACCGCGTCGTCGACGTGCCGATCGTCGGCGACCTGCGCGAGGTCCTCGCGGACCTCCTGCCCGAGCTCGCGCGCGAGCAGGAGACGCACGGCAAGCCCGACGTCGAGGCCTGGTGGCAGCTCATCGACGGGTGGCGCGAGACCTACCCGCTCGGCTACACCGAGCCCGCGGACGGACTCCTCGCCCCCAGTACGTCATCGAGCGTCTCGGGGCACTGTCCGGACCGGAGTCCGTGTACGTCGGCGGCGTCGGCCAGCACCAGATGTGGGCCGCGCAGTTCATCCGCTACGAGCACCCGCGCACGTGGATCAACTCGGGCGGCCTCGGCACCATGGGCTACTCGGTGCCCGCCGCCATGGGCGCCAAGGTCGCGCGTCCCGACGCCACCGTGTGGGCGATCGACGGCGACGGCTGCTTCCAGATGACCAACCAGGAGCTCGCGACCTGCGTCATCAACGAGATCCCCATCAAGGTCGCGATCGTCAACAACTCGTCGCTCGGCATGGTCCGGCAGTGGCAGACGCTCTTCTACAACGAGCGCTACTCCAACACCGACCTCCACACCGGTCACGGCACCCGCCGCGTCCCCGACTTCGTCAAGATGGCCAACGCCTACGGCTGCGTCGGGCTGCGGTGCGAGACCAGGGCCGACGTCGACGCCACCATCAAGCGGGCGCTCGAGATCGACGACCAGCCCGTCGTCGTCGACTTCACCGTGTCGCGGGACGCCATGGTCTGGCCCATGGTCCCCGCCGGCATCTCCAACGACGACATCCAGTACGCCCGCGGCATCTCGCCGTCGTGGGACCGCGACGAGGACTGACAGAGCCCGAGGAGACAGAAGACATGAGCAGGCACACCCTCTCGGTGCTCGTCGAGAACAAGCCCGGCGTGCTCACGCGCGTCGCCGGCCTCTTCGCACGCCGCGCGTTCAACATCCACTCGCTCGCCGTCGGCCCGACCGAGCACGACGACATCTCCCGCGTCACCGTCGTCGTCGACGTCGAGGACCACCCCCTCGAGCAGGTCACCAAGCAGCTCAACAAGCTCGTCAACGTCATCAAGATCGTCGAGCTCGAGTCGGTGGCCTCCGTGCAGCGCGAGCTGCTGCTCGTCAAGGTCCGCGCCGACGCCGGCACCCGCACCGCCGTCCTCGAGGTCGTCCAGCTCTTCCGTGCCAAGATCGTCGACGTGCACCCCGAGGCCGTCGTCGTCGAGGCCACCGGCACCTCCGACAAGCTCGAGGCGCTCCTCACCGCTCTCGAGCCGTACGGCATCCGTGAGATCGTGCAGTCCGGCGCCGTCGCCATCGGCCGCGGCCCCCGGTCCATCACCGACCGCGCGCTCGAGCGCGTGGCCCGCACCGCCTGACCCTTCCCTTCCCCGACCCAACGAAGAATCCCACCAAGGAGAACCACCGTGGCTGAGCTGTTCTACGACGACGACGCCGACCTGTCCATCATCCAGAGCAAGAAGGTCGCCGTCATCGGTTACGGCAGCCAGGGGCACGCCCACGCGCTCAACCTCCGTGACTCCGGCGTCGACGTCACCATCGGCCTGCGCGAGGGCTCGTCCTCGCGTGAGAAGGCCGAGAACGAGGGCCTCAAGGTCCTCACCGTCGCCGAGGCCGTCAAGCAGGCCGACGTCGTCATGATCCTCGCGCCCGACCAGGCCCAGCGCGGCCTGTACGCCAGCGAGATCGAGCCCAACCTCAAGGCCGACGCCGCGCTCTTCTTCGCGCACGGCTTCAACATCCGGTTCGGTTACATCAAGCCCGGCGCCGGCCACGACGTCGCCATGGTCGCCCCCAAGGGCCCCGGCCACCTCGTGCGCCGCGAGTACGTCGACGGCCGCGGCGTCCCCGTGATCGTCGCCGTCGAGCAGGACGCCTCCGGCTCCGCCTGGGCCCTCGCCCTGTCCTACGCGAAGGCCATCGGCGGGCTCCGTGCCGCCGGCATCAAGACGACCTTCACCGAGGAGACCGAGTCCGACCTCTTCGGCGAGCAGGCCGTCCTCTGCGGCGGTGCCTCGCAGCTCGTCCAGTACGGGTTCGAGACCCTCACCGAGGCCGGCTACCAGCCCGAGGTCGCCTACTTCGAGGTCCTCCACGAGCTCAAGCTCATCGTCGACCTCATGATCGAGGGCGGCATCGCCAAGCAGCGGTGGTCCGTCTCCGACACCGCCGAGTACGGCGACTACGTCTCCGGCCCGCGCGTCATCGACCCGCACGTCAAGGAGAACATGAAGGCCGTCCTCGCCGACATCCAGTCCGGCGCGTTCGCCGAGCGCTTCATCGCCGACCAGGACGCCGGCGCCCCCGAGTTCAAGGCGCTCCGCGCCAAGGGCGAGGCGCACCCCATCGAGGCGACCGGCCGCGAGCTGCGCAAGATGTTCGCCTGGGTCAAGCCGTCCGACTCGGACTACGTCGAGGGCTCGGCCGCGCGCTGATCCTCGGTCGCGTCGCCCGGTGACGGGTGACGTCCGGCAGGCGAGGGGAAACCCTTCGCGCGATCTACCATCCGGCCGCTCGTGCCTCGCGGCCTCCCGCCAGGCCCGCCACGATCGCGCGAAGGGTTTCCCCCTCGCCTGCCTCTTCTGTTCTCTCGCCTTCGGGCGTCGCTTGCCCGACGACGGCGCCCCGCCGCGGTCTCGTCGTCGTCCGTGTCGGTCGTAGGTGCGCGCTTCGGAGGTGGCTGGTGGATTCGTGGACCGAACCGCACTGGGGGTCGTCGGCGCTGGTCGTCGTCGACGTGCAGGTGGACTTCGTCGAGGGCGGGGCCATGCCCGTCGACGGGACGCGGGCCGTGGTGCCCGCGCTCGTGCGGCTCGTCGAGGCGTACCGGGCGGCCGGGCTGCCCGTCGTGCACGTCGTGCGGCTGTACGACGGCGACGACGTGGACCTCGTGCGGCGGGAGTCGATCGCCGCGGGGGCGCAGGTCGTCCGGCCGGGGACCGGTGGGTCGCAGCTTCTTCGTGAGCTGCTGCCCGACGGCGCCGGGGAGCTGGATCCTGCCCTGCTGCTGGGCGGCGAGGCGCAGGAGCTCGGGCCGCGGGAGGTCGCGCTGTGGAAGCCGCGCTGGTCGGCGTTCCACCGGACGCCGCTCGACGAGCTGCTGCGCGGCTGGGACGTCGACACCGTCGTCGTGGCCGGGTGCAACTTCCCCAACTGTCCCCGGGCCACCGTGATCGACGCCTCGCAGCGAGACCTGCGGGTCGTCGTCGTGGGCGACGCGATCTCCCAGGTGACGGACGAGGGTCTGCGGCGGGTCGGCGCGCTCGGGGTCGTCGTCGGCTCGACCAAGGAGGTCGTCGGCGCCGTCGCGCCCGTCGCCCCGGTCGTGCCCGAGCACGACCGGGCGCAGGCCGAGGCCGTGCTCGCGTACTGGGAGCGCGCGCGGCTGCGGGCGCGCGTCGGGCAGCTCGACGTCGTCACGGGCAAGACCGTCGCGTCGGCCGTGCCGCCACCCGCCTGGTCGTTCGGCGACAGCCCCCGCCTCGCCGACGAGCTGCTCGCGCTCGTCCTCGCCGGGCGCAAGACCGCGACGTCGTCGTCGTTGCCCGAGTACGAGGCCGGCGGCGAGCCGCTGCCGCGGGTCGGGGAGCTGTCCATCCTGCTCGACGGCGCGGGGCGACCGCGCGCGCTGATCCGGACCACGCACGTCGAGACCGTGCCGTTCGCCCAGGTCACGGCCGACTTCGCGGCCGCCGAGGGCGAGGGCGACCGGTCCCTGCAGTCCTGGCAGGAGGAGCACCGCCGTTCCTTCCGGCGCGCGCTCGGCACCGAGCGCTTCGACGACGCGACGCCCGTCGTGTGCGAGCGGTTCGAGCTCCTCGACCCCACGTGGTCGCTCGAACGCACCCTCACGACCCCCTGACGGCCAGACTCTGAGACGACCGTCCGGTACGCGACCCGGACGACGTACCCTGACCGGCATGACGCGCACTCCTGACTCGATCCGCCTGGCCGTCGTGGCCGGGGACGGGATCGGCACCGAGGTCGTCGAGCAGGGCCTGCGGGTCCTCGACGCGGCCCTCGCCGGCACCGACGTGACCGTGCAGACCACCGAGTTCGACCTCGGCGCCCGCCGCTGGCACGCCACCGGCGAGACGCTGAGCGACGCCGACCTCGCGAGCATCCGCGAGCACGACGCGATCCTCCTCGGCGCCATCGGCGACCCGAGCGTGCCGTCGGGCGTCCTCGAGCGCGGGCTGCTGCTCAAGCTGCGCTTCAGCCTCGACCACTACGTCAACCTCCGGCCGTCCAAGCTCTACCAGGGCGTCCGCTCGCCGCTCGCCGACCCGGGCGAGATCGACTTCGTCGTCGTCCGTGAGGGCACCGAGGGCCCGTACACCGGCAACGGTGGCGCGCTGCGCGTCGGGACGCCGCACGAGGTCGCGACCGAGGTCTCGGTCAACACCGCGTTCGGGATCGAGCGCGTCGTGCGCAACGCCTTCGAGCGCGCGCAGGCGCGCCCCCGCAAGCACCTGACCCTCGTGCACAAGCACAACGTGCTCGTGCACGCCGGGCACCTGTGGCGCCGGACCGTCGAGGCCGTCAACGCCGAGTTCCCCGACGTCACCACGGACTACCTGCACGTCGACGCGGCCACGATCTTCCTCACCACGAAGCCGTCGCGCTTCGACGTGATCGTCACCGACAACCTGTTCGGCGACATCATCACGGACCAGGCCGCCGCGATCATCGGTGGTATCGGGCTCGCGGCCTCCGCGAACATCAACCCCGACCGTGAGGCCGACGGTAGCTTCGTCGCGCCGTCGATGTTCGAGCCTGTGCACGGCTCGGCGCCCGACATCGCGGGCCAGGGCAAGGCGGACCCGACGGCCACCGTCGCCTCGGTCGCGCTCCTCCTCGACCACCTCGGGTTCGGCGAGCAGTCGCGGGCCGTCGAGGCCGCGGTCGCGGCCGACCTGGCCGAGCGCGGCGACCGAGTACGGTCGACGGCCGAGGTGGGCGGCGACCTCGCCGCACGCGTCGCCGGCTGACCTGCCGTCTCGCGAGGCCCTGCCCCTCGGCCGTCTTCACCGGTAGATTCTTCTCAGCCAGTGAAAGGCCTGGAACCATGAGCATCACCACTGCCGTCAGCGCGTTCGACATCCGCCTGACCGACACGCCCACGCCCGACGCCGACCGTGAGGCCGCGCTCGCCGCGCCGAAGTTCGGCACGGTCTTCAGCGACCACATGGCGCGCGTCAGCTGGACCGCCGCCGACGGGTGGCACGACCGGCGCGTCGAGAAGTACGGCCCGCTCCAGCTCGACCCCGCGACCGCGGTGCTGCACTACGCGCAGGAGATCTTCGAGGGTCTCAAGGCGTACCGGCACGCGGACGGCTCGGTCTGGACGTTCCGGCCCGAGGCCAACGCGGAGCGCTTCCAGCGGTCCGCGCACCGGCTCGCGCTGCCGCAGCTGTCGACCGAGGACTTCGTGGGGTCGATCGAGGCGCTCGTGCGCACCGACGTCGACTGGATCCCCGGCGGCGAGGAGACGAGTCTCTACCTGCGCCCGTTCATGTACGCGTCCGAGGCGTTCCTCGGCGTACGGCCGTCGCTCGAGGTCGAGTACCTCGTCATCGCGAGCCCCGTCGGCCCCTACTTCGCGGGTGGGGTCAAGCCGGTCTCGATCTGGGTCGCCCAGGACTACCACCGCGCGGGCGCCGGCGGCACCGGCGCCGCGAAGTGCGGGGGCAACTACGCCGCGAGCCTGCTCCCGCAGCAGGAGGCGTACGAGAAGGGCTGCGAGCAGGTCTGCTTCCTCGACGCGACGACGAACACCGCCGTCGAGGAGCTCGGCGGCATGAACGTGTTCGTCGTGCGTGCCGACGGGACGGTCGAGACGCCCGAGCTCACCGGGTCGATCCTCGAGGGCGTGACCCGGTCGTCGATCCTGCAGCTCCTCACCGACCGCGGTCACGCCGTCGTCGAGAAGCGCATCCTGCTCGACGAGCTCCTCGCGGGGCTCGCGGACGGTTCGGTCTCCGAGGTGTTCGCCTGCGGCACGGCCGCTGTCATCACGCCGATCGGCCGGCTCGCGGGGGACGGCTTCGACGTGACGATCGGCGGTGGAGCCGCGGGCGATGTCACGACCGCGATCCGCGACGAGCTCACGGACATCCAGTACGGCCGCGCCGATGACCGGTACGGCTGGCTGCACCGGCTCGTCTGAGCCAGCTCACCGAACGGCCGGCGCCCGCCCCCTCTGCTGCGGGCGCCGGCCGTTCGGTCGTTCTCTCGGCTCAACCGTCGAGCCGCCGGGCGAGGGGCAGACGCGAGCGCGTGACCAGCCACGCGGCCGCAGCCCCGAGCAGCGGGATCGCGACGACGAGCGCGGCGACCCACGCCCACGGCACGTCGACCATCCAGCGCGGGTCGACGACTCCGCCCTGCTCCCGCTGCGACAGGACGAGCGTCGCCCCGATCACCAGCCCTGTCGCCGTGCCGAGCACCGCGCCGGTCACGGTGATCACGGCGGACTGGGCCGCCGCGAACCTCCGCCGCGTGCGCGGAGGAGCCCCGACCGCCTGGAGCGTCGCGAGGTCGGGCAGCGACTCCGTGCCGGCGAGCGCCGTCGCGATCCACGCGGCAGCGAGCGCCACGATCAGGGCGCCCGCGACGATCAGGAGCTCCGCGAGGCCTTGGCTTCCCGACCATGAGGCGTGCCCAGGCTCCACGTACGCCGACGCCGGGGCGTAGTTCAGCCCGGCTTTCGCCTTGCGAGGGGCAGCGCGGCGATGAGCGCGTCGTCGAGCGTCGTCCGGACGGCGTGGTTCCACGCCCCGGAGCGCACCTTGGCGACGAGCGCCGAAGTCCGGACACGCAGACCGAGATCCTTCGCGATCGACGGCGGAAGGACCGGCAGGTTCGTGGGCGGGTCGATGGGCCCGCCCACAGCCACCGCGGGGACGCGCACGGTGTGTCCATCGATCGCGCCTGTGGAGTCCTCCGCGATGAGCGCGGCCGTGCCGTCAACTCCGAGATCGTCCGCCGAGACCACGACCCGGCCGGCCCGGAGAGCCGCAGCTGCCTTGTCGGGCTCGGGGACCCCCAGGAGCCGGAGTCGCTCGAGCGACGAGCCGTCGTCGACGACCGTGCCGACCGCGGTCGAGGCCGGTGACGCGATGCCGACGGCGCTCGCGGTCACGACACCGGTACCGTCGGGCGTGCCTCGGTCCTGCGGCGCGACCCACACGGGTGTCGAGTTGGCGGCGCTGCCGAGGACGGAGGTCACGGCCACGAGGTTGCCGCGCGTCACCCCGGCGTCGTCGACCCGTCCGGTGATCGTCGCGATCTCGGCGTCGGTCAGACCGTGCGCCGGGTCGCCGAGCGCGCCCACGAGGAACGTCCCGGTCGCTGCGTCGGGCACGTAGCTGAGGCGGTCGTGCTGGGCCTGCGACCCGGCGAAGACGAGTCCCGCGGTGGCGGCGGCGCACGCCGCGAGCACCGCGGCGACCGCGGGCGCGGTCCGGGCGCGGTGGCGTGCCGCGTCGCGCAGGGCGAGCCGGGGCGTGCCCCGGAGGCTTCCCGCGAGCCGCGAGAGACCTCCCACGATCGAGCCGGCGGCCAGGACGAGCCCGACCTCGGCGAGCATGATCCCGGCGACAAGGACGAGGACGCCCTGGTTCGTCGTGGCTCCCACGAGAGCCGTGACGGTGCCGGCCGCGGCGAGGGCACCGCCCACGACGGCGGGCCACCGCCGCGGTGCTGGGTCGGCCCGCCGCCCGGCAAGGACGAGGACCGGGTCGAGCCGCGAGGCGCGTCGAGCGGGCAACCAGGCAGCGGCGACGGCGATGAACGTCCCGACCGCGCTGAACGCGAAGAGCCACGGCCACGGGATCGCCACCTGCGCCGAGGTCCACGACCGGAGCGAGACCGCGGCCGCGAGGGTGCCGACCGTCGCCGCGGCGGCGGACGTGGTCGCCCCGACGACGAGGCCGCCCGCAAGGACCGTCCGACGGATCGTGCGGGCGTCCGCGCCGGCAGCGGCGAGCAGGGCCAGGTCGCGGCTCGCGCGGCGCGCGCCGACCTGGAACGCCGGGCCGATCATGAGGATCGCCTGCAGCAGCCCGAGCGCGACGGCTCCGCCCACGACCGCGGCGACGTCGGTCGAGACGGACGTGCCGCCGTCGTACGAGAAGGCGGTCTCGGCTGCCTTCGCCTCGGCCGACGGGTGCAGGACGACCTGCCTGCTGAGCACGGTCGCGCCGAGCGTGTTCACGGCGCGTACGTCGGACCAGGTGACCGGGGTGGGGCCCACCGCGAGCCAGGCGACCGCCGGGCCGGTCGAGGTGCCGAAGGCAGTCACGTCGGACTCGCCCCAGGCGGCGTAGCTCGCCGGCGCGACCAGCGGGCCGTCGGGGCCGAAGACGACGCTCGACTCGTCCGCGCGGGGCTCGAGCAGCGCGCCGACCCGGTACGTGCCGGCGGGGCTCGCTGCTGCGGGCGACACGTCCAGGAAGCTGCCCGAGCCGTCGTAGACCGCGATGCTGCCGGTGCCCGCCTGGGGAAGCGCGACGGTCACCTCGTCACCGACCCGGAGGTGCAGGTCGTGGGCGACGTCACGGCCCAGCGCGATCTCGCCCGCGCCGAGCGTGTCCGGGATCCCGTAGGCGGAGCGGGCTGGTGACGACGTATCGAGCTGGTAGCCGTCGGTCGTCGCGTGCAGGCCGGGGCGGGCCCCCGCAGGGTGATTCCGTCGAGGCTCGCGACCCGCACCAGCGTGTCGCCCGCTGGCAGAGCGTCAGCGAGGGCCGCCTCGTAGCGGTGCCCATCGAGGCGAGGATACGTCGACCAGTCGCCGCCGTCGGGCACGGGGCCGGTGAACAGCGCCGCCGGGAGCGTGGCGTCGTCGTTCGGCGGACCGTAGCCGCCGAGTCCGTCGATGCCCTGGGTGACTGCGACGGGCGTCGCGAGCATGACCTCCGCCTGCACCCGGGAGTCCGTTCCGAGCGCCGACGCGACGGTGGTGGCGGGGCTGTCGTCCCACGTCGAGCTCAGGAGCACCGCGGACGCCGAACCGAGGCCGGCGGGCAGCGCGACCATGATCGCGACGAGCGCGATGCGGCCCTTGTGGCGGCGTGCGTCGCGTGACGCGTACCGCAGCGCGACGCGCCACCGGCCACGCCGCGGCCGACGACGCCCCTCGGGCAGGTCGGCGCCGCTCACCGGGGTGCGTCCGTGTCGTCGCCGTCGTCGAGCAGGTCGGCGGGCTCGGCGCGGCGGCCGGTCGTGTCGACGAGCCTGCCGTCCTTGAGGAACACGGTCCGGTCGGCCCAGGCGGCGTGCCGCGCGTCGTGCGTGACGAGGAGTCCCGCTGCACCGGCGTCGACGCGCTCGCGCAGGACCCGCATGACGGCCTCGCCGGTCACGGAGTCGAGCGCTCCGGTGGGCTCGTCGGCGAGCAGGAGACGACGCGGTCCCACGATCGCGCGGGCGATCGCGACGCGCTGGCGCTGGCCGCCCGACATGTCGTCGGGGAACCGGTCGGCGAGGTCGTCGAGCCCGACGGCGGCGAGCGCGGCGGTCGCCTCGGCGCGGGCGGTGCGCACCGGGACGCCGTCGAGCTCGCGGGGGAGCGAGACGTTCTCGGCGGCCGTGAGAGCGGGCACGAGGTTGAAGTCCTGGAAGACGAACCCGACGTGCCGACGTCGCAGCGCGGCGCGTCCCCGCGCGTCGAGCGACGCGACGTCGACGCCGCCCACGACGACGGTCCCGTCGGTCGCGGTGTCGAGGCAGCCGGCGAGGTTGAGCAGGGTGGACTTCCCGGAGCCGGACGGTCCCATGACGGCGACGAGCTCGCCGGGCCCGACCTCGAGGCTGACGTCGTCGAGCGCACGGACCTCACCGGCACCCGTGCCGTGGACGCGGGTGACCCGGTCGAGGCGCAGCAGCACGGGCACGGCCTCGGCCCCCGAGGCGGAGGCGCCCGGCGACGACGGACGGGTGGTCAGGGCGCTCATCGGCGTGCCTTCCTGTGGCGGGTGGTGCCGGCGGGCGCGTCCTCGGTCGCGGACGACGACGGCGTCGGGTGGGCTGTGGCGGCGTCGTCGGGTGGGCGCGGGGAGCGGCGCTGCGCGAGGACCCGGCCCTCGACGTGGTCGAGCCAGCGCATCTCCGCCTCGGCCTGGAAGACGAGCGAGTCGAGGACCAGGGACCACGCAAGGTCGGCGCCGGCGACGTCGGCGGGGATGCGTCGTTTGAGGCGCGCGTAGTCCTGGAGGGAGCGCATCGTCTCGGTGCGCTGCGTACGGACGACGGCGTCGACGTCCACGCCCGGGAGCGTCACGGCGAGCGCGAGCTTGATCGCGAGCTCGTCGCGCGCGGGGGCGCCGCGCTCGACGGGTGTGGACCACCAGGACCCGGCCTGCTCCCGGCCGGCGGCGGTGAGCCGGAACCGCTCGGGCTCGCCCTCGGCGTCGGGCACGGGTTCGACGAGCCCGTCGCGCTGCAGCCGCTGGAGCGTCGTGTACGCCTGGCCGATGTTGAGCGGCCAGGTGCCGCCCGTGCGGGTCTCGAACTCCTGGCGGAGCTGGTAGCCGTGCCTGGGCTGCTCCTGGAGCAGCGCGAGCATGGCGTGGCGGATCGACATCGAGGGCCCCGTCCTTCGTGCTTACCGGATAACTATCCGGACGACGGCGCCATGGTTACGGAGTAACTGCTCGTGTGTCAAGAGCGCGCCTGGGCGGCGCGTGGGGACGTCAGCCGCGGGGCGGGTAGCTGGGCGGTGTCGTCGGGCCGGGCTGCCCGGGTCCCGACGGCCGGCTCTGCGGTGCACGAGGCGCCGGTCGGATGGTGCGCGTGGCCACCCCCGCGAGCAGCGACCAGGTCGCGATGCCGATCGCGAGATCGACGACGGCGGACAGGACCGCCCGGTCGAGGTGGCTGGTCCACGCGAACGGCAGCACGGTCACGAGCGCCGTCGCGAGGACCATGAGCCAGCCGAAGAAGCGCTTGGGGCGCGGCGTGGTCACGACGAGCAGCGCGAGCACCGCGGCCGCGAGGATCGCGAAGATCGCGCCGTCGATCGCGAAGGCCGCGGTGTGCGACCCGGTGCTGAAGAGGTCGGGCGGCGGGACCATGTCCTGGTCGAAGATGCCCTCGATCACGACGACCCCGACGAGGCCGATCAGCGCCGCCACCAGCGCCGTCGCGAGTGCGCCCGCGACGTAGCGTCCGCCCTCGAGCGTGAGCTTCGGGTCGTACGGCGCCTGGGGTGCGCCCGTCGTGAAGTCGGACGTCGGGTCGCCCGCGGACGGGCCGGACGGTCCCTGGGGCGAGGGGAGGGCGGGTACGGCTGGGATACGTCGCGCTCCTTCGGTCGGCGGTGCCGGTCCCGACCATCGTGCCCCGGCCGACCCCGGTGGGCACGTCGCGACGCGCGGGGCGGCCGTCCGCCTGCTGGGACGAGAGTGACATCGGGCCGGTCGTGTGGCAGCATCACCCACGTGACTCACCTGGTTGCGCAGCTCATTCTCACCTAGCGCGTTCGACACACACGTCGAACGCGCAGACCTCCCGCACCCCGGGGGTTTTTTTGTTGCCGGACCCACCACCGCCCGGCGACGACGGAAAGAGCTCCCGGCCCCCATCCCGGGCCGCACCGAGGCGGCATGCCGCCCCGGACGACCGCCGTGGGCCACGCTCGCCGGCGCCCCGCTCCACCCGGAGCGGGGCCCGGCGACGAACAACCGGACCCCACGCCTGCCGCCGCCCGACCGGGCGGCGCCGGGACCGCAGGAAGAGAGCCCCCGATGACCTTCCACGTCTACGACACGACCCTGCGCGACGGCGCGCAGCAGGAGGGGATGAACCTCTCCGTCGCGGACAAGCTCGCGATCGCGCCGCTGCTGGACGAGCTGGGCGTCGGCTTCATCGAAGGCGGCTGGCCGGGCGCGGTACCGAAGGACACGGAGTTCTTCCGGCGGGCCGCCAAGGAGCTGAACCTCAAGAACGCGGTGCTCGCGGCGTTCGGCGCGACCCGCAAGGCCGGCACCCGCGCCGCCCGCGACCCCCAGGTGCGAGCGCTGGTCGACTCGGACGCCCCGGTCGTCGCGCTCGTCGCCAAGTCCGACCTGCGTCACGCGGAGCGCGCCCTGCGCACTACGGGCGAGGAGAACCTCGCGATGATCGCCGACACCGTGTCGTTCCTCGTGCGCGAGGGGCGTCGCGTCGTCGTGGACGCCGAGCACTTCTTCGACGGCTACCGCTTCGACGCGGCGTACACGCGCTCCGCGGTCCTCGCCGCGTTCGAGGCGGGCGCCGAGGTCGTCGCGCTCTGCGACACCAACGGCGGCATGATCCCGGACTGGGTCACCGAGATCGTCTCCGAGGTCCGTGAGCACACCGGTGACGCGATCCTCGGCATCCACGCCCACAACGACTCGGGCTGCGCCGTTGCGAACTCGCTCGCCGCCGTCGGCGCCGGCGCCACCCACGTCCAGGGGACCGTCAACGGCTACGGGGAGCGGACCGGGAACGCGGACCTCCTCGCGATCGTCGCCAACCTCGAGCTCAAGCTCGGACGCGAGCTCCTCGCCGACGGCGGGCTGCGCGAGGCCACCCGGATCGCCCACGCGGTCAGCGAGCTCACCAACATCACGCCCTACGGACGCCAGCCGTACGTGGGCGCGAGCGCGTTCGCCCACAAGGCGGGATTGCACGCGTCCGCCATCAAGGTGGACCCCGACCTCTACCAGCACATCGACCCCACGCTCGTCGGGAACGACATGCGGATGCTCATCTCCGACATGGCCGGGCGGGCGTCGATCGAGCTCAAGGGCCGCGAGCTCGGGTTCGACCTCACCGGCCAGGGCGACGTCCTGGCGCGCGTGACCAACCGGGTCAAGGACTCCGAGGCGCGCGGCTACACCTACGACGCAGCGGACGCGTCGTTCGAGCTGCTCCTGCGCGAGGAGATCGACGGGCAGCTGCCCTCGTACTTCCGGATCGAGAGCTGGCGCACGATCGTCGAGACGCGGCCCGAGGCCGGCGGTGCGGAGCACGTCGACGGCGTCGTCGCGACCGCCGAGGCGACCGTCAAGCTCCACACGGGTTCCGAGCGGATCGTCTCCACCGGCGAGGGCAACGGTCCTGTCAACGCGCTCGACCACGCGCTGCGGCAGGCGCTCGTGCGGGTGTACCCCGAGCTAGAGGAGTTCGAGCTCATCGACTTCAAGGTGCGCATCCTCGACCAGTCGCACGGCACGGACGCGGTCACGCGCGTGCTCATCGAGACGACCGACGGCACCACGTCGTGGTCCACCGTCGGCGTCGGGCCGAACCTCATCGAGGCGGCGTGGGAGGCGCTGACCAGCTCGACGGTCTACGGCCTCATCCACGCGGGCGTCGCCCCCGCTGAGCCCACGAAGGTATGCCGGCGGCCCTTCTCTCTCGCGAGGTACCCCGCGCGGAGGCCGCCTTCGCGGGTCCGGGTCAGGGTTCGCGCGTGACCTCGAGCTGAACGCGGGTGCCGGCGAGGCGGGCGACCATGTCGTCGAGCAGCGCGGCGGACCGCTCGCCGAAGCCGTCGCCGCCGGTGCCGCGGACCGTCAGGTGGATGCGTACGGAGTAGGACGCGCCGGCGGCCTCGGGGACGATGCCCTTGACCTTGTCGGTCGTGACGGACGTGAGCGTCGCCTGCACGAGCGCGCGGAGCTCGCCTCGGGTCGAGGCGTCGTCGGACCCCGCCTCCGTCGCGAGGTCGACACGCAGCAGACCGGCGCCGTCGTCCCAGACCGGGGCGCTGCCGCCGCGCGGGTACGCGACCACCGCGAGCGGCGCAACCCCCGCGAGGCGTCCCACCAGGTCCTCCGCCTCGTGGCGCGTGTACGGGCCGTAGTCGTCCTCGCAGACCGCGACCTCGAGACGCACCGACGCGCCCTTGGCGCCCTGCGGCATGGAGTGCCCGAACTCGCCCTCGCGCACGCCCCGCACGACGCCGAGCACGAGCGTGCCGAGCGCCTCCGCGGTCTCCCGGTCGTCGTCGGGCACGGCCTGGAGCGAGGTGCGCAGGACGACCTCGTTCGTCGACCCGCGCCAGGTCTCGGTGACGTCGTCGGGCACGGGCGGGAGCTCGGCGGGCGCGGCCTCGCGGCGGCCGAAGGGGTTCTTCATGCGGACCAGGGTGGCACACGCCACCCCTCCGCCCGGAATCGGCGGCCCACCTCGGCGGTTGTCGCCCAAGGAGTGTCGAGGCAGGACGACGAGAGCGGAGCGTGACGTGCGCGGCGAGTACAAGGTCCCCGGGGGCAAGCTGGTGGCGGTCGACGTCGAGACCCACACGGGGTCGTCCGGGGACGTGATCGCCTCGGCGGCCGTGAGCGGCGACTTCTTCCTCGAGCCCGACGACGCGCTCGAGCTCATCGACGCGGCGCTCGTCGGGCGCCCCACGGACGCGAGCGTCGCCGATCTCGCGCGCGCCGTCCAGGCGGCGCTCGACACCGCGCCCTACGACGTGGCCCTCGTCGGCTTCGACGCCGAGTCCGTGGCGATCGCCGTCCGCCGCGCCCTCGGGCACGCGACCGGCTGGCAGGACCACGTGTTCGAGGTCGTGCACGAGGTCGCGCAGACGCCCGCCATGCACATGGCGCTCGACCAGGCGCTCGCCGAGTCCGTCGGGCGGGGCGACCGCGGGCCGACGCTGCGGATCTGGGAGTGGGAGCGCCCGGCCGTCGTCATCGGCTCGTTCCAGTCGCTGCGCAACGAGGTCGACGCGGAGGGTGCCGAGCGTCACGGCGTGACCGTCGTGCGGCGGATCTCCGGCGGCGGTGCGATGTTCATCGAGCCCGGCAACACGATCACCTACTCGCTCACCGTGCCCGCGTCCCTGGTCGAGGGCCTGAGCTTCGAACGGTCCTACGCGTTCCTCGACGACTGGGTGCTCGGCGCGCTCGCCGATGTGGGCGTCGAGGCCACCTACCAGCCCCTCAACGACATCGCGTCGACCAAGGGCAAGATCGGCGGCGCCGCCCAGAAGCGGATGGCCGACGGCACCGTCCTGCACCACGTGACGATGTCCTACGACATCGACGCCGACAAGATGGTCGAGGTGCTGCGGATCGGACGCGAGAAGCTGTCCGACAAGGGCACCAAGAGCGCGAACAAGCGCGTCGACCCGGTGCGCTCGCAGACCGGCCTGCCGCGTGAGGAGGTCATCGAGGCGTTCAAGAAGCACTTCGCGGGCCGGTACCGCACGGTTCCCGGTGAGGTCACGCCCAAGGAGCGCGAGCGGGCCGAGGAGCTCGTCCGGACCAAGTTCGACACCCCGGAGTGGACCGCGCGCGTGCCCTGATCTGCGGTCCGGCGCGGGCGCCGCTACCGTCGGGCTGAGAGCCGGGAGGCCCCCGGCCGGACGGGGTGGCGCGCGTGGACGAGTACTCGTTCGCCGTCAAGCTGACGTGCGAGTTCATCGGCACGGCGATCCTCGTCATCCTCGGCAACGGCACCGTGGCCAACGTCCACCTGCGCGGGTCGAAGGGGTACCACGCCGGCTGGAGCCTCATCGCCATGGGCTACGGGCTCGGCGTGATGATCCCGGTCATGATGTTCGCGGGCGTGTCCGGCGCCCAGATCAACCCCGCGATGACCATCGGGCTCGCGGCGCTCGGGCACCAGGCGTGGTCCGTCGTCCCCGGGTACGTGGCGGCCCAGATGCTCGGCGCGATGGCCGGTCAGGTCGCCATCGTCACGACGCACAAGCCCTACTACGACCGCACCGAGGACCCCGAGGACATCCTCGCGACCTTCTCGACGATCAACGCCGCGCACTCCCGCTGGAACGGCCTCGCGAACGAGTTCCTCGGCACGATGATCCTCACCTCGGCGGCGCTGTCGATCCTCAACAGCCCGGGCTTCGACCACGAGCCCGGGGCGGCGTCGATCGGCGTCGGCTTCCTCGTCTGGGGTCTCGTCGCGGGCCTCGGCGGCCCGACCGGCCCGGCCCTCAACCCCGCGCGCGACCTCGGGCCTCGTCTCGTGCACGCGCTGCTGCCGCTCAAGAACAAGGGCGGCTCCGAGTGGGACTACGCCTGGGTGCCGGTCGTCGCGCCGCTCGCGGGTGGGCTCGTCGGCGTCGCCGGCTACACCTGGCTGCTGGGCTGAGCGCGGCGGCTCACGCGCGCGCGCCGAAGATCGCGGTGCCGACCCGCACGACGGTCGCGCCCTCGGTGACGGCCAGCTCGAGGTCGCCGCTCATCCCCATGGAGAGCTCGACGGCCCCGGACGTCCCCGCAGCCTGCCCGCGGACGTCGTCGCGCAGGTCCCGCAGGCACGCGAAGCCCCGGCGCACGGTCGTGTCGTCGGTGGTGCGCGCCCCGATGGTCATGAAGCCGACCAGGTGGATCCGGGGAGCGCGGCGACCGCGAGCGCGAGGTCCGCGGCTCGGTCCGGCCCGATCCCCGACTTCGACGCCTCGCCCGACACGTTGACCTGGACCATGACGTCGAGATCGGCGCCCACGGCGACGGCGCGCCGAGACAGGCGCTGCGCGAGCCCGAGCGAGTCCACCGTCTCGACGCACGACGCCAGCCCGACGACCGCGTTGACCTTGTTGGACTGCAGGTGCCCGATCAGGTGGGTCCGCAGCCGGCCTGCGGCGACGTCGTCCTGCAGCGCGGGGGCCTTGGTGACGAGCTCCTGGACCCGGTTCTCCCCGACGAGGTCCACGCCCGCGGCGACGGCCGCGAGGACGGCGTCCGCCGGCTGCGTCTTGGTCGCCACGAGGAGCCGGACCGAGGCGGGGTCACGGCCGGCGTCGGACGCGGCGCGCGCGATGCGCTCGCGGACCCGCTCGACGTTCGCCGCGACGCGGGCGACCAGCTCCGGAGGGGGACGAGGCCCGGCGCACCCGTCGGAGCAGGGGCGCGGACGTCGTCGGGCATGGGGCGAGTCTAGGAGCCGGACGCCGGATGCGCGGACCGTCGGGGACACTGGAGGCATGAAGACCGTGCTCAACGTGATCTGGCTCGTGCTGAGCGGGTTCTGGCTCGCGCTCGGCTACGTCGCGGCCGGGATCGTCTGCTGCATCCTCATCGTGACGATCCCGTTCGGGATCGCGTCGTTCCGGATCGCCGGCTACGCGCTGTGGCCCTTCGGCCGGACCATCGTCGACAAGCCGGGTGCCGGTGCGGGATCGGTGATCGGGAACGTCATCTGGATCGTCTTCGCGGGTTTCTGGCTCGCGCTCGCCCACATCGCCAGCGGGATCGCGCTGTGCGTCACGATCATCGGCATCCCGCTGGGGATCGCGAACTTCAAGATGGTCCCGATCTCGCTCGTCCCGCTCGGCAAGGACATCGTCAGCACCGACGCGCTGCGTCAGCCGTACCCCGCCGGGTACCCGTACCCGCCGCAGCGGTGACCGGCGTCAGTCGCGGGCGATCGGCGCCGTGGTCGCGCCGGTGAGGCGCACGAGGTCCGCCGGGGTCAGCCCGACGTCGAACCCCCGGCGACCGCCCGACACGTACACGGTCTCGAACGCGAGCGCCGAGTCGTCGAGCACCGTGGTGAGGCGCTGCTTCTGCCCGAGCGGCGAGATCCCTCCGACGACGTAGCCCGTGGCGCGCTCGGCCGCCGCCTGCTCGGCCAGCGACGCCTTCTTGCCGCCCGCCGCCTTGGCGAGGGCCTTGAGGTCGAGCCTGCGGTCGACGGGAACGATCCCGACGACGAGGCGCCCGTCGACGTCGCTCACGAGCGTCTTGAAGACGCGCGCGGGCTCGACGCCGATCGCCGCCGCGGCCTCCAGCCCGTAGCCGAGGTCCGTGGCCGGGTCGTGCTCGTACGGGTGCTGCGTGAAGGCCACGCCCGCACGCTCGAGAGCCACGACCGCGGGCGTGCCGCCGTGACCAGCGCTCTTGGACTTCTTCGCCATGGCCCTATCGTGCCAGGGCGGCCGTCCGCCACGCCGAGATCAGAGCTGCCCGGCGCGCACGACCTCGAGGACCACCTCGCCGGCCTCGTCGCTCGCCGCCAGGTCGACGACGGCGTCGAGCACCCAGTCGTGGTCGCCGTCGGGGTCGCCGAGCACCTGTCGGACGAACCACGTCCCTGGCGCCAGGTCCTCGCCCGACGGCGTCTCGCCCGACTCGACGAGCGTCACCAGGGCCGTGGAGCGGGCGCGCGCGTCGATGCCGATCGCGTCGTCGCCGTACTCCTCGAACATCGGGTCCAGCGCGTCGTGCCAGGCGCTCGCGGTCCATCCCGAGGCGCCGTCGAGCGAGCCGAGCGCGTCCCAGTCCTCCCGGGCGGCGAGCTCGACGCGGCGGAAGAGCGCGTTGCGGACCAGGACGCGCAGGGCCCGAGGGGTTGCCGTCAGCGGGCGTGCGGACCCGGTCTCGCCCGTGCCCGCCAGGGGCGTGTCGCCCGTCTCGTCGTCCGCGTCGTCGTCGACCGGGCGCGCGAGGCGCTCCCACTCGTCGAGCAGGCTCGAGTCCACCCCGCGCACGAGCTCGCCGAGCCACTCGGTGATCTCGAGGACCTCCTCGGTGCGGTGCTCCTCGGGGACGGTGCGTCGGATCGCCCGGTACGCGTCGGCGAGATAGCGCAGGACGACGCCCTCGGTCCGGTCGAGCTGGTACGTCGACACGAGCTCGGCGAACGTCATGGCGCGCTCAAGCATGTCGCGGACGACCGACTTGGGGAGAGCCGCGCGTCGGACACCCACGGGTTGGCCCGACGGTACGTCTCGAACGCGGGCTCGAGGAGCTCGGCGAGCGGCTGCGGCCAGGTGACGTCCTCGAGGGCGGCCATGCGCTCGTCGTAGTCGTAGCCCTCCGCCTTCATGGCCGCGACGGCCTCGCCGCGCGCCTTGAACTGCTGCGCGACGAGGACCTGGCGCGGGTCGTCGAGAGTGGCCTCGATGACGGAGACGACGTCGAGCGGGTACTCCGGCGCCTCGGGGTTCAGGAGGTCCATGGCCGCGAGCGCGAACGGCGACAGCGGCTGGTCGAGCGCGAAGTCGCGCGGCACGTCGACGGTGAGCCGGACGCTCGGCCGCCAGCCGCGCGGGTCGGCCCGGTCCGGGACGCGCACGCGCTCGACGATCCCCGCGACGCGGAGCGACCGGTAGATGCGGAAGACCTGGCGGACGTGCTCGGCGCGCTGTGCGTCGGTGTCGTGGTTCGCGAGCAGCAGGTGGCGCATCGCGAGGACCGGGTCGTGGGCGTCCGCGGTCCCCGGGGCGTGCGGGTGCTCGGAACGCGCGAGGACGTTGAGCACCATCCCGTGCGACACCCTGAAGTGGCTGGTCAGGGGCTCGGGATCGGCGTCGCGCAGGCGCTCGAAGGTCTTGTCCGTCCAGTTGACCGAGCCCTCGGGGGCCTTCTTGCGGACGATCTTCTTGAGCTTCTTCGGGTCGTCGCCGGCCTTCTCGAGCGCCTTGCGGTTCTCGATGACGTGCTCGGGTGCCATGACCAGCACCTCGCCGACGGTGTCGTAGCCCGCGCGCCCGGCCCGCCCCGCGATCTGGTGGAACTCGCGCGCCGTGAGGTGCCGCATGCGCTCGCCGTCGAACTTCACGAGGCTCGTCAGCAGGACCGTGCGGATGGGCACGTTGATCCCCACGCCCAGGGTGTCCGTGCCGCACACGACCTTGAGGAGGCCGCGCTGCGTGAGCCGCTCGACGACGCGGCGGTACTTGGGCAGCATCCCCGCATGGTGCACGCCGACGCCGTGCCGCAGCAGGCGCGACAGCGTGCGCCCGAAGCCGCTCGTGAACCGGAAGTCGCCGAGCTCGTCGGCGATCGCCGCCTTCTCCTCGCGCGTCGCGAGATTCATCGACAGCAGAGCCTGTGCGCGCTCGACGGCAGACGCCTGCGTGAAGTGCACCACGTACACCGGGGCGCGGTGGGTGTGGACGAGCTCGTCGACGACCTCGGTGAGCGGCTCGACGACGTACGAGTAGGTCAGCGGGACGGGACGCTCGACGCTCGTCACGACCGCGACGTCGCGGCCGCTGCGGTGCTCGAGCTCGTCCGTGAAGCGCGACGTGTCGCCGAGCGTCGCCGACATCAGCACGAACTGCGTGTGCGGGAGCTCGAGGAGCGGGACCTGCCACGCCCACCCGCGCTGCGGGTCCGCGTAGTAGTGGAACTCGTCCATGACGACCTGCGCGACGGCCGGGTCGTCCGGGTCGCCCGCGCCGTCGCGCAGGGCGATGTTCGCGAGGATCTCCGCGGTGCAGCAGATGATCGGCGCGCCCGGGTTCACGGCCGTGTCGCCCGTCATCATGCCGACGTTCGCCGAGCCGAACGCCGCGACCAGCGCGAAGAACTTTTCGCTGACCAGCGCCTTGAGCGGCGCCGTGTAGTAGGTGCGGCCGCTCGCGACGCCCGCGTGCCGGTCGGCCAGCGCGAAGAACTGCGCGCCCAGGGCCACCAGCGACTTCCCGGAACCCGTCGGCGTCGCGAGGATGACGTGCGACTCCGACGCCAGCTCGATCAGCGCCTCGCTCTGGTGGTCGTACAGGTTCAGGCCCTGGTCCGACGCCCACGTCGCGAACGCGTCGTAGAGCGCGTCGGCGTCCGGGGCCTCCCCGGACGGCGCGACGTCGGGCAGGAGATCCGCGAGCGTGGTCACCGGTCCATCCTCCCAGGCGCTCGGGGCGGTGCCGACGGCCCACCTGATGACGATGTCTGGATACCCGCGACCAGCGGTGCGCCGAGACGGGCCTACCTGTTCTTCAGGACCGGGTTGAAGAACAGGTAGACCCGTCTCGGCGCACGTGCGAACCGTGCCGAGGCTTTTCGGACGTCTTGTGACCTCGAGAGCGGGCTCAGTCCGCGGCGAGGAGGGCTTCGCAGGCGTCGAGGAGGCGCGTCCGCAGGTCGGCCGAGCGCTCGGCGAACTCCTGCTGCCGGCGGACGTACTCCGCGCGCCCGTCGGGGGTCTCGATCGCGACGGGGGCGAGCCCGTAGGACGACACGTCGTAGGGGCTGGCCTGCATGTCGAGCACGCGCACGTCGCGGGCAAGCTCGAACGTGTCGAGCAGCAGCTCGCCGGGGACGACGGGCCCGAGCTTGAGCGACCACTTGTACAAGTCCATGTTCGCGTGCAGACACCCTGGCTGCTCGAGGGCGGGCTGGGTCTCGCGCGTCGGGCGCTCGGTGTTGAGGCCGGACGCCTCGGGCGTGAAGAAGCGGTAGGCGTCGACGTGGGTGCACCGGATCCGGTGCCCCTCGACGACGGCGTCCGTGCCGTCCCCGCCGAGGCGCAGAGGGAGCGGGTGGCGGCTCGCGCGGCCGGCGGCGTGGTCGCGGTAGACCATGGCCCACTCGTGCAGCCCGAGGCAGCCGAACCGGGCCGGCCGAGAGGCGGTCGCCGCCAGCAGGTCGCGCACGTACCGGACGGTGTCGCCGCGCTCGGCGAGGAAGGCCTCGGCGTCGAGCGTGACGCCGCCGTCGGGCGTGGTCCGGTACCAGCGCCACGTGGCGCGCTCGGCGTAGGCGGCGAGCACGCCGGGCTCCGCGCCGTCGTCCGGCCGCCCGACGACGACGCCCGAGCCCGGGTGCCAGCGCCGCAGCTGTGCCGGGCGGGTGGGGTAGTAGGTGAAGAGGAAGTCCTCGATCGCGTGGGTCGTCCCCGCGGCTCGTCGCTCGCGCCAGCCGGCGGTGAGCGCGTCGGCGCGCGTCGCGTGGGTGGTCGCCCGCTCGGCCCACCGCGCGTACGGCAGCACTGTTGCTGCGGCGGAGACGGCGACCGGGGACACCGTCCCAGGATAGGTCGGCACGCGCGCCCCCTTCACCGACGTGAGATCACAACGACCCCTTGACACACTCTCCACAGGTCGAGTCTTTATTCATGCTTTACTTAGAGACGAATGGGGAGCGAGATCTTCGAGTTCTCGCACGCCGCCTTTGATGTCGTAGCGCTGGTCAGGGCTCACGCCCGCTTGCGCGGCATCGCCCGCCCACGGAAGGCGCTCAGGCCAACCCCTCTTATTGCTCAGGCTTTACTCAGCGAAGCTGCGCACACTAGTGGGACGACTGTCCAGGACGGGACCGAGAGGAGAGGGATGACGACGACGACTCGGACGCGCGGCGACCGTGCCGCGCGCGTGCTTGGCGCCGTCGCGATCGTGCTTGCCGCGCTCGCCCTCGCCGCGGGCGTCCCCTACCCCCGGGTCGCCCTCGTCCTCGGGGTCGCGTCCCTCGCGTGCGCGGGGGTCGCCTGGGCCCGCACCGACCGCGCCGACCGGACCGGGCGCCGGCTCGCCATCTGGGGCGTCGTGCTCGCGATCGTCGCCGGGATCGCCGTGGGGGCCTCGCAGTCGGCGTCGACGAGCGCCGTGGGCACGCCCAGCCCCACCGCGACCGTCGACGACGTCGACGGCGCAGCGACCGACGAGGTGCTGACCGACGGCCTCGCCATCGACGTGGGCGCGCGTGCGACGGCGACCGCGGCGCTCGAGTTCTCCGGCGTGCCCGTGTCGGTCACCAACGTCTCGGCGGCGGGCGCGGCGTTCCGGATCGCGCTCGAGGCGCGCGACGCCGACGGCTCGGTCGTCGCGACCGACCAGGTCGCCGTCGACGACCTCGGGACCGGCGACGTCACGACGGTCTGGGCGTTCCAGGACTCCGGGCTGACCGTCCAGGCGCTCCACGACGCCACCGTCAGCGTCAGCTCGGTCGAGGCGGTCTGACAGCCCCCGTCAGAAGGGCGCCACCTTGCGCGGGGCCGGGAAGATCGCGTCGAGCTCGGCGAGGTCGTCCGACGTGGGCGTCCACGACGCGGCCGCGGCGTTCTGTCGGATCTGGTCCGGGCGGGTGGCACCCGCGATGACGCTCGCGACCTGCGGCCGGGAGAGCAGCCAGCCGACGGCGACCTCCAGGTCGGTCAGCCCCGGACCTCCGCGAACGCGTGCAGGCGGGCCAGCTGCTCCCAGGGCGCGTGCTCGAGGAGCTCGGGCTTCGAGTGGACGAGGCGGCCGTCGTCGGGCCGCGAGCCGTGCGCGTACTTGCCGGTCAGGAGGCCGTTCGCGAGCGGGTAGTACGGCAGGAAGCCGAGCCCGTAGGCCTCGGCGGCCGGCAGCACCTCGAGCTCGGCCTTGCGGGCGAGCAGGTTGTACTCGTTCTGCGCCGAGACGAAGTGCGTCGTCCCGAGCGAGCGCGCGACGTGCTCGGCGTCGGCGATCTGCCAGCCCGCGCGGTTCGCGTGCCCCACGTAACGCACCTTCCCGGCCCGCACGACGTCGTCGAGCGCGGCGAGCGTCTCGTCGATCGGGGTCAGGGGGTCGGGGGTGTGGAACTGGTACAGGTCGATCCAGTTCGTCCCGAGCCGGCGCAGCGAGCCCTCGACCGCCTTGACGATGTAGCGGCGCGACCCGCGCGCGCCGAAGTCACGGCCGTTGAGGTCGCCGACGCTCATGCCGAACTTCGTGGCGACGACGACGTCCTCGCGCCGGCTCCCGAGCGTGCGGCCCAGCAGCTCCTCCGCGAGGCCGGGGCGCACCCCGTAGTTGTCGGCGACGTCGAAGAACGTGATCCCGGCGTCGAGCGCGGCGTCGACGAGCGCCTGCGAGCCCTCGATCGTCGACGTCACCGTGTTCGAGCGGCCCAGGTTGTTGCAGCCGAGCCCGATCGCCGAGACGACCAGGCCGGACCGGCCCAGTCGGCGCTGGGGCGGGGGCCCGCGTGCTCGGTGGCGCGGACCGGTTCGGGCTCGGGGACCTGTAGCTCGTCGCTCATGGTCCGAGCCTAGGGCGCGGCCGATCGCACGCGGGGGTGGGTCAGCATGTGAGAAGCGGGTCGTGACCTGCGCCACCCGCGCCTACCGTGGATCCATGACCGAAGCTACCGGCCAACCCGCCGGATCCCTGTCCGGGTCGCCCCTCGCCGAAGAGGACGTCGAGGCGCCCAGCACCCCGCAGCACCACCCCCTGTCCGCGGAGTCCGAGTCCTACACGCACGGCCACCACGAGTCCGTGCTCCGTTCGCACCGGTGGCGGACGGCCGCCAACTCGGCGGCGTACCTCGTGCCGCACCTCGCGCGGGGCAACAGCCTGCTCGACGTGGGCTGCGGCCCCGCCACGCTCACCGTGGATCTCGCGCGCTACGTCGCGCCCGGCCGGGTCGTCGGCGTCGACGCCTCGGAGAAGGTCCTCGAGGCGGCCCGCGCGCTCGGGGAGAACAGCGGCCTCGAGAACGTCGAGTTCGCGCACGCGAATGCGTACGAGCTCCCGTTCGACGACGACACCTTCGACGTCGTTCACGCGCACCAGCTCCTGCAGCATCTGTCGGACCCGGTGGCCGCCCTGCGCGAGATGCACCGCGTCGCCAAGCCGGGCGGGCTCGTCGCGGTCCGCGACGCCGACTACTCGGCCATGACCTGGTACCCCGAGAATGCGGGGCTCACCGAGTGGAACGAGCTCTACCACGAGGTCACTTCGGCGTACGGCTACCAGGCCGACGCCGGGCGCCGCCTCCTCGCGTGGGTCCAGGAGTCGGGCTTCGCGCCGGCCGGGATCGTCCCGTCGGCGGGGGTGTGGTGCTACGCCACCCCGACCGACCGCGAGTGGTGGGGCGAGCTGTGGGCCGAGCGGTGCCTCGAGTCCAACTTCGCCGTCCAGGCGAAGGACTCCGGGCTGGCCGACGACGTCGCGCTCGAGCAGCTCGCGCACGAGTGGAAGGCGTGGGCCGCGTCGCCCGAGGGGTGGTTCGCCGTCCTGCACGGCGAGGTGCTCGCGCGCGCCTGACCCGCGCGGCGCTGCTCAGGGAGCCATGAAGTAGGTGAGGTGGGGGTGCCGGCCGTCGAGGTCGGCCCACCCCGCCTCCGCCTCGCCCACGCGGCGCCAGCCGAGCCGCTCGTACAGCGCGCGGGCGGCGGTCGGCGTGTCGGTCACCTCGAGCCCGAGCGGACGGTCGCCGACGGCGGTCCGGGCGGCGTCGAGGAGCGCCGCCCCCGCGCCTCGACCGTTCGCCCGCGGCGCGACGAAGAGCCGCGAGATCCCGAGCGCGCCGTCCGGCACGCCCGGCCCGGCGAAGCCGTCGGCGAGCGCCACGTGGCCGACGACGGCGCCGTCGCAGGTCGCGACCCAGGCCCCGACGAAGGAGTCGTCCCAGAGCCACTCCCGGCGCACGTTGGTGCGCCGCACCGGGTACCCGTCGCGCTCGTGGACGTCGGTGAGGATCGCGACCAGGGCGGGGGCGTCGTCGTCGGTGCGCAGGCGGATCTCCACGGAGGGAGCGTAGTCGGGCGCGTCGCTAGGCTGGGCCCGTGCGCATCGCGAGATTCACGACCGGGGACGAGCCCCGCTACGCCATCGTCCAGCAGGAGGGTGACCGCACCTTCCTGGCCGTCCTCACCGGCGACCCGCTCTACATGCCGACGACGCCCACGGGCGAGCGCCTCGAGCTCGGCGACGGGGTCCGGCTGCTCGCGCCCGTGATCCCGCGGTCCAAGGTCGTCGCGGTCGGCAAGAACTACGCCGACCACGCGGCCGAGATGGGCGGCGACGTGCCGAGCAACCCCTGCTGTTCTTCAAGCCCAACACGGCGGTCTGCGGTCCGGACGACCCGATCGTCCTGCCCGACTTCAGCCAGGAGGTCAGCTACGAGGCCGAGCTGGCGCTCGTCGTCGGACGGGTCACCAAGGACGTGAGCCCGGAGCGCGCGCTCGACCACATCCTCGGATACACGGTCGCGAACGACGTCACCGCCCGGGACGCGCAGCGCACCGACGGGCAGTGGGCGCGCGCCAAGGGCTTCGACAGCTCGTGCCCGCTCGGCCCGTGGATCGAGACCGAGCTCGACGCCGAGGACGTCGGGGTCCGCTCGCGCGTCAACGGCGAGCCCCGCCAGGACGGGCGCACGCGCGACCTCGTCTTCGACATCCCGTTCCTCGTCTCCTACATCTCCGAGGCGTTCACGCTGCTGCCCGGCGACGTGATCCTCACGGGCACCCCGGCCGGCGTCGGGCTGATCGACCACGGGGACCGGGTCGAGTGCGAGGTCGAGGGCATCGGGGTGCTGTCGAACCCCGTGGTGCGGCGCGACCCGTCCCTCTGATCGTCGCGGCGCCGGCGCGGGCTCAGACGAGCACGTCGCCGTCGCGCGCGACGACCCGCCCGCCGGCGACGACGAGCGCGCGACCCGGCGCCCGCACGACGGCGTCGGGCACGTTCTCCGCGTCGACGAGCACGACGTCCGCGGGCGCGCCCACGGCCAGGTCGTGCGTGTCGCGGCCGACGAACCGGGCAGCGTCCGACGACGCGACCCGTGCCGCGGTGACGAGCTCGTCGTCGTGGCGGAACCGCGAGAGACGCGCGAGCTGGGTCGTGAGCGCGAGCAGGTCGCCCGTGCCGTAGGGCGACCACAGGTCGCGGATCCCGTCCGTCCCGAGCCCGACGGCGACGCCGGCCTCGCGCAGTGCGTGCAGCGGCAGGGGAGCGGAGCCGATCGGGGCGACCGTCGTCATGGTGATGCCGGCCTCGCCCATCGCGGCGACGAGGTCCGCCTGGCGCGACGCCGGCAGCTCGCCGACCGCGAACCCGTGCGCGACGTTGACCTTGCCCTGGAGGCCGGCGCGCAGCGTGCGCTCGATCATGAGCTCGATCTGGAACGCGCCGAGCGGGCCGCCGTCGTGCAGGTGCACGTCGATGCCTACGCCGCGGCGCTCCGCGATCGCGAAGAGGCCGTCGAGCTGGCCGACCGGGTCGCGGTCGATCGACGCCGGGTCGAGGCCGCCGACGTGCTCGGCGCCCGCGGCGGCCGCCTGGTCGAGGAGGTCGAGCACGCCGGGGCGCCGCAGGACGCCGTCCTGCGGGAAGGCGACGATCTCGGCGTGCACCGCGCCGCCGACGGCGTCGAGCGCCTCGCGGACGATCTCGATGCCCCGGAGCCCGAGGCCGAGGTCCACGTCGACGTGGGTGCGGATCGCCGTCGTCCCGTGCCGGAGGAACTCGCGCAGCACAGCGAGCGTGACGCCGACGCCGGGGATCCCGAGCTCGTCGCGGTGCGCCCGCTCGTGGGCGATCCGGCCCTGCGTGGTGGCCTCGCCGCCGTAGCTCACCCACGGCTCGCCCCACCAGCTCTTGTCGACGTGCGCGTGCGCGTTGACGAGGCCCGGCAGGGCGAGGAGGCCGCGCCCGTCGACGACGCCCTCCGTGGCGGGGGCGCCCGCCGCCGGGTCGTGCGGGACGAGCGCCGTGATGCGGCCGTCCGCGACGTGCAGGTCGACGGCCTCGCCGCCCCAGGGGCGCACGTCGCGCAGGACGGTCACGGTCTCGGGGGAGGAGGGTGCGGTCATCGGGACGTTCCTTTCGCCGGCGGGATGACCCGGTCGACAAGAAACGGTATACCATTTCGACAACGAGGTTCGAGAGGGAGGAACCATGGGAGGTCCCGAGGCCACGGCCGCCTTCGAGCCCGAGGCGCAGCGCGTCGCGCGCGTGCTGCGGGACCAGATCGTCGACGGCGACCGACCGTCCGGCAGCAGGCTCGTCGAGCGCGACCTCGCCGCCGAGCTCGGCGTGAGCCGCGTGCCCGTGCGCGAGGCGTTGCGCCTCCTCGTCGCCGAGGGGCTCGTCACGCCTCGTCCGCGCACGTGGGCGGTCGTGCGGACCTTCACCGACGACGACGTCGAGGAGCTGCTCGACGTCCGCGCCGCCCTCGAGGGGCTCGCCGTCCGCCGGGCCGCCGAGCGTCGGGATGCCGAGCACCTCGGGGCGCTCGCCGACGCCCTCGCCCGGGAGGACGAGGCTGCGGGTCGCGGCGACGCGACGGCCGCACGCCGCGCCGCGGCCGACTTCCACGAGGCCCTGCTCGCCGCCGCGGGCAGCACGGTCCTCGACGAGGTGACGGCTGTGACCGCGAGCCGCGCGCGCTGGCTCCTCGGCCAGCACGAGGACCTCGCGCAGATGGCCGGCGAGCACCGCATCCTGCTCGACGCGATCCGAACTGGCGACGTCGAGGGGCAGCCCGGACCGTCGCCGCGCACCTGCGGACCTCGCGAGCGGCGCTCGCCGCGCGCCGCTCCACGGGCGGTGCGCCCGATACCCTGGTGCGGTGACCTTCCCCGCCCCCGGCTCGTCGCCGATCCGTGTCCGTTTCGCCCCGTCCCCGACGGGCATGTTCCACGTCGGCTCCGCACGATCGACCCTCTTCAACTGGGCCGTCGCCAAGCAGTCCGGCGGGATCTTCGTGCTGCGCGTCGAGGACACCGACGCCGCGCGCAACCGCCCGGAGTGGACCGACGGGATCCTCAGCGCGATGGCGTCGCTGGGCGTGCACGAGGGCGACCCGACGTTCGAGGGCCCGTACTTCCAGTCCGCGAACCGGGGCCTGCACGAGGAGGCCGCGGCCCGCCTGTTCGCCGCCGGTCGCGCGTACTACTGTGACTGCACCCGCGACGACGTGATCGCGCGCACGGGCTCGCAGCACGCCGGCTACGACGGCTTCTGCCGCGACCGCGGGCTCGCGTACGAGCCGGGCCGCGCCCTGCGGTTCCGGACCCCCGACGAGGGCGAGACCGCCGTCGTCGACGTGATCCGCGGCAACCCGACCTTCCCGAACTCCGCGATCGAGGACTTCGTGATCGCGCGCGGCGACGGCTCGCCCGTCTTCCTGCTCGCAAACGTGGTCGACGACCTCGACGAGCGCATCACGCACGTGATCCGCGGCGAGGAGCACCTGCCGAACACGCCCAAGCAGCAGCTCCTGTGGGAGGCGCTCGGCGCGGAGCCGCCCGTGTGGGCGCACCTGCCCGTCCTCGTCAACGAGAAGCGCCAGAAGCTGTCGAAGCGGCGCGACAAGGTGGCCCTCGAGGACTTCTTCGCCGAGGGGATCCTGCCCGAGGCGATGGTCAACTACCTCATGCTGCTCGGCTGGGCGCCGGGCAACGACGAGGAGATCCTGCCGTTCGACGAGCTGGTCTCGCGGTTCCGCCTCGACGAGGTCAACTCGGCGCCGGCGTTCTTCGACATCAAGAAGCTCACGGCCTTCAACGGCGAGTACATCCGCGCGCTGCCGGTCGGCGAGTTCGCCGCGGCGTGCGCCCCTTGGCTCGTGGCTCCGGCCGCGCCATGGGCACCCGAGGCGTTCGACCAGGCCACGTTCGACGCCGTCGCGCCGCTCGCCCAGACACGTGTCGCGCTGCTCTCGGAGATCACGAAGAACGTGGACTTCCTTTTCCTCGACGCGCCCGTCGACGACGAGGCGTCCTGGGCCAAGGCGATGAAGCCCCCGGCCGCGGAGCTGCTCGCCGAGGTCCGGGAGGCGTTCGCGGCGCTCGAGCCGTGGGAGGCCGAGCCGCTCAAGGAGACCGTGACGACGGTCGGCGAGGCGCACGGGCTCAAGCTCGGCAAGGCCCAGGCACCGGTACGCGTCGCCGTCACGGGCCGCACGATCGGCCTGCCGCTCTTCGAGTCGCTCGCCGTGCTCGGGCGCGAGCGCACGCTCGCCCGGGTCGACGCGGCGATCGCCCGCCTCGCCTCCGCGCCCGTCGCGCCCGCTCAGCCGTGAGCGCGGCGATCCTGCCCGACGGCGTCGAGGGCGTCCTGCTCGACGTCGACGACACCCTCGTCGACACCCGTGACGCGTTCGTGAAGTCCGTCGAGGCCGTCTGGCGCGTCTACCTGCCGCACGTGCCCGCGGAGCGGGTACCGGAGATGGTCGCGCTGTGGCGCGGGGACCCGCACGGCTACTACCGCGCCTACACGCGCGGCGAGCTCACGTTCGACCAGCAGCGGCGCCTGCGCGCCGACGAGCTGCACCGGACGTTCGGCGGCCCGCCCGTCGACGAGGCCGCCTACCCCGCGTGGGTCGAGGTCTTCTGGGGCACGTTCGAGCGCTCGTGGCGCGCGTACGACGACTCCCGCGCCACGGTGGACGCGCTCCGTGCGGCGGGCCTGCGGGTCGGTGCGGTGACGAATGCCGCGCGGGTGATCCAGGACCGCAAGCTCGCCGCGACCGGGCTGGCCGACGTGCCCGTGCTCGTCACGGTCGAGACCCTCGGCGTCGGGAAGCCTGACCCGCGCGTGTTCCAGGAGGGTGCTCGCCTGCTCGGCACGGACCCGGCGCGCACGGTGTACGTCGGCGACGAGCTCGACGTCGACGCGCTCGGAGCCGTGCGTGCCGGCCTCCACGGCGTCTGGCTCGACCGGCCCGGCGCGCGGCGGGGCGACGGCCACCTCGAGGACCCGGCGGTCGCCGCCGAGGCCGGCGTCGCGGTCGTGCCCTCCTCGCGGCCGTCGCCGAGGCGGTCGGTCAGACCGCCGCGCTCTGACCCTGCGCGACGGCCACGAGCCGTCGGGCGCCCGCTGACAGGGCCTCGCCGTCCTTCCAGACGGCGCGCAGCGGCCGCGCCAGGTCGAGGTCCGGGACGGGGAGCGCCACGAGCGCGCCGCGCGCCAGGTCGTCCTCGACGGCGAGTCGTGACAGGACCGCGACCGCGCCTGCGTGCAGGACGGCGGTCCGCACCGCCTGCGTGCTGCCGAGCTGGGGGAGGTGCGCGGGGAGGGTGCGTCGCACGCGCGCCAAGGCGCGCTCGAGGCTCGCGCGGGTGCCCGAGCCCTCCTCGCGGACGACGAGCCCACCGCGGAGCAGCTCGTCGAACCCGAGCGCCCTGCGGGTGGCCCACCGATGGTCCTTCGCGACGACGACGACGAGCTCGTCCTCGGCGACCAGCGCCCACCGCAGGCCACGCGCGAGCTCGGGCGACTCGACGAACCCGAGGGCGACGTCGTCGTCGAGCACGCGGCGCGTCACGTCGGCCGAGTTGCACACGACGAGCTCGACGTCCGGTGCGGCGCCCTCGCGCGGGCTGCGTGGCTCGCGGCTCAGCGTCGCGAGCCAGCGCGGCGCGAGGTACTCGGCGATCGTGAGGCTCGCCGCGACCCGCACCCGAGTGCCCGGGACCTCCCGCAGCGCCGCGAGGGTCGAGCCGAGCGTCGCGTAGGCGTCGAGGACCCCGCGGGCGCACTCGGCAGCGACGCGGCCCGCGTCCGTGAGTCGCGTGCCACGAGGGGTCCGGACGAGGAGCTCGAGCCCGAGCCCGCGCTCGAGCCGCCGCAGCGCCGCCGACGCCGACGGCTGCGTGATGCCCAGCGTGCGCGCGGCGGCGGAGATCGAGCCGTGCGAGTCGGCGGCGACGAGCAGCTCGAGCGTCGAGGGGGCCGGGAGATCGGTCATAGCCCGATGCTATGACCCGGACGCCAGGTGCGGGGTTCTGGCGACGGGTCGCCCCCGGGAGCGTGGAGACATGAACGGCCCGACCGCGCCCCGACTCGCCCGCCCGACCACCCCGCCCGTCGCGGCGGCGCCCGTACCGGCGGGCTCGTCGGTGTCCTCGGACGTCGTCGGGCCGTGGCGTGGTCTGACCCTGTGCGCAGCGGCGGCGGCGCTCGTGATCGGCGCGCACGCGCTCGTCCCCATGCTCTCCGTGCCCGTGCTGGCTCTCGTCCTCGGGATCGTCGTGAGCACGGTCCTCCGGGTGCGTCCCGCCGGGGCTCGCACCCTCGCCCGGACCCACCTGGGCGGCGCCTGGGTGGCCAAGCACGGCCTGCGGACCGGCGTCGTGCTGCTCGGTCTCCAGCTCTCGCTGCCGCAGGTCCTCGCCCTCGGCTGGCGGGGGCTGACGGTCGTCGCGGTGACCGTCGCGGCGACGCTCGGCGGGACCGTCCTCCTCGGCCGCGCGCTGCGCCTCCCTCGCGCCACGAGCCTCCTCGTGGGCACGGGCTTCGCGATCTGCGGTGCCGCGGCCGTCAGCGCGATGAAGGGTGCCGTCGACCCCGACGAGGACCACGACGACGACGCGGCCGCCGCCCTCGCCCTGGTCACGATCTTCGGCTCGCTGGCGATCGTCGTGCTGCCGTGGCTCACGGGGATCCTCGGGCTCGGCGACCACCGTGCCGGGCTCTGGATCGGCGCGAGCGTCCAGGAGGTCGCGCAGGTCGTCGCGGCGGCCGGAGCCGTCTCACCGGCCGCGCTCGCCGTCGCGACCGTGACGAAGCTTGCGCGCGTCGTGCTGCTCGCCCCGCTCGTGGCCTGTGCGGGCGTGGCCGTCACCCGGTCGCGACGACGCGCGGCGGTCGCGGCGGGACGGAGCGGCGCCGTGACGACAGGCCGCCGGGCCGCACCGGTGCCGCTCTTCGTCGTCGGCTTCCTGGCCGCCGTCGTGGTGCGTTCGCTCGGCGTCGTGCCCGACGGCGTCGTCCACGTGGCGACGCAGACCTCGAACGTGCTGTTCGCGGCCGCGCTGTTCGCGATGGGTCTCGCGGTCGACGTGCGCGGGCTCGTCCGCACCGGCGGCCGCGTCGTGGTGCTGGGCGCGGCGAGCGCCGCGGTCGCGACGGCGGTCGCGCTCGGCGCGGCGCTCCTGCTCGGGTGAGTCGTCAGGCGGCTCGGTCGGTACGGACGCAGCGCGCGACGTAGGGGAGCGCCACGGCCTCGCGACCGGCGAGGTCGGGGTGCGTGGCCGCGAGCCGGTCGACCTCGTCGAGGATCGCCTCGCGCTCGACGTCCGGCACCGTGAGCAGGTGGCTGCGGGTGCCGGCGAGGGCGCGGAGCCCCGAGGGGGCGATGGTGTCCGTCCACGGGAAGACCGCCCGTTCGACCGGGCCGAACGCAGCGCCCGGGTGCGGGTCGAAGCTCTCCTCGGGCCGCTGCAGGCTGTCACCGCGGTGCAGCAGGTCGCCGAACGCGGCGACCCAGTCGACCGAGGTGTCGCGGTCGTTGCGGACGATGCCGAGTCGGCCGCCCGGCCGGAGGACGCGGGCGATCTCGCGACCCGCGACGGCCTCGTCGAACCAGTGCCACGCAGTCGCGACCAGGACGGCGTCGACGGACCCGTCGTCCAGCGGGACGGACTCCGCCGTCCCGACGTGCGCCTCGACGGTCGGCAGACGTGCCGTGAGCTCGGCCAGCATGGCCGGGGAGGCGTCCACGGCGACGACGTCGAGACCGCGTGCCACGAGCCGTTCGGTCAGCAGACCGGTCCCTGCGGCCAGGTCGAGGACGCGCGCCGGGGCCGGGGCGGCGCCGACGCCGTCGAGCAGCCAGTCGACGGCCGCGGCCGGATAGCCCGGCCGGGCGCGGGCGTATCCCGCAGCGCCCTGCTCGAAGGAGGCGGCTCGGGCCGCGCGTTGGGAGCGCTCGTCGTCGGTCACGTGCTCATCCCAGCACAGCGCCGCAGGCGTTTTGGCGCTGCCCGGTCCCGTCCGGTAGTGTTCTCGGTCGGTAGGAGTCCCGCGGACCGCCTCTCGGAGAGAGGTCTCGGCGCCGGATGATTACCCCCATGGGGTATGGTGTAATTGGCAGCACGAGTGATTCTGGTTCACTTAGTCTAGGTTCGAGTCCTGGTACCCCAGCGGAGAACGCTCCGCCTCCCGCGGTCATGACCACGGGAAACATGCGGTAGAGTTCTCATCCGGCAGATGAACGCGCAGCGCTCGTCAGCCACAGGCCCCCATCGTCTAGCGGCCTAGGACGTCGCCCTCTCACGGCGGTAACACGGGTTCAAATCCCGTTGGGGGTACAAGCGAGGCCCGGTCATCCGACTCAGGATGACCGGGCCTCTTCCTTTCCCGACGACGGGGCGTGGGGTGCGTGGGGCGGCGCGCCCGGGGCGTGTCGAAAGCCCCGGAATCGGCCTCGATGGGTAAACTGCCGCACGCGTCCCTACCTGCCCGACCCATCCGACGACCGCGCGATCCCGAGGAGCTGCGATGCCCGGCAAGGCGAAGACGGTCCTGATCTGGTTCGTCGTGGCGTTCCTGGTCTACGCGATCGTCAAGAGCCCCGACAAGGCGGCCGACGTCATCAAGGGCATCGGCGACGTGATCGTCCAGGCGTTCGAGGGCATCGGCAACTTCTTCTCGGCGCTCGTCGGGAAGTGACCCGGAGCGTGGTCGCATGACCCCGCGCGACGCCGAGGGCGCCGCCCGGCACGACCCCGGGCCACCGCGGTGCTCCGGCAGATCGTCCTGCCGGCGGAGCGCGTCGTCGTCGCGAGCCACCGCCACTGGGCGTCCGTCGCCGAGCCGGCGGCCACGGCCGTGCTGGGGCTCGTGGTCGCCGCGGTCCTCGTCACGGTCGCCGAGCGCGGCTTCCAGGTCGACGCCGGCCTGCTGTGGTGGCTGGCGCTCATCCCGATCGGCCGTGCCGTGTACCGGGTCTTCGAGTGGCGCCTCGAGTGGTTCGTGGCGACCGACAAGCGTCTGCTGCTCACGTCGGGATTCATCTCGCGCAAGGTCGCGATGATGCCCATCGTCAAGGTCACCGACATGAGCTACACGCGCACACCGCTCGGACGGTTGCTCGGCTACGGCCGGTTCGTCCTCGAGTCCGCGGGCCAGGACCAGGCGATGCGACGGATCGACTGGGTCGCGCACCCCGACGCCACGTACCGCAGCATCTGCGACACGCTGTTCGGCGGGGACGTCCCCGGGCGCGGTACCGGGTCGCGCCCCGGCACGGGTGGACGGACCGGTCCCGTCGCGGCCCCGGTGGCAGAGGCGCGATCCGCGCCCGCCGCGGGCTTCTCGGCCGCGCCGACGGGCGAGCTTCCCGTGGTCCCCCCGCCACCGCCCCCGTCGTTCGCTCCCACGGCCGCGTCCGGCACGGGGTCCCGTGCAGTCCCGTCACGGCCGCCCGCCGCGCCGGCTCCCGCGGCCCCCGTGGACGCGCCACCCAGGCCGCGCGCCGGACGCCGCGAGGCCTCAGGACCGTCGTCGGAGGCTCCGTCCAGGCCCGCCGCGCCCCAGCGGGGAGTGCCCGTCGAGCCGCCGTCGTGGCCGGCGTCGGACAGCATGCCCGCAGGGATGCTCCCCCGAACCTGTCCCGCCGGGGCAGGTTCGGCCTCGACCTCACTCGCCGGCGCGGGCGAGGACCTCGGTGAGACGGTTCGCGGCCGCGACGACCGCGGGCGCGTGGAGGCGCCCGGGCTGACGCGACAGGCGCTCGACGGGTCCTGAGATGGACACCGCGGCGACCACGCGGCCGGCCTGGTTGCGGACGGGTGCGGACACCGACGCGACCCCGAGCTCGCGCTCGCCGACGGACTGCGCCCAGCCGCGGCGTCGCACGCCCGACAGGATCGTCGCGGTGAACTTCGCGTCCCGCAGACCGCGGTGGAGCCGATCGGGCTCCTCCCACGCGAGGAGGATCTGCGCTGCGGAGCCCGCCCCCATCGTCAGCGTGGCGCCGACCGGGATCGAGTCGCGCAGGCCGACGGGCCGCTCGGCGGTCGCGACGCAGATGCGCAGGTCGCCCTGGCGTCGGTAGAGCTGGGCGCTCTCGCCCGTGTGGTCGCGGAGCGCGGTCAGCACGGGGTTCGCCGCGGCGAGCAGCCGGTCCTCGCCGGCCGCGGTCGCGAGCTCGTTGAGCCGCGGGCCGAGCACGAACCGGCCCTGCATGTCGCGCGAGACGAAGCGCAGGTTCTCGAGGGCGACCGCGAGCCGGTGCGCGGTCGGGCGGGCGAGCCCCGTCGACACCACGAGCTGGGCCAACGTCGCTGGTCCGGCCTCGAGGGCGCTCAGGACGGACGCTGCCTTGTCGAGCACGCCGACTCCGCTAGTATTGTCCATAGGCCGAATACTGGCGTCTCAGCCGCTGAGATGCAAATGCGCCAGGATTCGGCGCGTAGTATCGCCGCGCCGTCGTCCGCGGGCTCGCCCCCGGCGCCGACGGCAGAGCGCACCGAGAAGGAACGAGAGGACACCCCCATGGCCGGCACGCTGGCAGAGAAGGTCTGGCAGGCGCACCTGGTGCGCCGTGGCACCGACGGGTCGCCGGACCTCCTCTACATCGACCTCCACCTCGTGCACGAGGTGACGAGCCCCAGGCCTTCGAGGGCCTCCGGCTCGCCGGTCGCCCCGTGCGCCGCCCGGACCTCACGCTCGCGACCGAGGACCACAACACCCCCACGCTCGACATCGACCTGCCCATCGCGGACGAGACGAGCCGCAAGCAGATCGACACGCTGCGGGCCAACGCCGCCGAGTTCGGCGTCCGGATCCACTCGCTCGGCGACGCGGACCAGGGCATCGTCCACCAGGTGGGCCCGCAGCTCGGCCTCACGCAGCCCGGCCTGACCGTGGTCTGCGGCGACTCGCACACCTCGACGCACGGCGCGTTCGGCGCGCTCGCGTTCGGCATCGGCACGTCCGAGGTCGAGCACGTGCTCGCGACCCAGACGCTCCCGCTCGCGCCGTTCAAGACCATGGCGATCACCGTCGACGGCGAGCTCCCGCCCGGCACGACGAGCAAGGACATCATCCTCGCGATCATCGCGAAGATCGGCACCGGCGGCGGGCAGGGCTACGTGCTCGAGTACCGCGGCGAAGCGATCCGCAACCTCTCCATGGAGGCGCGGATGACGATCTGCAACATGTCGATCGAGGCCGGCGCCCGCGCCGGCATGATCGCGCCCGACGACACCACGTTCGACTACCTCAAGGGTCGTCCGCACGCGCCCGAGGGCGAGGACTGGGACGCCGCTGTCGAGTACTGGCGCACGCTGCGCTCGGACGACGACGCCGAGTTCGACGCCGAGGTGGTCCTCCGGGCCGCCGACCTCGAGCCCTTCGTGACCTGGGGCACCAACCCCGGGCAGGGTCTGCCGCTGTCGGCCAACGTGCCCGTGCCCGCCGAGATCGCCGACGCCAACGAGCGCGTCGCGGCCGAGCGTGCCCTCGAGTACATGGGCCTCGAGCCCGGCGTCCCGCTGCGCGACGTCAAGGTCGACACGGTCTTCATCGGCTCGTGCACCAACGGCCGCATCGAGGACCTGCGCTCCGTCGCCAAGGTGCTCAAGGGCCGCGAGAAGGCGAAGGACGTCCGCGTGCTCGTGGTCCCGGCCTCGGCGCGCGTGCGCCTCCAGGCCGAGGCCGAGGGCCTCGACGCCATCTTCAAGGACTTCGGTGCGGAGTGGCGGAACGCTGGCTGCTCGATGTGCCTCGGCATGAACCCCGACCAGCTCGCCCCCGGGGAGCGCTCGGCGTCGACGTCGAACCGCAACTTCGAGGGCCGCCAGGGCAAGGGCGGGCGCACGCACCTCGTGTCGCCGCTCGTCGCCGCCGCGACCGCGATCCGCGGCACGCTGTCCTCGCTCGCCGACCTCGACCTGCCGGGCGACGTCGACCTCACGACGTTCGACGGCTCGCCGCTCGACGGCGTCGGCGCGCCCGGGTTCGACGGCGACGCGCCCGCCGTCGTCGACCTGGGGCTGCCCGTCCTGTCCGTCGGCCCGCAGGCCTGACCCCGCTTCCCGGAAGGAAGAGACCCATGGAGAAGTTCACCGTCCACACGGGCGTCGGGGTTCCGCTGCGTCGCAGCAACGTCGACACCGACCAGATCATCCCCGCCGTGTACCTCAAGCGGATCACCCGCACCGGCTTCGAGGACGCCCTGTTCTCCGCCTGGCGGAACGACCCGTCGTTCGTGCTCAACCAGGACGCCTACCGGACCGGCTCCGTGCTCGTCGCCGGCCCCGACTTCGGCACCGGCTCGTCGCGCGAGCACGCGGTCTGGGCGCTCAAGGACTACGGGTTCCGCGTCGTGCTCGCGTCTCGCTTCGCGGACATCTTCCGCGGGAACTCGGGCAAGCAGGGCCTCGTGGCGGGCGTCGTCGCCCAGGAGGACATCGAGCTCCTCTGGAAGATCCTCGAGACCAAGCCCGGCACCGAGGTGACCGTCGACCTCGTCGAGCGCACCGTCCACGCGGACGACATCACCGTGCCGTTCCACGTGGACGACTACACCCGCTGGCGCCTGCTCGAGGGCCTCGACGACATCGGCCTCACGCTCCAGCACCAGGACGAGATCTCGGCCTTCGAGGCGACGCGCGCGTCGTGGCGCCCCCGGACCCTCCCGGCCAAGCACCTGCCGTCGGTCGAGATCGAGGCGGCCCGACCCACCGTCTGACGCCGGGCCTCGGCCCGGGCGGGGCCGTCCGGACGCGTGGTCTCACGCGCCGGGCGGCCCTTGCCGTACCCGCTCGAACAGTGACGCAGGCGTGGCGCTCTTCGGGTCCCAGCGCGCTTCGACCCACCACGTCGCCCCCGCCTCGGCGAGCGCATCCAGACGGTCCTGCGCGGCCGCGGGGTCGTCGTCGGGCAGGACGCCCTGGACGACGACGTCGAAGGGCGCCTCGGCGGGGCGCTCCAGGCCGAGCTCGGCCCGGCGGGCGTCGAGCCACGCGACCAGCGCGGCGACGTCGTCGGGCCGGGTCTCTTCGAACGCGCGCTCGCCGCGGAGCTGCAGGACGATCCCGTCCGCCCGCAGAGCACGGTCCAGGGACCTCGTCGGCGGGCGCTCCGCGTCCCACACGCCCACGGGCCACACGGGCACGCGGGGCCCGATCCCGGGCCGGGTCACCGGGCGGGGGAGGAACTGCATCGCGCCCGTGCTCGTGTGCGTCCCCGTGAACTCGAACGGCTCGCCCGTCCACGCACGCTCGAGGAAGGCGAGCGCGTCGTCCAGGAGCTCCGCGCGCTCGCGGAGCCCGGTGAGCTGGCCGGGGACTGCGGTGAAGCCCGCGTCGTCGAGCGCGCCGACGCCGACCGGGAGGACGAGGCGCCCGCCGGAGAGGCGGTCGACGGTCACGGTCTGCCCGACGAGCTCCCACGGCCGCCGCCGCGGGAACGCGAAGACCATGGCCCCGAGCGTGATGCGCGAGGTGCGCGCCGCGGAGGCCGCGAGCACGGCCCACGGGTCCGCCATCTCCTGCGAGCCGATGCTCAGGCCGTCCCAGGTGAAGACGCCGTCCCACCCGTGCTGCTCCGCCTCGACCGCGAGGTCGACCGACTCCGCCGCCGTCGTGCTGCTCGCCACGATCCCGATCCGCATGGCCCCGACGTTAGGTCTGCCCACCCACACCCCGCGAGGTAGTACGGCCGCCGGTCTACCTCGCGGGGCGGGCGGTCCTCGGCGTGGGCGGGAACATGGGAATGAACGGGCGGTTCGGGTGGTTCGTCCCCTCGTGTGGAGGTGCTGCGACGACGTCGTGCGTGCCGTGCGTGCCGGTAGGGGAGCGCCCCTCGGGTGACGTACGGTGGTGCGCGGCCCGGCCGAGGGGAACGCAAGACCGGCGCCACACCGCGTCAGGTGCCCCTGTGCGCGCGAACGACGAGCTGTGGGTGACGATAGGCCTATGTCAGATCTGCTGTACGTCAACGGCGGCAACCCGCTCCAGGGGACCATCACCGTCCGGGGTGCGAAGAACTTCGTCTCGAAGGCGATGGTCGCCTCGGTGCTCGGCGAGACGCCGAGCGAGCTGCGCAACGTCCCGCAGATCCGCGACGTGAACGTCGTCACCGGCCTGCTCGAGCTGCACGGCGTCCGGGTCGACTCCGACCCGGTGGCGGGCACGCTGCGGCTGGACCCGCGCGACGTCGAGTCCGCGCACGTCGCCGACATCGACGCGCACGCGGGCTCGAGCCGCATCCCGATCCTGTTCTGCGGCCCGCTGCTGCACCGGCTCGGCGAGGCGTTCATCCCCGACCTCGGCGGCTGCCACATCGGCGACCGGCCGATCAACTACCACCTCGACATCCTGCGCCAGTTCGGCGCCGTCGTGGACAAGCGCGAGCAGGGCATCCACATCCGCGCGCCGCGCGGCCTGCACGGCACCAAGGTCGAGCTCCCGTACCCGAGCGTCGGCGCGACCGAGCAGCTCCTCCTCACGGCCGTCCGTGCCGACGGCGTGACGGAGCTCTCCAACGCGGCGATCGAGCCCGAGATCATGGACCTCATCGCCGTCCTGCAGAAGATGGGCGCCGTCATCTCCGTGGACACCGACCGGGTGATCCGCGTCGAGGGCGTCGACCGGCTCGTGGGGTTCCGGCACACCGCGCTCGCGGACCGCATCGAGGCCGCCTCGTGGGCGTCCGCGGCGCTCGCCACCGCGGGCGACGTCTACGTCAAGGGCGCGACGCAGCCCGAGATGATGACGTTCCTCAACACGTTCCGGAAGGTCGGCGGCGAGTTCGAGGTCGACGACCAGGGCATCCGCTTCTACCACCCGGGCGGCGACCTCAACGCGATCGTCCTCGAGACCGACGTCCACCCCGGCTTCATGACGGACTGGCAGCAGCCGCTCGTCGTCGCCCTCACGCAGGCCAAGGGGCTGTCGATCGTCCACGAGACCGTCTACGAGAACCGGTTCGGGTTCACGGACGCGCTGCGCGGGATGGGCGCCACGATCCAGGTCTACAAGGAGTGCCTCGGGGGTCGGCCCTGCCGGTTCGGCCAGCGCAACTTCCACCACTCCGCCGTGATCTCCGGCCCGACGCCGCTCGCCGCCGCCGAGATCGAGGTCCCCGACCTGCGGGGCGGGTTCAGCCACCTCATCGCCGCGCTCGCGGCGAAGGGCACCTCGACGGTGCGGGGGATCTCGCTCATCGACCGTGGCTACGAGCACTTCCAGGAGAAGCTGTCCGCCCTGGGCGCCGAGGTCGGTCGCGACTGACCCGACCCCGGGCCCGGTAGGCTGGTGCACCGTGCCTGTCGCTCGCCCTGACTCCTTCGCGTTCCGTGCCGTCGCACGCCTCGTCCGGAGCTTCATGTTCGCCATCACCCGCCGCGACTGGCAGGGGATGGAGCACTTCCCGACGGACAGCGGGTTCATCGCCGCGGCCAACCACGCGACCGACCTGGACGCGCTGACGTTCGCGCACTACCTGTTCGACGCCGGCTACGAACCGCGGATCCTCGCGAAGGCGTCGCTCTGGAAGGTGCCCGTCGTCGGGTGGGCCCTGCGGTCCACGCGGATGATCCCGGTGGCACGCGGCTCGGTGGATGCCGGGGCGTCGCTGCGGGTCGCGACCGAGCGGCTGCAGGCGGGCGACTGCGTGGCGATCTTCCCCGAGGGGACGCTCACGCGTGACCCGGACCTGTGGCCCATGGCGGGCAAGACCGGGATGGCGCGGCTCGCGCTCGCGAGCCGCGTGCCGGTGGTCCCGATCGCCCAGTGGGGCGCCCAGGAGATCCTCCCGCGCTACTCCAAGCGCTTCCGCCCCTTCCCGCGCAAGCTTGTCCACCTGCACGCCGGCCCGCCCGTCGACCTGTCGGACCTGTACGACCGGTCCGTCGACACCGTCGTCCTGCGGGAGGCGACGGACCGCGTGCTCGACGCCGTCACGCGTCTCCTCGAGGAGATCCGGGGAGAGCAGGCGCCGGCGGTGCGGTTCGACCTGCGGCGGCACCCCGAGTACGACACGAAGCAGACGACCTACCCGCCCCTCCCGGAGGACGCACGATGACGGAACCCGCCCCCACGACGAGCCCGGCCACCGACAGGCCGGAGGAGCGCGTCCGGGTGGCAGTGCTCGGCAGCGGCGCGTGGGGCACCACGTTCGCCGCCGTCATGGCGGACGCGGGCTGCGACGTGACCCTGTGGGCGCGGCGTGAGGACGTGGCCTCCGACGTGCGGGAGAACCACCGCAACGAGGCCTACCTGGCGGGCGTCGAGCTGCCGGCCGGCGTGACCGCGACGACCGACGCCGCGGAGGCGGTGCGGGGCGCGCGCATCGTCGCCGTCGCCGTCCCGTCGCAGCACGCACGCACGGGTCTCGCGCCGTTCGCGGCGCTGCTCGAGCCGGACGCCGTCGTCGTCTCGCTCATGAAGGGCGTCGAGCTCGGCACCGACCGGCGCATGAGCGAGGTCCTGTCGGAGGTGCTCGACGTCCCGGCGGAGCGCGTCGCCGTGGTCTCGGGCCCCAACCTCGCGAAGGAGATCGCCGCCCAGCAGCCCACGGGGACCGTCGTGTCGTGCCCCGACGAGGCCAACGCGCGGCTCGTCGCGGCTGCCTGCACGACTCCCTACTTCCGCCCCTACACCAACACCGACGTCGTCGGCGTCGAGCTGTGCGGGGCCGCGAAGAACGTCATCGCGCTGGTCGTCGGCATCGCGCAGGGGCGCGGCTACGGCTACAACACCATGGCGACCGTCATCACCCGCGGCCTCGTCGAGATCACGCGCCTCGGGCTCGCGCTCGGCGCCCAGGTCGAGACGTTCGCGGGGCTCGCGGGCATGGGCGACCTCGTCGCGACGTGCGCCTCGCCGCTGTCCCGCAACCACACGCTCGGCAAGTACGTGGGCGGCGGGATGTCGCTCGACGAGGCCGTCCGGGCGACCGGCGGGACCGCCGAGGGCGTGAAGTCGTGCGTGTCGATCCTCGAGCTGGCAGGGCGCCACGACGTCGAGATGCCGATCACCGGGGCTGCGGTCGCCATGATCCACGACGGCAGGTCCGTCGACGACGTGACGAGGGCGCTGCTCGGACGGCCGCAGAAGGCCGAGTCGCTGAGCTGACGGCCCGCACGGCGGGCTCAGAGCAGGGTGCGCAGCGCTTGGTCGAGGTCGGCCCATAGGTCCTCGGGGTCCTCGATCCCGACGGACAGCCGCAGCAGGTCCTCGGGCACGGTCGGAGACTCGGTCGCGAACCGGCGTCGCCGTTCGAGGCTCGACTCCACGCCGCCGAGGCTCGTGGCCGGCACCCAGAGCCGGACCGCCGCGACCAGGGCGTCCGCGCCCTCGCACCCACCGACCGGCCGCAGGCCGACGATCGAGCCGTAGCCGCGCATGAGGCGGCTCGCGCGCTCGTGACCCGGGTCGCCCGGCAGGGACGGGTGCCGCACCTGCGCGACCGCGGGGTGCTCGGCCAGACGTCCTGCGAGCAGGGCGGCGGTCGCCTGCGACCGCTCGACGCGCAGCGCGAGCGTGCGCAGCCCGCGCAGCGCGAGCCAGACCTCGCTCGGGCCCGCGATCGCGCCGTGCTGCGCGCGGTAGCCGTGCAGCGCCGCCCGGAGGTCGGGGTCGTCGGTCACGGCCGCGCCGAGCACGACGTCCGAGTGTCCGGCCAGGTACTTCGTCACCGAGTGCACGACGACGTCCGCCCCCACGCCAGCGGGTTCTGCCCGAGCGGGGTCGCGAAGGTGTTGTCGACGGCGGTGAGCCAGCCGCGGTCGCGCGCCGCCGCGATCAGCGCGGGGACGTCCGCGACCTCGAGCATCGGGTTGGTCGGGGACTCGAGCCACAGCAGCCCCCGCCCGTCGCCTGTGGCGTCGTCGAGCGCGGCGACGACCGCGTCCGTGTCCTCGACGTCGACCCGCACGATCCGGACCCCGTGCCGGCGCTCCAGCTCGTCCGCGAGGCCCAGGGCGGCCTGGTACGCGTGCTGCGGGACGACGATCGCGCCGTCGTCGGGCACCTGGGCGAACACGGCCGCGATCGCGGCGAGGCCCGACCCGAAGACGAGCGCCGGGAGGGTGGCGCCCTCGAGCGCGGCGAGCGCCTCCTCGAAGGGTGACCACGTCTCGGTGCCCATGCGGGCGTAGAGCAGGTCGCCGGCCGGCGGCTCGCCCTGCGAGACGTAGGTCGAGCTCAGCACCACCGGGGGTTGAGCGGGGCACCGGGGGTCCGCGGTGGCCGGCCGGCGGTGACGGCGACGGTGGACGGGTCGAGCGGGCGCGAGCCGTGGACGGGCAGGTCGGGGAGGTCACCCGACAAGCCTAGGGTGCCGTCGCGCTCGGGTAGTCTCGACCGCGATGTCTACAGCGCCTATGGCCTCCACGCAGCCCGCTACTCCCGCCTCCTCGCGCAAGCCCCGGGTCATGGTCCTCTTCGGAGGGCGCTCCGGCGAGCACGCCATCTCCTGCGCGACCGCGGCCGGTGTGCTGCGCGCGATCGACCGCGACCGGTACGACGTCGTCCCCGTCGGGATCACGCGCGACGGCCGCTGGGTCGTCGCGGCCGACGAGCCGGAACGCTGGGAGATCACGGCCGGGCAGCTTCCCGAGGTGGTCGCGAGCGACGGCGAGGTCGTCGTGCCGCTGTCCGTGGGCGACCGCCGGCTGCGGGTCCTCGACGCGCTCGAGCCGCCCCGCGAGCTCGGCGAGGTCGACGTCGTGTTCCCGCTGCTGCACGGGCCGTTCGGCGAGGACGGCACCCTGCAGGGCCTGTTCGAGCTCGCGGACCTGCACTACGTGGGGGCCGGCGTGCTCGCGTCCGCGGTCGGCATGGACAAGCACTACATGAAGCTCGTGCTCGCGGGCCAGGGCATCCCCGTCGCCCCGTACACGGTCGTGCAGCCGGGGGAGTGGGAGCGCGACCCGGAAGGGGTGCGTGCGCGCGTCGAGCCGCTCGGCCTGCCGCTGTTCGTCAAGCCCGCGCGGGCCGGGTCGAGCCTCGGCATCTCGCGCGTCGACGACCTCGACGACCTGGCCGCGGCGCTCACGGAGGCGCAGCGGCACGACCCGAAGGTGCTCGTCGAGTCCGGCGTCGACGGGCGGGAGATCGAGTGCGCGGTGCTGGGCAGCCGCGACGGGGAGCGCCCCGCGCGTCGCTCCCGGGCGAGATCGCGGTGACCGGCGACGCCCACGCGTTCTACGACTTCGAGGCCAAGTACCTCGACGAGTCGAGCGTCGAGCTGAGCTGCCCCGCCGACCTGCCCGACGACGTCACGCAGCGCGTGCGCGACCTCGCCGTACGCACCTTCGAGGCCATCGGCGCCGAGGGCCTGTCGCGTGTCGACGTGTTCGTCACCACGGGTGGCGACGTCGTGGTGAACGAGATCAACACCATGCCGGGCTTTACACCGCTGTCGATGTACCCGCGCATGTGGGCGGCGTCCGGGCTCGACTACCCCGCGCTCGTCGACGAACTCGTGCAGCTCGCCCTCGAGCGACCGACAGGGCTGCGCTGAACTGACTCAGCCGGTGCAGGTCGTGGTGGCCCTGACGTCGAGCACGGCGGGCGCGACGTCGACCAGCGCGACGGTGGGCTGGCCCTCGCCGAGCGCCCGGGGCACCCGGACCTCGATCGCGGGGTCGCGCCCGTAGGTCACGAACGTCCAGCCCGTCGAGGTCTCGGCCGTGATCCAGTCGACGCTCGTGCCGTCCGGGTTCGCGATGGACTGGCACTGGTCGGACGGACCGGGCTGCGCGACGCCGCAGCGCAGCGTGATCGCGCCCCCGCGCTGCCCCAGGCCGACGTCGCCTGGCTCGAGGTGGTTCGCTGGTCCTGTCCCGCGACCTGGTCGGGCAGGTCGAGGATCACGTCCGCGCACGCGGGGTCGGTGGCGTGCGTCGCGACGGGCACGGTGATGACGGGCGAGCAGGCCGAGACGCCGGCACCCACGACGGCGGCGCCGAGGAGCAGGCCGGCGGTGCGGCGTCGGCGGGGCGCGCGGAGCGAGGGCGGCGACGAGCGGGGCACGGCGACACCGTAGCGAGCGGACCTGGGAGCGGGCGCCGTTAGGGTTGCTCCCGTGCCTGCGTCCCCTGCGCCCGGTCTCGGCGGCCCCCTCGTCCGGGACGTGTCCGAGGAGCAGCTCCTCGCCGCGATCTTCCCTCTCCTGCCCGCGGGCGCCGCGACCCTGGTCGGCCCGGGCGACGACGCGGCGGTCGTCGCGGCGCCGGACGGCCGCTTCGTCGTCTCCACGGACGTCCTCGTGGAGGACCGGCACTTCCGGCGGGCCCGGTCCACCGGGTACGACGTCGGCCGCCGGGCCGCGGCACAGAACCTGGCCGACGTGGCCGCGATGGGTGCGCGGCCCACGGCCCTCGTCGTGTCGCTCGTCGTGCCGGGGGACGTCCCGGTCGCCTGGGTGACCGGCCTCGCGCGCGGGCTCGCGGAGGCGTGCTCGCCCGTCGGGGCGGCGGTCGTCGGGGGCGACCTGTCCGGGGGTGACGCGATCGTGGTCGCGGTGACCGTGCACGGCGACCTCGAGGGACGCGAGGCCGTCCTCCGGTCGGGCGCGCGTCCCGGGGACGTCGTCGCGCACACGGGGGTCCTCGGCTGGGGTGCCGCCGGGTTCGCGCTCCTGGAGGCGGGGGCGGTGCCCGACGCGGCCGCGGGCGATCCGGGGCCCGCGCTGCTCGCAGCCCGGCACCTCGTCCCGGAGCCCCCGCTCGACGCCGGACCCGCCGCGGCCCGCGCCGGTGCGACGGCCATGCTCGACGTCTCCGACGGGCTGCTCCGCGACGCCGGCCGCCTCGCCCGTGCGAGCGGCGTCGTCGTCGACCTGGACCCCGAGCTGCTCGACGCGGACGCGTCGCTGACGACCGCGGCCCGTGCCGTGGCGCCGGACGGTGACCCGGACGCCGTCGTGCGCGCCTGGGTGCTGGGCGGGGAGAGGACCACGGGCTCCTGGCGACGTTCCCCGCCGGGGCGGTGCTCCCGCCCGGCTACCGCACCGTCGGGGCGGTCCGCGCCGCGCGCACGGGCGAGGCGCCGGGCGTGCTCGTGGCGGGCGCGGAGCCCGACGTCCCGACCGGCTGGGACCACTTCGCCGCAGGCTCCTGACGCGCCGTCGTCGGGCCGCCGGGTCGCCGGCTCGGGATGGGTCAGCCCCGGCGGAAGCGCACCTCGGTGATGTCGGCGCCGCCGATGTCCTCGCGGCGCTCGACGCCGTCCGTCTGGAAGCCGTGGCGCCGGTAGAAGTGGCGGGCGCGGTCGTTGTCGGCGATCACCCACAGCGAGACCGGGGTGCCGGGCCTCACCTCGCCGAGGACCGTGCGCATGAGGTCGCGCGCGACGCCGCGGCCCCACGCCTCGGGGTCGAGGTAGATCGCGTAGAGCTCGAGGTCGCCCGGCTCGGCGTCCTCGTCGCGGGCAGGGCCGAGCGTCGCGAAGCCGAGCGTGCGGCCCTGGGACGACGCGATCCAGGTGTGGGCCACGGACTCGCTCAGGGACTTGCGCCAGAGCTCGGCCCGTCGCTCGACGTCGAGCGAGGCGAGATAGGCGTCGGGCACGATGCCCGCGTAGGCGCCGCGCCAGGAGGCGATGTGGACGGTCGCGATCGCGTCGGCGTCGTCCACCGTCGCGCGTCGGATGGTGACGGTGTCAGGCTCGATGGCACCCAGGTCCACGAAGGCCCCCTCGTTTGTCGGCGTGAGCGGTGACTCCCTCCAGGGTGCCATCCGGGCCGGTGCGGGTCGACCCCGGATCCACCCGGAGACGACCCCGAGAAAACGACCGACGCCCGCCGGTCCAGGAGGACCGACGGGCGTCGTGAGGTCGAGCGGTGCGCCGGCTCAGGCCGGGCGGGTCACCTTGCCGGCCTTGAGGCACGAGGTGCACACGTTCACGCGCTTGGGGGTGCCCCCACGATGGCGCGGACGCGCTGGATGTTCGGGTTCCAGCGGCGCTTGGTACGCACGTGCGAGTGCGAGATGCTGTGCCCGAAGCCCGGGCCCTTGCCGCAGACGTCGCAGTTGGCAGCCACGGTTTGCTCCTGATCGTCGTGCACGCCCGAGCCACGGCCAGGCGATGAGTGGTCGAATGTCCGCACCCTGGGTGTACCGGACCCGGAGGGGTCGTCCACACGTGCGGCCGTTGCCCGACGTCGCCAGGCAACCTCGATATGGTAGCCGACGATCGGCGTGCGCCCCAAACCCTGCCGGGTCGTCCCTGCCGGGACGCGCACGAGAACAGCGTACCGAGGAGGCCTCGTCCCGTGACCGACGGCATCGCCGCGCCCACCGTCCGTGCGTGGGCTCGCCTGGCCGTGCGCGCGCTCGAGGACGCGGCCGGACCGCTCGACCGGGCGAACGTGTTCCCCGTGCCCGACGCCGACACCGGGACCAACCTCGTGCTGACCGTCCGCGAGGGAGCGGCGGCGGTCGGCGCGACCGCGCCCGGCACGGACGGGGCCGCGACGGCCGCCGCGTTCGCGCGCGGGTGCCTGTTCGGCGCCCGCGGCAACTCGGGCGTCATCGTCGCGGCGTGGGTCGGGGCGCTCGTGGCCGCGTGGGGCTCGGGGCCGGTCACGGCCCTCGCCGAGGCGGCCCGCGCCGCCCGCACGGCCGTCGCCGACCCGGCGGACGGCACCGCGCTCACCGCAGCGGACGAGGCCGCGCTCGCGGCACGACGGGCCGCGGACGGAGCGCTGCTCGCCGTCCTCGTCGCGGCCTGCGACGGCGCCACGGAGGCCGTCCTGCGCAGCCCCGGCGACCTCGGCCCTCGCGGGCAGGGGCGGCTCGACGCCGGCGCGCAGGGGCTGCGCCTCGTCCTGGGCGCGCTGGCCGCCGCGTGCGGTGGGACGGACCCCGCGCTCGTGCGCGTCGTGGCGGAGGTCGCGCCGGGTGTGTCGGTGGCGGACGGCAGGCTGGACGCCGTGACCGTGCCCCCATCCCCGCCGCCGTCGGACGAGCTCGAGGTGATGTTCACGCTCGACGTGCCGACCCCGGACGAGCCCGCGGCCGGTGACCCGGCGTCCGCGGCACCCGACGTCGCGGACGCGATGCGGGCGGTGCTGTCCGGCACGGGGACGTCGGTCGCCGTGGTCGGCGGGGACGGGACCTGGCGGGGCCACGTCCACACCGCCGACCCGGGCCGTGCGCTCGATGCCGCGGCGCAGGTCGCGAGCGACGCGGGAGGGCGGCTGCGCGACGTCCAGGTCCAGGACCTCACCCAGGTCCGCGAGGGCGGGCTCGGCGTCGTCGCGGTGACGTCCGCGCCCGGCCTGGTCACCGAGCTCGCCCGTGCCGGCGCCGTCGTGCTCGCGCACGGCCGGCGCCGGACGCCGCCCGGCCCGTCGGCCCTCCGTCGCGCGTTCGAGGAGACGCGCGCCCACGTCGTCCTGCTCGTCGCGCCGCCCGGGACCCCCGTGCCCGACGACGAGGAGCCCGTCTCGGGTGAGCACGCGCCGGTCGTCGTCCACGTGTGGACGCCGACCGACGCCCACACGGTGTCGGCGCTCGCCGCGCTGGCCACCGTCCCGCCGCCCGCGGCCGACGCCGACGGCGCGGGGGCCGTCGTGGACGTCGACGCGCTCGTCGCGGCCGCCGTCCGGACGCGCGACGTCGTGGACCGCGTCCGGGGCGCCGTCCTGCCCACCGCGTGGGGCAGCGCGGTGGGTGTCGTCGAGGCGCTGCTGGCGACGGCCGGTGCCGGTGCGCCGGGGCCCTCGGGGGCGGTCGTGCTCGTCGCCGGGGAGAACGCCGACCAGGACCTGATCGCCCGCGTGGTCGAGCACGTCGAGGCACGGGACCCCGGTGCCGAGGTCCTCGTCCTGGCGTCGGGGCGCGACGACGCCGTGGTGCACGTCGGGGTCGAGCCGCCTCCGAGCGAGGCCCCGGCTCCCTCGGACGCGGGCGGCGCGGCGGGCGCGGCATGACGGTCGACGACGGGCAGCCCTGGGCGGAGGGGCCGCTCGGGCAGCCGCTCCGCAAGGCGCTCGGCACCCGGACCGCGAACGCGCTCGCCAAGCTCGGGCTCGAGACGGTCGGCGACCTCGTCGACCACGTGCCGCGCCGCTACGACGAGCCCGGGCGGCTCACCGACCTGCGCTCGTTGCAGATCGGCGAGCACGTCACGGTGCTCGCGCGGGTCCGCTCGGCGACCGTGACACGCATGCGCTCGCGTGCGGGCGCGATGCTCCACGCCGTCGTGACCGACGGCGCCGGCGAGCTCGACCTGACCTTCTTCGCGAAGGGGCAGGGCGGGCTGCGGCACCACGAGCACCAGCTCGCCGCCGGCCGCACGGGGCTGTTCACCGGCACCGTCAGCGTCTACCGAGGGCGCCGGCAGCTCACGCACCCCCAGTACCAGGTCTTCGGCGCGGACACCGGGGTCGACGAGGCGGAGGCCGCGCTCGAGGACGCGAGCCGCCCCATCCCGATCTACCCGGCCGGCGCCTCGGTGCCCTCGTGGCAGATCCACAAGGCCGTCCAGACGGTCCTGGGCCCGCTGCGCGAGGACGACGTGCCCGACCCGCTGCCGCTCACGCTGCGCGAGCGTCGGCACCTGTCCACGCGGCTCGAGGCGCTGCGGGACGTCCACCTGCCCGCCGCGGACGAGGACTGGCGGCGGGGGCGGCGCCGGCTGCGGTTCGAGGAGGCCTTCGTCCTGCAGACGGCGCTCGCGCAGCGGCGGGCGGCGGTGGCCCGGGAGCCCGCGACGGCCCGCCCGCTCCGGGCTCCCGGCACGCCCAGCCTGCTCGCCGACTTCGACGCGGCGCTCCCGTTCGACCTCACCGCAGGTCAGCGTGCGGTGGGCGAGCAGCTCGCCCACGACCTCGCCGCCGACCGGCCGATGCAGCGCCTGCTCCAGGGCGAGGTCGGCTCGGGCAAGACCGTCGTCGCGCTGCGCGCCATGCTCCAGGTCGTCGACGCGGGCGGCCAGGCCGCGCTCCTGGCGCCCACGGAGGTCCTGGCGGCCCAGCACGCCCGGTCGCTCCGGTCGCTCCTCGGACCGCTCGCCGAGGGCGGCCTGCTGGGCGGTGCCGAGCACGGGACCCGGGTCGCCCTGCTCACGGGATCGCTCGGCGCGGCAGCCCGCAAGCAGGCGCTGCTCGACGCGGCGAGCGGGTCCGCCGGGATCGTCGTCGGGACGCACGCGCTCCTCGGCGAGCACGTCCAGTTCGCCGACCTCGGGCTCGTCGTCGTCGACGAGCAGCACCGGTTCGGCGTCGAGCAGCGCGACGCCCTGCGCGCCAAGGGCGACCGGCAGGCGCACGTCCTCGTCATGACGGCGACCCCCATCCCACGGACCGTCGCCATGACCGTGTTCGGCGACCTCGAGACGTCGACGCTCACCGAGGTGCCGGCGGGCCGCTCGGGCGTCGTGACGCACGTCGTGCCTGCCTCCAACCCGACATGGGTGGCCCGGACGTGGCAGCGCGTGCGCGAGGAGGTCGACGCGAGCCACCGGGCCTACGTCGTGGCGCCGCGGATCCATCCCGACGACGCGCCCGCGGGCGGCCGGGCGGACGCGGCCTCTGCGCTCGTCGAGACGGACGACGTGCTGGAGTTCCTCGTCGAGCCCGAGGACGGCGGCGAACGGGCACCGCTGCGCGCCGTCCTGGAGGTGGTCGAGGAGCTGAGGGGCACACCGGCGCTCGCGGGCGTCCCGGTCGGCGTGCTGCACGGCCAGCTCCCGCCGGCGGACAAGGAGCGGGCGATGGCGGACTTCGCGTCCGGCCGCACGCCCGTGCTGGTGTCCACGACGGTCGTCGAGGTGGGCGTCGACGTGGCGGAGGCGACGGTCATGGTCGTGCTCGACGCCGACCGGTTCGGGATCTCGCAGCTCCACCAGCTCCGGGGGCGGGTGGGACGCGGGAGCGCGCCCGGCCTGTGCCTGCTCGTGTCCGACGCGGAGCCCGGCACGCCGGCGCGCGAGCGGCTCGACGCCCTCGCCTCGACGTCCGACGGCTTCGAGCTCGCGCGCCGCGACCTCGAGCTGCGCCGCGAGGGCGACGTGCTCGGAGCCGCGCAGTCGGGCCGTGCGTCGTCGCTGCGGCTCCTGCGGGTGCTCACGGACGCGGAGCTCATCGCGGACGCGCGCACCGAGGCGACGGCCGTCGTCGGACAGGACCCGGACCTCCTGACGTACCCCGCGCTCGCGGCGGCGATCGCGGAACGGCTCGACCCGGAACGTGAGGAGTTCCTCGAGCGGGCGTGAGCGAGTCCGCGCTCGATAGGCTCGGGCCGTGACGAGGATCGTGGCGGGGACGGCCGGCGGACGCGTGCTCGAGGTGCCCGTGCGCGGCACGCGGCCGACGAGCGACCGAGTGCGGGAGGCCGTGTTCTCCCGGCTCGAGCACGAGGGCGCGGTCGACGGCGCGCGCGTGCTCGACCTCTACGCGGGGTCGGGGGCGCTCGCTCTCGAGGCGATGAGCCGGGGCGCGTCCGACGCGACCCTCGTGGACGCGGCGCGGGCCGCCGTCGAGGTCTGCCGACGCAACGTGCGGGCGCTCGGCCTGACGCGGGTGCGCGTCGCGCAGCAGCCCGCCGAGCGGTTCGTGCGAGAGGTCCCGAGCCGGCCGTGGGACCTGGTGTTCCTCGACCCGCCCTACGACGTCACGGCCTCCGAGCTGGTCCAGGTCCTCGCGCACCTCACCCTGCCGGGTGCGCTCGCGCCGGACGGCACGGTCGTCGTCGAGCGGCGCGCACGGGACGCGGAGCCTGCGTGGCCGGACGGCCTCGAGCTCGTCGCGCGCAAGGACTACGGCGAGACGGCGGTGTTCTACCTCGAGCCCGCGGCGCCGGGCGCCGGCGGGGCCGAGGCCTCGCCGGCGGAGAGCGTCCCCACGGGGAGCTGATCGAGCGCGTCGAGCCCGACGAGCGGCACCTCCGCCCCGGCGGCCGCGTCGAGGAGCCGCCGGGTCGCCGCGTCGTCCGCGAGCGAGCCCTCGCACGCCACCAGCCAGTTCGTGAGGAAGGCGTGCACGGGCAGGCCCGGCAGCGCGCTGCGCTCGTCGGCGCGGAGCACGACCAGCATGAGGGCGGGTACGCGCGCGGCACCGGGCCCCACGCCGGGCTGGAAGTAGGGCAGCGCGAGCGCCTTGCCGCCGTGCCGGGCGTAGAAGCGGACGCGGGCGGTCGGATCGCCATGGGCCTCGCTCGTCGCGTGGTGGTCGGGGTGCTCGACCTCGGCGACGATCGCGAGCGGGTCGTGGGCCGACGTCCACGCGTCGAGCGCGGCGGAGAGCAGGGCCCCGCCGACGCCGCCGCCCCGGTGCCCGGGCGCGATCGCGAGATAGAGCACCAGGAGGACCCGCTCGGTCGGGAACCATGCCCCGACGACGCCCGAGACCAACCGCGCCTCGCCGTCCGACTCCTCGACCGTCCCGAACGCCTCGAGCGACCCGTGCTCGACGTCGCGCCAGAGCTCCTCGGCGCCCGTGAGCTCGGCAGGCGGGAACGACGGCGAGAGCACGTCCCGGTGGAGGGCGAGGATCTCGGCCCGCGTGGTGAGCGGGCGGGGCGCGGCGGCAACCATGTTCCGACGGTACGTCGCCCGTGCCCGCCGCGGAGTGGCACCGCACCGTGACCGGTCCCGTGCACTAGCGTGACGCCGTGACCATCGCCGTCTGCCCCGGCTCGTTCGACCCGATGACGCTCGGGCACCTGGACGTCGTGCGCCGTGCGCGCTCGATGTTCGACGAAGTCGTCGTCGGGGTCGCGCGGAACGCCGGCAAGTCGGCGCTCCTGACCGTCGACGAGCGGCTCGAGCTGGCCCGCGCCGCGGTCGAGCACGCGGGGCTCGACGGCGTCCGGGTCGCCCGCGTCCCCGGGCTCCTCGTGGAGTTCTGCCGCGAGATCGGGGCGCACGCCGTGGTCAAGGGGCTGCGGGGCGGCGCGGACTTCGACGCCGAGGTGCCCATGGCCCTCATGAACCGGCACCTGGCCGCCGTCGAGACGGTCTTCGTGATCGGGGACCCCGGGCTCGCGCACGTCGCCTCGTCGCTCGTGAAGGACGTGGCACGGCACGGGGGAGACGTCGACGACCTGGTGCCGCCCGGCGTCGGTGACGTCGTGCGCGCGGCGCTCGCGCGCACGGCCTGAGGTGAGCAATGCCCAGCATGGAGGAGGAGCCGTGAGCAGCACCGGATCGAGCGGAGGACGCGGGCCAGACGGGCACGACCGGCGTGACGGGGCCGCCGTCGCCCCGCCCGCGCAGGGCGCGGACCCGGTCGCGACCCTGACGGCCATCGTCGCTGACCTCACGGAGCTCGTGGCGGGGGCCCGGACGGGCCCTTGGGCGGCGGCACCCTCAAGGTGCCGCGCGACCAGCTCGTGGCGCTCGTCGACGAACTGCGCGAGGCGGTCCCGCACCAGCTCGACGAGGCGGACCGCGTGCTCGAGGACGCCGACCGCGTGCTCGGCGAGGCCCAGGCCCAGGCCGAGGACGTCCTGTCCACGGCGCGCGCCCGGGCGATCGAGCTCGTGCAGCGCGAGCAGGTCGTCGCCCAGGCGCAGGCGCGCGCGTCGCAGATGCTGGCGTCGGCCGAGGCCGACGCGGCACGCATCCGCCAGGACGCCGACGACTACTGCGACCGCCGGCTCGCCATGCTCGAGGACGTCCTGGAGCAGGCGGGGGCGCAGGTCCGCGCGGGTCGCGAGCGGCTCGTCGAGCGTGCGCTCGAGCGGTCGGCCGAGCGCGCGGACTGAGGGCGCACGACGCGCGGGCGCGGGCGGTGGGCCGGCCGTGCCGGCTTGGGTGCGCGGGACCCGATGCCGTATAGTTGACGGTTGGTCCTGCTGGTCATGTGGTCCCCGGTCGTCGGGGGCCTCCGCGGACCGAGATCATCTTCTCGCCGTGCGCTGTCGCGCGGGCCCGTGCCCTTCGGTCCGGACTCGCGTCCATGGTTCACGTTCGAGGCCGGAGAAACCATGGAGCGTCACATCACCCTCGACCCGCGGTCGCCGTTCGTGCTCGACACCCACGAGCTCAGCCGACGCCCCGGGTCCCAGCGTGAGGTCGACCGCACCGTGGCCGCTCCGGAAGGTCTCGGCACCGTCGTGACCGGCATCCCCGCCGGCGACGACCTCGAGCTGCACGTGCGCCTCGAGGCCGTCATGGAGGGGTCCTGGTCACCGGAGAGGTCCGGGGCCGGGCGGTCGGGGAGTGCGTGCGCTGCCTGGAGGAGACGGTCGACGACGTCGACGCCACGTTCCAGGAGCTGTACGTCTACCCGGAGCGCGCCCGTGCCGCGGAGGAGTCCGGTGACGACGAGGAGGACGTGCACGAGCTCGAGGGCGACCTGATCGACATCGAGCCCGCGCTTCGGGATGCGGTGGTCACTGCACTACCATTCCAACCGTTGTGCCAGCCGGACTGCCCTGGCCTGTGCTCCGAGTGCGGAGCTCGCCTGGCGGACGATCCTGGCCACCACCATGACGTGGTCGACCCCCGGTGGTCGGCACTGAAGAGCATGCTCGGCACGGACGTCGTGCCGGACGAGACGAAAGAGAGCTAGCCGTGGCTGTTCCGAAGCGCAAGATGTCGCGCAGCAACACCCGTGCGCGCCGTTCGCAGTGGAAGACCACCGCCGCGAACCTCACGACGTGCCCGCAGTGCAAGGGCCAGAAGCTGTCGCACACCGCCTGCCCGACGTGCGGCACCTACAAGGGTCGCCAGTACGCGGCGGCGCTGCGCACCGAGCACGCCTGAGCGACCCGTGTCCGCCCAGCGCGAGCGTCCTGAGAAGGCGGCCGGCGCCGGCGGAGCCGATGAGCTCCTCGAGAAGCTCGGGGTCCGTGTGGACCCCGAGCTTCTCGTGCTCGCGCTGACGCACCGTTCGTTCGCGCACGAGGCCGGCGGCATCCCCACCAACGAGCGCCTCGAGTTCCTCGGTGACTCCGTGCTCGGCTTCGTCGTCACGGACGCCCTGTACCGCGACCACGCCGACCTCCCGGAGGGCGAGCTCGCGAAGATGCGCGCGGCGACCGTGTCGCAGCGCTCGCTCGCCGCGATCGCCCGTGAGCTCGACCTCGGTCGCTACATCCTGCTCGGCAAGGGCGAGCTGCGGACCGGTGGCTTCGACAAGGACTCGATCCTTTCCGACACGGTCGAGGCGATCATCGGTGCCGTCTACCTGAGCGGCGGGGTCGACGCGGCCCGCGCGTTCGTGCACCGTCTCGTCGACGCGACCCTCGAGGTGGCTGCCGACCTGGGTGCCGGCCTCGATTGGAAGACGTCGCTCCAGGAGCTCGCGGGCGAGCTCGGCCTGGGCGCGCCCGAGTACCGCTGGGAGGCGGAGGGCCCCGCGCACGCGCGGGTCTTCACGTCGCACGTGGCGCTCGACGGCGAGGTCCTGGGCACCGGGACCGGCACGGCCAAGAAGCATGCCGAGCAGGAGGCCGCCGAGCGCGCTTACGCCGTGCTCAAGGGCCGGGTCGACGGCGTGGCCGCGGCGACCGGCCCCTCGGACGTCGCGCCCGCCGACCAGGGCTGAGCGTTGCCCGAGCTCCCCGAGGTCGAGACCGTCCGTGACGGGCTCGCACGGCACGTCCTGGGCGCGCGGGTCGCCTCCGTCGAGGTGCTCCGCGACTACTCGGTGCGCCACCAGGACGGTGGGCCCGAGGCGTTCGTCGCGGCCCTCACGGGCGCCCGTCTGGACGCGGCCGCCCGCCGCGGCAAGTTTCTCTGGCTCGAGCTCGCGAACGTCGCCGCGGGCGAGGACAGCGCCGTCCCCGCCCGCGCGCTCGTCGCGCACCTCGGCATGAGCGGCCAGCTCCTGGTCCGGTCCGGAGACCTCTCCGACCGGCACCGCCACCTGCGCGTCCGGCTCGCGCTCGAACAGTCCGACGGCACCGAGGCCGCGCTCGACTTCGTGGACATGCGCACGTTCGGACGCCTCGTGGTGGCGCCGCTCGTGGCGACCCCCGACGGCGCGGCCGGAGGGCTCGGCACCCACCGGCCCCTCGTCCCGGAGCCGGCCGCGCATATCGCCCGCGACCTCCTCGACCCCGCGCTCGACGAGACCGCGCTCGTGGATGCGCTGCGCCGTCGTCGGACGGGGGTGAAGCGGGCGCTGCTCGACCAGACCCTCGTCTCGGGCGTTGGGAACATCTACGCGGACGAGGCGCTGTGGCGCGCGCGGCTGCACTTCGCACGCCCCACGGACACCCTGCGTCGCGCCGAGGCCACGCGGCTCCTGGAGGCCGCCGAGCAGGTCATGCGCGAGTCCCTCGCGCAGGGCGGCACGAGCTTCGACGCGCTCTACGTCAACGTCAACGGCGCGTCGGGGTACTACTCGCGCTCGCTCGCCGTGTACGGGCAGGAGGGGCGCCCGTGCCCGCGCTGCGGGACGCCCGTGCGACGCGACGCCTTCATGAACCGGTCGTCGTTCACGTGCCCTCGCTGCCAGCCGCGCCCGCGCAACGGACGCTGGTAGGGCTCAGCGCGTCACGAGGTTGCGCAGCGGCACACCGGCCCGCAGAGCCTCGAGGTTGGCCTCGATCAGCTCCTCCGCGTGCTGAGGACGCCCGCCCGCGGCGTGCGGCGTGAGGATGAGGTTCGGCACGTCCCACCAGGGTGAGTCCTCGGGCAGCGGTTCGGTGGCGAAGACGTCGAGCGCCGCGCCCGCGACGGTCCCGTCGCGCAGCGCGGCCTGGAGCGCCTCCTCGTCGACCGTCGCGCCCCGACCGACGTTGACGAACCACGCGTGCGCGGGCAGCCGCCGGAGCAGATCGGCGGTGAGCGCCCCCTGCGTCGTCGGGAGGGCCGGGAGCAAGGAGACGAGGACGTCCGCCGTCGGGAGGAGGTCGGGGAGCTCGGCGTCGGTGACCACCGGGAAGCCGGCGCGCTCGCCCGCGGAGGAGGCGACTCCCGTCACCCGGGCGCCCAGGGCCGCGAGCAGCGGCGCGAGGCGGTGCGCGATCGACCCGAAGCCCCAGACCACGACGTGCGCGCCGTCGAGCGTGCGGAAGACCGTGTCCGTCCGGTCCGACTGCACGCCGCCCAGCTCGCCCGCCCAGCGACCCGCGCGCTGGGCGTCCCGGGCCAGGTCGAGCCGGCGGGCGGCCGCGAGGACGAGCGCGAGCGTGTGCTCGGTGACCGGGCCGTCGTGCAGGCCGCGCCCCGACGCCAGCGCCACTCCGGGCGCGAACCCCGCCGCGACGAGCGTGTCCGGACCGGCCATGAGCCCCTGGACGAGACGCAGGCGGGTGAGGCGGGCCGCGGCGTCGGCGAGGTTGCGCCGGCCGTTGCCCCACGCCACGAGCACGTCCGCGTCGTCTGAGCCGTCCGGGAAGGCGGCGCGCACCGCGTACGGCACGACGACGTCGTCGGGAGCCACGCGAAGGTCGAGGGGGATGGTGTCGGGGACGAGGATCTTCACCCACCCGACCCTAACGGGGACGCCGGCTCGGCGCGCCGACCTGCGGCGACGGCGCTAGCGTCGGCCTGGGACGGGCGCGCGGCGCCGGTCCGGAACCGGGGGCTCTCGCAGGAGGTTCTGATGTCCGACGCCGTCGCCGGGGGAGCGGGGTCCGCCGCCGCTCCCGCCTCGAGAAGCCGGGCCACGGCGGTGCCGCGGTCGGCGCGCACGTACATCACGTGGGTCACGCTCGCGTTCATGATCACGTCGTCCGTCGCGAGCCTGCGGGCCGCGCCGACGATGGCCGTCTACGGGCTCGCCGCGGTGTTCCTCTACGTCGTGCCGGCGATCCTGTTCCTGCTGCCGACGTCGCTCGTCTCGGCCGAGCTCGCGTCGGGCTGGTCCGGGGGCGTGTACCGGTGGGTGGCCGACGGGTTGTCGAAGCCGCTCGGCTTCCTCGCCGTCTGGTGCCAGTTCGCGATGACGATCTTCTACTACCCGAGCCTGCTCGGGTACGTCGCGAGCACGTTCGCCTACGTGATCGACCCGTCGCTCGCGAACAACGGGCTCTACATCGCGATCGTGATCGTCGTCGTCTACTGGGCCGGTGTCTACATCTCGTCGCAGGGGACCAAGACGGTCGCCGGGCTGTCGAGCTTCGGGCTGATCATCGGGACGCTTGTCCCGGCCGCGATCCTCGTCGTCCTCGGCATCGTGTTCCTCGGCCAGGGCCACGAGTCGGCGGCGCCCATGGACTCGAGCCACCTGCTGCCTCAGTGGACCGGTATCGCGTCGCTCGTGCTCATCGTCAACAACTTCCTGTCGTACGCGGGCATGGAGATGAACGCCGTGCACGTCACGAGCCTGCGCCGGCCCGGGCGCGAGTTCCCCCGCGCGATGTTCCTCGCGATCGGCCTCGTGCTCGTGATCTTCATCCTCCCGGCGCTCGCGATCTCCTGGGTCATCCCCGCCGACCAGCTCAGCCTCACGGCGGGCGTCATGCAGGCGTTCGACGCGTTCTTCGCGAACTTCCACGTGAGCTGGCTCACGCCCGTCATCGGGCTGATGCTCATCGCGGCGTCCGTCGGCGGCATGCTCACCTGGCTCGCCGGGCCGTCCAAGGGCCTGCTCGACGTGGGGCGCGAGCAGGGGTACCTGCCGCCCTACCTGCAGCGGCTCAACAAGCACGGCGTGCAGCAGAACATCCTCGTCTCGCAGGGCGTCTTCACGACGATCATCGCGCTGCTCTACGCGTTCATCCCGGACGTCTCGAGCGCCTACTGGATCCTCTCGGTGATCACGACGCAGGTGTACCTCATCATGTACCTCCTGCTGTTCGTGGCCGCCGTTCGGCTCAGGCGCATCAAGCCCGACCATCCACGCGGGTTCCGGGCGCCGTGGCTCACGCTCCTGTGCGCCGTCGGGTTCCTCGCGTCCGTCGCGGCGCTGTTCATCGGGTTCGTGCCGCCCGCCCAGTTCTCGTCGGGGAGCGTCGGGCTGTACGTCCTGATCGTCGGCGGCGGGCTCGTGCTCGTCGGCCTGGTCGTGCCGTGGCTGTTCTACGTGCTGCGCAAGCCGACCTGGCGGCAGTCCGACGCCGTGACGCCCGACGACACCCTCGCCGACGCGGGGAGGAGTCATGAGCGCGCGCCCCGCGCCCGGACCCGCGCACGAGCCGCTCCAGGCGCACCGCGGCTGGGTCTTCTACACGACCGTCGGCCTGCTCGTGGCCGCAGTGCTGATCGTCATGCTCGTCGTCTTCGACAACCACCGCGACAACCAGGACGCCCGCAAGGCCGACCAGCTCGCCCAGACGCTGCAGACGCAGCTCAAGGACGCGGGCATGACGGTCCCCGACACGAGCAAGATCAAGCAGGTCCTCGGCTCCGACGGCGGCGCCGTCTGCGCCGACCCGGGCGGGCACCTGCAGTCGCTGCGGGACCTCAACGGGGTCAGCGGCGCCGCCGGTCCGGGCCTGCGTCCCGCGCCCGTCGTGCAGCGCCTCGTCGACGCGGAACGCCTGGTCGTGCAGGTGTACTGTCCCGACGAGCTCGGCAGCTTCGACGACTACGTCGACTCGCTCAACCTCGGCGACTCGACGACCACCACCACCGACGACCAGGAGTGATCCGCCATGCCCGCCCCCGTCCCCGCCCCCACGTTCGACGACCTCCGCGGGGCCGTCTCCGGCCTGATGCCGCGCGCGCTCGACGATCTCGCGGCGCTCGTGGCGATCCCGTCGGTGGCCGACGAGCGCGTCCAGCCGCACAGCGAGTGCGTGCGCGCCGCGCAGTGGGTCGCGGACGCGTTCCGTGCGGAGGGCGTCGCGGACGCGCGGCTCGAGCCGACGCCCGACGGGTCGGACGTCGTCGTGGGCCACGTACCCGGGCCGGACGGCGCTCCCACCGTCCTCCTCTACGCGCACTACGACGTCCAGCCGTCGCTCGACGACGACGCGTGGACGAGCCCGCCGTTCGAGCTGACCGAGCGCGGCGGCCGCCTGTACGGACGGGGCGCGGCCGACTGCAAGGGCAACATCGTGGCGCACCTCACGGCGCTGCGGGCCCTGCGTGCGCTCGGCGACGGGTCGTTCCCTGTGGGGGTGCGGATCGTGATCGAGGGCTCGGAGGAGCAGGGCACGGGCGGCCTCGACGACTGGGTCCGCGCGCACCCGGGCGAGCTCGAGTCGGACGCGATCCTCATCGGCGACACCGGGAACGCCGAGCTCGGCGTCCCGACGCTCACGGTCGCGCTCCGCGGCGCGTCGAACGTCGTCGTGACGGTCGAGTCGATGCGCAGCGAGGTCCACTCGGGCATGTTCGGCGGGGCCGCCCCCGACGCGCTCGCGGCGCTCGTCGCGATGCTCGCGACCCTGCGGGACGAGAAGGGCGACACGACGATCCGTGGCCTCGACGCCACGCAGACCTGGGACGGCGTCCAGTACGAGCCCGACGCGTTCCGGCGCGACGCGGGCGTGCTCGACGGCGTCGGGCTGCTCGGCAGCGGCAGCGTCGCCGACCAGCTCTGGGCCCGCCCGGCCGTGACGATCCTGGGGATCGACGCGCCCAAGGTCGTCGGGTCGTCGGCCGCGATCCAGCCGCGGGCCGCCGCGCGGCTCAACCTGCGCGTGCCCCCGGGCCTCGACACCGCCGACGCGGTCGCGGCCCTCGAGGACCACCTGCGTGCCGTCGCGCCGTGGGGCGTCCACGTGACCCTCGAGCACGACACGCCCGGGCAGCCGTTCCAGGCGCGCACCGAGGGGGCCGTGTTCGACACGCTGAGCCGGGCGCTCGCGGACGCCTTCGACGCCGAGGCCACCACGACCGCGGGCCAGGGCGGCTCGATCCCGCTGTGCAACGTGCTGCAGGACGCGTACCCCGCCGCGGAGATCGTCCTGCTGGGCGTCGAGGAGCCCGCCTGCCTCATCCACGCGCCCAACGAGAGCGTCGACCCGCACGAGATCGAGCGGATCGCCGTCGGGGAGGCGCTGTTCCTCGCGCGGCTCGGGGCCGCGACCGCCTGAGCCGCCCGCCCCCTGTGCGACGACGACGCACGCCCGGGCTCCCCGCGCGGGGAGCCCGGGCGTGCGTCGTCGTGCACGGTGGCGGTCAGCTCTGCGCGTCCGGCACGAGCCGCTCGAGCAGGGCGCGCGCCCCGACCGTGTGCAGGTCTCCGAGCGCCTCGAGGTAGGGCGTCGTGAACCGCGGGTCGGCGGCCAGGTCGCCGAAGAGGTCGTCGGCCCGCACGAACGCGAGCGGGTCGTCGCGCTGGGTGCGCGCGACCGCCGTCAGCCGGTCGGCGAGCCGGTCGACGACCTCGATGGGCTCGCCGTGCTCGTCGACGCCCTCCGCGTAGCGGGCCCAGGCGGCGACGACGGCCGCGGACAGGGTGACGTCGCGATTCGCCGCAAGGTTCGCCCGGATCACGGGGACGAGCCACTTGGGGATGCGGTCCGAGCTCTCGGCGCAGAGCCGGGCGATCGTGTCGCGGACCTCCGCGTTCGAGAAGCGCGCGACGAGCTCGTGCCGGTAGGCGTCGAGGTCGATCCCGGGAACCGGCTCGAGCGTCGGGGTGCCCTCCCGCTCCATGTAGGCGAGCAGGAACCGCGCGAACAGGGGTCCTGCGCGGCGTCGTGCGCCAGGCGGTACCCGGCCAGGTAGCCGAGGTAGCACAGGGCCTGGTGGCTGGCGTTGAGGAGCCGCAGCTTCATCAGCTCGTAGGGCTCGACGTCGTCGACGAGCTGGACGCCGACGTCCCCGTAGGGTGGGCGGCCGAGCGGGAAGCGGTCCTCGAGGACCCACTGCGTGAACGGCTCGCACACGACGGGCCACGCGTCCTCGACGCCGAACCGCTCCGCGATCTCCCGGCGGTCGTCGTCGGTGGTCACGGGTGTGATCCGGTCGACCATGCAGCTCGGGAACGAGACGTTCGCATCGATCCAGTCCGCGAGCCCGGGGTCGCGCAGCCGCGCGAACGCCCCGAACGTGCGGCGCGCCATCTGCCCGTTGCCCTGGATGTTGTCGCACGACATGACGGTGAAGGGCGCGACGCCGCGCGCCCGCCGTCGGGCGAGGCCCTCGACCACCAGGCCGAAGACGGTGCGCGGCGTGGCACCGGGAGCGAGGTCGGCCACGACGTCCGGGTTGGACGCGTCGAACTCGCCGGTCACCTGGTTGAAGTTGTAGCCGCCCTCGGTCACCGTCAGGGAGACGATCCGTGTCGCCGGGTCGGCGAGCTTCTCGACGACGGCCTCAGGATCGTCGGGCGCGTAGAGGTACTCGACGATCGAGCCGATCACCCGGGGCTCCCACGTGCCGTCGGGGTGCTTGAGCACGAGCGTGTAGAGCCCGTCCTGGGCGGCCATGACCCCGGCCATGCGCGCGTCCGACGGCAGGACCCCGACGCCGCAGATCCCCCAGTCGAGGGCCTTGCCCTCGCCCATGAGCCGGTCGAGGTACATCGCCTGGTGGGCGCGGTGGAACCCGCCGACGCCGAAGTGGACGATGCCGGTGCTGACGGCGGTGCGGTCGTAGGCGGGCGTGGGGACGTCGAGGCGGGTCAGCAGGTCGGGAGCGAGCGTCGTCATCACTTCACCGCCCCGAGGAGAGGCCCTGCACGAGCTTGTCCTGCGCCGCGAACCCCGCGATCAGCACGGGCAGCGAGATCGCCGTGGCCGCCGCGCTCACCTTCGCGAGGAACAGGCCCTGCGACGTGACGAAGCTCGTGAGGAACACCGGTGCCGTCTGCGCGACCGTGCTCGTCAGCGTGTTGGCGAGCAGCAGCTCGTTCCAGCTGAAGATGAAGCAGATCAGCGCGGTCGCGGCGATGCCCGGGCTCGCGATCGGGATGATCACGCTCCGCAGCGTCCGGACGATGCCGGCACCGTCGAGGGACGCGGCCTCGAAGAGCGCCGGCGGGACCTCGGCGAGGAACGAGCGCATCATCCACACCGCGATGGGCAGGTTCATCGCCGTGTACAGCACGATGAGGTACCCCATGGAGTCGAGCGCGCCGATCTGCTTGGCGATGATGTAGAGCGGCAGGAGCCCCGCGACGACCGGGAGCATCTTGGTCGACAGGAAGAAGAACATGACGTCGGTCCAGCGCCGCACCGGCTTGACTGCGAGGGCGTAGGCGGCGGGGATCGCGAGGCACAGGACCAGCAGCGTCGAGACGACCGAGGCCTCGGCCGAGTTGATCAGCGGCGGCCACGGGCTCGCGCCCGACGCCGAGCCGAAGAACGTCCGGTAGCCGTCGAGCGTGAGCGGCGCGAAGAACTTCGGGGTTGCCTGCCGCGTCCGGCTCGGAGTGCAGGCTCGTGAGCACCATCCACAGCACGGGGAAGAAGAACAGCAGCGCCACGACCCACGCGACGATCCCGGCGGCGGTGTTGCCGCGGCGGGTCGCCTTCGAGCCGGGTCTCGTGGCCGAGCGGTCGCCCGCCCCGGCGTCGCGCGCGCGGCGCGTCTCGGGTGCCGACGGCACCGTGAGCGTGGTCATCGGGATACCTCCTCGGAGAAGAGCGTCGAGACCGTGCGCAGGGCGAACGTCGCGATGACGATCGACCCGACGACGACGATCACGCCCTGCGCGGACGCGAGGCCGTAGTCGTTCGCGGAGTAGAGGGTCTCGTACACCTGGTAGGGCAGGTTCGCGGTGCCGAGCGCGCCCGCGGTGAGCGTGTAGACGCTGTCGAAGTTCTGGACGATGTAGATCGAGCCGAGCAGCGCCCCTAGCTCGAGGTACCGGCGCATGTGCGGCAGCGTGATGAACCGGAACACCTTCCACGGCGACGCGCCGTCGACCGCCGCGGCCTCGAGGACCTCGGGCGGCCGGGACTGCAGCCCCGCGAGCAGGATGAGCATCATGAACGGCGTCCACTGCCAGATGAGCTGGACGTCGACGGCGAGCCGTGGGTACTGCGTGATCCAGTCGACCTGCGGGCCGTGCACGAGCGTGAGCAGCCCGTTGAGGAGCCCGTACACGGGGTTGTAGATGCCGTGCTTCCAGAACAGTGCGGCCGCCACGGGCACGATCAGGAACGGCGCGATCATGAGCGTCCGGACGATGCCGCGGCCGAAGAACTGCCTGTTCAGCAGCAGGGCGACACCCAGGCCGAGGACGAGCGAGACGAGCACCACGACGACCGTCATCTCGATCGTGACGAACACCGCGGAGCGCAGGTCCGCGTCGGTGAACACGGTCTTGAAGTTGCTCAGCCCGGTGAACCCGATGTCGTCGGGGTAGTTCGAGTTCCAGCGCATGAGCGAGATGACCAGCGTCGCGACGAACGGGAGCTGGGTCAGGACGATGACGAACACGAGCGCGGGCAGCAGTGGGCCGCGGCGTGCCCAGCCGTCCTTCGCGAGCCACTTGTCGCGGAAGGTCAGCCGGGGCGGGGCGGGGAACACGGGTGGGTCGACGGTCGTGACGGCCATGTCACGCACTCCTTCACGAGGTTCGGGTGCACCGTGCGCGGTGCGGGCCGTGCCCGGGGCGGCCGGTGGGGGCCGCCCCGGGCGGTGTGGACAGGTCAGCTGCCCTGGTACTTCTTCCCGACGGCCGTCGCCGCCTTCTGTCCCGCGGCGAGCAGGTCGTCGATGCTCTTCTGGCCGGCGATCGTGGCGGACAGGTCCTGCCCGAACGACGTGCCGAGGTCGGTGAACTCGGGGACGTCGACGAACTGGATGCCGGGCGCGGGGCGCGGCTGGACGCCCGGGTCGGTCGGGTCGGCCGCCTCGAGAGCCGTGAGCGTGGCGTCGGCGAACGGCCCGGCCGCCTTGAGGTAGTCCTCGTTCTTGTACAGCGACTCGCGCGCGCCGGCGGGCACCGTCGACCAGCCGTCGGACTCTCCGACCGTCTTCAGGTAGTCGGTTCCGGAGGCCCACGAGATGAACTTCCAGGCGTCGTCCTGCTTGCTCGACTTCTTCTGGACCGCCCACGCCCAGGTGTAGAGCCAGCCGGACGCCTTCGTGTCCTTGACGGGCGCCTGCGCGTAGCCGATCTTCCCCTTGACGGGCGAGTCGGGGGCCTCGAGGCTGCCGGCCGCCGACGTCGCGTCGTACCACATGGCGACCTTGCTCTGCGTGATCGCGGTGAGGCACTCCGCGAACCCGGCCTGGGCGGCGCCGGCCTCGCCGTGCTGCTTCACGAGGTTCGTGTAGAACGTCGCGGCGTCCTTGAACTGCGGGGCGTCGACCTGCGCGTTCCAGTCCTTGTCGAACCAGGTGCCGCCGAACGTGTTGACGACCGTCGTGAACGGGGCGACGTTCTCGCCCCAGCCCGCGAGGCCGCGCAGGCAGATCCCCTTCATGCCCTTCTGCGCGCCGTCGACCTTGGCGGCCGCGGCCGCGACCTGGTCCCAGGTCGGGTGCTCCGGCATCGTGACGCCGGCGTCCGCGAGGACGTCCTTGCGGTACATGAGGAACGAGGACTCGCCGTAGAACGGCTCGCCGTAGAGCTTGCCGTCGCTGCTGAGCGCCTTCGTCATGGACGGGAAGATGTCGTCCTGGTCGAACGAGGAGTCGTCCTGGTACGCCTTGATGTCGTCCATCGACCAGAGCCAGCCGTTCTTGGCGTAGATCGGGATCTCGAAGTTCGACAGGGTCGCCACGTCGAACTGGCCGGACTGGTTCTGGAAGTCCTGCGCCGCCTGGTTGCGCATCTCGTTCTCGGGCTTGACGGTGAAGTTCACCGTGATGCCGGTCTTCTTCTCGAAGTCGCCCACGTGCTTCTGCAGGGCGAGCATCTGCGGGTTGTTGACCATGAGCACCTTGATGGAGTGGCCGCCTCCGCCGCCCCCGTGGCTTCCGCCCGCCCCGCAGGCGGTCGTCGTGAGGGCGAGGGCGGCGGCGAGGCCTGCGGTCGCCACGAGCGAGGTCCGACGCATGGTGTGGTCCTTTCGTCGTGCGCTCCCGGGCCGGTCCTGGCGGTCTCGGGGTGCGCGGGGGAGGGGCGTGGCGGTGCCACGTCCAGGAAGGGGTGCTGTGTCGTGTGCGGCGGCGTGCGCCGTGGAGGTCAGGCTCGGAGCACCTGCGGTCCGAGCGCGGCGTAACGGTGGGCCTCGCTGCTGGGCAGGCCCGTGTCGGTGATGAGCGCCTCGAAGTCGGTGACCTGGGCGAAGCGGCAGAAGCTCGTGATCCCGAACTTGTGGTGCGCGCCCACGAACACGCGACGCCGGGAGACGCGCATCGCCGTCGACTTCACGGCGGCGACGGCGCCGTTGGGGACGGTGAGGCCCTTGTCCCGGGTGATGCCGTTGGCGCCGAGGATGGCGAGGTCGATGACGAACTGCTCGAGCATCGAGGTCGTCCACTGGTCGACGGGCGCGAGGGTGCCGGGCCGGAGCCGTCCGCCGAGGATCACGACCTCGATGGTCGGCGACGCGGCGAGGGCGGCCGCGGCCGGCAGGGACGCGGTCACGACCGTGAGCGCGCGGCCCGAGCGGACCAGCTCCTCGGCGATGAGCTGCTGGGTGTAGCCCTCGTCGAGGAAGAGGGACTCGGTAGGACCGAGGTGCTCGACGGTCGCGGCGGCGATGCGCTGCTTCTCCGCGACCCAGGCGGTGGACCGTGCGGCGAGGTTGGTCTCGAACGCCGCACCCTCGACCGGGTACGCGCCGCCGTGCGTGCGGCGCACGAGCCCGTGGCCCTCGAGCGTGGTCAGGTCGCGTCGGACGGTCTCGGGTGCGACGCCGAGGTCCTCGGCCAGCCGCGTCGCCGGCGTGTGGCCGGCGCTGCGGAGCGTCTCGAGGATGAGGCGTCGTCGTTCGTCGCCCGTCAGCCGTCCCATCGCGTCATCGCCTCCTTGGTCGCCGTCGACACCCGGGTCACCCCGTCAGTGCCCCATCACACCCCCGACCCGCGCCGGGGTCCAGTGGGAACCCGGGCGTCGGGGTGGCCGGTTTTTGCCCGTTCGGGGATCTCGGTCTGCGACGGCTGCTCCGGGCGGCGACGTGCTTGTTCGCGCTCACAGGGCTCGCTCCCGGCCCGCCGCTCCGCAGGGGTGCGCCCGTTTCCCCACCTCACGATGCCCGAACGGGGGTGTCCGTCGCCCGGGGCCGGACAGGCACTGCCCGGACCCGGGCCGACGCGCGGTACGGACGCGCGGTCGGCACGATGGACGGCCAGCTCCCCAGCGGGAACCGGCCGTCCGTCGTGCCCCGTCAGCCCTGGGCGATCGAGAACACCCGGGCCTGGTTGGTCGTCGGCAGGGTCACCGACACGATCGTCGTGCCCGACGGCGCCGTGTACGGCGTCGTCGCGAACACGTACGCGCCCGGGAGCGACGACGACGCGTTGCGCACCGGCGTCCAGGCCACGACCGAGTTGCCGTAGACCGGCTCGAGGGTGCCGGCGTTCACGTCACCGGTGCTCGACGGCAGCACCCAGTCGCCGAACGAGAAGTCCGCCGTCGCCGTGGACCCGTCGCTCAGCGTGACCGTCGCCGTGTTCTTGCCGCCGCCGTTGATGCCCGACCCGACGAACGAGATCGTCCGAGCGGGCTTCGTGAGCGTGACGGTCTGCCCGGACGGCACGATCGTGTCCGGGAAGCCCTCGGGCGCCGACGGCCAGGTGAGCGTCGTGCCGTTCGCCAGCTTCGTCGCCCGGCCCGGCTTCAGGCCCACCGAGGCGAGCGAGTCGCGCGAGAACGTGTTCTCGGCGTTGTCGAAGTTCCCGTTCACCGAGTGCTCCGACGAGGTCCCGACGAGCGTCGTGGCGGCCAGCAGGCCGCCCGCCTTCGCGACGCGCACCGTGAGGTCGCTGCGTACCGTCTCGGAGCCCACCCGGGCCACGAGCTGCACCGGGTAGTAGCCGTCCGCGACGTTCGAGCTCACCGTGAGGGTGAGCGTCGCGTGCCCTGCGCCCGTGGCGTCGAGGTGCGCGGAGCCCGAGCTCACCGTGATGCCCCGGGTCTTGCTCGTCGCGCTCAGGCGGACCTGGGACGACGTCTGCTCGAGGCGCTGCACGTCGACCTTCATCGTCGTCGCGGAGCCGGGCGTCACGGCCGGGTTGTCGGGCGTGGCGTGCACGGCCACGGCCGCGGAGCCGGTCCTGTACGACGGCGGGGCGTCCTTGCTGCCCGTGCCCCACGTCCGGCTGGCCTTCGACGCGAGCGTGAAGGCGACCGTCGACGAGCCGTGGCCGCGCGTCAGCGACGCGAGGTCGGTCCACGTCGCGTCGGTCCGGTGCCCGCCGACGGCGAGACCCGCCACGTACCGCTTGCCCTCGTTCGCGCCGGCGGCCGTGACGTCGATGGTCCGGCCCGAGGCGAGATGGATCCGGGCGGCGTCGAACGCGGGGGCGTTCACCGTCAGGACGTCGGTGCCGGGCGTCGCCGGGAACAGCCCGAGGGCCGCCCACGCGTACCAGCTCGACTGCGCGCCGAGGTCGTCGTTGCCGGGTTCGGCCTTGTCGGGCTGCGTGCCGAAGAGCGTCGTGCGGATCTCGTCCACGACCTCGGACGTGCGCCACGGCTGCCCGACGTAGTTGTAGTACCAGGGCACGTTGAAGTCGGGCTCGTTGCCCGCCCACATGTACGGCTCGTTCGCGCCGACGTTGAGGCCGTTCGTCATGAAGGCGTCGAGCCGGTCGGCGAACACGTCCTTGCCGCCGAGCGCGGTGACGAGACCGTTCACGTTCTGCGGGACGAGCCAGACGTACTGCTCGGCGTTGCCCTCGTCGTAGCCGACCGAGCCGAAGCCCGTGATGCGGCCGCGATACCCGAAGTCCGACGGGATGGTCAGGCCGTCGCCCGTCGGGAAGGCGCCCGACGCGTCGCGCAGCGAGACGTAGCGTGTGGTCGGGTTGAAGAGGTTCTGCCAGTAGCTCGACCGCGCCTGGAAGGTCTTCGCGACGGACTTCTGCCCGAGCGCACCGGCGAGCTGCCCGATCGCGAAGTCGTCGATCGAGTACTCCTCGGTGATCGACCCGCCCGTGACCGCGTGGTCCGTCTGGAACTCCTTGGTCTGCGGCGCGTAGTGCCGCTCGTTGTAGACCTCGGCGCCGAACCGCTCGACCGCCTGGTCGTTCGTGCCGCCCGTGTTCTTCCCGGCGTCGGGCCCGACCGCACCCTCGACCATGGAGGAAAGCGCGGTGCGGACGTCGAAGTCCTTCGCACCGAACGCGTACGTCTGCGCGATGAGCGCCGCCGGGTTGTCACCGCTCATCTGGTTGGTGCCGGCGTTCGCGAACGCCCAGCGCGGGTACGACCCGCTCTGCTCGGCGTCGTTCACGAGCGACTGCGCCATGTCGGACGCCTCGTCGGGGAAGAGCATCGCCTGCAGCGGGGCCAGCGTGCGGTAGGTGTCCCAGTCGGAGAAGTACGCGTACTGGTGGCGCGCCCGGCCCTTCGCCCCCGGATGCTCGGAGACGTTGTGCACGACCGGGTCCTTCTCGAACCCGATGTACTGGCCGTTCACGTCGTCGAACGTGTTGGGGTGCAGCAGCGAGCGGTAGAGCGAGTGGTAGAAGGTGCTCGTCTCGTCCGCGGTCGCGGTGTCGCTCACCTGGACCTTGCCGAGGGCGCCGTTCCAGGTGTCGTGGGCAGCCTTGCGGACGCCGTCGAACGCCGCGCCCCACGAGGCGTAGGGCTTCGTGCCCGTGGCCGCCGCCCCGGGCGTCGGGACCTCGGTGTTCATGTTGAGGATCGCGTTGTCGGTGCTGACGTAGGACAGGGCGATCTTGAGGTGGACGGTCTTCGTGCCCGCGGGGAACGACACGTAGCCGCCGGCCTTCGCGTTCGCGACCTCGGCGTCGTGCGACCCGTCGCCGACCGTGACGGTGCCCTTCGACTCGTCCCACGCGCCGTACGACGTGAAGTCCTGGTCGACCTTCGCCGCGAAGAACGCGGTGTAGCTGTTGTTCTTGCCGCAGAAGTTCCCGGACTTCGTCCAGCCCGTGATGATCCCGGTCTTCGGGTTGACGTTGAGCGAGCCCGAGCGCGTCGAGCTGTTCGAGACGCCCGAGCGGAACGTGATCGACGGCGTCGTGCCCTCGGGGAAGGTGAACGTGGCGACGCCGGTCCGCGTGGTCGCGGTGAGCGCGGACGTGATGCTCGAACCGTCGGCATCCTTCGAGACCAGCGTGTAGTACCCGGGCGAGCCCTTCTCGCCGTCGTGCGTGTAGGACTCGGTCCTGGTCCACGGCTGGGCGCTCGCGGCCATGCTCGTCGTCGTCGGGAGGACGGGGAAGTCGCCGAGCGCGCCGCAGCCCTGCGACGCGTGGTCGAGGCCGAAGCCGCGCAGCGTGCTGTTGCCGTAGTAGTAGCCCTGGCCGGTGCCGGGGTTGTCGGGGGAGAACTGCACCATCCCGAACGGCACCGACGGGCCGGGGAAGTTGTTGATCGACCCGACCGTGTCGCCGCCCGTGCCGGTGCCGGCGAGCGTGCTGACGGTCGAGGCGGGGTCGGTCACGTAGCGGGTGGCGTGCCCGCCGCCGTGCGTGTCCCCGTGCGCGTCGGCCGGGACGGCGAGGGTGAGCGTCGCGGCCGTCGCGGCCGTCGTGGCGGCGAGGGCGAGCGTGCCGGCCGCGAGCGCGCGTCGCGACCGGGTTCTGCGGCGGTCGGGCGGGGTGGTGCGTCTCATCGCGTGGACTCCTTCGTCGAGCGGGTGAAGCTTCGAACGCTGACATCGTTGTCAGGAAAGCGTGCGCCCGTCAAGAGGACACGGCGGAGAAGGAGGCGGGCGCTAGTGCGCCGCCACGGCGACGCCCTGGAGCGTGAGCACGGCGTCCGCCGCGTCGAGCGCGCCGCGGTGATGGGTGGCCAGCACGACCGTCCGCCCGCGTGCCGTGAGCCCGAGCACCATCCTGACGAGCGCGTCGGCCCCGGCGGGGTCGAGGTGCTCGGCGGGCTCGTCGAGCACGAGCACCGGGGCGCGCGAGACGAGCGCGCGTGCGATCAGCAGCCGGCGCCGCTCGCCCCCGGACACGGCGTCGCCGCCCGGCCCGACGACCGTGTCGAGGCCGTCCGGCAGCGCCGCCTGCCACGGTCCCAGCCCGACGGCGGCGAGCGCCTCGAGCGCCTCGTCCTCGGTCACGTCGCCCCGCGCGACGCGCAGGTTCTCGAGGACGGTCGTGTCGAACAGGTGCGCGTCCTCGGCGGTCCACGACGCCTCGGCGTGCCGCTCGAGCCGGCCGCCCGCGGGGGCGAGCAGCCCCGCGAGCGTGAGCAGGAGCGTCGTCTTGCCGACGCCGCTCGGCCCGACGACGGCGAGCGACCGGCCCTCGTGGAGCTCGAGGTCGAGCCCCGTCACGGCGGGGTCGGGGCGCGAGGGCCAGCCGCAGGCCAGGGCACGCGCCACCAGCACCGGGGCGCCGGGCGCCGCGGGTGTGACCGCGACCGGCTGGGGCGCCGCGGGGTCCGGTGCCGCGCCGTCGAGCAGCGCCATGATGCGCGCCGCCGCGGCGCGCGAGCGCCGGAGCTGGACGGCCGCCGCCGGCAGTGCCCCCACGCCCTCGAACGCCGCGAGCGGCGTGAGCACGACGACGGCCAGGTCCTCGGGCGACAGCCGCCCCGACGCGACGGCCGGGACGCCCAGCAGGAGAGCGACGACGACGGCGAGGCCCGTCGCGGCCGTCTGGATCGCCTCCGACGTCGCGGACGTGCGGGCGCCGACGTCGGTCGCCGCGGTCAGCTCGCGGTCCGACCGGCGCAGGTCGTCGAGGCGGGAGCCGAGCGCGCCGGAGACGGCGAGGGCGCCGTCGTCGCCCAGGACGTCGAGCGTCGCGGCCGTCATGTCGGCACGCGCCTGGAGCGAGCGCCGCTCGGTCTCCCGGGCCGCACGGTCCGCCAGCCAGGGCGCCCCGACCCCGACCACGAGCAGGAGGAGGAGCAGCGCGAGCCCCGCCTCGGGCAGCAGGGCGCCGACGATCGCGACCGCCACGAGCGACACGCACGCGGCGACCCCCACCGGCACGAACGCCCGCACGACGACGTCCCCGACGGCGTCCGCGTCGGCACCCGTCCGGGCGAGCAGGTCGCCCTCGCGCAGCGCGGCGACGGCCTCGGGCCGCCCGGCCGCGAGGCGCGCGTAGAGCGTGGTGCGCAGGGACACGACGCCGCGCAGCGCCACGTCGTGCGAGACGAGCCGCTCGACGTATCGCAGGGTCCCGCGGCCCACGCCGAACGCGCGCACCGTCACGGTCGCGACCGAGAGCACGAGCACGGGCGGCTGCTGCGAGGCGCGCGCGATGAGCCAGGCCGCGACCGCGGCGAGCCCGACGGCGCAGCCGAGCGCGAGCGTGCCGAGCGTCACCGCGCCCACGACCCGGCGCCACGGGACCTCGAGCAGCGGGACCGCGCGTCGCAGGGGGTCCCGGGAGCGGCCGGGGCGGCTCATGCCGGCACCCCCGCCGGGGCGTCAGCAGCCTGGGGCAGTAGCGCCGAGCGGACCTCGACCGTGCGGTCGCAGGCCGCGACGAGCGCGGGCCGGTGGGCGACGACGAGGACGGTCCGACCCTCGTCGCGCAGCGCGCGCACGGTCCGGACGACCGCCTCCTCGCTCGCGTCGTCCAGGTGGGCGGTGGGCTCGTCGAGCACCACGACCGGTCGCCGCGAGACGAGCGCCGCCGCGAGCGCGACGCGCTGCCGCTGCCCGACGGACAGCCCGAGGCCGCCTCGTCCGACCCGCGTGTCCCAGCCACCCGGCAGCGACGCCACGACCTCGTCGAGGGCGGCGAGCCGGGCCGCCTCGGCCAGGCGCGCGTCGTCGTCGGCGGACGGCGAGGCGCCCAGCACCGCCTCCCGGACCGTCCCCGCGCCGAGGTCCGGGCGCTGCGGGACCCAGGCGACCTGCGCCCAGAACGCTTCGGGGTCGAGCGCGCCGACGTCGACCGGCTCCGCGTCCCGGTCGCCCGTCGGGACGACGACGGCGCGTCCGCGCGTGGGACGCACGAGCCCGAGCACCACCTGGACGGCCGTGGACTTGCCGGCGCCGTTCGGCCCGACGAGCGCCACGGCCTCGCCCGGCCCGAGTGCGAGCGAGATGTGCGCCGGGGCCAGCACAGCCCGACCGGGCGCGGCCACCCCGACGTCGTCGAGCACGAGCCGCGCGCGCGCCAGGTCGACCGTGGCGGCCCCGTGCTCCGGCAGCGGCTCCTCGAGGACCTCGAACGCGGCGCTCGCGGCGGCGATGCCGTCGGTCGAGGCGTGGAACTGGGCGCCGACCTGGCGCAGCGGCAGGTACACCTCGGGGGCGAGGACCAGGACGGTGAGCCCGGTCACGAGGTCCATCCGGCCATCGACGAGGCGCAGCCCGATGCCGACCGCCACGATCGCGACCGACAGCGTCGTGAGCAGCTCGAGGACCATGCCGGACAGGAACGCGATCCGCAGCGTGCCCATGGTCGCGCGGCGGTTCGCGTCGCCGAGCGCCCGGACCCGCTCGCGCGGGCCCTCGGCGCGGCCGAACGCACGGAGCGTCGGCAGCCCCGCGACCAGGTCGAGGAGCTGCGCGCCGAGCCGCTGCAGCGACGCGAGCCGGCGCTCCGCGACGCCCTGCGTCAGCCGCCCGACCAGCACCATGAACAGCGGGACGAGCGGCAGCGTCACGATCACGACCAGCCCGGAGACCCAGTCCAGCCCGAGCACGACGACCACCAGCAGGGGAGTCACGACGGCCGTCAGGAGGAGCTGCGGCACGTAGCGCACGAAATACGGCTCGAGCGCGTCGAGCCCGGTCGTCGCGAGCGTCGTGAGACGGGTGCCCCTCGCCGAGCCGCGCCAGCGCGGGCCGAGGGCCGTCGCGCGGATGACGAGCGCCTCCCGCAGCTCGGCGACCGTGCTGGCCGCCGCGCGCACCGCGTAGCGCTCCTGGCACCACGACACGACCGCGCGCGCCGCGACCACGGCCGCGAGCCACGCGACGCGCGGTCCCAGCTCGCCCAGCCGGGCGCCGTCGTGCACCGCCCGGCCGAGCGTCTCGCCGATCAGGACGGCCTGCGCGACCACGAGGACCCCGGCCAGCACCCCGAGGACGGTGGTCAGCGCGAGGTACCCCGCGCCGCGCGCGCGTGGCGGAGCAGGCGTGGGTCGAGGGGCCTCACGGCCGGGCGGTGCCGTCGTCCGCCGCGGCCGGGGCCGCAGGACGCGCGGAGCGCCGCAGGCTGAGGCCGATCGGGTCGGGGAGCGCGGACGCCGTGAGCCGCTTGCGGAACACCCAGTAGGTCCAGCCCTGGTAGAGCAGGACGACAGGGGTCAGCACCACGGCGACCCACGACATGATGACGAGCGTGTAGTGCGTCGAGCTCGCGTTGGTCACGGTGAGCGAGTGCGCCGGGTCCGTCGCGGGCATGACGTCGGGATACATCGAGCCGAAGATCAGGACCACCGCCGCGACGATCGCGACGGCCGAGAACGTGAACGCCCAGCCCTCGCGCTCGCGCCAGGCCGCGGCCACGACCCCCAGCAGCGCCGCGGCGGCCACCGTGACGGCCGCCCACGTCCAGCCGGTGCCGTAGGCGACCTGGGCCCACACCGCCCACGCCCCGGCGACCACGAGCGCCCCGACCGAGAACGGCTTCGCCAGGCGCATCGCCCGCTCGCGCACGACGCCGGTCGACTTGAGCCCGAGGAACACCGCGCCGTGCGTGAGGAACAGGGCCAGCGTCGTCAGGCCGCCGAGGAGCGCGAACGGGTTGAGCAGGGCCCAGAAGCCGCCCACGTAGTTGTGCTGCGCGTCGAGGTCGACGCCGCGCACCAGGTTGGCGAACGCCACGCCCCACAGGATCGCGGGCAGCCACGAGCCGACGACGATCGCGCGGTCCCACCAGCGCGCCCAGCCCGGGTCGGAGACCTTGCCGCGGTACTCGAACGCGACCCCGCGGACGATCAGGGCGAGGAGGATCAGCAGGAGGGGCAGGTAGAAGCCCGAGAACAGGGACGCGTACCACTCGGGGAACGCGGCGAACGTCGCGCCGCCCGCGGTGATGAGCCACACCTCGTTCCCGTCCCAGACCGGGCCGATGGTGTTGATGACGAGACGGCGGTTCCGGTCCCTCTCCTTCGCATCGGAGCCGCGGCCGACGATCGGCAGCAGCATCCCGACCCCGAAGTCGAAGCCCTCGAGCACGAGGTACCCGGTCCACAGGACCGCGATGATGACGAACCACAGCGTGGTGAGCTCCATGGCTGGCTCCTTCCCGTGGGCGGGTCAGTAGGCGAAGGACAGGGGACGGTCGGCGTCGTCGTCGCTGCGCGCCTCGGGTGAGTCGTCGTGCACCTCGTCGGGCGCGCCCTCGATCGTGTACCGGTGCATGAGGCGGTACCAGACGACGGCCAGCACCCCGTAGACGACGGTGAACGCGATCATCGAGGTGAGCACGAGCCCGGGGAGATGTCGGAGACACCCCGCGCGGTGAGGAGGCGGACGTCGTCGAGCCCCGTGGGATTGGGCGCGACGACCCACGGCTGGCGCCCTGCCTCGGTGAAGATCCACCCGAACGAGCACGCGAGGAACGGGGTCGCGAGCGACACGAGCCCCAGCCGGCTGAGCCACAGGGAGTCGCTGACCCGGCCCTTGCGCGTGGCCCAGAACGCGAAGACCGCGAGCGCGAGCGAGAACGCCGCCCAGCCGATCATGAGGCGGAAGCTCCAGTAGGTGAGCGCCAGGTTCGGGGAGTAGTCGATGGGGTGGCCGTCGGCGTCGGTGTCGCCGAACTTCTGCTCGTACTCGGCCTGCAGCTCGGGCACCGACTTGATGGGCGCCGTGAACGAGCGGTCGGCGAGGAACGACGTCGCGCCGGGGATCGAGATGAGGCGCGTGACGCCCTCGCAGTCGTTGTTCAGGTCGCCGATGGACAGGATCGAGAACGCCGCGCCGTTCGGGGAGGGCTCGCAGAGCGCCTCCGCGGACGCCATCTTCATGGGCTGCTGCTGGAACATGAGCTGGCCCTGCACGTCGCCGCTGTAGATCACGCCCGCGCCCGCCACGACCATGACGAGCACGCCGAGGCGCACGGCCGGCCGGTAGACGTTCCGGGCCTTCTCCAGGTCGTCGGCCTTCTTGGTGCGTGCGAGGCGGACCATCCACCAGGTGGCGATCGCGGTGACGACCGTGCCCGCGGTGAGGAACGACGCCGTCACCGTGTGCGGGAACGCGGCCCAGAGCGTCGAGTTGCCGAGCACGTCGCCGATGCTCGTCATCTCGGCGCGGCCGGTCTCGGGGTTGTACGTCGTCCCGACCGGGTGCTGCATCCACGAGTTCGCCGCGAGGATGAAGAACGCCGACAGGTTGGTGGAGATCGCGACGAGCCAGATCATCGCCAGGTGGAGCTTCTTGTTGAGCTTGTCCCAGCCGAAGATCCACAGGCCCAGGAACGTCGACTCGACGAAGAACGCGGCGAGGGCCTCCATCGCGAGCGGCGCGCCGAACACGTCGCCCACGAACCGTGAGTACGCGCTCCAGGTCATCCCGAACTGGAACTCCTGGACGATCCCGGTCACGACGCCGATCGCGAAGTTGATGAGGAAGAGCTTCCCGAAGAACTTCGTCAGCTTGAGCCAGCGGTCCTTCTTGGTGATCACCCACGCGGTCTGCATGATCGCGACGATCGGGCCGAGCCCGATCGTGAGCGGGACGAAGATGAAGTGGTAGACGGTCGTGATGGCGAACTGCCACCGCGCCAGATCGAGGACGTCCATCGTTGTGGGGCTCCCGGCCGGTCCGTGCGTGACCCTTCGGCACGCGATACGAGCACCGTAGGCCCGGATGACCGGCGGCGTCGGTCGAACGGAGCGTGTCGTGAGACATGCCACTCGTCCGACGACGCAGGTCACCCTTACGTGTGCGTCGGGCAACGTTCGGGTCGGGGGCGGGCATGGCGCGCGGTGTCCCACGGCGGCGCGTCGTCGTGACCGTGTCGTGACCTGGTGTGCGATACTTCTCGTGACTTCGGGGGTGCCCGTACGCCCCCGACGCACGGCCCGCAGCACGCGACCCACGACTCGCGGAGCGGCCGCCGCCGCTGCATCAGACGCAGCGTGACGGCAGGCGCCCCCGTCGTCCGCGCAGCTACGGACCGCCACCGACGACTTCCGTCGCGGTCGGCGGCACGCACCCCGGGTGCACCGTCGGCGAGCGACGACCGACCGCCCGCAGGGCCAGCAGCTACGGGCTTGGCCCTCCGGGGTAGGAGCGACGCGTGACCCGCGACGACACCACTGCACCCGAACCCACCACGACCGGCGAGACCGGAGCCGAGGCGCCCCGCAAGCGGCCCCGCCGCCGCGCCACGCGCACCGTCGGCGCCCCGAGCGACGTCGTCGTGGTCCCCGAGGGTGCCGGCACCCACGCCGGCGGCCCCCTCGAGATCACCCTGCCGCAGCCCGCGGCCGAGCGGGCGGCCGCCGTCGCCGAGGCTCGCCAGGAGCCCGTGGGCGAGCCGGCCCCGGCGCTCGACGTCCTCGCCGAGCTCGGCGCCCGCCCCGCCACCGCCTCGCGCAGCCGTCGCAGCGCCTCGGCCTCGGAGGCCCCCGCCCCGGCCGAGGACGCCCCGCGCGCCGAGGTCGGGCTGTCCGACATCGCCCTGCCCGACGCCGAGCGTCCGTCGCGCGCGCGCCGCAAGGCCACGCGGCCCGCCGCCGCGCCCGAGGCCGAGGTCCCCGCGTCCACCGCTCCCGCCGAGCCCGCCGACGAGGCCCCGAAGGCCCCGGCGCGCCGGAGCCGGGCACGCAAGGCTGCCGAGCCCGCGGGCGCCGACGCCGTCGTGGCCGAGCCCGTCGCAGCGGACGCCGCCCCCGCGGACGAACCCGCAGCCGAGGCCCCGGCGCCCAAGAAGCGCAGCAGCCGCACGCGCAAGGCCGCCGGCACGACGTCGAAGGCCGAGGCTCCCGCGCCCGAGCCCGACGCGGAAGGGCAGTCGTCGGACGAGGGCACCGCGCCCGCGCCCGCGCCGACGACCGTGCCCACCACGCCGGGTGGTCAGCCGCGCCTCGCGACCACCGCGCTGCTGTTCCAGGCGCCCGACCCGACGACGGCGTCCCGCCGCGGCCGGCGCGCGCAGGCCCCCGCGGGCCCGCCGCGCCCGGCCACGGAGCCGGCGACCACCGAGACGTCGACCACGCAGCCGCCGGCCGTGGAGGCGGAGACCGTGACGACGGAGGCAGCGACCACTGCGCCCGCCCCCGCGCGAAGAGGTCACGGGCGTCCAGGACGTCCTCCGCGCCCGAGCGCGAGGCGGCTCCCGAGACACCCGCGGCGCCGCGGTTCTCCGTCGACCGCCTCTCCCGCGAGGAGCGCGACGCGATCGACGAGGTCGAGATCATCGAGGCCGAGCTCGTCGCCGAGGGCCTCGAGGCCGAGCTGGTCGAGTTCGACGACGTCGACTTCGTGCTCGAGGGCGAGGACGCCGACGCGCGCGAGTCCGCCCCCGCGGAGGACCTCTCCGAGGACGAGGCGGACGAGGACGAGGACGCGGGCGAGCGTGACGCCGCCGCGCCCCGCCGTCGTCGTCGCCGGGGTGGCCGCGGCCGCCGCAACCGAGGCACGGGCGAGAACGGCGCCGACGAGGACGAGGGCGAGCCCGAGCGCACCGACGACGACGTGGTCGCTTCCGAGCCAGCTCGTGACGAGGCGGCCGAGACCGACGAGGAGACCGAGGCCGGCTCGAGCCGTCGTCGTCGCCGTCGTCGTCGCGGCGCCGCCGCGGAGGGCACCCGCCAGGGCCGCGCGAGCGACGAGGTCACCGCGCTCAAGGGCTCGACGCGGCTCGAGGCGAAGCGCCAGCGCCGCCGCGAGGGCCGCGATGCCGGCCGCCGTCGCCAGATCATCACCGAGGCAGAGTTCCTGGCGCGCCGTGAGGCGGTGCAGCGGTCGATGGTCGTGCGCGAGCGCGCCGGACGCACCCAGATCGCCGTGCTCGAGGACGGTGTGCTCGTCGAGCACTACGTGTCCCAGCAGGCGCAGGCCTCGATGGTCGGGAACGTCTACCTCGGTCGCGTGCAGAACGTGCTGCCCAGCATGGAGGCCGCGTTCGTCGACATCGGCAAGGGCCGCAACGCCGTGCTGTACGCGGGCGAGGTCAACTGGGACGCCGCCGGCCTCGAGGGCCAGCCGCGCCGCATCGAGGAGGCCCTCAAGTCGGGTGACCCGGTGCTCGTCCAGGTGACGAAGGACCCGATCGGCCACAAGGGCGCGCGGCTCACGTCGCAGGTCACGCTCGCGGGCCGGTACCTCGTGCTCGTCCCGGGCGGCGGCATGACCGGCATCAGCCGCAAGCTCCCCGACACCGAGCGGTCGCGGCTCAAGAAGATCCTCCGCGAGATCGTGCCCGACGGCGCGGGCGTCATCGTGCGCACCGCCGCGGAGGGCGCGAGCGAGGAGGAGCTGCGCGCCGACGTCGCCCGCCTGCAGGCGCAGTGGGAGTCGATCGAGACCAAGTCGAAGAAGGCGTCGTCGGCGCCCGCCTTGCTCCAGGGCGAGCCGGACCTCGCGATCCGCGTCGTGCGCGACATCTTCAACGACGACTTCGGCTCGCTCGTGGTCGAGGGCGACGGGGCGTGGCAGGAGATCTCGTCGTACCTGGGCGAGCTCGCGCCCGACCTCGCCGAGCGTGCGACGAAGTGGGTCGAGAACACCGACGTGTTCGCGGTGCACCGCATCGACGAGCAGCTCGCCAAGGGCATGGACCGCAAGGTCTGGCTCCCGTCCGGCGGGTCGCTGGTCATCGACCGCACCGAGGCCATGACGGTCATCGACGTCAACACGGGCAAGTTCACGGGCTCGGGCGGCACGCTCGAGGAGACCGTGACCCGGAACAACCTCGAGGCCGCCGAGGAGATCGTCCGCCAGCTCCGGCTGCGCGACATCGGCGGCATCATCGTCATCGACTTCATCGACATGGTCCTCGAGTCGAACCGCGACCTCGTGCTGCGCCGGCTCGTCGAGTGCCTGGGGCGCGACCGGACCAAGCACCAGGTCGCCGAGGTCACGTCGCTGGGCCTTGTGCAGATGACGCGCAAGCGCGTGGGGCAGGGCCTCGTGGAGGCCTTCTCCGAGACGTGCGAGCACTGCCACGGGCGCGGCTTCATCGTGCACTCCGAGCCGATCGAGCGGTCGGGGGCCAGAACGGCCAGGGCGGCGGCGAGGCCCACACCCACGGCGCCGACGGGTCGGGTGCGGACGAGTCGCGCCGCGGCTCGCGCCGTCGTCGGGGCAAGGGCGCCGAGGCGGCGCCCGCGGGCCCGGCCGCCGGGCACGGCGTGCCCGTGCTGCCCGAGTCGCGCGACGCCGTCAAGGCGACGCTCGCGACCATCGCCGCCGCGGCGGCGCACGCGCACGACCACCCGCACGAGCACGAGGCCCACGACGCCGCCGACCAGGACGCCGTCCTGGCTCAGGTCCACGAGGGCAGGGGCGACGAGGGTCTGGACGAGGGCGAGGAGCACGCGGTCGAGGCGACGGCACCGGACGTGGAGGCCGCGCCCGTCGAGGAGTCGGCCGTGAGCCCCGAGGCGCCGCTCGACTCCGGGCCCGCGGACGCGCAGGACGACTGACCGCGTGTCCCCGGACGTCCTCGCGCGCGGGCCGCGCGTCGTCCTGCGCGGCTGGAACGCGCCGGACCGCGCGGCCCTGCGCGAGTGGCTCCGGCCGCAGCACGAGTGGCACCTCTGGGACGGCCCGTACGCGAGGAGCGGGCAGAGCTGAGCCAGGGGGAACAGCGACGGAAGGAGCCGGCGTGAGGCCGACCGACATCGAGACCTTCGTCCAGGTGGGTTCGCTCACCGTGGACCCGGACGGGAGCCGCGCGGTCGCCGCCCTGTCGCACGCGTCGCTCGCCGCGGACGCGACCGTGGGACAGCTCTGGGAGCTTCCCCTCGGCGACGACGCGGGCCCGGACCGTGCACGCCGCCTCACCCGCGGCCGCCGCGACCTCGCGCCCCGGTTCTCCCCGGACGGGCGTCTCCTCGCCTTCCTGCGTGCCGTCCCCGGCGGCAAGCCGCAGGTCCACGTCGTCGACGCGCGCGGCGGTGAGCCGCTCGCGGTCACCGACCAGCCGCTCGGCGTGGGGGCTTCACCTGGTCGCCGGACTCGACCCGGATCGCGTTCGTCGCGGCCGTCCCCGAGCCCGGCCGGTACGGCACGGTCGACGGGCTCGGCCCGGACGCCGAGCCGGCCCGCCGGATCACGACGGTCCGCTACTCCGGCAACGGCCGCGGGTACACGATCGACAAGCGCACGCACGTGTTCGTGGTCGACGTGCCCGACGTCGCCGCGGAACCCGTCTACGAGCCGGCACCCGACCTCCCGGCCGAGGGCGACGCCGCCGACGCACCGTCCGCGGTCCCCGCCGCGCGCCTCGTCACGCACGTCGACACCGACCACGGTTCCCCGGTCTTCACGTCCGACGGTCGGCGCCTGCTCGTGATCGCGGCCCTGCACGACGGCCGCGACACCGACCTGCGCAGCGACGTGTGGTCGTTCCCCGTGCCCTCGACCGACGCCGAGGACGAGCCCGCCCGGGAGCCCGTGCGCGTCACGGGCGACGAGAACCTCGACGTCGGCGCGCTCACCGTCGGCCCGGACGGCCTCGTCTGGTTCGCCGCCGGCGAGCTCGGTGCCGACGGGCGGGACTTCGTCGCGCGCACCGCGGCCGTCTACGTGGCCGTGCCGACCGCGAACGGGTTCGGCACACCGCGCCGGGTCACCGACCCGGCCGAGCACGACGTCGCCGACGCGGGCCTCGAGGCCGTGCCGGGCGCCCTGTTCGTCGTCGGCCGGACGCGCGGGCGCGGTCCCGTCCTGCGCGTCGGGGTGGACGGCGACGTCACGACCGTGCTCGAGGGCGACCTCGAGGCCACCGCGCTCGCCGTCGGCGGCGACGCGCTCGTGGTCGCGGTCGTGACCCCGGGCAGCGCGGGCGACGTCGTCGCGGTCCCGCTCGACGCCGAGCACCGGCCCGCGGGCAAGCCGCAGCCCCTCACGGACCTGGGCGGCCCCGCCCGGGCGAGCGGCGTCGTCGTGCCCGTCGAGGAGGAGCCCCCAGCAAGGACGGCACGCCCGTGCACGGGTGGGTGTCCGTGCCCGACGGCGCCGGCCCCCACCCCGTCCTGCTCATGATCCACGGCGGCCCGTTCGCGCAGTACACGGTCGGGCTGTTCGACGAGACGCAGGTCTACACGTCCGCCGGGTACGCCGTCGTGTACTGCAACCCGCGCGGCTCGGCCGGGTACGGGCGCGAGCACGGCCTCGCGATCAAGGAGCGCATGGGCACGGTCGACCTCGACGACGTGCTCGGCTTCCTCGACGGCGTGCTCGCGAGCCACCCCGAGCTCGACGCCGACCGCGTCGGGATCCTCGGCGGCTCGTACGGCGGGTACCTCACCGCGTGGACGATCGCGCACGACCACCGCTTCGCCGCGGCCGTCGTCGAGCGCGGGTTCCTCGACCCCGAGGTGTTCATCGGGACGAGCGACATCGGCTCGTTCTTCTCGCAGGAGTACACGGGCGCCGACCCCGCGCACCGGGTGACGCAGAGCCCGCAGGCCGTGGTCGACCAGGTCCGCACCCCGACGCTCGTCGTGCACTCCGAGCAGGACCTGCGCTGCCCGCTGTCCCAGGCGGAGCGCTACTACGCGGCGCTGCGCCGGGGCGGGGTCGACGCCGAGCTCCTCGTGTTCCCGGGGAGAACCACGAGCTGAGCCGGGCGGGCAGGCCGCGCCACCGGGTGCAGCGCTTCGACGCGATCCTCGACTGGTTCAGCCGCTACCTGCCCGTCTGACCTGCCCACAGCGGTTCCGGCGGGTTGGATGGGAGCATGACGGGACGAGTCGAGGTCGTCGTCGGGCCGATGTTCGCCGGCAAGACCGAGGAGCTGCTCCGACGGGTGCGCCGGGCCCAGGTCGCCGGGCGGGCCGTGGAGGTCGTGAGCCACGCGCTCGACGTGCGCCGCGGGGCCGGGCGGGTGAGCACCCACTTCGGGCTCGCGGTACCGTCGCGGGTCGCGTCGCACGCCGCCGAGCTCGGGGAAGCGCGCGCCTCGTCCACCGAGCTGCTCGCGGTGGACGAGGCGCAGTTCTTCGGGCCCGAGCTCGTCGACGTCGTCGAGCGGCTCGCGGACGAGGGTGTCGTCGTCGTGGTCGCCGGCCTCGACGTGACCTACGACCAGCGGCCGTTCGAGCCGATGGCCACGCTCGCGACGCTCGCCGAGCGCACCGACCGGCTGCTCGCCGTGTGCGCGGTGTGCGGGGAGGACGCGCCGTTCCACGTCCGGGTCGTGGCACCGCCGTCAGGCCCCGCGGACGACGCGGCGGAACCGACCGCCGAGCACGTCGGCGGCTCCGAGAAGTACCAGGCGCGGTGCCGCGCGCACCTCGACGCCCCGCCCTGGCGCTGACGGTGACGTTCGGTTCGCCGACGGTGACGTGGTGACGTGTCTGTGGTCGGGTTCGCGGGCGGGCACGGCGAGCCGGTTCGGGCTGTCGTGCTTCGGCCCGGGGGCCGTGCGCACTCTCTTACGCCCTTCACCACCTCCCCGCACCCACCCGCTCGGCCGTCGTCTCACCTTCCCCGTGTCCCGGCATCCGCGCGGCCGTCGTCTCGCCTTCCGCCTTCGTCGCGAGTCAGCGCGTTTCGTTCGGGTCAGCGCGAAGTTCGCGCTGACTCGGGTGATTCGCGCTGACTCGGCGGCGTCTGGGTCCCTCGGTGCTGGGACGTGAGCGGTCACGACCGGCATCGGGCCCGCTCGGAGGCCGCCGGTCCTGACCTCTCGGGCTGGGATGACGCCGTCGTCGGTGCAGGTCCGACCACCGGCCATGCGGTTGTGCACGTTCCCTCGGGCCGAGCATGGGGTTGTGTCCCTCTTCAACGCTGAGGTGGTGGGCAACGTCATGGTCGGCGAGCCCTGGGGTGGCTGATCGCATGGTCGGCGGCGCTTGGAAGCTGGGAGCCGCGGGGTCGCCGACGGCGGACTGACGGCGAACTCGTCGCCGGAGCGGGCCGTGGGTGGGCGACCGGTTGTGGACGTGGCCCGACGGCGAAGGGTGGGGCGGGTGGGGTGCGCGCGGTCGTGGCGGGTCTGGCGGGAGCCGAAGCGAGGAACGAGCGAGGCGGATGGAAGACCGCGCGCACCCCACCCGCCCCACCCGACCACGCGAGCGTCGCCGTCGGCGGGCGGGTGTCACGCGAGCGGGCCATGCAGGGGGACGAACGAGTAGGAGCCGTGCTCGCTCACCTGCGCTCGGCCGGCGGGGTCGACCTCGACGAGGACCATCGTCGTGCGCACCGGGACGACGAGGCGGCCGCCGGGTGCGAGCTGGCGCACGAGCGCCCGCGGGAGCTCGTCGGGGGACGCCGAGACGAGGATCCGGCCCCAGCCGCCCGGACGCGGCCGGCCCAGCTGCGTGGGGTCGGCGGCCTCCACGCGCGCCCACGGCGTCCCTTGGGCTCCGACGTTCGCGCGGCCGAACGCCACGAGCGCCGGCTCGAGCTCGAGCCCGAGCACCTCCCCGTCCGGCCCGACGAGGTGCGCGAGCAGCGCCGTCGTCCAGCCCGATCCCGAACCGACGTCCAGCACGTGCTGCGCCGATCGGGCGTCGAGCAGCCGGAGCATGGCCGCGACCGTCGACGGCTGCGAGCCCGTCTGGCCGCGAACCAGGGGAGGGCGACGTCGTCGTCGGCACGCCCGCGGACGGCGCCCGGCAGGAAGTCGCGCCGCGGCACCGCGCGGAACGCGTCGGTCACCGCGTCGTCCAGGCGGCCGGCCCCGACGGGCCGGCCGGACCGTGACCTCATGGTCCGACCGTAGCGCCGGCGTGCGCGGCCTGATCGGGCGGCGCACGCTGGAAGCTCCGGACGGTTCGACGAGGAGGTCACCATGAGCACGTCGGTCGCACGCATCACGCACATCTCGGCACGCTCGGACACGAGCTTCGACGACGCCGTGAGGATCGGGGTCGAGCGGGCCGCGCAGACGCTGCGGAACGTGTCGGGGGCGTGGGTCAAGGACCAGAAGGTCAAGGTCGAGGACGGGCGTATCGTCTCCTGGCAGGTCGTGCTCGAGGTCTCGTTCGTGCTCGAGTGACGGCGGGCGCTTCGCGGCGCATCCCCGCCGTCGGGCGGTTTGACCCGGGACAGCCCCGCCCCGTACCCTTGAACGTCGGCGCGTGTCATACGCGCTGGTCCCGTGTGCCCATGGGGCGGTCGCACTCGCACGCCGCGGCGTGTCGCAGTCTCCAAGACGATCGACCATGACGAGCACGCCCAGACGAGTAGAGATGAGCAGCAACGTGGTGTACGCGATCGTGAAGGCTGGCGGCCGCCAGGAGAAGGTCGCGGTCGGCGACGTCGTCGTCGTGGACCGTCTGTCCGCAGGGGTCGGCGACTCGGTCGAGCTGCCCGCGCTCCTGCTCGTCGACGGGGAGAAGGTCACCACCGACGCGGCGAAGCTCGCGAAGGTCAAGGTCACCGCCGAGGTCGTTCGGGACGAGAAGGGTCCGAAGATCGCGATCCTCCGGTACAAGAACAAGACCGGCTACCGCCGTCGCCAGGGTCACCGTCAGCAGCTGACCCGCCTCAAGGTCACCGGCATCAAGTGAGTCACTCCCGTCGCACCGCGACGGGGCCTCACTCCTCCCACTTCTCCCTCGGCACGAGAGCAGGTCATCAGACATGGCACACAAGAAGGGCGCGAGCTCCTCGCGCAACGGTCGTGACTCCAACGCGCAGCGCCTCGGCGTCAAGCGCTTCGGCGGCGAGCAGGTCAAGGCGGGCGAGATCATCGTGCGCCAGCGCGGCACGCACTTCCACCCCGGCAACAACGTCGGCCGTGGCGGCGACGACACGCTGTTCGCGCTGACCGCGGGCGCCGTCCAGTTCGGTACGCGCCGTGACCGCAAGGTCATCGACATCGTCCCGGCCGAGGCCTGATCGGGCCGACCAGCCGGCTTGACCCGAGGGGCGCACCGTTTCGGCGGTGCGCCCCTCGGTTCGTTTCTTCCCCCTGCTCGAGAGGACTCTTCCCATGGCGACGTTCGTCGATCGCGTGGTGCTCCACGCTCACGGCGGTGACGGCGGCAACGGTTGCGCGTCCATCCGCCGGGAGAAGTTCAAGCCGCTCGCCGGCCCCGACGGGGGCAACGGTGGCAACGGCGGGTCCGTGATCCTCCGCGTCGACCCGCAGACCACCACCCTGCTCGAGTACCACCACGGGCCGCACCGGCACGCGCCGTCGGGCACCCAGGGGATGGGCGACCACCGTGCGGGCGCGACCGGCGCCGACCTCGTCCTCGGCGTCCCCGACGGCACGGTCGTGACCTCGACCGACGGCGAGATCCTCGCGGACCTCGTGGGCGCCGGTGCGGAGTTCATGGTGGCCGAGGGCGGCCGTGGCGGGCTCGGCAACGCGGCGCTCGCGAGCCAGCGGCGCAAGGCGCCCGGCTTCGCGCTCCTCGGTGAGCCGGGCGACGAGCGGGACGTCGTCCTCGAGCTCAAGACCATCGCCGACGTCGCGCTCGTCGGCTACCCGAGCGCCGGCAAGTCGAGCCTCGTCGCCGCGATCTCCGCGGCCCGCCCCAAGATCGCGGACTACCCCTTCACCACGCTCGTGCCGAACCTCGGCGTCGTGCAGGCCGGGCAGGCGCGGTTCACCGTCGCCGACGTCCCCGGGCTCATCCCCGGCGCGAGCGAGGGCAAGGGTCTCGGCCTGGAGTTCCTGCGGCACATCGAGCGCTGCGCCGTCATCGTGCACGTGCTCGATTGCGCGACGCTCGAGCCGGGCCGCGACCCGATCAGCGACCTCGACGTCATCGAGAGCGAGCTCGCCGCCTACGCGGGGGACCTGGACGAGGAAGCCGGGGTCGCCGGGGGCGCGTCCCGCTCATGGAGCGTCCGCGCGTCGTCGTGCTCAACAAGATCGACGTGCCCGAGGCCCGCGAGCTCGCGGACTTCGTCCGCCCGGAGCTCGAGGCGCGTGGGCTGCGCGTGTTCGAGATCTCGACCGCGAGCCACGAGGGCCTGCGCCCTCTGACGTTCGCCCTCGCGGAGATCGTCGACCAGGCGCGTGCCGAGGCACCCGCGCCCGAGCCTGCCCGGATCGTGCTGCGACCCCACGCGGTCGACGAGAAGGGCTTCACCGTCACCCGCCGTCAGGACGCCGACGGCGTCTACTTCGAGGTGCTCGGCGCCAAGCCCGAGCGCTGGGTGCGCCAGACCGACTTCTCGAACGACGAGGCCGTCGGCTACCTCGCGGACCGCCTCGCGCGGCTCGGCGTCGAGGAGAAGCTCTTCGCGACGGGTGCCGTCGCCGGCGACGAGGTGCGGATCGGGTCCGGCAACGGCGCCGTCGTCTTCGACTGGGAGCCCACGCTGCTCACCGGCTCCGAGCTGCTCGGCGGCCCGCGCGGGACCGACCTGCGTCTCGACGACCGCCTGCGGCCGTCGCGCAAGGAGAAGCGCGCCGAGTTCCACGAGCGCATGGACGCCAAGGCGGCCGCGCGCGAGGAGCTGTGGACCGAGCGGTCCTCCGGTCACTGGTCCGACCCGGCCGACGAGGCCCGCGCCGCGTCCGACGACGCCGGGGACGACCGGGCATGACGGCGACCGTCGCGCCCGTGGTGGGCACGGGTTCGCGCGCCGACGTCGCGGGGGCGCGCCGCGTCGTCGTGAAGATCGGCTCGTCGTCCCTCACGGGCGCCGACGGTCTGCTCGACGTCGACGCGCTGCACCGGCTCGTCGAGGTGCTCGCCGCGCGCCGCGCCGACGGCACCCAGGTGGTCCTCGTGACGTCGGGCGCGATCGCGGCCGGCGTCGGGCCCTCGGGCTGTCGGGGCGCCCCAAGGACCTCGCGACCGCCCAGGCCGCGGCGAGCGTGGGGCAGGGTCTGCTCGTCGCGCGGTACACCCAGGCGTTCGGAGCGCACGACCTGCGCGTCGGCCAGGTGTTGCTGACCGTCGAGGACACCGTCCGGCGCGGGCACTACCGCAACGCCCAGCGCACGCTCGAGACGCTGCTCGACCTCGGCATCGTGCCCATCGTCAACGAGAACGACACCGTCGCGACCCACGAGATCCGGTTCGGCGACAACGACCGCCTCGCCGCGCTCGTCTCGCACCTGGTGCGCGCCGACGCGATGGTCCTGCTGACCGACGTCGACGGCCTCTACGACGCGCCGCCCAGCCAGCCCGGGGCGCAGCGCATCCGCGAGGTGCGCTCGCCCGACGACCTGGACGGCGTCGAGGTCACGGGGCGGGGCTCGTCCGTCGGGACGGGCGGGATGATCACCAAGCTGGACGCCGCGCGGATCGCGTCGGCGTCGGGGGTCGCCGTGGTGCTCGCGCGCTCCGACCAGGTCGCCGACGCGCTCGCGGGCGAGGACGTCGGGACGTTCTTCGCGATCCTCGGCAAGCGCTCGAGCCGGCGCCGGCTCTGGATCGGGTACGCCGCGCGCTCCCAGGGGCGCCTCGTGCTCGACGCCGGTGCCGTCCGCGCCGTCCAGGGCGGCCGGGCGTCGCTGCTGCCCGCGGGCGTGGTGCGCGTCGAGGGCGAGTTCGACACGGGCGACGTCGTCGACCTCGTGACCGAGGACGAGCGCGTCGTCGCGCGGGGGATCGTCGCGTTCGACGCGTCCGAGCTGCCGCAGCTCCTGGGCCGCTCGACGCACGACCTGCGCGCCGACCTGGGCGAGGGGTACGACCGGGAGCTCGTCCACCGCGACGACCTGGTGCTCGTGCGCGGGCGGCGCGCCGCCTCCTGAGTCCCGGGCGCGCCGCGGCGATGACTCCGGCGCACCACGACGGCCTACCCGGGTGACAGCTTCCCCGACCGACCGGAGACCCAGCGTGCGCTCGCTCGTGATCACCCAGAACCTCACCCTCGACGGCGCCGTCGAGATGCTCGACGACTGGTTCGAGCCCACCGCCCAGGCGGACCAGTCCGATCTGCTCGCGGAGCTGCTGCGCCAGGACGAGACGGCCGACGCGATGGTCGTCGGCCGCCGGACGTTCGAGGACTTCCGGGGCTACTGGCGCCACCGTGACGACGACCCGACCGGCATCGGCGCCTACCTCGACGAGGTCGCGAAGTACGTCGTCTCGTCGACCCTCTCCGAGCCCGCCTGGGAGCACACGACCGTGCTCGACGGCGACCCTGTCGAGCAGGTCCGGGCCCTCCTACAGGCGCCGGGACAGGACGTCGTGGTGACCGGCAGCATCACGCTGTGCCATGCGCTCGTGGCCGCCGACCTCGTCGACGAGTACCGGTTCTTCGTCTACCCGGTCGTCCAGGGACGCGGCCGGCGCCTGTTCCCCGAGGGGACACGGATCCCGGCCCTCCGGCTCCTCGAGGCCCGGACGTTCGAGGGTGGTGTCGCGCTGCTGCGGTACGGCCGCGCCTGACGGCGTCACAACCGTCCGGAGCGCGAGACGAACGCCGCGCGCGTTGACGCGGAGCCCCGGTCGCGGCTCGACTGCGCGGCGTGACCACCGACCTCCCCCGCATCACGCGCCTCGCCTTCCTCACTCCCGGCAACTTCCCCGACGACGACCCGGCCACGGGCCTCGAGCACACGCTCCAGGTGTTCGAGGCGGGGGAGCGGCTCGGCTACGGCGGCGCGTGGGTGCGCCAGCGGCACCTCGAGCACGGGGTGTCGTCGGCCGTGGTGTTCCTCGCCGCGGCGTCGCAGCGTACGACCCGCGTCGAGCTGGGGACCGCCGTCATCCCCGTCGGGTACGAGAGCCCGTGGCGGCTCGCCGAGGACGTCGCGACCGCGGACGTGCTGTCCGGCCGGCGGCTCCAGGTGGGGCTCTCGGCGGGCACGCCGCCCCACGTCGAGCTCATCGGCGAGCGGGTGTTCGACGGCGACTGGTCCGGCCAGGACTTCTCCCACGCCCGGATCGAACGGCTCGCGGAGAACCTGCGCTCGGAGTACCTGGGGGACGAGGACACGGTCGTGCGCTCGCCCGGCAACGTCCAGCGTCCGCGGCTCCAGCCGCGGGCCGACGGCATCGTGGACCGGCTCTGGTACGGGGCCGGGTCGTGGCGCTCGACCGCGTGGGCCGCGCGTACCGGCCTCAACCTGCTGAGCGGGAACATCGTCGCGGGCGAGGACAGCGACGACTTCGCGACCCAGCAGCGCCTCAACGTGCGGCGCTACCGCGAGCAGTTCGTGGGCGGCCGGACGCCCCGCGTCGCGCTCGGGCGCGTCGTCCTCCCGCTCGACGGCGCCGACCGCGCGACCCGTCGGCGGTACCTCGCGTACGAGGAGAGCCGGCGGGCGCGCACGCTCGGCCCGCAGGGCGAGCGTCGGACGCTGTTCGCCCGCGACCTCGTCGGCACGTCCGAGCAGATCCTCGAGGCGCTCGCCGCGGACGTCGCGCTGCGCGAGGCAGGCGAGCTGCGCCTCGAGCTGCCCTACGAGCTCGAGCGCGACGACTACGAGCAGATCCTCACGGACGTCGCGACCGCGATCGCCCCCGCGCTGGGCTGGCGCCCCGAGGATGCGGCACCCGCGTCTCGCGTGCTGACACCGGCCTCCCCGGACGTCGTCTCCCGCCCGTAGGCTGGACCCATGACGACGCTCGCCCACGACGCCCCGACCCCCGGCACGACGACGACTCCGGCCCCCGCGCCGGGCGGCGCGCCCGCGGTCGACGTCGAGGAGGCCGTGCGGGGCGTCGCGCGACGCGCCAAGGTCGCGTCGCGGGCGCTCGCGACCGCGACGCGCGCGGCCAAGGACGCGGCCCTCGAGGCTCTCGCCGACGCGCTCGTCGGGGCCACCGACGAGATCGTCGCGGCCAACGCGCTCGACCTCGATCGCGGCCGGGCGAACGGGCTCCCCGACGGGCTGCTGGACCGGCTCGCGCTCACGCCCGAACGCATCGTCGGCATCGCCGACGCGCTGCGCGAGCTCGCGGGGCTCCCCGACCCGGTGGGCGAGGTCGTGCGTGGCCAGACCCTGCCCAACGGGCTGCGGCTGCGCCAGGTGCGCGTGCCCATGGGCGTCGTCGGGATGATCTACGAGGCGCGGCCCAACGTGACCGTCGACGCCGCGGGTCTCGCGCTCAAGAGCGGCAACGCCGTCGTGCTGCGCGGAGGGTCCGCCGCGGCCGAGTCCAACCGCGTGATCGTGGGCGTGCTCGGGCGGGCGCTCGAGGGCGTCGGGCTGCCGGCCGACCTCGTCCAGTCCGTCGACGAGCACGGCCGTCCGGGCGGGGTCGCGCTCATGCACGCGCGCGGGCTCGTGGACGTGCTCGTGCCCCGCGGCGGGGCGGACCTCATCCAGACGGTGGTCCGCGAGTCGACGGTGCCCGTGATCGAGACCGGCGTGGGCAACTGCCACGTGTACGTCGACGCGGGCGCGGACGAGGCGATGGCCCTGGAGATCCTGCTCAACTCCAAGACGCAGCGCGTCGGGGTCTGCAACGCCGCCGAGACCCTGCTCGTCCACGCGGACGCCGCGCCCACGTTCCTCCCCGCCGCGCTCGCCGCGCTCGCCGGTGCGGGCGTCGTCGTGCACGGGGACGACGAGACGGCTCGGCTCGCGCCCGAAGGCGTCGACGTGCTGGCTGCGACCGACCGGGACTGGGCGACCGAGTACCTCGCGCTCGAGATCGCGGTGCGCGTCGTGCCGGACCTCGACGCGGCCATCGAGCACATCCGGACGTGGACGTCGGGGCACACCGAGGCGATCGTGACGCGGGACCTGCAGGCGTCCGAGCGGTTCGTCGCCGAGCTCGACTCCGCCGCGATCATGGTCAACGCCTCGACGCGGTTCACCGACGGCGGCCAGCTCGGCCTCGGCGCCGAGATCGGGATCTCGACCCAGAAGCTGCACGCGCGCGGCCCGATGGGGCTCGCGGAGCTCACGACGACCAAGTGGGTCGTCCACGGCGACGGCCACGTGCGCCCCTGACGCGGCCGCGGGAACCAGTGGGTCGCCCGACCCAGCGGACGTGAGACACTTGTGCCGCCCGCCAGTCCGTGGCCTCCGGGTCGGTGGTGGGCGACAAACTGTCAGGCGCGACGCGGCGGCGTCGCGAGAGCGTAGGAGGACTCGTGTCCGCAGCTGTTCTGGTCGCTGAGAAGGTCGTCAACGAGCTCCCGGTCTCCCCGTACGTCTACGGCGGGACGGCCCTGGCGGTGCTGGTCGCCCTCCTCGCGGTGACGTTCGCGTTCCGCAGCGTCGGCACGCGTCACTGAGAGGCGCTGAGGCACAGGGTGCGAGTGCACTCTTGGACGCCGCTGCAGGCATGTCACCCGTGGTACCGATGAGCGACGCGCCCGTGCGCCTGGGCGTCATGGGCGGGACGTTCGACCCCATCCACCACGGGCACCTCGTGGCGGCCAGCGAGGTCGCCGCGCGGTTCGCGCTCGACGAGGTCGTGTTCGTCCCCACGGGGCAGCCGACCTTCAAGCAGCACCAGCGCGTCACCGCCGCCGAGCACCGCTATCTCATGACGGTCGTCGCGACCGCGTCGAACCCCGGTTCACCGTGAGCCGGGTCGACGTCGACCGGGGTGGCCTGACCTACACGATCGACACCCTGCGCGACCTCAAGGCACAGCGCCCGGCGGCCGAGCTCTTCTTCATCACCGGCGCCGACGCGATCGAGCAGATCGTGCGCTGGAAGGACGCCGAGCAGCTCTTCGAGCTCGCTCACTTCGTGGCGGTGACGCGCCCCGGTCACCAGCTGTCGCTCGAGGGCCTCCCCGCCGACCGGGTGACCATGCTCGAGGTCCCTGCCCTCGCCATCTCCTCGACCGGCGTGCGCGAGCGCGCCGCGTCCGGTCTGCCCGTCTGGTACCTGGTGCCCGACGGCGTCGTCCAGTACATCAACAAATACGGTCTGTACGAAGGTCCTCACGCATGAGCGATCAGGGTGGATCCATGCCGGGTGGCGCGCCGCTGACGCGCCGGGAGCTCCGGGAGCGCGAGCAGGCGCTCGCGGCGGCCCGCGAGGAGCAGCAGCGTGCCGCGGAACGCCGCGCCACGCTCGAGCGGCTCGCTCGTGAGCGAGCCGCGCAGCAGTCGCCGCCGACGCCTCGCCCCGCCCCGCCGGCGCGTCCGGCGGCCGCGCCTGCCGCCCCCGCGCCGAGCCCGGCACCGACGTCCTACCCGGCGCCGGGCGCCGGCTACCAGGCGTCCGGCGTGAGCGCGCCGTGGGGTCCCGCCGCCGGTTCGCCACCGCCCGCTCCCGCGGCGCCGCCCGCCCGGCGTTCCATGCGAGACGGCGGCCAGCCCGCCCCCGTGGTCCGCCCGCCCGCGGGCGTGGCGAGCACGCGTGCCGTCGACGCGACGGGCCGCCTCATGCCGGTGCAGCCCGTGGCTCCGACGGCCGCACCGCCCACGACGCCCCCGTCGGCGCAGCCGTCCGCCGCTCCGACGCGGACCTCGATGCGGCCCGGGCCGTCGGCCGCCCCCGTGGCTCCCGCCGCTCCGGTTCCCGCCTCTCCGGCGTTCGGTCCGACGAGCGGTGGCCCGGCGCCCGCACCCGCGTTCGGCGCGACCACCGGTGGGCCGGCCGCGGCGCCCTGGGCGTCGACGAGCGGTGCGACGCCCGCGGGCCCGGCCGCCCCGACGCCGGCTGCTCCCGCCTGGGCGGCGGAGTCCGCCTGGGCGGCGGACGCCGCACCGCAAGCCTTCCCGGCCACGGTCCCGGGCCCGTCCGACACGCCCGACCCGTCCGCGGGCTACGACCCGGCGGCGACGGTCGTCGCCCCGTGGGGCGCGGTCGGCGCCGAGCAGCAGGCCTCGGCGATGGCGTTCGCGCCCACGAGCGGCGCTCCCGCCCCCGTGCCCGGCGCCACGTCCGCGTTCGGCGAGGACGTCGACGACTACGACGACGACGAGATCGAGGAGCCCCGCCACGCCTACACGTGGCTGCACTACCTCATCCTCGTCGTGGTCGCGTTCGTGCTCGGCCTGCTGATCTGGCAGCTCATCGGGAAGCCGTCGTCGACGGCGCCCGGCGCCGCCGCCTCGGCCGTCACCGTCCTGCACACCACCCCGCACGACACCGTGCGCCACGACCCCGAGGGATCCCTGTGACCGCATCCGCCCGTGCCGTCGAGCTCACCGTCGCCGCAGCCCGCGCTGCCGCCGACCTCAAGGCCGAGGAGATCATCGCCCTCGACGTGAGCGAGCAGCTCGTCCTCACGGACGTGTTCCTCATCGCGTCCGGGACGAACGAGCGGCAGGTCGGGGCCATCGTCGACGCCGTCGAGGAGGCCCTGCACAAGCTCGGCGCCAAGCCGCTGCGCCGCGAGGGCAAGGGGAGGGGCGCTGGGTCCTGATCGACTTCGGCGACGTCGTCGTGCACGTGCAGCACGCCGAGGACCGCGTGTACTACGCGCTCGAGCGGCTGTGGAAGGACTGCCCCCTGGTCGAGCTGCCCGCGGACGTCGTCGCGGCCACGGCCGCCGAGTGACGCGCCGGTGAGCGCGCGCACCCTCGTCCTCGTCCGGCACGGCCGGACCGAGTGGAACGCCACCGGACGCCTGCAGGGCCACGCGGACGTCGCGCTCGACGACGTCGGGCGCTGGCAGGCCCGGCGCGGCGCCCAGACGCTCTTCCGTCGGCACCAGGCCGCGCTCGTCGTGGCGTCGGACCTCAAGCGCGCCGCGCAGACCGCCCAGGCGTACGCCGACGCCGCGGGCGTTCGCGTCGTGCTCGACCCACGGCTCCGCGAACGCGGGTTCGGGCAGTGGGAGGGGCTGACCCAGGACGAGCTCGTCGACGGCTGGCCCGAGCAGTACGGGGCCTGGCGTCGCGGCGAGGAGCCCGTCGGGATCGGTGCCGAGAGCAAGGCCACCGTGGCGGACCGCATGGTCGAGGCGATCCGCGGCTACGCGGACGACCTCGACGCCGGGCAGACGCTCGCCGTGGTCTCACACGGCGCCGCCATCTCGCTCGCGATCGCGAAGCTGCTCGGGCAGGACGCGTCGTACTGGCGGGGGATCGCCGGTCTCAACAACGTGCACTGGTCCCAGCTGAGCCGTGCGGCAGCCGGCGCGACCCCCGACTGGCGCCTCGTGACGCACAACGCGGGGCCGGACTACCCGCTCGACGAGTGGAACGCCGGACCGGCCGACCTGGGCGACGACGCGGATTGGATTTCCGCCCCGAGTTCCGCCTAGACTGACGACGCTCCGCAGGACGGAAACGTCAGGCGGGACGTCTCGGGGCTGTGGCGCAGCTGGTAGCGCACCTGCATGGCATGCAGGGGGTCAGGGGTTCGAGTCCCCTCAGCTCCACCGAGAGAAATGCACGAGAGCCCGGCCGAACGGCCGGGCTCTCGTCGTCTTGGTGGGCCGGTGTCTTGGTGGGCCGGTGCACCCGCATGCGGCACGATGGGACGATGCCCGCTCGTGCCCGCCCCGGTCTTCCGGTGAGCCCCGCGCTCACCATCCCGCGGGCCGAGCTGACCGAACGGTTCTCGCGCTCGTCGGGACCGGGCGGGCAGGGCGTGAACACCACGGACTCGCGCGTCGAGCTGTCCTGGGACGTCGGCCGGTCCGCCGTCCTGACTCAGGCGCAGCGGGACCGGCTCGAGACGCGGCTCGGTGCGCGGCTCGTCGACGGCGTCCTGACCGTGGTCGCCTCCGAGCACCGCGAGCAGCTCCGCAACCGGGACGCCGCGGCCCGGCGGCTCGTCGCCCTCGTCGCCGCCGCGCTCGCCGCCCCGGCGAGGAGCCGGCGCCCCACGCGCCCGACCCGCGGCTCCCAGGAGCGACGCCTGGCCGCCAAGAAGCAGCGCTCGGCGACCAAGAGCCTCCGTTCGGCGAGGCCTCGACGCGAGGACTGACGACGCGCCCGCTCCCGCGGCGAGTCCGCGGCGGCGGAAATCCGGGCGACCCGACCCGCCGCGTCGTGCGATCCTTGGCCGTCAGCTCTGCCGAAAGGAACCACCGTGGGCCACCTCGAGGTCGGGCACGTCGAGTACGTGCTGCCCGACGGCCGGATCCTTCTCGACGACGTGTCGTTCCGTGTCGGCGACGGCAGCGCGACGGCTCTCGTGGGCCCCAACGGCGCCGGGAAGACCACCCTCCTGCGGCTGCTCACGGGGAGCTCGCGCCGTCGTCGGGCACGGTCACGCGGAGCGGCGGGCTCGGTGTGATGCCTCAGTTCGTGGGCTCCGTGCGGGACGAGACCACGGTCCGCGACCTGCTCGTGTCGGTCGCACCGGACCGCGTCCGCGACGCGGCGCGGGCCGTGGACCGGGCCGAGCTCGCGGTCATAGAGGTCGACGACGAGGCCGCCCAGATGGCGTACGCGCAGGCGCTCGCGGACTGGGCCGATGCCCGGGGCTACGAGGCGGAGACCCTGTGGGACGAGTGCACGACGGCGGCGCTCGGCGTCCCGTACGAGCGCGCGCAGTGGCGGGAGGTCCGGACGCTGTCCGGTGGTGAGCAGAAGCGGCTGGTGCTCGAGGCGCTGCTCCGCGGCCCGGACGAGGTGCTGCTCCTCGACGAGCCGGACAACTACCTCGACGTCCCCGGCAAGCGCTGGCTCGAGGACGCGCTCCGGGGCACCCGCAAGACCGTGCTGTTCGTGAGCCACGACCGCGAGCTGCTGGCCCGGGTCGCGGACCGGGTCGTGGCGCTCGAGCCGGGGCCGGGCGGCGCGGACGCGTGGGTGCACGGCGGCTCGTTCGCGACGTTCCACGCCGCCCGCCGCCAGCGGTTCGCGCGGTTCGAGGAGCTGCGTCGACGCTGGGAGGAGAAGCACGCGCAGCTCGTGCGCCTCGTGCGGGACCTGCGCCAGGCCGCCGCGAACAGCCCGGACATGGCGTCGCGCTACCGTGCCGCGCAGACGCGGCTGCGGAAGTTCGAGGAGGCGGGCCCGCCGCCCGAGCCGCCGCGCGAGCAGGACATCACGATGCGCCTGCGCGGCGGCCGGACGGGCGTGCGGGCGATCACGTGCGAGGGCTCGAGCTCACCGGCCTGATGCAGCCGTTCGACCTCGAGGTCTTCTACGGCGAACGGGTCGCGGTGCTCGGCTCCAACGGGTCGGGCAAGTCCCACTTCCTGCGGCTGCTGGGCGGCGGTGACGTCGCGCACAGCGGGTCGTGGCGGCTGGGCGCCCGCGTGGTGCCGGGCTCGTTCGCGCAGACCCACGCGCACCCCGAGCTCGTCGGCCGCACGCTGCTCGAGATCCTGTGGGAGGACCACGCCCACGACAAGGGCCGCGCCATGCCGGTCCTCGGGCGGTACGAGCTGATCGTCGCCGCGGACCGCCCGTTCGAGAAGCTCTCGGGCGGTCAGCAGGCGCGGTTCCAGATCCTGCTCCTCGAGCTCAGCGGCTGCACCGCGCTGCTGCTCGACGAGCCGACCGACAACCTCGACCTCGAGTCCGCGGACGCGCTCCAGGAGGGGCTCGAGGCGTTCGACGGGACGGTCGTCGCCGTCACGCACGACCGCTGGTTCGCGAAGTCCTTCGACCGGTTCCTCGTCTTCGGGGCGGACGGCGTGGTGCGGGAGTCCGACGAGCCGGTCTGGGACGAGCGGCGCGTCGAGCGCGTGCGCTGAGGCGCGCGCAGGCGCCCGGCCCCGACCCGGTCAGCGGACCGGCGCGTCCCCCACGGGTGTGCTCGCGACCGCGGCGACCCGGGCCCGGGCGCGGGCGACCGCGCCGGGGTCCGCGCCGGCGTCGGCGAGCGTGAGGGCGGCCGCGCCGACGATCGGCCGTTCCCGCGTGGGCCGCAGCTCGGCGCGCGGGAACGTAGGCGTCAGGGCGTCGTGCACGCGCGCGAGCAGGCCGGGGTCCTCGGCCGCGAGCACGCCACCGCCCAGGACGACCGGGACGCGGGCGTCGTGCAGATCGAGCCGGTCGAGCGCGACCCGAGCGAGGAGCCCGATCTCGTCGCCGAGGCGGTCGACGATGGACCGCGCCACCGGGTCGCCGTCGCGGGCTGCGGCGAGGACGACCGGCGCGAGGCCGGTGAGGTCGTCATGCGCGATCCGGCCGAAGTGCAGCCCCTCGACGACGGCGGTGAGGTCGTGCTCCCCGAAGTACCGGGGGATGAGGGTCGTGAACGCCGTCGGGTCGCCGCGCCCGTCCTCGGCCCGTGCCGCGTACCAGAGGGCCTCCTGCGCGATGCCCGAGCCGCCGCCCCAGTCGCCCGAGATCGGGCCGAGCGCGGGGAACCGGGCGTCGCGCCCGTCGGCCCGGACGCCCACGCAGTTGATACCCGTGCCGCACACGACGGCGACGGCGTCGGGGGCGTCGGTGCCCGTACGGAGCAGGGCGAACATGTCGTTGTCGAGGCGCACGGGCGCCTCGCGCGCCCACGCCAGGTCGGCGACGGCCGCGCGGAACGTCGTGATCTCCTGCGGGAGGTCGAGCCCCGCGAGGTAGGCGCCGACGGCGGCCACGGGCAGCCCTGCCTCGGCGCGCACCTGCGACACGAGCGCGTCGACGACCCCGACCGCTGTGGCAAGTCCCCGGGTCTGGGCGTTGGACGCGCCGCCGCGCGCGAACGCGAGGACCGTGCCCTCGAGGTCGACAGCCACGGCGTCGGTCTTGGACCCCCGCCGTCGAGGGCGATCACGACCTGCGCGCGGGGGTCACCCGCGTGCACCCGGGGCGCGCCGTCGGCCGTCATCGTGCCCACGCGAGGTGCTCCCTGTTCCCGGCGAGGAGGAGGTCGGTGAGCTGCTCGGCGCCGTCCCACTGCCCGACGAGCGGATGGGCGAGCAGGGCGTGCAGCACCCGGTCGCGGCCGCCGTGGACGGCGGCGTCGAGCGCGAGTCGCTCGTAGCCCGCGACGTGCGAGACGAGGCCCGCGAGATCGGGGAGAGGGCCGGGAGCTCGATCGCGACGGGGCCGTCCGCGGTGATGGTCGCCGGGACCTCGATGACGTGGTCGTCGGGCAGGAACGGCAGGGAGCCGTCGTTGCGGAGGTTCACGACCTGCACGTCGCGCGCGTCGGACAGGAGTGACGCGATGAGGTCGACCGCGGCCTCCGAGTAGTACGCGCCGCCGCGCTTCTCGAGCAGCTCGGGCTTGGTGTCGACGTGCGGGTCGGCGTACAGCTCGAGCAGCTTGTGCTCGACCTCGCGGACCGCCTCGGCGCGCGTGGCCGAACGCAGCTGCTCGCGCAGCACCTCGTCGTGCGCGTAGTAGTAGCGCAGGTAGTAGCTGGGCACGGACCGCAGCATCGTGAGCAGCTCCGCCGGGAGCTCGACCTCGGACGCGAGCGCGCCGAGGTGCGTGGTGAGCAGGTCGCCCAGGACCTCGCGCTCTCCGACGCGGACCCCCAGCTCCCATGTGAGGTGGTTGAGGCCGACGTGGTCGAGCCGGACGTCGCGGTGGTCGACATCGAGCAGCCTCGCGAACCGGCGCTGGAAGCCGATCGCGACGTTGCACAGCCCGACGGCGCGGTGCCCGGCTTCGAGCAGCGCGCGCGTCACGATGCCGACGGGGTTGGTGAAGTCGACGATCCAGGCGTCCGGCTTCGCATGACGCCGGATCTGCTCGGCCACCTCCAGGACGACCGGCACGGTGCGCAGGGCCTTGGCGAAGCCGCCCGGACCGGTGGTCTCCTGGCCGAGCACGCCGGCCTCGTGCGGGAAGGTCTCGTCGCCCTGCCGGGCGTCCTGACCGCCCACGCGGAGCTGGAGGAGCACGACGTCCGCGTCGGCGACGCCGGCCGCGACGTCCCGGTGCAGCGTGACCTTGCCCGGGTGGTCGACCCGCGCGAACATCCGCTGCGCCATCCCGCCGACGAGCGCGAGCCGTCGCTCCTCGACGTCCACGAGCGCGAGCTCGTCGATCGGGAGCTGGTCGCGCAGCCGCCCGAAGCCGTCCACGAGCTCCGGCGTGTACGTCGACCCGCCGCCTACCACCGCAAGTTTCATCTCTTCGTCCTGTCGTCCTCGGTTGTCGTCGAGCGGCGAGGGGAGCGATCCGTCCCACGTGCCGCTCGGGGTTCAGTCGATCTGCCCCGCGGCGTCGAGCAGGCGGTCGCGCAGCCCGCGGCCGAGCACGTCGCGCGCCCCCGCAGGACGGCGTCGTCGACCTGGCTCGCCGCGACCCGCGTGTGCCAGGGCGTCGACGCGGACAGCCAGTGCGCGACGAGCCCGGCGAGCCGGTCGCCCCCGGCGCCGGCGGGCGGGCCGGCGAGCACGAGCAGGCCGGGGTCGAGGGTTGCGAGCACGGGCGCCACCGAGAGCGCGATGCGCCGGGCGACCCGGTTGAGCGTCTCGTCGTGGGTGGCGATCGCGTCGAGCGTGGCTGCCGCGTCGTCCGGGTCGGCGCCGGGGACCGCCTCCCGGAGCGCGAGGTCGAGCACCGCCTCGACGCTGAGGAGGTGGTGGATCGTCGGCGGGTCGACCGGGTCGGTGAGCTGGACGTCCGCGGGGACGGGCAGGTACCCGATCTCGCCGGCCGCGCCCGCGATTCCCTGCACGACGACGCCCCCCAGGTCGACGGCGAGGCCGACGCCAGGCCCCATCCAGAGCTCGACGAAGCCGGGCGTGCCCTGCCCCGCGCCGTGCACGCGCTCCGCGACCGCGGCGAGCTTCACGTCGTTGTCGAGCTGCGCCTCGCAGCCGAGCGCGTTGGCGAGCGCGGTCCGGACGCCGTGGGAAGGCCAGCGGGGAAGTCGTCGGCGAAGCGCAGCGCGTCGGTGACGGGGTCGACGGACGCGGACACGCCGACGACGGCGAGTCGGAGGTCGGCGCGGTCGACGTGGCCCGCCCGGCACGACTCGGAGACGATCTCGGCGACCTCGCCGATCCCGGAGCGGGGTCGCGGGCGCGCCGGACGGCGCCGTGCTCGCGGCCCTTGACGTCGACGACGGTCGCGGTTATCGAGTCCTGGTCCGCCGCGACCGCGACGCCCACGTGCCCGGTGTCGACGACGTCGTATGCGGCGGCGTCGGGCCCGCGGCTGGTGGATACCCGTGCGACGGAACCGATGAGGCCCTTGCCCTCGAGGCGCTGAACGGCTTGGGCGGCAGTCTGCTTGGAGAGCCCGGTGAGAGTGCCGATCCGTGCCCGTGTCAGCGGACCGTGCTCGAGCATGAGCTCGACGACCCGGCGGTCGTTGAGGGCTCCCACCAGGGCGGGACCGGTCGTTCCGGACATCGCTCGTCTCGCTCTCGCGTGCAGGGGTTGGAGGCGGAGGACTCCCGGATGCTAGCAGGAGTCCTGTCTGTGCGTGTGGCTCCTACTGTGCCACAGGACACGTGCGGTCGTGACCCGATCGACTCCAGTTCGTAACATCCCTGGTCTTGGCACGGAAGACTTCCGGGTGCACACTGTCAGGAATCCTGTCCATAAGGACGACGTCGTCATGGAGGAAGCCGTGAGAATCACCCTTCGAGCCCGTACGCGTGCCGCGGCGGTCGCCGTCGTCGCGGGAGCCGCCGCGCTCGCACTCTCCGGGTGCGGCAGCGGCGGGGACGGCGGCGCCCAGACCCCGATCGCCTCGGCCGCACCGAGCCACCTGGCGGGCACCGTGAGCCTGTGGCACTTCTTCTCCGACCGTGAGGCCAAGGTCATCCAGGGAGTCGTCGACGACTTCGAGAAGGCCAACCCGGACGTCAAGGTCGTCGTCCACTCCGGCCAGGACGACGAGAAGCTCCGCAAGGCGATCGCGGCCGGCAACGACGTCGACGTGGCGGTCTCCTACTCGACGGACATCGTCGGCAACTTCTGCCAGTCCGGTGCGTTCCAGGACCTCGCCCAGTACCTCCAGCGCGACAAGGTCGACCTGGACCAGCTGCTGCCGACCGTGCGCAGCTACACCGAGTTCGACGGGACCCGGTGCGCGATGCCGGTGCTGGCCGACGCGTACGGGCTCTACTACAACAAGTCGCTGCTCGCGAAGGCCGGGATCACCACGCCGCCCAAGACCCTCGACGAGCTCGAGGCCGACGCGCTCAAGCTCACCACCTACAACGCCGACGGCTCGATCAAGACCCTCGGCTTCAACCCGTGGATGGGCTACCAGGAGATGGCGCCCGCGCACCTCGCCCCGGCCACGGGCGCGAAGTGGCTGGACGAGGACGGCAAGTCCCTCGTCGGCTCCGACCCCGGCTGGAAGGAGCTGATCGAATGGCAGAAGGCGTTCGCCGAGAAGATCGGCACCGACAAGCTCAAGAAGTTCACCGCCGCGAGCGCTGACGAGTTCTCCGCGCAGAACGACTTCGAGATCGGCCGCGTCGCGATGAACCTCGACGGTGAGTGGCGCGTCGCGTTCATGAAGGACCAGGCGCCGAAGGTCGACTACGGCACCGCTCCGTTCCCGACCGGGTCGGACCACACCGACCTGTACGGCGGCGGGTACCTCACGGGGAACATCGGCGGCATCGCGAAGGGCTCCAAGAACCCCGAGCTCGCCTGGGCGCTCCTCAAGTACCTCACGGTCGACACCGACGCCGTCGTCAAGCTGGCCAACGGCCTCCAGAACGTGCCGACGATCACGTCGGCCTACGACTCCCGGACCTCGTGCGGGACCCGCACTTCGAGACGTTCCTGAAGATCGCGCAGGACCCGCACAGCCTCACGACGCCGCCCAGCCCGAACGGCGCGGGGTACCAGCTGGCCTTCGGTGACTGGTGGCAGAAGTACCAGTCGCAACCGGGCACGAGCGACCTCGACGCCCAGCTGAAGAAGGTCGACGACCAGATCAACGCGGCCGCGTCCCTCAACTCGGTCCCCTGACGGGCTCGGAGCATCCATGACCGCCCTGTCCGACACCCGCCCGGCCGGGGTGCCCCGCACCCCGGTCGGGGCGCCGGCACCGCGCCGTCGCTCCGGCCTGCGCCGGCACCGTCAGCGGGTCGCGCTGCTGCTCGTCACCCCGGCGCTGCTCGGCCTGCTGATCTTCTTCGTCTACCCGCTGATCGCGACGGTGTTCTACTCGTTCACCCACTACGACCTCGTGTCGTCGCCGCGCTGGGTCGGCCTGGCCAACTACAAGTACCTGTTCACGCAGGACCCGAACGTCGTCCAGGCCGCCCGCAACACCCTCTGGTTCGTCGTCTTCATGGTGCCGATCCGGATCCTGTGCGCGGCCGCGGTCGCGGCGCTGCTCACGCGCCCACGCCGCTCCACCGGCGTCTTCCGGACGGTCTTCTACCTGCCGGCCCTCGTACCGCCGGTCGCCTCGGTGCTCGCGTTCGTGTACCTGTTCAACCCCGGACTCGGCCCCGTGAACCGGGTGCTCAAGGTGTTCGGGATCGAGGGGCCGCTCTGGTTCAACGACCCGCACTGGGCCAAGCCGTCGCTGCTGCTGCTCGCGATCTGGATGATGGGCGACGTCATGATCATCATCCTCGCGGCGCTGCTCGACGTGCCGCGGGACCAGTACGAGGCCGCGTCGATCGACGGCGCCAAGGGCTACCAGAAGGCCTGGTACATCACCGTCCCGAACCTGCGGCCGGTGATCGTCTTCTCGGTCGTCACCGGGGTCATCGCGGCGCTGCAGTACTTCACCGAGGCGGCCGTCGCAGCGGGCGTCGCGTCCGGCAAAGCGCTGGTCGGGGAGGGCACCGGGTCGGGCCTCGGCTATCCCGAGGGCTCGACGCTGACGTATCCCCAGTGGCTCTACGTCGAGGGATTCAGCAACTACGCGCTGGGCTACGCGTCGGCGCTCGCCGTCGTCCTCTTCGTCGTCGCCGCCGCGTTCGTGGTCTTCCTCCTGCGGCGCACCAAGTCCTTCACCGGGAGCGGATCATGACCCAGCTCGGCGCCACCCTCGACGTCGCGGTCGGCCCCGGCGCCGCCGGGACCCCGCAGCCTCCCGCGTCCCACCGGCGGCGCCAGCCCGTGCTCCTCTGGGTCGCCGAGCACGTGGTCCTCGTGGCACTCGCGGTGCTCTTCGTGGCGCCGGTGGTGTTCGTCTTCCTCACCTCGGTCATGAACAACGACCAGGCGCTCACCTCGAGCCTGTGGCCCGACCACTGGGCGTGGAGCAACTACGCGCACGTGTTCCAGGTCGCGCCCCTGGCCGCGTGGTTCGGCAACTCCGCCCTCTACGCGGTGCTGGCCACGGCGTTCATGCTCGTCTCGTCGGTCCCGGCCGCCTACGCGCTCGCGAAGATCGAGTTCCGCGGGTCGGGCCTGCTGTTCACGGCGATCATCGTCGCGATGCTGCTTCCGCCGCAGGTGGTCTCGATCCCGCAGTACGTGATGTGGACGAAGCTGGACCTGACGGGCACGCTGTGGCCTCTGATCCTGCCGAACCTGCTCGGGGACGCGTTCTCGATCTTCCTGCTGCGCCAGTTCTTCCTCACGATCCCGAACGAGTACACCGAGGCCGCCAGGATCGACGGGGCCGGCGAGCTCCGGGTGATCTGGAAGGTCGTCCTGCCGATGGCGAAGCCGGGCATCGCGGCGACCGCGATGTTCTTGTTCTTCCACTCGTGGAACGACTACTACGGGCCGCTGCTCTACACCTCGGAGGCCGACCCGGACCACTGGCCCGTGGCGCTCGGCATGGCCACGTTCAAGGGCGCGCACTCGGTCGACTGGTCCACGACCATGGCGCTCACGATGCTCGTCATGGTCCCGGTCGTGGTGCTCTTCTTCTTCGCACAGCGAGCGTTCGTCGAAGGGGTGACGCTCACCGGCGTCAAGGGGTGACACCTGCGCGGCGCGCCCTGCGCCGGTCGCCCTGCTCCGGCCGTCTCGCCCCCACCGGGCCGGGGCGGCCGAGGCCTGTCCGGGACGGGGACACACTCAGGGGACGCCCGCGGCGTGCGCCTTCCTGGCAGCATGGGTGGAGCGGCCCGCGACGGAGGTGCGTCAGCATGAAGGTCACGAGGATCATCCCCGACGTCCGCGTCCCCGACCTCGACGCCGCTCGCGGCTTCTACGCGGACTACCTCGGCCTCGACGTCGAGGAGTTCGACCTCGGCTGGGTGACCCGGCGTACGTCGTCGAGCACGGGTGCGGTCGTGCAGCTGCTGACCGGTGACGCGACCGCGGCGGAGGACCCGCTCGTCTCGGTCATGGTCGACGACGTCGACGCCGCGTTCCGCGAGGCCCGGGAGCGTGGCTACGAGATCGTCCACCCGCTGACGACCGAGGCGTGGGGCGTGAGCCGGTTCTTCGTGCGCGCCCCGGACGGCACGGTCCTGAACGTCGTGCAGGAGCGCCCCGGCTCATGAGCCCGGCGGTGGGCGAGCACCTGCTCCCGGGTCAGCCGACCGCGCGCCGGACGAGCTCCGCGATCCGCTTCGCGTCGTCGTCGGTGAGCTCCGTGAGCGCGTACTCGGTGGCCCACATGCTGCCGTCGTCGAGCTGCGCGACGTCGTTGAACCCGAAGGTCGAGTAGCGCATCTTGAACTTCGACGACGGCTTGAAGAAGCACAGCACCTTGCCGTCCTTCGCGTACGCGGGCATGCCGTAGTAGGTGCGGGGGACGAGCGTGGGCGCGGCCTCGGTGACGATGTCGTGGATGCGCTGGGCGAGCGCGCGGTCCGGCTCCGGCAGCCCGGCGATCTTCTCGGCGACCGCGGCCTCGCCCTCGGCACGGTCGTTCGACGCCTTGAGCTCCTTGGCCCGCTCCTTCATCGCGTCGCGCTCGGCGGCGCTGAAGCCGCTCGTGGTCTTCGTCGTGGTGGCCATGGCCGGTCCTTCCGTCGTGAGGTCGTGGGAACGAGTCCCACGCTAGGCGGCGGGCCGCGGGCACGGCTTCTCGAATCCTGACCGGTCTCGGCGGGCGTGCGTCAGTGCCCGCGCGGGTCCAGGCGGTTGAGGGTCGCGACGACGTCCGCGTAGTCGCCGCGGGCCTCGCCGTAGCGCAGGAACTTCACGTTCTCGACCTGGATCTCGGTGGCGTCGGGCTGCGTCTCGAGGAGCTCCATCACCTCGTCGACGAACGCGTCGAGCGGCATCGCGAACTCGCTCTCCGCCTGGCCGGGCATCAGGTCGGTGCGGACCGACGGCGGCTCGAGCTCGACGACCCGCACGCTCGTGCCCGCGAGCTGGAGGCGGAGCGACTCGCTGAGCATGTGGATCGCGGCCTTGGACGCGTTGTAGCTGGGCGTCGCGGCGAGCGGCGCGAACGCGAGCCCCGACGAGACGGTCATGATCGTCGCGTCCGGCCGCGTCTGCAGGTGCTCGACGAACGCCGCGATCAGCCGGACCGGCCCGAGGACGTTGGTGGTCACGGTCGCCTCGGCGGAGTCGAGGAAGCCCGCGGGTGTGCGCCAGTCCTCGACGCGCATGATGCCGGCCATCGCCACGAGCGCGTTCAGGTCCGGGTGGTTCGCGAGGACCTGCTTGGCGGCGGCCTGGACGCTCTCCGGGTCGGTGGTGTCGACCTGGACGGTGTCGAGGCCCGGGTGCTCGGCGGCGATCCGCTCGAGGAGGTCGGCGCGACGCCCGCCCACGACCACGGTGTTGCCCGCAGCCTGGAGGCGGAGCGCGAGGGCGAGGCCGATGCCGCTCGTCGCGCCGGGGATGAAGACGGTGTTTCCGGTGATCTGCATGCTCCGAGCCTGGGCCGGTCCGCGCGCGGCTACCAGGGCCCGTCGAGCGGGGGATCGCGGATCCCTGGTTCGGCCCCGCGGCACCCGCCATGCTGGGGACATGGACCGACCCGACCGTGCCGCCCTCGCCGCGTTCCTCCGCAGCCGCCGCGAGCGCCTGCAGCCGGCCGACGTGGGTCTCCTGCCCGGGCTGCGCCGTCGGGCACCGGGGCTGCGGCGCGAGGAGGTCGCGCAGCTCGCGACCATGTCGACGGACTACTACACGCGGCTCGAGCAGCAGCGCGGCCCGCAGCCCAGCACGCCGATGCTGGCGTCGCTCGCGCGGGCGCTGCGCCTCACGCCCGACGAGCGCGACTACCTGTACCGCGTCGCGGGCCACGACGCGCCCGACCGCCTGCGGGGCGGCGAGCACGTCGCGCCCGCCCTCCTGCGCGTGCTCGACCGCCTCGCGGACACGCCCGCGCTGATCCTGTCGAACCTGGGGGAGACGCTCGTCCAGAACCGGCTCGCGACAGCGCTGTACGGGGAGCCGGTGCGCACGGGCGACCTGGAGCGCAGCGAGATCTACCGCTGGTTCACCACGGACACGGCACGGCTCGTCTACCCCGCCGACGACCGCCCGCGCCAGTCGCGCGCGCTCGTCGCCTCGCTGCGCGCGGCGTACGGGAGCATGGGCCGGTCGTCGCGGGCGGGCCGCATGGTGCGCGAGCTGAAGCGGCGCAGCCCGGAGTTCGCGGAGCTGTGGGACCGGCAGGAGGTGGCCCAGCGCTTCGCCGACCACAAGGTGATCGTGCACCCCGAGGTGGGGCCGATCGAGCTCGACTGCCAGGCGCTGTTCACCGAGGACCAGTCGCAGGCGCTGCTCGTCCTGACGGCCGAGCCGCGCAGCGAGGCCGAGGAGAAGCTGCGGCTGCTCGCGGTCGTGGGCGCGGAGTCGTTCGGCTGAAGCCCGGTCACGCGTGCTCGAGCCGCGCGGCCTTGGCCTCCAGCACGGCGCGCTCGGCCGCGTTGCCGCACCGCTCCGCGGCGTCGAGGTAGGCGCCCCGCGCCTCCGCGCGCCGGCCGAGCCGCGCGAGCAGCTCCCCGCACGGCGGGCAGCAGGTGGGAGCGGGTCAGCGCTCCCGCGGCAGCGAGGTCGTCGACGATCCGCAAGCCGGCCTCGGGGCCGCTCGCCATGGCGACCGCGACCGCCCGGTTCAGCGCCACCACGGGCGACGGCGCGACCCGGCCGAGCGCCTCGTACAGCAGCACGATCCGGTCCCAGTCCGTCTCGGGGACCGACGGCGCGACCGCGTGACACTCGGCGATCGACGCCTGGAGCCCGTACGGGCCGAGGCCGCGTCCGGCCGCGCTGGCGGCGGCGAGCGCGGCCCTGCCGCGGCGGATCGCGTCGCGGTCCCACCGCCGGCGGTCCTGGTCCTCGAGGAGCACGGGACGGCCGACGTCGTCGAGCCGGGCGGGGAAGCGGGCGGCGGTGAGCTCGAGCAGCGCGAGGAGGCCGAGCGGCTCGGGCTCCGGGACGAGACGTGCGAGCGACCGCGCGAGCCGCACCGCCTCCGATGCGAGGTCGGCGCGGATCCAGGCGTCGCCGCCGGTCGCCGACGAGCCCTCGGTGAAGATCACGTAGACCACGCTGAGCACCGAGCCGAGCCTCGCGGCGCGCTCGTCCGGGTCGGGCACCGCGAACGGCACGCGGGCCGCGGCGAGCGTCTTCTTGGCGCGGGTGATCCGTGCCTGCACCGTGGGGACGGGGACGAGGAAGGCGGCGGCGATCTCCTCGCTCGTCAAGCCTGCGACGACGCGCAGGGTCAGCGCGACGCGCGCCTCGGGGGACAGCACGGGGTGGCACGCCGTGAACATCAGCGCGAGGACGTCGTCGTCGACGGCGTCGGGGTCGAACAGTACGTCGGGTCCGGGGACGGCGTCGTCGAGCTCGCGCGCGAGCGCGGCGTACCGGGCGTCGCGGGCCGCCCGGCGCCGGAACGCGTCGATCGCGCGCCGTCGGCCGACCGTGAGCAGCCAGCCCGCGGGCTCCCCGGGCACGCCCGCCGTGCCCCAGGTCACGAGTGCCTCGGCCACGGCCTCCTGGGCCACGTCCTCGGCCAGGGCGAGGTCGCCCGTGTACCGGGCGAGCGCGCCGACGATGCGCGCGGACTGGGTCCGCCAGACCGCCTCGACGACGCGCCCGGCCCGGTCGGGGCCCTCGGTCACAGCTGCCCGGTCGACTCGCGCCAGGCGCGCTCCTTGCGGATCCACTCGTTGTCCTGGGGGAACTCGTCGATCTGCGTCACGCGGCGGACCTCGATCTTCGTGCCGTCGGTGAACGGCATCCGCCGGGCCCAGGCGACGGCGTCGTCCTTCGTAGGCACGTCGAGGATGTAGTACCCCCGAAGAGCTCCTTGGTCTCGCCGTAGGGGCCGTCGGTGACCACGGGCTCCTCGCCCGTGAAGTCGACGACGACGCCCTGGCCGGCGTCGTCGAGGCCCTCGGCCGCGAGCAGGACGCCCGCGCGGACGAGCTCGTCGTTGAACCGGCCGATCCCGTCGAGGATCTCGTCGAAGCCGATGCCCTGGAACTTCTCCAGAGCGTCGTCGTCCGATCGCATGATCAGCATGTACTTGGCCATGGTGGTGCACTCCCTGGGTCGTGGAGGGCTGCGTGCCAACCCTCTCATCCCCAGGTCGAACGGGCGCGGCCCGGATCGACACGCGTCGGCCGCCGGTCGCGCCGGGTCGCGTGGCCGCGCCGTCGGGGGATGCTGGACGGGTGAGCGCCACCCTGCCCGCGTCGGGCCTGCACGCGAACGTCGCCCTCGGCTACACGGCGAACCGGCCGGTCTCGGACCCGGCAGCGTTCGTCGAACGGGTCCTCCCGGTCCCCGAGCCGGGGCCGGGGAGGTGGTGGTGGCCGTCGAGGCCGTCTCCGTGAACCCGGTCGACGTGAAGCAGCGCGCGAACGCGGACCCGGACGGCTTCCGGGTGCTCGGGTACGACGCCGCGGGGACCGTCGTGGCCGTCGGTCCCGACGGGCCGGCCGGCCCGGTCGGCCACGCGGTGGGCGACGAGGTCTTCTATGCGGGGAGCGTCGGGCGCCCGGGCAGCGACCAGCGCTACCAGGCGGTCGAGGCCCGGCTCGTGGGACGCAAGCCGCGCACGTGCGGCTTCGCCGAGGCGGCCTCGCTGCCGCTCACCGCGCTGACGGCCTGGGAGGCGGTGTTCGACCGCCTCGGCGTGCGCGAGGACGACGAGGGCGACCTGCTCGTGGTCGGCGCGACCGGGGAGTGGGCTCCGTGCTGCTGCAGCTCGTCCGCGCGCGGGCGCCGCGGGTCCGGACCATCGCGACCGCGTCGGGGGACGACGCCGTCCGCTGGGTCCGGGGGCTGGGTGCGGCGGAGACCGTGGACCACCGGTCGGGCGACCTCGGTGAGCAGGTGCTCGCGCTCGCGCCCGACGGCGTGCGCTGGGTCTTCACGTCGCACTCGGCGGGCCAGGTCGAGACGTACGCGCGGGTGGTCGCGCCGTTCGGGGCCGTCGTCGCGATCGACGACGGCCCCCGCGACGTGGCCCCTCTCAAGGAGCGCAGCATCGCCTGGCACTGGGAGTTCATGTTCACCGACCCGTTGCACGCTCCCCGCTCGACGAGGCAGGGCGCGATCCTCGACGCCGTCGCCGACCTCGTGGACGCGGGCGTCGTGCGGCCCACGGTGACGACGACGCTCGGCCCCCTGGCCGTCGACACGCTGCGCGAGGCGCACCGGCTCGTGGAGACGGGGCACGTGACGGGCAAGGTCGTCGTGGCGGGCTGGCCGGACTGAGGCCCGGCGTGGGGAGCCGCCGCGCGACCGCCCGCCCCCGGTCCGGAGGTCAGCCGCGGACGAACGCGAGCAGCGCCTCGTTGACCTCGGCCGGGTGCGTGGCGAGCAGCCCGTGCGGGGCGCCCTCGACCTCGACGTACTCCGCGTCCGGCAGGGCCGCGTGGAAGCGCCGGCCCGTCGCGTCGATCGGGAGGATCCGGTCGGCGGTGCCGTGGAGGATCAGCGTGGGCTTGCCGGCCTCACGCACGGCCTCGACGTCGGCCCGGAAGTCCTCGAGCCAGCTCGGGACGACCGCGTAGGCCGCGACCGGTGCGGAGCCGATCGCGGTCGTCCAGCTCGCCCGGACGGTCTCCTCGCTGATGCGCGAGCCGAGGTTCTCGTCGAGGTTGTAGAAGTCGGCGTAGAACTGCGTGTACCAGGCGTAGCGGTTGCCGCGGGCGGCCTGCTCGATGCCGTCGAAGACGGACTGCGGGACGCCCTCGGGGTTGTCGTCCGTCTGCAGCAGGAACGGCTCGAGCGATGCCAGGAACGCGAGCTTGGCGACGCGCTCGTGCCCGTGGTTCTTGACGTACCGGGCGAGCTCGCCGGTGCCCATCGAGAAGCCGACGAGGATCACGTCGCGCAGGTCGAGCGCCTCGAGGAGGGCGTCGAGGTCGGCGGCGAAGGTGTCGTAGTCGTACCCGGTGCCGACCTTGCTCGACCCGCCGAAGCCGCGGCGGTCGTAGGTGAGCACCCGGTAGCCGGCGTCGAGGAGCTCGCGGGCCTGGAGCTCCCAGCTGTTCCCGTCGAGCGGGTAGCCGTGGATGAGGACGACCGGCTGGCCGGTCCCGTGGTCCTCGTAGTACAGCTCGATGTCGGTGGTGTTCTCGCGTCCGACGGTGATGCGTCCCATGACCAGCCTCTTTCCGAGAGCGGGAGAACGGTCGTTCTCCGCTGTGGGCACTACAGTAGAGAACGATGGTTCTCCGTGCAAGGGCTGGAAGGTGAACACGTGATGGACGACGAGACGGCACGCGACCAGGTCGTGACCGCGGCCGACAGGCTTTTCTACGCGCACGGCGTGCACGCGGTCGGCATGGACGCGGTGCGAGCGGAGGCGCAGGTCTCGCTCAAGCGGATCTACAGCCTGTTCCCGTCCAAGGACGACCTCGTCGTCGCGGTGCTGCACCACCGCACCGAGCAATGGGCCACCGGGCTCGAGGCCGCGGTGCGCGCCGCCGCCACGCCGCGTGACCGGCTGCTCGCCGTCTTCGACTTCCTCGACGCCTGGTTCCGCGAGGACGACTTCCGCGGCTGCGCGTTCATCAACTCGTTCGGCGAGCTGGGGGCGACCTCGCCGGCCGTCGCCGAGGCGGTCCGAGCCCAGAAGGCGGCGTTCCAGGAGTACGTCCTCGGGCTCGTCCGCGAGGAGGGCCTGCCCGACGTCGTGGCGGCGCAGCTCGCCATCCTCGCCGAGGGCGCGCAGACGACGGCGGCGATCTCGGGCGACCCGGCCGCCGCCGCCCAGGCGCGGGAAGCGGCGGCGGTGCTGGTGGACGCCGCCCTGGCGCGCGGGGAACATGCCTCGACGGTCTGACGTTATGTCATGCGAACGTTGCGAAAGGCGAACGTTGCGACAGACGGCAGGAGGACCGATGACGCGAGCAGGACGGGTCGAGTTCGAGAACGACTTCGGCGAGACGGTGGTCTACGTCCGGCACCCCAACGGTGAAGGACTCGTCTCCCCACGCGCGTTCGTGGACACCTCGGCGCGCATCGCCCGCACGGCCTACGTCGAGGAGGGCGCCCGCGTCGGCGCCCGCACCAGCGTGGGCGCAGGAAGCTGGATCGACCAGGGCGTGACCGTCGGCGAGGACGTGGTGATCGGCACGGGCGTCCACGTCGGCCGCGGCTCGACGATCCGCGACGGCGCGCACGTCGGCGCCGGCTCCCGGCTCGGCACGGGCGTGCGGATCGGGCGCGGGGCACGGGTCGTCCCCGACAGCATCCTCGCCGACGACACCGTCGTCCGCGGGCACCGGGTGCGCCGGGGTGACGACTTCGACGTCGCCGCCTGACGGCGCACCCGGCTGCCCCTACCCGAGCGCGGCCGGCGTCGCGAGCGTCCGCAGGGGCGTGGTCGCGAAGCGCAGGGGCTCGGCGCTCCAGGCCGCGCGGAAGGTCCCCGAAGCCTGGTCGAGCACGAGCTCGAGCCGGTGCGGCGCTTCGAGGAACATGACCTGGACCCGGAGCCGGTCCGTGCCCTCGGCGCCGCCCGACGTCGCGACCGGCACGACACCCTCGGTGACGGTCCAGCCCGGCGTGCCCGGAGCGAACGCCGCCTCGACGTCACCGCCCCGGTCGACGAGCGTCAACCGCAGGCCGTCGTCCAGCCGGACCTGCGTCAGGCTCGGCTGCGCGGCGCACGCCCCGCCTTCGGGCAGGAACACGGTCCCGGCCCAGGCGCCGTCGTCGGGCAGGGCCGGCAGCTCGGGCGCCGGGAGCGAGGCCGCCTCCAGGTGTGCCGCGAGTTCCGCGTCCGCCTGGGGCGTGCCCGGGCCCGCGAAGGCCGGCAGCAGGTGCTCCCACGCCAGGTCGAGGGTCTCCTGCATGTCGGGGGACTGGGCCGTGATCGCGACGACGACGTCGTGCTCGGGCAGCACGACGCAGAACTGACCGATGGCGCCGTCGCCCCGGAACCCGTGCCGCGACATCCAGTGCTGGAAGCCGTAGCCCTGCTGCCAGTCGGAGTCGTCGGGGTTCGCCTCGGCCTCGCCGGGGCCGCCGAACGGGCGAGGCGTCGGGACCTGCACGGACGTGGCGGCGTCGACCCACTCCTCGGGCAGGAGCTGCCGGTCGCCCCAGCGCCCCCGCCGGAGGAGGAGCTGGCCCAGGCGTGCGATCGCGTCCGTCGGGGCGAAGAGCCCGGTGAAGGCGATCTGCCGGCCGCCGCGCTGCTGCCAGCCGAGCGGGCCGATCCCGAGCGGGTCGAGCAGGCGCGGTCGGAGGTACTCGAGGAGCGAGCCGCCCGTGACCCGCTGCACGATCGCGCCCAGCGTGTACGTCGCCGGCTGGTTGTACGCGAAGACGCTGCCCGGCTCCTCGTCGGGGCGGATCCGCAGGAACGCGTGGACCGGGTCGACCTTCGGGTCGGCGAACGCCTCGTCGAACGTGTCGCGCGTGTGCCCGCTCGCCATCGACGCCACATGCCGCACCAGCATGCGGCGCGTGCGCGCGTCGGTGATCTCGTCGTCGAGCTCGGGGAAGTACGCGAGGACCGGGTCGTCGAGCCGGAGGAGCCCCTCGGCGACCGCGAGCCCCGCCGCCGCGGACGTGAAGCTCTTGCTCAGCGAGTACAGCAGGTGCCGGCGCTGCGGGGCGTACGGCGCCCACCAGCCCTGCGCGACGACCCGGCCGTGGCGGAGCACGACGAGACCGTGCGGCTCCTGCGTGGGAGAGGCCTCGAGCGCCCGGACGAACCGGAGGATCCCGGCGGCGTCGGTGCCGGTGGCGGAGGGCTCGGCGGAGGGGAGCGCGGACGCCCCCGACGGACGGACAGCGATGTCGGAGTGCACCGGACGAGCCTAGGGCCGCTAAGTTGTCCGGGTGAACCCGAGCACGCCGCCGGAGCGTCGCCCGAACGCGCGTGCCGTCGTCGGCGTCGTCGCGGGTCTGGGGGTGCTCGTCGTGCTCGCCGTCGCGCTCCAGGGACCCGTCGCGCAGGAGGGCGTCCGGTGGCTGCCGCACGTCGACCTCGGCGCGCACGACGCCCCCGACACGCCCGCCGCCCCCACGCGGACGATGCCGAGCCCCCGCCGCTCCTGCAGGGCAAACCCGACCGGTGGCACATCAGCCCGTGGGTCTGGGTCGGGGTCGTCGCGGTCGTGGTCGTGGCGATCGCGATCGCGCTCGCGTTCTGGTGGCGACGGCACCACGACGGGCACCCGCCCGACGACGAGCCCGCGGAGGCGCCCGGCGTGCACGACGCCGCGCTGACGGAGCCCGAGGCCGTCGCCGAGGAGCCCGACCTGCCGGTGCTCCGGCGCGGGTTCGACCACGCCTTCCACGTCCTCGACTCGGGCCGTGAGCCCCACGACGCGATCGTCACGGCCTGGCTCGGCCTCGAGGAGGCCGCACAGGACGCCGGCGTGGCGCGCCGACCCGCCGAGACGGCGTCCGAGCTCACGACGCGCATCCTCGGACGCGTGACCTCCGACGACGACGCCGTCCACGCGCTCCTCGACCTGTACCTGCGCGTCCGCTACGGCGGCTACACGGCCACGCCCGACGACGTCGCCGCGGCACGGTCCGCCCTCGAGCGCCTCACGCAGGGCTGGGACGCCCAGGCGCGGCGGTGGTCGCGGTGACGGGCGGTCGTCCGGACGGGCGCGCGGTCCGACGCGTCGTCGGCGGGCCGCGTCAGCACCGCGTCGTCACGGTGGTCGTCCTGCCCGTCCTCGCCGCGCTCGTGCCCTGGTACCTGGGTGTGGACCCGTGGCACGCCCTCGCCTTCGGCGCGGTGACGCTCACGGTCGCCGTGCTGTGGCGCGGGGCACCCGACTGGGACGACGCGATCTGGCGCCCCGGTGCACGGCCCGCCGCGACCGGCGTGCGCGACGACGTCTCGCGCCTCGCCGCCGCCGTCGGACGGGGCCGGACCGTCGAGGGGCGGCCGCGCTGCGTCGACTACGGGCCGTGGCGCGCGTGCGGCTCGCCCGGCACGGCGTCGACCTCGACGACCCGGCCGACGCGCCCCGCGTCGTGGCCCTGCTCGGAGGCTCCGCCCCGACCCTGCTGCGCGCCGGCACCACGCGGGCCCGCCGCACCGACTTCGTCGCCTGCCTCACCGCGCTCGAACGACTCGACCGCACCACCCCGCCCAAGGAGCTGCCATGACCGACCCCGAACCGACCGCCCTCCCTGTCGCGGAGGTGGCCCGGCTCGCGGCCCTCGTGCGCGAGCGTGTGGCGACCGTCGTCGTCGGGATGGACGACGCCGTCGGGCTGGCGCTCGGGGCGATCCTCGCAGGCGGGCACGTCCTGTTCGAGGACGTCCCGGGCCTCGGCAAGACCCTGGCCGCGCGGTCGCTCGCGTCGGCGCTCGGGCTGGACTTCCGGCGGCTGCAGTGCACGCCCGACCTCCTGCCCTCGGACATCACGGGCTCGTTCGTGTGGGACCCGGCGCGCTCGGACTTCGACTTCCGTCCCGGCCCGGTCTTCACCGGGCTGTTCCTCGCGGACGAGATCAACCGCACCGCCCCCAAGACGCAGTCCGCGCTCCTCGAGGCGATGGCCGAGGGCCAGGTCACGGTCGAGGGCCGGAGGTTCCCGCTGCCCGAGCCGTTCCACGTCGTCGCGACGTCCAACCCGATCGAGTTCGAGGGCACCTACGCGCTGCCCGAGGCACAGCTCGACCGGTTCATGGTCCGGCTCGCCGTGGGCTACCCCACGGCCGAGGGCGAGGAGCAGGTGCTCCTGAACCGGGTGGCGCGGCGCACCGAGGTCGCGCACGTCGAGCCCGTCATCGATGCCGCGACCCTGCGGGCCATGCAGGCAGGCGTCGAGACCGTCCACGTCGACGCCGACGTCGCGCGCTACTGCGTCGACCTGGCCGCCGGCACGCGCGCGCACGACGCCGTGCAGGTCGGGGCGTCGCCGCGCGGGTCGCAGGGGCTCCTGCTCGTGGCCCGGTCGCGTGCCGTCATGGCGGGACGCGGCTTCGTGACCCCCGAGGACGTCAAGGCCGTCGCCGTGCCCGTGCTCGCGCACCGGATCTCGCTGACCACGCAGGCGTGGGCGACGGGCGTGCAGCCGGTGTCCGTCGTCGAGTCCGTCGTCGCGCGGGTGCCCGTGCCGCCGACCGTCGGCCGGGAGGCCGGGAGCGACCTGCCGACCGCACGGGCGTGACGCTGTGACGACACCGACCGCCGTCGTACCGGACCGCGCGTCCGAGCGGGCCTCCGGGCGCACGCGCGTCGTCCCGCTCACCAGCGCCGCCGCGCTCGCGGGTGCCGTGGTCGCCGTGCTGCTCGCAGTCCTCGGGGTCGTCGCCACCCGCGCCGACCTCGTGCTCCTCGCGCTCCCGCTCGCCGTGGCCTCGGCCTGGGCGTGGGTGTCCCGACCGCCCGCCACGCCCGACGGCGCCCCCACCACCGGCCTGCTCGTCCGGGTCGCGCCCGACCCCGGCGCGAGGCTCGTGCGGTACCGGATCGGCGTCGACGGCACGGGCGGCACCGACGCCGTCCACGTGCGCGTCAGCGTCCTCGGGACGAGGCCGCACGACCTCGTCGTCATCCCGGACCGCGCCGCCGACCTCACGGGCGAGGTCCCGATCCTGCACTCCGGCCCGCAGCTCCTGCTCCGGCTCCAGCACCGCCTGCTCGGCCAGGACGCCGCCTGGTTCACCGCGCCCGTCCGCGAGCTCGACGTCGAGCAGGTCGTCACCCCCGGGCCGTGCCCGTCGCGTCCCTGCCGCTCCCGCACCGGCTCCAGGGCATGACCGGGAACCACCAGTCGGCCCGCCCCGGCGACGGCGGCGACTTCCGCGACGTGCACCCGTTCGCCCCCGGCGACCGGCTGCGCCGCATCGACTGGCGGGCCACCGCGCGGCGTGCCCGGCTCGCCGACGAGCTGTTCGTGCGCCGGACCTCCGCGCTCGCGGACGCGACCGTCGTCCTCGTCCTCGACTCCCGTGACGACGTCGGCGAGAACGTCGAGGACTGGACCGGGCACACCGCCGACGGCGAGGGCGTGACCTCGCTCGACCTCGCCCGGGAGGCCGCGGCGTCCCTCGCGACCGCGTACGCCGCCGCTGGGGACCGGGTCGGCGTGCAGGACCTCGCGTCGCAGGTGCGCGTCCTGCAGCCCGGCGGCGGGACACGGCACCGCGACCGCGTGGTCCGGGCCGTCACGCTCAGCCGCCCCGCCGGCAGCCGCTTCGCCCGGCTGCGGGCCCCCGTCGTGCCGGCCGGCGCACTCGTGTACGTGTTCTCGACGTTCCTCGACGACGAGGCGCCCCGCATGGCGACGCTCTGGCGCGCGGGAGGGCACCGGGTGATCGCGGTCGACGTCCTGCCGGCACCGCGCACCGGCGGCCTCCAACCCCACGAGCGGGTCGCGTTCCGGCTCGTCGCGCTCGAGCGCGAGGAACGCATGCGGAACCTCCAGGCGTCCGGCGTCGAGCTGCTGCGCTGGCAGGAACCGGCGGGCGGCGCGGGGGAGCGGGCCGCAGCGCTGCGCACCCTCGCCCGAGCCGGACGGGGACCGCGATGAGCCGCGGGCCGGGCGCGCTCGGCGTCGACGAGGCGCCGCGGATCCTGCCCCCGAGATCGGCGCGTCGTTCCCCGGCTGGTGGGCCCGCGCCGCCGTGCTCCTGGTGGGCGCCGGGCTGGCCGGGATCGTCGCGCACGGGTTCTGGCTGTTCGCCGCGGTGGTGCTCGCGGTCGTCGCGACGTCGTCCCCGAGGACCCTGGCCGCGTGGGGACTCATGGTCTACCTGGGCGTCGCGGCGCTGACGCTGCCGCACGACGGGTGGACCTGGCGGTTCGCGCTGCTGTTGCTCGGGCTGCACGTCCTGCACGTCGTCGCGGCGTTCTCGCTCGCACTCCCGTCCGGCGGGCAGGTCGCGGTGCGGGTGCTCGCTGCACCGGTCCGACGGCTCGTCGCGATCCAGGTGCCGGCGCAGGCGCTCGCAGCCGTGGTGCTTCTCACACTCGCACCCGGCGGTGAGGCTCCTCACCTGCGGCCCGTCGCCGTCGTCGCCGGTGCGGCGCTGCTCGTCGGGGTCGTGCTGCTGGTGTGGCGCTGGCGCGCCCCGCGCTGAGCTCGCCGAGCGTGACGCTGTGTTCGCCGATGGTGCCGTGGTCGGGTTCGCGGGTGGGTGCGGGGTGGTTCGGGCTGTCGTGCTGCGGCCCTGGGGGCCGTGCGCACTCCTTGACGCCCTTCACCACCTCCCCGCACCCACCCGCTTCGCCGTCCGCTCGCCTTCGCCGCGTTCCGGGGCCCCCGGTCGTCGTCCAGCCTTCGGTGCGAGTCAGCGCGTTTCCTCCCAGTCAGCGGGGAGTTCGCGCTGACTCGGAGGAAACGCGCTGACTCGGCGGTGTCTGCTGCGCGCGGTGCCGGGACGTGAGCCGGTCACGACCGGCACTGAACCCGCTCGGACGCTGCCGGTCCTGACCTCTCGAGCCGGGGTGACGCCGTCGTCGGTACAGGTCCGCGTCCCGACCATGCGATCGTGCGCCCTCGCGTACGCCGAGCATGCGATGGCGCACACGTTCGACGTCGAGGAGGGGGCTGTTCGCATGGTCGGCGTGGCGGGGCGGGTCGTGCCCGACCACGGAGAAGGTGGGCTGGCCCCGCCCGCCCCACCCGACCCAGCCGCGGGCACCCGACCGCCACCACCAGCGAGGGGCGGACCGACCGACTGTCGGATAAGGGTAGGCTTACCTCTGGCGCGCGACGGTGCCGCCGGCCCCGTGAGTCCGTCCCGAGGAGCACCTCCATGTCCGTTCTGTCTTCGTCCCGCCGTGCCCGCGGCCGACTCGCCGTCGTGGCGGCCGGCCTCGTCGCGGGCGCGCTCGCGCTCGCCGGGTGCTCGTCGTCCGACGGCGGCGGCTCGTCGAGCCCGACGGGCGGCGCTGCGTCCTCCGCGGCCGCGACCGGTGCTACCGACTCGTTCCCCGTGACGGTCACGTCCGCGCTCGGCACCGCGACGATCAAGTCCGAGCCGAAGCGGGTCGTGACGTGGGGCTGGTCCTCGCAGGACGCGGTCCTCGCGCTCGGCGTCGTGCCGGTCGCGATGCCCAAGAACACCTACGGCGGCAACGCCGACGGCGTGTTCCCGTGGGACGCCGACGCCATCAAGGAGCTCGGCGGCACCACCCCGCAGCTCCTGTCCGGCGGCGACACCGGCCAGGTGCCGTTCGAGGAGATCGTCAAGGCCAAGCCCGACGTCATCCTCGCGCCCTACTCCGGCCTCACCCAGGACGACTTCGACACGCTGAGCAAGATCGCGCCCGTCGTCGCCTACCCCGACAAGCCGTGGGCCACGAGCTGGCAGGACCAGACCACGATCATCGGCAAGGCGCTCGGGCGCTCGGCACAGGCCGCCGACCTCGTGAGCAAGACCAACGCGGACATCACCGCGCTCGGCGCGAAGTACCCCGTCCTCAAGGGCAAGACGTTCGTCTACGCAGCGTCCAACGAGGCCGACAAGCTCAGCGTCTACCGGGCGTCCGACCCGCGCGTCCAGCTCCTGGTCCAGCTCGGCATGGTCGTCAGCCCGAGCGTCAAGGCCCTCGACACCAAGCCGGACGACAGCTACTTCTTCCAGGTCAGCTACGAGAACCTGTCGAAGATCGACACCGACGTCCTCGTCGCGTACTTCGGCGACCAGAAGGCCGCCGACACCTTCATGAAGGACCCGCTGGTCGCGGCCATGCCGTCGGTGAAGTCCGGCGCGTTCGCACCGATCGTCGGCGAGTCGTTCGTGATGGCGTCCAGCGCCCCGACCGTGCTGTCGATCCCGTGGATGCTCAACCAGTACGTGCCGCAGCTCGCGGCCGCCGCCGAGAAGGCCAAGTAGCGGCGTCGTAGTAGCGTCCCCGCTGTGCCTGCCACACGTCCCACGACCGCCCCGCCCGGCTCCGCGCCCGGCGGGGCGCCGTCGTCGGCCGCGAGCCTGACCGCGCGCCGTCGTCGGCTCGTGCTCGGGCTCGTGGTGTGCGCGGTGCTGCTGCTCGCCGCGGTGCTCGCGAGCCTCATGGTCGGGTCGAACGCGCTCTCGCCGTCCGCGGTGCTGGGCGCCCTGCGGCACTACGACCCGCACGACGAGGCGTCGCTCATCGTCGTCGACAAGCGCCTGCCCCGGACGCTCGTGGGCGTGCTCGCGGGGCTCGCGCTGGGCCTCGCGGGCACCGTCATGCAGGGCCTCACGCGCAACCCCCTCGCCGACCCCGGCCTGCTCGGCGTCAACGCGGGCGCCTCGCTCGCCGTCGTGCTCGCGATCTCCGTGGCCGGGATCTCGTCCACGGCCGGGTACGTGCCGTTCGCCTTCCTCGGCGCCGCGCTCGCGTCCGTCGTCGTGTACACGATCGGGTCGCTCGGCCGCGAGGGGGCGACGCCCGTGAAGCTGGCGCTCGCGGGCGCCGCCGTGAGCGCCGCGCTCACCTCGCTCGTGACGGCCGTCCTCCTGACCAGCAACGAAGCCCTCGACCAGCTCCGGTTCTGGCAGGTGGGCGCGCTCGCGGGGCGCGGGTACGACGTCGTGTGGGAGGTCCTGCCGCCCATCGCGCTCGGGGCCGTGGTCGCGCTCGCGCTCGGTCGTTCGCTCAACGGGCTCGCGCTCGGCGACGACGTCGCGCGGGCCCTCGGTCAGCACGTCGGGCGCGTGCGAGCCGCGAGCGCGGTCGCCGTGGTGCTCCTGTGCGGGGCCGCGACCGCCGCCGCCGGGCCGATCGCGTTCGTCGGGCTCATCGTCCCGCACGCCGCGCGGCGCCTCGTCGGGCACGACTACCGCTGGATCCTCGCGTTCTCCGCCCTGATCGCGCCGACGCTGCTGCTCGTGTGCGACGTGATCGGGCGCGTCGTCGCGTACCCGGGCGAGCTCGAGGTCGGGATCGTCACGGCCGTCGTCGGGGCGCCGGTGTTCATCGTGCTCGTGCGTCGCCGCGGGTCGGTGGGCCTGTGAGCGCGGCGACGGCGGTCGCCCCCGGCACGACGGCGCACGTCAGGCGGGCGCGGCGCGCCCGGCAGGTGCGGGTGGGCGTCGTGCTCGCGGTGCTCGTCCTGGTGGCGTGCGGAGTCTCGCTGTGCCTCGGTGAAGCCGCGGTCGCGCCCGCGGACGTGCTGCGCGCGCTCGTCGGGCAGGCCGACGAGCTGACGCACTTCGTCATCTTCGACCTGCGGCTCCCGCGGCTCGAGACGGGGCTCCTGGTCGGCGCGTGCCTCGGGGTGTCCGGGGGCTCCTGCAGTCCGTGGTGCGGAACCCGCTCGCGAGCCCCGACATCGTCGGCATCACGGGTGCCGCGAGCGCGGCAGGCGTGATCGGGATCGTGTGGTTCTCGCTCAGCGGCGTGGCGCTGTCGGCCCTGGTGCTCGTGGGCGCGCTCGCCGCGGCGCTCCTCGTCTACGCGCTCGCCTGGCGTGCCGGCCTGTCGGGGTACCGGTTCGTGCTCGTCGGGATCGGCGTCGCGGCCGTGGCGTCCGCGATCGTGTCGTACGTGCTGACCCGCAGCGCCGTGACCGACGTGCGCGAGGCGCTCGTCTGGCTCACCGGGAGCCTCAACGGCGCCGGGGAGACCGGCTCTCGGTCCTCGCCGTCGCGTCCCTCGTGCTGCTGCCGCTCGCCTGGCTCCAGGGGCCGAGGCTCGCTCAGCTCGAGCTCGGCGACGACACCGCCGCGGCGCTCGGGGTGGGCGTCGAGCGCACCCGGGGCTCGCCGTCCTGACGGCGGTGGCGCTCGCCGCGGTCGCCGTCGCGGCCGCCGGGCCGGTGACGTTCGTCGCGCTCGTGTCGGCACCGATCGCCCGCCGTCTCGTCGCGAGCGGCGCGCCCGCGCTCGTGTGCTCCGCGCTGGTCGGGGCGCTCGTCGTCGTCGTGGCCGACGGCGTCGCCCAGTTCGCGGTGCCCGGGACGACCTACCCCGTGGGCGTCGTGACCGGCATCGTGGGCGCCCCCTACCTGCTCTGGCTGCTGACCCGGACGAACCGTGCCGGGCGAGGAGGCTGACGTGACCCTGCCCGACCGTCCCGCGCCGGCCGCCCCCGAGCGCCCGACGCACACCCTCGCGGCCGAGGACCTCACCCTCGGCTACGAGGGGCGCGTCGTCGTGCGCGAGCTCGGTCTGACCGTGCCGCCCGGACGGGTGACGGCCATCGTGGGACCCAACGCGTGCGGCAAGTCCACGCTGCTGCGCGGCCTCGCACGCCTGCTCGCGCCCGAGTCCGGCCGCGTCCTGCTCGACGGCGAGGACGTGCGCACGCTCGGCACGCGTCGCGTCGCGCAGGTGCTCGGCCTGCTGCCGCAGAGCCCCGTCGCGCCCGAGGGCATCACGGTCGCCGACCTCGTCGGACGCGGCCGCTACCCGCACCAGGGCTGGCTGCGGCGGTGGACGTCGGCCGACGACCTCGCCGTCGCGGAGGCGATGGAGGCCACGGGCGTCACGGACCTCGCCGCCCGGCCGCTGTCCGAGCTGTCAGGCGGGCAGCGGCAGCGCGTGTGGATCGCGATGGCGCTCGCCCAGCGCACCGACCTGCTGCTCCTCGACGAGCCCACCACCTACCTCGACATCGCCCACCAGGTCGAGGTCATGGACCTCCTCGCCGAGCTCAACGCCGACCGCGGCACCACCGTGGTCATGGTCCTGCACGACCTCAACCAGGCCGTCCGCTACGCCGACCACCTCGTCGCGATGCGTGCCGGGGAGATCGTGGCCGCCGGCGCCCCGGGCGACGTCGTGACCGCCGACCTCGTGGAGCGCGTCTTCGGGCTGCGCAGCGTCGTCGTCGACGACCCCGTCACGGGCGACCCCATGGTGGTGCCGGTCGGCCGCCACCGCGCCCCGGGGCACGACAGCGGCCCGCGCCCCTGACGGGACACGGGCCGCGCGCAGCTCGCGAGGTGGCCCTCCGGGAGGGGTGCCTCGCGCGAGGGGTCAGTGGTCGAAGGAGTCCTTGACCTTCTCGCCGGCCTGCTTGACGTCGGACTTCGCCTGGTCGGCCTTGCCCTCGGCCTCCTTCTTGTGGTCGCCCGTGAGCCTGCCGGCGGCCTCCTTGGCCTTGCCCTCCAGGTCCTCGGCCGCGTTCTTGATCTTGTCCTCGAGTCCCATGGCTCTGTTCCTCTCGTCAGGGGTGGCGGGCGCCCCGGCCCGCCCGGACCCTTCCGACGCTACGACCGGTCGGACCGCTACGCAGGGTGGCGGCGCGGTTTTGACTGCCGCCCCGCGCTGCCCGGAGGATGGTCGCGGCGCCGACGGGTGCCGTGCGACGCGACATACAGGAGTGATGACCGTGCAGGTGCCGGCGACGGGCTTCTCGACACCGGAGCGCCGTGTCGTGTTCCTCGACGTCGACGGGACCTATCTGACCCACACCGGCGTCGCACCGGACAGCGCGCGCCGCGCCGTCGCGGAGGCCCGCGCCGCCGGGCACCTGGTGTTCCTGTGCACGGGGCGGTCGCCCTCGGAGCTCGTGTCCCTCGGCGACGGGTCGTTCGACGGCGTCGTCGCCGGGGCGGGTGCGTACGCGGCGCTCGCGGACGGCACGGTCCTGCGGCACGAGACGATCGACCCGGCGGTGCTCGGTCGGCTGCTGGACCTGCTGGACGGGCTCGGCGCCGCGTACCTGCTCGAGACCAACGGGGGCCTCTACGGGACGCCGGACGCCCCGGCGACGTTCGAGCGGCTCCTGCGGGGCGACGAGCCGGACGTCGACCTCGGCCCCGGCCTGACCGACCTCGTCGCGCGGGTCCGGACCGGCGTCGGGATCCGCCGCGACGACGTCAACAAGGTGCTGCTGCTCGACTCGCCCGTCCCGCTCGAGGACGTCCGTGCGGTGGTCGGGGACACGATGACCGTGCTGCGCTCGTCGACCGCCCGCCTCGGGGCGCGCAGCGCCGAGATCCAGACGCGCGGCGTCCACAAGGGGGTCGCGGTGGAGGTCGTGCTGGCCCATCTCGGCGTGCCGCGCTCGGCGGCGGTCGGGCTGGGCGACGGCCTCAACGACGTCGAGATGCTCCGCTACGTCGGGGTGGGCGTCGCGATGGGCGGCGCGCACCCGGACGCGGTCGCCGCGGCCGACTGGACCACGGGGCGGCCCGAGGACGACGGGCTCGCGGCGGCGTTCGAGCGGCTCGGGCTGACGGGGCAGCACGCGGCCGCGTGGCCGCGTGGCCGCTCACGCGGCCATGTGCATGACCTCCCAGGCGTGACCGTCGATGTCGGTGAACGACCGGCCGTACATCCCGCCGTCCTCCTGGGGCTCGCGGTACTCGGTGCCGCCCGCAGCGACAGCGCGCCGGACGAGGTCGTCGACCTCGTCGCGGGTCGACGCCGACAGGCAGTTCACGACTTGCGTGGTCCGCTGCGGGTCGCTCACCGGCGTCGGGGCGAACTGCGCGAAGAACGGCGGCACGAGCAGCATCACGCAGATCGTGTCGGACACGACGACGCAGGCGGCGTGCTCGTCGGTGAAGCGCTCGTCGAGCCGGAACCCGAGGCCCGTGTAGAAGCGGCTCGCGGCGCCCAGGTCGGCGACGGGCAGGTTGACGAAGATCATGCGGTCCATGGGTCCTCCGGTTCGGGGGTGTCGTCCGGGCAGACCCACCACGCCCCCGGAACTCATCGCGGACCGGGCGTCGTCTGTTGCCCGGTCCGACCGTCGTCGACCGTGTCGGTCGCCCCGCGTACCGTCGAGGGATGACGACGACGCCAGCACGTGAGGCCGCGCCCGCGGTCGATGACGCCACCTTCGAGGAGCTCGTCGCGCCGCTGCGCCGCGAGATCTTCGCGCACTGCTACCGGATGACCGGTTCGGTCCAGGATGCCGAGGACCTCGTCCAGGAGACGTACCTGCGGGCCTGGCGTGCGATGCACACGTTCGAGCACCGGTCCTCGCTGCGCACGTGGCTGTACCGGATCGCGACGAACACGTGCCTCACGCACCTCGAGTCGCGCAAGAGGCGGCCCCTGCCCACGGGTCTCGGACAGCCTGCGGCCGACCCCGCGCGCGAGCCGCAGCCCGACCGTGACCGCACCTGGCTCGAGCCGCTGCCCGACGCACTGGTCTGGGGCACCGAGCCCGTCGACCCCGCCGCCGAGACGGTGACCCGCGACAACGTCCGGCTCGCGTTCGTCACCGCGCTGCAGCACCTGACCGCCCAGCAGCGCGCCGTCCTGCTGCTGCGCGAGGTGCTCCAGTGCAGCGCGGCGGAGACCGCCGAGGCGCTCGGGCTCACGGTGGCCGGCGTGAACTCCACGCTGCAGCGTGCCCGGGCCCAGGTGGCACGCCTCGAGGAGGACGGGGCCGACGGCGCCTCCCCGGACCTCGACGACCCGCGCACCCGCGAGCGGCTCGCCGCGTACGTCACCGCGTTCGAGAGCTATGACGTTCCCGGGATCGTGAAGCTCCTGGCCGACGACGTCGTCTGGGAGATGCCGCCCTACCCGGAGTGGTACGAGGGTCCGGCGCAGATCGGCACGCTCATCGGCACGTGGTGCCCGGCCCAGGGCCCGGGGGACATGCGTCTCGTGTCCGCGGGCACCGCGAACGGACTCCCGGCGTACGGCCTGTACATGCGGTCCGACGACGGCGTCCACCGCGCCTTCCAGCTCCACCAGGTCGAGCTCGGGCCCGACGGCGTCACGCACGTCATCGCGTACTTCGACACGGCGCTGTTCGCGGCCTTCGGTCTGCCGGAGACCTGGCCCCAGGGCTGAGCCGGGCAACGTGCCACATCGCCGAGCAAGCGTGTCTCGCGTCGAGCAAGCGGGGATCTCGTGCTTGGTGGACGGGGGACGCGCTTGCTTGGCGGGCGCCCGGAGAGCTCAGCGGTAGGACGCCGCCAGGCGGGCGAAGCCCTCGTCGAGGGTCACGGCGGGGGTCCACCGCAGGTCGGCGCGCGTGCGGCGTTGGTCGAACCAGTGTGCGGTCGAGAGCTGCTCGGCGAGGAACCGGGTCATGGGCGGCTCGTCCACGCCGGGCCGCACGGCCCAGACCCGCTCGACGAGGCCCCCGCGAACCGGGCGAACGACGGCGGGACCGACCACGCCGGGGGCGCACGCCCGCGGCCTCGCAGATCCCCGTGAGGAGCTCGGCGACGGTGCGCGGCTCGCCGTTCGTGACGACGTACGCGTTGCCATGAACCTCCGGCGCACGCTCGAGCGCGGCCGCGATCGCCGACGTCGCGTTGTCGACGTACGTGGTGTCGATGAGCGCCTGCCCCGCGCCGAGCAGGGGAAGCCGCCCGGCTCGGGCGCGTTCGACGACCCGCTCGACGAGCTGCGTGTCGCCCGGACCCCAGACGAGGTGCGGTCGCACGACGACGAGCGGCATGGCTGCGGAGTCGGCGGCGAGCGCGAGCCGTTCGCCGAGCGCCTTGGTGCGCGCGTACTCGCCGTGCGCCCGGTCGGGGTCGGCAGGCTCGGCGTCGTCGCCGACGATCGAGGTTCCCGCGTGCGCGACGGACGGCGAGGAGACGTGGACGAACCTCGACACACCGGCGGCGTGCGCGGCGTCGAGCAGGTCGGCCGTCCCGGCCACGTTGACCCGCTCGAAGTCCGCCGGGTCCCCGGCGAGGGACACCTTGGCGGCCAGGTGCACGACGGCGTCCGCCCCGGCCACGGCACCGCGCACGGCGGCGGGGTCGGTCACCGTGCCGAGCAGGTCTTGCGCGTCCGGCACGCCCGACGGCCGCCGCTGGAACGTCCGCACCGCGTACCCGGCGTCCTGGAGGTCGCGGACGACCGCGCGCCCGAGGAAGCCGCTCGCGCCCGTGACGAGGACGGTCCCGCGGGCGCTCACGGCGCCACCATCCGGCCGCCGGCGAGCACGCGCTCCGCCCAGGTCGCGAGGGCGCCCCGGTCGACCTTGGAGTTGTGCCGGATGTCCGTGGGCAACGTGGGCACGACGAGAACCGCGGCGACGGGCCGTCCGACGGCGGCCCGCACGCGCGCGGCGAGGTCCGCGTCGGCGAGCCGGGCCCGCGCGAGGGGGCCGCGTCGCACGCGAGATCGGGGCTCCTCGGGCTCGACCACCGCGACGAGCTGCTGCGTCCCGCGCGGCCCGACGCCCACGACGCCGGAGCGCCGGACGCCGTCGAGCGCGTCCACCCGCTGCTCGGGGCCGACGGGGGTGACGACGCCGTCGGCCGTGACGATCACGTGGCTGAGCCGGCCCTCGATCCAGAGCCGGCCGTCGTCGTCGAGGTGCCCGACGTCGCCCGTGCGGTGCCAGCGCTCGCCGGTCCCGCGGGCGGCGGGCGTGTCGGCGCCGGTGTCGCGGACGGCGGCCCGGTCGGTGAGCCACAGACGGTCGTAGTGGTCCTTCAGGTGGGGCGCGGACACGACGACCTCGCCGGTCACCCCGCGGACGTCGTCGGCCTCGCCAGTGGCAGCGCCGTCGGCGTCGAGCGGGCTGATACGCACGGTGACCGACTCGACGGGTTCGCCCACGAGCACCCCGCCGGGCCCGGCCGCGGCCGATCCCGGTGCCTCGCCCTCGATCTGCTCGAGCGTCACGTCCGTCATGAGCAGGCCCTCGGTCATGCCGTAGGGCGTGTGGGCGGACGCGCGCGGCATGAGCCGCTGCGCACCCGCGAGCAGGGCCGGTGCGACGGGCGCGCCGGCCGAGAGGAAGAGCCGCACCCGCTCGAGCGCGTCGCGGTCGGCGGGCGTGAGCTGGTCCTGCGTCGCGACGACGTTGGTGAGCGCGGCGGGGGACAGGAAGACGACGGTCGCGTCGACCTCGGCCGCCGCGGCGGCCACGGCTCGGGCGCTGAGCGTCCGGGGCGCGGACACGTCCATGTCGGGGGTCACGGAGCGTGCCCCGAGGGCGGGGCCGAGGAGCGCGAACGGCGCGAACCCGGCGACGAGCCCGGTCCCGGGCCCGACGTCGTACCGCGTCCCGAGCGTCCGGACGACGGCTTCGAGCTGGGCGTGCGTGTAGACGACGCCCTTGGCGGGCCCGGTGGAGCCGGAGGTGAAGAGCACGGCGGCCTCGGTGTCGGGTGCGGGCTCGGGCGGCAGGGAACCGCCACCGTCGAGCACCCGGCGCCCAGCCTCCGCGAGGTCGGCGAGGCTGGCCTCCACCTTGAGGGCCCGCGCGGCCGCGGGGGCGAGGTCCGTCACGGACACGCGTCGCCCGGGCCATCCGAGCACCCGCGCGGCGACGAGCCCGGGTATGGCCCCGACGACGACGTCGGCCTGCGCCCCCGCACGGCCCGCGTCAGACCACCCACACCGAGTCCGGCATCGGCGACGACCACCACGGCTCCGAGACGCACACACGCGTACAGGACGGCGGTCAGGTCGGCGCTGGGCGGCACCAGCAACGAGACCCGGTCCCCAGCCGTCACGCCGAAGGCGTTCAGCCCGGCGGCGATCTCCTCGACCCGCCGGCTCAGCAGCCGCCAGCTCACGGCCCGCGGCCCCCACCAGCCCTGGCGGTCATCTCGACGAGCGCCACCTCGGGGTCCTTGCGCCTCTCCTGGAGCTGCCCCCACAGGGGCGAGCGCTCCCCGGAATCCGCGGGTTGGTCGGAAGGCGACCCGGACGTCGGTGACGGTCCAGCAGCGGTGGGGGCGGGGGATGACGCCGCGTCGTGGCGGGTCTGGCGGGAGCGCTCCGAGGAACGAGGAGCGCGGATGGTAGACGCGTCGAACCTCCGCGCCCCCACCGCCCCGAGCCGAGGCAGAAACGCGTCCAGCCACGACAGCAGCGGCGTCACGAAGTCCACGTCCTCCGCGACGAGGTGCCCCGCCGCTTCGTACCGGTGCACCTGCGCCCCCGGCAGCCGGTGCGCGAGGTCGTGGAGGTAGCGGTCGCGGAAGACCGGATCGCGCGGTCCCCACTGGAGGAGTGCGGGCACCCCGTCGTCCCCGAGGCGGCTGACGCCGTCGGCGATGCGCTCGAGCTCGGCGTGCGAGGGGTGGGTGGGGTCGAGGGGGATGTCGGCGACGAAGGCGCCGATCCCGCCGCGCCGTTCGGTGGTGCGGTAGGGCGCGCGGTAGGCGTCCTTGACGTCGCGGGGGAGGGCGGGGTGTCCGAGCGCGAGCGTGGTCTCGAGGAACGCGGGGGTGGTGACGGTCCCGCGTCCGAGGACGCCGGACGCGAGGGCGAGGCGCAGGGGTGCGGGCACCGCCGCGTCGTCGGGCTGGTGGATCGCGGTGTTGAGCAGCGTCATCCCGGCGAGCTGGTCGGGGTGGTCGACGGCCCAGCCGAGGGAGACGACGCCGCCCCAGTCGTGGCCGAGCGTGACGACGGGTCCGTCGAGGCCGAGGGTGTCGGTGAGGCGGCCGAGGTCGCGGACACGCTGGGGAAGGGTGCGGGCGACGCCGGTGCGCTCGGACCAGCCCATGTCGAGCTGGTCGACGGCGACGACGCGCCACCCGGCCCGGGCGGCCGGGTCGAGGAGGCGGCGCCACAGGTAGGACCAGGTGGGGTTGCCGTGGACGGCGAGGATGGTGCCGCGGACGGGTGCGCCGTCGTCGAGCGCGGGGGCGTTGTCGAGGAGGTGCCAGGTCCGCTCGCCGGGATCATCGTCGTCGGGCGCTGCGGGCACGACGACGAGCCTCGACCAGGCCGGGTCGAGGCCCGGCAGGCCGGCGGGCGGGAGGGTTGCGGGCGCGGTGGTGGCGGCGGCCGCGGGGAGCCGCCGGGCCGGGGCGGTCACCAGGCGAGCTCGAGCATCGCGGTGTTGATGCCCGAGCCGACTCCCATGAGGAGCACCCGGTCGCCGGGGCGCAGGTTCTTCTGCTCCTGGTCGAGGGTGATGGGGATGGACGCGGGGCCGATGTTGCCGAGCGTGGGGAAGGTGGCGGGGACGCGGGTCGGGTCGAGCCCGACGGACTTCACGAACGAGTCGGAGTGGACCTTGGAGACCTGGTGCGTGATGTACCGGTCCATGTCCTTCCAGCTCCACTGGGGGAGCGCGTCGCGCCAGGCGGCCTGGACGAGGTCGAGCCCGTTCTTGAGGAGGGCCTTGGCGTCCGTGAACATGCCTTCGACGCTGCCGACGCACAGGTCGTGGAACTGGGTCGCGGCGCGCGTGATCCCGCCGACGAGGCGGTGGCCCTTGGGGTGCGCGTCCGCGGGTCCGAGGACGGCGGCGGCCGCGCCGGACCCGAGGGTCAGGCTCGCGAACTCGGCCATGAAGTCCTTGCGCTTGACGCCCTCGCCGAGGAGGCGGTTGACGGTGGTGACCTGGACCTCGTCGGCGTCCTCGCCGTCGATGATGAGCGCGTACTTGATCTGGCCGGAGTCGATCATCGTGCCCGCGAGGCTCATGGCGTTGACGAACCCGAGGCACGCGTTCGCGATGTCGAAGTTGATGGCCGACGACGGCAGTCCGAGCCCGTGGTGCAGGCGCACCGCGACGGAGGGCTCGAGGTGGGGACGCGTCACGGACGTGTTGATGAGGAGGCCGACCTCGCTGGCGTCGACGCCCGCCTCGGCGAGCGCGCGCTTCCCCGCGTCGATGGCGGCGGTGTCGAAGCTCTGGTCGGGTCCCCAGTTGCGGCGTTCGAGCACGCCGGCGACGCGCTGGAGGAGTCCACGCGGGAGCCGCAGGCGCTTGAGCGCGGGGGCGAGGCGGTCGTCGAGCTCCTCCGAGGTGGTGACCCGGGACGCCAGGGTGCTGGCGATCGAGAGGAGGGCGACGTTGCGGTGCGTGGTGGTGGCGTTGCCGTCCAACGAGTCTCCCTGAAGACGTGAGTGGGCCCAACCGCCCAAGCCTACGCCCGCGTAGGTTGAGGAGCGGTGCAGGAGGCAGCGAGGCGGTGTGGAGACGGGACGTGGGCGACATTTCACCCGGGTCGGGCTCCGTGGGCCGCAGGTGCTTGGATGGTTCGGTGTTCAGCATCGCAGACGTCGCCGCGCTCGTCGGCGCGCCCGCGATGGGTCGCGCCGAGGACTACGTGGAGCGCGGCCGGGTCGTGAGCGTCGCGCGCAACGGCGACGGCTCGCGGATCGTGGGGCACGTCCAGGGCACCGCCGGGACGCCGTACGTCGCGGTCGTGGAGATGTCGCCGTCGGGCAAGGTCCCGCGCGAGGGCCGCTGCTCGTGCCCGGTGGGGCTGAACTGCAAGCACGTCGCCGCGACCCTGCTCGCGTACCGGGCGCAGCAGGTCTCCGGCCCGGCCGTCGCCGCGCCGTCGGGCGCGCCGTCCCCGGGGCCCGAGCTGCCCGAGTGGGAGCGCGCGCTCGCGCCGCTGCTCGGTGACGAGGACGACGACGGCGCACCCGCCCCCGCGCGGGGCACCGCCCCGGTCCGGGGCTGGGACGCGTGGGGGAGGCCGGCCCAGCCGGTGGCGCTCCAGGCGGACCTCGTCGACGGCGGCACCACCGGCGGCGGCCGGGTGCGCTTCGGGGCGCCGCGGTTCGGGCTGCGCCCGGTCGTGCTGGGCGCGCGGAACCGTTGGGTGCGCACGGGCGTCTCGTGGCGCGAGCTGCGGTACGTGCGCGAGCCCGCGGACGAACGCCACCTGCCCGTCCTGCGCGCGCTGTCGGGGCTGGCGTCGGCTGCCCGGACCACGGGCTTCGCGTTCGACGACCCGACGTGGATCCACCCCGACGAGCTGCCTGCGTCGGCGTTCTGGGCGCTGTGGGCGGACGCACGGCGGGTCGGGTTGCCCGTCGTGGCCGCCGACCGCGCCCAGACCCCCGTCCGCGACGGGCGGGCCCGGTCGGTGCTGCACGTCGAACGCGTCGACGACGGGCTCGCCGTCGAGGCCCGGATCGAGGTCGAGGTCCCCGACGACGTGCCGGAGCTGCGGGAGCCCGCCCTGCGCGAGGCGCTGCCGCTCGGCTCGCCGGCGGGCGGCGTCGTCGTCGCGCCGGTCGGGAGCGCCGGCGGCGCGGTGGCCCCGCTCGTGCTCGCCCGGCTGGCGAAGCCCTCGACGAGACGGGTCTCGACCTCGTGGCGCGGCGCGAGCCGCTGGTGGTCCCGACGTCCGACGAGCCGCGGTTCCTCCGACGCGCGCTCCCGGCGCTCGCGGCCCTGTTCGAGGACGTCGAGCTCGGCGACGACGTCCACCTGCCCGACCCGCCCCGGCCCGTGCTCGCGCTCCAGGTCACGCGGCTCGCCGACCACGGCGCGCGGGTCGTGTGGCAGTGGCGGTACGTCGACGCGGAGGCCGGCGACGCGCCGGTGGCCACGTTCCCGGTGGGGCGGACCGCACCACGCGGGGCGCCGTCGTCGGTCCGCGACGAGGAGGAGGAGTCGGCGGTGCTCGCGCGGCTCGAGCCCCGGCTCGGCGTGCCCGTGCACGACGACGAGCTCTCGGGCTGGTCGACGGCGGCCTTCTTCACCGACGAGCTGCCGCGGCTCGAGGAGCTGGCCGCGTCCGACGACGGGTTCGTCGTCGAGGTGATGGTCCACCCCGACGCGCCCGCCGACCTCGACTACCGGGTCGGCGTCGTCGTGGACGTGAGCGTCGAGGTCACGCCCACCGGGGGCCACGACTGGTTCGACCTCGGGGTCGTGGTCCAGGTGGACGGCAGGTCGATCCCCTTCCAGACCGTCTTCACGGCCCTCGCGCAGGGCCGCGACAAGGTGCTCCTGCCCGACGGTCTGCGGTTCACGCTCGACCGCCGGTTCGACCGGCTCCGCGAGATCCTCGACGAGGCCGGCGCGCTCGGCGACACGCTCAAGCCGTCCGTGCCCGTCAGCCGCTACCAGGTCGACCTGTTCGACGAGCTCGACCGGCTGGGCCTCGTCGACGCGCAGTCCGCCGCCTGGCGGACGGCGCTCGGGGCGCTCGCGGGCGGCGCGAAGCCCGAGCCGGTCGACGTGCCGGCAGGGGTGGACGCGGAGCTGCGGCCCTACCAGCGGGAGGGGTTCGCGTGGCTCGCGTTCCTCGCCGAGCACGACCTGGGCGGGGTGCTCGCCGACGACATGGGTCTCGGCAAGACGCTGCAGACCCTCGCCGCGGTGCAGCGCCAGCGGGACCGCGGTGCGGGGCCACCGGTGCTCGTCGTGGCACCCACGAGCGTCGTCGGGAACTGGGTGGCCGAGGCCCGGCGGTTCACGCCCGGCCTCACCGTGGTGGCGGTGAGCGAGACCACGAAGAAGCGCCGCGCGAAGCTCGCCGAAGTGGTCGACGGGGCGGACGTCGTCGTGACGTCGTACGCGCTGTTCCGGCTCGACGCCGACGAGTACCAGGCGCTCGACTGGTCGATGCTCGTGCTCGACGAGGCCCAGTTCGTCAAGAACCGGCAGTCCGTCGCGTACCGGTGCGCGCGCACGCTCCGGGCGCCGGTGAAGCTCGCGCTGACCGGGACGCCGCTCGAGAACAACCTCATGGAGCTGTGGGCGATCCTGTCGATCACGAGCCCGGGGCTGTTCCCCGACCCGCGCCGGTTCGCCGACTACTACGCCGGGCCCATCGAGCGCGAGGGCCACCAGTCGCGGCTCGACCTCCTGCGGCGGCGCGTCGCGCCGTTCCTCTTGCGCCGCACCAAGGAGGACGTCGCCAAGGAGCTGCCCGCGCGCCAGGAGCTCGTCACCGAGGTCACGCTCAACCCGCGGCACCGGCGCGTGTACGACCAGTACCTGCAGCGCGAGCGCAAGAACGTCCTCGGGCTCGTCGACGAGCTCGACTCCAACCGGTTCAAGGTGTTCCGGTCGCTCAGCGTGCTCCGCCAGGCCAGCCTCGACGTGTCGCTCGTGGACGAGAAGCAGGCGGACGTGCCGTCGTCGAAGCTCGACGTGCTCTTCGAGATGCTCGACGACGTCCTCGCCGAAGGGCACAACGTGCTCGTGTTCAGCCAGTTCACCCGGTTCCTGCGGCGCGTGCGCGACCGGCTCGACGAGGCCGGGACCGGGTACGCGTACCTCGACGGGCGCACCCGGAAGCGGGCGGAGGCGATCGAGCGGTTCACGTCGGGCGAGGTGCCGCTGTTCCTCGTGAGCCTCAAGGCCGGCGGCTTCGGCCTCAACCTGACCGCCGCCGACTACTGCATCCTCCTGGACCCCTGGTGGAACCCCGCCGCCGAGGCGCAAGCCGTCGACCGCGCGCACCGCATCGGCCAGACCCGCCAGGTCATGGTCTACCGGCTCGTCGCGACCGACACCATCGAGGACAAGGTCATGGCCCTCAAAGCCGCGAAGTCGCGGCTCTTCGCGAGCGTGCTCGACGGCGGCACGTCCGCGGCGTCGGGCATCACGGCCGACGACGTCCGCGCGCTCTTGTCATGACCTGGCGCGAACGGCGTCGGGCCAGCCGCGAGGTGGATACGGCATGGCGCGGGGTGAACGCCCTCTTCCCGATGCGCACCGATGACGCTCCCGACGACGAGTGGGATGTCTTCGCAGTCGTCGACGAGATGCTCGCTGCCGTCGCGAGTCGCGGGAGCCGAGGGTTTCGTGTCGCGGCGTCGCTCGCCTTCGCGGATGCCGTCCGACGACTTGGTGAACACGAGAGCACGCTCGACGACGCTCAACGTGCGGCGGTCGGTCGGCTGCGGGCTGCCGTCGCTGCAGCGGAGAGCGCCTCGTCCCGATGACGAGCCTGAGGAACTCCTGCAGCGGTACGTCTCCTCGGATCGATCAGCGTGAGTTCGGTGCGGCCCCCGGACATGCCGTCGTCGATAACCCGACGACGCAGGCCGTCACGTCCGGGTAGCGTCCGGCCATGCCCATCGACGCCCTCGACCGCGCGCTCCGGTCCGTCGGGCGGTCGCTCGAAGACCCGACGTCCGACGTCGACCGCTGGGCGGGCTACCGCGACCTCGCCTGGCACGTGTCGACGCTGCACCTCGCCGAGCGCGCGGTGCTCACCGAGCCCGACCTCTCCTTGAGGAGCACCGTTCTCGCGCTCCTGCCCGAGTTTCGTTCGCACACCCAGCACCGCGATCTGCTCGAGCGGGCCGGCATGGCCGACGACACGTTCCTCATCGCACGCTCCCGAGACATCACCCGGCTCCGCGAGCTGGCACTCGCGCCGTCGTCCCTCCGGACCGAGGACATCGACGCCACGTCGCGGTGGTTTCAAGAGCACCTCGTCCGGCTTGGCGTACCGGAGATCAACCGGGCCCTCGCCGAGCGGGGCGCGACCAAGCGAGTCCGCGTGGCGGCCGCGAACCATCTCGACGCACGGGAGAGGACGAGCTGATGTGGATCGACGAGACCGGCCGGGCACTGACGGTCGCGCTGCCGGAGCCGTGGTCCGTCGTCCCGGACTGGCTCGCCGACGTGCTGAAGAGCGCGTCGTCGGAGGATCTCGCCGCCCTGGCGCCGACGCTCGAACGCCTCCAGCTGGCCGTCTACCCCCTGCTCGACGCGAACGCACCCGGCGGCGAGCCGGAGGCGGTGGTGATCCTCGACGACCTCGACGGCGCGCCGATCGAGGGCACCGTCGACGAGATCGTCGTCGGGGTGGTCGAACGCGTCGACTTCTGGTGGCGGCTGGACGTGATCGACGTGCTCGAGGACGTCGTCGACGACCTGCTGGAGTCGCGCGGCGACTGATCCCTCCTGGCGCACGACCGTGACCGGCCGCCGTGTCGGGGTAGTCTGCGGGCGGCTCGACCGGCTCCGACTGCACGGACTTGCTCGACCGGTGCGAGGGCGCCTGGTCGTGATCGCGACGAAGGTGACAAGGCTCCGTGACACGCAAGCGCAAGTTCCTCCTGGCGGGGCTGGTCCTCGTGGTCGTCGTCGGCGGCGGTGCGGTCGGCGCCTACTGGTACGAGCGGCCGATGCTGCTGACCGGGACCGGCTACGCGGCTCACAACGCCTGCGCCCTGCACGCGATCGCGGACCGCGACGACGCGAAGGACGACCTGCCGCCCAACCCACTCGTTCCTGTGCTGCGCACCTCGATCACGGACGACGGGACGGCGGCGAAGGCCAGCATCCTCGGGGTCCTCGCCCCGCAGAAGGCGTGGGCCACCCCGGGCTACGGCTGCACGGTCGCGTCGCGCCGTCCGATGGGCCTGCCCTCGCCGACCGTCGTCCCGGCCGCGAACAACCCCTACGCCGCGCTCCCGCTGACCATCAGCACGGACGCGGCGGTCACGAAGGCCCTCGCCGACGGCTTCGGGGACGACCTCGGCGCGGACGACAAGGCGGACCTCGGCACCCGCGGCGTCGTGGTCCTCAAGGACGGCAAGCTCGTCGCCGAGCGCTACGCCGACGGGTTCGGGATCACGACGCCGCAGCTCGGGTGGTCCATGACCAAGAGCGTGACCAACCTCATGGTGGGCCGGCTCGTGCAGCAGGGGAAGGTCAGCCTGGACGACGACCACCTGCGTCCCGAGTGGACGGACGGTCGCGCGGACATCACGATCCGCGAGCTGATGCAGATGACGAGCGGCCTGTCGTGGGACGAGACGTACGACCTCGGGACCCCGATCACCCAGATGCTGTACCGCGAGCCGGACATGGCCGGGTATGTCGCGTCCCGGTCGCTCGCGCAGACGCCCGGCAGCTACCTGCAGTACTCGAGCGGGAGCACGACGCTGCTCTGCTCGATCGTGACCAAGGACGACGGTGGTGCGGACGCGCTTCGTCGCGAGGTGTTCGCCCCGCTCGGCCTGTCGAGCGCCGTGCTCGAGGTCGACGGGGTCGGCACGCCCGTCTGCGGCTCGTACATGTGGGCCACCCCACGGGACTGGGCGAGCGTCGGCGAGCTCGCCTTGCAGGACGGCGTGTGGAACGGGACGAGGCTGCTTCCCGCGGCCTGGATGGCGCAGTCGACGAAGGCGGTCGATACCAAGGTCGAGCCGGGTTCGGACGGCTACGCGTCCGGCTGGTGGTCGAACACGCGCGCCGACGGTTCCGTCATCGACTCCCGCCTGCCCACGGACACCTTCTACGCGGACGGCCACGACGGGCAGTACGTCGTGGTGGTCCCGTCGCAGCACCTCGTGGTCGCGCGGCTCGGATTCACGCCCACCCGCGACGACGACCGCGTCATGACGATGACCTCGGAGCTCGTCGACGCCCTGCGCTGACGGCCCGAGGACCTCGGCCACGACGGGCGCGACGCGTCGAACTGACGCAGATCGTCGTGGTGAGCTCGCCGAAGCGACCATCAGCGTCAGTTCGATGAGTCGCCTGGCGCTCGGGCTCGTCAGCGCAGCAGCGCCTGGACGAGGTCCTGCCCGATCCGGGTCGTCGCGGTCAGGTCGAGCTCGTGGAGCACGCGCCGGCCGTGCCGGACGCTCGTCACGAGCCCGGCCTCCTTGAGCACGCCGAGGTGCCGGGACACCTCGGACGCGCTCACGCCCCAGGCCTCCGCGAGGTCGGCGGTGGTGTGCGGGGCGCGGAGCAGGCTGCGCGCGAGGCGGAGGCGGAGCGGGTTGTCGAGCGCGTGGAAGCGCTGCTGGACGGTCTCGACGCTCACCGTCGGGGCGGACGGCGCGCCGCCCGCGACCGGGTACTGGACGACGGGCCGCCACCCGGGCGCGTGCACGACGAGGAGGTGCGGGTGCCCGAAGACGCTCGGCAGGAAGGTCATGCCGCGCTCGTCCGCGGTGGTCAGGCTGTCCTGCAGCTTGTCGACGCGGAGGCGCGCCGCGTCGTCGTCGACCGTGATCGCCGCCGACGTCGAGGCAACGGCCTCGCGCAGCCCGGAGACTCCCAGCACGTCTCGCTTGCGCCGCGCGTCGGCGACGAGCGCGGGCCGGACCCGCGACCAGGCGTCGGCGAAGAACGCCTCGTCGCAGTCCTCCAGCATGCGGCGGACCGACGACCGGACCACCGGCGGGTCCTTCAGGACGAGGTCGACGAACGCCGACTGACGCTCGCCCCGCGTCGCCGCCCGGGTCCGGGCGAGCTCGCGCGCCTCCGGGTCGACGAGCGGCGACCCGAGGTTCCGGTAGAGCGGGACGGTGCCGCAGCTGCTCGTCAGGAGCGCAGCCGAGACCCACGTCTCGTCGTCGAGGAGGTCCATCTCGTCGAGCTCTGCGGCCAGCGAGTCCTGAGGCTCGGAGGGGAGCAGGCTGTCGGCGCGGGACGTCCGCCACAGGTAGTCGGCGTCGATCAGCCGGTCCAGCAGCCCGGGGTCGACGTTCGCCGCGACCGCCGTGGCCCAGCCGTTCTGGGCCGGATGGTGGGTCGGCTCGACGAGCAGGTGGACGGCCGACGCCAGCTCGGCGAGCGGCGACGGGGCGAACAGGAAGCCCGACGGCGGCACACGGCTCACGTCGATCGTCACGGTCATGTCGTTCATCATGCGGCCGCTGCCGCGCCGCCCGCGCGACGATGGACGGAAATTGTCAATCGTCAGTTCGTACCGCGCGCGGTCGGCGGAATCAGGACGTCTTGCGCTTGCGGGCCGGCTTCTCCGCCGACGACGCCGACACCTTCTTTCGCCCGCCCGCGGACTTCTTCTCGCCGTCGTCGGCGGCGCCACGCTTCTTCGCGACGCTGCGGCGCAGCGCCTCCATGAGGTCGAGGACCTCGCCGCCGCCCTCCTCGCCCTCGGGCTCCGGCCGTTCGGAAGCCACGGCGTCGCCCCGCTCGAGCTTGTCCTCGATGAGCTGGCGGAGCTGCGCCTGGTACTCGTCGACGTACGCACTGGGGTCGAAGTCGCCCTCGAGGCTCTCGACGACGACCTTCGCGAGGTCGAGCTCCTTCTTCGTCACGTCGCCCGGGTTCTCGAGAGCCGGGAAGCTCGCCTCGCGCACCTCGTCGTCCCACAGCAGCCCCTGCAGGACGAGCGTGTCGCCGTGCACGCGGAGCGCGCCGAGCCGGGTCCGCTGCCGCAACGCGAACTTCACGATCGCCGTCCGCTCCGTCGACTCCAGCGCCTCGCGCAGCAGCACGTACGCCTTCGCGGACTTGTCGCTCGGCTCCAGGAAGTACGTGGACCCGAACCGGATCGGGTCCACCTGCTCGCTCGGGACGAACTCGACGACCTCGATCTCCCGGCTCCGCTCCGCGGGCAGGGACTTGAGGTCGTCGTCCGTCAGCACGACCGTGTGGGTGCCGTCGTCGTAGGCGCGCACGATGTGCTCGTACGGGATCTTCTTCCCGTCCTTCTCGCAGTGCCGCTCGTACCGGATCCGGCCGCCGTCGGCGTCGTGCACCTGGTGCAGGGGCACGTCGTGGGACTCGGTCGCGCTGTACAGCTTGACCGGCACGTTCACGAGACCGAACGCCACCGCGCCCGACCAGATCGCCCGCATGCGCCCAGTCTCGCCCGGCCTGCCCCACCGCGCACCCGGGCGGGCGGACGCCGTCCACCTGCCCGACGATGAGAGACATGCTGACCACGCCCGGCGAGCAGACCGAGGTCGTGACCGTCGACGGCCACGACGTGCGGCTCACCAATCTCGACAAGGTCCTGTACCCCGCCACGGGCACGACCAAGCGGGACGTCATCGAGTACTACGCGGCCGTCGCCGCGACCATGCTCCCGCACGTCACGGACCGGCCCGTGACCCGGAAGCGGTGGCCCAACGGCGTCGACGAGCAGCCCTTCTTCCAGAAGGACCTCGGCGCCGGCACCCCCGACTGGGTGCAGCGGCGCACCATCGAGCACAAGCACTCCACCAACACCTACCCGCTCGCGAACGACGCCGCCACGCTCGTCTGGCTGGCGCAGATCGCGTCGCTCGAGGTCCACGTCCCGCAGTGGCGGTTCGGCCCCCGCGGGGGCGTGCACCAGCCCGACCGGCTCGTCCTCGACCTCGACCCCGGCGAGGGCGCCGGCCTGCCCGAGTGCGTCGAGGTCGCGCACCTCGCCAAGGAGATCCTCGACGAGATGGGCCTCGACACCGTGCCCGTCACCTCCGGCTCCAAGGGCATCCACCTCTACGCCGCGCTCGACGAGCGCCAGACCAGCGCCCAGGTCACCGACGTCGCCCACGAGCTGGCCCGCGCCCTCGAGGCCGACCACCCCGACCTCGTCGTCTCCGACATGAAGAAGGCCCTGCGCGGCGGGAAGGTCCTCGTCGACTGGTCCCAGAACAACGGCAACAAGACCACCGTCGCGCCCTACTCGCTGCGCGGCCGCCCCCAGCCGTGGGTCGCCGCCCCCGCGCCTGGCGCGAGCTCTCGCGGTCCGGTGCCGCCGACGTCCGCCAGCTCGACCACACCGAGGTCCTCGCCCGCATCAAACGGCGCCGCGACCCCATGACCACGCTCACCCCCGGACGCGTCGACGCCGCCGCCCTGCCCGAGACCGACGACACCGACGACGACGGCGACCGAGGAGACCAGCCGTCGCCGCGGGACAGCCTCACCACCTACCGCTCCAAGCGCGACCCCGCCCGCACCGCCGAACCCGTCCCCGCCGAGACCCCCACGCCCCGCGACGGCGGCAACAGCTTCGTCATCCAGGAGCATCACGCCCGCCGCCTCCACTGGGACTTCCGGCTCGAACGCGACGGCGTCCTCGTCTCCTGGGCCCTGCCCAAGGGCGAACCCACCGACCCCGGCACCAACCACCTCGCCGTCCAGACCGAAGACCACCCCCTCGAGTACGGCACCTTCGCCGGCACCATCGCCAAGGGCGAGTACGGCGGCGGGACCGTGACCATCTGGGACTCCGGCACCTACGACCTCGAGAAGTGGAGGGACGACGAAGTCATCGTCGTGCTCCACGGCGAGCAGCACGGGGACAGAAGACTTGCCCTCATCCGCACCAAGGCCGCCGAGGGCGAGGGCGCGCACGGGGCGCCGAAGTCCCAATGGTTGATCCACCGGACGAAGTCGCAGGACGGTGTCGGGCCCGGGTCCGGTGACGGGCCCGCGGGGTCGGGTTCGGCGTCCGAGGGGATGATGCGCGGCGTCTACCATCCGGCCGCTCGTCCCTCGCGGCCTCCCGCCAGGCCCAACCACGACGCCGCGCATCATCCCCCTCGGACGCCTCCGCGGTTCGCTCGCCTTCCGTGTCCGACGACGCAGGTGCCGCTTCTCCGTCCGGTTCGGGGGCGCGGGGGCGGGGGTCGGGTTCGCGTGGTGCGGCGGCGTCGGGCTCCACGCGGGGGCGCACGTACACCGCGATGCTCGCCACGCTCGGGAAGCGTGGCGACGTCGTCGGGAGCGGGGCGGGGGAAGGGGAGTGGGCCTTCGAGATGAAGTGGGACGGCATCCGGACCATCGCGCGGGTCGAGCAGGAGGGCGGGCTCGGGCGGGCCCGGGTGTCCATGACCAGCAGGAACGGGAAGGACCAGGGTCCCGGGTATCCCGACGTCGTGGAAGGGCTCGGGCGCGCCGTCGGTGGGGAGGCGGTCGTCGACGGGGAGATCGTCGCGCTGGACGCGCGGGGCCGACCGAGCTTCGGGCTGCTGCAGCGGCGCATGAACCTCGCCGACCCCCGCGAGATCGAGGCCGCCGCGAAGGACGTGCCCGCCCTGCTTTTCCTGTTCGACGTGCTCGAGCAGGACGGCGAGCCCCTCGTCGACCTGCCGTACAGCGAGCGGCGCGAACGGCTCGAGGCGCTCGTCACCGAGAACGACGTCGTCAAGGTGCCGCCCGCCTTCGAGGGGACTTCGACGGCGCCTGGCAGACCAGCGCCGAGCTGGGCCTCGAAGGCGTCGTGGCCAAGCGTGTCGACTCGACGTACGCCCAAGGACGACGCAGCCGGGCGTGGATCAAGGTCAAGCACGCGCGCACCCAGGAGGTCGTCGTCGGCGGCTGGCGGCCCGGCAACGGCAACCGCGCCGGGCTCGTCGGGTCCCTGCTCGTGGGCGTGCCCGACGACGACGGGAACCTGCGCTACGTCGGCCGCGTCGGCAGCGGGTTCAGCGACAAGGCGCTCCGCGACACGACCGAGCGGCTGGCGAGACTCGCGCGCAAGACGGCGCCCCTGAGCGACGTCCCCCGCGCCGACGCGAGCGACGCCCACTGGGTCAGCCCGCGGCTCGTCGGCGAGGTCGAGTTCGCCGAATGGACCGGCGACCAGCGCCTCCGCCAGCCCCGGTGGCGCGGCTGGCGGCCCGACAAGGATCCCGCCGATGTCAGGAGGGAGTGAGCGTGCGGCTCAGGCGCGCCAATCTGTCGGGGCCCGGATACCAGCGGGTCCGAGCCGGGTCGGGCTTCAGCTACCGGGACCCCGCTGGAGACCTCGTGGACGCCGACGAGCGCAGCGCGCTCGAGGCGCTCGCGATCCCGCCCGCCTGGACGGACGTCTGGATCGCCCCGCACCCCAACGCCCACGTCCTCGCGACCGGCGTCGACGCCGCGGGCCGTCGCCAGTACCTCTACCACCCGCAGTGGCGCGCCCGGCAGGACCGCACCAAGTTCGACCGCATGCTCGCGCTCGCCGAGGCGCTGCCCGGCGCCCGCGGGTGGGTCACGCGGGACCTCGAGGGTGACGCGCCCACGCGCCGTCGGGCGCTCGCGACGGCGTTCCGGCTGCTCGACGTCGCGCACCTGCGCGTCGGCAGCGAGCGGTACGCGTCGCAACACGGGAGCCGCGGGATCGCGACGCTCCGCGTCCGCGACGCCACCGTCGACGACGACCACGTGCTCCTGAGGTTCCCCGCCAAGTCCGGCCAGCTCTGGGAGTCCGAGCTCGTCGACGTGCGGCTCGCCCGGGTGCTCGCGGAGCGGTCGGGCGACGACCCCGACGCGCGCCTCCTCGGCTTCTCCCGCGACGACGTGGACGACTCCGACGGCCTCGACGACGTCGAGCCCGACGGCGTCGTGGTGCCCGTCGACGTCGGCGGCACGGAGGTCTGGGTGCCGCTCGACCCTGCGGCCATCAACGAGGACGTGCGCGCGCGGACCGGCGGCGCGTTCTCCTCGAAGGACTTTCGCACCCTCCACGGGACGGTCGCCGCGGCGGTCTCGCTCGCTGCGCACGGGCCGGAGCGGACCGTCACGGCCCGCAAGCGCGCCGTCGCGCAGGCCATGCGGGACGCCGCGACCGCCCTCGGGAACACGCCGGCGATCGCGCGCAGCAGCTACGTCGACCCTCGCGTGGTCGACCTCTACGACCAGGGCTCGACGATCGATCCGGAGCGGGTCGCGTCCGCCGAGGGCGAGCTGCGCCGGCTCCTGGGGTAGCCCTACGTCCGCCCGACGGCGCGCGGTCGCCACCGCGCCAGGTCGGCGTCGAGCTCCCGCGCGCGTTCCACGGACAGCACCTCGTCGGTGCGCTCGACGCAGACGATGCGGTCCGTCCGAAACCCCCGCACCGCGTCCCGCGTGCGGCACCAGCCCGCCAGGTACCACGCGCCGTCGGCCTCGAGGAGGGCCAGCGGCTCGACGGTGCGCTGCGTCGTCGCGCCCGCGCCGTCGCGGTACTCGAGACGGAGCACGCGGCGTTCGGTGACGGCACGTGCGAGCCCGTCGACGCCGCTCGCGTCGTGCCGGGCCTCCGCGGATGCGATCGAGCGCACGTCGGGCGCGACGCGGCGGAGGGTCTCGCGGGTCGAGGCCGGGAGCCCGGCGCCGACCTTGTCGCGGGCGCGTCGCGCCGCGGCCGCGAACGGCGACCCGTCGAGAAGGTCGAGCGCGACGGCGCACGCGAACGCCTCCTCGGGCGTCAGGTGCAGGGGCGGCAGCGAGTACTCGGGCACGACCGAGTAGCCGCCGGTGCGCCCGGGGACGGCGAAGAGCGGGACGCCGGCGGCCTGGAGGGCGACGACGTCCCGCTCGATCGTCCGCGTGGAGACCTCGAGCTCACGGGCCAGCCGCGCGGCCGAGACCGGGTGCGGCGCCCGCGCGCGCAGGTGGTCGACGAGCGCGTGATGCCGTTCGGACCGTCTCACGCGGCGATGGTCGCACGGGGCCACCCACGCTCGCCCGTGACCGAGCGGACGGCGGCGATGCGACCCTCGATGTCGAGGACGAACGTGTCGATGCCGCCGCGGCGGAGGCCCGGTCCGTCGACGTCCCATGCCACGACGGCGAACCCGTCCCACGCCCGGACGTCGACCTCGCTGTAGACGAGGCCGGGCCGCCCGGCGCGGAAGTCGCGGATCAGCCCGGCGATCGCGGCGGGACCGCTCAGCGGGTCGGCGCGCTCGCCGATCGCGACGCCCCCGAACGTCACTCGGGCGTCCGGGGTGAGGATCTCGGGAGCGACGTCGTACGCGCCGTTCCACAGTCGGGTCCACCCGTGCAGGGCGTCCAGGGCGGTCGAGGTGGCGGTGGGCTGGTTCGTGTCCATGCCCCCGAGCGTGGCCGCACCGGACGACAGCGGTGTGTCGGAGTTTCCGCGACCCGTTCAGTCGCCGTTGCCGAGCGGGACCGTGGTGAACGCGTCGTAGACCGCGGCGACGTCCTCCTTGCCGTGGCCGTCGATCGAGGCGACGCCGAGGACGCGGTCGAGCGCGTCGAGGAGGGTCACGGTGGTCCCGGTGGCCCGCGCGGTGTGGATCATCAGCCCGACGTCCTTGCGCAGGGCGTCGACCGTGAAGGTCGGGGCGAGGTCCTCCGACAGCATGTGGTCGGCCTTGAGGTGCGCGTACTGGCAGTCGGTCGCCGTCCCGCTGATCGCGTCGAGGAAGAGCTGGGGGTCGAGACCCTGCGCCGTCGCGAGCGCGAGCGACTGCGCGGCACCGGCCGTGATGGTCGCGAGCCAGGCGTTGCACGCGAGCTTGAGCGCGCTCGCGCTGCCGACGGCGTCGCCTGCGTGGAGCGTCTTGGCCGACATCGCCTCGAGCACGGGCCGGGCGCGGCCGACGAGCGCCGGGTCGCCCGCCGTGAGGATCGTCAGCTCGCCGCGCGCCGCAGGTCCGCGGGTGCCCAGCATCTGCGCCTCGACGAGGGGGACTCCCAGCTCGGCGGCGCGGGCCGCGACCTCCTGCGTGCCGTCGACGCCGATCGTGGTGGCCTGCGCCCAGAGCGCGCCGTCGGGCAGTGCGGAGCCGGCGTCGTCGAGCACGTCGAGCACGGCGTCGGCGTCGAAGACGATCGACAGGACGACCTCCGCAGCGGCTACCGCCTCGGCGGGGGTGGCCGCGACCGTCACGCCGTCGTCAGCGAGCGGCGCAGCCTTGGCGGGGGTGCGGTTCCACACGGTGACGTGGTGCCCCGCGCGCACGAGGGTGCCGGCGACGGCGGAGCCCATGATCCCGGTCCCGAGGATGGTGACGTTCATGCCTCCTGCCTACCACGCGCGGCCCCGCGCGGCCGGACGAGGTGCGTCGTCCCGGGCGGGTTCGCCCGGGGCGACGGGACCTCGCCCGGCGGCGCCCGTCAGGCCCCGGGAGGTAGCCGCCCGCGGCGATGTCGTCGAGCAGCGTGGGACCGGTCGGCGTCCAGCCGTACCGCTCCTGGGTGAGGACGCTGGACGTGGGGGCGTCGAGGCCGAAGAACCGCGCCATCCAGCCGAAGGCGTCCCCGGCGTCCTCGGGGGCCACGGAGTCGGTCGGGAGGCCGAGGCTCCGACCGAGCGCCTCGGCGATGTCGCGGGTGGGGACGCCCTCCTCGCCGACGGCGTGGACGACCGAGCCCGCGGGCGCGGCGTCGAGGGCGAGCGCGACCAGGCGGGCGGCGTCGGACCGGTGGACGGCGGGCCACCGGTTGGCGCCGTCGCCGATGTAGCCGGAGGTGCCGCGATCGCGGGCGATCTGCGCGAGGGTCGCGACGAACCCGTGGTCGCCGATGCCGTGCACGCTGGCGGCGAACCGGAGTGCCACGGACCGGACGCCGCGGTCGGCGTAGGAGAGTGCGAGCGCCTCGCTGCCGCCGCGGGGCGCGTCGGGCCCGACGGCGGTCGTCGGGTCGTCCTCGGTCACGACGCGCCCCGGCGCGATCCCCGCGACACCGGCGGCGAGGAGGAACGGCCGGTCGGAGCCGGCGAGCGTGTCGCCGATCGTCTCGACGACGGCACGCTCGATCCGACCCGACTCGGCGAACCGGTCGAAGTCGTGGACGAAGCCGAGGTGGATCACGCCGTCCGCGCCGGCGGCGGCGTCCTTGATGGTGCCGAGGTCGTCGAGCGTGCCGCGCAGGGGTCGCGCCGCGCGCGGTGAGCGCCTGGGCGGACGCGTCTGACCGGGCGAGCCCGACGACGTCGTGCCCGGCGGCGAGGAGCTCTCCGGTGACGGCCGAGCCGATCCAGCCGGTCGCTCCGGTGACGAAGATGCGCATGGGAGGTCCTTCCGAGTGATGTCAGGATGTGACATCACTCAACCTAGCACTGATGACAGATCCTGACATCATCTACGATGGGGTCATGGCCCGATGGCAGCCGGACGCCGGCGAACGACTCCGCGTCGCCGCGCTCGACCTGTTCGAGGAGCGTGGCTTCGAGCAGACCTCCGTCGCACAGATCGCGCAGCGTGCCGAGCTCACGGAACGCACCTTCTACCGGCACTACGGTGACAAGCGCGAGGTCCTCTTCCGCGGCCAGGACTGGCTCAACGAGCTGCTCGCCACCGGAGTCGCCGACGCGCCCGGGACCGGTGCGCTCGAGGTCGCAGGCGAGGTCCTCGCCCGCGCGGCGACGTTCTTCGACGACGACCAGCGCTCCGTCTCCCGGCGGCGCCAGCAGGTCATCGACGCGAACCCCGAGCTCGTCGAGCGCGAGCGCGCCAAGATGGCCCAGCTCGCCCTCGCCCTCACCGGTGCGTTCCGGGCGCGCGGGGTGTCCGACGTGCGCGCCGCCGTCTCGGCGGGGACAGTCGTCTCCGCCTTCCAGGTCACCTTCGAGCTCTGGGTCGCCCCCGCGGAGACGCGGGACTTCGTCGAGCTCGGCCGCGCCGTCGTCGGCGAGCTCCGGGCAGCGCTCGCAGCCGACGCGGCGCTCTAGGGTGGGGCCCGTGCCCGAAGAGACCACGCTCGTCACCCCGCCCGACCCGTCCGCCGTCGCGCCGGGTGACCGCGGCGACCTGACCGTCGTCGAGATGTGGACCGACGGCGCCTGCAAGGGCAACCCCGGGCCCGGTGGGTGGGGTGTGCTCATGCGGTCCAAGGGTCGCGAGAAGGAGCTCTTCGGCGGCGACCCGACCACGACGAACAACCGCATGGAGCTCACCGCCGTGATCGAGGGGCTGCGTGCCCTCAACCGGCCGTGCGACGTGACGCTGCACGTCGACTCGTCGTACGTCATGAACGGCATGAAGTCGTGGATCGCCGGCTGGAAGCGCAACGGCTGGCGTACCAAGGACAAGAAGCCCGTGAAGAACGTCGAGCTGTGGCAGGCGCTCGACGCCGAGGTCGCCCGCCACCAGGTGCGCTGGATGTGGGTCAAGGGCCACGCCGGCGACCCCGGCAACGAGCGCGCCGACCAGCTCGCGAACAAGGGCGTCGACCTCGTGCGGGACGGCTCGCGCCGCGCCTGAGCGCCGGCCGGCGGCCGAATGTCCGCGATCTCACGTCATCCATCGGCCCTCGTGGTTGGAGACCAAGTGCTTTCGTGGCCTAGGCTCGGGGCCGTGGCTGAACACTTCGACGTCGTCGTTCTCGGTGCTGGACCTGGTGGGTACGTCGCGGCTGTCCGCGCAGCGCAGCTCGGCCTGCGCACCGCCGTCGTGGAGGAGAAGTACTGGGGCGGTGTGTGCCTCAACGTGGGCTGCATCCCGTCCAAGGCGCTCCTGCGCAACGCTGAGATCGCGCACATGCTGAACCACGAGAAGGCGCTCTTCGGGATCACCGGCGAGACCACGATCGACTTCGGCGCGGCGTTCGACCGCAGCCGCGAGGTCGCCGACGGTCGCGTCAAGGGCGTCCACTTCCTCATGCGGAAGAACAAGATCACCGAGTACGACGGCCGCGGCTCGTTCGTCGACGCGAACACGCTCGACGTGACCAAGGCCGACGGCACCTCGGAGCGGATCACGTTCGCCAACGCGATCATCGCGACGGGCTCGACCGTGCGCCTGCTCCCGGGCGTCGAGCTGTCCGAGAACGTCGTCACGTTCGAGAAGCAGATCCTCACGCGCGACCTGCCGAAGTCCATCGTCATCGTCGGCGCGGGCGCCATCGGCATGGAGTTCGCGTACGTGCTGCGCAACTACGGCGTCGAGGTCACCATCGTCGAGTTCCTCGACCGTGCGCTGCCGAACGAGGACGAAGAGGTCTCCAAGGAGATCACCAAGCAGTACAAGAAGCTCGGCATCGACATCCTCGCGTCGACCAAGGTCGAGACCGTCGTCGACGGCGGCTCCGAGGTCACCGTCACGTACACCGGCAAGGACGGGAAGCCCGGCCAGCTCGTCGCCGACAAGGTCCTCATGTCGGTCGGCTTCGCGCCGAACGTCACGGGCTACGGCCTCGAGAACACCGGCGTCGCCCTCACGGAGCGTGGCGCGATCGCGATCGACGACTCGATGCGCACCAACGTCCCCAGCATCTATGCGATCGGCGACGTCACCGCGAAGCTCCAGCTCGCGCACGTGGCCGAGGCCCAGGGCGTCGTCGCGGCCGAGACCATCGGCGGCGCCGAGACGTTGCCGCTCGGCGACTACCGCATGATGCCGCGCGCCACGTTCTGCCAGCCGCAGGTCGCGAGCTTCGGGCTCACCGAGGCGCAGGCCCGCGCCGAGGCGGAGGCGAACGGCCGCGAGATCACCGTCGCCAAGTTCCCGTTCATGGCGAACGGCAAGGCCCACGGCCTCGGCGACCCGGTCGGGTTCGTCAAGCTCATCGCCGACTCCGAGTACGGCGAGCTGCTCGGCGGGCACCTCATCGGCCCCGACGTCTCCGAGCTGCTCCCCGAGCTCACGCTCGCGCAGAAGTGGGACCTCACCGCCAACGAGCTCGCGCGCAACGTGCACACGCACCCGACGCTGTCCGAGGCGCTGCAGGAGGCGTTCCACGGTCTCGTGGGGCACATGATCAACATCTGACGCGCCCGCGCGCCGACGACGGCGGCCGACTCCCGGAGCGGGGAGCCGGCCGCCGTCAGTCGTTCGTGCTCGTCCGGTGTCAGTCGGCGAGGTGCTGCTTGGCGGTCACGACGCGCGTGGCCGCAGCGTCGACCTGCTTGGCGAACGCCGGGTCGGCCTTGGCTTGTGCGACCACGGCCGCGGTCATCGCCGGGATCTGCTCGGGAACCCCGGCCAGCACGATGTCGTTGCCGGCCGCGATCGCCTTGACGGCGCGCTGACCGGGCGTCCAGGCGGCGACCTGCTTCGCGCTCGAGAGGTCGTCGGTGACGACGACGCCGTGGAACCCGAGCTTGCCGCGGAGGAGGCCCGTGACGACGGCCCGCGAGAAGGCGCCGGGGACCGCCGGGTCGATCTTGGTATAGATCGCCGTGGACGTCATGACGGCCTCCGTCCCGGCGGCTATCCCGTCCTCGAACGGCGCGAGGTACGGGTCGTCCGCCGTGGTTACCGTGTCCTTGACGCCCGCCGAGAAGTCTGTGTTCCCCTGGACGCGCCCGAGGCCGGGGAAGTGCTTGACCGTCGTCGCGACGCCGGCGTCGTGCATGCCCTGCAGGAACGCGACGCCGTGCGACGACACGGTCGCCGGGGTGTACCCGAACTGCCGGTGCCAGTAGCCGATGGGCTTGTTGGAAGCGTTGTCCGAGGGGCTGGGGACGGTGTCCATGACGGGGGAGAGGTTGAGGTTGACGCCCGCCTCGGCGAGCTCGGCCCCCAGGTGCGGGCGTCGCCGCGCAGGGCCGACGGTGAGGACTTGCCCTGCGTGAGCGCCGTCGGCATGGTCGCGAAGCCGGGGCCGCGCAGCACCTGGATGTTCCCGCCCTCCTGGTCCACGCCGACGAGCAGCGGAAGGCCGTGCGTCGCCGCCGACGTCGCCCGGTCCTGGAGCGCGTCCACGATCGCCTTGGTCCGGGCGACGCCGAGCTGGGAGCGGCCCACGAGGATGACGTTCCCGACGTGGTAGCGCGTGATCGCGGTCCCTGTGGACGCCTCCGGGCCGGTGGCGGTCGCGCCGACCATGAAGAGCTGGCCGACCTTCTGGTCGAGGCTCATGCCCGCGAGCGGGTCGGCGGCGGGGGTCGTGGCGTGCGACGCCGTGGGGGGCGTGGTGGGCGTGCCCGACGGTGTCGCGTGCGCAGTCTCGGTCGGGCTCGGCGGGGTCGGGGTCGTCGGTGCGGCGGCGGTGGGGGTCGTCGCCGGGCGCGAGGGTGAGGGCGAGCTGCTCCCGCACGCCGCGAGGGCCAGGGCGGTGAGAGCCCCGGCGGCGCCGACGGTGGTGGCGCGGAGGGCTCCGAGGTTTCGGGCGGTCATCGCTCCATCGTGCCTTGGTGGACATGAGCGGGGCATGAGGGACGCAACTTGTATCTATGATGGGCGTATGCCTGAGACAAGCAGTCGACCGTCCGCGGCCACCCGCGCCTACGCGCACACCAAGTCCGCGATCCTCGCTGGTCGCTTCGCCGGCGGCTCCCTCGTCAGCGAGGGCGAGGTCGCGACCGAGCTCGGCGTCAGCCGCACGCCGGTCCGGGAGGCGTTCCTCCGGCTCGAGGCCGAGGGATGGATGCGCCTGTTCCCCAAGAAGGGCGCGCTCGTCGTCCCCGTGGCGCCCGGGGAGCAGCACGCCGTCCTCGACGCACGGCTGCTGGTGGAGGAGCACGCGGCGGCGCACGTCGTCGCGGAACCCGCGCGCGCTGCGCGGGCCGCCGACGGGATGCGCGAGGTCCTGGCCCGGCAGCGCACGGCGTGGCAGGCGGGAGCGGAGGCCGAGTTCGCCCGCCTCGACGCCGAGCTGCACCAGACGCTCGTACGGGCGGGCGGCAACGACCTGCTCGCGACGTTCTACCTCACGCTCGAGGAGCGGCAGGAGCGCATGACGCGCGGATCCCTGCGGGCCGTGCCCGCCGTCGGGTCCGCGATCCTCGAGGAGCACGCCACGCTCGCCGACGACCTCGAGCACGGCGACCTCGAGGCGTTCAGCGCCCACCTGCGTGCGCACTTCGTGACGGCGTTCGGAGAGCACCGGTGAGCGCCGCCGCGAACGCAGCCGAGCCGGGGGATCCGGCGCAGGAGTCGGCGTCGGCGTGGTGGCTCGTCGTCCCTGCGATGTTCGCGGTCGCGTGGGCCGGCAACGAGTTCACCCCGCTCCTGGTCCTGTACAAGCAGCTCAACGGCTACGGAACAGGCACCGTGGACGTGCTGCTGGCCGCGTACGTCCTCGGGATCGTCCCCGCCCTCCTCCTCGGCGGACCGCTGTCGGACCGGTACGGCCGCCGTCCGCTCTTCGTGCCGGCGCCCTTTCTCGCGATCGCCGGCTCCCTGATCCTCGCCGGAGGGCACGAATGGGTGGGGGCCCTGTTCGCCGGTCGCGTGCTGTGCGGGTTGGCGCTCGGGCTGACGATGGCCGTCGGGTCGAGCTGGGTCGTCGAGCTCTCCCGGCGGGATCCTGGTGCGGACTCCGGTGCCGGTGCGCGCCGGGCCTCCCTCGGCCTGACCGCAGGGTTCGCGCTCGGGGCCGCGGTCGCGGCCGCGCTCGCACAGTGGGGCCCGGCTCCCCGCGAGACGCCCTTCCTCGTGAACGTGGCGCTCGGGATCGTCCCGTGCGTGCTCGCGCTGCGCGCCCCGGAGACCCGGCCGGCGATGCGATCGACGACCCGCCTCGTTGACGACCTGCGTGTCCCCGCATCGAGGCACCGGCGTTTCGTGAGGGTCGTCCTGCCCGCGGCCCCTTGGGTCTTCGGCTGCGCCGCGAGCGCCTACGCCGTCGTGCCCACCCAGACCTCACAGCTCGCCTCGCAGTGGACCGTCGCCTACTCGGGCCTGCTGTGCCTGGTAGGGCTGGGCTGCGGTGCCGCGGTGCAGATCGTCGCCCGACCCATCGTCGCGCGAAGCAGCGGACGTGCCACGGCGGCCGGGCTCGTGCTGGTCGCGTGCGGGATGGCGCTCGCGGCATGGACCGTAGCGCGTCCCCACCTCGTGATCGCCGTGGTCGCGGCCGTCGTGCTCGGCTGCGCCTACGGGCTGCTGCTGGTGGCGGGGCTCACCGAGGTGCAGAAGATCGCCGGGCCTGACGACCTCGCCGGGCTCACGGCCGTCTACTACGCCCTCACTTACGTGGGCTTCTGCGTCCCGGTGGTGCTCGCGGTGCTCGCCGTGCACGTGTCGTACGCGGCAATGTTCGTGGCCGGCGTCGTCGTCGCGGGGGTGTGCCTCGCCGTCGTGGCGACGGGCCGCGTGCGCGTCGGCCCCTGACCGTCACGCGAGGCCGGTTCGCGAAAAGGCGGGTCGAATCGTTGTGACAGGTGCGACAATGGCAAGCATCCCTCTCACGCCCGGGCGGCGAGCCGCCGTGCGCCCCCGCGGCCGTCGTCTGCGGAGTCCACCCCGAGCAACCGGAAGGTGACCCACTCCTGATGCCCTCCAGAGCCGCCGACCACCCCGACGGTCCCCGCCCGACACCAGCCCCCGACGACACCCAGCCCGCCACCGACGACCGGGCCCGCGCGGCCCAGGGCGCCTCGCTGTCCACCGTCGCATCCATGCGGCGCCTCGTCCCGTACATCCGGCCCGTCCTGCCCCGCATCCTCGCGGGCGTGCTGTGCGCGCTCGGCGCGAGCCTCGCGGCGCTCGCCGTGCCGCGCGTGCTGCAGTGGCTCGTCAACGGGCCCCTCACCACCGGTCTCGCGACGCACGACGAGTCCGGGCTGTGGTGGGGCGTCGGCCTCGTCCTGCTCCTCGGCGTCGCCGAAGCCGGCCTCATCGCCGCCCGGCGAGCACTGATCCTCATCCCCGGTACGAACATCGAGGCTCGCCTGCGCACCGAGCTGTTCACGCACCTGCAGGACCTCCCCGTCTCGTTCCACGACCGCTGGCCCGGCGGTCAGCTCCTGTCGCGGTCCATGTCCGACCTCGGCCTGCTGCGACGCTGGATCGCGTTCGGCATGCTCACGCTCGTCGTGTCGAGCGTGACCATCGTCGTCGGGATCGGGATCCTCGTCGCGACCGGGGGCGTGCTGGGCCTGATCTACCTGGCCGGTGCGATCCCCATGACCGTCATGGCGTTCACGTTCTCGCGGCGATTCCGGGCCGTGTCCCGCAAGTCCCAGGACCAGGCCGGCGACCTCGCGACCGCCGTCGAGGAGTCCGTGCACGGCATCCGCGTCCTCAAGGCATTCGGCCGTGGCCGCGACGCACTCCAGTCGTTCGGCCGCCAGGCCGACGAGCTGCGCGGCACCGAGCTCGACAAGGCCAAGATCATGTCCGGCCTCCAAGCCTGGTTGACCGCGATACCCGAGCTCACGCTCGGTGTCTCTCTCGTGGTCGGCGTCTGGATGGTGTCCGAGGGCCGGATCACCGTCGGCGCGCTGGTGGCGTTCTTCGCCACCGCGGCCGTGGTGAACTCGCCCGTGATCGACCTCGGCATGGTGCTGTCGATGACGCTCAACGCGCGCACCGCCGTCGACCGCTACTTCGACGTCATGACCACGCCCAACACGCTGCCCGACCCTGCCGCCCCGGCGGAGGTCACCGACCCGCACGGCGAGCTCGCGTTCACCGGCGTCCACTTCCGCTACGGCGACGCGCCCACCGAGGGCCCGGGCAGCGCCGACGTGCTCGACGGCGTCGACCTGGTCCTGCCGCCCGGCAAGACCGTCGCGCTCGTGGGGCTCACCGGCTCCGGCAAGTCGACGCTCGCGATGCTCGTGCCCCGCCTCTACGAGGTCACCGGAGGCTCCGTCACCGTCGACGGCGTCGACGTCCGCGACATGACGCGCGAGCACCTGCGCTCGCTCGTCGGCGTCGCGTTCGAGGACGCCACCCTGTTCTCCGCGTCCGTCCGGGACAACGTCCTGCTCGGCGCGCCCGACGACGCCCGAACCGATGCCGACCTCGAACGCGCCCTCGACGTCGCCCAGGCGGGGTTCGCGCACGAGCTCCCCGAGGGCGTCGAGACCACGATCGGCGAAGAGGGCATGAGCCTGTCCGGAGGGCAGCGACAGCGCATCGCCCTCGCGCGCGCCATCGCCGCCCGGCCCCGCGTGCTCGTGCTCGACGACCCGCTGTCTGCGCTCGACGTCGACACCGAAGCCGCCATCCAGGCGCGCCTCGCGACCGAGCTCGAGGAGATCACCACCCTGATCGTCGCCCACCGGCCCTCGACCGTGGCACTCGCGGACCTCGTCGCGGTGCTCCAGGACGGACGGATCACCGCCGTCGGGCCGCACAGCGAGCTGCTCGCCACGAACGAGCACTACCGGTACGTCATCTCCAGCCTCGAGGGCGAGTTCACCCCGCCCCCACCCGACGACGTCGAGGTGGCGCGGCAGGTCGCCCGGGGCGAGGCCCGCGCCGTCGTCGACGAGGCCCTGGACTCCGGGGACGCGACACCGGCCGGCCGGAACGGGGCCACCGCCATCGGCGCGTGGCAGGCGAGCGAGGGGAGCGAGCGATGAGCGCGACCACAGCCGGACCCGCCGGCACCACCGGCACCGAGGGCGAGGACGAGACCCGCCTCAGCCGGGCCCAGTCCAAGACCGTGCGGCAGCGGTCGCTGCGCCTGCTCGGCGACCTGATGAGTCCGCACCGCAAGGGCCTGTGGGTCGCGGGCATCCTCGTCGTCGTCTCGACGATCGCCCAGGTCGCCGGGCCCGCGCTCATCGCGACCGCGATCGACACGACGCTCGCGCGCCTGCGCGACCACGACGACTGGGCGCCCCTGCTCATGGTCGGCGGTCTCTACGTGGTCGCGGCCGCCGTCGCCGGGCTGTCCATCGCGGGCTACGTGCGGACGTCGGCGCGCGTCTCGCAGGGCATCCTGCTCGACCTGCGCCAACGGGTGTTCCGCCAGACCCAGCGGCTCAGCCTCGAGTTCCACGAGTCCTACACCTCGGGCCGCATCATCTCGCGCCAGACCTCCGACCTCGAGTCGCTGCGCGACCTGCTCGACTCGGGCCTCACGAGCATCGTGTCGGGCGTGCTCATGATGCTGTTCACGGGCGCCTCGTTGTTCCTGATCGACTGGCGCACCGGGCTCGTCCTGGCCGCGTCGCTCATCCCCGCGATCGCGCTGACCCGCTGGTTCCAGACGCGCTCGCAGGTGTACTACCGCGAGTCCCGGACGGCGTCGGCCCGCGTGATCGTGAACTTCGTCGAGACCATGACGGGCATTCGTGCGGTCCAGGCGTTCCGTCGCGAGCGCGCCAACGACGTCACGTACGGCGGGTTCGCCGAGGAGTACCGGGCCGCGAACGCGCGCGCCATGGGCCTCAACGGCATCTACTCGCCGGGGCTCGTGCTGATCGGGAACATCACGGTGGCGGTCGCCCTGCTCGTGGGTGGGCTGCGTGTGTTCCACGGCGACCTCGACGTCGGCGTGCTCGTCGCCGTGCTGCTGTACGTGAAGCGGTTCTTCGGGCCGATCCAGGAGATCGGCATGTTCTACAACTCGTTCCAGTCGGCGTCCGCCGCCCTCGAGAAGATCTCGGGGCTGCTCGTCGAGGAGCCGACGGTCGTCGAGCCGGCGCGTCCGGTGCCGCTCGAGCACGCACGCGGCCACGTGCAGCTCCGCGGCGTCGAGTTCGCGTACGTCCAGGGGCGCCCGGTGCTGCCTCGGACGGACCTCGACGTGCCCGCGGGCCAGACGGTCGCGCTCGTCGGTGCGACCGGTGCCGGCAAGTCGACGCTCGCCAAGCTGCTGTCGCGGTTCTACGACGTCACCGCGGGCTCGCTCGAGCTCGACGGCGTCGACGTGCGGGACCTGTCGGGCAAGGACCTGCGGCGCGCCGTCGTCATGGTCACGCAGGAGGCGTACCTGTTCAGCGGGTCCGTGCGTGACAACATCGCCATGGGCAAGCCGGGCGCGAGCCTCGAGGAGGTCCAGGCCGCGGCCAGGGCCGTCGGGGCCCACGACTTCATCGAGCAGCTCCCGCTCGGGTACGACACGGACGTCAACAAGCGCGGCGGGCGCGTCTCCGCCGGGCAGCGGCAGCTGCTGTCGTTCGCGCGGGCGTTCCTCGCCGACCCGGCCGTGTTGATCCTCGACGAGGCGACGAGCTCGCTCGACATCCCCGGAGAGCGCCTCGTCCAGCGTGGGCTCCAGACCCTGCTGGCCGACCGGACCGCGCTGATCATCGCGCACCGGCTCTCGACCGTCGCGATCGCGGATCGCGTGCTCGTGATGGAGCACGGCGTCGTCGTCGAGGACGGCACGCCCGCGGAGCTGATCGGCGGGGAGGGACGGTTCGCCGCGCTACACGCGGCCTGGCGCGACTCGCTGGTCTGACCCACACCCGTCCGGCCGAGCACGGGCTCCGCGTCCGTCCGCTCGACCGGACGGGCGTGGAGCCCGTGCTCGCGGGTCGCAGATCCCGTGCTCGGCGTGCGGTGCGCCGTTGCCTCGGTCAGCCGCGGGCGAAGGCGAGGCTCTCCGCGATCACGGAGAGCACGTCGTCGAGCTCGGCCTCGTCGCGGGGTCCGTAGACCATGAACTCGGTGTCGAACTCCGCGTACTGGTGCGGCTCGGCCCACCCGAGTCCGACGAGCTCGGTGCCGCGCTCGGAGGGAAGGGTCAGGTGCACGCTCGTGTCGTCCACGCCGTGCAGGTGCACCGGTTCGAGGCGCATGCCGGGTGCCAGGGACGTCTCGGGCGCGCGCTCGTCGCGCTGGTCCGTGAGGAACACGGCCCGCGACGACGCGGGGGAGACCTGCGAGTGACCCTCGACGACGCCGTCGAGCGCGAACACGCGCGCCACCAGCTCACCCCACAGCGCAGGCGTGGCGCGCTGGTCGAGCTGGCGGTGCGGGCCGTCGTCGGACGTGCGCGGCCGCACGCCCGGACGGGGGCGGCTCAGCACGGCGCTCATGCCTCGGCCGCGACCGGCTCCTCGCCGACCTGAGGCTCGGCGGCGACGGCCGCCCGGCCGAGGGCTGCGCGAGCTGCGGGACGATCTCGCCGAGCCGGGGCTCCCAGGCCGCGGAGCGGTCGCCGAAACACTGCCGGAGCAGCTTGACCATGACCGACGCGGCGGTCGAGGCGCCCGGCGACGCGCCGAGGAGGCCGGCGATGGACCCGTCGGCGGCGGTGACGAGCTCGGTCCCCATCTGCAGGACGCCGTGCCCGTTCTCGCCCTTCTTCATCACCTGGACGCGCTGGCCGGCGGTGATGAGCTCCCAGTCGGAGGGCTTCGCCGTCGGCATGAAGGTGAGGAGCTCCTCGAACTTCTTGTCGCGTGACGCGGCGAGCTGCCCGACGAGGTACTGGACGAGGTCGAAGTTGTCCTTGGCGACCCCGAGCATCGGGCCGACGTTCCCGGGCCGCATGGACCCGGGCAGGTCGAACCAGGAGCCCTTCTTGAGGAACTTCGGGCTGAACCCGGCGTACGGGCCGAACATCAGGTAGGACTTGCCGTCGACGACGCGGGTGTCGAGGTGGGGCACGGACATCGGGGGAGCGCCGACGTCGGCCTTGCCGTAGACCTTCGCGCGGTGCGCGGCGACGATCTCGGGGTTGGACGTACGCAGGAACTCACCCGAGATGGGGAAGCCGCCGAAGCCCTTGATCTCCGGGATGCCCGCCTTCTGGAGGAGGTGCAGCGCGCCGCCGCCCGCACCGACGAACACGAACTTCGCGTCGACGGTGTGCGTGCGGACCTTGGCGTTCCAGGAACGGTCCTTCATGGTGAGGCGCCAGCCGTCGCCGCGCCGGGCGAGGTTCGTGACCTCGTGCTGCAGCTCGACGTCGGCGCCGTTGTCCTGGAGGAACGCGACGAGGTGCCGGGTGAGGGCGCCGAAGTCGACGTCGGTGCCCCAGTCGGCGCGCGTCGCGGCGATCGGCTCGGACGCGTCGCGGCCCTCGGTGAGCTTCGGCGCCCACGAGCCGATCACGGCCGGGTCGGTCGTGAACTCCATGCCCGCGAAGCGGTGGTTGGTGCGCAGCGCCTCGACACGGCGGCGCAGGTAGTCCACGTTCTTCTCGCCGCGCACGAACGTCATGTGCGGGGTGTTCGACAGGAACGTCGACAGCGGCGGGATGAGCCCGGCGTCGGCGAGGTGGCTCCAGAACTGGTGCGAGAGCTCGAACTGCTCGTTGATCGAGATCGCCTTGGCGATGTCGATCGTGCCGTCCGCCTTCTCGGGCGTGTAGTTGAGCTCGCACAGCGCCGCGTGGCCGGTGCCCGCGTTGTTCCACGGGTTGGAGGACTCCTGGGCGACGTCGTCCAGGCGCTCGTAGAGCGCGATGGTCCACGACGGTTCGAGGAGCTTGAGGAACGCCCCGAGGGTGGCGGACATGATCCCGCCACCGACGAGCGCGATGTCGACGCTGGTTACTCGAGGCACCCGGCGATTGTAGGCCCGGGCTCCCGGGGGTCCCGCTCGCTAGGGTGGCGATGTGAGCGAGTCGACAACGGACCTGACGTCCGTCGCCCAGGACTACCTCAAGGTGATCTGGACGGCGCAGGAGTGGAGCGCGGACCCGGTCACCACGAAGCTCGTCGCCGACCGGATGGGCGTCGGCGCGTCGACGGTCTCGGAGACGGTGCGCCGGCTCGGGTCGCAGGGCCTCGTGGAGCACGCGCGCTACGGGTCCATCGAGCTGACGCCCGAGGGGCGGCGGCACGCGCTCGCGATGGTCCGCCGCCATCGCCTCATCGAGACGTTCCTCGTCGAGACGCTGGGCTACGGCTGGGACGAGGTGCACGACGAGGCGGAGGTCCTCGAGCACGCGGTCTCCGACGGACTGGTCGAGCGGATCGACGCGCTGCTGGGCCACCCGGAGCGGGACCCGCACGGCGACCCCATCCCGCGCGCCGACGGGACGGTCCCGCGTCCGGGCGCGGTGAGCCTGCCGGAGCTCGCGGCCGGCGACCACGGTCGGGTCGCCCGTATCTCCGACGCCGACCCCGACGTCCTGCGCTACCTCGACGAGCTCGGGATCCGCCTGGACACGGAGCTGCGCGTCGTCGGACGGCGCACGTACGCGGGGGTCCTCGAGGTCACGCTCCCGGGCGCGACGCCGAGCGCGGCCCCGCCGATCCTGCAGCTCGGGCTCCCTGCGGCGGAGGCGATCTGGGTGCTGCCCGTCGAGCGCGACGGCGCCGAGCGGTAGATCCCGCTAGGCTTCCACCACCGCACCACTCTCGTCCCCGGTCGCCGCCGACCGTTCCTCGAATCGTTTCGACCTTGGTCGACCGAGCCCCGGAGGCAGCGATGACCGCCACCCCCACGACGCGCGCCGCGACCCGCCCGGACGCGTCCCGCCGCGCCACGCTCGCGCTCCTCGCGCTGGCCGTCGGCGGCTTCACCATCGGCACCACCGAGTTCGCGTCGATGGGCCTCGTCCCCGACATCGCTTCGGACCTCGACGTCTCCATCCCCGCGACCGGGCACGTCATCACTGCCTACGCGCTCGGCGTCGTCGTCGGGGCACCCCTGCTCACGGCGCTCGCCGCCCGCCTGCCGCGCAAGGCCCTCCTGATCTGGCTAATGGCCGGGTACACGGTCGCGAACCTCGGCTCGGCCCTCGCGCCGACCTTCGACTGGCTGCTCGTCGCCCGGTTCGTCGCAGGCCTGCCGCACGGCGCCTTCTTCGGTGTGGGGGCGGTCGTGGGGACCGCGGTCGTCGGGCCCGAGCGGCGCGGACGCGCGGTCGCCACGATGATGGCCGGCCTCACGATCGCGAACATCGTCGGGGTGCCGCTCTCCACGTTCGTCGGACAGCAGCTCGGGTGGCGGCTCGCATTCGTCGTCGTGGGCGTGCTCGGCGCGCTCACGCTGCTGGGGCTCGTCAGGTTCGTGCCGCACTTCGACGCCGTCGCGGGCGCGAGCGTGCGCGGCGAGCTCGGCGCCCTGCGCAACGGCACGCTGTGGGTCACGGTGCTCGCCGCGGCCGTCGGGTTCGGCGGCCTCTTCGCCGTCTACACGTACGTCGCGCCGACCGTCACGACCGTGACCGGCCTGTCCGACGACCTCGTACCCGTCGTCCTCGCGGTCTTCGGCGTCGGGATGACCGTGGGCACGCTGCTCGGCGGGCGGCTCGTCGACCGCAGCGTCTTCCGCACCGTCCTGTGGGGCTTCGCGGCCACCGCGGTGGCGCTCGCCGTGCTCGCGCTCGTCCTGCAGTGGCCCGTCGGGGCGTTCGTCGGGCTGTTCCTGCTCGCCGCGACGTCCCAGGTGCTCGGCGTCGCGATGCAGACCCGGCTCATGGACCTCTCGCCGACCGCGCCCTCGCTCGGCGCGGCCCTCGCGCACTCCGCGCTCAACGTCGGCAACGCCGACGGCGCGTTCGTGGGTGGCCTCGTGATCTCCGCCGGGTGGGGCTACCGGGCGCCCGCGTGGGCCGGCGTCCTGCTCACGCTCGCCGGCCTGGCGATCGTCCTCGTCGTCGGGCGCACGCGGGCCGAGCGCGGAGGGGCGCCGCGCCTCAGGCGATGACCTCCTGCACCGCGAGCACACGAGGTCGGCCGGGTGGTCGGCGCGCGCCCGGACCCCGCCCCGTCGGCGCTGTCGGGTTCGCCACGGATCGAGACACCTCCCAGGGTCAGCCGGTAGCGTGTGCCGCGTCCTCCGTACGCGAGGCGTGACCAGCACCGACGCCCGGTGGAACGGGACGTCGCACCAGCGAGGGAGCAGCGGTGAGCCAGGCCCCGAACGTCAGTGCCGAGCCCGACGACGCGGACGTCGACGACGACCTCGACTACTCCCGACCGCTGATCCCGCACCCGCTGAGGGACCGCACGCTGGGCTGGATCCTGACCGTCTTCGGCGGGATCGCGTTTCTCGCGGCGGGGCAGCTGACGCGCGACGACTGGAAGCTGGCGCTCAACCCCGACTTCAAGCCCTCGTGCTCGATCAACGTCTTCGTCACGTGCACGGCCGCGATGCAGTCGTGGCAGGGCAAGCTCTACGGCTTCCCGAACCCCTTCATCGGCATCGTGGCGTTCGGGATCGTCGTCACGGTCGGCGTCGTCATGCTCACGGGCTTCCGGCCGCCGCGCTGGTTCCGGCTCGCGCTGCTCGCCGCGACCACGATCGGCCTCGGGCACGTCTTCTTCTTCGTCTGGACCACGGTCTACCGGCTCGGGAAGATCTGCCCGTGGTGCAGCGTGGTGTGGCTCTGCATGATCCCGATCTTCTGGTACCAGCTCGTGCACGCGATCCAGGAGCGCGCGATCCCGCTGCCCGAGAAGTGGCGGGGCGCGATCGTGCGGAACCGGACCATCGGCACGGTCGTGCTCTACGTCGCCCTGCTGCTGTGGGTCTTCATCGGCCTGCGCGAGCCGATCACCCAGACCTACTTCTGACCGGGGCCGATACCGGTGGACGGCCCGCCCGGGCTGTCCGCGCCCGCCGGTAAACTCCTGGTGTGACCTCACCCGCTTCTCCCGCGCCCGGATCCGACGAGCTCCCCTTCCGCTACACCCCGCAGCTCGCGGAGCGCATCGAGCTTGCCTGGCAGGACGAGTGGGCGCAGCGCGGCACGTTCTGGGCCGCGAACCCGGAGGGCGCGCTGACCGACGGCGAGGACCGTCACGCGGCCTCCGGCGCCCAGCCGTTCTTCCTCATGGACATGTTCCCGTACCCCTCGGGCGCGGGCCTGCACGTCGGTCACCCGCTGGGGTACATCGCCACGGACGTCGTCGGGCGGTACCGCCGGATGCGCGGCGACAACGTGCTGCACGCTCTGGGCTACGACGCGTTCGGCCTGCCGGCCGAGCAGTACGCCGTGCAGACCGGGCAGCACCCGCGCACCACGACCGAGGCCAACATGGCCACGATGAAGCGCCAGCTCCGCCGCCTGGGGCTCGCGCACGACGAGCGCCGGTCGTTCGCGACGATCGACCCGGGCTACGTGCGCTGGACGCAGTGGATCTTCCTGCAGATCTTCAGCTCGTGGTACGACCCGGACGCCGAGCGTCCCGGCGGCGGCCGCGGCGCGGCCCGGCCCGTCGCGGAGCTCGTCGAGTCCTTCGCGTCGGGTGCGCGCCCGACGCCGGACGGCCGGCCTTGGGCCGAGCTCACCCCCGCGGAGCGCGAGGACGTGCTGGGCGAGTACCGCCTCGCGTACGTGTCCGAGGCGCCCGTGAACTGGTGCCCGGGCCTCGGGACGGTCCTCGCGAACGAGGAGGTCACGAGCGACGGGCGTTCCGAGCGCGGCAACTTCCCGGTGTTCCAGCGCAGCCTGCGGCAGTGGAACATGCGGATCACGGCGTACGCCGACCGGCTGGCCGACGACCTCGACCTGATCGACTGGCCCGAGAAGGTCAAGTCGATGCAGCGGAACTGGATCGGCCGATCCGAGGGCGCCCGCGTGACGTTCGCGATCGGCGGGGTGGGGGACGCGAACGCCCGCGAGGTCGAGGTCTTCACGACCCGTCCGGACACGCTGTTCGGCGCGACCTTCATGGTCGTGGCGCCGGAGCACCCGCTGCTCGACGAGGTCCCGGCCGCGTGGCCCGACGGCACCAAGGACCTGTGGACGGGCGGGCACGACACCCCCGTCGCCGCGGTCTCCGCGTACCGGACCATGGCCGCGAGCAAGACGGCCGTCGAGCGCCAGGCCGACGCCCGCAGCAAGTCCGGCGTGTTCACCGGCCACCTGGCGACGAACCCGGTCAACGGCGAGCTCGTCCCCGTCTTCACCGCCGACTACGTCCTCATGGGCTACGGCACGGGCGCGATCATGGCCGTGCCCGGCGGCGACCAGCGTGACTTCGACTTCGCCCGCGCCTACGACCTGCCCGTCGTGTTCACGGTCGCGCCCGACGGCGGCTTCGCGGACGGCTTCGAGGAGGCCCCCGACGCCGCGTACACGGGCGACGGCCTGGTGCAGCGCTCGACCGCGACGACGACCGCCGGCGACGAGCTCTCCTCGACGGGCTGACCGTGCCCGAGGCCAAGGCGCGCATCACCGCCTGGCTCGAGGCGAACGGCGTCGGGCAGGGGACCGTGACCTACCGCCTGCGCGACTGGCTGTTCAGCCGCCAGCGCTACTGGGGCGAGCCGTTCCCCATCGTCTACGGCGAGGACGGCGCGCCGGTCGCGCTGCCCGACTCGCTGCTGCCGGTCGAGCTGCCGGACGTGCCGGACTACGCGCCGCGGACGTTCGCGCCCGACGACGTCACGTCCGCGCCCGAGCCGCCGCTCGGTCGCAACGAGGAGTGGGTCAACGTCACCCTCGACCTGGGCGACGGGCCGAAGACCTACCGCCGCGAGACGAACACCATGCCCAACTGGGCGGGCTCGTGCTGGTACTACCTGCGCTACCTCGACCCGGCGGACCAGCAGGAGGCCGTGTCGCCCGAGCTCGAGCGCTACTGGCTCGGCCCGGAGCACAACCCGGGCGCCGGGAAGGCGGGTGGCGTCGACCTGTACGTGGGCGGCGTCGAGCACGCCGTGCTGCACCTGCTGTACGCGCGGTTCTGGCACAAGGTCCTGTTCGACCTGGGCCACGTGAGCGCGCTCGAGCCGTTCCACACGCTGTTCAACCAGGGCTACATCCAGGCGTACGCCTACACCGACGCGCGCGGCCAGTACGTGACCGCGGCCGAGGTCGAGGAGCACGTCTCCGACTCGGGCGAGACCACGTACACGTGGCACGGCGAGCCCGTGAACCGCGAGTACGGGAAGATGGGCAAGTCGCTCAAGAACGTCGTCACGCCCGACGAGATGTACGAGCAGTACGGCGCCGACACGTTCCGCGTCTACGAGATGTCCATGGGCCCGCTCGACATGTCCCGGCCGTGGGAGACGCGCGCCGTCGTCGGGTCGCAGCGCTTCCTGCAGCGGCTCTGGCGCAACGTCGTCGACGAGGCGACGGGCGACGTCGTCGTGGTCGACGAGGCGCCCGACGACGCGACGCTGCGCCTCGTGCACCGCACCATCGCGGACGTCACCGTCGAGATGGAGCACATGCGGCCCAACACGGCGATCGCGAAGCTCATCACCCTGAACAACCACCTCACCGGGCTGGCGAGCGTGCCCCGCGCCGCCGTCGAGCCGCTCGTCCTCATGACGGCGCCGATCGCGCCGCACATCGCCGAGGAGCTGTGGAAGCGGCTGGGCCACGACGCGTCGCTGGCGCACGAGCCGTTCCCCGTGGCCGACCCGGCGTACCTCGTCGAGGAGACCGTGACGTGCGTGGTGCAGGTGCAGGGCAAGGTCCGCGCCCGGCTCGAGGTGCCGCCGTCGATCGCCGAGGACGCGCTGCGCGAGCTCGCGCTCGCCGACGAGAACGTGCAGCGGAACCTCGACGGCCGGGGTGCGCACGGTGATCGTGCGCGCGCCGAAGCTCGTCAACGTCGTCCCGGCCTGACGCCGGGCCGCCGGAGCCGTTGCCACCCGTGCCCGGGGGACCGTGCGCCTCGACGCCGCCCTGGCTCGCAGCCGGGGCGCGTTCGGCACGCCCGCGCTCGCGCTGCTGCACCGCAAGGAGGGGCCGCTCGTCGTCGCGCTCCTGTCGCTGATCTTCAGCCCGGGTCGCGCCACCGTCCCGACGGAGCAGATGCACGTCGAGGTCGAGGACCTGCTCGCGGAGGCGCGCGCCGCAGGCCACGACGACGTCCCGGGTGACGCCGCGCGCGCGCTCTGCTCGCGGTGGGTCCGGGACCGGTGGCTGGTGCGCGCGCTCGACGACGACGGCGTCGAGCAGTACCGGGTCAGCTCGCACGCGGCGGAGGCGCTGGCGTTCGTCGACCGGACCCAGGGCGCCCGGGCGCTGGTCAGCGAGTCGCGCATCCGCACGCTCCTCGTGGCGCTGGAAGGGCTGGCCCGGGACACGCGGCCCGACCGCGAGTCGCAGCAGCGCGCTCTGCGCGAGCAGATCGCCCGGTCGCGCGACGAGCTCGCGACGGCGGAGGCCGAGCTGCAGCGGCTCGAGGCCGGCGGGCCCGTGGTGGAGACGCCGGAGGACCGGCTCGTCGAGCAGTTCGACAACGTGGCCGCCCTGGTGCGCGAGCTCCCGGCGGACTTCGCGCGGGTCGCCGAGTCGATCGCCGAGCTGCAGCGCAGCATCGTCACCGGTCTGCGGCAGGACGACCGCCCCACCGGCGAGGTGCTCGGAAGCTACCTCGACGCGTCGGACACGCTCATGCAGCGCACGCCCGAGGGCGCGCGTTCGCCGGTGCGATGGAGCTGCTGCGTGACCCGCAGCTCCTCGGCCGGCTCGACGAGCGGGTGCGTGCCGTGCTCGCACACCCTTTCGCCGACGCGGTGCCCGTGGAGCGGCGTGAGGCGGTGCGGACACTCCACGCGCGCCTGCTCGCGGCCGTCGACGCGGTGCTCGACGCGCAGACCCGGGCCTCCCGGACCATCACGCAGCAGCTCACCGTGCACAATCCGCTCCGTGACCGCGAGCTCGACGCCGCCCTGCGCGAGGCGACCGCGGCGATGGCCGACTGGTTCCCGTCCACCGGTCGGGCCGCTCGCGTGGAGCCGCTGCGCTGGTTGGAGCGTGCCCGTCTCGGGCGGTTCCGCGCGCAGCTCCACGACCTGCGGCCCGAGACCCCGCCCGACGCGCTCACCGACCTGGGCGACGACGAGACCGACCTCGACGGCGCTGCCGAGCTGCTCGACGGGCTGCTCGGCATGGGAGGCCCGCGCTATGCGGAGACGGCCGCGCACCTGGCCCGCGTCGTGCGCGAGCGCGGGGGCGCGACCGTCGACGAGGTGTTCGCGGCCGGGCCGCCCGAGCTGCGCCGCCCTGTCGAGCTCCTCGGCTACCTCGAGCTCGCGGCGCCCGGAGCGCTGGAGGCGCTGCTCGTGGACGCCGACGTGCCCGCGGCCCGGCTCCGGCGGGTCGTGACGGAGCGGGCCGACGGCAGCACCCGCACGATCGTCGTCCCGGCCGTGGCGGTCGCCGTGCCCGACGAGCACACCGACGAGAGGAGACGCCCGCATGACCGAGGTCGCACCAGCTTCCGATGTGTTCGTCGAGCCCACGGACATCGAGGACGACGTCCCCGCGCTCTTCGCGGGCGACACGGGCGTCCTGCCCTACGACGCACGGCGCGCGCTCGCGCTCGTGCTGCAGCGGCGCTACCTGTCGGCCGCGGTGCACCCCGCCGAGTGGAAGGCTCTGCTGGCGCACCAGAACGTCCTCGCGTCACGTTGCCACGACATGTTCGTCGAGCTCGTCGTCGACCGTGACTACGAGATCGCGTACAAGCGGCAGGTCCGCGAGCCGGGGCTGAACGTGCCCGTCCTGCTCAAGGACGAGCCGTACAAGCGGGTGGAGACCCTGCTGATGCTGTTCGTGCGCAACCGGTTCAGGCAGGAGCAGGGTGCGGGCGAGCGTGCGGCTCACGTCGACGCCGAGGAGCTCGTGGACTACGCGCTCGGCTTCCTGCCCGTCGGCGAGACCAACCTGGCGGCGCGCCGTCGGGAGATCGACAACGCGATCGGTGCGCTCGTGCGCGAGCACGTGCTCGACGAGGTCGCCGACGGCCGCTACCGGGTGCAGCCCGTCGTCGAGGTCCTGCTGCCCGTCGAGCGGCTGCGCGCGTTGACCCAGTGGCTGCGCGGTGGTGCGGTCGTGGCCGCCGACGAGCCGGACCCGGCGGCCGGCGACACCGACGACGACGCCGTGGACGAGGACGAGGAGGTCGTCGCGTGACCCTCACGAGCACCGAGACGGCGCAGGACGCGCCGCGCATGCAGCAGTCGCTGTTCGGGCTGATCCCCACGGCCTCGGACGGGCGGCAGTGGACGGCCATGTCCATGCAGCTCGTCAACTGGGGCGGGTACCACGGCCACCACGAGGTGCGGTTCGCGGGCACGACGACGTTGCTCACCGGGGCGTCCGGCTCCGGCAAGTCGACGCTTCTGGACGCGTACATCGCGCTCATGATGAGCCACACGACGCCGTTCAACGGCGCCTCGAACACGGCCACGAGCGGGCGGGCCCGCGGGCAGGAGCAGCGCAACGTCGTCTCGTACGCGCGCGGCAAGCTCGACGAGCAGCGCGCCGCCGGGGCTGCGGCCGCCAAGGACCGGGTGCTGCGCGGCGAGACGTCGGACACGTGGTCGGCCATCGCGACGACCTGGACGTCGCAGTCGAATGAGCGGTTCACGGCGCTGCGCGCGTGGTACGTCCCGCGCACCGCGCAGCGTGCCGACGAGACCGTGGCGGTGCGCGCCGTCGTCGAGCGCGAGCTGGACCTGCGCGCCCTCGAACCGCTCGTCGCCCAGCGGTTCGCGAGGTCCGGCCTCACCGCGGCCGGGCTCACGGCCTTCGACACGGACAAGGCGTTCGCGGCGCGCCTTCATGCGGCGCTCGGCATCGGGGCCGCGGGCGAGGGCGAGAAGGCGATGCAGCTCCTGGGCCGCATCCAGGCCGGCCAGCAGATCACGACCGTCGACTCGCTGTACAAGGCGATGGTGCTCGAGGAGCCCGAGACCATCCGCGTCGCCGAGCGCGCCGTCGAGCACTTCGACGAGCTCAGCGAGGTCCGCGCCGAGATGGACACCGCGCAGCGCCAGGTGGACGTGCTGCGACCGATGCTGGAGCACCGTGCGGCGATCGACGCCGCCGCGGCCGCGCGCGCCCTCGTCGAGGCGCTGGGCGCGGAGCCTGACGACGACGCCCTCACGCCGTTCACCGCCTGGCGCGACCGCACCCAGCTCGACCTGCTGCGCGCGGCCGAGGCGGAGAACCGGGCGCAGCACCGGGCCGCCGTCGAACGCGAGGCTGCCGCCGCGCAGCGCATCGGCGCCGCGGACGCGGAGCTCGAGCAGGTGCGTGCCGACCAGCGCCGCAACGGCGGCGACGCCATCGAGGCGGCCGAGCGCGACGTCCGGGCGGCCGAGCAGCGGCTCGCCGAGGTCCGGCGCGCGGGCGCCGAGCTCTCCGGGCACCTGGCCCCGCTCGAGCGCGAGGTCGGGTCGCGACGCGACCTCGACCGCCTCCAGACCGAGGCGCGTGCCTACCTCGACGACCGCGACCGGCACACGGACGCGCTCTCGCAGGCCGTCGGCGACGCGAGCACGCGCGAGAAGGACGCCGAGCGGGCCGTGGCCGAGCTCGAGCGCGAGGCGGCGTCGCTGCAGGCCCGCCGCGGCAACGTCGCCCGCGAGCTGCACGAGACCCGCGAGGCCTGGGCAGGGGCCGCCGGCCTGCGCACCGAGGACCTGCCGTTCGTCGGCGAGCTGCTCGAGGTGCGCAGCGAGTACGAGCCGTGGCGCGACGCGATCGGGCTCGCGCTCGGAGGTTTCGCCGTCACGGTCCTGGTCGACGAGGAACGCCTCGACGGGTTCCGGCAGGCGATCGACGCCGTCCCCTCGCCGGTGCGCGTGCGGTACGAGGCCGTGCGGGTGGGGCTGCCCCTGCACGAGGAGCAGGATCGCGCGCTGCTGCCCGGCCGGCTCGAGATCAAGGCGGGACCGTTCGGCGGCTGGCTCGCAGGCCGCCTCGCCGACCAGTTCGCGTACGTGTGCGTGGACGACCCTTCCGAGCTGGCGCACCACGCCCGCGCGCTCACCCGCACCGGGCAGACCGCCGCCCGGCGCCGCGGCGCGCACGGCGGCCAGGGGCGCCCGTCGCCGCTGGGGTTCAGCAACCACCGGCGCCTGCAGCAGCTCGCCGCGCAGCTCGATACGGCACGGGAGGAGCTGCGGCTCGCGCACGAGGCGCTCGCGGGCGCGAAGCTGCGCCAGCGGGCCGAGGCCGACCACTTCTTCGGCTTCAGCCAGGCGCTCCGGGTCACGTGGGACGACGTCGACGTGGCGGGGGCCGAGGCCCGCGTCGCCGAGCGGCGCGAGCGGCTCGAGACGCTCGTGGCAGGCTCCGACGTGCTGCGCGCGCTCAAGGCCGACGAGGAGCGGCTCCGCGCGCGCCTGGAGGAGCTCCACCGCGAGCGGGCCGACGCGCAGAACCGGGTGAAGGCTCTCGGCGAGGCGTGGGCCCAGCTCAGCGACCAGGTCGACCAGGTCGCGGACGCCGTCGAGCGTGCCGACGACGAGGGTGTCGCTCACCGCGGAGCAGGCGGCGCGGCTCGACACGCTCATGGCGCAGGTCGGCTGGTCGGGCGCTGCCGGCGGACCCGGCGGCGGGCTCGTGGACCTCACGACCGCCGTCGCCGCGGTCGCCCGGGAGCTGCGCCACGAGAGCGAGGTCGCGGCCGAGTCGGAGCGTGCGGCCCGTGCGGCCCTCGCGGCGATCTTCGAACGGTTCGAGGACACGTGGCCGGACCCCAACCGGAGCGCCGACCCGGACGCCGCGTACGCGGACTTCCTGCGGGTCTACGAGGAGCTCGAGTACCAGCAGCTCTACCGGCTGCGCGAGAAGTGGTCGGCCCACCTGCGACAGATGTCCGGGGACCAGCTCACGCGGCTCAACAACGGCATCGCGCAGGCGGCCGCCGAGATCCGGGACCGGATGGAGCCCGTCAACGCGATCCTCGCGACGCTGCCGTTCCGGGACGACGAGCACCGGCTCCGCATCACGGCGACCCCCGTGGAGGGCCAGGACGTCACGTCGTTCCGGCGTCTCCTGCGTGAGCTCGCGACCGCCCCCGCCGGCGACGTCCCGCTCGCCGAGCACGAGCGCCGCTACGCGCGGATGGCCCGACTCATCGACAGGATCCGGTCCGACAGCCCGGAGCGGCGCCGGCTCGTGGACGTGCGCGACCACGTGCGGATCAGTGCCGAGTGCGTCGACCTGGCGGGCAACCACGTGAGCGTCTACGACCACATCGCCGGCAAGTCCGGCGGGGAGTCCCAGGAGCTCGTGGCGTTCATCGTCGGCGCGGCCCTGCGCTACCAGCTCGGCGACGCGGGCGCCGCCCGGCCCCGGTACGCACCGGTCTTCCTCGACGAGGCGTTCATCAAGGCCGACGCCCGGTTCGCAGGGCGCGCGGTCGGGGCGTGGCGGGGCCTCGGCTTCCAGCTCGTCGTGGGCGCCCCCTTGGACAAGGTGAGCGCCCTCGAACCCCACGCCGACGTCGTCCTCCAGGCGATCAAGGACGCGGGCGGGAGGTCCCGGCTCGTCACGCTCGTGGGGGAGTGAGCCCCCGGACCGCGCGGCCGGCGTCGGGGTCCGGTGCGAGCATCGGGGCATGACCCGCTTCGCGATCGACGCCCCCGTCGCGCTCCGGCTCGTGCGCGGCACCGCCACCCTCGCCCACGGACATCAGCTCGTCGGCGCGGCCGCGCTGCGGTCCGAGGCGATGGCGATCCTCTACCGGGAGGCGCGGGCCGGGACCCTCGACCCCGGGGAAGCGCGCGACCAGCTCGAGGGCGTCGCGGGCCTGAGGATCCGGCTGCTCGGCGACCGCGGTTCCCGTGCGACGGCGTGGCGCATCGCGCGTGAACGGGACTGGGACGACGTCCGGCGCGCGGAGCTGCTCGCGGTGGCGACCCTCCAGGCCGACGCCCTCGTCACCGAGGACGTGGCGCTCGCGGCCGACGCCGAGGGCGTCGTGCCGCTCGCGACGGTCGCCGACCTCGCGATCCCTCGCGGCGAGCGTGCCTGAACTCCGCGACGCGGGTGAGGGATTGGCGGGTGCGCTCGCGCCGTCGTCGACCATGCGCCTGGCCACCGGGCCTTGCTCGAGCGTGACCTCGTGCCCCGATCCGGCTCCGCACGGGGGACGACGTCATGGTCGCCGAGTCGGCCGGGGAACAACCCCACCCTCGGGCGCCGATGTCGAGGTTTCTGACGCCCGGAGCCGGTCTATGCCCGGGAGGGGCGCCGTGCAGGGCGACGCGACGCGCTGCGCCGGCCGCGCACCAGCGAGCGCGGCCCACGCCGGGTACGCACCCGGTGGAGCCGCCGGACGACGACGGGGGCATCGTCGGGCTCAGAGCCGGGGAGGGTCGCCGCTGTCCGTGCCAGCCGTCCGAGCGCCCGGTGGCACACGACGTACGCGGGCACGAGCAGCAGCACGGAGCCGATCCACGCGAGCGGGTTGCTCCAGACGATCCCCGCGTACCCGAACGCGCCGCCGAGCACCAGGGCGACGCCGACGCGCATGACCAGCTCCAGGAGGCCGGAGAGGGTCGGCACGAGGGTGCGGCCGAGCCCCTGGAGGGCGCCGCGCAGCACGAACAGCACGCCGAGCGCCGCGTACAGGGCACCGTTGACGCGCAGGAAGTGCGCCGCCATCGAGGTCACCTCGGTCTCGCTCGGGCCGACGAACAGCCCGACGAGGTCGCTGCCGAACGCCACGAGGACCGCGCCGAGCGCGAGCGAGCCCACGACGGAGACAGCGACGGACTGGACGACGCCGGACCGGATCCGGTCGGGACGCCCGGCACCGTGATTCTGCGCCGCGTAGGTGGACACGGCGAGCCCGAGGGAGCCGAGCAGGGCGACCGCGAGCGAGTCGACGCGGGCTGCCGCGGTGTAGGCGGCGACGGCGGTCGAGCCGAGCTCGTTGAGCTTGAGCTGCACGGTGAGGGTCCCGATCGCGATGATCGACGCCTGCAGGCCCATGGGGACGCCGAGCCGCAGGTGGCGGCCGAGGTCGGCGGGGTCGCGCAGCGCGCCGCGCAGGTCGGCCCGTCCGATGTGGAGCGCGGGCACGCGGCGGCGGACGTGGACCAGGCAGAGCACGACGGAGACGGCCTGCGACACGATGGTCGCGAGCGCGGCGCCACCGACGCCCAGCCCGGCGGCCCCGACGAGCGCGAGGACGAGCGCGCCGTTGAGCACGCAGCTCACGACGAGGAACACGAGCGGGGTCCGCGAGTCGCCGATGGCCCGGATGATCGCGGCGAGGTAGTTGAAGAACATGGTGGCGGCGGCGCCCGCGAAGCTCACGGTCGCGAAGGTCGTCGCGTCGTCGATGAGGTCGGCGGGGGTGCGCAGCGCCTCGAGCGCGGGGCGGGCGAGCCCGACGGCCGCGACCGTGATCACGAGGCTCGACGCGGCGGTGAGGATCGTTCCCACCGCGACCGAGCGCCGGACGGCCGCGTGGTCGCCCGCACCGAACGCCTGCGCCGTCGGGATCGCGAAGCCCGAGGTCATGCCCCACGCGAAACCGAGGAGCAGGAACAGGAGGCTGCCGGTCGAGCCGACGGCGGCGAGCGCGTCGACGCCGAGGTGGCGGCCGACGACGAACGCGTCGGTCACCTGGTAGAGCTGCTGGACGACGTTCCCGACGAACAGCGGGATCGCGAAGACGAGGACGACGCGCCACGGGCGGCCGGACGTGAGGGCGTGGGCCATGGAAGGACGGAGCTCCTGGGGCAGGGCAGGGGCCGACGGCGCGACGAGGCGTGGCGGGGTCGGCGGGGAAGTCGGGGAGGGCGCACGGCGACCGGTCGTGACCGGTTCGCGCAGGCATCATCGTATCGTTTCGACCGACGACCGTCGAGCGGTTATCGCGCACGTCACGTAGGGATTCTCCGGAGACCCGGTCAGCGCCGGCGCGTGCCGAACACGCTGCGCGTGATCTCGCGCCCCAGCGTCGTCGCCATCGACCCGAGGAGCTTGTCGAGCGGGTTCTGCGGCGTCGACCGGCGCGTCCCGCCGGAGCCCGAGCTGGAACCGGTGCGCGCCTTCGCGGCGTCGCGCTCGAGCTTCGCCTGCATCTTCGCGAGGTCGTCGGCCTGCTTCTTGGCGGCCTTCTCGGCCTCCTTGTCGGCGGCGGCCCGCTCCTTCGCCGCCGCCTCGGCCGCCGCGGCCTGGTCGGCCGCCGCCTGCTGGGCCTCGACCCGCTGCGCCAGCAGCTCGTACGCCGACTCGTTGTCGACCGCGGTGCCGTACTGTGCCTGCAGCGGCGACGCGGCGACGATCCCGGCGAGCGCCGCCTCGGGTGCGGGGTCCATCGACGACTGCGGCGCGCGCACCCGGGTCCATGCCACGGGGGCGGGCGCGCCCTTCTCGGTGAGCACCGTCACGACGGCCTCCCCGGTGCCGAGCGACTGCAGGAGCTGCTCCAGCTCGTACGGCGAGGTCGGGAACGTCCGGACGGCCGCGCGCAGGGCCGTGGCGTCGTCGGGCGTGAAGGCCCGGAGCGCGTGCTGGACCCGGTTGCCGAGCTGGGCGAGGACGTCGGCGGGCACGTCCTTGGGGCTCTGGGTGATGAAGAAGACCCCGACACCCTTGGACCGCACGAGCCGGACCGTCTGCACGACCTGCTCGAGGAAGGCCTTCGACGCCCCGTTGAACAGCAGGTGCGCCTCGTCGAAGAAGAACACCAGCTTGGGCTTGTCCGGGTCCCCGACCTCCGGGAGGTCGTGGTAGAGGTCGGCGAGCAGCCACATGAGGAAGGTCGAGAACAGCGCCGGCCGGTCCTGCACCGTCGGCAGCTCGAGGCACGACACCATCCCGCGGCCGTCGGGCGCCGTCCGCAGCAGCGCGGCCGTGTCGAACGCGGGCTCCCCGAAGAACACGTCCGCGCCCTGCGCCTGCAGCCCCACGATCTCCCGCAGGATCACGCCCGCGGTCGCCGCCGACAGTCCGCCGATGCCCTTGAGCTCCGCCTTGCCGTCGTCGGACGTCAGGTACGCGATGGTCGATTGCAGGTCCTTGAGGTCCAGCAGCGCGAGGCCCTGCGTGTCGGCCCAGTGGAAGATCAGGCCGAGGCTCGACTCCTGGGTGTCGTTGAGGCCCAGCACCTTCGACAGCAGCAGCGGCCCGAAGTCCGTGACCGTCGTCCGGACGGGGACGCCCGTGCCGAGCCCGCCGAGCGCGTAGAGCTCGGTGGGGAACGACGTGGGCGCCCAGTCCTGCCCGATCGACGCCGCCCGCTCCGCGACCTTCGGATCGTCCTTGCCCGCCACCGCGAGGCCCGACAGGTCGCCCTTGACGTCCGCGAGGAACACGGGCACGCCCGCCGCCGACAGCCCCTCCGCCATGCCCTGGAGCGTCTTCGTCTTGCCGGTGCCCGTCGCGCCCGCCACGAGCCCGTGCCGGTTGAGCATCGACAGCGCGAAGCCGACCTGCACGGAGGCGTCGGGGGCTGGGTCCGCCTGGCCACCGTCGCTCCCGTCCGCCGCGACGAGCAGCGCCCCCAGGGGGAGCGTGCCGCCCTGGTAGGCGTAGGCGGTCCGCACCTGGTCGCGGTAGCCGCCGGAGCCGGGGTGCGTCGCGGCCGGGTCGGGCTTCTCGGTCGCCTTCGCGGGCGGCTCGCTCTCCCTGCCCGACGACGGCGCGTCCGCCGCGTCCTCGGCCTCGCCCGGGGCGTCGCTCGCCGGAGCGTCGGTGGCGGGCGCCGCAGGGGGCGCACCGGGCGACCGTGCGATCGCGGCGTCGAGCGCGGCCTGCGCCGCAGCAGCCTTCGCCTCGGCCGCCTCCGCCGCGGCCTGAGCCGCCGCGGCGCGAAGAGCAGCGATGTCGTCCGGACCGGGAGCGTCGTCGGCCATGTCTCGCATCATAGGAGTTCGCGCGGGGAGGCGCTGCCCTTGCGTCGCGGGCATGGACTGCCCGCGCGAACTCTAAGGTGGAGGCGATGAGCCCGCTCCGTCGCCGTGCACCCGGCCCCGTCCGTGTCGTCACCGACTCCACGGCGTCCCTTCCGGACGCGCCGGACCCGGTGCAGGACCTCGTCGACGTCGTGCCCCTCACGGTGGTCATCGACGGGGTCGCCGCGCGCGAGGGGAGGACATCACGCCCGACGAGATCGCCGGCGCCCTCGGGTCCGGTGCACGGGTGACGACGTCCCAGCCGTCGCGAGCCGCGTTCGAGGCCGCGTACGAGCGGGCCGCTGCCGAGGGCGCGTCGGGCGTCGTCTCGATCCACCTGTCGGGGGAGCTGTCGGGCACCGTGCACCAGGCGGCCGCCGCGGCGGCGACCGCACGGCTCCCGGTCCGCGTCGTCGACTCGCGGTCCGCCGCGATGGCGCTCGGCTTCGCGGTGCGCGAGGCCGCACGAGCGGCGCGCGACGGGGCGGCCGGCGACGCGGTCGCGCGCCGCGCGATGCAGGTCGCGGGCACCGCGCGCGCCGTCTTCCTCGTCGACTCGCTCGACCACCTGCGCCGCGGGGGCCGGCTCTCGACGCCCGCGGCCGCCCTCGGGACCGTATTCGGGGTCCGCCCCTCCTGACGCTGCGCGACGGGAAGATCGAGCTGGTCCAACGGATCCGCACGCGCCGCGCCGCCGTCGACCGGATGATCGAGGTCGCCGTCGCGTCCGTCGAGCGCCGCACGGATCCCGCGATCGCCGTCCACTACATCGGCGTGCACGAGCCCGCCTTCGAGCTCGCGCGCGAGCTCGAGGAGCGCACGGGCCACGCCGTGCTCGTCTCGCCCGTGAGCGCCGTCCTGGGCGCGCACACCGGACCCGGGACGCTCGCCGTCGTCGTCTCGGACCTGGCCGAGTCCTCCCGGCGTGCGGCGCGGGACAAGGCCTGACGCCCGACGCCGCTCCTGTGGACGGGACCGGACGTCCACCGGCGGCGTCCCCGCGTCGCCGGCCGCTGGTGCGCCGCGCCTAGCGTCGGCGCGTGCCCCGACCCACCCCGCCCGACGCGCGTGACCGTGCGCGTCGCCTCGTCGCCCCGCTCACCGTCGACGACCCGGACCACGCCGTCGCGACGCCCGAGGACGAGCGCGTCTCGGGGTCGCTCCATCCGCCGGCAGCGCCGTGGAGCCCGGTCCTTCCGGCGCGAGCGCCGGCACGGTTCGCGGACTCCCCGGATCCCCCGGCCGACGGCGCCGGGGCGGGTCGGCTCTCGGACGCCGGCGCAGGGGAGACCGACGCCGACGACGTCGCGGCGCGGTTCCGCGCGGGCGCGATGGGCGCGGTCGCGTCCGCCTACACGACCGCGCACGGCCATCCCGTGGGCGCCGACCTCGACGAGCCCGCCGGGCCGCGCCGATGGGCCGTGACCGTCCGGACCGCGGCGCTCGTCCTCGCGGTAGTGCTCGCGGTGGGCGCCGCCGTCGTCACCGTGGCGGTCTCCCGAGGTGCAGGCGCTCCCGCGGCGCGGGTAGCCGTCGAGGTCTCGACGCCGCGCGCGTCGGGCGGCGTCGCACGGCCCAGCGCGACGCCCGAGCCCGCGGACGCCTCCGCCGCACCGTCGGGCACGGGCGACGGCGCGACGATCCTCGTGCACGTCGTCGGGGCCGTCCGCCACCCCGGGCTGGTGCACCTCGCGTCCGGCGCCCGGCTCGAGGATGCGGTCGAGGCCGCCGGCGGCGCGACGTCGTCGGCCCGGCTCGACGCCGTCAACCTCGCGTCCGTCGTCGCGGACGGGCAGCAGGTGCGCGTCCCGCGGAAGGGAGAGACGGCGGCGCCCGCGGCAGCGTCCGGCGCGAGCGGGGACGGGTCCGCGACGGGTGACGGCGATGCGTCGCCCGCCGCCTCGTCCGGCACCCCGGTCGACCTCAACACCGCCGACGCGGCAGCCCTCGACGCGCTCCCCGGGATCGGACCCGTCCTCGCGCAGCGCATCGTCGACCACCGGACGCAGAACGGCCCCTTCACCAGCGTCGACCAGCTCGACGAGGTCTCCGGCATCGGCCCGGCGCTGATGGGGCGGCTGCGCGACCTGGTGCGCGTGTGAGCGCGGGTGCCCGCGCGCCCGTCGACCTCCGGCTCGCGCCCGCCGCCCTCGCGACGTGGCTGGTGTGCTGGTGGGCGGTCGCCGCGGGGACGCACGTGGTCGTGCTCGCAGCCCTCGTCGCGCCCGTCGCGGGCGCCGTCGTCGTGGGACTGGTCGCCGCGATCCCGCTGCTCCCGGCCCGCCGGGGTCGGCGCACGCGCCGGCCACGCCCCGCCGCCCTCGCGCCGCCCGCCGCGCTCGCCGTCGGGGCGGCCGCCGTGGCGCTCGCGGCCTGCGCGGTCCAGCTCGCCGTGCGCGACCGGGCGGACCTCGGCGACCTCGCCGCGGCGGGTCGCGTGGTCACGGTCGAGGCCACCGTCCGCGACGACCCCGTGCCGCTGCGCTCGACCTGGGGCGAGGGTGTCGTGCTCGCCTCGCTCGACGTCACCACCGTCGACGACGGCACCCGTGCCTGGCGGGCCGCCGCGCCCGTGCTCGTGCGCGGCGACCCGGGCTGGTCGGACGTCGCGGTCGGAGCGCGCGTCGTCGTGACCGGTCGCCTGCGTCCCGCCGATCCGGGGAGCGCGAGGTGGCGCAGCTCGTGCCCCTGCGGGCGCCGGACGTCCGCGCGCCCCCGCACGGCCCGGTGGCCGGCGCCGACGACCTGCGGTCCGCGCTCATGGACGTGACGGACGATCTCTCCCCGCAGGCCCGGGCGCTCGTCCCCGGTGTGGCCGTGGGCGACGTGACGCGGCTGCCCGACGACCTCGACACCGCGATGCGTACGGTGGGCCTCACCCATGTGACGGCGGTGTCCGGGGGCACTTCGCGATCGTCGTGGCGACCCTGAGCGGCCTGTGCGCCCTCCTGGGGCTCGGCCGGTGGGCGCGGCTCGCGGTGCTCGCTCCGGCGACGGCGGGCTTCGTCCTGCTCGTGCGACCCGACCCGAGCGTCGTGCGGTCGGCCGGGATGTGTGCGGTCGTCCTCCTCGGGACCGCCCTCGGCCGCTCGGCGCGGGCCGTCCCGGCGCTCGCGGCCTCCGTGGTCGTGCTGCTGGTCGCCGACCCGTGGCTCGCGCGGGCCTTCGGCTTCGTCCTGTCGGTCGCGGCGACCGCCGGCATCGTGCTGCTCGCCGGCCCGCTCGCCCGGCGGCTGTCGGCCTGGCTGCCACGGCACCTCGCACTCGTCCTCGCCGTCCCGGTCGCGGCGCAGGCGGCCTGCGGCCCGGTGCTCGTGCTGCTCGCGCCCGCCGTGTCCCTGTGGTCCGTGCCCGCGAACCTCGTCGCGGACCCGGCCCTCGCTCCCGCGACCGTGCTCGGCGTGCTCGCGACCCTCCTGGCTCCGGTGTGGCCCGGCGGGGCGCACATGCTCGCCTGGGTGGCTGGGTGCGCCACGTGGTGGATCGCGCGGGTCGCGATCGTCGCCGCCGGGCTCCCCGGCGCGAGCGTGCCGTGGACGGGCGGCCCCGTCGGGGCGGTCCTGCTCGCGGTCGCGACGGCGGCGGCCGGAGCGGCGCTGTGGAACTGGCGGAGGCTCGCCGATGCCGCTGGAGTGCGCGTGCCCTGGGCGCCGGGAGCGAGGCCGTCGCTCGCTGGGTGGTCGTGGGCGGTGCGTGGCACGCTACGGGCATGCCTGCAGCGACCCGACCGGCCCGCCGCTCCACCGGAGCCCGCCCCGCCCGCGCGGGCCTCACCGCGGCGGAGCTCGAGCTCGCTCCCGTGATCCTCGTGAGCGGCCCCGAAGGGCTGCTCGCGGAGCGCGCCGTCGAGCGCGCGGTGGCGCTGGCCCGTGACGCCGCGGGAGCCGAGAGGCTGGAACGCATCGACGTGGCCGGACCGACCTACGAGACGGGCAGGCTCGCCGTCGCGACGAGCCCGTCGCTGTTCGGGGAGCCGCGCGTCGTGGTCGTCGACGACGCGCAGCTCGGCACCGACGCCCTTGTCACCGAGGTGGTCGAGTACGTCGGTGCCCCCGAGCCGGACGTGACGCTCGTCGTCGTGCACCGGGGCGGGCAGCGTGGCAAGCGCATGCTCGACGCGATCAAGGCGACCGGTGCGCCCGTCGTCGCGTGCGACGCGCTCAAGCGCGACTCCGACAAGGAGGACTTCGTCCGGGCCGAGTTCCGCACGGCAGGCCGGCGCATCGACGCGGAGGCCGTGCAGGGGCTCGTCGCCGCGCTGGGCAGCGACCTGCGCGAGCTCGCGTCCGCGTGCTCGCAGCTCGTCGCGGACACGACCGGCACGGTGACGACCGCCGTCGTGGACCGCTACTACGGCGGCCGCATGGAGGTCACCGGGTTCCGGGTCGCCGACGCCGCGGCAGCGGGGCGCTCCGCCGACGCCGTGACGCTGCTGCGGCACGCGCTCGCCTCCGGGGTGGACCCTGTCGTCGTGGTCGCGGCTCTCGCGCTCAAGCTGCGCCAGCTCGCCAAGGTCGCCGCGACGCGCAGCGCCGGCGGGCCCCGGCCCCAGGACCTCGGGCTGGCACCCTGGCAGCTCGAGCGCGCGCGCAAGGAGCTCGTCCGCTGGACGCCGGAGGGTCTCGCGACCGCGATCACGGCCGTCGCGCGGGCCGACGAGGAGGTCAAGGGCGGGGGTCGCGACCCGGTCTACTCGGTCGAGCGGGCCGTCCTCACGGTGGCGCGCGCCACCGGCCGGTAAGGCATCCGTCGGCCGTCGGACACCCGGGGTTAGGATATTCGGGCATCGAGGACGTGCGCCCAGGTCCCCGCCTGCGGTCGCGCGGCGGAACATCGCAGAAAGAAGGGGGCTGCGCATGTCCCAGCTCGGCCGTGACGTGGTGCGCGTCCGGCCGCGATCCGCACGAGCGCTCGGCCGCGAGGCCCTGCTGGTCGTGGCGGTGTACGCGGTCTACTCGGTCATCCGTAACCTCGCTCCGCAGCGCAGCTCGCTCGCCGAGCACAACGCGTGGAACGGGCTCCGCCTGGAGGAGAGCCTCCGCATCGACGTCGAGCACGGGATCAACGACTTCGTCGTCGCACACCCGTGGCTCGCGGTGCCGGCCAACTACTTCTACGCGACGCTGTTCCTGCCCGCGGTGATCGCGACTCTCGTCTGGCTGTGGGTGCGGCGGCCGCAGGTGTACTCGCACTATCGCACCGCGCTCGTCGTGATGACCCTCATCGGGCTGATCTGCTTCTGGCTCTACCCGCTCGCGCCGCCGCGGCTGCTGCCCGGCGCCGGGTTCGTCGACACCGTGCCCCACTTCCACACCTGGGGCATGGACTCGAGCGGCCCGAGCAACACGGGCGTCTCCAACCAGTACGCCGCCATGCCGTCCCTGCACTTCGGCTGGTCCCTGTGGTGCGGCACCACGCTCTGGCGGTGCGCGAGCCGGGTCTGGCAGCGCGTCGTCGGCGTCCTGTACCCGCTCATGACGCTGCTGGTGATCCTGGCGACCGCGAACCACTACCTGCTCGACGCCGTCGGTGGTGCCGTCGCGTTCCTCGTTGCGGACCGGCTCGTCGCGTACGTCGAACGACGTCGCGTCGGCGTCCCGGAGGCCTGGCGCAGCTGATCCGCCCGTGCGTCGTCGACGGCCACGCCCGCGGGCGTGCGCGGCCAGGCGGCTCGGACTGTTGCCCCGCGGCCCTGGGGGCCGTGCCGACTCCGTGACGTCCTTCGCCACCTTCGCGCACCCGCCGGCTCGCTCCAGCCCGCTCGCCGACCGATGAGGTTTGGCCCGTCTCGGTCCGCCGACCATGGGGATGTGCACGGTCTCAGGCCTGGGTCGGTGGGCATGACCATGGTCGGCGCGGGGTAGGCGTGGGGAGCGCGGCCGGTCAGCGAGTGCCTCTCGAACGCACGAACGCCGCACCCCGGAAGGGATGCGGCGTTCGGTGGTGCGAGCGGCGCCTACCGGCGCTGCGGCTCGCGAGGTGTCAGAGCGCGCCGACGGACTTGGCCAGCGCCGACTTGCGGTTCGCGGCCTGGTTCTTGTGGATGACGCCCTTGGAGACGGCCTTGTCGAGCTTGCGCGACGCGGTCGCGAGCGCGGTCGTCGCGGCGTCCTTGTCGCCGGCGGCGACGGCCTCGCGGACCCGACGCACGTACGTCTTGAGCTCCGACTTCACGGCCTTGTTGCGAAGGCGGGCCTTCTCGTTCGTGCGGATGCGCTTGAGCTGGGACTTGATGTTTGCCACGTGTGGACTCTCTGGTGTGTTTCGCCTGAGGCGAAGGGACAGGTCGTAGAGGGCGACTCCGGTACCGGGACTGGGGTGGGGACCCGTGGAGAGGTTCCGGAGCTGTGCCCGCCGACCTTCGGCCCGGTCTGCACCCGGCGATCGTTAGAGGGCGACCGCCCGGCGCGACGCCCGGAACCAGGCGGACACGCAGCCTCAGAGTCTACCAAAGCCTGGCGCAGCCCCGAAACCGCGGACCGTGCAGGTCAGAGCCCGGCGACGACCACGTCGAACGTGCGGCGGTCCATGACCGCGCCCTCACGTCGGACCCGTGCCGGGTCGATCCGCAGGACCCGGTCGAGCCGTACCTCGGACGGCCGCCCTTGGCGGTCCCACGGGCCTGCCCCGATGTCGAGCCACCGGCGGCCCCAGCGGGCCTCGTCCGCGGCGTCCCGGCTGTGTTCCTTGCTGGTGAGCATGAGCGCCAGCAGCCACCGTCCGTCCCGCCCGACGACGAGCACCGGCCGGTCCTTGCCCTGGCTCGCGTCCTCCTCGAACGGCACCCAGGTCCAGACGATCTCGCCGGGGTCCGCGTCGCCGTCGAGCGCGGGGAGTACTCGGGCCGGACCACGCCGGTGAAGTCGCCGGGGTAGGCACCCCCGCCACCGGGGCCGGCCGTGCGACCGGGCGCCGGCTTCACCCGGGGGCGCGTCGCGGTGCCGCCGCGCCCTCCGGTGCCCGGCCTGGACGGGCCTGACGTCAGCGTGCGTCCGAGGGTTCGGAGCAGGTCGGACCAGAAGCGCTTCGCCACGGAAGCCAACGTAGCCGACCGGACGGCGCTCCCGACCTCGAGCGGTCACACGCGCGCCGCCGCGGTATCGCCGCCGAAACCCCGACGTCATGTCGCCGTGACGTGCGGCCGCTAGCGTCCGGCCATGGCAGACCCGTTCGACGACTACCCGAGGCTCCCCGCCTGGGACGAGATGGTCGCGCCGGACCGGCAGGTGCGCGCTCCCAACGGCCCGGTGGTCGACGCGCTGCGGGGACTCAGCGCGTCCGAGGTCTCGTCCCGTGCCGAGGCGCTCGCGCGGTCCTACCTCCATCAGGGCGTGACCTTCGACTTCGCGGGCGAGGAGCGGCCGTTCCCGCTCGACGTCGTGCCGCGCGTCATCCAGGCGGACGAGTGGGAGACGGTGCGCGTCGGCGTCGCGCAGCGCGTGCGGGCGCTCGAGGCGTTCCTCGACGACGTCTACGGCGACCAGCAGGTCGTCGCCGACGGGGTCGTGCCGCAGTCGCTGATCGTGTCCTCGCGGGAGTTCCAGCGTGAGGCCTTCGGGATCCGACCGCCGAACGGGGTGCGCGCTCACGTGTCGGGCATCGACCTGGTCCGTGACGAGGCCGGGCGGTTCAGGGTGCTCGAGGACAACGTCCGCATCCCGTCGGGCGTGAGCTACGTCATCTCGAACCGGCGCGCGATGGCCCAGTCGTTCCCCGAGCTGTTCGAGCGTCTCCAGATCCGTCCCGTCGGCGCGTACCCGCGCCGGCTGCTGGAGGCACTCGTCGCGGCTGCTCCCGACGGCGTGCCCGAGCCCACGGTGGTCGTCCTGACCCCGGGCGTGTTCAACTCGGCGTACTTCGAGCACGCGCTGCTCGCGCGGCTCATGGGGGTCGAGCTCGTGGAGGGGCGCGACCTGTTCGTCGCGGGCGGCCGGGTGTGGATGAGGACGACGGAGGGTCGCCGCCGCGTCGACGTGATCTACCGCCGGGTCGACGACGCCTGGCTCGACCCGGTCCAGTTCCGTGCCGACTCGATGCTGGGCGTCCCCGGGCTCCTCACGGTGGCCCGCCTCGGCAACGTGACCCTCGCGAACGCCGTCGGCAACGGCGTCGCCGACGACAAGCTCACCTACACCTACGTGCCCGCGCTGGTCCGCTACTACCTCGGTGAGGAGCCCGTGCTGGCGAACGTCGACACGTGGCGGCTCGAGGACCCGGAGGCGCTGGCCGAGGTCCTCGACCGGATGGACGAGCTCGTCGTCAAGCCGGTCGACGGCGCGGGCGGCAAAGGGATCGTGGTGGGCCCGGACGCGTCGCGGGCCGAGCTCGAGGAGCTGCGCCGCACGGTCGTCGCGGACCCGCGGGGCTGGATCGCCCAGCCCGTCGTCCAGCTCTCGACGTCGCCGACGTTCGTCGACGGTCGCTTCCGGCCTCGGCACATCGACCTGCGGCCGTTCGCCGTCAACGACGGGGAGGAGGTCTGGGTGCTTCCGGGAGGGCTCACACGGGTCGCCTTGCCCGAAGGTCAGCTCGTGGTGAACAGCTCGCAGGGCGGGGGATCGAAGGACACCTGGGTGCTCGAGCGTACGGCCGCCGGCCCCGGCCCCGAGGCGGGACCGGTGGTCGAGCTCGTGGGGAGCCCGGCGGCGTCCGGGCCGGACGGCGGCGGCGCTACGACGCACGGTCGGGGGCACCCGTCCGTTCGGACGGACCCTGACGGCACCGGTCGCCGCGACCGGCCGTCCGACGAGCTGCACGCCCAGGCCGAGCAGCAGCAGCAGGCCCATGGGCCGGAGGGCGGGGTGGCCGGATGCTGAGTCGCATCGCGGAGTCGCTGTTCTGGATCGGTCGCTACGTCGAGCGGGCGGACGACACCGCGCGCATGCTCGACGTGCACTTCCAGTCGCTGTCGGAGGACCCGTGGGCGTCGGAGGACCGCGCGCTCCGCGCGCTCCTGGCAGTCATGGACCATCCCGTCCCCGACGACGACACGCTCGTCACCCGGGTCCGGGTGCTGCGAACCCTCGCCCACGACCAGGGGAACCCGTCGTCGATCGCGGGCGCCGTCGTCGCCGCTCGCGAGAACGCCCGCCGTGCGCGCGAGATCCTGTCCTCCGAGCTCTGGGAGTGCCTCAACACGACGCGGCACCAGGTCTCGGGGCCGCTGCGGCTGGCCCGTCCGCACGACTTCTTCGCCTGGGCCCGGGAGCGGGCGGCGGTCGTGACCGGGATCGTGGACGCGTCGACGAGCCGTGACGAGACGTGGTCCTTCATGGTGCTCGGTCGCTCGATCGAGCGCGCCGACATGACCGCCCGGCTGGTCCAGACGCAGGCCGAGCTGGGCGAGGCCGGTCCCGGCTGGCACACGTTGCTGCGCTCGACCGGCGCCTACGAGACGTTCCTGCGTACCTTCCGGGGGCTCGCCTCGGACGACCGGGCCGCCGAGTTCCTGCTGCTGGACCGCCTGTTCCCACGGTCGGTCGTCCACGCCCTCGACCAGGCGGAGGAGTGCCTGCGGGCGCTCGACCCGGCCGCGGACCGGCGCGGAGTCGCCGACGACGCCCGCCGCGAGCTCGCGCGCATCCGCGCGGACCTGGAGTACACGCCGCTCGGCGACACCATCGAGAGCCTTCCCGGATCATGAAGGACGTGCAGCGCGGCTGTGCCGCTGCGAGCGACGCGATCCGGTCCCGGTACTTCCCGTCCGGGCTCGCGACGACCTGGGTGGGGGAGGCGCTGTGACCGTCCTGCGTGTGGAGCACCGCACCACGTTCGTCTACGCCGAGCCCGTCTCGGCCTCCTACAACGAGGCCCGGCTGACCCCGAGCCGGGGGCCCGGCCAGCGCCTCCTCGACTCGCGCCTGAGCATCGAGCCCCGTACGTGGTCCCACGACTACGTCGACTACTGGGGTACCGCGGTCACGGCGTTCGAGGTGCTCCGCGAGCACGAGCAGCTCGAGATCGTCGCGGCGTCGCGGGTCGAGCTGCCCGACGCAGCGCCGTCCGCCCCCGGCGACGGTAACGTGTGGGACGTCGTGGCGGGCCCGGCCTTCCGGGACACCATGGCGGCGTACCTCGCCGACTCGGCGACCACCCGCGCACCGGACGACCTGATGGCGCTGGCACGCGAGGTGTCGGCGCGCGCCGCGACCCCGGACGAGGCGGCCAGCGCGGTGGCCCTGGTGGTGCGCGACGGGCTGGAGTACGTCCCGGGCGTCACGACGGTCCACACCACGGCCGCCGAGGCGTGGACTGCCGGCAAGGGCGTCTGCCAGGACGTGAGTCATCTCGTCCTCGGCGCGTTGCGTGGGCTCGGGATCCCCGCGCGATACGTGTCGGGGTATCTGCACCCACGGCCAGGGGCGGGGATCGGGGAGACCGTGACGGGCGAGTCGCACGCCTGGGTCGAGTGGTGGGCCGGCGGGTGGCGCGCCTTCGACCCGACCAACAGGACGGAGGTGCGCGCCGACCACGTCGCGCTGGGGCGTGGCCGCGAGTACCGCGACGTCTCGCCGCTCAAGGGCGTCTACGCCGGCGCAGGACGCGGCGAGCTGGACGTACGGGTGGAGATCACCCGGGTCAGCTGACGGGCCGTCCCCTCAGGGCACGAGCGTGCGCCCGAGCACCGCCTGCAGGGCCGCCGGGTCACCACGGACGGCGAGCGCGTCGTCGTCGGGGGAGAGGCGGCCCCACAGCAGGAGGGCGAGGGCCCAGGCCGGACCCTCGACCCGTGCGTCGGCGGCGGCGTCGGACCGCCCGATCCGCCAGCTGGCGACGGGCGGTGCGAGGACGATCGCGTCGGACGGCCCGTGCACGTCCGTCGCGACGAGGTCGACGGCGACGGCCGGGGCGGGAGCGCGTCCGAGCCGGACCTGGCGTGGGTGCAGGACGGTGACGACCTCGTCGACCGTGTCCGCCCAGACCGCAGCCCAGACCGCAGCGGTCGCGGACCGTGGGGTCGACCCGGTCGCGAGCCGGAGGTCGACGAGGTGGACGAGCGTCTCGTGGAGCTGACGGCGGTACCAGAACCCGGCGGGACCGGGACCGTCGAGCGTGAGCGCCGGCGCCTCGAGCGGCCGCTCCGTGAGGGTGGCCCGCAGGTGCGCGGACGCCCAGGCGTACACGTCGACGAGGCGCTCGCGGCCCCGCGGCTGCGAGGCGTCGGCGCCCTCGAGGTCGACGCCGAGCGCCATCCCCGCCGCCCACCAGTGGATGCCGGCGAGGTGCAGGGCGAGGTCGGCGACGTGCCACGCGCCGCACGTCGCGACGGGTGCCTCGGGGTCCGCCCGTCCGAGCAGGTCGAGGAACGACTCCTGTGCGGCGGTGAGCACGCACACCGGGTCGCCGGTGGTGTCTCCTGTCATGGGAGAATGGTGCACCGTGTCCCCCATCCCTTCCCAGGCCGACGCCGCGCGGATCCAACCGGCCGCCACGGCGCCCGAGCTGCTGCGCAACTTCTGCATCATCGCGCACATCGACCACGGCAAGTCGACGCTCGCCGACCGCATGCTCCAGCTCACGGGGGTCGTCGACGAGCGCGCCGCTCGCGCCCAGTACCTCGACCGGATGGACATCGAGCGCGAACGTGGCATCACCATCAAGTCCCAGGCGGTGCGGATGCCCTGGGCGGCGGCGCCGGCCCCGGCGAGAAGGTCGTCCCGTACGCCCTGAACATGATCGACACGCCGGGTCACGTCGACTTCACGTACGAGGTGTCGCGGTCGCTCGCGGCGTGCGAGGGCGCGGTGCTGCTCGTCGACGCGGCCCAGGGGATCGAGGCGCAGACGCTCGCCAACATGTACCTGGCGATGGAGAACGACCTCGAGATCATCCCGGTCCTCAACAAGATCGACCTCCCGGCGGCGCAGCCGGAGAAGTACGCCGAGGAGCTCGCTGGGCTGGTCGGGGGCGACCCGGAGGACGTCCTCAAGGTCTCCGGCAAGACGGGTGAGGGCGTCCCGGCGCTGCTCGACCGCATCGTCGAGCTCGTCCCGCCCCCGGTGGGCGACGCGGACGCGCCGGCGCGCGCCATGATCTTCGACTCCGTCTACGACACGTTCCGTGGTGTCGTGACGTACGTGCGCGTCGTCGACGGGCGCCTGAACCACCGCGAGCGCATCGTGATGATGTCGACGCGCGCCCACCACGAGCTGCTCGAGATCGGCGTCATCTCGCCGGAGCCGATCCCCACCAAGGGGCTGGGCGTCGGCGAGGTCGGCTACCTCATCACGGGCGTCAAGGACGTGCGCCAGTCGAAGGTCGGCGACACGGTGACCAACGCCGCCAAGCCGGCGTCGGAGGCGCTCGGCGGCTACTCGGACCCCAAGCCCATGGTCTTCTCGGGTCTGTACCCGATCGACGGCTCGGACTACCCGCTGCTGCGCGACGCGCTCGACAAGCTCAAGCTCAACGACGCTGCGCTGGTCTACGAGCCGGAGACGTCGGTCGCGCTCGGGTTCGGTTTCCGCGTCGGGTTCCTGGGTCTGCTGCACCTCGAGATCGTGCGGGAGCGCCTCGAGCGCGAGTTCGACCTCGACCTCATCTCGACGGCGCCGAACGTCATCTACTCGGTGACGCTCGAGGACCGCACCGAGGTCACGGTCACGAACCCGAGCGAGTTCCCGGCGGGCAAGATCCGCGAGGTCCGCGAGCCGGTGGTCCGCGCGACGATCCTCACGCCGGCCGAGTTCATCGGCGCCGTCATGGAGCTCTCGCAGTCGCGGCGCGGGGACCTGCTCGGCATGGACTACCTGTCCGAGGACCGGGTCGAGATGCGCTACACGCTCCCGCTCGCGGAGATCGTGTTCGACTTCTTCGACCAGCTCAAGTCCCGCACGCGCGGGTACGCGAGCCTCGACTACGAGCCCACCGACGAGCAGGTGGCCGACCTCGTGAAGGTCGACATCCTGCTCCAGGGCGAGCAGGTCGACGCGTTCAGCGCGATCGTGCACAAGGACAAGGCGTACGCGTACGGCGTCATGATGACGGCGAAGCTCAAGGAGCTCATCCCGCGCCAGCAGTTCGAGGTCCCGATCCAGGCGGCCGTCGGGTCGCGCGTGATCGCGCGCGAGACGATCCGCGCGATGCGCAAGGACGTCCTCGCGAAGTGCTACGGCGGTGACATCACCCGCAAGCGCAAGCTGCTCGAGAAGCAGAAGGAGGGCAAGAAGCGCATGAAGACCATCGGTCGCGTGGACGTGCCCCAGGAGGCGTTCATCGCCGCGCTGTCGTCGGACTCCGCCGGCGGCGGCAAGGACGCGAAGGACGCGAAGAAGAAGTGAGCCCGGCCCTGCCCGAGGGGAGCCCGTCCCCGACGACGGCGCGCTCCCGGGCTGGGTGCGTCCGGTCGCGCGGGCGGCCGGCTCGCCCGACGGCGGCGCAGACGGTGCGCGGGCGTTCGGCGTCTACGTGCACGTCCCGTTCTGCACGGTGCGGTGCGGGTACTGCGACTTCAACACGTACACGTCGTCCGAGCTGGGCGGCGGCGCGTCGCAGGTCGCCTACGCGGACACGGCGCTGCGTGAGATCGACCTGGCGACCCGCGTGCTCGACGACGCCGGGCTGGGCGGGCGCCCCGTGTCCACCGTGTTCTTCGGGGGCGGGACCCCGACCGTGCTGCCCGCCGACGACTTGGCGCGCCTGCTCGGGGAGTCCGCGACGCCTGGGGCCTCGCGGAGGGCGCCGAGGTGACGACCGAGGCGAACCCGGACTCGGTGACCCCGGACTCGCTCCGCACCCTGGCTGACGCCGGGTTCACGCGCGTGAGCTTCGGGATGCAGTCGGCGGTGCCGCACGTGCTCGCGACCCTCGACCGCACGCACGACCCGCGCCGCATCCCCGACGTCGTCGCGTGGGCGCGAGACGCCGGCCTCGACGTGTCGCTCGACCTCATCTACGGCACCCCCGGCGAGTCCGTGGCCGACTGGCGGGCCAGCGTCGAGGCGGCGCTCGCGACGGACGTCGACCACGTGTCGGCGTACGCGCTCGTCGTCGAGCCGGGGACGCGGATGTTCGCCCAGGTCAGGCGCGGTGAGCTCATGCTGCCCGACGAAGACGACCAGGCCGCGAAGTACGAGCTCGCCGAGGCGCTGCTCTCGGCGGCCGGGCTCGAGTGGTACGAGGTGAGCAACTGGGCGCGCGGCGGGCAGACCGGTCCGCACGCGAGCCGCCACAACCTCGGCTACTGGCGCGGTGACGACTGGTGGGGCGTCGGCCCCGGCGCCCACTCGTACGTCGGCGCTCCCGGCGCGGGGTACGAGCCCGAGCCGGAGCACGCAGGCGTGCGCTGGTGGAACGTCAAGCACCCGCGTGCCTACGCGGCCGCGCTCGAGGCGGGGCGCAGCCCGGCCGCGGGGCGCGAGCTCCTCACCGCCGACGACGCGCGGCTGGAGCGCGTCATGCTCGCCGTCCGGCTGCACGACGGGCTGCCCGTCACCGACCTGTCGGCGCGGGCACGCACCGCCGTCGCGGGGCTCGTCGCCGACGGCCTCCTCGACGGCCGCGCCGCGGTCCGCGGGCAGGTCGCGTTGACGCTGCGAGGACGCCTCCTCGCTGACGCGGTCGTCCGCGACCTCACGGACTGACGTCGTTCGCGGAGCCGGGCTAGATCGGCGGGAGGTCGCGCGCCACCCGTGACACGGCGGCCGTCCTGCGCCATGCTGGGGCACCCGGGGCGAATGTCCCGACCTTCACGGAGCCCACGCATCGACCGACGATGAGGACGACATGAGCGACAACCCGAACGGCACCGGCCAGGGCGCCGGCGCCGACCCGAACGAGCCGAGCTCGCCGTACGAGCCCGCGCAGCCGGCGCAGCCCGCCCAGTCTGAGCCTGCTCAGCCGGTTGAGCCCGTTCAGCCGACCCAGCCGCCGACGGCGCCGCCCGTGCAGCCGGGCGCCTACCCGCAGCCGGGTCAGCAGCCTCCGGCTCAGCCGTACGGCCAGCAGCCTTACGGTCAGCAGCCTCCGGCTCAGCCGTACGGTCAGCAGCCCTACGGCCAGCAGCCTCCCGCGTACGGGCAGCCGGCGCCCGGCGCCTACTCGCCCCTCCCGGTGGCTTCCCGACGGCGCCGCCCACGGCCGCCGGCACGTACGGTGCGGCGACCCCGTTCCAGGTCGGCGACGCGATCTCGTTCGGCTTCCGCCGGTTCGGCAAGAACGTCGGCGCCTGGCTCCTGCTCGCGCTGATCCTCCTGGGGATCAACCTGGTGTGGGGCCTCGTCTCGGGCGACTACGACCGCTTCCGTGACGCCTTCGACAGCAACACCAACACGGCGAGCGTCTCGCTCGGCTTCGGCGGCATCGTGATGAGCGTCATCGGGTTCGTGATCAGCTCGTTCATCACGGCATTCCTCACCAAGGGCGGTCTCGACGAGTCCGCCGGCAAGAAGCCGTCCGTCGGCGACTTCTTCCGGATCCGGAACTTCGGCAACGTGGTCCTCGCCGCGGTGATCGTCGGGCTGCTGACCGGGATCGGGCTCGTGCTCTGCATCCTGCCGGGCATCGCCGTGGCGCTTTTCTCGGCGTTCACGTACTACTTCGTGCTCGACCGTGACCTCGCCGCGTTCGACGCGATCCGCGCGAGCTGGAACCTCGTGGCGAAGAACTTCGGGTCCGTCCTCGGGCTCCTGGTGCTCCTGTTCCTGCTCAACGTGGCGGGTGCGATCGTCTGTGGCCTGGGCCTGTTCGTGACGATCCCCGTCTCGTACATCGCGGTCGGGTTCGCCTACCGCCGTCTGACGGGCAGCCAGGTCCCCGCCTGACCCGGACGCAGCACGACGAGGGCGCCCCGGCCGACGGCCGGGGCGCCCTCGTCCGTTCTCGCGCGACTCAGCCGACGGTGACGAAGTCGATGAGCTCCTCGACCCGGCCGAGGAGGCTCGGCTCGAGATCCGCGTAGCTGCGCACGCTCGCGAGGATCCGTTGCCACGCGCGTCCTGTCGCCCCGGGGCCGTCGGCGGGCCAGCCGAGCTCGCGCAGGATCCCGAGCTTCCACTCGGTGCCGCGCTCGATCCTCGGCCAGGCGTCGAGCCCGATCCGCTGCGGGCGGACCGCCTGCCACACGTCGACGTACGGGTGCCCGAGCACCAGCACGGTCCCGTTCGGCACGGTCCGCAACGCGTCGTCGGCGATGCGGCGCTCCTTGGACCCGGGCACGAGGTGGTCGACGAGCACGCCCACGCGCCGCTCGCGCGTGGGCGCGAAGTCGGCGAGCGCGTCGGCAAGGTTGTCGACGCCGTCGAGCAGCTCGACGACGACCCCCTCGACGCGCAGGTCGTCGCCCCAGACCTTCTCGACGAGCTCGGCGTCGTGCTTGCCCTCGACCCAGATCCGTGACCCGCGCGCGACCCTCGCCCGCTGCCCGACGACGGCGCGCGACCCCGACGCCGTCCGCGCCGGCGCCCGGGGTGCGGCCGGGGCGGTGGGCGGCACCAGCTCGACCGGTTCGCCGTCGACCCAGAACCCCGGCCCGAGCGTGAAGGTGCGGGTGCGCCCGCGCCGGTCCTCGAGCACGACGACGTGCATGCCGCCCGACTTCTCGACGCGGACCACCGCCCCGACCCAGCCCGACTCGACGTCCTCGACGACCAGCCCGCGCTCGGCTGGGACCGGCCGCGTCGTCGGGCGCGCGCGGTGGTGCGCCGAGCCGCGCGTCGGGCCGGGAGGTGAACCGGGTGTGGCGGGGGCGAGGACGTCGGGGCCGTAACGGTCGAAGCTCACCGGGCCACCCTAGGGAGTGCGCGCCGACGGTGACGCCCGCCGCGCCGACGGTGACGGACGGGAGGGCACGGGGCATCGCCGAGTCAGCGCGAACCGTCCCAGTCAGCGCGAACTCACCGCTGACTCGGACGAAACGCGCTGACTGGCGGTGACGCCGAGCTCGGCCACGTCACCTGCGGCGGAAGCGGCCGGCCCGTGGTAGCACCGTCCTATGGCGGACGACGACCCGCAGACCGACCCGCACCGCTGGCGGGTGCTCGCGGTCTGCCTGGCGGCGGGGTTCATCACCCTGCTGGACGTGTCGATCGTCAACGTGGCGATGCCGTCGATCCAGCAGGCGCTGCACGCGTCGGCGACCACGCTGCAGCTCGTCGTCGCGGGGTACACCCTGGCGTTCGGGCTGGTCCTGGTCCCGGCGGGGCGGCTCGGCGACGCGGGCCACCGCCGCGGGCTGTTCCTCGTCGGCCTGGTGGCGTTCGCGCTGGCGAGCCTGGCCGCCGGGCTCGCGCCGAACGACGAGTGGCTCGCGGCCGCTCGCCTCGTCCAGGGCGGGTGCGCGGGCCTCGTGAGCCCGCAGGTGACGGGCTACATCCAGCAGGAGTTCCGGGGCTTCGAGCGGGCGCGGGCGTTCGGGATGTTCGGTGCGGTGGTCGGCGTCGCCACGGCGATCGGCCCGCTGCTGGGCGGCCTGCTGATCCAGGCTTTCGGTGAGGAGAACGGCTGGCGGTGGGTGTTCGGGATCAACGTCCCGATCGTCGCGGTCGTGCTGGTGGCCGGGGTGCGGACGATGCCGCGGCCCGTCGTGGGGCGGCGCCGGGCGCTCGACCTCGTCGGGCTCGTCGGGGTCGCGGCGACGACGGTCGCCTTCATGACGCCGTTCGTCCTGACGACGGGCTCGGGCGACTCGCCGGCGCGCTGGTGGTTCCTGGCGCTCGCCGCCGCACTCGGTGCCGGGACGATCCTGTGGGAGCGGCGGTTCGAGCGTCGCGGCGAGGACCCGGTGCTGTCACCGGAGGTGCTGGGGCTGCGCTCGTTCCGCTTCGGTGCGCTGCTCGGGCTCGCGTACTTCGCGGGCTTCACGAGCGTGTTCCTCGTGGTGACGTTGTTCCTGCAGAACGACCTGGGGTTGAGCCCCCTGCAGGCGGGCCTGGTGGGGCTGCCGTTCGCCGTCGCGTCGGGCATCTCCGCGCTCGCCTCGGGGCGCGCGGTCGCTCGCTGGGGCCGTCCGGTCGTGGCCGTCGCGCTGGTGGTGGTCGTCGTCGGGCTCGCGGGCACGGACCTCGCGATCCGGATCATCGGCGACGAGGAGGGCCGCACGTTGCTCTTGTGCTGCGTCGTCGCGGTGACGCAGTGCGTCGCGGGGGCGGGGTCGGGGCTGGTGATCGCACCCAACCAGACCCTCACGCTCCAGGAGGTGCCGGTGCGGCAGGCCGGGGTGGCCGGGTCGATGCTTCAGGTCGGCCAGCGCGTGGGCTCGGCGCTCGGGATCTCGGCGGTCCTGTCGGTGTACTACGGGTCACGGGCGGGTGGGGCGAGCGGCGCGACCTCCGTCGGACGGGGGCTCCTCATCACGATCGGCCTGGTCCTGTGCGCGCTGGTCGTGGCCCTGCTCGACGCGCGCCGTCGGGCAGCCGAGGGCCACGACCAGGACGCCGGCGCTCCCCGGGCCGACCACGAAGCAGCGTAGGATTGGCACTCGGAGGGTGAGAGTGCCACCGGTGCACGAGGTCGGCTGCGACAGGAGGACGTGTGAGCGAGGAACGACGGCTCGACGTGCTGCGCGCGATCGTGGAGGACTACGTCCGCACGCGTGAGCCGGTCGGGTCCCGTGTGCTCACCGAACGGCACAACCTGGGCGTCTCGCCCGCCACGATCCGCAACGACATGGCCGCCCTCGAGGACGCCGGCCTGATCGCGCAGCCCCACACCTCGGCCGGCCGTATCCCGACGGACAAGGGCTACCGGCTCTTCGTCGACCACCTGGCGACCGTCAAGCCCCTGTCCCAGCCGGAGCGGCACGCGATCGAGCAGTTCCTCGACGGTGCCGTGGACCTCGACGACGTCGTGGCGCGTGCAGGCCGTCTGCTCGCCGAGCTCACGGGCCAGGTCGCGGTCGTGCAGTATCCGTCGCTGCGGCGGTCGGGCCTGCGCCACCTCGAGCTCGTGGCCGTGGGCGAGGCACGCCTGCTCGTCGTCATCATCACGGACACCGGCCGCGTCGAGCAGCGCATGCTCGACGTCGCCACGCTGCCCGACGAGGGCACGCTCGCCGTCCTGCGCGCGCGGCTCAACGCGGTCGCGGTGGGGCGCCGGCTGCCCGGCCTGGCCACCGAGCTCGAGTCCGTCGCCCAGCAGCTCCCGCCGGGCGACCAGGACCTCGCGCGCCGCGTCGGCGACGTCGTCGTGCAGACCCTGGCCGAGGAGGGCGAGGAGCGTGTCGTGCTCACGGGCACCGCGAACCTCGCCCGGACCGGCATGCGGTTCGAGCACGCGCTGCGTCCCGTCCTCGAGGCCCTCGAGGAGCAGGTCGTCCTGCTGGGTCTCCTCACCGAGATGGCCGAGGACGCCGCCGACCGTTCGGGCGTCCGCGTCCGGATCGGCCATGAGACGCAGTACGACGGACTCTCCGAGACCTCTGTCGTGACCACGGGCTACGGTTCGGAGGGGAGGTCGTCGCCGCGATCGGCTCGATCGGCCCGACCCGCATGGACTACCCCGCGACCATCGCGTCGGTGCGCGCCGTCGCCCGCTACCTGACGCGGATCCTCGCGAACTGACCGTGCGTCCGAACCCGCCCCGACCTTCCCGAACCGACCGAACCCACCCGGACCCGTGCCTGAGAGTGACTTGGTGAACGACTACTACGAGATCCTCGGTGTCCCGCGCGACGCGAGCACCGACCAGATCAAGAAGGCCTACCGCAAGCTCGCCCGCGAGCTGCACCCCGACGTCGCGGGACCCGAGGCGGAGGACCGCTTCAAGGACGTCTCGCGCGCCTACGAGGTGCTGTCGAACCCGGACAAGCGCCAGCAGTACGACCTCGGCGTCGACCCCACCGCCCCGGGCGGCGGCATGGGCGGCTCCGGTGGCTTCGGCTTCCAGGACATCTTCGAGACGTTCTTCGGCGGCGGCCAGGCCCAGCAGGGTCCCGTCCCGCGCTCGCGCCGCGGCCAGGACGCGCTCGTACGCCTCGACGTGGACCTCGAGGAGGCCGTGTTCGGGGCCAAGCGCGAGCTCCAGGTCGACACGGCCGTCGTCTGCCGGACGTGCGGCGGCACCTGCTGCCGCCCCGGCACGACGATGCACACGTGCGAGGTCTGCAAGGGCCGCGGCGTCGTGCAGCGCGTCCAGCGCTCGTTCCTCGGCCAGATCATGACGACCGCCCCGTGCGCCGCGTGCCAGGGCTTCGGCACGGTCATCCCCGAGCCGTGCGTCGACTGCGGCGGCGAGGGCCGGGTGCGCGAGCGCCGGACCATCGCCGTGAACGTCCCCGCGGGCGTCGAGACGGGTACGCGCATCCGCCTGACGTCGCAGGGCGAGGTCGGCCCCGGTGGTGGTCCCGCCGGCGACCTGTACGTCGAGATCCGCGAACGCCAGCACGAGACGTTCGTGCGCCGCGGGGACGACCTGCACTGCACGCTCGAGGTGCCGATGACGGCGGCCGCGCTGGGCGCCAGCCTGACGCTCGACACGTTCGACGGCGAGCAGGAGGTGGACCTGCGCCCCGGCACCCAGCCCGCGCAGGTCGTCACGCTCCGGGGACTCGGTGTGGGGCACCTCAACGGTTCGGGTAGGGGTGACCTCCAGGTCCACGTCGAGGTCCAGGTCCCCACGACCCTCGACGACGAGCAGGCCGAGCTGCTGCGCTCGCTCGCGAAGCTGCGGGGCGAGGAGCACCCGGAGCCGCGGCTGTCGGCGGCGCACCCGGGCGTGTTCTCACGGCTGCGCGACAAGCTCTCCGGGCGGTGACCGCGGCGTGAGCGCGCCCGTCTTCCTCGCCGAGCGCGGCGCGTCGGACCCGTTGACCCGGTTCGCGCCGGGGGACGCGTACGTGCTCGACGGCGCGGAGGGGCGTCATGCGGGCGTCGTCCAGCGTCGCCGGGCGGGGGCGGGTCGACGTCGTCGACGGCGAGGGGACGCGTCTGCGGACGGTCATCGTGTCGGCCGACCGCGACACCCTCGAGCTGCGCGTCGAGGCCGTCGAGGTGGAGCCGGCGCCCACCGTGCGGCTCGTGCTCGTGCAGGCGCTCGCCAAGGGCGACCGGGACGAGCTCGCCATCGAGGCGGCCACCGAGGTCGGCGTCGACGCGATCCTGCCGTGGCAGGCCGAGCGCTCCGTGGTGGTGTGGCGCGGCGAACGTGCCGCCCGGAGCCGGGCGCGCTGGCTCGCGACCGTGCGGGCCGCGGCGAAGCAGTCGCGCCGGGCCCGCGTCCCGGACGTGCGTCAGGATGTCACGACGGCGGTCCTCGCAGACGTGGTCAAGGACACCGTCACGGCAGGCGGCGTCGTGGCCGCGCTGCACGAGGACGCCACCGAGCCCCTCGGGACGCTCCCGCTGCCCGTGCCAGGCGAGCCGGGGGCCGAGGTGCCCGAGGTGCTCGTCGTCGTCGGGCCGGAGGGCGGGATCTCGGACGCCGAGCTCGAACGCCTCACCGAGGCCGGTGGACGTCCGGTGCGGCTCGGCCCGCACGTGCTGCGCACCTCGACCGCGGGACCCGTCGCGCTGACGATCCTGTGCGAGCGCCTGGGCCGCTGGCGCTAACGTGACGACATGACCGACACCGACTGCCTGTTCTGCAAGATCGTCGCCGGCGAGATCCCGGCCGACGTCGTCGCGTCCACGGACCGTACGCTCGCGTTCCGGGACATCGACCCGAAGGCACCGGTGCACGTGCTCGTGATCCCGCGCGAGCACCACCGCGACGTCGCGGCGCTCGCGGCGGCGGACCCGCAGCTCCTCGCCGACGTCGTCGCTCTCGGCCAGCAGGTCGCGTCCGACCTCGACGAAGGCGAGTTCCGGCTGATCTTCAACACCGGCGCGAAGTCGGGCCAGAGCGTCTTCCACACGCACGGCCACGTCCTCGCGGGGGCTCGGCTGGACGCCGGCCTGACCCCTCGTTCGTCGGGCCGCAGCCCGAGTCAGATCGCGGCCGCGCCGACCTCGCCGGTGCGTACGCGCACCACCTCGTCGACGGCCTGCACCCAGACCTTGCCGTCGCCGATACGGCCGGTCCGCGCGGTCTCGACGATCGCCCCCACGACGGCGTCGGCCGCGTCGTCGTCCACGAGCACCTCGACGCGGATCTTCGGCACGAGGTCGACCCGGTACTCGGCGCCCCGGTAGACCTCCGTGTGCCCGCCCTGCCGGCCGTAGCCGTGCACGTCGGACACGGTCATGCCGTGCACGCCGAGCGGTTCGAGCGCGGCCCGGACGTCGTCGACGGCGTGCGGGCGCAGGATCGCGGTGACGAGCCTCATCCGTGGCTCCTTCCGATGGTGGAGGTGGTGGTCAGCTCGTAGGCGGTCTCGGCGTGCTGACTGGTGTCGAGGCCGGCGTGCTCGTCGTCGGCGGTCACGCGCAGCCCGATCGTCGCGCGCAGCACCCGCCCGAGCACGTAGGTGGCGGCGAACGCGAACGCCGACGTGGCGAGCACGCCGACGAGCTGCTTCCCGAGCTGCTCGAGGCCCCCGCCGAGGAAGAGCCCCTGGTGCGTGACGGCCGGGTTGACGACGGTGGCGGCGAACAGCCCGACGCACAGTGTCCCGACGACGCCGCCCACGTAGTGCACGGCGACAACGTCGAGCGAGTCGTCGTAGCGGAACCGGAACTTGAGGCGGATCGCGAACAGGCACACGACTCCCGCGACGACGCCGACGGCGAGCGCGGGCAGGGGCTGCAGGAAGCCGGCTGCGGGGGTGATGGCCACGAGACCGGCGACGGCGCCGGACGCCGCGCCCAAGGTGGTCGCCTTCCCGGTCAGCTTCTTCTCGAGGGCGAGCCAGCCGATCATGCCGCCGACGCCGGACAGGTGCGTCGCGAGTGCGGCGCTCGCGGCGAGCGACCCGGCCGTGAGCGCGGAGCCGGCGTTGAAGCCGATCCAGCCGACCCACAGCAGCCCCGCGCCGAGCAGCGTGAGCGGGAGGTTGTGGGGCGCCATCATCTCGCGCGGCCAACCCCGCCGTGGGCCCAGCACGAGGACGAGGGCCAGCGCGGACGCACCCGAGCACATCTCGACGACTGTCCCGCCCGCGAAGTCGAGCAGGCCGAGGCGGTGCAGCCAGCCGTCGGGCGAGAACGCCCAGTGGGCGACGGGCGCGTAGACGACCACGGACCACACGGCCACCAGCACGACGAACGACTCGAAGCGCATCCGGTCGGCCGTCGCGCCGGTGAGCAGGGCTGCCGTCAGGACGGCGAACAGGAGCTGGAACAGGACGAACACGAGCGGGGGGATCGTCAGGTTGATGCCGGGGACGCCGGCGCTCGCGTGGGCGAGGCCCACGAGGTGCAGACCGCCGACGAGGCCCCCGCCCGCGTCGTCGTCGAACGCGAGCGAGTACCCGACGAGCACCCAGGTCACGGACACGATCGCGATGCACGCGAAGCTCTGCATGATCATCGCGAGCACGTGCTTGGAGCGGACCATGCCGGCGTAGAAGAACGCGAGGCCGGGCGTCATGAGGAGCACGAGCGCGGTGCACACCAGCACCCAGGCGGTGTCTCCCGTGTCGACGTGGACGGGAGGCGTCGACGTGGCCGTGAGCACCGGGGCGACGGCGTGCGCGAGGGCGGGCATGACGGGGCGTTCCTCTCGGGGTGCTGCGAGCTGCGGGACCCGGCGCAGACCGGGCGGCGGCGTCAAGATACAGGTGGACGACCCTCGATAGGATGGTGGTCCCACGAATCGACCAGTAAGGAGCGCGACGGCGTCAGCCGGCTCATGACATCGACAACCCGTCCCGAGGTCCCCGAACCCGCCGCGCAGCCCGGCGCCGTGGGCGGCCCCCGGATCGAGCACCGCATCGTCGTCCCTCCGAGCGTCCCCATGGTCGCCGTCCTCGGCAGCCGCGACTCGGTCCTGCGCGCCGTGGAGGACGGCTTCCCGAGCGTCGACGTGCACGCACGCGGCAACGAGATCGCCGTCGCCGGCGCGCCCGGGGAGGTCGCGCTCGTCTCGCGCCTGCTCGACGAGCTCGTCGAGATCGCCGAGTCGGGCACCCCGCTCACGCCTGAGGTGGTGCGCCGCTCGATCGGCATGCTGACCGCGCCGACGGCGACCCGTCCCGCGGACGTCCTGACGTTCAACATCCTGTCGAGCCGTGGCCGCCAGATCCGCCCCAAGACGGTCGGCCAGAAGCGTTACGTGGACGCGATCGACGCGAACACCATCACGTTCGGTATCGGCCCCGCGGGCACGGGTAAGACGTACCTCGCGATGGCGAAGGCCGTGCAGGCGCTGCAGGCCAAGCAGGTCAATCGGATCGTGCTCACGCGCCCGGCCGTCGAGGCGGGCGAGCGGCTCGGGTTTCTCCCGGGCGGGCTCAACGAGAAGATCGACCCGTACCTGCGGCCGCTCTATGACGCGCTGCACGACATGGTCGACCCGGACTCGATCCCCAAGCTGATCGACAACGGCACCATCGAGGTGGCCCCTCTGGCATACATGCGCGGTAGGAGTTTGAACGATGCTTTTGTCATTCTTGACGAAGCACAGAACACCTCCGCCGAGCAGATGAAGATGTTCCTCACCCGCCTCGGGTTCGGCTCCAAGATGGTCATCACGGGCGACGTGACGCAGGTCGACCTGCCCGGCGGGACGACGTCGGGCCTGCGGGTCATCGAGGACGTGCTGACCGGCGTCGAGGACGTCGAGTTCTGCCGCCTGACGTCGTCGGACGTGGTGCGGCACCGCCTGGTGAGCGACATCATCGACGCGTACGCGCGGTGGGACGTGGCCGGGTCCCGCACGCAAGGCCGACGCGGCGGCGACCGCCGCCCGGACAACCGAGGAGCCCGCGCATGAGCATCGAGGTCAACAACGAGTCCGGCTACGAGGTCGACGAGGCCGAGTTCGCCGCGCTCGCGCGCTTCGTGCTCGACCAGATGCACGTGCACCCGCAGACCGAGCTGTCGATCCTGTTCGTCGACACCGCGACGATGACGGACCTGCACGTCAAGTGGATGGACGAGCCCGGTCCGACGGACGTCCTGTCGTTCCCCATGGACGAGCTGCGCCCGGGGCGGGAGGGCGACGTCACGCCCGCGGGGCTGCTGGGCGACATCGTCGTGTGCCCCGAGGTGGCGGCCGAGCAGGCCGTGAAAGCCGGGCACTCGACCGTCGAGGAGATGCTGCTCCTGACGACGCACGGCATCCTGCACCTGCTCGGCTACGACCACGCGGAGCCCGAGGAGGAGAAGGAGATGTTCGCGCTCCAGCGCCAGCTCCTGCTCACGTTCCTCGCCTCCCGATGAGCGCAGCGAGGGCCGCATGAACGGGGAGCCCGTCTGGCTGCTCGTCCTCATCGCCGTCGTCGGGATCCTTCTCGCGGCCGCTCTGAGCGCGGGCGAGACGGCCGTGCTGCGCCAGGGCTCGCGGTCCGTGCACGCACGCGAGGCCGCGGGCGGGCGTGACGAGGGCGCCGACGACGTCCGCTCGCGCCGGGTGACGGCGCTGCTCGACGACGCCCGGGGAGTCGCGGCGTCGGCGAGCTTCCTGCGCGTCCTGGCGGAGATGACGGCGACGGCGTGCATCACGCTCGCCGTCGGCGCGTGGCTCGACGCCTGGTGGGCGGTGCTGCTCGTCTCGCTCGTCGTCAGCGCCGTCGTCGCCGTGGGCCTGGTGCGCCTGAGCCCCCGCAGCCTGGGCCGCACGCACGCGCCCGCCGTCCTGCGCGCCCTGTCCGGGCTGCTGTGGGTCGTGGTGCGCGGGACGCGTTGGTTGAGCCCCGTCGTCCGGCCGCCGCCGCCCACGCCCGAGGAGGAGGCGGCGGAGCTGCGCGAGCTCGCGCGGCGGGCGGGCGAGTCCGACGCGTTCGAGGACGACGACCGCGAGCTCCTGCGCTCCGTGTTCGAGCTCGGCGACACCATGGTCCGCGAGGTCATGGTCCCGCGCCCCGACATGGTCACCGTCGCCGGCACGACGGCGCTCGACAAGGCCCTGCGCCTGTTCCTGCGCTCGGGGTACTCGCGCGTGCCGGTGGTCGGCCGGTCGGTCGACGACCTGCTCGGCGTCCTCTACTTCAAAGACGTCGTGCGCCTCGTGACCGACGGCAACGGAGGGGCGCAGCGCCTCGCGCGCGACGCGGCCCGGCCCGCCGTGTTCGTACCCGAGTCGAAGCCGGTCGACGACCTGCTCCGCGAGATGCAGGCCGCGTCGAACCACATCGCGATCGTCGTCGACGAGTACGGCGGTATCGCGGGCCTCGTCACGATCGAGGACGCGCTCGAGGAGATCGTCGGCGAGCTGACCGACGAGCACGACCACTCGGGCCCCGAGGTCGAGGACCTCGGGGACGGCCGCTACCGCGTGCCCGCACGGCTCGGCCTCGACGACCTGGGCGACCTGTTCGGTCTCCGCGTCGACGACGACGACGTGGACACCGCCGCCGGGCTGCTCGCCAAGGCGCTCGGCAAGGTCCCGCTCGCGGGCTCGAGCGCCGACGCGCAGGGCCTCCACCTGGTCGCGGACCGGGTCGAGGGCCGCAGGCACCGTCTCGCGACCCTCGTCGTCGGGCCGGCCAGGTCGGCGGCGGGCGCCGAGGAAGACGACCACACCGCGGCCGCCGGGGAACCCGTGCGCACGCCGCCACGAGAGGACACCCATGACCACCGCTGACGTCCACCGCTCCGGCTTCGCCTGCCTCGTCGGGCGCCCCAACGCGGGCAAGTCGACGCTCACCAACGCGCTCGTCGGCGAGAAGGTCGCGATCACGTCGGGCCGCCCGCAGACGACGCGCCACACCATCCGTGGCATCGTCAACCGCCCCGACGCGCAGCTCGTGCTCGTCGACACGCCGGGCCTGCACCGCCCCCGCACGCTCCTCGGCGAGAGGCTGAACGACCTCGTGCGCGACACGCTGACCGAGGTCGACGTCATCGTGTTCTGCGTCCCGGCCGACCAGAAGGTCGGGCCGGGCGACCGCTACATCGCGTCGCAGCTCGCGGACCTCATGCGCGGCCGGCGGGGCACACCCGTGGTCGTCGCCGTCACGAAGACCGACACCGTGCCGCGCGACCGGGTCGCCGAGCAGCTCCTCGCGGTCTCCGCCCTGGGCGACTGGGCCGACGTCGTGCCCGTCTCGGCCGTGCGCGGCCAGCAGGTCGACGTCCTCACCGACGTCCTCGTCGGGCACCTGCCCGAGGGCCCCGAGCTCTACCCGGGTGGCGAGCTCACGGACGAGCCCGAGTCCGTCATGGTCGCGGAGCTGGTGCGCGAGGCCGCGCTCGAGGGCGTGCGCGACGAGCTCCCGCACTCGCTCGCGGTCGTCGTGAACGAGATCGTCCCGCGCACCCGCGCCGACGGCAGCCCGCGCCCCGCGGGCGACGAGCTGCTCGACGTCCGCGTCGACGTGTACGTCGAGCGCGACTCGCAGAAGGCCATCGTGATCGGCCGTGGCGGCTCGCGGCTGCGCGACGTCGGCACGCGTGCTCGGGCCGGCATCGAGGCGCTCCTGGGCTCGCGCGTGTACCTCGACCTGCACGTCAAGGTCGCGAAGGACTGGCAGCGCGACCCCAAGCAGCTCCGCCGACTCGGGTTCTGATCGGGACGTCCCCCGGACGACGCGGGGGCCCGCCTGCAGGTTCTGACCAGGCACGCGACGTAGCATCGTCGCGTGACCTTCAGGACAGCTGCGACCACGGCGGTCCTCGCGATCGGTCTCGCGGCGGTCGGCGCGTTCGCCGGCCCCGAGTGGGACCCTCAGCCGGTGACGGACCACATCCGCAGCCAGACCACGGACACCACGATCGGGGGACGCACGACCCGACCCCCGTCGGGACCTACCCGGTGGTGTCCCGGGAGGTGACGATCCAGCTCCAGAACACGGTCGTCACCGGCCAGATCCGGCAGCCCGTCGGAGCGGGCGACGACCTGCCCGGCGTCGTGTTCGTGCACGGCGCGGGCACCGGGGACTCGACGACGGCGTTCGCCCCCAGGCCTGGGCGCTGGCGAGCGCCGGCGTGGTGACGCTGGTCCCGTCGAAGAACCTCACGACGTACTCGCTGCAGCACCGTGACTACGTGCAGGAGGCCGGCGACTACGACCGCTCGGTGCAGCTCCTGCGTACCGAGCCCGGCGTCGACCCCACCCGGGTGGGCGTGTACGGGGAGTCGGAGGGCACCTGGATCGCGCCGGTGATGGCGACCGAGGACCCGGCGATCGCGTTCACGGCCCTCGTGTCCGCGCCCGTCGTGCGGCCGCGCGAGCAGGCCGCGTTCGCGGTCGACAACTACCTGCGCAACACGGGCGTCCCGCAGGGCGTGTTCCGCGCGATCCCGCGCGCGGTCGGCATGGACCTGCCCGACGGCGGACTCGACTACGCCGACTTCGACGTGCGCCCGTACCTCGAGCGGCTGACCCGGCCGACGCTCGTCGTGTACGGCGACGAGGACGTCTCGATGCCGATCGAGCAGGGCGCGCAGGCGATCCTCGCCGACGCGTCGAAGGCCGGGAACCGGGACGTGACCGTGCGCTACTACGAGGGCGCCGACCACGGGCTGCACCTCGGCGGCGGTGACGGCGCGGTGTCCGCGTCGTTCCAGCAGGACCTCGCTGACTGGATCACGGGGCTGCCCGGCACGGCCGGCGCGGCGCCGCAGATCGCCGGTGCGCAGCCCAACCAGACCTATCTCGCGGAGGCGGTCCCGAGCCCCCGTTGGTACGGCGACGGCGACGCCGTCTTCGGTTTCACGATCGCCGCCGTCTCGCTCGCGATCGGCGCGCCCCTCGTGTGGATGATCGTGTCGTTCGGCACCCGCCGGTGGCGGTCCCGCAGCCACGTGGGCGGGATGGCCCGCGACCTGCGTGTGCCCATGCTGCTCGCGTCCCTGGGCGCCGTGCTGACGATGCTCGCGCTCGTCGTGTACCTGGTCGCGATCGCGAAGATCGCGCTCAACTACTCGCAGAACGCGCTGATCGTCCAGGGCGGCTGGCTCGGGGTGCGCGCGATCGGCATCGCCTCGCTGGTGCCGGTGGCCGTGGTCGTCAACCGTCTCTCGGACCGCCGCGAGGCCCGGCGGAGCATGCTCCTGTGGCTGCGTGAGCGGGTGGGGCGCGACGTGCCGACCGGCCACTCGGCCGTCCCCGGCGTGCGCGCGGGTCAGCCCGTCGCGCGCGGGATCGGAGGGTGGGCGCTCGCCGCCGCGCTGACCTTCGCGATCGTCACGCTCCTGCTGACCACGGCGTACTGGGGCGTCTTCCAGCTCGGCATCTGATCCGGTCCGCCCGGCGAGGCACGGTTGTCCCGATCCGTCCCGGCCGGTAGAAACGACCACGTAGCAGACGAGCCGCCCGTGCGGTCCCGGCACCCGACGAGGACCCGACCGGCGCTCGCCCGACCGAAGGAGCCCCTGTGAGCATCGCCGAACCTCCCGGCACCCCCGACCCGTCGCCCGGCACCGAGCAGGCGACGACGGCGGTCGAGACGCCGTCCGAGCCGGCCACCGGGGCCGCCGTCGGCGCCTCCACCGAGGACGCGCCGTCCACCCCCGCGACGCCCTCGGGCCGCGTGCCCGTCCTCGACGTGGTGCGCGACGTCGTCGCGGCGGTCGCGCTGCTGACGTCCCTCGCCCTGCCCTGGACCCTGCGCGACGCCGGCGCCGGTCGCGTCGAGGTCGTGCTGTCCGTCGTCGTCGCGCTCGCCGCGATCCCGCTGCCCTACCTCGCCCGGGCGGGCGTGCTGCCGACCGGCTGGAGCGTGCACACGACGCGCACCGTCCGCCTGTGGGCCGCGACGCCATACGTCGTGGTCACGGTCGTGTACCTGCTGCTCGACCTCTTCGCCGGCTCCGACCTGGACCGGGGTGTCGGGACCGGGCTCGGGCTGGGTCTCGCGGGTGCGCTCCTCGTCGCGCAGCCGCGGTCCTCGGAGCTCGGTCCCGACGACGAGGACGCGGGCACCGGCCGGTTCTGGCGGATCGTCCTCGGCGTGCTGGGCGCGGTCCTCGCCGTCGGCGCGGTCGTCGCGCTCGTGATCTTCCTGTCCTCGGACCGCTGGTCCGGGGCCACGCAGTTCGTCTACGCGCTCACGGGCACGCTCATCGTCCTCGCGGCGGGCGCGCTGCCCGCCTGGGGCGCGTTCCGGGGGATCGCGCCTGGTCGACCGTGGTCGTGGGCGTCGGTGCCGCGCTCGCAGTGCTGTTCGTCGTCGGCGCCGGCTCCGCCCCGGACCTCCTGCGCATCGAGTCGTTCCACACGCTCCGGTTCGGGCTCGTGCTCGTGCCCGCGCTGGGCGCGGTGGCCGCGGGCGCGGCGTTCCGCCGTGGCCTCGCGGACGGCGCGGCCGACGACGCGCGGACGGGCGTGAACGGCGTCGTGCGCGACACGCTGCTCCTCCTCACGCTCGTGGCAGCGCTCATCGCGATCGGCTACGCCGTCGTGCTCGGTGGCGACGCGCACGGCACGCGCGCGGCGACGAGCGTCGTCGTGACGCTCGTCTCGTCGGGTGCCGTCGCCGTCCTCGCGGCGCTGGCCTGGGCGAGCTCCCGTCGTGAGGACGCGGCCAGCCGTGGCCTGGCGTGGCTCGTGGTCGGGACCGCCGTCGTGCTCGGCACGGTCGCGGTCTCGGTCGACGCGTGGAAGGTCGTCGGTGTGCCCGTCGAGCTCGCGCTCGTCGCGTACGGTCTGCCGGCTCTGCTCCTGCTCGCGCTGCTCGGCCCGTCGGTCCAGGAGTGGGGGAGCAGCACCCGGGTCGAGGCGACCGGTGCCAGCACCGCGTACGAGTGGACGCCGCGCCCCCGCCGGGCGCCACGGCCCGCGAAGGCAGCGGTGCCGGCACGCGCTGCCGAGGAGCATGCTCCGGTCGAGACCTCCGTGGCACCGGTCGACGCTCCCGCGCACCCGACCGAGGCGCCGGTCGCCGCGTGGCCGGTCGCGGAGGAGCCGTCCTCCGCCGCCGAGCCGGCGTGGTCCGAGCCGGAGCCGGTCGAGCCGGCCGCTGCCGCACAGGCGCCCGCCGCCGCGTCGGAACCGCAGCCCGAGCCCGAGCCTGTCCACGCGTCCCAGCCGGAGCCCGAGCCCGCTCGTGCCGCGGCCGACGCCCAGTCGACGACCGTGCTGCCCGTCGCGGGGTACACGGCCGAGCAGGCGGCCGACCCGAGCACGCCGCTCGAGGTCCTGGCCCAGATCGCCGAGCACGCGCCGGCGCTGCGCCCGTACGTCGCCTCGAACCCGTCGACGTACACGGCCCTGCTCGACTGGCTCGGCGCGCTCGGCGACCCTGCCGTGGACGCCGCGCTCCAGGCCCGGCCGGACCGCCGCCGCTGAGCAGGATCCGTCTCGGGGAAGCGCGCGCCGTCGTCGGGACTCCTCGTTGGAGTACAGTGACGACGTGCGTCCCCCGAGATGCGCCCGTCGGTCGCGACGGGCAGCCTCCTTCTTCGGTGCCGCGGCGAGGCTCGCTGAGCCGGTTCCTCGCCGCGGTGGTTGGTGTGCCGGCTGACGAACCGACCGCACGACCGTGAGGAACTTCCCGTGACGAACAGCGCCGCTCCCACCCGCACCACCTCCCCGGATCCCCGCTGGGCCCACGCCCAGCAGCGCCCGTCGGGCATGCCGATCCACAAGTACGAGCCCTTCCACGCGCAGCTCGACGTGTCGCTGCCGGACCGCACGTGGCCCGACAAGCGCATCACCACGGCGCCCCGCTGGTGCGCGGTCGACCTGCGCGACGGGAACCAGGCGCTCATCGAGCCCATGAACGCGGAGCGCAAGCTCGCGATGTTCCGCCTGCTGGTGGACATGGGCTACAAGGAGATCGAGGTCGGGTTCCCGTCCGCGTCGCAGACGGACTACGACTTCGTGCGCCTGCTGATCGAGCAGGACCTCATCCCGGACGACGTGATCATCCAGGTGCTGACGCAGTCGCGCGAGCACCTCATCGCGCGCACCTACGAGTCGCTGCGCGGGGCCAAGCAGGCGATCGTCCACCTGTACAACTCGACGTCGGTGCTCCAGCGCGAGGTCGTCTTCCGCACCGACGAGGACGGCATCGTCGACATCGCCCTCGAGGGCGCCAAGCTGTGCCGCAAGTTCGAGGAGACCATCCCCGAGACGCGGATCTACTACGAGTACTCGCCCGAGTCGTACACAGGCACCGAGCTCGAGTTCGCGGCGCGGATCTGCAACGAGGTGCTCGAGGTCTTCGAGCCGACCGCCGAGCGGCCCGTCATCGTCAACCTGCCCGCCACGGTCGAGATGGCGACCCCGAACGTGTACGCCGACTCGATCGAGTGGATGAACCGCCACCTCGACCACCGCGAGCACGTCATCCTGTCGCTGCACCCGCACAACGACCGCGGCACGGCCGTCGCTGCGGCCGAGCTCGGGTACCAGGCCGGCGCCGACCGTATCGAGGGCTGCCTGTTCGGCAACGGCGAGCGCACCGGGAACGTCGACCTCGTCACGCTCGGCATGAACCTGTTCAGCCAGGGCATCGACCCCGAGATCGACTTCTCGCAGATGGACCGCATCCGCCGGACCGTCGAGCAGTGCAACCAGCTCCCCGTGGGCGAGCGGCACCCTGGGCGGGCGACCTCGTCTTCACGGCGTTCTCCGGCTCGCACCAGGACGCCATCAAGAAGGGCCTCGAGGCCATGGCCGCGCGTGCCGAGGCGCAGGGGGTCGCGGTCGACGACATCGTCTGGGGCGTGCCGTACCTGCCGATCGACCCCAAGGACGTCGGCCGCAGCTACGAGGCCGTGATCCGCGTGAACTCGCAGTCCGGCAAGGGCGGGATCTCGTACCTGCTCAAGTCCGAGCGGAACCTCGACCTGCCGCGCCGCCTGCAGATCGAGTTCTCCCGGGCGGTCCAGGAGCACACGGACGCCCGCGGGATCGAGGTCAACGCCGAGGACATCTGGCGGATCTTCTCCGACGAGTACCTGCCCGCCGAGCCCGGCTCGGGCCTCGAGCCCTGGGGCCGCCTGCGCCTGGTCTCGACGCGGGCGTCGTCGTCGGAGGACGGGCCGGACACGCTCGAGGTCGAGCTCGAGGACGCCGGCCAGCTCCGGACCGTCACGGGCACCGGCAACGGCCCGGTCGACGCCTTCCTCGACGTGCTGCGTCAGGTCGGGCACGACGTGCTCGTCCTGGACTACGCTGAGCACGCGCTGTCGGCGGGCTCCGATGCGGCGGCCGCCGCGTACGTGGAGTGCTCGGTCGGCGACGACGTCCTCTGGGGCGTCGGCATCGACCCGTCCATCACGACGGCGTCGCTCAAGGCCATCATCTCGGCCGTCAATCGGTACGAGCGCGCGCAGGTCGAGGGCCGCGCCGCCGACCCGGCGACCGTCGGCCGCTGAGCCTGCGGTCCGTCCACCGGCGGTTCCGTTCGCCGCGGTGACGGTGGGGTCGCGGGTCGGGTTAGAGGGGCGTGGTCGGGTTCGCGGGCGGGCGCGGCGAGCTGGTTCGGGCTGTCGTGCTTCGGCCCGGGGGCCGTGCACACTCCTTGACGCCCTTCACCACCTCCCCGCGCCCACCCGCTCCGCCATCGGCCCACCTTCGCCGCGAGTCAGCGCGTCTCCTCCGAGTCAGCGGGGAGTGCGCGCTGACTCGGAGGAGACGCGCTGACTCGGCGACACCTGGTGCACCCGGGGCCGGGGCACCGTCGGGCGGGCCGACTATGTGTTCGCCCCCGCCCGGGTGTGCCGAGCATGCGATGACGCACCATCGTCGGCGCCGACCATGGGACCCCGCTATGTCTGTCAAGCGGGGATGGTGGCTGCTGCATGGTCGGCGGAGGCGGACCGGAGTCACCTGCGGGCCGCTGCGTCAGGAACGCTCGGGCCTGACGTCGCGCTCGTTCGAGCGCATGTCGTCGCCGTACGCGACGAGCGAGCGGTGGTAACGCTGGACCAGGCTGCCCAGCGCGGCGACAGCGACGCCGACACCCTCGTTGGCCCGTCCCGAGTCGGCGAGCGCGAGCGCGAGGAAGCCGTCGAGCTGGGCGTCGAGGTTGTCGGACGGTTCGCGCCGCTCGGCCTCGAGGATCTCCACGGCCTCGTCCGCGCGTCCGACGTTGCGCAGCGAGCTCGCGAGCTGGATCACGGCCTGCCGGCGCCGGTCGGGACGGAGCCCCGCGGCGAGGGCCGCGCGGTAGAAGGCGATCGCGGTCTCGGGCGCGCCCGTGGAGTCCCAGGCGCTGCCGATCTCGTAGAGCGCGGCCGGGTGGTCGTCGGGGAGCTCGGCGACCAGGGCGGCGACGGCGTCGCGCAGCTCGGCGTCCGGGACCTCCTCGGTGCGGGCGCGGTACCAGGCGGCGGCGATGCGCTCTTCCCACGACCCGGCGGGGGCGTTGTGCCCGGCTTCCGCGGTGTCGTCGTCGGCGGCTGTCGACGGCTGCTGCGGGAGTGAGGTCATCGGGCCATCACATCACGAGCCGCCGTCGGGTCCGGCATCCGCCCGGGCGTACCGGGCTGCGAGCGCGCGGACCTCGGCCTGGACCTCGGGTGGCCCGAGGACCTCGAAGTCCGCGTCGAGCCAGGCTAGGTAGCGGGCGAGCACCGCTGGTGACTCGGCGCCGGCGTCGAGCAGACAGGTGTCGTCGTCCCGGGCGGTGACCGTGCCGACTGCGGGACTGACGCGCGAGAGCACCGCTGCGACAGGGGCGTGCACCACGACCCGGGCACGGACCTGCGCCCCGGCCGCCGACACCCCGCGACGGACCAGGTCCGCGGGCTCGTCGGGCAGCTCGCGCGGCACGAACCGCGGTCCTCGCGGCGGTGTCGGCAGGCCGCAGCGGTCGAGCCGGAAGGTACGCCAGTCCGCGCGGTCGAGGTCCCACGCGAGCAGGTACCAGCGGCGCTCCCACACGACGAGCCGGTGCGGCTCCGTGCGACGGCGCGAGCCCGTGCCGTCGTGGCGGGTGTAGTCGAAGCGGACGGTCTCGTGGTCGCGCACGGCTCCGGCGAAGGCGGCGATCGTGTCGGCGTCGACCAGGGGCGCCGGGGCGTCCGGCGGGACGTCGACGGTCGCTCCCGCCAGGGCGACGACGCGGGCGCGCAGGCGGGGCGGGAGCACCTGCTCGAGCTTCACGATGGCGCGCGCGGCAGACTCGTCGATCCCCCGGACCGGGTGCCGGGCGGCGGTACGCAGGCCGACAGCGATCGCGACGGCCTCGTCGTCGGACAGGAGGAGCGGAGGCATGGCGGCGCCGGCTTCGAGCCGGTAGCCGCCGGCGACGCCGCGTGTGGCGGCGACGGGGTAGCCGAGCGCGCGCAGGCGCTCGACGTCGCGGCGCACGGTGCGCTCGCCCACCTCGAGCCGCGCCGCGAGCTCCCGGCCGGTCCACTCGCGGCGCGCCTGGAGCAGCGAGAGCAGCTCGAGCAGTCGTGCGGAGGTCTCCTGCATCGCTCCATCGTCTCGCCGATTCAGGACAGAGGTTGACCTGAAGAGGCGGGAGGCTGCGAGCAGCACCCGGTGAGACGCACCGGGGCTCAGCCGTGAGGAGCCCGTCATGACCTTCCAGGAGCAGCCCCTTCAGAGCCGGCCGAACCCGGTGGCCCCGCCGAGCGTCTTCGAGCCCTTCGACGTCGTCGTCGACCCGGAGCGGACCGTCGACCTGCGCGACCGGCTCGCGCGCACCGCGTGGCCGGTCGAGCCCGCGAGCGTCGGCGCGGACCAGGGCATGCCCGTCGCGACCGTCCGCGCCCTCGCGGACCGGTGGCGCGAGCTCGACCTCGACGCGGTCGCTGCGCGCGTCAACGCGTTCCCCCAGCTCACGACCGTGATCGACGGGCAGCGCGTCCACTTCTGGCACGTGCGCGCGGCCCGCCCGTCCGGCTCTCCCGCGACCGCACTTCTCCTGCTCCACGGCTGGCCCTCGACGCTCCTGGAGTACGCGCGCGTCGTCGGCCCGCTCACGGACCCTGTGGCGCACGGCGCGCCGGACGCCCCCGCGTTCGACGTCGTCGTACCGTCGCTGCCGGGCTTCGGCTTCTCCGGCCCGACGACGCAGACCGGCTGGGACAGCGCGCGCAGCGCCGGGCGCTCGCCGCGCTCATGGCGGGCCTGGGCTACGAGCGGTGGGGCGTCGTGGGGAACGACGTCGGCTCGCTGGTCGGCCGCGAGCTCGGGATCCTCGCGCCGGACGGGCTCGTCGGCGTGCACGTGCAGCAGATCTTCGCGTTCCCGTCGGGCGATGAGGACGAGAACGCGCGGCTGAGCCCCGAGGACTGGGCCAGCCTGACGTCGGGCTCCACGGCCGACTTCCAGGCGAAGGCGGGCTACCAGGCGATCCAGCAGAAGCGGCCGCAGACGCTGGCCTTCGCGCTGGAGGACTCTCCGGCGGGCCTCCTGGCATGGAACGCCGAGCTGTGGACGGGCTGGGGCGAGCAGCCGGTGGACGTCGACGAGTACCTCGCGCACGTGACGGTCTACTGGCTCACGCGGACCGCGGGGTCAGCGGCACGCCAGTACCTCGAGGACGCCCGCAGCGGCGCCGGGTACCGGGACCTGCCGAACCCTGTCCCGACGGCGGTGGCGGTGTTCCCGTGGGACTTCCGGACGCTGCGGGCGTGCGCCGAGCGGTCGACGAATCTTGTCCGGTTCACGGAACAGCCGCGGGGCGGGCACTTCGCCGCCGTGACGGACCCGGACCTCGTCGTCGCGGACGTCCGGGGTTCTTCGCGTCGCTCTGACCACGGATGTCGGCTGCGCGGGAGACAATGGTGCCCATGCCGGTCTACCGCGACGAGGCGCTTGTGCTGCGCGCCCAGAAGCTGGGCGAGGCCGACCGCATCGTCACGCTGCTCACGCGCGAGCACGGGAAGGTCCGTGCGGTCGGCAAGGGCGTGCGGCGCACGTCCTCGCGCGTGGGTGCGCGCCTCGAGCCGTTCATGTTCGTCGACGCGCAGCTCTACGTGGGCCGGACGCTCGACGTCGTGACCCAGGTCGAGACGGTCGGCCCGTACGCGAGCGAGATCGCGCGCGACTACGCGCTCTACACGGCCGGCACGGCGATGCTCGAGACTGCCGAGCGGCTGACCGAGGAGGGGAGCCCGCGGTCCAGCAGTTCTGGCTCCTGGCGGGGCGCTGCGCGCGCTCGCCGAGCACCACCACGCCGCCGGGCTCGTCCTCGACTCCTACCTGCTGCGGGCGCTGTCCGTGGCGGGCTGGGCGCCGAGCTTCACCGACTGCGCGCGCTGCGGCGAGCCGGGCCCACACACCGCGTTCTCCGTCGCGTCCGGAGGCGCGGTGTGCGCGCGGTGCCGTCCGCCCGGCTCGACGGCGCCCGCCCCCGAGACCTTCGCGTTGCTTGCCGCGCTCCTCGCGGGCGACTGGGCGACGGCCGACGCATCGTCGCCCCGGCACCGCAGCGAGGCGAGCGGCCTCGTCGCGGTGTACTCCCAGTTCCACCTCGAGCGACGCCTGCGGTCCCTGCGGCTCGTCGAGCGCGAGCCCGAGCGCACCGAAGCCCCGGAAACGACCCGTGAGACGGAGACCACCTTCCTGTGATGGCACGAGCATCCCGCCGCGGCACCTCGCCGGCCGCCCGACCCGAGCGCGTCGCACCGACGCCGCATGTCTCGGGCGCGCGTCCGCCGGCCATCCCGCGCGAGGTGCTGCCCCAGCACGTCGCGATCGTCATGGACGGCAACGGGCGCTGGGCGAACGCGCGCCACCTGCCCCGGACGGCCGGGCACGAGGCGGGTGAGGTGGCGCTCAACGACGTGGTCGCGGGGGCTGTCGAGCTCGGGATCTCGCACGTCTCGGCGTACGCGTTCTCGACCGAGAACTGGAAGCGGTCGCCCGAGGAGGTGCGCTTCCTCATGGGGTTCAACCGGGAGACGATCCGGCGTCGTCGGGACCTGTGGGACTCGTGGGGTGTCCGGATCCGGTGGGCCGGGCGCCAGCCGCGGCTCTGGGGGAGCGTCGTCAAGGAGCTGCAGGTCGCCGAGCGGCAGACCGCCGGGAACGACGGGCTGACCCTCACCTTGTGCGTGAACTACGGCGGCCGCCTCGAGATCACCGACGCCGTCCGCTCGCTCGCGGCGGAGGTCGCGGCGGGGCGGCTCGACCCGTCGCGGATCACCGAGAAGACCATCGCGAAGCACCTGTACGACCCCGACATGCCCGACGTCGACCTGTTCCTGCGGTCTTCCGGCGAGCAGCGGACGTCGAACTTCCTGCCCTGGCAGTCCGCCTATGCGGAGCTGGTGTTCGTGCCCGAGCTGTGGCCCGACGTCGACCGGCTCGTCCTGTGGCGCGCCGTCGAGGAGTACGCGCGCCGCGACCGCCGGTACGGCGGGGCGGTCGACGCGGTCTCCCAGGGCACCGGCGGCGCGTCGTGAGCCTGCCGCAGGACGGGGAGCGCAGAACCCGCCGTGGGTCGTGCACACCGACCGGCTGCTGCTCAGCGCGGTCGGGCCCGGCGACGTCGACGACCTCTTCGCGCTCAACACGGACCCCGCGGTCTGGTGGCACTTCCCGTCGGGGCGGCACGTCGAGCGGGCCCAGACGGAGGAGTTCGTCGGGCTGTGCGCGTGGGCGTGGCAGCGGGACGGGCTGGGCTACTGGGCGCTGCGCGACCCGGCTCGCGCATCCTGCTGGGTGTGGGCGGGTGCACGGGCGTGCACGGCGTCGCCTGGAACCTGTACTACCGGCTGCGCCCGGCGTCGCAAGGGCAGGGGTACGCGAGCGAGCTCGTGCGGGCCGCGCGCGAGTGGGCGGATCGGGTCGACCCCGAGCGGCCCGTCGTCGCGAGCCTCCTCGAGCACAACGTGCGCTCGCGCGCCGTCGTCGAGCGTGCGGGTCTGACGCTCGCGTGGCGCGGACCCGACCGCGGCAACCCCGATCCGTCCGCGGTGCGGCTGCTGTTCGCGGACCGCACGGTCGCCGAGGATGTCGTCGAGCGCCTGGTCGGCGGCGAGGCGGGGATGGTCGCACCGGACGCGCGCGACGAGGCAGCCGGACCTACCGTCGAGCCATGAGCCTCACGATCGGCATGGTCACGTTCGACTCGTCGGACCCGGCGCCGCTCGCGCAGTGGTGGGTGGACGCGCTGGGGGCCGGCTGGACGACGACGATGCCGGCGGCTGGTTCTTCGTCGTTGCGACGCCCGACGGTCTGCCGAACCTCGGGTTCCAGCGTGTCGAGGACCCGACGCCGGGCAAGAACCGGGTGCACCTCGACCTCGGCGCGGACGACCGGGCAGCGGAGGTCGCCCGACTCGTGGAGGCGGGCGCCGTCGTCGTCGGCGAGCACACGATCCCGGGCTACCGGTGGACGGTGCTCGCGGACCCGCAGGGCAACCAGTTCTGCGTCGGCGCCGAGGACGACGTCGTGACGGCCTTCAGCTGACGGTCGCGGCGCGGCAGTCGGCGCACGTGCCGAAGAGCTCGACCGTGTGCTGGATGTCGGTGAAGCCGTGCTGCGCACCGACCGAGGCCGCCCAGGCCTCGACGCTCGGGCCGTCGATCTCGACCGCCCGGCCGCACGTGCGGCACACGAGGTGGTGGTGGTGCTCCTGCTTGGCACACCGGCGGTAGACGTTCTCCCCGCCCTCGGTCCGCAGGACGTCGACCGCGCCGTCGTCGGCGAGGGCCTGGAGCGCGCGGTACACGGTTGCGAGGCCGACGCCGTCGCCCTGGGAGCGCAGGAGCTCGTGGAGCTGCTGCGCGGAGCGGAAGTCGTCCAGGTCGTCCAGGGCGTGCTGGACGGCGACGCGCTGCTTGGTGATGCGCTGCACGGCTGGTCTCCGGCGGGGTCGGCGGGTGCTCCTTGTCGATTCTCATTCTCATCTAGCGGTGTGAGCGATGTCAAAGGACGCCGGGCTGCCCGAGGGTGCCCGGTAGGCTGGGACCTCCGAACGACCCCCACCTGCCCGCACGCCATGCGGGCAGCCGTCTTCGAGGAGTGCCCCGTGGTCCCTGTCTCCCGTCTCGACGCCGTCGTCTCGCTCGCCAAGCGGCGAGGCTTCGTCTTCCCGTCCGGCGAGATCTACGGCGGTACCCGCTCCGCGTGGGACTACGGACCCCTCGGTGTGGAGCTCAAGGAGAACATCAAGCGGCAGTGGTGGCGCGCGATGGTCACGAGCCGCGACGACATCGTCGGCCTCGACTCCGCGGTCATCCTGCCCCGCCAGGTGTGGGTGGCCTCCGGCCACGTCGGCGTCTTCACCGACCCGCTCACCGAGTGCCTCCACTGCCACAAGCGGTTCCGCGAGGACCAGATGATCGAGGAGTTCGAGGAGAAGAAGGGCCGTGCGCCCGAGGGCGGCCTCGCCGAGATCGCCTGCCCGAACTGCGGCACGCGTGGCCAGTGGACCGAGCCCCGCGACTTCAACATGATGCTCAAGACTTACCTCGGCCCCGTCGAGGACGAGTCCGGCCTGCACTACCTGCGGCCCGAGACCGCGCAGGGCATCTTCGTGAACTTCAGCAACGTGTCGTCGGCCGCGCGCAAGAAGCCGCCGTTCGGCATCGCGCAGATCGGCAAGTCGTTCCGCAACGAGATCACGCCCGGGAACTTCATCTTCCGGACCCGCGAGTTCGAGCAGATGGAGATGGAGTTCTTCGTCGAGCCCGGCACCGACGCCGAGTGGCACCAGTACTGGATCGACACGCGGACCGCCTGGTACACGGGCCTCGGCATCTCGCCCGAGAACCTGCGCCGCTACGAGCACCCCAAGGAGAAGCTCTCGCACTACTCGACGCGCACCGTCGACATCGAGTACCGCTTCGGCTTCCAGGGCTCCGAGTGGGGCGAGCTCGAGGGCATCGCCAACCGCACCGACTTCGACCTCAAGACGCACACCGAGCACTCGGGCAAGGACCTGTCGTACTTCGACCAGGAGAAGAACGAGCGCTGGGTGCCCTACGTCATCGAGCCCGCGGCCGGCCTGACCCGTTCGCTCATGGCGTTCCTCGTCGAGGCGTACGCCGAGGACGAGGCCCCCAACGCCAAGGGCGGCGTCGACAAGCGCACCGTGCTCCGGCTCGACCCGCGCCTCGCGCCCGTCAAGGCCGCCGTGCTGCCGCTGTCGCGCAACGAGGCGCTGTCCCCGAAGGCGCGCGACCTCGCCGCCGAGCTGCGCCAGGCGTGGAACGTCGACTTCGACGACGCCGGCGCGATCGGGCGCCGCTACCGCCGCCAGGACGAGATCGGCACGCCGTTCTGCATCACGGTCGACTTCGACACGCTCGACGACCAGGCCGTCACAATCCGGCACCGCGACTCCATGAAGCAGGAGCGCGTCGCGCTCGACCAGGTCACCCCGTACCTGGCGACGCACCTCGTCGGCGCCTGACCACCCCTGCCGTGTGGGCGTCCGTTTGGGATGCCCACACGGCTCAGTCGAGCCAGGTGCGCGTGAGCAGGTCGAGGTGGTGGTCGCTGCCCTTCGCGTCGGTGAAGCCCAGCACCGTGCCCACCAGACGCCGGTCGTACGCGTGGGTCACGACGTCGACCAGGCGGGCGCCGTCGGACGGCAGCAGCACGTCGACCCGCTTGCCGCCCGCGCCCGGTCCGACGTAGCGCAGCCTCCCCGAGCCGCCCTCGAACGAGACGGTGACGCGCTCTCCGTCGATCCAGCCGATCCACTCGGCCGACCGCTCGTGCAGGAAGCCGGGGTAGGTGAAGAAGCCCAGCTCGACGACACGTGCGCCGTCGCCGCCGCGCGGGAAGCCCTGCGCCTCGGCGTCGTGAACGAGCGTGTTCAGCACGCCATCGAGCCCGTGCCAGTACGTGGCGACACCGGGGTCGTTCCGGCCGTCGTCGCCGTCGCCGATCGCGTCGGCCACCGTCTGCATGAGAACGCTCGCACGCACCTGGATCTTTCGTTCCTGGGCGTCCGGGACGGTGTGCCCGTTCCCCGTGCCCGACGACGGCGCAGCGGCCGAGCCGGTCGACGTCGCGACGGCCGTGGCGACGGCCGGGGAAGCGGGTCCATGCAGGTGCGGGCGGCGAGGTCGGGGCAGTCCGGTGTGCTGAGCGTGCCGTCCTCGTTCCGGAACACGACCCCGATCTGGTCGGTGTCGGAGATGTTCACGTCCGTGCCGAACAGTCCGACGGCCCACTGCGGACCGCTTCCGGTGGCGCCGGCGACCTCGAACGTCGGCACCGGGACGACGAGCGGTCCCTCGCCGGCTGAATCGGTCGGTTGCGCCGTCGTCCACAGGTACGGAACGGCTCCGGGGTCGTCGCGCGGGGAGTCCCCCACACGTAGACGCCGCGGCTCGGGCGACCGGGAGCCAGCAGCTCGGCCCGCGCGTCGTCAGTGCTGCGGCTCGCGCTCACAGCGCCGTCCGAGTCGGTCTGGGCGTGCAGCTCACCGTCCGCCAGCCACACGGGCACGCCCTCCCAGGTCCCGAGGTCGACCTGCCCGAGCTCGTCGGCCGAGAGCCGCCCGGACGGCGCGACAACGCCCGGCGCGAGCGTGCGGGGCGTCGGCACGGTCGTCGCAGCGCTCGTCGGCGACGGCGTCCCGGTCGCCGCGCTGGGTGACGGGGCGCGGGCGGCGTCGAACCCGCTCGGAGCGTCGTGTCCGACGGCGCCCATCACTACCGCGAGGACCGCGGCGCAGGCCAGCAGGCCGCCCGCGCCGGTGGTGACCGTGCGTCGTCGGACGCGCCGGCGACCGCGCTCCAGGACCACGGCGGGGTCGAGCGACATCGGGGGCACGACGGCCTCGGCGCGGGCGAGGAGCTCGTCGGCGACGGGGTCGGGACCGGGCGCGGTCATCGGGTCTCCTCCGGCTCGGGCTGGGACAGTGCTGCGCGGAGCGTGGCCAGGCTCCGGTGCGCCGTCGACTTCACGGTGCCGACGCTGACGCCGAGCGCCGCGGCGACCTCGGACTCGGGCAGCCCGACGAGGTGCCGGAGCACCACGATCCGGCGCTGTCGCGGCGTCAGCAGCGCCAGCGCGCGCACGAGCTCGTCGCGGTCGTGCGTCACCGTGTGCTCGTCCGGCCCGCCGCCGGGGTCCGGGAGGTCCTCGGGCGCCCTCAGGACCTCGCGACGACGCTGCCGCCACGAGTCCGTCCGGAGGTTCACGAGCACCCGGCGGGCGTAGGCCAGCGGGTCGCCCCGGCTCGCGCGCGACCACGCCGCGTACGTCCGGACGAGGGCGTGCTGCACGAGCTCCTCCGCCCGGTGAGCGTCCCCGCACAGGAACCATGCGGTGCGCAGCAGGGCCGGCGAGCTCTGCTCCACGAAGGCCGTGAACGCGGTGTCGCGCTCGTGGCGGTCGGGTGTGTCGGGCTCGTCGACGTCCGCGTCGTCGAGCACGACCACCTCGACGCTGCCGGTGGCGGCAGCGTCTGACCGCCGGCGTGGGCGTCCTGAGGGCGGGGTGTGCGTCGCCATGGTGGTCACACCGTAGAAGACGTGCGACGGCCCGGAAAGGTTGCGCCGGCGCCCCGGATGCCCACACGGCGGAAACGGTGACAGATGTCATGAGGCACCTGTGACAGCCGTCGGTGCCGCTGACCTGCGCCGACGTCCAGGATGGTGTCATGACCACACCGCAGGGGCCACGGAGCCTCCCCACGACGCCCGCGCTCGCGCTGCACGGGCTGCACAAGCAGTTCTCGTCGCCGTCGGGCACGGTCCGTGCCGTGAACGGCATCGACCTCACGATCATGCCGGGCGAGGTCGTCGCGTTCCTCGGCCCGAACGGCGCCGGTAAGACCACGACCATCGACATGGTGCTCGGTCTGTCGCAGGCGTCGTCGGGCACGCTCGAGGTGTTCGGGCACAGCCCCGCGGACGCGATCGCCGCCGGCCGCGTGGCCGCCGTCATGCAGACCGGCGGGCTGCTCCGCGACATCACGGTCGCGGAGACCGTCGAGCTCACAGCGTCCCTGTTCGGCAGCTCGGTCGCGGCCGCCCCGTACCTGGAGCGCGCCGGGATCGCCGACATCGCCGACCGGATGGTGGGCAAGTGCTCGGGCGGCCAGCAGCAGCGGCTCCGGTTCGCGATGGCGCTCGTCTCCGAGCCCGACCTGCTGCTGCTCGACGAGCCGACGACCGGGATGGACGTCGAGGGGCGCCGGGAGTTCTGGTCGGCGATCCGGCAGGACGCCGCGCGCGGCCGGACCATCGTCTTCGCGACCCACTACCTGGAGGAGGCGGACGCGTACGCGGACCGCATCGTCCTCGTGAGCCAGGGTCGGATCGTCGCCGACGGCTCGTCCGCGGAGATCAAGAACCTCGCGTCGGGCCGCACCGTCACGGCCCTGCTCGACGCGGAGGCCGAGCCCGGCCAGGTGCTCGACGCGATCCGCGCGCTCGACGGCGTCGACACGGTCGAGGAGCGCGGGAACCGGATCATCGTCCGCACCTCGGACTCCGACACCGTCGCCCGCTACCTGCTCACCCGCACCAAGGCGCGCGACCTCGAGGTCACCGCCGAGAACCTCGAGGAGGCGTTCGTCGCCCTCACCTCCGCCCACCCGACGTCCGCCACCGACGTCCCGGCGCCCGCCGCCGTCACCGCCACCGAAGGAGCCCTCCGATGAGCACGCTCGCCCCCAGCCCCGCCCCGAGCCCCGCGGCCCGGCCCACCGGCGCACGGATCGGCACACCCGCCGTCGGCCGCGGCGTGAGTGCCACGTACCTGAAGCTCGAGCTCCGCCGATTCTTCCGCAACCGCCGCACGCTGATCTTCTCGCTCGTCATGCCGCCCGCGTTCTTCCTGATCTTCGGGACCGCGTCGGACTACACGACGCAGAAGGCCGGCAACGGCAACGTCACCGCGTGGATCCTCGTCTCGATGGCGCTCTACGGGGCGCTGCTCACGGCGACGTCCGGCGGCGCGAGCGTCTCGGTCGAGCGGGCCCAGGGCTGGACCCGCCAGCTGCGCCTCACGCCCCTGCGCTCGTGGGCCTACGTCGTCACCAAGATCACCGCCACGATGGCGCTCGGCGCCGTGTCGGTGCTCATCACCGTCGGCGTGGGCCTCGCGCTCGGCAAGGCGCACATGCCGTTCTACGCGTGGATCCTGGCGCCGCTGATCGCCTGGGCGGGCTCCATCGTGTTCGCGGCGTTCGGCCTGTTCATGGGCTACCTGCTCCCGTCCGAGAACGTCATGCAGATCCTCGGCCCGGTCCTGGCGCTCCTGTCCTTCGCCGGCGGGCTGTTCTTCCCGCTCGGCGACGGCTGGTTCGCCGACGTCGCCAAGGTCATGCCGACCTACGGGCTGGCCGAGCTGACCCGCGCGCCGCTCGGCGACGGCTTCTCGGGCTGGGCGGTCGTGAACGTCGTCGCGTGGGCCGTGGTGTTCTCCCTCGGCGCCGCCTGGCGGTTCCGCAAGGACACGGCGCGGGTGTGACCAGCCCGTTCTCCGGAGCGCGCACGCGACCCACCACTACGGTGGGTCGCGTGAGCGTGCCTCCTGCCCCCGGGCCCGACGACGTCGACGACCGTCACGTCATGGGTCACGCCGTGGCGGCGGCGATCGCGGGCCCGGACGCCACCCAGGATCGTCAACGTCGTGTGTGGAGGCTCATCGGCCCGCTCTTCGGCGCCGTGTGGGTCGTGTTCCTCAGCGAGCCGGCCCGCGAGTCGTGGGCGAACCCCGACCCCGTGCTCCGCTGGTGCGGCATCGTCGGTGTCGCGCTCAGCGCCGCCGGGTTCGTCACCTCCGTGTTCCTCCTGCGCCGCACCTTCGCGGTGGAGGGCCGGATCGCCCGGCGGTGGGCGATCCTCTCGGTCGCCGTCCAGGTGGTCGGCGTCGTCCTCGCCTGCCTCGCAGCCCAGGAGCACGGGCTCGTCGGCACCGTGTTCATCAGTGTCTCGGCCGTCTACCTGCTCCGTACGCCCCGTGCGCTCCTCGTGACGGTCGCCCTCGCGATCTTCATGCTCGTCCTGCCACGCGTCATCCCCGGCTGGGAGCCCGAGGACGGCAACGTCGCGGCGCTCGTCCTCGCGACCCTCGCGACCTACGGCTTCGCCCAGCTCGTCGAGCGCAACCACCAGCTCCAGCTCGCCCAGGAGGAGGTGGCGGCGCTCGCCGTCTCGCGTGAGCGGGAGCGCATCGCCCGCGACATGCACGACGTGCTCGGGCACTCCTTGACCGTGATCTCGGTGAAGTCCGAGCTCGCGGGGCGGCTCGTCGAGGCCGATCCCGCCCGGGCGGCCGCCGAGGTCGCCGACATCCAGTCCCTGGCCCGGTCGGCGCTCGCGGACGTCCGCGGCATGGTCGCGGCGACGCGGCACGTCACGCTCGCGGGCGAGCTCGCCGCGGCGCGGCGGGCCCTGGACGCGGCGGGCATCGAGGCCCAGCTCCCGGGCGCGGTCGACGCGGTCCCCGAGGACCTGCGCGAGCTGTTCGCGTGGGCGGTGCGCGAGGGCACGACCAACGTCCTGCGGCACGCGGCCGCAGGCCGGGTCGTGGTGACGCTCGCCCCCGACCGGATCGTCGTCGAGGACGACGGCCGAGGGGCGGAGACCTGCCCCGACGACGACGGCCGGGACGGGCATCGGCCGGCACCCGGTTCTCCCGGTGACGCGCCCGGGCACGGTCTCGCCGGGCTCCGGGAGCGTGCTGCCGCCGCGGTCGCGACCGTCGAGACGGGGCCGAGCCCGCTCGGAGGTTTCCGCCTGGCCGTGCGCGCGGGTCGTCGCTCGGGCGACGCGACAGGTGCGAGGATCGGGCGGTGACGATCCGGCTCCTCCTCGCCGACGACCAGGCCCTGGTCCGTGGCGCGCTCGCCGCCCTGCTCGACCTCGAGCCCGACCTCGAGGTGGTCGCCCAGGTGGGGCGTGGTGACGAGGTCGTGGCGTCGGCCCGCGACGCGCGCGCCGACGTCGCCCTGCTCGACGTCGAGATGCCCGGCCTCGACGGCATCGGCGCCGCGGCGGCGCTGCGTCGGACGTACCCCGACTGCCGCTCGCTCATCGTCACGACGTTCGGTCGTCCGGGCTACCTGCGCCGGGCGCTCGATGCGGGCGCGAGCGGGTTCGTCGTCAAGGACACCCCCGCGGAGCAGCTCGCGGACGCCGTCCGCCGCGTGCACGCCGGCCTGCGCGTCGTCGACCCGGACCTCGCGGTCGAGTCGCTCACGGTGGGGGAGAGCCCGCTCACCGAGCGCGAGCGCGACGTGCTCCTCCACGCGGCCGACGGCGGCACGGTCGCCGAGATCGCGAAGGCGGCGTTCCTGTCGGAGGGGACGGTGCGCAACTACCTGTCGTCGGCCATCGGAAAGACGGGTGCCCGGACCCGCGCGGAGGCCGTCCGGATCGCCCAGGACAACGGCTGGCTCTGACGCGGGCCTGCGTGGCCGGCGGCGGATGGGAGAATGGGGACGTGACAACCCCCACCTCCGCCGTCAGCACGCTGCTGCCCCCGCTACGCATCGGGCCGCACACGATCGACACGCCGGTCGTGCTCGCACCCATGGCCGGCGTGACGAACAAGGCGTTCCGGACGCTGTGCCGCGAGCACGGCGCGGGCCTGTACGTCGCGGAGATGGTCACGAGCAGGGCGCTCGTCGAGCGGCACCCCGCCACCCTGCGGATCGTCACGTTCGACGAGGGCGAGTCGCCGCGCTCCGCCCAGGTGTACGGCGTCGACCCGGCGACGGTCGCGGGCGCCGTCCGGCTCCTGGCCACCGAGGGCCTCGCCGACCACGTCGACCTCAACTTCGGCTGCCCCGTGCCCAAGGTCACCAAGCGTGGCGGTGGCGGTGCGCTCCCGTGGAAGCGTGAGCTGTTCACCCGGATCGTCGCGGGCGCCGTCGAGGCGGGAGGCGCCTACGGGGTCCCTGTCACCGTCAAGACTCGCAAGGGCATCGACGACGAGCACCTCACCTACCTCGACGCCGGCCTCATCGCGGAGCGGAAGGGGCGGCGGCGATCGCGCTGCACGCCCGCACGGTCGAGCAGCACTACTCGGGCACCGCCGACTGGGCTGCGATCGCGACCCTCAAGGAGACCGTCCGCAGCATCCCCGTGCTCGGCAACGGCGACATCTGGTCCGCCGAGGACGCCGTCCGCATGGTCCAGGTCACCGGCGCAGACGGCGTCGTGGTGGGGCGCGGGTGCCAGGGACGGCCGTGGCTGTTCGCGGACCTCGCCGCCGCGTTCGCCGGGTCCGACGCGCGGATCCGCCCCGGCCTGCGCGAGGTCGCCGACACGATCTACCGCCACGGCGAGCTGCAGGTCGAGTACTGGGAGGACGAGGGCAAGGGCATGCGTGACCTGCGCAAGCACATGGCCTGGTACCTCAAGGGGTACGCCGTCGGCGGTGAGGCACGGTCGTCGCTCGCGCTCGTGTCGACGCTCGCCGAGCTGCGCGAACGTCTCGACGCGCTCGACCTCGACCAGCCCTACCCGGGCGAGGGCGCCGAGGGTCCGCGCGGCCGCTCCGGGACCCCCAAGACCGCGCACCTGCCGTACGGGTGGTTGGACTCGCGTGAGCTCACGCCGGAGCACCGGCAGCAGCTCGTCGAGGCGGAGCTCAGCGTCTCCGGCGGCTGACCCGACCTCGCCGCCGTACTTCGTCGCGGTGGGTCAGGCGCGGTACCAGACCGTCGTGTCCGAGGGGACGGCGACGGCGTCCGCGTCGTCCGTGAGCTCGCCCGACGCGACCAGGATCTCGGCGCCCGTCGGGAGCGCGACCGGGGCCCCGCCCAGGTTCGCGAGCACGACGACGTCACGGTTGCGCAGCGCGACGACGTGCGGGTCGTCCGCGAACACGTCGAGCCAGGCCAGGTCGCCCGTGCCGAGGTGCTCGGCCTTGCGGGTCGCCAGCGCGGTCCGGTACAGGTCGAAGGTGGAGCCCGGGGTGGTGCGCTCGACGTCGACCGCGTGCGCCGCGTACGACGACGGCTGCGGGAGCCAGGCCGCACCGTCGGGGGAGAAGCCGTAGGCGGGGGCGCCCGCCTCCCAGGGCATCGGGACGCGGCAGCCGTCGCGGCCCGCCTCGGCGCCGCGGGTGCGGAAGAAGGCGGGGTCCTGGCGGACGGCGTCGTCGAGGCTGGTGTGCTCGGGCAGGCCGAGCTCCTCGCCCTGGTACACGTAGGACGAGCCTGGCAGGCCGAGCATGAGCAGGCTGGCCGCGCGGGCGCGCCGCAGGCCGAGCGCGGCGTCGGGCTGCGGGTCGGTCGCGAACAGGCCGTTCGGCCGGTTCTCCGGCTCGGCGAGGCCGAGGCGCGACGCGTGCCGGACGACATCGTGGTTGGACAGCACCCAGGTGGCGGGCGCGCCGACCGCGTCGTTGGCCTTGAACGACGACTCGACGACGCCGCGCAGGCGGGCCGCGTCCCAGCCGGCGACGAGGAACGAGAAGTTGAACGCCTGGTGCATCTCGTCGGGGCGCACGTAGCGCGCGAGTCGCGAGAGCGGCTCGACCCACGCCTCGGCTACCATAGCGCGGTCGCCGTCGTAGGAGTCGAGGATCCGGCGCCAGGCGCGGTAGATCTCGTGGACGCCGTCCTGGTCGAACATCGGTCCGGAGTTGCCGGAGCCGTTTACGGCGTCCGTCCCGTCGGCCTCGGTGCCGTCGACCATCGCGACGTGGCCGTCCCAGTCGGGCAGCCCGTCGGCCTTGACCATGCCGTGCGCGACGTCGACGCGGAAGCCGTCGACGCCCCGGTCGAGCCAGAACCGCAGCACGTCCTCGAACTCGGTGCGGACCTCGGGGTTGGACCAGTCGAGGTCGGGCTGTGACGAGTCGAACAGGTGCAGGTACCACTGGCCGGGTGTGCCGCCGGGGCGCGTGGTGCGGGTCCAGGCGGGCCCGCCGAAGATCGACTGCCAGTTGTTCGGCGGTTCCTCGCCGCCGGCGCCGCGGCCCTCGCGGAACAGGTAGCGCGCGCGCTCGGGCGAGCCCTCGCCCGCGGCGAGCGCGGCCTGGAACCAGGCGTGCTGGTCGGAGGTGTGGTTGGGCACGAGGTCGACGACGACCCGCACGCCGCGTGCGTGCGCGGCCTCGAGCAGCGCGTCGAAGTCCGCAAGCGTGCCGAACAGCGGGTCGACGTCGCGGTAGTCGGCGACGTCGTAGCCGGCGTCCTTCTGCGGCGAGCGGTAGAACGGCGAGAGCCAGAGCGCGTCGACGCCGAGCTCGACGAGGTGGTCGAGGTGCGCGGTGATGCCCGGCAGGTCGCCGACCCCGTCGCCGTTCGCGTCGGCGAACGACCGCGGGTAGACCTGGTAGATCACCGCGTCGCGCCACCAGCTGCCCTCGGTCGCGCTGGCCGCGTGGACGGTGACGGCCTCGGTCGAGGGTGCGGGCGTCGAATCGATTCGGGTCATGGGAGGGGCTGTCCTCGCGTCGTCGGGGGAGAGTGGCGTCTCACTGGGTGATCAGCACGGCAAGACTGCGATGTACGTTGCAGCATCCTTGCACAACTCGCCCCGCGCCCGTCAACCGGAACGCGAGGGTCGCCCTCTCAGGCGACGGGTGCGGGTACCGGGGCGCTGCCCGTGGACTCGCGCACGACGAGCTCGGGCTGGAAGAGCAGCTCGCTCCTCGGCGCCCGGTCGCCGGAGATCTCGGTCAGCAGCGCGGCCACCGCGGCCCGTCCCATGGCCGCGACCGGCTGGCGCACCGTCGTCAGGGGCGGGTCCGTGAAGGCGATGAGGGGCGAGTCGTCGTAGCCGACGACGGACATGTCCGCCGGGACCGCGAGCCCCCGTGCGCGGACCGCCCGCGTGACGCCGAGCGCCATGAGGTCGCTCGCGCACACGACCGCGGTGTGCCCGCTCGCGAGCAGCTCCTCGGCCGCGGCCTGACCGCCCTCGAGCGTGAAGAGCGTGTTGACCACGTGCGTGCGCGCGTCCGCCTCGTCGGCCGCCAGGCCGTGCTGGACGAGCGCCCGCACGAACCCGTCCTGCTTGCGCTGCGTGGGGACGAAGCGCGTGGGCCCGGCCGCGAGGCCGATCCGCCGGTGCCCCAGGCTCACGAGGTGGCGCACGGCGAGCTCGGCGGCCTGGGCGTCGTCGGCCGAGACGAACGGCGCGTCGATGCCCTCGGCGTAGCCGCCCACGAGGACGATCGGCATGCCGCGCTCGCGCAGCCGGACGTAGCGGTCGCGGCCGGCCTGCGTGTCGGCGTGGAGCCCCGAGACGAACACGATCCCGTCCACCCCGTGCTCCATGAGGATCTCGACGTACTCGTCCTCGGTGGTGCCGCCGGGGGACTGCGTGCACAGCACGGGCGTGTAGCCGGCGTCGGAGAGGTGGTCCTCGATCACCTGGGCGAAGGCGGGGAAGACCGGGTTGACGAGCTCCGGCACGACGAGGCCGATGAGCCCGGCCGACCGGTGCTTGAGCCGCTCGGGGCGCTCATAGCCGAGCTGGTCGAGCGCCGAGAGCACGGCCTGGCGGGTCTCGCGAGAGACGTTGGCCTTGCCGTTGAGGACGCGCGAGACCGTCGCGGTGCTCACGCCCGCGAGCTGGGCCAGGTCTGCAAGACGGGTACGCACGGGTACGAGCGTAGTGGTCCGGCGCACAGGACCTCCTTGTCACTGGGATCTGGCCGGTCTTGCGACCGGCGCACACGGTTCGCCGCCGTCGGCGGACCGCTGGACTGCAACGAAACTGTAACGACGGCGACCGTGTTGCTGCAAGCGGTTGCACAGGGGGCCACCTTCCCCTACGGTCGTGCCATCCGAGGCCGACGGCGGCGTGTGCAGCCGAGCGGCCGCACACCGACCTCGATTGGGAGACACACCGATGCGACGGAGCATCTTCTCGGCGACGGCGGTCGCCCTCGGCGCCGCCCTCGCGCTCACCGCCTGCTCGTCCGGCGACTCGGGCAGCGGCGACAAGCCCTCCACGCCGTCGGCCGCGACCACGACCGACGCGCCGAAGCTCACGGGCACCCTCACGGTCTGGACCGACGAGACCCGCATCGACGTGTTCAAGAAGCTGGGCCAGGAGTACCAGCAGCAGTCGGGCGTCAAGGTCACGGTCGTGCAGAAGGCGTCGGCCGACATCCGCGCCGACTTCGTCAAGCAGGAGCCGACCGGCCAGGGACCCGACATCATCATCGGCGCCCACGACTGGACCGGGCAGCTCGTCACCAACGGCACGGTGCAGCCGATCGAGCTCGGCGACAAGGCGAGCGAGTTCTCGCCCGTGACCGTCTCCGCCTTCACCTACGACGGCCAGGTCTACGGCGTTCCCTACGCGATCGAGAACATCGCGCTCGTCCGCAACAACAAGCTCGCGGACAGCACGCCCGACTCGCTCGACGCCCTCATCACCCAGGGCAAGCAGATCGAGGCCAAGGACTCCAAGGTCAAGTACCCGTTCGTCGTCCAGCAGGGCAAGGACGGCGACCCGTACCACCTGTACCCGCTGCAGACGTCGTTCGGCGCCCCCGTCTTCAAGCAGAACGACGACGGGTCGTACACCGACACCATCGCCATGGGTGGCGACAAGGGGCACAAGTTCGCCGAGTACCTCCAGAAGCTCGGCAAGGACGGCGCCCTCGACACCGCGATCGACTCGCAGAAGGCCACCGACGCCTTCACCAAGGGCCAGACGCCCTACATCATCACGGGCCCGTGGAACACGCCGGCGTTCAAGAAGGCCGGCCTGGACATCACGGTCCTGCCGGTCCCGAGCGCGGGCGGCGAGAAGTCGAACCCGTTCGTCGGGGTCCAGGGCGCGTTCATCAGCGCCAAGGCGCAGAACCCGATCGTCGCCAACGACTTCGTCACGAACTTCCTCGGCTCCGAGGCCGTCCAGACCGAGCTTTACACGGCAGGTCAGCGCATGCCGGCCCTCACGGCCGCGGCCGACAAGGTCGACGACCCGATCATCAAGGGCTTCACCGCCGCCGCCGGCACGACGCCGATGCCGTCGATCCCGGCCATGGACTCCGTGTGGGCCTTCTGGGGCACGACCGAGGCGCAGATCATCTCGGGCTCGGCCAAGAACCCCGACGCCGCGTGGGACACCATGATCAAGAACATCCAGGCGGCCATCGACAAGTCGAAGGGCTGACGCCGGCGGACCGGCCCGCCCCCGCACCGTCGGGGCGGGCCGGCCTCGCTCCGCCCTCACTGCCCGCGCGCACGGGACGGCGACGCAGCCGAGCCGTGCGCCGTCCGGCAGCGGACCTCACGCATCGCACGAAAGAGACGACGATGACCGAGCAGACGCTCGCCCCCACCCCCGGACGTCGCACCCGGCGACGGCGGCAGCGACGGCCCCGCCGCGCGACCCACCGTCCCCCTCGTCCCGAGTCGCACGCGCGCCGGTTCAGCCCGGGCTGGATCGCCAAGCTGATCCTGGTCGGGCTCGTCGACGCCCTCGGCGTGTATGGCATCATCGCGGCCGCGGGGGTCCAGAGCTGGTGGATCGTCGCCTTCCTGGCGGCGGCGCTCGTCGTCGTCAACTGGGTGTACTTCTCGCGGCGCGCGGTGCCCGCGAAGTATCTCGTGCCGGGCCTGCTCTTCCTGCTCGTGTACCAGCTCTTCGTCATGGCGTACACGGGGTACATCGCGTTCACGAACTACGGCGATGGTCACAACTCGACCAAGTCCGACGCCATCTCCGCGATCGAGACCCAGAACCAGGAGCGGCTCCCCGACTCGGCGGCCTTCCCGGTCGCGGTGGTGAGCCGGGGCGACGAGCTGGGCTTCGCCGTCGTGCAGGACGGGAAGGCCGAGCTGGGAACGGCCGACGACCGGTTGGCCCCGGTCGACGGCGCGACCGTGCAGGCCGGCAAGGTCACCGCGGTGCCCGGCTGGACCGTACTCTCGTTCGCCGACATCGCCGGGCGCGCCGAGGCCGTGACCGCGCTCTCGGTGCCGGTGTCCGACGACGCCGCCGACGGGACCCTGCGCACCCAGAACGGGTCGGTCGCGTACGTCTTCTCGCCGGTGCTGCAGTACGACGCGAAGACCGACACGTTCACCAACACCAAGACCGGTGAGACGTACACCCCGAACGACCGCGGGAACTTCGTCTCCGCGAAGGGCGAGAAGCTCGAGCCGGGCTGGCGGGTCACCGTCGGCTGGGAGAACTTCACGAAGATGTTCACGGACTCGCGGCTGTCCGGGATCTTCCTCAAGGTCGTGCTGTGGACGTTCGCGTTCGCGTTCCTCTCGGTCGCGACGACCTTCTTCTTCGGTCTGTTCCTCGCGCTCGTGTTCAACGACCCGCGCGTCCGCGGGCGCAAGATCTACCGCTCGCTCCTCATCCTCCCGTACGCGTTCCCGGGCTTCCTCGCTGCCCTCGTGTGGAGCGGGATGCTCAACTCGAAGTTCGGGTTCGTCAACCAGGTTCTCCTGGGGGCGCGAACATCGACTGGCTGGGCGACCCGTGGCTCGCGAAGCTCTCGGTGCTCGGCGTCAACCTCTGGCTCGGCTTCCCCTACATGTTCCTCATCTGCACGGGCGCGCTGCAGTCCATCCCCGGTGACGTCATGGAGTCGGCGCGCATGGACGGCGCGGGCGCCTGGCGGGCCTTCCGGTCGATCACCCTGCCGCTGCTCATGGTGACGGTCGCGCCGCTCCTCATCTCGAGCTTCGCCTTCAACTTCAACAACTTCACGCTCATCTACCTGCTGACCGGAGGCGGCCCGGACTTCGTCGGGGCACCTGTGCCGGTCGGCAGCACGGACATCCTCATCTCGATGGTCTACTCGGTCGCCTTCGGGACCGGGTCGAACGACTACGGCCTCGCGAGCGCCGTGTCCATCCTCATCTTCATCGTCGTCGGCGTGATCTCGTGGATCGGCTTCCGGCGCACGCGCACCCTCGAGGAGCTCTGACATGGCCGCGAACGACCCGTTCACCGCCCCGATCTCCCGCGTCGCGGGCGACGCCGCCCCGACGGACGGACCCGTCAACGACACGCGCCTGCGCGGCGGACGCTGGTGGAAGGAGGTGGGCTGGCGACACGTCGTGGGCGTCGTCGTCATCGTCTACTGCCTGCTGCCGCTGCTGTACGTGCTGTCGGCCTCGCTCAACCCGAACGGCAGCCTCACCGGGTCGAACGACCTGTTCTCCTCCGTGAGCTTCGGCAACTTCACCGAGCTGTTCCACCGCGGGTTCGGCCAGTGGGCGGTCAACTCGCTCGTGATCTGCGTCGTGACGGCGATCGGCACCGTCCTCATGGGCGCGGCCGCCGCGTACGCGTTCTCGCGCTACCGGTTCCGGGGGCGCCGCGGCACCCTGACGGGCCTGCTGCTCGTCCAGATGTTCCCGCAGATGCTCGCCGCGGTCGCGCTGTTCCTCCTGCTGCTGCAGCTCAAGGACGTGTTCCCGGTCCTCGGCCTCAACTCGATCCCTGGCCTGATCGCCGTCTATCTCGGCGGAGCCCTGGGCGTGAACACGTTCCTGCTGTACGGGTTCTTCAACACCGTGCCCAAGGAGCTCGACGAGGCTGCGCGCATCGACGGCGCCAGCCACGCCCAGATCTTCTGGACGATCATCATGCCGCTCGTCACGCCGATCCTCGTCGTGGTGGGCCTGCTGTCGTTCATCAGCACGTACGGCGAGTTCTTCATCGCGAGCACGATCCTGCAGTCGAACACCAAGTTCACGCTCGCGATCGGCCTGTACCAGTGGGCGTCGGACGAGCGCAATGCCCCGTGGGGCCTGTTCGCGGCGGGCGCGGTGCTCGCGGCGATCCCGGTGATCCTGCTGTTCCTCTTCCTGCAGAAGTACATCGTCGGGGGCCTGACGTCGGGGTCGGTCAAGGGATGACGGCCCCGACCACGAGCGTGGCCGCGTCGACGGGAGTCGGCAGCGGCCACGCCGGACGGACGCGCCTTCTGACGGACCTGCCGCACCACGACGGCTCCGAGTCGTACGTCCCTACCGGCACGCCCGCGCTCGGCGACGCCGTCCCCGTCCGCGTCCGGGTGCCCCACGGCCCCGACGGGCCCGGCGACGACGACGTGTGGGTCCGCGTGGTGCAGGACGGCGAGCCGCTCCTCGTCCAGGCGCGGCCGGAGCGCCGCGACGAGCACGAGACGTGGTTCGTCGCGGACGTCGTCGCGCACAACCCGGTGACGTCGTACCGGTTCTTCCTGGGGCCTTCGACCCGGCCCGGCGGCCACCGGTGGCTCACGGGCCGGGGCGTGGCGACGCGCGACGTGCCCGACGCATCCGACTTCCGGCTCAGCACCCACGCGCCGGCGCCGGGCTGGGGGACGGGCTCGTTCGTCTACCAGGTCTTTCCGGACCGGTTCGCGCGCTCGACCCGCGCCGACGCGCACGAGGCGCCGGAGTGGGCCGAGCCGAGGGCGTGGAACGACCCCGTCGACGGCTTCGGGCCGGGCGCCGGACGACAGCTCTACGGCGGCGACCTGTGGGGGATCGCGGAGCACCTCGACCACCTCGAGCGGCTCGGCGTCGACGTCCTCTACCTGACGCCGACGTTCCCGGGCCGGTCCAACCACCGCTACGACGCCACGACGTTCGACCGGGTCGACCCGCTGCTGGGCGGCGACGAGGCGTTCGCCGCCCTGGCGCGCGCCGTGCACGCCCGGGGCATGCGGATCATGGGCGACCTGACGACCAACCACACGGGCGTCGGGCACGAATGGTTCCGCCGCGCGCTCGCGGAGCCCAGCGCGCCCGAGCGCGACTACTACTACTGGACCCCGGACGGGCACGTCGGGTGGCTCGGCCACCCGAGCCTGCCGAAGCTCGACCACGGTGCGCCGGGGCTCGCGGACCGGCTGGTCCGCGGCCCGGGCTCCGTCGTCGGGCGGTGGCTCGCGGGTGGCGACGGCGATCCGGACGCCGGTCTCGACGGCTGGCGGATCGACGTCGCCAACATGACGGGCCGGTACCGCGACGCGGACCGCGCGCACGCGGTGGCCCGCGAGATCCGGGCGACGATGGCGCAGGTGCGCCCCGACGCGCTCCTCGTCGGCGAGCACTTCCACGACTCCGGCGCCGACGCCCAGGGCGACGGCTGGCACGCCGTCATGAACTACTCGGCGTTCACGCGCCCGCTGTGGTCGTGGCTCGTGCCGCACGGTGCGGTGCGCTCGCTCGAGCTGCCCGGGCCGATCGCGCGACGCGACGGCTGCGCGACCGTCGCGACCATGCGGGAGTTCGCGTCCGCGGTGCCGTGGTCGGTCACGCGGTCGCAGTGGAACATGCTCGCGTCGCACGACACGCCCCGCCTGAGGACCATCGCCGGTTCGGCCGACCTCGCGCAGGCCGCAGCCACGATGCTCTTCACCTACCCGGGCACGCCGGTCGTGTTCGCGGGAGACGAGCTCGGGCTCGAGGGCCGCAACGGCGAGGAGTCGCGCACCCCCATGCCGTGGGACCGGCCGGGCGACCGCGACGAGGCGACGCTCGCGCACTATGCGACGCTCGCGCGCCTCCGGCGATCGAGCCGCGCGCTCCGCGAGGGCGGGCTGCGCTGGGTCATGGTCGACGACGACGCCGTCGCCTACGTCCGCGAGACTGTCGACGAGCGTGTCCTCGTCCTGGTGGCGCGCGCACCGTGGCCGGGGGCCCACCTGCCCGCGGGCACCCTGCTCGGTGCTGACGCCCTCGAGACTCTGCTCGGCGACGCGCCGCTCCGGGTCTCAGGCAGAGGCGCCGACCGCGTGCTCGCGCTGCCCGGCGACGGGCCTGCTGCGTCCGTGTGGCGGCTCGTGTGACCGCTCCCGAGCTGCTCGTCGCCGGGCCGGCGTCGTGGAACGAGATCGTCCACCTCGACGCGCTGCCCGACGCCACGCCGCACACGGTCTTCGCGAACGCCTCGTACTGCACGGTCGGCGGCACGTCGGCGGGCAAGGCGCTCAACCTCGCCGCGCTCGGCCGCCGCGTCCTGCTGCGGACCGTCCTCGGCGACGACGACGCCGGGCGGTCCGTGCGCGCCGCGCTCGACGTTCCCGGGCTCGAGCTCGCCGCGGCGACCGCCTCCGACGGGCGCACCGAACGACACCTCAACCTCATGGGCGCGGGGTCGGAGCGCCTGTCCGTGTACCTGCACGCGCCGTCCGACGTCGCCACGGGCGACCCGGGCTGGGACCGGACGCTCGCCGCGCTCGACGAGGTGCGCGCCGTCGTCGTCGACCTGGCGCCGCACGCGCAGCCGCTCCTCGCCGAGGCCGCCCGGCGCGGCGTTCCGGTGTGGGCGGACGTCCACGACTGGGACGGGCGCGCGCCGTTCCACCGGCCGTGGGTCGACGCCGCCGCGTACCTGTTCCTCAGCTCCGAGCGGCTGCCCGCGTACCGGGAGCTCATGACCGAACGGGTCGCTGCGGGCGCGCGGCTCGTCGTGTGCACGCACGGCGCCGCCGGAGCGACGGCCCTCGACGGCGCCGGCCGGTGGCACGAGGTCGACGCGGTCCCCGTCGAGCGGGTCGTCGACACGAACGGGGCGGGCGACGGGTTCGTCGCCGGGTTCCTGGACGCCCAGCTCGACGGCGCCGACGTCCCCGAGGCGCTCGCCGCGGGCGCCTCGCGCGCGGCCCGCGTCGTGACGAGCGAGGCCCTCGCTCCGGCATGATGGGCGGGTGACCGAACCCGGGGTGGCTTCCGCAGTCCGGCACGTCCTGTTCGACGCCGACGGCGTGCTGCAGGTCGTGCCCGACGGCGACTGGTACGCGCTCGTGGAGCCGTACGTCGGCGAGCGGGCGCGCGAGTTCCTCCACCGGGCGTGGAAGCTGGAACGTCCCACCCTGGCGGGTGAGGGAGCGCTCCTGCCCCTCCTCGCGGGCCTGCTCGAGGAGTACGGCGTCCGTGCCTCGGCCGACGAGGTGTTCGCGGCGGCCTGGTGCCGGCTCGACGTCGTCCCCGAGACGCTCGCCGTCGCGCGGGCGCTGCGGAGGAACGGCTACGGGATCCACCTCGGCACCAACCAGGACGCGGGCCGCGCCGCCTACCTGCGTTCGGCCTTCGGGTACGACACCCTCTTCGACACGAGCTGCTACTCGTGCGAGCTCGGGATCGCCAAGCCCGACCCGGCGTTCTTCGTCGAGGCGGCCCGCCGGATCGGCGCCGCGCCGCACGAGATCCTGTTCGTCGACGACACGGCCGCGAACGTCGAGGGCGCCGCCGTCGCGGGCCTCGTCGCGTTCCGGTGGTCCGTCGACGACGGGCACGCCGCGCTCCTCGACCTGCTCGCACGGCACGGGGTCGACGGCCGCGACGTCGTTAAGGTGTGACCGTGCACACCAACCCGCTGCGTCCCGCCGCAGGGGCCCCCGTGGCGGGCTACGACGACGCCGCCGAGGAGCGCTGGCTCCCCGAGCCTCCCAAGTCGAGCGCCCGGACCGCCTTCGAGCGCGACCGGGCGCGACTCGTCCACTCGTCCGCGCTGCGCCGGCTCGGCGCCAAGACCCAGGTGCTCGGTCCGGGGACCGACGACTTCGTCCGCACCCGCCTGACCCACACGCTCGAGGTCGCGCAGGTGGGCCGCGAGCTCGGCAAGGCGCTCGGGTGCGACCCCGACGTCGTCGACAGCGCGTGCCTCGCGCACGACCTCGGTCACCCGCCGTTCGGGCACAACGGCGAACGCGCGCTGGCCGAGGTCGCCGCCGACATCGGCGGGTTCGAAGGCAACGCGCAGACGCTGCGCCTCCTCACCCGGCTGGAGCCCAAGCGCGTCGCGCCGGACGGCCGGTCGGTGGGCCTCAACCTGACGCGCGCGACCCTCGACGCCGCGACGAAGTACCCGTGGGGACCAGGGGAGGGGCCCCTGCGAGCCGACGGCACCCCGACGCCCAAGTTCGGCGTGTACGACGACGACCGCGAGGTCTTTGCGTGGCTCCGAGCGGGCGTCCCCGGCGGTCCGGACAGCCACGCGCGCTGCATCGAGGCCGACGTCATGGACCTCGCCGACGACATCGCCTACAGCGTCCACGACGTCGAGGACGCCGTCGTCGGCGGGCGCCTCGACCTCGCGGTGCTGGCGGAGGACGAGTCGCGCGCGCGAGTCGTCGAGGCCGTGCACGCCTGGTACGGGCGCCAGCTCGACGCTGCCGCGCTCGAGGCGGCCGTCGACCGCCTGCTCGCCACCGGCGACCTCGTCACCGGGTTCGACGGCTCCCGCCGCGCGCTCGCGACCCTCAAGGACGCGACGAGCCAGCTCATCGGCCGCTTCAGCAGGTCCGCGCAGCACGCCACCCGCGAGGCCTACGGGGACGGGCGCCTCACCCGCTACGCCGCGCGGCTCGTGGTCCCGGACGAGACGACGGCGGAGATCCTCGTGCTCAAGGGCGTCGCCGTCGCGTACGTCATGGCGCCCCGCGAGGCCGAGCCGCTGTACCTGCGCCAGCGCGAGATCATCGCCGACCTGGCGCGCGTCCTGCTCGACCGGGCGCCGTCGGCGCTCGAACCCCACTTCGCCGAGGACTTCGAGGCCGCCCCCGACGACGCGGCCCGGCTGCGCGTCGTCGTCGACCAGGTCGCGGCCCTCACCGACCTGTCAGCCATGCAGCTCCACGCACGACTCGTGCGCGCCTGACGATCGCGGCGACCGCCGCTCAAGGAGAAGCCTGTGCACGCCGTCCTGTGGACCGCCCTCGGAGTCACGCTCGCCACCTGGCTGCTCGCCGTCGTCACACGCGACGCCTCGTGGGTCGACCGGATCTGGTCGATCGTGCCCGTCGCCTACGCCTGGATCTTCACCGGCACGGGTGGGTGGGACGCGCGGGCCGTGCTCGTGTCGGTGCTCATCACCTGCTGGGGAGCGCGCCTCACGTTCAACTTCGCACGCAAGGGCGGTTACAGCGGGACCGAGGACTATCGGTGGCCGATCCTGCGCCGTCGGATGAAGCCGTGGCAGTGGCAGGTTTTCCTCCCGCTGTTCGTCTCGGGGTTCCAGAACGCCCTGCTCGTCGCCATCACGCTCCCGGTGTGGAGCATGGGGTGCGTCCCCGCCGGCACCGCCGTCGGATGGATCTCGTATGCGCCGCTCGACCACGTGACCTTCGCCGTCACGCCGGCCGACCTGCACCCCGTCGGCGGGTGGGACGTCCTCCTGGTCGCGCTGTTCGTGCTCTTCCTCGCCGGCGAGACGTGGGCCGACCAGCAGCAGTGGGTCTTCCACCGCCGCAAGCACGACGCCGCCGCCCGGGGAGAGACCGTCGAGCCCGGCTTCCTCGACACGGGCCTCTTCCGGTACTCGCGCCACCCCAACTTCTTCTGCGAGCAGGCCCAGTGGTGGGTGGTGTGGCTGTTCGCCGTCGTCGCACGCGGTGAGGACTGGGGCTGGACCGTCGTGGGCGCCGTCGCGCTCACCGGCCTGTTCGTCGGGTCGACGCGGTTCACCGAGTCGCTGTCGGCGGCCAAGTACCCGGCGTACGCGGGCTACCAGCGCCGGACGTCGATGTTGGTCCCGTGGTGGCCGCGCCGGGCCGCCACTGCCTGAGAGCGTCTCTGACGGGACCGAGGTCAAGCCCGCGACGGGGTGTCGTCGTACTCGACGTACGCCGCCTCGACCTCGCACGCCGTGCAGCGGAACCACCAGACGACCGCGGCGAAGGTGCCGAAGTCGCGGCGCTGCGGTTCCAGCTCGATCTGGGGGTGCTCGCACATGGGTGCTCCTTCGACGGCGGTGGGGGTGGGCGACGATCCTCGCGCCCGACACCCACACGAGAGGTCCAGGACAGCAGGAGAGACGGATCCCTGATGCCGTTCGTGACCTCCCGTGCGCCGCTCAGGGCTGCACGCTGCCGACGGGGCCGCTCACGCTCAGCTCGCGTCGGTCGCCATCCACGCGTCGGAGGCCCGCTGGACGTCCGCGGCGGTGATCTCGGGTGCGACGTGGACGAAGAACCAGCGGTGACCGAACGGGCAGCGCAGCTCGGACTGCCGGAAGCCCTCGAACCAGTCGACGGGCTCGGCCACGGCCGTCGCTCCTGCGGCGACGGCACGCGCGAACGTTGCGTCGACGTCGTCGGCGCTGGACAGGTTCACGGTGAACGACACCGGCACGAAGCCCGCCGGGTCAGGCGCCACCGACGAACCGGCGAACGCCGTCGCGACCGTGAACGTCGAGCCGCCGAGGCTCAGGTCCGAGTGGATGATCGCCTCGCCAGCGGTGATCGCGTCGATCACCTCGGCGCCGAACGCCGCCACGTAGTAGTCGATGGCCGCGCGGGCGTCGGTCACGGTCAGGTTCGGGTGCAAGGTGGAGTTCTGCATGGTCGTCTCCTCGGCGTGGTCGGAACGGTACGTCTCCATGCTCGTGTCGGCGCCACCTGGCAGTCTTGCAGGAATGCGACAGGTGTTCGACGACGTCCGGTCGGCTCACGTGGCCCGCGAGGCGGCGGGACGGTCCACCGACGGGATCGTCGACCCTACCGGCGCGCGGGCGTGGTTCACGCTCGACCGCAGGGCGCCGAGCCCCGAGCTCGCGGACGTCGTCGGGTGGTACTGGGTGAGCCGCTGGAACCTGGGCGCGCGGTCCCACGTCCAGCCGGTCATCGCGCACCCGGTGGTGAACGTCGTCGCCGAGCCGCACGGCTTCGCGGCGCACGGCTTCGTCCCGGGCGTCGACGAGCGACGCCTCACCGGGCACGGCGTCGCCGTGGCGGCGATGCTCCGCCCGGGCGCGTTCGCCGTCCTCAGTCGCGGCGCGACCCTCGCGCCGCCCGCGCGGCCCTCTCCGGGCGCCCCGCCCCGGACCATGCCGGCGGCCGACCTCTTCGGCTCCGCGGCCGCCACGGCAGGTGCCCTCGCGGTCGAGGACGGTCTCGACGGCCGGGTCGACGACGCCGTCGCGCACCTCGACGCGCTCCTGCGCCCGCTCGTCGCCGCACGCCGCCAGGCGCCCGACGCGCAGCGGGCCTGGCGGGACCTCGCGCTCGTCACCGCGGCGGTCGACGCGGCCCGCGACGCCGTCGGTCCGGGGAGACGGTCGACGTGCTCGCGCGGCACCTCGCGGTCTCCGTGCGGGGACTGCAGCGCGCGTTCGAGCGGATCGTCGGGGTCGGGCCCAAGTGGGTGCTGCAACGCCAACGCGTGCACCGCGCGGCCGAGCTCCTCGCCGTCGACCCGACCCAGGACCTCGCGGCGCTCGCGGAGGGCGTCGGCTACTACGACCAGGCGCACTTCACGCGCGACTTCGTCACGGCGACCGGGACGACGCCGGGCGCGTACGCGCGCCGGTGCGCGGCGAGCCTCGCGGCGCTCGGCCCGGGACGGGTCGCCGACGGCGGCGGTCCCGTGCGCACGGGCCGCGCCCTGGGTGGGGCCGCCCGGGGGACCGCCGCGCGCACCTAGGATGGGAGGCGTGGCAGGCCGGATCCGACGCGAGGACGTGGATGCCGTCCGCGACCGCACGCGGATCGAGGAGATCGTCGGCCAGCACGTCACGCTGCGGCCCGCGGGCGTGGGCTCACTCAAGGGCCTGTGCCCCTTCCACGACGAGCGCACCCCGTCCTTCCACGTGCGGCCCCAGGTGGGGCGGTGGCACTGCTTCGGCTGCGGCGAGGGCGGCGACGTCATCTCGTTCGTGCAGAAGGTCGACGGGCTCGGTTTCACGGAGGCCGTCGAGTACCTGGCCGGCCGGGTCGGGATCCAGCTCCGCTACGAGGACGGCGGCGGGCCGCGCACGCGCGAGGAGCCCGGTCGCCGGCAGCGCCTGCTCGACGCGAACCGCCAGGCGTCGGCCTACTACACCGAGCAGCTCGTCAGTCCCGGTGCGGCCGCGGGCCGCGCGTTCCTGGCCGAGCGCAGCTTCGAGCGCGCGGACGCCGAGACGTTCGGGGTCGGGTACGCGCCCCAGGGCTGGGACAACCTGCACCGCCACCTGCGTTCCAAGGGCTTCACCGACGCCGAGCTCCTCGCCGCCGGGCTCGTCACCCAGGGCCAGCGCGGCGTGTACGACCGGTTCCGGGGGCGCCTGATCTGGCCGATCCGCGACGTCACCGGGGAGGTCGTGGGCTTCGGTGCGCGCCGCCTGTTCGACGAGGACCAGGGCCCCAAATACCTCAACACCCCCGAGACGACGCTCTACAAGAAGTCGCAGGTCCTCTACGGGATCGACCTCGCGAAGCGGAGATCGCCAAGCAGCGCCGGGCGGTCGTCGTCGAGGGCTACACCGACGTCATGGCCGCGCACCTGTCCGGCGTGACGACCGCGGTCGCGACCTGCGGCACGGCGTTCGGCTCCGACCACGCCCGGATCGTGCGGCGCCTGCTCGGCGACACGTCCGCGGGAGGCGGGGTGCAGCTCGCGAGCGGGCAGTCCGTGGGCGGCGAGGTCATCTTCACGTTCGACGGCGACGCCGCCGGGCAGAAGGCCGCGCTGCGGGCGTTCGGGGAAGACCAGCGCTTCTACGCCCAGACGTTCGTGGCCGTCGAGCCGACCGGCAAGGACCCGTGCGAGCTGCGGCTCGCGGGCGGCCCCGAGGCGGTCCGTGCGCTCGTGGACGGCCGTCTGCCCCTGTTCGAGTTCGTCGTCCGCTCGACCATCGCGCGCTACGACCTCGCGACCCCGGAGGGCCGGGTGGGCGCGCTGCGCGAGGCCGCCCCCGTCATCGCGGGCATCCGCGACACCGCCCTCCGCCCCGAGTACGCACGGCTCCTCGCCGGCTGGCTCGGGATGGACTCCGACACGGTCCGCCGCGCCGTCTCCTCGGCCAAGCCCCCTCGCCTCACGCCCGAGCGGGTCGAGGGCGGCCGGGACCCTGGAAGCCGGAGGACGCCGTCGGGCGCGGAGCCGAGCGCGGCGCCGCCCGCACCGACGCTCGTGCGGCCCAATCCGCGCGACCCCGTCGCCGCGCGCGAGCGGCAGGCGCTCGAGGTCGTGCTGCAGGTCCCGCACGCGCTCGACGCCGCGATGTTCGACGCCCTCGGGCCCGAGACTTTCGCGGTCCCTGCGTGGCGTGCCGTGCACGACGCCGTCCGCGCCGCCGGCGGACTGGCCGCGGCCGCAGCACGGCCCGAGTCCGCGTGGGTGGAGCTCGTGGGGGAGCAGGCGCCCGAGCCGGTCCGCCCGCTCATCACCGAGCTCGCGGTCACGCCGCTACCAGCGGACCGGTCCGAGGCCCTCGCCTCGTACGCACAGGGCGTCGTCCGGTCGCTCGTGGACCTGGGCCTCACCCGTCAGATCGCCGACCTGCGCGGGCGCCTGCAACGCACCGACCCGACGGCCGACGCGGAGGGCTACGCCCGGACGTTCCAAGAGCTGCTCGCCATCGAGCAGCAGCGGCGCGTGCTGCGGGAGTCCGTGGCCTGACCCGACGCGTCGGAGGATCAGTGTCGAGTCGAGCAGGCCGAAGGCCCGGATCCCAAGGGATTCCGGGCCTTCGCGCCGTCGTAGAGCTCCTGCGGCTGGACTCGAACCAGCGACCGTCCGATTAACAGTCGGATGCTCTGCCAACTGAGCTACGCAGGATCGCGGGGTAAAGCCTAGCAGCCCGGACAGGGTGCTTCGGACCATCGCAGGTGGTCATCCGTTCCGGGTGAACTGATCGGACGAGCCGTGCTCTTCCCGCGCCAAACGCACACACCGGTGCTAGTTTCCGAAGCATCGTGAGGCGGACGTCCCGGGCGCTTGCGTCACGACCCGGACATCTTCACCTGCCGAGGAGGCACACCGTGAGCTTCTGGAACTACTTCTGGCTCGTCGTCGAGATCTTCTTCTTCTTCGCGTACCTCGTCGTCCTGTTCATGATCATCACGGACCTGTTCCGCGACCACAAGCTCTCGGGCTGGTGGAAGGCGCTGTGGGTGATCTGCCTCATCATCTTCCCGTTGATCACGGCCCTCGTGTACGTGATCGCGCGGGGCAACGGTATGGCCGCGCGGCAGGTCCAGGCACAGCAACAGGCCAGGGCCGCGACCGACAGCTACATCCGTGAGGTCGCCGGTGCGTCGCCCGCCGACCAGATCGCGACCGCCAAGGAGCTCCTCGACTCCGGCGCCATCGACCAGGCCGAGTTCGACAAGCTCAAGGCCGCAGCGCTCGCCTGAGCGCTCGACCGCGGAGGCAGCGAGATGTTCGAGTACTGGATCCGTGACCTCGACGGGGACCACCGCGGCACCCTGGTCCGCGCCGAGTACGACGACGACGCGATCGCCGCGGTCAAAGCCCGGATCAAGTCCGGCGAGATCGGCCCGTTCCGGGGCGAGATCTCGCTGATCCGGTCCGACGGCGACGCCATCGAGACGTGGGACGGCCCGGACCAGGTGTTCTACCTGGAGGAGCACGGCACGCCCGGCGCCTGAGACGCGCCGTCGTCGCCGAGAAGCACGAGGAGCCCGCACCCAGGAGGGTGCGGGCTCCTGCGTCGTCTCAGGGGCGGCGTTCCAGGCACGCGAGGCGTGGACGGTCCGGCTCCCACGACTCGACGGGTACGAACCCCCGACGGGCGTACGAGCGGATCGCGTCCGTCCGCCACTCCCACACCGAGAGCCTGACGTGGCCGCCGCCCAGCCCGATGGCGGTGTCGAGAAGGGCCCCGCCCACCCCGGCTCGTCGGTGCGCCGGGTCGACCCAGAACCGTTTGAGCTCGGTCAGTCCGTCGGGTCGTGGCGTCAGCACGACGATGCCCATGGCGCCCCCGGCGGGACCCGCCAGGAGGATCCGCGCTCCCTCGAACGCCTCTGCCGGGGCGTGCACCTCGAGGAGGTGGCGGGGGTGCAGCGGGGCGTCGGCGCCCGGACCCTCAGGGCCGAGGTGCTCGTGCTTCTCGCGCTCGGTGCGTCGCAGGTAGTCCTCGAGGAGCCGCCCGACGTCGTGCGCGTCGTCGGGCAGACGGGCGGTGCGGACGGGCACGGCAGGGGGTGCGGGCGTCATCGAGTCCTCGAAGGGCGGCGTGCCTCGGCACGTGCGAGTAGGGCAGGTGGGGCTTGAACCCACGACCGACGGATTATGAGTCCGCTGCTCTGACCGGCTGAGCTACTGCCCCGCGTCGACAGCGTACCGGCCCGTCCCGCACCCTCGTGCGGATGCGGGACGGGCCGGGAGGCGTGTCGGACCGTGGTGCCGCCGTCAGGCGGGGAGACCTCGTCGACGCCGGGCAGGGTGCGCGTGGTCGCGAGGCGGCGGTACCAGTGCGCCGAGTCCTTCCAGGTGCGCACGAGCGTGTCGTAGTCGACGCGGATGATCCCGAACCGCTTGGAGTACCCGTAGCTCCACTCGAAGTTGTCGAGCAGCGACCACGCGAAGTACCCGCGCACGTCGGCGCCCGCGTCGACGGCCGTGCCGACGGCGTCGACGTGGTCGTGCAGGTAGGCGACGCGCTCGGGGTCGTGGACGGCGCCGTCGGGGGACACGACGTCGTCGAACGCGGCGCCGTTCTCCGTGACCATGAGCGGCTGGTCCGGGTAGGTGGCGTGCAGCGAGAGCAGCAGGTCGGTCATGCCCTGCGGCTCGATGTTCCAGCCCATCGCGGTGTATGGGCCGGGCTGCTCCAGGAACTCGACGTCGGTGACGCCGACCCACGGGGTGGCGGCCGACTCGGCGTGGCCGTCGTTCTGCTCGGGCGCGCCGTCGCCGGCGAAGTGCCGGACCCGCGCGGTCGAGTAGTAGTTGACGCCCAGCACGTCGAGGGGCTGGCGGGTGATCGCGAGGTCGCCGTCCTCGACGAACGACCAGTCCGTCACGTGGGCGGTGTCCGCGAGGAGGTCGTCCGGGTAGGCGCTGTCGAGGAGCGGACCCAGGAACGCGCGGTTGGCGAGCGCGTCGATCTTGCGGACGGCGTCGGCGTCCTCGGCGCTGTCGGTGTCGGGGCGCACGACGTGCAGGTTGAGGGTGACGGACGTCTTCGCGTCGTCGCCAAGGACCTCGCGGATCGCCTTGACGGCCAGGCCGTGGGCGAGGTTGAGGTGGTGGACGGCGCGCAGCGCGCCCTCACCCTCCGTGCGACCGGGGGCGTGCACGCCGGAGGCGTAGCCCAGGTACGCCGAGCACCAGGGCTCGTTGAGCGTCGTCCAGGTGTCGACGCGGGCGCCGAGCTCCTCGGCCATGCGGCGGGCGTACTCCGCGAACGCGTACGCGGTGGTGCGGTTGGTCCAGCCGCCGGCGTCCTCGAGCTCCTGGGGGAGGTCCCAGTGGTAGAGCGTGACGACCGGCTTCACGCCGGCCTCGCGGAGCGCGTCGACGAGGCGCGAGTAGAACGCGATGCCGGCCTCGTTGAACTCGCCCGTCCCGCCCGGCTGCACGCGCGGCCACGAGATCGACAGCCGGTAGGCGTCGAGCCCGAGGTCGCGGATGTGCTGCACGTCCTCGGCCCAGCGGTGGTAGTGGTCGTCGGCGACGTCGCCCGTGTCACCGTTCAGCACCTTGCCGGGCGTGCGGGAGAACGTGTCCCAGATCGACGGCCCGCGGCCGTCCTCGTCGGCGGCGCCCTCGATCTGGTACGCGGCGGTCGCGGAGCCCCAGACGAAGTCGTCCGGGAACCGTCGTGGCGTGGTCATGCTTCTCCTCGGGTGCTGGTGCGGGGCTGGCCAGGAAGCCAGAAGGTGTTCCGGTGCGCTGCGTTCATCGTGCCAGATCCGTCGAACCGATCCGACCCTCGACCGTCCCCGGCTCGAACCGGACCGTGCGGTCGCCGAGGCGCAGCGCCCAGGCGCTCGTCGACGTCGTCGTGACCACGACCTCGTCGCCCGTGCGCCGGACGTGGAACTCGGCGTCGGCGGCGCCGACCCCGGCGTCGGCGGCGGGGACCACGAGCGTCGACTCGTGGCCGTCCGCGAGCTCGACGAGGTGGAGCGTGACGCCGTCGGCCCAGTCGTAGTCGGTCGTGCCGTCCTCGGCCCCGATCGGCAGGACCGTGTCCGGCCGGACGAGCAGCGGCAGGGAGTCGAAGCCGTGGCGCTGCCTCACCCAGCGGGGTCCGGTGACGGTCGACCCGTCGAGCAGCGACGTCCAGGTGCCCTCCGGCACGTAGATGTCGACGTCGCCGTCGGCGCTGAACACGGGCGCGACGAGGAGCGCCGGACCGAGCAGGTACTGCGTGTCGACGTCCCAGCCGCCGCGGTCCTCGGGCAGCTCGAGCACCATCGGCCGCATGAGCGGGGTCCCGTGTCGGACGACGTCGCGCGCGGCCGCGCCGAGGTAGGGCAGGAGCGAGAGCTTGAGCCGGGTGAAGCGGCGGGTCACGTCGACGGCCTCGTCGTCGAACGCCCACGGCACCCGGACCGAACCGGAGCCGTGCAGGCGCGAGTGCGACGAGAGCAGGCCGAACGCGAGCCAGCGCTTGAACACCGCCGGGTCGGGGTCGCCCTCGAAGCCGCCGATGTCGTGGCTCCAGTAGCCGAAGCCCGACATGGCGAGCGAGAGCCCGCCACGCAGGGTCTCGGCCATCGACACGAACGTCGAGTCGTTGTCGCCGCCCCAGTGCACGGGGTACTGCTGGCCGCCCGCGGTGGCCGACCGGGCGAACAGCGCCGCCCGGCCCGTGCCGCGCTTGCGCTCGAGCAACTCGAACACCGTCCGGTTGTACAGGTGCGTGTAGTAGTTCCGCATCTTCTGCGGGTCGGAGCCGTCGTGCCAGACGACGTCGTCGACGGGGATGCGCTCGCCGAAGTCCGTCTTGAAGCAGTCGACGCCCATGTCGAGGAGGGCCTCGAGCTTGCTCGCGTACCACGCGGCCGCGGCCGGGTTGGTGAAGTCGACCAGCCCCATGCCCGCCTGCCAGAGGTCCCACTGCCAGACGTCGCCGTCCGCCGTCCGCAGCAGGTACCCCTTCTCCGCGGCCTCCGCGAACAGGGGCGACTTCTGCCCGATGTAGGAGTTGATCCACACGCAGATGCGCAGACCCTTGTCCTTGTAGCGGGCCAGCATGCCCTCGGGGTCCGGGAAGGTCCGGGGGTCCCATTCGAAGTCGCACCACTGGTACTCGCGCATCCAGAAGCAGTCGAAGTGGAACACCGACAGCGGGATGTCGCGCTCGGCCATGCCGTCGACGAACGACGTCACGGTCCGCTCGTCGTAGCTCGTGGTGAACGACGTGGTGAGCCACAGACCGTACGACCACGCCGGCACCTGAGGGGCCGCCCCGTGAGCGCGGTGTAGCGCTCGAGGACGTCCTTGGGTGTCGGGCCGTCGATCACGTAGTACTCGAGGTGCTCGCCGGCGACCGAGAACTGCGTGCGCTCGACCATCTCCGAGGCGACCTCGAACGACACCAGTTCCGGGTGCGCGACGAACACGCCGTAGCCGGCGCTCGTCACGTAGAACGGGACGTTCTTGTACGCCTGCTCGCTGGAGGTGCCGCCGTCGGCGTTCCAGAGGTCGACGGTCTGGCCGTTCTTGACGAACGGTCCGAACCGCTCGCCCAGGCCGTAGACCTTCTCGCCCACGCCGAGCGCGAGCTGCTCGTGGACGAACGTGCCCTCCGGCGTCGTCGCGACACCCGCGCCCTTCGGGAGGCTCGACGTGAGGACCCGGCCGCGCGACTCGAAGTCGACGCGCCACGGTCCGGTGCGGCGGACCCGCACCGACAGGTCGCCCGTCGTGAGGACCGCCGCGTCGTCGTCCACGTGGGTGGTGACCGCGACGTCGGACGCGTGGACAGTGAACTCCGGGTGGCGACGCCGTGCCCCCGCCCAGTGCTCGACCCGTACCTTGACGACGCCCTCCGCGGGGCTCGAGTAGGTGAGCGTCACGAGGGGCTGGTTCAGGGTGTCGCCCCGCCCGCGCACGTGCTTGGTGGCGGCCCAGACCGTGAGGGTGCCCGTCTCGGGGTCGGCGCTGACGTCGTCGACCTCGACGGGGTGGAGGACCTCGACGCCGGGTCGCAGCTGCCAGTAGCCGTCGGTGAACTTCATGGTGGGGTGGGGCTCCTTACTTGACCGCGCCGGCGGTGATCCCGCGGGTCAGCGTCCGCTGGAAGAAGAGGAAGAAGATCAGGGTCGGGATCAGGGAGACGAGCGTGCCCGCGTTGAGCGTCGGGACGTCGAGCATGCGGTCGCCCTGCAGGGACGCGAGCGCGATCGGCACGGTCTGCGTGTCGTTGGTCGTGAGCATGACGAGCGGGATGAAGAACTCGTTCCACGTCCAGATGAAGAAGAAGATCAGCAGCACGGACAGCGTCGGGCGCACGACGGGGAAGACGACGCGCCACAGGATCTGCCACCGGTTCGCGCCGTCCAGCGAGGCCGCCTCGAGCAGCGCGCGCGGGAACGTCCCGAGGACCGACGACAGGAGGTAGGTGCCGAACGCCGCCTGGATGACCGTGAAGATCAGGACGATGGACCAGCCCGAGTTGTTGAGCCCGATGTCCTGCATCATGCGGAACAACGGGTAGATCAGCACCTCCTGCGGCAGCATGTTCGCGAGCAGGAACACGCCGACGATCCAGAGCCGGCCCCTGACGCGGCCGATGCCGATCGCGAACGCCGACAGCAGCGAGAGCGCGACGCCGAAGATCGCGACGAGGCCGGACGTCCAGATCGAGTTCCACAGCTTGACGGGGAAGTCGACCCGGTCCCAGAAGACCTTGAGGCCGTGCGTGTAGAACTCGTGGGGCCACGACAGCGGCCCGTGCGCCGAGTAGTCGTCCGGCGACTTGAAGGTGTTGAGCAGCATGATCACGAACGGGGCGATCATGAGCAGCGCGACGATCGCGGACACGACGAGCAGGACCCATCGCAGCGCGCCCCGGTGGAACCGGTCGCGTCCGCGACGCTCGCCCTCGCCGGTGCCGGTCGTCGGGGCGCCGGGCAGGGTCTCGGTGACGGCGGCCATCACGCACCCTCTCTTCCTTGCGGGCGCTGCGGTTCTGCAGCAGCTGGATGACGGAGGCGACGACGATGATGATCACCGTCAGGACGGTCGCCACGGCGGCGCCGTAGCCGACCTTCGACTTGTCGAAGAAGTTGAGGTACGAGTAGTACGACGGCACGAGGGTCGAGCCCTCGGGCCCGCCGCGCGTCAGCACGTAGATCGGTGCGAACACCTTGAGCGCCGCGATCGTGCAGGTCAGCGTGATGACGAACGTCTCCGGCTTGATCTGGGGCAGCGTGATCGCGCGGAACCGGGCCCACCAGTTCGCACCGTCGAGTTCTGCGGCCTCGTACAGGTCGGGGTCCACGCGCTGCAGCGCCGACATGAAGATGACGGTCGGGTAGCCGATCTGGATCCAGATCAGCACGAGCATCACGGACGGCAGGGCGGTCGAGGGGTTGCCCAGCCAGTCGGGCGGGTTCTCGATCCCGATCCCGTGGAGGATCTGGTTGAGGGCGCCGGTCTGGGCGTTGAGGATCCAGTTCCACAGGATGCCCGCGACGGCGACGGGGAGGATCTGCGGCAGGTAGTACGTGGCGCGCAGCACGCTCGCGACGCGTCCGTTGAAGTGCTTGCCGATGTAGTCGAAGAGCAGCGACGCGAGGAGCAGGCCGATCACCGTCGGGATGATCACCATCGCGATGATCATCCACACCGAGTTGCGGAACGACTGCCAGAACTGGTCGTCGTGCATGAGGTCGGCGTAGTTGTCGAGGCCGACCCAGGTCATCTGGGTGATGCCGCCGCGCCACTTGTGCAGCGAGTACCAGATGTTGAGGACGAACGGGATCCCGATGATCGCGACGAACGCCGCGAGACCAGGGATCAGGTAGAGCCAGTACGTCGACGGCACCCAGCGCCGTCGACCGGAGCCGCGCCGGGGGCGCGTCGCGCCGTGGGCGGCGCCGAGGAGTCCTGCGTGGGCAGGGTGGCGGGTGCGGAAGACATGGGTTCTCTCTCTTCGGGCGACAGGGGGCCGGGGGCGGGCCCGGACGCGCGGAGGCGTCCGGGCCCGGCCGCGTCAGCCGCCCAGGAGGTCGTCCTTGCCGGACTCGTACTGCTTCTGGAGCTGGCTCAGCACGTCGGAGGTCGACTTCGATCCGTTCACGACGGACTGCAGGGCGCTGACGATCTGGTCGTAGAAGCCCGCGACCGGCCAGTCGGGGTAGAACGCGAGCGAGTCGCCCGAGACGAGCTTCTGGAACTGCTCGGTGAACGTCTTGGTCTTCGCGTCGGTGATGGTCGAGGCGTCACCAGCGATCGGCAGGCCGCCCTTCTGGCCGAGGACGTTCTGGACCTCGTCGCTCAGGGTGATGTCGATGAAGTCCTCGGCGAGGCCCTTGTTCTTGGCGTTCTGCGGCACGACCCAGAGGTTGCCCGACGAGCCGAGCGCGAAGTCGGAGCCGGGGAACTGGAACTGGCTCCAGTCGAACTTCGCCTCGTTCACGAGGCGCCCGAACCACCACGAGCCGGAGACCATGATCGGGTACTTGCCCGAGATGAAGGACGTGCCCATGTCCTCGGCGGTCAGGCCGGCCGAGTTCTTCGGGATGTAGCCCTTCTTCGTCCAGTCGCTGATCGTGTCGGTCGCGGACGTGAGCTGCTGACCGTGCCAGTCGACGTCGGTCTTGAAGAGCTGGTAGGCGTCGATCCACGACCGGTCCGCCTTGGTCAGCGCGAGCTGGTACCAGAGCTGGCCGAGCGGGTACTCGGCGCCGGCCGGGTTGAGCGGCGTGACGCCGGCGGCCTTGAACTTCGCGAGCGCGGCGGTGAACTCGTCGAGCGTCGTCGGGACGGCGACGTCGTACTTCTTGAACATGTCGGCGTTGTAGTAGACGGTCACGTACTCGCCGTAGTTCGGGATGCCGTACCAGGAGCCCGAGCCCATGAGCCCGTTCTCGTCGTACTGGGCGGTCGTGGCGATCGAGCCGGTGACCTTCTTGTCCCAGCCGCGGTCCTTCACGACGTCGCTGAGGTCGGTGAGGAGGCCCTGGGAGGCGAGCTGCCCGGCCGTCGCGTTGCCCTTGTTGTACTCCATGACGTCGGGCACGTCGTCGCCGGTGAGGATGATCTTGGCGTTCTTCTGGATCTGCTCGAACGTCTGCGACTCCGTCTTCACGGTGACGCCCGGGTGCTTCTCCTTGAAGATCTCGATGGCCTTGGCCCAGGCCTGGCCCATCGCCGAGTCGTCGGACTCGTAGTCCCAGATGGTGAGGGTCTTGCCGTCCGCGTTGGCGGTGGCGTCGTCGGAGCCGCCGCCTCCGTCGCCGCCGGAGCAGGCGGTCAGGGTCAGGGGCAGGGCCAGGGCGGCGGCCAGAGCGCCGGCCGTGATCTTGCGCTTCACGGTGTGTCCTTCCGTTGGGTGCGTCGTTGCAGCGATGCGTCGATGCGGTGCGTCGTTGCGGGGTGATGCTGTGGACGTCGGTGTCGCAGGGTGGGTGGGGTGGGGTGCTGTCGCCGCGGAGCCCGCGGCGTCAGCGTCTGGGCGCGGGTCCCGTGGACGCGCCGGGGGAGAGCGCGCAGGTGACGAGGCGGGGAGCCTCGCGTGGCGCGGTGCCCTCGAGAGCGGCGAGGAGCTCCTCGACCGAACGGCGCCCGAGCTCGTGCCCGGGGGCTCGCATGGTGGTCAGCGGCGGGTGGTACATGGCGCCGACCTCGGGCGACGTCACGACGGCGAGCACCGAGACGTCGTCGGGAACGCGGAGCCGGCGGTCGCGCAGCGCCTGCGTGACGCCGAACGTCGCGGTCTCGTTCATGGTGACGAACGCGGTGGTCTCCGGGCGCTCGTCGAGGATCGCGCTCGTCGTGAGCCGACCGGCGAGCGGCGACTCGTCGCTCGTGACGTCGGTCGCGTGGATGCCGCGCGCGACGGCAGCCGCGTGGAACGCGTCGCGCGCGCGGACGGTCGGTCCGTAGCCCGTGTCGAGCGAGTGCTGCGAGTGGTTGACGAACGCGATCGTGGTGTGCCCGAGATCCGCCAGGTGGTCCACGGCGTCCGTGAGGGTGCGCTCGAAGTCGATGTCGACCCAGGACCGGCCGTCGAGCTCCGCGGTGCGGCCGATCATCGTGAACGGCACCTGCGAGGCGAGCAGCGCGTCGATGCGCTCGTCGTGCAGCGACACCTCCATCACGAGGACGCCGTCGGCCTGCCCCTGGCGGACGAGGTCGCGCACCTCCGCGTGCTCCTCGCGGTCGAACGGCCAGATCACGAGGTGGTAGCCGGCGTCGCGCGCGGTCTGGGACGCGGCCTGGGCGAACTCGCCGAGCGTGCCCGACAGGCCGCCGGCGACCGTCGGCAGGACGAGCGCGAGGACGTGGCTGCGGCGGGCGGCCAGGCTGCGGGCGGCGGCGTTGCGCTCGAAGCCGAGCTCCTTGATCGCGGCCATGACCCGGGCACGGGTCTCGGTGCCGATCGGGCGGGCGCCGCTGAGGGCGTAGGACACGGTCGAGAGGAGACGCCCGCGTGGCGGGCGACGTCCTGCATGGTGGCCATGCATCCTCCTCGTCGAGTCCGGTTGGTGTCGAAGCGCTTCGTCGAAGCGCTTCGATGGTTTAGGAGTATTCATCGAACAAAGACCGGCGTCAAGTCCCTCCGGGCGGCGTGCCCGAGTCGTGACCTTCGGGCGGGGCCTCGCTCGTGAAACAATGCGGGCCATGGCCATGCGCGAGATCCGTACCCTCCCGGACCCCGTCCTGCGCACCCCGTGCGCCGAGATCACCGACATCGACGACGGCGTCCGCGCGCTCGTGGAGGACCTCCTCGAGACGGTCGACGACGAGGGCCGCGCGGGGCTTGCCGCCAACCAGATCGGCGTCAGCCTCCGGGCGTTCTCGTGGAACATCGATGACGAGATCGGCTACGTCCTCAACCCGCGCATCGTCGAGCTGTCGGAGGACGAGTACCAGGACGGCGACGAGGGCTGCCTCTCCGTGCCCGGCCTGTGGTTCCCTACCCGGCGCGCCTGGTACGCGCGCGTCGAGGGCATCGACCTCGACGGCAAGAAGGTCGTCGTCGAGGGAACCGAGCTCATGGGCCGCTGCCTCCAGCACGAGACCGACCACCTCGACGGGATGCTCTACCTCGACCGGCTCGACCGCGCCGTCCGTAAGAAGGCGATGCGCGCATTGCGCGAGCAGCTCTGACCAGGCGGGCGGTCAGACCCGAACTGACATCGGCCGACTCAGACGTCGCCGCAGCGCGTCGCCTCGACGGCGTAGCCATGCGTTCGCCCACGCATAGGTACGGTCGCTCACGAAGACGAGGTCGCCTGCCATCATGAACAGGGAGAAAAACGGCAGGCCCATGACGACGGCGATTCCGGCGTGCATGCCGAGGACGGCGAGGACCGCGAGCCGTCGCGCAACCGGATGCAGGAGGGCCACGGGAAAGAGCACCTGGCAATAGATCGCTCCAGTGCTCACCACCGTGACGAGCAAGCCGTTCGAGACGAGCAGGTCGGCGAGCCATGGCCACGGGCGGTAGAGATCGAGGATGAGCGGGTAGTAGACGCCCGTGCCGTGCTGCCAGTTGGATCCTTGCGCCTTGGCGAGACCGGAGATCAGGTAGATGATGCACACCTGGGCGCCGATCGCCACCACTGCTGCGTTGTGAAGGACGGTCGCGGCGTCCCGGAGGCCGCGTCGGAGGGCCGACGGGGTCCGGCCCCCGGCGGCAGGAGCCGCGTCCGTAGGCGCTTGCGTTGCGGCGCGGTGGCCGCGAGCGGAATCCAACGACCAGCGACCCCCGCGTCGGCGAAGGCGAGATAGAACAGAAGCAGGCGTAGGACGTTGTCACCCTGGTCCCAGCCGAAGGGCTGCGAGGACAGGAGGCCGGTCGAGAGCACCAGCACGACGGGGGTGACGGCCCTAGCGTGCCACCCCAGCATGAGCGCGACGGCAGCCAGGAGGAGAAGGACGTACCAGATCGTCAAGACACCGAGAGAGTGGGTCGGCGCGAACAGGCGGAAGACGCCGCCGAAGCCCATGTGGGTGTTGAGCGGATCGGTCCATCGCGAGGCCGGCCCCCACAGGTAGTTCCTCGCAGGAAAGTTGACCAGTAGAAACAGGGACAGGCCGAGACCGAGGACCGCACGCAGGGCGGCGACTCCTCTCTGCGCATGGCGTGCCGCGGTCATCCATGTGACTACACGACCTGGCGTCTGCATGATCTTGGACGTCATCGCGACCCCTGTGAGTCTACGAAGGCACTAAATCCCTTGCGGTCCTGCCCCGGGCGCGTCTCGAGGGGTCTGCGCCCTGACGTGACGACAGTCGTACGGCTCGTCGTGCCACGTGCGGTCGAGTAGTAGCTCTCCGTCTGATCCCGCACGATCCGGTACTGGACGTATGTGACATCGATCCCGTCGTGTGGGGTGGCGGCCAGGAACTGGGTCGCGTAGAGCGTCAGCACCTCGTCGTAGCCCAGAGCAGTGTCTATCGCCGTCGAGACTGAGCCGTGGTTCGTTGACGCCATGTCGTCGCGGAGCCGGTTCCACGCGTCGTAGTGGTAGTTCCAGCCGACGTACTTCTCAGCCTCGTCCGGGAGTCCGTTGATAGCTCGGGCTGCCGACCTCGACAGCTCGGACGTCAAGCGCACCGTGCGGTCCGGGAGCACGGAGTGCCGGAGCCCTTCCAGTTCGTCGGCCGACGGTGTCAACCACGGCGTCGTCGTGAGGTCCTTCGAGACGCCCCGGACCTCGAGCAGGTACTGGTCCGCTACAGGGTTGGGCGCGAACAGCGACCAGTTCTGCTGGAACAGCGGGAGCATGTAGGAGCGCAACGGCGCGTTCACTGCGGAGCTCACGGGCGTCGACGGCCGAACCCACAGATAGGTCGCCCCGAGATGGAGGACGACTGCCGCCAACGCCACCACCGTCAGCGCAGTCAGCCAAAGGGGACGCGCGCCCCGACGCGCGGCGGCGTCGCGTCTGGACCCTCGCGTTGGTCGCTCATGCCCTCCGGCACCATCACCGCGCCCTTCCCCTGCGTCCACCCCGACTGCGTCTACCTCGACGACACGCCTGCGTCCGTGCACGAAACGTACACGGACGCAGGCGTATCGGTGCTACGCCACACCGCCTCCGGTCAACGCACCGGCAGCTTCCGGCGTTGCACCGTGGTCGCGAGCCTCAGCGCGAGCCCGAGCAGCAGGAGCGCAGCGGTCGCGGATCCGACGACGATGGCGTTCGCGCCGGTCGCGGCGAGCGTCGACGGCCCACCGCTCGACGTCGACCCGCCTGACGAGGTACCGACAGGTCCGGAGCCCGTTCCGGTGGGCGCCGTCCCGCCGCCCGAGGGCGTCAGTGCGTACACCTCGAATGAGACAGCTCGAGTCGAATCACCGATCGAGTCACTCGTTGCGATCGCCGTGTGCATCCCCAGATCGAACGACTCCGGAACAAGGAACGTCCAGCTCACGACACCAGCCGAGTTGGCCGCCTTCGACGCGAGTTCGATCGTCTGCGGGGAATGGATCACCGCGTGTACCGACTCGCCGGGCTGGAAACCGGAAGCACTGAATGTTTCTGGCTCTCCGCGCTGCAGACGGGGAATCGTCACGGCTCCCTCGATTTCACGAGTGCTGCCGGACTGATCACCCGACTGGTCGCCCGCGGCGGTGCCGGTCTGGTCGCCCGACTGGTCGCCGGACTGATCACCCGCGGGGGTGCCGGTCTGATCGCCGGACTGGTCGCCTGCGGGGGTGCCGGTCTGGTCGCCGGTCTGGTCGCCGGTCTGGTCGCCGGTCTGGTCGCCGGTCTGGTCGCCTGCGGGGGTGCCGGTCTGGTCGCCGGACTGGTCGCCGGTCTGGTCGCCCGACTGGTCGCCCGCGGGGGTCCCGGTCTGGTCACCGGACTGGTCGCCTGCGGGGGTGCCGGTCTGGTCGCCGGACTGGTCGCCGGTCTGGTCGCCCGACTGGTCGCCCGACTGGTCGCCCGCGGGGTCCCGGTCTGGTCACCGGACTGGTCGCCCGCGGGGGTGCCGGTCTGGTCGCCGGACTGGTCGCCGGTCTGGTCGCCGGTCTGGTCGCCCGACTGGTCGCCCGACTGGTCGCCTGCGGGGGTGCCGGTCTGGTCGCCGGACTGGTCGCCTGCGGGGGTGCCGGTCTGGTCGCCCGACTGGTCGCCCGACTGGTCGCCTGCGGGGGTGCCGGTCTGGTCGCCGGACTGGTCGCCTGCGGGGGTGCCGGTCTGGTCGCCGGACTGGTCGCCCGACTGGTCTCCGGACTGATCACCCGCGGGGGTGCCGGTCTGATCGCCGGACTGGTCGCCGGACTGGTCGCCTGCGGGGGTGCCGGTCTGATCGCCGGTCTGGTCACCGGACTGGTCGCCTGCGGGGGTGCCTGTCTGGTCGCCCGACTGGTCGCCCGCGGGGGTCCCGGTCTGGTCGCCGGACTGGTCGCCTGCGGGGGTGCCGGTCTGGTCGCCCGACTGGTCGCCCGACTGGTCGCCTGCGGGGGTGCCGGTCTGGTCGCCGGACTGGTCGCCTGCGGGGGTGCCGGTCTGGTCGCCGGACTGGTCGCCCGACTGGTCTCCGGACTGATCACCCGCGGGGGTGCCGGTCTGATCGCCGGACTGGTCGCCGGACTGGTCGCCTGCGGGGGTGCCGGTCTGATCGCCGGTCTGGTCACCGGACTGGTCGCCTGCGGGGGTGCCTGTCTGGTCGCCCGACTGGTCGCCCGCGGGGGTCCCGGTCTGGTCACCGGACTGGTCGCCCGCGGGGGTGCCGGTCTGGTCACCGGACTGGTCGCCTGCGGGGGTGCCGGTCTGGTCGCCGGACTGGTCGCCTGCGGGGGTGCCGGTCTGGTCGCCGGACTGGTCGCCCGACTGGTCTCCGGACTGGTCGCCTGCGGGGGTGCCTGTCTGGTCGCCGGACTGGTCGCCGGACTGGTCGCCTGCGGGGGTGCCGGTCTGATCGCCGGTCTGGTCACCGGACTGGTCGCCTGCGGGGGTGCCTGTCTGGTCGCCGGACTGGTCGCCTGCGGGGGTGCCTGTCTGGTCGCCGGACTGGTCGCCTGCGGGGGTGCCGGTCTGATCGCCGGACTGGTCGCCGGTCTGGTCGCCCGACTGGTCGCCCGCGGGGGTCCCGGTCTGGTCACCGGACTGGTCGCCTGCGGGGGTTCCGGTCTGGTCGCCGGACTGGTCGCCGGACTGATCGCCCGACTGGTCGCCTGCGGGGGTGCCGGTCTGGTCACCCGACTGCGTTCCCGTCTGGTCGCCGGTGTCCGCAGCGATCTCGAGCGGTGCGGTGGCGTGGTCGCCGTCCGCGTCGGAAGCGTCGACCGTGTACGTGCCGTCGCCGGCATCGGAAGGAACGTCGACGGTCGTGGTGAAGTTCCCGTCGACGTCGGTGTGCGCTGTGACGGGGTCTCCGACGTTGTTGCCGTCAGGATCCTTGAGCTGGACGGTGACGTCGGTGTCCGGCGGGAACCCGGTTCCGTCCACCGTGACGGAGTCGCCGGGTGCGGCAGTGGTCGGGTCGACCGTGATCGTCGGGTTGCTCGCCTCGACTTCACTCGACCGCACGGTCGCGCTGGCAAGGTTGAGCTCCGCGACGTCACCCGCGAGCAGCTGCAGCTGGATGGCTCGTTCCGTGAAGGTGGCGTCCGCGGTGCCGGGTGAGGGCTGTTGGACGTTCAGCGTCAGGCCGATGATCTGGTTGATCGCCAGCAGAGCTGGATTGAGGGCGTCCGTCACGGTCTTGATGGTGGCCGCAACCGTGGTGCCCAGCGTGTTCACGACGGAGCCGGAGCCGGTCACGAGCGGCGCGACGAGCGCACGCAGCGGTGCGATGAGTGCGGTGGCGTCGAGGCTGGCCACCGGAATGTTCGCGAGGACGGCCGAGAGCGTGGCGGTGGGGTCGTCTCCGGAGGTGCCGGCGAAGTCTCCCACCGTGCCGCTGACGACCGCGTCGATCGACGACCTCACAGCGAGAGGGCCGACGCCAGTCGTCTGGCTGGCGTGCAGCTCGACATCCACCGTGGCGGCTTCGAGAAGGTCCGTGACCGCGTCGGTCACGTGTCCGACCAAGACGTCGAGGTCGGCGCCGACCGCGGAGACGATGTTGTTCAGCGTCGTGGCGGACAACACGGGTGTGTTCGCAGGCAGACCGTTGAGGGAGCCCCGAGCAGGGTGTCGAGGTCGACGTTGAGCGTTCCGGCCTCGAGGTTGAGGGTCACGCCGTTGGTTGTCACGTCCTGCCCGAGGACGTCATGGATCGTGGATGTCGCGGCCGCGCTGTCGAAGTTCACCGTCGCGGTAGCGTCCAGGTCCGTGCCGAGCACGTTGAGTACCGCATCCAGGAGCGGGTTGTCCGTGACGGCTCCGACCAGCGCGTCGGCGAGGCCGCCGTCGCCGGTGAGTCCGTTGAGCGCGGTCGTGATGCCGCCGACCGCGTCCTGGGCGATCGCGTCGTACAGTCCGGCGATCAGGGTCGAGTGAGCGGTGAGCTTGCCGTCGGCGACCTGGTATGCGCCGGCGGGGGCGGCCCCGGGGTTGCTGTCGCGGATGCGCTGATCGCGCCGAGGTCCACCGACAGCTTGTCGAGTGCGGTGGAGACGACCGGCACGTTGCTCAGGAGGGCGTCGAGCGTAATCGTGGCGTCTGACGGGCGAGCAGCGCTCCCGCCTACCGCGATGGCGCCGGTGTCTGTGATGGCGCCGGACGACGCGTAGGCCGAGCCGTCGTCCTTCGCCTCGGCGTATTGGCCGCCGACGCCCAGCTTGACGATGCCGTTGTTCCCGAAGAGGTTGACCCCGTTGGTCTGCAGCGTGAGCAGGTCCGCGACGGCGGAGGCGTCGAGGTTGCTCGGTCCGTCCGTCGGATGGGTACCGCTCGGGTTCTCGGCGGTGGCCCCGTCGAGTGCCGCGACCGTGTCGAGGTCGAGTGTGAGCGCGCTACCGCTAAGCAGCCGCCCGTACGCCTCGCTGACGTCAGTGGGCGCCGCGGTTGCGGGGAGGGCCGTCAGGGAGACGGCGCCGATGATGACGGACGTCGCCGCGAGTGCGACGCCTCGTCTGACCGTTCGTGCCCGCGTCGTGCGGACCGCGAGCCAATGGCTCGCCTTACGTTGTGAATCCACTTCGCTCTTCCCCTCACCTGCATCAGCTTTGATCCGGCAGCTGGGAGGCTGAAGTGGGATGTACTCGCCCCCGGCACTCTCAGGGAACCACCAGATTGGGGCCCACGCTCCCAGGAAACGTTCAACTGGAGGGTGAAATAAGCATCAGCCCTGGAGAGGAATCGCGCTCCGCGCCGTGTCGTGTCGACGCGACACGGACGTTTGCGGGCCCGGACTTCCCGCGTGCAGGCCGTCTCGGGCATACTGGATCGCGTAACGCCGTGCACGGGCCCAGATCCCGTTGCCGTGACGCAGTCCGGGCGAGGCCGTTGGGGAAGGCGAACCTCGACCCTGGGAGGACGACATGGCAGGTGCCATCACCCGCGGTGTCCTTTTCGTGCACTCAGCGCCCCGCGCCCTGTGCCCGCACCTGGAGTGGGCCGCCAGCGACGTCCTGGGCGGCCGGGTGGCCCTCGACTGGATCGAGCAGCCGGCCGGACCCGGGCTGCTGCGCGCCGAGCACTCCTGGCAGGGGCCGCAGGGGACCGGGGCGCGCCTTGCCTCCGCGTTCCGTGGCTGGGCGGGCCTGCGCTACGAGGTCACCGAGGAGCCGAGCGCCGGCGCCGACGGCGCCAGGTGGTCCCACACCCCGTCGTTGGGGATCTTCCACGCCGTGACGGACGCCCACGGGAACATCGTCGTGCCGGAGGACCGGATCCGTGCGGCCCTCACCGAGCACCACGACCAGCGGGCCCTCCGCGACGCCCTGGACCTGGCGCTGGGTCAGGCCTGGGACGACGAGCTGGAGCCGTTCCGGTACGCCGGGGCGGGCGCGCCGGTGCGCTGGCTGCACCGCGTGGGCTGATTCGCCGTCGGCTCGTCGTTCGCGGTTCCGTCCGGGCGGCGGGCCGGGGTGTTCGCGCGCGGTCTGCCATCCGCCTCGCTCGTTCCCCGCTCGGCTCCCGCCAGTCCCGGCCACGACCGCGCGCGAACACCTCGCCCCACCGTCCTCGGAGCCGCGGTCGCGTTCCGCTGCGCCTCCTCGGCAGATGCTCACCGAGAACGAGGTTTGTTCGCCGAGAACGAGTGTCATGCTCTCGTTCTCGGCGAAAACCCTCGTACTCGACGGCGCAAACACCCGCGGGCTCGCTCGGAAAGGCGACCCCGCGGGTGTGTACGAGCGGCGAAGCTCAGGCGTTCGTCACGACCAGCGCCACGTTGTGGCCCCCGAAGCCGAACGAGTTGTTGACCGCGGCGATGTCGCCGGCCGGCAGGTCGGCCGGGGCGTCGCGGACGAGTGGGACGTCGAGCTCCGGGTCGGGGTTGTCGACGTTGATGGTGGGCGGCGCCTTGCGCTCAGCGACGGCCTTGACGGTGAACAGGGTCTCGAGGGCGCCGGCGCCCCCGAGGAGGTGGCCAGTCATGGACTTGGTCGCGGACAGGGCGATGTGGTCGGCCTCGGACGCGAAGAGGTTCCGGATGGCGCGGGCCTCGACCATGTCGCCGACCTTGGTCGAGGTGGCGTGTGCGTTGACGTGCACGACGTCGCGGGGACTGATGCCCGCGTCCTCCATGGCGAAGCGCATCGCCCGGATCTGTCCGCGGCCCTCAGGCTCGGGGGATGTGATGTGGTACGCGTCGGCAGAAATCCCGACGCCGGCGATCTTCGCGTAGACGCGCGCCCCGCGGGCGGCGGCGTGCTCGGCGGACTCGAGGATGACGACCGCGGCACCCTCACCGATGACGAAGCCATCACGGTCGACGTCGTAGGGACGGGAGGCGCCGGCCGGGTCGTCGTTACGAAGCGAGATCGTGCGTGACGCAGCGAACGACGCCAGAGGCATCGGGTGGATGACGGCTTCGGTGCCGCCGGCGATGACGACGTCGGCGCGTCCGAGACGGATCATGTCGACGCCGTACCCGATGGCCTCGGCGCCGGACGCGCACGCGGACACGAGCGCGTGGGCGCCGGCCTGGGCGTTGAAGTCGAGGGAGATGTACGCCGTGGGAGAGTTCGGCATGAGCATCGGGACGGTGGTCGGCAGCATGCGCCGGGCGCCGCGCTCACGGAGGGTGTCCCAGCCGTCGAGGGTCGTGATGATGCCGCCGATGCCGGACGAGACGACGGACCCGAGCCGCTCGGGGTCGACCTCGGGGCTGCCGGCGTCGGCCCAGGCCTCGCGCGCGGAGGCAAGGGCGTACTGCGCGGACGGGTCCATGCGCTTGGTCTCGGGACGCGTGAGCCGCTCGCTGACGTCGCCGATGACGGTGGCCGCGAAGTTCACGGGGATGCCGTAGGTCTCGGCCCAGTCGTTGTCGAGGGTCCGGGCACCGGAGGTCCCTGCGAGGGCGGCCTGCCAGGTGCTGGGCGCGTCCTCGCCGAGCGAGGTGAAGGCGCCGAGGCCGGTGACGACGACGTCGGTTCGGGGGTCATCGGGTCTCCTGGGGTGTCACGGTCCGGGACACGTCGCGGCGGGCGCGGGGTGCGCGCCCGCCGCGACGGGGTGGGGCGGGTGCCCCGTGGTGCTTCGCGTCAGGCCTGGGCCTTCGCGATGTACGAGACGGCGTCACCGACGGTGGACAGGTTCTTGACGTCCTCGTCGGGGATGCGGACGTCGAACTTGTCCTCGGCGTGGGTGATGATCGTCATCATCGACAGGGAGTCGATGTCGAGGTCGTCGGTGAACGACGCGCTCGGGACGACGGCGGAGGCCGGCTGACCGGACTCCTCGGCGACGATCTCGGCGAGGCCGGCGAGGACTTCCTCTTCGGTGTAGGCCATCGTGTGCTTCTCCTTGTGTTGTGCGGTCGGTGGCGACCCGAGGTCCGGGCCGGCAGGTCCGGCTGTCCGACGGGTCGGGCGGCCGGGCTGCCTGTGAGCCGGTACTGCTGTCGTGCGGGAAGTGGTCCGCGCCGTGCGGCGTCTGCCGCCGGGGCGTCAGGCGTCGCTGCTCGTGCCTGCGCCGGCGTGGCGGGCGACGAACGCGCGGGCGGCGTCGACGTCGTCGGCGGACTTCACCGCGAACGCCTCCACCCCCGGCAGGGTACGCCGTGCCAGGCCGGTGAGGACACCGCCGGGCGCGAGCTCGAGCAGGCCGGTGACGCCGCGCTCGGCCAGCGTGGCCTGGCACAGGTCCCAGCGCACAGGGTTGGCGACCTGGCGGACGAGGCGGGCGAGCGCGTCGTCCCGGTCGGTGACGACGGCGCCGTCGGCGTTGGACAGGAGGGCGACCTGAGGGGCGGCGCCGCCGTCGGGGGCGGGCAGCGCGTCGACGGCCGCCTGGAGCTCGGCGACGGCGGGCCGCATGGTCTCGGTGTGGAAGGCGCCGGCGACCTGGAGGGGGATGACGCGGGCCCGGGTGGGCGGCTCGGCCGCGAGGGCGGCGAGGGCCTCGAGCGACCCGGCCGCGACGACCTGCCCGCCGCCGTTGACGTTGGCTCCGACGAGGCCGAGCTCGTCGAGGCGCGCCGCGACCTCGTCGGCCTGGCCGCCGAGGACGGCGCTCATGCCGGTGGGCTCGGCCGCGGCGGCGCGGGCCATCGCGGCGCCGCGGACCCCGACGAGCCGGATGGCCTGCTCCGGGGTGAGTACGCCCGCGAGCGCGGCGGCGGCGAACTCGCCGACCGAGTGCCCGGCGGTCACGTCGACGGCGCCGAGGTCGTCGCCGAGGATCGCGTGCGCGGACAGCAGGGACGCCCCGACGATGAGCGGCTGGGCGACCGCGGTGTCGCGGATCGTGTCGGCGTCGGAGGTCGTGCCGTGGGCGACGAGGTCGACGCCCGCGAGCTCGGACCACGAGCCGAGGAGTTCGTTCAGTCCGGGCTGCTCGAGCCAGGGGGCGAGCATTCCGGGGTCTGGGAGCCCTGTCCAGGGCAGACGACGGCGAGCACCTCCCCACCATGCCCCGCCGGACGCCCGGAGCGCCGTCGCGACGCGCACGAACCTTGAGAAAGGGACTTGTGGCGACCCTACAAACGCGGCGGTATCCCGTCAGCGGACGCGGCGCGGACCCTCGACCTGGCCGAGCGCGAGCGCGACCTGCAGGACGAACGACTCGCGCGCGTCGAGCGGGTCCCACCCGGTGATCTCCGAGACCTTGCGCAGCCGGTACCGGACGGTGTTGGGGTGGACGTAGAGGGTGCGCGCGGCGGCCTCGAGCGAGCGACCGGTGCCGAGGTAGGCGGACAGCGTCTCGAGCACCGAGCCGCCGGCCTCCTCGAGGGGACGGTAGGCCTGGGCCACGAGGGTCCGGCGCGCGCTCGCGTCGCCCGTGAGCACGCGCTCGGGGAGGAGGTCGTCGGCGAGGACGGGCCGCGGCGCCTGGGGCCACGCGGGCGCCGCGGCGAGGCCGGCGAGCGCGGCCTGGGCGGATCGCCCGGCGTCGTCCACGCCGTCGACGACGGGCCCGATCACGACGGGGCCGTCGCCGAAGCGGGACAGGAGCCCGGTCGCGGCGGCGACCAGTCCCTCGCCGTCGCCCTCGCGTCCGCCCAGCACGACGACGAGCCGGTCGCCGTGGATGCCGACGAGCGCGTCGCCGGCCGCACGGCGTGCGACCCGCCGCAGGTCGGCGGTCCGCACCTCGTCGAGCGGGACGACGGCGGGGCCGACCATGACGAGGACGGCGCCGCGCCCGTTCCAGCCGAGGGCGGACAGGCGGGAGCGCAGCGACCGGTCGCCGCCCTCGCTCTCGCCCCGCAGGAGCGCATCGACGACGAGCGCCTCGAGCCGGGCGTCCCACGCCCCGCGCACCTCGGCTGCCCGCGCGTAGACCTCGGCGGCGGAGAACGCGACCTCGCGCGAGTAGCGGAGGACGGCCTCGCGCAGGTCGCGCTCGGTGCCCGGGATCGCGAGCTGGTCCGAGTACTGCTCGACGACCTCGACGCCGATGCGGACGAGCTGGAGCGTGTGCTGCAGGGAGATCGAGCGCGCGAGCTCGGGCGGGGCGCCCGCGAAGATCTCGTTGGCGCCGTGCGGGGACGGTCGGGTGCCGCGAACCACTGCGTGAACGCGGTGATCGCCGACTGGGCGAGCAGGCCGACCCAGGAGCGCTCCTGCGCCGAGAGCCCGCGGTACCACTCGAGCTCCGACTCCATGCGCCGCAGGGTCGCGCTCGTGAGGAGGCCGCTGGCGTCCTTGACGCGTTGCAGGTTGTCGGGGTTCCCGGTCGTCGGCACGGGTAGAGCATACGGATGCGATTGTGGACGGTCCACAAACGGGCGACCCTGGTGCTCGGCTCGAAAGTTGCCCGCGTCTTCAGGTTCGCACCCCAGCCGGGTCATGGGCCGTTCAAGCGGTTAGGGTCGGAGGTATGGCCCTCATGCCCCGTCTGCGTCAGCTGCTGCGACGGTCCGGCTCCGCGTCGACCGTCGGCACGCGGCGCCCGAGCTCGTCGCGCCGCCGCGGCGACACGGTCCACGAGGACGCGCTCCGGGCCGTGCTGTCCGAGAACCCCAACGACGAGCGCGCTTTCCAGGCGCTCGCGGAGATCGTGCGGCGCCACGCCTCGCAGGCGCACGTCGACGAGGACCCCTCGCGGCGGAGGGTGCGGTCCCGACCCGGCGCCGGGAGGCCGACCTCGCCGAGTGGGCGCTCGCCGAGGAGCTCGCCGGGAACCCGAAGGCTTGGTACCCGCTCGTCGAGCTGGCCCGGCTGTCCATCGGCGACGACCACGAGGGCACGCTGCGCCGTCTGGCGACCGCCGCCGAGCGGGACCCGTCGGGCCAGGCGCTGGCGAACGGGCTGGAGCTGCTGCGCGAGGCGGGCATGCCGGTCGACGCGCTGGGGCTCGGGGTCGGACACTGGCGCCCGCGCGAGCACGTGGCCGAGGCGGGGCGGCAGGTGGTCCTCGCGGCCCTCGACGCCGAGCGCCCGCTGGACGCGCGGATCCAGCTCGACGCCCTCGTCGCCTCGTCCCCGCACAAGGCCGAGGTCCGGGCGTTCGCCGGCGAGCTCGACAGCCGGATCGAGCAGTCGCGGCAGCGGACGGCCGGGGCCTGAGGGGGCCGCTCAGCGCTCGGCGGGGCCGTCCAGCACGTGCTGGCTCACCATCACGGCGGCGCCGAGCACGCCGCCCGTCTCGCTCGACGTGGCGGGCACGATCGTGAGGTCGCGCGTCGCGAGCGCGGTCGAGCGTCCGTAGACCGTCTCCCGCACCCCGGCGAGCAGGTGCTCTCCCGCGCGCGCGAGCGTCCCCCGACGACGATGACGCCCGGGTTGAGCAGGTTGACGACCGTCGCGAGCACCTCGCCGAGGTCGCGCCCCGCCTGCCGCAGGGCCTGGACGGCCGCCGGGTGCCCACGTAGCGCGAGCTCGACGACGTCGTCCGCGTCGTGCGCGGGCACGCCCTGGTCGCGCAGGACGCGGGCGACGGCGGGGCCGCTCGCGAGGGCCTCGAGGTCGGCGTCGGCGTCGCCGTGGGGCGGTGTGTCGCGCGTGAAGGGGACGCGTACGTGTCCGAGGTCGCCGGCGGAGCCCTGGGCGCCGCGCTGCAGCCGTCCGCCCGCGACGATGCCCGCACCGATCCCGGTGGAGACCTTGACGAACAGCAGGTCGTCCGTCGTGGACCAGGCCGAGGTGTGCTCGCCGAGCGCGAGCAGGTTGACGTCGTTGTCGACGAGCACGAGCGCGACGCCGAGTCGCTCGCGGAGCAGGGCGGGCACGTCGAACCCGTCCCAGCCCGGCATGATCGGGGGCCGCACGGGGCGGCCCGTGGAGTGCTCGACCGGTCCGGGCAGCCCGACGCCGACGCCGACGACGTCGGTCCACGGGCGGCCCGACGCCTCGACGAGCTCGCGTGCGAGCATGCTCACGCGGCCGAGGACCGCGTCGGGGCCGTCCGTGACGGCGAGGCGTTCGGCGCGGGACGCCACGACGACGCCCGCGAGGTCGGCGAGCCCGACGACGGCGTGCGTGGCACCGAGGTCGACGCCGACGACGAGGCGTGCGTCGGCGCGGAAGGCGAGCAGGCCGGGTGGACGGCCGCCGCGAGAGGCGGCGCCGCCGGCGGGCACGACGAGCCCGGCGTCCAGGAGCGTCTCGAGCCGTGCGGTGAGGGTGGTGCGGGCGAGCTCGGTGCGCTCGGCGAGCTGGGCGCGCGTGAGGGGGCCGGCGTCGCGCAGGACGGCGAGCAGCGCCCTGGCGTCGGGCGCGACGAGCGGCTCGTCGGTCTCCTGCCCTGTCACGCGGCACATTCAACCACGGTGCGCGAGTTCTGACGCATTCGTAGGAACTTTTGATTGACGGCGGTCAGAAGTGGTGCTGGAATGTCCGCACGACCATCGGTCGGTCCGCAGCACCCACTCGACGAAGAGGACGAAGCCTCCCGTGAACCAGCAGGCACCCCAGACAGCACCGACCGGCCAGGGCCACCCCTGCTCTCGGTCCAGCTCTACACCGTGCGCGAGGCGCTCACGGCCGACCTCCCCGGCACGCTCGCGCGGGTCGCCGAGCTCGGGTTCGAGCAGGTCGAGCCCTTCGGCATCCTGAGCTTCGACGGCCTCGCGGACGGCCTCGCCGCCGCCGGGCTCGCCGCCCCGACCGCGCACCAGAGCTTCCTCGGTGCCGACCCCCGCCCCGCGTTCGACCGCGCCCGCGAGCTCGGGATCCGCACGATCGTCGACCCCTTCACCACGCCCGAGCGCTGGCACGACGCCGACGAGGTCCGGCGCATCGCCGACGAGCTCGCCGCCGCGTCCGACGTCGCGGCCGAGTACGACCTGCGCGTCGGCTACCACAACCACGCGCACGAGATCGCGAGCGTCCTCGACGGGCAGACCGCGCTCGAGCTCCTCGCCGCGCACCTGCCCGAGGCCGTCGCGCTCGAGGTCGACACCTACTGGGTGACGGTCGGCGGCGCCGACCCGGTCGCCCTCCTGCAGCGCCTCGGCGACCGCGTCGTCGCTCTCCACGTCAAGGACGGCCCCGGTACGCCCGACGTGCTCGACCAGGTCGCCGTCGGACAGGGCAGCCTGCCCGTCCGCGACATCATCGCGGCCCGGCCCGACGCCCTGCGGGTCGTCGAGCTCGACGACTCGCGCGGCGACCGGTTCCAGGCCGTCGCCGACTCGATCGCCTACCTCGTCGCGGAGGGTCTCGCATGAGCCGCACCGGACGCGTTGGCGTCGGCGTCATCGGTGCGGGCGTCATCAGCACCGAGTACCTCGGGAACCTGACCGCCTTCTCCGACCTCGACGTGCGTTTCGTCGCCGACCTCGACACCGAGCGCGCCCGCGCGCAGGCTTCGGCGTTCGGCGTCCCGGCGTCGGGCACGGTCGACGAGCTCCTCGCCGACGACGACGTCGAGATCGTCGTCAACCTCACCATCCCCGCGGTGCACGTCGACGTCGCGCTCCAGGCGCTCGCGGCCGGGAAGCACGTGTGGAGCGAGAAGCCGTTCGCGCTCGACCGGGCGAGCGGACGCCAGCTCCTCGAGGCCGCGCACGACGCCGGCCTGCGGGTCGCGACCGCGCCCGACACCTTCCTGGGGGCCGGGATCCAGTCGGCGCGCCGGCTCGTCGAGTCGGGCGAGATCGGCGAGGCCCTCACCGCTCTCACGCTCATGCAGAGCCCCGGCCCCGAGTCGTGGCACCCGAACCCGGACTTCCTGTTCCAGGAGGGTGCGGGCCCGCTCTTCGACATCGGCCCGTACTACCTGACGGCGCTCGTGCAGCTCTTCGGGCCGGTCGCGTCCGTCAGCGCCCAGGTCTCGAAGGCCGCCGAGCGGCGGACCATCGGCTCCGGCCCGCGCGTCGGCGAGCAGTTCGACGTCACCGTCCCGACCCACGTCGGCGCGCTGTTCCAGTTCGAGAGCGGCCGCAGCGCGCAGTCCATCTTCAGCTTCGACTCCAAGCTCGGTCGCACGAGCTTCGAGGTCGCCGGGTCCACCGGGACGCTCGTCGTACCGGACCCGAACACGTTCGGCGGCGAGCTCGTCGTGCACGACGGCGGTACCGACACTCGGTCCGTCCCGGCCACCGGCGTGACCCGCACGCGCGGGATCGGCGTCCTCGAGCTCGCCCGCGCCGTGCGCGCCGGTGTCCCCGAGCGGGCGAGCGGCGAGCAGGCGTTCCACGTGCTCGACGTCATGGTCTCGATCATCGAGGCCGCGACGTCCGGGACGGTCGTCGAGGTCGCGAGCACCGTCGAGCTCGCGCCAGCGCTGCCCGAGGACTGGGACCCGACGGCCCGGACCCTCGAGGCATGAGCCCGCTCGAACCGGCCCAGGCCTCGGTGCCGGGCGCGGACGAGCGGCCCGGGGTCGCCGTCGTCGGCGGCGGGTTCATGGCGACCGTGCACTCCCGGGCCGCGCGCGCGGCCCGGGCACGGCTCGTCGGCCTCGCGTCCTCGACCCCGGAGCGCGCCGCCGACGCGGCCGCGCGCCTCGGCTTCGACCGGGCCTACGCCTCGCTCGACGAGCTCCTCGCCGACGACGCGGTCGACGTCGTGCACGTCACGACGCCCAACGCGCTGCACGCCGCCCAGGCCGAGGCCGCGCTCGCAGCGGGCAAGCACGTCGTCTGCGAGAAGCCCCTCGCGACCGCGCCCGACGACGCAGCGCGCCTCGCCGCGCTCGTCGCCCCGGGCGGGGCGGCGGCCGGGCGGACGGCGACCGTGCCGTTCGTGTACCGCTTCCACCCGGTGGTGCGCGAGGCCCGCGCCCGCGTCCGGTCCGGCGAGGCCGGGACCGTGCTCACGTGGCACGGCTCGTACCTGCAGGACTGGCTGCTCACCTCCGCCGACGACGACTGGCGCGTCGACCCGGCGACGGGCGGGCGCTCGCGGGCCTTCGCCGACATCGGCTCGCACCTCGTGGACCTCCTCGAGTTCGTCACGGGCGACCGGGTGCGGCGGGTCGCCGCGACCAAGCGCACCTTCTTCTCCGAGCGCGCGCGGCACGCCGCGGTGAGCACGGAGGACGCCGTCGCGGTGACGCTCGAGACCGAGGGCGGGGCCGTCGGGACGCTGCTCGTGTCCCAGGTCGCGCCGGGTCGCAAGAACCGGCTGCACCTCGAGATCGCGGGCACCGGGGAGTCGCTCGCGTTCGACCAGGAGCAGCCCGAGACGCTCTGGGTCGGACGCCGGGCCGGGACCCTGCTGGTCCCGCGCGACGCCGACCAGCTCGCGCCCGACGCCGCACGGCTCGTCACCACGCCCGCGGGACACCCGCAGGGCTACCAGGACGCGTTCGACGGCTTCGTCGCCGACACCTACGCGGCCGTCCGGGGCGCCGACCCCGAAGGGCTGCCACGCTTTGCCGACGGCCTGCGCGCCGCGCGCGTCACCGAGGCGGTCATGGACGCCGCCGAGACCGGCACCTGGATCGACGTGTCTGGAGAAAAACGATGAGCCACCCTGAGCCCCTTCCCCCACCCACCCGGTCACCCTGTTCACCGGCCAGTGGGCCGACCTGCCGTTCGAGGAGGTCGCGCGGCTCGCCTCGGAGTGGGGCTACGACGGCCTCGAGATCGCGGCGTCGGGCGACCACCTCGACCTCGAGCGCGCCGACGCCGACGACGCGTACGTGGCCTCCCGCCGCGAGATCCTCGACCGGTACGGCCTGCAGGTCTTCGCGATCTCCAACCACCTCACCGGCCAGGCCGTGTGCGACGACCCGATCGACTTCCGTCACCAGGCGATCGTCCGGCCGTCCACCTGGGGCGACGGGGACCCCGAGGGCGTGCGCCAGCGCGCCGCCGAGGACATGAAGCGGTCGGCGCGGGTGGCCCGCAAGCTCGGCGTGGACGTCGTCGTCGGGTTCACCGGGTCGAAGATCTGGCCGTACGTCGCCCAGTTCCCGCCCGTGCCCGCGTCGGTCATCGACGCCGGGTACGAGGACTTCGCGACCCGGTGGAACCCGATCCTCGACGTGTTCGACGGCGAGGGCGTGCGGTTCGCGCACGAGGTGCACCCGTCCGAGATCGCCTACGACTACTGGTCGAGCGTGCGGACCCTCGAGGCGATCGACCACCGCGAGGCGTTCGGGTTCAACTGGGACCCGTCGCACATGATGTGGCAGCAGATCGACCCCGTCGGCTTCATCGTCGAGTTCGCGGACCGGATCTACCACGTGGACTGCAAGGACACCCGGCTGCGCCCCGCGAACGGGCGTGCCGGCGTCCTCGGCTCGCACCTGCCGTGGGGCGACCCGCGCCGCGGCTGGGACTTCGTGTCCACGGGCCACGGCGACGTGCCGTGGGAGGACGCATTCCGCGCGCTCGAGTCCATCGGCTACACCGGACCGATCTCCGTGGAGTGGGAGGACGCCGGGATGGACCGCCTGCACGGCGCCGCCCAGGCCGTCGGGTTCGTCCGGTCGCTCCTGTGGCCGCAGCCGACCGTGTCCTTCGACGCGGCGTTCTCCCACCAGTAGAGCTCTGCTCACGCCGAGACGGGCGCACCTGTTCTTCCGACCGGCTCTGAAGAACAGCTGCGCCCGTCTCGGTGCAGCGTCCTGTGGCGGGCGCAGTCCCCGGCCGACCAGCGGTAGTCGCCGGGCGGGAGGTCGGCGAACGGGTCGATGGGCTCGCCGGTGCGCCGCCAGGTGTGGCCCTGCCGATCGAGCCCGACCTCGTAGACGACGGCGTTCGCGGAGTCGATCTCCTCGCACAGGTGGACCGAGGCGAGGCGCCACGCGGCGGTCCTGTCGTCGACGTCGGGCCAGAGGCCGCGGACACCACCGCCCGCGACCGCCGTCGTCAGGTACTGCTCGAGGCCCTCGAGGTCGACGCTCACCTTCACCGGGTCGGGCTGCGAGCGTGCCCGCACCAGAGCCCAGCGGGTGTGAGGGGTGGCGTGGACGTCCCCGACGACGTCGCCGTACGACACGGCCAGACGTTCCGCGAGCTCGACGATCGACGACCGGTCCATCGCACCACCTTCCCAGGGTTCGCCGCCCCACGAGAGCGGGCTCGCTGCCCGTCCGCGTGAGCGGACGGGCGGCGAGCCCGTGTTCGGCGCGGGAGAGCGCCGGGGAGGGGAGCGGTCAGCTCTCGCCGCCCGCGTTGCCGGACGTGCCGGCCGTGACGTCGTGCAGCTGGTACTTCTCGATCGCCTTGGCGACCAGGCCGCCGTCGACCTCGCCGCGACGGGCGAGCTCGGACAGCGTCCGGACGACGACGGACGGGCCGTCGATCTTGAAGTACCGGCGGGCGGCGGCGCGGGTGTCGGAGAAGCCGAAGCCGTCGGCACCGAGCACCGCGTAGTCGCCGGGGACCCACGCGCGGATCTGGTCGGGGACCATGTGGTCGTAGTCGCTCGTCGCGACGAACGGCCCGGGCGCGCCCTGGAGCTTCTGCGTCACGTAGGGCACGCGGCGCTCGCTCGACGGGTCGAGGAAGGCCTGCTGGTCGGCGTCGAGCGCGTCACGGCGCAGCTCCGTCCAGCTCGTCACGGACCACACGTCCGCGGCCACGCCCCAGTCCTCGCGCAGGAGCTCCTGCGCCTCGAGCGCCCACGGCACGCCGACGCCGGACGCCAGGAGCTGGGCCCGCGGGGCGCCGTCGGGCACGTCGGCTGCGGGGGCGACGCGATGGATGCCGCGCAGGATGCCCTCGACGTCGACGTCCTCCGGCTCGGCGGGCTGGACCATCGGCTCGTTGTATACCGTCAGGTAGTACATGACGTTCTGGTCGCGGCCGTCGGTGCCGTCGCCGTACATGCGCTCGATGCCGTCGCGCACGATGTGGCGGATCTCGTAGCCGTACGCCGGGTCGTAGCTGACCATCGCGCGGTTGGTCGCGGCAAGGATCGGCGAGTGGCCGTCGGCGTGCTGCAGGCCCTCGCCGGTCAGCGTGGTGCGCCCTGCGGTCGCGCCGACGATGAAGCCGCGCGCGAGCTGGTCGCCGGCCGCCCAGAACTGGTCGCCGGTGCGCTGGAAGCCGAACATCGAGTAGAAGATGTAGACCGGCACGAGCGTCTCGCCGTGCGTCGCGTACGACGTGCCCACGGCCTGGAACGTCGACGCCGACCCGGCCTCGTTGATGCCCGTGTGGAGTACCTGGCCCTGCTCGGACTCCTTGTAGCTCAGCATGAGGTCGCGGTCGACCGCGAGGTAGTGCTGGCCCTGCGTGTTGAAGATCTTCGCCGTCGGGAAGATCGCGTCCAGGCCGAACGTGCGAGCTTCGTCGGGGATGATCGGCACGATGCGCTTGCCGATCTGCTTGTCCTTGATGAGGTCCTTCAGCAGGCGGACGAACGCCATGGTCGAGGCGACCTCCTGGTGGCCGGAGCCACGCTTGAGACCCTCGTACGTCTTCTCGTCCGGAAGCTCGATCTGCTGCGTCTTGCCGCGGCGCTCCGGCACGAACCCGCCGAGCTTGCTGCGACGGTCGAGCATGTACTTGATCTCGGGCGAGTCCATCCCGGGGTGGTAGTACGGCGGCTCGTAGGGGTTGGCCTCGAGCTCGGCGTCCGTGATCGGGATGTGCAGCGAGTCGCGCAGGGCCTTGAGGTCCTCGAGCCCGACCTTCTTCATCTGGTGCGTGGCGTTGCGGCCCGCGAACTTCGGGCCGAGCTGGTAGCCCTTGACCGTGTGCGCGATGATCACGGTCGGCTGGCCCGTGTGCTCGGCGGCGGCCGCGTAGGCCGCGTACAGCTTGCGGTAGTCGTGGCCGCCGCGCTTCATGGCCCAGATCTCGTCGTCCGTCATGTTCTGGACGAGCGCCTTGGTGCGCGGGTCGCGGCCGAAGAAGTGCTCACGGATGAACGCGCCGGACTCCGCGCGGTACGTCTGGTAGTCGCCGTCGGGCGTCTCGTTCATGAGGTGCACGAGCGCGCGGTCCTTGTCGGCGTTGAGCAGGGCGTCCCACTCGCGGCCCCAGATGACCTTGATGACGTTCCACCCGGCGCCGCGGAAGAACGCCTCGAGCTCCTGGATGATCTTGCCGTTGCCGCGCACCGGACCGTCGAGGCGCTGCAGGTTCGCGTTGACGACGAACGTCAGGTTGTCGAGCTGCTGCTGGGCCGCGAGCTGGAGCATGCCGCGCGACTCGGGCTCGTCCATCTCGCCGTCGCCCAGGAACGCCCACACGTGCTGCTGCTTGGTGTCCTTGATGCCGCGCAGGTCGAGGTACTTGTTGACCCACGCCTGGTAGATCGCCGACGACGGCCCGAGGCCCATGGAGACGGTGGGGAACTCCCAGAAGTCCGGCATGAGGCGCGGGTGCGGGTACGACGGCAGGCCGCCGCCCGGGTGCGAGTGCTCCTGGCGGAAGCCGTCGAGCTGCTCGGCGGACAGGCGACCCTCGAGGAAGGCGCGCGCGTACACGCCGGGGAGGCGTGGCCCTGGAAGTACACCTGGTCGCCACCGCCGGGGTGGTCCTTGCCGCGGAAGAAGTGGTTGAGGCCCACCTCGTACAGGGTCGCGACCGACGCGTAGGACGAGATGTGCCCGCCGACGCCCAGGCCGGCACGCTGCGCGCGCGTCACCATGACGGCGGCGTTCCAGCGGACCCAGCCACGGTAGCGGCGCTCGACGGCCTCGTCACCGGGGAAGTACGGCTCCTCGTGCACGCCGATCGTGTTCACGTACGGCGTGGTCAGCGTGGACGGGATGGCGACGTTGCGCTCCCGGGCCCGCTTGAGGAGGTTGAGCATGATGTAGCGCGCACGCGGACCGCCGCGGTCGTCGATCAGGCCGTCCAGCGCCTCGACCCACTCGTCCGTCTCGGCGGGGTCGATGTCGGGCACCTGGCTGAGCAGGCCGTTGATCAGCGGGCGTGTCTCGTCGGAAGCCACTGAAAACCTCACATCGGTTCGTGAGCGCGGCGGGGATCGGGGTGACCCCGGGTGCTCGTGTGGATGGGCTGTCACGGGCACGACGCCGCGCGCACGTCCGCCAGGTCGTGACGGTCGTGTGAGCAGCGGGTGCAGTTTCCACTCATTCTGTCGCTCCGGGACGTGCCGCGTCGAACCGTCCGGCAGGCGGGCGGACCGCCGGATGCGGTCGGCGCGGGCGCGGGCGCCGTCGTCGGGAGGGGTGAAGGGACGTCGTTCGGAGCGCGGATGCGTGGTGGAGTCGCACGTCCTGGGCTACGTTGTGCCCAGCGGAGGTCGTCGCGACCCCGCGCTACGACCGGACCGACGAGCGCGGCGCACGCCTGACAACGTGTGCAGCGTCACGTCGGCCAGAGCACGGACAGGAAGGATCGTCGCGAGTGGTTGCGTCTTCGGACCCGGTGTCCGCGGAGCGTCTGGGTTTCCAGCCCGGGCACGTCGTGCAGGAGTTCGGCTGGGGGACGACTCGGACGAGGACCTGCGCCTCGCCATCGAGGAGATCACCGGCACCGACCTCGTCGACGAGGACTACGACGACGTCACCGACGGCGTCGTGGCCTGGTGGCGTGACGGGGACGGGGATCTTACCGACCTTCTCGTCGACGTCCAGACGGTGCTCGACGACGGCGGACTGATCTGGCTGCTGACGCCCAAGCCCGGACGGGACGGGCACGCCAGCCACTCCGAGATCCAGGAGGCAGCGACCACGGCCGGGCTGCACGCGATGTCGACGTTGGCCGTCGCGCCCGACTGGTCCGCGACCCAGCTCTCGCACCGCGGCCGCGGACGCTGACCCCACCTGCGTCCTCCGGACGGCAGGATGGTGCCATGACGTACGACGAGATCGTCCGGGTCGGCGACCCGGCACCCGACTTCACGCTGTCCGACACGCAGGGCACGCCGGTCCACCTCGCAGACCTGCGCGGCAAGCCTGTGCTCCTCGTCTTCTACCCGTTCGCGTTCTCGGGCACCTGCACGGGCGAGCTGTGCGAGCTGCGCGACAACATCGCGCAGTTCGACCGCGCGGGGGTCACGCTGCTCGGCATCTCCTGCGACCCGATGTTCACGCTCCGTGCCTTCCGCGAGCAGGAGGGCTACGGGTTCGAGCTCCTGTCCGACTTCTGGCCGCACGGCGAGGTCGCCTCGCGCTACGGCGTGTTCGACGACGCCAAGGGCCTCGCGGTGCGCGGCAGCTTCCTGCTCGACGCGGACGGCGTCGTGCGCTGGACCGTCGTGAACCAGCCGGGGAGCGGCGTGACCTCGAGGGCTACGTGGAGGCGCTGGCGCGGCTCGGTCAGCCATGAGGCGCTGGGTCGTGCGGGTCGGCACGGCGTTCGTCTTCAACGTGCTGGTGCTGCTCGTGATCCTGTGGCTCGTGCCGGCCGTGCACGGCGTGTGGTCCGTGCTGTGGGCGTCGCTCGTGTTCACCGTCGCGACCCTGTTCCTCAAGCCCTTCTTCCACCGGGTTCTGCTCAGCGAGGGCGAGCGGCTGCGGGACACGCGGGCCACGTGGCTCAAGGGCAAGCTGCTCACCTACGCGGTGAGCTACGTCGTGGCCCTGATCATCTGGATCCTGACCGTCGTGTTCTCCGGGATGCACGTGTCGGGGTTCCTGTGGGGCTGGCTCGTGCCGCCGCTCATCGTGCTCGTCGGGTGGATCGTCTACGACCAGCTCGACGACGCCCTCGAGCGCAAGGCGGGCGAGCTGTACGACGCCGCGGAGCACAAGATGCGGGGCACCGAGCCGCCCGCGCCGCCGTCGCCCCATGCGTGAGCGCGGACGTGTTCGGTCGGGACGGACGTCGGACGGTACGCTGTCCCACGCCGTTCCGGGGCCTGTAGCTCAGCTGGTTAGAGCGCCACGCTTACACCGTGGATGTCGGGGGTTCGAGTCCCTCCGGGCCCACCCAATGTTGGATGTTCAAACCCGCGACATGAGCGGGTTGAGCATCCAATCCCGCTTGTAGCGCGGCGTCGTAGGCCAACGCTTCGGCGTGGAGCTCAGCGTCGAACAGCACGTCGAAGGGCTCGCCGGGCTCCGCGGCCACGATGTCGGCGCCGTCTACCTCGTAGACGTTGATGCGCTCGAAGAAGGCTTGGTTGCAGATGCGGCGCAGCGAGTCATCGAGGCTCATGTAGATCGCGTGGGCATTGCCCGCCAGTGCCAGGCAGTCCTCCAGGTGGGCTTTGGCCTGGTCGTACTCGACCTGCCCGGCGTCGATGCGAGAGTCGAGGAACGCGAGCCGTCGGGCGATGCGGTCCTGTTCTTCTTTGAGCAGGTCCAGGGGCACGGCTCCGGCGTGGTGCGCGTGGAGGAGACTGCGGCGTTCGTCGCGGAGCTTGTCGCGCTCTGCGCTGTGAACCGCACTGGCTTCTGTAGAGGCTCGATCTATTTGATTTCGGCCAGGGCGTTGGGGCCCTGCTGGGTAGCGTAGAACGCCTCCTCGAACTCGGTAGGCGGGACGTCGCCAAGGTAGCCGTGCAGCCGCTGGCTGTTGTGCCAGTAGACCCAGGACAAGGTCGCCAGTTCGACGTCCTCGACGGTGCGCCAGGGCCCCGTGCGAGCAGGGCCGCGGATCAGCTCAGCCTTGTAGTAGCCGTTGACGGTCTCGGCCAGGGCATTGTCGTAGCTGTCGCCCACGGTTCCGATCGAGGGCGTCGCGCCGATCTCGGCCAGCCGCTCGCCGTAGCGCAGCGAGGTGAACTGCGACCCGGCGTCGCTGTGACACCGCAGCCCGGGCAGGTTCGTGCCGCGGGACCAGCGGGCCATCTCGATCGCGTCCAGCACGGTCTCGGTCCGCATCGTCGAGGCGCACCGCCAGCCCACGATCATCCGCGAGTAGGCGTCGATGATGAAGCACACATAGGCGATGCCGGCGAACGTCGGGACATAGGTCAGGTCGGTCACCCACAGCTGGTTCGGGCCGGTGGCGGTGAAGTCCCGTTTGACCAGATCCGGGTGCCGGGCAGCGGTCGGGTCCGGCCGGGTGGTCTTGACCCGCCTGGTCCGTCGAGCGCCTTCGATGCCCTCGGCCCGCATCAGCCGGGCGACCTGGTCACGGCCGATATCGTGGCCGGCACGCCGGGCGGCCTTCCACAGCTTCCTGGCCCCGTAGACCCGAAAGTTGTCGTGCCACAGCTGGCGCAGCAGCGGGCGTAGCTTCGCGTCACGCACCGCCCGGGCCGAAGGCGGCCTGCTCTTCGTGGCGTAGTAGGTGCTCGCAGCCACCTGGATCCCCGCAGCGCGTAGGACCGTGCAGATGGGCTCGACTCCGAGCACCGTGCCTTCGACAACGTCGTGACGGTTCGCGTCGATGAACGCGACTACCTCTTGTGCTGGCGGTCGAGCTCCGCCCCGAAGAAAGACGCGGCCCGCTTCAAGATCTCGTTGGCCCGGCGCAGCTCGCGGTTCTCCTGCTCCAAGGCCGCGATCCGATCGCCTGCTTCGCTGCTCACGCCAGGCTTCACACCGGCGTCGATGTCGGCCTGCTTGACCCACGAGCGCACCGACTCCACCCCGTAGCCGAGCTGCTGTGCGACCCGCTGGACCGTGCCGTGCTCGACCCCAAGCTCAGCCCGCAGCGTACGGACCATCCGGACCGCAGCATCCTTCTCCTCCTGGCTGTACCGACGCGTCGTCGGCTTCCCAGGCTTGTGCTCCTTCGGCATAACTCCATCCTCGTTTCAAAGGGCTGGAGCCTCCAACAGAGCCAGTGCGGTTCACCGTCCCCGGCCGCCTGAAGCACCATGCGGCGCGCATGAGTCTGCCCGACAGATGCGGCCATGCGTTCGCCTTCGTCGCGGAGTAAGCGATTGGCCTCCCATATGGCGTGCAGCGTTGCGTCGATGACCTGCTCCATGCTCCTCCGATTGACAGCATCCTGTCATTCTGCGGTATCCTCGATATATGACAGCATGCTACCAACTCTTGCTTGGCGTGCTGCCCGACTTGGATGCGGCAGCAGGCCAGTTACAAAACCGCCTGCCCGCAGCACGATTTCCGGCCACCGCAGCCATGATCGACGGCAACTACGGGCTGAGCCACCTCGTTGTTAGCGAAGCAGTGACGCGGTGGATCGACTGGCTCGAACCAGCCGACAACGATGCGGATGCCGAGTCGCACGCAATGGTGCGAGTTGACGGTATCGACCTGCATGTCTTGCGGTTTCCGGGTGAGGGCGTTCTTCCTCTGCTGCTGCTTCATGGGTGGCCGACATCGTTCCTCTTGTTCCATCGCGTCATCGGTGAGCTGCGAAAAGCGTGCTCTGAGCTGGTGCTGGTCTCGATGCCAGGCTTCGGCGCGTCCCGCTACCGCGAGCGTCCTGGTCTGCGTTGGACTCCTCCAAACTGCTGTTGAAGATGATGGAAGCGCTCGGATTCAGCCGTTTCGCGGTGCACGGCGAGGATTGGGGTTCCACGGTCGCCCGCGACATGGGTGCTCTTGATCCTGATCGGATCGCCGGCGTGCACGTCAGCGCCGGACTCCACGGGTTTATCGCAGATGGCACGGTCGAGGACAAAGCATGGCGCGACCTAAAGCAGTATGCGACGGATGGGAGCGCCTACCTGCGTCTCCAAGCAGAACGGCCGGACTCTCTCGCGTTCGCCCTGGCCGACTCGCCGGTGGGACTTCTCGCGTGGCAACTCGACAAGTACAGCCTGTGGCAGGGCACCCTCGGAGGCGATTTCGGCATCGGAGACGACTTCATCTTCGCCAACGCCACCCTGTATTCGCTCACCAACAGTGTTGCCACCAGCATGCGGCTGTACGCGACGACCAGATCGGCCATGCCTCCCACCTTCTCGCCCACAGCTACGGCCGTGAGCAAATTCGGATTGGCCGACTTTGCTTCCCGCACCGTCTCCGAACGGCACAACAACCTCGTTGCATGGTACGAGCACGACACAGGCGGGCACATGGCCGCGCTCGACGCGCCGACAGAACTAGTGAACGACCTCAGCGACTTCATGCAGCAGATAGGAGCACACTCATGACTACCCCTGGCCCCATCGTTCTTGTCGGTGGCGGCGGACTCGGCCCCTGGGCCTGGAACCGGGTCACTCCGCTGCTGCAACAGCATGGATTGACCGTTGTTACGCCACAACTGCGCGCGACAGGCAATGACGAAACGCTCCCTTCTTCTATCGCGCTATCCGACTGGATTGATGACCTCGCCACCGAGGTGGGCCGTCTGGAGGGCGTCACGCTCGTGGCGCACTCCTTCGCCGGATACGTTGCAGCCGGAGCATTGCACCGAATTGCCGGGCATCTACGCTCAGTGATCTTTCTCGACGCGGTACTCCCGCAGCCCAGCGCGTCCTGGTTCGAGGTCATGGGTTCCCGCACAGAGGACTTCATGCGAAGCGTCGCTCGCGACGGCGCAACTCCCTGGTTCACGCGCGACCAGCTTGACCAGATGTATCCGAACAACGGGATCACCGATCAGGATCTCGCTTGGCTGCATGAGCATGTGACCTCACAGCCGATCGGCACCTACGCCGAACACGCGATCGAGCAGCCCATCCAGACTCTCGCAGCAAACGTGCGCCTCCACTATGTGAGGTGCCTGCGCACGAATCCACCCGTAGCACCGGATACGGACAGCACGGATGGGTGGATCATGAGCACGATCGATAGCTCTCATTGGCCGATGGTCACCGCACCCGAGGACGTGGCACGAGCGATCATCAAGGTGGTTGAGAACCCATGAGCTACGTCGCGCTGTTCCGGAATCTCAACCTCGGGCACCCCGGCAGCCCCACCGGGGCGGCACTCGTCGACGCTTTCGGAGGCCCGTCCGTCGCAAGCAGCTTCCAGACCAACGGAACAGTCGTCTTCGATGCCGACGACCTCGCAGCGGCGATCAGCCAAGCCAGACAGGGGCTGGCTGCGGCGGGATTCCGCCAGAGCTTCGTCGTACGGTCCGTCGAGGACATTGCAAATCTCCTGGACGACGCGCCGGAGATCGATCCTGCTGAGAACGTGTACCGGCTCATGGCATCCTTCTTCGACGCCACCGACAAGCCGCAAGTGTCCGTGCCTCTTCGTAGCCCTGACAGTCTTGTGGAAGTTCGAGGTTTGCACGACTCCCACGCATGGAGCGTCTGTTGGAAGCCGAAGCACACCGCAGGCAACGTCACGGGTTTTCTCGAGTCTCTGCTCAAGGTCTCCGTCACTACTCGGTCAGCGGCAACACTCGAACGCCTCGCTCAAAAGTATGGGGCCGCGAGCAATGTACACGCTGATTGAAGTTCCTCTCGGCCCATCCAGAAAAGATGCCGGGGTAAACCGCGGGCCAATCCCGTTCGACACACCGCGTGGCGGCTCTTGAACGAGTCGCACCCCGCCGACAAGGTCGTGGGCGGCATGAGATAGGGGACTGCTGCACGAACGGGTGACAGGTGATCTCAGGCGGCGAGTGCGACCTGAGTGGTGATGATGGTCTCGAACTCGATCGGGGTCAAACGTCCCAGACGCTGCTGGCGACGGCGCCGGTGGTAGGTGCGTTCGATCCAGGTGATGATCGCGATCCGCAGGTCGTGGCGGGTGGCCCACCTGCGCCGGTCGAGGACGTTCTTCTGCAGGAGCGCGAAGAACGACTCCATCGCGGCGTTGTCACCGGCGGAGGCGACCTGGCCCATGGATCCGACCAGGTCATGACGTCGCATCGCGGCCAGGAATTTCCGGCTTCGAAACTGGCTGCCCCTGTCGGAGTGGACGATGCATCCGGCCACGTCGGCACCGTCCACGGCCCGCCGGGCGACGGCGTTCTCGAGCGCCCGGACGGCCAGGGAGGACTTCATCCGGTCGCTGATGGAGTACCCGACGATCCGGTTCGAGTACACGTCCTTGATAGCGCACAGGTAGACCTTTCCCTCGCCGGTGGGATGCTCGGTGATATCCGTCAGCCACAGCTCGTTCGGTGCCTCGGCGGTGAAGTCCCGGTTCACGAGGTCGTCATGCGCGGGCGGCCCGGGTCGCTTGCCGCCCTTGCCCTTCTTCTTCCCGAACACGCACCACCACGAGTTCTCCGTGCAGCGACGCCACATGGTTCGGTCGCACGCCTCGTGCCCGGCCTCGCGGGCCTCGTCCGCGAGCAGCCGGTACCCGTACTCCGGGTCGTCACGGTGGGCGTCGAACAGGGCGTTGGCGAGGTAGGCCTGCTCCAGCTCACGGTCGGTCACCGGCTGCGCGAGCCACCGGTAGTAGGGCTGGCGAGCGAGTTCGAGCACCCGGCACGTCACCGCGACGGGGATCCCGTCACCGGCGAGCTCACGGACGAGCGGGTAGCTCATTTTCCCGGCAGGTGCGCCTGGGCGAAGTACGCCGCAGCCCGGCGGAGCACCTCGTTCTCCTGCTCGAGCAGACGCACCCGGCGACGTGCTTCGCGCAGCTCGGCCGACTCGGACGCGGTCACGCCGGGCTTGGCGCCGTCCTCGACGTCAGCGGCGTGCATCCAGTTGCGCAGGCACGACTCGGAGATGCCGAAGTCCTTCGCGATCTGCTTGACCGGGGCCTCGCCGCGACGGGCGACAGCCACGACATCGTCGCGGAACTCCTTGGGATGGGGTGCGGGCACAAGGCACATCCTTCCAGTGACGCCTCACGGCACCACAAGTGAGGTGTCACCTATCCGTGCAGCAGTCCCCCGCTTCCTCCACGAGGTTCTGTATCTCGGTGGCGCGGATCGAACGAGTACAACCGCCCCGCACCGTCTGCACGCACTGATACACCCCGCCCCGATGGATCATCGCCCGCCCACAATCCGAGCAACGGATCAGACCGGAGAACGGATACAAGCGCTTCGCGACCCCACTGCCGGGGGTGTGGAAGTTCCGGGCCTTCTTCCGTGCGTCGAGGACATCGGAGACCTGCTGCCAGGTGTCCTCATCCAAGATCGCGGGCCACACCGCCTCAACCTGCATCAGTGAGGTCTTGGAACGGGAGCCATCCGGCATGATCGGCCGGTACTCGCGCACGCCTTTGATGGCTCATGGGACATCCGGTGGGGGCTTGAGGTCGAGTCCGCCGGCGGCGAGGAGCATGCGGAGGCGGTAGTTGTCGCGGTTGCGGTAGCCGCGGGCGAGGCGGCGGTGGAGTTCGATGAGCCCGTTGATGGCTTCGGTGGGTCCGTTGTTCTGGCGGCCGGTGGTGAAGTAGGCCAGGAATGCCCCGGACCAGCGCCGCAGGGTCCGGCCGAGGCGTGCGACTTCGGGGATCGGGCAGGTGTGGAACGAGTTCAGGACCTTCTCGGCGCGCTTGCGGCCCTCGGCGAGGTCCGCGGCGCGGTAGGCGGCGCGTAGGTCCTGGGCACACTGCCACGCGACGAACACTTCTTCGTGGGCCTCGTTCGCTTCGATCGCACGGGTCAGGCGCGCCCACTGCTTGTCGGTGAGGTTCTCGGCCCCGGCACGCAGGATGGTCTGGATCCCCAGCAGCGGGTCGCCCTTGCGTCCGCGGTGCCCGGTCGTGGTCTGCTGGACGCGGCGTCGGACCTCGTCGACCACGGCGGTGCCGAGCTTGACGACGTGGAACGCGTCCAGGACCGCGGTCGCGTCCTCGAGCTGCTCGTCGATCGCGGACTTGTAGCCCCCGAACGGGTCGAGCGCGGCGACGCCGATCCCGGCCCGGAAGCCTTCGCCGCGCTCGGTGAGCCAGTCGACGTAGGCCTTCTTCGATCTGCCCGGGACCAGGTCCAACAGGCGGGCGTGCACCCGACCCCCGCCGTCGCGGGTCAGGTCGACCATCCCAGTCAGCTCCTTGGGGCCCTTGGTGCGGCGGTCACCGTGGTGCCACACGTGCTCGTCCACACCCAGCGACGTCACGCTGGCGAACCGGGACTCATCGCCCGCCAAGTCCTCCAGGACCGGCCTGACCGCGCGCCACAGCGTCTTCCACGCGACTGCGAGGCGGCGGGCCAGACCAGCGATCGTCGCGTGATCATGACGCAGCTGCCCGATCGCCCAGATCACCGCCCGGCGCGTGAGCGACCCGCGCGGGCGCACCAGCGCGCGATGCTGCTCGACGAAGGCCCCTACGCCGCATCCCGGGTCCGGGCACCTCCAGGTGCGCTGACGCCACCGCACGACCACGGGCTGTTCACCGGGCACGTCGTGCAGCACCCGCACCCGCCGACCGCGCGCCTCGGCCACGACCCCGCAAGCCGGACAGCCCATCACCTGTGACGGTGTGGAGACCGTGACCGTCAACCGCGTCGGGCCACGCTCGACACGCTCGACATGAACACCCTCGACACCCAACAGGGCATCACAGCGCGGGCACGGCTCGATGGTGGGTGCGCCGACACACCCCGTAGCGTTGGACAACGTCGAGGTCCTCGAGAAGAGCAGAGAGCTTGGTCGCCTCTGATCCTCGGGGACCTCGACCCCATCACTCCAGCACCACGCTCACCGGCGAGCCGCCCCCACCCGATGTCCCATGAGCCCTCAAACGCCTTACGGGCCTTGCCCGTCACCTCAGAGCCGGGGCGCAGCACGGCCGGGTTGATGTCGCCGACCACGAGGACGTTGGTCCTCTTGGTCACGTTATTCTCGGCCCTGGCGCCAACTCCGGCGCACTCCTCCCAAGCAATCTGGCGGGTCATGGACATCAGGGTGCCCGTGAACACCACCACGCGGCCGTAGAGATAGCCGTTCCGGTCGGCGTCCGGGTTGAGGTCGGGTTGCACGAGGTCGGACCCGCCACCCGAGGAGATGGCCACGGAGCCCCTATATATTCCCGCGCTCATGTGGCCGATGCCTACATGGACAGAGCCCGCAAGATCGTCCAGAGTCGAGGCCCCCAGCTGGGCCGCCAGACGGCTCACGATCTCCACTACAGCCTCGGCGTCGGCCAGCGCGTCGTGGTGGTCGTCCACGACGAAACCGAGCGACTCGGCGACATAGGGCAGTCGGTAGGTCGGCAGACGCAGCGCCCGGCGCGAGAGCACGAGTGTGCAAAGGAAGCGCAGGGCAGGCCACTCGATATTGTCCACGGCACAGGCGTAGCGGATCACCCCGATGTCGAACCCGGCGTTGTGTGTCACCAGCACGTCACTGCCGATGAAGTCCACGATGTGGGGCAAGATTTCGCGCCACCTTGGAGCGGTGGAGACCATCTCGGGCGTGATGCCGTGAATGGCAATGTTCCAACCGTCGAAGAAGTCCACCGCCTCCGGCGGACGGATCAGCCACTGGCGGGTGTCCACCACCTGTCCGTCGCGGACCTTGACCAGTCCGACTGAGCAGGGCGAGCCTCGGTAGGAGTTTGCTGTTTCGAAGTCGATGGCGGTGTAGTCGAGCATCAGAGACTCCCGTTACCGTGGACCCGCTCGGCAACATGGCGGGGGGACCTCGAAGTGGTCATGTCAAGGCTAGACCGGTACGCCCGTAAGCCAAGATCGAGAGACGGCGCCGGGAAAGACTGAGCCCCGGCGACGTGACCAAGGTCAGAGGTCCACCGGGGCTTTCTGCCTTCCATGATACGCGATACTGAGGGACCATGCCAGCACCCGAACCCTCCGACTCTGCACCGCAGGAGTGGGTCGACCGCTGGCTGAGCCCGCCCCGGCTCGGCGTCTATCTGAACGCCACCGACGGCGACGCCGACGACGCCCTCGCACTCTACGAGTGGAACGCCAAGCTTGGAGCCGCGTTCGGGCACGACCTCGCCCATCTGGAAATCGGGCTCCGCAACGCCTATGACCGCGCCCTGACCGAGCACCTGCACCTGCCACGGCACTGGACGGCCGCCGGCGACCTCGTGTTCGCCCCGGTCGTGCGAACCCGCAAGCGCGGCAGCCACGGCAAGGTCGCCGTGGACATCAACGCCAAGCCCCGAGCCTCCCTCGACCGGGCGATCCGCGAAGCCGGCGGCCGGAAAGCATCGCCCGGCAAGGTCATCGCACAGCTCACCTTCGGCTTCTGGCGCTACCTCACCTCCTCCGCCCACGAGCTGACGCTGTGGCGCCCTGCCCTGCACCACGCCTTCCCACCAGGCACCAGCCGGCCCGACGTCGATACCCGCATCGGACGACTCCACGAACTGCGGAACCGCGTCGCCCACCACGAACCCCTCCTCAGGATCGACGCGGCCGACCTGCACGGCGACCTGCTCCACATCGCTGCTCTGCTCGACCCTCAGCTCCACGACTACATCCAGGAGCACTCGACCCTGGCCGACATCCTCACGAGCCGACCGGGGCCCGTCTGAGCTGACGAGGCACCCGGCCCCTCGGACGAATCCGACCGCCCTCGGCCAGCACCGCGGCGCGTACCGTCTCAATGCTCACCGCCATCCGCTCCGCGACCTGCGCCAGCGTCAGACCGTCCTCGTAGAGCGCGGCGGCACGGCCCTGATCCTTCGCAGGCAAACCCGGCTCGCGCACGGGCAGGCCGGCACGACGAGCGAGTTCAGACACCGTGGCGCGATGCACTCGGAATCTCGTGGCGATCACCCGAACCGGCATCCCCGCCTCGTAGTCGGCCAGCAGTTCGGCGCGCCTCGCAGGGCTCAACCGTGTTTGAGACTGCACCGGGTTTTTTCGTCACCGGGCCGCGCGTATCCTGCCTCTCAGGCCCCCGCGACCGTGCGCCGCGCCCCTCAGACCCCCTGAGAACGCGGCGAATCAGGGTCCGGAGGGCCGGACTGCTGTTTGAGAATCGTCCGGGAAGGTCCACACTGTGATGACGCGGGACATCGTTGATAGATGTCCCGCGTCTGTGCTCTCCGGGGAGGAACCGCGTGGCTCAGGCGTCGTCGAGCTGCAGCGCCAGGCCGCGGAAGGTCGCCAACGACCCCAGGTTCGTGGTGGCGTCGTCGGCGATGCGGCGGCCGATCTCGGAGTCCAACGCGGCCTCGAGCGCGGCCATGTCGTCCCACTCCATCGACACCACGAGGTAGGGGCGGGCCCGATCAGGGCCTTCGGCTCGTGGCTCAGCGTGATCCGCCGCAGGCCCGGGTACTGGCGCGCCAGCGGGACGTGGACCTCCTGGTAGTGGCGCTCGAACGCCTCGACATCGGTGGGCGCGTCGTACATGACGACGAATCGGGCCTGGGGCGCTGCAGGGGTGTCCGTGGGCATCGGGCTGGGCTCCTGTCGTGGCGTCGCGGTGCGGTCATCGGCACGCTACTGGGTCCGAGCTGCGACGTCATGGCGGCTCGACCGCGAGGAGGTCGCCGACCTCGCAGCCGAGCGCGTCGCACACGGCGGTGAGCGTCGAGAACCGGATCGCGCGAGCGCGCCCGTTCTTGAGGACCGACAGGTTGACCACGCTCACCCCGACACGTTCCGAGAGCTCGACGAGGGTCATGTCGCGCCGGGCGAGGAGCCGGTCGAGACGGACGACGACCCGGTGCTGTGGATCGTCCGTCATCAGACCAGCCCGTCGACCTCGGTGCGCAGCCGTGCACCTTGGCGGAACACCTCGGCGAGGAGGAGGACGAGTGCACCGATCCACAGCGGGGCGACGGTGAGTCGGAACGGCACGTCCACGATGCCGGCCGCGGCTGAGTGCGCGATGCCGAGCTTGTCGAGGGCGAACGTGCCCAGCTGGACGGTGGTGCCTCCGACGGCGATGAGCCCCGCGATCGCAGCGACAGGCCTGGCGTTGGCCGGGCTGAACGCGTCGCCGCGCGCGACGCCGCGCGCGATCTTGTACAGCAGTCCGAGGACCGCGAGGGCCAGCGCCGCCCACGCGAGCGGCGGGAGCGCGAACATGAGCCGGCTGCTGCCCTCGGTGCCCCAGAAGGTCAGTCGCATCGTGTTGCCGAACGAGAGCTCCACGGGTGGGAGGCCCGTTGCGGCGTCACGGGTGCCGTCCGACGTGTCCTTCCAGGGGAACATCACGGGCATGGTCGCATCGGCGTCGTCGAGGTCGTACCCGTTTGCCACCATGCGCTCCCGGAATCCGGTGTCGCGCACGACGACCAGGTCGGGCACCGGCCGGTTCTGGAGGTAGGCCAGGTTCGTGTCCGGTCCGGCGAGCGGCGGGACCACGTTGAACGCCAGCACCCAGCCGGCCGCCAGCGCCAGGACGGTGTACAGGACTCGGACGGACCACGTCGTCGCCATCGGTCTCCTCTCGGTCGCCGTCACCTCAGGGTGAACCCTGGCACAACGAATATCGATATGTCGAGAGGGTCGTGTCACGACGACGCCGCGCGGACGCGCATGATGGGGCTGCTCGGCCGGACGGTCGGGCGACCACGCGGACGGAGGACGGGATGGGCGCACGAGCGCTGCAAGAGCTGTGGGGGATCGAGCACCCGGTCGTGCTGGCACCATTCGGCGGGATGTCGTCGGTCGAGCTGACCGCGGCGGTCACCGACCTCGGCGGGCTCGGCTCGTACGGGCTGTACGGCTACGGGCCCGACCGCATCCGCGAGACCGTCGAGGCCCTGCGTGCCGCGACGCCGGGCCCCTTCGCCCTGAACCTGTGGCTGCCGACGGGGAACGAGGTCACGCCCGCCGACGTGGACCTCGCGTGCTCCTCCTCGACGACGGCCGTCGCGCCGCTGTTCGCCGAGCTCGGCCTCGAGCGGCCCCAGCCGCCCGAGCGGTTCCTGCCGCCTTTCGACGACCAGCTCGACGCGGTCCTCGACGCGCGCCCCGCCGCTCTGAGCCTCGTCTTCGGGGTGCCCGCCCCGGACGTCGTCGAGCGGGCGCACTCCCGCGGGATCGCCGTCGTCGGGACGGCCACGACGGTCGCCGAGGCGGTGGCGCTCGCGGACGGTGGCGTCGACGTCGTCGTCGCCACCGGGGCCGACGGCGCCGGGCACCGGGGCTCGTTCCTGCGCCCGGCGGCGGAGTCGCTCGTCGGGACGTTCGCGCTCGTGCCGCAGGTCGTCGACGCCGTGGACGTGCCGGTGGTCGCGGCGGGCGGGATCGCGGACCGGCGTGGCGTGGCGGCCGCGTTCGCCCTCGGAGCCTCGGGCGTCCAGGTCGGGACGGCGTTCCTGGCGACGCGCCAGTCGGCGGCGACCGACGCGTACCGCGCGGCCATCAGGTCGGCCGGCGCGGACGACACCGTGCTCACCCGGGCCATGAGCGGCCGGCTCGCGCGCGGGCTGCCGAACCGCGCGGTGCGCACCATCGAGGACGCGGGCGCGATCGCCCTGTTCCCCGCCCAGAACTGGCTCACCGGCCAGTTCCGCGCCGAGGCCGGCCGGCGCGGGATCGGCGACCTGCAGTCGCTCTGGATGGGCCAGGCCGCCGGGCTCTCGCGCCAGGACGACGCCGCCGCGGTGTTCGCGGGGCTGCTCGCCGGGATGCCCGGCGCCGCCCGGTCAGCGTGAGCCGGGGGTTACGAGCCCGTTCTCGTAGGCCGCGATCACGAGCTGGGCGCGGTCGTGGGCCCCGAGCTTCGTCATGATCCGTCCGACGTGCGTCTTCGCCGTGTGCGGCGAGATCACCAGCGCGTCGGCGATCTCCGTGTTGGACCGCCCGGACCCGACGAGCGTGAGGACCTCGACCTCCCGCTCGGTGAGCTCGCCGAGGTCCGGGGAGCCACGGCCGTGCCGGACGCCCCCGTCCGGACGTACCGGTCGATCAGGCTGCGGGTCGCCGTCGGCGAGAGCAGCGCGTCCCCGGCGTGGACGGCCCGGATCGCGGCGAGGATCTGGTCCGGCTCGGCACCCTTGCCGATGAAGCCGCTCGCCCCGGCGCGCAGGGCCCCGACGACGTAGTGGTCCTCCTCGAACGTCGTGAGCACGAGGACCCGCACGGCCGCGAGCGCCGGGTCGGCGCAGATGGCGCTCGTGGCGGCGATGCCGTCCGTGCCGGGCATCCGGATGTCCATGAGGGCGACGTCGGGGTGCAGCGCCCGCGCGAGCTCGACGGCCCGGCGCCCGTCCGCCGCCTCGCCCGCGAGGGCGAGCGCCGCTGACGAGCTCTTCGGCGCGAACGCGATGGACCTGTCGCTGCGCCCGGCCGCGGCCCGCGCCGGTCACGACCAGGAACTGGCGCTGGCCGACCGGCTGAGCGCGTTCTGGCGCTGACCTCTCGGCCGAGTCGCGGGGTCGTTGCCCCGGCATCAGCGATCGTATATGATTCTCGACGTGGCAGAGACGGCACCTTCCGACCCGCGCTTCGCAGCGCTCCCCGGCCGACCCGGCAAGATCATCGCGGTCCACCTGAGCTACGCCTCCCGCGCTGACCAGCGAGGACGGCGTCCCGCTCAGCCCTCCTACTTCCTCAAGCCCTCGAGCTCGGTGGCCGGGACCGGCGGCACGGTCGAGCGGCCCGCAGGCACCGAGCTCCTGGCCTTCGAGGGCGAGATCGCCCTGGTGACCGGTCGGGACGCGCGACGGGTCGACGCCGCGTCCGCCTGGGACCACGTCGGCTGGGTCACCGCCGCGAACGACCTCGGCCTGTACGACCTGCGCGCCGTCGACAAGGGCTCCAACGTGCGCTCCAAGGGCGGGGACGGGTTCACGCCGCTCGGCCCCGCGCTCCTCGACGCCCGCGCCGTCGACCCGGCCGCGCTGCGCGTGCGCACCTGGCTCTGCGGGCGGCTCGTCCAGGACGACACGACCGCGGGCCTCCTGTTCCCCCTCGCGCAGATCGTCGCGGACCTCTCCCAGCACCTCACGCTCGAGACCGGCGACGTGATCCTCACGGGCACCCCCGCCGGGTCGAGCGTCGCGCGGCCCGGGGACGTCGTGGAGATCGAGGTCGACGCCCCGACCGCGCCCGGCGCGCCGAGCACCGGGCGCCTCGTCACCACCGTCACCCAGGGCGAGGTCCCCTTCGACTCCGCGCTCGGCTCCCTGCCCGCCGCCGACGACGTCCAGCGGGCCGAGGCGTGGGGGTCGCGGGAGGCCGCGGGCCTGCCGGCCGTCGCCCCGACCCTCACCCCGGCGCTCCGCGAGAAGCTCGAGCGCGTGCCCGTCGCCGGGCTGTCGTCCCGGCTCCGCAAGCGCGGGCTCAACACCGTGACCGTCGACGGCGTGCGCCCCCTCCGGCCGGGCACGAAGCTCGTCGGGACGGCCCGCACGCTCCGCCTCGTCCCCGGCCGCGAGGACCTGTTCACGAGCCACGGCGGCGGCTACAACGCCCAGAAGCGCGCGTTCGACGCCGTCGGGGAGGGCGAGGTGCTCGTCGTCGAGGCGGGCCGCGACCCCGACGCCGGGACGCTCGGCGACGTCCTCGCCTTGCGCGCCCACGCCCGCGGCGCGGCCGGGGTCGTCACCGACGGCGCGGTCCGGGACGCCGACGCCGTGGCCGCCGTCGGGATCCCGGTCTTCAGCAACGGCGCGCACCCCGCGGTCCTCGGCCGCAAGCACGTGCCGTGGGAGGCCGACGTGACCGTCGCGTGCGGCGGGACGACGGTCCAGCCGGGCGACGTCGTCGTCGGCGACTCGGACGGCGTGGTGGTCGTCCCGCCGGCGCTCGTCGAGGAGGTCGTCGACGCGGCGCTCGCGCAGGAGGACGAGGACGGCTGGATCGCCGCGCGCGTCGCGGAGGGGCACCCCGTGCGGGGCCTGTTCCCGATGAACGCCGAGTGGAGGGCGCGGTACGAGGCGTGGCGGGCAGCACGGTGACCGCCGTCGAGGGCGTGAGCAAGTCCCAGCTCGCCTACCAGTGGGTCCGGGAGCGGGTCGCCAGCCAGGAGTTCACGCCCGGCTTCCGGCTCGTGCTCGGGACCATCGCCAAGGAGCTCGACATGAGCGTCGTGCCGGTCCGCGAGGCCGTGCGGCAGCTCGAGGCCGAGGGGCTCGTCACGTACGAGCGCAACGTCGGGGCTCGCGTCTCCATGGTCGACGACACCCAGTACCGGTACGCGATGCAGGCGATCGGGATCGTCGAGAGCGCCGCGACCGCCCTCTCGGCGCGGCACCTGACCCTCGCCGACGTCGGGCGCGCGCGTGCCCTCAACGAGGTCATGACGGCGTCGCTCGCCCGGTTCGACCCGCGCGCGTTCTCGGCGCTCAACCAGGAGTTCCATCACATCCTGTACTCGCGCTGCGCCAACCCGCGGCTGCTCGAGATGGTCGAGACCGAGTGGGCCCGCCTCGGGCACATGCGCGACACGATCTTCGCGTTCGTGCCCGAGCGCGCCCGCGAGTCCGTGCACGAGCACGAGCAGATCCTCGCGCTCGTCGAGGGCGGCGCGCCGCTCGACGAGATCGAGCAGGCCGTCCGCAGCCACCGCCGCGGCACCCTCGAGGCGTACCTCCACCACGAGCACCCGGGCGAGGCCGCCCGGCTCGAGGTCGCCCCGGCGGCCGCGCACGGCTAGCCCCTGCGCCGACCAGACCCCAGACCCACGACCCGGAGGACGGATGCTGCCCACCGAGACCATCGCCGCGATCGCCGACGAGCTGGCGGCCGCCGAGCAGGACCGTGCCGTCGTGCCCCGCATCACGGCGCGCTACCCGCAGGCCACGGTCGAGGACTCGTACGCGATCCAGGGCGTGTGGCGGGACCGCGCGCTCGACGCCGGACGGCGCCTCGTGGGCCGCAAGATCGGCCTGACATCGCGGGCCATGCAGGCCGCCACGGGCATCACCGAGCCCGACTACGGCGTGATGTTCGACGACACCGTGTGGGAGAGCGGCGCGACGATCCCGTTCGACGCCTACTCGAACGTCCGGATCGAGGTGGAGCTCGCGTTCGTGCTGTCGGTGCCGCTCGAGGGCCCGCGCTGCACGGTGTTCGACGTCCTGCGGGCGACCGAGTACGTGACCCCCGCGCTCGAGATCCTCAACTCCCACATCGAGCTCGAGGGCCGGACGATCGTCGACACGATCGCCGACAACGCCGCGTACGGGGGCATGGTCCTCGGCGGCGTGCCGACCGCGCCGGACCGGGTGGACCTGCGCTGGGTGTCCGCGCTGCTCTACCGCAACGAGACGATCGAGGAGACCGGCGTCGCGGCCGGCGTCCTGGGACACCCCGCGACGGGTGTCGCGTGGCTCGCGAACAAGCTCCACCAGCACGGCGCGCGCCTCGAGGCCGGGGAGGACGTCCTCGCGGGCTCGTTCACGCGGCCCGTCTGGGTCGAGCGGGGCGACAGCGTGCTGTGCGACTACGGACCGATGGGAACCCTGACATGTCGCTTCCTGTGACCCCGCTGCCGCCGACGTTCCGCGCCGCGCTCGCGGCGGCCGACCGCCCGCTCGCCGGGATGTGGGTCTGCACCGGCAGCCCCGTCGTCGCGGAGATCTGCGCGGGCGGCGGGCTCGACTGGCTGCTCGTCGACATGGAGCACGGGCCCAACGGGCTCGAGTCGGTCCTCGCCCAGCTCCAGGCCGTCGCCGCGTACCCCGTCACCCCCGTGGTCCGGGTCCCCGCGGGGGACGCCGTCACGATCAAGCAGGTGCTCGACCTCGGGGCGCAGAACCTCCTCGTGCCCATGGTCTCGTCCGCGGCCGAGGCGGAGGCCGTCGTCGAGGCCGTCCGCTATCCGCCGCGCGGCCGGCGCGGCGTGGGCTCGGCGCTCGCCCGGTCTGCCCGCTGGAACCGGGTCGACGGGTGCCTCGCGGACGCCGACGAGCACGTGTCCCTGTTCGTCCAGGTCGAGACCGCGGCCGCGGTCGACGCGGCCGGGGAGATCGCCGCGGTCGACGGCGTCGACGGCGTGTTCGTCGGACCGTCCGACCTCGCCGCGTCGATGGGGCTGCTCGGGCAGCAGACGCACCCCGACGTCGTCGCGGCCGTCCGGCGCGCGTTCGACGCCGTCCGAGGCCAGGGCGTGCCCGTCGGGGTCAACGCGTTCGACCCGGCGGTCGCGAACTTCTACCTCGAGGCCGGCGCGTCGTTCGTCCTCGTCGGGGCCGACGTCGCGCTCCTCGCGCGGGGCTCGGAGGCGCTCGCCGCCCGGTTCGTCGGCGCGCCCGACCCGGGGCGCGCGGGATACTGAGCGACGTCCGTCGTCTCCTGGAGGGCCCGTGACCCGACCCCGGTTCGCCGCGCTCTCGCGCTGGGTCGCGGTCCCCGTGCGCGGCCATGCGCGGGGTGTCTGGCTCCTGTGGGCCGCCACCGCGCTCGTCCTGCTGTCCGTGCCGGAGTTGCTCATGGACCCGGCGGCCTGGACCTACCTGGTCGACCCCGAGCTCGCGGTGCTGCTGGTGCTGCTCGGCGTCCAGGCCACGCGCCTGCAGCTCGGGATCCTGCGCATCCGCGCGCTCGACGCCTGGCACGCGGTCACCCGGCGGGCGTGAGCGGGCGCGCCGACGGCGGAAGACCGGGCGTCCCGGCAAGGGGCGTGTCGTCGACGTACCGCAGCTCGTAGACGCGCTCGGCGAACCGCCAGCCGTCCGCGGTGCGGCGGTAGCGGTCGTGATAGATGCCGTGGTTGCGGTGCGACGTCCCGTCGCGCAGCCGGCCGAGCTCCTCGAGGAACGTCCGTCCGGTTGCCGCGTCGGGGTCGTCCGGGTCGGGCACGACGGCGCCAGGGGTCGAGACCTGGACGAAGAACTCCCAGCTGCCCTGCATCCGCTCGACGGACGCCCGGATCGCGGCGCGGCCCTCCGCGACCGCGTGCACGTCGGGCATGCGGACCGCGCCGTCGTCGGTGAAGAGGGACGCGAGCCGGTCGAAGTCGTGGACCATGACCGCGTCGGTGAACTCCGCGCGCAGCGCGTCGATGGCGGCGCCGTCCCGGAGCGCGTCCAGGGTCGCGGTGGTGGTCGGTGCGGTGGTCGTCGGCTCGGTCATGGTCGTCTCCCTCGCGCGGTGGCGGTGGCGTTTCACGAGGGTGACGAGCCGCGGTCCGTGCACGTGACGGCGTCCGTGTGGGCGGCCGGTTGGAGACTGAGGCGTGCATGTCGTCGTCGCGGCCCCGCCGTCGGGCCCAGCCACCGCCGTCGACGTCGGCGGCGTGACGGCGGCGGAGGCCACGCGGGCGACCCGCCCGCGGTGGACGTGGGCCGACACCAACCTCTGGTACCCCGGGCTCCTGCGCGGGGGCGTGCGCGTCGACCGCTGCCACGACCTGCGGCTCGCGCACCGCGTGCTCCGGACGTCGGCATGGACGACCGGCTCGCGCCTCGCCCAGGGCCCGGCGACCGCGTGGGACGACCTCCAGCCCGTGCCCGCGGGCGGGACTCAGCCTCCGCCCGACGACGGCGGGACGCTCTTCGACCTCGAGCCCACCTCGCGCACGTCGACGGCGGGCGGGGGACGACCCTCGACGGGCGCGCCTGCCGCGCCGAGCTCGACGCCCAGCTCGACGCCGTCGCCGCGAGCCGCGTCCCGGGGCGCCTCCGGCTGCTCCTGGCGGCGGAGTCCGCCGGCGCGCTCGCCGCGGCCGAGATGCACCGGGCCGGCCTGCCCTGGGACGCCGGGCGGCACGACGAGGTGCTCCGCGACCAGCTCGGCCCACGGCCCGTCCTCGGAGCTCGTCCGGACCGGATGGAACGGCTCGCCGCCGAGGTCCGGGACGCGCTCGACGCCCCGACGCTCAACCCCGACTCGCTGCCCGACGTCCTAAGGGCCCTGCGCCGGACCGGCCTCGCGGTCACCTCGACGCGGTCGTGGGAGCTGCAGCAGGTCGACCACCCGGCCATCGAGCCGCTGCTCACGTACAAGAAGCTGTCGCGCCTGTTCTCCGCGAACGGCTGGGCGTGGCTCGACGCGTGGGTCCAGGACGGGCGGTTCCGGCCCGAGTACGTCGTCGGGGGCGTCGTGACCGGACGGTGGGCGTCGAGCGGCGGGGGAGCGCTGCAGATCCCCCAGCAGGTCCGGACCGCGGTCCGCGCCGACCCGGGCTGGGTGTTCGTCGTCGCCGACGCGGCGCAGCTCGAGCCGCGCGTGCTCGCGGGCCTCGCGCACGACGAGCGCATGGCCGACGCGGGCCGTGGCAAGGACCTCTACCAGGGCATGGTCGACACCGGGGTCGTCGACTCGCGCGCGCACGGCAAGGTCGGGATGCTCGGCGCGATGTACGGCGGCACGACGGGATCGAGCGCCGCCGTCCTGCCCCGGCTCGCGCGGGCCTTCCCGGCGTCCCTCGCGCTCGTCGAGGACGCGGCCCGCACGGGCGAGCGCGGCGACGTCGTCACGACCCTGCTCGGGCGGACCTCGCCGCGGCCGGGCGCGTCCTGGCACGAGACCCAGGTGCTCGCGCAGAGCGACGACGCGGACGCCGGCGCCGAGTCGAAGGCGCGCGCCCAGACGCGCGCGTGGGGTCGCTTCACGCGCAACTTCGTGGTCCAGGGCACGGCAGCGGAGTGGGCGCTGTGCTGGATCGCCGAGGTGCGTCGGCGGCTGTGGGACCTCGGCGTGGTCGACGTCCCGGGCGACCGGGTGCCCGCGCCGTTCACCGGACGCCCGCACCTCGTGTACTTCTTGCACGACGAGCTCGTCGTGCACACGCCCGCGCCGCTCGCCGACGCCGTGGCCGCCGAGGTCCGGGAGGCCGCTGCGGCGTCGGGCCGGCTGCTGTTCGGCGACTTCCCGGTCGACTTCCCGGTCTCCGTCGGGACCGATCGCGCGTACGGCGACGCCAAGGGCTGAGCGCCGTCCTGGACACATCCTGAGACGGGGCTTGACGTGAGCGGTGCGCCACCGGCAAGGTCGGGGACGACGCACCCACGCAAGTCCCACCCGTCAACGACGACCCAGGAGACAGCAGTGGCTCTGACGTCCTCGCGCGCCCTCGGCGCGCCATCTCGCAGCACCACGTCCCATCCCGTCGGCCCGGACACGGGCCACCCCACCGGCCCCGGCGTACGGCGCGTCGCCGCCGTGCTCGCCGCGGCGCTCGTGCTCGCGCTCGCGCTGCTCGCTCTGCCCGGGCACGCGGCGCAGGCGGCGTCCGTCGTGCTCTCGCAGGGCAAGACGACGACCGCGTCGTCGGTCGAGAACGTCGCGACCCCGGCGAGCTCCGCGACCGACGGCGACCTCGGCACGCGCTGGTCGAGCCAGGCCGCGGACCCGCAGTGGATCGCCGTGGACCTCGGCGCGGCCAAGGCCGTGACGGGCGTGCACCTCGCCTGGGAGACCGCGTACGCGTCGGCGTACCAGATCCAGACCTCGGACGACGGCTCGACCTGGACCACGAAGGCGACCGGGACGGCGTCGTCGTCGACCGCGCAGGACGTCGCCGTCACCGCGACGGCCCGGTACGTCCGGCTGTACGCGACGGCGCGGGCCACCCAGTGGGGCGTGTCCCTGTGGGAGTTCCAGGTGCTGGGCGCGGACGCGGCGCCGCCCGCCGGCGACACGCTGCTCTCGCAGGGCAAGGCGACCACCGCGTCGTCGGTGGAGAACGCCGGCACGCCGGCGAGCGCCGCGACCGACGGGAACACGGGGACGCGGTGGTCGAGCGCCTACGCCGACCCGCAGTGGCTCGCCGTCGACCTCGGCTCGGCGCAGCCGCTGTCGCGCGTGCACCTCGTGTGGGAGACCGCGTACGCGACGCAGTACCAGATCCAGACGTCCGACAACGGCTCGACGTGGACCACCCGGGCGACGGGGACGGCCTCGTCGTCCGCGCCGCAGGACGTGGCGCTGTCCGTGACGGCGCGCTACGTGCGGCTGTACTCGACCGCGCGCGCCACCCAGTACGGGGTGTCGCTGTGGGAGTTCCAGGTGTACGGGGGCGACGGCTCCACGACGCCGCCGACCGACCCGCCGTCGGGCGACACGAAGCTGCTGTCCTACGGCAAGCCGGCGACGGCGTCCACGTACCAGGACGACGGCCAGTGCCCGGGCTGCACGCCCGCGAAGGCGTTCGACGCCGACCCGGCCTCGCGGTGGGCGACGAACGCCACGACCGGCTGGACGGACGCGGGCTGGATCCAGGTCGACCTCGCGAAGACGGCGCACGTCTCCCAGGTCGTCCTGCAGTGGGACCCCGCCTACGCGACGGGCTACCAGGTGCAGGTGTCCGACGACGCCCAGAACTGGCGGACGATCTACACCACGACGACGGGCAAGGGCCTGACCGAGAAGCTCGACGTGTCCGGTGACGGCCGCTACGTGCGGCTCAACCTGACCAAGCGCTCGGGCCCCTACGGCTACTCGCTCTACACCTTCGACGTGTACGGCACGGGCGGCGACCCGGTCGCCCCGCCGACGTCGAACGTGCCCGACCCGAACTTCACGCACCTCGCATGGAGCGACGAGTTCGACGGCGCGAACGGGAGCGGGCCCGACACGTCGAAGTGGACGATCGACTCCGGCACCGGCCAGAACGGTGAGCAGGAGTACTACACGCCGTCCGGCAACGCGAAGCTCGACGGCCAGGGCCACCTGGTGATCGAGGCACGCAAGGAGTCCGCCGGCGGCCGCGACTACACGTCCGCGCGGCTCAACACCTCGAACACGTTCATGTTCCAGTACGGGCGCGTCGAGGCCAGGATCAAGGTCCCCGAGGGCCAGGGCTTCTGGCCGGCGTTCTGGATGATGGGCTCGAACTTCCTCACGGGCACGCCGTGGCCGCAGAACGGTGAGGTCGACATCATGGAGGTCCTCGGCAAGGACACCACGACGTCGTACTCGACCCTGCACGCCCCCGCGTACAACGGCGGGGGCGGGTACGGCGGGTCGTACGGTCTGCCGGACGGCAGCAAGCTGTCGGGCGGCTTCCACACGTGGGCGGCCGAGTGGGACAAGACCGGCATCCGCTACTACCTCGACGACCGGCTCGTCTTCACGGCCGACAAGGCGACCGTCGAGGCGACGCGCGGCCCGTGGATCTACGACCACCCGTTCTACGTGATCCTCAACCTCGCGGTCGGGGGTGACTGGCCGGGCAACGTCGACGCGACGACGCCGTTCCCGGCACAGATGGTCGTCGACTACGTGCGCGTGTACCGCTGACGACCGGTGGGCGCGGCGGGCTGCCGGTAGCCTGCCGACATGACCGTCGCGCCCACCGCACCGGATCCCGTCCGGCTCGCCGACGTCGTCCGCGTGCTCGACGCGCTCTACCCGCCGTCCACGGCGGAGTCGTGGGACGCCGTCGGGCTCGTCGCGGGTGACCCGTCCCAGCCCGTCCGCCGCGTGCTGTTCGCGGTCGACCCGGTGGACACGGTCCTCGACGAGGCCGGCGAGGTGGGCGCCGACCTGCTGGTCACCCACCACCCGCTCCTGCTGCGCGGCGTGCACTCGGTCGCGGCGACGACGTTCAAGGGCGCGTTCCTGCACCGGGCGATCCGCGCGGGCGTCGCCGTGTACACGGCGCACACCAACGCCGACGCCGCGCGAGGCGGGGTCGCGGAGGCGCTCGCGGAGCTGGTCGGCGTCGTCGACGCGGAGCCGCTCGTCCCCGCGGACACCCGCGACCACACGCTGCCCGCGATCGGGATCGGGCGCGTCGGGAGGCTCGCCGAGCCCGTCCCGCTGCGCGCGTTCGCCGAGCGCGTCGCGGCGGTGCTGCCCGCCACCGCGCAGGGCGTGCGCGTCGCGGGGGACCTGGACGCGCTCGTCGAGCGGGTCGCCGTCGTCGGGGGAGCGGGGGACTCGCTGTTCGACGCCGTCCGCTCGTCGGGCGCGGACGTCTACGTGACCGCGGACCTGCGCCACCACCCCGCGTCGGAGCTGCGCGAGCGCGCCGAGCATGAGGCGCGGGCCGCGGGTGCGAGCACCGCGCGTCCCTTCCTCGTCGACGTCGCGCACTTCGCCTCCGAGTGGCCGTGGCTCGAGCACGCGTCGCGCGACCTCGTGCGCGTGCTCGGCGAGACCGTGGACGCCCCGCGCGCGGGTAAGTTGGACGTGCGCGTCAGCACGCGCCCGACGGACCCGTGGACCGCCCGGTTCCCGTCGCCCTGATCTGTCCCGAAAGGACCGTTGTGGCCACTGCTCCTGCGTCCGACCAGCTCCGCCTCCTCGACGTCCAGGCCCTCGACACGCGGCTGCAGCAGCTCGCGCACCGTCGGTCCGCGTCGCCCTCCGTCGCCAAGGTCACCGAGGTCGAGGGCCGGCTCGCCGACGTCCACACGTCGCTCGTCCAGTCCCGGACGGCCGCGGAGGACCTGCGGCGCGAGGTCGCGAAGGCCGAGCAGGACGTCGAGCAGGTCCGCACCCGGGCCGCGCGCGACCAGCAGCGCCTCGACTCGGGGGCGGTGGGCGCGAAGGACGCGCAGGCGCTCGTCGCCGAGCTCGCGAGCCTCGCCCGCCGCCAGGAGGCGCTCGAGGAGGTCGAGCTCGACGTCATGGAGCGGCTCGAGGCGCACGAGGCGGCGCTCGCCGAGCTGGAGTCCGCGCACGCGCAGCTCGTCGCCGAGAAGGAGGCGGCGGAGTCGGAGCGCGACGCCGAGCTCGGGGACATCGACGGCACCGTCGCGGAGGTCGCCGCGGAGCGGCTCAAGGCCGCCGACGGGATCGACGCCGGTCTCCTCGCCCTCTACGACAAGGTCCGGGCCCAGGCCGGCGGGCTCGGCGCGGCAGCCCTCCGTGGGCGTCGCTGCGAGGGCTGCCGCCTCGAGCTCAACCCCGGGGACCTGCGCGCCATCGCCGCGAAGGGCCCCGACGACATCGTCCGCTGCGAGGAGTGCGGCCGGATCCTGGTGCGCGTCGAGCCCGCCGGACCGGCCGCGTGACCGGCGGGAGCCGCCCGTCGGGGGTGACCGTCCGCTTCGACGACGCCGAGCCGCTCACCGTCGCGCTCGTGCGCCACGGCGTGACCGAGATGACGGTCGCGGGCGCCTTCTCGGGCTCGGGCGAGCCGGGGCCGTCGCTCACGGCGGCGGGCCGGGTCCAGGCCGCGCAGGCCGCGGACCTGGTGCACCGGATCGGTCGGACGGCGTGGGCGGACCTGCCGCGCGCGTCGGCCGTCGTCGCGTCGCCGATCGTGCGCACGCAGGAGACGGCCGCTGCCGTCGGGCGTCGGCTCGGCGTCCCTGTCCGGACCGACCCGCGGTTCGCCGAGATCCACTTCGGCGAGTTCGAGGGCCTGCGGTTCCCGGACGTCGAGGAGCGCGACCCGGGCTGGCTCGAGCGGTTCTACCGGGGCGGCGACGTCGCGGCGCCGGGCGGCGAGTCGCTCGTCGACGTCGGCGAGCGCGTGTGGGAGGGTCTCCGCGCGTTGCGTGACGAGGGCACCGGACGGACCGTCGTGGTGGTCACGCACGCCATGGCCGTGCGCGCCGCCGTCGGGCGGGCGTTCGGCTCGCCGCCGTCGCACTGGACCAAGACCCGGATCACGCCCGCGTCCGTCACGATCCTGCGGCTGTGGCCTGACGACGAGACCGAGGCGACCGTCGTGGGGTGCCCCCGGACCTGTGATGAGCCTTGCTCAGCGCGTTGTCAGAACATGGTGCCCGTCGACGTGCTCCTGGTTCTGACAGGTTCGCGATCAGGGGCGTCGACGACGACGAGCTCGAGCGTCTGCCCACGTCGGGCTCCGGCGACCAGCTCGGCCGCGACGACCCGCCGCCGGTCCACGGTGGTGCCCACGAGCTCGCGCGCGGCAGCGAGAAGGCCGTCGGCCGTCGTCGGGGGCTCGCCCTCCCGGCGCAGCAGGTGGCCCACCAGGACGCCGCGCGTGTGCTTCGCGTGGTGCGACACGACCGAGCGCCGGCCGGCGTGCTCGCGCAGCACCGTCACGGGCACGTGCGTCGCGGATGCGGGCGGCTTCCACGCTGCGGCGTACGTCGCGGACCGGCAGTCGACGACGACGTCACCCTCGGCCCGCGCGTCGAGGGCCTTCGCGAGGGCTCGCGCCAGGACCGGGCGAGCGGCCCGACGCCGGGCAGGTCCACGCCCATCGACAGCCGGTACGCAGGGATCCGGTCCGACGGCGTCACGACACCCCAGAGCGCGCTCACCACCCGCACGTCGGCAAGCCGGGCACGGAGGCGGGCTGCGCCGTCGTCGTGCGCGGGAGCCAGCCCCGCGGCGGCGTAGAGGACGCCCGTGTAGACGTGCGCCGCGGCCGCTGCTGGCTGCTCGCGGAGCGTCACGTTGCGGCGCACCTCGTCGCCCAGGGACGCCCCGACGTGCAGGACCTCGAGCGCATCGGGCCGCGCGCTCACCGCGGCGAGCGCGTCGAGCACGCGCTCGCGGTGCTCGGTCAGCTCCGGGGAGGTCAGGGCGGTCAGGTCGACGGCGTCGCCCGACTCGGGCGCGGTCTTCCCCTCGGACGGCGGCAGCAGGACGAGCACGCCGCCACCCTACGGGCCGTGCACGGTGCGAACCGCCCGTCCCGCGGTCCGGACGGCGGCAGGTCCTGTGACGTGGCGCACGCTACGGTCGGGCGATGGCCCAGGTGAAGGTGTACGGGCGGCGCTCGCAGTGGGCTGACCGCCGTGACGAGCTGTCGGACGCGCTGCACGACGCGCTCGTGCGCACGTGGCAGCTCCCGGCCGAGAGGCGGTTCCACCGGCTCTGCTGGCTCGACGACGCCGACCTGGTCGCCCCGCGCGGTGCCGCGTACCTCGTCGTCGAGGTCGTGTGCTTCACCGGTCGCAGCGACGACGCGAAGCGCGCGCTCGTCCGGGCGCTGTTCGACGACGTCGCCCCGCGGTTCGGCCTGCCCGCCGACGACCTCGAGGTGGTGATCCTCGAGGCGCCGCAGGTGAACTGGGGGATCCGTGGCCGGTCGGGCGACGAGCTCGCGCTCAGCTACCGCGTCGACGTCTGACACGACTGGCCTGCGGGAACGATTCCGGCCGGTAGGCTGGGCACGCGGACGAGTCGGTCGGACGGCCGCGTCATCGCCGGGCTGGCGTCTGGCGGTGCCGAGGAACGTCCGGGCTCCGAAGGGCAAGGTGGTGGGTAACGCCCACCCGGGGTGACCCGCGGGACAGTGCCACAGAGAACAGACCGCCACGCACGGCCTCGGCCGGGCGTGGTAAGGGTGAAACGGTGGTGTAAGAGACCACCAGCGTGCCGGGTGACCGGCACGGCTCGGTAAACCCCACCTGGAGCAAGGTCAGACAGACTGTGTTTGAGGGCGGCCCGCCCGATTCTCTGTCGAGAAGCACAGTCGGGTAGACCGCTCGAGACGCGTGGCAACGCGCGTCCTAGATGGATGGCCGTCACCCGCGCGGGGGCAACCGCGCGCGGGGACAGAACCCGGCGTACAGACCGACTCGTCCGCCCTGTCAATGTGCCGCGAGCGCGCGCAGATACCGCCGGCGGTACAGCTGCTGCGCCACGAGCGCTGCGGGGAAGAGCACCCACCACCGGCCGCGGCCGGCGTGCGTGATCGAGCGGAGCGTCAGCGTCACGTTCCCGTCCTTGTCGCGGCCGACGATGAACGCCTCCTTATCCGTCACGGGATGCCCGACGAGCGTGCCGTAGGCCAGGGCGGTCCGGTGGCTGGTCTCGACGACCTCGACGACCTCGACGGGCTCACGGACTCGGAGCGGACCGATGTGCGCCGTGAGCCAGAGACGGTCACCTCGGCGCGCGACGGTGCCGGGTTCCAGCTCCGGTGCGACGAGGAAGCCGCTCCGTGTCTTGACGCCCCACCGAAGGACTTCCGACGACGCTCGGTGCCAGAGCTCCGGACCGGAGCCCAGGCACACCGACCGCTCGTACGCGCGCCAGCCGTCTGGCGGCTGCCACGTCGTCGTTCCGGGCGTCGTCGCACCCACGACGTCGTAGCTCCGATCGCGTCGGGCGAGCTGGGCCGCTTCCAGGGTCACCAGGTCCGTGGCTGCGCCGCCGGCCATCGTGACGGCCGACCGGACGGCGGCCTCCTCGCGGGGCGTGAGGTGGAAGCACGCGCTGGTGCCCGTGTCGTTCACGGACCAGATGATCCGCCCGGAGGCACCGAGACCGGTGGAGCCGATGCTGAACGGCGCGAGGCCGAGGGCGATCTCGAAGTCCTCGTCGTCGGCCGGATCGAGGGGAGCGAGATCCGGTGGTGGCGTCCCGCGGCGAGCCGGAGCTCCGCCTCGCGGACGATCGGTCGGACTTCCGGCGGCCATTCGGCGTCGGAGAGGACGTCGACGTCGACATGCGTCAGTCGGCTTCGCTGCGCCCGGAGCGCGGCACGCGCGGCAACCTCGAGCGTCCCGGGCGCCGCGCCGTCGGCCACTGCTGCCCACCGTGCGCCGTCTTGCCGTCGCACCGAGATGCTCACGGCGGACATCCTGCCCCACCGGTGTCGGGCGCGCGCCACACACCGGTCGCGAATGTTGCCAGCGTGTTCCCAGGCTCGCGTCAGGTTGCCCTCATGTGACGCGAGGACGCTCGTGTGTGTCGGGACGGTAAAGACTCCGCCACGGGGATTACACATCCGAGCGGGTCTGGGTTAGCCTCGTCGCACACGCCGGTCAGGGTGTGGGATCAGGGGACCCACCACCGGTGGACGCAACGAGGCGTCAGGCACAGGGAGCGAGGTCGGGTCAGCGTGGTCGGAACGGATGGTGTGGTGGCGACGGGCACGATCGCCCTCGTCGAGGAGCAGGACCGCACGGTCGTCGTCCTCACGGGCGAGATCGACGTGGCGCTCCGTGCCGAGGCGAGCGCGGCCCTCGCCAACGCCCTCGAGCGCGACCTTCCCGTCGTGATCGACGCATCCGAGGTGACGTTCGCGGACTCGACCGGGATCGCGTTCCTCGTGCAGTTCGTGACCATCGGTCACGACGAGGGTCTCGACGTCATGCTGCTGGACCCGCCCCAGATCATCGTCGAGGTGCTCGACATGCTGGGCGTGCGTGAGCTGCTGGTGCGTCCCGCCGCTGCGGAGCCGGCGGTGGCTGCGAGCGGCGCCGCCTGACGCGGTACCGACCCGCGACCCCGCACCTTCAGCTGGTCGCGATCTCCTCCTGCGCGGCGAGCCACGAGGCCCCCACGATCCCGGCACGGTTGCGGAGGGCCGCCGGCACGATCGGGGCGCGCAGGTGCAGCAGGGGCAGGAACTTCTCCCAGCTCTTCGACACCCCGCCCCCGACGACGATGAGGTCGGGGGACAGCAGGTTCTCCACGACCGAGAAGTAGCGCTGCAGCCGGACCGCCCACTCCTCGTAGCTGAGGTTCTCCCGCTCGCGGGCCAGCGTCGACGCCTTGGACTCGGCGTCGTGCCCGTCGATCTCGAGGTGCCCGAGCTCGGTGTTCGGCAGGAGGATCCCGTCGACGAACAGCGCGGAGCCGATACCCGTGCCGAGCGGCGCGACCAGCACGACACCCTCGGTGTTCCGGGCGGCGCCGTAGTGCAGCTCCCCGTACCCGGCGGCGTCGGCGTCGTTGACGGCGGCCACGGTGCGGCCGGTCGCCTCGTGCATGACGGACACGAGGTTGGTCCCGGTCCACGACTCGTCGAGGTTCGCGATGAACGTCACGACGCCGTGCTTGATGGGCCCGGGGAAGGCGACCCCGACGGGCGCGTCGGGCAGGTCGAAGGAGTCGACGATCTTCGCGACGATCTCGGCGACGGCGCCAGGGGTCGAGTTCTCGGGGGTCGGGATGCGCACGCGTTCCGCGGCGAACTCGCCGGTCTTGAGGTCGACGGGCGCACCCTTGATGCCGGTGCCGCCGACGTCGATGCCGATGGCGATCTCGGGAGTCTTCTTCGGTGAGCTCATGGCAGGGTCAGGATCTCCGCTCCGGTCTCGGTGACGACGAGGGTGTGCTCGAACTGCGCGGTGCGCGACCGGTCGGCCGTGACGACGGTCCATCCGTCGTCCCAGGCCTCCCAGGCGTAGGTGCCGAGGGTCAGCATCGGCTCGATGGTGAAGACCATGCCCGGCTCGATCACGGTCGAGTAGGCGGGCGCGGCGTCGTAGTGGGGGATGACGAGGCCCGAGTGGAAGGACTCGCCGACGCCATGGCCCGTGTAGTCGCGGACCACGCCGTACCCGAAGCGGGCCGCGTACTTCTCGATCACGCGCCCGATGACGTTGACCTCGCGGCCCGGCGCGACGGCCTTGATCCCGCGAGCGAGCGCCTCTCTCGTGCGCTCGACGAGCAGCCGGGAGTCCTCGTCGACGTCGCCGACGAGGAAGGTCGCGTTGGTGTCCCCGTGCACCCCGCCGACGAACGCGGTGATGTCGACGTTGACGATGTCGCCGTCGAGCAGCTCGGTCGTGTCGGGGATGCCGTGGCAGATGACCTCGTTGACCGACGTGCACAGCGACTTCGGGAAGCCGCGGTAGCCCAGGGTCGACGGGTAGGCGCCGTGGTCTAGGAGGAACTCGTGGCCGACGCGGTCGAGCTCGTCGGTCGTCACGCCGGGCGCGACGTGGCGGCCGACCTCCTCGAGAGCGCGGGCCGCGATCCGGCTCGCTGTGCGGATCCGGTCGATCGTCTCGGGCGTCTTGACCTCGCTCCCGGTGAAGGGAGCGGGGGCGGGCTTGCCCACGTACTCGGGCCGGGCGATCGAGGCGGGCACGCTCCGCACCGGCGAGACGGTCCCCGGGGTCAGGGGAGCGGTGGTGGTGGCCCGCGCCGTCGTCGGGCGCGGGACGGAGGACGTCGCGGCAGGTGGGACGGGCATGGCCCCGAGTCTACGGACGCCTGGGCCGCGCTCGCGTGCCGACCGCGGCGACGCAGGGCAGAATCCACCCATGAGCACGGACGCGGAGTACTACTTCAACACCAAGACGGGCGAGGTGGAGGAGGGCAAGCCGTCGTCCTGGACGCACCGGATGGGCCCGTACGCCACGCGCGAGGAGGCCGCGCACGCGCTCGAGCGCGCCGAGCAGCGCAACGAGACGTGGGACGGCCAGGACGCCAAGCAGCCCGGCGCGTTCGACGACGAGGACGACTGAGGTCAGCTCTCGAACGAGTGCTCGGCCCGGGGAAGGCCCCCGACGTCACCTCGTCGACGTACGACTCCGCGGCGGCGGTGAGCGCGGCCCCGATCTCCGCGAACCGCTTCGCGAAGCGCGGCGACCAGTCGCCCATGCCCGCCATGTCGGTCCACACGAGCACCTGGCCGTCGACGTCGGGCCCGGCGCCGATGCCGATGGTCGGGATCGCGAGGATCTCCGTGACGCGGGCGGCGACGGGTGCCGGCACCATCTCGAGGACGACGGCGCTCGCCCCGGACTCGGCGAGCGCGAGCGCGTCGTCGCACAGGACGTCGGCGGCCTCGTCGCCCCGGCCCTGGACACGGTGACCGCCCAGGATGTTCTCGGACTGCGGCGTGAAGCCGAGGTGCCCGATCACCGGGATGCCAGAGTCGGTCAGGAGCTTGACGTGCGCGGCGACGCGGCGCCCGCCCTCGAGCTTCACGGCGTGGGCGCCGGTCTCCTTCATGATCCGCACGGCGGTCGCGAACGCGTGCTGCGGCGAGTCCTCGTACGACCCGAACGGCAGGTCCACGACGACCATGGCGTGCTTCGCGGTGCGGGCGACCGCGCGGGCCGGCGGGATCATCTCGTCGACCGTCACGGGGATGGTGTTCGGGTGCGCGAGCATGTTGTCGCCGATCGAGTCCCCGACGAGCAGCATGTCGACGCCCGCGGTGTCGAAGATGCGCGCCACGACCGAGTCGTACGCGGTGAGCATCGTGAGCTTGCGGCCCTGGGCCTTGGCCTCGGCGAGGTGCTGCACCCGCACGCGCTTGCGGGTGGGCGCGTTGCCGGCCTGAGGGGTGGGCGCTGCGGGCTGGGTCATGACGGGTTTCCTTCCTGGGGCTCGCGCCAGCGGGACGTGATCGGCAGACGCCGGTCGCGGCCGAACGCGAGGGCGGTGACCTTGGTGCCGAGCGGGTACTGGCGCCGCTTCCACTCGGCGCGGTCGACGAGGGTGACGACCTTGTCCACGACCTCGGGGTCGAAGCCCCGGGCCAGCAGCTCGGCCCGCCCCTCCGCGTGCTCGATGTATGCGTCGAGGACCTCGTCGAGCACGTCGTAGGGGGCAAAGAGTCCTGGTCGAGCTGGCCGGGGCGCAGCTCCGCGGACGGTGGCTTGGTGATGGACGACTCGGGGATCGGGGGATCTCGCCGGCGTCGAGCGCGTGGTTGTTGCGCCAGCGCGCGAGGCGCCAGACCTGCGACTTGTCGACGTCCTTGATGGGGGCGTAGCCGCCGATGGAGCCGGCGTCGTAGATGGTCGCGTAGCCCGTCGCGAGCTCCGACTTGTTGCCGGGCGCGATGACGAGGTGGCCCTCGCGGTTGGAGATGGCCATGAGGAGCACGCCGCGGACACGGGCCTGCAGGTTCTCCTCCGCGACGCCGTCGAGGTGCAGCTCGCCCTGGAACGCGTCGACCATCGGCGCGATGGGCTGGACCCGGTAGTCCGCGCCCAGCCGCTCGGCGAGGTCCGCGGCGTCGTCCTTGCTGTGCTCCGAGGAGTACGCGGACGGCATCGAGACCCCGACGACGTTCTCGCCACCGATCGCGTCCGCGGCGATCGCGGCGGTCAGGGCCGAGTCGATGCCCCCGGACAGGCCGAGGACGACCGACCGGAACCCATTCTTGCGCACGTACCCGGCGAGGCCGGCGACGCAGGCGCGGTAGACCTCCTCGTCCGCCTCGAGCGGGGGAGCGACCGTGCCGCGCGCGAACGTCTCGCCGCGCGCCGGCAGATCCCAGACCAGCAGGTCGGGCACGAACTGCGGCGCCCGCGCGAGCGGGGCGTCCGAGCCCGGCGCGACCACGAACGAGCCGCCGTCGAACACGAGGTCGTCCTGGCCGCCGACCTGGTTGACGTAGAGCAGCGGGGCGCCGACCTCGGACGCGCGCCGCGCCGCGAGCTCGGTGCGCTGGTGCCCCTTGCCCTCCTCGAACGGCGAGGCGTTGACCACGAGCAGCGCGTCGACGTCCTCGCCCGCGAGCGCGGCGACGGGGCCGCCGTCCTGCCAGATGTCCTCGCAGATCACCAGGCCGAGCCGGCGCCCGTCGACGTCGAGCACGCACGTCGAGTCGCCGGGGGTGAAGACGCGGAACTCGTCGAACACGCCGTAGTTGGGCAGGTGGTGCTTGTCGTACGAGGCGACGACGCGGCCGCCCCGCAGCGCGATCGCCCGGTTCGTGGGCCGCGACGGCGACCCCAGCGCGGCCATCGGCCGCTCCTTGATCGGCCGCGCCCCCACTGTCCCGACGACGACGGTCACGTCCCCGAGGCCCTCGTCGGCGAGCGTGCGGGCCAGGTCGTCGCCGGCCCGGTACGCGGCCCGGCGGAACGACGCCCGCAGCGCCAGGTCCTCGATCGGGTAGCCCGTGAGGGTCATCTCGGGGAACGCGACGAGACGGGCACCGGCGTCGGCGGCCTTGCGCGTCCACTCCAGCACGGTCGCGGCGTTGCCCGCGACGTCGCCGACGCACGTGTCCACCTGGGCGAGCGCGATCCGCAACGGCGGGGTCGTGGGCTCCATGGGGTCAGCCTAAGAGGTCCCGTGGGGCGGTCCGCGACACGCCGACGACGCGACCCGCGGGCGGACGCGCGGCGGGTGTCCACAACGGGGCGCCGCGTCGGGCAGGATGGGGGCATGGACAGGCAACAGGAGTTCGTGCTGCGCACCGTCGAGGAGCGCGACATCCGGTTCATCCGGCTCTGGTTCACGGACGTGCTCGGCATGCTCAAGTCGGTCGCCGTCGCGCCCGCCGAGCTCGAGTCGGCGTTCTCGGAGGGCATCGGCTTCGACGGGAGCTCGATCGAGGGCTTCACGCGCGTGTACGAAGCCGACATGATCGCGAAGCCCGACCCGACGACCTTCCAGGTCCTGCCGTGGCGCGGTGAGCAGCAGGGCACCGCCCGCATGTTCTGCGACATCCTCACGCCCGACGGCGAGCCGTCGCTCGCGGACTCGCGGTACGTGCTCAAGCGCGCGCTCGCGAAGGCCAGCGACAAGGGGTTCACGTTCTACACGCACCCCGAGGTCGAGTTCTACCTGTTCCAGGCGCTCGACCTCGACGCGCCCGTCCCGCGTCTGGTCCCCGTCGACCGGGGCGGCTACTTCGACCACGTCCCGCGCGGGTCGGCGCACGACTTCCGGCGTGCCGCGATCACGATGCTCGAGTCGATGGGCATCTCGGTCGAGTTCTCCCACCACGAGGCGGGGCCGGGCCAGAACGAGATCGACCTGCGCTACGCGGACGCGCTCACGACCGCCGACAACCTCATGACGTTCCGCACGGTCGTCAAGGAGGTCGCGCTCGAGCAGGGCGTCTACGCGTCCTTCATGCCCAAGCCGCTCGCGGAGCACCCCGGCTCCGGGATGCACACGCACATGTCCCTGTTCGAGGGGGACCGCAACGCGTTCCACGAGCCCGGGTCCCAATACGAGCTGAGCAAGGTCGCGCGGCAGTTCATCGCAGGGCTGCTGCACCACGCCGCCGAGATCACCGCCGTCACCAACCAGTACGTCAACTCGTACAAGCGGCTGTGGGGCGGCTCCGAGGCGCCGAGCTTCGTGAGCTGGGGCCACAACAACCGGTCCGCGCTCGTCCGCGTGCCCATGTACAAGCCGGGCAAGGGCAACTCGAGCCGCATCGAGTACCGCGCCCTCGACTCCGCCGCCAACCCGTACCTCTCGTTCGCGCTCCTGCTCGCCGCCGGGCTCAAGGGGATCGAGGAGGGCTACGAGCTGCCCGAGGAGACGTCCGACGACGTCTGGGAGCTCACCCCGACCGAGCGCCGCGCGCTCGACATCCGCCCCCTGCCGCAGGACCTCGACGAGGCCATCGGCATCATGGAGCGGTCCGAGCTCGTCGCCGAGACCCTCGGCGAGCACGTCTTCGACTACGTGCTCCGCAACAAGCGCGAGGAGTGGACGGCGTACCGCACGCAGGTCACGCCGTTCGAGCTGGAGCGCTTCTTCTCGATCCTGTGACCCCGCCCGTGACCCGCCGCCCGCAGACGCTCGCCGGGCGCCTGACGCGCCTGGGCTTCACGGCCGTCGCCCGTGCCGAGACGTTCGTCGCGGACCCCGCGTTCGCGGCGGTCGTCGGGGCGGTCGACGCGACGTCACCGCTGCTCGACGCGCTGGGCGCGGTCGCGGACCCGGACCTGGCGCTGCTCGCGCTCGTGCGGCTGGCGGAGTCGGCGCAGCGTCGCGACGCCGCCGGGGACGGCGAGACGCTCGCGCTCCTGCGCGACGTGCTCGCGCCCGGCACCGGCGACGGCGGCACCCCCGCCCTCGCGCCCCGGCGCACCGAGGCTCGACCTGCACCTGAGGGTGAGGGGTCGGCGTCGGGCGAGCACCGGGCTGACCTTCGAGCGGAGGTCGAGGGTTCGCCCGCGCCGGTACCGCCGGAGGTCGTCCGGCAGCGGCTGCTGGCCGTCCTCGGCGCGTCGGCCGCGCTCGGCGACGAGCTGGTCCGGCACCCCGAGCTGCTCGCGGTGCTGACCGACCCCGACCCCGCGCTCGGCCGGCCCGTGGCGGCCGTCCGGGCGGAGCTGCTGACCGCCGTCGGCGCCGACCCGGGGGCGGACGTCCCCGTGGCCCGTCTCGCCGGGAGCGAGGGCGTCGACGCGCTCCGCCATACCTACCGTGCGCGGCTCCTGCGGATCGCCGCCGCCGACCTGTGCTGCGGCGAACCCCTGACCCGGCTGCCCGGCGTCGCCGCGGCGCTCGCCGACCTCGCGGCCGCCGCGCTCGAGGCCGCGCTCGCCGTCTCCCGCGCCGAGCTCGACGACCACGGCGCGGGCGTGCGCCTCGCCGTCATCGGCATGGGCAAGACCGGGGGCGCGAGCTCAACTACGTGTCCGACGTCGACGTCGTCTACGTCGTCGAGCCCGAGCCCGGGTACGACGAGGAGTACGCCACCGCAGTCGGGACCCGCCTCGCGACCGGCCTCATGCGGGCCTGCGCCGCGCCGTCGGGAGAGCCCCCGTTGTGGGCCGTCGACGCGGCCCTGCGCCCCGAGGGCAAGCAGGGTCCGCTCGTGCGGACCCTCGCGAGCCACCTCGCCTACTACGAGCGCTGGGCCAAGACCTGGGAGTTCCAGGCGCTGCTCAAGGCACGCCCCGTCGCGGGGGACCCCGAGCTCGGCCGCGCCTACCGCGACGCCGTGGACCCGCTCGTCTGGCGGGCCGTCGAGCGCGACAACTTCGTCGAGGACTCGCAGGCGATGCGGCGGCGCGTCGAGGACCACGTCCCGGCTGCCGAGGCCCACCGACAGATCAAGCTCGGCAAGGGCGGCCTGCGCGACGTCGAGTTCACCGTCCAGCTCCTCCAGCTCGTGCACGGGCGTGCGGACGAGTCGATCCGCAGCCCCAACACGCTCACCGCGCTCGCCGCCCTGTCCGACGCCGGGTACGTCGGGCGGGCGCACGCGGCGCGCCTCGCGGTCTGCTACCGGTTCCTGCGCGCGCTCGAGCACCGCATCCAGCTCTACCGGCTGCGCCGCACGCACCTCATGCCCACCGCCGACGCCGACCTGCGCCGTCTCGCCCGCTCCCTCGGCATGCACGCCGAGGGCGACGACGGGATGGTCGAGCGCTGGCGGGCGACCCGGCGCGAGGTCCGCACCCTGCACGAGGAGCTGTTCTACCGCCCGCTGCTGCCCGCGACGGCCCAGCTCTCCGAGGAGGAGGCGAGCCTCGCGCCCGAGGCAGCCCGCGCCCGTCTGGCCGCCATCGGCTACCGGGACCCCGCCGGCGCGATGCGCCACATCCAGGCGCTCACCGACGGGGTGAGCCGCCGCGCCGCGATCCAGCGCCAGCTCCTGCCCGTGATGCTCGGCTGGTTCGCCGACGGCGCCGACCCCGACCGCGGGCTGCTCGCCTTTCGCAAGCTGTCCGACGAGCTCGGCACCACGCCCTGGTACCTCAAGCTGCTGCGCGACTCCGGGTTCGCGGCCCGCCGCCTCGCGACCCTGCTCGCGAACTCGCAGTACGTCGCCGACGCGCTCGCGCGGTCGCCCGAGTCGGTCGCCTGGCTCGACGACGACGCCGACCTCGCGCCGCGTGACCTCGCCCGCCTCGACGCCGAGGTCGACGCCGTCCTGACCCGGGCCGACCAGACGCAGCCCGCCACGACGACGCTGCGCGCCGTGCGTCGTCGAGAGCTCGCCCGGACCGCCGCAGCGGAGCTGCTCGGGCTGACCGACACCGTCCCCGCGATGGAGGCGATCTCCGCCGCGGCCGACGTGGTGCTCGTCGGGGCGCTGCGCATCGCGGCCTACGACGCGCGGGCCGAGCTCGGGTACGGCACGAGCCCCGACGAGTCGCCGACGAACCTCCTGGTCGTCGGGATGGGGCGGCTCGGCGGCCGGGAGATGGGCTACGGCTCGGACGCCGACGTGCTGTTCGTCCACGACCCGCGGCCCGGCGTCGACCCCGGCGCCGCGCAGGCGTTCGCGCTGTCCGTCGCCACCCGCATCCGGACGATCTGCGGCGCGCTCGGCGCCGAGCCCGCGCTCGCCATCGACGCCGACCTGCGCCCCGAGGGCCGCAACGGTCCGCTCGTGCGGACCCTCGATTCGTACGCCGAGTACTACGAGCGCTGGTCCTCGCCGTGGGAGGCGCAGGCGCTCCTGCGGGCCCGCTCGGTCGCCGGCGACGAGGGTCTCGCGGCCCGGTTCGTGGCGCTCATCGACCCGCTGCGCTACCCGGACGGCGGCATCGACCTCGCGACGGTGCGCGAGATCCGGCGGATCAAGGCACGCGTGGAGGCCGAGCGCCTGCCCCGCGGCGTCGAGCCCACCCGGCACCTCAAGCTCGGTCGCGGCGGCATCTCCGACGTCGAGTGGACCGCGCAGCTCCTGCAGCTCCAGCACTCCCACGACGTGCCGGAGCTGCGCACGACCGAGACCGGGGTTGCGCTTCGCGCCGCCGCCTCCGCAGGCCTCCTCGCCGCGGACGACGCCGACGAGCTGTTCGACGCCTGGCTGTTCGCGTCGCGCCTGCGCGCCGCGAACGTGCTCTGGTCCGGCCGGCCGACCGGGCAGGCCGTCGACGTGCTCCCGCACGAGAGCCGCAACCTCGCCGGCCTCGCCGCCGCGCTGCGCTTCGACGGGTCCGGCGGCGACCTCGAGGACCACTTCCTGCGGACCGCCCGCCGGGCACGCGCCGTCGTCGACCGCGTGTTCTACGGCGAGGGCTAGACCCCGGCACGCCGAGATCGAGGTTTTCCGCCGAGATCGAGGTCATAGGCCTCGATCTCGGCGGAAAGCCTCGTACTCGACGTCGCCGTCCGGGGCCGGACGCACCGGCGGCGCCCTCCCCGAGGGGAGAGCGCCGCCGGCACTCGTACTGCGACGTACCGATCAGACGTCGTAGTACAGCTCGAACTCGTGCGGGGTCGGACGCAGGCGGACGGGGTCGATCTCCTTCTCACGCTTGTAGGCGATCCAGGTCTCGATCAGGTCCGGCGTGAACACATCGCCCTGCGTGAGGAAGTCGTGGTCGGCCTCGAGCCGGTCCAGCACCGCGTCGAGCGAGCCCGGGACCTGCTGGATCTGCGCGTGCTCCTCGGGGGCAGCTCGTACAGGTCCTTGTCGACGGGCTCCGGCGGCTCGATCCGGTTCTGGATGCCGTCGATGCCGGCCATGAGCATCGCCGAGAACGCCAGGTACGGGTTGCTCGACGGGTCGGGGACGCGGAACTCGATGCGCTTCGCCTTGGGCGAGGAGCCCGTCACGGGGATGCGGATGCACGCGGAGCGGTTGCGCGCCGAGTACACGAGGTTGACCGGGGCCTCGTAGCCCGGGACCAGGCGGCGGTAGGAGTTCACCGACGGGTTCGTGAACGCGAGCAGCGACGGGGCGTGCTTGAGCAGGCCGCCGATGTACCAGCGCGCGAGGTCCGACAGGCCGCCGTAGCCCTTCTCGTCGAAGAACAGGGGCTCGCCGTCCTTCCAGAGCGACTGGTGCGAGTGCATGCCCGACCCGTTGTCGCCGAACAGCGGCTTCGGCATGAAGGTGACCGTCTTGCCGGCGCCCCACGCAACGTTCTTGATGACGTACTTGAACTTCATCAGGTCGTCGGCTGCGTGCTGCAGGGTGTTGAAGCGGTAGTTGATCTCCTGCTGTCCGGCCGTGCCCACCTCGTGGTGCGCGCGCTCCACCTGCAGGCCCACCTGGGTGAGCATCGCGACCATGTCGTCACGAAGGTCGGCCATCTGGTCGTTGGGAGAGACGGGGAAGTAGCCGCCCTTGTAGCGGGTCTTGTAGCCGAGGTTGCCACCCTCCTCGTCGCGGCCGGTGTTCCAGGCGGCCTCCTTCGAGTCGAGCGAGTAGAACGACTCGTGCTGGTTCGTCGAGAACCTCACGTCGTCGAAGATGTAGAACTCGGCCTCGGGCGCGAAGAACGCCGTGTCCGCGATGCCGGTCGAGCGGAGGTACGCCTCGGCCTTCGCCGCGATGTTGCGCGGGTCGCGCGAGTACGCCTCGTCCGTGAACGGGTCGACGATCGAGAAGTTCACCACGAGCGTCTTGTGCTTGCGGAACGGGTCGACGAACGCCGTCTGGACGTCGGGGATGAGCTTCATGTCCGACTCGTGGATCGCCTGGAAGCCACGGATCGACGAACCGTCGAACATCATGCCGTCCGTGAACGCGGCGTCCTCGAACTCCGAGATCGGGATGTTGAAGTGCTGCTGGACGCCCGGCAGGTCGCAGAAACGCACGTCGACGAACTCGACATCCTGCTCCCGCGTGAAGGCGATCGCCTCTTCCGCGCTCTTGAACATGCGATGAACTCCTTGATCGGTGGAGCCCCTTCTCGGGGCGTCTCGAACCTAGGGCGAGGCGGTTTCGCCTCCGTGTAGGTCGTGTTTCAGGCACGTTACGCGTGGTGCCACCGTGTGACGAGTTCGTCTCACGGACGGGACGGGTCCCCGCCCGACGGCGTCCGGTCGCCCAGGTCGCCCCCGTACCCTGGACCCGTGGTGTCACGCGACGAGATCGGCTCCTGGCTCGAGGGCACGCCCGGTGGCCCGTCCACCCGCGGCGCGCGGCTCGGCCTCCCCGCACGGGCCGGGGTCGCTCGCGCCCGTCGGACGGCGCGTCGTCGCGCTGCTGATCGACTGGGCGCTGTGCTGGGCCGTCAGCCTGGGGTTCTTCGGCGGCAACTCCTGGGCGACGCTGCTGATCTTCCTCGGGGAGAACGTCCTCCTCGTCGGGACCGCCGGGTTCACCGTCGGCCACCGCGTGCTCGGCCTCCGGGTGCGCCGGCTCGTCGCCGACGCCCCCGACGGGCCACCCGGCCCGCTGCGCGCGCTCGTGCGGTCGGTGCTGGTCTGCCTCGTCGTCCCCGCCGTCGTCTGGGACGGCGACGGTCGGGGCCTGCACGACCGCGCCGCGGGGACGGCGATCGTCCGCCGCTGAGCTGCTCCCCGGGTCGGTTCGGGTCCGGGATCGTGTGCCCGCCGCGCGCAGCCGTCAGGTGCCGGGAGACGGACGACCGGGGCCCCGAGCGACCGAGACCTGCCCGGACAGCACGAAGCCCCGTGCCCGACGACGTCGGGCACGGGGCTTCATCGTGTCGCGGTCAGCGGCCGCGCAGGCTCTTGCGGTCCGGGCGCACGCGCGTGGGGTCGATCCCCTTGGGGATCGGGAGCCTCGCGCCGCCCAGCGCGCGCAGGCGCTTGGAGACCTCGGCGACCTCCGCCTTGGTCAGCGTCGGCTTCATCTTCTGGACGGTCTTCACGAGCTTGCGGAGCGGGACCTGGCCCTCGCCGTTGCCGCACTCGAGCGTCGTGATCGGCACGCCCGCGACGACGCGCGCCGTGCGCTTCTTCTCGGCCTCGAGCAGACGCGTCGCGCGTCCCGCGGGGGCCTCGCCGACGAGGAGCACGCCCGCGCGCCCGACGCCGCGGAACACGAGGTCCTGGCTGCGGGCCTCGAACGCGACCGGCTCCTCCTCGAACGTCCAGCCGCCGCGGCGGACCGAGCCGAGCGCGGCGCGCGTCGCGCCGGGCTTGCCCTCGATCTGCTGGTACGCCGCCGCCTCGGCGCGGCGCGTCAGGACGAACATGCCGCCCAGCAGACCGAACGGCACTCCGACGATCAGGCCGGAGATCCAGTGGCCGCCGAGCAGGAAGCCCACGAGCGTCGCCACGACGACGACCCCGACGAACACGCCGAGGACCCACCACGTGACCGCGGGATCGCTGCGGCGCGTCATCGTGTACGCGGACCACACCTGGTGGTACCAGCGCTGCTTCTTCTGCTTGGGCTCGCTCGACGACTCTGCGCCGGCGCCCTTCGACGTGTCCTTGCTACGGGCCATAATCCGGCAGTCTACCGGGGCGCCGGACGGGCCGGGCGCCGCCCGCGGCCCGTCCGGACCCACCCTCAGCGGGCGAGCAGGGACGCGGCCTCCTGGCGCGACGTCGTCGGCTGGGCGAGGTGCGCGAGAGCGTCGGGGATGGTCTCGCCTCGGCGCGTCATGGCCTGCCCCCACAGGCGGCCGGCCCGGTACGACGACCGCACCAGCGGCCCCGACATGACACCGAGGAACCCGATCCGCTCGGCCTCGTCCGACAGCTCGACAAACTCCTCGGGCTTGACCCACCGGTCGATCGGGTGGTGCCGCAGCGACGGGCGCAGGTACTGGGTGATGGTGACGAGGTCGCAGCCCGCGTCGTGCAGGTCCTGCAGCGCCGACTTGGCCTCGTCGATGGTCTCGCCCATGCCGAGGATGAGGTTCGACTTGGTGACCAGGCCGGCCTCGCGCGCCTGCGTGAGCACCGACAGCGACCGCTCGTACCGGAACCCGGGGCGGATCTGCTTGAAGATGCGCGGGACGGTCTCGAGGTTGTGCGCGAGGACCTCGGGGCGCGAGCCGAAGACCTCGGCCAGCAGCTCGGGGATCGCGTTGAAGTCGGGGATGAGGAGCTCGACGCCCGTGCCCGGGTTCATGGCGTGGATCTGGCGGACCGTCTCCGCGTACAGCCAGGCGCCGCCGTCGGCCAGGTCGTCGCGCGCGACGCCCGTGACCGTCGAGTAGCGCAGGCCCATCGCCTGCACCGACTCGGCGACGCGACGCGGCTCGTCCGCGTCGAAGTCGGCGGGCTTGCCCGTGTCGATCTGGCAGAAGTCGCAGCGCCGCGTGCACTGGTCGCCGCCGATGAGGAACGTCGCCTCGCGGTCCTCCCAGCACTCGAAGATGTTGGGACAGCCCGCTTCCTCGCACACCGTGTGCAGTCCCTCGGAACGCACCAGGCTCTTCAGCTCGGTGTACTCCGGGCCCATCGTCGCGCGCGTCTTGATCCACGACGGCTTCTTCTCGATGGGGGTGGCCGCGTTGCGGGCCTCGATGCGCAGCATGCGACGGCCCTCGGGTGCGATGGTCACGCTGTCTCCCAGGTGGTGGTCGCCGGCCCCGGTCGGGGGCGGCGTGCGGGCGTCGTCCAGCCTACGGCAGCGCGGGAGCGCCGGACCCGCGGAGCGCGGGCGTCGCAGGGCTGGTCGGGGACGTCGTCGGCGGGTCCGCGACGACGGTGGCGAGCGCGTCGGTGAGCGCGCGCTCGAGCAGGGGACGGACCTCCTGGATCGTCACGGCCCGGCCGAGCTCGGCCGTCAGCGACGTCACGTCCGCGTCGCTGATGCCGCACGGCACGATCCGGCCGAACTCCCCGAGGTCCGGGTTGCAGTTGAGGGCGAGGCCGTGCATCGTCACGCCCCTGGCGACGCGGACGCCGATCGCGCAGACCTTGCGCTCGCGGCGCGCGCCGTCGGCGGCGAACCACACCCCCGATCGGCCCTCCACGCGGATGGTCTCGAGGCCGAGCGCCGCGCACACGTCGATGACGGCCTGCTCGAGGCAACGCACGTAGGCGACGACGTCGATCGGCGCGCGCAGCCGCACGATCGGGTACGCGACGAGCTGGCCCGGGCCGTGCCAGGTGACCTTGCCGCCGCGGTCGACGTCGACGACGGGCGTGCCGTCGTCGGGCCGCTCGTCGCGGTGGGTACGTCGTCCGGCGGTGTAGACGGGCTCGTGCTCCACGAGGAGCACCGTGTCCTGGCGTTCGCCCGCCGCGACCTCGGCGTGGATGCTGCGCTGCAGCTCCCACGTCGGCTGGTAGGGCGAGTGGACCGTGCCGAGCCCGAGCGGAGCGAAGCGCATGGACCCCAGGCTAGACCCGCTCGGCGGGTGCTCGGGCAGCCGTCCGCCGCGCCTGTGGACAACCGACGTGCGGTCGGCCGGTTTCCTGTTCGATGTCCCCATGACAGGTCCGAGCGAGCCCCGTCCGCCGGCGGCGTCCGGCGAGAACGCCGCCCTGGACGTCCCCGGCGGCCCGGTCCGCGAAGCCCTCCAGGCCGCCGGCTACACCGGCGCCGCGCGCGTGGGCGGCACCTGGGCGGTGCGCGCGCCCGATGGCGCAGCCTGCGCCCTGCAGGTCCTGCGGCGGGCGGAGCTCGGACCGGGCGTCGACGAGCGCGTGGCACGGCTGCGCACCGTCGAGCACGCCCACGTGGCACGTGTCGCGACCGTCGTCGAGGCCGGGGAGAGCTCGCCGTCGTGCTCCGCGGCGGGACCGGGACGACCCTGCGGGACGTCCTCGCGCGGCGTGGCGCCCTACGCGCGGGCGAGGTCGTGACGATCGTCACAGGAGCCGGGCACGCCCTCGCCGCCCTGCACGCGGCGGGCCTCGCGCAGGGCGGGGTCACGGCCGACCGGATCGTCGTCGACGACGACGGGCGCTGCCACCTGCAGCCCGACGTGGTGCCGCCCGGCGCGGGTGCGTCGCCGTCGGAGGACGTGCGTGCGCTCGCGGCCCTCGCGCGCGATGCGGTCGCGGACGGCGCCGACGCGGCCGACGGCCCGGCGACCGATCCGGCGCACGTCCCCGACCCCGACGACGCCGCGGCGGTCGCGGCGCTCCTTGCGATCCTCGACTCCACCGCGCGAGGCGCCGGCCCCCACGAGGCGGGAACCGCCGACGAGCTCGCGACCCGCGCCGCACGGACCGTCGCCGCCGAGCCCGTCTCCGTCCCCGACCTCGCGGCGCTCGCCGCCGTGGCGATGGGACGGTCCGCCGCACCGGCGGACGGATCGGTCCCACCGGCGTCGGCCGGGCGACCCGTCACCGGGGTCGTCCGACGCCCCGTCTCGCAGGTCCCGCGCCGGCGCGTGGTCCCGCCGCGGACGGCGGACCCCCTGGAGGACACGCTGGTCCGGGCACGTGCGCTCGCGGCTCCGGAGGGGCCGTACGAGCCCGAGGGCCGTCGGGCCCGGTCGGCCGCGCGCCTGCGGCGCCGCCGTGCCCGGAGCGTCACGCTGGCCGGCGCCGTCGCCGCGCTCGTCGTCGGCGCCGTGGTGCTGGTCGTGCTGCGCCCGTGGGGAGCGGTCAGCCCGCCGAGGCGGCGCCCAGCGCGTCGGCAGCGGCGTCCGCACCCGCCCCGACCGACGCGACGCTCGAGCGCGACCACCCGGACCGCGCGGCCCACGAGCTCACGCAGCGCCGCGGTGCGATGCTCGCGGGCGCCACCGCCGAGGACGCCGTGACCGTCGCGGGCTCGCCGGCGCGCGCCGCGGACGACTCACTGGCCGCTCAGGTCGCCCAGCGGGGCGCGCTCGTCACGGCACCACCGGTCGACGTGGCGGCCACGCGCGTGGTGAGGTCGGGCGCCGACGCGGCGACCGTCGACGTCCGGTACACGATCGGTGCTTACACCCTGCGCGCGAAGGATGGTGCCACGTCGTCGGTCCCGGCGGCGGCCGAGCGCACCGACCGGCTCGAGCTCGCCTGGACGGACCACGGCTGGCGCGTGCGGTCCGTGGCGGCCGGCTAGCTGTGATGTCCAGGGACGTTGTTTCGGCGACACGGCCGTGAAGAGCTGAGGGTGAGGGCCTCCGGTTGTGAAGTGGAGTTGTTGAGTTCAACCGCTTCACGAACCGGGAGGCCCTCGTGTCCCACGCTAACGCTGCTCTGACCCCGCGTGCCCGGCTGCGGCTGGCGCGCTTGATCGTCGAGGATCACTGGTCGCCGCAGGTCGCAGCGAAGATGTTCATGGTCTCGCCCGTCACTGCCCGCAAGTGGGCGGCCCGGCTGCGTTCGGAGGGACCCGCCGGGATGGCCGATCGTTCGAGCCGACCATGGTCGATGCCGACGAAGACACCACTGCCCGTGGTTAAGCAGATCGTGAAGAGGCGGTGGCGACGCCGACTGGGACCGATACAGATCGCCGGCGAGCTCGGCCTGCCCGCATCGACCGTTCACGCGGTCCTGGTGCGCTGCCGGATCAACAGGCTCAGCCATATCGACCGAGTTAGCGGTGAGTCGATCCGCCGTTACGAGCACGACCACCCCGGCTCGCTGATCCATGTCGACGTCACGAAGTTCGGCAACATCCCCGATGGTGGCGGCTGGCGATTCGTCGGACGCGTCCAAGGCGAGCGCAACCGGGAAGCCACCGCCAACCGCACGAAGAACAGGAACCACCGTCACGAGCCCAAGCTCGGCACTGCGTTCGTGCATACCGTGATCGACGACCACTCCCGCGTCGCCTACGCAGAGATCCATGCCGACGAGAAGGCAGACACCGCGATCGGTGTCCTGCGCCGCGCGGTGTCCTGGTTCGCTGCCCGCGGCGTCACCGTCGAGCGGGTTCTCTCGGACAACGGGTCTGCCTACAAGTCCCACGCCTGGCGCGACGCCTGCACGCAGCTCGGGATCACCGCGAAGAAGACCCGCCCCTACCGGCCGCAGACCAACGGGAAGATCGAGCGCTTCCACCGCACCCTCGCCGACGGCTGGGCCTACGCCCGCTTCTACGGATCCGAATCCGAGCGCCGATCCGCGCTACCCGGCTGGCTCCACTTCTACAATCACCACAGGCACCACTCCGCCATCGGAGCCCCACCCATCAGCAGGATCGACAACAACCTGCCTGGACATCACAGCTAGCTCGGGCGCTCCTCGGCCGCGGTGCGGAGCTCGCGGACGAGCCAGCCGACGGCGTCGGCCAGCCGCGGCTGGGACCACCGGAACCCGTCGGCATCGAGGACGCGCGGCACGAGCCGCGCCGAGGCGAGGATGTCGCCCGCAAAACCGCCGAGCGCGAGACGGAGCGCCGGCGCGGGCACCCGCAGCACCGCGGGCCGGTGCAGGGCGCGCCCGAGCGCGCGGGTCAGCTCGGCGTTCGGCACCGGGTCGGGCGACGCGAGGTTCACCGGACCGTGCACGCCCGACGCCGCGAGGTGCCGGATCGCGCGGACGTGGTCCTCGAGCGTGATCCAGCTCCAGATCTCGCGACCGTCGCCCAGCGGGCCGCCGAGGCCCGCCCGGAGGAGCGGGAGCAGGCGGCCGAGAGCGCCGCCGTCGGGCGTGAGGACGAGGGACGTGCGCAGCAGGACGACCCGCACGCCGGCGTCCCGGGCCGGGTCGGTCGCGGCCTCCCAGTCCGTCACGAGATCGGCCAGGAAGCCGTCGCCGCGCCGCGCCGTCTCCGGTAGCGGCTCGTCGCCACGGTCCCCGTACACGCCCATCGCGGACGCCTGGACCAGGGCCGGTGCGTCCACCCCGTGGCGGGCCAGCTCGCGGGCGAGCAGACCTGTGCCGGCCAGGCGCGAGCTGCGCAGCAGGGCGCGGTAGCGCCGCGTCCACCGACGGTCCCCGATGCCCACGCCGCCCAGGTTCACGACGACGTCCGCGCCGTCGAGCGCCTCGGCCGTCAGCACGCCGCGGTCGGGGTCCCACGGGACCGACGTGACGCCGTCGTCGGCGCCCGAGGGGCGAACGCTCCCCGGCCGCACGAGCCGCCGGACCCGTACCCCGTCGGCGCGCATCGACGCCACGAGCGCCGAGCCGATCAGTCCGCCCGACCCCGCGACCACGACCGTGCTGCCACGCGCCTCCTCCATACCCGCCGACGCTAGACCATCCCGCCCGCCGCGGGTCGTCAGAACCTCGCCACCGTCGACGGGTAGGAGGTTCTGACAGGTCGGAGCCGGGGACGACGACGGCGCCCCCGTCCGTGGACGAGAGCGCCGTCAGGCGTGCCGCTGTCGCGCGCCGGTCAGGGCGTCACGACGAGAGGGGCGACCGTCAGAGGCCGACCTCGGCCTCGAACGCGCCCTCCTCGATGCGGGCCTTGATCGCGGTGAGGAACCGCGCAGCGTCCGCACCGTCGACGAGCCGGTGGTCGTACGACAGGAAGATGTAGCAGAGCGACCGGATGCCGATCACGTCGTTCCCGTCCGCGTCCTTGATCACCGCGGGGCGCTTGACGATCGTGCCCGTGCCGAGGATCGCGGACGTGCCGCCCGGGACGATCGGCGTGTCGATGAGCGCGCCGCCCGAGCCGGTGTTCGTGATGGTGAACGTGCCGCCGGAGAGCTCGTCGGGGCCGATCTTGTTGTCGCGCGTGCGGCCGGCGAGGTCGACGATCTTGCGCGCGATGCCGCCGAGGTTGAGGTCCCCGGCATCCTTGATGACGGGGACGACGAGACCGCGCGGCGTGTCGACCGCGATGCCCACGTTCTCCTGCGCCGGGTACGTGATGGTCTCGCCGTCGAACGAGGCGTTGACCTTCGGGAACGCCTTGAGCGCCTCGATCGCGGCCAGCGTGAAGAACGGCAGGAACGTGAGGTTCGCACCCTCGCGCGCCTTGAAGCTCTCCTTCGCGCGGGCACGCAGCGCCGCGACCTTCGTCACGTCGACCTCGACGACCGTCGTGAGCTGCGCCTGCGAGTGCAGGGCGTCGACCATGCGCTCGGCGATGATCTTGCGCAGCCGGGTGGCCTTCTCGGTGGTCCCGCGCAGCGGCGAGGTCTCGAGCGCGGCCTTCGGCGCGGCGGCCGGGGCGGACGAGGCCGCCGCAGGTGCCGGAGCGGCCGCGGCCTGCTCGGCCTTGCGGGCCGCCTCGAGGACGTCCTCCTTGCGGATGCGGCCACCCACGCCGGTGCCGGTCACGGTGGACAGGTCGACGCCCTTGTCCGCGGCGAGCTTGCGCACCAGCGGCGTCAGGTACGACTTGCCGCCGGTCGCGGGGGCCGCGGCGGGAGCCGGGGCCGGAGCGGCGGCGGGTGCCGGCGCCGCGGGAGCGGCGGGCTCCTGGACGGATGCGGGCTCGGGCGCGGGTGCCGGAGCAGGCGCCGGCTCGGCGGCAGGAGCCGGGGCGGGCTCCGGCGCTGCGGCGGGCTCGGGAGCCGCGGCAGGAGCGGGAGCCGCCGGGGCGGCCGCACCCGAGCCGACGACGGCGAGCACGGCGCCGACCTCGACGGTCTCGTCCTCCTGGACGAGGATCTGCTGGAGCGTGCCCGCGACGGGCGACGGGATCTCGGTGTCGACCTTGTCGGTCGAGACCTCGAGGAGAGGCTCGTCGACCTCGACCGCGTCGCCGACCTGCTTGAGCCAGCGGGTCACGGTGCCCTCGGTGACCGACTCGCCGAGCGCGGGGAGCGTGATCTCCTCGCCGCCGCCCTGGGACGGCGCGGCGGGGGCCTCGGCCGCTGCGGGAGCGGGCTCGGGCTCGGCCGGCGCCGGCGCGGCCTCGGGCTGGGCGGGGGCCGGCTCGGGCTCGGGCTCGGCGGCCGCGGCGGGCGCCTCCTCGGCGGCCGGGGCCGCAGCACCGGCGCCGGAGCCGTCGCCGATCACAGCGAGGACCGCGCCGACCTCGACGGTCTCGTCCTCCTGCACGAGGATCTGCTCGAGCTTGCCCGCGACGGGCGACGGGATCTCGGTGTCGACCTTGTCGGTCGAGACCTCGAGCAGGGGCTCGTCGACGGCGACGTCGTCGCCGACCTGCTTGAGCCAGCGGGTGACGGTGCCCTCGGTGACGGACTCGCCGAGAGCCGGCATCTGCACGTTTTCGGACATGACCTGGGGGTCTCCTTCGATTGTGTCGTCAGTTGTGGGCGTGCAGAGGCTTGCCGGCCAGGGCGAGGTGTGCCTCGCCCAGGGCTTCGTTCTGCGTGGGGTGGGCGTGGACGAGGGCGGCGACGTCCTCGGGATGCGCCTCCCAGTTCACGATGAGCTGGGCCTCGCCGACGAGCTCGCCGACGCGGGCACCGACGAGGTGGACCCCGACGACCGGGCCGTCCGTGCGGCGCACGAGCTTGACGAAGCCCTGCGTCGCGAGGATCTTGCTGCGGCCGTTGCCGGCGAGGCTGTAGTCGAGCGTCTCGACCGCGTCGGCGCCGAAGCGCTCGCGCGCGGCCTGCTCGGTGAGGCCGACGGACGCGACCTCCGGGTCCGAGTAGGTGACGCGGGGGATGCCGGTCTCGTCGATCGGCGCGGGCTCGAGCCCGGCGATCTGCTCGGCGACGTAGATGCCCTGCGCGAACCCGCGGTGCGCGAGCTGGAGGCCGGGCACGATGTCACCGGTCGCGTAGACGTTCCCGACGCCGGTGTGGAGGCGTTCGTCGACGACGACGAACCCGCGGTCGAGCCGCACGCCCTGCTCCTCGAAGCCGAGGCCGGCGGTCCGGGGGCCGCGCCCGACGGCGACGAGGAGGACCTCGGCGTCGAGGGCCTTCCCGGACTCGAGGGTCATGCGGACGCCGGAGTCGGTCTCGGAGAGGGACGCGAAGCGGTCGCCGAGCGTGAAGCCGATGCCGCGCTTGCGGAACGCGCGCTCGAGGGCCTTGGAGACGGCGAGGTCCTCGGCGGGCACGAGGTGGTCGAGCGCCTCGACGACGTGCACGTCCGCGCCGAACGACCGCCACACGGACGCGAACTCGACACCGATCACACCACCGCCGAGCACGAGCGCGGAGCGGGGACGTAGTCGAGCTCGAGCGCCTGCTCGGACGTGATGACGCGGCCGCCGATCTCGATGCCCGGCAGCGTGCGCGAGTACGAGCCCGTCGCGAGGACGACGTTGCGCCCCGTGTACCGCTCGCCGCCCACGTCGACCGTGTCGGGGGAGACGAGCTTCCCGTGCCCCGCGACGAGCGTGATGCCGCGCGACGAGATGAGGCCCTGGAGGCCCTTGTACAGGCCCGCGACCACGCCGTCCTTGTACGTGGCGAGCGCCGCCATGTCGATGCCGTCGAACGTGGCGCGCACCCCGAACGTCTCCGACTCGCGGGCGGCGTCGGCGACCTCGGCGGCGTGCAGGAGCGCCTTGGTGGGGATACAGCCGCGGTGCAGGCAGGTGCCGCCGAGCTTGCCCTCCTCGACGAGCGCGACCGTCAGCCCGAGCTGCGCCGCGCGCAGAGCCGTCGCGTACCCGCCGCTCCCGCCGCCCAGCACGACGACGTCGAACGTGCGGGTCTCGGCCACGTGCTCCTCCTGCGATCTGCTCCGACGGGTCCGGTCCGGGCACGACGGCGCCAGACCAACCTCCTCATCTTGGCACCATCGCCGCGCGGGCCCCAATCGGCGCGGCCCGGCGCGGGTGTGACGGTGCTCGCACCGCAGCCGCGCCCCGGACCACCGCGGCGGCCCGGCTACGCTACGCGCATGTCCCGGCTGCGCCGCCTGTTCTCCCGCTCGTCCGGCTCGTCGTCAGGCCCCGCGCCCGACGCGCCGCTCTCGCAGGCCGACGCGCGCCGCGCGACCACCGAGCACTTCCGGACGTTCGTGACCACGCGCGTCGGCGTGGAGGCGTACCTCGAGCCCGCGACCGGCGACATGCCGACGACGCTGCTCCTCATCGCGACCACCGGGGAGTGGACCCGCCGTCGCGTGCCCGACGAGAAGGCCGCGCGCGGGCTCGCCGACGACCTCGGCATCCCCCTGTACGACGTGCGCCGCACGGGCTACCCGCAGCGGATGCGGGAGTGGAACACGCGCCGTCGGCGGGGCGAGGCCTGACGCAGGGCCGCCCCGCGCAGGAGGCGGCCCTGCGCCGCGGCCGTCAGCGGTTCGCGCGCGACTCGACCAGCTCGAGGAGCGTGCGTACGGCGACGCCCGTCCCGCCGACCGGCGTGTAGCCGAACGCCGACGCCTCGTTGAACGCGGGGCCCGCGATGTCGAGGTGCGCCCACGGTGTGCTCCCGACGAAGTCCTTGAGGAACAGACCCGCCACGAGCATCCCGCCGTGCCGCTCGCCGATGTTGGCGATGTCCGCGACCTTCGAGGACAGCGACTCGCGCAGCTCGGCCGGCAGCGGCATGGGCCAGAACTGCTCGCCCGCGCGGCCGGCGGCGGCCACGACCTCGTCGCGCACGGCGTCGGTCCCCATGACGGCGGACACCCGCGCGCCGAGCGCGACCAGCTGCGCACCCGTGAGGGTCGCGACGTCGAGCACCACGTCCGGGCCCTCCTCGATCGCCGCGACGAGGCCGTCGGCGAGGACCAGACGTCCCTCGGCGTCCGTGTTGAGGACCTCGACGGTCTTGCCGCCGCGGATCGTGATGACGTCGCTCGGGCGCTGCGCGGTGCCCGACGGCATGTTCTCGGCGAGGCACAGCCAGCCCGTGACCGCGACGGGCAGCTTGAGCCGGGCCGCCGCGAGGACGGTCCCGAGCACCGCGGCCGCGCCGGCCATGTCGGACTTCATCGCGACCATCGACGTCGGCGGCTTCAGCGAGATGCCGCCCGAGTCGAACGTGATGCCCTTCCCGACGAGCGCGACCTTCGCGGCCGGCTTGGAGGGGGCCCAGGCGACCTTGACCAGCCGCGGGCCGCGCACCGAGCCCTGACCGACGGCCACCAGGCCGCCGTACCCGCCCGACGCGAGCGCCTTGTCGTCGAGCACCGTCACCTTGACGCCCGTGCCCTTCGCGGCGTCCTTGGCGGCGCTCGCGAACGCCTCGGGGTACAGGTCGTTGGGGGCGGCGTTCACGAGGTCGCGGACCAGGTGGACCGACGCCGCGAGGACCCGTGCGCGCTCGGCCGCGTCCCGCGCCGCCTTCGCGTCCGGCACGACGACCTGGACGGCGCCGACGGCGGCGGGCTTCTCCGGGTCGGTCGTGTAGCGGTCGAACGCGTACGCGCCCAGCGCCGCGCCCTCGAGGACGGCGGCGACCGCGTCGTCCGTCGCGACCGGCAGCGCGACGGCGACCGTCGACGTCCCCGCGAGCGTGCGGACCGCCGCGCCGGCACCGCGGCGCAGGGCCTCGGCGTCGTCGGGGTCGGATCCCAGGCCGGTCACGACGACGACCCGGGCGGCGACGCCGTCGGGCGCGGGGAAGCGGTGGACGTCGTCGGGCGAGCCGGTGATGCCGAGGGCAGGGGCGAGCGAGGCGAGCCGGGTCGCGGCCGCCGCGGGCAGGGCGTCCGCGAGGACGCGCGGCCCGAGCTCGGTGCGGACGGCGCCGACGACCAGTGCGTCGACGTCGAGGGAGGCGGGGGAGGAGGTGGTCACGGTGAGGTCTGTCACCCGGCGATGCTAACGCCGGTGCACGGGCCGGACCGGGCGGATCGGGCGCTCCCGGTAGGCTTCGGGGCGTGACCGTCCCTCTCACCGTGCTCGTGGTCGCCGCGAGCCTGGCGCTCGCCGCGTGGGCGGGATGGTTCGTGTACCGGGACCGGCCGGTGATCCTGCGCCAGCTCTGGGGCGCGTCCGTCGTGGAGGCGCTGCTCGTCGTCGAGGCCGTGGTCGCGGGTGTGCTGCTCGCCGGCTCGGAGAGCGTCAGCAGCCCGGGCTTGTTCTGGGGGTACGTCGCGGCCTCGCTGCTCGTGCTCCCGTTCGCGGCCGCGGTCGCGTTCGCGGAGCGGACCCGCTGGAGCTCCGTGGTGCTGCTGCTCGCGGCCGTGACGGTCGCGTTCCTGCAGCTGCGCATGACCCAGGTCTGGACCGGTTGAGCGTGCCCCGCCCCGAGACGACCGAGAGCAAGGAGACAGCCGTGACCGCCGAGCAGCCCGAGGCGCCGCACGACGACACGCCACCCACCCGAGCCGGGTTCGGGCGCGTGCTCGTGGCCGTCTACGGGATCCTGGCGCTCGCGGCGACGGGTCGTGCGAGCTACGAGCTCGCGACCAAGTTCTCCGACGCGCCGCTCGCGTACCTGCTGTCCCTGCTGGCCGCCGTGGTGTACATCCTCGCGACGGTCGCGCTGTGGCGCGGCGGGGCCTGGCGCGGGGTCGCCTGGGTGTCGTGCTCGGTCGAGCTCGTGGGTGTGCTCGCCGTCGGGATCGCCTCGCTCGCCGACGCCGACGCGTTCCCCGCCTCGACCGTGTGGTCGGGCTTCGGGTCCGGGTACGGCTACATCCCGCTCGTCCTGCCGTTCGTCGGCCTGTGGTGGCTGTGGCACACGCGGCCGCACGCCGCCGAGGAAGGAACCTCCGCGTGAAGGTCTACGGCGCCCTGTTCCGGGGCTTCTTCCGGCACCTTGACCCCGAGCGGGCGCACCACCTCGCGTTCCCCGTCATCCGGGCGGTCGGGGTGGTGCCCGGCGTGCGCACGGTCATGCGGCGCACGCTCGCGCCCTTCGCCGAGAGCACGACGCGCGGCCCCGGCTCGGTCCAGGCGCTCGGCCGGTCGTTCCCCGCGCCCCTCGGGCTCGCCGGAGGGTTCGACAAGGACGCGCTCGCGGTCCGCGGCCTCGCGACGATCGGGTTCGCGTTCGTCGAGGTCGGCACGGTGACGGCGCACGCGCAGCCCGGCAACGACAAGCCCCGGAGCTTCCGCGTGCTCGACCAGCGGGCGCTCCGCAACCGGATGGGCTTCAACAACCGGGGTGCCGCGGCGGCGGCCGAGCGCCTGAAGCGGCTCCGGAGGACGTCGGGGGCCGGGCCGTCGTCGTCGGGGCGAACATCGGCAAGACCAAGGTGACCCCTGCGGCGGACGCGGCCGCGGACTACGCGACCAGCGCCGGGCTGCTCGCCCCGTACGCCGACTACCTCGTCGTCAACGTGTCGTCGCCGAACACCCCCGGTCTGCGGGACCTGCAGTCGGTGGAGTCCCTGCGGCCGATCCTCGTCGCGGTCCGGGAGGCCGCGGACGCCGCCACCGCCGGCTCGGGCGGGCCGCGCGTCCCCCTCCTGGTGAAGATCGCGCCCGACCTCGTGGACGCCGACGTGGACGCCGTCGCGGACCTGGTGCTCGAGCTCGGCCTCGACGGCGTGGTCGCGGTCAACACGACGATCGCCCACGACCTCGGCCCGGGAGGGCTCTCGGGTCCGCCGCTGCTGCCGCGCGGGCTGGACGTCGTGCGGCGCCTGCGCGAGCGTCTCGGCACCGGACCCGTCATCATCGGCGTGGGCGGCATCACGACCGTCGACGACGCCCGCGCCTACCTCGAGGCGGGCGCGGACCTGCTGCAGGGGTACACGGCGTTCATCTACGAGGGCCCGTTCTGGGCCTCGCGCATCAACCGTGCGCTCACGACGGCGGCGCCGTCCGAGCCCGGACAGTGAGGGGAGCACGGGGATGATCAGGCCGCAGTGGACGTGGCGCTTCGCCGACGGCGAGGGGCGTGAGCTCGCGGAGCCCGCGACGCCGCTCTTCACCAACCAGTACGACGCCGAGCTGTGGCTCGGGGAGACCTGGCGGACGCTCGCCGCTCAGGGCGTGGCGACCGCGACGGTCCTACACGAGGGCGAGGCCGCCGCGCCCGCGGTGGCGCTGCGGGTGGGCTGAGCGCCTGTCCTACGCCGCGGGGAGGCCCGGGATCACTTCGGGTAGACGCCGTGCTTGGCGTGCGCGGGCTTCGGCATGCGCGACCGGCGGAGCTGGAAGGCGCGCATGACGGCGTAGAACGCCGTGCCCTTGGGGACCTCGCCGAACTTGGCTCGCAGGCGCTTCTTGAGGCCGAACCACATGATCACGGCGTCCACGACGGCGATCAGCACGAGCAGATAGAGCGCGGCGAGGATCACGAAGGACGCGGCTCCCGCTCGACCGGTCGTCGCGATCATCACGACGAAGAACACGAGCGCGATCGGCAGGAAGAACTCGGCGATGTTCCAGCGTGCGTCCACGTAGTCGCGCACGTAGCGGCGGGACGGGCCCTTGTCCTTGGCGGGCAGGTAGCGCTCGTCGCCGGCCTTCATGGCCTGGTACTGGCGGGCGCGCGCCTCGCGCTGCTGCGACTTCGCGTCGCGGCCCGCGGACTTGCGGTCCGTCGGGACGAGCGGGCGCTTGTTGGCGGCCTCGGCCTCCTTGCGCTTGGGCGTCGGGCGACCCTTGCCGTCGCCGGTCCCGGGGAGGAGCCCCGGCGTCGGCTCAGGGGTCTCTGACTGCTTGTTGCGAAGGAGTGCCACGGGTCGAGGATAGTCGAGGCTCCTGGACGTTCCCTGCGCGTCCGCCATGCCGACCGCGGACGTCAGCGGGGAGCGACGTCCACGGCACGCGCCCAGGCGGCGACGTCGTCGGGCAGCTCGGGCTCCTCGACCTCACGGCCGTGGAGGCTCGCGAGGAACGCGATCACCTCGGGTGCGGGCACCCGCGAGCCGTCACGGTGCAGGAACCGGCCTGCGACGAGCCCGCGCGCGCTGAGCACCTCGCCACGCCAGAACGACTGCTCCATGTAGACGACCCGCTCGTCCCAGCCGAGCACCCGGGTGCGGATCTCGAACCGCTCGCCGAGCTTGAGCGAACGCCGGTACTTCATCGTCGACGCCGCGACGACGGCGTACCAGCCGCGCTCCTTGAGCGCGCCGAGCGCGTCGATGTCCGCCATGTAGTGGGTGCGCGCGACGTCCATCATCTGCAGGTACGTGCCGTTGTTGACGTGCCAGTAGTAGTCGAGGTCGCCCGGGTGCACGCGCATGCGCGTGATCGAGGGCCCCAGGACGGGGACGGACGGGTCGGCCTTGCGCGGGCGCACGGCAGCGAGCGCGAGCTGGATCTGACGGGTCACCCGAGCAGGCTACTACCCGGGACTCGGGGTCTCGGGTAACCGGGCCGGCTCAGATGCCGGGCAGCGCGAGCATCTGGTCGAGCGCCACGCGCGCCCAGTGGGCGTCGTCGGGGTCGACGACGATCCGGTTCACCGTGCGGCCCTCGACGAGCCGCTCCATCGCCCAGACGAGGTGCGGCAGGTCGATCCGGTTCATCGTCGAGCAGAAGCAGACCGTCGAGTCGAGGTAGTGGACCCGGAGCTCCGGGTGCTGGGCCGCGAGGCGACGCACCAGGTTGAGCTCCGTGCCGATCGCCCAGCTCGAGCCCGGCTCCGCGGCGTCGAGCGCCCTGATGATGAACTCGGTCGAGCCCACCTGGTCCGCCGCGGTGACGACCTCGTGCTTGCATTCGGGGTGCACCATGACGGTCACGTCGGGCACCGCGGCGCGGATCGCCTCGACGTTCCCGGCAGAGAACCGGCCGTGCACCGAGCAGTGGCCGCGCCACAGGATGACGCGCGCCGCCGCGAGCTCGGCCTCCGTCAGGCCGCCGTCGGGCTTGCGCGGGTCGTAGACGACGCACGCCTCGAGCGGGATGCCCAGCTGGAGCACGGCCGTGTTGCGGCCCAGGTGCTGGTCGGGGAGGAACAGGATCTTGCCCGCGCCGCCACCCGCGCCCTCGGCCGCCCCGGCGGCGTCCGCACGCTCGAACGCCCAGCGCAGCGCCACCTCCGCGTTCGACGACGTGCACACCGTGCCGCCGTGGCGCCCCGTGAACGCCTTGATCGCCGCGGACGAGTTCATGTACGTGACCGGGACCGTGCGCCCGGCGAGCCCGAGGTCGTCGAGCACGTCCCACGCCTCGTCGACCTGGTCGATCGCGGCCATGTCGGCCATGGAGCAGCCCGCCGCGAGGTCGGGCAGCACGACCTGCTGAGCGTCCGAGGTCAGGATGTCCGCGGACTCGGCCATGAAGTGGACGCCGCAGAACAGCACGAACTCTGCCTCGGGCCGTGCCGCGGCCTCGCGCGCGAGCTTGAAGGAGTCGCCCGTGACGTCGGCGAACCGGATCACCTCGTCGCGCTGGTAGTGGTGGCCCAGCACGAACGCCCGGTCGCCCAGCGCGGCGCGCGCGGCGACCGCACGTTCGACGAGGTCGGGGTCGGAGGCCGCGGGCAGCGCCCCGGCGCACTCGACGCCCCGCTCGGACGCGAGGTCGCGCCCCTGCCCGAGCAGGAGGAGGGGAGAGGGGGCCGGCTCCGCGAAGCGGGCTCCGCTGGACGTCTCGAGCAACGTGGTCACGCATCCGATCATCGCACGCACGGGCCGCGGTGTCGGAGGTGTATCCGGCCCGCGGCCCTCACCGTGCCGCACCACTCGCCGGGCGTACGCTGGGTGAGCGGCGCCACCGCGGCGTCGTCGGGCCGGACGACCGGTCCGGGTGTCCGGCAGAGGTTCCCGGGACTCGGGAACAGGATCGCGCGACGCGCGGTTGACGCTGCTGCAGACGTCCGGGCATGCCACCCGGCGCCAAGACCCGGGGCCCGGCCCCTGCGACCAGCGGAGAACGAACATGAGCGAGACGACCGAGATCGCCACCCACGGCGTGAACCTCACCGACGTCGCCGCGGACAAGGTCCGCAGCCTCCTCGAGCAGGAGGGACGCGACGACCTCCGCCTGCGGGTCGCCGTCCAGCCCGGCGGCTGTTCCGGCCTGATCTACCAGCTCTACTTCGACGAGCGCGTGCTCGACGGTGACGCGCTGCGCGACTACGACGGCGTCGAGGTCGTCGTGGACCGCATGAGCGTCCCCTACCTCGAGGGCGCGACGATCGACTTCGCGGACACCATCGAGAAGCAGGGCTTCACGATCGACAACCCGAACGCCGGCAGCTCCTGCGCCTGCGGCGGCTCCTTCAGCTGACGGGTCGCCCGGACCCGGACCGGGCAGCGACTCAGGCCGCGGTTTCGCCGCGAGCCGCTCAGGCCGCGGGGGCCTGGCCCTCACCTCCACGGTGAGCGACCAGGTGCCCGCGGCTTCGTCGTGCTCGGAGCCGACGACGGCGTGGCCGCGCATCCGTGCCCACGCCGGCACGTCGTGCTCGGCGGCGGGGTCGGTGGCGAGGACGGTCAGGAGGGCACCCGGGGCGGCGTCGCGGGCCACCGCGGCGAGCCGGATGACCGGCAGCGGGCAGCGCAGACCGCGTGCGTCGACGACGACGGCGGAGCTCACAGGGCCTGCGCCCCCAGGAGGGCGCGCACCCGCGCGACGGCGCCGGGCAGCACGGCGAGGAACCGCTCGACGTCGTCCCGGGTCGCCTCCCGGTCGAGCCCGATCCGCACGTTGCCGTGCGTGAGGACACCCATCGCCGCGAGCACGTGGGACGGCTCGAGCGAGCTCGACGTGCAGGCCGAGCCCGACCCGACCGCGAAGCCGGCCCGGTCGAACTCCGTGACGAGCGCCTCGCCGTCGACGTAGAGGCACGAGAACGTCACGACGTGCGGCAGCCGGTCGTCCGGGTCGCCGACCACCTCGACGTCGGGCACCTCGGCCGCGACGCGCCTCCGGACCAGGTCGACGAGAGCGCGCCGCCGGTGATCCTCCTCGGCGCGGGCGGCGAGCACGGCCTCGAGCGACGCCGCGGCCGCGAACGCCGCAGGCACCGACGGCCCGCCGGGGAAGAAGCGGTCGTCGTCCTCGGGCACGACGGGACGCCACCGCACCCCGCGCCGGACCACGAGCACGCCCGTGCCGGGGATCGACCCCCAGTCGCGCGGGTCGAGGGCGAGGAGGTCCCACGCCGCCCCCAGCTCCACGTGCCCGGCGCTCGCGCCGCCGTCGACGAGCAACGGCACCCCGCGCGCGCTCGTGGCGGCGTGCACGGCGCCCGTCGGCTGGAGCGTGCCGACCTCGCCGTTCGCGTGCTGCAGGGCGGCGAACGCGGTGGGCTCGTCGTCCAGGGCGGCGGCGAAGGCCTCCTCGTCGACCGCCCCCGTGCGCGCGACGGGCACGCGCACGACGTCGAGCCCGGCGTGCTCGCCGGCGTGCAGCACCGCGGCCCGCTCGACGGCGCTCACCACGGCGCGGGTGCCGGCGCGACGTCGCCCGGCTGCGGCCCCCAGGACGGCCGCGTGGAGCGCGGCCGTGTGCGACGGCGCGACGTGGACCTCCTCGGTGCGCGCGCCCACGGCCGCGGCGATCGACTCCCGCGCCCCGTCGAGGAGGGCCCGCGCCCGGCGACCTTCGGTGCTGAGCCGGCGCGGGTCGGCCCAGCCGTCGTCGAGCGCCTGCTCGAACGCCCGTCGCGCGACCGGGTGGACGCGTGCCGCACCCGAGGCGTCGAGCCACGCGCGCGCGGGGGCGCGTCCGCCGTCGTCGGGGGAGCGGAGGACGGGGTGGGATCGGTCACAACGACCACCCTAGACGCGGCGAACGATCTGACAGATCGGTGGGGTCCGCCAGCAAGGACGGGTCGTTCCGCGGAATCCGGCCGGACCCGGAAGGCCCGTTCTCGCGCCGGCCCGATCTGCGCGGATCGTCCCGGGCGCCGCGGGCGCGGACCCGCGGGAACGCGCGCTAGGCTTCGTGTGTCGAGAACGAAGGTCTTGCGGAGGACTCGTGGAGCCACGGGTCCACCCTGACGTGACGTGAAAGGCCCCCTTGCACCCGCACACCCCCGCCGCCGCAGGTGGCAGCTCGTCACCGGAGCGGCTCTCGCCGGCTCGGTCGCGCTGCTCGCGTCCGGCTGCTCGAGCGACAAAGTGAAGCGTGGCTTCCTGCCCGGCTACGACGACGGCAAGCAGGTCACCGACCAGACCGCCCGGATCACCCACCTGTGGAACGGTTCCTGGATCGCGCTGCTGGTCGTCGGCGTGATCACGTGGGGCCTGATGATCTGGTGCATCGCCGCGTACCGGAAGCGCAAGGGCGACGACGCCCTGCCCATCCAGACGCGGTACCACATGCCCCTCGAGATCATGTACACGGTCGTCCCGATCGTCGCGATCCTCGTCCTGTTCTTCTACACGAACCGCGACGTCACGGAGATCAAGAAGGTCAGCGGTACGCCCGACGTCACCATCGGCGTCGTCGGCAAGCAGTGGAGCTGGGACTTCAACTACGTGAACGAGGACGTCCACGAGGTCGGTGTCATGGCTCAGGATGTGGGCTCACTGACCAAGGACGACCTGGTCGACGGCGCCCGTGGCACCGACAAGGCCATGCCGACGCTCTACCTGCCCGTCGGCAAGAAGGTCCTCTTCAACCTGACGACGCGCGACGTCGCCCACTCCTTCTGGGTCCCGGCGTTCCTCTACAAGGAGGACCTCATCCCCGGCCACCCGAACTCGTTCGAGCTCACTCCGCTCCGTGAGGGGACCTACGCCGGCAAGTGCGCCGAGCTGTGCGGTGAGTGGCACTCGAGCATGCTCTTCAACGTCAAGGTGGTCTCGGACCAGGAGTATCAGCAGCACATCGAGGCCCTGCGGGCCGCGGGTCAGACCGGGCTGCTGTCGGACGCCTACGACCGCTCGCAGAACGACGGCGAGACGGCAGGTAACGTGCCCACGGAAGGTGAGGGTCAGTGATGGCGGCGCAGGCCGAGACGATCCCGGGTCTGCGGACCGGACGTCAGACGCTCGGGCGGACCGTGATCAAGTGGATCACCTCCACCGATCACAAGACGATCGGGTACCTCTACCTCATCAGCTCGTTCGTGTTCTTCCTCATCGGTGGCGTCATGGCGCTGCTGATCCGCGCGGAGCTCTTCGAGCCCGGCCTGCAGGTCGTGCAGAGCCGTGAGCAGTACAACCAGCTCTTCACGATGCACGGCACGATCATGCTGCTGATGTTCGCGACGCCGCTCTTCGCGGGCTTCACGAACGTCATCATGCCGCTGCAGATCGGCGCCCCCGACGTCGCGTTCCCGCGCCTGAACATGGTCGCGTACTGGTTCTACCTGTTCGGCTCGATCATCGCCGTGGCCGGCTTCGTCACCCCGCAGGGTGCGGCGTCGTTCGGTTGGACGGCGTACGCGCCGCTGTCGGACACGACGTTCTCACCAGGTGTCGGTGGCGACATGTGGGTCTTCGGGCTCGCGCTCAGCGGCTTCGGAACCATCCTCGGTGCGGTCAACTTCATCACCACGATCATGACGATGCGCGCCCCGGGCATGACCATGTTCCGGATGCCGATCTTCACGTGGAACGCGCTCATCACGAGCATCCTCGTGCTCATGGCGTTCCCGCCCCTGGCGGCGGCGCTGCTCGGCCTCGGTGCCGACCGCAGGCTCGGCGCTCAGGTGTTCAACCCCGATAACGGCGGAGCGGTGCTCTGGCAGCACCTGTTCTGGTTCTTCGGGCACCCCGAAGTCTACATCATCGCGCTGCCGTTCTTCGGCATCATCTCGGAGATCCTGCCGGTCTTCAGCCGCAAGCCGATCTTCGGCTACAAGGGTCTTGTCTACGCGACGATCTCGATCGCGGCACTGTCGGTCACCGTGTGGGCGCACCACATGTACGTGACCGGCGCGGTGCTCCTGCCGTTCTTCTCCATCATGACGATGTTCATCGCGGTCCCGACCGGCGTGAAGTTCTTCAACTGGATCGGCACGATGTGGCGCGGCAAGCTCACGTTCGATACGCCGATGCTCTGGTCGATCGGTTTCTTGATCACCTTCCTCTTCGGTGGCCTGACCGGCGTCATCCTCGCGAGCCCGGCGCTGGACTTCCAGCTCTCCGACTCGTACTTCGTGGTCGCGCACTTCCACTACGTGGTCTTCGGGACCGTCGTTTTCGCGATGTTCGCGGGCTTCTACTTCTGGTGGCCCAAGATGACGGGCCGGATGCTCGACGAGCGGCTCGGCAAGATCCACTTCTGGCTGCTGTTCGTCGGCTTCCACGCGACGTTCCTCGTCCAGCACTGGCTCGGCGTCGACGGCATGCCTCGTCGGTATGCGGACTACTCGCCCGAGGACGGATTCACGTGGATGAACCAGGTTTCGACCATCGGCTCCTTCATCCTTGCGGCCTCCATGATCCCGTTCGTGTGGAACGTCTACTCGACCTGGCGCAACGCGCCGAGGGTCACTGTGGACGACCCCTGGGGATACGGGATGTCGCTCGAGTGGGCGACCTCCTGCCCACCGCCACGGCACAACTTCACGTCGCTGCCGCGCATCCGCTCCGAGCGGCCCGCCTTCGACCTGCATCACCCGGAGGTCGCGGCGATGGACCATCCTGACGTGCATCCATCGCCGGCCGCCCAGGTCTTCGGCGAGGCAGACCGTCGCGGTCAGACCCAGGCGACCATAGAGCGGCTCGAAGGCCGACCGGAGCACGGTAGCGGCCGGACGGAGGAAACCAAGTGAAGCTCGAGTCCAAGCTCTTCCTCCTGCTGACGCCGTTCTTCGCGCTGATGGGCGTGATCTACACCCTGTGGAGCCACGCGGAGCCTGTCGGCACGGTCGGGATCTTCCTCGTCGCGGCGCTGTCAGCGATGATCGGTGTGTTCCTCGCTCTGACCGCGCGCCGGATCGACCCGCGCCCCGAGGACAACCCCTACGGCGAGATCGACGAGGGCGCCGGCGACCAGGGCGTGTACGCGCCGTGGAGCTGGTGGCCGCTCGCCATCGCCTTCCCCGCCGCGCTGACTTTCCTCGGCCTCGCGGTCGGGTGGTGGCTCGTCGGGATCGGCGTCACGCTCGGCGTGGTCGGTCTCATCGGCTGGGTCTTCGAGTACTCCCGCGGGCAGCACGCGCACTGACGCGGCGAGCTCGCACCGGCAGCGGCCGGGTCTGTCCTGAGGGACCGGACCCGGCCGTTCGTCGTCGAGGGGACTGACCTGTCCGGCGACCCGGTCACGCGCCGGCTGGTCGTTGCCAGCTCTCGATGACGCGATGCACGGCCACGGCGTCGAACGCGGTCGGAGCCGCCGTGGTGCCGTGACGGAGGTCGTCGAGGATCGTCCGGTAGAGCCGCGCCGGGTTACGGGCGGCGAGCGGGAGGTCGTCCGGTTCGGCGCCGATGTCGTGGACGTCTTGCCGTGTGTGAGTCTGGCTGTCCAGTCGGCCATCTGCGGCTGGCGCAGGCGTACCTCCTCGACGGATGTGGTCGTGGCGTCGACGCGAGCCTCGGAGCCGATGATGCTGATCGTGGTGCGGGGGCCGACATCCCCGTCGGCGAGAGCGAGCCTGCCCTCGATCGGGCCGATGGGGATGGTCGCGGCGACGCTGTCCGGGCTGGTCACGGTCACGCGGCCGCAGTCGTCCGTGGTGCGCAGCGGGTTGATCAGGCGCGCGGTCCCCGCGCCCGGGGTGAGCACGTCCAACGGGATGCCGACCGCCGTCGCGAGGGCAGCGATGCTGTGACCACCGAGGATCTACATCATCCCGGCGCCGTTCTCGGACTGGAGCGTGTAGGCGCTGCGGGTCGGCAACGGATCCTTGCTCGCTCGTGTGCCCGTGACGGAGGCAGCGAGCACCGTCCCGAGCCGGCCGTCGCGAACGGACGTCCCGAGCTGTTACAGCACCGGGTGAGCCGTGGCCTGAAGGGCCACGAACGCACGGATTCCCCGGGCCTCGAGCGTCTCCGCCAGATGCGCGGACTCGGCCGCCGACGTTCCGAGCGGCCATTCGTAGAGGATGGGCTTGCCGGCATCGAGGACCTCCTCGATGAGGCTCCGGTGCAGCGGCGCCTTGACCGAGACGGTGATCAGGTCGACGTCGGGGCAGTGGGCCAGGTCGGCCGCCGTGGTGAAGTGGTGCGGGGCGGCCCACCGCTCCGCTGCTCGTCGGGCCGACTCCTCGCGGGTGGTCGAGACAGCAGTCAACCGCAGACCGGGTGTCGCGACCAGTGCCGGGAGGTGCGACACCTCGGCCCAGCCGGTCGCGCCGATGACTCCGACCCGGAGCTCCGAAGGGGCTCCGCCGTCTCGTTCGAATATTCTGGAAGCATGATGGGCACACTACCGGGCGGTTCGAAAAATATGGAACCGTCGGGTCGGGTGTCTCGAGAGATCCTCGCGGTCCTCCAGGCGCTGGCCGACCCGGTGCGGGTCGAGATGGTCCGCCGGCTCCGTTCCGCCGGTGAGTCCCAGAGCTGCGGCGTGCTGCATGACGACCTGCCCAGGTCGACGGCGTCGTACCACTTCCGCGTCCTTCGGGAGAGCGGCGTGATCGAGCAGTACGACCGCAGCGGGCGACGTCTCAACAGGTTGCGTGAGCAGCACGTGCAGGAGCTGGCGCCAGGGCTGCTGGACGCCGTCTTCGCGGCGCCGTCGCAGCGCGAGCGCGGTGCCGACGACCGGCCCTGAGCCCGGGGGCGACACCGACCGCCTCTGACGCCGGTACGGCGAAGGGCCGCATCCCTCAACGAGGGATGCGGCCCTTCGGGCACTGCATGGGTGCCGCGAGGCGCGCCCCAGCGGTCTCAGGCGGGGACGATGAGCCCCGCGGTCTGGGTGCGTGCCCGTGCGAGGCGCGCGTCGGCGTCCGCCCAGTTCACGATGTTCCACCAGGCCGTCACGTAGTCGGCGCGCACGTTCTGGTAGTCCAGGTAGTAGGCGTGCTCCCAGACGTCCAGGACGACGAGCGGGACGAGGCCGAGGGCGATGTTGCCCTGCTGGTCGTAGAGCTGGACGATGATGAGCTTCTGGCCGATCGAGTCCCAGGCGAGGATCGCCCAGCCGGAGCCCTGCACGCCGGCCGCGGTCGCGGCGAAGTGCTTCTTGAAGGCCTCGAACGACCCGAAGTCCTGGTCGATCGCAGCAGCGATCTCGCCGGTCGGCTCGCCGCCGCCGTCGGGGAGAGGTTCTGCCAGAACACAGAGTGGTTGACGTGACCGCCGAGGTTGAACGCGAGGTTCTTCTCGTGCAGGTTGACGGCGGCGAGGTCACCGGACTCGCGAGCCTCGGCCAGCTTGTCGAGCGCCGTGTTGGCGCCCGTCACGTAAGCGGCGTGGTGCTTGTCGTGGTGGAGCTCCATGATGCGCCCGGAGATGTGCGGCTCGAGCGCCGCGTAGTCGTAGGGGAGCTCGGGGAGCGTGTAGACAGCCATGCGTCACTACCTTCCTGGATGTGGTGAGGCCCGCCCGCACGCGCCCCCGGCGTCATGCCGGGGATGCGTGCGAACGGGCCATGTACCTACTCTGCGACGAACTCAGTGCGACTGCTCGGTGGCGTCCACGGAGTGGTCCGGTGCAACGAGGGCGTGGTCCTCGCCTCCCGGCAGGGCGTCGTGCTCGCCGTGCGAGTGCGACGCCGCGAGCTCCGCGGGGGTCACCGGCTCGATGCGGTCCTCGTAGAAGAACCGGGACAGCTTCGCCCAGCGCTTCGCCGACTTGTAGGCCTTGTCCTTGGTGCCCTTCGGTCCATTCGGGGCGGGGAGCTCGAGCGGCTGGTGTGCGGTGTAGTTCACGCGCACCCAGCGCTCCTGCTCGTCCAGGGGACGGTGCACCTCGATGTACTCGCCGGACGCGAACCGGACGATGCGGCCGGTCTCGTGCCCGTGCAGGACCAGCTCGCGGTCCTTGCGCTGGAGGCCGAGGCAGATGCGCTTCGTGATCCAGAACGCGAACCACGGGCCGACGAAGACGAACACCCGGAAGAACCAGGTGATCTCGTTGATCGACAGGTGGAAGTGGATCGCGATGAGGTCGTTCGAGCCGGCGAACGCGAGGATCACGAAGAACGCGAGGAACGCCATGCCGATGCCGGTGCGGGTCGGACGGTTGCGCGGACGGTCGAGCACGTGGTGCTCGCGGTCGTCGTGCGTGACCTTGGCCTCGATGAACGGGTACAGCGCGAAACCGATCAGGAGGAGCACCGGCAGCACGGCGGGCACGAGGACGTTGAGCGACCAGGTGAAGTCGCCCCACGACACGAACTCGGCCTGCCCGGGCATGAGTCGGAGCGAGCCCTCGAGGAACAGCATGTACCAGTCGGGTTGGGCACCCGCGGAGATCGGGGACGGGTCGTACGGCCCGTAGTTCCACACCGTGTTGATCGCCATGGTCGCGCCCATGAGGGACAGGACCGCGAACACCACGAAGAAGAAGCCGCCGGCCTTCGCCGTGTACACGGGGAAGAGCGGGAAGCCCACGACGTTGCCGTCCTTGCGGCCGCCACCCGGGTACTGGGTGTGCTTGTGCACGACGACGAACATCAGGTGCAGCGCGACGAGCGCCAGGATGATCGCGGGGATCAGCAGGATGTGGAGCGTGAACAGTCTCGGGATGATCTGCTCGCCCGGGAAGTCCCCGCCGAAGATGAAGTACGACATGTACGAGCCGATCACGGGGATCGACTTGACCACGCCGTTGGCGATCGCGAGGCCGTTGCCCGACAGGACGTCGTCGGGCAGCGAGTAGCCGGTGAAGCCGGCGAGCAGGCCCGTGAGCAGCAGCGTGAAGCCGATGAGCCAGTTGAACTCACGCGGGCGGCGGAACGCGCCGGTGAAGAACACGCGCATCATGTGCGTCACGATCGACGCCATGAACACGAGCGCGGCCCAGTGGTGGATCTGGCGCATCAGCAGACCGCCGCGCACCTCGAACGACATGCGCAGCGTCGACGCGAACGCGTCGGACATGAGCAGGCCGTCCATGGTCTTCGGTGCGCCGTGGTAGGTGCTCAGGCTCATGCTCGGCACGAAGAACATCGTGAGGAACGTGCCCGTGATGAGCAGGACCACGAACGAGTAGAGCGCGATCTCGCCGAGGAGGAAGGACCAGTGGTCCGGGAAGACCTTGCGCGCGAACTCCTTGACCGCGTGACCGATGCCGGTGCGGTTGTCCAGGTAGTCCGACGAGCGCCCGATCGGGGTGGTCGGTTCTGTGGCCGAGGGCCGGGTGGTTGTCGTCGTCACCGCAGTCGCTCCCAGTAGCTCGGGCCGATGGGCTCGTCGAATCCGTCCTGCGCCACGAGGTAGCCCTCGGAGTCGACGGTGATCGGCAGCTGCGGCAGGGGCCGCTTGGCGGGGCCGAACACGACCTTCGCGCCGTCGGCGACGTCGAACGTCGACTGGTGGCACGGGCACAGGAGGTGGTGGGTCTGCTGCTCGTACAGCGCGACGGGGCAGCCCACGTGGGTGCAGATCTTGGAGAACGCGATGATGCCGTCGTACGTCCAGTTCTCCTTGCCCTTGGCGAAGGGCTTGAAGTCGCGCGGGTCGAGCCGGACCATCAGGACGAGGGCCTTGGCCTTCTCGCTGATCCACTCGCCGCTCTGGCGGTACTCGTCGGTGACCTCGGGGATGACGTGGACGGCGGAGCCGATCGTCACGTCGGACGCCTTGATGGGACGGCCCGTGGGGTCGTACGTGAGGCGCGTGCCCTTCTTCCACAGGGTCGTGCGGAAGGTGCCGACGTTCCAGTCGCCGCCGACCGAGCTGATCAGCGGGACGGCGATGGTTAGCGGGAAGAGCGCGAGGGCCGAGACCACGACGCCCTTGAGGACGCCGCGGCGGCCGATGCCCGAGTCCTTGATGCCGTCGGCCAGCTTCTGGACGGCGATTTCGCGGACGTCGTCGGGGCTGCGCGTGGCGTGACGGTCTTCGACGACCTCGTGGTCGGACATGAGCGTCTTGGCCCAGTGGATCGCGCCGACGCCGATGCCGGCGAGCGCGAAGAAGATCGCGAGGCCCAGGACCATGGTCGAGGTACGGACCCCGGCGGTCGTGCCGTCGGGCCGGATGGCGAAGTAGGCCCACAGCGCGACGATCGTGCCGATGACGGAGATCGTGAAGAGGACCACGACCTGGCGCTCGGCGCGCTTGTCGGCCTTGGGGTCCGTGTCCGCCATGCGGTGGCGGTGCTCGGGGATCCCCGGGTCCTGGAAGTGCTCGAGGTCGCCTTCCGGGTGGGGGACCGTCACGTCGGTCGTCTTGCTCACGAGGACTTCGCTCCGATCCAGACAGCGGCGCCGATCAGCAGACCGAGGCCGACGACCCACGCCCACACGCCCTCGGAGACGGGGCCGAGCGAGCCGAGGGTCGCGCCGCCGGCGCTGCCCTCACGCTGGGCCTCGAGGTACGCGATCACGTCGCGCTTCTCGTCGGGGGTGATGTTGGCGTCGTTGAACACCGGCATCGACTGCGGGCCGGTGAGCATCGCCTGGTAGATGTTCCGGGCCGACGTGCGCTCGAGCGACGGGGCGTACTTGCCCTCGGAGAGCGCGCCGCCCTGGCCGGTGGCGTTGTGGCACATGGCGCAGTTGGTGCGGAAGATCTCCGCGCCGTTCGCCGGGTTGCCCTTCGAGCCGTCGACCTGCTCGTCGGTCGGGATGGCAGGGCCGGCGCCGAGCGACGCGATGTACGCGGCGAGCTGCGACGTCTGCTCCTCGGTCATCTGCCGCGGCTTGGTCTGCGCCTGCGGCCCGTCCATGGCCATCGGCATGCGGCCCGTCGAGACCTGGAAGTCGACGGCGGCCGCGCCGACGCCGATGAGCGACGGGGCGTTGTCCGTGCCCTGGGCGTCGAGCCCGTGGCACGTGGCGCAGTTGGCCTGGAACAGCTTCTTACCGGTCTCGATGTCCTGCGTGCTGGCGGAGTCCGCCCGCGCCTGTCCAGGCGCGAGGACGGCGTAGACGCCGCCAGTGACCAGCAGCGCCAGCAGCAGCAGCACGACCGGCGCGAACCGGTGGTGCCTGCGGGCGGCGAGTGCCTTCACGGGTGATCCTCGTCTCGCGGTGGGGGGTGTGGGGTTCAGGGGTGGGGTGCGTCAGCGCAGGAGGTAGATGACGCTGAAGAGCGCCACCCACACCACGTCGACGAAGTGCCAGTAGTAAGACGTGACGATCGCGGAGGTCGCTTCGTGGTGTCCGAACCGCTTCGCGGAGAAGGTCCGGCCGAGCAGGAACAGGAACGCGATGAGACCGCCGAGCACGTGGAGGCCGTGGAAGCCGGTGGCGAGGTAGAACACCGAGCCGTACGCGTTGGAGTGGATCGACAGGCCCTGCTCGACGAGGTCGGAGTACTCGGTGACCTGACCGGCGATGAAGATCGCGCCCATCACGTAGGTGACGGCGATCCACTCGACCATGCCCCACTGGCCGACCTGCCAGAGCTTGCCCGTACGCCGCGGCCGGAACCGCTCGGCGGCGTAGGTGCCGAGCTGGCAGGTGATCGACGAGAGCACGAGGATCGTCGTGTTGCCGGCGGAGAACCAGACGTTGAGCTTGTCGGCCTGGGCCGACCACTCGCTGGCCGGCATGACCGAGCGGGCGGTGAAGTACATCGCGAAGAGTCCCGCGAAGAACATCAGCTCGCTCGAGAGCCAGACGATGGTCCCGACCTGAACCGGGTTGGGCCGGTTGACGGTCACGTGGGTGTGGGGGTAGCCGTTGCGGTCGACACGGCTTCATTATGGCCGACGAGGGCGTGGTTTGGTTCACGAAGCGGCCGCGCGGGCGTGGTCGAATCTCACACTTCCTTGACATTCTGCGCTTCGTACCCGCACCTCATGACGGAAGTCGCGAAGGTGTCACCAAACGGGCGGCAGCGGGTCTCCCGAGGGCACGACCGGATCGCGGGACACCGGGGTCGGCGTGCGCCGTCGCTGGCATCATGGGGGCACGCGGGCGAGCCGCCCGCGTGCCGGCCCGTCGACGCCCTGCGCCGACCCCTGCGAGGAGACCTGCGTGACGACCCCACCCACGGTGCCCGCGGCCGCGGGCGCGCCGACCTGGCCCGCCCTGCTCCAGGCGCTCGTCGACCGCCGCGACCTCGCCGCCCACGAGACCGCGTGGGTCATGGACCAGGTGATGTCGGGCGAGGTGTCGGCGGCGCGGCTCGCGAGCTTCCTCGTGGGTCTGCGGGTCAAGGGCGAGACCGTCGACGAGCTCGCCGGCCTCGCGGACGCGATGCTCGCGCACGCACGCCGGTTCGAGGCGCCCGCGCCGTCGGTGGACATCGTCGGCACCGGCGGTGACCGCGCCCACACCGTGAACGTCTCCACCATGGCGGCGATCGTGGTCGCCGGGGCGGGAGTCCGCGTCGTGAAGCACGGCAACCGGGCCGCGACGTCGTCGTCGGGCTCCGCGGACGTGCTCGAGGCGCTGGGCGTCCGGCTCGACCTCGACGTGCCGCGCGTGGCCGAGCTCGCGACCGAGGTCGGCATCACGTTCTGCTTCGCGCAGGCGTTCCACCCGTCGTTCCGGCACGCGGCCGCGGCGCGCGGCGAGCTGCCGATCCCGACGGCGTTCAACTTCCTCGGCCCGCTGACCAACCCCGCGCAGCCGCGTGCCACCGCGATCGGCGTGGCCGACGCGCGGATGGCGCCCCTCGTCGCGGGCGTGCTCGCGTCGCGCGGGACCTCCGCGCTCGTGTTCCGCGGCGAGGACGGCCTCGACGAGCTCGCGGCCACCGCGCCGTCGCGCGTGTGGCTGGTCGACGGGGGCCAGGTCACCGAGCAGGTGCTCGACGCGGCCGACGAGCTGGGGCTGACCCGCATCACCGTCGCGGACCTGCGCGGCGCGAGCGCCGAGCACAACGCGGGCGTGGCCCGGCGCGTGCTGGGGAGAGACCGGCCCCGTGCGCGAGACCGTGCTGCTCAACGCGGCCGCCGCGCTCGTCGCGGACGGGTCCCAGCCCGGCACGGGCGAGGGGACGCTCGTCGAGCGCCTGCGCGCGGGCATGGACGTCGCCGCGCGGAGCGTCGACTCGGGCGCGGCCGCACAGCTCCTGGAGCGCTGGGTCGCGGCCTCGCGCCGCTAGCGGATCAGTCCTCGAGCCCGATCTCGAACGCCTGCTCGAGGTCGACCTGGGAGTACGCGCGGAACGCGAGCAGCGTCTCGGTTCGGACGACCCCGGGGACCTTGCTGATGCCGTCGGCGATGACGTCGGCGAGCTTGTCGTGGTCGCGCACGCGCACGATCGCGACCAGGTCCGCGCGTCCGGTCACCGAGTACACCTCGCTGACGCCGGCGAGGCCCGCGACCGCCTCGGCGACCTCGGGGATGACGTCGGGTGCGGTGTCGATGAGGACGATCGCGGTCAGCATGGGGCAGGCTCCTCGGGCTGGGCGGGCACCGGCGGTGCCGGTGTCTCGGGTGGCGGGGACGGATGGACCCCGTCGCCCAGATCGTAGGCCGACACGACCTGCGACGCCCGAGCCAGGTGGTGCGCCCTGCTGCCGAGGCGCACCGGCATGCTCAGCGGGTCGGTGACCTCGACGACCCGCACGCCCGGCTGGTCGAGCCACCCGAGCAGGAGCTCGGCCTCGTGGGGGTGTGCCGCGGGTGCGGGCGGCACCGGTGGATCCACGTGCTCCGCGGTGGCGACGAGCGCGCGGACGGCGGCGACGGCGTCGTCGGCGGGCGCGGTCCGGGCGGTCGCGGCCAGCCGGGCGTGCCGGACGACGGCGAGCTCCCACCCGCCGTCCGCGGGCCGGGCGGCGACGAGCTGGCGGCAGGCGGCGAGGGCCCGCAGGCGGGCGCCCCGCTCGACGCCCGTGCAGAACGCCTCGAGCCGCTCGGCGACGTGCTGCGCCTGCTCGTAGCGCTGCTGCGCCGACAGCGAGGCCATCCGCCGGGCCAGCGCCTCGACGACGGGCGAGGGGTCCTCGAGCAGCGCGCGCCGGACGTCGTCGACGGTCCGGGCGTACGGCGCGGCCGCCTCCGGGCGGGTGCACGGCGCGGCGCAGCGCCCGAGGTCCGCGAGCACGCACGACGCCGCGCCCGCGGCGGGCACGAGCGGGAGCCGGCGCGTGCAGGTGCGCAGCGCGAACGTGTCGGTCACCGCCTCGGCGGCGGCCTGCGCCTGGCTCTGCGACGCGAACGGCCCGACGTGCGCCGCCACGGTCCCGTCGGCCTCGGCCCGCACGTCGCGGACGACCGAGAGGCGGGGGTGCGGCTCGGCGGTCAGCCGCAGCCACGGCATGCGTTCGGGGTGCTTCGACCGCCGGTTGTAGCGGGGCTCGTGCTCGGCGATGAGGCGCAGCTCGCGCACGGACGCCTCGAACGCCGTCCCGCAGACCACGACCGACACGTTCGCCGCGAGCCGGACCATCTCGGTCATCCGGCGCCGCTTCTCCCCGGCCGTGAAGTACTGGCGGACGCGCGAGCGCAGGTTGCTCGACGTCCCCACGTACAGCACCTCGCCGTCGGGCGCGTGGAAGAGGTAGACGCCGGGAGCCTGCGGCAGGCCGTCGGCCAGGTGGCGCTTGCGCCGCACCTCCGGCGGCACGGGGTCGGTCGCGTTCTCGAGGTCCTCGAGGTGGGTGACGCCGAACGCCGCGTGCCGCTCGAGCAGGGCGTGCAGCACGTCGACGGTCGCGCGCGCGTCGGCCAGCGCCCGGTGCTCGGGCGTGACGCGTGCGTGGAACAGGTGCGCGAGGGTCGAGAGCTTGTGGTTGGGGGCCTCGTCCCGGGTGACGACGCGGCGCGCGAGCGCGACGGTGTCGACCACGGGGTAGCCCGGCCACTCGTACGCGCACGCCCGCGCGGCGGCGCGCAGGAACCCGACGTCGAACGGCGCGTTGTGCGCGACGAGCACCGAGCCGTGCGCGAACTCCAGGAAGCTCGGGAGCACGAGGTCGATCGTCGGGGCGGTCGCGACCATCGCGCTCGTGATCCCCGTCAGGCGCGCGATGAACGCGGGGATCGGGCGCCCGGGGTCGACGAGCGACTGGAACTCCCCGAGCACCTCCCCGCCGCGGACCTTGACGGCCCCGATCTCCGTGATGCCGCCCTCGCGGGCGGAGGCGCCCGTCGTCTCGAGGTCGACGACCACGAACGTCACGTCCTGCAGCGGGGTGCCGAGCTCGTCGAGCGTGGGCTGGTAGGCGACGGGCGGCTGGGGAGTCGTGCGGGGTGCGGTCGGCGTGGGGGTGCGTGCGGTGCCGGCCGTGGTGCCCGTCGTGCTCATGGCCGCGACGCTAGGCGCGGCCACCGACACCCGGCAGCCTGCCCGACGGCGGCCCGCTCAGAACCCGTGCTTGCCGGAGTCCGCGTACAGCGCGTCGATCTCGCCCGCGAAGTCCTTCAGGACCAGGAACCGCTTGACCCCGAGCTTGTTCGACAGGTAGGCGTTCTCCACCGTGAAGTCGGTGTCGAGGATCCGGAACTTGCGGATCGACTCGGCCCGTGACACGGCCTGGTTGGCGCGGTCGACGGCCTGCTGCAGGGCGGCCAGCACGTCGGGGTCCGTGGCCGCCTGCTCGACCGTCAGCTCGGGCTTGCCGTGCACAGCGAGCCAGCCGGGCAGCGCCTCGGCGTCGAGCGTGATCAGGGCGCCCACGAACGGGCGGGCGTCGCCGACGACGACGCACTGGGACACCAGGGCGTGCGCCCGCACCCGGTCCTCGAGCACGGCCGGGGCGACGTTCTTGCCGCCCGCGGTGACGATGATCTCCTTCTTGCGGCCGGTGATCGTGAGCATGCCGTCGCCGTCGAGCGCGCCGAGGTCGCCCGTGCGGAACCAGCCGTCGTCGAAGGCCTCGCGGGTCGCCTGGTCGTTGCCGTGGTAGCCGCGGAAGACGCCCGGACCGCGGACCAGCACCTCGCCGTCGTCGGCGATGCGGACCGCCGAGCCGGGCAGCGGCGGGCCGACGGTCCCGATCACGACGTGGCCGGGCACGTTCACGGTGACGGGCGCGGTGGTCTCGGTCAGGCCGTAGCCCTCGAGGACGGTCACCCCGACCGACCGGAAGAAGTGGCCCAGGCGCTCGCCGAGCGGCGCGCCGCCCGAGATCGCCCACTGGGTGTCGCCGCCGAGCGCCGTGCGCAGCCGGCGCAGCACGAGCGCGTCGGCGAGCCGGTGCCGGGCACGCAGCACCGGGCCGGGGCCACGCCGCGAGTCCAGGGCGCGCGACCAGCGGATCCCGGACGCGACCGCCCAGTGGAAGATCTTCACGCGGCCCTGCTCGGCGGCGCGCTGCTCGCTCGAGTTGTAGACCTTCTCGAACACGCGCGGGACCGCGAGCAGGAACGTCGGGCGGAACGAGGCGAGGTCGTCGAGCAGGGTCGCGGTGCTCGACGCGTGCGCGAGCACCGAGCCGGCGGGCACGACCACGACCGAGATGAACCGCGCGAACACGTGCGCCATCGGCATGAACAGCAGCGTCCGCGAGCTGCCCGCGAGCACCTCGTGCATCTTCGCGATCGCGTTGGCGCACAGGTCGACGAAGTTGCCGTGCGTGAGCTCGACGCCCTTCGGGTTCCCCGTGGTGCCGGACGTGTAGATGACGGTCGCCACGTCGGCGAGCGTCGCGAGAGACCGGCGGCGCGCGATCTCCGCGTCGGCCACCGTGGCACCCTGCGCCTCCAGGGAGCCGAGCGCGTCCTGCGAGAGCGCCAGGACGTCGTCGAGCGTGGGCACCTCGGACCGGAACGCCGCGACCGCGGCCGCCATCGCGTCGTCCTCGACCACGAGCAGCCGGACGTGCGCGTCCTCGCACGACCAGCGCACCTGCTCCGCGCTCGACGTCTCGTACAGCGGGACGGGCACCAGCCCCGCGGCCCAGCAGGCCCAGTCCAGGACGGACCACTCGAGGCTCGTGTGCGCCATGATCCCCACGTGGTCGCCCGGCGCGAGCCCCCGCGCGACGAGGCCCTTCGCGACCCGCACCACCCGGGCGTCGAAGTCGCGCGCGGTCACGGGGCGCCAGCCGCCCGCGCCGTCGCGCTCCTCGAACAGCGCGCCGTCGGGCCGCTGCGCCACACGCTGCGCCAGGAACGCATTGAGGTTGGACGTCGGGTCGACCTCGACCAGACGGGGGTGCTGGACTCGGGCATCGGGCTCCCATCGCCGGACGCCTGCGTCGGCGCCTGCTCGCGGTCACGAGACGTCGGGAAGTCTACTGGCCGGCGGCCCGCCGCTCCCGGACGGCGGACGGGCTCGTCCCCGGGCCCCGCCGGGGGATAGCCTGCTCGCGGCGTCGTCCCGGGCCGGCTCTCGCCGGCCCCGTCCGGACCCACGACGCCGCCCCACCCGTTCACCACCGGACCAGCAGGCCCGGCCCGCACCGTGAGGACACCTGAGGACACCATGTACGCAGTCGGGGTCGACATCGGAGGCACCAAGATCGCCGCGGGCGTCGTGGACGAGGACGGTGCGATCGTCGCCAAGACGCGCCGCAGCACCTCGCCCGACGACGTCGCGAGCATCGACCGCGCGATCGCGGAGGTGTACGAGGAGTTCCGCGGGGACTACGAGATCGGTGCCATCGGGGTCGCGGCCGCCGGCTTCGTGAGCAACGACCGCACCACCGTCCTCTTCGCCCCGAACATCGCCTGGCGCGACTACCCCGTGGGCGACAAGGTCCGCGCGCTCATCGGGGACGACGTCCGCGTCGTCGTCGAGAACGACGCCAACGCCGCAGGCTGGGGCGAGTTCCGGTTCGGGTCCGCGAAGGACGCGACCGACATGCTCATGCTCACGCTCGGCACCGGGCTGGGCGGCGCGGTCGTCGTCGACGGGCGCCTCGTGCGCGGCCGCTGGGGCGTGGCCACCGAGGTCGGCCACATGCGCGTCGTGCCCGGCGGTCACTACTGCGGCTGCGGCCACCAGGGCTGCTGGGAGCAGTACGCCTCGGGCTCGGCCCTCGTGCGCGACGCGCGGGCCGCGGCCGTCGCGATGCCGGACCGCGCCGCCACGCTGCTCGCGCTCGCGGGCGGCGACCCCGAGAAGATCACCGGGCCGCACGTCACGAGCGCAGCGCAGGCGGGCGACGCGCTGGCCCGCGAGCTGTTCGCCGAGCTCGGCCGCTGGGTCGGCGAGGGCTCGGCCTCGGTCGCGGCGCTGCTCGACCCGGAGCTCATCGTCCTCGGGGGCGGCGTGGCGGACGCGGGCGAGCTGCTGTTCCCGTCCGTGCGCGCGGGCTTCGAGCGCGAGCTGTCGGCGCGCGGCCACCGGCCCGAGGCCCGGATCGTCGCGGCCGCGCTGGGCAACGACGCGGGCATGGTGGGCGCCGCGGACCTCGCGCGCGTGGAGTGAGCCTCCCGGCCCACGAAGGCCCGGGTGGCGTCAGACGACGGCACCCGGGTCGTCGTCGTCCTCGTCGCGGTGGTGCGGCATCCGCCAGACCAGGATGCCGAGACCGGCCAGGAACGCCGCCCCGGCGACCTGCCCGACGAGCGCCGGGAACGGCCGCACCAGCACGAGCAGCACGAGCACGAGAAGCGGCGCGACGCCGACCAGCCCCCACGCGAGGTTGAGGAGCGGGTCGTGGCCCAGCACCGGCGGCGGCTCCGGGGGACGAAGTGCGACTCCTGCTCCTCGAGGTCCTCGACGTCCGGGCTCACGGGCCAGTCGCGCGGGCGGGCCGGCTGCACCCAGGGCGCGACCTCGATCGCGCGCGCCGGTGCGTCGGTGCCTGCCTCGGGGGCCGCGGTCGAGGCCGGGTCTGCGGGATCGTCGGGGGCCGTGCCCGCGGACGGCGTCTCGAGGTCCGCGACGAGCGACTTCCACTGCTCCTCGGCCCAGGCGTCCGTCCAGCCCGACTCGTCGGGGCGCGGGCTGCCCTTGCCCCCGTGCTCCCCGGGACCTCCGGGCACGCCCGGGTCGCGTGCGCCGTCGTCGGGCACGGGCCCCGCGTTGGGATCGACCATGGAACCACTCTATTGTCAGGAGCACGCCGGGGGAGTACCGCGGCTCCCGGGGAGGAGAGACGGTGTTCTACTGGCTGATGAAGATGATCGTCGGGCCGGTGCTGCGACTCGCGTTCCGGCCCTGGTCGCGCGGCGCGCACCACGTGCCCCAGCAGGGGCCGGCGATCCTCGCCAGCAACCACCTCGCCGTGATCGACTCGTTCGTCCTGCCGCTCACCGTGCCCCGCAAGGTGCAGTTCCTCGGCAAGTCCGACTACTTCACCGGCTCCGGCCTCAAGGGCCGCCTGACCGCGGGCTTCATGAAGGGCGTCGGGACCGTGCCCGTCGACCGCAGCGGCGGCCGGGCCTCCGAGGCCGCCCTGCGCACCGGCCTGCGCCTCCTCGGGGAGGACGAGCTCCTCGGCATCTACCCCGAGGGCACCCGCAGCCCCGACGGCCGCCTCTACCGCGGCAAGACGGGCGTCGCGCGCCTCGCGCTCGAGTCGGGCGCGCCCGTGATCCCGGTCGCCATGATCGGGTCCGACGTCGCGCAGCCGCTCGGCAAGACCATCCCGCGACCCAAGCGGATCGGCGTCGTGTACGGCGAGCCGCTCGACTTCAGCCGCTACAAGGGCATGGAGGAGGACCGCTTCATCCTGCGGTCCGTGACCGACGAGATCACCTACGCGATCATGTCGCTGTCCGGGCAGGAGTACGTCGACATCTACGCTGCGACCGCGAAGGCGCGTCTCGCGCAGGGGGTACCGATCGACGCGGACGGCGCGACCGCCGTCGGCGCGCCGGGCGGACGCCCCATCCCGGACGTCGTCCTGCCCACCCCGCCCGCCGATGACGGGGAAGGGGAGGAGGCCCCCGAGGCGGACGCCGAGACCGCCGCCACGCCCACCGAGGACGACCGGCCCGCGGACGACGGGCCGCACCCCCGTCGTCGTCAGTAGACTGACCGCGACCCGGGCCGGCGGCCGTCCCGGACCTCGTCGGCCGCGGGTTCGCCGCGACCGGGAGCGTCCGGCGTCCGCGTGAGGGCTGCGCATCGTCCGCGCACCGCACGCGAGCAGCACCGGCCCCAGTACCACCGGTGCGAGGGCGACCACCCTCGCGCCCCAACGAGAGGTTGATCGCATGTCGGTCCGTCGCGTCGCCCTGCTCACCGCGGGTGGCTTCGCCCCGTGCCTTTCCTCGGCCGTCGGTGGCCTCATCGAGCGTTACACCGAGCTCGACCCCGAGATCGAGATCATCGCCTACCAGTACGGCTACCACGGCCTGCTGACCGGCACGAAGGTCGTCGTCGACGCGGAGACGCGCGCCAAGGCCGGGATCCTGCACCGCTTCGGCGGGTCGCCGATCGGCAACTCGCGCGTCAAGCTCACGAACGCCGCCGACTGCGTCAAGCGCGGCCTCGTCCAGGAGGGTCAGGACCCGCTCAAGGTCGCGGCCGAGCAGCTCAAGGCCGACGGCGTCGACGTCCTGCACACGATCGGCGGCGACGACACCAACACGACCGCAGCCGACCTCGCGGCCTACCTCGAGGAGAACGGCTACCACCTGACCGTCGTCGGGCTCCCCAAGACGATCGACAACGACGTCGTCCCGATCAAGCAGTCCCTCGGTGCGTGGACCGCGGCCGAGGAGGCCGCTGGCTTCGCCGCGAACATCATCGGCGAGCACCGCAGCGGGCCCCGCATGCTCATCGTCCACGAGGTCATGGGCCGGCACTGCGGCTGGCTCACGGCCGCGGCGGCGCGCAAGTACCGCGAGTGGCTCGACCTGCAGGAGTGGGTCCCCTCGATCGGCCTCAGCAAGGAGCGCTGGGACGTCCACGCCGTGTTCCTGCCCGAGCTGGCCCTCGACATCGACGGGGAGGCCGAGCGCCTCAAGGCGATCATGGACGAGCAGGGGAACGTCAACATCTTCCTGTCCGAGGGCGCCGGCATGCACGAGATCGTCGCGCAGCTCGAGGCTGCGGGGAGACCGTCGAGCGTGACCCGTTCGGGCACGTCAAGCTCGACACCATCAACCCCGGCCAGTGGTTCGCCAAGCAGTTCGCCGAGAAGCTCGGCGCCGAGAAGGTCATGGTCCAGAAGTCCGGCTACTACTCGCGCGCCGCGGCCGCGAACGCCGAGGACCTGCGCCTGATCAAGTCCATGACCGACCTCGCCGTCGAGTGCGCCCTGCGCGGCGACTCGGGCGTCATCGGGCACGACGAGGAGGACGGCGACCGCCTCAAGGCCATCGCGTTCCCGCGCATCGCCGGCGGCAAGCCGTTCGACGTGTCGCAGCGCTGGTTCGGCGACCTCCTCGCCGGCATCGGCCAGCCCCTGGTCACGGCGCAGGCATGAGCGTCGGCGTGCTCCCCGGCGTCGGGCTCGAGTCGCTCGACGCGTACCGCGCCAAGGTCGCGCTCCAGCAGCCGACGTGGCCCGACGCCGGGGCGCTCGCCGCAGCCACCGACGAGCTCGCCGCCGCGGCACCCTCGTGGTGCCCGCCGCCGCCGACCGGGCGCGCGAGCGTCTCGCGGCCGCGGCGCGCGGCGAGGCGTTCCTGCTCCAGGGTGGCGACTGCGCCGAGTCGTTCGCCGAGGCGGGTGCCCTGCGCATCCGCAACAAGGTCCGCACGATCCTCCAGATGGCGGTCGTGCTGACGTACGGCGCATCGATGCCCGTCGTGAAGATGGGGCGCATGGCCGGCCAGTACGCCAAGCCGCGCAGCTCCGACAGCGAGACGCGCGACGGCGTGACCCTGCCCGCGTACCGCGGTGACATGGTCAACGCCCACGCGTTCACGCCCGAGTCGCGCATCCCCGACCCGGCGCGGCTCGTGCAGGCGTACCGGATCTCCGGTGCGACCGTCAACGTCGTGCAGGCCCTCGCCGAGGGCGGGTTCGCCGACCTGCGGCGCGTGCACGAGTGGAACCAGGGGTTCATGCGCAACCCCGCGTACGCGCGCTACGAGTCGACGGCCGCCGAGATCGACCGGGCGATCCGGTTCATGGCCGCGTGCGGCGCCGACTTCGAGGCGCTGCGGACCGTCGAGTTCTTCGTCGCCCACGAGGCCCTGCTCCTCGACTACGAGCGCGCCCTGTCCCGGCTCGACCCGCGCACCGGCGCCGCGTACGACACGTCCGCCCACTTCTTGTGGATCGGGGAGCGCACCCGCCAGCTCGACGGCGCCCATGTCGACTTCCTGTCCCGCGTCGCCAACCCCGTCGGGGTCAAGCTCGGCCCGACGACGCAGCCCGAGGACGCCATCGCCCTCATCGACCGGCTCAACCCGGCCGGCGTGCCCGGACGGCTCACGTTCGTCGCGCGCATGGGCGCCGGGAAGGTCCGCGACGCCCTCCCGCCCCTCGTCGACGCAGTGCGCGCCGACGGGCGGCCGGTCGTGTGGGTCACCGACCCCATGCACGGCAACACGATCACCAGCGAGTCCGGGTACAAGACCCGGCGGTTCGCCGACGTCCTCGACGAGGTCTCCGGGTTCTTCGAGGTGCACCGCTCGCTCGGCACCGTCCCCGGCGGCCTGCACGTCGAGCTCACCGGTGACGACGTCACCGAGGTGCTGGGCGGGAGCGAGGAGATCGACGACGCCGGGCTCGCGCGCCGGTACGAGACGCTCGTCGACCCGCGGCTCAACCACCAGCAGTCGTTGGAGCTGGCGTTCCGGGTCGTGGAGATGCTGCGCCGCTGAGCCTTGTGTGGCTCGGTCGTACCCCAGACGCCGCCGAGTCGGTGCGAATCGCTCGAGTCAGCGTGAACTACCCGCTGACTCGGACGAAACGCGCTGGCTCGCGATGAAGAAGGGACGACGACGGACCGGGCGGCCCCTGGAACCCGGCCACGGCGCCCGACGACGGGCCGGGCGCCTGGCGACGACCGTCTCAGAAGACGGTCAACGAGACCGTCGAGCCCTTCGGGGCCTTCTTCTTGCCGTCGGGGTCCTGGAACCGCACGGTGTCGAGGACGCCGCCGAGGAACTTGTTGACCTTGACCTTGAAGCCCTTGGCCTCGAGCAGCTTCTTCGCCTCGGCCGTGTGCTTGCCGGTCACGGACGGCACGACCACCATCTCGGGACCCCGGGAGACGGTGAGCTGGACGGTGTCGCCACGGTGCAGGGTCGTGGACTGCTGCGGGTCCTGGCTGATGACGGTACCTTCGGGGACCTCGTCCGAGTACTGCTTCGTCACCTGGGGGACCAGCCCGGAGCTCTTCAGGGTGTCGACGGCGTCGTCCTGGTCGCTGCCCTTGACCTGGGGCACGGTGACGGGCGCGGGCCCGTCGGAGACGACGACCGTGATGGGGCTGTTGTGGGGCACGGAGGTGCCGGGGTCGACGGACACGGAGATGACGTGTCCGGCCGGGACCTTGTCGGAGTAGTCCTGGGTGGGAGTGGGGACCGCGTCGAACCCGTTCTTCTTGAGGCTCGCGAGCGCGGCGTCCTTCGTCTCGCCGACGAGGCCCGCCGGCACGGTGTGGTTCTCCACGCCCTTGGAGACGGTGACCTCGACGGTCCCGTCCTTGCGGATCTTGTCGCCTTCGCTGGGGTCGACGCTCACGACGTCGCCGTCGGGCACGACGTCGTCGAACGCCTCGGTCTGGTGGGCGCGCAGGCCGACGGACGCGAGGGCGGTGTCGGCGTCCTTGGCGCTCGTCCCGACGATGCCGGTGGGGACGACGGCGAACGCACCGGGGCCGGAGCTCATCCACCAGGTCCAGAACCCGAACACCCCGACGACGGCGAGCACGAGGACGACGGCCCACACCCAGCGGCGCCGCCGCCTCTTGCGCCTGCGGGCGACGTCGTGCGCGGGGACGACGGGATCGGTGAGGACGGGAAGCTCGCCGCGCGTCGTGCCGGCGCCCAGCTTGTCGCGGGTGAGGACGCGGGTGCCGGTGCCGAGGTTGCCGAACACCGCGGTGGGGATGGCGTCGAGGATCCTTCGTCGACGTCGTCGCCATCGGGCGCGTCGCCTGCGTCCTCCTTCGACGTGGCTTCCCCGGGCTCGTCGGCGGAGTCGACGTCCGGACCGGTGGTCGTTCCGGCGTCGGCGGGTGCCCTGCCCGACGGTGCGGCGCCGACGGGACCGGACGGCCCCTCGTCCGCGGCCGCCGCGGGCGGGTCGGCCCGGCGCTCGAGGTCGGCGTCGGACAGCATCCGCCGCGTCTGCCGGACGAGCGCGAGCGCGGCGGCAGCGTCGCGGGGGCGGTCGTCGGGGTCGCGGGCTGCGAGCGAGCAGACCAGCTCGTCGACCTCGATCGGCATCCACCACGCGCTTCGCGACGGGGCGGGGATGTCGGAGTTGACATGCTCGAACGCGACCTGGATCGGGGTGGACCCCGTGTGCGGGTGCTTGCCGAGCAGCATCTCGTAGGCGAGCACGCCGACCGAGTAGACGTCGGTGCGGGCGTCGCAGCGGCCCGTCGTGATGACCTCGGGGCTGAGGTAGGCGACCGTGCCGAGGACGGTGCCGGTCGCGGTGGCGGCGACCTCGGTCACGGCGCGCGCGAGGCCGAAGTCGGCGAGCTTGACGTGCTCGTCCTCGGTGAGCAGCACGTTCTCGGGCTTGATGTCACGGTGGACCAGGCCCGCGCGGTGCGCCGCGGCGAGCGAGTCGAGGATCTCCTCGAGGAGCCGGAGGGTCTCGCCGAGGCTGAGCGTCCGCTCGTCGCGCAGGCGCGCCCGCAGGTTGGTGCCCGGGACGTACTCCATCGTGAGGTAGCTGGTCTCGCCGTCGAAGCCCTGGTCGTACACGCCGACGAGGCCGGGGTGGGTCAGCCGGGCAGCCGCGCGGGCCTCGCGCCGGAACCGCGAGACGAACTCGGCCCCCTCGACGCCGTCGACGAGGTGCGCGTGCATGATCTTGAGCGCGACGTTCCGGTCGAGGCGCCGGTCGACCGCGAGGTACACGGTCGCCATGCCGCCGCGGGCGATCCGGGACACGACCTCGTAGCGCCCGTCGACGAGGGTGCCGACGAACGGGTCGGAGGTCGTGGTTGCCACGGTGGAAGTCTACGGACCCGTAGGGCTGCTGTGTCGCATCCTCGCTGCACCGGGCGGCGAGTCTCACCCGGTCGTTACGCTTCCTCCGTGACCGAGCAGCAGCCAGACCAGGCACAGACCGACGTCCGCACGCCCGACGACACCGAGTGGCTCACGATCCCCGACGTCGCCGAGCGCCTCGACCTCGACGTCGTCCGGGTCCGCCAGCTCCTGCGCGAGCGCAAGCTCGTGGCGGTGCGCCGTGGCGAACGCAGCGTCCTCCACGTCCCCGCGGCGCTCCTCGTGGAGCTCGAGGGCCGACTGCAGCCCATCCCGGCCCTGCACGGCACGATCGTCCTGCTCGACGACGCCCGGTTCACTGACGACGAGATCGTCGAGTGGCTGTTCGCGCCCGAGGAGACGCTGAACGGGCTCGCCCCCGTCGAGGCGCTGCGCGCGGGCCAGCGGGCCGCGGTGCGGCGCGTCGCGCAGGGCCTGGGCTGAGCCCGGGCGGCGCCGTCAGGCGTCGCGCTCGACGAGGCCGCGCGCGAGCGCGAGGAGCATCGACCGCCCCGGCTCGACGAGGGCGTCCGACTCGAGCGAGGCGAGCGCCCCGTCCGCGAGCTCGTCGATGAGCGCCTCGATCGCCGCGACCGCCCCGGACCGGACGAGCGCCTCGCGGACGCCATCCACCTCGCCTGCGGTGAGGTCGGCCCGTCCCAGCGCGGACTGCACGAGCTCGCGGTCGTCGTCGGCGGCCGTGGCCAGGGCTCGCGCGACGAGGACCGTGCGCTTGCCCTCCCGCAGGTCGTCGCCCGCGGGCTTGCCCGTGCGCTCCGGGTCCCCGAACACGCCCAGCAGGTCGTCGCGGAGCTGGAACGCCTCGCCGAGCGGAAGCCCGTACGACGACGCCGCCGTGAGCGCGTCCGCACCGGCGCCCGCGAGCGCCGCGCCCAGCAGCAGGGGGTGCTCGACCGAGTAGCGCGCCGTCTTCGCGCGGATCACGGTGCGGGCGCGCTCCTCGTCCGCGGCCGGGTCGGCACCCCACGCGACCGCCTGGGCGTGCACGTCGAGGAACTGGCCGGTCGTGACGGCCAGCTCCATGTCGTCGAACAGGTCGCGCACGAGGTCCGCCGTCGCGCGGTCGAGCGGGGCGGTCGCACGGCCCAGCACGCGCCCGGCGAGGACGAGCGCCAGGTCGCCGAGCAGGATCGCGACGGACTCCCCGTAGCGGGCGGCGTCGCCCGACCAGCCGTGCTCCCGGTGCCGGGCCGTGTGCACGACGTGCGCGGCGGGCAGCCCGCGCCGCGTCGCCGAGGCGTCCATGACGTCGTCGTGGAACAGGGCGGCGGCCTGGAAGAGCTCGAGCGCCGCGCCGACGGTCAGCGCCGCCTCGCGCCCCGGCTCCCCGTCGCCGCCGTGCGCGCGCCACGACCAGTAGCACAAGGCCGCGCGGAGCCGCTTGCCGCCCGACAGCATCGCGTCGAGCGAGTCCGCGAGGGTCTCCGCGTCCGGGCTCACGGCGCGGAGCCGCTCCCGCTCGGCGTCGAGGGTGGCGCGCAGGACGCCGTCGACGCCGCGGCGCACGTCCTCCTGGTCGACGAGGACGGCGGAGGGGGCATGGCGCGATCCTATCGGCCGGTGCTGGTCGCACCCTTCGTGGTCGTGCCCGTCCCGCTGGGGGCCGTGGACGCCGTCGACCCCGGCTTCTTCGACTTCGGCTTCGGCGCGGGCACCTGCCCCGAGACCGTCACGAGGGACGTGCCGTGCTCGGACACCACCGCGACCTGCACGAAGTCGGCGAGCTCCGTCGACCCGACCTTCGTGCCGGCGCTCGCGGTCGCGGACGTGCGGCGGTAGGTGGCGCCGTCGTCGGCCCCTTCGGCTTGCCGGAGGCACGCGTGAAGCCGGCCTTCTTCCAGGCCTTGGTGTAGGTCGTGACGATGGTGGCGGGCTTGGCCGTGGTGCTCAGGCTCAGCGAGAACTGCACGTGGGCGCCGTCGGTGCTGCGCTCGGCCGAGCTCGACAGGACCGTCGCGCCGTCGGGCACGGGGGCGAGGCTCGCCGGCAGGTCCGGCGCGAGCGCGCCGGCCGTGGACCCGGCGGCGAACGTGGGGAGCGTGGTGGCCGCGGTCGACGGCGCGGCGGTGCTCGCGACCGCCGGGTCGTCCCGCAGCGAGCCGACCTTCCAGACGACGCCCACCACGACGGCGGCGAGGACGACGGCGAACAGGACCCGGGCCGCGCGGTGCGGGGAGGTCGTGCGGCGTCGGGCGCTGCGGGAGGGGACGGAGGAGTCGTTCACGCGCCCCACCGTACCGAGCCCACGGAGCGGCCCGGGCACACCGGACGAGGACCGACCACAGGCCACGGCCGTTCCCACAGGGAAAACGTGATCGGCCGGCGGGGCGTCAGCGGCCCTGGGATGGGCACATGGACACACCGCTGCTGGCCACCCGCCCCGCCGACCTCCTCGCCTACGTCCCCTACCGGTTGGGCTACCGCCCCCGCGACAGCGTGGTGGTCCTGAGCCTGCGGCCGCCCCGCGGGGCCGTGGGCCTCGTCGCGCGTTCCGACGTCGGCGACCTGCTCTCCGAGCGGGGAGGCGCCGCCCTCGCCCGGGCGGTCGCCACGCACGTCCTGCGCGACGGGCCGCGCGAGGTGGTCCTCGTCGCGTACGGCGACGACGAGACGGCGTCCCTGGACGCGGCCGCGGTCCTGGCCGATGCTCTCGCCGTGACGGGACCGGGCGTCCCCGTGGCCGCGCGGTGGCACGTGACGTCGACCGGGTACCGGGGCCTCGGGTGCGCCGACCCGGAGTGCTGCCCGGTCGCCGGGCACCCGCTGACCGACCTCGACGCGAGCCCCGTCGCGGCCGACCTCGTGTACGCGGGGGTCTCCGTGGCGGCGTCGCGCGAGGAGGCGTACGCGCTCGCGCCGGTGGATCCCGCCCGCCGGGCCTCGGCGCTGCGGGCCGCGCGGCGCTGGGCACGCCGGCGCGAGGAGCTCGGCGTCCGCGCCTGGCGCCGCGCCTCGCTGCGCGCGTGGCGCGACGTCCACGCGGCCGTCGCAGCGGCCGACCCGCTCGCCCGGGCCGACGGCACCCGCCGCGGCCCCGCCCAGGTCGCCGCGGCGCACGTGGGCCGGGTGGCCGGGGCGCTCACCGACCCGATCGTGCGCGACGCGGTCCTCCTGACCCTGCTCCCCACGGGCGACCCGGCCCTGCCCGACCGGATGATCGACGCCGCGTCGACGGGCGTCGGGATCGAGGCGCTCGAGGAGGCCGCCTCGGCCGTGACCCTGCTCGTCGACCCCGACCGCGGCGTCGCCCCGGACGTCGACGAGGCCAGGGTGGCGCGGGTCGCTGCCGAGCTCGTCGCGAGCCACGCGCGCGGCGACGGCCACGCCTACGCGCTCGGTCTCGCCGCGGCCCTGGCGTGGTGGGTGGGGGACGGCGGGCTCGCGGGCGCGCGCGCCGAGCGTGCGCTCGAGGTCGGACCCGATCACGGGCTCGCGCGGCTCGTCGCCGATGCGCTCGACCGCGGTCTCGGTCCGGGGTGGGCCCGGGCAGGCCATCTGGCGTTCCGGTAGCGTCTACCCGTTGGAACCGCGGAGGAGGAACGGATGCCAGTGGTCGTCGGGGTGCTCTCCACGCCGGAAGGGACGCGCGCGCTCGACGCCGCCGTCACCGAGGCGGCCCGTCGCGCGACGGCCCTCGTCCTCGTGCCGGGGCGTTCCGACGACGGCGTGCAGCCGGCGCTCGAGGCGGCGCGGGAGGCGGGCGTCGACGCCCGGCTGGCCCCGCCGAGCGAGGAGAGCGAGTTCGCGGCGAGGCTCGTCGAGGCAGCGGAGCGGACGGCTGCCGAGGTGGTGGTGATCGGTCTGCGCCGGCGCAGCCCCGTCGGCAAGCTGATCCTCGGGGCGGGCGCGCAGCGGATCCTGCTCGACGCGCCGTGCCCGGTGCTCGCGGTCAAGCCCGAGTCCTGACCTGCGAAGACGCGCCCCTCGCTGGGTCGTCGAGTCGTCGCAGGCGGGTCGGTCCCGCGGAATACCTGGGCTCGTCGGGGCGTTGTCGCCCTCAGATCACCCCAGAATCCCACCCGCCCGAGGCCGTCTGTCGAGCCCCGGGGACGTGACCGGCCGGTACAATGGTAACCACGCCGGCACGTCCGACCGGTGACTCGCCGTCTGCCCCCCGCCAGCCGAAAGGTCGTTCGTGGCGCCCCTCACCTCTGACAACACCCTCCCGCGCGAGTTCGAGCACTCCGCCCTGCAGGATCTCCTCCGTCGTGGGGTGTCCTCGGGCAAGGTCGACGCCCAGAGCGTCCGTGTCGCCTGCGACGAGGCGGGCGTGCAGGACGCGAAGCGGCTCAAGGCCGTGATGCGCGCCCTGGCGGGCGCCGGCGTCCAGGTCGAGCTGGGCTCGGTCAAGGTCGCGGCCGCGTCGAGCTCGTCGTCCGCGACGACGGCCCGTGCCACCTCGCGCACCAAGACCGCCGCCGCGACCGCGACGAAGCCGCGCACCACCACCACGACGCGCACCGCTGACGCGGCCGACGAGGCCGACGCCCCGGAGGAGGCCGCGGCCAAGCCCGCCGCGAGGTCGACCCGGGCCACCGCGGCGTCGAAGTCGCGCACCGCGTCCAAGGCGGGCACCGCCACGGCCGCGAAGCGGACCACCGCGAAGGCCCGCGCCGCCGCGAAGGACTCCGACGAGAACGACGACGAGGCCACCGACGCCGACGAGATCGAGGCGGACGCGGCCGAGGAGACCCCCGCCGACGGGGCGAAGACGGGCGAGTCGTCCGGCGACGAGGACTCCGGCTTCGTCTACTCCGACGCGGACGACGACGACGCCCCGGCCCAGCAGGTCGTGACCGCCGGCGCCACCGCCGACCCGGTCAAGGACTACCTCAAGCAGATCGGCAAGGTCGCGCTCCTCAACGCGGAGCAGGAGGTCGAGCTCGCGAAGCGCATCGAGGCCGGCCTGTTCGCCGAGGAGAAGCTCGCCAAGGAGTACCCGGACTTCGACCGCACCAAGGCCGACGCGGACACCCGCAAGCTCGTGCGCGAGCTGCAGTGGATCGCGCAGGACGGCAAGCGCGCCAAGAACCACCTGCTCGAGGCCAACCTGCGCCTCGTGGTCTCGCTCGCCAAGCGGTACACGGGCCGCGGCATGCTCTTCCTGGACCTGATCCAGGAGGGCAACCTCGGTCTGATCCGCGCGGTCGAGAAGTTCGACTACACCAAGGGCTACAAGTTCTCGACGTACGCCACCTGGTGGATCCGTCAGGCGATCACCCGCGCGATGGCCGACCAGGCCCGCACCATCCGCATCCCGGTGCACATGGTCGAGGTCATCAACAAGCTCGCCCGCGTGCAGCGCCAGATGCTCCAGGACCTGGGCCGCGAGCCCACGCCGGAGGAGCTGGCCAAGGAGCTCGACATGACCCCCGAGAAGGTCGTCGAGGTCCAGAAGTACGGCCGTGAGCCCATCTCGCTGCACACCCCGCTCGGCGAGGACGGCGACAGTGAGTTCGGTGACCTCATCGAGGACTCCGAGGCCGTCGTCCCGGCGGACGCGGTGAGCTTCACGCTCCTGCAGGAGCAGCTCCACGGCGTGCTCGACACGCTCTCGGAGCGCGAGGCGGGCGTCGTCTCGATGCGCTTCGGCCTGCAGGACGGGCAGCCGAAGACGCTCGACGAGATCGGCAAGGTCTACGGCGTCACGCGCGAGCGGATCCGTCAGATCGAGTCCAAGACGATGTCGAAGCTGCGGCACCCGTCGCGCTCGCAGGTCCTGCGCGACTACCTGGACTGAGCCACCACGCTCCACGAACGGCCCGGACGCTCTGGCGTCCGGGCCGTTCGTCGTCTGCGCCCGACGACGCGCGGCCGGGAGCCGCGCCGACGCCGCGCTCAGCGGCGCAGGCGGTGGAAGGTGGGGCAGTCGAACGGGTCGCGCGCGCTGAGCCCCACCTGGTTCAGGTAGCGCACGACGATCCCGTACGACGCGATCAGGCTCGTCTCGGTGTACGGGACGCCGACCTCGGCGCAGTGCTCGCGGACGAGCCGCCGGGCGGCGATGAGGTGCGGCCGCGGCATGCTGGGGAACAGGTGGTGCTCGATCTGCGACCCGAGGCCGCCCAGGAGGAGGTTGACCCCCAGCCGCCGCGGATGTTCCGGGACGTCAGCACCTGCTTGGACAGGAAGTCGACGCGCGACGTCGGCGGCAGGATGGCCATGCCCTTGTGGTTCGGGGCGAACGACGCGCCCATGTAGACGCCGAGGACGGCACCCCACACGCCGAGGAACACGAGCGCGATCCCGAGCGGCATCGCCCAGAGGACGAAGGCGACGCCGAGCACGAGCCGCACGGCGATGGTCGTGAGCTCGCCGCGGCCGGCACCCTCGCGCACGCGGTCGACGCTCGACCGGAGCGACGTCACGTGCAGGTTGAGGCCCTCGAGCGTGAGCAGCGGGAAGAACAGCCAGCCCTGGTAGCGGTTCACGAGGGCCTTGAGCCCGCGGGCGCGCGCGGCGTGCTCGGGGAGGAACGACACGACGCCCTCGGCGATGTCCGGGTCGGCGCCCGCCTTGTTGGGGTTGGCGTGGTGCCGCGAGTGCTTGACGGTCCACCAGGAGTAGCTGATCCCGACGACGGCGTTCGCGAGGACGCGTCCGAGGCGGTCGTTCGCGCGGCCCGAGGCGAAGACCTGGCGGTGGGCCGCCTCGTGGGCGACGAACGCGAGCTGCGTCATGACGACGCCGAGCGCGGCCGCGAGGGCGAGCTGCCACCACGACGGGCCGAGCGCGACGACGCCGACGACGATCGCGGCGAGCGCGACCCCGAGCACGGCGAGCAGCGTCGGGTAGAAGCCGGTCGTGCGGGCGAGGAGCCCGCTCTCACGGACGGTGCGCGAGAGCTCGGTGAACGAGCTGGTCACGCGGTTGGGGCGGTCAGGGGCTGCAGCGGTGGTCGTCACACCTCGACGCTAGGAACCGTGCCGCGCGCCGTCTGTGGTGCCCTCCCTCGACCCGGGTGGGGCTGTCCCCCGTGGTCCGGCGGGGGAGGCCCGCCGTCCGGGCCTTGCCCGCGCTGCGCCGTCGGGCGGGGAGCACGAAGGCCCCCACCCGTCCCGGGTGGGGGCCAACGCCTGGTTCAGGGGGCGCGACGCACACCACGTCGCGGTCGAGGTCGGGAAGCGCTCAGCGTGCTCCGTGGTCGGCCAGGAGCCGGTCGGTCTCGTCCTGGACGGACGTCGCGACGTCCGCGTAGGCGGCGGCGTGCTCCCGTGCGTGGTGCGCACAGAACAGCAGCTCGCCGCTGGCGAGGACCACGCGGACGTACGCCTGGGCGCCGCAGCGGTCGCAGCGGTCGGCAGCGGTCAGGGTCTCGGTCATCGTGCTCACGAGAACATGTAACCATCGCACGCGCTCCGGCATGCCCTCGAACGGCCTCGGGAGCCCCCTCGTTCGCTCCGCGCGTAGCCCGCGGCCGTCCGGGCGGCGGTCCGTGTGACCCACGGCACGCCTGCGACGGTCTGTCTGCGGGAGCGCCTACCCTGGTCCCCGTGACGACCACCTCCGCCGAGTCCAGCTACACCGCACGGCACCTGTCCGTCCTCGAGGGGCTCGAGGCCGTCCGCAAGCGACCCGGCATGTACATCGGGACCACGGACTCGCGCGGTCTCATGCACTGCCTGTGGGAGATCATCGACAACTCGGTCGACGAGGCCCTGGGTGGGTTCTGCACTCACATCCGGGTCGTGCTGCACGCGGACGCGTCGGTCACGGTCGAGGACGACGGCCGCGGCATCCCCGTGGACATCGAGCCGAAGACCGGCCTGACCGGCGTCGAGGTCGTCTACACCAAGCTGCACGCGGGCGGGAAGTTCGGCGGCGGCTCGTACACGGCGTCGGGCGGCCTGCACGGCGTCGGCGCGTCGGTCGTCAACGCGCTGTCCTCGCGGCTCGACGTCGACGTCGACCGCGGCGGCAAGACGCACCGCATGACGTTCCACCGAGGCGAACCGGGCACGTTCACGGACCCCGCGACCGGCCCGTCGCCCGAGAGCCCGTTCGCGCCGTTCGTGTCGCGGTCGGAGCTGGCCGTCGTCGGCAAGGTTGCCCGCGGACGCACGGGCACGCGCGTGCGCTACTGGGCCGACCGGCAGATCTTCCCGAAGTCCGCGGTCTTCTCCTACGACGAGCTCGTGACGCGCGTGCGTCAGACGACGTTCCTCGTCCCGGGCCTGGAGATCACGGTCCGCGACGAGCGCGGCCTCGCGGGCACGCCGGGGAGTCCGGCCCGCACGAGGAGACGTTCGTCCACACGGGCGGCTCGGTGGACTTCGTCGACTACCTCGCGCCGGACACCCCTGTCACCGCGACGTGGCGCCTCGAGGGCTCGGGCACGTTCACCGAGACGGTCCCGGTGCTCGACGAGCGGGGCCACATGACGCCCAAGGCGGTCGAGCGCGAGTGCGAGGTCGACGTCGCGCTGCGCTGGGGCACCGGCTACGAGACCGAGCTGCGCACCTTCGTCAACATCATCTCGACGCCCAAGGGCGGCACCCACCAGGCCGGCTTCGAGCAGGGCCTGCTCAAGGTCGTGCGCAAGGCCGTGGAGACGAACGCGCGTCGGCTCAAGGTCAGCACGCGCGACGCGAGCGAGAAGATCGAGAAGGATGACGTCCTCGCGGGCATGACCGCCGTCGTCACCGTCCGGCTCGCGGAGCCGCAGTTCGAGGGCCAGACCAAGGAGGTCCTCGGCACGGGGCCGGTGCGGGCGATCGTGTCGCGCGTCGTCGAGAAGCAGCTCACGGCGCTGTTCGGGTCGACCAAGCGCGACGACAAGGCGCAGACCTCGTTGCTGCTCGACAAGGTGGTCTCCGAGATGCGGGCACGCGTGAGCGCGCGCAAGCAGAAGGAGATCTCGCGCCGCAAGAACGCGCTCGAGACGTCGTCCCTGCCGTCGAAGCTCGCGGACTGCCGCACCGACGACGTCGAGCGGTCGGAGCTGTTCATCGTCGAGGGCGACAGCGCGCTCGGCACCGCCCGGCTCGCGCGCAGCTCGGAGTTCCAGGCGCTGCTGCCGATCCGGGGCAAGATCCTCAACGTCCAGAAGGCGTCGATCTCCGACATGCTCCGCAACGCCGAGTGCGCGGCGATCATCCAGGTGCTCGGCGCGGGCTCGGGGCGCTCGTTCGACCTCGAGGCCGCGCGCTACGGGAAGATCGTCATGATGACGGACGCCGACGTCGACGGCGCCCACATCCGCACCCTGCTGCTCACCCTGTTCTTCCGGTACATGCGCCCGCTGCTCGATGCCGGGCGCGTCTACGCGGCCGTCCCGCCGCTGCACCGCGTCGAGGTGATCGGCGCCGGCTCGCGCAAGAACGAGTACGTCTACACGTACTCGGAGGCCGAGCTCCAGGCGACCCTGAAGAAGCTCGACAAGGCGGGCCGCCGGTACAAGGACGACATCCAGCGGTACAAGGGCCTCGGCGAGATGGATGCCGACCAGCTCGCGGAGACCACGATGGACCCGCGTCACCGCACCCTGCGTCGCGTCACCGCCGCGGACGCGGAGGCCGCGGAGCGCGTGTTCGAGCTGCTCATGGGCTCCGACGTCGCGCCCCGCAAGGACTTCATCGTCGCGGGCGCCGCGAACCTCGACCGGGACCGCATCGACGCCTGACCCGGTGTCGCGACGCGGCGGCCCGGTCGTCGTAGCGTGGGAGGACCGGACCGACCCGAGGAGAGCCCGTGAGCGTCGTCGACCCTTCCACCCCGCCGGGAGCGCAGGCCGCTGAGCGCCTGCCGACCGAGGTGGTGATCTGGTTCGTGTCCGTCTCGCCGACCGGCCGGCCGGCTCCCACACCCGTGTGGTTCTGGTGGGACGGAGCGGACGAGGTCGTCATCCGCACCCAGCCGGGCACCAAGAAGCTCCGCAACGTCGCCGCGAACCCGCACGTCGCGCTCCACCTCAACAGCACCGCGGACGGCGGACGCGTCGTCGTGCTCGCCGGGGAGGCACGCGTCGACCCGGACGGCATCACCGACGACGAGAAGGCCGCGATCCTCGGCAAGTACGCGGAGGCGATCCGCGGACTCGGGACCGACGGCGAGGGCTTCATCCGCGGCTACTCCGAGACCGTGCGCGTGACGCTCACCGGCCTGCGGGGCTTCTGAGGCCGGCCCGACGCGCGGCCACCGCTCCGGTGCGTCAGCTGCGCCGCGCGACGGGCGCCCCGGCCCGCAGAGCACGCGGGATCTCGGCCACGTCGTCGACGGCGGCGCTCATCCGGGCGACGTCAGCGGCGGAGGCGGGGGAGTCGACTGCGACCTCGTACGTGACGCCCGTGGAACGCCAGTCGTCGTCGAAGCCGCCGTCGGCCCCGACGACCCCCGAACGCAGCGTCCCGGCGCTCGCACGGACCCCGAACGGTGACAGCTCCATCTCACGAGTGTGCGCCGCGGGAAGCCGGCGTGCGCCCGCTGGGCGCGTCCGGTGCGCGGACGCCCGCCGTTTCGGGCGGCGGACTCCCTAGGATGAGCCCATGACCACCCCGCACGTCGGCCCCACGAGGCGCGCCCGGACGACCCCCGCCCGACGACGAGCCCTCCTGGCCGTCGCCGTGCCCGCCGCCCTGGTGGCCGGGCTGCTCGCGGGGTGCGCGTCGTCGCCGTCGGACGGGCCCGCGACCGGGACGCAGACGGCGGCGCCCTGGCCGTCGGGGGTCACGCCCAGCGCGACCCCGACCGACCAGTTCACGCGCGACGCGGACGGCAACGTCACCGGCATCACGTACCCGGGCGAGGACGGCGAGACGGCGCTCGACCTGTTGCTCGGCGTCGACCCGAGCGCCAAGGTGCAGGGGGAGGGCAAGAACGCGTTCGTCGTCGGGATCGGCGGCCGCACCGCCGACGACGCGAAGCACGAGTTCTGGTCGCTCGAGGTCGACGGCACGCAGGCACAGGTGGGCGCGGGCTCGCTGAAGACGAAGGACGGGGAGACCATCACGTGGACGCTCGCGACGTACTGAGCCCCTGTCCTGGCGTGACCTGGCCCACCGGTGGTGGCGGGTCGCGGTGGTCGTCGCGCTGCTCGTCGTCGCCGTCGTGTGGCGGCTCGTCAAGAACGACCTGGGCGCGCCTCCGAACCTCGAGCTGGCGACGGCCGCGACGTTCGCGGGCGCCCCGCTCCTGCGTAACCGGACCGCCGCCGTGGCACCGCTCGTCGTGGCGATCGTGAGCGACCTCGTGCTCGGCAACACGTCGATCCTCGTGTTCACGTGGTCCGCGTGGGCGGTGATCGGCGTCGCCTCGGTGCTGCTGCCACGGCTCCGCGGCGGACGCCACAGCGGCTGGAAGCGGTACGCCGCGGCGCTCGGCTTCGGCGTCGGGGCCTCCGTGTGGTTCTTCCTCTGGACGAACTTCGGCGTGTGGGTCGTGAGCGACGGTTCCTGGTACCCGCGGACGGTCGGCGGGCTCGTCGACTGCTACGTCGCGGGCCTGCCGTTCGCGCGGCCCATGCTCGTCGGCAACCTCGTGCTCGTGCCCCTCGCGGCGGGCCTGGTGACGCTCGTCGAGCGGCTGGAGCGCGCAGCCCAGCGCCGCGCCGTCGCCGCGCACTGAGCGTGCCGCGGTGAGGGCCGGTCGGTTCGGGCTCACACCCGCGACGCGGACGCTCGGCCTGCTCGACGGCGCGGGGACGGCGCTGCGGGCGGACGGGTTGAGCCAGTCACCGGTGGCCTATCTGGACTTCACGCTCGACGGGGAACGGGTCCACGACGTCGTCACGCGTTGCGTCGGGCACGAGCCCGACGACGTGTCGGCGCTCCAGGACGCCTGGCCGATTGGGGCGGTGGAGGCGATCGAGCGGCTGCTCGGTCTCGCCGATCCCGACCTGCCGGACGGTCGGGCGTCGATCTACGTCTGCCCGGAGTGCCAGGACCTCGGCTGCCGTGCGGTCACCGCGCTGGTCCGGTTCACCGACAACACGGTCGAGTGGTCTGACCTTGGGTTCCAGAACGAGAACTTCCCCGACGTCGACCTGGTCGACGACGACGGGGCAGCCCTCTCCTTCGAGTTCGGTCGTGCGCGGTACGAGGAGGTCCTGCGGGGCGAACTCGTACGGTTCCGCGAGCTGTCCGTCGGGTGGGTGCACCCGCGGACGGCGGAGCGGCGCCGTCGTCGGCAGAGGTGGCTCGCGCGGCTCCGGATGCCGTTTCGCGGACCCTCAGGGCGAGCCTGAGATCGAGACCTTCGAGTCAAACCCTGAGGTGGAGCCTGAGGGTTAGTGTGCTCGTCAGCCCCGCAGGACCGTGTCCATCGCCTTGCCGCGCGCGAGCTCGTCGACGAGCTTGTCGAGGTACCGGATCTTCTGCATGAGCGGGTCCTCGACGTCCTCGACCCGCACCCCGCACACCACACAGGTGATGAGCCTCGCGTCCGGGTTGAGGTGCGCCGCTTCGGGTAGACGTCGCCGACGCTCGTCGTGAAGATCTTCATGGCTTGCCTCGCGGTGGGGTTGCCCCCGGTCTCGCCGCCCGCGCGTCCGTCGTCGGGCCGACGGCGGCCCCCCGACGGGCGTGCGCTCGCACCCCGTGCACAGACTGGAGCATGGCTGAGGACCAGGTGGAGGAGCCGTCGTCGCCCACGGAGCTGACGAAGCCGTCGTGGGGGTACGTCGCGAAGCGCACGTTCCGGGAGTTCCAGGCCGACGGCGGGCAGGACCTTGCCGCCGCCCTGACGTTCTACGCACTCCTCGCCGCGGCGCCCGCGACGGTCGCGCTCGTGTCGCTGCTCGGGTTCGTCGGCGACCCGCAGAAGGCCATCGACGACACCCTCGACACGATCAAGGACTTCGCGCCGCCGCAGACGCTCGACCAGGTCGAGTCGTTCATCCGCCCGATCGCGGGCAGCACCGGGTCGGGGTGGGCGTTCGTCATCGGTCTCGTGCTGGCGCTGTGGTCGGCGTCGGGGTTCGTCGGAGCGTTCGGCCGGGCGATGAACCGCGTCTACGGGGTGCCGGAGGGGCGGCCCGTGTGGAAGCTGCGGCCGTGGCTCCTGCTCGTGACGGCCGTCGTGTTCGTGATCGTCGTGGCGATCATCGCGGCGATGGTGCTGTCGGGATCGATCGCGCACCAGGTCGGGGACCTCGTCGGGCTGTCGAGCACCGCCGTGACGGTGTGGAACATCGTCAAGTGGCCGGTGATCGTGGTGCTGGCCGTGATCCTCGTCGCGCTCCTGTACTGGGCGACGCCCAACGTCAAGCAGACCAAGTTCCGCTGGATCAGCCCGGGCGCCCTCGTCGCGCTCGTCGTCGCAGCGATCGCGACGGTCGCGTTCGGCTTCTACGTCGGGCACGCGGGCAGCTACAACGCCACGTACGGGACGCTGGCCGGGCTCTTCATCCTGCTGCTGTGGATCTACCTCCTCAGCATGGTCCTGATCCTCGGGGCGGAGCTCGACGCCGAGCTCGAGCGGGGGCGCGAGCTGCAGGCGGGCGTCGCCGCGGAGGAGCAGATCCGGCTCCCGCTCCGTGACTCCACGGCGAGCGACAAGCAGGCCGTCAAGTACGCGAAGGACGTCGAGCAGGCGCGGGCGCTACGTGCCACGAACGGCGAGACCGCCGACCCGGGCGAGGCCCGTCGCGAGAGCTGAGACCTACGGGCGGAGCACGATCTTCCCGTGCGTGTGCCCGCGCTCGAGGTCGCGGAACGCGTCCTGCACGTCGGCCAGCGGGTAGGTACGGGCGATCGGGACGTCGAGCTGTCCGCGCGCGGCGAGCCGCGCCAGCTCCCCGACGACGACGGCGCACGCGGCCGACCCCTCGCCGAGCGTCCGCGCGCCCACCCGGGCGGCCGCGGGCCAGTCGCGGATGGTGTCGACCCGCTCCGGTGCCACGGCGAGCTCGACCGCGAGGTCCACGTACCCGGTACCGACCGTGTCGACGAACGCGTCGACCCGCCCGCCGGTCGCCGCCCGGACCCGGTCCGCGACGCCGTCCCCGTACGCGACCGGGACGATGCCGTGGGACTCCAGCCACGCGTGGTTCCGCTCGCTCGCCAGCCCGACGACGCTCGCGCCGCGCAGTCTCGCGAGCTGCACGGCGATCGACCCCACACCGCCCGCCGCTCCCGCCACGACGACCGTGTCGCCCGGCCCGGCGTCGACGGCGAACACGGTCGCGTACGCCGTCGTGCCCGCCACGTACAGCGACCCGGCCACGTCCCACGACAGGCCGCGCGGGAGCGGCACCAGGTTCACGTCGTCGACCGCCACGTACTCCGCGTGGCTCGCGCGGGCATGCGTGAACCCGAGCACCTCGTCCCCGACCGCCCAGCCGCGCGCCTGCGAGCCCAGCGCGACGTCCACTCCTGCCAGGTCGCTGCCCTGACCCGACGGGAACGTCGCGGGCCATCGCTCGTGCCGCAGCCCCTGCCGGATCATCGCCTCGCCCGGCTGGATCCCCGCCGCTCGCACCTCGACGAGCACCTGCCCCGGCCCCGGGACCGGACGCTCGACCTCCTCGACGCGCAGCACGTCGATGCCGCCGTACTGGTGGAGCCTGACCGCCTTCATGACACCTCACGCCTTTCGGTCGGGGCGCTCGCGGGCGCGCTCCGGCTCGACGACGACGAGCGCGACCACCTCTACCTCCTGGCCGAGCACCGCCCGCCCGAGGCGGCGCGTGCCGGTGAGCACCTGCGGCCGAGCCTGCAGTTCCTGCTCGACCGGGTCGACGGCGTGCCCGTCCAGGTCCTCAGCGACCTCGGCGACCTTCTCGCGCAGAACGACCTCGCGCAGGGGCTGTTCGGGTGCGTGTGCACCGTGGCGCCCCAGGACCGCAACGTCGTGCTGCGATGGTTCACCGATCCGGGCGTGCGCGACCGCTTCGTGCCCGAGGACCACGACGCGCGATCCAGGCAGCTCGTCGCGGACCTGCGGGCCGCCGTCGCGCGGCGCGGTGACGACGCGGCCGCGCGGGCGCTCGTCGGGCGGCTGCAGGCGGGCAGCGCCGAGTTCGCCGCGCTGTGGGAGAGGCACGAGGTGGCCGTGCGGCGGTCGGAGCCGTACCGGTTCCTGCACCCCGACCTCGGGCGGATCGAGCTCGACTGCGAGGTGCTCGCGACGCCCGCGTCGGACCAGCGGCTGCTGGTCTTCACGCCGCCGACGGGGAGACGGAGGCCCTCGATGCGCTGCGCGTGCTCGGGCCCCAGCACCGGCACGACCTGGCACCGGCCGCGAGCTGACCTGCCTCACAGCCTCCGGTACATGACGTGCAGTCCGACGAGCCCGCGCGTCGGGTGCGCGAAGGCCTCCGGCACCGTCGCGAGGACCTCGAAACCGAGGGACAGCCACAGCCGCACCGCCCGCTCGTTCGTCTCGACGACGGCGTTGAACTGCATCGCCCGGTAGCCGTCGGCGCGCGCGGCGTCGAGCACCGCCTCGCCCAGCGCTCGCCCGAGGCCTCGCCCCGCGCCGTCGGGCCCGACGACGAAGCTCGCGTTCGCGACGTGCGATCCCGCACCCGGCTGGTTGGGCAGGTACTTGGCGGTGCCCAGGACGGTCGCGCGGTCGTCGGGCGTGGTGCTCACGGCGACCAGGACGCGCGCCCCAGGTGCCTCCAGCCAGGCGCGATGGGCGTCGTCCTCGGTGATGTCGCGCGGGTAGGTGTACGTCTCGCCGGCGCGGAACGCGGGTTCCAGCGCGCGCCAGATGCCCGGCCAGTCGTCGCGCGTCGCCTCGCGGATCTCGACGTCGGTCGTCATGTGTTTCTCCTATGTCAAGCCGCGGTCGCGTGGCAAGTCGCGGTCGCGGTTGACGGGTTGTTCTTGAGGGTGTTGAACACGATGCGGGCGAGGCGTCGTTTGAGGCAGCGCAGGGCCTCTGTCCTGGAGTCGCCGGCGGCCAGGCGCTTGTCGTAGTAGGCCCTGCCCAGCCCGGGTCGCTGCAGCTGGGTGACCGCGATCCGGTGCAGCGCGGTGTTCAGCTGCCGGTTGCCTGCCTTGTTCAGCCGCACCCTGCCCCGAGTGGAACCAGACCAGACCGGGATCGGTGCGACCCCGGCGTGCATCGCGAACTTCGCCTCGTCGGCGAACCGCGCCACCCCGGCGGTCTCGCCGTAGAGCTTGGCCGCGGTCAGCTCCCCGCACCCCGCAACCTCGAGCAGTGCGGGAGCCTGGGCACGGACCAGCGCGCCGATCTCCCGCTCCAGCTCGTTCGCGCGCCCGGTCAGAGAGGCGACGTCCTCGAGCAGCTCACGGGCCAACCGTGCGTCGATCCCGCCCACGTCCGAGAGCCGGGCGAGCAGGCGGGCGCGGGTGCCCTTGAGGTTCAACGACTTGGGTGCCGGATCGATCTCGGGATCGACCCGGTGCAGATGCCACCGCAACCGGTTCACGATCGCGGTGCGCTGACGCACCAACGACTCACGGTGGTCCACCAGCAGCTTGACCTCCCTAGACGCCTCGTCATGGGACGCGACCGGCAGGTCCGGGGTGCGCAGCACCGCGTGCGCGACCGCCAATGCGTCGATCGGGTCGGACTTGCCCCGCGTGCGCGCCACCCGACGCTGGACGGCCATCATCTTCGGTGCGACCCGCACCACCCGCGCACCCGCGGCCAGCAGGTCCAGCTCCAGCCGCGCCGACAGATGCCGGCAGTCCTCGATCCCCCACACCACCTCGGTCCCGAACCGGGCTTGGGCCCACCGCAGGGCCTTGTCATGGCCTCGGGGCACGGCCTTGACCGTGAGCTCGCCGAGCTTCTTACCGGCCTCGTCGACCGCGACGAACGTGTGGGACCTCTTGTGGACATCAGTGCCAACCACGACAACCATGGGGGTTGCCTCCTTCACCTGATCAGTGACTGGACGGTTGGACCGGTCGGCGGACACACCTCAGTGGGGGTGATGCCACGCTCCTATCAAGTCACGCCGGCCGGTCCCTTCCCACCCGGTGACGGCAAAACGCATGCTGGCCAACCCGCCGGCGGCAGCGAGCCTATGAGCCAGTCACCGGATGACAAGGGATCCAACCACCGCAACGCGGCGCCCTCACCCTGACACTGACGACGAGCCTAGGCGGGCGGGCGCGGGCGAGACTGTCAGGAGTCGTGGAGAGGGAGCGAGCGATGAAGGCTGTGCGTTTCGACCGGTTCGGCGGTCCGGAGGTCCTGGAGCTCGTCGAGCTGCCCGACCCGCACCCGGGGCCCGGCGAGGTCCGGATCGTGGTGCGCGCGGCCGGTGTCAACGCGAGCGACTGGAAGAAGCGCCAGGGCCTCATGGACCCCGACCTGCCGCAGACCCTCGGGTACGAGGCGGCGGGCGTCGTGGACGAGCTGGGCGACGGCGTCACGGACGTGCGCGTCGGGGATCGGGTCTTCGGGTTCTGCACCGACGGCGCGGCGCAGGCCGAGCTCGCGGTCCTGTCGCACTACGCGCCGATTCCGGCCTCGCTGGACTTCGCCGACGTCGCAGCGCTTCCGGCGGCGGTCGAGACGGCGGCCCGCGCGCTCGATCAGCTCGGGGTCGGAGGGGGCACGACGATGCTCGTCAACGGGGCGTCGGGGAACGTGGGGAGCGCCGCCGTCCAGCTCGCCGTCGCGCGCGGCGCCCGGGTGATCGGGACGGCCAGCCCCCGCAACCACGACCTGCTGCGCTCGTTCGGCGCCGATCCCGTCGCCTACGGGGAGGGCATGGTCGAACGGGTGCGTGCGCTCGCACCGGAGGGCGTCGACCGCGCCCTCGACGTCGCCGGCAGCGGCGTGCTGCCCGAGCTGATCGGCCTCGCGGGCGGCGCGGAGAACGTCGTGACCATCGCCGACTTCCTCGGCGCTCGCGAGCACGGCGTCCGGTTCTCGCGGGGCGACGCGGGCCGCGCCCTGGACGTGCTGGGGCAGATCGGCGCGCTCGTCGAGTCGGGGCAGCTCCGGCTCCCCGAGGTCCGGACCTTCCCGCTCGACGACGTCGCGGACGCCCACCGGGCCGGCGAGAGCGGCGAGGCCCACGGGAAGATCGTCCTCACGGTCGCCTGACCCGGCCCGCCGCTGCGCCGTCGGGCGGGCGCTACTCCGCGATGAAAGCGAGGATGTCGGCGTCGAGCTGGTCCTGGTAGGCGCCGAAGATCCCGTGCGGCGCTCCTGGGTAGACCTTGAGCGTCCCGTGCTCGACGATCTCGATGGACTTCAGCGCGGCGTCGGCGATCGGCACGATCTGGTCGTCGTCCCCCTGGGCGATGAGGATCGGCACGTCGAGCGCGGCCAGGTCGGCGTTCTGGTCGGTCTCGCTGAACGCGGCGACGCAGTCGTAGGCGGCGACGAGGTTCACGAGCATGCCCTGACGCCAGAAGTCGTCGATCGCGCCCTGCGACACCGCGGCTCCGTCGCGGTTGAAACCGTAGAACGGGATCGCCAGGTCCTTCCAGAACTGCGAGCGGTCCTTGAGCACGTTCGCACGGATCTCGTCGAACGCATCGATCGGCGTCCCCTCGGGGTTGGACTCCGACTTGACCATGATCGGCGGCACGGCCCCGGCAGTGACGACCTTGGAGACGCGCCCGTCCGCGAGCTGCGCCGCGTACCGGACGACCTCCCCGCCGCCGGTCGAGTGCCCGACCGCGACGACGTCCTGCAGGTCGAGGTGCTCGACGACGGCGGCCAGGTCCTGCGCGTAGGTCGTCATGTCGTTGCCGGAGGACGACTTGGAGGAGAGGCCGTGGCCGCGGCGGTCGTGCGCGACGACGCGATAGCCGGCGTCGGCGAACCGCTTGAGCTCGACCTGCCACGCGTCGGAGCTGAGCGGCCAGCCGTGGCTGAGGACGATCGGCCGCCCGGTGCCGTTGTCGGTGTAGTAGATCTCGGTCCCGTCGGACGTCGTGACGTAGGGCATGGCTGCGCTCCTGTCGTAGTGGGTCGGTTCAGGGGACCGGCTCGGGGGTGAGGTGCGTCAGGCGGAGGCGTCCGCCGTCGTGCGCGTGATGAAGTCGAGCGCGGTCCGAGCGACCTCGGGCCAGCCGTGGTCGATGGTCAGCGAGTGGCCGCGGTCGGGCAGGATCGCGATCTCGGTCACGCCCGGGTTCTTTGCCTGGATCTTGTACGACTGCTCGGTTGGCTTCACGGGGACCGTGTGGTCGACCTCGCCGCCGATCAGCAGCAGCGGGCCCCGGTCGGGGTTCTTGGTGTCGACCTTGGTCTCGGAGAACGGGTTGAGGTTCGCGCTCACGACCTGGAAGATCGGGTTGCCCGCGGCCGCCACGTGGAACTCGTCGTAGAGGGCGTGCGCCTCGTCGTCGTCGAGCGCGTTGGCCCAGCCGTACTTGAAGTCGTCGTACGACAACGTGACGCCGTGCTTGAGGCTGCTCAGGTGCGAGACGACGGGCGCCGACGACTTGAGCGACGAGAACGGAACCGACAGCACGCCCTTGAACGGCGCCGGGTCGATCGCGACGGTCGAGACGGAGGCGCCCTCGCCTGCGATCTTCTGTGCGATGAGGCCGCCGAACGAGTGCCCCACGACTGCAGGCTTCACGCTCAGCTCCCCGATCGCCTCGAGGTAGTGGTCCGTGACCTCCTGGACCATCTTCGACGCGAACGCATCGGGGTTGGCGCGTGCGTCCTCGATGGATTCCGGATCGTCGGGCCACGCCGGGGCGACCGTCGTGTATCCCGCCTCCTCGAACACCGCCCGCCAGCGGTCCCAGCTGCTCGACAGCAGCCAGAGGCCGTGGACGAACACCACCGGTCGCAGACCCGAGGCGTTCGCGCGTTCGATGTCGGCTCGTTCGGTAGCCGTGAGAGACGAGGATGGTGCGGGCGAGGTCATCGGGACTCCTGAGGCTCGTAGGTGCGGCGTGAACCCATCGTGGGCAGAATGGGGCACGGGAGTCTTGTATCCCCCGCACTCCGTTGTGCATCGCGTGCACATCGGGCCGGTGCGGGCAGTGCCGTGAGGACGCGCCCATGCCCGTGGTGCTCGACATCGAGGAGCTTCCGGTCTCCGACCGGCTGGACTTCCTGCGCGACCACATGCTCACGTCTCCTGTTCCGCTGGTCCTCGAGCCCCAACCTGGCGCCGACATCAATGTGCGCTCGCGAGTGGCGGACCTGGGGTGCGTCCACCTGCTGTCGACGCGCGCCGGCGGTGCCGACGTCCTGCGCACCTCGCGTCTCGCCCGGGACGACTCCCGGCCGAGCCTGATGCTGAGCCTCGTCGACTCCGGGACAGCGATCGTGGTGCGGCCGGACGGCGAGACAGTTCTGAGGGCCGGCGAGCTCGGGCTGTATCTGACGACGGAGCAGTACCGCCTCCGGTTCACGGACGGCGCGGTCCGGTACACGTTTCAGCTTCCGTTGGACCGGCTGGGCCTGCCGCCCGGTCTGGTCGGCGGGCAGCTGCGCCGCCCGATCCCCTCGGACAGCGCCACCGCGATGGGTGTCGCGGCGTTCCTGCGGGCTACCGCCCGGAGCGCCCCGGCGGCGCCGCAAGCCGAGCAGGAACGGCTCGAACAACCGGTGCTGGAGCTCGTCCGGCTGCTTCTCACGCGCCCCGTCGCGGACGAGCTCCTGGGGCGTCGGAGCGCGGCCGTCTCGCTCGCGACCAGAGTCCAAGAGCATGTGCTCGGCCACCTCGACGACCCTGAGCTGTCGGCGCGGACGATCGCGTCAGCGTTCTCGATCTCGGAGCGCTACGTGTACACGATCCTCGCGCGGCGGGGGATCGAGCTGGGTGATGCCGTCCGGGAGCACAGGCTCGAGCAGGCGGTGCGCCTGCTCGAAGACCCTCGTCACGCCGATCTGACGATCGCCGCGATCGCGCGTCGATGCGGTTTTTCCGACCACGCCCACTTCTCGCGGACGTTCCGCGCCCGGTTCGGGGTCACGCCCAGCGAATGGCGCGCGGGGGCGGTGGCCCGGCTCACGGTGGCTCCGCCGTCGTGATGCCGGGGTCCGAGGGCCAGGGCCTGCCGTAGCGCGCGAGGCAGTGCCAGAGCCGCTTGAGCTCCTGCTGGTCGAACCGGCCCTCAGCCCGGGCCGCGCCCAGGACGGCGGGTGTCAGGGGGTCCCGGTCCGACGAGGCGCCGCGCGAGCGCGGCGACCTGCGGCCCGCGGTAGTCGGGGTGCGCCCCGATCTCGTCGGCGGTCGCGGCGTAGCCGGGGTGCGTCGCGACCGGGAGGCCGGCGCCGCCGGCGAGCGCCAGCGCGGCCTCGTCGTCGAACGAGGGGTCGACGACGACCGCCTCGACGTCCTCCGGGACGCGGATACCGCCGTGCGCGTGGGCCTCGACGTCGTGGTCGAGCGGGTCGAGGACCTCCGCGCGTTCGAGGTCGCGCAGCACGCCCATCCGGTCGGCGACCCCGAACGACGTCGGCTCGTGGACGCTGTCCGGGAAGACGAAGGTCGAACGCGCGACCACCCCCGGTCGCAGCCGCAGGGAGGCGGACCCGAACCGCGGGGCCGCGCCGTACGGGTCGCCGTCGGGGTCGAGCGCCCCGTAGACGGGCCGGACGTCGGGCGGGACGTCGTCGTACGCGCCTGAGAACGTCCGGTGCTCCCAGGCCCAGCGGTCGCCGCCGGGGAAGGCGGTGAGGCCCCCGTTGCCGGTGCGGGTCACGAACTGCGAGACGTACCGGCCGTTGCTGAGGATCTCCCGGAGCACAGGGCGGCCGAGCACGTCGGCGTCGGGGTGGAAGTGCAGGACGACGCGTGCCGTCCCGCGGAGGGTGGGGCCCGGCTCGGCGCGCCCGGCCACGCTCGCGAGCGCGCGGGCGGCCGCGTCGGGGAGGTCCGGGGTGCGCACCGCGTCAGCGTGCCACGGGACGCGAGGTCGGGCGAGGGCGCATCGCCTAGTGTCGGGCCTATGACCGAGCCCCGCCGCTGGCAGTCCGAGGCCGACCGTCTGGCCCACGCCGACCCCTCCGACCCGACCGCCTGGTTCGAGCGGCTCTGGGCGTCGGCCGCCGCCGGCGACGTCACGACCCCGTGGGACCGCGACGACCCGCACCCGGTGCTCGCCTCCTGGCCCGGGTTGCCGGAACCCGGCTCCGGAGACGGGCGCGCCGTCGTCGTCGGGTGCGGGCTCGGCGCGGACGCCGAGCTCCTCGCGCGGCTCGGCTACGAGACGACGGCCTTCGACGTCTCGCCGGCCGCGGTCGCCGCCGCGCGCGAGCGGCATCCGGGTTCGCGGGTGACCTACGCCGTCGGCGACCTGCTCGACCTCCCGACCGACTGGGTCGCCGCGTTCGACCTGGTCGTGGAGATCCACACCGTCCAGGCCGTGAACCGCAGCGTCCGGGACCAGCTCACCGCGGGCGTGCGGGCGCTCGTGGCGCCCGGCGGGACGTTGCTCGCGATCCAGGCGCGCACCGACGTCGCCGCCGACGACGGCCCGCCCTGGCCGCTCACGCGCGAGGAGATCGACGCGTTCGGCAGGCGTGGGCTGTCGGCGGTGCGGGTCGAGGAGCTGCCGGGCTTCGGTGGCGGCGGGGCCGGGATGTCGCGGGCGGAGTTCCGGCGGGGCTGAACGCTGGGTCGAGCGGCTCGGGGGCGGGTCAGCGCCAGCCGAGCGCCGGGGCGACGTGCGTCAGGATCGACTCGATGACGTGCGCGTTGTACTCGACCCCGAGCTGGTTGGGGACCGTGAGCAGGAGGGTGTCGGCGGCGGCGATCGCCTCGTCGCGGCGCAGGTCCTCGATCAGCGGCTCGGGCTCGTCCGCGTACGAACGGGCGAACACCGACCGGGTGCTGTCGATGAACCCGAACTGGTCCTCGGCGTCGCGACTGCCGAGGAAGTAGCGGCGGTCCAGGTCGTTCGTGATCGCGAAGATCGACCGGGACACCGAGACGCGGGGCTCGAAGCCGTGGTCGTGCTTCGCCCACTCGTCGCGGAACGCCTCGATCTGCTTGCGCTGCTGCACGTGGAACGGCTCGCCGGACTCGTCGTCCTTGAGCGTCGACGACATGAGGTTCATGCCCTCGTGGGCCGCCCAGCGCGCGGTCGCGTCGGAGCCCGCACCCCACCAGATGCGTTCGTGCAGGCCTTCGGAGTACGGCTCGACCCGCAGGAGACCCGGCGGGTTGGGGAACATCGGTCGCGGGTTCGGCTGCGCGAACTGCTTGCCGGACAGCGCCTCGAGCGCGACGAGCGTGTGGCGACGCGCCATGTCGGCCTGGTTCTCGCCGTCGTCGGGCTCGAAGCCGAAGTACCGCCACCCGTCGACGACCTGCTCGGGTGATCCGCGCGAGATGCCGAGCTGGAGGCGGCCGCCCGCGATGAGGTCCGCGGCGCCCGCGTCCTCGGCGAAGGCCAGCGGGTTCGCGTACCGCATGTCGATGACGCCCGTGCCGATCTCGATCCGGCTCGTCCGCGCGCCCACGGCCGCGAGCAGCGGGAACGGCGAGCCGAGCTGGCGCGCGAAGTGGTGCACGCGGAAGTACGCGCCGTCGGCGCCGAGCTCCTCCGCCGCTACCGCGAGGTCGATGCTCTGCAGCAGCGCGTCCGAGGCCGTCTGCGTCGCCGACGTGGGGTGCGGGGTCCAGTGGCCGAACGAGAGGAAGCCGATCTTCTTGGTCACGCTCGTCGGAACGGATTTGTGCTTCGCGGGTATTCCGCGCGTGCGTTAGCGTCGGCCCATGCGCTCCTCCTGGCCGTACCTCCCCGGCGGGCTCCCAGCCCGCCCACTCGGGCGGGCACGAGCACCGAGGAGACACCCATGCCGGAGCCGTACTACTTCCGCGACTTCCTGAACGCCCCCGGGCACCACGCGGGGGCGTACGTCCTCGCGTCCGTCGGCGTCGACGACGACCTGGCGTTCCGGAGCGGCCCGCACCTCGACGCGAGCCTGACCGTCGCCGACTGCGGGCGCGTCGTCACGCTCGACTTCGACTGCTACGACGCCGACAGCCTCGAGAACGCGCTGCACAAGGCACGGTTGCTCCGGAAGACGCTCGACGAGTTCGTGTCCGCGTTCGAGGAGCACGCGCAGCGCTTCCGCCGGGAGCTCGACGCGGCCGACGAGGGATCCGGCGCGGGACGTCAGGAGTCGGCGCACCAGGCTTCCGCGTCGGCGTAGACGCGCGCGATATCGTCGGGCCGGTCGATCCCCAGCAGGTCCTGGCCGATCTGCCCGCCCGCGGCGAGGCGCGTGTAGGCGAGGAAGCGGTACGGGTGGCGCAGACCCTCGAGGTCGGCGGGGTCGATCCGCAGGTCGGTGCCGGGGACGGCGGGCGCGAGCTTGTCGCTCTCGTACATCGAGAGCATGTTCGCGATCGTCCAGACGCCGCCCCGCCTCTCCACCCGGTAGATCAGGCGCATGAACGACTCGAGGACCGCCTCGGTGCCGTTGACGATCTCCCAGTAGTCGCAGATCGTCGGCAGCTCGACGTAGGCGCGGGTCGCGGTGCGGAGGTGGACGAGCGGCGTGCTGGAACGCCCGACGATGGGCAGGCCGTCGCCCATCTCGGCCGGTTGTCGGCCGACGAACGTGCTGACCGGACCGGTCTGCCAGCTCGTCGTGACGGTGGCGTCCTCCCAGTAGCAGCCGGCCAGCTCCCGGTCGGCGTGTCGCACCCGGTACTGACGCTCCTTGACCACGACCTGCTCGATGGCTTCGACATCGCGCACGGCAACCGCCCTCCTCGTGACGGTTCGATCATCCCAGCGGCGCCGGTCCACGGCGCCCCGGCCCTACTCGAACGTGTGCGTCCAGAGCTGGCTGCCGTCCGCGTTCAGGTAGGTGTAGACCATCTTGCGATCCGAGGCCACCCCGGTCGCCTTCATGGCGGGGGAGACCTGGTCGTCGAAGGTGGACTGGAAGGTCGCGACCTTGCCGTCCAGGAAGGCCGCCACCTTCGCCGCGTCCAGCTGGTCGGCGTAGGCGTAGGTGAACGTGATGGTCCCGGGGTCGGTCACCGCGACCTTGATGGAGGAGTACGTGTCCTTGAACTCGTCGTGCGACGCGAGCGCCGCGCGCTCCTTGGCGGCGTACGCCTCGAGCGCCTCGTGCTGGGCGTCCACCGAGGCCGAGTGGGAGGCGCCGGAACCGGTGTCGCCGTCGGACGAGCAGGCTCCGAGCCCGACGACGAGACACGCGGCAGTGAGCACGGAGGCGCCGGCCTTGACGATGGTGGTGAGCACGTGTTCCTCTCCTGCGCCCCCGGACGGCGGCGCGGTAGCCGGGGCCAGACGAAGACCGCACTGACCGATGCCAGGAGACTAACGGTGGTCGGGCTGTGCGATCGACCGCGGCCACATGCCGACTCTCACGGGGTGCCGTCCGTCACAACGCGATGCGTCCGGTCCGGTCGTGGAACTCGCCCGTCGGGCCGTCCGGGCCGAGGGTCGCCAGGGCGACGGTCGCGTCGGTGCCCTCGGTGACGGTCTGGTGCCCGCTGTGGCGGTTGAAGCCGGTGGCGGTGTAACCGGGGTCGGACGCGTTGACCCGCATCGTCGGCAGGTTTTTCGCGTACTGGACGGTCAGGGCGACGACGGCAGCTTTGGACGCCGCGTAGGGGATGCCCAGGATCGGGAACTCGTCGCGACCCTCCGTGGTGAGGAAGCGCGGCCAGCCCACCCCCGACGCCACGTTGACGACGACGGGGTTGGCGGAGCGGCGCAGGAGTTCGCCGAGGTGCTGCGTGCGTGGCGCGACCGGGTCACGCCCGAGCAGGTCGGGCTGCCGCCCGGCAGGGGAGGCGCGCGCCCGGGCTGCGTCGCGAGGAGCTCGCGGGCCGTGCCGGCGTGAGCGTCGAGTACCTGGTCCGGCTCGAGCAGGGCCGTGCGCGCAACCCGTCGCCGCAGCTCCTCGCGGCGCTGGCCCGGGCGCTGCGCCTGACCGACGGCGAGCGCGACCACCTCTACCTCGTGGCCGGGCTCGCGCCGCCGTCGGGCGGGCTGGTGCCCCAGCACGTCGGGCGGGGCGTCCAGCGCATGCTCGATCGGCTCGGCGACGTCCCGCTGGCTGTCTTCTCAGCGGCCTGGGACCTGGTGTGGTGGAACGACCTGTGGGCCGCGCTCACGGGCGACCCCTCCACCACGAGCGGCCTGGACCGCAACATCGCGTGGCGTCACTTCACCCACGCGCCCGGGGTCGTCGACTTCGACGACGAGCACGCCGCCGAGTTCTCCGCCGACCTGGCCGCAGGCCTCCGCGACGCCGTCGGGCGCTACCCCGACGACGCCCACCTGGCGCACCTCGTCGCCCGGCTGCGCGCGGAGTCGCCGGACTTCGCACGGCTGTGGGGGCAGGCGCACGTCGCGCGGCACCGGTCGAGCACCAAGACCGCGACGTCGACGCCCGTGGGCCCGATCGAGGTCGACTGCGACGTCCTCACCGTCCCCGACACGGACCTGCGGATCGTCATGTACACGGCGGCGCCGGGGTCGCCGGATGCGTCGCGGCTCGAGCTGCTCCGGGTGAGCGGGACCCAGGCGCTCACGCACTGAGCCCGAGGGTCGGGCGCGGCTTCAGCGGCCGGTGGCGCGGGCCTCCACCCACTCCTTCGCCTCACGCAAGCCCCAGTTCGTGTGCTCGCGCGCGACCTTGATCGCCTGGATGACCTTGCCGTCCGCGAGGTAGCCGTCGACCTGGGCGAGCGCCTCGGGCGGGAACCCGGCCGGTGCGGCGCCCGTGGGGACGGACACGTGGCCTGGGGACACCGCGTTGCCGCTCGTCGCGCAGGCGTCGACCTGCTCCTTGGCGTCCTTGAGCTTCATCCCCGGGACAGCGGCGCGGAGCTCCTTGATGGCCTCGATTCTCCGGTCCGACGCGATGAGCCGGTCGATCTCGGCGCGCACATCGTCCGGGAGGGTCACCGGCCCGGCCGGTGGCTGCGACGAGGTCGGCGCTCCCGGTCCTGACGCCGGATAGCGGGGGCGGCGGAGAGCCACGACCACCGCGACCAGCACGACGACGACACAGACGAGGACAACCCAACGATGCGTCACGCCCGCCAGCATAGGGTCGGGGAGCCGTCTGCGTGCACGCGGGCGCCGCCGCGGAGAGGGCGGTCGCGGGGCCGGCGCGGACGGTTCCGGCGCTGGCGTCCGATCCGTCGTCGGCCCGCGGCCAGTCGGGTGAAATGAGCCGGCCGGCGTGACGACGTGCCTCCGCGACGTCGGCCGGAGGGGCGGGCCGGTCGAGCGGCCGCATAGGATCACGGCACAGGCTGGTCAGAGAAGACCTTGAGGAAAGGACGAAGCAATGCAGACTCGTATCGCTCGGACCCCGCGTCGCCGCACGCTCGCAGTCATGGCCGGTGGTGCCCTTGCTCTTGCCGGCGCGTTCGGGATCGCCACCGTCGGCCACGCGTCGTCGGGAACCACCACCGAGGCCTTCGCCTGCACGTCAGGCTCCTGCTACGGGTTGTGCGGCCCGTGGTCCTTGCACATCTCCGTGGACGAGTGCTTCTCCGACCTGTGGTGACCGTGCCCTCTGGTGCCGTCGATCGGGTCGGTCGGTGACGAGCGGGAGCTTCGCCGGTCCCAGGGTTCGGCGGAGCGACCGCCGCCATCGGCCCGGGTCCGGGACAGCGACTCCGGCGAAGCGCGACCAGCACGATCGCGACGCAGCCGGGTCGACACTCTCGACCGAGCTACCGAATCGTTAGCCTGGCTTCGTGCCGAGTGCTTCCGACGCCTCCGTGATCGGCCCCGGCGTGCCCGTCGAGCCCGGCCGCGAGGCGCGCGACCTCATCGACCGGCACGCCCGCCTCGCCGCCACAGCGCAGGGGATCCTCGACCACCTCGACGGCGCGGTCGTCGCGGTCGCCGCCTGGGTGCACGACGACGAACGCCGCCGCGCCCGCGAGGAGCTCGCCCACGTCGACACCGACCGCCTCGGCGAGATGACCGACCGCAACCTGCGTCTCGCCGCCGTCCAGGCCGCCGGCTACCTCACCGCCGCCGACCTCATCGACGTCCAGCCCGCCACCCTCGCCGCGTTCCCGGGCGTGGGAGAGACGACCGCGCGTGGCGTGGTGGCCGCCGTCGGGCAGCTCAGCGACGCCGCCCTCGCGCTGCACCCGCTGCGCATCGGCCTCGACCGCGCCGGCCTGCCCACCCCCGATGGCGCCGACCGCCTCCTCGCCCTCCTGCACCGCATCATGCGGCTGCGACCCCTCGTCGAGCCCCACCGGACCCTTCTTGCCGACTACGCGTCGACCGTAACCGCGGCGCTGCCCGCCGCGCGTCGGGCACGGCACGCCGCCCGGCTCTGGTTCGCCCGCCCGACGACGCGCAAGGCCACCGCGGGTGCCCTTGCCTCCCTGCAGCAGTGGGACGCGTCCGGGGTGGCCGGCCGGCTGCCGCAGACCCTCGACGACCTCACCGGCGCCATCGCCCAGCCGGATCCCGACGTCTTCGAGCTCGCCGCCGACTACGAGCAGCGGTCCGCCGAGTACTACACGACGCTCGTCGGGATCGTGCCCCAGGCGCAGACGGCGCTCGCGGCCCGTGGCCTTCTGCCGCAGGACCTCGTTGACCGCGTCAACGACCGGCCCCTCGACCTCGGCGCCATGCGCGTCGCGCTGCGCGGCTACCAGGAGTTCGGCGCCCGGTTCGCCCTCAACCAGGGACGCTGCCTCATCGGCGACGAGATGGGCCTCGGCAAGACCATCCAGGCGCTCGCGGTCATGTCCGACCTCGTGGCGGCGGGCCAGACGCGGTTCCTCGTGGTGTGCCCGGCGAGCCTGCTCGCGAACTGGGCGCGCGAGGTCGAGGCCCGCACCACGCTGACCGCCCACCGACTGCACGGGGACGGGCGCGACGAGGCGATCAAGGCGTGGGCGGCGGGTGGCGGCGTCGGGCTGACGACGTTCGAGACCCTCACGCACGTGCCGACCGACGGGTCGGTGGGGGAGGTGGGGCTCGTCGTCGTCGACGAGGCGCACTACGTCAAGAACCCGCGCACCCGACGCGCCAAGGCCGTCGCGACGTGGGCGGGGCTCGTGTGGCGAGTCCTGTTCCTCACCGGGACGCCCATGGACAACCGGCTCGAGGACTTCCTCGCGCTCGTGAAGGTGCTCCAGCCCGACCTGGGCGCGCAGCTCCCGCGGCACCTCGGGCTGCTCGGGCCCGACGCGTTCCGGCAGGTCGTCGCGCCCGTGTACCTGCGGCGCAACCAGGTCGACGTGCTCGTCGAGCTGCCGGACGTCATCGCGACTGATGACTGGGTCGACCTCACCGAGGCCGACGAGCGTGCCTACCGGGAGGCCGTGGCGTCCGGGAACCTCATGGCGATGCGGCAGGCGGCGTGGGTCGCGGGCTCGGGTGGCGCGAGCGCGTGCGCGAAGCTCGACCGGCTGGTCGCGATCGTCACCGAAGCGCGCGAGGAGGGGCGGAGCACGGTCGTGTTCTCGTACTTCCGGGACGTGTTGGACACGGTGATGGCGGCGCTCGCGGCGCCGGGGGTGAGCGTGCACGGGCCGCTCACGGGGGACGTGCCGGTCGCGGACCGGATGGCGCTGGTGGACGCGTTCACTGCCGACGACGCGGGTGCGGTCCTCGTGGCGCAGGTCGCCGTGGGCGGGACGGGGCTCAACCTGCAAGCGGCCAGCGTCGTCGTGCTGTGCGAGCCGCAGCTCACCCCCGCTGCGGAGGCGCAGGCCGTGGCGCGGTTGCACCGGATGGGGCAGGTGCGGACCGTGCGGGCGCACCGGCTGCTCGCCGAGGACGGGGTCGACGAACGGATCGTCGAACTGCTGGCCGGGAAGCAGGAGGTGTTTGACGACTACGTGCGTCGGTCGAGCGTGGCTGCCGCAGCCGTGAGCGCAGTGGACGTCACCGAGGCCGGACTTGCGCGCGACGTCGTCGCGTGGGAGCAGGCGCGGCTCGGGTATGGGCCGGTGTGGGACGGGCTTGGCGATGAGGAGGCCGGACGGCCACCGCGTGACTGCACCCGCTCACGATGAGCTGGTGTCCGGCCGGTCAGCGCCTGCGTGTCGACGTCTCGGCGAAGTGGTCCATCGCGGCGAGGATCTTCGGAGCCTGCCACGCCTGGTTGCGACGTGCGAGCGTGACCGGGGTGAGGGCATCCGCCGTGACAAGGGTCTCGATGGCGTTGCGCGCCGCTCGATCGGACACGTCCAGACGGGATGCGGCATAGGCGGCGTTGACGACGGGCTGGCGAAAGAGCTCGTCGGCGAGGCGCCAGGCGCTGGAGTCTGAGCGTGCGTGGATCGAAGTGGTCCAGGACTCGCGGACCTCCTGGATCTCGGCGGCCAGTGCACGGCCACCCACGATCGCGCTCTGGGCTCCGGCACATACCCGGGCGACGATCGGGTTCAGGTCACCGCTGCGGTAGGAGTCGAGCGCGGCGAAGTAACAGGGCACGTCGCCGAGCAGACCGGCCGAGACCGGCACGATCGTGTGCGTCGCGAGGCCCGACGCGCGCAGCAGCGGGTGGATGATCGCGCGTCCCGTGCGCCCGTTGCCGTCCTCGAAGGGGTGGATGGACTCGAACTGGGCGTGGACGACGGACGCCAGGACGATCCCCGGGACGTCCGCACGTGCGGCGAACGCTGCCATGTCCTCGAGCGCACCGCGGACCTTCTCCCATGCCGGTGCGACGTAGTCGGCGCCGTGCGGGCTCAGGCTGGCACCGCCTCCGACCCAGACCTGCTGCTGTCGGAGCCGGCCCGCGATGTCGGGCTCGGTGCGGGCCATCAGGGTGTGGTGGATCGAGCAGATCGTGGCGACGTCGAGGCTCTCCTCGATCGCGACCGCCTGCCACATGGCGTCCGTGTTGGCAGCGATCTCCATGGCGTTCCGCTCGTCCGACAGGCCGAGCTGCGCGGCTGCGATGCTGCGGGCGCTCGAGGACAGCTTCTCGATCTGCGAGCTGGAGGCTGACTCGGAGCGCAGCAGGATCGCCGGCATCGCGACGGGAACGTTCGCCATGTCCTGGTCGAAGCGTGTCAGCGACGCGGACGTGAATCGGACCAGTGCCATGGTCTCGCGGCTGAGCGCGGAGACGGGGTCCGTGTCGGCGATCGACGGTGTGATCGCCGCGCGGTACGGCTGCTGCATCCGGCGGGCCTGGAACACGTCGACTTGCGCCCGGATATCGTCGCTGACCGTCCACTCCAGCTCCTCGTAGCTGAGTGGCGGCCACGAGCTCCGTTCGACGAGAGCCATTCTTCATCACCTCTCCTTCATATTGAAGGCTATACCTATAAGCTTCAACATGGCGATGAGGTGCTGAAGGCTGTCGTTCGTCGCGTTGTCGCGGCATCGGGTTCGGCGCGGTGGCTCAGCCGCGGAGGGCGGTGAACGTCGCGAAACGTTCAGCAAGTCGTTCGGGGTCCGGTCTGTCGACGCGCCGACGCGGCACGTTGATCGTCTGACCGTGCATCTCCTGGAGGCCGTGCTTCAACATCGGTCCGTCGATCTCTTCGAGCAGGTCGAGCGCGATCACGACGTGATAGTCCGCGTCGATGCCCATCATGTTCTGGTCGTAGGTGGCGTGGTGGATCTTGCACAGCGCGAGCCCGTTGGTGACCGCCGGGATGCCGCGTTCGTCGGAGTCAGCGACGATGTGCGCAGCATCGAGAAGTGAACCGTGCTTGAGCTGGCACACCGCGCACTGCGTGTCGTAGGCCAACAGGACACGGGTGCGGAAGACCGGCTGATGCAGCCGCTGCTTCGCCAGGCGGAGGGCATACTCCTTCTGCGGGACGCTCAGGTGGCCGGGGTCGGGGACGAACGTGAACGACTCGTCGAGCGCGATGAGGAACTGCCTGTCCTCCGGGTAGTCGTCGACGACGTACACGGGTGCGACGGGGGTGTAGATGTTCGGGATTTCCTTGCGGAAGAGGATCAACGGCATCCCTGTCGACAGCGCGTTGCGGAGCTTGCGGTTATCGCCCGACCACGAGTCGCCGTCGCGGTAGGCGTAGTGGAGGAGGCCGTCGTCGGACTCTGCGTCGTCGTAGGGTCCGTGCGGTGTCGAGATGATCGACAGGGTGGACTCGAACGCGGCGGGGTTCCGGATGCCGCGCGAGTAGTCGACGATCGGGAGCTTTGCCCCGTCGAGATGGAAGTCCAGCAACTCGTCGCGGTGCAGGAAGCCGCCGTTCGCCTCGGAACGCTCGACGACCCAGTCGATGATTCGACGGCGCAGCGCGGCTTCGAGCATGGAGTCCACGGGTGTAGCTCACCAGGGCGGGCCCGCCGCGCGCAACCCCGTGCCCTGGCCCGTCGACATTCATCCGCAAGAACGCAAGGAAGCCGCCCGGGCCCCCTCAGATCGTCAGCAAGCCGGACAGCTGCTGATCGCGTACTGCCCCCGCCCGGGGTATGCGATTCGGTCATCCACCGCGGCTCCAAGGATCTCGCTGCTGCGGCCCTTCGAAGTTGCCACACCTATTGCAGATCGAGGAACCCGTTCCCGCTGAGCCAAGAAGGGGAACGACGCACAGCCGGCGTTCTCGCGGGCAGATGGTGAAGAGCGCATTCGGCGGGACGATCCCTCGTGCGCGAAGTACCGGACGGCACTCTGGTCGCGTGCAGGCCCGAGACAGGCCACGGTGAGCCCGGAGCCTTCAGTTGTTCTTGGTTCGAGTGGTTCGGGATCGACCTAGGGCCTGTTTCGGAATGGGTTAGCGCCGGCGGATCCAGGTGAGGATGTCTTCGGCGATGGTGTGGGGGTCGGCGGCGGTGGTGATGTCGTGGGCGCCGGCGGCGGGATCGAAGCGGTCGAGCTCGAAGCCGCCGAATGCGCTGATCTTCTTGGAGACGGCGTAGGACCACTCGAGGTCGTCGTCACGTGGGAAGACGATGAAGAACGTGTTGGTGTCGGTGTCGAGCTCGTTGACGAGGTCGATCAGGTCGCCCCGGTCGGGCTGATCAACGTCGTCGCGTCCTTCGGGGGCGGCGTAGTACTCCACGCCCGCAAGGATGCCAGCGCTCAGGCGGCCCGGACGATCGCGGCCACCCAGTCGTCGATCGCGGCAACGGTCACGGTGGTCTCGTAGCGGACCTGGAGCTTGTCGAACCGGGTGGCCACCGCCCGCCACCGCTTGAGGCGGTTGAACATGCACTCGACCGCGGACCGCAGCTTGTAGTCGGTGAAGTCGACCTTCGGCGGTCGCCCACCGGCCGAGCCCTTCTTCTTGCGGTTGGCCTGCTGATCGACCTTCTCCGGGATCGTCGCGGCGATCCCACGGGCACGCAGCAGGGCCCGGTTGGTGGCCGAGGTGTACGCCCGGTCGGCGCGGACTCGGTCCGGGCGGGTGCGCGGGCGACCGACCCCACCGGGACGGGCCACCTTGACGGTGGCGAGCACGGGCGCGAACTGCGGGCTGTCGCCGCGGTGCCCGGCCGTGACGACCATGCCCATCAGCTTCTGCCCCTGCTCGGCGGCCGCGTGCACCTTCGTGGTCCACCCGCCCCGGGAACGCCCCAGCCCGTGGTCGACCGGCTCGGCGCCCGGCGGCTCGGTCTGCGCCTGCGGGTCACGGCGAGCACCGGCGGCGTGCTGGTGAGCGCGAGCGATCGTGGAGTCGATGTTCAGGTCCCACCCGATCAGCCCGGCCCCGTCGCTGATCGTGCGCAACCGGTCGATCACCTGCCCCCAGGTCCCGTCGCGCTGCCAGTCCCGGAACCGGCGATAGCAGCTACCCCACGGCCCGTACCGGTCGCCAGGAACGTCCCGCCACGGGCACCCCGTGCGGACCCGGAACCGGATCCCGTCGATCTGCCGACGCAAGAACCGCGCCTTGCGTCCACGCGCCCTGACCGGCAGCAACGGCGCCAGCACCGCCCACGCCTCATCGCTCAGATCATGCCGCCCCGGCCCATCGCCCACGACCTCAATCATGACGAAACCGCAGGTCACATCACAATTCCGAAACAGGCCCTAGTCGAGTAGATCGGGCCGAGTGTTGTCCGCCAACTTGATTCGCTTGGGGAAAACGCTGACGAGCGTGGCGGTCGGCTCTGATGGGCGTCTAGACACTGAAGTACTTGGCCTCAGGGTGGTGGAACACGAAGCAGTCCGTCGACTGCTCCGGGTGCAGCTGCAGCTCCTCGGACAGCGTGACCCCCACCCGCCCGGGCCTCAGGAGCTCGACGACCTTGTGCCTGTCTTCCATGTCGGGGCACGCGGGGTACCCGAGTGAGAACCGCGCCCCGCGGTAATCGAGCTTGAACAGTCCGTCCACGTCGTCGGGCTCCTCGTCCGCGAACCCGAGCTCCGCGCGCACGCGTGAGTGCCAGAACTCGGCGAGCGCTTCGGTGAGCTGCACGGACAGCCCGTGGAGCTCCATGTACTCGCGGTACTTGTTCTCCGCGAAAAGGCGGGCGGTGTGCGGCGTGACGGTGTCGCCGATGGTGACGAGCTGGACAGGCAGCACGTCGTACCGGCCGGTCTCCTCGACCCACTCCTTCGGCTTGATGAAGTCGGCCAGGCACAGGTGCCGGTCGCGCCGCTGCCGGGGGAACCGGAAGCGCAACCGCTCGGTCCCCACCTGGCCGCCGGAGCCGCCGTCGGGCCCGGTGTGGTGCGCGACGACCACCTCGTCGCCCTCCGACCACACGGGGAAGTACCCGTAGATCACGGACGGGTCGACCATGCCCTCGGCGCGGATCGCGTCGAGCCACGCGCGCAGCCGCGGCCGCCCCTCGGTGTCCCGCAGCTCCTCGTAGGAGGCGCCGTCCTCGCCGCGCCCCGGCTTGAGCCCCCACTGCCCGAGGAACGTCGCCCGCTCGTCGAGGAACGCCGCGTAGTCTGCGAGCTGCAGACCCTTGACGATGCGCGTCCCCCAGAACGGCGGCTCGGGCACGGGGTTGTCCGCGGCGACGTCGGACCGGGCGGGCAGCTCGTCCTCGGGCGTCTGCGTCACCGTCACCACGGAGTGCCGCCGCTTCTTCAGCGCCGGCAGCCCGACGTCGTCGGACGACTCGCCCCGCGCCACGCGCACCAGCGGCTCCATGAGCCGCAGCCCCTCGAACGCGTCGCGCGCGTACCGGACGACGCCGTCGAACTGGCCGGCGAGGTCGTCCTCCACGTACGTGCGGGTGAGGGCGGCGCCGCCGAGCAGCACGGGCCAGCGCTTCGCGAGCCCGCGCGAGGTCAGCTCCTCGAGGTTCTCCTTCATCACGACGGTCGACTTCACGAGCAGCCCGGACATGCCGATGACGTCGGCGTCGTGCTCCTCGGCGGCCTCGATGATCGCGGTGATCGGCTGCTTGATGCCGATGTTGTGCACCGTGTAGCCGTTGTTCGTGAGGATGATGTCGACGAGGTTCTTGCCGATGTCGTGCACGTCGCCGCGGACGGTCGCCAGCACGATCGACCCCTTTGACGAGTCAGCGCCCTCGACCTTCTCCATGTGCGGCTCGAGCAGCGCGACCGCCGTCTTCATGACCTCCGCCGACTGCAGCACGAACGGGAGCTGCATCTCGCCCTTGCCGAACAGCTCGCCCACGACCTTCATGCCCTCGAGCAGGTGTGTGTTCACGATGTCGAGCGCCGCCATGCCCTCGACCAGCCGGGCTTCGTCGAGGTCGGCCTCGAGGCCCTTGAGCTCGCCGTCGATGATGCGCCGCTCGAGCCGTTCGCCGACGGGCAGGCCTGCCAGCTCGGCGGCCCGGGCGTCCTCAGCGCAGCGCTGTCCACCCCCGAGAACAGGTCCAGAAGGTGGGCGAGCGGGTCGTGCGTGAGGTTCCCTGCGTCGTCGTACACGCGCTTGTCCCAGACCAGGTCGTAGGCGGCCTGGCGCTGGTCGTCGGGGATCTGGTTGAGGGGAGGATCTTCGCGGCGTGCACGATCGCCGAGTCGAGCCCCGCCTGGACGCACTCGTGCAGGAACACCGAGTTCAGCACCGTGCGCGCGGCCGGGTTGAGCCCGAACGACACGTTCGACACCCCGAGCGTCGTGTGCACGCCGGGGTACTTGGCGACGAGCGCGCGGATCGCCTCGATCGTCTCGATGCCGTCGCGGCGCGTCTCCTCCTGCCCGGTCGCGATGGGGAAGGTGAGGCAGTCGACGATGATGTCCTCGCGCTTCATTCCCCACTCGCCCGTGAGGGTGTCGACGAGGCGCGACGCGATCGCGAGCTTCGTCTCCGTGGTGCGGGCCTGGCCCTCCTCGTCGATCGTCAGCGCGACGACGGCCGCCCCGTGCTCGGTGACCAGCGGCATCACCCGGGCGAACCGGGAGCCCTCGCCCTCGCCGTCCTCGAAGTTCACCGAGTTCACGACGCCGCGCCCGCCCAACAGCTCCAGGCCCGCCTGGATGACGGCCGGCTCGGTCGAGTCGATGACGAGCGGGAGCGTCGAGGCGCTCGCGAGCCGCGAGACGACCTCCCGCGCGTCCGCGACGCCGTCGCGCCCCACGTAGTCGACGCACACGTCGAGCAGGTGCGCGCCGTCGCGGGTCTGCGCGCGGGCGATGGCGACGCACTCGTCCCAGTCCCCGGCGAGCATCGCCTCGCGGAACGCCTTCGACCCGTTCGCGTTGGTCCGCTCGCCGATCGCCAGGAACGACGCGTCCTGGTGGAAGTCCACGTGCGAGTACAGGGACGCGACGCCGTTCTCGGGCTTCGGGTCGCGCACGGTGATGGTCTGCCCGCCCACCGCGTCGACGACGGCGCCCAGGTGCTCCGGCGTCGTCCCGCAGCAGCCCCCGACCAGCCCGAGCCCGAACTCACGCGCGAACTGCGTGTGCGCGGCGGCGAGCTCGGTGGGGGACAGGGGGTAGGTGGCGCCGTCGGGCCCGAGGACCGGGAGCCCCGCGTTGGGCATGCACGTCACGGGCGCGGACGAGTGCCGCGACAGGTGGCGCAGGTGCTCGCTCATGAGGTCGGGGCCGGTGGCGCAGTTGAGGCCGATCGCGTCGACGCCGAGCGCCTGCAGCGCCGTGAGCGCCGCGCCGATCTCGGAGCCCATGAGCATGGTGCCCGTCGTCTCGACCGTCACCGACACGAACACCGGCACGTGCAGGCCGGTCTCGCGCATGGCCTCGCGCGCGCCGTTCACCGCGGCCTTGGCCTGCAGCAGGTCCTGGCTCGTCTCGACCAGGACGGCGTCCGCGCCGCCCCGCACGAGGCCCACCGCCTGCTGGGCGAATGTGCCCTTGAGGTGGGCATACGTGGTGTGGCCGAGGCTCGGGAGCTTGGTGCCCGGGCCCATCGAGCCGAGGACGAACCTCGGCCGGTCGGGGGTGGCGTAGGCGTCGGCGGCCTCGCGGGCCAGGCGGGCGCCGGCCTCCGCGAGCTCGGTGATGCGGTCGTCGATGCCGTAGTCCGCAAGGTTCGACCAGTTCGCGCCGAACGTGTTCGTCTCGATCGCGTCCACGCCGACCGCCAGGTACGCGTCGTGGACCGACCGGATGATGTCCGGGCGGGACACGTTGAGGATCTCGTTGCAGCCCTCGAGGTTCTGGTAGTCCGCGAGCGACGGGTCCTGCGCCTGGATCATCGTCCCCATCGCGCCGTCGGCCACGACAACCCGAGAACGGAGGGCGTCGACGAGCTGGGCGGAGCGGGGGTCAGCATGATTCGGAGTGTAGAGCGGGCGTGGGCGGCTCGGCGGGGCCGTCCAAGAGCCTAGCCGTGGAGAACGGCGTGAGATCCGGTGCTTGTGGTCCCCGTGAGGGCTTAGCAGGTGGTTCGGAGGACGGCCTCGAACCACTCTCTGAAGGTCGTCCATCCGTGGCGAGTCGGGTCCCAGTCAGCACGCCCCTGGTGGAACCAGATGTCACGGAGCCGCTCCTCCGTCGGATCTCCGGCGAGGAGGGACTGTACGTCGGCACGGAGCGATCCGACTGTCTCGGTGGCCTCGGACTCCTTGAACGACTGGAGGACGCCGAGCGGCGTGGGTGCGTTGAGGTCCCAGTCCTGGTGGAAATAGGTCTCAGCGAGATAGATCAGTGTGTCCCTCACGTCAGATCCCCCGTCCGGCTATCCGGTGCTTACAGGCATCAAGAGGCCTTCAGCGTCGCCTAGGGCCCCTGTCTCTGGTGAGGATCAGCTCACAGCAGCGAGCATCGCCTGGAACCATTGACGGTAGGTGCCCCAGCCTGTGATCACAGGGTCCCACGATGCTCCACTCTTGTGCTGCCAAACGTCGTGGAGCTCCTGTTCGGTGGGGTTCGCGCTCAGGAGTAACACCAGCTCCTCTCCGAGTTGGGCGACGTCCTCGGGCGGCTCGTCTCGAACGAAATTCCTCATGGCGCCCGCAGGCGTACTTGCTTCCACATTCCAATCGGGGTGGAAGTATGCGCGTGCTAGATACTCAAGCTGATCCATTGTTGCCCTGCCAATGTGGGTATGACGTCAGGAGACGATAGCCTTCCGGTGCTCCGCTGTCGCGCTTGAGCACAGTCACGACGGTGTCGGAATGCACGAACTTGTCGAGTTCTCTGACGTACGTGATTCCGTCACCTCTGCTCAACGGCCCGCTGAACGGAAGCTTTGGCTTCTTGCCGGCGAGCCAAGCCTTGATCACGTCGCGATGGGTCTCAATGTTAGCGGAAGTCGCTCGCTTCGCCGTCTCGAGGTCAACGAACGTCGACGACAGTGGGAGATTCCGTGACTTGAGATAGGCCCTGCTCTTTCCAACGTGTCGTGCGATTACATGACTCCCAGAAGCTTCATGCTCGGCGAGCGATAGGTCGTGCGCCGCCATGTTGTGGACGAGGACGGCGGCCTCGCCGGCGAGGATGTAGTAGGTGTGGTGGGCGTGGACGTGAAGGTTGTAGACCGCGACGGACTCGTCCGCTGTCTCGGCCCCGACAGTGTCGACGGTGACGTCCGGATCAGCGGCGGTGATGAGGCGATCGCCGACGCGGAGGTCGGCGGCTTGGATCCAGCCGAGCCCGGTGACCATGAACGGATGCTCGGGCGTGGTGGTGATCATGTGCCCGTCGATGGTGAGGTGGATGAGGGTCGTGGTGGTGCGTTCGAAGGTCTCTTCGATCGTCTCGACGGTCTGGGTGCCGGTGGTCTGGTCGTAGCAGTAGACGGTGTCCCCGGCCTGCAGGGTCTCGATTGCCCGATCCCCATCCGGTGTCGCCACGAGGGTGCCGGCGGTGAAGCAGGTTCCGAACCCGACCTTGCAGACCGGCTGGCGCCCCAGCCCTTTGGCCCCGCCCACGCTCTTGAGGCCTCCACCACCGAGGCTCTTGAGTCCGGTCGCGCCCTGGCGTGCACCGGCACCGAGTGCGGTCTTGGAGATCCCGGTCGCGGCCCTGGCGGCGGTGCTGAGGCCGAGGGTGGACAGGGCTGCGCCGGCGACGGCGACCCCGGCTTGGGCCCAGGTGCGTTTGCCGGTGGCGGCGAGGGCGATGTTCGCCAGGGCGCTGGTGATCGCGGCGACGGCTGCGATGACCAGGAGTGCTCCGGCGAGGGCTTGCCCGATGCCGGGGATGAACGCGACGACCATCGCGAGGGTGCCGGTGATCTGGGAGACCAGGTCCGCGACGTCGGCGATCGCGGCGACGAACTTGGCACCCCAGTTGTCCCACCACGAGTCGTCCAGGCCGTCGTGGGCGACGGCCTGGTGGATGTGACCTGCGGCGTCTTCGGCGGCCCGGTCCCGCACGTCGACCGCGGCAGCGACGTCTCCGGTGGCTCGGGCCACGACCTGCAGGGACGTTGCGGCGTTCTGGCCGGCGAGGTCCGCGTGCTGCAGGTAGAGGTTCTTGGTGGCGGGGTCGGTCTCCACCTCGGCGAGTTGCTGGTAGTAGGTGCGGGTGCGGGCGGCGTCGGCTTGCTCGTCGAACGCGGCCCCTGCTTGTTCGAGCGCCCGGGCCGTATCGGTCTGCACGGACTCGAGGACTCCGGCGTAGGTGATCAGGGCGTCCCCGGCCGCGACGTACCGGCCGTGGGCTTTGCGGATCTGACCGATCGTGTCGTCCCGCGCCTCCACCAGCGCGTCCACGGCCTGGGAGATCGCACCGCCGGTGTCGAGGCGGGCCATCGCTGCGGCCGCGCCGTTGATCGCGTCCGCGACATCGAGGTACTCACGGCCACCGGACAGCACGAGGACGGGGTCGCCCGGGGTCGGGTCGACGTCCAATCCGACCGGTGACCAATCGACCGGACGACCCACCCCAGCACCCCCGCGTTGCCACTGACCACGCGACCCTCGCGCCGCCGTCGGCGAACCTATCGGGGAGCCGGGTGCGGGTTGGAGGTTATCCACAGGGGCGAGTAGTGCCGGCCAGTTGGTCTCGTCGCGGGGGGGGGGGGGGGGGGGGGGCTGTTGCTGTGACTCGGCCACGTTGTCCACAGGGTGGACGCGCGGTGGCGTCACGACTGGTCGTGCCCGATAGGGTCGGCGCGTTCCGTCCGATGACGCACGTCCCAGGGGGCTACGTGAACGCGCACGAATCGACGCACACCAGCGATGTCCGGCGCCGACCGCCACGACTGCTTGGCAGGCGGGCGGTCGGTGCCGCTGTGGTCGCCGTGGTGACCGCGTTCGCCCTGACCAGTTGCAGCGGTTCCGGGGAGGCGGGCCCGACGACGGCCGCAGCGATCGAGCCTTCACCGACCGTCAACACGCCCGCGGCCACGCCCCATGCGACGCCGATCCCGACGGCCACCGCGACAATCGCGACGAGCGGTGCCCCGAAGCGCCCTGCAGGCATGAACGCGAACACCGCCGAGGGTGCGCGGAAGACCGCGCTCTACTTCATCCAGCTCTATCCGTACGTGATGCGGACCGGGGACGTGAAGGAATGGGATCGGCTCTCTGTCGCGAAGAAATGCGACTTCTGCTCGAAGACCCGTCGTGACGCATTGAGCATCAAGAAGAAGCACTACAAGTTCGTGGGCGGCGCACTCGAAGCCAAAGTTGTGCAAACCTACGACCGAGACACCCTCTATGACGCCTACCGCCTCGATGTGCGCTTCTCGGAGAAGGCCTCCGCGATCCGAGACAGGGCAGGCAACGACGTCACGAGCAGCGACGCGAATGAGGTCGTACTAGGCGTGGAGGTCATGCGCGCTGGGAAGGCCTGGAAGATCCTCGAGATCGGCACCGAGGACGGCCAGTGAGGCGGGCTATCGTGCTGCTCCTGGCAGGAGTGGCGCTCACAGTCCTCGTTCAGAACGGTGCGACGGCCTCTGAGTTCGACGGTTCCGGCCTCACAAGCAAGGCAGACGGCAACAAGTTCGACTTCAACCGATACCTTGGGGGCGCAATTGCTTACGACGGCGCCGTCGTGGGCCTTCCCACCAAACGGTACGAGCGCAAGCCCGCCGTGCTCTGCCATGAGGGCGACGTCGGTGACGTCGAGGGGTGCGCGTGGCTGATCCAGAAGGTCGCTGACGCGAACTGCCCGAAGGGGTCGCTGCCTTTGGATCCGTTGTATGTCGCGTCTCGCGAGGTGGTCGACGGTGAGCCGACCGCATGGTCGGGCTGGGAGCTGGTGGACAACGCTGCTTTGTGCCTCAACCCGGCCGACCTCAAGGCCGAGGCGACCACGGCGTTCAAGTCCCTGACGGTCAAGCCGTCCGCGATCAAGGTCCAGCCCGCCGGTGGGCAGGTGCTGATCAACATGCCCACGATCACGTACACCGACGCGGTCGCCGAGACGTTCGACATCAGCCTCGGGGAGGGCGATCAGAAGATTCCCGTCCAGGTCGAGGCGGTCCCCAAGACGTTCACCTGGTCCTACGGGTCCGAGGAGGGCGACGAGGGGTTCCCGCTGACCACGACCGACCCGGGCAAGCCGTACCCGGACCAGAGCGTGACCCACACGTACACCCACAAGGGCCCCGCGACCTTGGACCTGACCACGACGTGGACGGGCCGGTTCCGCATCCAGGGCATCCCCGGGGACCTGGCCGACCCGGACACCTGGACGACGATCGACGGCCAGGCGACCACGACCAGCCCGACCGTGCACCTGAACGTCTACGAGAAGCGCCCCCATCTCGTCGAGGACACCCTCGGCTGACACGGTCCCTGAGCGGCCCCAAGCCGTCCAGCCCCTCGCCGAGCAAGCGGGTTCCGCGGCGAGCAAGCAGCAAGTCCCCGCTTGCTCGACGCGGAACCCGCTTGCTCGACGCGGAACCCGCTTGCTCGACGCGGAACCCGCTTGCTCGACGCGGAACCCGCTTGCTCGACGCGGAACCCGCTTGCTCGGCACCAGGAAGACGAGCCACGTCCGGGCCGCCTCAGCTCAGCCCGGGGCGTCCAGCCGCGGCTGACGGTCGATCCGTAGCTGGACGTGGACGTCGTCGGGCGGCGGGCCTCCGTAGCGCAAGGGCGCGACGACACCGACCGCGCCGGCGAGCAGACCGAGCACCGTCACGACGCCGCACAGCGCGGCGAGCACCTGCGCGCCCTGACGGGGGAGCGCGCGACGCGCCAGCATCGCTACGACGAGCCCGACCAGCCCGCCCGCGGTGTTCGCGATGACGTCCGACACGTCCGAGCTCCCGACCGCCAGCACGTACTGCGCGGCCTCGAGCCCGGCGCTCGTCAGCGCGACCACCCCGACGACCCAGGCCCACCTGCGCCACCAAGGCAAGTGCGGCGCGATCAGCCCGAGGTATACGCCGAACGGCACGAACGCGAGCACGTTCCCGAGCACCTCGGACGGCTGGCTCGGCCCGTTCGCGTCCGTCGCAACGAACGGTACGAGCTTGACGGTCCGCCGCGCCCCCGACCCGACCCACGGCACGTGCAGCTTCCACAGCACCAGCCACACGAGCAGCGCGAGGTAGACGGCGAACAGCGCGACGAGCCACGAGCGCGCCCGGGTGCGGGTGGGCCCGGCGACGGCGACCGCGGTCACTGCTGGATCCTCGGGTCCTGCGTCGGGTCCGCGTACATGGCGGGGCAGCCATGCTTCACCGCGGAGGGTCGCAGCTCGTAGTGCCAGGACTCGTTGGCGTAGATCTGGCACAGCCCGTACGCATCACCGTGCTGCGCGAGCCAATCGGTGGCCTTCATGGGCCCGAGGTCGACGGCCTCGCCCTTGACGTGCTCGGACGTGTCGGGGGTCGCGACCCACTTCTCGGCCGCGGCCTTCGACCCGTACTTCTTGATGGCGTCGTCGAGGAGCTCGGCCTGGTCCGCGGCCGACCGCCACCCGCTGTTGACGACGAACTGGATCCCACGCTGGTCCGCGGCGTCGGTCGCGGCGCGGCGCAGTGCGGCGAGCAGGTCGGGGTCGAGGTGGGTGACGGTCGGGTCGTCACTGAACACCGTCACGACGCCGCTGCCACCCCCTCGCCGTTCTCGGCAGCGCCGCGGCGCCCGGCGCCCGGCTTGCTCGCCGGCGGCTTCTTCGCAGCCGACGTCGCAGCCGGCTTCTTCGCGGGTGAGGACACGGCGTCCTTGAGGTGTGCGACGGTCGTGGCCGTTGCGGAGGACGGGCCGTGGGCCGCGCCGAACGAGTGAGAGGCCGCGACCCCGCCCACCGCGGCCCCGCCGACGGCGCACACGGCCAGGACGGCCAGGCGGCGCCGTCGTCGGGGTGCTGGAGTGATGGCGAAAGGCATGTCGCCAGTCAACGGAGCCGCACGTTGCGACGGCGTAAGCGCTTTTCGATATGCGCGCGATAGGTCCGGGCCGGGAGCATGGTGCCCATGCGTGTGCTGATCGTCGAGGACGAGCCCTACCTGGCCGAGGCCGTCCGCGACGGGCTGCGGCTGGAGGCGATCGCCGCGGACATCGCGGGCGACGGCGACACGGCCCTCGAGCTGCTGGCCGTGAACGCGTACGACATCGCGGTCCTCGACCGCGACATCCCGGGGCCGTCGGGCGACGAGGTCGCGCGGCGCATCGTGGCGTCGGGGAGCGGGCTGCCGATCCTCATGCTCACCGCGGCGGACCGCCTGGACGACAAGGAGTCGGGCTTCGAGCTCGGCGCCGACGACTACCTGACCAAGCCGTTCGAGCTGCGCGAGCTGGTGCTGCGGCTGCGGGCGCTGGACCGGCGTCGGGCGCACCACCGCCCGCCTGTGCTGGAGCTCGCGGGCCTGCGGCTCGACCCGTTCCGGCGCGAGGTCTACCGGGACGGCCGGTACGTGGCCCTGACCCGGAAGCAGTTCGCGGTGCTCGAGGTCCTGGTGGGCGCCGGTGGCGGCGTCGTGAGCGCGGAGGAGCTGCTCGAGCGGGCGTGGGACGAGAACGCCGACCCGTTCACGAACGCCGTCCGGATCACCGTCTCGGCGCTGCGCAAGCGGCTGGGCGAGCCGTGGCTCATCGCGACCGTGCCCGGCGTCGGCTACCGGATCGACGCCGGGCCGGCGGGGAGGCGCCGTGAGCGCACGACGGCGCCCCGGCCTGAGTGTCCGGCTCAAGCTCACCCTGAGCTACGCGGGGTTCCTCATGATCGCGGGGGTCGGGCTGATCGCCGTCGTGCTGGTCTTCCTGCTGCGCTACGTGCCCGACAAGGCGGTCGTCGTCCCCTCGGAACTCGCACCGGGTGGCCGGGGGCGTCCCGACCTGTTCATCCCCGGCCGGTCCGACCTCTGGTCCGCGTTCGCCCCCAAGGCCGCGCTCATGCTCGCGTTCCTCCTCGTGTTCGGGCTGGTCGGCGGCTGGCTCCTCGCGGGCCGCATGCTCGCTCCGCTCGCGCGGATCACCGACGCCACGCGTGCCGCGGCCGACGGGTCGCTGTTCCACCGGGTCGCGCTCCCGGGCCGCGCGGACGAGTTCCGCGAGCTCGCCGACGCCTTCGACGCGATGCTCGCGCGCATCGAGGCGCACGTCGCCGAGCAGCAGCGGTTCGCGGCCAACGCGTCGCACGAGCTGCGCACCCCGCTCGCGATCACCCAGACGCTCCTCGAGGTCGCCGAGACCGACCCCGACCGCGACACCGACGCCCTCCTCGAGCGGCTGCGCGTCGTCAACACCCGCGCGATCGACCTCACCGAGGCGCTGCTGGTGCTCAGCCGCGCCGACCGGGGCGCGTTCGCGCGCGAGACCGTCGACCTGTCGCTGCTCGCCGAGGACGCCACCGAGACCCTGCTCCCTCTCGCCGAGCGCCGCGGTGTCACCCTCGCGACCGCCGGCGGCGCCGCGCCCACCCTCGGCTCGCCGGCCCTCCTGCTCCAGCTCACGACGAACCTCGTGCACAACGCGATCGTCCACAACCTGCCCGACGGCGGCTGGGTGCGGGTGCGCACCGACTCCGGGCCGGGCGGCGCGACGCTCACGGTCGAGAACACGGGCGAGGCGCTCGACCCCCGCGTCGTGCCCACGCTCACCGAACCGTTCCAACGCGGAAGCGAGCGCGCCCGCACCGACCACGCCGGCGTGGGCCTCGGGCTCGCGATCGTCGCGAGCATCACCCGCGCGCACGGCGGGACCGTCGCCCTGGCGCCCCTGCCCGACGGCGGGCTGCGCGTCGTCGTGCACCTTCCCGGCGTACGGCCTCGCACCTGACCGCGGGCGCGCCCATCGTGGACAAAGGCCGTGCCGTGGGGTGTGAGGTCCGCCTAGCGTGGGAGCCATGACCCTCGCCGACCGGGCTGCCGCCCCGGATCGCCTCGACCTCCCCGCGTTCGACGGCCTCACCTGGCGCCCCCTGGAGCGCGCCGACACCCCCGGCGTGCACGCGCTCGTGGCCGCGATCGAGGACGCCGACGCCCAGCCCTTCCGGACCTCCCTCGCCGAGATCGGGGACGAGTTCGACGATCCCGGCCGCGACCCCGCAGCGGACACCGTCGCCGCGGTCGACGGCGAGGGGCGGTTCGTCGCGTACGGGGGCGTCGCCACCCGCCCCGGCGACGCGAGCATGGTGCGGGTGTTCCTCCACGGCGGGGTGCTCCCGGAGCGCCGGGGCGAGGGCCTCGGGCGCGCCGCCGTCGCGTGGATGACCGGACGCGCCCGACAGGTCCTCGCCGCGAGCGACCGCGACCTGCCCGGCCGCATCCTCACCTACCTCGAGTACGGCGGTCCCGCGGCCGAGCGCCGGCTCTACGAGCGGGCCGGGTTCGGCACGCTCCGCTACTACGCGACGCTCCGCCGCGACCTCGCCGACCCGATCCCCGTCGTGGACCTCCCCGACGGGCTCCGGCTCGAGCCCTGGGCCCCCGCCCTCGACGAGGCCGTCCGGCTCGCGCACAACGACGCGTTCCGCGACCACTGGGGGAGCGAGCCGCAGTCGCCCGAGGTGTGGGCCCACGGCCGGACGCTGTTCGCGCCGCAGTGGAGCGCCGTCGTCGTCGACCCCGCCCCGGACCCCGCGCTCGTGGCCGGGCTCGACGCCGCGACGCGCGCGCACGTCGCGGCGGGCGGGACGCTCGTCGCCGGGTACCAGCTCGCGATCCGCGCCGAGCAGGACTGGGCGGTCCAGGGCTACACCTCCGGGTACACGGACGCGCTCGGGGTGCGACGCGCGTACCGGGGCCGGCACCTCGCGCCCGCCCTGCTCGCGGCAGCGATGCGCACGTTCGCCGCGGACGGCATGCAGTACGCGGCGCTCGACGTCGACACCGAGAACCCGACCGGCGCCTACGGGCTGTACTCGAGCCTCGGCTACGAGAAGACCGTCGGCTCACGGATGCTTGCGATCGAGCTGTGACACCGTCTCAGTCCAGGCAGAACTCGTTGCCCTCGACGTCCTGCATGACGAGGACCGACTCGTCCTCCTCGTTCGCCGGCAGCAGCTGGAACCGCGACGCCCCCAGCGCCTCGAGCCGGTCGCCCTCGGCGTTCAGGACCGCGAGCCGCTCCTCGCCCACCAGCCCCGTGCCGACGCGCACGTCCAGGTGCACCCGGTTCTTCACGACCTTGCCCTCGGGCGCCCGCTGGAAGAACAGCCGCGGCCCGACGCCGTTCGGGTCCACGCAGGCCGCCCACACGCCCGGGTCGTCCGGCGACGACGCGCGCTCGTACGCGTCCCAGTCCTCGAAGCCGTCGGGCGGGGCCGGCCACACGTACCCCAGCACCGCGCACCAGAACCGGGCGACCCGCACCGGCTCCGCGCAGTCGAACGTGACCTGGACCTGCCTCACCTGCGACGTCGTCATCCCGCCACCGTAGACAACCGCCCGCCGCACCGTCCCCCGAATACGGGCGCACGGGTTCGGACCCCGGTTAGGCTGCGACCCCGGGCACGACGGCGCGCCCGCAGCGACGAGCGGACGAGGACGCCCACCATGACCCCCGGCCAGCACCACCGACCGGCCCCCGGACCCGACCAGCCGACCACGGGTGAGAGCGTCGGCGCCGCCTTCGCCCGCGTCGTCCTCCCCATCACCCTCTACGGGCTTGATCTCGCGGCCCACCTCGTCGCCGTCCTCGTCCACGCGCACCCCTCGCGACCGTCACCCAGGCGCTCCTCATGCCCCTCCTGGCGGTCGTCGTCCTCGGTGCTTCGCACCGGCCCCTCGCCCGCGTCACCCGGTGGGCGCTCGCGGCCCTCGCGCTGTCCTGGCTCGGCGACGTGCTCCCGAACGCCGCCGACGGCGACACCGCGTTCCTCCTCATGGTCGGCCCGTTCCTGCTCGCCCAGGCCGCGTACGTGACGGCGTTCTGGCCCGACCGCCGCCGCGTCCGCCCCTCACCGTCGCCGGGTACGTGGCGGCGCTCGCGGTGCTCGTGGCGGTCTGCGCCCCGCACGCAGGGTCGATGCTCGTGCCCGTGCTGGTGTACGGGGCGATGCTCACGGTCATGGCGGTGCTGTCGACGGGGCTCGGACGGCTCGCCGGGCTCGGCGGGGCGGTGTTCTTCGTGTCCGACGGCCTCATCGCGCTCGGCCACTTCGCCGGGCACCCGGCCGGGACCGCGGGGAGCGTCGCCGTGATGGCGACCTACGGCGTCGGGCAGGCGCTGCTCGCGGCCGGGGTCCTGCACCGTGCCGCCGCCGACGACGTCCCCACCGGCCCGCGGCCCGCCGTCCTGCCGCTGTGGTCGCCGCGGAGCAGCGCCGCGCGCTGACGCCCGCCGGGTGAACGGGCGGGCAGGCCTCTATCGTGGCGCCATGCCGACCACGCTGCCCGCGTCGCACGCGGATCTCCTCGACCGTCCCCTGTTCGCCCACCTCGCCACGATCCGCCCCGACGGCGCACCCCAGTCGAGCGTCATGTGGTTCGACTGGGACGGCGAGCTCGTCCGGTTCACGCACACCTCGACCCGGCAGAAGTTCCGCAACCTCGAGCACGAGCCGCGGGTCGCGCTGTCGATCGCGGACCCCGACGACGGGTACCGCTACCTGGAGCTGCGCGGGACCGTGGTCTCGATCACGCCCGACGACGCCGAGGCCTCCTTCTACCGGTCGCTCCAGGAGCGCTACGGGAACGTCTACCCGATCCCGGACGCCGACGTGCGGGTGGTCGTCGCGGTCCGCCCCGAACGGTTCGTGGCCGTGGGCGGCGGGTCGGTCGAGGCGTCGGGGACGCTCGCAAGCTGAGACCGTGCCCGCGCGCGAGACCGTCACGGCGGTGCTGGTCAAGGGCGCGAGCGACCAGCTCGCGGTCGAGACGCTCGCCGCCCGGCTCGGCCACGACCTCGCCGCGGAAGGCACGGTCGTCGCGCCGATCGGCGGCGCGCACGCGCTCGCGCGGACGGCCCGCCGCCTGGGCCCGCTCGGGGACGGGCTGCGGCTCCTGGGCCTCGTCGACGTCGGCGAGGAGGCGGTCTGCCGGCGCGGGCTCGCGCAGGCGGGCGTCGGCGAGGCGGCCGACCGGGACGGGCTCGCGCGCCTGGGGTTCTTCGTGTGCGAACGGGACCTCGAGGACGAGCTGCTGCACGCCGTCGGCGCCGGGGCGCACCGCAAGCACCGGTACGGACGGCTGCTCGCCGAGGCCGTCGACCTCGACCACGTCCCGGTGCCGCTCGCCGGCTTGCTCGACCGGCTCTGAACGCGTCGTCGAGCACGGGATCCCGGCCCCGCGCGCACGGGCTCCGCGTCCGTCCGCTGCGCGGGACGGGCGGAGAGCCCGTGCTCGGCGGGAGGGGGTCGCGTCCGGGAAGGTAGCCAGCCGCGTCTGCGGGGAGACCGTCAGCCGACCGCGGCGACCGGGGCGGCGAGGGGCTGGCCGGAGCCGTCGCGGCGCACGTCGGGCGCGGGCAGGTCGAGCGGCTGGCCGCCGGACCCGAGAGCCCGCGCGGGCGCGGCCCCGACCCAGGCGAGGATCAGCGCGTCCTCGCCGCGCAGGAACCGCTGCGACCGGACGCCGCCGGTCGCGCGCCCCTTGCCGGGGTAGAGCTCGAACGGGGTGACCTTCGCGGAGCCGGCCTGCGTGCCGGGCAGCGCGTCCGACGAGCCGGCGACCGTCACGACGACGGCGCCCGCGAGCCCCTCGGTGCTGCCGTCGCCGTCGCGCACGTGCGCGGCCACGGCACCGAAGAACACGACCTCGGCGCCGGCGGCCAGCTTGATGCCGGCCATGCCGCCGCCCGCCCGGCCCTGGGGCCGCACCGACGAGGCGACGAAGTGCAGGAGCGACGCGTCCGACGACACGAATACGAGCTCGTCGTCGTCCGCGACGGCCGCCGCGCCGACGACCTCGTCGCCGTCCTTGAGCCCGATCACGTCGAACACGTCCTTGTTCGGCACGTCGCCGGCCGCGACGCGCTTGACGACGCCGGCCTTGGTGCCGAGCGCGAGCGTCGGCGCGTCGGGGGCGAGCGCGACCAGGGCGAGGACCTTCTCCCCGGACTCGAGCGCCGCGACCTCGCTCACGGGCACGCCGCCGGACAGGCTGGGCGCGCCCTGCGTCGGGGGCAGCGCCGGCAGGTCGAGCACGGACACGCGGACCACGCGGCCCCGGTTGGTGACGGCCCCGACGTCGGCGCGCGCGGTGGCACCCACCACGGACCGGATGACGTCGTGCGCGTGCCGGGCGCCCTCGCGGGAGGGGGCTGCGTCGTCGGACGTGCGGGCGAGCAACCCGGTGGCCGAGAGCAGGACGTGGCAGGGCGTGTCCGCGACCTCGAGGCTCAGCGCGGGCGCCTTGGCGCCGCGACCAGTGCCGAGGGCGGGTGCGACGCCCGTGGCCCCGCTGACGCCCGCCCCGGCGGAGTCGAGCAGGATGGTGCGCCGCGGCGTCCCGTACAGGCGGGCGACCTCGCCCATCTCGTCGCTGACCACGCCGCGCAGGCGCTGCTCGTCGGCGAGGATCGCCTCGAGCTCGTCGATCTCGCGCTTGAGCTCGTCCTGCTCCTTCTCGAGCTCGATCCGGCTGAACTTCGTCAGGCGGCGGAGCTGCAGGTCGAGGATGTAGGTGGCCTGGGGCTCGGACAGGTCGAAGACCTCCATGAGGCGGGTCCGCGCGATCCCGGCGTCCTCGGAGGAACGGATGACCTCGATGACCTCGTCGATGTCGACGATCGCGAGGAGCAGCCCCTCGACCAGGTGCAGACGGTCGCGGCGCTTGCCGAGCCGGAACCGCGAGCGGCGCCGCACGACGTCGATGCGGTGCCCCACCCACACCGTCAGGAGCTCGCGCAGGCCGAGCGTGCGGGGCTGGCCCTCGACGAGGGTCACGTTGTTGATGCCGAACGAGTCCTCCATCGGCGTGTGCCGGTAGAGCTGCTCGAGGACGGCGTCGGGATTGAAGCCCGTCTTGACCTCGATCACGAGCCGCAGCCCGTGCTCGCGGTCCGTGAGGTCCGTGATCGCGGAGATGCCCTGGAGCTTCTTGGTCTGCACGCCCTCGCGGACCTTCTCGATCACGCGCTCGGGCCCGACCATGTACGGGAGCTCGGTCACGACGATCCCGCGCTTGCGGGGCGTGAGGGACTCGATCTTCGCGGTCGCGCGAGTCTTGAACGACCCGCGCCCCGTGCGGTACGCGTCGCGGATCCCCTCGAGCCCGACGATCTTGCCGCCCGTCGGCAGGTCAGGCCCGGGCACGAACCGCATGAGCGCCTCGAGGTCGGCGTCGGGGTGCGCCACGAGGTGCTGCGCGGCGGCCACGACCTCGACGAGGTTGTGGGGCGCCATGTTGGTCGCCATCCCGACCGCGATGCCCGACGCGCCGTTGACCAGCAGGTTCGGGATCGCGGCGGGCAGCACCTCGGGCTGCATGAGCTTGTTGTCGTAGTTCGGGACGAAGTCGACCTCGTCCTCGTCCAGGCCCGTCGTGAGGGCGGTCGCGGCCGGTGCCATACGTGCCTCGGTGTACCGGGGGCGGCGGGGCCGTCGTCGAGCGAGCCGAAGTTCCCGTGCCCGTCCACGAGCGGCAGGCGCAGCGCGAAGTCCTGCGCGAGGCGGACCAGCGCGTCGTAGATCGCCGTGTCGCCGTGCGGGTGGAGCTTGCCCATGACGTCGCCGACGACGCGCGCCGACTTCACGTACGAGCGGTCGGGGCGCAGGCCCATCTCCGACATCTGGAACAGGATGCGGCGCTGCACGGGCTTGAGGCCGTCGCGCGCGTCGGGCAGGGCCCGGGAGTAGATGACCGAGTACGCGTACTCGAGGTAGGACCCTCCATCTCCGCCGAGACGTCGATGTCGACGATCTTCTCGACGAACGGCTCGGAGGGGTCGGGAGCGGCGGCGCGGGAGCCGGAGCGGGACGAACGGGCCATGGGCGCCATTGTCCCGCACGCCGCCCACGCCACGGTGCACGGCGCGCGGCCGGGGCCGCCGCCGTGACGTCGCGCCCCTACGGCCGCAGCGTGAGGATCCGCGCGCCGTCGTCGGTGATCGCGACGGTGTGCTCGCTGTGCGCGGTCCGGGCCCCGGTCGCACTGCGCAGGGTCCAGCCGTCGGCGTCGGTGACGAGCTCGTCGGTGTCGGCCATGACCCACGGCTCGATCGCGAGCAGCAGGCCGGGCCGCAGCGTGTACCCGCGCCCGGCACGCCCGGCGTTGGCGATGTGCGGGTCCTGGTGCATGGTCGAGCCGACCCCGTGCCCGCCGAACTGCGTGTTGACGGTGTACCCGGCGTCGGTGAGGACCTCGCCTATGGCGTGCGACAGGTCCCCGACCTTCGCGCCGGGCCGGGCCGCGGCGATGCCCGCAGCGAGCGCCCGCTCGGTCGCGTCGATCATCGCGAGGTCCTCGGGCCGCGCCGCCTGCCCGACGACGAAGCTCACCGCCGAGTCGGCGACGATCCCGTGGAGGGACACGGCCAGGTCGAGGGTGAGCAGGTCGCCGTCGGCAAGGGTGTAGTCGCGGGGGAGCCCGTGGAGCACGGCGTCGTTGACGGAGGTGCAGATGTAGTGCCCGAACGGACCGCTCCCGAAGGACGGCGCGTAGTCGACGTAGCAGGACACCGCGCCGGCGTCGTCGATCAGCTCCTTCGTCCACCGGTCGATCTCGAGCAGGTTGGTGCCGACCCGGCACCGGGCGCGCACCGTGGCGAGGATGCGCCCGACGAGCGCCCCGGTCGCCTCGGCGCGTTCCAGCTCGACGGGGCTGAGGATCTCGATCATGGGCCACCTTCGTCGTCGGGCACCCGGGGACGGGTGCCAATAAGTATCCCGGCCAGCCTACCCCGGGATGATCATCCCGGGATTAGAATCGGCGGCATGGTCCGTCTGCCGCTCACCCCCGCCGAGCTCGACCGAGGCCGGCGCCTCGGCACGCTGCTGCGCAGCGCCCGCGGCGACCGGCCCATGCTGGACACGGCGCTCGCGGCCGGCGTCTCACCGGAGACCCTGCGCAAGATCGAGTCCGGCCGCGTCGCCACCCCCGCGTTCTCCACGGTCGCCGCGATCGCCACCGTCCTCGGGCTGTCCCTGGACACGGTGTGGGCCGAGGTCAGCGCCCCCGACGCCGAGCAGGCCCGCCCGCGCGCCTCGGCGTAGCCGGTGGGACTGAGATCACGGCGTCGCTCCCCGGCGAGCGCGCCCCACCCGTTCTAGGCTGCCGGTGTGAGCGAGCCCGCCGCCCCGCCCTATCCCGAGGAGTGGGAGGCCGACGTCGTCCTGCGGGACGGGACGACCGCGCACGTGCGCCCCATCCGGCCCTCCGACGCCGACGCCCTCCAGCGCTTCCACGTCGGCCAGTCGCAGCGCTCCGTCTACTTCCGGTTCTTCGCCGCCATGGAGCGGCTGTCCGACCGGGACCTGCGCCGGTTCACGCACGTCGACCACCACGACCGGGTCGCCCTCATCGCGGTCGCGTCCACGCCCGCCGGGGCCGACGGGACGCCACCTGGCGACGGCGCGACGGACGGCGGCGACGACGGCGACGCCCCCTCGGCGAGGAGATCATCGGCGTCGCCCGCTTCGACCGCACCGCCCCGCACGAGGCCGAGGTCGCGTTCAACGTCGCCGACGCCCACCAGGGACGCGGCCTCGGGTCCGTCCTCCTCGAGCACATCGCCGCCGCCGCCCGCGAGCGCGGCGTCGAACGCTTCACGGCCGACGTCCTGCCGCAGAACGGGCGCATGCTCGCCGTGTTCCGCGAGGCCGGGTACGACGTCTCCCAGCGCGTCGACGACGGCGTCGTGTCCGTGAGCGTCGACCTCGACCCGACCGAGCGGTCCCGGGAGGTCATGGCCGACCGGGAGCGGCGCGCCGAGGCGCGCTCGATGCAGACCCTCCTCGACGCGCACGCCGTGCTCGTCGTGACGTCACCCGCCCTGCCCGCGGACGCCGTCGAGCGGCGCTTCGCCGACGCCGTGGTCGCGGGGGCGCTCGCGGACCCCGGGGACGCGACGTTCGACGTCGTCGGGACGGGCCGCGAGCCGGGGGAGGCGCTGCCGGGCGTCGCGTTCCACGACCGCCTCAAGACGGCGACCGGCCCGTACGACCTCGCGGTGCTCGCCCTCGCACCCGAGCAGGTGCTCGCGATCGTCCCGGCCCTGGCGAGGCGCGGGGTGCGGGGGCTCGTGGTGCTGTCCGGGGGTTCGCGGAGCTCGGCCCCGACGGGCTGGCGCGCCAGCTCGAGCTCGTGCGCCGCGCGCACACCGCCGGGATGCGCGTGATCGGCCCCGCCTCCTACGGGCTGCTGCGCCGCACACCCGGGCACCGGATCGACGTGTCCCTCGCGACGGACCCCCGCCCGACGGCAGCGTCGGCCTGTTCTGCCAGTCCGCGCCGACCGCGGTGACGCTCCTCGCGACGGTGCGCCGGCGCGGGCTCGGGGTCGCCACGTTCCTGTCGGCGGGCAACCGCGCGGACGTATCCGGCAACGACATGATGCAGTTCTGGTCCGAGGACCCGTCGACGGCGGTCGCGTGCCTCTCGCTCGAGTCCATCGGCAACCCGCGCAAGTTCTCGCGGATCGCGCGGCGCCTCGCGTCCGCGAAGCCGGTGGTCGTGGTCGCGGCAGGGCAGTCGGGGCACTTCGCGCCGCCCGGGCACGCGGTGCGCCGCGGGCACGTCCCGCGCCGGGCGCTCGAGGAGATCATGAGGCAGGCCGGGGTGATCCGCGCCGACAACACCCACCAGATGGTCGACCTCGCCCAGCTCCTCGCGCACCAGCCTCTGCCCGCCGGGCGCCGCGTCGGGATCGTCGGGAGCTCGCCGTCCCTGGTCTCCGCGGTCGCGGACGCCGCCGAGGCCGCGGGCCTCGTGGTCGCGTGCCGGGCGTCGGTCGAGCGCGAGGACGCGAGCCCCGACCGGATCCGCGCCGCGCTCGACGTCGTGTTCGCGGACGGCGCGTGCGACGTCGTCGTCGCCGTCAACGTCCCCACCGTGCGCGTGGACCTCGCCTGGCTCGCGGGGAGCTCGCGGCCCGTGCGGCGTCGTCGGGCCGGCCCACGCTCGTCAGCGCGGTCGGCTTCCACGGCCTCACCGACGCCTTCACGCACACCACGCCCGACGGCGTCACGCACCGCGTGCCCGCCTACTCCACCCCCGAGGACGCCGTGTGGGCGGCCGCGGCCGTCGCCCGGTACGCGCGCTGGCGCGCGGAGGACCACGGCACCCACGTCGCCTACCCCGACGCCGACCGTGACGGTGCCCGCGAGATCGTCGAGTCCGCCGCCCCCGGACCGCTGCCCGCCGCGGACCTCGCGCGTCTGCTCGCCTGCTACGGCGTGACCGTCTGGCCCGCCACGCCCGTCGAGGACGCCGACCAGGCCGTCGCCGCCGCCCGCGAGCTCGGCTACCCCGTGGCCCTCAAAGCCACCAGCGAGGCGCTGCGCCACCGCGCCGACCTCGGCGGCGTGCGGCTCGACGTCACCGGGGACGACGACGCCCGGGCCGGCCTCGAGTCCCTGCGGGCGACCATCCTCGACAACCTCGGGCCCGGCGCGTTCGCCGAGGGGCGGCCCCGTTCGAGGTCCAGCGGATGGCCGACGCCGGCGTCGCGTGCGTCGTGCGCAGCGGCGAGGACCCCTGTACGGGCCGGTCGTGTCGTTCGGGCTGTCCGGGGACGCCGTCGACCTCCTCGGCGACGTCGCCTACGGCGTCCCGCCCCTCACCGACGTCGACGTCGCCGCCATGATCCGCCGCGTCCGGGCCGCGCCCCGCCTGTTCGGGTACCGCGGGGCGCCCGGCGTCGACGTCGCCGCCCTCGAGGACCTCGTCGGCCGCGTGTCCGTCCTCGCCGACGACCTGCCCGAGGTCGCGAGCCTCGAGCTCGCCCCCGTCGTCGTCGCCCCCCACAGCCTCGCCGTCCTCGGCGCCCGCGCCACCCTCGCCCCGCCGCGCCGCGTCGACGCCCTGCGCCGCGCCCTGCCCATGCTCTCCGGCCCCGCGACGTAGCCCTGCGCCCCGACTCCCTCGCGAAGCACCTCTCCGGGAGGCCTGCTTCGCGAGATGGGCCTCCCGGGGGCCCACCTCGGTGAGGGCGGGGGCGTGCGGTGCGAGAATGACCGGGTGCCGCAGCCCGCCACCTCACCCCGCGCCGACCTCACCGCCCAGCTCGTCCGGGCCGGCTACTACCCGCAGCTCGTGGACGACGTCGTCGACGTCGCCGTCGCCGACGAGGACCTCGTCGCCCACCTCGTGCACGCCGAGACCACGTTCGACGGCGAGGAGATCCGCCGCCACGTCACGGTTCTCGCGCTCACCCCCACCCGGTTCGTCACCGTCCACGTCGACGACCACCCCGCCGACTCCGAGCACCCCGCCGCGAGCGCGGTCGCGACCTCCGACGCCGTGCCGCTGCGCGCCGTGAGCTCGGTCTCCTCACCCACGTCGTCGCCCGCCCCGACACCCACCGCGCCGGCCAGGCGCCCGCCGAGCTCACCCTCGCCATCGGGTGGGGCGGCGTCCAGCGTGTCGACCTCGAGCCCGCCCAGTGCGCCGACCCGACCTGCGAGGCCGACCACGGCCTCACCGGCCAGCTCCTGCCCGACGACCTCGTCGTCCGCGTCAGCGCCGAGGCCGACGGCGCCAAGGCCGTCCAGCGCGCCGCCCGGTTCGCGCGCGTCCTGTCCGCCGCGACCGCGCGCTGATGGCCGACCTTCTCCCCGTCCTCGCGGCGCTCGCGGGCGCGCGCGGCGACGTCCCGCGGGACGTCGCCGCGGACACCTTCGTGGCGCCGTCGTACGGGGGTGAGCCTCGACGCCGTCCTGCCGGGCGTGCTCGGCGCACTCGCCGGCTGCGGTGGGGGCGACGGCGCGGGCTCCGACCCGGCCGCGACCGCCCGGCTCGGCCTGCCTGCGGCGACCCGCGCGTGCGTCGTCCTCGTCGACGGGCTCGGCTGGGAGAACCTGCGCGAACGCGCCGGCCACGCCTCCTTCCTGCGGCCCCGCCTGAGCGACCCGGCCGCCGCCCGCCCCTTGACCACGACCTATCCCTCGACGACGGCGGCCGCGATCGGCACGTTCGGCACGGGCGCCCCGCCCGGGCGCACCGCCATGCTCGGGTACACCGTCCGCAACCCCGCCACGGGCGGCCTCGCCGGCCTCGTGTCCTGGGAGGGGGCGCCCGACCCCCGCACCTGGCAGCGCGAGGCACCCCTCCCCGAGGTCGCAGCTACGGGCGGGCTGCCCGTCACCTCGGTCGGCCCCGCACGCTTCGCCGGCTCCGGGATGACCGTCGCCGCCCTGCGCGGCGGCACCTACCTGCCCGCCGAGGCGCTCGCCGACCGGGTCGCCGCGGCATCCCGGGCGCTGCGCGGACCGGGGCTCGTCTACCTGTACTGGGGCGAGGTCGACAAGGTCGGCCACCACCAGGGCTGGCGGTCGGCCGCGTGGGGGCACGCGCTCGAGGAGCTCGACGCGGGCCTGTCGCTGCTCGCCCGGTCGCTGCCCGCCGGGACCCTGCTGGTCGTCACCGCGGACCACGGGATGGTCGACGTCGACCCCGCCGTCCGCTGGGACGTCGCGACCGACCCCGTGCTGCGGGCCGACGTCGCGCTCGTCGCGGGCGAACCGCGCGCGAGCCACCTCTACCTCGAGCCCGGGGCCGACGCGCGGGCGGTCGCCGCCCGCTGGTCTGCCCACCTGGGCGACGCCGCGCTCGTGGGCGTGCGCGACGACGTCGTCGCCGCGGGCCTGTTCGGCGACGTGGCGCCGCACGCCCTGCCCGTGATCGGGGACGTCGTCGTCGCGGCGACGGGCCGCGCGAGCATCGTGGACTCGCGCACCCAGACCCCGGCGAGCCTCACGCTCGTCGGGATGCACGGGTCGCTCACGCCCGCCGAGATGCGGATCCCGCTCGTCGTCCACCTGACCTGAGAGGACCACCACCCGTGGCCGAGCTCGTCTTCTTCAGCGGCACCATGGACTCCGGCAAGTCCACGCTCGCCCTGCAGACCCACCACAACCACTCCTCGCGGGGGCGGCACGGGCTGCTGTTCACGCGCAACGACCGGGCCGGGCAGGCGCGCCTGTCGTCGCGCCTCGGGCTCGAGGTCGACGCCGACGAGGTCGACGACGCCACCGACTTCTGGGCCGTGGTGTCCGACGCGCGGTCCCGCACCGGGCACGTCGACTACCTCGTGTGCGACGAGGCGCAGTTCTACGCGCCCGAGCAGGTCGAGCAGCTCGCCCGGCTCGTCGACGAGGCCGGGATCGACGTGTACGCGTTCGGGATCCTCGCGGACTTCCGCACCCGGCTGTTCCCCGGGTCGGCGCGGCTCGTCGAGCTCGCCGACCGCGTCGAGACCCTCCAGGTCCCGGCGCTGTGCTGGTGCGGGGCGCGTGCCACGCACAACGCGCGCACCGTCGACGGGCGGATGGTCGTGGAGGGCGAGCAGGTCGTCGTCGGCGACGTGGACGCGTCCGCGGGGACCGTCGCCTACGAGGTGCTGTGCCGCCGCCACCACGCGCGCCGCATGACGCTCGCGACGGCGTCGGCCCGCTCGGGCCCGGGCGACACTCTCGACCTCGCCTGAGCGGCGCCCTTCACCGCGAGGTATGGGGGAAGGTCAGGCGTCGGTGCGGGAGCCGAACATGATCTCGTCCCACGACGGCATCTTGGCGCGCTGCTTGCGCGACGACGGCTTGCGCTCGGCGGCGCGGCCCGCACCCGCGGGCTCGAGGGCGGGGTCGTCCTCGGAGCCGTGAGCGGAGCGCGCGGTACCGGTGTCCCGAGCCCCGCCGTCGGCGGCGTGGTCACCGCGGTCGTCCGCGGCGGGCTCGTCGGCGGGTGCCGGGTCGAGGTCGACCCCGTCCACGTCGTCGTCGAGGTGCGCGTCTTTGGCCGGGAACGGGAGCGCGACGACGTCCGCGACGCTCATCCGGTCGGCGACGGACACGCGGTCGTGCCCGTGCCGCTGGCGCTTCCCGCGCCGGCCGCGGCGGTCGTCGTGCGCGTCGTCGCCGGTGATGTGGTCGGCGTCGTCCGGGGGCTCCACGTGGCCGGTCGGGTCACCGTGCGTCTCGCCCGGACGGCCGGGACGGTCCGCCCGGGAACCGGCGGGGTGCGGCTCGTCACGCAGGGGACCGAACCCCTCGAAGTCCTCCTCGACGACGTCGGGGGCGCGCGTGCCCCGGCGCCGACCGAGGTCGTCCAGGAGCGCGTCCGTCGTCGCGGCGTCCCGGGGGTGGCGCGGGTCCCGCCCACGCTCCAGCAGCCCGTCGACCGCGGACAGCACGGGTCGCACCGCGGACCGGACGTCGTCGTCCGCGACGCCGTGGGTGCCCCCACCTCGTTCTCCGACAGCCACCGGGCCTCGTCGTCCAGGGCCCGGACCTCGCGCGAGGACGCGTCGTACGCCCAGGTCGCCGTCCGGTCCCGGCCGCCCGCGGCAAACCGTGCCGTCGCCCGCCACGTGCCCGACGCGTCGCGTGCCGCGTCCCACGCCACCGACTCCGCGTCGACGTCCCGCGACGCGAGCCGGTCGGCGACGAGGTCCGCGAGCGTCGGGGCGTCCGCGTCGCCGAGCCGCGTCGCGCGCACCCGGTCCACCACGTGCTCACGCTCGGCGAGCACCGGCCCCTCGTACCGGCGCACGTGCTCGACCGGCACCCCGGCCTCCGCGGCCACCTGCTCGGCGCTCGCGCCCGCACGGATCCGGGCCTGGATCTCCCGCACCGGCAGGGTGCCCGGCGACGACGCGCGCAGCTGCTCGAGCTGGGGCCGGTCCCGGCGCACCGCGGCCCGCAGCGTGTCGTCGATGCGCACGGTGTACCGCTCGCCCATGGGTCCCGCGAGGACGAGACTCTCCCCGTCCTCGTGCAGTCCCACCAGGTTCAGCTCGTTCATCACGCCTCCCGTCAGCCACGACCGTACTAGGCTCGCGCGCCCAGACCCGGCTTCCGTCCCCCGAGCGTGCCACCTCCGGCCCGGCACCCGGCGCAGGCGCCCCGGTGTGCCGCGAGTCCGCGAGCTCGCGCGCGGCGCCGCCCGCTCGCCCCGGGGACCCGTGCGCTGGGATGATCGGCACGTGACCGTCGTCCTGCACGCCGAGCCGGCCCTGGAGATCGCCGGCGTCTTCTTCGCGGCCCTGTCCGGCGGGCTGTCCGCCGTGCGCAAGCACCTCGACGTGTTCGGCGTCCTCGTCCTCGCCGGGACCGCCGGGCTCGGCGGCGGCATGCTCCGCGACGTCCTGATCGGCGCGACCCCGCCCGTCGGGATCACCGACCCCGTGCTCGTCGGCACCGCGCTCCTGTCCGGGGTCGCGATCTGGTTCTTCCACCCCGGCATCGCCCGCATGCGCCGCGGCGTCGTCGTGCTCGACGCCGGCGCGCTCGGGCTGTTCGTCATCGTCGGGACCACCAAGGGCCTGCAGTACGACGCGGGGATGCTCGCGTCGGTGATCGTCGGCACCCTCACCGGCATCGGGGGCGGCGTGCTGCGCGACGTCCTCACGGGCGAGGTCCCGCTCGTCCTGCAGGACCGCCAGCTCTACGCCGTCCCGGCGCTCGCGGGCGCGGGCGCGACGGTGCTGCTGTGGCACGAGGGCTGGCTCACGGCGTGGTCGGCGACGCTCGTCGCGCTCGGCGTGATCGCGTTCCGGCTGCTGTCGCTGTGGCGGGGCTGGGTGCTGCCCGACGCTGCGCAGGCCGCGTGGCCCGGTCCGTGGAACGGTGGCCGCCGGCCCCGGTGACACCCGGCAGGCAACGTTCTGACCTGCGACGATACGGTGCAGGGGGTGAAGTCCGCCACACTTGGCGCCCCGCGACCCGTTCCAGGCTGCGAGCCGCGACCGCATGGTGTTGAATCACCCTTCGCCGACCGGGAATGAAACCGGTCGCGCGTGCATTGAACGCGCAGTGCCCGGCTGGTCGGTGACCCGCCAGCCGCCCACGCAACGTCCGACGAACGACCGGAGTGTGACCCCACCGATGGCAACTGACTACGACGCCCCGCGCAAGACCGACGACGACCTGTCCGAGGACTCCCTCGAGGAGCTGAAGGCGCGCCGGTCCGACAAGAGCTCGGGGGTTGTGGACGAGGACGAGACCGAGGCCGCGGAAGGCTTCGAGCTCCCGGGCGCCGACCTGTCGGGCGAGGAGCTGTCGGTCCGGGTCCTGCCCCAGCAGGCGAACGAGTTCACCTGCTCGCGCTGCTTCCTCGTGCACCACCGTTCCCAGCTCGCGTACACCACGAAGGACGGTCAGCCGGTCTGCACGGAGTGCGCCGCCTGACCTCCCGCCGGGCCCTCGGGCCTCGCGAGCGACCGACGATCGGCCGTCACCCCTCGGGGGTGGCGGCCGTTCCTCGTTCCCGGGCCTCGTCGGCCGGGGTCGCGGTGACGGCGGCGCCCGCGGCACGCAGGGCGGCCTCGAGGTCGGCGGGTCGGCGGGTGCCGACGAGCCAGCCGGGGGTGGGGTCGTCCGGGTCGACGACGCGGACGACGACCGCGGACCGCAGCCAGGGGCGCAGGCACGCGTAGGTCCGCGCGTCGGACCCGGGACCGAGCTCGGCGCGCAGCGCCGCGGCGTCGAGGGCGCGGGGGTCGGCGAGGAGCGCCACCGGGATGCGGGCGCGGCCCGCCCACAGCCACGGGGCACCGTCCGGGCCGGGCCCGACGGCGACCACGGGCGAGGACGTCCACAGGAGGACGGCGAGGACGACGGCGGCGACGGCGCCCACGATCAGGGACGCGGCGATCGAGATCAGCCAGAGCACGATCCCGAGGACGAACCCGACGCACACCGCGCCGACGACCCACGCGGGCCCGGGGTGGAGCCGCTCGCGGAACGTGGCGGAGACGGTGGCCTGGGGTGCGGGTTCGGGCATGGCACCAGGATGCCATCCGAGCCGGGGAGTCCCGGCGCGGCGGTGCGCCCGGGCGCGCGCGTGGACCGGCCCGCCCGCGAGCAACTAGGCTCACGCCTCGTGTCCAGCTCCGAGGTGACCGACGTCCTGCTGCAGCGTCTCGACGACGGCGTCCCCCGCCGTCCTACGCCCACCCGGGCGACGCGGGCGCCGACCTCGTGACCACGGTGGACGTCGAGCTCGGCCCGGGGAGCGCGCGCTGGTGCCCACCGGCATCGCGATCGCGCTCCCGGACGGGTACGCGGCGTTCGTGCACCCGCGCTCGGGCCTGGCGACCCGGCACGGCCTGACGGTCGTCAACGCGCCCGGCACCGTCGACGCGGGCTACCGCGGCGAGATCAAGGTCACGCTGCTCAACACGGACCGCTCCGAGCCCATCACGCTGCGGCGCGGCGACCGGATCGCCCAGCTCGTGGTGCAGAAGGTCGAGCGGGTCCGGTTCGTCGAGGCCGAGCGCCTGCCCGGGTCGCACCGCGGGGACGGCGGATTCGGGTCCTCGGGCGGCTTCGGCGGCGCGGGAACAGCGACCCCCTGACCGTCCGCCGCCCTCAGGTGGCGGGGCTACTGTGGAATGCGGGACGCGGGCGATCCTCGCGCGCGCCCGACGGTACTGACGAGGAGATCAACGTGGGGCTTTTCCGACGGGCCACGGCCGACGAGCGCCGGGAGGACCGTGAGAGCGCCCTCGCGCGCGAGGAGGAGGGTCTCGCGCAGGACGGCGACGGCGACCAGCCGCGCACGTCCGGCCCGTTCGACGCCGCGGAGATCGAGGACGCGTCGGGCCGCCTCGACCTGGGCGGCCTCCTGGTGCCCGGCGTCCCGGGGATGCGGTTGCGCCTCGAGCAGGACCGCCGCACGGGCAAGTTCACCGGCGTGGCGTGCACGGTCGAGGGCTCGGTGCTGCAGGTGCAGGCTTTCGCCGCGCCGCGCACGCAGGGCATCTGGGACGAGATCCGCGAGGAGATCGCGTCGTCGGTGCAGCAGCAGGGCGGCGCCGCGGACGACGTCCCCGGCCCGTTCGGGCGCGAGCTGCTCGCCCGCCTCCCCGTCGCGGGCGCGGACGGGCGCACCGGCTTCCGGCCCGCCCGGTTCCTCGGGGTCGACGGGCCGCGATGGTTCCTGCGCGGCGTGATCACCGGTCGTGCCGCCGTCGAGCCTGAGGCCGCGACGACGCTGGAGTTCGTGTTCGCGAACACCGTGGTGGTGCGCGGCGAGGCGGCCCGCCCACCGCGTGACGTCCTCGAGCTGACCCCGCCCGCCCAGCCGGACGCGAACGGCGCGTCCGAGGACGGCGCGGAGGCGGGCGGGCAGGCCGCGGGGCACGCGCAGCCGCCGGCCGGGGGCTTCAACCCGCTCGAGCGGGGTCCCGAGATCACGGAGATCCGCTGATGGGCGTGCGCACCGCGCTCAAGGACGCCCTGGCGTCGCGCGACGAGATCGCGGCGGACGAGGAGCGCGACGAGGCGCGCCGCCAGTTCGGCTGCTCGGCGATCGGGTCGCTGCCGGACCGTCGCCGCGTCCAGGTGTCGGGCGTCGTCCGGTCGGTCACGCTGCGTCCCCGCGAGGGCGTGCCGGCATTCGCGGCGGAGCTGTTCGACGGCACGGGCTCGCTCGACCTCGTCTGGCTGGGCCGGCGCCGGATCGCCGGCATCGAGCCGGGGGCACGGCTCAAGGCCGAGGGTCTCGTGAGCACCTCGGGCGGGCGGCCGACCGTGTTCAACCCGCGCTACGAGCTGCGCGCGCGCCATGGTGAGTGAGGCGGACGACGTCGCCGCCGGCGAGGTCGAAGCCGCGGGCGACGGCGCGGACGCTCGCGGGGTGCGCGCGCTCGCGTCCGACGACTTCTCCGTCCTGGACTCGGTGGGCGGCGTGCGCGGCCTGGTCGAGTCGATGCTCCCGGGCCTCGTGTTCGTCGTCGTGTACGTGCTCACGAGCGACCTGACGGCGACCCTGTGGGCGTCGGTCGCGGTCGCGGTCCTGCTGGTGGTGGCGCGGCTGGTCGCCCGGACCCCGCCGGTGCACGCGCTCGGCGGGCTCGTCGGGGTGGGGATCGGCGTCCTGTGGGCGGCGACGTCCCACAAGGCGGAGAACTACTACGCGGTGGGGCTGCTGACGAACGCCGCCTACCTCGTGGGGTGCCTGGTCACGATCCTCGTGCGCTGGCCCGCGGTGGGCGTCGTCGTGGAGCTGCTGCGCTCCGGCATGGGCGGGGCGACGCTCGCGGGCGGCAAGGCCCCCGCCCGTCCGACGCCCGCCGAGGCTGACGCGGCCCGCGAGGCCCAGGAGCCGCTGCGTCCCGCGTTCCCGACGGCGTGGCGCGCCGACCGGGAGCTCGTGCGGCGCTACGCGTGGGCGACGTGGGTGTGGGTGGCGATGTTCGGGCTGCGCCTGGCGGTCCAGGTCCCCCTGTACCTGGACCACTCCGTGGGGTGGCTGGGCACGGCCCGCCTCGTGATGGGGCTGCCTCTGTGGGGCCTCACGCTGTGGGTGACGTGGATCCTGATCCCGCACCGGGCGCGGCAGGCAGTCGCACCGGCCTGAGCTCGCCCCCGTCGGCGAGCTCCCCGCCCGGGGCGAGGAGCCGCTGCAGGGCGTCCTCGTCGACCTCCGCGCCGGCGACGAACAGCAGCTCGTCGCCCACCTCGAGGGTGTCGTCCGGGCTGGGCGCGAGCGGCCGCGGGCCGCGCACGACGGCCGCGAGGACGACGTCGTCGGGCCACGGCACAGACCCGACCCGGCGCCCCGCGAGCGGGGAGTCGTCGGGGAGGGTGAGCTCGAGGATGTCCGCACCGGACTGGTGGAACGTGAAGATCCGCACGAGGTCGCCGACGGCGACGGCCTCCTCGACCATGGCCGTCATGATGCGCGGCGTCGACACGGCGACGTCCACGCCCCACGACTCGTCGAACATCCACTCGTTGGCCGGGTTGTTGACGCGCGCCACGGTGCGCGGGACCCCGTACTCGGTCTTCGCGAGCAGGGACACGACGAGGTTCGCCTTGTCGTCGCCCGTGGCCGCGACGATGACGTCGCACTCGTCGACGCGCGCCTGCGTGAGGGTGGGCAGCTCGCACGCGTCCGCGAGGAGCCAGTCCGCGTCGGGGACCTGGGACACCCGCATCGCGGACGGCTGACGGTCGATGAGCGTCACCTCGTGCCCGTGGCCCAGCAGCTCGCGGGCGATCGAGCGCCCCACGGAGCCTGCCCCGGCGATCACGACCCGCATCAGCCCTCACGCTCCTCGGTCTTCGGGGCGCGGGTGAGCACGCGCTCGACCCGGTCCACGTCGTCGCTGCGCACCAGCAGATGCAGCACGTCGTTCTCCTGCAGCACCGACTCCTCGCCGGGCAGCACCCCGTCCCCGTACCGGGACAGGTACGCGACCCGCGTGGAGGTGGCGCGCTGGATCGCCGCCATCGTGGTGCCGATCCAGCCCGGGTGGTAGTCGAGCTGGCACAGCCGCACCTGCCCGGACGGGTCCCGGTACTCGTCGGTCGCTCCCAGGGGCAGCATGCGGCGCAGCACCTGGTCGCTGGTCCACCGGACCGTCGCGACCGTGGGGATGCCGAGCCGCTGGTAGATCTCCGCCCGGTGCGGGTCGTAGATGCGGGCCACGACGTTCTCCACGCCGTACGTCTCGCGCACCACGCGCGCCGCGAGGATGTTCGAGTTGTCGCCGTCGGAGACGGCGGCGAACCCGTACGCGTCCTCGATGCCGGCCTGGACCAGGGTGTCGCGGTCGAACCCGACGCCCGTGACCTTCTTCCCGTCGAACTCGGCGGGGAGGCGGCGGAACGACTCGGGGTTCTGGTCGACGACGGCGACCGAGTGGCCGCTCGCCTCGAGCGACTGGGCGAGCGTGGCGCCCACGCGCCCGCATCCCATGATCACGAAGTGCACGACGCCGACGCTACCAGCGCCGGGACCGCCCGCACCGCCGCGCCCCGCCACCCCACCGGCGACCCGGCCCCCGCCCGCCCGAGCCCTTCCCCGCCACCCCGCCCGTGACCCCGCGCACGCGTAGCATGGTGCCTCGTGTCCGATCTCGCCGACGCCGCCAAACGGCTCCTGCTGGGGCGTCCCGTCCGCAGCGACCGCCTGGGCCACACGCTCCTGCCCAAGCGCCTCGCGCTGCCCGTCTTCGCGTCCGACGCGCTCTCGTCCGTGGCGTACGCGCCCGACGAGATCCTCCTGACCCTGGCGCTCGCGGGGTTCACCGCGACGACGATCTCCCCGTGGGTCGGTGTCGCGGTCGTCGTGGTCCTCGTGACGGTCGTCGCGTCGTACCGCCAGAACGTGCACGCCTACCCGTCCGGGGAGGCGACTACGAGGTCGCGACCACGAACCTGGGCCCCGGAGCGGGCCTGTCGGTGGCGTCCGCGCTGATGGTCGACTACGTCCTCACGGTCGCGGTGTCGATCTCGTCGGGCACCCAGTACGCGGCGTCCGCGATCCCGGCCCTGCGCGGGCACGAGGTCCCGTTCGCGATCGGGCTCGTGGTGCTGCTGGCGGTGGCGAACCTGCGCGGCGTCAAGGAGTCGGGCCGGTTCTTCGCGATCCCCGTGTACTTCTTCATGGCCGCGATCGGGGTCACGGCCGTCGTCGGGTTCGTGCGCTACGTCACCACCGGCCTGCCCGCGGCGGAGTCCGCGGGCTTCGACATCGTCACGTCCGACAACCTGTCGAGCGGTCTCGTGGGACTGGGCGGGGCGTTCCTCGTGGCGCGCGCGTTCGCGTCCGGGTGTGCCGCGCTGACCGGTGTCGAGGCCATCAGCAACGGGGTCCCGGCGTTCCGCAAGCCCAAGTCGAGGAACGCCGCCACGACCCTGGCCCTGCTGGGCGGGATCTCCGCGGTCATGATCATGGCGATCCTCCTGCTCGCCCGGGCCATCGGCGCCAAGTACGTCGAGGACCCCGCGGGCCAGCTCCGTGACCACGGGCACGCCGTGGCCGCCGACTACGTGCAGCACCCCGTGATCGGGCAGCTCGCCCAGTCGGTGTTCTCCGGGTTCACGCCCGCGTTCTACGTCGTGTCCGCGGCGACCGGCCTCATCCTCGTCCTCGCCGCGAACACCGCGTTCAACGGGTTCCCGGTGCTGGGGTCCATCCTCGCGAAGGACGGCTACTTGCCCCGCCAGATGGACACGCGCGGCGACCGGCTCGCGTTCTCCAACGGCATCATCGTCCTCGCGCTCGGCGCGATCGCGCTGATCGTCGCGTTCGACGCCACCGTGACCCGGCTCATCCAGCTCTACATCGTCGGCGTGTTCGTGTCCTTCACGCTGTCCCAGCTCGGCATGGTGCGGCACTGGACCCGCGAGCTGCGCACCCAGACCGACCCCGTCGTCCGCAAGCGCATGATCCGCTCGCGCATGGTCAACGGCTTCGGGTTCGGGCTCACCGGCATCGTCCTGCTCATCGTCCTCGCCACGAAGTTCACGCACGGCGCGTGGATCGCGATCCTCGCCATGGCGTGCCTGTACGCCCTCATGCGCGGCATCCGGCGCCACTACGAGTCCGTGTCCCGCGAGCTCGCGCTGGACGACGCCGCCTCCGCCCGCGCCCTGCCCAGCCGCGTCCACGCGATCGTCCTGATCTCCAAGCTCCACAAGCCCGCGATGCGCGCCATCTCCTACGCCCGCGCGTCCCGGCCCTCGGTCCTCGAGGCCGTGACCGTCGGCGTGCACGCCGAGGAGGTCGCCGCCCTCACCGCCGAGTGGGACGCGCTCGAGCTCCCCTCCCGCTGCGCGTCCTCGACTCCCCGTTCCGGGAGATCACGCGCCCCGTGCTCCAATACGTGCGGTCCGTGCGCCGGGAGTCGCCCCGCGACCTCGTCGTCGTCTACATCCCCGAGTACGTCGTCGGGCACTGGTGGGAACAGCTCCTGCACAACCAGTCCGCCCTGCGCCTCAAGGGCCGCCTCCTGTTCACGCCCGGCGTCGTCGTCGCGTCCGTGCCCTGGCAGCTCGAGTCCACCGAAGGCCAGACCGGCCTCGAGAACCCCCGCGTCGGACCGGCGTGGATCCACCGCCGGTGAGAGGCCCCACGATGCCCCCCACGACCACCGCCACCCCGCCGACGACCGACGAGCTCCTCGAGCTCACCGTCGGCCCCGTCGCCCACGGCGGGCACTGCGTGGCCCGCACCGACGGCCGCGTCGTCTTCGTCCGCCACACCCTGCCCGGCGAGAAGGTCCTCGCCCGCCTCACCGACACCGGCGACGACCCCGCGACGGCCCGGTTCTGGCGCGCCGACGCCGTCCGAGTCCTCGAGCCCTCACCCGACCGCGTCCCCGACGCCTGGCCCGCGGCCGGACCCGGGGAGTCGGCGGGGAGAGCTCGCCCACGTCTCGCTCGACGGGCAGCACCGCTGGAAGGCCGCCGTCCTGGCCGAGCAGCTCCAGCGCCTCGCCCACCTCGAACCCGCCGACCTGCCCGGCGGCGGCGTCCGCGTCGAGACCGCCCCCGGCGACGACGCCCGCGGCGGCCTGCACTGGCGCACCCGCATCGAGCTCGTCGCCGACCCCGACGGCCGCGCCGGCATGCACCGCTACCGCACCCACGACGTCCTCGCGCTCGACCCCGCCGCCCCCGGCGGCCCCATGCCGCTCGCCACCGAGGACGTCCTGGCGCTCGCGGACGCGGAGGACGTGTTCACGCGCCGGTGGGAGCCCGGCACCCGGCTCGAGCTCGTCGCGCCCGCCGGGCCCGACGGCGCGCCCGCCGCACCCCTCCTCCTCGCCGACGGCCTCACCTGGCAGGGCGGCCGCGCGGACCGCCGCCCCAACGCGCGCCGCACGGTGACGGAGACCGTCGCCGCCCACGGCAGCACGTGGAGCCACCGCGTCGCCGCGGACGGCTTCTGGCAGGTGCACCGTGAGGCCCCCGCGCTCCTCGTGGGCGCGGTCCTCGACGCGCTCGCGGGCCGGAGCCTCGACGGGGCGACCGTCCTCGACCTCTACGCGGGCGCCGGCCTGTTCACCCTGCCCCTCGCCGACGCCACGGGCCCCACCGGGCGCGTCGTCTCGGTCGAGGGCTCACCCCGTGCCGTCAAGGACGCCCGCCGCTCCCTGCACGACCGGCCCCACGTCGAGCTGCACGCCGGTCCCGTCGACCACGTCCTCGCCGCCCTGCGTGCCGCGGCCGGCAGCAGCGGCGGCCTCACCCACGCGGACGCCGTCGTCCTCGACCCGCCCCGCGTGGGTGCCGGACGGGTCGTCGTCGAGCAGGTGGCCCACCTCGCCCCGCAGGCCGTGGTCTACGTGGCCTGCGACCCGGCCGCGCTCGCGCGTGACGTCGCCCTCTTCGCCGCCCAGGGGTACGACCTGACCGCGCTCCGCGCGTTCGACCTGTTCCCCATGACGCACCACCTCGAGGCCGTCGCGACCCTCACCCGGCGAGGCTGACCGCCTCCGCGGCGAGGGCCCGCGCCCGGTCGTCCACGACCGCCCACGCCGCCTCCGACACCCCGGGGTGGCGCGCGCGGTCGACGGCCTCGAGGGCGGCGACGGTCCGCTCGAGCGCGTCCGCGACGACGCGCGTCGCCCGTCGCGGAGCGAGGCCCCAGGCCCGGCCCTCGGCCACGAGCTGCGCCGCACCGATCGCGCGGACGTCGTCGCGCCCGTCGACGTCGAGCGCGAGCCGGCCCGACGACGCGGGGGAGTGCAGGTGCATCGAGACGTCGTAGGCGGGCGCGAGGATCGCGCGGGCGCCGTCGGGCGCGCGCACGAACGCGTGGTTCTTGGCGTGCGCGTCCGTGTTCCCGACGACGACCGTGAACGCCACGAGCCGCAGCAGGGCGTCGGGGTGGCGCCGCCGTCGGTCAGGACGCGCGCGGCGTCGGCGTAGGACGGGGTGGCGCGGCCGTGCTGGAACTTGCGCTCGGGGTCGGTCGTCGCGATCCCGAGGGCCTGCGCGAGGTCCTCCTGGTGGACGCGGCCCACCGGGGCGGCCCGACCGCCGTCGGGCGGGAGCACCCGGTCGAACCGCGAGACGACGAGCGCGCGCTGGTCCTCGAACGAGGCCACGTGCGCCTCCACGGTCGTGAGCCCGACGCGCCGCGCCAGGTCGAGCGCGGCCGCCTCGGTGTCCACGAGGTCCGACGGCGCCGTCCCGGGCGGGCGCGAGAGCTTGAGGATGTGCGTGGACGCCGCGCCGTCGCGCACGCGAACCCACCCCTCGCCGTCGCGCGCGAGAGCGATCTTCGGCTCCATGCCGGCCAGGGAGGTCAGGGAGTCGAGGCGGTCCCCCGCGCGGCCGTGCGTCGCGGCCTGGCGCAGCATCGCCGCGATTCCCGCGTCGTCGAGGGGCTCGGTGCGGGCCGTCGTCGCGGGGTCCGGCTCCCCGGCGGGCACCAGCACGACGGCGCCCGCCGTGTCGCGCCCGTACACGGACAGGAACGCGAGCGTGTCGTCGGGGTCGATGCGGTGCTCGCGCGCCATGGAGTCCCGGGCGCGCCCCTCGGGCAGCAGGCCCTCGAGCCAGACCCGCACGCGCGCGGGGTGCGAGCCCGCCGGGGTGCCGAGAGGAAGGAGCTGTGACAGGACGCGCGAACCGACGCCCCACCGGTCGAGCGCCTCGTCGGTCCACGTCACGTCGATGCCCGAGCCGCGGGAGGCGGGGCGCACCGCGGCCGCGCGTGTGCCGTACAGCCAGACGTCGAGCTCCGTGCCGGGGCCGGCGGGGCTCACGGCGCCTCGACCTTGAGCACGACGTCGAGCTCCCGCAGCAGCGCGAAGAGCCGGTCGGTGTACAGGCTCGGCTTGCCCTGCTCGATCTCCACGAGGTAGCGGCGGGTGATGCCGAGATCGCCGGCGAGCTCGGCCTGGGTGAGCCCGCGCTGGGTGCGCCGGCGGCGCAGGAAGTCGCCGAGGTCGGCGGGCCGCGTGACGTAGGCCCACTCGGCGGGACGGTCGGTCATGACGACTCCTCGGGGGTGTGCGGATATCGTGACAGCGGCCTGAAGTGAGGATATCGGCACACGCTCACGATGTCACGATAACCGCACAACATCGGCGCGGCTCCGTTAGGCTCGGACCATGACGCCCCCGCCGACGACGGCCCCGCCGGCACCTTCACCACCACCCCCACGCAACCGCCGACCCCCTCACCGACGCCCAGGTCGCCGAACGCGTCGCCGCCGGCCACGTCAACCACGTCAGACGAGCCAGCTCCCGCAGCCTCGGCGCCATCCTCCGCGCCAACGTCCTCACCCTCTTCAACCTCATCCTCGCGATCGCCGCCGTCCTCGTCCTGGCCACCGGCAGCTGGCCCGACGCCGTCTTCGCGTTCGTCATGGTCGTCAACGCCGGCATCGGCATCGCCACCGAATACCGTGCCAAGCGCACCCTCGACCACCTCTCCTCCTCACCGAGTCACCCGCCCGCGTCCGACGCACCCACGACGACGGCACCCACGACGACGAGGTGGCGCTCGCGGACATCGTGCTCGACGACGTGCTGCTCCTCGCGACGGGCGACCAGGTCCCCGCCGACGGGACGGTGCTCGAGGTCGCCGGCCTCGAGATCGACGAGTCGATGCTCACGGGCGAGTCCCGCTCGGTGCGCAAGCAGTCCGGCGACGACGTGCTCTCCGGGTCGGTCGTCGTCGCCGGCAGCGCGACGGTCCACGTCACCGCGGTCGGCGCCGACTCCTACGCCCAGCGCATCGCCACCGAGGCGAGGCGGTTCTCGGTCGCCCGGTCGGAGCTCCGCGACGGCATCAACAAGGTCCTGGCGGTCGTCTCGGTCGCGATCGTCCCCATCGCGCTGCTGCTCGCTTGGTCCCAGCTCCGTGCCACGGGCGGGCTCAGCGAGTCCATCAGCTCGGGCGCGTGGCGCGACGCCGTCGTCGCGGCCGTCGCGGGCGTCGTGGGCATGATCCCCGAGGGCCTCGTCCTGCTCACGTCCCTCAACTTCGCCCTCGCCGCCATCCTGCTCGCCCGCCAGGGTGTCCTCGTCCAGGAACTGCCCGCGGTCGAGGTGCTCGCGCGCGTCGACGTCCTGTGCCTCGACAAGACGGGCACCATCACCGACGGCACCATCGGCCTGCGCGACCGCCACGTGGTCCTGCCGGGCGGCGACGCCCGGGACGGTCGGGCGGCCGCTGCCCTCGGCGTCCTCGCGGCCCTCGCCGCCGACCCGGGCGCGAACGCGACGGCCCTCGCCGCGGGGGAGGGCATCGAGGAGTCGCCCGCGACCGTGACGGACGCCGTGCCCTTCTCGTCCGCGCGCAAGTGGTCGGCTGTCGCCGCCGCGGAGCACGCGTACGTCCTCGGCGGCCCCGACATCCTCCTCGCCGGCCGCGGCGACGACGCCGCGCGCGACACGCTCGCGCTCGTGCGCGAGGCGGCGGGCACGGGGTCGCGCGTCGTGCTGCTCGCCGAGGCGCCGGCCGGTCTGCCGGACCCCGACCACCCGCTGCCGCACGACCTCGTGCCCGCCGTCGTGTGCGTGCTCGGCGAGCACGTGCGCCCCGACGCCGAGCAGACGCTCGCGTACTTCCACGCCCAGGGGTGCGGACCATCGTGATCTCGGGCGACGACCCCGAGACCGTCGGCGCGATCGCGACCGGCGTGCGCTCGGGAGGGCCCGAGCAGGGCGACTCCCCGCTCGTCGGGTACGACGCGCGGCAGCTCCCCGCGGTCGCGGACATCGACGGCAAGCCCGACGCCGAGTCCCTGGAGGCCCTCGCGCAGATCCTCGACGAGCACGGCGTCTACGGGCGCGTGCGGCCCGAGCAGAAGCGCGCGATCGTGCACGCCCTGCAGTCGCGGGGCCACGTCGTCGGGATGACCGGCGACGGCGTCAACGACGCGCTCGCCCTCAAGGACGCCGACCTGGGCATCGCGATGGGCAACGGGGCGCCGGCCACCAAGGCCGTCGCGCGTCTCGTCCTGGTCGACGGCCGGTTCTCGACCCTCCCGGGCGTCGTCGGGCAGGGGCGCCGCGTCATGGCGAACATGGAGCGCGTCGCGGGCCTGTTCCTCACCAAGACGACGTACGCGGCGCTGCTCGCGGTCGCCGTCGTGCTGCTCGCGGTCCCGTACCCGTTCCTCCCGCGGCACCTCACCCTCGTCAGCTCGCTCACCATCGGGATCCCGGCGTTCTTCCTCGCGCTCCCGCCGAACGACACGCGGTACGTGCCGGGCTTCCTGCGGCGCGTGCTGACGTACGCCATCCCGTCGGGCGTCGTGATCGGTGCCGGCGTCCTGACCGCCTACCTCGTCTCGCGGGGCCAGGGGGACCCGACGGTCGAGGCGCGGACGGTGGCCACGCTCGTGCTGCTCGCGCTCGCGCTGTGGGTCCTGGGGCTCGCTGCGCGCCCGTGGAACCACGGCCGGAGCTGGCGGTTCTGGCTCGTGATCGCGATGGCGGCCTGCGGCGGGGGAGCGTGGGCCATCCCGTTCGCGCGGGACTTCTTCGCGCTCGAGCTCCTGAACGGCGGCCAGCTCGCGCTCGCCGCGGTCGTCGTCGTGGTGGGCTGGGTGCTCATCGAGATCGCGTTCCGCCTGATCGGGTCGAGGGCGCGCCACCCCGCGATATCTTGACGTCAAGATATCTACGGTATGCTGGCGTAGGCTGAACGAAAGCCCCCAAGAAGCCCCTGAAAAGCCCCGACGGGCCCGCGTGCCGACGCCGGCGTACGCCCCGTCACCCCTCGCCAGCAGACAGGAGTTGCACCGTGAGCAGCGTCGACACGTTCGGGTCGAAGGGAACCCTCACCGTCGGTGACCAGGACTACGAGATCTTCCGGCTTTCCGCCGTCGAGGGTCTCGAGCGCCTGCCGTACAGCCTGAAGGTCCTCGCCGAGAACCTCCTGCGCACCGAGGACGGTGCGAACATCACCGCCGACCACGTGCGCGCGCTCGCCGGGTGGGACCCGGACGCGCAGCCCGACACGGAGATCCAGTTCACGCCGGCCCGCGTGATCATGCAGGACTTCACCGGCGTGCCCTGCGTCGTCGACCTGGCCACCATGCGCGAGGCCGTCGCCGAGCTCGGCGGTGACGCGCAGCGCATCAACCCGCTCGCCCCGGCCGAGCTCGTCATCGACCACTCGGTCCAGATCGACGTCTTCGGCACGGCCGGCGCGTTCGAGCGCAACGTCGACATCGAGTACGACCGCAACCGCGAGCGCTACCAGTTCCTGCGCTGGGGCCAGACGGCGTTCGACGACTTCAAGGTCGTCCCCCGGGCACCGGCATCGTGCACCAGGTCAACATCGAGTACCTGGCCCGCACGGTCATGACGCGCGAGGTCGGCGGTGTCCTGCGCGCCTACCCCGACACCTGCGTCGGCACCGACTCGCACACCACGATGGTCAACGGCCTCGGCGTGCTGGGCTGGGGCGTCGGCGGTATCGAGGCCGAGGCGGCGATGCTCGGCCAGCCCGTCTCGATGCTCATCCCGCGCGTCGTCGGCTTCAAGCTCACGGGGTCGATCCCCGCGGGCGTGACCGCCACCGACGTCGTGCTTACCATCACGCAGCAGCTGCGCGCCCACGGCGTGGTCGGCAAGTTCGTGGAGTTCTATGGCGACGGCGTCGCCCAGGTCCCGCTCGCGAACCGCGCCACGATCGGCAACATGAGCCCCGAGTTCGGCTCGACCGCGGCGATCTTCCCGATCGACGACATCACGCTCGACTACCTGCGCCTCACGGGCCGCTCCGACGAGCAGGTCGCGCTCGTCGAGGCGTACACCAAGGAGCAGGGGCTGTGGCACGACCCGTCGAGCGAGCCCGTCTTCTCGGAGTACCTCGAGCTCGACCTCGCGACGGTCGTCCCGTCGATCGCCGGCCCGAAGCGCCCGCAGGACCGTATCGAGCTGTCGCGTGCCAAGGAGCAGTTCGCCCGTGACCTCCCGGTCTACGCGTCCGAGACCGGCAACGGCGTCGACGAGGCCGAGGAGGAGTCGTTCCCCGCGTCCGACTCGCCCGCCGTCACGTCGAGGGCCACGCGCCTCGTGCCCGTGACCGACACGCGCGGCAACAGCTTCGAGCTGTTCCACGGCGCCGTCGCGATCGCGTCCATCACGTCGTGCACCAACACGTCCAACCCGTCGGTCATGATGGCCGCCGGCCTGCTCGCCAAGAACGCCGTCGAGAAGGGCCTCACGTCCAAGCCGTGGGTCAAGACGTCGACCGCCCCCGGCTCGCAGGTCGTCACCGGCTACTACGAGAAGGCCGGCCTGTGGCCGTACCTCGACAAGCTGGGCTTCAACCTGGTCGGCTACGGCTGCACCACGTGCATCGGAAACTCCGGCCCTCTCGACGAGAACGTGTCGGCTGCGGTCAACGAGCACGACCTCGCCGTCGTCTCGGTGCTCTCGGGCAACCGCAACTTCGAGGGCCGCATCAACCCCGACGTGAAGATGAACTACCTCGCGTCGCCGCCCCTCGTCATCGCGTACGCGCTGGCCGGGACCATGGACTTCGACTTCGAGTCCGACCCGCTGGGCCGCGACGCCGACGGCAAGCCGATCTTCCTGCGGGACATCTGGCCGACGCCGGACGAGGTCCAGGCCGCGATCGACTCGTCGATCGACCGCGACATGTTCACCGAGGACTACGCGAACGTGTTCGCCGGCGACGAGCGCTGGCAGGGTCTGCCCACGCCCGAGGGCTCGGTCTTCGAGTGGGAGGACGCCTCGACCTACGTGCGCAAGCCCCCGTACTTCGAGGGCATGGGCCTCGAGCCGGAGCCGGTCACGGACATCACGGGTGCCCGCGTGCTGGCGAAGCTCGGCGACTCGGTCACGACCGACCACATCAGCCCCGCGGGTGCGATCAAGCCGGACAGCCCGGCGGGCCGCTACCTCACGGAGCACGGCATCGAGCGCAAGGACTTCAACTCCTACGGCTCGCGCCGCGGGAACCACGAGGTCATGATCCGCGGCACGTTCGCGAACATCCGCCTCAAGAACCAGCTCCTCGACGGCGTCGAGGGCGGCTTCACGTACAACTTCGTGAAGGACGCCCAGGACACCATCTACGACGCGGCGCAGGACTACGCGGCGCAGGGCACCCCCTCGTCGTCCTGGGCGGCAAGGAGTACGGCTCGGGCTCGAGCCGTGACTGGGCCGCCAAGGGCACCGCGCTGCTGGGCATCCGCGCCGTCATCACCGAGAGCTTCGAGCGCATCCACCGCTCGAACCTCATCGGCATGGGCGTCCTGCCGCTGCAGTTCCCCGAAGGCGAGGACGCCGGGTCGCTCGGCCTCGACGGCACCGAGACCTTCGACATCGCCGGCATCACGGCGCTCAACGAGGGCTCGACCCCGCGGACCGTCCACGTGACGGCCACCAAGGGTGACGGCACCACGGTCGAGTTCGACGCCGTCGTGCGCATCGACACGCCCGGGGAGGCGGACTACTACCGCAACGGCGGCATCCTGCAGTACGTGCTGCGTTCGCTCGTGCACTGAGCCTGACGCCCCGCGACGGCCGGGTCGACCTTCGGGTCGGCCCGGCCGTCCGTCGTCCTACGGGTTCTCGACGGCGCCCCGCCGTCGTGCCGACCAGGGGGTTGTGCACCGTTCTGGGCTCTGACGAGGGGCTCACCCCTGGTCGGCGAAGTGTCGCCCTCAGGTGGGGTCGTCGTCGGCTGAGAGGCGGGCCACCGCGTGCCGGCCGACCTCGGCCATGAGCGGGTGCGCGTCGGGATAGGCGAGCAGGGCCAGCGCGAGGCTCGCCGCCCACGCGCGGGCGCGGACCCAGGTGGCGTCGTCGGCGCCGCCCGTCTGCGCGTACGCAGCCCGGAACGCGGTGTGGCCCGCGGCGTCGAAGGACAGCCAGGCCGTCGCGAGGTCCGACGCCGGGTCGCCGCCCGTGACGTCGCCGAAGTCGACGACCGCGGCCAGCTCGTCCGGGGGCCGTCGGTACCGACCCGCACGACGACGTTGCCCGGGTGCGGGTCGCCGTGCAGCCAGACAGGGGCGCCGTCGTGCACGGGGGCGGCGAGCCCTGCGGCCCACGCGGCCTCGAGCACGGGGCGGACGCCCGCGCCGGCACGGGCGAGCCGGTCGGCGAACGCCGCGTCGCGGTCAGCGAGCTGGACGCCCCGGAACGGGTTGGCGGGCACGTCCGACGGCGCCGGCGCGTGCAGCGCGGCGAGGGTGCGGCCGAGGGCCCCCGCCCACGCCGCGCGGCGGGCGACCGGGGTCCGGTCCGCGGTCTCGCCGTCGAACCACGGCACGACGCTCCAGGGGTACGGGTAGCCGAGCTCGGGCGCACGCCGGCCGACCCGGAAAGGCGTGGGGACGGCGACGGGCAGCCGTGGCGCGAGCACGGGCAGCACCGCCTGCTCGTGCTCGACGAGGTGGGCCGCCGCCTCGCGGCTGGGGAGCCGGAGCGCGAGATCGTCCCCGAGCCGCATCACGACGTTGTCCCAGCCGTTCGCGGCGACCTCGAGGCGCTCGTCGGCGCTCGGGAGCAGGTCCGGGTGCTGGGCGCGCAGGAGCGCGCGGGCGAGGTCGGTCGTCACGGCGAGGTCGGCGTCCACCGCCCGACCCTACGGCGTGGCGCGCGCGCCGGACGACGGCGAGGGCGACACTGGGGCGATGGCCGGCGACCCGAGCAGCACGCGCCCCACGGAAGCAGTCGTCGCGGCGTTCCTCGACACGGTCGCCCCGCTCCGCGGGCCGCACCGGCTCGGGACCGGCTGCGTCTACCTCAAGGATCTCGACGACGTCGACCTCGACGTGCTCGCCGAGATCGTCCGGCGGTCGTACGCGACCCTCACGGCCGGCCCGACGTTCGGCCGGAGGCTCTCCGGCCCGGGCGCCGGCCCACCGGGCGGAACCGTGCCGTGACTCAGAGCGGCGCGTCGACCGTACGGTCGCGGTCCCAGGGCTCGGCCCAGCCGAGCCGGTCGAGCACCGCGTCGAGGATGCCCGCGGTGAACCCCCACACGAGGTGGTCGCGCCCGTCGGCGGTCACGACGAAGCCGGGGCTGCGGTAGGCGCGGGGGCCCCGGCGCGCGACGACGGTGCGGCGGTTCTCCGGGTCGACGAGGTCCGCGACCGGGACCCGGAACACGTGCGCGGACTCGCCGACGTCGACCACGTGCACGGGCGTGGGCCTCGCCCACCAACCGAGCACGGGCGTGACCAGGTGGTGGCTCACGGGCAGGGGGAGCGGCGGGAACGTGCCGATCACCTCGACGCCCGCGGCGTCGAGCCCGGTCTCCTCGACGGCCTCACGGAGCGCCGCGTCGACGGGCCCGCCATCGCCGGGGTCGACGCGCCCTCCCGGGAACGCGACCTGACCGGCGTGCGAGCCGAGCGACGCGGCCCGGGCGAGAAGTAGGACGTCGAGGTCACGGGCGACCGCGGCCGCCCGGTGGTCGGACGGCACCGCGTCGAGGACGCCGAACAGGACGAGCACCGCGGCGTCGCGGGTCCGCGCGGGGTCCAGCGTCCCGATGGCGTACCGCCAGGAGGAGGCCCACGCGTGGTCGCCGGCCGCGAGGGCGACGAGCTGGTCGCGCGCCGTCGCCGGCGCGGTCACCAGCTCTCCGGGACCGGGGCGCCCTCCGCGTACCCGGCGGCGGACTGCACGCCCACCACGGCGCGCTCGAAGTACTCCTCGATCGACGACGCGCCCGCGTACGTGAACGAGCTCCGCACGCCCGACGTGATCGAGTCGAGGAGGTCCTCGACGCCGGGGCGGCGCGGCTCGAGGTACATGCGGCCCGTCGAGATGCCCTCCTCGTAGAGGCCCTTGCGGGCCCGGTCGAACGGCGAGCCGCCGACGGTGCGGGCGGCGACCGCGCGCGCCGACGCCATGCCGAACGAGTCCTTGTAGAGGCGGCCCGTGCCGTCGTCGTGCAGGTCGCCCGGCGACTCGTGCGTGCCCGCGAACCAGGAGCCGATCATGACCTGCGACGCGCCCGCGGCGAGCGCGAGCGCGACGTCGCGCGGGTGGCGGACGCCGCCGTCGGCCCACACGTGCTTGCCGAGCTCGCGCGCGGCCGCGGCGCACTCGAGGACCGCCGAGAACTGGGGGCGCCCGACGCCGGTCATCATGCGCGTCGTGCACATCGCGCCCGGGCCGACGCCCACCTTGAGGATGTCGGCGCCCGCCGCGACGAGGTCGCGCACGCCGTCGGCCGTGACGACGTTCCCCGCGACCACGGGCACGTCCGGGGAGACGCTGCGGACGGCGTCGAGCGCCTGGAGCATCTTGACCTGGTGCCCGTGCGCGGTGTCGACGACGAGCGTGTCGATGCCCGCGTCGAGGAGCGCGCGCGTCTTCCCGGCGACGTCGCCGTTGATCCCGACGGCGGCCGCGATCCGCAGGCGCCCGGCCGCGTCGACGGCGGGGGCGTAGACGGACGAGCGGAGCGCGCCCTTCTCGGTCAGGACGCCGACGAGCCGGCCGTCGCGGACGACCGGTGCCAGGTGGTGGCGACGCTCGTGCAGGAGCGTGAAGGCCTTCTCGAGCGCGCCGGCGTCCGCGCGGCCGTCCGGACCGAGCGCGCCGAGCTCGCTCACGTCGAGCGTGGTGGGGTCGGGCGTCATGACCTCGTGCACCTGGGTGAACAGGTCGACGCCCTGGCAGTCCGCGGTCGCGATCACGCCGACCGGCCGACCCTGGTCGACCACGACCGCAGCGCCGTGGCTGCGCTTGCCCAGCAGCGACAGCGCGGTCTGGACGGTGTCGCCCGGCGCCACCACGACGGCCGACTCGACGACCGGGTCCTTCGACTTCACGTCGGCCACGACGTCCGCGACGACGTCGACCGGGATGTCCTGGGGGATCACGACGAGCCCGCCGCGCCGGGCCACGGTCTCGGCCATCCGGCGCCCCGCGACGGCCGTCATGTTCGCGACGACGATCGGGATCGTCGTGCCCGTGCCGTCGCTGCTGGACAGGTTGACGTCGAAGCGCGACGCGACGTCCGAGCGCGAGGGGACGAGGAAGACGTCGCCGTAGGTGAGGTCGGTCGTCGGGGTCTGCCCGGGCAGGAAGCGCATGGTTCGAGTCTAGGGCGACCCGGTGGCCCGGCTCGTGGCGTGCGTCACGGTCCACCGGGCGCACCCACGACGCGCACACCCCGGCCACGTGGACGACGCAGGTCGCCGCGTAGACTCGTCCGATGGTCGGGCACCGGTGGTGCGCCGACCGCACGACGCCCCCGGGGCACCGCACGACGAGAGGAAGAGCGCCGATGGGGCTGCTGGAGCAGATCTCGGGACCACGGGACCTGGATGCGCTGACCTCCGCGCAGCTGCGGCAGCTCGCCGCCGAGATCCGGGAGTTCCTGGTCCAGGCGGTCTCACGCACCGGCGGGCACCTCGGCCCGAACCTGGGCGTCGTCGAGCTGACCCTCGCGATGCACCGCGTGTTCGAGTCCCCGCGCGACACCTTCGTGTTCGACACGGGCCACCAGTCGTACGTGCACAAGCTCCTGACCGGGCGCCAGGACTTCTCGACGCTGCGGCAGAAGGGCGGCCTCGCCGGGTACCCGAGCCGCGCCGAGTCCGAGCACGACGTCGTCGAGAACTCGCACGCGTCGACGTCGCTGAGCTGGGCCGACGGCATCGCGCGGGCGAACGCGGTGCGCGGCCTGAAGGATCGCCACGTGGTCGCGGTGATCGGCGACGGAGCGCTCACCGGTGGCATGGCGTGGGAGGCCATCAACAACATCTCGGCGGCCGAGGACCGGCGCCTCGTCGTCGTCGTGAACGACAACGGCCGGTCGTACTCGCCGACCATCGGCGGCATGGCGCACCACCTCGACACCCTCCGGACGACCGACGGCTACGAGCAGTTCCTCGACTGGGGCAAGCGGACGCTGCGCCGGTCCGGCCCGCCCGGGCGCTTCGCGTACGAGTGGCTGCACGGCCTGAAGAAGGGCATCAAGGACGTCGTCGCGCCGCAGGGCATGTTCGAGGACCTCGGGCTCAAGTACATCGGCCCGGTCGACGGGCACGACGAGCAGGCGGTCGAGCGGGCGCTGCGCCAGGCGAAGGCGTTCGGCGGGCCCGTGATCGTCCACGTCATCACCGAGAAGGGCCGCGGGTACACGCCCGCCGAGCAGGACGTCGCCGACCGCTTCCACACGATCGGCGTGATCCACCCGGAGACGGGTCTGCCCATCGCGCCGTCGCGGTTCGGCTGGACCAAGGTCTTCGCGGACGAGCTGGTGCAGATCGGCCGGCGCCGCCCCGACGTCGTCGCGATCACGGGCGCGATGCTCGAGCCCGTCGGCCTGCTGCCGTTCTCGCGCGAGTTCCCCGAGCGCACGATCGACGTGGGCATCGCCGAGCAGCACGCGGTCACGTCCGCGGCCGGCATGGCCTTCGCCGGCCTGCACCCCGTCGTCGCGCTGTACGCCACGTTCCTCAACCGGGCGTTCGACCAGGTCCTCATGGACGTCGCGCTGCACCGTGCGGGCGTGACGTTCGTGCTCGACCGGGCCGGGATCACCGGTCCCGACGGCCCCAGCCACCACGGCATGTGGGACCTCGCGATGCTGCGGCTCGTGCCCGGCCTGCGGCTCGCCGCGCCGCGCGACGAGGCCACGCTGCGCGAGGCGCTGCGCACCGCCGTCGACGTCGACGACGCACCCACGGTCGTCCGGTACCCCAAGGGCTCCCTCGGCCCCGACCTGCCGGCGGTCGACCGGCTCGACGACGTGGACGTCGTCGCGCGGACCGGGCCCGAGACGGGAGACGCGCCGCGCGTCCTCCTCGTCGGCGTGGGCGCCATGGTCGGAACGGCCCTCGAGGCCGCGCGCGTCCTGGGCGAGCACGGCGTCCGGGCGACGGTCGTGGCCCCGACGTGGGTCCTCCCGATGCCGTCGGCGCTCGTGAAGCTCGCGGGCGAGGCGGACCTCGTGGTGACCGTCGAGGACGGGCTCGCGGAGGGCGGCGTCGGTGCGCTCCTCGGCGAGCGGCTCACGGCCGAGGGTCACCCGGCGCGCATGCTCACGCTCGGCCTGCCCACGACGTTCGTCGACCACGCGAGCCGCGAGGAGATCGTCGCCGCGTACCGGCTCGGCCCCGCCGACGTCGCCGCGGACGCCCTCGCGGCGCTGGCGACGCGCGGCAGCGAGAGCTGAGCCGGCCGCACCGGCACGGAATCCCCTGCGCCCCGGCGCCGCGGGTCGGTAGCCTGCGCCCATGATCTGGCTCCTCGACCTCGACAACACCCTGGTGGGCCGCACCGACGCGTTCGCGTCGTGGGCCGCCGCCGCGATCGCCGAGGCCGGGGCTTCCCCGACGCCCTCGCGGACATCCTCGAGGCCGACCAGGACGGGCACGGCTCCAAGGAGGCGCTGGCACGCGTGCTCGTCGACCGGCTGGGCTGGGACGACGACGTGCCCGCGGTGATCGCCCGCTTCCGGGCGGGCATCGTCGACGGCCTGCGGCTCTACGACGGGGTTCCGGGGCTGCTCGACGAGCTGCGCGACGCGGGCCACCGGGTGGCCGTCGTGACCAACGGGACGTCCGCGCAGCAGCGCGCCAAGATCGCGCGGTGCGGGCTCGAGGCGTGCGTGGACGCCGTCGTCGTCTCCGAGGAGGAGGGCGTCGCCAAACCCGACCCGGGCCTGCTCGAGATCGCTCTCGATCGGCTCGGTGCCACGGGGATCGATCGCGACCAGGTGTGGATGGTGGGCGACACCGCGCACGCCGACGTCGCGGCCGGGCGTGCGGCCGGTGTCCGGACCGCGTGGGTCTCTCACGGCCGGCCGTGGGCGGGCGCGGACCGCCCGGACGTCGTCGCGGCGACGACACGCGAGGCGATCGAGGTCGCCGCTGCCCTGGGCCGATGACGTCGGGCAGGATGGCCGACATGGCGACGAGCGAGGCCGACGGCCGCTGGGTGGTGCTCCTTCGAGGCGTCAACGTGGGCGGGGTGACGATCCGGTCCGCCGACCTGCGGGCCTGCGTCGAGGGGCTCGGCTTCACGGGCGTCCGGACGGTGCTCGCGAGCGGGAACGTCGTCGTCGACGCCACGGGCGAGGCCGTCGCGGACGCCAAGCGACGGATCGAGGCCGGGCTGGGGGAGCGGTTCGGCTACGACGCGTGGGTCGTCCTGGTGCCGCAGCCCGAGCTGGCGGCGGTCGTCGACGCGTTCCCCTGGCCGTCCCGCGAGGGCTGGCACGACTACGTGACCTTCGTCTCGGAGCCGGAAGCCCTCGATGAGCTGCTGGCCGCCGCCGACGCGCTGCGGCTCGACCCGGCGACCGACCCGGTCGGGGGAGGGGAGGGGTCGTCTACTGGCAGGTGCCGCAGGGTGGCACCCTGGACGCCCCGTTCTCGAGGCTGTCGTCGAAGGCCCGGTACAAGGCGACGACCACGACGCGCAACGCGCGCACGCTCAGCCGGCTGCTGGGCTGAGGATCTCCATCACGCGCCCCCGCTGACTTCGTCTCGTAGAAATAGTGTGCCAAGCAGTGCCCACCACCGGTCGGACGATGGCCTGCACCACACCATTGCCCGCCCCGACGGCGTGATCGATCAGACTCGACTTGACCTTGGCTTTGCCTGATCCCGGCTCCTACGCTGGATTCAGCGAGCGGGCGACCCGGTACCGCTCCGGTCTACGGAATCGACGGACACCATGACCCTGCACGCCAGCCCGATCCCTCAGCACCAGTCGCAGCAGGGGAGCGCGGACATAGCGCACGAGCCGGCGTGGGAGGGCTTCGTCGGCGGGCCGTGGCGGGACGGCGTGGACGTCCGCGACTTCATCCAGCGCAACTACACCCCGTACGAGGGCGACGCCGCGTTCCTCTCCGGCCCGACGGAGCGCACCACCGCGCTCTGGGGCAGGCTCACCGCGATGTTCCCCGAGGAGCGGGAGAAGGGCGTGTACGACGTCGACGCGACGACGCCCTCGACCATCACCGCGCACGCGCCCGGCTACATCGACCGCGAGCACGAGCTCGTCGTCGGGCTCCAGACGGACGCGCCCCTCAAGCGCGCGATCATGCCGAACGGCGGCTGGCGCATGGTCGAGGGTGCGCTCGAGACGTACGGCTACCCGGTGGACCCGGTGCTGCGGAAGGTCTTCACGGAGTACCGCAAGACCCACAACCAGGGCGTGTTCGACGTCTACCCGCCGTCGGTCCGTGCGGCGCGGTCGTCGCACATCGTCACCGGCCTGCCCGACGCCTACGGCCGCGGGCGCATCATCGGCGACTACCGCCGCGTCGCGCTGTACGGCGTCGACGCGCTGGTCGCCGCGAAGAAGGTCGACCGCGTCACGATGGACATGCAGCCCGCGACCGAGGCCGTGCTGCGCGACCGCGAGGAGAACGCCGAGCAGGTCCGGGCACTCGGCGAGCTCGTCGAGATGGCGGCGTCGTACGGGTGCGACGTGCGCCGTCCCGCCGCGAACGCGCACGAGGCCGTCCAGTGGCTCTACCTCGCGTACTTGGCCGCGGTGAAGGAGCAGAACGGCGCCGCGATGTCGCTCGGGCGGACGTCGACGTTCCTCGACGTCTACCTGCAGCGCGACCTCGACGCAGGGCTCCTCACGGAGGAGCAGGCACAGGAGCTCGTCGACGACTTCGTCATCAAGCTGCGCATCGTGCGCTTCCTGCGCACCCCCGAGTACGACGAGCTCTTCTCGGGCGACCCGACCTGGGTCACCGAGACGATCGGCGGCATGGGGGAGGACGGGCGCCCGCTCGTCACGAGGAGCTCGTTCCGGTTCCTGCAGACCCTCTACAACCTGGGCCCGGCCCCGGAGCCGAACATGACGGTGTTCTGGACACCGAGCCTCCCACAGGGCTTCAAGGACTTCTGCGCGCAGGTCTCGATCGACACCTCGGCAGTCCAGTACGAGTCGGACGACACGATCCGCGCCCACTGGGGCGACGACGCCGGCATCGCGTGCTGCGTGTCGCCGATGCGGATCGGCAAGCAGATGCAGTTCTTCGGCGCCCGCGTCAACGTCGCGAAGGCGCTCCTGTACGCGATCAACGGCGGCAAGGACGAGGTCACGGGCAAGCAGGTCTCGCCCGCGACCCCGCCGGTGGGCGACGGCGTCCTCGACTACGACGACGTCCTGGCCCGCTTCGACGCCACGCTCGACTGGCTTGCCGCGACGTACGTGGAGGCGCTCAACTGCATCCACTGGTCGCACGACCGGTACGCGTACGAGCGGCTCGAGATGGCGCTGCACGACAAGGACGTGCTGCGGACGATGGCGTGCGGCATCGCGGGTCTGTCGGTCGCGGCGGACTCGCTCTCCGCGATCCGGTGCGCGCGGGTCACGCCCGTGCGGGACGAGCGCGGCATCGTCGTCGACTACGAGATCGAGGGCGACTTCCCGACGTACGGCAACGACGACGACCGCGCGGACTCGATCGCCACCTGGCTGGTCGAGACGTTCATGGCGAAGGTCCGGCAGCACCCGACGTACCGCGACGCGGTGCCCACGCAGTCGGTCCTGACGATCACGTCGAACGTCGTCTACGGCAAGGCGACGGGCAACACGCCCGACGGGCGCCGGGCCGGCGAGCCGTTCGCCCCGGGCGCGAACCCGATGAACGGCCGCGACACGCACGGCATGCTCGCGTCGGCGCTGTCGGTCGCGAAGCTCCCGTACGACGACGCCCAGGACGGCATCTCGCTGACGAACACGGTGGTGCCCGCAGGGCTGGGCCGGGAGAAGGACGAGCAGGTCACGAACCTCGCGGGTCTTCTCGACGCCTACTTCGGGTCCGAGGGGTATCACATGAACATCAACGTGCTGAACCGCGAGACGCTGCTCGACGCGATGGACCACCCCGAGAGCTACCCGCAGCTCACGATCCGGGTCTCGGGCTACGCGGTGAACTTCGTGCGGCTCACGCGCGAGCAGCAGCTCGACGTCCTGTCGCGCACGTTCCACGGCGCGGTCTGATGAGCACCCTGGCCGGCGTCGCGGTCGCGGACGACCTCGACCGCTCCGAGCGGCTCGCGGCGATGCGGTCGGGCGCGCTCGGCTCGGTCCACTCGTGGGAGCTCGTCACGGCCGTCGACGGACCGGGGACTCGGCTCACGGTCTTCCTCAGCGGTTGCCCGCTGCGCTGCCTGTACTGCCACAACCCCGACACGCTCGCGATGAAGGACGGGCGTCCGGTGACGGCGGACGAGCTGCTCGGCCGGGTCGCGCGGTACCTGCCGGTGTTCCGCGCTACCGGGGAGGGCTGACCCTGTCGGGCGGCGAGGTGCTGATGCAGCCGGCGTTCGCGGCGCGCGTCCTGCGGGGAGCCAAGGAGCTGGGCGTCCACACGACGCTCGACACGTCCGGCTTCCTCGGCGCGCACGCGACGGACGCGATGCTCGACGACACCGACCTCGTGCTGCTCGACGTGAAGTCCGGCGACCCCGAGACGTACCGGCGGGTGACCGGCCGGGACCTCGAGCCGACCCTCGTGTTCGGGCGGCGCCTCGCGGCGCGCGGCAGGCGTGTCTGGCTGCGGTTCGTCCTCGTGCCCGGGCTCACCGACGCCGTCGACAACGTCGAGAAGGTCGCCGCGTACGCGGCCGAGCTCGAGCAGATCCGTCCCGGGACCGTCGAACGGGTCGAGGTGCTGCCCTTCCACCAGATGGGGCGCGAGAAGTGGCACGCGCTCGGGCGGAGCTACGAGCTGGAGGACACGCAGCCGCCGACGGCGGAGCTCACCGAGCGTGTGCGGGAACAGTTCCGAGCCCACGGGCTCGCCACGTATTGAGCTCCGGGCCGACGACGGGGCGGTGGTACCGTCGTGGTATCACCGCCCAGAGGTCCGGCCCAGGAGGTCCCCATGGCCATGACACTCCGTCTCGACGACGAGACCCAGGCTGCGCTCGACCGCATCACCCGCACCGAGGGCGTCTCGGCGACGGCCGCGATCTCCGAGGCCGTCCTCGAGTACGACGCCAAGCGCCGGGAGCTACGGGACCGGCTCATCGCACAGATCGTCCAGGAGGACGCCGCGCTGCTCGAGCGGCTCGCGCAGTAGCGCCCGCGCCATGACCCGGTTCGTCTACCTCGATGAGGACGACCTTCTCGCCGCCGCCTCCGTCTACCTCGGGCACCCGCCCGAGGTGCGCGACCTCGGCCTGCTGTCGTCGGCCTGCGCCTGGCCGTCGGCCTCGATGTACGGGGTCGAGGCGTATCCGACGTTGCACGAGAAGGCTGCGGCTCTGCTCCTCTCGCTGACGAAGAACCACCCGCTGATCGACGGGAACAAGCGGCTCGGCTGGGTCGGTGTGCGGCTCTTCTACGGGCTCAACGGCTGCACGCTCGCGATGCGAGAGGACGAGGCGTACGACCTCGTCATCTCGATCGCCGACGGGAGCGAGGACGACGTCGCAACCGTCGCGTCGACCCTTTCACCCTGGGTGCGCTGACACCGGTCCGAACCGCGCATTCTGCTTGCCTCGCCGCGGGTCGGCCTGGCAGCGTCGGCCCATGACGACGCCACCCGCACCGCCTGCCGCCCCCGAGACGCCCGTCGTTCCGACCGCCGAGGAGATCTGGCCGTTCGCAGGCCTGCGCGTCGTGAGCGACGATCTCGAACTCCGCTACCTCGACGACGAGCTCCTGCTGCGCCTCGCGGCACTGGCCGGGCAGGGCGTCCACGAGCCTGACGCGATGCCGTTCCTCACGCCCTGGACGCGCGGCACCCCGCTCGAGGTCGCGCGCTCCGTCGTCGCCTACCACTGGCGCAACCGGGCGGAGGCGTCTGCGGACAAGTTGAGCGTCGAGCTCGCTGTCGTCCGCGACGGCGAGGTGCTCGGCACCCAGGGTTTCTACGCCGGCAAGTTCGCGGTGACCCGCACCGCGGAGACCGGGTCGTGGCTCGGCCTGCGGTTCCACGGCCACGGTGTCGGCACCCGCATGCGACGGGCCGTGCTGCACCTGCTGTTCGAGGGGCTGGGCGCGGGCGAGGTCACGACGGTGGCGTTCGCCGACAACGCCCCCTCGAACGGCGTGACCCGGCGGCTGGGCTATGAACCGAACGGAACCGCGGTCGTCGCGCGGGAGGGGAAGGCGACGACCGAGAACCGGTACCGCCTGACGCGCGAGGCGTGGGAGGCACAGACCGACCGGCCCGACGTCGAGCTGCACGGTGTCGAGCCGGTCCGCGAGTTCCTCGGCCTCGACCACCCACAGACCCCACGAGGTAGGCCTCCCGCGGGCCCACTTCGCGAAGTGGGCCCCGGGCGGGGTCCTTCGCGGGGGAGGGGTCGGCGGGTCAGCGTGCGCCGTCCTCGGCGTAGGCCCAGCCCGACCAGCGCTCGATACGCATCCGGATGACCGGGCCGCGGGGCGGGTCGGCGCGGTACTGCGGGTAGCGCTCGGCGAGGGCCGCGAGCGCCGCGTCGAAGGCGGGGCCGTCGTGCTCGATGTGGGCGACGCCGTCGGCGCGGACCCACCACAGGTGGGTCCAGTCGTCGTCGTACCGGTCGGCGAGGACGGCGACGCGCGGGTTCTCGGTGATGTTCGTCAGGCGCCGAAGACGCGTGGTGGTCTTGGGCTTGTGGTCGACGGCGGTGACGAGGTCGTCGCCGACGAGCGCGAACGTGACCGGCACGACGTGCGGGTGCGCGTCGGCGCCGGTCGTCGCGAGGTGGGCATGGCGGACGCGGGCGAGCCGTTCGCGGCAGGTCGCCTCGTCGAGTCGCATGGTCGGATTCTGGCCCGACGACGACGGCGCCCGCACCCGGGAGCGGGTGCGGGCGCCGTCGTCGTGCTCCGCGCGGGGTGCGTCAGCCGCGCGGGACGTTGGCGACGCCGTCGGGCAGGAAGCGCTTGCCGAGGATGCGCTCGGAGTAGCCCGAGCGGTCCAGGTAGGGCGTGATCCCGCCGAGGTGGAAGGGCCACCCGGCGCCGAGGATCATGCAGAGGTCGATCTGCTGCGGTGTGGCGACGACGCCCTCGTCGAGCATGAGCCCGATCTCGCGGGTGAGGGCGGTGAGGGTCGCGTCGAGCACGCCGGCGGCGTCGAGCACCTCGCCGGTCCGGGCGTGACCGTCGCCGTCGAACACGGCCTGGATCTCCGGGTTCACCGGCTTGGGCAGCCCCTTGGCGGGGGCGTCGAGGACGACGCGCGTCCCGTCGGCGACGAGCTTCTCGAGGCCCGGGGAGGCGGGGAAGCGGTCGCCGAGGTCCTCGCGCAGGGACTGCAGCACGTGCAGGCCGACGGCGGGGCCGACGAGGTCGAACAGCTCGAACGTCGGCATGGGGAAGCCGAGCGGGTCGGTGGCGTGGTCGGCGACCTCGACGGAGGTCCCGTTCTCGACCGCCTCGACGATCTTGCCCATGACGAGCACGAGGAGCCGGTTGACGACGAACCCGGGCCGGTCCTTCACGAGCACGGACGTCTTGCGGAGCTTCTTGGTGACGGCGAACGCGGTCGCGAGGGCCTCGTCGGACGTCTTCTCCGCGTGGATGACCTCGACGAGCGGCATCGCGGCGACGGGGTTGAAGAAGTGGATCCCGACGACCCGCTCGGGGTGCTGCAGGTCAGCGGCCATCTCGGTGATCGACAGGGCCGAGGTGTTGGTCGCGAGGATGGTCTCGGGGGAGACGATGCCCTCCAGCTCCGCGAAGACCTTCTTCTTGAGCCCCAGCACCTCGGTCACCGCCTCGATGACGAAGTCGCAGCTCGCGAAGTCCTGGACGTCGGTCGTGCCGTGCACCTGCGCTGTGATGCGGGCGGCGGTGTCCTTGGACATGCGGCCCGTCGAGACGAGCCGGGCGAGCTGGGACTGGACGAACCCGAGGCCCTTGTCGACGCGCTCCTGGTCGATGTCGCGCATGACGACCGGCACCTGGAGGCGCTGGGCGAACAGCAGCGCGATCTGGGCGGCCATGAGCCCCGCACCGACGATCCCGACCCGCGTGACGGGGCGGGCGAGCGACGGGTCCGGCGCGCCGACGGGCTTCTTGCCGTGCGAGACGAGCTGGAACGCGTAGACGCTCGCCCGCATCTCGTCGGTCATGATGAGGTCCGCGAGCGCCTCGTCCTCGGCGGCGAACGCCGTGGTCCTGTCGGAGTCGCGGGCGGCGGCGACGAGGTCGAGCGCCCGGTAGGGGGCGGGGCGTGAGCCGTGGACGGTGGCGTCGAGGCGCTGGCGGGCGGCGTCGGTGACCGCCTTCCAGGTGGCCTCGTCGTCGAGGGGCCGGCGTTCGACGACGATCTCGCCGCGCAGGATCGCCGCGGTCCAGCGGATCGACTCCTCGAGGAAGTCGGCGGCGTCGAAGATCGCGTCGGCGAGGCCGAGCTCGTACGCCTCGGCGGCCTTGAACGGCTTGTTCTGCGCGGGGCGGGTGAGGATGACGTCGAGGGCCTTCTGGACGCCGATGAGCCGCGGCACGAGGTAGGCGCCGCCCCAGCCGGGGACGAGGCCGAGGCCGGTCTCGGGGAGGGCGAGAGCGCCGGCGTCGGACGCGACGGTCCGGTAGTCGCAGTTGAGCGCGATCTCGAGGCCGCCGCCGAGCGCGACGCCGTTGATGTACGCGAAGGTCGGGACGCCGACCTCCGACAGCGCCCGGTACGCGGCGTGGCCGCCCTGGCCGAGGGTGAGGGCGTCGCCGCGCGAGGTGACTGCGGCGACCTGGGTGAGGTCGGCGCCCGCGGCCAGGAAGTACGGCTTCCCGGTCACGCCGACGGCGACGATCTCGCCGGCGGACGCGCGCTCGTGCAGGCGCTCGACGACGGCCTGCAGCTCCGCGATGCCCTGCGGGCCGAGGGTCGTGGGCTTGGTGTGGTCGAGCCCGTTGTCGAGGGTGACGAGGGCGAGCGTGCCGAGGTCGTCCGGGAGCGCGACGTCGCGCACGAGGAAGTGGGTGACCCGCTCGGCGCGCGGGGTGGGGGTGGTGTCGGTCATCGGTGATCCGTCCCTGGGTTCGAGTTCTTGGGTGCGCGGGCGGCGTCGACTCAGCGGCGCGTGGCGTCGGAGTGGCCGGAGTAGTCGGCGTGGTTCGGGTTCTCCCAGATCACCGTGCCGCCCATGCCGAGGCCGACGCACATGGTCGTGATGCCGTACCGGACGTCGGGGTGCTGCTCGAACTCGCGGGCGAGCTGCGTCATGAGCCGCACGCCCGACGACGCGAGCGGGTGGCCGACGGCGATCGCGCCGCCGTACGGGTTCACGCGCGGGTCGTCGTCGTCGATCTTGAAGTGGTCGAGGAACGCGAGCACCTGGACGGCGAACGCCTCGTTGATCTCGAACAGGCCGATGTCGTCGATCGTCAGGGACGCCTTGGCGAGTGCCTTCTCCGTGGAGGGGATCGGGCCGAAGCCCATGATCTCCGGGTCGACCCCGGCGAACGCGAACGACACCATCCGCATGCGGGGCGTGAGGCCGAGCTCGTCCGCGACCTCGCCGGACGCGACGAGCGACATGGTCGCGCCGTCGGTCAGCGGGGACGCGTTGCCGGCGGTCACGCGACCGCCCGGCCGGAACGGGGTCTTGAGGTTCGCGATGGCCTCGGCCGTCGTGCCGGGGCGGGGAGCTCGTCGGCCGTGGCCAGGCCCCAGCCGAGTTCCGAGCGGACCGCGACCGGCACCAGGTCCGGCGTGATGTTGCCGTCCGCGAGCGCCTTCGCGTACCGGGCCTGGGACTGCACGCCGTACGCGTCGGCGCGCTCCTTGGTCAGGTGGGGGAAGCGGTCGTGGAGGTTCTCGGCGGTGGCGCCCATGACGAGGGCGTCGCCCTCGACGAGGCGCTCGGTGAGGAACCGGGGGTTGGGGTCCGCGTCGAAGCCCATGGGGTGGTGACCCATGTGCTCGACGCCGCCGGCGAGGGCGACGTCCTGCATGCCGGCCATGATCCCGGAGGCGGTGGTGGTGACGGCGGTCATCGCGCCGGCGCACATGCGGTCGATCGCGTAGCCGGGGACGGTCTTGGGGAGGCCGGAGAGCACGGCCACGGAACGGCCGAGCGTGAGGCCCTGGTCGCCCTGCTGCGTGGTCGCGGCGATCGCGACCTCGTCGATGCGCTCGGGCGGGAGCTCGGGGTGGCGGCGCAGCAGCTCGCGCACGGTCTTGACGGCGAGGTCGTCGGCGCGGGTGCCGGCGTACAGGCCGTCGGGGCGGGCCTTGCCGAACGGGGTGCGTACGCCGTCGACGAAGACGACGTCACGCACGGTCGGGCGGGTGGAGGCGGTGGTCATTGCTTCTCCTGAATCTGGACTGCGATGTCCTGGGCGGTCCGTCGACGCGAGAAACACGATACCGCGAGTCCTAGGAAAGTCCACGCACTCCGCCTCGCGCCGGGGTGACGTGCGCCACGGTGCTGTCGGTGCCGCGCCCTACGGTGGGTGCATGACCGTCCGACCGCAGCCCTCGGCGCCGTCCGTCTCCTCGGTGGAGATCGACCACAGGTTCGACGCTCCGCTCGACGTCGTCTGGCGTGCGTGGACGGATCCCGAGCGCGTGAGCAGGTGGTGGGGATCGGATCCCGACGGCGTCGTCACGTCCGCCGAGCTCGACGTCCGCGTCGGCGGTCGGTTCGAGATCTCGTTCCGGGACCCGAGCGGGGAAGCGCACACCTCCCGCGGCGCGTACCTCCGCGTCGACGAGCCGAGCGTCCTGGACTTCACGTGGTCGTGGGAGTCCGAGCCGGGCGCCGAGTCGCGGGTTACGGTGGAACTGGCGGGCGACGGCGACGCCACCGTGATGCGGTTCGTGCACGGCGAGCTGGTCGGGGTCTCGGCGCACGACTACGGCCCGGGGTGGCGCCGCACGTTCGGCAAGCTGGACGCCGTCCTGGCCGACGAGCGGTAGTACGGCGACGGCGGCGCACCCGGGTGGGGAGCGCCGCCGTCGGGCGTGGTGCGGGTGGGGAGCGCCGCCGTCGGGCGTGGTGCGGGTGGGCCTCAGCCGCGGACCTTGCGGACCGCCTTCTTCGCGAGGGGGAGCGCCTTGTTCCACATGCTGTACAGCGGCGAGAACGGGACGTCGAACGACGCGGTCAGCTCGTCCTCGTGCTGCGCGAACGACTTCTTGAACTCGGAGATCCCGTCGTTGAGCAGGCCGTTCATGTCGTAGCGGCGCAACCCGGCGTCGCGGGAGATCGTGACGGCCTTCCACTTCACGGGCGCGTTGGCGCGCAGCGAGCGGCCCGCGTCGTTCTGGCCGCCGTACAGCTCGAAGGCGGTCGTGGCGGAGACGACGTCCCACACGAACGAGCACGGCTTGCCCTCGGCGTCGAACGCGGCGACCAGGAGCGAGCGGTCGCCGAGGTACCGGTGGATCGCGAGGTAGTACTCGTCGTCGTGCAGGGCGAACCCGGCGCGCGCGGCGGTCTCGTGATAGACGTCCAGGACGCCGCGGACCTCGTCCTCCGTCTCGACGCGGCGGACGTCGAGGCCGGTGCGGATCCCCTTGCGGATGTCGTAGCGCGTGGTGCGCGACATCGCGGCCAGCAGCTCGTCCTCGGTCTTCGCCAGGTCGAGGACGAGCGTCTTCGGGTAGAGGATCGGGTTCGGCGAGGGCACGGCGCCGGCGACCTCGAGCGGGTCGGACGCGTCCCAGTCGGGCTCGAACGTCACCGAGATGCCGCCGATCTCCTTGCGGCACCAGTTCGCGACGGCGTCGCACACCACGCCCCGCAGTGCGGGGTCGGTGACCACGGGGCCGCGGGGGACGTGCGCGAGCGAGCGGAACGGTGCGGGGAGCTGGCGGACGAGGACCTGCGCGAGGCCGATCGTCTCGTCGCCGCGCGAGATCTCGACGTGGTGGGAGGTCCAGGCGCCGTCGGCCTTGACCTGGCCCCAGCCCCAGAGCTGGAGCGGGTGACCGCCGAGCCGGTCGACCTCGGAGTCCCAGAGGGCCTGGTCGTCGATCACGGTCACGAGAGGGGAGGAACCGGGCATGGCCTGAACCTTACCCGGCGCGGAGGGCCACCCGTGGCCGCGCGGGTCGCCCCTCAGACGCCGCCCAGCGCGTCCACGAGCGGCTGCGCCACGAGCTCGATCTGCCACGCGCGCGCCCCGCGACCCCGGAGGAAGTCGCTGACGCTGTCAACCGTGAACGGGTCGGGCGGCGTCCAGCACAGGCGCCGCAGGGCGTCGGGCTGGAGCAGGTTCTCGGTGGGCAGGTGGTGGTCCTCGGCGATCTGCGCGACGAGCGGCCGCGCGACCTCGAGCCGTGCCCACGCGGCGGGGTCCCGGTCCGCCCACGCCCGGGCCGGCGGCGGCGCATCCGTGCCGGGGCCGCGGAGCGACGGCAGGTCGTCCGCAGGGAGCGCCATGGCCTCGGAGATCGCCCGCTGCCAGACGGGGGCGCGCCGCTTCGTGCCCTTGCTCGCGAACTCGGGCAGGCGTGTCAGGTCCGCCACGGTGCGCGGCAGGGCCTGGGCGGCGGCGACGATCGCACGGTCCGGCAAGACCCGGCCGGGGGACAGGTCGCGCAGGCGCGCGTTCGCGTCCCGGGCCTCCCACAGCGCGCGGACGACGGCGAGCCGCCGCCGGTCGCGCAGCGTGTGCGAGCCCGACGTGCGGCGCCACGGGTCGACGCGCGGGGGCGCCGGCGGTGCGAGGCGCTCCGCCTCGAACTCCTGCGCCGCCCAGTCGGCCTTGCCCTGCTCGGCGAGCTCCGCGAGCAGGTGCTCGCGCAGCGGCACCAGCAGCTCGACGTCGAGGGCCGCGTACCGGAGCCAGTCCTCCGGGAGCGGCCGCGTCGACCAGTCCTGCGCCGAGTGCTCCTTCGCGAGGCCCAGGCCCAGCACGCGCGCCACCACCGCCCCGAGCCCCACGCGCTCGTACCCGAGCAGCCGGGCAGCGAGCTCGGTGTCGAACACGTGCGCCGGGCGCATCCCCAGGTCGGCGAGACCCGGCAGGTCCTGCGTCGCCGCGTGCAGCACCCACTCGGCGTCGCCGATCGCCCCGCCGAGGTCGCGCAGGTCCTCGAACGGGACGGGGTCGACCAGGAACGTGCCCACGTCCTCGCGGCGCACCTGCACCAGGTAGGTCCGCTGCCCGTACCGGTACCCGGACGCGCGCTCCGCGTCGACCGCGACCGGGCCGGTGCCCGCCGCCAGCCGGTCGACGGCGTCGCGGTAGGCGGCCGGCGTCGCCACGACGCGCGGCACACCGCCCGCGGGCTCACGGAGGGGGTGACGTCGGGCTCGGGGGCGGGAACGGCGTCGTCGGTGGTGCCCTGGGTCACGAGCCGCTCCCCGCGCGGCGAGCGCGCAGCGGGGTCACGCCCTCGGGAAGGGCGGGCCGGCCCGCGACCGACCCCATGAGGTGGGCCCAGGCGTGCAGGTGGGGTGCGAGGTCCGGGGTCGTGGGGGTCCACGACGCACGGATCTCGATCTCGTCCGCCTCCGGGGTGTCGGCGAGCGAACCAAAGCTCTCGGAGATCACGCGTGTCACGGTACCGCCGTGCGCGCGCGACCCCGCACCCGCCGAGACCAGGGCCTCACGCAGCCACGTCCACGCGACCTCCGACAGGAGGGGTCGCGCACCAGGTCCCGCTCGAGCGGGGCACGCACCATCGTCACCGCGCGGAACCGCCCCTGCCAGACCTCCTGGCCGTCCGGGTCGTACAGGACGACGAACCTCCCCGAAGCGGCATCGGTCGCGTGGGCGCCGTGCCCGGCGAGCTCACCCGTGAGCGCGAGCGCGAACGGAGCCACCCGTGTCGGGGCCGGGATCTCGTGCAAGGAGACGTCCGCGCGCACCCTGACGTCCCGCAAGGAGCGGAGCGCGCGCTGGAACTCCTCGGGCACGTGCACCTCGCCGGCCGGACTCACACGGGCACTGTAGGTGCAGGTGGGGCCGTTCTCGTGGAGGTGGACGGCGTGCCGCCGTCGAGCGTGTCTGGACTACCCTGACAGCGAAGCCTCAGAGCATCCCCGATGTTCCCTTCCGACCACGCCTAGGAGTCTTCAGCATGTCCGCACGCGCACAGATCGGTGTCACTGGCCTCGCTGTGATGGGCCGCAACCTCGCACGGAACTTCGCCCGGCACGGGTACACCGTCGCGGTGCACAACCGCTCCTACGCCAAGACCGAGTCGCTCATCGCGGACCACGGCACCGACGGCGACTTCGTCCCGTCGGAGTCCACCGCGGACTTCGTGGCCTCCATCGAGCGCCCCCGCAAGATCGTCATCATGGTCAAGGCCGGCGCCGCGACCGACGCCGTCATCGACGAGCTCATCCCGCACCTCGAGGAGGGCGACGTCGTCATCGACGGCGGCAACGCGCACTTCCCCGACACCATCCGCCGGGAGCACAAGCTCTCCGAGCTCGGCCTCCACTTCGTCGGCATGGGCGTGTCCGGCGGCGAGGAGGGCGCGCTCAACGGCCCCAGCATCATGCCCGGCGGCCCCAAGGAGTCGTACACGACCCTCGGCCCGATCCTCGAGGACATCTCCGCCAAGGTCGACGGCACGCCGTGCTGCACCTGGGTCGGGCCCGACGGCGCAGGCCACTTCGTGAAGATGGTCCACAACGGCATCGAGTACGCCGACATGCAGCTCATCGCCGAGGCGTACGACCTCCTCAAGCACGGGCTCGGTGAGTCCGCGGCGGGGATCGGCAAGATCTTCGAGCAGTGGAACAAGGGCGACCTCGAGTCGTTCCTCATCGAGATCACCGCCGACGTCCTCCAGCACGTCGACGCCGAGACCGGCAAGGCGTTCGTCGACGTCGTCCTCGACCAGGCCGAGCAGAAGGGCACCGGCCGCTGGACCGTGCAGAACGCCCTCGACCTCGGCGTGCCGATCACCGGCATCGCCGAGGCGACGTTCGCCCGCGCGCTGTCCGGGTCCGTCCCGCAGCGCGAGGCCGCGCGCGCGGCGCTCCCCGGCGACGCCGGCACCTGGCAGATCGAGGACCGCGACGCCTTTGTCGAGGACGTCCGTCTCGCGCTCTACGCCTCGAAGCTCGTCGCGTACTCCCAGGGCTTCGACCAGATCGCCGCCGCGAGCGCCGAGTACGGCTGGGGCATCGACCGCGGTGCCATGGCCCGGATCTGGCGGGGTGGCTGCATCATCCGCGCCAAGTTCCTCAACCGGATCACCGAGGCCTACGAGCGGGACGAGAACCTGCCGCTCCTGATCGCCGACCCGTACTTCGCGGACGTCGTCGGCAAGGGCCTCGCGGCGTGGCGCCGGATCGTGGCGCAGGCCGCGCTCAACGGCGTCCCGACGCCGGCGTTCGCGTCGTCGCTGTCGTACTACGACGGCGTGCGTGCCGAGCGTCTGCCCGCCGCGCTCATCCAGGCGCAGCGTGACTTCTTCGGTGCGCACACGTACCGCCGGGTCGACCGTGAGGGCACTTTCCACACGGAGTGGTCGGGCGACCGCAGCGAGACCACGGCGTGAGCGCAGCCGCGGCGACGGTCCGCGCGCTCCTGGGAGAACGGACGGGGACCGACCCCGACGACTGGCACCTGGTCTTCAAGGCGCGGTACGGCATGCTCGTGGTCTTCCGTGCCCTGGCGGCAGCGCGCGGCGGCGGTGAGGTGGCGACCCAGGTCTTCACGTGCTCGACGGCCGTCGACCCGATCGTCGCCGCGGGGCTGAGCCCCGCGCACGGCGAGGTGTCGCCGGCGTCCGTCGCGCTCGACCCTGCCCGGCTCGTGGTCACGACGGCGACGCGGGCCGTCGTCGCCCAGCACACGTTCGGGATCGTCGACGACGCGGGCACGGCGGGCCTGCGGGCGCGCGCCGACGCGGCAGGCGCCCTGCTCGTCGAGGACAGTGCACACTGTGTGGGCAGGATGGCGCGCCGGGCCGACGGCGCGCCCCTCGCGGACGTGTCGGTGCACTCGTTCGGGGTCGAGAAGATGCTCCCGACCCGGTTCGGTGGTGCGGTGTGGGTCTCGCCGGCGCTGCGCGACGGTGTGCTCCGCTCGGCGATCACCAGCGGGCTGGCGGGCCTGCCGGCGGCGGGCAGGCGCCTCGACGTCGCCGCGCGGGCGTACCGCACCGAGGTCCGGGTCCTGAACCGGCTGCCCGGCGGGGTCGCGGGTGCGGTGCGCGGCGCGCTGACCGCGGCCGGCGCCTTCGAGCCGGCGATCGCACCCGTCGAGGGCCGTGGCGGCCTGCCGTACGAGCCGATGGCGCCGTCGGCCTGGATGGTCGAGCAGATAGCGGCCGCCCTGCCGGGTCTGGCTGCCAACGAGGACCGGCGGTCCGCCGCGGTCGAGGTCTACCTGCGCGAGCTCGCGGGTGTCGTCGAGATCCCCGGGGCGGTCGCAGCCCCGGCTCCCTTGGTGCGGTTCCCGTTCTTCGCGCCCGACGGCGCATCGGCCGAGGCCGTCCTGCGCGCCCTGGCCTCCGGAGGGTTCTACGGCGGTCGCTGGTACCGCCCCGCGCTGTTCCCCGGCGTCGAGGACCCGGGCGTGTACGGGTACACGCCCGGGGACGGTCGGCTCGCGGTCACCGAGGACCTCGTGACGAGGGTCGTGAACCTGCCGACGAACGTCGCCCCGGGAGACGCACGCCGTGCGGCCGGCCTCGTGCGCCGGGTCCTCGCTACCGGTTGAGCCGTACCTTCGCGAACTTCACGTAGTCGAGGGTGTGCCGCAGGTCGACCCGGGCGATGTCGAGCGCTCGGGCGAACGAACGGTCGGGACGGTACCGCAGGGTGTGCACCCGCCCGCGACGCGCCGCTGCGCGGACGGCGCCACGCACCGAGGCCGGTGCGTAGTGGCGCACGACCGGGTAGGGCACGTTGAGCCAGAGTCGTTCCTCGGTCGTCGCCACCGGGGTGAGCGAGCGGCCGTACACGAGGTCGTCCACGTAGTAGCGGGCAAGGTTCCCGCCGGCGGCCATCGTGTAGTAGCTCGTGGCGCCCTGGCGCAGGTTGAGCTCGAGGATCTTGCTCGTGCCCGTGCGCCGGTCGTGCATCACGTCGAAGTTCGCGGCCCCCACGTACCCGATCGCGTCGAGCAGGTTGCGGATCGACGACGCCAGCTCGGGGTCGTCGAACGTGACGATCGCGTTGTTGTTGCCCACGAGCGCAGGGTTGTACTCGGTCAGGGCCACCTGGCCCACGGACACGAACTGCATGCGACCGTGCTGGTCGGAGTACGTGTTGGCGACCCGCATGACCGACTCGTCACCGGTGATGTACTCCTGGACCACGAGGTCGTCGTCGTAGCCCGCCGCGTAGATCCGCCGCGTGGTCTCGCGGACCCCGGCGGCGTCGTGCAGGAGGTAGACCTTCTGCTTGCCCGCGAAGTGCAGGCGCGGGTAGACGTCCGTGTCCGACGGCTTGAGGATCACCGGGTACGGGAACGGCAGGTCCTCGCCGAGCCGCGAGTCGCCGGCCGTTTGGGGCGTGACGATCACGGTGGCCGGGTGCGGCACGCCCAGGTCGGCGAGGGTCCGGTAGAAGTCCGTCTTGTTGATGAGCCGCTGGGCGAGCGCCTTGTCGACGAGCGGGATCCGGTACAGCCCGTCGAGCTCGGCCCGGTGGTCGAGCACCACGTTCGTGTAGAACTCGATGGTCGGGACGAGGACGAGCGTCCGGTCTCCGAGCTCGGCCGCGAGCTCCTGGAGCGTGGCGACGACGAAGTCCGGCTCTTCGAAGGACCGGTAGGCGCGCACGTCGAGGATCCGCGAGTGGGCCGTCTCGCGCAGGGCGAACCTGCCCAGCGCGAGGGAGCGCACACCGAAGGCCTGGTGCAGAGAGCGGGCGATGTTGTAGGCGTTGATGCCCGTACCCAGGATGACCGGGACGAAGTCGTCGTTCCCGTACGTGCGAGGTCGCGAGGGGGCCATGCGGAGCGGAATCCGTTCGTCGGGGGTGGGTGGGTCATCGCCGAGCGACGCCCGAAGTGCACCCTATCGGCTCGCCGCTCAGCCGATCTCGCTCGTGCCCGCGTAGAGGTGCAGGACCGGCAGGTCGTCGAGCTCCTCGCGGGCCCGCGAGGCCCAGTCGCGGTGGAACGTGTCCTCGACCGCGTGCGGGTACGTCACGACGACGAGCTCGAGGACGTCGCCCCGGGCGGCGCGCTCCCGCACGGTGGGCAGCGGGTCGTCCGCGGTGACGACCCCCGACGCGTCGCGGCCGGCGGCCGCGAACAACGCCTCCGTGTCGGCGACCTGCTGCTCCGCCGTCTTCTCGGCCTGCGGCTTCGAGGGCACGTCGCGGCGCAGGTCGTGCCACGCCTGCTTGAGCTCGCCCACGCTGAGGTGGTCGATGAGCTCGACCGCGAAGTTCCGCTCCGAGTCGGCGGGGACGAGCACCTCGTACCGCAGGTCGTCGTCCGGGTGCATGCCGACGATGTGCTGGACGTCGGCGGGGGCGAGCGCGTCCTCGGCGAGGACGAGGACGGTCCGGGAGGCGGACGCGGCGGGCTGCGGGGCGGGGGCGTTCTCGGTCATGCCCCGACCTTAGCGGCGCGCCGCCTGGCGGGCTCCTAGGGTGGGGGCATGGGTGCGGGCTCGCGGACGGTGGTGGCGGCCGGGGGAGCGGGCTTCCTCGGACGGATCGTCGTGACGGACCTGGTGCGGCGCGGCTGGACGGTCGCCGTCCCGACCCGTCGGCCCGGGTCGCTCGACGACCTGGCCGTGACGCTCGCCGACGCGACCGGTCGCCTCGTCGTCGTCCCGCTCGACCCGTCCGGCCCCGCGGGCGTCGCCCCCACCCTGGCCCGGCTCGACCCGGCGCCGTCGGCGGTCGTGGCGTCCCTGGGGGCTGGAGCATCGGGCCACGGTTGCTCGACGTCCCCCCGACGCCTGGCAGCGCGCCCTCGACGACCACCTCACCGCGCACCTGCGCGCCATGCAGGTGTACGTGCCGCTGATCGCCGGGCAGGACGACGCCGTGTACCTCACGACGAACGGCGCCGCCGCGGACGAGCCGATGCCCGGCTCGGGGCCGATCAACGTGACCGGCGCGGCGCAGCGGATGCTCCTGCGCGCGGTCGCCGCGGAGCAGCCCGGGGTGCGGTTCCACGAGGTGTCCTTCCTCGCCGCCGTCGCGGGGGACGAGCGCAACCTCGACCCCGACGCGGAGCTCGGCCACGACGAGGTCGCGGCCGCCGTCCGCGGTGTGCTCGACGACCCTGGCTCGCCGCAGCTCGTCCGTGTGGCGCCGCGCGGCCGATGATGGCCTTCGTCGGGCCGGTCGAGACGTGCGTCACAGCGAGCGCCACCCGACCCGACGTACCCTGGACGGTCGTGACCACTCCTGTCCCCGCGCTGAGCGACGTCGTCCCGCAGGTCTCCCCGGACCGTCTGCTCGCCGACCTCGTCCCGCCGCGGCACTTCGCCGCCGCACGGTTCGGCACGTACCGGGCCAACCCGGACTTCCCGACCCAGCAGGCTGCGCTGGCGCGCCTGCAGGAGGTGGCTCAGGTCCTCGTGAAGCCCCGGTCGGGCGGGCTGTTCAAGCGGGCCAAGAAGCAGACGCCGCCCGCGGTGTACCTGGACGGCGGCTTCGGTGTCGGCAAGACGCACCTGCTCGCCTCCCTCGCCCACGAGGTGGGGCTCGAGCGGACGGCGTTCGGGACGTTCGTCGAGTACACGAACCTCGTGGGCGCGCTCGGGTTCCGTCAGACCGTCGACGCGCTCGCCACGAAGACGCTCGTGTGCATCGACGAGTTCGAGCTCGACGACCCGGGCGACACGGTCCTCATGTCCCGCCTGCTGCGCGAGCTCGCGGATCGCGGCGTCGCGCTCGCCGCGACGTCCAACACGCTCCCGGAGTCGCTGGGCGAGGGCCGGTTCGCCGCCGAGGACTTCCTGCGTGAGATCCAGGCGCTGTCGTCCCGGTTCGACGTGCTGCGCATCGACGGCCCCGACTACCGGCACCGTCCCACGGTCACGAAGGCGCCCGACGTGCCCGCCGACGCCGTCCGTGCGGCGGCCGAGTCGGTCGAGGGGGCGCGGCTCGACGATTTCGACACGCTCGTCGCGCACCTCGCGCACGTGCACCCGAGCCGCTACGGCGCGCTGCTCGACGGCGTCGAGCTCCTCGCGCTGACCGGCGTCCACCCCGTGACCGACCAGAACGTCGGGCTGCGCCTCGTCGTGCTCGTCGACCGCCTCTACGACCGCGACGTGCCGGTGCTGCTGGGCGGCGGGGACCGCGGGCTGTTCACCCCTGAGATGCTCGCGGGCGGATACCGCAAGAAGTACTTCCGGGCGCTGTCGCGCCTCGGCGCACTCGCCGAGGACGGTCGGACGCGCGTCGCCGCGCTCGCGGCCTAGCGCCGCGCCGGGCCGTCAGGTCGCGAGCAGCCGCGCGCGCTCCGCGTCGACGTCGAAGTCCGCGGGCGGCCAGCCGAGGTCGAGGCGGCGCAGCGCGTCCAGGAGCAGCTCGGAGACGGCGAGCCGCGCGAACCACTTGCGGTCCGCCGGGACGGCGTACCAGGGCGCGACCTCGGTGTTCGTCCGGTCCAGGACGGCCTGATATGCCTCCTGGTAGGCGGGCCACCTCAGCCGCGAGTCGACGTCGCCCGGGTTGTACTTCCAGTACTTGTCGGGGCGGTCGAGGCGTTCGAGCAGGCGCTTCTTCTGCTCCTCCGGGGAGACGAGCAGCGCGACCTTCACGACCGTAGTCCCGGCCTCGACGAGCCGCTCCTCGAAGCGGTTGATCTCGTCGTACCGCTTCTCCCACACGTCGGCCGGGACGAGCTCGTCGACCCGCACCACCAGGACGTCCTCGTAGTGCGACCGGTCGAACACCCCGATGTACCCGGGTCGGGGCAGCGCGCGCCGGATCCGCCACAGATAGTGGTGCCGCGCTTCCTCGGACGTGGGCACGCCGAACGACCGGTGCGCGACCCCCTGGGGGTCCACGAGCCCGACGACGTGGCGCACGATGCCGCCCTTGCCGGCGGTGTCCATGCCCTGGAGCACGAGGAGCACCGACCGGGCGCCGCCCGACCGCCCCTCCGCGAACAGGCGCTCCTGGAGCTCCGAGAGCTCGGCGGCGTGGCGGGCGACGAGCGCCTCGCCGGCCTTGCGCCCGTGCTTCCAGCCGGGCGTCGATGCGTGGTCGAAGCCCGCCAGGTCGAAGCCGGGTGCGACGCGCAGGGCGTCGGCCGGCGTCACGTCCCAGCCATCGTGCTTGCTCGTGGCCTTGCGTCCGTGCTTGCCGTGACCCATGGGTTTCTCCTATGTCAAGCCGCGGTCGCGTGGCAAGTCGCGGTCGCGGTTGACGGGTTGTTCTTGAGGGTGTTGAACACGATGCGGGCGAGGCGTCGTTTGAGGCAGCGCAGGGCCTCTGTCCTGGAGTCGCCGGCGGCCAGGCGCTTGTCGTAGTAGGCCCTGCCCAGCCCGGGTCGCTGCAGCTGGGTGACCGCGATCCGGTGCAGCGCGGTGTTCAGCTGCCGGTTGCCTGCCTTGTTCAGCCGCACCCTGCCCCGAGTGGAACCAGACCAGACCGGGATCGGTGCGACCCCGGCGTGCATCGCGAACTTCGCCTCGTCGGCGAACCGCGCCACCCCGGCGGTCTCGCCGTAGAGCTTGGCCGCGGTCAGCTCCCCGCACCCCGCAACCTCGAGCAGTGCGGGAGCCTGGGCACGGACCAGCGCGCCGATCTCCCGCTCCAGCTCGTTCGCGCGCCCGGTCAGAGAGGCGACGTCCTCGAGCAGCTCACGGGCCAACCGTGCGTCGATCCCGCCCACGTCCGAGAGCCGGGCGAGCAGGCGGGCGCGGGTGCCCTTGAGGTTCAACGACTTGGGTGCCGGATCGATCTCGGGATCGACCCGGTGCAGATGCCACCGCAACCGGTTCACGATCGCGGTGCGCTGACGCACCAACGACTCACGGTGGTCCACCAGCAGCTTGACCTCCCTAGACGCCTCGTCATGGGACGCGACCGGCAGGTCCGGGGTGCGCAGCACCGCGTGCGCGACCGCCAATGCGTCGATCGGGTCGGACTTGCCCCGCGTGCGCGCCACCCGACGCTGGACGGCCATCATCTTCGGTGCGACCCGCACCACCCGCGCACCCGCGGCCAGCAGGTCCAGCTCCAGCCGCGCCGACAGATGCCGGCAGTCCTCGATCCCCCACACCACCTCGGTCCCGAACCGGGCTTGGGCCCACCGCAGGGCCTTGTCATGGCCTCGGGGCACGGCCTTGACCGTGAGCTCGCCGAGCTTCTTACCGGCCTCGTCGACCGCGACGAACGTGTGGGACCTCTTGTGGACATCAGTGCCAACCACGACAACCATGGGGGTTGCCTCCTTCACCTGATCAGTGACTGGACGGTTGGACCGGTCGGCGGACACACCTCAGTGGGGGTGATGCCACGCTCCTATCAAGTCACGCCGGCCGGTCCCTTCCCACCCGGTGACGGCAAAACGCATGCTGGCCAACCCGCCGGCGGCAGCGAGCCTATGAGCCAGTCACCGGATGACAAGGGATCCAACCACCGCAACGCGGCGCCCTCACCCTGACACTGATGCGAGCCTACGGACGACGGCCGCCCCCGGCAGCGTGGAGGCTCGCATCCCCGGCCGGGCCGTCGTCCGGCCCGGCGGGCCGGGTGGCGCCCGGTGCCGTCATGCGAGCTCCGACGGGCGTGACAGGACGATGACGCTCCGGCCCGTGACGCGCAGCGTCGCGCCGGCGAGGACGCGTGACCCGGGCCGCGTCGACCCGTCGGTGTCGAGCCGCACGGTCCACGCCTTGCCGAAGGAGTCGTCGGGCAGGTGGAAGGCGAGCACGTCGGAGTGGGCGTTGAGGAGGATGAGGAACGAGTCGTCGACGATGCGCTCGCCCCGGCGGTCCGTCTCGGGGATCGTGTCGCCGTTGAGGAACACCATGACGGACCGGGCGAAGCTCTGCTGCCAGTCCGTGGAGTCCATCCGGTCGCCGGTGAGGTCGAGCCACTCGATGTCGGCGGGGTCGGCACCCGACGTCGCCGCCCGCCCCTCCGTCCCGATGTCGTCGTCGAGGACCCCGTCCGCGTCCACGTCGCCCGACCCGGGCTCGATGTCGGCGCGACCCGTGAAGAACCCTCGCCGGTGCAGGAGGGGGTGCGCCCTGCGGAGGGCGACGGCCTCCCGTGCGAACTCCAGCAGCGCACGCCGGTCGTCGTTCAGGTCCCAGTCGACCCATGTCGTCGGGTTGTCCTGGCAGTAGCCGTTGTTGTTCCCGCCCTGGGTGCGGCCGATCTCGTCGCCGTGACCGATCATCGGCACGCCCTGCGAGAGCATGAGGGTGGCGAGGAAGTTGCGTTGCTGACGCCGCCGGAGCCGGACGACGTCCTTGTCCGTCGTCTCGCCCTCGATCCCGCAGTTCCACGACCGGTTGTACGACTCGCCGTCCTTGTTGTCCTCGCCGTTGGCCTCGTTGTGCTTCTCGTCGTACGTGACGAGGTCGTGCAGCGTGAACCCGTCGTGGGCGGTCACGAAGTTGATCGACGCGATGGGCTTGCGGCCGCTGTGCTCGTACAGGTCCGACGACCCGGTGAGACGGCTCGCGAACTCGGGCAGGGTCGACGGCTCCCCACGCCAGAAGTCCCGCACGGTGTCGCGGTACTTCCCGTTCCACTCCGTCCACAGGGGAGGGAACCCGCCGACCTGGTAGCCGCCGTCGCCAAGGTCCCACGGCTCGGCGATGAGCTTGACCTGGGAGACCACCGGGTCCTGGTGCACCAGGTCGAAGAACGCCGACAGGCGGTCGACCTCGTGGAACTGCCGGGCGAGGGTCGCGGCGAGGTCGAACCGGAACCCGTCGACGTGCATCTCCTCCACCCAGTAGCGCAGGGAGTCCATGATCATCTGAAGCACCTGTGGCGACCGCATGAGGAGCGAGTTGCCCGTGCCCGTGGTGTCGAAGTAGTGCGCCTCGTCACCGTCGACGAGGCGGTAGTAGGCCGCGTTGTCGATCCCCCGGAAGCTCAGGGTCGGTCCCTGGTGGTTGCCCTCGGCGGTGTGGTTGTAGACGACGTCGAGCAGCACCTCGATGCCCGCCTCGTGCAACGCCTTGACCATGGCCTTGAACTCGAGGACCTGCTGGCCCCGGGTCCCGTAGGCCGTGTAGCCGTTGTGCGGGGCGAAGAACCCGATCGTGTTGTAGCCCCAGTAGTTCGACAGCCCGCGCTCGCGCAGGACGGGGTCGTCGACGAACTGGTGCACGGGCATGAGCTCGACCGCCGTGACACCGAGCCGCGTGAGGTGCTCCAGGACCGCCGGGTGCGCCATGCCCGCGTACGTGCCGCGCAGGTGCTCGGGCACCTTCGGGTGCTGCATCGTCATGCCGCGCACGTGCGCCTCGTAGATCACGCTGTCGTGGTAGTCCCGGTTCGGCGGCCTGTCGTGGCCCCAGTCGAAGTACGGGTTGATGACCACCGAGTGCATGGTGTGAGCGGCGGAGTCGGCGGTGTTGAGCTTGGTCGGGTCGTCGAACCGGTAGGAGAACAGCGACTCGTCGCCGTCGATCATGCCGTCGACGGCCTTCGCGTAGGGGTCGAGCAACAGCTTGCTGGGGTCGCTCCGGAGCCCCTTCGCCGGGTCGAACGGCCCGTGCACCCGGTACCCGTAGCGGGTGCCCGGGCCCACGCCCGGCAGGAAGCCGTGCCACACGTGGGCGTCGACCTCGCGCAGCGCGAGGCGCTCCTCCGTCCCGTCGTCGTTCAGCAGGCAGAGCTCGACCTTGTCGGCGACCTCGGAGAACAGGGCGAAGTTCGTGCCGGTTCCGTCGAACGTCGCGCCGAGCGGGTAGGAGTGACCGGGCCAGAGATCCATGGGCCCAGCGTGCCACCCCTGCCGGTGCGGCGACTCGGAAGGGGACGGTCAGGGGCACGACTGGCGCGCGATGAGTCGGCCGCGTCACGTGCGGGTGAACCTTGCGTGACGGTCCGGGCCCAGGCGTGGTGGATGCGCGCAGGCCGTCGCCGGACCTGGTAGACCCGAGGTATGAGCACCGAACGGACCGCCGGCCGCACCACCGCCACCGAGCGGAGGACGACGGCTCACGGGACCCTGGCCACCGACGACGACAGCAAGCTGTCGAGCGAGCGACGGCGCGAGCTCCTCGCCGGAGGCGACGCCTCCCGCGCCCCCAGTCGCTGTCTGCGACCGAGCTGCACCCGATCGAGGGCGCCTCGTCCGGCACGTCGTGGGACGACCCGGACGAGCTCTGACTCCCGAGCCTGTGTTTCATCTGCTCACGGCGGTGAGACGCCGCACGTTCGCGTGACGTGATGCGCCATGATGTGCGCGGCCCGCCCGGGCCGCACGCCGGCGACCGAGGTCGTCGGCAGCACGTGCATCACGAGGGGATTCTCTGCATGCGAACGTTGAAGCGCGCCGTCGCAGGCGCCATCACCACGGCCCTCGCCGTCGGACTCGTCTCCGCCCCGGCGCTCTCGGCGAACGCCGCGACCCACACGACGAGCGCCAAGTCCCAGGGTGTCAGCGTCAAGCTGGCGGTCAAGGACCTGACGAACAAGCCCGGCAAGTACACGATCAAGGACGCGGTCAAGGTCACCGTCACGGTGCCGGCGCCGTTCCACGACACGTACTCGGACGGCAGCGACGCCGGCACCGTCCCGGTGAAGTACTGGATCTACGTCAAGAGCACGGGGTCGGCGACCTGCGCCGGCAGCTACGTCTCGGACTTCTACACGAAGTCGCGGACCTTCACCCTCCCCGCGACCTTCAAGAACACGAAGTCCGGTTCGATCCGCTACTACTCGGCCAGCGGCAAGTGCAAGCTGTCGGTCGAGCTGTACGCGAGCCGGTACACGATCAGCGCCGCAGGCGACCTCAACGTCAAGAAGACCGTCTCGGCGGCGTACTACGTCAAGACGCCCACGTCGCTCACCAAGCCGTCGGTGTCGGCGACGCACGTGAAGAAGAACCACACCGTGAAGCTCTCGGGCAAGGCGACGTACCTGCGCGCCGACTCGAAGCACTGGTACACGAAGACGAAGCTGCCGAAGGGCACGAAGCTCGTGGTCCAGAAGAAGGCCAAGGGCGCCAAGTCCTGGTCGAAGGTCGCGACCGTCAAGGTGACCAGCAAGGGCACCTGGTCGAAGACCGTGAAGGTCGCGAAGACGACGTCCTACCGCGTCGTGTACGCGGGCAGCAGCACGCGCACCGCGAAGACGTCCGCCGTGCGGGTCGTCAAGGTCGGCTGACGGGCGCCTCCTCCTGACCGGCTCCTGGCGGCGGGGTCTCATCACGACGTGGTGAGGCCCCGCTCGTCGTCTTGAGCGTCCGGGTCGGAGTCAGGGTGTGTCGGTCGGCAGGCGGTCCGCGCCGACCAGGACCAGGCGCGGCATCCCAGCGGGGGCCGCGTGGCTGAGGGCGACGTACCGTGCTTCTGCCCGGTGCAGCCGGATGTGCTCGTCGAGCGACCAACCGGGCCCGTTGGTGAGGGTCATGCCGCACGAGCACCCGATCGTGATCCGTCCGTCTGCGTGCTCGACGGCGGTCCCGATGGTGACGTGCGACGCCTGAGCCTCCTGCTTGGCCTGCCGCATCGCCGGGGAGACCGCGACTGCGCCGTCGCTCGTGCGTTCGGGAGCGAGGGTGGAGTCCGGGAGAGCGGGGGTCGTCACACGCCGAGCGTACGGGACGCGCCGAGCACCTCTGTGCCTCGGTCACGTTGCGGTGTCGGCGCGCGTCAGGGCACTGTGAACGAGATGGACGCGACCGGGTTCGAGACCGAGCGGGCACGGCTGACCGCCGTGGCGACCAGGATCCTCGGTGCGAGCGCCGAGGCGGACGACGTGGTCCAGGAGGCGTGGTTGCGCCTCGACCAGGCGGAGGGGTCGATGACCCGCCTGCCTGGTTGACCACCGTCGTCACACGGCTGTGCCTCGACCGGCTGCGACGTCGGCAGACGCGCACCGCGGCCGAGGGTGCGGCGGGTCGGAAGTCGATCGCCGAGGCCGTGCCCGTCGACCCCGAGGCCGACGCGCTGCTCGCCGACCAGGTGGGCGGCGCGATGCAGCTCGTGCTCGACACGCTGGCTCCCGCGGAGCGGGCCGCCTTCGTCCTCCACGACGTGTTCGGCTACTCGTTCGACGAGATCACCGGGTTCCTCGGCCGGTCGCAGACGGCCGTCCGCCAGCTCGCCAGCCGCGCCCGCCGCAAGCTCCGCGGTGCCCCCGAGCCCGACGCCGAGCGGAGAGCGCGTGCCGAGAGCAAGGAGGTCGTCGACGCGTTCCTCGCGGCTGCGCACGGCGGTGAGCTGGGGGAGCTGCTCGATCTGCTCGCGCCCGACGTCGTGATGTGGGCGGACGGGGCCGGCCAGCGGATGGGCGCGCGCCCGGTGTACGACGGCGCGGGCGCCGTCGCTGCCCGCTTCCGTGGGGAGCGCGCGGGGCGAGGCTCACGTGGGTCGACGGCGAGCCGGGCCTCGCGTGGGTCGCGGGCGACGAGGTCAAGGTCGCGTTCGCGTTCCAGGTCGTCGGTGGCCACGTCCGCGAGATCGAGCTCATCGCCGACCCTGAGGTCCTCGCGACGATGTCGCTCGTCGTGGACTGAACGGCCCCGCGACGCGGCCCCGGCCGACAGCCGGTGGCCGCGTCGCCGATGGTTCAGGGCTGGCGCACCGGGGACGGGCTCAGCTCGAACCCGTCCGGGTCGGTCGCGGGGGCAGCGTCCCAGCCGATCACGAGCCCGTGCCCGCCCGTGCCCTCCGGGGCCACGCCCACGTCCTTGGCGAGCGCCGCCCGCTTGTACAGAGCGAGCGTCACGGCGCCGTCCTGGGGCTCGAACTCGACGTACTTGCTGCCGAAGCTCTTCGCGACGGTCAGTCCGTGCTCGGCGTAGAACCGCTGGGTCGCCTTGACGTCGGCGACGCCGAGCAGCAGGACGGTGCGCGTGACGGCGGAGTCGTCGTCGGCGGTCGCCTTGCCGGTCGCAGCGAGCTTCACGATCGTGCCGTCCGGCCCGCGAACCACGCCCGAGTACCCGCCCCAGAGCTGCTTCTTCGGGGCCTTGAGGTCGTCGGCGCCGAGGGCGAGCGCGTTGGCGTGCAGCAGGTCGACACCTGCGGACGTGGCGACGTCGACGCCGAGGATGAAGCCGCGGAAGCCCGAGCCGGGCGCGCCTGCGCCCGTGCGGACCGGGGTTCCGGGGCCGAGGGCTGTGCGGTAGAAGTCGCTGGCGGCGCCGTCGGAGGCGCTGAGCGTGAGCGACGTGATGGAGGTCATGGTCCGTCTCCTTGCTCGTCGGTGGACCTGTCGCCCACCTGACGCGCCCCGCGCACGACCTGTGACTCGCTCCCCGGAGGCCGCTCCGTCGGCGAGCCCCGGGGAAAGCACAAGAGGCGCCGCCCGTTGCCGGGAAGCGCCTCTCGTGATGAAGCTGGTGGGCGATACTGGGATCGAACCAGTGACCTCTTCCGTGTCAGGGAAGCGCGCTACCGCTGCGCCAATCGCCCAGGGATGCGGAGCATCCGATTGCTGCGAGGTGGAGACGGGATTCGAACCCGTGTATACGGCTTTGCAGGCCGCTGCCTCGCCTCTCGGCCACTCCACCTTGAGACTCGTACCCACAGGCCCTGAAGCCACGAGGATTCGTTCCTCCGAGCGGACGACGGGACTCGAACCCGCGACCCTCACCTTGGCAAGGTGATGCTCTACCAACTGAGCCACGTCCGCACGCTGCTTGAGCTTCCGGGGCTTTCCCCGGCCTCTCGGCGCGTTCAGAACTTTAGACGACTTTGGGGCCCGGAGCCAAACCGGCCCCTCCACGTGTCCGCAGGTGAACGACGCGGAGGAGCCCGAGCCGCGGAATCGTGCGGATCCTGGACGTGTCGCACCCGGCGGGGTCGGCCGTGGCTACGGTGGCGCGGTGACCGACGACAGCCGTGAGGGCCGAGGGAGCGCCGCTTTCGCCGGGCTGACCGCCCGCAACGCGGTGGAGTGCGTCGACCTCGCCGAGCACCCCGCCGCGCTCGACGCCGGCGGTCCGTGGTTCGTCGTCGTGCCGTTCGAGGGCGGGGGACGGGCCTGGCGCTTCCGGGAGACCGGGACGCGCCGTACGCCCGACGACGGCGCCCCGGCCTGGGTGGGTCCAGCGCCCGACGCGTGGCGCACGTCGCTCGACGGCGCGGCCTACCGGGACGCGGTGCGTGCCGTCCGCGCCGAGATCCGCGCCGGTGAGGTCTACCAGGTCAACGTGTGCCGGGTCCTCGAGGCGCCGCTGGCCGCCGGCGCGGGCGGCGAGCCCGACGCGCGGGCGCTGGCAGGCGTCCTCGGGTCGGGCAACCCGGCCCCGTACGGCGGGTACGTGCACGTGCCCGCGAGCGCCGGCGTCGACCCGGTCTGGGTCGTCAGCGCCTCGCCGGAGCTCTTCCTGTCGCTGCGGGACGGAGTGCTCACCTCGGGGCCCATCAAGGGGACCGCGGCACGCGCGGGCGGGCTGACCGACAAGGACCGCGCGGAGAACGTCATGATCACGGACCTCGTCCGCAACGACCTGCAGCGGGTCTGCGTGCCGGGCAGCGTGGAGGTGGTGGACCTGCTTGCCGAGGAGGAGCACCCCGGGCTCGTGCACCTGGTCTCGCGCGTCGCCGGGCGGCTGCGCCCCGGGTTGGGCTGGGCCGAGGTGCTGGCGGCCACGTTCCCGCCTGCGTCGGTCTCCGGCGCGCCCAAGTCGTCCGCGCTCCGGACGATCCGTAGGCTCGAGCCCGTGCCGCGCGGTCCCTACTGCGGTGCGGTCGGCTGGGTCGACCCGGCGCGTGGCCGCGCCGAGCTGGCTGTCGGGATCCGCACGTTCTGGTGGTCCGACGGCGCGCTCCGGTTCGGCACGGGCGCCGGCATCACGTGGGGCTCGGACCCCGATCACGAGTGGGCCGAGACGGAGCTGAAGGCGCGACGCCTGGTGGCGCTGGCGTCGTCGGGCAGGACGGACGAGGAGGACGGATGACGGCAACGGTGTGGGTGGACGGCAGGATCGTCGATCCGGAGGCGGCGTCGATCGGTGCGCTGGACCACGGGCTGACGGTGGGCGACGGGGTGTTCGAGACCTGTGGCGTTCAGGACGGGCAGGCCTTCGCGCTGACGCGGCACCTGCGCCGGCTCGCGCGCTCGGCCGCGGGGCTCGGCCTCGAGGCTCCGGATGAGGCGCTGATCCGCGAGGCCGTCGCCGGGGTACTGACGGCTGCGGGCCCCGAGGCTGCGCGGCTGCGCATCACGGTGACGGCCGGCCGAGGCCCGCTGGGCTCCGGGCGGACGCCGGGCGCGCAGACGGTCGTCGTGGCGGCGTCTCCGGGTCTGCACCACGCGACGTCGTCGGTGGTCCGGTCGCCGTGGGTGCGCAACGAGCGCTCCGCCGTCGCCGGGCTCAAGACGACGTCGTACGCCGAGAACGTCGTCGCGCTCGCTCATGCGTCCGAGCGCGGGGCCGACGAGGCCCTGCTCGCGAACACGGTCGGCGAGCTGTGCGAGGGCACGGGCGCGAACGTGTTCGTCGAGCGCGGGGAGAGCTCGTGACCCCGCCGCTCAGCAGCGGCTGCCTTGCCGGGATCACGCGGGAGCTGCTGCTCGAGTGGGGCGCCGCGGAGGGGCTTCCGGTGCGGGAGGCGGACCCCGGGGAGCTGCCGTTCTCCGTGCTCGACGACGTCACCGCAGGTCGTGCGCACGTCCTCGTCACGGGCAGCGTCCGCAACGTCACGCCGGTCGTGCGGCTCGACGACGTCGCCGTCGCAGCCGGGTCGCTGAGCGAGCGAGCCGCGGAGCTGTTCGTGCGCCGTCGGGCGCAGCACGTCGACCCGTGAGGTGTCGGTTTCGCACCACGCGCCGGAGCCGCTATTCTTGACCGCGCACCTGGTGCACCGGTCGTTCCGGTGAGGTCCAGCGTGTGACCCGGGCGATTGGCGCAGTGGTAGCGCGCTTCGTTCACACCGAAGAGGTCACTGGTTCGAACCCAGTATCGCCCACCAGCATCACTGCAGGTCAGGGGCCATTTTCTCCCAGCGAGAGAGTGGCCCCTGAGTTCTGTCCAGGGGTAGGTGCCCCAGTTCGTACCCCAGTTGGCGGCAGGAATGCCCGCTGCGCGCCGAGGCGTACCCGAGTCGCCGGACGCGGACGGACAGCCGCGGACGGCCCTGTGCGGCCGTGCACGCACGCCGGTGCTCAGGAGCGCGGGAGGGTGTGTGCTCGTCGACCAGGTAGCCGCATAGGAACCTGCATGGACACCAAGTCTCAAATTCCGGGCCGGGTCGGCGGCCGACAAGCTCCTGCTCACCGTCCCCGAAGCCGCAGAGAGGCTCTCGGTCTCGCGCAGCACCCTGTGCACGCTCATCGACGGCGGCCGCCTCAAGCGGGTGAAGATCGGCAGGTCCGCGCTCGTGAAGGCCGCGGCGCTCGCGCAGTTCGTCGAGCAATTCGAGGACGCCTGACATGCCGCCGGGAAGGCGCTCCAACGGCGAGGGTAGCGTTCGGCAATGGCCAGACAACCGCTGGGAGGGGCGGATCGCGTACACCGACAACATCACGGGGCGCGTGACCCGCCCAGCGTGTACGGAGCGACCAAGGCTGAGGTGCGGGCCAAGCTCAAGAAAGGTGCTAGAGCGGCTCGGGGCCGGCCAACCGGCGACCGACGCAAAGATCACCGTGGCGGCGTGGTGCGAGCAGTGGATGGCGACCACTCTCGAGGCGTCGTCGCGGCGACCCATCACCAAGGACCTGAGCCGCTCGCTCCTGCGGGGGCACGTCGTGCCCACCAGGCTCGGCGAGGTCACGCTCGATCGCCTGCGTCCGAGCCACGTGGACGACTGGCTCCTGGAGCTGCGTTCGAGGACGCGCAGCCGTTCGGCACGCCGACGGGACCGCCAGCACACGGCGAGCCCTCGCGGAGCGCCGACGCACTGGGAACCGTCGTGGGCCGCGTCGACGACGTCGAGCTGGTCCACGCCGAGGGCAAGATGGCGCTGCAGGCAGCGCTCGAGATCGACGGGTTGTCGCCGGCGACGGCGGGGCGGCGCGCAGACTGCATGGAGTCCTGGGCGAACCAGACCCAGGCTGTCCTGTCCGCCGGAATCGCCGCCGGGTCCGCGCACCTGGGCGACACGCTGCAGGTCGCCGTCCTGCGTGCCGGCGAGCAGCGATCGGCCTCGCGGCAAGCGGTCCGTGAGCGGGCGGTGCGGCTGTGTCCGACGCACTCCACGCAGCTGAGCAACTCCGGGGTGTGCGACGCCTGTGAGCTCGACGGGTGAGTGCTCAAGGCGAGCTCGCCCGCATAGAAACACCATGAGCACCCAACACTCGGGCTTCGCCCACGAGTCAGTCCATCGTCAACCAGTCGGTCGAGTGGTACACGCCCCCGGAGCTCTTCGAGGCCCTAGGGCCTGTTTCGGAATTGTGATGTGACCTGCGGTTTCGTCATGATTGAGGTCGTGGGCGATGGGCCGGGGCGGCATGATCTGAGCGATGAGGCGTGGGCGGTGCTGGCGCCGTTGCTGCCGGTCAGGGCGCGTGGACGCAAGGCGCGGTTCTTGCGTCGGCAGATCGACGGGATCCGGTTCCGGGTCCGCACGGGGTGCCCGTGGCGGGACGTTCCTGGCGACCGGTACGGGCCGTGGGGTAGCTGCTATCGCCGGTTCCGGGACTGGCAGCGCGACGGGACCTGGGGGCAGGTGATCGACCGGTTGCGCACGATCAGCGACGGGGCCGGGCTGATCGGGTGGGACCTGAACATCGACTCCACGATCGCTCGCGCTCACCAGCACGCCGCCGGTGCTCGCCGTGACCCGCAGGCGCAGACCGAGCCGCCGGGCGCCGAGCCGGTCGACCACGGGCTGGGGCGTTCCCGGGGCGGGTGGACCACGAAGGTGCACGCGGCCGCCGAGCAGGGGCAGAAGCTGATGGGCATGGTCGTCACGGCCGGGCACCGCGGCGACAGCCCGCAGTTCGCGCCCGTGCTCGCCACCGTCAAGGTGGCCCGTCCCGGTGGGGTCGGTCGCCCGCGCACCCGCCCGGACCGAGTCCGCGCCGACCGGGCGTACACCTCGGCCACCAACCGGGCCCTGCTGCGTGCCCGTGGGATCGCCGCGACGATCCCGGAGAAGGTCGATCAGCAGGCCAACCGCAAGAAGAAGGGCTCGGCCGGTGGGCGACCGCCGAAGGTCGACTTCACCGACTACAAGCTGCGGTCCGCGGTCGAGTGCATGTTCAACCGCCTCAAGCGGTGGCGGGCGGTGGCCACCCGGTTCGACAAGCTCCAGGTCCGCTACGAGACCACCGTGACCGTTGCCGCGATCGACGACTGGGTGGCCGCGATCGTCCGGGCCGCCTGAGCGCTGGCATCCTTGCGGGCGTGGAGTACTACGCCGCCCCCGAAGGACGCGACGACGTTGATCAGCCCGACCGGGGCGACCTGATCGACCTCGTCAACGAGCTCGACACCGACACCAACACGTTCTTCATCGTCTTCCCACGTGACGACGACCTCGAGTGGTCCTACGCCGTCTCCAAGAAGATCAGCGCATTCGGCGGCTTCGAGCTCGACCGCTTCGATCCCGCCGCCGGCGCCCACGACATCACCACCGCCGCCGACCCCCACACCATCGCCGAAGACATCCTCACCTGGATCCGCCGGCGCTAACCCATTCCGAAACAGGCCCTAGGGCTCGAGTTCGACCTCGACCCATGCTCGCCCGGCGCCGGGAAGTCGTTCGTCCCAGCCCTGCACCACTACACCGAGGCCGATGACGGCCTCACGTTCCCATGGTTTGGCACCGTCTGGATGAATCCTCCCTACGGGCTGGAGACCGGTGCCTGGATGCGCAAGATCGCTGAGCACGGCGACGGCATCGCCCTCGTCTTCGCCCGGCCCGACACGAAGTGGTTCCAGGAGCACGGAGCGACCGCCGACGTCACGTGCTTCGTGTCGGGTCGCATCAAGTTCTTCCGCGGCAACACCAACGACCGCGCAGGCACCCCAGGTGCCGGGTCGATGCTTCTGGCGTGGGGGCCGAAGGCGTCTGCAGCGCTCCTGTCGGCCGGGCTCGGTGCCTGCTTCGCCCGCGTCCACGCGGGCAGCCTGCCCCCGGCGGGCTAGCTGTGATGTCCAGGCAGGTTGTTGTCGATCCTGCTGATGGGTGGGGCTCCGATGGCGGAGTGGTGCCTGTGGTGATTGTAGAAGTGGAGCCAGCCGGGTAGCGCGGATCGGCGCTCGGATTCGGATCCGTAGAAGCGGGCGTAGGCCCAGCCGTCGGCGAGGGTGCGGTGGAAGCGCTCGATCTTCCCGTTGGTCTGCGGCCGGTAGGGGCGGGTCTTCTTCGCGGTGATCCCGAGCTGCGTGCAGGCGTCGCGCCAGGCGTGGGACTTGTAGGCAGACCCGTTGTCCGAGAGAACCCGCTCGACGGTGACGCCGCGGGCAGCGAACCAGGACACCGCGCGGCGCAGGACACCGATCGCGGTGTCTGCCTTCTCGTCGGCATGGATCTCTGCGTAGGCGACGCGGGAGTGGTCGTCGATCACGGTATGCACGAACGCAGTGCCGAGCTTGGGCTCGTGACGGTGGTTCCTGTTCTTCGTGCGGTTGGCGGTGGCTTCCCGGTTGCGCTCGCCTTGGACGCGTCCGACGAATCGCCAGCCGCCACCATCGGGGATGTTGCCGAACTTCGTGACGTCGACATGGATCAGCGAGCCGGGGTGGTCGTGCTCGTAACGGCGGATCGACTCACCGCTAACTCGGTCGATATGGCTGAGCCTGTTGATCCGGCAGCGCACCAGGACCGCGTGAACGGTCGATGCGGGCAGGCCGAGCTCGCCGGCGATCTGTATCGGTCCCAGTCGGCGTCGCCACCGCCTCTTCACGATCTGCTTAACCACGGGCAGTGGTGTCTTCGTCGGCATCGACCATGGTCGGCTCGAACGATCGGCCATCCCGGCGGGTCCCTCCGAACGCAGCCGGGCCGCCCACTTGCGGGCAGTGACGGGCGAGACCATGAACATCTTCGCTGCGACCTGCGGCGACCAGTGATCCTCGACGATCAAGCGCGCCAGCCGCAGCCGGGCACGCGGGGTCAGAGCAGCGTTAGCGTGGGACACGAGGGCCTCCCGGTTCGTGAAGCGGTTGAACTCAACAACTCCACTTCACAACCGGAGGCCCTCACCCTCAGCTCTTCACGGCCGTGTCGCCGAAACAACGTCCCTGGACATCACAGCTAGCTCGTGATCGCCGTCGACCGGAGTACCTGTCGCAGGCGGTCCCTAGTCTGGCACCGTGACGTTCACCGCTCTGCATCGCGTCCTCGGGGTCGCGCCCGGACCACTGACGATCGAGATGCTGGATGCTGCGGTAAGCGGTGGGGTCGTGGAGACAGACGACCTGGACTGGAAGTCGGAGCTCCCCGGCCAAGGGCTTGCCACAGACGGACTTCCCCAAGGACGTCGCGGCGATGGCGAACAGTGGTGGCGGCGTCATCGTGTTCGGGGTGCGGGAGTCGCAGAAGGCGGCGACCGAACGGGTCGACGTGGGGGAGCTGACCGAAGCCTATGAGCGCTCTCTGCGCAGCGCGGCGATCACCGCTATCACGCCGCCGGTCTTCAGGCTCAACGTGCATCGCCTCGGTGACGAAGGCAACCGGGCGGTCGTCGTAGAGGTGCCTGCGAGCGTCGACGGGCCGCACCTGATCTACAAGAACGACTACTTCGCGGCGCCGGTGCGCAACGACTCGGACACCGTCTGGATGAAAGAGCGCCAGATCGAGGCGATGTACCGGGCCCGCTTCGAGGAGCGCCGGCACGCGACCGAAGCACTGGACTCGTTGTACGACGAGGCCGCAGCGGGCCGGGACTCTGACAAGCGCGCCTGGCTGATCGCGGTGGCGCACCCGCGCATCCCTCGCTCCCGCGACCGTCTGACTCGTGAGGATGCTCGATCGGTGCTGACGAAGACCATGGGGCTGGCCCTCACCTACGCGGGGCGCGCAGGCATCCACCCGCTGGAGAACGTCGACCGGAACAATCCGCGTCCGGGACTGCGCCGTTGGGTCGCTGTGAACACGGCGACCGGTGAACGCTCAGTCTGGAGGAGGCGTGGCTGAGCGTCCACCATGACGGCTCGGTCACCGTCGCGACGGCCGTGGGCGGGCACCGGACGAGAATCGACGATTACTTCGACGGCTGGCAGGTCGAGTCTGCGGCCATCGAGTGCGCGATCGCCGATCTGATGGCACTCGTGAGGACCACGGCGGAGGCCACCGACAACGACGAGTACGACGTGCGCCTCGGGATCAAGTGGACCGGCGAACGTTCGCTGGCGATCCTGACGAGGGACAGCATGGGCCTCGTCGACGACGAGGTCTCGACGCCGTTGCACCACTACACACCGGTCGAGACCACTGTGAATGCCGTCGAACCGGCGTTGGACTTCTTCTGGCACATTCACGACTTCGCTCAGGACGCCGTGAATCAGGGCGGCATCTCGAACGTGAGGATGATCCAGCCGCCCTCCCACGACGAGGCCGTGTAGACCAAGGACCCCTGGCACTTGCGGACTCGCGCCTGTGGTCAGGCGCACATCAGCAGTTGCAGGTCCACAGCACGGCCAGACCAAGGTCGAGCCAGCCAAGGCGCTGTCTCATATGCTGAGATCTTCCGTCACGCGCAGAACGCCCAAATCTAGAGTCTGCCCACCGTTGCCGAGGTAAGCGCTGTGGCTTGCCTGACAGAACTCTTTGGCAGTGTCGGAGCAAGGCAGCGGCGGAAGGCGGGACATGGGCGCGAGGCGGCGACGGCTGGTCCGTGTGACGGGTGTGGTGGCAGTGGTGGCCTTGTCGGCCGGTGCGGCGTGGGCGGTTCTTCCCGATGACGCTGAGGATCCGGCTGCGGCCACCGCCGCGGACTGCTCCGCGACCGAGGTGGCGACGATGGGCGAGGCTGCAGAGCTCGCCGTTGCGTGTGGTCATGACGTAGCAGCGATCGAGAGCTACGACCCCTGGTCGTCGTTGCAGGCCACGCCCGACGGCTTCGTCCGACAGGTGGAGAACGCCGGCGCGGTGCGCACCGACCTCTCCGGCGCCTGGGAGCCCGTGGACCCGAGCATCGTGAAGGACCCACAGACTGGCGAGCTGAAGATCGCGTCGCCCGTCTACGACGTGAGCCTCGACGCGGATTCGCCCGAGAAGCTGATCTCGATGTCGACGGATGCGGGCTCGGTCTCGATGGGGCTGCCCCTCGACCTGGGCGAGTCCGTCGTTGAAGGTGCGAGCGTGTCCTGGCCGGTGCTGAATGCATCGGGGGAGGCGATCGACGGGGCCCTTGTGCGTGTTGACGTCCAGCCCGACGCGACGGGCGTGACTCCCGTGGTCGAGGTCGCGAACCGTGACGCCTACGACGAGGTGGCGAAGTCCGCCGGTCCTGGCGGCCTCGCGTTCAGGGTGACGACGACCAGCGGGCTCACGGTGGCGCCATCGGGTTCGGCGGATGCAGGCTTCGAGGTCCGTGACGGCGTAGGCGAGAAGGTTTTCGAGGGCGGGCGGGCGCTGCAGTGGGACAGCTCGGGTGCGACCGAGCCAGGCGCGGCGGAGGAGCCGGAGCCTGTGCCGCCCGCGGCCGGGACAGTGCCCGATTCGGGCGCGTCGTTGGTCGACGGCGCCGAGGCTGCTCCGGGCCTGGAGCGGTCGGCCGGGGACACGGAGGCGAACCTGGAACTGACGACGCTGAGTGATCGATCCCTGACGCTTTCCCCGATGAGGAGATGATCCGGGACGGGGGCACGACGTGGCCGGTGGCGATCGACCCGCCGATGTCGGGAATCTCGCGACACGAGTGGACGGTCGTACGGTCGGGTTGGCCGACATCAACGAAGTACAAGTCCACGGCGTCGGAAGGCGTGGGGTTGTGTGACGTCCAGGCAGACTCGTCATGCAACCTGGACAACAAGCAGCGGATGATCTGGGAGTTCACGGGGCTGAGCACAGCATCGCTCGCGGCCGGCGACATCATCTCGGCGACATTCAAGGCTTACGGAACCCACTCGTACGACTGTGCGGGAAACAGCCTGCAGCTGCACTTGATGTCTGCGGGGATCAGCTCGTCTACGACATGGAACAACCAGCCCTCCTCGAAGCTCTACCTGGACTCGCAGTACCCCGTGATCCGCGAAGGTCAGTGCGGCAAGCCGGGCTGGACGAGCTGGGACGCGACGAGCGGCGCGAAAGAGATCGCGGGCAGCTCGGACACCATGGTCCTTGAGCTGAAGTCCCCGACCGAGTCGACGATGTCGTCGTGGCGCCGCTACTACCTCTACAACGCGTCGCTCGAGATCAAGTACAACCGTGCACCGACGAAGCCGTCGAGCATGAAGACGCTGGTCGGTGCGACGAACGAAGGGTGCACGACGGGGTCGGGACGTCCCCTGCTCACCAGCACCACTCCCAAGCTGTCGGTCGTCGCGAAGGACCCCGACGGCCAGAACGTCGCGGTGACGTTCGAGGTGTACAAGGGGACGCGCTGACATGGTCGGCCACGACCACGGGGCAGGCATCGGGTGCGACGCACACCGTTTCGGTGGCGTCGGGGAAGCTGGCTTCCGGTTCGACGTACAAGTGGCGTGCGCGAGGCCATGACAACGACGCGGACTCCGCGAAATACTCGTCCTGGGCGGGCTGGTGCGAGTTCACGATCGACACCAGCAAGCCCGCTGCCCCGACCATCACTCCGGTTGAGCCGACGGGTGCTAACTCGTCGATTCGTGCCGTCTACGTCACGGACATCGAACGCGGTGGCAAAGGCCAGAAGGGCTGCTTCAAGATCAGCCGCGGGTCGTCGTCGGATGTGGACCACTTCGAGTACGGGTTCGACGTGGAGACATACCCGTCGTCGGTGACGCCCGGCAGTGATGGTTCTGCGCAGGTGTGTGTCTCGCCCACCACGGAAGGTCCGAAGTTCGTCCTGGCGCGCTCTGAGGACAAGGCCGGCAACATCTCGGCGTCCCGCCGATACGAGTATGTCGTCGCGACCGCACGCGAAGACGGGATCTGGAACTTCGACACCAAGAAGAGTCCGGTCCCCGACATCTCGCACAAGGACACCGGCGAGGCGAACCCGGCTGGCGAGCTGACCGTCGCAGGCGCCACGTGGGTCACCGGACCCCACACGCTGTTCGACTCGCGGGACGGGGACTGGGCGCTCAACTTCGACGGCGTCAACGACGAGGCATTCACCGACTCCCCGGTCTTCGACACGACTCAGAGCTTCGTGGTCAGCGCGCACGTGCGCCTCGACGAGGGGACGAAGTGGCATACCGCGATCATCCAGGAAGGTGCCTGGAAGAACGCGTGGCGCGTCGGGTACCGGCCCAGCGGGTGTGAGGCGTACGAGCCGGCGGGCTGGACGGGCGGGTGCTGGGTATTCGTGATGTACGCGACCGAGGGCGGCACGTGGAAGGCCGTGTACTCCACGGTCCATCCGAAGGTCGGGCAGTGGACCCACCTGACGGCGGAGTTCGACCAGCCCGAGAAGAAGGTCCGGCTCTGGACGTGCGACATCGGCACTCCTGAAGACCCAGCTCCCGGCGAAGCCATTGAGGCCGTGGCGGCCTCACCGAACCCGATGTGGCGTGCAGCAGGGCCGGTCGTGGTGGGCCGCGGGCAGATCGACGGCGCGAAGTCGGACTGGTGGGACGGACAGATCGACAACGTCCGGATCTTCAAGGGAGAGGTCGTCGCAGCGGCCAAGGTGCGTCGCATGTGCCAGGGGGCCGAGGCCAACGACTTCAGCACGGGTGAGACCGCGCTGGACCCGACGACAAAGGCCGGCCAGTGACGCGCCGCGCGAACGTGAAGGTGGCAGGGATGAGGAGAAGGTTCGTGCGGCGTCCCGCAGGGCTGGCGCTCGTGGCGGGCGTAGTGGTGCTGGCGCTCGGGGTGGATCCGGGGTCGCTGGCGTCCGCGGTGACCCGTCTGGTCACCGAGGACGTGGGCGCGGTCGACGACCTGCAGACCCGTGAGGACAACTTCAAGGACGTCGTCGGAGGTCTCGACATCGGCAGCGGGGTGGATGCCACGCCGATCACCGGGGACGCCTGGGTACCGGCACCTGATGACGACGAGTCCGACCTGCCTTCGGACCTGCCCGAGGCCGGCCAGCAGACGGTCGCCCTCGCGGCTGGCACGGAATCCACCGAGCCAGCGGTGTTCCGCGCGGCGACCGTGGCGGACGCCGAGGAGTCCGACGGTGTCGATGTCACGGTGGGCGGGCTCCCGCTCACGGTCGCCCCGGTCGCAGATGCGGCCACACCGGACGCCGTGACCATTCGCGTCGCGGACCAGATCGAGAGTGCCGCGGCAGGGGTGACGGGTGTGATGCTCGACCTGTCCGACGCCTCCGAGGCGCCGCGGGCCGAGGCGACACGGATCCAGGTCTCCCTCGACTACAGCAAGTTCGCCGGCCTCGCCGGCGGCGACTGGGCGTCGCGTCTTCACCTGGTCCAGATCCCGGCGTGCGCACACGACACGCCGGCGGACCCTCGTGCCGTGTGGTCCCGGTGGGGTCCACGAACGACTTGACCGACGAGACCGTCACGGCGACGGTGGTTCTTTCACCGGCTGCCAGCGGGACGCAGCCGGCCTCCGCGTCGACCAGCTCCAACGCGATTTTCAGCGCAGCGTCCTTCAGCAACGTCCAGACGGCCCAGACGGCGCAGGCCAGCAGTGCGACGACGCTCGCTCTGGTCGCGGGCGCCTCGGGCTCGGCGGGCAACTGGGGTGCGACGAGCCTCGCGTCGTCCGCGTGATGGGGTACCTCCGGTGCGACGGGTGCGTTCACGTGGTCCTATCCGCTGCGCTTCCCGGCGGTCCCTGCGGGCCCGAGCCCTGACCTCGCGCTGTCGTATTCCTCGGCCGCATCTGACGGACGAGTGGCCTCCACGAACAACCAAACGTCGTGGGTCGGCGAGGGCTTCGACCTCACGTCGAGCTACGTGGAGCGCAAGTACGTGCCGTGCTTCGACGACCGCGACCCCGCAGACACGACGGGGGACTCGGCCAAGGAGACACCGAACAACGCCGACCTGGAGACCGGTGACCTGTGCTGGGGCGGGGAGAACGCGTCCCTGGTCCTGAACGGGTCCGCGGTCGAGCTCGTCAAGGACGCCTCCACCGGCGAGTGGCACCCCAAGACCGAGGACGGGGCGAAGGTCGAGCTCAAGACCGGGGGCTGGAACGACGACGAGGTCGGTCACCAGTACTGGGTCGTGACGGCCGGCGACGGCACGAAGTACTACTTCGGCCGGGACAAGCGGTCAGCGGATGACGCGAGCCTCGGGTCAGCATGGTCCGTGCCCGTTTACGGCAACCACCCCGGCGAGCCGTGCCATGCCGACACGTTCAAGGCGTCGTCGTGCAAGCAGACCTGGCGCTGGAACCTCGACTACGTCGTCGACCCGTCAGGCAACACGATGACCTACCGTTACGCGCCGGAGACCGCCGCGTACCAGAAGGTGCAGGGCCCCGACCTGGCGACGTACACGTCGGGCGGCCGGCTGATGAAGATCGAGTACGGCACACGCAGCGGCGACCTGACTGCAGCGGCCCCCGCCGTGGTCGAGTTCACCGCCGCCACGCGGTGCGAGGCGAAGTCCGGTGTGGACTGCTCTGCGTCGAAGATGCTCTCGAACAAGGCCAGCTGGCCGGACGCGCCCACCGACCTGTACTGCGCTGCGGACGCTGACACGTGCCCGACCCAGTACAGCCCGGTGTTCTTCGACCGGTACCGGCTGACCAAGATCACCACGAAGAGCTACGACGGATCGACCTACCAGCCGGTGGACTCCTGGACCCTGACCCAGTCATACCTGAGCCCGAACGACGGCTCTGCCGGAAAGGGTGGCACGGGCAAGATCTTGTGGCTGAAGTCCATCGTCCACACCGGGCTTGGCGGCACCGCGAGTACCAGCGATGACATCACCTTGCCGGCGGTCCTCTTCGACAAGGTCATGCTGAAGAACAGGGTCAACTCGGTGACGGCCGGTCCGCCGTCGATGTGGCGACCGCGCGTGTCGTCGATCCGCAGCGAGTCCGGGGCTCTGACCTCGGTCAACTACAGCGACGGCACCGACTGCACGCCCACCACTCTCCCGGCGGACCCCAAGACCAACACGAATCTCTGCTTCCCGGTGAACTGGGACCCCGACGGCGAGACCAAGAACGCTCCCGAGTGGTTCCACAAGTACGTGGTCGAGTCGATCGTCGAGAACGGCGCCGCGCCGAACCAGGGCAGCAACACGCTCGTCACGGGCAGCGCCCAGATCACGACCACCTACTCCTACTCGGGCGGCGCGGGATGGGCCAAGCCCACGGGCGCGCTCCTGAAACCGAAGCAGCTCACGTACTCCGACTTCCGCGGGTACCCGACGGTCACCACGACCGTGGGTGAGGGCGGCGACGCCACGAGCACGCAGACCCAGTACTTCCGAGGGCTGGGTGGCGACGTGGCGGCGGGACCCGACGGGTACGGGGTGAACGCGACCGATGACTCGAACCTCGAGGGGCAGGTGTTCTCCACCAGTCAGCGCAATGGCACCAAGACCGTGTCCCAGACCGTGACCGTGCCCAGCGGGATCACGACCACGGCGACCGACAAGGACGGGACCAAGGCCACCAGGATCGCAAAGTCCACGACCTATGGCTTCACGTTCGGGCAGGACGGCGCGGTCGACCAGCGCACGAAGTCGGTCACTAGCTTCGATGCCCACGCTCAGGTCTCGGCCGTCGACGACGCCGGCGACGTCACCACGACGTCAGACGACCAGTGCACCCGCACCACCTACGCCCATGTGGACAACGACGCGCTGGCGGACGCCAACATGATCGCCCTGCCCGCGCGCACCGAGGTCGTGTCTGTGGCGTGCGGAACCACACCGAGCCGCCCGAAGGACGTCATCTCCGACTCCTTGTCGACCTACGACTCCAAGGGCCGGGTCCTCGAGGCCTGGGGTGTCCAGGCCGACCTGAACCGGTCGACCGGCACGCTCGACCCCGCGACCCACGCCGGCTACACCATGACCCAGACCGTGGTCTCCTACGACGATCGGGGTAGGCCGACTGCGACCAAGGACGCTCTGGGCCGGCAGACCGCCATCGCCTACACCCAGTCCGGAGGTGGGCTGCTTCAGCAGGTCGTCACGACCAGCCCCGACCCGGACGGCGCGGGTGCCCTCACCGGGATGACCTCGACCACGGTCTACAACCCGTTGACGGGGACGGTCACTGAGACCCGCGACACCAACGGGAAGAAGACGACCGGGACCTACGACGCGCTCGGTCGTCTCAAGGACGTGCGCAACCCGGACCGGCAGGGTGCCTCGGTGCCCTCGACCGCCTACGAGTACGCCGTCCACGAGAACGGCCTCAACTCGGTCGTCACCAAGGCGATCGGTGCGGACGGGAAGACCCAGCACACCTCGAGCGTGCTCTACGACGGGCTGATGCGGCAGTTCCAGACGCAGACGGAGTCCGCCGACGCGGGCGACTCGCAGAAGGACTCCGCGGCCACGCGTGGACGGGTCGTGCAGCACACCTACTACGACTCCGCCGGCCGGGTCCAGAGCCAGACCGACCAGTGGTGGGCCAAGGGAGCGCCCTCCGCGTCAGCCGTGACTCCACCGGTCGTCCCGGTCGCCCACACCACCTACGTATATGACGGTGCCGGCCGAGTCACCGACCAGATCCTGTGGAACGGGACCGACTCCAACCCGGACTACGAGCAGTGGCGAACGGTCACCGACTACGACGGCCGCTACACGACCGTCGTCCCGCCCGCTGGAGGAACCGCCACCACCACGGTGGCCGACGCACGCGGGCGCACGACCGGGCTGTGGGAGCACTTGGCACGGCCTGCGGTGACCAAGGGGGCACCCACCAAGCCGAGCACCCTGGGCGGGTTCGACCCCGCACTCTCGCTGCGTCGTCGTACCAGGCCACCAGCTACACCCTCGACGCGTCAGGTCAGCTGACCACGATGAAGGACCCGAAGGGCAACACCTGGTCCTACAGCTACGACTTCGCCGGGCAGCAGATCAAGGCCGACGATCCTGACGCCGGGGTCGCCGCCACGACCTACGACGCGGCCGGTCAGGTCACGTCGACCACGGACGCGACGGGCAAGAAGCTCACCTACGCCTACGACGGGATCGGACGCCCGACCACGGCCAGCGAGGGCAGCACCGTGCGGTCCAAGTGGACGTACGACACCGCCAAGGACACGGCCGGCAAGGTCCTGCTCGGGCAGGTCGCCTCCTCGACCAGGTACGTCGACAGCGCCGCCTACACGACGTCCGTGCCGACCTACGACGACGCATACCGGCCGCTCGCCACCACGGTGACGCTCCCCGCTACCGGCGACCTCGCGAAGCTCACGGCGCGCTCGTTCACCACGAAGTACACCTACACCGCAGACGGGCAGGTCGCCTCGACCACGCTCCCGAAGATCACCACCGGAGGCTCCTCTGGCGGCTCCGCGGTGCTGGGCCAGGAGAAGGTCACCACCTACTACGACACCGCGTCCCAGGCCCGGTGGATGGGCGGCGGCTTCGGGTGGGGCACCTACGTCGCCGAGTCCCGGTTCTCCGCCTACGGCCAGCCGCTCGCGATCGACCTGGGCAACACCTACGGTGCTGTCGCGTCCTACCGGTACGACGAAGTCACCCGCCGCCTGACCAGCGTCGCGCTCAAGCGCGAGCAGATCACCGGCACCGACCTCGCCGTGAGCTACAAGTACGACGCCGCGGGCAACGTCACGTCCGTCACGGACCAGCCCACGAACGGCGCCCTCGGTGGCACGGCCGGGCAGGACAACCAGTGTTTCAGGTACGACGGGCTGCAACGACTGACGACAGCGTGGACGGCCAAGACTGCGGGCGACTGTTCTCTTGCGCCGAGCCAGGTGACTGCGGCGAAGGTCGGGGGAGCCGCGCCGTACTGGACCGAGTACTCCTACGACCCGTTGGGTAACCGGACCGTCAAGACCGACCACGCCACGGACGGGTCGACTGGCACAACGATGACCCGGTCCACCTATGGGCAGTCCGCTGGTCCGCATGCGCTCACGTCGACCACGGTGTCGACGAACGGCGGCACGGCGGTCGCTGGTGCGATGTTCGGCTATGACGGGGCGGGTCAACAGACGTCGCGGCATGTGCCGGGGGCGTCGGCATTCACCATGTCCTGGGATGCTGGCGGTTCGCTCACGCAGATCGCGGCGACGGGCGCGGGTGAGGAGTCCGACCCAGGGCTGGATGAGGGTGAGGCGTCGTTCGTGTACGACGCGGACGGGAACCGGGTCTCTCGCACGGATGCGGGTGGGACAACGGTGTATCTGCCGGGTGGGCAGGAGTTCCACGTCGATTCTGACGGCGGGGTGAGCGCGACCCGGTACTACAGCTTCGCGGGCCAGACGGTCGCGGTGCGCACCGACCGGGGCCTGGGCGGAGTGACGTCGCTGGTCACTGACCCGCACGGCACCACGTTGGCGGCGGTCCCGAACACGACCTGGACGACGACGAGCGTGGAGCGGTTCTTCACCGACCCGTTCGGGGCCGTGCGCGGTCCGTCGACGATCGAGACCGTTCCCGGGGACCGGCAGTTCCTGGGCAAGACGCGGGACGAGTCGACCGGTCTGACGTTGCTCGGGGCCCGGTACTACGACGAGACCACTGGGACCTTCATCTCGGTCGACCCGCTGCTGAGCCCGACGGACCCCCAGCACTGGAACGGGTACGCGTACGCGCGCAACAACCCGCTGACCTACTCCGATCCCGACGGGCGGATCCCGGTGCCCTACGCCTACGGCGACGCCCTGATTCCGGGGCGGCCCGTACCGACGGCCTCCGCAAACCAGCACACCGCATCCAAGACGCACCAGTCCGACACCCCGACCAGTACCGCCCGCCGCGCAAACGCGAGCGTGGGGACCAGCACCGTGACGAACTCGTACCTGGGCGGCGCCGGCAACAAGCCCGCTTCGGCGGCGCCTGTGCAGGTCTCGTACCCCGCGTCCGCCGCGGGCGCATACGACCCGAATCGCGAGTTCCATGACCGTCCACAGAACGTCTTCGAGTGGGCGATCTGGTATGCGTTCGGCTTCGACGACATGGAGAAGTGTGACGCGGGCTCCAACTTCTCCTGCGTGATGGCCATGGCGTCGGTCGTGACAGTCCCGATCGGCGGACTCGAGGGTATCGGTGCCAAGGCAGTCGAGAAGGTCGGCGCCAAGACGGCCGCCAAGGTCGTGGAGAAGGCCGCAGCGAAGAAGGCGACGAGTACCGTCCTGGCCAACAAGGCTGCCGGAGACGCTGCTCGGGACTCGATAGCCGCGGTACACCCAGGCTCTGCAATTGAGCAATCATTCCAAACCGAATTTGGGGTTCGTCGAATTGACGTCTTCACCGGGTCTGGCACGGGGATCGAGTCCAAGGTGGGGCGAACATCTCTCTCAGCGTCGACCCGGTCTCAGATCGCCAAAGACTCCTGGCTGATGGAGAATAACCCCGAGGTCGGCGGAATCGAATGGGTCTTCACGCGGAGTGGCGTGACTGGGCGCCTCGGCCCGACCAAGCCGCTCCAGAACGCCTTGACGGAGGCGCGGATACCATGGACCGTGATCCCGTGACGATCGACTGGGCTGGCTACCAGCCGTACCGTACCGGCAGCACCAAACCGCCAAAGGCGCTCTCCCGCAAGGAGGCGCGCCGGGTCTACGAGCACTGCATGGCGTCCCGGCCCCAGCGGCGCGAGATGCTGGCACGGCTGCTGGGGTCCAGCGGGATTGCGCTCGCGGCTTCCGACTCGGGAATTCAGGAACTCAATGACTGGTTCCTCCAGCACCTTGAACCTGACCCCGATCGGCCCGGCCGTCTTGGCGGAGAGTGGTACTCCGTCTGTCACGACATTGGGCTCTTCCTCGGCGACACTATGATCGAACGTCATCCCAAGCTGCATTGGGAGTTTTTCGTCTGGGGAAAGACCAGCAATGCGTTCCAGCGGCACGTGATTATGGGGTTCAGTACAGAAGATCCCAAGCGCCACACAAATCTTGACATCGACGGTAGCGTTGCAACTTATGGGCACAGAGTCGTTGAGAGTAGAGGATCGGTGCCTACGTATGGAACGGTCACCGTACGTGGGGTCGAGCTCGATGTGAACGCCGTAGCAGCTCGTCACCGGGCACGCGCGGTCGAGACAGACGCGTTCCACCGCTGGTTGCAGACAGCCGCACGAAGGGCCTAGTTAGGGCCATCCCTGTTGTCATGGAACAAGGCTCGTGGTGCCTCGCGACCTCTAGCCGTGGTCTGCGCTCGCCTGGCGCGGGTTCGATCTCGGGGCATACGAGCGGCTTTTGTAGGCTCATCCCAATCGAGGGTGTAGTCGGGGTCTGAAGCCGCCGGTCTCCAGGAGGGATCTGGCGATGTAGTTGGTCAGGTTGCGGAATCCGAGGGCGGACCCGCGGAGGTGTTCGAGCCGGCCGTTCAGGGCCTCGGTCGGGCCGTTGGATGTGCCGGGCCGGTCGAAGTAGGCCAGCACGTCGGCGGCGCGCTTGGTCAGCGTCCGGCCCAGCGTGATCAACTCGGTCAGCGTCTTCGGGACGCCGGCGCTCAGGTCGGTGATGAGCTTGTCCATCAGCTCGCGGCCACGGCGACGATCTTCGTGGCGGTAGGCGGTGATCATGCGTTGGTAGATGCCCCAGGTCGCTTCGACCTCGACGTGTTGGTCGTCGGTGAACAGGGCAGTGATCCGCTCGACCTGACGGTCGGTGAGCAGGCCGGCGCCGGTGTGCAGGGTCCGCCTGGTCTTGTAGAGCGGGTCGTCCTTGAACCCGCGGTGGCCAAGGATCCGCAGCTGGACGCGTCGCCGACACCGGTCGAGGGCGTCGCCGGCCAGCCGCACGACGTGGAAGGGATCCATCACTGCGACCGCGTCCGGGACCTCCTCAGCGGCGGCTGTCTTGAACCCGGTGAACCCGTCCATCGCAACGACCTCCACGCCGTCACGCCACGCCTTCGCCCTGGCCGCGAGCCAGGTCTTGAACGCGGACTTGGAACGGCCGGCGACCATGTCCAGCAACCGCGCGGGCCCGGTGCCGTCGCGGACCGGGGTGAGGTCGATGACCACGGTCACGTACTTGTCACCCCGCCTGGTGTGCCTCCACACGTGCTCATCGACGCCGATCACGGCCACACCCTCGAACCGGGCCGGGTCATCGATCAGGACACGCTGCCCTTCGCCCAGAACGGCGTCGTTCGCGGTGTCCCACGCGACTCCGAGACCTTCGGCGACACGGGCCACGGTCAGGTGCTGCACGACGATCCCTTCCAGCGCCCACCGCAGCCCGGCTCGCGACAACTTCGCGCGCGGTTCGGCCGCCGCGGTGGTGTCTTGTCGCCACACGTGTCCGCACTCGCGGCACCGGTAGCGGCGCACGAGGACTTCGAGGACGGTCGGGCGCCAGCCCAGCGGCTCGTGCGCGAGTCGCCGAACCACGCTGTCACGTGCAAGACCTTCCCCGCCGCAGCGGCGGCACCAGCGGTCGGGCTCGACAACGCGGCACGCGAGGACGGCACGGTCGAGCTCAAGGCGCTGGCCGACCACAACCAGGCCGAGGCCGTCGAGTCGGGCGAAGGTCGTCAGGTCGGGGTGGCCGAATCCAGCCGGCGGGGTAGCGTCAAGCACGTCGAGGTCTTCCAGATGGTGAGCGTCAGAACTTCCATCTTCGGGAGACCTCGACACCTACCCGCGGACCGACGCGCCAGCCCGACCTACACCCTCATCTGGGAAGAGCCCTTTTGTACTGAGACGGGAGTTGCACGGCGAGGGTGCCTGTTCGTCGTTCCCGGGGAAGAGCCGCTGGACTTTACGGGACGTCTGGGCACGACGCGTAGGTCGAGCGGGTAGCTCATTTTCCCGGCAGGTGCGCCTGGGCGAAGTACGCCGCAGCCCGGCGGAGCACCTCGTTCTCCTGCTCGAGCAGACGCACCCGGCGACGTGCTTCGCGCAGCTCGGCCGACTCGGACGCGGTCACGCCGGGCTTGGCGCCGTCCTCGACGTCAGCGGCGTGCATCCAGTTGCGCAGGCACGACTCGGAGATGCCGAAGTCCTTCGCGATCTGCTTGACCGGGGCCTCGCCGCGACGGGCGACAGCCACGACATCGTCGCGGAACTCCTTGGGATGGGGTGCGGGCACAAGGCACATCCTTCCAGTGACGCCTCACGGCACCACAAGTGAGGTGTCACCTATCCGTGCAGCAGTCCCGCTCGATGTAGACGGCAGTCCGGCCCTTGCCGGGCTTCGGCTCGACGACGAGCGTGGTGTCGGCCCAGTCGTCGGACGCGTCGCCGCGGAGGGACACCGAGGAGGCGGACAGCCAGCCGCGTTGGACGAGGGTGCGCGCCCTGTCGACCCGGAGGCCGAGCAGGGCGCCCGCCATGACCACGTGCTCGAGCGCGGCCAGGACCTCGGGGTCGGCTCCCGGGTGCGCCCGGTTAGTCGGGACCCACTCGTGGACGCTGCCGCGTCCGATCCCCAGGCCGTCGTCGGAGGCTGAGATGGCGAGCGGGCCCCGGCTGGGCAGGGTCAAAGACCCGTGCCACTCACGGGCAGGGCCGTCGGGGTGGCCGGCGCTCATGCTGACCTGCAGGTCGCCGCGTATCCCGCAGCGGCGCAGCTTGGCGAGCACGGGCTGGTTGACGTCGATCCACCGGTCCATCCGCACGGACCAGGAGCCGATCACGTGCAGGTCGTCCCCCAGCGTGCAGGTGCGGGCGTCGTGGTCGTAGGCGGTGATCGCCTGTGCCCGGGGCACGCCAGCGGGCTACTGGAAGGTCCGGGCGTCGGGCCTGTCTACGCTCCGTTCCCACACGCGCCCGTGTGATCGGTCGGGGTTGCGCGGTGGTCGCCGCTCGGTAGCATCGTGGTGGGCGCTTCCGCGCCCGAGGACCGGTTGCACGGCAGGAGGGTGACATGGGGATCGAGGACCAGGCGGGCCAGGCACAGGGCGCCGCCGACAAGGCGAAGGAAGGGCTCGAGGGCGCGGCCGAGAAGGCCAAGGACGGCATCGAGGGGCTGCTCGACAAGGCGAAGGGGTTCCTGACGGACGACAACGTCGACAGCGCCGCGGAGAAGATCAAGGGACTCACGCCGGACTCCGTCGACTCGTTCGTCGACAAGGCTGCCGAGCAGGCCAAGAAGCTCAACGACTGACGACCGGGAAGGCGTCGGCCGCCGGGCGCGGTCTGTCGGTACCATCGGGGGTCGCTGCCAGCAGGCGGCGGCCCCCGATCCCTAGAGGAGACCTGACGTGACCTCCGTGCCCGAGTCGCAGCTGACCATCACCGTCGACGGGGAGCAGCGCGAGGTCACGACGGTCACGACGGGGCTCGACCTGTTCGGGGACCGCAGGGACGTCGTCGTGCAGCGCGTCAACGGGTCGCTCAAGGACCTCGCCGTCGCGCTCGCCGACGGCGACGTCGTCGAGGCCGTGAGCGTCTCCGAGCCCGACGGTCTCGCGGTGCTGCGGCACTCGACCGCGCACGTGCTCGCGCAGGCGGTCCAGCAGGTCAACCCCGACGCGAAGCTCGGCATCGGGCCGCCCATCACCGACGGCTTCTACTACGACTTCGACGTCGACACCCCGTTCACCCCCGAGGACCTCAAGGCCCTCGAGAAGGCGATGCAGCGGATCATCAAGGAGGGCCAGACCTTCCACCGTCGCGTCGTGACCGACGAGGAGGCCCGCGACGAGCTCGCGACCGAGCCGTTCAAGCTCGAGCTCATCGGGCTCAAGGGCAAGGGTGAGGCGACCGCCGCCGCGGCCGAGGGTGCGGCCGTCGAGGTCGGTGAGGGCGAGCTCACCATCTACGACAACGTCCGCCGCGACGGCACCGTCGCGTGGAAGGACCTGTGCCGCGGCCCGCACGTACCGAGCACGCGCTCGATCGTCCCGAACGCGTTCAAGCTCATGCGCACCGCGGCCGCCTACTGGCGCGGCCGCGAGAAGAACCCCCAGCTCCAGCGCGTCTACGGCACCGCCTGGCCCAGCAAGGACGAGCTCGTCGCGTACACCGAGCGGCTCGCCGAGGCGGAGCGCCGCGACCACCGTCGGCTCGGTGCGGAACTCGACCTCTTCTCCTTCCCTGAGGAGATCGGATCGGGCCTGGGGATCTTCCACCCCAAGGGCGGCATCATCCGCAACGAGATGGAAGCCCACTCCCGGCGCCGCCACATCGACGCCGGGTACGACTTCGTGAGCACGCCCCACATCACCAAGGGGCGGTTGTACGAGATCTCGGGGCACCTCGACTGGTACTCCGACGGCATGTACCCGCCCATGCACGTCGACGAGGAGCTCGACGACGACGGCAGCGTCCGCCGAGCGGGACACGACTACTACCTCAAGCCGATGAACTGCCCGATGCACATCCTCGTGTACAAGTCGCGGGGGCGCTCTTACCGTGACCTTCCGTTGCGTGCGTTCGAGTTCGGGACCGTGTACCGCTACGAGAAGTCGGGGGTCGTGCACGGCTTCACCCGTGCGCGTGGCTTCACTCAGGACGACGCGCACATCTTCGCGACGCGTGAACAGATGCGCGAAGAGATCCAGAACGCTCTGACCTTCATGCTCGACCTGCTCCGCGAGTACGGGCTGACCGACTTCTACCTGGAGCTGTCGACCCGCAACCCGGAGAAGTCGGTGGGGGAGGACGCCGCATGGGAGGAAGCGACCGAGACCCTGCGCGAGGTCGCCGAGGCGTCCGGCCTCGACCTCGTTCCTGACCCCGGCGGCGCGGCGTTCTACGGCCCGAAGATCTCCGTCCAGGCCAAGGACGCGATCGGCCGGACTTGGCAGCTGTCGACCGTCCAGCTCGACTTCAACCTGCCTGAGCGGTTCGACCTCGAGTACCAGGCGGCCGACGGGACGCGCCAACGTCCTGTGATGGTCCACCGCGCGCTGTTCGGGTCCTTCGAACGCTTCTTCGCCGTGCTGCTCGAACACTATGCGGGGGCCTTCCCGGCGTGGCTCGCCCCGGTTCAGGTGTTGGCCGTCCCGGTCGCAGAGCCGTTCAACGACTACCTGGCCGACGTGGTCCGCGAGCTCAAGGACCGGGGTGCGGGCCGAGCTCGACGACTCGTCCGACCGTTTCGCCAAGAAGATCCGAACCGCGAGCACGCAGAAGGTGCCGTTTGTCCTCATCGCCGGGGGCGAGGACGCGGAGGCCGGGGCGGTGTCCTTCCGGTACCGCGACGGCCACCAGGAGAACGGCATCCCAGTGGACCAAGCGATCGAGCGGATTTTGACCGCGATCCGCGACCACGCGCAGGTCTGACGCGTGGACGCCCCCGACGACGCGGCGCGCGTCGACGACCTCGCCGCGCACCCGGGCGACCCCGACGGCTTCCAGCGACTGTGGACGCCGCACCGCATGGTGTACATCGGCGGCCAGGACAAGCCGGCGGACGCGACGAGCGAGCAGTGCCCGTTCTGCCGCGCCCAGCAGGGCAGCGACGAGGACGGGCTGATCATCGCGCGCGGCCGGACGGTGTTCGCGATCCTCAACCTGTACCCGTACAACGCCGGGCACCTCATGCTGCTCCCGTACCGGCACGTCTCCGACTACACGGAGCTCACGGCCGACGAGCAGGACGAGCTCTCCGCATGGACGCGCACGGCGATCGAGACGCTGCGCGCCGTCTACCGGCCGGGCGGCTTCAACCTCGGGACGAACCTCGGGGTCGCCGCGGGGGCGGGGATCGCCGCGCACCTGCACCAGCACGTCGTGCCGCGATGGGTCGGGGACGCGAACTTCCTGCCGATCGTCGGGCAGACCAAGGCCGTGCCCGAGCTGCTCGCGGACACGCGAGCGCGCCTGGCCGCAGCCTGGCCCGCGCAGCCGGTGCCCCCGACCGAGCCCCAGGAAGGGGACACCGAGTGATCAGCAAGCTCCGCGCCGGGTTCGGACGCCTGTTCCGGCCGGTCGCCCAGTTCCTGCTCGACCACGGCGTCAGTCCCGACGCCGTCACGATCGTGGGCGCCCTCGGCGCCGTGGTCGCGGCGCTCTGGCTGTATCCGACGGGACACCTCGTGGCGGCCGGCATCGTCATCGGGATCCTCACGCTCTCGGACGCGCTCGACGGGACCATGGCACGTCTTGCGAACCGGGTCGGGCCCTGGGGCGCGTTCCTCGACTCGACGCTCGACCGCGTCGTCGACGGCGCGATCTTCCTCGGGATGACCGTGTGGTTCGTCCGGCACGCCGACGCGTCGGTTGCCATGTGGGGCATCGTGGCGGCCCTTGCCTGCCTCGCGATCGGCGGCGTCGTGCCCTACGCCCGCGCCAAGGCCGAGTCGCTCGGTTACGACGCGAACGTCGGCATCGCCGAGCGCGGCGAGCGGCTCGTCATCTCGCTGACCACGGCCGGGCTCGTGGGGCTCGGCCTGCCGCAGGTCGTCCTCGTCGTCGTGCTGTACCTGCTCGCTGCGGCCAGCGCGGTGACCGTGGTGCAGCGCATGGCGGCCGTGCGCCGTCAGACGCGCGCCGAGGCGTCGTCGGGTGACGTCACCGAGCCGACGGCGCCCGCCGAGCCCGACGAAGGAGCGTGACAGGCCGCATGGGGATCGACGCCGGCAGGCTGTACGCGACCGCGTGGCGCGTCGCGCCGAAGGTTCCGGAGCCGTTGCTGCGCGGGGCGTTCACCGCCGTCGCCGACGTCTCGTGGGCGCTGCGCAAGGGGGCGTCGACCAGCTCGAGCGCAACCTGGAGCGCGTCGCGCCCGGGCTGGCGCGGCGGGACCTGCGCCGGCTGTCGCGCGCGGGGATGCGGTCGTACATGCGGTACTTCCGCGAGGCGTTCACGCTCAGCGGCGCGACGCCGGACCAGATCCAGGCACGCATGCGCCTCGCGAACCGTGAGGTCGTGCAGCCGTACATCGACGAGGGGCGGTCGGTGCTGCTGGCGCTCGGGCACACGGGCAACTGGGACCTCGCGGGCGCGTGGGGGACCCGGAACCTCGCGCCGGTGCTCACCGTGGCGGAACGCCTCGAACCGGCGAGCGTGTTCGACGAGTTCGTGTCGTTCCGGGAGTCGCTCGGCATGTCGATCCTCGCGTTCGGGGACGACGGCGTGTTCCGCTCGCTCGTCCGCGGCGCCCAGGAGGGCGGCCGGCTCGTGCCGCTGCTCGCGGACCGCGACCTCAGCTCCCAGGGCGTCGAGGTGGACATGTTCGGGGAGCGCGTGCGGGTCGCACCCGGCCTGCGGCGCTCTCGGTCATGACGGGCGCACCCCTGTTCGGCACGTCGCTCACGTACGAGCGCCTGGACGGCGAGCGCCGCAGGGCGGCCGGCACACCGTGGGGGATCGTGGCGACGTTCAGCCCGCTCGTCGAGACGGATCCGTCGCTGTCGCGGCGGGAGCGGATCGCGCAGGCCACCCAGGGCTGGGTGGACTTCCTGGCCGCGGAGATCCGCCGCCGGCCGGAGGACTGGCACATGCTGCAGAAGGTCTTCGTGTCCGACCTCGAAGCCGACCGCTATGCGCGGACGGTCGCGGGGGAGAAGGCGGCGGCCGAGGGAGGGACGCGATGAGGGTCGGGATCGTCTGCCCGTACTCGTTCGACGCGCCGGGAGGCGTGCAGTTCCACGTGCGCGACCTCGCCGAGGCGCTCATGGTCCGGGGCCACGAGGTCTCGGTGCTGGCCCCGGCCGACGACGACACGCCCGTCCCCGACTACGTCGTCTCGGCCGGCAAGGCCGTCCCCGTCCCGTACAACGGCTCGGTCGCGCGGATGACGTTCGGCCCCCGGACCGCGGCGCGGGTGCGGCGCTGGCTCGCGGCGGGGGAGTTCGACGTCCTGCACCTGCACGAGCCGGTGACCCCGTCGCTCAGCATGCTCGCGCTGTGGCTCGCCCAGGGGCCGATCGTCGCGACGTTCCACTCGTCGCTCGTGCGGTCCCGTGCGCTGCAGGCCGCCTACCCGCTCGTGCGGCAGAGCCTGGAGAAGCTCTCGGCCCGCATCGCGGTCTCCGAGGACGCGCGGCGCACGCTCACCGAGCACCTGGGCGGGGACGCCGTCGTCATCCCCAACGGCGTGTACGTCGACGCGTTCGAGTCGGCCCCCACGGACCCGCGCTGGACCGGCACGCCCGAGGCGCCGACGATCGCGTTCCTGGGCCGGCTCGACGAGCCGCGCAAGGGCCTGCAGATCCTCGCGCAGGCCGTCCCGACGATCCTCGCGTCGTTCCCGGGCGCGCGGATCCTCGTCGCCGGGCGCGGGGACCAGGGCAAGGCCGACGCGATCGAGACGCTCGGACCGCAGGCGTCGGCCCTGGAGTTCCTCGGCGGCGTCTCGGACGAGGAGAAGGCCGCGCTGCTGTCGTCGGCCGACGTGTACGTCGCCCCGCAGACCGGCGGCGAGAGCTTCGGGATCGTCCTCGTCGAGGCGATGAGCGCGGGCTCGTGCGTCGTCGCGAGCGACCTCGGTGCGTTCCGCCGCGTGCTCGACGACGGCCGGGCCGGCGTCCTCTTCCCGGTCGAGGACCCCGAGGGGCTCGGACGGGCGGTGGTGGCCGTCCTCGAGGACCCGGAGCGTCGGGCCACGCTCGTCGCCCACGCGCACGAGTGGGTGCGCCAGTACGACTGGTCGACGGTGACCGGGCAGGTCCTCGCGGTCTACGACATGGTCCTCGCCGCGCAGGCGGCCGCAGGACGGGTCCACGAGGATCCGGGTGCGCTGCACGACGGTCGCCCGGGGCTGTGGCCCCGGCTCGTCGGTGACGCACGACGCGAGGGCGGTGCCCGATGAGGTGGAGCGACGTCGTGGTGATGGGCGTCCTGGTCCTGTTCCTGGTGCTGTGGCTCGCGTGGGCCGGCGCGTCGCACATCGACCGGCTGCACCGCAAGGTGTACGCGTCGCGCCTGGCCCTGGACGCCCAGCTCGTCCGCCGGGCCGCCGCTGCCCGGGACCTGGCGTCGTCGGGCCTGCTCGACCCGGCCAGCTCGGTGCTCGTCGCGACCGCCGCCTACCGGGTGCTGGGTGCGGCCGAGCTGCCTGATCTCGAGCGCGAGCGTGCCGAGAGCGACCTGTCGGCGACGCTGCGTGCCGTCCTCGAGGACCCCGAGGACGTGCGCCGCTGGTGCGAGGAGCCGGACGGTGAGGTCGTGCTCGGCGAGCTCGCCGGCGCCTGGTACCGGGCCCAGCTCGCCCGGCGCTTCCACAACGAGGCCGTCGACCAGACCCAGCGCCGTCGCCGCCGGTGGTACGTCCGTCTCCTGCGCCTCGCAGGCCACGCCGCGATGCCCCAGACGGCGGAGCTCGACGACGCCTCACCTGCGTCGTTGCGTCCTCTCGAGACGCAGACGCCCGCGTCGGGCGAAGGCGTGCTCGGCGTAGAGTAAGAGGCGGCAGTCCCGCCCGCATCCCACCCACCCCGCGAGGTCCCACCGTGTCGTCTGCGCCGTCCTCTTCCACCCCGTCGTCCGCCCCGCTGAACGGCCAGGCGGCCTCTGCGGCCACCGTCGGGACGGCCCGCGTCAAGCGCGGCATGGCGGAGATGCTCAAGGGCGGCGTCATCATGGACGTCGTCACGCCCGAGCAGGCCAAGATCGCGGAGGACGCCGGCGCCGTCGCCGTCATGGCGCTCGAGCGCGTGCCCGCGGACATCCGTGCGCAGGGCGGCGTCTCGCGCATGAGCGACCCGGACATGATCGACGGCATCATCGCTGCCGTCTCGATCCCGGTCATGGCGAAGGCCCGCATCGGGCACTTCGTCGAGGCGCAGGTGCTCCAGAGCCTCGGCGTCGACTACGTCGACGAGTCCGAGGTGCTGACGCCCGCCGACTACGCGAACCACATCGACAAGTGGCAGTTCACCGTGCCCTTCGTGTGCGGCGCCACCAACCTCGGCGAGGCGCTGCGTCGCATCACCGAGGGCGCGGCCATGATCCGCTCCAAGGGCGAGGCGGGCACGGGCGACGTCTCCAACGCGACCACGCACATGCGCACCATCCGCGCCGAGATCAAGCGCCTCACGTCGCTGCCCGAGGACGAGCTGTTCGTCGCCGCGAAGGAGCTCCAGGCGCCGTACGAGCTGGTCAAGGAGGTCGCCGCGACCGGGAAGCTCCCTGTCGTCATGTTCACCGCGGGCGGCATCGCGACCCCCGCCGACGCCGCGATGATGATGCAGCTCGGTGCCGAGGGCGTCTTCGTCGGTTCCGGCATCTTCAAGTCCGGCAACCCGGCCCAGCGCGCGGCCGCGATCGTCAAGGCCACCACCTTCCACGACGACCCCGACGTCATCGCCAAGGTGTCGCGTGGCCTCGGCGAGGCGATGGTCGGCATCAACGTCGACGACATCCCCGTCCCGCACCGCCTGGCCGAGCGCGGCTGGTGACCCCGGAGGAAGAGCGGGCCGACGAGTCGTCGCACACCTCCTCGCTGGGTGCGGACTGGACCGTCGGACCCGACGGCGTCCGGTCCCGCCGCGCGGCGCGCGTCATCCTGCTCGACGACGCCGGGCGGGCCCTCCTCGTGCGAGGGCACGACGCCGACCAGCCCGAACGGTCCTGGTGGTTCACCGTCGGCGGCGGGATCGACGGTGACGAGACGCCCGCCGAGGCCGCGCTGCGCGAGGTCCGCGAGGAGACCGGCATCGTCCTCGAGCCCGCGCAGCTCGTCGGGCCCGTGCTGACCCGCGTCGGCATCTTCGACTTCTTCAAGGAGACGTGCCGGCAGGACGAGGTCTTCTACGCGGCCGTCGTGCCGCACGTCGACGGACCCGACACGGCCGGTTGGACCGACGTCGAGCGCGAGCTCCTCGACGAGCTCGCCTGGCTCACGGCCGACGAGCTGCGCACCCAGCCCCTCGAGTACTTCCCGACCGCCCTGCCCGACGTCCTCGACCAGCTCGCCCGCGGTTGGGACGGCACCGTCCGCCACCTCGGCACCGAGCACGACGACTGAGCACGCCCATCCCCAAGGAGCACCACCGCCCGTGAGCAGCATCCCCACCATCGGCGTCCTAGCGCTCCAGGGCGACGTCCGCGAGCACCGCGCCGCGCTCGAGGCGTCCGGCGCGACCACGGTCGCCGTGCGCCGGCCCGACGAGCTCGCCGCCGTCGACGGCCTCGTGCTCCCCGGCGGCGAGTCCACCACCATCGACAAGCTCCTGCGGATCTTCGAGCTCGACGAACCCCTCCAGGCCCGGATCGCCGACGGCCTCCCCGTCTACGGCTCGTGCGCCGGCATGATCCTGCTCGCGGACCGCGTGCTCGGCGGCACCCACGACCAGCAGACCCTCGGCGGGCTCCACGCCACGGTCCGCCGCAACGCCTTCGGGCGGCAGGTCGACTCCTTCGAGGCCGACCTCCCGTTCGCCCACCTCGACGGCGGACCCGTCCACGCCGTCTTCATCCGCGCGCCCTGGATCGAGGACGTCGGCGACGACGTCGACGTGCTCGCCCGCATCCCCGGCGACTACCCGGAACCCGTCGCCGGTAAGATCGTCGCAGTTCGCCAAGGCTCGTTGCTCGCCACGTCGTTCCACCCCGAGATCTCGGGGGACCGGCGCGTGCACGAACACTTCGTCCAGATCGTCAAGGAGTCGTAGTCGATGTCAGGTCACTCCAAGTGGGCCACGACCAAGCACAAGAAGGCCGTGATCGACGCGAAGCGCGGCAAGCTCTTCGCCAAGCTCATCAAGAACATCGAGGTCGCCGCACGCACCGGCGGCGGTGACCCCGCGGGCAACCCGACCCTCTTCGACGCCATCCAGAAGGCCAAGAAGACCTCGGTCCCCAACGACAACATCGACCGCGCCGTCAAGCGTGGCTCCGGTGAAGGCGCCGACGCCGTCGACTACCAGACCATCATGTACGAGGGCTACGGCGTCGGCGGCATCGCCGTCCTCGTCGAGTGCCTCACCGACAACAAGAACCGCGCCGCCTCCGAGGTGCGCCTCGCGTTCTCCCGCAACGGCGGCAACCTCGCCGACCCCGGGTCCGTGTCGTACCTGTTCTCCCGCAAGGGCCTCGTCGTCGTCCCCAAGGCCGACGGCGTCACCGAGGACGACGTCATGCTCGCCGCCCTCGACGCCGGCGCCGAAGAGGTCACCGACGAAGGCGACGTCATCGAGGTCCTCTGCGAGGCGACCGACCTCGTCGCCGTGCGCACCGCCATCCAGGAAGCCGGCATCGAGTACGACTCCGCCGACTCGATCTGGCACCCGTCCATGGAGGTGGAGGTCGACGCCGACGGCGCCCGTAAGATCCTGCGCCTCATCGACGCGCTCGAGGACAGCGACGACGTGCAGAACGTGTACGCGAACTTCTCGGCCAGCGACGAAGTGATGGCTGAGCTCGACGAGGAGTGATCGTCGCCTGACTCGCTCGTGGTCGGGCCCGGCCGTCCCGCGCGCCTTGGTGCACCACGTCCGCCTCCGTCCACGTCGTCGGCGAGTCCTGGGGGCGCTCTCGGTGGACGAGCCCCTGGAGCGCGCCTGGGTGACCCTGCTTCGGGCGCCGCGGTGTGGCGGACGACGGCGCGGCGTGGGCGAGTGAGAGGGTGGGCGTGTGCGCGTGCTGGGGATCGATCCGGGGCTGACCCGGTGCGGGGTCGGGGTCGTCGACTCCGCCGCCGGGCGGAAGGCTGTGCTGGTCGACGTCGGGGTCATCACGACCGCTCCCACCGTGACCGTCGATCTCAGGCTCGCTGAGGTGGCCGACTCGATCGACCGGTGGATGGACACGCATGTGCCCGACGTGGTGGCCATCGAGCGGGTGTTCGCGCAGCACAACGTCGGCACCGTGATGGGGACCGCCCAGGTGGCCGGTCTTGCCATGGTGGCTGCTGCGCGCAGGAAGGTGCCCGTGGCCCTGCACACGCCCAGCGAGGTCAAGGCCGCCGTCACCGGGAACGGGCGAGCCGGCAAGGAGCAGGTGCAGCGCATGGTCGCGCGGCTCCTCGGCCTCGCGGACCTGCCCAAGCCCGCCGACGCCGCCGACGCCCTCGCGCTCGCCATCTGCCACCTCTGGCGACCCGCCGGCGCCCTGCAGGGCGGCGACCGGCACGAGCTCACCCCCGCCCAGCGCGCCTGGGCCGCCGCCGAGCAGGCGGCGCGTCGGACACCCTCGGGGGTCCAGGGACGTTAGGGTGGTGGCCGTTCGTACACCTGTTCGTAGAGGGGCCAGCCAGCGGTGATCGCACACCTGACCGGGACCGTCGCAGGGATCCGCCTCGACTCCGCCGTCCTCGACGTGAACGGCGTCGGGTACCTCGTGCACGCGACCCCCGGCACCCTCGGCACGCTGCGGCACGGCGCCACGGTCACGCTCTTCACCTCGCTCGTCGTCCGCGAGGACTCGATGACCGTGTTCGGTTTCGCCGACGACGACGAGCGCGCGGTCTTCGAGACCGTCCAGTCGGTCTCGGGCGTCGGCCCGCGCCTCGCGCTCGCCATGCTGGCGGTGCACAGCCCCGAGGCGCTGCGTGCCGCCGTCGCGGGGAGGACCTCAAGGCGCTCGAGCGCGTGCCCGGCATCGGCCGCAAGTCCGCGCAGCGGATCGTGCTCGAGCTGAGCGGCAAGCTCGGGGCACCCGTCGGGACGGGTTCGGCCGCTGCGGCCGGCCACGGCGCGGGCGGCGCCGACTCCCGGCGCGACGAGGTCGTCGCCGCGCTCGTCGGGCTGGGGTGGACGCAGAAGGTCGCGGAAGAAGCAGTCGACGCGGTCGGTGAGGGCGGGGCCGACACCGACGCGGCGACCGGCACTCCGTCCGAGCAGGTCGCCGCCACGCTCCGGGCGGCCCTGCGCCTTCTCGGTGGCCGGCGTGGCTGAGCTCGCGCGCGACGAAGAGCGTGACCTCGGCACCGAGCGGCTCGTCACCGCGTCCGCCGACGACGTCGAGCGAGCCGCCGAGGCCGCGCTCCGTCCGCGGCGGCTCGACGAGTTCGTCGGCCAGCACGTGGTGCGCGAGCAGCTCTCGCTCGTCCTCGAGGCGGCGACGTCGCGCGGCGCGCCCCCGACCACGTCCTCCTGTCGGGGCCGCCCGGGCTCGGCAAGACGACGCTCGCCATGATCGTCGCCGCCGAGCTGGGCTCGTCCCTGCGGGTGACGAGCGGCCCGGCCATCCAGCACGCGGGCGACCTGGCCGCCGTCCTCAGCTCGCTCGAGGAGGGCGAGGTCCTCTTCCTCGACGAGATCCACCGGCTCGCGCGGCCCGCGGAGGAGCTGCTCTACGTCGCAATGGAGGACTTCCGGGTCGACGTCGTCGTCGGCAAGGGGCCGGAGCGAGCGCGATCCCGCTCGCGCTGCCGCCGTTCACCGTGGTCGGCGCGACCACGCGCGCGGGGCTCCTGCCCGCCCGCTGCGCGACCGGTTCGGCTTCACCGGGCACCTCGACTACTACAGCTCGCCCGAGCTCGAGAAGGTGCTGCACCGCTCGGCACGGCTGCTCGACGTGCCGCTCGCCGCCGACGCCGCGGCCGAGATCGCGCGTCGGTCGCGCGGGACACCGCGCATCGCGAACCGTCTGCTCCGCAGGGTCCGGGACTGGGCGCAGGTGCGCGGCGACGGCCGGCTCGATCTGGCCGCCGCACGTGCCGCGCTCGAGGTCTACGAGGTGGACCCCGTCGGGCTCGACCGGCTCGACCGCGCCGTGCTCGACGCACTGTGCCGCCGGTTCGGGGAGGGCCGGTCGGGCTGGGCACGCTCGCCATGACCGTCGGCGAGGAGGCGGAGACCGTCGAGACCGTCGCCGAGCCGTACCTCGTGCGTGAGGGCTACGTCGCACGGACGCCCCGCGGGCGGGTCGCGACGCCCGCAGCCTGGCGCCACCTGGGTCTCGAACCACCGGCGGACCAGCCTGCCCTTTTCAGGGCCTAGACTGTTGCGGACCTGTCGGCGCAGACGCGTGCCGGCGTCGACCGTGCTGCGGTGCGCCCCTCGAGGCGGCGCCGCGCCGGGCGAGCCGAGCGCGCGGGGGCGTCGGGCCAAACCAGTCAGCACGCGGCGCGGTGAGAACCGCTCGCGCATGAGGAGCAGCGACACATGCAGCACATCCACGCAGCCGTCGAGGCCGCGAACAGCGGCTCGTCCGGTGGCAGCAACTACACGTTCCTGATCATCCTCCTGGTGCTGCTCGTCGGCCTGTTCTTCCTCTCGCGCCGCACCCAGCGCAAGCAGAAGGACGCCCAGTCGTTCCGCGCGAACCTCACGCCGGGGCAGGACGTCATGACCGCGTCCGGCATGCTGGGCCGCATCGTCGAGGTCGACGGCGACGAGATCACCATCGAGTCGACCCCGGAACCCGTTCGCGCTGGGTGCGCGCCGCCATCGCGAAGGTCGTCGAACCGACGACCGCGACCGACGCGCCGGCCGTGACCGCCGGCGCCGAGGCGGAGGGTGACGACGTCCTCGAGGTCCCCGACGACCTGTCCGGTCTGACCGACGACGGCTCGCTCAAGGACGAGAAGCGTCAGGACGACACCGGGAAGGGCGACGGGGCCAAGTAGCCCGCCCGGAGCACCACCGGTCCGCGCCCCGCGCGGTCCCGCTCGACTCCCCGCCATCGACGTCGCCCCCGGCGGCGCGCACGAGAAGAGACACACCGTTGGCCACCACCAACCACGCGAAGTCCCACCCGGGCCGCGTCCTGCTGATCCTGCTGATCCTCGCCGCCGCGCTCTTCGGCACGATCGGCCTCGGCGCCGCCGTCTCCAACGCCTCGTGGGCGCCCAAGCTGGCGCTCGACCTCGAGGGCGGGACGCAGCTCACGCTCAAGGCGAGCACGACGGACGGGTCGAAGGTCACCTCGGACTCGCTCGACCAGGCGATCGACGTGATCCGCAACCGCGTCGACTCGTCCGGCGTCTCCGAGGCGCAGATCAGCAAGCAGGGTGACAAGCAGATCGTCGTGGCGCTGCCGGGCAACCCGTCGCAGGACACGATCGACCTGGTGAGCAAGTCCGCGCAGATGCGGATCCGGCCCGTCCTCGTGATCGGCAGCCCGCTCACCGCGGCCCAGCAGACCGCGGCGGCCGCGACGCCCACGGAGACGAGCACCCCGGCCCCGACGTCCACGTCGACGCCGCAGTCCACGCCCACCGCGACGAACAAGAACTCGGCGTACCAGGGCGCGGCCCAGGCGCACGTCGAGGACGCGCGCTTCGTCAAGGGCACCGCCAAGGTCGAGAACGCGGCCGCGACGCCGAGCCCCACACCGACCCCGACGTCGACGTCGGACACGAGCGCGAGCAGCTCCGACTCGCTCGAGGGCGGTGACGGGCTCAGCTCGCTCTCGCAGATCACGGCCGCGGACCAGAAGAGGTACGACGACCTCGACTGCACGGACAAGAGCAACCTCAAGGGCGGCGGCGGGGACGCCGCCGACAAGGTGCTCGTCACCTGCGCGCAGGACGGCACGGCCAAGTACATCCTCGGCCCGGTCGAGATCGAGGGCACCGAGATCAAGAGCGCGACCTCGGGCCTGAACACGAACTCCCAGGGCGTCACGACCAACGAGTGGGTCGTGAACATCAAGTTCACGTCCGACGGCGCCAAGAAGCAGACGGCGATGACCAAGCGTCTCGCCCAGCTCGACCAGGCCGGTCAGGCCCCGCGCAACCAGTTCGGCATGGTCCTCGACGGCCTCGTCATCGAGGCGCCGAGCGTCGACGCCCAGTACGCGAGCACCGGCATCACGGGCAACTCGTCGCAGATCTCGGGCAGCTTCACGCGCCAGAGCGCGGCGACCCTCGCCAACCAGCTCAACTTCGGCGCCCTGCCGCTCCAGTTCGAGGTCCAGAGCCAGGAGCAGATCTCCGCGACGCTCGGCTCGGAGCAGCTCCAGAAGGGTCTCCTCGCGGGCCTCATCGGCATGGTGCTCGTGGTCATCTACTCGATGTTCCAGTACCGCATGCTCGGTCTGCTCACGATCGCCTCGCTCGTCGTCGCCGGCGTCCTGACGTACGGCGTGATCACGTTGCTGTCGTGGCGGATGGGCTATCGGCTGTCCCTGCCGGGTGTCGCGGGCCTGATCGTGGCCATCGGCTTCACAGCCGACTCGTTCATCGTCTACTTCGAACGCATCCGAGACGAGCTACGTGACGGGAGACCGCTCGCAGGCGCCGTCGAGCGTGGCTGGGAGCGCGCGCGGCGGACGGTGCTCGCGGCCAAGACCGTCAACCTGATCTCCGCGATCGTGCTCTACTACCTCGCGGTCGGTGGCGTGCAGGGCTTCGCGTTCACTCTCGGACTCACCGTGATCATCGACGTCGTCGTGGTGTTCTGGTTCACGCACCCGATGATGGAGCTGCTCGCCCGCGTCCCGTACTTCCGTGACGGGGCCAAGGGCTCCGGTCTGTCGCCCGCCACGTACCAGGTCCAGCGGGGCATGCGCTACAAGGGCGCCGGCAAGTTCGAGACCGCCGGCGTCCCGGCGGACGCGCCACCCCCGAGTCGGGCGCCGACCTCTCCGAGGAGCCGGACGAGGGCGCGCTCGTGCCCGCCGGGCCCGACCGGAGCACGCGCGCCGCGAGCGAGCGTCCGGCCTCCGCACCGGCGACCGCGCCGGACGGCCGCCGCATGACGATCGCCGAGCGTCGCGCCGCCGAGCGCGCGGCCGCGGCCGGTACCGACGCCCCCACGACCGACTCGACGACCGAGGAGAACCGCTGATGGCCGCCGGGAGCATGGCCCAGTGGGGCAACGACCTGTACACGGGTCGTCGCTCGTACAAGATCGTCCAGCGCCGCGCCCTGTGGTTCTGGATCACCGGTGCCCTCGTGGCGCTGTCCCTCCTGGTGCTCGGCACCAAGGGCTTCAACCTCGGCATCGACTTCGAGGGCGGCTCCGAGTTCACGATCACGAACATCGAGCACCCGTCCCAGGACAAGGCCACCGAGGCCGTGCAGTCGATCGCGCCGTCGGAGCAGCCCGAGGTCGTGAACCTGGGCAGCAACGGCCTGCAGGTGCGCACCGGCACCTTGAGCAAGGACGAGACCGACCAGGTCAAGGCCGCGCTGGCGAAGACCTTCGACGTCGACCCGTCGAAGGACGTCGGTGCCGAGTTCATCGGCCCGACCTGGGGCTCGGACGTCTCGAAGAAGGCCGTCGAGGGCGTCATCGCGTTCGTCCTGCTCGTCGCGGCGTTCATGGCGATCTACTTCCGCAACTGGCGGATGTCCCTCGCCGCGATCATCGCGCTGATCGGCGACCTCGTGATCTCGGCCGGCGTGTACGCCGTCGTCGGGTGGGAGGTCACGCCGTCCACGGTGATCGGCTTCCTGACGATCCTCGGCTACTCGCTGTACGACAAGGTCGTGGTCTTCGACAAGGTCCGCGAGAACACCGCAGGCATCGTCGACCAGACGCGCGCCACGTACGCGGAGCGCGCGAACCTCGCCGTCAACCAGACGCTCGTCCGGTCGATCAACACGGGTGTCGTGGCGCTGCTGCCGGTCGGTGGCATCCTCTTCGTCGGTGGCTTCCTCCTCGGCGCGGGCACGCTGCGGGACATCGCGCTGTCGCTGTTCGTCGGTATCGCCGTGGGCACGGTCTCGTCGATCTTCCTCGCGACGCCGCTCGAGGTGACGCTGCGCGAGCGCGAGCCCGCGATCAAGGCGAACACCGCCAAGATCCTGGCCGCGCGGGCGCAGGCCGCCGCCCAGGGCGAGGACCCCGACCTCGTCGCGGCCGTCGGATCGGCCCAGCTCCAGCCCGGTGCGCACCAGGGCATCAAGGCGCAGCCGCGGCGGAAGCGTTGACGGCGCCCGACCCTCGAGAGCCGGACGGGCTCGGCGCGCTCGTGCGCGCCGTGCCCGACTACCCGACCCCCGGCGTGACCTTCCGTGACATCACGCCGCTCCTCGCCGACGGCGCCGCGTTCAACGGCGCCGTCGCGTCGTTGGCCGACCTGGTCGCCCACCACGGCCCGGTCGACACGGTGACGGGGATGGAGGCGCGCGGCTTCGTGCTCGGCGCCGCCCTCGCGGTGCGGCTCGGGGTCGGCTTCGTGCCGCTGCGCAAGGCCGGCAAGCTGCCGCCGCCCGTCGAGTCCGTGACGTACGACCTCGAGTACGGGTCTGCGACCCTCGAGGTCCGGACGGGAACAGTCGCCCCCGGTTCGCGTGTTCTCATTGTCGACGACGTGCTCGCGACGGGCGGGACGGCCGCCGCGGCGGTGCGTCTGGTCGAAGCCTGCGGGGGCGACGTCGTCGGCGCCGCCTTCCTCCTCGAGCTCGACGGGCTCGGAGGGCGCGACGCCCTGTCGGGCCTGGTGGTGGACTCGCTGCTGACTGCCGGGTCGTAGGATTGGTGGGCCCGGCGGCCCGGTGGCCGTCGGGCCGGCGAGCGAACCGGGGAGGTTCCGGACGGGAGGCGCATGAGCAGCACGAGCCCCGACACGCGCGGAGCGCAGACGACGGACAACGAGTCGACGGGCGCCCGCGTACGGTCGCGCCTGGTCCGGTTCGGTTCCCGCGGGGGCGGTGGCGTCCCGGCGCTCGAGCCCCTGCTGCAATCGGTCCGCACCAACCACCCGCGCGCCGACGTCGGCGTGATCGAGCGTGCGTACGTCACGGCCGAGAAGGCGCACCGCGGCCAGTTCCGCAAGAGCGGCGACCCGTACATCACGCATCCCGTCGCCGTCGCGACCATCCTCGCCGAGCTCGGCATGACGCCGTCGACCCTCGCGGCGGCGCTCCTCCACGACACCGTCGAGGACACCGACTACTCGCTGGACCAGCTCCGCGCCGACTACGGCGACGAGATCGCGATGCTCGTCGACGGCGTCACCAAGCTCGACAAGGTGACGTACGGCGACGCCGCACAGGCCGAGACCGTCCGCAAGATGATCGTGGCGATGGCCCGTGACATCCGCGTCCTCGTCATCAAGCTCGCGGACCGCCTGCACAACGCGCGCACGTGGAAGTTCGTGCCGTCGTCGTCGGCCGAGCGCAAGGCCCGCGAGACGCTCGAGATCTACGCGCCCCTGGCGCACCGCCTCGGCATGAACACGATCAAGTGGGAGCTCGAGGACCTGTCGTTTTCGACGCTCTACCCCAAGGTGTACGAGGAGATCGTGCACCTGGTGGCGGAGCGGGCCCCGGCGCGCGAGGAGTACCTGGGCGTGGTCCGCGAGCAGATCAGCTCGGACCTGCGCAGCGCGAAGATCAAGGCCACGGTCACGGGCCGGCCGAAGCACTACTACTCGATCTACCAGAAGATGATCGTCCGCGGGCACGACTTCGCGGACATCTACGACCTCGTCGGCACGCGCGTCCTCGTCGAGACGGTGCGCGACTGCTACGCGGCGCTCGGAGCGCTGCACGCGCGGTGGAACCCGGTCCCGGGCCGGTTCAAGGACTACATCGCGATGCCGAAGTTCAACATGTACCAGTCGTTGCACACGACGGTCATCGGGCCCGGCGGCAAGCCCGTGGAGATCCAGATCCGGACCCACGAGATGCACCGCCGGGCCGAGTACGGCGTCGCCGCGCACTGGAAGTACAAGGAGATGGGCAAGAGCTCGGACGGCGGCAAGGCCGCGTCCGAGAACACGGAGATGCAGTGGCTCCGGCAGCTCGTCGACTGGCAGAAGGAGACGGCCGACCCGACTGAGTTCCTGGACTCGCTGCGGTTCGAGATCGCCGGCTCCGAGGTCTACGTCTTCACGCCGAAGGGCGAGGTCCAGGCGCTGCCGTCGGGATCCACGCCGGTCGACTTCGCGTACTCGGTGCACACCGAGGTCGGGCACCGGACCATGGGTGCGCGCGTCAACGGCCGGCTCGTCCCGCTCGACTCGCAGCTCGACAACGGGGACGTCGTGGAGGTTCTGACGTCCAAGGCGGAGGGCGCCGGGCCGAGCCGTGACTGGCTCGCGTTCGTGAAGAGCCCGCGTGCTCGCAACAAGATCCGGCAGTGGTTCTCCAAGGAGCGCCGCGAGGAGGCTGTCGAGCACGGCAAGGACGCGATCGCGAAGGCGATGCGCAAGCAGAACCTCCCGATCCAGCGGCTGCTCTCGCACGAGTCGCTCGTCGTGCTCGCCTCCGAGATGCGCTATCCCGACGTCTCCGCGCTGTACGCGGCGGTCGGGGAGGGCCAGGTCTCCGCGGCGACGGTCGTGCAGCGGCTCGTGCACGCGCTCGGCGGTGAGGACGGCACTCAGGAGGACGTCGCCGAGGTGGCGCTTCCTGGGCACACCGCCCGGCGCGTGCGCACGGGAGACCCTGGCGTCGTCGTCAAGGGCGTCGAGGACGTGTGGGTCAAGCTCGCGAAGTGCTGCACCCCCGTCCCCGGGGACGAGATCGTCGGGTTCATCACGCGTGGCCAGGGCGTGAGCGTCCACCGCACCGACTGCGCCAACGTCGGCAGCCTCCGGTCGCAGCCGGAGCGCATGGTCGACGTCTCCTGGACGACCGGCTCGAACACGTTGTTCCTGGTGCAGATCCAGGTCGAGGCGCTCGACCGTTCGCGGCTGCTCTCGGACGTGACCCGCGTCCTGTCCGACAACCACGTGAACATCCTGTCGGCGACCGTCTCGACGTCGAACGACCGGGTCGCGCTCTCTCGGTTCGTCTTCGAGATGGCCGAGCCCGCGCATCTCGCGACCGTGCTGTCGGCGGTGCGCAAGGTCGACGGCGTGTTCGACGTCTACCGCATCACGGGAGCCCGCGCGGAGCAGACGCCGCAGCTCCCGGTCTGACGGCCCGCTGGGCCTCGAACGCGTCGAGGACCTCGCGGATGCGGCTGCGCCCGTGCCAGCGTGCCCGGCGCTCCAGGGCCAGTCGGGCCGACCGGACGTCGAAGCCCACCGCCGTGAGGTGCGCGAGCCAGGCCACCGCCGACGGGACGTCCGCGTCGCGCGCGACGTCCAGGCCCGTCCGCTGGACCGAGGTGACGCGCACCCCGCCGACGTCGACGACCTCGTTCGCGAGGAGCGTCGCCTGCACGACCCGCACGGCGGCGTCCGGCCACGGGCGGTGCATCCGGGCCTTGTGCAGCGCCGTGACGCGCCGTGGCGGCGGCCCGCCGCAGTGCACCCACGCGGCCGCCGTGCCACCGACGACCACCCGACCGTGCAGCACGGTCGCGAGGGCTCGCGCACGCACGGCCGGGCTCACCGGGACGGTCGCCCGGTGCGCGACGAGATTCCAGAGGGGGACGAGGGCGCCGTCCCGGCACAGGGCGCGCCAGGTCGCGACGCCGCCGACGTCGGCAGGGGAGAGGAGCTCGGGCAGCACGGGTCCAGCCTGGCCGAGCGTGCGCGGTGCGCGCACGCTCGGCCGGAAGCCTGTGGACGACGGCGCGGCGCGGCGTCGGCCTTCGACGCCTGTGCCGCGAGCGGTCCGCCCGTCGGTGGTGGTCGGGCGCGTCAGCCCCGCGCGTCCTCCGCGGCACGGGAGACCTGCTCGAGCCAGGCACGCCGCGCGTCGAGGGCGGCCTCGAGCTCGGACGCCTTGCGGGCGTCACCCGACGACTGCGCGGCGGCGAGGTCGGCCTCGAGCCCGGAGATCGCGGTCTCCAGCTGGCTCAGGGCACCCTCGGCCCGGGCGCGCGTCTCCGGGTTGGAGCGGCGCCACTCGGCGTCCTCCGCGGAGCGGACCGCGTTCTCGACGGCGCGGAGCCGCCCCTCGACCCGCTGCACGTCGGCGCGCGGCACCTTGCCCGCCGCCTCCCAGCGGTCCTGGATGTCCCGGAGCACGGCCTTGGCGCGGGCGAGGTCGGTCACGGGGACGAGAGTCTCCGCCTCGGTGAGGATCTGTTCCTTCACCTCGAGGTTGGCCGCGTACTCGGCGTCGACGACGGCGTTCGCCTCGTCGCGCGCGTGGAAGAACGTGTCCTGTGCGGCGCGGAAGCGGGCCCAGAGCGCGTCGTCGTCCTTGCGGTTGGCGCGGCCCGCCGCCTTCCAGCGGGTCATGAGATCCCGGTACTGGGCCGCCGTGCCACCCCAGTCCGTGCTGCCGGCGAGCTGCTCCGCCTCGACGACGATGGCCTCCTTGGCGGCCCGGGCACCGGCGTTGCGCTGCTCGAGCTCGGCGAAGAAGTGCCGACGCGCCCGGTCGAAGGCGGTGCGGGCGTGGCTGAACCGCTTCCAGAGGGCGTCCTCGGAGGGGCGGTCGAGGCGGGGCCCGTCGTGCTGCGCCTTCTTCCACTCGTCGAGCAGCGCGCGCAGCTCCTCGCCGGCGGACTTCCACTGGACCCGAGCGGGGTCGGTGGCGGCGAGCGCCTCGGCGCGCTCCACGATCTGCGTGCGTGCCTGGAGGGCCTCCTCCTTGGCGGCGGCGCGCTCGGTCTCGATGCGGGCGCGGTGCTCCTGCGCGACGCCGCGCGCCGACTCGAGGCGAGTGCGCAGCGAGTCGAGGTCGCCGACGGCGGCGGGCTCGGCGAGGTCCTCGGTGAGGTGCGTGAGCGTGGTGTCGATCTCGCGCACCGACAGGTCGGTCTGGGTCAGGCGCGCCTCGAAGAGGGCGACCTTCGCCTGGAGGTCGAGGTAGCGACGGACGTAGAGGGACAGCGCCTGCTCGTCGGGCACGCCGGGGAACTGGCCGACGACGCGCTCGCCGGACAGCTCGCGCACGTAGACGTTGCCGTCGCCGTCGACGCGGCCGAAGGTCGACGCCTCCGCGACGGCCTTCGCGTCGTCGGGCACGGGGATGGGGGCGACGTCGTGCGTGGTGGGGGCCGGCGCGGGCGCGGGTGCCGCCGAACCGGCGGGGGCGCGGGCCGTGGCGCCGGGCGTGGCACGGGGCGCGGCGTGGGACGCGGTGCGGGCGGGGTGCTCGGGGGCGTCTCGCTCACGACTCAACTCCTTCGATGGTGACCTGGCGTCCCGGTACGGGAGCCCGCGTCAACGACCGTCCGACCGGTGCCGGACCATTGACCCGACCACGCCGGCGCGGGGGCTGAGGCGTAGTCGTCTGCCAGTCTAGGCAGCCGTACCCGCCTCGACCCGGGCTAATTCGGGCCCGGGAGCCGAACGTGTCATTACGATCCGGTCACGACTACGCTCGGCGCCATGCCTGATCCGACCGTCCGGACCGTCGTCTCACCGGTCTTCGGCGCCGCGTGCCACGTGGTCTCGGTGGGGCGCGACGCCGTCGTCGTCGACCCGGGCGCGGGGGTGGCGGACGCCGTCCTCGCGCGGGTCGCCGAGCACGACCTGACCGTCCGGGCGGTGCTCGCGACCCACGGCCACCCGGACCACACGTGGGACGCGGGGCGGCTCTGCGTCGCGGTCGGCGTCCCGTTCGCGGTGCACGAGGCGGACGCGGTGGTCGCCACCGACGCCGAGGCCACGCTCGACGCCCTGGCGCGCTCCGACGCCGCCGCGGCGGGCGTCGGCGGCGCGCTGCGGGCGGCCGTCGCGGCCTCGGGCGCGGGCGCGTCGACGCCACCGCCCGACGTCCTGCCCCTCGCGACGCCCGACGGCGAGGCGGTGCTCGAGCACGGTGCGTTGCGCGTCCGCGTCCTGCACGCGCCCGGGCACACGCCGGGCTCGGTGCTCTACCTGGTGGGCGGCGTCGTCCTCACCGGGGACGTCCTCTTCGCGGGGAGCGTCGGGCGGACGGACCTGCCGGGCGGCGACCCGGCGGCGATGGCGCGAACCCTGCGCGACGTCGTCGGGCAGCTCGACGCCGGGCTCACCGTGCTCCCCGGGCACGGCCCTGCGACGACGGTCGCGCGCGAGCTCGCCACGAACCCGTACCTGCGGCCCGCACCCTGAGCCGACCGCGCCGGTCCGGCTGACGAGCCCGCGCGGGGAAGGGGGCTCGGATCTGGAAAGATCGGTGCCATGGCCCGCCCCACACCTCTCTCAGGCTTTCCCGAATGGCTCCCGGACGGTCGTCTCGTCGAGCAGCACGTCCTCGACTCGCTCCGTCGCACGTTCGAACTCCACGGGTTCGCGGGCATCGAGACGCGCGCGGTCGAACCGCTCGACCAGCTGCTGCGCAAGGGCGAGACCTCCAAGGAGGTCTACGTGCTCCGCCGGCTGCAGGAGGAGGGTGACGGCGCGGAGGGCGCGTCCCGCGGCGACCGTGCCGAGAAGCAGCTCGGTCTCCACTTCGACCTCACGGTGCCCTTCGCACGCTACGTGCTCGAGAACGCCGGCCACCTCGCGTTCCCGTTCAAGCGCTACCAGATCCAGAAGGTCTGGCGGGGCGAGCGCCCCCAGGAGGGGCGGTTCCGCGAGTTCGTCCAGGCCGACATCGACGTCGTCGGCGCGGGCGACCTGCCGTACCACTACGAGGTCGAGCTGCCGCTCGTCATGGCCGAGGCCCTGGGCGAGCTGCGGTCGGTCGGCGTGCCGCCGGTCCGGATCCTCGTCAACAACCGCAAGGTCGCCGAGGGCTTCTACCGCGGCCTCGGGCTCGACGACGTCGAGGCGGTGCTGCGCAGCATCGACAAGCTTGACAAGGTCGGGCCGGACGAGGTCGCGCGGCTGCTCGTCGCGGAGGCGGGGGCCACGGCCGAGCAGGCGTCCGCGTGCCTCGAGCTGGCGTCGATCTCGGGCGAGGACGTGGGCGTCGTCGACCGGGTCCGTGCGCTGGCGGAGGCCCACGGCGCCTCCACCGCGCTGCTGGAGACGGGTCTCGACGAGTTGGGCGCGCTAGTCGCCGCTGCGGCCGAGCGTGCGCCCGGCGTCGTCGTCGCCGACCTGAAGATCGCGCGCGGCCTCGACTACTACACGGGCTCGGTCTACGAGACCGTGCTCGTCGGGCACGAGCACCTCGGCTCGATCTGCTCGGGCGGCCGGTACGACACGCTCGCGTCCGACGGGGCGAACACGTACCCGGGCGTCGGGCTCTCGATCGGCGTGTCGCGGCTCGTGTCGCGGCTGCTCTCCGCCGGGCTCGTCCGGGCGACCCGGGCCGTCCCGTCCGCCGTGCTCGTCGCGGTGACGGACGAGGCGACGCGCGCCGACTCCGACCGGGTCGCGGCGGCACTGCGCGCCCGCGGCATCCCGACGGACGTCGCCCCCACGGCGGCCAAGTTCGGCAAGCAGATCCGGTTCGCCGACCGGCGCGGCATCCCGTTCGTGTGGTTCCCCGCGGGCGTGACCGCTGACGGCACCGCGACCACGCACCAGGTCAAGGACATCCGCTCCGGCGACCAGGTCGAGGCCGACCCGGCGTCGTGGGAGCCGCCGACCGGCGACCGGTGGGCGACCGTCGTGGCGGGGGAACAGCAGGACTGACCCGATCCGGCGGGTCGAGCGCTTGACCGTCGTTCGAACACATGTTCGAATCGAACCATGCGATGGGACGGTCAAGCTCTCGATGCCGACGACGGTGCGTTGCCCGGGCTGCAGCGCGCCGGCTTCGTGCGCACGGTCCGGACGCCGGAGTTCGCCGGGACGGCGTTCCACGAGGTGCTCTGCAAGAGCGCGCTCTCGCACGTGCCCGCCGCGTCGCACGTGCCGTTCCGGTGGACGATCAACCCCGTGCGCGGATGTGGACATATGTGTCGTTTTTGCTTCGCGCGTGGGACGCATCGTTACCTCGACCTCAACACGGGGGAGGACTTCGACTCGCAGCTCGTGGTCAAGGTCAACCTCGTGGGGGTACTCCGGGCCGAGCTCGCGCGGCCGTCGTGGCAGGGCGAGCACGTGGCGCTCGGGACCAACACCGACCCGTACCAGCGCGCCGAGGGCCGCTACCGGTTCATGCCCGGTGTGATCGACGCGCTCGCGTCGTCCGGGACGCCGTTCTCGATCCTCACCAAGGGCACCCTGCTGCGGCGCGACCTCGTACTGCTCCAGGACGCGGCGGAACGGGTCCCCGTCAGCATCGGTGTGTCGCTCACGACCCTGGACGACGCACTGCACCGCGCCGTCGAGCCCGGTGCGCCGACGCCACGCGCCCGTCTCGACCTCGTGCGGGCCGTGCGCGACGCAGGCCTGTCGTGCCACGTCATGGTCGCTCCCGTGCTGCCGTGGCTCACGGACTCCACGGAGCACCTGGACGCGATCCTCGGCGAGATCGCCGAGGCCGGCGCCGAGCGCGCCACGGTCTTCGCGCTCCACCTGCGGTCGGGGGCGCGGGAATGGTACCTCCAGTGGCTCGCCGAGTACCGACCGGACCTCGTGGCCGGCTATCGCCGGGTGTACGGGGACCGCGCGTACGCGTCGCGGGACTATCAGCGCTGGCTGTCAGACCGGGTGCGGCCGTTGCTCCGCAAGCACGGGCTCGACGGGGCGTGGGACCAGGACCAGCGGTGGGGCGTGCGCGCGGCCGCAGCCCACGACTCCGCACGGACGGCCTCGTCCACGGCTCCGGCCCAGGCTCAGCCAGCGCTGTTCTGACAGTCCCACCGGGCCGCGGCGTGTCAGGTCAGCGACGTCCGACGCGGTCGACCGACACGATCTGCGTGCGCGCGACCGCGCGGTCGCGGGCGTCCGCGAGGGCGGTACGCCGCGGGTCCGCCATGTACGCGGCCAGGGCTGCGTCGTCGGGCAGCTCGATCACCTGGACCTCGAGCGGGTCCTCGCCGCGCGGCTCGCCCGGTACGGCAGTGCGGCGTACCCGTTCCTGCACCTCGCCGCCGTGCTCAGGCACGAGCGCCAGGACGGCGTCCTCGTACTCGGCGAGCAGGTCGCCGTTGCCCTCGGTCTCCCACAACAGGACGCACATCGTCACCGGCATGGCCGCAGCCTAGCGCCGCGCGAACCCGGGCTCAGTCGTCCGCGAGGCGCGCGGGGAAGCCGCCGGTCGCGATCGGCCCCCAGCCGGTGATCGTGACGCGGATCAGGGACTTGCCCTGCTTCACCATCGCCTCGCGGTACTCGTCCCAGTCGGGGTGCTCGCCGGAGATCGACCGGTAGTACTCGACGAGAGGCTCGACCGAGTCCGGCAGGTCGATCACCTCGGCGGTCCCGTCGACCTGGACCCACGCGCCTCCGAAGTCGTCGCTCAGCACGCAGAGGGTCGCGGCGGCGTTGAGGCGCAGGTTCGCCGTCTTCGCACGCTCGGGATAGGTGGAGATCACCACGCGACCGGCGTCGTCGACCCCGCACGTCACGGGGCTGGTCTGCGGGAGCCCGTTCGCGCGGGTCGTGACGAGCACGGCGTGGTGGCGGGGGCGGAGGAACGCGAGGAGCTCGTCGCGGTCCACGGACGTGGTGGTGGCGATAGTGCGGGGCATGCGCCCAGTCTCACACCGCGACGTCCGCGGGTGCGCTCATGAGCCACTCGGTCGCGAACAGGACCTTGTCCGTGAGGGCGAGGAGCTGGTTTTGGAGCTCGACGTGGGGCGAGGAGAACGACAGCCGCGCGACGGACTGCCGGCCCGGCGCCTCGGCCCAGTAGTCGATCTGCAGGAGCGGGAGGTCCGCGCCGCCCACCTCCGCGGCGCCGTGGCCGTGGCGCACGCGACGCAGGAAGGGGCCGGAGAGCGTCTCGGTCCGGCTGAGCGCGTCTGCGGACCGGGCGGTCGCGGCGAGCTGCTCCTCCAGGCGTCGGAGGTGCGTCAGCCTGCCGGTCTCGGGGCCGAGGTCGTGCCAGTACAGCGTGAGGCCGAGCGCGAGCGCCGCCTCCGTCCCGGGCAGCGCGAGGTATGCGACGACCTGTGCGCCCGCCGACGCGGCCGTCAGAGCGCTGTCCACGATTCTCGTGCGAAGCTCGCGCCGCAGCGACACGCCCTGGTCGCCCAGCACGGCCGTCTGCTTCGCCACCAGCTCCCGGACCTGTCCGTCGAGGCGTTGCGGGTCCTCGGGGTCCAGGACGGCCCAGTGGTCGGGCAGGTGCAGCTCGATGCCGACGCCTCGCGAGCCGCCGGGCCGTCCCGACGTCGCGAGCGCCTCACGTCCGGCCGGGCTGATGCCCGCACCGGTGCCGTCGAAGAGGCCGGTCGGGTCGTCGTCGGCCGGGTCGGTCGCGAGCAGTGCGAGCAGCTCGGTGACGCCGAAGGTCATGGGGTCCGGCCCACCCGGGTCGACGACGACCCGCGCGAGGGCGGCGCCGTGGCGACGGAGGAACGGCGCCAGCGACTCGCGGCGACGGACGCTCAGCTCGCGGCCGGGGTCGTCGCCGAGGAACGCCTCGAGCGACCCCGCGGACGAGAACAGGCAGAGCTCGAACGGCCGGGCCGCGCCCTCCGTCGACGGAAAGACGCGCACCTGTGGCGTCCCGTCCGGCCGTGTCAGGTGCGGCACGAGCACCGGTCCGTCGCGCAGCGCGGCGCCGACGGCGGTCCGGTCGCGTCTCGTGAGCGCCTGCCGAAGGCGCGAGAAGGTCGGCGGTTCGGGTTCGGACACGGCGCTCCTCAGCTCGCGTCGGTCAGGGCGTGGGCCAGGTCGGCGTCGGTCTGCTCGAACGCGTCCGCCACCTGGGACGAGGCGTCCGCGAGCGCCCGCACGTTGCCCGCGATCTTCTTCCGGGTGTCGTCCCAGTCGTGGGCGAACTTCCGGACGGTGCGGGCCAGGTGCTCGTGCCCGACGGCGGCCGCGATGCGGTCGCTGTGGGCGCTTGCCTGCTCGAGCTCGTCGGCGACGCGGCCCAGGTCGGTGCCCAGCTGTCGTACGGCGTCGAGGTCGACGCGGAGATCGGTCATCGGTCGCTCACCCCCGGGCCGGAACGCTAGCTGCGGTCGGGAGCACCCGGACGGGTTTTCCACAGGCCGGGTCGTGTGGCCGTCCGCGCGGGCACGGGACGGCCCGGGTCCCGGTGCTCCATTAGACTCGGACGGCCCACACCGCCGTTCCCGAAAGGACATCTCCGTGCTCCGCACCCACACGGCCGGCTCGCTGCGAGCCGACCACATCGGTCAGACCGTCACCCTCACGGGCTGGGTCGACCGGCGCCGGGATCACGGGGGAGTGGCGTTCATCGACTTGCGTGACGCGTCGGGCATCGCCCAGGTCGTGATCCGGGACGAGGCCGTCGCGCACCCGCTGCGGGCGGAGTTCGTGCTCCAGGTGACGGGCGAGGTCTCGCGTCGTCCCGACGGTAACGAGAACTCGCACCTGGCGACGGGCGAGATCGAGGTCGTGGCGAGCGACGTCGTCGTGCTGAACGAGTCCGCGCCGCTGCCGTTCCAGGTCTCGACAGCGCTCGAGGGGACCGAGACGATCGGTGAGGAGGCGCGCCTCAAGCACCGCTACCTTGACCTACGCCGTCCGACGCCGGCCCACGCCCTGCGCCTGCGCGCGAAGGCCAACCAGGCGGCCCGCCGGGTGCTCGACGCGCACGACTTCGTCGAGGTCGAGACCCCGACGCTGACGCGCTCGACGCCGGAGGGTGCCCGCGACTTCGTCGTGCCGGCCCGCCTCGCGCCGGGGAGCTGGTACGCGCTGCCGCAGTCGCCGCAGCTCTTCAAGCAGCTCCTCATGGTCGGAGGGCTCGAGCGGTACTACCAGATCGCCCGCTGCTACCGGGACGAGGACTTCCGGGCCGACCGTCAGCCGGAGTTCACGCAGCTCGACGTGGAGCTCAGCTTCGTCGAGCAGGACGACGTGATCGCGCTCGGCGAGGAGATCCTCACCGCGCTGTGGGACCTGATCGGCTACAAGATCGAGACGCCGATCCCGCGCATGACCTTCGCCGACGCGATGCGGCTCTACGGGAGCGACAAGCCCGACCTCCGGTTCGCCAACCCGCTCGTCGAGCTCACGGACTACTTCAAGGACACCCCGTTCCGTGTCTTCCAGGCGCCGTACGTGGGCGCCGTCGTCATGCCGGGTGGGGCGTCGCAGCCGCGTCGCCAGTTCGACGCGTGGCAGGAGTGGGCGAAGCAGCGCGGGGCCAAGGGCCTCGCGTACGTGACGTTCGCCGAGGACGGCACGCTGGCCGGCCCGGTCGCCAAGAACCTGTCCGACGCCGAGCGTGAGGGACTGCGCGACGCGACGGGCGCGAACCCGGGCGACGCGGTGTTCTTCGCCGCGGGCAAGGTCACGCAGTCTCGCGAGCTCCTGGGCGCCGCACGCCTGGAGATCGCGAAGCGCACCGGCATGATCGAGGAGGGCTCCTGGGCGTTCGTCTGGGTCGTCGACGCGCCGCTGTTCAAGCCGACCGGCGAGGACGACGACGTCGCCGTGGGCGAGGGTGCCTGGACCGCGGTGCACCACGCCTTCACCAGCCCGACGCCGGACTGGATCGACACGTTCGAGCAGGACCCGGGCAACGCGCTCGCCTACGCGTACGACATCGTGTGCAACGGCAACGAGATCGGTGGCGGCTCGATCCGTATCCACCGCCGCGACGTGCAGGAGCGCGTCTTCCAGGTGATGGGGATCGACGAGACGCAGGCGCAGGAGAAGTTCGGCTTCCTCCTCGACGCGTTCCAGTTCGGCGCGCCGCCGCACGGCGGGATCGCGTTCGGCTGGGACCGGATCGTCGCGCTCCTCACCGACTCGGAGTCGATCCGCGACGTCATCGCCTTCCCGAAGTCGGGCGGCGGCTACGACCCGCTGACGGGCGCGCCCGCGCCGATCACCGCGGAGCAGCGCAAGGAGGCGGGCGTCGACGCGAAGCCCGTCGACAAGCGCCGCGACGGCGACGCGCAGGGCGGCGAGCCCACCCCGTCCGCCTGACGCGCCGGTCGCAACCGCGGGCCCGTGGTCTCTACCCGAGACCGCGGGCCCGCGGCGTCTAGCGTGACCGCATGACGACACCCTTCACGTCCGTCGGAGCGACGGTCCTCGACGCCGGACGCGTGCGTGCCGAGCTCGACGGCGCTGTCCTGACGGTGACGCTCGACCGGCCCGAGGCACGCAACGCCCAGACGCCTGCGACCTGGCGCGCGCTCGCCGCGATCGGCGACGCCCTGCCCGAGGACGTGCGGGTCGTCGTCCTGCGCGGGGCCGGCACGTCGTTCTCGGCCGGGCTGGACCGCGCGATGCTCGCGCCCGGCGGCATCCCGGGGAGCCGAGCCTCGCCGACCTCGTCGCGGCCGGCGAGGAGCGGACCGTCGCGGCGATCGCCGAGTACCAGCGTGCGTTCACCTGGTGGGGCCGCGCCGACGCGGTGACCGTCGCCGTCGTCCAGGGCCACGCCGTGGGCGCCGGGTTCCAGCTCGCCCTCGCGTGCGACCTGCGCGTCCTCGCCGACGACGCCCGGCTGAGCCTGCGCGAGGTTTCCCTCGGCCTGGTCCCGGACCTCGGCGGCACCAAGCCGCTCGTCGAGCTCGCTGGGCCCGCCCGCGCGCTCGAGATCGCCGCGACCGGCCGCTGGGTCGACGCCGCCGAGGCCGAGCGGATCGGGCTCGCGAACGTCGTCGCCGGCGCGGACGCCCTCGACGACGCCGTCCGCGATCTCGTGGCAAGCCTGCTGGCTCCACCTGCTGGCGCCGTGCGGGCAGTCACCGGCCTGATGCGTGGCGCCGCGGAGCGGACGGCGCAGGCCGCGCGGCTGCGGGACCTCGCCGGCCTCAGCTGACCGGACCCTCCCAGTCCCAGCGCGGGAGGCGGAGGTCGTCCGGCACGTCGGCGGGCGTCGGCCAGCCGTGGTTCACCAGGTGGTTTGACCACACGAACCAGCGCGCCAGGGTGTCGCGGAGCGCCGGATCGGCGGGGAGGCCGGCGTCGTCCAGGGCTGCCACGAAGCACGCCGTGGCCGCGGCGTCGAGCGAGTCGTGCGGCCCGTTGCCGGAGTGGGTGCGGACGACGTCGGCCTCGGTGCCGAGCGCGGACGTGTACGCGGGCGGGCCGCCGAGGGACTCGCCCCAGTAGGCCGCGAGGCGTTCGGAGTGCTGCGGGTGGATCGGGCGGTGCGTGAACGGGTGCGCAGCCTCCGGGTCCGCGAGGCACCGGGCGTGCCACGCCCGGGCGAGCGCGAGCATCGCGGGGGCGCCGCCGCACGCCTCGAAGACGGTCGGACGATCGGCCGGACCCTGCCCGACGTCGTCGTCGGGGGCGCTGCGCTGCGGCTCGCTCATGCGCGTCACGCTACGCGCGCGCCGCCCCGCGGACAGGGCGGGGCTCACGACCGGACGGCCCCGCGGGCGGACAACCGCTTGAGCCAGCGCGGCCCCCACCAGTTCGCCCGACCGAGCAGCGTCATCGTCGCGGGGACGAGCAGCATCCGCACGACCGTCGCGTCGATGAAGACGGCGACGGCGAGCGCGAACCCGATCTCCTTGGTGACGAGCAGACGCCCGGCGGCGAAGCCCGCGAACACCACGATGATGATGGCCGCGGCGCTCGTGATGATGCGGCCCGAGCGTTGCAGGCCCAGTCGGACGGACTCGCGCGGCGAGACCCCGGCGTCGTGGAGCTCCTTGATCCGGGAGAGCAGGAAGACCTCGTAGTCCATCGCCAGGCCGAACGCGAACGCCAGCACCAGCGCGACCACGTAGACCTCGATGCCGCCGGTGCTCGTGAAGTCGAGCAGGCCGGACAGGTGCCCGTCCTGGAAGACCCACACCAGCACCCCGAGCGACGCGAAGATCGACAGGGCGTTGGTCAGCAAGGCCTTGATCGGGAGGACCACCGAGCCCGTCATGAGCGCGAGGAGCACGAACGTCGCGAGGGCGATGATCCCGACCGCCCACCAGAGCCGGTCCGCGAGGGCGGCCGTGAAGTCGACCTGCCCGGCGGCCTGACCGGTCACGTGGAAGGTCGTGGTGACGCCCTGGTCGCGCAGGTCGCGGATCTCGTGGACGACGTCGACGACGGCCGCGCTGCCCGGGTCGTGGTCGGTCGTGCGGACCCCGAGGACCTCGATCCCGTCGCCCTGGGCGGGCGGGTCGACGGACTGCACGCCGTCCAGGACCGCGATCTTGCCGGCGAGCTCCTTGCCCTGCTGCTCGGTGCCCTGCACGACGACGCGGAGCTCAGGGCTGCGCGAGGCGGGGTACTGGTCGGACAGCTCGGCGACGAACTGCCGCGACTCGCTGTCGGTCGGGAGGAGCTCGATGCCCGAGTTCCGGAGCTGCAGCCCGGCTGCGGGGGCCGCGAGCACCACGAGGACGGCGACGCAGCCCACGAGCACGAGGAGCGGGTGGCGCTGGACGCGGGTCGCGAGGCGCGAGAACACCCCCTCGTCCGCTGACACGTCGGACGTCCGCGCGAGGACAGCGCGGAGTCCGGGCACCCGCCCGACGATGCCGGGCCGGGCGAGGCGCGTCCCGGACATCCGCAGGAGCGCGGGCACGAGCGTGAGGGCCGTCGCGAGCGCGAGCAGGATGATCGCGACGCCGGCGATGCCGATCGCGCGCATGAGCTCGGGCTCGAAGATCGCGAGGGTCGCGATGGAGATCGCGACCGTGAGCGCGGAGAACGCGACCGTGCGGCCGGCGGTCGACACCGTGGCGACGAGCGCCTCGTACGCGCCGCCCCCGCGCCCGCCGCGGCGCCGCCGCCGGGGTGTGGTGCCGTCGTCGGGCGCGTCGACGCGTGCGAGCTCCTCGCGGTAGCGCGAGACCACGAGCAACCCGTAGTCGATGGACAGGCCGATGCCGAGGACGGTCACGACGTTGATCACGGTCGCGTCGACGTCGAGCACGTACGTGAGCAGGTAGAGGACCCCGAATCCGCACCCGATCGACGCGAGCGCACCGAGGATCGGCATGCTCGCTGCGAGGAGCCCGCCGAAGACGAGGACCATGATCACGAGCGCCACGGGGAGCGCGATCGCCTCACCCGTGCGCAGGTCGCTCTCGAGCTGGTCGGTGATCGCGTGCACGACCAGGTCGTCGCTCGAGACGCGCACCGTGGCGCCGGGCGCGACCGTGCCGACGTCCGAGGGGATCTCCCGCAGCCGCGCGACGACGGCGTCGTCGGCGACCTTCGTCTGGGCGTCGTTCAGCGACGTCTTGAGGTCGACGACCACGATGAAGCCCTGGCCGTTCCGCGCGATCAGCGGCTTGGCGGCGTCGGACTTCGGGCCGTCGGGCAGGACGAACGGGTCGATGACCGCGTCGACGCCGTCGGTGCCGGTCAGGTCCTCGTGCAGCGGCCCGAGCGCGGTCGCGAGGCCCTTGGTGGTGGGCGGCGCGTCGTCGACGATGGCCGTGATGCTGACGGCCTGCTCGCTCGAGGAGTTGATGAGCGCCAGGCCGGTCGCGCTCTCGGACCCGCTCACCTGGGGCTCGCCCGACGTCATGCGGTCGAACAGGCCCTCGTCGGAGCCCACGCCGGCGACGGCGACCAGGTACGAGAGCGCCGCGACGAGCACCCAGGCGGCGACGGCGCGGAGCGGGTGCCGCGCGACGGCGCGGCCGAGGCTGGCGAACACGGGGTCAGCATTCCATCCCGCGCGCGGGTGCGTCACGCCTGCGCGTGCCCGCGGTGTCGGCCGCGCTGCGTACGCTCGGTGTCATGGACGTGCTCGGGGACCTGTTCGACGCCGCCTCGACCGGGCCCACGGGCCTGCCCGAGGTCCCGGCGTCCGCGCCCCTCGCCGTCCGGATGCGCCCGCGGACGCTCGACGAGGTCGTGGGCCAGGCCCACCTGCTCCGTCCGGGCTCGCCGCTGCGCCGTCTCGTGGACGACTCGTCGGGCGACGCAGGCCGCGCCGCGCCGTCGTCGGTGATCCTGTGGGGACCGCCGGGGACGGGCAAGACGACGCTCGCCTACCTGGTCGCGCGGTCGTCGGGCCGGCGCTTCGTCGAGCTGTCCGCGGTCACGGCCGGGGTCAAGGACGTGCGCGCCGTCATCGACGACGCGCGCCGCCGCCTCGTCAGCGGCGGCCAGGAGACCGTCCTGTTCGTCGACGAGGTGCACCGGTTCTCCAAGACCCAGCAGGACGCGCTCCTGCCGAGCGTCGAGAACCGCTGGGTGACGCTCGTCGCCGCGACGACGGAGAACCCGAGCTTCTCCGTCAACGCGCCGCTCCTGTCGCGTTCGCTCCTGCTCACGCTCGAGCCGCTCTCGGCCGACGACGTCCGCGCGGTCGTGCGGCGTGCGCTCGACGACGAGCGCGGCCTGGCGGGCTCGGTCGTGCTCGAGGAGGACGCGGAGGACCACCTGCTGCGCCTCGCGGGCGGCGACGCGCGCAAGGCGCTCACGATCCTCGAGGCCGCGGCCGGCGCGGCCCTCTCGGAGACCGGCCCGGGCACCGGGACGCCGGGCGTCGACCTCGAGACCATCGAGCGCGCCGTCGACGTGGCGGCCGTGCGGTACGACCGTGACGGCGACCAGCACTACGACGTCGTGTCCGCGTTCATCAAGTCGATCCGGGGTTCCGACGTCGACGCGGCGCTGCACTACCTCGCGCGCATGGTCGCGGCGGGGGAGGACCCGCGCTTCATCGCGCGGCGCCTCGTGATCTCCGCGGCCGAGGACGTCGGCATGGCCGACCCGTCCGCCCTCCAGACGGCCGTCGCCGCCGCGCAGGCGGTCGCGTTCATCGGGATGCCCGAGGGGCGGATCGTGCTCGCCGAGGCGGTCGTGCACCTCGCCACCGCGCCGAAGTCCAACGCCGCGTACCTCGGGGTCGACGCGGCCCTCGCCGACATCCGTGCGGGGCGGGTGGGCACGGTGCCGTCGCACCTGCGCGACGCGCACTACGCGGGCGCCGAGCGGCTCGGTCACGGCGACGGGTACCGGTACGCGCACGATGCGCCGCACGCGATCGCCGCGCAGCAGTACCTGCCCGACGAGCTCGTCGGCCGCCGCTACTACGAGCCGAACGACCGCGGCTACGAGCGTCAGGTGCAGGAGCGGCTCGCTCGCATCCGCCAGATCCTCGACGGGGACTGAGCGGCTGGCGCGGGACGGCAGTGTTCGTCGCGTTCCGTGACGGGGTGCCGCGTGCGGTAAGATCGACGGGTTGCCCGTTCGGGCGACCCCTGGGACCTCGGCCCCGTAGCCCGCTGATGCGAGGCTCATCGGCTGGTCCAGCACCGCCGGTCTTCCGACCGCCCGGTGCGACGTCAGAACACGACAGGAAGAGAAGGAACCACCGTGTCCTCTGTGACCCGCTCGCGCCGTCAGGTGCGCCTGAGCCGTGCGCTCGGCATCGCCCTGACCCCGAAGGCCGTCAAGCACTTCGAGAAGCGCCCCTACCCGCCCGGTGAGCACGGCCGGGCCCGCCGCCGCACCGAGTCCGACTACGCCGTCCGTCTGCGCGAGAAGCAGCGTCTGCGTGCCCAGTACGCGCTCCGCGAGAAGCAGCTCGCCCGCGCGTACGAGGAGGCTCGCAAGGACAAGGGCCTGACCGGTGAGGCGCTCGTCGAGAACCTCGAGACCCGTCTCGACGCGCTCGTTCTGCGTTCCGGCTTCGCCCGCACGATCCTCCAGGCCCGCCAGGCCGTGGTGCACCGCCACATCCTCGTGGACGGCAAGATCGTCGACCGCCCCTCGTTCCGCGTGAAGCCGGGCCAGACCATCCAGGTCAAGCCGAAGAGCCAGGCGACCACGCCGTTCCAGGTCGCGGCCGCGGGCGCGCACCGTGACGTGCTCCCCGCCGTCCCGGGCTACCTCGAGGTCCAGCTCGAGAAGCTCTCCGCGCAGCTGACCCGCCGCCCGAAGCGCGCCGAGGTCCCCGTGACCTGCGAGGTCCAGCTCGTCGTCGAGTACTACGCGCGCTGACCCAGCCCGCCGCACGTCGGACGCCCCGCTTGCCCGCTCAGGTGCGAGCGGGGCGTCCGTGTGTCCGGGCACCGTCCGCGGCTCCGCGTGCACGACGCGCGGGCGCGGCCGGGCGGGCGCCGCACGAGCCCGGCCACCTCGGTAAGGTGGCGTCGCGGCCCGCTCCGGGTCGCGTACCCGGACAGAGATGAGGGAGCACATGAGCGTCGGTGACGTGGCCGGTCTGATCGCGGCGATCGCGTTCGTCCTGCTGGTCGGGTTCCTCGCCGTCCCGCTGCTCAAGCTGGGGCGCGTGCTCGACGAGACGCGCGCGTCCGTGCGGCAGATCACCGAGCACTCGGTCCCGATCCTCGACGAGGCAGCCACGACGGTCGCCTCGACCAACGGCCAGCTCGCCAAGGTCGACGTCATCACGACGTCCGCGGCGCAGGTCAGCGAGAACGTGTCCGCGCTCACCGGCCTGTACGCCGCGACGATCGGGCGGCCGCTCGTCAAGGTCGCCGCGTTCAGCTACGGCGTCCGCAAGGCGTTCGCCCGCGCGTCGGGCCGTGGCTCGGGCGGTGCCGCGTGAGGCGCCTGTTCTGGATCGGCGTCGGCGTCGCGGTGACCGTCGTCGTGGTCCGCCAGGGCCGCAAGGTCGTCGCCCGCTACGCGCCCGCGTCGCTGGTCGACCAGGCGACCGACCGCGCGAACGCCGTCGGCGGCCGCGCCGTGACGTTCGTGCGGACCTTCGGCGAGGAGTTCCGCACGGCGCGCGACGCGCGCGAGGCCGAGCTCGAGGCCGCGCTCCTCGCGGAGGGGCAGTCCGCTCCTGGCGACGTCCGGCGCGCGCGCGCCGAGGGTCGCCGCCTGGGTGACGCGAGGCCTGCGGAGCCGGGCGGCGCCGTCCCGCGCGACGAGGATGATCCCGACGTGGGTTACGCGTTCTTCTGACGCGACCCCCTCTCGGACGTCGTCCGAGACCCCTGACTGCACGACCGCCCCGCCCGCTGCGGGCCGTCCCGACCGACGAAGGACACCATGCGTACCGCCGAGATCCGCAAGCGCTGGCTCGACTACTTCGAGGCCAACGGCCACGCCGTCGTGCCCTCGGCCTCCCTGATCTCCCCGGACCCGTCGACGCTGTTCACGATCGCGGGCATGGTGCCGTTCATCCCCTACATGACGGCCCAGCAGACGCCGCCGTGGGACCGCGCGACCAGCGTCCAGAAGTGCGTGCGCACGCTCGACATCGACGAGGTCGGCAAGACGACGCGCCACGGCACGTTCTTCCAGATGAACGGCAACTTCTCGTTCGGCGACTACTTCAAGGAAGGCGCCATCACCTACGCGTGGGACCTGGTCACCGGGTCGCGCGCCGAGGGCAAGTACGGCTTCGACCCCGAGACCGTGTGGGTGACGGTCTACCACGAGGACCACGAGGCCCGTGAGCTGTGGAAGCGCATCGCCGGCCTGCCCGACGAGCGGATCCAGTCCCGCGGCAAGAAGGACAACTACTGGTCCACCGGCCAGCCGGGCCCCGCCGGTCCCTGCTCGGAGATCTACATCGACCGCGGGCCGGAGTTCGGCCGCGAGGGTGGCCCCGTCGTCGACGAGGACCGCTACCTCGAGATCTGGAACCTCGTGTTCATGCAGTACGCGATCGACGAGGTGAAGTCGAAGGAGGAGTTCCGCATCGTCGGGGAGCTCCAGCGCAAGAACATCGACACGGGCATGGGCCTCGAGCGCGTCGCGTACCTGCTCCAGGGCAAGGACAACCTGTACGAGATCGACGAGGTCTTCCCGGTCATCGCCGCCGCCGCCGAGCTGTCCGGCAAGACGTACGGCGCGAACCACGACGACGACGTGCGCATGCGGGTCGTCGCCGACCACGTCCGGTCCGCGCTCATGATCATCGGCGACGGCGTCCGCCCCTCGAACGAGGGGCGCGGCTACGTGCTGCGACGCCTGCTGCGCCGGTCCGTGCGCAGCATGCGGCTGCTCGGTGTCGACGAGCCGTCGCTCCCGTCCCTGCTGCCCGTGAGCCGCGACGCCATGTCGCCGTCGTACCCGGAGCTCGCGACGGGCTTCGACCGCATCTCCGAGGTCGCGTACGGGGAGGAGGACGCCTTCCGGCGCACCCTCGTCTCCGGGACGACGATCCTCGACACCGCCGTGCGCAGGCTCAAGGACAGCGCCCCCGCCGGCCAGGTGCCCGTGCTCGGCGGCGACCAGGCGTTCCAGCTGCACGACACGTACGGCTTCCCGATCGACCTGACCCTCGAGATGGCCGCCGAGCAGGGCGTGCAGGTCGACGAGAACGCCTTCCGCCGCCTGATGTCCGAGCAGCGGTCGCGGGCCCGCGAGGACGCGCTCGCGAAGCGCCGCGGCGGGGCCGACCTCGCCGCGTACGAGACGATCGACAAGGAGCTCGACAAGCCCGTCGAGTTCCTCGGGTACACCGACACCACGGCCGAGGTCGGCATCGTCGGCCTGCTCGTCGACGGCGTGCCCGCGCCCGCCGCGACCGCGCCCGCCGACGTCGAGGTCGTGCTCGACCGCACCCCTTCTACGCCGAGGCCGGCGGCCAGCTCGCAGACCACGGCACGATCGTGCTCGACGGCGGCGCCTCCATCGAGGTCGACGACGTCCAGCGACCCGTCAAGGGCCTGTCGGTGCACCGCGGACGCCTCGTCGAGGGAACCGTCGCGCTCGGCGACCGGGGGACGGGCGCCATCGACCTCGCCCGGCGCAAGGCGATCAGCAAGGCGCACAGCGCCACGCACATGATCCACAAGGCCCTGCACGAGACGGTCGGCCCCGACCGCACGCAGGCGGGGTCGGAGAACTCGCCGAGCCGCGTCCGCTTCGACTTCCGGTCGGCGTCCGCGGTCCCGCAGAGCGCGCTCGGCGAGATCGAGGAGCGCGTCAACACATTGCTCGTCGAGAACCTCGACGTGACCGACCAGGTCATGCCCATCGCCGAGGCCAAGTCGCTCGGCGCGATGGCGCTGTTCGGCGAGAAGTACGGCGACCGCGTGCGCGTCGTGTCGATCGGCGGCGACTGGTCGCGCGAGCTGTGCGCCGGGACGCACGTCAAGCAGTCGGGCGAGATCGGCCGCGTCACCCTGCTCGGTGAGTCCTCCGTGGGCTCGGGCGTGCGGCGTGTCGAGGCGCTCGTCGGCGACGGCGCCTACGGCTTCCAGGCCAAGGAGCACGCGCTCGTCGGGCAGCTGACGCAGCTCCTCGGCGCACGGCCGGACGAGCTGTCGGACCGCGTGTCGTCGCTGGTCACGCGCCTGCGCGACGCCGAGAAGGAGCTCGCGGGCGTCCGCCAGGCGCAGCTGCTGGCGGCTGCCGGCACGCTCGCCGCGGGAGCCGCCGAGGTCGGCTCCGTCCGCGTCGTGACGCACGACGCCGGCGAGGTCGCGTCCGCGGACGACCTGCGCGCGCTCGCGCTCGACGTCCGCTCGCGCCTCGGCGAGGCGGAGCCGGCGGTCGTGGCCGTGGCGGGTGTCGCCAAGGGCCGCCCGCTCGTCGTGGCCGCGACGAACGCCTCGGCCCGCCAGGCCGGCGTCCGCGCGGGCGCCCTCGTCAAGGCCGCCTCGGGCGTCCTCGGCGGCGGCGGCGGCGGGAAGGACGACGTCGCGCAGGGCGGCGGCCAGGACGTCGCGGCGGTGCCCGCGGCGCTCGGAGCGGTCCGTGACGCGGTGGCCGCGCAGGCGTCGTGACGCTCGAACGAGGGCCGCGCCTCGCGATCGACGTGGGGACCGTCCGGGTCGGGCTCGCCGCGAGCGACCCGGACGGCCTCGTCGCCACCCCGGTCGAGACGCTTCGCCGTGACGAGGCAGGCAGGACCGACGTCCGCCGCATCGTGGACGAGGTGGTCGAGCGAGGTGCACGTGTCGTGTACGTCGGGCTCCCGCGCCACCTCTCGGGTGCCGAGGGTGCTTCCGCACAAGCCGCCCGCGCGTACGCTGGACTGGTCGCGCGAGCGATCGACCCCGTACCCGTCCACCTCGTGGACGAGCGCATGTCGTCCGTGAGCGCGCACCGCTCGATGCAGCAGGCGGGTCGTCCCGGCCGCAAGCAGAGGTCCGTGGTCGACCAAGTAGCGGCGGTTATCATCCTCCAGACCGCCCTCGACGCCGAGCGTCGCGCAGGGGAGCGGGCCGGCGAGCTCGTCACCGCATGAGCCACCGGGGCACAGCACGCAGGGGGAGCACGACAGAAGAGACGACGGGAAAGAGGTAGGACGGCATGACGGACCTGTTCTCGGCACCTCCGCCGACGACGACCGGCCCCGCGCCCGTCCCCTCTCGCACCGCTCAGCGGCGCCGTCAGAAGGCGTCGGCGGCTGCGCGTCGTCGGCGTCGTCGTCGTCGGATCGTGGTGTTGTTTCTTGCTCTCGTCGTGGTGGGCGGGGCGGGTTGGTATGTGTACGAGCACGTGCTGCCGGGGTTGTCGTTCGGCTCGTTCTCGGCGAAGGCCGCGGACTACGAGGGGCAGGGGACGGGGCCGGTGCAGGTCACGGTCAACCCGGGCGATACGGGGACCGCGATCGGGCGCACGCTGCTGGACGCGGGCGTGGTCAAGAGTGTGAAGGCGTTCACGGAGGCGTACGGCGCGAACCCGAACGCTGCGGGGATCCAGCCGGGTGTGTACACGCTGCGCAAGGAGATGAAGGCGTCCGAGGCGGTCGCGATGCTCGCGGCGAACACGGGGCGTGTGGAGTATCAGGTGACGGTGCCTGAGGGGTACACGGTCGAGCAGATCGTCTCGCGTGCCAGCGGGGTGACGGGGATCCCGGCCTCGGAGTTCGCGAAGGCGAAGAAGAACACGAAGGCGACGGGTCTGCCGGCGGCGGCGAAGGGGAACTACGAGGGCTGGTTGTATCCGGCCACGTACTCGTTCGACCCGGACGTGGACGCGACGGACATCCTGAGTCAGATGATCGCCAAGACCAAGGCGGAGCTGAAGACGCTGAAGGTGCCGTCCTCCGAGCAGGAGGAGGTGCTGATCAAGGCCTCGATCGTCGAACGCGAGGCGAGCCGGGACTCGGACTTCGGCAAGGTCGCCCGCGTGATCGACAACCGCCTGGCGCCGAACGGCCCGACCGGCGGACTGCTCCAGATCGACGCGACGGTCGCCTACGGGCTCGGACGCTCGGGCCTGACGATCAGCTCCGCCGACCAGAAGGACCCGAGCAACGCCTACAACACCTACAAGCATGCCGGCCTGCCCCCGGGGCCGATCGGCAGCCCGGGCGAGAAGGCGATCAAGGCCGTCATGAATCCTACGCCGGGCAACTGGGTCTTCTACGTCACGGTGAATCTCGACACCGGGGAGACCAAGTTCACGGACAGCTACCAGCAGTTCGGGGACTACAAGAAGGAGTTCCAGTCCTGGCTGGCGAAGCACCCCCAGGACTCGAAGTAGGCCCTCACCAGTGACTCGTTCGTCTCGCGCGGCCGTGCTCGGCCACCCGGTCGCGCACTCCCTCTCGCCGGTCCTGCACCGCGCCGCCTACGCGGCGATGGGTCTGGACGACTGGTCCTACTCGGCCGAGGACGTCACCGAGGGCGCACTGCCGGCGTTCCTGGACGGGCTCGACGAGACGTGGGCGGGCCTCAGCCTCACGATGCCGCTCAAGCAGGCGGTCATCGAGCTGCTCGACGACGTCACGCCGCTCGCGCTCCAGGTGCGGGCGGTCAACACCGTCGTGCTCGACGGCGAGGGGCGGCACGGCTCGAACACGGACGTGCACGGGCTGGTCGTCGCGTTGCGCGAGGGGCTCGTGACCGAGTCGGACGATCGCACGGGTCGCGCCACACCCTTCGCCCCACCGGTCCTGGGCTCCGCCGCCGTGCTCGGCGCAGGGGCGACGGCGGCCTCGACCCTGGCGGCGCTGCGGGAGCTGGGGTGCGCCGAACCGGTCGTGTACGCGCGCTCGCTCGCGCGGACGGCGGACCTCGCAGACGTCGCCGAGCGGCTCGAGGTGCGCCCACGCTTCGTGGTCCTCGACGACGCAGCGCGCCAGCTTCCCGGGCACGACGTCGTGGTCTCGACCCTCCCGCCCCACGCGGCCGACGGCCTCGCGGCCGAGCTCGCCGGCCTCGTCGAGGGACTGCTGCTCGACGTCGCCTACGACCCTCGGCCCACCGCGCTCGCTGCGGCGTGGCGCCAGGCGGGAGGCGACACGGTCGGCGGCGAGCGGATGCTGCTCCACCAGGCCGCCGAGCAGGTCCGCCTCATGACCGGGCAGGCCGCGCCCCTGGCGGCCATGGACGCCGCCCTGACCGGCGCGCTCGGCTCTCGCTGACTCCGGCCGCACCCACCGGGCCGGGCGTGGGCGGCCGGGCTCCCGGTTCCGATCCGTCGCCGTGGGTATGATCTACCCGACCGCTGCGGCGCCGAGCGTCGTCCCTGGTCATCGAGAGGACGACCAGGAGGATCTCGGACGGCATGACGGACCTGTTCTCGGCACCTCCGCCGACGACGACCGGCCCCGCGCCCGTCCCCTCTCGCACCGCTCAGCGGCGCCGTCAGAAGGCGTCGGCGGCTGCGCGTCGTCGGCGTCGTCGTCGTCGGATCGTGGTGTTGTTTCTTGCTCTCGTCGTGGTGGGCGGGGCGGGTTGGTATGTGTACGAGCACGTGCTGCCGGGGTTGTCGTTCGGCTCGTTCTCGGCGAAGGCCGCGGACTACGAGGGGCAGGGGACGGGGCCGGTGCAGGTCACGGTCAACCCGGGCGATACGGGGACCGCGATCGGGCGCACGCTGCTGGACGCGGGCGTGGTCAAGAGTGTGAAGGCGTTCACGGAGGCGTACGGCGCGAACCCGAACGCTGCGGGGATCCAGCCGGGTGTGTACACGCTGCGCAAGGAGATGAAGGCGTCCGAGGCGGTCGCGATGCTCGCGGCGAACACGGGGCGTGTGGAGTATCAGGTGACGGTGCCTGAGGGGTACACGGTCGAGCAGATCGTCTCGCGTGCCAGCGGGGTGACGGGGATCCCGGCCTCGGAGTTCGCGAAGGCGAAGAAGAACACGAAGGCGACGGGTCTGCCGGCGGCGGCGAAGGGGAACTACGAGGGCTGGTTGTATCCGGCCACGTACTCGTTCGACCCGGACGTGGACGCGACGGACATCCTGAGTCAGATGATCGCCAAGACCAAGGCGGAGCTGAAGACGCTGAAGGTGCCGTCCTCCCAGCAGGAGGAGGTGCTGATCAAGGCCTCGATCGTCGAGCGTGAGGTCTCGCGGGACAAGGACCGGCCCAAGGTCGCGCGGGCGATCCAGAACCGTCTCGACAACCCGGACGGCCCGAACGCGGGCCGGCTCGAGACCGACTCGACGACCGCCTACGGGCTCGGGACGCCGACCGTACCGCCCACCCAGGCGCAGAACCACGACCCGAAGAACCCGTACTCGACCTACGAGCACGCAGGGCTGCCACCGGGCCCGATCGCCAACCCGGGACAGGCGTCGATCAAGGCGGTCCTGAACCCCGCACCGGGTCCGTGGATCTACTGGATGACGGTCGACCTCGACACCGGCGAGACGAAGTTCGGCACCACCTGGCAGGACCACACCGACATGCTCGCGGAGCTCCACGTCTGGCAGACCGCGCACGCCAAGGACAAGTGACCGACGCCGCTCGCGGTGGTCTCACGCGGTGACGGCCGGTGCGGCCAGGGGCGCCAGGACGATCGCGAACAGCGCGCCCGCGAGCATGAACGGACCGAACGCGACGGCCGTCTTGCGGTGCGCTCGACGCGCGACGAGCAGCGCGACCGACCAGAGCCCGCCGAGCAGGAACGCCAGCAGCACACCGGTCGCGAGGACGCCCCACCCGGCCCAGGCCAGGGGCAGGCCGACGAGCCACGCGAGCTTCACGTCGCCACGCCCGAGGCCGCCGAGGCGAGCGAGCACGGCGTGGAAGCCGGCCGCGACGGCGGCGCCGACGACGGTCCGCAGCGCGGACGCCCCGTCTGCCGTGACGAGCGCCGCCAGGCCGAGCGCCACGGCGACGAGCAGCACGCCCGGGTAGGTCAGGGCGTCGGGCAGACGGTGGCTGCGCGCGTCGATGACGCACAGGGGCCCCGCGACGACGGCCAGCACGACGAGGGCGGGCGTCGCCGCGACGACGAGACGGGCCACTCCACCCACCGTCGGGTCGTGGCGCGCGGCCATCGCGGCACCGACGGCGAGCCCGACGAGCACGACCGCGACGGCCGTCACCACCGCCGCAGGAGCACGGACCGGTCCGACCTCCCGCCGCACAGCCGCGGCCAGGTGCCGTGGTGAGCGCACCACCGCCGCCCCGGTGAGCGGAGCGTCGGCGAGGTCGGGCGCGGGGGTGGGCTTCGTCGTCGGCACGGCGGCACTGTAGCGAGACGCGGCGCGGCGTATCGCGCCTGTCCACAGGCCGTCCGGACACCGGACGGCGACCGTCCGCCTCGCGGGTGCATGGAAGAATCGGGGCCATGCTCCGTTGGTTGACCGCAGGTGAGTCGCACGGCCCGGCGCTCGTCGGGATCATCGAGGGCCTGCCGGCCGGGGTCGAGCTCGTCTCCGACGACCTGCGGGCAGCCCTCGCACGCCGACGACTCGGGTACGGGCGCGGATCACGGCAGAAGTTCGAGCAGGACGAGCTCACCGTGCTCGGCGGACTGCGGCACGGGCTCACTCAGGGTGGGCCGCTCGCGATCCAGATCGGCAACACCGAGTGGCCCAAGTGGGTCGACGTGATGGCGGCCGACCCGGTGCCGCCCGAGGCGTTGCTGGTCGACGCCGGGACCGGCGACGAGCGCGAGATCGCACGCAACCGCCCACTCACCCGCCCCCGCCCCGGGCACGCGGACCTCGTCGGGATGCGCAAGTATGGCTTCGAGGACGCGCGCCCGGTGCTCGAGCGGGCGTCGGCGCGCGAGACCGCGACCCGCGTCGTGCTGGGGCGTGCCGCTGCGGCGTTCCTCGAGCAGGCGCTCGGCGTGCGGCTCGTGTCGCACGTCGTGTCCATCGGCTCGGTCGACGTGCCCGACGACGCGGCGCTGCCCACGCCCGACGACGTCGCCACGCTCGACGCGGACCCGGTGCGCTGCTTCGACCCGGCGGCGTCGGCGGCGATGGTGGCCGAGATCGACGAGGCCAAGAAGGACGGCGACACGCTCGGCGGCGTCGTCGAGGTGCTCGCGTACGGCGTGCCGTCGGGGATCGGGTCGTACGTGTCGTCGGACCGGCGGCTCGACGCCCGCCTCGCCGGAGCGATCATGGGCATCCAGGCGTTCAAGGGCGTCGAGGTCGGCGACGGCTTCCGCACCGCGCACCGTCGCGGGTCGCAGGCGCACGACGAGATCGTCCGCGGCGAGGACGGCCACATCCAGCGGTCGTCGAACCGGGCCGGCGGCGTCGAGGGTGGCATGAGCAACGGCGAGGTCGTGCGTGTGCGCGGCGCGATGAAGCCGATCTCGACCGTGCCGCGCGCGCTCGCGACCGTCGACGTCGTGACGGGTGAGGCCGCGACCGCGCAGCACCAGCGCTCCGACGTCTGTGCCGTGCCCCCGGCGGCGGTCGTCGCCGAAGCCGAGGTCGCGCTCGTGCTCGCGCAGACCGCGCTCGAGAAGTTCGGCGGCGACTCCGTGGCCGAGGTGCGGCGGAACGCGCAGGCGTACCTCGCAGCCGTCCCCGAGCTGCTCCGCTGAGCCGCGGGATGACACCCCGACCCGTCGCGGTGCTCGTCGGGCCGCCCGCGAGCGGCAAGTCGACCGTGATGCGGCACCTCGCCCGGCACCTCGGGGTCGAGGGCCGGGACACGGACTCGGACGTCGAGGCGGTGGCCGGCGTCAGCGTCGCCACGATCTTCGCCGAGCAGGGCGAACCGGCGTTCCGCGAGCTCGAACGGGATGCGGTCGCCGCGGCGCTGACAGGGCATCCTGGCGTCCTCTCGCTCGGCGGGGGCGCGGTGCTCGACCCGGACACGCGGGACCGGCTGGCCGCGTACGCTGCTGCAGGCGGCGTCGTCGTGTTCCTCGACGTGAGCCGTGCGCACGCCGCCCGTCGTCTGCGTGGCGACACGAGCCGCCCGCTGCTCGCGGGCGACGCCATGACCCGCTGGGACACGCTGATGACGGCGCGCCGGCCCCTCTACGAGGCGGTCGCCACGCTGCGCCTCACCACGGATGCGGCGGGGCCCCGTCGGGTCGTCGAGGAGATCGCCCGGCACATCGAGCGGGCGCGGTACGACGCCGCGCCCGGGACGGAGGAGGACGCGTGAGCGAGTCGCCCGTGGACCCGTCGGGCCCGGCGCCCGAGGTCGTGACCGTGCGAGGGGACGCGCCGTACGACGTGCTCGTCGGCCGGCACCTGCTCGGTGAGCTGCCGCGCCTGCTCGGGGCGGAGGTGCGCCGGGTGCTCGTCGTGCACCAGCCGTCCCTCGCCGCGTCCGCCGAGGTCGTCCGTGACGACCTGGAGGCGGGCGGGTACCAGGCGTTCCTCGCCGAGGTGCCCGACGCCGAGGAGGCCAAGTCCGCGCAGGTCGCCGCCTTCCTCTGGGGTGTGCTCGGCCAGGCGGACTTCACGCGCTCGGACGCGATCGTCGGCGTCGGCGGGGGAGCCACGACCGACCTCGCCGGGTTCGTCGCCGCGACCTGGCTCCGCGGGATCCGCGTCGTGCACGTGCCGACGACGCTGCTCGCGATGGTCGACGCGGCCGTCGGCGGGAAGACCGGGATCAACACGGCCGAGGGCAAGAACCTCGTCGGGGCGTTCTACCCGCCCGCCGGTGTCCTCGCCGACCTCGCGACCCTCGAGTCGCTGCCGCGCTTCGAGTTCGTCGCCGGCCTCGCCGAGGTCGTGAAGACCGGGTTCATCGCGGACCCCCGGATCCTCGAGCTCGTCGAGGCGCACGCCGCCGAGCTGCGCGACTGGGGCTCGTGGGAGGCGACCGGAGGCGAGCCGTCCGCTGAGCTCCGCGCTGTCGTCGCCGAGCTCGTCCAGCGCTCGGTCGCCGTGAAGGCCGCCGTCGTGGGGGAGGACCTCAAGGAGGCCGGCCTCCGCGAGATCCTCAACTACGGCCACACCCTCGGGCATGCGGTCGAGCTGGCCGAGCGGTACGGCTGGCGGCACGGTGCCGCGGTCTCGGTCGGCATGGTGTTCGCAGCAGAGCTCTCGCGGCTCGCGGGCAAGCTCGACGACGACGTCGTCGACCGGCACCGCGCCATCCTGTCGTCGCTCGGGCTCCCGATCACGTACCGCGGGGACCGCTGGGACCAGCTCCTCACCGCGATGCGTCGCGACAAGAAGACCCGCGGCGACCTGCTGCGGTTCGTCGTGCTCGACGACGTCGCCCGCCCCACACGGCTCGAGGGCCCGGACCCCGCGCTGCTCCAGGCGGCGTACGCGGAGATCTCGGCCGACGCGCCGTCGTCGCGCACGATCTCCCTCTGACCCCCGCGGAGTGCGGGTCAGGGGTGAGGCCCCGCTCGGCGAGGACCTCACGGAGCAGGTCGGCGCGGTTCGTGACGATCCCGTCGACGCCCAGGTCGAGCAGCCGCCGCATCTCGGCGGGGTCGTCGACCGTCCACACGTGGACCTGCCGTCCCGCCCGGTGCGCGGCGGCGAGGGTCCGCGCGTCGACGACGTGCACCGGACCCTGAGCCACAGGGACCTGGAGGCAGTCGACGTCGCGCAGGGCGCGGGCCACCCCGGACGCCGACCGCACGCGGGCCCCCAGCAGGAACCGGACCACCTCGCCCTGCCCGGCCGACGTCGCGACGGGACGGCTCAGGCGGGCGACGGTCGCGCGTCGTCGGGCGACCGAGAACGACGTGACGCAGACGCGGTCGTGCGCGTGCGTCCGCTCGATGGCCTCGGCGACGGGTCGCACCCCGGACTCACCCTTGACGTCGATGTTGACCCGCAGGTCGGACCAGGTGCCGAGCAGGTCGTCGAGCCGCGGCACGGGTTCGGCCCCGCCGATCCGGGCCCGCCGGACGACGTCCCAGGGCAGCTCCGCGACGACGCCGCGCGCGTCGGTGGTCCGGTCGAGCGTCGCGTCGTGCAGCGCGACGGCGACGCCGTCGGACGTTCCGTGGGCGTCCGTCTCGACGTACCGGAAGCCGAGCTCGCGGGCTGCTTCGAACGCGCGCAGCGAGTTCTCGAGCCCGTCGAGCGAGAACCCGCGGTGGGCGAGCGCGACGAACGGTGCGTCGAGATACGGCGTCGCGCTCATCGGTCCGCCTCGAGCCGCGCGTCGAGCCAGGCGAGGACTCCGTCGAGGTAGACGCCGCGTGGCCCGTCGGCCGACAGCGTGAGGTCGTGCACGCCGCCGTCGACGACGAGCTCCGTCATGTCGCGCCCCAGGCGGGGTCCGAGCCGCGCGATCGAGCGGACGTCGAGCACGGTGTCCTCGCGGTCGAGGTCCGGGTTGTCCTCACGGTCGGGCCCGGAGCGCGCCGACCGTGCGACGAGGACGGGTGCAACGATCTCGAGCCCCTGCTCGACGCGCGCCTGACCGCGCCGCACTGCGCGCAGCCAGCCCGCCCTCACGGGCAGCCCCTCGGGCCGCTTCAGGGCCCGGTCGAACTCCCACCGTCCGCCGTTGCTCGCGTGCTGGCGCGTCGCGTAGACCGACGGCGCGCTCGTCATGGCGCGCAGGGGTGCGTAAGGCCCGACGACGTCCAGCACGCGCGTGCCGACGGTCCGGTTGAACCAGCTCGACCGCAGGTCGAGGAACGGGCTGTCGAGGACGAGCAGGTCGGGCCCGTCCTCGCCGCGGCGCGCGGAGTGGGCCCAGAGCGACGCGGTGAGACCGCCCGTGGAGTGGGCGTGGACGACCAGCGGGACGCCGGGGTGCATGGCGCGCGCGGCGGCCGCGGCGAGCGCGAGGTCGGCGGCGTGCTCGTGGAGGTCGTCGACGTAGTGCGGGACTTCCCCAGGACGCCAGGACCGGCCCGCGCGGCGCAGGTCGACGGCCACGAACGCGTAGCCGGCACCCGTGAAGGTCTCCGCGAGGTGGCGCTGGAAGAAGTAGTCGTTGTACCCGTGCACGTGCAGGGCGACGGCGCGCGGCCGGCCCCCGTGCTCGCCCCCGAGGCGCCCGGCGGCCGCGCGCACGAGGGTGACGCGCGGGGGCACGGCACCGCCGTGGCTCCGCGCACCACCGGCGCCCGAAGCCGGGAGCGTGGCGACCTGGAAGGCGTCGCCGAGCTCGTCGTCGGACCGCCAGGCCGGTGCGCCGCTCATCCGGTCGCCTCGACGGAGTCGACGTCCCGCCGGCCCCCGATCCCGTGGCCGCTCGGGAAGCGCACGAGCAGGAGCAGGACGAGCCCGAGCAGCAGGACGGCGACGATGCCGAGGATGCCCCAGTACTGGTGGCCCGTCAGCGACACGAGCGTCGAGAACGCGAACGGCGCGAGGAAGCTCGCGGCGCGCCCGGTCGTGGCGTAGAGCCCGAAGATCTCGGTCTCACGGCCCGGCTCGGCGAGGCGCCCCAGCAGCGCCCGGCTCGCGGACTGCGCCGGCCCGACGAACGCGGACAGCAGGAGCCCGAAGATCCAGAACGGCGTCTGGCCGCCGTCGTGCAGGACGAACACAGCGGTCCCGGCGACCACGAGCCCGACGAGCGACCCGATCACGACCCGCCGCGGCCCGATCCGGTCGTCGAGCCAGCCGGCGCTGATGGTGCAGATCCCCGCGACGACGTTCGCGGCGATCGCGAAGACGATGACCTCGCTCGAGCTGAACCCGAACGTCCCCGACGCGATCACGGCGCCGAACGTGAAGACGCCGGCGAGGCCGTCCCGGAAGACCGCGCTCGCGACGAGGAAGCCGAGCGTGGAGCGGCTCGTGCGCCAGAGTCGGGCGAGGTCGCGGAACAGCTGCCGGTACGCGGCGGCGACGGCGCCGAGGCCGCGCACCCTGCGTGCCGCGTGACCGCTCACGGCGGTCTCCGCGGCGGCCGGCTCGGTCACCTCGCCGGTGAACGGCGGCTTCCGGCGCTCCTGCACGACGACGAGCACGGGGATCGCGAAGATCCCGAACCAGAGTGCGGCGATCACCATGGACACGCGGAAGTCGAGGCCGTGGTCGTCGGTCACGCCGAACCACCCGACGTCGGGGTTGATGAACCCGACGAACAGGATCAGCAGCAGGACGATCCCGCCGACGTACCCGGCACCCCACCCGATGCCGCTGATCCGGCCGATGGTGCGGGGCGTCGAGATCTGCAGGAGCAGCGCGTTGTAGGCAACGCCCGCGAGCTCGTAGAACACGTTCCCGACCGAGAGCAGGACGACGCCGAGGACGACGGCGCGCGACAGGTGCCCGGGCACGGGCTCGACGAACCAGAGCGCGAGCATCGTCACGAGGACGACGGCCGAGTTGGCACCGAGCCACAGCTTGCGGCGCCCCGACCGGTCGGCGAGCGCCCCGAGAGCGGGGGCGAGGACGGCGATGAGGACGCCGGCGACGGTGAGGCCCCAGCCGAGCCAGGCGGAGTGCTGGGCGGTGACGGCGTCGGTGTCGGCGCCCTGCTCGACGAACGTGTCGCTCGTGAGCCAGGGGTGAAGACGAAGGTGGTGACGACGGCGTTGAACGCGGCTCCGCCCCAGTCCCACAGCGACCAGGCGGTGATCTGGCGGCGGAGGTGGCGTGGTGCGGGCGCGCCGCTCGCGTCGTCGGGCGAGGGGCGCGGGGTCCGGGCGGCGCTGCGTGCGGGCACGTGCGCATGCTATCGGCCCGATACGCTCGGGCACATGACGCGTGTGCTGGTGCTGAACGGTCCGAACCTCGGTCGGCTGGGGGTCAGGGAGCCCGACGTGTACGGGGCGCTGAGCCTGGCCGACCTGCGGGACTCGGTGGCGCGGTGGTCGGGGGAGCTGGGCGTGGACGCCGAGGTCCGCCAGACGGACGACGAGGCCGAGCTGGTGCACTGGCTGTACGAGGCGGTGGACTCGGGCGCGCACGTGGTGCTGAACCCGGCGGCGTTCACGCACTACTCGTACTCGTTGCGGGACGCGGCGGCGATGGTCACGAAGGCGGGCCTGGTGCTGGTCGAGGTGCACATCTCGAACCCGATGGCGCGCGAGGAGTTCCGGCACACGTCGGTGATCGGTCCGGTGGCGACGGGTACGGTCGCCGGCTTCGGGTTCGACTCGTACCGGCTGGCGTTGCGGGCGGTCGCCGCCAAGGCGTGAGACTGGATCTCGGCAAGTCAAGCCAGGAACCTTGATTCTTGAGAATCAAGAGCATAGCCTTGCCTTATGTGGGTCCTGACGATCGACCAACGTGCCAGCCGCCGCCGTGGCGACCGGGTCCCGGAGCTGCTCGGCGCGCTGCCGGGCGCCGGTGACCCGGGCGTCGTGCTCGCGTTCGACCGCACGGTCGGCGACGAGGTCCAGGGCGGGCTCGACGACGCAGCGACGGTCCTCGACGTCGTCCTGCGGGTCGCACGGCTGGGGGAGTGGAGCGTGGGGGTCGGCGTCGGCCCGGTCGACGAGCCGCTGCCCACGAGTACGCGTGAGGGCTCCGGCGCCGCGTTCGTGCGGGCCCGCGAGGCCGTCGAGCGTGCCAAGCGGCGTGCGGGCGAGCTCCCGGTCGCCGTCGTCGGGGCCGACGGCGGACCCGCGGCCGAGCGGGCCGCCGACGCCGAGGCCGTGCTGCAGCTCCTCGCGAGCGTCGCCGCGCGTCGGACAGACGCCGGCTGGGAGGTCGTCGACCTCCTGGCGGCCGGTCTCAGCCAGCGTGCCGCCGCGGCCCGGCTGGGCGTGTCGGCGCAGGCCGTCAGCCAGCGGGTGCGGGCTAGCATGTGGCCCGAAGAAGCCGCGGCGCGCCCGCTCGCGGCACGGCTGCTCGAGGAGGCTGACGTGCGCGGCAGAGGCGTGAGCGCATGAGTTCCCTGAGTCAACCTCTAGGCGGCCAGGTCGTGGGTTTGTCGGGTTTTGGCGTGGGTGGTGGGGTCGTAGCACACGCCGTCGCGCCAGCAGGCGTAGATCACGCGCAGCCAGGCGCGGGCGAGGATGCGCACGGCGTGGGCGTGTCGTTTCCCGGCCTGGCGGGCCTGGGCGTAGATGGTCTGGGCCCAGTCACTGGCATGACGGGAGTTGTCGGCCCAGAAGGTCAGGGCTTGTCGGGCTCGGGTGTTGGTGGCGTAGCGGAACGCGACGACGTGGGACTTGCCCGAGGCTCGGGTCACGGGCACGACGCCGGTCTCGGCCGCGGCGTGGTCGGCACTGGTCGCGCGTTCGAGGACGGGGCCGATCTCGCCGATGATCTGGCCCAGGCTGATCGTGCCCACGCGGGGCAGGGCCGCCAGCAGCGGCGCCCAGGGGTGGGTGGCCACGGCCGCGGCGATCTGGGCGTCGAGGACGGCGATCGCGGTCTTGATCGCGCGCACGAGGGCGACCTGGGTGCGCACGATCACGGTCACGATGTCGTCGGTCAGCCGGGACGCGGGCCGGGCCGCGGCGCGCAGGCGTCCCACGAGCGTGGCGGGGGCGGTCCTGCCGCTGTAGTGCTGACGGGCCAGCCAGTCACGCATCTTGGCCGGGGCCAGGCCGGCGGCCTGGGTCGGGGTCGGGTATCGGTCCACGAACGTGAGCGCGATCTCGGAGTCCAGGCGCGAGAACAGCACGGTGGCGCCGGGGTGGTGCTCGGCCAGCAGCGCGGCGAGCTGGTTGGTCGCCGCGACCCGGGTGGCGACCTGATCGGCGCGGGCACGGACCAGGGCCTGCAGGTCGAGGGTGGCCTGCTCGGTCGGGTGCAACACACGCAGCCGGTGGCCGTCGGTGCGCAGGTAGTCGGCGAGCTTGTAGGCGTCGCCGGGGTCGTTCTTGGCCCTGGCCGCGCCCCAGCGTGGGCGGGCGGCGTTGAACGCGTTCGGGTGGATCGGCACGACCGGGTGCCCGGCGGCCAGGAGCCGGTCCACGACCAGTCCCCGGGTCGTCTCGATCGCGACCGGGAGATCCCCGGACCGGTCGAAGCTCGCCAGCCGGGTCAGGGTCTGGGTCAGGCCTTCCTCGGTGTGAGGGCACGTCCAGCCCGCGATCTCGTGACCGTCATCGGCGATCACGCTGATCGCGTGGACGGTGTTGCCCCAGTCCCAACCGACGTGCACGTGCGTACTCCTTGGCTCGTGGAGGAGCACCACCCGGTCAAGGCCGGCCGCCGGGAGCTCACTGCTCGGCCCTCTACGGGGCATGTTCCTGACGCCGATCGGCTGACCTCGGCCCGGCGGGGCCGGCAGAACTCATGCTCGCCGTCGAGCGGCTCGCGCAGATGGCCGTGCACCCACCGGGACCGAGTGGTCACGACCCTACCCATGAAGGCCGCAGAAAGGATGGTCCTCCAGTGAGCGCGGGCCAGGTCCTCGCTGTCGCCGGGATCTCCGTGGGGCTGCTCGCGGTGAGCGTGCTCGGTGGTCTCGTCGTCGTCCCCGCTGTGCTGCGGGCCGCGGGCCGCACGTCGGCAGGCGAGGCAGCGAGCGCCGACGCCGGGCCCTCGCCGGAGGCGCCCGACGCCGCCGCCGTCCTCCGGGGCGGCACGTGGATCGGCATCCTCGAACGGCTCGCCGTGACCGGCTGCCTGCTCGCCGGGTTCCCCGCAGGGGTCGCGGTGGTCGTCGCCGTCAAGGGCCTCGGGCGCTACCCCGAGATCCGCGACAACCCGGGGGTCTCCGAGCGGTTCGTCATCGGCACCCTCGCCTCGCTCGCGTGGGCGGGCGCCGCCGGGCTGCTCGGTCTGTGGCTGAACGGGCTCGTCAGGTAGGATTGCCTGGGCTTTTCTCGGGTTCGCACCCGACCTCAGACCCGATGGCCCGCAGCGGCCCTCCCCCGACTCAGGAAGCAGAACGTGGCGACCACCAACGACATCAAGAACGGCACCGTGCTCAACCTGGACGGCCAGCTCTGGACCGTCATCGAGTTCCAGCACGTCAAGCCCGGCAAGGGCGGCGCGTTCGTCCGCACGAAGCTCAAGAACGTGCTGTCGGGCAAGGTGGTCGACCGGACGTTCAACGCCGGCACCAAGATCGAGACGGCGAACGTCGACAAGCGCGACATGCAGTACCTGTACCGCGACGGCGACGACTTCATCTTCATGGACACCGTCACCTACGACCAGCTCCCGGTCGCGGCCGCCACGGTCGGCGGTGCGTCGGACTACATGCTCGAGAACCAGAACGCGATCGTCGCCACGCACGACGGCGCGCCGCTCTTCGTCGAGCTTCCCGCCTCCGTGGTCCTCGAGGTCACGTACACCGAGCCGGGCCTGCAGGGCGACCGCTCGACGGGCGGCACCAAGCCCGCGACCCTCGAGACCGGCGCGACCATCCAGGTCCCGCTCTTCCTCGAGGCCGGCACGAAGGTCAAGGTGGACACCCGCGACGGGTCGTACCTCGGCCGTGTGAACGACTGACGTGGCAGCGCGCAGCAAGGCACGCAAGCGCGCGGTCGACGTCCTCTACGAGGCGGACCAGCGCGGGATCGCGCCGGTCACCATGCTCTCGGAGCGGGTCTCCGAGCCGGGCACGCAGGCGTCCCTGCCCCAGTACGCGGTCGAGATCGTCGAGGGCGTGGACGAGCACCGCGAGCGCATCGACGAGGTCCTCGCGACCTACTCGCACGGCTGGACGATCGAGCGGATGCCCGTCGTGGACCGCGCGATCCTCAGGGTCGGCGTGTGGGAGATCCTCTACAACGACGACGTCCCCGACGGCGTCGCGCTCGACGAGGCCGTGTCGCTCGCGACGTCGCTGTCGACCGACGAGTCCCCGTCGTTCGTCAACGGGCTGCTGGCCCGGGTCGCCGAGCTCGGCCCGACCCTGCGGGCCTGACGACCCAGCACCGTCCCGGAGCCCCGGGCGCCCACGTGGCGTCCGGGGCTCCGGCGTTTTCGCCCTCGCGCCGCCGTCGGGCATCATGCTCCGTGTGCCGACGACGTCACCGCAGCCCCCTCGGACGGACGACCCTCCCGTGGTCCCTGTCCTGCCCCGCCGCGCCGTCGTCGGGTACGCGTCCGGCTCGGTCGGCACCGGGGGCTTCGGGACCTTGCCCGGGCTGGTGCTCGCGTACTACCTGACCGACACGCTCGGCGTCGCGGCCGGACTGGCGAGCCTCGTCGTGACCGTCCCCAAGGTCTGGGACGTGCTTCTCGCGCCCGCGATCGGGGCGGCGTCGGACACGTCCGCCGCGCGGCGCGGGACACGCCGCCCCTTCCTGCTCACCGGTGCCCTCACGCTCCCGTTCCTCTTCGCGGCCGTGTTCGCGGTGCCGGGCACGCTGACCGGCGGGGGCGCGGCCTGGTGGGTCGTCGTCACGTTCCTGCTCGCCGCCACCGCCTACTCCGTGTTCCAGGTCCCCTACATCGCGCTGCCCGCCGAGATCGCGCCCGACTACGCGACCCGCACCCGCCTCGTCGCACCGCGCATCGCCGTGCTCGCCGTCGCGATCCTCGCGTTCGGCGCCGGCGGTCCCGCCCTGCGCGACGCCGCGGGCGGCGGTCGCCCCGGGTACCTCCTGATGGGCATCGTGTGCGGCGTCGTGCTCGGGCTGGGGATGCTGGGCGCATGGTGGGGTGCGCCGCTACGTCAGGCGAGGCTCCCGCGACCCTCCGAGGAAGGGACGGCGGGTCTACCGCGGGCCTGGCGGCCCGTGCCGGCCCCACCACGACCCGCCACCCCTTCCTCTCCGGGTCGCGTCCGCCACGTCGCGTCGCACCTCCGGACCGGGGTCGCTGCGGTACGCGAGGTGGCGGCGTTACGGCGGCTCGTCGGCATGTTCGTGCTGCAGGCGCTGGCGACCGGCGGGATGCTCGCCGGCGCGCAGTACGTCGCGACGTACACGCTCGGGGACGAGAACGACGTGACGTTCCTGTTCGCCGCGCTGGTCGGCCCCGCACTGCTCGTCATGCCGCTCGCGACGCGGGTCGCCGGCAGGGTCGGCAAGCGCCGCGCGCTCGTCGGGGCGACCGTGCTGTTCGCCGCGGCCGCCCTGGCCCTGCTGCCGATGCACTGGGTGCCCGGTCCGTGGGTCTACGGGCCCGTCGCCCTCGCCGGCGTCGCGTACGCCGGCATGCAGCTCTACCCGCTGGCCATGCTGCCCGACGTCGTCGCCGTCGACGCGCGCGAGCGGGGTGCCGAGCGGGCCGGCGTCCTCAGCGGCGTCTGGACCGCGGGGAGACCGCCGGTCTCGCGCTCGGCCCGACGCTCGTCCTCGGCATCCTCGCCGTCACCGGCTTCGTCTCGCACACCGCGACCGAGGCCGTCGCGCAGCCCGCGAGCGCCCGGCTCGGGGTGGTGCTCGCGTTCACGGTGCTGCCTGCGGCGCTCACGCTGCTGAGCCTGGTGCCGTTGTCCCGCTACCCGCTGTCGGCCGCGGTGGTCGACGCTCCCACCGATCAGGAGCACGCATGAGCGACCCTTCGTCGTCCGCTCCGTCCGTCGTCGACGCCGGCGCGGCGTCCGAGGCTCTCGCCGAGCTCCAGCGGCTACGCGCCGAGGACCCGCCGACGCACGGCGGCCGGGTGCTGTCGTACGTCTACGACCCGGGCGACGCGGCCCTCGACGAGCTCGCGGCCGAGGCGGTGCGCCTGTTCCTGCCCGTGAACGGGCTCGACCCGACGACGTTCCGGTCGGTCGCGACCCTGGAGCGCGACCTGGTCGCCCTCGCGCGCGACGTCCTGCACGGCGACGACGACGTGGTGGGCTCGGTGACGTCCGGCGGGACGGAGTCGTGCCTGCTCGCGGCGAAGTCCGCGCGCGACCTGTGGCGCGCAGCCGACCCGGCGCGGGCGGGCGCCCGGGCTCGCCTGGTCGCTCCGACGACGGCGCACCCCGCGTTCCACAAGGCCGCCGCCTACCTGGACCTTGACCTGGTGAACGTGCCGGTCGACCCGGCAACCGGCACGGTGGACCCGGCGCGCCTGCTGGCCGAGGTCGACGACCGGACCGCCCTGGTCGTCGTGAGCGCGCCGTCGTACCCGTTCGGGGTCCTCGACCCCGTGGCCGAGGTGGCGGCGGGCGCCGCGGAGCGCGGCGTCCCGTGCCACGTGGACGCGTGCCTGGGCGGCTGGGTGCTGCCGTGGTGGGACGGCGCGGGGAGCGGACGCCCCCGACTGGGACTTCGCGGTGCCGGGCGTGACGTCGCTGTCCGCGGACCTGCACAAGTACGGCTACGCGCCCAAGGGCGCCTCGGTCGTCCTCTACCGGGGCCAGGAGCGTCACCTCGCGCAGTACTTCGTGACGTCGGCGTGGCCGGGCTACCCGGTCGTCAACCCGACCGTGCTGGGTTCCCGGGCGGCCGGGCCCCTGGCGGCCGCGTGGGCGATCACGCGCGCGCTCGGCACCGCGGGGCTCGCGCGGCTCGTCGCCCGCACCCGGCGCGCGACCCGGGCTCTGGTCGAGGCGGGCGAGCAGATCGAGGGGCTGGGCGTCGTCGGGCGGCCGGACGGGCCGCTCGTCGCGCTCGCCACGGACGACGCCGTGCCGGCGGACCGGCGGGTGGACCCCTTCTTGCTCGTGGACGCCGTGCGGCGGCACGGGTTCCTGCTCCAGGCCCAGCCCGCCCTGACGCAGGACGACGGCACGCGGCTGCCGCGAACGGCGCACCTCACCGTCACGCCCGTGACCGAGCGTGTCGCGGACGAGCTCGTCGAGGCCTTGCGTGCGGGCGCCGACGAGGTGCGCGGGCTGCCGCTGGCCGCGCCCGACCCCGCCCTCGCCCAGCGCGTCCTGGCCGAGGGGCTGCCCGACGACCTCGCCGTCGTCATGGCGACCCTCGAGGCGCTCCCGCCCGAGGTGAAGCACCCCGTGCTCGCCCAGGTCCTGCAGGCGGCGATCGACCCGTCGAGGGCCTGAGGGTCCGTGACGAGCCTCACGGCCACCGGGGCGCGGCCGGGCGGGATCGTGCGCGCCCTCCGGTAGACTGACCGGGGCGCAGGCGCCCTTCACCTGAATACCCACCGACGTTCCTTTAACACCCGTCCGGGAGGCGGGGAAGGAGGTCTTCATGAGTCATGACCTGATGCATGACGGCGCGAGCGCGTCCGCCGTGCCGACCACGGGCACCGTGGTCCTCGGTCCCACCGAGATCCAGCGGGCACTGACCCGCATCGCGCACGAGATCGTCGAGCGCAACAAGGGCACGCGCGACGTCGTGCTCCTCGGGATCCCCACGCGGGGCGTCCCCTCGCGCACCGGCTGGTCGAACGGCTGGCCGCGATCGCCGCCACCGATCCCGAGAGTGCCGCGCCCGGTTCCGATCACATCGCACCGGCGGGCGAGCTCGACGTCACGATGTACCGCGACGACCTGCGCGACCACCCGACCCGCACGATCGGCCGCACGCAGCTTCCCGCGGGCGGCGTGGACGGCAAGGTCGTGGTCCTCGTCGACGACGTCCTGTACTCGGGCCGGACCATCCGTGCCGCACTCGACGCGATCAGCGACCTCGGCCGCCCGCGCGCCGTGCAGCTCGCGACGCTCGTCGACCGGGGCCACCGCGAGCTCCCCATCCGCCCGGACTTCGTCGGCAAGAACCTGCCGACCTCGCACACCGAGCGCGTGCGCGTCCGGCTCGCCGAGCTCGACGGCGAGGACGCGGTCGTCATCCAGCCCGCCGCGACGACCCCGACGGAGGGCCACCGATGAAGCACCTGCTGTCCGCCGCGGACCTGACGCGCGCCGAGGCCGTGCACGTCCTCGACACCGCCGCCGAGATGGCCGCGACGCAGTCCCGCGAGATCAAGAAGCTGCCCACGCTGCGCGGCCGCACCGTCGTGAACCTCTTCTTCGAGGACTCGACGCGCACTCGCATCTCCTTCGAGACGGCGGCCAAGCGCCTGTCGGCCGACGTCATCAACTTCTCCGCCAAGGGCTCGAGCGTGTCCAAGGGCGAGTCCCTCAAGGACACCGCCCTCACGCTCCAGGCCATGGGCGCCGACGCCGTCGTGGTCCGCCACCAGGCCTCGGGTGCGCCGCACCTGCTCGCCCGCGCCGGGTGGCTCGACGCCGCCGTCGTGAACGCGGGGGACGGCACGCACCAGCACCCCACGCAGGCGCTGCTCGACGCGTTCACGCTGCGCCGCCACCTCGCGGGCGACCCGGCCCTGGGCGCGACGTCCGGTGTCGGCGCCGACCTCGACGGCCTGCACGTCGCGATCGTGGGCGACGTCCTGCACTCGCGCGTCGCGCGGTCGAACGTCGCCCTCCTGACGACGCTCGGCGCGCACGTCACGCTCGTCGCGCCGCCGACGCTCGTGCCGGTCGGCGTCGAGACCTGGCCGTGCGAGGTGTCCTACGACCTCGACGCGACGCTCGCCGACGGCAAGCCCGACGCCGTGATGATGCTCCGCGTCCAGCGCGAGCGGATGAGCTCGGCGGGCGGCGGGTTCTTCCCGAGCCCGCTCGAGTACTCGCGCGCCTACGGGCTCGACGCCCGGCGCCTCGCCGTCCTGCCCGAGCACACGATCGTCATGCACCCCGGCCCGATGAACCGCGGCCTCGAGATCTCCGCCGAGGCGGCCGACTCGCCCCGCGCGGTCATCGTCGAGCAGGTCGCGAACGGCGTCGCGGTCCGCATGGCGGTGCTCTACCTGCTGCTCACGGGGCAGCACGACCCACAGTCGGCCCGTGTACCCACGACGACGACCACACACCGGACCGAGGAGGCCCACGCATGAGCCACGCACCGACCAGCACCCAGGCCGCGTCGTACCTCCTGCGCGGGGTGCGGCCGCTCGGGGGCGAGCGGGCGGACGTGCTCCTGCGCGACGGCGTGATCGCCCGTATCGAGCCGCAGCTCCCCGAGGCCGAGGTGCCCCAGGACGCGGTCGTCGTCGACGGCGCCGACCGCGTCGCCCTGCCGGGCCTCGTCGACCTGCACACGCACCTGCGCGAGCCGGGCCGCGAGGACACCGAGACCATCGAGTCCGGCACCCGCGCCGCCGCTGTCGGCGGCTTCACCGCCGTCCACGCGATGGCCAACACGACGCCGGTCGCCGACACGGCGGGCGTCGTCGAGCAGGTCTGGCGGATCGGACGCGACGCCGGCTGGGTCGACGTGCACCCCGTCGGCGCGGTGAGCGTCGGGCTCGCGGGGGAGCAGCTCGCCGAGCTCGGCGCGATGGCCCAGTCCGCGGCGAGGGTCCGGGTCTTCTCCGACGACGGCAAGTGCGTGTGGGATCCCGTCCTGATGCGCCGCGCGCTCGAGTACGTCAAGGCGTTCGACGGCGTCATCGCACAGCACGCGCAGGAGCCGCGCCTGACCGAGGGCGCACAGATGAACGAGGGGATCGTGTCCGCCGAGCTCGGGCTCGCGGGCTGGCCCGCGGTCGCCGAGGAGGCGATCATCGCGCGCGACGTGCTCCTCGCGGAGCACGTGGGCTCGCGCCTGCACGTGTGCCACCTGTCGACGGCCGGGTCCGTCGAGATCATCCGCTGGGCCAAGGGGCGCGGCATCGACGTCACCGCCGAGGTCACGCCGCACCACCTGGTCCTCACCGACGAGGAGGCGCGCGGCTACGACCCGACGTTCAAGGTCAACCCGCCGCTGCGCACCCAGGCCGACGTCGACGCCGTCCGCGAGGGCCTCGCCGACGGGACCATCGACATCGTCGCGACCGACCACGCCCCGCACGCCCGCGAGGACAAGGACTGCGAGTGGGCCGCCGCGGCGTTCGGGATGACCGGGCTCGAGACGGCGCTCAGCGTCGTCCAGGCGACGATGGTCGACACGGGCCGGCTCACCTGGGCGGACGTCGCCCGCGTGATGTCCGCGAACCCGGCACGGATCGGGCGCATCGACACCGGCGAGCTCGCGCAGGGCCGCCCCTTCGCCGTCGGCGAGCCCGCCAACGTCGTGCTCGTCGACCCGGCCGCGCGCCGCGTCGTCGACGGACGCGCGCAGGAGACCGCGAGCGCCAATACCCCGTTCGCGGGGCGCGAGCTCCCGGGCCGCGTGGTCGCGACGTTCCTGCGAGGGCGCCCGACCGTGCTCGACGGTGCGCCCGTCCGGGACGTGGCGACCGTGGGAGGTGCGCGGTGAACCTGCCCCTGCCCGTCGCCGTCGGGATCTGGATCGTCTTCGCGGCCGCGCTGCTCGCGGTCATGTGGTTCGGCTGGCGCGGCCGGTCGCGACGTAGCCGCGCGCTCGTCCCCGCCCTGCCCGCGCGACCGGGCGACGCGGCGCTGGGAGAGGCCCGTACCCAGCCCGTGGACGCGGTGTACGTGTCGAGCACGACCGCGGGAGACTGGCTGGACCGGGTCGCGTCCCACGACCTCGGCTTCCGCTCGAACGCGACCGTCCAGGTCTTCGCGGGAGGCGTGGTCGTCGAGCGCGAGGGCGCCGAGGACGTGTTCGTGCCGGCCGCCGACGTAGTCGAGGCGAAGACGGCGCCCGGGATGGCGGGCAAGTTCGTGGGCAAGGACGGGCTCGTCGTGGTGACGTGGCGGCTGGTCGCGCCCGGCGCCGACGGGCCGGTCACGCTCGACACAGGACTGAGGACCAGGCACGCGGCCGACAGGCCGCTGCTGGTCGACGCGGTCAACGCCCTGCGCCCCCAGGAGGGTGCGGCGGAGGCCTGCGCGCGGGACGACGCCGCGCAGGAGACGACGGAGGAGAAGAAGTGAACGCACCCGCCACCCAGGCCGCGGCTCCCACCGAGCTGCCCGCCGACCTGGGGCCCGACGCCGCGGTGCTCGTCCTCGAGGACGGGCGCACGAGCGTGGGCCGTGCGTACGGCGCCCGCGGGACGACGGTCGGGGAGATCGTCTTCAACACCGGCATGACCGGGTACCAGGAGACGCTGACCGACCCCTCGTACCACCGGCAGATCGTCGTGATGACGGCGCCGCACATCGGGAACACCGGCGTCAACGACGAGGACCCCGAGTCGGGTCGCATCTGGGTCTCCGGGTACGTGGTGCGCGACCCCGCGCGCCGGTACTCGAGCTGGCGTGCGGACCGCTCGCTCGACGAGGAGCTCGCGGCGCAGGGCGTCGTCGGGATCAGCGACGTCGACACGCGCGCGCTGACCCGGCACCTGCGCGAGCTCGGCGTGATGCGCGCGGCGATCTTCTCGGGCGACGACCTCGTCCGGGGTGGGCGCGTGCGCCCGGTCGCGGAGCTCGTCGAGGAGGTGCGGTCCGCCCCGGCGATGGAGGGCGCCGCCCTCGCGGCCGAGGTGTCGGTGAGCGAGGCGTACACGATCGAGCCGCTCGGCGAGCACGCGGGCTCCGAGCCCGTCGCGACGGTCGTCGCGGTGGACCTCGGGATCAAGTCGATGACCCCGCACCGGATGGCCGAGCGGGGGATGCGCGTGCACGTCGTCCCGGCGACCACGACGATCGACGAGATCGAGGCGCTGCACCCCGACGGCGTGTTCTTCTCCAACGGCCCGGGTGACCCGGGTGCCGCCACGACCGAGGTCGAGCTGCTGCGCGCCGTCCTGGACCGGAGGATCCCGTACTTCGGGATCTGCTACGGCAACCAGATCTTCGGCCGGGCCCTCGGCTACGGCACGTACAAGCTCGCGTACGGGCACCGCGGGATCAACCAGCCCGTGATGGACCGCACGACCGGCAAGGTCGAGGTCACGGCCCACAACCACGGCTTCGCCGTCGACGCCCCGCTCGACGGCGAGTCGACCGCCCCGTACGACGGCGGACGGTACGGCCGGGTGCGCGTGTCCCACGTCGGGCTCAACGACCAGGTGGTCGAGGGCCTGCAGGCGCTCGACCTGCCCGCCTTCTCCGTGCAGTACCACCCCGAGGCGGCGGCGGGCCCGCACGACGCGGCGTACCTCTTCGACCGCTTCCTCGACCTCATGAACCAGAGCACGACCGAGCAGGAGGCCTGACCCGTGCCGCGCAGAACCGACATCAAGAGCGTCCTCGTCATCGGCTCGGGTCCCATCGTCATCGGGCAGGCGTGCGAGTTCGACTACTCGGGCACCCAGGCGTGCCGCGTCCTGAAGGAGGAGGGCCTGCGGGTCGTCCTCGTGAACTCGAACCCGGCGACGATCATGACGGACCCGGAGTTCGCCGACGCGACCTACGTCGAGCCGATCACCACCGACGTCCTGACGACGATCATCGCCAAGGAGCGCCCCGACGCGCTCCTCCCGACGCTCGGCGGCCAGACGGCGCTCAACGCGGCCATCGCGCTGCACGAGGCGGGCGTCCTCGAGAAGTACGACGTCGAGCTGATCGGCGCGAACATCCCCGCGATCCAGAAGGGCGAGGACCGCGAGCAGTTCAAGGGCGTCGTCGCCAAGTGCGGGGGCGAGAGCGCCCGCTCGGAGATCATCCACACGATCCCCGAGGCGATCGCCGCGGCCGAGACGCTCGGCTACCCGATAGTCGTCCGCCCGTCGTTCACCATGGGCGGCCTCGGCTCCGGCATCGCGTACGACGAGGACGACCTGCGCCGCATCGTCGGGCAGGGCCTGCACTACTCGCCGACCACCGAGGTGCTCCTCGAGGAGTCGATCCTCGGCTGGAAGGAGTACGAGCTCGAGCTCATGCGCGACAAGCACGACAACGTCGTGGTCGTGTGCTCGATCGAGAACGTCGACCCGGTCGGCGTGCACACGGGCGACTCGATCACGGTCGCGCCCGCGCTGACGCTCACGGACCGCGAGTACCAGAAGCTCCGCGACATCTCGATCGCCGTGATCCGCGAGGTCGGCGTCGACACGGGCGGCTGCAACATCCAGTTCGCCGTCGACCCGGCCACGGGCCGCGTCATCGTCATCGAGATGAACCCGCGGGTGTCCCGGTCGTCCGCGCTCGCGTCCAAGGCGACGGGCTTCCCGATCGCGAAGATCGCCGCGAAGCTCGCCGTGGGCTACACGCTCGACGAGATCCCGAACGACATCACGCAGGTCACGCCGGCGAGCTTCGAGCCGACGCTCGACTACGTCGTCGTCAAGGTCCCGCGGTTCGCGTTCGAGAAGTTCCCGGCCGCCGACCCGACCCTCACGACGACCATGAAGTCCGTCGGCGAGGCCATGGCGCTGGGCCGCAGCTTCACCGAGGCGCTCGGCAAGGCCATGCGGTCCATCGACAAGTCGGGCTCGGTCTTCCACTGGGACGGCGAGCCCGTCTCGGGCGCCGACCTCGACGCGCTGCTCGAGCAGATCGCGCGCCCGACCGAGGGCCGGATCATCGGCGTCCAGCAGGTGCTGCGCGCGGGTGCGACCGTCGAGCAGGTCTTCGACGCCACCAAGATCGACCCGTGGTTCCTCGACCAGATCCAGCTGATCAACGAGGTCGCGGCCGCGGTCGCCGACGCGCCGGCGCTCACGCGTGACGTGCTGGCGCAGGCCAAGCGCCACGGCCTGTCCGACGCACAGGTCGCGCGCCTGCGCAGGCTCGGCCCGGCCGGCGAGGCCACGGTGCGCGAGGTCCGGTACGCGCTCGGCGTCCGCCCGGTCTACAAGACGGTCGACACGTGCGCGGCCGAGTTCGCGGCCCGGACGCCGTACCACTACTCGTCGTACGACGAGGAGACCGAGGTCCAGCCCCGCGAGCGCGAGGCCGTGATCATCCTCGGCTCGGGCCCGAACCGCATCGGCCAGGGCATCGAGTTCGACTACTCGTGCGTGCACGCGACGCTGGCCCTGGCCGACACGTACGAGACCGTGATGGTCAACTGCAACCCCGAGACCGTCTCGACGGACTACGACACGTCCGACCGCCTCTACTTCGAGCCGCTCACGTTCGAGGACGTGCTCGAGGTGTACCAGTCCGAGCTCGCTGCCGGACCGGTCAAGGGCATCATCGTGCAGCTCGGCGGGCAGACGCCCCTGAGCCTCGCGCAGAAGCTCGCCGACGCGGGCCTGCCGATCCTCGGCACGAGCCCCGAGGCCATCGACGCCGCCGAGGACCGCGGCCTGTTCGGCCAGGTCCTCGCCGACGCCGGCCTCCCGGCGCCCGCGTTCGGCACGGCCCGTTCGCTCGAGCGCGCCCGCGAGGTCGCCGAGTCGATCGGCTACCCGGTGCTCGTCCGTCCGTCGTACGTCCTGGGCGGCCGCGGCATGGAGATCGTGTACTCGGGCGAGCAGCTCACCGGCTACGTCGAGCGCGCGCTCGCCGCGGCGAATGAGCAGGCCGCGGGCTCGCTGCCCGCCCCGCTGCTCATCGACCGCTTCCTCGACGACGCGATGGAGATCGACGTCGACGCGCTCTACGACGGCACCGAGATGTTCCTCGGCGGCGTCATGGAGCACATCGAGGAGGCCGGCATCCACTCGGGCGACTCGGCGTGCGTCCTGCCGCCCGTGTCGCTCTCGGCCACCGAGCTCGAGCGGATCCGTCGATCGACCGAGGCGATCGCGAAGGGCGTCGGGGTCCGCGGGCTGCTGAACGTGCAGTACGCGCTCGTCTCGGACGTGCTCTACGTGCTCGAGGCCAACCCGCGCGCCTCGCGCACCGTGCCGTTCGTGTCCAAGGCGACGGGCGTCCCGCTGGCCAAGGCCGCGGCGCGCGTCATGGCGGGGGAGACCATCGCCGACCTGCGGGCCGAGGGGCTGCTGCCCTCCGACCGTGATGGCGCGACGATCGACCTCACGGACCCGATCGCCGTCAAGGAGGCCGTGCTGCCGTTCAAGCGGTTCCGCACCGCCGACGGCGTGGCGGTGGACACCGTGCTCGGCCCGGAGATGCGTTCGACCGGTGAGGTCATGGGCTTCGACGCGGACTTCCCGACGGCGTTCGCGAAGTCCCAGTCGGCCGCGTTCGGCGGGCTGCCCGAGTCGGGGCGCGTGTTCGTCTCGGTGGCCGACCGTGACAAGCGGTCGATCGTCCTGCCGATCAAGCGCCTGACCGAGCTCGGCTTCGAGGTGCTCGCCACCGAGGGCACCGCGGTCGTGCTGCGGCGCAGCGGGATCCCGGCCACCGTGGTGCGCAAGTACTCCCAGGGCCGCGGGGCCGACGGCGAGCCGACGATCGTCGACCTCATCACCGAGGGCGAGGTCGACATGGTCGTCAACACCCCGAACGGCCAGGGGCGCGCGCCGACGGTTACGAGATCCGAGCCGCGACGACCGCCGCGGACAAGCCGATCGTTACGACCGTCCAGCAGCTCTCGGCCGCGGTGCAGGGCATCGAGGCGCAGCTCGCCGGACCGTTCGCCGTCGGGAGCCTGCAGGAGCACCTGGCCGAGCGCGCCGCGCGTCGGGCGGGGGCATCCGCGTGACGGCCCCCTTCGGGGCACGGCTCGCCGCGGCCATGGACGACCACGGTCCGCTGTGCGTCGGGATCGACCCGCACGCGAGCCTCCTCGACGCCTGGGGCCTGCCCGACGACGCCACGGGCGTGCGGGAGTTCGGGCTCCGGGTCGTCGAGGCGGTCGGTGGGCGGGTGGCCGCGGTCAAGCCGCAGGCGGCGTTCTTCGAGCGGCACGGCTCGCGCGGGGTCGCGGCCCTCGAGGACGTGATCGCGGCCGCGCAGGCGGCCGGGACGCTCGTCGTCGTCGACGCCAAGCGGGGCGACATCGGTTCGACCATGGACGCGTACGCCGAGGCGTTCCTGCGTGACGGCTCCCCGCTCGCGGGGGACGCGTTGACGGTCTCGCCCTACCTCGGGTTCGGGTCGCTCGCGCCGGCGGTCGACCTCGCCCTGTCGTCGGGTCGGGGGCTGTTCGTCCTGTGCCTGACCTCCAACAAGGAGGGGCACGAGGTGCAGCACGCGCGCACGCTCACGGCGGAGGGCTGGCCGAGCGGGCCGAGCGTCGCCGCGGCGATGGCCGCCCACGCCGCCGCCCTCAACGCCGACGCCGACCCGATGGGGTCGATCGGGCTCGTCGTCGGGACCACCGTCGGCGACGCCGCGGAGCGGACCGGCACCGACCTGACCACGGTCAACGGCCCTCTGCTTGCCCCGGGCGTCGGGGCTCAGGGCGGGGGCCCCGCCGAGCTCACCGCCGTCTTCGGCACGGCCCGCGGCCAGGTGCTCGCGTCCTCCTCGCGCGGCGTGCTGCGCGCGGGACCCGACGTCGCGTCGCTGCGCCGGGCGGCCGACGAGGCCGTCACCGACGCCCGGGCGGCCCTCCGGGACTGACGCTCCGGTCCCCGGAGACCTCGCGGTACCGGCGCCTGACCTGCCAGGATGGCCGGATGGAGATCTCCGGGACCTGGAACGTGCGGGACGTCGGCGGCAGGGCGGTTCCGCAGGGGAGCAGCACGCCGCTCCGGGAGGGCGTCCTGGTCCGCACCGCGAGCCTGTCGCGCCTCGACGACGCCGGCCGCTCGGCGCTGTCGTCCCTCGGCGTCACGACCGTCGTCGACCTGCGAGGCGTCGACGAGGTCGAGCGGGACGGGGCCGACGCCGTCGGGCCGGGGATCGACGTCCTGCACCGCGCCATGGACCCCTCGGCGGCGATGTCGGCCGGCGAGGCCGGCGCGCCGGGGTCGCCGAGCGCCGACACGCAGGCGCTGGTGGGGCGACTGCTCGGTGCCGACCGCCCCGCCGACCTGGCCCGGTCGATGATGCTCGCGGTCTACGCGTCGTTCGTCACGGACGGGGCCGTGCGCGCCGCGGTGGGCCGGGCGCTCACGGACCTCGCGCGCACGGACGGGGCCGCCGTCGTGCACTGCTCGGCAGGCAAGGACCGTACCGGCTGGCTCGTCGCGCTCGTGCAGTACCTGTGCGGCGTCGACGACGACGCGCGGCTGGCGGAGTACCTCCTCAGCGCCCGCGCCGCCGAGGTGATGATGGCGCGCATCCCGCCGATCCCCGGTCTCGGCGCCGACGTGCTCGAGCCGTTCGTGTCCGTCGAGGACGACTACCTGCTCTCCGCGTGGGACCTCGCCGCGCGCGAGCACGGCAGCGTCGACGCGTACGTGGAGGCCTGCGGGCTGGCGTCCGCGGACCGTGACGCGCTCGTCGCGCGCCTCGTGTGACCGTCCGGGCAGGTCAGGGAACACCTGTGGGTTCCGCGTGTCACGGCGTGGACCGATTGCACGGGTCGTGGCGCCTCGCTACGTTCGAGGTGTGCAGTTGCCGTCCGGCATCCCCACCACTCGAAGGGCGACCACCGTGGCACTCCCGAACCTCACCCCAGAACAGCGCGCTGCCGCACTCGAGAAGGCGGCGGCGGCCCGGCGTGCCCGCGCCGAGGTGAAGAACCGGCTCAAGTACTCCCAGGGCTCGCTCTCCGAGGTGATCCAGCAGGGGCAGACCGACGACGTGATCGGGAAGCTCAAGGTGGTCTCCTCCTCGAGTCGCTGCCCGGCGTCGGCAAGGTCAAGGCGCGTGCGATCATGGAGGAGATCGGGATCGCCGAGACACGCCGGGTCCGCGGGCTCGGCCCGCACCAGGCGAAGGCCCTGATCGAGAGGTTCGACTCGAAGGGCTGAACGATCACACGCACCGACTCCGCCGCGTCCCCGGCGCGACTCACCGTCCTGGCCGGTCCGACTGCCGTCGGCAAGGGCACCGTGTCCGCCGACGTACGCGCCCGGTACCCGGAGATCTGGCTCTCGGTGTCCGCGACGACGCGGCCCCCGCGGCCCGGCGAGGTCGACGGCGTCCACTACGTGTTCCTCACGGAGGAGCAGTTCGACCGCATGGCGGAGGACGGCGAGCTGCTGGAGTGGGCCGTCGTGCACGGCCGTCACCGCTACGGCACGCCGCGGCGCCCGGTGCTGGACCGCCTCGCGGTGGGGCAGCCCGTCCTGCTCGAGATCGACCTGCAGGGCGCGCGGCAGGTGCGGGCTTCGATGCCCGACGCGCGGTTCGTGTTCCTCGCGCCGCCGAGCTGGGACGAGCTCGTGCGCCGGCTGGTGGGCCGGGGCACCGAGGACGCGGAGGAGCGTGAGCGTCGTCTGGGCACCGCGCGCGTGGAGCTCGCGGCCGAGCCCGAGTTCGACCACACGATCGTCAACGACGAGGTGCACCGGGCCACCGACGAGCTGGTCTCCGTGATGGGTCTGGCCCCGCACGACCTGGACCGTCCCGCGGGCGCGGTCACCGCCTGACCCGCCTCGCGCGCCCGACCCCGTAGAATGGGGTAGATCCCCTTCCACCTTCTCGAACTGGAGCCTCCGTGTCCGGAACCGTTGCCAAGCCCGAGGGCATCACCGACCCGCCGATCGACGACCTGCTCGACCGTGCGGACTCGAAGTACGCGCTCGTGATCTACGGCGCGCGTCGCGCCCGCCAGATCAACTCGTACTACGCCCAGCTCAACGAGGGCCTGCTGGAGAACGTCGGCCCGCTCGTCGAGACGCGTCCGCAGGAGAAGCCGCTGTCGATCGCGCTGCGCGAGATCAACGCCGGCCTGCTCACCATGACGGAGCGCGAGGACGTCGAGGGCGCGGCGGACGACGCCGCAGAGCCCCAGCTCTGACCGCCTGAGCCGATCGGGGTCAGCTGCCATGCGCGTCGTCCTCGGGGTCGCGGGCGGGGTTGCCGCCTACAAGGCGGTCCTGCTGCTGCGCCTGCTGCGTGAGGCGGGCCACGCCGTCCGCGTGATCCCCACCGCGGCAGCACTCCGCTTCGTGGGTGCGCCCACCTGGGAGGCGCTGTCGGGTGAGCCCGTCAGCACGGACGTGTTTGACGACGTCCCGGGCGTCGCGCACGTCGCTCTCGGGCAGTCGGCCGACCTCGTGGTCGTCGCGCCCGCTACGGCAGACCTGCTGGCCCGCGCGGCGACGGGTCAGGCCGACGACCTCCTGACCGCGACCTTGCTGGTGACGCGCGCGCCGGTGGTGCTCGCGCCCGCGATGCACACCGAGATGTGGGAGCACCCCGCCACGGTCGCGAACGTCGCGACGCTGCGTGCCCGCGGCGTCCACGTGATCGAGCCCGCGTCGGGCCGGCTCACGGGTGCCGACAGCGGCCCGGGCCGGCTCCCGGAGCCCGACGAGATCGCCCGGGTCGCGCTCGACGTCGCCTCGCGCGGCGCGCATCCGCGCGACCTCGCCGGACGGCGGGTCGTCGTGTCGGCCGGAGGAACGCGCGAGGCCATCGACCCGGTCCGGTTCATCGGCAACTCGTCGAGCGGCAAGCAGGGCGTGGCGCTCGCACGGGCCGCGGTGGCCCGCGGCGCCGACGTCGTGCTCGTCGGCGCCAACCTCGCCCAGCCGCCGTCGGGCGTCGGCACGTTCGTCTCCGTCGTCTCGACCGCCGAGCTGCGCGACGCGGTCCGGTCGGCGGCGCAGGAGGCCGACGTCGTCGTGATGGCCGCGGCCGTCGCCGACTTCCGACCCGTCCACGTGCCCGACGCGAAGATCAAGAAGGTGGCCGGCCAGGCGCCCGCCCCCATCGAGCTCGTGGAGAACCCCGACATCCTGCGTGAGCTCGCGACCGAGCGGCTGCGCCCCGGTCAGGTCGTCGTCGGCTTCGCAGCCGAGACGGGCGACGCCGACGGGGACGTCCTGACCCACGGCCGTGCCAAGGCTCGGCGCAAGGGCGCCGACCTCGTCGTCGTGAACGCCGTCGGCGGGGGCAGGGCCTTCGGCACGGACGAGAACGACGTGACCATCGTCGACGGTGCCGGCGAGGTGGTCGAGACCGCTTCTGGCTCCAAGGAGCTCGTGGCCGACGTCGTGTGGGACGCGGTCGTCAAGCGCCTCACGCGCTGAGGTCCTTTCCGCCGAGGCTGCCGTTGCGGTCGGGTTCGTGGGTGGGCACGGTCTGGTCAGTCGCGGTGCTGCCAGGTGCACAGGCACGACCGGTTGCCCTCGGGGTCGGTGAGCACCCAGAACGCCGGCGCCGCGGCGTCGTCGACCGTACCGCCAGCGGCGAGCGCCGCGTCGATCCGCGGCTGCACCTGCGCCGGCGGGACCCACACGTCGAGGTGCCAGCGCTGGCGCGGCTCGTCCGACCCGGAGCGCTGGAACCACACGAGCGGCTGGGCGCCCGCCGGGTCGCGTACCTCGTCGTCCGTCCCAGGCCGGGGCTCGTACGCCAGGAACGCGCTCCAGAAGGGCAGGACCCGCGCGTGGTCGGGGGAGTCGAGGGCGAGCTCGACCCGAGACACGTCGGCGTCGTCGGGGGCGAGCCCCTGCGTGGCCGCGTCCCCGGTCACCCGGCGTGCGAGGTCGACGTCCCTCGCGGTGAGTCCGCCGGCGTCATGGCTCGTGAGGGCCACGTCGACGTGCGTGTAGCGCAGGTCGACGTCGGGGTGGTGGTTGGCCTCGTCCGCGAGCGCCCCGACGGCGTCGACGAGCGCGAGGCCGGTCGCGAAGTCGGGGGTTGCGAACCGTGTGACGAGGACGCCGCCGAGATTGGCCCAGCCGGTGAGCGCGGCGTCGTCGACCTGCTGTCCGGTGAGTGTCGTCATCGGTCCATCGTGGCGCCGGGCGCCCACGCACGCACCTGCGGCCCGTCGCGCCGTCTCGGAGGTTGGACTCACCCGTGGACATCCCCGTGCTCCGCGCCGCCACGCCTGTACGCTGGCGCGCATGAGCACCGACCTGTCCGGCATGCGCCTGTTCACCTCCGAGTCGGTGACGGAGGGCCACCCGGACAAGGTCTGCGACCAGATCTCCGACGCCATCCTCGACGCGATGCTCGCGCAGGACCCGGCAGCGCGCGTGGCCGTCGAGACGCTCGTGACGACGGGCCTCGTGCAGGTGGCCGGCGAGGTGACCACGACGGCGTACGTCGAGATCCCGCAGATCGTCCGTGAGGTCGTCCGGGGGATCGGGTACACGTCGTCGGACATCGGCTTCGACGGGGACTCGTGCGGCGTGTCGGTGTCGATCGGTCAGCAGTCGCCGGACATCGCGCAGGGCGTGGACAAGTCCGAGGAGGAGCGCGACGACTCGTCGGGCCCGTCGATCACGCGTGACCCGCTCGACGTGCAGGGTGCGGGCGACCAGGGGCTCATGTTCGGGTACGCGTGCGACGACACGGCGACGCTCATGCCGCTGCCGGTCTTCCTGGCGCACCGGCTCGCTGAGCGGCTCGCGGCGGTCCGCAAGGACGGCACGGTCCCGGGCCTGCGTCCGGACGGCAAGACGCAGGTCACGATCGCGTACGACGGCGACCGGCCCGTGGGCATCGACACGGTCGTGGTCTCGGCGCAGCACGACGAGAAGACGATCCAGACGGAGCTGCGCGAGCAGGTGCGCGAGAGCGTGATCGAGCCGGTCCTCGCGGCGCTCGAGCTGCCTGACGGCGCGAGCCTCGAAGGCCCGCGCCAGGTGTTCGTGAACCCGACGGGCAAGTTCGAGATCGGCGGCCCCAAGGGCGACGCCGGGCTGACGGGCCGCAAGATCATCGTCGACACGTACGGCGGCATGGCGCGCCACGGCGGCGGGGCGTTCTCGGGCAAGGACCCGTCGAAGGTGGACCGGTCGGCGGCGTACGCGATGCGCTGGGTCGCGAAGAACGTCGTGGCCGCGGGGCTCGCACGGCGCTGCGAGGTGCAGGTCGCGTACGCGATCGGGCGCGCGCACCCGGTGGGCCTGTACGTCGAGACGTTCGGCACGGAGGCCGTGCCGGTCGACCGCATCCAGGCCGCGATCCGTGAGGTGTTCGACCTGCGGCCGGCGGCGATCATCGCGGACCTCGACCTGCTGCGCCCGATCTACCGGCAGACGGCCGCCTACGGGCACTTCGGGCGCGAGCTCGACGGGCTCACGTGGGAGCGCACCGACCGCGTCGACGCGCTGCGCGCCGCCGTCTGAACCGGCGACCCGCCCCGCCTGTGCACGCGGCGCCCCGGGGTGGGCGCGGCGTGCTGGGATAGGGCCATGGGAGCAGAACCGGCCGAGCAGCTCGCGCTGCCGGGCCTCGAGACGGCCGGCGCCCCCGCAAGGCTCGGCGTCCGCGCGCCGCCGAGGGTGGCATCCCGCTCGCCGCCGACCTCCCCGTCGCCCGGGTCGCGCTCGAGCTGCCGCCCGCGCACCTGGACCGGACGTTCGACTACGTGGTCCCCGCGGACGCCGCCGAGACCGCTCGGCCGGGCGTCCGCGTGAAGGTGCGGTTCGGCGCGCAGGACGTGGGCGGGTTCCTCGTGGACCGGGCCGCGTCGTCGGAGCACGGTGACCGTCTGGTCCCGCTGCGCCGGGTCGTCTCGCCCGAGCCGGTGCTCACGCCTGCGGTCCTGCGGCTCGCCCGGGCGGTGGCCGACCGCTACGCCGGCACGCTCGCGGACGTCCTGCGGCTCGCGGTGCCGCCGCGCCACGCGCGCACCGAGCAGGCCACCCACGCAGGCCCGACAACCGACTCGCTGCCCCCGCTCGCGGAGGCGCCGGGGGAGTGGCGGCCCTATCGAGGTGGTGTCGCCCTGCTCCGCCATCTCGCGGCCGGCGGTGCCCCGCGCGCCGCCTGGACCGCGCTGCCGGGGCCCGACCCGCTCGTCGACACCGGCGCCCACTGGGCCGCCGCGCTGGCGGAGGCCGTCCGGGTGGCGGTCGGGGCCGGACGCGGGGCGCTCGTCGTCCTGCCCGACGCACGGGACGTCGCACGCCTGTCCCGCGCGCTCGAGGCGCGCGGGCTGCCTCCCTGGGTGCCCGCCACCGGGGGACGGGTCGCACACCTGACCGCCGAGGACGGCCCGTCGGCACGCTACGCCCAGTTCCTCGCGGTGCTCCGGGGCGACGTGCCGGTCGCGATCGGCACCCGCGCGGCGGCGTTCGCGCCGGTCCACGACCTCGGGCTCGTCGTGTGCTGGGACGACACCGCCGACACGCACGCCGAGCCGCGCGCCCCGTACCCGCACACGCGCGAGGTGCTCGCGCTGCGGGCGGAGCTCGAGCGGTGCGCGTTCGTCGTGGGGTCGCACGCCCGGACCACCGCGACCCAGGCCCTCGTGGCGCGTGGGTGGGCCAAGGACGTCGTCGCGCCGCGCGCCGTCGTGCGGGAGCGGACGCCGCGCGTGCGGGCGCTCACGTCGGTCGAGCTCGCGAAGGAGGGCCCGGGTGCCGCGGCACGCCTGCCCGCCCCGGCGCTGCACGCCGTCCGCCAGGCGCTCGAGTCCGGGCCGGTGCTCGTCCAGGTGCCCCGCAGCGGGTACGTGCCCGTGGTCGCGTGCGGGCGCTGCAGGACGCCGGCCCGCTGCGCCACCTGCCACGGACCGCTCGGGCTCACGGGCGGGCGTTCCGACCCGCAGTGCCGTTGGTGCGGGCGGCTCGCCGTCGACTGGACGTGCGCCGAGTGCGGGGGCCACGGCCTCCGCGCCACCGCGGTCGGTTCGGGGCGGACGGCCGAGGAGCTCGGTCGCGCGTTCCCCGGGGTCACCGTCCGGGTGTCCGGGGCGGCGACCGGCGTCCTCGACACGGTGCCCGCCCGCCGCGCGATCGTGGTCGCCACGCCCGGCGCGGAGCCGGTGGCCCCCGGCGGCTTCGTGTGCGCGCTCCTGCTCGACGCCGCGGCGAGCACCGCCGGCCGCGGCCTCGGGGTCGCGCAGGACGCGCTCGCCCGGTGGCTGGCCGCCGCCTCGCTCGTGCGCCGGGCTCCCGACGGCGGCCAGGTGCTGCTCGTCGGCGACGCGGCTCCCGCACCCACGGGGGCGCTCGTGCGGTGGGACCCGGTGGGGCTGGCCGCCCGCGAGCTCGAGGAGGTCACCGAGCTCGGCCTCCCGCCCGCCGTGCGCATGGCGTCCGTGGAGGGCGAGCGGACCGCGGTGTCCGCCGTCGTCGGGCGCGTAGCCCTCGCGACGGGCGACGCCGTCCTGGGGCCGGTCACGCTGGAACCCGCGCCGTCGTCGCGTGGGGGGCGGAGCTCCGACGACGCCTTGGTCCTCCCCGGCAGCGAGCCCGTCCGGGTGCTCGTCCGCGTGCCCTGGGAGCAGGGTCGAGAGCTCGCCCGCCAGCTCGCCGCGTCGCTCGCCGTGCGCAGCGCCCGGCGCGAGGGCGGCGACGTCCGTGTCCGCCTCGACCCGAGGGAGATCGTGTGACGTCCGAAGCCGCCGCCGGAGGCGGCCGCCCGCCCGTCGAGGCCGTCCTGTTCGACCTGGGGAACGTGCTGGTCCGGTGGGACCCGCACGGGGCCTTCCGTGGCGTGACGTCCCGCGACGACGTCGAGCGGTTCTTCGCCGACGTCGACTTCCCCGACCTCAACCGGCGCGCCGACGCCGGCCTGTCCTGGACGGACGTCCGCGCGGAGGTCGCGGCGTCGCACCCGGCGCACGCGCCGCTCGTCGACACGTACGTCGCACGGTTCGCGGCGACACTTGCCGGACCGGTGCCGGGCAGCGAGGCCATCGTCCGCGAGCTGGGAGCGCTGGGCCTGCGCCTCTTCGGGCTCACGAACTGGTCCGCCGAGACCTACCCGCACGGGCCGAGGGCCGCGCCCGCCATCGACCTCCTTGCGGACGTGCTGGTCTCCGGCCAGGAGGGTCTGGTCAAGCCGGACCCGGCGATCTTCGAGCTCGCGGCCGAGCGGTTCGGGCTCGACCCGGCACGCACGGTGTTCGTCGACGACGCCCCGGCGAACGTCGCCGCGGCCGCCCGGTCGGGCTTCGTGGCGGTGCGGTTCACGACAGCCGACGCTCTGCGTGGCGCGCTGCGCGGGCTGGGACTCAGGCTCGCGGCGTCGTGATGACCAGGACGGCGGTCGCGCCGTCGGGTCCCGCCGCGTAGGAGTGCGGGACGTCGCTGGTCCAGGCGACGTGCTGCCCGACCGGTGCGTCGTGCACCTCGTCGCCGTCCGGAGCGTGGCGCACGACGCGGAAGCGACCCCGTGTGGTCACGAGGTGCTCGACGACGCCGGGGGCATGCGCGGGGGAGCGGCGGGACACGCCGGCGTCGTGCTCCAGCGTGTAGACCTCGACGGTCGTGCCGTCCACCTCCGTCCGGACGTCGAGCAGGCGGCTGCGGGCGCCCTCGCCGTCGACGACGCTTCCGGGCACGTCGCCGAGCAGGTCGGCGAGCGGGACGCGAAGCGGCCCGGCGAGCGCGTAGAGGCTCGCGAGCGTCGGGTTGCGCCGGCCCGCCTCCAGCTCGGACAGCAGCCCCTTCCCGACGCCGGCCCGTGCCGCGAGCGCGGAGAGCGACAGTCCCCGCGCCTCGCGGAGCTGCCGGATCCGCCGGCCCACGTGGAGCGCCACGTCGTCGCTCGGGTTCGGGTGCTGGTGCGTTGCCACCGCCTCAGACTATCGTTCCGTATATGGAACGCACTCGGGCGATGCGCGAGGACCGGACCCGGCCGGTCCTCGCGGGGGTCGTCACCGCGCTCGTCGGGTTCTCCAGCTCCTTCGCCGTCGTGATCGCGGGGTTGCGGGCTGTCGGCGCGACACCGGCACAGGCCGGCTCCGGGCTCGCCGCCCTCTGCCTGGCACAAGGGATCGGGATGATCCTGCTCTCGTGGCGCCACCGCATCCCGCTCACGCTCGCCTGGTCGACGCCGGGTGCGGCCCTGCTCGTGAGCACCGGGGCGGTCACGGGCGGATGGCCGGCCGCCGTGGGGGCGTTCGTCCTCGTCGGCCTGCTGGTCCTGGTCACGGCCGCATGGCCCAGGCTCGGCGGGCTCGTCGGGCGGATCCCGGTCCCGGTCGCGCAGGCGATGCTCGCCGGCGTCCTGCTGACCTTGTGCCTCGCCCCCGTGCACGCGCTCGCCACCCGGCCCACGTTCGTCCTCCCGGTGCTCCTCGTCTGGCTGGTCCTCCTGCGCCTCGCGCCGCGGTGGGCGACACCCGCCGCCCTGGCGCTGACGATCGCCCTGGTGGTCGTCGACGAGGTCCGGCACAGCGGCCTGCCCGGCTCGTCGTTCGGCCACCTCGTCTGGACCACGCCCCACCTGACGTGGCAGGCCGTCGTCGGGCTCGCCGTGCCGCTCTTCCTCGTGACCATGGCGTCCCAGAACGTGCCCGGTGTCGCGGTGCTCGGGACGTTCGGCTATCGGGTGCCGTGGCGCTCCGCGATGACGGTGACCGGGATCGGCACGGTGCTCGCGGCGCCCGTCGGCGGGCACGCCGTCAACCTCGCCGCCATCACGGCAGCGCTCGCCGCCTCGCCGGACGCGTCCCCCGACCCGCGGCGCCGGTGGCTCGCGACGCACGTCGCGGGCTGGTGCTACGTGTTCCTCGCTCTCGCGTCGACCTGGCTCGCCGCGCTCGTCGCGCTCGCGCCCGCCGGTGTCGTCGAGGCGGCCGCGGGCCTGGCGCTGCTCGGCAGTCTCGCAGGTGCTCTCCGCGGCGCCTTCGTCGCGGACGGCCCGCGCGAGCCGGCGGTCGTGGCGTTCGTCGTCGCTGCCTCGGGCGTCGCGCTCGGGGGCGTGGGGGCGGCGTTCTGGGCGCTGCTCGCCGGGCTCGTCGTGGGCGCCGTCCTGCACCGCCCGACGCCGCCCGTGTCCGCCGACACGACCACCGGGGACCCTGCCCACCCGTAGAATCGGGCCCATGCGCCTCCTCTTCGCCGGGACCCCGGACGTCGCCGTCCCGTCGCTCGAGGCGCTCCTCGGCTCGCGCCACGAGGTGGTCGCCGCGCTCACGCGTCCCGACGCCCGCGTGGGTCGCGGGCGCGCGCTGACGCCGAGCCCGGTGCGCGTCCGCGCCGAGGAGGCGGGCCTGCCCGTGATCACCGCGCGGCCGCGCAGCGAGGGCTTCCTCGACGTGCTGGCCGACCTGCGCGTCGACGCCGCCGTCGTCGTCGCCTACGGCGAGATCCTGCCCCGGACCGTCCTGGACGCCGTCCCGCACGGCTGGGTCAACGTCCACTTCTCGCTCCTGCCGGCCTGGCGCGGCGCCGCCCCGTGCAGCGTGCCGTGATGGCGGGCGACGAGGTGACGGGCGTCTCCACGTTCCGGCTCACGCCGGGCCTCGACGAGGGGCCGGTGTACGGCACCATGACCGAGACGGTCCGGTCGCGCGACACGTCGGGCGACCTCCTCGGGCGCCTGGCCACGGCGTGCACGCCCCTGCTCCTCGCGACGCTCGACGCGATCGAGGACGGCAGCGCGACCCCCGTCGAGCAGCCCGCCGACGGCGTGAGCCTCGCCCCCAAGATCACGCCCGACGACGCCCGGGTCACCTGGTCGTGGCCCGCGCTCGCGATCGACCGCCTCGTCCGGGGGTGCACCCCGGCTCCCGGCGCGTGGACCACGGCCCCGGACGGCGGCCGCCTCGGGCTCGGACCCGTCCGGCCCCGGCCCGATGTCACCGACCTCGCGCCCGGGCAGGTCCGGGCGGGCAAGCGCGAGGTGCTCGTGGGGACGGCGACGCACGCCGTCGAGCTGGGTGACGTGGCTCCCGTGGGCAAGAAGCACATGGCTGCGGCCGACTGGGCGCGGGGGCGCGTCTCGGCGACGACGCCGTGCTCGGGACGGAGGCCGGCGCATGAGCGGCCAGGGTGGCCGCGGTCGCCGGGGCGGGTACGAGGGCCGCGACGCGCGCGGTCGCGAGCGCGGCGAGGCCCGCCTGCGCGGCGACCGGAACCGCAGCTCACAGGCCCCGTCACAGCGGCGGCGGGCCGCCGACCCGGCCCGGACCGCCGCGTTCGACGTGCTCCGCGACGTCGACGCGTCGGACGCGTACGCGAACCTCGTCCTGCCGCCCCTGCTGCGCGAGCGCCGGATCGAGGGCCGCGACGCGGCCTTCGCGACCGAGCTCGCCTACGGGACGCTGCGCCTGCGCGGCCGGTACGACGCGATCCTCTCGCGCTGCTCGTCACGTCCGCTGACGGAGACCGACCCGCCCGTGCTCGACGCGCTCCGGCTGGGCGCCCACCAGCTCCTGGGCATGCGTGTCCCGCCGCACGCGGCCGTGTCCGAGACGGTGGGACTGGTGCGCGACCGCATCGGCAGCGGCGCCGCGCAGTTCGTCAACGCGGTGCTGCGGCGCGTCGGCGAGCGCGACCTCGACACGTGGCTCGAAGACCTGCGCGTCGAGGCCCCCGACGAGACCGCCGCGCTGGCGGCGACCCAGAGCCACCCGGCGTGGATCGTGCGTGCGCTGCGCGAATCGCTCGTCGGCAACGGGCTGACGACCGACGACCTGCCCGCCCTCCTCGAGGCCGACAACACGGCCCCCGCGTGACCTTGGTGGCGCGCCCGGGCCTCGCCGACCCGGACGACGTCGTGACCGACACGCACGGGACGCCCGGGCGCTGGGCGCCGACGGCCGTCGTGCTGGCGGGCAGCGACCCCGCCGCCGTCCCCGGCGTCGCCGAGGGGCGCGTGGGCGTCCAGGACGAGGGCAGCCAGCTCGTCACCCTCGCCCTGGCCGCCGCGGACCTCGGGTCGCCCGCGACGGGCGCGGGGGAGCGCTGGCTCGACCTGTGCGCCGGACCGGGCGGCAAGGCCGCGCTGCTCGGCGCGCTCGCGCTCGAGCGGGGCGCGACGGTCGTCGCGAACGAGGTCGCACCGCACCGGGCGCGGCTCGTGGAGCGGTCGGTCCGCGCCGTGCGCGACGCCATCACGGAGGTTCGCACGGGCGACGGCCGTGACGTCGGGGCCACCGAGCCCGGTGCCTACGACCGCGTGCTGCTCGACGCCCCCTGCACGGGGCTCGGTGCGCTGCGCCGCCGCCCCGAGTCGCGGTGGCGCCGGACGTCGTCGGACCTGCAGGACCTCACGGCGCTCCAGCGCGAGCTGCTCGCCTCCGCCCTCGACGCCGTCCGCCCCGGCGGCCTGGTCGCTTACGTGACGTGCTCGCCGCACCTCGCCGAGACCCGCGTGGTCGTGGACGACGTGCTGCGCCGCCGTGACGACGTCGAACGCGACGACGCGGCCGCGGCCGTGCGCCGGGTCGCTGGCGACGCGATCCCGCTCGCGGACCGGCTCGACGTCCAGCTCTGGCCGCACGTGCACGGGACGGACGCCATGCACCTGACGCTGCTGCGCCGTCGCGACGTCTGACTCTCTCTCGCGCTCACGCGTCGTGGTCGCGCGGCCGGACCCCGGCCCGTCGGAGCGCGGGCAGCAGCACGGGTGCCGCTGCCGCGAGGACGGCGAAGCGGAACCCTCCCGTGACGAAGAAGGGGACGCGCAGCCCGAACCAGTGCCCGAGGAATCCGCCGACGAGCGCGCCGAGCGGCATGAGTCCCCAGCCGAGCAGCCGGTTCACGCTGTTGACGCGGCCGAGGAGCTCGTGCGGGACGAGGGTCTGTCGCATGCTCACCGAGATCACGTTCCAGATCGAGACCGAGAAGCCCACGAGCGCCATCAGCGCTCCGAGCGCGTACCCGGCGCCGACGAGCCCGGTGGCGGCGAAGGCGGTCGCGTTGAGCGCGAGGGCCAGGACGAGCGCGGCGGGAGCGCCGAGGAGCCGCACGATCCGGGTGTTCGTGAGGCCACCGACGATGCCGCCGGTCGCCGAGGCCGCGACCATCAGGCCGTAGGACGTGCGCGACAGGCCGATCGTCTGGGTGGCGAAGAGGACCAGCACGGACGTGCCGATCTGGTTCGCGAACGTGTTGAGCCCCAGCACGAGCGTGAGCGTCCGCAGGAGCCGGTGCCGAGACAGCCACCGGAGGCCCTCGCGCAGGTCGGACCACACACCGCGGCGCGGTGACGGCCGGCCGTCGGGCTCGGACTGCGGTGCGGCCGCCGAGGGGGCCGCACCGGGGTGCGACGGACGAAGACGGGCCAGGACGGCTGCCGAGGCGACGAAGGAGGCGGCCTCGAACCCGAACGGAAGCGCGGACGCGGTAGCGAAGAGGAGGCCGCCGAGCGACTGGCCGAGCAGCGAATAGCTGATCGTCTGGCCGAGGTAGGTCGCGCTGTTCGCCTTGATCAGCTGCGGCTTGTCGACGATCTGCGGCAGCACCGACTGGGACGCGAGGCTGAAGACGACGTCGCCGGACGTGACGAGGAACGCGAGCACGGCGAGCGTCGGCACGGTGATGACGTGGAGCGCCACGAGAAGCGTGAGAACGGACATCACCACGGCCTGCGTCAGCTGGGCGGTGCGGATCGTGCGGATCCGGTCGACACGATCGACCAGCACCCCGGCGGGCAGCGTCACCAGGAGCCACGGCAGCATGGAGGCGGCCGAGACCGCGGCGACCAGGCGCGGGTCGTGGGTCACCGTGGCGGCGAGGAGCCCGACGCCGACGGTGAGCGCTCCGTCGCCCAGGTTGTTCACGACACCGGCCGTCCACAGCCGCCAGAACGGCGCGCCGAGGCGACCGTCCGATCCGGTCCGGTCGTCGACCGTCTCGAGTCGCGTCATGCTGTGGAGCCTCGCCGAAGGCGGCGCCGGCATGGCGTCCTGTAGCAGATCGCTACATGATGGGGAACGTGCGTGACTTCACGAACTGGTCGTGGCAGCTCTCGCTCGGCATCGAAGACCTCGCGGCCGCACGGTTCGCGATCTCACCCTCTACGAGACCGGGCAGGCACTGGGCGCCCTCCGGCGCGATGAGCACCGGTCCACGCTGAGCGGCTGGTCGCGCTGGGTCGCCCGCCACGGCCTCGCCGGCGCCGTGCGGACCCCGCTGCTCGACCAGCTCGCCTACGGCGGCCGCCCCAGCTATCCCGAGTTCCTCACCCCGAGCCCCGAGTCGCTCTGGACGGACGTCGAGGACGAGCTGGCGACCGTCGTCCGGACGAGCCCGGACGACGTCGCGGCCAGCCTCGGGCGCGTCTGGGGTCGCGAGACCCTGCCGAGCCCGGCTCGTCGTCTTCTCGACGATCCCGCTACCACGCTCCCGCTGGTCGCGGAGGAGCTGCTCCGGGCGCACGACGCGCTCGTACGCCCGCACTGGCCGCGTCTTCGATCGCTGCTCGAGGCCGACGTCGCCACCAAGGCCCGCCGCATCGCGCAAGGGGGCTTCGACGCCGTGTTCGCCGGGCTCCACCCCGACGCCGTCTGGGACGGCACGACCCTGCGGGTCGGGTCGGAGCGGGGGCGCCGCGCCCGGCTCTCGCCCGGCGGGCTGGTCCTCACGCCGACGATCTTCGGCCCGTCGACCCTGACGGTGAAGCTCGCGAGCAGCACACGGACCGCCGTCCGCTATCCGGCACGGGGCGCGGGAGCGGCCTTCCTCGAACCGCACGAGGAGACGCCTGCGGGGATCGCGCGGCTCATCGGCGCGGGCCGGGCCCGGGTGCTCGCGCGGCTCACCGTGCCGAGCACTCCGACGCTGCTCGCCCAGGCGCTCGAGGTCACCCCGAGCGCCGTCACCCAGCACCTGCGCGTCCTGCGTGACGGCGGTCTCGTCCGGGCCGACCGGGTGGGACGCTCGGTGGTCTACTCCTCACCGCCGCCGGCACGGCTCTCCTCGAGCCGCACGGGTCGGCGACCGGCGTCTGATCACGCGACGCGACGCGGCGTGAACTGCATCCGCGGGTGCGCGTACGCCTCCTGCGACTCGACGAGCTGGAGCTCGCGCTCGCCCGACTCGTGCGTGCGCGTGAGCAGGTCGAAGACGCTCGACGTCGTGCGGGCGAGGGCGTCCGCGAGATCGCCGGTGCGGCGGTAGTGCGCCGTGAAGAGGGCGGCGGTGACGTCACCCGAACCGTTCGCCTTCATCGGGATGTACGGGGTCTGCACGAGCCACGCGCCGCTGTCGTCGACGGCGAGCATCTCGATCGTGCCGTCCTCGCGGTCGGGGCGCTCGACGCTCGTGACCAGGACGGTGCGCGGACCGGTCGCGCGGACCAGCTCCACCGAGGCGAGCGTGGACTCGAGCGTGTCCGGCTCGGTCCCCGTGAGGAAGCCCAGCTCGAACTGGTTGGGCGTGATGAGGTCGGCCGCGGGGACCACGCGGTCGCGCAGCAGCACCGGGATCGCGGGCGCGACGAAGCAGCCCGACTTCGCGTTCCCCATCACCGGGTCGCACGAGTACACGGCGTCGGGGTTGGCGGCCTTGACGCGCTCGACGGCCTCGAGGATCACGTCCGCGATGCCCTCGCCGCCCTGGTAGCCCGACAGGACGACGTCGATCTGGGGGAGGACGCCACGCTCCTCGATCCCCAGGATGACGTCGCGCACGTCGTCGGGGCTGATGAGCGGGCCGCGCCACGCGCCGTAGCCGGTGTGGTTCGAGAAGTTCACCGTGTAGACGGGCAGGACCTCCACGCCGATGCGCTGGAGCGGGAACACGGCCGCCGAGTTGCCCACGTGCCCGTAGGCGACGGCGGACTGGATCGAGAGGATCTTCACGGCCCGATCATCCCACCGACGGGCGGACGCGCGGCCGCCCCGCCTCTAGGCTGAGCGGCATGGCAGCCCTCATCGCCCCGAGCATCCTGTCCGCCGACTTCGCGAACCTCGAGCGTGACCTCGGGGCTATCGCGACCGCGGACTGGGCGCACGTCGACGTCATGGACAACCACTTCGTGCCGAACCTCACGATCGGGCTGCCGGTCGTGGAGCGGCTCGTCCAGGTGAGCCCCGTCCCGGTGGACGTGCACCTCATGATCGAGGACCCCGACCGCTGGGCCCCCGGCTTCGCGGAGGCCGGCGCGCAGTCGGTGACGTTCCACGCGGAGGCGGCGACGGCGCCCGTCCGGCTGGCGCGCGAGCTGCGGCGGCTCGGGTCCCGCGCCGGCCTGGCGCTGCGCCCGGTCACGCCCGTCGAGCCGTTCCTCGACCTGCTGGCCGAGATCGACATGCTTCTGGTCATGACGGTGGAACCGGGCTTCGGCGGCCAGTCGTTCATCGAGGGCACGCTCCCGAAGATCCAGCGCGCGCGTCGTGCCATCTCGGCCGCCGACCTCGACGTGTGGGTCCAGGTCGACGGCGGGATCTCGCGCTCGACCATCGAGCGTGCCGCCGAGGCGGGGGCGAACGTCTTCGTCGCGGGGTCCGCGGTGTACGGGGCCGACGACGTCCCGGCCGAGATCGACACGCTGCGCCGGCTCGCGTCCACGCACGCCCACTGAGGTCCCGTCCCTCCCGGAAACGCAGTCCCACCAGCCGGACGACGGCCCCCGGTCGTCGGGGCGGGAACACGTCCTGTGGCATCATCGTTAGCAAGCAACGAGCACGTGCTCCGGGGTCGGTGTAATTCCGAACCGGCGGTGACAGTCCGCGACCCGCTCCGTCTCCTCTCGAGGTGGCGCAGCGGTTGACCTGGTGGAACTCCAGGACCGACGGTGAAAGTCCGGATGGGAGGCAGTGCGTGCGGGGCGTCCTCGTGACGCCCCGTGGAGCGGTGCGCCATGTCGACAGGCATGGTGTCCCCGTCTCGTCCATCTCCCCGGAGCAGGTGCGCCGCCGCACCGACCGGGAAGGGACCATGGGCACCGCCACCGACACCCCGCCGACCGTCGCCTCCATGGACGACGCCCTCGCGCGCGCCGTCGAGCTCGCCGAGCGCGGTCCGGTCTGGGGTCCCAACCCGCGCGTCGGGTGCGTGCTCCTCGCTCCCATCGGTGACGTCGCCGCCGACGGCGCAGCCACCCCGCGCACGGTCCTCGCCGAGGGCTGGCACCGAGGTGCGGGCACGCCGCACGCCGAGGCGGCCGCGCTCGCCGCGGCCCGTGACGCGGGCGTCGACGTCCGGGGGCGACCGCTGTCGTCACGCTCGAGCCGTGCAGCCACACCGGCCGGACCGGCCCCTGCGCCGTCGCGCTCGCCGAGGCCGGCGTGGCGGAGGTCGTGTACGCCGTCGCGGACCCCAACCCGGTCGCCGCCGGGGGAGCGGACTACCTGGACGCCCACGGCGTCCGTACCGAGCTCCGCCCCAGCGACGCCGCGACCGAGCTCACCCACGCATGGGCCACCTCGGCGGCCGCCGGTCGCCCGTACGTGATCCTCAAGACCGCGACGACGCTCGACGGGCGCGTCGCCGCCGCCGACGGCACGAGCCGGTGGATCACCGGCCCCGAAGCCCGCGCTCACGCGCACGAGGTCCGCGCCGCCGTCGACGCGATCGCGGTCGGGACCGGGACCGTCGCGGCCGACGACCCCATCCTGACCGCCCGCCGCCCGGACGGCGGGCTCGCCGACCACCAGCCGCTGCGGGTCCTCGTCGGGCGCCGCGAGGTCCCGGACGACGCGCGCCTGCGGACCGAGGACGGCGGCGAGCTCGTCCACCTCGCGACCCACGACGTCGCCGAGGTTCTCGCCGCGCTCGCCGCGCGCGAGGTCCGGACGCTGCTCGTCGAGGGCGGCCCCACGCTGGCGACCGCCTTCCTGGACGCGGGCGTCGTCGACGAGCTCCACGCCTACGTGGCGCCCGTGCTGCTGGGCGCCGGACCCGGCGCCGTCGGCGACCTCGGCGTCACCACCATCGCCGACGCGCTCCGCTGGCGCACGCACGACGCTCGCCGGCTCGGAGAAGACGTCCTGCTCGTCGCGCGCACGCACCCCTCGCTTGCCCACCCATCCGTACAGGAGGCCTGATGTTCACCGGGATCGTCGAAGAGGTCGGAGAGGTCGTCGGGATCGAGTTCCCCGACGGCCCCGAGACGGACGCCGTGCTCACCGTGCGCGGTCCGCTCGTGACGTCGGACGCGAAGCACGGCGACTCGATCGCCGTCGACGGCGTCTGTCTCACCGTCACCTCGCTCGGCTCGCCCGGGTCCGGGACGTTCACCGCGGACGTGATGCCCGAGTCGCTGCGCCGGACGGCCCTCGAGAAGCTCGCGCCCGGACGCCGGGTCAACCTCGAGCGCGCGCTCCGCGCCGACGCCCGCCTCGGCGGCCACGTCGTGCAGGGCCACGTCGACGGCGTCGGGTCGATCCGCGAGCGCGTCCCCGGGCCGCGCTGGGACGAGGTGACGGTCGCGACGTCGCCCGACGTCGCCCGCTACCTCGCCGAGAAGGGCTCGGTCACGGTGAGCGGCGTGTCGCTCACGGTCACCTGGGTGTCCGACGACGCGTTCGGCGTCTCGCTCATCCCCACCACGCTCGCCGACACGACCCTCGGCCTCCTGGGCGAGGCCGACCTCGTGAACCTCGAGGTCGACGTGCTGTCCAAGTACGTGGAGCGGCACCTGCAGCATCTGCAGGTCCCGACGGCGGGGGAGCGGGCATGAGCGGGGTCGTGCTGGCCACGGTCGAGGAGGCCCTCGAGGAGCTGCGCGCCGGCCGACCGGTGCTCGTCGCGGACTCGCCCGAGCGCGAGAACGAGGTGGACGTCGTCCTGTCCGCGAAGGCCGCGACCCCCGAGTGGGTCGCGTGGACGATCCGGCACTCGAGCGGGTACCTCTGCGCGCCGATGCCGACGTGGCGGGCGGACGCGCTCGAGCTCCCGCTCATGGTGCCGCAGTCGCAGGATCCGCGGCGGACCGCGTACACGGTGACCGTCGACGCGGCGACGGGAGTCACGACGGGCATCTCGGCGGCCGACCGGACCCGCACCCTGCAGGTGCTGGCCGACGCCGCGAGCGGCCCGTCCGACCTGATCCGCCCGGGGCACGTGCTGCCCCTGCGCGCCGTGCCGGGCGGGGTGCTGCACCGCGCCGGGCACACCGAGGCCGCGGTGGACCTGTGCCGCCTGGCGGGGGCCGGCGTCGTCGGGGCGATCGCGGAGCTCGTGAACGACGACGGCACGATGATGCGGCTGGGCGACGTCGAGGCGCTGGCGGAACGCGACGGGCTGCTCATCCTCACGATCGCGGACCTCATCGCGTGGCGCCGCTCGCACGACCCGGTGAGCGAGTCGGAGGCGGCCCCCGGGGACGGGGCGGCGCACGCCCCGCGCGTCCGCGCCACCACGGAGGCCTTCCTTCCGACGGCGCACGGGCACTTCCGCATCCACGGGTACCGCGACCTGCGGACCGGGGCGGAGCACGTGGCGCTCGTCCCGGCGAACCCGCCGCTCGAGCCCGCCGAGACCCCCGTGGTGCGCGTGCACTCCGAGTGCCTGACGGGGGACGCGTTCGGGTCGCTGCGCTGCGACTGCGGTCCGCAGCTCCACGCCGCGATGGAGACCGTGACCCGCGAGGGCGGCGCGGTCGTGTACCTGCGCGGGCACGAGGGCCGCGGGATCGGGCTGCTGGCCAAGGTCCACGCGTACGCGCTGCAGGACGCCGGCCTCGACACCGTGCAGGCGAACCTCGAGCTGGGCTGGCCCGTGGACCGGCGCGAGTACGGGGCCGCGGCCGCGATCCTCGCGGACCTCGGGCTCGGGCGCGTGGAGCTGCTGACCAACAACCCGGCCAAGGTGTCGGGGCTCACGGCGAGCGGCATCGACGTGGCCTCGACCCGGCGCCTCGAGGTGGGGCGCTCGGTCTACAACGACGCGTACCTGCGCACCAAGAAGGACCAGATGGGCCACCTGCTGGAGTCCATCACCGACAACGACACGGAGGAGCACGCATGAGCGGCGCCGGAGCACCGACCATCCACACCGACGGGACGGGCCTGCGGGTCACGGTCGTCGCGGCGAGCTGGCACGACGTCGTCATGGACGGCCTGCTCGCGGGCGCGCGACGCGCCCTGGCGGAGGCCAACGTCACCGACGTGCGGGAGATCCGCGTCCCCGGGACGTTCGAGCTGCCGGTCGCCGCGGCGCGCGCGGCCGCGACCTCGGACGCCGTCGTGGCGCTCGGCGTCGTGATCCGCGGCGGGACCCCGCACTTCGAGTACGTGTGCGAGGCCGCGACGCTGGGCCTGACGGACGTCGCGACCCGGACGGGCGTCCCCGTCGGGTTCGGCGTGCTCACCTGCGACGACGAGCAGCAGGCGCTCGACCGCGCCGGTCTGCCCGGGTCGAAGGAGGACAAGGGCGCCGAGGCGGCGGAGGCTGCCGTCGCGACCGTCGTCGCGCTCCGCACCCTCTGACCCGACTCCTCAGAGCCTGCCCGGTGGGCGGACCACCCGACGCCCCTCGCTGTCGCGCCACTAGGCTGACGGGGTGAAGACCTTCGATGCCCTGTTCGCCGAGCTCACCGAGAAGGCCGCCGCCCGCCCCGAGGGGTCGGGCACGGTCGCGGAGCTGGACGCCGGCGTGCATGCGATCGGCAAGAAGATCGTCGAGGAGGCCGCCGAGGTCTGGATGGCGGCCGAGCACGAGACGCTCGATGACGCCGCGCTGGAGATCTCCCAGCTCCTCTACCACCTGCAGGTGCTGATGGTCGCGAAGGGGCTGACGCTCGAGGACGTGTACCGCCATCTGTGACGGGCTCGCGCTCGCCGCAGCGCCCGGCCCGACGTCCCCGCCGACCCCGTGACTCGTCGACCTTCTGAATCCCTGAGGATCCCCGCCGTGCTCCGTATCGCCGTGCCCAACAAGGGCTCCCTGTCCGAACCCGCCGCCGACATGCTCCGCGAGGCGGGCTACCGCCAGCGCCGTGACCCGCGCGAACTCGTGCTCGCCGACCCCGACAACGACGTCGAGTTCTTCTTCCTGCGTCCCCGCGACGTCGCCGTGTACGTCGGCGCCGGCACCGTCGACGTCGGGATCACCGGTCGCGACCTCATGATCGACTCGGGCGCGACCGACGTCGAGCACCTCTCGCTCGGCTTCGCCCGCTCCACCTTCCGGTTCGCCGCCCCCATCGGCACGGCGACCACGGTCGAGGACGTCGCCGGCAAGCGCGTCGCGACGTCGTACCCGGGCCTCGTGCTCGCGCATTTGGCCGAGAAGGACGTCGAGCCGGCCGCCGTCGTGCACCTCGACGGCGCCGTGGAGACCGCGGTGCGCCTCGGCGTCGCCGACGTGATCGCGGACGTCGTCGAGACCGGGACGACGCTGCGCGCGGCCGGGCTCGAGGTCTTCGGCGACCCGCTGCTCGTGTCCGAGGCGGTGCTCATCCGCAACGGCGACCTGCCCGAGCCCGAGGGCCTCGACGTGCTGACGCGCCGCCTCCAGGGCGTGCTCACGGCCCGCGAGTACGTGCTCATGGACTACGACTGCCCGCTCGACCTCGTCGAGCAGGCAGTCGCCGTGACGCCGGGCCTTGAGTCGCCGACGGTCTCGCCGTTGCACGACCGGTCGTGGGCCGCGGTCCGCGCGATGGTCCCGCGCAGCCAGACCAACCGTGTCATGGACACCCTGTACGACCTGGGTGCCCGTGCGATCCTGGTGACGTCGATCCACGCCTGCCGGCTCTGACGCCCGGGCGGAAGGGGAGCGATGCCCGACGGCGACCTCTACGCCACCTTCCGTCCCCGCTTCGCCCTGATCGCCGGTGCGATCACGGGCACCGTCTTCGTGGTCGGCTGCATCATCGTGGCGGTGACGGGGGTCGGTCCCACGTTCCGGACCGGCGAGCGCGTCTCGATCGTCGTGATCGGGCTGCTCGGCGGCTGGCTCGTCGAGCTGCTGGTGAACACCCGCGCGGTGCCCAGCCCTGAAGCTCTCGTCGTGAGCAACATCGTCCGACGGCGCAGGCTCGACTGGGCCGAGGTCGTGGCCGTGCACTTCGGCCCCAACGACCCGTGGGTCGTCCTCGACCTCGCGGACGGCAAGACGCTCGCGGTCATGGCGATCCAGCGGGCCGACGGCGCACGCGGGACCCGGGCTGCGAACCGCCTCGTGCACCTCGTCGAGCTGCACGGCGAGGCCCCGGAGACGCCGTCGGAACCCCCGAACGCCACTAGCCCCGCCGCGAAAGAGTGCGCGCGGACGTCTCCCTCGGCGGGGAAGACGACGGCCCGCGCACCTTGCGAGGTGCGCGGGCCGTCGTCTTCCTACGTCAGTCGCGCGTCGTCAGTCGCGACGCGGGCGGCGCGCCGCGCTCGGGGCGCCCTTGTCGACGGCGATCCGCAGCGGGCGGCCACCGACGCGCGCGCGGCCGATCCGGTCGAGTGTGGCGGCGTCGAGCGGGCGGCCGATCTCGACGAGCGAGAACGAGCCGAAGATGTCGATCTTGCCGACGTCCTTGCCCGAGAGGCCGCCCTCGTTCGCGAGCGCCCCGACGATCCCGCGCGGCTCGACGCCGTGCGTGTGCCCGACGGCCACGCGGTAGCGCGTGCCGTTCGCGAGCCGGCGCGCGGGGCGGCCGTCGTCGTCGCGTGCGCCGCCCGGACGGCGGTCGGGACGACCGTCGCGGCGACGGGCCCCGCGGTCGTCGTCGTGCCCCGGCGCGCGGCGCGGGCGCGCCCCGTCCTCGACCTCGCGGCGCTGACGCACCGCGCGCGATGCGGCGGCGAGCTCGGCGGCCTCGTTCTCGGCCTCGATGGCCTCGCGCGACTTCGGGCCCTTGTCCCCGACGAACAGCGCGGCGAGGGTGCCAGCGAGCTCGACGGCGTCGAGGTCGGGGTGCGCGGCCAGGTGCTCGCGGACGAGGCGCACGTAGAGCTCGAGGCGACCCGCCTCGTGGCGCTCGGCGACGTCGTCGAGCATGCGGCGGACCCGGTGCGCCGAGACGTCCGCGGGCGTCGGGATCGAGATCTCCTCGAGCGGCGTGCGGGTGGTGCGCTCGATCTGGCGCAGGCGACCCCGCTCGTGGGGCGTGACGAAGCTCAGCGCCTCGCCGGTCCGCCCGGCGCGGCCCGTGCGGCCGATGCGGTGCACGTAGGCCTCGGGCTCGCCCGGCAGGTCGAAGTTCACGACCAGGCCGATGCGGTCGACGTCGAGGCCGCGGGCCGCGACGTCGGTGGCGACGAGGACGTCGATCTGGCCCGAGCGCAGGCGCTCGACGATCTTCTCGCGATCCTTCTGCGCGACGTCGCCGGAGATCGTCGCGGCGGCGATCCCGCGCTCGACCAGTGCCGTGCCGACGTCCTCGGCCGCACCGCGGGTGCGGCAGAACACGATCGCCGCGTCGGCGTCGCTCGTCTGCAGGACGCGCACCAGCGAGCCGGCCTTGTGGCGGAAGGGCACGATCGCGTACGTCTGGTGGACCGTCGTCACGGTGGAGGCCTGGCGCGTGACCGCGATCTCGACGGGGTCGTTGAGGTGCTGCTGCGCGACCCGGCGGATCGGGGCCGGCATCGTCGCGGAGAACAGCGCGACCTGACGCTCGGCGGGGGCGGCACCGAAGATGGTGTCGACGTCCTCCGCGAAGCCCATGCGGAGCATCTCGTCGGCCTCGTCGAGCGCGAGGAAGCGGACGTCGTCGAGCACGAGGTTCTTGCGCTCGAGGTGGTCGATCACGCGGCCGGGCGTGCCGACGACGACCTGGGCGCCGCGCTGCAGCGCGCGCTGCTGCGGGAGGTACGGGGCGCCGCCGTAGACCGCGAGCACCTCGACGCCCGTGAGGGCGGACGCGAAGCTCTCGATCGCCTCGGCGACCTGGAGCGCGAGCTCGCGGGTCGGGGTGAGGACGAGCGCCTGCGTCTTGTGCAGGTCGGGGTCGACGCGCGAGAGGAGCGGCAGCCCGAACGCGGCGGTCTTGCCGGTGCCGGTCTGCGCGACACCGGTGATGTCGCGGCCCGCGAGGAGCGGGGGATCGCGGCGGCCTGGATCGCCGACGGCGTCACGAACCCGAGCGCCTCCACGGCCTCGAGGAGCGTGGCGGGCAGGCCGAGGTCGCGGAACGTCGTCTCGGGGGCGGTGTCGGTGGTGGCCTGCTCGGGGGCAGGGGAGGGCGTGGTCATCTCGGTCATGGGAACCGTCCGGTCGGGGTATCGCATGCGGCGAAGAGGGCCGCGGTCGCATCTCCCGGGACACACGAGAAGAGGTTCCGACGAAGGGTCCACGCCGCGGGAGCGGCGGCCCGGAGGAGTCGGACGGTTGCCTCGGTCTGCGACCGAGCACCAGCCAGGAACGGCGACGACTGCGAAAGGGGTCGCTCCATCCTACCGGACGGCGCCCGCGGCCCCGGCGGACCGTCGGCCGACGTGGCCGACGTCACGACCTCCGGCACCTCATAGACTGTCCCGGTGGCGGACGACAAGGACGATCTGGACGAGGCGACCGACCGGGTCCTGACGGTTCCCAACCTCATCAGCGTGATCCGGCTCCTGCTGGTGCCGGTCTTCGCGATCCTCATCGCGACGCACCACGACGTGTGGGCGATCGTCGTGCTGGCGGTCTCCGGCGCGTCCGACTGGCTCGACGGCGTCGCCGCGCGCCGCCTGCACCAGGTGAGCAAGCTCGGGCAGGTGCTCGACCCGGCCGCGGACCGCCTCTTCATCCTCGTGACGCTCCTCGGCCTCGCGCTGCGCGACATCATCCCGTGGTGGCTCGTCGCCGTGCTCCTGGCGCGCGAGGTCGCGGTCGGCGTCACGCTCCCGATGCTCGCTCGTCGGGGCTACGGGCCGTTGCCGGTGAACTTCATCGGGAAGGCCGCGACGCTCACGCTCATGTACGCGTTCCCGCTCCTCCTGCTCGGCCAGATCGACGGCTGGGTCGGCACGGTCGCCGGCGTCGCCGGGTGGGCGTTCGCCTGGTGGGGCGTCGGCCTCTACTGGTGGGCGGGCTTCCTCTACCTGCGCGGGGCCGCTCGTCTCCTGCGTTCCACCGACGGGCCCGACGGCGCCCAGGGCGCGACGGCGTGAGCGTCCCGGCTCCGACGCCGCCGCGCCGGGCGCGGCGGCCCGACGAGTCCATGACCCTGCTCACCGAGGTCATGGAGCACCCACTCGACCCCGGGTACGCCGAGGCGGCTCGCGCCCGCGAGCTCGGGACCCGCGGCGGCCCGACCGTGCCGGAGCGTGCCGTCGCCGTGCTGCTCGCGGCCGCGCTCGGGCTCGTGACCGTCGTCGCGGTCCAGAGCCTCCGCGCGCCGTCGCCGAGCATCGTCGAGGCGCGCACCGTCCTGCAGCAGCAGATCACCGAGCGGCAGGACCGGGCCGACGCCCTGAGCCGGAGCATCGCCACGACGAGCAACGAGGTCGACGCGCTCCAGTCGCAGGCCCTCGCCGAGCAGTCGCCGTCGCTGCTCGCGACCGTCCAGGACGACACCGTCGCGTCGGGCGCGGCCGCCGTGTCCGGGCCGGGCCTCACGGTCACGGTCGCCGACGCGTCGGACGCTGTCGCCGCGGACGGGACGGTCGACCCCGACCGCCGCGTCCAGGACTCCGACCTCCAGAACGTGGTCAACGCCCTCTGGGCGGGGGCGCCGAGGCCGTCGCGATCAACGGGCAACGCCTCACGTCGACGACCGCGATCCGGAGCGCCGGCAGCGCGATCCTCGTCGACTTCGTCGGGCTCGCGTCGCCGTACCACGTCCAGGCGATCGGCGACCCGGACGCCCTGCGCAGCTCGTTCGCCGCGTCGAACGCCGCCGACCAGCTCAAGGTGCTCGGCGAGTCGTACGGACTGGAGTCGTCGGTGGCGACGGAGAAGCACCTCGATCTCGACGGCGGTGGCCCGTCGACGCTGCAGTACGCCAAGCCCCTACACTGAGCAGCCGTCGAAGGAGGCAGCAGTGATCGCTTTTGTCGGGCTCGTGATCGGTGTCGTGGCCGGTCTCGTCCTGCAGCCCACCGTGCCGGTGTCGTTGCAGCCGTACCTGCCCATCGCGGTGGTGGCGGCCCTCGACGCCCTGTTCGGGGGCTGCGCGCGAAGCTCGACGGGATGTTCGACGACCGCGTCTTCCTCGTGTCGTTCCTCTCGAACGTCGTCGTGGCCGCGCTCATCGTGTTCCTCGGCGACCAGCTCGGCGTCGGGTCGCAGCTCTCGACCGCGGTCGTCGTCGTCCTGGGCATCCGGATCTTCTCCAACGCGGCCGCGATCCGCCGCCACATCTTCAAGGCCTGACGCGTGGGCGAGCCGAACGAGCCGGAGCGGACGGAGCCCGAGCCCGAGGAGACAGCGCCCCCGGGTGACGAGGCGGCCGAGACCGTCGAGCCCGCGGACGACGCCGCTGAGAGCGAGAGCGAGGGCGAGGGCGAGCCGGCGACGGACCCCGCGTCGGACATCCCGGACGATGCCCTGTCGCACGACGACGAGCCTGCCGCGTCGGCCGAGGAGGAGTCGCACCACGGTCGCCACGCGGGGCAGCACGTGGCCGACGACGTGGCGGACGAGGCGCCCGACGGCGGCCCGCGCGACGAGCCTGCGCCGCCGGGCGGCCTGCGCGGCTGGTCAGGCCTGCGGACGCTGCTGCGCCCGCGGATCAACACCTCGCAGCTCATCGTCGCCGTGCTGTGCGCGGCGCTGGGCTTCGCTCTCATCGTCCAGGTGCACCAGAACCAGTCCGACAACCTGTCCTCGCTGCGCCAGTCCGACCTCGTCCGGCTGCTCGACGACGTCACGCAGCGCACGCAGACCCTGGAGAAGGAGCAGAACGACCTCACCACGACGCGGGACCGGCTCAAGAGCAGCTCGGGGAGCCGGCAGGCCGCGATCGACCTCGCGACGCAGCGGGCCCAGGTCCAGGGGATCCTGTCGGGCCGGCTTCCGGCCGAGGGCCCGGGCATCCGGTTGAAGATCACGCAGGGGACGCAGGTCGTGGGGGCCGCGACCATGTTCAACGTCCTCGAGGAGCTGCGGAACGCGGGCGCCGAGGCGGTACAGGTCAACGACGTCCGGCTCGTCGCGTCGAGCTGGTTCGAGGTCCACGGCGACACGCTCGTCGCGGACGGCCAACCCCTCGGGTCGCCGTACGTCTGGAAGGCGATCGGCGACCCCGACACGCTCGCCCCCGCGCTCGGCATCCCTGGCGGCGCGCTGGCCGCCGTCCGGAACACGGGGGCGACGGCCGAGGTCACGACCCCCAAGAAGGTCGAGGTCACGGCCACGCGCGAGCCCGGCACGCCCCAGTACGCGACGCCCAAGCCGGTGCCCACCGGTTCCGGTTCCTGATCCGTGACACCAGCCGGACGCTGCTGCGCGCGACGCCCGTGGCCGCCTACTGTTGTCACCTGAGGTTGTAGTAGGTTTTTCGGTCACGGGCGGAGCCTCCGCCCGCGCCGGCCGTCCTGGTCGGTGCCACGTCCCGAGGAGGCGCAATGACAGTTCCCGGCGGTGGCGCGACGGACCCTCGGGGCGGCGACACGACCATCAGCTTCCACCGCACCGACCAGGTGGGGGACCTGCCGGAGGAGCCGGCCACCCGTCGTCGTCCGAACGACGAGGAGTCCGAGACGATCGCGGCGCTCCCGCCGGGGTCGGCGCTCCTGGTGATGCAGCGCGGTGGTGCCGGTGTCGAGCGGATCCTCCTGGACGCGGACCGCGTGAGCGCCGGCCGTAGCGAGCACGCGGACATCTTCCTCGACGACGTGACGGTCTCGCGCAAGCACGCGGAGTTCGTGCGCGAGGGCAGCCGCTACACGGTGCGCGACACCGGGTCCCTCAACGGCACCTACGTGAACCGTGCCCGCGTGGACGCTGCGCCGCTCTCGACGGGCGACGAGGTCCAGATCGGCAAGTTCCGCCTGACGTACTACGAGAGCCGTGCCGCGGCAGCGGGGCGGGCGGCGAGGCGTGAGCACGTCGTCCGCGCTCGCGAGGGACGACGACCCGGACGCCTCGGGGCGTGGTGCCCTGCGGGCGTGGCCGCCCGGCGTCGCGCGGACCCCGACGATGCGGATCTCGGACGTGCTGCGCGCGCTCCGGGACGACTTCCCGTCGGTCAGCCACTCCAAGCTGCGGTTCCTCGAGGAGCAGGGGCTCGTGGAGCCCGTGCGGACGGCGGCGGGCTACCGCCAGTACAGCCCGGCGGACGTCGAGCGGATCCGCTTCGTCCTCGTCGAGCAGCGTGACCGCTACCTGCCGCTCAAGGTGATCAAGGACCGCCTCGAGGAGCTTGACGCGGGCGAGATCGAGCTCGGCCGCCCTGCCGCGCGCAGCCACGAGGTGCGCGTCCGCGAGGTCCGCGAGCCGGGCGTCGCGGAGCGCTCAGGCCCGGACCCCTCCCCGGCGGCCCCCGCACCCGGCACCAGCGTCCACGACGACGGCGAGCCCGAGGCCGAGGTCGATCGCGCGCTCGTCGACGGGCTCGTCTCGGCCGGCGTGCTGCGCGTCGGCCCCGGAGGCCGCCTCGACGCGACGGCCGGCGAGATCCTCCGGGCGGCGACGGCGCTCGGCAGGTACGGCATCGAGCCGCGCCACCTGCGGTCGCTGCGCACGGCTCTCGACCGTGAGGTCGCGCTCGCCCGGCAGGTGGTCGCGCCGCTGCGGAGCCAGCAGTCGCCAGCGGCCCGGGTGCGTGCGGACGAGACGGCGGACGAGATCGGGGACCTCTTCGTCCGGTTGCACGCCGCGTGGCTGCGCCAGGAGATCGCCGACCTCGCCTGACGCGGTCGCCGTACCCGCCGGCAGGCGGTCGTCGTACCGTGGAGTGATGGCCGGCGACGACCCCATGGTTCCTGTCGACGTCCTGGGCGTGCGTCAGCTCGGCGACCAGGAGGTCGTCGTGCTGCTGCTCGACGCCCGGTCCGGGCTGGTGGTGCCGATCGCGATCGGACCGCGCGAGGCGACGGCCATCGCGAGCGCCCAGGCGGGCGTCGTGCCGCCTCGCCCGATGACGCACGACCTGCTGCGCGACGTCCTGCGGGCGACCGGGGTGGTGCTGGAGAGCACCGAGGTCGTGGCGTTGAGGGACGGCGTGTTCTTCGCGGAGCTGGCTCTCTCCAACGGGGAGCGCGTCGACTCGCGGGCCTCGGACGCGATCGCCCTCGCGGTGCGGACGGGTGCCCCGGTCCTGTGTGCCGCGGAGGTCGTGGCGCGGGCCGGCGTGGAGGTCGTCGACGACGCCGGCGCGCGCGAGGTCGAGCGGTTCCGGTCCTTCCTGGACGGGGTCGAACCGGAGGACTTCGGCCCGTGAGCGGGCCTTCGACCTCAGGTCGAGGTCGACGAGGGGCGACTGCGGCGTGACAGACGCGCAGCAACCCTCAGGTGGAGGGTGAGGGTCCGTGGCGCGAGCCGGAACCTCCGGTGGAGCGTCGGGCTGTGGACGTCGGTCGGCGATGTCGCGACACGCCCGATACGCTGAGAGGCGCGGTCGTTGACCGACCCCCGGCCACCCCTAGCGTGGTGGGAGTCGAGCGGCCCCGGCGTCACGTGGGCGCCGCGAGCAGGCCGAGGACGCAGGGCCCGGTAGGAGGCACAGCATGAGCAGCAAGGGTGAGGCGGGCGCGACCAGCGCACCCGTGCCGCAGGGTGCCCAGGGACTCCTGTTCGGTGACGCGATCGCGGAGCAGGACGAGTCGATCGGCTACCGCGGCCCGACGGCCTGCCGGGCGGCAGGGATCACCTACCGCCAGCTGGACTACTGGGCGCGCACGGGTCTGGTCGAGCCCAGCGTGAAGTCGGCGCAGGGCTCCGGCTCGCACCGCCTGTACGGCTTCCGCGACATCCTCGTCCTGAAGATCGTCAAGCGTCTCCTGGACACGGGCGTCTCGCTGCAGCAGATCCGGGCCGCCGTGCACACGCTGCGCGAGCGCGGCGTGAACGACCTCGCGGGCATCACGCTCATGAGCGACGGTGCGAGCGTCTACGAGTGCACGTCCGCGGACGAGGTCATCGACCTGGTCCAGGGCGGGCAGGGTGTGTTCGGCATCGCGGTCGGCCGCGTGTGGCGCGAGGTCGAGGGCACGCTCGCGGAGCTGCCGACCGAGAGCCTCGAGGACGCCGCGCCGGACGTCGAGGACGAGCTCGCCGTGCGTCGTCGGGCACGCAGCGCGAGCTGACGCCGCGTCGTCGGCCGGTCACCGGACCGACGCGCCCCGGGAGCCGCGAAGGCGGACGATAGGGGCATGAAGCTCGAGATCCTGGGCCACGCGTGCGGCCGCCTCACCGATCGTTCCGGCGTCCTCGTGATCGACCCGGGGGCGTACTCGTCGCCCGACGCCCTCGCGTCCGCCGACGCGGTGCTCGTCACCCACGAGCACGCCGACCACGTCGACGTCGAACCGCTGCTCGCCGCCCTGGCCGAGCGGACGCACGTCGAGGTCTGGGCGCCCGCGGCCGTCGTCGCGGCCCTCCAGGCGCGGGGTGTCGAGCTGCAGCGCCTCCACGAGGCCGTCCCCGGGACGGCGCTGCGGGTCCTGGGCCACGACGTCGACGTCGTGGGCGGCACGCACGCTGCGATCCACACGGACCTGCCGCGGATCGCGAACGTGGGCTACGTCGTCGACGGGTCGGTGCTGCACCCGGGCGACGCGTTCGTGGAGCTGCCGCACGGGGCGCGGGTGCACGTCGTGCTGACCCCCGTGTCCGGACCGTGGCTCAAGCTCGCCGAGATCGTCGACTGGGTGCGGACGCTGCAGCCTGCGGTCGTCGTGCCGATCCACGACGCCCTGCTGTCGCCTATCGGCCGGGGTTCCGTGCTCCGCCAGCTCGGACCCGAAGGGCTGGGCGGGGGCTGGGGCTGGACCGTGGCCGACCTGTCCGGCGACGGCGCCGCCCTGGACGTCGAACCCGACCCCGAGGCCCGCGCGCCGCTCGTGGCGCACGAGCTCGAGCTCGCGCACCCGGAGTTCGGCGACGCGCCTTCGCTCGAGCGCGACGAGACGGTCGCGCCCCGCCCCGAGGAGGACGCGGCGGACGCGGACCGCTGACTCCCCGCTCGCGTCGCGGTCGCTGTCGTCGCGGTCTTGAATGAGGACGTGACCGCCGTGCCCGCCCCGTCGCCCGCGCGCTCCGCCGTCGTCAGCCGGACCGCGGCCACGCCCTGGGCGAGGCCAGCCCCTGACGTGGCGGCGGAGCTCGGCTCGGGCACGGGCGGGCTCGGCTCCGCGGACGCCGTCCGGATCCTCGCCGAGGTCGGACCGAACGAGCTCCCGCCCCCGGAACGCCCGCCGTTGTGGCGGCGGATCCTCGCGCAGTTCCAGGACGTCCTCGTGTACGTCCTGCTGGTCTCGGCGGGCCTCAAGGCGATCCTCGGCGAGTGGATCGACTTCACGATCATCCTGCTCGTGGCGGTCGTGAACGCCGCGGTCGGGTTCATCCAGGAGGGCCGGGCGGAGAGCGCGCTGGAGGGCATCCGGCAGATGCTCTCGCCGTCGGCGGAGGTGCTGCGCGACGGCGCGTGGGCGACGGTCGACGCGGCGCACGTGGTGCCCGGCGACGTCGTGCGCGTGCGGCCGGGGAGCGCGTCCCCGCCGACGTGCGGGTGCTCGAGGCGACGAACCTGCGTGTGGAGGAGTCCGCGCTCACGGGCGAGTCGCAGCCCGCCGCGAAGGACCCGGCCTCCGTCGACCCGCAGGCGGGCGTCGGCGACCGCACGAGCATGCTGTTCTCCGGGACGATCGTCGTGGCCGGCACGGGGTCGGGGGTCGTCGTCGCCACGGGCGCGGCGACCGAGCTCGGTCGGATCCAGGGGCTCGTCGCCGAGGCCGACGACCTGACCACGCCGCTGACCCGGCAGCTCGGACGGTTCGGCACCGCGATCGCGCTCCTCATACTCGTGCTCGGCGTGGTCATGGCGGTGATCGGGCACACGCTGCATCACTTCTCGGTCGACGAGCTCCTGTCGGCGTCGATCGGGTTCGCAGTCGCGGCGGTGCCCGAGGGGCTCCCGGCGCTGGTGACCATCACGCTCGCGCTCGGCGTCCAACAGATGGCACGGCGCAACGCGATCACGCGGCGCCTGCCGTCCGTCGAGACGCTGGGGGCCGTCACGACGATCTGCTCCGACAAGACCGGCACGCTCACCAAGAACGAGATGACGGCGCGGGTCGTGCGGACCGCGGAACGGACGTTCGACGTCGAGGGCGCCGGGTACGCCCCGGAGGGAGCCGTGACGACGCCCGACGGGGCGGCCGCGACGCTCGGTGCCCACCCCGACCTGCGATCCGTCGTCGAGGCGGTGGCCCTGTGCAACGACGCGCAGGTCGTGCCGGGGCCGGGTGGCTGGGCGTTGGTGGGTGAGCCCACGGAGGGTGCACTGCGCACGCTCGCGCTCAAGGCGGGCGACGACGGCGCGGGCTGGGACCGCGTCGCGGTGCTGCCCTTCGACTCCGCGGTCAAGTACATGGCGACGCTCGACGCCCGGGGGCGGCGCCGTCGTGCACGTCAAGGGAGCGCCGGACCGGGTGCTCGCGCGGTGCGCGAGCCAGGTGGGGGCGGACGGCGCGGCCGCGACGCTCGACGCCGCGTTCTGGGAGGGCGAGGTGGACGCCCTCGGGGCGCGCGGTCTGCGCGTGCTCGCGGCGGCACGCCGGACGGCGGCCGAGGCCACGCGCGACGTCACCGACGACGACCTCCACGAGCTCGAGCTCTGCGGGTTGATCGGGATCGTCGACCCGCCGCGGCCCGAGGCCGTGGCCGCGGTCGCCGACTGCCACCAGGCGGGCATCGCCGTCAAGATGATCACCGGCGACCACCCGGGCACCGCGGTCGCGATCGCCAAGGAGCTCGGCATCCTCGACGCCGCCGGCCGTCCCCTCGGGCCGGGCACGCCCGACGAGGACACCGCCCCCGCGGTCCTGACGGGAGCCGAGCTCGAGGTCCTGTCGACCGAGCAGCTGCGCGCCGTCGTGCAGGACGTCGACGTGTACGCGCGCACGAGCCCCGAGCACAAGATCCGGATCGTCTCGGCGCTCCAGGCGCACCGCCAGGTCGTCGCGATGACGGGCGACGGCGTCAACGACGCCCCGGCGCTCAGCCAGGCCGACGTCGGGGTCGCGATGGGGATCAAGGGGACCGAGGCCACGAAGGAGGCCGCCGACGTCGTGCTCGCCGACGACAACTTCGCGACCATCGAGCGCGCGGTCGAGGAGGGGCGCCGGATCTACGACAACGTCCGCAAGTCGGTGCTCTTCCTCCTTCCGACGAACGGGGCGCAGGCGCTCGTCATCCTGGTCGCGGTGCTCTTCGGGCTGACGCTGCCACTCACACCCGTCCAGGTGCTCTGGGTCAACATGGTCACCGCCGTCACACTGTCCCTCGCGCTCGCGTACGAGTCGGCGGAGCCGGGCATCATGGCGCGTCCGCCCCGCGACCCGGACGCGTCGCTCGTCGGGGGCCCGGCCCTCGGGCGGATCCTGCTCGTCTCCGCGGTCATCGGCGGGGCGACCCTCGCCGTCTTCTTCACCGAGCGGGCGGGGCACATGAGCGTCGCCCAGGCGCAGACCACCGCCGTCACGACCCTCGTCCTCGGGCAGCTCGCCTACCTGTTCAACTGCCGGTTCCTGGGTCGGTCGAGCCTCACGCTCGACGTGCTGCGCGGCAACCGCGTCCTGTGGATCTCGGCCGGCGCGCTCGTCGTGCTGCAGCTCGTCTTCGTCTACGTGCCCTTCATGCACACGGTCTTCGACTCGGCGTCCGTGGGCTGGCGCGGGTGGTGGGTCCCGCTCCTCCTCGCCGTGGCGGTCTTCCTCTTCGTCGAAGCCGTCAAGGCGCTGAGCCGGCGGCGAGAGCGGTCTCGTCTCGCCGCCGACCGCAGCCCGGTCAGTGGTTCCGTAGAGCCTTGACCAGCTCGGCCTTCTTCATCGAGGACCGGCCCTCGATCCCGATCTCCGACGCGCGCTTGCGCAGGTCGGCGACCGTCCAGTCCTCGTAGGACCCGGACTTCCCGCCCTTCTTCCCGACCTCGGAGCGCGAGCTGCCTGCGGCGGCGTTCGCGATGCGCGCGCTCTTCTCCTTGGAGCTCCCCTCGTCGCGGAGCTCCCCTCGTCGCGGAGCTCCTCGTACAGCTTCTTGTCCTTGACGCTCGGTCCTGGGCTGCGCTTCGGCATGGTCCGCCTCCCTGTCGTCGTTGGGCTCGGTGCGCCGTTCGGGGCGATCACCTCGTCCCCACCATGCCCACGCCCGACGACGTCCGCACGGCGGCGAGGCGAGTGCCGCGCCCCAGGAGCAGCGCGTGCAGGGCGAGGGCGGCGACCGCCATGAGGAGCGCGCCGTCGAGGTAGTGGCAGTACATCGCGCCCAGGTAGGACGGGCCACCCCAGGCGTCGGCCGTGAAGCGGGGGTCCAGGCCGCCGACGACCTGCTCGCCCGCACGCCAGAAGCCGTAGAGGAACAGGGCGGCGAACGGCACGGCCACGAGGGCGCGGAGCGCCACCGCCGGGCGACGGGTCGCCTCCCGGAGCGTCAGACGGACCCGCGCAGCGGCCGGCCGGCCGAGGGGTGCGAGGAGCGTCGCCCGGAGGCGACCCCGGGCGGCGAGCACCGCGACCGCGACCCCTGCGAGCGCCGTGAGGACGAGGTGCACCGCCCACGCGGAGGTGCCGTCGTGGTGGACGGCTGGCGCGTCGCTGCGTTGGGCATACGCGACGGCACCTGTGACGACGCCGACCACGAACAGCGTGGCGGAGGTGAGGACGATCGGACGGGAGAGACGGTTCGGTGTGGTCATGGCTCGAGCCTGTCGCCGCGCCGCGGGCCGGGCGTCGTGCGCACGGACGGATCCCGCCGTCGTCCTGGGGGAGGAGCGCCGACCCCGACCCTCCTCGGGGACGACGCGCCCCGTCGTCCTCGAGGAGGACGACGCCGGCGGACGCCGCCCCTAGGGTCGGTGCCATGACCTCCCCCGACGGGCCGCAGCGCGATCTCGCGCCACGCACCGTGCCCCTGCGTGGGCGGCGGCCACGGCCCGGGCTCTGGCTCGACGTCGCGGTGGCCGTGGCGTGCTTCGCGCTGTTCACCGTGCCGGTCCTGCTCTCGCTGCCGTCCGACGCGCACCCGCTCGCGACACCGCTGCTGGGCCTGCTGGTCGCCGCGCCGCTGGCCTGGGCACGTCGTGCACCCGTCCTCGCGCTCGCGCTCGTCTCCGCCGGGCTCGTCGTCGCCGCGCTCACCGGCGTGCGGGTGACGCCGTTCGTGAGCGACCTGGGGCCGGCCCTCGGCGTCGCCGCCGCCGTGTGCGCGGTCCGGCTGCCGCGCCGGACCGCGGTGCTCGCCGTCGCCGCGGCGGCGGTCGCCGTCAGCGCGGCCGACATGGTCGCGCTGCACGTGTGGCCCGACCGCGACCAGGACCTCGTCCAGCTCCTCGTGGCCGCCGCCGGGTGGTTCGTCGGCGACGTCGTGCGCACCCGGCGCGGGTTCGCGGCCGCGCTCGCCGTCGAGGAGGCCAGGCTCGCCCGCGAGGCCGACGCACGCGTCCGCGCCGAGGAGCGGCTGCGGGTCTCCCGCGACGTCCACGACGTCGTCTCTCACACCCTGTCGCTCGTCGCGGTCCGGGCCGGCGTGGGCCGGCTGCTCCTGGACGACGATCCCGAGCAGGCGCGCGCCGCGCTCACCACGATCGAGGATGCCAGCCGGCGCGCGCTGTCCGAGCTCCGTGGCGTCCTGGCGGGCCTGCGGGACGTCGGGGGCGCCGACCCGGTCCCCGAGCCGACGCTCGACCACGTCCCCGCCCTCGTCGCCGCCGTCGCCGACGCGGGGCTCGCCGTCGACCTGAGGGTCGAGGGCGAGGCGACCTACGACCGGCTGCTCGAGACGTCCGCGTACCGGGTCGTGCAGGAGGCGCTGACGAACGTCGTCAAGCACGCGCCGGGGGCTCACGTGCGCGTCGACGTCCGTCGCGCCGACCCGCTCGTCGTCGTCGTCGAGGACACCGGGGCGATGGACCCTGCCGGCGCATCGGGCCCGCCCGCGCTCGCCGGGTCCGGGCTGGGGGTCGAGGGCATCCGTGCGCGCGTCGCGCTGCACGGCGGTCGCGCGAGCGCCGGCCCCGTCGACGGCGGCGGCTGGCGCGTCGAGGCCGTGTTCGGGCCCGGCGTGCCGGGCGAGGGGGCGGAGGCGCACCATACTGGGGCGCGTGCCGGACGAGCCCAGCCTCCTGATGCCTGACCAGCCCGGGGACACGAGCCCGGCCCCGACCCGGGTGCTCGTCGTCGACGACGAGGCCCTCGTTCGTGCGGGCTTCCGTGCGCTCGTCGGGTCCGCGCCCGACCTCGAGGTCGTGGGCGAGGCGTCCCACGGTGCCGACGCGGTCCGGCAGGCGCGGGCCCTCCGGCCCGACGTCGTGCTCATGGACCTGCGGATGCCCGTGATGGATGGGCTCGAGGCCACGCGCTACCTCGCGGGCGAGCCGGACGGCCCACGGGTGCTCGTCGTCACGACGTTCGACCACGACGAGTACGTCTTCCAGGCGCTGCGTGCGGGAGCGAGCGGGTTCGTGCTCAAGGACACGCCGCCGGAGCGCCTGCTCGACGCGATCCGGGTCGTCGCGGCGGGGGAGTCGCTCCTCGCGCCGAGCGTGACGACGCGGCTCGTGTCGGCGTTCGTCCGGCAGGCGCCGACCGCTCCCACGCCCGACGACGCCCGCCTGGCCGGGCTGACCGAGCGGGAGCGGGAGGTGCTCGCCCTGGTGGCCCGTGGCCGGTCGAACGCCGAGCTCGCCGCGGAGCTCGTCGTCGAGGTGACGACCGTGAAGACGCACGTGAGCCGGCTCCTGGCGAAGCTGGGGGCGCGGGACCGGGCCCAGCTTGTCGTGGTGGCGTACGAGTCGGGGCTCGTCGCGCCGTCGGGCCGCGCCGACGGTTAGCGTGGGCTCGTGCGCGACGACGCTGCGCCCGGCCAGTCGCCCGGGGACGAGATGCCCGACGACGGCCCCTGGGCGTCCGACGACGCGGGCCGCCACGAGACCGTGGCGGAGCGGCTCGACCGGAACTGGAACGAGCTGCTGCAGGAGCTCCGCGTCACCCAGACCGGCGCCCAGGTCCTCACGGGCTTCCTCCTGACCGTCCCGTTCCAGCAGCGCTTCGGGCGTCTCGACGACCTCGAGGTCGCGACGTACCTGGTGCTCGTCGCCCTGTCCACGGCGGCGACCGGGCTCCTCGTCGCCCCGGTGAGCCTGCACCGGTTCCTGTTCCGGCGGCGGCTCAAGCGCGAGACCGTGGTCCTGGGGCACCGGCTCGCCCGGCTCGGTCTGCTCGCGCTCGGGCTGACGATCGTGGGCTGCGTGTTCTTCCTGTTCGACGTCGTCGTGTCCACGACGGCCGGGGTGGTCGCCGGGGAGTCGCGCTGTGCGGGCTGCTCGGGCTGTGGGTCGTCCTGCCCTGGTCGGTGGCCCGCCGGTCGGCGCCCGGCACGCTCCCGACGCCGTTCTGAGCGACGGACGCGGTCACCGCGCGACGGCGGTGACCGCGTCCGTGACGAGCTCCGCGGCCGCGGCCGCCTTCGGGGTCGCGGACCTCGCAGCGAACGCCGCCGCCGCGAGCAGCAGGGTCGCGCTCGACGCCAGGGTGCGAACCGTGTTGCCCACGTTCCAGCGGCCCACGAAGTCGGCCCACACGGTCGCGGGGTCGGCGTGCGGCGACGCGGACGCGAGCGTCTGGTTGAGCGGGACGTTCACCGCGCCCGTCGTGATGATCGTCCCGACGACGTACACGGCTGCCGCGACGAGCAGGAGCACTCCAGCGGTGCGCTGGCCCGAGCGCAGCGCGAGGACCCCGGCGACCGCGGCGAAGACCGGGACGAGCATGAACACGGCGAGGAAGAACGGGTTCTCGATCCGGGCGTTGATGTGGCGCATCGCGGAGACGGCCGTCGCGGGGCTCCCCGCGGACAGCCCCGGCATGACGCCCACCGCGAAGGCGAAGAACGTGCCGGCCATCGCGCCGGCGGAGAGGACGGTGAGACCGGTCAGGACGGCGGTGAGAGGACGCACGATAGCTCCTTGGTCGTGAGGTGGCGCCTGGTCGGTCGCCTGGCTCGAGTCAACCGGCTCCCTCGGCGCGTCGACATGGGCCAGACGCTCACCCCCATACGCGAGCGTCTACGGTGACGTGGTGGACCCGCTGACCGCCCTGCTCGACGGCCCCCGAGCCCGGGGAGCGTTCCTGCTCCGGGCCTCGTTCGACCCCCCGTGGTCGGTGCGCGTCGCCGACGAGGCCCCCGCCACGGTCGTCGCCGTCACGCACGGCACCGCCTCCTTCGAGTCCGACGCCGGGCCGCGCGTCACCCTCGGGCCGGGCGACGTCGTGGTCGTCCCCGGCCCCGTCCCGTACACGATGGCGCACGCCGCCGGGGTCGCGCCGCACGTCGTCGTGCACCCGGGACAGGTGTGCCGGGCGCCGTCGGGCGAGAGCATGACCGAGCGCATGACCCTCGGACTGCGCGCGTGGGGCAACGCGCTACCGGGCGAGGCGCGGATGCTCGTCGGCACCTACCCGCTGCCGGACGCGACGAGCCGGCGCATCCTCGCCGGGCTGCCACCGCTCGCGGTCCTCGGGCCGACCGGGGCCGCGCGGCGGCTCGTGGACGTGCTCGACGACGAGCTCGACCGCGACGAGCCCGGGCAGGAGGTCGTCCTCGACCGGGTGCTGGACCTGCTGCTCGTGACCGCGCTGCGGGACTGGTTCGCGATGCCGGGCGCCGACCGTCCGGGGTGGCTGCGCGCCGCCCACGACCCGGACGTCGGGCGAGCGCTCGCGGTGATCCACGACGACCCCGCGCACGGCTGGACCGTGGAGTCGCTCGCGGGCCAGGCGGGGATGTCGCGCGCGGCGTTCGCGCGGAGGTTCCGCGAGCTGGTCGGGGAGACGCCGCTCGGCTACCTCACGGGTGTGCGCCTCGCCCTGGCCGCCGACCTCCTGGCGTCGTCGGACGCGACGCTCGAGACGGTCGCTCGGCGCGTGGGGTACGCGACACCGTTCGCGCTGAGCGCCGCGTTCAAGCGGGTCCACGGGCTCAGCCCGCAGCAGTACCGGGATCGCTGAACGGGAAGCGGTCGGGCTCGCCGGTCGCCGCACCGCCCGGGGCCTCCGACCGCGTCGTGAGCGGGTGCGCGGCGATCGCGGCCGCGAGCTCGCCCTCGATCCGGTCGAGGTAGACGCCCGTGGTGGCGATCGACGCGTGCCCCAGGAGCTCCGCGACGACCTTGACGTCCCAGCCGTGCGCGACCAGGAGGGTCGCCGTCGTGTGCCGCAGGGCATGGGGTGTCGCGCCCCGACGCAGGTCGCCGGGGACGCGCCCCATCGCGCGGGTGAGGAGCGCGCGGACCGACTGGGCGTCCATGCGGCGCCCGCGCCAGCTCAGGAGGAGCGCGCGCTGGGCGTCCGGTGTGACGTCCCCGCGGGCCAGCAGGGTCGGGCGCAGCGTCGTGAGGTAGTCGCCGAGCGCCTCCTCGAGCGGCGCCGAGAGGCTCACGGTGCGGACGGTGCCGCCCTTGCCGCGGATCCGCCAGCGCGCTGCGCCCGGTTCGCGGACGACGTCGTCGAGGTCCGCACGGACCAGCTCGGAGACGCGCGGGCCGAGGACGAGCAGGAGGGCGATCACGAGCCGGTCCCGGACCGCGAGGTCCTGGTCGCGACGTGGCGGCTGCTCACGGGTGGCCGCCTCCGCGGCGTCCAGGAGCGCCCGCGCCGACGACGCAGGCAGCGCCGTGCGCTCGACGCGCAGCCCGCCGCGCGTCCGGGCCGGGGAGCAGCCCACAGGAAAGGGTTGGCCCGGACCCACGCGTGCTTCGTCGCGTGCGTGAAGAAGCGCGAGACGGACTGGCGAAACCGGTTGACGCTGGCCGTCGACTTGCCGGGGCCGCCCGGTTTGTCCGAGGGGTTGGTGTAGCGCGCGTCAGGGGCGAGCTGGTACCGCACGAGGACGTCGTCGAGGTCCTCGCCGGAGACGTCGTCGAGGACGCGGTCGGGGCCCGCGAGGACGGAGAACTCCCGCAGGTCACGGGTGTACGTGTCGCGCGTCGTGGGGGAGAGGATCCCGCGCAGCGTCTCGGAGTCGACGACCGTGCGGTAGCGGCGGACCGCCTCGGCGACGGTGAGCCGGACGACGCGGGGTGGCGCTGCCACGAGAACCTCCTGTGCTTCGGGACGGGACGACCGTAGGGGACGGGTCCGACATGATGGGCGGGAGGAGTGGTCGCACGTGATGGTCGGATCGTCGCGAAACCGTTCAGTTGAGACATACAAAATGGTATCAATCGGACATCGAGCGCGGGGGCGACCTGTCAGAGGCGAGGCGTAGCGTCGTTTCTCGTCCGCCCCACGCAACCGGCTCGAAGGGGAGTCCGCTCATGAGCACGCTCACCAACCGCCCGAACACCGCGCTCCTGGTGGTCGACGTCCAGAACGGGGTGGTGGGCGAGGCCTACCACCGCGACGACGTCGTCGCGAACGTCGCGACGCTCGTCGACAAGGCCCGGGCCGCCGATGTGCCGGTCGTCTGGGTGCAGCACTCGGACCCGCAGGGCATGCCGCGCGGGAGCGGGGGTGGGAGATCGTCCCGGAGCTGACCGTGGACGACGGCGAGCCCGTCGTCCAGAAGGAGTACCCGGACTCGTTCGAGGACACCGACCTCGAGGAGCAGCTGGCCGCGGTCGCCGTGGGCAGCCTCGTCGTGGCCGGCGCGCAGACGGACGAGTGCATCCGGTCGACGCTCCACGGCGCGATCGCACGCGGCTACGACGCGACGCTCGTGTCCGACGCCCACACCACCGAGGACCTGTCGGAGTACGGCGCCCCGTCGCCCGACCTCGTGATCGCGCACACGAACCTGTACTGGGACGGCCACCAGGCGCCGAGGCGTCGCGCAGGGACGGTCACGACGGCCGACGTCAGCTTCGAGCCCGCGACGGGCGCTCGGGCATTGCACGTGTGAGTCGGCGCTCGAGCCGGCCCGGGGGTTGGGCGACCTGGCGCTCGTCGGTCGCGACCCAGCCGGCCCGCGCATAGGTGCTGCACGCGCGTGCGTTGTCCTCCAGCACCCAGAGGGTCAGGCGGGTGACGCCGCGCTCCACGGCCCAGCGCTCGACGGCGTCCAGGAGCCCTGCCGCGAGCCCGCGACCCCACGCACCGGGGTCCACCGCGAGGTAGTACAGCTCGGCCTCGGCATCGGTCGAGGCAGCCAGGGCAAAGCCTGCTGGTTCGCCCGTGTCGCCTGCGAGGAACAGGGTCGCGTGAGGCAGGGCAAGTCGGGCTCGGATCCCGGGCAGCTTGTGCTGCCACGGTTCCGGTACGTCCAGGGCGTCGCGTCGTGCCGTCGCCGCGGCCCAGATCTTCGCCACGTCGACGATCTCGTCGCCCGTAGGTGTGGCTGACGCGACGACGGTGGCGGGGGCGGCGGGCACGGCAGCCATTGTCGCGTGCGATCGCCAGAGGCGCGCGTGCCGGTCGCCCCGGACAGGGTCGCGACCTAGGGTCGGTGCATGCGCCCAGGACAGGACTGCTGGTTGTCGTCGAGCGCGGAGGTCAGACGGTCGCCGATCGAGGGGACGGGACTGTTCGCCGTCCGTGAGATCTCTGCGGGTACTCCGGTCGCGCGGCTGGGAGGTGCGCTCGTCGGCACCCAGGAGCTGCGCCGACTCCTCGAGACCAGCGCGACCTACGTCGACACCATCGCTGTGGGCCCCGACGAGCACCTGGTCCTGCCGGCAGGCAGCCCGAACCACCACGGGAACCACTCGTGCGAGCCCAACCTGTGGTGGGACGGACCGTTCGAGCTCGTGGCTCGCCGCGACATCGCGCCCGGGGAGGAGCTGACCAACGACTACGCCGCGTCGACCGTCGACCCGGACTTCGCCATGACCTGCCGGTGCGGCGCCACGATCTGCCGCGAGACCGTCACCGGATCGGACGCCTGGGCGTACCGACTGGACCAGGCGTACGACGGGCACCTCGTGCCTGTCGTCCTCGACGCGGTGGCCGCGCACGTGACCTGACTGGTGGGCGCGGAGAGGGTTCGAGTCGTCGGGCGATCGACATGTCGGCCGCGCGTGCGACGGCACACGGGTCACGGCCACCGGGCGCTTTCGGCTCCGAGGGGGACCACGTTTCTGTGACGAAATGACATAACGTACATTATCGGATCACGACGATCACGACGCGAGTGGGTATTCGCCGCAGGATCTCACGGACTGACACCTGGATCCCGGATGCGCCGGGTGCGACCGCATCCTCCTCGTCGGCGCCGAGTCGTGACGTCAGCCGGTCAGCCTGCTGACGAACCGGTCTTCGTCGTGCTCCGACGTCGGCCGGGTCGCCGCCCGTGCCCACGCGACAGATCCGCGAGCCCTCGTACATCCGCAGCTCGTTGCCTACGGCACCGAACCTCCACGTCGGCACTTCTGCCCGTGAGAGTCACATCAACCATCGCGGCCTTCCCCGCCGAGTACGAGGATCTCCCACGAGTACGAGCCGATTCCCCTCGTACTCGTGGGAGATCCTCGTACTCGGCGTGAGCGGTCAGTGGTGCGAGGCGCCCATGTCCGAGATGTGCAGGCGTCGCGTGCGACGGACCGACGTCGTCAGCTGACGCTTCGCACCGACGTCGTCAGCGGCCGCCGCGCACGGCGTCCAGGCGCAGCTTCTCCGGGACGAAGCCCGCGGACCGATAGGTCGCCACGGCCGCCTCGTTGGCCGTCGGCGTGCAGACGATCGCGCTGGACGAGCCGAGCTCCCGCAGCGCCCGTGCGGCCGCGAGGCTGATCGCGGTGCCATAGCCGTGCCCCCGGTGCTCGCTGTGCACACCCACCGGCTCCAGCAACCCCGGCCTCCTCCCCGCCGACCACACCGTCGCCGCAGCAACCGCAGTGCCGTCGTCGTAGGCGACGAGACAACGGGCGCCCGCGTACGCGCTGGTGGCGGCCATCGCACGCCAGCTCTCCTCAGTGAAAGTTGATCCGGGAAACGATGCTCGATGAACGGCGACCCGGTCATGAACGTCCTCCGGCCCGGCGACGGCGATCGTGAGCCCTGGGTCCGGTACGGCCTCGTCGAGCTCGCGTCGCAGCGGGGTCCACGACTCCCCCGGTTCCCAGCCCTCCGTGAGCACGAGATCGTGCAGGAGCACGCCGTTCGGAGTCTCGAGGTACGCCTGCCCCGCCGGCAGCACGCCACGCGTCTCATCGGCGAGGTCGGCGAGCACCTGGTGCGCGAGCCCCTCGTCCTGGAACGACTCGGGCGCGAGGGCGAGCCGCAGCAGGTCCGGCGCGTCGAGCATCCCGAGGGCGACGATCTCTCCCCTACCGCGCCACGCCCGCACGGCAGCGGCCGCGGTGCTGGCACCGGCACGGGCCTTCCACCCGAGGTCGCCCGGGTGGAGCTGGAGCGGGGTGCCCTCCTCCTGCCAGTCCCGCAGGGCGCCCAGCGCCTCGTCGAGGTCGGTGGTCCCGGGATCGTCCAGCGTCGTCGCCATGCGTCGATCACACCACCGGGCCGGCGACCGGCCCACCGATTTCTCCCCGGCCGACCCTGAGGAGCGTCAGCGCCCGGGCGCAGGATGGGTCCATGCCCAGCCGGATCGCCACCATCGCCATCGACGCCGTCGACCCCGAGGCGGTCGCGGCCTTCTGGTGCGACGTCCTGGGCTGGCGCGTCCTCCAGAGGGAGGACGACCTCGTCAGCATCGGGCCCGGCGACGCGTCCTGGCCGACGATCGACGTCGCCGCGGTCCCCGAGGGCAAGGTCGTGAAGAACCGCCTGCATCTCGACCTGCGAGCGGACGGCACGACGACGCAGGCCGAGCTCGACCGGCTGCTCGCCCTGGGCGCGCGACGCGTCGACGTCGGGCAGGGGCCGGACGCTCCGTGGGTCGTGCTCGCGGACGTCGAGGGCAACGAGTTCTGCCTGCTGCCGCGGACCGTGCAGGAAGCACGGTCCGCGGACGCCCAGGGCTGAGGTCGCCCCGCGACGCTCAGTCGTCGAACGCGTGCCAGCAGATGGCGCTGCGGCGGCGCTGGTCGTCGAGCACGAGGTCCCGGAGACCCTCCGGGATGCGCTCGCGCTGCCAGTCGCGCTCGGCGAGGCGCGCCGTGTCCTCGGTGCCCGACGGCGCGGCCGCGGCGGCCCCGCGGATCGCGTAGGCCGCGGCCCCGAGCGCGTGCGCGGCGACGTGCGCTACGGGCGCCGCCTGCCCGGCCGCGAGCGCCGCGAACCGGGCGGGCTCGGGGAGGTCTCGTCCTGCGGCGTTGGCGGGGAACGCGGCGTCGTGGGCTTCGGTCATGCGGGCGTGGCCGCGGGCCCAGGCGCGTCCGACGGCGATGGCGTCGCGTGGTCGGGGGTCGTCGGGGCTGGCGGCCTCGAAGAGTGGGAGGACGTGTTCGGCGCAAGTCGCGGCCCACTCGGCGAGCTGGTGGTGGTCGGCGTCGGTGAGGGTGCCGCCGCGGCGGATGGTGATGAGCCGGGGGTCGCGTTCCTTGGGCAGGATCGGCACCGGGGCCTCAGCCGAGCTCTTGGACGAGCATGACGATGATGCCCGCCGGCCCGCGGGCGTAGCACATGCGGTAGCTGTCCTCGTACTGCACGACCTCGCCGACGAGTCCGAAGCGGTGGTCACGGACGACGGCGACGGCCGCGTCGACGTCGTCGACGACGAGCGCGATGCGGTGCAGACCGAGCGTGTTGTGCGGGGGTGGGGAGGTCGGCTCGGCGGGCGGGGTGACGTACTGGCTCAGCTCGAGCTGGGAGTGGCCGTCGGGGGTGCGGAGCATGGCGATGCGAGAACGGACTCCCTCGAGCTGGAGGAGGCGGTCGACGACGTCCCCTTCGACGGTGGCCTCCCCGACGCGCTCGAGCCCGAGGTCGGTGAAGTAGGCGATCGCGGAGTCGAGGTCGTCGACGACGATGCCGATGTTGTCGAGGCGCAGGGCGGTCACCATGCTCCCCACCGTAGCGGTGGCCTAGCCGAGGTACGGGGCGGGTCGTCGTTCGAGGGCGTGCTGGAGGCGGAGCCGCATGGAGGGGTGCATGGGGAGGTCTTCGGCGTCGTAGGGTGTGACCCAGGCGACGGCCTTGCTCTCGGAGCTGGTGCGGGCTTCGCCGCCCAGCAGGCGTGCGGTGAAGCAGAGCGAGAACTGCTGGCGGACCTCGCCGTCGTCGTAGGCCATGCGGTGGTTGGGGTTGGTGTAGGTGCCGACGAGGCCGGTGACCTCGACGTCGTAGCCGGTCTCCTCGTGGACTTCGCGGACGACGGTGTCGGTGATGGTCTCCCTGGTTCGTGCCCGCCGCCGGGGAGGGCCCAGAGGTCGTTGTCGGTCTTGTGGATGAGGAGGACCGCGCCGTCGTGCTCGACGACGGCGACGACGGAGGGGACGACGGAGGTGATGTTCGGGGCTGCGGGGTCGTCGATGTAGTCGGTGCGGGCCACGGTGCCGACCGTACGCCCGCGGAGCCGTCAGCGCGGGCGGTGGGCCCGCAGGAGCAGGCGGACGCTGTGGGTGTCGAAGGACCCGCGCGCATCGATGGTGCGGTGGATGCGTCGCAAAGCGTCCGTCGAACCTTCGACCGTGAACCCGGGCACCCGCCACGGGACCGCTCAGAGCTGGAGGACGACGGCGCCGACGTCGAGGTTGCGGTCGACGGCGACCGCGTGCGCGGCGAGGTCGACGACGAGCCCGGCGTCGCGCGCCCGGGCGGTCAGGTCCGCGACGTCGGCGACGGCCTGTGGCATCGGGGCCGCGAGGACCCCGAAGGACTGGTTGAGCTCGGTCTCGTTGCCGACGCCGACCTGCTGGGTGAGGAGCGTGCCTCCCGGGCGGAGCACGCGCGCGGTCTCGGCCAGGTCGAGGTCTCCGTGCCGGTTCAGGACGACGTCGGTCGAGGCGTCGTCGAGCGGGAGCTTTCCGTCCACGCGCCCGCGGACCTCGACGCCCAGAGGGCGGAGGCGCCGGGTGGCGATGGGGACGTTGGCGGGCCAGTCCTCGACCGCGACGGAGCCGGCGGGAGGGGCGAGGCGCGCGAGGACCTCACCGCCGCCGGTGTCGACGTCGACGACTCGCGACGCGGAGGCCGCGAGGTCTGACGCGAGGTGCTCGTAGCTCCACGGCAGCGGCTCGCTCGTCCGCCGGCCGTCGAGGAACGAGAAGTGCCATCCGTCGATCGCGGTCGCCGCGGCGTCCTCGATCAGGCTCAGGAAACGAGGATCGTCGGCCACCGCGGCATCGTGGCACGGCGCCCGGAGTGTCGCACGGGTTTTCGCTGGTCGGTCGGCCTGCTGCGGCCCTAGGCTCGTGGGCGGCGGCTGCGAGGAGTGACGCCCCTCGGCCCGGACCTCGTGCGTCCGAGCAGGCGGCCGCCCGCGCGTCCGGCGTACCGACGAGAGGCCGGCGTACCGACGAGAGGCCGGCGGCATCGCCGGCGAAGGTGTGGTGGCACCGCGACCTTGCCCCCGCCCGCACCTCCAGGGCTTCCGCACCCTGGAGGAACGATGAGACCACCCGCACCAGCCCGCACCCTGGCCGTCGAGCTCGCCGACGCCGAGCCCGGGACCTTCGTGACCCTGATGGGGCACGTCCATCGCCGCCGTGAGCTCGCGACGGTGGCCTTCCTGGTCCTGCGCGACCGCTCGGGGCTCGCCCAGGTCGTCGTGCGCCCGCACGAGGTTCCCGACGGCGGCCTCCCGCCCGAGGAGACGGTCGTCGAGGTGACGGGGCGCGTCGCGCCGAACGCACGCGCCGAGCGCGGTGTCGAGGTGACCATGCCACGGATCGCGCTCCTGTCCGAACCGGCGGCGACGCCGCCGATCGAGCTCTGGCGTCCGACGGTCACGGCCGGGCTTCCCACACTCCTGGACCACGCGGCGGTCACTTGGCGTCATCCTTGCCGCCGCGCCGCCTGGGAGATCGTCGCAGCGAGCCTCCGTGGCTTTCGCCGGACGCTCGACGACGCCGGGTTCACCGAGGTGCAGACCCCCAAGCTGGTCGGCACGGCCACGGAGTCGGGAGCGAACGTCTTCCCGGTCGACTACTTCGGCCGCCACGCCTACCTGGCGCAGAGCCCGCAGCTCTACAAGCAGCAGCTGGTCGGCGTCTTCGAGCGCGTCTACGAGGTGGCGCCGGTCTTCCGGGCGGAGCCGCACGACACGGTCCGGCACCTGGCCGAGTACGTGTCGCTCGACGTCGAGCTCGGGTTCGTCCGCGACCATCGGGACGTGCTCGACATGTTGCGTCTGGCGCTCGTCGGGATGCTCGACGCCGTCAGCACGCACGCGGCCGACGCCGTCGACCGTCTCGGGCTGGCCCTTCCGGTCGTCCCCGCGGAGATCCCGTTGATCCATTTCGCCGAGGCGTTGCGGCGCGTCGGTGCGTCGTCGGACGAGCCCGACCTGGCACCCGAGCACGAGCGGGCACTGGGCGTGTGGGCGCGCGAGGAGCTGGGCAGCGACCTGCTGGCGGTCGAGGGCTACCCGCTGCGCAAGCGGCCGTTCTACACGCACCCCTGGACGGGTGAGCCGATCGAGGGAGGACCGTGGTCGAACAGCTTCGACCTGCTCTTCCGCGGCGTCGAGCTCGTTACGGGCGGGCAGCGGCTGCACCGGCACAAGGACTACGTCGCCGCGCTCGAGGCGCGTGGCAAGTCGCCGGCGTCGTACGCGACGTACCTCGAGGCGTTCGCCCACGGCATGCCACCGCACGGCGGCTTCGCGATCGGGCTCGAACGGTGGGTCGCGCGGCTCGTCGGCGCCGCGAACGTCCGCGAGGTGACGCTGTTCCCGCGCGACCTGCACCGGCTAGAACCCTGACGCGGTCCGCCGGCCCTGCGCTCGCGGGGCCGGCGGACCGCTCAGCCCTGCTGACGTTCCTGCTGGCGCCGCACGAGCTCTTCGACGGCGCTGGGCAGGGTCGTCTCGAAGTCGATGAGCTTGGCCCAGGTCGGGGTCACGACGACGCGGACCATCCCGTCGGTGTAGAGCGCACGGACGCCGGCCTCCCACTCGACGCGCTGCTCAGGCGTCATCGTGTAGGTGGTGTTGGCCTCGAGGAACTCGTCGGGGATGGCGTCGACGTGGTCCAGCTCGGCCCGCCCGCGGATCAGCAGGATCGCGGGCGGGTGGACCTCGGTGTCGATCGTGAGCGCGACCGCGGGGTTGGTGCGGAGCGCCGCGAGCTTCGGCGCGTTCGGCGCGGTGCACATGACGAGCTCGGTGCCGTTCCAGCTGAACCCGATGGGGACGTTGCGGGGCGTGCCGTCGGTGGCGACGTAGGCGAGCCGGGTCAGGTCGCGGGCGAGGAGCTCGCGGCTGAGGGGGCGGTCCAGGACCTCGGTGACGTCGGCGGGTTCCACGGTCGCTCTGCTTTTCTCAGGCGCCGACGTAGTCGGCGAGGTGTTGTCCGGTGAGGGTGGACCGTGCGGCGACGAGGTCGGCGGGCGTGCCCTCGAAGACGACGCGGCCGCCGTCGTGCCCGGCACCGGGGCCGAGGTCGATGATCCAGTCGGCGTGCGCCATGACGGCCTGGTGGTGCTCGATCACGATGACGGACTTGCCGGAGTCGACGATCCGGTCCAGCAGGCCGAGGAGCTGCTCGACGTCCGCGAGGTGCAGGCCGGTGGTGGGTTCGTCGAGCACGATCACCCCGCCCTTGTCGCCCAGGTGCGTCGCGAGCCTGAGCCGTTGGCGCTCGCCGCCCGACAGCGTGGTGAGGGGCTGCCCGATGGTGAGGTACCCGAGACCGACGTCGGTGATCCGCCCGAGGATCGTGTGCGCGGCGGGGACGCGGGTCTCCCCCGCCGCGAAGAACCCCTCCGCGTCGGCCGCGGACAGGGCGAGGACCTCGCTGATGTCCTTCCCGCCGAGCTCGTACTCGAGCACGGACGCCTGGAACCTCTTGCCCTCGCACTCCTCGCAGACGGTGGCCACGCCGGCCATCATCCCGAGGTCCGTGTACACGACGCCGGCGCCGTTGCACGTGGGGCACGCGCCCTCGGAGTTCGCGCTGAACAGCGCTGGCTTGACACCGTTGGCCTTCGCGAACGCCTTGCGGATCGGCTCGAGCAGACCCGTGTAGGTGGCCGGGTTGGAGCGCCGCGACCCCCGGATCGCGGTCTGGTCGACCTGCACGACGCCGTCCCGCCCGACCACGGACCCCGTGATGAGCGAGCTCTTGCCCGACCCCGCGACGCCCGTCACCACGACGAGCACCCCGAGCGGCACGTCGACGTCCACGTCCTGCAGGTTGTGCGTGCTCGCACCCCGGATCTCCAGCGTGCCCGACGGCGCCCGCACCGAAGCCTTGAGCGTCGCCCGGTCGTCGAGGTGCTTCCCGGTGAGGGTGCCGCTCGTGCGCAGGCCGTCGACCGTGCCCTCGTAGACGATCTGCCCGCCGGCGCTCCCCGCGCCGGGCCCGAGGTCGACGACGTGGTCCGCGACCGTGATCATCTCCGGCTTGTGCTCGACGACGAGCACGGTGTTGCCCTTGTCCCGCAGCTGGCGCAGCAGGTCGTTCATGCGGACGACGTCGTGCGGGTGCAGGCCGATCGACGGCTCGTCGAACACGTACGTGACGTCCGTGAGGGCGGACCCGAGGTGCCGGATCATCTTGGTGCGCTGCGCCTCTCCCCGGACAGCGTCCCCGACGGCCGGTCCAGGCTCAGGTACCCCAGCCCGATCCCGACGAACGAGTCCAACGTGTCCGCGAGCGCCTCGAGGAGGGGGCGACGGAGGGTTCGTCGAGGCTGCGGACCCAGGTGGCGAGGTCGCTGATCTGCATGGCGCAGGCGTCGGCGATGCTGATGCCGTCGATCTTCGAGGAGCGGGCGCCCTCGCTGAGGCGGGTGCCGTGGCACTCGGGGCAGGTGTCGAAGGTGACGGCGCGTTCGACGAAGGCGCGGATGTGGGGCTGCATGGCGTCGACGTCCTTGGCGAGCATCGACTTGGTGATCTTGGGGATGAGGCCTTCGTAGGTGACGTTGATGCCCTCGACCTTGATCTTGGTGGGTTCCTTGTAGAGGAGGTCGTGGAGCTGGCGCTTGGTGAAGTCGCGGACGGGGGTGTCGGGGTCGAAGAACCCACTGCCGCGGAAGATGCGGCCGTACCAGCCGTCCATGGTGTAGCCGGGGATGGTGAGCGCGCCCTCGTTGAGCGACTTGGTGTCGTCGTACAGGGCGGTGAGGTCGAAGTCCTGGACGGTGCCGCGGCCTTCGCAGCGGGGGCACATGCCGCCGACGACGTGGAACTCGGCGCGTTGTCTGGCGGTCGCGGCGCCGCGTTCGACGGTGATGGCGCCGGCGCCGCTCGCGGACGCGACGTTGAACGAGTAGGCCTGCGGGGAGCCGAGGTGGGGTCGACCGAGGCGGCTGAACAGGATCCGCAGGAGGGCGCCCGTGTCGGTGACGGTGCCGACGGTGGAGCGGGGGTTGGCGCCGAGGCGTTCCTGGTCGACGACGATCGCGGTGGTGAGGCCGTCGAGGACGTCGACGTCGGGGCGGGCGAGGGTGGGCATGAACCCTTGGACGAACGCGCTGTAGGTCTCGTTGATGAGGCGTTGCGACTCGGCGGCGATGGTGCCGAACACGAGGGAGCTCTTGCCGGACCCGGACAGTCCGGTGAACACGGTGAGCCGCCGCTTGGGGAGCTCGACGGAGACGTCCTTGAGGTTGTTGACGCGGGCGCCGTGGACCCGGATCCGGTCGTGGCTGTCGGCGACCTCGGTCATCGGGCCGCCTGCTGGACGCGGACGAGGTTCCCGGAGGGGTCGCGGAACGCGCAGTCGCGGACGCCGTAGGGCTGGTTGGTGGGCTCCTGGACGACCTCGGCGTCGTGGGCCTGCACGCGGTCGAAGAACGCGTCGACGTCGGGGGTGGCGAGGTTGATGGACGCGAAGGTGCCCTTGGCCATCATCTCGGCGATGGCGCGGCGCTCGTCGTCGGTGACGCCGGGGGTGGCCTCGGGCGGGTAGAGCACGATCGACGTGTCGGGCTGGCCGGCGGGGCCGACGGTGATCCAGTGCATGCCCTTGTACCCGACGTCGGCCCGGACCTCGAACCCGAGGGCGTCGCGGTAGAACGCGAGGGCGGCGTCGGGGTCGTCCTGGGGAAGCATGGCCGAGTGAATCGTGATGTCCATGACGGTCACGCTACGGGCGCCCCGCGGGCGTCGCTTCTCGATTCCTGACCGGTCGGGTGACCTGTTTCGCGAGGCACGACGGCATGCCCGCGGTCGCTTGCCTCTCCTGCTCCCGGTACATGCTGGGCGGGATCCCGACGAGCTCGGTGAACCGGGTGCTGAACGTGCCGAGCGACGAGCACCCGACGGCGAAGCACACCTCGGTGACGCTGAGGTCGCCGCGGCGCAGGAGCGCCATGGCGCGTTCGATCCGGCGGGTCATGAGGTAGCTGTAGGGGGACTCGCCGAACGCCTGCTTGAACTGCCGGCTCAGGTGCCCCGCGGACATGTGGGCGCCGCGCGCGAGCTCCTCGACGTCGAGCGGCTGCGCGTACTCGCGGTCGATGCGGTCTCGCACCCGGCGCAGCAGCACGAGCGTGCGGCGCCGGTCCTCGTCCCCCGTGGTGGCCACCCTCCGATCCTGCCACGCCCTCGCGTCCGGGCGTCGTGGGAGCATGCCGTCCATGACCTTCCGCGACGTGCGCGTGTGCGCGCTGGGCGACTCCTACGTCGCGGGCGTCGGCGACCCGCAGCACCTGGGCTGGGTGCGCCGTCTGGCCGCCCGCACGCACACGGGCGGCCCGCCCCTCACGGTCTACGACCTCGGGGTGCGCAGGGACACCCTCGCCGACGTCGCGGCCCGCTGGCGGCGCGAGTGCGATCCGCGCCTGCCACCCGGCTGCGAGGGGCGGGTCCTCGTGGCCGGCGGCGTCAACGACACCACGGCCGTCGGCGACGGTGTCCGGGTCGCGCCCGACGACGCCGTCCGGCACCTGCGAACCGTCACGTCGGGCGCCCGGGAGCGTGGTTGGCAGGTGCTCGTCGTCGGGCGGGTACACGGTGCTGGCCGCGCTCGTCGAGCCGGCGTGGACGACCTGGCTCGACGCTCCCGCCGGGCGGTGAGGCGGGCCCGTCGAGCTGTCCTTCACGGGACCTTCACGACCCGACGTGCATCGGACGGAACACTCCGGCAAAGTTACGGGTTGGTATCCTCAGAAGCTTGTGCTCCCCGGCCGTATCCCGGCCAGGGACGCACCCGCGGGCCCGACCCCGAACCAGCCCGCACCACGACAGCACGACACCCCACCACTTGGAGGACGACATGGCAGACCGCTCGCTGCGCGGCATGAGCATCGGCGCGAAGAGCATGGAGTCCGACGAAGGCGTCGACTTCGCGCCCCGGTTCCAGGCGCACTACGACTGCCCCAACGGGCACACCATCATCCTTCCGTTCTCGGTCGAGGCCGAGGTGCCCCCGACCTGGGAGTGCCGGTGCGGCGAGGAGGCGCTCCTGCGCGACGCCGAGCGCCCCGAGGCGAAGGCCACCAAGCCGCAGCGCACCCACTGGGACATGCTCCTGGAGCGCCGCACCATCAAGGAGCTCGAGGAGCTCCTCGACGAGCGTCTCGAGCTCCTGCGGGCCGGCAAGCTCCGCCGCAGCGCCTGAGCAGGGCGCCGGCCACCGGCGACACGACGACGAAAGGCTCCCGACCCGTGCTGGGTCGGGAGCCTTCGTCGTCGGGGGCCGTCAGGCCCGGCGACCACCGACGAGCGCCCGCAGCTGCTCGAGGCGGTGCTCCGCGCCCCACCGGGTCACGTTCACCAGGGCCTCGCCCACGATGTTGCCGCTCATCTTCGACGTGCCCGCCTCCCGCTCCACGAACGTGATCGGGACCTCGACGATCCGGCCCCCGGAGCGCAGGATCCGCCACGTCATGTCCACCTGGAAGCAGTAGCCCTGCGAGGACACCGTGTCGAGGTCGATCGCCTTGAGCGTCGCGGCCCGGTACGCCCGGAACCCGCCCGTCGCGTCGTGCACCGGGATCCCCATCGCCAGGCGCGTGTACGTGTTCGCGCCGCGCGAGAGCACCTCGCGGCGCACCGGCCAGTTCACCACGCGCCCGCCCGGCACCCAGCGGGACCCGACGACGCCGTCCACGGCCGGGTCCTGCAGGGCCGCGAGCAGCCGGGGCAGGTCCTCGGGCCGGTGCGACCCGTCCGCGTCCATCTCGACGACGACGTCGTAGCCGCGGTCGAGCGCCCACCGGAACCCCGCGATGTACGCGGTGCCCAGACCCTGCTTGCCGCTGCGGTGCAGCACGTGCACGGCCTCGTCCGTCTGCGCCCAGCCGTCCACGATCTCACCCGTGCCGTCGGGGCTGCCGTCGTCGACGACGAGAAAGTCGGCGTCGGGCACCGCCCTGCGCAGACGCTCGTACGTCACGGGCAACGAGTCCCGCTCGTCGTACGTCGGGGTCACGACCAGCACACGGGGGCCACGGGTCACGCTCGATGCCTACCTCTCGCCAGGAAGACGCCGGCGCACGAGCGCACGACGCAGGGAGGCGATCATCCCACCGACCACCAGGAGCGCCGCAACCGCGCCCACCGCGCGGGCCGGCCACTCGCCCGCCCGCACGGCCGGGGTGATGCTCGTGCGCAGCGGCAGGTCGGCCGTCAGCTGCGCCGGCTCGAAGAGTCCGGTCCGCTGCAGGACGATCCCGCTCGGCGACACGACCGCGCTCACGCCCACCGTGGACACCTGCACCGCCGCACGCCCGGTCTCCATCGCCCGGAAGCGGGTCATCGCGAGCTGCTGCGTCGACTCGGCCGTGTACCCGAACGACGCGTTGTTCGTCTGGACGACGAGCACCTGCGACCCGAGCTTCACGGACTGCTCGACGATCGAGTCGTACGCGACCTCGAAGCAGATGACGGTCGAGAACGGCACGTCGCGCCCCAGCCGCGCGGACGGCAGCGTCATGATCGCCGGCTCGTGGCCGGGCAGCATGTCGGTCTGCACCTCGTCGACCGAGGCCGAGAAGTGCGACACGAAGCCCCGCAGCGGGATGTACTCGCCGAACGGCACCGGGTGCTGCTTGACGTACCGGTCGATCACGCCCTTGTCGGGGTCCCACAAGAGCGACACGTTGTACCGGCCGCCCGTCTTCGGGTACTCCTGGGCCCCCACGAGGATCGGAGCGCCCACGGCCTTCGCGGCGGCGGTGATCGCGTCTCCGACGTCCACGTACTGCTGCGGGTCGTAGTCCGAGCCGTTCTCCGGCCAGATCACCATGTCCAGGTCGCCCGGCTGCACGTGGTCGAGGAGGTCGTACGTGCCCGACAAGTGGTTGCGCAGCACCTCGCCGGCGTTGTCGAACGCGCTCGCGCCCGGCCTGGACACGTTGCCCTGGACCATCCCGACCTTGAGCTCGCCGTCCTGCGGGAGCACGTCCAGCCCCACGGACAGCGGGGCCACGACCAGGACGAACGCGACCGCCGTCCCGACCACGACCCCCAGCACCCGCAGCCGGACGGCGCGCAGCGCCACGATCCCGAGCAGCGTCCCGACGACCGCCACGACGAACGAGACGCCCACGGTGCCGCCGAGGGGCGCGAGCCGCCCGACCGGCGAGTCGACCTGGGTGAACGCGAGCCGGCCCCACGGGAAGCCACCCCACGGCCACGCGGAGCGGAACGCCTCGACGCCGACGAACAGGACCGGGAACGCGACCGCGTCCCACCAGCCCGCCCGGGACAGGGGCCGCAGCCCGCGCGCCAGGGTCCACGCGACCCCGAGCAGCGCCAGGAACAGAGCCGACGCGACGCTCAGCGCGAGCCACGCCACGACCCCGGCGGCGATGTTCGACCACCACAGGTGCGCCGGGAAGAACGCGAGGCCGAACACGAGCCCCACCAGCGCGTTCCACCACAGGCCGCGGCGCTGCAGCGCCACGTAGAGCAGGGCGACCGCGACGAAGACCAGACCCCACACGTCGGCGTCGGGGAAGGAGAGGAAGAGGGCTGCGCCACCTGCTGCGGCGAGGACGAGCGAGAGGATCCGGCCCGGGGCAGGAGCGGGCGACGAGCGTGGCACCCGTGAAGGGTACGTCACCCAGGTGGGCGGCCAGCGGTGCGGTGCCGGTCGAGATGCCGGCCGGCTCGCGCGTCCTTCGTGCCGTGCATGACTGCCACCCGTCGTGCACGTTTTCTACTGAACGCGCGAGCCGACCTGAGCTCTGTGAGCCGTTCCGGGCGGGACGTGGCGGATGTTCCCGCTGTGGCCGTCGCGCCGGGACCCCCAGGCCTGCACACCGTCCGAACCTAACGCGCCCCCTCCTCCCGTTCAAGAGGAGCAGGGCAACCGGACGCTCAGTCGAGCTCGTCGTGCAGGACGACGCCCGCCCGGACGGTCTGCAGGCACCGCGGCGTCGGGAGCTCCGGGCCCAGGTCGGGCAGCAGCGGCGTCCCCGCGCGGGCCTCCGCGCTCCACGACGACATGCTGCCCGGCGCGGCCTGCACGGTCAGGTGCTCGGCGTCCCAGACCGCCAGGTGCGCGGGCGCCCCGACACGCAGCTGCCCCGCGCCCGTCCCATCCAGGCCCGCGATCCGCCACCCGCCGCGCGTGTGCGCGTTGAACGCCGCCCGGGCCGACAGCCGCTGCTCGCGCTCCGGGTGAAAAACGGCCCCACGGACCCCCGCCCACGGGTCGAGCGCCGTCACCGGGGTGTCCGACCCGAACGCCAGCGGCACGCCCGACGCGGCAAGGTCCGCGAGCGGGCTCAGGTCCGCCGCGCGCGTCGCGCCCAGGCGCTCCGCGTACATGCCGTCGGGGCCGCCCCACGCGGTCACGAACGCGGGCTGCACGCTCAGGCTCAGACCGAACACGAGCATCGCGGCCAGCGCCTTCGCGTCGACGAGGAGCGCGTGCTCGAGCCGGTGCCGGCCCGCGGCCACGGCCTGCTGCCCGTGCACCTCGGCCGCGATCTCGAGCCCGAGCAGGAACTCGTCCATGCCCCGGTCGCCGATCACGTGGAAGCCGCCCGGCACGCCCGCCGCCGACACCGCGGCGAGGTGGTCGCAGATCTCCTGCGCGTCGAGGAACAGGGTCCCCGTCCCGTGGTCGGGGTCGTCCCGGTAGGGCGAGCGGACGGCCGCCGTGCGGGACCCGAACGAGCCGTCGACCGTCAGGTCGCCCCCGATGCCCGTCAGGCCCGGCACGTCGGCCAGGAGCTCCCGCGCGTCGTCGGGCGTGGAGCACAGCTCCCCCGGTACCCGACGACGAGCGGCAGCGCCGACTCCGCGTCGGCCGTGAGCGTGAGCAGCTCGCTCAGGCCCGCGCGCGTGTCCGCGGCGGGCGTGCTCATCTCGTGCACCGCCACGATCCCGCGCCGGGCCGCCTCCGCCAGGACCGCCCGGTACAGGGCGGTGCGGCGCACGGGCGCGAGGTCGCGCGCGACCTCGCGGGCCCGGTCGTAGGCCTGCGCCCGGACGAGCCCGTCGTCGGACCACCCGGGCGCGCCGATCGCCCCGGCACGCTCGGCGAGGCTCGTGCTGACGACCGCGGAGTGGCCGTCCACGCGGCTCGCGTAGACCGGCGCCCCGCCGCACGCGGCGTCGAGCTCGGCGCGGGTGAACGGACCCGCGTCGCCCCACGCGCTGTCGTCCCAGCCGTGCGCGAGGAGCACCTCGCCGGACCGGGCGTCCAGATCCGCGGCCGCGTCGTGCAGGCGGGCGAGCGCGTCCGCGGGCGACGTCACGCCGGCGGCCGCGCCCAGGTCAACGCCGACGGCCGCCAGCCCCGTCTCCAGGACGTGCGCGTGCGCGTCGACGAACGCCGGGGTCACGAGGGCGCCGTCGAGCTCGACGACACGGTCGGCGCGGGCCGCGAAGCCGTCCGCGGTGTCGTTCGCGCCGACCCACGCGACGACGCCGTCGTCGACGAGCACGGCCTCGGCGAAGGGGTCCTGGGGCGAGTGGACGACACCGCCCCGGTACAGGATCGAGGTCACGGCCCGACCCTATCCGTCCCCGTCGAGCCGTGTGGGCAGCGGGTGCGTGCGGTCAGACGGACGAGTACGCGACCACGCCGCGCAGGATCGCACGCTGCGCGTCGCGCGCGGTGTCCCGCAGCGCCGCGCTCGGCGCGGCCTGCGCGATCTGGTCCAGCACGTCGACGACCTGCTTGCACCAGCGCACGAAGTCGCCGGCCGCGATCTCGGAGCCCTGCAGGACGGTGTCGAGCCGGCGCCCGTTCGCCCACCGGTGGACGGCGGCCACGAGACCGAGGTCGAGGCGCCGCGTGGAGTCGATCCGGTGCGCGGCCTCGAGGTCGCCCAGGCGCGACCAGATCCGGGTCGTCGCCTCGAGCGCCCGGGCCAGGCGCCCGTCCGGGCCGCCCGGGACGTACGGCTCGGCGCCGTCGTCTCGCCGCCCGTCGTACACCACCCCGCAGACGGCCGCTGCGAGCCCGGCGGCGTCCAGGTCGTCCCAGGCGTGCCGGCGCAGGCACTCGGCCAGCAGGAGGTCGTTCTCGGCGTACAGACGACGCAACCAGCGCCCGTCCCTCGTCACGCGCAGCTCGCCCGGTCCGCGGTCCTCGTCGCTCGCGAGGTAGCCGAGCTCGAGCAGCACGTCGCACGTGCGGTCGAACACCTTCGCGATCGACCCGGTGCGGGACTCGATGCGGCGCACGAGCACGCGGTGCTCGTTCGCGAGGCGCTCGTAGCGTTCGCCCCAGCGCGCGTGGTCCTCCCGGTCGGAGCACGCGTGGCACGGGTGGGCGCGCAGCGCCGCACGCAGGCGCGCGAGCTCGACGTCGTCGGCCGCGGTGCTCCCCGGCCGCGCCGGTGCTCGCCGCGCCGCTGAGCCCCGGGCGGGGTGCGCCCGTCGGCGAGGGCGTTGCGCATCGAGGACACGAGGTCCTTGCGGTGGCGCGCGTTGCGGGCGTTGAAGCCCTTGGGCACGCGCACCGTCCCGACGACGGCGATGCCCGCGGGCGCGTCGGCGAGCGTGAGCCGCTTGGCGCGACCCTCGCTCGTCAGGACGGTCGGGCTCGGGCCGTCGAAGCCCCCGCCGCGACCGCGGTCCACCACGACGACGTAGCCGGCGCGCCGCCCGGACGGCACCTCGACGACGTCCCCGGTGCGCAGCTTCTCGAACGCGGCCGCCACCTCGGCGCGCCGGTTCGCCGACGCGGACCGCGACAGCTCGGCCTCCCGGGCCGCGATCTTCCGCCGGATCCCGAGGTACTCCGCGAAGTCGCCGCGGTCGCACGTCATGGCCTTCCCGTACCCCTGCAGCGCCTCGGCGTGCGCCTGGGCCTGCTTGGCGAGCCCGACGACGCCGCGGTCGGCCTGGAACTGCGCGAACGACGTCTCGAGGACCTCGCGCGCCCGGTCGCGGCCCACCTGGGCGACGAGGTTGACCGCCATGTTGTACGTCGGGTGGAAGCTCGACCGCAGCGGGTACAGGCGCTTGGACGCGAGCCCCGCGAGGGCGACGGGGTCGAGCCCGTGGTGGTCGACGACGACGGCGTGCCCCTCGACGTCGATGCCGCGCCGGCCCGCGCGCCCCGTGAGCTGGGTGTACTCCCCGGGGTGACGTCAACGTGCTGCGAGCCGTCCCACTTGACGAGCTTCTCCAGGACCACCGACCGGGCCGGCATGTTGATCCCCAGTGCCAGGGTCTCGGTCGCGAACACGACCTTGACGAGCCCGCGGCTGAACAGCTCCTCGACGGTCTCCTTGAACAGCGGCAGCATGCCCGCGTGGTGCGCCGCGATGCCGCGCGCCAGGGCCTCGACCCAGGAGTGGTACCCGAGGACCTCGAGATCCTCGCCGGGGATCGTCGCGGAACGCTCCTCCACGACGAGCCGGATCTCGGCCTCCTCCTGCGGGGACGTGAGCCGCAGCCCGGCCGCGAGGCACTGCCCGACGGCGTCCTCGCAGCCCGCACGGGAGAAGATGAAGTAGATCGCCGGGAGCAGTCCGTCCTCGTCGAGCGCGTCGACGACCGCGAAGCGGGGCGCACCGCGCCGGCCGAAGCCGCCCCGGGGCCGCCCCCGCCGCGGTAACCGCGGTCGCCCGCGCCGCGCCGGCTCCGGCCGCGGTGCGGCTCGGTTCCCGGCAGTCCCCGCGCGGTGCGGAACACCGCCATCAGCTCGGGGTTGATCGGCGGGTTCACGCCCGGGTCGGTGGGGTCGACCGAGCCCGCGTACAGGTCGAGCAGGCGAGGCGTCGCGGCCGGTCCGCCGCCCGAGCCGCGGCCCACGAGCACGTGCTGCCACAGCGGCACCGGCCGGTGCTCGGAGACCACCACCGCGGTGTCGCCCCGGACCATCTCCAGCCACTCGCCGAACTCCTCGGCGTTGGAGACCGTCGCCGACAGGGAGACGAGCTGGACGTCGTCGGCGAGGTGGATGATGACCTCTTCCCACACCGGCCCGCGGAACCGGTCGGCGAGGTAGTGCACCTCGTCCATCACGACGAACGCGAGCCCGTCGAGCGTGCGGGAGCCCGCGTAGAGCATGTTGCGGAGCACCTCGGTCGTCATCACGACGACGGGGGCCTCGCCGTTGATGGTCGTGTCGCCGGTGAGCAGCCCCACCCGGTCCGCGCCGTAGCGGCGGACCAGGTCGTTGTACTTCTGGTTCGACAGCGCCTTGATGGGCGTCGTGTAGAAGGCCTTGCGCCCCGACGTCACGGCCAGGTGGACGGCGAACTCTCCCACGACGGTCTTGCCCGCCCCGGTCGGCGCGGCGACGAGCACGCCGCGCCCCTCCTCGAGCGCCTCGCAGCCGCGCACCTGGAAGTCGTCCAGCGTGAAGCCGACCAGCTCGCGGAACTCCTCGAGCTCGGGCCACGCCCGGTCGCCACGTGCCCGGCGCCGGGCCTCGCGCTCACGCGACGCCGCGTAGCGCTCGGCCGGGGACAGAGTCTCCCCCGGGTCGGGGCGGTCCGGACGGCAGTGCGAGGCGGTCGTGCGGTCGGGTGCAGCGGCCATACCGCCAGCCTACGGCGCGACGACGACGCGTCGGGCCGCCTTCAGGCGGGACGCGCCGCCAGGACGCGCAGCGCCCCCGGGACGACGCGGACCTCGCGCGGCAGCGTGCCGACCAGCTCCCCGTCGGCGAACGCGGGCGGGGGCGGGACGCCGTCGTCCGTGGGCTCGAGCCGCACCCGGACCACCCGGCGCACGTCGACCACCGGGTGCCCCACGTGCTTGCCCGCGTAGGTGAGCGGGAACACGCGCAGCGCGCCGTGCCGGGACAGCGGGCCGGCGAGCACGAGGTCGAGGTCGCCGTCGTCGACGAGCGCGTCGGGCGCGATCCGGATGCCGCCGCCGATCGCCGGGCCGTTCGCGACCGCGACCAGCGTCCCGGGCGACGCCCAGACGGACGTGACCGTGCCGTCGCCGTGCGACTCGGCGCGGGACTCGATCGTGATCCGGTAGCCGAAGGGTCGGAACCGGGCCAGCTCCTGCAGGGCGGCGACCGCGTACTTCGCGCGTCCGCGGGGCCGGCGCATCGCGTTGGCCCGGGCGTTGACGGCCGCGTCGAGCCCGGCCGACAGCACGCCGCAGAACCAGCGCGGCTCCTCGTCCGGGTCGTCCGAGGTCACGCGGGCCGCGTCGACGACGCGCGGGCCGGCGTCGAGCGCGTCGAGGAGCACCCGGACGGCCCCGTCGACGTCCCGGACGGGCAGACCCAGCGCGCGGGCGTCGTCGTTGCCCGACCCGGCGGCCACGATCCCGAGCGGCGTCGCCGTACCGGCGCACGCGTTCGCGCCCAGGTGGACCATGCCGTCGCCCCCGACGACGACGAGCGCGTCCAGGCCGTCCGCGACGGCGGCGCGGGCGCGGGCCAGGGCGTCGTCGAAGCTCGCGCCGGACAGCTCGCGGACCTCGTGCCCGTGCTCACGCAGCCGGGCGAGGGTGCGGACGCCGGCCCGGTCGGCGTGGCCCCGGTCCGCCGTCGGGTTCACGACGACGCCGAGGACGCGCGGGCTCACGCGGCGAGCCGCTCGGCCTGCTCGCGGGCGACGCGCCGGTCGTGCACCGCGGCCACGCCGACGGCGGCGAAGTACAGCAGGCACATCGGGATCGCGACGATGATCATCGTGATCGCGTCCGGCGTCGGCGTCATGACCGCCGAGAAGAGGAACACGAGGAACACGGCCCACCGCCACCCCGCCAGCAGGGCCCGGGCGCTCACGAGTCCCACGAAGTTCAGCGCGACCAGCACCACGGGCAGGACGCACGCGATCCCGAACGCGAGGATGAGCCGCATCACGAAGCTCAGGTAGCCCTGCGCGTCGGTGAGGTTGCTCGCGCCGTCGGGTACGAAGTCCGTGAGGATCGTCACCGCGCGCGGCAGCATGAGCCACGCCATGAACGCGCCCGCTGCGAACAGCGGGACCGCTGCGCCGAGGAAGCCGAAGGCGTAGCGGCGCTCCTTGCGCGTCAGTCCCGGCGTGACGAACGCCCAGAGCTGGTACAGCCACCACGGGCTCGTGATCAGGACACCCAGGAACAGGGAGACCTTGATCTGCATGTCGAGCGCGCTCGCGAGCCCCGTGAAGTTCAGGCGGACGTCTTTGCCCGCATCGGTCGCGGCGTCGAGCAGGGGCCGCTGCAGGGCCTCGAAGACAGGGTTGTAGCAGAACCACCCCACGACGGCACCGACCACGAGGCCGACAGCCGCCAGCACGACACGCTTGCGCAGCTCACGCAGGTGCGCGAGCAGGGGCATCCGCCCCTCGGGGTTGGCGCGGCGTGAGCTGCGCGCCACCGTCAGCTCGACGGCGTCGCGTCGTCCTTCGGGGACGCGACAGGGTCCGTGCCCGAGGCGATGTGAGGCTCACGGTCGTACAGCAGCCCGGGCGCGGGCGCCGGCTGGGCCGGCGCGGCGGGCTGTGCGGGCGCCTCGGCCGACGGCGGCAGCGCGGCGGGCTGGGCCGGAGCCTGCGGGGTAGCGGACTTCGAGTCCTCGGTGAGGTCCTTGACCTCGCTCTTGAAGATCTTGAGCGACTGGCCGACGCTCTTCGCGAGATCAGGCAGCCGCCGCGCGCCGAACAGCAGCAGCACGACGACCAAGAGCACTACATAGTGAATCGGCTTCATGGCGCCCACTCCTCCTAGCGACGGGTCGGTGTGTCGAGTCTAGCCGCTCGCGCACCGCGCCCGATCCGCCCGGGCTCCCGGGGCTACGTGGCCCGCCACGGCGCCTCAGCGGTTGAACGCGTCCCAGCGCTCGTAGGTCGCCCGGTGGGAGGCCCGGCGTCGCGCCTTGCGGTCCTCGCGCTCGAGGCGCAGCGTCAGGAGCCGCGCCCGGTGCTCGGCGGGGTCGTCGAACAGGGTGGGGCGGATCTCGGCCTGCGACGCCTGCTGCGCGGCGACCGCGGCGTCGATGCTGCGCGACAGGTCCTCGAACGCCCGCCCGGCGGCTGTCAGCTCCGTGAACAGGGCCTTCCCGGCGCGCCACAGGCGCAGTCCGACGAGGACGAACGTCGCGACGGCGCCGAGCGCGAGCACCCACCACACGAGCGTCCACACGGTCATGCCCGCACCTCACCCTCGTCGTTCGTGCCCAGTCCCAGCCGAGCGTAGGCGCCGAGCGCGGCGCGCGCTGACTCGGCGACGTCGACCGCGGGCCACGACGGGGTGACCGAGCGCACGTGCCGCGCCTGCTGGAGGAGCAGGTGGCGCAACCAGACGGGGTCGGCGACGCGCAGCGTCACCTCGAAGGTCCCGTCGTCGCGGTTGCGGACGGACTCGACCGGCACCTCCTCGGCGACCCAGCGGGCCTGGGAGTCGAAGACGATCGTCACGAGCTCGGCCGAGTCGTCCGGGACGAACGCGACCCGCTCGACGCCGCGGGCGTCGTCGTGCGGTCGGGTCGGCTCGTCGAGGACGCGGGCCTCGAGGATCCGGTCGAGCCGGAACGTGCGCTGGTCGTTCGAGCGGTAGCACCAGGCGAGGAGGTAGGAGTGCTCGTCCTCGGTGACGAGCCGCAGCGGGTCGACGTCGCGCTCGCTCGAGACGTCCGCCGCGGTCACGTACCGGATCCGCAGACGGCGACCGCGCACGAGCGCGTCCCGCACGGTCGCGGCCACGGCCGGGTCGCCCTCGAGGGCCAGCTCGACGTCGACGGCGGCCGCGGCCTCGCCCGTCGCGTCGGTGAGCTTCTCCAGGGCCGAGTCGACGACGGACCGCCCCGCGGGCCCGACGGTCGCGACCGCGGAGCGCAGCGCGCGCAGGGCCGCGACGAGCGCCACGGCCTCGCGCGTGCCCAGCCGCAGCGGCCGGGTCATCCCGCGGGCCTCGACCAGCCGCACGACACCCCGCTCGAGGGCGCCCGCGTCGAAGTCGAGGAGGTCGTCGGGCCAGTAGCCCGGCGTCCCCGAGACCCACAGCGCGTCGACGTCCAGGAGCACCTGCTGCGGCGAGACGCCGAAGCGCTCCGCCAGCTCGTCGACCGTCACCGCGCCCGCCGCGTCGAGGTACGCGACCATCCCTAGCAGGCGCACGAGGCGCTCGTCGGCCCGTTCAGCCACGGTCCACCCCCGCTCCGCCGTGCTGCTCGCTCTCCGACGCCGCGTCGAGACCGGCCGCCGTGCGCAACCGCGCCACGACGGCCTCCCTCAGGTCCCGCGGGTCGAGCACCACCACCGCGTCCGCGTACCCCGCGAGCTCCGACGCGAAGCCGCCGAGGCTCGTGAACGGGACGTGCAGGACGTCGCGCCCGTCGGCCACCGGGTCCTGCGGCGAGTCGTCCGACGCCCGGTCCGGTCGGACGGCGCGGGCGCGCACGGCCCCCGCGCGCTCCGGCACGACCGCGAGGAGCGCGACGCGCTCCTGCCCGCCGCGCCCCGACAGGAACGCGTCCACGTCCACCTCGGCCGGCGGCTCGAACGACCCCGCGGCGCCGCTCGCCCGCACGTTCCCCTCGATCCGGCTCAGCCGGAACGCGCGGGGCGCCCGCCGGTCCCGGTCCCGTCCGAGCACGTACCAGCCGCCGCGTCGCGCGGCCAGCCGCCACGGCTCGACCTCGCGCTCGCGCACCTCGCCCGTGGACGCCGCCCGGTACGTGAACCGCACGGGCCGGTGGTCCTGGATCGCGTCGAGGAGCGGCCCGAACGCGCGGCCCGCCGCCCGGACGCGCGGGGTCAGGCCCGCGACGGCGTCCGTGCCCGCGTCGCCCGCGCCCGGGTCCCCCGGCCCGCGGCCCGCAGCTTCGTCAGCGCCCGCGCGGTGTCCGTGCGCAGGGTCTTGTCCTGCCAGAACTGCGCCGCCAAAGACAGCACACCCAGCTCGGCCGACGTCAGGTCCACAGGCGCCAGGGTGTACGCGTCGAGGTCGACCCGGTACCCGACGTCGTCGCTGTGTCCGCCCGCGTCCACCGTCAGCACAGGGATACCGAGCTCGCGCAACGTGTCCTTGTCGCGCTCGAACATGCGCTCGAACGCGTCGGGCGACGGCGCGTCGCCGTACCCGGCCACGGAGGCGCGCACCTGCTGCTTGCTCATCGACGACGGCGCGTTGACGAGCGCGATCACAAGGTTGAGCAGGCGTTCGGCCGGCGGGATCTGAGAGGGCATCGGCACCACGGTAGTGGCCTGTAGCGTTGCCGTGTGATCACGTGGCGCTCCGGGACGGTGGTGTCGCACGGGCGGAGCTGGCCCGGCGCGCTCGAGATGACGGTCCGGCTGACCGGGGACGACCCTCGGGAGGCCGCCGACGACGTCGTCCAGGGGGACGTCCGGACGCTCGCGTACACGCGTCTGGTGGGTGAGCCGGCGCCCGGCTCCCGGGTCCTGCTCAACGTCGGCGCGCTGCGCCGCGGCCTCGGGACGGGTGGGTACGCGCTCGTCGTCGCCCCCGCCGACGACCTCCCCGCAGACCCGCCGCCCGGCCCCGGCCACCTCGTCAAGGCCCGGTACACGCCGCTGCAGACCCTCGTCCTCGGCGTCGACGAGCAGGAGTCGCCGCACCACGACCTCCTGCGCGACGCCGACGACCTGGACGGGCTGCCCGTCGTCGTCGCCGACCTGCACTCCGCCCTGCCCGCCGTCCTCGCCGGGGCGCGGCACGCCGCGGCGCAGGCCGGCCGCCGTCCTCCGCGCGCCGTCTACGTCATGACCGACGGCGGCGCGCTGCCCGCGGCCTTCTCCCGGACCGTCGCCGGGCTGCGCGAGGCGGGCTGGCTCGACGCGTGCGTCACGGTCGGGCAGGCCTTCGGCGGCGACCTCGAGGCCGTCACCGTGCACACCGGCCTGCTCGCGGCCCGCCACGTCGCGGACGCGGACCTCGTCGTCGTCGCGCAGGGACCCGGGAACCTCGGCACCGGCACCCGGTGGGGGTTCTCCGGCGTCGCCGCAGGCGAGGCCGTCAACGCCGCCGCCACGCTCGGCGGCCGGGCCGTCGCCTCGCTGCGCGTCTCGGGCGCCGACGCCCGCGACCGGCACCGCGGCGTCTCCCACCACTCCCTGACCGCCTATGGGCGGGTCGCGCTCGCCCCCGCGGACGTCCCGGTCCCCGTGCCCGACGACGACGTCGCCGCCGCCTGGCCCGCCGGGCTGCCCGAGCGCGTGCGCGAGCAGGCGGCGGCGCTCGCGAACTCCCCGCCGGGCACCGGCTCGTCGACGTCCCCGCCGACACCTCGCTCCTCGCCGCGCTGGGCGCGACGCCCGTCGGCCTGTCGACCATGGGCCGCGCGCTCGACGGCGACCCGTCGTCGTTCGTGGCCGCCGCGGTCGCCGGCGTCCACGCCGCATCCCTCGTCGCCTGACGACGAGCCCCGCTCGTCGCGTGTGACGAAGGTCACCGCTCGCCGAGGGAATTGCACCCGGTGCACGCATGCACCGGGTGCAAGAATTGAGACATGTCCCCCGCCGCTGCCGAGCTCGTCGAGCCCGCGTCGCCCACCGAGGCCCCCGCCCTCGGGACGCGCGAACGCAAGAAGCGCGCGACCCGCCGTGCGCTCATCGCGTCCGCGCAGGAGCTCGTCGGCGAACGAGGCCTCGACGGGGCCACGATCGAGGACATCTGCGAGCGCGCCGGCGTCGCCCGGCGCACGTTCTTCAACTACTTCGACACCAAGGAGGACGCCGCGCTCGGCTGGAGCGAGGACGCCGTCGACCCGTCGGCCGGCGAGCTCTTCGCCGCGGGCGGCCCCACCGGAATTCTCCTGGACGACCTCGTGACGCTCGTGGGTACCGTGCTCGCCGCGCACGACTTCCGGCACGACGAGGTCCACCACAAGGGCGAGCTCGTCCGCGGCGAGCCCCGCCTCCTCGCCCGCCAGCTCTGGCGCTTCGAGCAGACCATGACCGCGACCGCGGACCTCTTCCGACGACGAGGCGAACGGGACGTCGACGACCAGCCGCTCGACGGCGAGGTCGGAGCGTTCCTCGTGGTCTCGCTCGTCCGGCTCACGCACCAGCTCTGGAGCGTCAGCGGTGAGCGGGGCGAGCTCGCCGACCACCTCCCCGTCGCCGTCAGCCAGCTCCGCCGGCTGTTCGCGTCCTGACGGTCCGCCGCCACGGCGGCACGAACTGAATCCCCGAACCTCGACCGCGGCCAAACCGATGAGTCGACGCGTCGTGCCGGGTCCACCCGGTGCAACGCCCCCGAACCCCCGCCCCCGCAACCCCTGGAGTCACGTTGTCCTCCTCGACCGAGTCCGCGCCGCCCGCTCAGGCGGCCGCCGGCGGCCCACCCGAACCCGCCGGTCCCGTGGTCGTGCTCACCCAGCGCACGATCTGGGTCATCTTCTCCGCCCTCATCGCCGGGATGTTCCTGTCCTCGCTCGACCAGATGATCGTCTCGACGGCCATGCCGACGATCGTCGGCGAGTTGCACGGCGTCGAGCACCAGGCCTGGCTCGCCACCGCCTACCTGCTCGCGATGTCGATCGTCATGCCGCTCTACGGCAAGTTCGGTGACGTCTGGGGCCGCCGCTGGCTCTTCCTGATCGCGATCGGCGTCTTCACCGTGGCGTCCGCGGGCGCCGGCATGTCGACGTCGTTCGGCGAGCTCGTGTTCTTCCGCGGCCTCCAGGGCGTGGGCGGCGGCGGCCTCGCCATCCTCGCGATGGCGATCATCGCCGACATCGTCCCCGCGAAGGACCGCGGCAAGTACATGGGCCCCATGGGCGGCATCTTCGGCCTCGCGGCCGTCGCCGGCCCGCTGCTCGGCGGCTGGTTCACCGAGGGCCCCGGCTGGCGCTGGTGCTTCTGGATCAACGTCCCGATCGGCATCATCGCGTTCATCGTGGCCTTCAAGGCCCTGCGCCTCCTCGCACCACGCGAGCAAGCACGTCGACTGGCTCGGCACCGTGACCATGGCGCTCGCGACCACGGGCATCATCGTCGCGGCGTCCTGGCCGAGCCTCGCGAACGAGAAGGGCTACGACTGGGGCTCGCCGGGCCTGCTCGGCACCGTCGTCGCCACCGTCGTGCTCGCCGTCACGTTCGTCATGGTGGAGCTCCGTGCGGAGGACCCGATCCTTCCACTGCGCCTGTTCAAGAACAGCACGTTCACGCTCACGACCGCGATCGGCTTCGTGATCGGCGCGGGCATGTTCGCCGCGATCCAGTTCCTGCCGACCTACCTGCAGATCGTCAAGGGCGAGGGCGTCACGGCGTCCGGCCTGCTCCTCATCCCGATGATGGTCGGCATGATGGGCGCCGCGATCGTGTCCGGTGCCCTGATCGCCAAGCGCGGCAAGTACCGGATGTACCCGATCGTCGGCCTGGCGATCGCCGCGGCGGACCTCGCGTGGCTCACCACGTTGGCCGTCGACACGAGCCTGTTCGTCTTCGGCGCGATGATCTTCGTGTTCGGCCTCGGCATCGGCCTGGTGATGCAGAACATCATCCTGGCGGTGCAGAACTCGGTCGACCCGCACGAGATCGGCGTCGCGACGAGCGCCAACTCGTACTTCCGCGAGATCGGTGCCACGCTCGGCATCGCCGTCGTCGGCACGATCTTCACGTCGCGCCTGTCCGAGCGTCTCGGTGACGTCTTCGCGCAGGCCGGTGGTGCCGCGCAGGGCGGCGGCGCCGACTCGCTGACGCCGGACGTCGTCAAGCAGCTCCCCGAGCCCATCCACTCGGGCGTGCTCAACGCCTACGTGGACGCGCTCGCGCCGACGTTCTGGTACCTCGTGCCGATCGGCGTCCTCGCGCTCGTGATGGCGTTCTTCCTCCCGCAGCTCAAGCTGTCGGAGACCGCCGGCATGGTCGCGCGCGGCGAGGCCGTCGCGGCGCCGAAGGCCGGTGGCGAGACCGAGCTCGTCGAGGGTGAGGCCGCCGCCGTTCCCGAGAACGTCACCGTGGGTGCGACCACCGACGGCTCGCCCGCAGGCGACGCCGCACCGGGCGGCATCGCCGCTCCCCGCGTCAGGCGGACTGAGCGACGCGGTCCTCGGGCCGGACGTAGCCAGGCGAAGGGCCGTGGTGGTCGGGTGACCACCACGGCCCTTCGCCGTCTCCCAGCACTGTTCTCGTCCCTGTACCTACGAGTATGTACACTGATTGCATGACCACCGCCGACCGCCTCGTCGAGAGCACCCGCGAGCTGCTGTGGGAACGCGGCTACACCGGTACCAGCCCCAAGGCGATCCAGCAGCGGGCGGGTGCCGGGCAGGGTTCGATGTACCACCACTTCACCGGCAAGCCGGACCTCGCGCTCGCCGCGATCCGCCGCACCGCGGACGAGATGCGCGCCCAGGCCGAGGCGCAGCTCAGCGCACCGGGGGCCGCCGTCGACCGCGTGACCGCCTACCTGCGCCGCGAGCGGGACGTCCTCAAGGGCTGCCCCATCGGTCGGCTCACGCAGGACCCCGACGTCATGGCCTCCCCGACGCTGCGGGAACCCGTCGAGGAGACGCTGGGCTGGCTGCGCGAGCGCCTCTCCCAGGTCCTGGCCGAGGGGGTCGCGCGAGGCGAGCTCGACCCGGCCCTGGACGCGCGGGAGACCGCCGCCACGGTCGTCGCGGTCCTCCAGGGCGGCTACGTCCTCGCCCGCGCCGCCGGCTCCGTGGAGCCGTTCGACCAGGCGGTGACCGGAGTCCTCGGGCTCCTGGCCGCGCGCGTCGTCGACCCTGCCGCGTAGGGGCGCCGCATGCGCGTCGTCCGCACCCCGGACCCACCTGGCCGTCCAGGAGGTCGCGGACGACGGGACCGAGGCCGAGCCGGGCGCCCCGGTCACCGCGACCGAGTACTCCGCCCACCCGTCCGACTCCTGACGGCATACCGAGAAAGGCAGCGTCACCGTGCACGCGAGCCAGTACGAGATCACCCTGCCCGCCGACTACGACATGCAGATCATCCGGACACGCGTCGCCGTCGGCGGTCACGTCCTCGACGACCGAGCCGGGCTGGGTCTCAAGGCGTACGTGATCCGGGAGCGCGGCGTGACCGGCTCGCCGGTCAACCAGTACGCGCCCTTCTACCTGTGGAACGACACGGGCCAGATGGCTCGCTTCCTGCTCGGGGGCGGCGGGTTCCAGAACATCGTGCGGGACTTCGGCCGCCCGACGGCACGGCAGTGGGTCGGCGTCGCGTGCTTCGCCGGCCCCGGCCGTGCGACGGCGCCGGCGACGGCCTCGCGCCGTCTCACCCCGGCGCCGGTCGACCCGGACCCGGAGCGGACAGGTCTGGGGCTCTCGGCCCTGGTCGAGCGCGAGACCGAGCAGCTCCGGCAGCTCGCCCGCCGCGACGGCGTGCACACGGCCGCGCTCGCCGTCGACACCCACCACTGGCAGCTGCTCCGGTTCGTGCTGTGGGCGGACACGTCCGCCCGGGACGACGACGCGACCGAGCGCTACGAGGTGCTGCACCTCTCGGCCCCCGGCCTGGCCGACCTGCCCGACGGGGCCGTCTGGTAGGCGGGCGGTCGGCCGCTCCACCGGGCTCCGTCAGGCCCCGGCGCCCGCGGTCTCGCCCACGACGGCGTAGCGCTCGTCCGTGATCGGTCCGCCCCAGAGCGCCGGGTCGTCCAGGCGGCGGAACCGGACGCTGTCGGTTCGGCGCCGGACGGCGGCCTCGGTCCACGTGCCGGACAGACCGGCGCCGGTGTCCCAACGGCCCTCCACGAGCACGAGACGGCCGCCCGGGCCCAGGAGCGAGACCCACCGGTCCAGCGCGACCTCGGGGTCCGGCAAGACCCACAGGACGTGGCGGACGAGCACCACGTCGAAGGGGCCGCGGCCGGGCGGGTCCGCCGCGTCGCCCCGGCGGAACGTCGCGCGGACCCCGAGACGGTCGGCCTTCGCGCGCGCCTTCGCGAGCATCTCTTCCGAGAAGTCGACGCCCTCGACCTCGAACCCGTCCCCCGCGAGGAGGCACGACAGCGAACCGGTCCCGCACCCGAGGTCCACGACCGTCGCCGGCGGGGGCGGGAGCAGGGACCGCAGGAGCGAGCGCCACGCCTCACGCACGACCGGGTCGGTCAGGCCGTGGTCGGGCTGCCGGTCGAACTCGTCTGCGTACGCGTCCCACCGGGCCGCGCCCTCGGGGTCCACGTCAGGGCTCCGCGACCTCGTCGTCGAGGTCCGACAGGTCGACGGGGACGTCCCGCTTGGCCTCGGGCTCGACGACGCCCTCGCCCCCGACGGTGGCGTCGTCGGGCACGGCTGCCGGGGCGCCGTCGTCGGGTGCGGCGAGGTGCGCGTGCCCGACGACGGACACCTGCGCGCCGAACGTCCAGTCCCCCTCGACCGTCAGGGACTCGGCGAGCACCAGCGACGGGACGCCGTGCGGGAAGTGCGCGTCGAACGTCCCGACCGTGCGGAAGTGGTCGGGGTCGAGCGTGATCTCCGGCTCCGGGACGGTCGCGCGGACCGTGCCGTCGTCGCCCAGCTCGTAGACGTCCGAGCGCAACCGCAGGAGGTCGTCCGTCGTCTTCACCGGGAGGAAGCGCTCGCGCCCGACCTCGATCACCGCGGCGTCCTCGAACAGCTCGATCGCCGCACCCATCGCCGTCTCGATCTGCACGACGCGCGGCGACGAGGCGTCGGCCGGGTCCACGGTCTTCTCGTTGCGGATCAGCGGGAGCGGGAGGACGCCGTCGTGCTCGTCGAGGAGCGCGGCGAGCCGGTCGAGGTCGAGCCAGAGGTTGTTCGTGTTGAAGTACTGGTGCCGGCCGATGTCGGTCGCAGCGTCCTTGTCGTCGTCCGCAACCTGGGACGTCTCGCGCAGGACGATCCGGTGGTCCGACGCCCGCACCACGAGGTGACCTCCTTGCGGTCGGCCGGCGTGCGGCGCGCCACCTCGGCGCCGAAACCGGCACCCGTCGACGCGAACCAGCCCGCCATCGCCGCCGACGGCGCGGAGCCCAGGTTGTCGGCGTTGGACACCGCGGCATAGCGGAAGCCGGCGGCACGCAGCGCCTCGAGGACGCCCGACGTCTGCAGGGCCGTGTAGAGGTCGCCGTGTCCCGGCGGGCACCACTCGAGCTCGGGGTCGGCGCGCCACTCCACCGGCGTCAGGTCGTCCGCGAGCAGCTTGGGCTCGCGGTTCTGCAGGAAGTCCTGGGGCACGCCGTCGACGGCGAGGTCCGGGTACCGCTCGAGGGCTGCGAGGCTGTCGTCGCGGGTCCGGAAGCTGTTCATGAGGACGAGCGGGAGCCGGACGCCGTACGTCTCGCGCGCCGCCAGGACCTGGCGTGCGATCACGTCCAGGAACGTCAGGTCGCCGCGCACGGGGAGCAGCGACTTCGCCCGGTCCATCCCCATCGACGTGCCCAGGCCGCCGTTGAGCTTGATCAGCGCCGTCCGGCCGAGCGCCTCGCGGGCGTCGTCGTCACCCTCGGCATCGAGGTCCTCGGCGTGGGCGACGTCCGTGAGCGGCTCGACGTCGGACTCCGGGAGGATCCCGGTCGCGCCCTCCTCGAGCAGGTGGTAGCCGTGCTCGAAGACCTTGATCGCGACGTCGGGCACCCCGGCGTCGCGCATCTTGTCCCGGGCGAGGTCGAGGCCTGAGGGTCCGTCCATGGGACCGATCGTAGGGGCGGACCCTCGGCGGGTCGCGGCAGGTCTCGCTACGGTAGGACCGTGACCAGCACGCCAGCGCTCCCGTCCGCCGAGACCTTCGCCGCCGAGTTCCGCGACCAGCTGCTCCACGAGCAGGGCGTGAGCCTGCGCACGGCCTCCCCACCGACCTCTACCAGGCGCTCGGACGCACCGTCCGGCGCCACCTCGTCGACGGGTGGTTCGACACCCTCGCGACCCAGCTCCCCCGCCGCTCCAAGGTCGTGGCCTACCTGTCGGCCGAGTACCTGCTCGGGCGCCAGCTCGAGAACGCGCTCCTCGCGACCGGCCTGACCGACGTGGCGCGCGAGGCCCTCGCCTCGCTCGACGTGTCGTTCGACGACGTCGTCGAGCAGGAGGTCGAGCCCGGCCTCGGCAACGGCGGTCTCGGCCGCCTCGCCGCGTGCTTCGTCGACTCCTCGCGACGCTCGACATCCCCGCCGTGGGCTACGGCATCCGGTACGAGTACGGGATCTTCCGGCAGACGTTCGTCGACGGGCGACAGGTCGAGCAGGCCGACGACTGGCTGGCGCTCGGGTCGCCCTGGGAGCTGCCGCACCCCGAGATGGCCGTGACGGTGGGCTTCGGCGGGCACGTCGAGGGCGAGGACGGCACGGACGTGCCCCGCCGCTGGGTGCCGGGCTGGACCGTCGAGGCCGTGCCCTACAACTACCTCGTCCCCGGCTACGGGACCCGGAACGTCAACACCCTGCGCCTGTGGAGCGCACGCGCCACCAAGGCGTTCAACCTCCAGACGTTCAACGCCGGGGACTACGAGGCCGCCGTCCGCGGCCAGACGTACGCCGAGAACATCTCCAAGGTCCTCTACCCCGAGGACTCGACGCCGCAGGGCAAGGAGCTGCGCCTGCAGCAGCAGTACTTCTTCGTCGCGGCGTCGCTGCGGGACCTCCTCGACCGCGTCGTCGACGACGAGGAGTGGGACGCGATCCCCGACCGCGTCGCGTTCCAGCTCAACGACACGCACCCCGTGATCGGGATCCCCGAGCTCATGCGGATCCTCGTCGACGACCACGGCCTCGCCTGGGACCGGGCGTGGGACATCACGCGCCGCACCTTCAACTACACGTGCCACACGCTGCTGCCCGAGGCGCTCGAGGTGTGGTCCGTCGAGCTGCTCGGCCGCCTCCTCCCGCGGCACCTCGAGATCATCTACCGGATCAACGAGGAGTTCCTCGACGGCCTGCGCGACCAAGGGGCGAGCGAGCTCCAGGTCCGGCGGATGTCGATCATCCAGGAGAACCCCGAGCGGGCCGTCCGGATGGCGTTCCTGGCCACCGTCGGGTCGTCGCGCGTCAACGGCGTCGCCGAGCTGCACAGCCAGCTCCTGCGCGACGTCGTCCTGCACGACTTCTCGCAGCTGTGGCCCGAACGCTTCACGAACGTCACCAACGGGGTGACGCCCCGCCGGTTCGTGCGCCTCGCCAACCCGGGGCTGTCCGCCCTGGTCGACGACGCGATCGGCGACGGCTGGGTTCGCGACCTCGACCAGCTCCGCGGCCTCGAGCCGTTCGCCGACGACCCCGCGTTCCGCGAACGCTTCCGCGACGTCAAGGCCGCGAACAAGCGTCGGCTCGCGGGGCTGCTCGACGCGCGGGACGGCATCGCCGTCAGCCCCGACGCGATGTTCGACGTCATGATCAAGCGGCTGCACGAGTACAAGCGCCAGATGCTCAAGGTCCTGCACGTCGTCACGCTCTACGACCAGGTGCTGCGCGGAGAGCTGCGCGCCGAGGACATCACGCCCCGCGTCGTCGTCTTCGGGGCGAAGGCCGCACCCGGCTACAAGATGGCCAAGGAGATCATCGCGCTCGTCAACGCGGTGGGCGCCGCCGTCGACGCCGCACCCGAGCTCCAGGGCCGCCTGCGCGTCGCGTTCCCCGCCAACTACAACGTCACGCTCGCCGAGAAGCTCATCCCCGCGGCCGACCTGTCGGAGCAGATCTCGCTCGCCGGCAAGGAGGCGTCCGGCACGGGCAACATGAAGCTCGCCCTCAACGGCGCGCTCACCATCGGCACGCTCGACGGCGCGAACGTCGAGATCCGCGACCTCGTCGGCGACGACAACTTCTTCCTGTTCGGCCTCACCGAGCCCGAGGCCCAGGCCGTGCAGGACGCGGGCTACGACCCCGGGTCCTACTACGAGGCCGACGCCGACCTGCGGGGGCCATCGACCTCATCGCATCGGGCGCGTTCTCGGGCGGAGACCGGGCCGTGTTCGAGCCGATCGTGTCCGACCTCCTGTGGAAGGACCGGTTCCTCGTGCTCGCGGACTACCGCGCCTACCTCGACGCGCAGGCCCGGGTCGAGGCCGCGTACGCCGACCCGGACGCCTGGTCCCGGGCCGCGATCCTCAACGTCGCCCGCTCCGGCTTCTTCAGCTCCGACCGGTCGATCCGCGACTACCTGGACCGTGTCTGGCACGCGAACCCGGTGCCCGCCGAGGCCCGCCAGCCCTGACATCTCCCCGGGCGGGCCGGCGGCATAGCGTGGAGTCATGGACTGGGCCGCCTGGTTCGGCACCGACGGGTACGACGTCGCCCGCGAGGTCTTGCTCCGGGGTTCGCGGCGCTGACCGTCGTCGCGCTCGCGTCCGCCTTGGCCCAGTTCCCCGCGCTGCTCGGCGAGCACGGGCTCGAACCCGTGCCCAGGTTCGTCGCCCGGACGTCGTGGCGGCGCGCACCCTCCCTGCTGCGGTGGCGGTACTCCGACCGCCTGTTCCGCGTCTACGCCTGGGTCGGCGTGGCGCTCGCGGTGAGCGTCGTCGTCGGGCTGGCGCAGGCCGGGCCGTGGTGGGTCGTGACGGTCGTCTTCCTGCTGCTGTGGGCGCTGTACCTGTCGATCGTGAACGTCGGGCAGACGTTCTACGCGTTCGGCTGGGAGTCCTTGCTGTGCGAGGCGCTGTTCCTCACGGCGTTCCTGGGCTCGACACGCGTGGCGGTGCCGGTGGTCGTGCTGGGGCTGTCGCGGTGGCTGCTGTTCCGGCTCGAGTTCGGGGCGGGCCTGATCAAACTGCGCGGCGACCGTGCCTGGCGCGACCTGACGGCCCTGTACTACCACCAGGAGACGCAGCCCATGCCCGGGCCGCTGTCGTGGTGGGCACACCACCTGCCGGCGTGGTGGCACCGGCTCGAGGTGGTCGGGAACCACGTGGCCCAGCTCGGAGCCCCCGTGCTGCTCGTGGCGCCGCAGCCCGTGTCCTCGATCGGGGCCGGGGTCATGGTCCTGACCCAGCTCTGGCTCGTGGCGACGGGGAACTTCTCGTGGCTCAACTGGGCGGCGATCGTCCTCGCCGTGGGCGTCGTGAGCGACGGCGTCTGGGCCCGGGTGCTCCCCTGGGTGCCCGACGACGACGCGGTCGCCGTGGGCTCCCGTCCGCCCGACGACGTCCCCGTCGCCTTCGCGGTGGTGGTCGGCCTCGCGGCGGTGGTGCTGCTGGTCAAGAGCTGGCGGCCGCTGCTCAACCTGCTCTCGCGCCACCAGCTCATGAACGCGAGCTTCGACCGCTACCGGCTCGTCAACGCGTACGGGGCGTTCGGGTCGGTCACGAAGGACCGGTTCGAGGTCGTCGTCGAGGGGACGCGCGAGACGTGCGACGAGTGTGAGCCCCGCTGGGCGGCGTACGAGTTCCGGGGCAAGCCGGGTGACGTGCGGCGGCGTCCGCCCCAGGTCGCGCCCTACCACCTCCGGCTCGACTGGCTCATGTGGTTCCTCGCGCTGCGCGGGTACCGGGACCCGTGGGGCGGCTCGTGGTTCGACGTCTTCCTGCTGCGCCTGCTCGAGGCCGACCGCCCGACGCTCGCCCTGCTGCGCCGCGACCCCTTCCACGGTGAGCGTCCGGTCGCCGTCCGCGCCGTGCTGTACCGGTACCGCTACACGAGCCGCGAGGAGCGCCGTCGGACGGGGGCGTTCTGGGCGCGCGAGGAGCTGACGCTGCTCGAGGCCCCGCTCACGCTCGCGGACGCCCGCCGCGCGGCGGGGTGAGCGCGGCCTCGCCGACGTGCGAAGGACCTGCTCGCGCGCGACGGTGGAGGCGGCGGCACGAGAGCCGCGCCGCGCTCGTAGGAGGTCTCAGGATGGCAGCGCAGAAGCCCACCCCGCACTACACCGTCCCCGGCATGTCCCTCGAGGACGGGCAGAAGGTCGCGGCGATCCTCCAGGACCGGCTGAACTCCCTGAACGACCTCGCCCTCACGCTCAAGCACGTGCACTGGAACGTGACCGGACCCCACTTCATCGCGGTGCACGAGATGATCGACCCGCAGGTCGAGGAGGTCCGGGCGATGGTCGACGAGACGGCGGAGCGCATCGCCACGCTCGGCTCGTCGCCCCTGGGCACGCCGGGTGCGATCGTCGCGGGCCGGACGTGGGAGGACTACTCGCTGGGCCGCGCGTCCGCCATCGCGCACCTGGGTGCGCTGGACGAGGTGTACCAGGGCGTGATCTCCGCGCACCGCCAGGCCGCCGAGGACACCGCGGGCGTCGACGACGTCACGAACGACATGCTGATCGGGCACCTGCACTCGCTCGAGCAGTTCCACTGGTTCGTCCGGGCGCACCTGGAGAACGCGGGCGGCGACCTGTCGACCGAGGACAGGCGCACCGAGCGCTCGGCTGCGAACGCGGCGGAGAAGGGCGCGCGGCGAGCCGTGACGGATCGGCCGAAGCGCCCGGCGCCGACGGCTCAGCCCTCGAACGGCGCCGGGTCGCCGGCACCGACGCGGACGACCTCCGGGACGCCCGACGACAGGTCGACGACGGTCGTGGGCTCCGTGCCGCAGTCCCCGCCGTCGACGACGGCGTCGACCACGTGGTCGAGCTCCTCCTTGATCTGCCAGCCGTCGGTGAGCGGGTCCTCGTGCCCGGGCAGCAGGAGCGTGGAGGACACGATCGGTTCCCCGAGCGCCCGGACGATCGCGAGCGCGACGGGGTTGTCCGGGATCCGCACCCCGACGGTGCGCTTCTTGGGATGGGCCAGGCGCCGCGGGACCTCGCCGGTGGCCTTGAGGATGAACGTGTACGGCCCGGGGGTCGCGGCCCGGATGGACCGGAACGCCGCGTTGTCGACGATGACGAACTGCCCGAGCTGGGCGAAGTCCGCGCACACGAGCGTGAAGTCGTGCCGCGCGTCGAGGTGCCGGAGCCGCCTGATGCGTTCGGGGCCGGTGCGGCTGCCCAGCCGGCAGCCGAGCGCGTAGCACGAGTCGGTCGGGTAGACGATGAGGTCGTCCTCCCGGACGAGCTGCGCGACCTGCTCGATCGAGCGTGGCTGCGGGTTGACGGGGTGGACGTCGAAGTAGCGCGCCATGCCTCCGAGCGTAGGACGGCCTGGCGCGCGAGGCCGGGAGGCGGGCGCGAGAGTGGGGAATACCGGCTGCCTGTGACCCGTTGAGGCGGTCGATACATGCAAACGCATGAACCAGACGGACCCAGGCAGCGGGAGCGCAGCATGCAGTACGGCATCTTCACGGTCAGCGACGTGACCACCGACCCGACCACCGGGCGCACCCCCGACGACACCGAGCGCGTGCGCAACATCCTCACCATCGCCCAGCACGCCGACGAGGCCGGGCTCGACGTCTTCGCGACCGGCGAGCACCACAACCCGCCGTTCGTCGCGTCCTCCCCCACGACCATGCTCGGCTACCTCGCCGGGGTCACGAAGAACATCACGCTCTCGACCGCCACGACCCTCATCACCACCAACGACCCGGTCCGCATCGCCGAGGAGTACGCGATGCTCCAGGTGATCTCCGACGGCCGCATGGACCTCATGCTCGGCCGCGGCAACACCGGCCCCGTCTACCCGTGGTTCGGGCAGGACATCCGCCAGGGCATCAACCTCGCGATCGAGAACTACGCCTTGGTCCGCCGCCTGTGGACGGAGGACGTCGTCGACTGGCAGGGCAAGTTCCGCACCCCGTTGCAGGGCTTCACGTCCACCCCGCGCCCGCTCGACGGCGTCCCCCGTTCGTGTGGCACGGCTCGATCCGCTCCCCGAGATCGCCGAGCAGGCCGCCTACTACGGGGACGGCTTCCTGCACAACAACATCTTCTGGCCCATGGAGCACACCAAGCAGATGGTGGCCTTCTACCGCCAGCGCTTCGAGCACTACGGCCACGGCCGCGCCGACCAGGCGATCGTCGGGCTCGGCGGCCAGGTCTTCGTCCGCAAGGACTCCCAGAAGGCCTGGGACGAGTTCCGGCCCTACTTCGACAACGCGCCCGTCTACGGGCACGGCCCCTCGATGGAGGACTTCACGCGCGAGACGCCGCTCACGGTCGGCAGCCCGCAGCAGGTCATCGACCGCTACGCGGCCTTCCGCGAGGACGTCGGCGACTACCAGCGCCAGCTCTTCCTCGTCGACCACGCGGGCCTGCCGCTCAAGACCGTGCTCGAGCAGATCGACATCCTCGCCGAGGACATCGTCCCCGTGCTGCGCGCCGAGGCCGACAAGCACCGCCCGACGGACGTCCCGTCCGACCCTCCCTCGCACGCCGACCTCGTCGCCAAGGCGCGGGCCGCCGGCGAGGCGACCGACCTGCACGTCGTCGGCGAGGACCGGTGGACCGGCCGCCGCGCCGAGGACGACGCCGACGAGACCGCCGACGCCGTGACCCGATGACGGCGACCCCGACCACCGGTGCGACACTTGACGTGGTCAACCGAACCGACGATCTCAGCACCAGAAGGAGCATCGTGAACCAGTCCGAGCCCACGAGCACGGCCGGCCCGCGCCGCGTCCTCCTCGTCTCCGCCGGCCTGAGCCAGCCGTCCTCGACCCGGCTGCTGGGCGACCGCCTCGCCGAGGCGGCCGCCGCCGCGCTCGCCGAGCAGGGCGTGAACGCGACCGTCCAGGCGGTCGAGCTGCGCGACCACGCGCACGCCATCATGGACGCGATGCTCACCGGGTTCGCGTCCGGGGACCTCGCCCAGGTGATCGAGGACGTGACCGGCGCCGACGCGCTCGTGCTCGTCACACCCCTGTTCACCACGACCTACTCCGGTCTGTTCAAGTCGTTCGTCGACATCCTCGACAAGGACTCGCTCGTCGGGATGCCCGTGCTGCTGGGCGCGACCGGCGGCACGCCGCGGCACTCCCTCGCCCTCGAGTACGGGCTCCGGCCGCTGTTCAGCTACCTGCGGGCCGACGCCGTGACGACGAGCGTCTTCGCCGCCACCGACGACTGGGCCGAGGCAGGCGGCAGCGCGGGGACGCTCCCCGAGCGCGTCCGACGCGCGGGCCGCGAGCTCGCGCGCACCGTCGCGGACCGGGCGCCCCGCGCGCAGGCGTCGCAGGACGCGGACGCACCCTTCTCGGGCACCCCCTCGTTCGAGGACCTGCTGGGCGGGCTCGCCGGCTGACGCCGGCGCGTCCGGACCCTCGCACAGAGCGCACCGAGGGCGGAGACTGAGGGCCGGGCCGGCATCGTCGGCCCGGCCCTCGCCCGTCTCCCCGGAGGAACTCGCCGCGTGAGCACGTCCACCCTCGCCCCGCCCGCCGCCGGCCGCAGCGCCACGCCCGACCGGGCACGTCCCGTGCTCCTCACCGTCGACGACGACCCCGGCGTCTCGCGTGCCGTGGCCCGCGACCTGCGCCGCCGGTACGGCGAGACGTACCGCATCGTCCGGGCCGAGTCCGGCGAGCAGGCCCTCGACGTCCTGCGCGAGGTCAAGCTGCGCGGCGAGACGGTCGCGGTGCTCGTCGCCGACCACCGCATGCCCGGGATGAGCGGCATCGAGTTCCTCGAGCAGGCGATGGACCTGTTCCCCGCCGCCCGACGCATCCTTCTGACGGCCTACGCCGACACCGACGCCGCGATCCAGGCCGTCAACGTCGTCGACCTCGACCACTACCTCCTCAAGCCGTGGGACCCGCCCGAGGAGAAGCTCTACCCGGTCCTCGACGCCCAGCTCGAGGCCTGGTCGCACCGCGCACCCCAGCCCGTCGCCGAGACCAAGGTCGTGGGGCACCGGTGGCACGTGCGCTCGTCGGAGGTCCGCGAGCTCCTCGCCCGCAACGCCGTGCCCTACCGCTGGTACGCCGTGGACTCGCCCGAGGGCGAGCGGCTGCTCACCGCGGCAGCCGGCCGGCTCGGCACGACGTTCCCCGACCCGCCGCCGCTGCCCGTGGTCGTCACTCCCGACGGCGGCGTCCTCGTCGCGCCCGACGACTCGGCGCTCGCGGAGCGCGTCGGGCTCGTGACCCGGCCGTCGTCGGACTTCTACGACCTCGTGGTCGTGGGCGGCGGGCCGGCCGGTCTGTCGGCAGCGCTCTACGGCGCGTCGGAAGGGCTGCGGACGGCGCTCGTCGAGCGAACCGCGACGGGCGGCCAGGCCGGGCAGTCGTCCCGGATCGAGAACTACCTCGGCTTCCCCGACGGCGTGTCGGGCAGCCAGCTCACCGAGCGGGCGCGCCGCCAGGCGCTCAAGTTCGGGGCGGAGCTCGTCACCACGCGGGAGGTCGTCGGGCTCGACGTCGAGGGCTCCGCGCACACCGTGCGGCTCGCGGGCGGCCAGAGCCTCGACGCGCAGACCGTGATCCTCGCGAGCGGCGTCTCCTACCGGATGCTCGGCGGCACCGGGCTCGACGACCTCGTCGGCCGGGGCGTGTACTACGGCTCGGTGCTGACCGAGGCGCCGTCGTGCGCCGACCAGCACGTGCTCGTCGTCGGGGGCGCGAACTCGGCCGGCCAGGCCGCGGTGTTCCTCGCGCGCGACGCCGCCCGCGTGACGCTCGTGGTCCGCGGGGCGTCGCTCGAGCAGGGCATGTCCAGCTATCTCGTCGAGCAGGTCCGGGCGCACCCGCGGATCGACGTGCGGCTCGGTGCCGAGGTCGTCGAGGCGAGCGGCGACGACCACCTCGAGGGGGTCGTCCTGCAGAACGTCTCCACCGGCGACCGGACGCCCGTCGAGACGGGGTGGCTGTTCGTCTTCATCGGCGCCGCGCCCCGCACCGACTGGCTCGACGGCGTCGTCGTGCGCGACCCGCACGGCTTCGTCGTCGCGGGCCCGGACCTCCTCCAGGACGGGGCCCCGCCATCCGGCTGGACCCTCGACCGCCCGCCCTACCATCTCGAGACGAGCGTGCCCGGCGTGTTCGCAGCGGGCGACGTCCGGTCCGAGTCGGCCAAGCGCGTGGCGTCGGCCGTCGGCGAGGGCGCGATGGCCGTGATGCTCGTGCACCGGTACCTGGACCAGCGATGAGGAACCAGCGACGACAGGAGACGCCATGACGGAGCAGCAGCCCTGGGGTGGGCAGGCCGGACGCGGGGCCGGACCGTGCGTCGTCGGGCCCGAGGAACCGTGCGACCTCGACGAGCTGCGCACCCTCTTCCTGTTCGAGAAGCTCGACGACGACCAGCTCGTCTGGCTGTGCGAGCACGGGGCCGTGCAGCAGGTCGGGCCCGGCATGCTGCTGACCGAGGGCGACCCGGCGCTGTGCCTGTTCGTGCTGATCGACGGCGAGGTCGCCACGTACCGCCGGGTGGGCGACGACGACGTCGAGGTGAACCGTACGGACCTGCGCGGCGTCTACTCGGGTGCGTGGAGCGCGTACCTCGGGGACCGGGTGCCGCAGACCTACCAGCAGTCGCTACGCGTGCTGCGTCCCTCGCGGTTCTACGTGCTGTCCGCGGACGACTTCCGCGACCTCATGACGTCGTGGTTCCCCATGGCCGTCCACCTGCTCGAGGGGCTGTTCTTCGGGCAGAAGAGCACCGAGCGGGCCATCGGGCAGCGTGAGCGGCTGCTCGCGCTGGGGTCGCTCTCGGCGGGGCTCACGCACGAGCTCAACAACCCCGCAGCGGCCGCCTCCCGCGCGACCGCGACGCTGCGCGAGCGGGTGGCCGGCATGCGGCACAAACTGTCCTTCATCGCCGCAGGGCCGTACGACCGCACGAGCATCGCGACGCTCATCCAGCTCCAGGAGGAGGCGGTCCAGCACCTGCACGACGCCGCAGCCGAGGGCACGGCACCGAGCCCGCTCGAGGCGTCGGACCGCGAGGACGAGCTGGTCGACTGGTTCGACGGGCACGGGCTGCGCGCCGGCTGGGACCTCGCGCCCGCGTTCGTCCAGGCGGGCATCGACGGGCCGTGGCTCGACAAGGTCGCGGCGCTCGTCGCTCCGGACGCGCTCGACGGCGCAGTCCGCTGGATCGGCTACACGCTGGAGACCGAGCAGCTCATGGGCGAGATCGAGGACGCCACCACGCGCATCTCCACGCTGGTCGCCGCCGCGAAGCAGTACTCGCAGATCGGGCGCGCCCCCGAGGGGCGGGCGGACCTGCACGAGCTGCTCGACTCGACGCTCGTCATGCTCGAGCACGCCCTCGGACCCGGCATCGACGTCGTCCGGCACTACGACCGCGCGCTCCCGCCCGTGCCGGTCTACGCGGCGGAGCTCAACCAGGTGTGGACCAACATCGTCGACAACGCCGCGCAGGCCATGGGCGGCCGCGACGGGTCGGGCACGCTCACCGTCACGACGAGGCGCGCACCCGACGCACCCGACGACGCCGTGGAGGTCGAGATCGGCGACACCGGACCCGGGATCCCTGCCGACGTCCTGCCCCGCATCTTCGAGCCGTTCTTCACGACGAAGCCCGTCGGCTCGGGGACCGGCCTCGGCCTCGACATCGCGTGGCGGATCGTCGTCACCAAGCACCACGGCGACCTGCGGGTCACGTCGGAGCCCGGGAGCACCCGGTTCGTCGTCCGCCTCCCGCTCACGGACCCGAACCCGGACTCCGCCTGACCGCGAAGCAGGCCTCCCGGAGGCCGACTTCGCGGTCAGGATGAGGTCAGAGGTCGCGGACCGGGGCGACGGCAGGGGTGACCGCGTCGCGCACCCACGCCGCGAGGGGCGTCGCCGGCGGGCGCAGGATCACGGTGTCGACGCCGAGGTCGGCGAACCCGCGCATCTCCTCGACGAACCCGTCGACGTCACCGGTGAGCAGCTTCTCGCCGCCGTGGAGCGTGGTGACCCGGATCTCGGCGGGGTCGCGGCCGACGTCCTCGCAGTGGCGGTGCAGCACGTCGAGCTTGTGCTGCAGCTCGTCCGGGGTCGAGCCGAAGATGTTGCAGGCGTCCGCGTACTGCGCGACGAGGCGCAGCGTCTTCTTCTCCCCGGACCCCCGATCATGATCTCCGGCTTGCTCAGGGGCTGCGGCGAGCAGAGGGTCTCGCCGAGCTGGTAGTGGGCGCCGTCGAACGGGCCGTCGTTCTCCGGGTCGAACATCTGCCGCGCGATCTGGACGGTCTCCTCGAGCCGCTCGAAGCGCTCCTTGAGGGGCGGGAAGGGCACACCCAGCGCGGCGTGCTCCTCCCCGTACCAGGCGGCGCCGATGCCGAGCGTCCCGCGGCCGCCAGCGAGCACGTCGAGCGTCGCGACGGTCTTGGCGAGGAGTCCGGGGTAGCGGTAGGTCACGCCCGTGACGAGGGCGCCGAGCTGCACCGTCTCGGTGCGGGCGGCGAGGAAACCGAGGGTCGTGTACGCCTCGAGCATCGGGTCGGACGCCGGGAACCCCGCACGGACCATCTGGAACCAGTGGTCCATGACGGACAGCCAGCCGAGGCCGGCCTCCTCGGCGGCGTCCGCCGTGTCGAGGAGCTCCTGACGCAGGGCAGGGGCAGGAACCGAGTCGAACCGCATGAGGTGAGCACCGAGTCGCATGTCTCGATGCTTCACCTTCGAGCGCGCTCGAAGTCAAGCGGTCGGACCCGTCGGCGTATCCGGGTGACAGCGGCGGCCGCGGTGAGGACGATGGCCGGTGATGGATGCCGAAGAGGTGGAGGTCGTGGTCGCCCACAGCCAGCGCGCGACGCTGCGGGTGGGCGACGTGTTCCTGAAGGTCGACGGCGACCCGGCGCACGCCGCGGTCGAGGTGCGAGCGATGTCGATGGCGCCCGTACCGACCCCGACGATCCGGTGGCACGAGCCGCCCGTGCTCGCGATCGCCGCGGTACACGGCCGGGAGCTCGGCCGGCTCGGCGAACCGTCGTCGGCGTCGCCCGAGGCATGGAGGGCCACCGGCGCGACCGTCCGCCGGCTGCACGACGCGCCGTTGCCGCCGTGGCCGGGCCGCGGGCTCGACGACGTGGTGCGGGAGCTCGACGCCGAGTGCACCTGGCTCCTTGCGCACGACGTGCTGCCGACGGAGGTGATCCGACGCAACCGGGAGATCGCCGAGGCCGCGCTCCGGCCGTGGCGCCCGGTGTTCGTCCACGGCGACCTGCAGCCCTGCCACGTGTTCGTCGACGGCGACGAGGTCACCGGGGTGATCGACTGGTCCGAGGCTGCGCCGGGCGACGCCATGTTCGACCTCGCCGTCCTGACGCTCGGGCACGAGGAGCGCCTCGACGACCTGCTCGCGGGCTACGGCCCCGACGCGGACCGTGACGTCATCCGGGCCTGGTGGTCGCTGCGCAGCCTGGTGGCGTCGCGGTGGCTGATCGAGCACGGCTTCGACCCCGGCGCGCCGGGGTGCGAGCTCGACGTGCTCCGGTCCCGCATGCGGGACTAGCGTCCGTCGTCGGCCGGGACCTTGATGAGCACCCCGGCGACGACGAACAGGGCCGCGACGAGCAGCTGCACGATCCCCCACCACGTGCCGTGGAGGTGGAACGCGACCACGGGATTCCACAGCACCACGGCGGCGGCGAGCGGCAGCACCCACACGAACGCCTTCGCCTGCACCGCGAACACCATCATGATGAGCGCGAGGATCGCGACCACGTAGCGGATCACCGTGAACCCGCCCGACGACGACGAGAACCCCGTCCCGACGAGCGTCGCGATCCCGCCGAGGATCCCGGGGACGAGCGCGGACCGCAGGGTGCCGTCGTCGCCGTACCGGTCGGCGGGCCGCCCGCCGGGGCGGCTCCCCGGCGCGGGGCTGGACGGACGGCGGGGAGGGTTCGGGCTCACGCCCTGAGCCTAACCAGCCGGACCGGGCTTTCCGACCCGGTACCGGTACGCGCGTACCACGGAGGATGCCGGGATGCCACGCCGTGACCCTGCCGGAAGCCGCGCGTCGTCCGGTCGGATCGCGCACGTCTACCTGCTCGTCACGGTGCTCGTCGTCGCCGCGAACCTGCGCGGCGCCATCACGACCGTCGGGCCCGTGATCGACGACATCGGCGACGACACCGGCCTGTCCGCCGGTGCGCTCGGGCTGCTCGGGGCCGTGCCCCTCCTGACGTTCGCGCTCGTCTCCCCGCTCGTCCACTCGCTCGCGCGCCGTCTGGGCGCCGAGCCCGCGGTCGGGCTCGCCCTGTGGGTGCTCACCGTCGGGCCCGTGCTGCACCGCCAGAACGTCCAGCGCCTGGTCGCCGCCGGGGTCCTCGCGGGCCGCGACCGCTACGCCGGCGAGCCCGTCGCGCCCGCGCGTGCGACCGCGTAGCGGCGCACGAGCTCGGACCCGATCCGGGCGAGCGCGGCGCGCACCGCAGGCGGGTCCTCGATGTCGAGCAGGGCGCCCCAGCCCGCGAGGTGCCGCGCGAGGTCCAGGGGCGTCGGGTCGGCGACCCGCACGCGTGCCCGACCGTCCGGGGCGTCGTCGAGCACGCGCAGGTGGCGGCCGAACTGCGTCCGGAGCACCGGCACGTAGCGCCGGTCGACGACGACCGTCGCCCACGTCCGGGACCGCCGCTCCTCGACCTCGGCCACGACGGCGGCCCACTCGCGGGCGACGTCGAGGTCGGGCGGCCTCTCGAACGTCCGACCGGTCGCCTCGGCCTCGACGACCCGGTCGAGCCGGAACGTCCGCCTCCCGCGCTCGGTCCCCGCCACGAGGTAGGAGACGCCGTCCTTGTCGACGAGCCCCCACGGCTCGACGGTCCGCTCGGACCGCGCGCCCGCGTGGTTCGCGTACACGAGCCGGAGCGCGACCCGGTCGACGACCGCGCGCCGGACGACGTCCAGACCCGGCGGCTCGCCGGGCGCCGGTGCGGCCCCCACGCGAGGGGATCGACGGCGACGGCGTCCGCGGCGGCCTCGGCGTGCGCGCGGAAGGTCGCCGGCAGTGCCTGGACGACCTTGCGGAGCGCGCGGCGCGCGGCGTCGTCGGGCGCGCTCCCCCGACCCGCCGCCCCGACCAGGAGGAACAGGGCGCGCGCCTCCTCGGCCGTCAGCCCCGTGAGATCCGTCCGCGCTCCCCCGACGAGCTGCCACCCGCCGCCCGCCCCGGCTGCGGGTAGACGGGGACGCCGGCCGACGAGAGCGCTTCCAGGTCGCGCCGGGTCGTCGCGACCGAGACCTCGAGCTCGGCGGCCAGCTCGCCCGCGGTGGCACGGCCCCGCGACTGCAGGAGCAGGAGGGTCGCGACGAGCCGGTCCGCGCGCATGCTCTCGATCCTCTCCCGAAAAGTGCTCAGACGGTGAGCACTTCAGCCGACAGCATGGAACACGTACCCGAGATGAAGCCCATCGAGGAAGGCGAACGACCATGCTGCGAGGACTCACGACCATCACCTACACCGCCGACGACGTCGCCGCCGCCCGCGACTGGTACGCGGCGCTGCTCGGTCAGGAGGCGTACTTCGCCCAGCCCGCCGAGGGCGCGCCCGCCTACGTGGAGTTCCGCGTCGGCGCGGACGAGGACGAGCTCGGCATCATGGACCGCCGGTACGCGGCCCCGGCCACCCGGGACGCCGGGGCGGGCTCGGGTGCGACGGTCTACTGGGCCGTCGACGACGTCGAGGCGACCCTGACCCGGCTGGCCGAGCTCGGCGCCACGCCGCACGAGCCGCGCACCGAGCGCGGGCCCGGCTTCGTCACCGCATCCGTGCTCGACCCCTTCGGCAACGTGCTCGGTGTGATGGAGAACCGGCACTTCGACGTCCTCGCCGCCCGCCGGGCGGCGGGCTGAGACGCCGGCCAGGACCCCTCATCGTGGCCGGGCGTCCTCGAGCAGCGCGGCCATCCGGTCCCGGGTCGGCGAGCCGTCCGCAGCGAGGTAGACCACGACGTGCGCGTCGGGCAGGTCGGCGGGCACGAGCTCGTGGTGCTCGAACGCGAGCTCCCCCGCGACCGGGTGGGTGAACCGGCGCTCGCGGGACGCGAACCGCTCGACCCGGTGGTCGGCCCACGCGCGGGCGAAGTCCTCGCTCTCGGCCCGCAGCCGCCCGACGAGCGCCACGTGCTCGGGCAGCGCGAGCCGGGGCCGGCCTGGGCCCGGTACTCGGCGAGGAACCGCCGGCTCGTGGTCTCCCAGTCGGGCAGGAGGGCACGGTCGTCGGGATCCGTGAAGATGACGAGCAGGAGGTTGCGGTCCTCGGGCGCCATGGCGGCGACGTTGGGGTAGAGCACCTCGTACGCGCGGTTCCAGCCGACGATCGCCCAGTCGGGTGCGAGCGCGAACGCCGGGGACGGCGCCTGGGCGTCGAGGAACCGCTGCAGGTGCGCGGGGATCTCCTGGGGCGCGACGGCCGCGGCGGCCGGTGCCGGCGCGTACCCGGCGAGCGAGAGCACGTACTCGTGCTCGGCGGCCGACAGGCGCATGGTCACGGCCAGCGCGTCGAGGACCTGCCGGGAGGGGTTGATCTCGCGGCCCTGCTCGAGCCACGTGTACCAGGTGATGCTCACCCCGGCCCGGGCCGCGACCTCCTCGCGGCGCAGCCCCGTCGTGCGCCCGCGCGTGACGGGCGGCAGGTCGTGCTCGGCCCGGTCGAGCTGCTCGCGCCGCGCGCGGAGGAACGCGCCGAGCTCCTTGCGCCGCTCGGTGTCGCCGCTCACGTCGCCTGCTCTCTCACTCCACCAGACTACGAGCGCGACGCTAGTAGTCCCACTACTAGCACCAACGCCGTCTTCCGGTTCCTGGGATTGCCGTGAGGGAATGTGACCATGCCCTCGCTCCGTTCTCGCACCGTCACCCATGGCCGCAACATGGCCGGCGCCCGCGCACTGATGCGCGCGTCCGGCGTCGCGTCGAGCGACATCGGGAAGCCGATCGTCGCCGTCGCGAACTCGTTCACCGAGTTCGTGCCCGGCCACACCCACCTCCAGCCCGTCGGCCGCATCGTCTCGGAGGCCATCCAGGCCGCGGGCGCGATCGCCCGCGAGTTCAACACGATCGCCGTCGACGACGGCATCGCGATGGGCCACGGCGGCATGCTCTACTCGCTGCCCAGCCGCGACCTCATCGCCGACTCCGTCGAGTACATGGTCAACGCGCACTGCGCCGATGCGCTCGTGTGCATCTCGAACTGCGACAAGATCACGCCCGGCATGCTCATGGCCGCGCTGCGCCTCAACATCCCGACCATCTTCGTCTCGGGCGGCCCCATGGAGGCCGGGCGCGCGACGCTCGTTGACGGCACCGTGCGCAAGCTCGACCTCATCGACGCCATGACGAATGCGGTGTCCGACGCGGTGTCCGACGCCGACATGCTCCGCATCGAGGAGAACGCCTGCCCGACGTGCGGGTCGTGCTCCGGAATGTTCACCGCCAACTCGATGAACTGCCTCACCGAGGCCATCGGCCTCTCGCTGCCCGGCAACGGCTCCGTCCTCGCGACGCACACCGCGCGTCGTGCGCTGTACGAGGACGCGGGCCGGACCGTCGTCGAGATCGCGAAGCGCTACTACGAGGACGACGACGACTCCGTCCTGCCCCGCTCCGTCGCCACCCCCGAGGCGTTCGGCAACGCGATGGCGCTCGACATCGCGATGGGCGGCTCGACGAACACGATCCTGCACCTGCTCGCCGCGGCCCAGGAGGCCGAGGTCGACTTCGGTCTGACCGACATGGACGCGCTCTCGCGCCGCGTCCCGTGCCTCGCGAAGGTCGCGCCGAACGTCGCGCCGCAGGGCACGTATTACATGGAGGACGTGCACCGCGCAGGAGGCATCCCCGCGATCCTCGGCGAGCTGTACCGCGGCGGGCTGCTCAACGACGACGTCCACGCGGTGCACTCCGGCTCGATCAAGGAGTGGCTGGACGACTGGGACGTGCGCGGCGGGTCCGCCACGGACGAGGCCGTCGACCTGTGGCACGCGGCCCCCGGCGGGCAGCGCTCGGCGACGGCGTTCTCGCAGTCGGAGCGGTGGGAGTCGCTCGACACCGACGCCGCGACCGGCTGCATCCGCGACGTCGCGCACGCCTACTCCAAGGACGGCGGCCTGGCGGTGCTGCGCGGCAACCTCGCCGTCGACGGCGCCGTCGTGAAGACCGCGGGCGTCGACGAGTCGATCTGGACGTTCGAGGGTCCCGCGGTGGTCTGCGAGTCGCAGGAGGAGGCCGTCGAGAAGATCCTCGCCAAGCAGGTCAAGGCCGGCGACGTCGTCGTCATCCGCTACGAGGGCCCCAAGGGCGGCCCCGGCATGCAGGAGATGCTCTACCCGACGTCGTTCCTCAAGGGCCGCGGCCTCGGCAAGGTGTGCGCGCTCGTGACGGACGGCCGGTTCTCCGGCGGCACGTCGGGCCTGTCGATCGGCCACGTCTCCCCCGAGGCCGCGTCGGGCGGCACGATCGCGCTCGTCGAGGACGGCGACCTGGTCCGCATCGACATCCCCACCCGCGCCATCGAGCTCCTCGTGCCCGACGACGTCCTCGCGGCCCGCCGTGAGGCCCTCGGCGAGCGGTACGCGCCGAAGGACCGTGTCCGCCCCGTGTCGGCGGCGCTCCGCGCGTACGCCGCCCTCGCGACGTCGGCAGACAAGGGCGCCGTGCGCGACCTGAGCGTGCTCGAGAAGGTCGCCGCCGGCGAGCTCTGACCCGTCGCCCCACCCTGGCCGCACGGCGTGGACCTGTCGTCCGCACACGTGCGGCCAGGGTGCTGCCCAGGGGCGCACCCTGGGGCGAGCCCCCGCCACCCACGGGAGCGTGGGCGTCATGAGAAGACACCTCATCGCCCTGATGGCACTGGCGCTCCCCGCGGCGATCGCGGCCGTGGCACCGTCAGCCTCCGCACACGTCGCCGACCACGGCCACCAGCCCCACCCGACCACCGCCTGCGCCCCCGTCCGGCCCTCCGCGCCGGCCGGGACGCACGTCGACTCCGTGACCGCCGTCGCCCACACGGGCGGGACGATCTCCTTCCCGACCGCGTACCCGGCCGTCGGCCCGATCGCCGACGTCCCGGCCTGGTGCGACATCACCGTCACGGTGAGCCACCTCGGCGCGAACGACCACGTCAAGATCAAGGTCTCGCTCCCCCAGGACCGCTCGCTCTGGACGGGGCGCTTCCAGGCCGCCGGTGGCAGCGCGTACCTCGCGGGCGACCTCACCGACCCGGCCCCCGCGCTCGTCCAGGCGGTCAAGGCCGGGTACGCGGCCGGGGCCACCGACGCGGGCGTGGGACAGAACGCGATCGACGTGAGCGGCTGGGCCCTCACGCCACGCGGCACCCTCGACACCGCGCTGCTGAAGAACTTCTCGACGCGGTCGCTGCACGACCTCGCCGTCGTCGGGAAGGACGTGGCCCGGCAGTTCTACGGGCGCTCGGTCACGTACGCGTACTGGAACGGCTGCTCGACGGGCGGCCGGCAGGGCTACGCCGAGGCCCAGGACCACCCGACCGACTTCCAGGGCATCCTCGCGAACGCCCCCGCGATCAACTGGGACCGGTTCGCCATCGCCACCCTGTGGTCCCAGGCGGTCTTCAACGAGGAGCACGTGCAGCCGAGCCCCTGCGAGCTGCAGGCGTTCACCGACGCCGCCGTCAAGGCGTGCGACACCCTCGACGGGCACAAGGACGGCATCATCGACGACCCGTCGAAGTGCGACTGGGACGCCCGGCGGCTGGTCGGGACGAAGGTCGTGTGCGACGGCCAGGAGATCATCATCTCCCGCGCGACGGCCGACGCCGTCCGGAAGATCTGGGAAGGCCCGACCACACCGTCGGGCAAGCAGCTCTGGTACGGCCCGAACAAGGGCGCGAACCTCGACTCGCTCGCCGCGTACGGTGCGCCGTTCGTCGTGGCCTCACAGTGGGCCCAGTACTTCGTGACCCGTGACCCGTCGCTCGACCTCACGCGGCTGACGTACGACGAGTTCTACCGGCTCTACGCGTCCTCGCAGCGTCAGTTCCACGACGTCATCGGCACGGACGACCCCGACCTGCGGGCGTTCGCACGGTCGGGCGGCAAGCTCATCACCTGGCACGGCCAGGCGGACCAGCTCGTCCCGACGCAGGGCACCGTGGACTACAAGCAGCGCGTCGACGGACTGCTCGGGTCGCGGAACGTGGACTCGTTCTACCGGCTCTTCCTGCTGCCGGGCGTCGACCACTGCGCGGGCGGGACAGACCTGACGAACGCCCTCGACTCGCTCGTGACCTGGGTGGAGAAGGGTCACGCCCCGGCGACGCTGAGCGCGACGATCACGCAGCCCGACGGCGCCACGGTCACCCGGCAGGTCCGGCCGTTCGCGGCTGCCCGCCACTGATCTCCGCCCCCACCGAGCAACGACGACGGCGGCCCCGGCACTCCCGGGGTCGCCGTCGTGCGTCGTGGGCCTCGACGCCGTCGCGGGCCGGGCATAGCGTCGAAGCATGTGCCGCAACATCACGACCCTGCGCGGTCTCGAGCCGCCCGCGACGTCCGAGGAGGTCGAGGCCGCCGCGCGCCAGTACGTGCGCAAGGTGACCGGCGTCCAGAAGCTCAGTGACGCGACCCGAGACGCGTTCGAGGCCGCGGTCGCCGCGGTGGCCGCCGCGACCGAGCAGGTGCTCGACGAGCTGCCCGAACGTCGCACTCCCCTCCCACGCTGCCGCCGCTGCGGCGCGCCGAGGTCCAGGAGCGGATCGCCCGCCGGATGGCCGAGCGTGAGGAGCACGAGCGCCTGCACGAGCTCAGTCTGGCGCACGAGCACACCGACGACGGGTCGGTCGTCCGGGCCTGAGGCCGGGAAAAAGCGCTGGCGAGCACGCGTCGCGGACCGTAGGTTCGCCGGCATGCGTCGTGAAGCGTAGGGACCGCGCGTCCCCTGAGCAACCCGAGCGGACTCACGCGTCCGCGCGGCGTCGGATGCCGGAACTCCACGGGTGGACGGTCCTCCGTCCGGTCCCGCGCACGAGCACGCCCGGGACCTCTCCTCCGCCCCCGCTCAGGAAACGGTTCCCATGCCTCGCGTCCTTCCCTCGCGCCGTCCCCTCCCCTCCAGGTCCGTGCCGACCTACGCCGCGCGGGTCTTCGTGGTCTACGCGGCCTCGTCGAGCCTGCTGTTCGCGCTCATGTCCACGCTCCTGCTCCTGTTCCAGGTCGAGGTCGGGCACCTGACCCCCGCACAGCTCGTGGTGGTCGGCACCGTCCTGGAGGCCACGTGCTTCCTCGGGGAGGTCCCCACCTCGGTGATCGCCGACGCGTGGTCGCGTCGCACCTCGGTCCTGACCGGCTTGATCGTCATGGGCGCCGGCACCCTGCTCCAGGGGTCGCGTCGTTCGGTGCGATCATCGCCGCCCAGGTCGTGTGGGGCCTCGGCTACACCTGCATCTCCGGTGCGGTCGACGCCTGGGTCACCGACGAGGTCGGACCCGCGCACGTCCAGCCGGTCTTCACCCGCGCCACGCGGGCGGGCCTGGCCGCCGGGTTCGGCGGCACCGTGCTCGCCGGGGCGCTCGGCGTCGTGAGCCTGCGGCTGCCCTGCTCGCGGCGGGCGCCGGCTTCCTCGGCCTGGCCGCCTGGATGTCGGTGACCATGCGGGAGGACCGGGTTCGCGCCGGCGCGCCGTCGGAGCGCGCCCGCTTCCGCGACCTCGTCCGCACGTTCCGGACGGGCGTGCGCGCGGCGCGCCGCTCCCGCGTCGTCAGCGGGCTGGTGCTCGTCAGCCTGCTCGCCGGGCTGTCCACCGAGGTCTTCGACCGGCTCTGGACGTCGCAGGTCGTCGACGCGTGGGGCGGGCCGACGGCGTTCGGCATCACGAGCGGCGCGGCCTGGTTCACGGTCTTCGCGCTGGTCGGTTCCGCGCTCGCGCTGCTGGCGTCCCTGCTCGTCGACCGGTGGCGGCCTGCGATGCTGCGGCACGCGCACCCGCACCGGCTCCTCGCGGTGCTGACCGCGCTCCAGGTGGCCGGCGTCGTCGGCTTCGCGACCTCGGGAAGCCTCGCGCCCGCGCTCGCAGCGATGTGGGTGCGGGACGCGGCACGTGCCGTCGCGCAGCCGGTGCAGGCCGCCTGGCTGCACCGCAGCATCGACTCGGACACGCGCGCCACCGTCGCTTCGCTGACGGGCCAGGCGGACGCGCTCGGCCAGGTCGTCGGCGGACCGCCGCTCGGGGCGCTCGCGAGCCGCACGTCGGTCCCGCTCGCCCTGCTCGTGTCGGCGGCCGTGTACGCGCCCGCGATCGAGGTCTTCCGCCGTCTCCGGCCAAATCCGCGACCCACCGGGCACGAGGCGGCACCGCGGAATAGTTGATGCGTCAATGAAGTTCTGTCGTCGTGGGCAACCTCGAGCAGACCGAAGTCCGGACCATCGCCATCCTCGGCGCCGGCAAGCTGGGCACCGTCCTCGCGCGCCTCGCGGCCGCAGCCGGGTACGAGGTGCTCGTCGCCGGCTCGGGCGACCCCCGGCGGATCGCGCTGACCGTCGAGGTCCTGGCCCCCGGCGCGGTCGCCACGACCGCGACCGACGCCGCAGCCCGAGGCGACGTCGTCGTCCTGGCCCTGCCCCTCGGCAAGTACCGGACGCTGCCCGTCGAGGCGCTCCGCGGCACGCTCGTGGTCGACGCCATGAACTACTGGTGGGAGGTCGACGGGGAACGCGACGACCTCACCGACCCACGGACGTCGTCGAGCGAGCTCGTCCAGGAGCTCCTGGAGGGTGCGCGCGTGGTCAAGGGCTTCAACCACCTCGGATACCACGACCTCGACGAGGGTGCTCGTCCCGCGGGCAGCCCCGACCGCAAGGCCGTCGCGATCGCCGGGGACGACGCGACCGACCTCGCCGTCGTCGCCGGGATCGTGGAGCGGCTCGGGTTCGACCCGGTCGTCGCGGGGACGCTCGCCGACGGCGTCCACCTCGAACCCGGCACCGAACCGTTCGGAGCGGGCGTGGGCGCTGACGAGCTGCGCGGCATGATCGACCGGTTCGCGGAGAGCGACCGGGGACGCGTCGTGCTGGCCGCCCGCGCCGCACGCTGAGAGCCCGGCTCCGCACGGCCGGGGGCACCCTCGCCCGTCTCAGGGCACGACGACGTCGAGGTCGGCGAGCAGGGCCGATGCCGCGAGCACGTCGATCCGCGTGATCCGGCCGCCCTCGATCCGGACGGCGTAGACGCCGCGAGGGACACCGCCCGGCGCGTAGACGGCGCCGGGGATCCCGTCGACCAGGGCGACCGAGGCACCGGCGGCGCGCCCCGCGAACACGCGCGCGACCGCGTCAGCCCCCGTGATCGAGGAGGCGAGGAGCGGGGCGCCCTGGTCGGCGTGCGGGGCGGCGGCGGCGATCACGGCATCGTCGGCACGGAGCTCGACGTCAGGGTCGAGGAGCTGGAGCAGCCCGCCGAAGTCGCCCTCGCGTGCCGCACGGAGGAACACCTCGACCGCGTCGGTGTGGCGGCTCCGGTCGCCCTCGGGGTCGGCGCCCCGCACCTTCCGTCGAGCCCTCGACGCGAGCTGCCTGGCCGCCGCGGGCGAGCGCTCGACCACGGGTGCGACGTCGTCGAACGAGAGCCCGAAGACGTCGTGGAGCACGAACGAGAGCCGCTCGAGCGGGCCCAGCGAGTCGAGGACGGCGTCGAGGGCGAGCGCGACGTCCTCCGTGCGCAGCGCCGTCTGCTCGGGCCCCTCGACCGTCAGGTCCTCGGCGGCACCCGACTCGTCCGGCAGCTCGTCGCCCCACGTGTCCGGACGGGCTCCCCGGCGCCGCAGGTGGTCGATGCACGCGCGCGAGACGACGGTGGTCAGCCACGCCTCGAGGTTCTCGATCGTGGTGGCGTCGGTGCGCTGCAAGCGCAGCCATGCCTCCTGCACCACGTCCTCGGCGTCCCAGGCGGACCCGAGCGTGCGGGTCGCGATGGCACGCAGCCGGGGCCGCTGCGCGACGAAAGCGTCGGCGAGCTCGTCGGACGTCACGCCCTGGAGGGTGTTCGTCGGTGCCACAGAAGTTCCTCACGTCGGTCCTGGCAGCCGTCCGCCGCCGCATCACATCGTCGTGTCACATCCTCGCGGCCGCATCCGACGTAGCGGCGTACCCCCCGGAACACGGAAGGACCCCGCCATGACCAGCTCCGCCTCCCCCGCCACCTCCCACCCCCACGCCGCCCTGCGCACCGCCGTCCGCGGGAGGGTCTGGCTGCCCGGCGACGCCGACTTCGACGAGGCGCGCCTGCCCTGGAACCGTGCCGTCGACCAGCCGGCGGCCGCCGTGGTCGAGGCCGCGAACGCCGACGACGTCGCAGCCCTGATCCGCTACGCGGGCGACCACGGCGCGACCGTCGCCACCCAGCCGAACGGGCACGGGGCGACGGGCCGCACCCAGGACGCGATCGTCCTGCGCACCGGGCCGCTCGACTCGATCACGATCGACCCCGCGGCGCGGCGCGCGGTGATCGGCGCCGGCGTCCGGTCGGGCGCGCTCCAGGCGGCCGCAGCCGAGCACGGGCTCACGGCCCTACCGGGCAGCTCTCCCGTCGTCTCGGTGACCGGGGTCGTCCTCGGCGGCGGCCTGTCCTGGTTCGGCCGTGCGTTCGGCTGGGTCGCCGACAGCGTCACGGCGTTCGACGTCGTGGACGCCCAGGGTCGGCCGCAGCACGTCACGGCGGGTTCCGACCCCGAGCTCTTCTGGGCCCTGCGCGGCGGTGGCGGCGACTACGCCGTCGTCACCGCGGTGGAGCTCACGCTGCACGACGCGCCCGAGGTCTTCGGCGGCCGCGTCCTGTGGGCCGGCGAGCACACGGCGGCCGTCGTCGCCGCGTACCGGTCCCTGACGGCCGACGCGCCGGACGAGCTCACCGCGTGGCTGTCGCTCGCCCAGTTCCCCGGCTCGGACGCCGTGGTCGCGATCGACGTCACGTACCTCGGGGACGAGACCCGCGCGAGGGCCCTCCTCGCCGGGCTCGACGACCTTCCCGCACCGGTCGCCGACTCGCGCCGGACCATGACCGTTGCCGAGCTCGGCAACATCACCGCCGAGCCGACCGACCCGGCCGCCGGGCTCTCGCGCACCGAGCTGCTTACGGCCCTCGACGACGACGCCGTCGCGACCCTGCTCGCGAAGCCGGTCGCCCCGCTCGTGGCCGTGCAGGTCCGGCACCTCGGCGGCGCCCTCGGCCGGCGGTCCGACAGCCCGCACGGCCGCCTGACCGAGCCGTACGCGGTCTACCTCTTCGGGCTCCCCCTCGGCCCGGACGTCACCGCGGCGGTCACGGCTCGGCAGGCCGAGCTCGCGGCGGCGCTCCCGACGAGCGGCCGCAAGCCCGTGACGTTCCTCGCTCCCCACGAGACCCTCGCGGACGCGCTCGACGAGGCCTCGATCGCGCGGCTGCGTGCGCTCAAGGCGGACCGTGACCCTCGCGGAGTCCTGCGGAGCAACTTTCCCGTGCGCTGACCTGTCACGTCCGGGGCGACTGTCCGGTGGACGTGGTGAGACCCACCGGACCGGGAGGTGCGACGTGAAGAGGAATCCTCGTCGCCGGCGCGGCCGCCGACGTCGGCCGCGAGCCCGGCCGCCGACGGCCTCGCGGGCGACGGCGGCCGGGCACCGCAGCATCCGGCCCCGTCAGCGCGGTGTGAGCCGGTACGCGCGCGACCCCGCGCCCACGCGGCGACGAGGTCGTCGGGCGCGGGCGTGCCGTCGTCGTCCCGGCGCACGTCATTGAGGGACGCGAAGGTCCGGTTCTCCCGGCACATCACCGCGTAGGCGGCCACGACGTCCTCGCGCGAGGTGAGGACCTCGACGTCCACGGTGCGACGCCGTCCCCGCAGCCGGACCTCGAGCGGCTCGCCCGTGCGCAGGTTCCGGCCCCACCGAGCCGGTGTCCCGACCAGCAGCGCGCCGTCGTGCGGCACGTAGGCGACCGGGACCGTGTACCGCGCCCCGGACTTGCGTCCGACGACGTACAGGGTGATCAGTCGCCGCCCCGCGAGCCGGTCGAGGCCCGGGGTGCGCAGCACCCCGCGGACGACCCGGTTCGCCAGGCCCTGCGCGGCGATCGTGCGCGACTCCCCGGTGGTCTGGGGGACGTCGCCGGTGGTGGGCTCGCTCATGGTCTCGCTCCTCCTCGTTACGTTGGTCGCGTGCGGACCGTCTACCCGGTGGACGGACCACGAGAACCGGAGGTAACACGGTGGACGACGCGGCACTCTTCGAACCGCACCGGGCGCACCTGCGCGGGGTGGCGTACCGCATGCTCGGCTCGCTGTCCGAGGCCGACGACGCGGTGCAGGAGGCCTGGTTGCGCCTCGCCCGGTCCGACACCGACGGCGTCGTGAACCTCCGTGCCTGGCTCACGACGGTCGTCTCGAGGGTGTGCCTCGACATGCTGCGGTCACGGGCCTCGCGCCGCGAGGACCCCCTCGACGTGCACGTGCCCGACCCCGTCGTCCGGCTCCTGCCCGGCCCCGGAACCGAGGCCCCGGAGGGCCCGGAAGACCGCGCCGTACTCGCCGACTCCGTGGGCCTCGCGCTCCTCGTCGTGCTCGACACCCTGTCGCCGTCCGAACGGCTCGCGTTCGTCCTGCACGACGTCTTCGCCGTCCCGTTCGACGAGATCGGAGTCGTCCTCGAGCGGTCCCCCGGCGCCGCGAAGCAGCTCGCCAGCCGGGCCCGCGCCCGGCTCCGTGCCGCCGGTCCGCACGCCGACCCCGCCCGCGCGCGCGGCGCCGACGCCCGGCACCACCGCGACGTCGTGGAGGCATTCGTCGCCGCCTCGCGCGACGGGGACCTCGAACGGCTCGCCCGGCTGCTCGCCCCGGACGTCACCCTCCACGCCGACACCGGGGCCGGACCCGCCGGACCCTCCCGCACCGTCAGGGGCGCGGACGCCGTGATCGCGCAGGCCCGTCAGTTCGCCGCCCTCGCCACAGCAGCCCGCGTCGTCCTCGTCAACGGCGTCGCCGGGGTCCTCGTCGCCCCCCACGGCAAGCCGTTCGCCGTCCTCGGTTTCACCGTCGACGACGGCCTCGTCACCGAGCTCGACATCCTCGCCGACCCGGACCGGCTCGCCCGGCTCGACCTCACCGCCGTCCTCCCCTGAGCCCGCGCGGCATCGAGCCCAAGGCTCCGACACAAAAGGAGCCCGACCGGCGGCGGGTCGGGTGGAGAATGCCGGAGTGCTGCTCACCCTGACCACGACGCACCGGCCCGCGACCGACCTCGGCTACCTGCTCTTCAAGCACCCCGACCGGGTCCAGGCGTTCCAACAGTCGTTCGGCACGGCGACCGTCCTCTACCCGGAAGCCACCGACGAACGCTGCACCGTCGCTGTCCTGCTCGAGATCGACCCCGTGCGCCTCGCACGATCCGCAGGACGCAGCACCCCCGACTTCTCCCTCGCCCAGTACGTCAACGACCGCTCGTACGCCGCGTCGTCGCTCCTGGGCGTCGCCGTCGCGGACGTGTTCAGCACGGCCCGCAGCGGCCGTGCGGACTCACGGCAGGCGCTCGCGGACTCCCGCATCCCGCTCGAGATCACGATCCCTGTCCTCCCCTGCCGCGGTGGGCCCCCGATCGCCCGACGGGTCTTCGAACCGCTCGGCTGGCACGTCGACGCCTCACCGATCGCCCTCGACGACCGGTTCCCCGACTGGGGCGCGTCGCGGTACGTCCGGCTCACGCTCACCGGTGAGCTGCGCCTCGCCGACGCGCTGAACCAGCTCCACGTGCTCCTGCCCGTGCTGGACGAGGCCAAGCACTACTGGCAGAGCGACGACGAGGTCGACAAGCTCCTCCGGTCAGGCGCCGGATGGCTCGCGACCCACCCCGACCGTGAGCTCGTCACGCGCCGCTACCTCGGTCGTCGGTCGTCCCTGACCCGGGTGGCGCTGGCGCGCCTGGCCGAGCTCGACGACGTGACCGACGAGCTCGAGCCGACTGAGGCCGAGGAGCCCCCGGCGCGTCGCCGTCCCCTCAACGCCCAGCGCCACGAGGCGGTGCTCGGTGCACTGCGTGAGCTCGAGGCGCGGTCCGTGATCGACCTCGGCTGCGGGCCCGGGGCGTTCCTCCACGTGCTCGTGCGCGAACCGTCGCTCACCCGGGTCGCAGGCGCCGACGTCTCGACCCGCTCGCTCCAGGTCGCCGCCCGCCGGCTCCACCTCGACGACCTCAGCGAGCGGCAGAGCGAACGGATCTCCCTGTTCCAGGCAGCCCTCACCTACGAGGACGCCCGGTTCGCCGGGTTCGACGCCGCCGTCCTCATGGAGGTGGTCGAGCACGTCGACCCCTCCCGGCTGCCGGCCCTCGAACGCGTCGTCTTCGGCGCCGCACGTCCCCGTGCCGTCCTCGTGACGACCCCGAACCGCGAGTACAACGTCCGCTACGAAGGGCTGACCGGCATGCGCCACCCCGACCACCGCTTCGAGTGGAGCCGCGCCGAGCTCCAGGACTGGGCGGGTCGCGTCGCCACCGCGCACGGGTACACGGTCGAGCTGCGCGGCATCGGGGACGTCGACCCCGACCTCGGCGCCCCGACCCACCTGGCGGTGTTCCGACGTGACTGAGCAGGTCGAGGCCACCCGCGAGATCGGCGTCCCGGACCGGGGCCTGGTCCTGCTCGTCGGGGTGTCCGGGAGCGGCAAGTCCACGTTCGCGGCCACGCACTTCGCGCCGTCCCAGGTCATCTCCTCGGACTTCTGCCGCGCGCTCGTGTCCGACGACGAGAACGACCAGTCCGCGACCACGGACGCGTTCGACGTGCTCCACTACATCGTCGGGACCCGCCTGCGCCGCGGCCTGCTCACCGTGGTGGACGCCACGAACGTGCAGTCGGCCGCACGCGCCTCCCTCGTCCGGGTCGCCAAGGACCACGACGTGCTCGTCGACGCGATCGTCCTCGACGTCCCCGAGTCCGTCGCGGTCCGCCGCAACGAGAACCGGCCCGGACGCGACTTCGGCCCACGCGTCGTCGCCCGGCAGCACAAGGACCTCAAGCGTTCGCTGCGCTCCCTGCGCAAGGAAGGCTTCCGGCGCGTGCACGTCCTGCCCGGCGACGAGCCGGGCGACGTCCGGATCGTGCCCCAGAAGCCCTGGAACGACCGCACGGACCTGCACGGCCCCTTCGACGTCGTCGGCGACGTGCACGGCTGCGCGACCGAGCTGCGCACCCTGCTCGAGACGCTCGGCTGGGTGCTGCAGCGCGACGACGACGGCCGGGCCGTCGGCGCCCACCACCCCGCCGGACGCACCGCGGTGTTCGTCGGCGACCTCGTGGACCGCGGCCCCGACACCCCCGGCGTGCTACGGCTCGTCATGGGCATGGTCGCAGCCGGGACGGCGCTGTGCGTCTCCGGGAACCACGAGGCCAAGCTCGTGCGTGCCCTCAAGGGCGCCGACGTGCAGGTCCGGCACGGCCTCGCCGAGTCCCTCGCCCAGCTCGAGGCGGCCGGCGAGCCGTTCCGCTCCGACGCGCTGGCCTTCATGGACCGCCTGATCAGCCACTACGTGCTCGACGACGGCCGCCTCGTCGTCGCGCACGCCGGGCTCAAGGAGTCCTACCACGGGCGGTCGTCCGCTCGGGTGCGATCGTTCGCGCTCTACGGCGACACCACGGGCGAGACCGACGAGTACGGCCTGCCCGTCCGCCACCCGTGGGCGCGCGAGTACCGCGGCCAGGCCACGGTCGTGTACGGGCACACCCCGGTCGTCGAACCGGAATGGGTCAACAACACCATCTGCCTCGACACGGGCGTCGTCTTCGGCGGGCGGCTCACCGCGCTGCGCTACCCCGAGCGCGAGCTCGTCCACGTCCCCGCGCTCCAGCAGTACTACGAGCCGGCACGACCCCTCGGCCGCCCCGCGGCCGACCGCGAGCCCACCGCCCTCACCATCGACGACGTCACCGGCACCCGCTGGCTCCAGACCGAGCACGCCGGCAAGGTCAAGATCCCCGAGGAGAACGCCGCCGCAGCACTCGAGGTCATGAGCCGGTTCGCCGTCGACCCCCGCTGGCTCGTCTACCTGCCGCCGACCATGGCACCCGCCCCGACCTCGAGCAGGGACGGCTACCTCGAGCACCCCGAGGAGGCCTTCGCCGAGTACGCGGCCGCCGGCGTACGCCACGTCGTGTGCGAGGAGAAGCACATGGGCTCACGCGCCGTCGCCGTCCTCGCACGCGACGAGGCGACCGCCGCGCGCCGGTTCGGCATCGCCGACGGCAGCACCGGCGTCGTCCACACCCGTACCGGGCGCGCGTTCTTCCCTGACGGCGGCGAGCTCGTCGAGCGTCTGCGCGTCGCGGTCGCGCCGCTGTTCGACGAGCTCGAGACCGACTGGCTCGCCCTGGACTGCGAGCTGCTGCCCTGGTCCGCCAAGGCCCTCGGCCTCATCAAGGACCAGTACGCCTCGGTCGGCGCCGCCGCGCACACCGCCCTCCCCGCTGCCACCGACGTCCTGACCGCCGCCGCCGCTCGCGGGCTCGACGTGACGGCGCTCGCGGACCGCGTGGCCGCCCGGACCGTGAACGCGGAGGCGTACCGCGACGCGTACGCGGCCTACGTGCGTCCCACGGACGGGCTCGACGGCGTCACGCTCGCGCCGTTCCAGCTCCTCGCCTCCGAAGGGCGCACGCTCGCCCTCACCGAGTCCCACCGCTGGCACCTGGAACGCATCGGATCCCTCACGGACCCGCTGATCACGCACACCCGCCACCGGTACGTGGACCTGACCGACGACGACCAGAGGGCCGATGCCGTCCGGTGGTGGCTCGAGCTCACCGCCGCAGGCGGCGAGGGCATGGTCGTCAAGCCTGTGGAACCCGTCGTGTCGGCCAAGCGGGTCCAGCCGGGGCTGAAGGTCCGTGGCCGTGAGTACCTGCGGATCATCTACGGACCGGACTACACCGATTCCCTGGACGTCCTGCGGCGCAGGTCGCTCGGCCGGAAGAAGAACCTTGCTCTGCGTGAGCACGGCCTCGGGCTGGACGCGCTGGCCCGGTTCGTCGAGGGGCGGCCGCTCTGGTCGGTGCACCAGATGGTCTTCGCCGTGCTGGCGCTGGAGTCGGAGCCGGTCGACCCGCGCCTCTGAGGGCCCGGCACTGCCGGGGTCAAGCGTCGTCGTGCTCGTCCTGGGGGTGCAGGGCTCCGCCCTCGCCCTCCCAGCGGTCCTCCTGCTTGCGTTCCGACGGCGTCGGGGTCGTCTTCTTCGACGGCCAGTGCAGCATGGCCCGCATCCGCTCGCGCAGCTTCCCCATGGCACCGACGCTACGTGCCGCCTCGGAGGTCCGCATGCCACGGCGATTTGTAAGGGGAATCCACATAATCTTGCCCAGGCCATTGCTCCACTCGCTGCCAGATGTCAAGGATGAACGAGGCACCGCGCAAGCGGCGTGATGCTGCGGGCCACGGCCCGGGAGCGAGCGAGGAGATCAACGATGCAGTTGAGTTTCAGCGCACGAGTCGGCGGCGTGCTCGCCGCTGGCGCGATGGCCGTCGCAGGGGGTGTGACCGGTGGGGTCGCGCTCGCCACGTCGGCCACCGCGGCGGGCGGCACCTGTGCCGCCGCATGGAGCGCGTCGACCGTCTACAACGGCGGGCAGACCGCGAGCGAGAACGGCGTCAACTACACGGCGAACTGGTGGACCCAGGGCGACGACCCCGCGACCCACAACGGGGCGAGCGGGAGCGGGCAGCCGTGGACCTCGCAGGGCTCCTGCACCGGCGGGGGCACCGGCGGTGGTGACGACGGCGGTGGTGGTGGTGACACCGGAGGCGGTGACGACGGCGGGAACCCCGGCGGCGGCACCGGGAGCGCCGACGGCGTCGTCTTCGCCCCGTACAAGGACATCACCGTCTCCATGGACTGGAACACGAGCACGATGCGGACGGCGGCGAGCGGGACCACCCTTCCCCTCGTGGGCGCAAACAGCTTCTACTCGACGGTCCAGCCGAACCTCGGCGCGATCACCCTCGCGTTCGCGACGGGCACGTGCACCAACGAGGGCTGGGCCGGCGTCAACGCCCAAGCCTTCATCGGCTCGAACATCGGCGCGCTCGACTCCGCGGGCCTCGACTACATCGTGTCGACGGGCGGCGCGGCCGGCTCGTTCACGTGCGGCTCCGGCGCGAACCTCAAGAGCTTCATCGCCCGGTACGCGACCCCGCACATGATCGGCCTCGACTTCGACATCGAGAACGGGATGTCGACGTCGGACATCACGAACCTCGTCGACGCGGCCGCCGAGGCGCAGTCCGCCTACCCCGACCTGCGCTTCTCCTTCACGCTCGCCACCTGGGCAGCGTCGGACAGCAGCCACGCCGGTCTCAACTCGCTCGGCACGTCCGTGGTGAACGCGATCAAGGCGTCCTCGCTGACGCACTACACGATCGACCTGATGACGATGGACTACGGCGGCCCGTCGGCAGCCGTGTGCGTCATCTCGGGCGGCCAGTGCGACATGGGCCAGTCGGCCGTCCAGGCGGCCAAGAACCTCGAGTACACGTTCGGCATCCCCGCCGACAAGATCGAGCTCTGCCCCATGATCGCCGCGAACGACGTCGCGGGTGAGAACTTCACGCTCTCCGACGTCGACACCGTGACGAACTACGTCAAGGCCAACGGCCTCGCCGGCATCCGGTACTGGTCGCTCGACCGCGACTCGGGCGTCCAGTACACCAAGAGGTTCCTCAGCGACCTCGGGCGCTGACCCGTTCGCTCCCCAGGCCGAGGCCGTCCCCGCGCGTGCGGAGGCGGCCTCGGCGCGAGCGCCCCGTCGCCGAGCACGACCGGCCGGCTTCGTTCCCCGCCCTCGGGGCGGTGGGGTGCGTGTCGGGCTCGGGAGGCCAGGGTGGTGACGACCGCTTGGCACAGTATTTGTTGCGATGCCTGCATCCAGACACGACGAAGCCCTGGCGAGATCGTCGTCTCACCAGGGCTCACTGTCGGGCTGACAGGATTTGAACCTGCGACCCCCTGACCCCCAGTCAGGTGCGCTACCAAGCTGCGCCACAGCCCGTCGATGCCGAATCACCCGCCCGCAGGCGAGACCTCGAGCACCGAGGTGGTCCCTCGGGACCGACGGTAATGCTACCCCAACTCGCCCCCTCCCCCGACCACATTCGGTCTCCGACCTCGCCGGACGGGCGTCGCCCCAGGTCGTGCGAAACGCCGTGCCCACCCCCTACGGTGGAACCGTCCGGCGATGCTCCCACGCCCCAGGAGGCCTGTGATGCGGTTCGACTACGACTACGTGATCGTCGGCGGCGGGATGTCCGCCGACACGGCCGCCCGCGGGATCCGGGAGCTCGACCCGGACGGCAGCATCGCGATCCTGTCCGAGGACGTCGACGAGCCGTACGAGCGGCCGCCGCTCTCGAAGGACCTGTGGCGCGACGAGGACCGCTCCCCGACTCCGTGTACCTCGGCACGACCGAGGCCGCCCGCGCGGACGTCCGCACGTCGACACGCGTGACGAGCGTCGACCGTGAGCGCCACGTGGTGGCCGCGAACGACGACGACGAGTACGGCTATCGCGCGCTGCTCCTGGCGACGGGCGGTCGGCCGCGCGAGCTGGACCTGCCGCCGAGTCCGCGCGTCGTGTACTACCGGTCGTTCGGCGACTACCACCGCACGCGCGAGCTGGCGGACGAGGCCCGCGCCCAGGCCGGCGACCCGGACGCGGGGCGCGTGATCGTCGTCGGCGGCGGGTACATCGGAACGGAGGTCGCGGCCGGTCTGGCGATGGCGGGCGCGCCGGTCACCTACCTGACGTCGGACCCGGTCCCGGGCGCGAAGACGTACCCGGAGGTGCTGGCGCGCCGGATCGAGGCGCGGTACGCGGAGCACGGGGTCGACGTCGTCACGAAGGCCCGTGCGACAGGCCTCGAGCAGGCCGAGACGGACCGGGTCCTGGTGCACGCCGAGGTCGACGGCTCGCCGGTGACGTTGTCGGGGATCGGCGCGGTGGTGGGCTTCGGGATCGAGCCCAACGTGGAGCTCGCGGTCGCGGCGGGGATCGACGTGGACACCGAGCAGCAGGGTGTCGTCGTCGACGAGGCTCTGCGCACGAGCGACCCGGACGTGTTCGCGTCGGGCGACATCGCGCTGTACCCGGACCGGCTCCTCGGCACCCGACGCGTGGAGCACGTGGACCACGCGCAGCAGTCCGGCCGGACGGCGGGCCGCAACATGGCGGCCTCGGTCCTGGGCAACGAGCTCGGCCCGTACGAGCACACGCCGTTCTACTACTCGGACATCTTCGACCTCGGCTACGAGGCCGTGGGCGTGCTCGACACGAGCCTGGACCTCGTGGAGGACTGGGCGCCGGGCGCCGAGGGCGACACGGGCGTCGTGTACTACGTGGGGACGCAGGACTCGGGCGACGCGGGCAAGCTCAAGGGCGTGCTGCTGTGGAACGTGTGGGACTCGACCGACCGGGCGCGGCAGCTGCTGGGCGAGTTCCACGAGCCGGGGTCGGTCACGGGGCCGGACGACCTGCGCGGCCGCATCCCGACCACGTGATCAGCGCTTGCGCTTCTCGCGCACCCGCACGGAGATCTCGATCGGCGAGCCCTCGAACCCGAACGTCTCGCGGAGGCGGCGCTCGATGAAGCGGCGGTAGCCGGCCTCGAGGAACCCGGACGCGAACACGACGAAGCGCGGCGGCCGCGTGGACGCCTGCGTCGCGAAGAGGATGCGCGGCTGCTTGCCGCCCCGCAGCGGGTGGGGGTGGGCCGCGACGAGCTCGCCGAGGAACGCGTTGAGGCGCCCGGTCGGGATGCGCCTGTCCCACGACTCGAGTGACCTCTCGAGCGCGGGCACGAGCCGGTCCGCGTGCCAGCCAGTCTTTGCGGAGACGTTGACGCGCGGCGCCCACTGGACCTGGACGAGCTCGCGCTCGATCTCGCGCTCCAGGTAGTGGCGGCGGTCCTCGTCCATGAGGTCCCACTTGTTGTAGGCGATGACGAGCGCTCGGCCGGCGTCCACGACCTGGGAGATGACGCGGGTGTCCTGCTCGGTGAGCGTCTCGGACGCGTCGAGCAGCACGACGGCGACCTCGGCCTTCTCGATCGCGGCCTGCGTGCGCAGGCTCGCGTAGAAGTCGGCGCCCTTCGTCTGGTGGACGCGGCGACGGATGCCGGCGGTGTCGACGAACCACCACGGGATCCCCTTGAGCTCGACGAGCTCGTCGACGGGGTCGCGCGTGGTGCCGGCGGTCTCGTGCACGACGACGCGCTCGGCGCCGGCGAGCTTGTTGAGCAGCGACGACTTGCCGACGTTGGGGCGCCCGACGAGCGCGACGCGCCGCGGCCCTCGGGGAGCGCGACGCCGTGCGCGGACTCGGTGGGCAGCGCGGCCATGGCGGCGTCGAGCAGGTCGCCGGTCCCGCGGCCGTGCAGGGACGAGACGGGGTAGGGCTCCCCAGCCCGAGGCTCCACAGCGCGGTCGCGTCGGCCTCGCCGCGCGGCCCGTCCACCTTGTTGGCGCACAGCACCACGGGCTTCTTGGACTTGCGCAGCAGCCGGACGACGTCCTCGTCGGTCGCGGTCGCGCCGACGGTCGCGTCAACGACGAAGATCACGGCGTCCGCGAGCGAGATGGCGACCTCGGCCTGCTCGGCGACGCGCGCGTCGATGCCGGCGACGTCGACCTCCCAGCCGCCGGTGTCGACGAGCGTGAACCGGCGCCCGGCCCACTCGGCGGGGTAGCTCACGCGGTCGCGCGTCACGCCGGGCGTGTCCTCGACGACGGCCTCGCGGCGCCCGAGGATGCGGTTGACGAGCGTGGACTTCCCGACGTTCGGGCGCCCGACGACGGCGAGGACGGGCAGGATCTCGGGCTCCTCGCCCAGGTCCTCGGCGAGCTCGCCCCCGTCGAGGAGGGCGAGGTCGGCGTCGTCGAGGTCGTACTCGCGCAGGCCGGCGCGCAGCGCACGCTCGCGGGTCGCGTCGTCGAGATCGGCGACGTCTTCCGCTCCGGGCACGACGGACTCCGGCAGGTCGGGGGTGGTCATGCGTCGATTCTCCCAGGTGCGGCGCCCGACGACGAACCGCGCGCTCTCAGTCGCGCAGCGGGTCGTCTCCCGGGAGCTGGATGCCGGTGCGCGCGCTCACGGCGTGCACGTGCGCGGCGAGCCCGTCGCGGATGGTCTCGGCGGCCCGGGCGATCGCCTCCTTGCCGCTCACGCCGGCCTCGCGGACCACCGTGATCGGGGCGCCGAACTCGACGTGCAGGCGGGCGCGCAGCCGCGGCAGGCTGTTGACGCTCTTCCCGGTGCGCCGCGTGCCGAGCATGGCGGTCGGGACGACGGGCGCGTGGCCGTTGAGGGCGAGCCACGCGATGCCCGCCCGGGCTCCCGCGAAGTCGCCACGCCCGCGCGTGCCCTCGGGGAACACGCCGACGGCGTCCCCGCGGCGCAGCACGCCGAGCCCGGTGGCCAGTGCGCGCCGTCCGCCGTCCCGGTCGACCGGGATCTGTCCCGACGTCTTGAGGATCCAGCCGACCGGGCCGACCCACATCGACTCCTTGACGAGGATGTGCAGGCCGCGGGGCGCGACCCCGAGGAGCAGGGGCCCGTCGAGCAGGCCGGTGTGGTTCGCGGCGACGATCACCGGTCCCTCGGCCGGGACGTGCTCGGCCCCGACGACGCGGGCGTTCCAGACGACGCGCCCCAGGAACCGGCCGACCCACCGCGACCACGCGGGACCGGCGGCGCTCGGGAGGTCCTGGCTCACGCGCGGTGCCCCGCTCATGCGTCGGTACGGTCGGCCTTCGCCGCCGTCGCGGTGAGCTGCGCGACGACGGCGAGCACCGCGTCCACGGTCTGGTCGAAGTCGAGGTCGGACGAGTCGACGGTCGCGACGCCGTCGGCGGCGACGTGGAACTGCGAGACCGTCGAGTCGTCGGCGTCGCGGCGCACGATCTGGTCGCGCGTCGCCTCGACGGCGCCCGCGCCGTCGGAGCCGTGCAGCTCGCGGGCCCGGCGCGCGAGGCGTGCCTCCTCGCTCGCGGTCAGCAGCACGCGGACGTCCGCGTCGGGCGCCACGACGGTCGTGATGTCGCGGCCCTCCGCGACGATCCCGCGCCCGCCCGAGAAGCCCTCGAGCTTCTCCGCGTCGATCGCGGCGCGCTGCAGACGGCGCAGCTCGTCGCGGACCGCGAGGTTCGTCGCGACCGCGCTCACCGCGGTCGAGATCTCGGTCGTGCGGATCGCGGCGCCCACGTCCTCCCCGCCCACGCGCACGACGGGCACGTCGGGGTCGACGCCCATCTCGAGCGGCATCGTCGCGACGGCGTGCGCGACGGCGTCCTCGTCGGCGAAGTCGACGTTCTCGTGGCGGCACCACCACGTGGCCGCCCGGTACATGGCGCCCGTATCGAGGTACGCGAGGCCGAGCCGACGGGCCACGGCCCGGGAGACGCTGGACTTGCCCGAGCCCGAGGGCCCGTCGATGGCGATGACGATGGTCACGTGCGTGCGATCCGTCCTGCTGGTGGTGGAAGGGGTACCGGGAACCGGCCCGGTCAGGAGACTACTGCGCCCTGCGTCGCGTTCTCACCGAGCGCGATCCTCACTGGGCGAGATCGCGACGCAGGGCCGTCGCGCCGTGCAGGTAGACGTGCCGGACGGTGCCGCGCGGCACGTCGAGGTCCGCGTGCGCCATGAGCCGCACGACGCGCGGCAGCGCGTGCGGCACCGCGATCTCGACGGCGCACAGGAGCGGCACGTCTCCGAGCCCCATCTCACGGGCCGCGGCCGCGGGGAAGTCGCTCGTGAGGTCGGGCGTGCACGTGAACACGATCGAGATCAGCGCCTCGGTGTCGACCTCGTTCTGCGCGAGCACCACGGCGACGAGCTCGCGCGTGCGCGCGAACAGGTGCTGGCGCTCGTCGACGTCGAGCTGCGTCGCGCCGCGGATCGCCCGGACCGCCATCAGCGCCTCCCCTCACAGCCCGACCGACGCCATGAGCGTGCCCAGCTCGTCGCGCCCGAGCACGCGCGTGCGGCCCGGCTTGAGGGTCGCGAGGTGCACGGGCCCGATCTGGGTGCGCAGCAGCCGCGTCACCGGGAAGCCGAGCTGGTCGAACAGGCGGCGCACCACCCGGTTGCGGCCCTCGTGGAGCTGGATCTCGACGAGCGACTGCTGGGGCGTGCGGTCGACGACGCGGTAGTGGTCGGCCTTCACGGGGCCGTCCTCGAGCTCGACGCCGCGCAGCACCGTGCGGCGCAGGCTGTCCGGGACCCGCCCGTCAAGGGTCACGAGGTACGTCTTGGGGACCTCGTAGCGCGGGTGCATGAGGCGGTTCGCGAGCTCGCCGTCGTTCGTCAGGAGCAGCAGTCCCTCGCTGTCCGCGTCGAGGCGGCCCACGTGGTACAGCCGCTCGGACCGGTCCGCGACGAACGGCGCCAGGTCGGGCCGCCCCTCGTCGTCGTGCATGGACGAGACCACGCCCAGCGGCTTGTTGAGCGCGAGCGTCACGAGCGACGTGTCGAGCTGCACCCGCAGCCCGTCCACGTGGACGACGGCCTTCGCCGGGTCGACGCGGAGCCCGAGCTCGCGCACACGCACGCCGTCGACCTCCACGCGGCCCGCCGCGATGATCTCCTCGCACGCCCGGCGGGAGCCGTACCCGGCGGTCGCCAGGACCTTCTGCAGGCGTACGCCGTCCGGCTCGTGGACGTCTCTGTCCTGAACGGCTCTGCTGCCGGGCTTTGCGCCATCAGGGCGCCGGCGGGGCGGTCGGGCTGGGCTCACGGGTCTCCTCGTTCGGTCGTCGGCGCTGCGGTCAGCGCCGCGGTCAGCCCTGCTGCGGCGCACCGTCGCGGGTGGGGCGCAGCGCCGTCTCGATCGCGTCGTCGAGCGTGTCGAGATCCGGCAGGTGCGGGGCCAGCGGCGGCAGCTCGTCGAGCGACGAGAAGCCCATCCGCTCCAAGAAGTATCCCGTAGTCCCGTACAGGACCGCACCCGTCGACGGGTCTGCGCCCACCTCGGCGACCAGACCGCGCGACGTGAGCGTCCGCACGACGCCGTCCACGTTGACCCCGCGCACCGCCGAGACCTGCCCGCGCGTGACCGGCTGGCGGTACGCGATCACGGCGAGGGTCTCGAGGGCCGCCTGGGTCAGGCGCGCCGTCTGGCCCTCCAGCACGAACCGCCCGACGACGTCCGCGAACGCGGGCGCGGAGTAGATCCGCCACCCGCCGGCGGCCTCGCGCAGCTCGAACCCGCGCGGCGGCGCGACGACGTCGCCGTCCACCTCGCCCCGGTACGCGGCGGCGAGCTCGTGGAGCACCTCCTCGACCTCGGCCACGGGCAGCGCGACGACGCTCGCGAGCCGGTCCACCGGAACCGGCTCGTCGACGACCATGAGCACGGCCTCGAGCGCCGCGTGCACGCCGCCGGGGAGCGCGTGGACGTCGGGGATCTCCGGCTCGGGAACCGCCTGCGCGTCTCCGGGCTCGGGCTCGGCCTGTTCCGGGAGCGGCTCGTCGGTCATACGGGGATCTCCATCTCGTCCGCGTCGTCGTAGTCGGTGCTCAGCGCGTCGGCCGAGTCCTCGTCGCCGCCCGCCCAGCGCACCGTGAGCTCGCCGAGCGGCGCGACCTGGTCGAAGCCCACCAGCCCCTCGCGGAACAGCTCGAGCAGGGCCAGGAACCGCGCCACCACGACGACGACCTCACCGGCGTCGGCGGTCAGCGCGCGGAAGGAGGCCGCGCCGTCGTGCCGGAGCCGGTCCGCGAGGACGACCGCCTGCTCGCGGACGCTCACCGCGGGCGCGTGCAGGTGCGCGAGGTCGACCCCGGGGGCGGCGCCTTCGGGGCGAGCGCGCGCGCCGCGAGCCGCGCGAGCTCGTCCGGGCCGACCTGCCAGACGAGCTCCGGGAGCAGCGCCGCGAGGTGCGGCTCGAGGGCCACGACGCGCGGGAACCGACGCCCCTCGCTGTCCAGGCGTGCGCGCACGACATCGGCGACCTGCTTGTACGCGCGGTACTGCAGGAGCCGGGCGAACAGGAGGTCGCGCGCCTCGAGCAGCTCGAGGTCCTCGGCGTCGTCGACCTCGCCCGTCGGCAGCAGCCGGGCGGCCTTGAGGTCGAGCAGCGTCGCGGCCACCACGAGGAACTCGCTCGCGGTCGACAGGTCCCACCCCGTGCCCGTGCCGTCCGACGCCGCGGTCTCGGCGGCGCGGATGTAGCCGATGAACTCGTCGGTCACCTGGCCGAGCGCGACCTCGGTGATGTCGAGCTTGTGCTTGGAGATCAGGGACAGCAGCAGGTCGAACGGGCCGGAGAAGTTCTCGAGGTGGACCTCGAAGCCCCTGTTGCGACCGACGGTCTCGGCGGTCCCTGCGCTCTCCGCGGCGAGCGCCTCAGGCGGCGTCGCCACGCGCGACCAGCTCCCGGGCGAGCTGCCGGTACGCCGTGGCGCCCGCGTGCGTCGGGGCGTAGACCGTGATCGGCTCGGCGGCCACGGACGCGTCGGGGAACTTCACCGTCCGACCGATCACCGTGTGGAACAGGGTGTCGCCGAACGCCTCGTACACGCGCTGGACGACCTCGCGCGCGTGCAGGGTCCGCGAGTCGAACATGGTCGCGAGGATCCCGTCGACCTCGAGCCGCGGGTTGAGGCGGTCGCGGACCTTCTCGATCGTCTCGACCAGGAGCGCGACGCCGCGCAGCGCGAAGAACTCGCACTCGAGCGGGATCATCACGCCGTGCGCGGCCGTGAGCGCGTTCACGGTCAGCAGGCCGAGCGACGGCTGGCAGTCGACGAGGATCACGTCGTAGTCGTCGACCACGTCGCGCAGCGCCCGCGACAGCACGCTCTCGCGCGCGACCTCGCCCACGAGCTGCACCTCGGCCGCCGACAGGTCGATGTTCGCGGGCACGAGGTCGAGGCCGTCGATGTCGGTCGACCGCAGGACGTCGCGCAGCGAGGTGCCGCGCTCCATCATCGCGTTGTAGATCGTGCGGTCGAGCTCGTTCGGGTTGATGCCCAGGCCCACCGACGCGGCACCCTGCGGGTCGAAGTCGACGACCAGGACACGCCGCCCGTACTCGGCCAGCGCCGCGCCCAGGCTGATGGTGGTCGTCGTCTTGCCGACGCCGCCCTTCTGGTTGCACAGCGCGATGATGCGCCCGGGCCCGTGCGAGCCGAGCGGCTCCGGGACGGGGAACTCCGGCAGCTCGCGGCCCACCGGGTCGAGCAGCGGCCCCTGCGGCTGCGGGTGGGGCAGCGTGGCCGACAGGGTCGGCAGCGTCTGCTCGGTGCTCTCGCTCGATGCCTGGCTGCTCACGCAGCCAACCTACAACAGCGTTCCCGCGCAGGTTCGGAGCGTCGCCGGGCGTGCCGGACTCCGTGTCACGCGGCGCCGCGCTGCCCCGCTCCGGTCAGCCGAGCGCGCGCGGGTGGGTCGCGGCGTACACCTCGCGCAGGGCGTCGGGCGTCACCAGCGTGTAGAGCTGCGTCGTCGTGACGGACGCGTGCCCCAGCAGCTCCTGGACGACGCGCACGTCGGCGCCGCCAGCGAGCAGGTGGGTCGCGAACGAGTGCCGCAGGGTGTGCGGCGACACGTGGGCGCCGAGCCCCGCGCGCTCCGCCGCGCCCCGCAGCACCGCCCAGGCGCTCTGCCGGCTCATCCGCGCGCCGCGCGCGTTGAGGAACACGGCGGGCGTGCCGCGGCCCCGCGCCGACAGCTCGGGCCGCGAGCGCACGAGGTACGCCCCGACGGCGCGGGCCGCGAACGAGCCGACGGGTACGACGCGCTCCTTGCGGCCCTTGCCGAACAGCCGCACCGCGGGGGCGCCGCCGTCGAGGTCGAGGTCGTCGACGTCGAGGCTCACGGCCTCCGAGATGCGGGCCCCCGTCGAGTAGACGAGCTCGAGCAGGGCCGCGTCCCGCACCGGGACCGCGCCCTCCCCGCGCCGGCCGCCTCGAGCAGCCGCCCCACGTCCTCGACGCTGATGGCCTTGGGCAGGCGTCTCTCGCGCGCGGGGGCGCGGACGTCGTGCGCCGGGTTCGCGGCGGCGAGCCCCTCGCCCTCGCAGAAGCCGTGCCAGCCGCGCACCGCGGCCAGGCAGCGCGCCGTCGACGACGCCGACAGGACCGCGCGCCCGTCGCCGCCCGAACGGAGCGCCACGACGAACTCCTGCACGTGGGTCACGGTGACGTCAGCGGGCACCTCGACGCCGCACGCCTCGAGGTAGCCGACGTAGCGGGCCAGGTCGCGGCGGTAGGCGGAGGTGGTGTTGACCGACAGCCCGCGCTCGACCGTCAGATGGGCGAGGTACTGGTCGAGCGCTTCACGCAGGGTCTCAGCCATCGGACGACGGCGGCGCTCAGAACGGGAGGATCACGTCGACGCACACCGCGACCGACAGCAGCGTGAGGTAGGTGATCGACGCGTGGAAGACCTTCATCGCGCCGAGCTTGCCGCGCTCCGGGTGCTCGGCCCGGCGCAGCAGGCGGACGCACAGGAAGAGGAACCAGGCGCCCAGCGCGGCCGCGGACACGGTGTAGAACCAGGTCATGTCGGCGAGCGGCACGAGCGCGAGGGAGCACGCGATCATCGCGACCGTGTACCAGACCATCTCGCGCGCGACCCGCGTGTCCTTCGCGACGACCGGGAGCATGGGCACGCCGGCGTTCGCGTAGTCGCGCTTGAACTTCATCGACAGCGGCCAGTAGTGCGGCGGCGTCCAGAAGAACACCACGCCGAACAGCGCGACCGGCGCCCAGGACAGCGACCCCGTCACGGCCGACCACCCGATGAGCACCGGCATGCAGCCGGCGACCCCGCCCCAGACGATGTTCTGCGACGTCCGGCGCTTGAGGATGATCGTGTAGAAGACGACGTACAGGACGATCGCCCCGACCGCGAGCAGCGCCGACATCGCGTTGACGAACGCGAGCAGCCACACGGTCGAGACCGCGCCGAGCGCGAGCCCGAACGTGAGGGCGGCCGGTCCGCTGATCTCGCCCGTTGCCGTCGCGCGCTTGCGCGTCCGGTTCATGAGCCGGTCGATGTCGCGGTCCACGTAGCAGTTGAGGACGTTCGCGCTGCCGGCCGCGAGCGCCCCGCCGACGAGGGTCGCGACCAGCAGCCACACGGACGGGAACCCGCGCTCGGCGAGGATCATCGTGGGGACGGTCGTGACGAGGAGCAGCTCGATGATGCGCGGCTTGGTCAGCGCGACGTAGGAGCCGACGCGGTGGCGGGCGCGGCCCCACCGCGTGCCCGGGTCGCTCGGAGCGACGCCCGCACCCCCGACGGTGCCGAGATGGGGCGCGTCGTTCGTCGCTGCCTGGCTCATGGTGGTCACGCGGGCCGTGTTTCCTTCGTCGAGTGGGGGTTCCGCGCCGGGGCGCGTCGCGGCTCCATGGTACGTCGTCCGGCACGCCCACGAGGGCCGTGACCGGGGGCCGCGTCGGTGCGGACCGCCCGGCGACCGTCCAGGTGACGGACCGGGCCGGGCGTTCGTGCGCGCGACTCGGTAGGGTGGAAGGCGGCGCGCGGACAGCCCTCAGACCCGCTCGCGCGCCCGCACCGGCGGAGCCGTGCCCTGTGGAGACCGATTCCTCCGCGATGGGACCCCTCGGCCGCCGGGTGACGAAGCGCACACCGCGCCGAGTCACGCGCACGACGACACGCACAGTGCTGCGAGGGCTGCGCTCCTCGCGCAGGAAAGAGGTTCGGTGAACGCGTTCACACCAGCAGGGCTGCCGCTCGAGTGGTCCGAGCTCGACGACCAGGCGGTCAAGACCATCAAGGCGCTCGCCGCCGACGCGGTCGAGAAGACGGGCAACGGGCACCCCGGGACCGCGATCTCCCTCGCGCCCGCCGCGTACCTGCTGTTCCAGAAGTTCCTGCGCCACGACCCGTCCGACGCCCTCTGGGTGGGTCGCGACCGGTTCGTCCTGTCCGCGGGCCACTCCTCGCTCACGCTGTACCTGCAGCTCTTCCTGTCCGGCTACGGGCTGGAGCTGAAGGACATCGAGTCGCTGCGCACGTGGGGCTCGCTCACGCCGGGGCACCCGGAGTACGGGCACACGAACGGCGTCGAGATCACGACGGGCCCGCTCGGTCAGGGCCTCGCGTCCGCAGTGGGCATGGCGTTCGCGTCGCGTCGCGAGCGGGGCCTGTACGACCCCAACGCGGCCGCGGGCGAGAGCCCGTTCGACCACACCATCTGGACCATCGCGGGCGACGGCGACCTGCAGGAGGGCGTGACGTCCGAGGCGTCGTCGCTCGCGGGGCACCAGAAGCTCGGCAACCTCGTGGTGATCTACGACCAGAACCACATCTCCATCGAGGACGACACCAACGTGTCGTTCAGCGAGGACGTCCTCGCCCGCTACGAGGCGTACGGCTGGCACGTCCAGCGGGTCGACTGGACGAACGGCGGCACGGGCTACGGCGAGGACGTGCACGCGCTCGCCGGGGCGCTCGAGGCGGCGCGGGCCGAGACGGGCAAGCCGTCGATCATCGCGCTGCGCACGGTGATCGGCTGGCCGTCGCCCACCAAGCAGAACACGGGCAAGATCCACGGTTCCGCGATGGGCGCCGACGAGATCAGGGGCCTCAAGGTCGAGCTGGGTCTCGACCCCGAGGCGAGCTTCGCGATCTCGGACGAGGTCCTCGCGCACGCCCGCAAGGTCGGCGACCGCGGCGCGGAGCTCCGCTCCCGCTGGAACACGGCCTTCGAGGCGTGGCAGGACGCGAACCCGAGCGGCGCCGCGCTGCTCGAGCGTCTGTCGACCCGGACCCTGCCCGAGGGCTGGACGGACGCGCTGCCGACGTTCGAGCCCGGCAAGGACAGCTCGACGCGCGCCGCGTCCGGCAAGGTCCTCGGTGCCCTCGCGCCGGTCCTGCCCGAGCTGTGGGGCGGGTCGGCCGACCTGGCCGAGTCGAACAACACCACCATGGAGGGCGAGCCGTCCTTCATCCCGGGCGAGCACTCGACCAAGGCGTGGACCGGCAACGAGTACGGGCGCACGCTGCACTTCGGCATCCGCGAGCACGCCATGGGCGCGATCCTCAACGGGATCGTCCTGCACGGCGGCACCCGCGCGTACGGCGGCACGTTCCTCGTGTTCTCCGACTACATGCGCCCGGCCGTGCGGCTCGCCGCGCTCATGCAGATCCCGACGACGTTCGTGTGGACGCACGACTCGATCGGCCTGGGCGAGGACGGCCCGACGCACCAGCCGGTCGAGCACCTGGCCGCGCTGCGCGCCATCCCCGGCCTCGACGTGGTCCGCCCCGCGGACGCGAACGAGGTCGCCGCGGCCTGGCGCACGATCCTCGGGCACACCGACCGCCCCGCCGGCATCGTCCTCACGCGTCAGAACGTCCCGACGTTCCCGCGCGGCAGGGACGGCTTCGCGGACGCGTCCGGCGTGGCGAAGGGCGCGTACGTCCTGGTCGACGGCGCGGAAGACGGCTCGCAGCCGGACGTGATCCTGCTGGGCACCGGCTCCGAGGTGCAGCTCGCCGTGCAGGCGCGCGAGCAGCTCGCCGCCGACGGCATCAAGGCCCGCGTCGTGTCGGTCCCCTCGCGCGAGTGGTTCGACGAGCAGGACGCCGACTACCGCGAGTCCGTCCTGCCTGCGGCCGTCAAGGCGCGCGTGTCCGTCGAGGCGGGCGTCGCGCAGGGCTGGCGCGAGCTCGTCGGCGACGCCGGCCGGATCGTGAGCCTCGAGCACTTCGGGGCGTCGGCCGACTTCAAGACGCTGTACCGCGAGTTCGGCATCACGGCCGACGCCGTGGCCGCCGCCGCCCGGGAATCCCTGGCGGCCGTCCGGGGCTGAACCCGAAGAGCGTGACCTGCCCGGGCACCGCGACCGCGGTGCCCGGGCCCGGTCCCCCGGGAGGAACGGAACACGGGCGGGCCGGAACCATCCGGAGAGGAAGCGATCAGCGTGTCCGACAGCACCACCCCCAGCCCCACGCGTGCTCTGAGCGAGCAGGGCGTCTCCATCTGGCTCGACGACCTGTCCCGCGAACGTCTGCGCACCGGCAACCTCGCCGAGCTCGTCGCGTCGCGCGACGTCGTCGGCGTCACCACGAACCCCACGATCTTCGCCGCCGCCGTCTCGAAGGGCGACGCCTACGACGAGCAGCTCGCGGCGCTCGCCGCGGCCGGGACCCCCGCGGAGGAGGCCGTCTGGACGATCGTGACCGACGACGTCCGCGCCGCCGCGGACGTCCTGCGGCCCGTGTTCGACGCGACGGACGGCGTCGACGGCCGGGTCTCGATCGAGGTCGACCCGCGTCTCGCCCGCGACACCGACGGGACCGTCGCGCTCGCCCAGCAGCTCTGGAAGACCGTCGACCGCCCGAACGTCATGATCAAGATCCCCGCGACGGTCGAGGGCCTGCCCGCGATCACGCGGACCCTCGCCGAAGGCATCTCCGTCAACGTCACGCTGATCTTCTCCCTCGAGCGGTACGCGCAGGTCATCGACGCGTTCCTCGCCGGGGTCGAGGGCGCGAGGGCCGCCGGGCTCGACGTGTCGAGGCTCGGCTCGGTCGCCTCCTTCTTCCTGTCGCGCGTGGACACCGCGGTCGACAAGGCCCTGACCGCCGTCGGCTCGCCCGAGGCCCTCGAGGCGCGCGGCACGGCCGCGCTCGCCAACGCGCGGCTGGCGTACGAGCTGTTCCGGCAGCGCTTCGCGTCGGACCGCTGGCAGGCGCTCGCCGACGCCGGCGCGCACGTGCAGCGCCCGCTGTGGGCGTCGACCGGCACCAAGAACCCCGACTACCCCGACACCATGTACGTGACCGAGCTCGTCGCGGCCGACGAGGTCAACACCATGCCGGAGAAGACGCTCGACGCGGTCGCGGACCACGGCGTCGTCACCGGGGACACCATCGCCGGGACGTTCGACTCCTCGCGCGAGCACCTGCGCGCGATCGAGTCGTTCGGCGTGTCGATGGCCGAGGTCACCGCCAAGCTCGAGGCCGACGGCGTGGACTCGTTCGTCACGAGCTGGGAGCAGCTCCTCGACACCATCACCGCCGGGCTCGAGCGCGAGGCCGGGCGCGGGGCCTGAGGTGACCCCGGACCCGACCCCCGCGACCACCGCACGAGAGGACCACCAGACCCCGTGAGCCCCGTCAAGATCAGCGCCGGGAACAACCCGCTGCGCGACCCCCGCGACCTGCGCCTGCCGCGCATCGCGGGACCCTGCGGCCTCGTCATCTTCGGCGTGACCGGCGACCTCGCCCGCAAGAAGCTCCTGCCGGCCGTCTACGACCTCGCCAACCGCGGCCTCCTCCCGCCGGGCTTCGCGCTCACCGGGTTCGCCCGGCGCGAGTGGGACAACCAGGACTTCGCGAAGGTCGTGCACGACGCCGTCAAGGAGCACGCGCGCACCCCGTTCCGCGAGGAGACCTGGAAGCAGCTCGCCGAGGGCATCCGCTTCGTCCAGGGCGAGTTCGGCGACGAGGAGGCCTTCGAGCGCCTCCGGACGACCGTCGAGGAGCTCGACCGCGACCGCGGCACCAACGGCAACCACGCCTTCTACCTGTCGATCCCCCCGAGCGCGTTCCCGGAGGTCTGCGAGCAGCTCTCGCGGTCCGGGCTGTCGCACTCCGGGCCCGACGCGTGGCGCCGCGTGGTGATCGAGAAGCCGTTCGGGCACGACCTCGAGTCGGCCCAGGAGCTGTCGGGCGTCGTGTCGAAGGTCTTCTTGCCCGACTCGGTCTTCCGCATCGACCACTACCTCGGCAAGGAGACCGTCCAGAACCTGCTCGCGCTGCGCTTCGCGAACCAGCTCTACGAGCCCATCTGGAACTCGAACTACGTCGACCACGTCCAGATCACGATGGCCGAGGACATCGGCATCGGCGGCCGCGCCGGCTACTACGACGGGATCGGCGCCGCGCGCGACGTCATCCAGAACCACCTGCTGCAGCTTCTCGCGCTCACCGCGATGGAGGAGCCCCTGAGCTTCGACGCCGCGGACCTGCGCGCCGAGAAGATCAAGGTCCTGTCCGCCGTCCGGCTGCCGCGCGAGCTCGGCAAGCACACCGCGCGCGGCCAGTACACGCACGGCTGGCAGGGCGGCGAGGAGGTCGTCGGCTACCTCGAGGAGGAGGGCTTCAACCCCGACTCCGCGACCGAGACGTTCGCTGCGATCCGCGTCGACATCGACAACCGGCGCTGGGCGGGCGTCCCGTTCTACCTGCGCACCGGCAAGCGTCTCGGGCGCCGCGTGACCGAGGTCGCCGTCGTCTTCAAGCGCGCACCGCACCTCCCCTTCGAGTCGTCGCAGACGGCGGAGCTCGGCCACAACGCGCTCGTCATCCGCGTTCAGCCGGACGAGGGCGTCACCATCCGCTTCGGCGAGAAGGTGCCCGGCACGGCGATGGAGATCCGCGACGTCACCATGGACTTCGGTTACGGGCACGCCTTCACCGAGTCCTCCCCGAGGCGTACGAGCGCCTCATCCTCGACGTCCTGCTCGGCGACCCGCCGCTGTTCCCGAGCGAGGAGGAGGTCGAGCTCTCCTGGAAGATCCTCGACCCCGTCGAGCACTTCTGGGCGTCCAAGGGCAAGCCCGAACCGTACCGCTCGGGCACCTGGGGTCCCGCTTCCGCCGACGAGATGATGGCCCGCGACGGCCGTGCCTGGAGGAGACCATGATCGTCCACCTGCCCGAGACCACCGCGAACGACGTCGGCAAGCGCCTCGTCAAGCTCCGCGACGAGGGCGGCGCCGTGACGCTCGGCCGCGTCCTCACCCTCATCATCCGGGTCGGCGAGGACGACCTCGAGGAGGCCGTCGAGGCCGCGAACGACGCGTCGCGTGAGCACCCCTGCCGCGTGATCGTCGTCTCCCCGCCGGTCGCCGGAACGCCGCGGCACGCCTGGACGCGGAGATCCGCGTCGGCGGGGACGCAGGCGCGAGCGAGGTCATCCTGCTGCGTCCGGCCGGACCCATCGTCGACCACCTCGACACCCTCGTGACGCCGCTGCTGCTGCCCGACGTCCCGATCGTCGTGTGGTGGCCCGAGGACGCGCCCGAGGACCCGTCGGCGGACCCGCTGGGCGCCATGGCGCACCGGCGCGTCACCGACTCCACCAAGGAGGCCTCGGGCGAGGCGATGCTGCGCCGGCTCGCCGCCGAGCACGAGCCCGGCGACACCGACCTCGCCTGGGCGCGCGTCACCCTGTGGCGCGGCCTCATCGCCGCCGCGCTCGACCAGCCCCCGTACGAGTCGGTCGCGTCCGTCACGATCGAGGGCGAGATCGGGCACACGTCGATCGACCTCCTCGCGGCGTGGCTCCGGCTCCGGCTGCGCTGCCCCGTGACCGTCCGACGCCACCGTGACGCCGACGCGATCACCCGGGTCACGCTCGAGCGCAAGAGCGGACCGATCGTCTTCGACCGGCCCGACGGTCGCGTCGTGACGATCTCCCAGCCGGGTCAGCCCGACCGGCACGTCGCCCTCCCGATCCGCCTCCTCAACGAGGCGCTCGCCGAGGAGCTGCGGCGGCTCGACCCCGACGAGATGTTCGGGGAGGTCCTCACCAAGGGCCTCGCGAAGCTGGACGCGGCGTGACGGCGGAGCGCCGCGTCGTCGTCCACCCGGACGCCGACACCCTCGCGGAGGCGGCGGCGGCGCGCCTGCTCGTCCGGCTGACGGACCTGCAGTCGACGCAGCCGGAGACGCACGTCGTGCTCACCGGCGGCACCGTCGGGATCAAGACGCTCGCGGCCGTCGCCGCGAGCCCGCTGATCGACGCCGTCGACTGGTCGGGCGTCCACCTGTGGTGGGGCGACGAGCGGTTCCTGCCCGACGAGGACGCCGACCGCAACGAGACGCAGGCGCGCGAGGCGCTCGTCGACGAGCTCGTGTCGGCCGGCGCGCTGCCGGCCGACCACGTGCACGCGATGCCGCCGCTCGGGGCGGCGGCGACCCCCGAGGAGTCGGCCGAGGCGTACGCGGCCGAGCTCGCCCGGTTCGCGCCCGACGGCGCCCGTGCGCCCGCGTTCGACGTCCTGCTCTTCGGCATGGGACCGGACGGGCACGTCGCGTCGCTCTTCCCCGGTCACCCCGCGCTCGACGTGGCCGGTGTCGCGACGGTCGGGGTGCACGGCTCCCCAAGCCGCCGCCCGAGCGCGTGTCGTTCACGTTCGACACGATCCACGGCGCGCGCGAGGTGTGGGTCGTGGCGGCGGGCGCCGAGAAGGCCGACGCGGTCGCACGCGCCCTCGGCGGCGACGACGTGCACGGCACGCCGGCCGCTGGCGCCACGGGCACCGCGCTGACGCTGTGGCTCGTCGACGCCGCGGCGGCAGGCGAGACCGCGGCCTAGCCCCGACTCCGCGAACGCGCGAGACGCCCGTCGCATCCACCCTCGGGTGGCCGCGGCGGGCGTCCGTCGTCTCGGTGGCGCGGGCGGGTGTCGTCAGCTCCCGCGGCGGGCGCGGAGCGCGGCGAGCGCCTCGTCGAGGAGCGCGGCGCCGTCCTCCTCGCTCCGCCGCTCCTTCACGTATGCGAGGTGCGTCTTGTACGGCTCGTTGCGCGGCGCCTCGGGCGGCGCCTCACGGTCGGGGCCTGCGGGGAGGCCGCAGCGCTGGCAGTCCCACGTGGCGGGGATCTCGACCTCGCCGTCCACCGCGAAGGCCGGCCTCGTCTCGTGCCCGTTGGCGCACCAGTACGACACCGTCAGTCGGGGGCGACGTCGCCCCGCTCGTTCTCCCCCAGCGGCCCCGCGCCCACGCGCGAGCCACGGATGGCGCTTCCCCAGCCACGTCGGCCTTCTCTTCTCCGTGCGGGCGGCGCGGCGACCGGGCGACGGTGCCCGGCGCGACGCGACGCGATGCCAGTGGCGGCGCGACCGCGCCGCTCGTCAGCCGACGAGGGTCAGCTGGTCTTCTCGATCAGGCCGAGGAGCACGATCGCCGCGGTCCAGACGAGCGCGATGATGACCGTGATGCGGTTCAGGTTGCGCTCGGCGACGCCCGAGCTGCCGGCGCTCGAGCTGATGCCCCCGCCGAACATGTCGGAGAGGCCGCCGCCCTTGCCCTTGTGGAGCAGCACGAGGAGCACGAGCAGCATGCTCGTGAGGACCAGGAGGACCTGGAGGGTGATGCGCAGTACGTCCACGTGAAGGCTTCCTCGCGTTGCGGTGTGTCGAACAGGACAAGAGTAGGCGAGCCGAAGGGGTTCCGGCGAACACGCCACCATCCGGACGGGGGCGGCGTGCTCGCCGGAGCGGGTGCTCAGACGGCGTGCGACTGGTACCGGGCGATGCGGGCGAACTCCTCGGGGTCGAGGCTCGCCCCGCCCACGAGGGCGCCGTCGACGTCGGGCTGCGCCATGATCGACGCGACGTTCCCGGACTTGACCGAGCCGCCGTAGAGGACGCGCACGGCGTCCGCGACCTCGGCCGAGTACAGCTCGGCGAGGCGTCCGCGGATCGCGCCGCAGACCTCCTGCGCGTCGTCCGGGGTCGCGACCTCGCCCGTGCCGATCGCCCACACGGGCTCGTACGCGACGACGGCCTGGGCCGCCTGCTCGGCGGACAGGCCCTCGAACGCACCGTCGACCTGCGCGAGCGTGAACGGCACCTGCTCGCCGGCCTTGCGCACGTCGAGGCCCTCGCCGACGCAGATGATCGGCACGAGGCCCTGGCCGAAGGCCGACTTCGCCTTCGCGGAGACCGTCGCGTCGTCCTCGCCGTGGTACTGGCGGCGCTCCGAGTGCCCGACGACGACGTACGAGACGCCGAGCTTGGCCAGCATCACGGGCGAGATCTCGCCCGTGTAGGCGCCCTCGGTGTGCGCGGAGACGTCCTGCGCGCCGTACTTGACCTGCAGCTTGTCGGCGTCGACCAGCGTCTGCACGCTGCGCAGGTCGGTGAACGGCGGCACGACGACGACCTCGACGGCCGCGTAGTCGTGCTTGCCGTCCTTGAGGGTCCACGCGAGCTTCTGCACGGTGTGGGTGGCCTGGAGGTGGTCCAGGTTCATCTTCCAGTTGCCCGCCATGAGGGGCGTGCGGGTGGTGGTCACAGGGTCCTTCTCTCTGGGTGACGTGCGGGTCGGGCCGGCGGTGCGAAGGGGTCAGGCGCCGAGGACGGCGAGACCCGGCAGCTCCTTGCCCTCGAGGAACTCGAGGCTCGCGCCGCCGCCGGTGGAGATGTGGCTGAAGCCGTCCTCGTCGAAGCCGAGGAGGCGCACGGCCGCGGCGGAGTCGCCACCGCCCACGATGGTGAAGCCGCCGTTCGCGGTCGCGTCGACGAGCGCCTGGGCGACCGCGCGGGTGCCCGCGGCGAACTCGGGGAACTCGAACACGCCCATCGGGCCGTTCCAGACGACGGTCTTCCCGTCGGCGACCTTGGACGCGAACAGCGCGGCCGACTCGGGGCCGATGTCGAGGCCCATAGTGCCGTCGGGGATCGCGTCGGCGGGGACCGTGCGGTGCGGGGCGTCGGCGGAGAACGAGTCCGCCGCCTCGATGTCGGTCGGCAGGACGATCTCGACGCCGCGCTCGGCGGCCGTCGCGAGGTAGCCCTTGACGGTCTCGATCTGGTCCTCCTCGAGCAGCGAGGAGCCCACCGAGTGACCCTGCGCGGCGAGGAACGTGAAGAGCATGCCGCCGCCGATGACGAGGCGATCCGCCTTGGTGAGCAGGTTCGCGATCACGCCGAGCTTGTCGGAGACCTTCGACCCGCCCAGCACGACGACGTACGGGCGCTCGGGCGACTCGGTCGCCTTCGACAGCGCCTGGACCTCCTTGAGCACCAGCTCGCCCGCGGCGGCCGGCAGCAGCTTCGCGACGTCGTAGACGGATGCCTGCTTGCGGTGCACGACGCCGAAGCCGTCGGACACGAACACGTCGGCGAGGGCGGCGAGCTCGCCAGCCAGCTCCTCGCGCTCCGCGTCGACCTTGCTGGTCTCGCGGGCGTCGAAGCGGACGTTCTCGAGGAGCGCGACCTGGCCGTCGCCGAGCGCGGCCACGGTCTCCTGCGCGGACGGCCCGACGACGTCGGACGCGAGCGCGACGTCCTGGCCGAGCAGCTCGCCGAGACGCTTCGCGACCGGCGCGAGCGAGTACTGGGGGTCCGGGGCGCCCTTCGGCCGTCCCAGGTGCGCGGTGACGACGACCCGCGCCCCGGCGCCGACGAGCCGGCTCAGGGTCGGGAGCGACGCCCGGATGCGGCCGTCGTCGGTGATGGTCTCGCCGTCGAGCGGCACGTTGAAGTCGGACCGGACGAGCACGCGCTTGCCGCGCAGGTCACCGAGGTCCGCGATGGTCTTGACTGCCATGGCTGCTCCTAGAGGGGGCCGGGGGTGGTGAGGTGTCGCCGCACGACGATGCCCGCCCCGGACCGAGGCGTGGGAGCCACGGCCCGGCGCGGGCATCGGGGTGCTACGGGTGCCGTGCGAGCGGTCGCGCGGCGTGCACGTCGGACGTCAGGAGAGACGCTCGCCCACGTACACCGTGAGCGCGACGAGGCTGTTCGAGTAGCCCCACTCGTTGTCGTACCAGGACACGACCTTGACCTGGTCGCCGATCACCTTGGTGAGCTTCGAGTCGAAGATGCTCTGGTGCGGGTTGGTGACGATGTCGCTCGAGACGATCTCGTCGTCCACGTACTCGAGGATGCCCTTGAGCGGGCCTTCGGCGGCGGCCTTGACCGCGGCGTTGACCGACTCGACGGTGACGTCCTTGGACGCGGTGAACGTGAGGTCGGTGGCCGAGCCCGTGATGACCGGCACGCGGAGCGCGTAGCCGTCGAGCTTGCCCTTGAGCTCCGGGAGCACGAGGCTCACGGCCTTGGCGGCACCGGTCGACGTCGGTACGATGTTCTGCGCAGCGGCGCGGGCCCGGCGCAGGTCCTTGTGCGGGCCGTCCTGGAGGTTCTGGTCACCCGTGTACGCGTGGATCGTGGTCATGAGCCCACGCTCGATCCCGATCGAGTCGTTGAGGGCCTTGGCGAGCGGCGCGAGGCAGTTCGTCGTGCAGGACGCGTTCGAGATGACGTGGTGCGCGGCCGGGTCGTACTGCGTGTGGTTCACGCCGACGACGAAGGTCGCGTCCTCGTTCGAGGCCGGGGCCGAGATGATGACCTTCTTGGCACCGCCGGCGATGTGCGCCTTGGCCTTGGTGGCGTCGGTGAAGAAGCCGGTGGACTCGATGACGATGTCGGCACCGACCTCGCCCCACGGGAGGTTCGCGGGGTCGCGCTCTTCGAAGACGCGGATGTTCTTGCCGTCGACGATGATGTTGTTCTCGTCGAAGTCGACCGACTTCGGGAAGCGACCGAGCACCGTGTCGTACTTGAGCAGGTGCGCGAGCGTCTTGTTGTCCGTGAGGTCGTTGACCGCAACGACCTCGATGTCCGCACCCGACGCGACGAGCGCGCGGTAGAAGTTGCGGCCGATACGACCGAAGCCGTTGATACCGACGCGGATGGTCACTATGCCCTCCTCAGGGCGCGCCGGTTCTGCTCCGACGCACACGGTTGTTGTCGAACGTTGTCGTACATCGGCGTACGCGGGGGTGATCCTGACTGAGAACGCACCTCGAGCCCCGAGCAGAGGTTCGATGGTGGGTGTTCGCAGGTCTCCCGACGTACTGAGCCTATACCCGATGTGACCTAGGTCGCCTCGTGGTGTCCTGCAGGTGAGACGCCCCCGGTTGGTGCCCGCCGACAAAGCGCGGCCAGCTCAGAGCTCGAGCATGTCCGGGCTCAGCCCCGCCTCGGTGTCCGGCACGCCGAGCTCGGCCGCCCGCTTGTCGGCGGTCGCCAGCAGGCGCCGGATCCGCCCCGCCACGGCGTCCTTGGTCAGCGGCGGGTCCGCGAGCTGCCCCAGCTCCTCGAGCGACGCCTGCTTGTGGGCGAGGCGGAGCTCGCCGGCCTCGCGCAGGTGCTCGGGCATCTCGTCGCCCAGGATCTCGAACGCCCGCTCGACCCGGGCCCCCGCCGCGACCGCGGCGCGCGCGGACCGGCGCAGGTTCGCGTCGTCGAAGTTCGCGAGCCGGTTCGCGGTGCCGCGGACCTCGCGCCGGGTCCGGCGCTCCTCCCACACGAGCACCGCGTCGTGCGCGCCGAGGCGCGCGAGCATCGCGCTGATCGCGTCCCCGTCCCGGATCACGACCCGGTCGATCCCGCGCACCTCGCGGGCCTTGGCCTGGATCCCGAGCCGGCGCGCGGCGCCCACGAGCGCGAGCGCGGCCTCGGGCCCCGGGCACGTGACCTCGAGCGCGGCCGAGCGGCCCGGCTCGGTGAGCGAGCCGTGCGCGAGGAACGCGCCGCGCCACGCGGCCTCGGCCTCCCCACACCCGCCGACACGATCTGCGGCGACAGCCCCCGCACCGGGCGGCCCCGCGCGTCGAGCAGGCCCGTCTGCCGGGCGAGGGACTCGCCGTCGCGCACCACGCGCACCACGTACCGGGTCTGGCGGCGCAGCCCGCTCGGCGAGACGACGATGACGTCGCTCGTGTGCCCGAAGACCTCGAGGATCGCCTGGCGCAGGCGCCGTGCCGCGGCGGCGGTGTCGAGCTCGGCCTCGATCACGATCCGGCCCGAGATGATGTGCAGCCCGCCCGCGAAGCGCAGCGTCGCCGAGACCTCGGCCTTGCGGTAGGACGTGCGGTCCACGGCCAGTCGTGCGAGCTCGTCCTTCACCTGTGCGGTCAGCGCCATGGGAGCATCCTGCCATCCCGGCGCTCATCCGACGCGGGTGCCGACGTCCCCCCAGAAGCCGTCGAACGCGTCCTGGTACGCGGTCGCGAGACGCAGGGGTCGTGCCGTGCGGTGCCGTCGCCGCGACTCACCTGCCGCAGCAGGAGCCGCGCACCCATGCGGTCCGCGGCGCGCGCGAGCCGGTCGGTGTCGTCGACCGCGGTCGGGTCGGCGACCACCGCGTCGACCCGCAACTCGGGGGCGTAGCGGTGCAGGAGCTCGAGGTGCTCGGTGGGGCCGAGCCCGTCAGTCTCCCCGACCTCGGGCTCGAGGTTCAGCGTCACGCACCGGCGCGCGGTCGTCTCGTGCAGGGCGGCGGCGAGGTCCGGGACCAGCAGGTGCGTGATGACCGACGTGTACCAGGAGCCCGGCCCGAGCACCACCCAGTCGGCGTCGCGGATCGCGTCGATCGTCTCCTCGCAGGCGGCCGCGTCGGGCGGCTCCATGCGGAGCTCCTCGATGGGGCCGGGGGCCTTCGCGACCTTGCTCTGCCCGCGCACGGTCACGAGCTCGCCGTCGACCCGGCAGTCCGCCTCGATCGCGAGCGGCACCGACGACATCGGCAGGACGCGGCCGTGCACGCCGAGCAGACGCCCGACCCAGTCCAGGCCCTCGACGGTGTCCCCGAGGATCTGCCACAGCGCGACGATGATGAGGTTCCCGACGGCGTGGTGGTCCAGCTCGCCGTCGGAGCTGAAGCGGTGCTGGAGCAGGTCGCTCCAGGTCCGGCCCCACTCGGAGTCGTCGCACAGGGCCGACAGCGCCATGCGCAGGTCGCCGGGCGGCAGCACGCCGAGCTCGGCGCGCAGCCGGCCGGACGAGCCGCCGTCGTCGGCGACGGTGACGACCGCGGTGAGCCGCTCCGACAGCAGCCGGAGCGCCGCGAGCGACGCCGACAGCCCGTGCCCCCTCCGAGCGCGACGACGGACGGGGACGCACTGCGTGGACCCACCTCACTCCTTCCCGAGGTCGCGCGCGGTCACGAGCACGCGCTCCCCACGTCGCCGCAGCCGCACGGCGAGCTCCTCCGCGATCGCCACCGACCGGTGCTTGCCGCCTGTGCAACCGACGGCGATCGTGACGTACCGCTTCTCCTCGTGCAGGTAGCCCTCGAGCACGGGCTCGAGGGCCCACACGTACCGGTCGACGAACTCCATCGCGCCCGGGCGGGCCAGGACGTAGTCGCGCACGGGTGCGTCGCGCCCCGTCAGGTGCCGCAGCTCGGTGATCCAGTACGGGTTGGCGAGGAACCGCACGTCGACGACGTGGTCGGCGTCGAGCGGGAGCCCGTACTTGAAGCCGAACGCGACCACGTTGATGCGCAGCGTGTCGGGGGCGCCGTCGGCGACGGCGGCCCGCACCTCGCGCGCGAGGTCGTGGACCGTAAGCTCGGAGGTGTCGATCGCGACGTCCGCGCGCTCCTGGACGCGCGCGAGCAGGCGCCGCTCGGCGGCGAGCCCGTCGAGCACGCGCCCCTCCCCTGCAGCGGGTGCGGGCGCCGCACCTGCTCGTAGCGCCGCACCAGCACCTCGTCGGACGCGTCGAGGTACAGGATCCGGTAGAACACCCCGGCCTGGCGCAGGTGGCCCAGCACCTCCTCCAGGTCGGAGAAGAACTCGCGCCCGCGCGCGTCGACGACCGCCGCGATCCGGTCCACGGACGACGCGGACCGGGTCATGAGGTCGACGAGCGGCACGATCATGCGCGGCGGGAGGTTGTCGACGACGTACCAGCCCAGGTCCTCGAGCGCGGCCGCGGCGCGGGTCCGGCCGGCCCCGGACATGCCGGTGACGATGACGACCTCGCGCTCGGTCGCCTCCGGGGCGGAGGTGGCCGCCTCGACCGCGGGGATGCCGACGGGGACGGTCGAGGGGTCGGGCTCGTGGCTCATCCGTCCAGCATGCCAGCGGACGGGGCGGGCATGTCGCGCGGCGCGAGGGCGGCGACGACGGCGCGCGCGGTCGCGTCCCCGATGCCCGGCACCGTCGCGATCTCCTCCGCGGTCGCGGCCCGCAGCTTCTTCACCGAACCGAACGTCGCGAGCAGCGCCTTCCTGCGCGCGGGACCGAGGCCGGGGACGTCGTCGAGCGCCGACACCGTCATGCCCTTGCTGCGGCGGCTGCGGTGGTAGGTGATCGCGAACCGGTGGGCCTCGTCGCGGACGCGCTGGAGCAGGTAGAGCCCCTCGGACGACCGCTCGAGGATGACCGGGTACTCCTCGCCGGGCAGCCAGACCTCCTCGAGGCGCTTCGCGAGCCCGCACAGCGCGACGTCGGTCACGCCGAGCTCCTCGAGGGCCCGCGCGGCAGCCGCCACCTGGGGCGGGCCGCCGTCCACGACGACGAGGTTCGGCGGGTACGCGAACCGGCGCGGCCTGCCTTCCTCGTCCAGGGGCGTCGCGGGCCCGGAGACGGGGCCCGAGGATCCCGTGACGTCGCTCGCGCGGGACGCGGGTGCGTCTTCCTCGACCGAGTCGAGCTCGACGTCGGAGACGCCGTCGCGCGCCTCGAGGTAGCGGCGGAAGCGTCGCGTCAGCACCTCGTGCATCGCCGCGGTGTCGTCGCGTGCGCCGTCTCCTCGGGCCCGCGCACGGCGAACCGCCGGTACTCGCTCTTGCGGGGCAGCCCGTCCTCGAACACCACCATCGAGGCCGACTGGTAGGTGCCCTGGTTGTGCGAGACGTCGTAGCACTCGATCCGCAGCGGCGCCGTGTCGAGCCCGAGGGCCTCCTGGATCTCGCGCAGCGCCTGCGAGCGAGTCGTCAGGTCCCCCGAGCGGCGGGTGCGGTGCAGCGCGAGCGCGTGCTCGGCGTTGGTCCGGACGGTCCGCGCGAGCTCGGCCTTGTCGCCGCGCTGAGGCACCCGCACGTCGACCCGGGCGCCGCGCAGCCCCGTCAGCCAGGCCGTGACCTCCTCGAGGTTCGAGGGCAGCACCGGGACGAGCACCTCGCGCGGGACCGCGTCGTTCGTGCGGGTCCGTCGTGACTCGCCGGCGCGGTCGGCGGTCCGCCCGCTCCGGCGGACCGCCGCCCGGTCGGCGGGCTCGGCGGCTCGCTCGTCGTCGGCGCCGTACACCTGCTGGAGCAGGTGCTCGACGAGCTCGGCGTCGGTGACGTCCTCGACCTTCTCGACGACCCACCCGCGCTGGCCGCGGATGCGGCCGCCGCGCACGTGGAAGACCTGGACCGCGGCCTCGAGGTCGTCCCCGACGAGCGCGAACACGTCGGCGTCGGTGCCGTCGCCGAGCACGACGGCGTTCTTCTCGGTCGCGCGCTCGAGGGCCTGGATGTCGTCGCGCAGGCGGGCGGCCTGCTCGTACTCCATCGACGCCGCGGCCTCCTGCATCCGGACCGTGAGCCGCTTGACGAAGCGCGCCGTGTCGCCCGCCATGAAGTCGCAGAAGTCCTCCGCGAGCGCGCGGTGGTCCTCGGGGCTAATGCGCTCGACGCACGGCGCGGAGCACTTGTCGATGTACCCGAGCAGGCACGGCCGGCCCGTCTGGTGGGCGCGGCGGAACACGCCCGACGAGCACGTCCGGATCGGGAACACCCGCAGGAGGAGGTCGAGGGTCTCGCGGATCGCCCAGGCGTGCCCGTACGGGCCGAAGTAGCGGGTCCCCGGGCGCTTCGCGCCGCGCATCACCTGGGCGCGCGGGAACTCCTCGCCCATGGTCACCGCGAGGTACGGGTACGACTTGTCGTCGCGGTACTTCACGTTGAACCGCGGGTCGAACTCCTGGATCCAGGAGTACTCGAGCGCGAGCGCCTCGACCTCGGTCCCGACGACGGTCCACTCGACCGAGGCGGCCGTCGTGACCATGGTCTGGGTGCGGGGGTGGAGGTTCGCGACGTCCTGGAAGTAGTTCGACAGGCGTGCGCGCAGGTTCTTCGCCTTGCCGACGTAGATGACGCGCCCGTGCGGGTCGCGGAACCGGTAGACCCCGGGTCCGTCGGCACCTCTCCCGGGGCAGGGCGGTACGTCGCGGGATCGGCCATGGCACCGAGCCTAGTAGCGCCCACCCACGCTCCGGGCGGGCGCCCCGCGGTCCCCGGTGTGCGTGGCGCGTCGTGTGACGCACGCCACTAGGGTGTGGCCATGGGAGCCTTCCACGACTACCGCGCCACCATCACCTGGACCGGCGCCGGCGACGCCGGCACGACCTCGTACACGTCCTACTCGCGCGACCACACCGTTACGTTCCCGGGGCTCCCGGCGCTGCCCGCGTCCGCCGACCCGGCGTTCCGCGGCGACCCCTCGCGATACTCCCCCGAGCAGCTCTTCGTGGCGTCGCTGAGCGACTGCCACATGCTCTGGTTCCTCCACCTCGCGTCGAGCCACGGGATCGTCGTGCGCGAGTACACGGACGAGGCGACCGGGCGCATGCGCGTCGAGTCGAGCGGCGCCGGCCAGTTCGTCGACGTGACCCTGCACCCGCGCGTGACCGTGAACCCGGGCACCGACGACGAGGCCCTCGCCCGGGTGCACGAGCTCGCGCACGAGCACTGCTTCCTCGCGCGGTCCGTGAACTTCCCGGTCACGATCGAGCCGGCACCCTCGCAGGTGGCGCAGCCGCAGCCCTGACACGCCCGGGTCAGGCGCTGCGGCGCTCCTCGGCCTCGACGACGTCAGGCAGGGCCTCGGCCAGGAAGCGGCCGGTGTGGCTGGCCGCCACGGTCGCGACGTGCTCGGGCGTGCCCTCCGCGATGACACGGCCGCCACCGGACCCGCCCTCGGGGCCCATGTCGATGACCCAGTCGGCGTTCTTGATGACGTCGAGGTTGTGCTCGATCACGATGACGGTGTTGCCCTTGTCGGCGAGCGACTGCAGCACTGCGAGGAGCTTGCGGACGTCCTCGAAGTGCAGGCCCGTGGTGGGCTCGTCGAGCACGTACACCGTCCGGCCGGTCGAGCGCTTCTGCAGCTCGCTCGCGAGCTTGACGCGCTGCGCCTCCCCGCCCGAGAGCGTCGGGGCGGGCTGGCCGAGCCGCACGTACCCGAGCCCGACGTCGACGAGCGTGCGCAGGTGCCGGCTGATCGCGGGGACCGCCGCGAAGAACTCGGCGCCCTCCTCGATCGGCATGTCCAGCACGTCGGCGACCGTCTTGCCCTTGAAGTGCACCTCGAGGGTCTCCCGGTTGTACCGGGCGCCGTGGCAGACCTCGCAGGGGACGTACACGTCGGGCAGGAAGTTCATCTCGATCTTCAGGGTGCCGTCGCCCGAGCACGCCTCGCAGCGCCCGCCCTTGACGTTGAACGAGAACCGGCCCGGCGTGTAGCCGCGGACCTTCGCCTCGGTGGTCTCGGCGAACAGCTTGCGCACGTGGTCCCAGACGCCCGTGTAGGTGGCGGGGTTGGACCGCGGCGTGCGGCCGATCGGCCCCTGGTCGACGTGCACGACCTTGTCGAGCTGGTCGAGACCCGTGACCCGCGTGTGGCGGCCGGCGACCTGGCGTGCGCCGTTGAGCTCGTTCGCCATGACCGTGTAGAGGATCGAGTTGACGAGGGTCGACTTGCCCGAGCCCGACACGCCCGTGACCGCGGTGAACGTCCCGAGCGGGAACGACACGTCGATGCCCTGGAGGTTGTGCTCGCGCGCCCCGACGACGGTGACCTGGCGGTCCTTCGAGACCGGGCGACGCTCGGCCGGCATCGGGATCGAGCGTCGGCCGGCCAGGTACGCGCCCGTGATCGACTCGCGGGACTTCAGCAGGCCCTTGAGGTCGCCCGAGTGCACGACGTGGCCGCCGTGCTCGCCCGCGCCCGGGCCGATGTCGACGATCCAGTCGGCCGTGCGGATGGTGTCCTCGTCGTGCTCGACGACGATCAGCGTGTTCCCGAGGTTCCGCAGCCGGGTCAGGGTGTCGATGAGGCGGCGGTTGTCGCGCTGGTGCAGCCCGATGGACGGCTCGTCGAGCACGTACAGCACACCGACCAGGCCGGACCCGATCTGCGTCGCCAGGCGGATGCGCTGCGCCTCGCCGCCCGACAGCGTGCCCGCGGGGCGTTCGAGCGACAGGTAGTCCAGCCCGACGTCGAGCAGGAAGCCGAGGCGCGCCGCGATCTCCTTGAGGACCTCCTGCGCGATCCGCCGCTCCCGCTCCCCCAGCTCGAGGGCGCCGAGGAAGCCGTGGGCGTCGCGCAACGACAGGCGGCACACGTCCGCGATGGACCGGCCGCCGACCTTGACCGCGAGCACCTCGGGCTTGAGGCGCGTGCCCTGGCACACCGGGCACGGGACCTCGCGCATGTAGGCCTCGTACTTCTCCTTCGACCACTCCGACTCGGTCTCGTGGTGACGGCGCTCGAGGAACGTCACGACGCCCTCGAACCCCGTCGAGTACTGCCGCTCGCGGCCCCAGCGGTTCTTGTACCGGACGTGGACCTTGTGGTCCTGGCCGTACAGGATCGCCTTCTTGGCCCGCTCGGGCAGGGCCCGCCACGGCACGTCCATCGAGAAGTTCTGCTCGTCCGCGAGCGCCGACATGACGCGCACGAAGTACTCGCTCGAGATCTGCGCCCAGGGTGCGACGGCCCCGTCGGCGAGGGTCTTGTCCTCGTCGGGGACGACGAGGTCGGGGTCGACCTCGAGCCGGAACCCGATGCCGGTGCACTCGGGGCAGGCGCCGTAGGGCGCGTTGAAGGAGAAGGTCCGCGGCTCGATCTCGTCGAGCGTCAGCTCGTGGTCGTTGGGGCACGCGCGGCGCTCGGAGAACCGGCGCAGCCGCTCGGGGTCGCCCGCCTCGGCGTCGACGAGCTCGACGAGCAGGAGTCCGCCGGCGAGGCCGAGCGCGGTCTCGACGGAGTCGGTGAGCCGGCGCTGGACGCCCTCGCGGGACACGAGGCGGTCGACGACGACCTCGATGTCGTGCTTGAGCTTCTTCTCGAGCGCGGGCGGCTCGGTGAGCTGGACGACCTGGCCGTCGACGCGGGCGCGCGCGAAGCCCTTGGCCTGGAGCTCCTTGAAGAGGTCGGCGTACTCGCCCTTGCGGCCCCGCACTACGGGCGCGAGGACCTGGTAGCGGGTGCCCTCCGGCAGCTCGAGGAGGCGGTCGACGATCTGCTGGGGCGTCTGGGCCTGGACCTTCTCGCCGCAGACGGGGCAGTGCTGCGTGCCCGCGCGCGCGAACAGCAGGCGCAGGTAGTCGTAGATCTCGGTGATGGTGCCGACGGTCGACCGCGGGTTGCGGTTGGTGGTCTTCTGGTCGATCGAGACGGCGGGCGAGAGTCCTTCGATGAAGTCGACGTCGGGCTTGTCCATCTGCCCGAGGAACTGGCGCGCGTACGCGGACAGCGACTCGACGTACCGGCGCTGGCCCTCCGCGAAGATCGTGTCGAACGCGAGGGACGACTTGCCGGACCCCGACAGGCCCGTGAAGACGATCATCGCGTCGCGCGGGAGGTCGAGGTCGACGTTACGGAGGTTGTGCTCGCGCGCACCCTGGATCACGAGGCGATTGGTCACCGCACCATGGTAGGTCGAGCCACCGACAGTCGCACACATGTTCGACCCGTGTTCGCTGCGGGCGTCTTCCGGGGGACGATGGCCTCGTGCTCACCCTCGATCGCCTCGTCCTGCGGCAGCTCGCCGTCGGGCCGATGGACAACGACGTCTACCTGCTCACCTGCCGCGCCACGGGCGCGCAGCTCCTCGTCGACGCGGCCGCGGAGCCCGACCGGTTGCTCGCGCTCGTCCGCGCCGGGTCCCCCGAGGGCCGGCTCGACGCCGTCGTGACGACACACGCGCACCGCGACCACGTCGGCGCGCTCGCGCAGGTGGTCGGCGCGACGGGCGCGGTCGCGGCGGCCGGGGCGGACGACGCCGCGGCGGTCACGGCCGCGACGGGGGTCGAGGTCGGGCGCCTCCTCCGCCACGGCGACACGGTCCGCGTCGGGGAGATCGAGCTCGCCGTCGTCGGGCTGCGTGGGCACACCCCCGGCTCGGTCGCGCTCGCGTACACCGAGCCGGGCACGGCGGCCGCGCCGGACGCGGTCCCGGGCCGCACCCACCTGTTCACGGGCGACTCGCTCTTCCCGGGCGGCGTCGGGAACACGCAGCGCGACCCGGAGCGGTTCGCGCAGCTCTACGGCGACGTCGTGGCACGGGTCTTCGACGTCTACCGCGACGACACCGTCGTCCTGCCCGGGCACGGCCGCCCGACGACGCTCGGTGACGAACGTCCGCACCTCGGGGAGTGGCGCGAGCGCGGCTGGTAGTGCGCTTCAATGGCCGCATGAGCTCCCCCGCAGCCCCCGCCCGGCCCGTCTTCGCCGTCCTGTACACCTACACGGACGACCCCACGACGCGTGACGAGGTGCGCCCCGCGCACCGCGCCTACCTCGCGGAGCTGCTCGGGCGCGGGATCCTGCTGGCGTCGGGTCCCTGGGCTCCGGCGGAGGGTCAGGGGACGGGGCGCTGATCGTCGTGACCGCCGACGACCTCGACGTGGCGACGGCGCTCCTCGACGAGGACCCCTTCCGCGAGGTCGGCGTCGTCGCGCGGCGCGAGATCCGCGAGTGGGTCCAGGTCATGGGCCCCTGGGCGCCGTCGGCCTGACCTCCCCGTCCTCGCGCCGCGAGCGCCACAGGCTCGCGAGGGTCGCGGCGGCGAGCACGACGACGATCACGACGAGCGAGAGCCACGTGGGCACCTCGGGCACCGGCACCGGGTCGCCGCCGTTGACGAACGGCAGGGTGTTCTCGTGCAGCGCCTCGAGCACGAGCTTGACGCCGATGAACGCGAGCACGACGGCGAGGCCGATCGGCAGGTAGACGAGCCGGTCGAGGAGCCCGCCCAGGAGGAAGTAGAGCTGGCGCAGGCCCATGAGGGCGAAGACGTTCGCGGTGAAGACGATGAACGGGTCCTGCGTCAGCCCGAAGATCGCGGGGATCGAGTCGAACGCGAACAGCAGATCGGTCGTCCCGATGGCGACGAAGACGATCAGCAGGGGCGTGAGGAAGCGTCGCCCGTCGACCCGTGTGGTGAGGCGCCCGCCGTCGTAGTGGTCGGTCACGGGCAGGACCCGTCGCACCAGGCCGACGAACCGGTTCTCGTGGTACTCCTCGTCCTCCCCGCCGCCCCGGACCAGCGTGATCGCGGTGTAGACGAGGAACGCGCCGAAGAAGTAGAAGATCCAGGTGAAGTGCTCGATCAGCGCCGCGCCCGCGAGGATGAAGATCCCGCGGAGCACGAGCGCGATGACGATGCCCACCATGAGGACCCGCTGCTGCTGCTCCCGGGGCACCGCGAACGACGCCATGATCAGCACGAACACGAAGAGGTTGTCGACCGACAGGCTGTACTCGGTGAGCCACCCCGCGTAGAACTCGGTCGCGGGGGTGCCCCCACCCACCAGGTACAGGAGCCCGCCGAACACGAGCGCGAGCCCGACGTAGAACCCGATCCATGCGAGGCACTCCTTGACCGTGGGCACGTGCGGGCGCCGCCGCACGAGGTACAGGTCACCCAGCAGGAGGACCGCGAGCGCCGCGAGACTGACCGCGCGGAACCAGGTGGGGATGTCGTGCACGGGTCAGCGGTCCTTCCGGGTCGGCGCGGCCAGCTCGCGGCGGCGGCGGTCCGCCCACAGGCTCAGCAGGGTCGTGACCGCGAGCACGACGACGATGTAGCCGAGCGAGACCGCCGTCGAGATCTCGGGGACGTCGACGTGCTCGCCGCCGTTCACGAACGGCAGCTCGTTGGTGTGCAGCGCGTGCAGCACGAGCTTGACGCCGATGAACGCGAGGATCGCGGCGAGCCCGTAGGCGAGGAAGACGAGCCGGTCGAGCAGCCCGTCGATGAGGAAGTAGAGCTGGCGCAGGCCCAGGAGCGAGAACGCGTTCGCGGCGAACACGAGGTACGTCTCCTGGGTGAGGCCGAAGATCGCGGGGATCGAGTCGACGGCGAACAGGAGGTCCGCGCTGCCGATCGCCAGCATCACGACGAGCAGCGGGGTGACGAGCCAGCGCCCCGCCCGGCGCACGACCATCCGGCCCTCGACGTAGTCCTCGGTCACCGGCAGCGTCCGGCGCACGAGCCGCAGGAACCCGTTCTCGTGGTACTCCTCGTCGTCGCCGCTGCGCGCGTGCCTCAGCTGCGACCACGCCGTCCACAGCAGGAACGCGCCGAACAGGTAGAAGACCCAGGCGAAGTTCTCGACGAGCGCCGCGCCGAGCAGGATGAAGATCGTCCGCAGGACCAGCGCCACGGTGATGCCGAGCAGCAGGACCTTCTGCTGGAGCAGCCGCGGCACCCGGAACGTCGCCATGATCAGCACGAACACGAAGAGGTTGTCGACCGACAGGCTCTTCTCGGTGATGTACCCGGCGTAGTACTCGCCCGCGAAGCCGCCGCCCCAGCCCCCACACGACGAGTCCGAACACGAGCGCGACCGCCACGTAGCCCGCGGACCACCAGGCCGACTCGCGCATCGACGGGGCGTGGGGGACGCGGGCGTGGCCGACGAAGTCGACCGCCAGCATGGCGAGGATCACCGCGACGGTGACGAGCCAGACCCAGACGGGAACATCCATGCGAAGACCTCCGGTACGACGACGAGTACCGAAGGTCTCTTCCACCCGGGAACCGGGCCGACGCCCCGAGCACCACCGACCCGGGGAGCCGGGCAGGCGCGCTCGTGATGACGAGGTCGCCGCGAGAGGAATACTCCCCTTCTGACGGGACGACGCTACCAGTCGGCGAGCCGCACCACGACGTCGGCGCGCGCGGCACCCGGCCGCACGACGACGGCGTTCGCCTCGTCCGACCGCTCGACCCAGGCGCGGGCCGCCTCGGGCGACCGCCCGTGCCGCACGTGCCGCGCGACGAGCCCCTCGACCCGCGCGGCGTCGTCGGGCGCGAGGAACCACGCCTCGTCGAGCAGCGCGCGCACCCGCGCCCATGGGCCGTCGTCGAGCAGGAGGTAGTTCCCCTCGGTGACCACCAGGGGCACGGTCGCGGCCACGGCGACGGCGCCCGCGACCGGTTCCTCGATCTCCCGCCGGAACTCGGGGGCGAGGACGGGTGCGTCGCCGGGCGCCTGGCGCACGAGCCGCTCCAGGAGCGCGACGAAGCCCGCGCCGTCGAAGGTGTCGGGGGCGCCCTTGCGGTCCGCGCGACCGAGCCGGTCGAGCTCCCGCTGGGCGAGGTGGAAGCCGTCCTGCCCGACGACGACGGCCTCGCCCCTGAGCGCCTCCGCGACCTGCGCGGCGAGCGTCGACTTGCCGGCACCGGGAGGCCCCGCGATCCCCAGCACGCGGCGGCGACCGTCCGCCCGGGAGAGCTCGACGAGCGCGCGGGCCCGCGCGACGAGGTCGTCGCGCGCGGTCACCTCGACGGGGCCGGGCCCCTGCCCCCGGCCGGCGGCGACCTCGTCGGTCCCGAGGGTCGCGAGCCACGCCCGCGGACCGGCGACGGAGACGCGGAGCGACGCGACCCGTGCGGCCTCCGCGAGCGCCCCCACGAACCCGGCGCCGGACGCCAGCGCCCACGCGAGCGCGCCGTGGAAGGCGTCCCCCGCGCCCAGCGTGTCGACGGCGTCGACGGCCGGTACCGGGACGGTGCCGGAGCGGTCGTCCTCCCACCACTCGACGGGTCCGGCGCCGTGCGTGACCGCGACCCGCGCGACGCCCACGGCCCGCAGGCCCGGCCCGACGCCGTCGGCCCTCGCCGTCGGGTCCGCGCCGAGCCGGAAGTCTCCGGACGCCGCGACGACGTCGCAGCACCGGACCAGCTCGGCGAGGTGCGGCTTCCACCGGCCCGCGTCGAGGAGCACCGGGACCCCGGCCGATCGCGCGGCCCGGGCTGCGACGGTCTGGAGCGCGGGGTGGTGCCCGTCGAGGAGCACGACGTCCTGTCCCCCGACGAGCTCGTGGACGTGACCGGGCGCCGCGACCTCGACCCGGCCGCCGTCGGGCGAGACGACGGTCCGCTCCCGGTACGCTCGTCGACCGCGACCGCGGAGACAGCCAGGGCGAACCCGTGCGGCGCGACGTCGACGACACGCACCCCGTGCGCCTCGAGGTCGTCCCGCGCCGCTGACGCGGCCGCGCCCGTGCCGAGCGCGGCCACGAGCGTGGCGGACCCGCCGAGCGCCGCGAACACGACCGCGGCGTTGGCGGCCGGACCGCCCGCCGCGACGTCCTGGCGGTGGGCCGTGACCTTGGTGTTCGGCTCCGGCGGCGCGCTGACGCGATGGACGACGTCGAGCGTCGTCAGCCCGACGAACAGTCCGGACGGGCGGTCGCTCCCGGCGGGTGGTTGCGAGGTGGTCGGCACCGCCTCAGCGTAGGCGTCACTGCACGCAGAACTCGTTGCCCTCGGGGTCGTGCATCACGATCCAGTACTCGCCGGTCGTCTCGTCGGGCCCGAACTCACGCACGCGCGACGCGCCGAGGCCCTCGAGCTTGGCGGCGTGCGCGCGCACGGCGTCGCGCGCCGCGTCGTCGTGGCCGCCGCCCACGTTGACGTCGAGGTGCACCCGGTTCTTCGCGGTCTTCGGCTCGGGGACCTTCTGGAAGAACAGGCGCGGGCCGACGCCGTCGGGGTCGACGAGGGCGAACGCGCGGTCCCGCTCTTCCGCGGGGACGCCCCAGGCGTCGAGCGCCTCGTCCCAGGTCGCGAAGTCTCCCGGTGGCGGCGGCACCACGTACCCGAGCGCCTCGATCCAGAACCGCGCCAACCCCTCGGGATCGTGCGCGTCGAAGGTGACCTGCACGCTGTACGTCATCGTCTGCCCCTGCCTCTCGGTGTGGTGGTCCGGCTATGCCGTCGCGGCGTGGAGCTGCCGGAGCTCCTTCTTCAGGTCGGAGATCTCGTCGCGCAGGCGGGCCGCGAGCTCGAACTGCAGCTCGCCGGCCGCACCGTGCATCTGGTCGGTGAGCTCCTGGATCAGGCCGGCGAGGTCGCCCGCCGCGGCGGCGGCGAGCCGGTTCCCGCCGACGCCCTCCTTGACCGGCGCCGCGTCCTTTCCGCCGTTCTTCCGCCCCTTGCCCGGGGATCGGTAACCCGTCGCGAGGAGCTCGTCGGTGTCGATGTCCTCGCGCGCGAGCATGTCGGTGACGTCGGCGATCTTCTTGCGCAGCGGTGTCGGGTCGATGCCGCGCTCCTCGTTGTACGCGACCTGCTTGGCGCGGCGGCGGTTGGTCTCGTCGATGGCCAGGGCCATCGCGTCGGTGATCCGGTCCGCGTACATGTGGACCTGGCCCGACACGTTGCGGGCCGCACGGCCGATGGTCTGGATGAGGGACGTGCCCGAGCGGAGGAAGCCCTCCTTGTCGGCGTCCAGGATCGCGACCAGGGACACCTCAGGCAGGTCGAGGCCCTCACGCAGCAGGTTGATGCCGACGAGCACGTCGAACTGGCCCAGCCGCAGCTCGCGCAGGAGCTCGACCCGGCGCAGGGTGTCGACCTCGGAGTGCAGATAACGGACCCGCACGTCCTTGTCGAGCAGGTAGTCCGTCAGGTCCTCGGCCATCTTCTTGGTGAGCGTCGTGACCAGCACGCGCTCGTCCTTCTCGACACGGTCCCGGATCTCGCCCAGCAGGTCGTCGATCTGGCCCTTCGTCGGCTTGACGACGACCTCGGGGTCGACGAGCCCCGTCGGCCGGATGATCTGCTCGACCACGCCGTCGGACATCGACAGCTCGTACGCGCCCGGGGTCGCCGACAGGTAGACCGTCTGGCCGATCCGGTCGACGAACTCCTCCCAGCGCAACGGCCGGTTGTCCATCGCGGACGGGAGCCGGAACCCGAAATCGACGAGGTTGCGCTTGCGGGACATGTCGCCCTCGTACATCGCGCCGATCTGGGGCACGGTCACGTGGGACTCGTCGATGACGAGCAGGAAGTCCTCGGGGAAGTAGTCGAGGAGCGTGTTCGGCGGCGAGCCCGGGGTGCGCCCGTCGATGTGCCGCGAGTAGTTCTCGATGCCCGAGCACGTCCCGATCTGCCGCATCATCTCGATGTCGTACGTGGTGCGCATGCGCAGGCGCTGGGCCTCGAGGAGCTTGTTCTGCCGCTCGAGCTCCTCGAGGCGGTCGGCGAGCTCGGCCTCGATCGAGCCGATCGCCCGCTCCATGCGCTCGGGGCCCGCGACGTAGTGGGTGGCGGGGAAGATGTACGTGCTCTGCTCGGCGCGGATGACGTCCCCCGTGACGGGGTGGAGGAGCTGGATCGACTCGATCTCGTCCCCGAAGAACTCGATCCGGATCGCGAGCTCCTCGTACACCGGGATGATCTCGACGGTGTCGCCCCGCACCCGGAACGTCCCGCGCGTGAACGCCATGTCGTTGCGCGTGTACTGCATGGTGACGAACTGGCGCAGGAGCTGGTCGCGCTCGACCTGGTCCCCGACGTCGAGGCGGACCATCCGGTCGACGTACTCCTGCGGCGTGCCCAGGCCGTAGATGCAGGACACCGACGCGACCACCACGACGTCACGCCGGGTCAGGAGCGAGCTCGTCGCCGAGTGGCGCAGGCGCTCGACCTCGTCGTTGATCGAGCTGTCCTTCTCGATGTAGGTGTCCGTCTGCGCGATGTACGCCTCGGGCTGGTAGTAGTCGTAGTACGACACGAAGTACTCGACCGCGTTGTTGGGCAGCAGCTCGCGGAACTCGGTGGCGAGCTGCGCCGCGAGCGTCTTGTTGGGGGCCATCACCAGCGTCGGGCGTTGCACCTGCTCGATCAGCCACGCCGTGGTCGCCGACTTGCCGGTACCCGTCGCGCCCAGGAGGACGACGTCCTTCTCCCCTGCCTGCAGGCGCTGCGTGAGGTCCGCGATCGCGGTCGGCTGGTCGCCGGACGGCGTGTACTCGGACACCACCTCGAACGGAGCGGCGGCGCGCTGGAGATCGGTGACGGGACGCATGCAGCCAGCGTAGGTCGACCCTCCGACATCGCGCGGCGCACGGTCGGCCGACCCTCGAGCCCCGGCGCCGCGGGACTTCACCCCGCCCGTCCGGCGCTGCCTGATGCAGGCTCGACGGTCCTGGGTCACAGTGGATGCCTCGGGCAGGGGCTGACCGACAGGAGCTCGATGATTCACGCGACACTTCGGCGGAGAGTTGCGGCGGGCGCCGCGCTGGCACTGGTCCTCAGCGGGGCCCTCGCGGTCGTGACGGTCCTGCCCACCGCCGACGCCGCCACCGTCTCCGGCCTGCTGCCGCCGTCGTCGGGGATCCTGCCCGGCCCCTCGCCCTCCGGGGACGGTGCGAACGACGGCTGGGGTCCGTGCGTGCCGACCCCGAACCCCGATGAGGCGGGCAACTGCCAGGGCTGGTCGGACGACAAGACCGGAAACATCAACGGCACCGACGACGCGCCGAACGTGATCGTGGGCGGGGACTTCTCAGTCACCGGGACCGCCGCGGAGACCGAAGGGCTCCTCGTAGTCAACGGAGACGCATCGTTCGACAAGTCCTACAACGTGGGCTGGGCTATCGGCAGCGGCGTGATTCCGGCCAATCGCTCGGACTGGCTCATCGTCGGTGGCGACGCGACCGTCACCCCGTCCACGTCAGCCGTCCAGGTCGGGACGAACGTCTCGCCCATCCGGACGGGCGACATCCGGGTCGGCGGCGCGCACAACTTCCGCGACGCCGCCGTGCCCTCATCCACGCAGTGGGGGCAGCTCGGCGGGGCAGTCGACACCGCGAACCAGACGACACCCACCCAGTTCCAGAACGCGGTCTACGACGACGCAGAGACGGTCCTCGCCGACGACCACTACGACGACCTGTTCGGCGACGACGGCACCATGGCGACGTACTCGCAGCAGTGCTACGCCCCGCTGAGCGACCCGGACGTCACGACGGCCGAGAACCTGGGCGGCACGCTCTCCGTGACCCACGGCACGGTGACGCTCACGGGGAGCACCCTGACGCTGACAGGGCCGGGGAGCGGCGACCTCGTCGTCTTCGATCTACCAGCGACCATCGGATCGGCCGGCACCCCCGCGACCGTGGACGTCTCCGGCATTCCGACGGCGGCGACCATCCTCCTCAACACCGCTGCGGGAGGAGCGGTGGCGCAGTTCGTCTCCGACATCACGGTCGACGACGGCCCCAACCAGGCACCGACCTGGCGCGACCAGGTCCTCTTCAACTACCCGAACGCGACGTCCGTCCGGCTCGGCGGACCCGTTCAGCTCCCTGGCTCGATCCTCATGGGGCAGCCCGGCTCGACGCTCACGGTCGGCGTCGCCGGCACGAACGGCCGCGTCTACACACCCGGCAACATGGTCAACGACGGCGGTGCCGGCGCCGGTGTGGGCACCGGGACGGAGAACCACGCGTACGCGTTCACGGGGCGGCTCGGCTGCGCCGCGATCGTCCCGGGGACCTTCTCGGTCGCCAAGGACCTCACCGGCGACGGTGCAGGCTCCGTGCCGGACGACACCGCGTTCACCGTTCACTGGGCCGTCACCGGTCCGGCCGACAGCCCCAACCTCGGCGACGACGGCGACCTCACCGTCCTCGCCGACGGCACGCCGGTCGACGGCCCGGAGCTTGCCCAGGGCGACCAGGTGACGCTCTCCGAGCCCTCGTTCCCCGACGTCGACGGCATCGACTGGGGCACCCCGACCATCTCCCCCAATCCGGTCACGATCGGCGGGGAGAACTCCGTCACGGCGGTCACCGTCACCAACACCGCCACGCTCCAGCGCGGCGGATTCACGATCCGTAAGGCGGTGACGGGCGACGACGGGGCGTCGACCACGGGCTTCGACATCAGCTGGCAGTGTTCGGCAGAGAACCTGGACGGCGACGACTCGGGCACCGTGCACCTCGCGGGCGGCGGGTCCGAGACGATCACCGGCTTCCCGGTGGGCACGACCTGCACGTTCACCGAGCCCGCGCCGGACGACGACAACGGCACGTGGGCGTCGGACGTCGACCCGGACTCCTCACGATCGCGGAGGACGACGGCACCGCGCAGGTCGTGACGGTCACCAACACGTTCACCCACGCGGTCGGCGGCTTCACGATCGAGAAGCGCGTGACGGGGGACCCGGGTGCGTCCACCACGACGTTCGCGGGCACCTGGACGTGCGACGCGGCGAACGGCGACGGAGCCAGCAACGGCACGTGGTCGCTCGAGGCCGGCGAGACCCTGGCCCTGGACGGCTTCCCCACCGGCACGACCTGCTCGGTCACGGAGGACCAGCCCACCGACGCCAACGGCTCGTGGGCGTCCTCGATCGCCCCGGCCGGCGACTTCACGATCACCGAGGGTGATGCCACCGCCCGGGTCGTGACCGTGACCAACACGTTCACGCACGCCGTCGGCGGGTTCAGCGTCGTCAAGGCCGTGACGGGCGACGCCGGCGCCTCGACCACGACCTTCACGGGCACGTGGACGTGCGACGCCCCGGACGCCCAGGGCGACTCGTCGGGCACCTGGTCGCTCGAGGCCGGCGGCACGGTGGCGTTCGACGGCTTCCCGACGGGCACGACCTGCTCGGTCACGGAGGACCAGCCCGCCGACGACAACGGCACCTGGTCCTCCGCCGTCGTCCCGGAGGGCACCTTCACCATCATCGAGGGCACCTCGGCGGCACAGGTCGTCACCGTGACCAACACGTTCACCAGCACGGTGGGCGGGTTCCAGGTCTCCAAGGTCGTCGAGGGCGACGACGGCGCGACCGTCGACGAGTTCACGATCGACTGGTCGTGCGACCAGCCGAACGCGGACGACCAGTCCTCGGGCAGCGTCACGCTGCACGCGGGCGACGAGTCCGACCCGATCACCGGCTTCCCTGTCGGCACGCAGTGCACGGTCTCCGAGCCGACCGTCGACGACACGTCCGGCACGTGGGCGTCGTCCGTGACCCCGGCCACCGTCACGATCGGCAGCGAGGACCCCTCCGAGATCGCTGCCGTCACGGTGACGAACACCTTCACCGCCGCTCGCGGCGGGTTCACGATCCAGAAGGAGGTCACGGGCGACACCGGCGCCTCGACGACTACCTTCGCCGTCGACTGGCAGTGCTCCGCGGCGAACACCGACGGTGACGCCTCGGGCACGGTCAACCTGAGCGACGGCGACACGGCGACGCTCACGGGCTTCCCGGTCGGCACGACGTGCACCGTCTCCGAGGACACCCCGACCGACGACAACGGCACCTGGCGCACGCCGACGATCGACCCCGGCGAGGTCACGATCGCCGAGGACGACGGCACCGCCCAGGTGGTGACCGTCACGAACACCTTCGAGACCCCGACGCCGACCCCCACTCCGTCCGAGACCACACCGGCCCCGACGAGCCCCGCGCCGAGCACGACGACGCCCGCACCGGCACCGACGTCGGGGCCCACGACGCCCGGCGCGGGCGGCGGCGGTCTCGCGGTCACCGGGTTCGACGGCCTGACGATCGCGGCGGTCGGCGCCTTCCTCCTGGCCCTGGGCGTCGCCGCGGTCCTGATCGCCCGCCGCCGTCGGAGCTGACGCGGGACGCGCCCTGACCCGGCTCCGGGTCGGGGCGGTCCGCGCCGTCAGCTGCGCAGCTCGTCGACCACGGCGCCGACGACGGCCGCGACCCCGCGCACGAGGTCGTCCAGCGGGACGCCGGGCGTCCCGTCCGCGGCCACGCCGTCGTCGTCGGTGACGCGCTCGCCGGCGACGGGCGGGACGTGCACGAAGCCCGAGACCCGCGGGGCCTCGCCGCGCCCGAGGGCGTCCTGCACGGCGTAGAACGTCGCGTTGCACACGTACGTCCCCGCGGACGGTGACAGCGCCACGGGCACGCCGGTGTCGCGCACGGCGTCCAGCGCGGCGCGCAGCGGGAGGGTCGACCAGTACCCGACAGGGCCCCCGGGCACGACGGGCTCGTCGACGGGCTGGGCCCCGGCGTTGTCGGGGATGCGGGCGTCGGCGACGTTGACGGCCACGCGCTCGAGGCGCAGCTCGCGCGCACCGCCGTGCAGTCCGAGCATCACGACGGCGTCCGGCCTGGTCTGCGCGACCGCGTCGAGGACCGCGCGGGGCGCGTCCGCGAACGTCACGGGGACGCGTCGCGCGTGGACGACGCCGGGACCGGCCCAGGTGTCCGCTACACGCGAGGCGACGGCCCACGACGGGTTGGTGGCGGCGCCACCGAAGGGCTCGAAGCCGGTGAGCAGGACGACCGGGGAACCGGTCATCCGACGGTCTCCTCCTCGTCGAGCGCCTCCCGGACCAGGCGCGGCCAGAGCTCGTCGACCTGGGCGCGCAGGTCGTCGGGCGTCCGCGAGCCGTCGAGCACGACGTCGGACGCGGCCAGGCGGTCCTCGTCGGAGGCCTGTGCGGCCAGCCGCGCCTCGGCGTCGGCCACGCTCATCCCCGCTCCTCGACCATGCGGGCGAGGCGGAGGTCGCGCGGCGCGTCCACGACCACGAGCAGCCCGAACGCGTCGGCCTGGCCGGTCTCGACCAGCAGGGGGATGTCGTGCACGACGACGACGTCGGGGTCGGCGACGGCGGCGCGCGCCTCCTGCTCGGCGGCACGGCGTCGGATCTCGGGATGGACGATCCCGTTGAGCTGCTCGCGCCGCGCGGGCTCCGCGAAGACGACGGCCGCGAGGGCGGGGCGATCGAGGCTGCCGTCGGCCGCGAGGACGCCGTCGCCGAAAGCCTCGACGACCCGTTCGAGGCCGACCGTGCCGGGTCCGACCACGTCGCGCGCGAGGCGGTCGTGGTCGATGGTCACGGCACCGAGCTCGGCGAAGCGGGCGAGCGCCACGGACTTGCCGGATGCGATGCCACCGGTGAGGCCGACGCGGAACATCCCTCCATCCTGCCAGCGCAGGCTCAGGGGTGCGTGACGGACCCGTCCGCGGGCCCGGCGACGCGGCGCAGGAGCCGGACGAGCTCGTGCTGCTCGGCCGGGTCGAGCCGCTCGAGCAGTCCGCCCGCGCCGCTGGCGCGGAGGTCGCCCACGCGCGCCAGCACGGCGCGACCGCGGCCGGTCAGCTCGACGAGCGTCGCGCGACGGTCGCTCGGGTCGGGGTGCCGGACGACGTAGCCGTCGCGCTCCGCGGCGTCGACCTTCGAGGTCACCGAGCGCGGGCTGACGTCGAGCGTCTCGGCGAGGGCGCTCGGGCGCTGCACTCCCCGGCTCTGTCCAGCACGCGCAGGAGGCGGAGCTGCCCGGGTGCGACCGCGTCGGCGCCGAGCTGGGCGTCGGCCTCGCGGCGCACCGCCCGCATGGCCGCGTGCAGGACGGCGACGAACTCGCCCCCGGAGGGCGCGTCGTGCGCGGTGGCCGGCTGCGTCGTCGGGGCGGACGGCGTCGTGGTCATGGCCCCAGCCTACCGGCACTCTTGTGTCGTAACAGATAGTGAGCTATACTCACTATCAACCCCATCCCCTCGCCACCGGAGGTCACCTATGGCATTCGGATCCCAAGGTGGAGGCGTGCGCGGCGGAGGCCGCGGCATGCGCTCCTACGTCCAGGACTCCTCGGTCGCCCAGCAGCGACTCCAGCGCGGCACCCTGCGCCGCATCCTCACCTTCGCCCGCCCCCACCGCCGCGCGCTCGCCGGCTTCGTGGCCCTGCTCGCCGTCGACGCGGCAGCCGGCGCGGCGAGCCCGCTCGTCGTGAGCCACCTCATCGACGGCGGCATCGCCGGCGGAGACCGGCAGCTCGTGATCGAGCTCGCGGCCCTCCTCGCCGGCCTGGCCCTCGTCTCCGCCGGCCTGACCGTCGCGGAGCGCTGGCTCTCGTCCCGCATCGGCGAGGGCCTCATCCTCGACCTGCGCACGCGGGTCTTCGACCACGTCCAGCGCATGCCGCTGGCGTTCTTCTCCCGCGCCCGCACCGGGGCCCTCGTCCAGCGCCTCAACGGCGACGTGCTCGGCGCGCAGCAGGCCTTCACCTCCACGCTGTCCAACGTCGTCAGCAACGCCCTGACGATCACCTTCGTGCTCGCGGCGATGCTCTCCATGTCGTGGCAGCTCACGCTCGTCTCGCTCGTCCTGCTGCCGGTCTTCGTGCTGCCCGCCCGCTGGGTCGGGCGCCGTCTGGCCGCGCTCACCCGCGAGAGCTACGGGCTGAACGCCGACGCCGCCCAGATGATGCAGGAGCGCTTCAACGTCGCCGGCGCCCACCTCGTCAAGGTCTTCGGCCGCCCCGAGCGGGAGTCCGCCGACTTCGCCGACAAGGCCGGGCAGGTCCGCGACATCGGCGTGCGCACCGCCGTCCTCGGCGTCTACTTCCGCGCCGGGCTCACGGCCGTGGCCGCGGTCGGCGTCGCGATCGTCTACGGGGCCGGCGGCCTCATGGCGATCGGCGGCTCGCTCACGGTCGGCATGGTGGTCGCGCTCACCGCCTACCTCGGCCGGCTCTACGGCCCCATCACCGCGATGTCGAACGTCCAGGTCGACGTCATGACGGCGCTCGTCTCGTTCGAGCGCGTGCTCGAGGTCCTCGACCTCGAGCCGATGGTCGACGACGCACCCGCCGCCCACGACCTCGGGGACGACGTCGCCCGGCGCGGCGCGACCCTCGAGCTCGACCACGTCTCGTTCCGCTACCCCACGGCGTCCGAGGTGTCGCTCGCGTCGCTCGAGTCCGTCGCCGCCCTGACCAACGACCCGACGCACGACACCCTCACCGACGTGAGCTTCACGGTCCCTGCGGGGGCCACCGTGGCGCTCGTCGGGCCGTCCGGAGCCGGCAAGACGACGATCTCCCAGCTCGCGACCCGCATGTACGACCCCACGGGCGGCTCCGTCCGGATCGCCGGGACCGACCTGCGTGACGTCACGCAGCAGTCCCTGCACGACGCCGTCGGCGTCGTCACGCAGGAGGCCCACCTCTTCCACGACTCGATCGCCGCGAACCTGCGGTACGCGCGGCCCGACGCGACCGACGCCGACCTGTGGCGGGCGCTCGAGCGCGCGCACGTCGCCGAGCTCGTCCGGTCGCTGCCGTCCGGCCTCGAGACCGTCGTCGGGGACCGGGGCTACCGGCTCTCGGGCGGCGAGCGGCAGCGGCTCGCGATCGCGCGCATGCTCCTCAAGGAGCCGGCGTTCGTCGTGCTCGACGAGGCCACCGCCCACCTCGACTCCGAGTCCGAGGTCGCCGTGCAGGCCGCCCTCGACGAGGCCCTCGCGTCGAGCACCGCGCTCATCATCGCGCACCGGCTCTCGACGATCCGGGACGCCGACCTCATCGTCGTGCTCGACGGCGGTCAGGTCGTCCAGCAGGGCACGCACGCCGAGCTCCTCGCCGCAGGCGGTCTCTACGCCGAGCTGTACCACACCCAGTTCGCGGACGGCCCCGACGCGCTCGCGCCCGTCGCCTGACGGCACCCCACGTGGCTGTCAGAACGAGGTGCCCGTCGAGGGGAACGTCGTTCTGACACGCCGCGTCGGTGCTCGTATCGTCAGAACCTGGTGCCCGAATACGCGCACCTCGTTCTGACAAGCCGCGCCGGCGCTCGGACGGGCAGGCACGGCGAAGGGCCCGGTCCTCGATCGTTCGATCGAGGACCGGGCCCTTCGTGGTGTCGCGGGGAGCCGCCGGCGCAGTGCGCCGGCGGCCCGCCGTGATCAGTTGCCGGTCAGCTTCTCGCGGAGCGCGGCGAGCGCCTCGTCCGACGCGAGCGTGCCCGCGGCGGGCTCGCTCGGAGCCGACGACGAGTACGAGGACGACGACGAGGAGGCGGAGGAACCCGACTCGCCCGAGCCGGCCTCGGCGTCCGCCTTGGCGGCCTCGGAGACCTGGCGGCGGTGCGCCTCCCAGAGCTCGTGCGCCTTGGCGTACTGCGTCTCCCACGTCTCGCGCTGCGCCTCGAAGCCCTCGAGCCACTCGTTGGTCTCCGGGTCGAAGCCCTCGGGGTACTTGTAGTTCCCCTGGTCGTCGTACTCGGCGGCCATGCCGTACAGCGCCGGGTCGAAGTCCTCGGACTCGAGGTCGACGCCGTCGTTGGCCTGCTTGAGCGACAGCGAGATGCGGCGGCGCTCCAGGTCGATGTCGATGACCTTGACGAAGACGTCGTCACCGACGTTGACGACCTGCTCGGGCAGGTCGACGTGACGCTGGGCGAGCTCGGAGATGTGCACGAGGCCCTCGATGCCGTCCTCGACGCGCACGAACGCACCGAACGGGACGAGCTTGGTGACCTTGCCCGGCACGACCTGACCGATCGCGTGGGTCCGGGCGAACGTCTGCCACGGGTCCTCCTGCGTCGCCTTCAGCGACAGCGAGACGCGCTCGCGGTCGAAGTCGACGTCGAGCACCTCGACCGTGACCTCCTGGCCGACCTCGACGACCTCGGACGGGTGGTCGATGTGCTTCCAGGACAGCTCCGAGACATGGACGAGACCGTCGACGCCGCCGAGGTCCACGAACGCACCGAAGTTGACGATCGACGAGACCACACCGGGGCGGACCTGGCCCTTCTGCAGGGTCTGCAGGAAGGTCGAGCGCACCTCGGACTGCGTCTGCTCGAGCCAGGCACGGCGCGAGAGGACGACGTTGTTGCGGTTCTTGTCGAGCTCGATGATCTTGGCCTCGATCTCCTTGCCGACGTACGGCGCGAGGTCGCGGACACGACGCATCTCCACGAGCGACGCGGGGAGGAAGCCGCGCAGACCGATGTCGAGGATGAGGCCACCCTTGACGACCTCGATGACGGTGCCGGTGACGACGCCGTCCTCTTCCTTGATCTTCTCGATCGTGCCCCAGGCGCGCTCGTACTGGGCGCGCTTCTTCGACAGGATCAGACGGCCTTCCTTGTCCTCCTTCTGGAGGACCAGGGCCTCGACCTGGTCGCCGACGCCGACGACCTCGGACGGGTCGACGTCGTGCTTGATGGACAGCTCGCGCGAGGGGATGACGCCCTCGGTCTTGTAGCCGATGTCGAGGAGGACCTCGTCGCGGTCGACCTTGACGATGGTGCCCTCGACGATGTCACCGTCGTTGAAGTAACGAATGGTGGCGTCGACGGCAGCGAGGAAGTCCTCTTCGGTGCCGATGTCGTTGACGGCAACCTGAGGGACGGACTTCGCGGGGGTGGAGATGGTCATTGAGTTCGATGCTCCGATGCGGACAGGACGTAGTGCGGACAGGGATGGTGGTGAGGTGGCGTCGGCGGCCGACCGGTCAGTGGCACTGACGAGCAATGCTGATCAACCCGTGCTGGCCGACCCGCCGAGAACGCAATACACCGCGAGCCATGCTAGTCGGAACGTCATGGGCGGGTCAAAGGCGCCGGCCGCCCCGCTACGCGAGCGTGTCCGCGACCCGCAGCAGCTCCTCGGGGACGTGCTTGACCTTTCCGGCGACCTCGTCGAACGGGACGAGGTGCACCTCGTCGCCGCGCACCGCCGTCATGACGCTCGTCCGCCCCGATGCCGCGGCGTCCACGGCGGCGACGCCGAACCGGGACCCGAGGATGCGGTCCGTCGGCGTCGGCGTCCCGCCCCGCTGCACGTGCCCCAGCACCGTGAGCCGCGTGTCGAACCCGGTGCGCTCCGCGATCTCGGCGGCCACGGCCTCCCCGACCGAGCCCGCGACGATCTCGCCGAACCGGCCGAGCCGCTGGGTGAAGTCCATCGCGCTCCCCTCGGCCGGGACCGCGCCCTCGGCGACCACGACGATCGAGAAGCTCGCGTGCGCCCGGTGGCGGTGCCGCAGGAACCGCACGACCTTGTCGATGTCGAACGGCCGCTCGGGTGCGAGGACGACCTCCGCGCCGCCCGCGATCCCGGCGTTCACGGCGATCCAGCCGGCGTGCCGGCCCATGACCTCGACCACCATGACGCGGTTGTGGGACTCGGCGGTCGTGTGGAGCCGGTCGATCGCGTCGGTCGCGATGTTGACCGCCGTGTGGAACCCGATCGACAGGTCGGTGCCCTCGACGTCGTTGTCGATCGTCTTCGGGATGGCGATCATCGGGACCCCGGCCTCGGCCACCTTGCTCGCGGCGTGCACGGTCCCGTCGCCGCCGATGCAGACGAGCGCGTCGATCCGCTCCGCCTCGAGGGTCGTCAGCACCGCGTCCATCCCGCCGTCCTCGGAGTGCGGGTGGAACCGTGCCGTCCCGAGCAGCGTCCCGCCGACGGGGAGCACGTTGCGGATGTCGGAGCGTCCGAGCGGCTGGACGTCGCCCTGGGCGACGCCCTTCCAGCCGTTGCGGAAGCCGATGACCGAGTGCCCGTACTCCCCCAGCGCGTGCTTCACCACGCCGCGGATCGCCGCGTTGAGACCGGGGCAGTCGCCGCCGCCCGTGAGAAGTCCGATGCGCATCCCAGCTCCCGTCGTCCGTCTGGTGCGACCGTGCGCCGGACGGCCGCGGGGGCGGCCTGGCGCACGGCCCCGTCACCTCCGCGAACCCTAGCGAACCCGGCGCGGTCGCGACCTCGTCGCGCGACGGCCGAGACTGGGTGCCATGCCCGACCACTTCTCCTTCGCCGGCTACCGCGACGTCCCCGACGAGGCGGGCGGCGGCGCCGCACGCGCCTGGTGGGACGCCGAGGCGCCCGACTACCTCGCGGAGCACGGCGCGTTCCTCGGTGACGCGGACTTCGTCTGGGGGCCCGAGGGCCTGCGCGAGGAGGACGCGCACCTGCTCGGCGACGTCGTCGGGCGCGACGTCCTCGAGGTCGGCGCCGGTTCCGCGCAGTGCTCCCGCTGGCTGGTCGCCGCGGGGGCGCGGGCGCTCGCCACGGACGTCTCGCACGGCATGCTCGCGCAGGGCGCTCGCCTCGACCGGGCGACGGGCGTGCGCGTGCCCCTCGTCCAGGCCGACGCGCGGGCGCTGCCGTTCCCCGACGTGTCCTTCGACGCGGTGTTCACGGCCTTCGGCGCGATCCCCTTCCTGCCCGACGCCGCGCGCGTCCACCGTGAGGCCGCGCGCGTCCTGCGGCCGGGCGGACGCTGGGTGTTCTCGGTCACGCACCCGCTGCGCTGGGCGTTCCCCGACGACCCGACCGAGCACGGCCTGACCGCCACGAGGTCCTACTTCGACCACCGGCCCTACGTGGAGACCACCGACGACGGACGCGTCCTGTACGCCGAGTACCACCGGACGGTGGGCGACCACGTGCGCGACGTGGTCGCCGCCGGACTGGTGGTGGACGACGTCGTCGAGCCCGAGTGGCCCGCGGGCAACACGAACGTGTGGGGCGGCTGGGGCCCGGTGCGCGGCGCGTACCTGCCGGGGACGGCGGTGTTCGTCACGCACCGCCCCTGAGCCCGGCGGGCGCAGGCCCAGGCTGCGTCAGTGCCCGGCGTCGTGCCAGCTGCGCCCGACGCCGACGGACACGTCGAGCGGGACCGACAGGTCGGCGGCGCCGCCCATCTGCGCCCGGACGACGGCCTCGACCTCGTCCCGCTCCCCCGCGGCCACCTCGAGCACGAGCTCGTCGTGGACCTGCAGGAGGAGGCGCGAGCGCAGCCCGCGCCCGGTGAGCTCCCGCTCGACGCCGAGCATCGCGATCTTGATCAGGTCGGCGGCGCTGCCCTGGATCGGCGCGTTGAGGGCCATGCGCTCGGCCATGTCGCGACGCTGCCGGTTGTCGCTCGTGAGGTCCGGCAGGTAGCGGCGGCGGCCGAAGATCGTCGCCGTGTACCCGGTCGCGCGCGCCTCGTCGACGACGCCCGACAGGTACTCGCGCACCCCGCCGAACCGCGAGAAGTAGTCGTCCATGAGGCCCTGCGCCTCGCCGACCTCGATGTTCAGCTGCTTCGACAGCCCGTACGACGACAGCCCGTACGCGAGCCCGTAGCTCATCGCCTTGATCTTCGACCGCATGGCCGGCGTGACGTCCGCGGGGGCCACCTCGAACACGCGCGACCCGACGTACCGGTGCAGGTCCTCGCCCGAGCGGAAGGCGTCGATCAGCCCCTCGTCGCCCGACAGGTGCGCCATGATCCGCATCTCGATCTGGCTGTAGTCGGCCGTCAGGAGCTGCTCGTAGCCCGCGCCCACGACGAACGCGCGGCGGATCCGGCGCCCCTCCTCCGTGCGGATCGGGATGTTCTGCAGGTTCGGGTCGGTCGAGCTGAGTCGGCCGGTCGCCGCGATGGTCTGCTGGAACGTCGTGTGGATGCGCCCGTCCGGCGCCACGGACTTGAGCAGTCCCTCGACCGTCTGGCGCAGGCGCGTCACGTCGCGGTGCGCCAGCAGGTGCTCGAGGAACGGGTGACCGGTCCGCTCGTACAGGTCCGCGAGAGCGGCCGCATCCGTCGTGTAGCCCGTCTTGATCTTCTTGGTCTTCGGCATCGCGAGCTGGTCGAACAGCACCTCCTGGAGCTGCTTGGGCGAACCGAGGTTCACCTCGCGGCCGATCGCGTCGTACGCCTCCTGCGCCTCGCGCGCGACCTGCGTGCCGAACTGCTCCTCGAGCTCGGTCAGGTACGGCACGTCGGCGGCGATGCCGCGCTGCTCCATGTGGGCCAGCACGTCGGACAGCGGGATCTCGACGTCGGTCAGCAGCGCCGCGGCGCCCCGGTCCGCGACCTCCCCTCGAGGACCTGCGCGAGCTCGACGACGGCCGCCGCGCGGGTCGCGGAGCGCGACCCCTCGCTCGCGTCGTCGAGCGCCAGGTCGAGCGTGCCCTGCGCGTCGGGCTCGGCCGCGACGAGCGTCCGGTGCAGCAGCCGCTCGACGAGCTCGCCGAGGTCGTAGCCGCGCTGGTCCGGGTAGCACAGGTACGCCGCGAGCTCGGTGTCGAGCACGACGCCGCGCAGCTCGTAGCCGCGCGAGGCGAGCTCGTGCCACGCCTCCTTCGCGCCGTGCAGCACCTTGGGCGCCTCCGGGTCGGCCAGCCAGGCCGTCAGCGCCTCCTCGGCACGCGGCCCGAGGTCGGCGAGGTCGAGCGCGAACGCGGCACCGGCGTCGTCGGCCACGGCCACGGCCCACGCGTCGGCGCCCGACGGCGACGGCTTGCCGTCGACGACGAGGCCCAGGCGCTGCCCGGCCCGGTCCGCGAGCCACGCGCCGGGCCCGTTCTCTCCGAGCTCGTCGACGGTCACCGCGACCGCGGCCTGCGCGGCGACCACCTCGGCGTCGTCGGCGGCCGGGTCGACCGCGAGCACCCGCTCGCGCAGCGGGCCGAACTGCAGCGCGTCCGCGACGCGGAACAGCGCGTCCCGGTCGAAGCCCCGCAGCGCGAGGTCGTCCGGCCGGTACGGGAGCTCGACGTCGCGCAGGAGCGCGTTCAGCTCGCGGTTGAGCCGGACCTGGGCCGCGTGCTCGCGCAGCGCCTCGCCGCGCTTGCCCGTGACCGAGTCCTGCTGGTCCAGGAGCGCGTCCAGGTCGCCGTACTGGCCGATCCACTTCGCGGCGACGCCGGGTCCGACGCCGGGCACACCCGGCAGGTTGTCGCTCGTCTCGCCGACGAGCGCCGCGAGGTCGGGGTAGCGCTCCGGCGGGACCCCGTACTTGTCGAGCACCGCCTCGGGCGTCATGCGCGCGAGCTCCGACACGCCCCGCACGGGATACAGGACCGTCACGTGCTCCGTGACGAGCTGGAGGAGTCACGGTCGCCCGAGCAGATGAGCACGTCCATGCCCGCGGCCTCGGCCTGCCCGGACAGGGTCGCCAGGATGTCGTCCGCCTCGATGCCCTCGCGCTCGAGCGTGGGGATCTGCAGCGCCCCCAGCACCTCCTTGATGAGCGGGACCTGGCCCCGGAACGCCTCGGGCGTCGCCGACCGGGTGCCCTTGTACTCGGGGTAGCGCTCGGTCCGGAACGTCTGACGGCCCGCGTCGAACGCGATGGCCACGTGCGTGGGCTGCTCGTCGCGCAGCAGGTTCGTGAGCATCGACGTGAAGCCGTAGACGGCGTTCGTGACCTCGCCCGTGGTGGTCACCATGGTGTCGGGCAGGGCGAAGAACGCCCGGAACGCCATCGAGTGCCCGTCGATCAGGAGGAGAGTCGAGCGGTCGGCGCCGGCTTCGCTGTCATCGGTTCGCGCAAGGGTGCTCACGGGTGCCAACCTATCGGTCATGACCCACATCCCGGACCTGCAGTGGTGGAGCGAACACTCCCAGGGCACGCTCATCGACCGGCTCGGCATCGAGCTCCTCGAGGTCGGCCCCGAGCGCGCCGTCGGCACCATGCCCGTCGAGGGCAACACCCAGCCCGCGGGCCTCCTGCACGGGGGCGCCACCGCGGCCCTCGGCGAGACGCTCGGCTCGATCGCCGCATGGGTGCACGGCGGGCTCGACCGGCACGTCGTGGGGCTCGAGCTGGGCGCCACCCACCACCGGTCGGCGCGCGAGGGCGTCGTCACGGGGGTCGCGACCGCGATCCACCTGGGCCGGACGACCGCGAGCTACGAGATCGTCGTGAGCGACGAGCGCGAGCGCCGGCTCAGCACCGTCCGGCTGACGTGCCTGATCCTCGACCCGCGCTGATCAGCCGACCAGCCGCTCTGTGCCCGCGCCGTCACCGAGGCGGCCGCGCACCGCGCCGAGGTCGACGGACCCGGTCGGCGCGCCGCCACGGCTGCGTCGTCGTCGCGCGATGAGCTCCTCGAGGCTCCCGCCGCGGCCGTGGTGCCGGTGGCCGTGGGCCTCGGCGACGAGGCGCCGCTGCAGGACGCTCGTCGAGACGTAGCGGTGCGTCGCGGCGGGCGCGAAGCCCACCCGGGCGAGGAAGCGCTGGACGCCGCGCGAGCCGGGGATCGGCACCGCGTACACGTCGGTCGCGCCCTCCGCGGTCGCGAGCTCGGCCGTGGCGGCCAGGAGGGCGTGGCCCACGCCGCGACGTCGGACTTCGGGCCGCACGTAGAGCCCCTCGAGGTAGAGGACCGTCTTCGGCAGGAAGTCGTTGCTGCCGAGCGTGCGCCCGATCACGAAGCCGGCCACGCGGCCGTCCACCCGGGCGATGAGAGCCCGGCCACCCGGCACGCTGAGCAGGACGCCGAGCTGCTCGACGATCTTGCCCGGCTCCGCGGCGCACAGCTGCACACCCGCCGACGACTCCTCACGGGCCAGCGCACACACGCCGGCGAGCTCCGCCAGGTCGGCAGGCTGGGCTGCCGTCACCTCGACCGCGACGCGCACGTGGGACCTCCTTCGTCGGTGGAACAGGGCAGGAGCCTGGGCTCAGGATGCTGCTCCGTCGCATGGCCCCCTGCCGCGGTCCCCCCGCGGCGCGCGACAGCTCGACACCCTAGTCCTGTCTGAACACTCGTCCAAGAGGGAGTGCGCACCGAGGTGCGCGACGCTCCGGGACGGGGCCCGGCCGGGTCAGGCGCCGCCCACCTGCTCGATGACGGCGTCCGCGACCTCGCGCATGGTGAGGCGGCGGTCCATCGAGGTCTTCTGGATCCAGCGGAACGACTCCGGCTCCGTCAGGCCCATCTTCGTCATGAGCAGGCCCTTCGCACGGTCCACGCGCTTGCGCGTCTCGAACCGCTCCGCGAGGTCGGCGACCTCCGACTCGAGCGCGCTGATCTGCGTGTACCGCGAGATCGCGATCTCGACGGCGGGCAGCAGGTCCGCCGGGGTGAACGGCTTGACGACGTACGCCATGGCGCCCGCGTCGCGCGCGCGCTCGACGAGCTCGCGCTGCGAGAACGCCGTCAGGAGCACGACCGGCGCGCTGCGCGCCTTGCCGATCCGCTCGGCCGCGGAGATGCCGTCGAGCTCGGGCATCTTCACGTCCATCACGACGACGTCGGGTCGGAGCTCGTCCGCCAGTCGCACCGCGGTCTCGCCGTCACCGGCCTCGCCGACCACGTCGAAGCCGCCCTCACGGAGCGTCTCGACGACGTCCATGCGGATGAGGGCCTCGTCCTCGGCGACGACGGCGCGTCGGGCCGGGCCGGACGGCTTGGCGGGGGCGGGCTCGGGGTCCACGAGCGGCGGGAGCTCGAGCGGGGTGGCGTCGTTGTCTGGGGCGTCGTTCTGGGTCACCGTCACATCGTAGTGCGCACGGTGGGCGCACGTCCCTCGACGGACTGTGACGTCCGCCGAGGGCAGACGGATTCCCGGTCGCACGAGGACGTGTGGTTCGATGGCGCCATGCCCCGGTAGCCCAACCGGCAGAGGCGTTCGGCTCAAACCCGATCCAGTGTGGGTTCGAATCCCACCCGGGGCACCCTCGACATCACCGCCGGGATGCCGGCGGGCGACGGCACCACCGTCCGTGCGCGCCGGCGTGGGACGTGCTACGACGGACTCGTGGCAACGGACGCGCCGAGCCGGTCCGGGCTCGCCGACAGGGCCGTCGACCTCGCGAGCATCGCGATCGCATCCCTCGTGACGGTGACGCAGGCGCTCCGCCCCTCCCCGCGCGACGCCGTGCTGTTCGGGCTGGTCGCTCTCACGCTCTCGGTCGACCTCGCCCGCGCGCCGGCGCCGGCCGACGCCGCGCCACCCGACCCGCGACCTCGCCGACCCGTCGTCGCACCGCGCACCTGGGGCGTCGTCGGGGTGCTCGGGCTCGGCCGTCCGCTCGGGACGACGCCGCCCGCGGTCAGCGACGTCCTCGACCCCTGGCTCGACCACCCGGGGCCACGGGGGCTGTTCGTCCTCGCGTGGCTGGTAGGGCTCGGCTACCTCCTGAGGCGAGGACGCCGCTGATGGGGACCACACTCACGCTCGCCGCGTACGGCGCGTGCGTGCTGGCGGCCGCCGCGCTGGGCCTGGTGGCCGCGCGTCGTCCCGAGCGCCTGGCGCCGCTCCGGGACGTCCTCGACGCGCTCGCACGACGGCGAGCCGCGCGAGTTCTCCTCGTCGTCTTCTGGTGGTGGCTCGGCTGGCACTTCCTCGTGGGTCCCACGACCTGATCCGCGAGCCCCGTACGACGCACGGCGGCGGGGAACCGGGAGGGTTCCCCGCCGCCGTGCGTCGGGCCGGGTCGAGCGCGGATCAGGCCTTGCGGGCGTTGTCCGTCTCGTCGCCGATCTTGTGCACGAGGATCGAGTTGGTGGTGCCGGAGACGCCGATCGGCGCACCCGAGACCATGACCACGAGGTCGTTCTTCTCTGCCAGGCCGTTGGCCTGCAGCGTCTGGTCGACCTGCGAGACCATCGCGTCGGTCGAGGCGACCGGCGGCACCTGGTACGCCTGGACGCCCCACGTGAGCGCGAGGACCGCGCGCACGTGCTCGTCCGGCGTGAACGCGAGCAGCGGGATCTGCGAGCGCAGGCGCGACATGCGCCGCGCCGAGTCGCCCGACTGCGTGAACGTCACGAGGTACTTCACGCTCAGCGTCTCGCCGATCTCGGCCGCCGCGCGCGTGATGGCGCCACCGCGCGTGCCGGGGGTCGAGCCGAGCGGCGCGATGCGCTCGCGGCCGAGCTCCTCGGTCGCCTCGATGATCCTGCCCATCGTGCGGACCGTCTCGATCGGGTACTCGCCCACGCTCGTCTCGCCCGAGAGCATGACCGCGTCGGCGCCGTCGAGCACCGCATTGGCGCAGTCCGAGGCCTCGGCGCGCGTCGGGCGCGGGTTGTTGGTCATCGACTCCAGGACCTGGGTCGCGACGATGACGGGCTTGGCGTTGCGGCGTGCGAGCTCGACGGCACGCTTCTGCATGATCGGGACCTGCTCGAGGGGGACCTCGACGGCCAGGTCGCCACGGGCCACCATGATGCCGTCGAACGCGTCGACGATCTCGGTGAGGTTCTCGATGGCCTGGGGCTTCTCGATCTTGGCGATGACGGGGACGACGCGCCCCTCCTCGTCCATGATCGCGCGGACGTCGTCGTAGTCCTTCGCGTTGCGGACGAACGACAGCGCGATGAGGTCGGCACCCATGCGGAGCGCCCAGCGCAGGTCCTCGCGGTCCTTCTCGGACAGCGCCGGCACGGAGACGGCGACGCCCGGGAGGTTGATGCCCTTGTGGTTCGAGACCTGGCCGGCGACCTCGACGCGGGTCACGACGTCGTTGCCCTCGACGGCGGTCACGCGGACCTGGACCTTGCCGTCGTCGATGAGCAGCGGGTCGCCCACGCGCGCGTCACCCGTGAGGCCCTTGAAGGTCGTCGAGACGCGCTCGGCGGTGCCCTCGACGTCGTCGGTCGTGATGACGAACGTGTCGCCCTCATTGAGGTAAGGCTTGACGTCGTCCTTGAACGCGCCGAGGCGGATCTTCGGGCCCTGCAGGTCGACGAGCACGGCGACGTTGCGCCCGGACGCCTTCGCCGCCTCACGCACCCCGTGGTAGACGGCCTCGTGCGCCTCCTGGCTGCCGTGGCTCCGGTTGATCCGGGCGACGTCCAGGCCCGCGTCGACGAGCTGCCGGAGCATCTCGGGGGACTCGGTCGCGGGTCCGATGGTGGCAACGATCTTTGCTCTGCGCATGGCTCCAGCCTACTTGTCGATACTTCGTCGGCACGGCGCCCAGCGACGCCCTGCCCGGAATGGAGCGGTCGTCCGCCGAGCGGCGGACGACCGCGCCGTGGTTCCTCGCCCGGGCCCGTCAGGCCCGCAACGCCCCGGTGTTCGCGGTGACCGGAGCGGGCAGCTCGGTGTCCCCCTGCAGGTACGCGTCGACCGCGGCCGCCGCGGCCCGGCCCTCCGCGATCGCCCATACGATGAGGGACTGGCCGCGCCCCGCGTCACCCGCGACGAACACGCCCGGGACGTTGGTCGCGTACTTGGCGGTGCGGCCCACGAGCCCGCGCTTCGTCAGCTCGACCCCGCCCTGCTCGGTGACGGTCTCGGTCTCGGGGCCGGTGAAGCCCATCGCCACGAGGACGAGGTCCGCGGGGATCTCGCGCTCGGTGCCCTCCGTGGGGACGCGGCGGCCGTCGGGGAGGTACTCGGTCGTCGCGACCTTGAGCGCGCGCACCCGGCCCTGCTCGTCACCGACGAACTCGACCGTCGACGCGAGGTAAGCGCGCTCGCCGCCCTCCTCGTGCGAGCTCGACACCTCGAAGAGGATCGGGTCGGTCGGCCACGGCTGGCTCGCGGGACGCTCGAGCGGCGGCTTCTTTCCGATGGCGAGCGTCGTGACGGACGCCGCACCCTGGCGCAGCGCCGTCCCCACGCAGTCCGAACCAGTGTCGCCGCCGCCGATGACGACGACGTGCTTGCCCTCGGCGGTGATCTGGCCGACCACGTCCTTGCCCGCGGCCACGGCGTTCGCCGGGTGCAGGAAGTCCATCGCGAAGTGGATCCCGTCGAGCTCGCGGCCCGGCAGGGGCAGGTCGCGCGGGACGGTCGCCCCGGTCGCGACCACGACGGCGTCGAAGCGGCGCCGCAGCGCGTCCCACGTGATGTCGCGGCCGATCTCGCGGTTCGTGCGGAAGCGCGTCCCCTCGGCCTCCATCTGCGCGATCCGGCGGTCCACGTGCTTCTTCTCGAGCTTGAAGTCCGGGATCCCGTACCGCAGGAGCCCGCCGACGGCGTCGTCCCGCTCGTAGACCGCGACGGTGTGCCCGGCGCGCGTGAGCTGCTGCGCCGCGGCGAGGCCGGCCGGGCCCGAGCCGACGACGGCGACCGTCGAGCCCGTGAGGCGCTGCGGCACCTGCGGGGTGACGTAGCCGCGTGCGAACGCCTCGTCGACGATCGAGACCTCGACGTTCTTGATCGTCACGGCGGGCTGGTTGATGCCCAGCACGCACGACGACTCGCACGGCGCGGGGCAGACCCGCCCGGTGAACTCGGGGAAGTTGTTGGTCGCGTGGAGGCGGTCGATCGCGTCCTTCCACTGGCCGCGCCACACCAGGTCGTTCCACTCGGGGATGAGGTTTCCGAGCGGGCAGCCCTGGTGGCAGAACGGCACGCCGCAGTCCATGCAGCGGCCCGCCTGCTCCTTGAGGAAGGGCTGGCCCTGCTCGAGGTGCGCGTGCACGTCCTTCCAGTCGCGGAGGCGGACCTCGACCGGGCGGTTCGGGGGAGCTCGCGCTCGCGGACCTTCAGGAACCCTCGGATATCAGCCACGAGCCACCTCCAGGATGTGCTCCCACTCGCCCGGCGCGGCCAGGTCGAGGCCCTGGGCCTCGGCCTCGGCGAGCGCACGGCGCATGCGGGCGTAGTCGGTCGGAACGATGCGGGTGATCCGCGCGAGCGTCGCCGCCCGGTCGGCGGCCAGCTCCTCGAGGAGCTCGGCCGCGACGGGCGAGCCCGTCTCCTCGTGGTGCCGGCGGATCAGACCGACGACGAGCTCGGCGTCCTCGGCGGTGTCCGGGCTGTCGTCGGCCAGCGCCTCGAGCGTGAGCTCGCCGGCCGCCAGCGACGCCTGGTTGAGGGTGGGCTCGCGCAGGTCCAGGACGTACGCCGAGCCGCCGGACATGCCGGCACCGAAGTTGCGGCCCGTCCGGCCGAGCACCAGGACGGTGCCCCCGGTCATGTACTCGCAGCCGTGGTCCCCGACGCCTTCGACGACGAGCGTCGCGCCCGAGTTCCGGACGCCGAACCGTTCGCCGACGACGCCGCGCAGGAAGATCTCGCCCGACGTCGCGCCGTAGCCGATGACGTTCCCGGCCACGACGTTCGCCTGGCCCGTGAGCACCGCCGAACGGTCCTGGCGCACGACGATGCGGCCGCCCGACAGGCCCTTGCCGACGTAGTCGTTCGCGTCGCCGAACAGCCGCAGCGTGATGCCGCGGGGCAGGAAGGCGCCGAACGACTGGCCGGCCGAGCCCGTGAGGGTCACGTCGATGGTGTCGTCGGGCAGGCCGGCGCCGCCGTAGCGCTTGGTGACCTCGTGGCCGAGCATCGTCCCGACGGTCCGGTTGACGTTGCGGACCGGCAGCGCCACGCGCACGGGCTCCTGCCGCTCGAGCGCCGGCCCGGCGAGGGCGATGAGCTCGTTGTCGAGGGCCTTGGCGAGGCCGTGGTCCTGCGTCTTGACCTGGTGCAGCGCCGAGCCCGGCAGCGGCTCGGGCACCTCGAGGACGGGCGCGAGGTCGAGGCCCGCGGCCTTCCAGTGGTCGACGGCCTTGCGGGTGTCGAGGGCCGCGACGTCGCCGACGGCCTCCTCGATCGTCCGGTAGCCGAGCTCGGCGAGGAGCTCGCGGACCTCCTCCGCGATGAACTCGAAGAAGTTCACGACGAACTCGGGCTTGCCCGTGAACCGGGCGCGCAGCTCCGGGTTCTGGGTCGCGACGCCGACGGGACAGGTGTCGAGGTGGCAGACGCGCATCATGACGCAGCCCGACACGACCATCGGGGCGGTCGCGAAGCCGAACTCCTCGGCGCCGAGCAGCGCCGCCACGACGACGTCGCGCCCGGTCTTCATCTGCCCGTCGACCTGGACGACGATCCGGTCGCGCAGGTCGTTGAGCACGAGGGTCTGCTGGGTCTCGGCGAGGCCGATCTCCCACGGGGTGCCCGCGTGCTTGAGCGAGGTCAGCGGGCTCGCGCCCGTGCCGCCGTCGTGCCCGGAGATCAGGACGACGTCCGCGTGCGCCTTGGAGACGCCCGCCGCGACAGTCCCGACGCCGAACTCGGAGACGAGCTTGACGTGGATGCGCGCCGACGGGTTCGCGTTCTTGGCGTCGTGGATGAGCTGGGCGAGATCCTCGATCGAGTAGATGTCGTGGTGCGGCGGCGGCGAGATCAGGCCGACGCCGGGTGTCGAGTGCCGGGTCTTCGCGACCCACGGGTACACCTTGTGGCCGGGCAGCTGACCGCCCTCGCCGGGCTTGGCGCCCTGGGCGAGCTTGATCTGGATGTCGTCGGCGTGGGTGAGGTACTCGGAGGTGACGCCGAACCGGCCCGACGCGATCTGCTTGACGCGCGAGCGGCGCTCTGGGTCGTACAGGCGCTCCGGGTCCTCGCCGCCCTCGCCCGTGTTCGAGCGGCCGCCGAGGCGGTTCATCGCGATCGCGAGCGTCTCGTGGGCCTCGGCCGAGATCGACCCGTACGACATGGCGCCGGTGTTGAACCGCTTGACGATCTCGCTGACCGGCTCGACCTCGTCGATCGGCACGGCCGGCCGCGTCGGGGCGAACTCGAGCAGGCCGCGCAGCGTCATCAGGCGCTGCGACTGCTCGTTCACCCGGCCTGTGTACTGGCGGAAGATGTCGAACCGGCGGGTGCGCGTGGCGTGCTGGAGGCGGAAGACCGTCTCGGGGTCGAACAGGTGCTCCTCACCGTCGCGGCGCCACTGGTACTCGCCGCCCGTGACCAGGCTCTGGTGGGGCTGATGGTTGCCCGACGCCGGGTAGGCCTCGGCGTGCCGGGCCGCGACCTCCGCAGCGAGCACGTCGAGGCCGACGCCGCCGAGCCGGGTGGTCGTCCCGGTGAAGTAGTCGTCGACGAGCTCGTGCGAGAGCCCGAGCGCCTCGAAGACCTGCGCCCCGCGGTAGGACGAGATCGTCGAGATGCCCATCTTGCTCATGACCTTGAGCACGCCCTTGCCGAGCGCCTTGATGAGGTTCGCGACGGCCTTCTCGGGCGGGACGTTCAGGTAGCCACGGCGGCCGAGGTCCTCGACCGTCTCCATCGCGAGGTACGGGTTCACCGCGGCCGCGCCGAAGCCGATGAGCAGCGCGACGTGATGCACCTCGCGCACGTCGCCGGCCTCGACGACGAGCGAGACCTGGGTCCGCGTGTGGCGGCGCAGCAGGTGGTGGTGCACCGCGCTCGACAGCAGCAGCGACGGGATCGGCGCGAGCTCCTGGGTCGAGTCGCGGTCGGACAGCACGATGAAGCTCGCACCGGCGGCCACGTGCGCGTCCACCTCGGCGAAGATCTCCTCGAGGCGCGTGAGCAGCCCGGCGCCGCCGTCGGCGACCCTGTACAGGCCCCGCACGGTGACGGCCCGGAAGATCCCCTCGAGCGCGGGGTCGCGGTCGACGCGGATGATCTTGGCGAGCTGGTCGTTGTCGAGCACCGGGAACGGGAGCACGAGCTTGCGCGCGTGCAGCGGCGTGTCGACCAGCAGGTTCGGCTCGGGGCCGATCGCACCCGCGATCGAGGTGACGAGCTCCTCGCGGATCGCGTCGAGCGGCGGGTTCGTCACCTGCGCGAACATCTGCGTGAAGTAGTCGAAGATCAGGCGAGGGCGCTGGGACAGCACCGCGATCGGCGTGTCGGACCCCATCGCGCCGAGCGGCTCGGCGCCGTTCTCGCTCATCGGGGTCAGGATGACCCTGAGCTCCTCCTGCGTGTACCCGAAGGTCCGCTGGCGGCGCTGCACCGACGCCGGGCTGTGCGCGACGTGCTCACGCTCCGGCAGGTCCTCGAGGTAGACCGAGTTCTCGGCGACCCACTGCTGGTACGGACGCTGCGCGGAGAGCTGCGCCTTGACCTCCTCGTCCTCGACGATGCGGCCCTGACGGGTGTCGACGAGGAACATGCGGCCCGGCTCGAGGCGACCCTTGCGCACGATCGTCGCGGGGTCGAGGTCGAGGACGCCGGCCTCCGAGGCGAGCACGACGAGGCCGTCCTCGGTGACCCAGTACCGCCCCGGACGCAGGCCGTTGCGGTCGAGCACGGCACCGATCAGCGTGCCGTCGGTGAACGTCAGGCAGGCAGGCCCGTCCCACGGCTCCATGAGAGTCGCGTGGTACTCGTAGAACGACCGCAGGTCGGGGTCGAGGTCGGCGTTGTTCTCCCACGCCTCGGGGATCATCATCAGTACGGCGTGCGGGAGCGTGCGGCCCGACAGGTGCAGGAGCTCGAGCACTTCGTCGAAGCTCGCGGAGTCGCTGGACCCCTCCGAACAGACCGGGAGGAGCGGCGCGAGGTCGCCGAGCGCCTCGCTCGCGAGCGTGCCCTCGCGCGCCGCCATCCAGTTCCGGTTGCCGCGCACGGTGTTGATCTCGCCGTTGTGGGCGATCTGGCGGAACGGCTGGGCCAGCGGCCACGACGGGAACGTGTTCGTCGAGAAGCGCGAGTGCACGAGCGCGATCTCGCTCGCGTAGCGCGGGTCGGACAGGTCGGGGAAGAACGGCTCGAGCTGCGCCGTCGTGAGCATGCCCTTGTAGGTGATGGTGCGCGCCGACAGGGACGCGAAGTACAGGCCCAGCTCGTTCTCGGCGCGCTTGCGAGCGCGGAACGCACGGCGGTCGAGCTCGACGCCGGCGAGCTCGCGCGACGGGTCGGCGAGCACGACCTGGCGGAAGGTGGGCATGGAGGCGCGGGCCGTCGGGCCGACCAGGTCGGCGGTCACCGGCACGTCGCGCCACGCGAGGACGTCGAGCTTCTCCTCGGCGGCGATCTCCTCGAAGCGCCGGACGGTGGCGTCCTCGTCCCCGACCGGGAGGAAGGCGGTGCCGATCGCGTAGTATCCGGCGGGCGGCAGCTCGACCGCGACCACGTCGCGCACGAACGCGTCCGGGATCTGGGTCAGGATGCCCGCGCCGTCACCCGAGTTCTCCTCGGCGCCCACGGCACCGCGGTGGTCGAGGTTGAGCAGCGCGGTCAGGCCGGCGTCGACGATGTCGCGTCCGGGCGTGCCGCGCAGCGTCGCGACGAACGCGACGCCGCAGGCGTCGTGCTCGGCGGCGGGGTCGTACAGGCCGCGGGCCGTGGGGGCGGCAGCGCGGCCGGGGCGGGGCTGCCCGGCGTTCGGCGGCATCGTCATCTGGTCGGTCCTCACACGCACCCGGCGCGGACGCCGGGTGCCCTCGTTCTGCTGGGGGGGACGGGACGGCGTCGGCCCGTGGGGTGGGGTGGGGTGGGATCGGAGCACGCCGATCCGGTGGGATCAGGCCGCGTCCGTGTGCTCGGGCTCCTTCGCGGCGAGCTCCACTGTCTTCTCGCGCCCTTGGTGGCGGCGCCCGACAACGATAAACGCAACTAGCGCTCCGACCCACACGAGGATCGAGGTCCAGATGTTCAACCGGAGCCCGAGGATGTGTTCGGCGTCGTCGATCCGGAGAGCCTCGATCCACACACGTCCCGTGGTGTAGATCATCACGTACAGCCAGAATACCCGACCATGACCGAGCTTGAACCTCCGGTCGAGCCAGATCAGGAACAGGCCTCCGGCGGTGTTCCACAGCAGCTCGTAGAGGAACGTCGGTTGGAACGTCGCGTACTGCTCGTAGCCCAGCGGCCGGTGCGCGGGGTCGATCTCGAGGCCCCAGGGCACGTCGGTGGGACGGCCGAACAGCTCCTGGTTGAAGTAGTTCCCGAGCCGGCCGATCGCCTGGGCGAACAGGAGGCCGGGCGCGAGCGCGTCCGCGAACGCCGGGTAGCTGACCTTCAGGCGTCGGCACCCGATCCAGGCACCGACGGCTCCGAGCGCGATCGCGCCCCAGATGCCGAGGCCGCCGTCCCAGATGTACAGCGCCTTGGCGGGGTTCCCGTCCTTGCCCCAGTAGGGCTCGGGCGTGGTGATCACGTGGTACAGGCGGCCGCCGACGATGCCGAACGGCACCGCCCACAGCGCGATCTCGAGGACGTCGTCGGCGTTCCCGCCACGCTCGACCCAGCGGGCCCGGCAGACGAGCACGGCGACCACGATCCCGGCGAGGATCGCGAACGCGTACGCGCGGATCGGCACGAAGCCGAGGTGCCAGACGCCCTGGGACGGGCTCGGGATCGACGCGACGAGGCTGCCGTGCGCGGCCGCCACGACGTGCGCGACGCTCATGCGGACGCGCCTTGACGCGCGCGACGCACCCCGGCCGCGAGGTCGTCGACGACGGCGCCCAGCGCGGCGAGGCGCTCGGACCAGGGGCCGTCCCCGAGGAGGGGCCGCACGAACGCCGAGCCCACGATGACGCCGTCGGCGAAGCGACCGACCTCCGCGGCCTGGTCCCCCGTGGAGACCCCCAGGCCGACGCAGACGAGCTCGGCGCCCCGCTCGCGCGTCCGCGCCACGAGCTCCTCGGCACGGTCGCCGACCGTGGCCCGCTCCCCCGTGACGCCCATGGTGGACGCCGCGTAGACGAACCCGCGGCTCGCGCGCGCGGTGAGCTGCAGCCGCTCGGGCGTCGAGCTCGGCGCCACGAGGAACACGCGGTCCAGACCGTGCCGGTCGGAGGCCTCGATCCACTCCGCGGCCTCGTCGGGGATGAGGTCCGGGGTGATGAGGCCGGCCCCGCCCGCCTCCGCGAGGTCGCGCGCGAAGGCGTCGACGCCGTAGGCCAGCACGGGGTTCCAGTAGGTCATGACGAGCGGCACGGCGCCCGCGTCGGCGACGGCCCGCACGAGCCGGAACGCGTCCCGGACGCGGGTGCCGGCCTCGAGCGCCTGCTCGACGGCGCGCTGCACGGTCGTCCCGTCCATCACCGGGTCGGTGTACGGGATGCCGATCTCGACGACGTCCGCGCCGTGCTCCACGAGCGTGCGCACGGCCTCGACCGACTGGTCGACCGTCGGGAAGCCCGTCGGGAGGTAGGCGATCAGGGCCGGGCGTCCCTCGTCGCGGACGCGGCGGAGGAGCGCCGCGGTCGGCGACGCAGCCCCTCGCCCCTCCGGGCGGCGGCGGGCTCGGTGGCGGGTGCGGCGGGGCTGGTCACTGGTCTCCCTCGTTCACGTCGTCGGTGTCGCCCCCGAGCAGGCCGAACCAGCGGGCGGCGGTCGCCACGTCCTTGTCTCCACGCCCCGACAGGTTGACGAGGATCGTGGGGCTCTCGCCGCGCTCGGCCGCCGCACGGCCGACCCGCAGCGCGCCTGCGAGGGCGTGCGCGGACTCGATCGCCGGGATGATGCCCTCGGTGCGGCACAGCAGCGCGAACGCGTCCATCGCCTCGTCGTCGGTCACGGGCTCGTAGGTGGCGCGCCCCAGGTCGTGCAGCCACGCGTGGGCGGGGCCGACGCTGGGGTAGTCGAGGCCTGCGGAGACGGAGTGGCTGGGCCGGGTCTGGCCGTCCTCGTCCTGGAGCACGTAGGTGCGGGCGCCGTGCAGGACGCCCGGGTGCCCGCCCGAGAAGCGCGCCGCGTGGCGCCCGGACTCGATGCCCTCGCCCCCGGCCTCGAACCCGTACAGCTGCACCGACGGGTCGTCGAGGAACGCGTTGAAGATGCCCATCGCGTTGGACCCGCCGCCCACGCACGCCGCCACCACGTCGGGCAGCGCGCCGGTCCGCTCGAGGATCTGCTCGCGCGCCTCCTCGCCGATGACCTTGTGGAACTCGCGCACCATCTCGGGGAAGGGGTGCGGTCCGGTGACGGTGCCCAGCAGGTAGTGGGTCGTCTCGACGTTCGTCACCCAGTCGCGCAGCGCCTCGTTGATCGCGTCCTTGAGGGTGCGCGTCCCGAGGGTCACGGGGACCACCTTGGCGCCGAGGAGCTCCATGCGGGCGACGTTGAGCGCCTGACGCTGCGTGTCCTCCTCGCCCATGTAGATGGTGCACTCGAGGTCCATCAGGGCCGCCGCGGTCGCGGTCGCGACACCGTGCTGGCCCGCGCCCGTCTCGGCGATGACCCGCGTCTTGCCCATCCGCTTGACCAGGAGCGCCTGGCCCAGGACGTTGTTGATCTTGTGCGAGCCCGTGTGGTTGAGGTCCTCGCGCTTGAGGAACACGCGCACGCCCGACCCCTGGCCCCCAGCCTGCGCGGCGAACCGCGGCGCCTCCGTCAGCGGGCTGGGCCGGCCGACGTAGTCGCGCAGGAGACGCTTCAGCTCGTCGACGAACTCGGGGTCCTCGACGGCCTTGCGGTACTCCGCGTCGAGCTCGTCGAGGGCGGCGATGAGCGCCTCGGGGACGTACCGGCCCCCGAAGACGCCGAAGTACGGGCCCGGCTGGGTGGCCAGCAACGGGTTGTGCAGCGGTTCGCCCGGCACGTGCGACAGCTCCGGCACGAGGAAGACCTCCAACGGCTCGCGGGGACTACAGGAATGGCTCAGGGGACGGCGCCCGGTCAGTGACGGACCGCCCGCAGCGAGGGTGCGCGCCCGCGGCGACCAGGTCGGCGACCGAGTCGCGCGGCGCGTCGTCGGTCACCAGGGCCTCGCCGACCAGCACGACGTCCGCGCCCGAGCGGGCGTAGTCGACGACGTCGTGGGGCCCCCGCACGCCCGACTCGGCGACCCGCACGACGTCGTCCGGGATCGCGGGCGCGACGCGCGCGAAGGTCGACCGGTCGACCTCGAGGGTCTTGAGGTCGCGGGCGTTGACGCCCACCACGCGGGCGCCGGCGTCCAGCGCGCGCGAGACTTCCTCGGTCGAGTGGACCTCGACGAGCGCGGTCATGCCGAGCGAGTGCACCCGCTCGACCAGGGACTCCAGGACGGTCTGCTCGAGCGCCGCGACGATCAGCAGGACGAGGTCGGCGCCGTGCGCGCGCGCCTCCCACACCTGGTAGGGCGTCACGACGAAGTCCTTGCGGAGCACCGGCACGTCGACCTTGGCGCGCACCGCGTCCAGGTCGGCCAGCGACCCGTGGAAGCGGCGCTGCTCGGTGAGCACCGAGATCGCGGCGGCGCCGCCGTGCTCGTACTCGAGCGCGAGCGCGGCCGGGTCCGCGATGTTGGCGAGCGCACCCTTCGAGGGGCTCGAGCGCTTGACCTCCGCGATCACGGCGACCGCGTCCTCGAGCTTGAGGCGGCCCACGCACTCCAGCGCGCTCGGCACCCGGGCGGCACGCTCCTTGACCTCCGCCAGAGGCGTCGCCTCCTCGCGCGCGGCGAGGTCCACCCGCACGCCCGCGATGATGTCGTCCAGAACCGTGGCCACCGTCCCACTCCCCTCGTCGGCGCGCTCCGGTCCCTCGTGACACGACCGGCGCGATACGAGCCATCGTAGGGCCGCCGGACGGGCGCCCGAGCCACCGCGTCACGGTGCGAGACGCTCAGGGCGCCAGCCAGGGGCTCCAGGCGGGCACGTTGCGGGCCACCGTGAAGGCCAGCAGGACGACGACGAGCGCCACGACCGCGGCGCGGGGCACCCGGCGCGCGGGCCGGCCTCGCCAGCGGCGCCAGACCCAGTCCGCCCACGCGAGCACGAGGAGCGGTGCGGCGACCGTCCACACCGGGTTGTGCGCCCAGGCGTCGGCCAGGTCCAGGCGTGCGAGCCCGTGCGTCGCGCGCAGCCCACCGCACAGGGGGCAGTACAGGCCCGTCAGCGCGTACAGCGGGCAGACCGGGTAGCGGCCCGGGTGGTTCGGGTCGACGACGCCCACCCACGCCGTCGCGACCCCCACGGCCCCCGCCACCACGAACGGAGCCCTCAGGCGCCGCAGGGCACCTGAGGGCTCGGACGGCCTCGCCGACGGCGCCCCGGCCGGTGCCGGTGCGGTCGACGACGCGGGCTCAGCCGACGGGCTGACCGTGACCGGCCTTCCGGAGCATCGCACCGGCGACGAGCCCGGCGACGATGACCACGACACCCGCGATCACGACCGGGATCGACGGGATCACGAAGCCCACGCCGCCCACCACGGAGCCGACCATGACGATGATCATCGCCGTCCAGGCGGCGCGGGTGTTGCCCTCGTTGGCGGGCGGGGACGCCGGCGGCAGGTCGTTGCTCGCGGACGTCTGTGCCGTCGCGGGGGTGTTGTCAGCCATGTGGGTGCCTTTCCGGGGTGATGACAGCAGGGTAGTACGCGCGGGCGCGCGGGAGCCGGTGAACACGGGGGTGAGGCGCGCGTCAGCGCCCGTCCACGCCGTCGTCGGTGGGGTCCTCGCCGCGGGTCAGCGAGTCCCAGGCCGCGTGCTCGTCCTCGAAGGCGGCATCGTCGTCGGACGCGGGCCGCGGCGCGGCAGCCGGTTCGTCGGACGCCGCGGGCGTCGCGCCGTCGGGCGCGGCCGACGCGGGCGCGGCGGTGCGCTCGTGCCGGGTCGACGTGCGCCACGACCGCGACCCGAGGGCCACGAGGACGGCCAGGACGACGACGAGCGCGCCGACGACGACCGTCGCGTACGGCCAGAGGGCGACGTGCACGCCCTCGGTGAGCTCGGTGACGCCCGTGGCGTCGGCGGCCTCGCGGGTCGCGACGGGCGTGGGGTCCCGCACGACGCCGAGCGCCGAGAACGCGACGACGACCCCCGCGAGCGCGGCGACCGCGAGCACGACGAACCGGCCCACGCGGCCGACGATCCCGAGCGCCAGCGCCGCGGCCGCGACGACCAGGGCCCCCGCGCCGACGCCCGGCGCGGCCTTGGTGCCCGCGACCTTCACGACCACGTGCGGCTCGAGCACGGTCGAGCCGGCGGTCGTGAGCCACGTCGGGACGGCCGTGAGGAGCGCCAGGAGCCCGAGGACGAGGAGCAGCAGGACGGCGGAGCGCCGCGCGATCGTCATGCCCGCTCCCCCGCGGGACGTAGCCGGGCCGCGACCTGGACGGCCCGCACGGCCGCGGCCGCCTTGTTGCGCGACTCGGCGTACTCGAGCGCGGGCACCGAGTCCGCGACGATGCCGCCGCCGGCCTGCACGCTCGCGACCCCGTCGCGGATCAGGGCGGTGCGGATCGCGATCGCCATGTCCATGTTCCCGGCGAAGTCGAAGTAGCCGACCGTCCCGCCGTAGATGCCGCGGCGGGCGGGCTCGAGCTCGTCGATCAGCGCGATCGCCCGCGGCTTCGGGGCACCCGACAGCGTGCCCGCGGGGAACGTCGCGACCAGCGTCTGGAGGGCCGTCGCGCCCGCCCGCAGCCGGCCCGTGACCGTCGAGCACAGGTGCATGATGTGGCTGAACCGCTTGGTCGCCATGAACTCCACGACCTCGACCGACGTCGGCTCGCACACCTTGACCAGGTCGTTGCGCGACAGGTCGACGAGCATGATGTGCTCGGCGAGCTCCTTGGGGTCCTCCAGCAGCTCCTCGCCCAGCGCGAGGTCCTCCTCGGGCGTCGCGCCGCGTGGGCGCGAGCCCGCGATCGGGTAGGTGAGGACCTTGCCGTCGGTGACCTTGACCAGCGTCTCGGGGCTCGAGCCGACCACCGCGAACCGGGCGCCGCCGGAGTCCGTGAGCTCGAAGTAGTACATGTACGGACTCGGGTTGATGGTCCGCAGGGCGCGGTAGACGTCGAGCGGCGGCGCCGGGCAGTCGAGGTCCAGGCGCTGCGACAGGACGACCTGGAACACCTCGCCCTCGCGGATCGCCTCCTTGCCCGCCAGGACCGACGACTCGAACTCCTCGCGGGTCGAGCGGAACCGTAGCTCGGGCTCGGGCACGTCCGCGAGAACTAGCGGGCCCGCGCCGGCGTCCGGGTGGCCCAGCCGCTCCTGCATCGCGTCGAGCCGCGCGACCGCGTCCGCGTACGCCCAGTCGACCCGCTCGTCGGTGTCGTCGAAGTTGATCGCGTTCGCGACCAGCCACACCGAGCCCTCGACGTGGTCCACGACGGCCAGGTCGCTCGCGAGGAGCAGCGTGAGCTCGGGGACGTTCAGCTCCTCGGGCGCGAGCGCGGGCAGCGTGGGCTCCCAGTGCCGGACGACGTCCCACCCGAGCGAGCCCGCGAGCCCGCCCGTGAACGGCGGCAGGCCGGGGACCGCGGGGGTGCGGAGCGCCTCGAGGGTCGCGTCGAGCACCTCGAGGACGTCGCCGTCGGTCGGCACACCCACCGGGACGTCACCGGTCCACCGCGCGTGGCCGTCCGCGACCGTGAGCGTCGCGCACGACCGCACCCCGACGAACGAGTAGCGCGCCCACGAGCCGTCGACCTCGGCCGACTCGAGCACGAAGGTGCCCGGCCGCGACTGCGCGAGGGTCCGGTACAGCCCGACGGGCGTCACGTCGTCGGCGAGGAGCTTGCGGACCACGGGCACGACGCGCCGGTCGGCCGCGAGCGTCCGGAAACCCTCCGCCGTCGGCCAGGTCTCGCCCCACGTCACCGACACGGGCGGCACGTCGGCCGTCGCGGGTGCCTCCGGTGCTCCCACGGCGGTCACCGGTCGCCCTCGGGGCGGTCGCCGACGACGGCGGGCAGCTCGCCGCCGGCCTCGAAGCACGTGCGAGCGCCCGTGTGGCACGCCGCGCCGACCTGGTCGACGCGCACGAGCAGCGCGTCGCCGTCGCAGTCGATCGCGACCGACTTCACGAACTGGGCGTGGCCCGACGTGTCGCCCTTGCGCCAGTACTCGCGCCGGGACCGGCTCCAGAACGTGACCCGCCCGCTGGTGAGCGTGCGGTGCAGCGCCTCGTCGTCCATCCAGCCGAGCATGAGCACCTCGCCGGTGTCGTGCTGCTGGACGATCGCGGCGACGAGACCTGCTTCGTCGCGCTTGAGGCGCGAGGCGACGTCGGGCGCGAGCGTGGGCTCGGGATCAGGTCCGGTGGGCTGTCCGATGGGCACGGAGCGATCTTGCCACGCCGCGCCCGACGGGCCCGAACCCGTCCGGCGTGACACGGGCCACGGGGCGCTCCTCAGCGCAGGAACTCGACGGCGTCCCAGGCCTCGCGCGTCGGGCCTCCCGGGTCGCGCGCGATCCGCACGTCCCGGTCGAGGATCAGCGTCGTGCGGTCCGGGGGCGTGTAGCGCGGCCAGCCGAAGCCCGGCGTCCCGTCCCGCGCGAGCCCGACGAGGTGCTGGCGGATGCGTGCACCGACGCGCTGGGCCGCCGACCTGCCGCCCAGCAGGACGATCAGGCGCCCGACCGGGGCGTCGAGCGTGTCGAACACGAGCGGGATCTCGGTGCCGTGCGTGGCGTCGAGCCGGGCCATGCGCTCCGACGGCGTCGCGAAGTCGCACCGGTACATCCACACGGGTGCGACCTGCCCGTGCCCCTCGGCGAACCGGATCGTGGGGATCCGGAACGTGGAGTCGCCCGCGAAGTCGAGGAGCGCCTCACGCTCCGGGTAGCCCGGGTACGCGGCCAGGACGCCGTCCTGGAGCGCGGCGTCGTCGTCCTCTCCCCGGTCGTCGAGGTCCCGGTCGGCGGTCTCGCCGGCGCGTTGCTCGGCGAGCAGCTCGAAGACCCGGTCGACGCGCGGCTCCGCGACCGGGAGGATCCGCGGCCTCGCCCGGAGGAACAGCAGCGCCTCGTTCCGCATCGTCCCCGTGAGCAGCGGCACCGGGGCGGTCCGGCCGCCCAGCGCGGCGTCGACGGGCGACTCGGGGAGCAGGACGCCGTCGACGCTCGGCGCGAACGCGATCGTGCCGGTGTAGCGCTCGTCGACCTCGGCGAGCAGCCGCGTGCCGGCCGCGACCAGGTCGTCGGCCGGGATCCGGCGCCACGACGCCGCGTCGTCGGGGTCGGCGCCGACCAGGTCGAGCAGCCGGCGCGCGTACGACGCCATCCGGTCCGCGGAGTATGCGGCGGCGGGCGCCGGGCTCAGTGCCACGGCCCGGTGGAACAGGCCGCGTGCGGCAGGCGCGGCGAGCAGCGCCGTCACGACGCTCGCCCCGGCCGACTCCCCCGCGAGCGTCATGCGCCCGGGGTCGCCGCCGAACGAGGCGACGTTCTCGCGCAGCCAGCGCAGCGCCTCGACGACGTCCCAGAGGCCCGTGTTCGCGTCGAACGGCTCGTCGGGTGTGGCCAGCGACGACAGGTCGAGGAAACCGAGCGCGCCGAGCCGGTAGTTGAGGGTCACGACGACGACGTCGCCCTCCACGGCGAGCCGCGCCCCGTTGAAGTCGGCGAGCATGCCCGAGCCGGCGACGAACGCGCCCCCGTGCACCCACACGACGACGGGGCGCAGGTCGTCGGCGTCGACCGGCGGGGCCCACACGTTGAGGGTGAGGCAGTCCTCGGTCCGCGGCCACGTGGGCGGGACGCCGCCGCCCGCGCGGAGCCGGCGCTGGGGGCACGCCGCGCCGAACCTGGTCGCGTCCCGCGTGCCCGTCCACGGCTGGACGGGCCGGGGGCGGCGCCACCGGCCCGCGCCGACGGGCGACGCCGCGTACGGCAGGCCGCGCCAGACCCGCGCGCCGCCGTCGGTCTCCCCCACGACGACGCCCGACTCGGTCGCGACCCGGAACGTCACGCCTGCGGCCCTCGCTCTGCCCCGAACCGCGCGTCGAGCCACGCGACGAGGTCCCCGAGGACCTCGTCCTTGTTGGTCTCGTTGTAGATCTCGTGCCGGGCGCCCGGGTAGATCATGAGCGACACGTCGGTCAGGCCGCTGCGTCGGCGGTACGCGTCGGCGAGCATTGTCATGCCACGGGTCCCACCGAGCGTGTCCTCGGCGCCACCCTGGATGAGGACCGGGACGTCGCGCCGCAGGTGACGCGGCGGCCGTCCGAGGAGCTGCAGCGCCTGCCACCACGTGTACGGGCTGTGGGTGTTGACGTCGAAGGTGAGAGGGTCCGCGGCGAACGCCGCGCCCACCGCCGGGTCGCGGCTCAGCCACTCGAAGCCCGTGCCGCCCTCGACCCGGAACCGCTTGCCGAGGTCGCCGCCGTTGATCACGCCGGGCAGCGCGTACGACGTCCCGGACAGCACGAGCCCGTCGAACAGCTCCGGCCCGCGCGCGAGGAGCTTCTGGGCCACGAGGAGCCCCAGGAGTGGCCGAGCATCACGAACGGCGCCGGCGCGTACCAGGTGCGCGCCTCGCGCGCGACGGCCTCGACCGCGTCGAACACCGCGTGGTGCGAGCCCTTCCCGAGCTCGCCCAGGCCGAGGTGCCCGACGCCCGTGGCGCCGTGCCCCCGGTGGTCGTCCGCGACGACGGCGTAGCCCGCGTCGTGCAGCCTCCGCGCGACGTGCGCGTACCGGCCGGCGTGCTCGCCGACGCCGTGCGACACGTGGACGACGGCGCGCGGCTCGGCGTGGTCCCACACGTAGACGTGCCCGTCGACGCCCTGCGGGTCCGTCACGATCGCCTCGCGCGGCCCCGTCATGGGTCCGGCCCCCGCCGACTCCGCAGTCATCCGCCACCTCTCCCTCGGCTGGCACCCAGGCTAGTGGCCGTCGTCGGCCTCGTCGCGCGCCACGACCCACGCACGCCGGACCTGCTCGAACCGGGTCGGGAGCGGGCGTCGTCGCCCGCCCTGCTCGGCGGCGGTGCGGTGCACGTAGCGGCGCCACGACAGCACGAGCCCCTGGGCCGTGATGGGCAGCCCCTTGGAGACGGTCACCCCGTTGTCGTGCGTGTGGTGCACGGTGAGCAGCAGCGCACGGGGCACCGACCCCTCGAGGTCCGTGCACAGCTCCTCGCGGACCTCGAGCCACCGGGCGAGGACGGTGGCCGCACCGGTGTCGAGGACCTGGTCGCGCACCGTCCGGTGCTTGCCGTGCCGCACCCGGACGACGCCGCCCCGACCGTCGCCGGGAGGGTCGAGCTCGAGGTCGTCGACCGTGACCCGCAGGAGGTCCCCGTAGCGCGCTCCCGTGCAGCGCGCCAGCCCGGCGATCACCGCGAGGCGGACCTCCTCGTCGCGCACCGGGACGCGGGACGCGCGGGATGCGAGGTCGCGCCAGACCCACTCGGCCTCCTCGAGGTCGACCGTCGGGCGCGGGTAGCGGCCGGCGGCCCCGCCCTCCAGGGCCGGGGTGGGGGTGACGTCGGCGTCGTGGGTGGTCACGGGAGGAGCGTACCGCTTGGCACAGTATTTTGTCTGGTTCCACCGGGGCGGCCGAGCCCCGGGCGTGCCAGGATGAGCGACATGCCCGATTCCGGTGGCCCGTCACGCCACGCTCGTCTGCGCGCGGGCCTCGCGGCCGCGCTCGCCGCGGCCGCCCCCGACGATCCGACGCTCTGCGAGGGCTGGGAGGCACGCCACCTCGCCGCGCACGTCCTCACCCGCCAACGAAGCCCGCGGATCCACTCCCCCGCCTTCTGGGCCCTCGCCGACCGTGCGCAGGACCCCGCGGTCTACGCCGACCTCGTCGCGCGGGTCGCCGCCCCGCCGCCGCGCCTGTCCCCCAGCGCCTGGGCCGGGAACCTCATGAACGTCACCGAGTTCTTCGTCCACGCGGAGGACGTCCGCCGCGGCCCGCGCGACGTCCCGTCCCGCGCGCTCGACGACGACGTCGTGGCGAGCCTGTGGCGCCAGCTCGGCCTCGCCGGCCGGCTCTCCTACCGCGGCGCGGCACCCGGCGTGCTGCTCGTCGCCCCCGGGGTCGGGCGCCGCCGGGTCTCGCGTCCGCACCACGGTGCGGGGACCGTCGTCGTCACCGGGGAGGTGGGCGAGCTCGTCCTCCACGCCTCCGGACGCGGCCGGCACGCCCACGTGGCCGTCGAGGGGACGGACGCCGACGTCGCCGCGCTGGACGCCGTCCAGCCGGGCCCGCCCGTGTAGCGCCTCGGGGCTCAGCGCACCTCGACGCCCGCCTCGCGCAGCGCGTCCTTCACGTCCGCGACCGTGAGGCGCCCGAAGTGGAACACGCTCGCCGCGAGCAGGGCGTCCGCGCCCGCCCGGGCCGCCGCGACGAAGTCCTGCGGCGTGGACGCGCCGCCGCTCGCGATCAGCGGGACCCCCACGGCCGCGCGCACCGCGCGCAGCATCTCGAGGTCGAAGCCCTCGTAGGTGCCGTCGGCGTCCATCGAGTTGAGCAGCACCTCGCCCGCGCCGAGCTCGGCGGCCCGCGCGGCCCACTCGACCGCGTCGATGCCGGTGCCGCGGCGCCCGCCGTGCGTCGTCACCTCGAAGCCGCTCGGCGTGCTCACGTCGCCCTGGACGCGGCGCGCGTCGACCGACAGCACGAGCACCTGGTTGCCGAACCGGCCCGCGATCTCCGCGATCAGCTCGGGCCGGGCGATCGCCGCGGTGTTCACCCCGACCTTGTCGGCACCCGCACGCAGCAGCGTGTCGACGTCGTCGACCGTCCGCACCCCACCGCCGACCGTCAGCGGGACGAACACCTGGTCCGCCGTCCTGCGGACCACCTCGTACGTGGTCTCGCGGCCGCTCGACGACGCCGACACGTCGAGGAACGTGACCTCGTCGGCGCCCTGCGCGTCGTACCGCGCGGCCAGCTCGACCGGGTCTCCGGCGTCACGCAGGTTCTCGAAGTTCACGCCCTTGACGACCCTCCCCGCATCGACGTCGAGGCACGGGATCACGCGGACGGCGACGGGCACGGGGACTCCTTCGGGGTCGTCCCGGCGAGCCGGGAGCGGGACGTGGCGGAAGGCGGGATCACTTGCCGGACGTCGAGGTCGCGGGCGGCGACACGTCGGCCGGCTTCGCCTTCTTCCCGACCTGCGGCCCGGTGCCCGGCGTGTGCGCGTCCAGGATATCGACCACGAACACCAGGGTCTGGTCCGCGAGCTTCGAGGAGGTGCCCTGGTAGCCGAGGTCGGGCGGCACCACGAGCATCACCTGGGACCCGACCGGCAGCTCGAGCAGCCCCTGGTCCCAGCCCTCGATGACGTCCCCGACGCCCAGCCGGAACGTCAGGGGCAGCTTCTTGCTCCCCCACGTCGTGTCGAAGACCTTGCCGTCCTTCCACGTGACGCCCGTGTACTGGACGGTGACGAGCTGACCCGCCTGGACCTGCGGCCCCGTCCCGCGCACGAGCGGGAGCACGGCGAGCTCGCTCGGAGCCGTCGCGCCCTTCGGGATCTTCACGGTCGGGGCGCCGTCGTCGGCCCGCGTCACGACGGGCTCACCCTTGCTCTGCGCCACGGTCTCGCCGACCGCCCGGCCCGGCAGGACGTCGACGGTCGTCACCAGCGGCACACCCTTCGACTCGGCGACGTCGAGCACCCGGCTGCCCGACGTCCGGCCCACGACCATGCGGTACAGCGCCGTGCCGAGCGTCTTCTCGTCGATCCGGACCGCCCGCGGCTCCCCGCGAACGAGTTCGCGACGACCTTGCGGGTGCGTCCGTCCTCGGCGTACGTGTCGAGCACGACGACGTCACCGTCCTTCACCTTCGGGCCGACGCCCTCCCAGACCGTCTCCATGCGCTGCGCGGTGACGGTCAGCGGGGTGTCGTAGGCGAAGCTGGGCGGCGACCAGGCGCTCCCCGTGACCTGGACGTCCGCCTGCGTGGAGCCCGTCACGGTGGCCTGGTCCTGCGGGTCCTCCTCGCCGCACGCGGCGACGGTCGCCACGAGCCCGAGGGCCACGACGAGCACCGCCACCGACCGGGCACGGCCGGCCCGCCGGAGCGGCCGGGGCCGTCGTCGGAGACTGGTTCGGGGCGCGGCGGATCGACGGTGGAGCGGTGGGGTCACGGGCCACAGGGTAGCCGGGCCACCCACGTGAGACCTGAGACCCCGCTGCCCGGCGGGCGCCGGAAGGAGCGCGCGGCCCTCACATCGACTCGATGAGGCGCTCCACGCGGTCGTCGACGTTGCGGAACGGGTCCTTGCAGAGCACCGTGCGCTGCGCCTGGTCGTTGAGCTTGAGGTGCACCCAGTCGACCGTGTAGTCCCGGCGGGCCTCCTGCGCGGCGCGCACGAAGTCGCCGCGCAGCTTCGCGCGCGTCGTCTGCGGCGGGACCGCGGTCGACTCGAAGACCTCCAGGTCCGTGACCACGCGCTCGACGAGCCCCCGCTGGGCCATGAGGTTGTAGAGCCCCTCGGTCCGCGAGATGTCGTGGTAGGCGAGGTCGAGCCGGGCGATGCGGGGGTCGGTGAGCGGCAGGTCGTGCTTGGCCTGGTACCGCTGGATCAGCTTGAGCTTGATCACCCAGTCGAGCTCGCGGTCCACCAGGGACAGGTCACCCGACTCGAGCGCGCGCAGGCCACGCTCCCACAGGTCGAGGACCTGCTTGATCATGGGCGTCGGCTCGACGTGCGCGTCGACGTGGTCCTTGACGCGCTGGAGGTACTCGGACTGCAGCTCGATCGCGGTCGCGGTCCGGCCGTTCGCGAGCTGGACGGGCACCTTGGCCGTGATGTCGTGCGAGATGTCCCGGATCGCGCGGATCGGGTTCTCGAGCCCCAGGTCGCGCATCGGCACGCCCGCCTCGACGAGCCGCAGCACGAGGTCGGTGGCGCCGACCTTGAGCACCGTCGTCGGCTCGGCCATCGACGAGTCGCCCACGATGACGTGCAGGCGCCGGTAGCTCTCGGCGTCGGCGTGCGGCTCGTCACGCGTGTTGATGATCGGGCGGGACCGGGTGGTCGCGCTCGAGACGGCCTCCCAGATGTGGTCGGCACGCTGCGACAGCGTGTACGTGGCGCCGCGGGGCGTGGCCAGCACCTTCCCGGCGCCCGTCAGGATCTGGCGCGTGATGAGGAACGGGACCAGCACGTCGGACAGGCGCGCGAAGTCGCCCTGCCGCCGCACCAGGTAGTTCTCGTGGCAGCCGTACGAGTTCCCGGCCGAGTCGGTGTTGTTCTTGAACAGGTGGATCCGGCCAGCGAGGCCCTCGTGCTCGAGCCGCTGCTGCGCGTCCGCGACGAGCCCCTCGAGGATCCGCTCACCGCCCCGGTCGTACGCGACGAGCTGGCGCACGTCGTCGCACTCCGCCGTCGCGTACTCCGGGTGCGACCCAACGTCGAGGTACAGCCGCGAGCCGTTGCGCAGGAAGACGTTCGACGACCGCCCCCACGCCACCACCTTGCGGAACAGGTAGCGCGCGATCTCGTCCGCGGACAGGCCGCGCCCGTCCTCGGCGGCGCACATCACGCCGTACTCGGTCTCGAGCCCGAAGATGCGTCGGTCCATGGGTGGTCTCCTGTCTTCCCGAGGCCTGCTCGCGACCTAGCGCTGCGCGAGGAGCTGGTCGAGGGCGGGCGTCGTGAGGCGTCGGAACGCGCGCCGTCTCGCCGTCCGCTCGAGCACCGCGGCCTCGAGCTGGGCGGCAGGCACCTCCTGCGGCTCGGCGCCGTCGCCCGTGCCCTCGCCGCTCGCGGCGAGCGCCCGGGTCGCGAGCGTGAGGACCTCGGGCAGCGCCATGCCCTCGTGCCACTCCTCGCGCAGGCGCGCGCCGAGCTCCTCGGCCTGCCCGCCCATCGCGACGACGCTGTGCTCGTCGGCCACCGACCCGTCGTACGACAGCCGGTAGATCTGGTCGCCCGCAGGCTCGTCGGCGACCTCGGCGACCACGAGCTCGACCTCGAGCGGCTTCGACTCCGTCGTGAACACCGTCCCCAGCGTCTGCGCGTACGCGTTGGCGAGTCCGCGGGCCGTGACGTCGGAGCGGTCGTAGGAGTACCCGCGCAGGTCCGCGTAGCGCACGCCCGCGACCCGCAGGTTCTCGAACTCGTTGTACTTGCCGACCGCCGCGAACGCGATCCGGTCGTAGATCTCCGAGATCTTGTGCAGCGCGCGCGACGGGTTCTGGGTCGCGAACGCGATGCCGTCGTCGTACTGCAGCACGACGACGGAGCGGCCTCGGGCGATGCCCTTGCGCGCGTAGTCCGCCCGGTCCTTCATGAGCTGCTCGGGCGAGACGTAGAAGGGCATGCTCACGGGGCGTCTCCCTCGCTGTCGGTGCGGCGCGCGCCGCCGTCGCCCAGGTCCTCGGGCGGCACGGGGCGCGGCTCGTCGGACGGGTTGGACGCGCTCGTGCGACGGACGCCGCGTCGCGCGTCGTTGGCGGCGGTCCGCTCGGCCACGATCTCGGCGGCGAGCGCCGCGAGCTCGTCGTCGCCGACCCGCCGGTAGCCCTCGGCGTCGACCGTCGCGACGACGGGCCAGATCCGGCGCACGGGGTCCGGGCCGCCGGTCGCGGAGTCGTCGTCGGCGGCGTCGTACAGCGCCTCGACCGCGACGTGCACGGCCCCCGTCGCGTCCAGGCCCGGGCGCCACAGCTTCTTCAGGGCGCCGCGCGCGAACACCGAGCCCGAGCCGACGCTGTGGTGGTCGTGCTCCTCGTAGCGCCCGCCCGTGACGTCGTAGGAGAAGATCCGCCCCGCGCCCCGGTCGAGGTCGTAGCCCGCGAACAGGGGGACCACCGCGAGGCCCTGCATCGCGAGCCCGAGGTTGGACCGGATCATCGTGGACAGCCGGTTGGCCTTGCCGTCGAGCGAGAGCAGCGAGCCCTCGATCTTCTCGTAGTGCTCGAGCTCGAGCTGGTAGAGCCGCACGAGCTCGAGCGCCAGACCGGCGCTGCCCGCGATCCCGACGGCCGAGTATTCGTCGGCCGGGAAGACCTTCTCGATCTCGCGGCTCGCGATCATGGCGCCGGCCGTCGCGCGGCGGTCGCCCGCCATCACGACGCCGCCGTCGTAGGTGACGGCGATGATCGTCGTGCCGTGCGGCGCCACGGGGGCGTCGCCGGCCGGGAGCACCCGGCCCTCGGGGAGCAGGCCGGGGTCGTGCGCGGCGAGGAACTCGACGAACGACGCCGAGCCGGGTGTCGTGTACGCGCGAGGGAGCCTCGCGTCAGCCTCGGGTGTCATGGGCGTCCTACTGCCCGCCCTTCTGGACGAACCCGCGCACGAACTGCTCGGCGTTCGCCTCGAGGACGTCGTCGATGTCGTCGAGGAGCGCGTCGACGTCGGCGTCCTGGCCCTGCGGCGCCGCGGGCGGCGGGGTGGGGGTGGCGTCGTCGTCCGGCACGTCGTCCTCGCGGCGGACGTGCTGCTGCTGCTCGCGATCTGCCATCGTCGTCTCCTTCGTGCTCGTCGGTCCTCGGGCCGTGCGTGCCCCGCTGATCCGTTCCGTGTCCAGCCTAGGCCGTGCGGGGCCGCCCGGCCGGACCGTCCACGCCGTCCCTCACGTCCCGGACAGGCCCGCGAGCAGCGCAGACGCGTCCGCGCTGCGGTCGAGCAGGTCACCGAGATGCCCCCGGGTCCCGCGCTCGGGGTCCGGCATGGGCACGCGCTGCAGCGACGGCGCCCCGGGCACGTCGAAGATGATCGAGTCCCAGCTCGCCGCGGACACGTGCTCCCCGTACCGGGCCATGACCTCGCCCCGGAAGTAGGCGCGCGTGTCGTCGGGCGGGTGGTGGACGGCGCGCGCCACCTCCTGCTCCGTCACGACCCGCTCGACCGCGTCCTTGGCGAGGAGGCGGTGGTAGATCCCGCGCTCGGGCCGCACGTCGGACCACTGCAGGTCCGTCGCCGCGAGGCGCGGGTGGTCCCAGTCGAGCCCGTCGCGGCGCCGCAGCCCGTCGAGGATGCGGAGCTTCGCGACCCACTCGACCTGGCCGGCGACGCTCGCGCGGTCGTGCTCCAGGCCGTGCAGCACGCGGGCCCACCGGTCGACGACGGCCCGGGTCTCGTCGTCCGGCCCGGCCCCGGCGGCGAGGGCGTCCACCGCCTCCCGCGCGGCGTCGAGGTACGTCCGCTGGATCTCCAGCGCCGTGAGCTCGCGGCCGTCGGCGAGCCGGAGGGTGGTCGTGAGCGTCGGGTCGTGGCTGACGCGCTGGACGTCCCCGACCGGGTCGGCGAGGCGCAGCGCGGCCAGCCGGGCGTACGCCGCGGGCAGCTCGTCGCGGCGCTCGATCAGGCCCAGGACGAGCGACGTCGTCCCGAGCTTGAGGTACGTCGCGACCTCGAGCAGGTTCGCGTCGCCGATGATGAGGTGGAGCCGGCGCCACCGCTGCCGGTCCGCGTGGGGCTCGTCGCGCGTGTTGACGATGGGACGGCGCAGCGTCGTCTCGAGTCCGATCTCGGCCTCGATGTAGTCGGAGCGCTGCGCGAGCTGGAAGCCTGCGTCCGCGCCCGTCTGGCCGAGGCCCACCCGCCCCGCGCCCGCGAAGACCTGGCGCGTGACGAGGAACGGCATCAGGAGCTGTGCGAGCTCGGCGAACGGCACGTCGCGGCGCACAAGGAAGTTTTCGTGGCAGCCGTAGCTCGCGCCCTTGCCGTCGACGTTGTTCTTGTACAGCGCGACCGGGCCGCCCGGGAACGGCGCCAGCTCGCGCGCGGCGGCGAGCATGACGCGCTCCCCGCGACGTCGAACCGGACCGCCTCGCGCGGCCCCGTGACCTCGGGCGACGAGTACTCCGGGTGCGCGTGGTCGACGTACAGCCGCGCGCCGTTGGTGAGGATGACGTTCGCGGCGCTCGGGTCGTCGTACTCCTCGGCCTCGGGCCGGTCGAGGGCCTCCGTCGAGCTCTCGCCGCCGTTTGACGACACCGGGCCGGGCGCGACCGGCCGGTCCGGGTCGTCCGTGAGCAGCGACGGGTGGGCCGACGCCCGGCGCAGGTGGAACCCCCGCGCGTCGTGCAGGGGTCCTCGTCGTCGTAGTCCCAGCGGGCGCCGCGGCCGCCGCCGACGGCCGCGAGCGCCCGGTACGTCGTGACGACCTGGGACGACAGGAGCATCGGGTTCGCGTACGGGCGGCCGGGCTGGAGGACGCCGTACTCGGTCTCGATGCCCATGACGCGGCGGACCGAGAGTGGAGCGGTGCCGCTCGGCCCCGCCGTCTCACGGACGGCGTCGTCGGGCCCAGCCGTCACAGGTACTGCCCGGTGTTCGTGACGGTGTCGATGGTGCGGGCCGCGGCGGCCGCCTTGCCCTTCTTCTCGACGATCGTGCGGATGAAGACGATGCGCTCGCCCTTCTTGCCGCTGATCCGGGCCCAGTCGTCCGGGTTGGTCGTGTTGGGCAGGTCCTCGTTCTCCTTGAACTCGTCGACGCACGCCGACAGCAGGTGGTCGACGCGCAGGCCGCGCTGGCCCGTGGTCAGGAAGTCCTTGATCGCGGTCTTCTTGGCGCGGTCGACGATGTTCTGGATCATCGCGCCCGAGTTGAAGTCCTTGAAGTACAGGACCTCCTTGTCGCCGGACGCGTAGGTGACCTCGAGGAACCGGTTCTCGTCGTCCTCGGAGTAGATGCGCTCGACGACGGCGCGGACCATCGCATCGATGGCCTCGGCGGCGTCGCCGTGGTGCTCGGCGAGGTCGTCGGGGTGGATCGGCAGGTCGGTCGTGAGGTACTTGCCGAAGATCTCCTTGGCGCCCTCGGCGTCGGGCCGTTCGATGCGGATCTTCACGTCGAGGCGGCCGGGGCGCAGGATCGCGGGGTCGATCATGTCCTCGCGGTTGGACGCGCCGATGACGATGACGTTGTCGAGGCGCTCGACGCCGTCGATCTCGGACAGCAGCTGCGGGACGATCGTGGTCTCGACGTCGGACGACAGGCCCGTGCCGCGGGTGCGGAACAGGGACTCCATCTCGTCGAAGAACACGACGACGGGCATGCCCTCGCTGGCCTTCTCGCGCGCGCGGGCGAAGATCAGGCGGATGTGGCGCTCGGTCTCGCCGACGTACTTGTTGAGGAGCTCGGGGCCCTTGATGTTGAGGAAGTAGCTCTGCACGCTCTCCCCCGCGGCGGCGTCGCGGGACTCGGCGGCGCGGCGCTGCCCGACCATCTGCGCGAGCGAGTTGGCGACCGCCTTCGCGATGAGCGTCTTGCCGCACCCGGGCGGGCCGTAGAGCAGCACGCCCTTGGGCGGGCGCAGCCCGTGCTCGCGGTAGAGGTCGGGGTGGGCGAACGGCAGCTCGACGGCGTCGCGGATCTGGTCGATCTGCGGGCCGAGGCCACCGATGTCCGCGTAGTGGATGTCGGGGACCTCTTCGAGGACGAGCTCCTCGACGTCGGACTTGGGGATGCGCTCGAAGACGAAGCCCGAGCGGGTGTCGATGGTGACGGCGTCGCCGACGCGCACCTGGTCGGTGACGGACCCGGCGATGCGCGCGACGCGCTCCTCGTCGGCGCGCCCGACGACGAGGACCCGGCCCTCGGGCAGGAGCTCCTTGACGGTCACGAGCTCGCCGATCCGCTCGAACCCGCCGGCCTCGACGACGGTCATGGCCTCGTTGAGCTTGACCTCCTGGCCGGGCCGCAGCGAGGCGACCTCGAGCGAGGGGCTCGTGCCGACATGCATCTTGCGGCCCGCCGACATGATGTCGACAGTGCCGTCGGGGCGCGCGCCGACGAAGACGGCGTAGGTGCCCGGAGGCTTGGCGAGCTCGTCGATCTGGCGCTTGAGCTCGACGATCTGGTCGCGGGCCGCGACGAGGGCGTCGGCGAGCCGTTCGTTCTTGGCCGCCAGCAGTCCGAGCTGCTGGTCGCGCGGGTCGCGGATGGGGGCGTCGGTCATCTCGTCCTCCCCTGTCGTGGGACTACGACCTTAGTCGGCAACACCGACACCGCGCCGGACGTTCCACGCAGCGACACGCGACCTTCACGTGACGGGTCTCACACCGACCCCCGTCGACCCCCGCACGGCGCGTCAGCCCTGGTCGGCGCCCTGGTCGGGCGCCTGCCCGACGCTGCGCCGCACCCGCCGGATCTTCTTGGGCGACACGGGCCGCTCGCCGAGCGCCTCCTCGGTCCACTCGGTGCCCGCGGACCCGTCCGCGCGCTCGTCGCCCGCCACGCCGTCGGCGGCGGAACCCTCCGTCACGGGGTAGGCGCCCTTCGCGGGGCGGCGCCTGCGCTCGGGCGCCTGGACACCGTCGGCGAGGCGCCGGGTGGTCAGGAGGAAACCGGTGTGGCCCATCATCCGGTGCTCGGGCCGCACCGCGAGGCCTTCGAGGTGCCAGCCGCGCACGAACGACTCCCATGCGGTCGGTTCGGTGTAGCGGCCGTCGTCGCGCACGTCCTCCGCGAGGCGGGAGAGCTGGGTGGTGGTCGCGACGTAGCAGCACAGCACGCCGCCCGGCGCGAGGGCCTCGGCCACGGCGGCGAGGTTCTCCCAGGGCGCGAGCATGTCGAGGACGACGCGGTCGACCGTCCCCGGCCCGGCCACGGTGGGCAGGACGTCGGCGAGGTCGCCGACGCTCAGGTCCCAGGCGGGGTGCGGGCCCCGAAGAACGCCTCGACGTTGCCGCGCGCGATCGCCGCGAAGTCCTCGCGCCGCTCGATCGAGTGCAGCGACCCGCCGTCGCCGACGGCGCGCAGCAGCGAGAGCGTCAGGGCTCCGGACCCCACGCCGGCCTCGACGACGCGTGCGCCCGGGTAGATGTCGGCCATCGTCACGATCTGGCCGGCGTCCTTGGGGTAGACGACCGCGGCCCCGCGGGGCATCGACAGGACGTAGTCGGACAGCAGCGGCCGCAGCGCGACGTACGCGGTGCCGCCCGTATTCGTCACGACCTGGCCCTCCGGGGCGCCGATGAGCGCGTCGTGCGCGAAGTACCCGCGGTGCGTGTGGAACGTCGCGCCGGGCTCGAGCGTGATGGTGTGGAGCCGGCCCTTGGGGTCGGTGAGCTGGACCTTGTCGCCCGGCCGGAACGGCCCGCGCCGCAGGTCGGCGCCGGTCGATGCGGGCGTCGCGGGCGCGGTGGGGGTCGCGGGAACCTCGTCAGGAGTCACGACCGACCAGTGTAGGTGGGCGGGTCAGGCGGGCTTCGCGTTCGCGGCCCGCACGGCCTCGACGACGGTCTGCACGGGCAGCAGGCCGACGACGGAACCCTGCTGCGTGACGGCGAGCACCGGCCCGGTCGGCGCCGCCTCCGCGACGGTGCCCACGAGCTCGCTGCCGGTCGTCGCGACGTCGACCACGGCGTCGGGTCCGAGCGCCTGGGCGACGGCGGACACCGGGGTCGTGGCCGCCACCGGCTCCGGTACGGACGCGAGGGCCTGCGGGTCGACGGCGGCCACCGCGATGCCCGCACGGTCGACGACGACGAGCGCGTGGTGCGGCAGGCTCACGGCCCGCGCGTCGGCCACGGTGCCCGTGTCGTAGACCAGCCGGACCGGCAGCATCAGGTCGGCCGCACGCAGGTGGGCGACGGCGGCGCGCGCCTTGCCCGACGCCACGGCCGACGAGGCCCCTGCCACAGGAAGCCCCCGATCAGCACGCCCCAGATCACCGTCGTGAGCGACGGCTGCCCACCGCGCGCGAGCGGCACGCCGACGGCCCACACGATGACCGCGACCGCCACGGCCCGGCCGACCCAGCCGGCGGCGACGGTGCCCTTCTCGCGGTTGCCCGTCCCGCCCCAGACGGCGGACTCGAGCATCTGGCCGCCGTCGAGCGGGAGCCCGGGCAGGAGGTTGAAGATCCCGACGAACGCGTTGGAGAACGCCCCGGCGTACAGGAGCAGGCCGGCGATCGAGGCGTCGCCGCGGACGGGCTGGAACGCGGCCCAGAAGGCCCCCGCGAGCACGAGGTTGGTGACGGGGCCGACGACGGCGACGAGGAACGCGTCGAGGGGTCCGCCGCCGCCCCCGTAGGCGGTGTGCCCGCCCCACAGGGTGAGCGCGAGCTCGTGGACCTCGTGGCCGCGGGCGCGGGCGACGAGGGCGTGCGCCGCCTCGTGGAGGAACACGGACAGGAAGAGCAGGAGGACGAACGCGAGCGCGACGACGTAGGTGCCAACCCCGAGGTCGGGCGAGACGTAGCGCACGGTCGGGGCGAAGAGCACCGTGAGCACGGCGGCGGCCACGAACCAGGAGGGGGTCACCACGACAGGGGCGCCGGCGAGCCGACCGATGACCCAGCCGGACGAGGTGCGGCGCGGGCGGCGCCCGCGGGGGCGGGGGTCTGACTCACCTGGTCAGCCTAGTGGTCGCGGCTGGGCGGACGCTGGGGCGGGGCTGAGGCCGTGGCCCGTGCCTGTGGAGGGAGGACGGCACGGTGGGTGCCTGCGGCTAGGGTCCGGGGCGTGGCTGTGACGGACGAGACGCCGACCGCGACGGGGACACCCGGTGCGCCGGACCAGGACGGGGTGCGGGTGCCCGGGCTGTCGCCGTCGCGCGCGAACGACTTCATGCAGTGCCCCCTGCTGTTCCGGTTCCGCGTCGTGGACCGGCTGCCGGAGCCGCCGAGCGAGGCGGCGGCGCGGGGCACGCTGGTGCACGCGGTGCTGGAGCGGCTGTATGACGCCCCTGCGGGGGCGCGCACGCCGGAGCGCGCGCTCTCGCTGCTGGGGCCGCAGTGGGAGGCGCTGCAGGAGGCGCGTCCGGAGTACGCAGGGCTCGTCCAGGACGCGGCGGGGCTCGAGTCGTGGCTCGGCCGGGCCGGCGAGCTCGTGGGGACGTACTTCCGGCTCGAGGACCCGAACCGGCTGGAGCCGCGGTCGCGCGAGCTGACGGTGCGCCACCAGCTCGACGACGGGCCGCAGCTCCGGGGCATCGTGGACCGGCTCGACGTGGCGCCGTCGGGCGAGGTGCGGGTGGTGGACTACAAGTCCGGCCGGTCCCCGCGGCCCGGCTACGGCGGGTCGGCGGAGTTCCAGATGCGCTTCTACGCGCTGGTGCTGTGGCGCTCGACCGGCACGGTGCCGCGGATGCTGCAGCTCGTGTACCTGGGCGACGGACAGGTGCTGCGCTCGGCGCCGACGGTGGCCGAGCTCGAGCACACCGAGCAGCGGGTGCGGGCGGTGTGGTCGGGGATCGAGTCGATGGCCCGGGCCGGGCACTTCCCGCCGCGGCGGTCGGCCCTGTGCGGCTGGTGCGCGCACCAGGCGTCGTGCCCGGAGTTCGGGGGCACTCCCCGGCGTACCCGGCCGAGGCGTCGCTGCGGTCGCTCGGAGTGGCGCCCGAGGTGGTGTGACGGTCCGCGGTCAGCCCGCTGCGCCGTCGAGCAGGTCGAGGGTCTCGCCGGACGCGATCCGCGCGAGGGTGTCGACGTCGAGCTGCTCGAGCGACGCGATGCGGGTGAGCCCCGGCGCCGGCTCGACGGGGACCACGACCTGCACGCCGACGGTGCGCGCGCCGGACGCGAGCGCGGACGCGATGCCGGGGCGGGAGTCCTCGACGGCGACGCACGCGGCCGGGTCGACGCCGAGCTGCTCGGCGGCCCGCAGGTAGGGCTCGGGGTGGGGCTTGCCGTGCGTGACCTCGTCGCCGCACACGACGACCTCGAACGTGCCGGCCGGCGACGCCTCGACGATCGCCTCGGCGAGCACGCGATACGACATGGTGACGAGCGCGCACGGGATCCCGGCCTCGCGCAGGGCCGCGAGGAGCTCGCGGGCGCCGGGCTGCCACGGGACGGCGTCGTGCAGGTGCTCGACCAAGCGCCCGACGAGCCGTTCGACGATCTGCTCGGGGGCGAGCGGCACCCCGTGCGCGGCGATCATCCCGGCCGCCTCGAGCAGGGGCCGGCCGACGAGGGTGAGGCCGTCCTGGTAGGTCCACGTCAGGCCGTGCTCGGCGACGAGCTCGGTCTCCGCGGTCATCCAGTAGGGCTCGGTGTTGACGAGGGTCCCGTCGAGGTCCCAGAGCACCGCGGCGGGCGTCGTGGCGGTGGTTCGGGCGGCCGGTGGGGACTGTTCGCTCACCGCACCATCGTAGGTGGGCGGCTCGGCCCGGTTCCCGCGCGACGTTCGCAGGGGGCGGAACGCGACGCCGCCGCGGGCCCCCGGGCGCCCCGTAGGCTGGAGCGATGACCGACCCCCAGGCCGCACCCTCCGGCCGGCGCCCCGGACGCGCCGTGCTGCTCGCCGCGTTCGAGGGCTGGAACGACGCAGGCGGCGCCGCGACGGCCGCGATCGAGCACCTGCAGGACGTGTGGGGCGCCGTCGAGGTCGCGCGCCTCGACCCCGAGGAGTACCACGACTTCCAGGTGAACCGGCCCCAGGTCGCCGTCGGCGACGACGGGAAGCGGACCATCGAGTGGCCCACGACGACGGTCTGGACCGCGACCCTGCCGACGAGCGGGCGCACCGTCGTCCTCGTGCGCGGGATCGAGCCCTCGATGCGGTGGCGGTCGTACTGCCGCGAGCTGCTCCGCCACGCCGACGAGCACGACGTCGAGACCGTCGTGACGCTCGGGGCGCTGCTCGCCGACGTCCCGCACACCCGCCCCATCCCGCTCACCGCGACGAGCGAGTCGGTCGGCTTGCAGGCCGTGCTCGACGTCGAGCCCACCACGTACGAGGGGCCGACCGGGATCGTCGGGGTGCTGCAGCACGCGGCCGCCGAGCACGGGTGCGCGTCCGTGTCCCTGTGGGCCGCGGTGCCGCACTACGTCGGGCAGCCACCGTCGCCGAAGGCGACCCTCGCGATCCTGTCGCGCGTCGAGGACCTGCTGTCGGAGCCCGTGCCGCTCGGCGAGCTCCCCGAGGACGCCGTGGCCTGGCAGACGGGCGTCGACGAGCTCGCGTCCGAGGACCCCGAGATCGCCGAGTACGTGCGCCAGCTCGAGGAGGCCAAGGACACCGCCGAGCTCCCCGAGGCGTCGGGCGAGGCCATCGCGCGCGAGTTCGAGCGGTACCTGCGGCGACGCGACGACGGCCGGCAGGGCTGAGCCGGGCCGCCGCACTCGGCGGATTCAGCTGGGTCTCGGCGCCACCGCTTCGTACGGTCGCACCATGACTCTCCTCGTACGCGCCTTCCGAGCGTCCGACCTCGACCCGCTCGTCGAGCTCTCGCTCCGCTCCTGGGAACCGGTCTTCACGGCGTGGCGGGCGGCGCTCGGCGAACGGATCTATCGGCTCGCCTTTCCCGACTGGCGACCGACGCAGGCCGCTGCGGTCCGGTCGGCGTGCGAGGCGAACGCGACCACGAGCGTGGTCGCCGAGCTGGACGGCGCCGTCGTCGGCTTCGCCGTCGTCGTGCTCGGAGAGCCGGACGACGTCGGCACGCGGGCGGCCGACCTCGAGATGATCGCCGTGGACCCTGCGGCGCAACGCCAGGGCATCGGGCGTCGGCTCGTGGATGCGTCCGTCGCGATCATGCGCGAGGCCGGCTGCCGCTACGCGAACGTCTGGACCGGGGGCGACGAGGGGCACGCCCCCGCCCGGGCGCTGTACGAGTCGGAGGGCTTCACACCGCTGCCGGTCGTGCACTACTACCGCGCCCTCTGACCTCGCGCGAGCCGCGGCCACCGAACGGCGACGAGAGGGCTACCGTCTTCTCCGTGGCGACCCCCGACGGCCTTGGCACGACGACGCACGTCCACCAGCCCGAAGGCGGCGACGCGAGCCGGCCCTGGCTCGCGCTCGCCCGGGACTACGAACGGGCCCGGGCAAGGAGGACTCGCTCGACACGCTGGTCGAGTGGCCGGCGCAGCGCGAGGTCCTGGGCGACGTCACCGGGTTGTCGGTCCTCGACGTGGGGTGCGGCAACGGGGCCAAGCTCGCCGAGCTCGTCGCGACCGGCGCGACGGCCTGCGTCGGACTCGACATCAGCGGCAACTTCCCGCCCGCCCCGCCGGCCGGCCTGGAGCTCGTCCAGGGCGACCTCTCCGAGCTGGAGCGCGTACCGGAACTCAGCGGCAGGACGTTCGACCGCATCACGTTCCTGCAGTCCATCGGCTACGCGAACGACCCGGTGCGCACCCTGCGTGCGGCACGGGCGATGCTGGCCGACGACGGGTTCATCCTGGTGACCCGGACGCACCCGATCCGGTACGCCGTCGAGCGGTCCGAGCAGAACGGGACCAGCCTCGGAGAGGAATACTTCTCCACGGACCGCTTCACCTACTACCACCAGGGCTGGAACGACCAGGTCGCGCTCACGAAGCGCGCCTACACCGTCTCCGACCTCCTCAACACGTTCAGCGTGGCCGGACTCAGGGTCGAGCACGCGAGCGAGCCTCAGCTCTCCGAGGACGCACGACGCCGCTACCCGCACAAGCAGGCGTGGATGGACAAGCACCTCGGCATCCTGATCTTCACGCTGAGGCCGATCCCCGGTCGGTAGCGCCACCCATCGAATCGAACACCTGTTCGAATGAATGTCGGTGGCTCGGTGTTGACTGGTGCCATGACGACGACGGCCGGCGAGCAAGGTGAGCACAGTGAGCTCACGCTCCGTGGCGGCGCGGGCATCGTCACGGACCAGGGCCCGCGCGAGGTCGAGGCCCTCGGCGAGGCGATCGACGCGATCGTCTCGCTCGAGACGGCGATCCGGAAGCTGACGGCGTTCCGCACCATGATGGTCGACGCCGCACGTCGCCGGGTCCCCGCCGCTGAGGTCGCGCTCCTCTCACCCGCGTCGCCCGCGGCCAAGGGTCCGGAGCTGTCCGAGCGGGCCGAGCTCGCCGAGCGTGCGTTCGTCGCCGACCTCGCGACCGCGCTCCTGCTCCCCGAGCCCACGACGCGCGCGCTGGTCGAGGACGCCCGCTCGCTGGTCCACGACCTGCCCGCGACGCTCGACGCGCTCGCCGACGGCTCCATCTCCTACCGGCACGCCCAACGGATGATCGAGCACACCGCGGACCTGGAGCCCGAGGCGACGCGCGCCGTCGAGGCGGCTGCTCTCGCCCGCGCCGGCTGCGTCACGCCGACGGGTCTGGCCCGCCACCTGCGTCGCGCCCGCGAACGAGTCCAGCCCGAGCGGCAGGCGGTACGGCACCAGCGTGCCGCCACGGACCGGCACGTTCGCCTCGAGCCGGCCGCCGACGGCATGAGCTGGCTCACCGCGTTCCTCCCGGCCGCGACCGGCCACGCCGTGATGGACCGGCTCGACCACGCGACCACCGCCCTCGCGGGCCGCGACGAGAAGCGCACACGCGACCAGCTTCGCGCCGACGTGCTCGCGGCCCTCCTCCTCGACGACGCCGGCGGCACGGCAGCCGGCGCGTTCGCGCGCGTCGCGCCGGCTCCCACCAGCACCGAGCGCACCGTCGACGATCGTGCGGCGGTCGCCGGCGTCGCGCGGTCCGTGGTGCCGCGCGTCCACGTCACGGTCCCCGTGCTGACGCTGCTCGGCCAGGGCGACGAGCCCGCCGACCTCGACGGCTACGGGCCGATCGACGCGGGCACCGCCCGCGAGCTTGCGGCCGGCGCCCCGTCGTTCACGCGGCTCCTCACCCATCCGCACACCGGTGCGGTCCTCGACGTGGGGCGCGAGTCGTACGCCGTCCCCGCGGACCTGCGCCGCCACCTGGTCGTGCGCGACGCGACCTGCCGGTTCCCGGGCTGCGGGCGGCCGGCTGCCGCGTGCGACGTGGACCATCTCGTCGCCTACACCGACGGCGGCGCGACCAGTGCAGACAACCTGATCCACCTGTGCCGGCACCACCACCGGCTCAAGCACGAGACGGCGTGGCGCCCGGCGTCGAGCCGCGACCCGGCTGCTCCGCCGGGCTCGGTGACTTGGACCTCCCCGACCGGCAGGACGCACACCAGCACGCCTGCGACGCCGGCGGGGCGGCCGAGCTTGGACCGGACGGGGGTGAACCCGGCGGGTGGCGCGAACGCACGTCCGCGAGCGCCGGGCGGGCGTCCCGACGACGATCTCGGGCCGCCCCGTTCTGACGGACGGCGCCGTTCGGCCCGATGACTGCGCGACAGACGGCCGCGGGAAGGCAGCACCAGCCCGTCGTCGCGCGCGTCGCCGTGAGTAACCGACTCGAGCGCGACGCCTGCCGCCACGAGGTTGGGCCGTCGGGCGGTTCGGACGAGCGGTGGCTCAGGCGGGAGGCGCGCCCAGGGCGCCGCGCGCCTGCCGGACCATCGCCCACTCGCCGGGCTCACCGAACCCGTGCGCGGCGTACAGCCCGTGGGCGTCGCGCGTGACCAGGACCCAGCGGAAGTCGGCGCCGGGCCCGTGGTCGACCATGGTCTCGACGAGCCGGTGCCCCAGCCGGTGCCCACGGTGCTCGGGCGCGACGAACACGTCGGCGAGGTAGGCGAAGCCGGCGCCGTCGGACACGGCCCGCGTGAAGCCGACCTGGGCGCCGTCGGCGGCGTACGCGCCGACGACGCGCCACGCCCCGGCGACCTGCGCCTCGACGTCGACGCGGGTCCGCCAGCGACCCCAGCACGCCTCCGTGGACAGGAACCCCCACACGGCGTCGAGGTCGAGGCGGGCCGGGTCGTCGCTCAGCTCGTACCCGCCGCTGTGCGGCGCGGGCTCGGTCCCGCTCACAACCGCACGCCGAGCAGCGCGTCGACCGCGCGTGCGACGACACCGGGGGCACCCTCGTCCCAGCCGTCCTCGGTGTCGGCGCCGGGGGCGAGCGCCCGGTCGGCCCATGCGTCCACGACGCCGAGCGCGCGCGGGGCGTCGAGGTCGTCGGCGACGGCGGCCCGGAGGCCGGCGAGCGTCGCGTCGGCGGACGGCCCCCGTTGCCCGCGAGCGCCGCGCGCCACCGGTCGAGACGGGCCTGAGCGCTCGCGAGGTCGTGGTCGGTCCACTCCCAGGGGGTGCGGTAGTGGTGCGCGAGGATCGCGAGCCGGATGGCCATCGGGTCGACGCCGGCGCGGCGCAGGGTGGAGACGAAGACGAGGTTGCCGCGTGACTTGCTCATCTTCTCGCCCTCGTAGGCGAGCAGGGCGGCGTGGAGGTTGACCCGGGCCGCGCGGCCCCCGGCGGGCACGGACTCCACGGCCGGAGCCTCGGCCGCGTCCGGGCCGGTGGCGTCGAAGACGTCGTCGGGCAGGACGCGCAGGTGCGAGCTGGACATCTCGTGGTGCGGGAACAGCAGGTCGACGCCGCCGCCCTGGACGTCGAACCCAGGGCCGAGGCCGTGGGCGCCGATGAGGGCGCACTCGATGTGCCAGCCGGGGCGCCCGGTGCCGAGGTCACCGCCGTCCCACGCGGGCTCACCCGGCCGTTCGCGCCGCCAGAGGAGCGGGTCGAGGGCGTCGCGCTTACCTGGACGGTCGGGGTCCCCGCCCCGCTCTGCGAAGAGACCGAGCATCGCGTCGCGGTCCAAGCGGGCGACCGCTCCGAAATCGGCGTCGACGGACAGGTCGGCGTACACGTCGCCCAGGTCGGGCCGGTCTCCCCGGCCCCGTCCTCGAGCGGCACCCGGTAGGCCGCGCCCGAGGCGACGAGCTCGCTCACCGCACGGACGACGTCGGGCACGGTCTCCACGGCACCGACGTACACGTCGGGCGGGATGACGCCGAGGGCGGCCATGTCCTCTGCGAACAGCGCCGTCTGGGCGGCGGCCAGCTCGCGCCAGTCGACGCCGGTCGCGTCGGCGCGCTCGAGGAGCGGGTCGTCCACGTCGGTGACGTTGGACGCGTAGGTGACCTTCTTGCCGGCGTCGCGCCAGGCCCGCTGGAGGAGGTCGAACGCCACGTAGGTGGCGGCATGACCGAGGTGGGTCGCGTCGTAGGGCGTGATGCCGCACACGTACATGCGGGCGTGCGGCCCGGGAGCGGCGACGACGAGCCCGCCGGTGCTGGAGTCGCGGACCCTGATCTCGGCCGGGCCGTCGGGGCCGGCGTCCGGGGGTGACGGGAGGGCGGGGATCTGCGGCGCGGGCCAGGAGTGCACGCGCCCAGTCTAGGTGGGTTCGTGCCCCGCCCCGGAGCCCGTCCGACGACGGCTCGGGCGCCCGTCCGTCGACGTCAGACGGCGCCGGCGAGGTTCCCGACGGGCTCGAGCGCCCCCGTCAGCAGCAGCAGGACCACGAGGACGGCCAGGCCGATCCGGTACACGACGAACGGCTTGTAGGAGTACGTCTCGACGATCTTGAGGAAGCCGATGATGACGACGTAGCCGACGAGGAACGACACGATCGTCGCGACCAGCGTCGGCCCGAAGCCGGGGGCGTTCGCCACATGGTCCCCACCGACGGACTTGGCGAGCTCGAAGAGCCCCGACCCGAGCACGGCGGGCACGGCCAGCAGGAACGAGTACCGCGCAGCCGCCTCGCGCGTGAAGCCCATGACCAGACCAGCCGTGATGGTGCCGCCCGACCGGGACACGCCGGGGATCAGCGCGAGGGCCTGGGCGAATCCGAAGGCCGTCGCCCGGCGAGGGTTGAGCTCGTCGAGCGTGCGCACGTGCTGACCCCGCTTGTCGGCCCAGCCGAGGATCAGGCCGAACGCGGCGAGCGTGAAGGCGATGAGCCACAGGTTCCGGAAGTGGGTCTCGATCGCGTCCTGGAACGCGAGCCCCAGGACGATGATGGGCAGCGACCCGAGCGCGATGTACCAGGCCATGCGCGCGTCGGGGTCGTGGGCGCCGAAGCGCGCCGCACGGTCGCGACCCTGCGCGCCGGTGACGGCGTGCCACCACGCGATGCAGATCCGCTTGATGTCGCGGCGGAAGTAGAGCAGCACCGCGGCCTCGGTGCCGATCTGGATCATCGCCGTGAAGGCGGCGCCGGGGTCACCCGCGCCGATCAGCTCGCCGACGATGCGCAGGTGCGCCGACGACGACACGGGCAGGTACTCGGTGAGGCCTTGCACGAGGCCCATCAGGATGGCTTGCCACATCGACACGGGGCGCCACGATACCCTGCCGCGCATGGAGCAACGCGTCGTCGGTCACAGCGGTCTGCGGGTCTCCGAGCTGGGTCTCGGGACGATGACCTGGGGGCGCGACACGGACGCCCTCGACGCCGCCGACCAGCTCCGGGACTTCGTGGACGCCGGCGGCACGCTCGTCGACACCGCCGCGTCGTACGGGGGCGGCGACGCCGAGCGTGTGCTGGGGTCGCTGCTCGAGGGCCAGGTCGACCGCTCCGAGCTCGTGCTGTGCACCAAGGCGGGGCTGGTCCGCACGCGCGACGGTGCCCGCGCCGACACCTCGCGTCGCTCCCTGCTGGACGGTCTGGACGCGTCGCTCGCCCGCCTCGGCACCGACCACGTCGACCTGTTCCTCGTCCACACGCCCGACGCGTCCACGCCGCCCGCCGAGGTCGCGGACGCGCTCCAGCAGGTCGTCGCCTCGGGACGCGCGCGCTACGTGGGCCTGTCGAACCACCCGGCCTGGGCGTCGTCGTACCTCGCGGGGGCGCTCGCCCGGACGCAGGCCCCGGTGACCACGCTGCAGCTCGAGTACTCGCTCGTGCAGCGGGGGTCGAGCACGAGGCCCTGCCCGCCGCCCGCGCGCTCGGACAGGGCGTGCTCGCCTGGTCCCCGCTCGGCCGCGGGGTCCTCACGGGCAAGTACCGGGGCGCCGTCCCGTCCGACTCGCGGGCCGCGTCGCCGCACCTGGGCGCGTTCGTGTCCCAGTACCTCGACGCGCGGGCCACGAGCGTGGTGGAGGCGGTCGCGACGGCAGCGGCCGGGCTCGGGCGCGAGCCGCTCGAGGTCGCGCTCGCGTGGCTCCTGGCCCGTGCCGGGGTCGCGTCGGCGATCGTGGGTGCGCGCACGCCCGGCCAGCTCCAGGCCTCGCTCGCGGCGCTCGACCTCGTGCTGCCCGCCGAGCTCTACGACGCCCTCGACGACGTGTCCGCGCCCGAGGCCGGCTACCCCGAGCGCTGGGACGGCGCCCCACCGCTCTGACTCAGGCGCTCCGGCTCGGCCGCCCCCGACGTGGCGTCGGGTGCGCGGGATCAGTCCGCGCGGAACGCTGGCTCGTCGAAGTCGTGGTCCTCGTCCTCGTCGTCGAAGTCGTGCTCGTCCTCGTCGCCCGGGTGCTCGTCGTCGTCCTCGTCGTCGTCCTCCACGAGCGCGAACGGCAGGACCTCGCCGTACGACTGCAGGACCGCCTCGTCGTACACCTCGAACGCGTCCGCGAGGACGTCGTACGCGTCGTCGACGGCGGGGTCGTCGTCGCTGCGGCGGGCCGCGATCGCGTTGTAGTGCGCCTCGAGCGCGGCGACGAGACGGTCCAGGGCGGCGCGCGGGTCAGCGGTCATATCCGAACCGTAGCGCCGGGCGGGGCACAATGGACAGTCAACTGGTCCCGCACCCGAGGAGGCCCCATGTCCCACCGGTCGCACCGCACGTCCGAGGCCCAGTACGAGTACCGGACGGTGCGCTTCGACCGGGGCACCAGTCGCGCCGACGCGCGGCGTGCCCTGACCGAGCAGGCGGAGTACGGCCGGTGGGAGCTGCACCGCACCGTGCTGTACGTGGGCGGCGAGCGCCGCGTCCAGCTCCGTCGCCGGATCATCCGCGTCCAGTCCACCCTCTGACGCCCGTCCCCGTGCCCGACGGCGCCACCTTCCGCAAGGCGCGGCCCGGCGCCCCGGCCGGGTTCTTCGGTTGCGAGGCGGCGGGCCTGCGCTGGCTCGGCGAGGCTCGCCGCCCGGCCGCACCGGGCGGGCCGACCGGTCCGCGCGTCGTCGGCGTCCGGGGCGTGGGCGAGGATCACCTGGACCTCGAGCGCGTCGTCCCTGCCGCGCCGACCCGCGAGGCCGCGGCCCGGTTCGGGCGCGACCTCGCCACCCTGCACGACGCGGGCGCGACCGCCTGGGGCAGCCCGCCGCCCGGCTGGTGGGGCGACGCGTTCTTCGGGCCGCTCGACGATCCGCTCCCCCTGGCCACGGGCGTCTGGGACACGTGGGCGGACTTCTGGGGCGAGGCGCGGCTGCGCCCCGTCGCCGGTCAGGGGGCGGAGCGCGGAGCCCTCACCCGGGCCGACACGGACGCCCTGCACCGGCTCGCCGACCGGGCCGGCCGCTGGGAGACCGGCGAACCGCCCGCGCGGGTCCACGGCGACCTGTGGTCGGGCAACGTGATGTGGACCGCGAGCGGCCGGGTCGACGACGTCGAGGCCGTGCTGATCGACCCCGCCGCGCACGGCGGGCACCGCGAGGCCGACCTCGCGATGCTGGCGCTGTTCGGCGCACCTCACCTCGACGTCGTGCTCGCCGCGTACGACACCACGCGCCCGCTGGCGCGCGGCTGGCGGCACCGCGTCGCCGTGCACCAGGTGTACCCGGTCGCGGTGCACGCGGTGCTGTTCGGCGGCGGCTACGTCGGGCAGCTGCGGCAGATGCTCGACGCGCTCCTCGCCTGACCGCGGCCCACCGCCCCGGCCCGGCCCGGCTACCTCCGCTCAGCAGGTCGCGAGGAACCGGTCCAGCACGCGCACGCCGAACCGCAGCGCGTCGAGCGGCACCCGCTCGTCGACGCCGTGGAACATGCCCGCGAAGTCGAGGTCCGCGGGCAGGCGCAGGGGCGCGAACCCGTAGCCCGTGATCCCGAGCCGCGACAGCGACTTGTTGTCCGTGCCACCCGACAGCGTGTACGGCAGGACGGAGGCGCCCGGGTCCTCCGCGAGCAGCGCCGCCGACATCGCGTCCACGAGCCCGCCCGAGAACGGGACCTCGAGCGCGACGTCGCGGTGGATCGTCTCGAACCGGACGCCGTCGCCCGCGAGCGCCCGGAGCTGCGTCTCGGCCTCGGCCTCGTGGCCGGGCAGGAACCGCGCGTCGATCGTCGCGGACGCGCTCCCGGGCACGACGTTCGCCTTGTACCCGGCGTCGAGCTGGGTGGGGTTGGCCGTGTGCCGGACGGTCGCGCCGACGAACGCGGCGGCCGGGCCGAGGGCCGCGACGAGCCGGTCGACGCCGTCGGGGTCGTGGGGGTCGTACGGGAGACCGGTGAGGTCCGCGACGCCGCGCAGGAGCGCGTCGACGGTCGGGGTGAGGCGCAGCGGCCAGCGGTGCGCACCGATGCGGGCGACGGCGCCGGCGAGGCGGGTGACGGCGTTGTCGGTGTTGACCTGGGAGCCGTGCCCGGCCTTGCCGTCGGCGACGAGCCGCAGCCACCACAGGCCCTTCTCGGCGGTCTGCAGGAGGTAGGCACGGTGCCCCTCGACGTCGACGCTGTACCCGCCGACCTCGCTCACGGCCTCGGTCGCGCCCTCGAAGAGCTCCGGGCGGCGGTCGACGGCCCACTGGGCGCCCTGGACGCCGCCGGCCTCCTCGTCGGCGAAGAACGCGACGACGAGGTCGCGCGCGGGCTTGCGGCCGTCCTGGATCATGCGGCGCAGGACGGCGAGGATCATCGCGTCCATGTCCTTCATGTCGACGGCGCCGCGCCCCCACAGCATGCCGTCGCGCTCCTCGCCGGCGAACGGGTCGACGCTCCAGTCGTCGGCGCGCGCGGGCACGACGTCGAGGTGCCCGTGCACGACGAGCGCGGGCCGGGACCGGTCGGCGCCCTCGACGCGCGTCACGACGCTCGTCCGGCCCGGCGCGGACTCGAACACGTCGACGTCGAGCCCCACCTCGGACAGCAGCGCCGCGACGTGCTCCGCGGCGGCGCGCTCACCGGGACCCGAGTCGTCGCCGTAGTTCGACGTGTCGATGCGCAGCAGGTCGCGGCAGATCTCGACGACCTCGTCCTCGGCCGACGGGACGGCTGCGGCGGGCTGGGGTGCGTGGCTCGGCGTGGCGGTCATGGGGTCACGCTACCCGGGCGCCCCGCGGCGCCCGGCCACCTCGGGCCGGGCGTCCACGGGGCGGGAGGACGTGACGCGGGCAGGGCTCAGGCGAGGCCGCGGCGCGCGAGGAGCGGGGCGATCTCGGGGTCGCGGCCGCGCAGCTCGCGGAACGCGTCCATGGGGTCGGTGCCGCCGCCGCGCGCGAGGAGGGTGCGGCGGAACCGGTCGCCGTTCGCGCGCTCCAGCCCGCCGTTCTCCCGGAACCACTCGACGGTGTCGGCGTCGAGGACCTCCGACCAGATGTACGAGTAGTAGCCGGCCGCGTACCCGCCGCCGAACACGTGGTTGAAGTAGGTGGAGCGGTAGCGGGGCGGCACGGGCGCGTAGTCGACGCCGGCCGCGGCGAGAGCCTTCGCCTCGAAAGCGGCCACGTCGGCGGGGTCGGTCGGGACGTCGTCGGGCGCGAGCCGGTGCCAGGCCTGGTCGAGGAGCGTGGCCGCGAGGTACTCGGTCGTCGCGAAGCCCTCACCCCACTGCCGGGTCGCGAGCAGTGTGTCGACCCATGCGGACGGCATGGGCTCGCCGGTGACGTGGTGCACGGCGTAGGAGCGCAGGATCGCGGGCTCCCACGCCCACATCTCGTTCACCTGGGACGGGTACTCGACGAAGTCGCGCGGGACCTCCGTGCCCGATCGGGACGGGTAGCGCACGTCCGAGAAGAGGCCGTGCAGCGCGTGCCCGAACTCGTGGAACAGGGTGATGACGTTGTCCCACTCGAGCAGGGTCGGGCTCCCGGCGGGCGGCTTGGGGAGGTTGAGGTTGTTGACGACGACCGGGCGCTGGTCCAGCAGGTGGTTCTGGTCGACCAGGTTGTTCATCCACGCGCCGCCGCGCTTGGACGCGCGCGTCCAGTAGTCGGCGAGGAACAGGCCGATCCCCTCACCCGGGGTGCCGGGCCCGCCGTCGGGACCGGCGGTCGCCTCGTCGAAGACCTCGAAGACGCGCACGTCCGGGTGGTAGCCGACCAGGTCGTCGCGCTCGGCGAACGTCAGCCCGTAGAGCCGGTGGGCGGCCTCGAAGACGCCGTCCTGCAGGACGCGCTCGAGCTCGAGGTAGGGCCGCAGGGCCGACGCGTCCAGGTCGTGGCGGGCCGTGCGGAGCCGGTCGGACAGGTACGCCCAGTCGCCCGCCGCAACGGGCGCCCCGGCCGTGGGGAGGCCGGCTTCGGCCGCGTACGCGGCCAGGTCGTCGCCCTCGCGGCGCGCGTTCGCGACGGCGGCCGGGGCGAGCCGGTCGAGGACGTCGGCGACGGCGTCGCCCGTCCCCGCGGTGCCGTCCGCGGCCACGTAGTCGGCGTAGTGCGCGTACCCGAGGAGCCGGGCCTTCTCGGCACGCAGTCGCGCGATCTCGACGAGGAGGGCACGCGTGTCGTGCTCGCCGCCCGCGCCCCGGGCCTCGGCGGCCGCCTGGACGCGGGCGCGCACGCCGGGGTCGTCGAGGCTCGCGACGACGGCCTGCTGGGTGGGGAGCTGGAGCTCGAGCAGCCACGGCCCGTGCTCGTCGTCGCCCGGGTGGGCGGCGTCGCGCGCGGCCTGCGCGGCGGAGGCCACGGCGTCGTCGGGCAGCCCCGCGAGGTCGGACCGGTCCGTGACGAGGACGGCGGCCGCGTTGGACGCCGCGAGCAGCGTGCGCCCGAAGCTCGCCTCGAGGGACGTGAGGCGGGTGTTGAGCTCGCGCAGCCGGGCCTGGGCGTCGTCGTCGAGCGCGACCCCGGCCCGGGTGAACCGGTCGAGCGTCTTGCGCAGCAGCCACGCCTGCTCGTCGTCCAGGGCGACCTCGCCCGCCGCCGCACGGTCCGCGAGCGCCTCCAAGCGCGCATACAGGTCGCGGTCCATGAAGACGGCGTCCTCGTGGGCGGCGAGCTCGGGCGCGAGCTCGGCCTCGATCGCCTCGAGCTCGGGGGTGGCGTCGGCGCTCAGGGTGCTGAAGAAGACCGTGGCGGAGCGGCGCAGGAGCTGGCCCGTCCGCTCGAAGGCGTCGAGGACGTCCTCCGGCGTCGGCGGCTCGGTGGCCGCGGCGATCGCGCGCACGTCGGCGAGCTGCTCGGCCATGCCCGCGCGGGCGGCGGGCAGGTAGTGCTCGGCACGGACGGCGCGGAAGTCAGGAAGCTCGTAGGGCAGCGAGGACGGCTGGGCGAACGGGTTCGCGGGGTCGAGAGGCATGGGCCCATCGTCACACGCACGTCCCGGCTCAGTCGGCTGCTTTCGCGTCGGGCGGGGGCTCGACGGCCTCGGCGGGCTCGTGGGGCTCCATGGGCGGGTCGGGGGTGTGCAGCCGCGAGTAGACGGACCAGGTCACGGCGACCAGCGGGACGGCGATGATCGCGCCCAGGAGCCCCCGATGAGGGTGCCCGCGGTGACGCTGCACGCCACCACGACCGGATGGAGCGAGACCTGCCGGCCCATGACGAGCGGCTGGAGGACGTGTCCCTCAAGCTGGCCGATCATCGCGATCCCCACCCCGACGAGCACCGCGGACCACACGCCGTGCGTCGCGAGCGCCACGATCATCGCGACGACCATCGCGAGCGGCGCGCCGATGAGGGGGATGAACGCGCCGATGAACACGAGCACGGCGAGGGGGCGGCGAGCGGGACTCCCAGGATCACGAGCCAGATGCCCGCGAGGATGCCGTCGGTGAGCGCGATGATCACGGTGCCCCGCGCGTACCCGGAGAACGTGTACCAGCCGGCACCGCCCGCAGCCATGAGGGGCTCGCGGCTCGCAGCCGGCATCTGGTTGAGGAACCAGGTCCACATCTCGGTGCCGCGCGCCAGGAAGAAGACCGTGCAGAAGATCGCGAGCGCGAGCCCGGTGAACACCTCGACCACCGAGCCCGCCTGCGAGAATGCGGTGCTGGCGATGTCGCCCGAGTGCTGGGTGAGCCACTCGCGTCCCTTGTCGACCCAGTCGTTGAGGTCGCTGAGCTGCAGGTTCAGGTGGAACGGGCTGCCGTTGAGGAAGTCCAGGATCTGCTGGAGCCCCGCGTTGAACTGCTTGGCGAGGTCGGCCCACTGACCCGCGACGGACGCGACGACGTACGTCAGGAGCCCCCGAAGACCGCGATCGCGAGCAGGAGCGAGAGCAGCACCGCGAGCCAGCGCCACATCACCCGGTCGAACAGCTTCACGACGGGGCGCAGGACCGAGGTGAACACGAACGCGACGAACAGGGCGATGAACAGCAGCCGCACCTGGCTCGTGGCCCAGAACACGAGGGCGACCGCGACGATGATGAAGAGCAGACGCCAGATCCACCCGGCCACGGTGCGTAGCCACAGCGGCACCGGGTCCGGCGTGACCCCGACGGCGCTCGGGTTGCGCCGCGCGCCCGCGACCTTCCGGGCCGCCGGGCTCACCCCCGAGGAGGCTTGGACCCGGACGACGGCGCGCCCGACGTCGCCTGGTCCCCCGCGGCACCGTTCGTCATCAGACCACCCTCCGTCGTCGGCGGTCCCCAGTCTGCCGCCCGGCGGGGACGAACGCAGCGACACGCGCCGAACACCCCGGAAAGGGACGAAGCCGCCGGTCAGAGACACGGGTACGACGAAGGCCCCGACCGTTCCCGGTCGGGGCCTTCGTCGTCGCTGTCTCAACGAGTGTCCGGAGGGGGACTTGAACCCCTTTGCTGATAGAATCTGACCAGCAGCGACGCTGAGAGTGGCGAGATTTCAACGGTTTCTACTCGGGCCTGACGGGATAGTCCGGGAGTCGCCGGGCCAAAGTGGGTACAGCGTACCCATCGCAGGAGGCAGAATGGTCGGCATGCGAGAGCCCACACTGCACGTAGCCAAGGACGGCACGAAGACGTGGAAGGTCCGCTTCCGGCGCGTCGGCAAGCAGTCCTCCGAGACGTTCAAGAAGCAGGCGGACGCCCGGCGGTTCACCCGTTGGCTCGCCAGCTACGGCGTGGACGAGGCGCTGCGCCTGTTGAACGAGGCTCGCGGCTCCCTCGCCACCGACCACACTGTCGCCTCCTGGTGCACCGAGCATGTTGACTCCCTGACGGGCGTCACCTCCGGAACGACGGGCCGCTACCGGGCGTACATCGCCAACGACCTCGGCGCGCTCGGCGAACTGCCACTGACGGCCGTCGACCCGTCCGCGATCGGGCGGTGGGTCAAGGACCTCGAGAAGTCGAAGGCCTCGGGCAAGACGATCAAGAACAAGCACGGCTTCGTGTCGTCCGCGATGCAGGCCGCGGTGAAGCGCGGGCTCATCCCCTCCAACCCGTGTCGAGGCACGCGCCTGCCACGCTCCGTCGTTGAGCCGATGGTGTTCCTCACGCACGACGAGTACACCCGGTTCCTCGGGTGCTTCACGCCGACATGGCAGCCATTCGTCGAGGTGCTGTTCGCCACCGGGCTCCGGTGGGGCGAGATCACCGCGCTGCGCGTCGGCGACGTGAGCCTCGATCTCGCGACGATCACGGTCGTGCAGGCGTGGAAGGAGACGGACACCGGGCGGGAGCTCGGGGCTCCGAAGTCGAAGCGGTCTCGTCGCACGATCGCGCTCGCGCCGGAGACCGTGGAGGTGTTGCGACCGATCATCGGCAAGCGCCCGGCCGACGAGCTGGTCTTCGTGAACGCGAACGGCGAGGCGGTGAAGCCTCAGACGTTCCACGACAACGTGTGGAGGCCGGCAGTGCGCCTGGCGAACGGCGAGCCAGGGCAGGATCCCGGACCGAAGGCCAAGCGCGTCGCTCGCAGGCTGGATGCTGCAGGGAAGCCGATCGAGCCTCTTGACCCGCCGCTCGGGAAGCGACCCCGGGTCCACGATGCGCGCCACACCTGCGCATCCTGGCTGCTGTCGGCGGGCATCCCGATCAACTACGTCCAGGCGCACCTCGGGCACGAGTCGATCACGACGACGGTCGATCGCTATGGGCACGTCATGCCGGCCGCGCGCATCGCTGTCGCGCAGGCGCTCTCGGCAGCGCTCACGCAGTCGCGGCCGACACTCCTTGAGCAGATCGAGCCATAGCCCTCCAGATGCACTCCCCCGTTGCCAGTGGCAGCGTTCCCACGATGGTCGATGCGGACCTGCCGCGCGGGGGTTGCCCGATCAGTGCCGACTGCTGGCGCGACTGGTGCCCTTTCCACGCGGAGCACGTGATCGGGACGGTTCGTGCGCCTGGCGCGCCGGGACCGTCCTACTGCTCCGTGCGACTAGCGCTTGCTGGGCCGCGACCGTGCGCATCGCGTCACCCAAGACGACCGCGGCGTCTATGCCCACTGCCGAGCAGATCTCGTCGAGCTGCTGGATCGTCATAGTCTTGGCGGGCTTGAGGAGTCTGGACAGGCTCGACTGCGGGATCTGCGTCATGCGCTCGATGTCGGCCTGACGCAGCGGCGGAGTTCGGCCCGCCATGGCAGACCGGATAGCCTCGGCGATCGCTCGGTCGAGATCGTTGGGCCCCGGCTTGGTTCCTGTAGGCATGCGCCCAGGGTATGCCATGGGTGCATGAGGCATGCAATACGGCATGGAAAACGTCACCCACGGATCACCCGAACTACACGGCTGCACTTCACCCGCTCGGCAGGGCTTGACAGGCATGCCATATGGCATATGCTCTAGCCATGACGAACGACCTGAACGCCACGGTGGCGCAGAATGTCGGCCTTGCGCTCGACAGTCAGGGCCGGTCGATCACGGACCTCTCCCGCACCACTGGCATCGCCGAGCGCACCCTGCGTCGACGGATGACCGGAACGTCCGACTGGACAACCGGGGAGATCGCGCTGATCTGCGCCAGCCTCGGAACCTCACCTCAGAGCCTCATGCGAAAGGCGCCTTCGCTCGCCGCATGACATGCCATATGGCATAGCCCGCGAACCCGCAAGGGGTCGCCGGGTGGGTGGAGCACACCCAAAACGCACCTTGACAACTGGATACAGGGAACGCCGAGCAGTACCGGACCGCGACAACTCTCCTACGCGCGGACGGAGCAAACGCCTAGAGGGAGCAGTCGTGGAGACGACAGGCCCAGGCAGGAGTCGTAGGCGCTCCCGGAGCCAAGCCGCGCGGTCGGTCCCGCGCGTGGAGCTGGCACAAAGACTTCCGCCCCGCCCTGATGGCAGGCAGCCCGTTCGAGCCGGGCCGCGGGCACGCAGACATGACAGCGCCCCCGTCACCAACCACGACGACCGGGGGCACCGACAGACAGATAGGAGTCCATCCGTGAACGAGGTTACCCCTTCGACTTCGACGGCCACGCCGTCCGAGTCGTGACCATCGACGGCGAGCCGTGGTTCGTACTCGCCGACCTCTGCGCAGTGCTCAACATCGGCAACTCAACAATGGTCGCCGGTCGGCTCGCCGAGGATGAGGTGCGACGAGCAACCCTCAGCCTGACTGAGGGTTCGCGCGAGGTCACTCGCGAACGTCCGGTCGTCAACGAGTCAGGAATGTGGAAGGTCATCCTTCGCAGCGACTCCCCGGCGGCCGAGCCTGTGCAGCGCTGGGTCACCCATGAAGTGCTGCCCGCAATCCGCAAGACCGGCTCCTACGGCGCAGCACCCGCGCTCACCGGCCCCGAGCTGATCGCCACGGCGCTGATCGAGGCCCAGAAGGTCATCGAGCAGTCCAAGGCACAGGTAGCCGAGCTGACCCCGCGCGCCGAAGCCTGGGATGTCATGGTCAGCGCCGCCGGTGACTACGCGGTCGACGAGGCCGCGAAGATCCTCAGCCGCGACCCCGGCATTGACATCGGCCGGACCCGCCTGTTCACCTTCATGGCCGAGGCCGGCTGGATCTTCCGCCAGGGCAACCGGAATCGCTGGCACGCCTACCAGACGGCGCTCAACACCGGACGCCTCGTTGAGCGCATGGGCGCCGCGTTCCTCAACTCCAGGACCGGCGAGATGGAAGTCGCTGCACCCACCATCCGCGTCACACCCAAGGGCATCGAGGACCTGCGGGCGCTGCTCATCAAGGAGGACGCCGCATGAGCAACCAGGAAGACATCGAGACCTTCGATGCCGAGTGGTTCGGCCAGCGAGTCGGCGGAAAGTCAGCCGACTGGGTTGGGCGCCACCTCGACGAGATCCCCCACCACATGGTCGGTCGCACTCCGCGCTTCACGCGCCAGAACGTCGCCGACTACCTCGCATCCACCTTGGTCGCGCCCCGCTACATGGAGACGACCGGACCCCGAAAGGCCAACCAATGAACCCCCTCCGCCGCTTCATCCGCAAGCACATCGTCAGCCCCGGCCCGGCAGACGTCTCCCGCCTGGACCGCCTGGACGGTGTCGGTCGTCACCCGTCGCGCTTCGGTCCGCCCGTCCGCCCGTCCTCCCTGACGCCGGCCGAGCATCGAGCCGAGGTTGCGCGCCTGGCAGCACTCGCCTCCCCGATCGCGGACACGAGCCTCCTGTCGTCCGCGCTGTCCGACGGCGACCTGCACGACGACGGCCTGCGCGCCCAGGTCGAGGTCCACCCGTCCGGCGCGATCGTCCACACCCGCGCCTTCTCCTCCCAGGCCGGCCTGTCCGCGATCCGCAACCGTGTCGTGCGTGAGTGCGCGGCCGACGACACGAGCTCGAAGGAGACCGACTGACATGACCGCGATCACCGTTCACACCCAGGCCGAGCTGGATGCCGCGCTTGCCAAGCACAAGGGCGACACGTCCGCTCGCATCTACATCGAGTCGGACGCTGGTGTCTGGCTGCGCATCAACGAGACGCCCTCGTCGCACGTCGTGGCGCGGGACTCGTCGCGCGTCGTGGCGCTGGGCTCGTCGCGCGTCGTGGCGCTGGGCTCGTCGCGCGTCGTGGCGTGGGACTTGTCGCACGTCGTGGCGCTGGGCTCGTCGCGCGTCGTGGCGTGGGACTCGTCGCACGTCGTGGCGTGGGACTCGTCGCGCGTCGAGGCGTGGGACTCGTCGTGCGTCGAGGCGCGGGGCTCGTCGCGCGTCGTGGCGCGGGACTCGTCGCACGTCGTGGCGGGGAAGTTTACAGCCGTCCACCTCCGCTCCACCCGCGTCGACCTGTCTGGCGGTGTCGTCATCGACATGACCAAGGTCGACGCCACCGACACTGACACCTGGCTCGACCTGACGGGCGCCAAGGTTGTCGACGGGCTCGTGCACCTGTTCAAGGCCGTGGACGACAACCTCGACGCCGGCCACTCGTACAAGCTGACCCGCTACGAGCCCGGCACCACGGTCACCGCACCCGACTGGTTCGACAGCCACGACTGTGGGTACGGGCTGCACGTCTCGCCGACAGTCGGGCAGGCGCGGTCGCACTACACGGACGCCACCAGGTTCCTTGAGGTGACGGTGCCCGTCGCCGACATTCGCGCCATCGACTCGTCGAAGGTCAAGGCGCGCAGCGTCACCGTGCTGCGTGAAGTTGACCGTTGGGGCGAGCCGATCATCGACGAGACCCCTGGGCAGGTGGCGTGATGACGAGGTACTGGAAGGCGGAGGACGGCCAGGTCGCGGACTTCGCCGACGACTACGAATTCATGCACCCCGAGGATTGGACCGAGGTTCAGGTCGTCCCCCTCGACGCCACCGTGATCGAGGCGAGTGAGCTGCCCGAGGTGGTGAATGACCCCGACGACGACAGTAGCCTCCAGGCGGGCGGTGCGTGGTACGCGGCCCGAACCGCAGACGGGCACCACGTGGTCGCGCTAGCGCATCTCGCAATGGAGCAGCACCAGGCCCGTAAGCACCCGCCCGTGGACGAGGCGCAGGTGAAGGCGCTTGCCGACGACCTCTCCCGCTACGAGGCAACCGAGGCCGCGGCGTCGTTCAAGAACGCCGCCCGCTACCTCATCGCCCGAGGCTGGACCAAGCGCGAGGAGGCGGCGTCGTGACCGTCATCCCCGGCAACTTCGACCGCCGCCCCGGCCCGACGCCCGACGAGTACGACGCGACGGTCGCAGCCCTGGCGCAACGCCTCTTCGACGTCGCGTCCGGGAGGAACAGCGTCGAGGTGTTCGACGTCATCGACGAAGCGCAGCAGCTCGGCTCGGACGCTGTCGTCATGGTCGTGCAGGCGGCGATCTTGTACGCGCTGGCTGCACGCAACGCGGACGCCGTCGCGCTCATGAAGACGGGCATGGCCTTGAGAGGGATCAGACCATGACCACCGACTGGATCACCACCCACGGCGCCGCCCTGACAGCAGGGGGCGCCGTTCTGTTTGTCGTCGTCGTGATCGTGGCGCTGCTGCTCCTCGATCCCCAGAAGCGTGCCCGTCGTGGGCGCGGGAAGAAGGTGCGTCGTGGCTGACATCCGCAACCTGTTCTCCCATCGTCCCGCCCCGTCGTCGGCACCAAGGCAGGACGTGCCCCTCGCGCCCGTCTACCGAGCCGCGACCGGGGATCCGTTCGAGGTCGAGCTGGGCGGCGAGTGTCTGCCATGCGCCGGCGGGGAGTGCTGGCAGTGCGAGGGCGACGGCTGCACCTGCTGCGGGACGGAGGCGTCATGAACTTCCTCGACAACATGCTCGCCGCCGGGACCAAGGCCCAGCGGTTCGTTGCGCTCGTCGCCAACTCCAAGGACGCGACCCTAGGCCAGATCGCCGCCGTCGCAGACGACCTCGGGCTGACGTTCTCGATCAAGGTCGAGCCGAAGCCGGAGGACGTAGATGGGGAGGCGTCATGAGTCACCACACCCTGACCATCGAGTTCGACGGGTACGTGCAAACGACCCTGAACTGTCACGCGCCCGCCGAATCGTCGTGCCACGCGATCTTCGAGTGCGACTGCGAGGAGTTCTACGACTTTCGCGTCGAGGACGGCGTGCCGATCCACTATCCGGCCTACGACACACCCACGACCACCGTCGACGACAGCCTCGCGCATCGCGGCCATTTCGACCCCGACGTCTGCAACCTGCGGGACTGGCACGAGAACAGCGAAGAAGACCTCATCGGCAGCGTCACCATCCCCGTTCGCGAGGACTGGCAGGGCGACTACTACCTATTCGACATCACCCCGAAGCCCGAGGGGAGTGCGTCGTGAAGCACCACTGCCCCCTCGACGACTGCAACCAGAACGCTGCACAGAAGGGGAAGTCATGACCTGGCCCAAGATCGTCCTGCTCGCCTGGTTCGCGTTCAGCGCGCTCGTCACCATCGCGACCATCGGCAAGCCGAGGAAGCCCACAACGCCGGGAGTCGCCACCGGCTCGATCGTCATCCTGGGCGTCGTTGTGTGGCTGGTGGTGATCGCATGAAGCACCACTACCCCCTCGACGACGCCCTGCACGACGAGCGCGAGGAAGCCCGTGACGCCGCGTACGACGCCGACTGGACCCTGCCGCCCGTCGGCCTGTCGGAGTTGCCGCCGGAGCCTTGGGAGTTTGGGGAGGACGGATGAGCATCCACCTCTACCCCGAGCTCGAACAGGGCAGCGACGAGTGGCTCTCGGCGCGCTGCGGGATCGTCACCGCGTCGGCCGTCGGGAAGCTGCTGACGGCCGGCCTCAAGGTCGCGGACAACGAGACCTCACGCGGCCTGACGCTCACCCTGACCGCCGAGCGCATCACCGGCTACGTCGACCCGACCTGGGTGTCGGCTGACATGGAGCGCGGCAGCGAGGAAGAGCCGCTCGCCCGGGAGCACTACGCCGAGCACTATGCGCCGGTCGAGGAGATCGGCTTCATGGTGAACGACGACTTCGGCTTCCCGATCGGCTACTCCCCCGACGGCCTGGTGGGCACTGACGGGCTCATCGAGATCAAGTCCCGGCGCCAGAAGACCCAGGTGAGCACGTTCCTGGTCGACGAGGTGCCTGCCGCGAACATGGCCCAGCTCCAGTGCGGGCTGCTCGTGTCTGGGCGCAAGTGGATCGACTACTGCTCCTACGCGGGCGGGATGCCGATGTACGTGCGCCGAGTGCTGCCTGACCCCGCATGGCAAGGCGCCATCCTCGCCGCCGTCGCCACCTTCGAGGAACGGTCCGCCGAGATCGTCGCCGCGTACACCGTGGCCACCGACGGGCTGCCCCTCACCGAACGAACCCCCGACTACGCAGGAATCGAGTTCTGACATGGACATCACCGATGCCCTCGCCCCAACGTCCGACCAGCTCGACGCGATCGAGCTGGTCAACCCGCGCACCTTCACCATCGACACCGGATCGAAGCTCGGCACGCGCGAAGGTAAGACGGTGGCCGAGATTCGGCTGCGTGACTTCCCCGCGTCTGGCGCCCCAGCAAGGGAATGCTCGACGTGCTCGCCAAGTGCTGGGGAACCGACGGAACCCAGTGGGTCGGCCGCAGCGTGACCCTCTACAACGACCCCGACGTCATGTTCGGCAAAGAGAAGGTCGGCGGCATCCGCATCAGCCACCTGTCTCACATCGACTCCGAGCGTTCGGTGTCGATCCGATCATCCGGAGCCGGTCGCAAGAAGTTGTGGCGCGTGAAGCCGCTCAGTGCAGACGTCAGTGCACAAGTCAGTGCACATGCAGTGACCAAGCCCACTGACACCTTCGACCCCACCCCCGAAGAGATCGCCGCGTGCAACGACCTGGACGTGCTGCGGTCCATGTACCGGACGGCGAGCGACGAGACCAAGGCGCTCATCAACGAGCGCGTGGCCGAGATCAAGGGGCAGGCGTCATGACGCTCTCCCCCGCCACCGAGCGCACCAAGGCCCTACCGTCTGCGCAAGGCTCGCGGCCAGGTGCGCCAGACCATCAGATCACGTGGCGCGGTCCGCCGCATCCGAGCACTCCATGCACTCGGATGGCGCCTGGTCGACATCGCGGCCGAGACGGGCTACAGCACGACAAACCTGGCGATGATCGCCCACCGCGACGCCAACATCGACGTCAAGAAGCACGAGCGGATCAATGCCGCCTACGAGCACCTGTCCGGGAGTGTCGGCCCGTCCGAACGCACGCGGCAGGTGGCAATCGGTCGCGGCTGGGCACCCCCGCTGGCATGGAACGACATCGACGCCGACGACGAGCCTCGAGGCGTGCGCAGGAAGGAGCGCCATGTCCTGGATCTTGACGAGTTCGTCTCCCTGGTCCGCATGGGCGAGTCCGTCTATATGGCATCCAAGCGGCTCGGCTCCAACCCGAGATCGATCCTGCGCGTCGCCGAACGCCGGGGCCGAGGCGACATCGCGCGCCTGGTGCAGCACGAGGCCGGTGTCGTGCGTCGCGAGTTCGAGAGGAGGATCTCGTGAACGACGGCTACTGGCGCGACGAGGCCGCCTGCAAGGACTGGGGTGCGATCTACGCAGCAGCCGGGGGTGACCCGTTCTTCCCCGACGAGGCTCGCGGTGACGAGCGCGCCCGCCTGGTCAAGATCGCCAAGGAGATCTGTGACACCTGCCCCGTGTGGGCCAGGTGCGCCACCGCCAGGAAGCGCAACGACGTCGGGATCTGGGCGGGCCAGGAGTGGACAGCTAACCCCCTCAACAAGCACGCCAGGAGCATCCGGAAGGAGGCGGCATGACGATCGCCGAGATCTACGACCTGCCCATCAACCGGCAGCGCGAGGCCATCCGTGACTGGCATCAGAGGACCGCCATCACCAACGCCCAGGGCGCCGGGCGTGCAGGCATCGCCCAACGCCCACCCGACGACATCATCGACGGCTACCTCGAAGCCGAACGAATCCGCAGAGCACTCACCAAGCCCCGGCAACCCCGGGGGCTTCGTCGTTGAAGGAGGCGTCGTGAGCCGCACCAGAGCATCAGCGCGCGCCGCCGGATCGAGGTTTGAGCGCGTCATCGCGGACTACCTCGCCGAGCATGTCGACGACCGCATCGACCGGCGCGTCAAGACGGGCGCGAAGGACCGCGGAGACATCGCCGGGCTGAGGCACATGGGCGGCCGTGTGGTCGTCGAGTGCAAGGACTACGCAGGCAGCTTGGTGGCTGCGCAGTGGGTCCGCGAGGCCGAGATCGAGCGCGGAAACGACGACGCGATCGCCGGAATCGTGGTCGCCAAACGCATGCGAAACGCCGATCCGGGGGCTCAGTACGTGCTCATGACGGTCCGAGATCTGGTCGCTCTACTGACCGGCGAGCGACCTCCGGAGAGGGGTGATTCCGATCCCGTGGTTCAAGGTTGACGACACCCTCCACAGCCACCCGAAGTCACGTTCGGCTGGCCTGGCCGCGATGGGCTTGTGGTCTCTCGCTGGCTCCTACTGCTCGCAGTACGTGACCGAGGGCTTCGTCCCGGAGTGGTTCGTCGTTGCATGGCCGAACGGCAAGAGGCTCGCATCTTTGCTGGTCAAGGCCGGTTTGTGGTCGCAGTCCAGCCGTGAGAGCGAGCCCGGCTGGCAGTTCCACGACTGGGAGCACTACCAGATGACGAAGGAAGAGATCGAGCGCGATCGGGAGATGAATCGGGAGCGCCAGAAGCGGTTCCGGGAGAAGCGCAGGGAGGCGCGGAAGAAGGGTCTGGACGTTGTCGCGTAACGCGTCGTAACGGCGTTACTAACGCCGTTAGTAACGGCACCCCAACCCAACCCTTCCCAACCCCTTCCCTACCCGACCCGACCCGACCTACAGATCTTTCGTCTCACCTTGGTCTGTTGGGAGAACTCATCCAAGACCAAGAACGTCACTTACGTAACGCGCGAGACCGAGCCGATTGGACTTGGAGATGCTCAACGAAACCCAGATCCACCGCCTGGCCGCAGCCGCTCACGCGCTGCGTCCCGGCTGGCCTGAGAAGAGCCTCGTCACCTTCCTCGAGCGTCACCACGCGAACGGAGCCGTCCGGGACGTGGCGATCGCACTCGTGTGGGTGGCGCTGGACGAGAAGACCGTCACCCCGAAGCGGATGAACGAGGCCGGCCCCTGGTGGTCGGCGACGGGTGCGGGCGACAGCCCCAGCCCACTCCACTTCGACCGATGCCCTGAACCCGGGCACGCATCCTTCCCGGCCAACAACTGCTCAGCCTGCCGCGCCGAGCAGCTCGAGAACGACCAACCCGTGCCCACCACCGCCCGACCGGAGCAGGCCGAGATCAACCGTGCCGGCGCCGAGCTTGCACGGTCGCAGATCCGCCGCCAGCGAGAGGCGCTGGGCGAAGACCAACCCGAACAGGAGAACGAACGATGAAGCGCAACCGGATCGACAACGCCGCGCTGCTCCAGGCGATCACGAACGCCCGCGAGGAGCTGAACCGCCAGATCGACGACTGCAATCGCGAGATCGCCGCGCTCCGACCGAAGAAGAAGGTCAAGGACCGCAAGGTCGTCGTGGTCTACGGCGAGGCGACTGACTTCCGTGGCGGATCGCTGCCCATGAACAGTCACCGCGGTGAGGCGAGCGTCGATGGCGGCGATCTCGTCATCACGCACCGCGGCGAGGTTGCCGCCTACTACCCGGCTGGCGAGTGGAAGAGCTACGCCGTCGCAGAGGTCACCGAGTGACCCCAAACACCCCCGCCACACCCACAGAACCGGCCCCAGGAGCGACGCAAACCCCGCCCGGGTCTACGGGGAGGGGTGCGGGTGGGAACGGGGCTCAGAACGACGACACCAGGAAGGAGGCGCCATGAAGTCCGGAGAGCTCTTCGCCGGGTACGGGGGTCTAGCGCTCGCCATCGAGAAGGTCTTCAACGCGACGACGGCTTGGGTCTCCGAGTTCGAGTCCGCGCCGTCGAAGATCCTCGCCCGCCGCTTCCCGCTCGCCCCCAACATCGGGGACGTGACGAAGGTCGACTGGCTCGCCGTGCAGCCCGTCGACGTCATCGGCGGCGGCTCCCCGTGCCAAGACCTGTCGCACGCCGGGAAGCGCGCCGGTATGAGGGACGGGACCCGCTCGGGCCTGTGGGCGTCGATGTGCGACGCGATCGAGATCATCCGCCCGCGCTTCGTCGTGTGGGAGAACGTGAGAGGAGCACTCAGTGCCGAAGCAACCGCTGGCGACGTGGAGTCCTGCGAGTTCTGCGTGGGAGACCCAGGAGAGCCACCTCTGCGGGCACTCGGTCGTGTACTCGGAGACCTGGCCGAACTCGGGTATGACGCTGCGTGGTGTGGCCTACGAGCTGCCGACGTGGGAGCCCCGCACGGACGCTTCCGGGTCTTCGTCCTCGCCTGGGACGCTTCCGACACCTCGAGCGAGGGACTGGAAGCGCGGGGGAAGGACGGGCTCGAGGTGGCGCTGCTGCCGAGCCCGAGGACCTCGGACACGAACGGCCCAGGGGCACACGGGACGGGCGGACTGGACCTGCGGACGGTCGTCGCGACGCTCTGACCTTGCTCCCGACGCCCGCCGTCAACGACATGGGCGCGGGCAAGGAGCTCGAGGCGTGGGACGCCTGGACCGAACGTATGAAGTCGGCACACGGCAACGGGAACGGCCAGCTCCTCCCGACGCCGCGTGCCACGGACGGCACCAAGGGCGGCCCCAACCAGCGGGGCTCGTCTGGCGACCTCATGCTGCCGAGCGCGGTCGCCCTGCTCCCGACGCCCACCGCGATGGACTCCCGAGCGTCCGGGGCGACGTATGCCGCGACGGGCAGCCACCACGCCGGAACCACCCTGACCGACGCGACCGTGCGGCGAGCCGAGACGTTCGGGCAGTACGGGGCGGCGGTCGCACGCTGGGACGCGATCCTCGGACGACCTGCGCCCTCACCGACGGAACCGACTGGAAGGGGGCGCTCCGAGGCTCGCGCCCCGCTTCGTCGAGTGGATGATGGGCCTGCCCGACGGGTGGGTCACCGACACGGGCACGACCCGCAACGAGCAGTTGAAGGCGCTCGGGAACGGGGTCGTGCCGCAGCAGGCCGAGGCTGCGCTGCGGCACCTGCTCAGCGTGCGGGCTGCCGCTCTCGAGGCGGTGGCGGCGTGACGTACTCAACGAGCGCGCGACGCACGACGTCGGACACCGTCTCCCCGTTCTCTGCGGCGGCAACCTTGGCAGGCTCCCACACCTCGTCCGGGATCCGGACGTTGCGGAGCGCGGTCCCCTTCGGCACGTCAGTCCTCCACGATCTCGACGCGCGGGCCGGTCGCGGCCCAACGGCCGTCGGCCATGCGCACGGCCATCTGCGCGCCCTCGCGGGGTGGCGCTCGAGCGTGCCGACCATGCGGCCCTCGCCGGTCTCAACGACGGCCGTACGACCGACGAGCGAGGCGATGGTCTTGCGGCTGCGGGTCAGGTCGACCGTCGTGGTGTTCATCGTGCTTCCCTCCGTCGTGGTGTACCTACACCCTATACACGGTGTAGGTACACCGTCAAGCGGAACAGGCGAGCAGCATGAGCGCCCCCACCCGGCCCTACCCGGCCGGCCCGCTGTGCGCGCGGCACCAGCCCGACCCGCCCCCGGTGCCGCCGGCGGGCACCACCCTCGCGGACCTGCGCGCGCGACGACCGAGAACGTCGTCGACCTCGACGCCCGCCGGCGGGAGAACGTCTGGGCCCAGCCCGACCGCCAGACCCCGACCGGCCCGCGACCCGCCGTGAGCGATCCGCAACGCGCCGCCGCAACACCGACGCGGAACGGGACGCGCGGATCGAACAGCTCGCGGCCCAGGGTGTCCCGTTCCGTCTCATCGCCGACGAGGTCGGCGTCTCGAAGTCCACCGTGTCCCGCGTCCTCCAGCGCAACACCCCGACCCTCGAAGGAGTCCCCGCATGACCTGGCCCAAGATCGTCCTGCTCGCCTGGTTCGCGCTCGGCGCGCTCATGACCGTCGCGACCGTCGGGAAGCAGAAGAAGCCCACGACTCCCGGGACCGCTGCGGTCTCGCTCGTCCTCGTCGGCCTCGTCGCGTGGCTGGTCGTGATCGCATGACCACGCCCGCGAAGTGGAAGCCCCAGCCCGCCGACAGTCCGTGCAAGTGCTGCCGATGTGACCACCCGGAGCAGATCGCCGAGGCTGACGACTGGCTGGGCCACACGTGCTTCGTCATCCACCAGCACGGTTGCGACGGGCGTCACGGGAAGCGGGACGCCTGCAACCAGGACGCGCCCGTCCCGCCGGCCGTCGAGCCCGACGACGTCGTGACGCGCGCGCAGGCGCTCTACACGGCCGCGCTCGACTCGAAGCCCGGGAAGGGCGAGTGGCCCACGGACGCGCTCGTCGACGCCGTCACCGTGATCCCCGACCTGATCCGGCAGAACCAGCAGCTCCGCGAGACCATCACGCGTCTCGACCTGGCGACGGACGAGCTCGCGGACTCGGTGACGCAGCTCAACGCTGAACTCGTGGAAGTGCAGTCGCGGAACGCCGCCCTCACCCCCGACGAGCCGGTGGCGACGACGCAGACGTGTTCCACGTGCGGTGGCGACGGCGCGATCTACGAGCAGGTTCGCGTGGGTCAGGCTGCGACGCCGTTCGTCTGCTCGACATGTGGAGGGGACGGTGAAGTCCGTGCGGCGACGACGGTCGCACGCAGCCACGACCCGCGCTGCATCAGCCTGACCGACAGCGAGTTCAACACCTCGTGCGACTGCCGGGTGTGGATCGCGCTCGAATCTGTGGAGCGTGTGCTCGCGCTGCTGAACGGAGAGGCCGATGAGTGACCTGCGAGAGACCGTGGCCCGGACGATCTACACCATGCTCCAAGGGTCCGACGAGGGCTGGCGAGACGACGATCCTCTGTGGGAGGAAGGCGCTTACGAGGAGTGGCTGAGCATTGCCGACGCCGTGCTCGCGCTGCTGCCCGCGACCGACCGTGCGGTTGCCGCACTGTCGGAGATTCGCGACCAGGCCAAGGCGTTCGACGTCGAGGCGTGCAACCTCTACGGGGGCGACTCTCCCCAGGCGCTCTGGGCGTACGGCCTGCGCGAGTTTGTCGAGAACGCCCTGGATGGTCGCGCGACGGTCAAGCCCGACGAGGAGGCATCGTGAACGACTATGTCCCCACCGAGGACGAGGTGCGCGACACCTGGGTGGAGCGCTGGGGTCTGAACGAGCGCGAGGCCGCTGCTGAGTTCGACCGCTTCCTCGCCCAGGTGCGGGCGGAGGCGTACGAGCAGGCGCGCCGGGACATGCAAGCCGACTTCGACGCGTCGGTTGACCTGTACCGGCGTGAGGGCGCGGTGGTGGCGCTGCGCGAGGCGGCGGATGCCCTGTCTCTCACGCCGTCCAAGTGGCCATGGCATGTACTCCGTGCCCGCGCCGACCGGATCGAGGCCGAGGGGTGAAGGTCACCATCGTCACCACTGACGGCGGCTCGGTCGCCATTCAGAGCATGTCCGGCGACGGTGTGATGGAACTCGTCGAGCAGTGGACCGCCGGCGACAACCAGGTGCTCGCCTTCTCACTCGACGACACCGCCACCACCTACATCGCCCGGTCGCAGATCGTCCGCATCGACGTCGACTAGCACCACACACACCACCGCACACCCAGGCCGTCCCAGATCGGGGCGGCCTTTGTCATGCCCAGGGAGGGCACATGATCGAGGACTGACCGCCGAAGCCCTGGCCGCCGAGTTCCAGGCCGTCATCGAGCTCGTCGACCAGGTTGAGAACCCCGTGAAGATCGACGCCATCAAGACAGTCGGCGGGGGCAGATCCGTGCCCGGGTCTCGCCTACCGCCCGGTGTAGCCGAGGTACTGCACGAGGTCGACACGGACCGGGCGCTCACGATGGCCTACGACCTCAGCGAGTATGTGGCGCGCGTGATCGAGAGCAGGTGCGGGGAGGTCCTGCGACCGTCCTCGATCGCCGGCGCCCAGGTGCTCGTCGACATGACCTACGACAGCGAGGGCCGCCAGATCGTCTACGCCATCGGGCAGGACATCGACGACGTTCGCAATGCCCTGCGCGCCGTCATTCGCAAGTACGTCCGGGTCATCCACACCGGCCGCGAGTGCATGGACTATGGCTGCGACGGGCACTACACGGTGCCAAGCGAAGACGGCGACCTGCTCGTGCCGCTCGTGTGCGACGGGTGCGGGCACACGGTGAGCTACCAGGCGTGGCGAGAGTGGCCCATCGTGTCCGAGCCGTGGATCTCGCCGAGGGAGGCGGCGAGGCGGTTGTCGATCCAGTACGACGCCGTCCGAAAGCGGGCCAGTAGAGAGCGCTGGCGACGGCGCGGCAAGGGGCGCGAGGTCGAGTATGCATCCGAGTCAGTCGCGCACTCCAAAGCCAAGGAACACGCCGCTTAGGACCAAATGACAGCCGTGTAATTCGTCGGCTATCATCGGTCACAGATGAGCGGGTGAACCATGCCCGCAACGCAAGGCCCTCGGTTCTCCGGGGGCCTTTGGTGTATGCGGACCACCTCGCCCCATGCTTCCGGGCGAGTGTCGGCGGACGTGCCAGCGTCGCGGCCGACACCTTCCAGGTTCGTCTAACGGCAGGACGGCGCGCTCTGGACGCGTCTACGGAGGTTCGAATCCTTCACCTGGAGCGCACCCATCGAGGAGGATCCGTGCCAGAGGTAGTCATCGACGGCGTGACCTACGTCCCGGTGACCGGCTCAGGCTCGCGGATCGGCGTGGCGATCACCGCGCACAACCGGCCAGCGCTCCTGCCCAAGGCCCTCGACGCATGGATGGAGCACTCCCCGGACGACCTCGTGATCGTCGTGGTGGACGACGCCTCAGACGAGCCCGTGAGCGTCCCGGACGGTGTCACACTCATCCGCACCGGGACCAACGTCGGGGTGGCCGCAGCGAAGAACCTCGGCATCCGGGCGCTCATGGACGCCGGCGTGCAGCACCTGTTCCTCGCTGACGACGACACGCACCCGATCACGGATGACTGGTGGAAGCCGTACGTCGACTCCCCCGAGCCGCACCTCATGCTCACCTGGGGCGACCGCGTCTTCCGCGAGGGCGACCTGGTCGGGTACACGTGGCCCAAGGGCTGCATGCTCTACCTCGACCGCCGCGCCGTCGAACGTGTCGGCGGCATGGACCTGCGCTTCGGGCTCCACGGCCACGAGCACGTGAACCTCTCAGACCGGATCCACAACGCCGGGCTCACCACGGTGCGCTACGGCGACGTCGACGGGTCCGAGAAGCTGTTCTACGCCGGCGACCGTGACGGGCGCCTGGAGTCCTCAGTGCCCGAGAGGGTCCGTCTCGCCGCGAACCCCGAGCTGCTGTGGTCCAAGCGCGACAGTGACGAGTACATCGACTACCACGCGACCACGGCGCCGACCGAGACGGACCGGGACATCGCGCTGTCGGTGCTGATCCCCTCGGTGCACACGCGCCGGGACACGTTCGCCCCTGCGATCACGAAGGCGATCTTCGACCAGTACGAAGCCCTCGACGTCTGCGACCAGGAGCGCGTCGAGATCCTCATGCTCACCGACACCAAGACCATGACGATCGGCGCCAAACGCAACCGCATGGTCGCCATGGCTCGCGGTGAGTACGTCGCGTTCGTGGACGATGACGACCGGCTCGAGAGCGACTACCTCGCCTCGCTCCTGGCCGGCATCGACGCCTCCGGTGCCGACGTCGTGACGTTCAAGCTCTCCGTGAGCCTGGACGGCGCGGCTCCCAAGGTGTGCCGGTACTCGCGCACGTTCGCCGCCGAGAAGGACACGGCGAGCGAGTACCAGCGCTGGCCGAACCACATCATGTGCGTGAAGCGGTCGATCGCGCTGCGGACCCCGTTTCAGCCTCAGCGCTACGGCGAGGACACCCGGTACGCCGAGGACCTCCTGCCGCTGCTGCACACCGAGCACGCCATCGACAAGGTGCTGTACCACTACGACTGGGACCGCACCACGACCGAGGCCCAGCTCGCCGCGCGCTACCAGCACCTGACGGTCCAGCGCACGAAGAAGCCGCTCGTCGACATCGTGTTCCTGTCCAAGGCCGCGGACGATGACCTGCGGGCCATGACGCAGAACGCGATCGACTCCGCGATCGACGGCGCCGGCGAGATCCCAGTCAACGTGATCGTCGTCGAGCAGGTCGAGGGCGTGCGCTACAAGAGCGCCACCACGATCTACGCGACCGAACCGTTCTCGTACAACGCCTTCGCCAACCGCGGTGCCAGGTGCGGGACGGCGCCGTGGGTCATGGTCGCGAACAACGACCTGGAGTTCACGGACGGCTGGCTCAAGCCGCTGCTCGACGCGAAGCATCAGGTGGTCTCCCCGCCAACCCCGGCGACTCGCGGCAGTCCGGCATCACGCGCAACGAGATCGGCACCACCAACGGCAAGCACTTCGCCGGCTGGTGCTTCATGCTCGCCCGCCCGCTGTTCGACAAGATCGGCGGCCTCGACGAGGACTTCTCGTATTGGTGCGCCGACGACTCAGTCATCGAGCAGGTGACCGCAGCGGGCGTGAAGCCGATGCTCGTGCCCGCATCCCAGGTCAAGCACCTCGTCTCGCGCACCGGCAAAGACACGGCCGTCGGGGACGCGATGACGTGGGGCATGGTCGAGAAGTTCAACGCCAAGTACAAGCGCACCAAGTTCGTCGACGACGCACGGTTCAAGCGCTACCTCGCCACGAGAGCCGCATGAGCCTCGCGATCGGCATCGTGGCGCACCCCGACCGCCTTGAGATGGCCTGGGGTCTCGCCAAGGCTGTTGACGCCGAACTCCTTCAGTTCGACCACGACCTGCGAGGCGAGCAGGCTAACCACCAGGCCGCTCTGGATCGGCTGCTCTTCACGGATGCCGACTGGCTACTGCTCCTCGAGGACGACGCCATCCCGTGCATCGACTTCCGGGCACGGGTGAGTACGTGGCTCGAGGGCGTGGATGGCATCGCGAGCCTGTACCTCGGCACCGGGCGATGGGCTGCAACCGTGCCCCGCCTGCACGAGCCAGTGGTCTCACGCCTGGTCGCCGAGGCTGATGCTGCACACGCCGACCGCATCACGAGCGACGCGCTGTGGCACGCGGTCGCTGTCGCTGTCCCGCTGCACCATGCACGCAGCCTGCACCAGGGCATCACGCGCACCCACGCACCCACCGACCAGGCCGTCAGCATGTGGTGCAAGCGGCACGGTGTCAGCGTCACGTACGCGCATCCGTCGTTCGTGGATCACAGGGACGAGCGTGCTGCTGTGGGACACCAGGCTGACGTAGCCGTTGGGCCGCGTCGTGCATGGAGGTTCGCTGATGACGTGGCGAGTCTGCTCTAGACCAGGATGCGGCGAGTTGCACGAAGGTCGCGGTCGCTGTCCGAAGTGCACCGCCGAGGCAGACAAGGCGCGCAGGCCGAACGGAAACCCGTACAGCACGAGCGGCCATCGGCGCTTCCGTGAGGCCGTCCTCGCTCGCGATCCCATCTGCGTGCTGTGCATGAGCGCCAGGGCCACGGTCGCCGACCACTACCCCACCGAGCGCCGGGATCTCGTCGACATGGGCCTCGATCCGGACGACCCCGCTCGCGGACGAGGGCTGTGCAAGCCATGTCACGACAAGAAGACGGCGCGCACGATGCCCGGCGGCTTTGCGAAGGCTTGACTTTCGGCAGGCCGGGCCGGGGGACCCCCTCTGGGGGCTCGGCGCCAGCACCGCCGGTGAGGGCTCCGCCTGGTCCGGAGGGTTCACACTCTCCAAACCTTGGCCTACTTGACCTTGAGTTGACCCGCGCAAGGCGGGCCGACATGATGCCGCGCAAGGCGGCCGACACGAGGTGACCAATCATGCCCAAGGGTGGAGCTCGCAACAGGTCCGGCCCGGCGCCCGATCCGACATCTGGCCGCTCGGCAAGGCGTGGACTCAACTTCTCGGCCCTTCCGAACGAGGGATACCGGGGCGAGATCCCCAACTTCCCCTCTCCAAGCGCGTCGTGCACCGCTGGGAGTTCGAGGACAAGCGCCGATTCCAGGTCGTGGATGACGAGCAGAGCATGATCGTCGCTGATCGCGAGGCCGAGCTGTGGGAATGGGCGTGGCGCACTCCCCAGGCTGCCGCGTGGGCTCGCGAGCCGTGGCGCTGGCAGACGGTGGCCATGTGGGTTCGGACCTTCGTCGTCTGCGAAGGCGACGAGGCGACCGCTGCCGACAAGGGCTCTGTGCATCGCTTCGCCGACCAAATTGGACTCACACCGGCCGGCCTCAAGGAGAACGGCTGGGCGATCGCCGCCGCGCAGATCGAGCCCGTCACGGCCGTCGAGGACGGGGTGACCGAGCGCCCGGCACCGGTGCGTCGACTGAGGGCCTGACATGACGCACGCCACCGAGGTGGCGTCGATCGACTTCCCCACCTTGGGCGACCTGGCCGACGGATGGATCTCTCAGCACTGCCGGGTCCCGGACGGCATGGCCCTCGGGGCGCCGTTCAAGCTCTCCGACTGGCAGTTCTTCTTCGTCGCGAACCACTACCGGGTGCGCGAGGGGATCAAGTTCATCGACGACCCGATGCGGATCCTGCGCTCGCAGGCGTTCGTGTACCGCCGCTCGCAGATGGTCGCGCCACAGAAGACCGGCAAAGGGCCCCTCGCGGCCGCCATCACCGCCTTCGAGGGCGCCGGCCCTGCACTGTTCGCCGGGTGGGCCGCCTCGGGCGACACCTACCGATGCGACGACCACGGATGCCCGTGCGGCTGGGAGTACGAGTACCTGCCCGGCGAGCCCATGGGCATGCGCTGGCCGACACCCAAGATCCAGCTCATGGCCGCGTCTGAGGACCAGGTGGAGAACACCTACGGGCCGCTCAAGAACATGGTCGCGATGGGGCCGATCGGCGAACTCATGCACGTGCACGAGTCGTCGATCAAGATCGACCCGATCCCCGGCGCCCCTGACGGTGCCGGGATGAACCGAATCACGCCGGTCACGTCATCCGGCCTGTCGCGCCTCGGCCAGCCGATCACGTTCGCCGTCCAGGACGAGACCGGCACCTACACGAAGTCGAACAAGCTCGAGAAGCCGGCCAACGACCAGCGCCGCGGTCTCGCGGGCATGTCGGGGCGAGCGATCGAGACGACGAACGCGTGGGACCCGACGATGGACAGCGTCGCTCAGCAGACGTGGGATTCGCCTGCGCGCGACATCTTCCGCTTCTACCGCAACCCCGACCTCGAGCCCTCCATGCGAGACGCAGACGGCAACCGCCTGTCTTATCTGCGCAAGGAGCACCGGCGCAAGATCCACGCCTACGCCTACGCCGGCTCGCCCTGGGTTGACCTCGACGCGATCGAGGCGGAGGCGAGCGAGCTGTTGCACCGCGACCCCGCCCAGGCCGAGCGCTTCTTCGGCAACCGCCTCGTACAGGGAATGGGCGCCTGGCTGACCGACGGACTGTGGGCGAACGCATATGCCAGGCGATGACATCTGGCTGCCGAACCCGCCTGACGGGACCCTCGTCTGTGGCGGCTTCGACGGCTCGGAGAACGATGACTGGACGGCGATCCGCCTCGAGACCGTAGACGGGCTGCTGTTCACCCCGAGGTACGGGCCGGACCGTCGCCCGACGATCTGGAACCCGGCCGAGTGGAGCGGCAAGACGCCACGCGGCGAGGTTCATGCCGCCTGGGAAGAGATCAACCGCCGCTACAAGGTCGGCCGCGCCTACTGCGACCCCGGCTTCATGGACGAGGTGTCCTGGAAGACGGAGATCGAGACCTGGGACCAGATCTACGGGCCGAAGAAGTTCATCCCGTGGGTCATGTCCGGCTCGTCGCGCTACACCGCCGTCCATGCGGCCCTGCGCCGATTCGAGGCTGACCTCGAGAGCAGGGCCATCCGTCATGACGGCTGCCCGATCACCGACACCCACGTCGGCAACGCGCGCCGGATTGCCAAGCCTGGCGAGCGATACGCGCTCGGCAAGCCGTCCCAGAACCAGAAGATCGACGCTGCGGTGACCTCCGTGCTCGCGCACGAGGCCGCATGCGACGCCCGGTCTGAGGGCTGGGGGCAGAAGACCACGACGTACATCTACACATCCAGGACCACGAGGCGGAGGTAAGGGCATGGGGCCTGACGACATCCTCCGACTGACGGCCCTGATGGCTCAGAAGATCCGAGACCGACGCCCGACCATCGCCGAGTCAGTGGCCTACTACAAGGGCACCGAGGGGCGGCTCAAGTTCGCCTCGGAAGAGTTCAAACTGTACTTCCAGAAGCGCTTCGAGGGGCTCTCGGATAACTGGTGCATGCCGGTCGCCCAGGCCCCCATCGAGCGCATCCGCCACCAGGGCATCCGGCTCGCCGGCGAGGACACCGCCGACACCAGCCTCGCGGAGACCTGGGAGCGCAACGACGCCGAGCGCGGCCTGTCCGAGGCCCTGCTCATGATGACGATCGCCAAGCGCTCGTTCGCGCTCGTCTCGCCATCCCCCTCGGCGCCCGGATCACCTTCGAGAACCCCGACTCCTGCGCCGTCATCTACGACCCGGCAACGCGCCAGCGCAAGGCCGGTCTCGTGGTCTGGAAGGACGACCAGTTCGAGTACGGCCAGTTCCATCTGCCCAACGAGATCATCTCCGTCAAGCGGGAGCTGACGGTCGCCGCGAACTACGGTGACCGCTACATCCCCGCCAGCGCCGACGGATGGGCGTTCGACGAGAGCAACGGCGCGATCTCGAAGCCGAACCCGCTCGGCACTGTGGCACTCCTGGAGTTCCGCAACCAGTCGCTCCTCGACAACGACCCGATCTCCGACATCGCCGGCGTCATGGCCATGCAGGACGCGGTCAACCTCGTGTGGGCCTACGTGCTCAACGCCCTGGACTATGCGAGCCTGCCTGGCCGCGTCATCCTCAACGGCGAGATCCCGATGGAGCCGATCCTCAACGAGGACGGCCAGAAGATCGGTGAACGTCCCTTCGAGCTCGACTCGCTGATCCGGGACCGTGTCGCCTTCATCGGCGGCGATAACGCCAAGGTCGCCGAGTGGTCCCCCGCGACGCTCGACGCCTACTCCAAGGTCATCGAGCAGGCGATCCAGCACATCGCAGCCCAGACGCGCACCCCGGGCCACTACCTCCTGTCGGGCGGCAATGTCCCGGCTGCCGGGTACGAGCTGACCGAGGCCGGCCTGGTGTCCAAGGCGATCGAGCGCACCTCCTACGCCACACCCGAGGTCCGGGAGATCTACCGCCTGGCTGCGCTCGCCGATGGCGAGACGGCCAAGGCGAAGCAGATCGAGACGGCGAAGGTGCTGTGGGCCAAGCCCCAGTACCGCTCTGAGGCGCAGCTCATGGACGGGCTGCTCAAGATGCGCCAGATCGGCTTCCCCTCCAGTGGATCGCCGAGGAGTACGGACTCTCCCCTACGACGTCCAGCGCGTCATGAAGATGGCCCGCGCCGAAGAGGAAGACCCCTACGTCACCGCGGCGACAGTGAAGGCTGGTGCGGCCGATGTCGATCCCGGCACCACCGCAGAAGCTCCCGCCGTCGGCGCGTGACTACAAGCGCTCCCAGGCGGCCGAGCGTGCGGAGGCGTTGAAGGCGATCCATCGCCAGTGGCGCAAGATGCCGCAGGGCTCGTCATGGGATGACGCCTGGCAGCGCGTGGGCCCGGCGATCAATCAGATCGTCACCGTCGCCCAGCGTCGCATCGCCACGGCCGCGCTCGCCTACGTGCCCGCGGTGATCGAAGACACCGGTCAGACCCAGAACTTCGACGCTGACGCTACGGACGTCATCAACCCGCTCGTCGGGGTCGCAGGCGACGGGCGACCGGTCGACTCGCTCGCCTACGGGGCCGTCGTCCACTCCGGGACCGCCTACGACACGGGCTCGACGCCGTTCCAGGCGCTCAAGTCCGGTGGCGAGTGGCTCACGGTGGCCATGGGCACGGCACTGTCCGACACCGGACGCGAGGCCGAGTCCCTGGCCATGGGCACACGGCGCGTGCGCACCTACGTCCGCATGCTCGTGCCACCCTCGTGCCCGCGATGCACGATCCTCGCCGGCCAGGTCTCGCACACCTCTCAGGCGTTCCCGCGGCACACGAACTGCGACTGTCGGAACATCCCGCTCAACGAGTCGATCGCCGGCGACTACACGACCGACCCGCACGCCTACTTCCACTCGCTCACCAAGGACCAGCAGAACGAGGTCTTCGGTGAGGGCGATGCCGAGGCCGTCCGCAGCGGAGCCGACATCTTCCAGGTGGTCAACGCCCACCGAAACACCCGCCTCGCGCAGGTCGGCGGCCGGAAGGTGTGGCTCACCTCCGAGGGCACCACTCGCCGCGGCTTCGCCTACTCGCGCCTGTCGACCTCCGCTGGCAAGGACATCAAGGCGGGGCGCTACCGACGCACCAACCGCCCACGCCTCATGCCATCCACGATCCGCCGCATCGCCACCAGCCGTGAGGACTACCTCCGGCTGCTGTACGCGAACGGCTACGTGATCTAGACCCCCACGGCCCGCAAGGGGCCGCGGACCGACTCTCGCAAGGAGAGACCCCATGGCTGACGAAGCCACGCAGGACGCGGTCGCGCAGGCCGTGGAGCAGGACGTCACCACCGACCAGTCGACTGCCGGTGACGACGAGCAGACCCCGGCGCTGAGGCGCTGGGCGACGCTGGCAAGAAGGCGCTCGACGCCATGAAGGCCAAGTGGAAGGCGGCCGAGGAGAAGGCGCGCGCCGAGGCTGAGGCCCGCGAGAAGGCGGAAGCCAAGATCGCGGGCACTGAGGCCGAGTACGCAGCCGAGCAGGAGCGACGCAAGGTCGAGCAGGAGGCGCTGGCGAAGGCCAACGAGCGCATCCTCAAGGCCGAGATCCGCGCTGCAGCCGGCAAGCTCGCCGACCCCTCCGATGCCCTTCGCTACCTCAACCTCGCGGACTTCGAGGTTGGACCCGATGGAGAGGTCGACCAGGCCGCCATCACCGCCTCGATCGAGGCGCTCATCAAGTCCAAGCCCTACCTGGCCGCGCAAGGCGGAGGGTGCAGCAGACCGTCTTCCAGTCCCCCACGGCAAGTCGTGAGGGAAGCACGGAGGGGTCTGTCGCCGACCAGATCGCAGCAGCCGAGAAGGCGGGCGACTGGGCAAAGGCGGGGGCGCTCAAGGCGACCCTTCTGGACGCCAAGCACTGACACTCCACCACACCTGAAAGGGGCCAGTCATGGCCGGAATTGTTGGCATGGGGACCACCTTCAACCTCCCCAACTACGTGGGCGAGCTGTTCGCAGCTTCGCCCGAGGACACCCGCTCCTGTCGAGCATCGGCGGCCTGACCGGCGGCGAGTCCGTCGGCTCCGTCCTGTTCGAGTGGCAGGGCTACGACCTGCGCGACGCCGAGGACGACCGTCAGCGCCTTGAGGGTGCGGACGCGCCCGACGGCGAGGAGCGGGTGCGCTACAACGCGTCGAACGTGCTCGAGGTCCACCAGGAAGCGGTGAACATCTCGTACACCAAGCAGGGCGCGAACCGCCAGCGCGGCGCGGGTGCGACCGCCATCACGGTCGGCACGACGGTCGTTCCGGCCGACGAGCTCGCCTGGCAGCTCCAGCAGCAGTTCAAGCAGATTGCCCGCGACGTCGAGAAGACGTTCATCACGGGCACCTACGCGCGCCCGGCGGGCAACACCGCCCCCGCAAGACCCGCGGTCTGATCGAGGCCATCGAGACGAACGTCGACACGACCGGCGAGACCGCCGCGACTCTCGACGTCGACACGATCCTCGACCTGTTCCAGAAGGTCTGGGAGAACGGCGGCATCCAGGAGTCCGAGACCCGGACGGTCATCCTGAACGCGGCCCTCAAGCGCGCGCTCACGCGGATCTTCATCAAGGACTCGGGCTACGAGGAGGCCACCCGCAACGTCGGCGGCGTCGACCTCCAGACGTTCGAGACGGACTTTGGGCGGGCGAACATCATGCTCAACCGCTACGTGCCCGCCGACACGCTCATCGTCGCCTCGCTCGAGGAGCTGTCGCCGGCGTTCCTGGAGATCCCGGGTAGCGGCCACTTCTTCGCCGAGCCCCTCGCGAAGACGGGCGCCTCGGACAAGGTTCAGATCTACGGCGAGATCGGCCTCAAGTACGGCAACGAGCGCAAGCACGGCGTGCTCACCGTCGCTTCGGGCTCCTGATCCAGCACCCAGGCCGGGGCGCCCCCTTTCGCCCCGGCCTGGGGTCCGCACAACCGCCGAGGAGGCGCAGATGGACCCGCTCGCGACCGTCGCTGACCTCCAGGCTCTCGGCGTGGACACGACGACCAACCCGGCGCTCGTGGACTCGCTGCTCGACTCCGTCTCGTCCGCCGTGCGCGACGCGGCGGGCTCGCTCATCACGCGAACGACCTCCACGGCCACCATCTGGACCGAGGCGTCCAGGCGACTCGAGCTTCCCGTTCGCCCGGTTCGCTCCGTGTCCTCGGTGAAGATCGACGACCAGGACTTCACGAGCTATCGACTCCTCGGTTCCTCGCTGTGGCGCGACTGCTACTGGCACCAGCCCGGCGAGACTCCGTCCGCCGTCACGGTCACCTTCGACCACGGCTATGACGAGGTGCCCGCCGACATCGTCAACCTCGTCTGCATGCTCGTCGCGGCAGGCGTCAACGAGGCCGCGAACGGCGGGCTCGCGTCCCACCGCGGCCTGTCCTCCGAACGGATCGACGACGCGCAGATCTCCTACGCCACCGGCGAGTCCGAGGTTGTGGACGTCACCGAGCTTCCCGAGCGCACCAAGCTCGCGCTACGTCAACGGTTCGGCACCCCGCGCACCGGTGTCTACGAGACGGTCCGCTGATGCGCGCCCCATCCCTCACCCGCCACCGCGCCAACGCCGAAGCCCTCATGATCGACACCTGCACGGTGCGCCGGATCGTGGGCTCGACCGAGGATCCGACCACTGGCGCCCCCGTCGACACCTACGAGGACGTCTACCAGGGCAAGGCCAAGCGCCAGTCCGAGGCGCAGTACGAGGTCACTCCCGACATTGGCGAGGCCGTGTTTACGGTGCAGCGCTACCTCGCCCACTTCCCCGTCGGCGCGTTCCTCCCGAACGTCGGCGACGTCATCGAGTGGACCGCCTGCCCCGAGGATCCTCTACGCGCGGGCACGAAGGACCGCATCGTCGGCCGCTTCAACAAGTCCCTCGCGACCGCCATGCGCGTCTACGTCGAACAGGTGGTGCCGTGATGCCTGACGGGATCTCCATCGACACCTCTGCCCTGCGCACGCTCGCCACCGATCTCGGCAAGATCCCCGGCAAGGCTGAGCCCGGGCTCGAGGTGGTCATGAAGCGCGCGGCGCAGAACATCAAGACCGACATGCAGGCCGAGTTCCGCAAGTCCACGCACTTCCGAGGGGTCGCGGGCCACGTGTCCTACGACCGCACCGGCTTCCTCGGCTCCGTCGGCTACGAGATCGGCCCCGAGGTTGGTGGCGCCGGCTCCCTGGCTGGCATCGCGGTCAACGGCGGCGCGAACGGTGGCGGCGGGACGGTCGACATCGACCACGTCCTCGAGCGTGAGGCGCCGAACATCGAGCGCGAGGTCGGCAAGATCCTGGACCGCCTGCTGTGAGCGCGTCGAAGCCGCTGTACGACGCAATCAAGGCTCTCGCCCCGTCAGGCATCACGGTCTACTCCGGCGAGGCCAAGGCGATCGGATCGGCCGTGCTCACTCCCCCGTGGCTCGTGTTGAACATCGAGACCCCGGACTCGATCAGGTCCGCGGCCGCGACGCACCTCGCGGGCACCGGGCGACTCAAGGTCACCGTGTGCGCCGCCGACGAGGCGAACTGCCACTACTGGATCGACGCCGTGCATGAGGCATGGCGCGGTGCTCGTGTCCAGGTCCCCGGCTGGGCGATCGGCACGCTCATCCAGACCGAGCAGTCCGGCCCCTACCTCGCCGGACTCACGGCCACCGACACCAACCTGCGCTACCAGGTCGCGCAGGTGTGGTTCAGCTTCACCGCCTCCCCGCTGACCTGACCCACCCCACCCTCTAGCCCCCTGGCATCGCCTGCGGGGCGCTTCGTCATGCCCGGAGGTGGCCGTGTTCGTGCGCGTTCGCGACCCATCCACGGGCCACCAGTTCGACGTGCCAGAGACCGACCGACGCATCGGGGTCTCGCTCGCCCTGCTCGACCGGCCGCACTTTCCACCGTCGCGCTACCCGCGTCCGCCGAAGCACCACCTGAACCTCGCGGGCCAGTCGGCCTCGCGTGAGCCGGAGCCCGCGACCGCAGGCCCGGAAGAGGCCACTGAGAAGGAGATTTGACATGGCCGCCACTGGATCCCTGCCCGTCACCCCGTCCGACGGCAACACCCGCGTCCTGCTCGTCCCGGCGATCGCGGACGAGACCGCGCCCACCGTCACCGAGCTCACCGGCGCGGGCGTCGTCGACATCTCGTGCTACCTCACCGTGGACGGCCTCGCGGCCACCCTCGACGAGGCGCAGATCAGCATCGACCTGCTCTGCTCGCGCGTCACCCGCCAGGAGCCGGGCCGCGTCACCCCGTCGCTCACCTTCACCGGTGTCGACAACACGAACACCGACTACGAGGACGACTTCAACGAGCTCGTCGACGCCCTGACCTACCTGTCGATCTGGTACGTCGTCATCCGCCGCGGACTCCCGTTCGAGGACGCGATCGCGGCCGGCCAGAAGGTCACCGTGCTCAAGGGCAAGGCGGGCATGAAGCAGCTCGTCGCGTCCGAGGCCAACTCGTTCCAGCGCTCGACCTGGAACATGAACGCCGCCTCGTACAACCCCGACGTCGCGGTCGTCGCCGGCTCCTGACCCCCAACTCCCCCGGCCCGCTCTGACGGTGGGCGGGTCGGGGGTCACACACCGTCACACACCGTCACCACCGTCACCTCGCCGTCAAGGAGTACGACATGGTTCTGCCCATCAAGCGCGCCCGGTCCACGTTCACCTTCTACCCGGACATGTCCGTGGCCCAGGAGATCGACCGCCTCGAGGAGGCTGTCGCCGTCGCCATGCAGGCTCTCGAGACCGAGAAGGACAAGCCCCAGACCCTCGCGTCGAAGACCGTCGCGCAGGCGCAGAAGAAGGTCGACGCCGCACGCAAGGCCTACGACGACGCCTGCGCAGCCGCGAACTCCGGAGCGCTCAAGCTCACCCTTGAAGCCCTCGCCCAGAAGCGCTGGGCCGAGGCCGAAGAGGCCCACCCGGCACGCGAAGGCGACGACGACGACGCGGTCTACGCCGTCAACTTCGACACCTTCCTCGGCGAGGTGCTCCCCGACTCGGTCATCGAGGTCCAGGACGGCGCCGGCGAGCGTGTGGCCGTGAGCCCGGACGAGTGGCGCCAGGCGGTCGACGAGATCAGCAACGGGCAGTACCGCGCCTTGCTCCTGTCGATCCTCGCGCTGAACCGGAGCGCCAAGCAGAACCCTTTCTAGTCCGCCGCTTGACGAGCGACCCAGGCCTGCGCGCGGAAGTCTCCCTCGCGCGGCGCCTGGGGATCTCGTACAAGCGGCTCAAGGGCTGGGAGCCGGTCACGACGTACACCTACGACGGGGACGGGCGCCTGGTCTCCTCGCGCCCCGAGGTCGAGTGGGACGAGACCGAACAGGCGTGGATGTCCGCACTGGACGCCTACGAGGCGTCCCTGTGCGAGCACTGCGGCCTACCTCGCGACGTCTGCCACGCACCAACGCTCGAGGGGCGCGTCAAGGTACCGCCACCGTCACGCTGCCACGTCCATACCGCCATGCTCCGAGCGCAGAACGACCGCGCCTCGTACAACCAGAGCGTCGCCAACAAGGGTGGCGCACGCATGGGTCAGTACGACGCAGCCCTCTCGTGGGGCTTCACCCTCCCTGAGCCCGCGACCTCTGTGACGCCCACCAGCCCAGCCCGGCAGCGGTGACAACCACCCCCGCAACAAAGAGCCACACATGCGGGCTCCCTGCGGCGGTGGAGGCGATCGCGAACACCAGGACGACGACACCAACGACGGTCGCCCAGTTCCACACGCTGCGGCTGTTCATGCGCCCCATCTAACTCCACATCGAACCCAGAGGTGATCCGTGGCCACTCGTACCGAGACCATCAAGATCAACCTCGACATCTCGGGCCTGCGCGCGAACGCTGCGGCTGCCAAGAAGTCCATCGCTGACGCGGCTGGAACGAAGCTCCCGGCGTACGCACAGAAGAACGCTGCGGCTCTTGGTCAGGTGTCCAAGGCGGCCGGGATCATGGGCGCCGCCCTGGTGGCTTCTGCTGGTCTCGCGGTCAAGACGTTCGCCGACTGGGACTCCAAGATGGCGCAGGTCAAGTCGCTGTCCCACGCCTCGGCTGCGGACATGCAGCAACTCAAGACCGCGACGATGGGCTTCGCCAAGCAGTTCGGGATCTCGGCGACCCAGGCTGCCGACGCGGAGATCGAGCTCGTCAAGGCCGGCGTGTCCGTGAAGGACATCATGGGCGGCGCGCTCAAGGGCGCCCTCACCCTCGCCTCGGCCGGACAGATGGACGTGGCCGACGCGACGGAGATCGCCGCCTCGGCCATGACGCAGTTCGGCCTCAAGGGCAAGGACGTCTCGCACATCGCCGACCTCCTGGCTGCTGGTGCAGACAAGGCCCTCGGCTCGGTTTCCGACCTCGGGCAGGGCCTCAAGTACGTCGGCCCTGTCGCTGCCGGTCTGAACATCAGCATCGAGCAGACCGTCGGCACCCTCTCCGAGCTCGCCCAGAACGGCATCCTCGCCGACCAGGCGGGCACCTCCCTGCGCGGCATGCTCCAGGCGCTTGTAGCCCCGTCGCGCGAGGCGACGAAGGTCATGGACACCTACGGGATCTCCGTCTACGACGCTCAGGGCAAGTTCGTTGGGTTCGATGGCATCGCCGAGCAGCTCAGCACCAAGCTCGGCAAGCTTGACGATGCAACCAAGCAGCAGGCCCTCGGGCAGATCTTCGGCAACCAGCAGATCACCGCCGCGACCGTCCTCATGAAGGACGGCGCGAAGGGTGTCGACGACTGGACCAAGGCGGTCAACGACCAGGGCTTCGCGGCTGAGCAGGCGTCCGGGAAGATGGACTCCCTCTCCGGCGACCTCGAGAAGTTCAAGGCATCCCTGACCAACGCCCTGATCGGCACCGGCGCAGGGGCGAACTCACCCCTGCGCGGGCTCGTCCAGGGCGCGACCGACCTCGTCGACGCGTTCAACAAGCTCCCTGGCCCCATGAAGACGGCAACACTGGCGCTCGTCGGCGGCGGCGGACTGGTCGCGCTCGGGGTGGCTGGGCTCGCGAAGGTAATCCAGTCGGTGGGGACACTCAAGAAGACCGTCGACACCCTCGGCGCGTCGTTCCCCCGCGCGACCAAGTCGCTCGGCAGCCTTGGCAAGGCGGCAGGCATTGCCGCCGCTGCTTTCACCACGTTCGAGATTGCTGCGCAGATCGCCGGGAGCGGTCTGGACAAGATCGCCTCGCAGACCCAGTTCGAGAGCACCTTGAAGAAGATCGGCTCGTCGGCGAAGGACAGCGGCGAGTCCGTCTCGGACGCCAAGAAGAAGCTCGACGACTTGTTCACAGTCTCGGGTTCCGGGGCTGCGTCGATCACAGGCGTTGGCAACGCCATCAAGACGCTCAACATGAACAAGTTCATCCAGACGTGGGACACCGTGGGGTCTCTGTTCGGGGTGTTCGACTCCGACCAGAAGCTCGCAAAGAAGGCGGTCTCAGAGTTCGATGACGCCATCACCGCTCTGGCCGAGAGCGGTGATGTCGAAGACGTCGCCTCCTCCCTCAAGTACTACCAGGAGCAGGCCAACAAGGCTGGCGTCTCGACCGAGAAGGCCATGGCGCTCCTGCCGAACTACAACGACTACCTGACGCAGCAGGCAGACGCCACGAAGTCCGCAGCGGATGCCACGGACGTGAATGCAGTGGCAGCACAGGAGGCTGCGAAGAAGTTCCAGGCCTCCGAAGAGGCTGTGGCCAAGTGGGCCAAGGGCGTCTCGGACAACGCCGGCGCGTTCCTCGACTTCTCCCAGGATGCCGACACTGCGAAGCTGTCGCTCGACGGCTGGATCCAGAAGCTCGACGGCCAGGCGAGCGACCTGCGCGACTGGGCGAAGAACATCAAGAAGGCGGCCGAGAACGGCGTCTCCAAGGGCGTCCTGACCGAGCTCGCGAAGCTCGGGCCGGAGGAGCGACCCGCGTCAAGGAACTGGCGAACGGCACCAAGAAGCAGGTCGACCAGGTCAACCGGGACTTCGCGACGGTCAGCAAGTCGGCCGACGACGTCAACAGCTCACTCTCCGCCATCAAGGCTCCGAAGCCGGTCAAGGTGGAGGTCGACACCTCGGGCGCGAAGAAGGTCATCGACGGTCTGCACGACGCGATGAGCCTGTTCAAGCCCAAGCCCACGAAGGTCACTGCCGACACGACGCCGGCGAAGAAGTCCACGGACGCCCTCAAGGACTACATCGACCGGACGTCCGGGAACGTCGACGTCGGCGCTGACACCTCTGCCGGCAAGCAGGACGCGAACTCTCTGCTCGGCTACATCTCGAGATCCAGTGCGAACGTCAAGGTCGGCGCCGACACCTCGGCGTTCAACAAGGCGATGTCCGAGCTGACCGTGCCGCAGAAGACGGTCGGCGTCCTGGCACCGCATGCGGCAGGCGGGGCTACATCGCCGGGCCCGGCGGCCCGACGGACGACAAGGTCCCGGCGATGCTCTCCAATGGAGAGTTCGTCATCAGCGCGGCCGCGGTGAAGAAGTACGGGCCGCTGATCGAGCAGATCAACTCGGGCACCCTGCCCCACTTCGCGTCGGGCGGCAAGGTCCCGAGCAAGTGGCACGGGCACTCGCTGGAGTACTGGCAGCAGCGCTACGCCTCGGGCACGGACTACCTGCAGCTCAAGCAGGCGATCGCCAACGACAAGAAGTCGCTCGCTGAGAAGGAGTTGTACGGCCCGAAGGACAAGAACGGCAAGCAGCACGAGAAGCGGTATGTGCTGCGCGGGATCGACCGCCGGGTCGCGAACTCTCAGCTCAAGGACGACCAGAGGGCCCTTGCCGACGCGAACACCGCGCGGGCGTTCGTGAAGAAGTACGGCTCGTTCGCGTCGGCGATCAAGGCTCGGGACAAGGCGAAGGATCGGGACCAGGCCGCGTCCGAGAAGAAGTCCGCTCTCGCCGCATCCTCGTCTGAGGTGCGCACGTCGGCGACCCGAGGAGAGATCAAGGACGCCGTGACGGGCGGTCTCGACTCGGCGTATGGGGCGATCGATCAGCTCATCAGCGCCTCCAAGGACACGAACCTGTCCAAGTCCCAGCGGTCCTCCCTGGCGAAGGCGGCGAAGGACGCCGAGCCGCAGCTCAGGGCCCTGTACAAGCAGGCGGACGGGATCGAGAAGTCCCTCGGCAAGGCGAAGGACCACCTCGCCGACGTCAAGGGCGTGTGGTCGTCGGCGCGCGAAGCCGTGAAGGGTGCGTTCAACCTGTCCGACGCCTACTCGGCTTCGGGAACCATGCACTCGGACAGCGTGGGCAACGTGTGGTACGACGCGGCCACGAAGGGCTACACGAAGGCGGGAATCCTCTCCACCGCCAAGACGCAGGTCGCTACCGCGAAGTCGTTCGCGACGAAGCTCGCTGCGGTCCAGAAGCGGCTGGGATCCACTCCTGCCGCGTACGCGATCATTCAGCAGGCGATGGGCATCTTCGGCCAGGACCCCGAGCAGGGTGTGCAGTTCGTGACCGCGTTGCAGTCGATGAGCGCGGCGGAGCTCCTCGAGCTGAAGAACGACTACTACGGGTTCACCAACTCGAAGACCGGGGCGGCGGCGATCGCCGCCGGTGCTGTGGCGGACTCGTACAGCGTCGGCGGGCTCGACGCGGCGAACAAGTCGGCCGACGACCTGTCGAAGTCCCTCGACGACGTGAACAAGAAGCTCTCGAACATCGGGGACTCGGTGACGAACGCGATGCTGTCGCCCTACGGCTACAAGCTCGTCGGCGGCAAGGTTGTCAAGAAGGCTGCGGGCGGCTGGGTCTCCGGGCCTGGCACGTCGACGTCGGACTCGGTCCCCGCGCTCTTGTCGGACGGCGAGTTCGTCGTGAACGCTGCCGCGGCCAAGGCGAACGGCGGCCTGCTGGAGTGGATCAACTCCCAGCCCGCGACGACGATCCTGCCAACGCGGCCGACGGTCGTCCAGTCGTCCTCCGGGACGACTGTCTCACTGGCGGGCGCACGCGTCGTCGTGAAGGTAGGCGAGCGCGAGTTCGACGGGTACGTCTCAGAGACGGCTGGCCGTGTCGTCGCGGCACACACCGCAGCACAGGACCGACAGGCGGCCTACACGGGAGGCGGGTTCTGATGGCGCTCACGCCGACGTTCTACCCGGACCGGAACCTGGTGCAGCTCGTCCTCGACGGGGCCGGGACCGGGTGGTCGACCGCCACGGCGGCCACGATCACCCGGTCGGTGGCCGGAGCCTCGCCTGTCCCGGTGCGTGGGGTCGAGCGCCGGCCTGTCGTCGGTGGCGTGCTGGTGTGGTCCGACAACGAGGCACCAATGGATGCGTCGGTGGTCTACGCGGCCACGGGCGTCGGTCCGGACACCCCGGTCGCGCTCACCGGCACGGCCGCGACGACCGGTGCCGCGTGGGGTCTGTGGCTCAAGCCTCCGGGACGCGCGGACCTGAACTGCCGGGTCGGGCTGCTCGATGCTGGCGACATGGGGCAGGACGACGTCGGCGGCTCGTGGACCATCCCCGGTGGTGGCCGCGTGTCGGAGTCGGCCGGGCTCGCCCCGCTGACGACGACGCTCTCGGTGCAGGTGGATGACGCCGACGGGCTCGCTGCGGTGCGCGCTGCGATCACGCAGGCGCCTGGGCGTGTCCTGCTGCTGCAGACCGGGCAGCCGGAGGAACTCCCGTCGGGCTACTACCACGTGACGTCGGTGTCGCAGGCCAACCCTGGCCAGCTGCGGTCGGACTTGCTGGGCTACCGGACGCTCTCGATCCAGGTCGAGGCCGTGGATATGCCCGCCGGCGACAGCACGGGCTTCTCGGGCGTGAGCCATGCCGTGATCGCGGCGACGTTCGCGTCGCACCAGGAGATCAAGGACCGCGGCCTGACGCACCTCGACCTCGCGACCGGGAACTGGTGATCGCATGTGGCCGCTGCCTGACGGGTACGGCGACGTCCTCACGAGCTCGCACGGGCTGCAGGTGTTCGTGGACGTGTGGAAGGGCGGGGTGCGGCTGACCCCGAACGGCCTGCCGATCACGGGCGGGACGATCACGGTCGACCGCACCCAGTCCACGCGGCGGTCCGTCTCGCTGACGGTGCCGCCGTTCCTGCGCACCGGGACCTACAAGAAGGCGCCGGCGCTCCCGTCCGCGCCGGGCGACGTGCTGGGGCACTTCGGGCAGGAGCTGCGGGTCACCCACGCGCTCGTCACGCCGTCCGGGGCGATCCTGCCGGTCCCGGTGGGCCGGTTCCGGATCGATGAGGGCGCCGGCTCGGACCTCGGCCTGACCGAGGTCACCGTGACCGGGGTGTCCCGCGAGGCGTACGTCGTGGAGGACACGTTCTCGGCGCCACGCACCTTCTCCGGGCCGTCCGGCGTAGCGATCATCCGGCAGCTCATCCTCGAGACGCTCCCGTCGGCGGAGGTCGCCGTGCTCACCCGCCGCGATCGGCGGGTGACGCCGACGACGTGGGACGACCGGTGGACCGCGATCCAGGAGCTCGCGACCTCGCTGTCCGTGCAGGTCTACGCGGACCCGATGGGCCGGTTCGTCATCACGGACCTGCCGACGATGCAGACGCCGCCGGTGTGGCGCTTCCAGCCGAAGGCCGGTGGGTCGCTGCTCGACGCATCGCGCACGTCCTCGCGGCAGGGCGTGTTCAACCGGTGGGTCGTGCAGGGCGCGACCCCGGACGGTGCGACGGCCCCGATCCAGGGGTCGCTCAGGACGACGTGGCCGGTTCCCCGACCCGGTACGGCGACCCGGATGCCGGGTTCTTCGGGAAGGCCCCGACGACCGTGTCGATGCCCAGCCTGACGACGCTGGCGGACTGCCAGGCGTACGCGCGCACCCAGCTCGCGCTGTCCACGGGGGCGCGGAGTCCCTGAACCTGTCGGCGCTGCCGCACGCGGGGCTCGAGGCGCTCGACGTCGTCGAGATCGTGACCGACCCCGACCGGACCTACGCGACGGCGAGGCGCCACATGATCGACTCCTTCACGCTCCCGCTCACCGCGGCCGGGCAGTTCTCGGTGGCGACGCGTGACATCGGGCCGGTGACGTCGTGACGTCCCCGGCGGCGCTACGACGCCTGGCCCTGTCGATGCTGCCGGCCCTGCCACGAGTCGGGTTCGTGCTCGCCGTGACCGCGACCCTGGCGACCGTCGCGTTCGAGGACGGGTCCTCGGCCGACTCGCTGTCCTGGGTGTCGTCCGGGTACACCCCGGCCGTGGGCGACCGGGTCCTGGTCCTGCCGTCGGACACGGGCTGGGTCGTGGCCTCGAAGGTCACCCCACGTCCAGCGTTCACCGTCTCGACCGACGTCACCGTGACCCCGACCCCGCTCACGGTGTACGAGCGGGTTGAGATGCAGGGCACGGTCCAGGAGGTCTGGGGGCGTGGTCGGACCCGACCGTCGAGGGCGGGAACTTCGCGGAGATGACCGCGGAGTCCGGGCTGGTGCGGTTCCGGGTCGGCACGTTCGTGCTGCTCGACCTCGCCGCCGCTGTCCCGTCCGGGGCGACGATCACACAGGTGCGCCTGTCCATGCCGCACGACGGGACGAACGACCCCGACGCCGACACGCAGTCGCAGATCGCCGCGGCCCGGCCCGTGTTCTGGCTGCACAACCTGACCTCGACGCCGCCGCCCGGGACCGCACCGGCGTTCACCGCCGGCCCCTACGCCGGGCCCCTGGTGAACCTGGGCGAGGACGTCACGGTCACCATCCCGTCGACCTGGGTGACCGCGCTCCTAGCCAGGACGGCCACCGGGATCGCCGTGTACTCGGCTGACGAGGCGGACGGGATCTTCGTGTCGTGGGCGGGCATGACCGTCACCGTCACCTACACGGGAGGTGCCGCGTGACGTCCCCGAAGGCTGCGCGCCGCCTGTTCGAGTCCCTGCTACCACCGCAGCCGCGTACCGGGTTCGTCACCGCCGTGGACACCGGGGCCCAGCTCGTGACGGTCGCGTTCGAGGACGGGTCCACCACCCCGTCCCTGTCGTGGGCGTCCTCGACGTACACCCCGGCGCCCGGGGACCGGGTGCTCGTGACCCCGACGTCGACCGGGTGGGTGGTGCTCGGGAAGGTCACGCCCCGCCCGCAGCTCATCCCGGACCAGCAGGTCCTCGTCGCGCCGTCCCACCTGTACTCGGGCGAGCAGGAGATCCCGACCGACGGGTCAACGCCGGGCGCCTGGTGGTGGTACGACAACGACCCATCGTCGACCATCGGGCAGCGGACCCTCATACAGCAGGGCCTGGGCGACGCCCAGTCGGGCGACCCGACGACCCGCCCGCCCTACAACTACCTGCACGCCTCAGCGTTGACCTACCCGGTCGCCGCGGCTGTCCCGTCCGGGGCGACGATCAGCCAGGTCCAGCTCGTCTTGCGGTGCGAGCAGACCTTCTCTGGCGGCAACGGGTCCGCGCGCCCCGTCTCCCCGTCCTGTACGGGCACACCTACACCGGTCTGCCGTCGGGGGCGCCGTCGTGGGCGAGCGGCTACGGCCCGATGCGCGCGCCGGCGTTCGTCATCGGCGATGTCCAGGTCATCACGCTCCCGGCGGTGTGGGTCACCGCGCTCATCGCGAGCACGCTCGCCGGCATCGGCCTGTACGACACGGACCCGTCGAACGGGTTCATGTCTCTCGACCTCGGCGCCCTGGACGGCGGGGCGTCGATCACGAACTCGGGCTACCTGCTCATCACCTACTCGGGAGGCACCACGTGACGGACACCACCGACGACGCGCCCGCCGAGGGTGACGTCGTCCAGACCCCGACGGAGCCCACCCCCGTGGACAACACCACCGCCCCCGACGTCGTGCTGCGCGCGCTCGGGTTCGACCCCGAGGCCGTGCAGGCCGTGATCCTCACCCCCACGTCCGTCGTCGCGGTCGCAGCCGACTACCCGGACCCGCCCGAAGCCACCGGCTACCCAGAGACCGACGGGTCCCAGCCGGTCGTCCCTGACGAGCCCGAGGGCGTTGCGGACACGAGCGCGTAGTCCCTTAAGTCGCCGCGCGCACCGCTGCGCTCCCACACGTACCCGAACCGGATCAGCCTCGCAGGTGGCTCCCCCTCGAACGACTCGAGGATCACTCGCGGCGGTGCGGGGTACGGCAGCACGGCGATCGTTCCCATGCCTCCGAGCACCCCACGACCCACCGACGCGAGGAGCCTCGCCATGCCACAGCCTGACCCGATCCAGGGGTTCACCGGCCTGCCCGCCTACCTCGAGACGTACCAGATCCCGGACACGCTCGCGGCGATGTACAACTTCCTGCTGAACCGGGCGATCCCCCGGTTCGCCACGACGACCGCCCGCGACGCCGCGCTCCCGTCCCCGACCGACGGTATGGTCTGCGTCACTGGCACGGGCACGTCGCTCGTCGTGTGGATTCAGCAGGCCGGTGCCTGGAAGACCCTCTGGCAGCCGCCCGCAAGCACGGTGCCCGCCCTCACCGGCGCGGCCGGGACGGACGGGTTCGGCCTCTACCGCGACCCTGACGGCACCGTGAAGCTCGAGGGCACGGTCACGAAGACTTCGGGCAACTGGTCCGTCGCGGGCGATGTCGCGTTCACCATCCCGGCCGGGTTTCGCCCCGCAGGCTTCCGACGGTTCGCGCTGCCTGCGTACGCGTCCTCGAGCGCGACCGGGACTCTGCTGGCATCGATCAGCGGGAGCACGTTCCAGGTCACCATCCAGCTCAACGGATCCCTGGCCACCAACGTCGCCTACTTCTCCCACAGCTGGCGAGCCGCAGCCTGACCGTCCACCAGCCAGGGGGCCACAGTGAGGACCGCGCATGAGCCCTGAGACCGAGCCGACCCCGTGGGAACTCATGCGGGTTCTACGCACCATCGACGGCAAGATCGACAACCTCGTGACGAAGGACGTCTTCGCGGCCGAGACCCGGCGCACGGACGAACGGTTCGCGTCCCAAGGCCAGGACATCGTCGATGAGCGCGCCGAGCGAGTAGCCGCACTCGCCGCAGAGAAGTCGGCTCGGGAGAAGGCCATCCTCGAGGTCGAGCAGGACCTCAACAAGGCGATCGTCGCAACCGGGAACAGGCTCGACTCCCTCGTCGCCTTCGCGCGCTGGGCTGCCGGGGCGTTCGGGGCCGTCGCGCTCGCCGTCCTCGTGTTCGTCCTCCCGCATCTGAGGTGGGGATCATGATCTGGAAGACGATCCGCTGGCTCCTCGCTGCGGCGCTCGTCGTCGTAGTAGGCGTCGGGCTCGGGCTCATCCTGCGCATGCTCGGCGACGCCGCAACCCAGCGCGCCGCCCAGGGTCAGGAGATCTCCGCCCTGCGTGACACGGTCACCCAGGCGAACCAGAAGCTCACCGCGAAGGGTGAGCAGCCGGTGCCCGTCCCGACCGTCACGACGAACCCCGATACGGGTCGCACGACCGTCATCCAGGGTGAGCAGGGATTCCCCGGCAAGGACGGCACCAACGGTGTCGACGGCGTCGACGGCAAGGACGCGACCGACGAACAGGTCCAGGCACAGGTCGTCCTCTACTGCTCGCTGCACAACGGCTGCAAGGGCGCGGACGGCCAGACGGTCATCGGCCCTCGAGGCGCGCCCGGGCAGGACGGCCAGTCGATCACCGGGCAGCCGGGCAAGGACGGAGCCGACGGAGCCCCGGGCAAGGACGGGCAGAACGCCACCGATGCCCAGGTCGCTGCCGCGCTCGCGACCTACTGCACCGCGCACGACGACTGCCAGGGGCCGGCCGGCAAGGACGGCTCCAACGGCGTCGACGGCAAGAACGGGACCGACGGCAAGAACGGGACCGACGGCAAGGACTCGACCGTCCCTGGGCCTGCTGGACCTGCGGGTGCGACCTGCCCCGACGGCTACACCATGAGCGCCCTGACGATCTACGGCTCGATCCCCGACGAGCCCGGCACGAACGGCTACCACGACGTCATGGCCTGCATGCCGAACGCAGGCTGACTTTCAATCTCGCCGCCGAATGTAAGGCAAACGGCGAGTTCCTACAGATCTCCCCGCACCGTCCGGCGTCGGGGCACTTCGTCATGCCCAGGAGGCACCACCCCATGGCACGCACCCCAGCCCAGGCGATCGCCTGGGCCAAGACGCAGCACACCGGCTGGAACCGCCTGTGCCTCGCGTTCGTCCGCACCGCCTACGGCGTCGCCTCGAAGTACGGGCGCGCCGTCGACGCGTGGAACGCCGCCCAGCACAAGCACAAGACCTCTGACCCGAAGGCAATCCCTGCCGGCGTCCCCGTCTTCATGCAGGGCAAGAACCCGGCCGGGCACGTCGCGATCAGCCTCGGCGGCGGCCAGTGCTACACCACCGACGACACCGTCGGCGGCCCCCGCGAGCTGCCCATCGCGACCCTCGTGCGAGTCGGCTACAAGCTCCTCGGCTGGACCGAGGACCTCAACGGCGTCCGCGTCTACACGCCCCCGGATGTCCCCGGCTGGTTCACCGTCGATGTCGCCAAGGGCTCGCACCTCATGGGCCGGGCCGGCGCGTCGACGAGCTCGAAGGTCAAGTACCGCCGGGCTCGGGGCTTCCGCATCTACGCCGTCAAGCAGGTCACCGCGGGCGGCCACACGTGGCTCGTGACCCGCTACGGCACCTACTACGCCAAGCAGTACACGAAGAAGGGCTGACCCACCGTGAACCTCATCCCCGACAAGCTGCAGCACGCCGCGAAAGCTGTCGTCGCCGCGCTCGGCGCCGTCGTCGCCGTCCTCCTGCAGGTCGTGCCCTCGCTGCCCGACGAGTGGCAGGCCGGGCTCACCGGCGTCGTCGCGGTCCTCACCGCGATCGCGACGTACTGGGTGCCGAACCTCCAGCGGATCCTCAACGAGGACCCCGACGACAGCGCACCCGCCGTCGAGCTCGGCGACGTCGACCCGTCCGAGGCGCAGGACACGGCCGAACCCACCGACGGCACGGGCGTCATCTCCGACCCCGCCGTCACCAACCCGTCGCCGGACTTCACCCCCGATGCCTGACGACGGCTATCAGCCTCAGGTGGTGCAGCGCTGGTACACGTGCGAGCGCTGCACCGCCCGGTGGCCGTCGGAGGCTGCGGCCAAGTGGTGCGCGGTCCAAGACGACCAGGACGACCGAGACAACTAGGAGCTCGACATGGCACTGACCATCACCGCCGCCCTCGCTGCGGCCGTCGACACCGACGCCACGAACGCCTCGGCCGCTGCCTACGCGACCGCTCTCGGCTCGGGCGCGACCATCAAGATCTACACCGGCACCAAGCCGGCCACCCCGGAGACGGCCGCGACGGGCACTCTGCTCGCCACGGTCACCGTCTCGGGCGCCTGGACCGCCACCACGGACGGGTCGGGCAAGCTGTCCGCCGGCAACCCTGCTGCCGCGACCGTCGCCGCTTCTGGGACTGCCGGGTGGTTCCGCGTCGCCACGTCCGCTGGCACCGCGATCCTCGACGGCACCGTGGGCACCACCGGGGCAGACCTCAACCTGTCCACTGTGGCCCTCGTCGCCGGGGGCCAGGTCGACCTCGACGCGCCGACCCTGACCGTGCCCGTCACCTCGCCTGTCGCCTGATCGGAGGCTGCCGTGGCTCTGATCGCCGAGTACGGCTTCAACGAAGGCACGGGAACCACGGCAGCGGACTCGTCCGGGAACGGCTATGGGCTGACCGTCGCATCCAGTCTTTGGGCCCCGGGGCACACGGGTAGCGGTGTCATTCCGACCGGCACCTCACCGACTGCTCGCGCGCTTGGAACGGGCACTCTGACCGCGATGACCGTCATGGCATGGGTCAAGACCCCGGCGTCATGGCCCGAATCCGGCGCCGACCTGAACATCGTGTCCGACGACACGGGCGAGTGGTACTGCACGATCACGCAGTCGGGCAAGCCGGCGACCTGGATGCAGACCGGTGGGCGGATCGCATCCAATGCGCTCACCACCAACGCATGGCACCACCTCGCCTACGTCATCTCCGGAACCTCGAACACGCTCTACGTCGACGGGACGGCGGTCGGGACCTCGATGAACGGCGGGTCGGCGACGGCACTGGCTGCCCTGCGCGCTGACCCCTGGTATATCGCAACCGCGTTCGGCGACGAGACCTCCTCGGCGATCACGCAACGCACCATCGACGACGTCCGCATCTTCAACACGGCGCTCTCGGCGTCCGACATCGCGACCTACATGAACACCCCAGTCGCGCCCGCTGTCACCGGCGCGATCGCCGCCACGACCCCGACGGTCGCCGCCGGCGTCGCCACCGCGACCATGACGGGAACTGTGACCGCTCCGGCCTACACGGGCGCCCTGGATGCGACGACCCCGACCGTGACCGTCGAGGTCGCGACGTCGGCACTCACAGGCACCGTCACCGTCCCGGTCTACACCGGCAGCCTCGACGCCACCGGACCCGGCGTCCAGGCTGACGTGGCGTCAGCAGCCTGGACCGGTGTCGTCACTGCGCCCACCTTCACGGGATCCCTGGACGCCACCAGCCCCGAGGTGAGCATCGGCGTCGCCACCAGCGATCTCACCGGAACCTACACGCCACCGGGAGCGATCGCCGGGGCCATCGACACGACCACACCCCAGGTCGGCGTCGAGGTCGCGGAAGCCGCATGGACCGGCATCGTCACCGCGCCCACGTACACCGGGACGCTCGACGCAGCCACGCCCACTGTGGTTGCCCATGTCGCTCAGGCGGAGATCTCCGGCACCTACACGCCACCCGAGGCCCTCACGGGCTCGCTCGATGCTCAGACGCCCACCGTGGCCGTCACCGTCGCACAGGCGGCATGGCAGGGCACCTACACCCCGGGCGGCGACTGGCGCGACATCACCGTGCGCGTCTCCGGCCCGTTCGGACGCGACCTGCGCATCGGCAGACCGACCGGACGCCAGCTCTCCATCACCGGCCCACGGAGGGACCAATGAGACTCAGCCCGGATGCCCGCGAGTACGCTCACTGGACCATCACGGCCGACGTCACCGGACTGGCCTACGAGGTCGACTTCGACAAGACCGACGACTGGCACCCGCTCGAGGAAGCCGACGGCACCTACAGGATCCTGGTCGCCGGCCCCGACGCAGAAGGCGAGGGCACCATCCCCCTCGCCATCGGCCGGCACCTTGCCAGGATCCGCGTCGTCGACACGCCCGAGATCGTCGTCCGCGACGCCGGACCGATCGACGTCGGCTAGCACCCAGACACCACAGCGCCCCGCTCTCCTTCGGGAGGGCGGGGCGCTTTTGGCGTTCCTACTCGGCAGTCGCCCAGTAGCCGACATCAACCCATTTGGCACCCTCGAAGCGCTCGATTCCGAGCCGAGTCCCCGGCTCCACCGTGTGGAGGTAGTGCGCCAAGAAGATGGTCGGGTTCCCTTGATCTGGCGACTCAAACTCAGTGAGAACAGAACCCTTGTCGTCGACGATGCGATGCTTCATGGCTAGAAGGTAGGCCCACGGGCATCGCACCGCCAGGGTCTGTCCCACCCCCGCGCGACACTCCCCCATGACCGCGCCCACCTTCCACGACCCCGCCGGCCACTCCTGGGACTCCGGCCGCGACAGCTGGCAGCAGATCCTCAACGCAGTCGACATCCCGCCCTTCCACGAACAGCGGCACATGACCCCCGTCGCCGTCCGCGCGCGCGTCGTCTGGGAGCGCGATGGGCAGGAGACCATCGAAGGGCGTGTCGGGTACTGGGCCGGGCGCGCCGTGCTCGTGCACTGGCGCGACCCGAGGCTCAGGGTGCAGGGTGCTTGGTTCGACGTCGGGGACGTGGCGCGGGTCTCGTGAGGCGCTCGCCGTGTGTTCGACGGCGAATCAATGCCATTCAGCGGTGGCCGTGGGTACACGGTGTGGGTACACGGGCTTTCGACGGTGACACGAAAGAGGCCGCTCGCCGGGCGTAATGCCTGGTGAGCGGCCTAATTCGTCGCTGTCTCAACGAGTGTCCGGAGGGGGACTTGAACCCCCACGCCCGATAAAGGGCACTAGCACCTCAAGCTAGCGCGTCTGCCATTCCGCCACCCGGACAGGTGACACACCCGCGGATCGCCCCGGCTCTCGCCGGTGCTTCCCCTCGGGGCGCGGGTAGAAACATAGCACGAAGCGCGCGGAGGTTTCGAACCCGCCGCGAGGTCCACGCGCTGCGTCAGCCCTGACCGATCAGGTCCCAGACCATGCGCTGGAGCGCGCTCGCGTCGCGAGGCGGATGCGGCTCGAACAGGAGCCGCATCCCGGCCTCCTCGGGGGTCCGGTCGGCCTTGCGGTTGTTGCACGGCGCGCAGCACGCGACGAGGTTCGTCCACGTGTTGAGCCCGCCCCGGGACTGCGGGACGACGTGGTCGATCGTCGTGCCCCGTCCCCCGCAGTAGGCGCACGTGTGCTTGTCGCGGGCGAGGACCTGGCTGCGGCTCGCCGTCTCGGTGGTGGCCTGGACGTCGTACGGGACGAGGACGTAGTGCCGCAGCGCGACGATCGTCGGCCACGGCAGCGTCAGGTGCCGCGAGTGCACGAACCGGTCGGGTGCGGCCTGGACGACGTCGACCTGCTCGTTGACGAGGAGCGTCAGCGCGCGAGGGGTCTCGACGAAGCACAGGACCTCGTAGGACGCGTTGAGGAGCAGGGTGCTCGACCGCACGAGCCGGTCGGCGCCCGCGAGCGGGCGGGTCGCGTTCGCCATGGTGCGTGCGGCGGTCGCGTGGGTCGCCGTCGCGCGCGTCGTCGTGCGCGTCATCGCCGTCACCTCCCCGGTCGCACGAGGCGGGCGGAACAGCCCGCGCTTCGAGTATGGGCCGGACCGGGCCGTCAGGACGAGGACATTCCTGCGAGACGGCGCACGTGTCGCCGGATCGTCACGTCCCGTTCGGCGCCGCGTCACCCGCCCGACGCGCGGTCACGCCAGGCGTTCGCCCGCCTCGACCGGCGTCGTCGTCCGGTTGCCGGCGGGGGCGAGCGGGCACACCCACCGCGGGTCGTAGCGGCACGAGGGGTGGTAGGCGAAGTTGAGGTCGACGACGAGCGTGTCGTGGGTCCCACCGAGGTCCGCGCCCTTCGCGGTGTCCAGGAGGTAGCGCCCTCCCCCGTACGAGCCGGCGCCCGCGGTGCCGTCGCGCAGCGGCAGGAACAGGCCGCCGCCGTACTGGGCGAGCCACCACACGTCGAGGGACCCCACGCCGGGGACCTCGACGCGGCCGACGCGCTCGAGCGTCGTCGTGCCGTCGTCGCCCGCGCCCAGGGCGAGCGTCGCGGGCTCCGCGGCGAGCAGGCGCGGCTCGAACCGGAGCGCCGGGTCGTACGGCCAGTACGGCAGCCCCGACGCGCGGAGCGGGTCGCCCGGCGGCAGGGGGCTCTGCGGGTGCTCGGCGAAGAGCCGGTCGCGCCCCTCGCGCCAGTCCGCGTGCGCGGCCGCCGGGTCTTCCGTCACCCGGGTCCGCACGTGCGCGTACAGCTCCGCGACGCGCCGCCGCCAGTCCGTCAGCTCGAGGTGCCCGGTCATCCGCCCACCCTCGCACGGACGAAGCCGACGATGCGCTCGAACGCGGCAGCGCCGTCGTCGGTGTCGAGCTCGAGCTGGTACTCGTGGCCCAGCGGCGGCCCGTCGCCGTCCACGAAGAACAGGGAGTCGACCGCGACCCCCGCTCCTGGAGGAGCGCCGCGAACGCGCGCGACTGCGGCTCGAGCGGGTCGGCCCCGCCCGCCGTGACGAACGCCGGCGGGAACGCGGCGGTCACGTGGGCGCCGACGTCCACGCCGGCCGTGAACGCAGCGTCGTCCCGGAAGCCGCGCGAGCCCGAGTACGCCCACCCGATCGCGCCGAGCACGTGCCGGAACGGGCCGGTGTCGGGGACCTTCGCGAGGTCGAAGATCCCGCAGCACAGCACGACCCCGCGCAGCGCGCCGGCGTCGAGGGGCGAGGTCACCCCGAGCAGCCGCGCGTAGGCGGGGTCGGTGAGGGCCGCCGCGACCTGGGCCGTGATCTGCGCTCCCGCGGAGTCCCCCGCGAGGACGACGCGCGACGGGTCGACGTGCAGCCGGCCGGCCTCCCGGGCGACGTGCGCGAGCGCCGCGACGACCTGCCGCACGGGCGTCGGGTACCGCGCCTCGGGGGCGCGGTCGTAGCCGACCGCCACGACGGCGAACCCGCGGGCCGCGAGGGTGCGCAGGTAGCCACCCAGCTCGTCCTTGGTGCCGCCGACGAACGCGCCGCCGTGCGTCCACACGACCACCGGCAGGGCACGGCCGGCCTGGACGGCGTCCGGCGGGACGTACACGTCGAGGCGCGCACGCGACCCCTCCCCGTACGCCTCGTCGAGCACGGCGTGCACGGGCGGCGCCTCGGCGAGCTGCCGGGCCGCCCGGTCGACCGTCGAGCGCGCGAACACGCGGCGCACCACCCAGCAGGTCGGGCGCGGCGAGACGAGGAGCGTCGCGCGCAGCCCGGCCGCCACCGCGCCGAACGCGACCCGCTGCCACCACGTCGGGTGGAACTCGGCGCCGCCCGCGGGGACGACGCTCTCCGTCCCCGTCGCCTCGCCCGTCACGCGGTCTCCTCCCGTCGACGCCGCGCCGCCATCCTGCCGGGGTCCGGCGGCGACCGCCACCGTGCCGCGCCGACGCCCCGTCAGCGCGCGGCCGCGAGCGCCCCGAGCGTCGCGTCGTCCGCGACGAAGCCGTCGGCGTCGAGGAGGGTCCCGCCGAGCCCGTCGCGCAGGGCGCGCGCCGCCCGCACGAGCCAGGGTGCGGCGCGGCGGAGCGACATCAGGTCGAGCGAGCCGGGATCGTCGTCGGGGTTCGGGGAGAGCCAGGTCACGGTGCAGGTGTGCGGGCCCACCCGGCGCCAGTCGACCGCGCGCAGGGCGGGCGGCATGACCGCGTCGGCCTCGCCGGTCCGGACGACGACGGCGCCGTCGTAGTCGAGGTCGTGGCGCAGCGCGTCCGCGGCGTCGGTGGTGGCCGCGGTGGTCCGGACCGGCCGCGCGGACGGCAGGGCGGTGCGCAGGAGGCTCGCGACGTCGGCGAGCCCGGCGGGGTTCGGGGCGTACGCCGTGAGGCGCACGAGCGCGTCGTGCGGGCGGGGCACCAGCACCTGCCCCCCGATGACGACGACGCCCCCGACGTGGCGGGCCGCCGCGGTGGCCCACGCGGCGGCGGTGGGGTCGTCGGGCAGGCGGTAGGTGTCGACGTCGGGCCGCAGGCCGGCGTGCGCCACAGCCACGGCGGCCGCGGGTCCGCCGGGCGTGAGCGGTCCGTCGACGACGACGCCGGCAGCGAGCTCGAGACGCGCGACGACGAGGGGCGTCTCGGTGCGGGCCCCGCGGAACCGGGCACCGGTCGCGACCACGGGCAGGGCCGCCGCGTGGGCGTCGTCGGGGCTGAGGAGCCACCGCGCACCGTCGTACCAGGCCCGCGCCGCGGCGAACAGGTCGGTCCCTGCGGGCACCACCAGGTGCGGGGCGGGAAGCACCGCCGCGGGGGCGGCGAGCCGGTCGGCGACGGTCCAGGGCATCGTCATGGCGCGACGCTAGGCGGCGCGTGCTGCGCCGGTGTGTCCGTCGTGCTACGGCGGTGTGACGGCGCGACATGGGGGGATCGAGCGATTTGGTCCGGTCGGTCCGGAGATGGTCGAATCCTCACCATGATGGGTGGGCACCACGCCGCGAGCGGCGCGGCCGCATGGGTCGCGGTCACGGCGACGGCACCGTTCGCGTTCGGGTGGTACCCCGTCTCGCACGTGGGCGTCGCGACCGGGGCGGTCGTGTGCGCGGGCGCCGCGCTCCTGCCCGATGCCGACCACCACGACGGCACGATCGCGAACTCCCTGCCGCCGGTCTCGCACTGGGTGTGCCGCGCCGTCGGCGCCGTCTCGGGCGGGCACCGCCACGGCACGCACTCGGTCCTCGGGATCGCGGTCTTCACGGGGCTCGCGTGGCTGCTGGGCCACTGGCGGATGACGGTCGACGGGTTCGGCGTCGTGGACGTCGGCGCCGGCGTGATGGCCGTGCTGCTGGCCGCCTACGCGCTCAAGGCGCTCCGCCTCGTCCGCGGGAAGGTGGCGCCGTGGCTCGGAGCCCTGACCCTCGCGACGCTCGTCGCGTTCTTCTCCCCGACCGAGTGGACGTGGCTGCCGCTCGCCGTCGGGATCGGGTGCGCCGTGCACGTTGTGGGCGACATGCTCACCACGGGCGGGGTCCCGCTGCTCTGGCCGGTCAGGCACCGACCGCCGCGCTGGTGGGCGAGCACCAACGTGCTCAACGACGTGTGGAAGCGGGGCGGCAACGTCGCCCTGCCGATCCTGGGCGACGCGGGCTCGCGCCGGGAGTGGGCGCTCCTCGTCCCCGTCAGCGCGTACGCGGTGCTCGGTGTCGGGTGGGCGCTGCTCGAGCAGATGGGCTTCGACACCGCGGACGCGTACGCACGCGTGTCGGCGACGCTCGGGCACTGACCGCGGCCTGCCGCGAGCGAGGGCGCCCGTAAAACACGTGGCGTCCCTCTCGCACCCCGTGCGAGATTCAGGCAGGACGGCCCCGGCGGACGGGGCCCCGGAACGAGGGAGGTGCGTCGTGGCCGATGTCTTCACGCGCGCCGCTGCGCGCGCCCGCCGCCCCTTCCCTCCCGGAGTCCCGCGCACTGACGCCTCGGGCTCCGTGTCCCCTGGAGCCCACCCGTGTCGTACCCCGACGATCTCACTCGTCCTGTTTCCTCCTCCCCGCCCCGTCTCGGCGTGCCCGCTGGGACGACGACGAACCCGCCTCCTCCCACCGCGGCCCGCGACGGCGCGACGCCCTCGCCCGCGACGAGCTCGAGGGCCACGGCCGCGACGGCGTCGACCTCGCCCTCGCGCCCGACGACGGTCCGCACCTCGCCGTGGACGCCGCCCTCTTCCTCGACGACCTCGGCCCCGACCGGCGCTGGTCCACCTGGCACAGCGTCGAGAAGGGCGCGCGCGGCCCCGACCCCCTCCCGTCGTGGGTCGTGACCGCCGACGCCGCGATCGACACCGAGCTCGGGGTCCTCAAGACCGGCAAGGAGGCCGACGTGTTCCTCCTACGCCGTGCCGTGCCGGACGACACGCCGCCCGCCCGCCTCGCGGGGGCTGCGTCGTCGTGCCTGCTCGCCGCCAAGCGGTACCGCACCCTCGAGCACCGGGCCTTCCGGCGCGACAGCGTGTACACCGAGGACCGTCGCGTCCGCCGCACCCGCGACCAGCGCGCCCTCGACCGCAAGTCCGCGTACGGACGGCTCGTCGCCCAGGGCGAGTGGGCGTCCGCCGAGTTCGCGGCGCTCGGCGAGCTGTGGTCCGCGGGCGTCCCCGTCCCCTACCCCGTCCAGGTGGACGGGACCGAGGTGCTCATGGAGTTCGTCGGCGCGCCGGGCGGCGACCGCGACGACGCCCCCACGGCCGCGCCGCGGCTCGCGCAGACCCGGCCGGACCGCGACCTCCTCGGCCACTACTGGGACCAGGTCGAGCAGGCCATGACGACGCTCGCGACGCTCGGCTACGCCCACGGGGACCTGTCCCCCTACAACGTGCTGGCCGACGGCGACCGGCTCGTCGTGATCGACGTGCCCCAGATCGTCGACCTGGCGGCCAACCCGTTCAGCACCGACCTGCTGCACCGCGACTGCCGGACCATGGCCGGCTGGTTCACGGCCCGAGGGCTCGAGGTGGACGCCGACGAGCTCCTGGCCCGTCTGCTCGCCGCCGCCTGGTGACCGCACGCTACCGTTCGGTGCGTGACGCAGCACGAACCCGCCGCGCGCCCGGCCGCGGCCCGCCCCTGCGCGGCCTGGGCGCGCGGGTCGTGGTGCTCGCGCGGTTCGTCGCCGACGGCGACCCACGCGCCCTCGAGTCGGGCGCGCAGCGGCTCGGGTCGTCCCGCCGGTGGCTCCTGCCCGTCGCGTGGGCCGCGGGTACGCTCGTCCTGCTCGTGCGCGGCGTGCGGCTGCTGATCCTCAACTGGCGGCTCACGCTCGTCCAGCTCGTGCCCGCCGTGTGGGTCTGGCTCGTCATGTGGGACCTCAAGCACCACACCCTGCGCGGCGCGCCGTTCCGGGACCTGCACGCCCCCGGCGTCCTCACGCTCACCGCGCTGTCCGTCGTCGTGAGCGTCGTGGCGCTGTGGTGCAACACCGTGTTCGCGTACGCGATCGACGACGAGCCGCCCCGGATCGTCCCCGCCGCGCGACGCGCGAACAAGGCGGCCGGGCGCATCGTCTCGACCGGGGTCATGGTCGGGCTCGTGCTGGGTGCGGCCGCGTTCGTCGTGCCCCGGGCCGGCTCGCTGCTGCTCTACCTCGTGACGCTCGGCGCGGCGTTCGCGGTGATGCTCGTGCTGTTCGTCGCCGTCCCCGCCCGGATCATCGGCGCCACCAAGCAGCGCCTCACCCCACGCGAGGCGCTCGGTGGCTGGGCGGCGTCGAGCGCGCTCAGCGCCGTCGCGATGTCCCCGGGCTTCGTGCTCGACCGGGTCGGGCTGATCCTGCTCGGCGTGGACGGGTTCCACGTGCTCGGGTTCGTGCTCCTGTCGGTCGGGGTCGCGCTCTACGCGGCGGGGATGTCGTCCGTGCGTGCCGTGAAGCTGACCGTCAAGCTCGGGAGCGCGGGCGACAGCGCCGCCACTGGGACGGAAGAACTCACGGCCATGGGAACGGGAGATCCCTCGGCGGAACGTCCCCCGCCTGACGACGGCGGTCAGTGGAAGTCCCGCGACCGTGAGGGCACCTTCAGCGAGAGCGGGGCGAGGTGCTCGGCGAGGAGGTTCGTGGCGTCGTCGGCGCGCTCGATCTTCCCCCGCACGACGAGCGCGGCGGCCGTCCGCGCGACCTTCTGGAACCGGCGCCACAGGCCCTGCGTGCAGATGACGTTGAGGATCCCGGTCTCGTCCTCGAGCGACAGGAACGTCACGCCCGCGGCCGTGCTGGGCCGCTGCCGGTGCGTGACGACGCCCGCGACCGCGACGCGGCGGTCGCGCTCGTGGACGAGCACGTCCGCGACCCGCAGGACGCCCTGCGCCGCGAGGTGGTCGCGCACGAACTCGGTCGGGTAGGTGTCGACGGACACGCTCGTGGCCCACACGTCGGCGACGGCCGTCTCGACCGGGCTCATGCCCGGCAGCGTCGGCGCCTCGACCCCGGCGGACACCCCGGGGAGCCGACCCGGCCCCTCCTGGGAGAGCGCGCCCGCCGCCCACAGCGCCTCGCGCCGGGTCACGCCGAAGCAGGCGAGCGCCCCGCCGGTCGCGAGCGCCTCGAGCTGGGCAGTGGTCAGCCGGACCCGGCGCGCGAGGTCGCGCAGGTCGGTGAACGGGCCGTGCGCGTCCCGCTCGGCGACGAGCTGCTGCGCGACGTCCGTGCCGACGCCGCGCACCTGGGCGAGCCCGAGCCGGACAGCGAACGGGTGGGCGGAGAAGTCGAACGCTGCACTCTCGACCTCCACCTGAGGGTCAGCGTCTGCACCCTCGACCTCAGGTCGAGCCTTCGGCTCGATCACCGCCTGCACCCCCGACGCGAGCACGTCCGGGCGTCGCACGACCAGGCCGTGCCGCCGCGCGTCGGCGACCAGGGACTGCGGGGAGTAGAAGCCCATCGGCTGCGCCGCGAGCAGCCCCGCGTAGAACGCGGCCGGCCGGTAGACCTTCATCCACGAGCTCGCGTACACGAGGTACGCGAACGAGAACGCGTGCGACTCGGGGAAGCCGAAGTCGGCGAACGCCTTGAGCTTGTCGTAGACCTCCTCGGCGTCCGCGCCGGTGATCCCGTTGCGGGCCATGCCGCTCATCAGGCGGTCGCGCAGCTCCTCCATGCGCCGGGCCGACCGCTTCGAGCCCATCGCCCGGCGCAGCCGGTCCGCCTCGGCGGGCGTGAAGTCGGCGACGTCGATCGCCATCTGCATGAGCTGCTCCTGGAACAGGGGCACGCCCATCGTCCGGCCGAGGGACTTCTCGAGCTTCTCGTGCAGGAACGTCACGGGCTGCCGACCCCGCGACCGCTCGATGTACGGGTGGACGGACTGCCCCTGGATCGGCCCGGGGCGGATCAGCGCGACCTCGACGACGATGTCGTAGAGCTTCCGAGGCTGCAGGCGCGGGAGCGTGGCCATCTGCGCGCGTGACTCGACCTGGAACACGCCCACCGTGTCGGCCGCGCACAGCAGGTCGTAGACGCGCGGGTCCTCCTGCGGCAGGCCGTGCAGCTCGAGCTCCTCCCCCGTGTGCTCGCGGACCTGCTCGAACATGATCCGCAGCGCCGTGAGCATCCCGAGGCCGAGCAGGTCGAACTTCACCAGCCCCGCGTCGGCGCAGTCCTCCTTGTCCCACTGCAGGACCGTGCGGCCCTCCATCCGGGCCCACTCGACCGGGCACACCTCGATGACCGGACGGTCGCACATGACCATGCCGCCCGAGTGGATGCCCAGGTGCCGGGGCAGGCGGAGCATGCGCTCCGCGAGGTCGAGGACGGGGTCCGGGATGCCCGACAGGTCGTCGACCGTGACCCGCGGGGTGCGGTCCCGGCTCCCCCACGGGGTCTCCACGATCTGCCTGCTCCGCAGGCTCCCCCAGCGCTCGATCGACTTGCTCCACGCGTCCTGCTGCCCGACGTCGTACCCGAGCGCGCGGGCGGCGTCGCGCACGGCGGAGCGCGGCCGGTAGGAGATGACGTTCGCGACCTGGGCGGCGTGCCGGCGCCCGAACTTCTCGTAGACGTGCTGGATGACCTCCTCGCGCCGCTCCGACTCGATGTCGACGTCGATGTCGGGCGGGCCGTCGCGCTCGGGGGCGAGGAACCGCTCGAACAGCAGGCCGTGCTGCACCGCGTCGACCGCGGTCACCCCGAGCGCGAAGCAGACGGCGCTGTTGGCCGCCGACCCGCGGCCCTGCGCGAGGATCCCGTGCTCCTTGCAGAACGTCACGATGTCGTAGACGACGAGGAAATAGCCGGGGAAGCCGAGCTGCTCGATGATGCCGAGCTCGTGCTCGATCATCGCGTACGCGCCCTCGATCCGTTCCGCCTCGGGCGGCCCGTACCGGCCCTCCGCACCCAGCCGCACAAGCTCGCGCAGCCAGCTCGCCTCGTCGTGCCCCGGCGGGACCTCGTACGGCGGGAGCTGCGGGGCGAGCAGGTCGAGGTCGAACGCGCACTCGGCCGCGAGCGCCGCGGCGTTGGGGACGGCGTCGGGGCGGTCGCGGTGCAGGGCGAGCATCTCGGCGGCCGAGCGCAGGTGCGCGGCGGGGGCGGCGGGCAGCCAGCCGTCGAGGTCGTCGAGCGAGGAGCGGGCGCGCACGGCTGCGAGCGCCCCCGCGAGGTCGGCGTCGGCGGGGGTCGCGTAGTGCACGCCGCCCGTGGCGACGAGCGGGAGGCCGGCGTCGTCGGCGAGCGCGGCGAGCGCCTCGGCGACCGCGTCGTCGTAGGGGTGCCCGGTCCGGGTCACCTCGACGGCGACGGCGTCGCGGCCGAAGGTGTCCGTGAGCCGGGCCAGCTCGGCCCTCGCGTCGTCGTAGGCGGCCGCGGTCACGACGCCGGGCGCGCCCCGGCGGGACCAGTCCCGGGTGAGGGCGGAGCGGACGGTGCCCTTGCGGCAGCCCGTGAGGACCAGCCACTCGCCGCCCGACCGGTCGGCGAGATCGCCCAGCCGGTAGGTCGCGGCCCCCTTGACCCCCGCCTCGAGGTGGCCCTCGGCGATCGCGGCGGACAGGTTGCGGTAGCCCTGCGTGCTGCGCGCGAGGACGAGCAGGTGCGTGGCCCGGGGGTCGGGGATGCCGGTGGGCGGGTCGAGCACGCCCGTGGACGGGTTGGCGTGGGGGTCGAGCACGCCCGTGGACCGGGCGGCGGCCTGGACGGGCAGGTGCAGCTCGGCCCCGAACACGGTCGGGAGGCCCACCCGGCGGGCGGCCTCGGCGAACTTCACGACCCCGTACAGGCCGTCGTGGTCGGTGAGCGCGAGCCCGCTGAGGCCGAGGCGGTGCGCCTCGCCGACGAGCTCGGCGGGCTGGTTCGCACCGTCGAGGAAGCTGTAGGCGGAGTGGGCGTGCAGCTCGGCGTACTCAGTCATACAGGGCCTCCAGCCGCCAGCAGGTCGTGCCCTCGTCGCTCGCGCCCGCCCCCACGCCCACGCCCGCGTCCACGTCCACGTCCGCGGTCAGCGTCCCGGCGAGCAGCGCCGCGCGGCCGTCGTCGAGCACGACCTGCAGCCAGGCGCCGCGCCGCGCGGCAGGCGACCACCAGCGCTCGTCGAGCACCCACGGCCCCGCCCACTGGTGGACGGCCTGCTCGCGACGCTCGACCGGCTCGCCCTGAGGAGAGACGCCGACCGGCCGGACGAGGATCGCGGGCGGCGCGTCGAGCCTTCCGCGCGCGTCGACGCCCACCGGCTTCCGGCCGGGGTCGAGCAGGACGACGTCGACGGGCTCGGCGAGCACGCTCGCGGGCGACGGCGCGGGCAGGGCACCCGGCCAGGGTCGGTCGGCGGGACGGGCGGGGGCGCGGCGTCGCCCCACGGCGCGACCTGGACGCGTTCGCGGGCGTCACGGCCGCCCTGGAGCCGAACCCCGAGCACCTGCTCCCCGCCGAGCAGGCCCTGGACGCGTTCGAGCGCGCGACGGGCGCGGGCGTCCTGCCCGCTCGACGCCCCCACAGTCCGCCCTGGTGCGCGCCGGCGCGCACGACCTCCTCGGCCGTGAGCCCGAGGAAGACGATCGGGGCGGGCCGCGGCTCGACGTCGTCCGGGCCGGCGCTGCCGGACCGGCCGCGGCGACGCGGGCGCCGGGCCAGCGCCGCGGACGTGAGCCAGCCCTCGAGCTGCCAGCGCACCCGGTCGGTCAGGCGCGAGGCGGACAGCCCGCCGATCGCCTCGTCGTCGCAGCGCCAGGCGCGCACGAGCTCGGCGGGCGTGCCGTCCACCGGGTCGACCGCGCGAGCCTCGATGCGCAGGCGCCCGCACGTGACCCCGCGCCGGACCAGCAGCTCGTACAGCTCCTCGGCGAGCGACCGGGCGACGAACGCGGCCGTGTCGACGCGCTCGGCGGGAGGGTCGAGCTCGCGGCCGACCGCGAGGTCCGGCTCGATGCGGCGCCGCGCGGCCGGGCGCAGGTCCTCGCCCCGGGCGAGCCGGTGCGCCCAGGCGCCCAGCACCCCGAACCGGGTCTCGACGTCGGACGCGGGCAGGGCGCGCAGGTCGGCGAACGTGCGCAGACCGAGCCGCCCCCACAGGTCGACGAGGTCGGCGACGTCGCCCGCGGAGCCGGGCACGGTCGCCGCGTGCAGGAGGTCGCCGAGCGGGCGCGGGTCGGTGAACGCGCGCGCCTCACCGCGCGGCACGACCCGCTGCTCGCGGGCCGCGAGGACGGCGGCGAGGATGCCGTCCGCGACGCCCACGTGGCACTCGTGCCCGGTGCGCTGCGCGACGGCGCCGGTGAGCGCCTCCGCGAGACCCTCCTCCGATCCGTGGTAGCGGGCCGGCCCGTCGGCGGGCAGCAGGAGCAGGCCGGGCCGGGCGACCTCGAGGCCGGCGACGACGGTCTCCGCCGCCGCGGCGACGGGCTCGAACTCGCGCACGTCGCGGACGTCGTCGGCGGCGAGGAGAACCAGCTCGGGGCACGCCTGCTGGGCCTGGCGGCGGCGCATGCCGCGGCGCACGCCCTGGGCGCGGGCGAGCGCGGACGCGGCGAGGATCCCGTGCTGGTCGTGCACCGCCGCGGGCCGGTCGGCGGTCAGCCCGGCCGCGGTCAGCGCGGCGAGGACGGGCCAGTCGGGCACCCACACGACGGCGGTCCGGGCAGGGGCGGTCCGGGCGAGGGCCTCGGCGGTGCCGGTCACGCCGCTCACCCCACGAGCCGCAGGTCGGGACGGCCCGGGCGCCTCGGCGCGGGGGCGGCGTCGGGCACGGCGACGGGACCGGGCTCGGCCGGGGCCGCGTCGCGGAACGACGCCGTCGCCCGGGAACCCAGCGGGAGCTCGACCTCGAAGCGGCCCGGTGTGCACCCGGCCCGCCCGGTCCGCTCGACGACGACGCGCTGCCGGCGCAGCCAGCCCGACCCGGCGCTCGCCCCGGACCAGCCCGCGGGGGCGGCGTCGAGCACGACGTGGGCGCCGGGCCACGCGGTGGCGGTCACGAGCACCGTCCCCGCTCGCGGGCGCGGGCCTGCAGGCGTCGACGGTCGGGGTCGCTGAGCGCGGCCCCCGGCCCGACGACCACGACGTCCATGCCGTCGAGGAGCGCCGCGACGGCCAGCGGGGCGTCCAGGCCGGGGTCGGGCACGAGCGCCAGGCGATCCAGGTCCACCCCGGCCTCGGCGGCCGCCACGAGCCCGAGCGCGGGCAGCCCGACGACGGCGGCCCAGGCCCCGTCTGCGGACGCCCGTGCGAGCAGCGCCAGCAGGAGCGAGCGCGAGCCCGTGACGGCGACGGTGCGGCCGCGGCGCAGGACACCGCCGGGCAGCAGGTGTCGGACCTCCGCGGCGACGGGCAGGTCGGCACCGGGTTCGGCGGCACGGTGCTCGACGGCACGACGTTCGACATCCGGCTGCTCGACACCTGGCTCGACCGGTTCGGGGTCTGCTGCGGCTCCGCCCAGGTGCGCACCCAGTCCCGCTCGACGGCGGCGCGCCGCACGCCGGTGCGCTGCTCGGCGTTCGCCAGGACGGCCCGGGCGATGGCGGCACGATCGACGGCGGGACGATCGACGGTCCGGGCGGTCGCTGGACCGGAAGCGTCGACGAGGGTCATCGCGCCTCCTGGGTGGTGCTAGCGGTGCTGGTGGTGCAGCTCGACGGTGTTCGAACACCTGTTCGAACAGTCCCAGTCAACGCCCTTCCTCGGTGCGCCGTCAACCGGAGGCGCGGTGAGGGCGGCACACCGGGTGCGATCCGCCCGCCGTGTCCCACAATGGGCCTCATGGACCTCACCCGACCCGTCCCACCCGACCCCTACACGCTGCTCCCGCAGGTCCCGTCGTTCACACTGACGAGCACCGACGTCACCGAGGGCGCCCCGATCGACCCGCGGTTCACCGTCGACGGCGAGAACCTCTCCCCCGCGTTGTCCTGGTCGGGGTTCCCCGAGGGCACGCGCTCGTTCGTGGTGAACCTGTTCGACCCCGACGCGCCCACGCCCGCCGGCTACTGGCACTGGACGCTGGTCGACGTGCCCGCCTCGGTGACCTCGCTCGCCACCGGCGCCGCGACCACGACCGGGCCGGCCTCGCTGCTGGCACTGCCGGACGGCGCGTTCCAGGTCGCGAGCGACGGCGGCACCGACGGCTACGAGGGCGCGGGCCCGCCGCCCGGCGACCGCGCGCACCGGTACGTCTTCGCGGTCCACGCGCTCGACGTCGAGCACCTGGGCGTCGACTCGTCCGCGAGCGCGACCGCGGTGGCGTTCAACGCGCTCTTCCACACGCTCGCGCGCGCCACCCTGACCGCGACCTACGCCCGGCCGGGGGCGGACGCGTGAACGAGGCCGCACCTGCGCCGTCGGGCACCGTGGACCCGTCGGCGCTCCAGGTCGGCACGCTGACCTGGGAGCCCGCGCTCGCCCACCCCGACCTCGTCGCACCCTCGGTCCGCGCGGCGCTCGTCCGCTGGGCCGACTCGGCGCCCGAGGTCGCCGAGCTGGTGGTCTGCGCCGAGATCGACCCCGCCAACGCGGACACCGACGAGATGACCGCCGCGTACGAGATCCCGTTCGAGCTGTCCGCGAACTGCGTGCTCGTCGCCGGGCGACGCGCGGGCGACGAGCGCGTCGCGGCTGCCGTCGTGCGCGCGACCACCCGGGCGGACGTCAACGGCCGGGTCAAGGCGCTGCTCGACGTCCGCAAGGCGTCGTTCCTGCCGATGGAGCGCGCGGTCGCGGAGTCCGGCATGGAGTACGGGGGCATCACGCCGATCGGCCTGCCGGACGACTGGCGCGTGCTGGTCGACCCGCTCGTCGTGGCCGAGGGCTCGGTCGCGTGCATCGGCTCCGGGGTCCGCCGCTCGAAGCTCGTCCTGCCCGGGGCGCTGCTGGCGACGCTGCCCGGCGTCGAGGTCGTACCCGGGCTCGCGCTGCCCCGCGCGTCGTGAGCGGATCGGGCCCGGCCGCGGCAACGAGCGGGCCACGCGGGCGCGAGGGGCGCCTGTGCTGACCTCGCTCGTCCTCGGAGCGGTCGGGATGAACGTCCTCGCCCTGGCCCTCGTGCTCGCACGGGCCCCCGCCTTCCGGACACGCCTGTACCGCCCGATGCTGCTCAACCTCGCCCTGTCTGCGGCCCCGCTCGGCGTGCTCGTGGTCACGGTCCTCGCCATGGCGGTCGCCGTCTCGCTCAACCACAAGGGCGTGGCGGTCGCAGTCGGCGCGGTCCTCGGCCTCGTCTGGCTCCTTCTCCTGCCCAACTCCGGCTACCTCGTGACCGAGCTCAACCTGTCGCACCGCAAGGACGGCGAGGACGTGCCGCTGTGGTATGACATCGTGCTCGTCGTCTCGCTCGCGATGTCCGGCGTCCTCAACACGGTGCTCGCGGTCTTCGTCGTGCAGCTCGGGTACGTCCTCGCCCGGTACGGGGACACCGCCCTGCCGCTCGAGCACGGCGATTCGCACGCGCTCGCCGTCGTGATCCTGCTGCTCGTCGCGCTCGGCATGTACCTGGGCCGGTACGTGCGGCTCAACAGCTGGGACGTGCGTCACCCCACCTCGCTGGTGCGCAAGGTCACCGGGCACGCGCGGGAGGTCGGCGTGTGGCAGCCGGTCGTGTTCACGGTGCTGTACGGGGCGTTCTTCGCGCTCATGTACCTCGTCGTCGTGGGTCCCGTGATCGCCGGGCTCGTCGCGCTGGAGCAGCGCGGCTGAGCCCGGCGACCGGGGCGCTCCGCTAGCCTGCCTCGATGAGACTCGCGGCTCTTCGGCGATCCGTCATCGCCGGAGCCCGCCGGCCAGCGCATTCCTGTTCTGCCTGTTCGACCTCCCTGTGGCCACGCTGGCGAGCCGAAGGCGGTGATCGATAGCGTGCGGCTCCTCCACCTCAGCCACGGGCATGTCTTGCTCCGCGCTCTCGACGGTACTGCGGTCAACCTTGGATGAAGTCGAGGATGTCCTGGTCGAGTTGCTGTTGGTAGTCGCCGTGGATGCCGTGGGATGCACCGGGGTAGACCTTGAGGGTGCCGTCGGAGACGAGCTCGATGGACTTCTTGGCGGCGTCGTCGATCGGCACGATCTGGTCGTCGTCGCCTTGGGCGATGAGGATCGGCACGTCCAGGGCTTTGAGGTCTTCGCTCTGGTCGGTCTCGGAGAAGGCTTTGACGCAGTCGTAGGCGGCGGCGAGGTTCACGAGCATCCCTTGGCGCCAGAAGTCGTCGATGAGCCCATGGGAGACGGCGGCGCCCTCGCGGTTGAAGCCGAAAAACGGGAGCGCGAGCTCCTTCCAGAACTGCGAGCGGTCCCTCAGCACGTTGGCGCGGATATCGTCGAACACCTCGATGGGCAGGCCGTCCGGGTTGCTCTCGGACTTGACCATGATCGGTGTAACGGCTCCCGCGGTCACGACCTTGGTGACGCGGCCAGCACCGTGCTGCGCGGCGTATCGCACGACCTCGCCACCACCCGTGGAGTGGCCGACGACGACAAGGTCGTGCAGATCGAGAGTCTCGACCAGCGTGGCGAGGTCGCTCGCGTAGGTATCCATGTCATTTCCGGCATACGTCTTCGAGGACCGGCCGTGCCCGCGGCGGTCGTGGGCGATGACGCGGAAGCCCGCGTCGGCGAAGACCTTCAGCTCGACCTGCCAAGCATCCGACGACAGGGGCCAACCGTGGCTGAGGAGCACGGGCCGACCGGCGCCATGCTCGGTGTAGTAGATCTCGGTCCCGTCCGACGTGGTGATGTAGGGCATCCCATGCCTCCTCTTCCTGTCAGCCTGCGTCGCGTGCCGCGCGGGCGATGCTCTCGGCGTAGAGCGGCGTCTCGAGGTGGTTGTGGGCGCCCGATGCGTCCTGACGAGCGGACGCGGCCTCGTCGAACGTCTGCCCCTGCTCCTGGATGAAGTCGAGGAAGTCCACGGTCGGATGCGACACCACCGAGTTGTGATAGCGGGCCCTGGTGTCGCTGATCCTCTCCATGCGGAGGTCCCAGACGACCTGCTGGGTGGTCCAGCCGTGCGGCGTCAGCACGTCGGAGACGGAGACCATGTGGCAATGGTGGGCCTCAGCGAGCTCGTAGCGGTACTGCTGCACGACAAGGCTCGTGCCGATCATCTCGACGTTGATCGACATCGGGGTGCCATCGTCGTCCACGGTGTAGCCAGCTGCCTTGTGGTCTCCGGGCGCGCAGCGCTGGTGCTCATGGGTGGGGAGGCTCTTCAGCCAGGCAGCGATGTCGATCCGATCCCAGGGGGCGTCGACCTCGTGCGTGACAGTGAGAGACGAGAGGATGAGGTCCTCGCGGACAGCGGAACGTGCCATGCCGAGCCTCCAGCCGGGGTGGCCTCCGCCGATCGGAGGCGACTGCACGGCATCGTCACCTCCGGGACCGCACAGCGTCCAATACCGATTCCCTGGGGTACCGATAGCCCCTTCCTATGCGTTCCGACGCCTGGGCAGATGCTCGGAGGGGACGGTACCGGGGACCGCGTCGACGGTGGCGACCCAGGCATCGAGGAACGCGCCGAGCGCGGCGCTCGGGCGCGGGACCGTGCGCCAGACCAGAATCTTGGAGTAGCGGATGGGCGGCACGGTCCGCAGCACCGTCACGCCGCTCGCGTGCCGGATTGCTGGATCGGATCCGGCGACGAGCGCGATCCCCACGTCCCGGCGTGCGAGGGCGAGGTTCAGCGGGACGTCTCGGGTCGCGTACGAGACGTTGGGGGCGCAGCCGGCGGCCTCGAACGCCTCGGCGATGAGGGGGCGCAGCCGGCTGTCGGACCCGTAGGTGATCAGCGGATGCCGGGCGAGCTCCGAGAGAGGCAGCTCCAGGAGCGCCGAGAGGTGACTGAGCTCGGAGACGATGGCGACGATCTCGTCGTCAAGGAGCGGATGCGAACCGAGAGCCGCCGGAAGCGGATCAGCGGGCCTCGCGACGACGGCGGCGTCGAGTCCCCCGCGCTCGACGCTGGCGAGGAGGGGAAGAGTTGTCCCCCCGACAAGCTCGACCCGCACCTCCGGGAAGCGTTCGTGGAAGAGCGCGAGCAGGTCGGGCACGGCCGTCTCCTCCACGCCCGACACGGTCCCGAGTCGAAGTTCGCCCTGCAGCAAGGCCGATCGCCTGAAGAACTCCGTACGCGCGGCCGCGACCACCGCGAGGCACTCCCGAGCGTAGGGCAGGAGCGCCTCACCTCCGCGCGTCAAGCGCACCCCGGCCGAGCCGCGCTCGAAGAGCGGCTCGCCGAGCTCGCCCTCCAACGCCCGCATCTGCTGACTGATCGACGGCTGCGAGACGTACATCCGGAACGCCGCACGGGTGAAGGACCGCTCCTCTGCCACTGCGACGAAGTACTCCAGCGCTCTCAGATCCATGTCAAGACGGTAGAGGACCCTCCGTGGTTCAGAAAGCAAGCGGACGCTCGGTCGAGGGGACAGCGTCGTGCGGCGCCTCCTCGTTGAGACGATTGGGGTGATGCCCACCGCGGTGACGATGACTGTGAGACTCGCGGTTGCAACCTGGTGGCGCTGGTGTCGGTCGGTGGCCTGGGGCGCGACCCAGAGTGTGACTGGCTTCGCACCCTCCAAACGACATGCCGCCACCGCCTCAACCGGTCCGGGGACCGACAGCTCAACCGCGCCATGCACGTCATGGCTGACCCGCTCCCGCCACGACCCATGCACCCGCAGCGACATCACCCGGCGCCGCGCCCAGAGGACGACCGACCCGCGAGGTCCGCCGCTGCCTCAAGCGCTACATCACCCGCGACCTGTTCCGCCAGCTCGAACACGACCCAACCCGTCGCTTGACAGAACATAGGAGCGTCGCCGTGGGGGGCGGGGCGGCGCTGTCGTCGACGCTCGGGTCGAATCGGCCTCGAGCTTTCATGCCGGGACGTGCCGTCACATCTCGGCGCGGCCGAGCCTCCAGTAGCCCATGAACGCGACGGCCTTGCGGTCGATCCCGCAGTCGCGGACGAGGTGGCGACGCAGCGTCCGGATCACCGACGCCTCACCGGCGAGCCAGGCGTACAGCGGGGCGGTCGGCGCGAGCGGCGAGCCGGCGTCGTCGACGGGAACCTCCCACAGGAGCTCGCCGTCGATGTCGACCTCCGGGGCTCCTCGCCGCCGCGGCAGCCGTCGAGGATGCGGGCGGACGCGGCCTGCACGAGCGGGACGAGGCGCTCGCCGTGGGGGCGCCGTCGCGCACGACCCAGGTGAGCGTGACGCCGGTGGGCACGACGAGATCGAGCACGTCGTCGGCGCAGGGCACCTCGAGGAGGACCTCGCCCTTCACGGCGTGGCCGTCCGCGGCGCGGGTCGCGAGATGCTCGAGGATCGCCGAGACGGCGGGCGTGGCCGTCTCGTCGCCGACCACGAGGAAGGTGTCGGCGCCGGCGCCCGGCGTGAACTCGATACCGCCGTACGGGCCGCCGTGGCGGCCGTTCGGACCCATCACCACGACCTGGTCACCGGGCCGGGCCGCGAGCGCCCACCGGGCGGCGGGGCCGGTCTCGCCGTGGAGGGCGAAGTCGACGTCGACCTCGGCCGGGAGGCCGGGGATGCCGCCACGGACGGACCGCACGGTGTAGGTGCGCAGGACGCAGCGGTGCTCCTCGGGCAGGGCCCGCCAGGCGGTGTACCAGTCGCCGCCGCGCACCAGGTGACCGTACCCGCCCTCGGCGGCGGGCAGGACGAGCTTGATGCGCTGGTCGAGGCCGCCGGAGGCGAAGTCGTCGAGGTCGTCTCCGACGAACGTGACGCGCAGGAACGTGGGGCTCAGGCGCTCGACGCGGGCGACGGTGACGTCGTAGAGCCGCCACGGCTCGGGACGGGTGTCGGCGACGACGTCGGGCCGGGTGGCGGTGTCGACGCTCATCGGGCGGTGCCCTCGGCGTGCTGCGCCACCGTGTGCTCCTGGGTCATGTAGGTGAGCCTAACCTGTGGTTGCCGGTATTACGCAAGACAGTCGGCGCGAAAATGCGGTGTGGACCGGGTCACACCCGGGCCCGTCCCTCAGTGCGCCGCGCGCGTGCGCCACAGCAGCCAGACGAAGTACGGCGCCCCGACCAGCGCGGTCACGAGCCCGGCCGCGAGCTGCGAGGGCGCAATGACGGTCCGGCCGATGGTGTCGGCGACGCTCACGAGCAGGGCACCGAGGCCGACGGCCACGGGCAGGACGAGCCGGTTCCGGGCGCCGACGAGCGCCCGCGCGGCGTGCGGCGCGACGAGACCGACGAACCCGAGCGCCCCGACGGCGCACGCGGCGGCCGCGGTCAGGACGGCAGCGAGCACGAGGTAGCCGAGCCGCAGCCGGTCCAGGGACACGCCCAGGACGCGCGGCACGTCCTCGTCGAGCGCCACGAGGTCGAGGCTGCGCGCGCCCGCGAGGGCGAGGGGCAGGCCGACGACGAGGCAGATCGCGACCGGCACGAGCTGGTCGAGCGTGCGCCCGTACGTCGAGCCGGACAGCCAGGTCAGGGCGAGGCTCGTGTTCCACGGCGACGCCCCGAGCACGATGAGCGTGGTGATCGCGCCCGCGGCGGCGCTGACCCCGACGCCGATGAGGACGAGCCGGTCGGACGACAGCCCGCGCCCCCGCCCTTCCCCGAGCGTCTCCCGGCCGCGAGCCGGTACACGAGGGCGAACGTCGCGAGCGCGGCGAGGGTCGCGGCCCCCATGACGGGCCAGATCCCGACGCCGGGCACGAGCAGCACGACGGCGACCGCCCCCACGCTCGCGCCGGGCGTGACGCCGAGGAGGCTGGGCTCCGCGAGCGGGTTGCGGCACACGGCCTGGACGATCGCGCCCGCGAGCGCCAGCGCGCCGCCGCCCAGCAGGGCCGCGAGAACCCGCGGCCAGCGCTGCTGCAGGACGAACGTGACCTCGTCCCCGGCGACGCCGCGCCACCAGTTCGTCACGTCCCCCAGGAGCACGACGCGGTCGCCCAGCAGGAGGGCGACGACGAACGCGGCGACGAGGGCCACCACGAGCACGACGGCGACGCCGATCACCCAGGCCCGGGAGCGCACCGCTCCCCGGCGCCGCGCGTCGTGCTCGCGGCGGCAGGTCCGCCGTCGCGCAGCCGCCGGGCGAGCCACACGAGCAGGCTCGCGCCGAACAGGGTCGTGACGACGCCCGTGGGGACGGAGATGGAGACGTCCGCCGGGACGACGATCCGCAGGACGACGTCCGCGGCGACTACGACGAGCGCCCCGACGAGGCCGGCGAAGGGCAGGAGGAGCAGGTGGCGGCCGAGACCGGGCACGCGGCGTGCGACGAGGCGCGCCACGACGGGCGCGCCGAGGCCCACGAACCCCATCGGGCCGGTCACGGTCACGGCCGCGGCGGACAGGAGCACCGCGAGGACGATCGAGACGACGCGCGTGCGGCGCACGTCGACGCCGAGGACGGTCGCGGTGTCGTCGCCGAGGCCGAGCACGTCGAGGCGGTGCGCGAGCACGAGCGTGGCGGCGACGCCGATGCCGACGATCGGTGCCGCGAGCGCGACCTGGTGCGTGCCGGACTGCACGGTCGTGCCGGAGCCCCACGCGAACAGACCCGTGGTCTTCTCCTGGAAGAGCATGAGCAGGACCGTGGTCAGCGCGTCGAGCGCGAGCGCGACGGCCGAGCCGGCCAGGATCAGCCGGGTCGGCCCGCCGGCGCCGCCGCGCGCGACCGCGAGGACGAGCCCCGCGGCGGCCATCCCGCCGACGAACGCGACGAGCCCGTTCGCGAAGAACGGCAGCGCCAGCCCGAACGCGGCGACCGCGACGACCGACACGTACGCGCCCGCGTTGACGGCGAGCGTGTCCGGCGACGCGAGCGGGTTGCGCGCGACCGACTGCAGCACGGTGCCGGCGACGCCGAGCGCCAGCCCGACGAGCAGACCGGCCAGCAGCCGTGGGACGCGGCTGGAGACGAGGACCGCGACCGCCTGCTGCCGGGCGCCGTCGTCCGATGCCCAGGGCCACACCGCCCGCAAGAGCTCGCCCACGCTCAGGTGGGCGGTGCCCTGGGTCAGGTGCCACGCCGACAGGACGGCGAGCAGGACGAGCCCGGCGACGAACACGCCCGCGACCCCCAGGACGCGACGCCCCCGCACGGGCCCCTCGGGGGCCGGGGCGACCAGGGGGCGCGGCTCGGCGGTGGTCGCGCTCACGCGCCGGACCCCGTCACGGCGGCCACGACCGCGTCGACGTACGCGACCGCGGAGGTCGGGCCGCCGAACATCCAGATCCCGTCGGGGATGCGCTGGACGTTCCCGGCGGCCACGAACGGGAGCTGCTTCCAGACCTTGTTGTCCTTCAGCCCGGTCGCGAACGGGTCGCCGCCGTCGGCGTCGTTCGCGACGTAGAGGAAGGTCGTGCCCGGGTCGGTGACCTTCGTGAGGCCCTCGACGTCGGTCGTGGCGAGGCCGTAGTCCTTGTCGCCGCCGGTCGTCCACCGGTTCGTCAGGCCGAGGTCCGCGGCGACCGCACCGAAGAACGAGCCCGGGGTGTACATCCGGACGGACACGGTGCCGTTCTCGAGCCAGCCGTCGGCCATGGTGAACGATGCGGCGGCCTTGCCGGCGGCGTCGAGCGCCTCCTTGCCGGAGGCGATCTTCGCGTCGTACGCGGCGAGCACCTGCTCCGCCCGGTCCGCGGTGCCGGTCGCCTGCCCGAGCGTGGTGATCGTGCGGCGCATGTACGCGACGGGGTCGCTCGCGTCCGAGCCACGCAGCACGAGCACGGGAACCCGCTTGGCGAGCTGCGCAGTGACCCCGGCGGGCAGGTCCGTGCTCGCGACGACGAGGTCCGGGTGCAGCGCCGCGACCGCCTCGACGTTCGGCTCGACGGTCTCGCCCACGTCCGCCGTCGACGACGGCACGGGCGCGACCGTGTCCCAGTCCCCGTAGCCCTTCGGGTCGGCCATGCCCACAGGCGTGACCCCCAGCGCGAGGACGTCCTCCGTGAAGCCCCACTCGAGCGTCACGACCCGCTGCGCGGGCGCGTCGAGCGCCACCTTCCCCCGCTCGCCCTGCACGGTGACCGGGCCCGACGACGGCGCCGCGGTCGTGGCACCGGGCGTCGTCGCCGCGTCGGACGGCGCCTCGGTGGTGCCGCACGCCGCGAGGGCGACGGCCGTCGCCAGGCCGGCGACCGCGACGAGGGCCGACCGCGCCCCGCGGCGTGCGCGCATCAGCTCAGCGCGTCGACGACGGCGTCGACGTAGCGCTCGGCCGACAGCGGGCCACCGAACATCCAGATCCCGTCGGGGATGCGCGTCACGTTCCCGGCCTCGACGAACGGGAGCTGCTTCCAGACCTTGTTGTCCTTCAGTCCGGTGGCGAACGGGTCGCCGCCGTCGTCGTCGCTCGCCGCGTACAGGAACTCCGTGTCGGCGTCGGTGATCTTGGTCAGGCCCTCGACGTCGGTGGTCGCGAGGCCGTAGTCCTTGTCGCCGCCGGTGGTCCACTGGTTCTTCAGGCCGAGCTCCTCCGCGATCCCGCCGAGGAACGAGCCGGGCGTGTACAGGCGGACCGAGACGGTGCCGTTGTCGATCCAGCCGTCGGCCATGACGAACGGGGCGCCGGTCTTGCCGGCCTCGTCCAGGTCGGCCTTGGCCGTGTCGACCTTGGCGTCGAAGTCCGCGAGGACCTTCTCGCCCTGGGCCTGCGTGCCCGTGACCTGCGCGAGCGTCGTGACGGTGCGGCGCATGTAGCCGATCGGGTCGGACCCGTCGGAGCCGCGCAGCGCGAGCACCGGGACCTTCTTCGCGATCTGCTTGATGACGTTCTCCGGCAGGTCCGTCGTGGTGACCACGAGGTCCGGGTGGAGCGCGACGATCGCGTCGAGGCTCGGCTCGCCACGCGTGCCGACGTCGGGCGTCGAGGCGTCGATCGGGGCGGACGTGTCCCACGTGTTGTAGCCCTTGACGTCGGCCTCCCCGATCGGCTTCACGCCCAGCGCGACGAGGTTCTCGGTCAGGCCCCACTCGAGCGAGACGACCTTGGTCGCGGGCGCGTCGAGGTGGACCGTGCCGCGCTCGTCGGTCACGTCGACGGGGCCGCTCGCGACCGTCGCGGTGTCGGTCGGGGACCCGGCCGCGTCGGCGGGGTCCTCGGTCGTGCCGCACGCGGCCAGGGCGAGCGCGACGAGCGTCGCGGACGCGACGGTCGCGGCCGCGAGGACGCGGCGGCGGGCGGGACGGCGGGAGATCGGAGACACGGTGGTCCTTCGGTCGTGGTGCGGTGGGATGGTGGCGAGACGGCGTCGGCGTCAGACCGGCGCGGGCACGGGCTCGGGCCGGGCGTGCCGGGCCGTGTGCCGCCCGACGGGCTGCGTGCGGACGCGCCCGCCGTCGTCGACGTGGACGTCGATGCGCAGCCCGTAGACCTCCGTGAGCAGGTCGGCCTGCAGCACCTCGGCGGGCGCGCCGTCCGCGCGGACAACGCCGGAGTGGAGCAGCACGACCCGGTCGGCCACCGCGGCGGCCTGGTCCAGGTCGTGCAGGACGACACCGACGGCGACGCCGAGGTCCGCGAGGTCGCGGACGAGGTCGAGGGTCTCGACCTGGTAGCGCAGGTCGAGGTAGGTGGTGGGCTCGTCGAGCAGCACGACGCCCGTGTCCTGCGCGAGGCACGTCGCGAGCCACACGCGCTGGAGCTCGCCGCCGGACAGCTCGTCGACGGAGCGCTCCGCCATCGCGGCGACGCCCGTGAGGGCCATGGCCCGCTCGACGACCTCCCGGCCCTCGGCGTCGCCCGTGCCGAACCGGCCCCGGTAGGGGTGGCGGCCGTAGGCGACGACGTCGCGCACGCTCACCCCCGCGGGCGTCGGGCGGGACTGCGACAGCAGCGTGACCCTCCGCGCGAAGTCCTTGGCGTGCAGGGTGAGCGCGTCGAGCCCGGTCGGCCCCGCCGCGTCGTCGGCGAGCGTGACCGTGCCCGCGACAGGGGCGTGCAGGCGCGCGAGCGAGCGCAGGAGCGTCGACTTGCCGGACCCGTTCGGGCCGACGAGCACCGTGACCTCGCCCGCGCGGAGCGCGAGGCCGGCGCCGTGCACGACGGTGTGCCCGTCGTAGGCGAGCTCGAGCTCGGAGCCCGCGAGCGCGGGTAAGGGTTGGCTCACGAAGGGGAGCCTAACCGAGTCAAGCGGGCTTTACGCAAGCCCGGTGTGTCGAAAAGTCGTGTGGCTCATCTCACCCGCACGACCACCTTGCCCCGCACGCGCCCCGCCTCCAGGAGACGGTGCGCCTCGGCCGCGGCCTCCAGCCCGAGCACGCGGTCCACGTGCACGGAGAGCTCGCCCGCGTCCGCCAGGCGCGCCAGGTCCGCCAGGTCCGACGACGACGGCCGCACCCACGCATAGATGCCGCCCGGGAGCTCGCTCACGGACGCGTCGACGATCGAGACCGGCACCCCACCGGTCGCGAGGAGGCGCGGCACGTCGGCGACCAGGCCGTGCCCGGCGTAGTCGAGGACGACGTCCACGCCGTCCGGCGCGAGCGCGCGCACCCGCCCCACCAGGCCCTCGCCGTGGGCCACCGGCTCGGCACCGAGCCCGCGAAGGTACTGCTGGTTCCGCTCGGACGCCGTGCCGATCACGCGGGCACCGAGAGTGCGGGCGATCTGCACCCCGAACGAGCCGACCCCACCGGACGCCCCGTGCACGAGGACCACCTGCCCCGCCCGCACCCCCGCACGCCTGATCGTCTGGTACGCCGTGAGGCCCGCGAGCGGCACCCCGGCAGCCTCCTCGAACGTCAGGAACGCGGGCTTGCGCGCCAGCGTGCGCACCGGCGCCGCGACGTACTCGGCGAACGCGCCGCCGTGCACCCAGTCCTTGCGCAGGTAGCCGAACACCTCGTCCCCCGCGGCGAGCTCGGGGACGTCCAGGCCCACGCGCTCGACGATGCCCGCCACGTCCCAGCCCGGCACCACCGGGAACTGGACGTCCAACAGACCCGCGAGTCCGCCTGCGCGGACGTAGAGGTCGACCGGGTTGACGGCCGCTGCGTGGACGCGCACGAGCACCGAGTCCGGGCCGACCGCGGGAAGCGGCCGGTCGGTGAGCTGCAGGACGTCGGCGCCGCCATGGCGGTCGTAGGTGATGGCACGCATGCCAGGGCAACCCGTGCACCGCGCGCGGGCATTCCCGGCGGGCCGACCCGGCGCACCGGGGGCGGACGGCGGCCGTCGTTCAGGAGCGGTCGGCCCCCGACGGCGTGCCGCTGCCCCCGAGCACCTCGCGCAGCCACCTGGGGGTACGTCGTCCGCAGCGCTCCGGGCTCGACGCAGGACCTCGTCGGCGAGCGCACGCACACGCACGTTGCGCTGCTGGGACACGAGCCGGAGCGCGTCGAACGCCTCGTCGGCGTCGAGCCCCCGCGCGAGGGCAAGGGCACCCTTCGCCTGGTCGATCACGCTGCGCGTCTCGAGCGCCCGCTCGAGCTGCACGTCGGCCCGTCGACGGGCCAGCTCGTCGACGACGGCGTCCAGCAGCACGACCGAGCCGTGGACCGGGTACGGGCCACCGTCGACGCCGGGCCCGGGCTGCCCGCTCACGACCACGTCGTGCGTCCTGCCCTCGAAGTCCAAGAGCCGGCTCGCACAGGCGAAACCACGACCCTGCGTCACGACGGCGGCCAGCAGCGCGGCCACGCGCGCCCGGTCGTCCGGGTGCTGGTGCGCCAGGAGGAGCTCGACCGTCGGCACCACCCCGCCCGGGGTCAAGGCATGGATGGCGTACGTCCCGGCGGACCACCAGCAACGCCCCCGTCTGCGGGAGCACGGAACCACCCGACCTCGAGCTCCCGGTCGCCCGCCGGGGCGCCCGTGCGGGGCGCCGGGGCGTTCAGGGCCGTCCCGCGCTCTGCGGGCACGTCGAATGCAGCCTGGATCGTCATCAGGTTCCTTCTCGCACGTGACACGTGCGGGGCTACGCGGCCCCTGGCGAGTTGGCTGCTCAACCCGCAGGGCTCCCGGGCGCTCCCGGTCCCCCTACCTTACCCTACCCGGCCGGAGAGCTACGATCCGATCCATGAGCACCAACGGACCCGAGCTCGAGCACGAGGAGGCACTCGCGGTCGGCGAGAGCCCGCACGTCGGCCGGTTCCGGGTCGACCTCGCCACCGGTCGGTGGTGGTGGTCCGACGAGGTGTACGCTATGCACGGCTTCGAGCGGGGCGACGTCGTCCCGTCCGCCGAGCTCATGGCCGCGCACAAACACCCCGAAGACCGCCGCCAGGTCGACCACGTGGTGCGTGATGCCGTCGCCTCGCGGGAGCCGTTCAGCTCGGTCCACCGCATCGTCGACTCCGCGGGCACGGTCCGCACGGTCGCCGTCGTCGGACGAGGCGACACCGACGACGACGGCGAGCCCGTCACGGTGACGGGCTACTTCATCGACCTGACCGCCGCCCAGCGCAGCGTCGGACAGGCCCAGGCGACCGAGGCCATCAAGGCCGCAGCGGCGAGCCGCGGCACCATCGAGCAGGCGAAGGGCGTCGTGATGGCCACGCGCGGAGGCGACGCGGACGACGCTTTCGCCGTGCTGCGCGAGGCAGGCTCGCGTCGCGAGACCCGGCTGCGCGTCGTCGCGGAGCAGCTCGTGGACGCCGTCGCGGCGCGTGCGCCGGAGTCGGGGTCGCTCACCCGCGACGAGCTCGACTGGCTGCTCGACGGCGACGGCGACTGAGCCGACGCGAAGCCTCGGGCGTGGCGGAGGGGTACCACGCCCAGGGCCGTCAGTCGGCCCTTCGGGTGATCCGCCGGGCCAGCCGGGCACCGTTCTCGCGTCGGCTTCCGCCCCGGATGGACCCGAGTGCCTCGCGCACGACGTCGGCACCCTCGGCGGGGCCGTGTGCGGCCAGGTGCGCGAGGACCTGCCGGGCGGCGTCGGCGACCGGCACGTCGACCGCACCCGCGGCGCTCCCGAGCGCCCGGGTCGCCTCACCGGCCTCGAGCCCGGCGAGGACCATGAGGGCGCCGACGGCCCGTTCGACCACGGCCCCCGTCGCCATGGCGCGCGTGATCGCGCGATCCGCCTCGCGCTCGACGGCCTCCTGCACGACGGTCGACACGTCGACCGCGTACCCGCCGATCTCGCCGACGGCGCCCCCGCGGCCCCGCCGCGGGTCCCCGACGACGAGCACGGTCCGCGCCCGCCCCCGCGCGTCGACCACCCGGTGCGCGGCTGCGAACACCCGGCCGCGGCGAACGGCGTCGAGCGTGGACGGTGCCACCTTGGCGTCGTCGGGGTGGGTGCGTGAGCGCAGCTCGGCGAGACCACCGAACGTGTCGAGCGACGAGCGACCGTGGATCACGTCGATCTCAGGGGACCACAGGCACGCGCCCGTCTCCAGATCGACGCGGTAGCGGCCCACCAGGAGCGAGGTCCCGGCGCCGAGCGCGGCGGCGGCCTCGGCAGGGGTGACGGGGCCGCCGGGTGCGGTGGCCTCGGCGCGATCGGTCGGGGTCGTGATCGGGGTGGAGGAGGTGGTGGTCATCGTTCAGCTCCGTCGGACGTGCTGTGACAGGGCCGTTTCTTGACTCCACCCGTCACGCTACCCCGACGAGACCGGTCCGGCACCGGAAACACCCCGGTCGCGGCGCGTCGCGACCGGGTACGGTCGTGGCCGTGACGACACCCGCGCCCCTGCCCGCCGCACCGACTCACCTCGTCGTCATGGGGGTGTCGGGAACCGGGAAGACGACGGTCGGCCGGCTTCTCGCCGACGCCGTCGGCTGGGTGTTCGCGGAGGGCGACGACTTTCACCCGCCCGCCAACGTGGCCCGCATGCAGGCGGGCGTCCCGCTCGACGACGAGGCCCGCCTCCCCTGGCTCCACGCCATCCGTGACTGGACGGCCGAGCAGGACGCCGCCGGCCGCAGCACCGTCGTCACGTGCTCGGCCCTCCGCGTCGCCTACCGGGACGTGCTGCGCGAGGCCCCCGGGCGCACCCGCTTCGTGCACCTCGTCGGGGACGCCGCGCTCGTCGGCTCACGCATGAGCCTGCGGACCGACCACTTCATGCCGCCCTCGCTGCTCCCTTCGCAGCTCGCGACGCTCGAGCCGCTCGGCCCCGGCGAGGACGGTCTCGTCGTGCCCGTCGACGGGCCTCCCGCCCAGGTCGCGGACACCGCGCTGCGCGCGCTGGGGCTCGGCGCGGGGCTCGGGGACGTCACCGCCGACGGCGCAGCACCGGTCCCAGCACCAGGAGACCGACCCCGGCCGCGCTGAGGGCAAGGCCCCGAGCGTCGGTCCGTGGGGAGTCGTCGTCGAGGCAGGGGCTGAAGCCCAGGTCGTCGGACCGGAACTCCTTCTCGGTCATGACCGTGTCGCCGTCGACGACGACCTCGTCGGTGCGAAGCGCACCGTTCGGAACAGGCCCCGAGCCGAAGGAGCACGCGTTCTCGACCCAGACGTCCGCGGCGCGCTCCCGCCAGCCTGTCGCGGGCGCGACGGTCTCCACGAAGCCTGGCGGCACCTTCCCGAGCTCGACGTCGCCGTCCCGCCCCGGCGGCGTCAGGCCGACGCGGTCGATCCGCCACAGGACCGGAGGCGCCGTGTCCTTCGGGTCCGTGGCACGGCCTCGTGCGTGCACCGCGATCGTGGTCATCTCGGCAGCCGTGCGCGGGCCCACGACGACGACCGTGCCGCCGTCGGGCGCGCCCCGGAACCCGACACCCACGAGCAGGGGATCGCCGAACGCGCTGATCGAGGGCCACAGCCACCACACGAGCCCGCCGACGAGCGACGCGATCCCCACCACGAGGAGGGCCACCCCTGCGGTCCGTTCTCGTCGCGAGACCCGCTCGGAGACCACGGGCATCGGCGGGATCGACGACCAGAACTGCTCCGACGGCATGGCAGCAGACTGGCAGTGCGGCGGCTCGCTCGGGGGCGTTCCGCGGTCACGACTCGGCCACGACCCGTAACGATCCGGGCACCTGACGCGGTCAGGCCTCGGGAACCCGCACGGCCCATGCCGCCACGGCGACGGCCGACGCGACGTTGAGCGAGTCCACGCCGCCGGCCATGGGGATCTTCACGGTCGTGTCGCAGGTGGCGATGGTCTTCGGCTTGAGCCCGTCACCCTCGGTCCCGAAGACGAGCGCGAGCCGCTCGGGCGGGTCGGCGGCGACGTCGTCGAGGCTGACGGAGTCGTCCTCGAGCGCGAGCGCCGCGACCTCGAAGCCCAGATCGTGGAGCAGGTCGATCCCGCCCGTGCGCTGTGCCCCGGGCGCGGCGCGGGGCCAGTCGTGGATCCGCGTCCACGGCACCTGGAACACCGTGCCCATCGAGACGCGGACGGCTCGGCGGTACAGCGGGTCGGCGGACCGCGGGGTCAGCAGGACCGCGTCGACCCCCATGGCCGCGCACGCGCGCATCGCGGCGCCGATGTTGGTGTGGTCGACGACGTCCTCGAGCACGACGACACGGCGCGCCCCCGACCCGCCGCGTGCGCCGCGGAGGAGGTCGGCGACGTCGGGCAGCTCGGGTCGGTGCATCGCGGCGAGCGCCCCGCGGTGCAGGTGGAAGCCGGTGATCTGCTCGAGGAGCGGTTCGTCGGCGACGAACACGGGGACGGCGGGGTCGTGCTCGCGCGCCTCGGCAACGACGTCCGCCATGGACTCGAGCCACTTGTCCGCCATGAGGAACGACCGGGGCCGGTGCCCGGCCGCGAGCGCCCGCCGGATGACGGTCGACGACTCCGCCATGTACAGGCCCTCGGCGGGCTCGCGCACGCGGCGCAGCGCGACGTCGGTGAGGTCGGTGTAGTCGGCGAGTCGCGGGTCGCGCGGGTCGGTGACGGTGACGACGCCGGGCACGGCGGGGTCGGGGGAAGGCTCGGGCACGGCTCGATGATCCCACGTGACCAGACGCACGGACGTCGTCCTGGCCCCCTCCGCCGAGTACGGCCGGTTCTAGCCGCGGTAGGCCCACCGCGCCCCGAGCTCGCCCTGCGTCGGCGCCGTGCCCGGCAGCGGCGACGCGTCCGGCCGCGCGCGCAGCCCTCGAGCTGGAGCTCGACGTACCGGGCGCGCAGCGCGGCGGTCCGCGCGCCGTCGCCGAGCCGCACCGCGGTGAGCTGCTCGTAGACCATCGGGAGGTCCTCGTCGGTGACGTCCGCACGGACGACCCCGGCGTCCTGGGCCCGCGTGAGGATCCGTCCCGCGAGGACCCCGGACTGCGCGGCGAGGTCGCCGTGCTCGGCGGTCGGCCGGAACCGCCCGGCGAGGCGGACGGTGAGCGAGTGCACGTCGGCGTCGACGATCCCCCGCACGAAGCCGGCGAACGACTCCCAGGGGTCGACGACGTCGAGCGCGGCGGTGGCGACCTCGACGAACCGGCGCAGCCCGTCGAGGCAGAGCCGCGCCAGGAGGTCCTCCTTGCCGGGGTACCGCCGGTAGAGCGCCGAGATCCCGACGCCGGCCGCCTGCGCGACGGCGGACACGGGCGCCTCGGGGTCGTCGACGAACACCCGCCGCGCGGCGTCGAGGATCGCCTCGTCGTTGCGCGCGGCCTGGGCGCGCCGTCCGCTCAGCGGTACGGGTACGACCTGCGAGTCCTGCGGCTGGCTCGCCATGACGTCCTCCTCGTTCTCGAACATCGCCGATCCTACCCCTTGTGCGGAACGGAGCATTCCGCTACGCTCGAAGTTAACGGAACGATCTATTCCGTTCCCGTCCGATCGAACCGAGGAGCCCGCCATGAGCCCGACCACCTTCCCCGTCCTCGACCGCGCGCACGCCGCCCTCGCGACCGTGGCCGCCGGCGTCGCAGCCGACCAGCTCACGGCCCCCACACCCTGCTCCGACTGGACCGTCGCGCAGGTCCTCCAGCACGCGGCGGGCGACCAGCGCGCCTACGCCCGGGCGATCACCGGCACGAACGGCCCCGACGGCGACCCGTTCGCGCCGAGCGGCACCATCGACGGCACCGTCGAGTCTCTCGTCGGGCCCGCCGTCGCGGTCTCCTCCGCCGCCTTCGCGACCGTCGACGCCACGGCCATCACCCCCGTCCCCGTCCCGCCCGGCCAGCTCCCCGGCTCCGACGCCGCGGCCGCTGCCGCGCTCGACGCCGGCGTGCACGCCTGGGACCTCGCGGTCGCGACCGGTCAGCCCTCCCCGCTCGACGACGACCTGGCCGCCCCGCTCCTGGCGCTCGCCCGGCAGATCGTGGAGCCGCTGCGTCAGTGGGGGCGTACGCCGCCGTCGTCCCCGCGGGCTCCGACGAGCCCGCCCAGCCCGTGGTCGACGAGCTCCTGCGCTACCTCGGCCGCGATCCCCGCTGGACGCCGTCGGCCTGAGCCCGGCGCCCCGACCATCCGCCGAACCCGAGACCAACCCGAGGAGCAGCACGATGACGACCGACCCCACCGCGATCCGACCGGCACCCGTCCGCGTCACCCAGGCCGACCTCGACGACGTCCGCGAGCGCCTCGCGCGCACGCGCTTCACGGACGCGATCGAGGGCGCCGACGACGTCTACGGCACCCCCGTCGCCGGCGTCCGCGAGCTCGTCCGGTACTGGCTCGACGACTTCGACTGGCACCGCGACGTCGAGGCCCGGCTGGACGCCTACCCGCACTACGAGACCGAGATCGACGGCCAGCGCGTGCACTTCCTGCACGCGCGCTCGGGCCGGCCGGACGCCGTCGGCCTCGTCCTCACGCACGGCTGGCCGGGCTCGGTCCTGGAGTACCTCGACGTGGTCGAGCCGCTCACGGCCGCAGGCTACGACGTCGTCCTCCCCTCGATCCCGGGCTTCGGCTTCTCCGGCCCGACGACGGAGCGCGGCTGGGACGTGCGGCGCACGGCCGCGGCATGGGTCGAGCTCATGCGCCTGCTCGGGTACGAGCGGTACGGCGCGGTCGGGAACGACGGAGGCTCGATGATCTCGCCCGAGGTAGGCCGGCTCGACCCCGAGCACGTCGTCGGGGTCCACGTGACCCAGCTCTTCTCGTTCCCGTCGGGCGACCCGGCCGAGCTCGCGGACCTGACGCCCGACGAGCAGGCCGCGCTCGCGCACCTGACGTGGTTCTGGGACACCATGGGCGCGTTCAACGTGCTGCAGTCGCAGGCGCCGCAGACCCTCGCGCACGCGCTCGCCGACTCCCCTGCCGGCCTGCTCGGCTGGAACTCCCAGCTCATGACCGGCCTCGACCCGGCGTTCGTCGTCGCCAACGCGGCCGTGTACTGGTTCACCCGGACGACCGGGTCGTCGCTGCGCTTCTACTACGAGATGGCACACCCGACGGCGCCCGCCGAGCCCGCCGGACCGACCACCGCCCCGACCGCGCTGGCCGCGGCACGCGGCGACTTCGCCTCGATCCGCCGGTTCGCCGAGCGCGACCACGCAGACCTCCGGCAGTGGACGGTGTACGACGACGGGGGCCACTACCAGGCGCACGTCGCGCCGCAGCAGCTCGCGGCCGACGTCGTCGGGTTCTTCGACGGCCTCACCCAGGCCGTCCCGGCCGCGTGACGAGCGCCCGACGGCGCCCTGCCACCTGGGCGGTCTCAGGACCCGTCGGGCGCCCATGCCGGGTCGCGTCCGAGCAGACGGAGGATCTGAGCGGGCGCGCCGCCGCCGTCCTCGGCGAGCGCGGGGGCGAACGCCGCTCCCGGGACCGTGCGCGCAGCTCCGTCCGGGACCTGCCGGGCGACGGCCAGAGCATGCGCCGCGACGTCGTCGTCGGGCGCGAAGGAGCTCGCGACCCCGAGGCTCGCGGCCACGTCCCACGCGTGGACCACGTAGTCGACGAGGTGGAAGCCGAGGGCGGTCGGCGCCGGCACGCCGACGCCGCCGCGGACCTCGGGCAGCCACAGCTCGGCGTCCGGAGCGCACTCCCCGAACGCGCCGACGACGCCGTCCGCGGCCTTCCGGTAGACCGCGACGACGTCGTCGCCGACCGGGCGCGGCGCCCAGTCGGCGAGCTCGGTGGTCTCGCCGCGCGCGGCGGCCGCGAAGCCGTCGTGCTGCACGACCATGTGGGCGAGGAGGTCGGCGAGCGTCCAGCCCGCGCACGGCGTGGGGCGCCCGAGGTCCGACGGCGTCACGCGTGCGACGACCGCGACGGACCCCTCGACGGCACGGCGGTGACGGTCCAGGGCTCCCCTGTCGATACGCATAGGTAGATCGTCTATCTCTGCTTATCATCCGTCAAGGCCCGCTACCCTGACGTGGTGGACCGTCCCGACCTCGGCGCCCTGTTCGCGCACGTCACCCGGCGGCTCGTCGACGCCGAGACGCCGATCCTCGCCGCGCACGCGCTGACGATGTGGGAGTACGTCGCGCTCAGCGCGCTCGAGCGCGAGGCCGCCCCCACCCAGCTCGTGCTGGCCCGGACGATCCGCTACGACAAGACCCGCCTCATCGCGCTCCTCGACGGGCTCGAGACCCGCGGCCTCGTCACGCGGCACCCCGACCCGGCCGACCGCCGCGCGCGCGTCGTCTCCCTCACCGCCGACGGCGTCCGCGTCCTCGCCGAGGCGCGCACGGACATCCGGGCGATGGAGGAAGGCGTCCTCGGCGAGCTCGACGCCGCCGAGCGCACGGTGCTGCTGCGCGCCCTGCCCCGGCTCGCCGAACCCGCCTGAGCCCGGTCCGCGGCGGCGATGCTGCGCCGTCGGCGGCTCAGAACCGGAGCTCGCCCTGCGGGTCGGCCGCCCGGCGCGCCCGCCGCACCACCAGGCCGACGACCGCGATCAGCACACCCGCGCCACCCGCGGCCACGAACGCGACCCACGGCGCCGCGGCGTCGATCACGAGCCCGAGCACGGGCGAGCCGACGGCGCTGCCCACCGTGAACGCCGTGCCCTGCCACCCCATCGCCTCGCCGCGCCGCTCCTCGGGCACCATGCGGGCGACCTCCTCGGCGGTCGCCGTCATGACCGGAGCGCACGGCAGCCCCGCGACGAACGCGAGCAGCGTCAGCCCCAGCACCGAGTGCGCCAGCCCCAGCGGGATCGTCAGCGCCCCCAGCGCGAGCAGCAGGAGCATCGAGCTCGTCGCCCGGTGCCGGGACCCGTACGCCAGGCCGCCGACGACGGAGCCCAGGCACCACGCGAAGTAGACGATGCCGAGCGAGCCCACCTGGTCGTGCGCGCGCAGGTGCGCGAGGATCGCGAGGTCCGTGCCGACGAGCACGATCGTCGCGCCCGCCGACGCCGCGAGGACCGCGGCCACCGTCGGCGTGAGCCAGGAGAGCCGCCGGGCGGGCCCGGTCGCGGGTGCCGCGTCCTTCACCGACGGCGACGCTCCGTGGGCCGACGGCGACACGGGCTCCACCGGCGGTACCGTCCCGTCCGCCGACGGCGACGTCGCCCGGACGACCTGGTCGGCCCGCGTCGGCGGGTCGAACACGAGCAGCAGCACGCCCGCCCCGGAGACGGCGACGCCGATCGCCGCGAGCACCGCCGTCGTGCCGACCTGCGTGGCGACCGCGACCCCGACCGCCGGACCCACCATGAAGACGAGCTCGGTCGCGATCGAGTCGAGCGCGTACGCGGACCGCTGCTGGCCGGCCGGCGCGAGCACGCTGATGGACTTGCGCACGACCGTGAAGATCGGCAGCGCGAGCAGCCCCCGACGACCGCGAGCGGGATCAGCGCCGCGTACGGGACGACGCCGGCGAGCGGCCAGATCACGAGCTCCGCGACCACCGACGGCCAGACCGCGCGGCGCAGGCCCACCCGGTCGACGAGCCGGCCGCGCCAGGGCGAGCCGAGCGCCATGCCGATCGTGGCCGCCGTCGCGACGATCCCCGCCTCGGCGTACGAGCGGTGGAGCGTCTGGACGACGTGCAGCGTGAGCACGAGGGCCGCGGCGGAGTTGGGGATGCGGGCGACCATCGCGACGGCGATCAGTCGCCTCAGCTGCGGCTCGCGCAGGACCTCTCGATACGCGCGCAGACCCACCGGAGAATCGTCGCACGACCGCGGTGCCCTCCGACGCTCACCGAGGGCGGCCTCGGCGTACGCACGACCTCGTACGCCGCCGCCCCGATCTACGTGCTCTCCCCGATTGTCCGGGTTCGGGCCCCGTCCCTAGCGTCGGTCGGCAGAGGGTCCGCAGGGGCCTTCCGTGCGCCGTCGTCGGTGACGCCGCACGCACCCGCCGGCACCCCGCCCGGAGCGCCGGCTCCCCACCCGGAAGGTGTGCTCATGCTCCGCACCAGAAGAACCGCCGCGCTCGTCGCGACGGCGACGGCCGCGCTCGCGGCAGGCGGCGTCCTCGCCGCCGTCGCACCCGCCCAGGCGGCGACGGCGTTGCCACCGCACGTCTTCGCGCCCTTCGTCGAGATGTGGACGGGCGACAGCCCGGCGACGCTCGCGACGCAGTCCGGGGCGACCTACCAGACGTGGGCGTTCCTGCAGGCGGCGCAGAAGGGCTCGTGCGACGTGTACTGGAGCGGCGACACGTCGCTGCCCGTCGCGTCGTCGTCGTTCGGCGGCGACGTCACGAGGATCCGGGCCGCGGGCGGTGACGTCATCCCGTCGTTCGGCGGGTACACGGCCGACAACGAGGGCACCGAGCTCGCCGACTCGTGCACGAGCGTCGACTCGATCGCCGCGACGTTCGAGAAGGTGGTCACGACCTACGACGTGACCCGCATCGACCTCGACATCGAGGACAACTCGCTCACGAACAGCGCCGGCATCACCCGGCGCAACCAGGCGATCAAGAAGGTCCAGGACTGGGCCGCCGCGAACGGCCGCACCGTCCAGTTCCAGTACACGCTCCCGACGACGACGGACGGCCTCGCGGACTCGGGCCTCGCCGTCCTGCGCAACGCCGTGAGCAACGGGGCGCGCGTCGACCTCGTCAACCTCATGACGTTCGACTACTACGACGGCCAGACGCACCACATGGCCGACGACACCAAGAGCGCGGCGGCGGGCCTCGTCGACCAGCTCCGCGACCTCTACCCGACGAAGTCGGACGCGCAGCTCTGGGGCATGGTCGGCGTGACCGAGATGCCGGGCATCGACGATTACGGCGCGGCCGAGACCTTCACGACGGCCGACGCCACGGCGGTCGCGAGCTGGGCCACCCAGCGAGGCATCGGCTTCCTGTCGTTCTGGGCGCTGCAGCGCGACAACGGCGGCTGCGTCGGGCAGGGCGGGAGCGACTCGTGCTCCGGCATCAGCCAGTCGACGTGGCAGTTCACGCAGACGTTCAAGGGGTTCACGTCGGGCACGACGACGCCGACGGACCCGACGGACCCGACCACCCCGCCGACCGACCCGACGGACCCCACCGACCCGACGAGCCCGGCGTGCACCGCGGCCGCGTGGTCGTCGTCGGCCGTGTACACGGGCGGCCAGCTCGTCTCGTCGGCCGGGCACACGTGGAAGGCGAAGTGGTGGACGCAGGGCGAGGAGCCCGGCTCGTCGGACGTGTGGGCGGACCAGGGCGCGTGCGGCGGCTCGTCGCCGACCGACCCGACGAGCCCCGCGACGTGCACCGCGGCCGCATGGTCGTCGCAGGCCGCGTACTCGGGCGGAGCGACCGTGTCCTACGGCGGCCACCGCTGGACCGCGAAGTGGTGGACGCAGGGTGACGTCCCCGGCGCGAACAGCCAGGACGTCTGGAGCGACGCGGGCACCTGCTGACGCGTCCCCGCGCCGAGCAAGCGAAGACGGCGCCGAGCAAGCAGCGTGTGGCTGCTTGCTCGGCGCCGTCCGTGCTTGCTCGGCGGGAGCAGGGACCGCTCAGCCGGCGGCCGGCGGCACCGGTCCCGCCCCGACGACGGCGTCCTCCTCGTCCGCGACGGCGCCCGCGAACTGGCTCTCGTACAGCCGCGCGTAGGCGCCGCCCGCCGCGAGCAGCTCGTCGTGCGTGCCCTGCTCGACGATCGAGCCGTGCTCCATCACGAGGATGGTGTCGGCGTCGCGGATCGTGGACAGGCGGTGCGCGATGACGAACGACGTCCGGCCCTGGCGCAGCGCGTTCATGGCGTTCTGGACGAGCAGCTCGGTGCGGGTGTCGACCGAGCTCGTCGCCTCGTCGAGGATGAGGATCGGCGGGTCCGCGAGGAACGCGCGGGCGATCGTGAGGAGCTGCTTCTCCCCGCGCTCACCGACGAGCCCTCGTCGTCGAGCACGGTCGCGTACCCGTCCGGCAGGGTGCGGACGAACCCGTCGACGTGCGTCGCCTCGGTGGCCGCGAGGAACTCGGCCTCGTCGACCGTCCGGCCGTCGCGGATCCCGTACCGCAGGTTCTCCTCGATCGTGCCCTTGAACACCCAGGTGTCCTGGAGCACCATCCCGACGTTCGACCGCAGGTCGGCGCGCGTCAGGTCGCGCGTGTCGACGCCGTCGAGCGTGATCCGCCCGGCGTCCACGTCGTAGAAGCGCATGACGAGGTTGACGAGCGTCGTCTTCCCGGCGCCGGTGGGCCCGACGATCGCGACCGTCTGGCCGGGCTCGACGACGAGGTCGAGGTGCTCGATGAGCGGCGCGTCGGGCGTGTAGCTGAAGGACACATCCTCGAACGCGACGCGCCCGCGCACCGGCCCCACCTCGGCCGCCGGGACGGGGTCGGGGGTCTGCTCGTCGGCGTCGAGCAGCTCGAACACGCGCTCGGCCGACGCCACGCCCGACTGCAGCAGGTTCATCATCGACGCGACCTGCGTGAGCGGCTGCGTGAACTGCCGCGAGTACTGGATGAACGCCTGCACGTCGCCGAGGCTCATCTGCCCCGTGGCGACCTTGAGCCCGCCGACGACGGCGACGAGCACGTAGTTGAGGTTCCCGACGAAGCCCATGGCCGGCTGGATGATGCCCGACATGAACTGCGCTTTGAAGCTCGCCTTGTACAGGCCGTCGTTCTCGGCGTCGAAGTCCTCGATGGCGCTGCGCTGGTGCCCGTAGACCTTGACGAGCGTGTGGCCCGTGAACATCTCCTCGATGTGCGCGTTGAGGCGCCCGGTGCTCGCCCACTGCTGGATGAACTGGGGCTGGGACCGCTTGGCGATCGCCGTGGCGAGCCACACCGAGACCGGCACCGTGGCCAGCGCGATGACCGCGAGGAGCGGCGAGATCCAGAACATCACGACGAGCACGCCGACGACGGTGAGCACCGCGTTGATGAGCTGCGACAGCGTCTGCTGCATGGACTGGGCGACGTTGTCGATGTCGTTGGTGACGCGCGAGAGGACCTCGCCGCGCGCCTGCTTGTCGAAGTAGGACAGGGGCAGGCGGTGGAGCTTGGCCTCGACCTCGTCGCGCAGCCGGCGGACCGTGTTCTGCACGACCATCGTCGTGACACGGCCCGCGATCCACTGGAAGACGGACGAGGCCACGTAGACCGCGATCACCCAGCCGACGATCACGGCGAGCTTGTGGAAGTCGACGCCGTGCCCGACGACGAGGTCCTTCATCGACTCGACGAGCCCGGCCTGCGTGCTCTGGCCCTGGTCGCGCAGCGCCTGGGCAGCCTGCGCGGACGTGGTCCCGGCCGGGAAGTACTGGGCCAGCATCTTCGAGGTCACGCCGTCGAAGATGACGTTGGTGGCGGAGCCGAGCAGCTTCGGCCCGGCGACCGCCGCCGCGACCGACGCGACGGTCATGAGCGCGACGACGGCGACCCGCCACCGCTCGCTGCCGAGGTACCGGGCGATCCGTCGCAGCGACGGACCGAAGTTCATCGCCTTCTCGGCGGGCATGCCCATGCCGCCGAACGGACCGCCGCCTCCGCCGGGCCCGCGGCGCGGGGGCCGTGGGCCGGCCGGGCGCTCGGGCGCGGCCGCCGGGCTCTTCTGCTCGCTCGTGGCGTCCTGGTCGCTCATGCTGCCTCCTCCACCGAGAGCTGCGAGTAGACGATCTCCTGGTAGGTCTCGCACGTCTCGAGGAGCTCGGCGTGCGTGCCGGTCCCGACGACGCGCCCCTCGTCGAGGACGACGATCTGGTCCGCGTAGCGGATGGTCGCGACGCGCTGGGCGACGACGATCACGGTCGAGCGCCGCGTCCGTGGCTTGAGCGCCGCCCGGAGCGCGGCGTCGGTCGCGTAGTCGAGCGCGGAGAACGAGTCGTCGAACAGGTAGACGCGCGGGTCGCGGACGATCGCGCGCGCGATCGCGAGCCGCTGGCGCTGGCCGCCCGAGAAGTTGGTGCCGCCCTGCGCGACGGGCGACGCGAGGCCGTCGGGCAGCTCCTCGACGAACGACCGAGCCTGCGCGACGTCGAGCGCCGCCCACATCTCCTCGTCGGTCGCGTCGGGCTTGCCGTAGCGCAGGTTGTCGGCGATCGTCCCCGTGAACAGGTAGGCCTTCTGGGGGACGAGCCCGAGCAGCGAGCCCAGGTCCTCGCCCGCGAGGTCGCGCACGTCGACGTCGTCGACGAGGACGGCGCCGTCGGTGACGTCGTACAACCGGGGCACGAGGTTGAGCAGCGTCGACTTGCCGGACCCGGTCGAGCCGATGATCGCCGTCGTGCGCCCGGGGAGGGCCTCGAGGCTCACGTCGTGGAGCACGGGCTTCTCGGCACCCGGGTAGGCGAACGTGACGTGCTCGAACCGCACGACGCCCGCGTGCTCGGTGTCCTTGCGCGGCTGCAGCGGCTCGACGACGGACGCGTCGGTGTCGAGCACGCCGCGGATGCGCTCGGCGGCGACCGACGCGCGCGGGACCATCATGAACATGAAGGTCGACATCATGACGGCCATGAGGATGTACATGATGTAGCTCAGGTATGCGGTGAGGGCGCCGATCTGCATGCCGCCCGAGTCGACGCGGTGCCCGCCGAACCACATGACCGCCACGGTCGAGAGGTTCATCACGAGCATGACGGCGGGGAACATCATCGCCATGAGCCGGCCCGCGCGCACCGACGTGTCGTACAGGTCGGTGTTCGCGTCGCCGAAGCGGCGGCGCTCGCGCGGCTCGGTGACGAACGCGCGGATCACGCGGATGCCGGAGATCTGCTCACGCAGGACGCCGTTGATGGTGTCGATCTTCTTCTGCATGGCCCGGAAGTACGGCACCATCCGCGAGATGATCAGCCCGACGACGACCGCCAGCACGGGGACGATCACGAGGAGCAGGCTCGACAGGGGCACATCCTGCTGGAGCGCGAGGATCACGCCCCCGATCATCATGATCGGCGCCATGACCATGATCGTCAGGCTCATGAGGACGAGCATCTGGACCTGCTGCACGTCGTTCGTCGCGCGCGTGATGAGGGACGGCGCCCCGAACGTCCCGATCTCCTGCTGGGAGAAGGACTCGACCTGGACGAACTGGGCGCGGCGCACGTCGCGCCCGAAGCCCATCGCGACCCGTGCACCGAAGAACACGGCGGCGACGGTGCACGCGACCTGGACGAGCGTGACCATGAGCATCATGCCGCCGACGCGCCAGATGTAGCCCGTGTCGCCCTGGGCGACGCCCTTGTCGATGATGTCGGCGTTGAGGGTGGGCAGGTACAGCGCGGCGATCGTCTGGACGAGCTGGAAGACGAGCAGCAGCGCGATGGGTCTCGCGTACTGGGACAGGAACTGCCGCAGCAGTTGGACGAGCATCGGGGCTCCAAGGAGGTCGGACGGGGTGGTTCCGGTTTCGGGGGCGTCGCAGACGGGCGAGCGACGACGGTCAGGTGCGGTGCGCGACGCCGTCGAGGAAGAGGTCGACGAGCTCGGCCGGGTCGACGGGCTCGAGCTCGACGCCGCGCCGGCGTGCGTCGATCACGCGCATGGAGGAGCCGAGGAGCAGCACGTCGAAGAGCTCGACGGCACGGGCGCGGCTGACGCGCAGCCCCGGGTCCGCGCCGAAGACGCGTTCGACGGCGGCACGCACCTCGGCCTCGCCCTCGGTCTGGCGCTGCACCCACTGGGCCCAGCCCTCGCGGCCCGCGGTCTCGCGCTCCGCCTGCGGCCGCGGGTCGACGCGGCCGATCTCGTGCAGGATGGCCATCCACCGCATGGTGGTCTCGATCCGCGCGAGTCCGATCTCCATCACGGCCACGAGCCGGTCGCGCAGCGACAGCGCCCGGTCGATCGCGTCGAGGTCCGGGACGGCGTCGGCGGGGTCCGCGGCGACGAAGGCCGCCTGCCCGATGAGCGTCAGCTTGTCGGAGAAGACGCGGAACAGCGTGCCCTCGGCGACGCCGGCTGCCTCGGCGAGCTCGCGCGTCGTCGCGGCGACTCCGCGCTCGAGGAGCACCGGACGCACCGCGCGCAGGATCGCCGCGCGGCGCTCGTCGGGCGGGAGCGGTGCCGCTCGGCCGCTCCGCGCGATCCCGGCGCCCGCCGTCCGCACCCGCGGGTCCAGGCCCGTGTCGGTCTCGGTCATGACACCCGACACTAAGTGAGTGAGCACTCACTCACAAGTGACAGATGTCATGCGCGGATGTTCGCCCAGAGCGAACAGAGCCCGTCCGCTCGCGCGAACCGTGGCGCGCTGTCGATCGAGCGGCGTCACGATCGTCACAAGGCCGTAGCAGCACACCCACGACGAGAAGGAGACACCATGCGCTACGCCATCCTGCTCCACTACCCCGAGCGCAGCTCCGAGGACCTCGGGGACGCCCTCGCCGAAGGCCAGGCCGCGCTCCAGGCCTACGCCCGCGACCTCGACGACGCGAACGTGCTCGTGTCCGGCGAGGTCTGGCAGCCGTCCTCGGCCACCACGACGCTCACCGCCGCAGACGGCACGCTGCGCGTCCAGGACGGCCCGTTCGTCGACACGCACGAGCAGCTCGGAGGCCAGTTCGTGATCGAGGTGCCCGACCTCGACGCGGCCCTCGCCTGGGCCGAGAAGGCGCCCTCGGTGGCGTGGGGCCACGTCGAGGTCCGGCCGAGCGCCACCTACGTGGAGTCCGGCGCATGGGTACCCTCGACCTGACCCTCGCGGAGGACGCACTCGCCGACGCCGTCGAGCGCGCCGTGCGCACCTGGCCGACGGACGGCGCGCCCGGCAACCCGGCGGGGTGGCTCCACCGCGTCGCGCGTCGCCGGGCACTCGACCTCCTCGGCTCCGCCGCCCGCCGGACGTCCTGGCCGCTCGACGAGGCCGTCGCGCCTGCCGCGCCGGACCCCGGTCCCGACGACGTCGACCCCGACGCGCTGCCCGACCGCCGCCTCGAGCTGCTGTTCGTGTGCGCCCACCCGGCGATCGACCCGGCCGTCCGGGCGCCGCTCATGCTCCAGACGGTCGTCCTCGGGGTCGAGGCCGCCCGCGTGGCGGCGGCGTTCGCGGTGCCGGCGGCGACCATGGCGCAGCGCCTCGTCCGGGCCAAGCGGCGCATCCGCGACGCCCGCATCCCCTTCCGTGTGCCGCGCCGCGACGAGCTCCCCCGCCGCCTCCCGCCCGTCCTCGAGGCCGTCTACGGCGCCTACACGGTCGAGTGGTCCCGGACCGCCGGACCGCACGTGCGCGAGTCGCTCGCCGTCGAGGCCCGCGAGCTCGCGCTCCTCCTCGCGACCCTGCTCGACGACGCCGAGGCGCTCGGTCTCGCGGCCCTCCTGTGCCTGTCCTCCGCCAGGCTGGCTGCCCGGGTCGTGGACGGCGTGCAGGTCCCGCTCGACGAGCAGGACGTGCGCCTGTGGGACGCGCGGCTGATCGGGCAGGGCGAAAGCTTGCTGCACCGCGCCCACGACCGCGGCACGCCCGGACGGTTCCAGCTCGAGGCGGCCGTCCAGTCCGCCCACTGCGCCCGGGCCCGCACCGGCCGCACGGACCGGCACGCCGTCCTGCGGCTCCACCGGGCGCTGGTCGACGTGGCGCCGACCCTGGGCGCCCGGGTCGCCCTCGCGGCGACGGCCGCGCAGGTCGAGGGTCCCCGCGCCGGACTCGACCTGCTCGACGACCTCGCCGGAGCCTGCCGGGCCTATCAGCCCTACTGGGCGACCCGCGCTGACCTGCTCGCCGCGGCCGGCGACGACGCGTCCGCCCGCGTCGCGTTCGCCCGCGCCGTCGACCTGACGACCGACCTGCCCGCCCGCCGGTACCTCGAACGCCGCCTCGCATCGCTCGGCTGAGCGTGCAAGACGGCGTTCGAGAGGCTTCGGGCTAGCGGCGAGCCGTCACTGCTGGGGGCGTCGGGCGCCGGCGGTCCGGCCGGACCGTCCGTACCGGGGTCGGCCGGCGGTGCCGGCGGCGGCGTCGCGCCGCCGAGGGGACGAGGATCGACCCCGCGCTGCCCGGGCGACGCAGGCGGCACCGTCCCGCCACCGGGGCGCTGGCCACGCTCGGCCCCCGGGTCGAACGGCACGCCGGACTGCGTCCCGGCGCTGGTCGCGTCGGCCGTCGCGGCCTCGGCCTGGCGCCGGGCCTCGGCCAGCGCCTCCGCCGGGTCCGTGAGCGCCTGCTCGCCGAGCGCCGGACGCTCCCGCTCGACGCGCGGGCGCGGGGCGCGGCCCTCGGGGCCGCCCTCGTCGGGTCCGCCCCGGGCCCGACCGGGCCGCCGTCGCCGCCGAAGCCCTTGGCGATCGAGCCGAGCGCGGCCGTGAACTCGGTCGGCACGACCCACAGCTTGCTCGCCGTGCCGTTCGCGATCTGCGGCAGCATCTGCAGGTACTGGTACGCGAGCAGCTTGGGGTCGGCGTCACCCTCGTGGATGGCGTCGAAGACCTGGAGGATCGCGCGCGCCTCACCCTCGGCCCGCAGGATCGCGGCCTGCGCCTGGCCCTCGGCCCGCAGGATGTTCGACTGCTTCTCGCCCTCGGCCGTGAGGATCTGGGACTGCTTGACGCCCTCGGCCGTGAGGATCGTGGCGCGACGGTCACGCTCGGCGCGCATCTGCTGCTCCATCGAGCCCTGCACCGACGCGGGCGGGTCGATCGACTTGAGCTCGACGCGGTTGACGCGGATGCCCCACTTGCCCGTGGCCTCGTCGAGCACGCCGCGCAGCTGCCCGTTGATCTGGTCACGGCTGGTGAGGGTCTGCTCGAGGTCCATCGAGCCGATCACGTTACGGAGCGTGGTCACGGTGAGCTGCTCGATCGCCGTGATGTAGTTCGCGATCTCGTAGACCGCGGCCTTCGGGTTGGTCACCTGGAAGTAGATGACCGTGTCGATGCTGACCACGAGGTTGTCGCTCGTGATCACCGGCTGTGGTGGGAAGGACACGACCTGCTCGCGCAGGTCGACGCCCGCGCGGACGCGGTCGACGTAGGGCACCAGCAGGTGGAAGCCGGCGTCGAGGGTCCGCGAGTAGCGGCCCAGCCGCTCGACGATGAGCGAGACGGCCTGCGGCACGATGCGTACCGCCTTGACCAGGGAGACGATCACGAAGATCGCGACGAGGGCGATGACGATCCAGGCGACGATCGTCCCGGCCGAGGGGTCGTTGTTCATGCAGGTCCTTCCGTGTTCTCGTGCGAGCGGGGTCGAGCGGTCGAGGACGGACGGCGGGCCGCGGTCACGCGCCTCCGGCCGTGGCAGGGTCGGCGGTCCCGGTGCCGAGCGCGAGCGGCTCGACGACCGCGGTCGCGCCCTCGATCCGCACGACACGGACGTGATCACCGGTGGGGAGCTCGAGGGCACCGCGCGGGACGCGGGCGGTCCAGACCTCGCCGGACAGCTTGACGCGTCCACCCGACTCCGAAACCGGAGCGAGCACGACGGCCTCGCGCCCGACCAGGGCGTCGGCGTTCGTGAGGGTCCGGGGCGTCGACCGGTGGAAGCGGAGCACCAGCCACCGCCGGAAGGTCAGGAGCAGGATCGTCGAGACCACGCCGAACACGACGACCTGCACCCAGAACGGCCAGCCGAGGGCGTTCGCGACCGCCGCGACGAGCGCGCCGCCCGCGAACATGATGAGCACGAAGCTCAGCGTGACGACCTCGACGACGGCGAACAGCAGCGCCGCTCCGATCCACCAGAGCCAGTCCATGGCGTCCCCTCCCGGGCGGTGCGACGTGCGTTCGACCTCGAACGCGTGACCTTATGACCTTTGCCCAGACTTTACCAAATCTCCGACGTTCGCGCACCACCCTCGTCGCAACCGGTCCGGGTGGGCTCCGGCGTCGTCGAAGCTCGCGTCAGCGGGCGGCGCGCGCCACCCAGCGACCCCCGCCGTGCGCGACCACCAGGGGCAGCCCGAACGCCGACGACAGGTTGTCGGACGTGAGCACCTCCTCGAGCGGCCCCGCGCTGTGCACCGCGCCGTCCTTGAGCAGCAGCAGGTGCGTGAAGCCCGGCGGGATCTCCTCGACGTGGTGCGTGACCAGCACCAGGACCGGGGACGCCGGGTCGCTCGCGAGCTCCGACAGCGCGCGCACGAGCTCCTCGCGCCCGCCCAGGTCGAGACCCGCGCCCGGCTCGTCGAGGAGCAGCAGCTCCGGGTCCGTCATGAGCGACCGCGCGATCTGCACGCGCTTGCGCTCGCCCTCCGACAGGGTGCCGAACGTCCGGTCCGCGAGCTGGTCCACGTCGAACAGCTTCAGGAGGTCGTGCGCGCGCTCGGTGTCGAGCTCCTCGTACGCCTCGCGCCAGCGTCCCGTGACCCCGTACGCGGCCGTCTGGACGACGTCGAGCACGCTCTCCGAGCCGGGGATCCGGTCCGCGAGCGCCGCGCTCGCCAGCCCGACGCGCGGGCGCAGCTCGAACAGGTCCGACTTCCCGAGCTCCTGGTCGAGAATCGTCGCCCGGCCCGACGTCGGGTGCATGCGTCCCGCGGCGATCTGGACGAGCGTCGTCTTGCCGGCGCCGTTGCGGCCCAGGACCACCCAGCGTTCGCCCTCCGCGACCTTCCAGTCGACCCCGTCGAGGATCGTCTTGGCCCCGCGGCGGACGGTGATGTCGGACAGGTCCAGAACCCAGCTCATGGCATCCGACCCTATAGGTTGGGCGCGATGGATCCGTACACGCCACCCGCCCTCGCGAGGAGCACGCTCCTCGCGCTCTGGCTGGCCCTCGGGCCGCGCGACACCGCCTCTCGGACCCGGGCCGCACGGCTCGTCCAGGGCGACGACGAGCCCCACGAGGTCGCAGGACTCGACCCGGAGGACGAGCGCGCCGCCCGAGACGCCGACGGCCCGCCGAACGGCGTCGGCACGCTGCTCGCCGCATGGTCCGGGGCCGACGCCGTCGTGGCGCTCCTGCCGGAGGCGGGGCGGGCGGCCGCCGTCCCCGCGGCCGTCTCGCACGCGGCCGTCGAGACGGGCGAGTGCGTCCTCGTGGAGCTCCGTGGCCGCGCGTTCGCGGCCGTCCCCGAGGTCCGGCGGTTCGGCAGCGACTTCGAACCGGGCCACCTCGTCCGGTGGGACGTGGTGGAGGTCGACCCCTGGCAGACCCGCGTGCTCGGCGCCGTCGGGACGGTCGAGGACGCCGAGCGGGAGCTGCGCGCGGCCCTCGTCACGGCGACGGAGGCGCTCGACTCGCTCGACGTCGCGAGCTGGCGCGAGGACGCCGCCGACACCATCGCCCGGCTCCGCGGCCCCGTCGACCTGGGCGCGAGCGTGCCCGCGGCCCTCGACCCGCGCCGGGTGCGCGCGCTGTCCCAGGCGGTCCGGCTGCGGACCATCGTCCAGCTCGCGACCGTCGACGACGGTGGCGCCGTCAACGTGTGGCAGTCGGACCAGCGCGGCGCCGCCCTGCACCAGGTGGGCGAGGCCGCGCGTCGGGCGCTCGAGGCGGCGACGTTCCACCTCCGCTGACCGCGAGGTACACCGGCCGCCCTACTACCTCGCGACGGAGGCCTCCCGGAGGCCTACGTCGGCGATCGGGTCGCGGCGCGGAGCAGGTCGCGCGTGAGCGGAGCGAGCTCGACGGCACCCGGCGCGGCCGGGTCCACCCAGACGTGCTCCTCGATCTCGGCGGCCGGGCGCGGCTCGAGGACGCCCGGCACGGCGAAGACCTCGGCGACGAGCGCGTGGCCCGGCTCGTTGGCCGCGGGCGCGTGGTGCGTGCCCCACGGGACCAGCACGTCGGGCGCGACGACGACGCTGATCTCCTCCGCGAGCTCGCGGACGAGCGCGGCGCGGGGGTCCTCGCCGGGCTCGATCTTGCCGCCCGGCTGCATGAACGCCGTCGTGCCGCGCTTGCGGACCAGGAGGTAGCGGCCGGCGTCGTCGGTGACGACGGCGGCAGCGACCCGGATCACCCGCTCGGCCGGCGCGCTCACCGCGCCCCCTCGAGGACCTGCTCGTAGACGGCGACGGTGCGGCCCGCGATCGCGTCCCACGAGAAGTGCTCCTCGACGCGCCGGCGCGCGGCCCGCCCCATGGCCGCGGCACGCTCCGGGTCGAGGACGACGGCGGTCAGCGCGTCGGCGAGGTCCGTCACGAACCGCTCGGGGTCGAGCGGGGTGCCCGTGCCGTCGTCCGCCTGGTCGAGCGGGACGAGGAGCCCGGTCACGCCGTCGTCGACGACCTCGGGGATACCCCCGGTCGCAGAGCCGACCACGGGCAGGCCGACGGCCATGGCCTCCAGGTTCACGATGCCGAGGGGCTCGTACACGGACGGGCAGACGAACACCGTGGACGCCGCGAGCACGGCGACGAGCTCGTCGCGCGGCAGCATCTGCTCGATCCAGACGACGCCCGTGCGCTCGGTCGCGAGGCGGGCGACGGCGGACGAGACCTCCGCGGCGATCTCGGGCGTGTCGGGAGCGCCGGCGCACAGGACGAGCTGGACCTCGGGCGCGAGGCGTTCGGCCGCGCGGAGCAGGTAGGGCAGCCCCTTCTGGCGGGTGATGCGGCCGACGAACACGACCGTGGGCCGGTCGGGGTCGATCCCGAGCCGCTCGACGGTGGCCCGTGCCGCCGCGACCTCCTCAGGCGTGCCCGGCCGCTGCCAGCCGTCCAGGTCGATCCCGTTGTGCACGACGTGGACGCGCGCCGGGTCGACGGCGGGATACACCCGCAGGATGTCCGCGCGCATGCCCGCGCTCACGGCGACGACGCCGGCGGCCGACTCGTAGGCCGTCCGCTCGGCCCAGCTCGACAGCGCGTAGCCGCCGCCGAGCTGCTCGGCCTTCCACGGCCGCAGCGGCTCGAGCGAGTGCGCCGACAGCACGTGCGGCGCCCCGGTCAGGAGCGACCCCAGGTGGCCGGCGAGGTTCGCGTACCAGGTGTGGGAGTGCACGAGGTCGCTCCCGGCGAGGTCGCCCGCCATCTGGAGGTCGACCCCGAACGTGGCGAGCGCCGCATCGCCTCCCGCGAGCTCGGCCGGCACCCCGTAGCGCGTGACGACGGGCTCGCCCGGTCCCGCCGGCGCGGGAGCCCCGAGGGGATCCCCGGGCCCGAACGCGTGGACGCGCACGTCGAGCCTGCGGGCGAGCACCCGCGAGAGCTCGGCCACGTGCACGCCGGCGCCGCCGTAGACGTTCGGCGGGTACTCACGGGACAGCAGGTCGACGCGCATGGCGACAACCTAGCGTGCCGTCGTACGCGGCGGCCGAGTCGGCGCACGTCGCCGCAGGAAAGACCGTAGGGTGCAGCCATGGCGACGAAGCGAGTCCTCGCGATCGTCCTCGCCGGCGGCGAGGGCAAGCGACTGATGCCCCTGACGGCCCAGCGGGCCAAGCCCGCGGTCCCCTTCGGGGGATCTACCGGTTGGTCGACTTCGCGCTGTCCAACGTCATCAACTCGCACTACCTGCACGTGATCGTGCTCACGCAGTACAAGTCGCACAGCTTGGACCGGCACGTCGCCAAGACGTGGCGCATGTCCACGCTGCTCGGCAACTACGTGGCGCCGGTGCCCGCGCAGCAGCGCGTCGGCAAGCACTGGTACCTCGGCAGCGCGGACGCGATCTACCAGTGCCTCAACATCATCGAGGACGAGCGCCCCGACATCGTGGTCGTGGTCGGCGCCGACCACGTGTACCGGATGGACTTCTCGCAGATGGTCGACGCCCACGTGGCCTCGGGGGCCGAGTTCACGGTCGCGGGGATCCGCCAGCCGATCGCGCTCGCGGACCAGTTCGGCGTGATCGACGTCGACCCCGACCGCCCCGGACGCATCCGTGCGTTCCTCGAGAAGCCGACCAACCCGGTCGGGCTGGCCGACTCCCCGGCGAGGTCCTCGCGTCGATGGGCAACTACGTCGCGAACGCGGACGCGCTCGTCGACGCCGTGACCCGCGACGCCGCGAACGACGACTCCGCGCACGACATGGGCGGCGACATCGTGCCCTGGTTCGTGGAGCGCGGGACGGCGGGCGTGTACGACTTCATCGACAACGACGTGCCCGGGTCGACGGACCGCGACCGGAACTACTGGCGCGACGTCGGGACGATCGACGCGTACTTCGACGCGAACAAGGACCTCATCTCGATCAACCCGGTCTTCAACCTCTACAACGACGAGTGGCCCCTCTACACGGGCTACACGGGCCTGCCGCCCGCGAAGTTCGTGCACGCCGGCCCGGGCCGCCTCGGCCACGCGGCGGACTCGATCGTCTCGCCGGGCGTGCTCGTCTCGGGCGCCACGGTGGTCGGCTCGGTGCTGTCCCCCGGCGTCCACCTACACTCGTGGTCGTCCGTGTCGGACAGCGTCCTGATGGACGGCGTCCAGGTGCACCGCCACGCGCAGGTGCATCGCGCGATCCTCGACAAGAACGTCGTCGTGGGCGCGCGGGCGCGCATCGGTCTCGACCCGGACGCCGACCGCGCCCGCGGGTTCACCGTGACGGCGTCCGGCATCACGGTCGTCCCGAAGGGGACGGTCGTCGACTAGTCGCCGAGTACCCGAGGAGCCCGAGCCGTGCCCGAGACCGCCCACCGTCGCCGCCTCCTCGTGATGGACGTCGACTCGACGTTCATCGAGCAGGAGGTCATCGAGCTCATCGCGGACCACGCGGGCACGCGCGAGCAGGTCGCCGCGGTGACCGAGCGGGCGATGCGCGGCGAGCTGGACTTCGCGGCGTCGCTGCGCGAGCGCGTGGCGACGCTCGAGGGGTCCCGGTCTCCGCGCTCGACGACGTCCGGGCGTCGGCGACGCACACGCCCGGCGCGCGCGAGCTCGTCGCCGAGGCGCACCGGCGCGGCTGGGTCGTGGCGCTCGTGTCCGGCGGGTTCGCCGAGGTCGTCGAGCCGCTCGCCCGAGCGCTCGACATCGACCTCTTCCGCGCGAACCGGCTCGAGGTCTCCGGCGGGCGCCTCACCGGCCGCACCGTCGGCCCCGTGATCGACCGCGCCGCGAAGGAGCGGTCCCTGCGCGAGCTCGCGGCCGACCTCGACATCCCGATGGCGGACACCGTCGCCGTCGGGGACGGAGCGAACGACCTCGACATGATCGGTGCGGCCGGGATCGGGATCGCGTTCCGCGCCAAGCCCGTCGTCAAGGAGCAGGCGCCCTACGCCGTCGACGGGCGCCTCGACGAGGTCCTCGATGTCGTGGACGCCGCCGACGCGGACCGGTAGGAACACGAGCCGCCTGCCCACGCGCCAGGTCCTCACGCTCCAAGCCGCGTGTCGCCGGCGTCGCCGACGTGGTCTCCGAGGGCCGCCGGGTGCGGTTCGACCCTCAGGCGGCGGGGCGTCCGGCGTAGCGCAGGATCGCGGTCCCGCGGTCCCAGTCGGACCACGGGGCGTCGGCCTCGAGCAGCCCGTAGCCGCCCGTCGGCAGCCCGACACGAGCGAGCGCCAGCGATCCCGCCTCGGAGCCCGGACCGGCGAAGAACGCCGACCCCGCCCCCATGGTCGGCTCGTGGCCGACGACGAGCACCGTCCGGGCCGTGTCCGGCAGCTCGCGCACGACCGCGAGCAGGCCGCGGACGGTGAGCTCGTAGAGGGCGTCGTCGACGGTCACGCTCGGCGCGGCGGGCAGCCGGCCGGCGACCAGGTCCCACGTCTGCCGGGTCCGCAGCGCGGACGAGCAGAGCACCACGTCGGGCACGAGCCCGGACGCCGTGAGCGTCTGCCCGACCTGGGTCGCCTGCGCCCTGCCGTGCAGCGCCAGCGGGCGCGCGTGGTCAGGGCTGGACCCGGCGGGCTCCGCCTTGGCGTGGCGGAGCAGGACGAGACGACGCGCGTCACCGGACGACCCGGCCGGGGCGTCGGTGGCGCGCGTCGTCTCGTGGGGCGCGGTGCCCGTCACGCGGCGGACCTCACTCAGGAGCCCATCGCGTGGAAGCCGCCGTCCACGTGCACGATCTCGCCCGTGGTCGCGGGGAACCAGTCGGACAGGAGCGCCGCGATCGCACGGCCCGCGGGCTCGGCGGTCGAGTTGTCCCAGCCGAGCGGGGCACGCTCGGGCCACTCGGCGTCGAGCTTCTCGAAGCCGGGGATCGACTTCGCGGCGACCGTCTTGATCGGCCCGGCCGACACGAGGTTGACGCGGATGTTGTCGGGGCCGAGGTCGCGGGCGAGGTAGCGCGCGGTCGACTCGAAGGCCGCCTTCGCGACGCCCATCCAGTCGTAGACCGGCCACGCGAGCGTCGCGTCGAACGTGAGGCCCACGACCGAGCCACCGGGGGTGCCGTCCTTGAGGAGCTGCTGCGTCGCCACGGCGAGGGACTTCAGCGAGAACGCCGAGATCTCCAGCGCGGTCGCGACGTCGGCCCACTCGGCCGCGAGGAAGTTCCCGCCCATCACGGACTGGGGCGCGAACCCGATCGAGTGCACGACGCCGTCGAGCGAGTCGACGTGCTCGCGCACTGCGGCGTCGAGGTTGTCGAGGTCCTCCTGGCTCTGCACGTCGAGCTGGAGCACCGGCGCCTCGGCGGGCAGGCGCTTGGCGATCGCCTGCGTCAGCTTGGCCTGGCGGCCGAACGAGGTGAGCAGGACGGTGGCGCCCTCCTCCTGCGCGAGACGCGCAGCCTGGAACGCGATCGAGGCGTCCGTGAGGACTCCCGTCACGAGGATCTTCTTGCCGTCGAGCAGGCCCATCGGTGTCCTTTCTACAGAGGGCTCGACCTGAGCGTACCGGGGCGTGCCCGGCCGGGCGGGTCGAGGAGGTTCGGGGTGGTTCAGTGGCCCATGCCGAGGCCGCCGTCGACGGGGATCACCGCGCCGTTGACGTAGGCCGCGTCGTCCGAGGCGAGGAACGCGACGACGCCCGCGACCTCCTGCGCGGTGCCGTAGCGGGCCGCGGGGATCTGCGCCTTGATCTCGGTCTGCCGGGCGTCGGTGAGCTCCGCGGTCATCGCGGTCTCGATGAAGCCGGGGGCCACGACGTTCGCCGTGATCCCGCGGGCGCCGAGCTCGCGCGTGATGGAGCGGGCCATGCCGACGAGCGCGGCCTTGGAGGACGCGTAGTTGACCTGGCCGGGTCCGCCGTACAGCCCGACGACGGACGAGATGAGGACGATGCGGCCGCGGCGCAGCCGGATCATGCCCTTGGAGGCGCGTCGCACGCACCGGAAGGTGCCCGTGAGGTTGACGTCGAGGACGTCCGTGAATTCCTCGTCCCGCATGCGCAGCAGGAGACCGTCCTTGGTCACGCCGGCGTTCGCGACGAGCACCTCGACCGGTCCGAGCTCGGCCTCGATCCGGGTGAAGGCGGCGTCCACGGCGTCGGAGTCGCGCACGTCGGCGACGGCGCCGAAGACGCCCTCGGGCAGGTCGCCGCCCCGATAGATGGTCGCCACCCGGTCGCCCTGGGCGACGAAGCGTTCCGCGATCGCGCGGCCGATGCCGCGGTTCGCGCCGGTGACCACCACGGTGCGCGGCTCCGGGGTCACGTCGTTCGTCGTCTCGCTCACTGCTGCTCCGCTCGATCGTCGGGGTCGGTGGGGCCCCGCCGCCGGCCGGGAGGTCCCCGCCGGCCGTCCGGCCCCGCGGGCGCCGGACCTCTGGTGGCCGTCGTACAACCTATCCCGTCCGGGCACCTCGGCGGGCTGGCGCCGCGCGCCAGCCGCCCCTCTCGCTTTTGTGCGGACCCGACAAGCCCGTCGCTCCCAGCCGCCGCACCTAGACTGGGTCGGTGAGCAGGACGCCAGGGCACGACCCGCGCGAGGGGGACGACCACGAGGTCGTCTCCATCACCTCCGCCCCCGAGTCACGGCACGACGAGCAGTCGCGCCGGATGCGCGTCTACGCCATCCAGATGACGGTCCGCGTCCTGTGCTTCGTCGGCGCGATCCTGATCCCGAGCTGGCCCGTGCGGATCGTGCTGATCGTGGGCGCCGTCGTCCTGCCGTACACCGCGGTCATCTTCGCGAACGCGAGCGGCCAGCGCCGCGGCGGGGACTCCGTCGGCATGGAGTACCCGAACCTCCCCGGCTCGGCCGACGAGCCCGGGCTCCCGGCGATCGCGCCCGGCGTCGTCCTCGAGCAGCAGCCCGACGACGGCGCGCAGGAGCCGCGCGACGACACGTCCGACCTCGGCGACGACCAGCAGGGACCGGACGCACGCCACCACGGGGACGCCGCATGAGCGGGGCGCAGCCGCGGGCGGACGCCGTCGGCGACCTCGTGTGCAGCGCCAAGGGCTGCCGCGAGACGGCGGCCTGGGGGCTGCTGTGGAACAACCCGAAGCTACACACGCCGGACCGGCGCAAGGTCTGGCTCGCGTGCGACGCGCACCGGCAGAGCCTGTCCGAGTTCCTCGAGCTGCGCGGCTTCCTGCGCGATGTCGTGCCGGTCGCCGAGCTGGACCGGGCGGACGAGCAGGTCGAAGGGGCGGGCGCATGAGCGAGGTGCGCGGCGCCCGCACCCGCCGGCAGTGGGTCGTGCTCGCGATCGGCGCGGTCCTGCTCGCGGCCGTGTGCCTGGTCGCGGCGAAGTGGCAGTGGTCCCGCTACGACCTTCACAAGTCCCAGGCCGAGCAGATCACGTCCGCGTACGGGGCCGACCCCGTGCCCGCCGCCGACCTGCTTCCCGCCCCGGGCGAGCCGCTGCCCGCCGACGACGTCTGGCGCTCCGTCACGGTGCACGGTCACTACGAGGCCGACCGGACCGTGCTCCTGCGCAACCGCCCCGTCGACGGTTCGGCGGTGTTCCACGTGCTCGTGCCGTTCGTCGTCGACGAGCCGGGGACGCCCGTGGACGGCGTCGTGCTCGTCGTGAACCGTGGCACGGTACCCCTGTCGTCGCGCAGCGCCGAGCGGCCCGACGCCGTCCCCGCGCCGCCGACCGGCGAGGTCACGCTCGTCGCCCGGCTGCGCGCCGACGAGCCGCCCCCGACGAAGTCCGCACCGAGCGGCCAGGTCCAGGCGATCAGCACGGGCGCGGTGCTCGCAGCGGCGCCGGGCGGCAGCTCGTGGGCCGACGGCCGGACCACGTCCGCGTACGGCGTCATGAGCTCCGAGACGCCCGCGGCGACCGACCCGATCGCGGCGCTGCCCGCGCCCGACGCGCCCGACCCCGACACCAACCTGTCCTACACGGTGCAGTGGGTCATCTTCGCCGTCGGGATGTTCGCCGCGTACGCCGTCCTGTGGCGCCGTGAGCGCGGCCCCCGGCTCACCGCCGGCGACCTGCTCGCCGGGTACGACGACGTCGACGAGGCCCGCACCGCGCGTCTGGCGGCGCGGCGCTCCGGCCGCCCGCAGAAGGTGTCCCTCGAGGACGAGGAGGACGCGATCGTCGACGCGCAGCTCGCGGCCGACCGCTGGGCCTCGAGCGCGACCGACGACAGCCCGCCCACGGGCACCTCGCCCGGCGCGGACGCTCAGGCCAGGGAGACGAGTTCCGCGTAGCCGTCGTTCCAGAGGTCCTCGTCGCCGTCCGGGAGCAGCAGGACGCGCTCCGGCGTGAGGGCCTCGACCGCGCCGTCGTCGTGGGTCACCATGACGACGGCGCCCTCGTACGAGCGCAGCGCGCCGAGGATCTCCGCGCGCGACGCGGGGTCCAGGTTGTTGGTCGGCTCGTCGAGCAGCAGGACGTTCGCCGCGGACACCACGAGCGTGGCGAGCGCGAGGCGCGTCTTCTCCCCACCGGAGAGCACCCGGGTGGGCTTGTCGGCGTCGTCGCCCGAGAACAGGAACGAGCCGAGCACCGACCGCACCTGCGTGTCCGTGAGGTCGGGTGCCGCGTGCCGCAGGTTCTCCACGACGCTCACGTCGAGGTCCAGGGTGTCGTGCTCCTGCGCGTAGTAGCCGAGCTTGAGACCGTGGCCGGGCACGACCTCGCCGGTGTCGGGGCTCTCGACGCCCGCGAGCATGCGCAGGAGCGTGGTCTTGCCGGCCCCGTTGAGACCCAGGATCACGACGCGGCTGCCGCGGTCGATCGCGAGCGAGACGTCGGTGAAGACCTCCTGCGAGCCGTACGCCTTGGACAGACCCGACGCGGTGAGCGGCGTCCGGCCGCAGGGCGCGGGCGTCGGGAAGCGCAGGTGCGCCACCTTGTCGCTCACGCGCTCCCCTCCAGCGACCCGAGCATCTTCTCGGCACGCCGGATCATGTTCTGCGCCGCGACGGCCTTCGTGGCCTTGGCCCGCATCTTCTCGGCCTGCGCCATCAGCGCTCCGGCCTTCTTCTCGGCGTTCGCCCGCTCGCGGCGGCGACGGCGCTCGTCCGACTCGCGCTGCTGCAGGTAGGCGTCCCAGCCCATCGCGTACGTGTCGATGACCGAACGGTTCGCGTCGAGGTAGAGCACGCGGTTGACGGTCGCGCGCAGCAACTCGACGTCGTGACTGATGACGACGAAGCCGCCCGAGTACGACTTGAGGTAGTCGCGCAGCCAGATGATCGAGTCCGCGTCGAGGTGGTTCGTCGGCTCGTCGAGGAGCAGCGTGTCGACGCCGGAGAAGAGGATCCGCGCGAGCTCGATCCGGCGACGCTGACCGCCGGACAGGGTCCGCATCGGCTGGTTCAGGACCCGCTCGTCGAGGCCCAGGTTGGCGGTGATGCGCTCGGCCTCGGACTCGGCCGCGTACCCGCCGGCGGCGAGGAACCGCGCCTCGAGCTTCGGGTACCGGTCGAGCGCGGCCACCATCGTGTCCGCGTCCGCGCTCGCCATCTCGCCCTCGGTCTCCCGCATGCGACGCACGAGGTCGTCGAGGCCGCGCGCGGACAGGACCCGGTCCATGGCCCGCTGGTCGAGGTCGCCCGTGCGCGGGTCCTGCGGCAGGTAGCCGACGTCGCCCGAGCGCACGATCTGCCCGCCGGTGGGCTGGGTCTCCCCTGCGAGGGCCTTCGTCAGGGTCGTCTTGCCGGCACCGTTGCGGCCCACCAGCCCGACGCGGTCGCCGGGGCCGACGCGGAAGGAGGCGTCCTCGAGGAGGACGCGTGCGCCGACGCGCAGCTCGACGTTCTGGGCTGAGATCACGACGAACCATCCTACGGGCGCCGCCCTCTTCCCCTCGCAGCGATCGCCCGGCAGGTGACGCGCGTCACGTCGCCCTACCGTGGTCCCATGACCTTCACCAGCGGGTCCCAGCTCGACCCGGACCGCGTGCAGCGGCGCGGGCCCGGCAAGGGCGTCGCGGTCGGTGGCGGAATCGGAGCACTCCTCGTCGCGCTGCTCGCCGCGCTCACCGGGACGGGCACGCTCGACCTGTCGTCGTTCACCGACCAGGACCAGTCGACGAACGCCCAGGCGGCCTCGACCTGTCTCACGGGCGCGGACGCGAACCAGAGCGCGGAGTGCCGCTACGTCGCGACCGTCGAGTCCCTCGACTCCTACTGGACGCAGGCGCTCCCCGCCCAGACCGGCGTCCGGTACACGGAGCCCGCAGCGGTGAGCTTCAGCGGCTCCACGTCCTCGCCGTGCGGCACCGCGAGCGCCGCGACGGGACCGTTCTACTGTCCGTCGGACCAGACCGTGTACCTGGACGTCGGCTTCTTCGACCAGCTCACGAGCCAGTACGGGTCGAGCGGCGGCCCGCTCGCGCAGGAGTACGTCGTCGCGCACGAGGTGGGGCACCACGTCCAAGACCTCACCGGGGTGCTGGACCGGTCCGGGGGCCAGCAGGTGGGCGCCGGCGAGGGCTCGGTGCGCACGGAGCTCATGGCCGACTGCCTCGGCGGGATGTGGGCGCGGGGCGCGGCGACCACGCTCGACGCATCGGGCACCACGTTCCTCGAGCCCCTCACGGAGCAGGACGTCGCCGACGCGCTGTCGGCCGCGGCGTCCGTCGGCGACGACCGGATCCAGCAGGCCGCGACCGGGCAGGTGGACCCGGACTCGTGGACCCACGGCTCGAGCGCCCAGCGCGACGCCGCGTTCCGCCTCGGGTACCAGACGGGGCAGTACGACCAGTGCGCGCGGATCCTCACCGAGCGGCTCTGAGCGGCGCGCCCGTCAGATCCCGAGGACGAGCAGCGCCACGTTGAGGCCGACGATGAGGACGGCGCAGGTCCAGCCGCCGAGCCGCATCCAGGTGCCGTCGGCGTAGTCGCCCATGACGTCGCGCCGCCCGGTGAGCCACAGCAGCGGGACGAGCGCGAAGGCGATGCCGAAGCTGAGGACGACCTGGCTCAGCACGAGCGCCCAGGTCGGCTCGACGCCACCGGCCAGGAGCACGAGCGCGGGGATGAGCGTCACGACGCGCCGGGCGGCCAGCGGCACGCGCACGCGCAGCAGCCCTCCCATGATGACGGCGCCCGCGTAGGCGCCCACGGACGTGGAGGCGAGCCCGGAGGCGAGCAGCCCGACCGCGAAGACGACGCCCACGGTCGGCCCGAGCGCGTCCACGATCGCGGCGTGCGCGCCCTCGATGGTGTCGGTGCCGTCAGCACCCTGGAGGTTGGCCGCGGCGACGAGGAGCAGCGCGACGTTGACGGCGCCCGCGAGCACGAGGGCCCCGACGACGTCCCAGCGGGTCGCGCCCAGCAGGCGGCGGGTGCGGCGATGGTCGGCGGGGTGGCGTCGGGACCGGTCGTCGCGGTGCCTCGCGAGTGCCGGTCGCGCGCGAGCGCGGAGTGCAGGTAGATGGCGTGGGGCATGACGGTGGCGCCGAGCATGGACGCCGCGACCACGACCGAGCCCGTCCCCTCGAAGCGCGGCACCAGGCCGCCGAGCACGGCGCCCGCATCGGGTGGCGCGACGAACAGCGCGGTGACGAAGCCGATCGTGATCACGGCGAGCAGCGCCACGACGGCAGCCTCGAACCGCCGCTGGCCGCGCCCTGGACGGTCAGGAGGCCGAGCGAGACGACGCCGACGATCACCCCGCCGACCACGAGCGGCAGCCCGAACAGCAGGTGGAGCGCGATCGCTCCCCGATCACCTCGGCGACGTCGGTCGCGGCGGCCACGACCTCCGCCTGGACCCAGAACGCGATCCGCCGGCCCCGGGGCAGACGTTCGCCGAGGAGCTCGGGCAGCGAGCGACCCGTGACGATCCCCAGCCGCGCGGACTGGTATTGGACGAGCACCGCCATCGCGTTCGCGAGCACGAGCACCCACACGAGCAGGTAGCCGTAACGGGCCCCCGAGGTGATGTTGGCCGCCACGTTGCCGGGGTCGACGTAGGCGATCGCGGCGACGAACGCCGGGCCGAGGAGCGGCAGGAGCCCGCGTCCGAGCGACGGTCGGGTCCGACGACGGTCCCGCTGCTCGTCCGGCGTGCGCACCGGCGCCGTGGCTGCTGCCCTCTCCGACATACGGTGATCTTAGGACATGTGCAGTCCAAAGTTTGGATTACCGAACTTGCGTTCTCCCGCAGGCGGGCAGTGCGACGCCGTCGACCCCGGCAGGAAGCCGACGCACGGACGGCGCAGGCTGGGACCGTGACCCCCGACACGCCGGACGCCGACCCCGCGGACGAGGGTGTGCCCGCCCCGCTCGCCGACCGGCTCTACGGGCTGGGGCTCGACGAGTTCGTCACGGCGAGGAACGCGGCGGCGCGCGAGGCGCGGGCCGGCGGCGACCGGGCGCTCGCCCGGCGGATCGGCGCGCTGCCGAAGCCGACGGTCGCCGCCTGGGCCGTCAACCAGGCGGTCCGCACCGTGCCGCACGGCGTGGAGGCGGTGCTGGCGATCGGTGATGCTCTGCGGGACGCGACCGCGCAGCGCGACCGGGACCGCCTCGTCACGCTCGACCGCGAGCGCCGCCGCGTCCTGGACGCCCTGCTCGACGGCGTCGCGGACGCGGTGCGCCCCGGCGGCCGGCCCCTCACCGAGACGACGCTACGCGCGGTCCGGGACACCTTGGTGGCGGCCGTCGCCGATCCGGGAGCGGCGCACGCGGTGCGAGCGGGACGTCTCGCGCGGGGTCTCGAGCACGTCGGCTTCGGGCTCGTCGACGAGACGGGTGAGCCGGTGGAGCTGCCGGCGGGCCCACGGGCACCGGGCACGCAGGCGGAGCCCCTCGCGCGACCGGGCCGGAGGCGATCGGTCACGACGCCCCGGAGGACTCCGTGGCCGAGGCCGAGAAGTCGCTCGACCGCGCGGAGGAGGCGCTCGACGCGGCGCACGCGGCCCACGACGAGCGCCGGTCGGGCCTGGACGCGGCCACCGACGCGCTCGGACGGGCCGACGCCGCGGTCGCCGGGCTCGAGGCGGAGCTCGCCCGCGTGCGCGCGGAGCGCACCGAGCGCGCCGCCGACGCCGACGAGGCGCGCGAGGCCGTGGAGGACAGCGCTCGTGACGTGGCTCGCCGCGAGGCGGAGGCCGCCGCCGCGCAGGACGCGGCCGCCGAGGCCCGACGGCGTCGGCGCGCCGCACGCCGCGGCTCCTGACAGCTCACATGTCGCAGCGGCAGAGGCCGTTGCAATCGTTCCTCTCTCCCGGCACTCGCTCCGGCCGGGAGCTGCAGAAGCTCCCGATGCTGCCCTCGGGGTCGGTGACGGCCGCCGAGCGGCCGCCGTAGTCCTGGTCCTCGGGCGGCCGGAGCGAGGCACCGCCCGCGGCGAGCGCGGCCGCGTGGGTCCCATCGACGTCCGTGACGGCGTAGCCGGCTCCGCCGCCGGGCTGCTTGGGCCGGGCCGGGTTCTCGCGGAACGTCCCGAACACGACGCCGCCTCCGGCCGGCCACGTCGTCTCGGCGTGCACGACGACGCCCGGAGGCAGTGCCTCCGGGCGCCGTCGAGCGCCGAGCCGTCCAGCAGCGTCAGTCGGCGTCCGCGAGCTCGAGGACCTCGGCCTCCTCCACCGTGCCGTGCGCGGGCACGGGCGCGCTGCCGACGAAGCGACGGAACAGCGTGAGCACGATCAGCGCCACCACGGTCACCCCGGCACCCAGGACGAACGCGCCCTGGAACGTGTGCTCGGCGACCTTCCCCGCGACGTACGCGCCGACGGCGCCGCCGAAGAAGCGCACGAACGAGTAGCCGGCCGAGGCGACCGGCCGAGGCACGGGGGCCGCGCCCATCACGAGCGTGGTCACGGTCGTGTTCATGATGCCGAGGAACAGGCCGCTCGCGACGAGGCAGGCGACGATGCCCCAGGGTTGCCCCCGCTGACGCCGTCGGTGGTGTTGCCCTGGGAGAAGACGGCCATGAGAGCGAGGCACGCCGCGAAACCGACCAGGCCGACCACGATCGCGGCGAACGTGCCGACCTGGTTCTCGAGCCAGCTCGAGCCCCAGATCGACATCACCGCGAGGCAGATGCCCCAGCCGAAGAAGACCCAGCCGACCTGCGCGGCACCGAAGTGGGTGGAGCCGAGCGCCAGCGGGTACGGAGCGACCGCCATCAGCACGAACATCCCGAAGTTGTAGAGCAGCGCGGTGACGGCGACGACCAGAAGGCCCGGGTACCTCAGCGCCTTGATCGGGTCGGCGACGGAGACCTTGTGCGCGGGCTTCGGGGTGGCCGGCAGGAACAGCAGGGTCGCCACCAGGCCGATCGCCATCAGGACGGCCACGCCGAAGAACGGCCCGCGCCACCCGATGTGCTCACCGAGCTGGCCGCCGACGATGGGCCCCAGACCGATGCCGATGCCCAGCGCGGACTCGTAGAGCAGGATCGCCTTCTTGAGCGGGCCCTTGGCCAGGCTCGTGATCGTGGCCAGCGAGGTGGCGATGAACAGGGCGTTGCCCAGCCCCAGAACGCACGGGCCCAGATGATCCCCGCGACGCTGTTCATCAGCCCGCCGAGCGCGGAGAAGACGACGATGATCGCCAGGCCGCTGATCAGCGTCCACTTCACACCGATCCGCGAGCTGACCCAGCCCGTGATGAGCATGGCCACGGCGGTCACGACCAGGTAGGACGTGAAGAGCAGGGACACCTGCCCGGAGGTGGCGTTCAGGTCTTGGGCGATCGAGGTCAGGATCGGGTCGACCAGGCCCAGGCCCATGAACGACACGACGCAGGCGAAAGCGACCGCCCACACCGCTCGAGGCTGCCTGAGGACGGATCCCTGGGGCTCAGCGGCTGTGGTTTCGAGGGTTGTCATCACTACCTTTTCTCTGTCGTTCTGCCGGGGGCGGGCTGCCGCGCGCCGTCACCGGCTCCTGGTTCGAGCTCGAGCACGGCGTCGACGAGCCGGTCGAGCGGGCCGAGGGCGGCTGCGATCGTCGTCCGGTCCGTCTTGTCGAGGTGCCGGAGCGCCTCGTCGAAGATGTCCGCCAGCTGGGCACGCCGGGCGGCGACCACGGCACGACCGGGCTCGCTGATCGCCACCAGGACCCCCGACGGTCATCGCTGTCGATGGCCCGGGCCACGAGCCCTTCGTGCTCGAGCCGACCCACGAGCTGCGACATCGCGGGCTGCGAGATGCCCGCCGCGTGCGCCATGTCGGTGATGCGGGACGGTCCCGTCCGAGCGAGCCGCGAGAGCACCGACGCCGCCGTCGAGGAGAGGTTCCCGGCCGTCGACATCCCGCGCGCGAGACGCAGCAGCCGCTCCAGCGTGGTCACCAGACTCGTCCCGCTCATGCGCTCGTCCCGTGGCCCCATAATGAAGTTATAACATAACTTGCCTATGCACTAACAACCGGACCTCCCCCGGTGCCGGTCCTCTCACCCGCACGCCCAGGGACGACGAAGGCCCCGCCCGGTGATCCGGGCGGGGCCTTGGTCCGTGGTCGACGGGGCCGGCGAGTGGGTGCGCGACGTCAGGCGCTCAGACGTTGAAGCCCAGCGCCCGCAGCTGCTCGCGGCCGTCGTCGGTGATCTTCTCCGGACCCCACGGCGGCATCCAGACCCAGTTCACACGGAACCCGGTGACGACGTCCTCGAGGGCCTGCGCGGACTGGTCCTCGATCATGTCGGTGAGCGGGCACGCCGCGGACGTGAGCGTCATGTCGATCACGGCGTGGTTGTTCGCGTCGACGGTCACGCCGTAGATGAGGCCCAGGTCGACGACGTTGATCCCGAGCTCGGGGTCGATGACGTCGCGCAGCGCCTCCTCGATCTCCTCGACGGTCGCCGGGGTGGCGGCCGCGGCCGCCTCGGGCGTCACGGCCGGCGCGTTCTCGGCATCGGTGGTCATGCGTCCTCCTTCGGAAGGTCCTGCGTCTGGGGTGCCGACGTCGCCGACGCGGCACCCGCCTTGGCGAGCGCGTCGCGCAGCGCGGCCCAGCCGAGCAGCGCGCACTTGATGCGCGCCGGGAACTGGGACACGCCGGTGAACGCCGTCGCGTCGCCGAGCTCGTCCTCGAGGCTCTCGTCGAGCCCCTTGCCCTGCGACGCCATGAGCGCCCGGAACGTCTCGCCGAGCTGCTCGGCCTCGTCGGCGCTCCGGCCGGTCACCAGGTCGGTCAGCACGGACAGCGACGCCTGCGAGATGGAGCAGCCCTGGCCCTCCCAGCTGACCTCGTCGACGACGGCCACGCCGCCCGTGCCGGAGCTGGACAGGTCGACGCGGAGGGTCACCTCGTCGCCGCAGGTCGGGTTGACCTGGTGCGACTCGCCGTGCGCGTGCCCGACGGCGTCCGCGACCGCGAGCCCGCGGCCGTGCGCCGACCGGGCGTGGTCGAGGATGACCTGCTGGTAGAGCTGCTCGAGCTGGTTCGTCATCACGCTCCTCCGCACCGAAGAACGCCCGGACCCCCGCCAGGGCTTCCCGGAACGCGACGACCTCGTCGACCGTCGTGTAGACGGACGCAGAGGCGCGGGCGGTCGCGGCGACCCCGAACCGGCGGTGCAGCGGCTGCGCGCAGTGGTGGCCGACCCGCACCGCGATGCCCGCGGCGTCGAGCACCTGGCCCACGTCGTGCGCGTGCACGCCGTCGACGACGAACGACACGATCGCGAGCCGCTCCCCCACCGCGCCGGGCTCGGTCGGGCCGATCACCCGCACGCCGGGGATGTCGGCGACCTTCAGCAGCTCGCCCGCGAGCTCGTGGTCGTGCGCCGCGACGGCGTCCATCCCGAGCTCGCCGAGGTACTGCGCCGCGGCCCCGAGGGCGACGGCCTGCGCGACGGGCTGCGTGCCCGCCTCGAACCGCTGCGGCGGTGGTGCGTACGTCGTCTCGGTCATGGTCACGACCTCGACCATCGACCCGCCGGTGAGGAACGGGGGCAGCGCCTCGAGCAGCTCGCGCCGCCCGTACAGCGCGCCGACGCCCGTCGGGCCGAGCATCTTGTGGCCGGAGAACGCGGCGAAGTCCACACCCAGCGCGTGCAGGTCGACCGGCAGGTGCGGCACCGACTGGCACGCGTCGAGGACCGTCAGCGCGCCGACCTCGCGGGCCCGAGTGACGAGCGGCGCCACCGGGGTGACGGCGCCCGTGACGTTCGAGGCGTGCGTGAACGCGAGCACGCGCGTCCGCTCCGTCACGACGTCGGCGGCCTGGTCCACCCGCACGCGGCCGTCGTCGTCGACCTCGAGCCAGCGCAGGACGGCGCCCGTGCGGGCTGCGAGCTCCTGCCACGGCACGAGGTTCGCGTGGTGCTCGGCCTCGGTCACGACGATCTCGTCGCCCGGAGCGAGCCGGAACCGCTTGGCGGCGTCGCCGCCCCGGCCCGCGGTCGCGTTGCCCATCGCGTACGCGACGAGGTTGATCGCGGCGGTGGCCCCGGACGTCCACACGAGCTCGCCCTCGTCCGCACCGACGAACGCCGCGACCTCGGCGCGCGCCCGCTCGAACGCCTCCGTGGCCTCCTCGGCCAGGTGGTGCGCGCCGCGGTGCACGGCCGCGTTGCGCTGCAGGTAGAAGTCCTGCTCGGCGTCGAGCACCGGGTCGGGCTTCTGGCTCGTCGCCCCCGAGTCGAGGTAGACGAGCGGGCGCCCCCACGCACGGTGCGCCCGAGCAGCGGGAAGTCCGCCCGGACCGCCGCCAGCTCGGCGTCGGTCAGGCGGGCACCCGGGTGCGCGGGCGCACCCTGCGCGGCGGACGTCGTCGTCATGTCAGGCGACCGTCCCGGCGGGCAGGAAGCGGTCGTAGCCCTCGTTCTCGAGACGCTCGGCCAGCTCCGGGCCGCCCTCCTCGGCGACGCGGCCGTCGACGAACACGTGCACGAAGTCGGGCTTGATGTAGCGCAGGATGCGCGTGTAGTGCGTGATGAGCAGGACGCCGAGGTCGCTCGCCTCGTGCGCACGGTTCACGCCCTCCGACACGATGCGCAGCGCGTCGACGTCGAGGCCCGAGTCGGTCTCGTCGAGCACCGCGAAGCGGGGCTTGAGGAGCTCGAGCTGGAGGATCTCGTGGCGCTTCTTCTCGCCGCCCGAGAAGCCCTCGTTGACCGAGCGCTCCGCGAACGCGGGGTCCATGCGGAGGTTCGCCATCGCGGACTTCACGTCCTTGACCCACGTGCGCAGCGCGGGGCCTCGCCGTCGATCGCGGTCTTCGCGGTGCGCAGGAAGTTCGACACCGAGACGCCGGGGACCTCGACCGGGTACTGCATGGCGAGGAAGAGGCCGGCGCGGGCGCGCTGGTCGACGGTCATCGCGAGGACGTCCTCGCCGTCGAGCGTCACGGTGCCGGAGGTCACCTGGTACTTGGGGTGACCGGCGAGCGAGTACGCGAGCGTCGACTTGCCCGAGCCGTTCGGGCCCATGACGGCGTGGATCTCGCCGCTGCCGATCGTCAGGTCGACGCCGCGGAGGATGGCCTTGGGGCCCTCCTTCGTCTCGACGCTGACGTGCAGGTCGCGGATCTCAAGAGTGGACATCGGGGGTGGCTCCTCGGGGGTGATGCGGTCTGGGTGGTCAGTTGGCCCGGGCGTCGACGTCGACGAGCACCTGCTCGCCGTCGACCGTCACCGGGTAGACGGGCACGGGACGGGTCGCGGGCAGCGACAGCGGCCGGCCGGTGTTCAGGTCGAAGGTCGACCCGTGCAGCCAGCACTCGACGGTGCAGCCCTCGATCTCGCCGTCGGACAGCGAGACCTGCCCGTGCGAGCAGATGTCGGAGATCGCGTGCCAGTCGCCGTCCTCGTCACGGACGACGGCGACCTCGACGAGCGCGCCGTCGGCGCTCGGCAGCTCGACGCGCAGAGCCTCGGCGGGCTCCAGCGCGTCGACCCGGCACGCGAGCTGCGCGGTCATGCGTGCTCCGGCTCGCCGCCCGTGGGCGTGACGGCCAGCTCCTTCTCGATCGAGGCGAGCAGGCGTGCCTCGACGCTCGGCACGCCGATCTCGCGCACGAGCTCCGCGAAGAAGCCGTGCACGACGAGGCGGCGGGCCTCGATCTCGGGGATGCCGCGCGACTGCAGGTAGAAGAGCTGCTCGTCGTCGAAGCGGCCGGTCGCGGACGCGTGGCCCGCACCCTCGATCTCGCCGGTCTCGATCTCGAGGTTCGGCACCGAGTCGGCGCGCGCGCCCGGCGTGAGCACGAGGTTGCGGTTGAGCTCGTACGTGTCGGTGCCCTCGGCCTCGGCCCGGATCAGGACGTCGCCCACCCACACCGCGTGCGCGCCGTCGCCCTGCAGCGCGCCCTTGTAGGTCGCGCGCGAGCGGGCCCGCGGGGTCGCGTGGTCGACGAAGAGGCGGTGCTCCTGGTGCTGGCCGGCGTCGGTGAAGTACGCGCCGACGAGCTCGAGGTTCGCGCCCTCGCCCTCGAGGCGGGCGTTCACGGGGATGCGCACGAGGGCACCGCCGAACGTCATGACGACGTGCTTGAGCGTCGCGTCCTTGGCCAGGCGCAGGTCGTTCTCGGCGAGGTGGACGGCGTCGTCGTCCCAGTCCTGGATCGAGACGAACGTGACGTGCGCGCCCTCGGCGACGTCCACGCTGAGCTGCACGGAGTACGTGGCCGAACCCGTGTGGGTCACGACGACGGCGACCTCGGCGTTCGCGCCGACCTCGACGAGCACCTGGCCCCAGACGAGGTCGCCGACCCCGGAGCCGGCGAGGTCGACGACGACCGGCTCGTCGGACGCGAAGCCCGCCGGGACGGAGAGCAGGACGGCGTCGCCAGCGAGGCTCGCGGCCCCCGCGGCAGGCAGGTCGGCGGGCGCGAGCACCGCGCGCTCACGGGCCTCGGCCGGCGTGAGGGTCGTCAGCGTGACACCGTCGGGCAGCGACGTGGTGGTGGCGAGCCGGGCGTCGGACGCCTCGGCGGAGAAGACGCGCCGCAGGCGGGCGAGCGGCGTGAAGCGCCACTCCTCCTCGCGGCCCGTGGGCACGGTGAAGTCGGCGACGTCGAACGAGGTGAGGCGCTCAGCACGGTCGCGCTCGGGCACCCCGGCGCCGGGGACGCCGTGGCTGTGCGCGCCGTCGAGCCGGGCGCGGCTGTGGTCGGTGGACAGGTCGGTCGAGGTGGTCACGACGAAGGGCTCCGGAAGGTCAGGGCGGGAACGGGACGGAGGGGCGCGGCGCCGGGAGGCCCGGCGCCGCGGTCGGGGTCAGCCGACCGAGCCCTCCATCTGCAGCTCGATGAGACGGTTGAGCTCGAGCGCGTACTCCATGGGCAGCTCGCGCGCGATGGGCTCGATGAAGCCGCGCACGATCGTCGCCATGGCCTCCGTCTCCTCGAGCCCACGGGACATCAGGTAGAAGAGCTGATCCTCGCTCACCTTGGAGACGGTGGCCTCGTGGCCCATCTCGACGTCGTCGACACGCACGTCGACGTACGGGTACGTGTCGGAGCGCGAGATCGTGTCCACGAGCAGCGCGTCGCACAGGACGTTCGACTTCGAGTTGTGGGCGCTCTCCATGACCTGCACGAGCCCGCGGTACGACGAGCGGCCACCGCCGCGCGAGACGGACTTGGAGATGATCGAGCTCGACGTATGCGGCGCGAGGTGCACCATCTTCGAGCCCGTGTCCTGGTGCTGGCCCTCGCCGGCGAACGCGATCGACAGGGTCTCGCCCTTGGCGTGCTCGCCCATGAGGTAGACGGCCGGGTACTTCATGGTGACCTTGGAGCCGATGTTGCCGTCGACCCACTCCATGGTGCCGCCCTCGGCGACCGTCGCACGCTTGGTCACGAGGTTGTACACGTTGTTCGACCAGTTCTGGATGGTCGTGTACCGGACGCGGGCGTTCTTCTTGACGACGATCTCGACGACGGCGGAGTGCAGCGAGTCGCTCGAGTAGATCGGGGCGGTGCAGCCCTCGACGTAGTGCACGTACGAGCCCTCGTCCGCGATGATCAGCGTCCGCTCGAACTGGCCCATGTTCTCGGTGTTGATCCGGAAGTAGGCCTGCAGCGGGATCTCGACGTGGACGCCCGGCGGCACGTAGACGAACGACCCGCCCGACCACACGGCCGTGTTGAGCGCGGCGAACTTGTTGTCGCCCGACGGGATGACCGTGCCGAAGTACTCCTCGAAGATCTCCGGGTGCTCGCGCAGGGCCGTGTCCGTGTCGAGGAAGAGCACGCCCTGAGCCTCGAGCTGCTCGTTGATCTGGTGGTAGACGACCTCGGACTCGTACTGCGCGGCGACGCCCGCGACGAGGCGCTGCTTCTCCGCCTCCGGGATGCCGAGCTTGTCGTAGGTGGCCTTGATGTCCGGGGGCAGGTCGTCCCACGTCGCGGCCTGCTTCTCGGTCGACCGCACGAAGTACTTGATCGAGTCGAAGTCGATGCCGGACAGGTCGGCACCCCAGTGCGGCATGGGCTTCTTCTCGAAGAGCCGCAGGGCCTTCAGGCGCGTCTTCAGCATCCACTCGGACTCGTTCTTGAGCTCCGAGATGTTCCGGACGACGTCCTCGGACAGGCCGCGGCGCGCGGTGGCGCCGGCGTCGTCGGAGTCGTGCCAGCCGTACCCGTAGCCACCGATCTCGGCGATGATCTCGTCGTCGGTGCGGCGGGTTTCCTGGGTGGGGGCGCTCATCTGCTTCCTTCCGCGGGGGCGGGGTGACGTGCTCGGTGGGGGTGCGGCCGCCGCCGAGGCGACGACCGGGACGTTCGTGGTGCACACGTGACCGCCCGCGGCCAGCGTGGCGAGGCGTTGCGTGTGCGTGCCGAGGAGCTCCGTGAAGACCTGGGCCTCCGCCTCGCACAGCTCCGGGAACTCGGCGGCGATCTGCTGCACGGGGCAGTGCCCCTGGCAGAGCTGGACGAGCCGCACGCTCGCGCCGGGCAGGCCGGCTGAGACCGGTCGGACGCTCGCGGCGTACCCGTCGGCGGCCAGCAGGGCCGCGAGCTGCTCGACGCGGCCTGCGACGTCGGGGGCGTCGACGCCCTCGCGGTAGCGCTCGGCCATCCCAGCGAAACGCTCGGCGGCGAAGGTCTCGACGGCCTCGGGGCCGACGTGGTCGCGCAGGAACCTCAGCGCGGCGCCGGCGAGCTCGGGATACTCGCCCGCCATGTGCGACTGCCCGCGCCGGGTCGCGACGTAGCGCCGCGCGGGACGGCCGCGCTGCGCCTTGCCGGGCCCGTGCGCGCCCGCGTCGTGGACGGCGATCAGGCCGTCCTCCTCGAGGCACGCCAGGTGGCGGCGCACACCGGCCGACGTGAGACCGAGATCGGCGGCGAGGCTCGCGGCGCTGACCGGACCCTCGGAGGCGATGAGGGCGAGCACCCGCTCGCGGGTCGAGGCGTCAGCCGAGACCTCGTCGGTCGCCACCGCGGCATGGATGGTCGCCACCCGGTCACCTCCCTCAGCCGTCGCCGGACGTTAGGAAACATTGTCGTTGCCAAAATCGGCGCGTGCAAGCAAGGCGCCCCTTACGTGACGAGACGAACACCCCCGCCGACGCCCCGGGCGCTCGCCGCGGGCCGGACGGTCAGGCGGGCCTCCTACACTGGGCCCTCGTGCCCCGCACCCCTGCGACCGACCCTGCCGCACACCCCCGGACGACGCCCCACGAGGGCGGTCCGGGCCGTGCCCGCGCCGGCGACGTCGCGCTCCGCGTCGACGGCCTCGTCAAACGGTACGCCGGCACCGCCGTCGTCGACGGGCTCTCGCTCGTCGCGCGTCGCGGCGCGATCACCGCGGTCCTCGGCCCCAACGGCGCCGGCAAGACCACGACGGTCGAGTGCTGCGAGGGCCTACGCTCCCCCGACGGCGGGAGCGTCGAGGTCCTCGGCCTCGACCCGCTCGCCGACGCCGCGGCCCTGCGCCCGCGCGTCGGCGTCATGCTGCAGGACGGCGGCCTGCCGACGGGCGTCCGCGCGCTCGAGATGCTCGAGCACGTCGCCCGCATGTACGCGGACCCGCGCGACGTCGGCGAGCTGGCGGAGCGTCTCGGCCTCGGCTCGTTCGCCCGGACCACGGTGCGGCGGCTGTCCGGAGGCCAGCGGCAACGCCTCGCCCTCGCGGTCGCCGTCGTCGGGCGGCCGGAGCTCGTCTTCCTCGACGAGCCGAGCGCCGGCATGGACCCCCAGTCGCGGCGCGCGGTATGGGAGCTCGTCACCGAGCTGCGCGCCGACGGCGTCGGGGTCGTCCTCACCACGCACCTCATGGACGAGGCGGAGGCCCTCGCCGACGACGTCGTGATCGTCGACCGCGGAAAGGTCATCGCCCAGGGCTCCGTACGCGAGCTCGTCACCGACGGCGGGGGCGCCGACGGCCGGGAGCACGAGCAGACCCTGCGCCTCGAGGCCGCTCCCGGGCTGCCCGCCGACCTCCTGCCCGGCCTCGAGCTCCGCGAGCGCGCGCCCGGCCAGTACGTCACCAAGGGCGTCGTCGAGCCCGCCACGCTCGTCGCGCTGACCGAGGCGCTCGCCGCGCGCGACGTGCTCGCGTCGCGCGTCAGCGTCGGCCGCCGCACGCTCGAGGACGTCTTCCTCGACCTCACGGGGAGGAACCTGCGATGAGCTCGCCCGCCGCCACCACGCCCGGGGTCGGCGCGCCGCACGCGGGTCCCGCACCTGCCTGGCGCCGCGTCGCCGCCCAGGCCGCGTTCGAGACCCGTGCGATCCTGCGCAACGGCGAGCAGATCCTCGTCACGGTCCTGCTCCCGCTGTTCCTGCTCATCGGGCTCGACCGCGTGCACGCCGTCGAGCTCGACACGTCGGGGGCCAGCCGGATCGACTTCCTGACGCCCGGCGTGCTCGCCGTCGCCGTGATGTCCACCGCCTTCACCTCGCAGGCCATCGCGACCGCGTTCGACCGGCGCAACGGCGTCCTGCGCCTGATGGCGACCACGCCGCTCGGGCGGGGCGGCCTGCTCGCAGGCAAGGTGCTGGGTGTCCTCGCCGTCGAGGTCGTGCAGGCGGTGGTGCTCGTCGTCGTGGCCCTGGTGCTCGGCTGGCACCCGCACGCGGCCGGGATCCCGCTGGCCGTCGTCGCGGCGCTCCTCGGGACCGCGGCGTTCACGGCGCTCGCGCTGCTCGTCGCCGGGACCCTCCGCGCCGAGGGCGTCCTCGCGCTCGCCAACCTGCTGCTCGTCGTCCTGATCGTGGCGGGCGGCGTGCTGGTCCCGCCCGCGCACCTGGCCGGCTGGTGGAGCCACGTCGCAGCGCTGCTGCCCTCGGGCGCCCTGGGCGACGCCATGCGCGGCGCCCTCCTCGACGGGTCGATCCCCGTCGGGCCGGTGCTCGTCCTGCTCGCGTGGACCGTCGTCCTCGGCTGGGCGACACGGCGGTGGTTCCGGTGGCAGTGACGGCGCCCGCACGATCTCACAGCCCCGGGATTCCGGCCGGGAGCCCCCGTCGCTTACCGTGGTCGCGTGAGCACCGCGACCCGTACCGGCGACGACGCGCCACCCGCCCCGAGCGCGCTCGGCCGCGTCCTCGACCGCGCGGCCCGGTGGACCCGTGCCGTCGTAATCGCCAACCTCGTCGGTCAGCTCGCGATCATCGTCACGGGCGGCTTCGTCCGCCTGACGGGCTCGGGCCTCGGCTGCGAGACGTGGCCCGAGTGCCACCCGGGCAGCTTCACGCCCGTCCGGCACGCCGCGACCGGTTACCACCAGGCGATCGAGTTCGGGAACCGCATGGTGACGTTCCTGCTCGTCGTCGTCGCGGCCGCGACCGCGGTCCTCGTCTGGCGGCAGCGGTCCCGTGCGGCGTCGCTCCGCAGGCTCGGCCTCGTCCCCCTGCTCGGCGTGCTCGTGCAGGCTGTCCTCGGCGGCATCACCGTCCTGACCGACCTCGCGCCCCTGATGGTCGCGGTGCACCTGCTCGTCTCGATGGCGCTCGTCTGGCTCTCGACGCTGTTGCTCGTCCGCCTCGACGAGGGTGACGGGCCGCCGCACCGCGTCGTCGACCCCGGTACCTGGACGCTGTCCCGGGTGCTCGGCGTCGTCCTCGTGCCCGTGCTCGCTCTCGGCACGATCACGACCGGCTCCGGCCCCCACGGCGGCGACGACGTGCACGACGACCGCCTCCCGTTCGACCCCGAGAGCGTCGCGCGTCTCCACGCCGCGACCGTGTGGCTCTTCGTCCTGGTCCTCGCCTGGCTCCTGTGGCGGACGCGCCGCTTCCCCACGCCCCAGCGGGTACGCCGCGCGCTGCTCGCCGTCCTCGGGCTCGTCCTCGTCCAGGGCGTCGTCGGCTACGTGCAGTACTTCACCGGTCTACCCATCGGGCTCGTCGCGATCCACATGCTGCTCGCCGCGTGCCTCACGGCCACGACGACCTGGGCGCTGCTGACGATGCGCGAGCGCAAGCCGGTCGCCGCGACCGTCCCCGACGGAGCCCCCGCCCAGGCCTGACGCGATGCCCACGCCCACCGACGTCGCGGCGTGCGCGTCCCGCTCACGTGCCGCACGTGCGGCGGCGACCGGTTCTACCAGCGGGAGATCAAGCTCCAGACGACGGGGCTCACGTTCTTCGACCTGGACTGGCTGAACCGCTCGGCCGACGGCGCGATCTGCGCCGCGTGCGGGTTCGTGCACACGTTCGCGGGCGACGCGCACCAGTGGGGCTGACTGTCAGTGCTCCCGTCAGCGACATGACAGCGCCCTGACAGCGCACCTGGCGATGCTGGACCCGTTCCCGCAACCAGGAGGTAGGTAGGCATGTCCACCCGCAGCTCCGGAGACTGGGCCGTCGAGGCCCACGGACTCGTCAAGGTCTTCGGCGACAACCGCGCCGTCGACGGCGTCGACCTGTCGGTCCGCACCGGCAGCGTCTACGGCGTCCTCGGCCCCAACGGCGCCGGCAAGACGACCACCATCCGCATGCTCGCGACGCTGCTCAAGGCGGACGCGGGCGAGGCCAGGATCTTCGGCCACGACGTCTTCCGCGAGCCGTTCGTCGTGCGCCAGCTCATCGGCGTCACCGGCCAGTACGCGTCGGTCGACGAGACGCTCAGCGCGACCGAGAACCTCATGCTGTTCTGCAGGCTCAACGGCCTGTCGCGCGCGGAGTCGCGCAAGCGCAGCGCCGACCTGCTCGAGGCCTTCGCGCTGACCGAGGCCGCCAGGCGGCCGCTCAAGAACTTCTCCGGCGGCATGCGCCGCCGGCTCGACCTCGCGGCGAGCCTCATCGCGCAGCCGCCCCTGCTGTTCCTCGACGAGCCGACGACGGGTCTGGACCCGCGGACCCGCACCCAGATGTGGGACACGATCCGCAGCCTGGTCGCGACGGGGTCGACCGTCGTCCTCACGACGCAGTACCTCGACGAGGCGGACCAGCTCGCCGACCGCATCGCGGTCATCGACCGGGGCCGCGTCGTCGCGGAGGGCACCTCGGACGACCTGAAGGACGCCGTCGGCGAGCAGTCGCTGCAGCTCGGTCTCGTCGAGCCCGGCGACCTGACCGCGGCGCTGTCCCTCGTCGAGACGACGTTCGGTGTCTCCGCCACGCTCTCCCCCGAGGCCCGACGGATCACCGTCCCCGTCCCCGGTCCCGACGCCGTCACGGACCTTCTCGTCCGGCTCCGCGACGCGCGTATCGAGGTGGCGTCGCTCAACATGTCGAAGCCGAGCCTCGACGAGGTCTTCCTGTCCCTGACGGGGCACGGGGTCGAGGACGAGAAGAACGAGGACCACCTGTCTCCCGCCGACGTCCTCGGCAACCAGGCGACCGCCACACCGACCCCCGAGGGAGCGCTGCGATGACCACCGTGAGCCTCGACCGCCACACCCAGATCGTTCCCGGCATCGAGCGGGAGCTGAAGAACCGGACCAGCGTCAAGCAGACCCTCGCGAACACGGTCTCGATGGCCGCGCGCGGCCTGCTCAAGATCAAGCGCACGCCCGAGCAGCTCATCGACGTGACGCTCCAGCCGATCCTGTTCACGCTGATGTTCTCCTACATCTTCGGCGGCGCGATCGCCGGGGACGTCAAGAGCTACCTGCCGACCCTGATCCCCGGCATCCTCGTCCAGACGGTCATCACGACCTCGGTGGTGACGGGCGTCCAGCTCCGCGAGGACATGGACAAGGGGGTGTTCGACCGCTTCAAGTCGCTGCCGATCGCCCGGATCGCGCCGCTGTCGGGCGCGCTGCTCGCCGACACGCTCCGCTACGGGATCGCGACGACGCTCACGTTCGTGATGGGCTACGTCATGGGCTACCGGCCCGCCGGTGGCCTCCGCTCCGTCGTGCTCGCCGGTCTCCTCGTGATCGCGTGCTCCTGGGCCGTGAGCTGGATCTTCGCGTTCTTCGGCGTGATCGCCCGCACCGCCTCGAGCGTGCAGGGGATCTCGATGATCATCCTGTTCCCGCTGACGTTCCTGTCCAACGCGTACGTCGACCCGAAGTCGATGCCGGGCTGGCTGCAGGGCTTCGTCCAGGTGAACCCGATCTCGCACCTCGTGACGGCGGTCCGCGAGCTCGCCAACAACGGCAGCTTCGGCTCGGACGCCTGGATCTCGTTGCTCGGCGCGGCGGCGATCGTCGTGATCTTCGCCCCCTCACCGTCAAGGCGTACATGCGCAAGGCGTGAGCCCGACGGCGCGGCCGCCGTCCTGCACCGTGTCCCCGTGGCGGGGGTCCCCGGCTCTCAGCCGGTGGGCCTCCGCCACGGGCGTTCCCTGACGATCTCGCCGATCCGCGCGACGGGGTCGGGGACGGCCAGGGCCCGCTGCTCCACGGCGACGACGGCGTCCTCGCCGAGCGCACGCACGGCGGCGGCACGATGGCGTGCGCGCTCGAGCACCACGTAGTCCTGGCGCGACCTCACCCGGCCCGCGAGGGTCGCCAGCTCGAGCCCGAGGTCGGTCATCTTCGGCCGGTCCGACCACAGGTACGAGCCGAGCGCGAGCGCCGCGGCGCCCAGCACGGGCCGGTCGACGAACCCGCCGGCGCCCTGGCCGCGGAGCGAGATCCGCAGCGTCGTCGTGAGCTCGCGCGCCCACGCCTCACGCTCGCCGGCGCTCGAGGCCGGCTCGCGCCCGTCGGCACGCGCGTCCTGGGCGTCGAGGACCGCCATCGCCAGCCGGTTCGCCGCCTGCACCAGGCCGCCCTGGAAGCCCCCACGACGCTGGTGCCGGAGCTCGTCGTACGTCAGGGTGGCGAGGTCGAGCGCCTCGCGGACGTCCCCGCGTGCGTAGGCCTCGTGCGACAGCCCGCCGAGGCCCATGACGCGCCGGTCGGACGCGCTGAAGACCTCTTCCGCGCCGGGCAGCACCGACGACTCGCCCACGCCGTCCGGGGTCCGGGCGAGGTCCTGCAGCATCGTGCGGGCCTCGCGCCCGCGTCCGAGCGACACGAGCGCGTTCGCCTCGATCGATCCGACCTGGAAGGTGAAGGCGTCGCTGTCGAGGTCGAGACCCTTCAGGCCGGCACGCGTGACCTCGACCCACCGCAGCGCGTCCTCGGGCCGGCCCGACTCCGCGGCGAGCTCGGCGAGGCTCTGGGTGGCCATCGCCGAGCCCCAGGTGTCCCCGTGCTGTGTCGCGATCTCGTAGGCCCGGCGCGCGTACCCTTCGGCGACATCGAGCTCGCCCATGTTCTCGCCGATCTGCGCGGACATGATGTGCGCGAACATCGACACGGTCCAGGCCTCGTCGTCGCGCTGGCGCTCGAGCAGCGCGGGCAGCGAGGCGAGGTCGTCGACGCCGACGGCGAGCTCGACGAACGCGCGCGCCTCGGGCGCGAGCGGCAGCCCGCTGCGGGACAGACGCCGGAGCCGGGCCGTCGAGCGGAGCGACCGCTCCTGGTCGAGGACGACCGCGAGCGGCGAGCCCGCCGCGAAGTACACCCAGGCGAGGTCGTTCGCGTCACGGGCGGTCGGTTCGTGCCCCACGAACACCTCGGCGACGTCGAGCCCGAACGAGACGGTCTCGACGAACTGGCCGCGCAGCATCCAGAAGTGCGCGAGGAGCGCGAAGACGGGGCCGAGCACGTCACGCCGACGGTCCTCGAGCCCCCACCGGACCACCTGGACGAGGATGTCCTGCTCGGCCCGGACCCGGCGCACGGTCTCGAGCTGCTCGTGGCCGGTGAGCCGGCCGCCCAGGTCGCGCCCCAGCGCGACAGCCCATGCGTAGACGGCCTCCCGCACGGCGGCGCCCTCGCCGGCCCTGGCGAGCTCGAGCCCACCGAACTCGCGCACCGTCTCGAGCATGCGGTACCGCGTCGTCCCGGTGGCGGGGTCCTCGACCACGACGAGCATGGACTGCCCGACGAGCCCGTCGAGGTCGTCGAGCGTGTCGAGCGCGGTCGGGTCGCTCGCGCGCCCGTCCACCGACGCGGTGACGGCCTCGACCGTGTCGGCGCCGAACGTCCCCGGGAAGACGGACGCGCGCCGCAGGAGCGCCTGCTCGGCGGTGCCCAGGAGGTTCCAGCTCCACTCGATCACGGCCCGCAGCGTCCGGTGCCGCTCGGGCGCCGCCCGGTCCCCCGACGTCAGCAGGGCGAAGCGCGTCGCGAGGCGGCGCTCGATCTCCACGACGGACATCGACCGCACGCGCGCCGCCGCGAGCTCGATCGCGAGCGGCAGCCCGTCGAGCCGGTCGCAGAGCCGCTCGACGACGTCCCGGGGCAGCGGAGCCTCGGGGCGCGCCGACCGGGCACGCTGCTCGAACAGCACGACGGCCGGCCCGGCGTCCGACTCGCCTGGGCCCTGCCCGACGCCGGCCCGGCTGGCGAGAGGAGGCAGCGGCCGCACCGTCTCGGCGGCCAGGGCGAGCGGGGCACGGCTCGTCGTGAGCACCCGCACCGCCGTCTCCGCGAGCGCCTCGGCGACCCACGCCGCGGCGCCGTCGAGCACGTGCTCGCAGTTGTCGAGGACGACGAGCGTCCCGGGGGCACGGAGCCGGTCGAGGATGCGTGCGCGCGTGTCGGGTCGGGGGATGCCGTCCCCGATGCGCTGCGAGCCCTGGACGTCCCGGACCCCGAGCGCCGTGGCGAGCGCCAGCTCGACGTCGTCGTCCGTCCGCACGCTCGCGAGCTCGATCACCACGACCGGCTCACCGCGTCCCGCGGCGCGGTGGGCGAGCTCCTGGGCGATGCGCGTCTTCCCGAGCCCTCCCGGGCCGAGCACCGTGACGAGGCGGGAGCGTCGGAGCGCCTCCTCGAGCGCCAGCACGTCGCCGTCGCGTCCGACCAGCGGGTTGGGTGCGGCGCGCAGGCCGATCGCGAGCGCGGGGGCGGGCCGCGGCGCGTCGGGCGCCTCGGAGGTCGGGGCGTCCGCACCGGCGCCCGGCTGCACCTGACCCGGGGGCGCGGGCGTCGCCGAGCCCGGGCGGGCGGAACCCGGCACCTCGCCGCGCAGGAGCCGCTCGTGCAGCTCCGCGATCCCGCTGCCCGGGTCGGCGCCCAGCTCGTCCGCGAGCGCCTCGCGCAGCGCCGCGAACGCGCGGAGAGCGTCGTTGACGCGGCCCAGCCTGGCGGCCGCAGTCATGTAGGCGAGGCAGGCGGCCTCGTCGGACGGCAGGTTCGCGAGCCTGCTCCCCGCGAGCGCCACGGCCTCCTCGTCCTGGCCGGCGGCGACGAGCGCGGCGAGCAGCACCTCCTCGAGGGACCCGGCCAGGCGGGCCGCCTCCGCCGAGAGCGCGTCCGCGAGCGGGGAGCCGGCGTTCAGATCGGCCCCGGGCTCGCCGCGCCACAGCGCCAGTCCGCCGCGCGCCGCGGCCAGCGCCGCGTCGCCGTCGTCGGTGGCGAGCGCGGCCGTCGCGGTGTCGAGCGCGCTCCGCGCCGCCGCGAGGTCGCTGCTCCCCGACCAGGCGTAGCCCGCGGGCCCTGAGACCACGAGGCCGGGCGCGACGATCCGACGGGTGCGCGAGACGAGCGTCTGGAGCGCGGCGCGCGGGTCGGCGAGGTCGTCGTGGTCCCACCACAGGTCGTCGAGGAGCGCACGCGAGGAGACGGGTCGCCCGTGCGCGAGGACCAGCGCCACGAGCAGCTCACGCGACCGCACCCCGCCCGGCGCGACGAGGGCGCCGTCGGCTCCGCGGGCCTGGACGGCGCCGAGGACCGTCGCGTCACAGGGGTGCGCCGGCACGGCGGCCGTCACGTCGACGGCGTCCGCGGGTGGAGGGGTGCCTGGCACGACGACCACCCTAGCGGCGCGCGGCGTGCACCGTCGGCACCCGGCGTCCCGGCGGGACCCGCGTCACCCCTGGTCAGCCGCGCCCGCGTCGCGCACCTCGGTCGCGGCGCGCTCCGTCATCGTCGCGGTGCGCCGCTCGGGCCACGGGACGTCGGCCGGACGGAGCGTCGACCAGCCGGCGGCGCGGGCGGCGTGCGCCGCAAGCACGCCGACGACGGCCGACGGGTTGTGCACCGCGCCGCCGAGGACCGCGGCCACCGCGTCGTCGAGCGCGACCCACCGCAGCTCGATGTCGCGCTCCTCGTCCTCGCGAACGTGCCGTTCGGCGTCGGGCACGGCCGACAGGTCGCGGGCGAGGAACACCCGCAGCGCCTCGGAGCTGCCGCCGGGGCTCGTGTAGTAGTCGACGAGCACATCCCAGCGGGCGGCCCGCAGGTCCGCCTCCTCGCCGAGCTCACGCGCCGCCGCGACGTCGGCCGGCTCGTCGGGCACGTCGAGCAGCCCGGCCGGGACCTCCCACAGCTCGCGCCCGACCGGGTGCCGGTACTGACGCAGCAGGAGGACGCGGCCGTCGTCGTCGAGCGCGACGACCGCGACCGCGCCCGGGTGGTCGACGACCTCGCGGGACACGACCGTCCCGCCGCCGAGGTCGACGTCGTCGGCGACGACGTCCCAGATCCGACCGTGGTGGATCAGCTCGCGCCGCAGCACGGGGCGGGGCGCGAGCACGTCCCGCACGACGGGCGACGCCCCGGCGCCCTCAGGGGAGCTCACAGCGCCTCGGCCGCGACGTCCTCGGCGGGCTCCGCGGCACCCGTACGCGCGGCGAGCGCGGCACCCACGAGGCCCGCGAACAGCGGGTGGGAGCGGGTCGGGCGGGACTTGAACTCGGGGTGCGCCTGCGTGGCGACGTAGTACGGGTGCACGTCGGCGGGCAGCTCGACGAACTCGACGAGGGAGCCGTCCGGGCTCGTGCCCGAGATGACGAAGCCCGCGTCCTCGAGCTGCTTGCGGTAGGAGTTGTTGACCTCGTACCGGTGCCGGTGCCTCTCCGAGACGCGCTCGGTCCCGTAGGCCTTCGCGACGACCGAGCCCGGGGTCAGGACGGCCTCGTACGAGCCGAGCCGCATGGTGCCGCCCAGGTCGCCGTCGCCGCCGACGATCGCGAGCTGCTCCTCCATCGTCGCGACCACGGGGTGCTTCGTGTCGGGGTCGAACTCGGACGACGACGCGTCGGCCAGCCCCAGCACCGTCCGCGCGTACTCCATGACCATCGACTGGAGGCCGAGGCAGATGCCGAGCGTCGGGACCTTGTTCTCGCGGGCCCAGCGCAGCGCGCCGAGCTTGCCCTCGATCCCGCGGACCCCGAACCCTCCGGGGATGAGCACGGCGTCCGCGCCGCCGAGGTGCTTGCGGGCGCCCTCGGGCGTCTCGCAGGTGTCCGAGGCGACCCAGCGCACGTGCACCTTCGCGTCGTGGTGGAAGCCGCCGGCACGCAGCGCCTCGGTCACGGACAAGTAGGCGTCGGGCAGGTCGACGTACTTGCCGACGAGCGCGACCTCGACGTCGTGCGCGGGCTCGTGCACGCGCCGCAGCAGGTCGTCCCAGCCCGCCCAGTCGACGTCGTGGAACGGCAGGCCGAGGCGGCGCACCACGTACGCGTCGAGGCCCTCGGAGTGCAGCACGCGCGGGATGTCGTAGATGCTGGGCGCGTCCTTGCACGTGACGACGGCTTCCTCGTCGACGTCCGTGAAGTTCGCGATCTTCCCCTTGATCGAGTCCGGGAGCTCGCGGTCGCACCGCAGGACGATCGCGTCGGGCTGGATGCCGATGCTGCGCAGCGCGGCGACGGAGTGCTGCGTGGGCTTCGTCTTGAGCTCGCCCGACGGGCCGATGTACGGCACGAGCGAGACGTGCAGGAAGAAGACGTCGTCGCGGCCCACGTCGTGGCGGACCTGGCGCGCGGCCTCGAGGAACGGCTGCGACTCGATGTCGCCGACGGTGCCGCCGATCTCGGTGATGATCACGTCGACGTCGTCGCCGGCCTGCGCGCGCATCCGGGCCTTGATCTCGTCGGTGATGTGCGGGATGACCTGGACGGTGTCGCCGAGGTATTCGCCGCGGCGCTCCTTCGCGATGACGTTCGAGTAGACCTGGCCGGTCGTGACGTTCGCCGAGGACTCGAGGTCGACGTCGAGGAAGCGCTCGTAGTGCCCGATGTCGAGGTCGGTCTCCGCGCCGTCCTCGGTGACGAACACCTCACCGTGCTGGAACGGGTTCATCGTGCCCGGGTCGACGTTGAGGTACGGGTCGAGCTTCTGCATCTTGACCCGCAGGCCGCGGGCCCGCAGGAGGCGCCCGAGGCTCGAGGCGGTCAGACCCTTGCCGAGGGAGGAGGCCACACCCCCGTGACGAAGATGTGTCGGGTCGGGGAGTCCGCGCGGAGTCGGTGCGCGGTTCCGGGGCGGTTGGGGAGCCTGCTCGAGTGATCTGCCACGGAACTCCATCCTAACAGCGGACCGCGCGGGCGCCGGAGCGGCGCGCTGTGAAGTCCGCCGCTCACGGCGGCGACGCTCAGGCTCCGGCGCGTCCGGCCGTGTAGACGGCCGTGAGCTGCGCGACGACGTCCGCGCCCGTGGGCAGCTGTGCCGCCCGCGCCCGGGCACGGGTCCGCAGGGCGTCCCGCGCTGCGTCGTCGGACAGCAGTTCCGCGATCGCCGCGGCGAGCGCTCCCGCGAGCGTGGCCTGGGGCTGCGGCGGCACGAGCACGGCGCCGTCGCCGAGGACGGCACGCGTCCCCCGACGTCGGTCGCGACGATCGCCGCTCCCTGCGCGAGCGCCTCCTGCAGCCAGAGGGGCTGGCCCTCCCAGCGCGCGGTGCTGACGGCGACGTCGGCGGCGGCGAGGAGCGCGCCGACGTCGTCGCGCGCGCCCAGGAGCTCGACTGGCACGCCGGACGCGCGGACGTCGGCCTCCAGCTCGCCGCGGAGCGGGCCGTCGCCCGCGACGACCCAGCGGAACGGCTGCGGTGTCCGAGCGAGCTCCCGGGCCGCCGCGACTGCCACGCCCAGGCCCTTCTGGGGCGCCAGGCGCCCGACGGTGACGAGGAGGCGCTCGTCGGCGGCGAGACCGAGCGCTTCGCGCGTGCGCCGCACGCCGGCGGCGTCGGGATCGGGCGCCGCAGCCCGGGGCGCCGGGACGAGCGCGAGCTCGGCTCGCCGCGCACCGCGCGCCGTCGCGAGCACGACGAGGTCGGGGCTCACCCCCAGCACCACGTCCGCGCCCCGCCCGACGACGCGCTCGAGCACCGCCGAGACCGCGCGTACGGCGCGCCCGCCCACGGGCAGGTTGTGCAGCGTGACGACGACCCGCGGCGTCCGGTCGCCGTCGGCGGGGGCCTGACGGAGCCCGCGGACCGCGAGGACGGCGAGCGCCCCGGCCCGCAGTCCGTGCGCGTGCACGACGTCGGCCCCCGCCGGACCGCGGCGAGCTGCCGGACGACGGCGACGTCACCGGGGCGCGGCCGGTCGGTGATCTCGACGGCCTCGAACGGGACGTCCTCGCCGACGAGCGGGCGCACCGAGGCCGGGCCGGCGACGACCACGTCGTGCCCGGCGGCCCGCAGCGCGGAAGCCGCCTGTCCCACGTGCCGTCCGACGCCCCCGCGCTCGACCCCAGGACCTGCAGCACCCTCATGCGTCCTCCCGCGTGTCGTCGACCGCGGCCGGCTCGGTGCCGTCCGGGGTGGGCGCCGGGTCGCTGCGGCGCAACGATGCCAGCCCGCGCAGCGTGGGGCGATCGCCCGCGAACGAGGCACCGACCACGACCACCGCCGCGACGAGCGCGGCCACGATCCCGATGGCCAGCGCCGCCGCCCAGCCGGCGTCGTCGGGCAGCAGCGCGCGGCTCGTGAGCAGGCCGGCGAGCGATCCCAGCGCGGCACCCGCGACCAGCGCGACCACCGTGCGCGCCAGTCCCACGAGCGGGCGGCCGGGCGCGTAACGGTGGACGGTCCACAGCAGCGCTGCGCCGGCCACCGTCATGCCGAGGCTCGTGGCCGCGCCGACCCCCTCGAGCGTGCGGACAGGATCGGACGCGTGCCGCACGAGGGCGGGCGGCAGGGCGAGCGAGGCCACCACGACGACGCCCCAGCCGAGCGCCGTCGCGCGGACGGCGGCCCGTCCGTGGTCGAGCGAGTACAGGACCCGCGAGAGGTGGAAGACCAGCGCGAAGCCGAGCAGCCCAGGCGCGAGCCAGGCCACGGTCGCCGCCATCCCGGCGACCCCGCCGGGCGTGAACGCGTCGAACAACGCCTCGACCGCGTCGCTCGCCGCGACGAGCGCCGCGACGCCGACGGCCGTCACCGTCAGCACGATCCGGGTCGTCGTCGCGACGAGCCGGGAGAAGCCCGCGTGGTCCCCGAGCGACGCACGCTCCGCGAGGCGCGGGAACGTGCTCGTCGCGAGCGGCACCGCGAGCACCGCGTACGGCAGCACGTACACCGCCTGCGCGTACTGGTAGACCGGGAACGCGCCGTCGCCGCCCCAGCGGTTCGCGGCCCACAGGATCGCGAGCGACGCGACCTGCTGCGCCACCACCGCGCCCACGCCGGCGAGCGCGAGCCGGCGCGCCCGCACGGCCTGGCCGGGCGGGAACCGGAGCGTGAGGCGCAGCGAGGTGCCCGTGCGCCAGGCGGGGACGAACAACGGCAGCGACATCGCGGCCACGCCCGCCGTGGTCCCCCACGCGAGCCAGGCGAGCGCGGACCGCGACGCCGCCGCGACGTCCGTGGGGTCGGCGTCGAGGTGCCCGAACACGAGGTACGCGCCGATCACGACGACGCTCGACAGCATCGGCGCGGCCGCCGGCCAGAAGAACCGCTTGTGCGCCTGCAGCACGCCCGAGAGCACGAACCCGATGCCGTACAGCGGGATCTGGAGCGCGAACACCCGCAGGAAGTAGGTCGTCGTCGCGGCGGGATCGCCGTGACCGACGTGCGGGATCAGGGACGCGATCGACCCGGCGAACGCGAGCATCAGGAGCCCGAGCGGCACGAGCACGACGAGCGCCCACGTCAGGAGAGCCGACGCGGACCGGTTCACGTCGAGTCGTGCCCGGCACGCGATCGCCCCCGCGAGCACGGGCACGACGGCGCCGGCGAGCGCCCCGCCCGCCGCGACCTCGTACAGGATGTTGGGCAGGAGGTTCGCGCTCGCGTACGCCGTCCCGACCCCGACGGTACCGACCTCGGAGGCCTGGACGAGCTGGCGCGCGAAGCCGAGCAGCCGGCTCGCGATCGTCACGACCGTGATGAGCAGCGCGGCGCCCGCGAGGCTCTGCGTCGCGCCCCGCAGCCGACCGGGGACGCTCACCCCCGGCGCCCGAGCCGGTCGAGCGTCCGGAGCGCCGGCGTGCGGTCGATCACCGCGGAGAAGCTCACGCGCTCGCTCGCGACCGTGAGCCCGACGACGCCCGCGAGGACCGCGACGCGCGCGAGGCGTGGCAGCCCGGTCGCCTGGACGCCGACGAGTGCGCCGAGCGCGTTCGCCCCGCCGTCGCCGAGCATGTCGCGCTCGGCGAGGTCGCGGGACGCGGCCGCCGTGGCGGCGCCGAGGACCGGCCCGGCCGCCGCGGCCGTCGACGGTGCGAGCGGCGCCAGCAGCACCGATGCACCGGCCGCGGCCTTCAGCGCGCGCCCCGGCCGCAGGTCGAGGAGGTTGAGGAGGTTCGCCGTCCCGGCGACGAGGGCCGTGTCGACGACGACGTCGAACGCACGTCCGGCCGCCCCCTCCGGTCCGCGCGAGCCCCGGACGCACGCGGCGACGAACGCCGTCGTCCCGATGCCCAGGACCTTGAGGCCGCCGGTCGTGAGCTCGCCGTGCGCGAGCGCGCCCAGGTGGCCGCGCAGGCCCTTCGTGCGGCGCGAGGTGTCCTCCGCGAGGTCGTCGACGACGCCGAACGCGGCTCCCCCGGCCGTCGCGAGCGCGGCTGCGGCGCCGACCCGGCCCTCGAGGGCGGTCGCCGCGCCCGCCGTCAGCCCCGCCGCCACGGACGGACCCTCGAGCATGCTCACGGGCTCGCCCCGGTGGTTGGTCCGTTCCCAACGCTCGGCGCCGCCGGGGCGCGTCGAGCGACGAGAGCCCGGACCGCGACGGTCGCCGCTGCGGCGGTCGCGGCTCCCGCGAGCGCCGGGCCGAACCCTGCCCGAGCCATCGTCAGCCCTTCTTCGTGTCGGTCGAGGAGCCGGCCACGGCGGCAGGGCGCGGGGGCACCGCCTGCGTCGCGCCGTCGTCGAAGCCGTAGTGCCCGACGGTCCCCTGGGCCTGGTCGGCGAGCGCGAGCGGCACGCTGACCTGGCCGATGAGGGTCGCGACGCCGCTCACCGTGCTCACCGTGACCTGGAGGTCGCCGTCGTGACGGACCGCGGCGACCAGGCTGTCCGACTCGCCAGCGGGCCCGGCGACGATCGTGCCGGGGACGCTGGTGTGCAGCGCCACGACGACCTCCTCCTCGCGCGCCTGCGCGTACGCCAGCGCCTTGGCGTCCGTGGGCGCCGTCGTGCCGTCGGCCTCGGGCTGCGAGTCCGCGGACCCCGCGAGCACGAGCAGCTTCGTCGACGCGACCGTCGGCGTTCGCTCGACGGTCACGAGCTTCGCGTCGGCGAGGGCCTTGAGCGTCGTGCGGGCCGCGGCCGCGAGCTGGTGGTCCGTCGCGCTCGCCGACATCGTCACCGACAGCGCGAGCGCCTGCGCGAGCTGCTTCTCCTCGGACGCGGTCGTGTCGATCGGCAGCCCGGCCGCGAGCGCGGCCTCGACGCCCTCCTTGCGCGCGTCGGCACCGGACTCGCTCAGCCATGCCGACTCGAGCCGGATCCGGCCGCGCACATCCGCCCCGGCGGACTTGAGCTGGGTGGAGACGGCCTTGAACTCGTCATCGAGGTCGGGGCTGACCTCGACGATCGTGACCTGGTCAGCCGCGAGCACGCCGTCGAGGACGGTAGGTGCGAGGGCTGCGAGCGCCGTCGTGCCGCGGTCCGTGGAGGTCCGCGCGTCGTCGAGGTCGGTGCGGAGCTGCTCCTTCTCGGCGCGCAGCGACGACACCTGCCCGCTGAGCTGGTTGCCGATCGACTCCTTGAGCGGGCCGGCGCCGAGGATGATCCCCACCGCGAGCGCGAGGAACACGGAGATCAGGGAGACGACGTGGTACCGGAAGTTGATCACGAAGCGCTTTCTGGGTCACGGTCGGGCGGCGCGCCGACGGGGGTTCGGGTCCGGGGCGGGGACGGCGGCCTGGTGGACGCGCCGTCCCGGAGGCTCAGCCTCCGAAGAGCGAGCGGACCCACGACCAGACGTCGTCGAACCGCGCCCCGAGGAGGCCGAACGCCGTCTGCCCCGCAGCGGTCGCGGCGAGCGCCGCCACGACCGCGAGGAGCCCGGCGAGCGACAGGAGCAGGAGCTGGACGTTCGAGATCGTCGAACGGTACAGCCGGGACACGCCCTTCGCGTCGACGAGCTTGCTGCCGACCCGCAGGCGGGTGAGGAACGTGCTGGCCATGCCGGCCCGGCCCTTGTCGAGGAACTCGACGAGCGTCGCGTGCGTCCCGACGGCGACGATCACCTCGGCGCCCTTGTCGTCGGCGATGAGCATCGCGATGTCCTCGCTCGTGCCCGTGGCGGGGAAGACGACCGGGTCGACCCCGAGCTGCTGGACGCGTTCGAGGCCGGGCGCGCGGCCGTCGCGGTAGGCGTGCACGACGATCTCCGCGCCGCACGCGAGCGCGCGGTCGGAGACGGAGTCCATGTCACCGACGATGAGGTCGGGCTTGAACCCCTCGTCGAGGATCGCGTCGGCGCCGCCGTCCACCCCGACCAGCACGGGTCGGTAGTCGGTGATGTACGGGCGCAGGATCTGCAGGTCCTCGCGGTAGTGGTACCCCCGCACGACGATGAGGACGTGCCGCCCGTCGATCGGCGTGCTGATGTCGGGCACGCCGACGCCGTCGAGCAGGAGGTCCTTCTCGCGGATCAGGTACTCCATCGTGTTCGCCGCGAACGCCTCGAGCTCGGCGGACAGGCCCTCGCGCGCGGCGTCCATGGCCTCGAGGACGCTCGAGACGTCCTGGCCCTGCCCGGACGCGACGAGCGCCTCGCCCGCGTACACGTCGTCGCCGTCGACGCGCACCCGGGTGCCCTCGCGCAGCGCCATGATCGCAGGGCCCAGGTCGTCGACGAGCGGGATGCCCGCCTCGACGAGCACCTGCGGGCCGAGGTTCGGGTAGCGGCCCGAGATGGATCGCGCGGCGTTGAGGACGGCGGCGGGGCGCGCCGAGACGAGGGCGTCGGCCGCCACGCGGTCGATGTCCTCGTGGTCGATGACCGCGACGTCGCCCGGTGCGAGCCGCTTCGTCAGCGCCTTGGTGCGCCGGTCGATCCTCGCGGGGCCCTGGACGTCGCTCGCGTCCTGGTCGGACGGCGGCCTGCGCAGCGTGAGTCTCATCGGGGCTATCGTCCCACGTCCGGTGCGACGGCCGGCCGGCCGGCCTCCAGCAGCTCGGCGGCGTGCCGCAGGGCGGCGTCCGAGTCCTCCTGGCCCGACAGCATGCGCGCGAGCTCACGGACCCGCTCGTCGCCGACGACGGCACGCACGTCCGAGGCGGTGACCGGCAGGGCCTGTCCCGCGGCCGGGTCCCCGCTCGTCGACTTGGCGACGACGACGTGGGTGTCCGCGAAGGCGGCCACCTGGGCGAGGTGCGTGACGACGATCACCTGCGCCCGGCGCGCCAGCTCGGCGAGCCTCCGGCCCACCTCGACCGCCGCCCGTCCGCCGACGCCGGCGTCGACCTCGTCGAACACGAAGGCCGGCAGCGGCGTGCCCGTCCCGTCCCCGTGCCGCTCGGCGAGCGCGACCTCGATGGCCAGCATGACGCGCGACAGCTCGCCGCCCGACGCGCCCTTGCCCAGCGGGCGCGCGGGCGCGCCGGCGTGCGGCACCAGCTCGAGCGTCACGGCGTCGGCGCCCCAGGGCCCGAGCTCGTCCGCCTCGGCGACCCGCACCTCGAGCCGCGCCCCCGCCATGGCGAGGCCCGCGAGCTCCGTCGTCACGGCGTCGGCGAGCTCGTCGGCGGCCTGACGCCGCCCTGCCGTGAGCTCCGCCGCGAGGCCGCGCAGCTCGTCGTCGAGCGCGGCGAGGCGCTCCTCGCCTCCTCGACGCGGCTGCCGTCGTCCTCGAGGTCGAGCAGGCGCAGCCCGGCGTCACGCGCCCAGGCCAGCACCTCGTCGATCGTCGTGCCGTAGGACCGCGTGAGCGCCGTCAGCGCCGCACGGCGCTCGTGCGCGGTCTCGAGCGCCGCCGGATCGGCCTGGAGGTCCGACACGTAGGAGGCCAGCTCGGTCGCGGCGTCCTGCAGCGCGTACGCCGCCTCGTGGACGCGCGCCGCGAGACCCGCGAGCGCGGGGTCCTGTGCGGCGGCGCCGTCGAGGGCCCGCCACGCCTGGTCGAGCAGCACGACGGCGCCCGCCTGGGCGTCCGCCTCCTCGAGCCCGGTGAGCGCGTCGTGCGCGAGCTGCGCCGCGGTCCGCAGGTCCTCGACGTTCGTGAGCCGCGCGACCTGGGCGTCGAGCACCCCGTCCTCGCCGGGTTGCGGGTCGACCCGCTCGACCTCGGCGAGCCCGAGGCGGAGCAGCTCGGCCTCGCGCGCACGGTCCTGCGCGGCGCCCGTGAGCTCCTCGAGCCGGGCCGCGACGACGGCCCGCTCGGTCCAGGCGGCGCGGTAGCGTGCGAGCGTCGCCGCGTGCGCGACGCCGGCGAACGCGTCGAGCGCCGCGCGCTGCTGGGCGGGCGCACGCAGGCGCAGCTGGTCGGCCTGTCCGTGCACCGTCACGAGCTCCGCGGCCAGGTCTCCCAGGACGGCCTGCGGCACGCCGCGGCCGCCCACGTGCGCGCGCGACCGCCCCTCCGCGGCGACCGTGCGCACGACGACGACCGTGCCGTCGTCGTCGAGCGTCCCGCCCGCCTCGTCGACGACCGCGGCCGCGGGCGAGCCGTCCGGGACGCGCAGCCGGCCCTCGGCGACGGCCCGCTCGGCGCCGGGGCGGACCGTGGCGGGGTCCGCCCGGCCGCCCATGAGCAGCGACAGGCCGGTGAGCAGCATCGTCTTCCCCGCGCCCGTCTCGCCCGTGATGACGGTGAGGCCGGGGCCCAGCCCGATCCGGGCGGAGTCGATGACGCCGAGGTTCTCGATCGAGATCTCCTCGAGCACTCAGTCCTCCTTCCCCACGCGCGTGGTCTCGTGCGCCGCGCGCGACGCCGCGAGCTGGCGCCAGCCCACGACGGGCAGCGCGAACTTGTCGACGAGCCGGTCCGTGAACGGCGCCCGGTTCAGGCGTGCGAGCCGGATCGGCTGCGGACCGCGGCGCACCTCGACCCGCGACCCGACGGGCATGTCGACCCGCCGACGCCCGTCGCAGGTGAGCATGCCAGGCGACACCGACGTCGCGAGGATCTCGAGCCCGAGCGACGACGACGGGCCCACCACCAGCGGGCGGGCGAACAGCGCGTGCGCGGCGATCGGCACGAGCAGCATCGCGTCGACGTCCGGCCAGACGACCGGTCCCCCCGCGGAGAACGCGTGCGCCGTCGAGCCGGTCGCCGTCGACAGCACGACGCCGTCGCACCCGAACGAGGACAACGGCCGTCCGTCGACGGCGATCGCGACCTCGATCATCCGTGACCGGTCGGCCTTCTCGAGCGTCGCCTCGTTGAGCGCCCAGCCGCGCAGCGGCTCGTCGTCCCCCGGGCGCGTGACGGTCACCTCGAGCACGCCGCGCTCCTCGACGGTGTACTCCCCGGCGGCGAGCCGTTGCACGGCCAGGTGCAGGTCCTCGCGGTCGAACTCGGCGAGGAACCCGACGTGCCCCAGGTTCACGCCGAGCAGCGGTACGCCGGTGCCGTGCGTGAGCTCGGCCGCGCGCAGGATCGTCCCGTCGCCGCCGAGGACCAGGACCAGCTCGGCGTCGCCCACGCCCTCGCGCGAGCGCACGACGTCGACGGGGTCCCCGAACGCCTCGGCGAGGTCGTCGTCGTGCAGGACGGCTTCGAAGCCCGCGGCCTGCAGCTCGCGGATCGTCTCCGTGAGGGCTGCGAGCGCCTCCGGCCGACCACCGTGCGCCACGATGACCACCTTGCGTGCGCTCACGCGCCTACCCCCTCGTTGTCCTCGTCGGCCGCCTCGGAGCCGACGACGTAGGCCGTCGGCGTCGGAGGGGCGCTCCAGTCGTCGGTCGCCGGCTCGACGGGCGCCGCGACCGCCGCGCGGACTGCGGCGCCCAACCCGTGCTGCGGACGGCCCGGTCCTCCTGCCCCCGGGGCCGGGGCCGCCGCCGTGCGCACCAGCAGGAGGAAGAACTCGCGGTTGCCGTGCGGACCGGGCAGGGCGCTCGGCACGACGGCGCGGACGGCCCATCCTGACCGCGCCGCCGCCTCGGCGACGCCCAGCACCGCGTCCTCGCGCAGCGCGGGCTCCCTGACGACGCCACCCGCACCGAGCCTGTCGCGCCCGACCTCGAACTGCGGCTTGACCAGGAGCAGCGCGGACCCGTCCGCTGCCGCCACCCGCCCCACGGCGGGCAGCACGTGGCCGAGCGAGATGAACGACAGGTCCCCCACGACGACGGCCGGACGCTCGCCCAGGTCCGCCGCCTCCAGGTCGCGGGCGTTCACGCCCTCGCGCACGTCGACGCGCGCGTCCGCCCGCAGCCGGTCGACGATCTGGTCGTGCCCGACGTCCACGGCCACGACACGGCGCGCCCCGCGGCGCAGCAGCACGTCGGTGAAGCCACCGGTCGAGGCGCCGAGGTCGAGGCAGGCGGCGCCCTCCACCGGCACCCCGATCCCTGCCGCGTCGAGCGCCGCGAGGGCGCCCTCGAGCTTGTGGGCGGCGCGCGAGGGCCAGCCGGCGTCTCCCGCGGGCCGGTCGACCTCGAGCTCGCCGTCCGCGGGCGCCGCGGGGCGCCTCACGGTGGCACCGCCGACGCGCACCCGTCCCGCGGCGACCAGCGCCGCAGCCTCGCGCCGCGACCGTGCCAGCCCACGGCGCACGAGCTCGGCGTCGAGCCTTGCCGCCACGTGTCAGCCCTCGGTCTCCGACAGGCGATCCTGCAGGGCCGCGTGCACCGCCTCGAACACGGCGACCTGCTCGCGCAGAGGCAGCTCGCCCACCTCGCGCAGCCTGCCGACGGCGCCGTCGACCGTCTCGTCCCCGGTCGGGGCGTCGTACACGGCGTCGCTGGTCATCTGCACTCCCGTCGGTGTGGCCGCGGCCCGGCCGCGGCGTTGCTCCTTGCACGGTGCCGTCCGCCCGCGCCCGCGTCCCCGGGGAGCGGACGGCGTCGGTTCCGGCGACACAACGCTACCTGTCCGATGCCACCTCGCGGGCGGAACCCACAGCCAGCGCCGGGACCGTGTCGGCGTCGAGGGCCTCGCCCCGGTCCACCGCATCCCATGCGGCCGCACACGCTGCGCGGGCTGCGTCGACGCCGTCACCGCGCACCTCGAGCGCGCCGTCGACGACGCGGGCGGCGGCTTCGCGGCACTCCCACCATCCGTCGGCGCGAGCAGGCAGCGGGTGCACCTCGGTGAGCGCGCGGAGGTCCGCGCCCAGGTAGTCGGGGCGCTCGCCCGGGCGCGCCAGCACCGCGTCGCGCGCCGAGCTGACCCCGGTGAGCACGTGCAGGCCGGGATAGCCCGCGGCCCGCGCACCCGCGAGGTCGGTGTCGAGCCGGTCGCCTACGACGAGCGGAGACCGTGCCCCCGTGCGCTCGACCGCGAGCCGGTACATCGTGGGCTCGGGCTTGCCGGCGCTGTCGGGCCGGACGCCCGTCGCGGCCTGTACCGCACCGACGAGCGCCCCGTTCCCGGGTGCGTAGCCGCGGTCCGTGGGCAGCGAGAGATCGAGGTTGGTCGCCACGAACCACGCCCCGCCCGCCACCGCGTATGCGGCCTCGGCGAGGTCCGCCCAGCCGAGCGTCGGCGCGAAGCCTTGGATGACGGCGTCGGGCCGGTCCGTCGCCGACTCGACGACGACGTAGCCGGCGGCCCGGACGGCCGTGTGCAGGCCGGCGCCGCCGACCACCAGCACGCGCGCGCCGGGCGCGAGCCGCGTCGTGAGGAGCGCGGCGCCCGCCTGCGCGGCCGTGAACACCTCGTCGGGCCGGGTCTCGACGCCGAGCGAGGTCAGCTGGTCGGCGACCGCCTCGGGCTCGCGCGAGGCGTTGTTCGTCACGAACTGGAGCGCCAGTCCACCCGCGCGTGCCTGCGTCAGGCTCGACGCAGCGTGCGGCACCGGCTCGTGCCCCTTGTAGACGACGCCGTCCAGGTCCACGAGCGCAAGGTCGTGGAGCGCGACGAGAGGCCGGTCCGAGCCGCGGAGCCCGGCGCTCACCGAGCGCCCTCGTCCGAGGGCGCCTCGTCGGAGGTCGCGTCGTCGGAAGAGGGGCTGTCGGCCGAGCCGTCCTTGTCGGCGCCGGCGGACTCCGGGTCGGCGAGGGGCGCCTCGTCCTCGACGGGAGGCCCGTCGCCCTGCACGGTCCCGGGCTCGGCCGAGGCCTCGCTGGCGACCTCGGAGTCCGCAGGACCGGCGACATCCTGCTCGTCGGTCACCGTCACCTCGTCGTCGTCCTCCTCGAGGTCGACGACGACGATGTCGTCCTCGGGCTCACCGAGCACGACCCGGAGCGCCGCCGCCTCATCGGTGCGGCCGAGCGCGTCGAGGACGTCCGCCCGCACCCCGCTCACGCGGTGGCGCAGCTCGACGCTCCGCACGTCGCGTGCGGGGATCGAGTCGACGACCGCGAGCGCTGCCTCCGACTGGCCCAGATCGAGGCGGGCGCCCGCTACGACGAGCGCGAGCTCGGTCCGCCCGGACGCGTCGAGCGTCTCGGCCTCGGGCGAGCGTGCGAGGTCGAGCGCACGCTCGGGACGTCCCAGCCCACGCTCCGCGTCGGCCATCACCGGAAGGTGCTCGGACGAGCCGTTGAGCCGGCGGACCGTCCGCAGCTCGCGGAGCGCCTCCGCGTAGTTGCCGAGGCGGTACGCGGCGAGGCCGGCAGCCTCGCGCACGACGTCGATGCGCCCGGCCCGGCGCACGGCGGCCTGCGCGTGCTCGTAGGCGAGCTCCGGGTCGGTGTCGAGCAGCCGCCCCGTCATCACCAGGTGCCGTCCGACGGTCTCCGCGTTGTCCTTCGTCAGCCCACGGAGACGACCACGGACCTCACGGTCGAGCTGCGAGATCGTCACGTCGTCCGGCAGCTCGGGAGCACGAGGACGGTCCTCGAGGGCACGAGGCGGACGGGACTCGCGCGACGCGCGGTCGTCGCGGTCCTGGCGGGGTCCGCCCCGGCGGTCAGCCGGACCCCGATCGGACGAGGGGCCACGGTCGTACGAGGCGCCACGGTTCGGACGCGCGTCCCGGCCGCGGGCTTCCCCGCGCGCCCCGTCCCGGCCCTGTCGGTCGTAGCCGCCACGCTCACCCTCACGACGCGGCCGGTCGAACTGCCGCCCCTCGCGACGGCGGTCGGCTCCACGGTCGTCTCGTGAGTAGGAGGACACGCCGGTCTCGCGTCCCGGCCCGCGGTCCGCGTCGAACGAACGACGCTCGCGCCCCGTGTCCGGCCCACGTTCGCCGCGGCTCGCGCTCGCGCCACGAGTGCCCGGTCCGCGGCGGTCTTCGTTCCCTCCGCCGTACCGCCGGTCGCCGCCGTACGAGCCTCGTCGGTCGCCACCACGGTCACCCCGCTCGTCGCGCGGGCGATCCCGCTCAGGCCGGCCGCCGCCCCACGACTCTCCCCCGCGCCGGTCCGTCGTCCCCGCCGGCCCGCGGCGCTCGTCACGGGGACGGCCGCCGTCGCCCCACGAGCCGCGCCCGCGAGCGTCGCCCGAACGCGCGCCGCGACCCGAGCGGCCACTCTCGTCGTCACGCCGCCACGTCGGTCGGTCGCCCCGGCCATGCGAGGGGCGACGGTCGCCGTCGCCTCGTCCGTACTGCGATCGGGTGCCCTCACGGGGCCCGCGGACCGGCTGGTCGCCGCCGCTCCGGCCGTAGCCTCGGCGCGCACCGTCACCGCGCGAGCCGGACCCACCGTCCCGCCGCGCCTGCGCGCTGTTCTCGCCGCGCCCAGACGACGAACCGTCTCGGCGTCGTGCGGATCCGTCGCCTTCTCGGCGTTCGTACGAGGAACGGCCCGAGCGGTCGCCCCGTCCCGTGCCGCCAGGCCGACCGGCCCCACGCCCGTCGCGACCACGCCCCTGCCTCGGGTCAGGGCCTCGACGCTCTCCGGATCCGTCCCGTCGGCGACCTTCGTCGTCGCCCCGGTCCGACCTGGCCGGCTGATCGCTCACGTGGGTAGCTCCTCGTTCCGTGCGCGTGTCCGCGGGTCACCCCGACGCGCTTCGCTGTTCTTGATCCTGTCGTGCCCTCGATGGTGCCGCGCGCCGGAAGCGTCCCGTGGCCGACAGCCGGGCACACCCTCAACGGCTTCGAGGGGGCCGCATCCCTGCCGGCTGGCCCCGCTGGTGCCTCCCAGCCGTGTATCCGGTCGGCCGCCGAACGGCTTCGCTCGAGCGCCCGAAGCACTCACCGGTCTGCGCAGCTCAGGGGCAGCGACATGCTGCAGCCATTCTCCCACGACACGCAGCCCGGGCCCGCCCGCTCGGGCAGCGCGCTGCTCGGCGGGTCACACGAGGACGGAGTCGCCGGCCGCGACGTCCTGCACCGGGCCGCGACGCCGCTCGGTGGGGAAATGCCGAAGGCCACCCCGGATCGGGGTGGCCTTCGGTTGAATGGGTGTTCGGCGGCGTCCTACTCTCCCACCCCGTCACCAGGGCAGTACCATCGGCGCTGAAGGGCTTAGCTTCCGGGTTCGGAATGGGACCGGGCGTTTCCCCTTCGCTATGACCGCCGTAACTCTATGAACCTGTTCGGGACCCTTTTCGGGGGTGTGCCGGTGGCTCTAGAACCGCACAGTGGACGCGAAACACGGAAAGTGTTGTTGGTAAGTTGTCGGCTGATTAGTACCGGTCAGCTCCACGGGTCTTTCGTCCCCGCTTCCACATCCGGCCTATCTACCCAGTGGTCTAGCTGGGTGCCTCTCACCCCGAAGGGTCTGGAAACCTCATCTTGAAGCAGGCTTCCCGCTTAGATGCTTTCAGCGGTTATCCCTTCCGAACGTAGCTAACCAGCGGTGCTCCTGGCGGAACAACTGGCACACCAGAGGTTCGTCCGTCCCGGTCCTCTCGTACTAGGGACAGCCCTTCTCAAGTTTCCTGCGCGCGCAGCGGATAGGGACCGAACTGTCTCACGACGTTCTAAACCCAGCTCGCGTACCGCTTTAATGGGCGAACAGCCCAACCCTTGGGACCTACTCCAGCCCCAGGATGCGACGAGCCGACATCGAGGTGCCAAACCATGCCGTCGATATGGACTCTTGGGCAAGATCAGCCTGTTATCCCCGGGGTACCTTTTATCCGTTGAGCGACGGCGCTTCCACAAGCCACCGCCGGATCACTAGTTCCGACTTTCGTCCCTGCTCGACCTGTCAGTCTCACAGTCAAGCTCCCTTGTGCACTTGCACTCGCCACCTGATTGCCAACCAGGCTGAGGGAACCTTTGAGCGCCTCCGTTACATTTTAGGAGGCAACCGCCCCAGTTAAACTACCCACCAGGCACTGTCCCTGATCCGGATCACGGACCGAGGTTAGGAGTCCAGAGCGACCAGAGTGGTATTTCAACGTTGACTCCACACACGCTGGCGCGTGCGCTTCACAGTCTCCCACCTATCCTACACAAGCCGCACCGAACACCAATACCAAGCTATAGTAAAGGTCCCGGGGTCTTTCCGTCCTGCTGCGCGTAACGAGCATCTTTACTCGTAGTGCAATTTCGCCGAGTTCGCGGTTGAGACAGCGGAGAAGTCGTTACGCCATTCGTGCAGGTCGGAACTTACCCGACAAGGAATTTCGCTACCTTAGGATGGTTATAGTTACCACCGCCGTTTACTGGGGCTTAAATTCTGAGCTTCGCTCCCAAGGGAGCTGACCCGTCCTCTTAACCTTCCAGCACCGGGCAGGCGTCAGTCCGTATACATCGTCTTGCGACTTCGCACGGACCTGTGTTTTTAGTAAACAGTCGCTTCTCCCTGGTCTCTGCGGCCCTCCACGCTAGCCGGCAAGCGGCTTCACGCTTGGGGCCCCCTTCTCCCGAAGTTACGGGGGCATTTTGCCGAGTTCCTTAACCACGATTCACTCGATCGCCTTAGTATTCTCTACCTGACCACCTGAGTCGGTTTGGGGTACGGGCGGCTAGAACCTCGCGCCGAGGCTTTTCTTGGCAGCATAGGATCACCCTGTTATCCCGCTGATGCGGTCACCATCGGCCCTCGGGCTTCACGAGCAGCGGATTTGCCTGCTGCTCACCCTGCGACCTTGGACGTGGACAACCATCGCCACGCCGGGCTACCTTCCTGCGTCACCCCTGTTAATACGCTTACCTACTACCAGGTCGGGTCGCGCGCTAGGCCCACCCAGTGTTCCCGAAGGAACGGCGGGGGATTCGGGCGCTTAGCATCACCGGGCTCGGTATGGGCGGTTCTTCGCCGGTAGGAGAATCTCAACTCCTTGTCCATCGACTACGCCTGTCGGCCTCGCCTTAGGTCCCGACTTACCCAGGGCGGATTAGCCTGGCCCTGGAACCCTTGGTCATTCGGCGGACGGGTTTCTCACCCGTCTTTCGCTACTCATGCCTGCATTCTCACTCGTGTAGGCTCCACCACTGGGTTACCCCGCAGCTTCACTGCCCACACGACGCTCCCCTACCCATCCACACGCCTGGACCACGAAGGCCTAGCAATATGTGAATGCCACAGCTTCGGCGGTGTACTTGAGCCCCGCTACATTGTCGGCGCGGAATCACTTGACCAGTGAGCTATTACGCACTCTTTCAAGGGTGGCTGCTTCTAAGCCAACCTCCTGGTTGTCTGTGCAACTCCACATCCTTTCCCACTTAGCACACGCTTAGGGGCCTTAGCTGGTGGTCTGGGCTGTTTCCCTCTCGACTACGGAGCTTATCCCCCGCAGTCTCACTGCCACGCTCTCACTTACCGGCATTCGGAGTTTGGCTGACGTCAGTAACCTTGTAGGGCCCATCGGCCATCCAGTAGCTCTACCTCCGGCAAGAAACACGTGACGCTGCACCTAAATGCATTTCGGGGAGAACCAGCTATCACGAAGTTTGATTGGCCTTTCACCCCTAACCACAGGTCATCCCCCAGGTTTTCAACCCTGGTGGGTTCGGCCCTCCACGCGGTCTTACCCGCGCTTCAGCCTGCCCATGGCTAGATCACTTCGCTTCGGGTCTAGACCCAGCGACTACAGACGCCCTGTTCGGACTCGCTTTCGCTACGGCTTCCCCACACGGGTTAACCTCGCCACTGAGCACTAACTCGCAGGCTCATTCTTCAAAAGGCACGCTGTCACCCCTGCCAAGGAGGCTCCAACGGATTGTAGGCACACGGTTTCAGGTACTATTTCACTCCCCTCCCGGGGTACTTTTCACCTTTCCCTCACGGTACTAGTCCGCTATCGGTCACCAGGTAGTATTTAGGCTTAGCAAGTGGTCTTGCCAGATTCACACGAGATTTCTCGGGCCCCGTGCTACTTGGGATCCCCTTCGGGAGGCCACGCCATTTCGTCTACGGGGGTCGCACCCTCTGTGCCGGGCCTTTCAATGCCCTTCGACTATGACGAAGCTTTCTGACTCCCCGGACCCGTGTCAGCAGATCCAGAAGGGTCCCACAACCCCGCACACGCAACGCCTGACAGCTTTCACACGTGCACGGTTTGGCCTGTTCCGCTTTCGCTCGCCACTACTCACGGAATATCTCTTCCTGCCGGTACTGAGATGTTTCACTTCCCGGCGTTCCCTCCACACACCCTATATATTCAGGTGCAGGTGACCACACATGACTGTGGCCGGGTTTCCCCATTCGGACATCCTCGGATCACGGTTCGTTTGCCAACTCCCCGAGGCTTATCGCAGGCTACGACGTCCTTCTTCGGCTCCTGGTGCCAAGGCATCCACCCTGTGCCCTTAAAAACTTAACTCAACAACAAAATTGCAGAAACCACGGACACACACCCTCTCGGCCACCCACGAAAGGCGACCGGCGGGCATGCCATCTGTGATTCACAAAGATGCTCGCGTCCACTGTACAGTTCTCAAGCAACCGACGATCCCGCAACTCACCCACGCCCTACGGCACGAGATCCCCGCGGCCCGCATCAGAAGCAACAACCACCACCCACCACCCACCCCGCACGAAGCTCGACCAACCCTCACAGGCTGACCGACCCTCACACGCAGTGGTCCGGGCGGCTCACGGCCGTTCCCTCAGGACCCAACAGTGTGCTCATCGCCCACCCCACCAGCCGGCCACCACCTTCCACACCCAGGCCCCCGAAGGAACCCCAGCAGTACTAGCAGCGACCAACCCGACAGGGCCAGCTCGTCAATGTTCCACCCACGAGCAACCACCCGGCACACGTTCGGCACCGGCATGAACCACAGACCAACCACCCACCCCAACAAGAGGCAGACCAGCCGGCCCACGGCGCTCGACAGAAGCAAAAGCTCCTTAGAAAGGAGGTGATCCAGCCGCACCTTCCGGTACGGCTACCTTGTTACGACTTAGTCCCAATCGCCAGTCCCACCTTCGACCACTCCCCCACAAGGGTTGGGCCATGGGCTTCGGGTGTTACCGACTTTCGTGACTTGACGGGCGGTGTGTACAAGGCCCGGGAACGTATTCACCGCAGCGTTGCTGATCTGCGATTACTAGCGACTCCGACTTCATGGGGTCGAGTTGCAGACCCCAATCCGAACTGAGACCGGCTTTTTGGGATTCGCTCCACCTTACGGTATCGCAGCCCTTTGTACCGGCCATTGTAGCATGCGTGAAGCCCAAGACATAAGGGGCATGATGATTTGACGTCATCCCCACCTTCCTCCGAGTTGACCCCGGCAGTCTCCCATGAGTCCCCGGCATAACCCGCTGGCAACATGGGACGAGGGTTGCGCTCGTTGCGGGACTTAACCCAACATCTCACGACACGAGCTGACGACAACCATGCACCACCTGTACACCGACCTTACGGGGCGACCATCTCTGGCCGTTTCCGGTGTATGTCAAGCCTTGGTAAGGTTCTTCGCGTTGCATCGAATTAATCCGCATGCTCCGCCGCTTGTGCGGGCCCCCGTCAATTCCTTTGAGTTTTAGCCTTGCGGCCGTACTCCCCAGGCGGGGCACTTAATGCGTTAGCTGCGGCACGGAACTCGTGGAATGAGCCCCACACCTAGTGCCCAACGTTTACGGCATGGACTACCAGGGTATCTAATCCTGTTCGCTCCCCATGCTTTCGCTCCTCAGCGTCAGTTGCGGCCCAGAGACCTGCCTTCGCCATCGGTGTTCCTCCTGATATCTGCGCATTCCACCGCTACACCAGGAATTCCAGTCTCCCCTACCGCACTCTAGTCTGCCCGTACCCACTGCAAGCCCGAGGTTGAGCCTCGGGATTTCACAGCAGACGCGACAAACCGCCTACGAGCTCTTTACGCCCAATAATTCCGGACAACGCTTGCGCCCTACGTATTACCGCGGCTGCTGGCACGTAGTTAGCCGGCGCTTCTTCTGCAGGTACCGTCACTTGCGCTTCTTCCCTGCTGAAAGAGGTTTACAACCCGAAGGCCGTCATCCCTCACGCGGCGTCGCTGCATCAGGCTTGCGCCCATTGTGCAATATTCCCCACTGCTGCCTCCCGTAGGAGTCTGGGCCGTGTCTCAGTCCCAGTGTGGCCGGTCGCCCTCTCAGGCCGGCTACCCGTCGTCGCCTTGGTAGGCCATCACCCCACCAACAAGCTGATAGGCCGCGAGCCCATCCCCAACCGATAAATCTTTCCAGACACACCCATGCAGGCACGCCTCATATCCGGTATTAGCCCCGGTTTCCCGGAGTTATCCCAAAGTCAGGGGCAGGTTACTCACGTGTTACTCACCCGTTCGCCACTGATCCACCCAGCAAGCTGGGCTTCACCGTTCGACTTGCATGTGTTAAGCACGCCGCCAGCGTTCGTCCTGAGCCAGGATCAAACTCTCCGTAAATGTTTCAACGCCAACCACACCCACCCCACCAGACCAAAGCCCAGCAGAACAGACACAGTCAACAAACCATACGAAGAACACCCCCACAAAAAAGGGGGCGATCAATCAAACTGGCCAGAACCAAACCATCCGGCAAAAAACCATCAGATTCGATCCATGTCCAAAGGAATCCCAACCAGGCCACCAACAACCAACCCCAAGGCCAGCCACCAGCAACCCGACGAGAGTTAAATTGGCATTGACTATCAAGCACACTGTTGAGTTCTCAAGAAACGGACGCTCACCCGCTCAAACCCTCCCGGGCTCTCACTGGGGCAACTTCTCCATCTTACCCGACCCCAACCCCGCCAGCAAACCGAGCTCGGCGGCCTTCCGAAGAAGACGTGAACCGCGATCCGCGAGTAGAGATGGGCCCCTGGCCGTCACCGGACGCAGAGCGACCGCCGAAGCGACTTCAGGGGATGTACCCGGGGGACCAGCCACGCCAGCTGAAGCTGACCTGTCCGTTCCTCCCTGCCGGGCGACATCGAGCACAGTACGGGGAGCACGGGCCGGAGGTCAAATCCCCTTGCGCTCGGGTCCTGCACGGCCCCCGAGGCGAGACAGATCACCCGCGAGCGACCGCATCGTCCCAGGTCAGGAGCCCGGACCCTCGCCGTTGGCGCGGCTCTGCATCCGCGGGCCGCACCAGGCAGACGCGTGAGGGCCGGGGCGCATCGCCCCGGCCCTCACGGTCTTGCCCGTCCGACGATCACCCGACGGGACTACGCCCGAGCGCCCGCCGCCGCGTCGCCGTCGACCACCGCGAGCGCGAGCGTGCGCTTGCCGCGCCGCAGCAACGCGTATCGCCCGTGCAGGAGCTCGGCCGGATCGAGGGTCGCGTCCTCCCCCGTCACCTTGACGTTGTTCACGTAGGCACCGCCCTCGGCGATCGCTCGCCGTGCTGCAGAGCGCCCGGCGACGAGTCCCGCGCCGGCGAGCGCCTCGACCACCGGTGTGCCGGGTGCGACGTCGACGCGGGGCAGCTCGGCCACGGCGGAGGAGAGCGTCGCCTCGTCGAGCTCCCTGAGGTCGCCGCGACCGAAGAGCGCCTGGCTCGCCGCGATGACGGCCTTCGTCGCGTCCTCGCCGTGCACGAGCGTCGTGACGTCCGAGGCGAGGGTCCGCTGCGCCTCGCGCGCCGCCGGCCGCTCCTGCACCGAGCGTTCGAGCTCGGCGATCTCCTCCCGCGTGCGGAAGGTGAAGATCTTCAGGAACCGGACCACGTCGGCGTCGTCGGCGTTGACCCAGAACTGGTAGAAGGCGTACGGCGTCATCATGTCGGGCGCGAGCCACACGGCCCCGCCCTCGGTCTTGCCGAACTTGGTGCCGTCCGCCTTCGTGATGAGCGGCGTCGTCAGGACGTGCACCGAGGCCTGCTCGGCCTTCCGGATCAGCTCGACGCCCGAGAGCAGGTTGCCCCACTGGTCGTTCCCGCCGGTCTGCAGCGTGCAGCCCTCGCGGCGGAACAGCTCGAGGTAGTCCATCCCCTGCAGGATCTGGTAGCTGAACTCGGTGAAGCTGATGCCCTGCTCGCTGTCGAGGCGGCGCGCCACGATGTCCTTGGCCAGCATCGTCCCGAGGCGGTAGTGCTTGCCGACGTCGCGCAGGAAGTCGATGGCCGTGAGCTCGCCCGTCCAGTCGAGGTTGTTGACCAGCTTCGCCGGGTTGTCACCCTCGAAGTCGAGGAAGCGCGAGATCTGGGACCGCAGGCGGTCCGTCCACTCCGCGACGACCTCCTTGGTGTTCAGCGTACGCTCGCTGCTCGGCCGCGGATCGCCGATGAGGCCCGTCGCGCCGCCGACGAGCGCGAGCGCCCGGTGCCCTGCGAGCTGGAGGTGACGCAGGAGGATCAGCTGCACGAGGTGGCCGTGGTGCAGGCTCGGCGCCGTCGGGTCGAAGCCGCAGTAGTAGGTGACCGGACCTGCTCCCAGCGCGTCGCGCAGCGCGGCCTCGTCGGTGGACTGTGCCACCAGGCCCCGCCATTGCAGCTCGTCGAGAACGTCGCTCACAACCACTCCTTCGTCCGGCGCCCCGCGGGGCGCGCGCTGGGCGGCCCGGGGCGGGCCGCGTTCCTAGTGTGCCGTGTCGGCGCACCACGGTGCGCCGACATTCCGCGGACGAGCGCGCCCGGCCGCAGCGCCGGCGTCACCGCTTGCGGGCGCGCACCGCCCGGTAGTCGGAGACCGTCGGCTCGCCGGCCAGCCAGTAGCGCCACGGGAAGAGGGCGGCGTCGCCGCCGTCGCCCGAGACTCCGACGCGCGGACCGGTGCGGACCTCCCCGCGGCCGGCTTCGGACCGGCGCCGTCCCTCGCGGCTGCCAGCGGGAGGTGGACGACGATCGCACCCGCCGGGTCGACGAGGTCGGCGCCGTACTCGTCGAGGTCGAGGTCGAGCGCGACCGCGAGCCGAGCCGGACCGCGGGCGATCTGCCGCGCGGAGTCGCAACGTCCTTTCGCGAGGCGGCGGGACAGGGCGAGCTCCGCGCCGTCGGTCACCTCGCCAGCCCGCAGCAGCACGGCCGACGCGCGGCCCTGCGGTGCGCAGACGACGTTCACGCAGTGGTGCAGCCCCAGGTGGCGGTACACGTACAGCCGCCCGGCCTCGCCGTACATCGCCCGGTTGCGCTGCGACGGCCCGCGGTAGGCGTGGGAGCCCGGGTCGCGCTCGCCGTCGTACGCCTCGACCTCGGTGAGGCGGAGCGTCACGTCGCCGAGCGGGGCCCTGCGGGTGACGAACGCGCCGAGGAGGTCGCGGGCGACGTCGTGCACGTCCCGCTCGAACCAGGAGCGGGACGGGACGGTGGCGGGGTCGACGAGCGTCACATGACCACGCCCCAGCCGTCCAGGCGGACGTCGGCACGCTCCGCGGTCCCCTCGGCCGCGTAGACCTCGCGCTCCTCGCGCATCCAGGTGAGCCAGTGCTCGCGCGCGTCCTCGCCGTCGCGGGCGAGGCCGCGGGCCAGCCGGACGTCGTCGGGCGCCTCGACCCAGACCAGCAGCGTCGTGAGGTCCGCGAGCCGGCGTGCACCCGCGCCACAGCCCTCGACGACGAGGTACGGGGCGCGCGGGACGGCGTGCTCCTCCGCGAACGCGCCCGCCTCCCAGTCGTAGCGCGCGTATCGGCCGTCGCGGCCGTCCGTCCAGGGCGCGAGGATCTGCCGGGCGAGGTGGTCGGTCCCGGCCCGCAGGCCGGACCAGCCCTCGTAGAGGTCGTCCATGTGCACGACCTGCGCGGGCAGCGCGTCGCCGAGCTGGGCGGCGAGCGTCGTCTTGCCCGATCCGGCCGGGCCGTCCACGACGACGAGCCGCGCCCGGTCCCCCGGGGGCCGAGGCGCGGCTCGCCGTCGCGGGTGCGGCTCACGAGCTCGGCGAGGACCGCCGGGGACACGCTCATGCGCGTGCCCCCGGCGTCCTGCGTCGCGACGGGGTCAGTCCTGCGCCCACACCCGGTACTCCGCCGAGCGGGCGCGGGCGGCGTCGAGCTGCTCGGCGACCCGGGCCGGGGCCGTGCCGCCGACGGCGTCGCGTGAGGCCAGCGAGCCCTCGACGCTGAGCACGGTGCGCACGTCGGGGGTGAGGTGCTCGGAGATCTCGGCCAGCTCGGCGTCCGTGAGGTCCCAGAGCTCGATGCCGCGGTCCTCGCAGAACTTCACGCACGCGCCCGCGACCTCGTGGGCCACGCGGAACGGCACGCCCTGGCGCACGAGCCACTCGGCGATGTCCGTCGCGAGCGAGAAGCCCTGCGGCGCGAGGGCCGCCATGCGGTCGGTGTCGAACGTGAGGGTCCGGACCATGCCCGCGAACGCCGGGAGCAGGACCGCGAGCGTGTCGACCTGGTCGAACACCGGCTCCTTGTCCTCCTGCAGGTCCCGGTTGTACGCGAGCGGCAGGCCCTTGAGCGTGGCCAGCAGGCCGGTCAGGTCGCCGATGACGCGCCCCGCCTTGCCGCGCGCGAGCTCGGCGATGTCCGGGTTCTTCTTCTGCGGCATGATGCTCGACCCGGTCGAGTAGGCGTCGTCGAGGCGGACGAAGCCGAACTCCTTGGTGTTCCAGAGGATGATCTCCTCCGAGAACCGCGAGAGGTCGATGCCCGTCATCGCCGCGACGAACGCGAACTCGGCGACGACGTCGCGCGACGCGGTGCCGTCGATCGAGTTCTCGACGGGACCGTCGAAGCCGAGGTCCGTCGCGACCGCCGCCGGGTCGAGACCCAGCGACGAGCCCGCGAGCGCCCCCGAGCCGTACGGCGAGCGCGCGGCACGGACGTCCCAGTCGATCCAGCGGTCGACGTCGCGCAGCAGCGGCCAGGCGTGCGCCAGGAGCTGGTGCGCGAGCAGGACGGGCTGTGCGTGCTGCAGGTGCGTGCGGCCCGGCATCGGGGCCGCAGGGTTCGCGGCCGCCTGCTCGACCAGGGCGTCGACGACGTCGAGCACGAGGTTCGTGAGCCGGCGTGCCTGCTCGCGCAGGAACAGCCGCACGAGGGTCGCGATCTGGTCGTTGCGGGACCGGCCGGCGCGGAGCTTGCCGCCCAGCTCGGCGCCCGCCCGCTCGATCAGGCCGCGCTCGAGCGCCGTGTGCACGTCCTCGTCGGCCAGCACCGGGAGGAACTCCCCCGCCGCGACGTCACGCTCGAGGCGGTCCAGCGCGTCGAGCATCCCGGCGAGCTCGTCGTCCGTCAGGAGCCCGGCCTGCGCGAGCACGCGGGCGTGCGCCCGTGAGCCGGCGATGTCGTAGGGGCGAGACGCCAGTCGAAGTGCGTCGACTGGCTGAGCGCCTGCAGCTCGGGCGACGGGCCGCCGGCGAACCGGCCGCCCCACAGGCTCACGCGCTCCTCGCGCCCGTCCACGACACTGCCGGTGCCGGCCGCACTCGCCGCGACCGCAGCCGCGCCGTCGTCCGTGGGGCCCTGGGGAGTCTCGTCGGCCATGGTTCAGAGCGCCCCGGTGCCGAAGTCCACGCCGTTGCCGAACTTCACGTCGCGCGCGGCAGCGAGCTTGGCCTGGAGGCCGTAGATCTCGATGAAGCCCCGGGCCTGCGACTGGTCGAACGCGTCGCCCTCGTCGTACGTGGCGAGGTTGAAGTCGTACAGCGACGCCTCGCTGCGGCGGCCCGTGACCGTCGCGCGGCCGCCGTGCAGCACCATCCGGATGTCGCCGGAGACGTACTTCTGCGTGTCGTCGATGAAGGCGTCGAGCGAGCGCTTGAGCGGGCTGAACCACATCGCGTCGTAGACGAGCTCCGACCAGCGCTGCTCGATCAGGCGCTTGTAGCGGGCCTGCTCGCGCTCGAGCGTGACGTTCTCGAGCTCCTGGTGCGCGGCGATGAGCGCGATCGCGCCGGGCGCCTCGTAGATCTCGCGCGACTTGATCCCGACGAGGCGGTCCTCGACGATGTCGATCCGGCCGACGCCCTGGGCGCCCGCGCGGCGGTTCATCTCCTGGATCGCCTGGAGCGGCGTCACGGCCGTGCCGTCGATCGCGACGGGGAGGCCCTGCTCGAACGTGATGACGACCTCGTCGGCGACCGGCGGGAACGTCGGGTCGTCCGTGTAGGAGTAGACGTCCTTGGTCGGCTCGTTCCAGATGTCCTCGAGGAAGCCGGTCTCGACGGCGCGGCCCCAGACGTTCTGGTCGATCGAGAACGGGTTGTGCTTGGTCGTCGCGATCGGCAGGTCGTGCTTCTCGGCGTAGTCGATGGCCTTCTCGCGCGTCAGCGCCAGGTCACGGACCGGGGCGATCGACTTGAGCTCGGGGGCGAGCGACGTCGTCGCGACCTCGAAACGGACCTGGTCGTTGCCCTTGCCGGTGCAGCCGTGCGCCACGGTGTCGGCACCGAACTGGCGGGCCGCACGCACGAGGTGCTTGACGATCACCGGGCGCGACAGCGCCGAGACGAGCGGGTACCGGCCCTCGTACATGCCGTTCGCGCGCAGCGCGGGCATGCAGTACTCGGCGGCGAACTCGTCGCGGGCGTCCGCGACGTACGCCTCGACGGCGCCGCAGTCGAGGGCGCGCTGGCGGATGACGGAGAGGTCCTCGCCGCCCTGGCCGACGTCGACCGCGACGGCGATGACCTCGGCGCCCGTGGCCTCGCCGATCCAGCCGATGGCGACGGAGGTGTCCAGGCCGCCCGAGTAGGCGAGCACGACGCGATCAGTCATGACGGTTCATCTCTTTCTGGTCCGTGGTTCTGGTCTGAGGTTCTGGGGTGGCGGGGTCAGTCGCCCGCGAGCGACAGGAAGCGCCGTGCGACGGCGTCGCCGCCGGCGGGGTCCCGCGTGATCACGCAGATCGTGTCGTCCCCCGCGATGCAGCCGAGCACGTCGGGCAGCACCGAGTGGTCGATCGCGGAGGCCAGGTAGTTCGCGGCACCCGGCGGCGTCCGCAGGACGACGAGGTTGCCCGACGCCTCCGCCGACACCAGCATCTCCGCGCACAGGCGTGCGAGGCGAGCCGAGAGATAGCCCGCGTCGGCCGCGGCCTGGACCGAGCGGTCCCCGCCCTCGCCCGGCACAGCGTAGACGAGCGCCCCGGACGTGCTGCGCACCTTCTCGGCCCGCAGCTCGATGAGGTCGCGCGAGAGCGTGCCCTGCGTGACGCTCAGGCCGTCTGCCGCGAGCGCGCGCGCGAGCTCGGCCTGCGAGTGGATCTCGCCGTGCGCGATCACCTGGACGATCCGCGCGTGGCGTGCGGCCTTCGTCGCAGGGGTCGTGGCGGGGGTCGTGGACGGCCCTGCCACGGCGGGGTCGGTCACGACCGCTCCAGCAGCCAGGTCAGCAGCGCCTTCTGCGCGTGCAGCCGGTTCTCGGCCTCGTCCCACACGACGGACTGCGGCCCGTCGATGACGTCGGCGGAGATCTCCTTGCCGCGGTAGGCGGGCAGGCAGTGCAGGACGATCGCGTCGTCGGCCGCTTTCGCGAGCGCTGCCGCGTCGATCGCGAACGGGACGAACGGCGCCTCGCGCTCGCCCTTCTCGTCCTCCTGGCCCATGGAGACCCAGGTGTCGGTCGCGAGGACGTCGGCGCCGTCGAGCGCGGCGTCGGGATCGGTCGTCACGAGCACGGAGCCGCCGGTCTGCGCGGCGATCCGCTCGGCGTCGGCGACGATCCGCGGGTCCGGCAGATAGCCCTCGGGGCCCGCGACACGGACGTGCATGCCGGCGGTGACGCCGCCGAGCAGGTACGAGTGCGCCATGTTGTTCGCGGCGTCGCCGAGGTAGGTGAGCGTGGTGCCCGGGAGCGACCCGACGCCGCCCCGGTGCTGCGCCACGGTCAGCAGGTCCGCGAGGATCTGGCACGGGTGGAACGCGTCGGTGAGCGCGTTGACCACCGGGACCGGGGACGCCGACGCCATCTCCTCGATGAGCTCCTGGCCGAACGTCCGCCAGACGATCGCCGAGCACATCCGACCCAGGACCCGGGCCGTGTCCGCGACGGGCTCGCCGCGGCCGAGCTGGCTGGTCTGCGCGTCGATCACCAGCGGGTACCCGCCGAGCTCGGCGACGCCCACCGAGAACGACGCGCGGGTGCGGGTCGACGGCTTGTCGAAGATGACCGCGACCCCACGGGGGCCGGACAGGGGCGTGCGGACGAAGCGGTCGTCGTGGAACGCGAGCCCGAGCTCGAGGACCTCGCGCTGCTCGGCGGGCGTGAGGTCGTCGTCGCGCAGGAAGTGGCGCGGGGCGTGCGGCTCAGCCATGTCAGGACTCCTGTCCGAGGTCGTGCGGGAGCTCCGCGAGGAACGCGACGAGGTCATCGACCTGGTCGCGCGTGAGCAGGTAGGGCGGCGCGACGCGGATCGCGTCGGGTGCCACGGGGTTGACGATCAGCCCGGCGCGGAGCGCGCGCTGCGCCACGTCCGCCGCGACCGGCGCGGCGAGGGGATGCCGCGCAGCAGGCCGGCTCCGCGGACGCCGGTGACCAGGGGTGGCCGAGCGCGGTCACGCGCTCGGCCAGGTAGGCGCCGACGCCGCGGACGTTGGCGAGCAGGTCGTCGCGCTCGATCACGCCGATCGTCGCGAGCGCCGCGGCCGCCGCGACGGGGTTGCCGCCGAACGTCGTGCCGTGCTGCCCCCGCCCGAGCAGGTGCGCCGCACGGTCCCCGTACGCGAGCACCGCGCCGACGGGGAACCCGCCGCCGAGGCCCTTGGCGAGCGTGACGACGTCGGGCAGGAAGCCCTCGGGGGCGAGCTCGGGGAGCTGGTAGGCGAACCAGGCGCCCGTGCGACCCGAGCCGGTCTGGACCTCGTCGAGGATCAGCAGGGCGCCGCCCGCCGCCGTGAGCTCGCGGGCGAGCGCGAGGTAGCCCGCGGGCTGGGGACGCACCCCGACCTCGCCCTGGATCGGCTCGAGGACGAACGCCGCGACCTCGCCGCGCTCACGCACGACCTCCGGCGAGAACGCCGCCCGGAGGGCTTCGGTGTCGCCGAACGGCAGGAACTCGACCGCGCCGGGCAGGGGCTCGAAGGGCTCCCGGTACGCGGCCTTGGACGTGAGCGCGAGGGCCCCCATGGTGCGGCCGTGGAACGAGCCCTCGAGCGCGAGGATGCGCGTCCGCGTGCCGTCGGGGTTGTTGCGGCGCGCCATCTTGAACGCCGCCTCGTTGGCCTCGGTGCCCGAGTTCGTGAAGAACACGCGCGATCCCGCGGGGGCGCCGGCCAGGCCGAGCAGCTTCTCCGCGAGCGCGATCTGGGTGGGCGAGCCGAAGAAGTTCGACACGTGCCCGAGCGTCCCGAGCTGTGCGCTGATCGCGGCGGTGAGCGTCGGGTGCGCGTGCCCCAGGCAGTTCACCGCGATGCCCCCGAGCAGGTCGAGGTAGCGGTTGCCGTCGGCGTCCCAGACGTACGCGCCCTCGCCGCGCACGAGCACGCGCTGCGGCGGCCCGAACGTGTCCATGACCGCGTGCGTGTAGCGGTCCGTCCACTCGGCCACCGAGCCGGGCTCGGGGTGCGTGAGGTCGCCGGTGGACGCGGCGAGCAGCTCGCTCATACGGGGCCGCCTTCCTGGGTCGTGTCGGTGCCCAGGAGCTCCGGCACGACCATCGTGCCGTTGCCCTCGGGCGTGAAGATCTCGAGCAGCACCGAGTGCGGGACGCGGCCGTCGATGATCGTGGCCGCACGCACCCCGCCGCGCACCGCGCGCAAGCACGCCTCCATCTTCGGGATCATCCCGGACGCGAGGGACGGCAGGAGCGCCTCGACCTCGTCGGCGCCGATCTGCGAGACCAGCGACTCCTTGTCGGGCCAGCGCGTGTACAGGCCCGCGACGTCCGTCAGGACGATGAGCTTGCGCGCACCGAGCGCGACCGCGAGCGCCGAGGCCGCGGTGTCGGCGTTGACGTTGAGCACCTGGGTCGGGTCGTCGACGTCGGGGGCGACCGTCGAGACGACGGGGATGCGGCCGGCGTCGAGCAGGTCCTGGACGGCGCGCGGGTGCACGGCGACGACGTCGCCCACCTGGCCGACGTCGACCTGCTCGCCGTCGACGGTCGCAGTCCGGCGCTCCGCCTCGAACAGGCGGCCGTCCTCCCCGACAGCCCGACGGCGAACGGCCCGTGCGCGTTGATCAGCCCGACGAGCTCGCGCGAGACCTGACCCGTCAGCACCATCCGGACGACGTCCATCGCCTCCGGGGTCGTGACGCGCAGGCCGCCGCGGAACTCGGACTCGATGCCGAGCCGGTCGAGCATCGCGGAGATCTGCGGCCCGCCGCCGTGCACGACGACGGGGCGCAGCCCGACGCTGCGCAGGAAGACCATGTCCTGCGCGAACGCACGCTTGAGCTCGTCGTCGACCATGGCGTTGCCGCCGTACTTCACGACGACGAGCGCGCCGCGGAACCGCTCGAGCCACGGGAGGGCCTCCACGAGGACCTCGGCCTTCTGGTCGGGGCTCAGGCCGGTGCGGGTGTCGAAGCCCGGGTGGGCGGGCGGCAGGTCGGTCGATGTCTCGCTCATGTGGAGTACGCGCTGTTCTCGTGGACGTAGTCGTGCGTGAGGTCGTTGGTCCAGACGGTGACGGTCGCGTCGCCCGCGTGGAGGTCGATGTCCACGCGCACCTCGCGCTGCGAGGCCATGTCGACCTCGTCGCGGGGGCGGTACGCGCCGCCGGCCCGGCAGACCTGGACGCCGTTGACGCTCACGTCGAGCTGGTCGGGGTCGAACGCGGCGACCTCGACGGGGACCGTGCCGACCTGGGCGAGGATGCGACCCCAGTTGGGGTCGTTGCCGAACACGGCCGTCTTGAACAGGTTGGACCGGGTCACGGCCCGGGCCACGGCGAGCGCCGCGTCCTCGGTCTCCGCACCGGTCACCGTGACGGCGATGTCGTGGGACGCGCCCTCGGCGTCCGCCACCAGCTGGCGGGCGAGCGACGCGCAGACCGCGCGGACCGCGGCCGCGAACGCGGCGTCGTCGGGCGTCACGCCGCTGGCGCCGGACGCGAGGAGCGCGACCGTGTCCGAGGTCGACATGCAGCCGTCGGAGTCGACGCGGTCGAACGACGCGCGCGTGCCGGCGCGCAGGGCGGCGTCGGCGGTGGCCGCGTCGACCACGGCGTCCGTCGTGACCACGCAGAGCATCGTGGCGAGCGCCGGTGCGAGCATGCCCGCGCCCTTGGCCATGCCGCCCACGGTGAAGGACCCGGCGGGCGTCTCCACGACGACGTGCGCCGTCTTGGCGACCGTGTCGGTCGTACGGATCGAGTCCGCCGCGGCCTCGCCCGACGCGGCGTCCGCGGCGAGCGCGGCGGCCGCGAGGTCGACGCCGTGGAGCACCTTCTCGCGCGGCAGCCGCTCCCCGATCAGGCCCGTGGACGCGACCACCACGTCGGCCGCCGAGGCCCCCAGCACCTCGGCGACCTTCTCCGCGGTGGCGTGCGCGTCCTGGAAGCCCTCGGGCCCGGTGCAGACGTTCGCGCCGCCCGAGTTGAGGACGACCGCGTGCACGACGCCGTCGCTGACCACCTGGCGCGACCACAGCACGGGCGCGCCCACGACGCGGTTGGTGGTGAAGACCGCCGCCCCGACCTGGAGCGGGCCGTCGTTCACGACGAGCGCCAGGTCGCGGTTGCCGGACGCCTTGAGACCTGCGGTCACGCCCGCGGCACGGAAACCGGCGGCCGCCGTCACGCCCGGGGATGCGGGCCAGGTCACGAGCTCGGTCACGGGGCGACCCCCTGCACGGTCAGGCCCAGGGTCTGCGGCAGCCCCAGGGCGATGTTCATGGACTGCACCGCGGCGCCCGCGGTGCCCTTGACGAGGTTGTCGATCGCGGTGACGGTCACGACGCGGCCCGCGCGCTCGTCGAGCGCGACCTGCACGAGGGCCGTGTTGGCGCCGGTCGTCATGGCCGTCGTCGGCCACTGCCCCTCGGGCAGCAGCTCGACGAACGGCTCCCCCGCGTACGCCTCGGCCCACGCCTCGCGGAGATGGGCCGTCGTCACGCCTTCGTGGCCCGGGGCGAGGCGCGCCGTCGCCGTCGCGAGGATGCCCCGCGACATCGGCACGAGCACGGGCGTGAAGCTGATCGAGACGTCGTGCGCGCCCGCGGCCCGCAGGTTCTGCGCGATCTCCGGGATGTGCCGGTGGGAGCCGCCGACGGCGTACGGCTGGGCCGAGCCCAACGCCTCCGCGGCGAGCAGGTGCGGCTTGAGCGACTTGCCCGCGCCCGAGTAGCCGACGGCCAGGACGGCGACGAGGTCGGTCGGGTCGAGCAGGCCGAACGCGACGCCGGGCTGGAGGCCGAGCGTGACCGCGGTGACGTTGCAGCCCGGGACCGCGATCCGGCGGGCGCCGGCGAGGTTCTCGCGCTGCTTGGTGAGCGGCGTGTCCTCGGTCGGCTCCCCGCCGCGCCCGGCGCGAGCAGAAGCTCCGGCATCCCGTACGGCCAGGTGCCGGCGTGCTCGGAGCGGTAGTAGGTGCGCCAGTCGTCGGCGGAGGCGAGGCGGTGGTCGGCGCCGAGGTCGATCACGAGGACGTCGTCCGGGAGCTGCGCCGCGATCTCGCCGCTCGCGCCGTGCGGCAGCGCGAGCACGACGACGTCGTGCCCGGCGAGGTTGTCGGGCGTGGTCGGGATCAGCTCGCGGCCTGCGAGGGAGCGCAGGTGCGGGTGGTGCTCGCCGAGCAGCGTGCCGGCGTTGGAGTGCGCCGTGAGCGCGCCGACCTCGACCTCGGGATGGTCGGCGAGGAGCCGCAGGGTCTCCCCGCCGGCGTAGCCGCTCGCTCCGGCGACCGCCACTCTGATCGTCATATGCATGATCTTACATACCTATGCGCGCCGAGGAAAAGCGGCACGTCGTAGCGTGTGCCCATGCGCGCCGTCGTCGCCTCCCAGGCCGGAGGACCCGAGGTCCTCGCCGTCACCGACCGTCCCGACCCGGAGCCCGGGCCCGGCGAGCTCGTCGTCGAGCTCGCCGCCGCGGGCGTCAACTTCATCGACACCTACCTGCGGTCCGGCGTCTACCCCGCCGACCACCCGCACGTGCCCGGCTCCGAGGGTGCGGGCGTCGTCGTCGGGGTCGGCGAGGGCGTCACGGGCGTGTCCGAGGGCGACCACGTGGCGTGGGAGTCCGCGCCCGGGTCGTACGCCGAGCGCGTCGTCGTCCCCGCGGACCGCGCCGTCCCCGTTCCCGACGCCGTCCCGCTCGTGACCGCCGCCGCGCTCGTGCTCCAGGGCCTCACCGCCCACTACCTCGTCACCTCCACCTACGCCGTCCGCGACGGCGACGACGTCCTCCTGCACGCGGGCGCGGGCGGCGTCGGGCTGCTCGCCACCCAGCTCGCGGTCTCGCGCGGCGCACGCGTGATCACGACCGTCGGCGGCGCCGAGAAGGAGGAGCTGTCTCGCGGGGCCGGGGCGTCCGACGTCGTGCACTACCGCGAGCTCGACGACCTCACCGCGGACCTGCCGCGCGTCGTCCGGGACCTCACCGGCGGAGCGGGCGTGCACGTCGTGTACGACGGCGTCGGCAAGGACACGTTCGACGCCTCCCTCGCGTCGCTGCGGCGGCGCGGGATGCTCGTCCTGTTCGGCGGGTCGTCCGGGCAGGTGCCACCGTTCGACATCCAGCGACTCAACCGCGCCGGCTCGCTGTTCCTCACGCGCCCGACGCTCGCCGACTACGTCGCGACGCGCGACGAGCTGCTGGCGCGATCCACGGAGCTCTTCGCGGCCGTGGAGGACGGCACGCTCGACGTCCGCGTCGGCGCGACGTACCCGCTCGACGACGCCGCCGAGGCCCACCGCGCGCTCGAGGGGCGGCGGACGACGGGCAAGGTGCTGCTGGTCCCCTGAGTCGTCACGCTGCGTCGTCGTAGCGGGCCGTCCGTGCGGGCGAGGCCAGCACCACGAGCGCGGCCGCCGCGAACACGGCGACCGCGAGCCAGAGCGACGGGCGGTAGCCCCAGGTCGACGCGACGACGCCGCCCAGCAGCGCGCCGGCGACGGCCGCCGAGCGGTTGGCCGAGCGCAGCGTGGCGTTGGTCCGACCCTGGAGCCGGGTCGGGGTGACGACCTGCCGGTACGCCATCTCGTTGGCGTTCTCCAGCCCGGCGGCCACTCCCCGAGCACCGACCCGGCCACCAGCACGCTCCAGGTCCCGGCCCCGCCCCCGGCCGGTGCGAGCGCGATCAGTGCCCACGCCACCGGGTAGCCGAGCCGCGTGAACCCGATCACGCGGCCCGGACCCCACGCGCGCCCGGCCGCCGCCGCACCGAAGGCCCCCGCGAGAGCGCCGACACCCGTCCCGGCGAGCAGGAGCCCGTACCCGAGCGAGGACAGGCCGAGCTCCCGGAGCGCGAGCAGCGGGAAGACCGTGAGCGCGACCGCGTTCCCGAAGAACCAGACGTGCGTCGACCACGCCATCGGCGCCAGCAACCGGTGCCGGTAGGCCCACCGCAGGCCGTCGGCGATCTGGTCGCGCACCCGTTCCCGCGCCACGGGCGCGACGACCGTCTCCTCGACGGCGATCCGGGCGATCAGGACCGCGTCGACGACGTAGCTGACGGCGTCGACGAGGAGCGCGACCGGCGCTCCGAGCAGGCCGACGAGCGCACCCCCGACGGCCGGGCCGCCCGTCTGAGCGACCGCGGCGCTCTGGTCCAGGCGAGCGTTCGCGGGCAGCAGCCGGTCGGGCGCCACCACGCTCGGCAGGAACGCCTGGCCGGCGGCCGTTCCGACGAGCGAGAGCAGGCCGAACACGAAGAGCGTCGCCGCGACCAGCGGCAGCGACAGGGCGCCCGCCCACCACGCCACCGGGACGACGGCGAGCACCGCCGCGCGGGCCACGCTCGCCCAGACGAGCACGGGCCGGCGCCGGACGCGGTCCAGCACGACGCCGACGACGAGCCCGAACAGCAGGTACGGGAGGAGCTGCACCGCGTTCACGATCCCCAGCTCGACCGGTGTCGCGTGCAGGACGTTCACCAGGAGCACCGGGACGGCGACCGTCGTGACGGCCGAGCCGAGCCCGCTGAGCGTCGCGGCCGTCCAGAGCCGCGCGAACGCCGGCTCGCTCAGGACGTCGCGTCCGGGCTCCGCCGTGACCGGCCGGTCGCCGTCGGACGGCATCAGGTGGTCCGCCGCTCCGGGGCGGAGATCCCCGACAGGTGGTCGACCGGGCCGGGACCGCGTCCGACGTCGAGCCGGCCGCCGTCGCGGAGCGCGCCCGTCAGCCACGTCTTGGCGTCACGGAGCGTCGCCTCCCACGACGGGCGGACGGGACGGAGCGCTGCCAGCGCGCTCGACAGCGCGCAGCCCGTGCCGTGCGTGTGCGCCGTCTCGACGCGTTCGCCGTCCACGGTCACGACCGCGCCCGACGGCGCGACGAGCGTGTCCGGGGACCGTCGCCCGCCGAGGTGCCCGCCCGTGACGAGGACCCGGGTGTCGAGGCTGCCCGCGAGGGCCCGGGAGAGCTCGAGGATCTCCGCGCCAGACGCCGGCGGCGGCGCTCCCGCGAGCGCCGCGAGCTCCGCGACGTTCGGGGTCACGACGTCGGCCCGGGCCGCGAGGTCCCGCAGCGCGACGAGGGCCTCGTCGGCGCGCTCGCCCCGGCCGAGCAGGGGGCGGCCCGCGGCCGACGCCCCGAGCACCGGGTCGAGCACCACGTGCGGCGGGTCGACCCGGTCGAGCCAGGCGCCGATGGCGCGTGCGTAGGCCGCGCTCCCGACGAGCCCGATCTTGACCGCGTCGATCGTGACGTCGTCCGAGACGGCGTCGAGCTGCGCCACGAGGACCTGCACCGGCGGGTCGTACACCGACCGGACCCCGCGGGTGTTCTGCGCGACGAGCGCCGTCACGACCGCCATCCCGTAGGCACCGTGCGCGGCGAACGTCTTGAGGTCCGCCGCGACGCCCGCCCCGCCGGTCGGATCCGTGCCCGCGATCGTGAGGACGCGCGGCCTGCTGCTCGTGCTCACTTCGACGTGCGGTCCTTCGCGAGGTCCTGCAGGAACTCCTTGAGCAGCGGGCCGGCGGTCGTCGCGCCGTACTCCCCTCGTCGACGAACACCGCGACCCCGACGTCGCCGTCGGTCGCGATCATCCAGGCGTGCGACTTGTCGCCGTCACCGAACTGCGCGGTGCCGGTCTTGGCGCCGACGTCACCCGGGAGCGAGGACAGGATCGTGCCGGTGCCGTCCGTGACGACGGCGCGCATGAAGCCGTGCAGCGTGCTCGCCTCGGCCTTCGTGAGCTTGCTGGGCGGGGCGATCGCGGACGGCGTCGCTGACGGTGAGGCCGTCGCCCCGGACGTCTTCGACGGCTCGACGAGCACCGGCGAGACGCGCTTCCCGGCGGCGACGCTGGCCGCGACGGTCGCCATCGTCAGCGGCGAGGCCTCGACCCGGCCCTGGCCGATCATCGACGCGGCGTGGTCGGTCTCGCCGGTGCTCGTCGTCGGGACGGACCCGAAGAACGCGGGCACGCCGAGGTCGAGGGGACGCCGAGGCCCAGGTCGGCGGCGGCGTCGTGGAGCTGCTGCTGGGACACCTTGCCGGCCTGCGAGATGAACGCCGTGTTGCACGAGTTCGCGAACGCGGACTCGAGCGTGATGGTGCCCAGCGCCGACGACGGGTAGTCGGCGTCGTTCGTGAACTTCCGCCCGTCGACCGTGATCGAGGGCGTGCACGGGACCGTGGTCGAGGCCTTCTCGCCGTCGCGCAGCAGCGCGAGCGCGCTGGCGGTCTTCATGGTCGAGCCGGGCGCGAACTTCCCCGTCGTCGCCGTGGAGAGCCCCTTGCCTGCCGCGCCGCTCGCCGCCACCAGGACCTGGCCCGACGTGGTGACCGCGACGATCGCGCTCGCGACCTCCTGGTCCGCCAGGATGCCCTCGGCGTCGGTCTGGAGCGCGCTGTCGAGCGTGAGCTCCACCGGGGTGCCGTCGACGGCCTTGACGGAGAAGAGGTCGGTGCCGTCGTCGTCGCTTCCGTCCGAAGCGCCGCTGCTGAGGCCGCCGTCGCCGTCGTCGACCAGGCGGATCGAGATGCCGGCCTGGCCCGCGAGCTGGGCGTCGTACTGCTTCTGGATGCCGGACAGGCCGGTCTGGTCCCCCGGCTGGACGCGTCCGTCCGAGTCCTTGACGATGTCCGCCGTCGCGTCGCCGACGGTCCCGAGCAGGGGCGCGCCCAGTCGTGGGTCGGCGCGAGCGGCTCCTTCTCGTCGAGCGCGACGACGCCGGGGATCGCGGTGAGCTTCGACACGTCGGTCGGGTCGGAGGCGCGCAGCGTGATGGCCTCGACGAACGCCTTCGGCCCGGCGGCGCTCACCTGCTTCGCGTACGCGTCCGCGTCGAGGTCGAGGGCCTTGGCGAGCGCGCGCGCCGACGACTCCCAGTGCGCCCCGGTCGTGCGGGTCTTGTCGACGCCGATCACGTGCACGGCGCGGTCCTGGACGATCGCCTTCCCGTCGCCGTCCACGATCTTCGCGCGCTGCGGGCGCACCCGCGAGAACGTCACGTGCTGGTTGTCGGCAAGGTCCGGGAGCAGGACGGTCGGGTCCCACCGGACGGACCAGGCGTCCTTGCTCCCGGCCGACGACGTCGGCGCCGGGCTGCCGGTCGACGTCGCCGTCGCGTCCTTCGCGCCCTGGGCGAGGTGGACCGTCGTCGTGTACGACCAGGGGTGACCGGCCGCGACGGGCCACGACCAGGCGAGCGTCGCCGTCGCCTGGTCGTCGTGGTCCTTGACGCGGGCCACCTGCTTCACGGTGACGGTCGGACGCACGGGCACGGCCGCGAACACGTCCTTGCGCTCGGCGGTCGCGTCCGCGGGCGTCGCACCCGTCAGGGCGACGCCGTCCACGGAGCCACCCGCCAGTGAGGTCGCGAGCTGCGCGGCGGTGTCGTGGAGGGAGGTGTCGTCGGGTTTGTGCGTGCAGGCCGCCAGGCTCCCGACGAGCACGAGGCCCGTGACCGCGAGCAGCGCCGGCGCGCCGCGTCCCCGTCGTCGTGCCGCGCGGACCGTGGCTCGCGTGCTGGGCTGCGGCACCGTCGCCTCCCCTGTGTCGTGGATCGTGTCCCGAGGAGACTATGCGACATGTCCTGAAACGCGGAACCTCCTCAGGTCCCGAGGACCGCGTCGAGGAAGCCGGGGACGACGTCGGCGACCACCGGTTCGCCGCGCCGGAGCGCGTGGTCCGCGCCGGGCACGACGACGACCCGCCGCCCGGGCGCGTCCGGCGGCGTGCCGAAGGGATCACGGTCGCCCTGGACGACGAGCACCGGGACGCCCGCGCCGTCCAGCTCGGGCAGCCTGCTGCGCTCGGGCTTACCCGGAGGGTGGACGGGGAACGCGAGCGCGACGACCGCGACCGCCCCGGCTGCGGTCGCCGTGCGGCACGCGACCCGGGCACCCGACGAGCGCCCGCCCGCGACGAGCGGGAGATGGCGCAGCCCACGACGCCCGCGCACCACGCCGACCGCCTCGAGCCAGGCCGCGTCGAGCTGCGCCGCCGGGGCCGGAGCGCGCCGGCCGGCGACTCGATAGGGCTGCGTGAACCGCGCGACCAGCAGCCCGGAGGCGAGCGCCGCGTCACGCGCGGCGACGAGGTCGGGCGCGTCCACGGCCCCGCCCGCGCCGTGCCCGAGCAGCAGCACGCCGCGCGGGGTGCCGGACGGCCGCTCGAGGACGAGCTCACCCGGGCCCTTGGCCGTGGGCACCTCGAGCCGGGTCGCCCGTGTCACGCCACCCCTCCCCGTGTCGTCCCCGTCAGGCGCGGAGCGTCGCCCCGACCGCATCGGCGGCCGCAGCGACGACGCCCTCGCGCACGGCGGCGATGTCGTCGGCCGTGAGCGTGCGGTCGGCGGCGCGCAGGCGCAGCGAGAACGCGAGCGACTTCTTGCCCTCGCCGACCTGCGGCCCGGTGAAGACGTCGAAGAGCCGGAGGTCCTCGAGCAGCTCCCCCGCGCCCCGCGCGACGGCCGCCCGTACGTCCGCGGCGGGGACGGCGTCGTCGACGACGAGCGCGACGTCCTCCTTGGCGGCCGGGAACGCCGAGACCGGGGCGGCCTCGACGGGCTCGGTGGGCGCGGCGTCGAGCAGGACGTCGAGGTCGAGCTCGAACGCGACGGTGCGCGCGGGCAGGTCGAGGTTCTCCACGACCTGCGGGTGCAGCTCGCCCGCGTGCCCGACGAGCGTGCCGTCGGCCAGCGTGACCCGCGCGCAGCGGCCGGGGTGCCACGGGCGCTCGTCCGGGTCCGCGGCGACGACGACGGGCACGCGCAGCGTGTCCGCGACGAGGCGGACGGCATCCACCGCGTCGGCCCAGTCGGCGCGGCGGCCACCGCCCCACCAGCCCGTCGGCACGTGCTCGCCGGCCAGGACGCCCGCGACGTGGCGGGGCTGGCCGGGCAGCGCGTCCGCGAGCGCCGCGAGCTGCTCGGGCGTCGGGCGCGTGCCACCGGGAAGCGACGGCGCGACGAGAGCGCCCGCACCTGGGCGCGTCACGAGACCCTGCTCGACGACGGCCACGTCCGTCAGGCCGCGGCCGACGTTGCGGCGGACCGCCTGGAGCAGCGTGACGAGCAGCGAGGTGCGCATCGCGTCCTGCTCGTCGGACAGCGGGTTCACGAGCCGGACCGCGTGTCGGCGCGGGTCGTCGGCGGGGACCAGCAGCGCGTCCAGCTGGGCGTCCGCGACGAACGGGTAGGTCAGCACCTCGACGAACCCGGCGTCCGCGAGGGCGCGGGCGACCGTGCGCCGGCCGCGCTGCGCGGGCGTGAGACCCGTGCCGGCCGGCGACGGCGGCAGGACCGTCGGGATGTTGTCGTAGCCGTCGAGCCGCGCGACCTCCTCGACCAGGTCGGCGGGCGTGGTGAGGTCGGGCCGCCAGGTCGGCGGCACGACGCGCAGCACGCCCGGCTCGCCCGCGTTCTCGACGCCGCAGCCGATCAGGGCGAGCAGCTCGCCGACACGCTCGGGCGCGTACGCGACTCCGGTGAGGCGCTCGGCCTCAGCGACCGGGAAGAGGATCGGTGCGGGCGCCGTCGTGCGGTCGAGGTCGCTCACCGCAGGGTCCGCGGTCGCGCCGCCGTACTGCACGAGCAGGTCGACGACGCGCTGCGCCGCGACCGCCGCGAGCTGCGGGTCCACGCCGCGCTCGAACCGCTTGGACGCCTCCGACGCCAGCTTGTGACGCCGCGCGGTGCGCGCGATCGTCACCGGGTCGAAGTGCGCGGCCTCCACGAGCACGTCGGTCGTCGACGCCGAGACCTCGGTCGAGGCGCCGCCCATGACGCCCGCGAGGCCGAGGACGTGCGTGCCCTCGTCGCCGTCCGCGAGGCCCGGCGAGGCGGTGATGAGCAGGTCCTCGGGGTCGAGCGTGCGGTCGACGTCGTCGAGGGTGACGAGGCGCTCGCCCGCGCGCGCCCGGCGCACGACGATCGGTGCCTCGACCGTGGCGAGGTCGTAGCAGTGCGTCGGCTGGCCCAGGTCGAGCATCACGTAGTTGGAGACGTCGACGGGCAGCGAGATGGGCCTCATGCCCGAGAGCGTGAGACGGCGCTGCATCCACTGCGGGCTGACCGCGGCCGGGTCGATGCCGCGCACGATCCGTGTGACGAACCGGTCGCAGCCGACCTGCCCGTAGATCGGGGCGTCGTCGGACACCTCGACGGGGAACCCGTCGGGGGTGGCCGCGGGCAGCGGCGCGCCGAGCGCGCTCGGCAGCCCCGGGTCGGTGAAGCGGGCGCCGGTCGAGTGCGAGAACTCGCGCGCGACGCCGCGGTAGGAGAAGCAGTAGCCGCGGTCGGGCGTGACGTTGATCTCGAGCACCTTCTGCCCGAGGCCGAGCAGCGCGATCGCGTCCGAGCCGGGCGTGAGGTCGTGCCCCAGCTCCGCGGAGAAGCCGTGCTTCTCGAGCACGATGATGCCCTCGTGGTCCTGCCCGAGCCCGAGCTCGCGTGCGGAGCAGATCATCCCGTCGGACACGTGCCCGTACGTCTTGCGGCTCGCGATCGGGAACGGCCCGGGGAGCACAGCGCCCGGCAGCGCGACGACGACCTCGTCGCCGACGACGAAGTTGTGCGCGCCGCAGACGATGCCGCGCGGCACGCGTCGCTCGTCGTCGGTCCCGGCGCCCTCGACCACGTTGTGCCCACCGACGTCGACCTGGCACCAGTTGATCGTCTTGCCGTTCTTCTGGGGCTCGGGCTCCATCGCGACGACGCGCCCGACGACGACCGGTCCGGTCACGTCGGTCCCGTGGATCGCCTCCTCCTCGAGCCCGACCCGCACGAGGTCCGCGGCGAGCTGCTCGGCCGTGAGGCCCTCCGGGAGGTCGGTGTGCTCGCCGAGCCACTCGGTGACGACGTACGGCATCAGATCTCCGTCCCGAACTGGGCCGAGAAGCGGACGTCGCCCTCGACCATGTCGTGCATGTCAGCGATCGCGTGGCGCAGCATGAGCGTGCGCTCGATGCCCATGCCGAACGCGAAGCCCGAGTACTCCTCGGGGTCGATCCCGGCGGACCGCAGGACGTTGGGGTTGACCATCCCGCAGCCGCCCCACTCGATCCAGCCCGGCCCGCCCTTCTTCTGGGGGAACCACAGGTCCATCTCGGCGCTGGGCTCGGTGAACGGGAAGAAGCTCGGGCGCAGGCGCGTGCGCGCCTCGGGGCCGAACATCGCGCGGGCGAAGTGGTCGAGCGTGCCCTTGAGATGGGCCATCGTGAGGCCCTTGTCGATCGCGAGACCTTCGACCTGGTGGAACACCGGGGTGTGGGTCGCGTCGAGCGCGTCGGTGCGGAACACCTTGCCGGGGCACGCGATGTAGACGGGCACGCCGCGCTCGAGCAGCGTGCGCGCCTGCACCGGGCTCGTGTGGGTGCGCAGCACGAGGTTCGACGCGACGCCCGGCTCGCCGGAGTCGACGTAGAAGGTGTCCTGCATCTGGCGGGCCGGGTGGTCCGGGCCGAAGTTCAGGGCGTCGAAGTTGAACCACTCGGCCTCGAGCTCGGGCCCCTCCGCGATCTCCCAGCCCATCGACACGAACAGGTCGGCGATGCGCTCGGAGAGCAGCTCGAGGGGGTGCCGGGCGCCGCGGGTCGCGCGCTCGGTCGGGAGCGTCACGTCGACGGCCTCCTCGACGAGCACCCGCGCGGCGCGCTCGGCCTCGAGCTCGGTCTGCCGGGCGGCGAGCGCCTGGTTCAGCCGACCGCGGCGCGGGCCGACGAGCTTGCCGGCGCGTGCCTTGTCCGCAGGCTCCAGGCCGCCGATGGCCCGGTTGGCGAGCGCGAGGGCGGAGCGGTCGCCCGTGTGGGTCGTGCGCACCGCCTTGAGCGCCTCGAGGTCGGGGGCGGCGGCGACGTCGGCGAGGGCCGCGTCCACTGCGGCGTCGAGCGCGACCTCGTCGAGCGGCGACGGGGCGGCGGGCGCGTCCGCGCCGGTCTGGGCTTCCGGGGTTGCCTGGTCAGGGCTGGGCATGCGTGCCTCTCGTGACAGGTCCGCGGTCGGACCATCGGGGTCGGCGGGTGCTCGGGCGTCCGGAGCGGGGGCGCAGGGCCATGTCTGAACCTGCCTGAGAGCTACGAGCGCCGACGTGGGATTCTATGCGGCCCGCTCGCGCCACCTGCGTCGCAGCTCAGCGACGCGGCCCACGAACGGGCCACGGAAATCGACGACCCGCTCCCCGAAGCACCCTCTCATCGTCCCACACGGGGCGCTCCGGCCATCCCTCTTTCCATCGTGACACTCGCTTGCTAGCATCCTGTCATGCAAGCAATCCCGAAGGCGCAGTTCAACGTCTACCTGCCCCCCGACCTCGTCCGGGAGGTCAAGCACCGCAGCATCGACGAAGGCCTCAGCCTGTCGGCGCTCGTCGAGCGGGCGCTGCGTGACTACCTGGCCACCCCGCCCGCGACCGAGGAGGAACGATGACCACCCCCGCAGGACTCGTCGTCCGGCCCATCGTCTTCACCGCCCGTCCGGACGCCTGGCTCGCCGTCGTCGCCGCGCTCGGCGGGCGGACGCTCACCGACGACGGCGACTGGCACGTCCTCGCCCTCGCCTCGGGCCGGGTGGCCGTGCACGCCGTCCCGCCCGGTGACGCGCTCGACGGCACCCAGGTCCTCGGCTTCGAGAGCGACGACCTCGACGCCGTGGAGGCCGCCGTCGGCGTCCCTGTCGACGCCGACGCCGACGGGCCCGGGATCACCGTGACCGGTGCGGACGGGCTCCGGTTCCGCGTGCACAGCACGACGCCCGACGGGTCGTCCGACGGCGGCGCGGCGCCGACCGGGCGGACGAGCGTCCTGCCGCTGTGGTACTCCCCGACGTCGCGGAGGTCGCGGCGACGCTCGAGCGCCTCGGCCTGCGCCGTCGTATCACGTCCGACGTCGGCGACTGGGTGGACCTCGCCGCACCCGGCGGCGGGCTCGTCGCCGCGCACCGGGCCGAGCGGCCGAGCGTGCAGATCTCGTTCGAGCACCCGGACGTCCAGGCTCTCGCCGAACGGCTCGAGGCGGCCGGGATCGCCGCGACCGTGGTCGACGAGAGCTACGGCTTGAGCCTGCGGATCCCGAACCCCGACGCGGGCGTCGCGCCGGCCGTCCCGGCCGGCACCGAGATCTGGGTCAACCAGACGCAGACGGACCTCTACGGCTACTCACGCTCGGACACATGACGACCACCGAGCAAGCGGGTTCCCCGCCGAGCAAGCGGACCGACGCCGCTTGGTCAGCGAGGAACCCGCGTGCTCGGCGTCAGGAGGCGAAGCCCCAGCGCTCGACCTCCCGATACAGCGGGCCGCCCTGCGGGCCCTCGCCGGGACGCGACTCGACGAGCGAGAACCCGTCGACCGTCCACGCCGGGCCGGCGTAGACCGCGAGCGCCCGGGCCGCCGGATCGAGCTGCGAGCGGCAGGCGTCGCGCGACCGGCTGACCTTGCTCCTGCCCCACCGGGCCCGGGCCACGGTGAGGTGGGCGCGGTGCGGGCGGACGTCGTCGGGCACCTCGCGGACGCTCGCCGCGAGGGCGCCCTCGGCGAGCTCGCGGAGCGCGTCGGTGGCTCCGTCGACCCCCACCCACAGCACCCGGCCCGCGAACGAGCCCGCACCGCGGAGCCGGAGCTCGAAGGGCTCGGCCTCTCGCGCGAGATCGCGCAGCGCCTCGGAGAGCTCCGGGACGGCCCCCTCGGGGACGTCCGCGTAGAACGCGAGCGTCAGGTGCTGCGCGTCGCGCGGCACCCACCGAGGCGAGCCGCGGCGCCCGTCGGGAGCGTCGGGCAGGGTGCGGCCCGCCCCCACCGCGTCGAGCGCGAGGGCGAGGTGGTCGAGGACCGGGTCAGGCGGGAACACCGCCGCGAACAGGCGCACCCGACGATGCTGCCACGCCCACCGGGTCACCGGGCGCGACGTCGTCCGACGCGTCGACGCTCGGTGCCGACGGCGCAGCCTCGACGACGGGTCCGACGGCGCGCAGCCACACCCGGTCGCCGGGTCGCAGGTCGCGCAGCGCCGGGTCCGATCGGGAGCCGAGGACGTCCACGTCGCCGGAGCCGGGGACGTGCGCGACGAGCCGCGCCTCGAAGCCCACCCGCCGCAGCGACCCGACCTCGGCCTCGACGGCGCCCGGTGCGGCGGCCGCCAGCACCTCGACGTCGTGGGGCCGCACGAGCGCGCCGGCGAGCGACGTCGTCGGGCCGAGGAAGCGCATGACGAACTCGTTCACGGGCCGGTCGTAGACCTCGTCCGGCGTGCCGACCTGCTCGACCCGTCCCCCGTTCACGACGACGATCTCGTCCGCGACCTCGAGGGCCTCCGCCTGGTCGTGGGTCACGAACACCGTCGTGACGTGGACCTCGTCGTGCAGACGCCGCAGCCACTGCCGCAGCTCCTTGCGGACGGTCGCGTCGAGGGCTCCGAACGGCTCGTCGAGCAGCAGGACCTTGGGTTCGACGGCGAGCGCCCGAGCGAGCGCCATGCGCTGGCGCTGACCGCCCGACAGCTCGGACGGCAGCCGGTCGGCGAACGCCTCGAGGTGCACGAGGCGGAGCAGCTCGTCCACCCGGGCCGCGGTCTCGGCCTTGGGCCGCTTGCGGATCTCGAGCCCGAACGCCACGTTCCGCGCGACGCTCAGGTGGCCGAACGGCGCGTAGTGCTGGAACACGAAGCCGACGTCGCGCCGCCTCGCCGGGACGCGGGTGGCGTCCTTGTCGTCGATCACGACCGTCCCGGCGTCGGCCTGCTCGAGACCGGCGACGACGCGCAGGAGCGTGGTCTTGCCACCGCCCGAGGGACCGAGCAGCGCGGTGAGCGTACCGGAACGGACGGTGACGTCGACGTCGTCGAGCGCGACGAACGAGCCGAAGCGCTTGGTCAGGCCGCGGACCTGGATGCTCATCGGGTTCCTCCCTGGGAGCGGCGGAGCAGGCTCGTCGCGACGATGGTGAGGATCGCGACGGCCACGAGGACGAAGGTCACGGCGTAGGCCGCGTCGGGCTGCAGGAGGGTCTGGTACAGGGTGTCCACGCGAAGCGTCGCGGTCTCCGTCTGGCCCTGGATGTTGCCCGAGACCACGAGGACCGCCCCGTACTCGCCGATGCTGCGCGCGAGCGCGAGCACGACGCCGGTCACGAGCGCCGTGCGGATCCCGGGGAGCGTGATCCGCCAGAACCTCACCGGGGCGCTCGCACCGAGCGACTCGGCGGCCTGCTCCTGGTCCGTGCCGCGAGCGACCAGCACGGGGGCGACGGCACGGGTCACGAGCGGCATCGAGACGAACATGGTCGCGAGGACCATCCCGGGCACGGACAGGATCACCTGGATGCCCAGCGACTCGAGCGTCGGCCCGAACCAGCCGGTGCTCCCGTAGACGAGGATCAGCGCGAGGCCGACGACGATCGGCGAGACCGACACCGGGAGCCCGAGGAGCGTGTCGAGGACCCTCATGCCCGGCAGCCCCGAACGCGTGATGAGGAACGCGGCGACCGTCCCGAGCACGGTGGTCAGGGCGACGGAGATGAGCGCCACCTCCGCGGTCATCCGGAACGCATGGACCGCCAACGGGTCGGTGACGGCCGTGACGAAGGCGTCGAGACCGGGCTTGAACGTGCGCCACACGAGGACCCCGAGCGGCAGGACCACGAGCACGCCCACGTAGGCGACGACGAGCGTCCGCACGACCCGCCGCCCCGTCCGACGCTCGCCGGCCGGCGCGGTGACGGTGGGCTCAGCCATGGCGGCCCGCCCCTTCCGCTGGAGCAGCTCGACAGCGACGAGCACGAGCACGCTCACCGCGAGCAGGACGATCGCGAGCGACGCGGCCTGCTGCGTCGAGGTCACGGGGTTCGTGGCGTCCTCGAGCTTGCCGTAGATGAGGGCCGAGGCGACCTGCGTCTGCTTCGGGATGTTGCTCGAGATGAGCACGAGCGACCCGTACTCGCCGAGCGCGCGGGCGAACGCGAGCGAGGCGCCCGACGCGATCGCGGGCAGGATGACGGGCAGCACGACCCGTCGGAACACCGTCGGACCCGACGCCCCGAGCGACGCGGCCGCCTGCTCGGCGTCGCGGTCGAGCGCCTCGAGCACGGGCTGGACCGTGCGGACCGTGAACGGCAGGGTCACGAAGAGGAGCGTCACGAACAACCCCACCCGCGTCCCTACGAGGTCGACCCCGACGGGCGACGCCGGACCGTAGAGGGCGATCATCACGACGCCCGTGACGATCGTCGGGAGCGCGAACGGCACGTCGATCACGTGGTCGAGCAGCCGGGAGCCCCGGAACGGGTCGCGTACGAGCACCCAGGCAACCGTCGTGCCGACGACACCGTTGACGACTGCCACCGCGAGCGACAGGCCCGCGGAGAGCGTCAGCGCCGACAGCGCGACGGGCGACGTGACCGCGTCCACGAACGCCGTCCATCCGCCCTGCGCGCCCGTGACGACGACGGCGGCGAGCGGGATCAGGACGACGAGGCTGAGCCACAGCGTGACGAGCCCGAGGCCCGCCGCGGACGCCGGCCGCAGCACGCGCAGCCCGCGGCGCTCACGACGCGGCCGGGGCCGGCCCTCGTCTCGTCCGAGACGGGGGCCGGCCCCTGCGGCGCCGGTGCGGTGGCGACCGTCACGAGTCGCCCTCGATCGCGGTGACGAGGCCGCCGTCGCCGAAGAACTTCTTGTTCACGGCGTCCCAGCCGCCCAGGTCGGCGATGGTGGTGAGCTTCTTGACCTCGGGGAAGGGGTGCGACGGGTCGTTCGCGCCCTCGACGGTTCCCACCTCGACGGTCTTCGAGACCGGACGGAAGCCCTTGCTCGCGAAGATCTTCTGGCCGTCGTCGGACTGCACGAACGCGAGGAAGTCCTTCGCGGGCTTCGAGGCGGTCTTCGTGACGGCCGCGGGGTTCTCGATGAGGAACGTGTCGTCGGGGACGACGTAGTCGACGTCGTTGCCGGCCTGGCGGGCCGCGATCGCCTCGTCCTCGTAGGAGATGAGAACGTCGCCCGTGCCGCCGAGGAACTGGGTCATCGCGACCGCGCCGCTTGACGCGCGGGAGACGGTGTTGCCGAAGAACTTCGTCAGGTACGCCTTGGCGTCGTCCTCGGTGCCGCCCGTGGCGAGCTCGTGCTCGTAGGCGGCGAGGATGTTCCACTTGGCGGAGCCGGAGGACGCCGGGTCGGCGGTGACGATCTTCACGCCCGGCTTGACGATGTCGTCCCAGCCGGTGACGTGCTGCGGGTTGCCCTTGCGGGTCACGATCACGACGACCGAGTCGGACACGTTGCCCTGCGTGTCGTCCGAGCTCCAGCTCGCGTCGACCTTGGCGGGCACGAGGTTCTGGACGTCGGGCTCCACGGAGAACGCGACGTAGTCGGCCTTCTGCCCGGCGGCGACGGCCTTCGACTGCGAGCCGCTCGCGCCGAACGAGGAGGTGAAGGTGACGCCCTTGCCGGCGTCGGTCTTCTGGAACGCGGCCTCGAGGGCGTCGTAGGCGGGCTGGGGCACGGAGTACCCGACGACGGCGACCTTGTCCGCCGCGGAGCTCGACCCCGAGCACGCGGCGAGCCCCAGTGCGAGGGCGGCGGTCGTGGCGACGACGGCGGCTCGGGCGACGGGGCGCAGGGACGTGCGGCTCATGGGTCAGTCCTTCGGGCTCGGTGTATCGACCCGGCGGCGCCGGGATGGCCACACTCAACCCTTCTTGAGTGGTTAACTCAAGAACGTGTCCATCAGACGGACGTTTGTCTCACGATCCGGGGAAGGTTACGGGCCCGTCATCGAGCGTCCGAGGGCGGTGGCGTCCGGCCCATCGCGGCCCCGACACGGCGACGGTTCGGGCGGGTCCGCCACGCGTCCTCGTCGTCGATCAGCGCCGCGACCTCCGGCGGCATCGTGCCGCTCGCGAGGTCGTGCAAGGTCACCTCGTCCAGGACCGTCCGGATCGACGCGCGGAGCGCCACCCACAGGTCGCGGACGGAACCCGCCGCTCCCCGTAGGCCACGTCCTCCACGTGGCTGCCCGCGACGTTCGCGAGCGGACCGTCGATCGCCCGGACGACGTCCGCCACCACGATCCGGTCCGGGGACGCGACCAGCCGGTACCCACCGTCCGAACCGCGCCGGCTCTCGACCAGACCGGCCTGCTTGAGCTCGTTGAGGATGACGAGGACGAACGACAACGAGAGGTCCTGCGCCTCCGCGACCGTCGTGGCCTTGATGTACGGCGTCCCCGCCTCGTGCCGCGCGGCGAGCTCGACGCAGGCGCGGACGGCACTGTCGGTCTTCGAGGAGATGCGCACGGGCCCATTATCGGGGCTCGAGGACGACGACGGCGGTGTGCGGCCGTCGCGGGGCGAACCCGTCGAGATCGGTTCCCAGCCGCCGGAACGCGGCCCAGTGCCGCTCCCGCTCGGCGCCCTGGGCCTCGCGCGCCCGCACGGCGCGTGGACCGTCCGGTGTCACGACCACCGCGTCGGGCTGCGCCTGCAGGTTCAACCACCACGCAGGCTCGGCGGGCGCCCAGCCGTTCATCGCGAGCGTGACGAGGTCCGGCCCGTCCTCGTAGTACGCGACGATCACGTCGTGCTCACGACCGGACCGGCGCCCCGTCGTCCGCAGCAGCATCGTGCCCCATTTGTCCGACCGGGGCCGCCACAGCCCGCGCCGGCCACCGGTCACGCGGAAGTAGCCGCGGTGGACGACCCAGGCGGTCCGGACGAACCACCGCGGCGGCAGCCGGGGCTCGCGGCGCTCGCTGGGCGCCTCGTCGTGCTGGTCGGTCACGATCGGCCTCCCCGTCGTCGGGCCGGACCCCACGATCGTGGCACGACGGCGCGGGGCGCGGAAGACCGCCTGCGGCCTCAGCGCTGGGCGCGGCTCGACGCGTAGAGGCAGACGGTCGCGGCCGTCGCAAGGTTGAGCGACTCGGCGTGACCACGGATAGGCACCCGCACGCTCGCGTCGGCGAGCGCCAGCTCGGCGTCGGACAGCCCCTGCGCCTCGGTGCCGAACAGCCAGGCCGTGGGTGCGCGCAGGTCGGGGCCACCGTCGGCAGGAACGGCTTGTCCCCCGACGCCGACGGCACGGTCCGACAGGTCGTCGAGGTCGTGGTCGCCGCCGCCGTCAGCGGCCAGCACGACCAGCCCGGCAACCCGCAGCGCCGCGACGGCGTCCTCGACCGGGACGCCCGTGACCACGGGCAGGTGGAAGAGGGAGCCCGCCGTCGAACGGACGACCTTGGGGTTGAACGGCTCCACCGAGCCTTCCGTCAGCACGACGGCGTCGGCACCCGCGGCGTCGGCGGCGCGGATCACGGTGCCGGCGTTCCCGGGGTCGCGGACCGACGACAGGAGCGCGACGAGCCGCGGCGCGGGAACCGCACCACCGTGTGACGTGTCCGCCGCAGCGCCCTGCAGCACCTCGTCGAGCGACGTCCGCCAGGTCCGTGCCACGGCGAGGACGCCCTGGGCGTCCGCGCTCATCGCGGCCAGGACGTCGTCGGCGGTCTCGTGGAGCCACAGCCCGCGCCGCGGGCCGCGTCGACGATCTCGGGATAGCGCTCGGAGGCCGCTTCGGTCAGGTAGACGTCCACGACCCGGTCCGGCGCGAACCTGACCGCCTCGCGCACGGCCTGCGGCCCCTCGATGAGGAACCGCCCCGTACGCGAACGCACGGAACGCCCGGCCAGGGCCCGCACCTGCCGCACCCGGTCGCTGCGCGGGTTGCGCAACGCGGGGGCAGGGGCGGACGCCGGCCGGGCGTCCGTGGGGCGCGCGTCGCGCCCCTGGGGTCCGCGGGTCAGGCTGCAGCCTTGGGCGCGTTGACGTCCTCGGGCAGGGCGTCCTTGGCGACCTGGACGAGCGCGTTGAACGTCGCGACGTCGTTGACGGCCAGGTCCGCGAGCACGCGGCGGTCCACCTCGACGCCAGCGGCCTTGAGGCCCTGGATGAGGCGGTTGTAGGTCAGGCCCTGCGCGCGGGACGCAGCGTTGATGCGCTGGATCCACAGCTTGCGGAAGTCACCCTTGCGCGCCTTGCGGTCGCGGTAGGAGTAGACGAGCGAGTGGGTGACCTGCTCCTTGGCCTTGCGGTACAGACGCGAGCGCTGGCCGCGGTAGCCGCTGGCGCGCTCGAGGGTCGTACGGCGCTTCTTCTGGGCGTTGACCGCCCGCTTCACGCGTGCCACGTGATGCTCCTTGCGTTTCGGGGCTCAGGGGGTGAGGGTCGAGCCCGGCGGGGCTCAGGCTCCGGCCGGCGGGTCACGCCGGCACGGGACTCACTTACCGAGCAGCTTCTTGATCTTCTTGGCGTCGGCGGGGGCGACGACCTGGTCCTGCGCCAGACGGCGGGTGCGGCGGCTCGACTTGTGCTCGAGGTAGTGCCGGGCGTTGGTCTGCTCGCGCATGAGCTTGCCGCTCCCGGTGCTGCGGAACCGCTTCTTCGCGCCGGAGTGCGTCTTGTTCTTCGGCATGGCTGCCGTCTCTCCTCGGGTCTGGCCGGGCACCAGACGGTGCCCGACGGGTGCGGGCCGCGCGGACGCGACCCATGTCATGGGGTCAGCCCTTCGCCGCTCCGCCGCCCGGACGCGCGCCGGGGCGCGGCGTGGGCTTGGGGGCTGCCGGCTTGGGCGCTGCCGAGCGCGGCGCGCTCGGCCGGGGGCCGGTGCGGCGGGCCTGGGCGTGGCCGCGGGCCTGGGCGTCGTCGCAGGCTTCGGCGCGGCCGCAGGCCTCGGCGTCGTCGCGGCGGGCTTCGCGGCTGCCGGCTTGGAGGCGGCTGCCTTCGGCGTGGCCGGCTTCGCGGCAGCAGGCTTGGCCGCAGCAGGCTCGGTCGCGGCGGGCTCGACCGGCGCCGCGACGGGCTCGAGGGTCGGCTCGACCGCGGGCTCGACGGCCGCGGGCTCCACGACGGGAGCAGCAGCGACAGGCGCCTCGACCTCGGCCGGCGCCTCGGCCACGAGCTCCTCGGCCGTCTCGTCGGTCGCGCGCTCGGCGGCCTTGCGCTCCGACTTCGTCATGCGACCCGCGTCGATCTCGGTCGAGCGGCGACGCTGCTCCGTCTTGGCGTCCGCCTTCTTCTTGACCGGCCCGAGCACCATCGTCATGTTGCGCCCGTCCTGCTTGGGCGAGCTCTCGACGAAGCCCAGCTCCGCGACGTCCTGCGCGAGACGCTGAAGGAGGCGCATGCCCATCTCGGGGCGCGACTGCTCGCGACCGCGGAACATGATCATGACCTTGACCTTGTCGCCGGCCGAGAGGAAGCGGACGACGTGGCCCTTCTTGGTCTCGTAGTCGTGCGGGTCGATCTTCAGGCGGAACCGGATCTCCTTGAGGACGGTGTTCGCCTGGTTCCGCCGGGCCTCGCGCGCCTTCATGTCGGCTTCGTACTTGAACTTGCCGAAGTCCATGAGCTTGCACACGGGCGGGCGGGCGTCGGGGGCGACCTCGACCAGGTCGAGATCGGCGTCCTGCGCAAGACGCAGGGCAACCTCGGTGCGGACGACTCCGACCTGCTCCCCGTCGGGACCGATGAGTCGGACCTCGGGGACACGGATCCGATCGTTGATGCGAGGCTCGCTGATGTCTGGCTCCTTGGCAGTCGTGATGGCCGACCCCCAGGAACGGGAAAGGCCCCCGAACCTGGACACAGGTGGAGGCCGTCGCCGAGCGGGCGGCCCCCGACGGGGGCCGCAGCACGGAACCGGGCCGCTCCTCGAGGGAACTGCCCGGCGACTGACCCGGCCTCCGTCGCGGCTCAAGCCGTCGGTCGAGACCCGGGTGGGACGAATCCACTTGCGCACTCGTACGGTGGGATCCGTCGCTCTGTCGCTCAGGAGTCCGCCGCACAAGTCGGTCAGCCATCGAGTCTACCAGAGGACACGGGCGAGCCGGACGGCGTGGCGCACGCCCTGAGCACCGCATCGGCAGCACGCCCCGGGTGGGACGATGGTGCCATGAGCACCGACTCCCCGAGCCCCGCCGACGACGTCGCGCAGGCCACCCGCGACATCGCCGACGTCAACGCCGTCGAGGTCATCACCACCGCGGCCGTCCATCTCATGAGTGCGGCAGCCGTGAAGTGCGGCCTCGCGGAGGACGCCGAGGCACGGGAGCACCTCGACCTCGACGAGGCCCGCAAGCTCATCAACGCGCTCGCCGCCCTCGTGACGGCGAGCGCCCCGGACGTCGGCAACCAGCACGCTCGCTCGTTGCGCGACGGCCTGCGCTCGCTCCAGCTCGCGTTCCGCGAGGCGTCGGTGTACCCGGACGCGCCGGGCGAGGGCCCGGGCGAGAAGTACACGGGCTCGGTGGTCTGAGCCTGCCGCACGGTGCCCGTTCAGGATCGCGGCCCCGACGGGTCCCCTGGCGCGTCGGCGCGCCGCTTCGCCCGGGTGCTCGTAGCGTGGGCGCCATGAGCGACGACGCGCGCGAATGGACCCCTGACCTCGGCCGCCTCACGCAGGCCGCCGACGACGCCTTCACGGTCGGACGGGTGTTCGGCCAGGCCTACGAGCACCAGGGGACGCTCGTCATCCCCGTGGCGCGCGTCCTGGGCGCCGCCGGCACCGGAGCGGGCGGCGGGGCCGGCAACGGCTCCGGCGCCGGGAGCGGCAGCGGGTCGGGCAACGGCACCGGACGCGGTTCGGGCGGCGGGACCGGCCGCGGCTCCGGCCGGGGCAGCTTCTCGTTCCTGCGGCAGGGGTCCGTCTCCGGCAGCCAGCGGCTCGGGGCCGCCGAGGCCACCGGCGAGGAGGGCAAGGACCTCGTCGCCCCCGCGTCCGACGACGCACCTTCCGGGAACGGCAACGGCGCGAACGGCGACGCCCAGGCCGAGGCGAAGGGCGACCTCCAGGGCGAGGCGCACGGCGAGGCGACCGGCGACGCTCGCGGCGAGGCCGGGGCCGGCGGGGGCGCGTACGGCGTCCGCGTCAAGCCGGTCGGTGTCGTGGTCGTCGAGAACGGCGCCACGCGCTGGATCCCGGTCTTCGACCTCAACCGGACGATCGTCGGCGGTCAGGCCTTCGCGGCGGTCGCCGCGGTCGCGCTCGCGTGGGCGATCGGGCGCCGTCGCCGCTGAGACCCCGGCCGGGGCACGTCAGCCGCGCGCCGCGCCGATCCGCAGCTCGAGCGAGTCGACGCGTTCGCCGACGACCTCGCTCGCGCCCAGCCGCGCGTTGACCGCGGCCAGCACCCCGTCGAGACCCCCACGGTCCAGGCCCGGGTCGAGGCGCAGCACGACCGCGACCTCCGCCGTCCGGCCGGGCTCGGCGTCGACGCTCGCCACGTGCTGGAGCGGCGCCACCGCGGACGTCACCGCCTGGACCACCTCCGGGTCGACGACGCCGTCCTCGACGGCGGGACGCCACGGCTTGCCCTGCGCGAGCGCCCACACCGCCGGGCGCGGGACGAGGACCGTCGCGGGCCCAGCGGGATCGACGACCAGGAGCGACCAGTCCTCGCTGACCGCTGACAGCGCGGCGCGCGGCGCCTCGACGGGCACGGGGCGCGCGTCGGCGCGCCATGCCGTCATCGCGGCGACCGACGTGAACACGGGCAGCGCGCGGCGGCCGTCGGGAGCCTCGAGCGCCACGACCCCGGCGGACGCCTCCTTGTCGACGTGGAGGCCGTCCTCGGTCTCGCCCAGCTCCCCCAGCTCGGCGAGCACGGGCACGAGCACACGGGTCGCGGCCAGCCGGGCGACGACGTCGCGCAGCGCCGCACGGCCCGCGACGTGGCCGGCGAGGAGTTCGGCCAGCTCGGTGTCGGCGGAGCCGTCGTCGCCCGCGAACCCGGACGACGGCGGCAGGGCCCGCCCCCAGCGCTCACGGACGGCCCGCGACGTCGAGCGCCTGCGGGAGCGTGAACGCACCCGCGTAGAGCGCCTTGCCGACGATCGCACCCTCGACCCCGGTGGGGACGAGGGAACGGAGCGCCTCGAGGTCCGCGAGGCTCGAGATGCCGCCCGACGCGACGACCGGCGACGCGGTGCGGGCCGCGACGTCGCGCAGCAGGTCGAGGTTCGGGCCGCGCAGCGTCCCGTCCTTGGTCACGTCGGTCACGACGTACCGCGAGCAGCCCGCCGCCTCGAGCCGGTCGAGGACCTCCCACAGGTCCCCGCCCTCCTGCGTCCACCCGCGAGCGGCGAGCGTCGTCCCGCGCACGTCGAGCCCGACGGCCACGCGGTCGCCGTGCTCGGCGATGACGCGCGCGGTCCACTCGGGGTTCTCGAGCGCCGCGGTCCCGAGGTTGACGCGACGGCAGCCGGTCGCGAGCGCGCGCTCGAGGCTCACGTCGTCGCGGATGCCGCCCGAGAGCTCGACCTGCACGTCGAGGCGCCCCACGACCTCGGCGAGGAGCGCGGCGTTCGAGCCGCGACCGAACGCGGCGTCGAGGTCCACGAGGTGGACCCACTCGGCGCCGCCGGTCTGCCAGTCGAGCGCGGCGGTCAGCGGGTCGCCGTACGACGTCTCCGAGCCGGCCGCGCCCTGGACGAGGCGCACGGCCTGGCCGTCCGCGACGTCGACGGCGGGCAGCAGCACGAGGCGATCGGTCATCGAGGGTGCTCCAGGGGTTCGGGACCGGCGGGGCCGGTCGAGGTGCTTCGGGGATCGGGCGGGGTGCGACGGCGGGGTCGGTACCCGTCAGCGCAGGGTCGCGACCCAGTTCTCGAGCAGGTGCGCACCGGCGTCGCCGGACTTCTCGGGGTGGAACTGCGTCGCGGAGAGGGGACCGTTCTCGACGGCCGCCACGAACCGGTCGCCGTGCGTGGCCCAGGTGACGAGCGGCCGGATGGTGGTGCGTGCGAACGGCGAGTCCTCAGGGATGTCGGCCTCGAGGGGGAACTCCTGGGCGGCGTACGAGTGCACGAAGTAGAACCGCTCGCGCTCGACGCCCGCGAAGAGCCGCGACCCCTCCGCGGCCTCGACGGTCGCCCAGCCCATGTGCGGGACGACGGGTGCGTCGAGGCGCCGGACGGTCCCGGGCCACTCCCCCATGCCCTCGGTCACGACGCCGTGCTCGTCGCCCGCCTCGAAGAGGATCTGCATGCCCACGCAGATCCCGAGCACAGGCCGTCCGCCCGCGAGCCGGCGCCCGACGACCTCGTCGCCGCGCACCGCACGCAGCCCGGCCATGCAGGCGGCGAACGCGCCGACGCCCGGCACGACGAGCCCGTCGGCCTCCTGCGCGCGGCGCCGGTCGTGGGTCAGCTCGACGTCCGCACCCACGCGCTCGAGCGCACGCACGGCCGAGCGGACGTTGCCGAAGCCGTAGTCGAGGACGACGACGCTGGGGCGCCCGGACTCGCTCACACTGCCTTCTTCCGGTCGCGGCGCGCAGCGCGCCCGGCCTTGGTCATCATCCGCACGGCCTTGAGCCGGCCGACGCCGACGCTCGTGACCACGTCCGGGAAGTCGTCGACGGTCTCGGTGCCGAGCAGCAGGTTGGTCAGGCCTTCGGGAGCGCCGTCGAGCGCGAGGCCCGCGGCGAGCTCGTCGCCGACCGCACCGTCGAGCCACGTGTGGGCCGTGATCTGACCGTCGCGGTGCACGAGCAGCACCGCAGGCAGCCCGGGCGTCGCGCGCGTGATCGTCGCGGCCACCTGCTCGGGGCCGCCGACGGACGTGTCGCGGCACCAGACCAGCACCCCGACGCCCGACAGCACCGCGTCGACGGGGAGGCCGGCGATCGCGCACATCGCGGCTGCGGGCTCGGCTGCGCCGAGCTGGGTCACGACGACGGCGCGCGCCGGCTGGACGGCAGCCTCCGCAGCGTTCTCGGGGGCGCTCTCCGCACTCACAGCGCACCCTTCGTCGACGGGACGCCCTCGACGCGCGGGTCCAGCGCGACGGCGGCGCGCAGCGCACGGGCGAGCGCCTTGAACTGCGCCTCCACGATGTGGTGCGGGTCACGTCCCGCCAGCACGCGGACGTGCACGCAGATGCCGGCGTGGTGCGCGAGCGACTCGAGGACGTGCCGCGTCAGGGAACCGGTGAAGTGACCACCGATGAGGTGGTACTCCTGCCCCTCGGGCTCGCCCGAGTGCACGAGGTACGGCCGGCCCGACACGTCCACGACCGCGAGCGCGAGCGCCTCGTCGAGCGGGACGGTCGCGTCACCGAAGCGCGCGATGCCGCGCTTGTCCCCCAGCGCCTGGCGCAGCACCTCGCCCAGGACGATCGCGGTGTCCTCGACCGTGTGGTGCACGTCGATGTGCGTGTCGCCCGTCGAGCGCACCGTGAGGTCGAAGAGCGCGTGCTTACCGAGCGCCGTGAGCATGTGGTCGAAGAAGGGGACGCTCGTCGAGACGTCCGTCCGGCCCGTGCCGTCGAGGTCGAGCTCGACGACGACGCTCGACTCGCTCGTCGCACGCTCGACGCGCGCGGTGCGGTGCCCCGGCCCGCCCGGCTGCGTCGCGTCGGGAACCTGCCCCGCCGCCGCGTCCGTGGTCGGTGCGCTCATCGTGCCTCCTCCAGTCCGGCCACCCGCACGAGGGCGGCCTTGAACGTCTCCATCTCCTGCGGCGTGCCGACCGACACCCGCAGCCATCCCTCGGGCCCGACCTCGCGGATCAGCACGCCCTCGTCGAGCATCCCCTGCCAGACGGCGTGCCGGTCGGCGAACCGGCCGAACAGCACGAAGTTCGAGTCCGAGTCGGCGACCTCGAGCGGGCGTCCGTCGAGGAGGCGCCCGCGCAGCCACTCGGCGGTCGCGTCGCGCTCGGCGCGCAGCGACCCGATCTGGGCCATGAGCTCGTCCGAGTGCTCGAGCGCCGCGCGCGCGACCGCCTGCGTCACCGCCGACAGGTGGTACGGCAGCCGCACGACGCGCAGCGCGTCGACCAGCTCGCGCGAGGCCGCCAGGTAGCCCACGCGCGCGCCCGCCATCCCGAAGGCCTTCGACATCGTGCGGGAGACCGCGAGGTTCGGGTGGCCGGCCAGCAGCTCGAGCGCGCTCGGGACGCCGCGCCGCCGGAACTCGCCGTACGCCTCGTCGACGACGACGACGGGCGACGCGCCCGCCGCGCCGTCGACCTCGACCCGGGCGGCGGCGTCGAGCACGGCCTCGACCGTGGCGAGCGGCAGAGCAGTTCCGGTCGGGTTGTTGGGGCTCGCGAGCAGGATCACGGCGGGCCGCACCTCCGCGACGGTCGCGGCCGCACGGTCGGGGTCGAGCGTGAAGTCCTCCTCGCGCCGTCCCGCGACCCAGCCGGTCATCGCGTCGCGCGCGTACTCGGGGTACATCGAGTACGTGGGCGCGAACGAGAGGACGGTGCGGCCCGGGCCGCCGAAGGCCTGGAGCAGCTGGAGCATGACCTCGTTGGAGCCGTTGGCGGCCCAGAGCTGCTCGGGCCCCAGCCGGACCCCCGACTCGACGGCGAGGTAGTCGGCGAGGTCGGCGCGCAGGTCGAGGAACTCGCGGTCGGGGTAGCGGTTGAGCCCGTGCGCCGCCTGGGTGACGCGGCGCGCGATGCTCGCGACCACGGCGTCCGACGGCGGGTACGGGTTCTCGTTCACGTTGAGCAGGACCGGCACGTCGAGCTGGGGCGCGCCGTACGGTACCTCGTCCGCGAGGTCGGCGCGCAGGGGCAGCCGACCGCCTCCCGTGCCGCGCGTCGCGTCATGGTGCCGCACGCCGGGGGCGGACGGCACGGACGACGGCGCAGGCAGCGTGGGAGTCACGGGGCCAGTCTACGGAGGACGCCCGGGACACCGACGTGACGTCCGGCACGCGGGCACCTGACCTGCACCGTATGCCGGGATCGCGTCGCGCGACGCGGGCCTCGCGATGCCACCGTGGAAGGAGGCCCCCGACGGGCGGGTGAGCCGAACCCCAGGGGGTCGGCGCTGAGCGCGTGGGGACGGCGGGGCGGGGCGTCGGGGGCCGCCCGTAGAGTCGACCGGGTGAACGAGCCGACGACGCACCCCACGCCCGCCGCCCCGACCGCCCGCGCCGCGTTGCGCGAGGAGGCCGAGGGCGTCCTGCGTGCGCTCGTCGGACGCGAGGACGCCCGGCTGCGCGAGGACCAGTGGCGCGCGATCGAGGCCCTCGTCGCGGACTCCCGGCGGGCGCTCGTCGTGCAGCGCACCGGCTGGGGAAGTCGGCGGTCTACTTCGTCGCGACCGCCCTGCTGCGCGCCCGCGGCGCCGGGCCGACCGTGCTCGTCTCGCCCCTGCTCGCGCTCATGCGCGACCAGGTCGGCGCGGCGCAGCGTGCGGGGATCCGGGCCGTGACCATCAACTCGTCGAACGTCACCGAATGGGACGAGATCCACGCGGCGATCGCCGCGGGCGAGGTCGACGTCCTGCTGTGCTCGCCCGAACGGCTCAACAACCCCGGGTTCCGCGACGAGGTCCTCCCCGGCTGGCCGCCGACGCCGGGCTCGTCGTGGTCGACGAGGCGCACTGCGTGTCCGACTGGGGCCACGACTTCCGGCCCGACTACCGGCGCATCCGCACCCTGCTCGCCGACCTGCCGCCCGGCATCCCCGTGCTCGCGACGACGGCCACGGCGAACGCGCGCGTCGTCGCGGACGTCGCGGAGCAGCTCGGCGTCCGCGGCGACGCCCCCGCTCCGGGACCGGGTGCCGACGTGCTGGTGCTGCGCGGCGCGCTCGACCGCGAGTCGCTCCACCTGGCGGTCGTCGACCTGCCCGACCCGTCGACCCGGCTCGCGTGGCTCGCCGAGGTCCTGCAGGACGCGCCGGGCTCGGGGATCGTCTACTGCCTGACCGTGTCGCAGGCCGAGCAGGTCGCGAGCCAGCTCCGTGCGACCGGCCTCGCCGTCGCCGCGTACACGGGGCAGACCGACCCCGCGGAGCGCGAGGCACTCGAGGCCGACCTCAAGGAGAACCGCGTCACGGCCCTGGTCGCGACCAGCGCGCTCGGCATGGGCTTCGACAAGCCCGACCTGGCGTTCGTCATCCACCTCGGCGCGCCGTCGTCGCCCATCGCCTACTACCAGCAGGTCGGGCGCGCGGGGCGCGGGGTCGAGCGCGCCGTCGTCGTCCTGCTGCCCGGCACCGAGGACCAGCGGATCTGGGAGTACTTCGACTCTCTCGGCTTCCCGCCCGAGCCGAAGGTGCGCGTCGTGCTCGACGCGCTCGGCTCGGCGGCCGAGGGGCGGCCGATGTCCGTCGCGCAGCTCGAGACGCACGTCGACCTCAAGCGCTCGCGTCTCGCGCAGATGCTCAAGGTGCTCGACGTCGACGGCGCGGTCCGGCGCGTCCAGGGCGGCTGGGTCGCGACCGGGCGGCCGTGGGAGTACGACGCCGAGCGCTACGCGCGGGTCGCCGAGACCCGCGCGGACGAGCAGCGGGCGATGGTCGACTACGAGCGCACGACGGGGTGTCGCATGGCGTTCCTGCGCGAGGTGCTCGACGACCCCGAGCTCGAGCCGGGCTGGCGGTGCGGACGCTGCGACCGCTGCGGCGGCGTCGAGCTGCCGGGCGCCCCGGACCCGGACGCCGTGGCCGAAGCCCGGCACGACCTGGACCGGCCCGGCGTCGAGATCGTCGCGCGACGGCAGTGGCCCAGCGGCATGGACGCGCTCGGCCTCGACCTGCGCGGTCGGATCGACCCCGACGAGCGCGCCGAGACCGGTCGCGCGGTGGCCAGGCTCGACGGCCTCGGCTGGTCCGGGCCGCTCCGCGACCTGTTCGCGGCCGCCACCCCCGACGGCGAGACGCCCATACCGCTGCGCACCGCGGCCGTCCGGGTGCTCGACGACTGGCTCGGGCCCGACGGCGCCGGGACCGTCGACTGCGTCGTCGGGATCCGCTCGGCGACCCGCCCCCAGCTCGTCGCCCACCTGGCCGGTGGGCTCGCCCGCTACCTCGGGGTGCCGGTCGCCGGGTCCGTCGGGCCGGTGCCCGGACGCGAGGAGCCCGGCAGCCACGACGTGAACTCCACCGCACGGCTCGCGGGCGTGGTCCGGCGCCTCGGTCCCGACGAGGGGCTCGACGTCGCCGGCAAGCGCGTCCTGCTCGTCGACGACCGCACAGACTCGGGCTGGACCCTCACCGTCGTCGCGCGGGCGCTGCGGCGCGCGGGCGCCACCGCGGTGCTGCCGTTCGTGCTCGCGGTGGGCTGAGGCGAACGTGGGCGGCGCGGCCCCGGACGACGCTCCCGCTCCGGACGGCTACCACGAGGTGGCTTCCGTGGTGCCGGGTGCGGTCCTGTGGTGGTCGCGGTCCGGCCCGGAGACACCGGAGAAGCGCGTCCTGCCCGACGGATGCGTCGACCTCCTCTGGACCGGCACGCACCTGAAGGTCGCAGGACCCGACGTCGTCGCCTTCACCACGGGCAGCCCGGCCGGCTCGCTCGTCGCCGGGCTCCGGTTCGCCCCGGGCACCGGGCCGCGCACGCTCGGTCTGCGCGCGCACGAGGCCGTCGGGCAGCGGGTACCGCTCGACGCCCTGCTCGCCGGGTCGCGAGTCGCCCGGTGGGAGGCGCAGGTGAGCGCCGCGGAGCATGTGCGGCAGGCGCCGGGCGGTCCGCCCGGACTCGTCGTCGGTCTCGAGGCCGTCGCGCGGGCTCTCGTGGACGCGGCGCCGCCAGCGGACGATCTCGTCCTGGCGATGGTCGCCGCGGTCCGGCGAGGGCTCGGCGTCGGCGAGACGGCCAGAGAGCTCGACGTCAGCGAGCGGACGCTCCACCGCCGCGCCCTGCCCGCGCTCGGCTACGGACCTGCGACGTTGGGCCGCGTGCTGCGGCTGCAGCGGGCGGTCGGGCTCGCACGCCGCGGCGTGCCCTGGGCCGACGTCGCCGCACGGTCCGGGTTCGCCGACCAGGCCCACCTGGCCCGCGACGTCCGTGCGCTCGCGGGGGTGTCGCCGACGACGCTCGTCCCGGCCCCGCGCACCGCTCAAGGCTGGGAACCAGGCAGCCAGGCGAACAGGTCGACCGGGTTGCCGTCCGGGTCGAGGACCGTCGCATAACGCTGACCCCAGAACGCGTCCCAGGGTGCGTGCGCGCTGTGGTGGCCCGCCGCCACGAGTGCATCGTGGGTCGCGTCCACCTCCGCGGCGTCGGCACAGAGGAACGCCAGGCCGATCCGCGCCGAGCCGGAGGGCTCGGTCCAGCCCGGGGTGAACGAGCGGACCACGTCGACGGTGTCCCACGCGACCCGCAGGCCGCCGGGCAGCGTGGTCTCGACGTGGTCGTCCGGGCCGTCGGGCTCGGGCAGGTCGAGCCCGAGCCGGCGGTAGAACGCCAGGGACACGGGGAGGTCGCGGGTCACGATGCCGACGAGGTTCAGGGTGGGTGCCATGGACCCGACGCTAGGACTCGGCGGCCTGACCGTCTTGAAGGATTCGGACACCACCGGGCCGCGCGCGTCAGCCGCCGACGACGACCTGCCCGTCCTGGACCGACGCCGTCAGCACCTGGAGCGGCTTCTTCGCGGGACCGTGCGTGACCTTGCCGGTCAGGTCGAACGTGGACCCGTGGCACGGGCACTCGAGGTCGCCCTGGCCGGGCACCACACCGCAGCCCATGTGGGTGCAGATCGCGGAGAGCACGTGCACGTCGCCGGCGGTCGGCTGGGTCACGAGGATCTGCGCACCCGCCGGCAGCTTGGCCGCGACCGCGCCGCCGATGGGGACGTCGGCGAGCTGCGCCACCGCTGCAGGCGTCGCGGGCGGGGTGATCTGGACGTCGCCGGTCCCGCCCGGGCTGCACGCCGCGAGCGCGACGGCCGCGACCCCCGCGCCCGCCCCAGCGAGCACGGCGCGTCGGGAGACCCCGCCGCAGCAGGCTCCGGGCGTCTCCGTCATGCGTGCTCCCCGTCGGTCGCGGTGGTCTCGAAGCGGGCGCGGACGGCCTCGCCGTGCGCCGGCAGGTCCTCGGCGTCGGCGACGGCGACGATCCGGTCGGCAAGCTCGCCGAGCGCGTCCCGCGAGTACTCGACGACGTGTACCGCACGCACGAAGCTGTGCACCCCGAGCCCCGACGACGAGTGTGCCGAGCCGCCCGTGGGCAGCACGTGGTTGGACCCGGCCATGTAGTCGCCGAGCGACACGGGCGCGTACGGACCGACGAAGATCGCGCCCGCGCTCTGCACCCGGTCCGCGAGCGCGGCGGCGTCGGCCGTCTGGAGCTCGAGGTGCTCGGCGCCGTACGCGTCCACGACCTCGAGGCCCTGCTCGAGGTCGTCCACGAGGACGACCGCCGACTGCGTGCCCTCGAGCGCCTCGGCCACGCGCTCGGCGTGCTTCGTGGCACGGGCGCGGACCTCGACCCGGGCCTCGACCGCGTCCGCGAGCGCCGTGCTCGGCGTCACGAGGACGGCCGCAGCCATAGGGTCGTGCTCGGCCTGGCTGACGAGGTCGGCCGCGACGTGGTCGGCGTCGGCGGTGTCGTCCGCGAGGACGGCGATCTCGGTGGGCCCGGCCTCCGCGTCGATGCCGACGACGCCGCGCACGAGGCGCTTCGCGGCGGCGACGTAGACGTTCCCGGGGCCGGTCACGACGTCGACGGGCTCGCAGAGCACGTCGCCGTCCTGCGGCTCGGTCCCGCGCGCGCCGTAGGCGAGCATCGCGACGGCCTGCGCCCCGCCGACGGCGTAGACCTCGTCGACGCCGAGAAGCGCGCACGCGGCGAGGACGGTCGGGTGCGGGAGACCCGCGTTCTCGCGCTGCGGGGGCGACGTCACAACGAGCTCGGAGACGCCCGCCTCCTGCGCGGCGACGGCGTTCATCACCACGGTCGACGGGTACACGGCGAGCCCGCCCGGCACGTACAGCCCGACGCGGCGGACGGGGATCCAGCGCTGCCGGACGCGTGCGCCGTCGGCGAGCTCGACCGTGTGCTCCGCGGGGCGCTGCGCCGCGTGGACGGCGCGGACGCGGCGGATCGCCTCCTCGAGCCCGGCCCGGACGTCCGGGTCGAGCCCCTCGAGCGCGGCGGCGAGCGCCGCGGGCGGCACCCGCAGATGCTCCGGCCTGACCCCGTCGAACCGCTCGGCGAGGTCGCGGAGCGCAGCCGCGCCATGCTCGCGCACCTGCGCGATGATCGGCGCCACGCGCTCGGCGGCGTCCTCGACGCGCACCTCGGTGCGCGGCAGGACGTCGGTCAGCTCGCGGCGGGACAGCGTGCGGCCCCTGAGGTCGATGCGCTGGATCACGTGTCGAGCATAGTGCGGTGGACCTGGGCGTCCGCCGGGCGTCCGGTGCGCGAACCGGGCGCCTCGTCGGTGCGGGAGGATGGGGGACGTGAGCGACGCGACCCCCGAAGCCCTGCACGTGCCCATCGCCGACGACGAGATCCGCCTCGGCCAGTTCCTCAAGCTCGCCGACCTCGCCGAGTCCGGCGCCCAGGCCCGCGAGCTGATCGCCGACGGCGAGGTGCGGGTCAACGGGGAGGTCGACCTGCGCCGTGGGCGCCGCCTGGGGCGTGGCGACGTCGTCGTGGTGGCGACCCCGCAGGGCGAACGCAGCGCCGTCGTCGGCTGACGACCGTCCTCAGCCCGCCATGTAGGCGGAGCTCATCACCCTGTCGACCGCGATCCGGAGCACGACGCGGTCCGGGTTGGGCTCGAGCGGACGGTAGCGGCGCGCGTAGCGGGCCACGGCGTCGACGATCTCCTCGAAGTCGGGCACGACCTCGACCGAGCCCTCGAGGGTGATCCACCGACCACCCTCGACCTGGCACACGGACGCCCTGGGGGCGGTGCCATCGCCACGGCGCGCCGCGTTCCGGGCCTTGACGGAGTGCCGGTTCGTGGTGATGCGGACCACGCCCGTGTCGTCGTCCCAGGTGAACGCGACGGGCACGACGTGCGGCGAGCCGTCGTCGCGCAGGGTCGTCAGGGTCGCGAGGTGCCGCTCCGTCACGAAGACCCGCTGCTCGGGGTTGAGGTGGACCACGAGGCCCCACTCTACGAGCGTGTACGGGTTACCCACTCCACCGTCCGGCCCACCGTGCGGACTCCCCTGATGCCCCGCGCGCACTGCGGTGCTTAGCGTCGGTACCACCTACCTGGAGGTGACACATGACCGCACGACGCCGTGCGTCCGCCCTGCTCGTCGTCGCGACCGTCGCGGCGGCCGCCGCCGTCGCGGCCGTCCCCCTCGCCGTCGCGGGCGCGGCGGGGGCAGCGACCGCAACCTGCACCGCACCCGCGTGGGCCGAGGGCTCGACCTACACCGCGGGCACGCAGGTGACCTACGCCGGGCACGCGTACACCGCGCTCGTCACGCACACCGCGTACGTCGGTGCCGGCTGGACGCCCGCCGCCACACCGACGCTGTGGAGCGACACCGGCGCCTGCACCGGGTCGCCGTCGGGCACGGGCTCACCGACCGAGACGGCGACCCCGACCCCCACGCAGACGACGACCCCCACCACCCCGCCCGACGACGGCTGCGCCACGAAGGCCCGCCCCGCCGGCAAGGTGCTGCAGGGCTACTGGGAGAACTGGGACGGCGCGTCGAACGGCGTGCACCCGGGCCTCGGCTGGATCCCGATCACGGACCCGCGGGTCGCGCAGCACGGCTACGACGTCGTGAACCTGGCGTTCCCCGTCATCCGCTCCGACGGCACCGTGCTGTGGGAGGACGGGATGGACGCGGGCGTCAAGGTGCCGACGCCGGCCGAGATGTGCGCCGCCAAGGCGAACGGCCTGACGCTCCTCATGTCGATCGGCGGCGCGACCGCCGGGATCGACCTCAGCTCGTCCGTCGTCGCGGACCGGTTCGTCGCGACGATCGTCCCGATCCTCAAGGCCAACCACTTCGACGGGATCGACATCGACATCGAGACCGGGCTGTCGGGCAGCGGCAGCATCGGGACCCTGTCGACCTCGCAGGCGAACCTCGAACGCATCATCGACGGTGTCCTCGCCCAGATGCCCGCCGGGTTCGGCCTCACGATGGCCCCCGAGACGGCGTACGTCACCGGCGGCTCGGTGACCTACGGCTCGATCTGGGGCTCGTACCTCCCGATCATCAAGAAGTACGTCGACGACGGCCGGCTGTGGTGGCTCAACATGCAGTACTACAACGGCTCCATGTACGGCTGCTCGGGCGACTCGTACGGCGCCGGCACCGTCGCCGGGTTCATCGCACAGACCACGTGCCTCGCGAACGGGCTCACCATCCAGGGCACCACGGTGACCGTTCCCTACGACAAGCAGGTCCCCGGTCTGCCCGCCCAGCCCGGCGCGGGCGGCGGCTACCTGGCGCCGTCGCTCGTGAGCCAGTCGTGGAACGCGTTCAGCGGGCAGCTCAAGGGACTGATGACGTGGTCGATCAACTGGGACGGCTCGAAGGGCTGGACGTTCGGCGACAACGTCAGGACGCTCCAGGGACGCTGACACCCGCCGACACGGCGCCCGACACGACGACGGCCGCCCCGGAGAGCATCCGGGGCGGCCGTCGTCGTGCCTCGGTCAGGCCAGGCAGCTCGGGCCCAGCAGCGCCTTGAGGTCGCCGAACAGCGCCGGGGTCCGCTCGACCCGTAGCGTGTCCTCGAGGCGCATGACGGTCGCCCGGCCGGGCTCGGTGAGCTTGAGGTGCACCTCCGACGCACCCGGGTGGGTGCGCAGGATCTCCCGCAGCCGCTCCACGACGGGCTGCGTGCACCGCACCGACGGGAGGCTCACGGTCACCGGGCCGTCGGGCGACGCCGAGACGTCCGGCAAGGACACCTCCATCGCCTGGAGCTGCATCGCGTCGTCCCGGCGCCGCACCCGCCCCCGCAGGGTCACGACGGTGTCCTCCGCGAGGATCGTCGAGTACGCGAGGTACGTCTCGCCGAAGAACATGACCTCGACCGAGCCCTCGAGGTCCTCGACGGCGACCGACGCCCACGGGTTGCCGTTCTTCGACCACCGGTGCTGCACGTTCGTCAGCAGCCCGGCGATCGTCACGACGGAACCGTCCGCGCGTTCCTCGTCGGCCAGGAGGTTCGCGATCGTCGTCTCCGCGGCGCGCGAGAGCACGTGCTCGAGCCCGGACAGCGGGTGGTCCGAGACGTAGAGGCCGAGCATCTCGCGCTCGAACGCGAGACGCTGCTTCTTCTCCCAGTCGGGCAGGTCCGGGACGTCCACGGCGAACCCGACGGTCGCGCCGTCGGCGTCGGCGGCGAAGTCCGCGAACAGGTCGAACTGCCCCTCCGCCTCCTTGCGCTTGACGCTGATCACCGAGTCGACGGCCATCTCGTGGACCGCGAGCAGCGCACGCCGCGTGTGCCCGAGCGAGTCGAACGCACCCGCCTTGATGAGCGACTCGATGGTCCTCTTGTTGCACACGACGGCCGGGACCTTGTCCAGGAAGTCGGTGAACGAGGTGAACTCGCCCTTCTCCTCACGGGTCGCGGTGATCGCGTCGACGACGTTCGCACCCACGTTGCGGACCGCCGTCAGGCCGAAGCGGATGTCGTCACCGACGGCGGTGAAATTCGCCGCGGACGAGTTCACGTCCGGCGGGAGCACCGTGATGCCCATGCGTCGGCACTCCGACAGGTACAGCGCCGACTTGTCCTTGTCGTCGCGCACGCTCGTCAGGAGCGCCGCCATGTACTCGGTCGGGTAGTTCGCCTTCATGAAGGCGGTCCAGTACGACACCAGGCCGTACCCGGCCGAGTGCGCCTTGTTGAACGCGTAGCCCGCGAACGGGACCAGCGTGTCCCAGACCGCCTGGATCGCCTTGTCCGAGTAGCCCCGCTCGCGCATGCCCGTCTGGAAGGGCACGAACTCCTTGTCGAGGATCTCCTTCTTCTTCTTGCCCATCGCGCGCCGCAGCAGGTCGGCCTGGCCGAGCGAGTAGCCCGCGAGGATCTGGGCGGCGCGCTGCACCTGCTCCTGGTAGACGATCAGGCCGTACGTCTCGCCCAGCACCTCCGCGAGCGGCTCCTCGAGCTCGGGGTGGATCGGCGTGATCTCCTGCAGCCCGTTCTTGCGCAGCGCGTAGTTCGTGTGCGAGTTCATGCCCATCGGACCCGGCCGGTACAGGGCGATGACTGCGGAGATGTCCTCGAAGTTGTCCGGGCGCATCTGCCGCAGCAGCGCCCGCATCGGCCCGCCGTCGAGCTGGAACACGCCCAGCGTGTCCCCGCGCGTCAGCAGGGCGTAGGCCGCCTCGTCGTCGAGCGGGACCGACTCGATCTCGACCGGCTCCTTGCCGTTCGCGACGATGTTGCCGAGCGCGTCGTCGAGGATCGTGAGGTTCCGCAGCCCGAGGAAGTCCATCTTGATCAGCCCGAGCGTCTCCGACGTCGGGTAGTCGAACTGGGTGATGATCGCGCCGTCCTGCGGGCGGCGCATGGTAGGGATGACATCGGTGAGCGGGACGCTCGACATGATGAGGGCGCACGCGTGCACGCCCCACTGCCGCTTCAGTCCCTCGATGCCCCGCGCGAGCTCGACGACGCGCTGGGCGTCGGGGTCGGCGCCGTGGAGCTGACGGAACTGTTCCGCCTCGGCGTACCGCGGGTCCTGCGGGTTGAAGATCCCGCCCAGCGAGATGTCCTTGCCCATCACGGCGGGGGCATCGCCTTGGTGAGCTTCTCCCCCATCGCGAACGGGAAACCCAGTAGACGCGAGGAGTCCTTGAGGGCCTGCTTGGCCTTGATGGTGCCGTACGTGACGACCTGGGAGACGCGGTCATCCCCATACTTGTCGGTCACGTACTTGATCACCTCGCCGCGCCGGCGCTCGTCGAAGTCGACGTCGACGTCGGGCATGGACACGCGCTCCGGGTTGAGGAAGCGCTCGAAGATCAGGCCGTGCTGCAGCGGGTCGAGCTCGGTGATGCCCATGACGTACGCCGCCATCGACCCCGCCGCGGAGCCACGGCCCGGCCCCACCCGGATGCCCTGTGACTTGGCCCAGTTGATGAAGTCCGCGACCACGAGGAAGTAGCCCGGGAAGCCCATCTGCAGGATGACCTCGGTCTCGTACTCAGCCTGCTTGCGCGACGCCTCGGGCACGCCGTCGGGGTACCGGCGGTGCAGCCCCGCCTCGACCTCCTTGACGAACCAGCTCGTCTCGTCCTCGCCGTCGGGCACCGGGAACCGCGGCATGTAGTTCGCCGCCGTGTCGAACGACACCTCGCACTGCTCCGCCAGACGCAGGGTGTTGTCGCACGCCTCCGGCAGCTCCGCCCACACCCGGCGCATCTCCTCGGCCGACTTCACGTAGTAGCCGTCGCCGTCGAACTTGAACCGGTCCGGGTCATCCAGCGTGGAGCCCGAGTTGATCGCGAGCAGCGCCTCCTGCGACGTCGCGTCCTCCTGGCGCACGTAGTGCAGGTCGTTCGTCGCCAGCAGCGGTGCGCCGATCGTCTCCGCGAGGCGCAGCAGGTCCTTGATGACGCGCCGCTCGATGTCCAGCCCGTGGTCCATCAGCTCGACGTAGAAGTAGTCCTTGCCGTAGATGTCCTGCAGCTCGCCCGCGACCCGGACGGCCTCGTCCCACTGGCCCAGCCGCAGCCGCGTCTGGATCTCCCCCGACGGGCACCCCGTCGAGGCCGCCATCCCGCCCGCGTACGTCTCCAGCAGGTCCCGGTCCATGCGCGGCCACTTGCCCATCTGGCCCTCGAGCGACGCCAGCGAGCTCGCCCGGAACAGGTTGTGCAGGCCCTCGTTGTTCCGCGCCCACATCGTCATGTGCGTGTACGCGCCGCGCGCCGACACGTCGTCCGACTCCTGGCCCTGCTGGCCGAACCGGACGCGCGTCTGGTCGAACCGGTTCGTGCCCGGGGTGACGTACGCCTCGACGCCCAGGATCGGCTTGATCCCCTTCGCCGTCGCCTTGCTCCAGAAGTCGAACGCACCGAACAGGTAGCCGTGGTCGGTGATCGCGATCGACTTCTGGCCGAGGCGCTCCACCTCCGTGAACAACGAGTCGAGGCGGGCCGCGCCGTCGAGCATCGAGTACTCGGTGTGGACGTGGAGGTGGACGAAGTCTTCCCCGGTCGGCATGAGGTCGAGTCTAGGTGCCACCCTCTGACACTCGGACCCGCCGAACGGGTGTGTCGGGCGGGGGCGATCGGGGGCGTGGCGCGCGTGTGCGGCGCCTCAGCCTCGTCGGTAGCGGATGCGACGATCCTCACATGGCCGCACGTCGTCCGGGACCCGTCGCGTCGCTCGTCGCCGAGGCCGAGGATCCCGGTACGACGACGGCGCGGCCAGCCCAGCTCGCGCGGCACCCGTCCGCGACCGTGCGGCAGGCGGTGGCCGAGAGCCCCGCGATCGAGGAAGACACCCTGCTGCTGCTCGCTCGCGACGCGCGGGAGCTCGTCCGCGCCACCGCCGCAGTAGGCGCCCGGGGCCGGCCCGGGGTCGAGCACGAGCTTGCCACCTCGCCGCACCGCTGGGTGCGCGCGATCCTCGCGGACGCGTACGCCCGCGACCCCGAGCGGTCGCTGCTGCGCGAGACGCAAGCCTTGCTCGCGCGCGACACGTTCCGGGACGTGCGCGTCCGGACCGCCGGGACGACGTCGTACCGTGACCTGTTCGACCTGTTGCTCCACGACCCGGACCCCCATGTCCGGGGAGCGTGCGCCGCCAGCCCCCGGGCCACCCGTGCCGACGTCGACCACCTGCTCGGGGACCGAGCGAGGATCGCACGCGGCACCGCCGTCGCGGCCGGGCTCCACTACCCGGACGAGGAGCAGCTCCTCCGCACAGCCGCGGATCGATCGGTCGACGTGCGGTGGGCCGTCCTGCTCCGGGCCGGGACGTGGCACGAGGTCGCACGGCTGCTCGCCGACGATCCCGACGAGATCGTGCGACGCCATGCCCGCGGTGTCCTCGACGGCCGCGAGATCGTCTCGGAGCAGGTGGAAGACTTCGGACGCAGCGAACGTCGACTCTTCCCCGGCGCGACTTCGACGCCTGAAGACGCGAGGGTCAGCGGTCGAGCAGGGTCTTCGCGGCGTCGCGGTGCTCGATGCCGGCGTCCAGGTAGACCGGACCCTCGACCACGTAGCCGAGCCGCTCGTAGAACCCCGACGCCTGCAGCTGCGCGCTCAGGACGACGCGGCAGCGGCCCGCGTCCGCGTGCTCGGCGAGCGCCACGGCCTCGAGCTCGCGCATGAGCAGCGCACCGAGGCCCGTGCCGCGCCAACCCGCGTCGACCGCGACCCGGCCCACGTGCACCTCGCCCGGGTGGGCGGGGTCGGTGAGCAGGCGACCCGTCGCGACGACGGCGCCGTCCGGGTCTCGCAGGACGAGGTGGGTGGTGGTCGGGTCGGTGTCGAGCGCGTCGACCTCCTCCTCGGCCGGCACGCCCTGCTCGTCGACGAAGACGCGGATCCGCAGGGCCTGCGCCTCGGCGAGCTGGTCCGGCGTCCGGACCCGCTCGACCGTCACGTGCTGGGCCGCCGGGCCCTCGGGCATCTTCATGCGTGCTCCTCCGTCAGCGGCCTGCGTCGGCCCCGCGCACGACGTCGAGCGCGTGCTGCAGGTCGTCAGGGTAGTCGCTCGTGACCTCGAGCCACTCGCCCGTCGTGGGGTGCTCGAACCCCAGCCGGACGGCGTGCAGCCACTGGCGCGAGAGACCGACGCGCGCGGCGAGCCGCGGGTCCGCCCCGTACGTGAGGTCGCCGACGAGCGGGTGGCGGACCGCCTGGAAGTGCACCCGGATCTGGTGCGTGCGCCCCGTCTCGAGGTGGACCTCCACGAGGGACGCGGACGGCACCATCTCGAGGACCTCGTAGTGCGTGACCGACGGCTTGCCGTCCGCCGTCACCGCGAACTTGTAGTCGGCGCCCGGGTGCCGCCCGATCGGCGCGTCGATCGTCCCCTTCGTCGGCTCGGGGTGGCCCTGCGCGAGCGCGTGGTAGACCTTCTCGACGGTGCGCTCCTTGAACGCCCGCTTGAGGAGGGTGTACGCGCGCTCGCTCTTCGCGACGACCATGAGGCCGCTCGTGCCGACGTCGAGCCGGTGGACGATGCCCTGCCGCTCGGCCGCGCCCGACGTCGAGATCCGGTACCCGGCCGCGACCAGCGCGCCGACCACCGTCGGCCCGGTCCAGCCCGGCGACGGGTGCGCCGCGACCCCGACCGGCTTGTCCACGACGACGACGTCGTCGTCCTCGTAGGCGATGCGCATGCCGGGCACGGGCTCGGCCACGACCTGCACCTCGTCCCGATCCTCGTCGGGCAGCTCGACGTCGAGCCACGCACCGGCGCGCAGGCGGTCCGACTTGCCGAGCGCGACGCCGTCCTGCAGGACGCCGCCCGCCGCGGCCGCCTCGGCCGCCCGTGTCCGCGAGAGCCCGAGCATGCGCGCGAGGGCGGCGTCGACGCGCTCGCCTGCCAGCTTGTCCGGCACGGGGAAGCTTCGGCTCGCCACGGTCAGCGCCCCTCGGGGCTCTCGGCGCTCTCGTCGTCCGCCTCGTGACGCGGTGCCGCGGCGGCGTCGTCGGCGATCGGCCGTCCGTCCATGCCGATGCCGCGCAGCGCGAGCAGCGCGATGAGGACCGCCGCGACGACGATCGCGATGTCCGCGACGTTGCCCACGAACCAGTCCCCGTAGCCGATGAAGTCGACGACGTAGCCGCGGGCCACGCCGGGGCCCGCAGCAGGCGGTCGGCCAGGTTGCCGACGGCGCCGCCGAGGAGCAGCCCGAGCGCGACGGCCCAGCCGGTCGAGCGGAGACGGCGCAGGGAGCGGACGATGAAGACCACCACCACCACGACGATGATCGTGAGCAGCCACGTCATGCCCGTCGCGATCGAGAGCGCCGCGCCCGGGTTGTAGACGAGCCGGAGGTGGAAGAACCCGCCCGGTACGTCGATCACCTTGCCGTCGCGCAGCGCGTGCTGCGCCCACGCCTTGGTGAGCTGGTCGACCACGAGGACGACGGCAGCGATCGCGGCCAGGAGGATCACGAGACGGCGGCTCGGCCGCGTCGCCGCGGCGTGCGCGGCGAGGAGCCTTCGCCGGTCTCGGAGGCGGGCACGTGCTCGGGCTCGCGGTCGCCGGACGCGGCCCGCTCGGGTGGGTTGCTCATCGCCGCACAGTGTCTCACGCAGCGACGCGCGTCCTCGTCGGTCTACCGACGCTCCTCGCGCTGCTTGCAGTCGATGCAGAGCGTCGCGCGCGGGAACGCCTGGAGCCGGGCCTTGCCGATGGCCTTGCCGCACGACTCGCACACGCCGTACGTGCCGGCGGCGATCCGGTCCAGCGCGCGGGAGTTCTGCGCGAGGAGGTCCCGGGTGTTGTTGACGAGCGTGAGCTCCTGGTCGCGCTCGAGCGCGCTCGAGCCCGAGTCCGCCTGGTCGTCCCCCGAGCCGTCGCCCGAGTCCCGCAGGAGCGCGGAGAGCTCCTGGTCGGCGGCGGCGAACTCGACCTGGAGCCGGGCGTTCTCCTCGATGAGGCCGTGAGCGAGCTCCTCGACCTCTTCCACGGTCCACGGCTCCTCGCCGTCACGGACCGGGAACGACTTGACGTCCCGGACGAGGTGGGGGAACTGCTTGCGGGTCGCGGCACGGACCGCGACGTCACGCTTGGCCATCATGAACCTCCCTCGTTCGGATTCACGCGAGGCTAGACGCCCGCGCGAGGTACTACAACACACCACGCCGCAGATTTTCGCTCGCCGAACGGGCGCTCGACCTGCGGCGTCACCCCGAGACGGACGAGCCGCCACCCGCCCGGAGGCGAGTGGCGGCTCGTGGCGCCGAAGGAACGTGCCCGACGGTCCGGTGATGGTCTCCGGTCTGCCCGACCCTGCCCTGACGGCTCAGATGCCCGCGGTGATGTCCGAGCTGGACCCGCCGCGTGCCGGGAGCGCGCTGCCCCGGGCGTCGATGTCGCCCAGGAGGTTCTGCAGGTAGCTCTTGAGCCGGGTGCGGTAGTCGCGCTCGAAGATCCGCAGCTCGTCGATCTTGCGCTCGAGGAGCGTCCGCTCCTGCTCGAGCTGCGACAGCGTGCGCTGCGACTGATTCTCCGCCTCGCGGACGATGCGGGTGCTCTCCTCCTGGGCCTCGGCGAGCAGGCGCTCGCCCTCGGCCTTGCCCGCGTTGACGTAGTCGTCGTGGACCTTCTGGGCGAGCTGGAGCATGCCTGTCGCGGACGCGGGCTCCGCGGGCTGCTGCGGCTCGGTGGCGGCCACGGGCTCGGGCTGCGGCTCGGGCACGGCGACCGGCTCGGGCTGGAAGCCCGTGGCCGCGTCGGCACGGCTCAGCTCCGCGATCCGGCGCTCCGCGGCGGCCAGCTTGGCCTTGACGGACTCGTTCTCCTCCTGGACCGAGTTGAGGGTCCGGACGACCTCGTCGAGGAAGTCGTCGACTTCCTCGATGTCGTAGCCCTCCTTGAACTTCACGGTCGAGAAGGTCTTGCTGAGGATGTCCTCGGCGGTCAGCAGTGCCATCGCGTCACCTCGATGAGTTGGGCAGTCGGGCAGGGTCGTGCGTTCCACGGTAGCGGAGTCGGGCCGGGGACCGCCAAAGAGGCCGGGCCTCCCGGGCGCGGCGGCCACGGCCTGGGAGCGGTGTCACCGCCCCAGGCTGGTGAAGAGCCGCCACAGGAACGACACGACGAAGAACAGGATGATGTAGCCGAGGTCGAGCTGGACGGAGCCCAGCCGGATCGGCGGGATGATGCGCCGGAGCAGCCGCAGCGGCGGGTCCGTGACCGTGTACACGGCCTCGGCCACGACGAGCACGGCGCCGCGCGGCCGCCAGTCCCGGGCGAACACCTGGACCCAGTCGAGGATCAGGCGCCCGATCAGGAGCAGCAGGTAGACGAAGAGCAGGATGCCGATGACGGAGAAGATCACCACGGCTGAACTGTGCCATCTCCCGCGCCCTCGGCGCGCGCGCGGCTCACGCCCACGCGATCAGCTCTGGTTGTAGATGCCGGCGCCGCGAGGCTGGCCCGCGGCGGCGCGCTCCTCGCCGGTGACCTCGACGTGCTCGGGCGACAGCAGGAACACCTTGTTGGTGACCCGCTCGATCGCGCCGTGCAGACCGAACGTCAGACCGGCGGAGAAGTCGACGAGCCGCTTGGCGTCCGCGTCGTCCATGTCCGACAGGTTGATGATCACGGGGGTGCCCGCACGGAACGCGTCGCCGATGACGAGCGCGTCGTTGTACGAGCGAGGGTGCACCGTGACGATCCGTCGCAGGTCGACGCCCTGCGACGGTGCGGGGCGGGTCTCGCGGACCTCGCGCACCGGCGAGTACGCGGGCGCCCGTCCGATCGGGGTCACGGGTGCGAAGTCCTCCCCCACGCCACCGTCGGCGTCGTCGTAGTCGTCCATGTACTCCTGCTCCTCGGCCTCGCCGCGGTCGTCGGCGAGCCCCAGGTACAGCATGGTCTTGCGCAGCGTTCCAGCCATGGCCTGAGCTCCTCCCCGGTCGAACGACCGTCGTGTGATTCACGCTAGCCCAGCCCGCGCGACAGCCCGGCACCGACACGCCCGGCGTGTCGCCGGCCTCATCCGGCCTCAGACGGCGCTGTCGGCCCACCGGTCTCGGCCTCGCGCCGGTGCACGACGACGCCCGCGAACCGGCCCGTGGGCGTCCGCTGCCCGTCGCGCCGGTGGGAGAAGAACCGCTCGTCCTCGAGCGTGCAGAGCCCGAGGACCTCGACGCCGCCCACCCCGGCGGCGGCGAGCTGGGCGGTCACACCCGCGGGCAGGTCGAGCGCGGGCGTGCCGGCGCGGGTCCGCGCCCACGTGGCCGGGACGCGCGCCGCGACGTCGGCGCGCATCTGCTCCGGGACCTCGTAGCACGCGCCGCACACGCTCGGCCCGACGACGGCGCGCAGCGCCTCGCGTCGCCCGCCGAGGCCGACGAGCGCGTCGACGGTGGCCCCGACGACGTCCAGCTCGACGCCGTGCCGGCCCGCGTGCACGCAGCCGACGACGCCGCGCTCGGGGTCGGCGAGGAGCACCGGCACGCAGTCGGCGACGAGCACCGCGAGCGCGTGTCCGTCTGCGGTCACGAGCGCGTCGGCCTCGCCGACCGAGTCGTGCGGGGGCGTCGCAGCGTCGGGAGCGCCCTCGACGACGATCACCTCGCGGCCGTGGACCTGCGTCATGAAGCTCACGGGTGCCCCGAGGATCGCGGACACGGCCGCACGGTTGGCACGGACGCGGGCCGGGTCGTCACCGACCCCCAGGCCGAGGTCGAGGCTCGCCCAGGGCGCCGGGGACACCCCGCCGGCACGTGTGGTGAACCCGGCCCGGACGCCCGGCCCGAGGTCCACCTCGAGCAGCGGTACGTCCCCCACTACTTGAGGAAGTCCGGCACGTCGAGCTCGTCGACGGCGCGGCGCAGCGGCTCCTCCTCGACCAGGCGCGGCACGGAGACCGGCGAGCTCGACGCCGTGGTCTCGGTCTCGACGATCACCGCGGAGTCGTCGTCGGCGTCGTCCGCGTCGAGCGGGACGAGCGGACGGACGCCGCCCGCCGGTGCGGGCTGCGGGGCGAACGGGCGCGGCGTGGCCGCGGGCGACGCCGGTGCCGCAGGGGCGACCGCGGCAGACGAGCCGAGCACCGGGACCTGGGGCACCGTGCCGGACACCGCGCCCTGGACCTGGCCGAGCGCCTGGCCCTCCTTGCGCGTCTGCGGGCCGCCGCCGTCGAAGCCGGCCGCGATCACGGTCACGCGCACCTCGTCGCCGAGGGCGTCGTCGATCACCGCACCGAAGATGATGTTCGCCTCCGGGTGCGCCGCCTCGTGCACGAGGCGGGCGGCCTCGTTGATCTCGAACAGCCCGAGGTCGGAGCCGCCCTGGATGGACAGCAGGACGCCGTGGGCGCCGTCGATGCTGGCCTCGAGCAGCGGCGACGAGATCGCGAACTCGGCCGCCTGGACGGCACGGTCCTCGCCGCGGGCCGAGCCGATCCCCATGAGCGCGCTGCCCGCGCCCTGCATGACGGACTTCACGTCGGCGAAGTCGAGGTTGATGAGACCCGGCGTCGTGATGAGGTCGGTGATGCCCTGCACACCGGAGAGCAGCACCTGGTCGGCCGAGTGGAACGCCTGCAGCGCGGTCACCGCGCGGTCCGACATCGACAGCAGTCGGTCGTTCGGGATGACGATGAGCGTGTCGACCTCGCTGCGCAGCGTGTCGATGCCCTGGTCGGCCTGGACCGAGCGACGGCGCCCCTCGAACGTGAAGGGTCGCGTCACGACGCCCACGGTGAGCGCGCCGAGCGACCGCGCGATGCGGGCCACCACGGGCGCGCCGCCCGTCCCGGTCCCGCCGCCCTCGCCCGCGGTGACGAAGACCATGTCGGCGCCCCGCAGGACGTCCTCGATCTCGTCCTGGTGGTCCTCGGCGGCCTTGCGTCCGACCTCGGGGTCGGCGCCGGCGCCCAGGCCGCGCGTGAGCTCGCGGCCGACGTCGAGCTTGACGTCGGCGTCGGACATGAGCAGGGCCTGCGCGTCGGTGTTGATCGCGATGAACTCGACACCCTTGAGACCGACCTCGATCATCCGGTTCACGGCGTTGACGCCGCCACCGCCGATGCCGACCACCTTGATGACTGCCAGGTAGTTCTGCGGAGTTGCCACGGTGTGCCTCTCGATCCTTGCGTGTGGTGTCGTGCGGTCGCTGCCCCCGCGCCGTGGCCCGGGTCTCAACCTTCACCCTCAAGTTGAGGGTTAGAGTTATGTCATCCTCGTCTTGCTGCGAACGTAGGGGGCGCGGACGGCCTCGGCAACGACCCGCCCGCGCGTGTCGCGAGATCCGTGCCGAACCACCCGTCCGGCCGGCCGCGCTACGGTCACCGCGTCACCGGCAACGCGGGCGCCGAGACGTCGAACACGTGCGCGCTCCGCGTCTGCTTCGCGGCCCTCAGCGCCTCGAGCACCCGGACCTTGAGGGGCGAGTCCTGAGCGCTCCCCCAGACCACCTGCGCCCCACCCTCGAGGGTCAGCTCGACGGTGTCCTGCGTCGCGGCCTCGGCGGCCGTGACCTGCGTCGACAGCTTCTCGGGCAGCGCGCCCAGCACGGCCAGCACCGCGTCGAGCGCACGGTGGTCGGCGGCGGCGAGCGGCACGGTCACGACCGGGACGCCCTTCGGGGCCTTCGAGACCGTCGCGACCCGCACGCCGTCGGTGTCGAGCAGCGCGTACCGGCCCTGGTCCGGCACGGCCGCGACGGGCTCGCGCGGCGTCACCCGCACCGTGAGACCGTGCGGCCACTCGCGCACGATCGCCACGTCTTTGACGCCGCGCACGTCGAGCATCCGCGTGCGGAGCGAGACCGTGTCGAGGCGCGGCAGCGGCACGCCGTCGGCCTGCGCCGCGATCCGCTCGACCTCGGACGTGTCCACGAGGCTGCCCGCCCCGACGACGCGGACGTCGTCCGCACGCGTCGCCAGCACCGGCGAGAAGAACACGAGCCAGACGAGTGCTCCCGCGAGCAGGACGACGAGCAGCGTCCACCCGAGCCGACGCCACCGCCGGTGCCGTCGCATCGCCGCACGCTCGGCCAGCCGGTCGACCATGCCCGTCGAGACGACCGACCCGCGCGCACCGACGGCGGGGACGGGCGCGCTCGGCGGGTCGCGCCGCGCCGGCACCGGGCCGGTCCGCGGCTCGACCCGCGGCACCGACGACGTCGCCGGCGGCCGCCGGCCCGGGGAGGGCTTCGGGGCGGTCGGCGGCGCGCTCCGCGGCCCCTCCTCGCGCGTCCTCGGCTCGACCGGCTCCGGGCCGCCAGGACGGTCGCGGTCCCGCAGCGGCGCGGGCCGCGGGCGGGACGGTCGGGACGGCGGACGCGACGGCACGGGCTACTCCCCGCCCGGACGCGCAGCGCGTCGAGGACCACCGGGCCGAGCTCGGTGACGTCGCCCGCGCCGACGGTGAGCACGAGGTCCCCGGGGCGGGCGAGGCGTGCCGCGACGTGCGCCGCCTCGAGCCGGTCCTCCACCGCGTGCGGCGCGGCGCCCGACCGGGTCGCCGGGAGGAGGTCGGTGATGGTGCGGGCCGTCGTCGTGGGGTCGAGGTCCTCGCGGGCCGCGTACACACCCGTCACGACGACCTCGTCCGCGAGCGCGAGCGCGTCCGCGAAGGCCTGGGCGAACGTGCGGGTCCGCGAGTACAGGTGGGGCTGGAACAGCGCGACGATCCGGCCGTCGCCCGCCACGTCGCGCGCAGCCGCCAGCAGGGCGGTGATCTCGGTCGGGTGGTGGGCGTAGTCGTCGACGACGCGCACGCCGTCCGCCTCTCCGCGTGCCTCGAACCGTCGCCCGGTCCCCCGGAACGCCTCGGCGGCAGCGGCTGCCCCTCGAGCGGGGCGCCGAGCGCGACGGTCGCGAGCACGGCGCCGGCAGCGTTCAGCACGTTGTGGGCGCCGGGCACGCGCAGCACGAGCCGGGAGGCCGTCCCGGCTCCGAGGTCCGCCCGGCCGCCCAGGCCCGGGGTGTGCACGCGGAGCGTCGCGGTCGCCTCGGTACCCGTGCGCACGTCCTCGACGACGAGGTCGCTCGCCGGGTCGGTCCCGTAGGTCCAGGCCGTCCCGCCGCCCTCCCGGTGGCGCGCCGCGAGCGACGCCGAGCCCGGGTCGTCCGCGCACGCCACGAGCGCGCCGCCCGGGACCACGCGGGCCGCGAACGCCACGAACGCGTCGTCGAAGGCCTCGCGCGTGCCGTAGTGGTCGAGGTGGTCGGGCTCGACGTTCGTCACGAGCGCCACCGTCGGGGCGTACGCGAGGAACGAGCCGTCCGACTCGTCCGCCTCGGCGACCAGGACGTCGCCGCGGCCGAGATGCCCTCCGGGCAGCGCGCCGTCGTCGGTCAGGACGCTGCCGCCGACGGCGAACGACGGGTCCTCGCCGAGACCGCGCAGGATCGTGGCGACCATGGCGGACGTGGTCGTCTTGCCGTGCGCACCCGCGACCGCGACGCCCCGGCGTCCCACCATGAGCGCGGCGAGCGCCTGGGAGCGGTGCAGCACGCGCAGCCCCTGCGCGCGGGCCGCGACGAGCTCCGGGTTGTCGTCCCGGACCGCGCTCGAGAGCACGACGGTCCGGGCGCCGTCGACCGCCCCGGCGTCGTGCCCGACCGTCACCGGGATCCCGGCCTCGCGCAGCTGCACCACGACCGCGCTGTCCCGCGCGTCCGAGCCCTGGACCGGCACGCCGCGCGCCGCGAGCAGCTCGGCCACCACGGACATGCCCGCGCCGCCGATGCCGACCAGGTGGGTCGGGCCCAGCTCCTCGAGGTCCGGCGTGGCGTCGTACCGGTCGACTGCGCTCACGCCGTCGCCCCGTTCGGCGCCGCACGGCGGGCCGCGCGCTCGACGAGGTCCGCGACCCGCGCCGCGCCGTCGCGCACGCCCGCCGTCGCGGCCGCCTGCGCCATGCCGCCGAGGCGCGCGCCGTCGGACAGCAAGCCCGGGACCTCGCGTGCGACCCAGGCCGGAGTCAGCTCGGCGTCGGGGACCAGCAGGCCGCCGCCTGCGTCGACCACAGGCGCCGCGTTGAGCCGCTGCTCGCCGTTGCCGATGGGCAGCGGGACGTAGACCGCGGGGATCCCGAGCGCCGCGAGCTCGCTCACGGTGCCTGCCCCCGACCGGCACAGCACGAGGTCCGCGACCGCGTAGGCCAGGTGCATCTCGCCGAGGTACTCGAGCGCGTGGTACCGCTCGGTGCCCGCGAGACCCGCGAGCGCCCCGAGCACGGGCTCCGCCTTGCCCGTGCCGGTCAGGTGCAGCACCTGCACGCCCCCGCCGAGCAGCTCGCGCGCCGCCCCGGACACGGCCATGTTGAGGCTCTGCGCGCCCAGCGAGCCGCCGGTCACGAGGAGCGTGGGCAGCGCCGGGTCGAGGCCGAGCACCTCCGCGGCGGCCGCACGCGTGCCCGCGCGGTCGTGGCCCAGCCGCTCGACGAGCTCCGCGACCTCGCGACGCAGCGGCAGGCCCGTCACGACGGCGCCCGCGAGCGGCGTCCCCGGGAACGTCACACCGACCTGGGCGGCCCACCGCGCCCCGAGCTTGTTCGCGAGCCCCGGGCGGGCGTTCTGCTCGTGCACGACGACCGGCACGCCGCGCCGCCGGGCCGCGAGGTACGCGGGCGTCGAGACGTACCCGCCGAACCCGACGACCGCCTGGGCGCCGATCCGGTCGATCGCCTCGCCCGCGGCGTCGACGGCCGCCTTGAGCCGGCCGGGCAGCCGGGCCCACTCGCCGGACGGCCGCCGCGGGAGCGGGACGCGCGGGAGGAACTCGAGCGGGTAGCCGCGCTCCGGGACGAGCCGCGACTCGAGCCCCTCGCGGGTGCCGAGCGCGACGATGCTCGCGTCGGGTCGACGACGGCGCAGCTCGTCCGCGACGGAGAGCAACGGGTTGACGTGCCCGGCCGTCCCGCCGCCCGCGAGGACGACGGCCTGGACCGGTGAGGAGGTGATGACCACGAGGACCTTGGTGCTTCCTGGTTCGGGCCCGGCGGGCCGGTGTCGTGCGGGCGGGAGCGACGATGGCGCGGCTAGCGCGCCGCCCGCTCACGCCCACGGGGGTCGTGCGTCCTGACGGGGGCTTGCGCGGGGACTTCCGCCCTGATGGTACGGCGCCGCCGCGGCTCCGCCGGCTGCCGCCCGCGACGACGCCGAGGGTGCGGCGCGCGACCGAGGGCCGGGCCGCCAGGGCCTCCGCCGTGCCCGGCTCCGTCCGCGCGAGCGACAGCAGGATGCCCATCGCGACGAGCGTCGTGACGAGCGCGCTGCCTCCCGCCGAGATGAGCGGGAGCGGGACGCCGATGACGGGGATGACCCCGATCACGACGCCAACGTTCACCAGGGCCTGCCCGACGATCCAGCAGCCGATCGCCGCGGCGGCGACCTTCGCGAACGGGTCCTCGTGACGGCGCACGACCCGGAAGCAGGCATAGCCGAGCAGGCCGATGAGCACCAGGACGAGACCGGCACCGAGGAGCCCGAGCTCCTCGCCGATGATCGCGAAGATGAAGTCGTTCGACGCCGCCGGGAGGTAACCCCACGCCTGGCGGCTCGCCCCGAGTCCGACGCCCGTGAGACCGCCGGATCCCAGCGCCTGCAGACCGTGGATCGTCTGGTAGCAGAGGTCCTGCGCGTTCGCCGCGTTCGGGTCGCAGCCCTTCAGCAGGACGGAGATCCGCCCGCCGCGGTTGGAGTTGCCGTGCAGGAACAGCTGCCACACGAAGATGCCACCGATCCCGATCCCCGCCATCAGCACCCGCATCGAGACCCCGGCGACGAAGAAGGCGCCGACGACGAGCATCATCACGACGAGCGCGGTGCCGAGGTCCTTGCCGGCGAGCACGAGGGCGACGACGAGCAGCGCCCCGGGCACGGCAGGGATGATCGCGTGCCGTGCCTGGCCGAGGAGCCGTTGCTTGCGTCCGAGGACCGTCGCGAGCCACACCACCAGCGCGAGCTTCGCGATCTCGGCCGGCTGGAAGCGCAGCGGGCCCAGGTACACCCAGGAGTTGTTGCCGCCGACCTCGTGCGCCAGACCTGGCACGAACACGAGGCACTGGAGCGCGAGCGCGCCGAGCAGACCGACCCACGCGAACCGCTTGTAGATCCGCACGGGCACGCGCGCCGCGACCAGCAGGAGCGGGATACCGATGAGCGCGTACTGCGCCTGCTGGAGGAAGACCCCGAACGGTGAGCTGCCCTTCGCGATCTCGGTGACGGCGGAGCTCGACAGCACCGTGACCAGCCCGATGCCCAGGAGCGTCGCCGTCACCCCGGCGACGAGGTAGTACGTCGCGAGGGGCTGTCCCAGACCGTGGCGAGCGTCGACCGTCCCGGCTTCGCCGCCTTGCTCGCGGCCTTCGCGGGCCGGGTCGCGGCCCGCGACCCGGGTGCCGCGGCGCGAGGCTTCGCGGCGGGGACCGCCTGCGCGCGGGCGCCGGAGGCACGCGGCGCCCGCGTGACGCCCGGCGCTCCCGTCATGCCACCGTCCCCTCGCCCGCGGCCTCGCCGGGGGCGGGCGCGAGCGCGCGGGCGGCGTCCGCGAACAGCTCTCCGCGCTCGGCGTAGGACCGGAACTGGTCCATCGACGCCGAGGCGGGCGCGAGCAGCACCGTGTCGCCCGGGTGGGCGAGGGTGCGCGCGGCGGCGACGGCTCGGGTCATCACGTCCTCAGTCTCGCCGGGGTCGACTCGTACCACGGGGATCTCGGGCGCGTGTCGTGCGAGCGCGTCGGCCAGCGCTCCCGCGTCGACACCGATCAGCACGACGCCGCGCAGGCGGTCGGCGCGCCGCTCGACGAGCTCGTCGAAGGTCGCACCCTTCGCGAGGCCGCCGGCCACCCACACGACCGTGCCGGGCGCGAACGAGGCGAGCGAGGCGGCCGCCGCGTGCGCGTTCGTGGCCTTGGAGTCGTCGACGTAGGCGACGCCGTCGACGGCGGCGACCGTCTCGATCCGGTGCCCACCCGGCCGGAACGCCCGGAGCCCGTCGCGGACGGCGTGCGCGGGGACCCCGCCGGCCCGGGCGAGCGCGGCCGCAGCGAGCGCGTCGGCGACGACGTGGGGCGCGACGGTCCCGCCCAGCCCCGCGAGGTGCGCAAGGTCGTCGAGCGTGCCGAGCTCCGCCGCCGAGGCGTGCCGCGCCGGGTCGTCGACGGGGAGGTGGAAGGCACGGTCGACGAGCACGTCCTCGACCAGGCCCACCTGTCCGGGTCCGGGTGCACCGAGCGTGAACCCGACGGCCCGCGCACCCTCGACGACGTCCGCCTCGCGCACGAGGCGCTCCGTGCGCGCGTCCGACACGTTGTAGACGCACGCGACCTGAGCGCGCTCGTAGATCTTCCCCTTGGCCGCGGCGTAGGCGTCGAGCGAGCCGTGCCAGTCAAGGTGGTCGGCGGCGATGTTGAGCACCGCGCCCGCGAGGACCGACAGGGAGTGCGTGAAGTGGAGCTGGAAGCTCGACAGCTCCACGGCGAGCACGTCGTGGGCCGGGTCCGTGGCCGCCCGGACGACCGGGTCGCCCACGTTGCCGACCGCAGGCGCGTCGAGCCCGGCGGCGGCGAGGATCGACGCGAGCATCTCGACGGTCGTGGTCTTGCCGTTGGTGCCCGTGACCGCGAGCCAGGGCGCGGGCGTGCCCGCGCCCTCCCCGTGGTCGCGGGGCACGCGCAGCCGCCACGCCAGCTCGACCTCGCCCCAGACGGGGATCCCCGCCTCCTGAGCCCGCACGAGCAGCGGATGGGCCGGGTGCCAGCCGGGGCTCACGACGACGAGCTCGACGTCGTCGAGGCGCGCACCCTCCGCGTCCTTGACGTCGGCGTCCTCGGCCCGGGCGTCGACGGTCACGACGTCGGCGCCGCGGGCGGCGAGCACCTCGGCCGCCGCCCGGCCGCTCACGCCCAGCCCGGCGACGAGCACCCGCAGGCCCGACGGGTCGAACGGCGGCGCCGGCTCGGGTGTCGCGCCCTCCGTACCGGACGTCACGTGACGACCCACTCGCCGTAGAACAGGCCCATGCCCAGCCCGGCACACAGGGCGGCGATCAGCCAGAACCGGATCACGATGGTGACCTCGCCCCAGCCCGTGAGCTCGAAGTGGTGGTGCAGCGGCGCCATCTTGAAGACGCGTCTCCCGGTGGCCTTGAAGTACCCGATCTGGATGACGTCCGACATGAGGATGATGACGAACAGCCCGCCGATGATCGCGGCGAGGATCTCGGTGCGCGACACGATCGAGATGCCGGCGAGGGCGCCGCCGAGCGCGAGCGCACCGGTGTCACCCATGAAGATCTTCGCCGGGCTCGCGTTCCACCACAGGAACCCGAAGCAGGCGCCCATGAGCGCGGCCGCGATGATCGCGAGGTCGCGCGGGTCCCGGACCTCGTAGCAGGCCGTCGTCGACTCCACGAAGCGCTGGCAGTTCTGGTTGATCTGCCAGACGGTCACCATGAGGTAGGCGCCGAACACGATCATCGAGGCGCCCGTCGCCAGGCCGTCGAGACCGTCGGTGAGGTTCACGGCGTTCGACCACGCGGTCACGAGGAAGTTCGCCCAGACCACGAACAGGATCACGCCGAGAGCAGTGCCCGCGAACGCGAGATCGACGGGGGTGTCCCGGAGGAACGAGATCTTCGTGGAGGCCGGCTTCAGGCCGTTCCCGTTGGGGAACTGGAGCACGAGGATCGCGAACACCACGCCGACGACGCCCTGGCCGACCATCTTCGCGAGCGGCGACAGGCCCAGGCTGCGCTGCCGGCGGATCTTCGTGTAGTCGTCGAGGAACCCGATGAACCCGAGCCCGCACGTGAGGAACATGACGAGCCACGCGCTCGCGCTGGGCGCGCGGCTGGTCGCGAGCGACCCGGCGCCCCAACCGAGGAGTGCCGCGACCAGGATCACGACGCCGCCCATGGTGGGCGTGCCGCGCTTGGTCAGGTGCGACGTCGGGCCGTCCTGGCGGATGAACTGTCCGTAGTGGTGCTTGACGAGGAAGCGGATGAAGGACCGCGTCCCGAACAGGGAGACGAGGAGCGCGACGAGCGCGGCGAGGACGATCGCGATCATGCGGGCACCTGCTCACCCGTGAGCTCGTTCGCGAGCCGCCACAGGCCCGCCCCCTTGGACGACTTCACGAGCACGACGTCACCCTCCTCCAGCTCCGTGCGCAGCAGCGCGGTCGCCTCCGCGACGTCCGCGACGTGCACGACCTCGCTCCCCCACGACCCCTCGCGGCGGGCGCCGTCGACGATGCCTCCCGCGCCGGCGCCCACGACGACGAGCCAGCGGATGTTGAGCCGCACGACGAGCTCGCCGAGCTCGTCGTGCACGGCCCGCGAGTCGGGGCCCAGCTCGAGCATCTCGCCGAGCACCGCGACCGAGCGGCGGCCCGTCTGCTTGGCCATGACGGCGAGCGCGCGCAGGCCGGCCCGCATCGAGTCGGGGTTGGCGTTGTACGAGTCGTCGATGATGCGGATGCCGTCGGGCCGGTCGACCACGTGCATGCGGTGCGGGCTCGCCGGACCTGCCTCGGAGAGGGTGCGCGCGACGTCGGCGGCGTCCGCGCCGAGCTGCAGCGCCCCGGCGGCCGCGGCGAGCGCGTTGGTCACGTGGTGCTCGCCGACGAGCCGCAGTGTCACCGGGAGCGGCTCGCTGCCGGGCGCGTGCAGCGTGAACGACGCGCGGCCCTCGACGTCCAGGCGCACGTCGCTCGCGCGCACGTCGGCCGACGGGATCGTGCCGAACGTCACCACCGGGCCGTCCGTGAGGCGCACCATGCCTGCGACCCGCAGGTCGTCCGCGTTGAGGACGGCCACGCCGCCCGGGCGCAGCCCCTGCACGAGCTCGCCCTTGGCGCGCTCGACCGCCTCGACGGACCCGAAGTGCCCGAGGTGCGCCGAGCCCACGACGAGCACGACGGACACGTCGGGCGGCGCGATCCGCGTGAGGTACGTGAGGTTGCCCTCGTGGTCGGCGCCCATCTCGAGCACGAGGAACCGCGTGGCGCGGTCCGCACCGAGGACGGTGAGCGGCAGCCCGATCTCGTTGTTGAACGAGCCGCGCGGCACGATCGTCGGGCCCAGCGGCGTGACGAGCGCGCCGAGCAGGTCCTTGGTCGTCGTCTTGCCGACCGAGCCGGTGACCGCCACGACCCGGACGTCGGCCTCCTCGCGCAGGGTCGCGAGGACGTACCGCGCGAGCTCGCCGAGCGCGGCCTGGACGTCGTCGACGACGACGCAGGGCACGTCCTCGAGCTCGCGTGCGGCGAGCACGAGCGCGGCGCCGGCCGCGACGGCCGTCGCCGCGTAGTCGTGCCCGTCGACGTGCTCACCGGGCAGCGCGACGAACAACGCCCCCGCGGTCGCGTCCCGGGAGTCGATGACGACCGGGCCCGTCACGCGGGCACCGGCGTGGGCGGCGCTCACGGCGCCGCCGGTCGCTGCGGCCACGTCGGCCGCAGTCAGCTCGATCATGCGTCCTGCTCTCCTGTCGGCGCGGCGTCGTCCCGGACGGGCCGGGTCCCGGCCTGCCGGGCGGCGAGCGCCGCGCGCGCCTCGACGCGATCATCCAACGGATGGTTCACGCCGTCGATCTCCTGCCAGACCTCGTGGCCCCGCCCCGCCACGAGCACCGTGTCCTCGTCGGCCGCACCCAGCACGGCCTCCCGGATGGCCGCCGCGCGCGGCGCCACCTCGACGAGCGTCACCCGGGCCTGCGCGTCCTGCGCGCCTCGGGCGCCTTCCAGGACCTCCGCGCGGATGGGGGCGGGGTCCTCGCCGTGCGGGTCGTCGTCGGTCACGACGACCACGTCCGCACGCTCGACGGCAACCCTACCCATCGTCGGGCGCTTGCCCGTGTCACGTTCCCCGGTCGCGCCGAAGACCACGACGAGACGGCCCGGCGTCGTCGGGCGCAGCGCGTCGAGCGCGAGCGCGAGCGCGTCGGGGTTGTGCGCGAAGTCCACGACGACGCGGGGACCCGACCCGTCCGAGACCGTCTCCATCCGACCGGGCACCGCGGGCGCGACGCCGCCCGCGCGCTCCACGGCGCCCGCGAGCGTGTCGGCGTCGACGCCCGACTCCAGGACCATCGCGAGGGCCAGCGCGACGTTCGCGACGTTGAAGGCGCCCGGGAGCGTGGTGCGTGCCGTGAGGCGGCGCCCGTCGTCGTGCACGAGGGCAAGGCGCTGCCCGTCGGGCGCGGCGGCCACGTCCTCGACGGTCCACCCGCGGCCCTGCGCCTGCGCACCCGGGAGCCGCAGCGGCACGACGGGCACGGTGGCACGGTCGAGCAGCCGCAGTGCCCACGCGCGCCCCGGGCCGTCGGCCGGCACGACGACCACGCCGCGCCGCGCGTGAGCCGGGGTGAAGAGCGTGGCCTTCGCGTCGAAGTACGCGTCGAGCGTGCCGTGGAAGTCGAGGTGGTCCTGGCTGAGGTTCGTGAAGCCGGCGACGTCGTAGACCACGGGGTCCACGCGGTGCAGCGCGAGCGCGTGCGAGGAGACCTCCATCGCGAGCGAGTCCACGCCGTCGTCGACCATGGTCGCGAGGATCGCCTGCAGGTCGGCGGCCTCGGGGGTCGTGAGCGCGCTCGGCACGACCCGGCCCGCCGAGCGGATCTCCACGGTCCCCACGAGGCCCGTGGTGCGGCCCAGCGCCGCGAGCACGGCGTCGAGCGCGTACGTCGTCGTCGTCTTGCCGTTGGTCCCCGTGACGGCGAACGTCGCCAGGCGCGCGGTCGGGTCGCCGTACGCCCGCGCCGCGAGGACGCCCAGTACCGCACGAGGATCCGGCACGACGACGACCGGCACCGACACGGTGGTCCCGCGCTCCGCGAGCAGCCGCTCCCCGCGTCGTCGGTCACGACGGCCACGGCGCCCGCGGCCACGGCGTCGGGCGTGAACCGCGCGCCGTGGACGTGCGCGCCGGGCAGCGCGACGAACACGTCACCGGACCCGACGGTCCGGTTGTCCGCGCCGACGCCCGTCACGACCACGTCGCCCGCGGCGGTCCGGCCGTGCCCGGCGACTCGGGTGATCCCCGCGATCTCCACGATCCCGTCCATGAGCTGCGCCAGCGTGAGCCGGGCGGACGTGCGGGGGCGCAGCCGAGGAGCGGGGGACGTCACGGGAAGAAACCTATCGTGCGGGCGGGTGGCGACCGGGCGGGCCTGGACCGTCACCACGTCGACTTGTACGGCTTGGCGGAGCCCGAGCTCGGCGCGACGCCCAGGTCGTGGAGGCCGAAGCCCATGACCTTGCTGAACACCGGCGCGGCCGTCTCGCCGCCGAAGATCGAGGTCTTCGGGTCCTTGAGGAAGACGCCGACCGTCAGCCGGGGGTTGTCCGCGGGAGCGAAGCCCACGAACGACGACACGATCGAGGTGAGCCGCCCGCCCGCACCCGCGGCCTCGGCGGTGCCCGTCTTGCCCGCGACCTGGTACCCGGGCACGGCGGCCTTCGCGCCGGTGCCGTCGTCGCCCTTGACCACGCCCTCGAGCATCCGGGTGAGCTGCTTGGCCGTCGTCTCCGAGACCACGCGCTTGCCGTCCGCCAGGTCCGCGGGCGTCGTGACGCCGTCGGGCGACGTCGTCGACGCGACGACGTGCGCCGGCGCGCGGACGCCGCCGTTCGCGATCGTCGAGTAGACCGACGCGGCCTGCACCGCGTTGAGCGTGAGGCCCTGGCCGAACTTCACCGTGTAGCGCGTCCGGCCGTCCCAGTCCTGGGGCTCGCGGAGCACGCCAGCGGACTCGCCGGGCAGGCCGAGCCCGGTGTGCTGGCCGAGCCCGAACGCGCGCATCATGTCGTACTGCGTCTGGTCGGTCAGCGCCGAGCCCGCCTGGACCGTGCCCGCGTTCGACGACTCCGCGAGGATGCCGGCGAGCGTGAGCGTCTCGAGGCCGTGCTCGTGGGAGTCGTGGAACACCTGGCCGTTGGGCGTCGTGTACGTGTACCCCACCTCGTAGTGCGACGTCGGCTTCGCCAGGCCCGACTCGAGCAGCCCGGCCATCGTGATGATCTTGCCCGTCGAGCCGGGCTCGAACGTCCCCTCGACCGCGACCGAGCCGCGCTGCGAGACCGGCACCGACGAGTCGTTCGGGTCCGTCGTGCCGGAGTTCGCGAGCGCGTACAGCGCGCCCGTCCTGACGTCCTCGACGACGACGATCGCCCACGTCGCGCCGGTGTCCTTCTTCGCCTTGTCCGCCGCGTCCTGGGCGTACCACTGGATGTCCTGGTCGATCGTCAGGGCGACGTCGGAGCCGGGCACCGCGGCCTTGTCCTGGTCCGTCCCCGTGGGGATCCGCTGCCCGTTGAGGCCCCGTTCGTAGGTCTCCTGGCCGGGCGTGCCGGAGAGCTGGGGGTCGAGGACCTTCTCGAGGCCGCCCGCGCCCTGCTGTCTCGCGTCGACGTAGCCCAGGAGGTTCCCGCCGGTCGCGCCCGCCGGGTAGACACGCTCCGACGTCTGCTCGGACGAGATGCCCGCGATCCCAAGCGCGTCGATCGCCCGCCAGGTCTCCGGCAGCAGGTCCTTGGCGAGGACCTTGTACTGCAGGAGCTTCCCCTTCGACGACGCGTTGAGTGCGGCGCCGAGCGTGCTCGCGTCCTGGTGGACCAGGGGGCGATGAGCTTCGCGGCCGCGACGGCGCCCGTCCCCAGCTCCCCGGTGCCCCGGTAGGCCGCCACCTGGGCGTCCGTGGGGACGAAGGCCGCGACGTTCTTGGGGTTGGCGAGGAGCGTGTACCGGGTCTGGCTCGTGGCGAGCACGACACCCTTGCTGTCCGTGATGTCGCCACGCGTCGCGGGGAGCTCGGCGGTGGTCAGACGCTGGTGCTGGCCTCGGGCGGCGAGTGCCGGGCCGTCGTAGAGCTGCACGTACGCGAGCCGGAGCACGAACGCGACGAGCACGAGCGCCACGAGCGCCGCGACCCAGCGCAGCCGCTTCTCGGGCCGGCCCGCCTTGCGGAAGCGCGAGGGGCGTGGCGCGGGTCGGCGGGCCGCCGGGGCCGGCCGTCGGGGCGCCGCCGTGCGGGTGCCGGGACGCGGCGGGTTCGCGTTGCTCTTCGCGGGCAGCCTGCCCTTCGCGGGCAGCACTCCGGGCGTCGGGCGAGCTCCCCGGGCGGTGCCGCCCGCCCGGGCGGACGCCGTCGGGCGGCCCGTCGTCCCGCGCGGCGCGCTCCGCGCGCCGGGTCGCTCGGACGGGCGGGGGCTCATCCCTTGGCCCCTGCCGCCTCGGGCGTCGCGATCACCTTGCCGTCCGACAGCCGCAGGAAGCCCTGACCCCCGCCCGGCACCATGCCGAGCGACCGGGCCGTGCGGGCGAGCGTGCTCGGGGCCGAGGCCGCGTCGAGCCGGGAGGTGAGGTCCTGCGTGTCCTGGGCCGTCTGGGCGACCTGGGCGTTGAGGGTGTTGCGCTCGAACGAGTCGCGCGCCATCTGGATGTTCAGGAGGAGCGCCGTGACGAGCGCGCCCGCCACGATCGCGACGCACAGCGCCACGAAGGGCACGCGCGAGCGCCCCGTCGCGGGGGCGCGCACGACGCGCAGGCGCGGGCGGGGTGCCTCGACGACGCGCGGGGCGCCGGCCTTCGGGTCGGTGGCGGGCTCGAACTGGCGCAGCACACGCGCGGTCGCGCCGGCGGACGCGGTCATGGGCGTGCCTCCTGGGAACGATGGGACGACGAGGGGACGGGAGCGGACGTGGTGGCGGCGCGTGGCCCGGTGCCGCGGCGCGGCGCCCGGGCGCGCGCCGCGAGCTCGCGGAGCACGTGCTCGGGCGTGGGCCGGAGTCGCTCCGCCGCCCGCAGCCGCACGGACGTGGAACGGGCGTTGCGCTCGAGCTCGGCGGGATCCGCCTCCTCCGCGCCACGGGTCAGGAGCCGCAGGTACGGGCGGTGGGTCTCGGGCTCGACGGGCAGGTCAGGAGGCGCGCTGGACGTCGCGCCCCGGTTCAGCTCGCGCTTGACCAGCCGGTCCTCGAGCGAGTGGTACGACTCGACGACGATCCGGCCGCCGACCGCCAGCACCGCGACCGCGGCGGGCACCGCGCGCTCGAGGACGGCGAGCTCGCCGTTGACCTCGATGCGCAGGGCCTGGAACGTGCGCTTGGCGGGGTTGCCGCCCGTCTGCCGGGTGGCCGCGGGGATCGCGGACCGCACGACGTCGACGAGCTCGGCGCTGCGCTCCCACGGCCGCTGCTCGCGACGCCGGACGATCGCCCGCGCGACGCGAGGGGCGAACCGCTCCTCCCCGTACTCCCGCAGGATCCGCACGAGCGCGGCCTCGTCGTAGGTGTTGAGCACGTCCGCCGCGGTCGGGCCCGTGGTGGGGTCCATCCGCATGTCGAGCGGCGCGTCGTGCGCGTACGAGAAGCCGCGGTGCACCTCGTCGAGCTGGAGCGACGAGACGCCGAGGTCCATGAGGACGCCCTGGACGTTCTCGAGCCCCTGGTCCGCGACGACGTCCTCGATCTCGTCGTAGACCGCGTGCACGGCGACGAACCGGTCACCGAAGCGCGCGAGGCGCTGGGAGGCGAGGGCGATCGCCTCGGGGTCGCGGTCGATCCCGACCACGCGCGCCGTCGGGACCTGCTCGAGCACGGCCTCGGTGTGCCCGCCCATCCCGAGGGTGCAGTCCACGAGGGTCGCACCGGGCTCCTGCAGGGCGGGGGCCAGGAGGTCGACGCACCGCTGGAGGAGGACGGGCAGGTGTCGGCCCGCGGCGTCACCGTCGCGTGGCGTCCCGGTCATCGTCCCCCTCCTTCGTCGCGTCGTGCTCGCCGATGGTGCCCGACCGGGCCACCCGGTCAGGTCTCCCTCCGCGACCCTCTGACGCCGGGGAAGTGGCGTCAGAACGGGCGGGAGGAGGCCTGGTCGTGCGGGCCGTCCGAACACTTCTGGTCTGGTCGTGCTGTCTGCTCGTCCTGCGCCTCGCAGTCAGAGCCGCAGCCCCGGGACCACCTCCTCCGCGGTGCGCGCGTACTCGCTCTCCTGCTCGGCGAGGTAGGTCTGCCAGGCGGCGAGGTCCCAGACCTCGACCCGGGTGCCGGCGCCGATCACGGCGACGTCCCGGTCGAGGCCCGCGTACTCGCGCAGCGCGGCGGGGATCGAGATCCGGCCCTGCTTGTCCGGGACCTCGTCGCTCGCGCCGGACAGCAGCACCCGCAGGTAGTCCCGCGCCTGCTTGCTCGTCACGGGAGCCTCCCGGATCTGGTCGTACATGCGGCGGAACTCGTCCATGGGGAGCAGGAACAGGCAGCGCTCCTGCCCTCGGGTGAGGACGAGACCCGGTGCGAGCTGGGCCCGGAACTTGGCCGGGAGGATGAGCCGCCCCTTGTCGTCGAGCCGGGGCGTGTACGTACCGAGAAGAAGGCTCGGGACCCCGCTGAACGACTCGAGCACGGCACGCACCTCCTCCTGCCTCCCATTGCCCCCACATTACTCCACTTCCCTCCACCGTTCGCTCGTCGAATCCGGTCTTTCACCCCCGTACGACGCCGTCGCCGCAGGTCAGAGCGGTGGAGCGTGGTGGAGGGCGCGGGAGCGCCCCGGCGGGTCGCGGGCCGCGCGGCGGCGGCGTCGAGCCCGACGACGGCGCCTCGGCCGGCGCCGGGCGGCACGACGGTGGAGCGATGTGGAGTGACGTGCGACACGTGCTCTAGGCTCGTGCTACGACGTCGCGGACCGCGGCGGCCACCGTGCCGCCGCGCGTCACCCGACGGTCGTCCCGCCCGGGCGGTCCGCCGCTCTCGACCGACGGAGGTCCCGCGTGCTCCTCGACTCCACTGGCCGCTCCAGCACGGACGACGGCGCGCCCCTGCCCGGCACCGCCCTCGACGACCTCGTGACCGTCACCGGACGGATCCGCACCGCGGTCGAGTCGGTCGTGACGGGACGCTCCGACGCGGTCGACGTCACGCTCGCCGTGCTCCTCGCCGGCGGGCACCTGCTCATCGAGGACGTGCCCGGCGTCGGCAAGACGACGCTCGCGAAGGCGCTCGCCCGCGCGATCGACGGCAGCGTCGGGCGCATCCAGTTCACCCCCGACCTCCTGCCGAGCGACCTCACCGGCGTGAGCATCTACCGCAATCAGACCCACGAGTTCGAGTTCCGGCCCGGCCCGGTGTTCTCGAACGTGGTGATCGGCGACGAGATCAACCGCGCCTCGCCCAAGACGCAGTCGGCGCTGCTCGAGTGCATGGAGGAGGGCCAGACCACCGTCGACGGCGTCACGCACCCGCTCCCCCAGCCCTTCTTCGTCGTCGCCACCCAGAACCCGGTCGAGATGGAGGGCACCTACCCCCTGCCCGAGGCGCAGCGGGACCGGTTCATGGCGCGCCTGTCCGTCGGCTACCCCGAGCCCGCGGCCGAGCTCGAGCTGCTCGACCGGATGGAGACGCGCGACCCGCTCAGCGAGGTCACGCCCGTCGTCGACGTCGCGACCGTCGCGCGTCTCGTCACCACCGTCCGCGGCGTCTGGGCCTCGGACGCCGTCAAGCAGTACGTCCTCGCGATCGTGTCGGCCACGCGCGACCACCCGGCCCTGCGCCTCGGCGCCTCGCCGCGCACGACCATCCAGCTCCTGCGTGCCGCGAAGGCCGTCGCCGCCATGGACCAGCGCGACCACGTGCTGCCCGACGACGTTCAGCGGCTCGCGGTGCCGGTCCTGGCCCACCGTCTGATCACGACGACCGAGGCACGGCTCGCCGGTCAGACTCCCGCCGACATCGTCACCGCGATCGTCGAGCGCACCGCCGTGCCGGCGCGCGCCGACCGCCGCTGAGGGCGCCGTGGCCAGGGCGCGCACCACACGGGTCCGGCTCACCGACCGGGGGATCGTGCTCGTCGTCGGGGGCGGGATCCTCGCGCTCGCCGGGGTGGGCCTCCACCTCCCCGACGTCGTCGGGATCGGTGTGGCGCCGCTCGTCGCGGTCGCGGCAGCCGTGGTGTGGATGCGGCTGGTGGGCGTCGACCGGGGCCGCACGGCCCTGACCACGACGCGCCGCGTGCTGCCCAACCCCGTGGTCCGCGGCCAGGTCACCGAGGCCCGGCTCGCCGTCCGCCCCGCCCACCGGTCGTCCGCCGCGACCGCGCAGCTCGCACGGACGCGCGTCGCCGAGAACGTCTCGACCCAGCTGTCCCACCGGCCGCCACGCGGGACCCAGCGCACCGGCACCGACGAGATCGTCGTGACCTACCAGCTCCAGCCGTCCGCGCGCGGACGCTGGCTGCTCGGTCCCGCGAGCGCGACCGTCGAGGACCCGTTCGGGCTCGTGCGCACGGTCCAGCCCTTCGGATCGACGACCACGGTCACCGTCTGGCCGAGCACCTACCCCCTGCCCGTGCGCGCGGCACGCAGCCTCGCCGTCGCGAGCGACGCCGCCAGCGGGACCCGCGCGGCCTCGCCCGACGACGCGGTCCTGCGCGAGTACGTCGCGGGCGACGACCCGCGTCGGGTCCACTGGATCAGCGCCGCGCGCCGCGGGCAGCTCATGGTGCGCTCCGACGAGGGGGCCGGCCTACCGCCCGTGACCGTGCTGTTCGACCGCGGCCTCCTGCCGCCGCACGACGGCGGGAAGAGCTGGGACCACGTCCGCGCGAACCGCGGCGAGTGGGCCGTGGAGTGCGCCGCGTCGATCGCCGTCTCGCTCGTCGAGGCAGGGCACGCGGGACGGATCGTGGGCACGTCGTCCGACGGGGCCGTCGCACCCGTCCCCCACGTCCCCGGCGGCCGCGGCGAGGGCCGCTCCGGCATCCTCGAGCAGGCCGTCGACCTCACCGGTCTCAAGGACGCCGCCGACGCCGACCGGGCCGTCGCGACGACCGCGGCGGCGCTGCGGACCGACCGCCACGCGGACGAGCTGACGTTCGCGGTGCTCCGCCCGCAGTCCGGGGCCGCGCTGCATGCGCTGGCCCACCTGGGCGGCGAGGGCGACCACGCCGCCGTCGTCGTGGTCGGGCGGGCCGCTCCGCCCGTCCAGCACCGTGCGGCGCAGGACACGGTCGCCGCGCTGCGCGCCGCCGGATGGCGTGCGCTGGCCGTCGTCGAGGGCAGCGGGCTCGAGGCGACGTGGCTCAACCTCGTGCAGGAGGCGGTCTGGTCATGACCCCGATCACCGTCCGTCGGCGCTCGCTCGCGCAGAGCTCGCTCGTCGCCGTCGCCGTGGGCGCCGGCGCCCTCACCCTCACGAAGGTCGTCTGGCCGGGCGCCTGGGTCGCCGTCGTTCTCGGGAGCCTGGCGCTCGTCGCCGCGGCGGTGGGCGGCGTGCGCTGGGCCGCCCAGACCCGGGGCTCGGGTGCCCTCGTGGCCGTGGCGCCCACGCTCGTCGGCGCCGCCGTCGCGGGCTTCCTGTGGGTCACGCTCAGCACCTCGCAGGCCGTCGAGGACCCCGCCGCCGCGCCGCTGCCCGACGATCCCGTGTCGGCGGCGTTCACCGCGCTCGGCCGGCTCCACGAGCTCGCGGCCCAGTCCGTCGCGCCGGTCGACGCGGCCGCGCCCGTGCTCAGCGCGACGCTGGGCGCCACCCTCGTGCTGTACCTCCTCGGCGACGTGCTCGCGGTCACCCTGCGGGCGCCCGTGGCCGCCGCCGTCCCGGCGCTCGTGCTGTGGCTGCCGGCGCTCGTCATCGTCGGCCGGGTGCCGGTCGTGTGCGTGGGCGTCACGCTGCTCGTGCTGCTCGTCCTGCTCGCGGTCTCGCGCGTCGACGCCCGGCCGGGCGCACGCGACGCCGGCACGACCACGGCGGCCGCCGTCGGCGTCGCCGCGGTCGTCACGGTCGTCTCGCTGGTCGTCGGGGCCGGAGCGGTCGCGGTCCAGGCGAGCGGCACCCGCCCTCTGTCGCAGCTGCTCGGCTCGGGCGGGACCTCCGCGCGGCTCGGCAACAACCTCGACGTGCTGCGGGACCTCGGGGACCGGCCCGACACGGTGGTCATGACCATCAAGGCGTCCGAGGCCGGTTCGGATGACGCGACCGGCACCCCCGAGGTCGGGCCGCTGCGTGTTTACACGCTCACGAACTTCGACGGCTCGGCGTGGAAGCCCGACGACGTGCTGAGCGACGCCGACGACGTCGCCCCCGGCCAGCTCCTCGGGCCGAGGACGTCGGCCGCGCCCGACGACGACACGGTCAGCGTCAGCGTGAACCCGAAGCTCCTCCCCCGGTACCGGCTCGCGGTCACCACCGACCCGCGCAGCGTGCACAGCTCGTCGGCGAGCCCCCTGCGCTACGACGCCGACCGCGACGAGGTGTACCGGGTGTCCGGCGACGCCCGCGCGCCGTACACGTTGACGGTCCACCCCCGCGATCTCACGGCCGCTCAGCTCGAGCAGGAGGACGCCACGTTCGGCTCCGACAGCGGGCTGCCCGAGAACCTCCGGGAGGCGTCGCTCGCCCTGCCCGACACGGCCCACCTCACCGACGTCCGCGCGCTCGCGAAGAAGATCACCGCGGGCGACACCACGGACTACCAGAAGGCGCTCGATCTCCAGACGTACTTCCGGGACGCACAGCGCTTCACCTACTCGACGAAGGCGCCCAAGGGCGGCTCCGACGCGGTGTGGTCGTTCCTGCAGACGAAGGAGGGCTACTGCGTCCAGTTCGCCACCGCGATGGCGGTCATGCTGCGGACCCTCGGGATCCCCTCGCGGGTCGGTGTCGGCTACCTGACCCGCGCGCCCGGCGCCGACGGCGTCACGAGCGTCACCGGCGAGGACGCGCACGCGTGGCCCGAGGTGTACTTCGAGCAGTCCGGCTGGGTGCGCTTCGAACCGACGCCGGCCGTCCAGTCCGGGATCGCACCGAGCTACACCGACCTGTACGGAAGCTCGCAGTCGTCGAGCTCCCAGCAGGCCGACGTCCCGACGGGCCGCGCCACCTCCGACCCGCAGCTCGCGGAGGCCGAGGACACGGCGACCTCCCAGCCCCAGAGCATCGGCACCGCGGCGACCCGGCGCGACGGCCATCTCGCCGTCGTCGTGAGCGTGGCTCTCCTGCTCGTGCTGGCCGCAGCAGCCACCACGCTGGTCCTGGCCCGGCGCCGGCGCGCCCGCCCCATCGACGACGCGGAGGCGGCGTGGAGCCGCCTGCGCCGGCGTCTCGCGTCGGTCGGCGTCACGTGGCCCGACTCGGCCACACCGCGACAGGTGCCGGACCTCGTCGCCGAGGCGGTGCGTGAGGCGGGTGGCAGGTGGACCGAAGAGCCGGACGCGGCGCTGCGCGAGCTGGCGCGGGTCCTCGAGGCGGACCGCTACGCCCGCCCGGGGAGCTCGGCGGACGACGGCGGACCCACCGCGGACTCCGCCGCGGTGCGCTGGGCGAACCTGGTCGACGACGTCGTCGCGGCTGCTCAGCGAGAGGTCAGCGGCCACCCTCGTGGCGGCGCCGCTCCCAGCGCTCCTCGAGGCGGGCGAGGAACGACTCGCGCTTCGTAGCCCGGGCGGTGGGCCGCGACGGGCCCGACGCGCGGGCCGGCCCGCCGACGACGCCGATCGGCCCCGGCTTGGCGCGGCGACGCAGCAGCGCGAACGCCACGCCGGCGAACATGAGGACGAACCCGCCGATGCCCAGCCACCACTGCGAAGCCGCGGCACCCAGCACGAGCACGAGCAGGCCCACGGCGGCGGCGAGGAAGCCGACCACGTAGCGCCAGAGCGGATGCCGCTCGGCGGACTGCAGCGTGTTCGCGAGCCGTGGATCGTCCGAGGTCAGAGCTTGCTCCATCTGCTCCAGGACTCGCTGCTCGTACTCAGACAGAGGCATGACGACCTCCGGTCGCTCGCTTGACGTGTTGTTACTCCGAGGATAGTTCCCCCGTGGGCCGGGTGGTAGTCGAGCGGGTCACAGCTGAGGCACGACGTACCGACGTGGCGCCGAACCGCGCCCGCACCGCGTCGAGCGCCTCCTCCGCCGCCCGCACGACCTCCGTCGCCTCGGTGGTCGCGTCGTCGAGCGTCAGCTGGACCGCGGCGCGCCGCCGCTCCTCGAGCTGCTCGGCGCGTACGCCCACGAGCCGCACGGCGAGGCCGCGCAGGTCGGTGGCCGCGACCAGCTCGCGCGCCACGCTGCCGATCTCCTGGCCCGTGTCCGTCGGCGACACGAGCGTCCGGGCACGCGTCACCGTCCGGAAGTCGCTCGTGCGGACCTTCACCGTCACGACGCGAGCGACGAGGGACTGCGCGCGCAGGCGTGCCGCGCACCGGTCGGCGAGCTCCAGCACGGTCGTGGCGACGACCTCCCGGTCGCGGACGTCCTGCGGGAAGGTGGTCTCGTTCCCGATCGACTTCTCCTCGTGCGCCGGGGTGACGGACCGGTGGTCACGCCCCCACGCGAGGTCGTGGAGGTGGCCGCCGAGGCTCGGGCCGAGGAACGAGCGCAGCCACGCGACGTCGACGTCCCCGAGCTCGGCGACCGTGCGGATGCCGCGGCGCGCGAGCGCCTCCTCGGTCCGCTCCCCGACGCCCCAGAGCGCGCCGACCGGCAGCGAGCGCAGGAAGCCGACGCTCGCCGCGGCGGGGACGAGCATCATGCCGTCGGGCTTCGCGTGCGTCGACGCGAGCTTGGCGACGAGCTTCGTGGACGCCACGCCGACCGAGCACGTGATGCCGTGCTCGGCCTGGACCCGTTCACGCAGGGCGGCCCCGATCCGGGTGGGCGGGCCGAGCCGCCGGCGGGCGCCCGAGACGTCGAGGAACGCCTCGTCGACGCTCACGGGCTCGACGATGGGCGTGACGTCCCGGAACGCCTGCATGACCGCGCGGGACACGTCGCGGTACGCGGTGTGGTCGGGCGGGACCACCACGGCCTGCGGGCACAGGCCGAGCGCGCGGCCCATGGGCATCGCCGACCGGACGCCGAACGCGCGCGCCTCGTAGGTCGCGGACAGCACCACGCCCCGCGACCGGCCACCCACGATCACGGGCAGCCCGCGGAGCTCGGGCCTGCGGGCGAGCTCGACGGACGCGAAGAACGCGTCCATGTCGACGTGGAGGACGTCGCAGCCGTCCTCCACGTCGCCCCAGTCACGCCGGGCCGACGCCGCTCGGGGGCCACGGCTCACGAGGCCCTCGCCCGGGAGCCGGGAAGCAGGCTGAAGGACGCGGCGGGGTCGACGAGGATGCCGACCTCGTCGCGGAAGTCCTCCGCGCAGCGCACCAGCTCGTCGGCGCGCGCGCGGTCGACCACGTCGAACCGACCGGCGTCGATCGCGGCCCGGGTCCGCGCCCCGCCCGCGAAGTAGACCGACCACGCGGCGAGCGCCGGCTCGACGGCCTCGACGAGCGCCCAGACCGATCGACCGCTTCGCCGACCCGACGGCCGTCCGCGCAGCGCCACCACCGCGGCGGCCGAGCGCAGGGCCGCGAGGTGCGCGTGCACGAACCGCTCGGCCGGATCGGTCGCGGCGTAGGCCGCGGCCAGCTCGTGGTCGGCGCGCGACAGCAGCCGGAGGGCCTCGACGGGAGCAGGCACGGGCGACGAGCCCACGACGGCTCGTGCGCGTCGCGCGTCCCCGGCCTGGGCGTCCCGCTGCGTCCGTTCCATCATCCGCACCTCCCGAGCACCAGGATCGAACACCTGTTCGAACCTGTCAACCGCTGCCACACTGGGGCAGTGAGCGCACGCCGGACCCGACGGACCCGACACGACCCACGATCCCCCGAGCCACCCACACCCGGGCGCGACGAGGGGGCCGAGGCGGGCGGGCGACGTCGGCGCGGCAGCCGCGGCGCGGCCGCGCTCCCCGCCGGGCTGCCGGCCGGCCCGGTCCCGACGTCGACCGGCGTCGTGGAGCTCGAGCCCGACCCCGACCGCAACGCCGTCACGGTGCTGGTGAACGGCGTCCCGAGCTCCTACGTCGACCTGGACGACCCCGGTCTGCTGACGTTCGAGTACATGCAGGAGATGGCTGCCGTCGTCGAGACGCTCCCCCCGGGCCACTGCGCGTCGTGCACCTCGGCGCGGCGGGCTGCTCGCTCGCCCGCTGGGTCGAGCACGGGCGCCCCGGCTCCGAGCAGGTCGCGGTCGACCTCGACGCGCGGCTGCTGGAGCTGGTGCGGACCTGGTTCGCGCTCCCCCGCGCCCCGCGCCTGCGCCTGCGCCCGGGAGACGCCCGAGCGGTCCTCGGCACGCTCCGCGACGGCTGGGCCGACGTCGTCGTGCGGGACGTGTTCGCCCCCGACACCACACCGACCCACCTCACGACCGTCGAGTTCCTCGCCGACGTCTGGCGGGTGCTCCGGCCCGGCGGGCTCTACCTCGCCAACTGCGCCGACCGGCCCCCGCTGCCCCTGGCCCGGGCGGAGGCGGCGACCCTCGCGGACGCCGGGGCGCACGACGTCGTCGTCGTGTCCGAGCCCGCGCTCCTGCGCGGACGGCGGTACGGGAACCTCGTGCTCGCGGCGCGGCGGCCCGCCGGCCACGGGGACAGGGACGGGGACGACGGCCCGCTCCCCCTCGCCGACGACGCCCCGCTCGCCCGGCGTCTGCGGTCCCTGCCGGTCCCGGCGCACGTCCTGGGCGGCGGGGAGCTGGCGTCGTTCCGGGCCGCGGGGCGTCCCGCGCACGACGACGCCGCGCCCTCGGGAGGAGGACGCGGCGTCGGATGAACCGCCGCGGGGCGGCGGTCAGCGGTCCGTCAGAGCGGACGGACCTTCTCGGCCTGGGGGCCCTTGGGGCCCTGGGTGATCTCGAACTCGACCCGCTGCGCCTCGTCGAGCGAGCGGTAGCCCTGGGTCTCGATCGCCGAGTAGTGCACGAAGACGTCGGCACCTCCCCGTCCTGGGCGATGAAGCCGAAGCCCTTCTCCGCGTTGAACCACTTCACAGAACCCTGCGCCATGCTGTTCCTCTGTCCTTCTGCCCGTCCGGGACCTCGGTGGCCGGACCTTTCGCCCGCCCTCGTGCCGCCGTGCCGAGCACGGCAACGCGGACAGTCTGGCACGAACCGGTCGAGGCGGCCACAGATCCGCCGGAGTGTCGCGACCTGGGCGTCGCCGCAGGTCAACCCCCGTGGTGCAGCCCACGAGCGCCTCGTCAGTCGTCGGAACGCTGGGCGAGGAAGCGCTCGAACTCGGCACCGAGCTCGTCGGCGGTCGGCAGCGGGGCGTCGTCGGCCAGCAGGCTCGTCGCCCCGAGCGACCGCGCGAACGCGTCGTACTGCTGCTCGAGACCGCGGACCAGGGCACGCAGCTCGTCCGAGCCCTCCACCTGGCGGGCCACCTCCTCGGTGGTCTCGTGCGCGGCCGACTCGAGGTCTTCGCTCGCGAGCTCGAGACCCGTGGCGCCCTGGAGCATGCGCAGCGCGTGCAGCGCCGCCGGCGGGTACGCCGTCTGCGCGACATAGTGCGGGACGTGGACCGCGTACCCGACAGCGTCGTGCCCGGCCTGGCCGAACCGGTACTCGAGCAGGGCCGCCGCGCTCGCGGGCACCTCCGCCTTCCCGAACCACGACGGGTGCGAGCCGACGAGCTCGCCGCGCGTCGCGTGCACCGTGAGCGTGCTGGGGCGCGTGTGGGGCACGGCCATCGGCACACCGTGGACCGTGGCGACGAGGGAGACGCCGAGCTGCCCGGCCACGTCCTGGACCGCCGCCACGAACCGCTCCCACTGCAGGTCGGGCTCGGGGCCGTGCAGGAGCAGGTAGCCGGTCCCCTCGGCGTCGCGCAGGTGGTCGATCGCCAGGGCGGGCTCGTCGTACGCGGACCAGCGAGAGCTCTCGAACGTCATGGACGCACGCTTGGACCGGTAGTCGAGGAGCTGGTCGACGTCGAACGTCACGAGGCGGCGCGGCTCGGAGTGCTCCAGCAGGTGCTCGCGCACCACCTCGCCGACGCCCCCGGCGTCGATGAACCCGTGCAGCACGTGCACGAGCACGGGGCCCGTACCGCGCTCGCCCGGGACGCCGAGCAGCTCCGCGACGGCCTGCTCGTCGATCTCGTAGATGCCTCGGGGATCCAGCACGCGTCGTCCTCCAGCGCTCGGTCGTCGCGGAGCCCGGGCGTCGCCGCCCGTCTCCACCTTCTCTTCGTCCCCAACACACGGAGGCCGCCACCGCTTCCCGGGGCCGACGGCGTCCTCCCGGTGCGCCATACTTGATGGCCGCCGCGCCCGTCCGCGCGGCCAGGAACGGAGGGCTCGTGCCGGACACGCAGGACGCCGCACCCCGGACCGGCACGCCGGCCCGGTCCCAGGCCGACAACCCCCTCGAGGCCGAGCTCGCACGAGAGCAGGGGGTCGTCGGCTCGCTGTACGGCCGGCTCGACGAGCTGCGCGAGGCGACCTGGGACCGGCTGCGGGCCGTCCGCCGCGAGGGCCCGAGCGGGTCGCCGCAGAACCGGTCCGAGCGCGACGCGTTCGCCACGCTCTACGAGGACCGGGTCGCGCAGCTGCGCTCGGTCGAGGACCGGCTCGTGTTCGGCCGGCTCGACCTGGCCGAGGGCACGACCCGTTACGTGGGCCGCATCGGCCTGACCGACCCCGACCAGACGCCGCTGCTGACCGACTGGCGCGCACCCGCGGCCCAGTCGTTCTACCGGGCGACCGCGGCCCACCCCGACGACGTCGCCCGGCGCCGCCACCTCACGACCCGCCGCCGGCAGGTGCTCGGGATCGAGGACGACGTCCTCGACCTGGACGCCACCGAGCGGCTCGGGCTGCGCACGCTCGCGGGCGAGGGCGCGCTCCTGGCGTCGCTCGGCGCCGGGCGCACCGCGCGCATGCACGACATCGTCGCGACCATCCAGCGCGAGCAGGACGAGATCATCCGCGCGCCCCTCGCGGGCACGCTCGTGGTCCAGGGCGGCCCGGGCACCGGCAAGACGGCGGTCGCGCTGCACCGCACCGCGTACCTGCTCTACGCCCACCGCCGTCAGCTCGAGCGCACGGGCGTGCTCCTGGTGGGGCCGAGCCGGGCGTTCCTGCACTACATCGACCAGGTCCTGCCGTCGCTCGGCGAGACGGGCGTCGTCTCGACGACCGTCGCGGACCTGCTCCCGGGGTGACCGTGACGGCGACGGACGACGCGACGGTCGCGGAGATCAAGGGCCGGGCCGTCTGGTCCCGGATCCTCACGCGGGCCGTCCGGGCCCGCGAGCGCGTCCCCGCCGAGGACGTGCGGCTCGTCGTGGAGGGCCAGGTGCTCGTCCTGCGCCGGGGGACGTGCGGGACGCGCTGGGGCGCGCCCGTCGCACGCACCGGCCGCACAACGAGGCCCGCGCCGGGTTCGCCCGCGACCTGCTGGGCCGGCTCGCCACGCAGTACGCCGAGGCCCTGGGCGACCCCGAGGCGGACCGCGCCGAGCTCCTCGACGACCTGCGCCGCAGCCGCGACGTCAGGGTCGCGGTCAACCTCGCCTGGCTGCCCATCACGCCGGCCCGCCTCGTGGAGGACCTGTTCACAAAGCCGCACCGGCTCGCCGAGGCGGCCCCCGAGCTCACGGCCGAGGACCGTGCGCGGCTCGCCCGCCCCGCCGGCTCCGGGTGGACGGCCTCCGACGTGCCCCTGCTCGACGAGGCGGCCGAGCTCCTCGGCGAGGACGACGCCCTCGAGCGCGCCGAGGCCCGTGAGCGCGCCGAGCAGGCCGCCGCCGACCTCGAGTACGCCCGGCAGGTCCTCGAGTCGTCCGGCGCGGGCGGCGGTCTCGTCGACGCCGAGACCCTGGCCGGGCGGTTCGCCGACGGCGGCCCCGTCCTCACGACCGCCGAGCGGGCCGCGGCCGACCGCCGCTGGGCGTACGGGCACGTCGTCGTCGACGAGGCCCAGGAGCTCACGCCCATGGCGTGGCGCGCGCTCGTGCGCCGCTGCCCCACCCGGTCGTTCACGGTCGTCGGGGACGTCGCGCAGACGACGGCGCTCGGGGGCGCCCGCTCGTGGGCCGCGGCCCTGCGGCCGCACTTCCGCGACGCGTGGTCGGTCTCCGAGCTCACCGTGAACTACCGGACGCCCGCCACCGTGGCCGACGCCGCGCTGCGGTTCGCCCGCGCCGCCCGCCTGCCCGTGTCGCGGCTCAGCTCGGCGCGCGACGTCGACGACGCGCTCCACGCCGTCCACGTCGAGCGCGCGGGGGACGTCGCAGCGGCGGCGGCGACGCACGCGGCCGAGCAGGTCGCGGAAGTCGTGCGGCCCGACGGGACGGGACGCGTCGCCGTCGTCGTGGTGCCGGGCCGTCGCCGCGGGGTCACCGACGCGCTCACGGCGGCGCTGACCGGCGACGTCGGGCCGGAGCGCGCGGGCGAGCTGCTGCGGGGCGGCGCGGACGCGCGCGTCGTCGTGCTGACGCCCGTCGAGGTCAAGGGGCTCGAGTTCGACGCGGTGGTGGTCGTCGAGCCGGCGGAGATCGTGGCGGACGGACGCTCGGGCGCGTCGGACCTGTACGTGTCGCTGACCCGGCCGACGCGTCGGCTCGTCGCCGTCCACCACGCGGCGCTCCCCGCGGGGCTCGACGCCGGGTGAACGGGCGCGGAGCCCGGGCCGCCAGCCGCCGGACGCAACTGTCCGGCTGGCGGAACTCGTTCGACACCAGGCGAGACGGCGGCGCACCATAGACGCGTGCTACGCGCCCTCCTCCTCGAGAACCTGCATCCCCACGCCCGCACGATCCTCGAAGCCTCCGGGTTCGAGGTCGAGACCCGACCGGGGCCCTGGACGAGTCCGAGCTGATCGACGCGCTCGACGGCGTCCACCTGCTCGGCATCCGCTCCAAGACCAACGTCACCGCAAAGGTCCTCGAGTCCGCGCCGTCGCTGATCACCCTGGGTGCGTTCTGCATCGGGACGAACCAGATCGACCTGCGCACCGCCGCCGAGCGCGGCGTCGCGGCGTTCAACGCCCCCTTCCAGAACACCCGCTCGGTCGTCGAGATCGCCCTGGCCGAGATCATCGCGCTCACCCGACGACTCACCGACCGCAACGCCGAGATGCACGCCGGCGTGTGGAACAAGTCGGCCGAGGGCGCGCACGAGGTCCGCGGCCGCACGCTCGGCATCGTCGGCTACGGAAACATCGGCACCCAGCTCTCGGTCGTCGCCGAGAGCCTCGGCATGTCGGTCGCGTTCTACAACACCTCCGAGAAGCTCGCGCTCGGCAACGCCCGGCGCATGGGCTCGCTCGAGGAGCTCCTCGAGGTCTCCGACGTCGTCACGCTCCACGTCGACGGCCGCAAGGGCAACGCCGGCCTGTTCGGCGCCGAGCAGTTCGCGCGGATGAAGCCGGGCGCCCTGTTCCTCAACCTGTCGCGCGGGTTCGTGATCGACACCGCGGCCCTGCGCGAGGCCATCCTGTCGGGTCACCTCGGTGGCGCCTCGATCGACGTCTTCCCCCAGGAGCCCAAGCGCAAGGGCGACCCCTTCGAGTCCGACCTGCGCGGCCTGCCCAACGTCATCCTCACGCCCCACATCGGCGGATCGACCGAAGAGGCGCAGGAGGCCATCGGCACCTTCGTCGCGAACAAGCTGCGCGACTACGTCACCACGGGCTCCACCACCCTGTCCGTCAACCTGCCGAACCTCGCGCTCGAGCAGACGACCGGCGTCGCCCGCATCGCGCACCTGCACCGCAACACCCCGGGCGTCCTCGCCGCGGTCAACAACACGCTCGCGCAGCACGGCGTCAACATCGAGGGTCAGCTCCTCGCGACGCGCGGCGAGCTGGGCTACGTCGTCACCGACATCGGCTCGCCGCTGCCCGACGGCGTCACCGAGGCCCTCGCGGCCATGGACCAGACGGTCCGGCTGCGCGTGCTCGCCTGACGCATCACGACAACCTCGAAGGCCCCGAACCTGGACAGGTTCGGGGCCTTCGCAGCACCCGGTCCGCCGCGGGACGCCCCGCTCACGGGGCAGGGCGGGACAGCCGAGTGCGTCAGCCCGACTTGCGCCGGAACTCACGACGCACGGGCCCTTGGGTCTCCGACCCGTGCACGGCACCGTGGTCGCGCGCGCCGTCCGAGCTGCTCGCGTGCTGGGCCGCCTTCTTGCGGTCGAGTGCCTCGCGGAACTTGGCCTTGACCGCGTCGACCTCCTCGTCGGGCCGGTGTGCGGGGTCGCTCATGGTGCTCCTCCTGTGTCGGATCTTCCCAGCCTGCCGTGGCGCCGACTCCGACGCCACGGGAAAAGGCCGCCGGTTACGAGCGGGCCGCCTCGGTCTCGGGACCGCGTCCGCGGTCCGCCCGGCTCTCGACCTGCCTGCCGTCGTCCTCCGCGGTCGCGTCGCGACGCTCCCGGTCGACCCGGAGCGACGTGATCGCGGCCTCGAAGTCCTCGAGGGAGTCGAAGCCCTGGTAGACGCTGGCGAACCGCAGGTACGCGACCTCGTCGAGCTCGCGCAGCGGGCCCAGGATCGCGAGGCCGATCTCGTACGCGTCGAGCTCGGCCGAGCCCGAGCTCCGCAGCGTCTCCTCGACCCGCTGGGCCAGGAGCGCCAGGTCGTCCTCCGAGACGGGCCGTCCCTGGCACGCCTTGCGGACGCCGCCCACGATCTTGTCCCGGCTGAACGGCTCGGTCGCGCCCGACCGCTTCACGACCGACAGGCTCGCGGTCTCGATGGTCGTGAAGCGTCGCCCGCAGTGCGGGCACTGACGCCTGCGGCGGATCGACTGGCCGTCGTCGGACGTGCGCGAGTCGACGACGCGCGAGTCGGGGTGCCGACAGAAGGGGCAGTGCATGCGAGCTCCAGGGAGGCCGGGGACGCTGCTCAACCTAGGCGGCGGCACCGTCCGGCTGCAAGGAGCCGCGCGGGGGCGGGGGAGCAGAACGGGGACGGCCGCCAGAGCGGCCGTCCCCGTCGGGACGCCCCCGTCCCCTGCGCGTGCCGCGACTCGCCTCGCGGCACGCGGACGTGCACGCCGGTCCGTGGACCGACACCTCTCTCCTGACCCCCAGCCAGCAGGTGAGGCATGACTAACTTAGGCGAACCTAACCGCCCCGCGCAAGAGGACGGGACGAACTCGTCCGACCTCACCCACGGGCCCTCAGTGCCGCGCGACCGGCAGGAGAAGGACGTCGCCCGCCCGCAGGCCGGCACCGTCGAGGTCGTTGAGCTGCTCGATCTCCTGCACGACGTCGCGCAGGTCCTCGCGCGGGTTCGCCACGGTCCCGGCGAGACCCCACAGCGTCTCCCCGCGCTCGACCACGTGCCGCGTGACCTCGACGCCCTGGTGGGGCGAGCCCGCCTGGGCAGACCCGGTCGCCACCACGCCCGTCGCGGCGAGCGCGAACGCGATCAGCGCGACCACGACACGACCTCGTCGCGTGAGCCGGAGCTGCCCGTGCGGACGGGGGCCGGGCGCCCCGGGCGAGGCGCCCGCTCCACCCGACCACGCTCCGCGGTCACCGCCGGAGTCCAGCTCGCCATCGCACTCATGCCGCACCTCACCGCTCGTCCCGACCGTGCCGTTCGCGCCGCTCGTCCGCACCGACCTCGTCCGCATCTTCGAACACCTGTACGTCGAACGCCTGTACGAGTTGTAGCACGACGGTCCGACAGATGTCGAGACACGCTCGAACACATGTTTGAAACTGCACGTCAGGTGGCCTACGGTAGGACGCAGGGCCGGACGCGACGCGCGAGGCGGCCCCGAGCAGGCAGAGGACCGGAAGCGAGCTTCGAGGCACCGCGCGTCGAGGTGGGCGTAGGACGCCAACGAGGAGGACGGCATGGCCAGCGGCACGACGGGCGCGACACCCGGACCGGACAAGGCGGACGACGGCGCCCTCGCCACGGTCCGCTCCCTCGCGGAGACCCCCACCGGCCCGGACGGGCTGACCAGGCGACAGCGCCTGGTCCTCGACACCATCCGCGCGTCGGTCGAGGAGCGCGGCTACCCGCCGAGCATGCGGGAGATCGGCGAGTCCGTCGGGCTCACGAGCCCCTCGAGCGTCAAGCACCAGCTCACGGCGCTCGAGCGCAAGGGCTACCTCCGGCGCGACCCGAACCGTCCCCGCGCGATCGAGGTCGTCCAGCCCGACGACTCACGGGCAATCCCGCCCCTCACGCATGACTCGGCCTTTGCAGTCGCCGACGTCACCGAGCTGCCGCAGACGCCCGCCTACGTCCCCGTCGTCGGGCGGATCGCGGCCGGCGGCCCGATCCTGGCCGAGCAGGTCGTCGAGGACGTCTTCCCCTCCCCCGCCAGCTCGTGGGCGAGGGCGAGCTCTTCCTCCTGCGCGTCGTCGGCGACTCCATGGTGGACGCCGCGATCTGCGACGGTGACTGGGTCGTCGTCCGCAGGCAGAACGTCGCGGAGAACGGGGAGATCGTCGCCGCGATGATCGACGGCGAGGCGACGGTCAAGACCTTCAAGCGCGCCGACGGGCACGTCTGGCTCCTGCCCCACAACGCGGCGTACGCGCCGATCCCGGGCGACGAGTCGCAGATCCTCGGGCGGGTCGTCAGCGTGCTGCGCAGCGTCTGACGCGGCCGCTCAGACGCCGAACTGCTGCGCTGCGGCCCGCAGCGCGTCGGCCGACGCCCGCAGGCCGGCACGCTCCTCGTCGGACATCGGCGTCGGGATGGTCTCGCGTACGCCGGTGCGGTCGACGACCGACGGGACTGACAGGCACACGTCGCTGATGCCGTCGTAGTCCTCGAGCAGCGAGCTCACCGGCAGGACGGTGTGCTGGTCGTCGAGGACCGCCTCGACGATGCGCGTCGCGGCGAGCGCGATCGCGTAGTTCGTGGCGCCCTTGCCCGCGATGATCTCGTACGCCGAGTGCACCACCTCGTGGTGCATCCTCTCGAGGTCCTCGTCCGTCAGCGGGGAGAGGCCGCCCACGCCGGGCCAGTCGCGCAGCGGGATGCCGCCGATCGTGGCGGAGCTCCACAGCGGGATCTCGGAGTCCCCGTGCTCGCCCGCGATGTACGCGTGGACGTTCTGGACCGCGACTCCCGCGCGCTCGGCGACAAGGAACCGCAGCCGGGACGAGTCGAGCACCGTCCCCGAGCCGAAGAGCTGGTTCGCGGGGAGCCCCGAGAACCGCAGCGCCGCATACGTCACGACGTCGACGGGGTTCGTGACCATGAGGTAGATGGCGTTCGGGGCGACCTCGAGAAGCCCCGGGAGGATGCGCTTCATCAGGGTGATCGTGTCGCCGGCCAGGTCCATGCGCGTCTGGCCGGGCTTCTGCTTCGCCCCGGCCGTCACGACGACGACGTCCGAGCCCGCGCAGACCGCGACGTCGTCCGAGCCCTCGACGGCCGCCTGAGGCATGAACTGGATGCCGTGCTGGAGGTCGAGGACCTCGGCGTCGACCTTGGCCTTGTTGATGTCGAGCAGCGCGACGTTCCGCGCGGCGCCCCGCATGAGCATCGCGTACGCGGTCGTCGCGCCCACGGCACCGGCCCCGACGATCGAGACCTTCGACGGCCGCCCCTCGGGCCGGGTGCCCGACGCGGCGGCGTTCTCGGGGTGTCCGCCGGTGATCCCTGGTGCTGCGCTCGGTGCCATCGTGCCGCCTCTCGATCCGGTGCCGCTCGGGTGGTGCGGGTTCAGACTATGAGCGCAGGCGCTCGAGCGCAGCGGCAACGACCGCGGGGTCCTGCGTCGGCCAGAAGGCGGGCATCGACCGCTGCAGGAAGGTGCCGTAGCGCGCCCGCGCGAGACGGGAGTCGAGCACCGCGACGACGCCCCTGTCGGTGGTCGCCCGGACCAGACGGCCGGCTCCCTGCGCCAGCAGGAGTGCCGCGTGCGTGGCCGCGACCTGCATGAACCCGTTGCCGCCCGCGGAGTCGACGGCCTCGGAGCGGGCCGAGCGGACCGGGTCGTCCGGCCTCGGGAACGGGATCCGGTCGATCACGACGAGCGACAGCGACGGCCCGGGCACGTCGACGCCCTGCCAGAGCGAGAGCGTGCCGAACAGGCAGGTCTCCTCGTCGGCCGCGAACTCGCGGACCAGCGTCGGGAGCTGGTCGTCGCCCTGGCACAGGATCGGGACGTCGAGCCTGCCCCGCAGCGCGTCCGCGGCCTCTTCGGCCGCGCGCCGCGACGAGAAGAGCCCGAGCGTCCGTCCTCCGGCGGCGCGGACCAGACGTTCGAGCTCGGCGAGGTGTGCCTCGCTCGCCTGCCGGCCGGGCGGGTCGAGGTGGCGCGCCACGTAGAGGATCCCCTGCCGCCGGTAGTCGAACGGGCTGCCGACGTCGAGGCCGCGCCAGGCGACGTCGTCGGCCACCAGACCCAGCGAGCGGGCGGCGGGGTCGAACGAGCCGCCCAGCTCGAGCGTCGCCGAGGTGAAGACCCCCGTGCGTTCGGCCAGGAGCTGGCTGCGGATCAGCCCCGCCACCCCGAGCGGCGCGGCGTAGAGCGTCGACACCGCCGGGCCTGACCCGAACTCGCCCGCCCGCGCGCACCAGACGACGTCACGTCCGTCGGGGTCGGCCGCGAGCCGTTCCGCGACCTCGAAGACCGCGAGCACGGCGGCCTGCGCCATCTTGACGCCCGAACCGGCCTCGCCCTTGGCCTGGGGGTCCGGCTTGAGGGCCGACTGCAGCGTCCGCAGCGCGTCGCGGACCGCGGCGACGGCCAGCCGTGCGTCGTCGGGCAGGCCGTGCGGGTACCGCTCGGCCGGGAGCTGGGCGACGAGGGCACCGAACGTCTGGGTCGCCGTGTCGAGGGCCTCCGTGGCGATGCCGCCGTGGCGGCGCGCGAGCCGCGCGGCGTGCTCGATCGCGGGCACCGACAGCTCGACGGTCGCGCTCGCGGTCACGCGGTCCGCGAGCTCGTGGGCCTCGTCCACGACGAGCACGTCGTGCTCGGGCAGCGCCCCGGGCGACCCGGACGCCGCGACACCGAGCATCGCGTGGTTCGTCACGACGACGTCGGCCTCGCGCGCCGAGTGGCGCGCGCGCTCGGGGAAGCACTCCGCGAGCAGGGGGCAACGCGTGCCGAGACACTCGAGGGCCGTCACGGACACCTGCCGCCAGGCGCGGTCGCTCACACCGGGCACGAGCTCGTCGCGGTCCCCGGTCTCGGTCTCCTCGATCCACGCGCGTGCCGCGCGGACCTCGTCCGCGAGCGACCGGCCACCGCGCCGTGCGCGCCCCTGCGGCGCAGGGCTGCCCGCGGCGTCGGTTTCGGGCGCGGGGTGGTCCGCCGCACCGGCGGGCTCGAGGTCGAAGAGCGTGCCGCCCTCGTCGGCCGGGTACCCGCCCTCGACCTTGTGACGGCACGCGTAGTTGTGCCACCCCTTGAGCAGGGCGATGCGGGGCGGCCGGGGCAGCCGCGGGGTGAGCGCGTCGGCGACGAGCGGGAGGTCACGCGTGAGCACCTGCCGCTGCAGCGCCAGCGTCGCGGTCGAGACGACGACGCGCTCGTCGGTCGTGACCGCGTGCCGGACGGCGGGGACGAGGTACCCGAGCGACTTGCCGGTGCCCGTGCCCGCCTGGACCAGGAGGTGCTCGCCCGTCCGCACGGCCGCGGCGACGGCCTGCGCCATGCGCTTCTGGCCCTCGCGGGGCGCCCCGCCCAAGGCGCCGACGGCGAGGTCGAGCAGGGCGTCGATCTCCGGGTCGGTGCCTTCCGCGGGCTCGGCCGACGCCGCCGCGCGCGTGGTCGGGCTGGGCGTCACGTCGGCAGGCAGGGTCGGGGGCACCCGGCGAGTCTACGAGCGCCCACCGACCGGGACGCCGTCGCGCGCCGGGAGCTGTGCACAGGGACGCACGGCGGATGCCCTGTGGTCGGTCGGGCCGCCGCTACTCGGCGGGTGCGGGCACGCCGACCACGCCCGCGACGCTCGCGGCGCGCAGCTCCGCGGCCAGCGCCGCGTCGACCCGCGCGCGCAGCACCGTGCCGTCGGCCGTGTGCTCCTCGTGCTCGATCTGGCCGTCCGCGTGCACCCGGCTCACCAAGTCCCCGCGGTCGTAGGGCACGACGACGTCCACGCGCGCTCCCGGCTGCGGCAGCGCGGCCGCGACCCGGTCGAGCAGGTGGTCGATCCCCTGGCCGGTGTGGGCCGAGACCAGCACGGCGTCGGCCTCGCGGCGACGCACGCGCGCGACGACCTCGGGGTCGGCGGCGTCGGCCTTGTTGAGCACGACGATCTCGGGCACGTCGAGCGCGCCCGGCACGTCGGCGAGGACCTCGCGCACCGCGGCGATCTGGCCCTCCGGGTCGGGGTGGCTCGCGTCGACCACGTGCAGCAGCAGGTCGGCGTCGCCGGCCTCCTCGAGCGTCGAGCGGAACGCCTCGACGAGCTGGTGCGGCAGGTGCCGCACGAACCCGACGGTGTCGGCGAGCGTGTACGCGCGGCCGTCGGGCGTGCGCGCCCGGCGGACCGTCGGGTCGAGCGTCGCGAACAGCGCGTTCTCGACGAGCACGCCCGCGCCGGTGAGCGCGTTGAGCAGCGACGACTTGCCGGCGTTGGTGTAGCCGACGATCGCGACGGACGGGACGGCGTTGCGCTTGCGCGACGCGCGCTTGGCGACGCGCGCGGGGGCCATGGCCTTGATCTCGCGACGCAGCTTGGCCATCCGGTTGCGGATCCGGCGCCGGTCGAGCTCGATCTTGGTCTCGCCGGGGCCGCGCGAGCCCATGCCGGCGCCGCCCGAGCCGACCTGCCCGCCGGCCTGACGGGACATGGAGTCGCCCCAGCCGCGCAGGCGCGGCAACAGGTACTCGAGCTGGGCGAGCTCGACCTGGGCCTTGCCCTCCTTGGACTTCGCGTGCTGGGCGAAGATGTCGAGGATCAGTGCCGTCCGGTCGACGACCTTGACCTTGACGATGTCCTCGAGCGAGCGGCGCTGGGAGGGCGCAAGCTCGCCGTCGACCACGACGGTGTCGGCCCCGGTCTCCTGGACGATCGCCGCGAGCTCGGCCGCCTTGCCCTGCCCGAGGTACGTGCCGGGGTCCGGGTTGTGACGGCGCTGCAGGACGCCGTCGAGCACCTGGGAGCCCGCGGTCTCGGCGAGCGCCGCGAGCTCGCGCAGCGAGACCTCGGCGTCGGCGGCATCACGGGAGTACAGGCCGACGAGGACGACGCGCTCGAGCCGCAGGGAGCGGTACTCGACCTCGGTGACGTCCTCGAGCTCGGTCGACAGTCCGGCGACGCGACGCAGCGCGCTGCGCTCCTCCAGGTCGAGCTGCTCGCCGTCGGCGGCGGTGTGGCGGGTCGTGCCCTCGTCGACGGCGGTGCCGGCGCGGGCCAGGACTCGGGCGACGACGGCGCGCGCGGTGGCGTCCACGTCGTCGGGGCGGTTCGCCGGGGTGCTCTCAGGGGTGGTGGTCATGCAGTCCTCTCGTCGCTCCTAGGATCCCACGCGCGCAGGACGGGATCCAGCGGTTTGTAGACTCGTCCGCTATGAGCGAGCAGCCGGACCACTACTTCACGGCCCGGCCGGCGTCATCGGACGAGCGACGGACGCTGACGGTGCGCCTCGCGGGCCGGGGCGTCGACGTCGAGACCGCGGGTGGCGTGTTCTCGCCGAGCCGGGTGGACCTCGGCACGCAGGTGCTGCTGCGCACGGTCCCCGACCTGCCCGGGGACGCGGCGCACGTCCTGGACCTGGGCTGCGGCTGGGGCCCGGTGGCGCTGACGATGGCGCTCGAGGCACGCGACCGCGCGCTGCCGGGGACCCGGATCTGGGCCGTCGACGTCAACGAGCGCTCGCTCGACCTGGTGCGGCGCAACGCCGCCCGGCTGGGTCTCGACCAGGTCGAGGCACGCCTGCCCGACGACGTCCCGGACGACGTGCGGTTCGACGCGATCTGGTCGAACCCGCCGATCCGGGTGGGCAAGGAGGCCCTGCACGGGCTGCTGACGCGGTGGCTGCCGCGGCTGCGCCCCGGCGGCGACGCCTGGCTCGTCGTGCAGCGCAACCTCGGCGCCGACTCGCTGCAGGGCTGGCTCGCGGACTGGCTGGCCGAGCACCAGGCGGGCGCGACGATCGAGCGCGCGGCCTCCGCCAAGGGGTTCAGGGTGCTGCGGGTGCACCAGCCGTGACGTCCGCCGCGACGGGCTCCACGAGCGCGGGGACGTCGGGTCCGCCCGTCAGGGGAACCGGCCCGCGTAGGCCAGCACGGCCGGACCGGTGAGCTCGACGCGACCGCCGGGCAGCGCGCGCACGCGCAGCGTCCCGCCGGGCACGTCGACGAACCACGTGTCGGGGGCGCCCGGGCCGGCCCACGCCCGCACCGCGAGCGCGGCCGCGCATGTTCCGGTCCCGCACGACTCGGTCTCCCCCACACCGCGCTCGAACACGCGCATCCGCACGCGGCCGACACGACCGTCGCTGGTGTCCTCCTCGCCGAGCGGCACCACGAGCTCGACGTTCGTGCCGTGCGGCGGGACCGGCTGCACCTGCGGGGCGACCGTGAGGTCGAGCGCGTCCAGCTCGGCCGCGTCCGCGAGCGCCACGACCGTGTGCGGGTTGCCGAGGTCGACGCTCAGCGCCGGGCGGGCGGCCCTCCAGCCGTACACGGCGACCTGCGCGTCGGCGCCGCGCGCCACCGCGTCGTCGCCGCCCGGGAAGGTCCAGGGACCCATGTCGACGGCGTACCACCCGTTCGGCTCGCGAACGACGCGTTTGACGCCCGCACGGGTGCCGACGGCGAGCGTGGAGCCGTCCGCGAGGTCGGCCAGGTCGAGAAGCTCGGCGAACGCCGCGAAGACCCGGACGCCGTTGCCGCACATCTCGGCGACGGAGCCGTCGGCGTTGCGGTAGTCCATGAACCAGACCGCCGCGGGGTCCTCCGCCAGGACGGCCTCGCCCTCGGGCAGGCTCGACGACGGCGCGAGCCGGATGACGCCGTCGGCGCCGACCCCGGAGCGGCGGTCGGCGAGCCGCCGGACCAGGTCCGGCGTGAGGTCGAGACGCCCGTCGGGGTCGGCGACGAGGACGAAGTCGTTGCGTGTGCCGTGGCCCTTGACGAAGCCGAGCTCGTCGGGCGTGGCGTCCGCGGGTCCGGTCATGACCCCAGACTACGGCGCACGGGGCCGTCCCCGGAGCCGGGACCTCGCCGGCGTCGGCCGCGTCGACGACGGCGAGCGCGCGCTCGACGAGGTCGGGGGCCTGGGCGTCGAGCCAGTGCACGCGCGGGTCGCGACCGAACCAGCCCATCTGCTTGCGTGCGAGGCGTCGCGTGTTCGCGGTCACGGCCTCGCGCGCCGTGGTGTCGTCGGTCTCGCCGCGCAGCAACGGGACGACCTCCGCGTACCCGACCGCGCGCGCGGCGGTCCGGCCGAGGCGGGGCGCGAGGCCGCGCACCTCGTCGACCAGGCCCTCGTCCCACATCCGTGCGACCCGGCCGGCCACGCGCGCGTCGAGCGTCGCGCGGTCGCAGTCGAGCCCGACCTGCACGGTCGGCCGCACGTACTCCTGGCGGGGCAGGTTCGCGGTGTACGGCTGCCCGGTGATCGCGATCACCTCGAGCGCGCGCACGAGCCTGCGGACGTTGCGCGGGCCGATGGACTCCGCGGCCGCGGGGTCCGCCCCCACGAGCTCGTCGTGCAGTGCGCGGGCGCCCTCGCGCTCGGCCCGCTCCTCGAGCGCCGCACGGACCTCCGGGTCGGTGCCCGGGAAGTCCATCGCGTCGAGCAGCGCGCGCACGTAGAGCCCCGACCCGCCGACGACGACGGCGCGCGCCTCGCGCCCCGCGATCGCCGCGAGGTCGGCCCGTGCCGCCTCCTGGTAGCGGGCGACCGAGGCGTCGTCCTCGGGGTCGATCACGTCGAGCTGGTGGTGCGCGATCCCGCGTCGTTCGGCCACCGGGACCTTCGCGGTGCCGATGTCCATGCCGCGGTAGAGCTGGTAGGCGTCGGCGTTCACGATCTCCGCGCCGCCGGGCGCCCGCTCCCCCAGCCGCTGTGCGAGGTCGAGGGCGAGGTCGGACTTGCCGGTCGCCGTCGGGCCGACGACGGCGACGATCAGCACGAGCGCTCCACCAGGACGGTCGAGTGCTCCCGCCCGACGCGCGTGCCCCGCACGACCGGGACGTCGTGGACCTCGACGGGCCCGGCCCAGCCGGCCGCACCCAGCGCGAGGAGCGCCACGGTCGCCGCCACGCCCGCGCGCGGCGGCCGGACGGCGTCGTCGTTGCCGGTGAAGCGCCACGCCACCCGGGCGGCGTCGACGCCCTGCGCCCCGAGGTCGGGGACGGCCCGGCACGACGGGGAAGCGGTCCCGTCCGGTACGCCGTCGACCACGACCCGCACCCGGGCGGCGCCGCGCAGCGCGTCCCGCAGGGAGGCGACGAGCGCGGCGGAGGCCGCGGCGTCGTGCGCGCGTCCGGAGACGCCCGGGACGAGGCTCGCGTCGCCGGGCACCTCGACGCCCGTCGCCGGCGGAGCCTCGGGGCCCGCGCCGGGCGGGCGGGCCGGGGCGTGCTCGGTCGTCATGGCGCGAGACTACGACACGGCTCGCGCCGGACCTCCCGCCGAGCGCGGGGTGAGGGTGCCGACAGGTACGGTGGATCCGTGGGGCACTTCGAGTGGCGGCGACCGTTCGGTCGCAGGGACGGCGGTCCCGGCTCGTCCGACGGCCGGGCTCGCCCGGGCTCGCGCCGGCTGCGGCGCACACGGCTCGACGACGAGACGGCCGCGCGCCTCGGGCTCGACGCCGTCGACGCGAGCGCCTCGCAGAGGACGGCCGACAGCGCTCGGTCAGACGCCGCTCCCGCGCTCGAGCACGAGCCCGCCCAGGTGGCCGTGGTGGACCTCGCCCCGGCGCCCGTGGACCGGGCGCGCGTCGTCGACTGGCTCCTCGCGAACGGCTTCTCGTACTTCGTGGACTCGGAGGGCGACGTCGGCGGGCTCTGGCAGGGCCGGCTGTTCTACTTCCTCCTCTTCGGCGAGCACGACGAGATCGTGCAGGTGCGCGGTCAGTGGAACCGCGACATCACCATCGAGCGGCTCGAGGAGGTCCTCGAGCTCTGCAACGAGTGGAACGCGGAGCGGATCTGGCCCAAGGCGTACACGCGCGTGCGCGACAACGGCCTCGTCCAGGTCTACACGGAGGTCACCGTCGACCTCGAGTTCGGCGCCAACGACGACCAGCTCGGCGACGTCCTGCAGTGCGGGCTCTCGACGGCCTCGGTGTTCTTCGACTCGCTCGACGACGCCTACCCCGACCCGCTGCGGAGCGCACCGTGAGCGGCCCCAACCAGACCGGGTGGCTGGCCCGGCTGTTCGGCAACCGGCCCAAGGCGCCCGACGTCCCGCGGGTGCGGAGCGACGCCGAGATCCCGGCGGCCGCGACCATGGACCGCGTCGGGACGTTCCTCACGCGACGGGGCTACCGGTTCCGGGTCGACGAGGACGGCGACATCACGGGCACCTGGGAGGGGCACCGGTTCTGGTTCATGCTGCTCGGCCCCGAGCAGCACGTGCTGCAGGTCCGCGGCCGCTGGGACCGCACCGTCCCGCCCGAGGCGCGGCTCGCGCTCCTGCAGGCCATGAACGACTGGAACCGGGAACGGATCTGGCCGAAGGTCTACACGCGCGAGGAGGGCGACCGGCTCGCCGTCTACGCCGAGGTGTCGGTCGACCTCGAGCACGGCGCGACCGACGCGCAGCTCGGCCAGGTGATCTCGTGCGGGCTCGGCACCGGCGTGCAGGTCTTCTCGTCGCTGGGCACGCTCCTGCCCCCGCCCGACGACGAACCCGAGCCCGAGGCGTAGGCCTCACGGTCCGTCCGGGCGGACGCGCCCGCCGTCAGCGGGCGGTCAAGGACGGCATGCCGAGTAGCACGGGTCCGGGGGCCGTGCCCGTCCCGCACGCGTCCCCACCGTGGGCGTGCTCGTCGCTCCCGAGACCCACGCGTGCGCGCTCACGCTCGACCCAGGCGTCGCCCGACCGGGTCCGGCGCACCTCGAACGGGCCGCCGTCGAGCGCGGCGTCCGCGATCAGGTGGTGCGGGGCGCCGTGCGTGACCCGGACCGTCAGCAGGTCGCCCGGCCGGGGCAGCGGCGTGGCGTCGGCGAGCCGCGGGTCGTCCGCGTCGGTGCCCGTGCGGGCGAGGTCCGCGAGCGCCGGCGGGAGCGCGACGTGAACGAGCCGGTTGTCGGCCGCCCGGCCGCTGAGCCGGTGCGTCTCGCCGTCCTTGCGTCCGGTGCCCTCCATGACGAGCACCTCGACGGTGCGGCCGACCTGACGCTCGGCCTCCTCGGCGCTGATCCGCTCCTGCAGGGCGAGCAGCCGGTCGAAGCGCTCCTGGATCACGTCCTTCGGCAGCTCCGGAGGTCGGCCGCCGGGGTCCCCGGGCGGCGCGAGTACTGGAAGGCGAAGGCCGAGCTGAACCGGCTGGCCTCCACGACGCGCAGCGTCTCGGCGAAGTCCTCCTCGGTCTCGCCCGGGAACCCGACGATGATGTCGGTCGTGATCGCGGCGTCCGGCAGCGCGGCACGGACCTTCTCGATGATCCCGAGGAAGCGCTCCGAGCGGTACGAGCGGCGCATCGCCCGCAGGATCCGGTCGGACCCCGACTGCAGCGGCATGTGGAGCTGCGGCATGACGTTGGGCGTCTCGGCCATGGCCGCGATGACGTCGTCGGTGAACGCGGCCGGGTGCGGCGAGGTGAACCGCACGCGCTCGAGCCCCTCGATCTGCCCGCACGCGCGCAGGAGCTTCGCGAACGCGCCGCGGTCGCCGAACTCGACGCCGTAGGAGTTGACGTTCTGCCCGAGCAGCGTGACCTCGACCGCGCCCGCGGCGACGAGCGCCTCAACCTCGGCGAGCACCTCGCCCGGGCGGCGGTCCCGCTCCTTGCCGCGCAGGTGCGGCACGATGCAGAACGTGCACGTGTTGTTGCAGCCCACGCTGATGGACACCCAGCCCGCGTAGACCGACTCGCGGCGCGTCGGCAGGATCGACGGGAACACCTGGAGCGACTCGTGGATCTCGACCTCGGCCGCCTCGTTGTGGCGCGAGCGCTCCAGCAGCACCGGCAGCGCGTCGAGGTTGTGCGTGCCGAAGACGACGTCCACCCACGGGGCCTTCTCGACGATCGTGCCTCGATCCTTCTGCGCGAGGCAGCCGCCGACGGCGATCTGCATGCCGGGCCGGCGGGCCTTGACCGACGCGAGCTGGCCCAGGTTCCCGTACAGGCGGGTGGCCGCGTTCTCGCGGACTGCGCACGTGTTGATGACGACGACGTCCACCTCGCCCGCGGCCTCCGCCTCCGCCGACGCGCGGGCGTAGCCGGCCTCCTCGAGCATCCCCGCCATGTGCTCGGAGTCGTGGACGTTCATCTGGCACCCGAGCGTCCGCACCGTGTAGGTGCGCGGGTGGGTCGCCGCGGCGTCGAGGAACGGCACGGCGACGCGCTGGGTCAAGGACTGCGTGGACATCCCCACCAGGGTACGGTGCCGCCGCGCGACGCCCGGGCACGCCCGCCGGTCGGCGCGAGGTCTGCCCGAGGTCTGCCCGATCCTGGGCGAAGACGGGGCATCCGCCGACTTGTTGCCGGGTTGTGACCTTTCGTTACCAGCGGGTAGGCCGTGCATCGCCTATGTTCGGTGAATGGATGTGACGTCGGCCACCACCCCGCTCGTCCGGCTGAGCGGGGTCAACAAGCACTTCGGCGACCTGCACGTGCTCCGCGACATCGACCTCGAGGTCGACAAGGGCGAGGTGCTCGTGGTGATCGGGCCCTCGGGCTCCGGCAAGTCGACCCTGTGCCGCGCGATCAACCGCCTCGAGCCCATCGACTCCGGGACCATCGAGCTCGACGGCGAGCCGCTGCCCCAGGAGGGCAAGGCGCTCGCCCGGCTGCGGTCCGACGTCGGGATGGTGTTCCAGTCGTTCAACCTGTTCGCCCACAAGACCGTGCTCGAGAACGTCACCCTCGGGCCCGTCAAGGTCCGTCGGACCAAGAAGGCCGACGCACGCGAGGAGGCGCTCACGCTGCTCGACCGCGTGGGCGTCAAGGACCAGGCCGACAAGCTTCCCGCCCAGCTCTCCGGCGGCCAGCAGCAGCGCGTCGCGATCGCCCGCGCACTCGCCATGCACCCCAAGGTCATCCTCTTCGACGAGCCCACCTCGGCCCTCGACCCGGAGATGGTCGGCGAGGTGCTCGACGTCATGGTCGGGCTCGCGCGCGACGGCATGACCATGGTCGTCGTCACCCACGAGATGGGGTTCGCGCGCAAGGCCGCGAACCGCGTGGTGTTCATGGCCGACGGCCGGCTCGTCGAGCAGGCCACGCCCGAGGAGTTCTTCACCAACCCGCAGAGCACTCGCGCCAAGGACTTCCTGTCGAAGATCCTCCCGCACTAGCCACGAAGCGACGCGGGAGGTCCGGGACGATTTCCATCAACCAGAAGGGGAACACACGATGCGCAAACGACTCCTGGGGGCGATCGCCCTCGCTGCCGCCACCGCACTCGCGCTGGCCGGCTGCGGCTCGGACGACGACGGCGGCAGCGGCGGCGGCGGCAAGAAGATCACCATCGGCATCAAGTTCGACCAGCCGGGGCTCGGCTTCAAGGACGGCGACAAGTACTCCGGCTTCGACGTCGACGCCGCGACGTACATTGCCAAGAAGCTCGGCTACTCCGCCGACCAGATCACCTGGAAGGAGGCGCCGAGCGCCCAGCGCGAGACCCTCCTGTCCACGCACCAGGTCGACATGATCCTGGCCACGTACTCGATCACCGACGACCGCAAGAAGACCGTCGCGTTCGCCGGCCCCTACTTCGTCGCCGGGCAGGACCTGCTCGTCAAGAACGACAACACCGACATCACCGGGCCCGAGTCGCTCGACGGCAAGAAGCTGTGCTCCGTCACCGGCTCGACGTCCGCGCAGAAGATCAAGGACACCTACGCCAACAAGGTGAACCTCGTCGAGTACCCGGGCTACGCCGAGTGCGTCACCGCGCTCAACGGCGGTGCCGTCGACGCCGTCACGACCGACGACATCATCCTCGCCGGCCTCGCGGCCCAGCCCGCCAACAAGGGCAAGGTCAAGGTCGTCGGCAAGCCGTTCACGACCGAGAACTACGGCGTCGGCCTGCCGCAGGACAACAAGACCTGCCAGCAGATCACCGACGCGATCAAGGACATGATCTCGGACGGCTCGTGGCAGAAGTTCCTCGACACCAACCTCGAGGGCACCGGGTACAAGCCCGACGCCTCGAAGAACCCGCCCACGCCCGCCGCCTGCGGCTGACGCTCCGGCCGGGGCCCGCGCACGCCGCGCGGGCCCCGGCCGCTGTCCGCGGCCCGCACCCCGGGACCCCGACGAGTCCCCACGACACCGACGGAGGTGACCACCGATGAGAAGCGACGGCTTCGTCTCGCAGTTCGCCGACCTCTTCGACGAGTACGACGTGCTCGGCGCGTTCTGGGTGAACATCCAGCTCACGCTGTGGTCCGCGCTGTTCGCGGGGATCCTCGGCACGATCCTCGCACTGTTCCGGATCTCGCCGATCCCCAGCCTGCGCTGGGCCGGGACCGCCTACGTCAACATCTTCCGGAACACGCCGCTCACGATCATCATGGTCCTGCTGAGCCTCGGCGTGTGGACGCAGCTCGGCGTCCAGCTGTCCGGAGACTTCACCACGAACTTCTTCCGTTTCGGCGTCGTCGGACTATCCGTCTACACGGCGTCGTTCGTCTGCGAGTCGATCCGGTCGGGCGTCAACACCGTGCCCATCGGCCAGGCCGAGGCGGCGCGCTCCATCGGCCTCTCGTTCCTCCCCGCGGCGCGGCTGATCATCCTGCCACAGGCGTTCCGCGGGTCGATCGCCCCGCTGGGCAGCACGCTGATCGCTCTGACCAAGAACTCGACAGTCGCGTCCGTCGTCGGCGTCTCGACGGAGACGTCAGGGCTCCTGAAGACCATGCTCGAGTTCCACTCGAGCCTTCTGGTCGCGATCTTCCTGACGTTCGCCCTCGGCTACGTCATCCTCGTCATCCCCGTCGGCATCGCGACGACGGCCCTGTCCCGACGCCTGGCGGTGAAGCGATGAGCACCCAGAACGTCCTGTTCGACGCCCCTGGCCCCCGCGGGCGGCGCACGATCCTGATCGGCAACGTCGTCGGCGTCGTCGTCGTGCTCGGTGTGCTCGCCGTCGTGGTGCAACGATTTGCCGACAAGGGCCAGTTCGCGGCAGACCTCTGGTCGCCCCTCGTGCACGCCGACGCCTGGACGAACTTCCTCATCCCGGGCCTGGTGGACACCCTCGAAGCAGCCGCGATGTCGATCGTCCTGGCCCTCGCCTTCGGCCTCGTCTTCGGTCTGGGCCGTCTGGCCTCGAGCAGGACCGTCCGGTGGGTGTCGGGAACGATCGTCGAGTTCTTCCGAGCAGTGCCCGTCCTGCTGATGATGATCTTCTTCTTCTACGTCTTCGCGGTGTACGACGTCTTCCGGAGCGAGTACGTGCCGCTCGCCGCCGTCGTCGTCTCGCTCACGCTCTACAACGGTGCTGTCGTCGCCGAGCTCGTCCGCTCCGGCGTCCACGGGCTGCCGAGCGGGCAGCGCGAGGCGGCGCTCGCCACGGGGTTGACCTCCGGCCAGTCGCTTCGGTCCATCGAGGTGCCGCAGGCGCTGTCCGCCATGCTGCCCGCGCTGCTGAGCCAGCTCGTGGTCGTGCTCAAGGACTCGGCTCTCGGCTCTGCGATCGGATACACCGAGCTGCTCCAGCAGGCACGCCGTCTTGGTGCCAAGGACGGCAACATCCTCCAGTCGCTGCTGGTCGCGGCCGTGATCTTCATCATCGTCAACTACCTCCTCACGCTCGTCGCCGGGCGGGTGCGGCGCCGGCGTCGCCACACCGGGGAGGTCAGGGCGCGATCGCCGTCACGACCGCCGTCGCCACGGACGTCGGCGTCACCCCGATCACCGGGCTGGGCGACGGCGGCCGCATCTGACCGCGCCCCGGGCAGCGGACGCACCGAGCACGACAGGCGGCCCGCCCACCCCTCGGGGTGGGCGGGCAGCCTTTCTGCGTCACGGGTACCGGCCCGACACACCACCTCGCGAAGTAGTACGGCCGCCGGTATACCTCGCGGGAAGGTGACGACCGCATCATCGGTGGAGGTGGGGTCCGACGGCCGGGGAGCCGGAGTAAGTCCCGCGTGGGCCCGTCGCAGCGCGTCGGGGCTGGGTCAGTCGGCCCAGGCGTCGATGTCTTCGCGTGCCGCGATCTCGTCCCGTTCGGCCCCGAGCTCGGCGCTGATCGCGGCGAGCGCCGGGCCCGGCGCGTAGCCCTTGCGGGCGAGGACGCCCATGACGCGTCGGACGCGGACGTCGCGTTCGAGCCCCGCGGTCCGCGCGAGACGCTTGCGCACGAGCTCGCGGAGGGCAGCGTCCTCGGCGTCGTCGTCGATGGTCTCGAGCGCGGCCTGCGCGTCGTCGTCGTCGATCCCCCGACGGCGCAGCTCGGCCGCGATGCCGCGGCGCGACAGCGAGCGTTCGACGAGCTGGCTGCGGGCGATCATGCCGGCGAGCTCCGCGTCGTCGAGCAGGCCGACGTCGGTGAACCGCTCCACGAGCTGGTCGATCACGTCGTCCGGGTATCCGCGACGCCTTAGACCGTCGGCGATCTGACGGCGGGTACGTGGCGCGCCCGTGAGCATGCGCAGAGCGACGGCCCGGGCCGCCTCGAGCTGCTCGTCACGCGAAGCAGGGGCGTGCTCCGCGTTCGAACGCTCTCGAGGGGCCCGGGCCCGAACCTCGCCACGTGCGGACGAGGCCGTGTCGCGGCGGCGCGCGCCGCCGCGAGACGTGCTGGACCGGCCCTGGGGGAAGCCCCTTCGGGGAAAGACATGGCCGGGTCCGTCAGAACGGTGCCGCCGCGCCCTTCGCGGCTGCAGCCTTGGGCGCCGCGGCGTCGGCCGCACCGCCCGGCTCCTCCGCGGGCACGTCGACGCGGGCGCCGACACCGAGCTTCTCCTTGATCTTCTTCTCCAGCTCGTTCGCGAGGTCGGGGTTGTCCCGCAGGAACGAGCGAGCGTTCTCCTTGCCCTGACCGAGCTGGTCGCCGTCGTAGGTGAACCACGAGCCGGACTTGCGCACGAACCCGTGCTCCACGCCCATGTCGATGAGCCCGCCCTCGCGCGAGATGCCGACGCCGTAGAGGATGTCGAACTCGGCCTGCTTGAAGGGCGGCGCCATCTTGTTCTTGACGACCTTGACGCGCGTACGGTTGCCGACCGCGTCGGTGCCCTCCTTGAGGGTCTCGATGCGGCGGATGTCCAGGCGGACCGACGCGTAGAACTTGAGCGCCTTGCCACCGGTCGTCGTCTCGGGGCTGTTGTGCACCATCACGCCGTCGACGAAGTAGTTGTGCTTGCCCTCGACCTCGATGTCGAACCGCTGCATCGATCGGGTCTTCGGCTTCACGTGGACGTCGAGCACCCGTGCCGGTACGGGCACCGTACGAGGCTCGACGAACTCCGGGGTGACATCGAACGCGCCACGCAGACGTGGCAGCAGCTTGTAGTCCATCGACGGGTGGACGTACGGCGCGATGATCTCCTGGAAGCGTGCCGTCCCGGCCGTGGTGAACTGCAGCACGTTCTGCTGCATCGCGCCCCGCACCGTGAGCTTCGTCTCGACGCCGTGCACGTCGCGCAGGTACTCGACGAGCCGCGCCCGGGAGCCTTCGCTCATCGCGTCGACGCACACCTCCGCGCGACCCGATCCGCCGGCGGTCCGCGCCTGGAGCCCCTTCGATCGGACCAGGAACGACGCGTCGTCCATGTACCAGACCGCCAGGGCCAGCGGCGTGAGCGCCTTGAGGTAGTCGTCGGTCAGGTGCTTCTTGCCGCCACCCATGTAGACGACCTCGCGCAGCTCGCTCAGCTCCGGGAGCGGGGTGAGGTCGACGTGCACGGCGCCGTTGTCGCGTACCGACCGCGTCTGCCCGATGTTCCCCAGCAGCGAGGCCTTCCAGTCGAGATAGGCCACCTGCTTCGGTCCGTGTCCCATGCGGTACCGCACGCCGTGGCGACCACGGGCGTTGGGGGCCAGGTGTCCGTCACCCATGAGTCCACCCAGGATCGTCTGCCACTGCTGGTCGGACAGACGCACCTGCTCCGCGACCATCACGCGGTCGCCCGCGATGATCTCGCCTGCCTCTCTCCAGCCGCCCGGGGTCCTGATCAGGTGGTTCTCCGTCGCGGCGAACTGCGACCGCCCGTTGCCTCCGGACTTCTCGACGGTGAACTGGAGGAACCGCTCCGCGGGACCGTTGTCGAACCAGCTCACGACCTTGCGTGGCACGACCTCGTTGGTCTCCGGGTCGTACGAGAGAACCTCGACCGGGAGCTTCTGGTTGACGATCTTGCCGATCTTCTCGGTCGTGCCGTCCGCGAGCATCACGCGCGTCGAGTACTGGAAGCAGCCGAAGAAGACGCCGATCTTCTCGCGGAGCTGGTTGATGAAGATGGCGGTCGTCTTGGACGAGTTGAGCGCGCCGGTGATCTTGCGCAGCGCCTGCGACATGAGGCGCGCCTGGAGGCCGACGTGGCTGTCGCCCATCTCGCCCTCGATCTCGGCCTTGGGCACGAGGGCCGCGACCGAGTCGATGACGATGATGTCGAGCGCGCCGGAGCGGATCAGCATGTCGGCGATCTCGAGCGCCTGCTCCCCCGTGTCCGGCTGCGAGACGAGCAGCGCGTCGGTGTCGACGCCGAGCTTCTTGGCGTACTCGGGGTCGAGCGCGTGCTCGGCGTCGATGAACGCCGCGATGCCCCCGGCCTTCTGGGCGCTGGCCACCGCGTGCAGGGCGACCGTCGTCTTGCCGGAGGACTCCGGGCCGTAGACCTCGATCACGCGGCCACGCGGGAGCCCACCGATGCCCAGCGCGACGTCGAGCGCGATGGAGCCGGTCGGGATGACGTCGACCGGGGCACGGCCCTCCTCCCCGAGGCGCATCACCGAGCCCTTGCCGAAGTTTCGGTCGATCTGGGCGAGGGCGGCCTCGAGCGCCTTCTCGCGGTCTGCAGGTGCGGGCATGTCAGCCACCTTTGCGCTTCTCGCGCCCGTGCGGCGCGTGTTCGTCGTTGCCATCGGTGAAGACGCTACGTGCGGCCACCGACATCGTCACCGGCCGGTCCCCCGGCTGTGCACGACACCCCGTGGTCGCGAGGACGTGGATCACCTTACCCGAACAGGTGTTCGATCGCGTGCACGTCGTCGCGACACGCCGCGCCCGGCGTGTCGATGCAGGTCAGGGGGCCGACACGGGCAGCTCGGCGGTCTCGCCGGGCGCGAGCACGACCGCCCGCGTGCCCGGGGCGTGCCGCGCGACCTCGTGCGCGAAGAGCGCGCCCGGCCGGTCCATCCAGCCCGGCGGCACGTGCCGGCCGCCCGGCGCGTGGAGGGTCCCCCAGTGCACCGGCACGGCGGTCCCCGCCCCGACGACGGCGCACAGCTCGGCCGCCTGCAGGGGCCCCAGGTGTCCGCCCGACAGGCGTGGCCCCCACCCCGCCACCGGCACGAGCGCGACGTCGGGCGCACGGCCGGCGAGCCCCGGCACGCCGGCCAGCGCGGGGGCGAGCTCCGTGTCGCCGACCGCCCAGACCGCCAGCTCGTCGCCCGCCGCGTCCCCGTCGAGGAGGAGCAGGTGCCCGTTGGCCGCGTTCGGACGGTGCGCCATGGGCCGGTGCCCGTGCACGGCGGGCGTGAGCCGGACGTGCGCGCCGGGCGCGATCTCGACGACGTCGTCGGGCCCGAGCCCGCGCGCCCCGGCGATCCCGTGCGCGCGCAGCCACCGGGCGTTGGCCGGCGCGGTCAGGACCGGGACGTCGCCCAGCAGCCGCAGCGAGCCGAGCTCCGCGTGGTCGTGGTGCAGGTGCGAGATCAGGACCGCGTCGACGTCGCGCCAGACCTCCGCGGGCCGCCCGCCGCGCCGCCGCAGGACCCCCGCGTGCCGGTGCAGCAGGGGGTCCGTGAGCACCCGGACGCCGTCGCGCTCCAGGAGGACGGTCGAGTGGCCCAGCCAGGTCACGCGCAGACGGCTCACGGCGCCACCTCCTCGGTGCGCCCCGTCGCGGGCTCGCCGGGCGTGCGCTCGGCCGAGGGGCCCGCGTCGTCAGCGCGCACGGCCCCCGGCCCGAGCCCGAGCGCAGCGAGCCACGCCACGAGCTGACGGTGCACGGCGTCGGCGCCCACCAGCAGCCGGGCGCCGTCGGGCCCGGACCGCAGCGCGTCGTCGACCTCCCAGGCGGCGGGGTGCAGCAGCACCGCACGGTTCTGCTCGCCCCCAGGCCCCCGTGGGACCCGACGAGCCCCTCGAACGGGTGCACGAGCCCCGCGTCGTCGACGGACGAGACCACCAGCAGGTCGGCCGCCGAGTCGAGACCGGCGGCGCGCGCGAGGTCGGCCGCCGCGCGGGGCCCGTAGACCGCCGTCGGGTCCTGGCCCTCGACCGCGCCAGTCGCGAGGTGACGCAGCCCGTACGCACCGAGGGCGACGGGCCGGCCGTCGTCGTCGCGGCCCACGACCACCCCGATCCCCGGGTGCGCCGCGAGCCCCGGCACCAGGTCGGGCCAGCGCTCGACGAGGCGCGAGAGCCCCAGCGGCTCGTCGGAGCCGGTGACCCACACGCCGGCGAAGTTCCCGGACGCCGCGACGACGAGCTCGTGCTCGGTGGTGGGACCGGGCTCCTCGTCGCGCCGCGCCGGACGGTCGCCCGTGGCGCGCCCGCTCTCGGGCCCGACGGCGTCGCGGCCCCGGGCCGTGCCGGACAGCGCGCGCAGCGCCTCGGCGACCTCGTGCCACTGCTCGCCGCGCTCACCGCGCGCCTGGGCCGTCGCGACGTCGCGCCGCAGGCCCCGGCGCTCGTCGTCGGCAGCGCTGCCAGGTTCGGCTGCCGAGCGCGACAGCCGGCGCACGAGCGCCTCGAGGGTCAGCCCGTACGTCTTCGCGAAGGGCTCGCCGAGCGACTGGCCGTGGTCGGAGAGCACGACGACGTCGTAGGGCCGCGCGGTCTGCCGGCCGAGCTGCTCGAGCAGCCCGACGACGCGGTCGAGGCCCTCGAGCGAGCGCAGCGACTCGGGCCGCAGCGGGCCCGCGTGGTGGGCGACCTCGTCGTGGTCGACGAAGTCCACGAAGATCACGGGCGCCCCCTGCACCATCTGCTCGGCGACGAGCGACGTGTTGAGGTCGCGCAGCAGCACGTTGGTGATCGCGCGCAGGGCCGGGTAGGCGCCCAGGCGCGAGACGCGCGGCTCGACGCGCCGCGCCGTCTGCTGCCAGCCCTGGTACAGCTCCTTGACGAGCTCGCCGACCGTGAGCAGCAGGGCCCGTACGAGCACGAAGGGACTCGAGCAGAACTCGACGAAGGTCGCGCCCGGCCCGAGCCCCCGCCGCGCGCGGCTGACGACGAGCAGGCTCGTCGCCGCGCCGCCGCTGAACATCGTGGAGACCGCCGCGCCGCCCCCGGCGAGCAGCCCGGGGCCCGCCTGCACGAGACGCTCCTCGAGGAGCGCGGCGTCGCGCGGGTGGTTGGTCACGAGGAGCCGGCCCAGCTCGCGGTCCCACCAGCGGAACGCGGGGACGCGGTCCGCGGCGCCGTGCAGCAGCCCGGCCTGGGAGGCGGGCGTCGTCGACGGCACCTGCGCCCACCACGGCTCGAGCCGGTGCGTGCCGGCGCGCAGCCACCGCGTGAGCGTCGGCGCGAGCCCGGCCTGGACGGCGTGCTCGAGCGTCCCCTGGGCGAGCCCGTCGAGCTGGACGATCAGCACGCCCCGCTCGCCACCGGGCACGGGCGCCGACCTCCCGCCCGCGCGCTCCGCCGCACGCGCGCGGCGTCGGGCCCCGCGGCGGGCCCGACGGCGCAGGTCGCCCAGGACGTAGTCGTTGTCCCGCAGGCCCAGCAGCCAGCGGCCCACGGCCATCACGACGGCGGCGACCACGAGCACCGGGACGACGTCGGTGCCGTGGCTCAGGTGCACGCCCGGGACGTGCACGAGGGCCGCCCACGCGATCAGGACCTGCGCCGCGAGCCCGAGCAGGAGCGCCGAGAGCGGCCCGAACCGGGCCGCGAGCACCCGCAGCGCCGGGCGCACGACCGCGTCGCCGACGGCCACGGCGAGCGCGACGACGAGCACGGCCCACGGCGAGGAGACCGACACGCCCGGCACGACCAGGAGCGCGACCGCGAGCCCCGCGGTCGTCGCGACGAGCGACCACACCGACTCGCGCAGGTCCGCGACGCGCGAGGCACGGTCCTTCGTGGGTCGCGCCGGCTCGGCGGCCATCAGCGCGCGGGCGGCGCGGGTCGGCGGCGGTCCGAGCCCCAGCGCCGCTCGTCCGGCACGTCCATCGCGTCGCACAGGGCGTGCCAGACGACGCGCGGGTCGACGCCGTCGTCGAGGGCCTGGACCGCGGTGCGCGAGTCCAGCTCGGTGAGGACCTGGACACCCGCGAGCGTGCGCCCGTAGGCGTCGCCGAACACATCGTCCACCAGGGACCAGAACTCGCTGTACCGCACGGCACCAGCCTGCCACGTGCCGCCCACCCGGGCGGGTGTGGGCGGGCCCGACCACAATGAGACGGTGCCACGCTCCTCCGCCACCCCGGTTCCGGCTCCGCCGGGAAGGGGCTCGACCGCTTCGGCGCGGCGACGCGCGACTGGTTCGCGGGCGCGTTCGAGGCGCCGACCGCGGCGCAGACCGGCGCCTGGGACGCGATCGGGAGCGACCGGCACGCGCTGGTGGTCGCGCCGACCGGGTCGGGCAAGACGCTCGCCGCGTTCCTCTGGTCGATCGACCGCCTGGTGCGGGCGTCCGACGACGAGCCCGAGCCCGCCCGACGCTGCCGGATCGTCTACGTTTCGCCCCTCAAGGCCCTCGCCGCGGACGTCGAGCGCAACCTGCGCTCGCCCTTGACGGGCATCCGGCAGGCCGCGGCACGGCGCGGCGAGGCCGTCCGCGAGGTCCGCGTGGGCCTGCGCACGGGTGACACGCCCGCCCGCGAGCGCCGCACGTTTGCCACGGCGCCGCCCGACGTGCTGGTCACGACCCCGGAGTCGCTGTTCCTCGTCCTGACGTCGGGCGCGCGGGAGGGGCTCGCAGGCGTCGAGACGATCATCGTCGACGAGATCCACGCGCTCGCCGGGACCAAGCGCGGCGCGCACCTCGCGGTCACGCTCGAGCGGCTCGACGCGCTGCTGGACCGGCCCGCGCAGCGTGTCGGCCTGTCGGCGACCGTGCGGCCGGTCGACGCGGTCGCCGCCTTCCTCGCGGGCGCCCGGTCGCCCGCGGACGGGGGCCGCGACGTCGTCGTCGTGCAGCCGCCCGCCACGAAGCGGCTGCGGATCGACGTCGAGGTGCCCGTGCCGGACCTCGCCGACCTGCGCGCGACCCCGCTCGCGGTACCGGCCGGCGCAGGTGGCGGCCTCCCGCCCCTGCCCGACGGCGAGCCCGACCTCTCCGGCCCGGCCGCGGTCCCGCTCCCCCTGCCCGGCGACGCGGCGGGCTCGGGGCCGGGGCGGTCCCCGCGCTCCTCGATCTGGCCGCACGTCGAGGAGCGGATCGTCGACCTGGTCGCGGCAGACACCGGGGCGGACGAGGTCGCGCACCAGGCGGCCGGGCGGGTGCAGCGCTCGACGCTCGTCTTCACGAACTCGCGCCGGGGCGCGGAGCGCCTCACGGCCCGTCTGAACGAGCTGTGGGCCGAGCGACAGGGCGAGGACGTGCTCGACCCCGGGACGATCCGCGCGGCCCAGGTGCAGGCGCAGTCGGGCGCGAGCGCGGGGATCGAGCCGGTCGTCGCGCGCGCCCACCACGGGTCGATGAGCCGCGCGGAACGCACCCGGACCGAGACCGAGCTCAAGGAGGGCCGCCTGCCCGCCGTCGTCGCGACGAGCTCGCTCGAGCTCGGCATCGACATGGGCGCGATCGACCTCGTCGTGCAGGTCGGCTCGCCGCCCAGCGTGGCGAGCGGGCTCCAGCGGCTCGGCCGCGCGGGCCACCAGGTCGGCGCCGAGTCCCACGGCGTGATCTTCCCGACGTTCCGCGGGGACCTCGTGCCGGCGACCGTCGTGGCGCAGCGCATGCTCGCGGGCGAGATCGAGCAGGTGCACGTCCTGCGCAACCCCTCGACGTGCTCGCGCAGCAGGTCGTCGCGATGGTCGCGATGGACGAGTGGACGGTGGACGACCTGGCGGCCGTGGTCCGGCGCGCGCTGCCGTTCGAGCAGCTCACCGACGGCGCCCTCACCGCGGTCCTCGACATGCTGGCCGGCCGCTACCCGAGCGAGGAGTTCGCCGAGCTGCGGGCGCGCGTGGTGTGGGACCGCGCGTCGGGCACGCTCACCGCGCGGCCGGGCGCCGGGCGCCTCGCGGTGACGAGCGGCGGCACCATCCCGGACCGCGGAATGTACGGGGTGTTCCTCGTCGGGTCGGGCGACGACGCGACGGCCGAAGAGCTCGGTGACCCCGTCACGGGCCCGTCCGGGCCGCGCGGCGGGACCGGCCGCGCGCCGCGCCGCGTGGGCGAGCTCGACGAGGAGATGGTCTACGAGTCACGCGTGGGCGACACGTTCACGCTGGGGTCGAGCACGTGGCGGATCGAGGAGATCACGCCCGACCGGGTCCTCGTCTCCCCCGCCCCCGGGCTCCCGGGACGGCTGCCGTTCTGGAAGGGCGACTCCCCGGCCGTCCCGCCGAGCTCGGCGCGGCGATCGGCGCCTGGGTGCGCGAGACCGCTGCCGGGGCCGCGACCGATGCCGACGCGGCGCACGCCCGGCTGCGCGACGCCGGGCTCGACGGCTGGGCCGCCGACAACCTGCTCGCCTACCTCGCCGACCAGCGCACCGCGACGGGCACGGTGCCCGACGACCGGACCGTCGTGGTCGAGCGGTTCCGTGACGAGCTCGGCGACTGGCGGGTCGTGCTGCACTCCCCGTTCGGGGCGCGCGTGCACGCGCCCTGGGCCCTGGTCGTGGCGCGGCGTCTGCGCGAGCGGCTCGGCGTGGACGTCGCGGCGATGCACTCCGACGACGGGATCGTCCTGCGGCTGCCCGACATGGACGCGGGGCTCGACACCACCTTCGGCGAGCCCGGCGACGGCGAGCCGTCCGGCGCCGCCTCGGGTGCGTCGATCACGCTCGAGGACCTCCTACTGGAGCCCGACGAGGTCGTCGAGGAGGTCCGCGACGCGCTCGGCGGCTCGGTGCTGTTCGCGGCGCGCTTCCGCGAGGCCGCAGCCCGCGCGCTCCTGCTGCCGCGCCGCCGGCCCGACAAGCGGCAGCCGCTGTGGCAGCAACGCCAGCGCTCGGCGCAGCTCCTGTCGGTCGCGTCCGGCTACCCCCAGTTCCCGATCGTCCTCGAGGCCGCGCGCGAGTGCCTCCAGGACGACTTCGACACCGCGGCGCTCGCCGACCTCATGCGCGCGGTCCAGGGCCGCCGGGTGCGCGTCGTCGAGGTGACGACCCCGACGCCGTCGCCGTTCGCCCAGTCCCTCCTCTTCGGCTACACCGCGCAGTTCCTGTACGACGGCGACGCCCCGCTCGCGGAGCGGCGCGCGGCCGCGCTCGCGCTCGACCCGGCGCTGCTGTCCGAGCTGCTCGGCGGCGACGGCACCAGCCAGCTCGCGGACCTGCTGGACCCGGAGCAGGTCGAGCGGACCGAGGCCGAGCTGCAGGCGCTCGCGCCCGGTCGCCAGGCGCGAGACGCCGAGGGCTTGTGGGACGTGCTGCGCCGGCTCGGGCCGCTCCCGACGTCGGCGCTCGCCGCCCGCACCGTGCCCGACCGGGGCGCGGAGGCCGCGACCTGGCTGGCCGGGCTCGAGGCCGCGCGCCGGGTCATGCGCGTCCGCGTCGCGGGGGCGCCGGACGACGAGCAGGACCAGTGGGCCGTCGTCGAGGACGCCGCCCGGCTGCGGGACGCGCTGGGCGTCGCGCTCCCGGTCGGGCTGCCCGAGGTGTTCCTCGAGCCCGTGCCCGACCCGCTCGGCGACCTGGTGCGGCGCCACGCGCGCACGCACGGTCCGTTCCCCGCGGGCGACGTCGCGGCGCGCTACGGCCTCGCGCGCGCGGTCGTCGTCGAGGTGCTGAGCCGGCTCGCGGCGACCGGCGCCCTCGTGCGCGGCCGGTTGCGGCCCCCGTCGCTCGGCGGGGTCGGCGACGAGTTCTGCGACTCCGACGTGCTGCGGACGCTCCGGCGGCGCTCGCTCGCCGCACTGCGGGCCGAGGTCGAGCCGGTGCCCGGACGGGCGCTCGGGCTGTTCCTCCCGGCCTGGCAAGGCGTGACCGGAGGCGCCGGCGCCACGGGCACAGGGACGGCCGGAGGCTCGGGGCCCCTGCGCGGGGTCGCCGGTCTGCTGCGCGCCGTCGAGCAGCTCTCGGGCGCTGCCGTGCCGGCGTCGGCGCTCGAGACGCTCGTGCTGCCCGCCCGGGTCCGGGACTACGCCCCCGCGCTGCTCGACGAGCTGACGACGTCGGGCGAGGTCCTGTGGTGCGGGCACGCTGCCCTGCCGGGGTCCGGCGGCGGCGACGGACTCGTGAGCCTGCACCTCGCCGAGACCGCGCACCTCACGCTGCCCACGACCGAGCCGCTCGACGAGACGGGCGCCGGCACTCCTCCATCTGGCGGTCCTCGACGTGCTCGAGCACGCCGGCGGCCTCTTCCTGGGGCGGGTCGCCGAGCTCGCCGAGGCGGCGCAGTCCGCGGTGCTCGAGGCGCTCTGGGACCTCGTCTGGGCGGGGCGGGTGACCAACGACGGGCTCGCGGCGCTGCGCTCGCGCCTCGGCCCCGCCGGCGGCGCACACCGTGCACCGCGCGCCGCCGGACGCGCCCGCCCGGTCCGGCGCGCGGGCCTCGGCGGGTTCGGCATCGGCACGCTCGGCGGCCGCGCGGCCGGTGGGCGGGCGGCGGCCACGGCCGAGCTGCGCGGCGGCGCCGGGCGGTGGGCGGCGCTCCCGTCGCGCGAGCCCGACCCGACCCGCCGGACGACGGCGCTCGCCTCCGTCCTGCTCGACCGGTACGGGGTCCTCACGCGCGGCGTCGCGAGCGCCGAGGGCGTCGTCGACTACTTCCGCGGCGTCTACCGGGTGCTCGCCGAGCAGGAGTCGCTGGGCCGCGTTCGCCGGGGGTACTTCGTCGAGCACCTGGGCGGCTCGCAGTTCGCGGTCCCCGGTGCGGTCGACGCCCTGCGTGCGCACGCGAGCGACCTCGAGGGCTTCGCGGACCACCCGGAGCGGGCGCGGTCGCTGCTGCTGGCCGCGACCGACCCGGCGAACCCGTACGGCGCCGCGCTGCCGTGGCCGGACACGATCACGGCGACGACGACGCCCGCGGACGGCGGACGGCGCGCGGCCGGGGCCCGGCCGGGGCGCAAGGCCGGGGCCGTCGTCGTGCTCGTCGGGGGCGCGCTCGTCGCGTACGTCGAGCGCGGCGGCCGGTCCGTCCTCACGTTCACGTCCGACGACGCGGCGCTCACGTCGGCCTCCCGCGAGCTCGCCGCCGCGACCGACGACGGCAGGCTCGGACGGCTCACCGTCGTTCGGCTCGACGGCGCGCCCGCGCTCGACGCCGTCGCGTCCGGCTCGGGCACCACCCCCGCGGCGCGCGCACTCCTCGCAGCCGGCTTCTCACCCACGCCCGGCGGGCTGCGCCGGTCCCCCGGACGGGGGCGCGGTGCCCGAGGGTGACGTCGTCCTGCTCACGGCCCGGCGACTCGACACCGCGCTGCGCGGGCGCCCGCTCGACCGGGCCGAGCTGCGCTGGCCGACCGCCTTCGAGGTGGACCGCGTCGGGCGGACGGTGCTCGAGGTCGCCGCGTACGGCAAGCACCTGCTGACCCGGTTCGACGACGGCCGGACGCTCCGCACGCACCTGCGCATGGACGGGACGTGGCGGATCGCCCGCACGGGCACGCCGCAGGCGCGGGCCCGAGACCCACGGGTCCGGGCCGTGCTGGCGAACGCGACCTGGACGTGCGTCGGGACCGATCTCGGCATGCTCGACGTCGTCCGGACGCGTGACGAGCGCACGCTCCTCGGGGACCTCGGGCCGGACCTGCTCGCGGACGGGTTCGCGGACGGCACCCCCGAGGCCCGCAGGCCGGGAGGGCGGGCCGGCGTCGACCTCGCGACCGATCGGATCCTCGCGGCCGACGGCGCCGGCGGCTTCCGCCGCGAGCACGACCCTGCGGACGGCGCGCCGCTCGCCGAGCTCCTGCTGAGCCAGCACGGCGTCGCGGGGCTCGGCACCATCTACACGGCGGAGACCCTGTTCGCGCACCGGCTCTGGCCCTGGACCCCGGCGCGTGCCGTCGGGCCGGGTGGCGTCCGCGACCTCCTGCTGACCGCCCGGCGCCTCGAGCTCGCGGCGGTCGCGACGGGACCCCAGGCGCAGGAGCGGTACGTCCACGGACGCGAAGGACGGCCGTGCCGCGTGTGCGGCACGGCCGTCCAGGTGGGGTCGCGAACCGGCCGCCGTTCGAGCGGCCGGTGTTCTGGTGCCCGGTCTGCCAGGCGCCCGGTCAGCCGACCGGGGCGAGGTCCTCGGGCGCGCCGTAGCACGCGCGCGAGGCGTCGGACAGGAGCTCGCGGACCAGGTCGTCGCGCTCCTCGGGGCGCCCGGCGGGCGTCGTGAGCGCGGACATCGTGAGGTCCGCGGGGACGGTGTCGGGGATGGAGAAGCCCTCGGCGACGGCGACGCGGTCGCTGACCTCGCGCAGGACGAGCCACAGGGGCACGTCGAGCGCGTCGCAGATCGACGCGAGGAGCTCGGACGAGGCCTCCTTCTGGCCACGCTCGACCTCGCTGAGGTAGCCCAGCGAGACCCGCGCGTCGGAGGAGACCTCACGCAGGGTTCGGCCCTGACGCTGCCGGACGTCGCGGAGGACGTCACCGATCTCACGGCGGAGAACGATCATCGGGCGACCCCTCTCGTCTGGTGCCCGTGCGACCCGGAGATGACGCTCACCGGGGCGACCGGGCGGCCCTTTGGCCTGTTGCTGCTCATCGGCCTCTTACTGATCACGGCCAATCTAACGCACAGCGGTGGTCCGTTGTTCCGCGAACACGGGGCGCTCACGCTTTTCCCCCGGTGTCCGCTACGCCGGGGGCGAAATCTCCGGCTCGCCGACCCCGTCCCGCGGCTCGCGGAGCACGTCGAGCGCGAGCGCGAGCGCCGCCGCCGTGGCATCCGCCCGTACGACCGCACGGCCGCCGTCGAGGTGCAGCTCGCGCACCACGGTCGCCCCGGGCGCGACGAACGCCACGAAGACGAGCCCGGGCACGTGCCCGTCCTGGGGGTCCGGCCCGGCGACGCCCGTCGTCGCGAGCCCCACGTCCGAGCCGGTCGCGCGCCGCACGCCCGACGCCATCGCGAGGGCCGTCGGGCCGGCGACCGGCCCCAGCCGGCCGAGCAGCTCGCCGTCGACGCCCAGCAGGCGGGCCTTGAGGTCCGTCGCATACGCCACGACGCCGCCGCGGAGCACGAGCGACGCACCGGGGACCTCGACGAACGCGCTCGTCAGCGCGCCGCCGGTGAGGGACTCCGCGACGCCCAGCGTCCAGCCGCGAGCGCGGCACAGCTCGAGGACCCGCGCGGCGTCGGGCCGGTCGCTCACAGCGCGCTCCCCCGCGCGTCACGGTGCGCCCGCCGGACGCCCACCACGTAGTCGAGGCCCGTCACGACCGTGAGCACCAGGGCGACCACCATGAAGCACCACGCCACCACCGTGACCGCGTACGGCAGGTGGTCGAGGGGCGCGACGAACAGCCCGATGGCGACCGTCTGCACGAACGTCTTGATCTTGCCGCCCCGGGACGCGGGGATGACGCCCTCGTCGATCACGACGAACCGCATGACCGTGATCCCGACCTCGCGCACCAGGATCACGACCGTGACCCACCACGGCACGTCGCCGAGCACCGACAGCGTCACGAGCGCCCCACCCATGAGCGCCTTGTCGGCGATCGGGTCGAGCAGCTTCCCGAGCTCCGTGACGAGCCCCCGAGCGCGGGCGATCTGCCCGTCCACCCGGTCGGTGAGCGCCGCGACCCCGAACAGGGCGAACGCCGCCCACCGCCAGCCGGGACGCTCGTCGGCGCCGGACCCGCCGGTGGCGAGGAGCAGCACGAACACCGGGACCAGCAGGATCCGCACGACGGTGATGGCGTTCGCCACGTTCCACTGCGCACGGACGGAGTTGCTCACCCCGACAGCCTAGGCGAGCGGCTCGTCCCGGCCGTGCAGACGTCCCGAGGCGGCTGGGACCAGGGTGAATCGCCCAGGTAGAGTCTGCGGGTGCCCCGACATGTGCGACGTGCCCCTCTCGCACCGGACAGCGCTTCCTCGCCGGCTCCGTCGGCGTCCTGGCGACCGTCGTCCTCGTCACCCTGGCCGTCTCGGCCCACGGCGGGGGCACCCACGACCCAGCGACCCTCCCGACGCCCACGCGGACGCCGTCGGCGACGGTCACCCCGACGCCCACGCCCACTCCGACCGCCCAGGACGCCACCTTCACGATCGTTGCGGCCGGCGACGTGCTGCCCCACGGCGACGTGGTCGACGACGCGAAGACGGGTCCCGGCACCTACGACTTCTCGAAGGAGCTCTCCGGGCTGGACGCGTGGGTCGCAGGCGCGGACCTCGCCCTGTGCCACATGGAGGTCCCCGTCGCCCCCCAGGGGACGTCGCTCAGCGGATACCCGCGCTTCGGCGCACCCGCCGCCATCGTCCGCGACCTCGCCCGGCAGGGCTGGGACGGCTGTTCGAACGCGTCCAACCACTCCGTGGACCGCGGGTTCGACGGGATCGAGGCCACGCTCGCCGCGTTCGACGCGAACCACCTCGGGCACGCGGGGACCGGCCGCACCAAGAAGGAGGCCACGAGCCCCCAGCTGTACCGGCTGGAGCGCGCGGGCCGGACCATCACCGTGGCCCACCTGTCGGCCACGTTCGGGCTCAACGGGCTCCCCTGCCCGCGGGCAAGCCCTGGGCCGTCGAGCTGATCGACACCACGACGCTGGTCGCGCAGGCCAAGGCCGCCCGGGCCGCGGGCGCCGACCTCGTGATCGCCTCGATCCACGACGGCACCGAGTACGTGACGGCGCCGACCACCGACCAGCAGAAGGTCATGAAGGCCCTCGCCAAGTCGGGGCAGATCGACGCCGTGATCGGCGCGCACGCCCACGTGCCCCAGCCCGTCGCCAAGCTCGCCGGGGGCGTCGGCGGCCGCGGCATGTGGGTCGCATACGGCGTCGGGAACATGATCTCCAACCAGGACTCCGACTGCTGCGTCGCGCAGACCGACTCGGGCCTGCTCATCACCCTCACCGTGACCGCGCCCGGGCACGGCGGCGCGAAGGTCACCGGCTTCGAGTGGACGCCCCTGACCGTCGACCGCACCGGCGGGCACCGCGTCTACGCGATCCCGGACGTCCTGAACCGCAAGGGCGGTGTGGGCGACCTCTCGCACGCCGAGCTGGCCGCACGCCTCTTCCGCGTCAAGGAGGCCGTCGGCACGGCGGCGACCGAACGCACCGCGCCCACGGCCCCGACGGGGCCGCCGCCCGTCGTCGTGGCGCACCCCGGCTCGCCGACGAAGAGCCCGACCTCCACGAGCACCCCGACGAGCACCTCGACAAGCCCCTGACCGCTGAACGCCGACGGTGACGCTGCGTTCGCCGAGGGTGACGCCCGCGTGGTCGGGTCGGCGGGGCGGGTGGGGTGCGCGCGGTCTTCCATCCGCCTCGCTCGTTCCTCGCTCGGCTCCCGCCAGACCCGCCACGACCGCGCGCACCCCACCCGCCCCACACTTCGCCGTCGGCCCACCTCCACAGACGGTCACCCACCCCCGGGCGCGACCAAAGCCGGCCCTGCCCCCGCCGATGTTCGATCGCGTGCTCGGCCCCGGGCGTCGACCCGGTCCGACCACGGGGCTGTGCACCGACGTGGCGCCGAGCACGGGGTTGTGCACCCGTTGAGCGAGGCGGGTTCTAGCGGTCCCCGCAACACTCTGGCTGTTGGGAGTTGCGTTGGGGTCGAAGAGGACGTTGGTGTCGGTGGAGGTCAAGAAGGCGTTCTTCGCTGCGCTTGATCGGTTGGACGGGAATATCACGGGTGCCGCGCGGGAGGTCGGGGTGCACCCGGCGACGGCGTTCACGTGGACGAAGAAGCTGGGTATCCGGGGGCGGGGGCCCTCGGGTGCCAAGCTCGGGGTGCGGCGGGCGCCTCATCCGGGGCGGGCCGAGTACGAGCGTTTGCGGGCGGGTGGGGTCGCGCGAGCCGAGGCGGCGGGGCGGGTCGGGATCCATGTGCGCACGGCCCAGGAGTGGGACCGGGGCGTGCGTTGGGTCGGGGCCGGTCGGGTCTACCCGGACCGGGCCCGTGGCGGGGACGAGTCTGGTGGCGTGACCGCTCTCGTCGATGCCCGCGTCGATGTCCCTGTTGATCCGTCGCTCGCCGAGGTGGAAGCGGTCCTGGACCGCAGGTTCTTGACGTTGGCAGAGCGGGAGCTGATCGCGGACCTGCACCGCGCCGGTGCGTCGTTGCGGGCGATCGGGCGTGAGCTGGGCCGGCCGGCCTCGACGGTCAAACGCGAGCTCGATGCCCGTAGCACCGACGGGGTCTACCTGCCCTATGCGGCCCAGCGTGCCTGGGCCGCGTCCCGGCCCAGGTTCAAGGCGTCCAAGCTCGCGACCGACGGGCCGTTACGCGAGTACGTGGCCGGCAAGCTCGCCGAGCGGTGGTCCCCGGAGCAGATCAGCCATGCTCTTGCCAAGGAGTTCCCCGACCAGGAGGACATGCGGGTGAGTACGGAGACGATCTACCAGGCGATCTACGTCCAGGCCCGCGGCGGCCTGCGCCGCGAGGTCGCTAACGCGTTGCGCACCGGACGCACCCGCCGCAAACCCCACAAGAAAGCGGACCAGCGCACGCCCCGGTTCGTGGACGAGATGATCATGATCTCCGAACGGCCCGCGGAGGTCGAAGACCGGGCCGTGCCCGGGCACTGGGAAGGTGACCTGATCGTGGGCACCGCCTCGAAGTCCGCGATCGTGACCCTGGTCGAGCGCAGCACCCGGTATGTCCTGCTCGGGCACCTGCCGGGCGGGCACAGCGCTGAAGAGGTCCGGGACGTCCTGGTCCCGCTGATCGCGGCCCTGCCCGCCCATCTGCGGGCCTCGCTGACCTGGGACCAGGGAACCGAGATGGCCGCCCACAAGCAGTTCACGATCGCCACGAACGTCCCGGTCTACTTCTGCGACCCGCACTCGCCCTGGCAACGCGGATCGAACGAGAACACCAACGCGCTCCTGCACCAGTACTTCCCCAAGGGCACCGACCTGTCGATCTACAGCCCTGAGGATCTCGAGCACGTCGCCCAAGAGCTCAACGGCAGACCACGAAAGACCCTCGACTGGGACACCCCAGCCGAGCGCCTCCGTGATCTACTGACCAGCGTCTAAACCATCACGGTGTTGCGACCACCACGAGAATCCGCCGCGACGCATCGGTGCACAAGCCCGTGTTCGGCGCGGGCGACGGTGGCAGATCGCATGCTCGGAGGTCGGGCCCGCACCGACGACGGCGTCGCCCCAGCCCGGGAGGTCAGGATCGGTAGCCTCGGAGCGGGCCCGATGTCGGTCGTGACCGGCTCACGACGGCTCACGTCCCAGCACCGAGTGCACCAGGCGTCGCCGAGTCAGCGCGAATCACCCGAGTCAGCGCGAACTTCGCGCTGACTCGAACGAAACGCGCTGACTCGCGACGAAGGCGGAAGGCGAGACGACGGCCGCGCGGATGCCGGGACACGGGGAAGGTGAGACGACGGCCGAGCGGGTGGGTGCGGGAAGGTGGTGAAGGGCGTCAAGGAGTGCGCACGGCCCCCAGGGCCGAAGCACGACAGCCCGAACCACCTCGCCGCACCCACCCGCGAACGTCACCATCGGCGAACCCAACGTCACCGGCGGCGAACACAGCGGCCGGGTCGCGCGAACCTCAGCCGCGGCCGGTCAACGACCAGGCGTCGGTGTCGTCGTCGGACGCGTCGTCCGCCCCGTCGCCGTAGTCGTGCGCCACGGGCGGCCGGGACGCCTCGACGGCGTCTCCGCCCGCCTGGTCGTGCACGCCTCCGCCGGGTGCGGGTTCGCCACGCAGCATCGCGAGGGTCCCGGGCAGGTCGTCGGGCGTGACGAGGACCTCGCGCGCCTTCGACCCTTCGGACGGTCCGACGATCTCTCGCGACTCGAGCAGGTCCATGAGCCGCCCCGCCTTCGCGAACCCGACGCGCAGCTTGCGCTGCAGCATCGACGTCGAGCCGAACTGGGTGGTGACGACGAGCTCGGCGGCCTGGAGCAGCAGCTCGAGGTCGTCGCCGATGTCCTCGTCGACCTGCTTCTTGGACGCCGCGGCGGCGGTGACGTCCTCGCGGTAGACGGGCTTGAGCTGCGTCTTGACGTGCTCCACGACGGCGTGGACCTCGGACTCGCCCACCCAGGCGCCCTGCACGCGCATGGGTTTGGCCGAGCCCATCGGGAGGAACAGCGCGTCGCCCTGGCCGATCAGCTTCTCGGCTCCGGGCTGGTCGAGCACGACGCGCGAGTCGGCGAGGGAGCTGGTGGCGAACGCGAGGCGCGACGGCACGTTGGCCTTGATGAGGCCGGTGACGACGTCGACGGACGGCCGCTGCGTCGCGAGCACCAGGTGGATGCCGGCGGCGCGCGCGAGCTGGGTGATGCGCTGGATGGACGCCTCGACGTCGCGCGGGGCAACCATCATGAGGTCCGCGAGCTCGTCGACCACGACCAGCAGGTACGGGTAGGGCGCGATCTTGCGCTCGGAGCCGGGCAGCGGCTTGACCTTGCCGGCGCGCACGGCCGCGTTGAAGTCGTCGACGTGCTTGTAGCCGAACAGGGCGAGGTCGTCGTAGCGCGCGTCCATCTCCCGCACCACCCAGTCGAGGGCTTCGGCGGCCTTCTTGGGGTTGGTGATGATCGGGGTGATGAGGTGCGGGATGCCCTCGTAGATCGTCAGCTCGACGCGCTTGGGGTCGACGAGGACGAGCCGCACCTGGTCGGGCGTGGCCCGCATGAGGATCGACGTGATCATCGCGTTGATGAAGACGGACTTGCCGGCGCCCGTGGCGCCCGCGACGAGGATGTGGGGCATCTTCGCGAGGTTCGCGACGACGTACCCGCCCTCGACGTCCTTGCCGACGCCGATGACCATGGGGTGCTCGGTGCGGCGGGCGGCGCTCGAGCGCAGCACGTCGCCGAGCGAAACCGTCTCGCGGTCGGTGTTGGGGATCTCGATGCCGATCGCGGACTTCCCGGGGATCGGTGACAGGATCCGCACGTCCGCGCTCGCCACCGCGTACGCGATGTTGTTGGACAGCGACGTGATGCGCTCGACCTTGACCTTGGGGCCGACCTCGACCTCGTAGCGGGTCACGGTGGGTCCGCGCTGGAAGCCCGTGACCTGCGCGTCGACGTCGAACTGCTCGAACACGCCCGTGAGCGACTCGACGACGCGGTCGTTGGCGGCGGAGCGCGTCTTGTGGGGTGGCCCCTTGACGAGCACGTCCTCGCTGGGCAGGAGGTAGACCGTCTCGCCGTCGAACATGGGCTGTTCGCCCTTCGGCACCGGGCCGCGGGATGTCGGCGGCGCGGGGGCGGGGTGGAACGGCGGCGGCCTCGTCGGCCGCCAGCGCCGAGATCGCCTGCGTGGGCGCCTCGTGCGGGTCGACGGCCGCGGCCCGTGCCTCGGCGCCTCGACGCCGCTTGGGGGCCTCGGGCACGCGCTCGACCTCGGCGGCCTGCTCGAACGCCTCGTCGCCCGCGTACCCGGCGAGCCGGGCGGTCTCCTCGGCCTCTGCGCGCTCACGCTCCTTGCGCTGTGCGCGGGTCTCGCGCTTCTTGCGGACGGGCCGCGCGTCGTCGTCGGTGCCGTCGTGGCGCGAGACACCGTCGGCGAGCTCGAGCCCGTCGTCCGGCTCCCAGACCTCCTCGTCCCGCTCGGAACCGGTGAGCATGTGGTACGCCGAGCGGAAGCGCTCGGGGATCGCGTTGACCGGCGTGGCGGTCACGACGAGCAGCCCGAAAAGGCCGAGCAGCACGAAGATCGGGACGGCGAACCAGGGCGTGAGGGCGGTCGCCACGGGCGTCGCGAGGAGGTAGCCGACGACGCCGCCCGCGTCCCGCACGCCCTCGAACCCGTCGCGCGGGGCCGGGAGGCCGTCGGCGATGGCGACGAGGGCGCAGACCGCGGCGACGACGAACATGACACCGATCGCGACACGGCCGTTCGCCTGCACGCGCTCGGGGTGACGCATGAGCCGGACCGCGAGCCAGAGCAGCAGCACGGGCACCGCGACGCCGACCACGCCGAACGTCCCGGCGACGACCGCGTGCACACCGTCACCGAAGCCGCCGGCGATCCCCACCACTCGCGCGCGGCGACGACCACGGCGAGCGCGACGAGGAAGAACGCGACCCCGTCGCGACGGTGGGCGGGGTCGAGGTCCTTGGCGCCGTGCGAGATCCCGCGCGTCATCCCCCGAGAGCGTGCGCGATCCCCATCCACGTGCCGCGGACGGCACGCACGGGCCAGGCGGGCTGACGAGACGCGGGACGGCGGGTGGTGGTGCGGCCCTTGGGCGCGCTCTTGGACGCCGCGGCCTTGGACGTCCCGCGCGAGGACGACGACTTCGACGACGAGGCACGCCCTGACGACGTGCCGGTCCGGGCGCGCGGGGGCGCGCCGGTGGCGCGTGTCGCCGTCGGGCGTCCGCCTGACGAACCGCCCGATCGGGCCGAGCTACGGGGTGAGGGCGTACGTGCTGCCATGGTGCGCTCCACGCTAGCCCCCGGGTCCGTCATCGCCGGTCAGGCGCGCCGCGCACGGGCGAGCGGGGGCTCATGCCTCCACGACCACCGGCACGATCATCGGCCGACGGCGCAGCTTCGTGCCCGCCCACCGGCCGACGACGCGGCGCATGACCTGCTGAAGCTGGTACGTGTCGTTCGCGCCGGACGCGATCGACTCCTCGAGTGCCTTGGAGACCTGCGGCAGGATCCCGTCGAAGACCTTGTCGTCCTCCGCGAGCCCGCGCGCGAGGATCTGCGGGCCGGCGATGACCTTGCCGGTGCCCGAGTCCACGACGGCGAAGACGGACACGAAGCCCTCCTCGCCGAGGATGCGGCGGTCCTTGAGCTCGGCCTCGGTGATCTCGCCGATGCTCGACCCGTCGACGAAGACCAGCCCGCAGGGCACGGCGCCCACGACGGACGCCAAGCCGTCGACGAGGTCCACGACCACGCCGTCCTCGGCCAGCACGACGCGCTCCGGCGGGACGCCCGTCTTGACGGCGAGCGCCCCGTTCGCGACGAGGTGGCGGACCTCGCCGTGCACAGGCATGACGTTCTTGGGCTTGACGATGTTGTAGCAGTAGAGCAGCTCGCCCGCGCCCGAGTGGCCGGACACGTGGACGCGCGCGTTGCCGCTGTGCACGACGCGCGCACCCAGGCGGGTCAGCCCGTTGATGACACGGAACACGGCGTTCTCGTTGCCGGGGATGAGCGAGCTCGCGAGGATCACGGTGTCGCCGGGGCCGACGCTGACGCGGTGGTCGTGGTTGGCGATCCGGGAGAGGGCGGCCATGGGCTCGCCCTGCGAACCGGTGCACATGAGGACGATCTCGTCGTCGCGGAGCTGGTCGACCTGCTTGAGGTCCACCAGCACCCCCTCGGGCACGCGCAGGTACCCGAGGTCGGCGGCGATGCCCATGTTCCGGACCATCGAGCGTCCGACGAGCGCGACCTTGCGGCCGTGCGCGTACGCGGCGTCGAGGACCTGCTGGACGCGGTGCACGTGCGAGGAGAACGACGCGACGACGATCCGTTTCTCGCTGGCCGCGAAGACCGAGTCGAGGACCGGGCCGATCTCGCGCTCGGGCGTGACGAAGCCGGGGACCTCGGCGTTGGTCGAGTCGACCATGAAGAGGTCGACGCCGCGCTCCCCAGCCGCGCGAACGCACGCAGGTCGGTGATGCGTCCGTCGAGCGGGAGCTGGTCCATCTTGAAGTCGCCCGTGTGCAGGACGGTCCCCGCGCCGGTGGTGACGGCGACCGCGAGCGCGTCCGGGATGGAGTGGTTCACGGCGACGAACTCGCACCGGAACGCCCCGAGCTGCTCGACCTGCCCCTCCTTGACCGCGAGGGTCAGGGGCTGGATCCGGTGCTCCTTGAGCTTCGCCTCGACGAACGCGAGCGTGAGCTGGGAGCCGACGAGCGGGATGTCGCGGCGCAGGCGCAGCAGGTAGGGCACGGCGCCGATGTGGTCCTCGTGGCCGTGAGTGAGGACGATCGCCTCGACGTCCTGGAGGCGGTCCTCGATGTACCCGAAGTCGGGCAGGATCAGGTCGACGCCGGGCTGGTTGTCCTCCGGGAAGAGGACGCCGCAGTCGATGATGAGGAGCTTGCCGTCGTACTCGAGGACGGCCATGTTCCGGCCGACCTCGCCGAGGCCGCCGAGCGCGACGATCCGCAGCGCCCCCTTCTGCAGGGGGCGGCGGCGCGAGCTCGGTGTGCAGGTGTGTCATCGGGCGACCTCCGGGGCCGGTTCGGGCTGGGCAGTGTTCTGGGGGCGCACGCCGTCGCGGGCGTGCGCGGTGCGGTCGAAGACACCGGCCTGCTCGAGCGCGGCACGCACGGCGGCGGCCTCGGCGTCGGTGGCCTGGACGTTGGGCAGACGCAGGTGGCGGTTGCCGAGGAGCCCGAGGGCCTCGACGGCGGCCTTGGCCATGACGGCCTGCGCGCCCGCGCCGTTGAGCGCGTCGACGACGGGCACGACCTGGCGGGCGAGGTCGAGCGCGGCCGCGTGGTCGCCGGCGTCGAACGCGCGGACGGCCGCGGCGTACTCGGGCGCGACGACGTGCGTGCTGACCCCGACGATGCCGGAGGCGCCGACGGACAGGAAGGGCAGCAGGAGGCCGTCGTCGCCGGAGTACCAGGCCCAGCCGGTCGCCTCGATGAGCTTGAGCGCGGACGCGACGTCGCCCGTGGCGTCCTTGGACGCCACGAAGCTCTCGTGCTCGGCGAGCCGCTCGTACGTGGCGGGGGCGATCCGCAGCCCCGCGCGGCCCGGGATGTCGTAGACCATGACCGGCAGGTCGGTCGCCTCGGCGACCTTGACCATGTGCTGGTAGAGGCCCTCCTGCGTGGGGCGAGAGTAGTAGGGCGTCACGACCAGGAGCCCGTGGGCGCCGGCGTCGGCGGCCTGCTCGGCCATCCGGACGGCGTGGTCGGTGTCGTTCGACCCGGCACCCGCGACGACGTACGCCCGGTCCCCCACGGCCTCGACGACCGCGGCCACGAGGTCGGCCTTCTCCTGCGCGTGCGTCGTCGGCGCCTCGCCGGTGGTGCCGTTGAGCACGAGCCCGTCGTTGCCCTCGTCGACGAGGTGGCGTGCGAGGCTCTGTGCGGCCTCGAGGTCGATCGCGCCGTCGGGCGTCATGGGCGTGACCATCGCGGTCAGGACGGCGCCGAACGGTCGGCGCGGCGCGGCGTGGGCGGTGCTGGGGGCCATGGGCCCAACCTACCGCGAGGAGGCCCTCCGCCCGTGCTCCGGCGCCGTCCCCGGCCTGCCGACGCCGACGGGCCGTGCCCATACTGGAAGCCCAGGTGCCAACCCCGTCGAGGAGGTGGGCGCATGCCCGTCGCCGCACCCGTCCTGCCGCCCGCCGGCTCCCCGCCTCTGCCGCCCGACGTCGCCGCGCACGTCCCGACCGGGCTGCTCGTCGGCGGGGCGTGGGGGCCGTCGTCGTCGGGGCAGACGTTCGAGGTCGCGGACCCCGCGACCGAGGAGGTCTTGTTCGACGTCGCCGACGGGACGCCCGAGGACGCGGGCCGGGCCCTGGGCGCCGCGTGGGACTCCTGGCCGGCCTGGCGCGCGGTCGCGCCGCGCGAGCGCTCGGAGCTGCTGCGCGCGGTGTACCAGCGCGTCGCCAACCGTCGCGAGGACTTCGCCGCCCTGATCACCGCCGAGTGCGGCAAGCCGCTCGCCGAGTCGCGCGCCGAGGTCGACTACGGCGCCGACTTCCTGCGCTGGTTCGCCGAGCAGGCCGTCCGGTTCGAGGGCCTGTACCGGCCGGCGCCCGCGGGCGGCGCACGGCAGCTCGTGTCGCGGCGGCCCGTCGGGCCGGCGCTGCTCGTGACGCCCTGGAACTTCCCCATCGCGATGCTCACCCGCAAGCTCGCGCCGGCCCTCGCGGCCGGGTGTCCCGTGGTGATCAAGCCCGCGCGGCTCACCCCGCTCACGACCCTCGCCCTCGCCGAGATCCTGCGTTCCGAGCTCGCCGACCGCGACCTGCCCGTCGGGGTCGTGAACGTCGTCCCGACGTCGTCGGCGTCGGCCGTGACGGGCCCGCTGCTCTCCGACCCCCGGCTGCGCAAGCTGTCGTTCACGGGGTCCACGGCCGTCGGTCGGACGCTGCTCGAGGCCGCCGCGGGGCAGGTGCTGCGCACGTCCATGGAGCTCGGCGGGAACGCGCCGTTCCTCGTGTTCTCCGACGCCGACCTCGACGCGGCCGTCGAGGGGGCGCTCGTCGCGAAGCTCCGCAACACCGGGCAGAGCTGCGTGGCTGCCAACCGGTTCCTCGTGCACGACGACGTCGCCGACGAGTTCGCGTCCCGGCTCGCCACCGCCGTCGGGGAGCGCCGGATGGGGCGCGGGACCGAGGACGGCGTCGACGTCGGGCCGCTCATCGAGGCGGCGGCCGTCGAGAAGGTCGGCGGGCTCGTCCAGGACGCCGTCGACGACGGCGCGCACGTCCTCGTGGGCGGCGAGGCACCCGCGGGGCGCGGGTTCTTCTACGCCCCGACCGTGCTCGGCGACGTCCCCGCCGACGCGGCGATGCTGGGCGAGGAGATCTTCGGGCCCGTCGCGCCGGTGACGCGGTTCGGCTCCGACGCCGAGGCGCTCGCGCTCGCCAACGGCACCGAATACGGGCTCGTCGCCTACGCGTACACGCGCGACGTCGGGCGGGCGCTGCGGCTCACCGACGAGCTCGAAGCCGGGATGATCGGCATCAACCGCGGGCTGGTGTCCGACGCGAGCGCACCCTTCGGGGGCTCAAGCAGTCCGGGCTCGGGCGCGAGGGCGGCGAGGCCGGGATCGAGGAGTACCAGGAGACGGTCTACGCGGCCGTCCAGGTCTGAGCGCGTCCCCGCCTCGCCGTGTGGCCATGCGTTGGGCTGTTTTCAGGCCCACGAAACAGCCGAACGGATGCCCACACGGACGAGCGGGCCGTCGTCGGTAGGCTCGACCCGTGCCCTCCGCCCGCCCGACGACGACGCCCGACGAGCGGGCCGTCGTCCGGCAGGCGCTCTCGGTGTCCGTCGCGACGGGGCTGTACGGGATCTCGCTGGGGGCGCTCGCCGTGGTGGCCGGCCTCTCCGTGTGGCAGGCCGTCGTGCTCAGCCTGTTCATGTTCTCGGGCGGGTCGCAGTTCGCGCTCGTCGGGATCGTCGGCACGGGAGGCTCCGCTGCGTCGGCGATCGCGACGGCCGGCCTGTTGGGCGTCCGGAACGGGTTCTACGGCGTCCAGCTCTCGCCGCTGCTCGCGGTGAGGTCGTGGCGGCGCGTCCTCGCCGCGCACCTGACCATCGACGAGTCCACCGCCGTCGCGACCGCCCAGCCCACCGTGCGCCTCGCACGCGTCGGTTTCTGGCTCACCGGTGCCGGGGTGTTCGTGCTCTGGAACGCGTTCGTGCTCGCCGGGGCGCTCGCCGGCAACGCGCTCGGCGACCCGAAGCGCTACGGGCTCGACGCCGCCGCCTCCGCCGCGTTCCTCGCTCTGCTCTGGCCCCGCCTGCGCACGGCGCTCGCGCGGTACGTCGCGACGGGCGCCGTCGTCGTCGCGGTGGTCCTCACGCCCGCGGTGCCCAGCGGGGTGCCCGTGCTGGTCGCGGCCGTGCTGGCCGTCGTCGTCGGGTGGTGGACGGCGCGCGAGCACGCCCATCCCGACGCCGAGGACGGTGAGGCGCGATGAGCCCGACGACGATCTGGGTCACCGTCCTCGCCGCGAGCGCCGGGTGCCTGGCGCTCAAGCTCGCAGGGCACGTCGTGCCCGGGACGTGGGCGGCGCACCCGCGGGTCGCACGCACGGCCGCGCTCGTGACCGTCGCACTCCTCGCCGCACTCGTCGCGGTCCAGACCGTCGCATCCGGGCGCGAGCTCGTGATCGACGCGCGACTGCCCGCGCTCGCCGTCGCCGCCGTGGCGCTCGTGCTGCGCGCGCCGTTCATCGTCGTCGTCGTGCTGGCCGCCCTGACCGCCGCGCTGCTGCGCGCCGCGGGCATGCCCTGATCGCGAGGTAGGCCTCCCGGGGCCTACGTCGGGGAGGTCGGTGTGGTGGTGTGGAGCCTGACCGCGCGGCGCAGGGACTCGCGCGCGCGGCGGCGGTCCCCCGACGCGTCGTACGCGAAGCCCAGGTTGAACCAGGCCCGCCAGTCGTCGGGCGCGGCCTCGGCCTCGGCCTGCCGCAGCACGAACTGCGCGTCCGCCGCGGCGCGGTCGATCCGGCCGCCGGGCGAGCGGGGCAGGTCGTCGACGGGGAGCCCGCCCTGGGCGTGCAGCTCGTTCGCGAGGCGCTGCACCTGCACCGCGAACCACCACTCCCGCCCGATGTACCACAGGGCGAGGAACGGGACGACGATCAGGCACACCCCGATCGCGATCCCCACGGCCTCGCCCGAGCCGAGCAGCGCGACCACGGCGCGCCCGATCGCGAACGCGTAGATCACGAGCACCGCGGTCGCGAGCAGCGCCCCGAGCAGTCCCTTGCGCACGTCGGCCCCTCAGTCCACGTCGAGGACGTGCTCGAGCCCGACCGTCAGCCCCGGCCGCCGGGTGACCTCGCGCACGGCCAGCACGACACCCGGCATGAACGAGACGCGGTCGAACGAGTCCTGGCGGATGACGAGCTGCTCCCCCACGTTGCCGAGCAGGATCTCCTCGTGGGCGACCAGCCCGCGCAGGCGCACCGCGTGCACACGCACCCCGTCGACGTCGGCGCCACGGGCCTCGAAGCCCGACTCGGTCGCGTCGGGGCTCGGCGCGACGCCCGCCGCCGCGCGGGCGGCGGCGACGGCGCGGGCCGTCTGGGTGGCGGTGCCGCTCGGGGCGTCAAGCTTGTCGGGATGGTGGAGCTCGATCACCTCGACGGACTCGAAGTAACGTGCCGCCTTCGCGGCGAACGTCATCGCGAGGACCGCGGAGAGCCCGAAGTTCGGCGCGACGATCACCCCGAGGTCGAGCCCTTCGGCGGCACGGCGCGCCAGGTGCTCGCGCACGCGCTCCTGGCGTTCGGCGGTCCACCCCGTCGTCCCGACGACGACGTGCACACCCGCGTCGATCGCGGCATGGACGTTGTCCTCGGTCACGCCGGGGCGCGTGAAGTCGACGGCGACGTCAGCGCCCGAGTCGGCCAGCGCCTGCGCCACGTCGTCGCCGCGCGTCACGCGGGCGACGAGCTCGAGGCCGGGAGCGGCGTCGACGGCCTCGCACGTGGTGCGGCCCATGCGGCCCTCGGCACCGAGCACCGCCACACGCAGCGGCGCGGACGGGGTGGTCCCCTGGTCGGTCACGCGGTCACCTTCCGGTCGGTGTCGACGGGCATCTCGACAGACACGGTCGGGGCCCGTCTTGTGAAGTTCAGTCGCCGAACGGTCCCACGCGCACCACGGATCGCGGGCGGGACGCGAGGTCCGCGGCGAGCTCGCGGACGTCGTCGGCAGTCACGGCACGGATCCGCTCGAGCGACTCCTCGAGCGTCATGAGCTCGCCGTACACGAGCTCGGCCTTGCCGAGCCGGCTCATGCGCGAGCCCGAGTCCTCGAGCCCGAGGACCAGGCCGCCCGAGAGCTGCCCGACGCTGCGCTGCAGCTCGGCGTCGGTGATGCCGCCGTCGGCGAACCGGTCGAGCTCCTCGCCCAGGATCTTCGTAACCTGGTCGACCTTCGCGGGCGCGCAGCCCGCGTACAGGCCGAACGTCCCGAGGCCGCCGTGCGCGGAGGCGAACGAATAGGTGGAGTACGCCAGGCCCCGCTTCTCGCGGATCTCCTGGAACAGGCGCGAGCTCATCCCGCCGCCGAGGACGGCGTTGAGCACGGACAGCGTGAAGCGGCGGTCGTCGGTCGCGGAGATACCCGTCGACCCGATGACGACGTTGGCCTGCTCGACGGCGCGGCGCACCGTGAGCTCGTGGGGCTCGGTCCCGACCCCGACGACGGCGCTCGCGTCCCGGCGGGCGCGGGGGCGAGGGCGGGGTCGAGGTCCCAGCCGCCCGCGACCAGCGCGTCGGCGACCTGCGAGACGAGGGCGTCGTGGTCGACGCCGCCCGCCGCCGAGACGACGAGGGTCTCGGGCCGGTAGTGCCAGCGGTAGTGCTCCCAGACGGCGTCGCGCGGGACGGCACGGATCGTCTCGGGGGTGCCGCCGATGGGGCGGCCGAGCGGGTGACCGGCGAGGACCGTCTCGGAGAAGCGCTCGTGCACGACGTCCGACGGGTCGTCGTCGTTCATCGCGAGCTCTTCGAGGATGACCTCGCGCTCGGTCTCGAGCTCGTCCGCGTCGATCGCGGCGGAGGTCACCATGTCGGCGATCACGTCGACCGCCATGGGCAGGTCGGTGTCGAGCACACGCGCGTAGTAGCAGGTGTGCTCCTTGCCGGTGGCCGCGTTGGCCTCGCCGCCGACGGCGTCGAACGCCTCGGCGATGTCGAGCGCCGTCCGGCGCACGGTGCCCTTGAACAGCAGGTGCTCGAGGAAATGCGTGGAGCCGAAGTGCCCGTCCGTCTCGTCGCGGGAACCGACCCCGACCCACGCCCCGAGGGACGCGGACCGCTGGCCGGGCAGGTGCTCGGAGATGACGCGCACGCCGCCGGGCAGGACGGTGCGACGGATGGTCGCGCCGTCCTGCCCGGCGATCAGCTCGCCGTCCGTGCCAGGGGCGCCGGACGGGACGAGCGGGAGTGCGTGCGGCACGTCAGTCGTTCGTGCTCTCGGACTCGGGCCCAGAGGCGTCGTCCGACGTCGCGTCGCCCTCGGACTTCTCGTCCTCGGTCACCGCGTGGAGCGAGAGCTTGCCGCGCGGGTCGATCTCGGCGATCTCGACCTGGACCTTCTGGCCCACCGAGAGCACGTCCTCGACGGCCTCGACGCGCTTGCCGCCCACGAGCTTGCGGATCTGCGAGATGTGCAGCAGGCCGTCCTTGCCCGGGGAGAGCGAGATGAACGCGCCGAACGACGTGGTCTTGACGACCGTGCCGACGAAGCGCTCGCCGATCTCCGGGACGTGCGGGTTCGCGATCGCGTTGATCGCGGCCCGGGCGGCCTCGGCCGACGGCCCGTCGGTCGCGCCGATGTAGACGGTGCCGTCGTCCTCGATCGAGATGTCGGCGCCCGTCTCCTCCTGGATCTGGTTGATCATCTTGCCCTTCGGGCCGATGACCTCGCCGATCTTGTCGGTCGGGACCTTCACCGTGATGACGCGGGGCGCGTTCGGGGACATCTCGTCCGGGACGTCGATCGCCTCGGCGAGGACCTCGAGGATCGTGAGGCGGGCCTCACGGGCCTGGGTCAGCGCGTCCGCGAGCACCGAGGCCGGGATGCCGTCGAGCTTCGTGTCGAGCTGGATCGCCGTGACGAACTCGCTCGTGCCGGCGACCTTGAAGTCCATGTCGCCGAACGCGTCCTCGGCGCCCAGGATGTCGGTCATCGCGGCGTAGCGGGTCTTGCCCTCGACGGTGTCGGAGACGAGGCCCATCGCGATGCCCGCGACGGGCGCGCGCAGCGGGACACCGGCGTTGAGCATCGACAGGGTCGACGCGCACACGGAGCCCATCGACGTCGAGCCGTTGGAGCCCAGCGCCTCGGAGACCTGCCGGATCGCGTAGGGGAACTCCTCGCGCGACGGCAGCACCGGCACGAGGGCCCGCTCCGCGAGCGCGCCGTGGCCGATCTCGCGACGCTTGGGCGAGCCCACGCGACCCGTCTCGCCGGTCGAGTACGGCGGGAAGTTGTAGTTGTGCATGTAGCGCTTGCGCGTGACCGGCCCGAGCGAGTCGATCTGCTGCTCCATGCGCAGCATGTTCAGCGTGGTCACGCCCAGGATCTGGGTCTCGCCGCGCTCGAACAGCGCCGAGCCGTGCACGCGGGGGACGACCTCGACCTCGGCGGACAGCGTGCGGATGTCCCGCAGACCACGCCCGTCGATGCGGAAGCCGTCGGTGAGGATGCGCTGGCGGACCAGTGCCTTCTGCACCGAGCGGTACGCGGCGGAGATCTCCTTCTCGCGGCCGGCGAAGGCCTCGGCGAGCTCGCCCTGGACCTCGGCCTTGATCTCGTCGAGACGGTTCTCGCGGTCCTGCTTGTCCGCGATCGACAGGGCCTCGCCCAGGCGTGCGGCGGCAGCGGCCTCGACCGCGGCGTAGGCGTCGGGCTGGTAGTCCGGGAAGAGCGGGAACTCGGCGGTCGGCTTGGCGGCCTTCGACGCGAGCTCGGCCTGGGCCTCCGCGAGGACGCGGATGAACGGCTTCGCGGCCTCGATGCCCTCGGCGACGACCTGCTCGGTCGGCGCCGTTGCGCCCTGCTCCTTGATGAGCTTCCACGACTCGTCGGTGGCCTCGGCCTCGATCATCGCGATCGCGACGTCGGACTCGCCGTCCTCGTTCGTGACGATGCGGCCCGCGATGACCATGTCGAACACGCCGCGCGCGCTCTCCGAGTAGCGCGGGAAGGCGACCCACTGGCCGTCGATCAGGCTGATGCGGACCGCGCCGACCGGGCCGGAGAACGGCAGGCCGGAGATCTGCGTCGAGATCGAGGCGGCGTTGATCGCGACGACGTCGTACGGGTCGTCCGGGTGGACGGCAAGGACGGTCTCGACGACCTGGACCTCGTTGCGCAGGCCCTTGACGAACAGCGGGCGCAGCGGGCGGTCGATCAGGCGGCACGTGAGGATCGCCTCGGTGGACGGGCGGCCCTCGCGACGGAAGAACGAGCCGGGGATCTTGCCGGCCGCGTACTGCCGCTCCTCGACGTCGACCGTCAGCGGGAAGAAGTCGAACTGGTCCTTGGGGTGCTTGCCGGCCGTCGTGGTCGACAGGATCATCGTCTCGCCGTCGAGGTACGCGGCCACGGAGCCCGCGGCCTGGCGGGCGAGGCGCCCGGTCTCGAAGCGGACGGTGCGGGTGCCGAAGCGGCCGTTGTCGATGACGGCCTCGGCGAACTGGATCTCGGGACCCTCCACGGGTGCCCTCCTCATCTTCGAAGGCCACCCCTGGCCGGACGGACGGGCGCGCGTCGCGCGCCCTCCTCCCGGCCGGTGCCAGGCGGTCTTCGATCGAGGTCCACGGAGCCGGTGGCCCGTCCGAGGACGGGGCGGGTCCGGGGCCCACTACCGAGGACCGAACGTGGCGTCGGGGCGGCGGGATGGACGTGGCCCGCAGGTCGCGGGCCTGATACCGGACCGGCCCGGTCCGCGAGGGACCGGGCCGGGCCGGGGTGGATCAGCGGCGCAGACCGAGACGCTCGATCAGGCTGCGGTAGCGGTTGATGTCGACCTTCTGCAGGTAGCCGAGCAGGCGGCGGCGCTGGCCGACGAGCAGGAGCAGGCCACGACGGCTGTGGTGGTCGTGCTTGTGCTCCTTGAGGTGCTCGGTGAGGTCCTTGATGCGCTGCGTGAGGAGCGCGACCTGAACCTCCGGCGAACCGGTGTCGCCCTCGGACGTCCCGTACTCGGAAATGATGCGCTGCTTGGTGGCGGTGTCGAGGGGCACAGTTCTCCTTGGATGTTCGTTGCGCGGTGCACCAGGGCATGTCCACCTGGGCGCTCTTTGTCCGCGGCCGGTCGAAACGGCACCCCAAGCCTACCAGCAGGTACGGTCCGTGCCCGAACCCGGTCGACGACCGCGCGCGAGCCTACGGCGTGTCGAGGGACACCTCGCGGGGTGCGGCGTCAGGCTCGAGCGGGGTGAAGCTCAGGACCCGCCCGCCCGGGTTCACGCGCGGATCCGTCGCCCAGCGGGCCGCGAGCGCCGACGCGGCCGGGCCGACCGGGTCGGGGTCCCCGTCGGCCCGGGCGGTGAGGACCGCGAGCTCGTCGGTGAGCGCGAGCTGCGCGTCGTCCGGCTCCTCGCCGGGCGGCACCATGGCGCCCCAGCCGTCCCACAGGAGGGTCTCGCAGCGGTGCCGGTGCGCGACGTCCGCGAGCACGTACCGCTGCACGAACGACGGTCCCTCGAGGCCGACGGCGCCCGGCGCGACCCCGTAGGTCGCGAGGTCGGTGCGGCCCGCGCGGTAGGCGAGCCACGCCTCGGCGGCCGTCTCGAACGGCGCGCCCTCGCCGGTCGGGAGGTCGTGCACGTCGAACGGGAAGTCGTCCTGCCCGAGCTCGGGGTCGAACCGCACCCAACGCTCGCCGTCCCACCGTTCCGCCACGACGTGGTCGTGGGAGTAGCCCGCCTCGAAGTAGCCCGCGAACCCGAGGCGCGTGCGGGCGGGGACGCCGTGCTGGCGCAGGATCGCGACGGACAGCAGCGCGTGGTCGCGGCAGCACCCGCCGACGACGCAGGCGTCGGGCCGTGTCGCGTCGAGCGGCCCGGGCTGCCGCTCGGTCGCGCGGTCGAGGATCGTCGCGACCCACCGGGAGTCGACATCGCGCAGCTGGGCGTCCGTGAGCCGGTGGGCCTCGCCGCGGTAGTGCAGGATCGTGCGGGTCACGGCCCGGTGGAGCGACTCCGGGTCCGTGGCGACGGCGTCGAGCAGGCCGGCGTGGTCGCCCGGGTCGCTGAACGGGCTCTGGGTGGCGTAGTCGTCGAGGCTCGGCGGCGCGACGTCGGCGCCCGCCGGGGTGTCGAGGCTCTCCAGGGTGTCGAGGATGTCCATGCGCCCTACGCTCACCCCTGCCCCTGGGGCAGGGTCAAGCGCCCGCGACGGGGATCTCGACGCGTGCCACCTCGGCGACGTCGTCGGACCAGGGCACGGGGTACACCTCGCGCGGCGGGCCGACGGGACCGCCCCAGGACCGGGCGGCCTCGAAGGCGGCGTCGTAGTAGGCGACGATCGGCGGGTAGCGGCAGTCCGCCGAGGGCACCGGGACGCTCGCGACGGGCCGTGCCGGCTCGAGCCGGAGCACGATCGCCCCGGCCGGCCGCGCCGCGCCGTCGTAGGGGACGCAGGTCTCGATCCGGCCGCGGACCCCGGGGCGCACGAGCTCGTGGAACACGACCCAGAACTCGGCGCCGAACGCGGCACCCTGGCGCGCGAGCTCCTCGCGGATCGTCAGCACGGCCGACGTGAACGCCGGGACGAGCGCGGCCTGCTCGACGACGTCGGTCACGCACGCGACGGTCCGCGCCTCGCGCTCCGCCCTCCCGACGGCGGCGCGGAGCCGCGACGCGTCCGGGAGGTCGCCCGGGGCGGCGGTACCCGCGGCGAGCGGGTCGGCCGCCGCGGCGAGCGGGTCCACGACGCCGCGCTGGTCCTCCAGCGTCCGACGGCGCTCGCCCCACCACGTGAGCAGCGCGGGCCGGAGCGCGTCCGGCGGGCCGTCGAGGAGCTCGCCGATCCGCGCGAGCGGCAGGTCGAGGCGGCGCAGCAGCCCGATCGCGCGGGCCCGCACGACCTGCGCCGGCGCGTACGCCCGGTAGCCCGTGACCGGGTCCACGCGCGCCGGGACGAGCAGCCCGTTCGCGTCGTACAGCCGCAGCGCCTTAGGCGACAGCCCCGACGCGCGGACCATCTCCCCCGTGCTCAGCCCGTCGGCCACGCCGGTCCGCTCAGCCGGCGGCGGGCGACGCGGGCTGCGCGACGCCGAGCGCCATGCGCGCGCGCGCGACGTCGTCGTGCATGGTCGCGACGAGGCGCTCGATCGCGTCGGGGCCGTCGAAGCGCAGCGTCGGGCGCAGGCGCTCGACGAGCTCGAGCACGACCTCCTCGCCGTACAGGTCGAGGTCCGTGCGGTCGAGGACGTACGCCTCGACGCGGCGCTCGGCGCCGTCGAACGTCGGGTTGGTGCCGATCGAGACGGCGGCCGGGAGCACGGCGTCGGCCTCGCGGCCCGGACGCCGCAGCCAGCCCGCGTACACGCCGTCGGCGGGGACCATGCCCTGGACGGGGGTGCCGTCGGGGGCGGGGCCGAGGTTCGCCGTCGGGAAGCCGAGCTCGCGCCCGCGCGCGTCCCCGTGCACGACGACGCCGCGCAGCCGGTGCGGCCGGCCCAGGACCGCGGCCGCGGCCGCGACGTCGCCCGTGGCGAGCAGCTCGCGCACGTAGGTCGAGGACCAGCGCGCGTGCCCGTCGTGCGGGGTCTGCCCGACGTCGCCGACGACCTCCACGACGAACCCGTACCGCTCCCCCAGCTCGATCATGGTGTCGAGCGTGCCGGCGTTGCCGCGGCCGAAGCGCACGTCCCGCCCGACGACGACCCGCCGCGCGCGCAGACCCTCGACGAGGTAGCGACGGACGAACTCGTCGGCCGTCTGCTGCGCGAACTCGAGCGTGTAGGGCAGCAGGAGCACGGCGTCGAGACCTGTCTCGGCGAGCAGGTCCAGCCGGTCGGCGACCCCCGTGAGGAGCTCGGGCGCCTCGTCCGGCCGGTGCACGGCGACGGGGTGCGGGTCGAACGTCACCGCGACGGCACGGGCGTTCTCCTCGCGCGCTCGTTCCGCGATCGCCCGGCAGACCGCGACGTGGCCGCGGTGGACCCCGTCGAAGTTACCGATGGTGACGACGGTGGGGCCGAAGTCGGAGGGCACCTCGGCGAGGTCGGTCCAGCGCAGCACGGGGACCAGCCTGCCACCTCGTCGGGGTACGCGCGGAATCGGCGCCCGTCGCGGGGCGCTCACGGGGCGGGGCTCACCCCGCCGCCGCGAAGACGACGGCGGGGCGAGCGAGGAGCCCGCCCTTGCCCTGGACGTCCTCGACGAGCGCGACGAGCGTCCCGTCGGGGCCGATCGCGGCGTGCACCCCGGGCTCGCCGGCCGGCGGGAGCGCGCGGCCGTGACCGAGCGCCGCGGCGTCGGTGTCGTCGAGCTCGCGGACCGGGAACGTCGCGCGCGCGGCGTCGGCGAGCGGGAGGGTCGCGAGGACGCCGTCCGCGTCGGCCTGGGCCTCGAGCTGCTCGAGCGTGCTTGCGCCCGCGAGGTCGTACCCGCCCACGCGCGTGCGTCGCAGGGCGACGAGGTGCGCGCCCACGCCGAGCGCGGCGCCGAGGTCGCGGCCGAGCGCACGCACGTACGTGCCCGACGAGCAGACGACGCGCGCGTCGACGTCGACCGTGGGAACGGTGCCGCCGTCCGCCGCGACGTCGGGGCCGGGCCGGACGTCCGCGATCTCGAACGCCGAGATCGTGACCGGGCGGGCGGCCAGCTCGACCTGCTCCCCCGCGCGGACACGGGCGTACGCGCGCTCGCCGTCGACCTTGATCGCGGACACCGCGCTCGGCACCTGCAGCACGTCCCCGGTGAGGGCCGCGGCCGCGGCGCGCACGGCCTCGGCCGTGACGTCCCCCGCGCCCGTGGTCGCCGTGACGTCGCCCTCGGCGTCCTCCGTGGTGGTCGCGACGCCGAGCCGGATCGTCGTGACGTACTCCTTCTCGGCCCCGACGACGTACGTCAGCAGCCGCGTCGCCCGGCCCACGCCGACGACGAGCACGCCCGTCGCCATCGGGTCGAGCGTGCCCGCGTGGCCGACCTTCTTCGTCCCCGCGAGGCGGCGCATGCGCCCGACGACGTCGTGGCTCGTCCAGCCCTGCGGCTTGTCGACGACGACCAGTCCGTCGGGCGCGGTGGGGCGGCGCTGCGGGCGGACGCGACCGTCCGCGCCGGTGGCCGGGCTCACGCGGCGTCCGTGATCAGCTCGGCGGCGGCGTCCGCGCCGACGGCGCACACGAGCAGGTGCCCGACGCCGTGCTCGTCCGCGTGCTCGGGGGCCTCGGCCGCGAGCAGCACGTTGATGAGCATCCCCGAGGCCACGAAGTTGCGCGCGGCCTCGTCGTCCTCGCCGGTCAGCTCCTTGAAGATCTCGAAGGCGCGGACCAGGGTGCGGCGCGCCTGCAGCCCGAACGTCGGGTCGGCGCCCGCGACGAAGCCGTGCATCAGCACGCGGAGCTTGTCCCGGTCCCCGAGCAGGCGCACGTACACGTCGCCGAGGTCGCGGGCGGCGTCCGGGCCGGGCGCGACCTGCTCGAAGCTCGCGACGATCGCGTCGCAGATCCGCGCGAGCGCCGCGGCGAACAGGTCGTGCTTGGAGCCGAAGAGCCGGACGACGTACGGCTGCGACACCCCGCCGCGCGCGCCACCTCGTCGGTCGTCGTGCCGGCGTAGCCGTGCTCGGCGAACGCCGTCGTCGCGGCGGCCAGGATCTGCTCGCGGCGCTCGTCCGCGGTCATCCGGGTACTCATGCTTGACATGTTATCAGTCGATTACTAACGTGCGACGAGTCGAAGTAATCAGTCGATGCCTTCCCGTGTTCGGCTCGCGCACCGCGCAGCCCTCCCGTCCTCGGCCCACCTCGTCCGGAGGTTCTGATGTCCACCGCGGTCCCCACCCGTCGGCCCTCGCCGGCACCCGGCCTCGACACCCGGCGGCGGCGCACGGCGCCCGTCTGGCTCGCCCTCGTCGCCGCGTCCCTGCCGATGTTCATGGCGACGCTCGACAACCTCGTCATGACGGGCGCCCTGCCCGTCATCTCCCGGCACCTGTCCCCCAGCGTGGAACAGCTCCAGTGGTTCGTGAACGCGTACACGCTCGCGTTCGCGACGCTGATGATCCCGCTCGCCACCCTCGGCGACCGCCTCGGGCGCCGCCGGACGTTCGTCGTCGGCATCGCGGTCTTCGCGCTCGGCTCGATCGGGAGCGCGCTGTCCGGCACCCCCGCCGAGCTCATCGCGGCCCGCACGCTCCAGGGCGGCGGCGGCGCGGCCATCATGCCGCTGTCGCTCGCGCTGCTCGCCGGAGCGGTGCCCGCCGCGAAGCGCGCCATGGCGATCGGCGTCTGGGGCGGCGTCTCCGGCCTCGGCGTCGCGCTCGGCCCGGTCGTGGGCGGCGCCGTCGTCGACGGTCTGTCGTGGCAGGCGATCTTCTGGCTCAATGTCCCCGTCGCGGCGGTCGCGATCCCGCTCGCGCTGCGCGGGCTGCGGGAGTCGGAGCGGGTCTCGGTCAGCCTCGACGTCACGGGCCTCGTCCTGTCCGCTGCCGGCGTCCTGCTGGGCGTGTGGGCGATCGTCGGCGCCAACGACCGCGGCTGGGGCTCCGCGACAACCGTCGGGATGCTCGTCGTCGCCGTCCTGCTCCTCGTGGCGTTCGTGGTGCGCGAGGGCCGGACCGACCACCCGCTCGTCCCGCTGCGGCTGTTCCGCTCGCGCAGCTTCTCCGTGTCGAACGCGGCCAGCCTCGCGTTCTCCGTCGGGATGTTCGGGGCCGTCTTCCTGCTCACCCAGTACCTGCAGATCGGCGGCGGCTACTCGCCGTTCGCCGCGGGGCTGCGGACCCTGCCCTGGACGGCCGCCCCGATGCTCGTCGCCCCGGTCGCCGGGATGCTCGCGCCGCGGTTCGGCGTGCGCCCGTTCGTCGCCGGCGGCCTGGTTCTCCAGACCGTCGCGCTCGGTTGGATCGCGGCACTCATCGGCCCGACGGTCGACTACCCGAGCTTCGTGCCCGCGTTCGTCCTGGCCGGCGTCGGCATGGGCCTCACGTTCGCACCGGTCGCCACCGCGGTCCTGGCCGGGGTCCCCGAGTCGGACCACGCCACGGCGAGCAGCGTCAACGCGACGATCCGCGAGGTCGGTGTCGCGCTCGGCGTCGCCGTGCTGACGGCGGTCTTCCTCGCCGCCGGCGGTGCGTTCACCCCCGCCGCCTTCGCGGACGGGCTCGAGCCCGCCCTCTGGGTCGGGACGGCCGTCCTGGGGGTAGGTGCGATCGTGTCGTTCCTCATGCCGCGCAGCACGGGCAAGGAGCGCTGACCGCTGTCGGTGGCGGCGCCGTCGAGCACGGGATCGTCGCCCCACGAGAACGGGCCCGCCGCCCGTCCGGTGTCCCGGACGGGCGGCGGGCCCGTGTTCGGCGCGGGGCCTGGTGCGCTACGCGCCCTCAGGCCTCGTCTTCGTCGTCATCCTCGTCGGGACGCTTGTAGGGGTCGGCGTCGCCCGCGAAGTCCTTGCCCTCGCGCAGCGCGGCGAGCTCGGCGTCCTTCTCGCGGGCGGCGCGGAGCGCGTCCTCGAGGTGGGCGGCGTTCTCCGGGATCGCGTCGAGCTGGAACTCGAGGGTCGGCGTGAGCCGGATCCCGGTCTGCTTGCCGACCTCGGACCGGATGACCCCCTTGGCGCTCTCGAGCGCGGCGGCGGTCCCGGCCCGCTCCTCGTCGGTCCCGCGCACCGTGTAGAACACGGTGGCGTTCTGGAGGTCCCCGGTGACGCGCACGTCGGTCACGGTGACGTACCCGAGCCGCGGGTCCTTGATCCGCCGGTCCAGCATGGTCGCGACGACCTGCTGGATCCGCTCGGCCAGCTTCCTGGCCCGCACACTCTCAGCCATCAACCCTCATCTCCGGGATCGCGACGCGATCCCCAGTGTCCTCACAAGAACGCGGACGTGATGCTCTCACCCTGAGGTGACCCGACGGAAGAGCCCTGCCCGGGAGGGAGAGGGGTGGCGGGTCGTGGTGGGTCTGGCACGGGCCGCCAGGCCCGCGGTAGACCCGCCACCCCTCTCCCGGACGGGCAGGGCGGAGGCGACGACGGATCGTCACCCCGGCGGGACGAGAGTCACGAACGCGGCTTCTCCCGCATCTCGAAGGTCTCGATGACGTCCTCGAGCTGGATGTCGTTGAACGACCCGAGCCCGATACCGCACTCGTAGCCCTCGCGGACCTCGGTGGCGTCGTCCTTGAACCGCTTGAGCGAGTCGATCTGCAGGTTGTCCCCGACGACCACGCCGTTGCGCAGCACGCGAGCCTTGGAGTTTCGCGTGATGACGCCCGAGCGGACGATCGTTCCCGCGATATTGCCCGCCTTCGAGGACCGGAAGATCTCGCGGATCTCCGCGGTCCCGAGCTGGACCTCCTCGTACTCGGGCTTGAGCATGCCCTTGAGCGCGGCCTCGACGTCGTCGATGGCCTGGTAGATGACCGTGTAGTAGCGGATGTCGACGCCTTCGCGGTCGGCCAGGTCGCGGACGCGGTCCGCGGGCTTGACGTTGAAGCCGATGATGATCGCGTTGTCCACGGTCGCCAGGTTGACGTCGTTCTGCGTGATCGCACCGACACCGCGGTGGATGATGCGCAGCTCGACCTCGTCGCCGACGTCGATCTTGAGCAGCGCGTCCTCGAGCGCCTCGACGGCACCGGACACGTCGCCCTTGAGGACGAGGTTGAGGGTCTCGACCTTGCCCTGCTCGAGCGCCTGCGTGAAGTCCTCGAGGCTGATGCGCTTGCGGCGCTTGGCCAGCGTCGCGGCACGCTCGGCGGCCTCGCGCTTCTCGGCGATCTGCCGTGCGGTGCGGTCGTCGGGCGCCACGATGAACGTGTCGCCGGCGCGGGGCACCGAGGTCAGGCCGAGCACCTGGACCGGACGCGACGGGAGCGCCACGTCGAGGTTCTCGCCGTGCTCGTCGAACATCGCGCGGACGCGGCCGTGGGCCGTGCCGGCGACGATCGAGTCGCCGACGGCGAGCGTGCCGGACTGCACGAGGACCGTCGCGACGGAGCCGCGGCCCTTGTCGAGGTTGGCCTCGATGGCGACGCCGCGCGCGTCCTTGTCGGGGTTGGCGCGCAGGTCGAGAGCGGCGTCCGCGGTGAGCAGGACGGCGTCGAGGAGGTCCTCGATGCCGACCCGGTTCTTCGCGGACACGTCGACGAACATGGTGTCGCCGCCGTACTCCTCGGCCACCAGGTTGTACTCGGTGAGCTGCTGGCGGATCTTGGCGGGGTTGGCCCCCTCCTTGTCCACCTTGTTCACCGCGACGACGATCGGGACGCCGGCGGCCTGGGCGTGGTTGAGCGCCTCGACCGTCTGCGGCATCACGCCGTCGTCCGCCGCGACCACGAGGATCGCGATGTCGGTGACCTGCGCACCGCGGGCACGCATGGCGGTGAACGCCTCGTGACCCGGGGTGTCGATGAACGTGATCGCCCGGTCGACGCCCTCGTGCTCGTGGTGCACCTGGTAGGCGCCGATGTGCTGGGTGATGCCGCCGGCCTCGCCCGCGACGACGTCCGAGGAACGGACCGCGTCGAGGAGCTTCGTCTTTCCGTGGTCGACGTGACCCATGACGGTGACGACCGGGGGTCGCGGCTCGAGCACGTCGTCGCCCTCGGCCTCCAGCTCGCCCTCGAGGTCGATGTCGAACGCGCCGAGGAGCTCGCGGTCCTCGTCCTCCGCCGACACCATCTCGATGATGTAGCCGAGCTCGGCGCCCAGCGTGCCGAAGGTGTCCTCGTCGAGCGACTGCGTGGCCGTGGCCATCTCGCCCAGGTGGAAGAGGACGGTCACGAGGCTCGCGGGGTTCGCGTCGATCTTGTCGGCGAAGTCGGACAGGCTCGCGCCACGGCGCAGACGCACGACGGTCGAGCCGTCGCCGCGGGGGACGGTGACGCCGCCGAGCGACGGCGCCTGCATCTGCTCGAACTCCTGCCGCTTCGCGCGCTTCGACTTCCGTCCGCGCACGGGGCGACCGCCGGCGCGCCCGAAGGCGCCCTGCGTGCTGCCACGACCGGCACCGCCACGGCCGCCGCCACCGGGGCGACCACCGAAGCCGCCGCCACCGCCGGGACGCGCGGCGCCACCGGCACCGCCACCGCCGCCGAAGCCGCCACGACCGCCGCCGCCACCACCCGGGCGACCCCCGCCGCCGGCACCCTGACCGGCACCGGGCCGGCCGAGCGACGTGCGACCCGGCATCATGCCGGGGTTCGGACGGGCACCACCGGGACGCGGTGCGGCGCCGCCGGGGCGAGGAGCGCCACCGGGGCGCGGAGCCGCGGGACGCGGACCGCCGGAGCGCTCGGCCGAGCCCTCGCCGCGGTCGGGACGCGACTGCGGCCGGGGCATGCCCTGCTGCGACGCGAACGGGTTGTTGCCCGGGCGAGGCCGGGGCATGCCCTGGCTCGACGCGAACGGGTTGTTGCCGGGGCGCGGCGCGGCGCCGCCCGGGCGCGGGGCGCCGGGACGCGGAGCGGGCGACGCGTTGCCCGTGGCGGGCTTGGGAGCCGCGGCGGGCTTCGGGCCGGGCGTCGGCGCGGACTGGCGCGGCGCCGCAGGCTCGGCAGCGGGTGCGGGTGCGGGGGTCTCCTCCGCGGCCGGCGCCTGGGGCGCGGCGGGGCGGGGGCTGCAGGCTTCGCCGCCGCGGGCTTCGCGGCAGGCTTCGCCGCGCCACCGTTGCCGGCGGCGGACGCGCCGGCACCTGAACGGGCGGGGAAGGCGTCGCGCAGCTTGCGCACGACGGGTGGTTCGATCGTCGAGGACGCCGACCGGACGAACTCACCGAGCTCGGTGAGCTTCGTCATGATCGTCTTGCTCTCGACACCGAGCTCCTTGGCGAGCTCGTAGACGCGGACCTTAGCCACAACTCTCCTGTCTCGGCCCGCCCGGACAGGGAGGACCGTCGTTAGTACTGAGGGGTGCTCATCGCAGGGTGCTCATCGCGTGCCCATGTGTTTCTGACCCGCTTCCTGATAGACGTGTCTGGCATGTCGTGCTCTCGCACGTGGTCGTCACTCGGCACCGAGGCCGACGAGGAACTGGCGGACCCCGCTCGCGTCGGGCGCGCTGCGCAGACGCAGCGCCCGGGTGAACGCGTGGCGGCGTTCGGCCAGCTCCAGGCAGCGCATCCGCGGGTGCAGCCACGCGCCACGCCCCGGGAGCGAGCGTCGGACGTCCACCACGAGCACCGCCGCCTGGGCGGCACCCGCCGGGTCGTCGTCCGTCCGCGCCACGAGGCGCACGAGGTCGGACCGAAGGTCACGGGACCGGCAGCCGACGCACGTCCGCACCGGCGCCCGTGGGGGCGCGCTCGGTGACGAGGATGCGGGGAGGACGTGCGGCATCGGCCGGGCCTGAGACCCGTTGTCGGACATCTTACCCCGTCGCCCCCGGGTCACCCCGCCGTCGGGCGGGTCGAGCCGCCCTCGGGCGCGCCCTCGTCGGACCGGATGTCGATGCGCCAGCCCGTGAGCTTCGCGGCGAGACGGGCGTTCTGCCCCTCCTTGCCGATGGCGAGCGAGAGCTGGTAGTCCGGCACGACGACGCGCGCCGAGCGCGTGTCCTCGTCGACGATCGTGACCTCATTGACGCTCGCCGGCGACAGGGCGTTGCCGACGAAGCGCGCCGGGTCCGGGCTGTAGTCGACGATGTCGATCTTCTCGCCGTGCAGCTCCGCCATGACGGCCCGCACGCGCGCCCCCATCGGGCCGATGCAGGCGCCCTTGGCGTTGAGCCCCGAGACCGTCGAACGAACGGCCATCTTGGACCGGTGGCCTGCCTCGCGGGCCAGGGCCACGATCTCGACCGAGCCGTCCGCGACCTCGGGCACCTCGAGCTCGAACAGCTTGCGTACGAGGTTCGGGTGCGTCCGGCTCAACGTGATCTGCGGACCCTTCATTCCTCGGGTCACCTCGAGGACGTAGGCGCGCAGACGCTCCCCGTGGACGTACTCCTCCGTCGGCACCTGCTCGTGCGGCGGCAGCACCGCCTCGACGCCGCCCACCTCCACCAGCACGACGCGCGGGTCGCGGCCCTGCTGGATGACGCCGGCGATGACCTCGCCCTCCTTGCCGCGGAACTGACCCAGGATCGCGTCGTCCTCGGCGTCGCGCAGACGCTGGACGATCACCTGGCGCGCGGTCGCGGTGGCGATCCGGCCGAAGTCGGCGGGCGTGTCGTCGAACTCGGGGCCGAAGCTGCGCACCCCGTCCTCGTCCACGACCTCCTCGCGCGCCCACACGGCCGCGCGCCCGGACGTGCGGTCCAGCTCGACGCGCGCGTGGGGCTGCGCGCCGGTGCTGCGGTGGTAGGCCGAGAGCAGCGCCTGCTCGATCGCGCCCACCAGGACGTCCAGGCTGATGTCCCGCTCGCGCTCGATCGCGCGCAGAGCGCTCATGTCGATGTCCATCAGGCCTCCTCGTCGTCGGTGGTTCCAGCAGAGCGTGAGAGCTCGACCTCGATGCTTCCGCGCGCGACGTCCGACCGGTCGACCCGCTCGGGCTGCCCTGCAGGGACCTCCGTCAGGACGAGCTCGTCGCCCTCGACGTCGGTCAGCCGGCCCTCGTAGGTGCGGCCGTCACGCAGCGCGAGACTGACGCGGCGCCCGCGCGCACGCTTGAAGTGCCGCGGCTCGGTCAGCGGCCGCGAGGTCCCGGGGTCGAGACCTCGAGCGTGTACTGCCCGGGCAGGACGTCGGACGCGGCGTCGAGCGCGTCCGAGACCTCGCGGGAGACGTCGGCCACGGCGTCGAGGTCGAGGCTGCCGAGGACGTCCTCGGGCAGGTCGAGCGTGACGCGGACGACCGAGCGGCTGCCGGCGCGGGACACGACGACGTCCTCGAGGTACAGACCCGCGCCTTCGACCACCGGCGCGACGACCTCGCGGACCGTGTCCGCCGGTTGCTGCCTGGGCATGCGTTCTCCTGTCGGTTCTCACGGCCCACCTGCGGGACGCGAGCTTCTGAGGACCGCGAGCCGGGTGTGCCGGGCAGCGATCGAGATCGTCTCGACCGGTGTGCTGTTGTGCGGGTCAAGACTACCGACTCGACGGACGGTCGGCGTCCCGACGCCCGGCGCGGCGGCCGCGCCGTGGCACCGCCCCGAGCACGGTCGTGGGATCATCGGGCGCGATGCACCCCCACCCGCACCCCGCCCGCACCCTGCCCGGCCGGCCCGCCGCGCTCCTCGCCACGGCAGCCGCCGTCGTGCTCGCGCTGGTGCTGAGCGGCTGCGGCGTCCGGCTCGAGTCCGACCCGCCGCCCGCCCTGACGCCGACCGCCGACGAGGTCGTGCGAGCCGCGACCGTCGAGGACGTCGTCGGGGTCCGCGACCTCGCGCAGGCGGTGCTCGACGACGGCGCGACGGAGGCGGTCGCGACACGGCTCCGGGCGATCGTGAAGCAGGCCGGCACTCAGGTCACCGCGCTGGGCGGCGTCTACGACGGGCCGGCGCCGACGACGAGCCCGACCACCCCGGCACCTCCGACGGCGACCGCGACGAAGCCGACCGCGGCCGCCGTCGTCCGCCGGCTCGGTGCCGCGTCGAGCGCCGCGCGCGGACGCCTGGCCGACGCCGACGACGCGCACCTCGCGCGGCTCGTCGCTCAGGTCAGCGCGTCGCAGGACCTGAACGCGCGGGCGCTCGCCGGCCTCGCCCACGTCAAGCCTCCCGCTGGGGCTGCAGCCCGCGTGACCGTCCCGGCCACGCTCCCCGAGGGCGCGCGTGCCACCGTCGCGGCCACGGTGATCGAGGACGAGGACGCCGCCGGCTACCTGCTCGAGGTCGTCGCCGCGCGCTCGAAGGGCGCGACGCGCAAGGCGGCCGCCGCACGTGCGGCCGTGCACCGCACCCGGGCGCAGGACTGGGCGGACGCGGCCGGGGTCTCCGGCACGGACGGCGACCCGCGTCGGACGGCGTACGCACTGCCGGCCAAGGCGGTCGCCCGCACCGTCGAGTCCCGGCTGACGACCGGCTACGCGGCCCTGCTCGACACGCTCGACCCGAAGGGCCGTGCCGCCGTCGCGGACCTGCTGACGGACAGCGCCCGGGCCGCGGTCGACGCGGGCGCGGCGATCACCGCGCTCCCGGGCGGCACCCCGAAGTAGCGCCCACCCGCCTCCCCGCGAGGGAGGCCTCCCGGAGGCCTACCTCTCGGGGTGGAGCGGCTCAGAGCAGGGCGGCGACCCGCTCCGACACGCGCTCGACGGCGTCCGCGACGGGGACCTGCTCGGCGTCGTCGCCCGCGCGGCCACGTACGTCGACGACGCCGTCCGCGAGCCCGCGGCCCACGACGACGACGACCGGCACACCGATGAGCTCGGCGTCCGCGAACTTCACGCCGGGCGAGACCTTGGGGCGGTCGTCGTACAGCACCTCGATGCCGCGCGCGGCGAGCCCGGAGGCGATCGCGTCGGCCGCGTCGAACACGTCCTGGCTCTTGCCGGTCGCGACCACGTGGACGTGCGCGGGCGCGACGTGCGCGGGCCACGCGAGGCCCTTGTCGTCGTGGTTGGCTTCGGCGAGCGACGCCATCACGCGCGTCACGCCGACGCCGTACGAGCCCATGGTGACGACGACCTGCTTGCCGTTCTGGTCGAGCACGGTCAGACCGAGGGCCTGCGCGTACTTGCGGCCGAGCTGGAAGATGTGGCCGATCTCGATGCCGCGGGCGAGCTCGAGCGGACCCGAGCCGTCGGGGGCCTCGTCGCCGGCGCGGACCTCGGCCGCCTCGATCGTGCCGTCGGCGGTGAAGTCGCGGCCCGCGACGAGGTCGAACACGTGCCGCCCCGGCTCGTTCGCGCCCGTGATCCAGCGCGTGCCCTCGACGACGCGAGGGTCGAGCAGGTAGCGCACCGCGGAGACGGTGGACGCCTCCGGCCCGTCTCCGACGGTCACCTGGGCGCCCTGCGGACCGAGCGCACCCGGGCCGATGTAGCCCTTGACGAGCTCGGGGTGCGCGGCGAAGTCGCCCTCGCCCGCGGGCTCGACCTCGGCGGGCTCGAGCGAGGCGCCGAGCCGCTTCAGGTCGACCTCGCGGTCGCCCGGAAGCCCGACGACGAGCACCTCGCGGCGCCCGTCCGGGTGCGTCGCGGCGAGGACGACGTTCTTCAGCGTGTCCGCCGCCGTCCAGGCGCGGTCGGGGCGCGGGAAGCGCTCGTTCGCGAGCGCCACCAGCGAGTCGATCGTGGGGGTGTCGGGGGTGTCCTCGACGTGGGCCGCCGGGGCGTCGTCGAACGGGATCGCGTCCGGGACGGGCGTGACGACCGCCTCGACGTTGGCCGCGTAGCCGCCGGCCGAGCGCACGAACGTGTCCTCGCCGATGGGCGTCGGGGTGAGGAACTCCTCCGAGCGCGAGCCGCCCATGGCGCCGCTCGTCGCCGCGACGATCACGTACTCGAGCCCCAGGCGCTCGAAGATCCGCTGGTACGCGGCGCGCTGCGCGGCATAGGAGGTGTCGAGGCCGGCGTCGTCGACGTCGAACGAGTACGCGTCCTTCATGATGAACTCGCGCCCGCGGATCAGGCCGGCGCGGGGGCGGGCCTCGTCGCGGTACTTGGTCTGGATCTGGAAGAGCGTGAGCGGGAGGTCCTTGTACGAGGAGTACAGGTCCTTCACCAGGAGCGTGAACATCTCCTCGTGCGTGGGCGCGAGCAGGTAGTCGGCCTCCTTGCGGTCCTTGAGCCGGAACAGGCCCTGGCCGTACTCGGTCCAGCGGCCCGTCGCCTCGTAGGGCTCGCGCGGCAGCAGCGCCGGGAAGTGCACCTCCTGCGCACCCGCCGCCTGCATCTCCTCGCGCACGACCGCCTCGACCTTCGCGAGCACGCGCAGGCCCAGCGGCAGCCACGTGTAGATGCCCGGGGCGGCGCGGCGGATGTAGCCGGCGCGCACCAGCAGCCGGTGGCTCGCGACCTCGGCGTCGACCGGGTCCTCGCGCAGGGTCCGGACGAAGAGCGTGGACATCCGCAGGACGGCAGGGGACGAGGAGGTCAGGTCGTGCGACATGCGGCACAGCCTACCGGCGGGCCGACGCGCGGCCGTGCTCCCCGGGCGGCCGCTCGGGACCGGCCGGGGCGCCGGGCGGCGCCCGTGGGCGGGTCCGGGCATGATCGGACCCATGCCCGAGCTGCCCGAGGTCGAGGCGCTCGTCGGGTTCCTGCGGGACCGGACGAGCGGGCACCAGATCACGTCCGTCGCGCTGGGGCAGATCTCCGCGCTCAAGACGTACGCCCCGCCGCTGGACGCGCTCGTCGGGCGACGGGTGGGCGACGTCGTCCGGCACGGCAAGTGGCTCGACCTGGTGGCCGTGCCGGCGGACGGGCCCGACGGCGACCCGCTGCACCTGGTCTTCCACCTCGCCCGCGGCGGCTGGCTGCGCTGGTCCGAGCAGGCGCCGACGACACCGGTGCGTCCCCGGGCGGGCGGCGGGGGCGGCAACCGACCGACGCTCGCGCTGCGCGTCCGGTTCGACGACGGCGCGGGCTTCGACCTCACGGAGGCGGGGACGCGCAAGCGGCTGGCGGTCTACGTCGTGGCCGACCCCGTCGAGGTGCCGCAGATCGCGACGCTCGGCGTCGAGCCGATGTCGGACGCGTTCACGCCGGCCGTGCTGGCGGAGCTGCTGGCCCGCAAGAACCAGCAGGTCAAGGGGCTGCTGCGCGACCAGGGCGCGATCGCGGGGATCGGGAACGCCTACTCGGACGAGATCCTGCTCGTCGCGCGGACGAGCCCGTTCCGCCTGACCAAGACCTACGCGTCGCCGCCCGGCTCCCCCGAGCCGTCGGCCGACGTCGTCGCCCTGCACACCGCGATCCGGGACGTGCTGCGCGAGGCCGTGGCTGCGTCGTCGGGCAGGCCGGCGGCCGAGCTCAAGGACGCCAAGCGCCGCGGGATGCGCGTGCACGGGCGGACGGGCGAGCCGTGCCCCGGCTGGGACGGCGTGCCCTGCGGCGACACGGTCCACGAGGTGTCGTTCGCGGACCGTTCGCTGCAGTACTGCCCCACGTGCCAGACGGGCGGTCAGGTGCTCGCGGACCGGCGGATGTCGCGGCTCCTGCGCTGACGGCGCCCCGAGCGCGAGAGGGCCGAGCCCACCGCGAGCGACGCGAGCGCGACCGCCAGGCCGAGCGCGGGCCACCCGGACCGGGTCGCGAGCGCGCCCGCACTGAGCGCGCCCGCGACCTGGGCGGTCGTCGTGACGAGCTCGGCGACGGGCTGGACGCGACCCCGCTCGGCGGGCCGGTACGACGCCGCGACCATCGCGCTGCCTCCGCTGAACGCGAGGTTCCACCCCACCCCGACGGCGGTCATCGCGACGAGGAACGCCGGCATCGACGGGCTCACGGCGGCGGCCGCACCAGCGACCACGATGACCGCGGTGCCGAGGAGCGCGACGCGGCGCTCCCCGAACCGGCCGATCCAGCGGGCCACGACGAAGCCCGGCGCGTACATGCCGACCATGTGGAGCTGTACCGCCAGCGCGGCCTGGTCGGCGCTGTGGCCCATGTCCGTGCCCGCGAGGGGCCCGGCGGTCATCATCGACATCATCGCGAACGCCGCGAGCGAGGCCGCGCCGACGCCGCCGAGGAGGACGGGCTGACGCCACAGGGCCGCGGTCGGCCGCGCGACGTCCGCGGTGGCGGCGTCGGGCACGGCGACCGCGGCAGGGGCCCGACCGAGCCCCGCGAGCCCGCGCGGCAGGAACGCGTTCCAGGCCAGGGCGGCGAGGCCCGCCGCCGCGACGAGCAGGTAGGAGGCCACGTACGGGGTCGCCGTCGTGTGCGCGAGCGCGGTCGCGAGGAACGGCCCGACGAGCGCCGCCACCAGTCCGCCCGCGAGGACCGTGCTCACGGCGCGGGCCCGGGCCGCCGGCCAGGACTCCGCCGCCGCGTAGCGGTAGTAGCCCGTGCCCGCCTGGTAGACGCCGACGAGGGCCGTCCCGACGCAGAACAGCCAGAACAGGTCGAGCTGCACCGCGCGCGCCGACACGAGCCCGGCGGCGACGGCGAACGCGGGCGCGACGGCGAACGCCCGCCGGTAGCCGGCGCGACCGATCGCCCGGGACCACACGAACGTCGCGACGACCGCCGCGACGGGGATCAGGCTGAACGGCACGGTCGCGAGGACCCGGGTCGGCGCGAGCCGCGCGCCGACGACGCCCGTCAGCGTGAGGTCGACGGTCGTGCCGAGCACGGCGAGGCCCTGGGCCGTCACGAGACGTCGCACGGCGGGGCCGGGTCGCGGCGGAGCGGCCGGCGAGGCGGGAGGGGACGGATGGTTCGTCGTGGTCACGGAGCAAGCGTCGCGGGGCGCCGCGAGACGCACGAGAGGCAGGAATGCCGCTCTGCGCTAGATTTCTGCCATGAGCCCCTCCCCCGCCGTGCCCCACCGGGTCGCCGTCCTGGCGCTCGCCGACGCCCTGCCCCTGGAGGTCGGGATCCCGTTCCAGGTGCTGCAGCGGCGCGCCTACCCCTACGACGTCGAGCTCTGCGGCGAGCGGCCCGGGCCGGTCCCGACCACGGGCGGCTTCCCCGTCGTGGCCGGCGCCGGACTCGAGGCCCTGCACCGGGCGGACACCGTCGTCGTGCCCGCGTTCCACGAGGTCGACCGGCCGCTGCCGTCCGACGTGCTCGACGCCCTGCGGGCCGCGCACGCGCGCGGCGCCCGGCTCGTGTCGATCTGCGCCGGAGCGTTCGCCCTCGCGCAGGCCGGGCTGCTCGACGGCCGGGTCGCGACGACCCACTGGCAGCACGCCGAGCGGCTCGCCCGCGCCTATCCGCGCGTGAGGGTCGACCCGGACGTGCTCTACGTCGACGAGGGCGACGTCGTGACCTCGGCCGGGGTCGCGTCGGGCATCGACGTGTGCCTCCACCTGCTGCGCACGGACCACGGGGCCGCGGCGGCCAACGAGGTCGCGCGGGCCATCGTGGCCGCTCCGCACCGCGACGGCGGGCAGGCGCAGTTCGTGCCGCGGGCAGACGAGCCCGCCCGCCAGGACGTGCTCGCCGCGACCCGCGCGTGGGCGCTGGGCCGGCTCGACGAGCCCCTCACCGTCGCCGACCTCGCGCGGCACGCGCACGTGTCCGTGCGCACGCTCGCCCGCGCGTTCGCCACCGACACGGGCCTGTCCCCGCTCCGATGGCTCACGACCGCGCGCGTCGACCGGGCGCGCGAGCTCCTCGAGATCACCGACTGGGGCGTCGACCGCGTCGCACAGGCCGCGGGCCTCGGCACGCCCGCGAACCTGCGGCTCCACCTGCGGCGCACCCTCGGCGTCAGCCCGTCCGAGTACCGCACGACCTTCTCGCTCACGACGGCGGCCTGACCCCCGCCCGGCGGCGGGTCGCGAGCCCGCGTCAGCGTCAACCGTCGTACGCGGGGCCCGTGACGACGACGCGCCGCCCGCGCGGGGTCGCGCCCCACGCCTCGGCGACCCGGTCCAGCGGGTAGGCCTCGACGTCGACGCGGACGACGCCGTCCGCGAGCCGCTGCAGGTAGACGGGGATCTCGGCGAGGATGTCCTGCACCGAGCCGGAGCCCGCACCGGAGCCCCGAAGGGTGAGGGCGCTCGAACGGAGCAGGGCGGCGGGCACCGACGCGCGCGGACCGGCCGTCTGCCCGATCTCGACGTACTCGGTCCGGTGGTCGTCCTCGTCGAGGCCCGAGCGTGTGAGCGCGTCGAGGACGGCCTCGGCGGGCGCGCCCCACACGAAGTCGAGGACGAGGTCCGGGCGGTGCTCGGCGAGGGCGCCCGTGAGGGCGCGGACGTCGTCGTCGTGCAAGGACGACAGCGGGACGGCCGTGACGGCCCCGCGCCCGCCGGCGACGACGTGGTCGAGCGCCGCGGCGTCGCGGCCGACGGCGACCACGTGCTCGGCCCCGAGCGCGAGCGCGTTCTGGACCGCGAGCGAGCCCGCGACGCCGGTGGCGCCGACGACGAGCACGGTGCCGAGCGGTCCGCGCCGCGCGGCCTCACGCAGCGGCAGCCAGGACGCCATGCCCGGGTTGAGCGCTGCGGCCGCCTGCAGCGGGTCGGTGCCGTCGGGCAGCGGGAAGGTCATCGGGACGGCGAGCCGCTCAGCCAACGTGCCGTACGGGTGGGCGGTGAAGACCGTGTACACGAGCGAACCGTCGGCGGTCCGGGCGACGGCGTCGACGCCGGGCACGGACGGCCAGCCGTCGGTGCTGCCGTAGTGCTCGCCCGAGGCGAGCTGACGCACGATCGGGTGCAGCCCGGCGGCGACCAGGGTGACGGTCTCGCGCCCCTCGGCGACGGGCGGCTCGGGGAAGGACTCGGCGACCGGGGCGGCGCCCGGTCCGGTGACGACGGCGGCGAGCATGACTCCTCCTTAACGTTGTTCAATACCAACCGCTCCAGCATGGCTTAACATCGTTAAGGACGCAAGGGGTCGTGGCGTCCGGGATCCGAGGAGGAGAGTGTGAGCAAGGGACTGACGCGCGACCAGGTGGTGCGCGCGGCGCTCGCGCTGCTCGACGAGGTCGGCCTCGACGACCTCACGATGCGGGCGCTCGCCGCACGGCTCGACGTCAAGGCGGCGGCGCTCTACTGGCACGTGCGGAGCAAGGCGGACCTCGTCGACGAGATGGGGACCGCGCTCTGGCGCGAGACGCTCGCAGCCCTCCCCGCGCGCTGCCCCGCCGACCGGCCGGACGAGCTTCTCGTCGCCTTCGCCCGCACGCTCCGGGCCACCCTGCTGTCCCACCGCGACGGTGCGCGCCTGTTCGCGGGCACGTACCTCACGGACGTCACCGTCCTCGAGGCGCAGGAGCCCCTCCTCGCGAGCCTCGTGGGCCACGGCCTGGACCTCGACACCGCGATCGAGGTCTCGACCGTCCTGTACGCGTTCACGGTCGGCGCGACCGTCGAGGAGCAGTCGGTCCGCCAGGTCCGCGCGTCGGGCGACGCCCGCTACGACCTGACGGAGCGCGAGCGCCGCCTCGACCACGAGCGCTTCCCGCTGGTCACGGCCGCGGGCCGGCTGTCGTTCCCGGACCCGGCGGCACGCTTCGACCGCGCGGTCCGCCGCCTCGTGGCGTCGTTCGAGGGCTGGGCGTCCCGCGCCTGACCGCCCGCGAAGTGGGCCCCCGGCGGGGTGCTTCGCGAACCCGACCGGCCGCGCGAACCGGACCGAGGATCAGAACAGCACGGTCGCGAGCGTGCCGACCTGTTCGAACCCGACCCTCCGGTACGCGGCGAGCGCCGGCGCGTTGTAGTCGTTGACGTACAGCGACACGATCGGCGCGACCTCTCTCCGCGTGGCGACGACCACGGCCGCGACGCCGGCCTCGGACAGCCGGTGCCCGCGGCGCCCGGGGTCCACCCAGACGCCCTGGATCTGCGCGACGTGGTCGGTGACGGCGCCGAGCTCGGCCTTGAAGGCGACGAACGGCCTCCCGTCGGCGCCGCGTTCCATCCGGACGAACGACCGGCCGGTCGCGATGAGCTGCCGGACGCGTCGTTCGTAGGCGGAGCTGCCGCCGACGACGGGCGAGTAGCCGACCTCTTCGACGAACATCCGCACGCAGGCGGGGAGGATGGCGCCGAGCTCCTCGTTCAGGCCGCGCCGGACGGCGGGGTCGGGGGCGACGTCGGGGTCGCGGGCTATGGCCATGGAGGGCTGGTTGGCCCGGATCTCCCGGGGCCGGGGCCAGGTGGGCGCGAGCCGCTCCCAGAGGCCGAGGGCCACGGGGGCGTCGCCGACGATCGAGGAGCTGCGGCGGCCCTCGAGCCGCGCGGCGGCGGCGAAGGCGTCGAGGGCTGCCTCGCGCTCGGGGCCGGTGTCGGGGACCACGGGGAACAGGTTGGCGCCGGACCAGCAGATCGCGGTCGGCGCGCCCGCGGTGGGGTACGCCCAGACGCTCCCGCCGCCGCGTGCGTCGGCCTCGGGCCAGTCGGCGACGCGGGCTGCGGCGAGGGCCGCGGTCACGGGGTCGACGGCGCACACCGCGAGCGCCGCCGCGACCTCGTGCCTCCCCAGGACGCGCGCGGGGGCGGCGCGAAGTCCGTGCGCGTCGTCGCGGGCGAAGAGGCGGACCATGCGCCGATTCTCCCCCATGCGGCTGGCGGGCGCGCTCAGGCGTGCGGCCGACGCGCGGGGCGCGCCCGCGCGTCGGCGTGCCGAGCGGGTGCGGTCAGCTCACGGTGACGACGGGGCCCGAGGGCGTGCGCTCCTCGGCCGGCATGGAGTCGGCGATGCGCATGGCCTCCTCGATCAGGGTCTCGACGATCATCGCCTCGGGGACGGTCTTGATGACCTCGCCCTTGACGAAGATCTGGCCCTTGCCGTTGCCGGACGCGACGCCGAGGTCGGCCTCGCGGGCCTCGCCGGGGCCGTTGACGACGCAGCCCATGACGGCGACGCGCAGCGGCACCTCCATGCCCTCGAGGCCGGCGGTGACGCGCTCGGCGAGCGAGTAGACGTCGACCTGGGCGCGGCCGCACGACGGGCACGAGACGATCTCGAGCTTGCGGGGCCGCAGGTTGAGGGACTGGAGGATCTGGATGCCGACCTTGACCTCCTCGACGGGCGGCGCGGACAGGGACACGCGGATCGTGTCGCCGATGCCCTTGCTGAGCAGCGCGCCGAACGCCGTGGCCGACTTGATGGTGCCCTGGAACGCCGGCCCGGCCTCGGTGACGCCGAGGTGCAGGGGCCAGTCGCCGCGCTCGGACAGGAGCTCGTAGGCGCGCACCATGACGACGGGGTCGTTGTGCTTGACGGAGATCTTGAAGTCGTGGAAGTCGTGCTCCTCGAACAGCGACGCCTCCCAGACCGCGGACTCGACGAGCGCCTCGGGGGTCGCCCGGCCGTACTTGGCGAGCAGGCGCGGGTCGAGCGAGCCGGCGTTGACGCCGATCCGGAGCGACGTGCCGTGGTCCTTCGCGGCCTGGGCGATCTCCTTGACCTGGTCGTCGAACTTGCGGATGTTGCCCGGGTTGACGCGGACGGCCGCGCAACCGGCCTCGATCGCGGCGAACACGTACTTCGGCTGGAAGTGGATGTCCGCGATGACGGGGATCTGCGACTTGGTGGCGATCGCGGGCAGCGCGGCGGCGTCGTCGGCGCTGGGCACGGCGACGCGCACGATGTCGCAGCCGGCCGCCGTCAGCTCGGCGATCTGCTGGAGGGTGGCGTTGATGTCCGAGGTCAGCGTCGTCGTCATGGACTGGACGCTGATCGGGGCGTCGCCGCCGACCTCCACCTTGCCGACACGGATCTTGCGTGTCTTGCGGCGGGGGGCGAGGACGGGTACGGGAGCCTCGGGCATGCCGAGGTTGATCGGGACGCTCACGGGTCCAGTATCCCTCGCTCGGGCCGTCCGTCGGGCAGGGCGGGGCGGACGCTCGACGCACATCGTCGTCGGATCTCGTGGAGACGGCCGGGTGAGGCGGTCGGTCGGAAAGCCCGTGCCACGCCGTCCGACCCCCGCATAGCGTCGTCCACGACCCCTCGATCCCGCGGCTGGAGGCCCGCGATGCGGCAGACGACGACCGCCCCCGCGTCCCTGTCGCCTGCCCGAGGAGCCCCCGTCCCCATGAGGACCGTCACGATCGGCGTGCTCGCGCACGTCGACGCCGGCAAGACCACCCTGACTGAGCGCCTGCTGCTGCGCGCGGGCGCGATCGACCACGCCGGCAGTGTCGACGCCGGCGACACCCAGACCGACACGCTCGAGCTCGAGCGTCGTCGCGGGATCACGATCCGCTCGGCCGTCGCGACGCTGCGCATCGGCGACCTCACCGTGAACCTCGTCGACACGCCGGGGCACGCGGACTTCGTCGCCGAGGTCGCGCGCGCCGTGACGGTGCTCGACGACGAGCCGTCCCTCCCGCTCGTCGAAGGGCTCCTCGAGGGCCGAGGCGCGCTCGTGCGTGACCTCCTCCTGCGTCAGGGCCGCTACGGCTGGCCCGTCACGGACGCCCGCGTGACGCTCACCCACGTCCGGTACGGCACGGGCGCCACGGCGGGCGCGTTCCGCGACCTGGCGACCGTCGTCCTCGCGGACGCGCTCCGCGCCGCCGGGACCCGCGTCTGCGAGCCCGTCGTCCGGTTCGAGGCCGAGACGCCCGACGACGGCGTCCCGGCCGTGGTCTCCGCCCTCGCCCGCGCGGGGGCGACGCTCGAGAGCGGCCCGGACGTGCGTCCGCGGCCCGGCGCCGCGGCCGTGGTGTGCGGACGCGTCGCGGCGTCGGCCGTGCCCGACCTCGAGCGGGCGCTCCCCGGTCTGACGCGGGGCGAAGGGGTCCTCGTCACGGAGCCCGCCGGGTTCGCGCGGGTCCGCGCCGCGCCGCCTCGTCGCCGGCGCGGCGAGCCGGACCTCTGGGCGCGCGCGGTGCGGCTGCGGCGGCTCTGGTGAACCGGACCGGGCGGCTCAGGTCAGGCGGACCGGGTCGACGATGTCCGCGTAGATGAGCAGCACGCCCATGACCGTGAGCAGCCCGAACATGGCGTACGCCACGGGCATCATGCGGGCGGTGTCCGCGGGGCCCGGCCGCGGCAGCCGCCGCACGCGGGCGACCGTGCGCTTCGCGCCCTCGTACAGCGCGCCGACGACGTGGCCGCCGTCGAGCGGGACGAGCGGGATGAGGTTGAACACGAACAGCGCGACGTTGAGGCTCGCGAGCAGCAGGAGCATCGCCTGCACCCGGGCGACCACCGACGCCTGGTCCGCGCCCGCGACATCGACCGCGACCCTGCCGACGCCCACGACGCTCATCACGGAGTCGGCGTCGCGCGGCTCGTCACCGAACGTGGCGCGGGCGACGTCGACGACCTTGACGGGGAGCTGGGCGACCAGCCCGACGGTCTGCGTGGTGATGTCCCAGGTCTGGCTCGCGGCCGTCGCGGGCGACTGGTGGTCGCGCGAGAACGTCGGCTCGATCCCCACGTAGGGCACGGTCGTCGTCGTCACGGTCCCGTCGTCGGCCGTCGACTGCGTCTGCCGCTCGGCGGGCGTCACGTCGAGCGTGACGTCGTGCCCGTCGCGGTCGACGACGAGCGTCGTCGCGTCCGTACCACCGTGCGCGATGGCGTCGGCCAGCTCGTCCCAGCTGCTGACGGCGGTCCCGCCGTAGCTGACGACCGTGTCCCCGGCCTGGAGCCCCGCAGCAGACGACGGTGCCGCCGGGTCGCCCGCCCGACACACGCCGTCGGACGCGGTCGGCACGCACGCGGGGACGGTACCCACCGTCGTCGTGGGCGTCTGCACCCCGATGGCCGTGAGGGCGATCAGGGTCAGGACGAACGCGATGACGAGGTTCATGACGGGGCCGCCGAGCATGACCACGACCTTCTTGGGCGCGGACAGCCGGTAGAACGCCCGGAACTCCTGACCCGGCAGGATCTCCTCGGCCGACGCCTCGCGGGCCGCGGAGGTCATCTCCCCGAACCAGCCCTTGCGCGGGCGGTGACCCTCCGGGGCCGGCGCGTACATCCCGACGAGCCGCACGTAGCCGCCCGCGGGGATCGCCTTGAACCCGTACTCGGTCTCGCCGCGGGTCCGCGACCACAGGGTCGGCCCGAAGCCGATCATGTACTGGCTCACGCGCACCCCGAACAGCTTGGCCGGGACCATGTGGCCCAGCTCGTGCAGCGCGATGGACACGATGATGCCCACCACCACGACGAGCACCGCGATCACGACGGCCATGCGCTTCGAGCCTCCAGGGGGTCGGACGGGACGCCCAGCATGCATGGTGCACCTGGGTGAGCGCTGAAGCCGTCCTGGGGACGGACGGCCGGTGTCACAAGTGTCGGGCACGCGGTGTCTTGTGGCCGACCCTGCGAGCAGAAGGAGACATCGTGACCGACAAGACCCAGGTCGTCGTCCTCGGCGGCGGCTACGCCGGCGTCATGGCCGCCGACCGGCTGACCCAGCGCGACGACCTCGCCGTGACCCTCGTCAACCCGCGCGGGACGTTCGTCGAGCGCATCCGGCTGCACCAGCTCGTCGCCGGCACCGACGACGCCGTGGTCGAGTACCGCGACGTCCTCGCCGAGGACGTCCGGCTCGCCGTCGACTCCGCGGCCCGGATCGACGTGACTGGACGCCGGGTGGAGCTCGCGTCGGGCGGCGCCCTCGCCTACGACTATCTCGTCTACGCGGTCGGCAGCGGGAGCGCCGAGCCGGACCTGCCCGGGGCGGCGGAGCGCGCCTACCCGATCGCCGGCCTGGAGCAGGCGGAGCGGCTCCGGGCGGCCCTGGACGGCTTCGCGGGCTCGGCGCGCGTCACCGTGATCGGGGCGGGCCCGAGCGGGATCGAGACCGCCGCCGAGCTGGCCGAGGCGGGCCGGGCCGTGACCCTCGTCTGCGGCAGCGTCCTCGGCCCCTACCTGCACGCCCGCGGACGACGCGCGGTCGCCAGGCGCCTGGCACGGCTCGGGGTAGAAGTGCTCGCGGGACCCGGGGCGACCGCGACGGCCGTGACGCGCGACGCGGTGCTCCTCGCCGACGGGCGCGAGCTGGCGAGCGACGTGACCGTCCGGACCGTGGGGTTCAGCGTCCCGGACCTGGCCCGGCGCAGCGGTCTCAGCACCGACGACGCGGGCCGCGTGCTCACGGACGAGACCCTGACGAGTGTCGACGACCCGCGGATCGTCGCGGCCGGCGACGCGGCCGCCCCCTCCGGCGTGCCGTTCCGGATGTCCTGCCAGGCCGCAGGCCCGTTGGGCTGCCACGCGGCCGACACCGTGCTCCACCGGGTCGCGGGCACCGAGCCGGAGCCCGTCGCGCTCGGGTTCTTCGGCCAGTGCCTCAGCCTCGGCCGACGAGCCGGCGTCTTCCAGGTGTCCCACCGGGACGACGCCGCGACGGCGTGGTACGTCGGGGGCCCGGCCGGTGGGCGGCTCAAGGAGTACATCTGCGCGTCGATCGTCAAGCAGCTGCGCGACGAGGCCCGCCGGCCCGGTTCGCACCGCTGGGCGGGCGACCGCACGCGGACCGAGCGGCTGCGTGCGCGCCGAGACGACGTCGCGGCCGCGTCCGGACAGGCACGCTAGAGGCATGGGACACCCCACGACCGACCCGGCGACCGCGTCGTTCCTCGCCCACCGCAACCTGCTGTTCACGGTGGCGTACGAGATGCTCGGGTCCGCGGCCGACGCCGAGGACGTCCTGCAGGAGACCTGGCTGCGGTGGGTGGACGTCGACCTGGCGGCGGTGCGCGACCCGCGCGCCTATCTCGTCCGGATCACGACCCGGCAGTCGCTCAACCGCCTGCGCACCGTCCGGCGCCGCCGGGAGGCGTACGTCGGCTCGTGGCTGCCCGAGCCGCTGCTCACGGCGCCCGACGTGGCCGACGACGCCGAGCTCGCCGAGAGCGTGTCGATCGCGCTCATGCTCGTGCTCGAGACCCTGGCGCCTACCGAGCGGGTCGTCTTCGTGCTGCGGGAGGTCTTCGACGTCGGCTACGACGAGATCGCTGCCGCCGTCGACAAGAGCCCGGCCGCGGTGCGGCAGATCGCGCACCGCGCTCGCGGCCACGTGGACGCCCGCCGACCCCGGGTCCCCGTCGCGCCGGGCGAGACGCGCGCCGTCGTGGACGCGCTGCGGCGCGCGATCGAGGGCGGCGACCTGCAGGGCCTGCTCGACCTGCTCGCGCCCGACATCGTCCTCATGGCGGACGGCGGGGGCTCAAGCAGGCGGCACCTCGCCCGATCGTCGGCGCCGACAAGGTGGCCCGCTTCGCGATCGGGCAGCTCCGCAGGAACAGTGCGTTCACCGCCGTCACCACCCAGGTCAACGGCAGCCCCGCTCTGGCGGTCAGCCTCGGCGGCGAGCTCGACGGCGTCCTGGCCTTCCGGGTCGAGGACGCGCGGGTGACGAGCATGTACTACGTCCGCAACCCCGAGAAGCTGACGCGCGTCGGGACGGAGGTCGCGCTCGTCCGGCAGTGAGGGGGCGCGTCAGCGCCGCGCGAGGACCGCGCGCGCCTCGTCACGAGCCCACGCGTCGGCGTGCAGCACGCCCTCGACGCTCGACGCGTCGAGGTCCGCGCCCACGTGAGCGTCGACCACCCGTGCGATCGTGTCGACGATGTCGAGGAACCCGATCGCGCCGTCGTGGAACGCGTCGACGCACACCTCGTTGGCAGCGTTGTAGACGGCGGGCGCGACGCCGCCCTCGGTGCCCACCCGCCGGGCGAGCGCGACGGCGGGGAACCGTTGCTCGTCGAGGGGCGCGAACTCCCACGTCGCCGCCTGCGTCCAGTCGACCGGCACGTCGACGTCGGCGAGCCGGTCGGGCCACGACAGCCCCAGGGCGATCGGCACGAGCATGCGCGGCGGCCCGGCCTGGGCGATCGTCGAGCCGTCGTGGAACTCGACCATCGAGTGGATCATCTGCTGCGGGTGCACGACGACCTCGATGCGGTCGAACGGGACGTCGAAGAGCAGGTGCGCCTCGATCACCTCGAGGCCCTTGTTGACGAGCGTCGCGGAGTTCGTCGTGACGACGCGACCCATCGCGAAGTTCGGGTGTCTGAGCGCCTCCGCAGGCGTCGCCCGCTTCATCTCGTCGCGCGAGCGCCGCAGGAACGGCCCGCCCGACGCGGTGAGGACGAGGCGGCGTACCTCCCCGGCGCGCCCGAGCGCAGCGACTGCGCGATCGCGGAGTGCTCCGAGTCGACGGGCACGACCTGGTCCGGCCGTCTGACGGCACCCGTCACGAGCCGCCCGCCGATGACGAGGGACTCCTTGTTCGCGAGCGCGAGGGTCGAGCCGACGCCGAGCGCGGCCAGCGTGGGGCGCAGCCCGACCGCGCCGGTGATCCCGTTGAGGACGACGTCGCTCCCCCGCCCCGCGACCTCGGCCGCGGCGCCCGGGCCGTCGAGCACCTCGACCGACCCCAGCGCGGCGCGGACGACGCGCGCGGCCTCCGGGTCCGCGACCGCGACGGCGCGGACGCCGAGCGCCCGCGCCTGGTCGATCACGAGCGCCGGGTCGGCGCCGCCCGCGCTGATCGCCTCGACCACGAACCGCTCGGGGTTGCGCCCGATCACGTCGACGGCCTGGGTGCCGATCGACCCGGTCGAGCCGAGGAGGGTCACGGTGCGTGCACGGGTGCTGACGGCCATACCCGACATCCTCCCAGGCTCCGGCGCACCCGCCGACGGTGACGGTCAACGTCACCGTCGGCGAACGCAGCGTCACCCTCGGCGGGCGGGCTCAGCGCGGAGCGGTCCACTCGAGCGTGTACCGGAAGAACAGCCGACGGCGCAGGCGTGCGCCCGGCAGCACGGAGCGGGCGACCCGCGCGACCTCGTCGAACGTCGCAGTGGCGTCGCGCACGACCATCGTCGGGACCGAGCCGGCGGCCGGACGGTCGCCTGGCGGGACGTCGTCGGGCGTGGTGCGGACGGCACGCGGGTGCTTGATCATCCCCACGAGGGGGTTGGCGACCGCCGAGACGAGATCGACGGCCACGTCACGCCGCGAACCGAGGCGCGCCAGCCCGACCACGAGCAGCCGGCCGCCCGGGGCGAGCAGCTCGCGCACGTGCTCGAGCGCGGGGACGAGGTCGAGATGGTGCAGCACCGCGACCATCGTGACCGCGTCGTAGCCGTCGAGCCCGTCGGGGACCCGCACGTCGGCGAAGGTCAGCTCGCGGACGCGGACCCGCCCGTCCTCGGCGAACCGGGCCTCCGCCCAGGCGGCGGTCGCCGGGTCCGCGTCGATCCCGTCTGCCCGGTCGAACCGGCCGGCCAGGAGCGCGAGCAGCCCGCCGTGCCCGCACCCGACGTCGAGCGCCGCCCGACGCCGTCGCGGCAGGCGCCGCAGCACCCAGCCGTGGAAGTGGTCGTTGTGGTTCCACGGGTGCCGGGCGTTGACCCCGTCCAGGCCGCGCGCGACCGCACGCACCCACGGCGCCGTCGTCGTGCGGTGGTTCACCGGTGCGCGGTCACTCGACGCCGAGCAGCACCTCGACGGCCCGCGACAGATAGGCGTCGACCGGGCCCTCCGCGTACGCGTCGGCCCCGCGGCGCCGCCGGAACGTCGCCGCGCGGATCTCCGACGCCGTGATCGGGACCTGCCGGTCGAAGTAGTCCACGAGCCGGTCGAGCAGCGCGTCGACGTCGTCCATGTCGTAGCCGGCCTCGCCCCGACCGGCCGGCGCGAACTTCTCGCACGCCGGACGGTTCAGCCGCGGGTACAGCGTGCGCGCGTCCTCGGCGATCCGGTCCATCCAGGCCTGCGGCCCGTGCTGCGCGACGAAGGCGCCACGGTCCCGGACGGAGAACGCCGCCTCGAGCCGGTCGAGCGCCGCGTCGACCTCGTGGGTGTCGTACCCGCCCCGGATCAGCTCGAACGAGACGGCCTGGATGTCCGCGCTCGAGAACGGCCCGGCCTCCCGGCCCTCGTAGACCGCCCTCGCGTAGTCGAAGAAGTCGTCGACCTCGTCGGGGTCGTAGCCGGTGGTGAGCTTCCCCACGGTGCTGAACCTGGACACGTCACTCCTCTTCCGCGGCGAGCTGACCGCACGCGCCGTCGATGTCACTGCCACGGGTGTCCCGGATCGTCGTCGGGATCCCGTGCTCGCGCAATCGTGCCACGAACTCCGCCTCGACCGCGGGGTCGCTCGCGGTCCAGATGGAACCGGGCGTCGGGTTGAGCGGGATCGGGTTGACGTGGACCCAGCCGCGTCCACGCGCGTTGAGCTTGTCGCCGAGCAGGTCGGCGCGCCACGCGTGGTCGTTCATGTCCCGGATGAGCGCGTACTCGATGCTCACGCGTCGGCCGGTCACCTCGAAGTAGTGGCGGGCCGCGTCGAGCGCCTCGTCGACCGACCAGCGGGTGTTGATCGGCACGAGCTCGGAGCGCAGCTCGTCGTCGGGCGCGTGGAGCGACAGCGCGAGCGTGACCGGGATGCCCTCGTCCGCGAGCTTGCGCATCGCGGGGACCAGCCCGACGGTCGACACCGTCACGTTGCGGGCCGACATGCCGAGCCCCTCGGGCTCCTTGGCGACGAGCGTGCGCACTGTCCCCATCACGGCCTTGTAGTTGGCGAGCGGCTCCCCCATGCCCATGAACACGAGGTTGTTGAGGCGCGCCGGGCCGCCCGGGATCTCGCCGTCGGCGAGCGAGCGCGCCGCCGAGCGCACCTGCTCGACGATCTCCGCCGTCGACAGGTTGCGGGTCAGGCCGAGCTGGCCCGTGGCGCAGAACGGGCACGCCATGCCGCAGCCCGCCTGGCTCGACACGCACAACGTGCTGCGGTGCGGGTAGCGCATGAGCACCGACTCGACCTTGGCCCCGTCGAACAGGTGCCACAGCGTCTTCACGGTCGTGCCGCCGTCGGCCTCGAGGACACGGGCCTTCTCGAGCAGCGGCGGGAAGAGCGTCTCGGCGAGCACGTCGCGCGTCGCTGCCGGCAGGTCGGTCATGGCCTGCGGGTCCGACGTCAGGTGCGTGAAGTAGTGCGTCGCGAGCTGCTTGGCCCGGAACGGCTTCTCCCCCAGGTCCACGACCGCCTGCGCGCGCTCGGCGGGCGTGAGGTCCGCGAAGTGGCGCGGCGGCTTGCCCCGGCGGGGGCGGCGAGCTGCAGCGGGGTGCGGCCCGCGGGCGGGGTGACGGTCGGCATGTCGGGTCCAGACGATCGGGGTCGGTCGGCGTGTGGGGGTGGTGGCCGCGGTCAGCCCGGCACGGCGGTCGCGAGGAGCACGTACACGAGCGGGGCCGTGATGAGCAGCGAGTCGAGCCGGTCGAGGATGCCGCCGTGGCCCGGCAGCAGGCGTCCCATGTCCTTCAAGTCTAGGTCGCGCTTGAGGAGCGACTCGGCGAGGTCCCCGAGCGTCGCCGTCAGCGGGGCGAGCACGCCGAGCGCGACGCCCACCCACGGGTCGGCGTCGAGCAGGTGAGCGCCCACCAGGCCGACCGCGATCGCGAGCACGAACGACCCCATCAGGCCCTCGATGCTCTTCTTCGGGCTGACCGTCGGCGCGAGCGGGTGGCGGCCGAACAGGACGCCCGCCACGTAGCCGCCCGTGTCGCTCGCCACGGCCAGGAGGACGAACAGGGCGACCCGGAGCTCGCCTCGCGGCTCGGCCAGCAGGAGCATGACGAACCCGGCCATGAACGGGAGCCAGGCCGTCGCGAACACGCCGGCGGCGGCGTCGCGCACCCCGGCCGCCCCGGACTCGTCGAGCGCGCACCACACGACCACGCCGCCGACCGTGAGCAGGAACGAGACCATGAGGGCCTCGGAGCCCGAGTAGTACGACGAGACCAGGATCCCAGCCGTGCCCACGAGGAGCGGCAGCAGCGGGAGCCGGATGTTCTTGCGTTTGAACGCCTGCGCGAGCTCCCAGACGGCGCCGCCCACCGCGAGGACGGCGAACGCCACGAAGAACTCGGGCCGGAACACGAGCGACGCCGCGACCACCGCGAGCAGCAGCACGCCGACCGCGATCGCGGCCGGCAGGTTCCGGCCCGCCTTCTTGGCCACGGGCGCGTCCGGGGTCGCCGCAGGGACCGGGTCCGCGGCCGCCGGCTCGGTCCCCGTGAACGGGTCGCCGGCGGCCGGCGCGTCCGCCGCCGCGGCGGCCCGCCGGTACGACGGCGTCGGCCGGTCGGACTTCCTACGCTTCGCGGCCGCCATCAGACCTCGAGCAGCTCGTTCTCCTTGCCCGCCAGCAGCGCGTCGATCGCGTCGACGTGCTTCTTGGTGAGCGACTCGAGCTCCTTCTCCGCCCGGGCGACCTCGTCCTCGCCGGCCTCGCCGTCGCGGACGATGCGGTCCAGCTCCTCCTTGGCGCGGCGGCGCACGTTGCGGACCGAGACGCGGGCGTCCTCGGCCTTCGCCTTCGCGAGCTTCACGTAGTCGCGGCGGCGCTCCTCCGTGAGCGCGGGCAGGACCACGCGGATCACGTTGCCGTCGGTCGCCGGGTTCACGCCCAGGTCCGAGTCGCGGATCGCCTTCTCGATCGCGGGCGTCGCCGTCTTGTCGAACGGAGACACGAGGATCGTGCGCGCCTCCGGGGTGTTGAACGACGCGAGCTGCTGCAGCGGTGTCGGCGCGCCGTAGTAGTCGACCGAGATCTTCGCGAACATGCCCGCGCTCGCCCGGCCCGTGCGGATCCCCGCGAAGTCCTCCTTGGCGACCTCGATCGCCTTGTCCATCTTGTCCTCGGCCTCGAGGAGGGTGTCGTCGATCACCGGTGCTCCTTGGTTCGGTCTGTCGCGGTTGTGGTCCGTCGTCCGGCCGTCTCCGACGCCGGGGGAAGCCGTCGGGCCGGTCAGCTCGTCGTGAGCAGCGTGCCGATCTTCTCGCCCACGAGCGCGCGCGTCACGTTGCCGGGCTCGCTCATCCCGAAGACGCGCATCTCGACGTCGTTGTCGCGGCACATGCTCAGCGCGGTCGTGTCCATGACACCGAGCTCCTGCACGAGCGCGTCCGTGTACGTGATGTGGTCGAGCTTCTCGGCCGTCGGGTCCGTCCGCGGGTCCGCGGTGTAGACGCCGTCCACGCCGTTCTTGCCCATGAGGACCTCGTCGCAGTGGGTCTCGAGCGCCCGCTGCACGGCGACCGTGTCCGTCGAGAAGTACGGCATGCCGGCGCCCGCGCCGAAGATCACGACGCGGCCCTTCTCCAGGTGCCGGATCGCCCGCAACGGGATGTAGGGCTCGGCGACCTGCCCCATCGCGATCGCCGTCTGGACGCGCGTCTTGACGCCCTGCTGCTCGAGGAAGTCCTGGAGCGCGAGGCAGTTCATCACGGTGCCCAGCATGCCCATGTAGTCGGCGCGTGCCCGGTCGAGGCCCGACTGCGACAGCTCGGCGCCCCGGAAGAAGTTCCCGCCGCCGACGACGATCGCGACCTGGACGCCGCGAGCCACCGCCGCCGCGACCTGGGCCGCCGTCTCCTGGACGACGTCGACCGCCAGGCCGACCTCGCCGCCCCCGAACACCTCGCCCGAGAGCTTGAGGAGGACGCGCCTCTTGGCGGGGGCCGCCTCGGCCACCGCACCGTCCGTCACGACACCGTCCGTCACGAGCTCACCCGTTCTCTCGTCGTCTGCGCCCGTCCCCGGACGAGCACCCGTCCCACCCTAGCGGCGCCGGAACGCCGCGCTCGCGGCACTGGGCCGCGCCGTGCCGCGACGCCTGGGCGTCGCGCGTCCGCCGGTGCGCACCGGGGCCCGGGCCGCTGCGACAGCGGCGACCCGGGCCCCGGGGTGCACGTACGGATCGTGTGTCGTCGAGCCTCAGCTGCCGACGCGGAACCGGACGAAGCCGAGCAGGTTGCCACCGGTGGCGGCGACGTGCTTGGCGACCGTCGTCTTCGTGTCCTTCGCGAGCGGCTGGTCCACGAGCACGGCGTCCTTGAAGAAGCCGTTCAGGCGGCCCTCGACGATCTTCGGCAGCGCGGCCTCGGGCTTGCCCTCGGCGATCGAGACCTCGCGCGCGATCTCGCGCTCCTTGTCGACGACGTCCGCCGGGACGTCCTCGCGGGACAGGTACCGCGGAGCCAGCGCGGCGATGTGCTGCGCGACGTCCTTGGCGACCGGCTCGGCCGCGTCGTCGGTCGCGACGACCACGCCGATCGACGGCGGGAGGTCCTTCGCGGTGCGGTGCAGGTACGTCGTGACCTTGGGGGCCTCGACCCGCGCCACGCGGTTCAGGACGATCTTCTCGCCGAGGGTCGCGCCCTGGGCGGCGATCGTGTCGGCGACGGTGCCCTCGCCGGCCGGGGCGGCGAGCGCGGACTCCGCGTCGGTGGCACCGGCCGCGGCAGCGGCCTCGAGGACGGCGTCGGCCAGCGCGACGAACTTGTCGTTCTTGACGACGAAGTCGGTCTCGGCGTCCAGCTCGATCAGCGTGGCGACCTGGCCGTCAGCGGTGTCCTCGACCTTGACGGCCACGAGGCCCTCGGTGGTCGCGTTGCCCTCGCGCTTGGCGGCACGCGCCAGGCCCTTCTTGCGGATGATCTCGATCGCCTTGTCGGCGTTGCCGTCGGCCTCGTCGAGCGCCTTCTTGACGTCGAGCATGCCGGCACCGGTGCGCTCACGCAGCGCCTTGATGTCAGCGGCGGTGTAGTTCGCCATGGTCATTCCTTCGGCTGGTGGGGTGCCCGGCACGAGCCGGGCGGTGCGGGTGGCGGGGCGAGCCCGCGCGACGGGGACGTGCCGCGCACCGGTCACCGGTGCGCGGCACGTCCCGCTGCGTCACTTCGCGTCGGCGTCGCCCTCAGCGGCGTCCTCGGCCACGATCGCCTCGGCGTCGGCCTCGGCAGCAGCCTCAGCGGCGACCTCCGCGACGACCTCAGCCTCGGCAGCAGCCTCCACGGCGGTCTCGGCGACGACCTCGGCCTCGGCGGCCTCGACCGCAGCCTCCTCGGCGACGGCCTCGGTCACGGCGGCCGTGACCTCGGCGTCAGCGGCGGCCTCGTCCGTGGCGAGCTGCTTCTCGGCACCGGCGAGGAGCTCGCGCTCCCACTCGGCGAGCGGCTCGGCGTCGGCGTCGGGGCCGGCCTCCGCGTTCGAGCGGCCCGAGTGGCGCTGGAGCAGGCCCTCGGCGACGGCGTCCGCGACCACGCGGGTCAGGAGCGTCACGGCGCGGATCGCGTCGTCGTTGCCCGGGATCGGGTAGTCGACGACGTCGGGGTCGCAGTTGGTGTCGAGGATCGCGACGACCGGGATCCCGAGCTTGCGCGCCTCGTCGACCGCGAGGTGCTCCTTGTTCGTGTCGACGATCCACACGGCCGAGGGAACCTTGGCCATGTCACGGATGCCGCCGAGCGTGCGGGCGAGCTTGTCCTTCTCGCGACGCAGGACCAGGAGCTCCTTCTTGGTGAGGCCCGAGCCGGCGACGTCGTCGAAGTCGATCTCCTCGAGCTCCTTGAGGCGCTGGAGGCGCTTGTGCACCGTGGTGAAGTTGGTGAGCATGCCGCCCAGCCAGCGGTGGTTCACGTACGGCATGCCGACGCGCGCGGCCTGCTCGGCGACGGGCTCCTGCGCCTGCTTCTTGGTGCCGACGAAGAGGATCGAGCCACCGTGGGCGACCGTCTCCTTGACGAACTCGAACGCGCGGTCGATGTAGGACAGCGACTGCTGCAGGTCGACGATGTAGATGCCGTTGCGCTCCGTGAGGATGTGGCGCTTCATCTTCGGGTTCCAACGGCGGGTCTGGTGCCCGAAGTGGACACCGCTCTCGAGGAGCTGGCGCATGGTCACGACGGCCATGGCACGTCCTTTCGTCGTGCGCCGCGAGTCCCTCGCCGTGCGCACGTGGTTGCGCGGCCCGCGTGGCGGGACCGCTGTTCCGGTTGTCGACGCCGGCCGGTCGGCCGTCGTCCCTGGCACCACGCGGCGGGACGCCACCGGGCCCCGTCCGAGGACAGGATCCGGGAGACCGTCGCCCACGCCGCAGCCCCGGCGCGACGAGCGCGGGGAGCGTGAGGTGGTGCGCGATGTCATGCGCAAGGCGCATGCGTCGACAAGTCTACCGGATCGCGGGTGGACGCCCGGCCGCCGGACGGCGCGGTCCGGGCGCCGTCCACCGGGCTCGCGCGACCACCGTCCGTGCACAGGGACGGTACCGTCCGCGCCGGGACCTCGGGCCGGCCGGGCAGGCTGGGCCCATGTCGCTCCTCCGTTCGCTCCCGGCCAGTCGGAGCGCCGCCCGTTCGCCGGCCCGTCGGTCGGCCGCCGCCGTCGCGCTCCTCCTCGTCCTCGTCACGGGCGGGGCGGGCGGCGGAGCGGCGCGGGCCGAGGCACCGGGGGCCGCCCTCGCCTCGGACGCGGGCGCCGCCCCGGCCCCGGTGTCCGACACGCGCTATCGCGTGCCCGTCCCCGGCGCCGTCGTGCGGGCGTTCGACCCGCCGGCCGTGCGCTGGGGTTCGGGACACCGCGGCGTGGACCTCGCGGCGGCCGCGGGCGACGTGGTCCGCGCACCCGCGGCCGGCGTGGTCGCGTTCGCAGGCACGGTCGCCGGCCGGGGTGTGCTCACGCTCCTGCACGACGACGGCCTCCGCAGCTCGTTCGAACCCGTCACCACGGTGCTGCGCGTCGGCGACCGGGTGGCCCAGGGCGATGCCGTCGCCACCGTCGACCAGCCCGGGGGCGGCGGTCACTGCCTGCCCGCGTCCTGCCTGCACTGGGGCGTGCGGCGCGGCGAGACGTACCTCGACCCGATGGCGCTCGTCGCGACGGACCCGATCGTGCTCCTACCGCTGTCCTGAGTCTGCCGATCACGCGCGCGGGAACGCCTGGGTGTACGACGACCGCAGCCGCTCGGCGCTCACGTGCGTGTAGCGCTGCGTCGTCGCGAGGCTCGCGTGCCCGAGGACCTCCTGGACGCTGCGCAGGTCGGAGCCGCCCTCGAGCAGGTGGGTCGCGGCGGTGTGCCGGAGGGCGTGCGGGGCGACGTCCGGCACGCCCGCGCCCTCCGCGAGACGGTGCACGGCCTCGCGCGCGCGCCGCTGGTCCCAGCGGCCCCCGCGGTCGCCGAGCAGGAGCGCGGGACCGCTCGTCGCCGTCGCGAGCGCCGGACGGCCTGCCGCGAGCCACCGCTCCACGGCCCGCGCGGCCGGCACGCCGAACGGCACGACGCGCTCCTTACGTCCCTTGCCGAGGGCCCGCACGGTCCGCGTGGTCAGCTCGAGGTCGTCGACGTCCACCGAGACGAGCTCCCCGACCCGCAGGCCCGTCGCGTACAGGAGCTCGACCGTCACCCAGTCGCGCAGCCGGGCAGGCTCGCCGTCGGCCGCGAGCGCCTGCGCGTGCTCGACGAGCGCGCGTGCCGCGTCGACCGACAGCACCTGCGGCAGGTGCCGGTCGACCTTCGGCGAGCCGAGGCGTGACGCGGGGTCGGTCGTCGTGCGGCCCGTCCGGTGCGTCCACGCGAAGAACGCCCGCGCGGCGGCGCTGCGCCGCGCGAGCGTCGAGCGGGCGTGCCCGGTCGCGGCGAGGTCGGCGAGCCAGGCCCGCAGGAGCGTCAGGTCGACGTCCTGAGGCCCCCGGGCCCCGCGCCTGACGGCGAACGCGGCGAGGCCTGCGACGTCGCCCGCGTAGGCGCGCGCGGTGTGCGTGCTGGCGCCGCGCTCGAGGTCGAGGTGTCGGACGAACGCCTCGATCGTGTCGTCGAACGTGAGCTCCCGGGCGCCCGGCACCGAGGTGTCGGGCGCCCGGTCGTCGCGTGCGTGCGGTGCGGTCACGCCCCCAGCGTCACGAAGACTCTGGCGCGGGGCAAGGCGCCGCGCGGACCTCGAGCGAGCGCGTCCACCGACCGAGCCGGCCGACGTGACCCGCGCCCCGTGCGCTACCGCCTGCCGCTCGGGGCCCGCCGCCACGCACCGCCCTCCTGGACGGCGAACCCCGCGAGCTCGAGCAGGCCGAGCGCGCCGCGCGTCTCGTCGAGCGCGAGCCCGGCGGTGCGCGCGATCGATGCGACGTCGGCCGCCCGCCGCAGGGGCAGGGCGTCGAAGAGCCTCCGGCCGACGCCGTCGAGGTCGTCGGGGACGTCACGGCCGGACGCGGTCCCTCCCCGGGCCCCCGCGCCGGAGCCCTCGTCGGGGAGGCCGTCGCCGGCCGGCAGCGCCAGCTCGGCGACCTCGTCGACGTCCGTCACGCACACGGCGGCGCCGTCGCGCAGCAGCCGGTGGCACCCGGACGACGCCATCGACGTGACGGGCCCGGGTACCGCGCCCACCGGCCGCAGGAGCTCGGCCGCGCGCGCCGCCGTCGACAGCGCCCCGGAGCGCCAGGCCGCCTCGACGACGACCGTCGCCCGCGCCGTGGCGGCGATGAGCCGGTTGCGCAGCAGGAACCGCACGCGGCTGGGCACCGAGCCGGGCGGCACCTCGCTCACGACCGCGCCGCCGGCGTCGAGCACGCCCCGGAGCAGGTCGGCGTTGCCGGCCGGGTAGAGCCGGTCGACCCCGCCCGCGAGGTAGGCGACCGTCGTCCCGCCACCCGCGAGCGCAGCCCGGTGCGCCGCCGCGTCGATCCCGTAGGCGCCGCCGGACACGACCGCGACGCCACGGCCGGCGAGCCCGTGCGCGAGCTCCGCGGCGACGTGCCGCCCGTACTCGGTGCACGCGCGGGCGCCGACGAGCGCGACGGACCTCGTGGACGCTCCCGCGAGGTCCGGCTCGCCGCGCGCCCACAGGCAGTGCGGCGCGAGGACGCCGAGGTCGTCGAGCGCGCGCGGCCACCGCGGGTCGTCGGGCAGGAGGAGCGTGCCTCCGAGCAGCTCGAGGGAACGCAGCTCGCGACGTGGGTCGAGCCCGCGCGTCCGCGGCGCCCAGCGGGACACGGCACGCAGGAGCCGAGCGGGGGCGAGCTCGTCGGGCAGGCCCGGGCGGTCGCCGTGCAGGCGTCGGATGGCTCGCTCCGCGACGTCCGGGCCGGCCGCGGCGTCGAGCAGCCAGGTCAGCGCGGTGGCGGGGCCGAGAGCCCGGACGACGTGGCCCGCGGCCGGGTCGGCGGGCTCGGCCAGCCGGCTCCAGGCGGCCGCGACCGCTCGGGGGTCGGCCGTGTCGACGATGCCGGAGGCGCGCGCGTCAGCCACGGTGCCCCCGCGTCCGCAGGGCCAGGGCCCGTCCGACGTCGGTGCGGCCCGGGGCGTCCCGGCCCGCGAGGTCGGCGAGCGTCCAGGCGAGCCGGAGCACGCGATCGGCGCCGCGCAGGCTGATGCTGCCTCGTTCGAGCGCCCGGTCGACGTCGACGAGGAGCCCACGGTCGGCGCCGAGCCGCTCACGCAGCCACGACCCGGGCACGTCACCGTTGAGCGTCCACGGGGTCCCCCGCAGCCGGTCGGCGGACGCGGCGCGTGCCGCTGCGACCCGGGCGGCGACGGCCGCGCTCGGCTCTCCCCGCTCGTCGCGGTCGACGGCGCTGACGCGCGGCAGCTCGACCTGGACGTCCACGCGGTCGAGCAGCGGGCCGGACAGCCGCGCGAGGTACCGGCGCCGCTCGATCGGGGTGCACGTGCAGTCGAGGCCCTTGCCGACGGCCTTGCCGCACGGGCACGGGTTGGCCGCGAGCACGAGCTGGAACCGCGCCGGGTAGCGCGCGGTGCCCGCGGCCCGGTGGATCACGATCTCGCCGTGCTCGAGCGGCTGGCGCAGCGTCTCGAGGACGCGCGAGCCGAAGTGGGGCACCTCGTCCAGGAAGAGGACGCCGCGATGCGCACGCGAGGCTGCCCCGGGCCGGGGAAGCCCCGACCCGCCACCGACGACCGACGCCGGCGTCGCCGTGTGGTGCGGGTCCTCGAACGGCGGCCGTCGCAGCAGACCGTCCGCGGCGTCGAAGGTCCCGGCGACCGAGTGGATCGCCGTCACCTCGACCGCCGCGGCCTCGTCGAGGTCGGGCAGGATCCCGGGCAGCCGGGACGCGAGCATCGTCTTCCCGGCGCCCGGCGGACCGACCATGAGCAGGTGGTGTCCGCCCGCGGCGGCGACCTCGAGCGCCGCCCGCGCCTCCGTCTGGCCGAGCACGTCCGCGAGGTCGCCAGCGGACGGTCCCCGCGGGCGCTGGGCGGTCGGGCCGTCGTTGGGCGGCTCGGGGAGCTCGTCGAGCTCGGCGCCGTAGTGCGCCGCGAGCTCGGCGAGGTGCCGGACGCCCAGCACGTCGGCCCCCGGGACCAGCCGCGCCTCGTCGGCGTCCTGGGCCGGGACCACGACGCGCCGGTACCCGGCGGCGACCGCGGCGGCGACCGCGGGCAGCACCCCGCGCACCCGGTGGACGCGCCCGTCGAGGCCGAGCTCACCGAGGTGCACGACGTGCTGGGGCCGGACGTGGTCGATGAGCCGAGCGCCCGCGAGCATGGCCACGGCGATCGCGAGGTCGAACCCCGAACCCGTCTTGGGCAGCGAAGCGGGCGAGAGGTTGACCGTGATCTTCTTGTTCGGCCAGTCCAGGCCCGACGACGTCACCGCGGCACGGACCCGGTCGCGCGACTCGCTCAGGGCGGCGTCGGGCAGGCCGACGAGCGTGAACCCGGGCACGGACGCCGCGAGGTGCGCCTGGACCTCGACGACGTGCCCGGTGAGGCCGACGAGCGCGACCGCGCGCGTCGTCCCGAGCCGGCTCACGCGACGTCCTCGAGGTGCTCGATCCGCGCGGCCCCGGCGCGCGGGAGCTGGACGGCGACGACGTCGATCCGCACGGAGCGGTACCGGACCTCCGGGTGCGCCGTCAGCCAGCCCGCCGTGAGCCGGCGCAGCCGCGCGAGCTTCACGGGGGTCACGGCCTCGGCGGGATGCCCGAACCCCAGGCCTCGACGCGTCTTGACCTCGACGACCACGAGCACGTCGCCGTCGAACGCCACCAGGTCGAGCTCGCCGCCCGGTCCGCGCCAGTTGCGGTCCACGACCCGCCAGCCGCGCCCCTCCACGTGGCGTGCCGCCACCTTCTCGCCGTACCGTCCGACCGCGTCCTTCGCCCGCATGGGCCTCACCTCCGCGGGCCACCCTGCCCGGGGAGCGGGCGACGCTGCGGAGGCCGGTACGGCCGGTGTGCACGGGGCCGTCGGCGCGTCGGTTGTGCGTGGGCCACGTGCCGCGGCCCACGGGCGTCAGAGCTGCAGCTCGGCCTTCGCGAGCTCCTCGACGTTGACGTCCTTGAACGTCACGACGCGCACCGACTTCACGAAGCGCGCCGACCGGTACACGTCCCAGACCCAGGCGTCCGCGAGCCGCAGCTCGAAGTAGACCTCGCCCGCCGCCGACCGCACCTGCAGGTCGACGTGGTTCGCCAGGTAGAAGCGTCGCTCGGTCTCCACCACGTACGAGAACAGTCCGACGACGTCCCGGTACTCGCGGTAGAGCGCGAGCTCCATCTCGGTCTCGTAGTTCTCGAGGTCCTCCGCACTCACGCGTCCATCATGGACCATCGACCTGCCCGGACGCGTCGCCGTCCGCGCACGTCGGGCGGGCGGGCCTCATCCGGCGGTGACGCCGGGCCCCGTCACACCGGGCAAATTCCAGCTCGTGCGGTGCAGGATGCTCGGGCCGTGCTCCTCGAGGGCCCGCACGTGCGCGGCGGTCGCGTAGCCCTTGTTCTGGTGCCAGTCGTACGCGGGGTGCTCGCCGGCGAGCTCGCGCATGAGCGCGTCGCGCTCGCACTTCGCCAGGACGCTCGCGGCCGCGACCGACGCGCACTGCACGTCCGCCTTCACGAGCGTGCGGACGCCGAGCGACGGCACCGGGGCCGGGAGCGACGCCGGGTCGAGCGGCCGGTACGCACGGACGCCCGGGACGACGGGGACCGCGGCTCCGTCGTCGGGCGCCGGCCCGAGATCGTCCAGGACGTCGAGCAGGTCCGGCTGCGGGTCGGACAGCCAGTCGTGCGAGCCGTCGAGCAGGACCGCGTCGACCTGGATGCCGGCTGCCGCGACGGTCGCGAGGGCACGGCGCCCCGCGAGCCGCAGCGCGCCGATGATCCCGACGTCGTCGATCTCGGCGCTGCTCGCGTGCCCGACCGCCCACGCGAGCCCCCACCGGCGGACCTTCGGCACCATCTCCTCGCGCAGCGCGGGAGCGAGGAGCTTGGAGTCGGTCAGCCCGCGCGGCGCACGCCGGGTCGTCGCGTCCACCACGACGACACCGACGCTCACCGGCCCGGCGAGCGCGCCGCGACCCACCTCGTCCATGCCCGCGACCGTGCGTGCGCCCGCCTCGAACCACGCCGTCTCGCGCTTGAGGTGGGCGGTGCGCACGCGGGCCGCCGGACGACCGGGGGTCGTCCGGTCGGTCCGGGGTGGCCGGGCCGGTCGAGACGGCATAGTCGTCACGGGTTCGGCACGTCCTTGAAGGTGTCGCCGGGGTTGCGCAGGAGACCCGCGTCGGACAGCGGCCAGACCTTGACGAACGCCGTGCCGACGACGTCGTCCATCGGGACGAACCCGCCGCCCGGCTTGCCCGTGTTGTACCGCGAGTCGCTCGAGTCCTGCCGGTTGTCACCCATCACGAAGAGCGACTTCGCAGGGACGGTGTAGCTGAACGCGTCCTGACTCGGCTCCGAGCCCGGCTTGAGGTACGGCTCGTCGATCGCCACGCCGTTCACCGTGACGGGCTTGCCCGGGCCCGCGCACGCGACCGTGTCGCCCGGGAGCCCGATGACCCGCTTGATGAGGTGGCCCACGGCGTCGTTGGGCCGCAGTCCCACGAACGTCAGCGCGTCGACGACGGCGTTGCCCACCGGCCCGTGGTCGGCCTTCTCCTGCTCGGGGAGCCAGTGGCCGGGGTCCTTGAACACGATGATGTCGCCGCGGTGCACGTCGAGGTGCGACGGCACGAGCCGCGACACCATGACCCGGTCGCCGATCTGGAGCGTGTCCTCCATGGACTCGCTGGGGATGTAGAACGCCTGGACCAGGAACGTCTTGATGAGCCACGACAGGACGAGCGCGGCCACGACGATGATCGCCGTCTCCCGCAGGACCGACGACCGGCGCGGGGCCGGGCGGCTCGCCGCACCACCCTGGTTCGTCGCGGCCCGCCCTCCGTCGTCCGGGCCACCCTGGCCGTCCGTCAGCGGTACGGCGGTCAGGTCGGTGCCCTCGGCGGGCTGGGCGTCGTCGGACGACGTGGGTGCGCTCACGCGCCCACTGTGCCATCTCGACCTGTGACGGACGAAACGCGGCTCGCCCGCCGGACACGCTCGCCCCGGAGACGCACGACGGGCGGCCGTCCGGTGAGGACGACCGCCCGTCGTGGGGTGCTGCGAGAGCCCTTACTTGGAGGGCGTGGTCTCGCGCTTCTCCTTGATCTTGGCCTTCTTGCCGCGGAGCTTGCGCAGGTAGTACAGCTTGGCGCGACGCACGTCACCGCGCGTCAGGACCTCGATGGTGTCGATCTGCGGGGAGTGCACGGGGAACGTGCGCTCCACGCCGACACCGAAGCTGATCTTGCGCACGGTGAAGGTCTCGCGGACGCCCCCGCCCTGGCGGGCGATGACGACGCCCTGGAACGCCTGGACGCGGGAGCGGTTGCCCTCGACGACCTTGACGTTGACCTTGAGGGTGTCGCCGGCGCGGAACTCCGGGACGTCGCTGCGCAGCGAGGCTGCGTCGACGCTGTCGAGCGTGTGCATGTCGGTCTCCTGGCCTGCCACGGGTCAGGTCCGATCTCGTGGCCGTCGGCGGGCGTGCCGCGGACGGTCCGGTGCGGGATGCGGGTGCGGTGCGCGGTGCCCGTGCGTCCCTGCTCCCCCGTGGCAGAGCGGGTGGGACGACTGCGCCGGGCGCGCACCAAGGGTCAATCTTGCCACAGCGGCGCCGACGGCGACCAATCGTGGTCGCCGTCCGCCGCCGGGAGCACCGTCAGGCGGAGGGCTCCCACCCGGCCGCGCGCAGGACGTCGCGGTCGTGCGCGTCGAACGCGTCCACGCCGAGGGCCTCGAGCAGGTCCGGGCGACGCGCGGCTGTCCGCTCGAGCGCGCGGTCCCGTCGCCACCGCGCGATCCGGGCGTGGTGGCCCGACAGCAGCGCCTCGGGCACCTCGAGCCCCTCCCACTCCGGCGGCTTCGTGTACACGGGGTACTCGAGGAGCCCGGCCGCGCCGTGCGACTCCTCGACGAGCGACTCCGGGTTCCCGACGACGCCCGGCAGCAGGCGCCCGACGGCCTCGACCACGACGAGCGCCGCGACCTCTCCCCGTTGAGCACGTAGTCGCCGATCGAGACCTCGCTCACGGCCACGCCGCGCTCGCGGTAGTGCTCGGCGACGCGGGCGTCGATGCCCTCGTAGCGCCCGCACGCGATCACGAGCCGCGCGTCCTGGGCCCACGCCTCGGCCGTGCGCTGCGTGAAGACCTCGCCCGACGGCGTCGGGACGACCAGGCGCACGGGCGCGCCCACGGTGTCGCCCCCGTCACCGGCCGTGTCGTCCGCCGCCTCGCCGAGGACGTCGTCGAGCGCCCGGCCCCAGACGTCGGGCCGCATGACCATGCCTGCGCCCCCGCCGAACGGGGTGTCGTCGACGGTCCGGTGCCGGTCGGTCGTCCAGTCCCGCAGGTCGTGCACGCGCAGGTCGAGCAGCCCGGCGCGGCGGGCCTTCCCGACGAGCGACAGCTCGAGCGGCGCGAGGTAGTCGGGAAAGATCGAGACGACGTCGACGCGCACGTCAGACCCCGCCCTCGGGGGCCGCGCCCGCGTCGGGGAGGTCGACTTCGAGCCGGTCGGCGTCGCGGGCCAGCAGGCCGCCGGGCGGGTCGAGCACGACCCTTCCTCCCGGGACGTCGACCACGGGCACGATCGCGCGGACGAACGGGACCAGCGTCCGCTCGCCCCCGTCTCGCGGACCACCAGGAGGTCGTGCGCGGGCGACGGGTCGAGCCCCTCGACGGTGCCGACGACCGTCCCGTCCGCGAGCTCGGCCCGCAAACCCGCGAGCTCGTGCGGATACCAGGCGTCCTCCTCGTCGGAGGCGTCCGCCTCGACGACGAGCTCGACGCCCCGCAGCCCCTCCGCCGCGGTCCGGTCCGAGGCCTCCGCGAAGTGCACGTACCACGCGCCGTTCTGGGTGCGGACGCCGTCGAGCGTGAGCGGTCCCGCGGACGCCGGGACGGTCGTGAGACGCTCGCCCACCCGCAGCCGCGACGCGGGGTCGTCGGTGCGCACGTCGAGGCGTACCTCACCGCGCAGCCCGTGGGCGCGCCCGATGCGTGCGACGGTCAGCTCCATGGCGTCCGGTCTCCTTGGGGTGGTGTGAGTGCGCGTGAGGCCCGGTCCCACCGGGACCGGGCCTCACGCGTCGTGCTCAGGCTGCGGGCCGCATCGATCGGATGCCGGTCAGCGGCGGTCGACGTCCACGACGTCGACGCGCACCGGCTCGTCACCCGCGAGCGCGCCGACGACCGTGCGCAGCGCACGCGCCGTGCGCCCGCCACGACCGATGACCCGCCCGAGGTCGTCCGGGTGGACCCGGACCTCGAGAAGGTCGCCGCGACGCGTCGCACGCGACGCGACACGCACGTCGTCCGGGTTGTCGACGATCCCCCGGACGAGGTGCTCGAGCGCGTCGGCGAGCATCAGGCCTGCTCGTCGGAGCCGGGCTCCTGCTCCTCGGCCGGCTCGGTCGCCTTGGCGGCGGCCTTCTCGGCGACGGTGGCCTTGTGCTTCTCGGCGGCCTCGGCGGCGGCGGCGACCGCGGTCGCGGCGTCGGCCTTGTCGCCCTTGACCTTCAGCGTGCCCTCGGCACCCGGCAGGCCCTTGAACTTCTGCCAGTCGCCGGTGATCTTGAGGAGGGCGAGGACCTGCTCGGTCGGCTGCGCACCGACGCCCAGCCAGTACTGCGCGCGCTCGCTGTCGATCTCGATGAACGACGGCTCCTCGGTCGGGTGGTACTTGCCGATCTCCTCGATCGCGCGGCCGTCACGACGGGTGCGCGAGTCGGCGACGACGACGCGGTAGTACGGGGCCCGGATCTTGCCGAGGCGCTTCAGACGGATCTTGGTGGCCACAGTGGTGGTCTCTCCTGGTTCGTGGGGTGAGGTCCGTGCCCGCACCCGGTGGGGCCAGGGGCGGTGATGGACCAGGGACGCGGCAGTGCGCGGAGAGAGGGGCCGGGCACGCCGAGTACGGGTCCATTGTGCCAGACGACGACAACCGGCTCCAAGCCGAGCCGCCCGACCGTGCACCGGCGGGCGGCGCCCTACCGGCGCGGGTTCTCCCCCGCGACGATCACGGCGCGCGGCGACCGGAGCACCGCGATATCCTCGCGCGGGTCCGCGTCGTACACGACGAGGTCGGCGACTGCGCCCTCGACGAGATGCCCGAGGCCGAGGAACTGCCGGGCACGCCAGCTCGCCGCGGCCACGACCTCCGACGCCGGGACGCCCGCCTTCACGAGCTCCACGCACTCGTCGGCGAGCCGGCCGTGCTCCATCGTGGTGCCCGCGTCCGTGCCGACGAGCAGCGGGACGCCCGCGTCGAACAGCGCGCGCACCTGGGCGTAGCGGTTCTCGTGCAGCCGGCGCATGCGCTCGGCGTACCGCGGGTACTTCCCGTCCGCCTGCGCGGCGAACCGGTCGAACTGCGCGACCTGCAGGAGCGTCGGCACGACGGGGATACCGCGCTCGGCCAGCTCGCCCATGAGCTCGGGCGGCACGCCCGTGCCGTGCTCGAGGCAGTCGACGCCCGCGGCCAGCAGACCGGGGAGGGCCTCCGCGGAGAACGTGTGCGCGGTGACGCGGGCCGCCTCGCCGTGCGCCACCGCGACCGCCTCCGCGAGGATGTCGTCGGGCCACAGCGGCGTGAGGTCGCCGTCCACGCCGAGGTCCCGGTCGATCCAGTCCGCGACGAGCTTGACCCAGCCGTCGCCGGCGCGGGCCTCGCGGCGCACCGCCTCGGGCAGGTCGGCGACGTCGGCGAGCTCCTCGGCGAGGCCGCGCACGTACCGCCTCGGCCGGGCCAGGTGGCGGCCGGCACGCACGATGCGGGGCAGGTGGGGGCGGTGCACGAGCGGAGAGGTGTCCGTCGGCGAGCCGGCGTCGCGCACGGCCAGCACGCCCGCCCGGCGGTGGGCGCGCGCCTGCTCCTCGGCCTCCGCCAGCCCGACGGCGCCGTCCGGGCCGAGCCCGACGTGCGCGTGCATGTCGACGAGCCCGGGGAGCACCCACCCCTCGATGGTCCGCTGGTGCGTGCCGGGCGCGGACGGCCGGGTGAACGACACGACGCCGTCCTTGACCCACAGCTCCGTGAGCTCCCGGTCGTCCCCCAGCAGCACGTGCCCGCGGATGTGCAGCGACGGTCCCTCGAGCGCGGACATCTGGCTCCTTCACGACTCGCGACCCGACACGGGTCGCTGGGGCCCGGGCGATCAGCGACGCGACCGGCCCGGCGACGAAACGATAACGGCTCGGCGAGCCGTCATCGACCCAGGTACTTCTCCAGGTCCGGGGGCAGCTCCAGGCCGTCGAGCCCGCCGCCGGTCGAGGCGGACGGCCCCGTCCCGCGCCCGACGCCGAACGCCGAGCCAGGAGCGCTCGGGCCCGCGACGGTCTCGCCCGCGGCCCGCGCCGCGGCGGCCCGCTCCTGCGCCGCCCGCTTCGCGGGGTTGCCGGACTTGCCCTTCACCTTGCGCTGCGGCGCCTGGCGTCCGCGGGCCTTCTTGCCGCCGCCGAGACCCGGGATCCCACCCATGCCGGGCATGCCCGGGACGCCGCCCCCGCGCGCGACCTGGCGCATCATCTTCTGCGCGTTCTCGAACCGCTCGAGGAGCTGGTTGACGTCCGTGGTCGTCGAGCCGGAGCCCTTGGCGATGCGCGCGCGGCGCGAGCCGTTGATGATCTTCGGGTTCTCGCGCTCGGCGGGGGTCATGGAGCGGACGATCGCCTCGATGCGGTCGACCTCCCGCTCGTCGAAGTTCTCGATCGCGTCACGCATCTGGCCCATGCCCGGGAGCATCCCGAGCATCTTCTTCATCGAGCCCATGTTCTTGAGCTGCTGCATCTGGACGAGGAAGTCGGCCAGCGTGAAGTCCTGGCCGGCCTCGACCTTCGCGGCCATCTGAGCGGCCTGCTCGGCGTCGAACGCCTTCTCCGCCTGCTCGATGAGCGTCAGCACGTCGCCCATGTCGAGGATGCGCGACGCCATCCGGTCCGGGTGGAAGACCTCGAGGTCGGTGAGCTTCTCGCCCGTCGACGCGAACAGGATCGGCCGGCCCGTCACGCCCGTGACCGACAGCGCGGCACCACCGCGCGCGTCGCCGTCGAGCTTGGACAGGACGACGCCGGTGAAGTCGACGCCCTCCTCGAAGGCCTTCGCGGTCGCGACGGCGTCCTGGCCGATCATCGCGTCGATGACGAACAGGACCTCGTCGGGCTGCGTCGCGTCGCGGATGTCCGTGGCCTGGCGCATGAGCAGCTCGTCGACGCCGAGGCGGCCCGCGGTGTCGATGATCACGACGTCGTGCTGACGCTGGCGCGCGGTCTCGACGCCGTCGCGCGCGACGGCGACCGGGTCGCCGATGACGGGTCCGTTCTCCGCGTCGGCGCCGCTCTGGTTGCCCGGGTGCGGCGCGAACACCGGGACGCCCGCGCGCTCGGCGACGACCGAGAGCTGGGTGACCGCGTTGGGGCGCTGCAGGTCGGCCGCCACGAGGAGGGCGTGTGCCCCTGGTCCTTGAGCCAGCGGCCCAGCTTGCCCGCGAACGTCGTCTTGCCGGCGCCCTGGAGGCCCGCGAGCATGATGACGGTCGGCGGGGTCTTCGCGAAGCGCAGCGTCCGGGTCTCGCCGCCGAGGACGCCGACGAGCTCCTCGTTGACGATCTTGACGACCTGCTGCGCCGGGTTGAGGGCGCCCGACACCTCGGCCGAGAGCGCCCGCTCGCGCACCTGGCCGGTGAACTCACGCACGACCGGCACCGCGACGTCCGCGTCGAGCAGGGCACGGCGGATCTCGCGGATGGTCGCGTCGATGTCCGCCTCGGACAGACGACCCTTGGTGCGCAGGTTCTTGAAGGTCTGCGCGAGCCGGTCGGAGAGCGTGTTGAACACCAGGGGACCTCAGTGGTTCGGGAACGTGGGGCACGGGGACGGAGCCCGGTCTGCCAGGGCGTCCCCAGCCTACCCGGCGGGCTCGGCCTCCCCGGTGTCGGCGCCCCCGACGGGTGTTCGCGGAGGGCGATCATCGTCAGCCCGGTGAGGTCGTCGACGAGCCGGCGCCGCCACGCGGTCCACGCCCCCGGCCCGAGCGACGACGTGTCCGCCTCCGTGAGCGCGCGGAGCGCCTCGAGCAGGTCGGGCCGGTGGTCCACGGCCGCCGCGAGCTCCGCGACCGTCGCCGGGTCGTCCGGGTCCGAGCCCACCGCGAGCCGGGACAGCGTGAGGTGCTCGCGGACGAGCAGCGTGACGTCGTCGCGCACCGACGGCTCGAAGCCCATCCGGTCGAGGATCGCCGGCACGAGCCGGGCGCCCTCGACGGCGTGGTCCTCGGCGCCTGCGCGCTTGCCGATGTCGTGCAGCAGCGCGGCGAGCAGGAGCGTATCGGGCAGCGCGACCTGGCGCTTGTCGCGGGCAGCACGGGCGACGACCTCGACGAGGTGCCGGTCCACGGTGTGCCGATGGATCGCGGCGCGCTGCGGCCGGTTCCGGACGCCCGCCCACTCCGGGATCCACGTCGTCACGACGCCGGCCAGGTCGAGCGCCTCCCACACGGGCACCTGGGCGTGCCCGCTGCCGAGCAGCGTGAGGAACGCCTGACGGGCCGCGCGGGGCCACGGCTCGGGCAGGGCCGGGCAGCGCGCCAGCGAGCCGACCGAGACCGGCGAGAACACGAGACCCGTGCGCGCGGCCGTCGCCGCGGCGCGCAACGGGAGGACCGGGTCGGCCTCGGGGTGCGCGTCGACCGCGAGGACCAGCTCGCCGTCGTGCTCGACGAGCCCGTCGCCCACCGGACGCAGCCGGGGGCCGCGCGCCGTCCCCGGACGAGCACCGGCCGCGCGAGGCGCGGTCGCTGGAGGGCCTGGCGCGCGCGCCGGACGGTCGTGTCGAGCGCGTAGCTGATCTCGCGGCCCGCCTCGGCGAGCCCCGCGAGCAGCGCGTCGCCGTCGTCGTAGCCGGACACGCCGGCCACTTCCTCCAGGTCCTGCAGCACGAGCCGGTTGGTGCGGCGCCGCGCGACGACGTGCACGGCGTCGCGCACGTCGAGCAGGTGCGTGGTGGCACGGTCGACGTCGCCGTGGGGACGGTCGGTGAGCCAGGTCGCGGCGAGCGCGGAGAGCACCACGGCGTCGCGGATCCCGCCCCGCGACTCCTTGAGGTCGGGCTCGATCAGGTACGCGAGCTCGCCGAACCGGTCGGCGCGCTCCTTGGTCGACGCGAGGAGCTCCGGGAGCCGGCGACGCGACGCCGACCGCCAGTCCCCCAGCACCGCGGACGCCGCCCGGTGCACGACGACGGGGTCGCCGGCCACCGGGCGCACGTCGAGCCAGCCGACGGCGGCGGGCAGATCCTTGGACGCGACCTGACGGCACTGCGAGAGCGTGCGGACCGCGTGGTCGAGCTCGACCTTCGCGTCCCAGAGCGGGTACCAGAGCCGCTCCGCCACCCGGGTGACCGTCTCGGCGTCGTGGGTCCGGCCGTCGTGGACCAGCACGAGGTCGAGGTCGCTGGCCGGGCCGAGGTCGCCGCGGCCCAGGCTCCCGACCGCCGCCAGCGCGAGGCCCGGCACCGCGCCGTCGTCGTCCGCGAGGCCCGCGGTCGCCTCCGCCCAGAGCGTCCCCAGCGCGCCGTCGACGAGCGCGACGAGCGCGGCACGCCGCGCGACCCCGCTGCGACCGGGCCCGGAGAGCCGGGCGCCGGTCTCGAGGAGGGCGGACCGCAGGTCCCGGACCCCGACGGGGCCCGGGACCTGCGGCTGCTCCTCGACAGGCTGCTGCCCCCGGCAGGCTGTCCGTGGGTCATCGGTTAGAGGGCCTCCGCGCCGGTCTCACCGGTGCGGACCCGGGTGACCGCGTCCACCGGGACGGTCCACACCTTGCCGTCACCGATCTTGCCGGTCTGCGACGCCGACACGATCGCCTCGGTCACGGCCGACGCGTCCGGGTCGTCGACCAGGACCTCGACGCGGACCTTCGGGACCAGGTCGACCGTGTACTCCGCGCCGCGGTAGACCTCGGTGTGACCCTTCTGGCGCCCGTACCCGCTCGCCTCCGAGACGGTCATGCCCTTGACGCCGGCGGCCTCGAGGGCCGACTTCACGTCGTCGAGCCGGTGGGGCTGGATGATTGCGGTGACGAGCTTCATGCCGAGATGCCCTCCTTGACGCGCCCGCCGGTGGCGGGGGTGGTGTCGTACGCGGTCTCGCCGTGGAGCGCGAAGTCGACGCCGCCGACCTCGTCGGCCTCCGCGACCCGCAGACCGGTGATCGCCTTGATGATGAGGCCGATCACGTAGGTCAGGACGAACGAGAAGACGACCGCGATGGCTGCGACCACGACCTGGGTCGCGAGCTGGGTCACACCTCCACCGTAGAGGAGGCCCCGCTCCGCGCCCTCGGGCAGGAACCCGCCCTGCTTGTCGGTGGCGAGGAAGCCGATCAGGACGGTGCCGACGATGCCGCCGACGAGGTGGACGCCGACCACGTCGAGCGCGTCGTCGAAACCGAACCGGAACTTCAGGCCCACCGCGAGAGCGCACAGGACGCCCGCGACGAGGCCGATGATCATCGCGCCGTAGGAGTCGACCGCGGCCGCGGCCGGGGTGATCGCGACCAGGCCGGCGACGACGCCGGACGCCGCGCCGAGCGACGTGGCCTTGCCGTCACGGAACTTCTCCGTGGCCATCCAGGCGAGCATCGCGACGCACGTGGCCACGAAGGTGTTGATCCACGCGCGGCCGGCCGTGCCGTCCGCGGCACCCTCGGAGCCGGCGTTGAACCCGAACCAGCCGACCCACAGGAGCGCGGCGCCGAGCATGACGTACGGCAGGTTGTGGGGCCGCATGGGCTCCTTGGGCCAGCCCTTGCGGCGGCCCAGGATCAGCGCGAGCGCGAGGCCCGCCGCACCGGCGTCGATGTGGACGACCGTGCCACCCGCGAAGTCGATCGGCGTGGACAGCGCGCTCGCGATGGGGCCGTCGCCGCTGAGCAGGCCGCCGCCCCAGACCATGTGGGCGAGCGGGAAGTAGACCGCCGTCACCCAGACCGCCGAGAAGGCGATCCAGCTGCCGAGCTTGATGCGGTCGGCGATCGCGCCGGTGATGAGCGCGACCGTGATGACCGCGAACGTCGCCTGGAACCCGACCGCGACCAGGGCGGGGACGCCGCCGCCGCCGAGGAGGCTGTTGTCGTCGGTCAGCCCGACGAGCCCGAAGTACTTGAACGGGTTCGCGAAGATCTCGTTGATGCCCGACGTGTCCGTCGAGAAGGTCATCGAGTATCCGTAGAGGATCCAGATGAAGCCGACGACCCCGGCGGCGACGAAGTTCATCACCATCATGTTGAGGACCGACTTCGAGCGGACCATGCCGCCGTAGAAGAACGCCAGCCCGGGGACCGTCATCATGAGGACGATGACCGCGGACGTCATCATCCAGGCCGTGTTGCCCGTGTCCAGCTTGAAGGCGTCCGCCGCCATCAAGGCTCCTGTTGCCATGTGCCCGTCTCTCCCTCCGCCGACCTGGGCGGCCGGTCGGGGACAACGTTCTCGGCGACGGGTTTCGCCCGGTCGCGGAGCGTGTTACAGGCAGGTGACATACGCCGCCCGGGCGTAAATGTTGGGTTTCGCGGCGGCCGCGGGCGGCCGGTCGGGCGTCCCCGTCAGTCGCCGAGCAGACCGTCGACGAAGGCCTCCGGGTCGAACGGCGCGAGGTCGTCGGGACCCTCGCCGAGGCCGACGAGCTTGACCGGCACCCCTAGCTCGCGCTGCACGGCGACGACGATCCCTCCGCGCGCCGTGCCGTCGAGCTTGGTCAGCACGATGCCCGTGACGCCCGCGACCTCGCCGAACACGCGGGCCTGCGTGAGCCCGTTCTGGCCGGTCGTCGCGTCGAGCACGAGGAGCACCTCGGTGAGGGGCGCCTCCTTGGTGATCACCCGCGTGATCTTCCCGAGCTCGTCCATGAGGCCGGCCTTGTTCTGCAGGCGCCCCGCGGTGTCGACGACGACGACGTCCACGCCCTCCGTACGCCCCCTGCGGACCGCGTCGAACGCGACCGCGGCAGGGTCCGCGCCGTCGCGGTCGGAGCGCACCGTCGGGACGCCGACGCGCGAGCCCCACGTCTCGAGCTGGTCCGCGGCAGCCGCGCGGAAGGTGTCCGCCGCGCCGAGGACGACGCTGCGCCCCTCCGCGACGAGCACCCGGGAGAGCTTGCCGATGGTCGTGGTCTTGCCGGTGCCGTTGACCCCGACGACGAGCACGACGGCGGGCACCTCGCTCCCGTCCGGACCCGGGTGGCGCTCGGTCGCGAGCGAGCGGTCGAGGGTCGGGTCGACGATCGCGAGGAGCTCCGAGCGCAGGAGCTCGCGCACCGCTGCCGCATCCTTGACGCCCTCGACGCGGACGCGGGTCCGCAGCGCCTCGACGATCTCGCCCGTCGGGCCTGCACCGACGTCGGCGAGGAGCAGGGTCTCCTCGAGCTCGTCCCAGTCGTCCTCGGTCAGGTGGTCGCGGGACAGGACCGCGAGCAGGCGCGCACCGAGCGGCGAGCCGGAACGGGCCAGACGGCCGCGGAGCCGGACCAGGCGGCCGGCAACGGGCTCCGGGCGCTCGAGCTCGGGCGCGACCTCGGCCTCGGCGACCTCGGGCTCGACGGCCGGCGCCTGCGGGGCCGTGGCGGTCGGCGACGGTGACTCAGGAGACGGCGGGGCCTCGGCGACCGGAGGGGCCGCGGGCGCTCCACCGGCCCGACGCCGACGCGACGCGCCGACCCGGTTCCCGACGAGGCCCGCCACGACGGCGACGAGCACGACAGCGATGACGATCCACAGCCAGAGGTCCACGCGGACCAGTGTCCCAGGCTCGGAGGTCCCGGCCCACCCGACCCGCGCCGGGCGAGGCGCTCAGCCGGTCGGCGGCGTCGGCGCGCTCAGCCGCGCGCGGCGTGCCGCCAGTCGTGCCAGTCGCGGTTCGCGTCGTCGGGCTCCGACCACTCGAAGACGTCGTCGAGCTGCGTGTCGACGACGGGCGGCGCGAGGTGCGCGGCCACGGCGGTCGCGCGGTCCGGGTGCTTGCGCGCGAGCCGCTCGGCGCGGATGTCCTGCCAGCCCGCCCGGAAGTCGGCGACGAACCCGCGCATGCCGGTAGCGGGCAGCTCGGGGTTGTCCCGACGCTCGACCCGGAGCACGGCGTAGAGCACCGCGACCGCGGCGACGAGAGCGACGACCATCCAGAACCAGAGCTGCACCACGGTCCCAGTATCGGCGACCAGCCTGGGGCCGCACCTCGGGCACCCTGTGCGTTTCCGAATCGATACCGACCTTCACCCAGGGCACACAACTGCTCCGTATCCGTGACCTCGCCGTGATGTGGGCGGGGCCCGACGGTCCTGCCTGGGGGCGCAGGGCGGGGTGAGGGCGCGACGGGCCCGCGGCGCCGAGTACGAGGGCTTCCGCCGAGTTCGAGCACTCGTCCCTCGTACTCGACGGAAACGCTCGTACTCGGGAGCGAAGACGAGCCGGCCGGGCACCGACGCGCGAAGGCGACCCGACGACGTGAGCGGGGGTCGGGGTGTGTTGTGCGCCGTCGTGGCGGGTCTGGCGGGAGCCGGAGCGAGGAACGAGCGGAGGCGGATGGAAGCCGGCGCACAACACACCCCGTCCCCCGCGGACCAGACCCACGAACGGGGCACCACCTACGCGCCGACCGGCTCCTCCGACCGCAGCCGCTGCGAGATGACCGTCGTCACGCCGTCGCCGCGCATCGTCACGCCGTAGAGGGCGTCCGCGATCTCCATGGTGCGCTTGTGGTGCGTGATCACGATGAGCTGGGAGTCGCGCTGGAGCTCGGCGAAGATCTCGAGGAGCCGCCCGAGGTTGGTGTCGTCGAGGGCGGCCTCGACCTCGTCCATCACGTAGAACGGGCTGGGCCGCGCCTTGAAGATGGACACGAGGAGCGCGACGGCGGTCAGGGAGCGCTCGCCGCCGGACAGCAGGGACAGCCGCTTGACCTTCTTGCCGGCGGGGCGTGCCTCGACCTCGATGCCGGTGGCGAGCATGTCGGACGGGTCGGTGAGCACGAGCCGCCCCTCGCCGCCGGGGAACAGCCGGGGGAACACCTGCTCGAACTGGGCGGCGGTGTCCGCGTAGGCCTCGGCGAAGACCCGTTCGACGCGCTCGTCGATCTCCTTGACGATCTCGAGCAGGTCGGCGCGGGACTTCTTGAGGTCGGCGAGCTGCTCGGTGAGGAAGGTGTGGCGCTCCTCGAGGGCGGCGAACTCCTCGAGGGCGAGAGGGTTGACGCGCCCGAGCTGGCCGAGGCGGCGTTCGGCGGTGCGCAGGCGCTTCTCCTGCTCGGCCCGGTCGAACGGCACCTCGCGGGGCGGGGCGTCGGGGTCGTCGTCGGGCGCGGCATCGAGGACCGGGACGGACCGGTGCGGGCCGAACTCGTCCACGAGCACCTCGGGGTCGACCCCGAGCTCGTCGACGGCGCGCTGCTGGAGCTGTTCGACCCGGAGCTGCTGCTGGGCCCGTGCGACCTCGTCGCGGTGGGCGACGTCGGTGAGGTCGCGGAGCTCGCCGACGAGCTTCTCGACGTCGGCCCGCGCGCTGACGAGCCCGACCTCCCGTTCGGCGCGGGCGGCCTCAGCGGCGGCGCGCTCGTCGGCGGCCTGGGCGACGGCCCGTTCGACGGCGGCGAGCGCCAGCCCGGCGCCGGTGACGACGGCCTGGGCGCGTGCGGCCTGGACGGCGCGGGCCCGTTCGCGTTCGGCGGCGACGCGGCGAGCCTCGCGCTCGGCGGCGGCCGCGCGAGCGAGCGACTGGGCGCGCCCCGCGAGCGCTCGCGCCCGCTCCTCGCTCGTGCGCAGGGCGAGGCGCGCCTCGGTCTCCTGCTGCCGTGCCGCCGTCGCCGCCTGCGCCCGGGCGTCCTGCTCCTCGGTGGCTGCCTCGATCGCGTCCTCGGACTCCTCGGGGGCGAGCTGGGCGGCCTCCAGGCGAGCCGTGAGCGCTTCGAGCGCCTCCTCCTGCTCGACGAGCGACGCCTCCGCCGTCGCGAGGCGGTCGCCCGCGCGCTCGGCCTCGGCGCGCGCCGCGCGGGCGGTCGCGCCCAGGTGCCCGAGCTCCTCTGCGACGGCCGCGAGGCGCGCGTCGGACTCGTTGAGGCGTGCGAGGGTCTCGTCGTGGCGGGCGCGGGCGGACTCCTCGGCCTGGGTAGCACCGGCCAGCTCGAAGCGGGCCCGCTCCCCCGCCGCGACCGCGACCTCGAGCGCGTGGCGCCCCTCCTCGAGCGCGGCCTGCAGGTGCAGGACACCGGGGGACGACGCCGACCCGCCCGCGGCGTGCGCGCCCGCGAGCAGGTCCCCGCCGAGCGTCACGACGCGGACGGCAGGGTGCGCGGCGACGAGCGCCCGCCCGTGGGCGAGGTCCGGCACGACGACGACGTCCGCGAGCAGCGCGTCCAGCCCCGCCCGCGCCGAAGGGGCCGCGGTGACGGCCTCGGTGGCCCACCGTGCACCGTCGGGCAGCGTGACGCCGCCCGGACGAGAGGGGCCGGCGGCACCGGGCTCCCCGACGACGAGCGTCGCGCGACCGGCGTCCTGCTCGCGCAGCCAGCGCAGCGCGTCGACCGCGGCGTCGAGGGACTCGACGGCGACGGCGTCGGCCAGCGGGCCGAGGGCGGCGGCGACCGCGTCCTCGAACCCGGGCTCGACGGCGAGCGTCGCCGCGACGGACCCGAGCGTGCCCGGCTGGTCGTCGGCGAGCAGGGCGCCCGCGCCGTCCTTGCGGTCGAGGCTCAGCTCGAGCGCCTCGACGCGCGCGGACCACTGCGTGCGGTCGCGCTCGGCATCGGCGGCCTGCTCCTTGAGCCCGGCGACCCGGGCGACCGCGGCCTCGAGAGCCCCGGCCGCCTCCTCGTGCTCGGTGTCGAGATCGACCTCGCCGGCCTCGTCGCCCACGACTCGGGCCTCCAGCTCGGTGAAGCGCGCGCCGGCCTCGGCCCCGCGCCGCTCCGCCTCGGCGACCGCCTCGCGGATCCGGCCGAGCTCGGCCTGGGTCGCCTCGACCCGACTGCGCTGGGCGGCCACCTGGCCGGACAGCCGGGCGAGCCCCTCGCGCCGGTCGGCGGACGCACGCTGCAACGCCGCGAGCGCGCGCTCCGCGGCGGTCGCGGCGTCCTCGGCCCCGGCCCGCGCCTCGACGGCCTCCTCGAGCCCAGCGCGGGCGAGCTCGACCTCGCTCGTGAGCTCACGCTCCGCGTCGCGGGCACGCTCCGCCTGCGCGTCGAGGTCGTCGGGGTCGGCGCCGCGCTGGAGCGGCTCCGCGGAGCCGAGCAGCCGGAGCCGCTCGGCCGCGAGCGTCTGGGTGCCGCGCAGCCGCTCGCGCAGCGCCGACAGCCGGTAGTACGTGTCGTTGGCCTCCGTGACGGCCGGGCTGGCCGCGGCGGCCTGCTGCTCGAGCCCGGTCAGCGCCTCGCGCGCCGCGGTGAGAGCCGCCTCGACGCGCGCCTGCTGCTCGCGCAGCGCCGTCTCGCCGGCGAGGTCCTGCTCGAGGGACGCGAGCGCCTGGGCGAGGTCGTCGGCGAGCAGACGGGACCGCGCGTCGCGCACGTCGGCCTGGATGAACTGGGCCTTGCGCGCCACCTCGGCCTGGCGGCCGAGCGGCCCGAGCTGGCGCCGCACCTCCGACGTGAGGTCCGCGAGCCGCGTGAGGTTGCCCTGCATCGCGTCGAGCTTGCGGACCGCCTTCTCCTTGCGCTTGCGGTGCTTGAGGACGCCAGCGGCCTCCTCGACGAACCCGCGGCGCTCCTCGGGCGTGGCCCGCAGGACGGCGTCGAGCTGTCCCTGCCCGACGATGACGTGCATCTCGCGCCCGATCCCCGAGTCGGAGAGCAGGTCCTGGATGTCGAGGAGTCGGCACGACGACCCGTTGATCGCGTACTCGCTGCCGCCGCTGCGGAACAGCGTGCGGCTGATCGTGACCTCGGAGTACTCGATGGGCAGCGCGCCGTCGGCGTTGTCGATGGTGAGCGAGACCTCGGCACGGCCGAGCGGGGGCGCCCCGCTGTGCCGGCGAAGATGACGTCCTCCATCTTGCCGCCGCGCAGCGACTTGGCCCCCTGCTCGCCCATCACCCAGGCCAGCGCGTCGACGACGTTCGACTTCCCGGAGCCGTTCGGGCCCACCACGCACGTCACGCCGGGCTCGAACCGCAGCGTCGTCGACGACGCGAACGACTTGAACCCGCGGAGCGTGAGGGTCTTGAGGTGCACGACGCCGAGCCTAGTTCGGGAGGCGAAGGAATCCAGGGACCTCGACGCCGACCTCACTCCGGGTCGGCTCGTGCCGGAACCTCACAGGCCGGGGAACCAGAGCCCGATCTCGCGCTCGGCGGACTCGACCGAGTCGGAGCCGTGGACGAGGTTCTGCTGGACCTTGAGGCCCCAGTCGCGGCCGAGGTCGCCGCGGATCGTGCCGGGCGCGGCGGCCGTCGGGTCCGTGGCGCCCGCGAGCGAGCGGAAGCCCGGGATGACGCCCTGGCCCTCGGCGACGACCGCGACGACGGGCCCGGACTTCATGAACTCGACGAGCGGGGCGTAGAACGGCTTGCCCTCGTGCTCGGCGTAGTGCGCGGCGAGGAGCTCGTCGGAGGCGGTGAGCAGCTGGACGGCGGCAAGCGCGTAGCCCTTGGCCTCGATCCGTCGCAGGACCTCCCCCACGAGGCCGCGGCGGACGCCGTCGGGCTTGACGAGGACGAGGGTGCGTTCGGTGCTGTTCGGCGTGCTCATGGGCCACACCCTACCGGCGCGACGACGGCGTCCTCGCCCTGCTCAGGCGTCCGGACCGGTGCCTGCCCGACGGCGGCCGCGCACCTTCGGCTCGACGTTCGGCGCCGTCTCGGGGTGCTCCGCGTCGTACACGGCGCGCTCGGCGTCGACGCGCCCGCCGAGCCGCAGCGCGGCCACCCAGAGCACGGCGAAGATGCCGCCGGCGACGAACATGAACGGCACCGCGAGCCCGCCCGCGATGACCGGGACCTGCACGAGGGTGCCGGCGAGGTAGCCGCCCGGTGCCGTCACGAGCCGGGACAGGACGAGCAGCACGACCGACAGCACGAGGCCGACCGTCCAGATGACGGCTCCGCTCGGCGGGTCGAACAGCGGCCAGGCGTTCGGGACGGTCCGCAGCCCGTACGCCACCAGGGTGCAGAAGAAGACGACGAACGCCTCGAGCAGCAGCACGGTCTGCGTGAACTGGGGCTTGGCGGCGGCGCGCGGCTTGATCCGGTCGCCCGGCAGCGGGACGTCCTTGGGCAGGGTGCGACGCTGGGGCTCGGGGCGCGCGGGGCCGTCGGAGGGGTGCTGCTCACCGCTCCAGGATACGGTCCGGCGCGGGCGCTTCGGCCCGCGAAGTAGACGTCCGCGCCATCTACCTCGCGGTCAGGCGTGGTCGGCGGGGCGCGGGTCAGGCCTCGCCGAAGCCGCCCTCGATCGCGCCCGCGACGGCGTCGAGAGCCTCGTGCGCCTGCGGACCGCTCGCGGTGACCTCGACCTCCTGGCCGCCAGTGACCCCGAGACCCATGAGCTCGAGCACGCTCGCCGCCTCGACCCCGCCGACGGTGACCTCGGCATCGAAGCCGGAGGCGGTCCGGGCGAGCTCGGCAGCCGGGCGGGCGTGCAGACCGAGCGGGTTGCGGATCGTGACGGTCCGGCGGAGCACCGCGGCAGCATCGCGTGCACCGGGACCGGCCTCGCCGCCGCCCTCCGGAGGCGGGGACGTCGGGGGCGGCCCGGGGCTCGCGGTCGGCGCGAACGTACGGCCCGCTTCCTCCGCGACGCGCAGGACGGCGTCCGCGGGCTCTCCCCGTTCGCGGCGACGGCCGACGCGACGGCGCCCTCCACGAACGGCGCCGTCGCCAGGTGCACGCGGGCGGCGGCGTCGGGGTCGAGGAACTCGACCACCGACTCGACCGTGAGGATCGCCGAACCCAGGTCGGCCAGCACGACGACGCCGTCGGCCGCCGCCAGGGCCCGGCCGATCGCGTCCTGGACCCGGTCGAAGTCGGTGCCCAGGCCGCCGTCGGGCAGGCCGCCCGCCGCCTCGATCGTCACCGCGGGCGCCATCTGCGCGGCCAGCCGCGCCGTCCCACGAGCGAGCTCGTCGGCGTGCGAGACGAGGACGAGCGCCGTCGGGGTGCGACCGCCGGGATCCGTCACGGCTCGGGCTCCGACGCGACCACGCCGGCCGCGAGGATGAGCGCCGTCGACGTCGCGCCCGGGTCCTGGTGGCCGATGCTCCGCTCGCCCAGGTAGCTGGCGCGGCCCTTGGTCGCGAGCAGCGGGATCGTCCCCTCGGCGCCCTTCTGCGCCGCTTCGGCCGCCGCCGCGAACACGGCGCGCGCGTCACCGCCGCCGTCGGCTGCCTGCACCGCGGCCTGGACGGCGGGGCTGAGCGCGTCGACCATCGTCTTCTCGCCGACCGTCGCCTTGCCGCGCGCCTGCACGCCCTCGAGCGCCCCCTCGAGGACGGCGACGACGCCGCGGCCGTCCAGCTCGGGCAGGTCGGCCACCTTGGCAGCCCGCAGGAACGCCGTCCCGTACAGCGGGCCTGCGGCGCCCCCGACGGTCGACATCAGCGTCGTCGCGACGAGCTTGAGCACGTCGGAGACGTGCGCCGGCGGCTCCGGAAGGGCGTCGAGCTTCGCGACGACCGCCGTGAAGCCACGGTTCATGTTCTCGCCGTGGTCGCCGTCGCCGATCTGCCGGTCGAGCTCGGTCAGCTCCTCCTTGTTCGCCGCGATGCTGCGCGCCGTCTCCCGGACCCAACGCTCCGCCCAAGCCACGTCAGCCGCCATTCCGCCCTCCTCGTTCTCGTCGTCCGCGCTCGCCGCGCACCCCGGGTCCAGCCTCACGCGGCCGCGTCACCACCGCAGCGCGGCCGTGTGCACCGGGGCGTCCCAGAGCGTCGTCAGCTCGTCGTCGAACCGCAGGACGGTCACCGACGCGCCCTGCATCTCGAGCGAGGTCACGTAGTTGCCGACCAACGACCGCGCGACGACGACGCCGCGTGCCTCGAGCAGCTTGCGCGCCTGACGATAGACCACGTACAGCTCCGACGACGGCGTCCCGCCCATGCCGTTGACGAACAGCAGCACGTTCTCGCCCGAGGCGAGGTGCAGGTCCTCCGCGACCGGGTCGAGCAGCCGCTGGGTGATCGCGTCGGCGGGCTCGAGCTTGATGCGGTGCCGGCCCGGCTCGCCGTGGATCCCGATGCCGATCTCGACCTCGTCCTCGGGCAGGTCGAAGCTCGGCTTGCCGCTCGCCGGCACCGTGCACGCCGTCAGCGCCACGCCCATCGAGCGCACGTTCGCGTTGACGCGCGTCGCCACAGCCGCGACTCCCGCGAGGTCGTCGCCGCGGTCCGCGGCCGCTCCCGCGATCTTCTCGACGCAGACCGTCCCGGCCACCCCGCGCCGGCCCGCGGTGTACAGGGAGTCCTGGACGGCGACGTCGTCGTTGGTGATGACGGTCGCGACCTCGACGTCCTCCGCCTCGGCGAGCTCGACCGCCGTCTCGAAGTTCAGGACGTCGCCCGTGTAGTTCTTCACGATCGCGAGGACGCCCGCACCCCCGTTCGCGGCCACCAGCGCCGGGGCGATCTGGTCCGGCGTCGGCGACGTGAACACGGGTCCCGGGACCGCGGCGTCGAGCATGCCCTGCCCGACGAACCCGGCGTGGAGCGGCTCGTGGCCCGAGCCGCCGCCCGAGACCAGGCCGACCTTGCCCTCGACGGCCCCGCCCACGCGGCTCACGTAGATCGGGTCGTAGTGGGCCTCGACGATGTCGGAATGCGCCGCGACGAAGCCCTCGACGGACTCGACGACGGCGTCAGCGGGATCGTTCAGCAGCTTCTTCACTGTGCTCGCCCTCCGTGGCAGTGGTCCAGCGCCCCGGAGGCTCCGGGGCGACGTCGTCGGCGTGCGCCGCCCCCGCCGTGCCCGCCGTCTGAAACCATCAAACACCGGGGCGCGCGTCTGCGCGCGGCACCTGAAACAACGTGCACGACAGCCCCCGCAGGACGTGCCTGACGCAGACGCGTCGGAGGGAAGGGGCGCGCGGTCGTGGTGGGTCTGGCGGGAGCCGAGCGAGGGACGAGCGAGGCGGATGGAAGACCGCGCGCCCCTTTCCTCCGCCGCGTCGACCCCCTCAGCCGCGGCCGAGGAGGATGCGGGCGTCCGCCGCCATGATGACCGAGCCCGTGACGACGACGCCCGTGCCCGCACCCACGCCGGTCTCGTCGCCGGCCTCCGCGAGGTCGACGGCGACCTGGAGCGCCTCGGAGAGCTGATCCGCGACGTGCACTCGGTCCTCGCCGAACACGTCGTTCGCGATCTCGGCGAGCTCGTCGGGCGGCGTCGAGCGCGGCGACGACGACTGCGTCACGACGATCTCCGCGAGGACCGGCTCGAGCGTCGCGAGGACGCCCTCGGCGTCCTTGTCGCCCAGGATCCCGACGACGCCCACGAGGCGCGTGAAGGCGAACGCCTCGTCGAGCGCGGCCACGAGAGCCTCGACGCCGGCCGGGTTGTGCGCCGCGTCGACCACGACCGTCGGAGACGACCGCACGACCTCGAGTCGCCCGGGCGACGTCGCGTCCCCGAACGCGGCCTCGACGACCCCGCCGTCGAGCGCGCGCCCGCCCGTGAGCAGCGCCTCGCCCGCCGCGAGCGCCAGCAGCGCGTTGTGCGCCTGGTGCTCGCCGAACAGCGGCAGGTAGACGTCCTGGTAGACGGCGCCCGGGGTGCGCAGCGTGAGCATCTGCCCGCCGACGGCGACGGTCCGCTCGACGACGGCGAGCTCCGCGCCCTCCCGGAGCAGCCGGGCGTGGCGCGCCCGTACCACCGCGGCGATCTCCTCCGCGGCCTCCTCGACCTGGTCGGCGACGACGACGGTCGCGCCGTCCTTGATGATGCCCGCCTTGGTGTGCGCGATCTCCTCGATGGTGTCGCCGAGCCACGCCTGGTGGTCGAGCGCCACCGGCGCGATGACGGCGACCTCCGCGTCGAGCACGTTCGTCGAGTCCCACTCGCCGCCCATGCCCACCTCGACGACGGCCACGTCCACCGGCGCGTCGGCGAACGCCGCGTACGCGAGCACGACGAGCACCTCGAAGAAGGACAGGCGCGCACGGCCCTCGCCCTCGAGCTCGGCGTCGACGATCTGGACGTACGGGAAGACGTCGTTCCAGATGTCGACGAACCGCTCGGCGCTGATCGGCTCCCCGTCGACCTGGATCCGCTCGGTCACGCTCGTGAGGTGCGGGCTGGTGAAGAGCCCGGTCCGCAGGCCGTGCTCGCGCACGAGCCGCTCGGCCATGCGCGCGGTGCTCGTCTTGCCGTTGGTCCCGGTCACGTGGATGGCGCGGAACGCGCGCTGCGGGTCGCCGAGGACCTCCATGACGCGCTGCACCCGGTCGAGCGACGGGTTGATCTCGTGCTCGGGCGCCCGCGCGACGATGTGCGCCCAGATCCGGTCGAGGTCCGCCTGCGCGGCCACGTCCTCGGCGGCGCGCTTCGCGTCGGCGCCCTTCTTCCGGGCCTGCCCCTTCCCCGCACCCGCCGGCCGGGCGCTCATGCCCGCACCGCCCGGCTCACGGCGACGACGGGCGCGCGGTCCTGCGCGGCGTCGGCCAGCGGGGCGAGCTCGATGCTCGTCGCGAGCGTCTCGGCGCCGAGGAAGTCGCGGTGCCCCTCGACGTCGGCCAGGTGCTCGGCGGGCACCTCGAGGTGCAGGTCGATGCGGTCGGCGACGTCGAGGTCGGCGGCCTTGCGCGCGTCCTGGACGGCGCGCACGAGGTCGCGCACGTAGCCCTCGGCGCGCAGGGCGTCGTCGAGCGCGAGGTCGAGGACGACGAACCCGCCGCCCGGCAGGACCGCGGCCCCCACGTCGCCGCCGGTGTCCCCGGCACCACCCTCGCCGCCCCCGACGACCGTGCTCAGCTCGTACTCGGCGGGCTCGAGCGGCACGTCGCCGTCGGGCGTGCGCACGACGACGGCGTCCGCGTCGGACACGAACCAGTCCCCCGCCTTCGCCGCCTTGATGACGGCCTGGACCCCGCGTCCGAGGCGCGGGCCGGCGGCGCGCGCGTTGACCGCGAGCCGCTGGCTGATCCCGAACCGCTCGGCGGCCCCGGACTCGAGCCCGGCCAGCTCGACGGCCTTGACGTTGAGCTCGGTGGCGAGCAGGTCGGCGTACGGGGCGAGGGCCTCGGGGTCGGCGACGACGACCGTGAGCCTCGCGAGCGGCTGACGCACGCGCATCTGGTGTGCCTTGCGCACGCCGTGCGCGGCGGAGACGACGGCGCGGACCTCGTCCATCGACGCCACGAGCGCGTCGGCGGCGGCGTCCCCGAAGGCCGCGAGCGCCGGCTCGTCCACGGTCGGCCAGTCGACGAGATGCACAGAGCGCCCGCCAGTGAGCCCGCGCCAGACCTCCTCGGTGACCAGCGGGGCGAGCGGCGCCATGACGCGGGTCAGCAGCTCGAGCACCGTGTAGAGGGTGTCGAACGCACGGGGTCCTCGGCCCAGAACCGGTCGCGCTGGGTGCGCACGTACCAGTTGGTGAGCACGTCGAGGTGCTCGCGCACCGCCTCGCACGCGGCCGCGACGTCGTACGCGTCGAGGAGCGCGGTGGTCCGCTCCACGAGCGACCTGGTGCGCGCGAGGACGTAGCCGTCGAGCGCCCCCAGCCTCGCGGCGTCGTCGGCGCCGACCGTCCGCGCGACGTACCCGTCCCCGCCGTTCGCGGCCCCCGCGTACAGCGTGAAGAAGTAGTACGTGCTCCACAGCGGCAGCAGCACCTGGCGGACGGAGTCGCGGATGTTCTCCTCCGCGACGACGAGGTTCCCGCCGCGCAGCACGGGGCTGCTCATGAGGGACCAGCGGACGGCGTCCGAGCCGTACGCGTCGAACATCTCCATGGGGTCGGGGAAGTTGCGCAGCGACTTGCTGGCCTTGCGGCCGTCGTCGCCGAGGATGATGCCGTGCGAGACGCACGAACGGAACGCGGGCCGGTCGAACAGCGCGGTCGACAGGACGTGCAGCAGGTAGAACCAGCCGCGCGTCTGCCCGACGTACTCGACGATGAAGTCGCCCGGGAAGTGGTGCTCGAACCACTCGGTGTTCTCGAACGGGTAGTGCACCTGGGCGAACGGCATCGAGCCCGAGTCGAACCACACGTCGAACACGTCGGGGATGCGCCGCATCGTCGAGCGGCCCGTGGGGTCGTCGGGGTTGGAGCGCGTGAGCTCGTCGATGAAGGGGCGGTGCAGGTCGGGCTCGCCCGCCTCGTTCGTGGGCACGCGGCCGAAGTCGCGCTCGAGCTCCGCGAGCGACCCGTACACGTCGACGCGCGGGTACGCCGGGTCGTCGCTCTGCCACACCGGGATGGGCGAGCCCCAGTAGCGGTTGCGGCTGATCGACCAGTCGCGGGCGCCCTCGAGCCACTTGCCGAACTGGCCGTCCTTGATGTGCTCGGGCGTCCAGGAGATCTCCTGGTTGAGCTCGACCATGCGGTCGCGGAACGCGGTGACGCGCACGAACCAGCTCGACACGGCCTTGTAGATCAGGGGTTCCGGCAGCGCCAGCAGTGCGGGTAGGAGTGCTGGTAGGTCTCGTGGCGCACGAGCACGGGGCGCTCGGCGACGGCGCGCCGCTCGACGGGGCCGGCGACGCGCTTGAGGTCCGCGATGATCGTCGGGTTCGCGTCGAAGACCTGCTCGCCCGCGTAGTCGCCGACCTGCGTCGTGAACCGGCCGCGCGCGTCGACGGGCACGACGGGCCGGATCCCCGCCGCGTCGCAGGCCGCCATGTCGTCCTCGCCGAACGCGGGGGCGAGGTGCACGACGCCGGTGCCGTCCTCGATCGTGACGAAGTCCGCGACGAGCACCTGGTGGGCGTTCTCGTGCCCGACGAAGTAGTCGAACGGCGGGTGGTACGTCGCGCCGGCGAGGTCCGCGCCGCGCACGGTCGCGAGGACCGTCGGCTCGTCGCCGAGCTCGCGCGCGAACGCCGCGAGCCGCGGCTGCGCGAGCAGGACGCGCTCGCCCGGGTGCTCGTCGGCGAACGGTGACCCGTCCTGCGGCTGCACGACGACGTAGTCCACGTCCGGCCCGACGGCGACCGCGAGGTTGGAGGGCAGCGTCCACGGCGTGGTGGTCCAGATCAGGACGAGAGCGCCGTCGACGACGGAGCGCACCTCGGGCGCAAGCGCCGCCGCGGGCGAGCCGTCGCGCGCACCCGCCAGGCGCAGGCCGACCGTGACCGCCGGGTCCTGGCGCGACGCGTACACGTCGTCGTCCATGCGCAGCTCGTGGTTGGACAGGGGGTCTCGTCGCGCCAGCAATACGGCAGCACGCGGTAGCCCTCGTACGCGAGGCCCTTGTCGTGGAGCTGCTTGAACGCCCACAGCACCGACTCCATGAAGGTGACGTCGAGCGTCTTGTAGTCGTGCTCGAAGTCCACCCAGCGGGCCTGCCGCTCGACGTACTCCTCCCACTCCTTCGTGTACTTCAGCACCGAGGTCCGGCACGCGTCGTTGAACGCCGCGATGCCCATCTCGTCGATCTGCGACTTGTCCGTGATCCCGAGGATCCGCTCCGCCTCGAGCTCCGCCGGCAGGCCGTGCGTGTCCCACCCGAAGCGCCGCTCCACCCGGCGGCCCTTCATGGTCTGGTAGCGCGGGACGACGTCCTTGACGTAGCCCGTGAGCAGGTGTCCGTAGTGCGGAAGCCCGTTCGCGAAGGGGGGCCGTCGTAGAAGACGAACTCGTTGCTGCCGTCCTCGCCCGCCGGCCGCTGGTCGATCGACGCCTGGAACGTGCCGTCCGACTTCCAGAAGGCGAGCGTGCCCCGCTCGACGTCGGGCAGGTTCGGGGACGCCGGGACGCGCGCGTCGTCACCGGAACGGTGCTGGGGGTAGTGGGCCATGGGGTTCGGCTCCTGGGCGATCGAAGGGCGGCAAGCCTGCGGTGGACCTGGGTCGTGCACTCGTGCGAGGACGACCCGGCCGACCGGTGACCCGGCTCGGCGGACCGCGGTACCACCCCGCTTGTCGCCGGCGCTCCGGCGACCGCTCCTTCAGGGCTGTGACGGGCCCTCCCGTCCGGTTCTACTGAGCCTCGCCGTGCCGTGCGCTGCGCCGGAGACCAGACTGGTCGGGGCGGGAGCGCGACGCTGAGGCCGTTCTTCCGGAGGCTCGCCGGTGATGGCCGGGTCGACGCCTTGTGCCCCCATCGTAGCGGGCCGCCGCGGGCCCCGGACAGCGGAAAGGGACCATGGCCGACCCGACGACCACCGCCCGGACCACGACCGTCGGCATCGGTGCGCTCACCGCGATGGTCGTCGGCTCGATGGTCGGCGCGGGCGTGTTCTCCCTGCCGGCGCGCTTCGCGGAGCGGACGGGCGTGTGGGGCACCCTCGGGGCGTGGGCCGTCGCCGGGGCCGGGACGCTCACGCTCGCCCTCGTCTTCCAGACGCTCGCCGTGCGCCGGCCCGGGCTCGACGCCGGCATCTACGCGTACGCGAAGACGGGCTTCGGCGAGTACCCCGGCTTCCTGTCGGTGATCGGCTACTGGGCGAGCGCGTGCGCGGGCAACGTCACCTACTGGGTGCTCGTGATGTCGACGCTGGGCGCCGCCTTCCCCGCGCTCGGGCAGGGCGACTCGGTGCTCGCCGTCGTCCTCGCGAGCGTCGGGCTGTGGGCCGTCTTCGCGCTCGTGCGACGCAGCGTGACCGGGGCGGTCGTGGTGAACCGCGTGGTGACGGTCGCGAAGGTCGTGCCCATCGTCGTGTTCGTCGTGCTCTGCGCGACGCTGCTCGACCCCCGCGTGCTCGCCGAGAACCTGTCCGCACCCTCGTCCGCGGGGTCGTTCTTCTCGCAGCTCAGCGGCGTCACGCTCGTCACGGTCTTCGTGTTCCTGGGCGTGGAGGGCGCGAGCGTCTACTCCCGCCACGCCCGCCGGCGGCGCGACGTCGGCCGCGCGACCGTCCTCGGGTTCGTGTCCGTGCTCGCGCTGTTCGCCTCGGTGTCGGTCGTGTCGTACGGGATCCTGCCGCGCGACGAGCTCGCGGGCCTGCGGCAGCCGTCGATGGCCGGGGTGCTCGAGGCCGCCGTCGGAGGATGGGGCCGCGTCGTCGTGAGCGTCGGGCTTGTCGTGTCGGTGCTCGGCGCGTACCTCGCCTGGACCCTGATGGCCGCGGAGGTGCTGCTCGTGGCCGCGCGCGACGGCGACCTGCCGCGGCTCCTGTCGCGGTCGGACGCGCGGGACACCCCCGTCCCGGCGCTGTTCCTCACGTCCGCGCTGGCACAGGTGCTGCTGCTCGTGACGCTCCTGTCCGCCGACGCCTTCGACTTCGCGCTCGACCTCACGGCCACGCTCGCGATCGTCCCCTACGTGCTCGCGGCCGGCTTCGCGGTGCGCGTCGGCGTGCGCGACGCGCGGCGCGGGGAGACGGTCGTCGCCGTCCTCGCGACCGCGTACACCCTGTTCCTCCTGGTGGCCGCGGGTCCGGCCTACCTGCTCGTGATCCTCGTCGTGTACGCGCCCGCGAGCGTGCTCTTCGCGCGCGCCCGACGGGAGGCCGGCCGCCGTGCCTTCACGCGCGGCGAGCTCGCCGGGCTGTGCGCGATCTGCCTGGGCGCCGTCGTCGGGATCGTGTGCCTGGCCGCGGGTGCGGTGCACCTGTGAGCGCGGGCCGGCCCGGCTCAGACGAGGGCGTCCGCGAGCGCCCGCGCCTGGCCCTGGAGCTGCGCCCAGAGCTCCTCGCGGCGTTCCGCGACCCGGGCGGCGAGGGCTTCCTCGTGGGCCACGAACTCGTCCAGCTTCGCGATCATCCCGTCGGCGGTGGCATCGAGCTGGGCTGTCGACATGGGGTTCCGGCGCGGAACGTCGCACAGGAAGGTGTCGTCGCCGAAGTAGTCGCGGGGCATGCCGCGCCGGGCCTGCATCCCGACGAACGCCGCGGGCTTGTCGAACGCGAGGAACGGCAGCCAGCCGTGCAGCCGCTTGCCGAACGCGAACCGGCAGTCGGTGTACCGGGCGCCGTAGGACGGGTGCGCGGCGAGGGCCTCGTTGAACCTGCGGTGGAACTCGGGGCCGGGCAGCGCGGGGTCCAGGGCCGCCTTGAACGGGGCTGCGTCGATCTCGATGGGCGGGAGCAGGTCCAGCAGCCAGGGGTTGAAGTCGCCCGACGCGTTGATCATCGAACGGACCTCGAGACCCTGGGCGTTCGCGTGGTCCACGAACCGCCGCAGCGGGTGGGACGCGGCGTTCTCCGCCGTGAAGAGGAACCCGTCGAGGTTCACGACGACGACGTCGCGCGTCCGGTTCGGGACGTCCAGGAGGCGGTCGGTGAACAGCGACGCGCACGGCGCCCACTCGGGGGCCGTGACCGGGCCGATCTTCCGCAGGAGCTCGGCCTCCTTGGTCGCGCGGACGACGATCTGACGGGAGCGTGACGTGACCCGCCGGACCGCGGCCTCCTCGTCCTCGGTCGGCTGCTGGAGGACGCCCGTGGACCAGAGGAAGAACTTCTTGCTCTCGAACGTGTCCCACTGCTTCGCGAGCTTGGCGTGCAGGTGGCGCGACGAGTTCGTCTGCACGAACAGTCCGCCCGGTCCGATGATCACGTTGTCCGTGCGCCTGTCACCGCGACGCAGGTAGACGGGGTCGCTCGCGTGCCGGAAGTCGAGCTCGACGAGCCCGTCGAAGAGCGCGCGCGTGACCTCGTAGAGGAGGGCGTCGCCGGCGTTGCCCCGGGGACCGCACGTGATCCAGAGCGCGCGCTTCACGACGCCCGCCCCTCGGCCGCGTCGGACGGGGCGGGCTCGAGCAGGGCGTCGAGCTGCTCGTCGAGCATCGCCCGGTAGCGCTCGGCGAAGTGCTCCAGGGAGAAGTGGTCCTCGAAGACCTTCCGGTTGCGCTCGCCCCAGGCGACGCGGTCGCGGCTCTCGATCACCCGGCACGCGTCGTCGAGCGTGCCCTCGTCGACGAACAGGACGTTCCCGTCGAGGTCGACCTCGAGGTTCCCACCGACGGGCGACAGGACGAGCGGCTTGCCGGCTCGCATCGCCTCGAGCATGGCGAGGTCGAAGATCGAGCTGCGGTGCAGCATGACGTAGTAGTCCGCGTAGTCGAGGAGCGCGAGCAGCTTGTCGTGCTCCATGCGCTCCCCACCAGCCGGGCCGTGAAGCGTCGGCCCTTCTGCGCGTCGCGGAACGCCAGGAACTGCGCGCGGTCGCCGACGGCGCCCACCGCCACCCAGACGACCTTGCGTCCCGTGAGCTCGGCGTAGCGGTCGAGCAGCGCGGGGACGCGGTCGAGCCCCTTGTCGCTGTTGTAGTCCCCGACGCTGACGAAGACGTCGGTGTGCGCGTCCTTGGCCGGGAGGTGGAGCTCGCGCGACAGACCGGCGAGGAGCGTCCCCGGTCGGCGACGGCGCCAGGACTGTCGTCGTGGTCCACGGCCGAGACGGTGTTGTAGAGCGCGGTGCCGGCGAACGCCACGTGCCCCGCCTCGTCGATGCGCGACGTCGACCGGTAGGCCTCGCGCGCCCCGAGGCTCGGGAAGTACACCTTGCGGGCGTTCTCGAGGACGAGCCGCTCGAGCCGGTCGGCGACGTGGGCCTCGTGCGACGTCGGGACGCGCCCGAGGGACCGCATCTCCTGACATGTGCTGCCCTGCTGGTGGTAGACGAGCACGTACGGCACGCCGAGCAGGTGAGCTCCGTACGCCGACCCGAGCTCGTGGCACACCAGCAGGAGCCGCCGGCCCTCCGCCTGCGCGCGCAGGACCTGGGGGCCGTCCGGACGTACTCGGCGCCGAGCACGAGGTCCGCGACCTTGGCGCTCAGGCCCGTGAGCTGGACGGACAGGCGGTCGCGCAGCGCACCCTTGCCGCCCTCGTCGAACACGTAGGCGAGCTCCTGGCCGCGGTACTCGTCGCCGAGCGCGAGCCGCTGCGTCGCGAGGACGCCGCCAGGGCCGCCCGTCTTCCCGGTGGCCGGGTCGTACTGGCGGTAGGCGCAGCTCACCACGGTGACCTCGCCCGCGTGGACGTCGGCGCCCGAGCGGGTCGACCGGCGAGCGGCGAGCTCGTCCGTCACGACGGCGTCGGAGGCACCTGCCCCGCGGGTCCCGTCGGCCAGGAGCGAGCGGAGGAACGCGCCCTCGCCGCCGGCGTCGTGCCGGTGGCCCATGTCGCCGAGCGCGTCGAAGTAGTGGCCGAGCTCCTCGCTGCCGTCGATCGTCGAGAAGCCGTAGACGTCGACGCCGCGCAGGTCGCCCCGCGCTTCGCGCAGCAGCCACAGGAGCTGCGCGCCGCTCGTCGGCAGGAGCAGCCCCGAGGCGTCGCGCAGGGCCTGCTTGGACGCCGTCCCGACGTGCGTGACCTTCTCCGGGGAGAACTGCGTGTCGCGGTGGAGGACGTCGCCGTGCTCGGGCAGCTCGAGGAGGTTGCGGAAGAAGTCCATCTCCCAGACGACGAGCTGGAGGTCCTCGATCTCCGGGCGGTCCCGGACGTCGCGGTGGGCGCCGCGGACCCACACGTCGGTCCGCGCGCCGTAGTCCGCCTCGTACCCCGACGGGTAGTTGTTGAACCGGACGACGAGGTCGTGCGCGTCGATCTCCGGGCCCAGGCCCGCGCCGAGGCACCCGGGCCCGTTGCCCACGACGGCGACGGTGCGTCCGGCCACGAGCCGCCCGAAGACGTCCGCCTCGAGGTTGGCGGCGAGCACGTCCGCGGCCTCGGCGGCGCGCGCGACGTCGCCCCCGGCACGCCGAGCTCGCGCGCGAACCGCGCGACCGGCAGGCACTCGGCGAGGAGGTCCAGGTCGTCGGGCCGCTTGAGGAGCAGCGTGTGCACGAGCCGCTCGGCGGCGTCCCGGTCCCCGCCTCGAGGAGCGCGCCGCAGAACACGAGCCACAGCTTCGTCGGGAGCACCGTCCACGCGACGGAGTTCAGGCTCATCGAGCGCGCCCGCGCGAGGAGCGTCGGTGTCGGGCCCTGGTCGCGCCACTCGGCGCGCGTGAGGGCCAGGTCGTCGACGTACGTGCCCTTGCCGCCTCCACGGCCACGGTCGGCCGCCAGCCGGGCAGCGTGACCGAACAGCCGCTTGTCGAGGGCTCGGATCCGCCACGCGGCGGCACGCACGAGCGGGACTTTCCTGAGGTTCCTGTTCATCTCACCGTTTCGACAGCGCGGGTTGGTCCGCGGATCGTAGGCGGACCGGTCCGAACCGGCGGAGAACCTCGGGTGAACAGGACACGACCCGCCGGTGGCGGGGCGACGTCGGCGGTGAGGGCTCCTCAGGCGTGCCGGTCGACGCGCTGGGCCGACGCCTGGGCGCGCGGGCGGATGACGAGCTCGTCGACGTCGACGTGCGGGGGCAGCGACAGGGTCCAGCGCACGGCCTCGGCGACGTCGTCGGCGGTCAGGGTCCGGGCACGCCCGCGTAGACCGCGTCGGCCTTGGCCTGGTCGCCGCCGTACCGGACGAGCGAGAACTCCTCGGTCTGCACCATGCCGGGCGCGATGTCGATGACGCGGACCGGCTCCCCCAGGAGCTCGAACCGCAGTGTCCGGGCGACGGCTCGCTCCGCCGTCTTGGCCGCCACGTAGCCACCGCCGCCCTCGTAGGGCTCGTGGGCCGCGGTCGACGTGATGACGACGACCGTCCCCTCCGCGTCGCGGAGGGCGGGCAGGAGCTCCTGGACCACGCGGACCGTGCCGAGCACGTTGAGCTCGTACATCCGGCGCCACTGGTCGAGGTCGGCCTCCGCGACCTGGTCGACGCCGAGCGCCCCGCCCGCGACGTTCACCAGCGCGTCCACCGGGCCGTCGGCGACGACCCGCTCCACGAGCCGCGCGACGTCGTCGTCGCTCGTGACGTCCGCGACCACGTACGTCGCGCCCGTGCGATCCGCGACCTGGCGCAGCCGGTCCTCCCGGCGCGCGACCGCGACCACGTCCCAGCCGTCCGCGCGCAGCGCCGCGACGCTCGCCGCGCCGATTCCCGACGACGCACCCGTCACCACCGCGCGACGGGTCCGCCCCTGGGGGCCGCCGCCGGCCGTCGTCGTGCCTGCTGTGCTCCCGGCCTGCCCGGCCGTCCCGTCCTCGCTCATGGACGGAACGCTACCCGTCGCCCCGCACGTGTACCGGGACGGCGCGAGCGCGACTACGCTGGCCGTGGGATCGCGAGCCGTGCCTGGCTCGTCGCGGCGGCCCGGACTTGGACCGCGTGTCCCCGGCGCGCGCCGTCGTCGCGCGCCCGGCGCCCGTCATCGGGCCTGCTGACGCCACGCACCTCGCTCGCCGCAGAGTTCCCGCTCGCCGGAAAGGCTCCGTCCTTGTCGACCGTTCGCACCCGTCCTCGCCGCGCCCGCAGCCTCGCGCTCGCAGGCGCCGGCGGCCTCCTCGCCCTCTCCCTCGCCGCCTGCTCGTCGGGCTCCGGCGAGGCCGACACCTCGCCGCGGTCCACCGCTGCCACCGACGCCGCGGGCCCCCGCACCACCTATCCCGTGACGCTCGACAACTGCGGCACGAAGGTCACCTTCCAGGCCGCTCCGGACCGCGTCGTGACCATCAAGTCGTCGACCACCGAGATGATGCTGGCCCTGGGCCTCGGCGACCACGTCGTCGGGTCGGCGTTCCTGGACGGCCCGCTGCCCGACTCGCTCGCGCCCGCCGCCGAGGGCAACAAGGCGATCAGCTCGCCGATGGCCGCGCAGGTCCCCGGGTCGGAGGCGGTGCTCGCCCTCCAGCCCGACCTCGTCTACGCCGGCTGGGAGTCGAACGTCTCCGCCCAGGGCGCCGGGGCGCGGCCCACGCTCGCCAAGCTGGGCGTCAACACGTACGTGTCGCCGTCGGCGTGCCAGGAGAAGGCGTACCAGCCGAACCCGCTGACCTTCGACGACGTCTTCGGGGAGATCGCCCAGGTCGGGCAGGTCTTCGACGTCCAGGACCGGGCCGCGTCGCTCGTCGCCGAGCAGAAGAAGCAGCTCGCGGCCGTCCCGAAGGACGGCGACGGGCACACCGTCCTGTGGTGGTCGTCGGGCAACGGCACCCCGTACGTCGGGGCGGGCATCGGCGCGCCGGAGATGATCATGAAGGCCGTCGGCCTGAAGAACGTCGCGGCCGACGTGCCGATGACGTGGACGTCGCTCGGCTGGGAGAAGATCGTCGCCGCCGACCCGGACGTGATCGTCCTGGTCGACGCGTCGTGGAACACGGCCGAGGCGAAGAAGGAGTTCCTCGAGTCGAACGGCGCGACGAAGAACCTGCAGGCCGTCAAGCACCACCGGTACGTCGTGCTCCCGTTCGCGAGCACCGAGGCCGGGGTCCGCAACGTCGACGCCGCGGCCCAGCTCGCCGCCGACCTGTTGCAGCTCGACTGGTCGTGACGCCGGTGACCGTCCCCGTCTCCACCGAGCGCCCGACGGCGCCCGGTACGCCCTCGACGTCGGGCGCGGCCCCGGCGCCGCGCGGGTCGTCCGGGCCGCGGGCCGCCGTGTGGCTCGTGGGCGCCGCCATCGTGCTCGTGCTGAGCGTGTCGGTCGCGGTCACGCTGGGGCCGGCGCACCTGCCCGTCTCCGACGTGTGGCGCTCGGTCGCGCAGCACCTCGGGCTCGACGGGCCGCTCGGGCTCGACCGGCTCGCGCCACTGCCCGACGGGCTGGTCTGGGAGCTGCGCCTGCCGCGCGTCCTGACGGCCGCGGGCGTGGGCGCAGGGCTCGCGGTGTGCGGGGTCGTCATGCAGTCGCTCACGCGCAACCCGCTCGCCGACCCGTACCTGCTGGGGCTGTCGTCGGGGGCGTCGCTCGGGGCCGTGTGCGTGCTCGGGCTCGGCGTCGCGATGGTGCTCCCGGTGGCCGCGTTCGCCGGCGCGCTGCTCGCCCTGCTCGCGACGCTCGGGCTGGCCGGGGCGGCGGGCGGTCTGACGCCGTCGCGCACCGTGCTCGCGGGGCTCGCGGTGAGCCAGCTCGCCGCCGCGGGCGTGAGCTTCGTGATCTTCTGGACGTCGACCGGCGACTCGTACCAGGACATCCTGTCGTGGCTGCTCGGGTCCGTCGCGGGAGCGACGTGGACGTCGGTCGCGGTCACGTGCGGCGCGACGCTCGTCCTCGGGGGCGTGCTCGCCGCCACCGGGTCGCTGCTCGACGCGTTCACGTTCGGCGACACCGCCGCGGCGGCGCTCGGGGTGCCCGTCGAGCGGGCGCGGCGGATCCTGCTCGTGCTCGTCGCGATCCTCACGGGCGCGCTCGTGTCCCAGTCCGGGTCGATCGGGTTCGTGGGGCTCGTGCTGCCGCACGCCGTGCGGCTCGTCGTCGGGACGCGCAACCGGCTGCTCCTGCCGTTGTCCGGTCTGCTCGGGGCGAGCTTCCTCGTCTGGGCGGACACCGCCGCGCGGACCGTCTTCGCGCCCCGCGAGATCCCGGTCGGGGTCATGACGGCCGCCGTCGGCGCGCCCGTGTTCGCGTTCCTGCTGTGGCGAGGGAGGGGTCGAGCATGACCGACGACGTCCTCGGACCGGGCGATGCCCGTTCCCCCGGCGGTCTGGCGGCCGAGCGGCTGCGCTGGGGCGCGGGCGGGCGGCTGCTCGTCGACGGGGTCGACGTGACCGCACCGCCCGGCACCGTGACCGGCCTGCTCGGCCCGAACGGCTCCGGCAAGACGACGCTGCTCCGGCTGCTCGCGGGTGTGCGACGGCCCGAGGACGGCACCGTCGTCCTCGACGGCACGGACCTGCACGCCGCGTCGGCGCGGGCGCGGGCGCGCGCCGTGGCGCTCGTCGAGCAGGACGCGACGACCGACCTGCCGATCACCGTGCTCGACGCAGTCCTGCTCGGCCGGATCCCGCACCGCTCGCTCCTCGCCGGACCCCGCGCGTCGGACCGGACCGCTGCCCTCGAGGCGCTCGACGCCGCGGGCGCCGCCGCGCTCCGGGACCGCGAGGTCACGACCCTGTCCGGCGGCGAGCGCCAGCGCGTCCACCTCGCCCGCGCGCTCGCCCAGCAACCCCGCCTGCTGCTTCTCGACGAGCCCACCAACCACCTCGACGTCCGCGCCCAGCTCGAGACCATGACCGTGCTGCGCAAGCTCGTCGCCGACGGCGTCACCGTCGTCACGGCGCTGCACGAGCTCACGATGGCCGCGCACGCGTGCGACCACGTCGTGCTGCTCGCGGCGGGCCGGGTCGTCGCCGCGGGGACCGTCGAGGACGTCCTCGTCCCCGAGGTGCTCGAGCCCGTGTACGGGGTGCGGGTCGACGTGCTGCGCCACCCGCGCACCGGGCGCCCCGTCCTCGCTTATGCCGAGTCCTGAGCACGCTCCCCCACCCGCCCCATCACCCGGAGGTTCCGTGAGCCCGCGCCCGCCCCTGCGCATCACCCTGCTCGCCGGCGGCGTCGGCGGCGCCCGCTTCACGCGCGGGCTGCGCGACCTGCTCGCCCGGCGCGGCGTGCCCGCCGAGCTGACCGTCGTCGTCAACACGGGCGACGACATGTGGCTCGACGGCCTGCGCGTGTGCCCCGACCTCGACACCGTCATGTACACGCTCGCGGGCGTCGTGCACCCGGAGCAGGGCTGGGGGCGCGAGGGCGAGACGACGCGCGTGTCGGCCGAGCTGCACGCGTACGGCCTGGGCTGGCCGTGGTTCACGCTGGGCGACCTGGACATCGCGACGCACGTCGCGCGGACCGAGCTCCTGCGGCGCGGCCTGCCGCTGTCCGAGGTGACGGCGCGGCTCTCCGGGCGCTGGGACCTCGGCGCCCGTCTCCTGCCGATGAGCGACCAGAGCGTCGAGACGCACGTGGAGCTCGCGGACGGGTTCGGCGTCGTGCACTTCGAGGAGTGGTGGGTGCGGCTGCGCGCCGCGACACCGGCCAGGCGGTTCGTGCAGGTCGGCGTCGAGGAGGCGGTGGCGGCGCCCGGCGTGCTCGACGCGATCGCCGGGGCGGACGTCGTCCTGCTCCCGCCGTCGAACCCCGTCGTGTCGATCGGGACGGTCCTGGGCGTGCCCGGGATCCGGGACGCTCTGCGGGCGACGGCCGCGCCCGTCGTCGGGGTCGCGCCGATCGTCGGCGACGCGCCGGTGCGCGGCATGGCGGACGCGTGCCTGACGACGATCGGGGTCGAGACGACGGCCCTCGCGGTGGGCGAGCACTACGGCGCGCGGTCGCGCGGCGGCCTGCTCGACGGGTGGCTCGTGGACGACACCGACGCCGACGCCGTACCCGCGCTCGCGGAGGCGGGCATCGAGGCGCGGGCGCTGCCGCTGCTCATGGGCGACGACGCCGGCCCGGACGGCCTGACGGCGACCGACGCGATCGTCCTCGCCGCGCTCGACCTGGTGGGCCTGGGGTCTCGCCTGCGCTGACCGCCGACGGTGACGCTCGGTGCGCCGACGGTGACCTGCGATCCGTCAGGAGGCACGCTCGGCCGTGGCGACCAGGAACGCCGCCGTCCGCGGCCCGACGCCGAGCGCCGCCGCGTCGTCGAGGTCCGCGGCCGTGTCGACGTCGCGCCGCAGGCTCGGCTCCGCGCCGAGGCGCACGTGACCTTCCGCGGCGTGCGCCTCCGCCGAGCCGGGCCCGAAGCGCGGGCGCAGAGAGCCCGGCGTGCGGCCGGTCAGCAGGGTGGTGCCGGTGCCGTCCGCGTCGGGCACGAGCGCGCGCTCGTGCTCCGTCGCGTCCGCGAGCGCCGCCTCGAGGTCCGCCGGCCGCAGCGCCGGGACGTCGCCGAGCAGCACGGCGCACGGCCCGTCGGGGGCCGCGTCGATCCCCGTCTGGACGGCGGCGCGCAGACCGAGCCCCGGGTCGTCGACGTGCACGACGCGCGGTCCGGACCCCCGGGCTCCGGCACGAGCCGCGCCTCGCTCGTGACCACCACGACGCAGCCGACCGACGGCGTCGCGAGCACCGCGTCGAGCGTGTCGCCGGCGAGCGCGTCGGCGAGCGCCCGCCGGGCGCCGTCGTCCACGTGGCCCGCGAGCCGCGACTTGGCGTCGGGCCCGCCCTTCACGGGCACGACGACGGTCCAGCCGTTCGCGGGGAGAGTCATCTCCCCATTCTCGCGTCCCCGAGTGCCGCGCTGTGTCCGATCAATCGCGGAGAGCGCCCCCGTCCACTCCGAGATGCGGCGATCTGCCATCGGAGCGACGGGAAACTGCAGATCGCCGCATCTCGCGGAGATGAAGCGGGACGACCCGAGCGCGATCAGTGCCGGGCGAGCGGCACCGGTGTCAGCACGGGATCGGTGGCCTCGACGGTCCGGGCGTCGGCCGCGAACGTGATGGTCGCGTCGACCCGTCCACCGCCCAGCACGGTGGGGAGCCAGTACCGCGCGTCGTCCCACATCGAGGCGAGCGGAAGGTAGTCGACCGGGTACCAGGCCGGGGTGATCTCGTCCGACGGCACGAGCACGTCATCCGTCGCGCCGGTGAGGAACACTTCGACGTCCTGGTTCCACGAGGACCGGGACGGGAACCGGAACCGGACCGATCCGGCGTGCGCCAGCGCGGTCGGGTCGAGCACGACACCCGCCTCCTCGTGCGCTTCGCGGACGGCGGCGTCGACGGCCGACTCCTCGGGCTCGACGTGACCCCCGAGCCCGACGACGTTCCTCGCCCCGATCCCTCGGTGCTTCTCCCCCAGCAGGACGCGCCCGTTCCCAGGCCCGCGACGGTCGACGACGAAGACCAGGCACATGGGTATCGGTGTCACGCCGTCGGACTCTAGCCTCCCTCGACCGCTACGGTGGAAGGCATGGCTGCTGCGCTGCACCTCACCGGGGACGCCGACGCCGACGCGCTCCTGACCAAGGACCCGTTCGCCCTGCTCGTCGGGATGCTCCTCGACCAGCAGGTGCCGATGGAGACGGCGTTCGCGGGTCCCGCGAAGATCGCCGACCGGATGGGTGGGCTCAGCGTCCGCGCGGTCGCGGAGGCCCCGCCGGACGAGCTGTCGGCGCTCTTCGCGCAGCCGCCGGCGGTGCACCGGTTCCCGGGGTCGATGGCGCAGCGGGTCCAGGCGCTCGCCCAGCTCCTGGTCGAGCGGTACGACGGCGACGCGTCCCGCTTGTGGACCGCAGTCGACGAGTCCGGTGGCACGCCCGACGCCACGACGGTCCTCGCGCGGCTCGAGGCCCTGCCCGGCTTCGGCGCGCAGAAGTCGAGGATCTTCCTCGCGCTCCTCGGCAAGCAGCACGGCGTCGAGCCCGACGGCTGGCGCGAGGTCGCCGGACCGTACGGGGAGCCGGGCTCGCGGCGGTCGGTGGCGGACGTCGTCGACGAGACCTCGCTGCAGGAGGTCCGGGCGACCAAGAAGGCGGTCAAGGCCGAGGCCGCTGCGAAGCGGAAGTCACGCTGATGCCGCTGCCGTCCGCGATCCCGCAGGCCGCGAAGCGCTGGTTCAACCCGCGGGTCCTGCCGCTGACCGAGCGGGTCCCCCGTTCGCCGTCGTCGAGCACGTCGGACGGCGCAGCGGACGCACCTACCGGACACCCGTGGTCGCGATGGCGCGGCGCCGGCTCGACGGCGGGGTGGAAGCCGTCTTCGCGCTGCCCTACGGCCCGCGCGTCGACTGGGTCCGCAACGGGGAGGCGGCGGGCGGCTTCGCGCTCGTCCGCAAGGGCGAGCGCTACCGGCTCGACGACCTCCGGCTCGTCCACGGCCCGGACGCCATGGCGCTGCTCCCCTGGTTCCCCCGGTACTTCCTGGGGGCGCTGGGCACGGAGGACGTCCTGCTGGCACGGCCTCGCCGCGTGTCCTGAGCGGACCGCCCGACGGCGCAGCTCAGCGGGCGGCGCCGTCCCACCAGTCCAGCACCCGGGTGGCGTAGAGGGTGAGCCACGGCGACGGCTCGCCGGGCGGGACGTCGACGTGGAACCAGACCCGGCCCGGGTACCGCTCGTGCTGGACCCACGTCCCGTCGGCACGACGCGCGGCGCGGACGATCTCGATCGCCTCCGCGACCCGCGAGTCGGGCGCGCGGTCATCGAACGTCGACGCGCGCCGGAAGTAGTCGGCGGCCCGCAGCGCGGTGTAGTGCGAGCGGAACGGGTAGGCGTGCACGTCGATGCCGTCGAGGACCGGCTCACCCGTCGTCAGCCGCCGGAGCAGCCCGCGTCGGAGCAGGTAGTCCTCGCCCGCGTGCCGTGCTGCCCGGGTCTCGTTCGTGCCGCCGCCGCGCTCCTCGAGCTCGAGCAGGCCGAACAGCCCGTTGAGGGTCGACCGCACCGACGACCGCGTCGAGCCCTCGACCCACTCGCAGTTCCAGCCGCCCTCCTCCGTGGCGTGCTCCACGAACCATTCCGCGATGCCGTCCACGTCGGCCCCGAGCCACGCGCCGCTCGCGAGCGTGAACCCGTTGATGCAGCAGTCCACCTCGCCGCCCCAGAACGGGGAGCCGTCGTACTCCCACCGGCAGCTCTCGGCGAGCCGCTCGACGGTCCGGCGCTCGCGCAGCACGGCGGCGTCGAGCCCCCACGTGCGCAGCGAGTCGAGGCTCCACGTGGTCGCGGTCCACGGCTGGCCCGCGCCCGGGGCGGCCTCGGGGCCCTCGAAGTCGAAGTCCGCCGGGAAGAAGGCGCCGCCCGCCCACTGCCCGTCGTCGTCCTGCAGCGCGAGGAGCCGCGCACCGAATCCCTCGGTCCCGACGCGCGCCCGGGTCGCCTCCCAGACCGCGGGAGGCTCGTGCAGGAGGTCGCGCTCGACCTGCCAGCGCAGCGCCGGGTCCTGGTCGAGCAGCCAGGACGCCACGTCCCGCTCGGTCACCGCCTCGCCTCCCCGACGTGCGTGCCCGGCCGACGACCCGGTCAGAGCGCGCTGGACTCCACGCGCGACTCGCCGTCGCTGTACCCCTGCTCGTAACCGCTCGAGAAGCCCTCGGAACGGCCCGCCTCGACGCCCTCGTCGTACCCGGCGTCGTAGCCCTCGTCGTACGCCTCGGCGTTGCCGGTGCGGAACATGTCGTCCTCCGCGGGGCGCGCGATCGCGCGGGCGCCGGGGCCGTCCTCCGCGGTGACCCACGCGGCCGCCCCCGCACGACGGCGACCGGCACGCCCGCGCTCTTGCCGCGCACGAGCTCGGTGGTGGCGGCGAGCTCGTCGGCCACCGCCACGACGGTCGCGGTCAGCGGGCGTCCCTCGCGGTCGACCGAGCCGCGCAGGTCGTCGAGCACGACGACGCCGGCGGCGCCGATCGCGATATCCGTCACCCCCTGGCGCCACGCCCGACCGGCGGTGTCCGCGACGACCACCCCGACGCTGCGACCGGTCGCTTCGGCGATCCCGGCGCGGATGCGGCGGGCAGAGACGTCCGGGTCCTCGGGGAGCAGGAGGACCGTCCCGGGCGGGACGTTGCTCGCGTCGACGCCGGCAGCGGCCAGCACGAGACCCTGCTTGTTCTCGACGATGCGAGTCACGCCGCCGGGGTGCTCGCGCGTCGCGACCACGCGCACGGTCTCGTCGGTGATCGCCTGCTCGCGGTCGTCCGCACGCACGAGCCGGCCCTCGGCCTTCGAGACGATCTTGCTCGCGACGACCACGACGTCCCCGTCCTCGAGCGCGGCCGCCGGGTCTCCCTCACGCACTGCGGCGTCCAGCGCATCGAGCAGGAGGCGCGCGACGTCGTCGCCGGCCTCGACCTCGCCGATGCCCTGCACCGGCCGCACCCACAGCCCGCTCGTCGTCATGCCCCTCAACTCTCCGTACCGCGCGGACCCGGCTGTCGCCGGGCCTGCGTCCATTGTGCCGACCTTGTCCAGCCGGGCGGGCGTGCCCCGTTCGACCCCTCAGTCCGCGAAGAGGACGTGGGCGTCCGGGTCGCCGGCGCCGCGCGGACGGAGCCGCGGCGGCGCGGGCCACGGCAGCACATGACGTTCGACGACGGCGTCGACCGCACCGAAGTCGTCGGTCTGGACGACGACGCGCTCAGGCGTGACCTCGACGAGGCGCACGCGCAGAAGCCCGCCGCCGTCCTGCTCGAGCGTCCAGACGTCACCGAGCCACGTGAGGCCGACGTCCTCGAGCGCCTCCTCGGCGGCCGTCCAGTCGAGGGGCCCGGTGAGGTCGCGGCCGAGCAACGAGACCGCGACCCAGTCGTCGCCGTCGGGCCGCAGCCAGCCGAGCACCTCGCGGTCGTCCGGGCGACGGTGGGGCACCCAGTCGGCCGGGAGCGGGCTCACCGGCTGAGCTTCGGGAGCACGTCGCGGCCGAAGACCTCGATCCACTCGCGCTGGTTGCGCCCCACGTTGTGCAGGTACACGCGGTCGAAGCCCAGGTCGACGTACTTCTGGATCGCGGAGCGATGGACGTCGGGGTCGGACGAGATGACCATGCGGCCCTCGAAGTCCTCGGGGCGCACGAGCTTGGCCATCTGCTCGAACTCGAACGGCGAGCGGATGTCGGCCTTGGGGAACTTCATGCCGCCGTTGGGCCACTCGTGCATCGCGTTGGCGAGCGCCTCCTTGTCGGTCGGCGCCCACGACAGGTGGATCTGCAGCGCGCGCGGCATGCGCTCGGGGTCGCGCCCGGACTCGCGCACGCCCTCGTCGAACTTCCCGAACAGCATCGAGATCTTCTCGAGCGGAGCGCCCACGGTGATGAGGCCGTCGGCCACCTTGCCCGCGCGCTTCGCGGTCACCGGACCGCCGGTCGCGACAAGGATCTCGGGCGCCTCCTCCGGCATGGTCCACAGGCGTGTCGACTCGAGCTTGTAGAACTGGCCCGCGTGCTTCGCGTCCTTGCCCGCGAGGGATGCGGTGAACAGCTTCTTGATGATGTCGATGGCCTCGAACATCCGGTTGATGCGCTCGGGCGCCTCGGGCCAGTACTGGGCGGTGATGTGCTCGTTGAGCGCCTCGCCCGAGCCGAGGCCCAGCCAGTGCCGGCCCGGGTACATCGCGGCGAGCGTCGCCGACGCCTGCGCCACCATCGCCGGGTGCCAGCGGAACGTCGGCGCCGTCACGCCGGGACCCATGTCGCCCGTCGTCCGCTCCCCCAGCGCCGTCAGGACGTTCCACACGAACGGCGACTGTCCCTGCGCCGGCACCCACGGCTGGAAGTGGTCCGCCGCCATGACGCCCGAGAAGCCGTGCTGCTCCGCGTAGGCGGACAGCTCGACGGCCTCGGTGGGGTGGAACTGCTCGAGCTCTGCCACATATCCGATCGTCAGACCCATGGTCACGAGCCTACGTCCGGCGACGCCGCGTTCACGCGCGCTGCCAGCCGATCCGCGAGCTCGCGCAGGCGGGTCACCAGCTCGTCGGGCTCGTCGACGACGAACGGCCGGTCGAGCGCGGCCAGCACCCCGGGCAGCCAGTCGAGGCGGTCCGCCCCGAGCTCGACGCTCAGCCACGCGCCGTCGGCAGGCGGACCCGCGGGGCGGACCCGAGCGACCGAGGCGGGCAGGAACCGCCGGACCTCGGCCTCCGTCGCGCGGACGCGGACCCGGACGGCGTACCGGTAGCCGGTCCCCTGGAGCGCCTCGAGCCGGACGACCGGGTCGTAGCCGGGCGGCGGGCGGAACCGTCCGGCGAGCGTGCGCGCCCGCTCGACCCGGTCCAGGCGGAAGGTGCGCTCGGCGCCGCGGTCGAGCGCGAGGCCGAGCAGGTACCACCGGCCGTCCCGCCGGACGAGCCCGTACGGGTGGACGACGCGCCTCGCCGCCGGCTCGCCCGCGGGGTCGCCGCGGCGTCGGTGCGCGATCTCGATCGGACGGTGCTCCCGGACGGCGCCCGCCACCGTGAGTAGGACGTCGGCGTCGACGGCGGTCACGTCGCCCGGGACGACCGCCGCCTCGACCAGCCCCTCGAGCCGCGCGGCGGACGCCGCGGGCAGCACGCGCCGAACCTTCGCCGCGGCCGTCGCGGCCGGGACGTCGCCCGTCCGGTCGGAGGCGTCGGCGAGCGCCACCAGCACGGCGACCGCCTCGTCGTCGGTCAGCATGAGGGGCGGGAGCCGGTACCCGCGGCCGAGCCGGTAGCCCCCGTAGCGCCCGCGCACCGACTCGACGGGCACGCCGGCGTCCAGGAGCCGGACGACGTCGCGCCGGACCGTGCGCTCGTCGACACCTAGCAGCCGCGCGAGCTCGGTGCGTCCGCGCAACCCACCCGACTCCAGGAGGTCGAGCAGCGCCAGCATCCGCGCGCCCGTCCCCGACCCCATGACGACCATGATCTCCTCACCCAAGTGGACTGATTCCGTCCCCTATCTTTCCTAGCGTGGATCCGGAGCGCGCGGGCCCGCCGCGCGCCGAGCACCGGAGGTACACCGTGAACCTGGCAGCGACCCGCATCATCACCGACGACGTCGACCGGCTGGTCGCGTTCTACGAAGCCCTGAGCGGTGTCACGGCGACCCGGCTGCACGAGCTCTTCGCTGAGCTCCGGACGCCCTCGGGCGTCCTGGCGATCGCGAGCTCCCGCACGGTCCCCGCGATGGGACCGGGCGTCGCCGAGGCCGGCGCGAACCGGTCCGTCGTCCTCGACTTCCGTGTGGACGACGTCGACGCCGCCTTCGCGCAGCTTCCCCCGGCCTGGCGACCGTCGTGGGCGAGCCGCGCGACATGCCGTGGGGCAACCGCTCGCTGCTGCTGCGCGACCCGGACGGCAACCTCGTCAACCTGTTCGCCCCGGTGGACGCCGTCGGACACGGGTCGCGGATCTGAAAGAATGTCGGCCATGACTGACCTCGATCCGACCGCCCCGACCCGCCCCGACGTCCCGGCCGTGCCCGGCACCGTCGTAGACGCGGTGGTGCAGGGCGTACCGGACCGGGTCTCGCTCGACGGCCTCGAGGACAAGCTGGGCGCTCGCTGGCGCGAGGAGGGCACGTACGACTTCGACCGGTCCGCGACGCGCGACCAGGTCTTCTCGATCGACACCCCGCCGCCGACGGTCTCGGGCTCGCTGCACGTGGGCCACGTCTTCAGCTACACGCACACCGACCTGGTCGCTCGCTACCGCCGCATGCAGGGTCGCGAGGTGTTCTACCCGATGGGCTGGGACGACAACGGCCTGCCCACCGAGCGCCGCGTGCAGAACTACTACGGGGTGCGCTGCGACCCGTCGCTGCCGTACGTCGAGGGCTACGAGCCGCCGCTGCAGGGCGACACCTCGTCGGGCAAGGGCCGGGCCGCCGACCAGCAGCCCGTGTCCCGCCGCAACTTCATCGAGCTGTGCGAGCGGCTCACCGCCGAGGACGAGAAGCAGTTCGAGGCGCTGTGGCGCAACCTCGGGCTGTCGGTGGACTGGTCGCAGCACTACCAGACGGTGGGCCGCTCCTCGCAGCGCGTCGCCCAGACCGCGTTCCTGCGCAACCTCGCCCGCGGCGAGGCGTACCAGGCGCAGGCCCCGGGCCTGTGGGACGTGACGTTCCAGACGGCGGTCGCGCAGGCCGAGCTCGAGGCGCGCGACTACCCGGGCTTCTTCCACAAGATCTCGTTCCACGCGCCGGGCGGCGCGACCGTGCAGATCGAGACGACGCGACCGGAGCTCCTCCCGGCGTGCGTGGCCCTCATCGCCCACCCCGACGACGAGCGCTACCAGCACCTGTTCGGGACCACGGTCCGCACGCCCCTGTTCGACGTCGAGGTCCCGGTCCTCGCGCACCCCGCCGCCGAGCCCGACAAGGGCGCCGGCATCGCGATGTGCTGCACCTTCGGCGACCTGACCGACGTGCAGTGGTGGCGCGAGCTGCAGCTCCCGACGCGGTCGATCGTGCGCCGCGACGGGCGCATCGTGGCGGACACCCCCGAGTGGGTCATCTCGGCGGGCGGGCGCGCCGTGTACGCGGAGCTCGCCGGCAAGACGACGTTCTCCGCCCGCACGGCCGTCGTCGACGCGCTCCGGGCGAGCGGCGACCTGGTCGCCGAGCCGGTCGCGACGCAGCGCAAGGCGAACTTCTACGAGAAGGGCGACAAGCCCCTCGAGATCGTCACGAGCCGCCAGTGGTACATCCGCAACGGCGGGCGCGAGTGGCTCTCGCCCGAGGGTGAGCCCGTCCGCGACCTGCGCGCCGAGCTCCTGGCCCGCGGCGACGAGCTGGGCTTCCACCCCGACTTCATGCGCGTCCGCTACGAGAACTGGGTCAAGGGCCTCAACGGCGACTGGCTGGTCTCGCGCCAGCGGTTCTTCGGCGTCCCGATCCCCGTCTGGTACCCGGTCGACGCCGACGGCGAGCCGCAGTGGGACGCCCCGATCGTGCCCCGCGAGGAGCAGCTCCCCGTCGACCCGTCGTCGCAGGTCCCCGACGGCTACACCGAGGACCAGCGCGGCGTCGCGGGCGGCTTCGTGGGCGACCCGGACATCATGGACACGTGGGCCACGAGCTCGCTGACCCCGCAGATCGCGGGCGGCTGGCTCGAGGACCCCGAGCTGTTCGCGCGCGTCTTCCCGATGGACCTGCGCCCCCAGGCCCAGGACATCATCCGCACGTGGCTGTTTTCCACGGTCGTGCGCTCGCACCTCGAGTTCGGGACGCTCCCCTGGAAGGACGCCGCGATCAGCGGCTGGATCCTCGACCCCGACCGCAAGAAGATGAGCAAGTCCAAGGGCAACGTGGTCACGCCGCAGGGTCTGCTCGACGAGCACGGGTCCGACGCCGTCCGCTACTGGGCCGCAGCCGCGCGCCTCGGCACCGACGCGGCGTTCGAGGTCGGCCAGATGAAGATCGGTCGCCGCCTCGCGATCAAGATCCTCAACGCCAGCAAGTTCGCACTGTCGTTCGGGGCGTCGCAGGGCGACGGCACCGACGAGTCGCACACCGTCTCGCTCGACCCGTCCCTCGTGACCGTCGAGCTCGACAAGGCGATGCTCGCGGGGCTCGCGACGGTCGTCCAGCAGGCCACCGAGGCGTTCGAGGCGTACGACCACACGCGCGCGCTCGAGGTCACCGAGACGTTCTTCTGGACGTTCTGCGACGACTACCTCGAGCTCGTCAAGGACCGGGCGTACGGCGCCGGCGCGGGCGCCGACGACGCGTCCCCTGAGACCGCGTCGGCCCGCGCCGCGCTCGCGCTCGCGCTCGACACGCTGCTGCGCCTCTTCGCGCCGTTCGTACCGTTCGCGACCGAGGAGGTCTGGTCCTGGTGGCGCGCCGGCTCGATCCACCGCGCGACCTGGCCCGTGGCCGCCCCGCTGCGGGACGCCGCCGGCGACGCCGACCCGCTCGTGCTCACCGCCGCCGGCCACGCGCTGGCCGCGCTCCGCAAGATCAAGTCCGAGGCGAAGGTCTCCATGCGGGTCCCGATCCTCGCGGCGACCGTCGCGATCCCGGCCGACCTCCAGCCGGGCGTCCGCTCCGCCGTCGACGACGTGCGTGGCGCCGGGCGCGTCACGGGCCCCCTCGAGATCGTCGAGCCGGCCGAGGGCCAGGGCGACCCGGCCGTCCAGGGCGGGATCGTCGTCGTGAGCTCGGAGCTGGGCGAGCCGGAGCCGAAGAGTCCCCGCGCCTGATCTGAGCCGACCCGCAGCATCCCCGCCGGGGCCCGGCAAGCCGACGCCCGCAGGGGTGACCCGACCGCCGAGGAGCGGAGGCGGGGGTAGGCGCGCGGTCGTGGGGGGCCTGGCGGGAGCCGGAGCGAGGAACGAGCGGAGGCGGATGGTAGACCGCGCGCCTACCCCCGCCTCCGCTTCACCCACCCAAGACGACCGACCTAGACGACGTCGCGCAACCGACCCCGGTCCGACGACATCGTCGGCGCCGCCTCGCTCGGCGTGCCCGCGTCGTGCCACCGCAGCACGGCGCCCACGCCGTCGACGAGCTCCGCCGCGCCGTCGGGCACGAACGTGAGCCCGGCGTCCTGGCCGAGCGCGGCTCGCACGAGCGCGACGGACGCGGGCAGGGGTGGACGCCGTCGGTGGCGCCAAGGTCCTCGACGTCGCCGCGGTCGAGCGCGACCTGGAGCGCTTCGGGCCCGACCCAGATCTCGCGGTCGTCGAGCTCGCCCTCGCCGCCGAAGCCCTCGGCGAGCAGCAGGTCGGAGACCTGTCCCCGCTGGAGGACGGTCACGACGTCGCCGAGCGAGGTGACGCTGCCGTCGTCGCGCCCCTGGCCGGTCCGGTAGGCGTCGACGACGCGTGCGCGGCGCCGGTCGCGGCAGGCGGTGACGGCCTCGGCGAGGCGGGCCGCGAACACGCCCTCCTTCGCCCCCGCGCCGCGGGAGCCTCCGGGCACGTCGACGGCGAGGTCGAGGGTCTGCCGCGACAGCGCCGCGCGGACGAGCGCGAGCGCGCGGACGTCGCCGGTCAGCACGACGAGCTCGGGCCGGTGCTCGGTCACCTGCTTGTCGACCTCGTGGGCGACGGCCTCGGCGTTGCGGTCCCACGAGTCCTCGACACGGTGGTCGATGCGCTTGTCGGCGGTGGTGCCGGTGCGGACCTTGTTGAGGACGTCGTGCCCGGCCTCGACGGTGAGGGGCTCGGGCTGGCGCGCGGGGTCGCCTCCCCAGGACCACGTCAGGTCGGCGCCGACCCGGTCGACGACGACGACCAGGTAGTCGACCGACTCGTCCGCCGAGCGGGCGGCGTCGAGCAGGACGGGCACGGGGCCGTACTCGGCGCGCGAGACGGTCGGCGGCTCGGCGAGCACCCGTTCGAGGAGGATGCCGTCGTCCTCGGTGGCGATGAGGACCCGGCCGTGGGGTCCGGCGAGCCGGAGCGGCTTGAGGACGCGGGCCTCGAGGGCGTCGCACACGCCCTGCGGCGCCCCTTGCGCGGCGAGGTCGCGCCTGAGGACGCGCCACCGCCCTTCGACGTCCGGGTCGGCGGCCTCGATGCCTCGCGTGGCGTCGAGGTAGACGGTCGCGAACGGGCCGGGGTGTCCGGCCAGGGGCCGCAGCCAGTCGATCTTCACGTACGCACCTCCGGGCGCAGGCGGCGGGCGCTGGCCGCTCGGTGGAGTCGCCCGACGATCCCCTCGTGCGGGCCGGCGCCCCGGGTTCCCCCAGCGTCGTCCTGATCGGGCGTGCCCGCCACCGGACGGCGTCAGGCGTGCGGGAGCTCCTCGGCGACGGCACGCAGGACGTCGACGAACGCGCGGATCTCCGGGCGGCGACCGGCGCCGGCCCGGTGGGCGACGCGGGTGCGGCGGGTGGTCCCGACGGGGTCGAGGCGGACCGGCGGCGGCACGTCCACCGCCGCGAGCTGCGGGACGATCGCCACGCCCTGGCCCGCGGCGACGAGCGCGAGCACGGTGGCGAAGTCGTCGACGACGTGCCGCGTCACGGGCTCGTAGCCCGCGGCACGGCACAGATGCACGGCGGCCGCGCGGCACAGCGTGCCGGGCCCGGCGAGGATCCACGGCTCGTCGCGGACGTCCGCGACCGTGCGCGCCGCCCGGCCGCGCGTCGCGAGGTGCACGGCCTCCTCGAGCAGGGGCGCGCTCTGGATGCCCCGCGCCGCCGCCCGTGGGACGACGTCGTAGTCCTGCACCAGGCCGATGTCGACCCGGTCGTCGCGGAGCGCCGCGGGCACGTCGGCGGGGTCGAGCTCCACGACGTGGAGCCGGAGCCCCGGGTGCCGTTCCGCGAGCCGGGCGAGCGCCGTCGGGAGGAGCGTGCGGACGGCCGTCGGGAAGGCGCCGATCCGCACGGTCCCCACTGCGGTGCCGCGGGCCGCGAGGACGGACGCCTCGGCCTGCTCGAGCGCGAGGAGCACGTCGTCGGTCGCCGCAGCGAGCGCGGCCCCGGCGTCCGTCAGGCGGACGCGCCGGCCCGTGCGTTCGAGCAGAGGGATGCCCGCCTCGCGCTCGAGCGTCGCGAGCTGCTGCGAGACGGCGGACGCCGTGTACCCGCGAAGCTGGGCCACCGCGGCGATGGTCCCGAGCCGGGACAGGTCGTCGAGCAGCCGCAGGCGGCGAGGATCGAGCATCAGCACACCTTACGGCTACCACCACGTTTACGCGCTCGACACTGATGCTCGGAGCCGGCCAGGCTGGGACGCATGGCCCTCACCGGAGTCCTCGTCCCCCTCGTCACGCCGTTCGACCAGCGCGGGGCCGTCGCGTTCGACGCGCTCGAATCGCTCGCCCGCCGGGTGCTCGACGACGGCGCCACCGGCCTGGTCGCGCTCGGCACCACCGCGGAGCCCTCGTCCCTCTCGGCGGCCGAGCGGCAGGCAATCCTCGACGTCGTCGAGCGGGTCGCGGAGGATCGCCGGGCGACGCTCCTCGTCGGCGCGAGCAGCGCCGAGGACCTGGTGGCGCTGCGAGGTCGCGCCGCGGTCACGGCCGCCCTGACGCTCGTCCCGCCGTTCGTCCGCCCCGGCGAGGCTGGAACGGTCGCCCATCTGACGGCGCTCGCCCGGCTCAGCCCCGTGCCGCTCGTCGTCTACCACGTGCCGCACCGGACGGGTCAGGAGCTTCGTCCCGACGCGCTGCGCCGGCTCGCCCACGTGGACGGGATCGTCGGGACGAAGCTGAGCACGCCCGCCGACGCTGCGGCGGCGGCGCTGCTCGGCGATCTGCCCGACGGCTTCGACGTGCTCGCCGGCGACGACGCGGTCCTCGCACCGATGCTCGCGCTGGGCGCGACCGGTGGTGTGCTCGCGTCGGCCCACCTGGCGACCGCGGCGTTCGCACGGCTGGTCGCGGCGTGGGCGGGGCCGCGGGTCGACACGGCGAGCACGCGCGAGCTCGGCGCACGGCTCGCCCGGCTGTCCGCCGCCTGCTTCGCGGAGCCGAACCCCGCCGTCGTCAAGGGCGCGCTGCACGCGCAGGGACGCATCCCGACCGCCGCGGTCCGCCTGCCCCTGCTGCCGGCGAGCGCGGCGAGCGTGGACGCCGCCCTGGCGGCGCTCGACGCGGTCGAGCCCGCGGTCACTCAGGCGTAGGTGTCGCTCAGGCGTAGGTGTCGAGCGGGGGCACCTCGGTGCCCGCGTGCGCGGCGGCGATCAGCTCGTGGTGCCGGATGACCTCGGCGACGATGAACTCACGGAACTTCTCCGCGAACTCCGGGTCGAGGCCCGCGGAGTCGGCGATCGCCGTGAGCCGCGCGATCTGCTGGCGGTCACGCTCGGGGTCCGCGGGGGCAGCCCGCCCTGCGCCTTGAGCTCGCCGACGCGGCGCGTGAACTTGAAGCGCTCGGCCAGCAGGTGCATGAGCGCGGCGTCGACGTTGTCGATGCTCGCGCGCAGGGTGAGGATCTCGGAGGGGATCTCGGGCATGTCCCGATCCTCCCACGCGGATCCGGGCACCCCGTCCACGTCCGGCTCCGACGACGGCGCGTCCGGGGTCAGGCGCTCTTCTCGCGCGGGGTTCGCCGCGAGACGGCACGCGGCACGAGCGTCGGGTTCACGTTGTCGAGGACGACTTCACGGCTCACGACGACGCGTTCCACGTCGTCCCGGCTCGGCACCTCGAACATCACCTGCTGGAGGACCTCCTCCATGATGGCCCGCAGGCCGCGCGCGCCCGTGCCGCGCAGGAGCGCCTGCTCGGCGATCGCGTCGAGGGCCTCGTCCTCGAACTCGAGCTCCACGCCGTCGATCTCGAACATCCGCTGGTACTGCTTGACGAGGGCGTTGCGGGGCTCGGTGAGGATCCGCACGAGCGCCTCGCGGTCGAGCGGCGCGACCGTCGTGATGACGGGCACCCGGCCGATGAACTCCGGGATGAGACCGAACTTCAGCAGGTCCTCGGGCATGACGTCGGCGAACAGGTCCGCCGTGTCGTCGCGGTCGACCTTCGCGCCGAACCCGATCCCTCGGCGGCCCGCGCGCGAGGAGATGATCTCGTCGAGGCCCGCGAACGCCCCGGCCACGATGAACAGCACGTTCGTCGTGTCGATCTGGATGAACTCCTGGTGCGGGTGCTTGCGGCCGCCCTGCGGCGGGACCGACGCCTGCGTCCCCTCGAGGATCTTCAGCAGCGCCTGCTGCACGCCCTCGCCCGAGACGTCGCGCGTGATCGACGGGTTCTCGGCCTTGCGCGCGATCTTGTCGATCTCGTCGATGTAGATGATCCCGGTCTCGGCCTTCTTGACGTCGAAGTCCGCGGCCTGGATGAGCTTGAGCAGGATGTTCTCGACGTCCTCGCCGACGTACCCCGCCTCCGTGAGCGCCGTCGCGTCGGCCAGTGCGAACGGGACGTTGAGCATCTTGGCGAGGGTCTGCGCGAGGTACGTCTTGCCGCAGCCCGTGGGCCCGATCAGCAGGATGTTCGACTTCGCGATCTCGACGGAGCCGGAGTCGTCTCCGCCCGCCTTGCCGGACGACGCCCCACCGGCACCGGCCTCGCCCGCCTGGATCCGCTTGTAGTGGTTGTAGACCGCCACCGCGAGCGACCGCTTGGCGGCCTCCTGCCCGACGATGTACTGCTCGAGGAACTCGAAGATCGCCTTCGGCTTCGGCAGCTCGGACATCCCGAGCTCCACCGCCTCGGTGAACTCCTCCTCGAGGATCTCGTTGCACAGCTCGATGCACTCGTCGCAGATGTACACCCCTGGGCCTGCGATGAGCTTCTTGACCTGCTTCTGCGACTTGCCGCAGAACGAGCACTTGAGCAGGTCAGCACCATCACCGAGTCGCGCCACGGATTGCCTCCGTCCGTCGGACCCCCGCGCGCGGGGGCTGGCACCGGCGGTCCCCCGCCGGCCCCTCATCGTCCCATTGCACACCACCGGAGCGTCGGATGTCAGCCGCGTTACCGGTCTCGTGTCGGGACGGGTGCCCGGCACCGGCCGGGAGGCCGGTGCCGGGCGGATGCTCGCGCCGGGCTCAGGCCCGGGTGAGCGCTGCCGCCTTGCGGCTCTCGAGGACCTCGTCCACGAGGCCGTAGTCCTTGGCCTGCGCGGCAGTGAGGATCTTGTCGCGCTCGATGTCCTGGCGGACCTCCTCGACCGACTTGCCCGAGTGGTGCGCCAGCGTGTCCTCGAGCCACTCGCGCATGCGAATCAGCTCGTTGGCGTGGATCTCGATGTCGGACGCCTGCGCGTAGCCGCCGCCCTCCATCGCGGGCTGGTGGATGAGGACGCGTGCGTTCGGCAGCGCGAGGCGCTTGCCGGGCGTGCCGGCGGCGAGCAGCACGGCCGCGGCCGAGGCCGCCTGCCCGAGGCAGACGGTCTGGATCTCCGGCTTGATGTACTGCATCGTGTCGTACAGCGCCGTCATGGCCGTGAACGACCCGCCCGGCGAGTTGATGTAGATGATGATGTCGCGGTCCGGGTCCTGGCTCTCCAGGACGAGGAGCTGCGCCATCACGTCGTCGGCCGACGCGTCGTCCACCTGCACGCCGAGGAAGATGATGCGGTCCTCGAACAGCTTGGTGTAGGGGTCCTGGCGCTTGAAGCCGTAGGCGGTGCGCTCCTCGAACTGCGGGAGCACGTAGCGCGACGACGGCGCCCCGTACGGAAGCGCGAGGCCGCCGGCGCCCGCGAGGCGCTGCGCGGTGGACAGGTACTGGGATTCGGTGCTCACTAGGTCCTCCTCGGAAGGTCGATGGGTGCGGGGACCGCGGTCAGGACTCGCTGGCCGTGCCGCCGCCGCCCGAGACGGCCTCGGAGCTCGTCACGACGTGGTCGACGAACCCGTACTCGAGGGCCTCCTCGGCCGTGAACCAGTTGTCCCGGTCGTTGTCCTGGAGGACCTTCTCGAGCGGCTGGCCCGTCTGCTCGGCCGTGAGCTCGGCGAGCACCTTCTTCATGTGCATGATGAGCTGCGCGTTGATCCGCACGTCGGTCGCGGTGCCGCCGATGCCGCCCGAGGGCTGGTGCATCATGACGCGCGCGTGGGGGTCGCGTAGCGCTTGCCCTTGGCGCCCGACGAGAGCAGGAACTGCCCCATCGAGGCCGCCATCCCGACCGCGATGGTCGCGACGTCGGGCTGGATGTACTGCATGGTGTCGTAGATCGCCATGCCGGCCGTGATCGACCCGCCCGGCGAGTTGATGTACAGCCAGATGTCCTTGTCCGGGTCCTCAGCGGCGAGCAGCATCATCTGTGCGCAGATCGCGTTCGCGTTCTCGTCGCGCACCTCGGAACCGAGCCAGATGATCCGCTCGCGCAGGAGCCGGTTGTAGATCGAGTCGTTGAGCCCGAAGCCCTGGCCCTCGGCGCGCAGGGCGGGCGCCGTCGCGTCGTGGGTGGTGCTGGCGGAGTGCTCGGCCATGTTCTCGTCGCTCCTCGTCGTCGTCCGTCCGGTCGTCCCTGCGGTGCCCCCGCGGTCCGTCCGGCTGATGTGACCCTAACGTCCCCGGCGGGCCCGCCACGTCCCGTCCGGCGGCCTTTTCGCTGACGGCGCACCTGGCCGGGCGATCGGCGCACCGTGCGCCGCCGCCGCGCTCCCCCGCCCCGACGACGACAGCCCCCGCCTCCTCCAGGAGGCGGGGGCCGTGCGCGGGTGCCGGGGTCGCCGGCGGGTGGCTCAGGCCTTGTCGGCGGTCTCGTCGGCCGCGTCCGACGCGGCCTCGGAGGCGGCGTCGGCGACCGCGGAGGCGGCGGCCGAGTCGGCGAGGGCGTCGGCGTCCGCGGCGTCCGCGTCGGCCTCGTCCGAGCCGATGAGGTCGGACAGGTCGACGACGTTGCCCTCGGAGTCCTTGACCTCGACGCGGCGGAGCGCGACCGCGAGCGCCTTGGAGCGCGCGACCTCGCCGACCATCGCGGGGATCTGGCCGTTCTGGTCGATGGTCTGGACGAACTCGTTCGGGTCCATCCCGTACTGGCGCGACGACTGCACGAGGTACTCGAGCAGCTCCTCCTGGGCGACCTGGACCTCGAGCTGCTCGGCGAGCGTGTCGAGGACGATCTGGTTGCGGAGCGCCTTCTGCGTCTCCTCGGTCACCTCGGTGCGGTGGGCGTCGTCCTCGAGGCGGCCCTCGGACTCGAGGTGTCGGTGCACCTCGGCCTCGACGACGCCCTGGGGCACGGGGACCTCGAGGTTCTCGAGGATGGCCTCGAGCAGGAGGTCGCGGGCGGCGACGACCTGGTTCTGCGTCTTGATGCCCTTGACCTGCTCGCGCAGGTCGTCCTTGAGCTCGTCGAGGGTGTCGAACTCGCTGGCGAGCTGGGCGAAGTCGTCGTCAGCCTCGGGCAGGTCGCGCTCCTTGACCTGCGTCGCGGTGACGGTGATGTCGGAGTCCTTGCCCTCGTGCTCGCCGCCGGCCAGCGGGGAGCGGAAGGTCGTGGTCTCGCCCGCGGACAGGCCGACGAGCGCCTCGTCGAGGCCGTCGAGCATGGTGCCCGACCCGATCTGGTAGCTGACGCCCGACACGGAGTCGATCTCGTCGCCGTCGATCTCGGCCTTGAGGTCGAGCACGACGAAGTCGCCGTCCTTCGCGGGACGGTCGACGCCGACCAGGGTGCCGAAGCGCTCGCGCAGCGCGTCCAGGCGCTCGGCGACGTCCTCGTCGGTGACCGAGGCCGCGTCGACGGTCACGGCGAGGCCGGACAGCTCGGGCAGCTCGATCTCGGGGCGGACCTCGACCTCGGCGGTGAAGTGGAGCTCGCCGTCCTTCTCCGACGGGTCGGGCACCTGGGTGACCTCGACCTCGGGCTGGCCGAGGGGCGCAGGTCGTTCTCGCGCACGGCCTCGCTGTAGAACCCGCCGAGACCGTCGTTGATGGCGTGCTCGAGGACCGCGGCACGGCCGACGCGCTGGTCGATGACGCGCGGCGGGACCTTGCCCTTGCGGAAGCCGGGCACCTGCACCTCGCTCGCGATGTGCTCGTAGGCGTGCTCGATGCTCGGCTTGAGCTCGTCGTACTCCACCTCGACGGTCAGCTTGACCTTGGTGGGGTCCAGGCTCTCGACGGCGCTCTTCACTTCGATGATCTCCAACCGGTGGGCGCGCGCCTACGGTCAGGTCGGCGCGGGGGTTCGTGTGGGCCTGACGCTCGCTCTCGGGCATCGGGGGCCGGCACACGGGCGTACGGGCAACCCAACGATCGTACGTCATCGAGGGCCGGCGCGACCAAGGGCCGGGGTCAGCTCCCGGGCCCGAGCACGGGCCGGTGGTGCCGGGTGAGCGTGACCTCGCCGTCCGTCTCGACGATCACGGCGACGACGTCGGTGTCGGCCCAGGTCTGGTGCGTCTCGCCCGGCTCCCAGACGGCGCACCGCCCGGCGACGAGGTCGACGGGGGCGTCGTCACCAGCGGCCACGCGTGCCCCGCCGGAGAGGACGGCGAAGACCTGGCGCCGCGTCGCGGGGTGGCGGCCGAGCGCCCCACCGGCGGCGAGGTGAGCGACGTGGACGCTCGTCGCCTCGTCGGCGTCGGCGGCGACGACGTCCGGGAGGAAGTCCATCACGACGCCGGTGCTCGCGAACCGGTCGATCTCACGGCGGGGCAGCTCGTAGAGGCGCACCCGGCGATCGTGCCATGCGAGGTCGGGGTGACAGGATTTGAACCTGCGACCTTCCGCTCCCAAAGCGGATGCGCTACCAACCTGCGCTACACCCCGTGACGCGCTGCGGGGCAGCGCGACCGTGCGAGTCTATCCAGGTCGCAGCGCCGGGTCGCGGTTTTGCTAAGGTGGGGCCCGCACGTCGGCCCGACCGCTGTCCGCGGCGCCGGCGACCTGTGCGGATGTAGCTCAATGGTAGAGCCTCAGTCTTCCAAACTGATGACGCGGGTTCGATTCCCGTCATCCGCTCCCCGTTCCCCTCGCGGCCGCCGTCTCACCAGTCGTCGCGCCGTTGCAGCATGTGGACACGCGGCGATAGCCTCGACCCGCAGCACACCATCCGCACCCAGGAGGGATCCGTTCATGGGCGAGGCCCTGACCGGTCACCGCGCGACGACGCGCGGCCTCGTCCTGCGTGCCGCCACCCCCACCTGTCGCTGCTGTCGGTAGAGCGTTGACCTCCGGTCTCCCGGAAGGCTCGCCCGAGCGCGTCAACGCTCTTCTCCCCCACGCCCGCCGGCGGCCCTCGTGCTGCCCGTGCGGGCCGTCCGGCACACCCCGGGCACCTGACCCCACCCCCGCCCTGTCACGGGCCAGCCCACCGAAGAGGAACACATGGCACGCATCTACGAGGACGCGACGAAGCTCATCGGCAACACGCCGCTCGTGCGTCTCAACAAGCTCACCGAGGGCCTCGAGGCGACCGTCGTCGCCAAGCTGGAGTTCTACAACCCCGCGAACTCGGTCAAGGACCGTATCGGCGTCTCGATCATCGACGCCGCCGAGGCGTCGGGCGAGCTGAAGCCGGGCGGGACGATCGTCGAGGGCACGTCGGGCAACACCGGCATCGCGCTCGCGTGGGTCGGCGCCGCCCGCGGCTACAACGTCGTGCTGACCATGCCCGAGACCATGTCCAAGGAGCGCCGCGCGCTCCTGCGCGCCTACGGGGCCGAGCTGGTGCTCACCCCCGGCGCCGAGGGCATGAAGGGTGCCGTCGCGCGGGCCGAGCAGATCGCCGCCGAGCGTCCGGGCGCCATCCTCGCCCGCCAGTTCGCCAACGAGGCGAACCCGGCCATCCACCGCAAGACCACCGCGGAGGAGATCTGGGCCGACACCGACGGCGCGGTCGACATCGTCGTCGCGGGGATCGGGACCGGCGGCACCATCACGGGCGTCGGCGAGGTCCTCAAGGAGCGCAAGCCCGAGGTCAAGATCGTCGCCGTCGAGCCGGCCGAGTCGCCGATCCTCACGGGCGGCCAGCCCGGCCCGCACAAGATCCAGGGCCTCGGCGCGAACTTCGTCCCGGAGATCCTCAACACCGAGATCTACGACGAGGTCCTCGACATCGACGCGGACACCGCCGTCGCGACGGCGCGCGCCACCGCCAAGGAGGAGGGCCTCCTCGTCGGCATCTCGTCGGGTGCCGCCATCGAGGGCGCCCTGGAGGTCGCGAAGCGGCCCGAGAACAAGGGCAAGCTGATCGTGGTGATCGTCCCCGACTTCGGTGAGCGGTACCTGTCGACCATCCTCTACTCGGACCTGCTGGACTGAGCACCCGACATGACCGGTGTCCTGCCGCGCGCGTCGCGCCCCGTCCCACCCCGACAGGGGGCCGGGACCTCGACGCGCGCGGCGGGCGCCGTCGGCCCCGCCGCACCACCCGCGGGGAAGCGCGCGGGCGGCCGTGACGTTGCCCCCTCGGGAAGGAGTCGCGTGAGCCGTCTGCGCAGTGTCTGGTCCACCGTCCGCGAGGACCTGGAGGTGGCGCGCCAGCGCGACCCCGCGGCACGCTCCCTTCTCGAGGTCGCCCTGGCGTACCCCGGCGTCCACGCCGTGTGGGCGTACCGGGTCGCGCACACCATGTGGCGCAACCCCGCGCTGCGCCTCCCGGCTCGGCTGGTCTCCCAGCTCGCCCGCGCCGCCACGGGAATCGAGATCCATCCCGGCGCCACGATCGGCCGGCGCCTGTTCATCGACCACGGCATGGGCGTCGTGGTCGGAGAGACCACGGTCATCGGCGACGACGTCCTCCTCTTCCACGGCACGACCCTCGGCGGCCGCTCGATGACCAAGGGCAAGCGCCACCCCACGATCGGCGACCGGGTCACGGTCGGCGCGGGCGCGAAGGTCCTCGGCCCCATCTGGGTCGGCGACGACGCCCAGGTGGGCGCGAACGCCGTCGTCGTCAAGGACGTCCCACCGGGCGCCGTCGCCGTGGGCGTACCCGCGAAGATCCGCCTCCCGCAGCCGCCCGCCCGCCACCCCCAGTCGGTCGAGGACCCGTCGCAGCTCATCGAGTACGTCATCTGACCCTCGCCGTGAGTGCGGAGCTTTTGCGCGAGACGCCTGGCGTGTCGCGCAAAAGTTCCGCACTTAGCGAGAAGTTGTTCTAGTAGTAATAGAACTACTAGAGTGATGGTGTGATCTTCCGACTCGACGTCACGAGCGGCGAACCTCTGTTCGCGCAGCTCGCCGCGCAGGCGCGGCTCGCCGTGCTGCGCGGCGAGCTGCGGCCCGGCGAGCGACTGCCCGCCGCACGCGAGCTCGCCCAGGCGCTCGACGTCAACATGCACACCGTCCTGCACGCGTACCGGGAGCTCCGCGACGAGGGCCTCGTCGAGCTCCGTCGCGGCCGCGGCGCCGTCGTCGCGGGGCGACCCCCGCCGAGCTCGACGCCGTGCAGGACGCCGTCGCCGCGCTCGTGCAGGCCGCACGCTCCGCCCATCTGTCCGCCACCACCACCACGACCCTCGTCCAGGAGGCGTTCCAGCGATGACGACGACCCCACGGCCCGATCCGTTCCCGGTACCGGGCGCCCGACCGGACCCTCCCGCGCCGGAGGGCTGGCGCAGGCACGCCCGCGCGACGGCGCTCTGGAGCGGCGGTGTCGCGCTCGCGCTCCTGGTCGCCTCGGCGCTCGTCGCCGCCTCCTGGGGAGACGAGCTCCCGGACCCTGTCGCGAGCCACTGGAGCGGGAGCGGCAGCCCCGACGGGTTTTCGTCGCTCGGCAGCACGATCGCGGTCGGGCTCGGGATCGGCGCCCTCTGCGTCGTGGTGTTCGCGGCGATCACCTGGTTCTGGGGGAGGCAGGCCTCGACGCGCCGCATCATGGCCGCGGCCATGATCTGGATGGCCGGGCTGATCTCGCTGGCGCTCGTCGGGATGCTCGACCAGCAGCGAGGGCTCCCCGACGCGCACCAGGCCGGCTCGGTGAACGGCGTCCTTCTCATGGCCGTCCTGGTGCCACTGCTGCCGGCCGCGGCTGCGGCCCTGCTCGTGCACCCCGACCCGCCGCTGCCCGCCACCGGCATCCTGGCCTCCGACGCGCCGCGGACCACCCTGCGCCCGGACGAGCGCGCCGCCTGGGTAGGGCGCGCGTCGGGCCGGGCGCTGCCCGCCGTCGTCCTCGGGACGACGATCGTGGTCCTCGCAGTCGCCGTCGCCTCGCAGCTCTGGTTCCTGCTCGCCGTCGCCGTGGTCCTGCTGGTGCTGCTGCTGTCGATGGCGTCGTTCCACGTCCGCGTGTCGGAGAGCGGACTGACGGTCCGGTCGGTCTTCGGGTGGCCCCGCACGGCCGTCCCGGCGGACGAGGTCGAGCGCGCCGACGTCGTCCGGGTGCGCCCGACGCGCGACTTCGGCGGCTACGGCTGGCGGCTCGGGCGGCAGGGCCGCACCGGCATCGTCCTGCGGTCGGGCGAGGCCCTCGAGGTCACACGCACGGGTGGCCGGCGGCTCGTGGTCACGGTCGACGACGCGGCGGACGCCGCCGCGCTGCTCAACACGATGGCCGAACGGGCGCGGGCCGCGCGGTAGAGTGCGCAACTACCTGAGACGGACGGTCTCAGGAAGTTGCGCGGCTCGCGCACGACCTCGACGCGGAGGAGACCCCATGCGCTTCGGCATCACCACCGGCTACTGGTCCGCAGGCCCTCCCGAGGGCGTGCAAGAGGCGATCGTCGAGGCCGACCGGCTCGGCATCGACTCGGTCTGGACCGCCGAGGCGTACGGTTCCGACGCGTTCACCCCGCTGGCGTGGTGGGGCTCGCAGACGTCGCACGTGCGGCTCGGGACCGCCATCGCGCAGATGTCGGCGCGCACGCCGACCGCCACGGCCATGCAGGCGCTCACGCTCGACCACCTCTCGGGCGGCCGGTTCGTCCTCGGGCTCGGGGCGTCCGGGCCGCAGGTGGTCGAGGGCTGGTACGGGCAGCCCTACCGCCGCCCGCTCGCCCGCACGCGCGAGTACGTCGACGTCGTCCGCCAGGTGCTCCGACGGGGGCGCCCGTCGCGCTCGACGGCGAGTTCTACCAGCTCCCGCTGTCCGCCGAGCGGGGCGGCACCGGGCTCGGCAAGCCGTTGCGCCCGACGGTCCACCCGCTGCGTGCGGACCTGCCGATCCTCCTCGCCGCCGAGGGGCCCAAGAACATCGCGCTCGCCGCCGAGATCTGCGACGGCTGGCTCCCGGTCTTCTACGCCCCCGGCTCGACGCGATGTTCCGCGGCTTCCTCGCGGACGGGTTCGCCGCCCGGTCGGGCGACCTCGCGCCGGTCGAGCGCTTCGAGGTCGCCGCGAGCGTCCCGGTGAGCCTCGACGACGACGTCGAGCGCGCCGCCGACCACCTCCGCCCGTGGATCGCGCTGTACGTGGGCGGCATGGGCGCCAAGGGCGCGAACTTCCACCGCAACGCCGTCGACCTGCTCGGCTACTCCGACGCCGCGGACGAGATCCAGGACCTCTACCTCGCGGGGCGCAAGGAGGAGGCCGCGAGGGCTGTGCCGACGGCGCTCGTCGAGGACGTGGCGCTCGTCGGGCCGGCGGAGAAGATCGCCGCCGAGCTGCCGCGCTGGGAGGCGAGCGCCGTCACGACGATGCTCCTCCAGGCCGACGCCGACGCCGTCCGGACGGTCGTAGGCGCCGCGGCCGCGACGGGGCTGCTCACGCGCTGACGCCGCGGGGGCCGCGGGGAGGCTCGTCCCGTCGTCGTCTTCATTTGTCCTACAAATGGCTCATCGGCTACGGTGACGGACGTGCCCAAGCTCTCCCCCAACGTCCCCCTGTCGACCCAGGTCGCCGACCAGCTGCGCGGTCGCATCGCCGACGGCGAGTTCCCCGTCGGCTCCCGGATCCCCACCGAGGCGCAGCTCACCGACGAGCTCGGCGTGAGCCGCAACAGCGTCCGCGAGGCCCTGCGGTCGCTCGCCCACGCCGGGCTCCTGCGCGCCCGCGCCGGGGACGGCACCTACGTCACCGCGACGAGCGAGCTGGCGCCCGCCCTCGAGCGCGAGCTCGAGCGCGCACGGGTGGCCGACGTCGCGGAGGTGCGGCTCGTGCTCGAGCGCGAGGCCGCACGCCTGGCCGCGGCGCGAGCGACGCCCGTGCAGCTCGGCGCGCTGGAGCACGCGCTCGCCGCGCGTGAGTCCGCCGGCACCGGTGCGACGTACGCGGCCGCGGACCTCGACTTCCACCACGCGCTCCTCGACGCGAGCGGCAACCTGCTGCTCGCCGAGCTGCACCGCGGAACCGGCGGCGTCGAGGACAGCCTGCTCCGGACGACCCCGCTCGACGCGACGTTCACCGACTTCCGCGCCTCGACCCGTCGTCTCGACGACGCGCACGCCGATGTGGTCGTCGCGGTCCGGGCCGGCGACCCCGACCGCGCGGCCGCCGCCGTCGAGACCATGATGGGCCTCGCCCGGGCGCTGGGGTCCTGGACCGACATCGGAACACAGGGAACTCCGGGCAGCGTGGCAGGAGGCGCGCGGTGAGCCCCGCGGCGCCCGCGCCCCGCGCGCCTCGCGCCCTGCTCGCGCTGGTCGGCGTGCTCCTCGTCGCCGCGAACCTCCGCGCCTCGATCACGTCCGTCGGCCCGGTGCTCGACGACGTACGCAGCGACCTGCACCTGTCGTCGGCCGCCGGTTCCGCTCTCATCAGCCTGCCGCTCGTCGCGTTCGCCCTCGTGTCCCCGGTGACCCCGGCTCTCGCGCGGCGGCTCGGCCTCGAGCGCGCGCTCGCGTGCGCGCTGGGCGTGCTGGCCGTCGGCGTCGTCCTGCGGTCGGTGCCGGGCCCAGGCCTCCTCTGGGTCGGCACGGTGCTCCTGGGCGTCGCGATCGCGGTCCTCAACGTGGCGCTCCCGGCCGTCGTCAAGCGCGACCACCCGACCCGCATCGGCACGCTCACCGGGGCCTACTCCGCCGTCCAGTCGACGTTCGCCGCGCTGGCCGCGGGGCTGGCCGTGCCCGTCGCAGACGCGGCGACGTCGGGCTGGCGGCTCGCGCTCGGGATCTGGGCGGGTCTCGCGCTCGTCGCCCTGGCCTTCGTGCTGCCGCAGCGTCACCGTCCGACGGTCGTCTCGTCCGCGCAGGACGCGGTCGCGCTCGACGACGCCCCGGCGGTCTCGCCCGCCCCTCCGGATCCCGGACGACGGTCGCCGTGGGGCACCGCGCTCGGGTGGCAGGTGACGCTCTTCATGGGCCTGCAGTCCGTCACGTTCTACGTGCTCATCACCTGGTTGCCCTCCGTCGAGCACGACCACGGCGTCAGCGCGTCGGCCGCCGGCGTCCACCTGCTGCTCCTCAACGGCTTCGGGATCGCGGGGAGCCTGGCGTGCTCCGCGCTGCTGCACCGCCTGCGCGACCAGCGGATCCTCGGCCTCGGCGGGCCGCTCCTCTTCGCGAGCGCCGTCGCGGGCCTGCTGGCCGCCCCTGGAGCGGCGGCGCTGTGGGCGTGCCTCGCGGGCGTCGCAGGCGGCATGTGCATCGTGCTCGCGCTCTCGCTGTTCGGTCTGCGCACCACGGACCACCACCAGGCCGCGAGCCTGTCGGGCATGGCCCAGTCCGTGGGCTACGTGCTCGCTGCCGCGGGACCGATCGTGTTCGGCGCGCTGCACGACGCGACCGGCTCGTGGCACGCGCCGCTCGTGACGCTGCTCGGGGTGTCTGCGGGGCAGGCCGTGTTCGGGACGCTCGCCGGCAGGGCGCGCACGCTCGCCTGAGGCGAGTCAGTCCGGGAGCCAGACCGCGTCGCGCAGCCGGACGCGGGCGCCGTCGGCGGTGAGCGGGCAACCCTCCGCGCGGAGCTCGTCGAGGGCACGCACACGGTGCCGGGCGGGCGGGTTGCCGGTCGCGTTGACGACGCGCCACCAGGGCACGTCACCGCCCGCCCGGGACAGGACGGTCCCGACCTGACGCGGACCGCCGCGGTCGCGGACGCCCAGGTCGGGGTCGGAGTGGTCGCGCAGGTACTCGGCGATCAGTCCGTACGTCGTCGCGCGGCCGGGCGGGACCCGTTCGACGACCGAGAGCACCGCGTCGAGGTAGGCGTCGTCCACGCGGGCAGCCTAGGCCCGGCGGGCGACGACGAGCGTCCGGCTCGAGTGCGCGACGAACGAACCGTCCCGCCGGATCCGGGCGTCGAGCGCGCTCAGCTCCGCGCCGTAGCGCTCGACGGTGAACCCCGGCACCCACCAGACGAGCTTGCGGAGCAGGTAGACGACCGCGCCGACGTCCGCGATCTCGATCCGGAGCCGCTCGGTCCGTAGCTCGGCGACCTCGAGCCTGGCGGCCCGTGCCTCGGCGGCCTCCGCGAACGGGTCGCGCCCTCGCCGGTGCTCCTCGTCGAGCGGACCGAGGAACGCCTCGATCAGCTCGAACCCGCTCGCGGGCCCGACGTGCTGCGCCAGGTACGTGCCGCCGGGCGCGAGCACGCGTGCGATCTCGGCCCACGGCGGCACGACGGGGTGCCGGCTGGTCACGAGCTCGAAGGCTCCGTCGGCGAACGGGAGCGGCGCGTCGTCCCGGGCCGTCACGACGGCGCAGCCGAGCGGGTGAAGCAGCGCGGTCGCGCGGGCCGCGTTGGGCGGCCAGCCCTCGGTCGCGACCATGACGCGGGGGAAGGGCGCCGCCGTCGCGAGCACCTCACCGCCACCGGTCTGCAGGTCGAGCGCGGAGCCGACCCCGGTCAGCGCCGCCGCGAGGCGCTTCGCGTACCGCCAGCTCGGGCGCTCCTCGGTCGCGCGGCCGTCGAGCCACGAGAAGTCCCACCCGTCGACGTCGGCGGCAGCGGCGTCGGCGACGAGGTCGTCGTAGGGGCGCACGGCCTCAGAACACCCAGCTCGAGCACGGCGCGACCGGCCACGCGAACGCGGCCGACGCCCGCGCGAGCGCCCCGGCCGGTGACCGGCGACGAGCCCGGCGGCGGCGAGGGCGACAAGCGTCTCCCCGCCCAGGTACGCGGCCCCGAGCTCGCGCACGTCGAGCGTGACGTCGGCGGGCTCGTCCGTGCGCACGACCTCGGCACCCGGCGCGAACGCCCGTGCCCGCAGTCGCCAGCTCCCGCTGTTCCCCGCGAGCCGCGCGTCGTGCACGCCGAGGACGACGTCCACGTCGGCCGCGTACTGCCGGGCCGCGAGCGCCGTCGGGACGTCGAGGACCCGGACCCACAGGTTGTCGAAGAGGGTGGGCGTCGCCTTGCGGCGGTCGACGAGCCACTGCGCGACGACGTCGTCGGTCGGGATCATGAACGGGTGGACGTCGTCGGTCAGGTCGAGGTCGAGCAGCACGTCCCACAGGGCGCGCGCCGCCGCGGCGTCGAGCGCCACGAACTCTCCCCGCTGACGTGGCCGCGCGGACCCTGCAGCTCCCAGTCGAGCTTGCGGCGGAACGTCGTGTACCCGCGGGGCTCGCCGTCGCGCTCGACGATGACGATGCGCTCGGGCTCGCGGCCGTCGCGGCGCAGCGGCGTGTCGGCCCAGAAGTACCGCTGGAGCTCGGAGGTCTCGCGCCCGACCCAGCCGGGCCGGTTGAGGCCCGAGCCGCCCACGTCCGCGCCGGCGCGCTCGTGCAGGTCCTCGACGAGTGCCGCGTGGCGCTCGTAGTCGCTCGTCTCGATGCGGACGGTGTGGTCGGCGGCGCCGGGCACGTCGCGCAGAGCGGCTCCGCGCGGGATCGTCACGCGGAGGTCGTCCGCGGCCTTGCCGTAGCCGAACCGGCCGTAGATGGCGGCCTCGGCCGCGAAGAGCGCCGACACGGGCTCGCGTCGCAGGAGCGAGCGGCGGAAGTGCTCGTCGATCATGGCGGTGAGGATCCCCCGCCGCCGGTGCGCGGGGTGGACCCCGACCCACGTGAGCCCCGAGACCGGGACGACGCCGCCCGGCACGGGGAACCGCGCGAAGGGGTAGGACGCGTGCACGCCCACCAGCTCGGTCCGGACGGGGACCGCGCCGTCGGCGGGCGCCGCGTCCGGGTCGTCCGGCTCGGCGACCACCCCGACGGCGCGGTCCCAGCTCAGCGGTGACGGCTCGGCCGCGAGGGCCTCGACGTCCTTGCCGGTGGGGAACGCCCAGGCGTCGAGGGTGAGGACGTCGCGCAGGTCGTCGGCGGCGAGCTGTCGGAAGTCGTAGCCGTCGGGCAGGGATGCGCGTGGGGAGCGGTGGGGCATGGCGTCGACTCTGGCAGACGACTGCGACCCCCGCACGGTCTTTCGCCGTGCGGGGGCCGGGAGGCGATGTCGTCAGCGACGGCGCAGCATGAGGGCGCACGACGCCGCGACGGCGACGAGCACCACGAGCGCGAAGACGCACAGCACGGACGGGGCGCCGAAGTGCGCGAGGGCGACGCCCACGGCGACGACGGGCACCGTGAGCCCGGCGTAGGCCGCGAGGAACATCGCCGCGAGCACCTCGCCGCGGTTCTCGGGGGCCGACGAGGCGACCGCGACGCCGATCGTCGACCGGAACACGAGCCCCTGTCCCGCCCCGGCGAGGACGCCGCCCACGACGAACAGCACGAGCGAGAGCGCAGGGCCGCTCACTGCCACGACCGCCAGCCCGGCCACCATGAGCGAGCCGCCGAGCACGAGCTGCGCGCACGGGCGGACCCGGACGAGCGCGAGCTGGGCGAGCGCGCCGGCGCCCAGGACGCCGAAGACGATCGCGCCGGCGGCGAGGTGCGACGCGACGTGGAGGGTGCCCGAGACGAACGACGCGGTCAGCGACGTGAAGACCCCGATCACGCTGAACGAGGCTGCCGCGCCGGCCGCTGCCACCGCGAACGGCCGACGCGCCTCGCGCGGCAGCGACACGCGCTGCGGCCGGTAGGACGGGCGAGGGTCCGGGAGGACGGCGGTCTCGGGGACGAGGGCCACGCCGACGAGCGCGGCGGCCAGCAGGACGCCGAAGACGACATGGGGCGTGACGAGCGGGCCCGCGACGTACTGGGCGAGGATCCCGCCGACGAGCGGACCGAGGGCCAGGCCTCCCGTGTTGACGACGGTGGCGACGGTGCCGGCCGTGCGCGCGCGTCCGGATCGGTCGCCGAGCTCGCCGAGGTGCGCGGTGGCCGTCGCGGTGAGCGCGCCGACGCCCAGACCGCACACGAGGCGCGCGACGATCAGCCCGGCCGTGTCCTTCCAGGCGAGGAACAGGCCCGCCGCGACGAGCTCGGTCGCGAGCGCCGCGACGAGCACCGGCTTGCGTCCGACCCAGTCGGACACGTGGCCGACGAGGTACAGGGCAGCCATGACCCCGACGGCGTAGGCCGCGAAGATCACCGTGACCATGGTCGTCGCGAAGCCGTCACGGGCCTGGTACAGCGGGTAGAGCGGGGTGGGGAGCGTCGAGAACGCCATGGTGACCAGGAAGGCGCCCGCGACGACCCAGAAGCCGGTGCCGTGCCCGAGCCGGCCGCTGACCGGCGCGTGCTGAAGGGTCGGGCGGCTGCTGCGGGCGGCGGCCCGTCCTGCGATCGGCGACGCCGAGGGCGCGGGGCTCGTGGTGGTGGTCATGCCTCGATCGTGCGCTGCACCGACTCATCGTGTCCAACGAATCCTTCCGCATAGACTTATCGCCATTGACGATCAGTGTGGGACGATGACCCCATGGACCTGCGCCAGCTCGAGATCTTCGAAGCCGTCGCGGAGGAGCTCAGCTTCACGCGCGCCGCCGAGCGGCTCTACGCCGCCCAGTCGACCGTCTCGGCGGCCGTCCAGTCGCTCGAGCACGAGCTCGGCGCCACGCTCTTCGACCGCTCGACGCGCCGGGTGAGCCTCACCGCCGTGGGCGAGGCCGTCCTCGCCGAGGCCCGGGACGCGATCGACGCCGTCGACCGCATGCGGACGGCCGCCGACGAGTCCGCCGCCGGGCTGCGGGGGCGTGTCCGGGTCGGGATGATCAGCAACCTCGGTGACCTCGACCTGCCCGACCTCTTCGGCGACTTCCATCGCTCCTACCCGCTCGTCGGGCTCCGGCTCGCCACGTCCCCCGAGGGCTCCACGGGCCTCCTGGAGGACCTCGCCCGCGCCCGGGTCGACGTCGCGTTCGTCGGGCTGCCCGCGGAAAGCCTCGTCGGGCTGGAGCGGATCGAGCTCCTTCGCACCCGCTTCGTCGCGCTGCTCCCCGACGGGCACCCGCTCGCCGACCGGCGCACGGTCACGCTCGCAGACCTCGCGGACGAGCCGTTCGTCGACACGCCCGAAGGCTTCGGCCATCGCGTCCAGCTCGACCGGGCGTTCGCGGCGGCCGACCTCGCGCGCCACGTCCGGACCGAGGTCGCGGACCTCGCGACCGTGCCGGGCTACGTCCGCACCGGGCTCGGCGTCGCGATCGTCCCCCTGATGGGCACCGTGGACGCTCCGGGCGTCGTCACCGTCGAGGTCGACCCCCACCTCGAGTGGTCCCTCCACGCCGTCGCTCCCCGGCACGCGCGCGGACAGCCCGCGACGGCACGACTGCTCGACCTGCTGCAGGAGCGAGCCGGGCGGCCTCCGGCTCGCGGCGACTGAGCGGGGCCCTGGAGCACCGCGAGCGTCACCGCTGGCAGGTCGCGCACGAGTAGAGGTTGCGGCCGGCGACCTCGCGGACGAGCACCGGGTTCCCGCACACGCGGCACGGCAGTCCCTCACGGTGATAGACGTAGAACGACGCGTCCGACGGGACCGCGCCGGGCACGGCGTCGCTGTTCTGCCGGACCCGGTGGCGACCGGTCGTCCCGCCGGGGACGCGGTCCTCGGGGAGCGTCGTGACGATCGCGCCGGTCCGCACGCCGTCGAGCATGAGCTCGACGAGGTCGTCCCACACCGCCCGGAGGTCCTCGACCGGCACCGACGAGCCCGGCCGGAACGGGTCCAGCCGCGCCCGATACAGCACCTCCGCGCGGTAGATGTTCCCGACGCCCGCGACGACCGACTGGTCCATGAGCCGCGCGCCGACGGGCGTCCGGGACCGCCGCACGGCATCGACGAACCGCTGCGGGTCGTCGTGCGGGTCCGGCTCCGTGCCGGCCCGGGCGGCGTCGCCCCAGCGGATCGGGTCCGGTCCCAGCCGCTCCACGACGGCGCGGGCCTCGCTGGGCGTGAGCACCTCGCACGTCGTGGGCGCGGTCAGGTCCGCCACCGCGTGGACGCCGCGCAGGCGCACCCGCACCGCGCCCCGCGGCGCAGGCGGCTGCCAGTCCGGGACGGGCGCGTCCGCGACGACCTCGAGCGCCACGTCGCCCTCGGGCCCCGAGGCCGACGCGGGCGACTCGTCGCCGCGCGGCAGCGGGACCGGCTCGTCGAGCGCCCCGGCCACAGGAGGCAGGGTCTCGGTCTCGCCTATCCGTCTGCGCGGCGCCCCGATCGCTTGCACGACGACGGCGCTCCCGTCGCCCGCGAACGTCCAGGCCCCGTAGAGCCCCAGGTGGACGCGGAGCACGCGGACGTCGTCGGGGGCGCGCGTACCGCCGTCGGCCGGGACGAAGTCGACGAAGAGCTGCTTGCCCCACGCGCTCGCGCCCGCGAGCACGCGCCCGTCGAGGAGTGCCGCGCCGCCCGCGAACCGACCCTGCGGGCTGGTCACGGTCAGCCGCTGACCCGCGAACAGGTCCGTGAGGGCGCGCGCGAGCCGGTGGACGGTGTGACCCTCGGGCACGGCCGGTCCGTCCTCGTCAGCGGCGCGCCGTCAGCGGGACGCCTCGTAGTCGGCGAGTTGACCGATCCGTCGCGCGTGGCGCTCGTCGCCCGAGAACGGGGTCACGAGGAACGTGTCGACGAAGCCCGTGGCCTCCTCGACGGTGTGCTGGCGCGCACCGACGGCGATCACGTTCGCGTCGTTGTGCTGGCGGCCCAGCTCGGCCGTCGCGGCGTTCCAGGCCAGCGCGGCCCGCACGCCCGCGACCTTGTTCGCGGCGATCTGCTCGCCGTTGCCCGACCCCCGATCACGACGCCGAGGCTCCCCGGGTCGGCGACCACGGCCTCGCCGGCCTCGATGCAGAACGACGGGTAGTCGTCCTCGCGGTCGTAGGCGTGGGCGCCGTGGTCCACCACATCGTGGCCCGAGGCCTGCAGGTGGGCGACGAGGTAGGACTTCAGCTCGTATCCGGCGTGGTCGGAGGCGATGTGGACGCGCATGGACTCATCATGCCGCACCCGGACCCGGCGCGTCCGGGACGTCCGCCCGCGACCGGCGGTGGCATAGCGTGTGCGCATGACGACCGACACCACTCCCACCGCGGGCGCGGCGCCGTCGGGCATCGAGCTCGACGGACTGGACCCCGCCACCCGACCCCAGGACGACCTGTACCGCCACGTCAACGGGCGCTGGATCTCGTCTCACCGGATCCCGGCCGACCGCGCGATGGACGGCACGTTCCGCCGCCTCTTCGACGAGGCCGAGGAGCAGGTCCGGGAGATCATCCAGGACGCCGCCGCCGGCTCGGGCGACGGCACCGCGTCGTCGGCCGAGGAGCGCAAGGTCGGCGACCTGTTCGCCTCGTTCATGGACACCGAGACCGTCGAGGGCCTCGGTGCGACCCCGCTGCGCACCGACCTCGACCTCGTCGCCGAGGCGACGACGCAGGCCGAGCTCACGGGTGCGCTCGGCGCGCTCCAGCGCACCGGTGCGCTGTCCGCCGTCGCGTTCTTCGTCGACAACGACGCCAAGGACCCCGAGCGCTACGTCGTGCACCTCACCCAGTCGGGCCTGGGCCTGCCGGACGAGGCCTACTACCGCGAGGACCAGTACGCGGAGATCCGTGCGCAGTACGCGGCGCACGTCGGGCGGCTGCTGGCGCTCGCCGGCTCGTTGGGCGCCGACACCGACGAGACCGCGCAGGCCGACGCCGGCGCGCGCGTCCTCGGGCTCGAGACGGCGCTCGCCTCGCACCACTGGGACGTCGTCAAGGACCGCGACGCCGACCTCACGTACAACGCCACGACCTGGGCCGAGCTCGCGCGAACCGTCCCGGGCTTCGACTGGGACGCCTGGGCGCACGCGCTCGAGGTGCCGGACGGCGCGTTCGACCGGCTGGTCGTCCGGGAGCCGAGCTTCCTCGAGGGCTTCGCCACGGTGTGGCAGGACGCCCCGCTCGAGGACTGGAAGCTGTGGGCGGCGTTCCACGTCGCCTCGGCCCGTGCTCCTTACCTGTCGGACGCGTTCGTGCAGGAGAACTTCTCGTTCTACGGCCGCGTGCTCCAGGGCACCGAGCAGGTCCGCGACCGCTGGAAGCGCGGCGTCGCGGTCGTCCAGGGAGCGCTGGGCGAGGCCGTCGGCAAGGTCTACGTCGAGCGGCACTTCCCGCCCGCGCACAAAGCCCACATGGACGAGCTCGTCGGGAACCTCGTCGAGGCCTACCGGGCGTCGATCAGCGGGCTCGACTGGATGAGCGAGGAGACCCGCGTCAAGGCCCTCGCGAAGCTCGACGCGTTCACCCCGAAGATCGGCTACCCGGCGCGCTGGCGCGACTACACGAGCCTCGTCGTCGAGCGCGACGACCTCGTCGGGAACGTCCGCCGGGCGAACGCCTTCGAGCAGGACCGCGAGCTCGGCAAGATCGGGAAGCCGATCGACCGCGACGAGTGGTTCATGACGCCGCAGACCGTCAACGCCTACTACAACCCGGGCATGAACGAGATCGTCTTCCCGGCGGCGATCCTGCGCCCGCCCTTCTTCGACCCCGACGCCGACGACGCCGTCAACTACGGCGGCATCGGCGCCGTCATCGGGCACGAGATCGGGCACGGGTTCGACGACCAGGGCTCCAAGTACGACGGCGCCGGCCGGCTCGAGAGCTGGTGGACCGAGGAGGACCGGGCCGAGTTCGAGAAGCGGACCTCCGCCCTGATCGCCCAGTACGACGCGTTCGTGCCGCAGCAGCTCGGACCCGACGGCCCCCACGTCAACGGCGGTCTCACGATCGGCGAGAACATCGGCGACCTCGGCGGGCTCTCGATCGCGATCACGGCCTACCGCATCGCGGTGACCGGCGACCCGGAGGGCTCGCTCGACGGCGCCGCCGAGCGGGCTCCCGTCATCGACGGGCTGACGGCGCTCCAGCGGGTGTTCCTCGGCTGGGCGCAGGTCTGGCGCACCAAGGGCCGCGACGAGGAGGTCCGCCGCCGCCTGTCGATGGACCCGCACTCCCCGACGAGTTCCGCTGCAACGGGGTCGTGCGGAACGTGGGCGAGTTCTACGAGGCGTTCGACGTGGCGCCCGGGGACGCCCTCTACCTCGACCCCGCGGATCGCGTGCGGATCTGGTGACGCGCACGCGCCCGTGAACGCGCACGCCCGGCCCCGACGACGTCGGAGCCGGGCGTCCGCGTCCGGGCGCGGGGGCGCTCAGACGCCGCCGATGCCAGCGCGCGCGATCGTGAAGCCCTTGCCGGTGGACTTGTCGAGGCACCGGACGCCGGTCTCCGAGCTCGTGCACGCGAGCTTGCCCACGGTCACCGACTCGCCGTAGTCGAGCACGTGGACCGACTTCGCCGCGGCTTTCGGCTTGCCGCCGCGCGGGACGCACGGCGTGGTCACGGTCCCGTCGGCCGCGACCTTCGCCACGTAGCCCACGGTGCCGTCGCACCCTTCGACCGGGGTCGGCTTCTTGGCGAGGCTCGCGATCCCACACGTGGCCTCGGACGCCGTCACGGTGCAGGAGATGTTCCTGCTCGGCGACGCGAACTGCTCCGAGACGACGGGCTGGGCGGCTGTCCCGGTCCCCGCGCTCGACGAGGCGCCGGCCGACGGCGTGGCCGCGGGGCTGTCCGAGCCGCCGAACAGGGTGAACCCGAGCACGAACGCCACGACCACCAGCACGCCGACGACGCCGCCCAGCACCATCACCCGCGGCTCCGGACGACCGAGCGCGGCCGTGGCGCGGCGAGGAGCGGGCTGCCCTGGCGCGGCAGGGGTCGGCTCCGGCTGGGCGTCACCGACAGGCGACGGCGGGACCCCCGCCGCGGGCTGCGCCGAGGGGGCCGCGACCCGGGGTGCCGACGACGGGGCGACGGGCCGGGGCGCCGAAGGTCGCGTGGCTGCGGCGGGGGCGGGGGCGCGGAGATCTGCCCGGCGACCCAGGTCGCCTGGGCGTCGTCCTGCGCGCCCGGGTACGGCACGGTCCCGACGTGGACCGCCAGCGGGTCGGCGTACAGCCCCCGTACGGCCCGGCGGGCGGCGTCGCCGGCGCACGGCGCGCCGAGTACGACGGCGTCCGGGTGGGGACCGGGGCGGCGGACGGTGCGGGGTTCGTCGTCGGCGACAGGTAGCGGGTCGGGTCGGAGTCGCCCGGGACGGGCCGCAGCGGGGCGGCGACACGGGTGGCGTCAGCCCTGTCGTGGGTGGCCGGCGGCGTCGGCGCTCCGAGCGCCGGCATGAGGCTCGTGGGGGCGTCGTCGGGGGCGGCCTGCGCCGACCCGGCGACGTGCACGGCGGGCGCGGGGCGCTGTGCCGGTGGCACGGCCGCCGGCGGTGCCGGCGGCTTGGGCACGGGCACGCCGGACTCGGTCGGGTGCGGGGTGGTGGGGTCGGTGCCCGACATCCACGCTCCTTCCTGGCGGGGTCACCGGGCAGCATGACACGCGACCACCCGCCGACGCCAAATGGTCGCTACCGGACAAGTGGTACCGACCGGTGGGCGTCGACGGGTGGGACACCTCGGGCGGATCAGTCGAAGACGGGCCCCTGGGTGCGGGTGCGCTTGAGCTCGAAGAAGCCGGGCGTCGAGGCGACGAGCACGGCACCGTCCCACAGCCGGCCCGCAGCCTCGCCCTTCGGGGCGGGCGTCACCACCGGACCGAAGAACGCGACGTCGCCGAACGCGACGACCGGGGTGCCGACGTCCTCGCCGACGCGCGAGATCCCGTCGGCGTGCGAGGCGCGCAGGCGGTCGTCGTAGGCGTCGGTGGTCGCGGCGTCGGCCAGCGACTCGGGCAGGCCGACCTCGGCGAGGGCCTCGCGGACCACGGCGTCGTAGTCCTTGCGTCCGCCCGGGTGCAGCCGGGTGCCGATCGCGTCGTAGAGGGCTTCACGACGTCGTCGCCGTGCTCGGCCTGGGCCGCGATCACGACGCGGACAGGGCCCCACGCCTTGTCCATCAGCTCGCGGTAGCTCTCCGGCAGGTCCCGTCCCTCGTTGAGCACCGCGAGGCTCATGACGTGCCACCGCACCTGCACGTCACGCACCTGCTCGACCTCCCCGATCCACCGGCTGGTCATCCAGGCCCAGGGGCACACGGGGTCGAACCAGAAGTCGGCGGTCGTGGTGGTCGCGGCCTGGGTCTCGGTCACGGGGGCTCCTCGCTGAGTGAGATGTGTGGGATGGTCGCGGGCGGCGTCCGAGCCACCCGCAACGCTCGCAACACCCCCACCGCATCTCCCTATTCCGTCCGTCGACGACGCAGGGTTCACCGAGGGTGCCGACGGGCGCGCCCGTGGTCCGGTCGGGCGGCTCCGCCCGCCGACCATACGAACAGGCACCTTTCAACGCCGAAAAGGGGCATAACCCCATGGTCGGCACGGGCGACCGTGCGTCATCGCATGCTCGCCCCGCCCGACGGCGCCGCCCGGCACGAGAGGTCGCGATCGGCGGCCTCGAGGCGAGCTCGACGCCGATCCTGACCTCTCGCGGCGGTCGTGACCGCTGGGGGCAGCTCACGACAGCTCACGTCCCGGCCCCAAGGGACCCAGACGCCGCCGAGTCAGCGCGAATCACCCGAGTCAGCGCGAATTCCCCGCTGACTCGAACGAAACGCGCTGACTCGCGGTGAGGGAGGGCCGACGACGGTGACCGGACGAGCGATCCCGACGACGCGGACACGGGGAGACGACGGCCGTGCGGGTGGGTGCGGGGAGGCGGTGAAGGGCGTCAAGGAGTGCGCACGGCCCCCAGGGCCGCAGCACGACAGCCCGAACCACCTCGCCGCACCCACCCGCGAACCCGACCACGACACGTCACCACGTCACCGTCGGCGAACAGGGCGTCACCGTCGGCGAATCCCTTCGGTCCCCTCCGAGCAGCGTGGGATGATCGACCGTGGCTGCGGCCCACCCGCCGCGCCGCTCGCGCGCACCGCACCCGGCCCGCGCGCGACCGACCGCTTGCTACGAAGGAGTCGTCCGTGCCCGGAGAGAACCTCACCCGTGTCGAAGCTACGGAGCGCGCGGGGGTGGTGCAGTCCCGTTCGTACGACGTCGTGCTGGATCTGACGACCGGCCCGACGACCTTCCGCTCGACGACGACGATCCGGTTCGACGCGACGCCGGGGGCGAGCACGTTCGTGGACCTGGTGGCGCCGACGGTGCACGCGGTCACGCTGAACGGCCGCTCCTTGGACCCCGCGACGGTGTTCGCGGACTCGCGGATCGCGCTGGACGGTCTGGAGGCCACGAACGAGCTCGTGGTGGACGCGGACTGCGCGTACACGAACACGGGCGAGGGCCTGCACCGGTTCGTGGACCCGGCGGACGGCGAGGTGTACCTGTACTCGCAGTTCGAGGTGCCGGACTCGCGGCGGATGTTCGCGGTCTTCGAGCAGCCCGACCTGAAGGCGACCTTCGCGTTCACGGTGACGGCGCCGTCGTCGTGGGCGGTGGTGAGCAACTCCCCGACGCCCGAGCCGACGCCGGCAGGTGCCGGCCGCGAGGACGCCGCGACGTGGACGTTCGAGCCGACGCCGGTCATCTCGTCCTACATCACCGCCCTGGTGGCGGGGCCGTACGTGTCGGAGCACAGCGAGCTGACGTCGTCGGACGGCCGGCCGATCCCGCTCGGCGTGTACGCGCGCAAGTCGCTGGCGCCTTACCTGGACGCGGACTACGTGTTCGACAAGACGCGCGAGGGCTTCGCCTACTACGAGGAGAAGTTCGGGGTCCCGTACCCGTTCGCGAAGTACGACCAGCTCTTCGTGCCGGAGTTCAACGCGGGCGCGATGGAGAACGCGGGCGCGGTGACGTTCACCGAGACGTACGTGTTCCGGTCGAAGGTGACGGACGCGGTGAAGGAGCGCCGTGTCGTCACGATCCTGCACGAGCTCGCGCACATGTGGTTCGGCGACCTGGTCACCATGAAGTGGTGGAACGACCTGTGGCTGAACGAGTCGTTCGCGGAGTGGGCGTCGACGATCGCCACGGCCGAGGCCACGGAGTGGACGGGCGCCTGGACGACGTTCAACGCGATGGAGAAGACGTGGGCGTACCGGCAGGACCAGCTCCCGTCGACGCACCCGATCGTGGCGACGATCAACGACCTCGAGGACGTGCAGGTCAACTTCGACGGCATCACGTACGCCAAGGGCGCGTCGGTGCTGAAGCAGCTCGTCGCGTGGGTGGGCGTGGACGCGTTCTTCGCGGGGGTCGGGAACTACTTCCGCAAGCACGCGCACGGCAACACGGAGCTGCGCGACCTGCTGGTCGAGCTGGAGGCGACGAGCGGCCGCGACCTGTCGGGCTGGTCGGGCCTGTGGCTCGAGACGGCGGGCGTGAACACGCTGCGCCCGGAGGTCGAGTCGTCGGTGGGCGGCGTGGTCTCGGAGTTCGTGGTCGTGCAGACGGCGCCCGCGGACCACGACACGCTGCGCCCGCACCGCCTGGCGGTCGGCTTCTACGACCTGGTGGGCGAGGGCGACGAGCAGCGTCTGGTGCGCACGCACCGCGTCGAGCTGGACGTCGACGGCGAGCGCACGGACGTCCCGGAGCTCGTGGGCGTCGCCCGCCCCGACCTGGTCCTCGTGAACGACGGCGACCTCGCGTACGCGAAGATCCGCCTCGACGACGTGTCGCTCGCGACGGCGATCGAGCACCTCGCGAAGATCGAGGACCCGCTCGCACGGTCGCTCGTGTGGGGCAGCGCGTGGGACGCGACGCGCGACGGCGAGATGCCGGCGAGCGACTACGTGCGCCTCGTCCTCGGCAACATCGCCACCGAGACGGAGTCCACCACGATCCGGACGACGCTCGGCCAGCTCGCGCTCGCGGCGTCGTCGTACGTGGCACCGGAGCGGCGCGCCGAGACGCTCGTGCACGTGGGCGACGCGCTGTGGGAGCTCGCGCAGGCGGCCGAGGCCAGCTCGGACGCGCAGTTCCAGTTCGTGAAGTCGTTCGCGAACGTCGCGGGCACGGACGCGCACGCCGAGGTGCTGCGCGCCCTCCTCGACGGCCAGACGCGTCTCGACGGCCTCGAGATCGACACCGACCTGCGCTGGGAGCTCCTCGAGGGCCTCGTCGTGACGGGCCGGGCGGACCAGGCGGAGGTCGACGCGGCGCTCGCGTCCGACAACACCGCGAACGGCCAGCAGGCCGCCGCGCGCGCGACGGCGGCGACCCCGACGGCCGAGGCGAAGCGTGCGGCGTTCGACCGGCTCGTCGACAGCACGGACGCGCCGAACGCGATCGTCCGCGCGACGGGCCTCGGGTTCACGCACGTGACCGACCCGGCCGTCCTCGAGGGCCTCGTCGAGCCGTACTTCGCCGCGCTCGTCCCGCTGTGGACGCAGCGCAGCTACCACATGGCCGACCAGATCATCCACGGCCTGTACCCGGCGCCGCTCGCGAACGCGACGCTGCGCGACGCCGGCCAGGCGTGGCTCGACGCGAACGTCGACGCGCCTCCGGCGCTGCGGCGCCTGGTCACCGAGAACCTCGCCGCGACCGAGCGCGCGCTCGCCGCGCAGGCGGCCGACACCCGCGCCTGAGGCGGAGGCCGTCCGCCCGGGGGCTCAGTCCTCCGGGTGGACGGCCTCGTCGACGACCTGGAGCAGCGACTGCAGCCGGGCCGAGTCGAACAGGTCGTCGAGCAGCACGGGCCGGCCCGACGCGTCGCCGAGCGGCACCTTCCAGTTCGGGTACTCCTGGTCGGTGCCGGGCTGGTTCTGGGCGCGCCGCTCCCCGTCGCGTCGGCGAGCGACACCCCGACGAGCGCCGCAGGGCTCTGCGCGACGTACCGGTGCAGTGCCTCGACGAGCTCGCGCTCGGAGGGCTCGTCGCCGACGAGGCCGCGGGACCTCAGCGCCCGCACCATCGCCTCGCGCTCGCGGCGCGCGTCACGCCGGACCTCTTCGACGGGCTCCGTGAGCAGCCCCAGGCGGTCGCGCAGCTCGACGTGCTCGCCCGCGAGGTACCCGGCGGTCGGCGGCAGGTCGTGCGTCGTGACGCTCGTGAGGGTCGCGGCCCGGTAGTCCTCGGGCGCGCGGGGGCGCCGTCGTCGGTCTTCTCGAACCACAGGACGGACGTCCCGAGCACGCCGCGGTCGGCCAGGTAGTCGCGGATCCAGGGCTCGACCGTGCCCAGGTCCTCCCCCACGACGAGCGCGCCGGCGCGCTGCGCCTCGAGGCACAGGATCCCGACGAGCGCCTCGTGGTCGAAGCGCACATACGTGCCCTGGTCGGGCGTCGTGCCCTCGGGGACCCACCACATCCGGAACAGGCCGAGGATGTGGTCGACGCGCAGGCCGCCCGAGTGCCGCAGGACGCCGCGCAGCATGTCTCGGTAGGGCGCGTAGCCGAGCCGCTCGAGCTCGAGCGGGTTCCACGGCGGCTGCGACCAGTTCTGCCCCTGCTGGTTGTACATGTCGGGCGGGGCGCCCACGCCGACGCCCGCGGCGAGCGCCCCGCGCTGCGCCCACCGGTCGGCCCCGAAGGGGTGGACGCCGACGGCGAGGTCGTGCATGACGCCGATCCGCATCCCGCCGCCCGTGGCCTGCTCCTGCGCGTGGGCGAGCTGCTCGTCGGCGATCCACTGCAGCCAGCACCAGAAGTCGACCTGGTCGGCGAGCTCACGGCGCAGCTGCGCGACGAGCGGGCTCGCGGGGTCCTGCGCCTCCTCGGGCCACTCGGCGCCGTCGTAGTGGTCGACGAGCGCGCACCACAGCGCGAAGTCCTCGAGCCCCTTGCCCTGGTCGGCGCGGAACTGGGCGAACGCGGCGTCGCGCGCGGCGGAGCGGGGCTGGGAGAAGACGACCTCGAGCGCCGAGCGCTTGGCGCCCCACGCGGTGTCGCGGTCGATCGGCCCGGGGTCGGTGTCGAGGTCGCGCACGGTGTCGAACGACCACTCGACGAGCGACCGGTCCGCAGCCGACAGGTAAGCCGTCTCGCGGACGTCCTCGACGCGAATGTACAGCGGGTGGACGAACCGCCGGGTGGTCGGCAGGTACGGGGAGGGGTGAGGGGCGCCGACGGCTCGGCCGCGTGGAGCGGGTTCACGAGCACGAAGTCGGCGCCCTCGCGGCGGGCCGCGAGCCAGGCCAGGTCCGCGAGGTCGGCGAGGTCGCCGACCCCCACGACTGACGCGAGCGCACCGAGTAGAGCTGCGCCATGAGGCCCCACGCGCGCCCGTCGGGGCCAAGGTCCGGCAGCTCGAGCCGGTCGGGCGTCACAACGAGCGTCGCGTGCGCGGTCCGCGTCCCGCTCGTGGCGTGCAGCACGTGCCAGCCGAGCGGCGCGTCGACCGGGATCTCGAAGGTCGCCTCACCCACGAGGCGCCCGTCGACCGTGCGAGGCTCCACGAACCGGTCCACCTGGGGCGGATCGAGGCGGCCGCCGTCCTCGAGCTCGAGCCACACCTCGACGGGCTCGCCGTGGTCCACGTGGACGGGGAACGGCGTCGTCCGACCCTGCCGGGCGACGACGGACGCCGGCAGCATGCGACGCCACGGGTCGTCACGGCGGTGCGCGAGGTGCACGCGCACGAGGTCGGGCGTCGTCGCGGGCACGCCGAGGGCGCCGAGCACCGCGCGCAGGGTCTCGTCGGGGACGACGACCCGCTCGCCGAAGAAGCTCCAGTACTCCGACGCGACGCCGTACGCCTCCGCGAGCTCGCGCAGGGGCGCCGCGCCGGCCGGGGCAGGGGTGGACGAGTCGCTCACACTCGCGATCCTGCCAGAACGGTCGCCGACCTGCCTCGACGTGGCCCGGCGCGCCCGGCAAGTGCTCATGGCGGCCCACTACCCTGGGGCCATGCTCCACGCCGCCACCACGCCGACGCCGAGCCCGTCCCCGACCGACCTCGGCCCGCTCCCCCGCCGGACCCGTCGCAGTGGTGGGACTGGTTCGTCGGCGTCCCGCTGCGGATCGCGATCACGATCGTCGTCTCGATCCTGGTGCTCGTGCTGTTCCGCTGGCTCATCCACCGGACCATCGACAAGATCGCGCGCGGCTACCAGTCCGAGTCTCTGACCGGCGGCCTGCTCAAGGTCGACCCCGTGGTCGCCGAGCGGCGCGCCCAGCGGGCCCGCACGCTCGGTACCGTCCTCCGGTCGACCGCCTCGATCGTCGTCGGGACGATCGCGGTCCTGCTCGTGCTGGGCGACCTGGGCGTCGATCTCGCGCCGTTCATCGCGTCCGCGGGGGTCGTCGGCGTCGCGCTCGGCTTCGGCGCGCAGAGCCTGGTCAAGGACTTCCTGTCGGGCACGTTCATGCTCCTGGAGGACCAGTACGGCGTCGGGGACACGGTCGACTTCGGGGTCGTCCACGGCACGGTCGAGGAGGTCGCGCTCCGCGTGACGAAGGTGCGCGACGCGGCCGGGACCCTCTGGTACCTGCGCAACGGCGACATCGCCCGCGTCGGGAACCAGACCCAGGAGTGGGCCAACGCCGTCGTGCCCGTGGTCGTCGCGGCGGACGCGGACCTCGGCGCGGCGCAGGCCGCGGTCCGGCGCGCGGTCGACTCGGTCCAGGCCGACGCCGTCCTCGGCGGCGCCTTCCTCGAGCCGCCGACGGTCGAGGTCGGCGATGCGATCACCGCCGACGGCGTCCAGCTCTCGGTCTCGGTGCGCACGCGCCCCGCGATGCAGTGGGACGTGCAGCGGGCCCTGCGTCTCGCCGTGCGCGACGAGCTGCGCGACGCCGACGTGACGCTCGTCTCCGCGTAGCCCCGCGCTACGCCGCCGCGGCGAGCGTCCAGGCGAGCAGCGGGGTGCCCGCGGTCACCCGCCGTCCCGGCTGCACGAGGAGCTCGACGCTGCCGGGCTCGGCCTGGAGCGCGACGACCGGCGACAGCACGCCCAGCCCGCGCGCCTCGACGGCGTCGGGGTCCCAGCCGATGACCGGGTCGCCCTGCGCGACCTCCTCGCCCTCCGCCGCGTACAGAGCGAAGCCCTCACCCGCGAGCCGGACCGTGTCGATGCCGAGGTGGACGAGGACCGTCGTCCCGGGTGACGGCTCGACCGCGAACGCGTGGGCGAAGAGTGTGACGAGCCGGCCCGCGACGGGTGCGTGCGCGAGGGCGGGCCCGTGCACGGGACGGTCCGGCTCGATCGCGACGCCCGGGCCGGCGATCCCGGCCGCGAACACGTGGTCGGGCACGTCCTCGAGGGCGTGCACGATGCCGTCGAGCGGGGCCGACAGGACGAGGCGGGTCGCGGGGACGACAGCGACGACGTCCTCGTGCGGCGACGTCATGCAGCCTCCCGTCTCGTGGTGAACCTCGCCCACCCTAGACCGCGCCGGCCGAGCGCGCCGGGGGAACGCAGAACGGGCCCCCGCACCGGCGATACTAGGGCGGTGAGCGCTGCACCGACCACCCCCGGTTCCTTCTACGACGAGGTCGGCGGGCATGAGACCTTCGTCCGGCTGGTGGACGTCTTCTACGAGGGCGTCGCGACCGACGAGGTCCTGCGCCCCCTGTACCCCGAGGAGGAGCTCGGGCCCGCGCGGCAGCGCCTGACGATGTTCCTCGAGCAGTACTGGGGCGGCCCGACGACGTACTCCGAGACCCGCGGTCACCCGCGCCTGCGCATGCGGCACGCGCCGTTCAAGGTCAACCCGGACGCGCGGGACCGCTGGCTGGCCCACATGCGCGGGGCCGTGGACGCGCTCGACCTGTCGCCGCTGCACGAGGCCACGCTGTGGGACTACCTCGAACGCGCCGCCCACTCGCTCGTCAACACCTTCGAGGAGTAGCCGTGGCCGACACCACGCGCGACCAGGGCACCGCCCGGCTCGCCCACCTGCTGCACGTGCTCGATGTCACGGCGCACGGCACGGTCACGGAGGCCGGCTCGGGCGCGAACGTCGGCGACGACCTGTTCACGGGCGAGACCCTCCACCAGCCGAACGGCCGCGTGTACGGCGGCCAGGTGCTCGCCCAGGCCCTCACCGCGGCGTGGCGGACGGTCGGCGGGCCCGACGGCGACGGCACGGGCACCCGGCTCCCCCACTCGCTGCACGGGTACTTCCTGCGGGCGGGCGACCTCGACGTCCCGGTGGACCTCACGGTCGAGCGGCTGCGCGACGGCCGCTCGTTCAGCGCGCGCCGCACCCACGCCATCCAGCACGGCCGGCCGATCCTGTCGATGATCGCGTCGTTCCAGGAGCAGCAGGACGGCATCGAGTTCCAGGCGCCGGCGCCGAAGGACGTGCCGCCGCCCGAGGACGTCCCGGGAGCGCTCGAGACGCTGGGCCGCATCGACCACCCGCAGGCGCGGCACTGGTCGCACGACTCCGCGTTCGAGGTACGGCACGTCGAAGGCGCGCTGTTCCTCGGCCCCGCGGCCGAGCGTTCCGACCGGCAGCACGTCTGGGTCCGCTCGCGCGGCTCCGTCCCGGACGACCAGTTCCTGCACCGCGCCCTGCTCCTGTACGCGTGCGACCAGCTCATGCTCGAGCCCGTCCTGCGGGTCAGCGGGCACGCGTGGTCGAGCCCGGGCCTGTCGATGGCGAGCCTGGACCACGCGATGTGGTGGCACCGCGACGTGCGCGTCGACGACTGGCTGCTGTTCGAGCAGGAGGCGTCGAGCGCGCAGGGCGGCCGGGGGCTCGCGTCCGCGCGCGTGTTCACGCGGGACGGCGTGCTGGTGGCGTCGATGAGCCAGGAGGGCATGGTCCGGCTGCCGGTGCCTAGCTGAGGCACCCGGGCAAGACTGGGGATGACCTCGACACCCCCGACCGGAGCCGCCCGCACGCCGACACCACGGCTCGCCGCCGTGACCGGTGTCACGGGCTACGTGGGCGGCCGGCTCGTCCCCGAGCTCCTGGCCGCCGGCTTCCGGGTCCGTGCGCTCGCACGGGACCCCGCACGCCTGGCCGGGCGCGAGTGGGCGGACGACGTCGAGCTGGTCCGGTGCGACGTGGGCGACCCCCACGAGCTGAGCACCGCGCTCGAGGGCGTCGACGTGGCCTACTACCTGGTCCACTCGTTGGGTTCCGGGCGCGACTTCGAGGCCCGCGACCGGCACCTCGCGCGCACGTTCGGACAGGCCGCACGCGAGGCCGAGGTCGGGCGCGTGGTCTACCTGGGCGGCCTGGCGCCGTCGGGTGTGGCGCTGTCGCGGCACCTAGCGAGCCGGCGCGAGGTCGGAGAGATCCTCCTCGCCTCCGGAGTCCCGACGACGGTCCTCCAGGCCGCCGTGATCCTGGGCTCCGGCTCGGCCTCGTTCGAGATGGTCCGCTACCTCACCGAACGACTGCCCGTCATGACGACGCCGCGCTGGGTCGCGAACCGGATCCAGCCGATCGCGGTGCGCGACGTGCTGCGCTACCTCGTCAGCAGCGCGGACATGCCCGCCCACGTCTCACGCACGTTCGACGTCGGCGGGCCCGACGTCCTGACGTACGGCGAGCTGATGCAGACGTACGCGCGGGTCGCCGGGCTGCCGCGCCGCCTCATCGTCCCCGTCCCGGTCCTCACCCCGCGCCTGTCCAGCCTCTGGGTCGGGCTCGTGACGCCCGTCCCCGCCGGGATCGCGAAGCCGCTCGTCGAGTCCCTCGAGCACGAGACGGTGTGCCGCGAGCACGACGTCCGCGCCCTCGTGCCCGACCCGCCCGAAGGGCTCGTCGGCGTCGAGCGGGCGATCGAGCTGGCGCTGCGGCGGATCCACGACGGCGAGGTCACCACCCGGTGGTCGTCCGCGGCACTGCCGGGCGCACCGAGCGACCCGCTGCCGACCGACCCCGACTGGTCCGGCGGCTCGTTCTACGTCGACGAGCGGCGGACCGTCGTGGACGCTCCCGCCGATGTGCTGTGGGGGGTCATCGAGGAGATCGGCGGCCACCGGGGCTGGTACTCGTGGTCGCTCGCGTGGCGCGTCCGAGGCCTCATGGACCGCCTCGCCGGCGGACCGGGGCTGCGCCGCGGCCGACGCGACGAGCACCACCTCCGGGTGGACGACGCCCTCGACTTCTGGCGGGTGGAGGCGATCGAGCCGGGCAGGCGGGTGCTGCTGCGCGCCGAGATGCGCCTGCCCGGACTGGCGTGGCTCGAGCTGCGCGTCGACACCGCCGCCGAGGAGCTCGCGGAGCGCACGCCCGACGTCGCCGGCCCGGGGCCCGAGGCGGCGGCGGGGCCGGGCCGCACCTACTTCGCCCAGCGCGCGCTGTTCTCGCCGCACGGCCTGCTCGGCCAGCTCTACTGGTGGTCGGTCAAGCCGTTCCACGGCATCGTCTTCGGCGGGATGCAGCGCAACGTCGCCGCCCAGGCGGCCCGGCGGGCGCACGGCTGAGCCACGTCCGGCGCGTCAGTCCACGAGCGCGACCTCGTCGCCCACGCGCAGCACGCCGGGGCCGTCCGGGATGGCGTTGACGGCGAACAGGAGCTGCTTGTCGACGTTGCGGTGCCGCGCCAGCGTGCGCAGGGGCTCGCGGCGACGCTCCCCGACTCCTGGTCGGTCGTCGTCATGACGCAGCGCGCGCACGGGTTGGCGACCCGCAGCACGACGTCGCCGACGCGCAGCCGACGCCCGGTCCACGCGTCCTCCGCCCACGCGGGCGCGCCCTCGACCACGACGTTCGGGCGGAACCGCGTCATCGGAACGACCTCGTCGGGTGAGGACTCCGCCGCGATCCACCCGTTGAGCGCGTCGAGCGACGACGCGCTCGCGAGCAGCAACGGGTACCCGTCGGCGGCGCTCACGACGTCGCCGGGCTGAGACCAGCCCTGCTCGACGGGCCGGCGCGTCGGGTCGTCCATCCACACGAGCCGCAGCTCCCGGCCGGCCACCCGGGAGAGCCACGCGTCCGCCTCGGGCCCGCACGACGTGGCCTGGAACCGGTTGCCCCACACGTCCGCCTCGACGGGCGGACCGGGGACCGCCCCGACGTCGAGGTCCTCGAGACCCGGCGCGGAGAGCCGGACGCCCGCACCGGTGAGGCGCGGGCGCACCGTCGCCAGCGCGCGCACCTCGCGCTGGCTCACGAGCTTCCCGTCCGCGTCGACCGTCAGCCAGCGCCGATCCCCCGCCAGCCCCCACGGCTCGACGACGGCCTCGTCCAGGTCGATCCGGTGGCAGCCCTTGACGGGGTAGACGTGCAGCGACGCGACCCGCATCGGAGGGCTCGCCGCGCCGCTCACCCGCGCCGCCGGAAGGCGATCGGCTCCTCGACGAACGGCTCCCACGCGGCGCGCTCGTCGGGCGAGATGCGGCGCGGGCGCCCGCTCGCGGCGTCGACCACGACGATCGTCGTCGCGGCCCGCGCGTACGGCTCGCCGCCGGTGGTCGGGCCGACGCGCTCGAACCGGGCTGCGCCGTCGTGCACCTCGTAGCAGACCTCGAGGCTCGCGCCGCCGATCTTCCCGATCCACATCTCGACCCGGACGGGCGTGCGCGTGAACGCGAGGGGGCGCAGGTACTCGATCTCCTGGCGTGCCACGAACGTGTGCGACGAGGCGCCGGGGCCGTTCTCGATGACGGCCGTCGGCCACGCGTCCTCTCCAGCGCCGGGGTGCTGCCAGAAGGCGGTGATGCGGGCGTCCTCGAGGAGCCGGAACATCTCGACGTTGTTGACGTGCTGGTAGGCGTCCAGGTCGGACCAGCGCAGCGAGACGGGGACGTGCAGTCGGGTCATGGTTCCCGAACCTACCGCCGCGGACCGCCCGGTCCGAGGCAGGCCGCCCGCCGGGCGGGTGTGATCCTCACGACGCCGCGATCGCCGCGGACGCGCGGCACGTCGACAGCGCCGCGAGCTCCTCCCCGACCGGGAGCCGCACGCGCTCGTCCGCGACGCTCGCGACCGCGTCCCGCAGCCGCGACCGGGCGACCCGCGCCCGACGGCGCGCCCCGAGCCCGGCGAGCCCGCGCGCGACGAGCGCGAGCAGCAGGCCCGCGACGACGCCCGCGACGAGCAGCCCCGTCGGCACCGGGATCCCGTGCCACGTGGGGGTGCCGGGGCGCGGGAGCTGCAGGTACCCGAGGGCCGCGAGCACGCCGAGCCAGAGCAGACCGAGCACCGCGACCCCGAGCAGCACCCACTGCACGACGTCGACGGCGCGCCACCAGCGAGGAGGGCGGGCCGCGGACAGCCGCGTCGCGACGACCGCGCGGTCGAGCGCGTCGGGCAGGCTCGCGACGGCGTCGGCGGCCCGCTGGTCGACCGCGCGCGCCCACGCCTCGGGCGCACCCTGCGTGACGGTCCGCACGAAGCCCCGGACGGCGACGCGCGCCTGGGCGGCGACCGCCGGCGCCTGCGACGGGAGCGACGAGCGCACGAGGTCCGGGTCGCGGTCCGGGCCGTCGAGGCGCAGCCTCCGCAGCGGGTCGGGGCGCAGGCGACCGAGCCAGCGCGTCACGGGCCACCCCGTCGCGGCGCGCGCCCGCTTGAGCGCCGACGCCCGGACCGCGTCGACGACCGTGTCGACCCCCGCCGCGGCCTCGAGCGCACGGTGCAGCTCGGCCTGGGCGGTGCGCGACGCGCGGTCCGGCAGGTCGTCCCCGCACGCCGCGAGGACGTCGCGCGCGACCGCCCGGACGTCGGCCGTGCGGCGGGCGGTCGCGGCCTCGCGCCGTCGGACGGCGTCGGCCAGCAGCTCGCGCAGCTCGGCGAGACCGGCGCCGGTGCGCGCCGAGACCCCGAGCACCGGGACGTCGCCCAGGCCGTCCTCGCGCGCGAGCCGCCGGACGTCGGCGAGGCAGGCGGCGGCGTCGGCGGGCGCGAGCCGGTCGACCTGGTTGAGGACGAGCACCATGACGTCTGCATGGCCGGCGAGCGGGCGCAGGTACCGCTCGTGCAGCGCCGCGTCGGCGTACTTCTGCGGGTCGAGCACCCACACGAGCAGGTCGGCGCGCTCGACGAGGCGCTCGGCCCGCTCCCGGTGCTCGACCACGACCGAGTCGTGGTCCGGGAGGTCCAGGAGCACGAGGCCCTCGGGGGCGTCGGGCAGCCCGGGCGCCCCGACCGGGGACATGCTGGCGGGGTCGGCGGCCTCGTGCCGCTCGCGCACCCCGAGCCAGTCGAGCAGCGGGCCGGCTCCCCGCCCCGCACCCAGGCGGCCGCGTCGGACGTCGTGGGGCGCCGGACCCCGACGTCCTGGACGTCGCCGCCCGCGAGCGCGTTGAACAGCGACGACTTGCCCGCGCCGGTCGCGCCCGCGAGCGCGACCACGGTGTGCTCGCTCGACAGCGCCGCGCGCGCCCGGCTGCCGCCGAGCACCGCGTCGACCCGGGCGAGGAGATCGGGGTCCAGGCGCCCGGTTCCGGCCTGGCGCGCGGCCTCGAGCGCGCTCGCCCGCTGCGGCAGGCCCAGCGCGGCCCCGCGGCGACGCGGGCTCACGTCCGGCCGCCCCGCAGGACGCGGCGCCAGAACCCGCCGCGGCCCCGCTCCCTCGAGCCCCCGGCCTCGTCCCCGGCAGCGCCGCCGCGCGGCTCCTCCTCGGGGAGGTCCGCGCCGCGCAGCCCGCCGACGACGGCACGCGGCGCCGCACCGGCCTCCGGTTCCACATCCGTCGCTCGCGCCGTGCGCTCGTCCCGGGCCGCGCGCTCGACGTCGTCCGCGGCCGTGCGCAGACCCGGCCCGGCGTCGTCGGCGGCACCCAGGGCGTCGAGGACGGCCAGGTAGCGGTCCGCCTCGGCCGCGAGGACCGCACGGACGCGGGCCTCGAGCGCGTCCCGCGCGGCGCGGGTGAGCTGCCGGACGGCCTCGTCGCCGAACACGGCCGACAGCACCGCCTGGGAGGCCGCGGCCGTGCCGCCCGCGATCCCCAGCTCGGCACCCGTGAGGCCGGCGGTCGACGCGAAGACCAGGACCATGAGGACCGCGCCCACGCCGTTGATACCGAGCGACAGGGCTCGCGCGGTCCCGCGCTTCGCGGCGCCCCGGTCGCGGACGAGCGCGAGCACGTCCTCCTGCCACGCCCGCACCTCGGCCGCCGTCCGCTCGCGCAGGGCGCCGTGCGCGGTCGGCGGGACGGCGCCGTCCGGTCCCGAGACGAGCGCGCGCCCGGCGGACGTGCCGCGCCAGGCCGCGGCGGCGCGCTGGTCCGCGGTCTCCGCGGCGTCGAGCACGAGGCCCTCGAGGCTCGAGCCGATCGCCCGCTCGAGCCGCGGGACCGCCTCGGACCTGCCCCGGAAGAACGCGGCGACCCGGTCGCGCGCCCGGCCCACCGCCCGCTGGAAGCCCGCGAACAGCTCGTTCCCGCCGACGAGCTCCTGCCAGCGGCCCAGGACCTCGCCGCGCAGCAGGCTGCCGTCCGCGGTCGCCTCGACGAGGCCCCGCGCGGCGTCCTCGTAGGGGCGGTCGACCGCGCGGCGCAGCTCCGCGTCCGCGGCCGTCTGCGCGGACGCCGGCTGGGCGAGCCCGCGCAGCCGCCGGACGAGGTCGTCGACGACGCCGTCGCGCGTCGCGTCGACGACGCCGCGGCGCGCGCCCTCGTCCGCCGCGAGGCGGGTCAGCCATCGCGCCAGGGGCGCGACGACCCGCTCGGGCAGGAGACCGTCCTCGTCCGGCGCCGTCTCGGGGACCAGGAAGATGCGCGCGGCGCCGAGCCCCTCGGCCTCGGCGAGGCGGGCGAGGTCGGCCTCCACGGCCTCGGCACCCGGGTCGACGCGGTCGAGCACCAGCGCGACCTGCGCCCGACGGCGCCCCGCGGCCGCGAGCAGGTCCCAGGGCACCGCGTCGGCGTACCGGGCGGCGGTGGTGACGAACACCCACAGGTCGGCCGCCGCGAGGAGCTGGTGCGCGAGCTCGCGGTTCTCGGTCGCGACCGAGTCGACGTCGGGGGCGTCGACGAGCGCGAGGCCGCGCGGCACGCGGTCGCTCGCGACCAGGCGCAGCGCGCGGGGTCCCGGGTCCGACGGCGCAGCGACGGGGCTCCCGGGCCGGTCGACCCGCACGCGGGACAGCCCCGGCAGCACGCGGTCCGACGTGAACCACGCCGCGTCGAGGGGGTGGTGGACGAGCACGGGGGCGCGCGTCGTCGGGCGCAGGACGCCGGGCGCGCTCACGACCTGGCCCACGAGCGCGTTGACGAGCGTCGACTTGCCCGCACCCGTCGACCCGCCGACGACCGCGAGCAGCGGCGCGTCGCGCGACCGGAGCCGCGGCAGCAGGTAGTCGTCGAGCTGGCCGAGGAGCTCGCTCCGGGTGGCCCGGGCGTCCGCCGCGTCGTCGGTGGCGAGCGGGAACGAGGCCGCGTCGAGCACCTCTCGCGCGGCCGTGACGGCCGCGGCGAGACGCGCCTCGGCGCCTGCGTCGTCGCTGCTCATGCCGCCAGTCTGCCCGAGGCGGCCGTCCCCCGCCCGGGTGCACGAGAGCCCCGGCCCGGACGGATCCGGGTCGGGCCTCTCGTGGGCTCGCCTGCGTCAGTCGCGCGTGAGCTTGCGGTACGTCACGCGGTGCGGCCGGGCGGCGTCGGCGCCGAGGCGCTGGACCTTGTTCTCCTCGTAGGCCGCGAAGTTGCCCTCGAACCAGTACCAGCTCGCGGGGTTCTCGTCCGTGCCCTCCCACGCCAGGATGTGCGTGGCGATGCGGTCGAGGAACCACCGGTCGTGGCTCGTCACGACGACGCAGCCCGCGAAGTCGAGCAGCGCGTTCTCGAGCGAGCCGAGGGTCTCGACGTCGAGGTCGTTGGTCGGCTCGTCGAGGAGCAGCAGGTTGCCGCCCTGCTTGAGCGTGAGCGCCAGGTTGAGGCGGTTGCGCTCACCACCCGACAGCACGCCGGCCGGCTTCTGCTGGTCCGGGCCCTTGAACCCGAACGACGCGACGTACGCGCGCGACGGGATCTCGGTGTTGCCGACCTTGATGAAGTCGAGGCCGTCGGACACGACCTCCCACAGCGTCTTCTTGGGGTCGATGCCGCCGCGCGACTGGTCGACGTACGAGATCTGAACGGTGTCGCCGACCTTGACCTCGCCGCCGTCCGCGGGCTCGAGACCGACGATCGTCTTGAACAGGGTCGTCTTGCCGACGCCGTTCGGGCCGATGACGCCGACGATGCCGTTGCGGGGCAGCGTGAACGACAGCCCGTCGATGAGCGTGCGGTCGTCGAAGCCCTTCTCGAGGTCCTTGACCTCGACGACCACGCCGCCGAGGCGCGGACCGGCCGGGATCTGGATCTCCTCGAAGTCGAGCTTCCGGGTCCGCTCGGCCTCGGCCGCCATCTCCTCGTAGCGGGCCAGGCGGGCCTTCGACTTGGTCTGGCGGCCCTTCGCGCTGGACCGGACCCACTCGAGCTCGTCCTTGAGGCGCTTGGCGAGCTTGGCGTCCTTCTTGCCCTGGACCTCGAGGCGCGCCTGCTTCTTCTCCAGGTACGTCGAGTAGTTGCCCTCGTACGGGTACAGGCGCCCACGGTCGACCTCGCAGATCCACTCCGCGACGTGGTCGAGGAAGTATCGGTCGTGGGTCACTGCGAGGACGGCGCCCGGGTAGCCGGCGAGGTGCTGCTCGAGCCACAGCACCGACTCGGCGTCGAGGTGGTTGGTGGGCTCGTCCAGCAGCAGCAGGTCGGGCTGCTCGAGCAGGAGCTTGCACAGGGCGACGCGGCGGCGCTCGCCACCGGACAGGAGCTTGACGTCGGCGTCGGGCGGCGGGCAGCGCAGCGCGTCCATGGCCTGCTCGAGCTGCGAGTCGAGGTCCCACGCGTTGGCGGCGTCGATGGCCTCCTGGAGGGTGCCCATCTCGGCCATGAGCGCGTCGAAGTCGGCGTCGGGCTCGGCCATGAGGTTCGAGATCTCGTTGAACCGGTCGAGCTTGCCCTTGATCTCGGCGACGCCCTCCTCGACGTTGCCGAGGACGGTCTTGTCCTCGTTGAGCGGGGGCTCCTGCAGCAGGATGCCGACCGAGTACCCGGGCGACAGCCGGGCCTCGCCGTTCGACGGCTGGTCGAGCCCCGCCATGATCTTGAGGATCGTCGACTTCCCCGCCCCGTTGGGGCCCACGACGCCGATCTTGGCGCCGGGCAGGAAGTTGAGCGACACGTCGTCGAGGATGACCTTGTCGCCGTGCGCCTTGCGCGCCTTGTACATGGAGTAGATGAACTCAGCCACCGGATGTGTTCCGCCTGTCACGATCGTTCGGGAGGACGAGGGGCGCCGCCCGCCGCGGCACCGGGACGGCTCCTGGGAGCCTGCCCGGCGCGGGCCGGGCGCCCGCGACCCACCAGCCTACGCGGTCGGGGCGCCGCGCCGCGCTCCACGCCTGCCACCAGGTGCTACGCGCTCGCCCCGAGCGGCTCGAGCTCCTCGTCGCCCGCTCCGGCACGGCCCGCCTCGTTCGTGTGCTCGCCCGTCGCCTCGAGGTCGTCCGCGAGCGCCGGCAGGCCCGCCGCCCAGGGGTCGTCCGCGAGCGGCGGCTCGGCCTGCGCGGCGTCGGCCGGCCCCTCGGCCGCTGAGGCGGTCCGGTCGCGCTCGTCCGGCGCGGCCCGGTGGATGGTCCGCGCGAACCGCGCCTGCCCGCGCGACAGGTCGTGGCCGACGGCGCGCGCCTCGAGCACGAGGGAGGTCCGCGGCCCGTCGGGGCTGATCCACTCGTCCACGCCGAGCACGCCCGTCGCGATCACGGGCTCGCCCTTGCGCAGCGACTCCGCCACGTTGCGGGCCATGTCGCGCCACGACTTGACCGTGAACCAGAGGGTCTGCCCGTCGACCCACTCGCCCTTGGTCCGGTCGAAGAACCGTCGCGTCGTCGCCATCCGGAACGTCGTGAAGGACGTGCCGGTCGCGGACACGAACTGGCGCGGGTCGTCGCCCACGAATCCGGTCAGGGTCGTCAGGGCCTCGCTCATCGCTGTCTCCTCGGGTCGTGGGGCGGCCCGTCGCCGGCCCCGTCCCGCACAGCGTGCCGCCCGGTGCCGTCCCCGCGGCGGGCCGCGACCTCAGGGTGTGGACGACTCGGCCTCGACGGCGACTGTGGGTAGTCCTCGCGCCGCGGTGAGCGGGGCTCCGCGCGGGGCGTCCTGCGCGAGTCCGGCGAGCCGGCGCACCTCGTCGCGCTGCCCGAGGATGCGCTCCGTCGGTGCGAGCAGCCCACCCCGCACGACCCGCTCGAGCGCCATCCGTCCCGACCGCACGACGGCCTCGCGGCGCCGTCGGGCGAGGGTGCGGCGGGTGCGCAGCGCCACGAGGAGCAGGGCGAGCGCGACGACCACCGCCGCGACCGCGACGATGGCGAGCACCTCGCCGAAGGGCTCGCCGACGTGGATCACGTGCAGGCTCGCGAGGACCGCGATCACACCGGCGACGAGCGCCACGACGAGCAGGACGAGCGCCGTGCGACGCAGCGGCCGCGCGGACGACGGCCCCCGTGTGTCGAGCGGGATCGTCTCGAGCTCGCGCCGGCACGCGAGGACGATCTCGCTCGGCGTCGCGAGCCCGGACGCGAGCGCGTCGGCCCACCCGCGTCGCAGCCCCTTGCCGGCCCGGGCGAGCCAGCGCGACCGGGAGCCGGCGACGGCGTCGGTCTGGATCTCCCCGAACTCCGGACGGCCGTAGCCGCGGCGGATCACGCTCTGCACCTGCGCGCCGACCCCTCGAGCCCGACGGCCTGCACCAGCGCGCCGACCTCCTCGTGCAGCGCGGCGTCCGCGTCCCACGGGGCGCCGGGCGGCGTCGAGTCGAGCAGGACACGGCTGGCACGGTCCAGCTCGGCCGCCGCCCGTCCCGCGGCCACGGAGCGGCGGGCGACCGCCTGCTCGAGCACGTCGCGTAGGTCGCCCACGCCCTCGCCCGTGCGCGCCGAGACGCCCAGCACCGGGACGTCGTGCAGGCCGTCCTCGACGAGCAGCCGTTCCACGTCGGCGAGCAGCGACTCGCGCCGCCCCTCGGGGATGGTGTCGACCTGATTCACCACGACGACCATGGACGCCTCCATGCCCACGGACTCGCGCAGGTAGCCGGAGTGCAGGGCGTCGTCGGCGTACTTCTGCGGGTCGACGACCCACACGAGCAGGTCCACGAGCGGCAGGACCCGGTCGACGACCTGCCGGTGGGCGGGCTGGATCGAGTCGTGGTCGGGCAGGTCCAGCAGGACCAGCCCCCGCAGCCCCTCCTCGGCGTCGCCGTCGAGCAGCGACTCGCGCGTGATCCGGCGCTCCCGGCTCACGCCGACCCAGTCGAGCAGCGGCTCGGCGTCGTCGCTCCACGAGCACGCGGTCACCTCGGCCGTCGTCGGACGCCGGACCCCGACGTCCGCGAACGTGAGCCGCGAGATCGCGTTGAACAGGCTCGACTTGCCCGAGCCGGTCCCCCGGCGAGCGCCACGACCGTGTGGTCGACGCCGAGCGCGAGCCGCTCGCGCACCGACCCGACCGCGGTCTCGACGTCGGACACCACGTCGGGGCCGACCCGGTCGTGCGCGATCCGCAGCGCGTTCTCGAGGTCGTCGGTGCGCGCGCGCAGGCGGGCGTCGTCGGTCATGCCGCTCCTTCCGTCCCGTGCGTGGGTGCCGCAGCCGTGCGGCCCGTTCCCCGTCCGACGGCGGCCGGGCCGGACGGCGTCCGAGCACCGCCTCCCCGCATGGCGCGGGCGTGGCGGGTCTGCCGCACGAGCTCGGCGCGGCGCAGGCGCAGACCCGACGCCGCGTCGTCGGCGAACGGGGAGCCGTCGACGCGGGCGAGGACGCCCTCCGCGATCGCGCCGGGGACCGCCGCCACCCGGTCGGCGAGCGAGCCCCGGAGCCGCTCCACGATCGTGCCGGCGTCGTCGCCGACGACCCGCGCGGCCGCGCGCGCCGCGTCGTCGAGGCCCGCAGCCCCGAGCAGCAGGAGCGCCCCGAGGCCGCGGTCGCCGTAGGCCTGCCGGGCGGCCGTGGCCCGGGTGCCCGTGAGCTCCCGGACGGCGGACGTCGCCTCGTCCTCCCACGCGCTCGCCGCCGCGCGGGCCCGAGACGGACGATCGAGCGCGCCCTCGCTGACGAGAGGTGCGACGTCCGAGCCGCCCTCGGGGGCGCCGTCCCCGGTGAGTGCCGCCTGCAGGGCGGCGTCGGCCGCGTCGGCCGTGCTCTCCCACGTGTGCCCGACGGACGCCAGCAGGTCGGCGAGGACCGGCTCGATCGCCGCCTCGCGCTTGCGTCCGGCCCGCTTCGAGGAGCGGGCGACGCCGTCCTTCACCTTGACGGCGTCGACCCGCGCGTGCGCGAGCTGCGCCCAGCCCGACGCCACCGACCCGTGCGCGACGCCGCCCGCGAGGACGCCGCGCCGCGCGGCGGCCGCCACGTCGGGCAGGGCCGCGCGGACCGCCGACCGGATCTCGGCGCCGGCCGCGACCTGCGCCTCGACCGCCTCCGCGAGCCGTGCCACCCAGGCGGGCAGCGCGTCGAGCGAGCCCTGGAGCGTACGCACCACCACGGACCGCGAGCGCTCCCGGCCCGCGAGCAGCGTGAGCCAGCGCCGCACGGGCGCCACCACGGGGTCGTCGAGCAGGCCCTCGTGGGGTCCCAGGTCCGGTACGACGAACAGCGGCGTCGACTCCATCCCGTGCTCGCGCAGCCGCGCCATGAGGTCCGCGCGGATCGTCGGGAGGGTGTCGCGCGGCACCCGGTTGAGGACCATCGCGACGCTCGCGCCGCGCTCCGTGGCGAGCTCGAGCGTCTGCCAGGGCAGCGCGTCGCCGTACCGGGCCGCCGTCGTGACGAACAGCCACAGGTCGGCACCCTCGAGCAGCAGCCGGGCGGTGTCGCGGTTCGACTCCTCCAAGGAGTCGAGGTCGGGTGCGTCGAGCAGAGCGATCCCCCGGGGCACCGCCTCGCTCGCCACGACACGCGACTGCGTCGTGACCGGTGCCTCCGCGGGCACCACGTCCGCGTCCGCCGGGTGGTGCGCGTACACGGGCTCGCGCGTCGTGGGACGCAGGACGCCCGCCGGCGAGACCTCGGCCCCCAGCACCGAGTTGTACAGCGTCGACTTGCCCGCACCCGTCGAGCCCGCCACCACGACGACCGCCGGCGCGCTCAGCTCCTTGAGCCGCGGCAGCAGGTGCTGGTCGAGCTGGCCGAGCAGGCGCTCGCGGGAGCCGAGGGCGTCGGCGCGTCCGGGCAGGTCGAGCGGCAGACGCACCGCTGCCACGTCGCGGCGCAGGTCGCGCACGACGTCGTAGAGGGTGGGCGTGAACGCCTCGGCGGCCTCCGGCGCGCCTCGGTCGGCGCCTGACGGTGGTCGCTGGGTCACGTCCATCATCTTTGCTGCTCACCGCGCCAGCGCAAACCGCGCCGCGCCGGAGCGCGGCGGGTGACTACGATGGGCGCGCGCCTCGATAGCTCAATGGATAGAGCAACGGCCTTCTAATCCGTAGGTTGCAGGTTCGAGTCCTGCTCGGGGCACCAGCCACGGCGTCAACGCCCCTCCACGGGCCCGAGCGCGGGCTTGAGGTCGAGCACCGGTGTCCCGTCGACGGCTTCCAGATGATCGACCCGGACGCGCACGCCCTCGACCGCGAGGACGCGCGCCGTGTGCAGCCCGATCGGGTTGGGTCGGTCCGCGGAGCGGGTCGCGAACACACCGAGGACCGGGCGAGCGAGGTCTCCCCGCGGGTGCACCGCCAGCGTCGACCGGTCCGCCCGGTCCAGCCAGGTGACGACGACGACGGCGTCCCCGCCTCGAGCCCAGCGACCGCCGGGGCCGGCGCGGGGTCGAGCTCGAGCCACGCGGGCGGCGCACCCTCGTCGGGCTGGCGGGGCGCGTCGTCGAGCCGGGTGAGGTCGGAGGAGACCCGCCCGAGGACGGTCAGCTCGACGGTCGCGGGCCGTGCCGGGTCGTCGTGCATGGCCTCAGCGTACGAAGGGGGCACGGTCGGGGCCAGGCGTCACAGTTTTGTCGGAGTCCGACAGCGTGTTGTCGGATGCCTCCAACGACCGGGCCCGAACTCGCGCGCGAACTGCGCTCCCCCGCGGCCGCCCATGCGGGACAGTTGTCGACGACGCACCAACCGACCGCGACCCAGGAGACCCATGAGCGCCACCGAGCCCGTCACGACCACGGACGTCACGACCGAGCCCGCGCCCCCGCCGCAGCCCGCCGGTTCGCCGTCACCGCACCCGACGCAGCCCGCATCGCCTCGTTCGCGGCCCTGATCTGCGTGCTCGCGCTGACCCCGGCGATCTCGGTCGGCTCGGCCCTCGCGCCGATCACCCTGCAGACGCTCGGCGTGATGCTCGCCGGCGCGCTCCTCGGCTGGTGGCGCGGCGCGCTGGCCGCCGTGACCTACCTCCTGCTCGCGCTCGCCGGCCTCCCCGTGCTGGCGGGCGGCACGGGCGGCGTCGAGCCGTTCGTGGGTCCGAGCGCCGGCTACCTGTACGGGTTCGTGCTCGGTGCGGCGGCGACGGGCTGGCTCGTCGACCGGATCCGCGGCCGCGTCACCGCGCCGAAGGTGTTCGGCGCCGCGATCGTCGGCGGCGTGGCCGTGATCTACGCGATCGGCATCCCCGTCTCGGCGGCCGTCGCCGGGATCCCGCTGTGGACCGCGATCACAGGGTCGTGGGTCTTCCTGCCGGGCGACCTCATCAAGGCGGTCCTCACCGCGCTCGTCGTGGCCGCCGTCGTCCGCGCCTACCCGCCGGCCGGGCCGGCAGCCCGCCGCCGGTGAGCCTCCTCCGACGCACGAACGTCGTGCCCGACGCCGGTACCGGCGCCGGCGCCGGGCACGACGGTGCGCCCGGCGCCGCCGTCCCGTTGACCGTCCGCCTCGACGACGTCCACGTCCGGCTCGGCGAGCGCGACGTGCTGCGCGGGATCGACCTCGAGCTCGCCGAGCACCGGGTCGGCGTCGTCGGCGCGAACGGCTCGGGCAAGTCGACGCTCGCCCGACTCCTCAACGGGCTCGTCGTCCCGACGCGCGGTCAGGTGGCCGTCGGCGGGCTCGACACCCGGACGCAGGGTGCGGCGGTGCGCCGCCTCGTCGGGTTCGTGTTCACCGACCCGGACGCGCAGATCGTCATGCCGACCGTCGCCGAGGACGTCGCCTACTCCCTGCGCCCCCGACGGGGCGAACCCGGCCTCCCCGAGGCCGAGCGGGCCGCCGTCGTGCACGCCGCCCTCGTCGAGCGTGGTCTCGCCGGCCACGCCGACCACCCCGCCCACCTCCTCTCCGGCGGCCAGAAGCAGCTCCTCGCGATCACGTCGGTCCTCGTCACCCGGCCGCGCCTGCTCGTGGCCGACGAGCCGACCACGCTCCTCGACCTGCGCAACGCCCGCGCGATCGGGCGGCTCCTCGGCTCCGTCGAGCAGCAGGTCGTCGTCGTCACCCACGACCTCGACGTCCTCGACGGCTACGACCGCGTCCTCGTGGTCGACGACGGCCGCGTCGTCGCCGACGACGAGCCCGCCCCCGCGCTCGCCTTCTACCGCCGGCTCATGGGGGCGTGATGGGCCGCTTCCGCTCGGGCGCCGGGCTGCTCGGCGCGTACGTGCCGCGGGACTCGGTGGTCCACCGCGCCCCCGCGGGCCTCAAGCTCGCGGCACTCGCGGTCGTCTCGGTCGCCGTGCTGCTGGTGCGCTCCTGGTCGGGCGTCGGGGCGCTCGCGGTCCTCGTGCTCGCCGTCGCCGTCGCATCCCGGGTCGGGCCGCGCGCCCTGCTCGTGCAGCTCCGGCCGCTGGTCTGGCTCGTGCCCGCGGTGCTCGCGCTCCAGTGGTGGGCGCACGGCCCGGCGCGCGCGGCCGTGCTGAGCGCGCGGCTCGTGCTGCTCGTGGCGCTCGCGGCGCTCGTCGTGCTGACGACCCGCACGACCGAGGTGCTCACCGCGATCGAGCACGGCGCGCGGCCCCTGCGCGTCGTGGGCGTCCGGCCGGAGCGGGTCGCCCTCGTCCTCGCGCTCGCGATCCGGTCCGTACCGGTCCTCGCCGCGCTCGCCGACGACGTCCACGACGCCCAGCGCGCCCGCGGGCACGAGCGGGACCTCCGGGCGTTCGCCGTGCCGCTCGTCGTCGGGACCCTGCGCCGGGCCGACGCGCTCGGCGACGCCCTGCGGGCGCGCGGCGTCGACGACTGACAGCCCCTCAGAGCGCTGGGGCCGGGCGATGCGGGACGAGCACGAGCACCCCGACCGCGAACCCCAGGGCGGCCCCGGAGACCACGTCCGTGACGAAGTGGTAGCCGAGGTACAGGCGGCTCAGCGCCACGAGCGCCGTGACCGCCACCGCGCCCGACGACGCCGCCCACCGCCACCGCGCGGACCTTCCCCGGGCGACCCCGAGCAGGCAGACGAGGGCCGTCGTCAGGGTGGCCGCCGCCATCGTGTGACCGGACGGGAACGAGTGCGTGACCACCGCCCCAGGGACGGTCTGGGTCAGGTCGGGCGGGCGCGGGCGGGCGATCGCGGCCTTGAGCACCAGCGCCAGGACGGCCTGCACGGCCATCGCCGCGGCCAGCAGCACGGGTCGCCACCACCGCGCCCCGCGCCACCACCACAGCGCGCAGCCCACGGCCACCGCGGCCGGCAGGACGACGGCGCCGAACAGGTCCGTGACCACCGTCAGGACACGTGTCGCGGCGGGCGTGCGGTGCGCTACGAACCAGGCGAGGACGGGCTCGTCGGCGTGCGCGAGCCCCGCGCCCGTCGCCACCTGCACGAGCACCGCGACGAAGACCAGCACGGCCGCCGCCGACGACCACCAGGCCGTGCGCGCCGTCCGACGAGGCTCCCCATGCCCGCACCCTACGGGCGCCGAAAAGACCGTGCGCTGTGTCACACCCTGCTGGGAGGCTTGAGCCATCACCGCGGTGAGGTCCACGAGCACGTTGCGGACATCCGCAGCACGCGACCAGGTCTGATCAGCCCGGCCGGCTCGCACATCACACGCACAGCAGGGAGAACACGATGCATCCCGAGATGATGTTCCGCGCCGCGGACATCGCCAGGAGAGAGAGCTCGAGGAGGCGACGCGACGCCGAGAGGCCATGCGCTTCGTCACCTCGCGCGTCCCGGCACGCACCCGCGTGCCGCACCGCAGGGCCGCATGACCCGCACCACCGGGGCCAACCGCCGGAGCAGAGCCGGCGACGGTCCCGTCGCAGCACGCACGACCCCGAGTGCCCCGTCGGCACCGGCCCACCCGGCCGGAGCGGCGGGGCACTCGTCCGTCCCGGCCCGGTGACGGACGGCACACCGTCGGCCGCGGCACGTACCCTGTGGTCGTGAGCACCCTGACGCCATCCCCCAGCCCCAGCACCGACCGGATCGTCTGGATCGACTGCGAGATGACGGGCCTGTCGCTCACCGCGGACGCGCTGATCGAGGTCGCCGCGGTCGTCACGGACTCCGAGCTCCACGTGCTCGGCGACGGGATCGACGTCCTCATCACCCCGCCAGCCGAGGCCCTCGAGCAGATGGGCGACTACGTGCGCACCATGCACACGTCGTCGGGCCTGCTCGACGAGCTCGCCGGCGGCACCACGATGGCCGACGCGCAGGCGCAGGTCCTCGACTACGTCCGCACCTGGGTCCCCGAGCCGAACAAGGCGCCCCTCGCCGGGAACTCCGTGGGGACCGACAAGACGTTCCTCGACCGTGACATGCCCGAGCTCGTCGAGCACCTGCACTACCGGATCGTCGACGTGTCGTCGATCAAGGAGCTCGCCCGCCGCTGGTACCCGCGCGTGTACTTCCAGGCCCCCAAGAAGCAGGGTGGCCACCGGGCCCTCGCCGACATCCTCGAGTCGATCGACGAGCTGCGCTACTACCGCGAAGCGCTGTTCGTCCCGCAGCCGGGTCCCGACTCCAAGTCGGCCAAGGCCGTCGCGGCCCGCGTGCTCGCGGAGCCGTCGCGCGCCGGCTCGTCGACCGCCGCGGAGGCCGAGGCCTGACGGACCGGCGGACGACGAAGGCCCGGGTCCGATCGGACCCGGGCCTTCGTTCTGGGGTGAGTAACGGGACTTGAACCCGCGACCCCTGGACCACAACCAGGTGCTCTACCAGCTGAGCTATACCCACCATGCGGGGCGTGCTGCCACGAATCCCGCGGTTCGACCCCGGCGCTTGCCGCACCCGGGGCCGACGAAAAGTGTACCCGGTCGCCGGGGGTCTCCGTGACCACCCCGGCGACTGCGCGGCCTACGACACCCGGGCCCGGAGCGCCCGGAGCGCGATGGCGTCGGCGAACCGGTCGAGCGCGTCACCGTCGTACGCGAGGAACAGCGACGGCTCCGTGAGCTCGAGCTCGATCAGCTGCGGCGCGCCGAGCGCGTCGGGCACAAGGTCGACCCGCGCGTAGAGGGGCTTGGCCGCGCTCGGCAGGACCTCCGCCGCGGCGGCCAGGGTCCGCTCCGCGACGGCGAGCTGCTCCGGCGTGGCGACAGCGCGGTCGATCTGCTCCTTGACGTACAAGGCGGCGTCATCGGCGTCGTACGGCCCGCTGAGGAGCGCGCGCTTGGAGATGGCGTGCGAGAACCGGCCGTCGACGAAGACCAGGCCCGTCTCGCCGGTCGTGTCGACGGCCTGCTGGTAGGGCTGGATCATGACGTGCCGGCCCTGCCCGAGCAGCTCGAGCGCGTGCCGGATCCCGAGCCCGCGCTCCGTCGCGTCCCCCGACTCGTACCGCCCCGTGCCCTGCGCCCCGGCGCTGACGGTGGGCTTGATCACGAAGTCGCCGTGCGCCGGCATCCGGGTGTGCACGGCCCGGGCGCTGAGGTTCCGGTCCGGGTCGAGCCACACCGTCGGGATGGTGGGCACGCCGTGCTCCGCGAGCTCACGCAGGTACGCCTTGTCGCTGTTCCAGGCGATGACGTCGGCCGGGTTGAGCAGGCTGGGCACCGTCCGCGCCCACGCGACGAACTCGTCCCGCCGCGGCGCGTAGTCCCAGGCGGAGCGGACGACGACGAGGTCGTACGACGCCCAGTCGACGTCCGGGTCGTCCCACACGGCCGGGGTGGCGGCCACGCGCCGGTCGGCGAGCGCGGCGATGAGGGGGACGTCGTCGTGGTCGAGGTCGGGAAGCTCCGCGCAGGTCACGAGCGCGGCACGAAGACGGCTGGGGGCGAAGTCGTCGGTCACACCCCGAGCCTAGGCGTCAGCGGCGGGGCCTGCGCGCGTAGGCGAGGTCGTGCACGACGCGGCCCGCGGCGGTGCCCTTGCGCTCGAAACCCGTCAGCACGCGACCCTCGAAGCGCGGCGCCCACCCGTCCGGCCTCGTCTCACCGTGACGCACGAACCCGGGTGCAGCCTCGAGCAGATCGCGGACCTGCTCGGCGTACGGCTGCCAGTCGGAGGCGAACCGGAGCACGCCGCCGTCGACGAGGACGCGCGACGCGAGCGGGAGGAACGCCTCGTCGACGAGGCGCCGCTTGGTGTGCCGGGACTTGCGCCACGGGTCGGGGAAGAAGACCCAGAGCTCGTCGACGCTCGCCTCGGGCAGTGCGGACGCGAGCACCTCGGGCGCGTTGGCCTGGACGAGGCGCAGGTTCTCGACGCCGGCCTCGGCGGCCTGCCGGGCGGTGTGCGCGAGACCCGGCTCGTACACCTCGACGGCGACGTAGCGAACACCCGGGTGCGCTGCGGCGGCCGCGACGACGGCATCGCCCTGCCCGGAGCCGATCTCGACGACGAGCGGCCCCGTACCGGGCGGCACGGCGCCGAGGTCGAGGACGAAACTCGCCTCGACGGAGGTCGACGCCGCGGCACGCGGCACGTCGACGAGGTAACGACGCCGCTGCTCGTCCCAGAGCCGTTGCTGCGCGTCGCTCAGCCGACGGCTGCGGCGCACGAACGAGACCGGCACCGACCGGTAGGACGACGGCGCTCCGGTGGTGGTGGCGGGATCGGGCACGGGCCCCAGTCTAGGTGGGCGGCCGTCGTCGTCCCGGATTGACAGCGTTGCCATATGGGGTCGAGACTGCCCTCGGACCCGCACCGCAGGCCCGCCTTTCCACCCGATTCCGAGGAAGCAATCGAGCATGGAGACCATGTCGTCACCCCGGGGCCGGCGCGCCCGCGACCTCTTCCGGCGGGCCGTGGTCGGCGTCGCCGCCGCGGCCGTCGCGATCCCCGGCGCCGCCATCGCGCCGGCCGTCGCGGCCGGCGCCCCCGCGTCGGCGCAGCGCGCCGCCTACGACGCCCCCGACCCGATCGCGGCGCAGTACTACGCGGCGCTGCTGCGCCACACGCGGTGGGCAGAGACCGTCTGGGACTCGTCCGCCGGTGTCTTCAAGGCCGCCGACTTCGACTTCGACGTCGTCCTGGGCAACGCCGTCCTGCTGACGCACGGCGACTACGACGAGAAGCTCGCCGGCGTCTCCAAGGACGTCCTGCGCCAACAGACCGTCGCGACGATCGAGCACTACGCCGCGCTCAACCGGCTCGTGAACCCGAAGGGGACGTGGGGCAAGCAGCTCTTCTGGGACTCGACGTTCGAGTCTTACTTCCTCGATGCGGGCCGCCTGCTCTGGGACGACCTGGACGCGCAGACTCAGGCGAACCTCACGACCATCGCCGTCGGGCAGGCGAAGTACACGGCCGACCTCGACTACGGGCAGGACCCGCTCTCCGGGACCTGGACCGCGGACTGGCCCACGGGCAAGTACGACGGCGACACCGCGCAGGAGGAGTCCGGCGTCTACGGTCAGGCCCTCGCCCCGGGGCTCGCGTGGGCGCCCGACGACGCCGACGCCGGACGCTGGTCCACCCAGTTCGGCGACTGGCTGCGCAATGCCGCCGGCCAGCCGACCGCCGACGCCAACAACCCGGCCGTCGTCGCGGGCAAGCCGATCTCGAGCAACACGACCCACAACATCTACGACACGTACGTCGTCGACAACCACGGGTCGGTCGAGCCGCACTACCAGTCCGACATCTGGCGCTCGGGCGGGCGCAACGCGATCCAGTTCATCCTCAACGACCAGCCGCTGCCCGCGATCCTGACCCAGCAGCCGAACTCGGCCGAGCTGTGGCGCTCGCTCGAGCTGCTCATGTCCGACCAGGGCGAACCGTTCATGCCGATGAAGAACGACCGCGAGTTCCTCTACGGCCGCGACGTGCTCCCGGTGGCGTTCGTCGGCCAGGTGCTGCGCGACCCTGACGCGGTTCGTGCGGAGGCGAACCTCGCGGACGCCCTCGCCGACTACCAGGCGTACGCGCCGACCGACCGGCTCACGAAGTTCTCGGGCGAGCCGAAGTATGAGCCCGAGGCACGCGCCGAGATCGGCATCGCCTACCTCCTGCACGTGCACGCGGCGGAGTCCGCCGACGGCGTCGTCGAGCCGACCTCCGAGGCCGACTTCTTCTCGCACCTGGCCGGGGTGCGCGACTACGGCGACGAGGCGGGCCTCACCGTGCAACAGTCGGCGGACGCCTGGGCGGGCGCGTCGAGCCGCGCCGGCTACGTCAAGTTCCCGTGGGCACCGCAGCACGACAGCTGGCTCTTCTACGAGTCCGACACGACCCCGTTCCTCTACCCGCGGACCAGCACGCCCGTCGACGACCGGACCACGACGACCTACACGGCCCCGCGGGACGGGTTCGAGGGCACCGCGTCGATGTTCCGTCTCGGCGGCGGGTACGCGGGCCAGGTGACGCTCCCCACGGGCGGCGCCGCGTACGCGTCGAGCGGCGCGGGACGCGACGACGGGACGGTGACGGTCCGCAACCTCGACATGTCCGGCTACGACGGGCTCGACGGCTCCCGCACCTACACGACGGCGGAGGGCTCGACCACCGAGAGCCTGCCGGTCACGCGTCCCGCCGACCCCGCGGACGCCCAGGCGGCTCGTGTCGACGATCTCGCGCTCACCATGCCCGTGACGGCACGCTACGTGCGCATGCTCGGCGAGCAGGGCGACACTAAGTACGGGTACTCGCTGTACGCGCTGCACGTCTACGGCACCGACGGGTCCGCCACGGCCGACCTGGCCGCGGGCCGGCCCGCCACGGCCTCGAGCGAGGACGCCGCGAACGGCCGGACGGCGGTCCGCGTCACCGACGGCGACCCGGCGACCCGCTGGGCCGTGTCCACGGCCGAGCGCACCCGCGCGGACTCGTGGGTCCAGGTCGACCTCGGCACGGAGCAGACGGTCGGCGCGGTGCGGCTGGCCTGGGAGGCCGCCGCGGGCGCCCGCTACCTCGTGCAGACCTCGACCGACGGCGTCACGTGGACCACCCGCACGGCCTACGGCGCCGCCAACCCGCTCGACACGAACGCCAAGCGCGTGGACTCGGTCGACCTCACGCCGTCGGGCGCGTCGTCGCCGGCACCCGTCGAAGCCCGGTACGTCCGGATGCAGGGTGTCCAGGGCGACGCGTCCTACGGCTACTCGCTGTACTCGTTCCGCGCATACACGCCGGCGGGCGTCGACGCCGCTGCGGGCCGTCCGGCCACCGCGTCCAGCGCGGCGTCGGGGAACCCCGCGAGCGCCGTCACGGACGCGAGCGCGACGACCCGGTGGGCCGTGTCGGTGGCCGACCGCTCCCGTGACGACTCGTGGCTCCAGGTCGACCTCGGCACGCCCACGCAGGTGGCGTCGGTCCAGCTCGCCTGGGAGGCGGCCGCGGGCAGGCAGTACCGGGTCCAGACGTCGCTCGACGGCACCACGTGGACGGATGCCGCGACCTTCCGGTACACCGGGGACCAGATCACCAGCACCCGGGGGAACTGGCTCGACGTCGACGGCAAGGCGGGCTTCGTCGTCCGCGGGTCCGCCGCGCCGGTCACGGTGTCCCGCGAGGACGACGCGCACCACGTCGTGCGTCTCGCCGACTCGCCCGACGGCGCCACCTCGCCGTTCCTCGTGGAGATGCTCCCGGGCGACGCCTCCGCCACGAAGAGCGAGGCGGCGCTCCCTCAGCCGACGACGGGCGACGCCGGGCTGCTCGCGAGCACCCTCGACGGCTACCTGTCCCTGTTCAACCTGACCGGTTCGGAGATCACCACGCAGGTCACGCTGCCCTACGGCGGCGGCGACGTGTCGCTGTTCGAGGGGCGGCAGAAGCTCGGGGCAAGCTCGTCCACGCTCACCGTCACGGTGCCCGCGGGCACCGCCGGCGTCCTGGCACCGCGGTTCGAGGTCCCGGTCTCCGCGGCCCGCCGCGGGCTCGAGACCACCGTCGAGGACGGCCGGACGCTGACGGTGCAGGGCGGCTCCGCTGGGACGCTCAGCGTGAAGAACGTCGAGACCGGCGACCGCCGGACCGCCGTGGTCACGTCGCAGCGCCCGGCCACCGTCACCTTCGCCACGGCCTCACCGTTCCCGGTCCAGGACCTCGCGCTGAGCACGATCACCTTCCCGGGCTCCGTGCTGCCGGACGGGATGACCTCGCCTGCCCGCGCGGTGGACGGCGACCCCGCCACCTCCTGGACCCCCGGGCCGGACGGGAGGATGGTCGTCGACCTCGGTGCCGCGCGCGCCGTCGGCTCCGTGGTGCTCCAGTGGGACGGGACCAAGGTGCCCGCGTCCGTCGTCTCCGTGAGCGACGACGGGCTCACGTTCCACGACGTGGGCGGCACGTCGAAGGGTGCGCCGACCGGCGTCGTCCACGTGGGCGCCACCACCCGCTACGTCGCGGTGTCCACGCAGTGGAAGGACGGCGACGCCGACCTCGCCTCGCTGGCAGCCGTGCCGCCGGGCGCGGCCCAGGACCCCGTTCCCGCGCTCACCGTGGTGGCGCCCGACCGTACGGTCCAGGGCTTGCCCGAGCTCGTCGGCGTCCACGTGAGCTCGCGCGGCACGCTGCTCGGTGGGGCGGTCCGCGTGTCCGTCGACGGCGCGCCCGTGCGCACGGCAACCCTGCTCCTGGGAACGACCGTGGTGGCGCTGCCCGCCACGCTGAGCGCGGGCCGGCACACGCTCGACGTCGCGTACCTCGGGGCTCCGCCACGTCCTCGGTGACGAGGAAGCAGGTCTTCACGGTCGTGAAGCGACGCTGATACGCCCAGGCCCTGCAGGAACGGCGAAGGCCGCCCGCGACGCGCGGGCGGCCTTCGGCGTGTGGGTGGTGGTGCGCCATCAGGGACTCGAACCCCGAACCCGCTGATTAAGAGTCAGCTGCTCTGCCAATTGAGCTAATGGCGCGCGAGAAGAAGAGTAGCAGCCTCCGGCCCTGACCCTGAAATCGGCTCCTCGGGCTACAGGTAGAGGCCGGTCCGTTCGCCGGCGGCGGGCTGCTCGAAGACGCCGTGCACGTCGCGCTCGCGCAACAGCACGTAGTCCTTGCCGGCCAGGTCGACCTCCGCACGCTCGTCCGGGTCGAACAGCACCCGGTCCCCCACCTCGACCCGGCGGACGTTCTCGCCGACCGCGACGACCCCGCCCCAGGCGAGCTTCTTGGGCCCGACGGCGGTCGCGGGGATCACGAGCCCCGCGGACGTCTGACGTTCGGCCGAGTCGGTTTCGGGGAGCACCAGGAGCCGGTCGTGCAGCATGCGGACGGGCAGGTGCGGCTGGCCGGGCGTCTCGGCGGCGGTGGGGGTCGTGCTCACGGGTCAACGCTACCGGCCGCGGTGGGACCGTCCGACGCCCGTCCGCACACCACGGCCCGCGGGGCTGTGCGTCGTCGTCGAGGAGCCGAGATCCGTTCGTCGGACCGGCCTCGGCGTACGGATCTCGGCTCCTCGGCGACCGACCGGTGCCGCCTCTGGCGCTCCGCTCGCCTAAAGTCACAACGGACCCCACGACCCACCGGAGGAACCCGATGACCGCGCACCGCCTCGCCGTCGGCGACGACGCACCCGACCTCACGCTGCCGACCGCGGACGGCGGCACGTACCGCCTCGCGGACCACCGGGGACGCAGGGTCGTCGTGTACTTCTACCCGGCGGCCGGGACGCCGGGCTGCACCAAGGAGGCGTGCGACTTCCGCGACTCGTTGGCCTCGCTCCAGGGCGCCGGCTATGACGTGGTGGGGGTCTCGCCCGACGACGCCGGCAAGCTCGCGAAGTTCGTCGCCGACGAGCAGCTCACGTTCCCGCTCGTGAGCGACACCGAGCACACGACGCTCGAGGCGTGGGGGGCGTGGGGCGAGAAGAAGAACTACGGCCGCACCTACACGGGCGTGATCCGGTCGACGGTCGTCGTCGACGAGGACGGCAAGGTCGCGCTCGCCCAGTACAACGTGAAGGCGACGGGCCACGTCGCGAAGCTGCGCCGCGACCTCGGGATCGACGCGAGCTGACGGGGCAGCAGCCCGACACGGCGCCGAGTGGCGCACGCACGGACGACGACGGCCGATCACCCGAACGGGTGACCGGCCGTCGTGCGTAGACTGGCGCTCGCGCGCGAGTGGCGTAATCAGGCAGCCGCGCCGGATTTAGGTTCCGGTGCCTTCGGGCGTGCGGGTTCGAATCCCGCCTCGCGCACCGGTGCTGCCGACAGCCGGCTCAGTTCTGCGGCGCGGCTTCCTTGGCCTTCTCGATCTGGGCGCGCACGTCGTCCATGTCGAGGCCTCGCACCTGGTCGATGACCTGCTGCAGCGCGGACGCGGGCAGCGCGCCGGGCTGGGAGAACACGAGCACGCCCTCGCGGAACGCCATCAGCGTCGGGATCGACGTGATCTGCGCCATCGCGGCGAGACCCTGCTCCGCCTCGGTGTCGACCTTGCCGTAGACGATGTCGGAGTTCTCCTCCGAGGACTGCTCGAAGACGGGCGCGAACATGCGGCATGGGCCGCACCACGACGCCCACCAGTCGACGAGGACGATGTCGTTGTCGAGGACGGTCTTCTCGAACGTCTCGCCCGTGATTGCCTGGGTGGCCATCTGGCTTCCTTCCATCGGGTTCCGCCCGCTACAGCGATCCCGGGAGGCGCGGTATTCCCGGGTCGGCGGCACTCGGCCGTGCGCCGTCGGGCACGCACACGGTAGAACTGGACCCGTGACCGACACCGCCGACCTCCCGCCCGACGACGACTTCCCGCCCGAGCGCCCCCACCCCGCGGGCTGGCTCACGCCGGAGGCCATCGCGGCGGCCCGTGCCCAGCTCCCGCTCGTCTACGTCGACGCGGTGCCCGTGCGGGTCGACGAGTCGGGTGACGTGGTCGCGGTCGGGCTGCTGCTGCGCGTGAGCCCCACGGGCGCCATGACCCGGGCCCTGGTGAGCGGGCGCGTGATGTACCACGAGCGGATCCGGGACGCGCTCCTGCGGCACATCGAGAAGGATCTCGGCCCGGTGGCGCTGCCCCTGGTCCCGCCGTCGCCGCAGCCGTTCACGGTCGCCGAGTACTTCCCGACGCCGGGCATCACCTCCTACCACGACCCGCGCCAGCACGCCGTGTCGCTCGCGTACGTGGTGCCGATCTCGGGCGACGCCCAGCCGCAGCAGTCGGCGCTGGACCTGGCCTGGCTGACGCCCGAGCAGGCGTGCAGCGACGAGGTGCAGCTCGAGATGCACGGCGGTCAGGGCACGCTCCTGCGGCAGGCCATGGCGCACGTCGGCCGCCTGCCGTGACGCGGTCGGGTCCCGCCCGCGCCCTGCACGCCGCGGTCCTCGTGGTGTCGGGCACCGGGATCGGGATCGAGCTGGCGCGGGCGCTCACCGACGACCCCGGCCCCGCCGGATCGACCCTCGAGCGTGTCGTCCGGCTCTTCAGCTACTTCACGATCCTGTCGAACCTCCTGGTGGCGGTCGTGGCGGCGCTGCTCGTGCTGGATCCACGACGCGACGGCCGGGTCTTCCGCGTCGCACGGCTCGACGGCGTCGTCTGCATCACGGTGACCGGGCTCGTCTACGTGACGGTCCTGCGCGGGGTCGCCGACCTCACGACCGCCGGCCAGGTGTCGAACGCTCTGCTCCACTACGTGTGCCCGCCGCTGTGCGTGCTCGTGTGGCTTCTGACGGGTCCCAGGCCGCGGATCGATGCCCGTACGCTTGCGTGGACACCGGTGGCTCCGCTCGCGTGGGTGGCCTACACCTTCGTCCGTGGCGCCGTCGTCGGCTGGTACCCGTACCCGTTCCTCGACGTGACGCTGCACGGCTACACCGGAGCGCTCACCGCGACGCTCGTCGTGGCGCTGCTCCTCCTCGCGCTCGCCGCGCTCGCCGGGTTCGTGGACCGCAAGCTCCCGCCCCGACCCGGAGACGCCGCATGACCCCCGAGCCGAGCCCCAGCACCTCGCCCCGAGCCGCAGCGCCGCCCTGGCGCCCGGCGGTCCTCGCCGCGCTGGCGGACGTCGTGTGGGTGGTCGCGTTCGCGGCGATCGGTCGCCGTTCGCACGACGAGCACGAAGGGATCGCAGGCGTCCTCGCGACGGCGTGGCCGTTCCTCGTGGGCGTCGCGGTCGGCTGGCTGGTGGCCCGCGCGTGGCGCCGCCCGCTCGCCCTGTGGCCGACGGCCGTGGCCGTGTGGGCCGCGACCTGGGCCGTCGGCATGCTGCTGCGCCTCGCGACCGGCCAGGGCATCGCGCCGAGCTTCCAGGTCGTCGCCGCGGTGTTCCTCGGTCTGGGCCTGGTCGGGTGGCGCGCGCTCGCGTGGGTGGTGGCCCGCCGCCGCCCGGCCCGCTAGCGCCTAGCCGCGGGCCAGGACCCGAGCGACGTCGGGAGCGAGCGCCCGGAACGCGCGGCCCCGGTGGCTGACGACGTTCTTCTCGGCGGGCGACAGCTCCGCCGTCGACCGGGTCTCGCCGTCGGGCCGGAAGACCGGGTCGTACCCGAACCCGCCGTCGCCGTGCCGTTCGCGCAGCAGGCTCCCCCGCAGCTCGCCGACCCGCACGACCTCCTCGCCGTCCGGCGTCACGAGCGCCGCCGCGCACACGAACGCGGCGCCGCGGTGGGCGTCGGGCACGTCGGCGACCTGGGCGAGCAGGAGGTCGAGGTTCGCGGCGTCGTCGCCGTGCCGGCCGCTCCAGCGCGCGGAGAACACGCCGGGCGCCCCGCCGAGCACGTCGACCGCGATCCCGGAGTCGTCCGCGACCGCGGGCAGACCCGTGAACGCGACGAGCGCGCGGGCCTTGATGAGGGCGTTCTCCTCGAACGTCACGCCGTCCTCGACGGGCTCGGGCGCGCCGACGTCGCCCGCCCCGACGACCGTTGCGGGGTCGAGGGTCGCGAGCGCCGGGACCGCGTGCAAGATGTCGCGCAGCTCGCCGACCTTGTGGGCGTTGTGGGTCGCGAGCACGAGGCGGGCGCCGCCGGGGACGCTCATCGGTGGCCCTCCGGCTCGGCGGCGAGCGCGGCGCGCTGGAGCTGCGCGAGGGTCGCGTTGCCCGCGACGGCGAGGTCGAGGAGGGTGTCGAGCTCCGCGCGGTCGAAGGGCGCGTGCTCCGCGGTGCCCTGCACCTCGACGAACGTCCCGGACCCGGTGACGACGACGTTCATGTCGGTCTCGGCTCGCACGTCCTCCACGTAGGGCAGGTCGAGCATGGGGGTCCCGTCGATGATGCCGACGCTCACGGCCGAGACGGAGTCGGTGAGGACGGGCGTACCGGCGGGCACGAGGGTCGGCCGGATCAGCCCGGACCGCTGGCCCCACGCGACGGCGTCGGCGAGCGCCACGTAGGCGCCGGTGATGGCCGCGGTGCGGGTGCCGCCGTCGGCCTGGAGGACGTCGCAGTCGAGGACGATCGTGTTCTCGCCGAGCGCCTTGACGTCGACGACGGCGCGGAGGGACCGGCCGACGAGGCGCGAGATCTCGTGGGTGCGGCCGCCCACCCGGCCCTTGACCGACTCGCGGTCGCTGCGCGTGGACGTCGCGCGCGGCAGCATCGCGTACTCGGCGGTGACCCAGCCTTCGCCCGAGCCCTTCTTCCAGCGCGGGACACCCTCGGTGAACGACGCCGCGCAGAGCACGCGGGTGCCGCCGAACTCGACGAGGACGCTCCCCTCGGCGGAGTCGAGCCAGCCGCGGGTGATGCGGACGGAGCGCAGCTCGTCGGTGCGGCGGCCGTCGGCCCGGAGCGCGGCGGTGGGGGACGTGGTGGTGTCGTTCGGCATGCCCTCAGCCTAGGTGCGGCTCAGAGCGTGTACGTCGCGCCGGGCGCCGCGAGCTCGACGGGGCCGGGGTAGGCCGACGCCGCCTCGGCGAGCGCGACCTGCGGGTCGTTCCACGCGGGCAGGTGCGTGAGCACGAGCCGTCGCACGGCGGCTGCCCGTGCAGCGCGGCCCGCCCGGTAGCCGGTCAGGTGGATGCCGTCGACGAGGTCGCGGCCCTCCTGGAACGCGGCCTCGCACAGGAACAGGTCGGCCCCGCGGGCCGCCTCGACGAGGCCCGCGCACGCGTCGGTGTCGCCCGAGTAGACCAGCGTGGCCTGCTCGCCGGGGCGCTCCGTCGACGGTCCGGTGACGCGGATCGCGTACGCCTCGACCGGGTGACGCACGGGCACGACCTCGACGACGAACGGCCCGACCCGGACCTGGCGCTCGGGCACCCAGGTCCGGAACGCGAACACGGACCGCAGGTCCTCGTCGTCATGCGAGCCGTAGGCCTCGGCGACGCGGGCCTCGGTCCCGGAGGGCCCCAGACGGCCAGCGGCCCGAGGCCGGGGTCGCGCACGACGCCGCGCCCGGGGTGGTACTTCCGGTAGACGTACAGCCCGCACAGGTCGGCGACGTGGTCCGGGTGCAGGTGGCTGAGGGCGACGGCGTCCACCTCGAACGGGTCGACGACGCGCTGCAGCGCCCCGAGCGACCCGTTGCCGAGGTCGAGGACGACGGTCCAGGTGTGCCCTGAGCCGTCCTCCGCCTGCACCGCGTACGACGACGCCGGGCCGTCCGGGCCGGCGAACGAGCCGGCGCAGCCCACGACGACGAGCCGCATCAGACGGTCTCCACGGCGCGCACCTCGGGCCCGAGGAACCGGCGGGCGAGCCGCTCGAAGGTCTGGGCGCTGCCCGTCGAGACGAACCGGTGCTCCGGTGGCCCGGCGGCGGGCGAGCGTTCGAGGCCGTGCTCGACGAGCGTGTGGTACACGTCGCGCGCGGTCTCCTCCGCGGACGAGACGAGCGTGACGTCGTCGCCCATGACGTACGCGATGGCGCCCGCCAGGAGCGGGTAGTGGGTGCAGCCGAGCACGAGCGTGTCGACGCCGACGGCGCGCAGCGGGTCGAGGTACTCGTGCGCGATGTCGAGGACCTCGGGCCCCGACGTGACGCCCGCCTCGATGAGCTCCACGAACCGCGGGCACGCGCGCGACACGAGCGTGATGCCGGACGCGACCGCGAACGCGTCGTCGTACGCCCGGGACTCGACGGTCGCCCGGGTGCCGATCACCCCGACGTGACCGGTCCGCGTCGTCGCGACCGCCCGCCGCGCGGCCGGCAGGATCACCTCGACCACGGGAACGCCCCGGCGCACCGTGTAGCGCTCGCGGGCGTCGTGGAGCACCGCGGACGACGCGCTGTTGCACGCGATGACGAGCATCTTCACGCCCTCGTCGACGAGCTGGTCCATGATCGCGAGGGACAGGGCACGGACCGCGGCGAGCGGTTTGGGGCCGTACGGGCTGTTGGCGGTGTCACCGATGTAGTGCAGGGACTCGTTCGGCAGCTGGTCGAGGATCGCTCGGGCCACGGTCAGTCCGCCGACACCGGAGTCGAAGATCCCGATGGGCGCGTCGTTCACGGTCCGAGCCTAACGGGGTGCCGGCCCCTGCCCGGCACCGGCACGCCCCCGAGGGGTTCAGTCGACCGAGCCGGCCCGCTCGAGCGCGCCCGCGCGCAGCCCGCGCAGCAGGGCCGTGCCGGCGCCGCGGAGCACCGCGCCGTCCGGGACGCCCGTCGGGACGACGCGCGTCCGCCAGGGCGACCCCGCGGCGACCCGCTCCTCGACGCGTACCGCGAGCGCGTCGCCGCCGGCCACCGCGGGCGGCCCCGCGAGCACCAGCAGGCCCGGGTCGAGCATCGCGAGGACCGGCGCGACGCACTCCGCGACCCGGCGCGCGAGGGCGTCGAGCACCCCGTCGTCCGCGAGGACGTCCGCGAGCGCCTCGCCCGGATCGACGTCCGGGCCGAGGTCGATCCCGTGCCGCCGGCCGAGCTCGAGGACCGCGGACACGCTCAGCAGGTGGTGCACGGTCGACGGTTCGACGGGGTCGACCGCCTCGAGCGCGGCCGGGGACCGCAGGTAGCCGATCTCCCCCGCCGCGCCCGCGGCGCCGCGCACGACGACGCCGCCCAGGTCGGTCGCGAGGCCCACCCCTGGCCCATCCAGAGGATGGTGAACGCGTCCTCGCCGCGGCCCGCGCCGTCCTCGCGCTCGGCGACCGCCGCGAGCTTCACGTCGTTGTCGAGCACGACGTCGCAGCCCAGGGCGTCCGCGAGCCGTCGCCGGACACCGGTGGCGGGCCACCGCGGGAAGTCCTCGGCGAAGCGCAGGGTGTCGTCCGCCTCGTCGACGGCCGCGGAGACGCCGACCACCGCGAGCCGTACGTGGTCCCGCGTCACGCCGGCCGCGTCGCACGCCCGGTCCACCAGCGCGACGAGCTCCTCGGGTCCCCCGTGCCCGCAGCTCCCGCGGGCCGGGTGCCGTCGACCGCACGCGGGGCCTCGACGCGCGCCAGCTCGGTGCCCAGGACGTCGAGGACGACCGCCGCCAGCCGGTGCGCCCGCGCGTCGACGGCGACCCCGACGTTCCCGTCCGTGACCAGCCCGTACGCGACGGCGTCCGGGCCTCGCCCACCGGAGACCCGCGCAACCGGTCCGACGAGCCCGAGCGCCTCGAGCCGCTGGACGACCTGCGTCGCCGTCGGCTTCGACAACCCGCTCAGCTCCCCGATCCGCCCCCGTGTCAGCGGCCCGTGGGCGAACAGCAGCTCGAGGGCCCGGCGGTCGTTGAGCGTGCGCAGCAGCCCCGGCTTGCCCGGCTGCGGGCTCATCCCGCGCGTCCGGTACCTGCAGGGGGCCGCCGGCGTAGGTCCGTGAGCATCGCGTCGACGAGCGACTCCTGGAGCCACCCGGCCGTCACGAACACCGCACCGAGGAACTGCCGGGGCGCGTCACCGCCCGCCGCGCCGTCGTCGGCCTCCGGCTCCGCGTCGCCGTTGGCGCCGGCCTCGATCTCCGCGTAGAGGCCCTCCGCGTCCTCGTCGGTCGTCACGCCCAGGCGCGACGCGAGGACCAGCCGCACGTCGGTGAGCGCCGCCGCGGTGTCCCGAGCCGCGTCCCGCGGCACCAGCAGGTCCGTGCGCTCGGCACGGACGTGGCGGCCCGTCGCAGCGGCGCGCGCCACCTCGTCGTCCAGGAGCCGCTCCGCGAACGCGAGCAGCCGCTTCGCCTTCGCGCCCGCGAGCTCGCCCTGCGTCAGCCGTCGGAACTCCGCCGACACGTCCGGGTCCGTCGACGCCTCCGGCAGCAGCCGCGCCAGCGCCGCGTCCCGGGGCGCGGGGGCGCGTCGGCCTCGAGCGTGCCCCACGGCGACCCGTCGGCGTCGGGCACGGCCTCCTGGAGCAGCTCGACGACGTCCCCCACCACGTGCGCGAGCACCACCCGCTCCGGCGTGTCGAGCTGGGCCACGTACCCCCGCCGCGTCGCCCTGAACGGCTTCACGCGCCGTCCTTCTGGAGCGTCGCCCACAGGCCGAAGTCGTGCATGGCCTGCACGTCCACCTCCATGCGCTCGCGGCCCCCGTGCGAGACGACCGCGCGGCCCTCGTGGTGGACCTGGAGCATGAGCTCGTTCGCGCGCGACGACGGGTAGCCGAAGTAGCTCTCGAACACGTACGTGACGTAGCTCATGAGGTTCACCGGGTCGTTCCAGACGACCGTCGACCAGGCGTCCGCGACCCGCAGCGCGGCGTCGTCGGGGCGCAGCTCCGCCTCCGGGACGGCCGCCGCGAGCGTGATGCTGTGCACACCCCCATGCTAGGGGCCGGGCCGACCCGCACGCCCCGGCCGTCCAGGAGCCACGGCCGCGCATGCCGCCCCCGCTCACGTGCCCTAGGTTGTGGTCATGGCCACGCTCCCGGGGCTCAGCGACGTGCCCCGCCTCGTACCTGAGCCGACCAACGCCCCCGGTCGCACGTCGCTCCTCACCGACCGGTACGAGCTCACGATGCTCCAGGCGGCGCTCGCAGACGGGACCGCCGACCGCCACTGCGTGTTCGAGGTCTTCACGCGGCGCCTGCCGCCCGGCCGCCGGTACGGCGTGCTCGCGGGCACCGGACGCGTGCTCGAGGCCCTCGGAGCGTTCCGGTTCGAGGCCGACGAGCTCGAGTGGCTGGGGCGTGAGCGCGTCGTCGACGACCGGACGCTCGCGTTCCTCGCCGACTACCGCTTCACCGGAAGCATCACCGGGTACGCCGAGGGCGAGACGTACTTCCCCCAGTCCCCCGTGCTCGTGGTCGAGGGGACGTTCGCCGAGGCCGTGATCCTCGAGACCCTCGTGCTCTCGGTCCTCAACTACGACTCCGCGGTCGCAGCCGCGGCCTCCCGCATGACGAGCGCCGCCGTCGACCGGCCGTGCCTCGAGATGGGGGCGCGCCGCGCGCACGAGCAGGCCGCCGTGGCCGCGGCGCGCGCCGCCGTCATCGGGGGCTTCGCGGGCTCGTCCGACCTCGAGGCGGGACGCCGGTACGGGCTGCCCACGATCGGCACCGCCGCGCACGCGTTCACCCTCCTGCACGACGACGAACGGTCGGCCTTCGCGAGCCAGGTCGTCTCGCTCGGCAACGACACCACGCTGCTCGTCGACACCTACGACGTCCGCGAAGGCGTCGAGAACGCCGTCGCGGCAGCCGGGACCGGTCTCGGGGCCGTGCGCCTCGACTCCGGCGACCTCATGGGGCTCGCCGTCGAGGTGCGCCGCCAGCTCGACGACCTCGGCGCGACCGGCACGAAGATCGTCGTGACCTCCGACCTCGACGAGCACGCCATCGCGGCGCTCGCGTCGGCGCCCGTGGACACCTACGGCGTCGGGACGTCGCTCGTCACCGGGTCGGGCGCCCCCACGTGCGGGATGGTCTACAAGCTGGTCGCCCGCGAGGGACGCAGCGGGCTGCTGGAGCCGGTCGCGAAGGCGTCGACCCTCAAGACCTCGTCGGGCGGACGGAAGGTCGCGGCACGACGCCTCGACGGGGACGGCCGCGCGGTCGAGGAGCTCGTGGTCACGGGCGACGACCTCGCGCTGCGGTCCTGGGCCGTGCCCGACGACGCCCGGCCGCTGCACGTCCCGCTCGTCACCGACGGCGCCGTCGACACGCGGTGGACCGGCCCGAGCGGCGTCCAGGCGGCGGTACGCCGGCACGCCGAGTCGCGGGCCGAGCTGCCGCGGGGCGCCCGCCGGCTCTCGGCCGGAGACCCCGCCCTCGACACGGTCACCCTCCGCCTGCCGTGAGCGACGCTCTCCCGCGAGTTGTCAGAGCGCGGTGACTCTCGAGGCTCACCACGTTCTGACAGACGACCGGGCACGGCGGCTCAGCGCTTGCCGACGAACCAGTTCCGGACCAGCTCGACGCGCGCCTCGAGCTGGTCGACGGTCGCGAGCGGCACCTCGGGTCCGCCGCAGCGGCGCCGCAGCTCGGTGTGCACGCTGCCGTGCGGCTGCCCGCTCTTGCGCGCCCACGCCGACACGAGCTTCTGCAGCTCCTTGCGCAGCTCGGCCGCCCGGCGGTGGTCGAACGCGGCGCGCTCGCGCGCCGCAGCCTCGGGGTCCGGTGCCGCCGCGCGCCCCGGCCTGACCGGCCTGCCGCTCGCGCAGCAGCGTCGTCACCTGGTCGGCGTCGAGCAGGCCCGGGAGCCCCAGGAAGTCGAGCTCCTCGGCGGACCCGACCTCGGCCCCCGTCCCGAACTCGCCGCCGTCGAACAGCACCCGGTCGAACGTGGCCTGCGCCTCGAGTGCCTTGAAGCTGGCCTCGAGCCCGTCCGGCCCGACGGCGTCCGGCGCGTCGCGCTGCTGGTTCGCCTCCGCGAGGAGACCGTCCTCGAGCCCGTTCTCGTCCTCGCCCGACGACGGCCGGTCGAGCGCGTGGTCGCGCTCGTCCTCGAGGGAGCCCGCGAGCGCGAGGAGCTGGGGCACGCTGGGCAGGAACACGGACGCCGTCTCGCCGCGGCGCCTGGCCCGGACGAACCGACCCACCGCCTGCGCGAAGAACAGGGGCGTCGCGGTGCTCGTCGCGTAGACCCCGACGGCCAGGCGCGGCACGTCGACACCCTCCGAGACCATGCGGACCGCGACCATCCACCGCGAGTCCGAGGACGAGAACTCCTCGATCCGCGCGGACGCGCCGTCGTCGTCGGACAGCACGACGGTAGGAGCCTGGCCCGTGATGCGACGCAGGTGCGCGCCGTACGCGCGGGCGTCGGACTGGTCGGTCGCGATGACCATCGCGCCCGCGTCGGGGACCGCGCGGCGGACCTCCGTGAGGCGCGTGTCCGCCGCCTGGAGCACCGACGGGATCCACTCCCCTCGGGGTCGAGGGCCGTGCGCCAGGCCTGCGCGGTCATGTCCTTGGTCAGGGCCTCGCCGAGCGTCGCCGCGACCTCGTCGCCCGCCCGCGTGCGCCAGCGCATCTGGCCCGAGTACGACAGGAAGATCACGGGCCGCACGACGTGGTCGCGCAGCGCCTCCCCGTACCCGTAGGTGTAGTCGGCACGCGAGCGCCGGACCCCGTCCGGTCCCTGCTCGTAGCGCACGAACGGGATCGGCGCGGTGTCCGAGCGGAACGGGGTCCCCGTGAGCGCGAGGCGCCGCGACGCCCCGTCGAACGCGTCACGGACCGCGTCGCCCCAGCTCAGCGCGTCGCCGCCGTGGTGCACCTCGTCGAGGATCACGAGGGTCGGCGCCGCCTCCGTCCGCGCGCGGTGGAGCGCGGGCTTGCTCGCGACCTGCGCGTACGTGAGCGCGACGCCGTCGTAGTGCGCGCCGTGCCGGCCCTGGCTGTTCTTGAACGACGGGTCCAGGTGGATGCCCACCCGGGCCGCCGCGTCGGCCCACTGGTGCTTCAGGTGCTCGGTCGGCGCCACCACCGTGACGCGCCGGACCACCCGCTGCTCCAGGAGCTCGGTCGCGATCCGCAGCGCGAACGTCGTCTTGCCGGCGCCCGGGGTCGCGACCGCCAGGAAGTCGCGCGGCGACCGCTCGCGGTACAGCTCGAGCGCGGCGGCTTGCCAGGCGCGCAGCTTGCCCGCCGTGCCCCACGGGGCACGCCGGGGGTACGCCGGGCTCAGCTGCTCCGCGGCGAACGTCGACGCGGCCTGAGGGCCGGCAGGCGGGTGCGGCGCGAAGAGCGACGGCTGCTCGACAGCGGAGCTGTCACGGGCGGGACGAGAGGACGGGCGGGTGCGGGAGCTCTCGTTCGCCGTCACTTGCCGCCTCTGCCCCCAAAGAATCCCTTGCGCCCCGAGCCGCCCCCGGAGCCCTTGCCGTCACCGTCGCCGTCCTGCGGCTCGCGCAGACCCTCGTAGATCTCCTTGCAGACCGGGCAGACGGGGAACTTCGACGGGTCGCGTCCCGGCACCCAGACCTTGCCGCACAGCGCGATCACCGGAGCGCCCGTGACGGCCGACTCGAGGATCTTCTCCTTGCGCACGTAGTGCGCGAACCGCTCGTGGTCGCCCGGCTCCGCGAGCTCGCGGGTCTCCTCCCGCTCCAGCACCGCCGTGGACGAACCGCCGGACGGGTCGTCGTACGCGGGCTGCGGGCTGGAGAGCGGTTCGGTCATGGTCTCGATCCTACGTCGGGGCGCCGACGCTCACTTCGCGTTGAGCGTCTCCTCGATCTCCTGGTCGAGCTTCTTGGCGATCGTCGGGACGTCGCCCCCGGCGGCGATCTCGGCGAACGCCTTCTGCAAGAACTCCTTCGACTCGACGGTCGCCCAGTTGGGTGACGCGGGCGTCAGGATCGCGTTTTGCGCCGCCTGCGCGCTCGCGAGGGTGAGCGCGTCCTGCGGCAGGTTGGCCGACGACGAGATGCGCGCCGGGATGAAGCCGTTGAGGGCCATGAGGTCCTGATAGCCCGACGACGTCATGATCTTCAGCACCTGGTAGGCAAGCTCGGGGTTCTTGGACTTCGCCGCGATGCCGAGGTTCGAGCCGCCCGCGAACGTCGCGGCGACGGAACCCTTCTCCCTGCCGGGCAGGGCGAACGCGACGAACGAGTCGGGGTCGCCGACCGTGTCCTTGCACCCGCCGTCCTTCTTCGCGGACTGGATCTGGGCTGCGTTCCAGGGCGGCGCGGCGAGGTAGCCGATCTGTCCCTTGCAGAAGATCTGGGCCCCCTTGGTCTCGTCCGAGTTCGCCGGGCCGACCTTCTGGTCGTTGGCCTTGCGCATCACGTTCTGCGCCTGCGCGAGGCCGACGATCCCGCCCGACGACGAGAAGCCCGCCTTCCAGGTGCCGTCGTCCTCCTGCTTGGCGATGTAGCCGCCGTTCTCCCACACGAACGGCATGACGTCGTACCAGTCCTTGCCGGGCAGGTAGATACCCGAGAGCTTGCTCTTGCTCTTGTCCTTGAGGTTCACGCCCGTGGCGACGTACTCGGCCAAGGTCTGGGGGACGGTCTGGCCGGCGATCGTGCTCGACGACATCACGACGCGTCCAGCCGAGTAGTAGGGCGGCGCGTAGAAGCGTCCGTCGTAGGAGCCGATCTCGACGAACGACGGCAGAAGGTCGTCGCCGCCGAGGTCGTCCTTCTTGTCGGTCAGGTCGAGCAGCGCGCCGGTCGCGGTGAAGCCCGGGGTCTGGGTATTGCCCATCTCGACGACGTCAGGGATCGCGCCCTTGCCGTCGATGAGCTCCTTGGCGTAGTCGTCCTGGTAGGTGCCCCACGCCTCGTCCTTGAAGACGAGCTCGTTGCCGGGGAACTTATCCTCGAACGTCGCCTTGAGGTAGTCGTTCGCCGCCTCCTGCGCGGCCGACGGAGCGATCAGAGTCACCGTGATCGTCTGTCCCGTCGGAAGGGACGCCGGGTCGTCGCCGTCGGCGTCGGCCTTGCCCGAGGAGCACGCCGACAGCACGAGGCCGGAGACGGCGAGCGCCGCGACCAACGGGACGGCGGCTCGCCGACGGGGCGAGGTGATGTGGTGGGACGACACGGACGGTCCTCTCGATCGTGCTCCGGCTGCGCCCGGCCCGTCCGCGCACGGAGGGGAGGCGCGCACAGCCTACAAGGTGGTCCTGGCCGACGTGAGGGTCGTCCGACGAAACCAGGCCGGGCGCGGGTCCCGGCACCGGGGGTGGTCAGAGACCCTGCCAGTCCGGCTTGGACTCGAACGTCTGCCGGTAGTAGCCGGCGAGCTGCAGCCGGCTGGCAGCGGCATCGTCGACGAGGACGGTCGCGTGCGGGTGCAGCTGCATGATCGTCGCCGGCCAGAGCGCACTCACAGCGCCCTCGGTGAGCTGGTGAACCGCCTCCGCCTTGCCCTTGCCCGTCGCCAGGAGGACGAGGTGGCGTGCCGACATGATCGTCGCCAGGCCCTGCGTGAGGCAGTGATGCGGGACCCTGTCGATGTCGTCCTCGAAGAAGCGTGCGTTGTCCTCACGGGTCTGCTGCGTGAGCGTCTTGATGCGCGTCCGCGAGGCGAGCGACGAGCCGGGCTCGTTGAAGGCGATGTGGCCGTCGGTCCCGATCCCGAGGATCTGCAGGTCGACACCGCCTGCGTCCGCGATCGCAGCCTCGTACGCGGCACACGCGGCCGGCAGGTCGTCCGCGAGCCCGTCGGGGCCCTGGACGGCACCGGGCGCGAAGTCGACACGCGAGGCGATCTCCTTCTCGATGACGTTCCGGTAGCGCTCCGGGTGCTCCGCGGGCAGCCCGACGTACTCGTCGAGCATGAACGCGCGCGCGCCCGCGAATGACAGACCGCTCTCGGTGTGGCGCCGCGCCAGTTCGTCGTAGACCTTGAGCGGACTCGAGCCCGTGGCAAGGCCGAGCACGGCGTCCGGCTTGGACCGGACGAGGTTCTCGATGGCGTCTGCCGCGAGCCGCGCGAGCTCTTCGGCGGGTGCGATGACAACTTCCATGGCTACTCCATTCGCTCGGTGGTCGGCCGGGCCGGCTACTCGCTGCGCAGCCCGGCGAGCGCGGCGCCGACAGCCGCGATGGGCACGTCCGACGGCGCCAGCGAGACGCGGTCGGCGATGCGGAGGCTCTCGAGGAACGCCGACGTCGCCGCCTGCTCCGCCAGCGCCTCGCACAAGACCTCGAGCAGCGACGCGCCGACACCCGTCACGCCGCCACCGATGACGATCCGGCGCACGTCGTACGACAGCACCACGATGCGCAGGCACTCGGCCAGCGCGACCGCGAAGTCGTGCCGAATCTCCAGGGCACGAGGATCGCCCTCCGCGGCTGCCTGGAAGACGAGCAGCGGCGCGGGGACCTCGGAGGTGGTCGGCCAGAGCCGGGCCAGGGCGCTGCCGCTCGCGTAGAGCTCGACGCAGCCGCGCTGTCCGCACGCGCACACGGGACCGTCGGGACGGATCGGGATGTGGCCGACCTCCCCCGCGGCACCGCTCGCGCCACGACGCAGCTCACCACCCATCACGACGCCTGCCGCCATCCCCGTCCCGAGGGCCAGGTAGGCGAGGTCGTCGGCGTCGGGCCCGAGCGCGAACGACGCGCCGAGGGCCGCGACGTTGAGGTCGTTGTCCACGTGGACCGGGGTACCCCCGAGCTCGCGGCTGATCCGGTCCGCCAGGGGGAACTGGTCCGCATGGATGCCGAGGTTCACCGCGTGGTGCACGGATCCCGTCTCGGGATCCACCAGGCCCGGCACACCGACGCCGACCGCACCGATCTCTCCGAGGCTCAGGTCCGCCGCAGCGGCGAGGCGCCGGACGACGTCGGACGCCGAGCGCACGACGCCGTCCCCGCCACGGATCGTCGGAAGGCGGACGGAGTCCACGACCGTGCCGTCCGCGGCGAGCAGGACACCGAGCACCTTCGTGCCGCCGATGTCCAGCCCGACCGCGAACGTGCCAGGTCGCTGCTCCGCCTCGCCGTCCCCGATCGTCTCCGCGTAGGTCTCGTCGAACGAGGCAGAGATGCTCACGTCAGCCCTTCACCGCACCTGCGGACATGCCCGTGACGAGCCTGCGCTGGATGATCATGAAGAAGATCACGACCGGGAGCGAGAAGAGGACGGACGCCGCCATCTGCGCGCCGTAGTCGGTCGGCTGGTTGGGGACGTTGAAGGAGGCCAGCCACACCGGGAGCGTGTACATGCTCTGCGTCTTCATGAACACGTACGCCGTGAGGTACTCGTTCCACGCGAAGATGAACGCGAAAACGCTCGTCGCGATCACCCCGGGAGCAACCAGGGGGAACAGGATGCGCCAGAGCGTGGTCCAGATACCGGCCCCGTCGACAGCAGCCGCCTCTTCCAGCTCCTTCGGCAGCGCGATGAAGAACCCGCGCATCACCCAGATCGAGAAGGGCAGGACCGCCGCCACGTACGCGAGGATGAGGCCGATGTACGTGCCCAGCAGGCCCATCTGGTTGAAGGCGAGGAACTGCGGGATCAGGAGAGCACCGCCCGGGAGCATCTGCACGGCGATGATCACCACGAGGATCGTCCGCCGCCCGCGGAACCGGAACCGCGAGACCGCGGCCGACGCGAAGAACGCGAGGGCGATCGCGATGATCAGGGTCGCGCCGACGACGATCACCGAGTTCTTGAGGTTCGTGAGGAAGTTCGCCTGCGTGAACGCCACGTAGAAGTTGTGGAAGGTCGCGGACGACGGCAGGAACTTCGGCGTAGTCGTCAGGATCTCGGACCGCGGCTTGAAGGCCGTGTTGATCATCCAGTAGACGGGGAAAAGCCAGACGATGCTCAGGATCAGCGCGATGATGTTGCTGCCCGTGCGGTGACGCCGCGGACGGCGGTTCTTGGGGACGACCGTCCCGGGGTGACCTCGGGCGGCGACGGGACCGCGCCGTCGATCGTCGTCTTGTCGGTGGTCACAGGTCCTCCCCCGTACGAACGAGCCGCCGGATGTAGAAGCCCGTGAAGATCATCAGCAGGATCGTCGTGACGACGGCGATGGCCGAGCCGACACCGATCTCGAAGCTCACGAACGCTGTCTTGTACGTCCAGATGCCGAGGGTCGCCGTCGTGTCGTCAGGACCGCCCTGCGTGAGCAGCCAGATCTGGTTGAAGATGTTGAAGTCCCAGATGATCGACAGGATCGTGATCAGGGTGAGGGTCGGCGCGAGGAACGGGAGCGTGATGGAGCGGTAGATCCGCCACTCGCTCGCGCCGTCGAGCCGTGCCGCCTCGTAGAAGGCTGGGTCGATCTGGCTCTGCGCCGCGTAGAGAGTCAGCGCGATGAACGGAACGGCCTGCCAGATCACGAGGAGCCAGATCGAGGTGAAGCCGAGCCATGTGTTGTTCGCCCAGCTCGTCTGCGTCATGTCACCGAAGACGTGCAGCTGGGTGAGCAGCCAGTTCACGACGCCGTAGCCCGGCTGGAAGAGCCAGTTCCAGACCTGCGACGAGGCGACGTTCGGCATCGCCCAGGCGAAGATCATGGCGATCGTGAGCACGTACCTCATGACCGTGCCCAGACGTGTCATCAGGTTCGAGAGCAGCATGCCGATCGCGACGCTGCCGCCGACGAGCGCAGCGGTGAAGACGATCGTCCGGACCAGCGACTTCCAGAACTCCGGATCGGTGAAGATGTCGGTGTAGTTCGCGAGGCCGACACTGTCGTACGCGCCGGTGAAGAGCGTGCGCTGGTCCGTGTTGGTGAACGAGATCAGAACGAGCAGGATGATCGGGATCGCGGTCAGGATCGCCATCACGAGCATCGCGGGCGACATGAGGAGCCAGGGTGCGCGGTTGCGCGACCGGGAGGCGGCCGGGCGAGGGCCCCGCGGCTGCCGTGACGCACCGGTCACGGCAGCCGCGCCCTCGCCTGCAGCAGTCGCTGCAGTCGGGATTGTCATCGAGGTTCTCCTACTGGGCTCTCGATGTGGAGAACCCGATGGTGACGGCTAGGTTCAGCCGTTGAGCGTGCTGTTGATCGCGTCGTCGGCGGTCTTCGCCGCGTCAGCGCTCGACTTCGAGCCAGAGGCGACGGAGGAGAACAGGTTCTCCATCACCTTGTTGGCCTCGACCGTGGCCCACTTGGTCGCGTTCGGGGTCGAGAACGTCTTGCTCGCACCGGCGAAGAAGCCGGAGTTGATCGGTGCAGCGTTCGTGGCAGCCTGCGCCGCGAGCTCGTTGGTGTTCGGGATCCAGGGCTGAGCGGCGAGCTTCAGCTGGATGTCCTCGCTCGTCGCGACCTTGAGCCACGCAAGGGCGAGGTCCTGGTTCTGGGACTTCTGCGCCACGCCCCAGACCTCACCGCCACCGAAGTTGTAGGCCATGCCGTCACCGGACGGGCTCGGGAGCGCGAAGGTGCCGAGGTCGTCGAGGGTCAGCTTCTTGCCCGCAGCCTTCACGATCGACGCCGGGTCCCAGAGCGCACCGATGATCGTCGCGGTCTTGCCGTCCGCGAAGAGCTGCGTCTGGTCCGGGTTGTTCTCGCCGCCCGAGTTGAGCGTCTGCGACGCCTTGCTCGAGTAGGCGTTCTGGAACGCCTTGTACTCGTCGAGGCCCTTGACGCCCTTGTCCGAGAAGTCGGCTGCCCACTTGCCGTCCTGCTGCGTGGCGATCTTCGAGCCGGTGTCGAACGTCCAGCTGAGGCCCGCGTACCAGTACTGACCCGGCAGGTAGAAGGCCGAGAAGTCCGAGGCGGTGTTCTTCGCCTTGATCTTGTCGAGGTCCGACTTGAGGTCCGCGTACGTCGTCGGGGCCTCGGTAACGCCGGCGTCGGCCCAGGTCTTCTTGTTGTAGATCACCGCGCGGTTGCCCGCGAACGACGGGACGGCATAGAGCTTGCCATCGACCGTGGACGGGTCGACGAGCGAGCCGAGCCACGTGCCACCCTGCTGGAGGGCGTCCTTGTACTTGCTGAGGTCGGCCAGGCCACCGGTCGCGGCGTACGTCGACACCTGGGTGTTGCCGATGTCGATGACGTCCGGCGGCGTGGTGGTCGCAAGGGCCGTCGTGAGCTTGGTGCCGATGTCGGCCCACTGCTGGGTCTCGACCTTCACGTCCGCGCCCGTGTCGGCCTTGAACTTGTCGTTGATGGCCTTGAGCGTCTCGTCGGTGTAGTCGCCCGACATCGCCCACACCGTGAGGGTCTTGCCCGAGCCGTCGACCGTGCCGATCGTCTTCTGGTCGCTCGCGCCACCGGTCTTGTCGTCGCCGCCGCTGCCGCTGCTGGAGCAGGCGGCCAGGCTGAGCGCAGCGACGGCGGTGAATGCGCCGATCGCCAGGGTGCGTGTCTTCTTCAACGCGTCTCCTTGAGTTGTGCGCGGGTGCGCATTCCAGGGTGTCCGACGGTTCCCACTGCGATGGGCGCTCCGTCGGGCGTGGTCCACGTCCGGGCCACCTGCGGCCCGGGTCGTGAGGGGTGAGCCAGCGGAAGTCATGCGACCCCCATCTGGTTCGCGAGCACGAGGACGGCCGCGCCTGCGAGCACGTCGTCCTCGCCGAGTGACGCCATCTCGAGCCGAAGCTCGCTGGTGATGGCGGGCATCGTGCGGTCCCGGATGGTCGCGAGAGCGGCCTCGCGCAACGGCCCCCGAGCAGGTCCGCGGGACCGCTCAGCAGGACGTCCACGAGGTCGAGCGTGCTGATCACCGGCACCAGTGCCGTGCCGAGCAGCACGCCGACCGAGGCGAGGGCCGCCTCGGCAGACTGGGGGTCGAGCCCGTCGATGGCGCGGCGCAGGGCGGGCGCGGCCAGGACAGTCTCGAGGCAGCCGGTACGTCCACAGGCGCACCGCTCGCCGTCGGAGGTGACGACGGTGATGTGGCCGATCTCGCCGGCAGCGCTCCGCCGACCGCGCAGGGGCGCGCCGTCGATCATGACGCCGGCGCCCACACCCTCGCCGACCGTGATGACCAGGAGCCCGTCGCCGTCGGCGCCGCCGAAGGTGTACTCGCCGAGCGCGGCGATGTTGGCGTCGTTCGCGACGTGCACCGGAAGGCCCAGCCGCTCCGACAGCTCCGCGGCGAGCGGCACCCCGTACCAGCGGCGGTTGGGGGCCTCGATCACGACGCCGTCCGCGTCGATGACGCCGGGCGAGCCGATGCCGACGCCGATGACGGGCTGGGTCGACGCTGCGAGCAGGAGGCGGACGAAGCGCGTGAGGAGGTCGACCATGTCGGAGCCGGTCCGGCCCTCGATGGGGAGCTCCTGCCGGTGGACGAAGTCACCGGTCAGGGTCGAGACCGCGCCGTGCATCACGGCGCCGTCGGTGAGGTCCACAGAGACGATCTGGAAGGCGTCAGTGCGCATCCCGACGAGGATGGCCGGCTTCCCGACCCGCTGGCCGGGGCGCACACCGAGCTCTTCGACGAGTCCCTCGGCGATGAGCGCCGCGACGAGGTCGGAGATGGTGACGCGCGTGAGGCCGGTGGCTCGCGCCAGGTCGGCGCGCGACGTCGGGCCCTCGTGGAAGAGGTGGCGCAGGACGAGCGACCGGTTGTGGGCCCGAGCGTGCTCGGGGAGCACCTTGGTGCTCGGACGGAGCGAGCTTCCGAGCCCTCTCCGGGCGCTCCCGCGCCGGTGACCGTCGTCGTCATAGCGGTTAGTAGACCCTCCTTACGAAGCGTCGTCAACTTTTCGCCGGTGACTGTGTCCATTCCGTAACCTTGTGCTCCACCTGCGGGCCCGACACCGTCCGTCCGTATGGCGGGCGGCCCCGCCCGCACAGCGCAGCCGCCAAGATCACGACTTGCTCACAAGGCCCGCGTGGGCACGCTCCCAGAGGTGTCGTCACGGTCGCGATCTGCCTACGCTGACGGTCCAGGCGCCGCCACGTCGGCATCGTCGCCGGCCACGACCCGGAAGGGAGCACCGTGCCCCACGCCCCCGCACGACCCCGTCCCGTCCCCGAGCTCGCCGCCTACCGTCGGCGGATCGGCCGGCTCACGGACACGGCCGGGAGCACGCACCGGGGGCTTCCCGTCGGGTACGTCGTGACTCGCGTCGTGACGCACTGGGACACGGTCGGGCCGCACCTGGCGCCCACGCACGTCAACCCCGTGGAGCGCCTCGAGTGGCGCGTCCACTTCGACGACGCCGAGACCGAGATCTACTGCGACGACGCGACCGTGCGGGGCACGCCCGCGCTCGACGCGCTCCGCGACGGGCACCTGCGCCTCGGCGCGCGGGACCTGCATGTCACCTGGCTCGACGGCCCCGAGGCGGACGCCGCGTGGCACGACCTCGGCTGGTGACCGGTTCAGGACGCACGAAGGGCCCGTCCGAGCGAACTCGGACGGGCCCTTCTTCACGGGTGGAGGTGCGGGGAATCGAACCCCGGTCCGGTGACGCAGATCCAGGACTTCTCCGGGCGCAGTCTGCTGCTGATTTTCTCGGCCCCAGCACTCACGCAGACAAGGTGCTGACGGGCTCAGTCAACTAAAAGTCCCTGCTACGCCGTTGACGTGCGCAGCAAGCAGTGGCTCTCTAGATGACGCCAGGAACCGGGGCGAGAGCATCCCCGGGCTGACGGACTTCGAAGCCTCGCTCAGGCGGCGAGGGCGAAGTCGGTGCGCTTGGAATCGGCACCTATGGGTTTGCAGGCATCGTTAACGAGATAAGCCTGCGTTCTCGGCCCGCTTCTCCTCGAAGCACGACCACCGTCGAAACCGATCACCCCCGTGTGCAGTTGTCAACGCCCGGCTCCCGGAGGAACCCGACGACGACGCACGCCGGAGCGTGCGTGACAAGCCTACGGGATCAACCGCGCGTCGGGCACCGGTATTCCGTCCGACGGCGGCGCCCGGGTGGGCTTCAGAGCTTGCCGCGGCTCACCGAGTCGACGAAGAGACCGGCGGCGATGCCCACGAGCCACGTGTCCTTCGCCAGGCCGATCCCCTGCGGCGACGGGCGGACGCTCCCGTCGCGCGTCGCGCCCGGCGTCTTGACGTACAGCCCGACCAGACCGCCCGAGAAGGCGCCCAGCGCCAGGGAGACCAGCGTCGTCGGGATGAACGGCACGACGAGCGCCACCCCGAGGGCGATCTCCGTGTTCGACAGGGTCCGGACGAACTTCGTCGGCTCCCAGTCCGCGAGGAAGGGTATGCGGCCGCGGCCTGGCCGTGGAGCATCGCGGCGTGCTCGTCGTCGACGCTGCGCTTGTCGAGGCCCGAGCTGAGGATGAACGCGCCGGCAGCGAGCCGTGGGAAGAGCTGGTGCAGCTTGATCATGCAGCCAACGTACGGCGCCGCGCCCGATTCGTCACCCGGTGCGACGTCAGGACAGCTCGCGGTGCCGCATCGCGCGCTGGGCCTCCAGGTTGTCCTGGCGCTCGCGCAGCGACTGACGCTTGTCGTACTCCTTCTTGCCTCGCGCGAGCGCGATCTCGACCTTCGCGCGACCGTCGAGGAAGTAGAGCTGCAGGGGGATGATCGTCTGGCCCTTCTCGCGCGTGCGCGCCTCGAGCCGGTCGATCTCCGAGCGGTGGAGCAGGAGCTTGCGCTTGCGCCGTGGCGCGTGGTTCGTCCAGGTGCCCTGCGAGTACTCGGGCACGTACACGTTCTCGAGCCACGCCTCGCCACGGTCGACGAGGACGAAGCCGTCGACGAGCGACGCCCGGCCCTGCCGCAGCGCCTTGACCTCGGTCCCGCTCAGCACGATGCCGGCCTCGAAGACGTCCTCGATGACGTAGTCGTGACGAGCCTTGCGATTGCTCGCGACGACCTGGCGGCCCGTGTCCTTCGGCACCGTGCTCAGCTCCTGACCTGGTGACGCCCGACGACGCCGGGTGCGCCGTCCGATCCGACCGACCAGACTACGTGACCGGCCCTCGGCCGGGCGCAGGTTTTGTCGTCGGCGAACGCCCCGAGCGTCAGGACAGGAACGGGATCGGGTTCGTGAAGGTGCCGTCCAGCATGACCTCGAAGTGGAGGTGGCACGCCGTGCTCAGGCCGTAGTCGCCCGCGTGCCCGACGACCTGTCCGCGCGACACGTGCTGCCCGGCGTGCACCACGAAGTTGACCATGTGGTTGTAGGTCGTGAACTCCTCGTGCGTCTTGTACAGGCCGTGGTCGACGACGACCCGGTTGCCGTAGCCGTCGACCCAGCCGGCCGACACGACCGTCCCGCTCGCCGCCGCCATGATCGGGACGCCGCACGGCGCGTGCAGGTCGACGCCCTCGTGCATGCGGTAGTAGCCGAGGATCGGGTGCAGCCGCCAGCCGAACGGGGACGTCACGTACGTGTTCGCGACCGGCCACGAGAGCTGCCCCAGCCCGATCCCGCTGCCGCCCGACGAGCCCCCGGACGAGCCCCCGCCCGAGCCGCCCGAGCTCCCGGACGAACCGCCGCCCGAGCTCCCCGACCCCCGGACGACCCGCCGCTCGCCTTGTGCTCGGCGCGCTGCTTGGCGAGCTCCTCCTGACGCTTCTTCTCGGCGGCCGCGGCGCGCGCGGCGTTGCGCTTCTTGATCTGCGCGGCGAGCGTCGCGATGGTCTGCTGCTGCGCCTTGGTCTGCGCCTCGTTCGCCTCGACCGCCGCCGCGGCGGACTTCTTCTGCTTCTCGACCTCCGCGGCCTTCTTCGTCTTGCTGGCCTGCAGGGCGTCGAGGGTCGCCTTGCGCTTCGTCGCGTCCGCCTGCGCCGCCTTCGCCTCGGCGACCTTCTCGTCCGCCTGGGCCTTGAGGTCCGCCACCTGCTGGCGCACGGCCTCGAGCCGGACGGACCGGTTCTTCGCCACGGCCTCGGTGTCCTGGAGCGACCGGAGCTCGCGCGACTGGGTCCGCGAGACGGTCTTGGCGAGCGCGTAGTCGTCGACGAACTGCTGCGTGCTCTGCGCACCCGTGACCACGCCGAGGCTCGTGAGGGCGCCGTCGCCGCGCATCGCGCGTCGGGCCATGGCGGCGACGTCGTCGTGCGCCTGCGCGACCTGGGTGGCGCCCTTCGTCACCTGCGCCGCGAGCTCCTTCTCCTGGCTCTGGGCGTCGGCGAGGCGCTGCGCGAGGAGCTGCTGGGCGCGCTGCGTCGCCTCGACCTTGCCGTTGGCGACGTCGAGGTCGGCCTGCGCGACGGGGATCTTCGCCTCGACGTCCTTGAGCTCGAGGTACACCTTCGACAGTGCCGCCGACGTGTCCTCGAGCTGCGACTCGAGGTCCTCGTTCTTCGCCTCGAGCGCCTTCTGCTTCGCGACCGCCGCGGCACGGCGGTCGTCGAGGTCGTCGGCGTGCGCCGCCACGGCCGACCCCGCGAGCAGGGCCGTCCCCACCGCGGCAGCGAGCGTGCGGGCGAACCACAGCCGCGCCGTCGGGCGTGGCCGCGGACGCGCGGCGGAGTCGGGGAACGTCGTCGAGGCTCGCATCTCACACCCTCGTGTAGCGCCGCAGGGTCAGGACGCTCGCCAGGGCCGCGAGCACGACCGCGATCGCGAGCAGGACGGGCGCGATCGTCAGCACGTCCCGCTCCGTGACATACGGCGCCCAGGTCACCGACCGGGCCAGCCAGTCGTCCACCAGGTACTTCACCGCCAGCCACAGGCCGCCGATCGCGAGGCCCGCGCCCAGCAGGGCGGAGATCGCCCCTCGAGCATGAACGGCAGGTGCACGAACCAGTTGCTCGCACCCACGAGGCGCATGATCCCCGTCTCGCGACGGCGGCTCATCGCAGACAGGCGGATCGTCGTCGTCGTCAGCAGGACGGCGGCGAGGAGCATGACGGCCGCCAGACCCGCGGACAGGTACGACGCGCGGTTCAGCGCGAGGAAGAGCGAGTCGAAGATCCGGCGCTCGTCCTGGACGTACTCGACCCCTGGCCTGCCCGTGACCACGTCCGCGACGACCTGGTACCGCGACGGGTCCTTGAGCTTGATCCGGAACGAGGCCTGCATGTCGTCCTGCGTGAGCTGGGTCCCGTTGTACCCGTCGGGGTAGCGGGCCTGGAACTCCTTGAACGCCTCGGCCTTGGACTCGAACTGCACCTTCTCGACGAGCGGCGCGACGTCGGGCGACTTCATCAGCGCCGAGAGCGCGTCGATCTGCTGCTGCGTGGCCTCGCCGCTCGAGCAGCCGGCCTCCGTCGAGCCCTGCGGGCACAAGAAGACCGAGACCTCGACCTTGCCGTACCAGTCGTCCTGCAGCTTCCCGATCTGCATCTGCAGCAGCGCGGCAGCGCCCACGAACGTGAGCGACACGAACGTCACGAGCACCACCGCGACCACCATGGTCACGTTGCGGCGCAGCCCCTGGCCGATCTCCGACAGGACGTACTGGAACCTCACGCGATGCGCTCCGATCCGTAGGCGCCGCGCGACTCGTCGCGCACCACCTCGCCGGTCTTGAGCTCGATGACCCGCTTGCGCAGCTCGTCGACCATCTCGTCGTCGTGGGTCGCCATGACGACCGTGGTGCCGTTGCGGTGGATGCGGTCGAGGAGCCGAGTGATGCCGAGGGACGTCGTGGGGTCGAGGTTCCCGGTGGGCTCGTCGGCCAGCAGGATCGGCGGACGGTTCACCATGGCGCGCGCGATGGCGACGCGCTGCTGCTCACCGCCGGACAGCTCCTCGGGCAGCCGCTTCTCCTTGCCGTCCAGACCCACCAGCTCGAGCACCTCGGGGACGCGGAGCCGGATCGTGTGCCGCTGCTCCCCGATCACCTGCAGCGCGAACGCCACGTTGTCGAAGACCGTCTTGTTGGGCAGGAGACGGAAGTCCTGGAAGACCACGCCGATCCCGCGGCGTAGCTGCGGGACCTTCCAGCTCGACAGCCGCGACAGGTCGCGGCCCGCGACGTACACCCGCCCACCCGTCGGGCGCTCCTCGCGCAGGATCAGGTGGAGGAACGTCGACTTGCCCGAGCCCGACGCCCCGACGATGAACACGAACTCGCCGCGCTCGATGTCGACGCTGACGCGGTCGAGCGCCGGACGGGCGCCACGCGCGTACACCTTGGTGACGTCGTCGAACCTGATCACGCCCGATCACCCCTCCCGTGCTGTCGTCGTCGCCGGCGCCGGCGGCGCACCTCACCGTGCGCTGCCACGCACGGCGGCTTCGACACTAAGCACGGGCCTTCGCCCGCCCGACGGCGACACGCCGGGGCGGAGCGTGCCTGGACGGGGGCTGAGCGTGGGTCAGGCGGCCTGCGACGCACCCCGGCGCCAGCGGATGCCCGCCTCGATGAAGTCGTCGATGTCACCGTCGAACACGGCCGACGGGTTGCCGACCTCGTGCTCCGTCCGCAGGTCCTTGACCATCTGGTACGGCTGGAGGACGTAGGAGCGCATCTGGTCGCCCCAGCTCGCCTTGATGTCGCCCGCGAGCTCCTTCTTCTTCGCGGCCTCCTCCTGCTGGCGGACCAGCAGCAGGCGCGACTGGAGCACGCGGAGCGCGGCGGCACGGTTCTGGATCTGCGACTTCTCGTTCTGCATCGAGACGACGATCCCGGTCGGGATGTGGGTCATGCGGACCGCGGAGTCCGTCGTGTTGACGGACTGCCCGCCCGGGCCCGACGAGCGGAACACGTCGACCTTGATCTCCGACTCGGGGATGTCGACGCTGTCCGTCTGCTCGATCAGCGGGATCACCTCGACCGCGGCGAACGACGTCTGCCGGCGGCCCTGGTTGTCGAACGGCGAGATGCGGACCAGGCGGTGCGTGCCGGCCTCGACGGACAGGTTCCCGTACGCGTACGGTGCCTTGACCTCGAACGTCGCCGACTTGAGGCCGGCCTCCTCCGCGTACGACGTGTCGAGGACCTGGGTCGAGTAGCCGTGGCGCTCCGCCCAGCGCAGGTACATGCGCAGCAGCATCTCCGCGAAGTCGGCGGCGTCGACGCCGCCCGCACCCGCGCGGATCGTGACGACGGCCTCGCGGGCGTCGTACTCGCCGCTCAGCAGGGTCCGGACCTCGAGCGCGTCGAGATCCTTGCGGATGGCGGCGAGCTCGCCCTCGGCCTCTGCCAGGGTCTCCGCGTCGCCCCCATCCTCAGTCGCCATCTCGACGAGGGTCTCGAGGTCGTCGATCCTGCTCGCCATGTGGGTGACGCGGTCCAGCTCGGACTGCGTCTGCGACAGTGCGGTCGTCACCTTCTGGGCCGCCTCGGGGTCGTCCCACAGGTCAGGAGCCGCGGCCTGCTCGGACAGCTCGGCGACCTTCTTCTCCAGCACGGCCGGGTCGCTCACCGACTCGATCGACTCGAGAGTGGTACGGAGGGCCTTGATCTCAGCCGGGAAGTCGATGGTCGCCACGAGGTTCTACCCTACGCGACCACCGGACGCGGACGGGCCGCCTCCCGATGAGCTGGAGGCGGCCCGTCAACCGGTCGTCGGCCGGTCCGTCGGTCAGTTGCTGGGCGCGATCGACACGATCCGCCACTGCGAGCCGCCCTGGTCGTCGGGGGTCACGTTGACGAGCCACGCGTCGTAGGTGACCGACGACGGGTCCTTGCCCGCGTCCGCGATCTGCTTCTTCGCGTCGGCCGTCATGCCGGTCTGCTGCTCGACGAACGTGACGACGTCCTTGTCATCCTTCGACACGTTGAGGCTGACCTGCCCGTGGTACGCGGTCACCTTCGCGTTCGGGAACTTGGCCGCGATCGCGTCGCTCAGCTCCTGCGCCTTCACGTCGGCGGGGCGCTGGGTCGCGGCCTCGGAGGGCGCAGCGGAGGTCGTGGTCGACGACGACGACGAGGAGTCGTCGTCGGAGCTGCACGCCGCGGCGCCGAACCCGATCAGGGCGGCGAGGGGCAGTGCGATGAGGGCTGTCTTCTTCATGGGAACGGGCTCCTTCGTCAGTTGCGTATGCGTTCTCGTCACGTCACCGCCGGCATCCGACGCCTTCACGACCGCACAGCACGACGCAGCCGCGCGCGCCACGGTGTCAGCTCTGAGGACAGCTCTGCAGGACGAGGTGCGGGCCGCGCGACGGTGCGACCATCCGGCGCGGTGCGGCTGCACTGGCCCCGGTGAACTGCCGGGCCAACGACGTCGGATCGCCGACGCCGGGCCGCACCCTCGAACGGGATGCCACGAACAAGTTAACACCGTGTTCACACACGGCACGCACTGATATATGACGGGCACGGGCCCGCTCCGGGACCGACGACCGGTCCCCGCGGTTCAGTCCGCGCGGGCGCGGGCGTCCGCAGTCACCACGACGCCCCCGGAGAACGCCGCCGTCGCCCAGGTCAGCAGCGTCGGGCGGACGCGCGCCCGCAGGACGACCTCCGCCGTGCGGCCGTCGGGCGTCGACGCGTCGACGACCCGGACCTCCTCGTAGCCGTCGACCAGCTCGGGCGAGTCCGCGAGGACCGCGTCGACGGCGTCCTGCACGTCCGTGTCGGAGATCACGACCTGCGGCGTCAGGCCCGTGTCGAGCCGGTCGTAGTACAGGCCGCGGTCGAGCCGGTCGGCGGCGTCGAGCGCGATCTGGTCGGCCACGTCGTACAGGCGCTTGCGCTCGAGGTGGACCGACGACGCCGACGCGACGGCGAAGACCAGGGCGAGCGCGAGCACCACGACGCCGATCGTGAGCAGCATGATCTGACCGGACTCCCGGTCCTCCCCGCCGCTCACGACCACCCCGTCAGGTCCGCGTAGCGCGGGAACGTGCCGTGCGCGGTCGCCTCGACGGGCACCGCGAGCGGCACGTGGGCGCGCACGAACGCCGGCACGAGCGGGAGCGCCACCTCGACCCGGACGCGCGCCACGACCGCCGTGCCTGACGTCCCGCACGTACCGCCGAGGCACGACAACGAGACCGCGCTCGCGGCGTCGTCGAGCGGGATGTGCTGGTCCTCGAAGGCGAGCCGGGTCGCGTCCACCGCGAGCGCCTCGCCCGACGCCTGGCCGGGTGCGACGACGAACACGCGCGCCGCGCCGCTCGCCGCGGACTCCGCGGCGAAGGACGCCGCCTGGACCCGCCCGACCGTGAGGACCAGGTAGACCAGCGGCACGAGGAGCACGAGGCTCGCACCCAGGAACTCGACGAGGGCGCTGCCCTCGTCCCGGCGGGCGCTCACCGTGGCTCCGCGACGGCGTGCCCGACGACGTCGACCACGCCACCTGGACCCAGGAGGCCGACCACGGGCAGCGGCGCCTCGACGGAGACCTCGACGACGGCGACGCCGTCGCGCGTCGTGTACCGAGCGGTGACGTCGCGCGCGTACCGGGACGAGAGGTCGGCGGAGATCAGCTCCTGCGTGCGCCGGACCGCGTCGTCGGGGCCGCGGTCCGCGCGGGCGCCGTAGCGCGCACCCTCGGCCGCGGAGTCGACGAGCATCGACCGCACGTGCTGAGCCAGCGCGACCTGCACCACACCCAGGAAGAGCACCATGAGCAGCACCGAGACGAGGACGAAGTCCACGACGGCCGACCCGCCCTCGGCGTCGCCCCGCCCCGCACCACGCGCGGTCCTCGGCGAGGTCACGGCCCCTTGACGCTGTCGATCGCGTTGCCGAACAGGTCCGGCAGCACCTTGCCCGCGACGGCCCACAGCGCGATCACGAGGCCCGCGGTCATGAGCGTCACCAGGACCCAGCCCGGGACGTCGCCCCGCTCGCCGTCGCCCGGACGGCCGTCCTGCGTCGCGCGCACGCGCTGCGCCGCGGCGCCGGCCCAGACGTGCGCCCGTCGGCTCGCGAGCTCGATCAGCGACTTCTTCACTGCTACCTCCGGTGGTTCTGGCTCAGGGTTCGACGCGCGCCGGCGGGCGCGGCCTCTCGGGGTACGGGCATCGGGGGCTCGGCTCTCACAGGCCGATCCGGAGCGTCACGAGGCTCGGGAACACGGCGAAGGCCACCGTCACGGGCAGCACCAGGAAGACGACAGGGATCATCATGGCCGTCTCCTTCTTGCCGCCCGTCTCCATCAACGCGCGTCGCCCGGCCTCCCGGACGTCCTGCGCCTGGGCGCGGAGCACGTCGGCGAGCGGTGTCCCGCGCTCGACGGCGACCGACAGGCCGTCCGCGAAGCGGGTCACCGCGGGCAGGGAGATGCGGTCGGCGAGCTGCTCGAGCGCGCGGACGAGGGACGTGCCCGAGCGCACGGCGCCGAGCGCCGTGCCGAGCTCTTCGGCGAGCGCGCCGTGGGCGGTGCGGCGGACCCGCTCGAGCGCGCCCACCGGCGACTCACCGGCCGTCACGGCGAGCGCGAGGAGCTCGGCCACGGTCGGGAACTCGGCGAGGATCCGTTCCTCGCGGGCCGTGACCTCGCGCCCGAGCAGGTAGTCGCAGACCAGCGCGCCGACGACGCCGCACACGAGCACGAGCGCGAAGAGCGGCACGACCGAGGCCCCGCGCGCCACGAGCAGCAGCACCGCGAACGCCAGGCCGGTGGCGAGCCCGACCGCGCCGAACACCACCTGCCGGGCCCGGTACTGCTCGACGGTCTCGGCCCGCCCCGCCCGGGCCAGCCGGCGGGCGAGCTCCGACCGGGTGGGGCCGAACCGTTCGAACGCGCGACCGATGTCGTCGAGCCACGGCGCGACGAGCCGCTCGAGCGCGCCGAACGGCGTGCGGACCGGGGTGGGGGCGAGCAGCGCGGACTCCGCCGAGTGCACCCGGAGCCACGGTGCGACGCGTTCGGCGAGGATGGCACGGCAGGCACGCAGGCGAGCCACGACGAGGAGCAGACCGAGCGAGAACCCGGCGCCGACGAAGGCGCCCCAGGCGGCGAGCTGGCCGGCGGTCATCGCAGCACCCGCGTCTCCTCGGGCAGCCGCCCGATCCGGATCATGAGGCGGTACGCCACCGCGCAGCACGCGGCACCGAGCCCGAGCACGGCGACACCGGCCACCGAGTCGTACGCCTGGGCCGTCTCGGGGCGCGTCGCGAGCAGCGCCAGCACCACCCACGGCCCGGCGACCGCGAGCCGCGCCGCGTTGATCGTCCACGACTGGCGGGCCTCGAGCTCGCCGCGCGTGCGCGCGTCCTCGCGCAGGAACGTGGAGAGCGTCCGGAGGAGGCGGCCGAGGTCCGTGCCGCCGACGTCGCGGGTCATCCGCAGAGCCTCGACGATCCGGTCGCCGACCGGGTCCGCGAGCCGGGCCTTGAGCGCGTCCAGGCACTCGGAGAACCGGCCCGACGCGCGGAAGTCGCTCGCGAACGCCCGGAACTGGGGCCTCAGCTCGACGGGCCCGCGCTCGCCGAGCTGCGCGACGGCCTCGGGCAGCGACAACCCCGCCCGCACGCCCGACGCCAGGTTGTCCACGACCTCGGGCCACACCTCGCGCAGGGCCACGCGCCGTCGTCGGGCGCGCGACCGGACGAGCATCGCGGGGATCCCCCGGCGAGCAGCGCGAACGCGAGGCTGATGGTCCCGGAGCGGGTGAACACGAAGCCCGCGAGCGCCACGACGACGCCGACGACGACGCTCGCCCCGACGAGTCCGCCCGGCGTCACGCCGGTCGCGCCGGCCTGGACGAGGAGGTCCTGGGTGCGGGCGGCCCAGCCGTCGCTGCGCCGGGTCCGTGGGGTCGGCGCCCACCACGCGGTCCACACGAGGCACAGGCCGGCGCCGAGCAGGAGGCCGAGGACGACGCCCATCAGGCCTGCCCCCGGTACGCGTCGGCGAACGGCTGGGCCGGCGGCGGGGGATAGACCGTGGTGCCGGCGGCGCCGGGCGCCGCGTGGTCGCGCTGCGCCTCGTGCGGGCGTCCGGTCGCGAGCAGCGCGAGGACGTCGATCCCCGCGCGCTCGTAGCGGTCGAGCGCCGGCGGGAGCCCGTCGCCGCGCACCAGCTCGCCACCGGACCGCCCGCCGCCGACCCGATGGAAGATCGTGGACGTCTCGACGACGTCCTGCTCGACGCGCCCGGGCACGCCGACGATCTCGCGGACCTGGCGCCGCCCGTCGGGCGCGACGCCGAGGTGGACGACGACGTCGACCGACGACGCGACGGTGGGCACGACGAACCGGTCGGACACGTTCTCGCCGGCGAGGAGCGGGAGGGCCGTCATCTTGCCGATGGCCTCGCGGGCCGAGCTCGCGTGCAGCGTGCACATGCCCGGGATGCCGGAGTTCAAGGCGATCAGCAGGTCGAACGCCTCGGCCTCGCGGACCTCGCCGATGACGATGCGGTCGGGGCGCATGCGCAGCGCCTCCTTGACGAGACGGCGGAGCGTGATCTCGCCGGTGCCCTCGAGGCTGGGCTGGCGGCACTGCATCGCGACGAGGTCCCGCGCGGCGATCCGGAGCTCGAAGACCTCCTCGCAGGTGATGATCCGCTGCGTCGCGGGCACCGATCCGGCGAGCGCGTTGAGCATCGTCGTCTTGCCGGCCTGCGTCGCGCCCGACACGAGGACGTTGAGCCCGGCGCGCACGGTCGCGTCGAGGAACGACGCCGCCTGCCCGGTCAGGGACCCCAGCGCGACGAGGTCGCCCAGGTGCGACGCGCGCAGGACGTGCTTGCGGATGTTGACCGCCATCTCAGCGCGCGTGACGTCCGCTATCCGATGGGACGCAGAGTGCTCCAGACCGGGACGACGTCGGCGCGCCGCTCCTCGAAGCGCACCTCGACCCGCGCGATCAGAGCCCGCAGCGCGGACCGCTTCGCCTCGACCGGGAGCGTCACCCAGTCCGCCAGGACCTCGCGCGCGATCTTCGACGGGTCGTCGGGCATGCGCACGATCAGCCGCTCCGCCGCGGCGAGGCCGGACGTGAGCCGGTCGCGGCGCTCCATGATCTCGTCGCGCGTCACCCGGTACGCGGCCTCCGGCACAAGCCCCGAGGCGAGGTGCCCGGTGAGGGCGGCGAGCTGGCGGTCCAGGCCGGTGATCTCGCGGGCGATGCGCTGCGCCTCGAGGCGCGCGTCCGATCCCTCGACGGCGGCCCGGGCCGCGGTGTTCTCGACGTCGTCCGCGACGTCGCGCAGCCACGCGAGCACGGCGTCCTCGACGAGGCGCAAGGAGATCGACCAGCGCGGCCCGTGTCCCTCGGCGCGGCCGAAGTCCCCGCACCGGTACCCGAGGAACCCTTCACGCTGCCGGTTCCGCGCCGACGGGGCGATGCGGTACCCGTTCATCCCGGCCCCGCACTCGCACCGCGCGATCCCAGACAGCAGGTACCGGCGCTTCACCTGCCGCTCTGCCGCGCGCGCCTCACGCTCGGCCCGGTACGCCTCCCACGTCTCGACGTCGACGATGCCCTGGTGCGCGCCGTCGTGGAGCTCGCCGTGGTAGACGACGTACCCGGCGTGGATCGGCGAGTCGAGGCACTGCACGATCGTCGTGTCGTGCCACGCGGGGGCGTGCATCGGCTTGAGGCCGAGGCCGTTGAACCAGGCTGCGAGCTCGCGGTGCCCTGCGCCGGCGAGGTACCGGCGGTACGCCTGCTCGATGTACGGGGCCGTGTCGGGGTCGGGGGTGACGGCGCCGTCGGCCCAGGCCCACCCCCAGGGGAGCTTCCCGCCGGGTGGGAGGCCGCGGGCGACGCGGGAGGCGTGGACCTCCTGCCACTGCTCGCTGATGCGTTCGGACTCGAACGCGGCGAGCTCGGTCATGACGCCGCGCGCGAACCGGCCCGCGGCGGTGCCGTCGTTGGGTTCGGTGGCGGATTCGATGCGGCCGCCGGCGACGTCGACGCGGTCGGCTGCGATGGCCCAGTCCTTGCGGTTGCGGGACAGGCGGGACCAGCGCCACAGGACGACGACGTCGGCGGCGCGGGTCTCGATCATGTCCATGACGCGTTGAACAGCGGGCCGCTTCCAGGTGCGCCCGGAGATGCCGGGGTCGGCTTCGACGGCGACGACGTCGTATCCGTGGCGGGCGCAGTAGTCGCGTCCGGCGGTCTCCTGCAGCTCGAGGCTGATCGACTCCTCGCGGTAGGTCGACTGGCGCAGGTAGAGGACCGCGCGCGGCGGCGTGTCGGGGACGGGGCGGAGGCCAGCACGAGGAGTCATAGGCGGGTCAGAACTTCCACTCCCAGCCCGTGTCGCCCTGGCCGTTGAGGCTGTACACGACGACCCCATGCTTGGTCTTGGAGTCGAGCACGACCAAGCCCTTCGCCTTCTGTGCTGGGCCGATCGATGTGGGGATCACTTCGGAGTCATCTGCGCATGCGAACGCGGCTGCTGTCGCGGGGTTCGACTGGTTGTAGCCGTCTGAACCGATGAGCGACCAGGTGGCTGGACCGATACCGAGAGCCGTGCCTCCGGTGAGCGACAGCGCCTTCACGAGTTCCTTCGACGTGCGCGCTTCGACCGTGAGCGCGACGAGGTGGCCAGCTTTCGACTTGGTGGCGAACTGGCCGTCGCATGTGGGGTCGACCTTGATCTTCGTGACCCGGATCTGGAATGCCGCGTCCCCGAGATTGTCCCCGTTCGAACCTGACACCCAGCCCCACTCCCCGGCCTTCTTCTCCACGTTCCCTCGCGCGCTCGTCGGAGCCGCGGTCGGTGTGACCTCAGCGGTGGGGGTCGGCTTGAGCTGGGCTTGGACTGTCTGAGTGACGGTCGCCGTCACCGTGACGGGCGGTGCACTGGGGCCCGATGACGAGCACGCGGCGAGCGTCCCAGCTGCGACGACAGTGATGGTTGCGAGAGCGTACTTACGAGGCATGGACGGATCATCCCGTACCGCGCCGAGGCGACGAACCGTGCGAACGGGTGAAGTCTGTGAGCGCGTCATGCGGGGTCGTCTTGGTTGAGGATCATCGCGGCGACGCGACCCTTCTCGTCGTCGGTGAGGTGTTCGATCCTGGCGCGGAGCGTGTCGACGTCGACCCACAGCTCGTCAGCCAGCTCAGCCTCGGACGTCGCCCACTTCCATGCGGCGAGGAGGTCGTCGAGGTCGATGAGCCGCCGGGCGGCCAGCGCACGTGCTGCCTGTTCGTCACGGCGCCGGCATCCGTCCGTGTGGCCGAGGTCGACGTGTGCGAGCTCGTGCGCGAGGGTGCAGCGGCGCTGCACCTGGGTCTGGTGCGGGTGCAGAACGATCATGGTGCGGCCGTCTGTGAAGCCGAGGAGTCCAGGTAGGACGGCCCAGTGGAGTCGGATGTGGGGCCGGTTCGCGAGTGCACGCCAGGGATGGAACATCGAGGTGAACGTACCGCCGCCCGAGGCCACTGTCGAACGCATGTTCGAATCTAGGCGGTGTGGCGCACCGTTAGCTCCGGAGGTTCGCGGCGCTGCAGTTCGTCATCAGCTTCACGAACCGCCGGATCCACGTTCGCTTCGTACCCCTCGAAGACCGTGTTGACGATGAGGACAACCAGGAGGAGCACGTAAGCGCCGAGTCCGACAGCGAGGCTGTTCCAAAGGCGCGTCGGCGCCAATCCAGCCTTGACGAAGACGGCGACCGCGGTCGCAGCGCAGCAAGCGATGACACCCACGAGAGCGTGAGCGGCCGCTGCGTCGACGGATCTCCGAGCTGGAGCCTCTGACGCGGGGCGCCGGCCAGCCCGTTCGTCGAGGCGGCTTCTCCAGGCCGCAATCTGAGCGAAGACCGCTATGAGGACCCCGCCAAGGAGGGCGAAGCCCCCGATCAGGGCATCGGCAACTGTCGCTACGGACCAATGGCGCCAGAACGCTACTGCGGCCAGTGCGACCGGGATGCCGTAGAGGAACCCACGGGACCACCAGTCGGGTGCTCCGCCCCGGTGGTTCCTGAGATCGGCCAGTCCCTCCCAGTGTCGCAAGAAGAGCTCGGCCGGACCCATAGGCATCGCGTCACGCTCCTCAGATCGGCTCCCTGGTTCAGATGGTTATATCGGTGCCCTCTGACAGTGTCCCACTGAGGAGGGAGCGCGCACTTGCGATCCAGGAGTCGTCGTCGAGCGGTAGATCCGCGCTGAACTCGTACGTGAACAGTGCGCGGATCGAATCGGGCCGGATCGTCTTGCGGCCCTCGTCATTCTCGACAACCAGAGCGGCATCGTCGAACCGGAGGCCAGTCTCATCGAGAGCCTCTGGGCTGTAGCCGGCGATAGATTCGATCCTGACGACGTACTCGGAGTCACCGCCACCCTCCGCCCATCGGAGGGCCTCGCGAAGGAGACCCTCACGCTCGTAGTCCGCGTCGACGTGGTGCGTCAGCTTGGTGGCGACAGACCTTCGACGCCCCGGTTCGCTGGGCCGGTACTGCCGCAGTTCTGCGGTGACCTTCTCGGCGTTCCGGATGAGCTCCATGATCCGGCGACGATCCGCAACCTGGTTGACCTTGGGACGCAGCCACCTGTCAGCATCGAGCCGAAAGCCTTCGTAGCCCAACCATCGAACCAACATCGTGATGGGGCATGTCCTCGCGATCGTTTCAACCACGAGACGCCCTTCGGGTCCTGACTCAGGGACAAACAGCAGGGCTCGGTATTCGTGGACTGGGGCACGCTGCGAGATGTCGACCGCGCCGTCGCGGCCTAGCGCTTCGTCGAACTCGCCGTGGTAGCCGTGCTTCAGCTTGTAGAGCGTCTGCCCCGGGCCAACGGCGCGGACGTCGTCACAGCGCAGTTGGGGAGTCTCGCGTGGAGGGTGCGGGTCCTCCTCCCACTCGGCAGGTCGGCGAAGATCCGGCACCCCGGAGACCAGCCCGCGCGTCATCAGCGACTCGCCGCACGCCACCAGAAGGTCTTCCGCAGAGGCACTGGCGCTCCCCCACGGCTCGCCGAGATCGAGGCGCGTGCGCTTCGATGGTCCCCGCGTCACCCAGAACTCGAAGACTCGTGCTCCGAACACCTGCTACCCCTATCTATCGCCTGGAGCTGTCGCTCACGACGGCTCATCCGAGCCTGAGTCCTGCGACTCCTCCCCCGATGTCGCGTCAGGCGCGGCGGCCGGCACTCCGGGGCGAGCCGCTAGCGCAAGCGCGTCGGGGGCGAGCGCGGCGGAGGACTCTGCATCGCGGCGCGCCTCGTCGAGCTCACGATTGGACCGCGCGAACTGCCGCACGATGTCAACGACCACGCGACGCTGGTCGGCGGAGAGCAGATCCGCGTCAGGCGGCAGGAGTTCGGCGAGCGGCTGCACCGGAAGCGGTTCACGGGCAGCCAGCAGGACCTCGACGAGCGGAACGCCGGAAAGCTCGGCGAGCGCTTCGAGGGTGCGGCGCGTAGGCCGAGAGGTGTAGGTGCCCGCGATGATCTTGTCGACCGTCGTGTACGAGAGTGTGAGGCCGCGCCGTTTGGCTTCGCGATCGAGCGCTCGCCCTTGCAGCCCTCCAGCTCGCTCCGATGCCCTGAGCGCAACGTCCCTCAGCGTGAGTGGATTCTTGGTCACGGTCCCGATCCTGTCGGCGCTGTTCTCGCTGATGCCACCTTCGGCCCTAGGGGAACACACAAGTGACAGCGCCACCTTACGGCCTGACCTGCAAGTTCGTGCGCACCTCTTGACAAGTGCGTGACAAGCGCGGCAGGCTCCACTTGTCACCCGGGACAAACGGAGGCACGATGGTCACCCGACGACCGAAAGTCAGATTCCTCAGGGAGGTGTGGATGCGAGTCAAGGACCCCGGTGCGATCCGTCGCGCAAGGCTCCGAGCCGGATACACCCAGTACGACCTCGCGGCGCTCGCGCGCTGCACGCAGGCGGCAATCTCGGCCCTAGAGACAGGCGCCATGCGCGGCTGCTCGCAAGATCTCGGCAGCACGATTGCGAAGTACCTCGACCGCGACGTGGAGGACCTCTTCGAGGCCCATGTCGGATCTCGCGCGCATCGAGTGACAAACGCGGCCGGCTCCGTTCGTCAGGTGGCGGTGTGACGACGCGTGACGAAGCGATCGCGAAGGCGGGTGCGTGCATCGCGGAGGGACGGCGTGTCCGCGACTCCCTGCCGGTCGCGGAGGCTGCGCGCCGCGCCCACGTCGCCGGCGGGCCGTCCATCGAAGAGCTCGAGCAGCTCATTGCCGCCCAGCGCGGCCAGCAGACCCAGACCGCACCCGACGCGGCCTGAACCCAAGCAGAACACAACGAAGCCCGGCACCCCTACCACGAGACACCGGGCTTCATCGATCGAACAGGAGACATCGTCCCATGAACACCCAGCACCTCCCCCGACACGCGAAGCCCGGGCCCCTCACCGGCAAGCTGCAGTTCCAGGAAGAGCGCGCGAAGCTCGCCGCCCGCAACGGCGAAACCTGCCCGCCCGTCCCAGGCCGTCACCGCGGTTCCCCCAAGCACACCGTCGTCACCGTCACCTCGACGCTGAGCATCCCCGACCGCGCGCGACGCGCCGGCGCGAACGCCATCACCGGCGAGTGGTGGGACCCCGAGACCAACACCTGGTACCGCCTCGACCGCACCGACTTCGGGTTCGCCGTCACCGACCCGTCCGAGGTCGACGCGCCGATCGACTACGAGCTCACCGAGCAGGCCGCCTGATGGGCGGGCGCTGGCAGTTCAGCTCCCACGCGGCCGACCGCGCGCCTGCCGAGGTCCTCGACCTCCGCGCCGCCCGCGCCCACCGCCTCGACGCGCACCTCGCCGAGCAGACCGCCGCCGCCGTCGCCCGCGTCCAGCAGGCCGACGGTCCGCCCCGGCACGCCCGCCGCCCCGCGTCGGGCCCGAACCCGCTCGGCGTCGCGATCGTCGCCGCCGCCGCGTTCGGCCTCATCGCCGCCGGCCTCGTCCTCGCCCTGTCGGCGCGGAACCTGTCCGCCGCGCACTTCACGGCCGTCGGGCTCGCCGCCGCGGGCTTCGGCCTCCTCGTCCGCCTGCACGTCGTCAACACCCGGAGGCCCCGATGAAGACCGCCCGTCCCCCGCGCGCCGCCGCCGTCATCGAGGACGCCGAGTTCCTCGCGTCCTGGGGCGTCGGCCTCACCGCCGCCGCGAAGCGCCTCGGGTACTGCTCCGCGAACTCGCTCGAGAAGACCCTGCACCGCCTCGGCCGGTACGACCTCGCCGCCCGGCTCCGCACCTTCGAGCCGCTGTCCACCCACGCCCTCGCCGCCTGAACGGAGACCCACAACCATGACCACCAACGACATCGCCACCCCGACGTCGGACGGCCTCACCGACGACCAGCTCGTCGTCGTCGAACAGCTCGCGATCCGGAAGGCCAAGCTCCGCGACGAGAAGACCTCGATCGACGAGGAGATCGCCGCGATCGACACCCAGCTCCGCGCGCTCCTCCCGGACGGGACGACGCAGGCCGGGCAGCTCAAAGTCATCGTGACCGTCCCGGCGCGCCTGGACACGAAGAAGCTCGCCGAGGCGTTCGGGCCGGCGCAGCACCCGGTGCTCTACCGGGCCGCGATCGACACGGCCGCGGTCAAGGAGCACATGTCCCCCGCCCAGCTGCGCCCCTTCCAGGTCGCGGGCGCGCGCACGGTGACGGTCCGATGACCGCCGTCGCAGCGCCCACGACCTGCGCCGAGTGCGGCGTCCCGCTCCGCGTCCGCGGTCTGCCGCGCGACGAGTGGCCCGCCGGGTCCAAGCAGCTCGCCGGTCACGGGAAGTGCGGCGCCTGCTACAGCCGCGAGCTCGCCGGCGGCGGTGTCATCCCCGTCATGCCGAAGACGATCGCGACGAAGGTCGTCGAGCCGCACGTCGCGGCGCGCCGCGCCCTGGCCGGCGACTGGGTCGAGTCGGCGGTGTGCAGGTCCCTCGACCCCGATCTGTGGTTCTCCGAGGCGCCGTCGGACGTCGCCCGCGCGGCAGCGTTCTGCGCGGTGTGCCCGGTCAAGGCCCTGTGCGCCGAGCGCGCGGAGGCCGCACGGGAGCAGTACGGGGTGTGGGGCGGCGTGAAGCGCAACGCCAAGCCGGAGCGCGTCCACGTCGTGGCGGTCGCAGCATGACCGGCGACGAGCAGCCCACCGTGCACCCGCCGTCGTCGCAGGCGGGCCTTCCCACGATCCGCGCCGGCGCTCGCGCCCGCGGCGCCGTGCAGTGCGGGGCCGAGCGCATCACGGACTCGATCGCGTACCTGACGCAGGCCGGCCACCCGATCTACCACATCGCGGTCTGCGACCGGCGGCCCGGGCACGACGGCCCGCACCAGGACAAGAGCATGCGCGCCTACGCCTGGTCCGACGACCGGGTCGTCCCGTGACGGCCGTCCTGCGGGCCCGGCACCGCCTCGCCCGCATCGAAGCCGCCGCCGCGGACGGTGCGACGACGCTCGCCGTCGCCGCAGACCTCGGGTGGCTCCCCCGCCAGGTGCACCGCTACCTCGAACGCCACAAGCGCCGCGACATCGCGGCCCAGCTGTCCCGCAACGACGCCAGGAAGGACACGTACCGATGAGCACACTGCCCCCGATCAGCGTCGGGCAGCTCCGGGAGATGAACGCCGAGACGCGTGCTCGCGTGATCGCCGCACGTGGCGCCGAGACGCGCCGAGCGCTCGCTCACCTCGCCGGCATCGCCGCGCAGAACAACGCCCACGCGGCCGCCGAGTACGCCCAGCTGGTCATCGAGCTGACGCGGGGCGAGTCATGACGGCCATGTCCGCGCTCGCGACCGAGTACCGCGACGCGTACCTGCACACCGGCACCGCCCCCGACGTCGCGTTGCGCGAGCTGCGCACGCTCGTCGAGGACGCGATCGCCAACAAGCCGCGGAACCACCAGAAGATCATCGGGCCCTCGGAGATCGGCACCGACTGCGACCACTGCCTCGCCGCGAAGCTCGCGCAGTGGGAGCAGCTCCCGAGCACAGCGTGGCTCCCGTACGTCGGGACCGCGATGCACGAGAACCTCGAGCGCGTCCTCCTCGACCGCGAGATGAACGCCTGGCTCAACCAGCGGCCGGGCCGGTACCTCGTCGAGGAGAAGACGATGGTCGGCCACATCGGCGGCCAGGAGATCTGGGGATCCACCGACGCTCTCGACGTCGCCGCCGGCCTGACCATCGACTGGAAGCTCGTCGGCGCGTCCACCCTCACCGCCGCCAAGGTCGGACCCTCGCCCGTCTACCGGGTCCAGGCCGACCTCTACGCGAAGGGGTGGAACGACGCCGGGATCCGCGTCGAGCACGTCTCGATCGTCTACCTGCCCCGCAACAGCGTGCGCGGACTCGACGACGCGATCTGGTGGCACGCCCCCACGACCGCGCCCGCGCCGTCGCCGCCCTCGACCGCGCCAACCGCCTCCACGACAACCTCCGCGCCCTCGAGGACGCCCTGGGCGTCGAGCAGCGCGACGCGTGGATCACCAGCCTCCCCAGGGCGCGGCACTGCTACGACTGCGCGCGCTTCCCCGACGGCGCCGGGCTCAACCCGCCCGGCCACCACGCTCCCGAGAAGGCGTTCGCCGACCTCCTCGGGTGACCCCAACCCACCGCAGTACCGACACCACAAGGAGCACCACCATGACCGACACCAACGACTTCCTCATGGGGTCCGGCTCGAAGTCCGCCTTCGGGCGCGACGACGCCGTCGGCTACACCGTGACCGGCAAGGTCCAGTCCGTCGAGGTCCGCCAGCAGACCGACCTCGACGGGAACCTCCTCACCTGGGACAACGGCGACCCGCGCATGCAGCTCGTCGTCACCCTCGCCACCGACCTGCGCGACGACCCCGAGGACGACGGCGTGCGCGCCGTCTACGTCAAGGGCTCCAAGGCGCCCGGGTCGAAGTCCGTGCACGACGCCGTCCGCGCCGCCGTGCAGAAGTCCGGCGCCAAGGGCCTCGAGGTCGGGGGCACCCTCACCGTCTCGTTCGTCGGGACGGAGCCGTCGAAGACCCGCGGGTACTCCGACCGCAAGCTCTGGGAGGCCCAGTACGCCGCCCCGGACAAGGCGGCCCAGTCGGGCGACTTCCTCGGCACCACCCCGGCCCCGACGACGACGCCGGTCCAGGCAGCGCCGCCCGCCCCCGCGCCGTCGGGCTCCGACGCCGGGGAGAAGGCGCGGCAGCTCGTCGCGCTCGGCCTCGACGACGCCACGATCGCCGGCGCCACCGGCCTCGACGCGTCCGTCATCGCGCTCCTGCGCACCGCCGCCTGACCGCGGCACCCCGCGCGCGCAACCGGCGCGCCCCAGCCCGTTCGATCCGGGGCGCGGGGACCACCAGCACCTCCAACACCTTCGACGTCCCGGGAGGACGACATGACCGACACCAAGCTCCCCCAGCCGTTCCGCTCCGGCGACGTCCGACCCGGCAACGTGCTCGCCGTCGACGGTCTTCGCGGTCGCTGGTCGGTGTGGTCTGCCGGGCCCGAGTCGTCGACGTGGTGGCTCCTTCCGATCGACGACGCGGCGCGGGCCGACGTCAACCGGAACGCGGCGTCGATCCTGCACCGGTCGGCTGGCGCCATCGCCGTCGCGACGAAGAGCCTCCGGAACGCGCGATGACGACGCTCGCGGCCGCCGCACACACCACCTTCTGGCGCGCCCACGACCTCTGGGAGACCGAGCACCCCGACCCGCCCGACAACGAACTCGACGACGACCGCATCGACCGCCTCACCGAAGACGACCAGGAGCCCCAGTGACCAACGACGTCCTCACCGCCGCCCTCGAGCTGCTGGACGCCGGCTACTCCGTCATCCCCATCCGCGACGACGGCACCAAGGCCCCCGCCCTCACCGCCTGGAAGCAGTACACCGACCAGCGCCCCGACGACTCCCGGGTTCGCGCCTGGTTCACCCACCCCGGCTACGACCTCGGCGTCGTCCAAGGCCACGTCTCCGGCAACGCCGTCATGATCGAGATCGAGGGCCGCGCCGCCCACCACCTCCCCGACCTCGCGCAGCTCGCCACCGACACCGGCCTCGGCGACCTGTGGGCCCGCGTCACCTCCGGGTGGCTCGAGCACTCCCCGTCCGGCGGCGTCCACTTCCACGTCCGCACCGACTCCCACCAGCCCGTCCTCGGCAACCAGAAGCTCGCGCGGGCCGCCGACGGCCTCGTCCTCGCCGAGACCCGCGGCGAAGGCGGCCAGGTCGTCGTCGCCCCGTCACGCCACCACGCATCCGGGCGCCCGTGGGTGCGGCTCGCCGGCGGTCCTGCAGACGCTGCCGTCCTCACCCCCGAGGAGCTCGACGCGTTCTGCGCGATCCTGCGCACCCTCGACGAGCAGCCCGAGCACGCCACCACGTCGACGCCCGTCGCCCCGCACGACCCCACCCAGGGCGTCACACCCGGCGACGACTACGAGAACCGCACCGACTGGGCCGACATCCTCACCCCCACGGCTGGACCCTCGTCTCCGCCCGCGGCCGCACCCGCTACTGGCTCCGCCCCGGCAAGGACCGCGGGCAAGGCATCAGCGCGACCACCGGGCACGCCGACGACCGCGACCGCCTCTACGTCTTCACCTCGTCCACCGACTTCGCCCCCGAGGTGCCGTACACGAAGCTCGGCGCGCTCGCCGTCCTCGAGCACGGCGGCGACCACACCGCCGCCGCCAAGGCCCTCGCCGCCGCCGGATTCGGGCAGCGCGCCACCGCTCTGCGCCCCGTGCCCGACCACCCGACCGCCGACGACCTCGCCGGCCTCATCGCCCCCACCGCCGACGGCGCGCTCCCCGTCCCGCCCGCGCCGCGCCCGCAGCTCCACGTCGTCGACGAGCCCGCCCCCGAGCAGGTCGCCGACCGCGTCGCGACCCCCGACCAGGACAACACCGCCCTCCTGTTCGTCGACGCCCACGCCGACACCGTCCGCTACGCCACCGGCCGCGGACGATGGCTCACATGGACCGGCCACCACTGGTCCGTCGACGACCGCGAGCTCGTCCGCGAACACGCCCGCACCCTCGTCCGCCGCCTCCCCGGAGGCGAAGGCTGGGAGACCTACCGCAAGAAAGCCCTCAGCGCCCGCGGCGTCACCGACGTCCTGCGACTCGCCCAATCCGACCAGCGCATCGTCGTCGCCGCGAAGGAGCTCGACGCTCGCCCCTACGAGCTCAACACCCCCGCCGGCATCGTCGACCTGCGCACCGGGACACTGTCCCAACCCGACCCCGCGGCCCTGCACACCCGCACCACCACCGTCGCGCCCGACTTCGACGCGTCCCACCCCTGTGGGACCGGTTCCTCGCCGACACGTTCGCCGGCGACCCCGACATGATCGCCTTCGTCCAGCGCGCCGTCGGCATGTCCCTCGTCGGCGCCGTCCTCGACCAGGTCTTCTTCTTCGCCCACGGGTCCGGCGCCAACGGCAAGTCGACGTTCATGTCGACCCTGCAGCACATCGTCGGCCTCGGCGCCGACGGGTACTCCGGCCAAGCGCCCGCCGAGATGCTCCTCGCGACCCGCAACCACGGGCACCCCACCGAGCTCGCCCGACTGCAAGGACAGCGCCTCACCGTCACCTCCGAGATCAACGAGGGCCAGACGTTCGACGAGGCCCGCATCAAGTCCCTGACCGGCAAGGACACGATCTCCGCCCGGTTCATGCGCGAGGACCTCTTCGACTTCACGCCCACCCACACCCTGTGGGTCCTGTCCAACCACGAACCGGAGGTCCGGGTCGGCGGGCTCGCGTTCTGGCGGCGCGTCGTCATGGTCCCCTTCGTGCACACCGTCCCCGAGGGCGCCCGCGTCAAGGACCTCGAGGAACGCCTCATCGCCGACGAGGGCCCCGCGATCCTCGCGTGGGCGATCCGCGGCGCAGCCGACTACTTCGCCCGCGGCCTCGCCGCCCCCGACGCCGTCACCGCAGCCACGAAGGCGTACGAGACCGAACAGGACACCGTCGCCGGGTTCGTCACCGACTGCTGCGTCACCGGCGACCCGAACCGGCAGGACCTGCGCGTGCGGTCCGCGCAGCTGCGCACCGCGTACGAGCGGTGGTGCACCGACGCCGGCGCAACCCCCATGTCCCCGAAGACGTTCACCGTCGCGCTGCGGTCGAAGTACGGGATCCGCACCGAGCGGTCGAACTCGGCCCGATACCTCGCCGGCATCCGCCTCAACGACATCGAGGACGACGGCCCCGACGCGTCACGGGACGCGTCACCGACCCTCGACGAGCGCCTCGACCAGCAGGGGTGGCGGTAGCCCATGGCAACGAATCGTGACGCGTGCGTGCCTGTTCGTGACGCGTACCCACAGCACGCGTCACGCGCTCTGACCTGCAGTTATGACGCGTGGTGACGCGATGACGCGACTTTCCAACATGACGCCCTACGCCCGCACGTACGTACGTGCGTTGCCGTCATACCCAACCCACGCATCACGCGTCACGACCACCACGACGGAGGAACCCGATGAACGACCCGGCCGCCTCGGTGCCTGACCCTTTCTGGGCCGACCGCCTCGCGAGCTCCAGCACCGACAAGGAGCTCATGGGGTACGCCTGGTCGTACCTCCTCGCGACCCTGGCCGCGACGCCGCCCAGCAACGCCGTACGCCGCAACGAGCTGCACCGCGACGTCGCCGCACTCCTCATCGAGGCGGCGAAACGAGCATGACTGCCCTGTTCGACCTCGAACCCGACGACCTCGACGCCGCCGCGACCTCCGAGCCCGCCTGGGTCACCGCCTTCACCACCACCCACGGCGCCACACCCACCCTCGCCTCCGGACGAGCCCTTCCACGCCCCTGCCCCCGCTGCGCACGCTGGACCGTCGTCGGCCTCGACGCACCCCGCTGCGCCGGCCTCGCACGCTGCGACCCCCACCCCCTCACCCCACAACTCGAAGCCGCCGCCGTCATCCTCGACACCCCCACCTGGCAGCTCTGGACCTTCGCCGGCCGCCACGAGCTCACACCCCGCCACGAACCCCACGTCCCACCCCTGGCCCGCCTCGCACCCGCCGACCACGTCGTCGTCCTCGCCGCCCACGTCTGCGGGCGCCCACCCCTCTCACGCGCACCCCTGCGCCTCCGCACCACCCGCACCGCCGACCCCATGCACGGCGAACCGCCGTACTGACCCCAAGGAGCACCCCATGCCCAACCTGCCTTCGAACAGCCACGCCGACCGGGCCGGAGACCGCCTGGACCGCGCCTACACAGCCGACCCGGACCACGCCCGGTACCTGCTCGCCGAGGCCCAGACGGAAGCGAGCCTCGCCGTCGCCCACGAGCTGCGCACCGCGAACATGCTCGCCGCCCTCGCCACCACCTTCGCCGACGGCTCCGCGAGCTTCCCCGGAGAGACCGACACGCTACGGGCCGACATCCTGAGCAGACTCGGCTACGACGCCGCCTGGTACGGGACACTGGAGGCGCACGCGTGAAGATCGTCGGCCTCGACCTCTCCTCACCTCCACCGGCGTCGCCGTCATCGCCGGCCGCCACGCCGCTGTCGACCGCATCCAGACCAAGCCCGACCACGACGACCTCCACGGCCGCCACAACCGCCTCCGCCGCATCGTCGCGAACGTCGCCTCCTGGACCGACGGCGCCGACCTCGTCGTCATCGAAGGCCTCGCCTACGCCGCACGATCCCCGCACGCCACCGAACGCGCCGGCCTGTGGTGGCTTGTCATCGACCGCATCGTCCAGCACGTCGACGCCGTCGCCGTCGTCCCGCCCACCACCCGCGCGAAGTACGCCACCGGCAAGGGCAACGCCGGCAAGGACCAGGTGCTCGCCGCCGTCATCCGCCGCCACCCCACCGTCGACATCACCGGCAACGACGAAGCCGACGCCCTCATCCTCGCCGCCATGGGCGCACGCCACCTCGGCCACCCCATCGACGACGTCCCCGCCACGCACCTCGCCGCCATGAACGGCGGCCAGTGGCCCGATCTCGAGGAGCTCGCTGCGTGAACGTGACCTTCACCGATACGGTGACGCCGTGCAGATCACCGAGGCAGTCACGACCGTTCAACGCGCCGCCGTCCAGCGGCTCTTCGCGAGTGCGATTCACGGCATCGCACCCAACGCCGTGCCCGCGCCGGAGCACGACTACCTCTACGCCCCCGTCATCGCTCAGGCCCGCGACGAAGACGGTCACCTCCTCGGCGCTGCACTCTCGTGCCGTGCACAAGTCGCGGCCGGCTCCGCGATCCTGGGGAGCCGAGGACCCTACGCGAACGTGCTGGACAAGCACAGCGAACTCGACCTACTGGCGGTTGAGCCGAACGCCCGCGGCCGCGGCATTGGCGGCGCGCTCGTGCACCACCTCGAGACTCGCCTCGCCTCCACAGGCGTCCGCGCATGGTTCGGCGTCGTCACCGCAGACCTGCAGGCGGACCAGCTCGAGAAGTTCTACCGTCGCCACGGCTTCACCATCACCGAGCCTGGCCAGCCGCTCCCGAACCTGCTCGGCAAGAGGTGGTTCCCCGAGCGTGGCGCCGACGAGGTCGCGTTCTACTTCTACAAGCGCCCCGCGGCACAGAGCTTCCAGTAGCAGAGTCGTCGCCGGGACGTCCCATGGGCGTCCCGTGTGTGTTGACTGCAGTGTGGACGATGGGTCCATGGTCGGTGTCACGATTCGCTCACATCGCGGCGATGTCACGGTTTTCGCGCGTTGGCAGATTCATTGGCTGCGTCGAAGCCGCGAGTTACGGGTGGTACTTCTTGACAGCCTCGTCGTTGATGTTGGCGGCGAGCCGACCCATCAGATCGACACACTCCGTTGCGTTCTCGACGGTCAGGCTCGGCCTCATCCCTCGATGCACGATCTTGTGTCTCATCTCCGTGAAGTGTTCGACGCGCGCTCGCCAGTTCGTCGGCAACCCCACCTCCGACAAGTCAACGCCGCAGTACTTCAGCCCGTTGACGACCGCGCTGACTCCGTGGAAGGACTTCGATTCCAGCCACTTATCGAGCGCTGCTTGCAACTCCTCACGCCGACGCTCAGGCGTCGGTGCCAGCGCAACACGGAGCGCGAGGGCCGGGTCGTCTCTCGCGATGTTGCGAAGCGGCTCGTGCAGCGCGTCACCGTTTCCGCCGAACCGGGGCACAATTTCGAGGATCAGTTCGTGGACAAAATTGTCCAGCGCCCCGATCGAAAAGACGACTGCACCCTGCAGCAGAGCGCGCTCGATCTCCTGCGGCCGCCCAGCCTTCCGAGCCAGCGTGAAGTCCTGGATCAGAAAGCTTGCTCGCGCGTTGTTCTTCTCGAAGATCGCGAAGGACTCGCACTTCTTCTTCTTCGGCCCCATGCCGAGACGCTCCATCCGAGAACGCCACGTGTCAAGGATGGAATCCACGAGCAGGAGGAACCGTGATCGCTGTCGACGAGCTCTACACCACCGCCCGCACCCTCACCGCCGCACCCCACGGCCTCCTCCGCCGCGTCAACGCCCTCATCCCCCACGCCTCGAACACCGTCGCGGAGTCGCAGCTCGGCGGGCGCGCCGACATCCACCGCATCCCCTGGAACGGGCCCGCCGCGAACCTCGCCCTCGACATCGCCGCGGCCGTCCGCCGCCACGAGTCCACGCTCACGCTGCTCCTGTTCCAGCAGGCGCGGTTCCGGCCCGACGGCGACCGCCAGACCCTCGACGCCATCGGGCGCCTGCCCGTGCTCGTCGACCACGCCATCGCGTCAGGGCACGGCGGCCGGCCCCGGTCCGCGACGCCGCCCACGACCTCACCGCCTGGGCGCGTCGCTGCCGCGCGCTCCTCGACGAAGCCCACGACGACGAGCAGCCCTGGACGCCCGCACCCTCGGCGCTCCCGCCGTGCCCTGACTGCAATCGGCGCCTGTACCTCGCGCCCGGATGGCAGTACGCCGGCGACGCCGCCGATGTCTTGTGCCGCACCTGCCGCGACGACGACGGACAGCCCCTGCGATGGGACGCGGGGACGTGGCTCGCCGTGCTCGCGCACCGGAGCGCGGCCACCGCGGCGTGAGGTGGGCGGCGGCCGGTACGCTCCGGCCCATGCAGGACACCACCACGACGTGGGACGTGCTCTCGTCCATCGGATCGTTCGGCGCGCTCGTCATCGTCGCCGCGTCCAGCGTCGTCGCACTCGTTCGCTGGTGGGTCACGCGCGATGACCGCGAGCGGGCGCGCGAGGTCCGCGTCGCCGAGCAGATTGCAAGCGACACGGCTGCGCGCCAGGCGCAGGCGCTCAGGGTCATCGCCTGGCATGAGGTCCAGCAACGCGAGGTCGGCCCTCGGCTGGGCTCGACGTTCATGACGTCAGTGGACGCCGCAGTCGTCTTCAACGGCTCGGAGCAGACCGTGTTCGACGTCGAGGTCGGCCTCGTCACCGACAGCACGAATCGTTGGATCGAGGTCACGCACTGTGCCGTCCTCCCACCTGGCGCCCCCATGGCCTACGTCGCACCCGAGCGCGTGCTCGAAGCTGACGGGCGCGCTCGTGCCGTTATGACGTTCCGCGATGTGGCCGGTCGGTGGTGGCGCCGCTTCGAGAACGGCGGGCTGCAGCGCGTCGACGAGCACGGCGTGCCGAGCGACGACACGCCGGACTGACCTGCGCCTTGACCCCTTATCCACAGGCCCGCATACTGGGCGTGCGTTCGGCATGCCCGAACACACCCACACGACCCCCGTCGAGCCCACCAGCTCCGGGGGTCGCCCCATGTCCGCGCGACGTCAACAGCCCGCCCGGCGCGGTGAGACCAGCCCAGGCAGGTGACGAGCGATGCCCGCTGCCCGCCCCTGGACCGCCGCCGACGACCAACACCTGCGCGACCTCGCCGCCGCCGGCCACTCCGTCCGCGACATGGCCGCCGAGCTCGACCGGTCCAAGACCGCCGTCGGGCGCCGCATGCAGCACCTCGGGATCCTCGTCGACCGCACCGCGACCCTCGCCGCGACGACCGCGAACGTCACCGACGCCCGCGGCCGGCGCGCGGCGCTCGAGCTCGCGCTCCTCGAGGACGCCGAACGCCTGCGGTCCCAGCTGTGGAGGCCGCACCTGTACTGGGACTGGGGCGGCAAGGACCACGACTACGACGAGAAGGAAGCCCCGGAGCCGATCCCCTCGGACAAGCTGAAGCTCGTCCAGGCCGCCGGGGCCGCGATCGACCGGTCGCTGAAGATCGCCGTGCACGACGCGGACGGCGGGATCGTCGACGCCCTGTCGATGCTCGACGGCATCGCGAACGCGATCACTGCCGCCGCCGACCAGGATGGTGCACCATGACGCCCGTCGCGACCGCGACGCCGGCCGTCGTCGCCGCCGTCCGCCAGCAGCTCTCCCCGCGCAGATCCGCTCTATCGCCCACGCGGACGCCCGCGTCGTCCAGTGGACTGGGAGCATCCGGTCAGGGAAGACGATCGCGTCGCTGCTGCGCTGGCTGCTGTTCGTCGCGAAGGCCCCGCGCGGTGGTGAGCTCGTCGTCGTCGGCCGCACCCGCGAGTCCATCGCCCGCAACGTCTTCGGCCCCCTCAAGGACCCGTCCCTGTTCGGCACCCTGGCACGGCACGTCGCGTACACCGCGGGCGCACCGACTGGCGTCATCCTCGGGCGGACGGTTCACGTCCTCGGCGCGTCTGACGCCCGCTCCGAGGCCGTGCTGCGTGGCCTGACCGTGGCCGGCGCGTACGTCGACGAGTCGACCCTCGTCAGCGAGGCGTTCTGGACGCAGCTCCTCGGCCGCATGTCCGTGCCCGGAGCGCAGCTGTTCGCGACGACGAACCCCGACGGGCCCGCGCACTGGCTCAAGCGGCAGGTCATCGACCGCGCCGCCGAGCTCGGCTACCAGGTCCACCGGTTCCGCCTCACCGACAACACGCACCTCGACCCCGCTTACGTCGAGCAGGTGCAGCGCGAGTACGTGGGCCTCTGGTACCGCCGGTTCATCCTCGGCGAGTGGGTCCAGGCCGCCGGCGCCGTCTACGAGCAGTGGGACCCAGCCCGCCACGTCATCGACCCCGACGCGCTCCCCACGATGGACCGGGTGCTCGCGCTCGGCGTGGACTACGGCGACCAGCACGCGACCCGCGGCTACCTCCTCGGCGTCGGGCCCGACACGCGCGACGGCGCGACCGGGGACCGGCTGTACGTCCTCGACGAGTGGGCGCCGGGGCACGCGACGATCGGCGAGCACGCCACCTCGCTGCGCACTTGGCTCGCCGCCCGGCCGCACGACGCGTGGCAGCGACCCGAGTGGGTCGCCGTCGACTCCGCCGCGGCGTCGTTCCGGCACCAGCTGTTCCACGACGGCGTCCCCGGCGTCCGCAACGCCCACAAAGCCGTCCTGCCCGGCATCCAGCTCATCGCGTCGCTGCTCGCCGTCGACAAGCTCGTCGTGTCGGCGACGTGCCCTCGTCTGATCGAACGGATCACCGGGTACGTGTGGGACGACAAGGCCACCGCGCGTGGTGAGACGGCGCCGGTGAAGGCCGACGACGACGAGGTCGACGCCCTGCGGTACGCGATCTACACGACCCGCCACGACTGGCGTTCCGCCGTCCCCGTCGCACCCGCGATGGACGACGCGCCCGGCGCCGACACGACCGACTGACCGGCTACCGACCGCGGCGACGCTTCCGAAGCTCCGGGTTGTCGCGCCTCCGGATGTACACGGTGTAGGCGATCGGCACGACGAGAAGCACGACCAGATACAGCCAGCTCACACCGTCCACGGCCCGAGCGTCCCACACCACCGAGGAGGCCCGCATGCCGCTGCCCCAGAACGGCACCGCGTGGCCCCCGAAGGTCCTCGCCCCGATCCGCACCCAGCAGGACGTCTGGGACGCCTGGTACGTCGGCACCCCCGACCGCCTCACCGCGGCGTACCGGACGGCGCAGCGCGACGACCGCGCGTCCACCACACGCCGGGCCCAGTACGCCGGCGGCGTCGTCGGGTCCCTCGCCAGGTTCTGGTGGGGCCGACCCGACAACGGGCTCGCGCAGCGCCGCGACCAGACCCACGTCCCGATCGCCGCGGACCTGTGCCGCGCGTCGGCGGACCTGCTGTACGCGGAACCGCCCGTCGTCACGACCGACAGCGAGGACACGGCGACGAACGCGCGCGTGGCCGGGTACGTCGACGACGCCCTCGCCACCACGCTCGCCGCCGGGGCGGAGCTCGGCGCCGCGCTCGGTGGCCGGTACCACCGGGTCACGTGGGACCCGCAGCTCGCCGACGCCCCGTTCGTCACGACGGTCGACGCCGACGCCGCGCTCCCCGAGTTCCGGTGGGGGCGCCTTGTCGCTGTCACGTTCTGGCACGTCGTCGGTCACCACGGCGGGACCGTGTGGCGGCACCTCGAGCGCCACGAGCTCGACCCGGCCGGCTTCGGGCTGGTCTTCCACGCCCTGTACGAGGGCACCGGCGACAACCTCGGCCGCGGGGTCCCGCTCGTCGAGCAGCCGGCGACGGCGCCGCTCGCCGACCTCGTCGCAGCGGACGGTGCGCTCGCCGCGGGCCGCACCCCGGGCCTCGCCGTCGTGTACGTGCCGAACCAGACACCGCAGCGGCGGTGGCGGGACCACCCGATCGGCCGCGCGCTCGGCCGCTCGGACCTGGACGGCGTCGAGGGCCTGATGGACAACCTCGACGAGACGTGGTCGTCGCTGATGCGGGACATCCGCCTCGCGAAGGCCCGCCTCATCGTCCCGACGACGTACCTCCAGGACGCCGGGCCCGGCAAGGGCGCGTCGTTCGACCTGGACGCCGAGGTGTACGAGGCCGTCAAGGCCCCGCTCGGCGACGTCAACGGCGCGCTCGCAATCACGGCGCAGCAGTTCGCTATCCGCGTCGACGAGCACCTGCGCACCGCCGACAGCCTCGTCGCACGGATCATCCAGTCCGCCGGGTACGCCGGTGCGACGTTCGGTGAGGACGGCGGCGACGGCGGGGCGATCACAGCTACCGAGGTGCATGCCCGGGAGCGGGCGTCGTTCCAGACGCGGGACCGGAAGATCCGGCTCGAGCGGCCCGCGGTGCAGCAGCTCATGGGCAAGATGCTCACGATCGACGCCTCGGTGTTCGGCACCCAGCTCGACACGAGCGCGCACGTCACGGTCACGTTCCCGGACTCCGTGCAGGACAGCGTCCTGACGCTCGCGCAGACCGCGCAGGCCCTCGAAGCCGGCCGCGCCGCCTCGACCCAGGTCAAGGTGCAGCTCGTGCACCCGGACTGGGGCAAGGAGCAGGTCGACGAGGAGGTCGCCCGGATCGTCGCCGAGCAGTCGTTGACGTCCCCGGACACCGTCCCGACGTTCTGACGGGAGGCCCGTCGTGCCGGTCGACCCGTCGTTCGGTGAGCGCCTCGCGCGCCGCGTCTCCACCCTGTACGCGCAGGCCGAGCTCGTCGTCCTCCGCCTCATCCGCGACCGCGTCGCACGAGGCCTGGACGCACCGGACTGGGCGGAACAGAAGGCGCTGCAGCTCGAGGCGCTGCGCCGGGAGATCGCCGAGCAGCTCGCGACCGTGCAGGACGCGGCGACGAAGGAGCTGCTGCAGGTGATCCTCGACGCCGCGGCGGCGGGCGAGGGCGCGGCGGCCGCCGACCTGACCGCGCTCGGCCTCGAGGTGCCGTCACTGTCGCCGGCGGCGCAGGCCGCGGTGCAGCAGATCGCCGCGGAGACGACGTGGAAGCTCCGCGCCCTCCCGGCGACGGTGCTGCGGGCGTCGACGGACGCGTACCAGCGGGTCGTCGCGCAGGCCGCGTCGACGGTCGTCGTCGGGGCGCAGACGCGCCGGCAGGCCGCGCAGCAGGCGATGGACGGGCTCCTGGGTCGCGGGATCGGCGGGTTCACGGACTCGGCCGGGCGGCGGTGGCAGCTCGCGTCGTACGTCGAGATGGCCGTGCGCACCGGCGCCGGCGGGGCCGCGATCCAAGGGCACGTCGCGACGCTCTCGGCGTCGGGCCTGGACCTGGTGCTCGTGTCGGACGCGCCGCGGGAGTGCCCGCTGTGCCGACCGTGGGAGGGCAAGGTTCTCTCGATCAGCGGGCAGTCCGTCGGGACGGTCGAGGTCCGGTCCGCGACGACGGGCCAGCCGGTGAAGGTCCACGTCGCCGGGTCGGTGGCCGAGGCGCGGGCGGCGGGGTTCCAGCACCCGAACTGCCGGCACAGCTTGAACGCGTACGTGCCGGGTGCCACGGTCGCGCCGAAGCCGCGCAGCTCGCCTGAGGGGTACGAGGCGCAGCAGCGGCAGCGAGCGCTCGAGCGCGGGATCCGAACGTGGAAGATGCGCGAGGCGATCGCCCTCGACGAGCCCGGCCGCCGGGCCGCGGCGGCGAAGGTCGCGGAGTGGCAGGCCGCACTCCGGGCTCACCTGGCGGCGAACCCGGAGCTGAAGCGGCAGTCGGCGCGCGAGCAGATCGGGAAGGCGCGCTAGCTCAGTGCGGCTGCGCCGGGTTCAGGAGCCACGCGCGCGCTTCCGCGAGGTCCTTCGCCGCCGTGGAGTACTCCAGGGCGTGTGCCCCGGGCGCCTCCTGCGCCTTCGCCGCGAGCTTCACGATCGCTGCCTCGAGCGCGTCCGCGCTTGCCTTCTCTGCCATGTCGTCCGATCCCTTCGTTGGTCGCGCGCCTGGTGCGTGCGACCTGGCCCGAACCGTAGGGCCGACCACCCACAACAGCGCCCGGGAGGCACTGGACCATGTTCCACACCACCAGCATCACGCACGTCACCCTGCCCACCCCGGGCATGCCCCGCCGCTTCGAGCGCCTGCGCTTCTTCTCCGCGCCCGCCGACGCCATCGCCGGCCCCGACGGCGCCAGCCAGGAGAGCGCACCGGGCGACGACGGGCAGAAGCCGACCACGCCGTCGCCCGCTGACCTCGCCGCGGCCGTCCAGCAGCGCCAGGTGCAGCAGCCGAAGGGCGACGACGGCGGCGAGTGGGACGGCAAGGTCGACTCCCTGCCGCCCGGCGTCCAGAAGCTCATCGGCGACCTGCGCAAGGAGGCCGGCGACGCCCGCGTCAACGCGAAGCAGAGCGCCGCGCAGGAGGCCCGCGACGCCCTCGCCCAGGAGATCGGCAAGGCCCTCGGCCTCGTCAAGGGCGACGAGGCACCCGACCCCGCCAAGCTCGCCAAGACCGCCGCCGACTCCGCGTCCGAGGCTCGGCAGGCGCGCGTCGAGCTCGCCGTGTTCCGCGCCGCCCCCGGCCTCAAGGCCGATCCCGGCGCCCTCCTCGACTCCCGCGCCTTCCTGACGAAGGTCGCGGACCTCGACCCCACCGACGACGGCTTCGCCGACGCGGTGAAGACCGCCATCACCGACGCGGTCAAGGACAACCCCAAGCTCGCGACCCAGGCGGTCGGAGCGTCCAGCGTCGACCACGCCGGCGGGACCGGCGAGAAGACCAAGCCCAAGTCCCTCGCCGACGCCGTCACCGCGGCGTACGGCCAGTAGCCCAAGGAGCCTACCCATGCCCGTCACCCTCGTAGAGGCCAAGAACAACACCCAGGACGACGTCGACGTCGCCGTCATCGACGAGTTCCGCAAGGAGTCCGAGATCCTCGACTCCTCGTCTTCGACGACGTCGTCAACCCGTCCGGCGGCGGCGACACCCTGACCTACGGGTACCGCCGTCTCGTCACCCAGCCCACCGCCGCGACCCGCGCGATCAACAGCGAGTACACGGCCCAGAACGTCACCACGACCCGGTACACGACCGACCTTGCCGTCATGGGCGGCAGCTTCGAGGTGGACCGCGTCGTCGCGAAGCTCGGGCCCGCCGCGTCGGGTGCCGTGACCCTCAACCTCAACCAGAAGATCAAGGCGACGCGGACGAAGTTCCAGGACCTCGTCATCAACGGCGACACCGCGACCGACGCCAACGGCTTCGACGGTCTCGACAAGGCCCTCACCGGGTCTGACACCGAGATGAACGTCGACGTGGTCACGGACTGGTCCTCGTTCTCGGACGCGAACGCCGCGAACGTGGCGCTCGACGTCATCGACGAGTTCCTCGCGCTCCTCGACGGCACACCGACGATCGTGCTCGGCAACGCGAAGGCGCTCGCTCGATTCCGGGCCGCGGCCCGCCGCGCCGGGATGTACACGCAGAACCCGGTCGACGGGCTCGTCGGGCAGAACGGGCGCCCGATCGTCCGCGAGCAGTACGGGTCGATCGTGTTCGCCGACCCGGGCGCGAAGGCCGGGACGAACGACCCGATCATCCCGATCGAGACCCGCACGGTCGCGACCGTTTCGACGACTGGCCTGACGGACCTGTACGCGTACCGCGTCGGGCTCGACGGGTTCCACGGAATCTCGACCGTCGGCGGCCAGCTCGTGGCCACGTTCCTGCCCGACTTCACCACGCCCGGCGCGGTGAAGAAGGGCGAGGTCGAGCTCGGCCCGGTCGGTGTCGCTCTCAAGGCGACGAAGGCCGCGGCCGTCCTGCGCAACATCAAGGTGCAGGGCGACTGATGGCTACCGTGCGCACCCCCGTAGCGGGGTTCAACGGGACCGTCGTCGGCGTCGACTTCAAGGACGGCACCGGCGAGACGGAGGACGCCGCGGCGCTGGCGTACTTCGCGCGCCACGGCTACACGGTCGAGGCGCCTGAGACGCCGCCCTTCCCGGAGGGCGACCCGTCGGCGAGCTGGAAGGCCCCCGAGCTCAAGGCGTACGCCGCCGAGCACGGGGTCGACCTCGGCGGCGCGACCAAGAAGGAGGACGTCCTGGCCGTGCTCGTCGGCAAGGCGGCCTCCGACGAGCAGACCGGCGACGGCGAGCAGCCGACCGAGTGAGACCGCGCCGGGCCAGGGAGACGGCCACGCACCCTGGCCCGGCGCACCCACCGACACGAAGGGCACGACGATGAGCCTCGTCTACGCCACACCCGCCGACCTCGCCGCATGGACGGGCACGGCCGCGCCCGCGAACGCGGTGACGCTGCTGCGGGTCGCGTCGGGCCTCGTACGCCGCGCGACCGTCACCGCCTGGTACGCGACCAACGACACCGGCGCACCGACAGACCCCGACGTCGTGCAGGCGTTCAGCGATGCGACGTGCGCGCAGGCCGCCACGTGGGCCACGCTCGGGATCGACCCGACGACGGCCGGCGTGGACACGGGCACGGGCGGGCGGGTCGTCGCGTCGAGGGCCCTCGGCCCGGCGAACATCTCGTACGCCGGCGCGGACGACACCGCGGCGCGGCGCGCGCAGCTCGCCGACGACCTCACCCCGGAGGCGCTGGGGATCCTCGCGGATGCGGGCCTGGTTCGTGGGGTCCGCACCCACGGATGACGCGTGCATGACGCGACCGAATCTCACGCGTCACGCCTCTGACCTGCGCGTATGACGCAGATGACGCGATGACACGACTTTCTAGGTTGCGGCCCTACGCGCCCGCACACGCCTGAGAGCAACCCGCAGACGCGTCATACGCGTCATACGCGTCATCGGAGGCGATCGTGAGCGAGCTCGACGACTTCTTCGTCCACACCGTGACCCTCACCCCGAAGACCGGAGACAGCGGCTACGGCCCCACCTTCGGCACCCCGACCGACGTGGCGTGCTTCGTCGACGACACCGTGCAGCTCGTCCGCGCCCCCGACGGCGAACAGGTCGTCTCCTCGTCCACCGTCTACGCGCCGCCCGGTGCACCCGACGGGCCACCCGGGTCGACGATCACGTTCCCGGACGGCCGGGTCTCGACCGTCATCACGCAGGCTCGCCGCACGTCTGGGCCGCTCGACCTGCCCGACCACGTCGCATGGACGGTGACCTGATGGCGAGCATGCAGCCCGGCAGGTACCGGCCCGGCGCCCTGCGCGCCGCCATCGAGCGCGGTCTCGGCGTCGCAGCCGAGCACGTCCTCACCGTCTCGAACGCCCGCGTCCCGCACGAGGAAGGCACCCTCGAGCGGTCGGGCGCGACCTCGCAGAACGGCACGACGGTCGCGATCTCGTACGACACGCCGTACGCGGTCCGCCAGCACGAGGACCTGTCACTGCGGCACGACGAGGGCCGGCAGGCGAAGTACCTCGAGTCCGCGCTGAACGACGAGGCCCGCACCGTCGGGGACATCGTCGCCCAGGCGGCTCGCGAAGCCCTCGGGAGCAGCTGATGGGCTGGACCACCGACCTCCTCGAAGGCGTCGCCCAGATGCTCGCTGACGCGGGCGTGGGTGTGTGGCGGCCCGATGGGCCGGCGTACACCGCGTCCGAGGTCGGGATCGTCGTCGGGCGCATGCCCGCGTCCCCCGACCAGGTCCTCGCGATCACCTCCTACCCCGTCACCTCCAGTGCCCTCTCGGACACCGTGATCGGTGTGCAGGTCCGCGCCCGCGGGCCGCGTGGCGCTGACCCGCGGCCCGTCAACGACCTCACGGACGCCGTGTACGAGCACCTCCACGGCGTCGAGCAGCTCACGTTCGGAGGCGTGTACGTGGCGCACGCCTGGCGCGCGTCCCTCGCGCTCCTGGGCGCCGACGACGCCGGCCGCGAGGAGACGAGCTCGAACTTCTACGTCACGACCGCGCACGCGTCCGTGTACGTCACCGACTGACCGCCCCGGAGGCGGGACACGTCGCGCACCGCCCGGGCGGCGGGCGCACCCACACGACCACCAGCACACCCCACCACCGGGAGACACCATGCCCATCGAGGCCCTCAACCCGACCGTCAACACGACGTGGCGCTGCGACGTCGACGTCGCCTCCGACCCCGACAACCCGTCGTGGGTGCAGGTCCGCGGACTCAACGCCCTGCAGCCCGTCGTCAACCCGACTACCCAGGACGCATCCGACTACGACTCCCCTGGCTGGGGCTCGGACGCCGTCACGCAGCGCAAGTGGCAGCTGACCGCGACCGCGCTCCGCAAGATCGACTCCGCCGGGGCCTACGACGTCGGCCAGGAGTTCCTGCGCGGCGCCGCGGACTCCTCGAGATCGTGCACGTGCGCTGGTACGAGCGGCAGGGCTCCGACGGCGAGGCCTACGAGGGCGACGCCCTCGTGCAGTGGGCACCGAACGGTGGCGACCCGACCGGCCTCAACTCCGTCGCGATCACACTCCTCGGGCAGGGCGCCCGCGAGCCGATCACGAACCCGACCGGGGAGGCGACCCTGCCGGCCCTGACGTCCGCGTCGCCGTCGGCGGCCGCGCAGGGCGCGCAGGTCGAGATCCGCGGTGCATACCTGGGCGGTGCGACGTCGGTGAAGTTCGGGGCCACCGCGGCCACGAGCTTCCTCGTCGTCAACTCGGCCACGATCGTCGCCGTCGTCCCGGCCGGGTCGGCGGGCGCCGCGAACATCACGGTCGTCACGCCGGCCGGCACGTCCGACGCGCTCGCGTACACGCGCGGCGCCTGACCGACGAGGGAGAGCTGACCCGTGGCCGAGCAGTTCACCGACCTGTCCGACGTCCTCGACGGCAACCTCCTCGAGCTGCCGGTGGCGGGGCGCACCTTCGTGGTGCCCTCGCCGCCGGCGCTCGTCGGGCTCCGCCTGCAACGCGTCTTCGCCGCCGCCTCCACGCCGGCGAAGCAGCGCACCAACGCCCAGCGCGACCTCCTCGCCCGCGACGAGGAGGAGTTCATGCGCGACGCCCTGGGACCCGTGTTCGACGAGATGGCCGACGCCGGCATCACGCTCGAGGTCCTCAAGCACGCCGCGTACACCGCCTACTTCGCTGTGGTGACGAACGTCGACGTGGCGCGGGCGTTCTGGGAGCGTCCGCTGGGGGAAGCGGAGACGTCGACGAGCACCGACCCCGAACCGTCGACGACTACGCCCGAGGCGACGACGGCGACGGGATCCCCGAGTACTACGACATCCCGCCCGAAGAAGAAACACGCCTCCTGACACCGTCCGTCCAGGTCACCTGGGCGGCGATCCTCGACGCGTGGGACGACGTCGAGGTCGACCTGCACGCACGGTTCGGCCTCGACGTCGCCACCCCAGGTCTCCTGGCCGCCCGGTCGTGGCGGTGGCTGTCTCTGCGGGTCCTCGCGCTCCTCGACCCCCCGTACACGACCCGGCTCGCGAGGGCCCTCGGACTCACGGAGGCGTGACGCATGAGCCTGGACCTGGGGACCCTTGCAGGCAAGATCAGCATCGACGGCGCGGACGCCGCGGAGAAGTCGATCTCCGGGGTCCAGGCTGCGATGGCGAAGCTCGCGCAGACACAGGACCCGAAGGTCAAGGTCGGCGCCGACACCGCGGCTGCAACCCAGGGCCTGACCGGGGTGCAGCGCCTCGTTCAGGACCTGTCTGCGGCGAAGGCGTCCCCGACGGTGGTCGCGGACGCCGCACAGGCACATGCGGACCTGGCGGCGCTCGAGGCGGAGCTTCGGAACGTGAACCGGACGCGCACCGTCGCGGAGATCACCGCGGACGCGCAGCAGGCGATGCGGACCGCGGAGCAGGTCGACGACCAGATCAAGGCCCTGAGCAAGAAGAAGGTCGAGATCCCGGTCGACATCGACCAGCACACCACCGAGCGGGGTCTTCGCGGGGCGTCGGAGTCGGTGGAGACGTTCCGGGACGAGGCGAAGGCGAACCTGTCCGAGGTCGCGTCCTCGTTCCAGGGGTCGATGGACTCCGCCGTCGACGTCGTGCAGGGCACCCTCGGCGGTGTTGTCGCGGACCTCGGGCCCGCTGGCCTGATCGGCGGCGCGCTCGCCGCGGCGGGGATCGGTCTCGGGAAGGCGCTGCTGTCGGGGACCGCGGACGCGGTGAACCAGGCGAAGCAGGACGTGCAGGACCTCGCGAAGGACATCGTGTCCGCGGGTGGCGAGATCAACTCGGTCGACTGGGACTCGAAGCTCGTCGACTTCGGGACGACGATCGTGGACCAGAAGTCGTGGTGGGAGGTCTGGCAGAAGGACGCCGTCACGAACCTCGACAAGGTCCGCAAGGAGTCCGAGGCGACCGGGCAGTCCATCGGGACCCTGTTGCAGGGTGAGGCCGGCGGCGACCTCGCCGGCGCGAAGAAGACCCTCGACGAGCTCACGAAGTCGTCCTCGGACCTCGAGACGCAGATCGGGCTCACGACGAAGACGATCGCGACGTCGACCGGTCCGATCATCATCCGCGACCAGGCGCTCGTCGACCAGAACGACGCCACCAAGGACGCGATCAAGGCGATCTCGGCGCACGTCGACGAGCTCCAAGACGCCGCCGACGCCGCGGACGAGCTGACGGCCGCGACACAGGGCGTCACGGTCGAGCAGGTCAAGGCGAACCGGGCCATCGACGACTCGAACAAGGCCCTTCGCGAGCATGCCGCCCTGATGGGCGACACGAAGTCCGCGCAGCTCGACTACGAGGACGCCGTCGCGAAGGTCGCCGACGGCGTCGCGAAGTACCGCACCGAGCAGATCAAGGCCTACGAGGCGCAGGAGAAGGCCGCGAACGGCGGCAAGAAGCTCACCGACGCCCAGGAGAAGTCCGCGATCGCGCGAGCCGACGCGGACGTCAAGGCCGGGAAGGCCCTCAAGGACTCGACGCAGGCCGGCCGCGACAACCAGCGCGCCCTCCTCGCGCTGTCCCAGGACGTCCTGGCGTACGCGGACGCGACGGAGAAGCAGACCGGGTCGCAGACCGAGGCGAACCGCATCATCGCGAAGGGCTACGACGCGTTCGTCGAGCAGGCTCACGCCGCGGGGATGAGCGAAGCCGCGGCGAAGGCCTACGCGAAGCAGCTCGGGCTCGTCCCGGAGAAGGTCAAGACGACGTTCGACCTGGACACCCACGAGGGTCAGCTGCAGCTCCAGGCGTTCCTGCAGAAGATCAAGTCGGCCCGCCCGACGCTGCTCGTCGGCGTGAAGAGCTCGCAGTCCGTCGTCGGCGTGCATGTCGCGAACGGGAAGGTCGACCTCTACGCGGGCGGAGGGAAGATCAGGGGCCCGGGCGGCCCACGGGACGACAAGATCCTCATCGCCGCATCGAACGACGAGTTCGTCGTGAACGCGGCTTCCTACCGCAAGCACGCCGCACTGGTCGAGGCGATCAACAACGACACTCTGCCGAAGTACGCGGGCGGAGGAAGGTCAGCAAGACCCCGACGTCGTACAAGGGTCACAGCTTGGAGTACTGGCAGGACCGGTACGCGTCTGGGTCGGACTACCTCGAGCTGAAGCAGACGGTCCGTGACGACAAGCGGGACCTCGCCGAGACCGAGAAGTACGGGCCGAAGGACAAGCACGGTAAGCAGCACAAGACCCGGTACGTGCTGCGCGGACTGGACCGGTCGGTCGCGACAGCGAGGAGCACGAGGACAAGAAGGCCCTCGAGGACGCGGACACCGCCCGGGCGTTCGTGAAGAAGTACGGCAGCCTCGCGGCCGCGATCAAGCAGCGCGACAAGGACAAGGCCGCCGCTAAGGCCGCGTCGGACAAGCAGAAGGCCGACACCGCCGCGGCCAAGCAGGCGGCGGCGGACTTCAAGTCTCTGGGGTCCGATCTCAAGACCGACATCCGCCGTGGGGACGTCGCTGACGCGATCACGGGTGGGCTCGACTCCGCGCTCGGGGTTACGGACCAGGCGCGGCAGGAGGCCACGTCGTCGACGCTGTCGAAGAAGCAGAAGACCGCGCTGACGACGGCAGCGAACACGGCCGAGAAGTCGCTCACGAGTCTCTACGCGGCGGCGGACAAGTACCAGGCGGCGCTCGACAAGGCGAACAACCACCTCGCGGACATGAAGTCGCTCGCCGACTCGGCGGCGTCAGCGGTGAAGGGGACGTTCGACCTGTCGGCGGCCTACGTCGCGCCCACCGACGCGACGTCGAACCAGATCCAGCACTCCGACAAGTACGGGAACGTCTGGTACACGACCGACACCACGGCTGCGACCAAGGGCGGCTACACGGGCGCCGGCATCACGTCGGCGGCGGACAAGCAGGCGAAGGACGCCACCACCTTCACCAACGCGCTGCAGGCCCTGCAGAAGAAGCTCGGGACCTCCCCGGCCTCGGAGGCGATCGTCAACCAGGCGCTGTCGATCTTCGCCTCGAGCCCCGAGCAGGGCATCCAGTTCGTCCAGGCGCTCAACACCATGAGCGTGAAGGACCTCGGCGCGGTGAAGTCGGACTACAACACCGTCGCCAAGGCGGGGACGTCAGCAGGCCAGTCGCTCACGTCCGCGAACACCATCGGCGGGCTCACCGCGGCGACGACAGCGGTCAACTCGCTGACGAAGTCGCTGACCGACACGAACAACGCGATCGCGAAGGTCGGCAACACCCTCACGAACGCGATGCTCAAGCCCTTCGGGCTCAAGCTCGACGCCAAGGGCAACGTCGTGAAGAAGGCCGGCGGCGGGCTCGTCGTCGGCGGGCAGGCCGGCGCGGACTCCGTGCACGCCCTCCTCATGCCGGACGAGTTCGTGTCCACGACGGCGTCCACGGCCCGCAACCAGTCCGCGCTCGCCGCGGGGAACGCCGGGGCGGTGCTCACGGTGCAGCGGCCCTCGTCGACCCCGGTACCGGCCGCGGCGGCCGGGCAGCGCGTGGAGGTGACGATGCCGCGCGAGCTCGTCGTCGTCGACACCGATGGGGCGCTCGTCGGGCGGATGAAGGTGGAGGCGTCCCGCGTGGTCGTCGCCCACACGGCCCGCCAGGACGCTCAGGCCGCCTACTCCACAGGGAGCCTGTGATGACGTTCGCTTCGACGTTCGACACCGCGAGGAACCTGGTCCAGCTCGTCATCGACGGGCGCGACACCGGGTGGTCGACGGCTACCTCGGTGACGGTCACGCGCACGGTGGCTGGGGCGTCCCCGGTCCCCGTGCGCGGGTCTGTCGCCGTGGCCGTGGTGGGTGGGGTGCTGCTGTCCTCGGACAACGAAGCACCCATGGACTCCGCGGTCACGTATGCGGCGACCGCGGTGGGCGACGACGACCCGGTCGCGCTCTCGGGCACCGTCGAGACGACGGGTGCCGCGTGGGGACTGTGGGTCAAGGTGCCGGGCCGCGCGGACCTGAACTGCCGGGTCCCGCTGCGCGACTTCGGTCAGGTCACCCGCCAGACGCAGGGCGGGTCCTGGCAGGTCCCGGGCGGGCAGCGAGTCGCCGAGTCGTCCGGGCTCGCGCAGGCGTCCTCGACGCTCGAGGTCGCGACCAGGACCCCGGGGCAGCTCGCCGCGCTCGCAGCGGTCCTCGAAGGCGCACCCGGTGGGGTCGTGCTCTTGCAGACCGGGCAACCGGCCGAGCCGGAACTCCCGTCCGGGTACTACCAGGTGACGTCGTGGTCGACGTCGAACCCGGGCCGTGCACGCTCGGACGTGTCTGGGTGGCGAGTCCACACCCTCACGGTCGACCAGGTCGCGATGCCCGCCGGCGACGCCACGGGCTTCTCGGGCATGACCTACAACCAGGTCGCGGACCGGTTCGCGACCTATCAGGACCTCCTGGACGGTGTGCCGACGTACCTGGACCTGGCGACGGGGAGCTACTGACATGTGGCCTGTTCCCGGCGGTTACGGGGAGACCCTGGTCGCCTCGCACGGGCTGCGGGTCTTCGCCGACGTATGGCGGGCCGGCCAGCCGGTGCGCTGGCCTGACGGGTCGGTGGTGTCGCTGCCGATCACGGGCGGGTCCATCACGGTGGACCGCACCCAGTCGGCGCGGCGCAGCATCAACATCACGGTGCCGCCGTTCTTGCGGTCGGGCACCTACACCCAGGTCCCGGCGCTCCCGTCGCTGCCCTCGGACGTCCTGGGCCACTACGGCCAAGAGCTCCGGGTCCGGCACGCCCTCGTCGCTGCGGACGGGACGCTGCTCGTGGTCCCGGTCGGCCGGTTCCGCATCGACTCCGGCGCCGGGTCGGACCTTGGCCTGACGGAAGTCACGATCGCCGGCGTCTCGCGTGAGGCCTACGTGGTCGACGACATCTTCACCGCGCCCCGCACGTTCTCGAACCCGTCGGGGATCGCGATCATCCGCCAGCTCATCCTCGAGACCCTGCCCGACGCGGAGGTCGCGGTGCTGACCCGCCGGGACCGCCGGGTGACGCCGACGACGTGGGATGACCGGTGGACGGCGATCAGCGAGCTCGCGGCGTCGCTGTCCGTCCAAGTCTACGCCGACCCGACGGGCCGGTTCGTCATCACGGACCTGCCGACCCTGGCCACGAAGCCGGTGTGGCGGTTCCAACCCCAGGCGGGTGGGTCGCTCCTCGAGGCGGCGCGGACGTCCTCGCGCACCGGGGTCTACAACCGGGTCGCGGTGCAGGGCTCGACCCCGGACGGTGCGACGGTCGCGACCACGGGCGTCGACTGGGACAAGGACCCGACGTCCCCGACGTTCTACGGCGACCCCGACACGGGCGCCTACGGGAAGGTCACCAAGGTCGTGTCGATGCCCAGCCTGACCACGCTCGCCGACTGCCAGGCTGCCGCGTCCACCCAGCTCGCCCTGTCCACGGGCGGGGCGGAGTCCCTGGACCTGGCCACGATCCCGCACGCCGGGCTCGAAGCCCTCGACGTCGTCGAGATCGTCACCGACCCCGGCCGGGTGTTCGCGACAGCACGGCGGCACATGGTCGACAACTTCACGTTGCCCCTCGTCCCGGGCGGCCAGTTCTCCGTGGCGACACGCGACGTCGGGGCGGTGACGGACTCATGACCTCCCCGCCGCGATCCGGCGCATGGTCGCCCAGATGCTCCCCGCCCAGCCCCGGTTCGGGTTCATCACCGCCGTGGACACCGGCCAGCAGCTCGTGACCGTCGCGTTCGAGGACGGGTCCACGACGACGTCCTTGTCGTGGGCGTCGTCGGCCTACCCGTCCCCCGCGGTCGGTGACCGGGTGTCCGTGGTCCCGCACACCACGGGCTGGCTCGTGGTCTCCAAGGCCACCCCGCGTCCCGTGCTCGTGCCCGACCAGCAGGTGCTCGTGCTGCCGTCGCACAACTACGGCGGCGAGCAGGAGATCCCGACCGACGGGTCCGCGCCCGGCGCCTGGTGGTGGGCCGACACCGACGCCACCGACTCGGACTTCTCTCGGACGTTCATCGAGCAGGGACTCTCCGACGCCCAGGCCGGCGACACCGAAGGGCACCGGCCGCCGTACAACTACCTCCACGCCACGGCGCTGACCTACCCGCTCGCGGCCTCCGTCCCCTCGGGCGCGACGATCTCCCAGGTCCAGATCATCCTGCGCTGCTCGTCCACGTTCGCCGGCGGCTCCGGCTCGGCCCACCCGGTCGCCCCGATCATGTACGCCCACACCTACACCGCACTGCCCTCAGGGGCGCCGGCGTGGGCGCCCGGGTACGGGCCGATCCGGTTCCCGACGTTCATCATCGGCGAGATCCAGGTGCTCACCGTGCCCGCCGCGTGGGTCACCGCGTGGCTCGCCTCGACCATCGCCGGGATCGGGTTCTACGCCCCCGCCACGTCCCTGGACGCGTTCTTCTCCCACCAGGACAGCGACGGCGACGACAGCGGTACCGGGCAGCTGCTCATCACCTACTCGGGAGGCTCCTGATGACCGACACCCCAGACGGGGCGAGCGACGACACCGCCCAGGCCGCCACCGACCCGACACCCGTGGACAACACCACGCCGCCCGTCGACGTGCTCCGGGCGCTCGGCTTCGACCCCGACACGGTGCGGTCCGTGGTCATCACCTCCACGTCCGTGGTCGCGGTCGCGGCCGACTACCCCGACCCACCCGTCCCCGCGCAGCCCGAGGAGCCCACCGATGCAGACTGACCCGCGCCAGGGATTCACCGGCCTCCCGGACTACAACGACCCGCCCAAGGTCCCCGACCACCTATCCGGGCTGTTCAGCTTCCTGCTCGACAGGTCCACCGAGCAGTACCCGACCCTCACCGCGCTCCAGTCCGCGATCCCCTCCCCAGCCGACGGCATGTTCAAGGCCGTCACGGGTGAGAAGGCGCTCTATTACGCGATCGGCGGACAGTGGCTCCTCGTCTGGAAGAGCACTCCGGCGGTGTTCGGTCGCCGCTTCCAGAACTCGGTGGCCGGCCAGTCGATCCCGTCCGGAACCGACACGCTGTACACGTTCGCAGGAGCGACGGGCTCCGAGCTGTCCGGCGGCGTGACCCTGGGGACCGGGTCACAGGTCGGGTGCTTGATTGTTCCCAAGGGCCTGTGGTCGCTGTCCGCGCAGGCTGCGTTCCCGTCCAACGCAACCGGGGTCCGGTCCCTGTACCTCAGCGTGGTCAACTCCGACGGCAGCTTCGGAGCGAACGTCGCACTCGCCCAGGTGAAGAGCTCCGGGTCCGTCGACTCGCTGAACGTCAGCTCGGTCTACCGCGCATCGACGGGCGGAATGGCGTTCGGTATCAGGCTCGGCCAGAACAGCGGCAGCGCGCTAACCATCGCCTCCGCCTACTACAGCCCATTCCTCACGGCCGTGAAGATCGCCGACTGACACCCACGCGCCACCCCCACCACGCGAGGAGGACCCCGCATGCACCTGGTCGTGACCCTCTGGGCCGAGTTCGCCGACGACACCGCCGCCCCGGCGCCAACCGGGCACGACTGGCTGATCGCGACGATCGGGTCCGTGGTCATCACGGCGATCGTCGCGCCGGTCCTCGCGAGGCTCTTGAACCGGCGCACGCACCGCGAGCTCCGCCACCACGGCGAGGTCCTAGCCGAGATCCGCGAGCAGCAGTCACGCGCTGAGCAGACCTCGGAGACGATCCGCGCGCAGGTCCAGAACGACCACGACCGTAACCTGCGCGACGACGTCGACCATCTGACAGACGCCGTCGAACGGGTCGCGAAGGCCGCCGCACAGAACGCCGGCGCGCAACGCCGCACCGCCCGCACGCTCTCCCGGGTCGAGGCCGCAGTCACCGAGGTCGCCGAACGCCTCGACGAGCACCTCACCCGCGACTGACCCACCCCACCTTCACCCCGCCGTCGCCCGACGTCGGGGCCCTTCGCCCTGCCCAGGAGGCACCCACGATGAGCACGCTCACCACCATCGACAAGGCCGGCCACCGGCTCATGCCCGACGCCGCGGCGTCGTTCGCGCGCATGCAGAAGGCCCGTGGGTCGGCGTTCCACGTGACGTCCGCCTACCGGTCGACCGCGGACCAGCAGGTCCTCTACGACGGGTACAAGGCCGGGAAGCCGGGCTACAACTTCGCCCTGCCGCCCAGCCAGTCCAACCACTGCCGGGGCGAGGCGGTCGACTTCGGGTCCGCGGACTACGCGTGGCTCGAGGCGCACGCCGCCGCCTACGGGTGGATCCAGGACAAGAACGAGCGGTGGCACTACGACTACGTGCCGAGCCGGGACACGCACAAGCCCGCCCCCTCGAAGCCCGCGAAGGCATCGAGCTCCGTGCTCAAGAAGGGCTCGACCGGCACGAAGGTCAAGAACCTCCAGCGCGGCCTGAACAAGAAGTTCCCCGCGTACGCGAAGCTCGCCGTCGACGGAATCTTCGGCCCGAAGGTCGAGGCCGCCGTGCGCGAGTTCCAGAAGCGCGCGGGCCTGGTCGTCGACGGCATCGTCGGCCCGAAGACCGTCGCCGCCCTCAAGACCTACGGGGTGACCCTGTGAGCATCACGATCCCGAAGAAGTACCGCAAGGCCGTCTACGTGATCGGCGTGGTCGCCGGCGTCGTGACCCTCGGGCTCGGCATCGTCGACCCGTCGCTCGCAGCCGACGCGTCCGAGCGCGCCCAGTCCGTCACCGACTGGCTGACCTCGCTCGCCGGCGTCGTCGGCGCCGCGGGCGGTGTCCTCGCGCTCCTCCACCTCACCGCCGACAAGCCCGCCGACCAGGCGCCGCCCGCGGTCCCCGACGACGGCACGGCGGTCATCTCCGACCCCGACGTCACCAACCCCTCACCGGACTTCACCCCCGATGCCTGACGGCCGTGACGTGATCATCACGAAGTGCCCACACTGCGGGGCCGTGCTCGCTGTCAACGAGGCCGCAGGCGCCATGCCAGTCCGGTCGTGCTGCGCCGGGGGCCGCGACGACGACCTCACGACATCTCGAGCGACCCGTCGTTGCGGCCCGGCACCGGAGGCAACGTGAACTCGGTGTAGTTCCCGTTCTCGTCGACGTACCGCGGCATCATGGATCCGCTGACGAACTTCAGCCCCGCGCGGCGCCCTCCGGGCCCGAACATGTCACTCGTCATCCGGAGCAACGTGCTGGCGACCTCGAACTCGGGCTCCTCACGGGCAAGCATCCCGACGATGTTGCCCTCACCGTCCCCGAGGACGTCGTTCCGGAAGACCGCTCCATCGATGAGGTCCTCGACCTCGACCTCGAACTCGTAGACGAACCGCATGAACCTGCGCTCAGTGGACATGCGCGGAGCCTGCCACCGTTCGAGCCAGCGGCACCAGATGCCACCGGAAAGTATCACCCCGCACACGACACCGCCCCCGCTCACCTCTCGCGAGGTGAGCGGGGGCGTTGTCGTGCTACGTGTAGTCCTTGCGATCTCTTGCTCTGACGAAGGCGTCTCCATGCAGTCGGGTGTGCCAGACGCGTCGGCCCGGCACCCTGAGCACACGACACCCGTCCCAACCTGCCGTCTCGACTCCGACCTTGCCGCTCTCGAAGGCAGCTGCAAGCGCGGGCTCAAGGTCAGTGTCGTGAGATGCCAGGACGACGACATCGGCGTCACCCCGATCGGCTGAGCGGACGAAATCCAGGGCTACGAGAACGTCGACGCCCTTCTCCTGGGCGTGCCGCTCCCCGTTGACCCAGCTGTAGCGAAGTCCGCGATGGATGACCTCAACGCGGGGGTCGCGGGTCCACTCCGACTGCTGCGCCAGGTTCCTCCGGTACGCGTTCGGGTTCTCCGTGTTCGACGGCAGGCCGCGATAGACGACGACCTTCTCGATCACGTACTGCACCGGATCGTCATGGCTTGCGATCGCGGTGCTGGCGAGCACATGGTTGCGCACGGACAGCCACTGATTCGCGAAGTAGAGGGTGAATGAGCGACTCGTGCCGCGGCACGGAGTCCGGCACAAACACGCCATGGCCGGTGAGATGGATGTTCTGGTAGTCGATCACCAGCTTGACCGAGCGACGCTCCATCGTGCCCCTCCGGGTAGAAAAAGCCCCACCAGTCCCGGAGGACGGTGGGGAGCTATGCGAGGACCATAGCAAGTTCGCTCGGCGGATGGTGTAACGAAGCCGTAACGGTGTCGGAACTCACACCGTCAACTCGACGCCTCGAGCCGGCACGTCCGGCATCGTCGCCGCCCGTCGGACGGGTACACGATCGTGTTCTCGGGGGTGTACTCGTGCCCGTGGGGGCAGTGGGTCTTGGCGCGCTGGTGCTCGCCGCCGGTCCGGGCCTCGGTCGACCCGTGGCGCCAGACACGGAGGTAGTGGGGGTGGCACATCCCCTTCGCGGAGGCGCGCTCGTCGCACCCGTCCACGCTGCACACCGCCGGGGTCCTCGTGTCCCACGTGCGGACGTGCTCACGGATCAGGTCGGCCTGCTCGTCCGTGAAGAGCCACGCGTGGCCGGTCCGCTCCCAACCCCAGGTACGTGCGAGGCGTGCGACCCGGTGCTCGCGCACGCCGAGCTCGCCGGTCAGCTGGGCTGCCGTCCAGGTCACCGCCGCGCCTTGCGGTCCATGCGGCGCTTCGTCAGGACGGCCACGGGCACCACGACGACGACGCTCGCGAGCCACCACAGAACGGCGTCCAGAGCTTCCACGCCGAGAATCGTGTCACACGCCGTGCATCGGCCGGACCGGGCGTGCGTCGAGCGCGGCTCGCGCGGCGGCGCGCACGTCGTCGTCGAGATCGAGCGCCAGGACCTGCAGGGTGGGGTCGTGCGCGTCGGACCGGCGTGCTAGCAGCAGGCGCACCCCGGCGTCGCGGTGACCGACGTACCGGCCGGCGATCGACCCGCTGCACACCGGGTTGCCGAGCACGGCGTGCACGAGCTCGAGCGCGGCGTCATGGTCGAACCACTCCGGCGCGACGATCGCGAGCACCTCACGGTCCGTCGTCGTGCGCGCGATCTTCAGCCGCTCGACCGGGTCATGCCGCGTCGCCCGCCACGCCGCGGTGAACTCGTCCTGCCTACCCATGGCCCCGAGAGTCCCCGCCGCCACCCACGGCGCCGCGCGATGGTTGAAGCCTCAACCCTTGATTCGGGCAACTTAAGTCGGAGGCCTTGTTCTCACCCGGTCAGCACTCTCGGCGTCGCCGGTTTCCGTCCGCTATCCGATGGGACGCAGAGTGCTCCAGACCGGGACGACGTCGGCGCGCCGCTCCTCGAAGCGCACCTCGACCCGCGCGATCAGAGCCCGCAGCGCGGACCGCTTCGCCTCGACCGGGAGCGTCACCCAGTCCGCCAGGACCTCGCGCGCGATCTTCGACGGGTCGTCGGGCATGCGCACGATCAGCCGCTCCGCCGCGGCGAGGCCGGACGTGAGCCGGTCGCGGCGCTCCATGATCTCGTCGCGCGTCACCCGGTACGCGGCCTCCGGCACAAGCCCCGAGGCGAGGTGCCCGGTGAGGGCGGCGAGCTGGCGGTCCAGGCCGGTGATCTCGCGGGCGATGCGCTGCGCCTCGAGGCGCGCGTCCGATCCCTCGACGGCGGCCCGGGCCGCGGTGTTCTCGACGTCGTCCGCGACGTCGCGCAGCCACGCGAGCACGGCGTCCTCGACGAGGCGCAAGGAGATCGACCAGCGCGGCCCGTGTCCCTCGGCGCGGCCGAAGTCCCCGCACCGGTACCCGAGGAACCCTTCACGCTGCCGGTTCCGCGCCGACGGGGCGATGCGGTACCCGTTCATCCCGGCCCCGCACTCGCACCGCGCGATCCCAGACAGCAGGTACCGGCGCTTCACCTGCCGCTCTGCCGCGCGCGCCTCACGCTCGGCCCGGTACGCCTCCCACGTCTCGACGTCGACGATGCCCTGGTGCGCGCCGTCGTGGAGCTCGCCGTGGTAGACGACGTACCCGGCGTGGATCGGCGAGTCGAGGCACTGCACGATCGTCGTGTCGTGCCACGCGGGGGCGTGCATCGGCTTGAGGCCGAGGCCGTTGAACCAGGCTGCGAGCTCGCGGTGCCCTGCGCCGGCGAGGTACCGGCGGTACGCCTGCTCGATGTACGGGGCCGTGTCGGGGTCGGGGGTGACGGCGCCGTCGGCCCAGGCCCACCCCCAGGGGAGCTTCCCGCCGGGTGGGAGGCCGCGGGCGACGCGGGAGGCGTGGACCTCCTGCCACTGCTCGCTGATGCGTTCGGACTCGAACGCGGCGAGCTCGGTCATGACGCCGCGCGCGAACCGGCCCGCGGCGGTGCCGTCGTTGGGTTCGGTGGCGGATTCGATGCGGCCGCCGGCGACGTCGACGCGGTCGGCTGCGATGGCCCAGTCCTTGCGGTTGCGGGACAGGCGGGACCAGCGCCACAGGACGACGACGTCGGCGGCGCGGGTCTCGATCATGTCCATGACGCGTTGAACAGCGGGCCGCTTCCAGGTGCGCCCGGAGATGCCGGGGTCGGCTTCGACGGCGACGACGTCGTATCCGTGGCGGGCGCAGTAGTCGCGTCCGGCGGTCTCCTGCAGCTCGAGGCTGATCGACTCCTCGCGGTAGGTCGACTGGCGCAGGTAGAGGACCGCGCGCGGCGGCGTGTCGGGGACGGGGCGGAGGCCAGCACGAGGAGTCATAGGCGGGTCAGAACTTCCACTCCCAGCCCGTGTCGCCCTGGCCGTTGAGGCTGTACACGACGACCCCATGCTTGGTCTTGGAGTCGAGCACGACCAAGCCCTTCGCCTTCTGTGCTGGGCCGATCGATGTGGGGATCACTTCGGAGTCATCTGCGCATGCGAACGCGGCTGCTGTCGCGGGGTTCGACTGGTTGTAGCCGTCTGAACCGATGAGCGACCAGGTGGCTGGACCGATACCGAGAGCCGTGCCTCCGGTGAGCGACAGCGCCTTCACGAGTTCCTTCGACGTGCGCGCTTCGACCGTGAGCGCGACGAGGTGGCCAGCTTTCGACTTGGTGGCGAACTGGCCGTCGCATGTGGGGTCGACCTTGATCTTCGTGACCCGGATCTGGAATGCCGCGTCCCCGAGATTGTCCCCGTTCGAACCTGACACCCAGCCCCACTCCCCGGCCTTCTTCTCCACGTTCCCTCGCGCGCTCGTCGGAGCCGCGGTCGGTGTGACCTCAGCGGTGGGGGTCGGCTTGAGCTGGGCTTGGACTGTCTGAGTGACGGTCGCCGTCACCGTGACGGGCGGTGCACTGGGGCCCGATGACGAGCACGCGGCGAGCGTCCCAGCTGCGACGACAGTGATGGTTGCGAGAGCGTACTTACGAGGCATGGACGGATCATCCCGTACCGCGCCGAGGCGACGAACCGTGCGAACGGGTGAAGTCTGTGAGCGCGTCATGCGGGGTCGTCTTGGTTGAGGATCATCGCGGCGACGCGACCCTTCTCGTCGTCGGTGAGGTGTTCGATCCTGGCGCGGAGCGTGTCGACGTCGACCCACAGCTCGTCAGCCAGCTCAGCCTCGGACGTCGCCCACTTCCATGCGGCGAGGAGGTCGTCGAGGTCGATGAGCCGCCGGGCGGCCAGCGCACGTGCTGCCTGTTCGTCACGGCGCCGGCATCCGTCCGTGTGGCCGAGGTCGACGTGTGCGAGCTCGTGCGCGAGGGTGCAGCGGCGCTGCACCTGGGTCTGGTGCGGGTGCAGAACGATCATGGTGCGGCCGTCTGTGAAGCCGAGGAGTCCAGGTAGGACGGCCCAGTGGAGTCGGATGTGGGGCCGGTTCGCGAGTGCACGCCAGGGATGGAACATCGAGGTGAACGTACCGCCGCCCGAGGCCACTGTCGAACGCATGTTCGAATCTAGGCGGTGTGGCGCACCGTTAGCTCCGGAGGTTCGCGGCGCTGCAGTTCGTCATCAGCTTCACGAACCGCCGGATCCACGTTCGCTTCGTACCCCTCGAAGACCGTGTTGACGATGAGGACAACCAGGAGGAGCACGTAAGCGCCGAGTCCGACAGCGAGGCTGTTCCAAAGGCGCGTCGGCGCCAATCCAGCCTTGACGAAGACGGCGACCGCGGTCGCAGCGCAGCAAGCGATGACACCCACGAGAGCGTGAGCGGCCGCTGCGTCGACGGATCTCCGAGCTGGAGCCTCTGACGCGGGGCGCCGGCCAGCCCGTTCGTCGAGGCGGCTTCTCCAGGCCGCAATCTGAGCGAAGACCGCTATGAGGACCCCGCCAAGGAGGGCGAAGCCCCCGATCAGGGCATCGGCAACTGTCGCTACGGACCAATGGCGCCAGAACGCTACTGCGGCCAGTGCGACCGGGATGCCGTAGAGGAACCCACGGGACCACCAGTCGGGTGCTCCGCCCCGGTGGTTCCTGAGATCGGCCAGTCCCTCCCAGTGTCGCAAGAAGAGCTCGGCCGGACCCATAGGCATCGCGTCACGCTCCTCAGATCGGCTCCCTGGTTCAGATGGTTATATCGGTGCCCTCTGACAGTGTCCCACTGAGGAGGGAGCGCGCACTTGCGATCCAGGAGTCGTCGTCGAGCGGTAGATCCGCGCTGAACTCGTACGTGAACAGTGCGCGGATCGAATCGGGCCGGATCGTCTTGCGGCCCTCGTCATTCTCGACAACCAGAGCGGCATCGTCGAACCGGAGGCCAGTCTCATCGAGAGCCTCTGGGCTGTAGCCGGCGATAGATTCGATCCTGACGACGTACTCGGAGTCACCGCCACCCTCCGCCCATCGGAGGGCCTCGCGAAGGAGACCCTCACGCTCGTAGTCCGCGTCGACGTGGTGCGTCAGCTTGGTGGCGACAGACCTTCGACGCCCCGGTTCGCTGGGCCGGTACTGCCGCAGTTCTGCGGTGACCTTCTCGGCGTTCCGGATGAGCTCCATGATCCGGCGACGATCCGCAACCTGGTTGACCTTGGGACGCAGCCACCTGTCAGCATCGAGCCGAAAGCCTTCGTAGCCCAACCATCGAACCAACATCGTGATGGGGCATGTCCTCGCGATCGTTTCAACCACGAGACGCCCTTCGGGTCCTGACTCAGGGACAAACAGCAGGGCTCGGTATTCGTGGACTGGGGCACGCTGCGAGATGTCGACCGCGCCGTCGCGGCCTAGCGCTTCGTCGAACTCGCCGTGGTAGCCGTGCTTCAGCTTGTAGAGCGTCTGCCCCGGGCCAACGGCGCGGACGTCGTCACAGCGCAGTTGGGGAGTCTCGCGTGGAGGGTGCGGGTCCTCCTCCCACTCGGCAGGTCGGCGAAGATCCGGCACCCCGGAGACCAGCCCGCGCGTCATCAGCGACTCGCCGCACGCCACCAGAAGGTCTTCCGCAGAGGCACTGGCGCTCCCCCACGGCTCGCCGAGATCGAGGCGCGTGCGCTTCGATGGTCCCCGCGTCACCCAGAACTCGAAGACTCGTGCTCCGAACACCTGCTACCCCTATCTATCGCCTGGAGCTGTCGCTCACGACGGCTCATCCGAGCCTGAGTCCTGCGACTCCTCCCCCGATGTCGCGTCAGGCGCGGCGGCCGGCACTCCGGGGCGAGCCGCTAGCGCAAGCGCGTCGGGGGCGAGCGCGGCGGAGGACTCTGCATCGCGGCGCGCCTCGTCGAGCTCACGATTGGACCGCGCGAACTGCCGCACGATGTCAACGACCACGCGACGCTGGTCGGCGGAGAGCAGATCCGCGTCAGGCGGCAGGAGTTCGGCGAGCGGCTGCACCGGAAGCGGTTCACGGGCAGCCAGCAGGACCTCGACGAGCGGAACGCCGGAAAGCTCGGCGAGCGCTTCGAGGGTGCGGCGCGTAGGCCGAGAGGTGTAGGTGCCCGCGATGATCTTGTCGACCGTCGTGTACGAGAGTGTGAGGCCGCGCCGTTTGGCTTCGCGATCGAGCGCTCGCCCTTGCAGCCCTCCAGCTCGCTCCGATGCCCTGAGCGCAACGTCCCTCAGCGTGAGTGGATTCTTGGTCACGGTCCCGATCCTGTCGGCGCTGTTCTCGCTGATGCCACCTTCGGCCCTAGGGGAACACACAAGTGACAGCGCCACCTTACGGCCTGACCTGCAAGTTCGTGCGCACCTCTTGACAAGTGCGTGACAAGCGCGGCAGGCTCCACTTGTCACCCGGGACAAACGGAGGCACGATGGTCACCCGACGACCGAAAGTCAGATTCCTCAGGGAGGTGTGGATGCGAGTCAAGGACCCCGGTGCGATCCGTCGCGCAAGGCTCCGAGCCGGATACACCCAGTACGACCTCGCGGCGCTCGCGCGCTGCACGCAGGCGGCAATCTCGGCCCTAGAGACAGGCGCCATGCGCGGCTGCTCGCAAGATCTCGGCAGCACGATTGCGAAGTACCTCGACCGCGACGTGGAGGACCTCTTCGAGGCCCATGTCGGATCTCGCGCGCATCGAGTGACAAACGCGGCCGGCTCCGTTCGTCAGGTGGCGGTGTGACGACGCGTGACGAAGCGATCGCGAAGGCGGGTGCGTGCATCGCGGAGGGACGGCGTGTCCGCGACTCCCTGCCGGTCGCGGAGGCTGCGCGCCGCGCCCACGTCGCCGGCGGGCCGTCCATCGAAGAGCTCGAGCAGCTCATTGCCGCCCAGCGCGGCCAGCAGACCCAGACCGCACCCGACGCGGCCTGAACCCAAGCAGAACACAACGAAGCCCGGCACCCCTACCACGAGACACCGGGCTTCATCGATCGAACAGGAGACATCGTCCCATGAACACCCAGCACCTCCCCCGACACGCGAAGCCCGGGCCCCTCACCGGCAAGCTGCAGTTCCAGGAAGAGCGCGCGAAGCTCGCCGCCCGCAACGGCGAAACCTGCCCGCCCGTCCCAGGCCGTCACCGCGGTTCCCCCAAGCACACCGTCGTCACCGTCACCTCGACGCTGAGCATCCCCGACCGCGCGCGACGCGCCGGCGCGAACGCCATCACCGGCGAGTGGTGGGACCCCGAGACCAACACCTGGTACCGCCTCGACCGCACCGACTTCGGGTTCGCCGTCACCGACCCGTCCGAGGTCGACGCGCCGATCGACTACGAGCTCACCGAGCAGGCCGCCTGATGGGCGGGCGCTGGCAGTTCAGCTCCCACGCGGCCGACCGCGCGCCTGCCGAGGTCCTCGACCTCCGCGCCGCCCGCGCCCACCGCCTCGACGCGCACCTCGCCGAGCAGACCGCCGCCGCCGTCGCCCGCGTCCAGCAGGCCGACGGTCCGCCCCGGCACGCCCGCCGCCCCGCGTCGGGCCCGAACCCGCTCGGCGTCGCGATCGTCGCCGCCGCCGCGTTCGGCCTCATCGCCGCCGGCCTCGTCCTCGCCCTGTCGGCGCGGAACCTGTCCGCCGCGCACTTCACGGCCGTCGGGCTCGCCGCCGCGGGCTTCGGCCTCCTCGTCCGCCTGCACGTCGTCAACACCCGGAGGCCCCGATGAAGACCGCCCGTCCCCCGCGCGCCGCCGCCGTCATCGAGGACGCCGAGTTCCTCGCGTCCTGGGGCGTCGGCCTCACCGCCGCCGCGAAGCGCCTCGGGTACTGCTCCGCGAACTCGCTCGAGAAGACCCTGCACCGCCTCGGCCGGTACGACCTCGCCGCCCGGCTCCGCACCTTCGAGCCGCTGTCCACCCACGCCCTCGCCGCCTGAACGGAGACCCACAACCATGACCACCAACGACATCGCCACCCCGACGTCGGACGGCCTCACCGACGACCAGCTCGTCGTCGTCGAACAGCTCGCGATCCGGAAGGCCAAGCTCCGCGACGAGAAGACCTCGATCGACGAGGAGATCGCCGCGATCGACACCCAGCTCCGCGCGCTCCTCCCGGACGGGACGACGCAGGCCGGGCAGCTCAAAGTCATCGTGACCGTCCCGGCGCGCCTGGACACGAAGAAGCTCGCCGAGGCGTTCGGGCCGGCGCAGCACCCGGTGCTCTACCGGGCCGCGATCGACACGGCCGCGGTCAAGGAGCACATGTCCCCCGCCCAGCTGCGCCCCTTCCAGGTCGCGGGCGCGCGCACGGTGACGGTCCGATGACCGCCGTCGCAGCGCCCACGACCTGCGCCGAGTGCGGCGTCCGCTCCGCGTCCGCGGTCTGCCGCGCGACGAGTGGCCCGCCGGGTCCAAGCAGCTCGCCGGTCACGGGAAGTGCGGCGCCTGCTACAGCCGCGAGCTCGCCGGCGGCGGTGTCATCCCCGTCATGCCGAAGACGATCGCGACGAAGGTCGTCGAGCCGCACGTCGCGGCGCGCCGCGCCCTGGCCGGCGACTGGGTCGAGTCGGCGGTGTGCAGGTCCCTCGACCCCGATCTGTGGTTCTCCGAGGCGCCGTCGGACGTCGCCCGCGCGGCAGCGTTCTGCGCGGTGTGCCCGGTCAAGGCCCTGTGCGCCGAGCGCGCGGAGGCCGCACGGGAGCAGTACGGGGTGTGGGGCGGCGTGAAGCGCAACGCCAAGCCGGAGCGCGTCCACGTCGTGGCGGTCGCAGCATGACCGGCGACGAGCAGCCCACCGTGCACCCGCCGTCGTCGCAGGCGGGCCTTCCCACGATCCGCGCCGGCGCTCGCGCCCGCGGCGCCGTGCAGTGCGGGGCCGAGCGCATCACGGACTCGATCGCGTACCTGACGCAGGCCGGCCACCCGATCTACCACATCGCGGTCTGCGACCGGCGGCCCGGGCACGACGGCCCGCACCAGGACAAGAGCATGCGCGCCTACGCCTGGTCCGACGACCGGGTCGTCCCGTGACGGCCGTCCTGCGGGCCCGGCACCGCCTCGCCCGCATCGAAGCCGCCGCCGCGGACGGTGCGACGACGCTCGCCGTCGCCGCAGACCTCGGGTGGCTCCCCCGCCAGGTGCACCGCTACCTCGAACGCCACAAGCGCCGCGACATCGCGGCCCAGCTGTCCCGCAACGACGCCAGGAAGGACACGTACCGATGAGCACACTGCCCCCGATCAGCGTCGGGCAGCTCCGGGAGATGAACGCCGAGACGCGTGCTCGCGTGATCGCCGCACGTGGCGCCGAGACGCGCCGAGCGCTCGCTCACCTCGCCGGCATCGCCGCGCAGAACAACGCCCACGCGGCCGCCGAGTACGCCCAGCTGGTCATCGAGCTGACGCGGGGCGAGTCATGACGGCCATGTCCGCGCTCGCGACCGAGTACCGCGACGCGTACCTGCACACCGGCACCGCCCCCGACGTCGCGTTGCGCGAGCTGCGCACGCTCGTCGAGGACGCGATCGCCAACAAGCCGCGGAACCACCAGAAGATCATCGGGCCCTCGGAGATCGGCACCGACTGCGACCACTGCCTCGCCGCGAAGCTCGCGCAGTGGGAGCAGCTCCCGAGCACAGCGTGGCTCCCGTACGTCGGGACCGCGATGCACGAGAACCTCGAGCGCGTCCTCCTCGACCGCGAGATGAACGCCTGGCTCAACCAGCGGCCGGGCCGGTACCTCGTCGAGGAGAAGACGATGGTCGGCCACATCGGCGGCCAGGAGATCTGGGGATCCACCGACGCTCTCGACGTCGCCGCCGGCCTGACCATCGACTGGAAGCTCGTCGGCGCGTCCACCCTCACCGCCGCCAAGGTCGGACCCTCGCCCGTCTACCGGGTCCAGGCCGACCTCTACGCGAAGGGTGGAACGACGCCGGGATCCGCGTCGAGCACGTCTCGATCGTCTACCTGCCCCGCAACAGCGTGCGCGGACTCGACGACGCGATCTGGTGGCACGCCCCCACGACCGCGCCCGCGCCGTCGCCGCCCTCGACCGCGCCAACCGCCTCCACGACAACCTCCGCGCCCTCGAGGACGCCCTGGGCGTCGAGCAGCGCGACGCGTGGATCACCAGCCTCCCCAGGGCGCGGCACTGCTACGACTGCGCGCGCTTCCCCGACGGCGCCGGGCTCAACCCGCCCGGCCACCACGCTCCCGAGAAGGCGTTCGCCGACCTCCTCGGGTGACCCCAACCCACCGCAGTACCGACACCACAAGGAGCACCACCATGACCGACACCAACGACTTCCTCATGGGGTCCGGCTCGAAGTCCGCCTTCGGGCGCGACGACGCCGTCGGCTACACCGTGACCGGCAAGGTCCAGTCCGTCGAGGTCCGCCAGCAGACCGACCTCGACGGGAACCTCCTCACCTGGGACAACGGCGACCCGCGCATGCAGCTCGTCGTCACCCTCGCCACCGACCTGCGCGACGACCCCGAGGACGACGGCGTGCGCGCCGTCTACGTCAAGGGCTCCAAGGCGCCCGGGTCGAAGTCCGTGCACGACGCCGTCCGCGCCGCCGTGCAGAAGTCCGGCGCCAAGGGCCTCGAGGTCGGGGGCACCCTCACCGTCTCGTTCGTCGGGACGGAGCCGTCGAAGACCCGCGGGTACTCCGACCGCAAGCTCTGGGAGGCCCAGTACGCCGCCCCGGACAAGGCGGCCCAGTCGGGCGACTTCCTCGGCACCACCCCGGCCCCGACGACGACGCCGGTCCAGGCAGCGCCGCCCGCCCCCGCGCCGTCGGGCTCCGACGCCGGGGAGAAGGCGCGGCAGCTCGTCGCGCTCGGCCTCGACGACGCCACGATCGCCGGCGCCACCGGCCTCGACGCGTCCGTCATCGCGCTCCTGCGCACCGCCGCCTGACCGCGGCACCCCGCGCGCGCAACCGGCGCGCCCCAGCCCGTTCGATCCGGGGCGCGGGGACCACCAGCACCTCCAACACCTTCGACGTCCCGGGAGGACGACATGACCGACACCAAGCTCCCCCAGCCGTTCCGCTCCGGCGACGTCCGACCCGGCAACGTGCTCGCCGTCGACGGTCTTCGCGGTCGCTGGTCGGTGTGGTCTGCCGGGCCCGAGTCGTCGACGTGGTGGCTCCTTCCGATCGACGACGCGGCGCGGGCCGACGTCAACCGGAACGCGGCGTCGATCCTGCACCGGTCGGCTGGCGCCATCGCCGTCGCGACGAAGAGCCTCCGGAACGCGCGATGACGACGCTCGCGGCCGCCGCACACACCACCTTCTGGCGCGCCCACGACCTCTGGGAGACCGAGCACCCCGACCCGCCCGACAACGAACTCGACGACGACCGCATCGACCGCCTCACCGAAGACGACCAGGAGCCCCAGTGACCAACGACGTCCTCACCGCCGCCCTCGAGCTGCTGGACGCCGGCTACTCCGTCATCCCCATCCGCGACGACGGCACCAAGGCCCCCGCCCTCACCGCCTGGAAGCAGTACACCGACCAGCGCCCCGACGACTCCCGGGTTCGCGCCTGGTTCACCCACCCCGGCTACGACCTCGGCGTCGTCCAAGGCCACGTCTCCGGCAACGCCGTCATGATCGAGATCGAGGGCCGCGCCGCCCACCACCTCCCCGACCTCGCGCAGCTCGCCACCGACACCGGCCTCGGCGACCTGTGGGCCCGCGTCACCTCCGGGTGGCTCGAGCACTCCCCGTCCGGCGGCGTCCACTTCCACGTCCGCACCGACTCCCACCAGCCCGTCCTCGGCAACCAGAAGCTCGCGCGGGCCGCCGACGGCCTCGTCCTCGCCGAGACCCGCGGCGAAGGCGGCCAGGTCGTCGTCGCCCCGTCACGCCACCACGCATCCGGGCGCCCGTGGGTGCGGCTCGCCGGCGGTCCTGCAGACGCTGCCGTCCTCACCCCCGAGGAGCTCGACGCGTTCTGCGCGATCCTGCGCACCCTCGACGAGCAGCCCGAGCACGCCACCACGTCGACGCCCGTCGCCCCGCACGACCCCACCCAGGGCGTCACACCCGGCGACGACTACGAGAACCGCACCGACTGGGCCGACATCCTCACCCCCACGGCTGGACCCTCGTCTCCGCCCGCGGCCGCACCCGCTACTGGCTCCGCCCCGGCAAGGACCGCGGGCAAGGCATCAGCGCGACCACCGGGCACGCCGACGACCGCGACCGCCTCTACGTCTTCACCTCGTCCACCGACTTCGCCCCCGAGGTGCCGTACACGAAGCTCGGCGCGCTCGCCGTCCTCGAGCACGGCGGCGACCACACCGCCGCCGCCAAGGCCCTCGCCGCCGCCGGATTCGGGCAGCGCGCCACCGCTCTGCGCCCCGTGCCCGACCACCCGACCGCCGACGACCTCGCCGGCCTCATCGCCCCCACCGCCGACGGCGCGCTCCCCGTCCCGCCCGCGCCGCGCCCGCAGCTCCACGTCGTCGACGAGCCCGCCCCCGAGCAGGTCGCCGACCGCGTCGCGACCCCCGACCAGGACAACACCGCCCTCCTGTTCGTCGACGCCCACGCCGACACCGTCCGCTACGCCACCGGCCGCGGACGATGGCTCACATGGACCGGCCACCACTGGTCCGTCGACGACCGCGAGCTCGTCCGCGAACACGCCCGCACCCTCGTCCGCCGCCTCCCCGGAGGCGAAGGCTGGGAGACCTACCGCAAGAAAGCCCTCAGCGCCCGCGGCGTCACCGACGTCCTGCGACTCGCCCAATCCGACCAGCGCATCGTCGTCGCCGCGAAGGAGCTCGACGCTCGCCCCTACGAGCTCAACACCCCCGCCGGCATCGTCGACCTGCGCACCGGGACACTGTCCCAACCCGACCCCGCGGCCCTGCACACCCGCACCACCACCGTCGCGCCCGACTTCGACGCGTCCCACCCCTGTGGGACCGGTTCCTCGCCGACACGTTCGCCGGCGACCCCGACATGATCGCCTTCGTCCAGCGCGCCGTCGGCATGTCCCTCGTCGGCGCCGTCCTCGACCAGGTCTTCTTCTTCGCCCACGGGTCCGGCGCCAACGGCAAGTCGACGTTCATGTCGACCCTGCAGCACATCGTCGGCCTCGGCGCCGACGGGTACTCCGGCCAAGCGCCCGCCGAGATGCTCCTCGCGACCCGCAACCACGGGCACCCCACCGAGCTCGCCCGACTGCAAGGACAGCGCCTCACCGTCACCTCCGAGATCAACGAGGGCCAGACGTTCGACGAGGCCCGCATCAAGTCCCTGACCGGCAAGGACACGATCTCCGCCCGGTTCATGCGCGAGGACCTCTTCGACTTCACGCCCACCCACACCCTGTGGGTCCTGTCCAACCACGAACCGGAGGTCCGGGTCGGCGGGCTCGCGTTCTGGCGGCGCGTCGTCATGGTCCCCTTCGTGCACACCGTCCCCGAGGGCGCCCGCGTCAAGGACCTCGAGGAACGCCTCATCGCCGACGAGGGCCCCGCGATCCTCGCGTGGGCGATCCGCGGCGCAGCCGACTACTTCGCCCGCGGCCTCGCCGCCCCCGACGCCGTCACCGCAGCCACGAAGGCGTACGAGACCGAACAGGACACCGTCGCCGGGTTCGTCACCGACTGCTGCGTCACCGGCGACCCGAACCGGCAGGACCTGCGCGTGCGGTCCGCGCAGCTGCGCACCGCGTACGAGCGGTGGTGCACCGACGCCGGCGCAACCCCCATGTCCCCGAAGACGTTCACCGTCGCGCTGCGGTCGAAGTACGGGATCCGCACCGAGCGGTCGAACTCGGCCCGATACCTCGCCGGCATCCGCCTCAACGACATCGAGGACGACGGCCCCGACGCGTCACGGGACGCGTCACCGACCCTCGACGAGCGCCTCGACCAGCAGGGGTGGCGGTAGCCCATGGCAACGAATCGTGACGCGTGCGTGCCTGTTCGTGACGCGTACCCACAGCACGCGTCACGCGCTCTGACCTGCAGTTATGACGCGTGGTGACGCGATGACGCGACTTTCCAACATGACGCCCTACGCCCGCACGTACGTACGTGCGTTGCCGTCATACCCAACCCACGCATCACGCGTCACGACCACCACGACGGAGGAACCCGATGAACGACCCGGCCGCCTCGGTGCCTGACCCTTTCTGGGCCGACCGCCTCGCGAGCTCCAGCACCGACAAGGAGCTCATGGGGTACGCCTGGTCGTACCTCCTCGCGACCCTGGCCGCGACGCCGCCCAGCAACGCCGTACGCCGCAACGAGCTGCACCGCGACGTCGCCGCACTCCTCATCGAGGCGGCGAAACGAGCATGACTGCCCTGTTCGACCTCGAACCCGACGACCTCGACGCCGCCGCGACCTCCGAGCCCGCCTGGGTCACCGCCTTCACCACCACCCACGGCGCCACACCCACCCTCGCCTCCGGACGAGCCCTTCCACGCCCCTGCCCCCGCTGCGCACGCTGGACCGTCGTCGGCCTCGACGCACCCCGCTGCGCCGGCCTCGCACGCTGCGACCCCCACCCCCTCACCCCACAACTCGAAGCCGCCGCCGTCATCCTCGACACCCCCACCTGGCAGCTCTGGACCTTCGCCGGCCGCCACGAGCTCACACCCCGCCACGAACCCCACGTCCCACCCCTGGCCCGCCTCGCACCCGCCGACCACGTCGTCGTCCTCGCCGCCCACGTCTGCGGGCGCCCACCCCTCTCACGCGCACCCCTGCGCCTCCGCACCACCCGCACCGCCGACCCCATGCACGGCGAACCGCCGTACTGACCCCAAGGAGCACCCCATGCCCAACCTGCCTTCGAACAGCCACGCCGACCGGGCCGGAGACCGCCTGGACCGCGCCTACACAGCCGACCCGGACCACGCCCGGTACCTGCTCGCCGAGGCCCAGACGGAAGCGAGCCTCGCCGTCGCCCACGAGCTGCGCACCGCGAACATGCTCGCCGCCCTCGCCACCACCTTCGCCGACGGCTCCGCGAGCTTCCCCGGAGAGACCGACACGCTACGGGCCGACATCCTGAGCAGACTCGGCTACGACGCCGCCTGGTACGGGACACTGGAGGCGCACGCGTGAAGATCGTCGGCCTCGACCTCTCCCTCACCTCCACCGGCGTCGCCGTCATCGCCGGCCGCCACGCCGCTGTCGACCGCATCCAGACCAAGCCCGACCACGACGACCTCCACGGCCGCCACAACCGCCTCCGCCGCATCGTCGCGAACGTCGCCTCCTGGACCGACGGCGCCGACCTCGTCGTCATCGAAGGCCTCGCCTACGCCGCACGATCCCCGCACGCCACCGAACGCGCCGGCCTGTGGTGGCTTGTCATCGACCGCATCGTCCAGCACGTCGACGCCGTCGCCGTCGTCCCGCCCACCACCCGCGCGAAGTACGCCACCGGCAAGGGCAACGCCGGCAAGGACCAGGTGCTCGCCGCCGTCATCCGCCGCCACCCCACCGTCGACATCACCGGCAACGACGAAGCCGACGCCCTCATCCTCGCCGCCATGGGCGCACGCCACCTCGGCCACCCCATCGACGACGTCCCCGCCACGCACCTCGCCGCCATGAACGGCGGCCAGTGGCCCGATCTCGAGGAGCTCGCTGCGTGAACGTGACCTTCACCGATACGGTGACGCCGTGCAGATCACCGAGGCAGTCACGACCGTTCAACGCGCCGCCGTCCAGCGGCTCTTCGCGAGTGCGATTCACGGCATCGCACCCAACGCCGTGCCCGCGCCGGAGCACGACTACCTCTACGCCCCCGTCATCGCTCAGGCCCGCGACGAAGACGGTCACCTCCTCGGCGCTGCACTCTCGTGCCGTGCACAAGTCGCGGCCGGCTCCGCGATCCTGGGGAGCCGAGGACCCTACGCGAACGTGCTGGACAAGCACAGCGAACTCGACCTACTGGCGGTTGAGCCGAACGCCCGCGGCCGCGGCATTGGCGGCGCGCTCGTGCACCACCTCGAGACTCGCCTCGCCTCCACAGGCGTCCGCGCATGGTTCGGCGTCGTCACCGCAGACCTGCAGGCGGACCAGCTCGAGAAGTTCTACCGTCGCCACGGCTTCACCATCACCGAGCCTGGCCAGCCGCTCCCGAACCTGCTCGGCAAGAGGTGGTTCCCCGAGCGTGGCGCCGACGAGGTCGCGTTCTACTTCTACAAGCGCCCCGCGGCACAGAGCTTCCAGTAGCAGAGTCGTCGCCGGGACGTCCCATGGGCGTCCCGTGTGTGTTGACTGCAGTGTGGACGATGGGTCCATGGTCGGTGTCACGATTCGCTCACATCGCGGCGATGTCACGGTTTTCGCGCGTTGGCAGATTCATTGGCTGCGTCGAAGCCGCGAGTTACGGGTGGTACTTCTTGACAGCCTCGTCGTTGATGTTGGCGGCGAGCCGACCCATCAGATCGACACACTCCGTTGCGTTCTCGACGGTCAGGCTCGGCCTCATCCCTCGATGCACGATCTTGTGTCTCATCTCCGTGAAGTGTTCGACGCGCGCTCGCCAGTTCGTCGGCAACCCCACCTCCGACAAGTCAACGCCGCAGTACTTCAGCCCGTTGACGACCGCGCTGACTCCGTGGAAGGACTTCGATTCCAGCCACTTATCGAGCGCTGCTTGCAACTCCTCACGCCGACGCTCAGGCGTCGGTGCCAGCGCAACACGGAGCGCGAGGGCCGGGTCGTCTCTCGCGATGTTGCGAAGCGGCTCGTGCAGCGCGTCACCGTTTCCGCCGAACCGGGGCACAATTTCGAGGATCAGTTCGTGGACAAAATTGTCCAGCGCCCCGATCGAAAAGACGACTGCACCCTGCAGCAGAGCGCGCTCGATCTCCTGCGGCCGCCCAGCCTTCCGAGCCAGCGTGAAGTCCTGGATCAGAAAGCTTGCTCGCGCGTTGTTCTTCTCGAAGATCGCGAAGGACTCGCACTTCTTCTTCTTCGGCCCCATGCCGAGACGCTCCATCCGAGAACGCCACGTGTCAAGGATGGAATCCACGAGCAGGAGGAACCGTGATCGCTGTCGACGAGCTCTACACCACCGCCCGCACCCTCACCGCCGCACCCCACGGCCTCCTCCGCCGCGTCAACGCCCTCATCCCCCACGCCTCGAACACCGTCGCGGAGTCGCAGCTCGGCGGGCGCGCCGACATCCACCGCATCCCCTGGAACGGGCCCGCCGCGAACCTCGCCCTCGACATCGCCGCGGCCGTCCGCCGCCACGAGTCCACGCTCACGCTGCTCCTGTTCCAGCAGGCGCGGTTCCGGCCCGACGGCGACCGCCAGACCCTCGACGCCATCGGGCGCCTGCCCGTGCTCGTCGACCACGCCATCGCGTCAGGGCACGGCGGCCGGCCCCGGTCCGCGACGCCGCCCACGACCTCACCGCCTGGGCGCGTCGCTGCCGCGCGCTCCTCGACGAAGCCCACGACGACGAGCAGCCCTGGACGCCCGCACCCTCGGCGCTCCCGCCGTGCCCTGACTGCAATCGGCGCCTGTACCTCGCGCCCGGATGGCAGTACGCCGGCGACGCCGCCGATGTCTTGTGCCGCACCTGCCGCGACGACGACGGACAGCCCCTGCGATGGGACGCGGGGACGTGGCTCGCCGTGCTCGCGCACCGGAGCGCGGCCACCGCGGCGTGAGGTGGGCGGCGGCCGGTACGCTCCGGCCCATGCAGGACACCACCACGACGTGGGACGTGCTCTCGTCCATCGGATCGTTCGGCGCGCTCGTCATCGTCGCCGCGTCCAGCGTCGTCGCACTCGTTCGCTGGTGGGTCACGCGCGATGACCGCGAGCGGGCGCGCGAGGTCCGCGTCGCCGAGCAGATTGCAAGCGACACGGCTGCGCGCCAGGCGCAGGCGCTCAGGGTCATCGCCTGGCATGAGGTCCAGCAACGCGAGGTCGGCCCTCGGCTGGGCTCGACGTTCATGACGTCAGTGGACGCCGCAGTCGTCTTCAACGGCTCGGAGCAGACCGTGTTCGACGTCGAGGTCGGCCTCGTCACCGACAGCACGAATCGTTGGATCGAGGTCACGCACTGTGCCGTCCTCCCACCTGGCGCCCCCATGGCCTACGTCGCACCCGAGCGCGTGCTCGAAGCTGACGGGCGCGCTCGTGCCGTTATGACGTTCCGCGATGTGGCCGGTCGGTGGTGGCGCCGCTTCGAGAACGGCGGGCTGCAGCGCGTCGACGAGCACGGCGTGCCGAGCGACGACACGCCGGACTGACCTGCGCCTTGACCCCTTATCCACAGGCCCGCATACTGGGCGTGCGTTCGGCATGCCCGAACACACCCACACGACCCCCGTCGAGCCCACCAGCTCCGGGGGTCGCCCCATGTCCGCGCGACGTCAACAGCCCGCCCGGCGCGGTGAGACCAGCCCAGGCAGGTGACGAGCGATGCCCGCTGCCCGCCCCTGGACCGCCGCCGACGACCAACACCTGCGCGACCTCGCCGCCGCCGGCCACTCCGTCCGCGACATGGCCGCCGAGCTCGACCGGTCCAAGACCGCCGTCGGGCGCCGCATGCAGCACCTCGGGATCCTCGTCGACCGCACCGCGACCCTCGCCGCGACGACCGCGAACGTCACCGACGCCCGCGGCCGGCGCGCGGCGCTCGAGCTCGCGCTCCTCGAGGACGCCGAACGCCTGCGGTCCCAGCTGTGGAGGCCGCACCTGTACTGGGACTGGGGCGGCAAGGACCACGACTACGACGAGAAGGAAGCCCCGGAGCCGATCCCCTCGGACAAGCTGAAGCTCGTCCAGGCCGCCGGGGCCGCGATCGACCGGTCGCTGAAGATCGCCGTGCACGACGCGGACGGCGGGATCGTCGACGCCCTGTCGATGCTCGACGGCATCGCGAACGCGATCACTGCCGCCGCCGACCAGGATGGTGCACCATGACGCCCGTCGCGACCGCGACGCCGGCCGTCGTCGCCGCCGTCCGCCAGCAGCTCTCCCCGCGCAGATCCGCTCTATCGCCCACGCGGACGCCCGCGTCGTCCAGTGGACTGGGAGCATCCGGTCAGGGAAGACGATCGCGTCGCTGCTGCGCTGGCTGCTGTTCGTCGCGAAGGCCCCGCGCGGTGGTGAGCTCGTCGTCGTCGGCCGCACCCGCGAGTCCATCGCCCGCAACGTCTTCGGCCCCCTCAAGGACCCGTCCCTGTTCGGCACCCTGGCACGGCACGTCGCGTACACCGCGGGCGCACCGACTGGCGTCATCCTCGGGCGGACGGTTCACGTCCTCGGCGCGTCTGACGCCCGCTCCGAGGCCGTGCTGCGTGGCCTGACCGTGGCCGGCGCGTACGTCGACGAGTCGACCCTCGTCAGCGAGGCGTTCTGGACGCAGCTCCTCGGCCGCATGTCCGTGCCCGGAGCGCAGCTGTTCGCGACGACGAACCCCGACGGGCCCGCGCACTGGCTCAAGCGGCAGGTCATCGACCGCGCCGCCGAGCTCGGCTACCAGGTCCACCGGTTCCGCCTCACCGACAACACGCACCTCGACCCCGCTTACGTCGAGCAGGTGCAGCGCGAGTACGTGGGCCTCTGGTACCGCCGGTTCATCCTCGGCGAGTGGGTCCAGGCCGCCGGCGCCGTCTACGAGCAGTGGGACCCAGCCCGCCACGTCATCGACCCCGACGCGCTCCCCACGATGGACCGGGTGCTCGCGCTCGGCGTGGACTACGGCGACCAGCACGCGACCCGCGGCTACCTCCTCGGCGTCGGGCCCGACACGCGCGACGGCGCGACCGGGGACCGGCTGTACGTCCTCGACGAGTGGGCGCCGGGGCACGCGACGATCGGCGAGCACGCCACCTCGCTGCGCACTTGGCTCGCCGCCCGGCCGCACGACGCGTGGCAGCGACCCGAGTGGGTCGCCGTCGACTCCGCCGCGGCGTCGTTCCGGCACCAGCTGTTCCACGACGGCGTCCCCGGCGTCCGCAACGCCCACAAAGCCGTCCTGCCCGGCATCCAGCTCATCGCGTCGCTGCTCGCCGTCGACAAGCTCGTCGTGTCGGCGACGTGCCCTCGTCTGATCGAACGGATCACCGGGTACGTGTGGGACGACAAGGCCACCGCGCGTGGTGAGACGGCGCCGGTGAAGGCCGACGACGACGAGGTCGACGCCCTGCGGTACGCGATCTACACGACCCGCCACGACTGGCGTTCCGCCGTCCCCGTCGCACCCGCGATGGACGACGCGCCCGGCGCCGACACGACCGACTGACCGGCTACCGACCGCGGCGACGCTTCCGAAGCTCCGGGTTGTCGCGCCTCCGGATGTACACGGTGTAGGCGATCGGCACGACGAGAAGCACGACCAGATACAGCCAGCTCACACCGTCCACGGCCCGAGCGTCCCACACCACCGAGGAGGCCCGCATGCCGCTGCCCCAGAACGGCACCGCGTGGCCCCCGAAGGTCCTCGCCCCGATCCGCACCCAGCAGGACGTCTGGGACGCCTGGTACGTCGGCACCCCCGACCGCCTCACCGCGGCGTACCGGACGGCGCAGCGCGACGACCGCGCGTCCACCACACGCCGGGCCCAGTACGCCGGCGGCGTCGTCGGGTCCCTCGCCAGGTTCTGGTGGGGCCGACCCGACAACGGGCTCGCGCAGCGCCGCGACCAGACCCACGTCCCGATCGCCGCGGACCTGTGCCGCGCGTCGGCGGACCTGCTGTACGCGGAACCGCCCGTCGTCACGACCGACAGCGAGGACACGGCGACGAACGCGCGCGTGGCCGGGTACGTCGACGACGCCCTCGCCACCACGCTCGCCGCCGGGGCGGAGCTCGGCGCCGCGCTCGGTGGCCGGTACCACCGGGTCACGTGGGACCCGCAGCTCGCCGACGCCCCGTTCGTCACGACGGTCGACGCCGACGCCGCGCTCCCCGAGTTCCGGTGGGGGCGCCTTGTCGCTGTCACGTTCTGGCACGTCGTCGGTCACCACGGCGGGACCGTGTGGCGGCACCTCGAGCGCCACGAGCTCGACCCGGCCGGCTTCGGGCTGGTCTTCCACGCCCTGTACGAGGGCACCGGCGACAACCTCGGCCGCGGGGTCCCGCTCGTCGAGCAGCCGGCGACGGCGCCGCTCGCCGACCTCGTCGCAGCGGACGGTGCGCTCGCCGCGGGCCGCACCCCGGGCCTCGCCGTCGTGTACGTGCCGAACCAGACACCGCAGCGGCGGTGGCGGGACCACCCGATCGGCCGCGCGCTCGGCCGCTCGGACCTGGACGGCGTCGAGGGCCTGATGGACAACCTCGACGAGACGTGGTCGTCGCTGATGCGGGACATCCGCCTCGCGAAGGCCCGCCTCATCGTCCCGACGACGTACCTCCAGGACGCCGGGCCCGGCAAGGGCGCGTCGTTCGACCTGGACGCCGAGGTGTACGAGGCCGTCAAGGCCCCGCTCGGCGACGTCAACGGCGCGCTCGCAATCACGGCGCAGCAGTTCGCTATCCGCGTCGACGAGCACCTGCGCACCGCCGACAGCCTCGTCGCACGGATCATCCAGTCCGCCGGGTACGCCGGTGCGACGTTCGGTGAGGACGGCGGCGACGGCGGGGCGATCACAGCTACCGAGGTGCATGCCCGGGAGCGGGCGTCGTTCCAGACGCGGGACCGGAAGATCCGGCTCGAGCGGCCCGCGGTGCAGCAGCTCATGGGCAAGATGCTCACGATCGACGCCTCGGTGTTCGGCACCCAGCTCGACACGAGCGCGCACGTCACGGTCACGTTCCCGGACTCCGTGCAGGACAGCGTCCTGACGCTCGCGCAGACCGCGCAGGCCCTCGAAGCCGGCCGCGCCGCCTCGACCCAGGTCAAGGTGCAGCTCGTGCACCCGGACTGGGGCAAGGAGCAGGTCGACGAGGAGGTCGCCCGGATCGTCGCCGAGCAGTCGTTGACGTCCCCGGACACCGTCCCGACGTTCTGACGGGAGGCCCGTCGTGCCGGTCGACCCGTCGTTCGGTGAGCGCCTCGCGCGCCGCGTCTCCACCCTGTACGCGCAGGCCGAGCTCGTCGTCCTCCGCCTCATCCGCGACCGCGTCGCACGAGGCCTGGACGCACCGGACTGGGCGGAACAGAAGGCGCTGCAGCTCGAGGCGCTGCGCCGGGAGATCGCCGAGCAGCTCGCGACCGTGCAGGACGCGGCGACGAAGGAGCTGCTGCAGGTGATCCTCGACGCCGCGGCGGCGGGCGAGGGCGCGGCGGCCGCCGACCTGACCGCGCTCGGCCTCGAGGTGCCGTCACTGTCGCCGGCGGCGCAGGCCGCGGTGCAGCAGATCGCCGCGGAGACGACGTGGAAGCTCCGCGCCCTCCCGGCGACGGTGCTGCGGGCGTCGACGGACGCGTACCAGCGGGTCGTCGCGCAGGCCGCGTCGACGGTCGTCGTCGGGGCGCAGACGCGCCGGCAGGCCGCGCAGCAGGCGATGGACGGGCTCCTGGGTCGCGGGATCGGCGGGTTCACGGACTCGGCCGGGCGGCGGTGGCAGCTCGCGTCGTACGTCGAGATGGCCGTGCGCACCGGCGCCGGCGGGGCCGCGATCCAAGGGCACGTCGCGACGCTCTCGGCGTCGGGCCTGGACCTGGTGCTCGTGTCGGACGCGCCGCGGGAGTGCCCGCTGTGCCGACCGTGGGAGGGCAAGGTTCTCTCGATCAGCGGGCAGTCCGTCGGGACGGTCGAGGTCCGGTCCGCGACGACGGGCCAGCCGGTGAAGGTCCACGTCGCCGGGTCGGTGGCCGAGGCGCGGGCGGCGGGGTTCCAGCACCCGAACTGCCGGCACAGCTTGAACGCGTACGTGCCGGGTGCCACGGTCGCGCCGAAGCCGCGCAGCTCGCCTGAGGGGTACGAGGCGCAGCAGCGGCAGCGAGCGCTCGAGCGCGGGATCCGAACGTGGAAGATGCGCGAGGCGATCGCCCTCGACGAGCCCGGCCGCCGGGCCGCGGCGGCGAAGGTCGCGGAGTGGCAGGCCGCACTCCGGGCTCACCTGGCGGCGAACCCGGAGCTGAAGCGGCAGTCGGCGCGCGAGCAGATCGGGAAGGCGCGCTAGCTCAGTGCGGCTGCGCCGGGTTCAGGAGCCACGCGCGCGCTTCCGCGAGGTCCTTCGCCGCCGTGGAGTACTCCAGGGCGTGTGCCCCGGGCGCCTCCTGCGCCTTCGCCGCGAGCTTCACGATCGCTGCCTCGAGCGCGTCCGCGCTTGCCTTCTCTGCCATGTCGTCCGATCCCTTCGTTGGTCGCGCGCCTGGTGCGTGCGACCTGGCCCGAACCGTAGGGCCGACCACCCACAACAGCGCCCGGGAGGCACTGGACCATGTTCCACACCACCAGCATCACGCACGTCACCCTGCCCACCCCGGGCATGCCCCGCCGCTTCGAGCGCCTGCGCTTCTTCTCCGCGCCCGCCGACGCCATCGCCGGCCCCGACGGCGCCAGCCAGGAGAGCGCACCGGGCGACGACGGGCAGAAGCCGACCACGCCGTCGCCCGCTGACCTCGCCGCGGCCGTCCAGCAGCGCCAGGTGCAGCAGCCGAAGGGCGACGACGGCGGCGAGTGGGACGGCAAGGTCGACTCCCTGCCGCCCGGCGTCCAGAAGCTCATCGGCGACCTGCGCAAGGAGGCCGGCGACGCCCGCGTCAACGCGAAGCAGAGCGCCGCGCAGGAGGCCCGCGACGCCCTCGCCCAGGAGATCGGCAAGGCCCTCGGCCTCGTCAAGGGCGACGAGGCACCCGACCCCGCCAAGCTCGCCAAGACCGCCGCCGACTCCGCGTCCGAGGCTCGGCAGGCGCGCGTCGAGCTCGCCGTGTTCCGCGCCGCCCCCGGCCTCAAGGCCGATCCCGGCGCCCTCCTCGACTCCCGCGCCTTCCTGACGAAGGTCGCGGACCTCGACCCCACCGACGACGGCTTCGCCGACGCGGTGAAGACCGCCATCACCGACGCGGTCAAGGACAACCCCAAGCTCGCGACCCAGGCGGTCGGAGCGTCCAGCGTCGACCACGCCGGCGGGACCGGCGAGAAGACCAAGCCCAAGTCCCTCGCCGACGCCGTCACCGCGGCGTACGGCCAGTAGCCCAAGGAGCCTACCCATGCCCGTCACCCTCGTAGAGGCCAAGAACAACACCCAGGACGACGTCGACGTCGCCGTCATCGACGAGTTCCGCAAGGAGTCCGAGATCCTCGACTCCCTCGTCTTCGACGACGTCGTCAACCCGTCCGGCGGCGGCGACACCCTGACCTACGGGTACCGCCGTCTCGTCACCCAGCCCACCGCCGCGACCCGCGCGATCAACAGCGAGTACACGGCCCAGAACGTCACCACGACCCGGTACACGACCGACCTTGCCGTCATGGGCGGCAGCTTCGAGGTGGACCGCGTCGTCGCGAAGCTCGGGCCCGCCGCGTCGGGTGCCGTGACCCTCAACCTCAACCAGAAGATCAAGGCGACGCGGACGAAGTTCCAGGACCTCGTCATCAACGGCGACACCGCGACCGACGCCAACGGCTTCGACGGTCTCGACAAGGCCCTCACCGGGTCTGACACCGAGATGAACGTCGACGTGGTCACGGACTGGTCCTCGTTCTCGGACGCGAACGCCGCGAACGTGGCGCTCGACGTCATCGACGAGTTCCTCGCGCTCCTCGACGGCACACCGACGATCGTGCTCGGCAACGCGAAGGCGCTCGCTCGATTCCGGGCCGCGGCCCGCCGCGCCGGGATGTACACGCAGAACCCGGTCGACGGGCTCGTCGGGCAGAACGGGCGCCCGATCGTCCGCGAGCAGTACGGGTCGATCGTGTTCGCCGACCCGGGCGCGAAGGCCGGGACGAACGACCCGATCATCCCGATCGAGACCCGCACGGTCGCGACCGTTTCGACGACTGGCCTGACGGACCTGTACGCGTACCGCGTCGGGCTCGACGGGTTCCACGGAATCTCGACCGTCGGCGGCCAGCTCGTGGCCACGTTCCTGCCCGACTTCACCACGCCCGGCGCGGTGAAGAAGGGCGAGGTCGAGCTCGGCCCGGTCGGTGTCGCTCTCAAGGCGACGAAGGCCGCGGCCGTCCTGCGCAACATCAAGGTGCAGGGCGACTGATGGCTACCGTGCGCACCCCCGTAGCGGGGTTCAACGGGACCGTCGTCGGCGTCGACTTCAAGGACGGCACCGGCGAGACGGAGGACGCCGCGGCGCTGGCGTACTTCGCGCGCCACGGCTACACGGTCGAGGCGCCTGAGACGCCGCCCTTCCCGGAGGGCGACCCGTCGGCGAGCTGGAAGGCCCCCGAGCTCAAGGCGTACGCCGCCGAGCACGGGGTCGACCTCG